>NZ_JAMGZJ010000070.1 GCF_025564085.1 Silvania confinis | reverse complement strand
CATTTAGCGTCTTGCGACGTTTAGAATCCATGTCACTTTGAGTGCCCACACAGATTGTCTGATAAATTGTTAAAGAGCAGTGCAACGCGGCGTTAAGCTCACCGTTGCGAGGTGGCGTATATTACGCCTTCCTCATTCAGAGTCAAGCGTTTATTTTCGCTTTTCTCTGTCGGCGTTCATCGCTGAACCCCTGCCAACTCGGCGGCTTGTTTGCCGTTGTTCCGTGTCGATGGAGGCGCATTATAGGGAGTTCTCCGCAGGCCGCAATACTTAAATGACAGAAAAATGACTGACTGCTGCATTCCACAGCGAAACCCCGTCTTATACCCTTTTGCACACAGACTTATCCACAATGTGGCGAAAATTTGAAAATTCGCGAGCGTTGCGCAAACGTTTTCGTTAAAATGCTCGCGCTTCTCGAGGATGCTCCGTAAGGGGTGTTAGCTGAGTTTTTTGTGGAAAATTCAGCTAACGCTCTCTGTAATCGTCAAATCCAGGGGATTTACCATGCAACAAGGTCGTAAAGTCAGCCGCGCGCTGCTCAGTGTTTCTGACAAAGCCGGTATCATCGAATTCGCACAGGCACTTTCCGCACGTGGTGTGGAGCTGCTTTCTACAGGAGGCACCGCCCGCCTGTTAGCAGATAAAGGTCTGCCGGTAACCGAAGTCTCCGATTACACCGGTTTCCCGGAAATGATGGATGGTCGCGTTAAGACTCTGCACCCGAAAGTGCATGGCGGTATTCTGGGCCGCCGTGGCCAGGACGACGCTATTATGGAACAGCACGGGATTGCACCGATCGATATGGTTGTTGTTAACCTGTATCCGTTCGCCCAGACCGTCGCCCGTGAAGGTTGCTCGCTGGAAGATGCCGTCGAGAATATCGATATCGGCGGCCCAACCATGGTGCGCTCCGCTGCGAAGAACCATAAAGACGTCGCTATCGTGGTAAAGAGCAGCGACTACGACGCCATTATTAAAGAGATGGATGCCAACGAAGGCGCCCTGACATTGGATACCCGTTTCGATCTGGCCATCAAAGCGTTCGAACACACTGCCGCCTACGACAGCATGATCGCCAACTACTTTGGTAGCCTGGTTCCTGCCTATCACGGCGAGACCACGCAACCTTCTGGCCGATTCTCTCGTACCCTGAATCTGAACTTCATTAAGAAGCAGGATATGCGCTACGGTGAGAACAGCCACCAGCACGCAGCCTTCTATATAGAAGAAGAGATCAAAGAAGCTTCTGTCGCAACCGCTCAGCAAGTACAGGGCAAAGCGCTCTCTTATAACAACATCGCCGATACCGATGCTGCACTGGAGTGCGTGAAAGAGTTCAGCGAGCCGGCTTGCGTTATCGTGAAGCATGCCAACCCATGCGGCGTGGCAGTCAGCACCTCTATTCTGGATGCTTACGATCGCGCGTATAAAACAGACCCGACGTCCGCCTTTGGCGGCATCATCGCCTTTAACCGCGAGCTGGATGCCCAAACCGCGCAGGCCATTGTCTCCCGCCAGTTTGTTGAAGTGATTATCGCCCCATCGGCCACAGAAGAAGCACTGAAGATCACCGCCGCCAAGCAGAACGTTCGCGTCCTGACCTGCGGCCAGTGGGCTGAGCGCACGCCGGGCCTTGATTTCAAACGCGTTAACGGTGGCCTGCTGGTTCAGGATCGCGATCTGGGCATGGTCACAGCAGCCGATCTGCGCGTGGTCAGCAAACGTCAGCCGACTGAACAAGAGCTGCGTGACGCACTGTTCTGCTGGAAAGTGGCGAAATTCGTTAAATCAAACGCCATCGTCTATGCCAAAGAGAACATGACCATCGGCATAGGTGCGGGCCAGATGAGCCGCGTTTACTCCGCGAAAATCGCCGGGATCAAAGCCAGCGATGAAGGTCTGGAAGTGAAAGGCTCCGCGATGGCATCTGATGCCTTCTTCCCGTTCCGCGACGGCATTGATGCCGCAGCAGCCGTTGGCGTGAGCTGTGTTATCCAGCCAGGCGGATCTATCCGCGATGACGAAGTGATTGCTGCCGCAGACGAGCATGGCATCGCAATGATCTTCACCGACATGCGCCACTTCCGCCATTAATTCCGGAGCAGACAATGAAAGTATTAGTGATTGGTAACGGCGGACGCGAACACGCCCTGGCCTGGAAAGCGGCCCAGTCGCCGCAGGTCAAAACGGTCTTTGTGGCACCGGGTAACGCCGGTACTGCCCTCGAGCCTGCGCTGCAAAACGTCGCCATCGGCGTGACCGATATTCCGGCGCTGCTGACTTTTGCCCAGAACGAGAAAATCGATCTGACCATCGTGGGCCCGGAAGCCCCGCTGGTGATCGGCGTGGTGGACGCCTTCCGCGCGGCGGGTCTGACCATCTTCGGCCCAACCGAAGGTGCCGCCCAGTTGGAAGGTTCTAAAGCCTTTACCAAAGACTTCCTTGCGCGCCACAACATCCCGACGGCGGAATACCAGAACTTCACGGAAGTGGATCCTGCGCTGGCGTATCTGCGTGAGAAAGGTGCGCCGATTGTAATCAAGGCCGACGGCCTGGCCGCAGGTAAAGGCGTGATTGTGGCGATGACGTTGCAGGAAGCGGAGGATGCCGTTCAGGATATGCTGGCAGGCAATGCTTTCGGCGATGCAGGACATCGTATTGTGATCGAAGAGTTCCTCGACGGTGAAGAAGCCAGCTTTATCGTGATGGTTGACGGCGAGCATGTGCTGCCAATGGCCACCAGCCAGGATCATAAGCGCGTTGGCGACGGCGACAGCGGCCCTAACACCGGCGGCATGGGCGCTTACTCCCCTGCTCCGGTTGTCACTGATGAAGTCCACCAGCGCACCATGGAACGTATCATCTGGCCAACCGTGAAAGGCATGGCTGCAGAAGGCAACACCTATACCGGTTTCCTGTACGCCGGTCTGATGATTGACCCGCAGGGCAACCCGAAGGTGATTGAGTTCAACTGCCGCTTTGGTGATCCGGAAACCCAGCCGATCATGCTACGCATGAAATCCGATCTGGTGGATCTGTGTCTGGCTGCCTGCGAAGGCAAGCTGGACGAGAAAACATCTGAGTGGGACGAGCGCGCCTCTCTGGGCGTGGTGATTGCCGCAGGCGGTTATCCGGGCAACTACACTAACGGCGACGAGATCCACGGCCTGCCGCTGGAAGAGCTCGAAGGCAGCAAAGTGTTCCACGCAGGCACGACGCTTTCTGCCGACGATCGCGTGCTGACCAACGGTGGACGCGTGCTCTGCGCGACGGCGCTGGGTAACACGGTGGCAGAAGCGCAGCAGCGCGCCTATGCGTTAATGAAGGATATTCGCTGGGAGGGCAGCTTTAGCCGCAAGGATATTGGTTATCGCGCGATTGCCCGCGAGCAAGGGAAGTAATTTCTCTCTTCATGCTAACCCTCTCTCCATCGGGGAGAGGGAATTCCACTCAGAAACTCTTCTCTGTCGGCTGCCAGGTACAGAAATCTTCGTTCGCCACCAGCAGCAGCTGCGATCCTTCTGGCGCTTCCAGCCACGCGACGCTCACGTCCATTGATGAATGACTCTGACGGCGGGCAATGTGTTCCGTCGCCCAGTTGTCGAAATCTGGCTTCAGCTTCAGCCCTTCGCACGTGGTCACGGTACCGTCGGGATGCCTGCGACCCTGCTGCAGTACGACCCGCCCCTGACGCAAAGCATCACTGGTCTGGCGGATTTGGTCGGCACGGTAGCGGTACAGGGCAATCTGATCGTTGGATAGCTGTTGCTTTTGACCGCCGATTTCGCGCTGCATAAAGCTCAGCTCACCGTGGTCGTCAAAACGCACCCGGATATGCTCAGGGGGTTTGCTGTAGATATTGAGTTCGATTAGAGCAAGCGTATCGCCCTGCCAGCGGTACTCGCTGGTTGTGGTGCTGCCGCTATGCCAGGGACTGAAGGCAGAGAGCAGGTGGACTTCATCATCGGAATCTTTGCGCCAGATACGCACCGCACCCTGATCGTCAGCGTATCCACTGGCGGTAAAGGGCGGTAGAGAGGAATCATGGCTGCAGGCAGTCAGCAACAGTATTCCTGCCAGCGCCAGAGCCTGACGCCAGACAGACAAAAGGGGCGAAACCGCCCCCTTGTTAAAACTGTTCACTGCCACGCGTCTTACTTAACTGCGTCTTTCAGTGCTTTGCCAGAGACAAATGCTGGCACGTTAGCTGCAGCGATTTTGATCTCGTTACCGGTCTGCGGGTTGCGGCCAGTACGCTCAGCGCGGTGGTTCACTTTGAAGGTACCGAAACCAACCAGTTGCACAGCATCGCCTTCTTTCAGAGACTCAGTAATAGCAGCCAGGGTGGATTCCAGAGCAGCTTTAGCCTGCACTTTAGACAGATCAGCCTTGTCCGCAATTACATCAATCAGTTGAGTCTTGTTCATAAGTTATCCTTTCAATGTGTTTATCGCTTGCTAAGCATCGAGTGCGACGAAAATGCCAAAAAAGCACTCTCCTGCATACACGCACCGATAGCCACTTATTTTCGCCCCCCAAATGTAGACCAGACGGGGGGCAGAAGGGAAGAGTACAGGTATGACAAAAAAGGCGTTAAATCACGTTTTATTGTCTCACTGGCTAAGATTTATACCAATGTTACTCTCACCGGCCTCACGCAAGTCTGCTCGCAGACCTTTAATCAGCTCGATATCACGTTCTTCACACTCTGCCAGCAATCGGAATATTTCCCACTGGATGTCCCATTCCTGCTCTACCGCCGGGTTTAACCGTAGCTCTTCATCGGTCATTTCGCGACCTTCCTGCGTCATTTCCAGCATTGCCACGGTCGTGATGGAAGCCTTACTGACTTCGATGGCATGTTCCAGCGTCTCACCACTCAGGCGCGAATGAATCAGCTCACTTAATGCCACACAGGCATCAATCGCCGGGTAGACACCATACACATCATAGTCATCAGCAGCAGGGATGGCTTCTTCCAGCTTATCGAGCTGCGAATCGAAGTTTACCTTCGCATCTTTGACCGTCAGCGTTTCCCACACCAGATCGAGGACACGACGATACACTTGGCCTTCACCAAATTCAGTCTGCTTGCAGAACATGGCGTAGTTCGGGTACATACGTTCGCACAGACAGGCCATAAAAGTGACATGCTGCCAGCTTTCCAGCTTTTCAAGGCGCAGATGAATCGGGTTTAGTAACATGATGAACTCTCAGAGTCAGAAATTGGCGGCAGTTTACCTGATTCAGGGCTGAATTTCCTGCCAACGAATGAAAGCCGGACGCCCGGATGCCACCGCATCGGCCCAGCGGGTCGGTTCTGGCAGCCGATAGCCTTTCATACAGCGCTGTACCCAGCCTAGCGCGCTATCCAGACTGACACGGTGGCCGGTCGCGATAAACAGTGGATTGCAGCGTGCCTTGCTGCGCCATACCCACGCCAGCTGCTCGCCTTTATCCATCAACGGCGCCAGTGCGCCAGGCTCCGTCGACAGCGGTTCAAACTTACCGCAGAGGCGTTTTTTCGCCACGCCAATGGTTGGAACATCCACCAGCAGGCCAAAATGGCTGGCAACGCCAAGACGACGAGGATGGGAGATGCCATGACCATCAACAAACAGCAGGTCCGGTTTTTGTGACAGTAACGCCCACGCAGCCAGTAGCGCGGGGTATTCGCGAAAGGAGAGAAAGCCGGGGATGTAGGGCATGGTGGTGGCGATACGCGCCACCTGGTATTCGACAAGTTCCAGCGAAGGATACTTCAGCAGCACTATCGCTGCCCGCGTCACGTCCCCGCCCTGCTCAAACCCGACATCTGCACCCGCAATCAGTGCGGGTGGGTCTTTATCCAGCCGATCCTCGCGAGAGACCGAGGCGGCAAGTTCGATTTGCTGAGCGCGTAATGACGCAAGATCCATAGCGACCCCTTACAGATGGTACTGCGCAGAAAGTCGGTGCACCGCCTCCACGAACACGCCTGCATGCTCTGGCGGTACATCCTGATGAATACCGTGTCCCAGGTTGAAGACATGACCTTCGCCCTGACCGAATCCGGCCAGAATCGTCGCGACCTCTTCTTCAATGCGGGCAGCCGGAGCATAGAGCATAGACGGGTCCATATTGCCCTGCAGCGCCACCTTATCACCCACGCGACGGCGCGCCTCGGCCATGTCCATCGTCCAGTCGATGCCCAGCGCGTCGCAGCCGGTCTCTGCCAGTGCTTCAAGCCACTGACCGCCACCTTTGGTGAACAGGGTCACCGGCACGCGACGACCTTCGTTTTCACGCAGCAGGCCATCAACGATTTTGTGCATATAGTAGAGCGAGAACTGCTGATAATCGCGACCGGTCAGCACCCCGCCCCAGGTATCAAAAATCATCACCGACTGCGCACCCGCTTTAATTTGCGCGTTCAGGTACAAGGTGACGCTTTTCGCCAGCTTATCGAGCAGGGCATGCAACGCCCGCGGATCGGCGTACATCATCTTTTTGATCACCGTAAATGCCTTGCTGCTGCCGCCTTCGACCATGTAAGTCGCCAGCGTCCACGGGCTGCCGGAGAAACCAATCAGCGGCACCTCACCTTTCAGCTCACGGCGGATGGTTCGTACGGCATTCATCACATACCCAAGCTCCTGCTCCGGGTCCGGGATGGGCAGATTATCGATATCCGCTTTGCTCTTAATCGGTGAGGAAAAGCGCGGACCTTCACCGGTTTCAAAATAGAGCCCAAGGCCCATGGCGTCCGGGATGGTCAGGATGTCTGAAAAAAGGATCGCCGCGTCCAGCGGGAAGCGGCGCAGCGGCTGGAGCGTCACTTCACACGCCAGCTCTGCGTTTTTGCACAGCGACATAAAATCGCCCGCCTGCGCGCGCGTAGCTTTGTATTCCGGCAAATAGCGGCCCGCCTGGCGCATCATCCATACCGGGGTGACATCAACGGGTTGGCGCAGCAGCGCACGCAGATAACGATCGTTCTTCAGTTCGGTCATTTTTGCAGTTCCTTAAGCGTCTTATCCCCAGTGTATCACGTCATTCATAGTCGGCCCGACACATTGCCACCGTATCTTCTATCAGGCGGCGGGCCACGGTGCCTGGCGGCGGAAGCAGCGGTAAATCGTCATAGCGATACCATTTGGCGCTTAGCAACTCTTTCGGATCGATAACGATCTCGCCGCTGTCGTACTCAGCCATAAACGCGGTCATCAGCGACTGCGGGAACGGCCACGGCTGCGAGGTGACATACCGCAAATTTTTCACTTTAATACCGCTCTCTTCCATTACTTCGCGCGCGACTGCCTGCTCCAGCGTTTCGCCCACTTCAACGAACCCGGCCAGCACGGTATGGACCCCGTTACGGTGGCGGGTATGTTGCGCCAGTAAAAGGGAATCATCACGACGAATGGCCACAATCATGCAGGGGGCGATTTGCGGATAATAACGTTCACGGCAGTGGCTGCAGAGCATTGCCCACTCAGTTTTGCTCGGGTGCATGGTGTGGCCACAATAGCCGCAATATTTATGCGAACGATAAAACTCGGTCAGCTGTACAGCGCGCCCGGCCAGCTGAAATAAGCCACCATCAAGATCGAGCAGCTGGCGCACCGATCCCATCTCGTGAGGACGATTCTGTTGGATCAACCACACCGATTCGCCCTGCCATTCACCAATATTGCGTGCAGTTTGACCCGCAAGATCGAAATCTTCCGCTTCTCCATGGGGTAATTCCCCCCCAGGTAACCATAATTTTTGTTCGTGGCTGACTAACCACCAGCCGCGATCCGATTTTTCAATTATACGATCCATATCTATTGCACAACCTTTGCTTCACAGGCATGTTGGTAACATTACGATTACATTTTGGGCGGGCAGCTTTTAATCTTAACCTTGCGGAGTCAAACATGCTAAACCAGCTAGAAAACCTGACAGAGCGCGTTGGCGGAAGTAACAAACTGGTCGATCGCTGGCTGCTCGTGCGTAAACATCTGCTCGTAGCCTACTACAATCTTGTTGGCATTAAGCCTGGCAAAGAATCCTATATGCGCCTGAATGAAAAAGCGCTGGATAATTTTTGTCAGAGCCTGGTCGACTACCTTTCCAACGGACATTTTAATATTTATGAACGTATTATCCGTGAAATGGAAGGCAGCAGCCCGCTTTTAGCGGCCAACAAACTGTATCCCCTGCTGGAGGCCAATACCCAGCAGATCATGGATTATTACGACTCAACCCTCGAAAACGCCATCGACCAGGATAACTATCTGGAATTTCAGCAGGCGCTTTCCGATATCGGCGAGGCACTGGAGCAACGATTTACGCTGGAAGATAACCTGATCGCCCTGGCGCTGGATAACAATCTGAAAGCGAGTAACGAAAATAACGTCGCCCGTCCGGCTTGAGTTATTTCTCGTTAACGCGTAGTTTACATTTATTGCTCCTGCTGTAAGGGAGCAAATTCTTGTCGGAGTGCCCAGTGCGAAAGCCGGGCTGAGACCGTTAATTCGGGATCCGCGGAACCTGATCAGGTTAAAACCTGCGAAGGGAACAAGAGTCAATCTGTTGAATCGCCCCTGGGCGATCCTCTCTTGCTTCATCCGACGTCTGACAAGCCACTTCCTGCACTTTTTGGAACGAGCTATGTCTACCACAAAAATGACCCGCCGCGAACAGCGCGCGCATGCCCAACACTTTATCGATACCCTGGAAGGCACCGCTTTCCCCAACTCAAAACGCATCTATCTGAGCGGATCTCAGGATGATATTCGCGTGCCCATGCGCGAGATCCAGCTTAGCCCGACGCTTATCGGCGGCAGCAAAGAACAGCCACAGTTAGAAGAAAACGAGGCGGTACCGGTTTACGACACCTCGGGCCCTTACGGCGATCCGGCGGTGGCGATTAACGTCCAGCAGGGGCTGGCGAAGCTGCGCCAGTCATGGATTGATGGCCGCGGCGACAGCGAAGCGCTCTCTGTCCGTAGCTCGGCTTACACCCAGGAACGCCTGGCGGATGACGGGCTGGATGAACTGCGCTTTACCGGCCTGCTGACGCCGAAACGCGCCAAATCGGGCAAGTGCGTGACTCAGTTGCACTACGCCCGCCAGGGTATCGTGACCCCGGAGATGGAGTTCATCGCCATCCGCGAAAATATGGGCCGCGAGCGTATTCACGGTGAAGTGCTGCGCCACCAGCATCCGGGCGAGGGCTTTGGCGCTCGCCTGCCGGAAAACATCACCCCGGAGTTTGTGCGTGACGAAGTGGCAGCAGGCCGCGCGATTATCCCTGCCAACATTAACCACCCGGAATCGGAGCCGATGATCATTGGCCGCAATTTCCTGGTAAAAGTAAACGCCAACATTGGTAATTCAGCCGTCACCTCCTCCATCGAAGAAGAGGTGGAGAAACTGGTGTGGTCCACCCGCTGGGGCGCGGACACGGTGATGGACCTTTCAACCGGACGCTATATTCACGAAACTCGCGAATGGATCCTGCGCAACAGCCCGGTGCCGATTGGTACGGTTCCCATCTACCAGGCGCTGGAGAAAGTTAACGGTATCGCCGAAGATCTCACCTGGGAAGCCTTCCGCGATACCCTTCTGGAGCAGGCTGAACAGGGCGTGGACTACTTCACCATTCACGCTGGCGTGCTGCTGCGCTACGTGCCGATGACCGCAAAACGTCTGACCGGGATTGTCTCCCGCGGCGGCTCAATCATGGCGAAGTGGTGCCTTTCCCATCATCAGGAAAACTTCCTGTACCAACATTTCCGCGAAATCTGCGAAATCTGCGCCGCATACGACGTCTCACTGTCGCTGGGCGATGGCCTGCGTCCGGGCTCCATTCGCGATGCCAACGACGAAGCCCAGTTTGCCGAACTGCATACCCTGGGCGAGCTGACCAAAATTGCCTGGGAATATGACGTCCAGGTGATGATCGAAGGCCCAGGCCATGTGCCGATGCAGATGATCCGCCGCAACATGACCGAGGAACTGGAACACTGCCATGAAGCACCGTTCTATACCCTGGGGCCGTTGACCACCGATATCGCACCGGGTTATGACCACTTCACTTCCGGAATTGGCGCGGCGATGATCGGCTGGTTTGGCTGCGCGATGCTCTGCTACGTCACCCCAAAAGAGCATCTCGGTCTGCCAAACAAAGAGGATGTGAAGCAAGGCCTGATCACCTACAAAATTGCCGCTCATGCGGCCGACCTGGCGAAAGGTCATCCGGGTGCACAGATCCGCGATAACGCCATGTCAAAAGCGCGCTTTGAATTCCGCTGGGAAGACCAGTTCAACCTGGCACTCGATCCGTTCACCGCCCGAGCCTATCACGACGAAACCTTGCCGCAGGAGTCTGGCAAAGTGGCCCACTTCTGTTCCATGTGCGGACCGAAATTCTGCTCAATGAAAATCAGCCAGGAAGTGCGCGACTACGCGGCGAAGCAGACCATCGAGGTGGGAATGGCTGACATGTCAGAATCATTCCGCGCCAAAGGCGGTGAAATCTACCTCAAAAAAGAGGAGGCGTGATGTATCAACCCCACTTTCCGCCAGTGCCGTTTCGCCTGGGGTTGTACCCGGTCGTGGACAGCGTGGCGTGGATTGAACGCCTGCTGAAGGTTGGCGTTAAAACGCTCCAACTGCGCATCAAAGATAAACAGGATCACGAGGTCGAAGCCGACATTGCGGCGGCCATCGCTCTTGGCCATCGCCATCAGGCCCGCCTGTTTATCAACGACTACTGGCGTCTGGCCATCAAACATCAGGCTTACGGTGTGCATCTCGGTCAGGAAGATCTGGAGACCACTGACCTTGACGCGATTCGGCAGGCTGGCTTACGCCTCGGCGTGTCGACCCATGACGATATGGAGATTGACGTGGCGCTGGCGGCACGCCCGTCTTACATCGCGCTGGGCCACGTTTTCCCGACCCAGACCAAACAAATGCCCTCAGCGCCGCAGGGCGTGGATCAGCTGGCAGGCCATATTGCACGGCTTGCGGACTATCCCACCGTCGCCATCGGCGGGATTAGCCTTGCACGGGCGCCCGCCGTTCTGGCGACGGGCGTCGGTAGCATCGCAGTGGTCAGTGCGATCACCCAGGCCGAAGACTGGCAGGCCGCAACAGCACAGCTCCTGCAGCTGGCGGGAGCGGGCGATGAATGACCGCGACTTTATGCGCTACAGCCGCCAGATCCTGCTGGACGACATCGCCATCGACGGCCAGCAAAAGCTGCTCGCCAGTCGGGTGCTGATTGTCGGGCTGGGTGGACTTGGCGCCCCGGCAGCGCTGTATCTGGCCGGGGCGGGTATCGGTACGCTGGTGTTGGCCGACGACGACGACGTCCATCTCAGTAATTTGCAGCGCCAGATTGTGTTCACCACCGACGATCTGAATCAGCCGAAAGCGCAGGTGACGCAGCGTCGGCTGACACAGCTGAATCCGGATATCCGCCTGATCGCCCTACAGCAACGACTGAAGGGCGATGCGCTCCGCGAACAGGTGGCACAGGCCGACCTGGTGCTGGATTGCACCGATAACATGGCGACGCGGCAGGCCGTTAACGCGGCTTGTGTGACGCTCAATACCCCGCTCATTACCGCCAGCGCCGTGGGCTTTGGCGGGCAGCTGATGGCGCTGACCCCACCCTGGACCCAGGGCTGCTACCGCTGCCTGTGGCCGGATGATAACGAGCCACAGCGCAACTGCCGCACCTCAGGTATCGTCGGGCCGGTGGTTGGCGTAATGGGAACCCTGCAGGCGCTGGAGGCAATCAAGCTGCTCAGCGGAATGGAGACCTCACGCAATACGCTGCGGCTGTTTGATGCCCGCGCGGGGAGCTGGCGCCAGCTGGCGCTGCAGCGTGCCAGCGGTTGTCCGGTATGCGGAGGGCGTCATGCAGATCCTGTTTAACGATGAACCGATGCAGTGTGCTGACGGTATCACCCTCGCCACCCTACTCGACCAGCTACGCCAGTTAAAGCCAGGGGTGGCGCTGGCCCTTAATCAACAGATCCTGCCGCGTGAGCGGTGGGATCGTCAGCAGGTGCGCGAAGGCGATCAGATCCTGCTCTTTCAGGTGATTGCCGGAGGCTAAGATGATACGTATTGCGGATAAAACTTTTGATTCTCATTTATTTACCGGGACCGGAAAATTCGCCTCGCCGCAGCTGATGATCGAATCCCTCAAAGAGAGCGGCAGTCAGTTGGTCACGCTGGCGATGAAGCGGGTCGATCTGCGTAATCACAACGATGCCATTCTGGCACCGCTGCGCGAAGCGGGCGTGACTTTGCTGCCCAACACCTCCGGGGCTAAAACGGCAGAAGAGGCGGTGTTCGCCGCACAGCTGGCGCGCGAGGCGCTGGGCACGCACTGGTTGAAGCTGGAAATCCATCCCGATGCCCGCTGGCTACTGCCGGATCCGATTGAAACGCTGAAAGCCGCAGAGATGCTGGTTAAACAAGGTTTTACGGTGCTGCCCTACTGTGGGGCCGATCCGGTACTCTGCAAGCGGCTGGAAGAGGTGGGTTGTGCCGCAGTCATGCCGCTCGGTGCGCCCATCGGCTCGAATCAGGGGCTGGCAACCCGCGCGATGCTGGAGATCATCATCCAGCAGGCGAGCGTACCCGTGGTGATAGATGCAGGCATCGGCGTCCCCAGCCATGCCGCACAAGCCCTGGAGATGGGAGCCGATGCGGTGCTGGTTAATACCGCTATCGCCGTCGCTGACGATCCGGTGAAGATGGCGCGCGCCTTCCGCCTGGCAGTAGAAGCGGGCGTGCTGGCCCGCCAGTCTGGCCCAGGTTTGCGCAGCGTTGAAGCCCAGGCCACCAGCCCGCTGACCGGTTTTCTGGAGACGTTCTAATGAGTTCCTTTACCGATCGCTGGCGTCAGCTGGACTGGGACGACATTCGCCTGCAGATCAACAGCAAAACGCCAGCGGACGTTGAGCGCGCGTTGAACGCCCGTCATCCGACCCGCGAAGACATGATGGCCCTGCTCTCCCCCGCTGCCAGCGCGTATCTGGAGCCGATGGCTCAGCGGGCGCAGCGTCTGACCCGCCAGCGCTTTGGCAATACGGTGAGCTTTTATGTGCCGCTGTATCTCTCCAACCTGTGCGCCAATGACTGTACTTATTGCGGGTTCTCGATGAGCAACCACATCAAGCGCAAAACGCTGGATGAAAACGAAATTGCCCGTGAGTGTTCGGCGATCCGTGAGATGGGGTTTGAGCACCTGCTGTTGGTTACTGGCGAGCATCAAAGCAAAGTCGGGATGGACTATTTTCGTCGCCATCTTCCGGCCATTCGCCGCCGTTTCTCGTCTCTGCAGATGGAGGTTCAACCCTTGTCGGAGGCAGAGTACGGCGAGCTGAAAACGCTGGGACTGGATGGGGTGCTGGTTTATCAGGAGACTTATCACGAGGCGGTGTATGCCCAGCACCATCTGAAGGGTAAAAAGCAGGACTTCTTCTGGCGGCTGGAGACGCCGGATCGGCTGGGCCGTGCCGGGATCGATAAGATCGGCCTCGGCGCACTAACCGGGCTGTCGGACAGCTGGCGGGTCGACAGCTATATGGTGGCGGAACATCTCCTGTGGTTGCAGCAGCATTACTGGCAGAGCCGCTATTCGGTCTCCTTTCCACGTCTGCGCCCCTGCGCCGGGGGTATTCAGCCCGCGTCGATCATGGATGAACGCCAGCTGGTACAGGCGATCTGCGCCTTCCGTCTGCTGGCACCAGAGGTGGAGCTGTCACTGTCGACCCGGGAGTCACCGGCATTTCGCGATCGCGTGATCCCGCTGGCGATTAACAACGTCAGCGCTTTCTCCAAAACCCAGCCTGGCGGCTATGCCGACGATCACCCCGAGCTTGAGCAGTTTGCCCCACACGATAACCGTCGCCCGGAGGAGGTTGCTCGTGCGCTCAGCGATCAAGGTTTGCAGCCAGTATGGAAAGACTGGGATAGCTGGCTGGGGCGCGCCTCGCAGTTACGCTGAAAGAAAATGTAACCCGGTGAAAATATTACGTGACGTCGCGTAAGGTTTGCAGCGGGCGATTGCCTGTCGGTGTGCCTTTTTTTACTCTTGCCCTGTCAGCAAAGGGTGCTGACCAGGGCGGAAAGCTTCTTCCTCGTTTCGCCCTGCCTTCTCACCTTTGTAACAGTTGTAACCGGTTTCAGAAAAAAGCAGCTTTCTTTGTGATGACTCACACACAACCGTGGTAAAGCGGTTGTTGAAGCAGACAGCGCGGGATAATTATTAATAAACACATGTACATTGAGGCTGACTATGAAGAACATCGTTTTATGCTGTGCAGCGGGAATGTCCACCAGCATGCTGGTTCAACGCATGAAAGACGCCGCGCAGAAGAAAGGCGTCGAGGTGACCATTAAAGCCGTACCGGTTGCTGAATTTAAAGATGAGATCGCCGCAGCCGACATCGTGTTACTGGGCCCACAGGTTAAATATGAGCTGGCAAATCTCCAGGCTCAGGCCGAGCCGCTGGGTAAAAAGGTCGCGGTTATCGACATGATGGATTACGGCATGATGAAAGGCGATGCCGTGCTCGATAAAGCCCTCAAACTGTTGGAGTAACGCATGGACGATTTAGAAACGATCATTATGGAGCTGCTGGTGAATGCCGGTGCAGCCCGTAGTTCCGCATTAACCGCCCTGCAGATGGCGCGCAAAGGCAATTTTGCCGATGCCGAGAAAGCAATGGAAGAGTCGCGTGAATTCGTTAAGCATGCGCACACCATCCAGACGAAACTGATCGGTATGGATGAAGGCACTGGCAAGCTGCCGGTCAATCTGATCACCGTTCACTCGCAGGATCATCTGATGAATGCGATGGTGATTCAGGATCTGGCGGGCGATATGATCGAGCTGTATCGCCGGTTGCCACTGGTTAACTGAGACAACGCCCGGTAAGCGCAGCGCTATCCGCATAAAAAAACCCGCCGAAGCGGGTTTTTTTATGGGCTGACGGAACGATTAATCGTTGTCAGAACCGCCCAGGCCTGCGTTCAGCAGCTCTGCCAGGCTGGCAGATGCATCTTCAGCAGTAACCTGCGGTGCAGCTGGCGCGTCGCCTGCTGCGCGACGGCGCATACGATCCTGGTGGTACGCATAACCGGTACCGGCCGGGATCAAACGACCCACGATAACGTTCTCTTTCAGACCGCGCAGTTCGTCGCGTTTGCCCGCAACGGCTGCTTCGGTAAGCACACGAGTGGTCTCCTGGAACGATGCCGCGGAGATGAAGGACTCGGTTGCCAGAGACGCTTTGGTGATACCCAGCAGGTCACGTGCGAAGGTCGCACTGAGTTTGCCGTTCGATTCCAGATCGCGGTTAGCAATCTTGACGCGAGAGTATTCAACCTGCTCACCTTCGAGGAAGTCGGAGCTACCGGCATTCACGATGGTGGCTTTACGCAGCATCTGACGAACGATAACTTCGATGTGCTTATCGTTGATCTTAACGCCTTGCAGACGGTAAACGTCCTGTACTTCGTTGGTGATGTAACGCGTTACCGCGTGGACGCCACGAAGACGCAGAATGTCGTGTGGCGCTTCCGGACCGTCGGAAACCACATCACCACGTTCTACACGTTCACCTTCAAACACGTTGAGCTGACGCCATTTTGGAATCATCTCTTCGTACGCATCGCTGCCATCCAGAGGCGAGATCACCAGGCGACGTTTCCCTTTGGTCTCTTTACCGAAGGAAATGATACCGGTGATTTCAGCCAGGATTGCCGGCTCTTTCGGACGACGTGCTTCGAACAGATCCGCAACGCGCGGCAGACCACCGGTGATATCCTTGGTACCGCTGGATTCCTGAGGAATACGCGCCAGAGCATCACCTGCACCGATCTGAATACCATCTTCCAGCTGCACAATCGCTTTACCTGGCAGGAAGTACTGAGCCGGCATGTCGGTGCCCGGGATCAGAACGTCGTTGCCGTTAGCATCAACGATTTTCAGTGCTGGACGCAGATCTTTACCACCCGCGGTACGTTCTGCAGAATCCAGAACCACCAGGGAAGAGAGACCGGTCAGGTCGTCAGTCTGACGAGTAATCGTCTGACCATCGAGCATATCGGTGAAGCGAATAAAGCCCGCCACTTCGGTGATAACTGGCATGGTGTGCGGATCCCAGTTTGCTACGGTTTCGCCGCCTGCAACCTGCTCACCATCACCTTTGCCCATTACCGCACCGTAAGGCACTTTATAGCTCTCTTTGGTACGACCGAATTCGTCGATCAGTTTCAGCTCGGTGTTACGCGAAGTAACAACCAGCTTACCGGCAGAGTTCATAACCGACTTCGCATTGCTCAGACGGATGCTACCTTTGTTTTTCACCTGGATGCTGGATTCAGCAGCCGCACGCGATGCCGCACCACCGATGTGGAACGTACGCATCGTCAGCTGTGTACCCGGCTCACCGATGGACTGTGCCGCGATAACGCCGATTGCTTCACCTTTGTTGATGATGTGGCCACGCGCCAGGTCACGACCATAGCAGTGTGCACATACACCAAAGTCGGTGTTACAGGATACGACGGAACGTACTTTGACGGAGTCAACGGAGTTCTCTTCCAGCAGATCACACCAGTGCTCGTGCAGCAGTGTGTTGCGTGGAACCAGAATATCCGCGGTGCCCGGCTTCAGCACGTCTTCGGCAGCCACACGACCCAATACGCGATCGCGCAGTGGCTCTTTAACATCACCACCCTCGATAACCGGGGTCATGGTGATACCTTCGAGGGTGCCACAGTCGTCTTCGGTCACAACCAGATCCTGCGCAACGTCAACCAGACGACGCGTCAGATAACCGGAGTTCGCTGTCTTCAGTGCGGTATCCGCAAGACCTTTACGCGCACCGTGCGTGGAGATGAAGTACTGGAGTACGTTCAGACCTTCACGGAAGTTCGCGGTGATCGGCGTTTCGATGATGGAGCCATCTGGCTTCGCCATCAGACCACGCATACCTGCCAGCTGACGAATCTGTGCTGCAGAACCACGCGCACCGGAGTCGGCCATCATGTAGATGCTGTTGAAGGAAACCTGCTGCTCTTCTACGCCGTCACGGTTAATAACGGTTTCGGTTTGCAGGTTATCCATCATCGCTTTGGATACACGATCGTTCGCCGCTGCCCAGATATCGATAACTTTGTTATAGCGTTCGCCCGCGGTAACCAGACCAGACTGGAACTGCTCCTGGATCTCAGCAACTTCGGCTTCCGCTTCAGAGATGATCTCGTGTTTCTTCTCTGGGATGACCATGTCATCAATACCAACAGATGCACCTGAACGCGCTGCATAAGCAAAGCCGGTGTACATTGTCTGGTCAGCGAAGATAACGGTCGGCTTCAGGCCCAGAATACGGTAACAAGTGTTCAGCATTTTGGAGATAGCTTTCTTGCCCAGCGCCTGGTTGACGATGGAGAAAGGCAGACCTTTCGGTACGATCATCCACAGAATCGCACGGCCTACAGTCGTGTCGATAATGCTGGTTTTGCTAACGAGCTCGCCATTAGCATCTTTTTCGTATTCTGTGATACGCACTTTTACACGCGCATGCAGAGAGGCCAGGCCAGCGCGATAAATACGCTCAGCTTCTTTAGGGCCAGTCAGCACCATGCCTTCGCCTTTAGCGTTAACACAGTCACGGGTCATGTAATACAGACCCAATACAACGTCCTGAGAAGGAACGATGATTGGCTCGCCGTTCGCTGGGGACAGGATGTTGTTGGTAGACATCATCAGCGCACGCGCTTCGAGCTGGGCTTCCAGCGTCAGCGGTACGTGAACAGCCATCTGGTCACCATCGAAGTCGGCGTTATAAGCCGCACAAACCAGCGGGTGCAGCTGGATAGCTTTACCTTCGATCAGTACTGGCTCAAATGCCTGGATACCCAGACGGTGCAGTGTTGGTGCACGGTTCAGCAGTACCGGGTGTTCGCGGATAACTTCGTCCAGGATATCCCAAACGACAGCTTCTTCACGCTCAACCATCTTCTTAGCGGCTTTGATGGTGGTGGCCAGGCCACGCAGTTCCAGCTTGCCGTAGATGAACGGTTTGAACAGCTCCAGTGCCATTTTCTTCGGCAGACCGCACTGATGCAGACGCAGGTATGGACCTACGGTGATAACAGAACGACCAGAGTAGTCAACACGCTTACCGAGCAGGTTCTGACGGAAACGACCCTGCTTACCTTTGATCATATCGGCCAAAGATTTCAGAGGACGCTTGTTAGAACCGGTGATCGCACGACCGCGACGACCGTTATCCAGCAGGGCATCTACCGCTTCCTGCAGCATACGTTTTTCGTTACGTACGATGATATCTGGCGCAGCCAGATCCAACAGACGTTTCAGACGGTTGTTACGGTTAATCACGCGACGATACAGATCGTTCAGATCTGACGTTGCGAAACGACCACCATCCAGCGGAACCAGCGGACGCAGATCTGGCGGCAGAACCGGCAGAACGGTCAGGATCATCCACTCTGGCTTGTTGCCAGACTGTACGAACGCTTCCAGCAGTTTGATACGCTTGGTCAGCTTCTTACGCTTGGTTTCGGAGTTGGTTTCGTTCAGCTCTTCGCGAAGAGTTTCACACTCTTGCTCCAGATCCATGCTCTTCAGCAGGGCCTGGATCGCTTCCGCACCCATCTTGGCGTCGAATTCGTCACCGAACTCTTCCAACGCGTCCAGATACTGCTCTTCGGTCAGGATCTGGTTACGTTCCAGATTGGTCATCCCGCCTTCGATAACAACGTAAGATTCGAAGTACAGTACACGTTCGATATCGCGCAGCGGCATATCCAGCAGCAGGCCGATACGTGACGGCAGAGATTTCAGGAACCAGATGTGGGCAGTCGGAGACGCCAGCTCGATGTGGCCCATGCGCTCACGACGCACTTTGGTCTGGGTCACTTCAACGCCGCACTTCTCACAGATAACACCACGGTGTTTCAGGCGCTTGTACTTACCGCACAGGCACTCGTAATCTTTTACTGGCCCGAAAATACGCGCACAGAAAAGGCCGTCACGCTCAGGTTTGAACGTACGGTAGTTGATGGTTTCTGGCTTTTTAACTTCACCAAAAGACCATGAACGGATCATGTCTGGCGAGGCCAGAGCAATTTTGATCGCATCAAACTCTTCGGTTTTAGTCTGCGCTTTCAGAAACTTTAATAAATCTTTCACGGATTTGCTCCCGTCGGAGTTAGCACAATCTGGCGCCGGGTCTTACCCCGGCACCAGTGACCTGTTTGAGCGAGAGTTACTCGTCTTCCAGCTCGATGTTGATACCCAGCGAACGAATCTCTTTCAACAGTACGTTGAAGGATTCCGGCATGCCCGGTTCCATCTGATGGTTGCCGTCCACGATGTTTTTATACATCTTGGTACGACCGTTTACGTCATCAGACTTAACGGTAAGCATTTCCTGCAGGGTGTATGCTGCGCCGTATGCTTCAAGCGCCCACACTTCCATCTCACCGAAGCGCTGACCACCGAACTGCGCCTTACCACCCAGCGGCTGCTGAGTAACCAGGCTGTAAGAACCGGTAGAACGCGCGTGCATCTTGTCATCAACCAGGTGGTTCAGTTTCAGCATGTACATATAGCCAACGGTAACCTGGCGCTCGAATTGCTCACCAGTACGACCATCGAACAGTGTGATCTGACCGGAAGTCGGCAGATCAGCAAGCTGTAACAGTTCCTTGATTTCAGACTCTTTCGCACCGTCAAAGACTGGCGTTGCGATCGGCATACCTTTCTTCAGGTTTTCTGCCAGACGCAGCACTTCGTCATCACTGAAGGTATTCAGGTCGACTTTCTGACAAACGTCGGTACCCAGATCGTACGCACGCTGGATGAATTCGCGCAGTTTGGCGACTTCTTGCTGCTGTTTCAGCATGGCGTTGATTTTCTCGCCAATACCTTTTGCAGCCATACCCAGGTGGGTTTCGAGGATCTGACCGATGTTCATACGAGACGGTACGCCCAGCGGGTTCAGTACGATATCTACCGGCGTACCGTTAGCATCGTGCGGCATATCTTCGATCGGGTTGATCTTAGAGATAACACCTTTGTTACCGTGACGACCTGCCATTTTGTCACCAGGCTGGATCTGACGTTTAACGGCCAGATACACTTTAACAATCTTCAGCACGCCTGGTGCCAGATCGTCGCCCTGAGTGATTTTGCGGCGTTTCGCTTCGAGTTTTTTCTCGAACTCGTGTTTCAGTTCGTCGTACTGCTCAGCCAGCTGTTCCAGCTGATTTTGTTTCTCTTCGTCGGCCAGGCCCAGTTCCAGCCAGCGGTCACGTGGCAGTTTGTCGAGCTTCTCAGCTTCAACACCGCCGGCAACCAGCACCGCGTAGATACGACTAAACAGGCCAGCTTCGAGGATCTGCAGTTCTTCAGACAGGTCTTTCTTAGCCTGCTTCAGTTGCATCTCTTCGATTTCAAGCGCACGTTTGTCTTTTTCTACGCCATCGCGAGTAAAGACCTGAACGTCGATAATGGTACCGGAGACACCGTTTGGTACGCGCAGAGAAGAGTCTTTAACGTCAGACGCTTTCTCACCGAAGATCGCACGCAGCAGTTTCTCTTCTGGCGTCAGCTGGGTTTCACCTTTCGGCGTTACCTTACCAACCAGAATGTCGCCGCCGGTCACTTCTGCACCGATATAAACGATACCGGATTCATCCAGCTTGGAGAGCGCAGCTTCACCCACGTTCGGGATGTCAGCGGTGATCTCTTCTGGCCCCAGCTTGGTGTCACGGGACACACATGCCAGTTCCTGGATGTGAATAGTGGTGAAACGATCTTCCTGAACCACACGCTCGGAAACGAGGATGGAGTCTTCGAAGTTGTAACCGTTCCACGGCATGAACGCTACGCGCATGTTCTGACCGAGCGCCAGTTCACCGAGGTCGGTGGACGGGCCATCTGCCAGCACGTCGCCGCGCTCAATTGGCTCACCCAGAGACACACATGGCATCTGGTTGATACAGGTGTTCTGGTTAGAACGGGTATATTTGGTCAGGTTGTAGATGTCGATGCCCGCTTCGCCGGCATGCATCTCGTCTTCGTTAACTTTGATAACGATACGGGAAGCATCTACGTACTGAACAGTACCACCGCGTTTAGCAACCGCAGTTACACCGGAGTCAACGGCAACAGCACGTTCCATACCAGTACCAACCAGCGGCTTATCAGCGCGCAGAGTTGGAACCGCCTGACGTTGCATGTTCGCACCCATCAGGGCACGGTTGGCATCATCGTGTTCCAGGAACGGGATCAGGGACGCACCGACAGAAACCACCTGTTGGGTGGAAACGTCCATGTAGTCAACCTGGTCGCGGCTGAACAAGCTCGACTCGCCTTTGCTACGGCAGGTTACCAGGTCTTCTTCAAAGTGGCCTTCGTCATCCAGGTTGGAGTTCGCCTGAGCGATGACGTAGTTACCTTCTTCGATAGCAGACAGGTAATGAATTTCGTCGGTAACAACACCGTCAGTCACTTTACGATACGGCGTCTCGAGGAAGCCATATTCGTTAGTCTGTGCGTACACGGACAGGGAGTTGATCAGACCGATGTTTGGACCTTCAGGCGTTTCGATAGGACATACGCGACCGTAGTGAGTCGGGTGTACGTCTCGAACTTCAAAGCCTGCACGTTCACGGGTCAGACCGCCTGGGCCGAGTGCAGAGATACGACGCTTGTGCGTAATCTCAGACAGCGGGTTGTTCTGGTCCATAAACTGAGACAGCTGGCTGGAACCAAAGAACTCTTTCACTGCTGCAGAGATAGGCTTGGCGTTGATCATATCCTGAGGCATCAGGGTATCCAGATCGCCCAGAGACAGACGCTCTTTCACCGCACGCTCTACACGTACCAGGCCAACGCGGAATTGGTTTTCCGCCATTTCGCCTACGGAACGGATACGACGGTTGCCGAGGTGGTCGATATCATCCACTTCGCCTTTGCCGTTACGGATATCGATGAGCTTCTTCATCACTTCGATGATGTCTTCTTTGCTCAGGATACCGGAACCTTCAATCGCATCACGCAACAGTGAACGGTTGAACTTCATACGGCCAACCGCGGACAGATCGTAGCGGTCTTCGGAGAAGAACAGGTTCTCAAACAGGCTTTCAGCTGCTTCGCGAGTTGGCGGCTCACCAGGGCGCATCATGCGGTAGATTTCTACCAGCGCGCTCAGACGATCGGTGGTTGGGTCGACACGAATCGTTTCCGACATGTACGCGCCGTGATCCAGATCGTTGGTGAACAGCGTTTCAATACGCTTGTGACCAGACTGGCTCAGCTTAGCCAACAGATCCAGGCTCAGTTCCATGTTCGCCGGGCAAATCAGTTCACCCGTAGAAGCATCAACGTAGTCTTTAGCCGCGACTTTGCCAGCAATGTATTCAACCGGGACTTCGATGAGTTTAATTTCATCTTTTTCCAGCTGACGGATGTGGCGCGCAGTAATACGGCGACCTTTTTCCACATAAATTTTGCCGTCAAATTCGATATCGAACGATGCGGTCTCACCACGCAGGCGTTCCGGCACCAGTTCCATTTGCAGCTTGTTGTCGCGAATTTCAAAGACAACTTTATCAAAGAACAGGTCAAGGATCTGTTCAGTGGTGTATTGCAGCGCACGCAGAATGATGGTCGCAGGCAGTTTACGACGACGGTCGATACGGACAAACAGGTTGTCTTTAGGATCGAACTCGAAGTCCAGCCAGGAACCACGGTAAGGAATGATACGCGCGTTATACAGTACTTTACCGGATGAGTGTGTTTTACCTTTATCGCTGTCGAAGAAGACGCCCGGGCTACGGTGCAGCTGGGAAACGATAACACGCTCAGTACCGTTGATTACGAAAGTACCGTTGTCGGTCATGAGCGGAATTTCGCCCATGTAGACTTCTTGTTCTTTAATGTCTTTAACGGTGCCTTCCGGCGCTTCGCGCTCGTAGATCACCAGACGCAGCTTAACGCGCAGCGGTGCCGAGTAGGTCACGCCACGGATTTGACATTCCTGAACGTCAAACACCGGTTCGCCAAGGCGGTAGCTGACGTATTGCAGCTCTGAATTACCGCTGTAGCTTTTAATCGGGAATACTGAACGGAAGGCTGCTTCCAGACCGTACTGCCCTTCAGGATCTTGCTCGATAAACTTCTGGAACGAGTCAAGCTGGATAGAAAGGAGATAAGGTATGTCCAAAACTTGTGGACGTTTACCAAAATCCTTACGAATACGTTTTTTCTCGGTATAGGAGTAAACCATAGGGTTCCTCAGCTCGCTGACAAGTCGACGCATCTGCCCATTGACGGACAGTTTGTGCAACACCATTTTGTGGATCGGAAAATCGAATACTTTCCGCAATACCTGTTGCTATCACGCTTAAACCATTTCGTTGCGATTTACCCAGAGCGAGCACCCTGTCGCAGTATATTAAGTCGTCGATAGAAACAAGCATTGTCAGGACAGCCAGCAGTCAAACAGTGTGAAACGCTACTGACGCCTTACAGCGCAAAATGGCTGGTGACTAAAAAGTCACCAGCCATCGGCCTGATTTCTCAGGCTTCAACTAGAAAAGTTGGCTTATTTAACTTCAACTTCAGCGCCAGCTTCTTCCAGAGATTTTTTCAGTGACTCTGCGTCATCTTTGCTCACGCCTTCTTTCAGCGCAGCTGGAGCAGATTCTACCAGGTCTTTAGCTTCTTTCAGACCCAGGCCAGTTGCGCCACGTACAGCTTTGATTACCGCAACTTTGTTCGCGCCGATACCTTTCAGAATCACGTCGAATTCAGTTTTTTCTTCAGCAGCTTCAGCTGGGCCAGCAGCTACAGCTACAGCAGCAGCAGCAGAAACGCCGAATTTCTCTTCCATTGCAGTGATCAGTTCTACAACGTCCATTACAGACATAGCTGCAACTGCTTCAATGATTTGATCTTTAGTGATAGACATTTAAATTGTTCCTGAAAATCAGAATAAGTTTATACGTAAGCGAATACTTGATAAAGAAAGCGGCTATTAAGCAGCTTCTTTCGCATCGCGTACAGCAGCCAGAGTGCGAACCAGTTTGCCAGCCGAAGCTTCTTTCATGGTTGCCATCAGGCGTGCAATTGCTTCTTCGTAGGTTGGCAGGGTTGCCAGGCGATCGATATTCGATGCCGTGATCAACTCACCTTCAAAGGCTGCGGCTTTAACCTCAAATTTTGCATTCGCTTTTGCGAAATCTTTGAACAGACGAGCAGCAGCGCCCGGGTGTTCCATAGAATATGCAATTAAGGTTGGACCAACAAACGTGTCTTTCAGGCACTCAAACTGAGTACCTTCAACGACGCGGCGCAGCAGGGTGTTGCGAACAACACGCATGTAAACGCCAGCTTCACGACCTGCTTTACGCAGTTCAGTCATTTTATCTACAGTTACGCCGCGGGAATCCGCAACTACTGCAGACAGCGCGCCTTTGGCTACTTCGCTGACTTCAGCAACAATCGCTTGTTTGTCTTGAAGATTTAAAGCCATTAGCTTTGCTCCTGGATGTTTGCCAGGGCTCATGCCCTGGAACTCACTTCACTCTTTCCAACGAAAAGAGCGTCTTAATACGGTGAGCAGAAACAAGCCAGAATATTAAAAATAATCTTAGCGTTCTGTCACCGTCTACGCAGGGCATTAAGTCTCTTACGAAACACCTGCGGTCTTCGACGGAGGCCTGGATAGGCCAGGCTCCAACGAACAAATCTTTTTACCTGCTAACTTTCATTAGCAAACATGGGGGGAAGATTGTAGACAAATCCACCGCCCACGTAAAGGTATTAGTTTGCAGCAGCGCTCAGGCCAGCCTGGTCAACTGCAACACCTGCACCCATGGTGGTAGACAGGCTAACTTTCTTGATGTACACGCCTTTTGCCTGAGTTGGTTTCGCTTTTTTCAGCGCAACCAGCAGAGATTCCAGGTTTTCTTTCAGTTTGTCAGTGTCAAAGTCCACTTTACCGATGGTGGTGTGGATGATGCCGTTTTTGTCGTTACGATAACGAACCTGACCCGCTTTAGCGTTCTTAACCGCTTCAGCAACGTTAGGGGTTACAGTACCCACTTTCGGGTTTGGCATCAGGCCGCGTGGACCCAGAACCTGGCCCAGCTGGCCAACAACGCGCATTGCATCCGGGGAAGCAATAACAACGTCAAAGTTCATTTCGCCTTTCTTGATCTGGTCAGCCAGATCTTCCATGCCTACCAGCTCAGCGCCTGCAGCTTTAGCAGCTTCAGCGTTTGCGCCCTGGGCAAATACAGCAACGCGAACGGAACGGCCAGTACCGTTTGGCAGTACAGTTGCACCACGAACGTTCTGATCAGATTTACGAGCATCGATACCGAGGTTTACAGCAACGTCAACGCTTTCTACGAACTTAGCAGTAGCCAGTTCTTTCAGCAGAGCGATAGCTTCGTTGATGTCGTACTGTTTGGTCGCATCAATTTTGCCGCGGATTACGGACATGCGCTTGGTCAGTTTAGCCATTTCTTAGTCCTCCACTACCAGGCCCATGGAACGTGCGGTACCTTCAATGGAGCGAGTCATCGCTTCAATGGTGGAACCAGTCATGTCGGCAGCTTTGGTCTGCGCGATTTCCTGCAGCTGAGTGCGGGAAATTTTACCAACTTTGTCTTTGTTCGGCTTACCGGAACCAGACTTGATACCAGCCGCTTTTTTCAGCAGAACTGCTGCCGGCGGGGTCTTGGTAACGAAAGTGAAAGAACGGTCAGCGTAAACGGTAATAACAACCGGAGTCGGCAGGCCTTTTTCCAGGGATTCGGTTTTGGCGTTGAACGCTTTACAGAATTCCATGATGTTAACGCCTTGCTGACCCAGTGCTGGGCCGACTGGCGGACTCGGGTTTGCCATACCAGCTGCAACCTGCAGCTTGACATAGGCTTGTACTTTCTTAGCCATTGTAAAATCCTCTGATTGGGTTATAGCGCCTTAAAAAGGCTCCCCGTGATAAAATTCGTTTTACGGATGCGATCCATAAAAACAAAAGGCGCGAAATTGTATTCCAATCTCGCGCCCTGTGCAACGATTAAATCGTCGCTTTTTTGATCGGCTGCTTAGGCTTTTTCTACCTGGGCAAAGTCCAGCTCTACCGGGGTCGCACGACCAAAGATAGAAACAGAAACTTTCAGGCGGGACTTTTCGTAGTCCACTTCTTCAACCACGCCGTTAAAGTCAGCAAACGGACCGTCACTAACACGCACCATTTCACCCGGTTCAAACAGCGTTTTAGGACGCGGCTTATCCCCAACCTGCTGCAGGCGGTTCATAATCGCATCAACTTCTTTGTCGCTGATTGGCGCAGGACGGTCAGACGTGCCGCCGATAAAGCCCATTACACGAGGTACGCTACGCACCAGGTGCCAGCTTGCGTCGTTCATGACCATCTGAACCAGAACGTAACCCGGGAAGAATTTGCGCTCGCTTTTGCGACGCTGGCCGCCACGGATCTCGACCACTTCTTCGGTCGGAACCATAACTTCACCAAACAACTCTTCCATGTTGTGTAATTTGATATGCTCACGCAGCGATGTAGCTACGCGGCCTTCAAAACCGGAAAACGCCTGAACGACGTACCAGCGCTTTTTAGGGGCTTCAGACATCTTAGAACCTCAGGCCAGTGATAAAGGAGACCAGGCGAACCAGAATACCATCCAGTCCCCACAGGATCAGTGACATTACAGCGGTAACCGCAGCGACAATCAGCGTGGTGTGCAATGTTTCCTGGCGAGTCGGCCAAATGACCTTGCGGACTTCGGTTCTCGCTTCGCGGGCAAAAGCGACGGTCGCTTTGCCTTTGGTCGTCAACAGCGCGACACCACCCGCTGCAGCAATCAGAATTACCACTGCAAGCGCGCGTAGCGGCAGCATCATGTCACGATAAAGATAGTTGCCAACGATTGCCACGATCAGCAATACGGCTACCACTACCCATTTCATCGCTTCCAGGCCGCGCCCGCTCCCTTGAGCTTCGGTATTCGCACTCATAAACCAACCTGTCAGAAGTATTCTACAAATATTTTCACCCCGCGTTTGCGAGGCGATCCTAACCGAAATGCTCTGATGCGTTTCGGACTAAAACGCCCTCTTCAGAGCCTGTCTCAGCAATGATTATGACAAATAAAATCACTGATGAGCCAGGTTCTGGTTCGAAAGCGTGCAAAAAGGGCATCAAATGATGCCCTTTTCATGCGCATTGCGTCAAATGTTATCAGCAATTAGCTGAGAACTTTAGCAACCACGCCCGCACCAACGGTACGACCACCTTCACGGATTGCGAAACGCAGACCGTCATCCATCGCGATTGGGTGGATCAGGGTAACAACCATTTTGATGTTGTCGCCTGGCATTACCATCTCAACGCCTTCTGGCAGTTCGATGGTACCGGTCACGTCAGTTGTACGGAAGTAGAACTGTGGACGGTAGCCTTTGAAGAACGGAGTATGACGGCCGCCTTCATCTTTGGACAGGATGTACACTTCGGATTCGAACTTGGTGTGTGGCTTGATAGAGCCCGGCTTAGCCAGAACCTGGCCACGCTGGATTTCTTCACGCTTGATACCACGCAGCAGAACACCACAGTTCTCGCCTGCACGACCTTCGTCCAGCAGTTTGCGGAACATTTCAACGCCGGTACAGGTAGACTTAGCAGTCTCTTTAATACCAACGATTTCAACTTCTTCGCCAACTTTAACGATACCGCGCTCTACACGACCGGTAACAACAGTACCACGGCCGGAGATGGAGAATACGTCTTCGATAGGCAGCAGGAACGGCTTGTCAATCGCACGTTCTGGTTCTGGGATGTAAGAATCCAGGAAGCCAGCCAGTTCGATGATTTTTGCTTCCCACTCTGCTTCGCCTTCCAGCGCTTTCAGCGCAGAACCGCGAATGATTGGGGTGTCGTCGCCTGGGAAATCGTACTGAGACAGCAGCTCACGTACTTCCATTTCTACCAGTTCCAGCAGCTCTTCGTCATCAACCATGTCGCATTTGTTCAGGAACACGATGATGAAAGGAACGCCTACCTGACGACCCAGCAGGATGTGCTCACGGGTCTGAGGCATAGGGCCGTCAGTCGCAGCAACAACCAGGATCGCGCCGTCCATCTGCGCAGCACCGGTGATCATGTTTTTAACATAGTCGGCGTGGCCTGGGCAGTCTACGTGTGCGTAGTGGCGAGTCGGGGTGTCATATTCAACGTGGGAAGTGTTGATGGTGATACCACGCGCTTTTTCTTCTGGTGCGTTATCGATCTGGTCGAATGCACGAGCAGAACCACCGTAGGTTTTCGCCAGAACGGTAGTGATTGCAGCGGTCAGTGTTGTTTTACCATGGTCAACGTGGCCGATAGTACCGACGTTAACGTGCGGTTTTGTACGTTCAAACTTTTCTTTAGACATCGATTGTCCCTCTAAGACACGGATAAATCGGTGATATCACCACATCAACCAGGCAATATGCCTGAACTGTTGAATACATTTAAATTGAAACAGAGAGAAACGGGAGGGAGAAGTGAAGTGGTGCTGATACCCAGAGTCGAACTGGGGACCTCACCCTTACCAAGGGTGCGCTCTACCAACTGAGCCATATCAGCACGTATTGGAGCGGGCAGCGGGAATCGAACCCGCATCATCAGCTTGGAAGGCTGAGGTAATAGCCATTATACGATGCCCGCATCCTGAAACTCGGCTACCCAGTTCTTTCTGTAACAAAAAAAGAGATTTCTCTCTTTTCATGTTTGAGCTGGTTAATTTTTTTAACCAACTCCGGCAGCGTAAACGCAGCCAGAAAGTGGTGGTGGGGGAAGGATTCGAACCTTCGAAGTCTGTGACGGCAGATTTACAGTCTGCTCCCTTTGGCCGCTCGGGAACCCCACCGGGACTTGATGGTGCCGACTACCGGAATCGAACTGGTGACCTACTGATTACAAGTCAGTTGCTCTACCTACTGAGCTAAGTCGGCATCAAGTAGCGCGCATTTTAGGGAGACCCGCAGATTCATGCAACTAAAAATTTGCATAAATCGTTCGTTCGCTCACATTTTATGCGAACAGAGGGGTAAATGCGCGATTGATAGGCATAAGCGGACAAATATCCACCGTTTACCCCCTAAAAAGGGCCTGAAATGGGGGCGGGAGCATTCCTGCGTAACGCAGCAGTTAGCGACTTTTTTTCTTATTATTCCTGTCATCTGATGTTACCCTCCTGCGCATTGTCCAAAATTAACTACTAGATGTGCCATACCCCGCATGGCTAGCCTCTACTGTGGGAAGAGATGGCGCACTGAAGCATGCTTATGAGCAAAAAAGAGCAAACGTTAATGACGCCTTATCTCCAGTTTAGCCGCAGCCAGTGGGCTGCTCTGCGTGATTCCGTACCGATGACCTTAACGGAAGGCGAAATCGCACGGTTAAAAGGGATCAATGAAGACCTGTCGCTGGAAGAGGTGGCGGAAATATACCTGCCTTTATCACGTCTGCTGAATTTCTATATAAGCTCCAATCTTCGCCGCCAGGCCGTACTGGAGCAGTTCCTCGGCACCAACGGGCAGCGCATTCCTTATATCATCAGCATTGCCGGCAGCGTAGCCGTGGGCAAGAGCACTACCGCGCGCGTACTGCAGGCGCTGCTGAGCCGCTGGCCGGAACACCGCAGCGTGGAGTTGATCACCACCGACGGTTTCCTGCATCCGAATGAAGTATTAAAAGAACGCGGTCTGATGAAGAAGAAGGGCTTCCCGCTCTCTTACGATATGCACCGCCTGGTGAAATTTGTCTCGGATCTGAAATCCGGTGCGCCGAATGTGACCGCCCCGGTCTATTCGCATCTGATTTATGACCGCATCCCGGACGGGGACAAAACGGTTGTGCAGCCGGATATTCTTATTCTGGAAGGATTAAACGTTCTGCAAAGCGGGATGGATTATCCGCACGACCCGCATCATGTGTTTGTCTCTGACTTTGTCGATTTCTCTATATATGTCGATGCGCCAGAAGACCTGCTGCAGAACTGGTATATCAATCGTTTCCTTAAGTTCCGCGAAGGGGCCTTCACAGATCCTGATTCCTACTTCCATAACTACGCCCAACTCTCTGAAGAAGAGGCCGTCAACGTGGCAACGTCCCTGTGGAATGAGATCAACTACGTGAACCTGAAAGAGAACATTCTGCCAACGCGTGAACGCGCCAGCCTGATCCTCACCAAGAGTGAGAAGCACGCTGTCGATGAAATCCGCTTGCGGAAATAGGCGTTAAGCAGACATAAAAAACCGGCGATTATCGCCGGTTTTTTTATTGCTTACGCCAGAGGTTTTTCGCCGTTTTCATCCTGATCGACGGCAAAGCACGCCACCAGTTGCCCACCGTAGTCTTTTAACTGCGGCTGCAATTGCGTACACGGCCCAAAACGACGACGGCAACGCGCATTGAAAGCACATCCCGGCGGCGGATTAAGCGGGCTTGGCAGCTCGCCGGTCAACTTAATGCGCTCGCGGCGTTCATCCGGGTTGAGACGCGGGGTCGCCGAGAGTAACGCCTGGGTATAAGGGTGACGCGGATTATTAAAGATCTGATCTTTTGTCCCCTTCTCCACACAACGCCCCAGATACATCACCATCACTTCATCGGCAATGTGCTCCACCACAGACAGGTCGTGAGAGATGAAAACATACGACAGACCTAAATCCTGCTGCAGGTCCATCATCAGGTTCAACACCTGTGCACGCACGGAAACGTCGAGCGCAGAGACCGGTTCATCGGCGATCACGACGTCCGGATCGAGCATCAGACCGCGGGCGATAGCAATACGCTGACGCTGACCGCCGGAGAACATATGCGGATAGCGATCGTAGTGCTCGGTCTTGAGTCCCACCTTCGCCATCATCGCCAGTGCTTTCTCGCGGCGCTGCTCTTTGCTCAACTCGGTATTAATCTGCAGCGGCTCTTCCAGAATCTGTCCCACTTTCTTACGTGGGTTCAGAGAACCATACGGGTTCTGGAACACAATCTGGATTTTCTGCCGACGCAGTTTCTGCGCGTGGGGATCGTGCTTGAGCAGATCCTGCCCCTGATAGTACAGCTCACCCCCGGTCGGGATTTCAATCATGGTCAGCAGTCGACCCAGCGTGGATTTCCCACAGCCAGACTCCCCCACCACCGCAAGCGTTTTACCGCGCTCCAGCGTAAAGGAGACACCGTCCAGCGCTTTCACCAGACGTTCCGGGGCAAACAGCCCCTTCTTCACCGGGTAGTGTTTTTTCAGATCGATAGCCTGCAACAGCGGCTGCTGCAGGGTGGCCTCTTGCTTACTCATACTGTAGGCCTCCCGGCATCATCGAGTGGATAGTGGCATTTTGACTGACGGCCATCGTTGAGGGTAAACAGCTCTGGCTCATCGATACGGCATTTGTCGGTCGCATACGGGCAGCGCGGGTTCAACAGACAGCCCATCGGACGGTCGTATTTGCCCGGCACCACGCCTGGCAGCGAGGCCAGACGCGCTTTATCCTGCGCAAACTCCGGTAATGCCCGCAGCAACGCCTGGGTATACGGATGACGCGGCGCACGGAAGATGTCATTCGCCTTGCCGGTTTCAACCACCTGCCCTGCATACATCACGATAATTTTATGCGCTGCTTCGGCCACTAACGCCAGGTCATGGGTGATCAGGATCAGCGCCATGTTCTCTTTTTGCTGCAACTCCAGCAGCAGCTCAATGATTTGCGCCTGAATAGTCACGTCCAGCGCGGTCGTCGGTTCATCGGCGATCAGCAGTTTTGGACGACAGGCAATCGCCATGGCGATCATCACGCGCTGACTCATCCCACCGGAAAGCTGATGCGGATACACATCCAGCCGCGAGCCTGGATCGGGAATACCGACCTGGGTCAGCAGGTCGATCGCTCGCTGGCGACGGGTTTTCTTATTGCCGCCCTGATGCACCTTAATGGCTTCCATAATCTGGAAACCGACGGTGTAGCATGGGTTGAGGCTGGTCATCGGATCCTGGAAAATCATCGCCACTTCGGCACCCACCAGCTGGCGGCGCTCTTTTTCAGAAATGCGCTTCAGATCCTGACCGTTAAACTCGAGGCTTTCCGCCATCACGCGGCCGGGATAATCAATCAACCCCATGATCGCCAGTGAGCTCACCGATTTACCGGAACCTGACTCACCGACAATGCCAACCACTTCACCCTGATTTACGCTGTAGCTAACACGATCTACGGCGCGAAACTCGGAGCCAACTTCACCGAAGTGCACCGATAATTTATCTACATTTAATAACGCCATCTCGTGCCTCTTACTGCTTCAGTTTGGGATCAAGTGCATCACGCAGACCATCACCCATCAGGTTAAATGCCAGCACCGTCAGCAGGATCGCGACACCCGGGAAGGTGACGACCCACCAGGCGCTTTGCGCGAACTGCAACACGTCGGCGAGCATGGTGCCCCACTCCGGTGTTGGCGGTTGCGCACCCATGCCAAGGAAGCCAAGAGCAGCCATATCGAGAATGGCGTTAGAGAAGCCGAGCGATGCCTGAACAATCAGCGGCGCAAGGCAGTTTGGAAGAATATTGACGAACATTTGACGCATCGCGCCAGCACCCGCTACCCGGGAAGCCGTGACATAGTCGCGGTGCACTTCCACCAGCACCGCCGCGCGGGTTAAGCGCACATAGTGGGGGAGTGCCACAAACGTCAGGGCCAATGCGGCGTTACCGATGGACGGACCGAAGACCGCCACCAGCACCAGTGCCAGCAGCAGGCTTGGCAGCGCCAGCATGATATCGACGACACGCATAATGATGTTATCGACCAGACCACCGAAGTAGCCCGCGACCAGTCCGAGAACCACGCCCAGAATCAGCGAGAGCACCACGACCAGGCAACCGACCAACAGTGACAGACGCGCACCGTACATCAGACGGGACAGTACATCACGGCCAACGTCATCGGTGCCCAGAAGGTGCGCAAAGGTCCCGCCGTCTTGCCAGGCCGGCGGCGCCAGCAGCATATCGCGGAACTGATCCGCCGGGTTGTAGGGTGCAAGAAAGTTCGCAAACACTGCGATGATGATCATGATGGTGACATACACCAGACCGACAACCGCGCCTTTATTACGTTTGAAGTAGTGCCAGAACTCCTGCAGCGGCGTCATTGGCACCGGTGCAGCGACCACTTTATTTCCAGAAACTTGTGACATGATGGCCCCTTACTTCTTATGACGAATACGCGGGTTCACCACGCCGTACAGCAAATCGACCAGCAGGTTGACGAGAATAATCATCGTCGCCACCAGCAATACACCGCCCTGCACCACCGGATAATCACGGCGTTGCAATGCGTCAATCAGCCAGCGGCCCAGACCCGGCCAGGAGAAGATGGTTTCAGTCAGGATCGCACCCGCCAGCAGCGTACCGACCTGCAAACCGATAACGGTCACCACCGGCAGCATGGCGTTACGCAGCGCATGCACGATGATTACGCGCATGCGGGTCAGCCCTTTGGCGCGGGCAGTACGGATGTAATCTTCACCCAGCACTTCCAGCATCGACGAGCGGGTCATACGCACGATAACCGCCAGCGGGATCGTCCCCAGCACCATCGCAGGCAAGACCATATGCGCCAGCGCATCAATAAAGTTGCCCTCTTCCCCCCAGATAGCCGTGTCGATCAGCATAAAGCCGGTCAGCGGGTTGGATTCATCGAGGAACACCATGTCGCTGACGCGTCCGGAGACCGGCGTCAGGTTCCATTGCACCGACACCAGCATAATCAGCATCATGCCCCACCAGAAGATAGGCATGGAGTAGCCGGTCAATGCCAGACCCACAGCAGTGTGGTCGAAGATAGAGCCACGTTTTACCGCAGCCAGCACGCCCACCGGAATACCAACGGAGACGGCAAATATCATGGCGCAGACACCGAGTTCCAGCGTCGCTTTAAAGCGCGGCACGAACTCTTCCCACACCGGAAGACGGCTTTTCAGCGACATACCCAAATCACCATGCAGCACGCCCCAGATATAATGGAGATACTGTTGCCACATGGGCTTATCCAGACCCAGCTCAGCCAACAGTTGCGCATGTCGTTCAGGCGAAATTCCACGCTCGCCTGCCATAATCATTACCGGGTCGCCGGGGATCATATGGACGAAGGCAAAGGTGAGAAGGGTGATACCGATAAACGTGGGGATGACTAACCCCAGACGTCGGAGGATGAACTGAAACATAACCCGGATTCTCTCTAATAACGCATGCCTGCAGGCATGGCGTCTTTATTGCTCACAAATGTAAATTCCCTCTCCCTTTGGAAGAGGATTAGGGTGAGGGGATGCGCGCACCACCCTAACCCCTGCCCTCTCCCAAAGGGAGAGGGAGAACACTCTACTTATTAATCAATCGATACGTTTTCGAAGTGGTGTTTGCCCAGTGGATCAACCACGTAGCCTTTAACTTCTTTACGCACTGGCTCGTACACGGTGGAGTGAGCCACGATCAGCGCTGGAGCCTGGTCATGCATCACAACCTGAGCCTGCTTGTACAGTTCAATACGCTTGTTGTGGTCGTCGGTCGCACGTGCCGGCTGAATCAGATCTTCAAACGGCTTGTAGCACCAGCGAGAGTAGTTGGAACCTTGTTTTGCCGCATCACAGCTGAACAGGGTAGCGAAGAAGTTGTCCGGATCCCCATTGTCCCCGGTCCAGCCCATCATCACAGCCTGGTGCTCACCGGCTTTGGCACGCTTCAGGTACTCGCCCCACTCGTAAGTCACGATCTTGGCCTGAACGCCGATTTTTGCCCAGTCAGCCTGAACCATCTCAGCCATACGGCGAGCGTTCGGGTTGTACGGACGCTGTACTGGCATTGCCCACAGCTCAACGGTAAAGCCTTTATCCTGACCGGCTTCTTTCAGCAGCGCTTTCGCTTTCTCAACGTCGTAGGTGTAATCCTTCACGTCGTCGTTATAGCCCCACATGGTTGGTGGGATCAGGTTTTTCGCCGCCACGCCAGCGCCCTGGTAAACCGCCTTGATAATTGCCTCTTTGTTCACCGCGTAGGTCAGCGCCTGACGAACTTTCACGTCATCAAACGGTTTTTTCTCGGTGTTGAAGGAGAGGTAGCCGACGTTCAGACCCGCCTGCTCGTGCAGGGTGATGTTTTTGTCCTGCTTCATGCGCGCGATGTCGGCCGGGTTCGGGTACGGCATCACCTGGCATTCGTTCTTCTGCAGTTTGGCGTAACGCACGGAGGCGTCAGGCGTGATGGAGAAGACCAGACGGTCGATCTGCGGCTTGGTGCCCCAGTAGCCTTCGAACGCTTTGTACAGAATACGGGAATCTTTCTGGTACTGCTGCAGCTGGAATGGACCGGTACCGATTGGGTTCAGGTCGACTTTCTCCGGCGTGCCGGCTTTCAGCATGTTGTCCGCGTATTCTTTAGACAGGATAGAGGCGAAGTCCATGGCCAGGTCAGCCAGGAATGGTGCTTCTGGACGGTTCAGCACGAACTGAACGGTTTTATCGTCCACTTTCTTCACTTCGCTGATCAGATCCGGCAGACCCATCCCTTCGAAGTACTCATAGCTGCCGCCAGAGACTTTGTGGTACGGGTTCTGGGCATTTTTCTGACGGTCGAAGGAGAACACCACGTCGTCGGCAGTCAGCTCACGCGTAGGTTTGAAATCTTTGTTGTCCTGCCACTTTACGCCCGGGCGTAAGTGGAAGGTATAGGTTTTGCCGTCTTCGCTGACTTCCCATTTCTCTGCCAGACCCGGAATAACTTCCGTGGTACCGATTTTGAATTCAACCAGACGGTTATAAATAGGTACGGAGCTAGCGTCGTACGTTGTACCAGAGGTAAAGAGCTGTGGGTTAAAGCCTTCCGGCGAACCTTCAGAACAGTAGACCAGGGTTTTTGCCTGTACGCCTGCTGCTACGGTCATTGCCACCAGGCTCAGACCAAGCTTCAGCATCCCTGACTTCTTCAAGGAAATACTCATTATTATTCGGCTCCATTGTGATGTTTGTTGTGTTACTCCGCCTGACCTTTAATTTGTTTTTTACCCGGTCCGGTCGGTGCTGCCCTAAGGCGTTATAAGGGATGGAGATTCCGTTCAGAAGAGCGACTGAGTTGCAGCGCAGATCCTCCCTGAAGTGCCCCTCGTGCCCTACAATCTGTCAACAGAATGTGAAAACGTCAATACAGGTGAAGGGGATTTACGCCAGGTGTGAGAATTCGTAAACAAAGATTAAAAAAACTTACGAGGGGTATTTTCAGCAGGGAAATTTATGCTACCCACCATGATGCAGCACAACTCGCTATACAATCTGCTACAACCAGTGATTAACATTTATTCAGCTGGGTTAAATTTTCTTGCAGAATGGCGATTATCTGCGCACTAAATGCCGTGAACGTTAAAACGCACAGGTGAAAATGCTGGGGTTATCTATAAGTAACGCCAGAAAAAATCAATCTATATATAAAAAAATACAATGGAATATGTCACAAAAACGTTAACAGGCAGGGGGAACGAGAGGTACGGTTTATTTTGGCGCGTTATGTGAAAAGTAAGCCTCGGATACAATGCGTTTTCGTGGACGACAAATGCAAAAAGGGCCAACCTTACGGTTAGCCCTTTTTTAAATGTGGTCGGCGAGAGAGGATTACTCGCCACTTCGTGACTCGCCCTGCGGGCCGTTGCTGAAGCAACGTTCTTTCGCTTCGCTCAAGTCGAACCTCCTGCCCCGGAGGTCCTCATCCTCATAAACTTCAGATGCAAAAAGGGCTAACCTTACGGTTAGCCCTTTTTTAAATGTGGTCGGCGAGAGAGGATTCGAACCTCCGACCCACTGGTCCCAAACCAGTTGCGCTACCAAGCTGCGCTACTCGCCGAATGCGGAGCGCATCTTACTGCTGGGGTGCGCGCCCGTCAATCCCTTATTCTAAAAAAGCCATTCGATTGGCGATAAAGTCGCCAGACCGTCAGAATGCAGGCTTCGCCGCGCCGTCAGGAACCTTACACCAGTTGTTATTCTCGTTAATTCCACCGTCTGGTGAAGTGTAACCGAGGCAACCCAGAATGGTGTCGTAAAGCTCCACATGGCGACGCGCAACCTTCATCTCCGCCTGCTGCTTGAGCTGAGCGAACATTTGGGCTTTATCCGGGTTCTCCAGATACTTATCCGACATCCACACCATCATCGGCACGCGGAACTGCTCCGGTGGTGCCATCTTACGCGGGGTGCCGTGCAGATGCTCTTTCTCGTTAATCGACTCACCGTGGTCGGCAGCGTAGAAGACAATCGCCTTCTTATCGCGCACCTGATCAATCACGCTATCGATAAAGTGATCCACATAGGTCACCGAGTTGTCATAGGAGTTGATCATCTCCTCTTTGGTGCAGGCTTTATCCACACCCTTACACTCCGGCGTCCACTTCGCAAAGCTACGCGGATACCGCTGGGTGTAGTTGTAATGCGACCCTTTGGTATGCAGGATGATCATGTGCTTGCCTTTCTGGTTATCCTGCAGCGAACGCTGCATCTCTTCGACCAGCAGCATGTCGTCTACGCTCTTACCGCGGTTGCGCGGCTCAGCGCCAATTTGCTCACGATAGGCAATGTTGTTGGCCATCGTGTTGCTGTAGAACCATATCTCGCTTTGCATCGCGTAGAGGTCAGTGCTGAAGCCAAGCTGGCGCAGTACCGAGAAGACGTTTTGCTCCTTAAGCGTCCGCTGCGGATTATCGCTTGCCCCACCCTCGCGCACGAACATACAGCGTAACGAGAGCTTGGTAGCGGTATCGCACGAGTACCCGCGGAAAGCGACCAGGTTTTTCTCCTGCGCCAGCTTCGGCGTGGTATCGCGCCCGTAGCCCAGCATGCCCATATGATCCCAGCGCGTCGTTTCACCAATGATAAACACCACGTAGGTATCATCGATATCGGCAGGCGCCTGGTAGGTGAATTTTTTCGCCGGATTCATCAGCGATTTGTTATCCGATGATTCATCCACCTGCGCCCAGGCATACAGCCCCAGCGCAGAGATCCAGTTGGAAGGCAGGTACGAGTTTGCCACCACCCCACCATAGCTCGGCAGATCAACGCCGGAGCGGCGCTCAACCTGCTTCTGCTGGATATCCAGCAGCCGAATCGGGCCCCAGACCATCAATCCGGCCAGGGTGACCAGCAGCACGCTTCGGACGCGCAGCCCTGGCGTACGCAGCTGGCGCAATAGCGTATAGCGGCAGCGGTTGCTCCAGATAAAGATCAGCGGCAGCACGCTGACTGAAACCAGCCAGATAATAAAGTGCAGACCGACCACTTCTTTAGAGAGATCGATATCCGTGGTCATTACCGACGCAATAATGCCGTAGCCAATGACCACGTTCATAAAGGTCATGTAATAGCTGGCGCCCGCCGAGAACAGCACCACCAGCGTGGCGAGGACGCGCCACATGCGTCGTCCAAACAGCGACAGCAGGCGCAATAAAAAGAAGGTCACCAGCACGGTGGCAACCAGTTCGACAATCCCAGCAATCCCTTTCCAGGCGGTAAAATCTTGCGCATAACCGTCAAACCGACGGAAAAAAACCGCGACATTCATAAACAGTCCGATGTACAACGCCAGCATAAAACTGAGCTTTTGTTGCGTCATCGCTTTGATATATTTCATTAATACAACCTGGAAAAAGGGTAATAGATCCCTGTTACTTTTGGTCAAAAAGTAAACGGTGTAATACTTCGCTAAGGAATTCGTTATGAGAACAACATTGAGCGCGGTAAGTAGACCACAGCGAAAAGAAAAAGTGGCAACAGAGAATGTGATCGGCGCAAATATTTACAAAAAAACAAGTCCGATGACAGATACAGGGGGGATTCTTTACCTTTTCCAGACAGAAAAAAGGCCGGATTATCCGGCCCTTAGCGTACTAATTAAGCATGTGCTTCGCGGTATATTTCTTGTCTCGGCTGACGAATCGTCGTGGAAAGCGCCAGGGAGATAATCAGCAGCGCGAATATCACGCAGAAGGTCACATAGAAGCCGCCAAACAGGGACGCAATCAACGAACCGCAGATACTGCCGATACCGAAGCCTAAATAAATCACGCCGTAGTTTTTCGCCAGATTGTTCAGGCCGAAGAACTCGCTGACCAGCGACGGGAAGACGGTGATGGTGCCACCGAAGTTAAAGGCGACGCAGGCGATAGCAGCAAAGAAGGTCACTTCGTTCAGCGGCGCAAACAGCAGCGCGGCCATGCCCACCAGCGAGACCACCTGACCCATCGTGATAACCCGGATACGGGACATTTTATCGGACAGAATACCTAATACCAGACGACCCGAAAGGTTGGCGATGGAGATAATGGTCACCGCGTTGGCTGCGGTCGCCGCATCCAGCTTAACCAGCCCCTGGGCGATATCTTTGGCCACACCAATCACATACAAGCCACTCATGCAGGCGGTCAGGAACATCACGGCCAGCATCCAGTACTGCGGCTTACGCATTGACTCGGCCAGCGTAAAATCGTTTTCAACTACGCCATTCACCGACTGCGCCTGTTGCTGTGGCGCGTCTTTCATCAGGGTCGCACCGAACAGAATCATCACCATGACGATAGCTCCCCAGATCATAAAGGTCTTTTCGAGCCCTACCGCGGTCAGTAAATAGCTGTCGATGAACTTAAAGCCCAGGCTACCGAGGCCATAAGAGCCAATCGCAAAGGCGGAAATCAGCCCTTTGCGTTCCGGGAACCATTTAACGCAGTTTGACAGGGTCAGCAGATAGCCCGCGCCGTCTGCCAGACCGACCAGCACCCCGGCGCTCAGCCAGAGCATCATCAGATTGTTGGAATGTGCGGTCAGGAAGAAGCCCACACCCAGCAAAACACCGGAGGCCATGGTGACGCGTTTCACGCCAAAGCGTTCCTGCAATTTACCGGCGATTGACGAAGAGATGGCCAGACCCAGACTCAGCAAACCGAAGGAGAAAGCCACCTGGCTGACGGGTTCATTAAGCTTATCGGAGAGTGCGCTGTTGAACAGGCTCCAGGTATAGACCGAGCCCAGAGCAAATTGCGTCACGATGGTGCCCAAAAGAGTCAGCCAGCGGGTGCGGTTATAAGATGATGTGTTCATGGCAGTTGTCCTGCAGGAGAAAGGGGAAATTCACTGCTGACAACAATAGCGAAAACCCCGCCACGGCTGGGGTAAAACGGCATGAAATGCAGAGGGGTCGGAATGAAATGCCCAAATTCTGGAATGAATGACCTGGACTGCCGTCGATACCTGCATCAGTTAGTGGTTACTATCGATACAGGTCAGGCCATTCTTGTGGCGAAGATGTTAACAACGCTAACTAAAATCACACATTTAAAACTTTGCGCTAACGCCAAGAGTGTAAAGATAATCTTCTCCGGTGGTCATATTTTCCGCCTGCGACATTGAGGCGTACGCCGCCATATGAGGATTGATCAACATATCGGCCCCGACCGTTACATCCATCCAGTTTCCGTACTGCGTTGACGACGGTAAGCGCCCCAGTCCGGACTGCGTTTTCCACTGATTCTCACCAAACTGCTGGTTGTAACTGATTTGCGCCCATGGACGCACATCGCCCACCCGCGTATCGACACGCCAGCCGAGCGTACTGATGCTCGCATGCCATAGCGGATCAATCAGCGATTGCGTATTCACGCTATCGCCAAACTCGTTATACATATTGGGTGTCGAGCCATCATAGTGCCAGCCGGCAACTGGCCCGGTGGTAAAGCGCTGGGCAATGGGAATACTCCAGCCCACGCTCATTGCGCCCGTGGCTTCCATCGGTGACGTATCTGGCATTTTCAGCGCCAGGCCGGGCATATTCTGCGAAGAACGGATCCGCTCCTCAAGAATATCCTCGTAACGCGGTCGGTGATCGGCATCCCATGTATAACGCTCAGCCGTATTACTTTCTGTATCTGAAACGATATATTCCTGTTGCCAGGCATATGCTGTGTGGCCCGAGAGCAGGCAGGCAAATAAACTCACCATACCGGTAACGGCAGGGTGACCACTGATTTTTTTTATCATCATCAAAGCGACTCCAGGGAAGAGCCGAATTCGGCGATCTTTGTCATTGTTTAATAAAGGCCGCGTGGCACCACAAAGGTGGTTGCGTATCAGCCTGTATTAACTATTGTCTCTTTAGATGACACGTCAAGCCGGGCCGATTGATATTTTTTGAATTCACGACCTGGAAAGGAGAAAACCGATGCAACGTTGTGGATGGGTTAGCCAGGATCAGCTCTATATCGACTATCACGATACAGAGTGGGGAGTGCCAGAAACTGACGGTAAAAATCTGTTTGAGATGATCTGTCTTGAAGGCCAGCAGGCAGGATTGTCCTGGATAACCGTGCTGAAGAAACGGGAAAACTATCGCCAGGCATTCCATCAGTTCGACCCCGTTCGCGTGGCCGCGATGACGCCCGATGACGTCGACAGGTTGGTGCTGGATGCGGGTATTATTCGCCATCGCGGTAAAATCGAAGCCATTATCGGCAACGCGCGGGCTTATCTGGCGATGGAGGAAAATGGCGAGCGGTTCTGTGATTTTGTCTGGTCATTCGTTGATAACACCCCGCAGGTGACTCAGTCGGCAACCCTCTCGGGGATCCCCACCTCTACGCCTGCTTCCGACGCGCTCTCAAAAGCGCTAAAAAAACGCGGCTTTAAGTTCATCGGCACCACCATTTGCTACTCCTTTATGCAGGCCTGCGGGCTGGTCAACGATCACGTCACTACCTGCTTCTGTCATCCCGGAGGCCAGCATGATCCGCAAATGGCTCAATGACGACCTCGAGCCGCTGCTGGAACTGTGGCTGGAGAGCACCACCGTCGCCCATCCATTTATTGATGCGCGCTACTGGCAGGAGAGTGAAGCGATCGTGCGGGACGTGTACCTGCCGTCAGCAGAAACCTGGGTGTGGGAAGCGACGGGCCAGCTGCGGGGGTTTATCAGCGTGATGCAGTCCCGTTTTATCGGCGCGCTGTTTGTTGACCCGACATATGCCGGGCAAGGCATCGGGCATGCGCTGATCAACCATGTTCAGCAGCGCTACCCGTCGTTAAGCCTCGAGGTGTATCAGAAGAACAGTCGGGCGGTGAATTTCTACCATGCGCAGGGCTTTCGTATTGAAGACAGCGCCTGGCAGGAAGAGACCCACCACCCCACCTGGCTTATGAGCTGGCAGGCGGATCAAATGCCGTCAGCGTAAGCGTCGGGCCCTGATATTTTTCCAGCCACGCCAGCGCCGTATTCCCGGCGCAGCCATTCCCCAGCTTCGAGCTGGGGAGATCTTTGGTCAACACGTTAACCGCGCCGTTCTTGCAAATGCCGCCGTTGTCCGCATCCAGATCCGGCCAGGCGCCCTGGTGAATACAGATCACGCCCGGCCTTATCCCGTCGCTGACCACGGCCCCCGCCAGCACTTGTCCGCGCCCGTTCCAGACGCGCACCACATCACCATCAGCAATCCCGCGCGCGTTGGCATCACGCGGATGCAGGGTCACAGGCTCACGCCCGCCTACAGCGTACTGCTCGCGCAGGGAAGAGTAGTTGAGCTGGCTGTGCAGACGGTGTGCCGGGTGGGCGGAGAGCACCTGCAGCTGCGCCGGCTCGGCATTGCCATGCCATTCGTCCGGCTCCAGCCACATCGGGTGCGGCGGGCAATCGGCATACTGGAAGCTGGCGATGCGTTCAGAGTGAATCACGATTTTGCCGCTCTCGGTTTTCAGCGGATGATTTTGCGGGTCACGACGGAAGTCGGCGAAGCGGACAAACTGCGCATTCTGCTCGGACTCCGGCATTTCAACGATGGCGTTGTCTGCCCAGAACTGCGCGAATGGCGCCAGGGTCACACCCTGTGCTTCGCCACGCTGCCCGGCAATCTGATAGAACGTCTCCAGCCAGTCGAGGTCGGTTTTACCTTCCGTGAAGCGCTCACCGCCACCCTGCACCCAGCGTTCGCTCAGCTCGGTAAAGACGTCAAAATCATCCCGCGCCTCATCGCGCGGCGCGACCACGCGCTTCATCGGCACCATATGCTGGTTGCTGTAATCCCCGGTCATGGTCATGTCGTTACGTTCAAACGAGGTGGTCGCAGGCAGCACGATATCGGCATGCTTGGCCGCCGCAGTCCAGAAGCACTCGGAGATCACCACCAGCTCCGGTTTTTGCCAGGCGCGGATCAGACGGTTGGTGTCCTGATGATGGGTAAAGTTGGCACCGCCCGCCCACCAGACAAAGCGAATATCAGGGAAGTGACGATCCATGCCGTTGTGCTGGTAAAATCCGCCCGGGTTTTCCAGCGCCTCGACGATGCGGGCAACCGGGATTTTCTCAACCGCGTCAGTTCCGCCCTGTACCGAGCCCTGCATCGAGGCCAGCACCGCCGCCCTGCGGGTTGGGTTGCCGCCGTTGGCAAAGTGATACGACAGACCAAAGCCGCCGCCCGGGGTGCCAATCTGCCCGAGCATTGCCGCCAGCGTGACCAGCATCCAGTGTTTTTGCTCGCCAAACTGCTGGCGCTGCATACCCCACCCGGACATCAGCATGGTGTTATTTTCGTGGAATAAGCCCGCCAGTTCGCGAATTTTAGCCGCCTCAACGCCGCAGATCGCCGCCGCCCACTCCGCCGTTTTGGCGATCCCGTCCGATACCCCGCTCAGGTAGTCAGCAAACAGGGCATAGCCGCTGGTACAGCGTGCGAGGAAGTCGTCATCCTGCCAGCCGTTTTCGACCAGCGTATGGGCAATACCGAGCATCAGCGCCACGTCCGTCCCCATATGCGGGGCGATCCATTCAGCGCTGTCGCCGAGAAAATCCATCGTTTCAGAGCGCATCGGGTCGATGCAAATCAGGCGCTTGCCGCTTTTGCGCAGCGCCTCGAAGTACGCAATGCCCTGCTCATCGCTGGCATTCCATGCAATTTTAAGCGTGTTGAGCGGGTTGGCGCTCCACAGCACCACCACATCACTGTGCTCCAGCACCAGCGGCCAGCTGGTCTGCTGCTGATAAACCTCATTGCCGCCAACCACATACGGCATGATGGCCTGCGCCGCGCCGGTGGAGTAATCCCCCAGATGACCGGTATAGCCGCCCGCCAGGCTCATATAACGCTGAAGCAGCGTCGCCGCCTTGTGCAATACGCCATTCGAACGCCAGCCGTAAGATCCGGCAAAAATTGATGCCGGGCCATGGCTGTCGCGGATGCGTCGGTGCTGGGCATCGATCAGCGTCAACGCCTGATCCCAACTCACGCGCACAAACTCATCCTGTCCGCGGACGCCCTGCGGAGACGCTGGCGAGGCGAGAAAGCCCTTACGCACCATCGGCCAGCGCACACGGGTTTTGCTGTGGACCTGATCGCGCACCACGGTTTGCAGCGAGTTCGGATGCTGGGTGGGCAATGCCCCGCGGGAAGACAACACTGCGTCGCCGTCCGTCTCGACCAGCATCGGCCCCCAGTGGGCAGCGGTCAGAATCGTTTTTGTTGAGGTGGTCACGGCGTGCGCTCCTGGTTATTCGTTGCAGGTTTCATAGCCTTCTTCGAGGCTATTGATGATTTGATACATATTTCAGAGTTATCCCTGAAATTTTCTTCATAACTGCGCGTCATAATCAACTGCCACGCCCGTCGTGGCAAAGAATAAAAAAGCTTAAGGAAAGAAGATGAAAAAAAGCGTACTTATGATTGCCGCTGTTGTGAGCGGCGCACTGGTTGTTTCAGGCTGCACCACCAACCCTTACACCGGCGAACGTGAAGCGGGTAAATCGGGCATTGGCGCGGGCATCGGCTCGCTGGTAGGCGCAGGCGTTGGCGCCCTCTCCTCCTCGAAGAAAGATCGCGGCAAAGGTGCCCTGATTGGTGCAGCAGCCGGTGCCGCGCTGGGCGGCGGGGCCGGTTATTACATGGACGTGCAGGAAGCGAAGCTGCGCGAAAAAATGCAGGGCACCGGCGTTAGCGTCACCCGCAGCGGCGATAACATCATCCTCAACATGCCGAATAACGTCACCTTCGACAGCAACAGCTCAACCCTGAAACCGGCTGGCGCGAACACGCTGACCGGCGTGGCGATGGTGCTCAAGGAGTACGGTAAAACTGCGGTCAACGTGCTGGGCTATACCGACAGCACCGGCAGCCAGGATCTGAACATGCGTCTGTCCCAGCAGCGCGCCGACGCGGTTGCCAGCTCGCTGATCACTCAGGGCGTAGCAGCACCTCGCATCCGCGCCAGCGGAATGGGCCCGGCGAACCCGATCGCCAGCAACAGCACGGCAGAAGGCAAGGCGCAGAACCGCCGCGTCGAAATCACGCTCAGCCCAACGCAGTAGGTAAATGCAAAACGGCAATCCGGTTGCCGTTTTTAGTTTTTGCCCCCTCTCCCTGTGGGAGAGGGCATCAGGCCGCACGCACCCCAGGACAGGTAAGCATAGCGCCACCGGGCGTTTTCGCGCTAAGGTGTGCGCACCTCAGGCAAGGAAACCCACGATGAGCAAATCAACACGGCCCACCATCAGCGATGTGGCGAAAGCCGCGAAAACCGGTAAAACCAGCATTTCCCGCTATCTCAACGGCGAAAAACATCTGCTGTCCGACGCGCTGCTGGCCCGTATTGAACACGCCATCGCCGAACTCGACTATCGCCCAAGCCTGATGGCCCGTGGTCTGAAACATGGCAAAACGCGCCTGATTGGCCTGATCATCGCCGATATCACCAATCCCTACTCGGTTAACGTCCTTAGCGGCATCGAAGCCGCATGCCGGGAAAAAGGGTTTACGCCGCTGGTGTGTAATACCAACAACGAACTCGACCAGGAGCTGCACTACCTTGATCTGCTGCGCAGCTATCAGGTGGAAGGCATTGTGGTCAACGCCGTCGGCATGCGTGAAGAGGGGCTTAACCGCCTGCAACAGTCTGCATTACCCATGGTGCTGATTGATCGAAAAATCCCGGATTTTGCCTGCGATGTGGTCGGGCTGGATAACACCCAGGCGGCCACCACCGCCACCGAGCACCTGATTGAACAAGGGTTTGAAGCGATCCTGTTCATTAGCGAGCCGCTGGGGATGGTCAACACCCGCCGCGAACGACTGAGCGCGTTTCGTTCCACCCTGGCGCGCTATACCGGCGTGGTCGCCGAAAACGTCGAAATCCCACTGCATGAAGCGGACCTGCTGGACAATGCCCTGCGCCAGTTCCATACCCGCCATCGCGGCATGCGCAAAGCGGTGATCTCCGCCAACGGCGCATTAACGCTCCAGGTGGCCCGTTCGCTCAAGCGCATCGGCCTGCACTGGGGCAGCGACATCGGCCTGCTGGGCTTTGATGAGCTGGAGTGGGCAGAGCTGGCCGGCGTGGGCATTACCACCCTCAAACAACCTACCTGGCAGATTGGTTTTGCCGCCGTCGAACAGGTGGTGCGCCGGATCAATGGTGCCGATGACGCCGTTCGTGAGCATGTTTTCTCCGGCGAGCTGATCGTCCGCGGTTCTACTGCCCGATAAACGCCCCTTCGTGATGGCGATCATAAATCCAGCATCCTGAACTTTTCTTTGGAACCGGTTCCATCTAGCGTAAAGCGTATCAGCTACGTAATGGAGCCCAACCATGGCCAGAAAAATCATTGTCGTCACCGCCGCGTATGGCGCAGAAAACGTGCGGGAAGCCGGCGGCCAGCGCGCCATGCTGCCGGTGATCGCCGGTGCGGGTGCCGACGGCGTCGAAATCCGCCGGGAATTATTCACCGGGGACGAACTGGACGCCTTACCCACTCTCGCCCAGTCCATCGAACTGCTGGGCCTGCTGGCCTGCTACTCCGCCCCCGACGCGCTGTTCACTGAGGACGGCAAACTCAACCCTCTGCTGCCCCGCTACCTTGCCGAAGCGGCGACGCTAAATGCTCTGTGGTTGAAAGTGTCCCTGGGTCATTTCAGCGATAAGCAGCAGCTTGATGCCTTGCGCGCACTGCTCGACGAAAGCGGCATGACGCTGGTGGTTGAAAACGACCAGACGCGCTGTGGCCAGCTGGCCCCCATGCAGCGCTTTAAGGCTGCCTGCCGGGTTATGAACCTGCCCGTCACCCTGACCTTTGATATGGGCAACTGGCTGTGGGTCGGCGAATCCCCGGAAGAGGCTGCGCGCCATCTGGCACCTGCCGTGAGCTATATCCACGTCAAAGCCGCCGTCCCCCATCTGCAGCAGTATCGCGCCGTACCGCCGGATAACGACGACCGGCGCTGGCAGGATCTGCTGGACCAGCTCCCTGCCGATGCCCCGCGTGGCATTGAGTTTCCGCTGGAAGGGCCCGATCTGACGGCGGTCACCCGCCACTACGTTAATTTACTGCGCGAGGAGTAACCCTATGCCGCACGCTCTGGATGTCATCACCATTGGCGAAGCGATGGCCATGTTTGTCGCCACCCGCCCCGGCGAGCTCAGCGATGTCGATCATTTTATCAAACGCGTGGCCGGTGCCGAACTGAACGTCGCCACCGGACTGGCGCGACTTGGCCTGAAGGTCGGCTGGGTCAGCCGCGTCGGGACCGACAGCTTCGGCCAGTTTGTGCTCGACTCATTGAAAAAGGAGGGCATTGATGCCTCTGGGGTTACCCTCGATGGCCGTTACGCCACCGGTTTTCAGCTCAAATCTAAAGTCGAAGATGGAACCGATCCCATTGTCGAATACTTCCGTAAAGGCTCCGCCGCCAGCCATCTGTCGGAGGAGGATTTCACGCCAGGCTGGTTTATGGCAGCGCGACACCTGCATCTGAGCGGCGTCGCCGCAGCATTGTCCGCCAGCTCCTATGCTCTGCTCGATCGCGCAGCCGGGGCCATGAAAGCCGCAGGCAAGACGATTTCGTTCGACCCGAACCTGCGTCCGGTGTTGTGGAAAAGCGAAGCGGAAATGGTGGAAAAGCTGAACCACCTCGCCTTCCAGGCTGACTGGGTATTACCTGGCGTCAAAGAGGGCATCATCCTGACCGGGGAAAACACACCGGAAGGGATTGCCGATTTTTACCTGAACCGGGGCGTGAAGGCCGTGATCCTGAAAACCGGTGCTGACGGTGCCTGGTATAAAACGGCCACAGGCGAGCAAGGTGCTGTCTCCGCGGTGAAGGTCGAGAACGTCGTCGATACGGTCGGTGCGGGGGATGGCTTTGCCGTGGGCGTGATCAGCGCCCTGCTGGAGGGAAAAACCCTGCCGCAGGCCATCTCGCGTGGCAATACCATCGGCGCGCTGGCCATTCAGGTGCAGGGCGACAGCGAAGGTTTGCCTACGCGAGCACAGCTGGAAGCAAGGTGAACCCTGCTTCCCCTGAAAGCTAACAATTAAGCCACTCTGTACCCTACAGACAGCAGCGGTGACTCCCTCAACCACAGAGGCAAGCCTATGAAAAGCTCAACAAACGCAGTAAAACGCTGGTGGTACATCATGCCCGTCGTGTTTATCACGTACAGTCTGGCGTATCTCGATCGTGCAAACTTCAGTTTCGCGTCCGCCGCAGGCATCACCGAAGACCTGGGGATCACCAAAGGCGTCTCCTCGCTGCTGGGTGCCCTGTTCTTCCTCGGCTACTTCTTTTTCCAGATCCCCGGTGCTATCTACGCTGAACGCCGTAGCGTACGCAAACTGATCTTCATCTGCCTGATCCTCTGGGGCGGCTGTGCGTCACTCACCGGGATGGTCAATAACATCCCGGCGCTGGCGGCCATTCGCTTTATTCTTGGCGTGGTGGAAGCGGCGGTGATGCCAGCGATGCTGATCTACATCAGCAACTGGTTTACCAAATCCGAACGCTCGCGTGCCAATACCTTCCTGATCCTCGGCAACCCGGTCACCGTGCTGTGGATGTCAGTGGTCTCCGGATATTTAATCCAGTCTTTCGGCTGGCGTGAAATGTTCATTATTGAAGGGGTCCCGGCGGTTATCTGGGCGTTCTGCTGGTGGGTGCTGGTGAAGGACAAACCGGCGCAGGCCAAATGGCTGTCTGAAGATGAAAAAGCCGCGCTGCAAACGCAGCTGGATAAAGAGCAACAGGGGCTGAAAGCGGTGCGCAACTACGGTGAAGCCTTCCGTTCCCGCAACGTGGTGCTGCTGTGCATGCAGTACTTCACCTGGAGCATCGGCGTTTACGGTTTCGTGCTGTGGCTGCCGTCGATCATTCGTAGCGGCGGCGATAACCTTGGGATGGTGGAAGTGGGCTGGCTGTCGTCCGTTCCTTATCTGGCCGCCACCATCGCGATGATTGTGGCGTCGTGGGCGTCGGACAAAATGCAAAACCGCAAACTGTTCGTCTGGCCGCTGCTGTTAATTGCTGCCTGCGCCTTTATTGGTTCGTGGGCGGTGGGCACCAATAACTTCTGGGCCTCGTATACGCTGCTGGTGATCGCTGGCGCGGCGATGTACGCCCCGTATGGCCCGTTCTTCGCCATCATTCCCGAAATGCTGCCGCGTAACGTCGCGGGTGGCGCAATGGCTTTGATCAACAGCATGGGCGCACTGGGCTCGTTCTTTGGTTCGTGGTTCGTCGGGTATCTGAACGGCGCAACCGGCAGCCCGTCGGCATCGTACATCTTTATGGGGGTGGCGCTTTTCGCCTCAGTGTGGCTTACTCTGATTGTTAAGCCTGCTAATAATCAGACCATTCCCGTCGGCGCACGCCACGCCTGAACCCTTTAAAAATCAACGGAGATTAGCATGAAGCCGTCCGTCATTTTGTACAAAGCCCTGCCAGATTCACTGCAGCAGCGCCTTGAAGATCACTTTACCGTCACCCGGGTGAACAACCTGAGCCCGGAAACCGTCCAGCAGCATGCTGACGCTTTCGCCAGTGCCGTCGGGCTGCTGGGCTCCAGCGAAAAGGTCGATACCGCGCTGCTGGAGAAAATGCCGAACCTGCGGGCAACCTCGACCATTTCGGTGGGTTATGACAACTTCGACGTCGAGGCGCTGAATGAACGTAAGGTTCTGCTGATGCACACCCCTACGGTACTGACCGAAACCGTCGCCGATACATTGATGGCACTGGTGCTCAGCAGCGCGCGTCGCGTGGTGGAAGTGGCCGAGCGCGTTAAAGCGGGTGAATGGACCAAAAGCATCGGTCCGGACTGGTTTGGTATCGACGTGCATGGCAAAACGCTGGGCATTGTTGGCATGGGGCGCATTGGCCTGGCGCTGGCACAGCGCGCGCACTTCGGCTTTAACATGCCGATTTTGTACAATGCGCGCCGCCAGCATAAAGAAGCAGAGGAACGCTTTAACGCCCGCCACTGCGACCTGGATACCATATTGCAGGAAGCGGATTTCGTCTGCCTGATCCTGCCGCTGACGGATGAGACTCATCACCTGATTGGCAAAGCGCAGTTTGAAAAGATGAAGAAGTCCGCCATCTTTATTAATGCGGGCCGCGGTCCGGTAGTCGATGAGAATGCGCTGATCGAGGCACTACAAAATGGGGAGATTTACGCTGCGGGGTTGGACGTCTTCGAACAGGAGCCGCTGCCTGCCAGCTCAGCGCTGCTTACGCTGCCAAACGTGGTTGCTCTGCCGCATATCGGCTCAGCCACCCACGAAACGCGCTACAACATGGCGGCCTGTGCAGTGGAGAATCTGATCGATGCCTTAGCGGGTAAGGTCGATAAAAACTGCGTTAATCCGCAGGCAAAACCCTGAACGAAAAAAACCCGCCAGAGGCGGGTTTTTAAATTCTTTTAGCTGAGTTGGAAGCTTACAGGCTTACAACGTTACCAGCTGCTGGGCCTTTAGCGCCGCTTTCGATGGTGAAGGACACTTTCTGACCTTCGTCCAGAGATTTGTAGCCTTCGTTCTGGATAGCAGAGAAGTGTACGAATACATCTTTAGAGCCATCGTCAGGAGTGATGAAGCCGAAACCTTTATCAGCGTTGAACCATTTTACCAGACCAGTCATTTTACCAGACATAGAAATTACCTTTTTAAAAATTTGTTTTGCCTTCCGGCAGAATGATGGAATGTGTTACAGATTTCTAAGCGATGAAGGAAGGGTCACTACGAAGGGTATCAAAGATAACGCATCTGGACTGCTTAACTAAACTGCTTTAGGTCTGTGTAACAAACCGACGAGGAGTATTAAACATAGTTCCTGAACCAAAGACAAGCTTTATTTTTGTAATTAAAAAAAACCCCACTGCTCAGTGGGGTTTTCAGGGTTATTCCGTTGCGGCCATCGCCGCACCCCAAGCCTGGCTAAAGGCCTGGTGCTGGGCTGCCAGCGGCCCAATCAGCGTATTATACTGACTGGCCTGCTGCGAGGTCGGGAACTGGATGCCGTTTGAGACAAAGCTCACCTGCGTCCCCTGCTGAGAAATATAATCAGCCACCTGGACCAGCTGCTGGGTGAAGATCTGCGCAGCCGGAATCAGCGGCTGGAGTGCATCAGCAGGTTTGGTCACCACTTTTTCATACACTTTGTCGAAGACAGGCTTCAGTTCATCGCCCTGTTTCAACGCAGAGTGCGCACCATCAGCCTGCATTTTGGCATTCTGGAGCTGCTGGCTCAGCACGCCAAGCGCGCCGTTTGATTGACTCAGCGGTTCACGCTGGGTCACATAATCCTGCGGGGCGCGAATCGCGTTCACGCTATCCACCACCGGACGCAAACCTGCATCCATCGCCTGATTCACCTGTTGTGAATAGCCGTACAAAATGGCGTAGTCAGAAACGAACGGACCAAACTGTTTTTTCTGATCCGCAGTCAGGGTTGGCAAATGCTCACCACTGCGCATCGCAGTATTCTGCAAGAAGTCGATAAACGCTTTGCGCTGATCGCCTTCTTTATCGAAACACCCACTCAGGCTCACAACCATTAACAACGCCGCAAGAGGCGCAAACCAGCGAGAGCAGGGCTTTCCTGTCACCATTTTCATTACTCCTTTCACCCAAAAAAGCGCACACCGGCACACGCGTGCCCGACGCGGGTAAGAATAGTCCAGGTGAGGCCGGCAAGATACTCTTTTCATATTCAGCGGCTATAGCTATATAAATTCTTACGATTTACAAAAATTTATCTGATGCTACGCCAGCGCTGATTTATCAAGTCATTAGCAGGCTAATCCGCACGGCAAACGAGCAAGCGAAACGTCTCGCGCACAATGCCCTGGAGAGGCCATCAACTTTTGCCGGGTTTAGCGACTATTCTTAAATTGCTCTCTATGTTCACGATCCCGCAGTGTGATTTAAGAGGAGTCCTCAATGGAATTAAAAGATCCTATGTATGATCTGCTAAGCAGTCTGGAACAGATTGTTTTTAAAGATGTACCGCAGACGATTGTTCTGCAACAAAAGTCCAACCCCTTTACGGAATATGAGCGATTACGTAAAGGCACAGGGATGAAGACCGATGATTTCGCCCGAGCAATGGGGGTCAGCGTGGCAATGGTGCAGGAGTGGGAGTCCAGACGAGAACGTCCCTCCATGACCGAGTTAAAGCTGATGAGTCTGATTCAGGCAACCCCAACGTTCAGCAAGCAGTTGACCGAATAGAAGGTGTTTCGCCCCCGCATGTGCGGGGGTTTGTGTTATTAGCGCTGCTCGCAGCGCCACCCCGCCTCCTGCCACACCAGTTCATGCGTGAGCTTTAGCCCATCAAGAAATGTTTTATCGTGCGACACCACCAGCAATGCGCCTGGAAAATCCGCCAGTGCCGGTTCAATAGCCTGCACCGATGCCAGATCCAGATGGTTCGTGGGCTCATCCAGCAGCAGCAGTTGCGTCGCCTCCTCCCGCCACAGCACGCAGGCCAGCGCGGCTTTCAGTCGTTCTCCCCCGCTCAGCGCCGCCAGCGGCAGCATCACTTTGTCTGCGCCCAGCTGCAGCTGCGCCAGTCGGCTGCGTAACACCCCTTCCTCCAGCGGTGTATCGTGCAGATGCAGATGGCTAAGCACCGACTGGGTAAGATCCCACTGCGAAAGATGCTGATCGAGGTACGCCGCCCTGACTGCCCGCCGGCAGCGGCCGGCGAGGGGCGCAATTTCACCGAGTATCGCTTTGAGTAACGTCGATTTGCCACAGCCGTTAGGCCCGCTCAGCGCCACACGCATTGGCCCGTCCATCCGCCAGTTCAGCGGTGGGAGGTTAACGTGCGCCAGGCGCAGATCCTCCAGCACCACCACCTGTTTGCCCTCTGCTACCTGACTGCCAGGCAGGGTGAACAGCACCGGATTATCTTCCTCGACCCTTTCACGCGCCTCGCTGACGGCGGCATTCAGGGCGTCGTTCTGCTCGCGATGTTGCCTGTGCCAGGTGCCCGGTCGCTCCTTCGCCGCCATCTTGTACTTAACGCGTTCGAATGAGGCGATATTCAGACTGTCCACGGTGCGCAACGTTTTTGCCGAGCGCCGCTGGCTGTCGTCATGCTCTTTCTGCATCCGCTGGCGCGTACGACGGCGCTCCGTTGCCGCATGCTCCAGCGCAGCGCGGGCCGCGTGCTGCTCGCTACCCCGCTGTTGCTGATAGCTGTCGTAGCTACCGCCATAGCTGCGCAGACCGGCGGCACTGAGTTCCAGTATCCGCGGCATCTGCGCCAGCAGTTCACGATCGTGGGAGGCCACCAGCACCCCACCGCGCTGACGGGTGAGCTGGGCGTAAAACCACTCCCGCCCCTGTCTGTCGAGATGGTTGGTCGGTTCGTCGAGAAGCAGATAGTCAGCATCGGCGCCAAAGGCCCCGCACAGCAGGGCACGCACGCGCTCGCCGCCGCTGAGTTCGATGGCCGGCCTGTCAGGATCAAACGCCGGCAGATGTGCTGTCTGAAACGCATCGCTCAGGCGTTCGTTAAGATCCCAGAAGCCGTCAAGGCATTCCAAATCCTCAGGCTGATAGTCGCCGCTGTCGATGCGTCGGCGAGCGGCAAACAGCGCATCGTAGCCAAGCAGTTGGGCAAGTGTGGTCTGCGCAGAGACCGCGTGCTGTTGCGCAACGTATGCCCATGAGCCAAAGCGTTCGATATGACCGCTGGCAGGCAAATCGAGGCCAGCAAGCAGGCGTAACAGCCGGGTTTTGCCACTGCCGTTGCGCCCAACCAGGCCGCAGCGTGCCGGCTCCAGCGACAGATTCAAGGGACCAAAAAGGGTATCGCCCGTCGCAAACTGACACGTGACCTGATGCAATATAAAAGAAGGGGATTGCGCAAAATGAGCCATAAGCACTCCTGAATGAAATGTAAGCATCCCCTGCTGACGCATTAGCGTTTAGCAAGGAGTGAAATTCATCAGTCGTGATTGTTCATTTTCGGGATGCGCTCCAGGGAGGAAAGTTAACGAGGGGTAGCATAGCGGTTTTTTATTGACCGTTTCAAGCATAAAAAAACCCGCCGAAGCGGGTTTTAGCAGCTGTCGTCCCGGGTAATACCGGGCAGAAGCACGGTTACTGCAGCAGCGAAATATCCGCGACGCGCAGGAACAGCTCACGCAGTTTTTCGAGCATCGACAGACGGTTAACGCGCAAGGCTTTGTCTTCCACGTTGACCATCACTTTTTCGAAGAACGCATCGACCGGCTCACGCAGTTCCGCCAGCTCCACCAGCGCTTCCTGGTAGCGACCTTCTGCGAACAGCGGTTCCAGCTTGTCGCGCAGCACCACAACCTGCAGCGCCAGCGCCACTTCTTCTGGCTCTTTCAGTACGGCAGCGTTCACGCGGTCGTTAAGCTGATCGTCAGATTTCGCTAGAATGTTAGAAACACGCTTGTTGGCCGCAGCCAGCGCAGATGCTGCTTCCAGGGTACGGAAGTGCGAAACGGCTTTCATACGGGCATCGAAATCGGCCGGACGGGTCGGACGACGTGCGAGCACCGCCTGAATGGTGTCGACGGTGTAGCCTTCGTCCTGATACCAGGCGCGGAAACGGCCCAGCATAAAGTCGATCACCTCATCCACAACCTTGGCGTTAGTCAGCTTATCGCCATACAGACGTACCGCTTCTTCGGTCAGGGTCTGCAGATCCAGAGACAGGTTCTTCTCAACGATGATACGCAGCACGCCCAGCGCAGCACGACGCAGCGCAAAGGGATCTTTGTCGCCCTTCGGATGCTGGCCGATGCCGAAGATACCCGCGAGGGTGTCCATCTTGTCGGCAATCGCAACCGCGCACGCCACCGGGTTAGACGGCAGTTCATCACCGGCAAAGCGCGGCTGATACTGTTCGTTCAACGCCACGGCCACGTCTTCCGCTTCACCATCGAAGCGCGCGTAGTGCATGCCCATTACGCCCTGGGTGTCGGTAAATTCGAACACCATGTTGGTCATCAGGTCGCACTTGGACAGCAGGCCTGCACGGGTCGCGTGGTTAACGTCGGCACCGATTTCACGGGCAATCCAGCCGGACAGCTCCGCAATACGATCGGTCTTGTCGCGCAGCGTACCCAGCTGCTGCTGGAACAGTACGGTTTGCAGACGCGGAAGATGATCTTCCAGACGCTTTTTACGGTCGGTATTAAAGAAGAACTCGGCATCCGCCAGACGCGGACGCACCACTTTCTCGTTACCGGAGATAATCTGAATCGGATCTTTCGATTCGATATTCGCCACGAAGATAAAGTTAGGCAGCAGTTTGCCGTCGTTAGCGTAGACCGGGAAGTACTTCTGGTCACCCTTCATGGTGTGTACCAGCGCTTCGGATGGCACCGCGAGGAATTTCTCTTCGAACTTCGCGGTCAGCACCACTGGCCACTCAACCAGCGAGGTCACTTCTTCCAGCAGGCTGTCGCTCAGATCGGCATTACCGCCAATCTGGCGTGCCGCTTCTTCCGCGTCTGCTTTAATTTTGGCTTTACGCAGTTCGTAGTCAGCAATGACTTTGCCGCGCTCCAGCAGGATGGCCGGATACTGATCGGCGTTATCGATGGTGAACTCTGGCTCGCCCATAAAGCGATGGCCGCGGATCACGCGATCGGAGGTTACACCCAGAATGGTAGCCGGGATCAGCGCATCGCCGAGCAGCAGGGTCACGGTGTGAACCGGACGCACGAAGTGGACGTCGCTTGCACCCCAGCGCATCAGTTTCGGGATCGGCAGTTTTGCCAGTGACGTGGCGATCATGTTTGGCAGCAGCGCTTCTGCGCTTTCACCTTTAACATGCGCGCGATACAGCAGCCACTCGCCTTTGTCGGTGGTCAGACGTTCGGCCTGGTCAACGGTGATACCGCAGCCACGCGCCCAGCCTTCTGCCGCTTTGCTCGCTTTGCCTTCGGCGTCAAACGCCTGGGCGATCGCCGGGCCGCGTTTTTCGACTTCGCGATCCGGCTGTGCAGCAGCCAGCGCTGCCACTTTCAGCGCCAGACGGCGCGGGGCAGCAAACCACTCAACCTTGCCGTGCGCGAGGCCAGCACTGTCCAGCTCTGCCGTCACGTTCGCAGCAAAGGATTCCGCCAGGCTGCACAGGGCTTTTGGTGGCAGCTCTTCGGTGCCGATTTCCACCAGGAAAGTTTTCTCAGACATGGCCGCCTCTTATTTGTTTCGGTTGCACATCGGGAAGCCAAGGGCTTCACGGGACGCGTAGTAAGCTTCTGCAACGGCTTTGGTCAGCGTGCGGATACGCAAAATGTAGCGCTGACGTTCAGTTACGGAGATCGCTTTACGGGCGTCCAGCAGGTTGAAGCTGTGGGCGGCCTTCAGAATACGTTCGTAAGCTGGCAGTGGCAGCGGAGTTTCCAGCGCCAGCAACTGCTGAGCTTCTTTCTCGTACTGCTCGAAGCAGGTGAAGAGGAAGTCGACGTCGGCGTATTCGAAGTTATAGGTGGATTGTTCCACTTCGTTCTGATGGAACACGTCGCCGTAGGTGGTTTTACCCAGCGGGCCGTCGCTCCAGACCAGGTCGTAAACGCTGTCTACGCCCTGAATGTACATCGCCATACGTTCCAGGCCGTAAGTGATCTCGCCGGTAATCGGCTTACACTCCAGACCGCCAACCTGCTGGAAGTAGGTGAACTGCGTCACTTCCATGCCGTTCAGCCACACTTCCCAGCCCAGACCCCAGGCACCCAGCGTTGGGTTTTCCCAGTTATCTTCCACAAAGCGAATGTCGTGGATAGTCGGATCCAAGCCCAGCTCTTTCAGCGAGCCCAGATACAGCTCCTGAATATTGTCCGGAGAAGGCTTAATCACCACCTGGAACTGATAGTAGTGCTGTAAGCGGTTCGGGTTTTCGCCATAGCGGCCGTCAGTTGGACGGCGGGATGGCTGCACATAGGCGGTTGCCATCGGCTCTGGCCCCAACGCACGCAGGCTGGTCATCGGGTGTGAAGTGCCGGCGCCAACTTCCATGTCCAATGGTTGAACGATGGTGCAGCCCTGACGAGCCCAGTAATCCTGTAAGGTCAGGATCAAGCCCTGGAAGGTCTTAGTATCAAACTTTTGCATAGGATTTCGTGCTGGATACGTGTGGTTTTAAAGGAAGGGATCAGTATACCCGCTGACCGTAAGATATACAGTACGAAACGGGGCTGTTTAGGGAAAATTGGGAAATAAGCATTGCTGACAGCGCCCGCAGGAGACCGCCAGCCCTATCACACCGTCGCCTTAACGCATCGAAAGATGTAAAAAATGCCCCTCAGGGTCAAAAGAACAGATGAAACTCTCATTGCGAGCAGTGAAGCCCTGCATTTCATAGCTCCCCTGGAACTGTTCAAATGCGGTCACGTCGATTTTTTGCGCACCGGTATTGTAGCGCTTGGCCGCCTGATCCTTACACAACTGCTCCATATCCAGCGAACGCACCGGGCTGACTTTGTGGGTTTGCGCCTTTTGCGTCGGTTCAATGTCCTGAACCGCGCAACCAACCAGCAACGCGGGAAGTACCATTAACATTACGCGCTTCATCATTTTTATTATCGCCCTGAACGGTGGCTGTTATTTTTAATATCTAAACTTTATAGATTACGGTCTGGCATTCTGCGAATCTCGCCACCCTGACACAAGCAGGGTGAAGTAAACTCAGACTTTTCCAGTGAGAAACTGGAGCATAACCGCAGTCAGACTGTTTTTAATGGGTAAACAGAGGGATGAATGCAGGATAAAATTAACTGGATTGATAATCTGCGGGGAATTGCCTGTTTAATGGTGGTCATGATCCACACCACCACCTGGTATATCACCAATGCCGCCAGCATCAGCCTCGTTAACTGGGATATTGCCAACGTTCTCAACTCCGCTTCGCGCGTGAGCGTGCCGCTGTTCTTCATGATCTCCGGCTATCTCTTTTTTGGCGAACGCAGCGCCCAACCGCGCCACTTTTTGCGTATTGGCCTGTGCCTGCTGTTTTACAGCACCGTATCACTCCTCTATATCGTGCTGTTTACCTCGATCAACAGCGAGTTGTCGATGAGATACCTGCTGCAAAAGCCGGTGTTCTACCATCTGTGGTTTTTCTTCGCCATTATCGTGATTTATCTGCTCTCCCCGCTGCTGCAGGTGAAAAGCGCGAACGGAAAAATGCTGCTGGCGCTGATGGTGGTGATTGGCGTGGTCGCCAACCCCAATACTGTCTCGCAAAAAATCGGCGGATTTGAGTGGCTGCCGGTCAATCTGTATATCAACGGCGATACGTTCTATTACGTGCTGTACGGCATGCTGGGCCGGGCCATTGGCATGATGGACACCCGCAAGCGCTGGCTGAACGGGATTTGTGCGGTACTGTTTATCGCCGCCGTGGTGATGATCTCCCGGGGCACGCTACATGAGCTGCAGTGGCGCGGTAGCTTCGCTGATACCTGGTACCTCTACTGCGGCCCGATGGTATTCATCTGTGCCGTGGCGCTGTTCACGCTGGTAAAAAATACGCTCAATAGCCGCCCGTTGCCGCTGCTGGGGTTGATATCGCGGAACTCACTGGGGATTTACGGTTTTCACGCGCTGGTGATCCACGCCCTGCGCACGCGTGGCGTGGAGTTAAAAAGCTGGCCGCTGTTGGATATTGTGTGGATTTTCTTGGTCACGCTGGCTGTAAGCCTGGCGCTGTCGATGCTGCTACAGCGTGTGGATAAACGCCGGTTTGTCAGTTAATTGCCCGGCGGCGCTTCGCTTGCCGGGCCAACAAAACCTGTACCAACGTTTCAGGACATCAGCGGCAGAAGCTGCTGATAAATTTTACGGAACACTTCACGTCGTTCGGCGTAGCGCGCATGGCGGGCGGCATCCGGTGTGTGCTGTTGCTCCAGCGCCAGCTGCGGCAGCAGTGTCGATAGCGGCTTAGCAGGGTTGATGGCAATCTGCGCCAGCCGGGCGGCACCCAGCGCGGGCCCGACATCTCCGCCAGTGCGGTAATCCAGCTGATGGCCACTAATATCCGCCAGCATCTGTCGCCAGTAGCTGCTTCGTGCCCCGCCGCCAATCAGGGTAATGCTGGTCGGTTTTAGTCCGCAGTCATGCACCACATCCATGCCGTCGGCCAGCGCATAGCCCACCCCTTCCAGCACCGCGCGCGCCAGTTCGGCAGGGCCGTGCTGATGGGTTAAGCCAAAGAACACCCCCTTCGCCTGCGGATTGTTATGCGGGGTGCGTTCGCCAGAGAGGTACGGCAGGAACCAGACTGCGCCTGCGTTTTCATCCGCCTGCTGGGCGGCATCAATCAGTGCCGGTACGCTGTCCAGCCCGGTCAGCTTTGCCGCCCAGTCCAGACAGGAAGCAGCACTGAGCATCACCGACATTAAATGCCATTTGCCGGGAAGCGCATGACAGAAACTGTGCACCGCGCTCTCAGGGTTGCTGCGATAGCCATCGCTGACGGCAAAATAGACACCGGACGTCCCGAGCGACAGCATCGCCTGTCCGGCATCGGCCATTCCTACACCAACGGCACCCGCGGCGTTATCCCCGCCACCCGCCACCACCGGCACGGCCGGCATATTCCAACGCTCAGCCACCGACGCCAGCAGTGTGCCGGTTGGCTCGCAGCCTTCAAACAGCGCAGGCATATGGTCCCGGGTGAGATGGCAGGCCTCGAGCATCGGCTCACTCCAGTCGCGCTTTTCCACGTCCAGCCACATCGTGCCTGCCGCATCGGACATGTCGCTGGCGTACTCCCCGGTCATGCGCAGGCGCAGATAGTCTTTTGGCAGCAGCACCTTTGCCACCTGGCTAAAAATCTCCGGCTCATGGCGCTGCACCCACAATAATTTCGGCGCGGTAAAGCCCGGCATCATCAGGTTACCGGTGATCGCGCGCGATGTCGGTACGCGCGCTTCGAGCAGCGCGCACTCTTCGCCGCAGCGGCCGTCGTTCCACAGAATCGCCGGGCGTAAAATGCGGTTGTCTTTATCCAGCAGCGTAGCACCGTGCATCTGCCCGGCAATCCCCAGCGCTTTCACTTCACGCAGAGTGTGCTGCTCGCCCAGCGCTTTCAGGGCGCGATCCGTTGCCTGCCACCACTGTTCGGGGTCTTGCTCTGACCAGAGCGGGTGCGGCCGCGAAACGTGCAGTTTTTCTGTGTGCGTTGCCAGCACGTCGCCCTGTTCATTTAACAGAATGGCTTTAACACCCGAAGTGCCAAGATCGATCCCGATATACATAGAGTGGGTTCCTTAACTGAAAATGCCCGGGCGAACCGGGCTGGCAAAAACGTAGGCCGGGCAAGCGCAGCCCGGCAATAACACTTACTTATCGAACAGGTAGCGATTCACCAGATTTTCCAGCAATTCCTGATGGCCACTCTGGTGCTGCGGCGCGAGATGATGCTGTTCAGCGTACTTCGCGATCTCAGTCAGGGATAACTGGCCTTTCAAAATTTGCTGACCCAGCTCACTGTTCCAGCCGCCATAGCGTTTTGCCACACGCTTATCCAGCTCGCCGTCTTCGATCATCCGGGCAGCCACTTTCAGCGACAGCGCCATAGTGTCCATCGCCCCAATATGACCATAGAAGAGATCGTATTTATCGGTGCTTTGACGACGCACTTTGGCATCAAAGTTCAGGCCGCCGGTGGTAAAACCGCCCGCTTTGATGATTTCGTACATCACCAGCGCGTTCTCTTCCACGCTGATTGGGAACTGGTCGGTATCCCAGCCGAGCTGCGGATCGCCACGGTTGGCATCGACGGAACCAAAAATGCCCAGCGCGATAGCAGAAGCGATCTCGTGATGGAAAGAGTGCCCAGCCAGCGTCGCGTGGTTGGCTTCGATATTCACTTTGATCTCTTTTTCCAGCCCGAACTGCTTCAGGAAGCCGTACACGGTCGCCACGTCGTAATCGTACTGATGCTTGGTGGGCTCCTGCGGTTTCGGCTCAATCAGCAGCGTGCCGCGGAAGCCGATTTTATGTTTATGCTCCACCACCATCTGCATGAAGCGGCCAATCTGCTCGCGCTCCTGGCGCAGATCGGTGTTGAGCAGCGTTTCGTAGCCTTCACGCCCGCCCCACAGCACGTAGTTTTCTCCGCCAAGCTGATGCGTGGCGTTCATCGCCGTCACCACCTGGGTGGCTGCCCAGCTGAACACTTCTGGGTCCGGGTTAGTGGCCGCGCCTGCGCCGTAGCGCGGGTTAGTAAAGCAGTTTGCGGTTCCCCACAGCAGTTTCACGCCGCTCTGCTGCTGTTTTTCAGCCAGCACATCGACCATCTGGGCAAAGTTGTTCAGGTACTCTTTCAGCGAAGCCCCTTCCGGTGAGACATCCACGTCATGGAAGCAGTAATACGGCACATTCAGCTTGTGGAAGAACTCAAATGCCACGTCCGCTTTACGTTTTGCCAACGCCAGCGCGTCACCCGGCTGCTGCCAGGGGCGATCGAACGATCCCACCCCAAACATATCGGCCCCGTTCCAGCAGAAGGTGTGCCAGTAGCAGGCGGCAAAGCGCAGATGATCTTCCATGCGCTTACCCAGCACCAGCTCATCCGGGTTGTAATGACGGAAGGCTAAAGGATTGGCAGATTTAGGGCCTTCATAACGAACGCGATCGAGTTGGTCAAAATAAGCTTGCATATTGAGCTCCATAATCAGGGGTGCGGCGAAAAGTAGATTCTGTATTAATACTGAATAGTGATCGTCGGTTGCTCAATTACGTTATTTCACTCTGCTATTGAGAGAATGCACAAATGTGCTCTGGCTCGCAAAATTAATATGCAGGCAAACTATTTTCTCGGTACCAATTACAGAATCACGTGTAATGAGTACGTTACGTTATTTAAAATACGATCGCGGTCATAAATCCGGAAATAAACCAAATATCGTAACGAGAAGATAAAAATCTGTAATTGCCAGCCTGCCATTCCCCGTTAAGAATTTGCTACGTCTCTTGCAACAATTGTTTCTTTTATCTCAGCAAGCTAACCCTACAAAAGGTAATACAATTATGAAGATAAAGAACCTGTGCCTTACTCTCTGTGCTTCGCTGCTGCTGGCAAGCACGGCGGGTTATGCAAAAGAAGTCAAAATCGGGATGGCGATTGACGATCTCCGCCTGGAACGCTGGCAAAAAGATCGCGATATTTTTGTGAATAAAGCAGAAGCTTTAGGTGCAAAAGTTTTTGTTCAGTCGGCCAATGGCAACGAAGAAACGCAGATGTCGCAAATAGAAAATATGATTAACCGCGGCGTCGATGTTCTGGTTATTATTCCGTACAACGGTCAAGTATTAAGTAATGTGGTAAAAGAAGCAAAGCGCGAAGGTATTAAAGTGCTGGCCTACGATCGCATGATTAATAACGCCGACATCGATTATTATATTTCTTTCGACAATGAAAAGGTCGGCGAATTACAGGCGCAAAGCCTGGTGGCGAAAGTACCTGAAGGGAATTATTTCCTGATGGGCGGCTCGCCGGTGGACAACAACGCCAAATTGTTCCGCGAAGGGCAGATGAAGGTGCTCAAACCTTACATTGACCAGGGCAAAATTAAAGTCGTTGGCGACCAGTGGGCTGACGGCTGGTTACCGGAAAATGCGCTGAAAATCATGGAGAACGCGTTAACCGCCAACAACAACAAAATCGATGCCGTGGTCGCCTCTAACGATGCCACTGCCGGTGGCGCGATCCAGGCACTGAGTGCCCAGGGTCTGGCAGGGAAAGTGGCTATCTCCGGACAGGATGCGGATCTGGCCGGGGTGAAACGTATTGTCGCCGGTACACAAACCATGACGGTATATAAGCCCATCACCGAACTTGCCACCACTGCGGCTGAAATTGCCGTTGAGCTGGGAAATGGCCAGCAGCCCAAAGCGGATGCCAGCTTAAATAATGGCCTGAAAGATGTCCCTTCCCGCTTACTGACCCCTATCGAAGTCAATAAAGAGAATATTGACGCCACCGTGGTGAAAGACGGTTTCCATAAAAAGAGCGAACTGTAATTCCGCATCGCCCCTGCCTGGCGGGGGCGCATCGACTTGTTTTGTTCTCCTTCGGGTCATGTGGAGCAGTTATGTCTTATTTACTTGAAATGAAAAGTATCACCAAAGCGTTCGGCGCGGTGAAGGCTGTCGATAACGTCAGCCTGCGCGTCAATCCCGGTGAGATCGTGTCGCTGTGCGGCGAAAATGGCTCGGGCAAGTCCACGTTAATGAAGGTGCTGTGCGGCATTTATCCCCACGGCAGCTATGACGGTGAAATTGTCTTTTCCGGCGAAACCCTGCAGGCCACGCATATCCGCGATACCGAACGCAAAGGCATCGCCATCATTCACCAGGAGCTTGCGCTGGTGAAGCACTTGACCGTGCTGGAGAATATTTTCCTCGGCGCCGAGGTCACCCGTCACGGCATCCTGGATTACGACACCATGACCTTGCGCTGCGAAAAGCTGCTGGCGCAGGTGAGCCTGGCGATCTCCCCCGACACCCGGGTGGGCGACCTGGGTCTGGGGCAGCAGCAGCTGGTAGAAATCGCTAAAGCGCTTAACAAGCAGGTGCGGCTGCTGATCCTCGATGAACCTACCGCCTCGCTGACTGAACAGGAAACCGCGGTATTGCTGGACATTATTCGTGACCTGCAAAACCACGGGATTGCCTGCATTTACATCTCCCACAAGCTCAACGAAGTGAAAGCGATATCGGACACCGTCTGCGTCATTCGCGACGGGCAGCATATCGGCACCCGCGAGGCGCAGGGGATGAGCGAAGACGACATCATTACCATGATGGTCGGTCGCGAGCTGACTGCGCTGTATCCCAATGAACCCCATATTCTGGGGGAAGAGATCCTGCGCGTAGAGAACCTGACCGCGTGGCACCCGGTAAATCGCCACATCAAGCGGGTGAACAACATCTCCTTCTCGCTGCATCGGGGAGAAATTCTCGGCGTCGCGGGGCTGGTGGGTGCCGGACGTACCGAGGCCGTTCAGTGTCTGTTCGGCGTCTGGCCCGGGCGCTGGGAAGGCCGCATCTTTATTGACGGACAGCCGGTTGATATTAAGAATTGCCAGCAGGCGATTGCCCACGGCATTGCGATGGTGCCGGAAGATCGCAAAAAAGACGGTATCGTGCCGGTGATGGCGGTGGGTAAAAACATCACCCTTGCCGCGCTGGATCAGTTCACCGGCAAGCTGAGCAGCGTGGATGACGCCGCCGAACAGCACTGCATTCTGCAATCCATACAGCGTCTCAAGGTCAAAACCTCCTCCCCGGAACTGGCGATTGGTCGCCTGAGCGGGGGCAATCAGCAGAAGGCGATCCTCGCCCGCTGCCTGCTGCTTAATCCGCGCATTCTAATCCTCGACGAGCCCACCCGTGGGATCGATATCGGTGCGAAATACGAAATCTATAAGCTTATCAACCAGCTGGTGCAGCAGGGCATTGCAGTCATTGTGATCTCGTCGGAACTGCCTGAAGTGCTGGGTCTGAGCGACCGCGTGCTGGTGATGCACGAAGGGAAACTGAAAGCCAATCTGAACAACCAGAACCTGACGCAGGAACAGGTGATGGAAGCCGCATTAAGGAGCGAACGCCATGTCGAAGAGCAATCCATCTGAAGTCAAAATTGCGGTTCCCACGCCGGGGGCATTTTCGGGGCTAAAAGCGCTGAATCTGCAGGTCTTTGTGATGATCGCCGCCATTGTGGTGATTATGCTGTTCTTCACCTGGATGACCGACGGCTCCTATCTCAGCGCGCGTAACATCTCTAACCTGCTGCGCCAGACCGCCATTACCGGCATTCTGGCGGTCGGTATGGTGTTCGTGATTATCTCGGCAGAAATCGATCTCTCCGTGGGTTCGATGATGGGTTTGCTGGGCGGTGTAGCGGCCATTTTCGACGTCTGGCTCGGCTGGCCGCTGCCGCTCACCGTGGTCGTCACCTTGCTGCTCGGTTTGCTGCTCGGCACCTGGAACGGCTGGTGGGTTGCCTACCGCAAGGTGCCGTCATTTATCGTCACCCTGGCGGGGATGCTGGCCTTCCGGGGCATCCTGATTGGCGTCACCAACGGCACCACCGTGTCGCCCACCAGCGCCTCGATGTCGCAAATTGGTCAAAGCTATCTCTCTGGCGGCATCGGATTTAGCCTTGGTGCCATTGGTCTGATGGCTTTTGTCGCCTGGCAGTGGCGCGGCAGAATGCGCCGCCAGTCGTTAGGTTTAGCTAACGCCCCCTCCACCTCTGCCGTGGGACGTCAGGCGCTGACGGCGGTGATCGTGCTCGGCGCAATCTGGCTGCTGAATGACTATCGCGGCGTACCGACACCGGTACTGCTGTTGGTATTGCTGATGCTGGCCGGGATGTTTATGGCTACCCGCACCGCCTTTGGCCGCCGCATCTATGCGATTGGCGGCAACATCGAAGCGGCACGTTTATCGGGTATCAACGTCGAACGCACCAAGCTCGCCGTGTTTGCCATTAATGGCCTGATGGTCGCCGTCGCCGGGCTTATCTTAAGCTCACGCCTCGGCGCGGGCTCGCCGTCGGCCGGCAACATTGCCGAACTCGACGCCATCGCAGCCTGCGTCATTGGCGGCACCAGCCTCGCCGGGGGGATCGGTAGCGTCGCCGGGGCAGTGATGGGGGCATTTATCATGGCCTCGCTTGATAATGGGATGAGTATGATGGACGTCCCGACGTTCTGGCAGTATATCGTTAAGGGTGCCATTCTGTTGCTGGCGGTCTGGATGGACTCCGCAACCAAACGGCGTGCATAAGGATATTGCTATCGCCGATCACTGACATTGGGAAAAGAGCGTCATGTTTGAGAAGCGTCACCGCATTACGTTGTTATTTAATGCTAATAAAGCCTACGACCGCCAGGTGGTGGAGGGCGTTGGCGAATATTTGCAGGCGTCGCAATCGGAGTGGGACATCTTTATTGAAGAAGATTTCCGTATGCGCCTCGAAAACATTAAAGACTGGCTGGGCGACGGCGTCATTGCCGACTTTGACGACACCGTCATCCAGCAGTTACTGACCGATGTCGGCGTGCCTATCGTCGGCGTCGGCGGCTCTTACCACAAGCCCGATAATTACCCTCCTGTCCACTATATTGCCACCGACAACCATGCGCTGGTTGAAAGTGCGTTTCTGCATCTGAAGGAAAAAGGCGTTCATCGCTTCGCCTTTTATGGCCTGCCCTCCTCCAGCGGCAAGTGTTGGGCGGCAGAACGCGAGTATGCGTTTTGCCAGCTGGTGGCCAAGGAGAAGTATCGCGGCGTGGTGTATCAGGGACTGGAAACAGCGCCGGAGAACTGGCAGCACGCCCAGAACCGTCTCGCCGACTGGCTGCAAACCCTGCCGCCGCAGACCGGCATTATTGCCGTTACCGATGCCCGGGCCCGCCACGTGCTGCAGGTGTGCGAACATCTGCATATCCCGGTGCCTGAAAAGCTGTGTGTGATTGGCATTGATAACGAAGAGCTCACGCGGTACCTGTCACGGGTGGCGCTGTCGTCTGTGGCGCAGGGCACCCGTCAGATGGGCTATCAGGCTGCCAAACTGCTGCATCGTCTGCTGGATAATGAAAACCTGCCTCTGCAGCGTTTGCTGGTGCCGCCAGTACGCGTCGTGGAGCGGCGCTCAACGGACTATCGCTCGTTGAACGATCCGGCAGTGATTCAGGCGATGCACTACATCCGTAATCACGCCTGTAAAGGCATTAAAGTGGATCAAGTGCTGGATGCGGTTGGGATCTCGCGTTCAAATCTGGAGAAGCGCTTTAAAGAAGAGGTGGGAGAGACGATCCACGCGGTGATTCACGCGGAGAAACTGGAAAAAGCCCGCAGCCTGCTGATCTCCACGTCGCTTTCTATCAACGAAATTTCGCAGATGTGCGGCTATCCGTCGCTGCAGTATTTCTATTCGGTGTTCAAGAAAGAGTATGACAATACGCCGAAAGAGTATCGCGACCGCTACAGTGAAGTACTGATTTAACGACTCGCTTTCACAAACAAAAATGCCTTCCGTAGGGAAGGCATTTTTTTTAGTCATTACATATGAGAGGCGATCAAGCGCTGGTTATCCTGGTACATCGCAAACAGGTAGTTGTTATAGCTCTGGCCCTGGGTTGAGTAACCTTTCAGCTTGTGGATCATGGTGCTCGCCGTCACTTCCTGGTCCGCTTTACGCAGCTGCGCGCGGGACTTACGGAATGACTTATACGCCGGGTGGGTGTTCAGGTTCACCGCGTAGGCATTCACCGAATCTTTGACGGATTCAAAGTTCGAATAGCCTTTCACCTTGCCAGGCGCATTGTTACAACGCCCTTTCACGCATTTCATGCCGAACAGGTTGTTGTTGTTACGGGCCAGCTTAGACGTACCCCAACCGCTCTCGGCGGCTGCCATGGTCGCAACCATACTGCCTGGAATAATATCCACACGCTCAAGCAGTGTGTTCCACGGAACACGACGCGTGTTGCCAGCCCAGCTGATTTTATAGCTTTTGGCGATCTCTTTCAGGCGCGTACGCTCTGAAGGCGACCAGCGACTGTCGTACTGCTTAGAGATAAGCCAGTTACGATCTGCGGTAATCGTTGCGTTTTGACTGTTGATATAAGGCATTACCGTCCGGAGAAACGCTTTTTTTCGCGGTGTTCCGGAAGGGTATTTTCGCAAATCAGGAAGTGGACTACTCTTTACACTATTGCGAGAATACTCTTGTTTACTGCTTACCTTGGTACTAACAATCTTCTTTGCTGCTGGGGCTGTGTGACTCGCTGTTTTTTCGTGCGTCTTTGCAAGCACCTCACCAGAAATAGCCATGGTGAGTAACATGAGTATCGCAGCCCCATATCGTCGAATGGGATTCGATATCATTAGATCTCCTGGTCGGATTGATGCATTCCAACACCTTATTTTTTTCTCAAAATGAGACGTTAATCTCAGATCCTAGCAAAAATAGTCGAGAAGAGCACCCAAAGAAATAGTCTAAATCCGAAAGCGTGTCACCTGGTCTTTGTTCACTTACGCATCATTTTCACTAAAATGTGCGCAATATCGCAGTTAAATAGCATACTTAGCGCGCGATCACTCACCCTCAGTGCTCATCCCTGCGCGTTATCGCCTGGGGAGGAGTCAGCAGTGTAAAGGTGATGGCAAACTGAACAAAATGCCGTGACAGGAAAATGGAATGAAACGCTCCACTCTCGCTCTTCTCCTCTTGCCCACTATTGCCAGTGCCGACTGGTCAGCCCCGGGTTTTCCGTCATTCACTGCCGAAGGTTCCGGGATGTTCACGGCACAGGCAACGCTCGCGAAGGGTACCCATCCGCTTACCCTCAGTCTTGACAAGACGTGCTGGCAGCCCTCAGGCGGCATAAAACTCAACGAGATGCTGTCACTCAAGCCGTGCGAAGGGGATCCGGCGTCCTGGCGCGTGTTCCGCGACGGGGAGTACCAGGCCCGGATCGATACCCGCTCCGGCACGCCAACCCTGATGTTGACTCTCAAAACTGCGGCCGAACAGGCAGTGACTAATGTGGTCCGCCAGTGCCCGAAGTGGGACGGAAAACCGCTCACCATTGAGGTCGGCGAGACCTTCCCGGAAGGAAGCGTGGTGCGTGATTTTTACAGCAAACAGACCGCCACCGTGCAGCAGGGTAAAATCACCCTGCAACCCGCCGAGGGCAGCAATGGTCTGCTGTTACTGGAACGAGCAGAAACCGATAAAGCCGCGCCCTTCAGCTGGCAAAACGCCACCGTCTATTTTGTGCTGACCGACCGCTACGTGAATGGCGATCCGGCCAACGACAACAGCTACGGGCGGCATAAAGACGGGATGCAGGAGATTGGCACCTTCCACGGCGGCGACCTGAAAGGGCTCACCGGCAAACTGGATTATCTGCAGCAGCTTGGCGTTAATGCCCTGTGGATCAGCTCCCCGCTGGAACAGATCCACGGCTGGGTCGGTGGCGGCACAAAAGGCGACTTCCCGCATTACGCCTATCACGGCTATTACACCCAGGACTGGACCCGACTCGATGCCAACATGGGCACAGAGGACGATCTGCGTCAGCTGGTCGACGAAGCACATCGCCGGGGCATTCGCATCCTGTTTGACGTGGTGATGAACCATACAGGCTACGCCACGCTGGCAGATATGCAGGAATACCAGTTTGGTGCACTGTATCTCAAAGGGGATGAGCTGAAAAAGACGCTCGGGGAACGCTGGACCGACTGGAAGCCCGCCGCCGGACAAAGCTGGCACAGCTTTAACGACTACATTAACTTCAGCGATAAAGCCGCGTGGGAAAAATGGTGGGGCAAGCAGTGGATCCGCACCGATATTGGCGATTACGACAATCCCGGCTTTGACGACCTGACCATGTCGCTGGCGTTCCTGCCGGATCTGAAAACCGAATCCACAACCCCGTCCGGTCTGCCCAACTTTTATCGTCACAAGCCGGACACTCGCGCGCAGGCGATCGACGGTTACACGCCGCGGGACTATCTCACCCACTGGCTGAGTCAGTGGGTACGTGAATATGGGATCGATGGTTTTCGCGTGGATACCGCCAAGCATGTCGAAATGGCGGGTTGGCAGCAGCTGAAAACCCAGGCCACTGAGGCGCTCAACGCCTGGAAGCAGGCGAACCCGGATAAAAAGCTCGACGATGCGCCGTTCTGGATGACCGGCGAAGCCTGGGGCCACGGGGTGATGCAGAGCGACTACTACCGCCACGGCTTCGATGCGATGATCAACTTTGACTATCAGGAGCAGGCGGCCAAAGCGGTAGATTGTCTGGCGAACATCGATCTGACCTGGCAGCAGATGGCGGAGAAGCTGCAGGACTTTAACGTCCTGAGCTACCTCTCTTCTCACGACACGCGCCTGTTCCGCGAAGGCGACCAGCGGGCGGCGGAGCTACTGCTGCTGGCACCGGGTTCAGTACAGATCTTCTATGGTGATGAATCCGCGCGGCCGTTTGGTCCAACCGGCTCAGACCCGCTGCAGGGGACGCGTTCAGAGATGAACTGGCAGGATGTGAGCGGTGCTCAGGCGCAGACTGTCGCCCACTGGCAGCGGCTCGGGCAGTTCCGCGCCCGCCATCCGGCGGTGGGTGAAGGGAAGCAGACCACGCTGACGATGGCTCAGGGCTACGGTTTTGTTCGCGAGCACAACGGCGATAAGGTGATGGTGGTATGGGCGGGGAATCCGTAGTGCCCGTCTGACACACAACGGTCCTCTCTCACCGGGAGAGGACCCGCAATAACAGCGTAATCCGCTGGATAATTGACATTTTGCAACATAAAACCACACCCCCGGGCTTCCGCTCCGATTTGCACCTGCGCAGTTGTAGCGTTAAGGTGAGCCACACTTAGAACAAGCCCGACAGATCACCTGCTATGACCTTTTCACTTTTCGGCGACAAATTCACCCGCCATTCAGGCATTACCCGCCTGATGGAGGATCTCAACGACGGGCTACGCACACCAGGCGCTATCATGCTCGGTGGCGGTAACCCGGCACAAATTCCTGAGATGAACGATTATTTCCAGGCGCTCCTCGCGGACATGCTGGAAAACGGCAAAGCCGCGGAGGCCCTGTGCAATTACGACGGTCCGCAGGGTAAAACCGAGCTACTCACGGCCCTGGCAGATATGCTGCGTGAAAACCTGGGCTGGGAGATTGAACCACAGAATATTGCACTGACTAACGGCAGTCAGAGCGCGTTTTTCTACTTATTTAACCTCTTCGCCGGGCGATGCGCCGACGGCACCAGCAAAAAGGTGCTGTTCCCGCTCACGCCAGAGTACATCGGCTACGCCGACTCCGGCCTCGAGGAAGATCTTTTCGTCTCGGCGCGCCCGAATATCGAGCTGTTGCCAGAGGGACAGTTCAAATATCACGTTGATTTTGAACACCTGCATATTGGCGAAGAGACCGGCATGATTTGCGTCTCGCGGCCCACCAACCCCACCGGCAACGTTATTACTGACGAAGAGCTGATGAAGCTGGACGCGCTGGCCAATCAGCACGGCATTCCGCTGGTGATTGATAACGCCTATGGCGTGCCGTTCCCGGGCATTATCTTTAGCGAAGCGCGACCGCTGTGGAACCCGAACATCGTGCTGTGCATGAGCCTGTCCAAGCTTGGGCTGCCGGGCAGCCGCTGCGGGATCATCATTGCCAATGAAAAAATCATCACCGCCATTACCAACATGAACGGCATTATCAGCCTGTCGCCTGGCGGCATTGGCCCGGCCATGATGTGCGAGATGATTAAGCGCAACGATCTGCTGCGCCTGTCGAATGAGGTGATCAAGCCGTTCTACTACCAGCGTGTTCACGAGACGATTGCGACAATTCGCCGCTATTTACCGGAAGATCGCTGTTTAATCCACAAACCGGAAGGGGCGATTTTCCTCTGGCTGTGGTTTAAAGACCTGCCGATCACCACCGAGCTGCTGTACCAGCGTCTGAAAAAACGCGGCGTGCTAATGGTGCCGGGGGATTACTTCTTCCCGGGGCTGGATAAACCGTGGCCGCACACCCACCAGTGCATGCGCATGAACTACGTCCCGGACCCGGACAAAATCGAAGCCGGCGTCAAAATCCTTGCCGAAGAGGTGGAACGCGCCTGGCAGGAAAACGCTCAGTAGCGCGTTACGCCCGAAAGCGCAGCCGGTCTGCGCGGATGCGGGCGGGGTCAACGCAGCTTAGCGCGTAAGTTGGGCAGGCCGCCACACAGGCAGGCCCAGCTTCGCGGTGCCAACAGCGGTCGCATTTCAGCGCCTGCACCTCTTCACCTTCGCCTGTCACCTGCATTGCACCAAACGGACAGGCGATCATGCAGCTTTTACAGCCGATACAGCGCGACTGATCCACCCGCCAGACACCCGCCTGACGCTGGATCGCCTGCGTCGGACAGACGTTAGCGCACGGGGCATCTTCACACTGATGGCAGGTGACTGCCGTGGTAAACGTTCCGCCTTTCATCACCCGAATGCGGGACGTAAACGTTCTGGCCGTCACCGCCGCACAGTTTTCATCATCCTGATGCGCGACCACGCAGGCCACTTCGCAGGTGCGACAGCCAATACATTTTGCCGGGTCTGCCACAATAAACGGGTTCATCGCCTGCTCCTTCCTTGCTGAAAAATTCAGGTTGCCAGAGTGTTCAGGTACAGCGCTTTGATCCGACAAGGGAAAAGGCCCGATTTGTGCGCCCTGCCGGGAAAACTGGCCGTCTGCCCAGGCGTCAGGCGGAGTTGATGTGCTCCTTGCAGTAGCGCCGTTTCCAGACCCCAGGCGTTAACCCCGTATGCTTGCGAAAAATCTGACGGAAATAGCCCGCGTCGTTAAAACCGCAGCGAATTGCCACCTCTTTTAGCGAGGCGGCATCGTTGAGCAGCAGCTTTTCGGCGGCCCTGACGCGCTGGCGGTGAATCGCCTCGGTCAGGGTTAAATGAAACACCCGACGAAACACGCGTCCGAGGTAGTCCGCATTGCAGTGCAGCTCTTTTGCCAGCAAAGAAGAAGAAAGCGGCAGATGAAAGTGAGTGCTGATACGCTGCCGGGCTTTCCAGGCGAGACTCACCCCTGCATCATCCGGCGGCAGCGCCTGTCCGGCGGTAAGGGAGATTTGCTGCAGGATCAGCAGCAGAATAAGTTCCAGCGCCGGGCTGCGCTGCAGCTTTTCCTGTTCAGTCAGGAACTGGCGGAACAGCGCAATCATCGCCTGCGGCTCAGGGTTTTTTCCATGCTGGGGCACGGCCAGCAGCGTACTGAAAGGCGCTGTCATCGCCTGCTCCTGTACCTCGAAGTGCAGCCAGTAAAAGCGCAAGTCGGCGGGAAAATCCTCGATCCCCCGGTGCCGACGGTCGGGCCAGAGCAGCAAACTCTCGCCGGGATGCACCTCGAAAACCGTCGCATCCTCCTGAATCGTTAATGTCCCCTTTTCGACCAGGATGACCTCCCAGGAGTCCAGCTTGCGCGCCGGATGTCGGCCCACGCCCCGGGAGATGAAATACCCGCCATTCTGTACCTGAATCGGAAGTGTTATGGATAATTCGAGCGTAGCCATTCATTTTCTCGCTATTTAAGCCGCGTTAAATTCGCCTTATTACTGATTATTAACAGGTAATTGGCATTCTTCTCGATCAAAATCACATTTTGCGCACAAGGTCGGAATCCTCACCTTTTTATACTTTTCCCTTCCCTTGTTGAGAGTGAAAATCGGTGCAGAATGAATCAGGTACCCAACAAAACTACATAAAAAATTCAATAACCGAGGAGTTACCTCATGACTTCCACTCCGATTACGCAAACAGACATCACCCGACAGGCTGTCGACGACCGCCTGTCGGTGCGAGAAAAAATAGGCTATGGCCTGGGCGATGCTGGCGGGACGGTGATTACCTGTCTGATCATGAACTTCCTGACCTTTTTCTATACCGATATCTTTGGCTTGACCCCGGCACTGGTCGGCACGCTGTTTATTGCTCTGCGCGTGTTCGATGCCATCTCCGACCCGGTGATGGGGATCATTGCCGATCGCACCCAAAGCCGCTGGGGGCGTTTTCGCCCGTGGCAGCTGTGGGTCGCCGTACCGATTGGGATCATTGGTGTCCTGACTTTCACCGTGCCGGACGCCGGGATGGGGGTAAAAATTGCCTGGGCCTTCGGCACTTATCTGCTGCTCTCAGTGGGCTATACCGCCATTAACGTGCCGTACTGCGCGCTGATCAACACCATGACCACCCGCCACAGCGAAGTACTGTCATGTCAGTCCTGGCGTTTTGTGCTGTGCGGCGTGGCCGGTTTCCTGGTCTCCGTCGGCCTGCCGTGGCTGGTGTCGGCGCTCGGACAAGGTAACGTGGCGCAGGGCTATCAGCTGGGCGTCGGGGTGCTGTGCGCCGTCGCGGTGGTGATGTTCCTGTGCTGCTTCTTCTGGGTGCGTGAGCGTGTACCGCTGGCGCTGATGGGCAAATTCACCCTCAAAGAACACATCGGCGGTCTGCGAAAAAACGACCAGCTGCTGCTGATGCTGGTGATGTCGTTCCTGCTGATCAACGTCTTTAACATTCGCGGCGGCGGCTATATGTATTTCATCACTTACGTGCTGGAAGGCAGTACCGCTTACACCTCGCTGTTTTTCACTATGGTGACCTTTGCCTCTATTCTTGGGGCGGTGGTGGTGAACCTGCTGTCGCGCCGTCACGATGCCGTCCGACTCTACTACTACACCAACCTGGTGCTGGCGGTGCTGGCGGCGGGGATGTGGTTTCTGCCCAGCGGCCCGGCGAATCAAACGCTGTGGCTGGTGGTGATTCTGGCCAACGGGGTGATCCTCGGCTTTACCCTGCCGCTGCACTTCTCGTTAATGGCCTTTGCCGATGATTACGGCGAGTGGAAAACCGGCGTGCGCTCCTCAGGGATGAACTTCGCCTTTAACCTGTTTTTCATCAAGCTGGCGTGGGCCTCCAGCGCCGGGATCATCAGCGTGATGTTCATTTTTGTCGCCTACCAGCCGGGCGCTGGCAACCAGACAGCCGCCTCGCTGCAGGGCATCACCACCATGGAAACCCTGCTTCCTGCCCTTTTCCATCTGCTGCTGGCGATCGCTATTCGCAAATGCAGACTCAATAATCCGATGATGGCGCGCATTGCCACCGACCTGCGCCAGCGTCACGCTCAGTCCTGAGGAGAATACGATGTCCATAATGGAACCCGACCTGCATAAACTGAAAATCAGCGACCCGTTTTTGGGCCACTATCAACAGCTGGTGCGCGATGTGGTGATCCCCTATCAGTGGGATGCCCTGAACGATCGCATCGCCGAGGCCGAGCCAAGCCACGCGATCACCAACTTCCGCATTGCGGCGGGACAAGAGCACGGTGAATTCTACGGCATGGTTTTTCAGGACAGCGATGTGGCGAAATGGCTGGAGGCGGTCGCCTGGTCCCTGTGCCAGAAGCCCGATGCCGAACTCGAAAAAACCGCCGACGAGGTGATCGAGCTGGTGGCCGCGGCCCAGTGCGACGATGGCTATCTCAACACGTATTTCACGGTGAAAGCCCCCGGCGAGCGCTGGACGAACCTGGCAGAATGCCATGAGCTTTACTGCGCCGGGCACATGATTGAAGCGGGCGTGGCGTACTTCCAGGGCACCGGCAAACGGCCTCTGCTGGAGGTGGTCTGCAAGCTGGCCGACCATATCGACAGCGTCTTTGGGCCGGGCGAGCAGCAGTTGCACGGTTATCCTGGCCACCCGGAGATCGAGTTGGCGCTAATGCGCCTGTTTGATGTCACCCAGCAGCCGCGCTATCTGGCGCTGGCGAAGTATTTCGTTGAAGAACGCGGAACCCAGCCGCACTTCTACGACATCGAATATGAAAAGCGCGGCAAAACCTCTCACTGGAACACCTACGGCCCGGCGTGGATGGTGCAGGATAAAGCCTACAGCCAGGCGCATCAGCCGCTGGCGGAACAACAAACGGCAATCGGCCACGCGGTGCGTTTCGTCTACCTGATGACCGGCGTCGCGCACCTCGCCCGCCTGAGCCAGGATGAAGGCAAACGCCAGGACTGCCTGCGCCTGTGGGACAACATGGCCCAACGCCAGCTGTATATCACCGGTGGGCTCGGCTCCCAGAGCAGCGGCGAAGCCTTCAGCAGCGATTACGATCTGCCGAACGACACCGTGTATGCCGAAAGCTGCGCCTCCATCGGCCTGATGATGTTTGCCCGCCGGATGCTGGAGATGGAAGCCAACAGCCATTACGCCGACGTGATGGAGCGCGCGCTGTTCAACACCGTGCTCGGCGGGATGGCGCTGGACGGAAAACACTTCTTCTACGTTAACCCACTGGAAGTGCATCCAAAGACGCTGAAATTTAACCATATCTACGATCACGTTAGGCCGGTGCGCCAGCGCTGGTTCGGCTGCGCCTGCTGCCCGCCGAATATCGCCCGCGTGCTGACCTCGCTGGGTCACTACATCTATACCGCCCGCGAAGATGTGCTGTTTATCAACCTCTATATCGGCAACAGCATGGCCTTTCCGGTGGGCGAGCAGGAGCTGCAGCTGCGGATCAGCGGCAATTATCCGTGGCAGGAGCAGATCAAAATCGACATCACCTCCCCGGTCGCCGTCGAGCATACGCTGGCGCTGCGTCTGCCAGACTGGTGCGATGCCCCGCACCTGACGCTGAATGGCGAAACGGTGACCGGCGAAGTGCGTCAGGGCTATCTGTACCTGAACCGCCGCTGGCAGGAGGGCGATACACTGTTACTCACCCTGCCGATGCCGGTGCGTCGGGTATATGGCAATCCGCAGGTGCGCCAGCAGGCAGGTAAAGTGGCGATTCAGCGTGGGCCGCTGGTCTATTGTCTGGAAGAAGCTGATAACGGTGCCGGGCTGCATAATCTGACTTTGCCCGCTGATAGCGACTTTACGGTCTTTGAGGGCAAAGGCATTTTTGCCCACAAGATGCTGATTCAGGCCGAGGGTTACAGCCGACAGGCCGCCGATGCCGGGCATCAGCCGCTGTGGCAGTACGATCGCCCGCCGACTGCGCGACAGGCGCAAACCCTGACCTTTATTCCGTGGTTTAGCTGGGCCAACCGCGGCGAAGGAGAGATGCGGATCTGGGTTGATGAGGTGAAAGCCTAAAACGGATCCCGGGCGACGCTGGACATACCCCGCCATTCAGGCCAGGTATGGGCAGCGCCGCCCGGTTTTTTAACGTATCAGAATGTCCAGGAGAGGCCGGTCATCAGCGCGAAGCTGTCGTCACGGTCGATCATCGGGCTGTTTTTCACTTCGTCAGGCAGCACGGTATAAACGGCGCTGGCGTTCAGGTACAGGTTCTTTGTCAGTTGGTATTTTGCCGCCAGGCCCACGTAAGGGGTGACGCTTTCGTCTGCGCTGTACTGCTGCAGGCCGCTACGGCGTGACTCCTGATCCGACACACCGTAGTAATAATCGTTGAAGCTGGCGTCGTAGTAGAACACCCCTACCGCCGGGGTCAGGGTCAGGCGTTCCATACGGATAGGACGGAAGTAAGACAGTTCGCCTGCCACGCCACCGCTCTCATCCATCGCATCGGCGCCAACGGCAAATTTCAGGCTACCCCAGCTCTCGTGGTGGTAGTACGCGCCGCCGAGCATCGCTGACGCTTTACGTTCATCGAGCTGACTCATGGCCGCGTCGTCATTGTCATCCGGGTCAAAGTGCAACGGCATCCAGGAGGCGGTGAGGCTGAGTTCGTTTTTTGCATCTTTCCACACAATCCATCCGGCAGTGGCCTGACGCACATAGAAATGCTCACCTTCATAGCTTATTAACGGAACAGCGGAGACATTCTCGTTATAGCCTTTGTACGCCGATTCATTAAACACGGCACCCGCGCCAACGGAAAAGTCACCGGCCATTGCGGACGTCGCCGTAAATAACGCGGTGGCGATGAATACATTCTTTTTAAACGTCATTGTTTTGCAATCCATTAAATGTCATACGACCCGGCGCATAATAATGGTTACAAAATTCGCAATGCAACGTGGTTATTTGTATAATATTATATCCAAAATTATATAAATGAGCGTGCGCAATGAACAAGCTGCAAATTAAACCGCGTGAATTAAAAATTATTTCCGTCATTGCCGCCACGCACAGCATTGGTGATGCCGCCGCCCTGCTGGGGATGGCGCAGGCGAATGTCAGTAAATACCTGTCTGATTTTGAAATGCGCGTCGGCCTCAAGGTTTTTGAGCGCACCACCCGCCATCTGGCATTGACCCAGTTTGGCGAGGCCTTACTGCCTTACATTAATAGTTCGCTGGAAAAAAATAGCCAACTCATTAATTTCATTGATGATTACAAACATGAAAAACGCGGCAAGGTGACCCTCTATGCCCCCACAGGGATCATCACCTATCTGGCTCGCCACGTGATCCACGAAATTGACGATACCGGCGATATTAGCATCAGTTTAAAAACTTATAATCTGAGTGCCAATGAATTTTACGAGGGCGTTGCCTTTCCCGACGACTGCGATATTTTAATTACCTACGCACAACCTAAAGATGAAAGTCTGGTCGCCAGCATTTTAACCAAATATTCCGTCACCGCGTTTGCGTCCCCGGAATATATAATTAAACACCCAATTAGCCACCCGGAAGAGTTAATTAATCACTCCTGTATTCTTATCGACTCGATGATCATCGACGATGCCAATATCTGGCGTTTCCGCTCACATAACGGCGAGAAGATACTGGATTACAAAGTCTCGGGGAATTATATCTGCGATAACACCCAGACGGCGCTGGAGCTGGCTCGTAATCATCTTGGAATTGTGTTTGCGCCAAAAGAGAGCCTGCAAAAAGAGATTAACCAGGGTGCGCTGGTCCCCTGCTTTTCACATCAGGAAGAGTGGTGGCTGGATCTGGTGGCCATTTTCCGCAAGCGCGACTATCAGCCGTGGCGCGTGCAGTTTATCCTCGACGGGGTGCTGAATAATCTGCGCAGTAAAGTTGAGCAGGCCACCCTCGGGCGACCTGCTCTGGGTGATTAGAACAGGCCGAGCGGCTTATCGGAATAGCTCACCAGCAGGCATTTGGTCTGTTGATAATGGTTGAGCATCATCTTGTGAGTTTCACGCCCGATACCGGACTGTTTGTAGCCACCAAACGCGGCATGCGCCGGATAGGCATGATAGCAGTTGGTCCACACGCGCCCTGCCTGGATCCCGCGCCCCATCTTGTACGCCAGGTTGCCGTTGCGGCTCCAGACCCCCGCCCCGAGCCCATACTGCGTATCGTTCGCCAGCTCCAGCGCCTCCTCCATGGTTTTGAAGGTGGTCACTGCCAGCACCGGGCCAAAGATCTCCTCCTGGAAGACGCGCATGTTGTTTTTACCCGACAGGATGGTCGGCTCGAGGTAGTAACCCTCTTTCAACTCGCCGTCCAGCCGCTTACGCCGCCCGCCGGTTAAGATGTCTGCCCCTTCCTTCTTACCGATATCGATGTAGTTGAGGATTGTCTCCAGCTGACCGTGCGACACCTGGGCGCCCATCTGGGTCGCGCTGTCCAGCGGGTTGCCGCTGCGAATGGACTCCACCCGGCGGATCGCACGTTCCATAAAGCGTTCATAAATGGACTCCTGCACCAGCGCGCGGCTTGGACAGGTACAGACTTCGCCCTGGTTAAAGGCAAACAGCGCAAATCCTTCCAGCGCTTTATCGAAGAAGGCATCTTCTTCATCCATCACATCGGCAAAGAAAATATTCGGCGATTTGCCGCCCAGCTCCAGCGTGACCGGAATGATGTTCTGGGTGGCGTACTGCATGATCTGCTGGCCCACTTCGGTGGAGCCGGTAAACGCCACTTTGGCGATCCGTTTTGAGGTCGCCAGATACTCGCCGATTTCGCCCCCGGCACCGTTAACCACGTTCACCACGCCCGGCGGAAGCAGATCGCCCACCACTTCCATCAGCAGCAGCACCGACAGCGGGGTTAAGCGTGCCGGTTTGAGTACCACGCAGTTGCCAGCGGCCAGCGCGGGCGCCATTTTCCAGGCGGCCATCAGCAGCGGGAAGTTCCACGGGATGATCTGCCCGACCACGCCCAGCGGCTCCTGGAAGTGATACGCCACAGTGTCGTTATCCACTTCACTGATGCCGCCTTCCTGGGCACGAATGCAGGAGGCAAAATAGCGGAAATGGTCGATCGCCAGCGGCACGTCTGCCGCCATGGTCTCGCGGATTGGCTTCCCGTTGTCCCAGGTCTCTGCCGTAGCCAGTAGCTCCAGGTTCTGCTCCATCCGATCGGCGATTTTAAACAGAACTGCCGCGCGATCCTGCACCGAGGTGTGGGCCCATTTCTCTTTGATTTTGTGGGCGGCATCCAGCGCCAGGTCGATATCGCGGGGCCCGGAGCTGGCGATCTCGCACAGCGGCAGGCCGGTCACCGGGGTTAAATTTTGATAATAGTCGCCGTCGACGGGAGCTACCCAGTCGCCGCCGATAAAGTTGTCATAACGGGCTTTTAGCTTGAGAGGAAAACCATATTCGCCGGGCAGGATACGTGCTGATGGAGGGTTATTCGTCATGACTGTCTCCTTGCGTGTGTGTCCAGTAAGGGTAGTCCGGGGTGGTGAAAATTCAGCCAACGGTCACCGGCTTTGCGAGCCTCTTCACGCATTACCTTACTTTACGTTTCGTTTCCCGCCCTGAGCCATACTTAAAACGCACAAACTGGCGAGGTAAGGATAAATGCAGCTTTTTATCGGCTTTGACGTGGGTGGAACCCACATTAAACACGGCGTGATCGACGCAGACGGCAACGAGTTAACTACCGATCAATTTGATACGCCGGACGATGAAGACAGCTTTAAACAGCAATGGCGCGAGGTGGTACAAGCCTATCAGCAGGCGCATCAGATTGCAGCGATCGGGGTGAGCATCCCGGGCCACATTAATACCCATACCGGCGAAGCAGCCAAAGCCGGGGCGCTGGCGTACCTCGATAACGTCAATCTGTACGACCTGTTTTCGGAGCTAACCGATCTGCCCGTCGTTGTTGATAATGACGCCAGCTGCGCCGCGCTGGGCGAGCTCTGGCGCGGGGCCGGTCGCGAGTACGAGAATTTTGTCTGTATCACGGTGGGCACCGGGATCGGCGGCGGTATCGTGGTCGAGGGCGATCTCTGGCGCGGGGCGCACCACCGCGCCGGGGAGTTCGGGGTCATCCCGGTGGGCAACAAGGGCGAAGGGATGCACGTGGTTGCCTCGGCCAAAGGGCTGATGGAAGCCTGCCGTCGGGCGCTGGCGGTCTCAGAAGAGGAGATGCCAACAGGCGAAGAGCTGTTTGAACGAATGGAGAACGATCTGCATCTGCGCGAAGCCGTCGAACAATGGGCGCTGTTTCTCGCCCGAGGCGTCTACAGCGTGATCTCGATGTTCGACCCGCAGGTGGTGTTGATTGGCGGCGGCATCAGCGAGCAGGAGAAAATCTATCGCCTGCTCGACAAGCACCTGCAAACCTTTGAGGAGTGGGAGGCGCTACAGGTGCCAATCCTGCCCTGTGAACTGGGTAACCAGGCGGGCAGGCTGGGTGCGGTCTGGCTGGCGAAGCAGAAACTGGCCCGGGATGAAACCTAGTCCGCGGCAAACAGCAGCGCGTCGCGCAGCAGGTGATCGTTACCCCGGCGACGGGTAAAGCCAATCCGGTTGAAATACTCAAGGATTTGGATCGCCAGCTTGCGCCCCACGTTGAGCTGGTCGCGGAAGTCTGCCGCGCAAGTCGATCCGCGTTGCTGATCCAGCGCCCGGATCAGATTGGCAAAAATCACGATCCGATCGTTACGGTAATAGCGATCCTTGACGATCGCGGTAATCAGGCCCTGCTGCGCCGCATGGCGCAGCACCTGGCGCATCGTCCCTTCGTCCGTCGCGGTTTCGCGCGCTAAATCCCGCACCCACCAGGGCTCGTCGCCAAACAGCGGCTCGGCTTGTTGCCAGATTGCCTGCTGCTCTGGGGTGAAACCGGCTTTGTGGTCCGGCAGGTGCAACCAGCCGTGATAGCTCTGCAGATCGCCACTCTCGCGCATCCGCTCAATCAGCAGCAGCACCAGGGCTTCATCTTCCATCGGCAGCGCCATGCGCCGCAGACGCTCGCGTCCCGGGCCGGGTTCGTCCTGATGCTGCAGATGATAGGTCGCCAGGGTGTCGAGAATTTTACGCTGCCAGCGGGCGGCAACCTCCATATTCAGCAGGCTCGATCCGGCCTGGATAAACGACGGTTGCTGCGTCAGGGCCTGCAGCCCTTCCCCGTTCAGCTGGCGTGCCCAGGCAAATGCTTCCAGATCCACCGCCCCGCGATCCAGGTGCGCCAGCAGCGCCTCCCGGTCATCACCCGCCCGTGCCAGGGTGGCCAGCCAGTGTAGATATTCCGGCTTGCGCTTGCCGCGACGCGGCGGATCGAGCGTCACCACTCGCGCCCCGGCGAGGGTGACCCGCGCGGAGATATCCCGCAATACCAGCCGGTCGTTATCGGCCAGCCACAGCGGAGAGTCAAAGACCAGCTCCGCCAGCGCGCCTTCCAGCAGCGAGACGCGGCCGGTGACATGGCTGGCAGCGTGATGAATGTGCAGCGGTTGCCACTGAGTGAGCGCGACATCGCCCTGCAGCGTGACAATCACGCGCGTGGCCGGTTCCGGCGGGGCATCGGCCAGCAGCCAGTCGCCCCGGTTAAGCTGATCTTTTTGCGCATCGCCGACCAGATTAAGGGCAATACGCTGCCCGGCCTGCGCCTGGTCGACAGGCTGGTTCTGCGCATGCAGCCCGCGAATACGCACCGGTTTATTGACTCCGGTCAGCCACAGGCTATCGCCAACACGCACCTCGCCAGACAACGCCGTGCCGGTGACCACCAGCCCGGCCCCTTTAACGGTAAAGGCCCGGTCGATCGCCAGACGAAAGCGCTGATGCTCCGCGTGCGTGCGAGTAGTCAGCTGCTGCAGATGGTCGCTTAACGCGTCGATTCCACGCCCCTCAGTGGCGACGGTGACAAACAGGTCGGCATCGGCAAAGCCGTATTCCTGCAGGGTGTCCTGCACCTGCTCGCGCACCGCCTCTACCTGCGCCTCGTCAACGCGGTCGGCCTTGGTTAGGGCCACCGTCAGCTGCGGATTACCGGTCAGCTGGAGGATTTGCAGATGTTCACGCGTCTGCGCCATCACCCCGTCATCGCAGGCCACCACCAGCAGGGCGTGATCGATACCGCCCACCCCCGCCAGCATATTGGACAGGAATTTTTCGTGTCCGGGGACATCGATAAACCCCAGCACCCGACCATCCGGCTGGGGCCAGTAGGCATAACCCAGATCGATGGTCATACCGCGTTGTTTTTCTTCCGGCAAACGATCGGCATTTACGCCAGTGATCGCCTGCAGCAACGTTGTTTTGCCATGGTCAACGTGACCGGCAGTGGCAATAATCATTTCAGCAACACCTCCAGAAACTGTGCTTCATCTTCCAGACAGCGTAAGTCCAGCCACAGACGCCCGTCTTTTATCCGTCCGAGCACCGGCACGGACAGCGCGCGCCAGCGCAGGGCCAACGCCTCCAGCTGGCTGCCGCGTCCGTCGCGCGGAGTAAAGGTCAACGCCGCGCCGGGCAGACGATCCACCGGCAGCGAGCCGCTTCCCGGCTGCGACAGGCAGGCTTCAACCCGAACCTCAAAGTCAGGATAGTGCGATGCGACCTGCTCCAGCAGCCGTTCGCCCTGCGTGTGGATGGCAGCGGCATCGCGACTCAGCAGGCGCAGGGTCGGTAATTTTTCGGCTAATGTCTCCGGGTGGAGGTAGAGCCTTAAGGTGGCGTCCAGCGCGGCGAGCGTCATTTTATCCGCGCGCAGGGCGCGTTTTAGCGGGTGCTGTTGCAACCGGGCGATCAGATCGCGTTTGCCGACGATAATCCCGGCCTGCGGCCCGCCCAATAATTTATCGCCCGAGAAGCTCACCAGACTGACCCCGGCGGCAATCAGCGCCTGGGGCATCGGCTCTTTCGGTAATCCGTATTGACTGAGATCCACCAGCGAACCGCTGCCCAGATCGGCAATCACCGGGACGTTCATCGCCTGGCCAATCTGCGCCAGTTCCGCCTCGTCAACCGCATGAGTGAACCCTTCAATCTGGTAATTGCTGGTATGCACTTTCATCAGCAGGGCGGTGTTTTCATTAATGGCCGCCTGATAATCCCTGGCATGTGTGCGGTTGGTGGTGCCCACTTCATGCAGTCGGCACCCGGCCTGGGTCATCACGTCCGGGATGCGAAACGCGCCGCCAATCTCTACCAGCTCGCCGCGCGAGACCACCACTTCCTTACCGTTTGCCGTCGCCGCCAGCATCAGTAATACCGCCGCCGCGTTGTTATTCACAATGCAGGCATCTTCTGCACCGGTAAGCTGACAGAGCATCGCCGCCAGGGCACGGTCACGGTGGCCGCGCCCAGCACCGTCGAGATCGTATTCCAGCGTCACCGGGGCGCGCATCGCCTGGGTCACTGCCTCAACCGCCTCTTCTGCCAGCAAAGCTCGCCCCAGATTGGTATGCAGCACCGTGCCGGTGAGGTTGAAAACCGGACGCAAGCCCTGCGGCGCACCCGCTGTCAGGCGTTTTTCTGCTTCCCGCACCCAGTCGTCGCACCATGCCGGCAGGCCGTTTTGGCTGCGGATATGGGCGCGCGCCTCATCCTGCAGCAGGCGTAAGGTATCGACGGTTCGGGTATGACCAAACTGCGCAATAATCGGGATGATTTGGGCATGGCGAAGCAGACGATCGGTCGCGGGGAGTTGGCTGTAGAGCGTGTTCTGAGTAGTCATGAAAGCGCCTGACGGTTGGGAGTCAATGTCAGGCACAATTGTATCGCGTCCGGCAGGGAAGTGTTATCGACGACATCAAGCCTTTGGCGGTTCGGTGCGGGCAAAACTTTCGCGCTGGAACAGGGTTTCGGCCAGCTTGACCAGTAAAGGGCGATCGACACACCAGCCAGGCGACACGCGGCGGAAGTTAAGGTAACCAATGGCGCAGGCAATGGCGATGGTCGCCAGGTTGACGCTATCGGGGGCGATTGTGCCCTCGCGGATTAACTGTTCACAGCGGTCCAGGCTGCGGCTGATTTTCTCGCGCTGGCGCAGCAGTTCGGTTTCTGACTGCTGGGCCGCCGGGCGGGCCTGCTCGCGTACCGAGGCGAGTGCAGCATCCATGATCCCATCCGCCAGCGCTTCTGTCTGGCGAACAAGTAACGCGGCTTTGGCTTCACGCGGCACCATCGCTGGGGCAATGTCCAGCAGCTCGATATAGCTGGCAATGATTGGGGAGTCGAACCAGTATTCGCCATCATCGGTGACCAGCGCCGGGACTTTGCCCAGCGGGTTGTACTGGGCGACGCCGTGTTCAGCCTGATAGGGCTGCTCGTTAACAAATTCAAAGGTAATCCCTTTCTCCAGCAGGAGAACGGAGATTTTACGCACGAAGGGACTGGTATAACTGCCGATAAGTTTCATTGCCTGCTCCTTTACGCCAACAAAAAGGTAAGTATGGCCCAGGCAATAAAAAAAGGCAGGTCATGCGTCGCGCATGCCTGCCTCAGGCGGGATTAGTGATCGAGATAGAGGTAGTGCATCCAGCTGGTCATGCGCAGCAGCACTTTACGCATCACCGACACGTGCGAGAAGTGATCTGAGTAGACCGCCACCTGGGCGTAGATACCGTCAGGCAGCGCTTCCACATCGGCATTCGGTGCCAGTTCAATGGTGCCTATCACTCCGTCGGTGCCGGGAATAACGGTCAGTGCCTGCAGCGCACCCTGTGCCTGGTAAGAGCCACCCGGCACCACTGGCAGAATACTGGTGAGCTTACCGGAGAACACCTGCCCCGGCAGCGCGTTAAACACCACTTCCGCTTCATCGCCAGGCTTCAGGCGCAGCAACGAGTTCTGGCGGAACTGGGCCACAATCAGCCGTTTCTGATCCGGAATAAATACCATTACCGGGCGCAGCGGCAGCGACGCGGCATAGGTTCCCGGGCGAATCAGCACCTGGGTCACATAGCCGTTGCTTGGGGCGCGGACTACCGTCTGATCGAGGTTGTAGGTCGCTTCCGTCAGCTGGGCGCGCAGAGAGGCAATCTGTGACTGCTCCCCGTTGGACATGCTGTCTAACTGGCTCTGGATCTGGGTTTGTTCCGCCACCGACGCTTTCACCATCGCATCCTGTGCCAGATAGTTTTGCCGCGCGTTATCAATATCGCTTTCAGAGAACGGGTTGACCTTCGCCTGGCTGCCCTTCAGATAGCGCTGGTAGTCTTTGTACAGCCGGTCACGCTCCGCCGACACGCGGGTGGTGTTCGACTGGGCTTCTGACAGCTGGGCCTTTAATACCTCTATATTGTGCGTCGCGGTGACCAGATCGGCCTTCAGACGATCGACCCGCGCCTGATACCTGACCGGATCAATTTTAAATAACACTTCGCCTTTTTTAATGAGCTGGTTATTTTTATCGGTGACTTCGCTAACTACTCCCGTCACCTGCGGAGTGATCGGGATAGAAATAACTGCTTTCTGCGCCGTAAAGGTATACGGATGGTTATAGTTCATTAATAAAATAAGGCCGGCAACAATGAAAATGCCCCCCAGTGATGCTGTCGCCAGCGTCCACTGGTTGACCGGGATACGGAATATTTTAAAGATCGCCCAAGCAAAGGCGACATAGGTCAATATAATCAACAGGTCCATGATTATTGCTCCGGCGTGTTCTTAACGGCCGTGGGTTGCACCGCAGCCAGTTTCTTTTCCAGCTCGGCTACGCGCTTAGCCAGCGCATCAACGTCGGGGTTGCCTTCGGGCGACTGCATATGGTTTTGCATCCCCCAGCCGCGCTCTGGCTGATAAAGCGTTGCCCAGATCCACAGAAACGGCCAAATGGCGTGGAGGGTAAACAAGCTAATCCACCCGGCAGTATGGATAGCATCGGCATGGGGATGGTTGCGTTTTTTTGCCATGTTATAAGGAATGTCATGAATAGCGATGATTCCATAAAAAAGAACCAGGAATACAAACACCAACACTCCCAGCGCAAAATAGTTGAGAAACATATTTGCCTCACTAAATAAATCGTAAACTCATTAATACAATTAAAGGGTAAGCCACCACATTAATTCACCGTTAAGTACATAGAGTGAAATTCTTAATACAAATTGGCCGAGGAGTATGGTTTTTTATTATATCTCCGTGCAAGTTTAGAAGCGTGACAAAATATATCCTGAATAATAATAGACTTAAGTTTACAGTATGAGCGTAAACCAGTTTTTTACTTTGCGCCATAACACATGCTGGGTGGTGATTTTTAGCTATCTGTGTTGTATGCCTACATCCTGGCGTCTAAGGTCAAAACAGAGTTTGCCGCCGATCACATCCGGAGAAATCCGACTAAAAATACTTTGTGAAACTGATCACATTTCAGAAACAAACACATGCGACAGTAATGTGATCATGTTCACATTAATTGGCTAAACTCGCTTATTTTGTGGGCGTTGATTTTTTACAGACCACAGTTTTGTGACTCAGATCACCTCGACATACCCCATACACATTACATTTACGTGATTGAGATCACACAAAATTTCACTGTCTGGACAGTTAAACAATTAAGTGCCAGATTTCACATTATCAGAACAGGGCTCGGCTACCTCTGCCGCCGCGCATTAACAATAAACCTCGGGCTCAAGCCTAAGCGTAAACAGAAGAAGGGGTGTTTTATGTCATCCGATTTCAAGATCAAAGTACAAAGCTTTGGTCGTTTCCTCAGCAACATGGTGATGCCAAATATCGGCGCGTTTATCGCGTGGGGTATCATCACTGCTTTGTTCATTCCGACAGGGTGGTTGCCGAACGAGACGCTGGCAAAACTTGTTGGCCCAATGATTACCTATCTGCTGCCGCTGCTCATCGGTTATACCGGTGGTCGTCTGGTTGGCGGTGATCGCGGCGGTGTGGTCGGTGCTATCACCACCATGGGCGTGATCGTCGGTGCGGATATGCCGATGTTCCTCGGCGCAATGATTGCAGGCCCGCTGGGCGGCTGGGCGATTAAGAAATTCGACGTCTGGGTTGATGGCAAAATCAAATCCGGCTTCGAAATGCTGGTGAACAACTTCTCCGCTGGCATCATCGGGATGATCCTGGCGATTCTGGCGTTCCTCGGCATTGGTCCGGCAGTTGAAGTGCTCTCCAAAGTTCTGGCGGCGGGCGTTAACTTCATGGTTGCCCACGACATGCTGCCGCTGGCGTCCATCTTTGTTGAACCGGCGAAAATCCTGTTCCTCAACAACGCCATCAACCACGGTATCTTCTCACCGCTGGGTATTCAGCAGTCCCACGACCTCGGCAAGTCTATCTTCTTCCTGATTGAAGCTAACCCAGGTCCGGGTATGGGCGTGCTGCTGGCGTACATGTTCTTTGGTCGCGGCAGTGCCAAGCAGTCTGCTGGCGGTGCGGCAATCATCCACTTCCTCGGTGGTATCCACGAAATTTACTTCCCGTACGTGCTGATGAACCCGCGTCTGATCCTTGCCGTTATCCTCGGCGGTATGACTGGCGTGTTCACCCTGAGTGTGCTGGGCGGCGGTCTGGTTTCTCCGGCGTCTCCAGGTTCTATCCTGGCGGTACTGGCGATGACCCCGAAAGGTGCTTACTTCGCCAACATTGCGGCAATCTGTGCGGCAATGGCGGTCTCCTTCGTGGTCTCCGCAATCCTGCTGAAAACCAGCAAAGTGAAAGAAGAAGACGATATCGAAGCTGCGACCCGTCGCATGCAGGATATGAAATCCCAGTCTAAAGGTGCTGCGACTGCAACGCCGCTGGCTGCGGGTAACGTCTCTAACGACCTGAGCCACGTGCGTAAAATCATCGTTGCCTGCGACGCCGGTATGGGTTCCAGCGCCATGGGTGCAGGGGTACTGCGTAAGAAAGTCGCCGATGCGGGACTGAGCAATATCTCCGTCACCAACAGCGCCATTAACAGCCTGCCGTCGGACGTTGACCTGGTGATCACCCACCGCGATCTGACCGAACGCGCGATGCGCCAGGTGCCACAGGCACAGCACATTTCGTTGACCAACTTCCTCGACAGCGGCCTGTACACCAGCCTGACCGAGCGTCTGGTCGCCGCGCAGCGTCACGAAGACAACGAAGTCAAAGTGCGCAGCAGCCTGCAGGACAGCTTCGACGAGAGCAACAGCCACCTGTTTAAACTGGGTGCGGAGAACATCTTCCTCGGCCTTACCGCGAGCCACAAAGAAGATGCGATTCGCTTTGCCGGTGAGCAGCTGGTGAAAGGCGGCTACGTTGAGCCTGAATATGTTGCTGCCATGCTGGAACGTGAAAAACTGACGCCAACCTACCTGGGCGAATCCATTGCGGTGCCGCACGGTACGGTTGAAGCGAAAGATCGCGTGCTGAAAACCGGCGTGGTGTTCTGCCAGTACCCGGCAGGCGTTCGCTTCGGCGAAGAAGAAGATGACATCGCCCGCCTGGTGATTGGTATCGCCGCGCGCAACAACGAGCATATCCAGGTGATCACCAGCCTGACCAACGCGCTGGACGATGAGACCGTCATCGAGCGCCTGGCCAACACCACCAGCGTTGAAGAAGTGCTGGCGCTGCTGAACAAGTAAGTTCCCTACTATCCCCTCTCCCATTGGGAGAGGGTTAGGGTGAGGGAAATGCCTCACCCCAGTCCTCTCGGGTAAAAACATTGATGAAGGTGAATACGATGAAAGCATTACATTTTGGCGCAGGTAACATTGGCCGTGGTTTTATCGGCAAGCTGCTGGCAGACGCGGGCATTACGCTGACTTTCGCCGATGTGAATCAGACGGTGCTGGATGCCCTGAATGCACGTCATAGCTATCAAGTGCACGTGGTCGGTGAAAACGAGCAGATTGATACCGTGAGCGGCGTAAACGCGGTCAGCAGCATCGGTGACGAGGTTATCGATCTGATCGCCGAGGTGGACCTGGTGACGACCGCCGTCGGCCCGGTCGTGCTGGAGCGCATCGCCCCGGCCGTGGCTAAAGGCCTGGCAAAACGTAAAGCCCAGGGTAACGACGCTCCGCTGAACATCATCGCCTGTGAGAACATGGTGCGTGGCACCACCCAGCTGAAAGGTCATGTGCTGGCCGCCGTCGCTGACGAAGATAAAGCCTGGGTTGAAGCGCACGTCGGCTTTGTCGACTCCGCCGTTGACCGTATCGTTCCGCCGTCGGCCTCTGCCACTCACGATCCGCTGGAAGTGACCGTCGAAACCTTTAGCGAGTGGATCGTCGATAAAACCCAGTTTAAAGGCCCACTGCCTGAGATCCCGGGTATGGAATTAACGGACAACCTGATGGCATTTGTCGAGCGTAAGCTCTTCACGCTGAACACCGGGCATGCTATAACCGCCTACCTCGGGAAATTAGCCGGTCATCAGACCATTCGTGACGCGATCCTCGATGAGAAAATTCGCGCCGTGGTAAAAGGCGCGATGGATGAGAGCGGCGCGGTTCTGATTAAACGCTACGGTTTTGATGCTGATAAACATGCGGCATATATTCAGAAAATCCTCGGTCGTTTTGAAAACCCGTATCTGAAAGATGACGTTGAGCGCGTTGGCCGTCAGCCGCTGCGTAAGCTGAGTGCGGGTGACCGTCTGATCAAGCCGCTGCTCGGCACCCTGGAGTATGGCCTGCCGCACGCTAACCTGGTTACCGGTATCGCCGCCGCCATGCACTACCGCAGCGAAGAAGATCCGCAGGCGCAGGAGCTGGCGCAATTAATTAACGAGAATGGCCCACAGGCTGCGCTGGCGCAGGTATCCACGCTGGATGCCAACAGCGAAGTGGTGGTGGAGGCCGTTAACGTTTACAACGCAACCAAATAATGCAGGACCGGGCGCCGGTCATCCTGCGCCCGGATGATAGATTGTCAGATATGCAGGCAACAATGGAACAAACCCAGGCCTTTGAAAACCGTGTGCTGGAGCGTCTGAATGCTGGCAAAACCGTTCGAAGTTTCCTGATATCCGCCGTCGAGTTGTTAACCGAAGCGGTGAATATTCTGGTGCTTCAGGTGTTTCGCAAAGACGACTACGCGGTGAAATACGCGGTTGAACCGTTGCTCGACGGCGACGGACCGCTGGGCGATTTATCCGTTCGTCTGAAGCTGATCTATGGGCTGGGTGTCATCAGTCGTCTCGAGTATGAAGATGCCGAGCTGCTTATGGCGCTGCGAGAAGAGCTGAATTACGACGGTAACGACTATGCGTTTACCGATGATGAGATCCTCGGTCCGCTTGGCGAACTGCACTGCGTCACCGCCCTTCCGCCCACGCCGCACTTTGATACCAGCGACGCTGAGCTGTATGCGATGCAAAAGCAGCGCTATCAGCAGGTCGTTCGCTCGACGATGGTCCTATCCCTGACTGAGCTGATTTCCCGAATCAGCTTAAAAAAAGCGTTTCAGAAGTAAGCCTGCGCACCACATTGGTGTATCCTTCCCTGTAATCTCCCCCGTATTTAGAGCTATATGTGATGAAAGAAGTCGAAAAGAACGAAATTAAACGCCTGAGCGACCGCCTTGATCTTATCCGTCACCAGCAGGCCGACCTGTCTCTGGTTGATGATGCCGAGAAGAATGTCGAGCTGGAAAAAGAGATGGCAACGCTGGAAACCGAAATCGAGCGCCTGCGTGGCGTTAAAAGCCAGAAGCTGAGCAAAGAAGCGCAGAAGCTGGCCGACCTGCCGTTCCGTCGTGCGATCACCAAGAAAGAACAGGCCGACATGGGCAAGCTGAAAAAAAGCGTGCGCGGCCTGGTGATTGTCCACCCGATGACCGAGCTGGGTCGCGAAATGGACCTGAAAGAGATGACGGGTTTCAGCAAGACAGCATTCTGATTGTTAGCCGGGTGACGCTACGCTCACCCGGCCTATCGCTTTCCCCCCTTTAAAATTGGCCCAACCAATTCTCTGACCAACCCCTCCAGAGTTCACACTTCCATAATCTTTGCTCACAACCCCATTGCCGATTAATAACATTTGGTTAACCATTTGTTGTCATTAACCCTACATCACACAATTGGCAGGGCCACTTTTACACAGAATGTGACGCCGAGATGAGCACAGACTCACCGCGAAGCAGACCGTGTGGCCCTCGGGAGATCTGCAATGAGCCTCTGGCAACAAAACTACGATCCGGCAGGAAATATCTGGCTGTCGAGCCTGATAGCTTCGCTACCCATTCTGTTCTTCTTCTTCGCGTTGATTAAACTCAAGCTGAAGGGCTACATCGCCGCAACCTGGACCGTGGTTATCGCGCTGACGGTGGCGCTATTGTTCTACAAAATGCCGGTCGACCGCGCGTTGGCCTCCGTGGTGTATGGCTTCTTCTACGGCCTGTGGCCGATTGCGTGGATCATTATCGCGGCAGTGTTTGTCTACAAAATCTCGGTCAAAACCGGGCAGTTCGATATTATTCGCTCGTCGATCCTCTCGATTACGCCGGACCAGCGTCTGCAGATGCTGATTGTCGGCTTCTGCTTTGGCGCATTCCTTGAAGGTGCTGCGGGCTTTGGCGCCCCGGTGGCGATTACCGCCGCGCTGCTGGTCGGGCTGGGCTTTAACCCGCTGTATGCCGCCGGGCTGTGTTTGATCGTGAATACCGCGCCGGTTGCCTTTGGCGCGATGGGTATTCCGATTCTGGTTGCCGGACAGGTCACCGGGCTGGATAGCTTTGAAATCGGCCAGATGGTGGGCCGCCAACTGCCGTTCCTGACCATCATCGTGCTGTTCTGGATCATGGCGATTATGGACGGCTGGCGCGGGGTGAAAGAGACCTGGCCTGCGGTGATGGTGGCGGGCGGCTCTTTCGCCATCGCTCAGTATCTGAGCTCGAACTTCATCGGCCCGGAACTGCCGGACATTATCTCCTCGCTGGTGTCGCTGGTCTGTCTGACCCTGTTCCTGAAACGCTGGCAGCCGGTACGTGTCTTCCGCTTTGGCGACATGGGCGCGTCGCAGGTCGATATGACGCTGGCGCGCACCCGTTACACACCGGGCCAGATTGTCCGCGCCTGGTCACCGTTCCTGTTCCTGACTGCCACGGTTACCCTGTGGAGCGTGCCGCCGTTTAAAGCCCTGTTTGCCCCGAACGGTGCGCTGTACGACATGGTGGTGAATATCTCCGTGCCATTCCTCGACAAAATGGTGGCCCGCATGCCGCCGGTCGTGCATGACGCCACGCCGTATGCCGCGGTCTACAAATTCGACTGGTTCTCCGCAACCGGCACGGCGATCCTGTTTGCCGCTATCCTTTCTATCGTATGGCTGCGGATGAAGCCAGCCGCGGCGATACAGACCTTTGCCAGTACGCTGAAGGAGCTGGCGCTGCCGATTTACTCTATTGGGATGGTGCTGGCCTTCGCCTTTATCTCTAATTACTCCGGGCTGTCATCAACGCTGGCACTGGCACTGGCGCATACCGGCTCCGCGTTCACCTTCTTCTCGCCGTTCCTCGGCTGGCTGGGGGTGTTCCTGACCGGATCGGATACCTCATCTAACGCGCTGTTCGCTGCACTGCAGGCCACAGCAGCCCAACAGATCGGCGTCTCGGACGTGCTGTTGGTCGCGGCCAACACCACCGGCGGCGTCACCGGGAAGATGATCTCTCCGCAGTCCATCGCCATTGCCTGTGCGGCAGTCGGCCTGGTGGGTAAAGAGTCGGACCTGTTCCGCTTTACCGTGAAACACAGCCTGATATTCACCTGCATGGTGGGGGTGATCACCACCCTGCAGGCCTATGTCTTAACCTGGATGATCCCATGATAGTGATGCCCAGACGCCTGTCAGACGAGATAGCCTCTCGCGTGCGGGCGCTGATTGAAGAACAGCAGCTGGAGGCGGGCATGAAGTTGCCCGCCGAGCGTCAGCTTGCCAGCCTGCTTGGTGTGTCGCGTAACTCGCTGCGCGAAGCGCTGGCGACGCTTATCAGCGAAGGGGTGCTGCTGAGCCGTCGCGGCGGCGGAACCTTTGTTCGCTGGCAGCATGAGGACTGGTCCGGGCAGAACATCGTTCAGCCGTTAAAAACGCTTATGGAGAACGACCCGGACTACAGCTTTGATATCCTCGAAGCCCGTCACGCCATCGAAACCAGTACCGCCTGGCATGCCGCCATGCGCGCCACGCCGGCCGATAAAGAGAAGCTGAAGGCCTGCTTTGAGGCCACCCACAGCAGCGATCCGGATATCGCCTCGCAGGCTGACGTGCGCTTTCATCTGGCAATTGCCGAAGCCTCGCACAACGTCGTACTACTGCAGACCATGCGCGGCTTTTTCGACCTGCTGCAATCCTCCGTAAAGCAGAGTCGCCAGCGTATGTATCTGGTGCCTCCCGTTTTTGCACAGCTAACCGAACAGCACGAGGCGGTGCTAAACGCCATTCTTGCCGGTGATGCCGAAGCCGCGCGCACGGCGATGATGGCGCATCTGGGCTTCGTCCACACCACCATTAAACGATTCGATGAAGATCAGGCTCGTCAGGCACGCATTACCCGCCTGCCCGGCGAGTCCGCCGATCCCAGGGAGAACAACGCATGATTATTTCCGCAGCCAGTGACTACCGCGCCGCAGCGCAGCGCATCCTGCCGCCATTCCTGTTCCACTACATTGACGGTGGGGCTTACTCTGAATACACCCTGCGCCGCAATGTGGAAGACTTATCGCAAGTCGCCCTGCGCCAGCGCGTGCTGAAGAATATGTCTGACCTGAGCCTCGAAACGACGCTCTTCAACGAAAAACTGTCGATGCCGGTGGCCCTCGCCCCGGTGGGACTGTGCGGCATGTATGCCCGTCGCGGCGAAGTGCAGGCCGCTGCGGCCGCCGATGCCAAAGGCATTCCTTTTACCCTGTCGACCGTCTCGGTCTGCCCGATTGAAGAAGTGGCCCCGACCATCACGCGCCCGATGTGGTTCCAGCTGTACGTCCTGCGCGATCGCGGGTTTATGCGCAATGCGCTGGAGCGTGCCAAAGCGGCAGGCTGTTCGACGCTGGTCTTTACCGTTGATATGCCCACGCCGGGCGCGCGCTATCGCGATGCCCACTCGGGGATGAGCGGTGCCAATGCCGCAATGCGCCGCTACTGGCAGGCGGTGACCCATCCGCAATGGGCGTGGGATGTGGGAATCAATGGTCGCCCGCACGATCTGGGGAATATCTCGACTTATCTTGGTAAACCCACCGGGCTGGAAGATTACATCGGCTGGCTGGCGAATAACTTCGATCCGTCGATCTCCTGGAAAGACCTGGAGTGGATCCGCGAATTCTGGGATGGCCCGATGGTGATCAAAGGGATCCTGGATGCGGAAGATGCCCGCGATGCGGTGCGCTTTGGCGCAGACGGCATCGTGGTGTCGAACCACGGTGGCCGCCAACTGGACGGGGTACTCTCTTCTGCCCGCGCCCTGCCCGCCATTGCTGATGCGGTGAAGGGCGATATTGCGATCCTCGCCGACAGCGGTATTCGCAACGGGCTGGACGTGGTGCGCATGATAGCGCTGGGTGCGGACACGGTCCTGCTGGGTCGTGCGTATCTTTATGCGCTGGCAACGCACGGCCAGGCGGGGGTCGCCAATCTGCTGAATCTGATCGAAAAAGAGATGAAAGTGGCGATGACACTGACCGGAGCGAAGACCATCCGCGAGATCAGTAAAGACATGCTGGTCCAGGAGCTGGGCAATATTCCGGCCGGGCTGGCCCCGCTGGCGCAGGGGAATGCGGCCTAGTTCTGTGCTATCCTGCCCCCGCTATTTAAGGGGGCAGTATGCTTAACATCGTTCTATTCGAACCAGAAATTCCACCTAATACCGGCAACATCATCCGTCTGTGCGCCAACACCGGTTTTCGTCTGCATATCATCGAGCCAATGGGCTTTACCTGGGACGATAAACGCCTGCGCCGCGCCGGGCTGGACTACCACGAATTTACCGCCGTGGTGCGTCATGCCGATTACGCCGCGTTTGCAGAAATGGAAAAGCCGGAACGGATCTTCGCCCTGACAACCAAAGGGACGCCCGCACACAGCGCGGTAAGTTATCAGGAAGGTGACTATCTGCTGTTTGGCCCGGAGACACGCGGACTGCCCGCAACCATCCTCGATGCCCTACCTGCAGAGCAAAAAATTCGTATTCCGATGATGCCGGACAGCCGCAGCATGAACCTGTCAAATGCAGTGTCGGTAGTGGTGTATGAAGCCTGGCGCCAGCTGGGATATGCCGGCGCCGTTCTCAGAAGCTAAATCCCGTCGCCATACTCAAAGGTATTGTGGCCGTTGAAGAACTGATCCATATCCATCGACGGTTTATCGCTGTCTGGCTTGCCGACGATACGCGCCGGGACGCCAGCGGCGGTGGTGTGAGGGGGGACAGGCTGCAGGACCACGGAACCGGCACCGATTTTAGCACCGCGTCCGACTTCAATATTGCCAAGGATTTTTGCGCCCGCGCCAATCATTACGCCTTCACGAATTTTTGGATGGCGATCGCCGCTGGTTTTGCCAGTACCGCCCAGGGTCACGGACTGCAAGATCGAGACGTCGTTTTCAATCACCGCCGTTTCGCCCACCACAATGCCGGTGGCGTGGTCGAGCATAATCCCGTGGCCAATCTTCGCCGCCGGGTGGATGTCGACCTGGAAGGTCACAGAGACCTGATTTTGCAGGAAGATAGCCAGCGCACGCCGACCTTCGTTCCACAGCCAGTGTCCAATGCGGTAGGACTGCAGCGCGTGGAAACCTTTCAGATACAGCAGCGGCGTGGAATATTTATCCACCGCCGGGTCACGATTGCGCACTGCCTGAATATCACAGGCAGCGGAGGCGATCATTTCCGGGTCAGCGGCATAGGCCTCTTCCACTATTTCACGAATAGCGATGGCGGGCATGATCGGTGACGCCAGTTTGTTAGCCAGCATATAGCTTAGAGCGCTGCCGAGATTTTCGTGCTTGAGAAGCGTCGCGTGGTAAAAGCTGGCCAGCATAGGCTCGCAGTCAGCCAAAGCCCGGGCTTCGGCTTTTATATTGTTCCAGATGGTATCCAGTTCTTCACACGGCATGGCTTGCTCCAGACGAAATAATAATGACCGGCCAGTTCTTCGCTAGCCGGGTCATTCAGGTGATAACGGTTCCCTGCGGTTAATTGCTGCTACGCTCGTCCTTGCGTGCACGACCTAATAAGGTCAATGCTGCCTCGCGCGCATTTTTTCCGCAATACAATACCTGATAAATTTCCTCGGTTATTGGCATTTCCACCCCAAAACGGTGTGCCAGTTCGCGAACTTCTTTGGTATTGCGATAACCTTCGACCACCTGACCAATCTTTTCCTGCGCGCCGATAACATCCATGCCCTGACCGAGCATCATGCCAAAACGGCGGTTACGGGACTGGTTGTCGGTACAGGTCAGCACCAGATCGCCTAATCCTGCCATCCCCATAAAAGTGGCGGGATCGGCACCCAGCGCCGCGCCCAGACGGCTCATTTCGGTTAAGCCGCGGGTGATCAGCGCCGTGCGCGCGTTCGCGCCAAAGCCGATACCGTCAGACATACCCGCGCCGATGGCGATAACGTTCTTCACCGCGCCGCCGAGCTGCACGCCGATAAAATCGGGGTTGCTGTAAACGCGGAAGCTTTTACCGCAGTGCAGCAGCTGCTGGAGATCGTCAGCAAAGACCTCATCGGTCGATGCCAGCGAGATCGCCGTTGGCAGCCCTGCCGCCAGCTCTTTCGCAAACGTCGGGCCGGAGATCACCGCCAGCGGGATGTCATCGCCCAGCGCTTCGCGGGCGACATCCTGCAGCAGGCGTCCGGTCTCGGCTTCCAGCCCTTTCGTCGCCCATACCACGCGCGCATCAGCCCGCATCAGCGGTCTGATCTGTCGCAGCACATCGCCAAAGACATGGCTTGGAACAACAATCAGGATATTGCGGCTGGCGGCCAGCGCCGTCGCAAGGGAGCTTTCGAGATGCAGGGAGTCAGGGAATGTGACATCAGGAAGAAACGCCACGTTGCAGCGGTCCGCTTGCAGCGTAGCGATATGTTTAGGATCGTGGCCCCAAAGAACCACTTCGTGACCATTTCTTGCCAGAGTAATGGCAAGAGCGGTGCCGTATGAACCGGCACCGATCACAGTCATTGACGCATTAACAGTACTCATCAGGCATCCTGATGTTGTTCAGTACCTTCGCCAGCTTGCTGCTGCAGATAGTTCATGAACAGCGCATCGAAGTTCACTGGCGCAAGGTTCAGTTGCGGGAACGTACCACGGGAAACCAGGCTGGTGATGCATTCGCGAGCATACGGGAACAGAATGTTCGGGCAGTATGCACCCAGGCAATGCGCCATCTGATTACCGTCGATACCTTCGATGGAGAAGATGCCGCCCTGCTGTACTTCACACAGGAATGCAGTTTCTTCGCCCAGAGAGGCGGTCACGGTTACACGCAGTACGACTTCATACACACCTTCCGCCAGTTGGGTGGAAGCGGTATCCAGATCAAGTTTAACTTCTGGCTGCCAATCTTTCTGGAAAACATGCGGCGCATTAGGTGCTTCGTAGGAGACGTCTTTAGTATAAATGCGCTGGATCTGGAAAGTCATTTCGGTGTTGTTTTGTTCTGACATGGAAAAACCCTTTTTAATTGTCCTAAAACGCCTTAGCGCAGCAGGGGATCAAGTCCACCACGCGCCTCTAGCGCATACAAGTCATCACAGCCGCCAATGTGCTGCGCATCAATAAAAATCTGCGGAACCGTCGTACGGCCACTACGTTTAATCATCTCTTCGCGCTTTGCAGCGTCGCCATCAATCGGCAGTTCCTGGAAGGTGACGCCTTTGCTGTCCAGCAGCGCTTTTGCACGATGGCAGAACGGGCAGGTCGCTTTGGTGTAGATTTCGATATTGGCCATGACTTGACTCCTGTTTACTTACCGCGAACCAGAGGCAGATTCTCGCCGCTCCAGCCAGAAATACCGTCTTTCAGGACAGTGACTTTCTCAAAGCCGGCTTTAACCAGCGTATTTGCCGGCTCCTGGGCCTGCACTCCGCCACCGTCAACAACAATAATGGGTTTGTCTTTATGCTTGTCCAGCTCGCCCAAGTTATTGGCTTTGATTTCAGCTGGCAGCAGGTTAATGGCGCCTGCAATATGGCCTTTACGGAAATCGTCACGCTGACGCAGGTCAACAACCACCGCCTCTTCTTTATTGATAAGACGCGTTGCTTCGCCACGGGTGATCACTTTCACTTTTGAGGTAATACCTTTGAAAGTGGTGAACAGCACTGCTGCCAGTAAACCAATCCACGCGACACAAAGTATGGGGTGGCGACTAACAAATTGCATAATTTCTTGCATGGGGGGTAACAACTCCCGACTGAGTGAATAAAAAACCAGGACAGGAGTATACCTGTGCGCTGTGGCAAATACAGCCAGCGACAATAAGCTAATCCATTTTCTGCGGCCTGCCACGAAAAAAAAGACCCAAAATGACCTATCCTTACGCTTGCCCCTGCGGTTTCTTTGATCTTCTGCGGCTATTTTATCGATTCAGCTGTAGTAAAATTACGCAAATTTTTCGTCTTTTGAGCAAAGAGGTTGTCGCAATGTCGGTTTCTAAAAAACCTGTGGTACTGATGATTCTGGATGGCTATGGCTACCGTGAGGATCAGCAGGATAACGCCATTTTCAGTGCTAAAACCCCGGTCATGGATGCACTGTGGGCCACACGTCCCCACACGCTGATCGATGCTTCCGGCCTGGAAGTGGGTCTGCCGGATCGCCAGATGGGCAACTCTGAAGTCGGACACGTCAACATCGGCGCAGGCCGCATTGTGTATCAGGACCTGACCCGTCTGGACGTTGAAATCAAAGAACAGACTTTCTTTGCCAACCCGGTTCTGACCGGTGCGGTGGATAAAGCCGTTGCCGCAGGCAAAGCGGTGCACATTATGGGTCTGCTCTCCGCCGGTGGCGTACATAGCCACGAAGACCACATCATGGCGATGGTTGAGCTGGCCGCGAAACAGGGTGCCGACAAAATCTATCTGCACGCCTTCCTCGATGGCCGTGATACCCCACCGCGCAGCGCTGAGTCATCTCTGAAAGCGTTCGAAGACAAATTTGCCGCGCTGGGCAAAGGCCGCGTAGCCTCCGTGATTGGCCGCTACTACGCCATGGACCGCGACAACCGCTGGGATCGCGTTGAGCAGGCCTACAATCTGCTGGTTGAAGCCAAAGGCGAGTTCCAGGCAGACACGGCAGTAGCTGCGCTGCAGGCCGCTTACGCTCGCGATGAAAACGACGAATTCGTGAAAGCGACTGTGATCCGCGCCGCAGGCCAGGCTGATGCGGCAATGGAAGACGGCGATGCGCTGATTTTCATGAACTTCCGTGCTGACCGTGCTCGCGAAATCACCCGCGCCTTCGTTAATGCCGATTTCGACGGCTTTACCCGTAAGAAGGTAGTGAAGCTCGATTTCATCATGCTGACCGAATATGCAGCCGACATCAAAGTGCCATGCGCTTATCCACCTTCATCGCTGGCGAACACCTTCGGCGAATGGGTCGCGAAGCATGACAAAACTCAGCTTCGTATCTCCGAAACCGAGAAATATGCGCACGTTACTTTCTTCTTTAACGGCGGCGTTGAAGAGTCGTTCAAAGGCGAAGATCGCATTCTTATTAACTCACCGAAAGTCGCGACCTACGATCTGCAGCCTGAGATGAGCTCTGCCGAGCTGACTGAGAAGCTGATTGCGGCCATCGAAAGCGGCAAATACGACACCATCATCTGTAACTACCCGAACGGCGACATGGTCGGCCACACGGGCGTAATGGAAGCCGCGATCAAAGCCATCGAAGCCCTGGATGCGTGCATCGATCAGGTGACGAAAGCAGTAGAAGCCGTTGGCGGCCAGATGTTGATTACTGCCGACCACGGCAACGCAGAACAGATGCGCGATCCGGCCACCGGCCAGGCGCACACCGCCCATACCAACCTGCCGGTACCGCTGATTTACATCGGCGATAAAACCGTTAAAGCGGTTGATGGCGGCAAGCTTTCAGACATCGCGCCAACCATGCTGACCCTGATGGGCATGGAAATCCCGCAAGAGATGACTGGCAAGCAGCTGTTCATCGTGGAATAATCCGTCCCCATGAGGGGAAAGGCGATTGTTTCAATAACATGGGTCGTGAAGCCGTTACGGTTATCAGTCAGGCCCCTGCTCTACGCCAGCGCACTCAGCGCTGGCGTATTGCTGTGCGTGGCATCCGCTCAGGCGGATGAGCGCGATCAGCTCAAATCGATTCAGGCCGATATCGCCGTCAAAGAACGCGCGGTACGCCAGCAACAGCAGCAGCGTTCCTCTCTGCTTGCCCAGCTCAAGAAGCAGGAAGAAGCGATTTCCGCCGCCGCCCGGCAGCTGCGCGAAACCCAGAACACCCTCGCCCAACTCAATAAGCAGATCGATGAGATGAACGCGTCGATTGCGAAACTTGAGCGTCAGCGGGCTGCGCAGGAGAAAAACCTGGCCGCGCAGCTCGATGCGGCTTTTCGCCAGGGCGAACACACCGGCGTTCAGCTGATCCTCAGCGGCGAAGAGAGCCAGCGCGGACAGCGTCTGCAAGCCTACTTCGGCTATCTTAACCAGTCCCGCCAGGAGACCATCGCGCAGCTTAAACAGACGCGCGAAGAGGTCACGACCCAAAAAGCAGAGCTGGAAGAGAAACAAAGTCAGCAGCAAACCCTGCTCTACGATCAGCAGGCTCAGCAGGCCAAACTGGAGCAGGCGCGCAACGAGCGTAAGAAAACCCTCTCCGGACTGGAGTCCTCTATTCAGGAGAGCCAGGCGCAACTGGGTGAAATGCGCGCCAACGAATCCCGCTTACGTAACAGCCTTGCCCGTGCAGAAGCGGCAGCCAAAGCACGCGCCGAACGCGAAGCCCGCGAAGCACAGGCCGTGCGCGATCGCCAGCAGGAAGCGTCCCGCAAAGGCACCACCTACAAACCTACCGAAAACGAGCGCTCATTGATGTCGCGTACCGGCGGCCTGGGCTCGCCACGCGGCCAGGCCTTCTGGCCGGTTCGCGGTACAATTCTGCATCGCTATGGCGAACAGCTGCAGGGTGAGCTACGTTGGAAGGGGATTGTGATCGGTGCATCGGAAGGTAGCGAAGTCAAAGCTGTCGCCGATGGCCGGGTGATCCTCGCCGACTGGCTTCAGGGCTACGGACTGGTGGTGGTGGTTGAGCACGGTAAAGGCGACATGAGTCTTTATGGCTACAACCAGAGCGCCCTGGTCAGCGTCGGTACGCAGGTGCGCGCCGGTCAGGCTATCGCCCTGGTGGGCAGCAGTGGCGGTCAGGGCCGCCCGTCACTCTATTTCGAAATTCGTCGCCAGGGTCAGGCGGTCAATCCACAGCCGTGGTTGGGAAGATAAGTTTTGCTTCAATTTCGTCGTACGGTTCTCTCCGTTGTCAGCACACTGATGCTGGCGACGCCGGTTTACGCAGGTAAACTCGCAATTGTCATCGATGACTTCGGTTATCGCCCTCATACAGAAAATCAGGTTCTGGCGATGCCAGCCGCCCTCTCCGTCGCCGTATTACCCAACGCACCTCACGCCCGTGAAATGGCCACCAAAGCCTACAACAGCGGGCATGAAGTGCTGATTCATCTGCCGATGGCGCCGCTCAGTAAGCAGCCGCTGGAAAAAGACACGCTGCGCCCGGAGATGAGCAGCAGCGAGATCGAGCGAATTATTCGTGAGGCATATGGCAAGGTTCCCTATGCCGTGGGGCTGAATAACCATATGGGCAGCGCCATGACCTCCAGCCTGTTCGGCATGCAGAAGGTGATGCAGTCGCTGGCGCGCTACAATCTGTACTTCCTCGATAGCATGACCATCGGCAACAGCCAGGCGATGCGCGCGGCACAAGGCACCGGCGTGAAGGTGATTAAGCGCAAAGTGTTCCTGGATGATTCACAGAAAGAAGCGGATATCCGCTTCCAGTTTAACCGCGCTGTGCAGCTGGCGCGCCGGACGGGCTCGGCAATCGCCATTGGCCACCCGCATCCGTCAACCGTTCGCGTATTACAGCAGATGCTGCCGACCCTGCCGGCGGATATTACCCTGGTCCATGCCAGCAGCTTGTTGAATGAACCGCAGGTGGATACTTCTACGCCTCAAAATACATCGCCTAAAAACGCCGCACCTGTCGCACCGCGTAATCCGTTCTCTGGCGTGAAACTGTGTCAGCCGAAGCGAGTGTTAGAACCTGTCGACGCCCGGCGTTTCTTCAGCGTGTTAAGTGAAAGTATTGCGCAGAGCATGCTGATCAAGTACATGCAGCATCAGTGGCAAGGTTGGGGTAAAGCCCCCAACAACACCCCTGTTAATACAGATTAAGCGCCTTACGCGCGACTCGACGCTGGGACTGCGTCTTGTCGCGCCAATGCCAGAGTCGGAATGACCATAGCAGTACCTGGTAAGCCAGCTTCACGCCGCGCACGTTGGCCACCATCCGCTTGTACATACCGGAAGTATAAATCTCGGCAATCATCCTTTTTCGCGTCGCGGCATCCGGCTCTTTACGCACACAGTGGCAAACACGCAGCGCTTCGTAAATAACCTGGTCGTGGAATTCCGGATAAATCGTAATACGTCCAGCATATTCACGATTGAGCTTATCTAATAAACGGGTAATTTTAATATAGTGCCGCTGATAATTGAGATTCTTATCGCCTTGTCGTTTTAAACGACTGACAGAATTATCATGCAGGAAATATTTATATAATGATTGTTCGGTATAACGGGCGCGCTCGGCATTAAACATAAACTCCGTCGTCCACACAATATCCTGGTGGTGTAATCCAGGAATAAAGGTGATGTTATTTTTAACAATCACCTCGCGGCGATAAATCCCCATCCATACCACGTGCGTCCAGCGACGTGACTTGAGTGCCATCCTCAACCACTCTGGCCCGGTTAATACACCGGTTGAGCGCACACGCTCGGGGGGGATTGACTGCCAGCTGCGGCCGGTTTCGCGGTAGCTCCAGTCGGAGTTGCACTGTGCGACGTCCAGATTATCGTCCAGCATCATCTTCATTAGCGTGGCGTACATGTCTGGATAGACCAGATCGTCCGCATCAACAAAGGCAATATACTCTCCGGTCGCGGCGGCTAAACCACGATTGCGGGCTACGGAAGCACCCGCATTAGCCTGATGCAGCAAGCGAACGTGGGGATAAGCGTCGACATAGTATTGAGCGATTTCAACTGAGCCATCCGTTGAGCCATCATTAACAATGATGATTTCCAGGTCATTCCATGTTTGCGCGATTAAGGATTCCATGCAGGCCTTGAAATCATGCCCTGCGTTATACAATGGAATAATAACGCTAAGTTTATTTGCATTATTCTTCATACATTTACCGAATGCCTTTGAGGATACCCCGCCATTGTATGAACAAATGATTATGGCTTACAAATACTATTTTTACGAAACAGACGAGATAAATGCGTGAAGGATCGGATAAATGAAACGTTCAATGCAAAAACACATTACCCCTTCTTATATCGGAAATAACATTACTTTACATATTTTCCGATTTTCCTGAGGAACAGGCCGGATAATCCGGCCTGTTTTTGCGATTAATCCCAGCTAAGGATCACTTTTCCTGACTGACCTGAACGCATCGCGTCAAAGCCCTGCTGGAAATCATCGATGGAGAAATGATGGGTAATGATTGGGGTCAGATCCAGACCCGACTGAATCAGCGCGGCCATCTTGTACCAGGTTTCGAACATCTCACGGCCATAAATGCCCTTGATGAACAGCCCTTTAAAGATGACTTTGTTCCAGTCGATGGACATGTCCGATGGCGGAATACCCAGCATCGCAATGCGCCCGCCGTGGTTCATGGTGTCGAGCATGGTGCGGAACGCCGGCGGTGCACCGGACATCTCGAGACCCACGTCAAAGCCTTCGGTCATTCCCAGCTCAGCCATTACGTCGTTGAGGTTCTCGTTCGAGACATTCACCGCACGGGTGACGCCCATTTTGCGCGCCAGCGACAGACGGTATTCATTTACGTCAGTAATAACAACGTTACGCGCGCCGACGTGTTTTGCGACCGCCGCGGCCATAATGCCAATCGGGCCTGCGCCGGAAACCAGTACGTCTTCACCGACCAAATCAAACGACAGCGCGGTGTGAACCGCGTTGCCAAACGGGTCGAAGATGGAGGCCAGATCGTCAGAAATGTTATCCGGAATTTTGAAGGCGTTGAAGGCCGGGATCACCAGATATTCGGCGAAGCAGCCTGGGCGGTTAACGCCCACACCGACGGTGTTGCGGCACAAATGCGTACGACCGCCACGACAGTTACGGCAGTGACCGCAGGTAATGTGGCCTTCACCAGAAACGCGATCGCCAATGCTAAAACCCTTCACTTCCTGACCAATGCCGACCACTTCGCCGACATATTCGTGCCCCACGACCATCGGAACCGGAATGGTTTTCTGCGACCACTCGTCCCAGTTGTAGATATGAACGTCGGTGCCGCAAATGGCGGTTTTACGAATTTTGATCAGCAGATCGTTATGACCGACTTCCGGTTCCGGTACGTCGGTCATCCAGATGCCTTCTTCTGCTTTCAGTTTGGATAACGCTTTCATCATTCGTCCTCAGGCAATCACGCCCAGTTGTTTGCCGATGCGGGTAAAGGCTTCGACCGCACGTTCAATTTGCTCAGGGGAATGCGCCGCAGACATCTGGGTGCGGATACGCGCCTGACCTTTTGGCACCACCGGGAAGAAGAAACCGGTGACGTAAATGCCCTCTTTCTGCAGCTCACGCGCAAAATTCTGTGCGATAACGGCATCACCCAGCATGACCGGGATAATGGCGTGATCGGCACCGGCCAGCGTAAAGCCGGCAGCGCTCATTTTCTCGCGGAACAGACGGGCGTTGGACCACAGGCGGTCGCGCAGCGCGCTGCCGGTTTCTACCATCTCGAGCACTTTGATGGAGGCCGAGACAATCGCCGGGGCCAGCGAGTTAGAGAACAGGTACGGGCGTGAGCGCTGACGCAGCCACTCCACCACCTCTTTACGTGCTGCGGTGTAACCCCCGGACGCGCCGCCAAGCGCTTTGCCCAGCGTACCCGTGATGATGTCTACACGGCCCATCACGTCACAGTATTCATGCGAGCCGCGACCGTTTTCACCGACAAAACCCACCGCGTGAGAGTCATCAACCATCACCAGCGCGTCGTATTTATCTGCCAGATCGCAGACGCCCTTCAGGTTGGCGATCACGCCATCCATTGAGAACACGCCGTCGGTGGCGATCAGTACATGACGCGCACCGGCTTCACGGGCCTCTTTAAGACGTGCTTCCAACTCTTGCATGTCGTTGTTGGCGTAGCGAAAACGCTTCGCTTTGCACAGGCGTACGCCGTCGATGATCGACGCATGGTTTAACGCATCGGAAATAATGGCGTCTTCCGCGCCGAGCAGCGTCTCGAACAGACCGCCGTTGGCGTCGAAGCAGGATGAGTAAAGGATGGCATCTTCCATACCGAGGAACGCGGCCAGCTTGCCTTCCAGTGCCTTATGGCTGTCCTGAGTACCGCAGATGAAACGCACCGAGGCCATCCCAAAACCGTGGGAGTCCATACCCGCTTTCGCTGCAGCGATAAGCGCCGGGTGATTCGCCAGGCCTAAATAGTTGTTGGCGCAAAAGTTGATCACATGGCTGCCATCGGCAACGGTGATATCCGCCTGCTGAGCAGAAGTGATGATCCGCTCTTCTTTGAACAACCCTTCCGCACGTGCGGTTTCCAGGTCACTGTTTAATTGTTTGTAAAAATCACCACGCATTGCAATTCTCCAGACTCGGCAAATTTCGGAACATATTACCCAAAGCTATACGTTGATACGAGATTACACATTAACTGTTACCAATTTTGCAGCATAAATCACGTGTACCCCTGCGCAATGTCGGTGAATGGCTGAATGGGTCGTCATACTAATGTTATGATATGAATATTAGTGCCTGGGATTGTCCCCAGGCGCCACACTTCAAAGGTTACAGTTATGATCATCGTTACCGGCGGCGCGGGCCTCATTGGCAGCAACATTATTAAGGCCCTCAATGACAAAGGCATCACCGACATTCTGGTGGTGGATAACCTGAAAGACGGCACCAAGTTCATTAACCTGGTGGATCTGAACATCGCTGACTACATGGATAAAGAAGACTTTCTGATCCAGATTATGGCGGGTGAAGAGTTTGGCGATATCGAGGCCATCTTCCATGAAGGCGCATGCTCATCTACCACCGAGTGGGATGGCAAGTACATGATGGATAACAACTATCAGTACTCCAAAGAGCTGCTGCACTACTGCCTGGAGCACGAAATTCCGTTCCTGTACGCCTCTTCCGCAGCGACCTACGGCGGCCGTACTTCTGACTTTATTGAATCCCGCGAATTTGAGCAGCCGCTGAACGTCTATGGCTACTCCAAATTCCTGTTCGACGAATACGTACGCCAGATCTTGCCAGAGGCGAACTCGCAGATTGTCGGTTTCCGCTACTTTAACGTCTACGGACCGCGTGAAGGCCACAAAGGCAGCATGGCGAGCGTCGCATTCCATCTGAACACCCAACTGAACAACGGTGAAACGCCGAAACTGTTCGAAGGCAGTGACGGCTTCAAGCGCGACTTTGTCTATGTGGGCGATGTGGCTGCAGTGAACCTGTGGTTCCTGGAAAATGGCGTCTCTGGCATCTTCAACCTGGGTACCGGTCGCGCAGAATCCTTCCAGGCAGTAGCCGATGCGGCGCTGGCGTATCATCAGAAAGGCAACCTTGAGTACATTCCATTCCCGGAAAAACTGAAAGGCCGTTACCAGGCATTTACCCAGGCGGATCTGACTAACCTGCGCGCCGCAGGCTACGATAAGCCGTTCAAGACCGTCGCCGAAGGCGTGACGGAGTATATGGCCTGGCTCAACCGCGACGCATAAGCATGAAGATACTGGTGATTGGCCCGTCATGGGTGGGCGACATGATGATGTCGCAAAGTCTCTATCGCACGCTCAAGGCGCGCTATCCCCAGGCGATAATCGATGTGATGGCACCCGCGTGGTGCCGTCCGCTGTTATCGCGAATGCCCGAAGTGAACGAGGCGATCCCGATGCCGCTCGGCCACGGGGCGCTGGAACTTGCTCAACGCCGCAAGCTTGGCCATGACCTGCGCGACAAGCGCTATGACCGCGCTTACGTATTGCCCAATTCGTTCAAATCTGCGCTGGTCCCCTTCTTTGCTGGCGTGCCACACCGCACCGGTTGGCGTGGCGAGATGCGCTATGGCCTGCTGAATGATGCCCGCGTGTTGGACAAAGAGGCCTGGCCGCTGATGGTCGAACGCTATGTCGCACTGGCCTACGACAAAGGCGTAATGCGCAGCGCGAAAGATCTGCCGCAGCCGCTACTGTGGCCGCAGCTGCAGGTCCACGAAGGCGAAAAATCGCAAACCTGCAACGCCTTTGGCCTGCTGGCCGACCGTCCGCTGATTGGCTTTTGTCCTGGCGCCGAATTCGGCCCGGCAAAACGCTGGCCACACTATCACTACGCAGAGCTGGCAAAACAACTGATTGACGAAGGCTATCAGATTGTCCTGTTCGGCTCGGCGAAAGATCATGAGGCAGGGAATGAAATCCTCGCCACGCTGAGCATGGAGCAGCAGGTATGGTGTCGCAATCTGGCGGGTGAAACCCAGCTGGAGCAGGCCGTTATCCTGCTTGCCGCCTGTAAAGCCGTGGTGAGTAACGACTCCGGGCTGATGCACGTTGCCGCCGCGCTGAACCGCCCGCTGGTGGCGCTGTATGGCCCGAGCAGCCCGGACTTTACCCCGCCGCTGTCGCATAAAGCCCGCGTTATTCGCCTGATCACCGGTTACCACAAAGTGCGTAAAGGCGATGCGGCAGAGGGTTATCACCAGAGCCTGATCGACATCACCCCACAGCGTGTCCTTGACGAGCTGAATGAACTGCTATTGAGTGAAGAAGGGTAACAAATGCGTGTGCTGATCGTTAAAACGTCCTCAATGGGCGATGTGCTGCACACTCTGCCCGCGCTGACTGACGCGATGCAGACCATTCCGGGTATTCGATTTGACTGGGTGGTCGAAGAAGGATTCGCACAGATCCCGACCTGGCATGCTGCGGTCGATCGCGTGATCCCCGTAGCTATCCGCCGCTGGCGCAAAGCGTGGTTTTCTGCACCTGTGAAAGCGGAGCGCCTCTCCTTTCGCGAGGCCGTTCGCACCCACCAATACGATGCAATTATCGACGCGCAGGGGTTGGTAAAAAGCGCGGCGTTGGTCACCCGTTTGGCGCATGGCGAAAAACATGGCATGGACTGGCAAACCGCTCGTGAGCCGCTGGCGAGCCTGTTCTATCGTCATCGGCATCATATTGCAAAGCAACAGCACGCCGTAGAGCGTACCCGTGAACTGTTCGCCAAAAGTCTGGGTTATGTAAAACCCACAGCGCAGGGTGACTACGCCATCGCCCGCCATTTCCTGAATCATCTGAATACGGATATGAACCCGTATGTGGTATTTTTACACGCCACGACCCGGGACGATAAGCATTGGCCTGAAGCCCACTGGCGAGAGTTGATTGGGTTTCTGAGCGAAGCAGGAGTACGCATTAAGCTGCCATGGGGGGCGGCTCATGAAGAAGCCAGAGCAAAAAGGCTGGCAGAAGGATTTGATTACGTCGATGTCTTACCACGAATGAGTCTGGAAGACGTGGCTCACGTGTTGGCGGGTGCTAAAGCTGTCGTCTCCGTCGATACAGGTTTGAGTCATCTGACTGCGGCACTGGATCGGCCAAATATTACATTATATGGGCCAACGGATCCGGGCTTAATTGGTGGTTACGGGAAGAACCAGGAAGAGTGTCGTTCTGCGAGTAGAAGCCTTGAAAATCTGTCCGCTTCTACCGTATTTGATCGTTTACTGTTGAAGCTATAAATACTCGTAAGCAGATGTCGGAGCAATGATGATCCAAACATTATTTTTCTTTAAAGAGAAAAAAAACTGGCAGTTATACTGGAACAGAACTCTTGTATTCTTGTTTATTGCTACTTATTTTTTAGACAATATTACACGCTACAAACATCTTATTGTTATTCTTATGACAGGCACCACAATTGTTTATTTATGTAAACATTTCAGAGATTTCACGCCTGTTTTCAAAACATTTCTTTTTAGCAGTATTGTTTTCCTAACCGTTGCGGTATTACTTTCTTTGTTTCAAACGCCGGACTTTAAAGCCAGTCTGAAATCGATAAACAATTCTGTTATAGAAAACATGTTGTTGTGTACGCTTACCATTCCGGTGTTACTCAAGGATGAAGCAAAAGAGCTAATCTCAAAACTGATTTTTTCATCATTCCTTTGTGCATTAATTCTGTGCAGCCTGGCAGAGCTTTTTTCCTACTATCAGGATTTTAAGAATGACATTATGCCATTTACGGATTACAGGCATCGTAGCATTTCTGACGCATTAGTCTTTCTGTTCCCCGCCTTGTTAAACTTATGGCTCATTAAATCAGCAAAATACCGTATTGCCTTTCTCGTATTGAGCACAGTGTATCTTTTCCTGATGCTTGGAACCCTGTCTCGCGGAGCATGGCTATCAGTACTGATAGTGGGTCTGGTGTGGACCATCATGTACAAGCAGTGGAAATTAGTGATTGCCGGTGGGATCGTTGCAGCCGTTATTGTCACCGCGCTGTTCGCGCATAAAGAGATGTCGGCAAAGTTAGCGTATAAGTTGCAGCAAACCGACAGTTCCTCTCGCTACACTAACGGAACCCAGGGAAGCGCATTTGACCTCATCCTTGAGAATCCGATAAAAGGCTATGGCTTTGGCAATAAAGCCTATGATGAGGTTTATAATAAACGCGTTGTTGATTACCCGGAATGGATCTCCCGTGAGTCTATAGGGCCGCATAATCTGGCACTCTTTGTCTGGTTCGGCACGGGTCTCCTGGGTCTGGCAGGGCTTTTGTTCGTGTATGCAGGCGTAATTAGAGAGTGCCTGTCTAACGCATTTAGAGACAACCGCTATTCGCCATTAAATGCCTATATCATCATCATGTTATCTTTCTTCGGCTATTTCATCATCCGTGGGAACTTTGAGCAGATAGAGCTAGATCTGCTGGGTATTTTGTCAGGCCTTCTGTTAGCGCTTAAAAATAAGAAAGCATGATCAAAAAAGGCTACGTTACGTAGCCTTTTTTTAGTTAAACCATTTATGAATGACCTCTTCAAACCTTTGGGTCACGCCAGTCCAACTGTAATGATTATAAACGTAATTTTGCCCGCGTTTAGCGACGTCGGACAGTTCAGGATTGTGCAAAACAGCCACAATATCCTGAGCAATGGTTTCTGCTGTCATCGGTTCTTGCAGGTGATAGCCGGTATTGTTTTCCTTAACGAATTCAACCATTCCCCCTCGCGTACTGACCAGCACCGGTTTTCCCGCTCCCATCGCCTCTATTGCCACCATGCAGAATGGCTCCTGGAACTGGGACGGAATAACCACTACATCACCCAGCGGGTAATATCGATGCATCTGATCGGGTGGGAGGCTTCCTAACATAATACATCGATCCCCGAGACGTTCTGCAACGACTCTTACCTCGCGCTGGTAGGCCCCACCGTCTGTTTTGCTGACCTCGTTATAGTCACCGACAACAATGAGCTTTAAATTGTTATTGGTCGCAACCAGCTTTTCAAACGCCTGGAGGAGTAACAAAATACCCTTGTCCGGCACAATACGCCCTGCGTAAAAGATGACTTTCTCATCAGGTAAGATATTAATTCCAGGATCTGATATCGGCGTAGCGTTGGACTGATAGCTTTTTAAATCAATCCCATTTGGCACAATCTCAATATCTGCGTCTGGAAGGTAAGCGTGATAATAATTCTTTAAAAATAAGCTTGGCACAATCATTTTTACATCATGCTCGATCCCTTTCGGCTCGAACGCATTATGCATATGTAGGGCAACCTTTGCCTGTGGGGCACGTTGGCGGATTTGCCGATACAACTTCATACTGTTATGCACAACGATCACGCTATTGTCGGTTACGGGAAAATCTTTTGCGATATTCAGTATCCGTTGCGAGTAGGGGAGAGGGTCGAGTCGCGTCCATTTCTGAAAAAGACGTTTATACACACGACTAAACCCCACGCGGTGGATGCTACAGTTTTCATTCACACGTGAGTAATCGTCGTAACCCTCATTCCTGATACACACAATCCGGTTCGGTATCGTGGTTCGTTGTGCAACCTGGTACATCCAGGTCTCTACCGCTGCTGCGCCACGAGGGGGAATGGAAAAGATAGGTGTAACCGTAAATATAATTTTATCAACCATCCAGGATCAACCTTTCATTAAATTATATTTAACTGCAGCCAAAATACCGTCAATAAATTTATTTTGATAAAGCAGGTGTTTATACTTTTCCCGGTACTCATGCTTTCGCACAGCGCCTTGATACGGAATATCTTTCCACGGGGATAACGCATAGACTCTACGGAAAAAGAGTGCGGATGGGTAATCAGCCCAGCTATGCCAGGGTTTGGTTACGCCCGTATAGTGGATAAAGACAGTACGATCGTTGATAGTAGACTTGTAATGGTTAATGTCTTTTGTCTCAAATTCAGATTTCAGAGAATATATCGCATTGTACTCTCTGGGTAGTAGTTTAACGTGATGGAGGAACATGACATTCAAAATATCCTGATCAGGATATTTTAAATTTTTAACAAGTTCATCATCTGCCAGCAACGCGAAAAACCGTTCAGTAAGATTTGAGCGTAGCCACTGTTGTAAATTGATATACATCACACCAGAGTTAAAATAATTGCCTTTGAATTCTGCATTATTTAAACGATTCGCACTTTTATTTTGCATAGAATCTACATCTATTACCACGGCACCGTATTCATCGGTAAATTCAAGTGCGGCGAGATCGTGCAAAGATCCCTTGCAGGTAATATCTGCATCAAGATAAAGGAGCTTATCCAGGCGTTCAGAAAAATAATCAAAGGAGATTAAACGGTAATAAATTGAGACGGGCCAGATGTTGGTTTTAGGCAGAGAAGACAACGGTTCAGCATCAATATGATACAGTTTTATAACAGTACGATATTGCTCAGCCAATTGAGTGAGAAGTGCAACATACTCACTGTCAATATAATCGGAAATGATATGAAAGGTAAAGTCTATTGCCTGCTGTTTATTGTTCTCCAGGATCGATGCAATTGAAATTGCAGCGCCTGTCTGGTAGTTTTTATCGATACCCCAGGAGATATTAAACGTGTCACGATCGTCGCGCACTTCAACACGCCTGTCCAGCACAATGATATCTTTAAACTGAGTGAGTTGTTTAAAATCCAATTTTGATTACCTTTCACCATCATTAACGTTGCGTAATAATCTAATTTACGGACGCTATGGCCAACATGTTTAGTGAGTTACTCTACTCTTCTGTAAGGCAGTCTCGCATCACTATTTCATAATTTTAAGCTTGTAATAGTGAAGGTAATTTAAGATACCTTGCATGTACAATTTTTGATTGAACTTGTGTTTAGCCGAGTATCTGAATTGGTTACTGTTCGTTGGCTTCAGGAGGTCAAAATTATGCCAGGGTGAGGCATCTTTGGCAATCAAAAAGCTTTTTGACACCGGGTAACTGGCCCATTCATGCCAGGGCTTAGTTGGGCCAATATAATGAATAAACACCGTTTCATCATTAACTGGATTTTCGACAACGTCCTTTAACTCATAATTAAGGCTAAAGCGCGTATTGTATTTACCATTGATAAACCTGACTTTTCCTGCCAACAGCACATTCAGTACATCCTGATCCAAATGGGTTATTTTTTCTACCCACTCAGGCACACGCAACATTTCAATCGCTTTACTCGAAATATCGTTCTTATGCCATTCATTGATATTGATCAGCAAGAAACCTGCATTGAAATAGCCTGCGACCAGCGCCGGAGTCGTCAGCGTCACAGAACGGTTTGTCCACCACTCGACATCTCTTTCAGAAACGACGGCAGCAACTTCATGCTCTGCAAATTGATAATCAACTAACTCCTGAATGTCCCCTTTACAGGCAATATCAGCATCCAGATATAGTAGTTTATCGATCTTATGATAAAAATAGTCTGCTATGACGAAACGAAAATATGTTGCATAACTCCAGTTTTTGGTACTTGGCAATGACTTCAGTTTTTCACAGTTAATTAAATAAACTTTTATACAGCTATGATATTGCTTAGCCAAAGCCGAAAACCGTGCCTTATCTTCTTCACTAAAATAGTCAGTAAAGACATGGAATTCAAAGTTAATTGTTTTGTTGTTTAACAATATCGATGAAATGGCAACGCCGCAACCGAAAAGGAAGTGTTTATCGATGCCAAAGGCTATATTAAAACTTTCTTCAGAGGGATTACTTTTAAAGTTATATTCGTGTACTGAAAGAATAACGTCTTTGTCGCTGAATTGAGACATAATTAACTCTTATCTATTATAGGTGAATAGACGATTCATAAACACCTGACCCGCGGTAACAATCCAATCGGTCTACTGGACGATCATAATGATTTACGGATTGTTCTTTCGCGAATTTTATTGGCTCTGATATTTGCCTGTTGAATGAGTTCACCCTCACTGGCAAGAATATCTTTAAGGGGTTGCTCAAAATATATTTTTAAAAACCGCCAGACATCGCGCTGCGTCAATCCGATATTTAATGAGGAAAAATACAATCCAATCAGATCTTTATCACGCCAGCGACGCGGCACTTTATTGCGGATCTGCGCCCGGTGCAGGTCAATAACTGAGATTTTTAAATCGTCTTTCAGGCCCGAGAAAGGCAAATGCAGCAGGAAGTGGCAAATATAGCAGTCACGATGATTAATCCCGCCGGCATGCATCTTACGCACCATCGTCGCGACACGCTCAATAAGCATGCGCTTCACTTTTATGTCCGGAGGATTGGTCGCCCAATCCGCACAGTAGTCTTCAAGGCTTATTGTGGGGGTCAGATCTTCAGTAATGATGAACGATGTCCGGGTCAGCGGGTTAACCCCTTTCTCTCCGAATCCAACGCCGTACATGGTATCTACACCCAGGCCCTGCAAGCGATGAATCGCATTCCACTCCCTGTCAGCACCCAAAACGGGCGTGCGCAATGAGAGCAGGTTTTTTACGATCTCTTTCAGGGTCGTGCCCCGGTGCCATTTGAGGAAATAACTTTTTCCTGCCAGTTCAAAGCGTAGTGTACGTCGGGTCTCGAGCTCTCTGAAGACCTCGCCCTGCAACGCTTTGACTTGCTCAAAAGCATCTTTACCACGCCATAACGTGGCTAACGGCTCTTTCAGCTCAACCATCCAAACCACCTGTTATGATATCCGCTGCTTTCTCAGGCAGACTGTACAAATCTTGTGTATCCGCATAATGCCGTGCATTTTCTGCCCAGGCGGATCGTAGTGAAGGCTCTGTCAGCGCTTTACGTACTATGTCGTTGAAGGCCTGCTGGCGGAAAGGTTCTTCAAGCACCGCGCCGCCGTTTGCATCCGCAATATAATGCGCGTAGCCGCACACCGCCGTGGTCACCACCGGCAACCCCGCAGTGATGGCCTCCAGCAGGACTATGCCTGCCGCTTCCTGATAGGCTGGATGCAATAATAAATCCGCTGCAGCCATTAATTCAGCAACATCGTTGCGCCCGGAGAAGAAACTGACATTTTCCCGTACCCCAAGCTTGTCGGCCAGCGCTTCAAACTTGCGCGGCTTATCCTGCCCGACAATAAAGAGACGCGTATTGAGCCGAATGCTCTGCGGCAATGAGGCCAGCGCTTCGATGGAGCGATCGACGCCTTTACGGCTAAAGTCAGAGCCGACCTGCAGCAATAGATGTTGCTGCTCGCCAATGCCATTTTTCTGACGATAGACTTCCCGACTATTGGGGATCTGCTGGCTGTATTTTCTGTCCGGATAAATCCCCGGCGGGAGGATACGAAAACGCTCGCTTTCGGTCTGATAATGCTTTTGAAAATCAGCGATCTGTTTATCGGTCAGCATCAAAAGCTGAGTGGGTTTCCCCTGTTCAAACGTCGCCCGTTCAAAAGCAGCATAATGGCGATAACGAGATGTCAGACGATAGAAAAAGCCTTTCTCCTGCGCCACTTTCTCGGCATAACAGACATCGGCCGCGTAATAAACGTCCAGCCCCGGCATTTTATTAAAACCGACAATGCGATCGACCGGATGCTCGAGTAAGTGTGCTTGTACCCACGCATAATATTCAGCATTACGTCCATGATTCGTTCGGGATTTGACCGGCACACGGATTAATTCAAAAACGTCAGGGCAATCACCCTCCCAAAACTGGGTATAGATGCGCACATGGTGGCCACGCGCGGCGATGGTCTGAGCAATACGCATAAAATCACGCTGCAAACCGCCAAACGGAAAGTATTTATATAAGCAAAAGGCAATGATCATAAGGGGGCATCTTCCACTGATGGGATCACTCTTTCAGGCAGTAACCTGTCAATGGCAGCAATAACATCCTCTGCCGGTATAGCTGAAAGATACATTTCGTTGCGGTCGCGCTGCTCACGTGGCGGCATGGGTCGATAATCACCCGCCCAAAATTGGATCATGTTGTTTGACCATGGTCGCCAGAAGATATGATCCGTCGCACCAAATAAACAGACCAGTGGCGTTCCTACAGCAGCAGCAATATGTCCAGGGGCAGAATCAACGCCGATAAAGAGTCGGGCATGAGCAATCAATGCACCCAGTTCTGGAAACGTCACTTTGCCTGCCAGCGTAGTCACAGGCGCTGTTTTGCATCCGCCTGCAATGGCATTCACGCAGGCAAGATCGTCGGCACCCGGCCCGGATGTGAGTACCACTTGATAACCACGGTCATGCAGAGCATCAATAACTTGCGAAAACTTCTCGTTATTCCAGCACTTGAATATTTGACGCGCCGTTGGCTGAATAACGATGTAATGCTCCCCGACGCCCGCCTGATCTAATTCACTGCGTACACGTTCCCAGCAGGAGGGGTGATAGCTCATCGTCGTGTGCGTCACCCGGGATTTTATGCCCAGCGGCGCCAGCACGGACAGATTACTCTCTACCACATTATCCCCCACCAGCGGCGCCAGATGGGTGAAGCTGCTGCGCCAGAATGCAGACTGACGGTGGCTATAATCTTGAGAAATGCGCACCGGCGCACCTAATAACCGGACCAGCAGTGCAACCATCCACTGATCCGTCAGGTTGATAATCAGGTCGTACTGATTAGCACGTAAATCTCTAATCAAACTGATGAAATTGGTAAGTTTTTCAACCGCTTTAGCCTTTTTATTCTTAATGCCATACAGCGCATTAATTTCAGGATTTTCAGACAAAATGGGGAACGTGTCCTGGTAAAGAAGCACATCGATTTTTGCGTCAGGATAATTCTGCTTTAACGTACTAATGACCGGAGTCGTTAATAACATATCTCCGTGAAACCGCATTTTTATGAGCAGAATTTTTCGAAATGGCTTTTCCACAGGCGACTCTTTTGTTGTGATTATCCGATAAAGGTAAGCAGAAAAAGCACGCTACCGCCCCAGGCTCAACAGCTACCCGATTACTGATATCGCACTCATTTGTGTGCGCTAGTGTACCATTTCTTTTGGCACGATCCGATACGAATAAACCTTGTACAGTCAAGCGATTTTTATCTCTCAAATCAATGAAATGTAACATCAAGAATGGCTTGCTATGCGAGTGATTTGTCCGTGTCATGGATGAGGCTATGCATACACAGTAAAAATGTACTTTAAATGGCTAAAAACGTTATCTCATGAGTCCCTTAGGCCTCACCGGGGCTATTTAATTTAAAATCGGGAAAAGTAATGGTAAAGCCCCAGCTAAATACATAGAATTCCCAGCACATCCCTAAGTCAGCGATTTACTATGCTCGAATTGCTTTACACCGCCCTTCTCTACCTTATCCAGCCACTGATTTGGATACGTTTGTGGGTGCGCGGACGTAAGGCCCCTGCCTACCGTAAACGCTGGGCTGAACGCTACGGTTTTTATCGTCGCCCTCTCAAACCGGGCGGGATCATGCTGCATTCTGTCTCCGTGGGTGAAACATTAGCCGCGATCCCTCTAGTTCGCGCTCTACGTCATCGCTACCCGGATCTCCCGATCACGGTAACCACGATGACCCCGACCGGTTCCGAGCGCGTTCAGTCTGCTTTCGGGAGCGATGTTCAGCACGTCTACCTGCCTTATGATTTACCGGATGCCCTCTCTCGTTTTCTGAATAAGGTCGACCCCAAACTGGTGTTGATAATGGAAACAGAGCTCTGGCCGAACCTGATTGCTGCCCTGAAAAAACGCAACATCCCCTTAGTTATTGCTAACGCACGCCTCTCTGCCCGTTCGGCAGCCGGCTACGAAAAGCTGGGTAAATTTGTCCTCAAACTGCTGCGCCGCATTACGCTGATTGCTGCGCAAAACGAAGAAGATGCACAGCGTTTTGTAAAACTGGGGGCAAAGAACAATCAAGTTACCGTCACCGGTAGTCTTAAATTCGATATTTCAGTGACACCTCAGTTGGCAGCAAAGGCCATCACCTTACGTCGTCAGTGGGCACCGCATCGACCGGTGTGGATTGCCACCAGTACGCATGATGGTGAAGAGAGTATTATCATTGCCGCGCATCAGTCACTGTTGCAGCAGTTCCCTGATCTGCTGCTGATTCTGGTGCCGCGCCATCCGGAACGTTTCCCGGATGCGACTAACCTCGTGCGCGAGGCTGGGCTAAGCTTTAGCACACGCTCATCGGGTGACGTGCCGTCTGCCAGCACTCAGGTTGTGATTGGCGACACTATGGGCGAATTAATGCTGTTGTACGGTATTGCCGATCTCGCATTTGTGGGCGGGTCTTTGGTCGAACGGGGTGGACATAATCCTCTGGAAGCTGCGGCACACGCCATCCCGGTGCTGATGGGGCCACACACGCTAAATTTCAAAGATATTTGCGCCCGTCTTGAGCAGGCTAGCGGGTTGATTACGGTCACCGATGCCGCAACCCTGACGAAAGAAGTCTCCTCATTACTGACTGATGCGGATTATCGCAATTTCTACGGCCGTCACGCAGTTGAAGTGTTATATCAAAACCAGGGAGCGCTGCAGCGCCTGCTGCAACTGCTGGAACCGTACCTGCCACCGAAAACACATTGAGGACCGTGATGCAAAAACGAGCGATCTATCCGGGTACCTTCGATCCTGTTACTAACGGTCATCTTGATATCGTCACGCGCGCAGCCTGCATGTTTGACACGGTGGTGCTAGCGATAGCCGCCAGTCCCAGTAAAAAGCCGATGTTTGACCTGGAAGAGCGCGTTGCGCTGGCGCGCGCCGCTACTGCTCATCTGTCTAACGTTGAGGTGGTCGGTTTTAGCGATCTGATGGCACATTTTGCCCGCGCACAACAGGCGAACATTTTGATTCGCGGTCTGCGTGCCGTCGCTGATTTTGAATATGAAATGCAGCTGGCGCATATGAATCGCCATTTGATGCCAGAACTGGAAAGCGTCTTCCTGATGCCATCCAAAGAGTGGTCGTTTATCTCCTCTTCGCTGGTGAAAGAGGTCGCACGCCATGCGGGTGATGTGACCCATTTCCTGCCAGCAAACGTCCATCAAGCGTTAATGGGTAAGCTAAAGTAGTTTCTTGCCTTTTTACCGGATATCGCGCTCGCGTACCCGGTCTACAAATCGATCACTTCTGACACTGGCGGCAATAAAACGTCGCCCGTTGCGCATGCTTAGAAGCCACAATCGGCGAACCACATACCCGGCACGGCTCCCCTTTGCGACCATAAACCTGCAGCTCCTGTGCAAAATAGCCCGGCTTACCGTCGCTTTGCAGGAAATCTTTCAGGGTGGTACCGCCCTGCTCAATCGAACGCTGTAGCACCGCTTTAATGACCTTAACCAGCACCGTACACTCATCGGCAGAAAGCGAAGAAGCCAGTCGATCGGGATGGATCCCAGCGGCAAACAGGGATTCACTGGCATAGATGTTACCGACGCCGACCACCAGCTTGTTATCCATCAGCCAGGGTTTGATCGGGGTCTTCTTCTTCGCGCACTTCGCCTGCAGGTAAGCTGCGTTAAATGCCTCGCTCAACGGCTCCGGCCCCAGATGCGCCAGTACGTTATGCCCTTCAAGTTCTTTAGTCCACAGCCAGGCGCCAAAGCGCCGTGGATCGGTGTAACGCAGGACTTTGCCGTTGCTCATTACCAGGTCAACATGGTCATGCTTCTGCGGCGGAAGTTCCTCCGACAGAATACGCAGGCTACCCGACATCCCCAGATGGATGATGATCCAGCCGTCCGGCAGCTCCAGCAGCAGATATTTGGCCCGGCGCTGTACGCTGATAACCGGCTTATCGCTCAGGGTGTGGATCTCAGTGGATACCGGCCAGCGCAGGCGACCGTTGCGCACGATAGCATGCAGAATGGTTTCACCCACCAGATGCGGCTCAATACCCCGGCGGCTGGTCTCTACCTCTGGTAATTCAGGCATGTTTCCTCCATTGAGATTCACAGAATGCAAAAAACCCCGCAGATGCGGGGTTTTTCAATACAAGGATTCTAAAATTATTTAATTTTAGCTTCTTTGTACAGTACGTGCTGACGGACAACTGGATCGAACTTTTTCAGTTCCAGTTTTTCCGGCTTAGTACGCTTGTTCTTCGTGGTGGTGTAGAAGTGACCTGTACCAGCAGAAGAAACCAGCTTGATTTTCTCACGAATACCTTTAGCCATGATTTAATTCCTCTAAGTACTTAGTACTTTTCGCCACGGGCACGCAGTTCGGACAGAACTGTATCGATGCCTTTCTTATCAATAACACGCATACCTTTAGCAGATACACGCAGGGTGACAAAACGCTTCTCGCTCTCAACCCAGAAACGGTGAGAGTGCAGGTTCGGCAGGAAACGGCGTTTAGTCGCGTTCAGTGCGTGGGAACGGTTGTTACCGGTCACCGGACGCTTGCCAGTAACTTGGCAGACTCGGGACATGTCTATTCTCCAAAAATCAAATTAGCTCGAGCTTCGTATGGGGTATCGGCGCCTCGTCAGGCTTTACAGCCCGGTCATCGCGTAGTTCTTAGTGAACCATCGATTGCCAGGCCCAATTGCCAAACCCGAGATTCTCAAAGGTGGCGTAGTATACGCTGACTCGATGATGTGCTCAAGTCCCGAACAGACAAAGATCCCGATGGATCGCGAGAAACGGCTTAAATCCATCCACGTTCGGCAAAAGAAACGTACTCTCCACGGCCAATGACCAGATGGTCAATCACGCGAATGTCCATGAATTTACAGCATTTCACGATACGTTCGGTCACGTCTTTGTCGGCTTTGCTCGGTTCAGCGCGCCCCGAGGGGTGATTATGCGCGAGGATCACGCCGGCAGCATTCACTTTTATCGCTTCGCGCACAATTTCGCGCGGATGTACCTCAACGTGACTCAGGGTACCAGAAAACAGCCGACAATGTTTCAGCACCCGGTTTTGATTATCCAGGAAAATAACCATAAAAATTTCACGTTCTTCTTCTGCCAGCTGGCTGTGAACAAAATCCCGAGCTACATCCGGGTTTTCCAGTGGATTCACTTCCTGCACTCCCGAGCAGTAGTAACGACGGGAAAGCTCCGCAATGCCTCTAAGCTGGGCAAACGTCGCAATGCCGATCCCTTCAACCTGCCTGAATGCCTCCAGCTCGGCCGTCAGCAAGCCATACAGGGAACCAAAATGCTGCAGTAAATCCTTTGAAAGCGTAAAAACATCTTTACCCCGCGTTCCGGTGCGTAAAAACAGCGCCAGCAGTTCTTCATCCGTCAGCGATGTCACGCCATCGCGTAGCATTTTTTCCCGCGGTAACAGCGGGGACAGTGTTTCCATACCCAACCCTCCTCCATAGCCCCGCTATGCTGCCACAGAGATCGGCCCCCCACGATGACGTCTTGCGTATATTGCGTAACGCCTCGCAAAGTGACGGGCGGACAAAATCACGATACTTTTCGGATTGTGATAAAATGCCCGCCTCTCAGGTGAACCCAACAGGAAAGAATCATGATGAGCCTGGCCGGTAAAAAAATCGTACTCGGCGTCAGCGGCGGCATTGCAGCCTATAAAGCGCCCGATCTGGTGCGTCGTTTACGCGAGCGCGGGGCAGAAGTGCGGGTGGCAATTACCGAGGGGGGTAAAGCCTTCATTACGCCAATGAGCCTGCAGGCCGTCTCTGGCTACCCGGTATCAGACAGCCTGCTCGACCCGGCGGCCGAGGCAGCAATGGGCCATATCGAGCTGGGTAAGTGGGCAGATTTAGTCATCCTCGCCCCGGCCACCGCCGATCTGATCGCCCGCGTCGCAGCCGGTATGGCTAACGATCTGGTGTCCACCATCTGCCTCGCAACACCGGCTCCGGTTGCCGTCGTCCCGGCGATGAACCAACAGATGTATCGTAACGCGGCAACCCAGCATAACCTTGCAACGTTAGCCTCTCGCGGACTGCTGGTATGGGGGCCGGACAGCGGCAGCCAGGCCTGCGGCGATGTGGGCCCGGGCCGCATGCTGGATCCGCTTGCGATTGTCGATCTGGCCGCCAGCCATTTTTCGCCTGTCAACGATCTGCAACATCTCAGCATCATGATTACCGCGGGGCCGACGCGTGAGCCGTTGGATCCGGTGCGCTACATCACCAATCAGAGCTCAGGCAAGATGGGCTTTGCGATCGCCGCCGCCGCCGCCCAGCGCGGGGCACACGTCACGCTCATCAGCGGGCCCGTTTCGCTGCCTACGCCACCACGGGTGCAGCGCATTGATGTCACCACCGCCCTGGAGATGGAAGCCGCCGTGCAGGCACATGCGCAACAGCAGCAGATTTTTATCGGCTGCGCCGCCGTGGCCGATTACCGTGCAGCAGCCATCGCCGATGAAAAAATTAAGAAGCAAGGCGATGAAATTACGATAACTATGGTGAAAAACCCGGATATCGTCGCGGGCGTCGCCGCACTAAAAAACGCACGACCTTACGTCGTTGGATTTGCCGCCGAAACGAATAATGTGGAAGAATACGCCCGGCAAAAACGTACCCGCAAAAACCTCGATTTGATTTGCGCGAACGACGTATCGCTGGCCACACAAGGATTTAACAGCGACAGCAACGCACTGCACCTATTCTGGCAGGATGGAGATAAAGTCCTACCGCTTGAGCGCAAGGAACTCCTGGGCCAACAATTACTGGACGAGATCGTTACCCGTTATGATGAAAAAAATCGACGTTAAGATTCTGGACCCGCGTGTTGGCCAGCAATTTCCATTGCCGACCTATGCCACCTCCGGCTCTGCCGGTCTTGACCTGCGTGCCTGTCTCGACGACGCCGTAGAACTGGCCCCCGGCGCAACCACGCTTCTGCCGACCGGCCTGGCAATTCACATTGCCGATGCCTCTCTGGCAGCGGTGATCCTGCCGCGCTCTGGCCTGGGCCATAAACATGGCATCGTGCTGGGCAACCTGGTGGGACTCATTGACTCTGACTATCAGGGTCAGTTGATGGTGTCGGTCTGGAACCGTGGCCAGGACAGCTTCACAATCCAACCCGGTGAACGTGTTGCCCAGATGGTGTTTGTACCGGTGGTACAGGCTGAATTCAATCTGGTAGAAGACTTTGACGCGACCGATCGCGGCGAAGGCGGCTTCGGCCATTCCGGGCGTAAATAAACCCGGCTATACGCATTCCACAGCGCCATAACGCAATAACAAACCGCAAACGTCAGTTTGCGGTCGCTGTGTGGATGTCAGCCTGACAAGTGCTTATTCTCAGGGGTATTTTGTAACATGGCAGAAAAACAAACTGCGAAAAGGAATCGTCGCGAAGAAATACTTCAGTCTCTGGCTCTGATGCTTGAATCCAGCGATGGTAGTCAACGCATCACTACCGCTAAGCTGGCCGCCTCTGTTGGCGTGTCGGAAGCGGCGTTATACCGTCATTTCCCCAGTAAAACGCGCATGTTTGATAGTCTGATCGAATTTATCGAAGACAGCCTGATCACGCGTATTAACCTCATTCTGAAAGATGAGAAGGACACCACCACGCGTTTGCGCCTGATTGTATTGCTGATCCTCGGTTTCGGCGAACGCAACCCGGGCCTGACCCGTATCCTCACCGGCCACGCACTGATGTTTGAACAGGATCGGCTGCAGGGGCGGATCAACCAGCTTTTCGAACGCATTGAAGCGCAGCTGCGCCAGGTATTGCGCGAAAAGAAAATGCGTGAAGGTGAAGGCTACAGCACGGATGAAACGCTGCTTGCCGGGCAGGTTCTGGCCTTTTGTGAAGGGATGCTATCCCGCTTTGTGCGCAGCGAATTCAAATATCGCCCTACAGACGATTTTGAGGCCCGCTGGCCGTTAGTCGCGACACAACTGCGATAACAGCTTGCCGGAGCCTTATCCGGCCTACCGGCCCGGTAAGCGCATCGCCACCGGGCCGTTTATTCAGACGCCAAACGCTTCCCGATAGGCGCGCACCGCCGCCAGGCTTTCGGCCATTTCCGGCTTCTCTTCCAGATACGCGATCAGGTCTTTCAGGGTGATAATTGACGTCACCGTGCAGCCGTAATCGCGCTCCACTTCCTGAATGGCAGAGATTTCGCCGCGACCGCGTTCCTGACGGTCGAGAGAGATCAGCACGCCTGCGAGCGTTGCATCGTTGGCCTGAATAATCTTCATCGATTCACGGATCGCTGTCCCTGCGGTGATCACATCGTCTACCAGCATTACGCGGCCCTGTAGCGCGCTGCCAACCAGGCTTCCCCCCTCACCGTGTGTTTTAGCTTCTTTGCGGTTAAAGCAGTACGGCACATCGCGATCGTGATGTTCTGCCAGCGCCACGGCGGTAGTCGTGGCAATCGGGATGCCCTTATAGGCTGGCCCAAACAGTAAATCGAAATCAATCCCGGAATCCACCAGCGCTTCGGCATAGAATCGGCCTAACAGTGCCAGATCGCGCCCGGTATTAAACAGCCCGGCGTTAAAGAAATAGGGGCTCTTGCGCCCGGATTTCAGCGTAAATTCGCCAAACTTAAGTACCTGCTTGCTAAGCGCAAACTCAATAAACTGGCGCTGATACGGCTTCATGGATTCGCTCCTTACTTATCTACAGACAAAAAAAAGGCGACTCATCAGTCGCCTTAAAATCAATTTTCTAACGCCGCTTTCTGCGTCGTCACAATGGACTCGATTCCCCCTCGGGCTAATGCCAGCAAGGTAAGGAGTTCTTCGTGGGTAAACGGCTCGCCTTCTGCGGTGCCCTGTACTTCAATGATGCGACCGTCTTCGGTCATCACCACGTTCATGTCGGTTTCTGCCGCAGAGTCTTCAACGTACTCCAGATCGCACAGCGCTTCACCGTTAACGATCCCCACGGACACTGCAGCAACCATGCCTTTCAGCGGGTTCGCTTTCAGCTTGCCAGACGCAATCAGCTTATTCAGTGCATCGGCCAGTGCCACACAAGCACCGGAGATAGAGGCGGTGCGTGTACCGCCGTCAGCCTGGATAACATCACAATCCAGCGTGATGGTGAATTCACCCAGCACCTTCAAATCCACCGCGGCGCGCAGCGCACGGGCGATCAGACGCTGAATTTCCATGGTACGGCCACCTTGCTTACCCTTCGCCGCTTCGCGGGCGTTACGGGTATGGGTGGCGCGTGGCAGCATGCCGTATTCGGCAGTGATCCAGCCCTGGCCCTGACCTTTCAGAAAGCGCGGCACGCCTTCTTCAATGGAGGCGGTACACAGCACTTTGGTATCACCAAATTCAACCAGCACGGAGCCTTCAGCGTGTTTTGTATAGTTACGGGTCAGGGTGACGGGGCGCACCTGGTTGGCGCTACGACCTGATGGACGCATGATGTTATCTCCGGGCTTGAAACGAATGTGGCTGCGCATTATACGGATTAAACGTGCTTATTCCTATCCTGAGAAAGCCCCAAAAGCTATAATCCCCCCATCTCTCCTTTAAACACGGGAATATCTATGATCCGCAGTATGACCGCCTACGCCCGGCGTGAAATCAAGGGTAGCTGGGGTAGCGCTACCTGGGAAATGCGCTCGGTAAACCAGCGATATCTTGAAACCTATTTCCGTATGCCGGAACAGTTTCGCAGTCTTGAGCCTGTCGTCCGTGAGCGCATTCGTGCCCGTCTGACGCGCGGAAAGGTTGAATGTAATCTGCGTTTTGAACCTGACGCGAACGCACAAGGGGAGCTGATCCTCAACGAAAAACTGGCTAAACAGCTGGTTAACGCTGCCAACTGGGTCAAAATGCAGAGCGACGAAGGCGAAATCAACCCGGTTGATATTCTTCGTTGGCCCGGCGTGATGGCGGCAGGAGAGCAGGATCTGGACGCGATTACCACGGAAATCCTCGGTGCTCTTGATGGCGCGCTGGATGATTTCATTGTGGCCCGTGAAACCGAAGGTCAGGCGCTGAAAGCGCTGATCGAACAGCGTCTGGAAGGCGTGAGCGGCGAAGTGGTAAAGGTTCGTTCACATATGCCAGAAATTCTGCAATGGCAACGTGAGCGCCTGGTCGCCAAACTGGAAGACGCTGACGTTCAGTTGGAAAATAACCGCCTCGAGCAGGAGCTGGTGCTGATGGCCCAGCGCATTGATGTTTCCGAAGAGCTGGATCGTCTGGAAGCACACGTCAAAGAGACCTACAACATCCTTAAGAAAAAAGAAGCTGTTGGTCGCCGTCTCGACTTTATGATGCAGGAGTTCAACCGCGAGTCGAACACCCTGGCGTCAAAGTCAATTAACGCAGAAGTGACTAAATCAGCCATCGAGTTGAAAGTGCTGATTGAGCAAATGCGCGAGCAGATTCAAAACATCGAATAAGTACTGATGCTCTGGTCTATTGATAATGGCTCCATTGATGGGGCCATTATCATTTTTGCCTCGAAAAAAACTAATGTGATTTTTTATCAAAAACCGCACTAACCCAGATACAAAGCCAACAGTTCATTAGTTAATCTAAGTCATCAACGCTCACACAAGAAAATCTAAATCGTGAGGCAGGCCACAAAACGCTACTCTTGCGCCTTCAACTCTGGGGGTAACATGCTGCTGCACATTTTGTATCTGATCGGTATCACCGCCGAAGCAATGACGGGCGCCCTGGCGGCCGGGCGTCGTCGAATGGATACCTTTGGCGTGATAATTATTGCCACGGCAACCGCGCTGGGCGGCGGTTCGGTACGCGATATTCTGCTGGGCCACTACCCGCTCGGCTGGGTCAAGCATCCTGAATATGTGATTATCGTGGCCGTCGCAGCCGTACTGACCACCATCGCCGCACCGGTTATGCCCCATCTGCGACGTCTGTTCCTGGTATTGGATGCTCTTGGCCTTATCGTCTTTTCGATTATTGGCGCCCAGGTTGCGCTGGATATGGGCGAAGGCCCGGTCATCGCCACAATCGCCGCAGTCATCACTGGCGTGTTCGGCGGCGTATTGCGCGATATGTTCTGTAAACGCATCCCGCTGGTCTTTCAGAAAGAGCTCTATGCGGGCGTATCTTTCGCCTCCGCCGTACTGTATATCGCCCTGCAACACTATGTGAGCAGCCACGACGTGGTGATCATCTCCACGCTTCTTTTTGGCTTTACCGCCCGTATGCTGGCGCTGCGTTTAAAGTTGGGACTACCGGTTTTCCACTACCGGCACGACAGCCATTAATGCGCTAAAACCCTTCACGCCTTGCTCACCCAGCCCTACCGCCAGGGCGTTAACCGTAGGGTGATGCACAAATTCAACCAGCTTCCGGGCCCTTTCCGTACCGACGCCTGGCACTTGCTGCCAGCGTGGCGAATCTCTTCTCTGTAACTGCTGCCAGCTTCGATCGCTCAGCGCACGCATTGCAGTGCGCGGGAGTGGGATCCCAAGCGCATCCAGCCAGCGTTGAAAGGGCTGACGGCGCACCAGGTTAAATTGATGCCATAGCTGCTGACCCCGCTGCGCTGACAATCCCGGCGTCTGCTGTAGCTGCGATTGCGTTAGCGCAAGCCAGGAAAAGAGGTGCTCGAAATGATGCGCCTGATGTAACGCCAGCCAGCCTGCCTCTCCCAGACCGGTGATATTTAAAACTGCAGACGAACTCAGCCAGACCAGCCGGGCAATAAACTGCTCGTGACACTCTGGTGTCGCATAAAAACAGGTGAGCGGCGTAAAACGTGATGCTGGCGGCTCGGGTTTATGCCGTTCGCTTCCTCGCCAGACGACTTTATCCACGCGCGGAATTCCCTGCCCGGCCAGGCTGACCTGAATGTGATCGCCCGGGGCAATATCCAGCGCCTGCCAGCGCGCAATCGACCCCAGATTCACCCGCTGTACTCGCTTATCATCCAGTTGAAATGGCTCGAGTGCGGCAACGACTGCAATCCTGCCGGAACGCCCCACAGTAAAGTTAATGGATCTGACCTCAGCAACCTGGGCGACGGGCGCATATTTCCACGCCACAACCCAGTTGCCCTCTCCGGGCAGCCAGCGTTCGCCCTTGGGTTCCTTCGCCGAACGGATCACGATGCCATCGGTGACAAAAGGAAGTGGCGACGTCAGCCAGCGATCGCGCAGTTTTGTGACACCCTCCACCGAGTCGATTTTGCGCGTCCACGGTTCGCTAAGGGTGAAACCCGCACGGGTTAACGCTCGCAGACGTTCCGGCATCAACGCGGGACCATTCGGCCATGCCCAGATAAAAATGCCGATCTTATCCAGCCCCACATGATCACCTTGTCGCATCATCGCCCCGGCCACTTTTGCCCGGGCATTCATCCCCCCCATATTCTTCTGGATGTGGTTATCGCGACGTAGAAACAGCTCCCCCTGCAACACGCTATTGGCAAGCTCTCCGGTCAGTCGTGGGGGTATGGACGCGATGCGCATCACTTTCTCGGTCCAGTCTTCACCTTTCAGACCGTTGCCCCGGCTGGTCGCCTGCACCAGTTTCCCTTCACGGTAAACCAGTGTCACCGCCACACCATCCACCTTCGGCTGCACCCACAGATCTCGACGCGAATGCATCCAGTGTCGAAGCGCAGCCTCATCCGCCATTTTCTGTACCCCGGTATGGCTGACCGGGTGTCTGACCGACCCGGTGACAGGCGCCAGCGGTTCAGCGGCCTGCTCCTCACTAAAACAGCGCTGCCACTGTTTCAGCCTCTCGGCGAGCTGATCGTACACCTCGTCATTGACCTCACTTACGCCCTCTTTCCAGTACGCCGTATCCCAGCGGGTAATTTGGGCCTGAAGGCGAGCGATCTCCTGCTCTGCCCTGGCGGGCGACCATACGGGGCATACCGCCAGCCCAAAGCCGCTCCAGATCATCATCACAACGCTTAACGCTCTCCACATTGCCACTCCTCCCTGTTTTGCAACGGGTATAGCGCAGCACAGCGCCACAGGCGATGGGCAAAATCAGACTTTACGAGTCGGTATCCGCACTTTATTTCTGTTGCAGCAACTGGCGGAAAAAAGTGGAAAAAGGCGAGCAAAAATCAACGATGAAGAGGAAAAAGTGTGACAAAGGCTACGTCACGAAGCGGCGACGTGTATAATAAGCCCGTATGTAGGACTTCAACGCTATCAACATACAAAGACTCTCATGGCTCAAGGCACGCTTTATATTGTTTCTGCCCCAAGTGGCGCGGGTAAATCCAGCCTGATTCAGGCGCTGTTAAAAACCCAACCGTTGTACGATACGCAGGTTTCTGTTTCTCACACCACACGGGCACCGCGTCCGGGTGAAGTGCACGGTGAGCACTATTTCTTTGTCGATCACGCTGAATTTAAAACGATGATTGGCCGGGATGCGTTTCTTGAACACGCCGAAGTTTTCGGTAATTACTACGGAACCTCGCGTGAAACCATTGAGCAGGTCCTGGCGACAGGCGTAAACGTGTTTCTTGATATCGACTGGCAGGGCGCGCAGCAAATTCGCATGAAAATGCCGCAGGCTCGCAGCATCTTTATCTTACCGCCGTCGAAAGATGAGCTGGATCGTCGTTTACGGGGTCGCGGCCAGGACAGCGAAGAAGTTATCGCAAAACGTATGGCCCAGGCAGTTGCGGAAATGAGCCATTACGCCGAATATGATTATCTGATTGTGAATGATGATTTCGATACCGCCCTGGGCGATTTGAAAACGGTTATTCGCGCCGAACGTCTGCGCATGAGCCGCCAGAAGCAGCGACATGACGCATTAATCACCAAACTGTTGGCAGACTGAACCCACATTCAGTATCATGCCCAGTCATTTCTTCATCTGTGGAGCATTTTAAGTATGGCACGCGTAACTGTTCAGGACGCTGTAGAGAAAATTGGTAACCGTTTTGACCTGGTGCTGGTCGCCGCGCGTCGCGCTCGTCAGTTGCAGTCCGGCGGCAAAGATCCACTGGTACCGGAAGAAAACGATAAAACCACCGTTATCGCGTTGCGCGAAATCGAAGAAGGTCTGATCAACAACCAGATCCTCGACGTACGTGAACGCCAGGAGCAGCAAGAGCAGGAAGCCGCAGAACTGCAGGCCGTTACCGCCATTGCTGAAGGTCGTCGTTAATTAAACCTGCGGGTCGCCCTTGTATCTGTTTGAAAGCCTGAATCAACTGATTCAAACCTACCTGCCGGTAGACCAGATTAAGCGTCTCCAGCAGGCGTATCTCGTTGCACGTGACGCTCACGAGGGCCAGACACGTTCAAGCGGTGAACCCTATATCACGCACCCGGTAGCGGTGGCCTGTATCCTGGCCGAGATGAAACTCGACTATGAAACGCTGATGGCCGCCCTGCTGCATGACGTGATTGAAGATACCCCCGCCACCTACCAGGATATGGAACAGCTGTTTGGCAAAAGCGTTGCCGAGCTGGTGGAAGGGGTGTCTAAGCTTGATAAGCTGAAATTCCGCGATAAGAAAGAGGCGCAGGCCGAAAACTTCCGCAAGATGATCATGGCGATGGTGCAGGATATCCGCGTCATTCTGATCAAACTCGCCGACCGTACCCACAATATGCGCACGCTGGGCTCATTGCGCCCGGATAAACGTCGTCGCATCGCCCGTGAAACCCTCGAAATCTACAGCCCGCTGGCGCACCGTTTAGGTATTCATCACATTAAAACCGAGCTGGAAGAGCTGGGTTTTGAAGCGCTGTACCCGAACCGCTTCCGGGTGATCAAAGAGGTGGTGAAAGCCGCACGTGGTAACCGTAAAGAGATGATTCAAAAGATCCTCTCTGAAATTGAAGGGCGTTTGCAGGAAGCCGGTATTCCCTGCCGCGTCAGCGGTCGCGAAAAACACTTGTACTCTATCTACTGTAAAATGGTGCTCAAAGAGCAGCGTTTTCACTCGATCATGGATATCTACGCGTTTCGCGTGATCGTCCATGATTCCGACACCTGCTATCGCGTTCTCGGTCAGATGCACAGCCTGTATAAACCACGTCCTGGGAGGGTAAAAGACTATATTGCCATTCCAAAAGCGAACGGATATCAGTCTCTGCACACCTCGATGATTGGTCCGCACGGCGTCCCGGTTGAGGTACAGATTCGTACCGAAGACATGGACCAGATGGCGGAGATGGGTGTTGCTGCGCACTGGGCGTACAAAGAGCACGGCGGTGAAAGCAGCACTACCGCCCAGATCCGCGCCCAGCGCTGGATGCAGAGCCTGCTCGAGCTGCAACAAAGCGCCGGTAGCTCGTTTGAATTTATCGAGAGCGTTAAATCCGATCTCTTCCCGGATGAGATTTACGTTTTCACGCCAGAAGGGCGCATTGTCGAGCTGCCTGCTGGTGCCACGCCGGTCGATTTTGCTTACGCCGTGCATACCGATATCGGCCATGCCTGCGTAGGGGCTCGCGTCGACCGCCAGCCGTATCCGCTGTCACAACCGCTGACCAGCGGCCAGACAGTAGAAATCATTACCGCACCGGGTGCCCGCCCGAACGCGGCATGGCTCAATTTTGTCGTCAGCTCGAAAGCCCGCGCCAAGATCCGCCAGTTGCTGAAAAATCTCAAGCGCGATGACTCGGTCAGCCTGGGCCGTCGTTTGCTCAATCACGCACTGGGCGGTAGCCGCAAGCTGGCTGAGATCCCGAAAGAGAATGTTCAACGTGAAATCGAGCGCATGAAGCTTGCCACGCTTGACGATCTGCTGGCAGAAATCGGGCTGGGCAATGCGATGAGCGTAGTGGTAGCGAAGAACCTGCAACAGGGTGACACCTCGGTACCGCAGCCTGCATCGAACAGCCACGGGCATCTGCCGATCAAAGGCGCCGACGGGGTACTGATCACCTTCGCCAAGTGTTGCCGACCGATCCCTGGCGACCCGATTATTGCCCACGTCAGTCCCGGCAAAGGGCTGGTTATCCATCACGAATCCTGTCGTAACATCCGGGGCTACCAGAAAGAGCCTGAGAAGTTTATGGCGGTCGAGTGGGATAAAGAGACCGAGCAGGAATTTATCACCGAGATCAAGGTGGATATGTTTAACCACCAGGGTGCACTGGCCAACCTGACGGCGGCAATCAACACCGCCTCTTCCAATATTCATAGCCTGAATACCGAAGAGAAAGATGGCCGCGTGTACAGCGCCTTTATTCGTCTGAGCGCGCGCGACCGCGTACATCTGGCGAATATCATGCGTAAAATCCGCGTGATGGCTGACGTAATAAAAGTCACCCGAAACCGAAACTAACCAATGAATTCGACACGTTACGAGCGTATCCGTGAGATGCTCGCCAGGCGACAGCCTGACCTGACGGTCTGCATGGAGCAGGTCCATAAACCGCATAACGTGTCGGCAATCGTCCGTACTGCAGATGCCATCGGCGTTCATGAAGTGCACGCCGTCTGGCCGGACGGTCGGCTGCGCCCCATGGTCTCATCTGCCGCAGGCAGCAACAGCTGGGTACAAGTCCACACTCACCACTCCATTCGCGACGCGGTCTCGCACCTGAAAGGCCGAGGCATGCAGGTACTGGCGACCCATCTTTCCGATAAAGCCGTCGACTTCCGCGAGATTGATTACACCCGCCCGACCTGCATTCTGATGGGTCAGGAGAAAACCGGGATCACCCAGGAAGCGTTAGATCTGGCTGATCAGGACATCATCATTCCCATGACCGGGATGGTGCAGTCGCTGAATGTCTCTGTCGCATCAGCGCTCATTCTGTATGAAGCCCAGCGTCAGCGGCAAAATGCCGGGATGTACCAACGCGAGAGCAGCGTGCTGCCGGAAGACGAACAGCAGCGCCTGCTGTTTGAAGGCGGTTACCCGGTACTGGCCCGCGTGGCAAAGCAGAAAAACTTACCCTACCCCCACGTGAATTTGCAGGGCGAAATTGAAGCCGATGCCGCGTGGTGGGCCACGATGCAGTCGGCGAAATAGATCATGCAAGGCCGCCTGCTAGATGCCGTACCGCTGAATTCGCTGACCGGCGTCGGTGCGGCGCAGAGCAGCAAACTGGCAAAAATTGGCCTGCATACCGTGCAGGATCTCCTCCTGCACCTCCCCCTGCGCTATGAAGACCGTACCCATCTTTATCAGATTGGCGAGCTGCTGCCCGGAATTTACGTCACGGTAGAAGGCGAAGTCCTGAACTGTAATGTCACCTTCGGCGGCCGCCGGATGATGACCTGTCAGATCAGCGATGGCACCGGCATCCTGACGATGCGATTTTTTAACTTCAGCGCGGCGATGAAAAACAGCCTCGCCACCGGGCGACGGGTGCTGGCCTACGGGGAAGCCAAACGCGGGAAGTATGGTGCGGAGATGATCCACCCGGAATACCGCGTGCAGGGCGATCTCAGTACCCCGGAGTTGCAGGAAACCCTGACCCCGGTCTACCCGACCACCGAAGGCATTAAACAGGCGACGCTGCGCAAGCTGACCGACCAGGCGCTGGAGTTGCTTGATACCTGCGCCATTACCGAACTGCTGCCGCCCGAGCTGGCGCAGGGGATGATGAGCCTGCCGGAAGCGATGCGCACCCTGCACCGCCCGCCACCGACGTTGCAGTTAAGCGATCTGGAGAGCGGACAACACCCGGCCCAGCGACGATTAATTCTGGAAGAGCTGCTGGCGCATAACCTGAGCATGCTGGCGCTGCGCGCGGGTGCGCAGCGTTTTCACGCCCTGCCGCTTTCTGCCAACGACGATTTAAAAGACAAGCTGCTGGCCTCGCTGCCGTTTACACCGACCGGCGCACAGGCCCGCGTGACCGCCGAAATTGAGCGTGACATGGCGCTGGATGTGCCGATGATGCGCCTGGTTCAGGGCGATGTCGGTTCCGGTAAAACGCTGGTGGCGGCGCTGGCTGCGTTACGCGCTATCGCGCACGGCAAACAGGTGGCGCTGATGGCGCCGACCGAGCTGCTGGCCGAGCAGCACGCCACCAACTTCCGCAACTGGTTTGCGCCGCTGGGCATTGAAGTGGGCTGGCTGGCCGGGAAGCAAAAAGGCAAAGCGCGACAGGCCCAGCAGGACGCGATTGCCAGCGGTCAGGTACAAATGATTGTCGGTACCCACGCTATATTCCAGGAACAGGTGCAGTTTAACGGCCTGGCGCTGGTGATCATCGATGAACAGCACCGCTTTGGCGTGCATCAGCGCCTGGCGCTGTGGGAAAAAGGACTCCAGCAAGGGTTCCATCCGCATCAGTTGATCATGACCGCGACGCCGATCCCCCGCACGCTGGCGATGACCGCCTATGCCGATCTCGACACCTCGACCATCGACGAGCTGCCACCGGGACGTACGCCGGTAACCACAGTTGCCATTCCGGATACCCGTCGCCACGACATTATCGACCGCGTGCGCAACGCCTGCGTGCAGGAAGGCCGTCAGGCATATTGGGTGTGTACCTTAATTGAAGAGTCCGACCTGCTGGAAGCACAGGCGGCAGAAGCCACCTGGGAAGAGTTAAAGCTGGCCCTGCCGGAGCTGAACGTCGGGCTGGTGCATGGCCGCATGAAACCTGCCGAGAAACAGGCGGTGATGCAGGCCTTCAAGCAGGGCGAGCTGCATCTGCTGATCGCCACCACGGTGATTGAAGTGGGCGTAGACGTACCCAACGCCAGCCTGATGATCGTTGAAAACCCGGAGCGTCTGGGTCTTGCGCAACTCCACCAGCTGCGTGGCCGCGTAGGACGTGGCGCGGTAGCCTCGCACTGCGTGTTGCTCTACAAAGCCCCGCTGTCGAAAACCGCGCAGAAGCGTCTGCAGGTGTTGCGCGACAGCAACGACGGCTTTGTGATTGCACAGCAGGATCTGGAGATTCGCGGCCCTGGCGAAATGCTTGGCACCCGTCAGACCGGGAATGCCGAGTTTAAAGTGGCCGATTTACTGCGCGATCAGGCCATGATCCCGGAAGTTCAGCGACTGGCACGCCATATCCATGAACGCTATCCCGAGCAGGCTGCAGCGCTGATTGAACGCTGGATGCCAGAGACCGAACGCTACTCTAACGCCTAATTCCGGATCGTTTTGTACGATGAAATTTCTGCGAAACAGGCTGGCAATCGTTTGCTTTTCTCATCCACTCGGCTAAAATGCCCGCTTTTCCTCAGGGGATCGCCGCAGATGTCCGTTAACGCCTTAGAACAGCAAGATGCGCAACCGATTGCGCAGCCACATAACAGTGAACTGATTTACCGTCTTGAAGATCGTCCACCGATGGCGCAGACCTTGTTCGCCGCCTGTCAGCACCTGCTGGCGATGTTCGTGGCGGTGATCACCCCCGCGCTGCTGATCTGTCAGGCGCTCGGCTTACCGGCTCAGGACACTCAGCACATCATCAGCATGTCGTTGTTCGCATCGGGCGTTGCCTCTGTGATTCAGATTAAAGCCTGGGGTCCGGTGGGATCGGGTCTGCTGTCGATTCAGGGCACCAGCTTTAACTTTGTCGCCCCGCTGATCATGGGCGGCACCGCGCTTAAAACCGGCGGCGCAGATGTCCCGACGATGATGGCAGCGCTGTTCGGCACCCTGATGCTGGCGAGCTGTACCGAGATGATTATCTCCCGCGTTCTGCACCTCGCGCGCCGCATTATTACCCCGCTGGTTTCCGGCGTGGTGGTGATGATTATCGGCCTGTCGCTGATTCAGGTCGGTCTGACGTCGATTGGCGGCGGCTACGCTGCCATGGCCGACCACACTTTCGGCGCCCCAAAAAACCTGCTGCTGGCGGGCGTGGTGCTGGCAATCATTATTCTGCTGAATCGCCAGCGTAATCCGTATCTGCGCGTCGCCTCGCTGGTGATCGCCATGGCCGCTGGCTACCTGGCTGCATGGGCAATGGACATGCTGCCGCAGTCCACCGCGCCAACCGACAGCCCGCTGATCATGGTGCCAACGCCGCTGTATTACGGCCTTGGCATTGACTGGAACCTGCTCCTGCCGCTGATGCTGGTGTTTATGATCACCTCTCTGGAAACCATCGGCGACATCACCGCCACCTCTGATGTTTCTGAGCAGCCGGTCTCTGGCCCGCTGTATATGAAGCGTCTGAAGGGCGGCGTGCTGGCGAACGGCCTGAACTCCTTTGTTTCTGGCGTGTTCAACACCTTCCCCAACTCCTGCTTCGGCCAGAACAACGGCGTGATCCAGCTGACCGGCGTGGCCAGCCGTTACGTGGGCTTTGTGGTGGCACTGATGCTGATCGTGCTGGGCCTGTTCCCGGCCGTGAGCGGTTTTGTGCAGCACATTCCTGAGCCGGTACTCGGCGGCGCGACGCTGGTGATGTTCGGTACCATCGCGGCATCTGGCGTACGCATCGTCTCCCGCGAGCCGCTGAACCGTCGCGCGATCATGATTATCGCCCTGTCGCTGGCCGTGGGTCTGGGCGTGTCTCAGCAGCCGTTGATCCTGCAGTTTGCCCCGGACTGGGTGAAAAACCTGCTCTCTTCCGGCATCGCAGCAGGCGGTATTACCGCCATCGTCCTGAACCTGATCTTCCCGCCAGAAAAGAACTGATCCCGCTTTTACGGCAGCAGGTTACTGCTGCCGTACACGTAATTACACCATTCCCGCCTTGAGCATTGCGTATAAATCGTGCATAACTCCTTTATGTGCGTTTTACGTGATGGAAGACCATGAAATTTATTGGAAAGCTACTCATCGGTATTCTGGTTGTTCTGCTGGTTGCGATCCTCGCGCTCTATCTCCTTGTTCAGTCCCGATGGGGCGCGGCTCAGGTCAGCAGTTGGATCACGAAAAATACCGATTACGAACTCAGTTTCGACCTGATGGATCACCGCTTCTCCTCCCCCAGCCACCTGGTGCTGAGAAACGTGACCTTTGGTCGTGACGGCCAGCCTGCGACGCTGGTCGCAAAAATGGTGGATATTGGCGTGAGTAGCCGTCAGCTGACCGATCCGCTGCACATGGATACCATCACCCTGTTTGACGGCACGCTGAACCTCTCGCCGCAGACCGCCCCGCTCCCCTTCCAGTCCGACCGTTTGCTACTGAACAACATGGCGTTTAACAGCCCCAATACCGAATGGGATCTGAGCGCGCAGAAGGTGACCGGTGGCGTCAGCCCGTGGCAACCCGAAGCGGGCAATGTGCTGGGGAAAAAAGCCAACATCCAGATGAGCGCCGGTTCGCTGACGCTGAACGGCGTGCCCGCCAGCAACGTGCTGATCCAGGGCGAACTGAACGACAAAGAAGTGGTGTTGAGCACCATTGGTGCGGATATGGCGCGGGGCTCCCTGACCGGCACCGCGCGGCGCGACGCCAATGGCGGCTGGAAGGTGGACAACATGCGCCTGAACGAGATCCGCCTGCAGAGCGATAAATCGCTGGCCGACTTTTTTGCCCCCATCACCACTCTGCCGTCGCTGCAGATTGGCCGCCTGGACGTGACCGACGCCCGCCTGCAGGGGCCGGACTGGGCAGTAACCGATCTCGATTTAAGCCTGCGCAACCTGACCCTGAGCAAAGGTGACTGGCAGAGCGAAGACGGGCGTCTGTCGATGAACGCCAGCGAATTTATCTACGGTACCGTGCATCTGTTCGACCCGATCCTGAATGCGGAATTCGCCCCGCAGGGAATGGCGCTGCGCCAGTTCACCTCGCGCTGGGAAGGTGGGATGGTGCGCACCTCCGGGAGCTGGTTGCGCAGCGGCAAAGCGCTGGTACTGGATGATGTCGCCATCGCCGGGCTGGAATACACCCTGCCACAGAACTGGAAAGCACAGTGGATGGAGACCCTGCCGACGTGGCTAAACAGCGTTACGTTGCGCAAATTCAGCTTAAGTCGCAACCTGGTGATTGACGTGGATCCAATCTTCCCGTGGCAGATCACTTCCCTCGACGGTTACGGCACCAATCTGCAGTTGGCGAAAGATCGTCAGTGGGGTGTGTGGGCCGGCACGGCCACCCTGAACGGCGCGGCGGCCACCTTTAACCGGGTGGACGTGCGTCGTCCGTCGCTCGCGCTGACCGCGAATGCCTCGACGGTCGCAATCAGCGACCTGAGCGCCTTCACTGAGAAAGGCATTCTGGAGGCGAAGGCCAGCGTTTCGCAGCAGCCTGCGCGCCATGCGACCATCAACCTGACCGGGCGTGGCGTACCGTTAAACATCATGCAGCAGTGGGGCTGGCCAGCGCTGCCGGTAGCGGGCGATGGCAATATTCAGCTCAACGCCAGCGGTAACGTGCAGGCGAATGCGCCGCTGAAACCGACGGTCAGTGGCAAGCTTAACGCAGTGAATATGGATAAACAGCAGGTGACGCAGACGATGATGGGTGGGGTGGTGAGTACGGTTGGGCAACCGCCAGCCCCAACTGTACCTTAGTGGCTCCGGGCATTGCCGGGCGGCGGCTTCGCCTTGCCCGGCCTACAAATTCAAAACCGTAAACCAAACTGTAGGCCCGGTGAGCGCCAGCGCCACCGGGCGTTTAACACTTGTCAGAGGTGGATAACCACCTCATTCCCCTCGGCTTTCACCACCACGCCCCACTCGCTACCCACATTGGATGCACCTTTAACGCCGCTAATCTGCTGCACATTGCGCAAACAGACTGACCAGCCCCGCGCGTCACCGCTCCCTTTCAGGGTAAGGGTGTTGCCCGTACGCGTGGCGGCCAGGGTAAACGCCACCGCTCCGTTGGCCGCAGGCACTTCACTCACCACCGTCGCGCCATCGTCGAGATTAAACAGCTGGAAGGCCGTCCCTTCGTTCCAGGCGTAGTCCGGCTTCTGGTCGTTGTTGCCCAACGCCAGCAGGGTGTTGTCGCGTACGTACACCGGCAGACTCAGAAAGTCGTGCTGCTGTTTGTGCCAGCGGCTGCCCTGCACTTCGTCGTTATGCCACAGGTGCGTCCAGCGTCCTTCCGGCAGGTAAAACTGCACATCGCCCGCCTCGCTGAACACCGGCGCAACTAACATCGAGTCACCGAGCATGTACTGGCGATCGAGATAATCGCAGGCCGGATCGTCCGGGAACTCGAGCATCATCGCCCGCAGCATCGGGGTGCCCTGCTCGCGGGCCAGCGCCGCCTGGCGATACAGGTACGGCATCATCCGGCATTTAAGCTGCGTGAAGTAGCGCACCACGTCGCAGGACTCGTCGTCGTACGCCCACGGCACGCGATAGGATTTGCTGCCGTGCAGGCGGCTGTGGCTGGAGAACAGCCCAAATGCGCACCAGCGTTTATACACATCTGCCGGAGCCGTATTTTCGAACCCGCCGATATCGTGGCTCCAGAAACCGAACCCGGAGAGCCCAATCGACAGCCCGCCGCGCAGGCTTTCGGCCATCGATTCGTAGTTGGCGTAGCAGTCGCCGCCCCAGTGCACCGGGAACTTTTGCGCACCGACGGATGCCGAACGGGCAAACAGCACCGCCTCTTCTTCGCCAACGGTCTCTTTCAGCACGTTCCACACCAGCTCGTTATAGATGTAGGCGTAGTGGTTGTGCATTTTCTGCGGATCGGCGCCATCGAACCACTGCACGTCCGTCGGAATACGCTCGCCGAAGTCGGTTTTGAAGCAATCGACGCCGATATCCACCAGGCCTTTCAGCTTGTCGGCGTACCATGCGCAGGCTTCCGGGTTGGTGAAGTCGTAAATCGCCAGCCCCGGCTGCCATTTATCCCACTGCCACAGCGAGCCATCCGGGCGTTTCAGCAGATAGCCCTTCTCTTTCAGCTCCTTAAAGATCGGCGATTTTTGCCCGATGTACGGGTTGATCCACACGCAGACCTTCAGCCCTTTCGATTTAAGGCGGCGGATCATTCCTTCCGGATCCGGGAAGGTGACCGGGTCCCACTCAAAATCACACCACTGGAAGGCCTTCATCCAGAAACAGTCGAAGTGGAAGACGTGCAGCGGCAGGTCGCGCTCGGCCATGCCGTCGATAAAGCTGTTCACCGTCGCTTCGTCGTAGTTGGTGGTAAACGAGGTCGTCAGCCACAGGCCAAACGACCACGCCGGTGGCAGCGCCGGACGCCCGGTGAATTGCGTATAGCGGTTGAGCACCTCTTTCGGCGTTGGGCCGTCGATCACGAAATACTCCAGATATTCGCCCTCAACGCTGAACTGCACTTTCGAGACTTTCTCGGAACCGATTTCAAACGAGACGTTTTCCGGGTGGTTCACCAGCACGCCGTACCCGCGGTTAGTGAGGTAGAACGGGATGTTTTTGTACGACTGTTCGGTGCTGGTGCCGCCGTCGCGGTTCCAGGTATCGACCGTCTGACCGTTGCGTACCAGGGCGGTAAAGCGTTCGCCGAGGCCGTAGACCGTTTCGCCGACGCCCAGATCCAGCCGCTCAAACATGTAATTACGATCGCTGTTGTCGTCCTGCACGTAGCCGTTGTTTTTCAGCTGGCTGCCAGTGATGCGCTGGCCGTGACGCAGGAAGTCCAGCGCCCAGAACTCGCCTTTGGTGACGCGCACGCTAACGTTGCCGCTTTTCAGCTCGGCATACTCGGCGTTGTTTTCAATCTTTACGTCGACGTCTTTGAGGACGTTGAGCGGATAGTGCGGGCCATTATCCAGCGCGCCCTGGAAGTGCTCGATGCGCACCCCGACAATTCCCTCCTGCGGCGCAAACAGGCGCACCGTGAACATTAAAGAATCCAGTTGCCAGGCACGCTCGCGCACGTCGCGCGGTGCGACATACACCACCAGGTCGTTACCCTGCTGTTCCACCTCAAATACCTGCACCGGCGACGTCACATTCAGACCCGGTTGAATAAGCCAGTTTCCATCACTGATTTTCATGCTTTCGTCCTCTTAGTTCTGTAATTCTTTGCTGACCGGCAGCGTGTTGAAGTCCTGCTGATTACGGCGTGCGCCCTGCGCCAGATCGCCCATGATTTTGAGCAGGAACGGCGTTTTCAGGCTGTAGTAGCGTTTGGCGATAATCGCGCTCAGCAGGTAGCACGCGGCCGGAACCAGCGTAAACAGGGCAATTATGATGCTGATGGTGGCGCTGTTCTGGGTTTTGGCTGCGGCATCGTATCCGCCGCCTGCCAGCATCCAGCCAATCAACGCGCCGCCGATCGCCAGGCCCAGCTTGAGCACGAACAGCGTGCCCGCGAAGCTGATGCCGGTGAGGCGTTTGCCGTTGGTCCATTCGCCGTAATCGACGGTGTCGGACATCATCACCCACTGGATCGGCGTGACCAGCTGGTGCAGCACGCCAATCACGAAGATAAAGCCGAACATGGTGATGTTGGCCTGCATCGGCACGAAGAACATCGCCACGCTCGCCACTGCCAGCAGGGCGTTGGTCCACCAGAAGACGCTGACTTTGCACTTCCAGTCGGTGAGCGGTTTGGCCAGCGCCGAGCCAATCAGGTTGCCGACGCAGTAGGTGGTCAGGAAGGCGACGAACAGCTCCGGCGAGCCGAGGATCCAGGTGACGTAATACATCATCGCCCCGCCGCGCACGCAGACCGCGAGGATATTGAGGATGGTGAGCAGCCCGACGATGCGCCACTGGTCGTTTTGCCAGATATCGCGCAGATCTTCGCGCATACCGGAGGTGCTTGGCGGCACCTGGATGCGCTCTTTGGTGGTGAAGAAGCAGAACGCCAGCATCAGGAACGCCACCACCGACAGCACCGCGATGCCGCCCTGGAAGCCGAACGCTTTATCCTCGCCGCCAATCAGATTGACCAGCGGCATCATCAGCACCGTCGAGAGCATGCCGCCCGCGGTCGCCAGCACAAAGCGCCAGGATTGCAGGGAGATGCGCTGCGTCGGGTCGTTGGTGATCACCCCACCCAGCGCGCAGTACGGGATATTGACCACGGTGTAGAGCAGGGTCAGCAGGGTGTAGGTGACGGCGGCGTAGATCATTTTGCCGTTCAGGCTGAGGTCTGGCGTGGTGTAGGCCAGCACGCAGACCAGACCAAACGGGATCGCCCCGAACAAAATCCACGGACGGAATTTCCCCCAGCGGCTGCGGGTCCGGTCGGCCAGCAGGCCCATGCACGGATCGGATATGGCATCCAGCGCACGCGCCAGCAGGAACATGGTGCCGACAAACCCGGCGGGAATGCCAAAGATATCGGTGTAGAAGAACATCATGTACAACATCACGTTATCGAAGATGATATGACTGGCTGCGTCACCCATGCCGTAACCAATTTTCTCTTTGACGGATAAGACTTCACTTTTCATTGCTGTTCCTGCGCCCGAAATGGGCCCTGAGACCGGTTACAGGTTTTGTAAACCATTCACAAACAGGCAGGTATTCCGTTTTCTGGTTACGTTCTTATGATTCTTGTTTTTTGTGATCGCGTTAAAACTGGCGACATAAAAAAGGTAAGGTGAGGATTTTGTTAGGATTTACCTTAGAAGGGGTAACGCAGGTCAAAAAAGGGATGAAATAAGTGAGCGAAAGATTGGGGTAAATGATTGAAAGTAGATATACTGCGCTCCGCCTCCATGTAGCAATCGAGGCGCGGAAGATCGTCATCTCCGGTGAGGTGGCTGGATTTCAAATCCAGTTGGGGCCGCCAGCGGTCCTGGGCAGGTTCGACTCCTGTGATCTTCCGCCAAAAATGCTTCTGTACAAATTGCTCATATGACAACGACAACTTTAATTTTTATAGAAATACATCATCATCCATATAAATAGATATGAAATTTACTTCTAAAAATCATACCATGTTTGTTAATCCCTTGAGAAGCATAGTATAGTACTCTAAATCATGAATTGTTATTTCTCTATTCAAATCATGAACTACAATATTTCTAATTTCCCGTAATCTCAAAAACTGCTCAACAAAATCCTCACTAATCAAACTTCTCTCTCGTAACCTTAAAATTAAAGGTGATAGAGGCATAACTTTGTTATCAGGCGCAATATTACTTTTATAGGCTAAATCCATCACTCTCTTTTCAAAGAGCTTCCAAGAAACAATAAAATCACCATAGTACTGATTATTATTTATAGCAACATTTTCAGCCAACTCTTCTCGTTCGCTCTCAGATACGGTGATTTTATCTAGAGATGAAATCGCTTTTTCTAAAATGGGTTTCACTTCATTATTTAGAGTAATTATTAGATCATAATCATTTTTATCGAAGATGTTATTGTGTGCTATTTTACATCTTAATAAATATAGTTTCTCCCATCTTGCCTTAAGGTATGTTGCTTCACAATCAACATGTTTTTGGAAATATCTTTGCCAATTGGATAATGGTATAAACTCTTTGATATTTTCAATTTTTATTGAGTCATCCTTATGATTTTTTATGGTGAGAATCAATTCATCAATATCCTGAGTTCGATATGAATCAAATAAAAAATTTGATAATTGAATGAAATCCGTTTCATATAAATAATTATTATTCCCAGATGTACTCCTATCTCTCTTTGCTTTAAGTAATTCTTCTGGAAAAGTAGTCTCTATCCAACCTAAACCGACATTTGTAAGCATGAATTTTGTAATTAACTTTCTCATCAAATTTTCTATCTCATGTATGATAGGATAGCATTTTAATGAATAGTTATAACTTATATCATCCCATATGGTCTGAATATTATTTTTCGACGCAATATGTAGCATCCCTCTAAGTACTTTCAAAAATTCCACAAAACTTTCAATTTCTCCCTCATGTCCGCTCTTAACCTTTAGATGAAATATTTTATGCCTTTCAGAAGGTGATTTTTCCTCCAAAATCTCGAGATTAAATGAATTATTTTTATAGGTCACTTTCTCTTTAATCAATAAAATATCCGCATTGGATTGTATAAAATTAATAAATGCTTTTTTGGTTTTGCAGAACGAGTCTTTTATTTCTATTGTAACTAAATATTCAACTTTCATATTAACATCCTTATATTTTAAGACATGCGTATTTGAGAAAATATAATTATCCTTGTGGTTTTATTCCCCGTTGACGCAAAGCCTCCCTTGCCAGTTCCTTCAACCAGCTGGCGAGACTAACCCCTTCTTCAGCAGCCACAGCCTCCAACTGTTCCTTCAATGCCGGATCAATACGCATTTTAAACTGCGGGGATTGCCCACCGCCTTTTGGTTTTTTTTCGCGCGCTATGATTGACATGAGGCCACCTATCCGTCTACTCTAAATCAAATTAGGAGGCCACCTAAACCTCCTGTTTTATCAACGCGCCAGTGTGCAGGAACACACCGGAGCGTCTAACCTCACCAACTATCAAGGAGTTGATTATGGCTGATTCGCATTCTACCCCAGACATCGCCACCACCGGAATAGAGCGTACATTAATTGTGGGATATCGCCCGCACGGTTTGGACCGCAGTACGCCAAATCTGATCCTTTCCGGCAAGTGGCTACGCGCCGCGGGATTTGATACCGGGGATAAAGTCACGGTAAAAGTGATGGACGGTTGCATCGTGGTGATGGCGCATAACCCGTATGAGAAAACGTTGCTCAACGAATTGAAGCAGGCGCAGCAGAAGCTGAAAGGGATTGAAGGGGCGCTTGCCCTCGTTTAACCAGGCAGTTTCCCGCAACCTGTAAGTCTTACTTACAGGTTCGGCAGATATTTAATTATTCGGTAGCTTCCCCTACACTCCTGACAGACATCTGCTCCGTCATTTCGAGCACGTTACCCACTCTTTTCAAACTCCCGGTAGTCATCACAACAGACGATATCATTTCCGAAAAAACACATAAGCCATTGTTAACACGATAAACGCAGCTATTGATTTTAAGGCCAACTCGCGCGGCAGATAGTGAGCGGCCAAAACAGCAAAGATCATCATTACCAAAAAAGGGATCCAGGCCCAAAAGGCAAAAGAGATCTGCTTTTTAATCCATTGCATGAGCGCTTTTTTCATTATTTTATCATCCGTAATATTGAGTCAGCAATGTCTGAGCCTGAGTAATTAAAAGGATTGAGGTGCCTGCATTTAAAGGTAATGGCTAGATTATAAACATATAACCTCAAATTGATGAATGAAAAAACCTCTTCGACACCACCGCTCTAGCATTCGACAAGGATCAGTTACATGTTAATCTTCGACATTATGATTTTTGAATAATTTATTCACTAAGTAAATAATTACATTAAAAAAACCAAAATGAAACTCTTGAAAATTCAACAAGCGTGAATTAAGTCACAATAATATTTTGTAATTATATAGAAATTAGCATGCGTGCTTTAGCGAGGTCACAGGAGGTGATATGTATTATAGCGATTCATTGATAAGAAAAATGGAAGCGGAGAAATTACTGTCTGTTAAATTAGAGGAGGCTCTATCAGGCGTAAAGGATGATGTGATTAAACAAGCAAAAATTATTGGGGATGGTGCAACTCGGCTGAGTTACTATACTTCATGCTTTACTGATAATTATCAGGATGTATGCTCGAGATTACAGCATGAAGATATCCGATTTATAAAAGCAATTATTCGATTGGTTAAGGACAGGAATATTATCTTCCAGATGGTATCAATTTACGTTGATTGTCTTTTACAAAACAAATCGATTGATCGTATTCAACACATACAAACTCTTTTATTGAGATTGGGCATCACCCTTTCTACGTCGATGCTGACAAGCCAGGCTTTAGTTTATTCAATAACAGAGGCTATCTGTACTGGTGCTCATACTCATGCATGGATAAAATCGAAGATAGGAACTTTATCAACTTACTCAGTGTTTCTCCTGAAGGCATACGGTTTGGTTGAAGAAGCTTCAAAAAGCGCCAACCTTCTTAAATCATCCCATCCTTATTACTATAACGCCCTCTATCACAATGAACTCGAAATGATGTTTTTCATTATCGAACCTATTATTCTTAAATCATTAATTTTCAACGCTGCTTCAACTTCAGACAACGACATCGCACATGCCATCTCCAGGATGATAAAAGGATGATGCAGTTCCTGAAAAAGTGGGTAAAAGAGCAATTATCCTTTTGCCTGCGTGGAGGTATCCCACTACTCATTGTTATTGTCTTTTCACTACTTGCCGTATCGTATTTACCTGAAAATATCGCCATCAAAGCCATTGGCCTATTCATTATCGCTGTTGGTATCGCTATTTTCTGTATCAAGCAAAGGTAATTCATCAATTCTAAAAGGATATTCTCATGTCTAATCCCGCTCACTTATGGCTTACAGATGAAAATGGCTCACCCATTATTGGCCCGTCATTACTGCCCTCTCGCCTCGGTTCTTTCGAAATTCGTAACGTAAGCCATACCGTCTGGGTACCCGAAAGCCCCAATACGGGCCGACTGACAAGCACCCGGGTGCATCGACCTCTCAATATTCATAAAGAATTTGACAGCGCAACGCCCATTTTATATCGCGCAATGTGTGAAGGGAGGACGTTTACATCAGCAACGTTAAAAATGTATAAGACTCTGGATCAAGGTGTAGAGAGCGAATACTTCAACATTATTATGGAGAACGTCAGAATTGCTTCAATCTCACCCTTACTTCACCCGGCAGGGATCAGCAACACCCACCTTGAAGATATCCAGTTAAGATACGAGAAAATAACGTGGAAATATTGTGAGGGTAATATTCTGTATAAAGACGAGTGGAATAGCTTCGCAACATCCTGAGCACCGAAACAACCTCTGGCGGGGGGAACGCGTCTGGCAGATCTCACCTCCCCCCTGTGACCCCCCTCACAACTCCACCACAAACCCCACCCCGCGCAAAAAATCGGAACTCCACAAACAAAGGCTGGCAAGCCGCCCATCAGCGCCCCGGTATACTCAGCACGACACCAATCAGAATGAGTACTCTACAAAATGAAAACAACAGACATCACTTCTGACAGCTACGTCAAAGTCAGCGTGCGGGAAAAGATCGGCTACGGGTTTGGCGATCTGGCCTCCAACCTGTCGTTTGGCTTCGTCTCGCTGTTCCTGCTGTTCTTCTACACCAATATCTATGGCATCAGCGCCGTGCAGGCGAGCCTGATCTTCGTGATTGCCCGCGTGCTGGATGCGCTGTTCAACATCTGTATCGGCTACGTGATTGATAAAACCAACACCCGCTACGGCAAGCTGCGCCCGTACTTGTTATTTGGTGCCGTGCCGCTGGGGATCCTCACCATCCTGTGCTTCAGCACCTTAGGCGAAGAGTATAAGTTCTATTACGCGCTCTTTTCCTACACCCTGTACTGCCTGGCCTACACGGCGGTTAATACCCCCTATTCCGCGATGACCAATACCCTGACGCAGCACGAAGGTTCCCGCGCCTCGCTGTCGGTGTACCGCATTGTGCTGGCGATTGTCGGATACCTGATTGTCTCGACCACCGCCGACTTGCTGATTTCGCAGTTTACCGATAAGAAAATGGGCTACGTGTTTGCCGTCAGCTGCTTCAGCCTGTTGGCCACCTTCTTCTTCCTCGCCTGCTTTGGCATGACCAAAGAACGCGTCAAAACCCAGCCGGATCAAAAAGCCCCGACGCTGAAAGAGATGGTCTCGGCGGTGTCCGGCAACCTGCCGTTAATCAACCTCTCGGCGTTCACCGTGTTCTTTTACATCGCCTACACGGTGTGGATGGCCATCGCGATTTACTTCATCAAATACACGCTCGCCGACGAGTCCTTCACCACCAAATTCTTTTTGATCCAGTCGGCGGCGTATGTCGCGGGCACCATCGTGTCGGAAAAACTCATCAGCCTGATGGGTAAAAAGTGGATGGTGCAGTTCGCGCTGCTGATCGGCATCCTCGGCATGTTGTTCCAGTATTTTCTCGCGGGCAGCAATGGCACCCTGATCATGACCGGCGTGTGCCTGTTCAGTATCACCCTGGGGATGGGCTTTGTGGCGATGTGGTCGATGATTGCCGACACCGTGGAATACGCCGAATGGAAACAGGGCGTGCGTGCCGAGGGGGCGATCTACGGCTTCTTTAACTTCATCACCAAAATTGCGATGGCCATTGGCGGCGGCTGCGCCGGGTTGATGCTCGACTATTTTGACTACTCTTCCGAGCACCTCAGCGCCAGCGCACTCAACGGCATCAACCTGATGATGACCCTGTTCCCGGCCCTGATGTTTGCCCTGAGTATGGTGTTCGTCTTCTTCTATACCCTGGACGAAAACACCTACCGCAACATCATCAAAGACATTCAGTTACGCAAAGTTAATGCGCAGTAAGCACCAGGGGAAAAATATGAAAACTGACTTTCACGCGATTATTGCGGCCATGAGCGCCGAAGACAAAGTGGCCCTGCTTAGCGGAAGTGGCCTGTGGCGCACCGCCAGCCTGCCGCGACACGGCATTGAAGACATTGTGATGACCGATGGCACCTACGGGGTGCGTTACAGCACCAGCCAGATTGAACAGGGCGAAAGCTGGAACATCACCGATTTTCTCGACGTGATCGCGCAGAGTGCTGGCGACGTTGAGCACGAAGAACACAAAGGCGGCTCCGAGGCGTTGTTCACTAAATCGAAACCGGCGACCTGCTTCCCGAACGGCTCGACCCTGGCGTGCAGCTGGGATATCTCGCTGGTGTATCAGATGGGTGCCGCGCTGGCGCAGGAGTGCCAGGAGATGGGCGTTGGCCTCCTGCTCGGGCCGGGGATCAATATTCGCCGCACGCCGCTGGCCGGTCGCGGGTATGAATACTATTCCGAAGATCCGGTGGTGAGTGGCGACATTGCCGCCGCGCTGATCAACGGCCTGCAGGACAACGGCGTCGGTGCCAGCCTGAAGCACTTTGCCGCCAATAACTCCGAATACCGCCGCACCGAAATGGATTCAGTGATTGAAGAGCGGGCCTTGCGCGAGATCTATCTCGCGGGCTTTAAACGCGCGATCGAGAAAGCGAATCCGTGGACGGTGATGTCCTCCTACAACCGTCTCAACGGCGTGCAGACCTCGCAGGATAAATGGCTGCTGACCGACGTGCTGCGTACGGAATGGCAGTACGACGGGCTGGTGATGTCCGACTGGTACGGCATCAAAGACCGCCCGGCGTCCCTGCTGGCGGGTAACGACCTGGCGATGCCGGAAACCCAGCTCGACAAGAAGGATTTACTGGCAGCCATCAACCGGGGCGAGATCCCCGCAGAGGTTCTCGACACCGCCTGCCTGCGGATGCTGACCCTGATCGACAAGGTGCAGCGCCACCGCAAGCCGGGCAGCAAAGCGGATTACCACCAGCATCATCAACTGGCGCAGCGCCTGGCGGCCGAATCCATCGTCCTGCTGAAAAATGCAGATGCCATTCTGCCTCTGCAGAAAGGCAAACAGCGCACCCTCGCGGTGCTGGGCAAGCCCGCGCAGGAGCCGGTGATCCAGGGCTCGGGTTGTGCCACCACGGTACCGTATATGCTCGACCGTCCGCTGGATGAGATTTTTGAAGTGGCCGGCAGCGACTTCAACGTCGAATACGCGGTCGGGACGCCGGAGGATAACGCCAGCGATCCGCAGGCGCTGGCGCAGGCCGTTGCGGTGGCGAAAAATGCCGACGTGGCGATTGTGTTTGTCAGCACCGCCATTGGCGAAGACGGTGAAAATGGCGATCGCCAGGATTTGCATATTTTGCCGGCACACGAAGAACTGATCCGCGCCGTCGCGCAACAGCAGCCGAACCTGATCGTGGTGCTGGCCAACAGCGATGCGGTGGTGATGCCATGGCTGTCCGACTGCAAAGCGCTGCTCGAAACCCACTTTGGCGGACAAGGCATGGGCCGCGCGGTCGCCGATATCCTGTTTGGCCGCGCCAACCCGTGCGGCAAGCTGACGGTCACCGTGCCGAATACGCTTGAAGAGACCCCGGCCTGGCTTAACTATCCTGGCGAGAACCTGCGCCATCACTACAGCGAAGGGCTGTACGTGGGATATCGCTACTATGACCGCCGCAAACTGACCCCGCTGTTCCCGTTTGGTTTTGGCCTGAGCTACACCACCTTCGACTACAGCGGGCTGACCACCTCGGTGCGCGAGCTGGAAGAAGGCAAGACAGTAACCGTCAGCGTTGACGTCACCAACAGCGGCAACATGGCAGGGAAAGAGGTGGTGCAGCTGTATCTCTCTGCCCCGGCCGGTGAGCTGGCGCGCGAAGAGAAGGCGCTCAAAGCCTTTGCCAAAGTCCATCTCGAACCCGGTGAAAGTAAAACCGTAACTCTGGAGCTGAACTGGCAGGACTTTGCCTGTTATCACCCGGGCATCGGCGACTGGGTCGTCGATTCCGGCGAGTATCAGCTGCATATTGCACGCTCCTCGCGGGATACGGCATTGAGTATCGCGATCGCCGTGCGGGCAACACCGCGCTACGCGCCGCTGAAAATTGATAATTCGCTGACTCAACTGATCGGCAACCCACCCGCCTTCGCCCGCGTGGTGACGCTGGTGGCCAGCAAAAATGGCCTGCCTGAGCAGCAGGTGCGAGAAAAATTATGTGCGATTGCGCCCGATCTGGTCTTCGGTCTGTTTATCTCTTTAACGGAATTCCTGACTATTGATATCACGCGTCAGGAGCTGGCGAACGCCCTTGCCGGGCCTGCAGCACAGCAGTAAAGCCTGAGTTCCCTCTTGCTTTGGCAAGAGGGACACGCCCCGCCTTCATTTGACGGAGAGTTAGCGATGTTCCCCTTTTCTGTCGCCCGGTCCCGGGTCAACTCGCCGCAGCAGGCAACGACCGCCATCCATGAAGGCAGCGGCTACGAACTGATCTCGTTTGATGCGGAGAAGCTGAACGTGTTCGCCGCCGAGGTATTCTACTGCGAACCGCACTGGCACTCGGCGCCGGAACTGATCTGCATTCTGTCCGGGGAATTTTCTGTCACCCTCGGGCATAGCACATCGGTTTTTGCCGCAGGCGGGATGCTGTACATCAACCCGGATGAGATCCACTCTCTGGAAGCCCGCGCGCCAAACAGCCAGCTGTTAACCCTGCAGTTTGCGCCGAACCTGTTTGATGAGACCCACCCGGCCCCACAGATGGAGTACGCCTCTCTGACCCCTAATCAGGAACGCGACGCAGACAAACAGCTCAGAAATAGCGTGATTGCGCTGGTTGAGCACCTGGTGCGCGCGCAATCGTCATTTGACCGCATCTCGCTGGTTTATCAGCTGTTAGGCACGCTTGCCGCCACCGGCAAGCGTCAGGATGACCGCCAGCAAGTCACCATCAGAAAGAAAGATCAGCAGTTGGTGAAGTACGGCATCGAGTTCATTAACCAGCATTTCGACGATGAACTGACCTTAACCACCATCGCCGATAACGCCGGGGTCAGCTATCACCATTTTTCACGCACCTTTAAGAAGATCAGCGGCTACAACTTCAAAGAATATCTGACCATGATCCGCATTAATAAGGCCAAGCGGCTGCTGAAAGATACCCATATTCCGATCACCGACATCAGCTACACCTGCGGGTTCAGCTGCCATAAGCAGCTGATTTTCGCCTTCAATAAATACTGCCGCATGACGCCGACCGCGTTTCGTAAAAGCTACATCACGGCGATCAATTCCGCCGATGAACTGCAGGTGATGACCGATTCACGATTTTTGCCGCTGGGGGAATCGGTGATTGCGCGGCTGAGAGGATTTATGTCGGCAGGGTAAGGCGTTTCGTATTACAGCTTCTCGCATATCGCGACGTTCAGCCGAACAAAGTCATCCCACGCAATAACCTCTTTCAGCTTTGCACGATAGTAATCTTCTACCCGGCAGACCAACGGGCGCGTCTCATAAATGGCGCACAGATGCGTCTCTTCGACAAAATGCTGGCAGACCCCGTCCCCACGATCGAGGAACGCGGTTTCGGGGCTGGCACTGACCCTGCGGCAACATTTGCCGCAGGCGTTACAGGGGAAGGGCGAAAGGGATTCGTTACTCACGCAAAATGACGCAGCAGGGAAGCAAGACGCTGGGCTTCCAACACGTGATCGCTCAGAACCTTGTCCTGCTGACTGGCTATCTCCCGCGCGGCTTTGACCTTATCCAGAATGTCGTTGAACAGAAGATTTAAATCCTCATTCACCATACGAGTCACATTGGCGTCGAACTGATTGGCGATGGTAGTCGCGAAATCCTCCATCTCCTGCTGATAGCGCTCCCACTCCCGGCGATACTGCTCGCTCTGTTCGCGCGCATGTTTACTCTCGCGATCTTCCGCAAAAATACCCCACAGCGAGCTGATAATCGTGATGGCCGGTCCGACGTAAGGGATCCACTTGCCGACCACCATCGCGCCCCATTTTTCCATGGTTTTTGGCCCGATCCCTTTCATCAGCGATGGCAGCCAGTCTTTTACCACCCCAAGACCCGTCACAATGTGTTCCGGTTTGGCGATCGAACTCAGCGAGTTCACCGCCTGGCTGACCATATCCGCGTTGATGCCGCCTTTTTCGGGTTGCTCAACATGGGTCGTCGCCTGCATGCCCGGCATGTGCGGAATATCCTGCGCCGCACCGCTACTGGCCTGGCTTAAAATGGTCGCCTGAAGGCTGTCCACATCATCGGCAAAACGCTGAACCAGGAACGTTGTCTCCTGCTGTTGCACCCCTTCGATCTGCCCGCAGGCCTGCTTAAACAGGGCATCAATTTTCATCTGCGCCTGCTGTGGATCCTGACGCAGTGCGGTTTTACTGCCCTGATACATCACATCGCGCTGGCGTTTAACTTCATCGATTATCGTTTTGCGACAAAGATGCTGCTGCTCAACGATGTTTTTCAACAACGCATCAAAGCTGCGCACGGTTTCGCTGGTGGTGTTTTTGTCCAGCACCAGGAGGACGCGCTCCAGAAACGCCTTCAGTTCACCGCCAAGACGGCGATAGATATGCTGGCTGTCGATGCTGGCGATGAATGCCTCCAGCTCCGCTTCAAACAGCGGAAATTCGCTCATTCGCAGCAGCCCGGCGCGATTCTCCAGTTTGGCTTGCAACGCCATCTCGGCATTCACGCGCAAAATCGGGATTGCCTGCAGCACATCTGTTAACCCCTGCGCATCGGCCAGGGTCTGCAGACGAATACGAATGTCATTTTTGAGGCGCGTTAACGACTCGATGTCCATTCTGTCTTTATCGTTGAGCACCAGAAACAGCTTTTTCTTCGCCTGCAGAATCTCGATCAGTACCTGAAGCGTCTTCTCTTCTTCCGCCGCACCCGACGGGTTGACGACAAAAATCACGGCGTCCGCTTTCAGCATCTGCTCGCGGGTAACGGCTTCATGTTTGAGCGGCGCATCCACTCCCGGGGTATCGAGGATCATGCTGTTATGCCAGCGGTACGCATCCACGCGGTCGGTCAGCGGAATGTCGCCGGTTTTGGCAACGCGCTCCCCCACCAGGGCATTGATCAGCGTGCTTTTTCCGGCGTTATACACGCCGTAAACCATGATGCTGGCATCAGGCTGGTTACGCTTATCGTCAAACTGTTTCTGCAGCGCGGCAAACTCGCGGCTCAGTTCAGAGTACTGGCCTGCGAGCTTCGCCGTCAGGTCGTAGGTGTGAAAAAGATCGGCAGCTGACATGTCCATGGTGCTAGTTCACCTCACGGCTTAAGTGTTTTTCGGCGCTTTCCTTCAGCTTGCTTAACGCCCGCTCAAAGCTCTTAATTTCATCGTTTACGCTGGCACAGGACACTTTCATATCCGCCACTAACGCACTGATCAGCGTCTCGACGTTGTGCGTAATCTGTTTTTCGATGCCGTCGTGATAAAGGCCCAGCACCTCCGTTCGCAGCGCGTTCAGGTTGTCGCCCACCACAAACTCAATGGTGCGTGTGGTTTGCTGAGCGCGGTCTCCCACCATCGAACCAAGTCCCCCGCCCAGCCCGGCTCCGATAGCCGTGCCTAACGGACCACCCAGAATCGTTCCCGCCAGTCCACCGAGCAGCGCGCCCATACCACCGTTACGGCCACGGGTGCTTTTGCTGTAACCATCCGGAATTTGTTCGGTCATTTTTTCAACCGAGAAGGCCGGCAGAGAGAGCGACGAGGAGGTCCAGGTCGAGGTCACGTTCGCTTTAAAATCGGCCATCACATGCGTGAGGATGGTGTCCAGCGCGGAATCCATCAGCGTAGCCATCTGACGATCCCACTGGGTCTTCGCCATTTTTAACGCGGCGTTGATCTGATACTCATCGTCACGGCTGGCTGCCAGCTCGTCGAACCGGGCCTGAATCGCACTGCGCATGGCCGATTGTGCGACGCGAACAGCAGGGACAACCCGCTTATCGAGGTCTGTTTCAAGCTTCGTCAGATTACCGTTTAACTCGCCGGTCAGCTGGTGATATGCCTTAACCCCGGTCAGGCAGTGGGTCAGAAAATTTTTGAAGTTGGTCATCGGCACCGCGCGCTTCATCCGCACGCCCTGCGCCTGAGAAATATCGTGCAGGCGGGCAAACAACTGCCCCATGCCGCTATCGTGGATCGCGGCCTTATCATCCGCATGTAATTCCGCATAGCGTGCAGAAATGGACAAAATATCCACGCGGCTGGCGTCAATATCGCTGCTTTGCAGCTCACCTTTGACAAAATTCTGCTGCAGCACGCGATCCTGCAGCGGTTTCATCACGCAGCGTTCAATAGGTTCGTCTTTGACGTCATCCCAGTCATGCTCCTTTTTATCGCTGCCTGTGAGCAGCAGCATGATATTTTTTTCTTTACCAAACAGCTGGCGGATCTCGTTCAAATCGCTGGCACGGCCTGGCGCATCAGACTTCATGGTGTAGAGGATCAGGTCCGCATGATCGGCATGCTCTCTCGCCAGTTCACCATTTTGTGAACGCACAGAATGCAGGCCAGGCGAATCCACCCAGGTCAGGCCCGGCAGACGGAAGCTCTGGATCGAGCTGGTCGCCTCGGTTGCCCCGACGCGGAATTTGCCCTGCTGCGCCGCTTCGTTGTGCGCATCGCCGTTTTCCGCGTCAGTATTGTCATGGGATTCATACTTCAGCGTGATGTCGTCCTGCTGCTGCTCGCAGGTCGGATCGGTATATCCCCAGGCCATATAATTGCCCAGCGAACTTTTCCCCGACTTCACCTTGCCATAGACATAGACCAGCAGAGAGTCCTCAAAATTTTTGCGAAAACTCAGCCCTTTATTCTGGTTTTCCAGGCTGGCTTTCCAGTCGCTATCCAGTTTTTCCAGCCCGGAGATAAACCCTTTCAGGGACTGGCTGAGTGGGCTGGCGTCCGGCAATCGGGCCCGGGCGTTAGCCAGAAGGCCAGACAGGTTAGAATTAAACTGCTGGTAGTGGGCAGCAAAACGGGTATCCAGCGCCTTTGCCTCATCCAGCGAGGAGTCAAACTGCTGTTGCAGGTTGTTGAAAGAGGCCAGCAGATCCTCGCGCAGCATCTTGTTGTTCATGGTGTTATTCCTGTCTGCTTAGCGAGCTAAATGCTGGCGAATACGTTCAAACTGCTCGCGATAATCCTGCAATTCCTGCAATTGCACGTCCCATTCCGTCATCTCATCAGCAACGTCCTCGAAGGCGTCGGTCATGGTGAGCGTAACGTCATAGCAGGCTTCAAATTCATTGAGGTTCTGGCGCGTTTTGCTATCCAGCATCGAGAGCTCTTCCTTGTCGACAAAATGCTCTGCCACCACGCGTTTGTACTGCTTGCCCGTCTGAAGAATGGCAGCTTTAAACGGCGCCGGGCTTTGATAATTCACCTCTACCCACCCTGACAGCGTTTGCGTAAAGTCGGCGGCACGCCGGGCACCTTCACTTTTTAACGCCGCTTTAATGGACTTGCGTTCTTCCTGCTGTTCCCGCTCGCGACGCTCACGTTCTGCCCGCTCCCGGCGCTTACGCTCTTCGTCATCGCCGTTACCATTCGAACTGTCATCATCACTGGATGCCGCTGCGATCAGAGCGCCGACGCCTAATACCGCTGCGCCAATTAACCACGGTAATGCCATTTTCTCTCTCCTTATACGGCCGGGAATTTATTCAGGGTTTGGGTCATCCACGCGCGGAAGTCATTCATCGCCTTATCAAAAGGCTGAAATCCTTGCTGGATTTGGCGTTCGGCGTGGGCGTATTTTTGCTGGATCGCGTGTTCGGCTTGGGTTAATTCGGCAATGATTTCGTCAATAGCCACCCGCTGGCGCTCACGTTTGACCGCGCTGGCATCGGTATTCAGTGCATCCAGATGCTGGGCCAGATCGTAAAGGTGACTGGCACGGACCAGACCGTCCTTTTTTTGCATGACACCGGCGTGAAAACGCGAGCCGGAAAGGGCATAGCAGCGAGGGGTAAAACCGAGGTCGTCACGACACTGTTCCAGCATGCGCTTTTCAATCGCCGCGATGCCGGTGTCGCTTTCTACATCTGATTTACTCAGGACTAAAATAATATTCTGCTCAGCAAACTGCCCGAAGGAATCTTTAAGTTTGCCTAAAAAATCGACTTCGATTTTTTCCAGTTCACCCTGTGGCTGATGCACAAACAAAACGATATCCGCTTTAGCCGCACCCTGTAGCGCGATTAAATCATCCGCGTTATTCGCATCAAGCCCCGGGGTATCGAGGAAAATAAAATCGTCCGTTTCAAACTCTTTCAGCTCCGCCGTTTCGCGGATGTCATTCGTGCAAAAACATTCGGTCTGAATATGGTTAGTCAGCATATTCAGCAGATAGCTTTTACCTGCATTCATCAAGCCCCAGGCAGCCACAACGGGTTTTCCTGGCGTAATGTTCTGATCCAGTAAAGCATCAGCCTTGAGCAATAACTGCGTGTGGAGAGACGTATTTAAATCAAGCATGAAATAAGATCTCATCAAGTTATAGAGTGATTAAGCTGATCGACTCCGCATCATTCATTTCACTGGCTTTCGCCGTGCGCGACAGAAAATCGTCGGCAAAACTCTCTTTCAGCGAAGCGGGTTCGAGAATACGAATATCGGGGAGCCAGTAGCGTAGCCAGCGGAAGAGCGTGTGTTTATCGTTATTGGTAGTCGCGAGCGTCAGGCTGCCATCCGGGTGCGTTTGCACAATGTGCTGGCTGGGGAACAGCGCCCGGCGGGTGACATATTGCGCGGCATGGGCCGACACCCACAGGGTGGCGTCGATACGTGCGCCAAAGTGGATCCCCGTGGTGGTGTCCAGCTCTTCCCGTACGGCATCATCAGCATAAAAGTGGACGTCGGACAGGTTAAAACGGGTAATGCGCGCCAGCTCAAAGGCCTTCAACCGCCCCGCTTCAACCCCAGCCAGATACCACAAGCCATAATGGTTGATCAGCCGATACGGCTGCACCACGCGCGATTTACCCCGATAGGAAAAGGTGACGGTCTTGAGCGCACTAATGGCGCGATCGAGGTTGTCCATCAGGTCGCTGAGGAGTCGATTTTCCCGACTGCTGGCCCCCCGAATCGTCAGGTTATCAGCGCTTTTCATCCGCTTACGTAACGATCTGCCATCGCTGTGCGGAAACAGATGGGACACGCCGGTAAAACTGGCAAACTCGGCAAGGTGTCCAACGTGCAGGGCCGGGAGCAAGTGCTTGCTGAGCTTGTATCGCCCGGGAGAGACCTCTTCCAGCACATGTGAAAGGCGGGCTAAATCGCGATAGGCCGTGCGCTCGGTGACGTCGAACCGCTCGCAAAACCAGTTTTTATCGATGATATTTCCCTGATACAGCGCGCCAAACGTTTCGCAGAGTCGTTCAATAAGCAGGGAATGCTTGCTCGTAACGCTTTCTTTCATCGTGTCCTGGATCCCTCAGTTCAGAATGCATTTACCATCAGAATCAGGTTTTGAAACCTGCTTTGCATTCAGCTTTAACCATGAATTTAGTAAGCATTAACGGCATAACAGCCGGAAACTTAAGTCAAAATTTTGGCGGTTCAGGTGTTGGAAGGTAATGCGATACACTGACAGGTGGTGTCGGGGAAGCTGAGCCTGCAAGTGAAAAAGCGGGGCATAACGCGGTGTGAAAATGGCAGGGGTTACCTGCCATTTTAGAATTGCGACGAGCTTACGCTATTAAGGCTCCACCGGTGTCAGGTAATCCAGGCGCAGCGGCTCCGCCAGCAGGTCATCCATTTGCAGGATAAAGTCCTGGAAATGCGGCAGCGCAATGTGTGCCTCCAGCCCCTGCTGTCCGCGCCACGACTCCCGGACATAAAAACAGTCTGGCGTGTCGCGCAGCTGAAAAAGCTGATACTCCACGTTGCCGGGCTCCTGTCGGGTGGGGAGCAGCAGCCCCTGTAAGGCGGTTTTCAGCGCTTGCGTCTTTCCGGGTTTGGCTTTCAGCACCGCAATAATGGAGATGATGTCAGTCGATTCCATCTCAGAATCCTTCCAGCACAATCTTGCCGACCGCACGCCCGGTTTCGAGCTGCGCGTGGGCTTTCTGCAGGTTAGCCGCGTTGATCGCGCCGTAATGCTCACCCAGCGTGGTGGTGATGACCTTGTCGTCAATCAGCCCGGCCACGCGCGTCAGCAGCTGATGCTGGGCGATCATGTCGCGGGTTTCAAACATCGAGCGGGTGAACATAAATTCCCAGTGCAGCGAGATGCTTTTCACTTTCAGCGGCCGGGCATCCAGCGTCTGCGGATCGTCAATCAGCGCCAGTTTCCCCTGCGGCGCCAGCGCTTTAACGATCTCTGCGTAATGGCTCTCGGTGCTGTTCAGGCTGGCGACGTGGGTCACCTCGTGAATGCCGATGGCAGCCAGCTCTTCCGACAGTGGCTTGCTGTGATCGATGACGTGATGCGCGCCCGCGTCCCGGACCCACTGCTGGCTTTCAGGCCGCGATGCCGTGCCGACCACGGTCATTTTCGTCAGCTTGCGCGCCAGCTGCACCAGAATCGACCCGACGCCGCCCGCGGCACCGACAATCAGCAGCGTATCGCCTTCGTTACCCTGCTCCTCGATACCCAGACGATCGAACAGCATTTCCCATGCGGTGATCGCCGTTAACGGCAGCGCCGCCGCAGAGGCGTTATCCAGCGTTTTGGGCTTCAGCGCCACAATGCGCTCGTCCACCAGCTGGAATTCGCTGTTGCTGCCTGCGCGGCCTAACGCCCCGGCGTACCAGACTTCATCCCCTGGCGCGAACAGGGTGACCGCCTCGCCCACCGCCGTGACAACACCGACGGCGTCCCAGCCCAGAATGCGCGGCGTCTCGCCCTGAAAACCAGCCCGGACTTTGGTGTCCACCGGGTTAACGGAGATCGCTTTGACATTGATCAGTAGATCGTGACCGGTCGCCACGGGCTGCGGCAGGTCGATCTCCTGCAGGAAGTCGATGTTTTGCGGGGCAGAACGGGTAATGGCAATGGCTTTCATACTTTCTCCGGCGTTAATTCGTTGGATGTATCGCAATAATTTGATGGTAAACGGCGGCCGTCGCAGGAAAAATAGCCTCGCGGCGATAAGACTTATACTCGGGAGAATAAAATGTTTCGGCTTGAGGACCTGGTGCTGTTTGTTCGGGTGTCTGCCCTGAGCAGCTTTAGCGATGCGGCAAGGGAAGCGGGCGTGCAGCCTGCGCAGGTGAGCGCTGCAATCAAACGACTGGAGTCGTGCCTGACAATCCGGCTTTTTGCCCGCTCGACACGCAGCCTGCGCTTGACGCCCGAGGGCGAGGCCTGGTTGCCCTACGCGCGACAGATGCTCGATGCGATGCACGCCGGGATGCAAAAAATCCACACCCCGGATGACGCGATCTCGGGCACGCTGCAAATCGCCGTTCCGTCGGATTTAGGCCGCAACTTACTCCTGCCCGTATTCCAGTCCTTTGGTGAGCGCTATCCGGCGTTACGCCTGCGGCTTTTTTTCTCCGATCAGGTAGCCGATGTCTTTAAAGACCCGGTCGATATCGCCTTTCGCTACGGCACGCCAGAGGATGCGTCGTATATATCCCTGCCCATCGCGCCCGCCAACCGCCGCGTGCTGGTTGCCTCTCCCGAGTGGGTCGCCCGCCACGGTGACGTCCTGCACCCCGATGCGTTAAGTCATCTCAACGCCCTGACGTTTGTCCTGCGCGGGCGCGTTCACGATCGCTGGACATTTTTCCGTCACGATGAGGTCTTAAACGTGAACGTCAGCGGCACCATGATGAGTGACGATGCCGAGGTGATCCGCCGCCTGGCGGTCTCCGGCGCGGGCGTGGCGTACAAATCCTGGCTGGATGTCGCAGAAGATGTCCGCGCCGGTCGGCTGCAGGTATTAATGACGGACTACGAGGGCGAGAAAGCGCCGCTGAATATGATCTGTCCGCACCGCAAGCAGTTATCTGCAGGGGTCAGGCTGCTTTATGAGGCGGTAAAAGCGTGCTGTGAGGGGCAGGCATCTGTCGCAAAAGCAGGTTGCTGAGGTAATGGGGATCAGCCAGCCCGCCATCACTCAACTTGAACAGCGTGGTAATGAGCTTAAAATCGCGACGCTTAAACGCTACATAGAGGCGATGGGCGGGAAACTGAGCCTGGATGTTGAGCTCCCGACAGGAAAACGCGTTGCGTTTCAAATTTAGAACACCGTTGGTGAGGGTGAGCAAAGGATATTCACCCTCATCCCACCCGAATCTCCATCACCGCATAGACCCCATCTTTCGGCACGATTACCGTCACATTTTCCACCGCGATGCCCGCCGCGAGATGGATATCCTGCAGCTGCTGTAGCGTGCGTGGGAAGATCGGCGTCCAGCCAATGCAGCGCAGGGCAAAATCGATTTGCGGGCTGCTGGTCAGCATATTGGAGACCACGATCGCCCCGCCGGGCTTAATCAGCCGCAGAACGTGTTTCAGGAATGTAACCGCATCGGTGTCGTTGAAATATTCGAAAATCCCCAGCGCATCCACCAGCTCGACGTGGCCTTCGCCCAGCTCCTGCACCAGAGCGTCACTGCGGATCAGGGCGTGGATCAGATTACGTTCCAGTATCGTCACCTGCTCGCCGATCTTCAGCCCTTCGGCAACGACCATTTTCTTCGCCCACTGCAGCGAGACCGGATCGTAATCCACCAGCGTCAGATGCACTTTTTGCCCGTCCAGATGCGCATTACGCAGCGCTTCCAGCACCGGGATCGCTGCCCCGCTGGCGAGGCTGACCCAGACGTTGTCGATATCATTACGCAGATAGTTTTCGGCCAGCACCGCCAGCACCCGCGCGCGGGAGCGGATGCCGATGGCATCGTTGGCGTGGATAAACCACTGGCGGCTGTTGCTGTCCATTCGGGTGCCGTCGGGGAGATGTTCATCCAGCGGGTTCTGGATGGCGTACAGCGCCAGCGCCGTCGGCACCAGCCGGGTACGCCAGGCCACAACCGCCGGACGGGTGGCAAAAGCCTGTTCAGACCAGCTGTGCTGGCAGGTGAGGGTCACGTCGCCGCTGGCGTCTTTTTTCACCATCGGCGGCATTAGCTGCGGGTCCGCTTTTAAGGCCTTATCAACGGCGTTCAGCTCACGGGTCACTTCGTCTTTCATCGGCCAACTGTCGCTGACATCAGGAAATGACGCGCTGTGAATGGTCATGGTACTCGGCGCAGTGCCGCGAAAGGGTTGCCAGTGCATATGTTCATCTCCCGTGTGCCCTCAGGGAAGTTTAGTCACTTCCCCGGAGAGCGCCCCAGGAAGAAAGCACGATCTTTACTGCTTCACCCACACCAGCTCATCAACCTTAAAGCCCAGGCTGCGCGCGGTGTTGAGGTAATCCTGTTTCACGGCATCCGGGATGGTTGGCGTACGCGACAGGATCCACAGATAGTCGCGGTTCGGGCCGCTGACCAGCGCGTATTTATAGTCATCGTCCAGCTTGATCACGTTATACCCGCCGTAGAACGGGCCGAAGAACGAGACCTTCAGCGCCGCAGTGGTAGGTGCGCCGGTGAACGAGGCTTTACCCTCACTCTCTTTCCACTCGCCCTTCTCAGGATCATAACCCCGGTTGAGCACGCGGATCGCCCCATCGCTGCGCTTGCTGTAGGTGGCGGTCACCTGCTCCAGCCCGCGTTCAAAGCGATAATCCATACGGGCGATTTCGTACCATTTGCCCAGATAGCGGCTGGCATCAAAGCCCGTAATGGGCTGCACGCCTTTAGGCGGCGTGGGGGATTTACAGGCAACCAGCGTCAGCGCAATGGCGACACCGGTCACAACAGGCCATAGTTTCATCAGAATTCCTTTCATTTGCGCGGTTGGAATTAAAGTGTAGTGCAGCGCGGTGGCGCTTCATCCTGGCGGCAAATATTCGTAGTATATTAAGATTATTCCTCCTCTTCGGGTGCAGGCATGGCTTACTCCATTGGCGAATTCGCCAGACTCAGCGGGATCACCGCCACCACCTTGCGGGCGTGGCAGCGGCGCTACGGCTTACTCAAGCCGCAGCGCACCGAGGGCGGCCATCGCCTGTACAGCGAAGAAGACGTCCAGCAGGCGCTGAAAATCCTCGACTGGGTGAAAAAAGGCGTCCCGCCAGGCCAGGTGAAGGCGCTGCTGGAACGTCCTGCAGCCGGTCGCACCAACAACTGGCAAACCCTGCAGCAGAACATGCTGCAACGTCTGCAGGCGGGTAAAATCGATGCCCTGCGCCAGATGATTTACGATGCCGGCCGTGAGTATCCACGGCCAGAGCTGGTCGCCAACGTATTGCGTCCGCTGCGCAGCCAGATGTCGGCCAACGTACCCGCCGCCATGACCTTGCGCGAGATCCTCGACGGCATCATCATCGCCTACACCTCGTTTTGCCTCGAGGGCGATAAAAAAGCGGCGGGCGACAATATCCTGCTCAGCGGCTGGCACCTCAACGACCCGTGTGAAGTCTGGCTCGAGGCCTTAGTACGCACCGGCCAGGGTCACCGGATCGATATCCTGCCCATTCCCCCCGCCACGCTGGCACCGGAGATTTTCCCGGACCGTAAATGGCTGTTAGTCACCCGCGGTAAACTCACCGCTGCGCGCAAAAAGCAGGTTGAGCAGTGGCAGCAGCAGCTTTCCCTTGAGGTGATTATCCTCTGATTATTTTCTCCTGCGGGAGTTGTCACAGAAAGTTGAATATTTTCCCGCGCCGGGAGTGCTAACGTTTTCCTGTCACTGACGACTTAACAGGAAAACACCATGAAAAAAATGCTCCCTCTGCTGGCCCTTGCCACCCTGGCCTTTGCTCCTGCCGCCTTTAGCGCCCCTGTCGGCACCCTCAGTGTGCATATTCTTGACCAGCAAACCGGCACCCCGCCACCGGGCGTGACCGTCACGCTGGAAAAGCAGCAGCAGAATACATGGACCCCGCTTGCCAGCGGCAAAACGGACCAGGATGGCCGCATTAAATCGCTCTATCCGGCCGATCAGGATATGCAGCCCGGCGTGTACAAAGTGACGTTCAAAACTGCAGATTATTTCCATGCGAACAAGCTGGAATCATTCTTCCCGGAAATCCCGGTGCTGTTTACCGTGACCCGCACCAACGAAAAACTGCACATTCCTCTCCTGCTCAGCCAGTACGGTTACTCGACCTATAAGGGCAGTTAAAAGCCATTGATAATTATCGATAATAAAAAGTAGCCTCGCCAATACCTGGACAAACTCGTCATGTTGTGTAAGTTTTAAAGAAGGGCTCTGGAGGTACACACCATGACAACAAAACCTGTACTCGGTATTAGCGGCTGTTTGACCGGATCCGCCGTTCGCTTTGACGGCGGACATAAGCGGATGGGCTTTGTCATGGATGAGCTGTCCCAGTGGGTGAGCTTCCGGCCGGTTTGCCCGGAAATGGCGATCGGCCTGCCGACGCCGCGCCCGGCGCTGCACCTGACCAAAACCGCTGTCGGCGACATCGGAATGCGTTTTTGCCATGAACCTTATGATGACGTCACGCAAAAAATGGCAGATTTTGCAGCCGATTACCTGCCTAAAATCGGCGATCTGGCCGGGTTTATCGTCTGCGCCAAATCCCCCAGCTGCGGGATGGAACGGGTGCGGCTGTACAATGAAAAGGGCGATCGCGGCGCGAAAGAGGGCGTCGGATTATTTACCGCCGCCCTGCTGGAGATGTACCCCTGGCTGCCGGTAGAGGAAGACGGTCGACTGCACGACCCGGCGCTTCGCGAGAGCTTTATCGAACGTATTTTTGCCCTTTATGAGCTCAACACCCTGCGAGCAAACGGCTTAACCCGCCGCGCGCTACTGGATTATCACAGCCGCTACAAGCTGCAACTGCTGGCGCACGACCAGCCGGGCTATCGCGAGATTGGCCCGTTTGTCGCCCGCATGCACGAGTGGGACAGCCTCGACGATTTCTTTGTCGCCTACCGGGGAAAGCTGATGGCGATCCTCAGGCAGCCTGCCTCGCGCAAGAACCACACCAACGTGCTGATGCACATCCAGGGCTATTTCCGCGAGCAGCTCAACTCCCGTCGGCGCACGGAGTTAAGCGAGGTGATCCTCAACTATCGCAACGGGCTGTTACCGCTCCTCGCCCCCATCACGCTGCTGAAGCACTATCTGGCGGAGTACCCGGATAAATACCTGCAGACGCAAAACTACTTTACCCCCTATCCCGACGCGCTGGGATTGCGGTTGGCAATAGCCTGACCGTAACAATGCGAAGGCCCCACTGTCCTGAGGGGTCCCAACCAGTACCCTTTTTAGACGACACCCTCACTGTCGTCTTTTTTTTGCACTTTGCTTAAAACACTGTAATTCTATACAGGTTTAAACCGTAAATCTGGATACGCCAATGATCAAAACCCTGCACATTCAAAACTACCGTTCCATCCGCGACCTGTCGCTGGATCTGGCGCAGCTCAACATCATCATTGGCCCAAACGGTAGCGGGAAATCAAATATCTATAAGGCCATCCACCTGATGCACAGCGCGGCGCAGGGGCAGTTTTCGCAGGCGCTGGCTGATGAAGGCGGGATCCTGAGGGCATTCTGGGCGGGCAAAACGCGCAGCGACCAGCTGCGGCGCATAAATCTGGCGGTAGAAACAGAGACCTGGGAATACGAATTACAGGTCGGCTTTGTCGAGAAACTGCCTTATCCGTCTCAGTTCCAGCTCGACCCGGTTATCAAAGAAGAATCACTCTGGCTAAGCGGCCACCATCGACGGCCCTCGTCGCAGCTGATGAAGCGTAAAAATCAGGCCGTTTTCCTGAACAATGTGCATCATGAAAAAGTGACCCACAGCGGCACCCTGTACGAGAACGAATCGGTGTTCGGGCAGCTCGGCGAACCGCATCTCTACCCGGAAGTGTCGCAGATGCGCGAGTCCCTGCGTAACTGGCGTTTTTATCATGAATTTTCCGTTTCATCTGGCTCGGCGATCCGTGCCCCACAGCCCGGCTTCCGCTCGCCGGTGCTGGCCAGCGACGGGGCGAACCTGGCGGCAGCGTTTCAGACCATTGTTGAAATCGGCGACGAGCTGTTGCTGATGCGCATCCTCGACCAGGCTTTCCCTGGCTGTGTATTTTACAGCGACAACCCGGATGGACGCTTTCGTATGATGATGCAGCGCGAGGGGTTAAACAGACCGCTGGAGCCTGCGGAGTTCTCCGACGGTACGCTGCGTTTTCTCTGTCTGGCGGTGGCGTTGCTCAGCCCGCGCCCGCCGGCGTTTATCGCGCTCAACGAACCGGAAAACAGCCTGCATCCGCAGATGCTGCCTGCACTGGCGAGCCTGATCGCCGAGGCCAGCCGCTACACCCAGATTTGGCTCACCAGCCACTCGCCAGAGCTGGCAACGCTGATTGAAAAGCACCGGTCGTTTTCACTGTATCAGCTGTCGATGGCGCAGGGAGAGACGAGGCTGGCGCGGCTGGGGTAAGGGATTAACCGGACTATCCTCGCGTGCGGAAGGTTTTCCGCCATTCTGCCGGGCTGACGCCAAAGCGCGCTTTAAACTGCTGCCTGTAGGTCACTGACGAGAGAAACCCCACCTGCTCTGCCACCGCGTCGATCAACAGTGCGCCAGCTTCCAGCAATAGCTGGCTGCGGCGCAGGCGTTCGGCGGTGAGCCAGTCGGTGATGCTCATCCCCGTCGCCTTGATAAAATGACGGGTCAGGGTACGGCGGCTCATTGAAACCACCTCCGCCAGCGAGTCCAGGGTATGCGGTTCGGTGATGTGTTGCTGAAGATAGTCGATCAGGCCGTTAATCCGCGCATCGCGAGTATTTCCAGGCACCGGCTGGGCGATGTACTGCGCCTGCCCGCCTTCGCGATGCGGCGGGACGATCATCCGCCGGGCAATCTGGTTCGCCACCGTACTACCAAAACGCTGGCGAATAATGTACAGACAGCAATCCAGCGCCGCCGCGGTACCTGCCGAGGTAATAATGCGGTCATCATCGACATACAGAGCATTGATATCCAGCCCAACCGCCGGAAACAAAGACTGGAACTGTCGTTCAAACTCCCAGTGGGTCGCCGCACGTTTACCGTCCAGAATCCCCGCGTAGCCCAGCACAAACGCCCCGAGACACAGCCCGACTATCTCCGCGCCGTGGTTTCTGGCCTGCACCAGACTGTCGAGCAGCGTCTGCGGCGGCCGATGAAGGACGTGCGCCCAGTAAGGCACCACCACAATATCTGCCCGCGCGATGGCGCTAAAATCTTCCGTCGCATTGAGGGCGAAACCGTCGCGAGAGGTCAGTATCCCCGGCGTTTCGGCGCAGATGCGCACATCAAAGCGCTTTTCACCGCTGACGCCGTCGCCAAACAAAATGCAGGGCACGGAGTAGTGAAAAGGGCTGAACCCGTCGACGGCAACAATCGCCACAGTTGTTAGCTTCACGCGGCTCTCCTCTGCCCGGTTACTGCTCAGACTATAACGCTTTCTCCGTCCTGCGGAATGGTGACTGCATCACCAATCAGGTTCGCATCGACATATTCACGCAACGCACTGCGCGTCAGCAGGCAATGGTTGATCGCTTCCATGTGGACGGCGACGATTCTGGCCTGCGGCAGCAGGTAGTGCACATTCAGCACGTCCTCCGCACCCATGATGATCGGCCCAAAACCGATCACGTGCGCGTAACCCGCATTCACGACCACCACGTCCGGCTGATGCTGCTCCAGTTCGTTAGCCACTTCAGTGCGAAAAATGGTATCGCCCACGATCAGCAGCGTTTTCTCGTCAGGATGGCGGAACACCACGCCGCAGGCCTCGCCAAGGCGTTCTGCCAGCTCCGGCACGGCGTAAGCGCGGTCGGTGCCGTGTTGACCGCCATGGGTTTTGATGAGCTGGATATCGCCAAACCGGCTGTCGTCAGTCAGCAGGGTGAGATTGTGAAATCCCTGGCTCCGCAATAGCTGGGCATCATTTTCATGCTGTACGAAGATCGGCTTATTTTTGGCAATAAGGTCAATAGCGTACTGGTCCCAGTGGTCGTCATGAGTGTGGGTCACAATCACCGCATCGGCCTCAAGCAGCGTATTGATATCGCATGGCAACTCCACCGTCGGATTACGTATTTCAGCCCTCGCGGTACTGGGAAAACCCGGGTATGCGTCTTTCGGCGCCAGCATAGGGTCAATCAGGAAGCGCTTACCGGCGTAGGTAATGAGCTGCGTCGCGTTACGAATATGGGTGATGTTCATGGCTGTTCTCCGGTATGTAGTGCAGAAAGGATAGCCGGAGAGGGGTTATCAGAATGTGGGCTAAAGGGCATTAAGCGATGGGATTGGGCCAACGTTGCTGAGAGTGATTCCCGGTGCAATTTTCGGCAAAGCTATGCTAATTTAATAAAAGTTATTAACTGTTATTAATTGAGGTCAACTATGGGATCGCATGCTAAACAGACTATCAGCGCTCAAATCCCTGTAGAACTGGCGCTGGCAATTGAAAAGCTGGCTCAGGAGCTGGACCGTTCTAAAAGCTGGATCATCAAAGAAGCGCTAACGTTTATGCTCGCAGAGCGGGAACGTCGTCATAACGATATCCTGGCAGGGCTTGCTGACGTCGATGCCGGACGGGTAGTGAGCCATTCAGAGATAGTGGATTTTGCGGCACGCCTGAAAAAAGAGTAATTCATGGAAATATTCTGGACACGGAAAGCTCAGGACGATCTTGAACGGATTTATCAGTTTGCCATGCAGTACAGCCGTCAACATGCTAACGACGTGCTCGACAGGCTTATTGAAGGTACGACAAGCCTCGGAGATTGCCCTGCCATGGGTGTTGTCGAGGCCCGCTATAAACCGCGCGAAGTCAGGAAAATGATCTTCGATGAGTATGAAGTGCATTATGAAATACGGGGCACTGCGATTTATATAGTGGACCTCTGGCATCGCCGGGAGGATCGCTAGCGCCCCGCCTCTGTTACCAGCCTGGCACGGCCCCGCCGTTAAAGATGGTTTCCGCCGCCTTCGCCACTTCTGGCGACTGATACGACTGGATAAACTCCTTCACGTTCTGGGCATCTTTATTGTCTTCCCGCGTGACCACGATATTCACGTACGGCGAGTTTTTGTCTTCGATAAAGACGCTGTCATGCACCGGCGACAGCCCGGTTTGCTGGAGATAGGTGGTGCTGATAATCGCTACATCCACTTTCGGATCGTCCAGCACGCGCGGCAGTTGCGCCCCTTCCAGCTCCATAATTTTCAGGTTTTTCGGGTTCGCGGTGATATCCAGCGCCATCGGCAGCAGACCGGTATCCGGCTTCAGGGTGATTAGCTTTTCGTTTTGCAGCAGCAACAGCGCGCGGCCGAGGTTTGTTGGATCGTTCGGAATGGCGATGGTTGCGCCGTCTTTCAGCTCGGTCACCGATTTTATTTTGCGGGAATAACCCGCCATCGGGAACACAAAGGTATTGCCGACGGCCACCAGCTTGTAGCCGTGGGCCTTGTTATCTTCGGCCAGGAATGGACGGTGCTGGAAGACGTTGGCATCCAGCTCACCGTGGTTAGTTGCATCGTTAGGCAGCAGCGAGCCGCTGAACCCCACCAGCTCCACGTCGAGGCCAAACTTCTCCTTCGCCACTTTTTTGGCCACTTCTGCCACATCCTGTTCGGCACCGTTAATCACGCCGACCTTAATGTGTTTGGCATCGCTGCCGCTTTGGTCACAACCCGCCAGCAGCAGGCCTGTAAGAAGTAATGCACCCAGACGACGTTTCACCAGACCGTTCCTTTTGATTAATGTTGTCTCGACTATATCGGCAACGCAGCGGCAGGCGAAAAAACGAAAAGGAATCAGTAAGAAGGATAAGTTATATGCGCAGGGTTGCAGTAGGCCCGGCAAGCGGAGCGCCACCGGGCATCAGGGGTCAGGCCGCAGAAGTCCAGTCCTCGACCGTCAGTTCCTGAACCATTCCGAATGCACGATCGTTAGTCACGATGGTCGTGCCCCGACTGAGGGCATGGGCTGCGATTAACTGATCGAGATCGCCCATGACCTTCCCTCGCTTTTCCATTTCGGCGCGGAGTTTGCCGTAAGTGGCTGCGGCATCGCTGTCCCAGTCACAAATGGTGATGTTGCTTAGAAACTCCTTTATCATCTCTTTTAATCCGCTGCTTTGCTTTTTATCGGCACCATAAAGCAACTCCGCTTCGGTGATACTTGAGATACACACATCTGCAGGCCTCAGGTTAGCCATTCGATTTACGACGCCGGGTTGTTTTTAAACAAATGACTCACAATATTCGTATCCAGCATATGTTTCATACCTGAACGCCATCCAGAGGATCTCTCTTTGTAATACTCTGATTTCTTTCCTCTGAACTTAAAAATGAATCAGGTACGGTCGTGTTTTCCAGCATTCTGAAAAATTTATCCCAGCTTTTTTGCTGTGCGGGTATTGCCGCCAAAACAACATTCCCCTCTTCGTCCCGCCGGATATAAACATTCTGCGTATCAAACGCGAACTCGGCGGGCAAAATAACCGCCTGATTTCGCCCCTTTTTGAATAGCTTAGCTTTGCGTTCCATTGCCACCTCTGCCGGTTTATAAACCCGCCCAAAGCATGCGTCAGCGGCAGAGGGGAAGACAAGTCTGGTCATTCAAATTCGGAAAGCGACTCGCAACAAAGAGTTGAACCACTATCTTTACGCCTCACCCCGCCGCAGCGGCGCTTCGCGTAAAAACCACGACAGCACAAACGCCAGCACCATAATGGCGGCCGCCAGCATAAACACGGCATGAATGGCCGAGCCAAATGCATCGAGATAACTCAGCCGCAGAGCATCAGGCAGGTGATGGATCGCCGTCGGATTCAGTTCACGTGGCAGTTCGCTGCCCTCGGGTATCCGTGCCATCAGGCCCGACTGCAATACGTGGGTAAATACCGCACCAAACAGCGCCACGCCCAATGCCCCGCCAATGGAGCGGAATAAGGTCACCCCGGAGGTGGCTACACCGTACTGGCTGGATGAGACGCTGTTCTGTACCGCCAACACCAGCACCTGCATCACCAGGCCCAACCCCATCCCCAGCACGCTGGTAAACAGGTACAGCTGCCAGATCGGCGAATCCACGGTGATCCGCGTCAGCAACGTCATGCCGACCACCCCCAGCAACGTGCCCAGGATTGGGAACACACGGTATTTGCCGGTATGGCTGATGATGCGACCACTGACAATCGAGGTCAGCAGCAGCCCGCCCATCAGGGGGATCAGCTGCAAACCGGCCTGGGTCGGCGTGGCATCTTTCACCACCTGAAGATACAGCGGCAGGAAGGTGACCGAGCCAAACAGCGCCATCCCGATGATAAAACCAATCAAGCTACACAGCAGGAAGCTGCGATCGCGGAACAGCGACAGCGGAATAATCGGCTCCCACGCCAGACGCTCCTCATAGATAAACCCGGCAATGCCCGTCAGGCCAAAGGCCAGAATGCACCACAGCTGCGGGTCGCTCCACTCGCGTACCGTGCCGCCTTCAGTGGTAAACAGGATGATGCACAGCAGTGCCATGCTGAGATAAATCGCCCCCAGATAGTCGATTTCATGTTTGTTGCGCTTCGCGCTGCCGCGGAATACCGCCCCAATCACCAGCAGGGCAAACAGCCCCAGCGGCAGGTTGATGTAAAAAATCCAGCGCCAGGAGGCGTGCTGCACGATAAAGCCGCCGATCAGCGGGCCGATGACCGTCGCCAGGCCAAAAACCCCGCCGAACAAGCCCTGATAGCGGCCACGATCCGCAGGCGGGATCACGTCGGCCACCGCCGCCATGCTGATCACCATCAGCCCACCGCCGCCCAGTCCCTGCAGGGCACGCATCAGCACCAGCTGGGTCATGTTTTGCGCCAGCCCGCACAGAGCAGAGCCCACCAGAAACAGGACAATGGCGATTTGCAGCACGATTTTGCGGCCAAAAAGATCGCCAAACTTGCCGTACAACGGCACCACAATCGTGGAGCTTAAAATATAGGCCGTGACCACCCAGGAGAGTTTATCCAGGCCGCCCAGCTCCCCCACGATGGTAGGCAGCGCCGTGGAGACGATGGTCTGATCGAGGGCCGAGAGCAGCATCACCAGCAACAGCGCGCTGAACAGCAGCCGCACCGAAGGGGCCTTGTGGGTTTGTGTCGATGAATCAGCCGTCATAAAACACCGCTTGAAATTAATTAATGAGATAATTAATATTCAATGAAGTTATGAATTCGGTCAAGGGATCCTCCGCACATGTCAGCACATAAAGATAATTCTGAGCCTCGCCGTCCAGGACGCCCACGCGGTGGTAAACGGGTTACCGCCAGCCGCGAACAGTTGCTGGATATCGCCCTGACCCTCTTTTCCCGTCAGGGGATCGCCAACACCTCGCTGAACGCGATTGCCAAAGAGGCCGGCGTCACCCCTGCGATGCTGCATTATTACTTCAACTCCCGCGAACAACTGCTCGATGCGATGATTGAGGAGCGTTTTCTCCCCTTACGCAGCCGGATCGGCACCCTTTTCGCTGACAACCCGGATTGCCCGGTCCAGACACTGACGCAGATGGTAAAAGTGCTGGCCGAACTGGCCGAGGAGCATCACTGGTTCGCACCGCTGTGGATGCAGGAGGTGATTGGCGAGATGCCGGTTTTGCGCACCCACCTGCAGGCCCGCTTCGGCGACGATAAATATCAGGCAACGATCGCCACCATCAAAGGCTGGCAACAGCAGGGGAAACTCAACCGCGATCTGGAGCCAGCGCTGCTGTTCACCACTTTGTTAAGCCTGGTGCTGGTGCCTTTTTCACGGATGCGCAATGACGAGCGGTTAAACGCCCTCTCGCCTGAAAGCATCGTGCGACATGCGCTGGCGGTGATCGGTGGCGGGATTGGCGCTTAAAGCGCCTTCGACAGGTAATACCGCTGCATGCCCTGATACGGGAAATCGTCCAGCGTCATTTTCAACTGATAGCCCTGCTTTTCATAAAAGGGACGCGCCTGGAAACTTAAGGTATCCACCAGCGCCTGTTGGCACCCCTGGCGTCGGGCTTCCTCTTCTGCCGCACGCATCAGCTGCCCACCAAGTCCGCTGCCACGCGTGTCATCGCATACCCACAGATACTTGATGTCCAGCCATTCCCCCACGCGCCTGCCGATCAGCCCGCCACGCATTTTGCCGCTGTCGTCGCGGGCATATACGGCGATGTCGCTTCCCACGGTGGCAAAATCGAGAAACTGCCCGTTGTAGGCGCGTAAACCTTGTAATAGCTCTTCTTGATCCTGGTCGGTGATGGTGTCGGTTATTGTCAGCTGCATATCATTCTCCCGTTACGCTGTACATGGACTATCTCACACTTAAATCGGCTTAAAAACGCCTTTGCGACCCGCATCACCCTTTGCTGCTCGCTGCATAACGGCCATCACAAAAATTCCTTTCAGGCGTGCCTCTGCGCCAAAAACTGCGGCTACGCTTATTCCTACCCCTGCGCAACTATTGGCAAAATTAATACTTTCGGCTTGGGTCGCAAATGCGGATGTAACTATATATTTCACAGGAATGTGTGTGGTTTTTTCCGGAGGTCATCATGAAGTCAGCACATCTGTTTTGCCTCGTCGTCTGTCTGCTTTTTGCCGCCTTCGTCCATGCGGAGGATGCACAGGAAGTGGATGACCCGGTAAAACTCGAGCAGATGAAGCAGCTGGTGTTGAAGGATGTGAAGAAAGCCTGTGCCCCGCAGCGCAAGCAGAGCAACCAGGAATGGGAAAAAATGATTATGTCTTCCGAGGCCAATCAGATGCTGGTCAGGAATGCGGTGCTGGCGATGAAACGCAATAACCTGGACGGATACTGGGATGCCGTCAGTCGGGTGGACTGCATGGAGGATTACTGATTACGGATTAAGGGGCCATTACGCCCCCTTAATTTTTAGCGCCGCATATCTGGAATAATCAAATCTCCGCGCAGCACATACGAACCCAGCATCTGCGTTTTTTCAGTCAGCCAGCTGACGATCCTTGCGGCCATCGCATCCATCGAGTATTCAATCGCCGGAATGGTCGGGATCCCCGGCAGATGCAGGGAACCGGCAAGGCTGAACACCATGATGTCGCCCGGCACCGATTTATTGAAGGCCTGCAGCTGTGGGATCACCCGCTGTGCCTCCTGCTCGTCGGCCACCAGTAACGCATTGAAATTCAGCGTGCTGGCGTTATGCAGCAGTTCCTGTAAGGCCACTGACGATGAGGTGGCTTCCATAAAGACCAGGTTGCGATTAAACGGCAGAAAGTTTTTTTCCAGCGCATGTTTGTAACCCAGCAGTATCTGGTCAGCGAAACCGCTGCCCTGAGGCTGGATAAGGGCAATCTGACGTCGCCCCTGGCTGGCTAAAAAAGTGCAGGCGGTTTCTGCGGCAAACGCATGGTCAAACTGGATGCTGTTGACGTTATCCGACTCCATGCAATCCACCAGGATGACGTTCTCCTGCTCGATCTGCAGTGGGAAGCGTGCACCAATAATCAGAATGTCATCGCACAACCCGCAGGAGAGTTCATCCAGCGCGTTCATGACTTCGGTTTTGGTGTTGGCGAAGCGAAGCAGCAGGTGCTTCTGATGCTGGCTGAGGTGTTTTTCCAGCGCGTACAGATAACCGGTGGTCTGGTTAACGTTGTCCTGCGCGCAAATCACCCCGATACAGCCGGTGGACTGGCTCAGCAGTGACTGGGCAATAACATTTGGCCGATAGTTTAACTCATCGACCGCTTTCAGTACGGCCAGGCGGCTAGCTTCCTTCACGCCGCGCGACCCGCTCAACACCCGTGATACCGTGGCTTTTGACACCCCGGCCAGACGTGATACATCGTTGATTGTAGACATCTTTATCCCCTGACAGGTCGCTCCTGGCACCTGTAATTCCTAATCCCGCATCGGCCATATTATAGCCAGTCAGGAGTATATCTGTTTCCGTTTTCCATGGAAACCGATTTTCCGTTTCCGTCCATTTGATGCAAATCACGCCAAAATTCGTGACCGAAATCCGATATCCAGACCCCATAAGCAATGGATCTTGATGGGTGTCACACTTCTGTCTTATATCAATGGAAACCGGTTTCCATATGTTATCCAATCATCTCCGCAATAACTTATTACATTTTGAGGATGGGATGTCGATGTTCAAGATTATGCTGTGCTGCTCTGCCGGGATGTCCACCAGTTTGCTGGTGCGGAAAATGGTCGAAGTCGCAGAAGAACGCGGTTTACCGGTCAAAATTGATGCCTACGGCGTATCCGAATTTGATACGCAGTTTCCGCAATACCAGGTCGTGCTTCTCGGACCGCAAGTCAAATACATGTTAAAAACGCTCTCAGACAAGGCTGCTACGCAAGGCGTCCCGGTACAAGCCATTGATATGATGGATTACGGTATGCAACGTGGTGATAAAGTGCTGGACTATGCTCTGTCGCTCATTGAAGCGGCACATTAAAAGGTGTTCTCATGAGTTCGTTATATCAATCTATGGTTGCCGTCATTGAGCAGTCCATCGCCCCCCTGGCGGGCAAGCTGGGCCAGCAAAAATACGTGATTGCTATCCGCGACGGCTTTACCGCCGCGCTGCCGTTTATGATCATCGGCTCGTTTATGCTGGTGTTTATCTTCCCGCCGTTCTCAGCGGACACCACCAACAGCTTTGCCCGCGGCTGGCTCGATTTCTCCGAGACCTATCGCGAACAGCTGATGCTGCCGTTCAACCTGAGCATGGGGGTAATGACCTTCTTTATCTCAGTAGGAATTGGCGCCAGCCTCGGTCGTCAGTTTAATCTCGACCCGGTGATGTCCGGCCTGCTGGCGTTTATGGCGTTTCTGCTGGTGGCGGCACCTTATGCCGACGGCAAAATCTCCACCCAGTATCTGTCGGGTCAGGGCATTTTCACCGCGCTTATCACCTCTATCTACGCCACCCGCGTGTATGCCTGGCTGAAAGAGAAAAAAGTCACCATCCGTCTGCCGAAAGAAGTCCCAACCGGCGTGGCGCGTTCGTTTGAAATCCTGATCCCGGTGGTTGTGGTGATCGGTACGCTGCACCCGCTGAACCTGTTTATCGAAGCCCAGACCGGGATGATCATTCCGCAGGCCATTATGCACCTGCTGGAGCCGCTGGTATCAGCGTCTGACTCCCTGCCAGCCATTCTGCTCTCCGTCCTGCTGTGCCAGATTTTCTGGTTCGCCGGGATCCACGGGGCGCTTATCGTCACCGGTATCATGAACCCGTTCTGGATGGCGAACCTGTCCGCTAACCAGGCTGCACTGGCTGCCGGAGCTGCTCTGCCGCACGTCTATCTGCAAGGCTTCTGGGATCACTACCTGCTGATTGGTGGTGTGGGCTCAACGCTGCCGCTGGCCTTCCTGCTGCTGCGCAGCCGCGTAACCCATCTGCGCACCATCGGCAAAATGGGCGTCGTCCCAAGCTTCTTTAATATCAACGAACCGATTCTGTTCGGTGCCCCGATCATCATGAACCCGATGCTGTTTATCCCGTTCGTGTTCGTGCCGATGATCAACGCCTGTCTGGCGTATGGCGCGACCAAACTCGGCTGGCTGGCGCAAGTTGTGTCACTGACGCCGTGGACCACTCCGGCACCAATTGGCGCCTCCTGGGCGGCAAACTGGGCCCTGAGTCCCGTGGTGATGTGCTTCATTTGTATGGCGATGTCGGCGCTGATGTATTTACCGTTCCTGCGTGCTTATGAACGTTCTTTGATGAAAAACGAAGAGCAAAAAGCGCAGGCAACTGTGGGTGCTGCTGAAACCGTCAGTAACTAAGTCAAAGAGGACGTTTTATGAAATATGCATTTCCCGAGAACTTCTGGTGGGGTAGCGCGGCTTCCGCATTGCAAACCGAAGGGGAAAGCCAGGGCAATGGCAAAGGATTAACCACCTGGGACCACTGGTTCAAGGAGCAACCGAATCGCTTTCACAATGGGGTGGGGCCGCAGAATACGTCCACGTTTTATCAGAACTGGAAAGCGGACATTCAGCTGTTAAAGCAGCTGAACCACAATAGCTTTCGCACCTCGATAAGCTGGTCGCGTCTGATCCCGGAAGGCATCGGTGAAGTGAACCCGGAAGCGGTCGCATTTTACAATCAGGTGATCGACGAACTGCTGGCCCAGGGCGTGACGCCGTTTATGACCCTGTTCCACTTCGACATGCCGATGGCGATGCAGGAGATTGGCGGCTGGGAAAACCGGGACGTGGTGGCGGCCTATGCCCGCTACGCCGAGACCTGTTTTGAGCTGTTTGGCGATCGGGTGATGCATTGGTTTACCTTCAACGAGCCGATTGTGCCGGTAGAGGGCGGGTATCTTTATGACTTCCACTACCCGAACGTGGTCGATTTCCGTCGTGCGGCAACCGTGGCTTACCACACCGTGCTGGCACATTCGCAGGCGGTTCGTGCTTTCCGCGCCGGGCATTTTGCCGGTGAGATTGGCATCGTACTGAACCTGACGCCGTCGTATCCACGTTCGCAGAATCCGGCGGATGTGAAAGCGGCGCACCACGCCGACCTGCTGTTTAACCGCAGCTTCCTCGACCCGGTGCTGAGCGGTGAATATCCGGCGGATCTGGTGGCATTGCTGAAAGCGTACGATCAGCTGCCTGCCTGTCGGCCAGAAGACAGCGCGCTGATTGCCGACGGCAAAATCGATCTGCTGGGGGTGAACTACTATCAGCCGCGTCGGGTGAAGGCACGCGACTCTGCCGTGAATCCGCTGGCGCCGTTTATGCCGGAGTGGTTCTTCGACAGCTACGAAATGCCGGGACGCAAAATGAACCCGTATCGCGGCTGGGAAATTTACGAGCCGGGTATTTACGATATTCTCGTTAATCTGCGCGATAATTACGGCAACCCACGCTGCTTTATTTCTGAAAACGGCATGGGCGTCGAAAATGAGCAGCGTTTTATTGAAGACGGTCAGATTAACGATCAATACCGTATCGAGTTTATTTCCGAACACCTTAAATGGCTGCACAAGGGTATTAGCGAAGGCTGTAATTGCCTGGGTTACCACATGTGGACATTTATTGATAACTGGTCGTGGTGTAATGCGTATAAAAACCGCTACGGTTTTGTCCAGCTGGATATTATCACGCAACAGCGCACCATTAAAAAGAGTGGAGAATGGTTTGCCGCCACGTCTCTGAATAATAGTTTCGATATATAGAGAAAAGATGATGATTGCCTTAGAAGAAGCCGTAATGGAAATCATCGTCAATGCTGGTCAGTCGCGCAGCCTGTGCTTTGAAGCACTGCATGCTGCGCGGCAGGGCAACTTTGACGAAGCGAAAAGCCTGCTGCGCGAAGCCGATGGTTACTCGCGCCAGGCGCACCACATGCAGACCAAACTGATCGAGCAGGACGCGGGTGAAGCCCGTCAGCCGATGACCTTAATTATGGTGCATGCTCAGGATCACTTAATGAACTCGCTGCTGGCCCGTGAATTATCCGAAGAGATTATTCACCTGTACCAGCGCTAATTAATTAAATATCAGTGATGGAGAAATCGTTACGATAATAGTGTAAAGCCTCTGTACCTATAAAATATCAACCCCCCTTATTTTGGTGATAGCGACTTATTAAGTCTCTCCAGAATGGGATGGTTATTGTCTGAATAAAATTTAACTATATATTGAGATAACCATGCATATGATTAAAAAACTTCCATTAACAATGGCGGTTCTCGCCGCGCTTTGCCCGATTTCTGTCCTCGCACAGGATTTCACTCAGGAGCAAATCGACGCCATTGTGGCCAAAGCGGTGGATAAAGCGCTGACCGATCGTCAGGCTAAAATAGATGCTGCAGTCGACAAAAAAGCCGACGTTATTACCGAGCCACAAAGCACCGCGCAATCTCCAGATTTGGCGATCCCGTTTGGGATTAAATTTACCGGTTATGCTCGCTATGGCGCGCACTTCCAGGCCGCCGATCAAAAATACGTGGCCGTGGACGGCTCCTACAACGGCGCCTCCGCCATTGGTCGTCTCGGTAACGAAGGCAACGGCGGTGAGTTCCAGCTCTCCAAAGCGTTCAAGAGCGCAAACGGTGCCATCTGGGACGTCAACGTGATGATCGACCACTGGGGCGACGAAGTTAACCTGAAAAAAGCCTACGCAGGCGTGACCAACGTGCTGGAATCCAACCCGAATGCCTATCTGTGGGCCGGTCGTGACTTCCACCAGCGTCCGCAACAGGGCATCAACGACTACTTCTGGATGAACCACGACGGCCAGGGTGCCGGGGTGAAGAACTTCGACATCGGCGGTATCCAGTTTGACGTCGCCACCGTAGCAGCAGTCGAATCCTGTAGCCCTGAAGTGATGAATGACGAGGCCAACCCCTCGCGCATCACCTGTACCGGCGGTTCCGGTACCGGCGACAAAGGCAACTACGCCGCGACCTCAAAAATTCACGGCATGAAGCTCGGTCCGTTGGATCTGGAAATCTACGCCAACTACGGCTTTGACTCGAAAGGTATTGATACCCAAGAGCGAATGAAAGCCTGGCAGGGCGGTGCGGTCATCAGCCACACCAACGACAGCGGCGTAAACAAAGTGATCGCCCGCTACTCGGATAACTCAGACAACAGCGTATTCAATAAAACCGAAGACCTGACCACAGTGTATGCCAGCTTCGAAGGGCTGCATAAATTCACCCAGGCCACCCAGGTTGAGTACATTCTGGCCTTCCACGACTTCGACAACAGCCGCGACAAGACCGACAACCGCAAAAACTACAATGCGATCGTCCGTCCAATGCACTGGTGGAACGACGTTCACTCCACCTGGCTGGAAGCAGGCTGGCAGCATGTTGATTACGACAACGGCGGCGATAACAAAGGCTGGAAGCTGACCCTGTCGCAGAACATGTCTATCGCGATGGGCCCGGAATTCCGTCCGATGCTGCGCTTCTACGTTACCGGCGGCAAGGTGGATAACGAACGCACTGCCCGCGTGAACAACACCAAAGACGAGACGCTGGACGACTTCAACGTCGGCGCGATGTGGGAAGCCTGGTTCTAAGATAAAAGCAAAACGGCAACGAAAGTTGCCGTTTTTAGTCTTTTCGCCCTCTCCCTGTGGGTGTACAGACCGGGGACATGGTAAACAGGTGTTCGGGGACATGGTGAACACTTTTTAACACCCTTTACCCATGGTGATCGACTTTTTCTTCAGGTCGATCACCCCCACTTTCGTGCTGTACCA
>NZ_JAMGZJ010000071.1 GCF_025564085.1 Silvania confinis | reverse complement strand
CAGACGGACGGGAACTACGAGGTGTGGTGGTACAGCACGAAAGTGGGGGTGATCGACCTGAAGAAAAAGTCGATCACCATGGGGAAAGGGTGTTAAAAAGTGTTCACCATGTCCCCGAACACCTGTTCACCATGTCCCCGAACACCTGTTTACCATGTCCCCGGTCTGTACACCCCAGGGGAGAGGGAGAACACGTTCCCTCTCCCCCGGTCTGTACACCCACAGGGAGAGGGAGAACACGTTCCCTCTCCCTGTGGGAGAGGGTTAGGGTGAGGGCATCAGCTATTGAGGTGCTTCAGAATGGCCATTAACACCCCCTCCTCATTCACCCTGAATTCGTTATTCCAGAACCGGATTACACGCCAACCTTGCGCATTAAGATATGCCGTTCGGCGTAAATCGTATTCCTCGTCATCCTGATGCTGCCCACCGTCCAGCTCCACGATCAGCCTCGTCTTGAAGCAGGCGAAATCCACAATCCAGGGGCCAATCGGCATCTGTCGACGAAACTTAAAACCATAAAAACGACGCCCCCGTAATAAATACCAGAGACGTATCTCTTCAGGCGTCATGCTGCTGCGTAAGTGTTTTGCTTTGTCCATCTCCGCACTCTGCCAGCTTTTCCCTCAGCCAGCAGAACGGGAGGTAAAATCCTGAATCGTGCTTCAGGAATCTTCGGCGAGGAACAGCTCAAGAAGGGAGTTTAAGAACAGCTTGCCGTGCTCGGTGATCTGCCAAAATTCTTCGCACTCGGTCAAGTAACCCTGCGCTAGCGCGGCGTCAATCTGCGGGCGGATAACCGCTTCTGTAAGACCGGTATAACAGACAAATTCCGCGCGCGGAGCGGGTTCCAGCAGGCGGAAGCGGTTCATAAAGAACTCAAACGGTTTGTCATGCGCTTCAACGTCATGCTGACGCTCCAGATAGCGCCCTTCCATATAGCCACGCGGGTGGCGTGTTTTGGTGGTACGCAGGATACGTCCGTCCGGGAAGCTCACTTTGCCGTGTGCGCCGCAGCCAATTCCTAAGTAATCACCAAAACGCCAGTAGTTCAGATTGTGCTGACACTGGTAGCCCGGTTTTGCATAAGCCGACGTTTCGTACTGCTGATAACCTGCGGCGGTCAGCAGCTGGTGGCCCTGCTCGAAAATATCCCACAGCGCGTCGTCATCGGGCAGCACCGGCGGGCGCGAGCCAAACAGCGTATTGGGCTCAATCGTCAGCTGGTACCACGAGAGATGCGGCGGGTTAAGGTCAATCGCCTGACGCAGATCGTCCAGCGCCTCGTCCAGCGACTGATCCGGCAGGCCGTGCATCAGGTCGAGGTTAAAGCTGCGCAGCCCCAGTCCGGTCGCCAGATGCGCAGCGCGCTTTGCCTCATCCGAGCCATGAATACGCCCCAGACGTTTTAACTTCGGCTCGCTAAAGCTCTGTACGCCAATCGAAATGCGGTTTACCCCGGCGCGCTGATAGTCGACAAAACGGTCAGCCTCAACGGTGCCGGGATTGGCCTCCATGGTAATTTCTGCATCCGCTGCCAGATTCAGACGTGCACGCACGCCGTCGAGCAACGTCTGCATCGCCGGGCCCGAGAGCAGGCTCGGCGTACCGCCACCGATAAAAATGGTCTTAACTTCACGTCCCTGCGCGTAAGTAACGTCGGCATCCAGATCCTGCAACAGGTGCTGAACGTAGTCGTCATGCGGCACTTCACCCTTCAGCGCATGCGAATTGAAATCGCAGTACGGGCATTTCTGCACGCACCACGGGATGTGAATATAAAGACTCAGAGGTGGCAAATTAGCCATTACGTAATGCTTCCAGTAACAGTTTCAGTGCGCGCCCACGATGGGAAATCGCGCTTTTTTCTTCACGGGTCAGTTCAGCCGCCGTCTTGCCCTCAGAAGGGACAAAGAAAATCGGATCGTAACCAAAACCGCCATTGCCTGCTGCTTCGCGGGCGATGACGCCAGGCCAGCTGCCGTGACAGACCAGCGGGGTCGGATCCTCGGCATGGCGCATATACACCAGCACGCAGTGGAACTGCGCCTGGCGCTGTGCATCCGGGACGTCTTTCAGGGTTTCCAGCAGTTTTTCCAGATTCTGCTGGTCGCTGGCATCAACGCCGGAATAGCGCGCAGAGTAGATCCCTGGCGCGCCGCCGAGCGCATCAACCGCCAGGCCGGAGTCATCAGCGATGGCCGGCAGGCCAGTAATCTGAGCCGCGTGACGCGCTTTCAGAATGGCATTTTCAATAAACGTCAGGCCGGTCTCTTCAGCAGAGTCCACGCCCAGTTCGGTCTGCGCGACCACATCGAGTCCGAAATCATTTAACAGCGAGGCCAGCTCGCGCACTTTACCGGCGTTACCGGTAGCGAGAACAACTTTTTGCATGGTTTAATCCTGTGGTAGCAGTGCCGCGACGTCCGTCGGGATGTGTTGCGGATTAACAATTTTGACCTGCTTGTGGCGGCCCAGTTCACCCTTCTCGAGTACCACCTGGCCTTTGGCGACGCGAAACTGCTTCGCCAGATATTTCACCAGATGTGTATTTGCCTGGCCGTCCACCGGTGGGGCGGTGATGGCGACTTTTAACTCGTCGCCATGCAGCCCAACAATCGCGTCGCGGCTGGCTTTCGGCTGAATATACAGCCGTAAAACCAGCCCGTCGGCGCAGGTGCTGACAGCACTCATAGCGCCATCCACAGCCCCGGCAGCAGGATATTGCCCGTGGATTGCAGCAGCTCAGCGATACCCATGTTGAGAACATACAGCAGCAGCACGAGGATCATCGGCGAGAAGTCGATCCCACCCATTGCAGGCAGCAGGCTACGGATCGGGCGCAACAGCGGCTCGGTAAGCTGAATTAACGAAAATTCCACCGGGCTACGACCCCGGCTGACCCAGCTCATGATCGCCATCACCATCAGCACCCAGAACACCAGCAGACCAATTGTTTTCAACAGGATCAGCACGGCGGCGATCCAGATGATCGGCTGGAAGGTGATGACCATAAACAGCACGATCGCTTTTATCACGCACAAAATCAGCGCGACCAGCATTGAGGCGCTGTCGACTGGCCCCATCGGCGGGATCACCCGGCGCAGTGGCCCGATGATCGGCTGGGTCACTTTGACGACAAACTGCGAGAAGGGATTGTAAAAATCACAACGGGCCCACTGCATCCAGACGCGCAACAAAAGCACCATCGTATACAGTTCAATGACCGTTGAGAGCAAGAAGGTCAACGTCTTCATGGCGTTCCTCAGGTTTCCTTAGTATGGGGATTATTGGGGGTAATCGCGCGCACCGAAAATAGCCGTGCCGATGCGCACCATGGTGCTGCCAGCCGCGATAGCGGCGTCCATATCGTCCGTCATGCCCAGCGAAAGCGTGTCGACCGTTGGGTAACGCGTTTTAAGCGCCCCAAATGCTACAGCCATTTGTTGGGCGACGGCAAATTGCCTGTCGTAATCGGGTTCCGGGGCCGGGATTGCCATTAACCCGCGAAGCTTGAGGCCAGGTAGCGCCGCAACCTGCTCCGCCAGCGCATCCAGTTCTGCAAGCGTTATGCCTGACTTGCTGTTTTCATCACTGATGTTGATTTGAATCAGCACGTTAAGCGCGGCCATGTCAGCCGGGCGCTGCTCGCTCAGACGTGTGGCAATGCGCAGACGATCGACGGTATGGCACCAGTCAAAATGTTCGGCGACCAGACGGCTTTTGTTCGACTGCAGCGGCCCGATAAAGTGCCATTCAAGGTTCGTATGGCCTGTTTCGCGAAAGAGGTGAATTTTCTCGACCCCTTCCTGCACGTAATTTTCGCCGAATGCGCGTTGGCCTGCCGCGACCGCTTCTGCGATGGCGCTCGCAGGCTTGGTTTTGCTGACTGCAAGCAGCGTGACTTCTTCTGAAGCACGGCAGCAACGCGTTGCTGCGGCTGAGATTTTGTCCCGGATCTGTGCCAGGTTGTGCGCAATGTCGTTCATTTTCCGAGGATCATTATATGGATATGGAAGAAATTGTGGCCCTTAGTGTAAAGCATAACGTGTCGGATCTACACCTGTGCAGTGATGCGCCGCCTCGCTGGCGGCGGCGGGGCAAAATGGAGTTTGCGCCTTTTCCGGGGCCAGACGTCGTCGCGCTGATCAAAAGCTGGCTCAGTGACGAACAGCAGGGGACGTGGTGCGCCTGCGGGCAGGTGGATTTTGCCGTCACGCTGCAGAATCATCAGCGCCTGCGCGGCAGCGCATTTGCCCATACCCAGGGCTGCTCGCTGGCGCTCCGGCTGCTGCCGGAAAACTGTCCGCAGCTGCGGTCGCTGGGGACGCCGCGGGTGTTACCCGAACTGCTTGCGAGCGATAACGGCCTGATCCTGGTGACCGGTGCCACAGGCAGCGGTAAATCCACCACCCTTGCGGCGATGGTCGATTTTCTTAACCGCCACAGCGACGGGCATATCTTAACCCTGGAAGATCCGGTGGAGTTTATCCATCAGAGCAAGCGCTGCCTGGTTCAGCAGCGGGAAATTGGCCTGCACTGCCCGACGTTTGCCGAGGCCCTTCGCGCCGCGCTGCGTGAAGATCCCGACGTCATATTACTGGGGGAGCTGCGCGACAGTGAAACCATCCGTCTTGCGCTGACGGCGGCAGAGACCGGCCATCTGGTGCTGGCCACACTCCATACCCGTGGCGCGGCCCAGGCCATCGAACGGCTGGTAGATGCCTTTCCCGCCCAGGAAAAAGAACCGGTGCGCAAACAGCTGGCGGGCAGCCTGTGCGCGGTGCTGGCGCAAAAGCTGGAACGGGATAACCAGCGGGGGCGCGTTGCGCTGTTTGAACTGCTGATCAATACCCCTGCGGCGGCCAATCTGATCCGTGAAGGCAAAACCTATCAACTGCCGGGCGTGATCCAGACCGGACAGCAGGCAGGGATGCAAAATTTTGAGCAGAGCCTGGCCGAGAGAAGGGCGCAGGGGCGACTGGGGTAAACCGCGCCATCCCTTGTATCCTGCGATGCTGGCGGTAGAATCAGACTCTGACCTGCACTCACAGAAAGCGGCTATGTCATCACAACCGAACCAAAGTCTGATCGACGGCATACGCTGTCTGCAATATCTGGTCTCAAGTGGCCGCGCTATCGGTTGTCGTGAACTCGCGCGGCTGATGGGGATCAACACCACGCGCGTGAACCGCCTGCTGATGTCGATGGCCTCCATTGGCCTGACCATGCAGGATGAGCAGCGGCGCTATCTGCCTGGCCCTGGCATTCATGCCCTGGCGGCGCAGGCGATCCGGGGTTCGGAGCTGTTTTCTCGCGCGCTGGTGCAGCTGGAGCGTTTGGCTCCGCGCGATATCGTGGTGGCGCTGGGCGTGCTGTGGGAAGATCAGGTGATCTATATCTGGCACTCAGTACCCGGTAGCCAGACCAGCCAGGCGCTGGCCGGTTACCATATGTTGCCTGCCTGGCAATCGGTTATTGGCATGTCATTGTTGGCCGCCGAAACGGATGCCGCGTTAATTCCGCGCTTTAGCCCGGAACAGTGGCAACAGCTTGCCCCGCACGTTGCGCAGCAGCGCCAGCAGGGGCGGGTTATCTGGCATCATGACGACGGCGAGGTTTCGATGGCGCTGCCGGTAGGCGCCCATCATGCTGCGCTGGCGTTTGCCGGTATGTGGGATATTAACGAGCAGAGCATCCAGGCCCGTCTTAGCGAACTGACGGCGCTGAACGGTAAGCTGTTGGAAAAACCGTGAGAGTGCGCACTGCTTCGAGCAGGGTTCAGTAACCCTGTTCGAAGAAGCTCTCGAGGATGATCACCGCAGAGGCGGAGTCGACGCTGCCTTTGTTGAGGGCGCGAAAACCGCCGTGCTCAAACAGACCTGCGCGGGCTTCTACCGTGCTCAGGCGCTCATCGTGCAGCTTGATTGCTACGCCAAAACGACCGTGGATCTTATTGGCAAAATTACGTGCCCGGGCGGTCAGGGGCTGTTCGGTACCGTCCATGTTCAAAGGCAGACCGACGATCACGGTGTCTGGCTGCCACTCTTTTAACAGACGTTCAATCAGATTCCAGTCCGGCGTGCCGTTTTGCGCCTTTATAGCCGTCAGCGGGCGGGCGGTGCCGGTAATGCGTTGACCAATCGCTACGCCAATACTTTTGGTGCCGAAGTCAAATGCGAGGAGAGTGCCGCTCATCAGGCATGCCCCGCTACGCCAGGCATGGTCTGGATATCAATGCCAATCAGTTTTGCTGCATCACGCCAGCGATCGGCGATCGGGGTTTTAAACAGAATGTTCAGGTCCGCGGGTGCTGTCAGCCATGCGTTATCGAGGATCTCCTGCTCAAGCTGGCCTTTTTCCCACGAGGCATAGCCAAGCGCCACCAGCACTTCGGTAGGGTGGCTTTCCGTACCCAGTATCTCCAGCACGTCGCGGGAGGTGGTGATGACGGTGTTATCAGAAATACGGATGCTGGACGAGAAGCCCGGCGGGGTATGCAAAATAAAGCCGCGCTCTTCGGCCAACGGGCCGCCCAGCATCACCGGTTTGTCGAGGCGAATTTCAGGCACGCGTGCGTCCTGGGAAATTTTTAATTTTTCCAGAATGCCTTCAACGGTAAGATTTTCCAGCGGTTTATTGATGATGATACCCATCGCGCCATCATCGCTGTATTCGCAGATATACACGACAGAACGACGGAAAATGGGGTCCTGGAGAGCAGGCATGGCAATAAGAAAGTGATGCTGTAAATTCATTGTCAGAGATCTGTTTCCTGGTTTAAAAAGCGACAGCGTCCAGTATGCGTAGAAACCTGAGCGCTGTCACTAATAGTATTGGCGGGGGAATTATTGCTTCAGACGTTTTTCAATCGCGTCCATCAGCATGCCGGTAATGGATACCGGGAATTCCGCTTCGATTTCGCGAATACAGGTTGGGCTGGTCACGTTCACTTCTGTCAGGCGATCGCCAATGATGTCGAGGCCGACAAAGATAAGTCCTTTGGCCTTCAGCATCGGGCCGACTCGGCGGGCAATTTCCCAGTCACTTTCAGTCAGCGGACGCGGCTCACCGCGGCCACCGGCGGCCAGATTCCCACGGGTTTCGCCGCCCTGCGGAATACGCGCCAGGCAGTAAGGTACCGGCTCACCGTCCACCACCAGCACGCGCTTGTCGCCATCAACAATGGCCGGAATATAGTTCTGCGCCATGCAGTAGCGGGAACCGTGCTCGGTCAGGGTTTCGGCGATCACGCCCATGTTCGGGTCGCCCTCTTTCACGCGGAAAATGGACGCACCGCCCATCCCATCCAGCGGTTTCAGAATGATATCGCCGTGCTTCTGCCAGAAGGCTTTCAGCTGCGCCTTGCTGCGTGTCACCAGCGTTTCAGGTGTCAGGTCAGAGAACCAGGCGGTGTAGAGTTTTTCGTTACAGTCACGCAGGCTCTGCGGTTTGTTAACGATTAAGGTGCCTTTCTCTTCTGCGCGTTCGAGGATATAGGTGCAGTAGATAAATTCGGTGTCAAACGGCGGATCTTTACGCATCAGGATGACGTCGAGTTCGGCCAGCGGCAGATCCTGCTCGGAGCCAAATTCGTACCATTTATCGTAATTCTGCTCGACGTTGACGATGCGGGTACGCGCCCGGGCCTCGCCGTTAATCAGGTAAAGGTCGCTCATCTCCATATAGTGGAGCTGGTAGCCGCGACGTTGCGCTTCCAACAGCATAGCGAAGCTGGAATCTTTCTTGATATTGATGCTTGCGATGGGGTCCATCACGATGCCGAGCTTAATCATTGTCTTCTCCGTTAATGCTTCAACCTAAATCGCCAAAACGCACCTGCAGGGCAGTAATGGCGGTCAGCGCGGTGGTTTCAGTACGCAGAACGCGGGGTCCCAACAGAATATCAGTAAACTGGTAGCGCGCGGTCATGGCGATTTCATCTGCCGACAGACCGCCTTCCGGGCCAATCAGCAGCCGCACGCGCTCAACCGGCAGCGGCAGCGTATTGATGCTGGCGCTGGCGCGGGGATGCAGATTGAGCTTCAGGCCCTGCTCCTCTTCGGCACACCAGGCTTCGAGATCCATCGCCGGGCGGATCTCCGGGACGCGGTTGCGGCCAGACTGTTCGCAGGCGGCAACAGCAATTTTTTGCCACTGCTGGAGCTTCTTATTCAGACGTTCGGCATCCAGTTTAACGCCACAGCGCTCTGAAAAGAGTGGCGTAATGAGGCTTACACCCAGTTCGATCGATTTCTGGATGGTGAATTCCATTTTTTCGCCCCGCGACATCACCTGGCCGAGGTGAATATGCAGCGGCGATTCACGATCGTCGATTTCGCCACGCAGGATGCTAACCTGCACGCTTTTTTTGTCAGCGCGGGTAATTTCGGCATCGAAGACCTGGTTTGAACCATCAAACAGCTGAATCGCCTGGCCTACACCCATACGCAGTACGCGGCCAACGTGGTTGGCGGCCTCTTCAGACAGGGCAATTTCACCGCCAGTGGAGAGGGGGGTAGGGTGATAAATACGGGGAATACGCATAGTCAAAGAATTCCATAAGTAGCCAGGTCCCCGGCTCGGTCTGTTCCCTCTCCCTTGTGGGGAAGAGGGTTAGGGTGAGGGGTACGCAAATAACAATTCCCGCTAGTGTAGGTTAGCTCTTTTGCGCCTGGCAAGCGCGCTGCACGTACGGGTTATGATTCCCCTGTACTTTGGCGATGCGATCGTCGCGCTGACACTCCCAGTCCGTAACCGGATACAGTTTGTCCCAGGCGTTAAACAGCTGGGTTTGCTGGCGTGAGAGGGTGAGTTCATAGCGATCGCGCATATAGAAGTAGGTGCGGGCGATACTGCCGCGGGCGCGAACCGGTGGCTCGGCGAGCTTCTCTTTAAAATCCACCTTCATGGCGCACTGGCCGTACTGACCTTCACCGCCGTTCCACTGGCTGTACATGAAGTTGCCGCGATCGCCATTCACCTCGCCCACCGCAGGCTGCAGGTTGTGCATGTCGATCTCCATCTTGCGGTAGCCTGGATCTTTGTCGCAGTTTTTACGCCCGCCGTCCTGCCAGCACTGACGCTGGTGGCCAAACTGCCATGCCGGAACCACATGTTCCCATTCAACTCGGCTGGCGCGGTTCTCATTTTTACGCACTTTATAGCCGCAGGACGCCAGATCCACGACCCCTTTTTTGCCCTGCCAGTTAATTTTGCAGCCACAGTAAAAATCGCCGGCAACGTCGGCGTTAACCTTTACGCCCGCGGCTTTGGCCTGAGAGAAACTGTTGATACCGTCGGCCAGCGCATGGCCTGACAATGCCGTCGTCAGAAAGGCGACCGCGAGAGAGAAATTACGGGACATCGTGAACTCCGTGTCAAAACGAGCCCGCAACGTAGCGAATGTTGTTCTGGTATGCAATCAGGCAGATCATGAAAGTTCCTGATGATTCCGCCGGTTACTCCGCGATAAGCGGTTCTCCACACTTTACGCAGCGGTAGGTCGCTTCTTTGCGCACCACCCGGTTGTGACGGCGCACGGTAAGCTGATGCTGCTGACACCCGCAGCGGTAGGGGAAGGTATTGCGTTGAACGGAATTCAGCTCGAACTTATGGGTGCGTCGCGCCGGGACGCCGAGCACCGCTTCCATCATCCACTTCCACTCTTTACCGTGGGGCGCGACGCGACCAAAGTGCTTCCACACCAGCAGGTGCGCCAGTTCGTGGGGGAGCACTTCATCGATGAAGGCCTGCTGGTTTTCCAGCAGCAGTACGGGGTTCAGGCGGATCTCATAGCACTCCAGCCAGGCGGTTCCTGCGGCAGTGCCACGTTGCTGCCAGACCAGTTTCGGTTCCGGGTAGTTCCGGTCGAGCTTCAGGTTAGCCTGCGCCAGTTTGTCGCGCAGGCAGCGCTTAAGAGCTTGCTGGAGCGCAATGGGAAGACGGGGAGTTTTCATAGGGGCAGAGCATAGAGCGTGCGGCGGGGTGGTGCAAGGGGCTTCCTCCCGGGCGGGAGGAAGCCTGGCACATCAGTCGTGAGCGCCGATTTCGCGCAGCGGACGGCCTTTCATCAGGTTGCGTTCAATATGTTCCAGCGACACGTGTTTGGTTTCAGGAACCAGCCACAAGGTCAGGACGATAAACAGCAGGTTCAGACCCGCATACACCCAGAAGGTGTTGGCGTTACCCAGCGTATCGAGCATGGTCAGGAAGGTGGCGCCGACGATCATGTTGGCAATCCAGTTGGTGGCGGTGGAGCAGGTGATACCGAAGTCGCGGCCTTTCAGCGGCTGGATCTCGGAACACAGCACCCAAATCAGCGGACCCGCGCTCATCGCAAAACCGGTGATAAACATCAGCAGCATGCCAACCGCAAAGTACTGGGCAGTGGTTGAGTGGATGCCCATATGCATCATGGTGCCCAGCACGCCCATCCCGACCGCCATCACCAGGAAGCCCAGCGTCAGGGTCGGTTTACGGCCCCAACGATCCACCAGGCCGATGGCGATAAAGGTGGCCAGCACATTGGTCAGACCGACGATCACCGTGCCCCACATCTGCTCGGTGGTGTTGGTGTATCCCGCCAGCTCAAAGATTTTGGGTGCGTAATACATGATGACATTCATCCCGGTAAACTGCTGCATCACCTGCAGCAGTACGCCGAGGAAGACCGCCCGACGGAAGTTGCTGTTCTCTTTAAACAGCGCCCAGCCGCTCTGCTTGACCTTCAGGCTTTCGCGAATTTCATCCAGCTCGTTTTTGGCTTCGGCACGGGTGTCGCGCAGGCGCAGCAGCACGCGTTCCGCATCGTTAAAGCGCCGTTTGGCAGCGAACCAGCGCGGGCTGTCCGGCAGGAAGAACACGCCAATCAGCAGCAGGATTGCCGGGATGATTATTACCCCCAGCATCCAGCGCCAGGCCCCGCTGTAGCTGAACGCGGTATCAGAAAGATAGGCCCCAAGAATACCGATGGTGATCATCAGCTGGTACATGGAGATCATGCTGCCGCGAATTTTCTCCGGCGCGATCTCGGATAAGTACAGCGGGGCGGTGTAGGAGGCGACGCCAACGGCAAGGCCCAGCAGCACGCGCGAGGCAATCAGCACTTCCACGTTGGGGGCGGCGGCAGAAAAGAGCGAACCGGCCACGAACAGGATCGCGCCGATCATCAGGCTCTTCTTACGCCCGAGCCTGAAAGAGAGCCAGCCGCTGCCAACCGCGCCGACCGCGGCACCGAACATCATCGAGCTGACCACCCACTCCTGGGTGTGGGCCGTAATCTGGAATTCATCGGTAATAAAAGGCAGCGCCCCGGCAATCACGCCAATATCCAGACCGAAAAGTAATCCCGCCAGTGCGGCGAGGAAGCAGACAAAAAACGTCATTGTCCTGTTGGACGTCCGCCCTTGTTTATTATTGTCAGGCATTCAGCCCTCCCTGTGGGTAAATTGTTTTGTGATTGTAAAGATTTGATTAGGAAACAGTAAAAATATGTCAGAGAGACCGGGGTGACAAAGAGAGTATTCCGAAAGGGGCAGAGTTTATTTTGATGTAAGCGATTTCAGGCGGGCGAACTGGCGGCAGAAAACAAAAAAGCCAGCGCGAGGCTGGCTTTTTTACACGAGCGGTCAGTCGATTATTTCAGACCGGCAGCGTCACGCAGCTGAGCCGCTTTGTCGGTTTTTTCCCAAGGGAAATGTTCACGACCAAAGTGGCCGTAGGCAGCGGTTTCTTTGTAGATTGGGTGCAGCAGATCCAACATCTGGATCAGGCCGTATGGACGCAGGTCGAAGAACTCGCGTACCAGCAGGGTCAGCTGCTCCGTTGGCACTTTTTCGGTGCCGAAGGTTTCAACCATGATTGAGGTTGGCTCTGCCACGCCGATCGCGTAGGAAACCTGGATTTCACAGCGGTCAGCCAGGCCAGCAGCAACGATGTTTTTCGCAACATAGCGTGCTGCGTAGGCTGCAGAACGGTCAACTTTAGACGGATCTTTACCGGAGAACGCGCCGCCACCGTGACGTGCCATGCCGCCGTAGGTATCAACGATAATCTTACGACCGGTCAGGCCGCAGTCACCCATTGGTCCACCGATAACGAAGCGGCCCGTTGGGTTGATGAAGAATTTGGTCGACGCATTCAGCCACTCGCTCGGCAGAACCGGCTTGATGATCTCTTCCATCACCGCTTCTTGCAGGGATTTCTGATCGATATCTTCAGCGTGCTGAGTCGACAGAACGACCGCATCGATACCGACAATTTTGCCGTCATCGTACTGGAACGTGACCTGGCTTTTTGCATCCGGACGCAGCCACGGCAGGGAGCCGTTTTTGCGCACTTCTGCCTGACGCTGCACCAGACGGTGAGCATAGGTGATTGGCGCAGGCATCAGCACGTCGGTTTCGTTGGTGGCATAGCCAAACATCAGGCCCTGGTCGCCCGCGCCCTGCTCCAGCGGATCGGCACGGTCAACGCCCTGGTTGATGTCCGGGGACTGTTTGCCAATGGCGCTCAGTACCGCGCACGAGTTGGCATCAAAGCCCATATCAGAATGCACATAGCCGATTTCACGCACGGTGTTACGGGTGATCTCTTCGATATCAACCCAGGCACTGGTGGTGATTTCACCGCCAACCATTACCATGCCGGTTTTGACATAGGTTTCACAGGCTACGCGCGCTTTTGGATCCTGCTCGAGGATCGCATCCAGCACCGCATCGGAGATTTGGTCAGCAATTTTATCAGGATGTCCTTCTGATACGGACTCGGACGTAAACAGGTGTTTTGCCATGTTTTAATTTACCTAAGGAGAACTTGGTTAGCTCAGACTGTTGTGTGGGATAGCCATAGCAGTGTTTTCTACCTGGACTTACAGACGATGACACTGGCAGTCTGAGTGTTAATCGGTATAGATGGATTAACATCTGGACGGCTATTTTAGGTCACTTCTTCGCCCGATTTCCAGCTTTTTTTGAATCCGTTCTCACTCCCTTTAAAAGCCGGCTGGAAATTTTTCCTGACGGTACTGGCAATGCACACATTTATGTTTTGCATTTTCCCTGTCATGTCGGTATAAAACGCGGCGCGCGGCTCATACAAAAAGCACACGACGTTACAGCGCGTCGCCACTTCCAGCCGGGTAAAGCAGTGAATTTTTAGCTTTAACTTGTCGCGAGTTTGCTCAAACTTGCGTGGAGGTGAGTCGAGATAATGAACCGTCGTTTTCTGCTTAATTCGTTCTGTCCTTCAGGCCAGAACCTGTTCCCCGCCAATCGCATTTCTACTCTGCAAACCTGCCGATGTTATACCCATCTCGGCGCTTCTCAGGATCCCAGGGCTGGCATTACGCTTTGTGAAGACTGAACAAGGGCGCTCTTGTAAATACAAGAGTTTTCTCGTGGTTTCGCCGGACCTTGTCATACAGAGTTCGGATACGTGTTTTACAATGATATGAATAAGAAACCGGTCGCACGACCCGACTTCCAGCATTCTGTGCTGGATAAGTGGTCGGTTAATGGGTTGTTATCGCAGATTAACGCTGCGATAGTAGTCAACTGTTTTACACTGAATAGTCAGTTTGAGGTTCGCTATGTCTGACGACATGTCTTCGGTTTCGCCTTCGTCAGCAGGCGAACAGGGTGTACTACGTTCTATGCAGGAGGTTGCGATGAGCTCCCAGGAAGCCAGCAAGATGCTGCGCACTTACAATATTGCCTGGTGGGGCAATAACTACTACGACGTCAACGAACTGGGCCACATCAGCGTTTGCCCGGATCCTGACGTACCGGAAGCTCGCGTCGATCTCGCCAAACTGGTGAAGGCGCGTGAAGCGCAGGGCCAGCGTTTACCTGCACTGTTCTGCTTCCCGCAGATCCTGCAACATCGCCTGCGTTCCATTAACGCCGCCTTTAAGCGCGCGCGTGAATCTTACGGCTATAACGGCGACTATTTCCTGGTCTATCCGATCAAGGTTAACCAGCACCGTCGCGTCATTGAATCCCTGATTCATTCCGGTGAACCGCTGGGACTGGAAGCGGGCTCCAAAGCAGAACTGATGGCGGTTCTGGCCCATGCGGGCATGACCCGTTCAGTGATTGTCTGTAACGGCTATAAAGACCGTGAATACATTCGTCTGGCGCTGATTGGCGAGAAGATGGGCCACAAGGTCTATCTGGTTATCGAGAAGATGTCTGAGATCGCCATCGTGCTGGATGAGGCCGAGCGCCTGAACGTGGTGCCGCGCCTTGGCGTGCGTGCACGTCTGGCCTCCCAGGGCTCCGGTAAATGGCAGTCCTCCGGCGGTGAAAAATCCAAATTCGGCCTTGCGGCAAACCAGGTTCTGCAACTGGTCGAGATTATGCGTGAGAAGGGGCGTCTGGACAGCATTCAGCTGCTGCACTTCCACCTCGGCTCCCAGATGGCCAACATCCGCGACATCGCCACCGGCGTGCGCGAATCGGCACGCTTCTACGTTGAGCTGCACAAGCTCGGCGTGAACATTCAGTGCTTCGACGTGGGTGGCGGTCTGGGCGTGGACTACGAAGGGACCCGTTCTCAGTCTGACTGCTCGGTGAACTACGGCCTGAACGAATATGCCAACAACATCATCTGGGCGATTGGCGATGCCTGTGAAGAGAACGGCCTGCCGCATCCAACGGTGATCACCGAGTCTGGCCGCGCCGTTACCGCGCACCATACCGTGCTGGTATCGAACATCATCGGCGTTGAGCGCAACGAATACACCGAAGCGACCCCGCCTGCTGACGATGCGCCGCGCGCGCTGCAAAGTATGTGGGAAACCTGGCAGGAGATGCATGAGCCGGGCACCCGTCGTTCGCTGCGCGAATGGCTGCACGACAGCCAGATGGATCTGCACGACATTCACATCGGCTATTCTTCCGGTACGTTCAGCCTGCAGGAACGCGCATGGGCAGAGCAGCTGTACCTGAATATGTGCCATGAAGTGCAGAAGCAGCTCGACCCGAGCAACCGTGCGCACCGTCCGATTATCGACGAGCTGCAGGAACGTATGGCGGACAAAATGTACGTCAACTTCTCGCTGTTTCAGTCGATGCCGGATGCCTGGGGTATCGATCAGCTGTTCCCGGTGATGCCGCTGGAAGGGCTAAACCAGATCCCTGAGCGCCGCGCGGTGCTGCTGGATATCACCTGTGATTCCGACGGGGCTATCGATCACTATATCGACGGTGACGGTATCGCCACCACCATGCCAATGCCGGAGTACGACCCGGAGAACCCGCCAATGCTGGGCTTCTTTATGGTCGGCGCGTATCAGGAGATTTTGGGCAACATGCACAACCTGTTCGGTGATACCGAGGCGGTTGACGTGTTTGTCTTCCCTGACGGCAACGTGGAAGTGGAACTCTCTGACGAGGGTGACACCGTGGCGGATATGCTGCAGTACGTGCAGCTGGATCCGAAAAAACTGCTGACTCAGTTCCGCGATCAGGTGAAAAATACCGATCTGGACGCTGCATTGCAGCAGCAGTTCCTGGAAGAGTTCGAAGCCGGTTTATACGGTTACACGTATCTGGAAGACGAGTAAGCCTTCTTCCCTCTCCCGCTGGGAGAGGGTTAGGGACACAGACCGAACATCGCCGATACTCACTTGAACCCGTATCAATTAGCGGCGATAATTCGCCGCAACAGGCAGTATTCGAATCAATCCCTTTCTCGTCGGGCTTAACGACGCGGAAGGGATTTTTTTTCATCTATTTTCAATGCATCGACGTTATTAAGAGGTCAGGACATGAGCACTTTAGGTCATCAGTACGATAACTCTCTGGTATCTAACGCTTTTGGATTTTTACGCCTTCCGATGAACTTCCAGCCGTACGACAGCGATGCGGACTGGGTCATCACCGGCGTGCCGTTTGATATGGCGACTTCCGGTCGCGCCGGTGGCCGTCACGGCCCGGCCGCTATCCGTCAGGTCTCCACCAACCTGGCCTGGGAGCATAACCGCTTCCCGTGGAACTTCGACATGCGCGAACGCCTGAACGTGGTTGACTGTGGCGACCTGGTGTATGCCTTCGGCGATGCGCGTGAAATGAGTGAAAAGCTGCAGGCCCACGCAGAAAAACTGCTGGCTGCCGGTAAGCGCATGCTCTCTTTTGGCGGCGATCACTTTGTCACGCTGCCGCTGCTGCGCGCCCATGCCAAGCACTTCGGTAAAATGGCGCTGGTGCATTTCGACGCTCATACCGATACCTACGCGAACGGCTGCGAATTCGACCACGGCACCATGTTCTTCACCGCGCCGAAAGAAGGCCTGATCGATCCGAATCACTCCGTGCAGATCGGCATTCGTACCGAGTTTGATAAAGACAACGGTTTTACCGTGCTCGACGCCTGCCAGGTGAACGATCGCGGCGTGGATGACATCATCGCCCAGGTGAAGCAGATCGTCGGCGACATGCCGGTTTATCTGACCTTCGACATCGACTGTCTGGATCCGGCATTTGCTCCGGGTACCGGTACGCCGGTGATCGGCGGTCTGACGTCCGATCGCGCCATCAAGCTGGTGCGCGGCCTGAAGGATCTGAATATCGTCGGTATGGACGTGGTGGAAGTGGCCCCGGCCTACGATCAGTCAGAAATCACTGCGCTGGCTGCAGCGACGCTGGCGCTGGAAATGCTGTACATCCAGGCGGCGAAAAAAGGCGAGTAAGTGCTGATACAGGCCGGGAGAGATTACCCGGCCTGGGGGATGGCGTTACTTGATGCCGTCTGCGGACATGCGATCGCGAATATGCTGCGCGCGCTCTGCAGAGGCTGGGTGGTCGTCAAACATTGAGCTTTGACGGCCCGCTTCCTGCTGTGCCAGCTTTTCAAAACTGGTGGCTAAGCCCGACGGATTGATGCCGCGTTTGCGCAACAAATCGTAAGAGTAGTCGTCGGCCTCAGACTCCTGACGCTGGGAGAACTGGGAATTGACCAGTTTTTCACCCAGATCGCCGAGCTGCGACTGAGACAGGCTCCCGACGATGCCCCCGGCAGAGGCGGCCGCGACGCGAACGGCGTTAGTGCCGAGCGCAACCTGCATCCCTTTCTTCACGTGGCCCAGCGCGACGTGCCCCATTTCGTGGCCAATCACCGCTTCGACTTCGTTGTCGGTCATCATATCCATCAGCCCGCTGTAGACGCGGATACAGCCGTTCGCCATCGCAAACGCGTTGACGTCTTTCGCCATGTAAACCTTGTAGTTCACCGGCTGGCCGTTGATGTTGTCGCCCAGCGCAGAAGAAATCTTGTTCAGACGCTGAGCGTAAGTGCTGCTTGCCGGCGCGATAGTGGCTTTACCGTCCATCTCCTTACAGGCTTCATCACTTAACGCTTTGACCTGAGCATCGCTCAGGGTGTAGGCCTGAAACGCCTCCGCCCCGGAGCTCATCAGCCCACCAGAGTCCATATTTTGACACCCGCTAAGCAGGAGTGTCGTTCCCAGAGCCAGCACAATTGCACGCATTTTCATTATGTTGCTTCCGTACCCGTTAAACTCGATAAAGTGCGAACGTTCTCCCTGCCGTCAGGCCGGAGTGTCACTGAGTATAAAGAATATAAACGACGGCGGGCGAGAAGATTGCGCAACGTGCGAGGCGGTTCCAGAGATTTCTTAACCGGCAAAAGAATGGTCCATGTACATGCTTTGTCGCTTGGGTTACATTGTTGGCACTTTTTTCCGGCGTAGCCCAAAACGCGCTGTCGTCAAGCCGAAACGGGTATGGCCATCAACATCCGATCTGGAGTCAAAATGTCCTCACGTAAAGAGCTTGCCAATGCTATTCGTGCGCTGAGCATGGATGCTGTACAAAAAGCCAAATCCGGCCACCCGGGCGCCCCGATGGGCATGGCTGACATCGCCGAAGTCCTGTGGCGTGAATTCCTGAATCACAACCCGCAAAACCCAGCCTGGGCTGACCGCGACCGCTTCGTGCTGTCTAACGGCCACGGTTCAATGCTGATTTACAGCCTGTTGCACCTCACAGGTTATGCCCTGCCAATCGAAGAGCTGAAAAACTTCCGTCAGCTGCACTCCAAAACGCCAGGTCACCCTGAAGTGGGTTACACCGCTGGCGTTGAAACCACCACCGGCCCACTGGGTCAGGGTATTGCCAACGCAGTCGGTATGGCGATTGCTGAGAAAACGCTGGCGGCGCAGTTCAACCGCCCAGGTCATGACATTGTTGACCACTTCACCTATGCGTTTATGGGCGACGGCTGCATGATGGAAGGCATTTCTCACGAAGTGTGTTCCCTGGCTGGCACCCTGAAGTTGGGCAAACTGGTTGCGTTCTATGACGACAACGGTATCTCCATCGACGGTCACGTTGAAGGCTGGTTCACTGACGATACCGCCGCACGTTTCGAAGCCTACGGCTGGCACGTAGTACGTGGCGTTGATGGTCACGATGCTGACTCCATCAAACGTGCAGTAGAAGAAGCGCGCGCAGTCACCGACAAACCGTCCCTGCTGATGTGCAAAACTATCATCGGTTTCGGTTCTCCAAACAAAGAAGGCACGCACGATTCTCACGGTGCACCGCTGGGCGACGCAGAAATCGCACTGACCCGTGAAAAACTGGGCTGGAAACACGCCGCGTTTGAAATCCCGTCTGAGATCTACGCTCAGTGGGATGCGAAAGAAGCAGGCCAGGCGAAAGAGTCTGTCTGGAACGAGAAATTCGCAGCCTACGCAAAAGCTTTCCCACAGGAAGCGGCTGAATACACCCGTCGTATGAAAGGCGACATGCCGTCAGACTTCGACGCGAAAGCGAACGAGTTCATTGCTAAACTGCAGGCTAATCCGTCCAAAATCGCCAGCCGTAAAGCGTCCCAGAATGCGATCGAAGCCTTCGGTCCTTGGCTGCCAGAATTCCTCGGCGGCTCCGCTGACCTGGCACCAAGTAACCTGACCATCTGGTCTGGCTCTAAAGCAATCAACGAAGATGCTGCGGGTAACTACATCCATTACGGTGTGCGTGAATTCGGCATGACCGCCATCGCGAACGGTATTACCCTGCACGGTGGTTTCCTGCCGTACACCTCTACCTTCCTGATGTTCGTAGAATACGCGCGTAACGCCGTGCGTATGGCGGCGCTGATGAAACAGCGTCAGGTGATGGTCTACACCCACGACTCCATCGGTCTGGGCGAAGATGGCCCTACTCACCAGCCAGTTGAGCAGGTTGCTTCTCTGCGTGTGACCCCGAACATGTCCACATGGCGTCCATGTGACCAGGTTGAGTCTGCGGTAGCATGGAAATACGGCGTTGAGCGTAAAGACGGCCCGACCGCGCTGATCCTCTCCCGTCAGAACCTTGCCCAGCAGGATCGTACCGACGCGCAGCTGGCGAACATCGCGCGCGGTGGTTACGTGCTGAAAGATTGCGATGGTCAGCCTCAGGTGATCTTCATTGCTACCGGTTCAGAAGTTGAACTGGCGGTGGCTGCCTGGGATCAGCTGGCTGGCGAAGGCGTGAAGGCGCGCGTGGTTTCCATGCCGTCTACCGACGCATTCGACAAGCAGGATGCGGCATACCGCGAATCCGTCCTGCCGAAAGCGGTTTCCGCTCGCGTGGCAGTGGAAGCAGGTATTGCTGACTACTGGTTCAAATACGTTGGCCTGAACGGCGCTATCGTTGGCATGACCACCTTCGGTGAGTCTGCGCCGGCTGAATTGCTGTTCGAAGAGTTTGGCTTCACCGTTGAGAACGTGGTCGCGAAAGCGAAAGAACTGCTGTAATTCGGTTTACGGTATAAAAAGGGTCGCTTCGGCGGCCCGTTTTTAATTTGAGGGTTATTTATTTGCCCCTCAGCAAGATGATAAATACGATCTGAATCACAACTCTGGCATTTAGTCATTTTGCGAATTTGCAATACACATCACATAATATCTATTGCTTTTTATTTTAACGTCTTCAATCCATTGTTTTCATTGGTTTTGTAAAAACCCATCTTTTGTTTTCGCTATTTCCCACCTGAATTGATTTAAATCCTCTCCGCGAGTATTTTATTTTAACCGATAAGTTGTACCCTAAAAATAAAATAAGGATAGCGTATGCGGTTGATTGATTATTTCCCTGAAGCATCTATCTCAATAAAGCAGGCAGCTAAGAACTGGCAGGAAGCTATTGATTTTTCCATGTCATCTTTACTGGCTAATCATTTTGTAAACTCAAATTATATCCAGGCTATTAAAGACTCTACGATTAATAATGGTCCGTACTATATTTTGGCCCCCGGTGTCGCGATGCCGCATGCACGACCAGAATGTGGTGCATTAAAAACCGGAATGTCATTAACGCTACTTAAACAAGAAGTACAGTTTGCCGAAGATGATGAACCTGTAAAGTTATTAATTGGTTTGTCTGCGGCAAATGCTGATTCGCATATCGGCGCTATCCAGGCATTAAGCGAATTGTTATGTGAAGAGGAAATACTGGCTGCATTGTTGAATGCTAAATCAGAAAAACAGTTAGCGGATATTATAGCTCGCGCATAATTACTCTCTCCTTGACAGGATATTATTATGGAACACAAGTCTGCTCGTGCAAAGGTCCAGGCTTTTGGGGGCTTTTTGACTGCAATGGTCATCCCCAATATCGGTGCTTTTATTGCCTGGGGTTTGATAACTGCCTTATTTATTCCAACCGGGTGGATGCCTAACGAGCATTTCGCCAAAATTGTCGGTCCGATGATTACCTATTTACTGCCAGTAATGATCGGCTCTACCGGTGGACATCTGGTCGGCGGAAAGCGCGGGGCGGTGATGGGGGGAATAGGGACTATTGGCGTGATCATTGGTGCCGATATCCCGATGTTCCTCGGTTCAATGATCATGGGCCCGCTTGGTGGTCTGGTTATTAAGCATATCGATCGGTTGCTGGAAAAGCGTATCCCTGCTGGTTTCGAGATGGTGATCAACAACTTCTCCCTCGGGATTGCGGGCATGCTCCTGTGTCTGCTTGGATTTGAAGTGATTGGACCGGCAGTTCTCATTGCCAATAACTTTGTGAAGGAGTGCATTGAATCGCTGGTGCACGCGGGCTATCTACCCCTGTTGTCATTGATTAATGAACCGGCAAAAATCCTCTTTCTGAATAATGCTATTGATCAGGGGGTCTATTATCCGTTGGGCATGCAGCAAGCCTCTGAAACGGGTAAATCGATCTTCTTTATGGTGGCCTCAAACCCTGGCCCTGGTTTAGGTCTGCTGCTTGGTTTTACTTTTTTTGGCAAAGGAATGGCGAAGAAGTCAGCGCCAGGTGCGATGATCATCCATTTCCTTGGCGGTATTCACGAGCTCTATTTCCCATATGTGCTGATGAAACCTTTAACCCTTATTGCCATGATTGCCGGAGGCATGAGCGGGACATGGGTATTTAATGTGTTAGATGGCGGGCTGGTTGCGGGTCCAAGCCCTGGTTCTATTTTTGCTTATCTTGCGCTGACGCCTAAAGGATCTTTCCTTGCCACCATTGCGGGCGTAGCGGCAGGAACACTGGTGACCTTTGTTATCACGTCTTTCATTTTGAAAATGGAGAAAAAAAGCGAAGCCGAAAGTGAAGATACGTTCAGTGAATCAGCTAAAGCCGTTAAGACAATGAAGCAGGAGGGCAAGTTTTCATATCAAAATGTGAAACGAATTGCTTTTGTCTGTGATGCTGGAATGGGGTCTAGCGCAATGGGCGCAACGACATTCCGCAAGCGTCTTGAAAAAGCAGGGCATACGATCACCGTTACGCATTTTGCTATCGAAAATGTCCCCGACGATGCGGATATTATTGTTACCCATGCCAGCCTGGAAGGGCGTGTTAAGCGAGTCACTGAAAAACCATTAATTCTGATAAAGAACTATATTGGCGATCCATTGCTTGATGATTTGTTTAAACATTTGACCTCGAATTAATCTTTCTGATTTTTGGAGTGAATATGAAAACGAAAGTAGCTGCGATATATGGCAAGCGGGATGTCCGTATCCGCGAATTTGAATTGCCTGAAATTACTGAAAATGAACTATTAGTAAGCGTTATTTCAGACAGTGTGTGCTTATCTACCTGGAAGGCTGCTGCATTAGGTAGTGAACATAAGCGTGTGCCAGATGATCTGGAAAATCATCCGATTATTACTGGTCATGAATGTGCCGGGATTATTGTTGAGGTTGGGAAGAACCTGGTCGATAAATATAAAAAAGGGCAACGCTTTGTCTTACAGCCGGCGATGGGGCTGCCGAGCGGCTACTCTGCCGGATATAGCTACGAATATTTCGGTGGAAATGCGACTTATATGATTATCCCTGAGATCGCCATTAATCTCGGGTGCGTTTTACCTTATCTCGGTTCCTATTTTGCCGCGGCATCACTGGCTGAGCCGATGTGTTGCATCATTGGTGCTTATAACGCGAATTATCATACGACGCAGTATGTCTATGAACATCGGATGGGCGTTAAACCCGGCGGCAATATCGCGCTTTTAGCCTGTGCAGGCCCGATGGGTATAGGTGCGATTGACTATGCCGTTAATGGCGGGATCCAGCCGTCACGCGTGGTTGTGGTGGATATTGATGAAACGCGTTTGGCGCATGCCAGAAAACTGTTGCCGATTGAGCTGGCTGCGCAGAAGGGAATTGAGCTTATCTATGTCAATACCGCGGGGATGGCAAACCCTGCCGCTGAGGTGCGGGCATTAACGGATGATGCAGGCTTTGATGATGTCTTTGTCTATGCAGCCGTTCCGGCTGTGCTAGAGATGGCTGACGATCTTCTGGCGGAAGATGGCTGCCTGAATTTCTTCGCCGGGCCAACGGAGAGTAATTTTAAAGTGCCGTTCAATTTTTACAATGTGCATTACAACAGCACTCACGTTGTTGGGACTTCAGGCGGTTCGACCGATGACATGAAAGAGGCGATAGCGCTAAGCGCCACGGGCCAGCTTCAGCCCTCATTTATGGTGACGCACATCGGTGGGCTTGATGCGGTGCCGGATACGGTTCTTAATCTGCCGAATATTCCGGGCGGTAAAAAGCTTATCTACAACGGTGTCACTATGCCGCTGACGGCGATTAGCGATTTTGCCGAAAAAGGAAAAACCGATCCGTTGTTCAGGGAGCTGGCGCGACTGGTTGAAGAGACGCACGGTATCTGGAACGAAAAAGCCGAGAAATACCTGCTGGCGCAATTCAATGTCGATACCGGGGAGGCGGCATGATGTCTCTGGCATGGCCGCTATTTCGCGTTACGGAACAGGCAGCGCTGGCTGCCTGGCCACAAACCGGGTGCGGTGATAAGAATAAAATTGATGGGCTGGCAGTCAGTGCGATGCGGACCGCATTAAATGGGATCGCTATCCGTGGGCGGATCGTCATCGGCGAAGGGGAGATCGATCATGCACCGATGTTATGGATTGGTGAGGAGGTCGGAAACGGCACCGGTCCCGAAGTGGATATCGCAGTCGATCCCATTGAAGGCACCCGGATGGTGGCGATGGGGCAAAGCAATGCGCTGGCGGTGATGGCGTTCGCTCCTGAAGGGAGTCTGTTACACGCCCCTGATATGTATATGAAAAAATTGGTTGTTAATCATTTGGCTGCGGGTGCTATCAATCTGGCATTACCACTGGCAGACAACCTGCGCAATGTAGCGAAGGCGCTCGACAAGCCACTTGAACAACTACGCATGGTTACGCTGGATAAACCACGTCTTCACAAAGCAATCGCGGAGGCGACACAACTGGGTGTGAAGGTATTTGCTCTTCCCGACGGTGATGTGGCCACCAGCGTTCTAACCTGTTTGCAGGATAATCCTTATGACCTGATGTACACCATTGGCGGTGCGCCAGAAGGGGTAATCTCGGCTTGCGCAGTAAAAGCACTGGGCGGAGATATGCAGGCGGAACTGATCGATTTTTGTGAAGCAAAAGGCGATAGCGCAGAAAACCGCCTGGTTGCCATGAAGGAGCGCCAACGCTGTCTGGAGATGGGCGTTGAGGTCAATCACGTCTACTCGCTCGACGAACTGGCAGGAAGTAATGACATCCTCTTTAGTGCTACGGGGGTAACCGGCGGCGATCTTGTTAAGGGTATCCAACAGGTTGCGAATGGTGTGCGCACGCAAACTTTACTGATCGGCGGCGCAGATCGAACGTGTAATATTATAGACTCTCTGCATTCATGGTGATTTCCCGGAAAACGAATGACGACGCTGACAGAAGATGATGTGCTTGAGCTACTGGATGCTCAGGACAACTTACTCACGTTTATGACAACGGCGCATAGCATTTTGCTGCTGGGTATTAAGCGTTTTCTGCCGTCGCTGTTTATCAATAACGATGAAGAGATCGTGGAATATGCAGTGAAGCCGTTACTCGCCCAGAGCGGGCCCCTTGACGATATCGACGTTGCGTTACGCCTGATCTATGCGCTGGGGAAAATGGACAAGTGGCTGTATGCCGATATAACCCATTTTTCCCAGTTTTATCAGTATCTGAACGAACAGGAGCAGATCCCCGGTTTCGCCGATGACATCACCTGGGATTTTATCAGCAACGTGAACTGTATTATCCGTAATGCCACCTTGTATGGCGCGCTGAAGTCGATGAAATTTGCTGACTTTGCTACGTGGTCTGAGGTTCGCTTTACCGGGATGGTCAAGACGGCAATGACACTTGCGGTAACGACAATTTTAAAGGAATTAACGCCGTGAAAATTGGACTGATGGTCAATGGGCTTCATGTTGAAGCGTTTTACAATGATGATGAAATAGAGAACGTTCACAAACCGTTGTTGCAACAGCTCACGAAAGTCCATTCCGCGAATCCGGAGCGGCGTACGATTGTTTTTCTGAGCGCAGCACCCGGCACGGGAAAATCCACGCTGACCACTTTCTGGGAATATCTCTCCCGTCAGGAACCCCATCAGCCACAGATCCAGACGCTGCCAATGGACGGTTTCCATCACTATAATGCCTGGCTGGATGCCCACAACTTGCGTGCATATAAAGGCGCACCCGAAACCTTTGATGTTGAAAAGCTTGCGCAAAATCTGCGTCTGCTGAAAGAAGGTGATTGCACCTGGCCGCAATATGACCGACAAAAGCACGACCCGGTTGAAGAGGCTGTTGTGGTAACGGCACCTGTCGTAATAGTTGAAGGCAACTGGTTACTGCGGGATGACGAAAGATGGAAGGTGTTGGCTGAATTCTGCGACTTTTCGCTTTTCATTCGTGCACCAGCCCATACCCTGCGTACACGTCTGATTGAACGAAAAATGGCAGGGGGTCTGTCGCAAGCTGAAGCTGAGGCTTTTTATGAACGTACCGATGGACCAAATGTTTATCGGGTTCTGGAAAACAGCCTGCCTGCGGATCTTATGCTGGAGATGACAGTCAACGGTGAGTATCGGATCGGGTGAGCGATCCGTTATGCAGGCGAACAACGCGTGAAAAATGACGCGGCGTAAATGCCGAATCGTGACTGATGGCGATGACGCTGGTTCCCCGACCGCGACAGACCGCCAGCCAGTGTTCAAATACCGCCAGCCAGTGCGCATCAAAATCGCGGCTGGGTTCATCCAGCAGCAGAATCTCTGGCGCCATTGCCTCCAGGCTGGCTACCGCCACCATTCGCCGCTGCGCTGTGTGCAGATCCAGCGGATGCGCGTCGGCGACGTCTTCTAACTGGCAAAGCTGCAACGCAGCCTGGGTACGACGCGCAATGTCTGCCGCAGGTAATTTTTGTAGCTTCAGGCCAAACGCCACTTCCTCAATAACCTTGCTGTGGAAGATCTGATTTTCCGCCTCCTGAAACAGCACTCCAAGGTGACGGGCGCGCTGACGATTTTTGAGCTTCGCGATCGGTTCACCGTTGAAGGTCACCGCGCCGGATGAAGGGGAGAGCAGGCCCGCCATAATGCGCAGCAGCGTGGATTTCCCCGCGCCGTTATCGCCTGTCAATGCCAGCCATTCGCTGGCTTTCAGTTCAAGCGAGATCTCGCGCAGGCAGTCGTCTGCGGCATCTGGCCAGCGATAAGTGACCTGATTCAGGGTTAGCATAGGGGAAATAACGCTCCGTCGCGCAGTTGCCACGCCTGCTGGCAGCAGGTGATAAAAGGAGAGTGATGGCGCTCGAAAAGCACAATCAGCGAGCCGTGCTCCTGCGCCCAGTGCGCCAGCCGATCCAGCAGTTGGCCGGTGGCCTGCGCCGTCAGTCGGCTGAAGGCTTCATCGAGGATTAAAAGCCGGGGCATCATGGCGAGCGCGCTGGCGATCACCACCCGCTGGGTTTCGCCCCCAGACAGCGTGCCGGGGTGGCGATAGCGCAGCGGGTGACAGTCTGTCAGCGTGAGCGCGGCATCGATACGGCGCAGGATTTCGGCCTCGCCCAGGCACAGATTTTCCGGGCCAAACGCCACTTCCTCCTCCACGCTAAACGTACAGCCGGAAAGCTGCAGATAAGGTGATTGCTGCACCAGTTGAATGGTGGGGGACTGCTCCACCAAAGACAGCTGGCCGACAGGATTTCCCAGCAGGATGCCCTTGCCCTCGATGTCACCGGGGAGAAAGTCTGGATACCAACCGGCCATCAACTGGGCGAGGGTACTTTTCCCGCTGCCGTTATCGCCAAAAATCGCTACCATCCCCGGTTCTGCGCGGTGGAAATCAAAGCACGAAGGCGGACGCGTGGCGTGGGTAGGACGATAGCGAAACTGTTCTAGCGTAACCATATCCAGACTCCGATTTCCGTGACCATCATCAGCACCATTCCGTAGCGCACCAGACATTGTAAGCGACTGTCCTGAGGGGCCCACAGCGTGGTGCGTGTGCGATGCAGACGAAAGCCGCGCATATCCAGCGCTGCGCCGCGGACGGCTAAATCGTTCAGTGCATTCTGCGTGAGCGGCACAATCAACGCAGGCATCGCGCGCAGACGCTGATACCAGGCTTCATCCAACGGCACGCCGCGGGCGCGCTGGGCTTCATGAATAATCGCCAGCTGGCGCTTGAGCTGTTCAACGACCAGCAGCGGGCCGGCAAACAGGTAAGCCATGCCCGGCGGCAGGCGCGAGGCGAACAGCGCCCGGATAAATTGCGGCACCGGCACATACGCCATCCACAGCTGTGAGGTCGACACAATCGCCAGAATGCGCAGCCACAGGGTAATGGCATGCGCCCAGCGTTGCGGATCGCGAGGCTGACCACTGATCCACGCCGTCAGCCAGCCGCCGTGTACCAGCCACAATCCCACCCCCAACGAGAGCATCAACCAGGCCACATATTTTGCTCGTCGACGCGTCGATTTCCGCGCCAGCAGACACATAAAAGTGGCTGCGCTGTACACCGGCAGCACGCTCTCTACAGGAAGCAGCAAGGTGGTGCAGGCCGCCAGCGCCCACAGCGTTAACGAGGTAAACGGATGCATTTAGCGCACTGCTGACATCGTCGGGAAATGGCGGGTGGTGCGCAATGGCAGCTGGCGCAACAATATCCAGACCAGCACTGCTGTCAGTATTTTATCAACCAGATTGGCGCCCAGCACGGTAATGGCGACTGACTCCACCAGGCCCTGGCCAACAGAGTGCATCCAGGCGACAAACAGATCGGCACCGCTACCGGTTACGCCACCAAAGAGCGCAGTGCGTAACGGGACAGCAACCACCGTGACTGCCAGGGTAATAATGATGCCGCTGACCACCACTTTTGGCAGGGTGCGGAACCAGCCCGCCCGCGCCAGCCAACCGGCGACAAGGCCGATCACCATCGCCACCGGCGCAAAGGCGGCGGCAATCGGATCGGTGAGCAGTCCCCAGAGCAAATTGGTGAGTAGCCCGGTCAGCATGCCAATCACCGGGCCAAGCAGAACCGCACTGATTAAGGTGCCGATGGAGTCGAGAAAAATAGGCAGCTTGAGCATGCTGATCAACTGCCCCCCCACCATATTGATAGCGATAGCGATAACAATCAGGACTAAAGACTGGCTGGAAAACGGGCGACGCGCCATAGAGAACCTCTTGCTGAGTAGTCGATTAACGGGTTGAGATATGCAGTTCGTCATAGCCGGAGAGGGCGCAGGGCTGGCGGCTAAACGCCAGCGTATCCAGCTCGCCAATCACCAGCTCAAGCGTGGTACGCACGGTGCAGCCAGGCATCATGTGCCCACCCAGCATCGCCCCTTGCGGATCGGAAATGCACAGATGCAAATGCTCGCCGGTCAGCTCGAGCGTGCCATTAAGCGAGATCACCTCAAACGTGCCCGTCAACAGCGTCGTGGCGTCCTGTCCGGCGTAACGCAACGCAACGTCGGTCAGGCTACCGGTGCATCCGGCAATCCAGGCGGCGTAGAGCTGGTGCTGCTGCACAAAGGCGTGTAACTGGCTAAAGACTTCCTGTCCGGGAAGCAGACGAAGCGCATAAAAACGCGCTGCGGAGGAATGTAAGTGGGGCATGGTCATAAATTGCAGGACTCCGAGACTCGGACGTGGCGCAGATGATATCGACGCGGGCTGATCGGCTTTCTGATATAAATCAGGATTTACGCCGCGACAACGAAAAGATATTGCTACGCTTATGCACGATTCTGAAATATGGAATAAAACCCGCGATATTCAGCCGCGAAATGTGACGTGCGTCATATAGCTGGCTTATTGGTCTGGACAGACATTCCCTTTATTCCGGGTTTCGCCTATTCTAGCTGAAGCGTTTCAGTCGATTAAATGTTCGACAATTGACCAATCAGTTGGAGTTTGTGACAGGCGAGGATTCCCCTTGGCGCGCTGCTGGATTACTCTGTCAGCCACCTCAAATCAGGGAAAGCCTTGCAGGAGACTTATGACCGTACGCGTAGCGATTAATGGCTTCGGTCGCATCGGACGCAACGTGGTTCGTGCTTTGTATGAATCCGGGCGTCGTGCGGAAATCACCGTGGTGGCAATCAATGAACTGGCGGATGCTACGGGCATGGCGCATTTGTTGAAATATGACACCAGCCATGGGCGCTTTGCCTGGGATGTCCGTCAGGAAAGAGAGCAACTGCTCGTTGGCGACGACGTGATTCGCATCCTGCATGAACCGACGATCGAGGCATTACCCTGGCGTGAGCTGGGTGTTGATGTGGTTCTCGATTGCACCGGCGTTTACGGCAACCGCGAACACGGTGAGGCTCATCTGGCGGCTGGCGCCAGGAAAGTGCTCTTTTCACATCCTGGCAGCAACGATCTCGATGCCACCGTGGTTTACGGCGTCAATCATCTTGAGCTGCAAGCGGAACACCGTATTGTCTCCAACGCCTCTTGCACCACCAACTGTATTATTCCGGTCATCAAACTGCTGGACGATGCCTACGGAATTGAATCGGGCACAGTGACCACGATCCATTCCGCGATGCACGATCAGCAGGTCATTGACGCATACCACCCGGATCTGCGACGCACTCGCGCGGCGAGTCAGTCGATCATTCCGGTGGATACCAAACTGGCGGCCGGCATCTCCCGAATTTTCCCCCAGTTTCATGACCGTTTTGAAGCCATTGCCGTGCGTGTTCCGACCATCAACGTGACGGCAATCGACCTCAGCGTTACCGTCAAAAAACCGGTAAAAGCCAGTGAGGTCAACCTGTTGCTGCAAAAAGCGGCGCAGCAAGCATTTCATGGTATAGTTGACTATACGGAATTACCGTTGGTCTCAATAGATTTTAACCACGATCCGCACAGCGCCATTGTTGATGGCACGCAAACGCGCGTGAGTGGGGCGCACTTGATCAAAACGCTGGTCTGGTGTGACAACGAATGGGGCTTTGCTAACCGAATGCTCGACACCACGTTAGCAATGGCTGCACAAGGTTTCAGGTAAGACGCGTCGTGCGTCTGCAAAACTTTAGAATCAATGAGAGGATTCACCATGTCTGTAATTAAGATGACCGATCTGGATCTGGCAGGTAAACGCGTTTTCATCCGTGCAGATCTGAACGTACCGGTTAAAGAGGGTAAAGTTACCAGCGACGCGCGTATTCGTGCCTCTCTGCCAACCATCGAACTGGCGCTCAAGCAGGGTGCAAAAGTGATGGTTACCTCCCACCTGGGTCGTCCGACCGAAGGCGAGTACAACGAAGAATTCTCTCTGCTCCCGGTTGTTAATTACCTGAAAGACAAACTGTCTAACCCGGTACGTCTGGTTAAAGACTACCTTGACGGCGTTGAAGTCGCTGCGGGTGAACTGGTTGTTCTGGAAAACGTTCGCTTTAACAAAGGCGAGAAGAAAGACGACGAAGCGCTGTCCAAAAAATACGCTGCACTGTGCGACGTATTCGTCATGGATGCCTTCGGTACGGCTCACCGTGCACAGGCTTCTACCCACGGTATCGGTAAATTCGCAGACGTTGCTTGTGCAGGTCCACTGCTGGCAGACGAACTGGAAGCACTGGGTAAAGCGCTGAAAGAGCCTGCTCGCCCAATGGTCGCTATCGTTGGTGGTTCTAAAGTTTCGACCAAACTGACCGTTCTGGACTCTCTGTCCAAAATTGCTGACCAGCTGATCGTTGGCGGTGGTATCGCCAACACCTTCGTTGCCGCTCAAGGCCACAACGTGGGTAAATCCCTGTATGAAGCTGACCTGGTTGAAGAAGCCAAACGTCTGCTGACCACGTGTGATATCCCGGTTCCTACTGATGTTCGTGTGGCGACCGAGTTCTCCGAAACCGCAACCGCAGAACTGAAATCTGTTGCTGACATCAAAGATGAAGAGCAGATTCTGGACCTGGGCGACGTTTCTGCAGAGAAACTGGCTGCCATCCTGAAAGACGCAAAAACCATTCTGTGGAACGGCCCGGTTGGCGTGTTCGAATTCCCTAACTTCCGCAAAGGTACTGAAATCGTGGCTAACGCGATTGCAGACAGCGAAGCCTTCTCCATCGCTGGCGGCGGTGACACTCTGGCAGCTATCGATCTGTTCGGTATTTCCGACAAGATCTCCTACATCTCCACTGGCGGCGGCGCATTCCTCGAATTCGTGGAAGGTAAAGTTCTGCCGGCAGTAGCGATGCTCGAAGAGCGCGCTAAGAAGTAAGCCATTTCAGGGCAGGGAAACCTGCCCAATTTTCAGCGCGCTTATTAGAGCACGCCCCTTTCCAAGGCCGAAGATACAGGACTCGTAACATGTCTAAAATTTTTGATTTCGTAAAACCTGGCGTGATCACCGGTGATGACGTTCAGAAAGTGTTCCAGGTAGCTAAAGAAAACAACTTTGCTCTGCCAGCCGTTAACTGCGTGGGTACCGACTCCATCAACGCCGTTCTGGAAACTGCAGCCAAAGCTAAAGCACCTGTCATCGTTCAGTTCTCCAACGGCGGCGCAGCGTTCATCGCAGGTAAAGGCGTGAAAACTGACGTTCCTCAGGGCGCAGCAATCCTGGGCGCAATCTCTGGCGCACATCACGTTCACCAGATGGCTGAGCACTACGGTGTTCCGGTTATCCTGCACACTGACCACTGCGCGAAGAAACTGCTGCCGTGGATCGACGGTCTGTTGGACGCGGGTGAAAAACACTTCGCCGCTACCGGTAAGCCACTGTTCTCTTCTCACATGATCGACCTGTCTGAAGAGTCTCTGGAAGAGAACATCGAGATCTGCTCCAAATACCTGGCGCGCATGGCCAAAATGGACATGACCCTGGAAATCGAACTGGGTTGCACCGGTGGTGAAGAAGACGGCGTGGACAACAGCCACATGGACGCTTCTGCCCTGTACACTCAGCCAGAAGACGTTGATTACGCTTACACCGAGCTGAGCAAAATCAGCCCACGTTTCACTATCGCGGCTTCCTTCGGTAACGTACACGGCGTGTACAAGCCTGGTAACGTGGTACTGACTCCAACTATCCTGCGCGATTCTCAGGACTATGTTTCTAAGAAACATAACCTGCCGCACAACAGCCTGAACTTCGTCTTCCACGGCGGTTCCGGTTCTTCTGCTCAGGAAATCAAAGACTCTGTAAGCTACGGTGTTATCAAAATGAACATCGATACCGACACCCAGTGGGCAACATGGGAAGGTATTCTGGGCTACTACAAAGCTAACGAAGCTTACCTGCAGGGTCAGCTGGGCAACCCGAAAGGCGAAGACCAGCCAAACAAGAAATACTACGATCCACGCGTATGGCTGCGTGCTGCACAGACCTCTATGATCACCCGTCTGGAGCAGGCATTCAAAGAGCTGAACGCGGTTGACGTTCTGTAATTTGAGCTGCCATTAGCATCAAAAAGCCTGCACTGTGTGCGGGCTTTTTTTATGCCTTTTCAACGAGCTGCAACGGCTCTTTTTGTGATCTGTTTGGCAATATCTTCGCTTTTTGTTTACCCTTTACTCAGCTTCCTGCCTCGATGTGGGAGTCTTTTTTATGATCTGGCTTAGATAAGGAAAATTGAATGGAAGATCTCGGTGTTGTAGATAGCATCAATAACGCGGGCTCCTGGCTGGTGCGCAATCAGGCGTTGCTGCTGAGTTACGCCGTAAACATCGTCGCGGCGATCGCGATTATTATCGTGGGTATGATCGTGGCACGTATCGTGTCGAATGCGGTTAATCGTCTGATGCGTGCGCGTCAGATTGATGCCACAGTAGCGGACTTTCTCTCTGCGCTGGTGCGCTACGGCATTATCGCCTTTACGCTGATCGCCGCGCTAGGGCGTGTAGGCGTGCAGACGGCCTCGGTGATTGCGGTTCTCGGTGCCGCCGGTCTGGCCATCGGTCTTGCCCTGCAGGGCTCGCTGTCGAACCTGGCCGCCGGTGTGCTGCTGGTGACCTTCCGTCCGTTCCGTTCTGGTGAGTATGTCGATCTGGGCGGTGTGGCGGGGACCGTACTGCAGGTGCAAATATTCTCTACTACCATGCGTACCGTCGATGGGCGGATCGTCGTGATCCCGAACGGTAAAATCATCGCCAACAACATCATCAACTTCTCCCGCGAGCCGGTGCGTCGTAATGAGTTCATTATTGGCGTGACATACGACTCCGATATCGACAAGGTGAAGCAGCTACTTACTAACATCATCGAGTCTGACGAGCGGATTATTAAAGATCGCGAAATGACGGTACGCCTGAATGAACTGGGTGCCTCGCAGATCAACTTTGTGGTGCGCGTCTGGAGCAACAGCAGTGACCTGCAGAGCGTCTACTGGGATGTGCTGGAACGCGTGAAGCGTGATTTTGATGCCAACGGCATTAGCTTCCCGCACCCGCAGATGGACGTGAACTTTAAGCGCGTGAAGGAAGGAGAGGAGTAACGCTCCCGATGATCGTTTAAGCCCGCGCCAGTGCGCGGGCTTTATTTTTGCATCGCGTCTGACAGTAGCGAGCTGACGGACTCGACTAAGCTGCCTGCATCCGTCACGCCTTTACGCTCCTGCTCACCGACCCACTTCGCCTGTACCTGCTGATAGCGCGTGGCATCCCGCCATTGATTAAGCTCCTCGCGAGAAAGAAAGTGAACCAGAGCGCCTTGCTGTTCCAGCTGCCTGGCCATGTGATTCAGGCTGGTATCAAGCCAGGCGCCGAGTGCCTGTTCCGTAGACGCTGCAGCCCGTTGGATCGCGGCCTGGTCCTGCGATGAAAGCGCATTCCAGGCATCCTTATTCATCGCCAGCAGATAAACATGACCCAGCCAAAGCGCAGGGGACAGCTGAATATAGGGCGCGGCACGCGGGGCACCGATATCATCGCCACTGTCCAGATTCACCAGCAGCCCATCAAGTTGCCCCTCTTGTAGCGCATCGACAATTTTGCTGTTCCACGGCAGGGTAACCGTCGTGGCACCGGCATTGCGCAAAAAAGACTGATGCCAGAAGCTGGCAGTTCGCCATCGCGTGCCGGCCAACTGCGTGGGCCCAACGTTTGCCTTGCTGGTAAAAAAGGCTGCCGGGTAGCCGAGGAAAAATTGCAGCATCACGAGGTTATTGTTATCCAGCTCAGCGGCGAATTGCGGATAATCGCGAAATACGCGGTGAAAGAACTGCACCTGAGCTTTGCCGTTATCCGGGCCCAGCGGAAAGCTTTTAAACAGCTGGTGGCGCGGTAGCTGGTCAGGGGTATATTCGGGAACCACAATGCCGATATCTGCGCGTTCTCCCTGGGACAGGGTTTCGAGCGCTTGATAACTGCTGGTGATTTCACCGTTCCAGTGAGCATCTATTTTTATACTTCCCCGAGACTCACGCTCAATCGCCTTGAAAAAGGTGTTCTTGATAATCTGAGTGCGCATATTCCCGTACGGTTCGTGGTCGGTGTAGCGCAGCGTGGTTTGTGCATTGCCGACTCCGGGTAAGACCAGCGCGACGAAGAGACATAAAACATGTCCGGTATGTTTCATACAGATCCTTCAGCGAGGTAAGGACAAAGATACTTGCAGCATACTCGGGGGCAAGCAGTAACACTCTTGTTGAAATCTGATTCTGTCGGATCGCAAAGGTGCACATTATTAACATTGCTTATTCATGATTAATATTTTCAATTTCCTCTAATGATTATCCCGCGGTATAGTCTGCGCTTAAGACGATTTACCGGAATTATTTTTATGTTAACCTATTATTTTCAAGGGCTTATATTAGGTGCGGCGATGATCCTGCCCCTCGGCCCACAAAATGCATTTGTCATGAACCAGGGCATTCGTCGTCAGTATCATCTGATGATCGCCCTGCTGTGCGCGGTCAGCGATCTGCTGCTGATTTGCGCGGGTATCTTTGGCGGTAGCGCGCTGCTGATGCAGTCGCCATGGCTGCTGGCGCTGGTGACCTGGGGTGGGGTGGCGTTTCTGCTGTGGTACGGCTTCGGTGCGCTGAAAACCGCGATGAGCAGCAATCTGGAGCTGGCCAGTGCCGAGGTGATGAAGCAGGGGCGCTGGAAACTCATCGTCACCATGCTGGCAGTGACCTGGCTCAACCCGCATGTTTACCTGGATACCTTTGTGGTGTTAGGCAGCCTGGGCGGCCAGCTGGATGTCGAGCCGAAACGCTGGTTCGCACTGGGTACGGTCAGCGCCTCCTTCCTGTGGTTTTTCGGTCTGGCACTGCTCGCCGCCTGGCTGGCACCGCGTCTGCGTACGGCAAAAGCCCAGCGCATCATTAATACGCTGGTGGGGCTGGTGATGTGGGTTATCGCTGTTCAGTTAGCGAAAGATGGCATTGCGCATATTCAGGCGCTGTTTAACTAAGCGTTCTCTTATGGACATCTGGGCGTGAAACGCTAAGCTTGCTGGCATGCGCCCTGTAAACGGGCACTCTTCGCAACATGGAGGAATAACAGTGAAGTTTAACGTACTCGCCCTCGCGGCATTAGTCAGTTTTGGCGCAGTGTCGGCGCAGGCAAACGAATTGCCTAATAGCCCGCATATCGTCACCACAGGAACCGCAAGCGTGGATGCCGTACCGGACATCGCCACGTTAGCCATTGAGGTGAATGCTTCAGCAAAGGATGCAGCATCCGCCAAGAAACAGGCAGATGATCGTGTTGCGCAATATCTCTCGTTCCTGGAACAGAATCAGGTCGCGAAGAAAGACATTAACGCCGCGAACCTGCGCACCCAGCCGGATTACGACTACCAGAATGGTAAAAGTATTCTGAAAGGTTACCGTGCGGTACGTACTGTTGAAGTCACGGTGCGTCAGCTCGATAAGCTGAATGCGCTGCTGGATGGTGCACTGAAAGCGGGCCTGAACGAAATCCGTTCTGTCACTCTGGGTGTTGCGCAACCGGATAAGTACAAAGACGAAGCGCGTAAAGCCGCCATTGATGATGCACTGCATCAGGCACAGCAGCTTGCTTCAGGCTTTAACACTAAGCTGGGGCCGGTGTACAGCGTGCGCTACCATGTCTCTAACTACCAGCCGAGCCCGATGGTACGTATGATGAAGGCAGATGCCGCGCCGGTATCTGCCCAGGAAACTTACGAGCAGCCAACTATTCAGTTCGACGATCAGGTTGACGTGGTGTTCCAGATTGAACCTGCACAGGCTCAGCAGCAGCCTGAAACCGCGCCAAAAACTCAGTAACTCTCGCGTCTGATCCCTCTCCCACAAGGAGAGGGTCATTTCGTTAGTCCTGTCGCAAGACCTTATGCCCGTGAGCCAGCAGCGCGTCGGTCACGTTGCGCATCATGCGGCTTTCCGGCGCAAAACGGTGCCAGTAAAGCATCCGGCGCTGATGCAAGCCAGGCGTCAGATCAATAAGCTCGCCGTTCAGAATCTCTCTCTCAATTTGCAAATGCGGGATCATGCAGCAGGTGGTGCCCTGGCGCGCCAGCTGGACGAAAGCTTCTGATGAATTGACGATATGGCACGGCACGCTGCCCGGCGGCAGGTCGAAGTTCTGCTGTAAAAACGCCTGATGCATATCATCAAGATGGTCAAAGGCCACGGCCGGGGCTTTCAGCAACGCGGCGCGGGTCACGCCGTTCGGGAAGTAGCGATCGGCAAAGGCTTTGGAGCCGACGAACAGGTAGTCCAGCGCGCCCAACTGATCCACCAGGCAGCTTGGCAGCGCCTGTGGCTGGATACTGACTGCGCCAACCACTTCACCGCGACGCAGACGTTCCTGGGTGCGCGTTTCGTCTTCAACCTGCAGATTCAGACGGATAGGGGAGTCGGCCAGTACCGGCGCAAGCGCAGGCAGCAGCCAGGTGGCCAGACTGTCGGCGTTGACCGCCAGCGAGAGCAGCAGCGGCGTTGAGCCGGTCTGTTCGTCGCCCAGCCACTCATCTTCCAGCAGTTCAACCTGGCGCAGCAGGGCCAGCAGTTTTTGCCCCTGTTCGGTGGGACGCGGCGGTACGGTACGAACCAGCAGCGGCTGTCCGAACATATTTTCAAGCTGTTTGATTCGCTGTGAAACGGCGGATTGCGTAATACACAGCTTTTGCGCTGCGCGTTCAAATCCGCGTTCACGAATAACGGCATCAAGCGCCTGTAGTGTTCTGTAGTCCGGACGTTTCATTGCTCTGGCTGACTCCCAAATAGTTCATTACGTCGCACTATGACATAAATTTATGTTTGATACAGACGAAATTGGTGACCTCGCAGATCACATGGCGCAGGTGAATGTTCTATAATGCGCGTCACGCAAAAAACACCACGGGCAAGAGATCATGACGCAGGATGAACTGAAAAAAGCAGTAGGATGGGCCGCTCTCCAGTACGTACAACCGGGCACCATTGTTGGCGTGGGCACAGGGTCAACGGCAGCACACTTTATTGATGCGCTGGGTACCATGAAGGGACAAATCGAGGGCGCGGTGTCAAGCTCAGATGCCTCCACGGAAAAGCTGAAAAGCCTCGGTATCACTGTTTTTGATCTGAACGAAGTGGATCGTCTGGGGATCTACGTCGATGGCGCTGATGAGATCAATGGCCATATGCAGATGATTAAAGGCGGCGGTGCGGCGTTAACGCGTGAGAAAATCATCGCCTCCGTGGCTGACAAGTTTATCTGTATCGCCGATGCGTCCAAGCAGGTCGATATTCTGGGTACCTTCCCGCTGCCGGTTGAAGTGATCCCGATGGCACGCAGCGCGGTAGCGCGTGAGCTGGTCAAACTGGGCGGCCGCCCGGAATACCGACAGGGCGTGGTAACGGATAACGGTAACGTGATCCTTGATGTTTACGGCCTGGAGATCCTCGATGCTATCGCGATGGAAAATGCCATCAATGGCCTGCCAGGCGTGGTAACAGTTGGGTTATTTGCTAATCGTGGCGCCGATGTCGCGCTGATTGGTACCGCCGATGGCGTCAAAACCATCGTGAAATGATCTGACGGGGGGAGCCTCCCCCCGCTAACTTTTTTTGCAAAAGCCATATTCGGTGACTTGTATCACATTTCTGATGGTCTCCTGACGATCCTGCCGTATTCGTATTTTTCCTTAGCATATTTCACTGCCAATTCACGCTGGATGACATTTCTTCAGAGTGCCGACGCAAACGTTCATATTGCTGCAATAGTTTTTTTTGATATGTTGGCTAGAGCGGATTCAAATCCAGCACAACATTAGTTCAGACAATCAGACAGGGTCGGGTAAATGGCAAAGGTATCACTGGAGAAAGACAAGATTAAATTTCTGCTGGTAGAAGGGGTGCATCAAAAAGCACTGGATAACCTTCGTGCGGCAGGTTACACCAACATCGAATTTCACAAAGGTGCGCTGGACACCGAACAGCTGAAAGAGTCGATCCGTGATGCCCACTTCATCGGTCTGCGATCCCGTACCCAACTGACAGAAGACGTGATTGCGGCGGCGGAAAAGCTGGTGGCGATCGGCTGCTTCTGTATCGGCACTAACCAGGTTGACCTCAGCGCAGCGGCAAAGCGCGGGATCCCGGTATTCAACGCCCCATTCTCCAACACCCGTTCCGTGGCGGAGTTAGTCATTGGCGAGCTGCTGCTGCTGCTGCGCGGTATTCCTGAAGCCAACGCCAAAGCACACCGTGGGATCTGGAATAAACTCGCGTCCGGTTCTTTCGAAGCGCGTGGTAAAAAACTGGGCATTATCGGTTACGGCCACATCGGTACGCAGCTGGGTATTCTCGCGGAATCGCTGGGGATGCACGTCTTCTTCTACGACATCGAAAACAAACTGCCGCTGGGTAACGCCACGCAGGTTCAGCACCTTTCCGACTTGCTGAATATGAGCGACGTGGTAAGCCTGCACGTTCCGGAAAACGCTTCTACCAAAAACATGATGGGCGCAGAAGAGCTGGCGTTGATGAAGCCGGGCTCGCTGCTGATCAACGCCGCGCGCGGTACGGTCGTGGATATCCCGGCCCTGTGCGAAGCGCTGAGACGCAAGCATCTGGCGGGGGCGGCAATCGACGTTTTCCCAACCGAGCCTGCCACTAACACCGATCCGTTCACCTCACCGCTGTGTGAGTTTGATAACGTGATCCTGACGCCGCACATCGGCGGTTCAACGCAGGAAGCGCAGGAAAACATCGGCCTCGAAGTGGCCGGTAAGCTGAGCAAATATTCCGATAACGGTTCAACTCTTTCTGCGGTGAACTTCCCGGAAGTTTCTCTGCCGTTGCACGGTGGTCGTCGCCTGCTGCACATCCACGAAAACCGTCCGGGCGTACTGACAGCACTGAACCAGATCTTCGCCGAGCAGGGCGTCAACATTGCTGCCCAGTATCTGCAAACCAACGCGCAGATGGGCTATGTGGTTATTGATATCGAAGCGGATGAAGATGTCGCCGAGAAAGCGCTGCAGGGGATGAAGGCCATTCCAGGCACCATTCGCGCGCGTCTGCTGTACTGATCTGCGGTTTTACGCCCGGCGGCGCTGACGCTTGCCGGGCCTACGGGTCCAACATAGGCCGGGTCAGGCGAAGCCGCCACCCGGCTTTTTTACCATTGCCAGGTTTTTGACGGCGTAACCACCGCAGGCAACGGAATATCCCATTTTTCCACCGGGAGTGCCTCCACGCGCTGACAGTCGTGCGCGTATCCCACCGGCTGTAGGCCATACTGCTGCCAGTTTTGCAGCGTACGATCGTAAAAACCCCCGCCCATTCCCAGGCGCTGGCCATTGTCATCAAAGGCTACCAGCGGTGTCACCAGCACATCCAGCTTTGCCAGTGGGAATACGTCGCGCACGTCCAGTTTCGGTTCCGTAATTCTCAGGCGATTCACCACCAGTTCGCTGTGCGGATGGTAATTTAAAAACAGCAGGTTGCCGGGGCTGAACGGGTGCAGCACGGGCAGGTAAACCTTTTTGCCGGCGCGCCAGAGCTGGTCGATCAGTGGTTGGGTATCGAGTTCGCCATCGAAAGAGAGAAACAGTGCGACAGTGTGCGCCATCACCACGGGTGGATACGCCATCATGCGTGCGGCGGCCTGCTGGGCGAAATGAGCTTGCTGGTCGGGAGTTAGGGCACGACGATGCTGACGGATTAACTGGCGAATGTGCTGACGAGAGGTGGTTACTTCAGGAAGTTGGGTCATGGTAGTAACAGGGTAGGTAGAAGGGTGAGGGAATCTCCGAGATGCCGCCGCAGGCTGTAACCCTTGAACCCTTGGTTCAAGGTGAATGTGTCGTCATAGTCTTAAGGCTTCTCGGACGAACCGAGCGTGCTCACCGACCATGGAGCGCCACATTCTTGTGGTATGAAATATCGGCTCAGGGGACTGGCCCGCATGCGAACATCTCAGAGAAATTTTTCCTTCAGGGTCACTCTACCATAGTAGACCATGAAGTGTTATTCAAAGTTTTGCCCCGGTCTGTCTGTTATGCGACCCTGATCAAGCAATGCCTGTTCAATGGTCTGCTGGAGCATTTTAATACGTTGTTCCATGCTCGCCGCGTAATCGCGGGTCTTCGCTTTTTCCTGAGCCAGTTCATAACTGATGTTCAACGCGGCGATGAAGACCAGCTGCTCAGTATTTGTGACTCTAGTGCGTTCTTTTAAATCTTGCAACCGCTGATTAAGGTCGTCCGCAGCCTGATTTAAGGCATCCCTTTGTTCAGGCGGGCAATTCACTCGCAGTGAACGGCCAAAAATTTGGATATCGACGGGTTGTGCAGACATGCCACCTTCCTGCTGTTTGACTGCGCTGCCTTCACATCCGACTCAGGGGTCTGCGAAGGGGCGACACTATAGCTACCCTGGTGCGGAGATACAAGCCCTATTCTGGTTCACCAAGGTCCAAAGTGGTAGCATATCATGAATATTCCTCCAACGATGACGAATGCGCATGTCTATACAGAACGAAATGCCGGGTTACACCGAAATGAGCCAGTTACTGAACCAGCAGGGCGTGGGTTTAACCCCTGCAGAAATGCACGGTCTGATAAGCGGAATGTTATGTGGTGGAAACAGTGACAGCTCATGGCTGCCGCTGATTCACGACCTCACGAACGAGGGTCTGGCGTTTGGTCACGACCTGGCTCAGGCGCTGCGTAAAATGCACGGCGCGACCAGCGATGCGCTGGAAGACGACGGCTTCCTTTTTCAGCTTTATCTGCCTGAAGGCGACGACGTCAGCGTGTTCGATCGCGCCGACGCGCTGGCCGGTTGGGTCAACCACTACCTGCTGGGGTTGGGCGTCACGCAACCTAAGCTCGAGAAGGTGACCGGTGAAACCGGGGAAGCCATCGACGATCTACGTAATATTGCCCAACTGGGTTATGACGAGGACGAAGATCAGGAAGAGCTGGAGATGTCTGTCGAAGAGATTATTGAGTATGTACGCGTTGCGTCGCTGCTGTGCCACGACACCTTTACGCGCGTACAGCCGACCGCGCCGGAAGTGCGTAAACCAACCTTACACTAATAACAACGACAGGAGGGTGTCATGACTCAGCAAGAGTATCTTCGCCGCCGTCAGGCGCTGCTGGCCACCATGCAACCGGGCAGCGCCGCGCTGATTTTTGCGGCACCGGAAGCCACGCGCAGCGCCGACAGTGAATATCCGTACCGTCAGAACAGCGATTTCGGCTATTTCACCGGTTTTAACGAACCCGAGTCGGTACTGGTGCTGATTAAAAGCCACGACACCCACAACCATAGCGTGCTGTTTAACCGCGTCCGCGATCTGACGGCCGAAATCTGGTTTGGCCGCCGTTTAGGCCAGCAGGCCGCGCCGGAAAAACTGGGCGTCGATCGGGCGCTGGCGTATAGCGAGATCAACGACCAGCTCTATCAACTCCTTAATGGTCTGGACGTGGTTTACCACGCTCAGGGCGAATATGCGGATGCCGACGAGATTGTCTTTGCCGCGCTGGATAAGCTGCGTAAAGGCTCGCGTCAGAATCTGAAAGCGCCCGCCACGCTCACCGACTGGCGTCCCGTGGTGCACGAGTTGCGGCTGTTCAAGTCTGCTGAAGAGCTGGACGTGATGCGTCGCGCAGGCGAGATCAGCGCGCAGGCGCATACCCGGGCGATGGAAAAGTGCCAGCCTGGGATGTATGAGTATCAGCTGGAAGGCGAAATTCACCATGAATTTACCCGCCACGGCGCACGTTACCCGGCTTACAACACCATTGTGGGCGGCGGCGAAAATGGCTGCATCCTGCATTACACCGAGAACGAAAGCGTCCTTCGTGATGGCGACCTGGTGCTGATTGACGCCGGTTGCGAGTATCAGGGCTACGCCGGTGATATCACCCGTACCTTCCCGGTTAACGGCAAATTTACCCCAGCCCAGCGCGCTATTTACGACATCGTCCTGCGCTCGCTGGACACGGCGCTGACGCTGTATCGCCCTGGTACTTCTATTCAGGCGGTCACCGGTGAGGTGGTGCGCATTATGGTCAGCGGCCTGGTGGAGCTGGGGATCCTCAGCGGCGAGGTGGATCAACTGGTTGCTGATAATGCCCATCGTCCCTTCTTTATGCATGGCCTGAGCCACTGGCTGGGGCTGGATGTGCATGACGTGGGCGGGTACGGTCCGGATCGTTCACGGGTGCTGGAACCGGGAATGGTGCTGACCGTAGAGCCAGGGCTATATATTGCGCCGGACGCCGATGTCCCTGCCCAGTATCGCGGGATTGGCATTCGCATCGAAGACGACATTGTCATCACTGAGACCGGCAATGAAAACCTGACCGCCTCGGTGGTGAAAAGCGCTGACGATATCGAAGCGCTGATGGCGGCGGCCCGCGCATGAGTATCCTCATCGTGGGTGGCGGCATGACGGGCGCGACGCTGGCGCTGGCGATCTCTACGCTGACCAACGGTCGGCTTCCGGTTCATCTGATTGAAGCCGTCGCGCCGCAGGTCAACAGCCATCCTGGATTTGACGCCCGCGCTATCGCGCTGGCGCAGGGTACCTGCCAGCACCTGGCGCGCAGCGGGATCTGGCAGGCGATTGCCGATTGCGCGACCCCGATTGAAACCGTTCACGTTAGCGACCGTGGCCACGCCGGGTTTGTGACCCTTGAGGCGCAGGATTATCGCATCGATGCCCTGGGGCAGGTGGTTGAGCTGCATGACGTTGGTCTGCGTCTGTTCCGCCTGCTACAAGACGCCCCCGGCGTGACGCTGCATTGCCCGACACGCGTCGAGCACTTTACCCGCAGCGAAACATCGGTCAGCGTTACCCTGGATAATGGCACCACGCTTGACGGGCAACTGCTGGTGGCAGCAGACGGTTCTCGCTCAGCGCTTGGTCAGCAGTGCGGGATCCAATGGCAGCAGCAGCCTTACCATCAGGCGGCGGTGATCGCCAACGTCGCGACTGCCGAGGCACACCGTGGACGCGCCTTTGAGCGCTTTACCCAATACGGTCCGCTGGCGATGCTGCCCATGTCGCAGGGACGCAGCTCGCTGGTCTGGAGCCATCCGCTGGACAAAGCCGATGAGGTGCAGAGCTGGTCTGACGAACGCTTCTGTGCCGAATTACAAAAAGCCTTTGGCTGGCGGCTGGGGCGCATCACCCATGCGGGCAAGCGTACCGTCTATCCGCTGGCCTTAACCACCGCCTCACAGTCAGTCTCCCATCGCGTGGCACTGGTGGGCAATGCGGCGCAGACGCTGCATCCGATCGCCGGTCAGGGCTTTAATCTGGGCCTGCGCGATGTGATGACGCTGGCCGAAACGCTGGCGCAGGCTTTTGCGCAGCAGCAGGATTGTGGCGCGTATCCGCTGCTATGCCATTATCAAAAGCGTCGCCAGGCCGATAAAGAGGCGACGATCGGCGTGACCGACGGGCTGGTACATCTGTTTGCGAATCGCTGGGCGCCGCTGGTGGCCGGGCGTAACGCGGGATTGATGGCGATGGAATTATTCATTCCGGCACGTGATGTGCTGGCGCAGAGGACTCTCGGTTGGGTCGCTCGCTAAGGAGTTAACAAAGTGCAGAATGTTGATGTCGCCATTGTCGGCGGCGGAATGGTTGGACTGGCGCTGGCCTGTGGTCTGCAGGGCAGCGGTCTGCGCGTCGCGGTGCTGGAGCAAAAGCAGCCGCAGCCTGTCGCTCCCGATGCGCCGCCTGAGCTCAGAGTCTCGGCGATCAACGCCGCCAGCGAAAAGCTGCTGACGCGCGTTGGCGTCTGGTCCGAAATTATTGCCCAGCGTGCCAGCTGCTATCACGGCATGGAAGTGTGGGACAAAGACAGCTTCGGTCATATCGCGTTTGATGATGAAAGCGTGGGCTATAGCCATCTTGGGCATATCATCGAAAACGCGGTCATTCACCATGCCCTGTGGCAAAAAGCGCAGCAGTGCAGTGACGTCACCCTGATTGCCCCCGCGCAGCTGCAGCAGGTGGCGTGGGGTGAAAACGACGCCTTTATCACCCTGCAAAACGGTGAGATGTTGACGGCCCGGCTGGTAGTGGGTGCTGATGGCGCCAACTCGTGGCTGCGCAATAAAGCCGATATTCCCCTGACGTACTGGGACTATCGTCACCATGCACTGGTCGCCACCATCCGCACGGCCGAGCCGCATCAGGCCGTGGCGCGACAGATTTTTCACAATGATGGGATCCTGGCTTTCTTACCGCTCAGCGATCCGCATCTTTGTTCGATCGTCTGGTCTCTGGCGCCAGAAAATGCGCAGCAGATGCAGGAAGCCAGCGTTGAGGAGTTCAATCAGGCGCTGTGCGTGGCGTTTGATAACCGCCTGGGGCTCTGCGCCGTTGAAAGCGAGCGTCAGGTCTTCCCACTGACCGGTCGCTACGCCCGGCAGTTCGCTGCACATCGTCTGGCGCTGGTTGGCGATGCAGCCCACACCATCCACCCGCTGGCCGGGCAGGGCGTTAACCTGGGCTTTATGGACGCAGCGGAATTGGTCAACGAACTGCGCCGTCTGCACCGAGAAGGCAAGGATATTGGTCAGCATCTTTATCTGCGCCGCTATGAGCGCAGCCGCAAGCACAGCGCAGCGCTGATGCTGGCGGGGATGCAGGGTTTCCGCGAGCTGTTTGCCGGTGCTCATCCGGCGAAAAAACTGCTGCGCGATCTCGGTCTGAAGCTGGCGGATACCCTTCCCGGCGTCAAACCTCAGCTTCTGCGTCAGGCGATGGGGCTGAACGATCTCCCAGAGTGGTTACGTTAATTTAGAACCCCGTCACACTTTCCTCTCCCGGCCTGTCGGCCGGGTAAATCTCCTCGTTTGAAATATTCTAATTTCACCGACTTTTTCGCATTAGATTATCTAATCTCGCTATTTTCATGTCACGGAAATTTCGCGCATTTTGCCACATTAAATATCATCCTGAGCTAAACATCATTCTCATTCCATTGATTTTGTATCGTGTAATTCACATTTTTATAGTGAATAACTCCGTGCTGTTTTATGGCGTTTTTGGTCATAAGCTAATGTGATGGCCCATTTTGTCTTATGGTTAACCACCGTTTTCAGTGGTAAGTTCAGAGAAAAGAGAACGTTTGCGTCGGCGTGCTGGAGTGAGGCCGATGCCGGGTTTCGTGGTGAGTTTTCGGCATGAAACACAAGACAGCCCTGCTTATTCAATGAGGACAAGATGGCTCAACAGACGCCTTTATACGAACAACACACCTTATGCGGCGCACGCATGGTCGACTTCCACGGTTGGATGATGCCGCTGCATTATGGCTCCCAGATTGATGAGCACCACGCGGTGCGCACCGATGCCGGTATGTTCGACGTCTCCCACATGACCATTGTCGACTTACACGGCAGTCGCACCCGGGAGTTTTTACGCTATCTGCTGGCGAACGACGTGGCGAAGCTGACTAAGCCCGGCAAAGCGCTGTACAGCGGGATGCTCAATGCTTCCGGTGGGGTAATCGACGACCTGATCGTTTATTACCTGACAGATGATTTCTTCCGCCTCGTTGTTAACTCCGCCACCCGCGAAAAAGACCTCTCCTGGATCACCCAACACGCAGAACCCTTCGCTATTGAGATCACCGTTCGTGACGACCTGTCGCTGATTGCGGTGCAGGGGCCGAACGCGCAGGCGAAAGCGGCCACGCTGTTCAGCGACGAGCAGCGTCAAGCCACTGAAGGCATGAAGCCGTTCTTTGGCGTGCAGGCGGGCGATCTGTTTGTGGCCACCACCGGCTATACCGGTGAAGCGGGCTTTGAGATTGCGATGCCAAACGAAAAAGCGGCCGATTTCTGGCGTGCGCTGGTGGAAGCCGGTGTTAAACCGGCAGGCCTGGGCGCGCGCGATACGCTGCGTCTGGAAGCCGGAATGAATTTATACGGTCAGGAAATGGACGAAGGTGTTTCCCCGCTGGCGGCCAATATGGGCTGGACCATTGCGTGGGAACCGGCCGATCGTGATTTTATTGGCCGCGAAGCGCTGGAACTGCAGCGTGAGCGGGGCACCGATCAGCTGGTCGGCCTGGTGATGACCGAGAAAGGCGTGCTGCGCGGCGAACTGCCGGTACGCTTCACCGATGCGAATGGCAATCATCGCGAAGGGGTGATCACCAGCGGCACCTTCTCCCCGACGCTGGGCTACAGTGTTGCACTGGCGCGCGTTCCGGCGGGTATTGGCGAGACTGCCGTGGTGCAGATCCGCAACCGCGAAATGCCGGTCCGCGTCACCAAACCGATTTTTGTTCGCGCCGGTAAACCGGTCGCTTAAACCTTTTTTATCAGGAGAAATTCAATGAGCAATGTGCCAGCAGAACTGAAATACAGCAAAGAACACGAGTGGCTGCGCAAAGAAGCCGACGGCACTTACACCGTCGGGATCACCGAACATGCGCAAGAGCTGTTGGGTGACATGGTCTTCGTGGATCTGCCAGACGTTGGCGCCACCGTGACCGCTGGCGACGACTGCGCTGTAGCCGAGTCGGTTAAAGCGGCTTCCGATATTTACGCACCCGTCGGCGGTGAAATCGTGGCGGTCAACGACGCGCTGAGCGACTCCCCGGAGCTGGTCAACAGCGAGCCGTATGGCGAAGGCTGGATCTTTAAAATCAAAGCCAGCGATGAAGCGGAAGTTGCCGCGCTGCTGGATGCCACAGCATACGAAGCACTGTTAGAAGACGAGTAATGTTATGCCGGATGGCGCTGCGCTTATCCGGCCTACAGGTCAACGTAGGCCCGGTAAGCGTTAGCGCCACCGGGCAACAGAGTTACATACAACTACGATTCACTGCACGTTTCAGGAACCATCGCTCATGACACAGACTTTAAGCCAGCTTGAAAACCGTGGCGCTTTTATTGAACGTCACATTGGGCCGGATGCTCAGCAACAGCAGGAGATGCTGAACACGGTTGGCGCGGATTCGTTAAACGCACTGATTTCGCAGATCGTGCCGAAAGACATTCAGCTTGCTGCTCCGCCGCAGGTGGGTGACGCGACAACCGAATACGCTGCGCTGGCAGAGCTGAAAGGCATCGCCAGCCTTAATAAGCGCTTTAAGTCTTACATTGGCATGGGCTACACCAACGTGCAGTTACCTCCTGTTATTCTGCGTAATATGCTGGAGAACCCGGGCTGGTACACCGCATACACCCCGTATCAGCCAGAAGTCTCGCAGGGTCGTCTGGAAGCGCTGCTGAACTTCCAGCAGGTGACGCTGGATCTGACCGGCCTCGACATCGCCTCTGCGTCTCTGCTGGACGAAGCCACGGCGGGTGCCGAAGCCATGGCGATGGCAAAACGCGTCAGCAAACTGAAAGGGGCGAACCGTTTCTTTGTTGCTGCGGACATTCACCCGCAAACTCTGGACGTGGTGCGCACTCGCGCCGAAACCTTTGGCTTTGAAGTGATTGTTGATGATGCTGAAAAAGTGCTGGATCACCAGGATGTGTTCGGCGTGCTGCTTCAGCAGGTCGGCACCACCGGTGAAGTCCACGACTATAGCAAGCTGATTGCCGAGCTGAAAGCACGTAAAATTGTGGTCAGCGTGGCAGCCGATTTTATGGCGCTGGTGCTGTTAACCTCTCCTGGCAAACAGGGTGCGGACATCGTGTTCGGCTCTGCACAACGCTTCGGCGTGCCAATGGGCTACGGTGGCCCGCACGCGGCCTTCTTTGCCGGCAAAGATGAATTCAAACGCTCCATGCCAGGCCGCATTATCGGCGTATCGAAAGATGCCGCCGGTAACACCGCGTTGCGCATGGCGATGCAGACCCGCGAGCAGCACATTCGTCGCGAGAAAGCGAACTCCAACATCTGTACCTCTCAGGTTCTGCTGGCTAACATCGCCAGCCTGTACGCTGTCTACCACGGCCCGGTTGGCCTGAAGCGTATCGCCAGCCGCATTCACCGTCTGGCTGACATTCTGGCCTGTGGACTGCAGCAAAAAGGCCAGAAACTGCGTCACGCACACTTCTTCGATACCCTGTGTGTTGAAGTTGCTGACAAAGCGGCGGTGCTGGCACGTGCCGAAGCTGCAGAAATCAACCTGCGCAGCGATATCCTGAATGCAGTGAGCATCACTCTGGACGAAACCACCACCCGCGAAGATGTCGCGGCGCTGTTCAGCGTTCTGCTGGGTGACGGCCACGGTCTGAATGTAGACGCCCTCGATAAAGAGGTGGCGCACGACAGCTGCTCTATTCAGGCCAACATGCTGCGTGACGATGCGATTCTGGCCCATCCGGTGTTCAATCGTTACCACAGCGAAACCGAAATGATGCGTTACATGCACTCGCTGGAGCGCAAAGATCTGGCCCTGAATCAGGCGATGATCCCGCTGGGTTCATGCACCATGAAGCTGAACGCCGCCGCTGAGATGATCCCGATCACCTGGCCGGAATTCGCCGAGCTACACCCGTTCTGCCCGGCCGACCAGGCAGAAGGGTACCATCAGATGATCAACCAGCTCTCTGACTGGCTGGTGAAACTGACCGGTTACGACGCGCTTTGCATGCAGCCAAACTCTGGCGCGCAGGGTGAATACGCGGGCCTGCTGGCGATCCGCCACTATCACGAGAGCCGCAACGAAGGTCATCGCGATATCTGCCTGATCCCAAGTTCTGCCCACGGCACCAACCCGGCCTCTGCCCAGATGGCGGGCATGGACGTGGTGGTCGTGGCCTGCGATAAAAACGGCAATATCGACCTCGCCGATCTGCGTGCCAAAGCAGAGCAGACCGGGGACAAACTCTCCTGCATCATGGTGACCTATCCGTCCACCCACGGCGTGTACGAAGAGACCATCCGTGAAGTGTGCGAAATCGTGCACCAGCACGGCGGCCAGGTTTATCTCGATGGTGCCAACATGAACGCCCAGGTGGGGATCACCACCCCAGGTTTCATCGGCGCAGATGTGTCGCACCTGAACCTGCACAAAACCTTCTGCATTCCGCACGGCGGTGGCGGTCCGGGTATGGGGCCAATCGGCGTGAAAGCGCACCTGGCACCGTTTGTACCGGGTCACAGCGTTGTACAAATCGAAGGGATGCTCACCCGTCAGGGCGCAGTGTCGGCTGCACCGTTTGGCAGCGCCTCCATTCTGCCAATCAGCTGGATGTACATTCGCATGATGGGTGCGGAAGGGCTGAAGCAGGCCAGCCAGGTGGCAATCCTGAATGCGAACTACATCGCGACTCGCCTGAAAGAGGCGTATCCGGTGCTGTACACCGGTCGCGATGGCCGCGTGGCGCACGAATGTATTCTTGATATTCGTCCGCTGAAAGACGAAACCGGCATCAGTGAACTCGACATTGCCAAGCGTCTGATCGACTACGGTTTCCACGCACCGACGATGTCGTTCCCGGTCGCAGGCACGCTGATGGTTGAGCCAACCGAGTCTGAAAGCAAAGTTGAACTGGACCGCTTTATTGACGCGATGCTGGCCATCCGCAGTGAAATCGACCGCGTGAAGCAGGGTGAATGGCCACTGGAAGATAACCCGCTGGTGAATGCGCCGCACACCCAGAATGAGCTGGTGGCGGAGTGGAACCACGGTTACACCCGCGAGCAGGCCGTCTTCCCGGCAGGCGTGGCGAACAAATACTGGCCGACAGTGAAACGTCTGGACGATGTCTACGGCGATCGCAACCTGTTCTGCTCTTGTGTGCCAATGAGCGAATATCAGTAATACTTAAGATCTGACTGTAGGCCGGGTGAGCGTCATCAGCGCTGCCCGGCTTTTTTTATTTTTGGGGAGATCGGGAATGGCAATTGCACTTGTAACCGGGGCCAGCCGGGGGATCGGCAAAGCCACCGCGCTGGAACTGGCCCGCGAGGGCTACACCGTGGCGGTGAACTACCACCACAACATTAAAGCTGCGACAGATGTTATTCATCACATTGTCGAAGAAGGTGGTAAAGCTTTTGCGGTACGGGCGGATATCAGCGATGAAGCGCAGGTGCTGGCGATGTTCGACAGCCTCGACCGTGAAGGCGAGCCGCTTATCGCGCTGGTCAATAACGCGGGGATCCTGTTCGAGCAAAGCACCATCGAAAACCTCTCCGCCGAGCGGATCAACCGTGTACTGGCCACCAATGTCACGGGCTACTTCCTCTGTTGTCGCGAAGCGGTGAAGCGGATGGCGCTCAAGCATGGCGGCAAAGGCGGGGCGATTGTGAACGTCTCTTCTGCGGCTTCGCGCCTCGGCGCGCCGGGGGAATACGTGGATTACGCGGCGTCGAAAGGGGCTGTCGATTCCCTGACGACCGGCTTATCGCTGGAGGTGGCGGCGCAGGGTATTCGGGTCAACTGCGTGCGGCCAGGGCTGATTTATACTGAAATCCATGCCTCTGGCGGGGAACCCGGGCGTGTGGATCGCCTGAAATCTGTCCTGCCAATGCAGCGCGGCGGGCAGCCAGAGGAAGTCGCCCAGGCCATTTCCTGGCTGCTGAGCGACAAAGCCTCCTATGTGACCGGCAGCTTCCTGGAGCTGGCTGGCGGTAAGTAACGCTACGACGCCAGCCACAGCCTCAGGCGCATTTCCCAGACGCTGGTCCAGCCGGTGGTAATTGATTTCACTTCACCGTGAGAAATCACCACCAGGGTTGGCGTGACCTGCACATCCCACTGGCGAGCCAGTTCACCGCTGGCGTCATTAACCGTCGGCAACGCCATCTTCTTTTTCGCCAGCCACGTTTCCAGCGTGGCGTTATCGCCAGAGCGCAGCGCCACCGACATCACGTTGCCACCCTCTGCGGCAAGCGCCGCCACGGATGGCGTGGTGTAGCGGCATACGCCACACCAGGTTGCCCAGACGTAGACCAGCAGTGGACGCTGTTCGCTCATGGCGGTCAGATTAACGGGTTGACCGTCCAGGGTGTGCAGCGACGTTGTGGAGAAATTTTGCGGCAGCGCGGGCTGGCGGAAAAAATCCACCCCCGCGCTTAAGGCAACGCCTATCATCAGCCACAGGGCCAGTTCGCGCAGCAGGCGCATCGCTTTATTTGCCACGTGCTTTTGCCAGCTGTGCTTTCACCAGCGCCTCCAGTTCATCATAAGGGATCGCCCCGGCGACCATCTGGTCGCCGATGATGGTGGCCGGGGTACCCTGAATATTAAGCACCTGTGAGAGGATCAGATTCATCTTCAGGGAGTCCATTGTTTTTTCATCCGTCCTGATGCCGTCCGTCGTGGTCTTCACCTGTGCGGCTGCGATGCTGGCATCATCGTGATATCCCTTTTTCATCATTAACCGCTGGTGCAACGACCAGAACTTATCAGGCTGTTGACGCCATGTTGAAAGCGCCGTTTTAGCTGCATTCACCGAGCTTTTCCCCTTGAATGGCAGCAGCTTAATGATGAGCTGCACGTCGGGGTTGTCATGTACGATTTTCTCCAGCATTGGATCGAACTGCTTACAGTAAGGACAGTTGTAATCAGTGAAAGAGACAATGGTCAGCTTCGGTTCTTTGGCTCCGGTGCGCGGACTATTGGGGTCGTTAAACAGCAGTTCTGCCAGCTGGTCACTGGAAGAGTGAGCTGATGGGGCAGCGAAACTGAGCGTTGATAAAGACAGCAGCAGTAAAGCAACAAAGGCTCGCATGTTATTTTCCTTTCGCATCGGACAAAGTGGTAATAACCGCTTCGCGGCTTAATAATGCAGGCAACACATGGCCCTGCGCTAACCCGGGTCCGTAAATCTGGTTAAACGGCACGGCGGCGCTGCCGCGCGTGGTTAAGAACTGGCTTATGCTGGCAGAGGGACGGCTCCAGTCGCCGCGCAGAGCAACGATATCCGGGGCTGAAAGCGCATCCTGCACGTCGTCGCGCAGCAGCACGTTGTATTTATTGGCTTTGCAGGTCACGCACCAGTCGGCGGTGACGTCGACAAATACCCGCTTGTTCTCTGCCAGCGCCCGGGCAATCGACTGCTCGCTAAGCGGCTGCCAGTTCACCCGATCGCGACGGGGGTTTTCCCCATCGGAGCCGGTAGCAAACGCGACAGCACCTGCAAACACAAGGGCTAACGCCCCGGCGTGCAGTGCCGTTTGCCAGCGGTAGCGCCAGGCCGTCAGCAGCAGCAGGACGAGGATCACGACTATGCCCAGCGTGATGGCGGGCAGGGTGCCCAGATGCACCGTCAGCAGGCTTACCAGCCACAGTGACGAGCCGAGCATCATCAGCCCTGACGCGATGCGCACGACGTTCATCCAGCGCCCCGGACGCGGCAATCGTTGTGCCAGTCCCGGCCAGGCTGCAACAAGAAGCCAGGGCAGACTCATGCCGATACCCATCGCGAAGAAGATGCCCCACAGGAGCGGGAGCGGCGCTGCCAGTGCTACCGACACGGCGGTGCCGAGGAACGGAGCGGTGCAGGGGGTTGCCAGCAGGGTGGCAAAAGCACCTTGCCAGAAATGGCCCGCCAGCCCGTTACCACCGCGCGTGGCGAGGAAGGTACTGGCAGCCGAGGGGAGGCGGATCTCAAATAACCCCAGCAGGCTGGCGCTGAAGAGCACCATCACCAGCGCCATTGCGGCAATAAACCACGGGTTCTGGAACTGGATCCCCCAGCCGAGCGCCTGATTGCCTAAGCGTAAAACCGTCATCATTAGCGCCAGTGCGAGGAATGAGATGACAATCCCGGCTACTGAGGCCAGAAATTGCCGACGCACCTGGCCGCGCGCATGGTTCTCCGTTTGCATCAATGTGCCGAGCTTCATCGCCAGCACGGGCAGAACGCAAGGCATCACGTTAAGGATCAGGCCGCCCAACAGCGCCATCAGTACTACCCAACCCAGAGAGGGCGTAGTGATGATGCTGCCCGGCCGGATGACCAGACTGGATTCCTGTGCCTGTCCGCTATCGGCCAGAACTATCGACAGGGTTTTACCGCTAAGCGTAGTGAGTGTTTCGCCCCAGCTGTCGGTCACGGGTACGGTGGCAGTGAGCACGTCGTTGCGCACGGAAAAGGTGGGTTTACCAAAATCGACATCGTCCATGCTGTCAATAAACAATGAGGGCTGCTGCCAGCCTGCATTTCGCTGTGCCGTCACGGTAAGTTTTCCAAAGGCGTAGCTGGCGTTAAGCGCTGACGTTAGACCGCCGCTGAGCGGTAGTGCGCCTGTTGCCCGGCTGTAATCGTAACTAAAGTCGTCGCCAGGAGACGCCGTCAAATCCAATGCAAAGGGATAGTCGGTCAAAATACAGACGTTGCTGCAGGTGGATAGCGTCAGGACTCCGCTAAGACGTTCAGGCAGGTTCCCGCGCAAAGTGATGGGGAAACTGACATCGCCGTGGTAACCCTGCGTGGTGATCCCCGCTACGTCAAAACGCTGCGGCGTTGGCCAGCGCCAGACCGCCTCCAACGGCTGATCCCAGCTTATCGCTGGGGCAATGCCGCCTTCTCCCGGCGAACGCCAGTAGGTCTTCCATCCTTTTTGTAGGGTAACATCCAGCAGCAGGCGGGTTTCGCCGCTATTTTCGGTTTGTGCACGTAGCCTGACGCTGGCGTGCTGATTATCAGCGGCGCGCAGCCAGCCGGTGTCGGCGGCCTGGCTGAGGGGCAGCCATAGCCAAAGCAGGCAGACCAGTAGCCGCCTGAATACTGTAAGCATAATTTTTCTCCGTAAATGATTAATTAACCTGATGTGTCAGGCGAATGCTCATTCACGGAAGACGCATAATCGCAGATGCACCCGTAATCGGGGCGAGGAGATAACGCGGGGAGGCCACAAACGCTCGCGGCGCGGTGGGCTGGCTGCCAGCAACGCCAGCAGAAGGGTCACGGCGAACAGGGCACCTTCAAAGAGCACGGGTGGAACCGCCATCAACGATTTGGCGCTGAGTTCGCACGGTGTTACCGGCGTTTCGCTGCTTTCCTGGCTCTGCTGAACGGTCTGGCCTGAAGCGGTGATATTCATGACAAGCGCATGCATCCCGGCCATCCGCTGGACGGTGCATATCAGCACCACCAGGCAGGCCAGGACTACAAGCAGGATAGCTTTGCGTTGTCGCTTGATCATGTTTGCCTCAAATATTCACGGGGCCTATCTTATAGGGCACAGGCATTTTGGCAACGCGAAAGCTGTAAAGAAGTGTCTGGAAGATAAGAGGTTTGCCCTCACCAGAAAGCGGTGAGGGCCGGAGATCACAGGTTTTCGCCGTTGCTGGCAATGACTTCTTTATACCAGTCAAAGCTCTTCTTGCGGGAACGGGACATGTCGCCGGTACCGTCGTCGTGCTTGTTCACATAGATAAAGCCGTAGCGCTTGCTGTACTGACCGGTGGTGAAGGATACGCAGTCGATGCAGCCCCACGGCGTGTAACCCATCAGATCCACGCCGTCATAGGTGACCGCTTTGATCATCTCTTCTACGTGTGCGCGCAGGTAGTCGATACGGTAGTCATCGTTGATGCTGCCGTCTTCTTCCACTTTGTCGTACGCACCAAAGCCGTTCTCCACGATGAACAGCGGTTTCTGGTAACGCTCGTACAGTTCACACAGAGCGTAACGCAGGCCCACCGGGTCAATCTGCCAGCCCCAGTCAGACGCTTTCACGTGCGGATTCGGCACGCTGCCTTCGAAGCCAGAAATCGCATCGCCGGTACCGCCTTCTGCTTTCACTGCGTTGGTCATGTAGTAGCTAAAGCCCAGATAGGCGCAGGTGCCTTCACGCAGGATTTGCTCGTCGCCCGCTTCCATCTGGATGCTGAAACCGCGGCGCTCCCACTCGTTCAGCACGTACGACGGGTAGTAGCCACGCAGCTGCACGTCGGTAAAGACATAGCGCTCGCGCATGGATTCCTGGGCAAACATCACGTCTTCTGGTTTGCACGAGAACGGATAGAGCGCCACCATCGCCAGCATGCAGCCAACCTGCATCTCCGGGTTGATACGACGGGCCGCTTTCACTGCCAGGGCGCTGGCCACGAACTGGTGGTGCAGCACCTGGTACATGGTCTCTTCCGGGTTCTGATGCTCGGTGTACACCACGCCAGAGCAACAGTAGCCGAACAGCGGCGCGCGCCAGTTACGCTGGTTGTTGATCTCATTGAAGGTCATCCAGTACTTGACCTTGCTCTTGTAGCGCTCAAACACCACTTCGGCGAAATTAACGAAGAAATCGACCACCTTACGGTTGGTCCAGCCACCGTATTCTTGCACCAGGTGCAGCGGCATTTCGAAGTGGGAGAGCGTAATCACCGGCTCGATGTTGTACTTCAACAGTTCGTCGAACATGTCGTCGTAGAACTTCAGCCCTTCTTCGTTTGGCTGGGTTTCATCTCCTTTGGGGAAGATGCGCGTCCAGGCGATGGAAGTGCGGAAGCATTTGAAGCCCATTTCTGCAAACAGCTTGATGTCTTCTTTATAGTGACCGTGGAAGTCGATGGCTTCGTGGTTTGGATAGTATTTGCCCGCTTCTACCTGCTGGGTGATTTCACGCGGCACGCCGTGGGCGCCGCCGGTTAGCACGTCACAAATGCTCGGGCCTTTGCCGCCTTTGTTCCAGCCGCCTTCAACCTGGTGCGCCGCAACCGCGCCGCCCCATAAAAAATCTTTTGGTAAGGTGAGTTTTTTCATCTTTGCTAATCTCATTTATTGGCTATTATTTGAGTCTAACAAAGGAGAATGAAAAGTCACGATATAACAATTTGCGGAAATTGTAATTTGTCACACCTAAAAAACAGGGTGTTTTATTCTGTTAATTTCTTCGCCAGTTTGCGACCCAGCGATTCAAGAATATAAATGACCGGAATTTGGGTGGTAATATCGTAGACGCCGCCAATGCGGGTTTGCGGCACATGCCAGGAGAGATTAAAGTCGGCAAGCTTAGCCAGCCGCGAATGCTCGTGGCTGGTGATCGACAGCACCTTGCATTTATGCAGGCTGAACTGGCTGGCGAAACGCAGGATCTCCTCGGTTTCACCCGAGACGGACAGCACGATCGCCAGCGCATTTTTTGCCATATCGTTCGTCACCGGGAAATAAGGATCGTCGATATGGTTGCTGAATTTACCTATATTGGAAAAGAAACGTGCTCCGTATTTTGCCAGCGAGCCGGAAGTGCCTGCACCGACAAAAATAATACGCTCAGAGGATAATATAATATCGACGGCATTATTCAGTAAAATATCAAATTCGTCATTGTTCACGCTTTTGAAAAAACTGATAATCTCGCTCGCGCCAAAGTTGGCCTGCTGCGGTTCATTTTGTTCAAGATACAATTTAAACCGCACGCGAAATTCAGAATAGCCATCGCATTTTAGCTTGCGACAAAAGCGCAGCACGGTGGTGGTGGAGACCTCAGCCGCGTCCGCCAGTTCGCGAATGGTCATGTACATCACCTGGTCGCGGTTTTTAATGACGGTGTTGTAGACCATCATCTCCAGATTATTGAGGCTGGCTATGGCGGAATGGGAGAACATGCTCACAGTGGCTAAACTCACTCATCAGACTTCATCTTCAGGAATAATAACATGCAGCCAAACGACATTACTTTTTTTCAGCGCTTTCAGGATGACATTCTGGCCGGACGTAAAACCATCACTATCCGCGACGCCAGTGAAGCGCACTTCAAGGTCGGCGATATTCTGCGGGTCGGGCGGTTTGAGGACGAAGAGTACTTCTGCACCATTGAAGTGACGGATACCTCAACGGTAACGCTGGAGACGCTGACCGAAAAACATGCCCAGCAGGAGAATATGACGCGCGAGGAACTTAAGCGCGTGATCGCGGAAATTTATCCCCATCAGACGCAGTTTTATGTCATTGAATTTAAATGCCTTTGATTTTTAATGTGAACATGCGTTAGCTGAAATACCCTCTTAACTAAATGATTATATTGATGTAATTATGGGGTGGTATTTATTTTAGCTAACAGGTGTTCACTGGAATCATTCTCAGTTAGCATAGTCGGCAATGCATTATTCACGTAGGTTTTTCTGGAGTTCTCTATGGTTAGCAAGCCTTTAACCGTACAGGGATATTCACTGGCTGAGGAAATAGCCAACAGCATAAGTCACGGGATTGGTCTGGTGTTTGGCATTGTCGGGTTGGTGCTACTGCTGGTACAGGCTGTCGACACTAACGCTGGCGTACTGGCGATCACCAGCTACAGCCTGTACGGCGGGAGCATGATTTTACTGTTTCTGGCGTCAACGCTGTATCACGCGATCCCGCATCAGCGGGCCAAAGTTTGGCTGAAGAAATTCGACCACTGCGCTATCTATCTGCTGATTGCCGGCACTTATACGCCATTTTTGCTGGTCGGGCTGGATTCCCCCCTGGCGCGCGGGCTGATGATTGTTATCTGGAGCCTGGCGCTAATGGGGATCCTGTTCAAACTGACCATCGCGCACCGGTTTAAAGTGCTGTCGCTGGTGACTTATCTGACGATGGGCTGGCTGTCGCTGATTGTTATCTATCAACTGGCGGTAAAACTGGCGGCGGGCGGGGTGACCTTGCTGGCGGTCGGGGGCGTGGTCTATTCGTTGGGGGTGATTTTTTACGTCTGTAAGCGTATCCCTTACAACCATGCTATCTGGCACGGTTTTGTGCTGGGCGGCAGCGTGTGCCACTTCCTGGCGATTTATTTGTACGTTGGGCAGGTTTGATTCCTACGGCTGTTGCCCGGCGGCGCTAACGCTTGCACGGGCCTACAAGTCGATCCGTAGGCCGGGTAAGGCGAAGCCGCCACCCGGCACGAATAGCATCACTCTTCCAGCGAGTACGGCAGCGGTTCAATGCTCAGGGTATTCGCATCTTCGCGTACGCGGAACACGCTATCTGGCTCCATATCGTTATTCATAACGGCCTGCACCAGCAGACGACCATCATCAAGCTGAACGGCGGCCAGTACGGTGCCGGTACGGCGCCAGTTTTCACCCATTTTCAGCTCCAGGTCTTCGCCAGCTTCCGGAACGCGGCTGGCGTGACCGGCCAGATACCACAGCGCACGCTTGTTAGCGCCGCGGAACTTCGCTCGGGCGACCATCTCCTGACCGGTGTAGCAGCCTTTTTTAAAGCTGATGCCGCCGAGCGCCTGCAGATTCGTCGCCTGCGGTATAAACTGTCCACTGTTGGCGGCGTCGATAACCGGCTGGCCGGCTTCAATATTCAGCGCCAGCCACTGCTGGGAATTATTTAACTGCGCTTCGCCGCGCAGGGCTTCGGTGACGCGTTCAGCGGTTGCCGCGTCGGTGACCAGCAGAAAACGTTCCGCAGGGTGTTCAAACCACAGCAGGGACGTGTTGCCATCGCTGATGACCTGCTTTTCGCCATCAGGCAGCTCGCTAAACAGGTTTTTCAACGCGGCGCGTGCCTGGAATCCTGCCACGCCTAACAGCACTGATTCATCATCGGCGGCGATAGTCACTTTAGAGAATACCGCGTACTTTTTCAGCTCAGTAAGCTGGGCGTCGCGCAGGCTACGGCGTTCGATCAGGGCAAAACCGCCCCCGCGGCGGAAGAGACGCAGGTTGCTCCACATCTTGCCTTTTGGATCACAGTGCGCGGCCAGTAAATGCTGGTGTTCGGTCAACTGGCTGACGTCTGCAGTCACCTGGCCCTGCAGGTACTTCTCGCTGTCTGCACCCACGAGGGTCGCCAGCGCCCAGTCATCAAGCGTCATAAGCGTCAGCGGCAGACGCGCAGAGGCGACAGGCTGGCGCGGAGAAAAAGGTGTAAAAGCCATATTGATGTCCTGAATTGCTTAACGCTTTGTTAAGGCCTAATGGTAAAAGAGACTGTAGCCAATGCAAGTGGTTTCATCTGGCTATTCGTGCCTTCACGCAGTTCTGCGTAACGCTGCGCAAAACTGATGAACACGTATGTTTTTTGCGGTTTTTTTCTGAAGACATGCTGTGAGTCTGTAATATTCCAGTAATGGAGCCGCAAAAAACACGTTACACTAAGGGCAGTTTCTTTACGGTTGATGCCCATTTCAGCAGAGTCGAGCAGGATGCTGCCTGAACTCAACGTTATGCAGGAATAGAACACATGGATATTAGTAACAAACCCCGCATTCACTGGGCGTGCCGCCGCGGCATGCGCGAACTCGACATTTCGATCATGCCGTTCTTCGAATACGAATACGATAGCCTGAGCGATGACGATAAACATCTGTTCATCCGCCTGCTCGAGAGCGACGATCCCGACTTATTCAACTGGTTGATGAATCACGGCAAACCTGCCGACGCCGAGCTGCAACGGATGGTGCTTCTAATTCAAACACGGAATCGGGAACGTGGTCCTGTGGCAATCTGATCTGCGCGTCTCATGGCGCTCACAGTGGATGTCTCTTTTGCTCCACGGCCTGGTTGCGGCGTTGATCCTGTTGATGCCGTGGCCGCTTAGCTATACCCCACTCTGGCTGATATTACTTTCGCTGGTGGTGTTCGATAGCGTGCGTAGTCAACGGCGCATCAATACCCGGCAGGGTGAAATCAAACTGATGATGGATTCTCGTCTGCACTGGCAGGGCAGTGACTGGGAGATTGTGGGCACCCCGTGGATGCTCAATTCCGGCATGATGTTTCGTCTGCGCAAAGGCGACGGACAGCGCAGCCACCATTTATGGATATCCGCAGACAGTATGGATGAAGGGGAGTGGCGGGATCTGCGTCGGATGGTTTCGCAACAACCGACGCACGGACGGCGGTAGCGGGTTAGCTGAACTGCTCCGCCATTTCGCCAAGGATCTGCTCGCACCAGTTTTGCAGGCGCTCTTCGCTCAGATCGTACTGGTTGGTTTCATCCAGTGCCAGCCCAACAAACAGCTGACCGTCGGCAATGATCGGCTTCTTGCTGGTAAACTCATAGCCTTCGGTCGGCCAGTAACCAATAAAGGCCACGCCTTTTGCTGCCAGCTTGTCGTGTAGCATCCCCAGCGCGTCGAGGAACCACTCGCCGTAGCCTAACTGATCGCCCATGCCGTACAGCGCGATGATTTTGCCTTCTAGCTGCAGCGAATCAAGCTGTTCCCAGATTGCTTCCCAGTCTTCCTGCAGTTCACCGAAGTCCCACGTCGGGATCCCGAGGATGAGTACGTCGTACTGTTCCATCATCGTCGGGGCGTCGTCCTTAAGATTATGCAGCGTCACCAGTTCCGGGCCGATAATGTCGCGAATTTTCTCTGCCGCCATCTCGGTGTAGCAGGTGCTGGAACCATAAAACAGACCAATATTCATCGCTAAAATGTCTCAATACTTGCTATGACTTTGCGAGTAGTGTACCAGAAACAAGGCGCATTCAGGCATAATGCACCGACTGCTGAACCAAAGGGGCTGATGTGGAAAAGGATCTCGCACTGATCGAACAATTTCTCGATGCGCTATGGCTTGAGAAGAATCTGGCCGAAAATACCCTCAGTGCTTATCGACGCGATCTGGCGATGCTGGCGGCATGGTTACAGCATCATGGCCGCTCCCTTGAAACTGCTCAAAGCGACGATCTGCAGGCGCTGTTGGCGGATCGCATGGAAGGCGGCTACAAAGCGACCAGCTCTGCGCGTCTGCTGAGCGCCATCCGCCGTCTGTTTCAGCATCTCTATCGTGAAAAATTTCGCGCGGACGATCCCAGCGCGGTGCTGGCGTCGCCCAAGCTGCCGCAGCGTCTGCCGAAGGATCTCAGCGAAGCGCAAGTTGAGAGATTATTACAGTCGCCCGTGGTTGACCAACCGCTGGAGTTACGCGATAAAGCGATGCTTGAGGTCTTATACGCCACCGGGTTGCGCGTGTCGGAACTGGTCGGCCTGTCGATGAGCGACATCAGCCTGCGTCAGGGCGTGGTACGGGTGATCGGTAAAGGCAATAAAGAGCGTCTGGTGCCGCTGGGCGAAGAGGCGGTTTACTGGGTGGAGAACTATCTTGAATACGGGCGTCCGTGGTTGCTCAACGGTGTCTCTATCGATGTGCTGTTCCCCAGCCAGCGCGCCCGGCAAATGACGCGTCAAACCTTCTGGCATCGCATCAAACATTACGCCACACTGGCGGGTATCGACAGTGAAAAATTGTCGCCGCACGTTCTGCGTCATGCCTTTGCCACCCATCTTTTGAACCATGGCGCCGATCTGCGCGTGGTCCAGATGCTGCTGGGGCACAGTGACCTCTCAACGACACAAATATACACGCATGTCGCGACGGAACGCCTGCGGCAGCTACATCAACAGCATCACCCACGCGCGTGAGTGCTGAATCGCAACAGGAATGAATATGAAAAAGTCTTTAGTGCTGTTCTCTCTGCTGGCAGCCTCATTTTCCGGTCTGGCCCACGCTGATGATGCGGCCATTAAACAGTCTCTGGCGAAGCTTGGCGTCACCAGCAGCGACATCCAGGCTGCGCCGGTTGCCGGGATGAAGACGGTGCTGACCAACAGTGGTGTGCTGTACGTCACCGAAGACGGTAAGCACTTTGTCCAGGGGCCAATGTACGACGTGAGCGGCGCTCAGCCGGTAAATATCACCAACCAGATGCTGATGAAAAACCTGAATGCGCTGGAAAAAGAGATGATCGTCTACAAAGCCGCGCAGGAAAAACACGTCATTACCGTGTTCACCGACATCACCTGCGGCTACTGTCACAAGCTGCATGAAGAGATGAAAGACTACAATGCGCTGGGGATCACCGTGCGCTACCTTGCGTTCCCGCGTGCGGGCATCAACAGCAAACCAGAGCAGGATATGAAGGCCATCTGGTGCGCCAAAGATCGCAACAAAGCGTTCGATGATGCGATGAGCAGCAAAGGCGTGCAGCCTGCATCCTGCGATATCGACATTGCGAATCATTACGCGCTGGGCGTGCAGTTCGGTGTGACCGGTACCCCGGCCATCGTGCTGAACAACGGCTATGTGGTGCCGGGCTATCAGGGGCCGAAAGAGATGAAAGAGTTCCTCGACGCGCACCAGAAACAGTTTGGCGGTAAATAATTCACGTGAAATCAACGATACAGCTTCGTCGCCGTGAGGTGGATGAACATGCCGATCTGCCAGTCGATCTGCCCCCTCTGCTGCGTCGGCTGTATGCCAGCCGCGGCGTGCAAAGCGCGGGCGATCTGGAACGCGGCGTAAAAGGCATGCTGCCGTGGCAGCAGCTCAGCGGCGTGGATCTCGCAGCCGAACGGCTATACCTGGCCTTTAAGGAAGGGACGCGGATTATCGTTGTTGGTGACTTTGATGCGGATGGCGCCACCAGCACCGCCCTGAGCGTGCTCAGCCTGCGGGCGATGGGGTGCGATAACGTCTCGTATCTGGTGCCGAACCGCTTTGAGGATGGCTACGGCCTGAGCCCGGAAGTGGTCGATCAGGCTCACGCGCGCGGCGCGCAGCTGATCCTGACGGTGGATAACGGGATCTCGTCTCATGCCGGTGTCGATCATGCTAAATCGCTTGGGATCCCGGTGCTGGTCACCGATCATCACCTGCCCGGCGACACGCTTCCGGCAGCAGAAGCGATCGTTAACCCTAACCTGCGCGAGTGTGCGTTTCCGTCAAAATCGCTGGCGGGCGTGGGGGTGGCGTTCTACCTGATGCTGGCGCTGCGCACGTTGCTGCGTGATAAAGGCTGGTTTGACGCACGCGGGATTACGGTGCCCAATCTGGCTGAGCTGCTGGATCTGGTGGCGCTGGGTACCGTGGCGGACGTGGTGCCGCTGGATGCCAATAACCGCATTCTGACCTGGCAGGGCCTGAGCCGCATTCGCGCGGGTAAATGCCGTCCGGGCATTAAGGCTCTGCTGGAAATCGCCAACCGGGATCCGCAGAAGCTGGCCGCCAGCGATCTGGGGTTTGCTATCGGCCCACGTCTGAACGCGGCAGGGCGTCTGGACGATATGTCGGTCGGCGTGGCGCTGTTGCTGTGCGACAACATTGGCGAGGCGCGAGTGTTGGCCAGCGAGCTGGATGCCCTGAACCAGACCCGCAAAGAGATCGAGCAGGGGATGCAGGCCGAAGCGCTGACCCTCTGTGAAAAGCTGGAACGCAGCAGCGAGACGCTGCCCGGCGGGCTGGCGATGTATCACCCGGAGTGGCATCAGGGCGTGGTCGGTATTTTAGCCTCGCGCCTCAAAGAGCGTTTTCACCGCCCGGTGATTGCGTTTGCTCCTGCCGGTGACGGTACGCTGAAAGGATCCGGTCGATCCATTCAGGGGCTGCATATGCGTGATGCACTGGAGCGGCTGGATACGCTGCATCCGGGGCTGATGATTAAATTCGGCGGCCACGCGATGGCGGCGGGCCTGTCGCTGGAAGAGGCGAAGTTCGATCAGTTTCAGCGTCTGTTCAGCGAGCTGGTCACCGACTGGCTGGATCCTGCTCTGCTGCAGGGCGAAGTGGTCTCCGATGGTCCGTTAGCGGCTGCGGATATGTCCATGGAAGTGGCGCAAATGCTGCGCGACGCTGGTCCATGGGGGCAGATGTTCCCGGAGCCGCTGTTTGACGGGCGTTTTCGTCTGCTGCAACAGCGGCTGGTCGGTGAGCGTCACCTCAAAGTGATGGTTGAGCCGGTTGGCGGTGGGCCGCTGCTGGATGGGATCGCCTTTAACGTCGATACCGCAGTCTGGCCGGACAACGGCGTGCGCGAAGTGACGCTGGCCTACAAACTGGATATCAACGAGTTTCGCGGTAACCGCACGCTGCAAATCATCATCGACCATATCTGGCCACTTTAGCATCACTATTCCGCTATAAAACAGGGCGTGAATCCGGTACAATTCCGCCCTTATCACCGCATTTTACTCGTCCATAAAAGAAAACAGACCATGTTTGAAATTAATCCGGTAAAAAACCGTATTCAGGACCTCACTGAGCGCTCCGACGTTCTTAGGGGGTATCTTTGACTACGATGCCAAGAAAGAACGCCTTGAAGAAGTAAACGCCGAGCTGGAGCAGTCGGACGTCTGGAACGAACCTGAACGCGCACAGGCGCTGGGTAAAGAACGTTCGTCTCTCGAAGCCATCGTCGATACGTTGGATCAAATGGCGCAGGGTCTGGAAGATGTTTCCGGACTGCTGGAGTTGGCGATTGAAGCCGACGACGAAGAGACGTTCAACGAAGCCGTTGCAGAACTCGACGTGCTGGAAGAGAAGCTGGCACAGCTTGAATTCCGTCGCATGTTCTCCGGTGAGTATGACAGCGCCGATTGCTATCTCGATATCCAGGCCGGTTCCGGCGGGACTGAAGCCCAGGACTGGGCCAGCATGCTGACGCGTATGTATCTGCGTTGGGCTGAAGCGCGCGGCTTCAAGACCGAGATTATCGAAGAGTCCGAAGGCGAAGTGGCGGGTCTGAAATCCGTTACCGTGAAGATTATTGGCGATTACGCCTACGGCTGGCTGCGTACTGAAACCGGCGTTCACCGCCTGGTGCGTAAGAGCCCGTTCGATTCCGGCGGCCGTCGTCACACCTCTTTCAGCTCCGCGTTTGTCTATCCGGAAGTGAAAGACGATATCGATATCGAAATCAACCCGGCTGACCTGCGTATCGACGTTTACCGCGCCTCCGGTGCGGGTGGTCAGCACGTTAACCGTACAGAATCGGCGGTACGTATTACCCACCTTCCGACCAATACGGTAACGCAGTGCCAGAACGACCGTTCCCAGCATAAGAACAAAGACCAGGCCATGAAGCAGATGAAAGCCAAGCTTTATGAACTGGAGATGCAAAAGAAAAATGCTGAGAAACAGGCGATGGAAGATAACAAATCTGACATCGGCTGGGGCAGCCAGATCCGTTCTTACGTCCTTGATGACTCTCGCATTAAAGACCTGCGTACCGGTGTTGAAACCCGTAACACGCAGGCGGTGCTGGATGGCAGCCTGGACCAATTTATCGAAGCAAGTTTGAAAGCAGGGTTATGAGGAACCAACATGTCTGAACAACAAGTACAGAGCGCTGACGCGGTAGCGGATCTTAATAATGAACTGAAAGCCCGCCGCGAGAAGCTGGCTGCACTGCGTCAGCAGGGCGTGCCGTTCCCGAACGATTTCCGCCGCGATCGCACTTCAGACCAACTGCACGCTGACTTCGACGCTAAAGAGAACGAAGAGCTGGAAGCACTGGACATCGAAGTGGCCGTTGCTGGCCGCATGATGACCCGTCGCATTATGGGCAAAGCGTCCTTTATCACCCTGCAGGACGTGGGCGGCCGTATTCAGCTGTACGTTTCGCGCGACGATCTGCCAGAAGGCATCTACAACGAGCAGTTTAAAAAGTGGGATCTGGGCGATATCCTGGGTGCGCGCGGCAAGCTGTTCAAAACCAAGACCGGCGAGCTGTCCATTCACTGCACCGAGCTGCGTCTGCTGACCAAAGCCCTGCGCCCGCTGCCGGACAAGTTCCACGGCCTGCAGGATCAGGAAGCGCGTTATCGTCAGCGTTATCTGGATCTCATCTCTAACGATGATTCCCGCAACACCTTCAAAATTCGCTCCCAGATCATGGCCGGTATTCGCCAGTTCATGGTGGGCCGCGACTTTATGGAAGTGGAAACGCCAATGATGCAGGTGATCCCGGGCGGGGCGTCTGCGCGTCCGTTTATCACCCATCACAACGCGCTGGACCTCGACATGTACCTGCGTATCGCGCCGGAACTGTACCTCAAGCGTCTGGTGGTTGGCGGTTTTGATCGCGTATTCGAGATCAACCGTAACTTCCGTAACGAAGGCATCTCCGTGCGTCATAACCCAGAGTTCACCATGATGGAACTCTATATGGCGTACGCAGATTACAAAGATCTGATCGAGCTGACCGAATCCCTGTTCCGTACTCTGGCGCAGAATATTCTGGGCAAAACCGAAGTGCCGTACGGCGACGAGGTGTTCGACTTTGGCAAGCCGTTCGTCAAACTGACTATGCGCGAGGCGATCAAGAAATACCGTCCAGAAACTGAGATGGCCGATCTTGATAACTTCGACTCGGCAAAAGCCATCGCTGAGAGCATCGGTATCAAAGTTGAGAAGAGCTGGGGTCAGGGCCGTATCGTGACCGAGATCTTCGAAGAAGTGGCCGAAGCGCATCTGATTCAGCCGACCTTCATCACCGAATACCCGGCAGAAGTGTCTCCGCTGGCGCGTCGTAACGACGACAACCCGGAGATCACCGATCGCTTTGAGTTCTTCATCGGCGGCCGTGAAATCGGCAACGGCTTTAGCGAGCTGAACGATGCTGAAGATCAGGCGCAGCGCTTCCAGGATCAGGTTAACGCGAAAGCGGCAGGCGATGACGAAGCGATGTTCTTCGACGAAGACTACGTGACCGCACTGGAACACGGTTTGCCGCCAACGGCAGGTCTGGGTATTGGTATCGACCGTATGGTTATGCTGTTCACCAACAGCCACACCATCCGCGACGTGATCCTGTTCCCGGCGATGCGTCCGGTGAAGTAAGTCGTTAAGATCTAAAAAAAGCCCCGGCGTTAATCGCGTCGGGGCTTTTTTATTGCTGCGCGCGGGGGGCGTATGCCAGCAGTTCCGTTTTGGCCTCCCGGGCCTCCATCACCATCCACGGGCTAAAAGCCCAGGGGGTCGCCTCCAGCGCGCAGAGCAGCGCGTCCAGTTTGACCCACTGATAATCCATCACTTCATCATGATTGCGGGTCACGACGCTGGTAGCCAGTGCGGCAAAGACCGGGCAAAGTTCATTTTCGACAATACCGGAGGGGTCGGTTTCGCAGTAGCGAAACGCCGGGGCAATCGAAAGAATATCGGTTATCTCAATACCCACTTCAAAGCGGCAGCGACGGATCAGCGCCTGCTCTGGCGTTTCACCCAGCTGCGGGTGGCCGCAAACCGAATTGGTCCACACGCCGGGCCAGGCTTTTTTGCTCATGGCGCGACGGGTCACCAGACACTCGCCCTGGGCGTTGAAAATCCAGCAAGAGAATGCCAGATGAAGAGGGGTATGCGAGGAGTGTGCAGCGTACTTCTCCTGCGTGCCAATAACGGCTCCCCGATCGTTTACCAGAATAACGTGTTCGTGTGTTCCCATAGTGACTCCCATGCTGAAATCGCCGAAGGAGACTGACTTACCGCGTTCAGGTCAGTTCAGTACAATCGGGCCGGGCGATTATAACCTGGCGGTCAGCAGTCTGTTTGTCCGCCAGGGCGCTATTGGGCATCGGCAGTGAGGCTGTTATGATAGCGCGGCCATTCACGCCGACCGAGGAACTGTTGTGTTCGCAGGAAGCCCGACGAAAAATCCCGTTTCTGCTCTGTTTTGCCTGATCCTGGCCTTGCTACTGGCAGGCTGCGCGGGCAGCCAATCATCGGATTCTGGTCCTGTCTATACCGTTAAACGCGGCGATACCCTGTATCGCATTGCGCGGTCGACCGGCACCAGCGTTAAAGAGCTCGCGCGGCTTAACAACATCTCTGCACCCTACACCATTGAAGTGGGGCAAAAGCTGAAGGTCAGCGGTGCGACCGCCAAAAAATCTTCGTCGAAAAGCAGCGGTAAAACCGCCGCGGTGACGCCATCTTACGCGGTGCCAAAATCTTCATGGCCGCCGGTAGGGCAGCGCTGCTGGGTGTGGCCTGCCAGCGGTAAAGTGGTGATACCGTACTCCACCTCCGAAGGCGGCAACAAAGGGATTGATATCGCCGGCACCCGAGGCGCACCGGTGTATGCCTCCGATGCGGGCAAAGTGGTCTACGTTGGTAATCAGCTGCGCGGCTACGGCAATCTGATCATGATTAAGCACGGCGAGGATTACATTACTGCCTATGCCCATAATGATTCGTTGCTGGTCAATAACGGCCAAAACGTGAAGGCCGGACAGAAGATTGCCACCATGGGCAGTACCGGATCCAACACCGTAGCGCTGCATTTCCAGATCCGTTACCGGGCAACGGCTATCGATCCGGTGCGCTATTTACCGGCGCAGGGCAGCAAACCGAAGTCCTAAGTGATTATTTAATCGCCACTTAGTCGTCGGGAGTCTTGTCAGAAGGTGCGTAAAGTCTATAATGCTTTACGCACCTCAAAGCGGGCGTAGTTCAATGGTAGAACGAGAGCTTCCCAAGCTCTATACGAGGGTTCGATTCCCTTCGCCCGCTCCAGAATCTCTTTGCTTCGCATCAACCTTCAACATCATCCGTCATCGCACATTGTCCTTTGCATAAGCATCTGTACCTGTGAAAATATAAAAATAAACAACCTAAATTTTACTCACTATTTATTAATTGCTATATCTAAAAAATAATTCCGTTATCTGAATAACGGCGGAAGTTTATTTTTAAACGTATTTAGTGAAAGACTTTGGTTGAAAAATGAAAAAGATTGCGTTGTTTATCTCTGGCGTGCTGGCCTCTTCCTTTGCGCATGCCAGTGCCCTCTATTTTTATGAAACCGGCACCGAAGATACCGCCCTGGCAGGGGCCGGGCAGGCAGCGCGTGCGCAGGATGCCTCGACGATTATGACCAACCCCGCCGGGATGACCCGTTTGCCGGATCACATGTTCACCGGCGGAATTCAGGCCATGAACGGTAATATTGATTATCAGCTCGATAATAATGCACAAACAAGTCCTGGGGACGTGATGAAAACGTTTCCCAATGCCAGCGCATATTACAGCCAGAAACTGAATGATAATGTATATGCTGGTATCGGTTTATACGGCAATTATGGTCTGGGTATTGACTATGGAAATTGGGCCGGCGATCGGCTGATTAAAAAAAGTACCATGGCAGCAATGACCTTAAGTCCATCGCTGGCGATAAAACTCAATGACCGCCTCTCCCTGGGCGCGTCGGCGAATATCAATTATGGCTTCCTGTCTCTTACGCGCAACGTTGATGGCGATGACCATAATCAGCAGGATCATGACTGGGCGATGAGTTACCGGCTGGGGCTGGCAATGGATCTTACCGATCGGACCCGAGCCGGGATAACCTGGACCAGTAAAACGGATTACCAATTTAATATCGACGGCAAAGCGCGACTCCCGACGCAGCCTGCACGCGAATTGACGTTACCGATCTCCGCTCAGGCGCGCGCCCCGCAACAAATCATGCTCAGCCTGGTTCATGACGTTACGTCACAGTGGTCGGTAATGGGCGATCTGGGCTGGCAGGACTGGAGCCAGTTTGGTGCGCCGCAGGTTCAGGTCAACGGGCAGTCGGTCGATAAGACCAGCCGGATGAAGGATACCTGGCATACCGCCGTCGGCGTCCAGTACCGGCCAACAGAACAGTGGCGTCTGAATGCGGGTGTGGCGTTTGATAGCTCACCTTATCGCGATCAGCATGACGTGGCGATGACATTGCCGACAGGGGATGAGTGGCGCTTTGGCACCGGTGCGCAGTATCAGTTAACCCCCGCCAGCAATATCGGCGTTGCCGTAGAGTATCTGCATATGCAATCCTCGCAGGTCCAGTCGCCCGCCGTCTTTGCGGGCAGCTACGATAAACCGCACCTCTGGTTCGCCAGCGTAAATTACAGTTACCAGTTCTGAGTCAACTAACCGGCTGAAATATGTGGGCTATACTGGCTGTTATCCAATGTTATCAGGTCATGTTATGCATCTTATTCCACCCATTCGTCCCGAAGCGTCCGTGCAGCGTTTGACCGCGGCGCTTGAATCGATTGCAGAACCCATTAAGGTCATTCCCCGCAAAAGAATGACCTGGACCCACAAAGGCCGTCCCCAGCTGTACCTTTTTTTACAAGGTGCGCTGTCGATACTGCGTGCGTCTGATGGCCTGCTGATCGTCACGGTCTATGATCCGCATCTGTTTGGCATTGCCGAGATGATCCAACCCACACAAGGGCATATTTTGCGTGCGGAAGAGGAGTCGACAATTTTGCGGGTCGATGTGGAGCAGGCGAAGGCGATATTTCACCAGAAAAGGTTATGGGAAGATGCCGCCGGGGTGCTTGCCTACCATAGTGCTTACTTTCTTTACCGCGATGCTTTAGTGGTGCAACAGCGTACCTATTCGGTAATACGCAACCATCTGCTTGAGATGATAACCCTGCCGGAAGAGACCCGGATGCGTATTTCCATTCTCGACTATATTCAGGACCGAACGCTGCTGTCGCGCAGCAGTATATTAAATGTACTGTCGGCTTTAAAACGCGGAGAATATATTACCTTTAAACGCGGCGGATATCTGCAGGAGTTAAAAGCCTTGCCCGAATCGTTCTGACCGCAAATTTAAAATTAAACACAATAGGCGTTAACCTCGTCTGCGTTTCGCTATATCGTTTGCCTACTGAAATATATCAATAAATTTGTCTACGGTAAGTGTAAACGGGATTATTATGAAAAAGACGATTGTGGCTTTAATTATTGCGAATGCGTTCACAACCACTGCCGCTTTTGCGGCGGGCGATGCGGGTACCTGGTACAGCGGCGCAAAATTCGGTTGGTCGCACTATTTTGATACCAATACCGGCGCCAAAGCGCGCGAAAATAATAGCGGCACAAACCACTTTGATATCGATCGCGATAATGTAGGCGGCGGTATTTATACTGGCTACCAGATTAACCCATGGCTGGCGGTTGAAGGTGGCTACGACTATTTAGGCAATATGCAGATTAACGGCCACCAGGGCGGTTCTGGTGCCAGACTGAAAAGCCAGGGTATTCAGATGTCCCTGAAAGCCAGCTATGCCGTGACGCCAAAATTTGATCTGTACGGCCGCGCCGGGGCGATGGGCTACCGCGCTGAGTCTGACGTCAGCGGCCACAACCGCTTTGAAACCGGCGTGCGTCCGCTGGCTGCCGTCGGCACCGAGTATGCCTTTAATAAAAACTGGGCAGGCCGTGTTGAATATCAATGGGTAAGCAACGTGGGGAATGCCAACCAGATCGGCGTCAGCAGCGACGTCAGTTCGGTAACCGCCGGGCTGACGTACCGTTTCGGCCAGCATGATGATGCCCCTGTTGTCGCGACGCCAGCGGCTGTTGTGGCACCGGCTCCTGCGCCACAGCACTTCAACCTGAAATCAGATGTGATGTTTGGCTACGACTCAGCAACGCTTACCAGCGAAGGGCATGCGGCAATCCGTCAGTTGTACAACACTCCGGGTCTGCAACCCGCGAACGAAAAATCGACCGTAGTGGTAGGCTACAGCGATCGCCTTGGCGCACCTGAATATAATCAACAGCTCTCCTTACGCCGTGCACAAGCCGTAGCCGATGAACTGGTTTCTCTGGGGATCCCGGCACAAAGCATTTCTGCAGAAGGCCGTGGTGCGAGTGAATCCGTCACGGGTTCAACGTGTGACGACCAGAGTGGCAACGCGCTGATTGGCTGCCTGTCCCCGGATCGCCGTGTCGTGGTAGAAATTAGCGATAAGTAAAACCCTGCTATTTAACAGGCCCGGCGTTAAGATGTCGGGCCTTTTTTTTAACCGGTAATAATGGGTTGCAGCGCTGCGTGGATTTGCTGCAATCCTTTCTCATTTTTATCCTTAAGATATTGTTGGTTAACCATGCCTAATTCTTCCAGCTTTGACAGGGAGGCATACACCGGTTGTATGTCGCTATCTATGGCAAATACTTCGTTTGTTTTAACATCCTGTAAATAGGTTTTCTTGATCGTGCGGGTCAGCCGGTCAATATTCTGTTTATTGGCCTCGAACAGCGTGGCGAGATGAGGCGTCTGCGGCAACGACGATTTTTCACCTGACAGAACCAGCGGAATATGCAATGTATTAATCTGCGCGACGTTATCCGGAGCCCGACTGCTGCAGCCGATTAAGACGACCAGGCTCAGGGCCAGCAGGAGTGGCGAATGTCGTTTCATGATATGACCTGTGGTTAAATTAAAAAACAGCGCCAATTATCCTGACTGAATAACACTGATGCAGATTATTGTTGTTTATTTTTAAACGCCATAATTCTGGCTCTGACAATTTTAAAGGTCCTCTCAAGAGACATATCGTTCATGAGGGTGATGATTCCTGGATTAAATAGCCACGTTAACGGCCTGCCAGAGCTATGATTACTGCCGCACCCATAATAATTACAGAGGCAATGTCATGGATAACGATCTCCTGGACGCAGGGTACCGGGCCTATACCGGTGAAAAAATTGACGTCTACTTTAGCACCGATATCTGCCAGCATTCAGGCAATTGCGTGCGCGGCAGCGTTAAGCTCTTCAATCTGAAACGTAAACCCTGGATAATCCCGGATGAAGTGGATGTTGAAACGGTTGTACGCGTGATTGACACCTGCCCGAGCGGCGCCCTCAAATACCGCCACAAATAAGCGAGAAACCATGGACATTCAGGAAGGCCATAACAAGTTTTACGTCAACGATGGAGACGGCAATCAGATTGCAGAGATTGTCTTTGTGCCCACCGGCGAGCATCTCAGCATTATCGAGCATACGGATGTCGATGAGAGCCTGAAAGGGCAGGGCGTCGGTAAGCTGCTGGTGGCGAAGGTAGTGGAAAAGATGCGTGCAGAAAATCGCAAAATCATTCCCCTGTGCCCGTTTGCGAAACACGAATTTGATAAGACCCGCGAGTATGATGATATCCGCGCCTGAGACATCGCGGGTACGGCTGCGGCAATGGCGAGCAGAGGATCTGGCGCCTTTTGCCGCCCTGAACAGCGATCCGGAAGTCATGGGCTGTTTCCCCGCTCCCCTGAGCCGGGAAGAGAGCGATGGGCTGGCAGAACGTTTTAGCGCACTCATTGATCTTAACGGCTGGGGATTCTGGGCGCTGGAGGAGAAGGCCAGCGGCACCTTTCTCGGCACGGTCGGGCTGCATCATCAACCCGATCGTTTTACCTTCTCACCCTGTACCGAAATTGGCTGGCGGCTGGCGAAACCGTTCTGGCACAAGGGGTTTGCCTGTGAAGCGGCAAAAGCCTGCCTGACTTTTGCTTTTCAGGTGCTGGCGCTGGATGAGGTGGTCTCGTTTACCTCCATTCACAACGTCTCTTCCGAGTCATTAATGTTACGCCTGGGGATGACAAAGCAGGGGCATTTTCTGCATCCATCGCTGCCCCCCGAGCACCGTCTTGCGCTTCATGTGCTGTACCGACTCAGGCGATAAACATCACCGACACGCACAGCAGTCCGACAATCAGCGTCAGCACGTTACCGATTGAACGATAAGGCTTCAATGCCGGGATCAGGTACGTCGATAGCGTTGGCATGATGAACAGGATCATGGCGATAAGCGGTCCGCTGATGGCGTAAATCATCGAGATGGCGTTGGGATTAATGCAGCACACCGCAAATGTAATCAGCGAGACGCCGATAATCGACACCGCCCGGTTGAAGGCCCGGCTTTTCTTCACGCCAACCTGATTTAACGAGGATTTCACGATCTCCGTCGCCCCTTCAATCACGCCAAAGTAAGTGCCGAGAAACGACTTCGACATCGCGACAATCGCCACCACAATGCCGGAGATCCCAAGCCAGGCCGGGGAGGAGGGCATCATCGACAGCGCCGAGAGGATCGTCACACCCTCTTCTTTGGCCGCCACGATATACGACGGCGGGATCGACAGCAGACAGCTGAAGACAAAGAACAGCACGCTCAGGCAGATGATCAGGTACGCCACCTTCATGATGCGGGTGCATTTACCCATGGCGGCGTCGCCATACTTCTCCCGGCGGTCGACGGCAAAGGTTGAAATAATCGGGGTATGGCTAAAGGCAAACACCATCACCGGAATCGAGATCCACACCTGATGCAGGGTGTGCTGATCGAACGTCATTTGGCTGGTGAGCAGCGAAGGCTGCCAGCTGCCGGTAAGGTACAGCGATACCAGCAGGAAATACGCAATCAGCGGGAAGACCAAAAAGCCCATCACCCGGATGGTGATATGCCGTCCCATCAGGAAGATCAGATTTAAGGTCAGCACCACGCCCAGACTGACCAGCATCCGCACGGGAGTATCGACAACCATGCGTTTGGCCAGCTGTTCGGTCAGCGAGTTGGTGATCGCCACGGCATAAATTAACACCACCACAAAAAAGGCGACAAAGTAGAGCGTGGTGATCAGGTTCCCGATCGTCTTCCCGTAGTAGTGAGTGACCGCACCGGTGATCCCTTCACTGGCTTTTGTCTTCGCCGAGAGGATGAACTGGCATAACGCTTTGTGGGGCCAGTAGGTAAGTGGATAGGCCACGAGGGCGGTGATGAGCAGGACAATAGCGCCTGCGGAGCCCAGCTGGATAGGCAGAAACAAGGTTCCTGCGCCCACGGCCGTGCCGTACAGGGCAAAGCTCCAGAGGGTCTCTTCTTTAGACCAGATTTTCGACATGAGAGAAATGTATCAACTATAAAACCAACAAAAAGGAGACTATTTTACCATAATCACGCATTGAGGTCGCCGTTGACGCTGGGAGAGGCCGGCCGGAAAGGATTTCCGGCCGGGAAGATCATTTAGCGGTCACCCGCTGCTGCTGGCGTCGCGCCATCAGGCGATCGCGCAGCGTGTCGTACGCCCAGTTGTAGAGCATGGTGTACGGCAGGAAGAAAATAAAGAAACCGATCTCAAGGGTGAAAGCCTGCAGCAGGCTGACGCCCAATACTTGCGCCACAATGGTCACACCGATAAAAATAAACCCAACTTCAAAGCCCAGGGCGTGCAGGGCGCGGACTTTCGCGGTGCGGGTCACTTTATGTCGCGGCCAGACCTTGTCGAAAACGGCGTTATAGATGATGTTCCAGATCATCGCCGTGGTGGCGAGAATAATCGTTAACGCCCCCATCTCCAGGATCGGGCGCTGCATCAGCCAGGCGGTGGTCGGGGCGAGGATCGCCGTGGCGATACCCTCAAAACAGACGGCGTGGAAGATGCGTTCCGGCAGTTTTCTGCGCTGAATGTCGTTGTGCTGCATACTCTGATACCTCGTTAATTTGCCGGGATGGGCAAAATCTGCTGCTATTTTTATCGTTTAAACTGATATATAAAAGTTAGAATCCATCGATAAAGTAGATACATCATGCGCTATTCCCCCGAAGCGTTAACCGCGTTTGTCGAGACGGTGGCGGCAGGCTCTTTCTCCGCTGCCGCCCGCCGCCTGCGTAAAAGTCAGTCCACCATCAGCACCGCCATTGCCCATCTGGAAGACGATCTCGGCTTTGCGCTATTCGATCGCAGCGCCCGCCAGCCGGTACTCACTGCTCAGGGCAAGCAGGTGTTGGGTTATGTTCAGTCGATCCTGGCAGCCAGTGCGCGGCTGGATGAGCTGGCGGTGTCGCTCAGCGAAGAGACCGAAGCGCGGTTGAGCTTTGTGCTCTCGGATACGCTGCATCCGGATGTGCTCGAGGATCTGCTGTTCCGCTTTGATGCGCGCTTTCCCCACACCGAATTTGAATGCCTGATTGGCGAAGAAGAAGATGTTATCGACCTGCTGCAAAAGGCGCGGGCGCACATCGGCCTGACCGAAGCGCGGGAAAGCTATCCCACCGATATCGCGGCTATCCGCCTTCCGATGCAGACCCATATGGCGATTTATACCTCCACCAGTCATCCGCTGGCAGCGCAAAGCCAGATCGCCGCCGATGAACTGCACGGCTGGCGCGAGCTGCGGTTGAATACTTATATGGAGCGCGAGCCGGTGCTGGCGCAGGGGCCGGTCTGGTCGGCACCCAACTATCTGATGCTGCTCAGCATGGCGGTGCAGGGCTTCGGCTGGTGCGCGCTACCCTGCGCGTTGGTCGAGGAGTTTGCCCCGGAAAAAACGCTGGTGCAGCTCAAGGTGCCGGGCTGGCCGCGCTCGGTGGCGATTGATCTGGTGTGGAATAAGCGCTCCCCGCCAGGGACGGCTGGAAACTGGCTGCGGCACTATCTGCAGCATAAGGCGAGTCTGGCGTGAGTGAGGGGAAATGCCCGCCCGTCAGCGTCTGATGGGCGGGTTGCGGTTACTTGCCGGAGTAGATATCAAAGCTGAAGTATTGTGAGGACAGCTTTTTGTAGGTGCCGTCAGCGAGGATTGCGGCGAGCGCGCCATTCAACTCCTGGCGCAGCTTGTCATCCTCTTTGCGCAGGCCAATGGCTGCCCCGGCGCCAAACAGCGCCTCGTCCTGCAGCGCGCCGCCGACAAAGGCAAACTCTTTGCCCTGCGGCTGGCTCAGGAAGCTGTAATCCGCCATTAAGCCGGAGAGCACGGCGCCATCGATACGCCCGGATTCAAGGTCACGAATCACCTGGTCCGCACCCTGATAAGCCACCACGTTGACACCCTGGCCGCGCCACTGCTGGTTGGCATAGGTTTCCTGGGCGGAACCTTGCTCCACGCCAATCGTCTTGCCCTTCAGCTGATCCAGGCTATTGCCCGGCAGGCTGTTTTTACGCGCCACCAGGAACGCGGGACCGCTGTAAATTTTGTCACTGAAGGCAATCTGCTCTTTGCGCTTCTCGGTGATGTACATGCCGGAAAGAATGGCATCGAACTTACGCGCTTTCAGCGACGGGATAATGCCGTCGAAGTTACTTTCAACCCACACGCATTTTGCCTGCAGCTGCTTACAGATCGCATTGCCCAGATCGATATCAAAACCGACCACTTCGCCCTGCGGATTTTTGGACTCAAAAGGGGCGAAGGTGGGATCCACGCCAAAGCGCAGCTCTTTAATCTCACCCGCGAAGGCGGATGACGCGGCCAGTAATGCCACCAGGGGTAAAAGAATTTTTTTCATTATATGTTCCTGTCTTAACGGCAATAGTTTTCAACTAAACGGGCAAAGAATGAGGCCCCGGTGGTAATGATTTCGTCATTGAAGTCGTAGCCGGGGTTATGCACCATGCAACCACCTTTTTCGCCTTTCTCCCCGTTACCGAGTAAGAAATAGCTGCCCGGGCGCTGCTGGAGCATAAAGGCGAAATCTTCGCTGCCGTTAGACGGCGAGACGCTGTCGAGCACCGCATCCTGGCCAAAGAACTCGATAGCCAGCTGGCGGGCAAACGCCGTCTGTTCGGCATCGTTGACCAGCACCGGGTAGGAGTCATAGATCTCGATTTCGCTGGTGGCGCCATAGCTGCGGGCGGTGAAATCAACGATCTCCTGAATACGGCGGATCAGCAGCTCGCGGATCTCCGGTTTCATCGAGCGCACCGTCAGCTCCATCACCGCGCTGTCGGGGATGACGTTGGAGGCAATACCCGCCTGGAAGGTACCGACGGTCACCACCGCGGTTTCCCCCGGCGGCACATTACGCGCCACAATACTTTGCAGGGACATGATCAATGCCGCCCCGGTGACAATCGGATCGACGGTGCGTTCAGGATGGGCACCGTGGCCGCCGTAGCCCTGCAGGGTAATTTTTACGGTATCGGCGGAGGCCATAAAGTTGCCTTCATAAAAGCCAAATTTACCGGTCGGCAGGTAAGGCATATTGTGCAGGGCAAAAATACGGTCGCAGGGGAAGCGGTCAAACAGCCCCTCTTTAATCATTAAATCCGCACCGCCAATCGCTTCTTCGGCAGGCTGGAAAATAAGGTGCACGGTGCCGTTAAACTGGCAGGTATCAGAGGCTATATATTTAGCGGCGGCCAGTAAAATAGAGGTATGTCCGTCGTGACCGCAGGCGTGCATTTTACCGGGCACGGTGCTGGCCCAGGGTAAATTGGTGGCTTCGAGGATTGGCAGGGCATCCATGTCGGCACGCAGGCCAATGGATTTCTTGCCATCCCCTTTGCTGAGCGAGCCGACGACGCCGGTTTTGCCGATCTCCCGGGTCACCTGATATCCCCAGCTTTCGAGCTGGCGAGCAACCAGATTGCTGGTATTAAACTCTTCGAGGCTTAATTCTGGATTGGCGTGTAAATAACGACGAATAGCGATGATTTCTTCTTCTGATTCTTTTATTTCTGGAATGATACAGTCGGACATTTGTTACTCCAGTGTAAACGCGTGTTTGCATCTCTTAACTTATCGTTAAGCTGTAATAAAGCAAACACCATCGCCATCAAAATAAAGGGTTATCTGCCTTGTGGCCTCAATGGCGGTGGATCCTTTGTGATAAAACTCACTTTTTTTAAACAATTACATTAATAGTTGATAACAATCCTCTACTATGGCCGGTGTCATTTTGCGCAGAGGTAGAGATGAAAGAGGTCGTGATAGTGGGTGCATTGCGCACCGCCATCGGCTGTTTCCAGGGGGCGCTTGCGCGCCACTCGGCGGTTGATCTCGGCAGCGTGGTGCTGCGGGCGCTGGTGGAGCGCAGCGGGATTGAAGCACACGAGATCGATGAGGTGATCCTCGGTCAGGTGCTGACCGCAGGCGCCGGGCAAAACCCTGCCCGCCAGGCGGCGCTGAAGGGCGGATTACCCAATACCGTCTCTGCTATTACCATTAACGACGTCTGCGGATCCGGCCTGAAGGCGCTGCATCTGGCGACGCAGGCTATTCAGTGTGGCGAGGCGGATGTAGTCATCGCCGGGGGGCAGGAGAATATGAGCCGCGCCCCGCATGTCCTGACCGACAGCCGCACCGGGGCACAGCTCGGCAACAGCCAGCTGATCGACAGCCTGGTGCATGACGGCTTGTGGGATGCGTTTAATGATTACCATATGGGCATCACGGCAGAGAACCTGGCGCGGGAATATGGCATTACCCGCGAGCTGCAGGATGCTTACGCCCTGAGTTCGCAGCACAAAGCGCGTGCCGCCATCGATTCGGGTCGCTTTCGCGATGAGATCGTGCCGGTGAGTGCACAAAAGCCGGACGGCGAGGTTCAGCGGGTGGATACCGATGAGCAGCCTCGCACGGACGCCAGCGCCGAAGGACTGGCGCTGCTGAACCCGGCCTTTGAACTGACCGGCTCGGTCACTGCGGGCAATGCCTCTTCTATTAATGACGGGGCAGCCGCCGTGATGATGATGAGCGAAAGTAAAGCCGAAGCGCTGAATTTACCGGTGCTGGCGCGGATCAAAGCGTTTGCCAGCGTCGGAGTGGATCCGGCCTTGATGGGGATCGCCCCGGTGTATGCGACCCGCCGCTGTCTGGAGCGGGCGGGCTGGCAGCTGGCGGATGTCGATCTGATTGAAGTCAACGAGGCTTTTGCCGCGCAAGCGCTGTCGGTGGGTAAAATGCTGGAGTGGGATGAACGCCGGGTGAACGTCAACGGCGGGGCGATTGCCCTGGGGCATCCGATTGGCGCGTCAGGATGCCGCATTCTGGTTTCTCTGGTCCATGAGATGATAAAGCGCGATGCCCGCAAAGGGCTGGCGACGCTGTGTATTGGCGGCGGGCAGGGCGTGGCATTAGCAATAGAGAGATAAATTGCGTTGATATACGTCAAGATAAGAGCCTCCATTTATGGAGGCTCTTTCATTTGTGAACCTCATCATATTTTTACGCCTCTCAGTACATTCTTAAACTTTCAATTAATTTCTCACGTTATTGCTTCCCGCCAAATAACAGGCTTGTGTGATCGCGATCGGTTAAATCCCCCTTAAGACCCCACTTTTGTTGATACCAGTCACGCCCTGCTTTGCCAAAAAAAATGAAACAATTAATTACGATCAGGATCACTAAAATTACGTTCATTAAAAAATAAAATGCAGTTCCATAAAAACGAAACGTAATTTTAATTGAGGGTTTTTTTCATGTTTAAGAAATCTCTGGTCCTTGCTTCCCTTATCGGCGCATCTTTCGCAGCTCAGGCTGTCACCGTGGATCTGCGTCACGAATACATCGATACTGGCACCAACGCAGACCGCGTGTCGGTATCGCACCGTTTTGAAAATGGCTTTGGTTTCTCTGTCGAAGCAAAATGGAAGTCAGGTGGCGATAAAGCCGATCAGCCATTCTCCGATATGGTAGGCAATGGTCACGAAGATCAGATCAGCTGGCGCTGGAAAGCGGACAAAAACATCTCCTTAACGCCTGGCTTTACGGTTGAAAGTAAAGAGAGCAACACAATTTATAAACCGTATCTGCACGCGCAATATAGCTTTGATAATGGCTTCTACGTTGCCGGTCGTTACCGTTATGAGTACAACCGTTATCCTTCAAGCGCCAACAAAGACGATGATAAAGTAAACCGTGGCGATGCATGGGTTGGTTTCGCATTAGGTGACTGGCGTACCGAGCTGAACTATGTGTACGCGAAAAGTTCAGAAGGCTTTATTCGTAATAACAACAAAGATTACTCCCAGGAATATAACGTCAAGCTGGCGTACAAACTGGATAAAAACTGGTCCCCGTATGGTGAAGTGGGTAACGTTGGCGTCAAAGAAAGTGATGACCGCCAGACCCGTTTCCGTGTCGGCGTAGCATATTCCTTCTAATAATAAGCCCCACCTCTCCGGGATTAACCGGCTCAGATGAGCCGGTTTTTTTTGTGCCTGCAATATAATCACTCGCTGGTGGCGATATCCATATTTGCCGCGTAACGCGGGCCAAAAAAAAGCCCTCCATAAAGGAGGGCAAGGCCAGTTACAGAAACACAAACTTTTATTACTCGCGCAACAATTCAGGTTGCTCAGGAAGTTTCGCGATATAGAGAGCAGGCTTGCCGTCTTTATCGGAACTAAACAGAACCGCTTTATCATCCGGTGTAAAGGATGGATGCGGATGGGTCACCTGGCGGCTGTTGGCCACGGTTGCCCAGGAAGTATCGTGACGGGCGATGCGGAAGTAAGCTTGCTGTGCCACATCGAAGGCGTACAAATACGGGTCGTTGTCGATGGTGTAACCGCTGGTGTCTTTCACATCCACCGGGGTACCTGAACCATCGCCCACCAGCATCGTGCCGTCAAAGTTACTCATCAGGTGAGAACACGCTGGCATTTGCATAACCGCTTTATTGACGCCGGTATCCGGGTTGAAGCTATAAATGGTGCGGCCTTGCTGACCTTTCAGGTACGAAACGTACATCAGTGATGAGCCGTTCGGTACCCAGAATTCGTGGGTGCAACTTTCGCCTTCCGCGTGCTCTTTCACTTTACGCACGTTGCTACCGTCTTCATTGACCATCCACATGCGGGCATCGACCAGATCGTGCGGGCCTTCATGACAGAACGCGACGGTGCTGTCGTCAAACGGACGGTAGATCGGGTGGCCGAGCCAGTTTTTCTCTTCGTGGATCACGCTGCTTTCGCCGGTCTTCAGGTCTACGCGCAGCAGACGGCAGTGCGGGCCTTTATGGAAGAAGTCGTGGAAGATTTTCCAGTCATTCAGCGGTGTCCAGTCGCTTTTCGCGATTTCGATGCCGACCAGTTTAGTGCAGTCGCTGTTTGCCACCCAGGTACCATAGCCGACCCAGTCATCGCTCACGCGGTACACTTCACGCTCCACCAGGGTGGTCAGATTGATTTCCAGCAGGGTGCGATCATTCTTAACGTAATACAGCGATTTATCATCCGGGGACAGGAAGCCACCAAATGTGTTGTCGCCCGTGCCTTCGGTCAGCTGCACCGCTTCGGCTTTATTCACATCGAGAAGATAGTAGTTCCAGTGGCCATCGAATTCCCCGGCGAACAGCAGATGGCTGCCATCGTTGAAAAAACACTTCTGATAGAAGTAGTTACGATGACAGGTAACTTCAGGGGGGGTCAGGCGGGTAATTTCCACGCCTGTATCCGGATCGCGGCTGACGTCATAGTTCAGTTTGACCCGCATACCTTTTGCCATGATGCACTCCTTGAATTCGACGGCAGGGATCACCTGCGGTCCGATCGGTAAAATATAAGTTTAAAAACTGGGTGTTAAAATATCAAAACATCGTTTCAGTGTGTGTGACTGGTGGCGCACTTCTGAAGGAAAAGCCCGCTGGCGGATGCATGTTTCTTACGCACCAGCGTAAAAACGGTTTCCGACGTCGTTTTTAATAATTTTAATAACCACCTGTTTTTAATCGTAATTATAAACTACCCATTAAGTATCAATAGCGGACGGTGTTCGTCAATCCCCTAACAATCGTGATCCAAACTGCAATTTTGACAATAACAAACAAAAAAAGTGAAACAACGTTTTAAATGTAATTGAAAACCTATTTCACAGCAGATAATATGTGCTCATCAAGAAAACGGAACATCGTTTTGTAAATTATCCTGGTCATTGAGACCGATTCATTCTGGAGGTTAATGTGGAAGTCAGACAAAGCATCCACAGTGCGCATGCGAAAACGCTGGATACCCAGGGGCTGCGTGATGAGTTTTTAGTTGAGAAAGTGTTTGTCGCGGATGAGTACACCATGGTGTACAGCCACATTGACCGCATCATTGTCGGCGGCATCATGCCGGTTGCCAAAACGGTCTCGGTCGGTGGCGAAGTGGGCAAACAGCTGGGCGTCAGCTTCTTCCTGGAGCGCCGCGAGCTGGGTGTGATTAACATTGGCGGCCCGGGCACCATCACCGTTGACGGTCAGTGCTATGAAATTGGCGCACGCGATGCCCTGTACGTCGGGAAAGGCGCGCAGGAAGTGGTTTTTGCGAGCGTCGATAGCAGCAAGCCCGCGAAGTTCTACTACAACTGCGCCCCGGCACACACCACTTATCCAACCAAAAAAGTGACCCCTGCGGATGTTTCGCCGGTCACGCTGGGTGACAACCTCACCAGCAATCGCCGCACCATCAACAAATACTTCGTTCCTGATGTGCTGGAAACCTGCCAGCTCAGCATGGGTCTGACCGAGCTTGATCCGGGCAACCTGTGGAACACCATGCCGTGCCATACCCATGAGCGCCGCATGGAAGTGTACTTCTACTTCAATATGGAAGAAGACGCCTGTGTATTCCATATGATGGGTCAGCCGCAGGAGACGCGCCATATCGTTATGCATAACGAGCAGGCGGTTATCTCCCCTAGCTGGTCGATTCACTCAGGCGTAGGCACGCGTGCCTATACCTTCATTTGGGGCATGGTGGGTGAAAACCAGGTCTTCGATGATATGGACCACGTTGCCGTCAAGGATCTGCGCTAGTCGCGGGCAGTTAAGCATAAACTTGCCTGTTCGTTCAGGCGCTGAAAGATAAGGAACAAAAATGATTCTGGATGCATTTTCTCTGCAGGGTAAAGTTGCGGTCGTTACCGGTTGTGATACCGGTCTGGGCCAGGGTATGGCAGTGGGTCTGGCCGAAGCAGGCTGTGACATCGTCGGTATCAACATTGTTGAGCCGCAGGAAACCATCGAGCGTGTGACCGCGCTGGGTCGTCGTTTCCTGAGCCTGACCGCTGACCTGCGTAAAATCGACGCGATCCCTGAACTGCTGGAGCGCGCAGTGGCTGAATTCGGCCATATCGATATTCTGGTCAACAACGCTGGCCTGATCCGTCGTGAAGATGCGATCAACTTCAGCGAGAAAGACTGGGACGACGTCATGAACCTGAACATCAAGAGCGTGTTCTTCATGGCGCAGGCTGCCGCGAAGCACTTCATCGCGCAGGGCAACGGCGGCAAGATCATCAACATCGCCTCTATGCTTTCTTACCAGGGCGGCATTCGCGTTCCATCTTACACCGCGTCTAAAAGCGGCGTAATGGGCGTTACCCGTCTGATGGCGAACGAGTGGGCGCAGCACAAAATCAACGTGAATGCGATCGCACCGGGCTACATGGCCACCAACAACACCCAGCAGCTGCGTGCTGATGAAGAGCGCAGCGCGGCAATCCTCGAGCGTATCCCTGCGGGTCGTTGGGGTCTGCCAAGCGATCTGATGGGTCCGGTGGTGTTCCTGGCCTCCAGCGCATCTGACTACATCAACGGCTACACCGTAGCGGTTGACGGCGGCTGGTTGGCGCGTTAATTCTCGCCGTAGCCGAAAGACCTCTGCCCACGGGCGGAGGTTTTTTTTGCCCACAATTAGTCATTGTCCATATCAAGAAAAGAGGAAAATCCATAGGTGTTTTGCGAAAATGACAAAAATCACAAATAAATTGTTTATAAATTATGTGATTAACAAATAGTGGTGATAATTCATCCTGAGTTGAAATTGGAATGTCCATCACAGAACGGCACCTGCCAGCCAATAAATCCATATCTTCACGTTATACGCCCTGACACTTTCTCTGGCTTTCTCGTAATTTCGTTTAACGTCTTACGCTGTTCAGGCAGGAAAATATGACATCTATCAGCAACGCTACCTTTATGCCCCGCGCCCTTCGCGATACCCGAAGGATGAACCAGTTTGTTTCGATATCCGCTGCGGTGGCCGGTTTACTGTTTGGGTTGGACATCGGCGTCATTGCCGGTGCGTTGCCCTTTATTACCGAGCACTTTACGCTAAGCAATCGCCTGCAGGAGTGGGTGGTGAGCAGCATGATGCTCGGGGCAGCACTGGGGGCCCTGTTCAACGGCTGGCTCTCGTTCCGTCTGGGCCGAAAATACAGCCTGATGGTGGGCGCGATTCTGTTTGTCGCCGGCTCTGTAGGATCCGCGTTTGCCACCGGGGTTGAGGCATTGCTGCTTTCGCGCGTGCTGCTCGGCGTGGCGGTGGGGATTGCGTCTTACACTGCGCCGCTATACCTCTCGGAAATGGCGAGCGAGAACGTGCGCGGCAAAATGATCAGCATGTACCAGCTGATGGTAACGCTGGGGATCGTGCTGGCGTTTCTTTCCGATACGTATTTCAGCTACAGCGGCAACTGGCGCGCGATGCTGGGCGTGCTGGCGCTGCCGGCGGTATTGTTGATTGTGCTGGTTATCTTTTTGCCCAACAGCCCGCGCTGGCTGGCGCAGAAAGGGCGTCATGTCGAGGCGGAAGCCGTGCTGCGGATGCTGCGCGACACCTCGGAGAAAGCGCGTGATGAGCTAAACGAAATCCGCGAAAGCCTGAAGCTGAAACAGGGCGGCTGGTCGTTGTTCAAAATCAACCGCAACGTGCGCCGGGCGGTGTTTCTCGGCATGCTGCTGCAGGCGATGCAGCAGTTTACCGGCATGAATATCATCATGTATTACGCGCCGCGTATTTTCAAAATGGCCGGGTTCACCACCACCGAGCAGCAGATGATTGCCACGCTGGTGGTCGGGCTGACCTTTATGTTTGCCACCTTTATTGCAGTGTTTACCGTCGATAAAGCGGGCCGTAAGCCAGCGCTTAAAATCGGCTTTAGCGTGATGGCGCTGGGGACGCTGATCCTCGGCTATTGCCTGATGCAGTTTGATAACGGTACCGCCTCCAGCAGCTTATCCTGGCTGTCGGTGGGGATGACGATGATGTGCATTGCGGGATACGCCATGAGCGCCGCCCCGGTGGTGTGGATCCTGTGCTCTGAAATTCAACCTCTGAAATGCCGCGACTTCGGGATCACCTGTTCCACCACCACTAACTGGGTGTCGAACATGATTATCGGTGCCACTTTCCTAACCTTGCTGGATTCTATCGGCGCTGCGGGAACCTTCTGGCTTTATACGGTGCTGAACGTGGCGTTTATCGGGATCACCTTCTGGCTGATTCCGGAAACCAAAGGCGTCACCCTGGAGCATATCGAGCGCAAGCTGATGGCAGGGGAGAAGTTACGCGATATCGGCGTGTAGCGGGTTGCCCGGACCACCCTCTCCCCGTGGGAGAGGGCAGGGTGAGGGCATCACACCGCACAAAGATACAGCGCAGGCATCCCTTCTTCATCCGAGGTATACAGCACCCACTTATTATCCGGTGAAAACGACGGATGCGGATGCGTTACCTGACGGTCGCCATCCAGCACTTTCCAGCTGGTGTTATGCTGGCAAACCGCCGTTTGTGTACCCTTATTGATGTCGAATACCCAGATAAACGGATCGTTCAGGCTGATATCGCCGGTATTGTGCGGGGCGCCATCGCCGACAATCAGCGAGCCGTCGTGGTTACTCATCAGATGGGAGCAGGGCGGGATCGCCATCAGCTGGCGATTTTCCAGCGTCTGCGGATCGGCGCTGAACAGATAGCGCTGCGGATCGTTCTCTTTATGCGCCACGTAATAAAGTGCGGAGCCGTCCGGGACCCAGAATTCATGGGTAAAACTTTCGCCCGCCTGATGCTGGCGCACCTTACGCAGGTTGCTGCCGTCCTCGTTAATCAGCCACATCCGCGCATCGATCGCATCCCGCGGACCTTCGTGGCAAAACGCCACGGTATTGTCGTCGAACGGCCGGTAAATGGGGTGCCCGAGCCAGCGTTTTTCCTGCAGCATCACCCGGCGTTCACCGGTTTGCAGATCGATATTGATCAAGCGGCATTCCGGGTTGGTGAAGTAAAAGTCGCGGAACTTCCGCCAGTCGGTGAGCGGCTGCCAGTCGCTTTTTTTAATCTCAATGCCCACGAGTCGGGTGCAATCGCTGTTCGCCACCCAGGTGCCGTAGGCGACCCAGTCATTGTCGACCTCATACACCACGTGCTCTTCCAGACTGGCGAGATCGACGCGCCTGAGCTGGTGGCTGTCTTTTACGTACCAGAGCGATTGATCGTCAGCCGACAGAAAACCGCCAAAGGTATTATCCCCGGCACCGTCAGTCAGCTGGGTGGCCTGCTGTTTTGCGATATCCAGCAGGTAGTAGTTCCAGTGGCCTTCAAACGCGCCGCCAAAAATCAGCTTGCCGCCATCCCGGGTAAAACATTTTTGATAGAAGTAGTTGCGGTGACAAATGATGTGCGGGGGCGTCATCCGTATAACGTCATGTCCGGTAATACTGTCCTGACGCGTGCGAAATGACAGCGGGATGATTTTGCCTTTCATGTTTCAGTCCTTTTATGACCCTTCAGATAAAAAAATACCCCGCCGCCGAAGCGCCAGGGTATTGATATAAGAAAGTAATTAGCGCATCGCGCGTTTCAGGATACGTTCAGCCTGACGCTGGAAGTCCGCTGAAGCTTCTTCCACGGTTTTCTGGCCGTAGTCGATATACTGCAGAGAAGTACCGAACTGGGCCACGATCTGCGGATCGTCAAAGTAAGGCGATACAGACAGCTTGGTTGGCAGAGACTGCGCCAGACGCAGACCCGCAACTGCCGGATCGCTCTCTTTGATCGCGCCGCTTTCGGTCAGGTATTGCACGGCCACTTTGCTCAGCGGTACGCCACGCTCCAGACCCAGAGTCTCAACACCTTCTTTGCTGTTCAGCAGGAAGTTAATAACTTTGGCTGCGGCTTCCGGGTTTTTGGTGGATTTACCAATGGAGAGCATCTGTGCAGGTTTAAAGAACAGGCCCGCATCGGTTGCACCCGGCAGCATTGGGTAGCTGCCCAGCTCCAGTTTTGCTGGTGGCTTCAGGTTGTCGGAGTATTTTTTGATGGTGGAGTTCCACATGTAGGTCCCGCCCCATTCACCCTCGATCCACGGCTTCATCTCGTACATGTTGCTCTTACCGAACGACGCGTAGTACTTGGTGTCCGGCATGACGTGGCTATCAACCAGTGATTTATAGGTCTGGAATAACTCAACCCACTGCTCTTTGCTCCAGGCGAGTTTCTTCGCTTTCTCGTCGACCGCAGGCACGTTGTACTTCTGAATCATGTAGGAGTTCAGCAGCGCCAGCGTATCCTGGTGCTCCAGCACCACCGGATAGTACTGTTTGCCCAGCTTGCTTTCGAACGTTTTACCGGCCGCTTTCAGCTCATCCCAGGTTTTTGGGTATTCAACGCCGGCTTTTTTCCACACGTCATCGTTGAAGTAGAACACGCGTGCGGTGACGGAGATTGGGATCCCGTTCAGCTTGCCGTCAACGGTGGTGGACTTCAGCTCTTTCGGATCGAACTGGCTCAGGTCGATCACGTCCTTCATTTTGTTCAGATCGTAGAAGCCGTCGCCGGTTTTAGAGAAGATCGGCAGCCAGTTCCAGTTAGTCTGCATCACGTCCGGCTCAGTGCCGCCCGCAATCTGGGTGGTCAGACGGGATAAGTGACCATCCCAGCCGGTATATTCCGCTTTCACGTTAATATCCGGGTTCTGTTTGTGGAACTCTTCCAGCGCTTTCAGTGTGACCTGGTGACGGCCGTTGCCGCCCCACCAGGACATACGTAATTCAACATCCTGCGCCATCGATGGCAAAGCAGTAAGGCCCAGAGTGGCGGAGATTGCTGCGCTTAAAAGCACTTTTTTCATTTTTATAACTCCAGTTAGAGAGAGATGTTCTGTTCAGTTTTCGCGTCAAAGATATGACACTTTTGCATGTCGAACTTAAAATACACCTTACGGTGAAGGCCTTTGGTGATCATAGGCTTAGCTTCATCGGAAGGAATTCGGGCAGTCAGTTCGTACTCGCCAACTTTCAGGTAAACGAAGAATTCGTGTCCCATATTTTCAGCGCGAACTATCTCGCCGCTGCAGCCGCCTTGTGCAAATGGCTCATCGGAGATCGACACAAAGTCCGGGCGAATGCCGTAGAACATATCTTTGTCAGCGTAGCTGGCGACTTTCTCTTTCAGCTCTGCGCTTAACGGCATGGTCTGGTTGCCAATGGTCAGAGACAGCTGACCGTCCTGATGCACCAGTTTACTGGCGCGGATGTTCATTTCTGGCGAACCGATAAAGCCAGCAACAAACATGTTTTTCGGTTTGTGATACAGATTGTCCGGGGTATCCACTTGCATGATATGGCCGAGCTTCATCACGCAGATGCGGTCGCCCATGGTCATCGCTTCGGTCTGGTCGTGGGTCACGTACACGGTTGTGGCCGGTTTGCCGGACGCCTTCAGCTGCTTGTGCAGGTCGGAGATACGGATACGCATTGAGGCGCGCAGCTTGGCATCCAGGTTAGACAGCGGTTCATCGAACAGGAACACGTCTGGCTTTTTCACAATCGCACGGCCTACGGCGACACGCTGGGCCTGACCACCAGAGAGCTGGCGCGGCAGGCGGTCCAGCAGCTCATCCAGTTCAAGGATTTTTGCCGCTTCGTTAACCTGTGCTTCGATCTGGGCTTTTGGCAGCTTGCTCAGCTTCAGACCAAAGGCCAGGTTTTCACGCACGGTCATGTGCGGATACAGCGCATAGTTCTGGAACACCATCGCAATCCCACGCTCTTTCGGTGCGAGGTTATTAACGATTTTGTCGCCGATGCGCACTTCGCCGCCGCTGATGGTTTCCAGACCGGCCAGCATACGCAGGGTGGTAGATTTGGCGCAGCCGGATGGACCGACAATCACCATGAACTCTCCTTCCGCGATCTTAAGGTCGATAGCATGTACCGCTTTGAAGCCGTTGGAGTAAACTTTTTCCAGTTTGTTGAAGATAACTTCAGCCATGATATTTCCCTCTTAACCTTTAATTCCGCTGCTGGTTACGCCTTGTACGAAGTAGCGCTGTGCCAGGAAGAAGACAATGATAGATGGCAGAATGGAGATGCTCGCCATTGCCAGAATTTCGTTCCACGGCGCACCTTCGGTGACGTCGATGGACATTTTCAGAGCCAGTGCAATCGGGTATTTATCCACGCTGTAGACATAAATCAGCGGCCCGATAAAGTCGTTCATTGACCACATGAACTGGAACAGTGCGACAGAGATGATGGCCGGTTTAAGGATCGGCACCACCACGTACCACAGCACCTGGAAGGAGTTACAGCCGTCGATCTGTGCGGCTTCTTCCATGTCACGCGGTACGCCGCGCAGGAACTGAATCAGCATGAAGACGAAGAACCCTTGCGTGGCAAACGCCAGCGGCAGGTACAGTGGCATGTAGCTGTTCAGCATGCCCATTTCACGGAACATCAGGTACTGAGGGATCAGCAGTACGGTACTTGGCAGCAACATGGTGGTAATGAGCGTCGCGAACCAGAATTTCTTCCAGGGGATCTCGAAGCGGGCAAAGCCGTACGCCACGATGGTGGAGGAGATAATGGTCAGGATCACTTTCGGGATCACATACTTGAAGGTGTTCAGCATGTAATGACCGAAGTTGTACTCGGTACCGGTTTTCCAGCCGTTGATGAAGCCGTCCCAGGTCGCATGTGTCGGCCACAGCCCCAGAGTGGTGAAGATCTCGTGGTTCGGTTTGAACGACGCCGAGAACATCCACACCAGCGGATAAAGCATCAGCAGGCCCACAAACAGCAGGATCACATAGCGAATACCGGCGTTGATTTTTTCACGGCGTAGCGTACGCGCCACTTCACGTTCTGCGATGCTTCTCGCCTCGGAGAGTTGTTGAATATCAGCCATTTTTGCCTCCCTTATCGGCGGAGTAGAACACCCAGTATTTCGAAGACTTAAAGGCGATAGCGGCAAAGATAGCGACTACCAGGAACAGGATCCAAGCCAGCGCTGCGCCGTAACCCATGTCAAAGTACTTGAATGCGGTGTCGTAGATGTACAGTGAGAACAGGTATGTGGAGTAAGTTGGTCCACCGCCGGTAATAACATACGGTCCGGTAAATTCCTGGAACGCCTGCGTGGTCTGCATGATGAAGTTGAAGAAGATAACCGGCGTAATCAGCGGCACGGTGACTTTCATGAACATCTGCCATTTGGACGCGCCATCGATCATCGCGGCTTCGTACTGAGACTGCGGTACGTTTTGCAGCGCGGCCAGGAAGATAACCATCGCAGATCCAAACTGCCAGACGCGCAGCAGGGTAACGGACATCAGCGCCAGAGACGGTTCGCCAAGCCAGTTCACTGCATCAAAACCAAACACGGCAAGGAAGCTGTTAAGCAGGCCATCAATTGCAAACAGGGCACGCCACAGAACGGCAATGGCGACGGAGCTACCGAGGATCGACGGAATGTAGTAAGCGGTACGGAACATGCCGATGCCGCGCAGTTTAAAGTTCAGAACAAACGCAATGCCCAGTGCGAATGCCAGCTTTAACGGGATGGTTAAAAAGACATACGCAAAGGTTACGCCCATGGATTTCCAGAAGAGGGTGTCTTCTGTAAACATGTAGCGATAGTTCTCAATGCCGTTAAAGACCGGCGGGCTCATCAAATCGTAATCAGTAAAACTGAGAAAGAAAGATGAAACGAAGGGGAAAGCGGTAAAGAGTATCAGCCCTATTATGTAGGGTGATATCCACGCCAGCCCCAGCATCTTGTTTTCATTCATACATACCTACCTGGTAATTAATGGTTTAAAACGGAATCTGCCCGGTGTCGCAATTTTTTAAAACTTATGAACCATCGTTTTCAAATTGTAAAACATCGTTTTAATTTATTTTATTAGGATTTCAATCCGCGTCATTCTATAAATAGTGGAAATGTGATCGAGGTCGAAACAGCGTTTCAATAAGGTGAGATGCGTGGCATTTTTAGCGGTATGCGGGGAAAGGCGCTGAAAAAAAACCGGTAAAAACAACGGCCAGAGCCTACGTATTCTGGGAGTTATGGCCAACAGTTACAAACGACTAATATTGGTAGCAAATCGGTAACATGAGAATTGAGTAGCAGCGAAATGATTAATAACTTGAATTGTTATTCAGCGGAACGAGTATTGGCTGCGATCGAAGGTAAAAAGGCGATGCCTGCGCATCGCCTGATTGTTTTATTTCAGGAAGTCTTCGCGAACCGGGGTAAAGGTATCCAGCAGCGTACCGGGCTTCAGGCAGACGCAGCCGTGCATAATATGCGGCTGCTTATACAGTGTGTCGCCAGCCGTCACGACGTGTTTCTCTTCACCGATGGTGAATTCGAATTCGCCGGATAAAACATAGGTCAGCTGCTCGTGCGGGTGGTTATGCATCGGACCCACTGCGCCTTGTTCAAAATTGACTTCTACCGCCATCATTTTGCCGTCATGCGCCAGAATACGACGTGAAACGCCATTGCCGAGATCTTCCAGAGAGGTCTCTTTGTGGAAAATAAACATGCCTGTGTCCTTTTATAGTGAAACAATGTTTCATTTAATTTATCCCAGACGCTGGCAAAAGGAAATGTGGAACCAGAGAACTGGAAACTCGATCACAAGTTTGCTTCACTGGGGAAAACCGCAAAGGAGAAAGAGATGAAAACGATCGGCCTGCTGGGAGGAATGAGCTGGGAATCCACCATTCCTTATTATCGTCTGATTAACGAAGGGGTAAAACACCGCCTGGGCGGGCTGCATTCAGCAAGCCTGCTGCTGCACAGCGTCGATTTCCATGAAATAGAAGCCTGCCAGTCCAGCGGTGACTGGGACAAAGCCGGTCAGATCCTCGCGGATGCGGCGCTGGGGCTTCAGGAGGCAGGGGCGGAAGGTATTTTGCTCTGTACTAACACCATGCACAAAGTGGCAGAACAGATTGAATCGCGCTGTTCGTTGCCGTTCCTGCATATCGCGGATGCCACCGGTCGGGCGATTACCGCCACCGGCATGACCCGGGTGGCGCTGCTCGGTACCCGCTACACCATGGAGCAGGATTTCTATCGCGGGCGGCTGACCTCGCAGTTTGGCATCGAAACCCTAATACCGGACGAAGCCGACCGGGCGCGCATCAATAAGGTGATCTTCGACGAGCTGTGCCTGGGCACCTTCAGCGACGTCTCGCGCCGTTATTACCTCGAGGTGATCCAGCAGCTCGCAGATCAAGGGGCAGAAGGGGTGATCTTTGGCTGCACCGAGATTGGCCTGCTGGTCCCGGCGGCGGAGAGCCCGATCCCGGTGTTTGATACCGCCGCGATCCACGCCGCCGATGCGGTGGAGTTTATGCTCTCACGCTAATAGCTGTTCCAGCTGGCGGGTAAAGGTGCTGAGGCCGGTTTGCAGATGCTGGCTGAAAGTATCGACCAGCGCCGAGGCCGGGCGGTGCAGGGGGCGGATCAGGCTCACCGTGAACGGCACCGAAATACTGAACCGGCGGGCAACGATCCCGCTGTCGGCATAATCCAGCGCCGTCAGCGGATTCACCACTGAAATCCCCACCCCAGCCCGCACCATCGCGCAGATGGACGCCGCGCTGTGGGTCTCCACCACCATCCGCCGTTTAATCTGATGCTCGGCAAACAGGGTATCCAGCAACTGTCGGTAACTGTCGGTGCGCGACAGGCTGATGTAATTCTCACCGTGAAAATCGGCCGGAGTCAGGACCGCTTTTTGCGCAAGCTTATGTCCGGCGGGCAGAACGCAGACTTCATCCAGCGACAGTAGCTCGTGGCGTGCGGTACCAGCCGGGGTGGCGAGGGTTTCGGTCAGGCCCAAATCATGGCGCTGGGCCGAGAGCCACTCCTCCAGCAGGGGCGACTCCTGGGGCACGATCGTCAGGTTGACGTCCGGATAGCGGGCCAGAAATGGCTGCAAGAGAGCGGGTAAAAACGACTGGGAAAAGACCGGCAGGCAGATGACAGAGAGCTCGCCCTGGCGAAACTCGCGCAGGCTGTCAGCAGCGCTAACGATGCGATCCAGCCCGTACCAGGATCGTTGCACCTCTTCGAACAGCCGTAACCCCTGTACCGTGGGGTGCAGGCGTCCGCGTGTGCGCTCAAACAGCGTTAACCCGATAACCTTTTCAAAACGCGCCAGCTCGCGGCTTACCGTTGGCTGCGAGGTGTGCAGCAGGCGTGCGGCTTCGGTCAGGTTACCGGCGGTCATCACGGCGTGGAAAATCTCAATGTGGCGTAAGTTTACAGCGGGCATGGTCGCAACCTGTCTGAACGTCATCCATATCATTTTTGCATAGACTGGCGATAAAACGATATTTTTTATTCCCTTCGCCCTGTGGCGTAATCATAAAAAAATAGCCTGACCGGAGAGCACCATGCCACGCCCACTGAACAACACTGAAACCGATTTGAATGCCGACAATCTGCTGCGCCTGCCTGCCGAATTTGGCTGCCCGGTCTGGGTCTACGACGCGCAGATTATCCGCGAGAAAATTGCGGCCCTGCATCAGTTCGACGTGGTGCGTTTTGCCCAGAAAGCCTGCTCCAACATCCACATTCTGCGCCTGATGCGCGAGCAGGGCGTGAAAGTGGATTCCGTCTCTTTGGGTGAAATTGAGCGCGCGCTGGCCGCCGGGTACGATCCAAAAGCCGACGGCGACGCGATTGTCTTTACCGCCGATCTGATCGACAGCGCGACGCTGGCCCGGGTGCATGAACTGCAGATCCCGGTAAATGCCGGTTCGGTGGATATGCTCGAGCAACTGGGTCAGGTATCACCGGGCCATCGCGTCTGGCTGCGCGTTAACCCGGGCTTTGGCCACGGTCACAGTCAAAAAACCAATACCGGCGGCGAAAACAGCAAGCACGGCATCTGGTACAGCGACCTGCCTGCGGCGCTGGAAGTGCTGCAACGCTACAACCTGAAGCTGGTGGGCATTCACATGCACATCGGCTCCGGGGTGGATTATGCGCACCTTGAGCAGGTATGCGGCGCGATGGTGCGCCAGGTAATTGAGTTTGGCCAGGATCTGGAGGCGATCTCCGCAGGCGGTGGCTTATCGATCCCGTATCGCGAAGGGGAAGAGGCGATCGACACCGATCACTACTATGGCCTGTGGAACGGTGCGCGCGACAAAATCGCCGCCCACCTGGGTCATGCGGTCAAACTGGAGATCGAACCGGGCCGTTTCCTGGTGGCCGAATCGGGCGTGCTGGTGTCGCAGGTGCGCAGCGTCAAGGCGATGGGCAGCCGTCACTTCGTGCTGATCGACGCGGGCTTTAACGATCTGATGCGCCCGTCAATGTACGGCAGCTATCATCACATTTCGGCGCTGGCCGCCGATGGCCGTGATTTAAGCGCGGCCCCACGCGTAGAAACCGTCGTGGCAGGTCCGCTGTGCGAATCCGGGGATGTCTTTACCCAGCAGGAAGGCGGAAAAGTAGAAACCCGCGCCCTGCCAGCGGTTGCACCGGGGGATTATCTGGTGCTGCACGATACCGGCGCGTACGGGGCGTCCATGTCCTCGAACTACAACAGCCGTCCGCTGCTGCCGGAAGTGCTGTTCGATAACGGCGCGGCGCGTCTGATTCGCCGTCGCCAGACTATTCAGGAACTGCTCGCCCTCGAACTGTTCTGATCAAACCAGGGTCCCGTCGCCACCGAATCGCGTAACACCAGCGTGCCGGTAAAGGGCGGGATCGCCTCGATCGGCTGGCTGCTAGCCAGTCGAATCGCCTGATCGATAGCCGTAGTGATCATATTGTCGATCGGCAGATAGACCGTCGACAGGGCAGGCTCCAGCCACTTCGCGCACGGCGCATCGTCAAAACCAAACAGCGACACGTCCTCTGGAATGTGCAATCCGGCCTGGTGCAGCGCCTTCGAGGCCCCCAGCGCCATATCGTCGTTGCAGGCAAACAGCGCGCTGAACGAGACCTTCTCGTCAAGCAACGCCTGACACAGCTCATAGCCTCGGGTCATGCCCGCATCGCCATACTTCACCCGGCTTTCATCCCAGGCAATGGCGTGCTTTTCCAGCGCCTGGCGGTAGCCCATCAGGCGTGCCTTGCCGGTCGGGGTGTGGATGGGGACGGTCATGCAGGCGATCTCGCGATGGCCCTGGCTTATCAGGTACTCCACGGCTTTGAAGGCGGCCTCCTGCTGCTCGAAGAACACGCAGCGCTCCCGCGCCTGGCTGACGTCGCGGTTGATGACCACCAGCGGCATCGGCACGCTGTTAATCAGCTTCATGATCGCCTTTTCGCTCATAAAGCGGGTATACAGCACTATGGCATCGCACTGGCGATCGGCCAGCATCTGCACGGCTTCTTCTTCCCGCTCCGGGGTATCGTGCCCGTCGGTGACAATCAGCTGCTTACCGTGTGACTCGGTCTGGCGAGAAGCCTGTTGCAGCAGGCGGCCAAAATAAAAACCGTTGAAGGTCGACACCACCAGCCCAATGCTGTTGCTGGTGCGGTTCGCCAGCGAGCGCGCCAGAAAATTGGGGCGATAGCCCAGCTCTTCCATCGCGCGAAACACCTGCTGGCGCGTACTCTCTTTGACCTGACCCGTGCCGTTCAGAACGCGCGACACCGTGGCTTTTGACACGCCCGCGCGCAGTGAGACATCCAGCATTGTTGCCATTGATTATTCCTGCTTCCCCGTTATGCCCGGCAGTTTATCACAGACCTTCTGGCGCATAAGCCGGGCGGGAAGGGCAAAATCCCCACCAGGATCACGCTTTTTGGCTACGACGATCGTCGTGCTGAAAAGTGGCATACCAAAATGGCGATAACTGACAATCTGGAATACCTCTTACCGCGTTGAGAGCTTAATCACAGAACAAATTATCATCAGAAGCTATTTTTGGTATGCCAATAGAAGCAGGCTGTCCACCTTATCCCAATAAAAAGCCCTTTTACTGAGGTATTACCCGATGGCATTACAGGAAAAACTGATCAACTCGCTGGGCAGTTTCGCCACTACGTTCAACAGTTATCGCTATATCATGGCGATAAAATCCGCCTTCATCACCTTAATGCCGGTCATCATTGTTGGCGCGTTTTCGGTGCTGATCTCCAACATGGTGCTGGATCCCAAAAACGGCTTAGCCAGTTTCCAGTCGCTCTCTTTTCTGGCCACCTTAAAGCCGATCACCAGTGCGCTAAACTACGCCACGCTGAACTTCCTTAATATCGGCGCAGTGTTCTTGATCGGCATTGAGCTGGGGCGAATCAACGGCATCAAGTCGCTGTTCCCCGGCCTGCTGGCGGTGATCTGCTTTATCTGCGTGACGCCAACCACCGTCGAGATGATGGTCGACGGCGAAATGCACATGGTTAAAGATGTGCTGATGCGCCAGTTCTCCGACACCCGCAGCCTGTTCCTCGGGATGTTTATCGCCATCCTGTCGGTGGAAATTTACTGCTGGCTGGAGGGGCGTCCGGGCCTGAAAATTAAAATGCCTGACACCGTGCCGCCGAACGTGGCAGCCTCGTTCTCAGCGCTGATCCCGGCCATCATAACCACTACCGCCATCGCCACCTTGGGTTTTGTCTTCCACCAGATTACCGGCATGTACCTTTACGATGCGGTATACCAGGTGGTGCAACAGCCGCTGGAGCGCGTGGTGCAAAGCCTGCCGGGCATTCTGCTGCTGATGTTTGTCGCCCAGCTGTTCTGGGTGATCGGCATCCACGGCAATCAGATGATCAAACCGATCCGTGAGCCGCTGCTGCTGGGGGCCATCACCGTCAACATGAGCGCCTTTGAACAGGGCAAAGAGATCCCGAACATCATCACCATGCCGTTCTGGGATGTGTACATGAGCATCGGCGGCTCGGGGCTGACTATCGGCCTGCTGATTGCGGTGATGATTGGCACCAAGCGCAAAGAGATGAAGGAGATCGCCAAGCTCTCTATCGGCCCTGGGATCTTTAACATCAACGAACCGGTGATTTTCGGTATGCCAATCATGCTCAACCCGATTCTGGCGATCCCGTTCATCATCACCCCGCTGGTCACCGGCTCTATCGGTTACTTCGCTACCGTCACCGGTTTTGCCGGGAAGGCCGTGGTGATGGTGCCATGGACCACGCCACCGTTGATTAACGCCTGGCTTTCTACCGCGGGCTCAATGGGTGCGGTGGTCACGCAGGGGATCTGCATCATCACTGCCGTCCTTATCTACCTGCCGTTTGTGAAGATCGCTTCACGCCGTGCCGAGCAGGCTGCGCTGAAGGCGCAAAACCAACAGGCGACTAATAACGCATGAGCATAAAACAGATGACCCTCCCTGAGGATTTTATCCTCGGGGCTGCTGCCTCCGCCTGGCAAACCGAAGGCTGGAGCGGCAAGAAAGCAGGACAGGATTCGTGGATCGACCTGTGGTACAAAAACGATCGTCAGGTCTGGCATAACGGCTATGGCCCGGCGGTGGCGACCGATTTCATCAACCGTTTTCGTGAAGACGTGGCCCTGATGAAGGAGGCCGGGCTGACCCACTATCGCACCTCGATCAACTGGTCACGTTTTCTCATCGACTATGAAACCGCGACGGTGGATGAGGAGTACGCCGCGTATTACGATGCCCTGTTTGCCGAGATGCAGCGTCAGGGCATTGAGCCGATGATCTGCCTTGAGCACTACGAGCTGCCGGGCACGCTGCTGGAAACCTACGGCGGCTGGGCCTCGAAACACGTGGTTGAGCTGTTCACCCGCTACGCTGAACAGGTCTTCGCTCGCTATCACCGCGTGGTAAAGCGCTGGTTTACCTTTAACGAGCCGATTGTGGTGCAGACCCGGGTTTATCTGGATGCGCTGCGCTGGCCGTACGAGCAGAACACCGGCACCTGGATGCAGTGGAACCACCATAAGGTGCTGGCGACGGCGAAGGTCGTGAAGCTGTTTCGCGACAAAGGCTACGCGGGCAGCGTGGGCTGTATCCTCAACCCGGAGGTCACGTATCCCCGCTCTCGCGCTGCCCACGACGTAAAGGCCGCGGCGATCTACGATCTGTTCTACAACCGGGTGTTCCTCGACCCGCTGGTGCACGGTCGCTACCCGCAGGAACTGTTTACCCTGCTGGAAAAACATCAGGTGCAGTGGGATTACAGTGACGATGAGCTGGCGCTGATCGCCGACAACACCGTCGACGAGCTGGGGATTAACCTTTACTACCCGCATCGGGTAAAAGCCCCGTCCCGCGCCTGGCATCCTGAGACGCCGTTCCATCCGGCGTACTACTACGAGCCGTTTGAGCTGCCTGGGCGGAGGATGAATCCGTCGCGCGGCTGGGAAATTGCCCCGCGCATTATTTACGACATGGCGATGCGGATTAAAAACGACTATCGCAACATTGACTGGTTCGTCGCCGAAAGCGGAATGGGGGTCGAAAACGAAGCTCAGTATCGCAACTGCGACGGCGTGATTGCCGACGACTACCGCATCAACTTTATCAGCGAGCATCTGTATTACGCGCTGCTGGCGCGTGAGGAAGGGGCTAACTGCCACGGCTATATGCTGTGGGCCTTTACCGATAACGTCTCGCCGATGAATGCCTTTAAAAATCGCTACGGGCTGATTGAGATCGACCTTGATAACAACCGCGCCCGCCGCGCCAAAAAATCGGCCAGCTGGTTCCGTCAGCTGCGCGATGAACGCAGGCTGACGCTAAACGTTGATGATGAATGGAAGTAGGCGAAGATGGCGGCGGTTCTGGTAACATAGCGCCCACACTGGCCGGGAGGATGCCCGGCCCGCGCATTAACTCACAGCACAGGTGATAACGTGGATAAGGCAGTCGTCCCGGCGGAAAAGAAACAGTACCAGGAGATAGGCGAGGATCTTCGCGCCCAAATCATCCAGGGGCACTATCCCGTGGGCTCACGCCTGCCGCCGGAGCGCAATATGGCGGAAACCTACGGCGTCAGCCGCACCATCGTGCGCGAAGCGCTGTTGATGCTTGAACTGCAGGGCACCGTGGATATCCGCCAGGGTTCCGGTGTGTATGTAATGCGTATCCCCGAGGAGCACGAGAACGAGGAAGAACGCCTGCTAAAAAGCGACGTCGGCCCGTTTGAAATCCTGCAGGCGCGCCAGTTGCTCGAAAGCAATATCGCCGCCTTTGCCGCCAAAATGGCCACCCGGGCGGACATCGACAATCTGCGTCGCATCATCGAGCAGGAGCAGCGCGCTATCGCTGCCAACGACAACAGCCAGGACAACAACAAGATGTTCCACCTGGTGCTGGCGGGGGCCACGCAGAATCAGATGCTGCTGGCGACTGTCGAAAGCGTCTGGCACCACATGGACAGCAGCCCGCTGTGGCAGCAGTTTAACGTGCATATTGCCAGCCGGGCGTATCGCCTGAAGTGGCTGGGCGACAGGCAGACTATTCTGGCCGCACTGCGCCGCCGCGACGTGATGGGGGCCTGGCAGGCGATGTGGCAACATCTCGAAAACGTGAAAAAGAGCCTGCTGGAGCTCTCTGATGAAGATGCCCCGGATTTTGACGGCTACCTGTTTGAATCGGTGCCCATTTTCCAGGGAAAACCGGTGTGAATATTCAGCCACTTTACACCGCCCCCCAACACGCTGAACAGGTCATCGACTGGCAGTGGCAGGCATTTGGCGACGGATTACCGCGTGAATTTTTTGCCAGCATTGTGGCCCACAGTCAGATCCCCGGCGCACTGCCGCTGACCTTTATCGCCACCGAAGGCCAGCGCCTGCTCGGCACGGTGGGATTATGGCGCTGCGACCTGATCACCCGTCAGGATCTCTGTCCGTGGCTGGCGGCGCTGTATGTGGATGAATCCGCGCGCGGGAAGGGGCTTGCAGGGCAACTCCAGCGTCACGTGCAGGCGTATGCCGCAGAGGCCGGGCATCGCGACCTGCATCTCTGGTCAGCCTGTCGCGATTTTTATGAACGCTACGGCTGGCACTACATTGGCGATGCGCTGGAATACCCGCATAAAACGGTCCACCTTTATCGCTATATGCTGGCCGATTCCGCCGGTGGCGTGACCGAGTGACGACGCACCAGCGTCGGGCTGAAGATGTGGGTCACGTCAGGCGGCACGCGCTTATCGGCCAGTGACAGCGCCAGCTCGGCGGCCTGGGTCGCCATGGTGACAATCGGGTAGCGCACGGTGGTCAGGCGCGGACGCACGTAGCGCGAAATCAGAATGTCATCAAAGCCAATCAGCGAAATCTCAGCCGGAATATCAATCCCATTGTCGTTTAACACCCCCATCGCTCCGGCCGCCATCGAATCGTTATAACAGGCGACGGCGGTGAAGTTACGTCCGCGCCCCAGCAGCTCCGTCATTGCCTGTTCGCCGCCGCTCTCATCGGGTTCACCGTAGGTCACCAGTCGGTCGTTACAGGGCAGGCCGTTTTCGCGCAGGGCATCATAGTAACCCTGCAGGCGATCATCGGCGTCGGAGATAGAGTGATTTGAACAGAGGTAGCCGATGCGGCTGTGCCCCTGCTGGATCAGATGGCGGGTGGCAAGCCAGGCGCCGTAGCGGTCGTCCAGCGCCACGCAGCGCTGTTCATAGCCGGGGATAATGCGGTTAATGATCACCATGCCTGGGATCTGCTTCATCAGATGCACCAGCTCTTCGTCCGCCAGCTTTTTAGCATGCACCACCAGCGCCGCGCAGCGGTGGCGAATCAGCTGCTCTATGGCCTGACGCTCCTTCTGCTCGTTGTGATAGCCATTGCCGATCAGCAGAAAATTGCCGGTCTGATAGGCGACCTGCTCCACAGCTTTGACCATCGCCCCGAAAAACGGATCCGAGACATCGCCCACCACCAGTCCGACGGTGTCGGTGGACTGCTGAGCAAGCGCGCGTGCATTGGCATTGGGGTGGTAATTGAGCGATTCCATGGCGGTCAGCACCGCCTTTCGGGATGTCTCGCTGGCCTTCGGTGAGTCATTGATTACACGCGAAACAGTGGCGACAGAAACTCCCGCCAGCCGGGCCACATCCTTAATTGTCGCCATTCGATACCTTCTCTTTGGGGTAAGCGTTTACACACCAACTAGTGTTGCGGAAAAGTGAGGTGTATTCAAGCTTGCAGCCCCTGGGCTGTCCACAAACGTGATGCACACCATAGTAAAGCGTGTAAACGTTACACAGCGAAGCGTAACAGAAGAATGTTAATCGGAATCATTAGTTACACTTTGCCTCAGGCTGTTGCTTTTTCCTGCTGGTGAAGTGAGGGGGCAAACGCCACAATCAAGATCCCAGAGGTATTGATTGGTGAGAATTCTTAGTACGTACTGCGTACTCATCACTTGCACCAACCTGCGCAGATGCGCAGGTTTTTTTTTGTCTGAACACAGCTGTCGCCCCTGCTACACTTCTCGTGTAATCTGCCACAATTTACCGTAACCCGACAAATTGACCGGCAAAGGGAGTTGAGATGCTATTAGGGTTCTTCCGCACGCTGTTTCGTATCCTCTTTCGTGTGCGTCTGACTGGCGACACCCAGTCATTACATGCCTCACGCGTCCTTATCACCCCCAACCACGTCTCTTTTATTGATGGCATCCTGCTGGCGCTGTTTTTGCCCGTGCGCCCGGTGTTTGCGGTCTATACCTCCGTCAGCGAGCAGTGGTACATGCGCTGGCTGACGAAGCTAATTGATTTTGTGCCGCTCGATCCTACCAAGCCAATGATGATCAAACACCTGGTGCGCCTGATCGAGCAGGGTCGTCCGGTCGTGATCTTCCCCGAAGGGCGGATCTCGATAACCGGCTCGCTGATGAAGATTTATGACGGGGCGGGCTTTGTGGCGGCGAAATCCGGTGCCACGGTGGTGCCGCTGCGCATCGAAGGGGCTGAGCTGACCTACTTCAGCCGTCTGAAAGGGCGAGTGAAACAGCGCCTGTTCCCGCGCATTACGCTGCATCTGCTGCCGCCAACGTCGTTGCCGATGCCCGAGGCGCCCCGCGCCCGCGATCGGCGTAAAATCGCCGGTGAAATGCTGCATCAGATTATGATGGAAGCCCGGATGGCAGTGCGCCCGCGCGAAACGCTGTATGAATCGCTGCTGACGGCGATGTCGCGCTATGGCGCGAAGAAAAACTGCATCGACGACATCAACTTTGCCCCCGATACCTACCGTAAGCTGCTGACCAAGACCTTGTTTGTCGGGCGTATTCTTGAGAAATACAGCCAGCAGGGCGAAAAGATTGGCCTGATGCTACCCAATGCGGGCATCAGCGCGGCGGTGATTTTTGGTGCCGTCTCGCGCGCACGTATCCCGGCAATGCTGAACTACACCGCCGGGGTAAAAGGGCTGAGCAGCGCCATGACTGCCGCACAGATCAACACGGTCTTTACCTCGCGCACGTTCCTCGATAAAGGCAAGCTCTGGCACCTGCCGGAACAGCTCACCCAGGTACGCTGGGTATTCCTTGAAGATCTCAAAGCCGAAGTGACAACCGGTGACAAGCTGTGGATCTTTGCCCACCTGCTGGCCCCACGGCTGGCGCAGGTGAAACAGCAGCCGGAAGATGCGGCCGTTATCCTGTTTACCTCCGGCTCTGAAGGGAACCCGAAAGGGGTGGTGCACAGCCACAAAAGCCTGCTGGCAAACGTCGAACAGATTAAAACTATCGCCGACTTCACCGCCGATGACCGCTTTATGTCGGCGCTGCCGCTGTTCCACTCTTTCGGCCTGACGGTGGGGCTTTTCACCCCGCTGCTGACCGGCGCAGAGGTGTTTCTCTATCCGAGTCCGCTGCATTACCGCATTGTGCCGGAGCTGACCTATGACCGTAACTGTACGGTGATTTTTGGCACCTCCACCTTCCTCGGGCATTACGCGCGCTTTGCCAATCCGTATGACTTCCATCGCGTACGCTATGTGGTGGCTGGCGCGGAAAAACTGCAGGAGAGCACCCGTCAGCTGTGGCAGGACAAGTTTGGTCTGCGCATTCTCGAAGGCTACGGTGTGACGGAGTGCGCGCCGGTAGTCTCGATTAACGTACCGATGGCGGCGAAGCCCGGCACGGTCGGGCGCATTTTACCGGGGATGGACGCACGGCTGCTGGAAGTACCGGGTATTGAAGAGGGCGGTCGCCTGCAGCTGAAAGGGCCAAACGTGATGAACGGCTATCTGCGGGTAGAAAACCCCGGCGTGCTGGAAGCGCCAACGGCGGAGAACGCTCAGGGCGAGGTGGAAGCCGGCTGGTATGACACCGGCGATATCGTGCGCTTCGACGAACAGGGCTACGTGCAGATCCAGGGCCGGGCAAAACGCTTTGCCAAAATCGCGGGCGAAATGGTTTCGCTGGAGATGGTCGAACAGCTGGCGCTGTCCGTATCCGCTGACAAAATGCACGCGACCGCGGTGAAAACCGATGCCAGTAAAGGCGAGGCGCTGGTGCTGTTTACCACCGACGGCGAGCTCAAGCGCGAGCAGCTGCTCCAGCGGGCGCGCGCGCAGGGCATTCCGGAGCTGGCGGTGCCGCGTGATATTCGTTATCTGAAGCAACTTCCGCTGCTGGGCAGTGGTAAACCGGATTTTGTCACCCTGAAAGAGTGGGTTGAACAGGTGGAGCCGCAGCATGAGTAAGTCAGTTCCTGAAAACACCTCGATCTGGTCGAAGGGGATGATGGCGGTTACCGCTGCGCAGTTCCTCTCGGCCTTTGGCGATAACGCGCTGCTGTTTGCCACCCTGGCGCTGCTGAAGTCGCAGTTTTACCCGGACTGGAGCCAACCGATCCTGCAGATGGTGTTTGTCGGGGCTTACATCGTCTTTGCCCCCTTTGTTGGTCAGGTGGCGGACAGTTTTGCCAAAGGCCGGGTGATGATGTTCGCCAACAGCCTGAAACTGCTGGGGGCGGCCAGTATCTGCCTCGGCGTGAATCCGTTTATCGGCTATACGCTGGTGGGGATCGGGGCTGCGGCCTATTCCCCTGCCAAGTACGGCATCCTGGGGGAACTCACCACCGGGGATAAACTGGTTAAAGCTAACGGCCTGATGGAGTCATCGACGATTGCGGCGATCCTGCTGGGCTCGATGGCCGGCGGCGTACTGGCCGACTGGCATGTGCTGGCGGCGCTGGGCGTATGCGCTGTGGTGTATGCGGGCGCAGTGGTGGCAAACCTGTTTATCCCAACGCTACCCGTGGCGCGTCCGGGACAGTCCTGGCGCTTTACCCCGATGACGGCGAGCTTCTTTAATGCCTGCCGCGTGCTGTGGCATAACGGCGAAACCCGCTTCTCGCTGATTGGCACCAGCATGTTCTGGGGGGCGGGCGTTACGCTGCGCTTCCTGCTGGTATTGTGGGTACCAACGGTGCTGGGGCTTACCGATAACGCCACGCCAACCTATCTTAATGCGATGGTGGCAGTCGGGATCGTCGTCGGTGCGGGTGCTGCGGCAAAGCTGGTAACGCTGCAAACGGTCGCCCGCTGCATGCCAGCCGGGGTGCTGATTGGGTTGGTAGTGCTGCTGTTCTCGTTGCAGCATGCGCTGTTACCGGCGTATGTGCTGCTGTTCCTGATGGGGATCCTCGGCGGATTCTTTGTGGTGCCGCTTAATGCCCTGCTGCAGGAGCGTGGCAAGCATACCGTTGGGGCAGGCAATGCCATTGCGGTGCAAAACTTGGGCGAAAACGCCGCCATGCTGCTGATGCTGGGGCTCTATTCGCTGGCCGTCAAAGCGGGCCTGTCGGTGGTGGGCATCGGCGTCGGGTTTGGTGGGCTGTTTGCGCTGGCCATCGCGGGGCTTTGGGTGTGGCAGCGACGTCGGTAAAAAAATGCCGGGTGGCGGCTTCACCTGACCCGGCCTACGGTCTGGGAGAGGGCGCAAACATTAAAAAAGGCAACTGACGTTGCCTTTTTGCTTTTGTTACGGAGCCGGATAGGTATACACCTGATGCACCGCTTCAATCTCCGCTAACACCTCTTCGCTCAGCTCCAGATGGAAGCTTTCGACGTTTGTTTTCAACTGCTGCATAGTGGTTGCGCCCAACAGGGTGCTGGCCACAAACGGCTGACGACGAACAAAGGCCAGCGCCATCTGTGCCGGATCGAGCCCGTGACGTTTGGCGATCTCCACATAGGCCGCCACCGCTTTCTGCGTCTGCTCGCCGCTGTAGCGAGTGAAGCGACTGAACAGCGTATTGCGCGCCCCCGCTGGCTGTGCGCCGTTGAGGTACTTACCGGTCAGCGTGCCAAAGCCCAGGCAGGAGTATGCCAGCAGTTCGACGCCTTCATACTGCGTCACTTCCGACAGCGCCACTTCGTAGCTGCGGTTCAGCAAGCTGTACGGGTTTTGAATGGTTACGATGCGCGGCAGGTCGTGCTTATCGGCCAGATGCAGGTAGCGCATCACCCCAAAGGCCGTTTCGTTAGAGACGCCGATGTAGCGAATCTTCCCGGCGCGCTGGCATTCTGTCAGCGCTTCCAGCGTTTCCAGCAGCGTCACTACCGGCGCACCGTCGCTCCAGCTGTAGCCCAGCTTGCCAAAACAATTGGTTGGACGCTGCGGCCAGTGCACCTGGTAGAGATCGAGATAATCGGTCTGCAGGCGTTTCAGGCTGTCATCCAGCGCCGCGCGGATATTTTTGCGATCGAGGATCTGATTTGGGCGAATACCGGTGTCATTAAGGCGGGAAGGGCCGCTGACTTTAGACGCGACCACCAGCTTTTCGCGGTTGCCGCGTTTTGCCAGCCAGTTGCCGACGTAGGTCTCGGTTAATCCCTGGGTTTCCGGGCGTGGTGGCACCGGGTACATTTCAGCGACGTCAATAAGGTTGATACCCTGGCTGACGGCGTAATCGAGTTGTTCATGGGCATCGGCTTCGCTATTTTGTTCACCGAATGTCATCGTGCCCAACCCCAGCTGGCTTATCTCAAGAGAACTATGGGGGATACGGTGATAATGCATAGCCGGCTTCCTTATTGGACATGTTAGCGGCGTCAGGAACCTCCCGACAGCGGGATATAAACATGGCAGAGGGGAAGCAAAAGGGGAAGAGAAAAATCAAAAGGCCAGCCAGCCGCTGACCTTACACATTATCGTTCGATAATTTGCGACACATCGTCGCGATTGATCTGCATATTATTACCTTGCTGATCGCGGTAGCTGACCAGACCGGTATCATCGTCGACTTCGGGTTTGCCGTCGGTCAGGATCATGCGACCGTCTTTGGTCGCCATGACGTAATCGCTACTACAACCAGAAACGGCAAACGCTAAACCAACAGCCGAGATTATCACTGCCCATTTTTTCATTCTTATCACCTCACCTGGTTCGTGTTAGTTCTTAGTGTAGTAATAACTGCTGAGACGGTTTCCCGAAAGAGGGAATATCTTAAAAAACGGGCGATTTGTTAAAAACATCACAATTCAGGCCAAAAAATCAGGTATTCAGCAAAAAATGTCGTGCCAACAGGGGGCCCGTGAAGTTCTTTTTCAAGTAAAAACCGCGTGGAAGGGTCAAAATCGGCTCGCCGCGTGCGCCAATCGCCTCGGTAAGGGCTTTACTGTTTGCCGCCTTTGGCCGTAGCTGCAGCACCTCACCGTGGCGAGCCGTAATCCGCTCGACCTGACCGAGCACAATCATGTCCATCAGCTCTTCCCAGTCCAGCCGCAGCTGGTGATCCTCTTCTTCATCCGGGCTCCAGATTAACGGTGCGCCGACGCGACGTGACGCCAGCGGGATCGCCCGATCCCCTTCGACCGGCACCCACAGCACGCGCTTAAGCTTATGCCGCACATGGCTACTTTCCCACGTAATCCCTGTATTGCCGGTGAGTGGTGCCACGCACACAAACGTTGTTTCCAGCGGCCGGCCCTGGCTGTCGACGGGAATGGTCTTCAGCTCCACGCCCAGTGCGGCAAAATCCTGCTCAGGCTTGCTGCCTGCGCTGGCCCCTAACCACAGTTCCAGTAGAACCCCTGTCCAGCCTTTATCACGTTTGAGATCCGGGGGAATAGGCATACCTGCAAGGGCGGCCAGCTCCCCCAGCGAGTAACCCGCCAGACGTTGTGCCTGCTGCAGTAAAGCCGCTTCCGTTTCGGGAGGAGAGGCCATCGGGACGAGGGGAAGCATGATAATTTATCCATTGGTTAAAAAATGAGCACTAGTTTTCCACCGCACAGACAGAGTTTAACTTTTTCTTTTTGCTTGTTACAGGCTGATGATTTATATATCTTTTTAGACAGTATTTTGTTGCGAGCAGCCGATTGTGCTTCAGGTTGTTCAAATCTGGTCACTGGCAATAAACAGGATCTTACCCCTACTTATCCACAGAAAAGTGGGATAACTGGGAATAACCCCTACTACTGTTTCCATTTACAGCCTTGACGTGCGATGAAAATCGAAAAATTCGACAAAATGTGACTAACTTATTGGCACAATCTGTGGATAAAACCGACGCTGTTCGATCTTTCATCAATGCGCAGATCTTAAGAGTGAGCTGTATCACACTATATGTTGTTTGTTGCAATTTTATAACGCTAACTAAATGAAATATAAAATTTTATTAAGTTAAGAAAATTCTGCATTATCCTGGGCGGTTTAGGTTGTCCATGGGTAATCACGAACTTCTTCACAACTCTATCCACAGAAAAAGTGCATAAAATTGCGCTTCTGATCGTCTGTCTGTTTATAACTATGATGATAATTGTGAGTTATTCAAATGTTATTCGGCTCCAGGCCCGTAAGAGAGTGGTTTACCGCCTCTCAGGAGTGTGAAACAATCATTCATATATCAGATTTAGTTTGAGGTAGTCCGGTGATTGATGACGATGGCTACCGCCCGAACGTAGGTATCGTAATTTGTAATCGCCAGGGGCAGGTAATGTGGGCCCGGCGATATGGTCAGCACTCCTGGCAGTTTCCCCAAGGGGGAATTAACCCGGGAGAGTCCGCAGAGCAAGCGATGTATCGGGAGCTGTTCGAAGAAGTTGGCTTAAGCCGTAAGGATGTCCGCATTCTGGCTTCGACCCGCAACTGGTTGCGTTACAAGTTACCGAAGCGTTTGGTGCGTTGGGACACAAAGCCGGTATGTATCGGCCAGAAACAGAAGTGGTTTCTTCTGCAATTGGTGAGCAGCGATGCGGAAATCAATATGCAAACCAGCAGCACGCCGGAATTCGATGGCTGGCGCTGGGTCAGCTACTGGTATCCCGTTCGTCAGGTCGTGTCGTTTAAGCGCGACGTTTACCGCAGGGTGATGAAAGAGTTCGCAAGTGCTGTGATGATGCTTCAGGAGGCTCCTCCTAAGCCGCAGATCGCACCTGCCTGGCGACGTAAAAGAGGTTAAGCTACGCACATTATGCTCACCCGCCTGCGTGAAATAGTCGAGAAGGTGGCCAGTGCTCCACGGCTCAACGAGGCGCTGGATATTCTGGTCACTGACATCTGCCTTGCGATGGAAACCGAAGTCTGTTCGGTTTATCTGGCCGACCATGACCGCAGATGCTATTACCTGATGGCGACGCGCGGCCTGAAAAAACCGCGTGGTCGTACCGTCGCGCTCGCCTTTGATGAAGGCGTAGTGGGCCTGGTCGGGCGTCTGGCTGAGCCCATCAACCTTGCCGATGCACAGAAGCACCCCAGCTTTAAATATATTCCTGCAGTAAGAGAAGAACGCTTTCGGGCGTTTCTTGGTGTGCCGATTATCCAGCGCCGCCAGCTGCTTGGCGTGCTGGTGGTCCAGCAGCGTGAACTGCGGCAATACGACGAAAGCGAAGAGTCTTTCCTCGTTACGCTGGCCACGCAAATGGCGGCGATCCTCTCCCAGTCTCAGCTGACGGCGCTGTTTGGTCAGTACCGACAGACGCGTATTCGTGCCTTACCTGCATCACCCGGCGTGGCAATAGCTCAAGGCTGGATGGATGCCACCCTGCCGCTGATGGAACAGGTTTACGAAGCGTCAACGCTGGATACCGCGCTTGAACGCGAGCGTCTGACCGGCGCGCTGGAAGAGGCAGCTAACGAGTTTCGCCGCTACAGCAAACGTTTTGCCGCCGGTGCACAGAAAGAAACCGCCGCCATTTTCGATCTCTACTCCCACCTGCTTTCCGATGCCCGACTGCGTCGGGAGCTGTTTGCCGAAGTGGATAACGGCTCGGTCGCCGAGTGGGCGGTCAAAAAGAGCATCGAGAAATTCGCTGAGCAGTTTGCCACTTTAACCGACGGGTATCTTAAAGAGCGCGCCGGAGACCTGCGCACGCTGGGCCAGCGCCTGCTTTTCCATCTCGATGACACCATTCAGGGGCCAAACACCTGGCCACCGCGCTTTGTGCTGGTGGCCGATGAGCTTTCGGCCACTACTCTTGCGGAACTGCCGCAGGACAGACTTGCCGGGATTGTGGTTCGCGATGGTGCGGCCAACTCGCACGCCGCCATTATGGTGCGCGCGCTGGGGATCCCAACCGTCATGGGCGCGGATATCCAGCCGTCGGCCTTGCATCACCGTACGCTGGTGGTGGACGGCTATCGCGGCGAGCTGCTGGTTGATCCTGAGCCGGTTCTGCTGCAGGAGTACCAGCGGCTTATCAGCGAAGAGAACGAGCTGAGCCGTCTGGCAGAAGACGACGTTAACCAACCTGCAGCGTTGAAAAGCGGCGAGCGGATCAAGGTGATGCTCAATGCCGGTCTTAGTCCGGCGCATGAAGAGAAGCTTGGTGGGCGCATCGATGGCATCGGTCTTTATCGCACCGAAATCCCGTTTATGCTGCAGAGCGGCTTCCCCTCGGAAGAGGAGCAGGTGGCGCAGTATCAGGGCATGTTGCAGATGTTCAATGACAAACCGGTGACGCTGCGTACCCTGGACGTCGGCGCGGACAAACAGCTGCCGTACATGCCGATCAGCGAAGAAAACCCTTGTCTGGGCTGGCGCGGCATTCGCATCACCCTCGATCAGCCGGAGATCTTTCTCATCCAGGTGCGCGCGATGCTGCGCGCCAATGCCGCGACGGGCAATCTCAGCATTCTGCTGCCGATGGTAACCAGCATTGACGAAATCGACGAAGCCCGACGGTTGATCGAACGTGCCGGCCGCGAAGTCGAAGAGATGATCGGCTACGAAATTCCGAAACCCCGGCTGGGGGTGATGCTCGAAGTCCCGTCGATGGTCTTTATGCTGCCGCAGTTGGCCAATCGCGTAGACTTTATCTCGGTGGGCACCAACGACCTGACCCAGTATATGCTGGCGGTGGATCGCAACAACACCCGCGTGGCGAGCATGTACGATAGCCTGCACCCGGCGATGCTGCGGGCGCTGGCGATGATTGCCCGCGAGGCGCAAACCCACGGTATCGACCTGCGTCTGTGCGGTGAGATGGCGGGGGACTCCATGTGTGTGGCGATCCTGATTGGCCTCGGCTTCCATCATTTGTCCATGAACGGACGCTCCGTAGCCCGCGTGAAGTACCTGCTGCGCCACATTGATTTCGAAGAGGCACAACTGCTGGCGACCCGCAGTCTTGAAGCCCAGCTGGCAACCGAAGTCCGCCATCAGGTGGCGGCCTTTATGGAGCGTCGCGGGATGGGCGGCCTGATCCGCGGCGGACGTTAACCACAGGTCTCCCTCCGCACCGGGCTGGGGGAGACAAACGTGCGACGTCTCTATACACATCTTTTACATCTCGGGCGCATTCTCCACGCCTGCGTGTGCTATGATTCGCAACTTTGGAGCGCAGGCAACCCCTCGCGCACTTCTTTACCGCTGTCCACTTTCAGCGGAATAACAACATCTTGTGGTGACAGATGAACAGTGGCTATCTGCATTTTCCGGAATTCGATCCGGTCATTTTCTCAATTGGACCCGTAGCGCTTCACTGGTATGGCCTGATGTATCTGGTCGGGTTTGTCTTTGCTATGTGGCTGGCTGGCCGTCGCGCCAAACGCCCTGGCAGCGGCTGGACCAAAGACGAAGTTGAAAACCTGCTGTACGCAGGCTTCCTCGGCGTCTTCCTGGGTGGACGTATCGGCTATGTGCTGTTCTACAACTTCCCGGTGTTCATGAGCGATCCGCTCTATCTGTTCCGCGTCTGGGATGGCGGCATGTCCTTCCACGGCGGCCTGATTGGCGTCATCCTGGTGATGGTGATCTTCGCGAAGCGCACCAAACGCAGTTTCTTCCAGGTGTCTGATTTTATTGCGCCATTGATCCCGTTTGGGCTGGGTGCTGGTCGTCTGGGCAACTTCATCAATGGCGAACTGTGGGGCCGCGTCGATCCGAGCGTATCGTTTACTATGCTGTTCCCGCAGTCGCGGGCAGAAGATATTGCCCTGTTGCCTTCACATCCCGAGTGGCAGTCTATTTTCGACACCTACGGTGCCCTGCCGCGCCATATGTCACAGCTGTATGAGATGGCGCTGGAAGGGGTGGTGCTGTTTATCATTCTGAACCTGTTCATCCGCAAACCGCGTCCGACGGGCTCTGTGTCTGGCCTGTTCCTGATTGGCTACGGCGCGTTCCGTATCATCGTGGAATTCTTCCGCCAGCCGGATCAGCAGTTCACCGGTGAGTGGGTGCAGTACATCAGCATGGGGCAGATCCTCTCTATTCCGATGATTGTCGTGGGTATCGCGATGATGGTCTGGGCGTATCGTCGTCCACAGCAACAGGTCTCCTGAGTCATCATGAAACAGTATCTTGAACTGATGCAAAAAGTGCTCGATGAGGGCACGGCGAAAAATGACCGCACCGGTACCGGTACGACATCCATTTTTGGCCACCAGATGCGCTTCAACCTGCAGGAAGGCTTTCCGCTGGTGACAACCAAGCGCTGCCACTTGCGCTCGATTATTCATGAGCTGCTGTGGTTCCTGCAGGGTGATACCAACATCGCGTACCTGCGTGAGAACAACGTCTCTATCTGGGACGAATGGGCTGACGAAAATGGCTCCCTGGGCCCGGTTTACGGCAAGCAGTGGCGTGCCTGGCCAACGCCGGATGGCCGCCATATCGACCAGATCACCACCGTGGTGAACCAGCTGAAAAACGATCCGGATTCGCGTCGTATCATCGTTTCTGCCTGGAACGTGGGCGAGCTGGACAAAATGGCGCTGGCACCGTGCCACGCGTTTTTCCAGTTCTATGTGGCGGACGGTAAGCTCTCCTGTCAGCTGTACCAGCGCTCCTGCGATGTGTTCCTCGGCCTGCCGTTCAATATCGCCAGCTATGCGCTGCTGGTGCATATGATGGCTCAGCAATGCAATCTGGAAGTGGGTGATTTTGTCTGGACCGGCGGGGATACTCACCTGTACAGCAACCATATGGAACAGACCCATCTTCAGCTATCCCGCGCACCGCGTGCGTTGCCGAAGCTGGTCATCAAGCGTAAGCCGGAATCGATTTTCGACTACCGTTTTGACGATTTCGACATCGAAGGTTATGACCCGCACCCGGGTATCAAAGCCCCTGTCGCCATCTGATATTGCAATCCTGACATAACCGGCGCCTTCCGCGCCGGTTTTTTTATGCCCAAATTGTGGTTTTGCGAGCCTGTATCCGGCTCGTTTGCAAGGCCGTGCAAACGGCAAGAAAGCACTGAACCCGTCTCGAAATTCCCATCACTGTGCCTCGAATTGCGTTTCTCCTTCCATCACACTGTCGCCATGAAAAAGGAAAAGGGCTTTACGCTCATTGAAATGCTGGTTGCCGTCGCACTCATCGTTACGCTCAGCGCGACGGGGCTTTATAGCTGGCGACGCTGGCAGCAACAGCAGCAGCTCTGGCAGACGGCGCGCCAGGTGCGCGATTTTCTGGTGGTGCTGCGCAACGACGCCTGGCGATATAACCGGGATCACGTGGTGGCGCTAAAGCAAACCGGCCAACAGTGGTGCTTACTCGAAACGGATATTCCCGTGTGCCAGGGCAACAATGCTTTTGTGCTGGCCCCGCTGTGGCCGGACATCAGCATCACTGAACTCACCCCCGCGCTGGGGTTTTATGGCCTGCGGGATACCGCCTGGGCAGGGCGAATACGCCTGAAAAGCCAGGCCGGTGAATGGTTGATTATCGTGTCGGCGTGGGGGCGCATACGCATGTGCAACGGCAAAGGAGGATTCGCATGCCAGTAGCTCAGCAGGGATTTTCACTGACCGAAGTGCTGGTCGCGATGGCCATAAGCAGCGTATTGCTGATGAGTGCGGCGCGGTTCTTACCGGGTTTGCAGCGGGCAATACTGCTACAGACGCAGCAGCAGGAGCTTGAAGAGGAGATTTGGCTGCGCGTTGCCGGGATCGGTAAGCACCTGCAGCGGGCGGGCTATTGTGCGGGTGACTGCCAGGGTGAGGCGTTGAAAATTGCCCAGGGGAGCGAATGCGTTATTGTTCAGTGGGATGAAAACAGCAATGGCCGCTGGGAGACGACGCCCGCAGGCGCAGCGGAACAGACGGGGTTTCGCCTCAGTGATGGCGCACTGGAGACGCTGCGGGGTGCTACACAGTGCAGCGCCAACGGGTGGGAAAGAGTGACCGACCCCGGCAGGATCACCGTGGAGTATTTTCAGGTACAGCGAGTCCTGCGAGCGGGGTTTGCACCGGAATTAACGATAGTGCTAGGTGCCTCTCTCAAAGGGCAGCACGGCGGTCGGTTTGAAGCCCATCATCGCGTCACCGGGTTTAACTTATGAACCGCCAGCAGGGGATGTCGTCGCTGGCATTGGTGCTCCTGCTGCTCATGTTGGGTAGCCTGATGCTGACCGGGCTCAACCAGCAGCTTGATACCCTGATGCGTATTGTCAGGGCAGACAGTCAGGCCATTTACCATCAGGCGACAGCCCAGTCAGCGCTGGAGTGGGGGAGAACGCTTCCGTGGCCGATGGGTGCCGACGCGGCATGCCAGCAGCATCACCAGCAGCCGTGGCGCGCCTGCCTGCGCATCCTCGATGAGCGTGCCGTACTTATTGCCAGTAGCGGAAGCATCACGCTGTGGCGCGAGGGAAAGGTGACAGCCGAAGGGATTGTCTTTTTACCGCACGGCTGGCGTGATTTTTGCCCGCTTAAGGAGCGTGCGCTGTGTCAGCAACCGTAGCGAAACAGCAGGGGTTTAGCCTCGTGGAAGTTTTACTGGCCATGATGCTGATGGTCATCGTCGTCACTGCGCTGGCGGGCTATCATCGTGTATTAGCCAGCCGGTTCGTGGCGCTGGAACAGTACCGCCAGGTCTGGCGTCAGGCCTGGAATCAGTCACAGCTCACGCCTGCAGAAATCCCTGCAGGCTGGCAGGTGAACCGAATGCAGACAACGCCGTCCGGATGTGTCAGCATCGCGGTCACACTTATTTCTCCTCTGGGTCGGCGGGGTCAGATGACACGCCTGCACTGCCCGGTTAGCCAGTAGTTGGGAGCAGCGATGTTAAGGGTCTACCACTCAAACCGTCTGGACGTGCTGGAAGCGCTGATGGAATTTATTGTCGAGCAACAGCGGCTCGACGATCCCTTTGAACCGGAAATGATCCTGGTTCAGAGTACCGGTATGGCGCAGTGGCTGCAGATGTCCCTCTCGCAAAAATTTGGCATTGCCGCCAATATCGACTTCCCGCTACCCGCCAGCTTTATCTGGGATATGTTTGTTCGCGTGCTGCCGGAGATCCCGAAACAGAGCGCATTTAACAAGCAGAGCATGAGCTGGAAGCTGATGTCGCTGCTGCCGGAGATGCTGACGCAGGATGAATTTACCATGCTGCGCCACTATCTTAACGACGATACCGACAAGCGAAAGCTGTTCCAGCTGGCGTCGCGGACGGCGGATCTCTATGACCAGTATCTGGTCTATCGCCCGGAATGGCTGACGCGCTGGGAAGCGGGTGAACGGATTGATGGCCTCGAGCAGGCCCAAATCTGGCAGGCACCGCTGTGGAAGGCGCTGGTCGAACACACCGAAAAGCTGGGTCAACCGCAATGGCACCGTGCGAATCTGTACGATCGTTTTATCACCACGCTGGACGCAGCAACCGAGACGCCCGCCGGGCTGCCGTCCAGAGTCTTTATCTGCGGCATTTCCGCCTTACCGCCGGTCTACCTCAAAGCGCTGAATGCGCTGGGCAGACACATCGATATCCATATTCTGTTCACCAATCCTTGCCGCCATTACTGGGGGGATATTCAGGATGCCCGCTGGCTATCCCGCATCGTGACGCGCCAGCGCCGCCGCCTATTTGATGAGCGCACGGTACCGCTGTTTAAAGACAGCAGCACGGCGGAGCAGCTCTTTGATGACGCGGGCGTGCAGAACTTACCGAATCCGTTACTGGCCTCGTGGGGAAAACTGGGCCGCGACTATATCTACATGCTTTCAGAGCTCACCGCTTCCGGTGAAGGGGATGTGGATGCCTTTGCCGATATCACCCCGGACAGCCTGCTGCATAATGTGCAGCTGGATATTCTGGATCTTGAGAAACGCTCGGTAGAAGGCATTAACGCTAAGGAGTTCGCTCGCAGCGACCGCAAACGTCTGCTTGATCCCGACGATCGCAGCGTGACGCTGCACCTTTGTCACAGTCCGCAGCGCGAAGTCGAAGTGCTGCATGACAAACTGCTGGCGATGCTGGAAGACGATCCTGAACTCACGCCGCGCGATATCGTGGTGATGGTGGCCGACATCGACAGCTACAGCCCCTATGTTCAGGCTGTGTTCGGCAGCGCCACGGGCGATCGCTATCTGCCGTTTGCCATATCAGACCGACGTGCGCGCCAGTCGCATCCGGCGCTGCAAGCTTTTGTCAGCCTGCTCTCCCTGCCGGACAGCCGCTTTGTTCCCGAAGACGTGCTGGCGCTGCTGGATGTTCCGGTACTGGCGGCCCGCTTTGATATTGATGAAGATGCCCTGCGCTACCTGCGTCAGTGGGTTAATGAATCGGGCGTGCGCTGGGGGATGGATGACGACAACGTGCAGGAATTTGACCTGCCGGTCACCGGTCAGCACACCTGGCAATTTGGCCTGACGCGTATGTTGCTCGGCTATGCCATGGAGAGCAGCCAGGGCGAATGGAATGCCGTCCTGCCGTATGATGAATCCAGCGGGTTAATCGCCGAGCTGGTGGGGCATCTGGCCTCGCTGTTGATGCAGCTTAACCGCTGGCGACGCGAGCTGATGCAGACGCGGTCGCTTGAGGCCTGGCTTCCGGTTTGTCGCGAAATGCTCAATGACTTCTTCCTGCCGGATCAGGAAACCGAAGCCGCGATGGCGCTCATCGAGCATCAGTGGCAGGCCATTATTGAAGAGGGTATCGAATCACACTATGGCGAAGCGATCCCGCTGTCGCTGCTGCGTGATGAACTCACCCAGCGGCTCGATCAGGAGCGGATCAGCCAGCGTTTTCTGGCCGGACCGGTCAATATCTGCACCCTGATGCCAATGCGCTCTATTCCCTTTAAGGTTGTCTGCCTGCTGGGCATGAACGATGGAATCTACCCGCGCGCGCTGTCGCCGCTGGGCTTTGATTTAATGAGTCAAAAACCGCAGCGCGGCGATCGTAGCCGTCGGGATGACGACCGCTACCTGTTCCTCGAGGCGCTAATCTCCGCCCAGCAGCAGCTGTATATCAGCTATATCGGCCGCTCTATTCAGGATAACAGCGAGCGCTTCCCCTCCGTATTGGTTCAGGAGCTGGTCGACTACATCGGGCAAAGCCATTACCTGCCGGGCGACGAAGCGCTCAACTGTGATGAAAGTGAACGGCGGGTGAAAGCGCATATCACCTGCTGCCATAGCCGGATGCCGTTTGACGCGGTGAACTATGAACACAACGAGCAGCAGAGCTACGCCCGGGAATGGCTCCCGGCGGCGAAGCGAGAAGGGGTGGCCCACAGCGATTTTATCCAGACTCTGGCGCCAGGGCAGTTTGATACCCTGGCGTTTGAGCAGCTCCAGCGCTTCTGGGCCCATCCGGTGCGCGCTTTTTTCCAGATGCGTCTGCAGGTTAACTTCCGCTCCGAAGAGAGCGAGATACCGGATGAAGAGCCCTTTACCCTCGAGGGGTTAAGCCGCTATCAGCTTAACCAGCAGTTGCTGAATGCGCTGGTGGAGCAGGAAGACGCTCAGAAGCTGTTCCGTCGTTATCGCGCGGCGGGTGAGCTCCCTTACGGAGCCTTTGGCGAAATCGCCTGGGATGCCCAATGTCAGGAGATGCAGGCGCTGGCAGGAAGGGTGATTGAGTGCCGCCAGCCGGGCAAAAGCATGGAGATCGATCTTCACAGTAACGGTATCAATCTGACGGGCTGGCTGCAGCATGTGCAGGCGGACGGGCTGCTGCGCTGGCGGCCATCGATGCTCAGCGTTTCGCAAGGTCTGCAACTTTGGCTGGAACACCTTGTCTACTGTGCGAGCGGCGGTGAAGGTGAAAGCCGGTTGTTCGTGCGCAAAGACGGCGAATGGCGCTTCCCGGCGCTGCCCGCCGAGCAGGCGATGGAGTATCTCTCACTGTACATCGAAGGCTTTAAGCTGGGGATGAATAAACCGCTGCTGTTGCTGCCAGAAAGTGGGGGGGCGTGGATTAAAACCTGTTATGACGCCACGAATGATGCCATGTTAACGGATGAGGCCACCCTGCAAAAAGCGCGCAGTAAATTTTTGCAGGCCTACGAAGGAAACATGATAGTGCGGGGAGAAGGGGAGGATGTCTGGTATCAACGCCTGTGGCGAACCCTTGAGCCAGAATACGTCGATACCATTACCGAAGAGGCCCGACGCTACCTGTTACCGCTGTATAGATTTAATTAGTCCTGACGTCTGTATAAAAATTGCGCAGATTTGGGCATTCATTTATGATGCCCATCTTGTCATGGACTGATGTACCGCCATTAAGAGATGCTGGCTTGCCCGGCACGAAGCGTGTTAATGATGATGTCCGTGATGAAGAGGTAGTGAATGTCAGGCAGCACCTTATTTAAAACGTTGGTTTTGTTCGTCGCCCTTTGGGCACCCCTCAGTCAGGCAAATACCGGTTGGCAACCCGTTCAGGAAACGATTCGCAAAAGCGATAAAGATACCCGCGAGTATCAGGCGATCCGCCTTGATAACGGGATGATCGTGCTGCTGGTGTCCGATCCCCAGGCCGTCAAATCCCTGTCGGCGCTGGTAGTGCCGGTTGGTTCGCTGGAAGATCCTGACTCTCATCCTGGCCTTGCGCACTATCTCGAGCACATGACGCTGATGGGCTCAAAGAAGTATCCGCAGCCTGACAGCCTTGCCGAATTTTTAAAAATGCACGGTGGCAGCCATAACGCCAGCACCGCGCCGTACCGTACTGCCTATTATCTTGAAGTGGAAAACGATGCGCTGGAAGGCGCAGTCGATCGCCTTGCGGACGCCATTGCCGCACCGCTGCTGGATAAAAAATATGCCGATCGTGAACGTAATGCCGTGAACGCCGAGCTGACCATGGCTCGCACCCGGGACGGGATGCGCATGGCCCAGGTCAGTGCAGAAACCATCAACCCGGCACACCCTGGCTCGCGTTTTTCTGGGGGTAACCTCGAGACGCTGAGCGACAAACCTGACAGCCCGGTTCTTGACGCGCTGCATGCCTTTCGCGACAAATATTACTCTGCCAACCTGATGAAGGCGGTGGTGTACAGCAACAAACCGCTGCCCGAGCTGGCAACGCTCGCGGCCCAGACCTATGGCCGGGTGCCGAATAAAGATATCGCCAAACCGGAAACCACCGTTCCAGTGGTGACTGATGCGCAGAAAGGGTTAATCATTCACTACGTTCCCGCGATGCCGCGCAAGGTGCTGCGCGTCGAGTTCCGTATTGATAACAACACCGCCCAGTTCCGCAGCAAAACCGATGAGCTGGTGACCTATCTGGTCGGCAACCGTAGCCCCGACACGCTCTCCGACTGGCTGCAAAATCAGGGACTGGTGGAAGGTATTCGCGCCGACTCCGACCCTGTCGTCAACGGCAACAGCGGCGTACTGGCGATCTCTGCCACCTTAACCGACAAAGGGCTGGCTCACCGCGATGAAGTTGTCGCGGCCATTTTTAGCTATCTCTCGCTGCTGCGTGAAAAGGGCGTGGACAAACGCTACTTTGACGAGCTGGCGCACGTGCTGGATCTCGATTTCCGCTATCCATCGATCACCCGCGATATGGACTATGTCGAGTGGTTGGCTGACACCATGATCCGCGTGCCAGTCGCGCATACGCTGGATGCCGTTAACATCGCGGATCAGTATGATGCCGACGCGGTAAAAGCCCGCCTGGCGATGATGACGCCGCAGAATGCGCGTATCTGGTATATCAGCCCGAACGAACCGCATAACAAAACCGCCTACTTTGTGAATGCCGAGTATCAGGTAGACAAGATCAGCGAAAAAACCTTCGCGGACTGGCAGCAGAAAGCCGCCGGGATCGCGCTTAAGCTGCCGGAGCTGAACCCCTATATTCCGGACGACTTCACGCTGATCAAACCCGTCAAAGACTATCCACAGCCACAGCTGATTATGGATGAGTCCAACCTGCGCGTGGTTTACACCCCGAGCCGCTATTTTGCCAGCGAGCCGAAAGCCAACGTCAGCATGGTGCTGCGTAACCCACAGGCGATGGACAGCGCCAAAAATCAGGTACTGTTTGCTCTCAATGATTACCTGGCCGGGATCGCGTTGGATCAGCTTAGCAACCAGGCAGCGGTAGGTGGCATCAGCTTCTCCACCAATGCCAACAATGGCCTGATGCTCAATGCCAACGGCTACACCCAGCGTTTACCGCAGCTGTTCCAGGCGTTGCTGGAAGGATATTTCAGCTATACCGCGACAGATGACCAACTGGCGCAGGCGAAATCCTGGTATGCCCAGATGATGGACTCTGCCGAGAAGGGCAAAGCCTTCGACCAGGCCATTATGCCGGTCCAGATGCTGTCGCAAATTCCGTATTTCCAGCGTGAAGAGCGCCGGGCGCTGCTGCCTTCCATCACGCTGCAAGAGGTGATGGCGTACCGTGCAGCCCTGAAAACCAACGCCAGACCGGAGTTTCTGGTGGTCGGTAATATGAGCGAAGATCAGGCCAAAACGCTGGCGCAAAACGTCCGTACGCAGCTGGGGGCTAACGGGAACGAATGGTGCCGCAACGAGGATGTGCTGGTCGATAAACAGCAGAACGTCATCTTTGAGAAAGCAGGCAGCAGTACCGATTCTGCACTGGCAGCGGTGTTTGTCCCGACGAGCTATGATGAATATGCCAGCTCGGCGTACAGCGCGGTGCTTGGGCAAATCGTTCAGCCGTGGTTCTACAATCAGCTGCGCACCGAAGAGCAGCTTGGCTATGCGGTGTTTGCCTTCTCGATGAACGTTGGCCGCCAATGGGGGATGGGCTTCCTGCTGCAAAGCAGCGATAAGCAGCCAGCCTTCCTCTGGGAGCGTTTCCAGGCCTTCTTCCCGCAGGCAGAAGCGAAGCTGCGGGCCTTAAAGCCTGAAGAATTTGCTCAGATCCAGCAGGCCGTCATTACGCAGGTGACGCAGCCACCGCAAACCCTGGGTGAAGAGGCCTCAAGGATCAGCAAAGATTTTGATCGCGGCAATATGCGCTTCGATTCGCGTGATAAAGTAGTGGCCGAGATCAAACAGCTCACGCCGCAGAAAGTGGCCGACTTCTTCCATCATGCGGTGATTGCCCCGCAGGGGATGGCCATCCTGTCGCAGGTGTCCGGTAGCCAGAGTAAGCAAGCCACCGACACCCCACCGAAAGGCTGGACCGTCTGGAAGAGCGTGAGTGAATTGCAGCAATCTATGCCCAGGAGCAAGAACGAATGACCGATACCGCTGAGTCCCTTGACCCCCTACGTTTACCGTTACAGGGGGAACGATTAATAGAGGCCTCAGCGGGAACCGGAAAAACCTTCACCATCGCGGCACTCTATCTGCGACTGTTGCTCAAACTGGGCGACAGCGCAGCCTTTTCCCGCCCCCTGAGCGTGGAAGAGCTGCTGGTGGTGACCTTCACCGAAGCCGCCACTGAAGAACTGCGCGGACGTATCCGCGCCAACATTCATGAGCTGCGCATCGCCTGTCTGCGACAAAGCACCGATAACCCCTTATATGCCCGTCTGTTGGATGAAATCGTCGATAAACAGCAGGCGGCGCAATGGCTATTGCTGGCCGAACGGCAGATGGACGAGGCCTCGGTGTTCACTATCCACGGTTTCTGCCAGCGCATGCTCAGCCTCAATGCTTTCGAGTCCGGGATGCTGTTTGAACAGCAGCTGATTGAAGACGAGTCAGCCTTACGCTATCAGGCCTGTGCGGACTTCTGGCGTCGCCACTGCTACCCGCTGCCGCGCGATATTGCCGAAGCGGTACACAATCAGTGGAAAGGCCCGGAAGCGCTGCTGCGGTCCATCGATCGCTATCTGCAGGGGGAAGCCCCCGTCATCAAATCGCCACCACCGGCGGATGAAACGCTGGCCTCGCGCCATCAGAAGATCGTCGCCCTTATCGCCGGGATGAAACAAAAGTGGTCTGACAGCGTGGGTGAAATCGACGCCGTTATCGAACGTTCTGGCATTGACCGGCGCAAGTTTAACCGTGGCAATCAGGCAAAATACGTGGAACGCCTCTCCGCCTGGGCGCAGGAAGAGAAGCACAGCTATCAATTGCCCGACGCGCTGGAAAAGTTCTCCCAGACTTTCCTCGCGGAACGCACCAAAGCGGGTGGCGAGGTGCCGGAACATCCTTTGTTTTCTGCGATCGATACCCTGCTGGCCGAACCCCTGACCCTTAACGATCTGATGATCACCCGCGCGCTGGCGGAGATCCGTGACGCGGTCGCACGTGAGAAGCGCCGTCGCGGAGAGCTGGGTTTTGACGATATGTTGAGTCGTCTCGATGCCGCCCTGAACGGTGAGAACGGCGAGGCGCTGGCTGCGGCGATCCGCGGTCGTTTCCCGGTGGCGATGATTGATGAATTTCAGGATACCGATCCCCAGCAGTACCGTATTTTCCGCCGCATCTGGCGTCAGCAGCCGGACACCGCGCTGCTGCTGATTGGCGATCCCAAACAGGCAATCTATGCGTTTCGTGGCGCGGATATCTTCACCTACATGAAGGCGCGGGGCGAAGTCGCTGCCCATTACACCCTCGACACCAACTGGCGCTCGGCGCCGGGCATGGTCGAGAGCGTGAATACCCTGTTTTCACAGATGAACGATGCTTTTATGTTCCGTGAGATCCCTTTCCAGCCGGTAAAATCCGCCGCCAAAAATGCCGGACTGCGCTTTGAACTGCAGGGGGAGACCCAGCCCGCGATGAACGTTTGGCTGATGGAGGGCGAAGGGTGCGGCGTCGGGGATTATCAAGCCTTTATGGCCCAGCACTGCGCGGCGCAAATCCGCGACTGGCTGAGCGCGGGCGTGCGCGGCGAAGCAATCCTGTATCGGGGCGATGAAGCCCAGGCGGTGAAAGCGTCCGACATTACGGTGCTGGTGCGCAGCCGTCTGGAAGCCGCGCTGGTGCGTGACGCGCTGACCCTGCTGCACATTCCATCGGTGTATCTTTCGAACCGCGACAGCGTATTTGAAACCCTGGAAGCGCAGGAGATGCTCTGGCTGCTGCAGGCGGTGCTGGCACCTGAGCGCGAAAGCACGTTGCGCAGCGCGCTGGCAAGCTCGATGCTCGGCCTTAACGCGCTCGATATCGACATGCTCAACGACAGCGAAGATCGGTGGGATGAGGCGGTGGAAGAGTTCACCCGTTACCGCGATCGCTGGCAGAAGCGCGGGGTTATGGCGATGCTGCGCGACATTATGGCCCGGCGCAACATCGCCGAAAACATGCTGGCTACCGCCGGGGGCGAGCGCCGGCTGACCGATATTTTGCACATCAGCGAACTGCTGCAGGAGGCGGGAACCCAGCTGGAGAGCGAACACGCTCTGGTGCGCTGGCTGGCGCAGCATATTGCCGATCCGAACAGCAACGCTTCCAGCCAGCAGATGCGCCTTGAAAGCGACAAGCATCTGGTCAAAATCGTCACCGTTCACAAATCGAAAGGGCTGGAGTATCCGCTGGTGTGGCTGCCGTTTATTGCCAATTACCGCGCGCAGGATCAGGCGTTCTATCACGATCGTAAAACCTTTGAAGCGGTACTCGACTTAAGCCAGGCCGACGACAACATAGAGCTTGCCGAAGCCGAACGACTGGCGGAAGACTTACGCCTGCTGTACGTCGCGCTGACGCGATCCGTATGGCATTGCAGCTTAGGTGTCGCGCCGCTGTTTCGCCGTCGCGGCGACAAATCGGGTGAGAGCGATTTCCATCTGAGCGCGCTCGGGCGGCTGATCCAAAAAGGTGAGCCGAAAGACGCGGCGGGCCTGCGCCAGTGTCTGCAAACCCTGTGCACTGACGCCATTGCGCTGCAGGTGGCCGGGGTCGCCGACACGGCCCGCTGGCAGATGCCGGAGCCGTCAACCCCGGATCTGCAGGCGCGGCAGATTACCCGCGTGCTGTACGATGACTGGCGGGTGACCAGCTACTCCGGTTTGCAGCAGCATGGACACAGCATCGCTCAGGATTTGATGCCGCGGCTCGATGTCGATGCCGCAGGCGTCGGTGACGTGGCGCAGGAGCCGGAGCTTACTCCGCACCAGTTCCCGCGTGGCGCGTCGCCGGGCACCTTTTTACACAGCCTGTTTGAAGCGCTTGATTTTACCCAACCCGTCTCCCCGGAGTGGATGCTGGAGATGCTGCAAAAGGGCGGCTACGACGCCCGCTGGGAGCCCGTTCTGACCGAATGGATAAACCAGGTGCTGCAGGCGTCGCTTAACGAAGAAGGGATCGCCCTGAACCAGCTGCGTGAAGTGGACAAGCAGGTGGAGATGGAGTTTTATCTGCCCATCGCCGGACCGCTGACTGCTGATGCGCTGGACGCCCTGATCCGCGAGTATGATCCGCTATCGCAACACTGCCCGCCGCTCGATTTCCGCCAGGTGCGCGGGATGCTAAAAGGCTTTATTGACCTGGTGTTCCGCCATAACGGACGCTACTACCTGCTGGACTACAAATCCAACTGGCTGGGGGCAAACAGTGAATCCTATACCCCGCAGGCAATGGCCAGGGCAATGCAGTCCCATCGCTATGATTTGCAATATCAGCTCTACACCCTGGCGCTGCACCGCTACCTCCGCCACCGCATTGCTGACTACGACTATCAGCAGCATTTTGGCGGCGTTATCTACCTCTTTTTACGTGGGGTCGACGGCAGCGCGCCAGGCGCAGGATGTTTTGCGACTCGCCCGGATGAAGCACTCATTGATCGCATGGATAGCCTGTTTTCCGCCAGCCTTGAGGAGCTTGCGCAATGACGATGCAGAAACTGTTACTGGAAGCCGTGGAACAGCGGGTGCTGCGTCGTCTTGACGTGCAGTTCGCAATGATGGTGGCGGGGAACGATGAACCCGCGGTAATGCTGGCGGCAGCGATGCTAAGCCGCGATGCGGGAGAAGGGCACGTCTGCCTGCCGCTGTCGCAGCTGCGGGTAGAGGCGAAAACCCCTGCGCTGCTACAGGCCTGTTTTGCGTTGCACGACGACAATCTTGACTGGTCGCAGACGCTGCTGCGCTCGCCGGCCGTCAGCGTCGGGGACTTACCCACGCCGCTGGTGCTGATTGGCGACAGGCTTTATCTCAACCGGCTGTGGCGCTACGAACGGGCGGTGGCCGGGTTCTTCAATGAAGCCAACCAGCCGCTGGTGCACGACAGGGGTGACATGCAGCGCACGCTGAACGCGCTGTTTAGCTCGGACGAAGCCGTCAACTGGCAAAAAGTGGCGGCAGCGGTGGCGTTAACCCGCCGCATCTCGGTGATTTCTGGTGGGCCGGGAACCGGCAAAACCACCACCGTCGCCAGGCTGCTGGCGGCGCTGATCCAGATGACGGGGGAAGGGCGGTGTCGCATCAGGCTGGCCGCCCCCACCGGGAAAGCTGCCGCACGTTTGACCCAGTCGTTGGGCGGGGCGCTGCAAAAGCTGCCGCTAAACGACAGCCAGCGCAAGCTGTTCCCGACCGAAGCCAGTACGCTGCACCGTTTGCTTGGCGCGCAGCCCGGCAGCCAGCGTCTGCGCTACCATGCCGGTAATCCGCTGCATCTGGACGTGCTGGTAGTAGACGAAGCCTCGATGATCGACCTGACGATGATGTCGCGTCTGATCGACGCCTTACCGTCCCATGCCAGGGTGGTTTTCCTTGGCGATCGCGATCAGCTGGCCTCCGTGGAAGCGGGGGCGGTACTGGGGGATATTTGCACCTGGGCCAGCGCGGGCTTTACTGCCCAGCGTGCGCAGGAGCTGTCTGAACTGACCGGGTGTCACATAGAGGGCAACGTCAGCCCGGTCGCTGGCGCGCTGCGCGACAGCCTGTGCCTGCTGCAAAAAAGCTATCGTTTTGGCAGTGATTCCGGTATCGGCAAGCTGGCGGCGGCGGTGAATCGCGGCGATCGGCAGGCGATGCGCGCGGTGTTTGACGGTGGGTTCGACGATATCGAGAAAAAACAGCTGCAGAGTGGCGAAGAGTATCTGGCGATGCTCGAGGATGCCCTGCTGGGCTACCGGTATTTTCTCGACACCGTACACCAGCAGGCCCCGGCAGAAGAGGTTCTGGCCGCATTCGGACGTTATCAACTGCTGTGTGCCTTACGCGATGGGCCCTTCGGCGTTGCCGGGCTCAACGAAAGGCTGGAGCAGGTACTGGTGCAAAAACGACGAATCAGCCATCAGCCGTATTCCCGCTGGTTTGAGGGGCGACCGGTGATGATTTCACGCAACGACAGCGCACTGGGGCTGTTTAACGGCGATATCGGGATTGCGCTGGATCGCGGTCAGGGCTTGCGCGTCTGGTTCCAGATGCCGGATGGCAGCGTGAAGTCGGTGCAACCCAGCCGCCTGCCGGAGCATGAAACCGCCTGGGCGATGACGGTACACAAATCTCAGGGCTCTGAGTTCGATCATGCGGCGCTGATACTGCCGGTGCAGATGTCACCTGTGGTGACGCGGGAGCTGGTGTACACCGCTATCACCCGCGCCCGTCAGCGGTTGTCACTGTATGCCGATGAAGGTGTGCTGGCGCAGGCCGTCACAACGCGTACCGAGCGACGCAGCGGCCTGAGTGCTATTTTCGAAGCGATGTAATTCAGTTAGCCGGGCATGTGCCGGCCTGAGAGGGAAAGGCGGGTTAGGTTAAATCCGCCATCAGCACCTTCGAGCGGCGCTGATAGTTGTACATCTCTTTCTTGGATTCAGGCAGGGAATCGATATCCACCGGTGAGAAACCGCGCTCCTGGAACCAGTGGATGCTACGGGTGGTGAGCACAAACAGTTTGCTCAGGCCCTGCTGACGCGCCTGAACGGCGATCCGCTCCAGCAGCACCTCGCCGCGTGAAGAGCTGCGGTAGTCCGGGTGGACGGCCACGCAGGCCATTTCACCAATCTTCTCTTCCGGGAACGGATACAGCGCGGCACAGGCAATAGTGAGATTGTCGCGCTGAATAATCGTGAACTTATCGATCTCCATTTCCAACTGCTCGCGCGAGCGACGTACCAGGATCCCTTGCTGCTCCAGCGGGCGGATAAGCTCAAGGATCCCGCCGATGTCATTGATGGTGGCGCGGCGGATCTGCTCGGCACTCTCCATCACAATCTGGGTACCGATACCGTCGCGGGAGAAGAGCTCCTGCAGCAGGGCACCGTCTTCCTGATAGCTGATTAAGTGGCTGCGACGCACGCCGCTGCGGCAGGCTTTGACCGCCCCACGCAGGAAACGCACCGTGCCGGAGTAGTAATCGCCTTGTTCTTCCAGGGCTTCAACCCGTGCCTGCGCTTCGTTAGGGAACAGCTCAGAGACAATATTCCCCAGCTCGTTGATTACACCCTGCGAGGAGCAGAAGCCGATCATTTTCTCGGCTTTCAGCTTGATGGCCAACTGAGTGGCAATCTCTTCTGAGGTGAGGTTAAAGCTCTCACCGGTGACGGAGACGGCGACCGGGCCGGTCAGGACAATCGCACCGCCATCCAGCTGGCGGTGGATTGCCTCTTCATCAATACGACGAATACGTCCGCTGTGGCAGTAATCCACGCCGTCATCAACGCCCAGCGGTTGCGCAATAATAAAGTTGCCGCTGACCACGTTGATATGCGCGCCCTGCAGCGGGGTATTGTTCAGGCTCATCGACAGCCGCGCGGTAATGTCCAACTGCAGCAGGCCAGCGGCCTGCTTAACCAGTTCCAGCGTTTTAGCATCGGTGACGCGGGTATATTTGTGGTAAAGCGGTTCGTGCTGATGAACGGCCAGATTGGCTTCAATCTGCGGGCGGGCGCCATAAACCACCACGAGGCGAATACCCAGGCTGTGCAGCAGGCCGATATCATTAACTATGCTGGAGAAGTTTTCATGCTCAATGGCTTCGCCGCCCAGCATGATGACAAACGTTTTTCCCCGATGGGTATTGATATAGGGAACAGAATGGCGGAAACCCTGGACCAGTTCGATTCGACGTTCCTTCACCACAGCACAACCCCTTAATGAATGTTTATTCGTAATTTTTGTATTTTTATTCGAATATCACCTTGCGCGCAAGCCAAACTTTTTGTCGTAAGAAAGAAAATCAGACCGAAGCGCAGGTTAACGTATGATTGTTTACCCTTTTCTGGGTGACAGCTTATGCATCATTCGTTAAAGTTTTCGGTCAATTTGGACGTAATGAGAAATTATTCGATATCTTTGCTCGGGAGAGGCATGTCGGGATCCAGTAAAGCATTAAGTCGTCGCCGCCTTTTACAAGGGGCCGGGGCCATGTGGTTGCTTAGCGTAAGTCAGGTGGGGCTCGCTGCCGTCAGTCAGGTCGTCGCGGTGCGCGTCTGGCCATCGTCGACTTATACCCGCGTCACGGTCGAGTCAAACCGGATCCTGAACTATAAGCAGTTCGCGCTGAGCAATCCTGAGCGTGTGGTGGTGGATATCGAAGGCGTAAACCTGAACTCGGTGCTGAAAGGGATGAGTGCGCAGATCCGTGGCGACGATCCTTACATCAAGTCCGCGCGCGTCGGGCAATTTGATCCCAACACCGTGCGGATGGTGTTTGAACTGAAGCAGAACGTGAAGCCGCAGCTGTTTGCCCTCGCGCCGGTAGCCGGTTTCAAAGAACGTCTGGTGATGGATCTCTATCCGGCGAATGCGACGGATATTCAGGATCCGCTGCTGGCCTTACTCGAAGATTACAACAAGGGCGATCTCGAAAAGCAGGTTCCGCCAGCACAAAGCGGGCCGAAACCGGGGAGAGCCGGGCGCGACCGCCCGATTGTGATCATGCTCGATCCTGGACACGGCGGGGAAGACTCCGGTGCGGTGGGGAAATACCACACGCGTGAAAAAGACGTGGTGCTGCAAATTGGTCGTCGCCTGAAGGCGTTGATCGACAGAGAAAGCAATATGCGCGCCTACATGACGCGCAACGAAGATGTCTTTATTCCGCTGAAGGTGCGGGTTGCCAAAGCGCAAAAGCAGCGCGCAGATCTGTTTGTCTCAATTCATGCGGACGCCTTTACCAGCCGTCAGCCCAGTGGGTCGTCGGTGTTTGCATTGTCGACCAAAGGGGCAACCAGTACCGCTGCAAAACTGCTGGCGGATTCACAGAACGCCTCTGACCTGATCGGTGGCGTCAGCAAAAGCGGCGATCGCTATGTCGATCACACGCTGTTCGATATGGTGCAGTCGCTGACCATCACCGACAGCCTGAAGTTTGGTAAAGCGGTGCTGGGGAAGCTGGGCAGGGTGAATAAACTGCATAAGAACAGCGTTGAACAGGCAGGGTTTGCGGTCCTGAAAGCGCCGGATATCCCGTCGATTCTGGTTGAAACGGCATTTATCAGTAACGTGGAAGAGGAGCGCAAGCTCAAAACGGCGGCGTTCCAGCAGGAAGTGGCGGAGTCAATTCTGGCCGGGATAAAGGCCTATTTCTCTGACGGGGCGACGCTTGCCAGAAGAGGATAATCAGGGATGCCGGGTTAACGCCCGGTAAAATGACAAACTGCAGATACAAAAAAACACCCTTGAGGGTGTTATTTGTTTTAAGAAGTATTGGTTGCGGGGGCCGGATTTGAACCGACGACCTTCGGGTTATGAGCCCGACGAGCTACCAGGCTGCTCCACCCCGCGTCCGTCTTTCTACTCTGTAGAAACTTACTTCTTCACTTCTTCAAATTTGATTGGTTGCGGGGGCCGGATTTGAACCGACGACCTTCGGGTTATGAGCCCGACGAGCTACCAGGCTGCTCCACCCCGCGTCCGTCTTTCTACTCTGTAGAAAAATACTTCATCAAATTTTAATTGGTTGCGGGGGCCAGATTTGAACTGACGACCTTCGGGTTATGAGCCCGACGAGCTACCAGGCTGCTCCACCCCGCGTCCGTGGATGCGCACTATACTCGGATGACTTTTTGTTGCAACCCTTTTTGGTAATATTCATAAAATTAGGCTTTGTTTGAACAATTTGGCAACAATCAGAGTGTTTATTGCGCAAAATTTAGCTAAGGGCATGTAATCGCATTTCAATACCCCTGTCGGTTTGTTATCTTCAATTCGCAGAAACGGGCAACTTAAAGACGAGAGACAATGAAAGGACGTTGGGCGAAGTATCTGATGACGGGCGCACTGGTAACAATGCTTGCAGCCTGTACCTCCAAACCGACCGATCGCGGTCAGCAATATAAAGACGGGAAATTCACCCAGCCTTTCTCTTTAGTGAACCAGCCTGAAGCCGTGGGCGCGCCAATCAACGGCGGCGACTATGCGGAACAGGTGAGCCAGATCCGCAGTGCGTCACCGCGGTTGTATGGTTCGCAGAACACTATTTATAATGCCGTTCAGGACTGGCTCCGCGCTGGGGGTGATACTCGCACCATGCGCCAGTACGGTCTTGATGCCTGGCAGATGGAAGGTACCGATAATTACGGTAACGTCCAGTTCACTGGCTACTACACCCCGGTCGTGCAGGCGCGTCATACCGCACAGGGTGAGTTCAAGTATCCTATATACCGCATGCCGCCAAAACGTGGCCGCCTACCGTCCCGCGCCGAGATCTATTCCGGTGCGTTGAACGAGAGTTACATCCTCGCGTACAGCAACTCGCTAATGGATAACTTCATTATGGATGTGCAGGGCAGCGGCTATATTGATTATGGCGACGGTAGCCCGCTCAACTTCTTTAGCTACTCCGGCAAGAACGGTCACGCCTATCGCAGCATCGGCAAGGTGCTGATCGACCGCGGTGAAGTGAAGAGAGAAGATATGTCGATGCAGGCGATCCGCGAGTGGGGGGAAAAGCACAGTGAATATGAAGTACGCGAGCTGCTGGAACAAAACCCTTCCTTTGTCTTCTTTAAACCGCAAAACTTTGCCCCGGTGAAAGGTGCGAGTGCCGTACCGCTGATCGGTCGTGCATCGGTTGCCTCTGACAAGACCGTGATCCCACCGGGTACCACTCTGCTTGCCGAAGTGCCGCTGCTGAATAATGAAGGCAAGTTCAGCGGCCAGTACGAATTACGCCTGATGGTGGCGCTGGACGTGGGCGGTGCCATTAAAGGTCAGCACTTTGACATCTACCAGGGTATTGGCCCGGATGCAGGCCACCGCGCGGGCTGGTATAACCACTACGGACGCGTCTGGGTGCTGAAAACCGCACCGGGAGCAGGCAACGTTTTTAGCGGCTGAGTGTGATAATATTTCGGCACTGTTTTCCTCCCTCTGATTAACAGAGGGCTGGGGTGAGGGGCGACTCTCACCCTTTTTACATCTGAGGTCCTATGTCTGTAGTAATGAGCGAAGCCTGGCGCCAGCGTTTTGGTGGCACCGCGCGTTTATATGGTGAAAAAGCCCTACAACTCTTTGCCGAAGCGCACGTTTGCGTGGTCGGGATTGGCGGCGTGGGCTCATGGGCGGCGGAAGCGCTGGCACGAACCGGGATCGGCGCCATTACATTAATCGACATGGACGATGTTTGCGTTACCAACACCAATCGGCAGATCCACGCTCTGCGTGACAGCGTCGGGCTGGCCAAGTCTGAGGTGATGGCGGATCGCATCCGTCAGATCAATCCGGAATGCCGGGTAACGGTGATCGACGATTTTGTGACGGCCGAGAACGTTGCGCAGTACATGGGCGCAGGTTACAGCTACGTGATCGATGCTATCGACAGCGTGCGGCCTAAAGCCGCGCTGATCGCCCGGTGTCGTCGCAACAAAGTTCCGCTGGTGACCACCGGCGGCGCGGGCGGGCAGATCGATCCGACGCAGATCCAGGTGAGCGATCTGGCAAAGACCATTCAGGATCCGCTGGCGGCAAAACTGCGCGAGCGGTTGAAGAGTGACTTTGGGGTGGTAAAAAACAGCAAAGGCAAACTGGGCGTGGACTGCGTTTTCTCAACTGAAGCGCTGGTGTACCCGCAGGCGGATGGCTCGGTGTGTGCGATGAAAAGCACGGCAGAAGGGCCAAAACGGATGGACTGTGCCTCCGGTTTTGGCGCGGCCACCATGGTGACCGCGACATTTGGCTTTATTGCGGTATCTCACGCCCTGAAAAAGATGATGGCGAAGGCTGACCGTCAGGCCTGACGCGCCGCCTCCAGCACCGCTTCACTCAGCGCAGCCAGCCCCTGGCTGCGCGAGGCGCTCAGTTGGCCGCGTAGACCCAGCTCATCAAACAGCGCCAGCGGGCTTGCGTCCAGCAGCTGTGCCGCCGTTTTCCCTTCTACCGCCGTCAGCAGAACCGCCAGCAGCCCGCGTACAATCCGACCTTCACTGTCACCAAAGAAATGTAGCTTCTCCTCAATGCGCGTGACGCCAAGCCAGACGCGGTTTTCGCAGCCGGGGATCTCTTTTGCCAGCGCCTTCAGTTCATCGGACAGGGCAGGCAGCTGTTTGCCCAGCAGGATCAGCTGGCGATATTTGTCTTCCCACTGATTCAGCGGGGCGAAGGTCTGTTTTAACGTCTCTTCAGTGATGACGGTGCCGAACGGGTGTCCGGCCAGAGTTGAGCTTGTCATTCATCCACCAGCAGGGCAAGGGCGCGATCGACGGCAGCAACCAGCGCGTCGACATCACTTTGCGTATTATAAGGGGCAAACGAGACGCGCAGCGTGCCGTTGACGCCAAGTGCCGCCAACAGCGGCTGTGCGCAGTGCTGACCGGCGCGCAGGGCAATGCCGTACTCCGCCAGCAGGGTCACCATGTCACTGTGATGCACGCCAGCAAAATCGAACGCCAGCAGGCTCGAATCCTGCACGCGGAAAGAGCGAAAACCGGGGCGCTTTTGCAGGGCGTCTTCAGCAAGCGTTGCCAGGCCGCGGCTCCAGCTCTCGGCCTGATGCAGATCGATATCCGCCAGCCACTCCAGCGCTGCGCTCAGGCCAATCACCCCGGCGACGTTCGGCGTGCCGGCTTCCAGACGATAGGGTACGTCCTGGGTTTTAAAGCCGTCGAAACTCACTTCGGTGATCATTTTGCCGCCGCCGAGCCACGGGGTCATCTGTTCCAGCAGTTCCGCTTTGCCGTACAGGGCCCCGATACCGGTCGGTCCGTATAGCTTATGCCCGGAGAAGGCGTAGAAGTCGATATCCAGCAACTGCACGTCTGCCGGGAAATGTACTACCCCTTGCGCGCCGTCCACCATCACCACCATGCCATTGGCGTGGGCGATGCTGATGGCGCGGGCCAGATCCGGACAGCCACCAGTTACGTTGGACATCTGCCCCAGCGCGAGGATGCGGCTGCGCGGGGTGATCAGTTCCGGCAGGCGGGCGACATCTGCAAGGCGGTCTGCACCCAGGGGGAGCTTCACCACCCGGGCACCGGTTTGTTCGGCTACCATCAGCCACGGCACGAGGTTAGCGTGGTGTTCTGCCTCGCTAACGATAATTTCATCGCCCGGCTGCAGGTGTGGACGGGCATAGCACTGGGCCACCATATTGATGGCTTCGGTGGTGCCTCGCGTCCAGACAATATTTTTGCCGCTTTCGGCATTGAGGAGGCTGGCAACCTGATCGCGCGCGGCTTCATAGCGCGCGGTTAAGTGTTGCGCCTCGGCAAATTGGCTACGGTGAACATTGCCTGCGCTCAGGCTGTAAAACTGGTGCGTCGCGTCAATGACGGCCTGCGGCTTGAGTGCTGTCGCTGCGCTGTCAAGATAGACACCGGCATCGGCCAGCGCCGGAAACTGCGCGCGGAAATGGGCAGGGCTGAATGCGTTCATGGAATTCCTCTTCGTCATCGTCAGATCGTCGCGCAAAATGAGCGGCAGGGCAAGGAGGTTGATCTCTATCGGAATTGTCTGTTTATTCAAGCGTAACGGAGGAAGCAGGTTATGCTGAAATAGAGTCAGGAAGATGTTTTAGCCTGTTATTAATTAAGGTTCACATAGCATTAATTGCTGAAGGAGAAGAACATGAAAAAGTCTATCGCAATAGTTTCTGCCTGTATGCTGTCCTTTGCACTGAGCGCCTGTTCCAGCCCTAACTACGTGATGCACACCAACGATGGCCGCTCGATTGTTTCTGACGGCAAGCCGCAAACCGACAATGAAACCGGGATGATCTCGTACAAGGATGCGAATGGGAACAAGCAGCAAATTAACCACTCAGATGTGAAAGAGATGGTTGAGCTCAAAAAATAACGGAATAGCAGACAAAAAAAAGCACCGCAATTGGGCGGTGCTACATTAATCACTATGGACAGACAGGGTAAATGTACAGGAAGTGAAAAATTGGTAGCGTTGCTACCGAGGTCTGAATCGCAGACCAATTGCAAACACAACAACACAACATCACAACCGTAAGCCAAAAGCCCATCAGAACACGCATTCCAAAAAAAGCTTTTCGTTCCGGCTCAGGAAGTGCCGCCACTATAGGTATTTGCTGGTAGTTCCTCAACGGACAAATTATAATGGCTCAGATAAAAAAAACTAATAGGTTAAACGTTGTTTCCTGTTTGTTAAAAGCCGTTAACATCTAAGCCAGATAACCATGTCCAAGCGATTACCACCACTGAATGCATTACGTGTATTTGATGCAGCTGCGCGTCATTTAAGCTTCACGCGTGCGGCTGATGAGCTTTTTGTGACTCAGGCCGCAGTCAGCCACCAAATCAAGTCTCTCGAGGATTTCCTGGGGCTCAAGCTGTTCCGTCGGCGCAATCGTTCGCTGCTTTTGACGGAAGAAGGGCAGAGCTATTTCCAGGATATCAAAGAGATCTTTTCCCATTTAACCGAGGCGACTCGCAAGCTTCAGGCCCGGAGCGCGAAAGGCGCGCTGACGGTCAGTTTATTGCCCAGTTTTGCTATCCAATGGCTGGTGCCAAGACTCTCAAGCTTTAACTCAGCTTATCCGGGAATCGATGTTCGTATCCAGGCGGTCGACCGTCAGGAAGACAAGCTCGCGGACGACGTTGACGTGGCAATTTTTTATGGTCGAGGCAACTGGCCAGGACTGCGTGTCGAAAAATTGTACGCAGAATATTTGCTGCCGGTCTGTTCACCGCTACTGTTAACGGGTGATAAGGCGTTAAAAACGCCTGCCGATCTGGCGAAGCACACGCTGTTGCATGATGCTTCTCGTCGTGACTGGCAAACTTATACTCGCCAGCTTGGTCTGAACCATATCAACGTGCAGCAGGGGCCGATCTTTAGCCATAGCGCAATGGTGCTGCAAGCGGCCATCCACGGTCAGGGCGTTGCGCTGGCGAATAACGTGATGTCGCAATCCGAAATAGAGGCAGGTCGTCTGGTGTGTCCTTTTAATGATGTTCTGGTCAGTAAGAACGCGTTTTATCTGGTTTGTCATGACAGTCAGGCAGAACTGGGTAAAATAGCCGCGTTTCGCCAGTGGATCCTGGCAAAGACGGCAAACGAGCAAGAAAAATTTCGCTTTCGCTATGAGTAACACTCTCTTTTGCGCGCAGGATGCGCACTACTTTAGGACAGACAGATGACCAGCCGTTTTATGCTGATTTTTGCCGCAGTAAGTGGCTTTATTTTTGTTGCGCTGGGTGCTTTTGGCGCACATGTCTTGCGTAAATCATTGGGCGTTGTGGAGATGGGTTGGATCCACACCGGCCTGGAATATCAGGCGTTTCATACGCTGGCCATCTTCGGACTGGCCGTGGCGATGCAGCGTCGCATCAGTATCTGGTTTTACTGGAGCAGCGTATTTATGGCGCTGGGTACCGTGCTGTTCAGCGGTAGCCTGTACTGCCTTGCGCTGTCTCATCTACGCCTGTGGGCGTTTGTTACCCCGGTCGGCGGCGTTAGCTTCCTCGTCGGGTGGGTATTAATGTTAATCGGTTCTATCCGTCTGAAACGCAAGGGCGTTGTTCATGAATAAAGTTGTCTTATATTGTCGCCCGGGCTTTGAAAAAGAGTGTGCCGCGGAAATCACTGATAAAGCGGCGAAGCGCGACGTGTTTGGTTTTGCCCGCGTAAAAGAAAATGCTGGCTATGTCATTTTTGAATGCTATCAGGTAGAAGACGCGGACAAACTGGTTCGCGAACTGCCGTTTAGCTCGATGATTTTTGCCCGCCAGATGTTCGTTGCGGGTGAACTACTGAAAGATCTTCCCCCTGAAGATCGCATTACGCCGATTGTTGGCATGCTGCAAGGCGTGGTTGAAAAGGGTGGCGATCTGCGCGTTGAAGTCGCAGATACCAACGAAAGCAAAGAACTGATGAAGTTCTGCCGCAAGTTCACCGTGCCGCTACGTGCGGCATTGCGCGAAGTGGGGGTGTTGACCAACTACGAGACGCCAAAACGTCCGGTTGTGCATATCTTCTTTATTGCCCCAGGGTGTTGCTATACCGGGTACTCGTACACCACCAATAACTCGCCATTTTTTATGGGCATCCCTCGCCTGAGATTCCCGGCTGATGCACCAAGCCGTTCAACGCTGAAACTGGAAGAGGCGTTTCACGTCTTTATTCCTGCTGACGAGTGGGACGAGCGTTTGGCAAACGGAATGTACGCAGTCGATCTCGGAGCATGTCCGGGGGGATGGACCTATCAACTGGTGAAACGCAATATGTGGGTTTCTTCCGTCGACAACGGCCCAATGGCGCAAAGCCTGATGGATACCGGGCAGGTGACCTGGCTGCGTGAAGATGGTTTCCGCTATCGTCCAACCCGTAACAACATCACCTGGATGGTGTGCGATATGGTCGAGAAACCCGCGAAAGTGGCGGCGTTGATGGCCTCCTGGCTGGTAAACGGCTGGTGTCGTGAGACCATTTTTAACCTTAAGCTGCCAATGAAAAAGCGCTATGAGGAAGTTTCGCAAAACCTGGCCTACATCCAGCAGCAGATGGATGAACACGGCATTAACGTGGTGATTCAGGCGCGCCAGCTGTACCACGATCGCGAAGAAGTGACTGTGCATGTCCGCCGCTGGTGGGCATCGACAGGTGGACGTCGCGACGAGAGATAATCTCCCTCACTCTAACCCTCTCCCTATCGCGGAGAGGGAAGAGTCAAATCACCGTTCTAACCGCAACTGCTGTAAATTCCCGTCGAGCTGTAAATCTGTCTGTAACCGAGCCACGTCCCGGCAAATAAATGCCATCTCTTTGTGTGCCTCCAGTTTTTTGCGCCACTTCTCCGGCACCTCATCCAGATGCCCATAAATGCCTTCCAGATCCTGAAAATCGGTCAGCAGCTGAGCGGCGCTTTTCGGGCCAATGCCCGCTACGCCCGGTACTTTTGAGCTGCTGATCCCCGCCAGACCCCAGTAGTCCGGCAACTGATGGGGCGACACACCAAACTCGGCGGCAATAAAGGGAGCATCCAGCCAGCGCTTCTGGAAATAATCGCGGATGCGGATGGTCGGAGAAAGCAGCTGACAGTAGCCTTTGTCAGTGGAGACGATAGTGGCCTGATGCCCGGCACTGGCGATTTTTACCGCCAGCGTGGCGGCCAGGTCGTCCGCTTCGTTGCCCTGTGCGCCCCAGCAGGGCACACCGCGTTGCTCAAAGGCCGCGCGAATGACCGGCATTTCGGCGTGCAGATCGTCCGGCATCGGCGCGCGTCCGGCTTTGTAGTCGGCTAAACGCTGATGGCGCCAACCGGTATTGCGCGCCTCGTCATCGAACACTGCCACCACATGGGTGGGCTGACTGTGGCGAATAAGCTGCTCCAGCGCGTGCAGGCAGGTATCTTTGCAGGGCGTGCCCTGAACCGCGTGGATACGGCGAATTAAATTCAGCGCGTCGACAATAAGTAGATGAACAGCCACGGATAATCCCTCTTAAATCCAATGGATCAAGGGTAACACCGTCGGCGGGATGAAACTACGAGAGGCGGGGAGAACGGGAAGGAGCTTCGCAAAACGAAGCTCCTGTGGGGCTTAATCGCAGGTGACCACTTTCATTGCCAGTCCACCGCGAGAGGTTTCACGGTATTTGGCGTTCATGTCTTTGCCGGTTTCGTACATGGTTTCGATCACTTTATCGAGGCATACACGCGGCTCGCTGGTACGGCGCAGCGCCATACGTGCAGCATTGACCGCCTTCACCGAGGCAATGGCGTTACGTTCGATGCACGGCACCTGAACCTGACCGGCCACCGGATCGCAGGTCAGACCAAGGTTATGCTCCATGCCAATTTCCGCCGCAATGCACACCTGCATCGGGCTGCCGCCCAGCAGCTCAGCAAGGCCTGCTGCCGCCATGGAACATGCCACGCCCACTTCACCCTGACAGCCGACTTCTGCGCCAGAAATAGAGGCGTTCATTTTATACAGCGAACCGATCGCGCTGGTGACCAACATATAGCGTGCCAGCGAGTTGGCGTTCACTTCGCGAATGAACTTGTCGTAATAGGCCAGCACCGCCGGAACGATGCCGCAGGCGCCGTTGGTGGGTGCGGTAACCACGCGGCCACCCGCGGCGTTCTCTTCGTTGACAGCCAGCGCGAACATGTTGATCCAGTCCACGACCGCCATTGGATCGCTGGTGGTTTTATCGCTACTGACCAGCATCCGGCGCAGCGCAGCCGCACGACGCGGGACGCGCAGTTTGCCCGGCAGAACGCCCTCGGTAGTGATACCGCGTTCAATACCGCCGCGCATGACGTCCCAGACGTCGGAAAAGTGCTTTTCCAGCGCTTCTTTGCTGTGTAGCGCCAGTTCATTTTTCATCATCAGGCCGGAGAGCGACAGGCCACTTTCCTGGCAATGGCGCTGGAGGTCTGCCGCCGATTTATACGGATACGGCACCGCCACAGACGCGCTGTTGCTCTGACCAAAGTGTTCTTCGTCGACGATAAACCCGCCGCCGATGGAGTAATAAGTCTGGCTGTAAATTGCTTTGTCGCCGGCCAGGGCGGTGATCCGCATCCCGTTTTCGTGCAGCGACAGATTATCAGCATGAAAATTCATGCAGCGATCTACGGGGAATTCAACTTCATGTTCGCCATCGGCCAGCAGCAGTCGGCCATGGGTATTCACGTCCTGAATAAAATCAGGGATCGCGTCAATATCAACGGTATCCGGCAGGTTGCCTGCCAGGCCCATAATGATGGCGATATCGGTATGGTGGCCTTTGCCGGTGAGCGAAAGGGAACCATAGACATCAACCACCACGCGGGTGGTATCGCGCAAAATGCCGCGTGAAATGAGGTCATCCGTGAATTGTTTACCGGCTTTCATTGGCCCGACGGTATGCGAGCTGGAAGGACCAATGCCGATTTTAAAAATATCGAAAACGCTAATCATGATGCGTCTCTTGCTTTCCGTGTGTAGAGAAGGGTGCGCCGTCCGAAGACGGCGCGAGAGGAATTAAGCGAACAGCGAGAAGAAGATAGCGGAGATGGCAATCAGACCCATAATCACAACGAAGACGTTGCTGATATGGCCGCTGTATTTACGCATCGCAGGTACTTTCTGAATCGCGTACATCGGCATCAGGAACAGGATCATCGCGATAATCGGGCCGCCCAGGGTTTCGATCATGCCGAGGATGCTCGGGTTCATGGTCGCAACGGCCCAGGTGCTCACCAGCATGAACAGCGCGGTGATTTTGTTCAGCTTGTTGATTTCAATGCTTTTGCCTTTACCGCGCAGTGATTTGATCACCATGCCGTTAAAGCCTTCACGTGCGCCCAGGTAGTGGCCGAGGAAGGATTTGGTGATTGCGATAATCGCGATGATTGGCGCCATCCAGGCAATCAGTGGTGCATTAAAGTGGTTTGCCAGGTAAGACAGAATCGAGATGTTCTGGGCTTTTGCTGCTGCCAGATCCGCCGGGGACAGGCTCAGTACACAGCTGAAGACGAAGAACATAACGGTAATCACCATCATGATGTGGGCGCGTGCCAGGATGCTGGAACATTTCTTCTCTGCGCCCTGACCGTACTCTTCACGTTTCGCTACCGCGAAGGAGGAGATGATCGGGGAGTGGTTGAAAGAGAACACCATCACCGGGATTGCCAGCCACAGGGTCATCCACAGGCCTTTGCCGGTGGCAGATGCGCTGCTGAAGGACAGGGTTTCAAGCGCCGCGCTGTTCCACTGTGGGATCAGGTAGCAGGCCAGCACCATCAGAGCCACAACAAACGGGAAGACCAGCACACTCATCGCTTTTACGATCATCTGCTCGCCGAAACGCACGATGGTCATCATACCGACAATCAGAATCAGCGACAGGATCGCACGCGGTGGCGGCGTCATGTGCAGCTGGTGGGTCATAAAGCTTTCTACGGTGTTAGTGATAGCGACGCTATACACCAGCAGAATCGGGTAAATCGCGAAGAAGTACAGCAGGGTAATGAGTTTGCCTGCACCGATACCGAAGTGTTCTTCTACAACTTCGGTGATGTCTTCACCCGGATTTTTACCGGACAGCACGAAGCGGGTCAGGCCGCGGTGTGCAAAGTAGGTCATTGGGAACGCGATAATCGCCATGATAATCAGCGGAATTAATCCGCCAACGCCTGCGTTAATAGGCAGGAAAAGAACACCAGCGCCGATTGCTGTGCCATACAGGCCAAGCATCCACATGGTATCTGATTTACGCCATCCGCTTCGGGATTCAATCGAAGCAACGGTGCTGGTTTGGGTGGTTTCCATCTGTATCTCCGGGAAGTAGCTAAATGTCAGGTTTCTAGTCAAATCCGATGAAAAACGTCCTGACTGTAATATGAAATTCGTTCAGTGACGGTTTTTATATAATTTTCACCCGTCTCTTTTGGCGGGCGGAAAGATACATTTTAGTAATGGATCTATCAGTGATCGCGATCCCAAATGCGATAATCCACTTTTGATATGGATATATTTAGACCATTTGTCTGCTAAGGAATCGTCATGGCAAATTAATGGTCGCGAAGGCTACCATTAACGACATGCCGTCAGATAGAGGGCCTGAAAGATAGGTGACTTACGCTGTAAAGACGATTGTTTATAGTGTTTTTTTGCGGTTTTTGGCACTTAGGGATGATAAGACACGGTTTCAAAATCGAGGTAATCGTTTGCGTCGTGTTGTGAATTAGCAAAAACATAAGCGAAAACGATAGTGGATTGCGGACTATGTGTCTGACAGGAAGATAAAAGCCGGGCGGCGAGAACGCCTTACCCGGCTTAGGAAGCGGAAATGGTTAGCCCGGCTGACGCACGGGCTTAAAAAGGCTACGCACAAATCTCGTAACAAGGGATATAGGCAGAGCCTGGTAGCTTCATGCGGTGCTGAGCAACGAAGCCCTGCAGCAGATCGTCCATGCGGCGCATCATCTCGCGATCGCCATGAATTTTATATGGACCGAACTCTTCAATAGCCTGGATACCTACCTCTTTCACGTTACCCGCCACAATGCCGGAGAACGCCCGACGCAGATCGGCAGCGAGCACTTCCACTGGCTGATCGGGATACAGCTTAAGGTTCGCCATATTCTCGTGCGAGGGTTCGAACGGGATTTGCAGATCTGGAGAGATACGAATCGACCAGTTAAAGCTGTAGGCATCCCCGGTGTCACGGCGGTTCTCTTTCACCAATGGCATGGCCTTTTTCATCAGCCGCGCGACTTCTGCGGGATCATCAATGATGATGCGATAGTGACGACGCGCGGCTTCGCCCAGGGTGTGGACGATGAATTCATCCAGCACGCGGAAGTAGTCGGCGCTCTCTTTCGGGCCGGTCAGGATCAGCGGCAGTACCTGATCCTGGTTGGCCGGATGCATCAGAATGCCCAGCAGATACAGCAGTTCTTCTGCCGTGCCCACCCCGCCAGGGAAGATGATTATCCCGTGAGCGAGACGCACAAACGCCTCAAGACGCTTCTCGATATCCGGCATGATGATCAGTTCGTTGACCAGCGGATTGGGTGGTTCAGCGGCAATGATTGACGGTTCGGTCATGCCAATGAAGCGTCCCTCTTTATAACGCTGCTGGGCATGGCCCACCGCTGCGCCTTTCATTGGGGCTTCCATTGCGCCAGGGCCGCAACCCGTGCAGATGTTCAGCTCGCGCAGACCCAACTGGGTTCCCACGCGACGGGCGTACAAATATTCGTTCTCGTTGATAGAGTGCCCGCCCCAGCAGACCACCATGCTCGGTGCTTCGCCCACGTGCAGGGCACGGGCGTTGCGCAGAATAGAGAAGACCAGGTTGGTGATATGGACTGAGCTTTCCAGATCCAGATGCTGGAAACGCCCGGCATTGCTGATTTGACCGTTAACAAACAGAATATCGCGCAGTACCGCAAACAGGTTGGCCTGCAGAGCACGGATGATTCGCCCATCAACAAAGGCATCTTCTGGCGGGTTGATAAGCTCAAGCTTCACGCCACGTTCCCGGCGCAGGACATTAATATCGAAGCTTTCAAAGCGGGACAGCAGCTCTTTGCTGTTGTCGGTCAGGCTACCGGAGTTCAGAACGGCAAGTGAGCAGTTGCGAAACAGTTGATAAAGATCGCTGCTGGCCGTGCTCTTGAGCATGTCCACTTCCAGCTGCGACAACATATCCATTGAGCCAAGCGGGCTAATATGTGTAATCAAGTGAGCTCCTTATGGGACGTTTATCGTCTTTCCCTGTTGATTACAATAGCCCTGGCTTATGACCTTTCACAACCCAAAGCGCGGAAGCTAGCGCGCATATTGTGAAATTATTTCTGTTACTGACGGACTAAGCGGCCGGTTGCCGGCACGAAATCGGTATTGCTGCGCCACGGATTGATGTCCAGACCGCCGCGTCGGGTGTAACGCGCGTAGACACTCAGCGATTCTGGCTGGCAGAACTGCAGAATGTCATTAAAGATGCGTTCGACGCACTGCTCGTGGAATTCATTGTGGTTACGGAATGAGATCAAATAGCGCAGCAGCTTTTCACGGTCGATTTTTGCCCCGCGATACTGGATTTGTACCGAACCCCAGTCGGGTTGATGGGTGATCAGACAGTTGGATTTCAGCAGGTGACTGACCAGCGTCTCTTCCACTACTTTGCCGCTGGCGGCATTTTCCAGCCAGGCGGTATCAAACTGGTAGTTGTCTATCTCAATATCCTGATTATCAATGCAGGCGCCGTGGAAGTGGGCGATCGGCTGACCTTCCAGTTCGTCAACGCGATATAGCGCGACAGTCACGTTGCCTTGTGCACAGGCACTCAGATCGCGCTCCAGCGTGCGTTGAACCGCTTCCCAACTGTCAAAACGAGTCTGGTTAAAACTGTTGAGGTAGAGCTTAAAGCTTTTTGATTCCACCAGGTTAATGCTGGCGTAATCGAGTTCAACATGACCCACTGCCACCTGCGGTAAACCGCGGGCATTCAGCCAGGAGAGTTCATACAGGGTCCAGATATCGCCGCCGTGGAAGGGCAGAGCGTCAGCTTTCAGGCCCAACGGATCGCGATTGAGGCTGCGCGGCACGCCCTGTAACAGGCTGGCATCGTAGATGTCACGGTAGGCGGTGGTTTTGCCCAGCGTTAAGCCTGATAAGGCATCATGGTTTTCGTAAGACATGTTTCATTGTCACTTTAAAGGTAAACTATAGGACTGAGTGTATCCTGGCTTATATGAAGAGAGAAACCGGTGGATAAAGAGACTGCTGCGGCTTTGAAGGCATTTACCGCGCGCTATTGTGACGCATGGCATGAACAAAATGGAACATGGCCCCAGAGCGAAGCGCTGTCCGGCATTCCTTCGCCCTGCATTATTACCGCCGCCGGAGACAGCGTTATCTGGCAGCCTCAGCCATTCACGGCAGAACAGAATGTAAAGCCAATTGAACGTGCCATGAATATTGTGGTACAACCAGCCGTTACTGCGTTCTATACCACACAGTTTGCCGGGGATATGGGCGCTCGTTTCGATAACGAAACGCTGATGCTGCTACAAACCTGGAGCGAAGATGACTTTCAGCGCGTGCAGGAGAACCTGATCGGGCATCTGGTTACGCAAAAACGCCTGAAGCTGTCGCCAACGTTCTTCATCGCTACGCTGGACAGCGAACTGGATATTATCTCCGTCTGTAATCTTACGGGCGAAGTGCTCAAAGAGACAATTGGTACGCGCAATCGCCAGGTACTCTCTGACTCTCTTGCGGTTTTCCTCAACCAACTTCATCCCATCGTGTAATCCAGATTACTACTGCGTTTGTGAGAGATCTCTTACACAGGTTGTGAGAGATCGCCGTATCTGATCAAATTCTTTATTCACTCTTTCTATGAAAACTTATTAATTATCAGTGGATTGTTTGTTTTTCTCGGCAGTCTCGCCCGCGTTATCTCTTTTATCTGGCTTACAGGGTACCTTGTAAGACGAAGCGGAATAAGGGATTCTATGTCTGTCGACAGGATGCCGACGCAAGAAACGAACATCAGGATGATGGCGTTTCTTAATCTGGATACGTCAGGAAGGCGCAACAAGGAAGGCTTCAGGAAGAAGCAAGAGGATAACGCAGGACGCGTTGAAGGACACCTCCAGGAAGGAGAACGAGAGCCGGTATGGATGTCCGGTGGGTCAGGAAGGCCAGGACGTTTCAGGATGAAACAGACACATCAGGATGATGTGTGCAGGATGCAGCGGTCGAGGGATGACCAGACCTTCGGGTCAGAGGAAAAGTTGTCACGGATGAGCAGGGAGCACCAAAAAAGTAGCTGGATTGCTGCGAAACGAACCGGGAGCACTGTTTTTACAGTGCTCCCTTTTTTTATTTCTGCGCAGTCTTTGCTATGCTGCGCGCCGTTCAGTTTTTCAGTTGAGGTTTTCATGACGCATCACGACAGCGTGCGCGCACAGCTGCAGGCACTCGAAGCCTTATTGCGCGATCATCAACTGTGGCAAGAGACGGCGCCGCAGCCCAACGCGTTTGAGAGTACACAACCCTTCTGCATGGATACCCTGGAGCCGTTTGAATGGCTGCAGTGGGTGCTCATTCCCCGGATGCACGCATTGATTGATGGCGGTCACCCGCTGCCAAACGGCTTTGCGATTGCGCCCTATTATGAAATGGCACTGGATGCCGCCCATCCGGCCCGCTCTGTGGTGTTGGCAGAGCTGCTGGCGCTGGATGCGTTATTTGGCGACCCGTTATGATTGAGATCCTTTATCAGGACGAGTGGTTAGTCGCCGTCAACAAACCGTCCGGCTGGCTGGTTCACCGTAGCTGGCTCGATCGGGATGAGAAAGTGGTGGTGATGCAGACGGTGCGCGACCAGATTGGTCAGCACGTTTTTACGGCTCATCGGCTCGACAGACCGACGTCCGGCGTACTGCTGATGGGGCTGTCGAGCGAGGCTGGCCGACGGCTGTCGCAGCAGTTTGAGCAGCACCAGATCCAGAAACGCTACCATGCCATCACCCGCGGCTGGCTGACCGATGCCGCAACGCTGGATTATCCGCTGGTTGAAGAGCTGGACAAAATCGCCGATAAATTTGCCCGCGATGACAAAGGCCCACAGCCTGCAGTGACGAATTATCGTGGGCTGGCGACCACCGAGATGCCGATCCCGGTCAGCAAGTTCCCGACTTCGCGCTACAGCCTGGTCGAACTGGAGCCGAAAACTGGACGCAAACACCAGCTGCGCCGTCATCTTACGCATCTGCGCCACCCGATTATCGGCGACAGTAAGCATGGCGATCTGCGCCAGAATCGCAGTGCCGCAGAGCATTTTGGCTGCAATCGGCTGATGCTGCACGCCAGCCAGCTGAGCCTGACTCACCCGTTTACCCATGAGCCGCTGATCATTCGGGCCGGACTCGATGCGGTGTGGATGCAGGCGCTGTCACAGTTTGGCTGGTGCGGGCAACTCCCCGAAAATGAAAGGGTTGAGTTTGACGTCGCCAACGTTCAGGATGATCGGTAATTGCGTCTAATCAGGGAGTAAAACATGGCTGTAGTCGGAATTTTTGTCGGTACGATGTATGGCAATGCGCTGCTGGTGGCAGAAGAGGCCGAAGCTATTCTTGCGGGGATGGGGCATAAAGCCACGGTCTATGAAGATTCAGATCTGGCCGACTGGCAAAAATACCAGAGCGACTATGTGCTGGTGGTGACCTCGACAACCGGACAGGGCGATCTACCCGACAGTATCGTGCCGCTGTTTGAGGCCATCAAAAATACCCTCGGCTATCAGCCAGAGACGCGCTACGGCATTATCGCCCTTGGCGACAGCTCCTATGCGAATTTCTGCGGTGGCGGTAAGCAGTTCGATGCCCTGCTGCAAGAGCAAAGCGCCCAGCGTGTGGGTGAAATGCTGATGATTGATGCCTCTGAACATCCAGAACCGGAAAGCGAATCCAATCCCTGGGTAGAAAACTGGGGTACGTTGTTAAAATAAGGTCTGGCCCTCCCGGATGCGGAGGGCCAGAACCCGTTGCCAGTTAACAAAGCGACCTTACATCCAGTGTAAGGTCACTGAATCGAGTTAGCATTGGGCAATCGCCCGCAAATCCTTATCTGAATCAGGGGCAATAGCCGACATTTTCACTGCGTCAAGCGACCTGTTTCACACTCCCGCCATTCCCTGCCGCTCGTCTGCCGCTTACCAACAGGCAGTTTTCATTTCCGTGAAGTCTCTTCCATCAGCCAGGGCTTTTGCCATAAACAACTGAACATGATCGGACCAATGTTGTGTTGTTGCACGGTGAGAGGGAGCTTGATCCTTACTTATACTTTTTTCGCCAGTTAATAAAAATGCAGTCAGCAAGGCGATACGACCTTCATGTTCAAAACTGCAAAAAACACAAACACGTCATTCTGATTACCCTACAGGTTGCGTTGTTCAGAATGAACGTAGCGAAAAAGCTATGATTCAGGAGTGCAATAATGAGTACATTAAGCCAGGCTGCAAGCAGCGCTGAAAAGCGCACAAATGCTCGCTACTGGATTGTGGTGATGCTGTTTATCGTCACATCCTTCAACTATGGCGACCGCGCCACGCTGTCAATTGCCGGTTCAGAAATGGCAAAAGATATCGGTCTGGATGCGGTTGGAATGGGTTACGTTTTCTCCGCATTCTCATGGGCCTATGTTATCGGCCAAATCCCGGGCGGTTGGTTACTGGATCGCTTCGGTTCAAAACGCGTCTACTTCTGGTCCATCTTTATCTGGTCCATGTTCACCCTACTGCAGGGCTTCGTTGATATCTTTAACGGCTTTGGCATCATTATCGCGCTGTTTACGCTGCGCTTCCTCGTGGGGCTGGCAGAAGCGCCATCCTTCCCGGGCAACAGTCGCATCGTCGCGGCCTGGTTCCCGGCGCAGGAGAGGGGAACTGCCGTTTCCATTTTTAACTCCGCGCAGTATTTCGCCACGGTAATCTTCGCCCCTATCATGGGTTGGCTGACGCACGAAGTGGGTTGGTCGCATGTGTTCTTCTTTATGGGCGGTCTGGGCATCATCATTAGCTTCGTGTGGCTGAAAGTGATCCACGAACCTAACCAGCATCCGGGCGTAAACCAGAAAGAGCTCGACTACATCGCCGCCGGTGGCGCGCTGATCAACATGGATCAGACAAGCAGCAAAGAGAAAGTCCCGTTCAGTCAGAAGTGGGGCCAAATCAAACAGCTGGTGGGCTCCCGCATGATGGTGGGGATCTATCTCGGTCAGTACTGCATCAACGCATTAACCTACTTCTTTATTACCTGGTTCCCGGTCTATCTGGTGCAGGCTCGCGGCATGTCGATTCTGAAAGCCGGGTTTGTGGCCTCTGTTCCTGCTATCTGTGGCTTTATCGGCGGTGTGCTCGGTGGGGTCATTTCCGACTGGCTGATGCGTCGTACCGGGTCACTGAATATTGCCCGCAAAACGCCGATTGTAGTCGGTATGCTGCTCTCCATGTCGATGGTGGTATGTAACTACGTTGACGCCGAGTGGATGATTATCGGCTTTATGGCAATGGCCTTCTTCGGTAAAGGTATCGGTGCACTGGGCTGGGCGGTAATGGCAGATACTGCACCGAAAGAGATCAGCGGTCTGAGCGGCGGCCTGTTCAACATGTTTGGTAACGTCTCTGGCATCGTGACCCCGATTGCGATTGGCTACATCGTCGGCACTACCGGGTCGTTTAACGGCGCGCTGATCTACGTTGGTATTCATGCCCTGGTGGCGGTACTGAGTTACCTGGTGCTGGTGGGTGATATCAAACGTATCGAGCTGAAACCTGTTCCGGAGCGTTCATGATGAGTATGCAATCGAGTCCCGTTGTGACTGAAATGAAGGTGATCCCGGTCGCCGGCCAGGACAGCATGCTGTTGAATATCGGCGGCGCACATAACGCCTGGTTTACCCGCAACATCGTGGTGCTGACAGACAACGCCGGGAATACCGGCGTCGGAGAAGCCCCGGGCGGTGAAGTGATTTACCAGACCCTGGTCGATGCTATCCCGCAGGTGGTCGGCCAGGAAGTCGCCCGCCTGAACAAAGTGGTGCAGCGCGTACACAAGGGCAATCAGTCCGCCGATTTTGATACTTTCGCGAAAGGCGCCTGGACATTTGAACTGCGGGTTAACGCGGTGGCGGCGCTGGAAGCCGCGCTGCTCGACCTGCTCGGCAAAGCGCTGAACGTGCCGGTGTGCGAACTGCTCGGCCCCGGCAAGCAGCGCGATGCCGTCACCGTGCTGGGTTATCTGTTTTACCTCGGCGATCGCACCAAAACTGACTTACCTTACCTGGAACACTCTGCAGGCAACCACGACTGGTATCGCCTGCGTCACCAGGAAGCGCTCTCCAGCGATGCGGTGGTCAGGCTGGCCGAAGCGGCGCAGGATCGTTACGGCTTTAAAGATTTCAAACTGAAAGGCGGCGTCTTGCCGGGCGAACAGGAGATCGACAGCGCCCGCGCCCTGAAAAAACGCTTCCCGGATGCGCGCATTACCGTCGACCCGAACGGGGCCTGGCTGCTGGATGAAGCCATTGCACTGTGCAAAGGCCTGGGGGATGTCCTGACCTACGCCGAAGATCCGTGCGGCGCAGAGCAGGGTTTCTCTGGGCGTGAGGTGATGGCAGAGTTCCGCCGCGCCACCGGCCTGCCGGTGGCTACCAACATGATCGCCACGAACTGGCGCGAGATGGGCCATGCGGTGATGCTCAATTCGGTGGATATTCCGCTGGCGGATCCGCACTTCTGGACGCTTTCCGGCGCGGTGCGCGTCGCACAACTATGCGACGACTGGGGCTTAACCTGGGGCTGCCATTCCAATAACCACTTTGATATTTCGCTGGCGATGTTCACCCATGTTGGCGCAGCCGCCCCAGGCACGCCGACCGCCATCGACACCCATTGGATCTGGCAGGAAGGCGAAGCGCGCCTGACCAAAAATCCGCTGGAAATTAAAGACGGCAAGATTGCCGTCCCTGATGCACCGGGGCTTGGCGTGGAACTCGACTGGGATCAGATCCACAAAGCGCATGAAGCCTACAAGAAGCTGCCTGGCGGCGCGCGTAATGACGCAGGCCCGATGCAGTACCTTATTCCCGGTTGGACATTTGACCGTAAACGCCCGGCGTTCGGTCGCCACTGATTAAAGGATTGAATTATGAGCACATTTACTACGCCTGTTGTCACCTCCATGCAGATTATACCGGTTGCCGGTCATGACAGCATGCTGATGAACCTGAGCGGAGCACACGCCCCGTTCTTCACCCGTAATATTGTGATTATCAAAGACAACTCCGGTCATACCGGCGTGGGTGAAATCCCGGGCGGCGAGAAGATCCGTAAAACGCTGGAAGATGCCATCCCGCTGGTGGTGGGCCAAACGCTGGGTGCCTACAAAAATATCCTTAATGCGGTACGCGCTGAATTCGCCGACCGCGATGCGGGCGGACGCGGCCTGCAAACCTTTGATCTGCGTACCACCATCCACGTGGTAACCGGTATTGAAGCCGCCATGCTCGACCTGCTGGGTCAGCACCTGGGCGTTAACGTGGCTTCACTGCTGGGCGACGGGCAACAGCGCACCGAAGTCGAGATGCTGGGCTACCTGTTCTTTGTTGGCAATCGCAAACTGACCCCACTGCCGTATCAGAGCCAGCCGGACGAAGCCTGTGACTGGTATCGCCTGCGTCATGAAGAGGCGATGACCCCGGATGCGGTCGTGCGTCTGGCGGAAGCGGCCTACGAGAAGTACGGCTTTAACGATTTCAAACTGAAAGGCGGCGTGCTGGCAGGTGAAGAAGAGGCCGAATCCATTATCGCGCTGGCGAAGCGTTTCCCACAGGCGCGCGTAACGCTGGATCCAAACGGAGCCTGGTCGCTGGAGGAGGCGATTCGGATCGGTAAACAGCTGAAAGGCGTGCTGGCCTATGCCGAAGATCCGTGTGGCGCTGAGCAGGGCTTCTCCGGGCGTGAAGTGATGGCGGAATTCCGTCGCGCCACCGGCCTGCCGACCGCGACCAACATGATCGCCACCGACTGGCGTCAGATGGGCCATACGCTGTCATTGCAGTCGGTCGATATTCCGCTGGCTGACCCGCACTTCTGGACCATGCAGGGCTCGGTCCGCGTGGCGCAGATGTGTCACGAGTTCGGTCTGACCTGGGGCTCACACTCCAATAACCACTTCGATATCTCGCTGGCGATGTTCACCCATGTGGCGGCTGCCGCGCCGGGCAACATTACCGCAATCGACACCCACTGGATCTGGCAGGAAGGCAACCAGCGTCTGACCAAACAGCCGTTCGAAATCAAAGGCGGTATGGTGCAGGTGCCGGCCACCCCAGGCCTTGGTGTTGAGCTGGATATGGATCAGGTGATGAAGGCGCATGAGCTGTATCTGCAGCACGGTCTTGGCGCGCGCGATGATGCGATGGCGATGCAGTACCTGATTCCGGAATGGACATTTAACAACAAGCGCCCTTGTATGGTGCGCTAAGGCGGGTGCCGGTTCCTGCGGGAGCCGGCATTTTCTCTTTCGTTCCGGGTGTATTCTTATGGTAGTTAACATGCGTAAGGACGGCTTATGAAAATTGTTATCGCACCGGACTCCTATAAGGAAAGTTTGAGTGCCCTGGCAGTGGCGACGGCGATAGAAGAGGGGTTTTGCGAGATTTTCCCTTCGGCAGAATATGTAAAACTGCCGGTTGCTGACGGCGGCGAAGGCACCGTAGAGGCGATGGTGGCCGCCACCCAGGGTCAGATTATTAAGGTGCGTGTAACCGGGCCGCTGGGCGAGCATGTTGACGGTTTTTATGGCCGCTCCGGAGACCAGAAAAGTGCATTTATCGAGATGGCGGCGGCAAGTGGTCTGGAGCTGGTGGCTCCTGCCCAACGCAATCCACTGACCACCACCTCCTGGGGCACCGGCGAGCTGATCCGCCATGCACTGGATGCGGGTGTTAAACACATTATTATCGGCATTGGTGGCAGTGCCACCAATGACGGCGGTGCAGGCATGGTGCAGGCGCTGGGCGCCGCGTTGCTGAATGACCAGGGCAAGTCCATTGGCCCAGGCGGCAGTGAGCTGGAAAAGCTGGCGCGCATCGATATCAGCGGGCTGGATAAACGGCTGGCAGAGTGTCGGATCGAAGTCGCCTGCGACGTGACCAATCCCTTGACCGGAGAAAGCGGGGCGAGTGCAATATTCGGGCCGCAAAAAGGGGCCACACCGGAGATGATCGAACGTCTCGATCGCGCGCTGGCGCACTATGCGCAAATCATTGCCCGCGACCTCGACGTTGAGGTGCTCAATCTGGCAGGCGGCGGGGCGGCAGGCGGAATGGGGGCGGCACTGTACGCCTTCTGCGGCGCAACACTTCGCCAGGGTATTGAAATTGTCACCGATGCACTCGATCTTGACAGCCTGGTCGCCGATGCCGATCTGGTGATCACCGGCGAAGGGCGAATCGACAGCCAGACCGTTCATGGCAAAGTCCCGGTTGGCGTGGCAAAAATTGCCAAACGCCATAACATACCGGTGATTGGTATCGCAGGTAGCCTGACGGCAGACGTCGGCGTGGTGCACGATCACGGAATCGACGCGGTCTTTAGCGTGATTTACACCGTCTGTACGCTGGAAGAGGCGCTGGAAGACGCGGCTGAAAATGTGCGGATGGCGGCGAGGAATATTGCTGCCGTGTTGAAAATGGGGATGGCGGTTTAACCCAGGCCGATCCCCGACAACTGACCTTTTCCCCGACGTGAGAGGGTCCTTACGTCCTTAACACCTTCATTGCTTCCCGCGTGACGTTAGCCATTTCATCCAGCAATTCCAGAAACTCCGGTTCCAGTTCACTTTCCGGCGTCCCCGAGCGCAGCTGCTGTTCCAGCAACTGGCACAGATTCTTCAGCCGTGGAACGCCGCTATAGCTGCAGCTGCCGTGCAGTTTATGGATCGCCTCGGTGAGGCCTTCCGGTTTTTCACCGACCAGCTGTTCTTCCACTTTATTGCGGATCTCCGGCAGGAAGGCGATCAGCATCTGCAACATCTCCCGGGCCAGATCCTGTTTGCCTGCCGCCTGGCGCAAAGCCAGCTGCCAGTCGAGCGTCTCGCTGGTGTTGGCCGGGGCCTCTATTGCCTCTGACGGCGCAATCCAGCTACCGGTCGCCGGACCCGGTTTGTAGCGCAGCAGCAGGTTGTGCAGCTTCTCTTCCTCGATAGGTTTGGCCAGATAGTCGTTCATTCCGGCACTCAACAGCTTCTCTTTCTGGCCAGCCATTGCGTGTGCGGTCACGGCGATAACCGGCGTTTGCTGCTGATGCGGGAGCTGGCGAATCAGCTCGCAGGCGCGAATACCGTCCATGCCGGGCATCTGGATATCCATCAGGATCAGATCAAACTGCGTCTGCCGGGCACGTTCAACCGCCTGCAGGCCGCTCTCGCACAGCTCAACGTGCTGAACCTGATCCTCCAGCAGTACGCCAATCAGCTTCAGGTTAGCGGGATTGTCATCCACCGCCATCACGGTCATTGGCAGTTTACTTTCATCGCTGATGATTGGCGCAACGTAGTGATTCAGGCGGCAGTATTCCGTCAGCGTGGGCAGCAGACGCGTAGCGGTCAACGGTTTGAGCAGACAGGCTGCTGCGCCGTCGTGCTTTAGCTCTTCGGCGTTTATCTGCGCATGGCACGGCAGCGCCAACAGCAGGTAATCGGTCATCGAAGCCGCTTTTGCCAGACGCTCCTGCTGCATGGTCAGCTCGCCGGTAAACGTCACCGGGATCCCCATCAGCAGAATGTCGTAATGTTCAACCGGCAGGGCAGAAAACGCCGGGCTGTAGATAACGTCCAGCGGCGTGGTGCTCAACACATCCAGCGTACTCTGCGCCGCTGCGGCGTTGGGTTCAACGTAGGCCAGCCGTTTACCCTGCAGGCAATCCATTGCAGGCCGGTCGGTCAGAACGTTTGGATTCAGATCGAGACTAATGTGGAACCAGAAGGTCGACCCCCGGTTGGGCTGGCTGTGGAAGGAGATATCCCCGCCCATCTCTTTGACCAGCTTTTGCGTGATCACCAGGCCCAGACCGGTACCGCCGTGACGGCGTGAAATGCTCGCATCGGCCTGGCGGAAAGCCTGGAATAACCGGGACTGATCGCGTTCCGGGATGCCAATCCCGGTATCGCGGATCTGCACCTCAATCTGCACCTTGGTATTGCTGAGGGCACGCTTTTCCACCAGGACATCAATGTTGCCGCTTTCGGTGAATTTGATGGCGTTACCCACCAGGTTGGTGATCACCTGCTGCATGCGCAGCGGATCGCCAATCACGTTATCCGGCACGTCATTTTTGATATTCAGCATCAGCTCCAGACCCTTGTCATGGGAGGAGTGCGCCAGCAGCGTTACCACTTCATCCAGCGTATTGCGCAGCGGGAACGGGATACTTTCCAGAAGCAGTTTACCCGCCTCCAGCTTGGAGAAATCGAGCACGTCGTTGATGATCGCCAGCAGATTATTGGCCGAGCGTTCGATGGTATGCAGATGGTCGCGCTGGGTTGGATTGAGCTCGGTTTTCAGGGTCAGGCGCGTAAAACCAATCACGCCGTTCAGCGGGGTTCGCAGCTCATGAGACATGTTTGCCAGGAACTCAGATTTAATGCGCGCCGCTTCCTGGGCTCGCTTTTTGGCCAGATCCAGCTCGACGTTCTGGATCTCCATCTGCTCCAGTGTTTCGCGCAGGTCGGAGGTGGCCTGATCGACGTTGTGCTGCATCTCTTCATGGTATGCCGCCAGCGACATTGCCATCGAGTTGATGCCGTTTTTCAGCATATCCAGTTCGCCGAGCATAAAGCCTTCAACGCGGCTGTCGAGCTGGCCCCGGCGGATCCGGTCTACGGTATTCACCATGTTACGGATTGGGCTTGTCACATCACGCATCAGCCGCCAGCCGAAGATCAAGGCAATGCCGATGCAGAACAGCATCATGACGGTGGAGATAAAAATTTCTTTGTACTGCTGCAGGCGCACGGACTTGAGATCCAGCTCCAGCGCCACATATCCCAGCATATTGTTGTCGGGCTTGGCATCTGAACCCGCAGATTCATCTGACGAATAACTTTCTGAGGTGATCGGCGTGCGCAGGATCATCCTGTCGCCCTGTTGGATCACGCTCAGACGTGGGGGAAACGCCATTCCGTCAGGGATTTTAAGCGTGCTGGGGTCAATGTGGGTATTGGACGTCACAAACAGATGGTTATTTTGGTCATAGACGGAGATGGCGCGCACAAGGTCCGAGTGGCGGCGGTGCAAAACGCTGATCAGCTGGCCAATGGATTCGCGATTTTGCAGGGTCATGCCGTATTCGCTGGAGACCGCCAGCGGTTCAATAATGCTGGCTCCCGCATCCTCTAACTGGCGTTGCAGGTCGTTATAACGGTGCACCACAAAGAAGGTGCTCAGCAGCAAACCAATGAGTACGGTAGGGGCAAGGATCAAAATCATCATGCGCGCACGCAGGCTGTAGTTGGTCATGGAGTTCCGTTATGGGACAATTAGAGTCAATATGTTCATTTGAGAAAATACCCGGTAATGGCGCAATTCTACTCTGCAAAGCGACGCGTGACGACGCGTCAGATCATAACTGTTGATGTCACAGACCTCGATCCCTTCGGTCAAGGCGTGGCGCGCCATGACGGTAAGGCCTTGTTTATCCCCGGCCTGTTGCCGGATGAGCGGGCAGAAATCACTCTGACGGAAGAGAAACGCCAGTACGCGCGCGGGCAGGTTAAACGCCGTCTTAATGATAGCCCGGAACGCGTGAAGCCTCGCTGCCCGCACTATGGCGTATGCGGTGGCTGCCAGCAACAGCATGCCAGCGTTGCGCTGCAGGAACGCAGCAAAAGCCGTGCTCTGGCGCGACTTCTGAAGCATGACGTTAACGAGATTATCGCCGGTGAGCCCTGGGGCTACCGCCGTCGCGCGCGTCTGAGCCTGAATTATCTGCCAAAAACCGCGCGCCTGGAGATGGGATTTCGCAAGGCCAATTCCAGCGACATTGTCGATATCAATCAGTGCCCCATTTTGGTGCCCCGTCTTGAGGCGCTGCTGCCAGAAGTGCGCACATGCCTTTCTGAACTGCAGGGCGTTCGCCATCTGGGACACGTCGAGCTGGTGCTGGCGAACGGCGGCCCAATGATAGTGCTGCGCCATACCGCGCCACTTTCTGCCCGGGATCGCGAAAAACTGGAACGCTTTTCGCATTCTCATGACCTCGCGCTGTATCTCGCTCCGCAAAGCGACATACTTGAGCACGTAACCGGTGAAGCGCCCTGGTACGACTCAGACGGGCTACGCTTATCGTTCAGTCCGCGCGATTTCATTCAGGTCAACGATGGTGTCAACCAGCAGATGGTCGCGACGGCGCTGGCCTGGCTGGATATTCAGCCTAATGACCGGGTGCTCGATCTGTTCTGCGGGATGGGCAACTTCACCCTGCCGCTGGCAAAACGGGCACAAAGCGTGGTTGGGGTTGAAGGCGTGGCGGCGCTGGTGGAGAAAGGGCGCGACAACGCAGTTAACAATGCGCTGCATAATGTGACATTTTTTCATGAGAATCTGGAAGAAGATGTCACTCAGCAGCCCTGGGCGAAGCACGGCTTTGACAAAATCCTGTTGGATCCGGCACGTGCCGGCGCCCCAGGCGTGATGCAGCATATAATTAAACTCGCGCCACAACGTGTGGTCTATGTGTCCTGTAACCCGGCGACGCTTGCCCGGGACAGTGAGGCATTATTAGCCGCGGGTTACCAGATTCAGCGTCTGGCAATGCTTGATATGTTCCCGCACACTGGGCATCTGGAATCAATGGCGTTGTTCACGCTTAACTGATGAATTTCGGCTTGTCGAATTCGACAGGCACGGGTCCCTAAAGGAGAGGACGATGGTTGCGGTAAGAAGTGCACATCTCAATAAAGCTGGAGAGTTTGACCCACAAAAATGGATCGCCAGTCTGGGCATATCCAGCCAGCAGTCGTGTGAACGTTTAACCGAAACCTGGGCCTATTGTCTGCGCACTACCCAGGGGCACCCCGATGCGGATCTGCTGCTGTGGCGCGGTGTGGAGATGGTCGAAATCCTCTCCATGCTTAATATGGATATTGAAACACTCCAGGCGGCCCTGCTGTTCCCGCTTGCCGATGCCGGGGTGGTCAGCGAAGAGGTGCTGCGTGAGAGCGTCGGCAAACCGGTCGTCGAACTGATCCACGGCGTGCGTGATATGGCGGCCATTCGCCAGCTTAAAGCTGCTCATACCGATTCAGTTTCCGCTGAACAAGTCGATAACGTCCGCCGCATGCTGCTGGCAATGGTGGACGATTTCCGCTGCGTGGTGATCAAACTGGCCGAACGCGTGGCCCATCTGCGCGAAGTGAAAGATGCGCCAGAAGATGAGCGCGTGCTGGCGGCAAAAGAGTGCACCAACATCTACGCGCCGCTGGCTAACCGCTTAGGGATCGGGCAACTGAAATGGGAGCTGGAAGATTACTGCTTCCGCTACCTGCACCCGGCGGAATACAAGCGCATTGCGAAACTGCTGCACGAACGCCGTATCGACCGGGAGCATTACATCGACGAATTCGTCGGTGGGTTGCGTAAGGCGATGAAAGAAGAAAACGTGCGAGCAGAAGTCTATGGTCGCCCGAAACACATCTACAGCATCTGGCGCAAAATGCAGAAAAAGCATCTTGCCTTCGATGAGCTGTTTGACGTGCGTGCGGTGCGTATCGTGGCCGAGCGCTTGCAGGACTGCTACGCCGCGCTGGGTATCGTTCATACCCATTTCCGCCACCTGCCGGATGAGTTTGACGACTACGTCGCCAACCCGAAACCGAACGGCTACCAGTCGATCCATACCGTGGTGCTCGGGCCGGGCGGTAAAACGGTTGAAATCCAGATTCGTACCAAACAAATGCACGAAGAGTCTGAACTGGGCGTCGCCGCGCACTGGAAGTACAAAGAAGGGACTTCCAGCGGTGCGCGTTCCGGCCACGAAGACCGTATCGCCTGGCTGCGCAAGCTGATTGCGTGGCAGGAAGAGATGGCCGACTCCGGTGAAATGCTCGACGAATTGCGCAGCCAGGTCTTTGACGATCGGGTTTACGTCTTTACGCCGAAAGGTGATGTCGTCGATCTTCCGGCGGGTTCGACGCCGCTCGACTTTGCCTACCATATCCACAGCGATGTGGGGCACCGCTGCATCGGCGCCAAAATCGGTGGGCGCATCGTGCCGTTCACATATCAACTGCAGATGGGCGATCAGATTGAGATCATCACCCAGAAACAGCCGAACCCGAGCCGGGACTGGCTGAATCCGAATCTGGGCTATGTCACCACCAGCCGCGGACGCTCGAAAATTCACGCGTGGTTCCGCAAGCAGGATCGTGACAAGAATATTCTTGCCGGTCGCCAGATCCTCGACGATGAGCTGGAGCATTTAGGTATCCACCTGAAAGAGGCAGAGAAGCACCTGCTGCCGCGCTATAACTTTAACGAGCTGGACGAGCTGCTGGCGGCGATTGGCGGCGGGGATATTCGCCTCAACCAGATGGTGAATTTCCTGCAGGCGCAGTTCAATAAACCGAGCGCGGCCGAACAGGATGCAGCGGCGCTGAAGCTGCTGCAGCAGAAAAGCTACACGCCACCGCATCGCAGCAAAGATAACGGTCGGGTTGTGGTAGAGGGCGTTGGCAATCTGATGCACCACATTGCTCGCTGCTGTCAGCCAATCCCGGGTGACGAGATCATCGGTTTTATCACTCAGGGACGCGGGATCTCCATCCACCGGGCGGACTGCGATCAGCTGGAAGATTTACAGTCGCATGCGCCGGAACGTATCGTTGATGCGGTGTGGGGCGAGAGCTACTCAGCAGGCTATTCGCTGGTGGTACGGGTCTCGGCCAACGATCGCAGCGGCCTGCTGCGCGACATCACCACTATTCTGGCCAACGAAAAAGTGAACGTGCTGGGGGTCGCCAGCCGCAGCGATACCCGACAGCAGCTTGCTACCATCGATATGACGATTGAAATCTATAACCTGCAGGTGCTGGGCCGGGTGCTCGGCAAGCTGAACCAGGTGCCGGATGTGATCGACGCGCGTCGTCTGCACGGCGGATAAGATTACCCTCCTTTCAGGCCGGGTCAGGCGCAAAACGCCCCCCGGCCTCTTTTATTTATCAGGAACTGATATGACCCAAATTGACCGCCTGCTAGGCATTATGCAACGTTTGCGCGACCCGCAAACCGGTTGTCCGTGGGACAAAGAACAGACTTTCGCGACCATCGCGCCGTACACCCTCGAAGAGACCTACGAAGTGCTGGATGCCATCTCCCGTGAAGATTTTGACGATCTGCGCGGCGAGCTGGGCGATCTGCTGTTCCAGGTGGTGTTCTATGCACAAATGGCCCAGGAAGAGGGGCGCTTTGATTTCAATGACATTTGCGCCGCCATCAGCGATAAGCTGGAACGCCGCCACCCGCACATTTTTGGCGATGCCACCGCCGAAAACAGCCATGAGGTACTGGCCCGCTGGGAACAGATAAAAACGGCTGAACGGGCTGAAAAAGCACAGCACTCGGCGCTGGATGATATCCCACTCAGCCTGCCAGCATTGATGCGCGCGCATAAGATCCAGAAACGCTGTTCGACGGTCGGGTTTGACTGGACCACTATTGGCCCGGTGCTCGACAAAGTGCACGAAGAAATCGACGAAGTCATGCACGAAGCGCAGCAGGCTGTCGTCGATCAGGACAGGCTGGAAGAGGAGATGGGCGACCTGCTGTTTGCGACGGTGAACTTATCACGCCATTTAGGGGTGAAAGCCGAAACGGCACTGCAAAAAGCCAACCTCAAATTTGAGCGTCGCTTCCGCGAAGTGGAGCGCATCATCGCCGCGCGCGGGCTGGAAATGACCGGCGTTGACCTCGAGGCGATGGAAGAAGTCTGGCAGGAAGTAAAACGCCAGGAATATGATCTCTAACGGGTTTTTGCGATCAAGCGCAATTTGTGTGATTTTTTAAATGACAAGCGCTTGATTTGCGTCAAAAACATTTACCCCAAAGGGGCTATTTTCTCACTCCCAATGTGAGTCAAAGCCTGAGACAGGAGACGGAGAATGAAAGTTTGTGGCGCTCGCCGTGTTCGGGTATACTACTTTCCCGTCCTGGTTATTCCATCGTTTCACCCTAACTTCTCAGGTTCAGCATGACAACGAACTATATTTTTGTGACCGGCGGGGTCGTATCCTCTCTGGGTAAAGGCATTGCCGCAGCCTCCCTGGCAGCCATTCTTGAAGCCCGTGGCCTCAACGTGACCATGATGAAACTGGATCCGTACATCAACGTCGATCCTGGCACCATGAGCCCTATCCAACACGGGGAAGTGTTCGTTACTGAAGACGGCGCTGAAACCGATCTGGACCTGGGTCACTACGAGCGCTTCATTCGCACCAAAATGACCCGTCGCAATAACTTCACTACGGGCCGTATCTACTCCGACGTTCTGCGTAAAGAACGCCGTGGCGACTATCTGGGCGCAACCGTTCAGGTCATCCCGCACATCACCAACGCCATTAAAGAGCGCGTCCTTGCGGGTGGCGAAGGCCACGACGTGGTACTGGTTGAAATCGGCGGTACCGTAGGTGATATCGAATCCCTGCCGTTCCTCGAAGCGATTCGTCAGCTGGCGGTTGATATCGGTCGTGAACATGCGCTGTTCATGCACCTGACGCTGGTGCCTTACCTGGCCGCTGCCGGTGAGGTAAAAACCAAGCCTACTCAGCACTCCGTTAAAGAATTGCTCTCTATCGGTATTCAGCCTGATATCCTGGTTTGCCGCTCCGATCGCGCCGTACCGGCCAACGAACGTGCGAAAATTGCATTGTTCTGTAACGTGCCAGAAAAAGCCGTTATTTCAATGAAAGACGTCGATTCCATTTATAAAATCCCGGGCCTGTTGAAATCACAGGGTCTGGACGATTATATTTGTAAACGATTCAGCTTGAACTGTCCGGAAGCAAACCTGTCAGAATGGGAACAGGTTATTTACGAAGAATCAAACCCGGCAGGCGAAGTGACTATTGGTATGATCGGCAAGTACATTGAACTGCCGGACGCCTATAAGTCAGTTATCGAAGCGCTGAAACACGGTGGCCTGAAAAACCGCGTAACCGTCAACATCAAGCTGATTGATTCGCAGGATGTTGAAACCCGCGGTGTAGAAATTCTGAAAGATCTGGATGCTATTCTGATCCCTGGCGGCTTCGGCTACCGTGGCGTTGAAGGCAAGATCGCTACCGCACGCTATGCGCGTGAAAACAATATTCCTTACCTCGGCATTTGCCTGGGTATGCAGGTTGCGCTGATTGAATTTGCTCGTAATGTGGTGGGTATGGAAAACGCCAACTCAACGGAATTTGTGCCAGACTGTAAGTACCCTGTTGTGGCGCTGATTACCGAATGGCGCGACGAAGAAGGTAACGTCGAAGTCCGTACCGAGAAGAGCGATCTGGGCGGCACGATGCGTCTTGGTGCGCAGGCCTGTCAGGTCTCTGACGACAGCCTGGTACGCCAGATGTACGGTGCACCGGTTATCACCGAACGCCATCGTCACCGTTATGAAGTCAACAACCTGCTGTTGAAACAAATTGAAGCTGCGGGTCTGCGTATTGCGGGCCGCTCCGGGGATGATCAGTTGGTCGAGATCATCGAAGTGCCGAACCACCCGTGGTTTGTTGCCTGTCAGTTCCACCCGGAATTTACTTCCACGCCGCGTGATGGACATCCGCTGTTTGCTGGCTTTGTGAAAGCCGCCAACGAGTTCCAGAAGCGTCAGGCGAAGTAAGAAAAGTTAGCACGGCAGCGCGTACCTTGGGGACGCGCTGTTTGTCTGGAGTTTTAGTTTAACTTGTACTGAGGAAAATCTAATGTCCAAAATCGTTAAAGTCATCGGTCGTGAAATCATCGACTCCCGTGGTAACCCTACCGTTGAAGCTGAAGTTCACCTTGAAGGTGGTTTCGTCGGTATGGCAGCTGCGCCGTCAGGTGCTTCTACTGGTTCCCGCGAAGCGCTGGAACTGCGCGATGGCGACAAATCCCGTTACCTGGGTAAAGGCGTAACCAAAGCAGTTGGCGCGGTTAACGGCCCAATCGCTCAGGCAATCCTTGGCAAAGACGCCAAAGACCAGGCTGGCATCGATAAGATCATGATCGACCTGGACGGTACTGAAAACAAATCTAACTTCGGTGCGAACGCAATCCTGGCTGTGTCTCTGGCAAACGCCAAAGCAGCAGCTGCTTCTAAAGGTCAGCCGCTGTTCGAACACATCGCTGAACTGAACGGCACCCCAGGCAAATACTCTATGCCAGTTCCGATGATGAACATCATCAACGGCGGCGAGCACGCAGACAACAACGTTGATATTCAAGAGTTCATGATTCAGCCTGTTGGCGCGAAAACTCTGAAAGAAGCCATCCGTATGGGTTCTGAAGTGTTCCACACCCTGGCTAAAGTTCTGAAATCTAAAGGCATGGGTACGGCTGTTGGTGACGAAGGTGGTTATGCACCTAACCTGGGTTCTAATGCCGAAGCACTGGCTGTAATCGCTGAAGCGGTTAAAGCAGCAGGCTATGAGCTGGGCACCGACATCACCCTGGCGATGGACTGTGCAGCATCTGAATTCTACAAAGACGGTAAATACGTTCTGGCTGGCGAAGGCAACAAAGCGTTCACCTCTGAAGAGTTCACTCACTTCCTGGAAGACCTGACCAAACAGTACCCAATCGTCTCTATCGAAGACGGTCTGGACGAATCTGACTGGGATGGCTTCGCTTACCAGACTAAAGTTCTGGGCGACAAAATCCAGCTGGTGGGTGACGATCTGTTCGTAACCAACACCAAGATCCTGAAAGAAGGTATCGACAAAGGCATCGTTAACTCCATCCTGATCAAATTCAACCAGATCGGTTCTCTGACCGAAACTCTGGCTGCGATCAAAATGGCGAAAGACGCTGGCTACACTGCCGTTATCTCTCACCGTTCAGGCGAAACTGAAGACGCGACCATCGCTGACCTGGCTGTTGGTACCGCTGCTGGCCAGATCAAAACTGGTTCTATGAGCCGTTCTGACCGTGTTGCTAAATACAACCAGCTGATTCGTATTGAAGAAGCACTGGGCGAAAAAGCACCATACAACGGCCGTAAAGAGATCAAAGGTCAGTAATTCTGAACCTTAACTCTTAATAAAAACCCGCTTCGGCGGGTTTTTTTATGCCTGCGGTAAAGCAGCTCTCGCACATGACCTGCAGGCCAACATCTGCGATAATTACAGATTACCCCTTTTTTCAGAGTTGACTATGCAGTACCCGATTAATGAGATGTTCCAGACCCTGCAAGGCGAGGGTTACTTCACCGGCGTGCCCGCAATTTTTATTCGTTTGCAGGGATGCCCGGTTGGCTGTGCCTGGTGCGACACCAAACATACCTGGGATACGCTTAGCGATCGGGAAGTGTCGCTGTTCAGCATTCTGGCCAAAACCAAAGAGAGCGATAAATGGGGTGCGGCAAACCCGGAAGATCTGCTGGCGATTATTGGTCGTCAGGGCTGGACGGCGCGCCATGTGGTGATCACCGGCGGTGAACCCTGCATCCACGATCTCACCCCGCTGACCTCGCTGTTGGAGCACAACGGTTTCAGCTGTCAGATCGAGACCAGCGGTACGCACGAAGTGCGCTGCACACATACGACCTGGGTAACGGTTTCGCCAAAAGTGAATATGCGCGGCGGATATGACGTATTGTCCCAGGCGCTGGAGCGTGCCGATGAAATCAAGCACCCGGTCGGTCGTATGCGTGATATCGAAGCGCTGGATGAACTGCTGGCCACGTTGTCTGACGACAAGCAGCGTGTGATTGCGCTACAGCCAATCAGTCAGAAAGAGGATGCTACCCGTCTGTGCATCGAAACCTGCATTGCGCGCAACTGGCGCCTCTCAATGCAAACCCATAAATATCTGAATATCGCTTAGCATTGTCATCGTGATTGTCGGGCGGGCCGGCAATCATTGTGTTTCAGGGAGAGTAATCGACATGACGTCTACAGAATCACTCAACGCATTTTCCATGGATTTTTTCTCCCTCAAGGGAAAGACGGCCATTGTGACCGGCGGCAACCGGGGGCTGGGGCAAGCTTTTGCCGTGGCGATGGCGAAAGCCGGAGCAAATCTGTTTATCGCAGGCATCAGTAGCGAGAATGTCAGAACCCGCGAGCTTATTGAAGCGCAGGGCGTTGAGGTTGAATTCTTGTCTGTGGATATTGCCGCTGAGGGTGTGCCGCAACAGATAATCAATGCCTGCTGCCAGCATTTTGGTTCGCTGGATATTCTGGTCAATAATGCCGGGATCTGTAAGCTAAACAAAGTCGAACGTTTTGGGCGCGATGACTGGGATCCCATGATTAACGTGAATCTGACCGCGGCATTTGAACTCAGCCACGAGGCGGCAAAAATTATGATCCCGCGTCGTAGCGGTAAGATTATCAATGTCTGCTCGGTTTTCTCATCTCTGGGCGGCAGATGGTCTCCGGCTTATTCCGCCACAAAACATGCGCTGGCGGGCTTAACAAAAGCCTACTGCGATGAATTAGGCCAGTACAATATTCAGGTTAACGGTATCGCGCCGGGCTATTACGAAACGGACATCACCGCGATAACGCGCAGTACACCAAAAGAATATAAGCGCGTGCTGGAGCATATTCCCGCTAACCGCTGGGGAGATCCGCAAGATTTAATGGGGGCGATGATTTTTCTTGCCAGCAGGGCGTCTGACTATGTGAATGGCCATATTCTGGCCGTTGATGGCGGGTATCTGGTGCGCTAACGAATCAGCCAACGTGCTCCCGAGGACTCGGGAGCAGCAGAACGAAAGAGAAAATTACTCCCCGCGATACACGCAGCCCGCCGTACAGGTTTCTTTGATCATCACCGAACTCAGCAGGGGGACCAGCGGCTTCATCTCATCCCAAATCCATTTCGCCAGCACTTCACTGGTCGGATTCTCCAGACCCGGAATATCATTCAGATAATAATGATCGAGACGATCATAGGTCGGTTTAAACGCAGCCTTCAGCTCGGAAAAATCCATGATCCAACCGGTGTGCGGATCGACGTCACCCGTAATCTCCAGGCGCACCATAAATGAGTGCCCGTGCAGGCGACCACATTTATGCCCTTCCGGGACGTGAGGCAGGTGATGGGCGGCTTCGAAGATGAAATCTTTAAACAGTGTGGTGGACATCATGAACTCTCAGAATTGCGGAAAAAACCGCCGTAGAGTACCGGAAAGTACCTTTTTTATCATTAACTAAAACCGTCATTATCCCGAGCCTGCACTCCTGCTGCGATGATCACCTATTTTATGGTTTGTTTTCATGGGCTTAATTAATCGTTTTTATTGTTAAGAACAATAGCTAAAAGAGGTTAGTTCTTTTGGTTATTTATTATTTCCATCCCTTCTTTAATTGTTATGATCCGCGCCGTTAACCTTACACTCTGTTCTGTCTTTAAGATAAAAATTCAGCTTTGCTACTGGAACATAACGACGCATGACAACACAGGCCCCACCTTCAAATTTGCTTCCCCTGAACCCGGAGCAACTGGCACGCCTGCAGGCGGCCACCACTGATTTTTCGCCTACCCAGCTCGCCTGGGTGTCCGGTTATTTCTGGGGAATGCTCAATCAGCAGCCTGGCAGTGCGGTAACTGCACCCGCTGCGGCCGTTGAGATCCCGGCAATTACGCTTATCTCTGCCTCACAAACTGGCAACGCCCGCCGCGTCGCCGAAGCACTGCGCGACGACCTGCTCGCAGCCAAACTGAACGTGAACCTGGTGAACGCCGGGGATTATAAATTTAAGCAAATCGCGTCAGAAAAACTGGTTGTAGTCGTCACGTCAACGCAGGGCGAAGGTGAGCCGCCTGAAGAAGCCGTTGCGCTGCACAAGTTCTTGTTCTCGAAAAAAGCACCGAAACTGGCGGGTACCGCGTTTGCGGTCTTCGGCCTCGGCGACTCCTCCTACGAATTCTTTTGCCAGTCCGGGAAAGATTTCGACAGCAAGCTGGCGGAACTGGGTGGTGAGCGCCTGCTGGATCGCGTCGATACCGACGTCGAATATCAGGCCGCGGCTGCCGAATGGCGTACGCGTATTGTTGATGTGCTGAAAGCCCGTGTTCCGCAGGATACACCGGCTCAGGCGGCCGTGACCGCTGCTGGCGCAGTCAACGAAATCCACTCCAGCCCGTATACCAAAGAAGCGCCGCTGACGGCGAGTCTTTCGGTTAACCAGAAAATCACCGGTCGCGATTCTGAAAAAGATGTCCGCCATATCGAAATCGATTTGGGCGACTCCGGTCTGCGCTACCAGCCGGGCGATGCGCTTGGCGTCTGGTATCAGAACGATCCAGCGCTGGTGAAAGAGCTGGTAGAGCTGCTGTGGCTGAAGGGCGATGAATCCGTATCGCTTGAAGGCAAAACCCTGCCGCTCTCTGAAGCGCTGCAGTGGCATCTCGAATTGACCGTCAACACTGCCAATATCGTGGAAAATTACGCCACCCTGACCCGCAGCGAGGCACTGCTGCCGCTGGTGGGTGATAAAGCGAAACTGCAGCACTATGCCACCACGACGCCAATTGTGGATATGGTGCGTTTTGCCCCCGCGCAACTGGGTGCGGAGGCGTTAATCGGTCTGCTACGTCCGCTGACGCCGCGCCTCTATTCCATCGCCTCTGCGCAAGCGGAAGTCGAGAGCGAAGTGCATGTCACCCTGGGCGTGGTGCGTTACGACATTGAAGGCCGCGCCCGTGCGGGTGGTGCCTCGAGCTTCCTCGCCGATCGCGTTGAAGAAGAGGGTGACGTTCGGGTCTTTATCGAGCATAACGACAATTTCCGTCTGCCTGCCAACCCGGAAACGCCGGTGATTATGATCGGTCCGGGGACCGGCATTGCGCCGTTCCGCGCCTTTATGCAGCAGCGCGCTGCCGATGATGCTGGCGGTAAAAACTGGTTGTTCTTCGGTAACCCGCACTTCACCGAGGACTTCCTCTATCAGGTGGAGTGGCAGCGCTACGTTAAAGAGGGCGTACTGAGCCGCATTGATTTAGCCTGGTCCCGTGACCAAAAACAAAAAATATACGTACAAGACAAACTGCGCGAACAGGGCGCAGAGCTGTGGAGCTGGATTAATGAAGGCGCCCACATTTATGTCTGCGGCGACGCCAATCGCATGGCGAAAGACGTTGAGCAGGCTTTACTGGAAGTGATTGCCGAGTTCGGTGGTATGGATATCGAATCGGCGGATGAATTTTTAAGTGAGCTGCGCGTAGAGCGCCGTTATCAGCGAGATGTCTACTAATGAGCGAAAAACATCCTGGCCCTCTGGTGGTCGAAGGCAAACTGACTGATGCCGAGCGCATGAAGGTTGACAGTAACTACCTGCGCGGCACCATTGCTGAAGATTTAAACGACGGTCTGACCGGCGGTTTTAAAGGCGATAACTTCCTGCTGATCCGTTTCCACGGTATGTACCAGCAGGACGACCGCGATATCCGCGCCGAGCGTGCCGAACAAAAGCTGGAGCCGCGTCATGCGATGCTGCTGCGCTGCCGTCTGCCGGGTGGGGTAATCACCACCAAACAGTGGCAGGCGATCGATAAATTCGCTCACGACAACACGATTTACGGCAGCATTCGTCTGACTAACCGTCAGACCTTCCAGTTCCACGGCATTCTGAAGAAGAACGTGAAGCCGGTACACCAGATGCTGCACTCGGTTGGGCTGGACGCGCTGGCGACCGCCAACGACATGAACCGTAACGTGTTGTGCACCTCCAACCCGTACGAGTCCGAGCTGCACGCCGAAGCTTACGAATGGGCGAAGAAGATCTCCGAGCATCTGCTGCCGCAGACCCGTGCCTATGCTGAGATCTGGCTCGATCAGGAAAAAGTGGCCACTACCGACGTTGAACCGATCCTCGGCCAGACCTATCTGCCGCGTAAGTTTAAAACCACGGTAGTGATCCCGCCGCAGAACGATATCGATCTGCACGCTAACGACATGAACTTTGTCGCAGTTGCCGAGAACGGCAAGCTGGTGGGCTTTAACCTGCTGGTGGGTGGCGGCTTATCCATTGAGCACGGTAACAAGAAAACCTACGCCCGCACCGCGAGCGAGTTTGGCTATCTGCCGCTGGAACATACGCTTGCGGTGGCCGAAGCTGTGGTCACCACGCAGCGCGACTGGGGTAACCGTACCGATCGTAAAAACGCTAAGACTAAATACACCCTTGAGCGCGTCGGCGTCGACACCTTCAAGGAAGAAGTGGAGCGTCGGGCAGGCATTACGTTTGAACCGATCCGTCCCTACGAATTCACCGGTCGCGGCGATCGCATTGGCTGGGTGAAGGGCATCGACAATAAATGGCATCTGACGCTGTTTATCGAGAATGGCCGTATTCTGGATTATCCAGGCCGACCGCTGAAAACCGGTCTGCTGGAGATCGCGAAGATCCATAAAGGCGAGTTCCGCATTACCGCTAACCAGAATCTGATCATCGCCGGTGTGCCGGAGAGCCAGAAGGCGAAGATCGAGAAGCTGGCGCGGGAACATACGCTGATGGACGCGGTGAAACCGCAGCGAGAAAACTCGATGGCCTGCGTGTCGTTCCCGACCTGTCCGCTGGCGATGGCCGAAGCCGAGCGCTTCCTGCCGTCGTTCACCGACAAAGTGGAAGCGGTACTGGAAAAACACGGCATGCCTGATGAGCATATCGTGATGCGCGTGACCGGTTGCCCGAACGGCTGCGGCCGCGCACTGCTGGCAGAGCTGGGTCTGGTGGGTAAAGCTCCGGGCCGCTACAACGTGCATCTGGGCGGGAACCGTAGTGGAACGCGTATTCCGCGGATGTATCGCGAAAACATTACCGAACCGGAAATTCTGGAGTCAATTGACGAGTTGGTCGGGCGCTGGGCGAAAGAGCGCGAAGCGGGTGAAGGCTTCGGCGACTTTACGGTGCGTGCGGGCATTATTCGCCCGGTGCGCGATCCCGCTCGGGATTTCTGGGAGTAAGGTGGCAATGCCCGGTTGCGCGCAGCGATCCGGGCTTACAAAACCGTAGACCGGGCAAACGCAGTGCCGCCCGGCAGAAGTGAGGGGTATATGTCCAGATTCGATCTGAATGTTTTGAACGACCTGCCAAAAGTCGAACGCATCCTGGCGCTGGCGGAAACGAACGGTCAACTGGAAAAGCTCGACGCCGAAGGTCGCGTTGCCTGGGCGCTGGAGAATCTGCCCGGTGAATACGTGCTCTCCTCGAGCTTTGGTATTCAGGCCGCTGTCAGCCTGCATTTGGTCAATCAGATCCGCCCGGATATCCCGGTGATCCTCACCGATACCGGCTATCTGTTCCCGGAAACGTACCAGTTTATCGATGAGCTGACGGACAAGCTCAAGCTCAACCTGAAGGTGTACCGCGCAGAGCAAAGCGCCGTCTGGCAGGAAGCGCGCTACGGCAAGCTGTGGGAGCAGGGCGTTGAGGGCATTGAGCAATACAACACCATCAACAAAGTCGAGCCGATGAACCGTGCCCTGTCTGAACTCAACGCCCAAACCTGGTTTGCGGGTTTGCGTCGCGATCAGTCCGGCAGCCGGGCGAGCCTGCCGGTGCTGAGTCTCCAGCGCGGCGTGTTTAAAGTGCTGCCGATTATCGACTGGGATAACCGTACCGTTTACCAGTACCTGCAGCAGCATGGCCTGAAGTATCACCCGCTGTGGGATCAGGGTTATCTGTCGGTTGGCGATACCCATACCACCCGCAAATGGGAGCCCGGCATGGCAGAAGAAGAGACGCGCTTCTTTGGCCTGAAGCGCGAGTGCGGATTGCACGAAGGGTAAGCCTGTTTTCGCCCGCTATATAATGCTCAACGTAGGCCCGGTAAGGCGTAGCCGCCACCGGGCATCATCTCAGGCTTTACCCGCTTTCGACAGCTCCTTCACTAGCGGCAGCATCACGCGTACCACGTCCCGGCTGCGGTGTTCAATTCGCTGCGGAAGCGTGGCGTCAATGTACTGCTGATTATCCAGCCGCACGTCGTGCCAGCTGGTTCCCGCCGGGAACGCTTTCGATTTCGCCCGCTGCTGATAACCGTCTTTTTTACCCAGCGACCAGTTGGTGGCTTCAACATACAGTACCGGGATCCCTGCCTTATCAAACACCTCACCATCATTACAGCACCCGGTTCCTTTCGGGAACGCGGCGTTGCCACCTGGGTTGGTAGAGGCGTAGATACCGTGAGTGCGGGCGAGGGCGAGTGCCCGATCGCGGGTTAATTTACGCACCGGGGCTGGGGTGGTTTTACCGCTGTTAAAATAGAGCTTATCGCCGACAATCAGATTATCGAGGTTGATCACCAGCAGGGTGTTTTTCTTCTCGGCGGCGCTCATACGCTTAAGCATATTCTCGGCGCCCAGTTTTCCCTCTTCCTCGCCGCTGGTGGCAATAAAGCGAATACTGTACTGGGTGGAGATGTTTTTCAGTCTATCGGCCAGTTCCAGCATCACCCCGACGCCTGCGGCATTATCATCAATGCCCTGTAAGGTCAGGCCACCGAGATTGTGGTCGGTATCGCTGTCGCTCATTGGCGCAAAGGTATCCAGATGCGCCAGAATAATAATTTGCTGTTCGGTTTTACCTTCATGGGCAGCAATCACGGTGCTGCCGGTCACGTTGTGCCAGTTTTTGCTCTGGTTACGCGAGGTATAGATGTAGCGGCTCTGGAAGGTACGGATGTCGCTCTGGTAGCCCATTTCGGCGAACTGCTGGCGTACATAGTCAGCACTGAGCATTTCGGCGGGGGTGCCGGTCATGCGGCCGGGGAAAAATGTCGCAATATGACGCGCCTGCGAGGCAGCCATTTCACCCATGGCGGGGATTTTTGCCTGAGCAGGCAGGATAAAGCAAACGCCGAACGCCAGGGCCGCGTATCGGTGGCGCATTGCGGAAAACATAATGCATCCTTAAAAAATTAGAACAAAATTTTAACGCGACCAGTATGAAACCGTGACGGCGCTTACACAATTTGAATTGCTCTTAAATGCCTGTCATAGCGCAGCTTAAGCACTTTTTGATATGAGCTTTTCCACGGCGTTATTCCATTGAGTAACTACTCATTCCAATTCGTAATTTCATTCGCCAGTAAGCGCCCCCTATAGTCCCACTATTCCTGGTTGTTAGTGAGTTGTAGCATTGTGGATTACCTTCCTTTATTTGCTGCTATAAAAGACCGTCCGGTGCTGGTTGTCGGCAGCGGCGACATCGCTTTGCGCAAAATCGCTTTTTTACAGCGTGCAGGCGCGCGCGTGCAGGTGGTGGCCGAGTCGGACTTTAATGAATCACTCATCGATGATGTGGTGCTGGTGATTGCCGCCACTGAAGATCAGATGCTCAACCAGCGTATTTCTGCTGCCGCCCATGCTCGCCACCGTCTGGTGAACGTGGTGGACGATCAGCCGCTGTGCTCTTTTATCTTCCCGTCGATTGTCGACCGGTCGCCGCTGCTGGTGGCGATCTCCTCCGGCGGTACCGCACCGGTGCTGGCGCGCGTATTGCGCGAGAAAATTGAGGCCTTACTGCCGACCAGCCTTGGGCGGATGGCAGAAAAAGCCAGCTTCTGGCGTAACCATCTGAAAACCCGCCTGACCAGCGTGACGGAGCGCCGTCGCTTCTGGGAGCGGGTGTTTCGTGGCCGCTTTGCCAGCCTGATGCATGCAGGTAACGAAACCGCAGCTCAGCAGCTGCTGGAAGATGAGCTGGATAACCCCGGCAGCAGCAGCGGTGAAATCATTCTGGTCGGCGCCGGCCCTGGTGACGCCGGATTACTCACCCTTCGCGGCCTGCAGGTGCTGCAGGACGCGGACGTGGTGTTCTACGACCATCTGGTGACCGACGGCATCCGCGAACTGATCCGTCGGGATGCGGAACAAATCTGCGTTGGCAAACGCGCGGGTGGGCACGCCGTGCCCCAGCACGACACTAACCAGATGTTGATTGCGGCGGCTAAAGCGGGCAAAACTGTGGTGCGTCTGAAGGGCGGCGATCCGTTTATCTTTGGTCGCGGCGGCGAAGAGTTACAGGCAGCTGCCGAGGCCGGGGTGCCATTCCAGGTGGTGCCGGGTATCACCGCAGCCTCTGCCGTGACGGCCTATGCCGGGATCCCGCTTACCCACCGTGATTACGCCCAGAGCGTGACCTTTGTGACGGGACATTACAAAGCCGACAGCGCGCCGCTCGACTGGGCGCATCTGGCACAAGGTCGCCAGACGCTTGCCATCTATATGGGCACCATGAAGGCGGCAGAAATCAGCCAACAATTGATTCAACATGGCCGCGACGGGACAACACCTGTCGCCGTGATTTCGCGCGGCACGCGCGTGGATCAACACGTCGCAACAGGCACATTACAACAGCTTGCGCAGCTTGCAAAAGACGCTCCGATGCCCGCTCTGATTGTAGTGGGAGAAGTTGTGCAACTGCACGACACGCTCGCCTGGTTTCAACACACAACAGATGCAGAAGGGTTTGGTTCTTCTGTTATAAATTTGGCTTAAGGAACGGTTATGGACCAAAAACGACTTACTCACCTGCGGCAACTGGAAGCGGAAAGTATTCATATTATCCGCGAGGTGGCCGCCGAGTTTTCTAATCCGGTAATGATGTATTCCATCGGCAAAGATTCCAGCGTGATGCTGCACCTGGCGCGTAAAGCGTTTTATCCGGGCACGCTGCCATTCCCGCTGCTGCATGTGGATACCGGCTGGAAATTCCGCGAGATGTATGAGTTCCGCGACCGTACCGCCAAAGCCTACGGCTGCGAGCTGCTGGTGCATAAAAACCCGGAAGGGGTGGCGATGGGCATTAACCCGTTCGTGCACGGCAGCGGTAAACACACCGACATTATGAAAACCGAAGGGCTGAAGCAGGCGCTGAACAAATACGGTTTTGATGCGGCATTCGGCGGCGCACGTCGTGATGAAGAGAAATCCCGCGCCAAGGAGCGTATCTACTCCTTCCGCGACCGCTTCCACCGCTGGGATCCTAAAAACCAGCGCCCGGAGCTGTGGCACAACTACAACGGCCAGATTAATAAAGGCGAAAGCATCCGCGTGTTCCCGCTCTCCAACTGGACCGAGCTGGATATCTGGCAGTACATCTATCTGGAAAATATCGACATCGTGCCTCTGTATCTGGCGGCGGAACGTCCGGTGCTGGAACGCGATGGCATGCTGATGATGATTGACGACGATCGTATCGATCTGCAGCCGGGCGAAGTGATCAAAAAACAGATGGTGCGTTTCCGTACCCTCGGCTGCTGGCCGCTGACCGGTGCGGTGGAGTCGAACGCGCAGACGCTGCCGGAAATCATTGAAGAGATGCTGGTCTCGACCACCAGCGAGCGACAAGGGCGCGTGATTGACCGCGACCAGGCAGGCTCAATGGAGCTGAAGAAACGTCAGGGTTATTTCTAAGGAGCCGCCATGAATACCACTATTGCTCAACAAATTGCCGATGAAGGCGGCGTGGAAGCGTACCTGCACGCGCAACAGCACAAAAGTTTGCTGCGGTTTCTGACCTGCGGCAGCGTTGACGACGGCAAAAGCACGCTGATTGGCCGTTTGCTGCACGATACCCGTCAGATCTATGAAGATCAGCTCTCATCGCTGCACAACGATAGCAAGCGCCACGGCACCCAGGGCGAGAAGCTCGATCTGGCGCTGCTGGTGGATGGCCTGCAGGCGGAGCGCGAGCAGGGCATCACCATCGATGTGGCTTATCGCTACTTCTCCACCGAGAAGCGCAAATTTATTATTGCCGACACCCCGGGGCATGAACAGTACACCCGCAATATGGCTACAGGTGCCTCTACCTGCGATCTGGCGATCCTGCTGATCGACGCCCGTAAAGGCGTGCTGGATCAAACCCGTCGCCACAGCTTTATCTCCACCTTACTGGGGATCAAACACCTGGTGGTGGCGGTGAACAAAATGGATCTGGTTGATTTCAGCGAAGCGAAATTTAACGAGATCCGCGAGAGTTACCTGACCTTCGCCGAGCAGTTGCCAGGCAACCTCGATATCCGCTTTGTGCCGCTGTCGGCGCTGGAAGGGGACAACGTCGCGTCCCAGAGCACCACCATGCCGTGGTACAGCGGCCCGACGCTGCTGGAAGTACTGGAAACCGTTGAGCTGCAGTACAGCGCTGACACCCAGCCGCTGCGCTTCCCGGTGCAGTACGTCAACCGCCCGAACCTCGATTTCCGTGGCTTCTCTGGCACTGTTGCCGGTGGCAGCGTGAGCGTCGGCCAGCGCGTGAAGGTACTGCCTTCCGGCGTCGAGTCCGCCGTTGCCCGCATTGTCACCTTTGATGGCGACCTGCAGGAAGCGGGTGCAGGTGAGGCGGTGACGCTGGTGCTGAAGGATGAAATCGACATCAGCCGCGGCGATCTGCTGGTGGACGCGCACGATGCCCTGCCTGCGGTACAAAGCGCCTCGATTGATGTGGTGTGGATGGCGGAGCAGGCGCTGAGCGTGGGCCAGAGCTACGATATCAAAATTGCCGGTAAGAAAACCCGCGCCCGCGTGGACGGGATTCAATATCAGGTGGACATCAACACCCTGGCACAGCACAGCGTCGCTGAGCTGCCGCTGAACGGCATCGGTCTGGTCGATTTTACCTTCGACGAGCCGCTGGTGCTGGATCAGTATCAGCAGAACCCGGTGACCGGCGGGCTGATTATTATCGATCGCCTGTCCAACGTCACCGTCGGCGCCGGGATGGTCCGTGAGCCGCATGAGCAATCAACGGCCGCGCCGTCTGAATTCAGCGCCTTTGAGCTGGAGCTGAACGCGCTGGTGCGTAAACACTTCCCGCACTGGGGCGCACGCGATCTGCTGGGAGGCAAGTAATGGCCCTGCATGATGAGAACGTCGTCTGGCATCCTCATCCGGTGACCGTTGCCGCGCGCGAACAACTCCACGGTCACCGTGGGGTTGTGCTGTGGTTTACCGGGCTGTCTGGCTCCGGTAAATCCACCGTGGCCGGGGCGCTGGAAGAGGCGCTGCATAAGCATGGGGTTAGCACCTATCTGCTGGATGGTGACAACGTACGCCACGGGCTGTGCAGCGATTTGGGTTTTAGCAACGACGATCGCAAAGAGAACATCCGTCGGGTCGGCGAAGTCGCCAGCCTGATGGCTGACGCGGGGCTGGTGGTCTTAACGGCGTTTATCTCCCCGCACCGGGCCGAGCGGCAGCGAGTGCGCGAGCGGGTCGGCAACGATCGCTTTATTGAGGTCTTCGTTGATACCCCGCTGGAACTTTGCGAGCAGCGCGATCCGAAAGGGTTGTATAAGAAAGCGCGCGCGGGCGAGCTGAAAAACTTCACCGGCATTGATGCCATATACGAAGCCCCCGAATTACCAGACATTCACCTTAAGGGTGAACAATTGGTAACAAATTTGGTGGGTGAATTATTAGACCTGCTCCGGCAGGACGATATTATCAGATCCTGAGACGGTACCGATGAGGAAGCTGGTTATCCATCATCGGTGCGCCATGGTCACGGGATCAGCTATGCGGAACAGCGAAAACTACATTATCACCAGGTCGGAATCGGTAGCAGCGAACGACGAGACGACCTGGTCTTTTCCCGGGGCTATCGTCGGCTTTGCGTCATGGCTGATGGCGCTGGGCATCCCCTTCCTGCTGTATGGCAGCAATACCTTATTCTTCCTCCTCTACACCTGGCCTTTCTTCCTGGCGCTGATGCCTGTCGCCGTCGTGGTGGGGATTGCGCTGCACTCTCTGCACAATGGCAAGCTGCTCTATAGCGCGCTCACGACCGTCGTCGCGGTGGCCGTGATGTTCGGGCTGTTATTTTTGTGGCTCATGGGATAAGTTCAGCCATAATTCAAACCGTAACCAACTATGAGACAATGTTGGCTGCGCGAATCTGCGAAAAAAATGTGGTACATTTGCCCGCAATGGTGCGGCATCTCTGTAGCCCCGATGTAGAGTCGTGGGGAAAGTTATGGGATGATGATGCCGTTTTTCAGGGGGCAGGATGGGTAAACTTACGCTGCTGTTGCTGGCTTTGCTGGTCTGGCTTCAGTATTCGCTGTGGTTCGGTAAGAACGGTCTTCACGACTACAGTCGCGTCAACGACGACGTGACGGCGCAGCAGGCAACAAACGGCAAACTTAAAGCGCGAAACGATCAACTGTTCGCCGAAATTGACGATCTCAATGGCGGCCAGGAAGCGATTGAAGAGCGTGCGCGCAACGAACTCAGCATGACTAAGCCTGGCGAAACCTTCTATCGTCTGGTGCCGGATGCGTCTAAACGCAACCAGGGCTCAGTACAAAACACTCGATAATCAGGCCCAGGATTACGCCATGGCAGTCACTTTTTCGAACGTATGCGCCGTTGTTCCGGCCGCCGGGTTTGGCCGGCGCATGCAGACAGAATGTCCTAAGCAGTACCTTTCTATTGGCGACAAAACGATCCTTGAGCACGCCGTGGCGGCGCTGCTGGCGAACCCGCGTGTGACGCGGGTCATTATCGCTATCAGCCCGGGCGATGCCCGTTTTGCCGCGCTTTCGCTTGCCAGTCACCCGCAAATCACCGTTGTCGACGGCGGCGCAGAGCGTGCCGATTCGGTGCTGGCGGGTCTTCAGGCTGCCGGTGACGCGCAGTGGGTACTGGTGCATGACGCCGCGCGGCCGTGCCTGCATCAGGACGATCTGGCACGGCTACTGGCCATCAGCGAAACCAGCCGCATCGGCGGCATTCTGGCATCGCCGGTACGCGATACCATGAAGCGCGCCGAGCCAGGCCTGCAGGCGATCGCCCATACGGTGGATCGCGTTGACCTCTGGCACGCGCTGACGCCGCAATTTTTCCCACGTGAACTGCTTCACGACTGCTTGACCCGCGCGCTGAATGAAGGCGCGACCATCACCGATGAAGCCTCAGCGCTGGAGTATTGCGGTTTTCACCCGCAACTGATTGAAGGGCGCGCAGATAACATAAAAGTGACGCGCCCCGAAGATTTACAGCTGGCAGAATTTTATCTTACCCGTTCGACCCATCAGGAGAAGGCATAATGCGAATTGGACATGGTTTTGACGTACACGCCTTTGGCGGCGAGGGCCCAATTATCATTGGCGGCGTGCGCATCCCTTATGAAAAAGGGCTGCTTGCGCATTCTGATGGCGATGTTGCACTGCATGCCCTGACCGATGCGCTGCTCGGTGCGGCGGCGCTGGGCGATATCGGTAAGCTTTTCCCGGACACCGATCCGGCGTTTAAGGGGGCGGACAGCCGCGAGCTGCTGCGCGAAGCCTGGCGTCGTATTCAGGCGAAAGGTTTTACCCTTGGTAATGTCGACGTGACGATCATTGCGCAGGCACCCAAAATGCTGCCGCACATTCCGCAGATGCGGGTGTTTATTGCCGAAGATCTCGGCTGTCACATGGACGATGTCAACGTTAAAGCCACTACCACCGAAAAGCTCGGCTTTACGGGCCGTGGCGAAGGCATTGCCTGTGAAGCGGTGGCGCTGCTGGTGAAGGCCGCGAAATGATCGACATCACCAACCTGACCTGGCTGCACGGTCAGCCGCAGGGAACCGGCCTGCTGAAAGCCAACCCGGAAGATTTCGTGGTTGTTGAAGATTTGGGTTTTGAGCCGGACGGTGAAGGGGAGCACATTCTGGTGCGGATCCTGAAAACAGACTGCAACACCCGCTTCGTGGCCGAGGCACTGGCAAAATTCCTGAAAATCTCCGCCCGGGAAGTGAGCTTCGCCGGGCAGAAAGACAAACACGCCGTCACCGAACAGTGGCTCTGCGCACGGGTGCCGGGCAATGCGATGCCCGATTTAAGCAAATTCCAGCCGGAAGGCTGCAAGGTGCTCGAATACGCCCGCCACAAGCGCAAGCTGCGCCTCGGCGCGCTAAAAGGCAATGCTTTTACGCTGGTGTTGCGCGACGTCAGCCATCGCGACAATGTGGAGCAGCGGCTGGTGGCGATCCGCGAGCAGGGTGTGCCGAACTACTTCGGCGCGCAGCGCTTTGGCATTGGCGGCAGTAACCTGCAGGGGGCGCTGCGCTGGGCACAAAGCGATGCCCCGGTACGGGATCGAAATAAACGCAGTTTTTGGTTGTCGGCAGCCCGCAGTGCGTTGTTTAATCAAATTGTGAGCGAAAGGTTGAAAAAACCGGACGCGAATCAAGTTGTTGTCGGCGATGCGCTACAATTAGCGGGGCGCGGCAGCTGGTTTGTCGCCACTGACGAAGAAATGCCCGATTTGCAGGCGCGCGTCGACGCCAAAACGCTGCTGATCACCGCCGCGCTGGCGGGGACCGGCGAGTGGGGCCCGCAAGGGGAGGCGCTCCTTTTCGAGCAGGCCGCCGTTGCCGGTGAAACAGAATTATTGTCTCTGCTGATGCGGGAAAAAGTCGAGGCGGCACGCCGGGCGATGCTGCTCTATCCGCAACAGCTGAACTGGAACTGGTGGGATGACGCAACCGTCGAGCTGCGCTTCTGGTTGCCGGCAGGCAGCTTTGCCACCAGCGTTGTCAGGGAACTTATCAACACTTCGGGTGACTATGCGAATATTGCTGAGTAACGATGACGGCATCCATGCGCCAGGCATTCAGACGCTGGCCAGGGCGCTGCGTGAATTTGCCGAGGTTCAGGTCGTGGCCCCCGATCGTAATCGCAGTGGTGCCTCTAACTCGCTCACGCTCGAGTCGTCGCTTCGCACCTTTACCTATGACAATGGCGATATCGCCGTTCAAATGGGCACGCCGACCGACTGCGTCTTTCTGGGCGTTAACGCCCTGATGCGTCCGCGCCCGGACGTGGTTGTCTCCGGGATAAATGCCGGACCCAATCTGGGCGATGACGTGATTTACTCCGGCACCGTCGCCGCCGCCATGGAAGGTCGCCATCTTGGCTTCCCGGCGCTGGCGGTCTCTCTTAACGGCCATCAGCATTACGACACCGCTGCGGCCATTACCTGCTCCATTCTGCGGGCGCTCAATCGCGAGCCGCTGCGCACCGGACGGATCCTCAATATCAACGTACCCGACCTGCCGTTGGATCAGATTAAAGGCATTCGCGTCACCCGCTGCGGGAGCCGTCATCCGGCGGATAAAGTCATTCCGCAGCAGGATCCGCGCGGCAATACCCTGTACTGGATTGGCCCGCCGGGTGAAAAGCACGACGCCGGCCCGGATACCGACTTCGCGGCGGTAGATGAAGGGTACGTTTCCGTCACGCCGCTGCACGTGGATCTGACCGCGTATAACGCGCATGATGTGGTGTCAGGCTGGCTGGATCGCGCCGGGGTGAGTTCGCAATGGTAAGTAAGCGTGTACAAACACTTCTGGATCAATTACGCGCTCAGGGAGTGGCTGACGAGCATGTGCTTACCGCCATCTCGCTGGTGCCGCGTGAGAAGTTCGTTGATGAGGCGTTTGAACACAAAGCGTGGGAAAACGTCGCCTTGCCGATAGGGCAGGGACAGACGATTTCGCAGCCTTATATGGTGGCACGCATGACCGAGCTGCTGGAACTGACGCCGGACTCACGGGTGCTGGAGATTGGCACCGGTTCGGGGTATCAGACCGCGATTCTGGCGCATCTGGTGCACCACGTCTGCTCGGTAGAGCGCATCAAAGGGTTGCAGTGGCAGGCGCGTCGTCGTCTAAAACAGCTTGATTTACATAATGTTTCCACCCGTCACGGCGATGGCTGGCAGGGCTGGAAGGCCCGCGGCCCGTTTGATGCCATTATCGTGACGGCAGCCCCGCCGGAAATCCCCTCTGCACTGATGGCGCAGCTGGATGACGGTGGGATCCTCGTGCTACCGGTGGGCGACGAACACCAACTGTTAAAGCGTGTCCGTCGACGGGGCAACGAATTCATCATCGATACCGTGGAAGCTGTGCGCTTTGTGCCGCTGGTAAAAGGCGAGCTTGCCTGAGACTCAGAATTTTCCAGGATTATTCAGGCAAATTCAGCGTATGGTGTGGCGCAAAAGCATCGTGACACCACGGTTATTATTAAGTCACTGGTATTTAACACATTCCTGGGGGATAAATGAGCGCGGGAAGCCCAAAATTCACCATCAGCCGTGTTGCGGCATTATCACTGGTTTCACTCTGGCTGGCAGGCTGTACAACATCCAATAACGCCCCTGCGCCAGTGAGCTCGGTTGGCGGCAACAGCAGCTCGGGCAGTTCGTCGGGCGGTATGCTGATCACCCCACCGCCTAAAATGGGCACCATGCCTGCGCAGCAAACTCCGCAAATTCAGCCTGTGCAGCGCCCAGTTACCCAGCCAACGCAGATCCAGGCAGTGAATACGCCTGTGCAAACCGAAAATGGCCGCATTGTGTATAACCGTAAGTATGGGAACATTCCGAAAGGGAGCTATACCGGCGGCAGTACCTATACCGTTCAGCGCGGCGATACCCTCTTCTATATTGCCTGGATCACCGGAAACGATTTCCGTGACCTTGCGCAACGAAATAACGTGCAGGCCCCGTATGGCCTGGAAGTGGGCCAGGCGCTGCAGGTGGGCAACGCGACAGGGACACCATTAACGCCAGGCAACACCGTTTCGGTTGCCGATGTCTCTGCGCAAAATAACAGTGTGATTCCTGCGCAAAAATCAAGCACAGTGGTTGCGTCGCAACCGACAATTACGTATTCTGAGGACTCAGGTGAACAGAGTGCTAACAAGATGTTGCCGAATAATAAAGGGACTGCGACCGTTGTCACAGCACCCGTTACGGCACCTGTGGTTAGCTCTACCGTGCCCGCTGCCAGTAGTATGACGTCCAGTTCGCCAATCTCTTCATGGCGCTGGCCGGCTGAAGGCAAAGTTATCGAGAACTTTTCTTCCTCCGAGGGGGGAAATAAAGGGGTCGATATCGCAGGAAGTAAGGGACAGGCTATTATCGCGACCGCAGATGGTCGTGTGGTATACGCCGGGAACGCTCTGCGCGGTTACGGTAATCTTATTATCATAAAACATAACGATGATTACCTGAGTGCCTACGCCCATAACGATACGATGCTGGTCCGGGAACAACAAGAAGTTAAGGCGGGGCAAAAAATAGCGACCATGGGTAGCACCGGAACCAGTTCTACACGCTTGCATTTTGAAATTCGTTACAAGGGGAAATCCGTAAACCCGCTGCAGTATTTACCGCAGCGATAAATTGGCGGGACATACCATTTGGTGTGTTACGCCCAGGGATCACGGGTAGGAGCCACCTTTATGACTCAGAATACGCTGAAAGTTCATGATTTAAATGAAGATGCGGAGTTTGACGAGAACGGAACAGAGGCTTTTGACGAAAAAGCCTTAGTAGAAGAGGAACCCAGTGATAACGATTTAGCTGAAGAAGAGCTGTTATCGCAGGGTGCCACTCAGCGCGTGCTCGACGCAACTCAGCTTTACCTTGGGGAGATCGGATACTCCCCACTGTTAACAGCAGAAGAAGAAGTGTATTTCGCGCGCCGTGCGCTGCGTGGAGATGTTGCCTCACGCCGTCGCATGATCGAAAGTAACTTGCGTCTGGTGGTGAAGATTGCCCGTCGTTACAGCAATCGTGGTCTGGCTCTGCTGGATCTGATTGAAGAAGGTAACCTGGGGCTGATCCGCGCCGTGGAGAAATTTGACCCTGAACGTGGGTTCCGTTTCTCGACTTACGCAACGTGGTGGATCCGACAGACTATTGAACGGGCGATCATGAATCAAACCCGTACGATCCGTCTGCCGATTCACATTGTGAAAGAGCTGAACGTCTATCTGCGTACCGCACGCGAGTTGTCCCATAAACTGGACCATGAGCCAAGTGCGGAAGAGATTGCCGAGCAACTGGATAAACCCGTCGATGATGTCAGCCGTATGCTGCGTCTCAACGAGCGTATTACCTCCGTCGACACCCCGCTGGGTGGCGATTCCGAGAAAGCGCTGCTGGATATCCTGGCCGATGAAAAAGACAACGGTCCGGAAGACACCACGCAAGACGATGATATGAAACAGAGCATCGTCAAATGGCTGTTCGAACTGAACGCCAAACAGCGTGAAGTGCTGGCGCGTCGTTTCGGTCTGCTGGGGTATGAAGCTGCGACACTGGAAGACGTCGGTCGTGAAATCGGCCTGACCCGTGAACGTGTTCGTCAGATTCAGGTAGAAGGTCTGCGTCGCCTGCGTGAAATCCTGCAGGGGCAAGGGCTGAACATCGAAGCGCTGTTCCGCGAGTAAGCCACTCTTCATCAAAAAAGGCCCGTCGAGAGACGGGCCTTTTTCTTTTGGATCACGGCTGGGCGGATGTTTCGTGCAGCAGACGCCAGGTGATGTTATCGCCCTCTTGCGTCAGAACGGCTGTCGACCAGCGCACGTTCACCGGCTGTTCAGGACGGGTTTGCGTCTCACGATAGTGAAGTAGTGCGCCGTTCTCCCAGCTTTGCAACAGCGTTAACTCATCGAGCATAATCTTCAACCCCGGTCGGCTACCACGCTGGTTCTGCAGAAATTGCGCCAGCCCTGCGTGATCAAAATGCGCGCCTGTCGGGGCAATCATCATAAAGTCCGGGCGAAAACGCGCGAGTAGCGCCGTAAGATCGCCTTCACCCTGGCCTAACCACTGTTCCAGCGCGATGTGGGCATCAATAATTTCTGCTGTATAGGCGTTCATACTTTCTCCGTAATCATTAGGACTTATGCCAGGCTTTTTAACCGGTAGATCCACTCCAGCGCCTGGCGCGGGCTCAGGGAGTCCGGGTCAAGGTTTTCCAGCGCTTCCAGTGCCGGTGAGGTCTCTTCAGCTGGCGACAGCAGCGACATCTGGGTGCCATCAACCTGGGTTGCCGCCGCGTTTGGCGACAGGCTTTCCAGCTCGCGCAGCTTCTGGCGCGCGCGCTTAATCACCTCTTTCGGTACACCCGCCAGTGCGGCAACGGCCAACCCGTAGCTTTTGCTGGCGGCGCCGTCCTGCACGGTGTGCATAAAGGCGATGGTGTCCCCATGCTCGAGCGCATCCAGATGCACGTTTGCCACGCCTTCCATTTTCTCCGGCAACTGCGTCAGCTCGAAGTAGTGGGTGGCAAACAGGGTCATGGCTTTGATTTTATTCGCCAGGCTTTCGGCACAGGCCCACGCCAGCGACAGGCCGTCGTAGGTCGAGGTGCCGCGACCGATTTCGTCCATCAGCACCAGGCTGTTTTCGGTGGCGTTATGCAGAATATTGGCAGTTTCGGTCATCTCCACCATAAAGGTTGAACGCCCGCTCGCCAGATCGTCCGCTGCGCCCACGCGGGTGAAAATGCGATCGATGGGGCCGATCTCCACTTTTTGCGCCGGGACGTAGCTGCCGATATAGGCCAGCAGCGCGATCAGCGCCGTCTGGCGCATGTAGGTACTTTTACCGCCCATGTTTGGACCGGTAATGATCAGCATCCGACGCTGCGGGGACAGGTTCAGCGGGTTGGCGATAAAGGGTTCGTTCAACACCTGCTCGACCACCGGGTGGCGGCCTTCGGTTATGCGCACGCCGGGCTTATCGCTAAAGGTTGGGCAGCTGTAGTTCAGGGTTTCGGCACGTTCTGCCAGGTTCACCAGTACGTCCAGCTCTGCCAGCGCGGCTGCGCTCTGCTGCAGATCCGCCAGATGCGGCATCAGGCTGTCGAACAGGGCGTCGTACAGCTGTTTTTCCAGCGCCAGCGCTTTGCCCTTCGAGGTGAGTACTTTGTCCTCGTACTCTTTCAGCTCAGGAATGATGTAGCGCTCGGCGTTTTTCAGCGTCTGGCGGCGCACATAGTGAATAGGTGCCAGGTGACTCTGCCCACGGCTGATCTGAATGAAGTAGCCATGCACGGCGTTATAGCCCACTTTCAGCGTATCCAGCCCGAGGCGTTCGCGCTCGCGGATCTCCAGCTTATCCAGATAATCCGTCGCGCCATCGGCCAGCGCGCGCCATTCGTCCAGCTCGTCGTTGTAACCCGGGGCGATGACGCCGCCGTCGCGCACCAGTACCGGCGGCGCGTCGATGATCGCCTGCTCGAGCAGTTCGCGCAGCTCGCTGAATTCACCCATGGTTTCACGCAGCTTCTGCACCGGTGCGCTGTCAATTTCTGCCAGCTGGCTGCGCAGTTCCGGCAGTTGCTGGAACGCATGGCGCATGCGGGCTAAGTCACGTGGACGAGCCGTGCGCAGTGCCAGTCGGGCCAGAATACGCTCCAGGTCGCCCACCTGACGCAGTACCGGCTGCAAATCGCTGTATCGGTCCTGCAGCGCGCCGATGGTTTGCTGGCGGCCAGTGAGCGTGTCGGTATCACGCACCGGCATGTGCAGCCAGCGTTTGAGCATGCGGCTGCCCATCGGCGTCACGGTGCTGTCGAGCACCGATGCCAGGGTGTTTTCCACACCGCCCGCCAGGTTCTGGGTGATCTCCAGATTGCGGCGCGTGGCGGCATCCATAATGATGCTGTCCTGCTGACGATCGAGGGTGATGGCGCGAATATGCGGCAGGGAGGTGCGCTGGGTGTCTTTGACGTACTGCAACAAACAGCCTGCGGCGCACAGGCCGCGCGGGGCGTTTTCGACGCCAAAGCCGACCAGATCGCGGGTGCCAAACTGCATGTTGAGCTGCTGGCGCGCGGTGTCGATTTCAAATTCCCACAGCGGACGACGGCGCAGGCCGCGACGGCCTTCCAGCAGCGACATCTGGGCAAAATCTTCGGCATACAGCAGCTCTGCCGGATTGGTGCGCTGCAGCTCGGCCGCCATGGTCTCGAGGTCGGCCGGTTCGCTCAGGCGAAAACGCCCGGAGCTGATATCCAGCGTGGCATAGCCGAAACCTTTGCTGTCCTGCCAGATGGCCGCCAGCAGGTTGTCCTGACGCTCCTGCAGCAGGGCTTCATCGCTGATGGTGCCTGGCGTCACGATGCGGACAACTTTGCGATCGACCGGGCCTTTTGACGTTGCTGGGTCGCCAACCTGTTCGCAAATCGCGACCGATTCGCCCTGGTTAACCAGCTTCGCGAGGTAGTTTTCTACCGCGTGATGCGGAATGCCCGCCATCGGGATCGGTTCCCCGGCGGACGCACCGCGTTTGGTCAACGAGATGTCGAGCAGCTGCGAGGCGCGTTTCGCATCGTCATAAAACAGCTCGTAAAAGTCACCCATGCGATAAAACAGCAGAATTTCCGGATGCTGTGCTTTGAGCTTCAGGTACTGCTGCATCATTGGGGTGTGGGCGTCGAGATTGTCTGTAGTGGTCATGGAGTGATGATGTCCATTTCTTTGAAATTAGTGCGGTTCAGGCGACATTAGGGCCATAAGTTGGCGCTATTGTCGCATGAAAAAATGGCACCGCGCAGCAAAATGTCGCGACTTTACGAGGCCTCTTCCGCAACCAGTTCAATCACTAATTTGCCTTGCTCGACCAGCACCCGCACCTGAGCGTGGGTTTTAAACCCGGCCTCTTCCAGCCAGTCGCCTTTCAGGCTCAGCGACGCATGCACGCTGTAGCGTCGCGGGATCTTGGTTTTGCGATCTTCATGACGCTTTCTGAAATAGCCAACCGTTAAACGGCGGCTCGGCAGGGCAATACACATCTCTGACATAGAAACTCCTTTTTCTTCGGTTACACCGGATGACATAAACACCTGTATAAAATGCCAGTAAAAAGCAGCGAGGACAAATTTATAACTGCGGAGCGCCTTCAGAAAACGACATGCAAAAGATGAAATCGGGCTGAAAACGCAACCTGAAAGGGGTATCATAAATACAACTTATCGGTCGGAACGCTGCTATGTCTGGAAAACGAATCACGCGTGAAAAAGAGACCATCCGCAAGATGATCGCGCTGTATGAACAGCAGTGCCCGCAGGCCTCGAAAGAGGCCGGGCACTATCCGGCGCTGAACGATTACGCCGACAAACGACTGGATAAATGCGTGTTTGGCGAAGAAAAACCGGCCTGCAAGCAGTGTCCGGTCCACTGTTATCAGCCTGCCAAACGTGAAGAGATGAAGCAGGTGATGCGCTGGGCAGGGCCGCGTATGCTCTGGCGACACCCGATTTTAACGATCCGCCATCTGATTGACGATCGCCGCCCGGTGCCCGAACTACCGGAAAAATATCGCCCTAAAAAGTAATGTCAGGCCTGCGGTCTACGCATCGGTCGGCAGATAAAGATCATGGCGATAGCGCTGCACAGCGGGAACACCGCCAGCAGCAGCCACGGGAAGGCCGCTTCGGCAGAGGGCGTCAGCGCCTTGTCGAGCAGGTCGCCGAGCAGTAAATTCCCCGCCAGCACCGCGCAGCCGCCTGCGGTGGCGAGCGCACCATAATGCGCCCCCAGCGTTGATTCGCTGGCAAACCATGGCACCACGTCTTTCGCGGACGGCACCAGCAGCATCTGCCCGCAGGTCAGCAGGGTGACGAAACAGGCGGCAGGCAGCAGACGCAGCCAGCCCTGTGCCGGCTCTGAGGCGGCGAACAGCGCCACGCTCAGAAACGCCGCTGAGATCAGCATGAACCCCACAGGCAGGATCCGCACCACCCCCACCCGGCGGGCAACGCGGGCCAGCGGCAGCTGGAAGAGAATCACCAGCACCGAGGCCAGCATAAACAGCGGACCGAGATCTTTTTCGCTGCCGCCGGCCCGCTGGATCTCTACCGGCAGCGCCAGATAGAGCTGGTTATAGCTTAATAACCAGCTGCTCCAGGCGATGATAAACGCCACAAAGCGCGGCTGACGAAAGGTGGTCCACCACGGGGTAATTTGCAGCGGCTGATTTTTGCTAGCGGCGGGGGGCAGGCAAAAGAACAGCACAATTAAGGCCACTACAAACACCGCCGCACCCGCCAGCGCTACCTGGCGAAAACCCAACCCTGTCAACAGCGCGCCCGCCACCGGGCCAAGTACCGCTCCCAGCTCACCGCAGACAGCAAACAGGGCGAACCACTCCGCACGACTGCGTTTGCCCTGCGCTTCGCTGCGAGTGCCGGCTTTCGCCAGTAAGGCTTCGATGGAAGGGGAAAAAAGCGCCCCGCCAATCCCGGTGAGGCAGGCCCCGGCAATAATCAGCGGCAGTGAATGTCCGTAGGCCAGCAGCAGATAGCCCACCACGCGTACGATGCAGCCGCACAGGATGATCGTTCTGGCACCGTAACGGTCGGAGAGGGCGCCACCGACAATAAACATCCCCTGCTGGGAGAAGGTACGCAGCCCGAGAACCAGCCCGATAAGCCCGCCGGAGAGCAGCATATCGTCGCGTAAAAATATCGCCAGAAAGGGGACAACGGCATAAAAACCGATGTTGAACACAAACTGGCTGCCCAGTAATACGGGCGGCCAGAGCTGGGTTGCAGGGCGGAGTGCGATCACAACTTACCTCGCCTCAGACGAGGTAATGAATGTGCTTTTTGCCATGGAAAGGCGAGCGCTCAATTTTGGTTTTTACCCGGAACACATCCCACAGCAACGCTTCTGTCAGAATGTCCTGCGGGGTGCCGGTGGCGACAATCTGGCCCTGCTGCATCACGATCAGCGCATCGCAGAACATCGAGGCGTGGTTCAGGTCGTGAATGGCGACCAGGCTTGTCACCGGCAGCTGGCTGATTAACTGCATCAGCTGGATTTGATGGTGAATATCCAGGTGGTTAGTCGGTTCATCCAGCAGGATCTCGGTAGGCATTTGCGCCAGCGCCCGGGCGATGTGTACCCGCTGGCGCTCGCCGCCGGACAAGCTCTGCCAGCCCTGATCGCTGTGATCCAGCATATCGACGGTTTTCAGCGCCGAGGTGACCGTCTCATCATCCTGCGGGGTCCAGCTGGAAAACGGCGAGTGGTGCGGGATACGCCCCAGCTTCACCACGTCGCGCACGCGCATGTTGGCATCGGTCATACCGTGTTGTTCAACAAAGGCCACCCGACGGGCGAACTGCTTTTTAGCCATCCCGGCGATGCTTGTGCCGTCCAGTGCGACGGTGCCGGTATGCGGGCGACGCAGGCCTGCCAGGATCCGCAGCAGAGAGGATTTTCCGCAGCCGTTCGGCCCCAGCAGACCCACCGTCTGCCCCTGCGATACCGCAAGGGAGACATTATTAACGATCACCTTTTTGCCCACTTTCCAGGTGATGTTTTCAGCGCTGATACTCATTATTTAGTCCTGGAGCGATAGATGATCATGGCGAAGAACGGTACGCCAACCAGCGCCGTCACCACGCCAACAGGCAGGCTTTGTGGGGCGATCAGCAGGCGAGAGGCGATATCCGCCAGCACCATCAGGATCGCACCGGCCAGCGCGCTGGCGATGAGCAAGGTGCGGTGCAGCGGGCCAAAGAAGAAGCGCATCACGTGCGGCACCACTAACCCGACAAAGCCAATTGAGCCCGCCATGCTGACGATGGTTGCGGTAATGATGGCGGTGGTGACAAATAGCATCAGGCGCACCCACGGCACCGCAATGCCAAGCGAGGCTGCGGCATCGTCGCCAAAGGTGAAGGCGTCCAGCGCCCGGGAATAATACAGGCAGATGGCCAGACCGATTAGCACCACCACCAGCACCAGCTGGAACTCCGGCCATCGCACGCCGCTGAAGCTGCCCAGCAGCCAGAACATCACGTCTCGCGCCTGCTGCGCGCTGGCGGAGGTGCTGACGGTCCAGGCGGTAATGGCGTTAAACAGCTGCGAGGCGGCGACCCCGGCCAGAATGGTGCGTTCGCTGCCGCCGCGCGCGCCGTTAGTCAGGAAGGCGACAAAGGCAAACGCGGCAAAGGCCCCGGCAAAGGCCCCTGCAGACAGCGTCACTGTGCCGCTGCCAATGCCCAGTACCACCACGGAGACGGCACCGGTCGAGGCACCCGCCGACACGCCCAGCACGTAAGGTTCGGCGAGGGCGTTTTTCAGCAGGCTTTGCAGCACGGCGCCGCAAATGGCCAGCCCCGCGCCGCAGCAGGCGGCGACCAGCGCCCGGCTCAGGCGAAAGTCCCAGATCACGCTCTCATAGATGCGGTTGAGGGGGACGTCGGTTAAACCGATTTTATTGCTGAAGGCATAGAACACGCTTTGCAGGGGGATCGACAGTTCCCCCACGCTGACGCCGGTGGCAATCACCAGCAGCAAAAGCACCACCGCCAGCGCGAAGGCGCCAGGCAGAAACCACCCCCGCCGGGTGGGCTGAACCACTGCGGTCATTAATTGAGCCCCATTTTTCTGAGCTGCTCAGCAATCTGTTCCGCGCCGTAGATAGTGCGGATGGTCGGGTTCATCGCCTGACCATCCATGATCACAATGTGACCTTTTTTGACGGCATCCAGCTGGCTGATGGCCGGGTCGCTCTTCAGGAATTTGATTTTTTCCTCGGCGCTGTCCAGCGCCCAGCGGTTACGGTCGAGGCTGGAGACCACAATCACGTCCGGGTTGGCGGCAATGATGCTTTCCCAGCCGACGGTCGGCCATTCGGTCTCGGAGGTGATGGCGTTGTGGCCACCGAGTACGTTGGCAATAAAGCCGGAGGCGCTGTTTTTGCCGCCAACGTAGGCGTCAGATGACGGCGACGAGCTGGAGAACCAGAACACATACGAAAGGTCTTTTTTGTTTTTACTGAATTCAGCACGCAGGTCCGCTTCGCGCTTTTTGAAGTCGGAAATGAGTGCGTCACCGGCAGGCTGCACGTTAAAGATGGTCGCGAAATCCGCGATCTCCTGGTAGAGATACGCCATGTCCCACAGCTTTTGACGGCTGCCGTACATATCGCCGATCCCTTTTTTGGTCGCGCACATGCCCGGCGATAAATAGCTGTTGATCCCGAGGGTCGCCAGATCTTCGCGTTTCGCGACTTTGCTTTCCGGGCCGAGCAGTAAAGGCAGCTGGGCAGGTATGAAGTCCGGGTTTTGCGCCAGAATGGATTCTAACGTCGGGATCTCCACGGTCAGCGTTTTCACTTTTTCATTTTTTTCGGCCAGCTGCGGCAGCACTTTGGTCGGCCAGAAGGCGCTGGCGGCGACTTTATCCTGCAGGCCCAGCAGCAGCAGAATTTCAACGGTGTTTTGTCCCAGCGCGACAACGCGTTCAGGTGCTTTGGTGAAGGTTTCTTTAAATCCGCAATTCTCAATCGTCAGAGGATACGTGGTCGCAAAAGCGGAACCTGCTGTTGCGATGAGTAATCCTAATGCGCTGATGACCTTTTTCATGAAACGCTTTCCTTCATTGATGTATTTTGACAGCCGGGGCACCTGGCTGAGAATGAATATCATTATTACGGCGGAGTTTTATACAATGATACATTGATGGTGTCAATGAATGACAATAACGCGATGAAATTATTGAATTTATCTGAAGGGTTATAGGCCGGGCAAGCGCAGCGCCGCCCGGCACAAGGGAAGGTTAATCCAGCTCTGCGCCGTTGCTGGCGATCACTTTCTTGTACCACCAGAACGATTTTTTGCGTTTACGATCAAGGGTGCCGTTCCCGGCATCATCGCGATCGACATAGATAAAGCCGTAGCGTTTGCTCATCTCGCCCGTTGAGGCCGCCACCAGGTCGATACAGCCCCAGCTGGTGTAACCCATCAGCGGAACACCGTCTTCGATGGCATCGCCCATTGCGCGGATGTGCTCGCGCAGGTAGCTGATGCGGTAGTCGTCGTTGATCTCGCCGTTGGCGTCGATCTCGTCCTTCGCGCCCAGCCCGTTTTCCACCAGGAACAGCGGTTTCTGGTAGCGGTCATACATCATGTTCATGGTGATGCGCAGGCCCAGCGGATCGATACCCCAGCCCCATTCACTCACTTCGACGTGCGGGTTGCGCAGGGATTTAACGATGTTGGCCGCGCTGGTGTTGTTGGCATTCATATCTGCCGAGGCACAACGCGAGGCGTAATAGCTGAACGACACAAAATCGACGGTGTTCATCAGCAGCGCGTCATCGCCCGGCTCTTTCACGATCGCCACCCCTTTTTCGCGGAACACGCGCGCGGAATAGGCTGGATAACGACCGCGCGCCTGCACGTCGATAAAGAACAGGTTTTCGCGGTCTTTTTCCAGCGCCATCCACACGTCTTCCGGCTTGCAGGAGTAAGGATAGAAATTGCCGCCCGCCAGCATGCAGCCAACCTGATGTTCCGGGTTCACTTCGTGGGCGATTTTGGTGGCCAGCGCGCTGGCGACCAGCTCATGGTGCGCCGCCTGATACTTCACCTGGTCTTCGTTTTCGCCGTCCTCAAACACCAGCCCGGCACCGGAGAACGGGCTATGCAGCATGATGTTGATTTCGTTGAAGGTCAGCCAGTATTTCACCAGACCGTTAAATTCTTCAAAACAGGTGCGTGCATAGCGGGCGAAGAAGTCGACCATCTTGCGGTTGCGCCAGGAGCCGTACTCGGTCACCAGGTGCATCGGCACGTCGAAGTGACACAGCGTGACCAGCGGCTCGATGTTGTACTTTTTGCACTCCTCAAAGACCGCGCGATAGAACGCAATGCCTTCTTTATTGGGCAGCGGTTCGTCGCCATTCGGGTAGAGACGGCTCCAGGCAATCGAGGTGCGGAACACCGTGAAGCCCATCTCGGCCATTAAGGCGATGTCTTCTTTGTAGCGATGGTAAAAATCAATCGCGTCGTGGCTCGGATAGAACTCGTCCTCACGCAGCGCAAAGCGTTTTTCCTTACCGACTTTCACCGCCAGACGGTTTGCGCCGTGGGGGATCATATCGACGGTCGTCAGGCCCTTGCCGCCTTCACGGTATGCGCCTTCACTCTGGTTGGCAGCCAGTGCGCCGCCCCATAAAAATCCTTCTGGAAAAACAGACATCTTTACCTCGCTAAAATTTATGCTTGTGCTGCTTTGGCCTGAACCGGTGCGGTTTGCAGGGCGCGCGCTTTTTCTGCTTCGTCTTCAACCGGGATATCTTCAAAGCCCAGCAGCAACGTCAGAACAAAGGAGAGCACCACGGCCAGCGCCATCACCCCGAATACCCAGACGATGGTCATCGGGTTGGCCGGGTCGAAGAACTGCACGCTGGTAAACAGGCCCGGTGCCGCCATCGAGTGGCTGGCCAGTCCGGCAATCCCGGCAACCGCGCCGCAGATAAAGCCGCTGATCAGGCTCGCAATGAGCGGGCGTTTCAGGCGAATGGCGACGCCGTACAGCGCCGGTTCAGAAATACCCGCCATGATGGCAGAGGCCGCCGCGGCCAGCGCCGTCTGGCGCAGTTCCGGGTTTTTGGTTTTCCATGCCACCGCCAGCGATGAACCGCCAAGTGACAGGTTGGCACCGATTTCGGATGGCATTACCATCCCTTCTTTGCCGGTTTCGGCAATGGTCTGAATGATAGTTGGGGTGAAGACGCGATGCATCCCGGTCATTACCAGCAGCGGCCACAGTGCGCCCATGATGGCGACCGACAGCCAGCCCAGATAGTCGTGAATGGTGTACACCAGCGCGGAGATGGCGCTACCGATCCAGATCCCCAGCGGCCCAATCAGGACGATGGCGAGCGGGGCGGCAATCAGCACGATCAGCATCGGTTTAAGGAAGTTTTTGGTCACCGCCGGGGTGATCTTATCCACCCAGCGTTCGATGTACGACAGGCACCAGGTCATGACCAGCGCCGGGATCACCGTGTAGGTGTATTTCACCGCCGTTACCGGAATAAACGCGAACTCGACGTGTTCACCCTGCGCCGCTTTAGCCATCAGCTCGATAAAGCTCGGATGGACCAGCACGCCCGCGATAGCAATCGCCAGCGACATGTTGGTTTTGAATTTTACTGCGGCAGAGGCGGCCACCATCAGCGGCAGGAAGAAGAACGCGCCATCGCCGATCACCGTCAGAATGGTCAGCGTGGGATCGCCTTTGGTCAGCACACCGCTCATCTCGAGGATCATTGCTAACAGCTTGACCATCGACCCGCCGATGATCGCCGGGATCAGCGGCGACATGGTGCCGATCAGCGCATCCAGGATCCCCGCGCCAACGCGCTTGAAGGTCAGCTTTTGCGGCCCTTGCGGCGCGGCAGGCTGCATATCGCTCGGCAGCAGAGTCAGCACTTCGCGGTACGCCTGGGAAACAGTATTCCCGATGATCACCTGGCACTGGTTGTCATTACGCACCACGCCCATCACGCCGCTGATACTTTTCAACGTGGCGCTGTCGATCAGGCTTTCATCTTTCGCCACAAAACGCAGGCGCGTCATGCAGTGAGTGACGGCAACGATGTTGTCTTTACCGCCGAGCGCGCTGACAATGGCAAACGCCTGCGCAGCATAATTTTTGGCCATCGGGTTATATCCTGTTTTATCAGTAAGGTACGTCTTCACCGCCTGCGCGATGAAACTTATATAGGAAACCGGTTCCACAAAATCATGAAGAGTTTCTTTGAATGAAACAAGACTGTGTTTTGGTCATTTTTTCTATTCGTGATAGCGATCACTAAAGGTGCTAAAGCGTATGCGATCCGCGCGGGGACAATTTTCACGCGGTGCAGTACACTGCCGCTCATCGGTTTTAGATGGAACAGATTATGACCACGATGCTGGAAGTGGCGAAGCGGGCAGGGGTCTCGAAGGCGACGGTTTCCCGGGTGCTGTCGGGCAATGGCTACGTGAGCCAGGAGACAAAAGACAGGGTATTTCAGGCGATTGAAGAGAGCGGCTATCGCCCGAACTTACTGGCGCGCAACCTGGCGACTAAACGCACGCAAACTCTCGGGCTGGTGGTGACCAACACCCTCTACCACGGCGTGTATTTCAGCGAGCTGCTGTTCCACGCGGCCAGAATGACCGAAGAAAAGGGGCGGCAGCTGATCCTCGCCGACGGCAAGCACAGCGCCAATGAAGAGCGTGAAGCGATTCAGTATCTGCTGGATATGCGCTGCGATGCGATCATCATCTACCCGCGTTTTCTCAGCGTCGATGAGATGGACGAAATCATTGAGAAACATGAGCAGCCGGTGCTGGTGCTGAACCGCCGCCTGCGCAAGCACAGCAGCCACTGCGTGTGGTCGGATCATAAAGCCTCCAGCCAGGCGGCGGTGGCGCAGCTAATCGGCCAGGGCCATCGGGATATCGCGTTTATCACCGGCTCACTCGATTCACCCACCGGGATTGAGCGTCTTTCGGGCTATAAAGATGCGCTGGCAGCGCAGCGGATCCCGCTGCGTGAATCGCTGATTGTCGAAGGTAAATGGACCCCGGCCAGCGGGGCGGCAGGCGTAACAGAACTGCTGGCGCGGGGCGAACATTTTACGGCGCTGGTGGCAAGTAACGACGACATGGCGATTGGCGCTATCAAGCAGCTGCACGAAAGCGGGGTGGCTGTGCCTGGCGCGGTGTCGGTGGCCGGGTTCGATGACATCGCGATGGCACCGTACGTGATCCCGGCGCTCTCCAGCGTGCGGGTGCCGGTCACCGAGATGGTGAAAGAGACCATCAGCCGGGTGATCTTTATGCTCGACGGGGGCGATTTTACCTTCCGTCAGACCTTCGACGGGGAGCTGATCCTGCGCGATTCAGTGATGCCTGGCCCGCATCGCTGACCTTAAAGCACTGCAGACGGAGGCAGCCACGCGCGGGTGAAATCCAGCCAGCCGCCTGCGGTCAGCACCATATCCTGAACGTTTTCCAGGGCGTTGATGCGATAGCGATAGTGATACAGCGGCGTACAAATCCCCTGGGCCAGCAGCTGCTGGAACAGGTGCGTCAGATGCGTGTGGAAATGCGCTTCGCTGTCACTGTGTTGCATTAGCTGGCGCTTGCTGGTCTGCCAACGCGCCTCGCCCAGCGCCATTGACCACGCGGGTTCATGCACAAACCACTCCGCCAGTGCAAACTCTGCCATCCCACTTGCCAGATGATCGCCGAGCAGCAGATCGGCCTCGTCCAGCGTCTCCGGTGCATACCAGCCGTCGCGATCCTTCCAGTTTGTGTGTAGCTCGCAGCCACGCTGCTGGAGCTGAACCCGCCATTTTTCCGCCAGTTCCCGTAGCTCGGGGGCGTCGTAGCCCACCAGCGTCAGGCGTGTCGGCAGCGCGACGTTGTCAGGTACAGGCAGGTCGGGTACCGGCATACCGGGCAGAATTTCGGTGCGGGTTTGCAGATCATCACGCCGGGCAAAGCGCTGGCGGGTGAGGCTTAAGGCTTGCTGTCGCAGGCTGGCGGCCAGCGCCGCGGGCAGTTTCGCATTGACCATCAGCCAGGCAAAGCCGCCGCTGGTGGAGGTGACCGCTTCCTGCGGGACGTGGCCTTTGCCCACTGTTATCCAGGCCGGTTTCTCCGTCGCCACGCCGGTACGCCAGAATTCAATGGCGTGGAGCAGCGGATGGGTGGCGAAGTACCACGGCTGGCGCTCGAGGCGCAGAAAATGCGAATGATGGCGGGCGATGGTGAATGGCCCGGCACCCACTTCCGGCTGTCGGGGATGCGGCAAGCGGCAGGCGTGGTGCGCAAGGCGATGTGCCAGCAGCGCATCGGCGCTGTGCAGGTTGATGGCCAGGCACCAGGGGGCGGCGAGCGTCACTGCCGCAATATGCAACAAGCCGCTGTTACGGGCCGGATCGGCCAGCAGCTGCTGCACGGCGCTCAGAATATCGTCATCGCTGACCGGCTGGCCGTTATGCCAGTGCGCGCCGCTGCGCAGGTAAAAATGCCAGCGCAGCCCGTTTTCGGAGCAGGCCCAGTGGTGCGCCAGGTCGGCCACCGGCTGCGTCTGCCCCGGCTCGTAGCGCGTCAGCCCGGCGTGGACTGCGCAGATGATGTGCTGTTCGGCGCGGCGGCGATGCAGGGCCGGGTGCAACGAGGTCAGCGGACGGTGCCAGGGAATACGCAGCGTCGGCTGGTGCTTAAGCCATTTGCCGCCGAGAAACGGCGTAATGATGTGGTGCAGGCTGGCCGGATCGCCGTCCGCCAGCTGCAACGCGCTCTGATAATCACCTTTTTCCAGACAGGCGTGCATCAGCGGGGCGCTGAGTTCGTGGGTGGTCGCCATGCAGTGCAGAGTGGCGCGATGCCCGCGTCCCGGTTGGGCGTTCCAGCTCAGCCAGCCGCTTTGCGCCAGCTGGCGTAACAGGGTGCGGGCGTGGCGTTCACTGCACAGCATCACCCCGGCAACGTCGGCGAGGGTGGTGAGCTGTGGCGTAAAGCCGTAATGCACAGAGAGCCGCTGATACTGGCGAATTTTTTGAAGCTGGCGCATAGCGTCCTGATACAAATCACACGGATACCGAGAGTGTAGGGGCTTTTGCGGAAGAAATAAGGTTTAGATAAAAGAACTGTTCCGGTTTTTGGCGTTTAGCGTTTTATCTTGCTAACCGGGGCCATCAACTCGTTGAGTCTCTCCATTCGTGCCTGCGGGCTAAGGTACAGCCAGCTAAACAGGATGCGCTCTCTGTTGTGGACCTGTTTAAAGTAGGCCGCAAGATACGCAAGTTCTTTGGTGAAGTTAGCCATGTCCGGTCTCTGGTTGAGGATTACCACACCAGAGTAGGCCGGGAAAGGGGATTAAAACAGGGCGAGATTTTGCAGCTGTTCCGCATAAAAAAGCCCCGGGGCAGCGGGGCTGAAAAGGTAAAAATCGAACATACGAACAATAAGTAAGACAAACGACAGAGGGTTAAACGGGTAATGACTTCAGCAGGGCGAACGCCTCCTTCATCCGATCTTCGCTGACCACAAAAGCGCGCAGGTTGCCTTCGGCATCGGCACCTTTCGCCACCATTCCCTGCGGCTCAATGGCAATCTGCCAGCTCAAATCCTGGCGCTGCGTTGCACCGGCCAGATGCAGCGGCAGTTCCGGTGTTTTCACTTTCACCAGCATGGCGGGTAGTTTCAACGGCGCGCTGCCGCCGAGCAGGTTTTTTGCCAGATACATGGCGCTGAGCTGAATCGGCTGCAGGAACGGTAACACCTGACCGTTAATTTCGGCGCAGTCGCCCAGAGCATAAATATCTGGCTGGGTGGTTTGCAGGTAGCTGTCGACCTTCACGCCGCGATCCACCTCAGCACCGGCGCGCTGGGCCAGCACGGTTTCGGCCCGCAGGCCGGTGGCGGCAATCACCGCATCCACTTCAATGCAGCGGTCACGATCGAGCATGGCGCAAATCCCGTTCCCGGTTTGGGTCAGGCTGTGCAGCTGGGATTTGAGCTGCAGGTGTACGCCCATATCGGTCAGACGATGTTGTAAGCGACTGCTTACTTCGGCTGGCATCAGCGCAGACAGGATGCTGGCGGCATGGTCAACCAGGGTGACGGCTTTTCCGGCCCGGCAGAAATCCATCGCCAACTCGGTGCCGATCAAGCCCCCGCCGACAATCATCACCCTTCGTGCATCACGCAGGGTGGTTTCGCAGGCCCGGTACTCGGTCTGGCTGTTGAGGGTGAGCATCAGCTCGCGGCCGTCGACTGGCGGCACAAAGGCCGCAGCGCCGGTTGCCAGCACCAGTTTGTCATACGACCACTGGGTGTCTTTCGCTTTGACCACGTGGGCAGCGGCGTCGATGTCTGTCACCCAGCTATAGGGGAACAGGCGCAGGTTGTACTCTTCGGCAAACGCCCCCGCCGTCTGGCGGGTGAGGTCGTCGGCACGCTGACTCTGGCTGATGACGTGGCTCAGGTCGGGCTTGCTGTACTCGTCCATGCTGTCGGCGGCAATCAGCGTCAGCGGGACGTTTGCATCCTGTTTACGAATGTTTTTCACCAGCTGGCGGGCGGCAAAGCCCGAGCCGATAATCACGATGCCGTGGTTCATTTTGCCTCCGTGGCCAGTTCGTCGAACACGTCTTTACCCAGCGAGCATTCAGGGCACAGGAAGTTGTCTGGCACCTGGCTCCATGGTGTACCTGGCTGGACATCCTGCATCGGCTCGCCGACTGCCGGATCGTAAATCCACTGGCAGACGCTGCACTGCATGCTCGGACCGAGATCGGCGGCGGCCGCTGCGGCACAGGCGCATTGTTCCTGCTGTTGAACAGAGGCTGGGGTAGTCGCTGCTGGCAGCGGAGCGAGTGCCCACTGACGTGCAATGTCGCGGCCGTGCTGGCGGCAGATTTCCAGCGCGTCGATATCCGGGCGCCATTTCGCTTTCAGGCTCAGGGACATCTCAAAGCCGGCATCCTGCAAACGGGTGGACAGACGGTCAACCGCGCCGCCGCTCCAGCCGTGGGAGCCGAAGGCGCTGGCGCGTTTGTTACGGAAGCGCAAACCGGTCATCTCTTCCACCAGGCCGGCAATTTTTGGCATCATCACGTTGTTCATGGTGGAGGTGCCCACCAGCACGCCTTTAGAACGGAAGACGTTAGTCAGCACCTCGTTCTTGTCGCTGCGCGCCACGTTGAAGATTTTCACCGCCACGTTAGGATCCACTTCGTTGATGCCCTGGGCAATCGCGTCGGCCATCATGCGGGTGTTATTGGACATGGTGTCGTAGAAGACGGTGATGCGATCTTCCTGATAGTCAGCGGCCCATTTCAGGTACATTTCAACGATCTGGGTAGGGTTATCACGCCATACCACGCCGTGAGAGGTGGCAATCATATCCACCGGCAGGTTAAAGCCGAGAATTTCGGTAATTTTTGGCGTCACCAGACGGCTGAACGGGGTCAGAATGTTGGCGTAGTAGCGCTGGCACTGTTCGAACAGCTCAGTCTGATCCACTTCGTCATTGAACAGACGTTCGTCGCAGTAGTGCTGACCGAAGGCGTCGTTACTGAACAGCACCGCGTCGCCGGTCATATAGGTCATCATGCTGTCAGGCCAGTGCAGCATTGGCGTTTCAACGAAGATCAGCTGTTTGCCGTTACCGATATCCAGTGAGTCACCGGTTTTGACGATGTTGAAATTCCACTCCGGGTGATGGTGATGGCCGTTGATGGAGTCGATGGCGTTAGCGGTGCAGTAAATTGGGGTGTCCGGGATGCAGGACATCAGCTCGGTCAGCGCACCGGCGTGGTCTTCTTCGGCGTGGTTAATGATGATGTAATCGATGTCGGCGAGGTCAATTTCGCTGCGCAGGTTCTGCACGAATTCACGGCTGAATTTATGGTCGACGGTGTCGATCAGCACGTTTTTCTCTTCACGAATGAGGTAACTGTTGTAGCTGCTGCCGCGCAGAGTTTTGTATTCGGTCCCGTGGAAATCACGCACTTCCCAGTCACGTTGACCCACCCAATGAATGTTGTTTTTAACCAGAATAGACATAGCAACCTCGAAAAATTATTTAGCAAATCAGGATTAAGTTGTTTTGCTTATTGCAGGTTGTGTGCCAACTTTTTAATTAATTGATTTATATGAATTAATTATAAATTAATGCTTTATGGGTAGTCAATTTGACTGTCGCTGATGTAGTCAATATGACATGATGCATTGTCAAAAAGACTGTGAGGTGCGAATGAGTTTCTCCGTAGAGGTACTGGCGAGGATCGCAATTGAGCTGCAGACCGGGATTGGCCATCAGGATCGTTTTCAGCGCCTGATTTCCACCCTGCGCCACGTGCTGGACTGCGATGCATCGGCGCTGCTGCGCTATGAAGGGCGACAGTTTATTCCGCTGGCGATCGACGGGTTGGCGCAGGATGTACTGGGTCGTCGCTTTACCCTCGAAGGCCACCCGCGGCTGGAGACCATCGCCCGCGCCGGGGACGTGGTGCGCTTCCCGGCCGACAGCGACCTGCCCGATCCCTACGACGGCCTGATCCCCGGTCAGGAGAGCCTGAAAGTCCACGCCTGCATTGGCCTGCCGCTGTTTGCCGGGCAAAACCTGATTGGCGCACTGACCCTCGACGGTCTGTCGCCGGATCAGTTCGATACCTTCAGCAATGAGGAGCTGCGCCTGATTGCCGCCCTGGCCGCCGGGGCGCTGAACAATGCGCTGCTGATTGAACAGCTGGAGAGCCAAAACAGCCTGCCCGCCAGCCCGCCGGCGTTTGAGCAGGTGGCGCACACGGAAATGATCGGCCTGTCGCCGGGCATCATGCAGTTAAAGAAAGAGATTGAAATTGTTGCCGCTTCCGACCTCAACGTGCTGATCGAGGGTGAAACCGGCACCGGCAAAGAGCTGGTGGCGAAATCCATCCACGAGGCTTCGCCACGCGCCGTTAACCCGCTGGTGTACCTGAACTGTGCCGCGCTGCCGGAGAGCGTGGCCGAGAGCGAACTGTTTGGTCACGTTAAAGGGGCGTTTACCGGGGCCATCAGCAACCGCAGCGGCAAGTTTGAAATGGCCGATAACGGCACGCTGTTCCTCGATGAGATTGGCGAGCTGTCGCTGGCGTTACAGGCCAAGCTGCTGCGCGTGCTGCAGTATGGTGATATCCAGCGGGTGGGCGACGACCGCAGCCTGCGGGTTGATGTCCGGGTGCTGGCGGCCACCAACCGCGATCTGCGCGAAGAGGTGCTGGCCGGGAACTTCCGTGCCGATCTGTTCCATCGGCTGAGCGTGTTCCCGCTTTTGGTGCCGCCGCTGCGCGAGCGGGGCGAGGATGTGGTGCTGCTGGCGGGTTATTTCTGCGAGCAGTGCCGGTTACGGATGGGCTTATCCCGGGTAGTGCTTAGCCCGGGTGCCCGCACGCACCTGCTGAGCTACGGCTGGCCGGGCAACGTGCGCGAACTGGAACATGCCATTCATCGCGCCGTGGTGCTGGCGAGAGCCGCACGCGGGGGCAATGAAGTGGTGATCCACGCCCGGCACTTTGCGCTGTACGATGAGAATACGCCTGTGGTGATGCCGGAGACGCCGCTGATGGCGAATCAAAATCTGCGCGAAGCCACGGAAGATTTTCAGCGCCAGATGATCAGCCGGGCGCTGGAGCAGAACAGCCGCAGCTGGGCGGCGAGCGCAAGGGCGCTGGAGACAGACGTTGCCAACCTGCACCGGCTGGCAAAACGTCTGGGGCTGAAGCCTTAAATGATCCCGGCCTGGTAGAAATCCTGCAGGTTAATGGCCCCGCACAGGCGGCCGCTGTCGTCCACCACCGGGGCGGCAGCGATTTTGCGCTTCATCAGCAGCTCTTTGGCTTCTACCGCGCGGCTATCAGCGTTCAGGGTCAGGCCGCCGTGGGTCATCGCACTGCTGACCTTCACCTCCAGCTTGCCGCCACCCACCAGCCAGCGGCGCAGGTCGCCGTCGGTAAAGACGCCTTTGACCTGATGGTCGTCATCGCAGACCGCTACCAGCCCCAGCCCGGTACGGCTCAGCTCCAGCATCGCGTCCATCACGCTGGTATCCAGCTTCACCTGTGGAACCGCGTCGTCGGTGCGCATCAGGTGATGCACCTTGTTCAGCAGGCGTGCGCCCAGCGCGCCTGCCGGATGGGAGCGGGCAAAATCTTCTTCGTTAAAGCCGCGCGCCTGCATCACCGCCATCGCCAGCGCATCGCCCATCATAAGCGTATTGACGGTGCTGGAGGTAGGCGCAAGGTGCATCGGGCAGGCTTCGCGTTCGACCGAAATATCCAGCGTGGCTTTGGCGGCCAGCGCCAGCGGCGAGCGGGATTTGCCGGTCATCGCCAGCAGCGCGACCGACTTTTCCTGCAGGCGCGGGATAATCAGATCCAGCTCTTTCGCCGAGCCAGAGTAGGAGATAAACAGCAGCACGTCGCGGCTCTCAATCATCCCCAGATCGCCGTGCAGCGCTTCGGCCGCATGGACAAAAAAGGCCGGGGTGCCGGTGCTGGCAAGCGTTGCGGCGATTTTTTTGCCGATATGCCCGGACTTACCGATGCCCGCGACAATCACTTTGCCTTCGCACTGAATAATGGTGTTGGCGGCAAGCACAAAATCATCACCCAGACGATCCGGCAGGCGGCTGGCTTCCTGCAGTTCCAGCATCAGGGTTTGCCGGCCTGCGTTGATCAGAAAATCACTCATCTTTCTCTCCGGTTACGATCACGTTGATTCCTTTCTCTTCCAGCGCTGTTTTGAACGCCGGATCGATACCTGCGTCGGTGATCAGCGTATCGACGCTTTCAAGTGCACAGACAATGTTAGGGCTTTTGCGGCCAAACTTCGATGAGTCGGCCATCAGGATCACTTCCCGGGCGGCATTGCACATGGCTTTGCTGACGCTGAAGACCTCGTTGAAGGTGGTGACGCCCGCATTGAGATCGATGCCGTCGGTGCCCATAAACAGGCGGTCAAAGCTGAAATGGTCGAAGGCGTTTTCTGCCAGTTGGCCGTGAAACGACGCGGATTTTTTGCGGAAGGTTCCGCCGGGCATCAGGATGGTCTGTTCGTTGTCGAATTCCGCCAGTGCATTCACGATATGCAGGCTGTTGGTCATCACCGTGATGTTATTAAAGCGGCTCAGCATCGGCACCATCTGCAGCACCGTGCTGCCGGCGTCGAGGATGATTGAATCGCCGTCATGGATAAATTTCACGGCAGCGTCGGCGATCAGCGCTTTCTGGTGAGTATTGATCAGCGTTTTGTGATCGATCGGCGGATCGGCTTCGTCTTTATTCAGCACCACGCCGCCGTAGGTTCGGATCACCGTCCCGGCGTTTTCGAGGATCACCAGATCCTTGCGGATGGTGGTGCCGGTGGTATCAAAGTAGTGGGCCAGATCCTCGACTGAGCACTTTCCCTGCTTTTGCAGATGCTCAAGAATGGCCGCCTGCCGCTGGCGTGGTTTCATAGACGTTGAGTTCCTTACGTTGCGAAATGATAATTTCGCAAGCTTATAACGTTCACAACGAAATTATCCATGTTTCAATTTAAGCGCTAATGATAGTGCATTCTGACAGAGTGAATCATGGGGAAAGATCACACCCGGCTCTAATTCCTGCAGGGGGAGGCCGTTAAGTGCGGCAATTTTCATCGGGCGGGCAAAGACCGTCAGCCCGCGCATCATCAGCGAGTCGCAGACCCGGTTGTTATCATCCAGCGCGATGGCAATCACCACCCGCGGTTTGAAACGCCCGCCGGAACGGCCCACGCCGACGCGACCGCGTTGGCAAAGGGCGTCGAAGGCGCGATTGAAACGGTGGATTTGCCAGCCGCCAAGCACCAGCTGGCACAGCCAGGCGATAACGGCGACGGTGATTAATGTGGTGACCATGTTTGGCTCCTGTGGTTTTGCCGGGCGGCACTGCGCTTGCCCGGCCTACAAGTCAGCGTTTAAGCACGATCAGAACATCACCTGCCCGCCGGTGATATTGATCGACTGGCCAGTGCAGTAAGACGCTTTTGGGCTGGCATAAAACAGCAGCATGTTCAGCACATCCTGATAATCGCAACCGCGCTTGAGCGGTACTTTGTCGATGTAATATTGCTCCACCTGATCCGCTTCAATTCCCAGCTTGCTGGCGTATTGCGGCAGCAGAGACTGGAACATCGGCGATTTCAGCAGATTGCCGAGCATCAGGGAATGCACGGTGATGCCGTACTCGGCCAGGTCCAGCGCCAGGGACTGCGTCAGCCCCACGCCGCCAAATTTCGCTGCGCTGTAGCCAGAGTTATGTTTACTGCCCACCTTGCCGGACTTGGAGTTGATCTGAATGATGCGCCCGGCAATGCCGTCGCGGATCATCAGCCGGGAGAACTCGCGGGCACAGAGGAAATAGCCGACCAGATTCACCTGTAAAGAGCGGTCGAAATCCCCGAGTGCCACGTCGCTGATAAACGCGGCTTTGGCGATCCCGGCGCTGTAGACCAGCAGGTCGACGCGGCCAAAAATCTCATTCACCCCGTGCGACAGCGCCAGCACGCTCTGTTCGCTGGTGGCGTCGGCACCAAAGCCGTATGCCATCCCCTCGCCAAACTCCTGATTGATGACGCTGGCAACCCGAGCGGCTTTTTCGCTTTGAATATCCACGACCGCGACGCGATAACCTTCTGCGGCCAGCCCACGGCAGAGATATTCCCCTAAGGTTTGTCCCCCACCAATGACAACAGCAACCTGATTCATCTTTCTCTCCTTTATTAAGCAACAAATTTCAGGACACAACCGGCCATCACCGCCTGCGGAACCGGCCCGGCGACATGCACGGTGCCCGGATATTCCGCCTCGGTCTGGCCATCAAAACGCAGGGTGATATGCCCCAGCTCGCGCAGGTTTTGCCCGGCGACACTGCCCACGGCTGTCACCGGGTAGCAGGTTTCCCCAAGGGTGAGCTGGCTGCCGGGCAGCAGTTCGCCGTTCAGCTCGCCGTGACAGTGGATAAAGCAAAACTCTTCGATATCCGCAGGCGCGCCCTCGCGAAAGGTAATCAGCATCTGGTCGCAGAGCGCATCCGGGGCGCTCTGGCCGATACGGGTAATGGTGGTCTGGTAAATCACAGTCATCGCAAGCACCTCTTATTGATAAATAAAGCCGGAGACAAACCAGGCGATCAGCACAGTAGGCGCACCCGTCAGGAAACGGCTGACCAGCACCGATGGCACGCCGACGCGCACCGTGTCCTGCCGCGCTTCGGCCAGCGACAGGCCGACCGGGATAAAGTCGCAGGCGGCCTGGGCATTAATGGCGAACAGTGCGGGCAGGGCGAGATGCGCCGGGATATGGCCCAGCCCAATCTGTACCCCGATTAACACGCCGATGACCTGGGCGATCACCGCCCCGGGGCCGAGGAAGGGCGATAGCAGGGGGAAGGAGCAGATCAGCGCCAGCGTCACCAGCCCCAGCGGATGGCTGGCCAGCGGGGCAAGGCCGTGGGCGATCCAGTCGCCAAGCCCCGAGGCCATGATGATGCCGATCAGCGCCGAGACGAATGCCATAAATGGCAGAATGGTTTTCAGCACCGTATCGATGGTGTCGCGCCCGGACTGGAACAGCACCGCCACCGCTGAACCCATCCCCATTCCGACTTTGGCCAGCAGGCCGTCGCTCTGTTCGGTGATTTTCTTGCTGGTGTCGTACTCGCGCGGCGCGCTCTTTTTCACCGGCGTGGCACCGTCCGCCAGGGTGATGTTCTCTTCCCGCACCCCGGAGACGTAAATGTCCTCCAGGATGTACTGCGCCAGCGGCCCGGACTTGCCGGTCGAATGAATATTGACGGTGGGAATGCGTCGCTTAGGGTAAATCCCGCAGCGCAGGGTGCCGCCGCAGTCGATGACCGCCACGCCAATTTCTGCTTCCGGCGGTTCGCCCTCTTTAAAGCCGTCGACCGCTTCCCAGCCGGTGAGCTCGCGCAGCTTGTCGACGATCGCCGGGCGCGTGCCGGCGGTGATATAGACAATCTTTTTGTCGGCGGTGGCGTCCAGTTCCAGCGGGCCGCCCCAGCCACCCGTGCCTTTTTCAATCCGAATGCGCGTCATGCTGCTGCTCCTGCCAGATGGACTTTCTCTTCAAGTTGAATGCCCATTTTCTTTTCGAAAATGGCGGTGGTGAGGTCGGTGACCCAGCCGCGGAAGAAGTTGGTGACCAGCCCAACCAGCAGATAGCTGACCGCCAGTGGACCCAGCGGCAGCCCAAGGGTGGTCAGGCCGCTGGCGATCCCGAGGTAGACGAACAGCTCCCCAGGGTTGATGTGCGGAAACAGGCCGTTCATCGAATGGCAGCTGTATGAGGCCGCAGCGTAGTAGCTCGGCTTGTAGCGCTCGGGCATAAACCGTCCGAGGCTCAGGGTCATCGGGTTACAGAACACAAAGGTGCCGACGAAAGGCAGCAGCAGGTAACGGGACAGTGGATTACCGGCGCAGCGCTGGGCGAATTTTTCGATCCGCTGCTGGCCAATGAAGTTGATCAGCGCATTCATGATCACCAGCAGGCTGATCAGCAGCGGCAGGATCCCGGTGACCATCCCGGTAAAGACCTCGCCACCTTTCTGAAACAGCCCGATAAACCACTCGGCACCGTGGGTAATGGTTTCTATCATTCTTCTCTCCTGTGGATGTGGGGGTACATGTCTGATACACGCTAATAATAATCACTTTGAAAGGTTTTAAAGTGTTAAACAGATCTCACAATGAAAGAAAAATAGATCATTTTGAAAGATTTTGATGCATGGACGTCATCTCTGGCTGAGAAGGCGCTGAATTTGTCTTTGGGCAGCGTAAAGATTTTGCGGGGCAGGTCCGCGCCCCTTCCTTGAGGTGTCCCGGATGCTTTACCATACTTGCCACTTATCGAATTCCCTGGAATGGATGTGCCATGTTCAAGCGTCGTTATGCAGTCTTATTGCCTGCGCTAATTCTGCTTTCAGCCTGCAGCAGTAAACCGAAAACCGAAGCAGCGGCCCAGCAAACCGCGGGTGCGCCTTCCGGCGGCTTCCTGCTGGAACCTCAGCACAATGTGATGCAGATGGGGGGCGACTTTGCCAACAACCCGAATGCAGAGCAGTTCATCGATAAAATGGTGAGCAAACACGGTTTTAATAAGACCCAGCTGCAGGAGATCCTCTCTCAGGCCAAACGTCTGGACTATGTCCTGCGTCTGATGGACCGCCAGGCACCGACCACCCAGCCACCGGCCGGGCCGAACGGCGCGTGGCTGCGCTACCGCCAGCAATTTATTACCCCGGACAACGTGCAAAACGGCGTGGCGTTCTGGAATCAATATCAGGATGCGCTGACCCGCGCGTGGCAGGTGTACGGCGTGCCGCCGGAAATCATCGTCGGGATTATTGGCGTCGAAACCCGCTGGGGCCGGGTGATGGGTAAAACCCGCATTCTTGATGCGCTGGCGACCCTCTCCTTTAACTACCCGCGCCGCGCGGAGTACTTCTCTTCCGAGCTGGAAACCTTCCTGCTGATGGCGCGCGATGAGCAGGACGATCCGCTGGATCTGAAAGGTTCCTTCGCCGGGGCGATGGGCTATGGGCAGTTTATGCCGTCGTCATATAAGGAATACGCGGTCGATTTTAACGGGGACGGACACATCAACCTGTGGGATCCCGAAGATGCGATTGGCAGCGTCGCCAACTATTTCAAAGGCCACGGCTGGAAGAAAGGCGAGCCGGTTGCTATTCAGGCCAATGGCCAGGCAGTCGGGCTGGAAAATGGCTTCAAAACCAAGTACAGCGCGGCGCAGCTGACCGCAGCAGGGTTAACGCCGCAGCAGCCGATCGCCGGTAATCAGCAGGTCAGCCTGTTGCGTCTGGACATTGGTACGGGTTATCAATACTGGTACGGTTTGCCGAACTTTTACACCATCACCCGCTATAACCACAGCACCCACTATGCGATGGCGGTCTGGCAGTTAGGGCTGGCGGTGGCGCAGGCGCAGGCCACATCCCCGTTCAATTAATGGGTTGATTGTGCAGGAAGAAAGGTGAGCGGATGACCTCCGCTCACCTTTTTTACTTTGCGTGCATGCTGGGCTGGTTTTGCGGAAGGGCGCTCGTAAAACTGCAGCCCGATCCTGCCGGTCGTCAGGTAAAGTGTTATCTTGTGCAGCAGGTTCTTTTGGAGCAAAACACGATGACTGACCATGAATTGATGCAGCTGAGTGAAGCGGTGGGGCAGGCGCTCAAACAGCGCGGCGCGACGGTAACCACGGCAGAATCCTGTACCGGCGGCTGGGTGGCGAAAGTCATCACCGATATTGCCGGCAGCTCCGCCTGGTTTGATCGCGGCTTTGTCACCTACAGTAATGAAGCAAAAATGCAGATGATCGCCGTGCGTGAACCGACGTTGATAGAGCATGGCGCAGTGAGCGAACCGGTGGTGGTCGAGATGGCGATTGGCGCGTTGCGTGCCGCCCGTGCGGATTACGCGATTTCGATAAGCGGCATCGCCGGGCCGGACGGCGGCAGTGCACAGAAGCCTGTCGGCACCGTGTGGTTTGGCTTTGCGACGGCGCAGGGAGAGGGGGTCACCCGACGGGAGTGCTTTAGCGGCGACCGTGAAAGCGTGCGTCGGCAGGCGGCCGCCTATGCGTTAAAAACGCTCTGGCAACAATTTCTACAAAAGACTTGATACTGTATGACCATACAGTATAATTGCAGCAACAGAACAGAAATCCACGGTGAAGCACAGTCGCTTCTCCCGGCATGAGAGGAAATAATGGCTATCGACGAAAACAAACAGAAAGCGTTGGCGGCAGCACTGGGCCAGATCGAAAAGCAATTCGGTAAAGGTTCCATCATGCGCCTGGGTGAAGACCGTTCCATGGATGTAGAAACTATCTCCACCGGTTCGCTTTCTCTGGATATTGCACTGGGTGCTGGCGGCCTGCCAATGGGTCGTATCGTAGAGATCTACGGGCCAGAATCCTCCGGTAAAACCACCCTGACGTTACAGGTTGTGGCTGCAGCCCAGCGCGAAGGCAAAACCTGTGCCTTTATCGATGCTGAGCATGCGCTGGATCCGGTCTACGCGCGTAAACTGGGCGTGGATATCGACAACCTGCTGTGTTCTCAGCCGGATACCGGTGAGCAGGCGCTTGAAATCTGTGACGCACTGGCACGCTCTGGCGCAGTAGACGTGATTGTCGTCGACTCCGTTGCCGCATTGACTCCGAAAGCAGAAATCGAAGGCGAAATCGGCGACTCTCACATGGGCCTCGCGGCACGTATGATGAGCCAGGCGATGCGTAAGCTGGCCGGTAACCTGAAGCAGTCCAACACGCTGCTGATCTTCATCAACCAGATCCGTATGAAGATTGGTGTGATGTTTGGTAACCCGGAAACCACCACCGGTGGTAACGCGCTGAAATTCTACGCCTCTGTGCGTCTGGATATCCGCCGTATCGGTGCCGTAAAAGACGGTGACAACGTGGTGGGTAGCGAAACCCGCGTGAAGGTGGTTAAAAACAAAATTGCGGCACCGTTTAAACAGGCTGAATTCCAGATCATGTACGGCGAAGGTATCAACTTCTTCGGTGAACTGGTTGATCTGGGCGTGAAAGAGAAGCTGATTGAAAAAGCGGGTGCCTGGTACAGCTACAACGGTGACAAGATTGGTCAGGGTAAAGCGAACGCAATCTCCTGGCTGAAAGATAACCCGGCTGCAGCAAAAGAGATCGAGAAGAAAGTGCGTGAGCTTCTGCTCACCAATCAGGATGCCAAACCGCAGTTCGCCGTTGACGGCGCAGGCGCGGAAGAAACCAACGAAGATTTCTGATAATCGGATGTAATATACCCTAAATAATTCGAGTTGCAGGAAGGCGGTGACGCAGGGAGTCCCCAGGAGCTTACTCCAGTAAGTGACTGGGGTGAGCGAGGAAAGCCAACGCGCAGGCAACTTGAAGTATGACGGGTATAAACAAGGGTCGCATAATGCGGCCCTTTTTGCTTTTCAACCGTAGCAGGTTTATCTATGAGTGAATCTACAGTACGTCGCCCGGCGTATGCCCGCCTGTTAGATCGCGCAGTACGCATTCTTGCGGTTCGTGACCACAGTGAACAGGAACTTCGCCGCAAACTCGTCGCGCCGGTTATGACTAAAAACGGGCCAGAAGCCATCGACGCTACCGCAGAAGATTATGACCGCGTCATCGCCTGGTGCTATGAGCACAGCTATCTCGATGACACGCGTTTTGTCGCACGCTTTATTGCCAGCCGCAGCCGTAAAGGTTATGGCCCGGCGCGCATCCGTCAGGAGTTAAATCAAAAAGGCATTGCGCGAGAAACCAGCGAAAAAGCGATGCGCGAATGCGACATCGACTGGTGCGAACAGGCGCGGGAGCAGGCGGTGCGTAAGTTTGGTGAGCCGCTGTCGCGCGAGTTTTCAGAAAAAGTTAAAATTCAGCGTTTTTTGCTTTATCGCGGCTATCTGATGGAGGATATTCAGGATATCTGGCGTAATTTTATCGAATGAGCGCATGCGGGATTTTACTTCCCTCACAAGAAAACTTATCTTATTCCCACTTTTTCCAGTAGCTGGTCCGTCCAACAAACGTTGCGTTGCGACTCGCTGTGACATTTCGTTAGCTTGATTTCAGGATAATTATGAGCAAGAGCACCGCTGAGATCCGACAGGCGTTTCTCGATTTTTACCATAGTAAGGGACACCAGGTTGTTGCCAGCAGCTCCCTGGTACCAAATAACGATCCGACTTTACTGTTTACCAACGCCGGGATGAACCAGTTCAAGGATGTTTTCCTTGGTCTCGACAAGCGTAATTATTCCCGCGCGACCACTTCGCAGCGCTGCGTGCGCGCGGGCGGTAAACATAACGATCTGGAAAACGTCGGTTATACCGCACGTCACCACACATTCTTCGAAATGCTGGGCAACTTCAGCTTCGGCGACTATTTCAAAAATGACGCGATACAGTACGCATGGGAACTGCTGACCGGTGAAAACTGGTTCAACCTGCCGAAAGAGCGTCTGTGGGTTACCGTCTACGAAACCGACGATGAAGCCTATGACATCTGGGAAAAAGAAGTAGGTATCCCGCGCGAACGTATTATTCGCATCGGTGATAATAAAGGCGCGCCGTATGCGTCTGACAACTTCTGGCAGATGGGCGACACCGGTCCTTGCGGCCCATGCACCGAAATTTTCTACGATCATGGCGATCACATCTGGGGCGGCCCTCCTGGCAGCGCAGAAGAGGACGGCGATCGTTACATTGAGATCTGGAACATCGTCTTCATGCAGTTCAACCGTCAGATTGACGGCACCATGGAGCCATTGCCGAAGCCATCCGTGGATACCGGCATGGGTCTGGAGCGTATCGCAGCCGTGCTGCAGCACGTGAACTCCAACTACGATATCGACCTGTTCAGCACCCTGATTAAGTCTGTGGCCGAAGTGACTGGCGCGACCGATCTGAGTAACAAATCACTGCGCGTTATTGCCGACCACATCCGTTCCTGTGCGTTCCTGATTGCTGATGGCGTGATCCCGTCGAATGAAAACCGTGGCTACGTGCTGCGTCGCATCATTCGCCGCGCTATCCGTCACGGCAACATGCTGGGCGCACAAGACACCTTCTTCTATAAGCTGGTGGGACCGCTGGTGAGCGTCATGGGCGCAGCCGGTGACGAACTGAAACGCCAGCAGGCGCAGGTTGAGCAGGTTCTGAAAACCGAAGAAGAGCAGTTTGCGCGCACGCTGGAGCGTGGTCTGGCTCTGCTCGACGACGAACTGTCTAAGCTGAAAGGCGACACGCTGGATGGCGAAACCGCTTTCCGCCTGTACGACACCTACGGCTTCCCGGTTGACCTGACGGCTGACGTTTGCCGCGAGCGCAACATCAAAGTTGACGAAGTGGGCTTTGAAGCCGCAATGGAAGAGCAGCGCCGCCGTGCGCGTGAGTCCAGCGGTTTTGGCGCCGACTACAACGCAATGATCCGCGTGGATAGCAGCAGCGAATTCCAGGGCTACGAGCATCTGGAACTGAACGGTAAAGTGACCGCGCTGTTTGTTGACGGCAAAGCTGTAGACAGCATCAGTGCTGGCCAGAATGCGGTCGTGGTTCTGGACAAAACCCCGTTCTACGCAGAGTCCGGTGGTCAGGTAGGCGATAAAGGCGAACTGAAAGGCGCTGACTTCGGCTTTACCGTGACCGACACGCAGAAATACGGTCAGGCGATTGGCCACCTGGGTACGCTGACCTTCGGCGCGCTGAAAGTGGGTGATGGCGTGCAGGCTCTGGTTGACGAAGCTCGCCGTGCGCGTATTCGTCTAAACCACTCCGCGACGCACCTGATGCATGCCGCGCTGCGCCAGGTTCTGGGCACGCACGTTGCGCAGAAAGGCTCGTTGGTGAATGACAAAGTGCTGCGTTTCGACTTCTCGCATACCGAAGCGATGAAACCGACGGAAATCCGCGCGGTGGAAGATCTGGTGAATGCGCAGATCCGTCGTAACCTGCCAATCGAAACCAACATCATGGATCTCGACGCCGCCAGAAATAAAGGCGCGATGGCGCTGTTTGGCGAGAAGTATGACGAACGCGTACGCGTGTTGAGCATGGGTGATTTCTCAACCGAGCTGTGCGGCGGTACGCACGCTGCGCGCACCGGTGACATCGGTCTGTTCCGCATCATTTCCGAATCCGGTACAGCGGCAGGCGTGCGTCGTATCGAAGCGGTCACCGGTGAAGGTGCAATTGCGGTTCTGCATGCGCAGAGCGATCAGCTGCACGATATCGCACAGCTGCTGAAAGGCGACAGTCATAACCTGGGCGAGAAAGTACGCAGCGTTATGGAGCGTACTCGTCAGCTTGAGAAAGAGCTGCAGCAACTGAAAGAGCAGGCAGCTGTTGCAGAGAGCGCTAACCTCTCCAGCAAAGCGATTGAGATCAACGGCATCAAGCTGCTGGTAAGTGAACTGGCAGGCGTTGAGCCGAAAATGCTTCGTACTATGGTCGACGATCTGAAGAACCAGCTCGGTTCAACGGTTATCGTTCTGGCAACGGTAGCGGAAGGTAAGGTTTCTCTGATTGCGGGCGTATCTAAGGACGTGATCGACCGTGTTAAAGCAGGGGAACTGATTGGTATGGTCGCTCAGCAAGTGGGCGGTAAAGGAGGCGGTCGTCCGGACATGGCGCAAGCCGGTGGTACCGATGCGGCAGCCCTCCCGGCAGCATTAGCCAGTGTAGAAGACTGGGTAAGATCTAAACTGTAAAAACTACAAAGCGTACACAGGCGCCATGACGTTTTCGTTGTGGCGCACTGCGCTATCGATAATGATAAAGTCAGGTTGAGTTTGTGTATATCGGCTAAACTTACGTTTAACAGAATGTAATGCCGTGACTGCCTACACATTACGTGTTTGTCATCGCTTACTTTTTGGCGTTATATGATGGATAATGCCGGGATACAAGAGACCCGACTCTTTTAATCTTTCAAGGAGCAAAGAATGCTGATTCTGACTCGTCGAGTTGGTGAGACCCTCATGATTGGGGATGAGGTCACCGTGACAGTTTTAGGGGTGAAGGGCAACCAGGTACGTATTGGTGTGAACGCCCCTAAAGAAGTCTCTGTTCATCGTGAAGAGATCTACCAGCGTATCCAGGCTGAAAAATCCCAGCAGTCCAGTTACTGATATTATCGCGTCTCGCTGTCTGGCGAGACGCAACCCACTCGCTATACTTCCTATCAAAAGTTACCGTTCGATTTCAACTGCTCCCTTTTTAACCTCTCAGCATCGGCTATCTCTGGCTGACATCCTCTTTATACCTGCACATTATTGCTATCAGGGCTGAAAAATACGCTTATAAAACACTCTGTTTGTGGCTTTTACATGCAATTTGCCTGCGATTTGTGCAAACGAAAAAAGAGTATGGAAAAAGGTTTGACTTATAAGTCCCAGAAAGTAATATATGCGCCACGCAGCGACGAGAAGCTCTTAACGAGCAACTCGAAGCACTCGAAAGAGGCGTTGTGTGGTGAGGTGGCCGAGAGGCTGAAGGCGCTCCCCTGCTAAGGGAGTATGCGGTCAAAAGCTGCATCCGGGGTTCGAATCCCCGCCTCACCGCCATTTTGCATCCGTAGCTCAGCTGGATAGAGTACTCGGCTACGAACCGAGCGGTCGGAGGTTCGAATCCTCCCGGATGCACCATCATTTACTTCCTGTCGTTTTCGAAACGGGACGAAGTATCAGCAGTACAGCAGTAAATCCCGATGCATCCGTAGCTCAGCTGGATAGAGTACTCGGCTACGAACCGAGCGGTCGGAGGTTCGAATCCTCCCGGATGCACCATATTCTCCGAGATAACAGCTAAACTGTTGTTTCATGGTCTGCGAGACAATCGCAAGCACCAGGGAGGATAACGTTGCGTGAGCAACGGCCCGAAGGGTGAGGCGCAGCCGAGTAATCCTCCCGGATGCACCATCTTTTACTTCGTGTGGCTTTTAAAGCGGCATGTCGTATCAGCAGTACCAGTAGTAAATCCCGATGCATCCGTAGCTCAGCTGGATAGAGTACTCGGCTACGAACCGAGCGGTCGGAGGTTCGAATCCTCCCGGATGCACCATATTCTCCGAGATAGCAGCCAGACTGTTGTTTCATGG
>NZ_JAMGZJ010000001.1 GCF_025564085.1 Silvania confinis | reverse complement strand
TACCACTTTGTGATTCATGACTGGGGTGAAGTCGTAACAAGGTAACCGTAGGGGAACCTGCGGTTGGATCACCTCCTTACCTGAAGAACCTGCCTTTGTAGTGTCCACACAGATTGTCTGATGAAAAGTAACGAGCAAGACGGCTACGAAGTCGTGACACATCGTGTCCCCTTCGTCTAGCGGTTAGGACTCCGCCCTTTCACGGCG
>NZ_JAMGZJ010000002.1 GCF_025564085.1 Silvania confinis | reverse complement strand
TTAATGCTCAGTTTCCCGCTGATATCCACTTTCCTGACCAGCACATCATCGTCATATTCCGGCGGCGTTACCGTGTCGCTGTACTGACGTGACGACGGCTGATAACGCGACGCCGGGACGGCCATATTCAGCGCCTCGTGGGGACGCTCAAGGTTATAGACTGCCCGCCAGTGGTCGAAGGCCCGCTGTAACTCGCCGCTGTCCGTGAACCATTTCCCCTGCAGCACTTCCGCCTT
>NZ_JAMGZJ010000003.1 GCF_025564085.1 Silvania confinis | reverse complement strand
CATATCACCTTACCGACGCTTATCGCAGATTAGCACGTCCTTCATCGCCTCTGACTGCCTAGGCATCCACCGTGTACGCTTAGTCGCTTAACCTCACAACCCGAAGCTGTTTCGTAAAACAGTTCGTTGTCGTGAAAATTTGAGAGACTCGAACACACCGCTTATCTGCTCTTATTACGGAGAGCAGACACAGTGTGTCGTTTCAATTTTCAGCTTGATCCAGATTTTTAAAGAGCAAA
>NZ_JAMGZJ010000072.1 GCF_025564085.1 Silvania confinis | reverse complement strand
TCCGTAGCTCAGCTGGATAGAGTACTCGGCTACGAACCGAGCGGTCGGAGGTTCGAATCCTCCCGGATGCACCATATTCTCCGAGATAGCAGCCAGACTGTTGTTTCATGGTCGGCGAGATAATCGCGAGCACCAGGTAGGATAACGTTGCTTTAGCAACGGCCCGTAGGACAAGGCGCAGCCGAGTAATCCTCCCGGATGCACCCTCTTCTCCCTCTCTGTTTATTCCTTCGACGTTCCGTCAGCAATCATTCTCTCTGTCAGCGACAAAACCCCTTGTTTACGATAAAGTAACGTTTTGTAATCCTTCTGCGAGAGCACGATGTACGCACAGTATGACGGTCTGATCTTCGATATGGATGGCACCCTCCTCGACACCGAACCAACGCACCGCAAAGCCTGGGATGATGTTCTTGGCCGCTACGGTCTGCGTTTTGATTTAGAGGCGATGGTGGCACTTAACGGCTCGCCAACCTGGCGTATTGCGCAGGCGGTCATTGAGCTGAACCAGGCCGATCTCGACCCACACATGCTGGCGCGCGAAAAAACAGATGCGGTGAAAGCAATGCTGCTGGATACCGTGCAACCGTTACCGCTGATCGAGGTTGTTAAAACCTGGCACGGTCGTCGTCCGATGTCGGTGGGTACGGGCAGCGAAAGCGCCATTGCTGAAGCCCTGCTCAACCACCTGGGCCTGCGTCATTACTTCTCTGCAGTCGTTGCTGCCGATCATGTAACACATCATAAACCTGCCCCTGACACCTTCCTGCTGTGTGCCGAGCGAATGGGCGTCGTGCCTGCAAAATGCGTGGTATTTGAAGATGCCGATTTTGGTATTCAGGCCGCGCTTGCTGCAGGAATGGCTGCCGTGGACGTCCGCTTACTGTGAGTGACGCGCTGTCACTCGCCTCATTATTCGCCAGCAGTTTTTTAAGCGCCACGCTTCTACCCGGTAATTCCGAAGTTGTGCTGGTTGCTATGCTGTTATCAGGCCTCAGTCAGCCCTGGTTGTTGGTAGTAATAGCAACAATGGGTAATAGCTTTGGAGGGCTGACTAACGTTATTCTTGGGCGATTCTTTCCGTTACGCAAAACATCGCGGTGGCAGGAAAAGGCAGCGGGCTGGCTAAAACGCTATGGCGCTGCCACGCTTTTATTAAGCTGGATGCCTGTAATAGGTGATTTACTGTGTCTGCTGGCGGGATGGATGCGCATCTCCTGGGGACCCGTGTTGTTTTTTTTATGCCTTGGCAAGGCGTTGCGCTATGTTCTTGTGGCGGTTGTGACTTTGCAGGGTATGACGTGGTGGCACTAATTGGACTGTTTATGGCCTTGAACCATGACAATTATGCTAAATAAAATGATTTTGACAGGCGGGAGGTCGAATTGATCCCGGACGTATCACAGGCACTGGCCTGGCTGGAAAAGCACCCTCAGGCTCTGAAGGGTATTCAGCGTGGTCTTGAACGCGAAACGCTGCGCGTTAACGCGGATGGCAGTCTTGCAACGACGGGCCACCCACAGGCGTTGGGTTCGGCGCTAACACATAAATGGATCACCACTGATTTCGCCGAAGCGCTGCTGGAGTTCATTACGCCGGTAGACGGTGATATTGACCATATGCTGACGATTATGCGCGACGTTCACCGCTACAGCGCCCGCAATCTGGGTGACGAGCGGATGTGGCCATTGAGCATGCCGTGCTATATCGACCAGGGTCAGGACATCGAGCTGGCGCAGTACGGCACGTCAAATATTGGTCGTCTGAAAACGCTATATCGCGAAGGATTAAAAAATCGCTATGGCGCACTGATGCAGACGATTTCTGGCGTGCACTACAACTTTTCTCTGCCAATGGCATTCTGGCAGGCGAAATGTGGCGAGACGGATAAAGAAGCGATCTCTGCGGGCTACTTCCGCCTGATCCGCAACTACTATCGCTTTGGCTGGGTCATTCCGTATCTGTTCGGCGCGTCACCGGCGATTTGCTCCTCTTTCCTGCAGGGCAAACCCACTACGCTGCCGTTTGAGAAAACCGACTGCGGGATGTATTACCTGCCGTACGCAACCTCTCTGCGCCTCAGCGATCTGGGTTATACCAATAAATCGCAAAGCAATCTCGGAATTACGTTTAACGACTTGCATGAGTATGTGGCAGGATTGAAGCGGGCGATCAAAACCCCGTCGGAAGAGTACGAAAAGATCGGTCTCGAAAAAGACGGTAAGCGCCTGCAAATCAACAGTAACGTTCTGCAGATTGAGAACGAGCTGTACGCGCCGATCCGCCCGAAACGTGTTACGCGCAGCGGCGAAACACCGTCTGATGCGCTGCAACGCGGCGGTATCGAATACATCGAAGTGCGTTCGCTCGATATCAACCCGTTCTCGCCGATTGGCGTGGACGAGCAGCAGGTGCGCTTCCTCGACCTGTTTATGGTCTGGTGCGTGTTGGCAGATGCGCCTGAGATGAGTTCAGACGAATTGCTGTGTACCCGCACTAACTGGAATCGCGTGATTCTGGAAGGGCGCAAACCCGGCCTGACGTTGGGCATTGGCTGCGAAACCGCCCAGTTCCCGCTGGCGAAAGTAGGTAAAGATCTGTTCCGCGATCTTAAGCGCGTCGCCCAGACGATGGACAGCGTTTACGGTGGTGAGGAATATCAGAAAGTCTGCGACCAACTGGTTGAAAGCTTTGATAATCCTGAACTGACGTTCTCGGCGCGTATCCTGCGTTCGATGATTGATCAGGGGATTGGCGGTACCGGTCGTTCACTGGCAGCGCAGTATCGCGATATGCTGCAGCAAGAGCCGCTGGAAATTATCAGCGAAGCAGATTTTGCCGCTGAACGTGAAGCCTCGATGGCGCGTCAGCGTGAGATTGAAGCGGCGGATACCGAGTCGTTTGCCGCGTTTCTGGCGAAACAGGGCTGACAGAAAAGAAAAAGGCCACATCGCTGTGGCCAAAATAACATCTCTGAAGAACAGGGATGATGATAACAAATGCGCGTCTTTCATATACTCAGAGTCGCGTTGGTCAGAAGAGTTCAGTTTATTTTAAAAAAAATCACTTTCGGAGGTGACGTATGCCGTTATTAGATAGCTTTACTGTCGACCATACCCGTATGGAAGCACCTGCTGTACGTGTTGCGAAGACCATGCATACCCCGCACGGCGACACGATCACCGTTTTCGACCTGCGTTTTTGCATACCGAATAAAGAAGTGATGCCGGAGCGCGGCATTCACACTCTGGAGCACCTGTTCGCCGGTTTCATGCGCGATCACCTCAACGGCAATGGCGTTGAGATTATCGATATCTCCCCGATGGGCTGCCGTACCGGCTTCTACATGAGCCTGATCGGTGAGCCGCAGGAAGCGCGCGTGGCAGATGCCTGGAAAGCTGCGATGGCCGACGTGCTGAAAGTGAAAGAGCAGAACCAGATCCCGGAGCTCAACGTTTACCAGTGCGGCACCTACGAGATGCATTCTCTGGAAGAGGCGCAAGAGATTGCCCGTCATATCCTTGAGCGTGATGTCCGTGTGAACAGCAACGAAGAGCTGGCGCTGCCGAAAGACAAGCTGCAGGAACTGCACATCTAGTCGATCACCCGGCCCTCAGTAATGAGCGCGCCGGGTGTATTTAATTACCGTTGTAATTAGTTTCTTTATACATTCCTAAAAAATCTTCTCTCGTTGTGCATCCTTTTCTTTGTGTCTATTATTGCTGCCAACATATGGTAGTTATTTATATATATCACAGCTGTGAATAATGACTTTTACACTTATTCTCCGTGGCTATATTGTTGCGGTAATAATAGTTTTGTTCATATTCATGGAGTGAATGATGATTCAGAGGGATTTATGAAAATTTATTTTACTGGCACCGCTATTCTTTTTTCTGCACTTTTGCTTTCTGCATGCAGTACAACCACCCCCACCACGCCAATCGCCAAGGCACCTGCCGAGCGTAAGCAGGAGGTACAGTGCTATCAGGAGTTTTCAGCGCTGCAAAAGCTTGACCCGGCTGCGTATGAGTCTTACCGCAAGCAGTTCGATAATATTAATAAGAACTATAAGATTTATGAGGCAAATAAATCTCTTGTGGATGACAACGCTTCAGAGGTCATGCTGACGGAAATTAATAAAAAACTGTCATTGGTTTGCGTCAGGATCCGTAGCACCGTTTATTCCAATATGATGAACCGCGCGAATGAAATGAATAAACTATGAATAAATATTTTAGTGCAGCACTTTGCTGCGGATTATTACTGTCGACAGGGAAGTCGTTTTCTGCAGGAACAGGTTTACTGGAACAGCTGAATAAAGAAAATATTATCGGCAATGATTCAGTAAATCCTTTTATTGCACCTGAAGTTACACCCTCCCTCTCTCACACATCATCACCGTCATCGCCGCCGGTAATGCAAAAAGCGAAACCTGCGCGCGCGTCAGACATCTCTTCCCGTCAGGTTGCATCGAAAGATGCCCTGCGCCTTGCTATGGCCCAGGATAAGGTGACTCACCTGACCGGCGAATTACACAAGGCTAATGAGAAAATAACTGTTCTCAGCCAGGAGCTGGACAGCGTTCAACATCAAAAAGTAGCCCTGGAGCAAGCGGCAGCAGCGGCAAAGCAGAACGATGCCGGACTGAATGACCAGCGGGAAACGATTAAAAAGCCGCTACCGGCGACCAGCGCGCAGAACGTCGCGCTGGAAAGCCTGATTGCAACGCTGAAAATAACCGCCAGCGATACCAAAGAAAAGAATGCTGATTTATCAGCCCAGTTAAAAGATGCAATGGCGCGCCGCGATGAACTGAACAAGCAGCTTACCGATATTCAGAAGCAGAAAAAATCGCTCGAAGAACAGCTTGTGGTATTGAAGTCCTCTGGCACTGGCGAGCAGCAAAAAAGCGCGCAAATGGCTGAGCAGCTCAGTAAGGCGAACGAGCAAAGCACCGCGCTTCTGAAAGAGCTGGCTGAACTCAAACTGCAGAAAAAAGATCAAGAGCAGCAGCTGGCTACCCTGATGACCAGCAGCACAGGCGACAAAAAGCAAAGCGCCGAGCTAACCATGCAGCTGAACAAAGCCAGCGCCCGCAGCGATGAACTGAGCAAGCAACTTGTTGATCTGCAGGGCCAGAAGAAGAATCTCGACGATCAACTGACCGCGCTGAAAGCCAGCAGCGGCGATAACCAGCAAAAAAGCGCGCAAATGGCTGAGCAGCTCAGTAAGGCGAACGAGCAAAGCACCGCGCTTCTGAAAGAGCTGGCTGAACTCAAACTGCAGAAAAAAGATCAAGAGCAGCAGCTGGCTACCTTGATGACCAGCAGCACGGGCGACAAGAAGCAAAGCGCTGAGCTGACCGCACAGCTGAGCAAAGCCACCGCCCGCAGCGATGAACTGAGCAAGCAGCTTGCCGATTTACAGAGGCAAAAGAAGACCCTCGACGATCAGCTGACCGCGCTGAAAAGCAACAGCACCGGCGATAAGAAAAAAAACATCGAACTAACTGAGCAACTTAACAAAACCACGGCTCAGGCCGCTGCCGTTGCTCATCAGCTTGCAGAGATGAAACAGGCTTCCGTCGCGGTTGATAAGCAACTTGCTGAGCTCAAAAAGCAGAAACAGGATGCGGAAACGGCTCTCAAAAACGAGCAGTTGAAACGGGAGATCATTGTCACGCAGCTTGAGGATGCGAAGACCATTATTGCCTCACAGCAGGCGCTGCAGAAAACGGTTGTGGATAACGTGCCGTCAGACAAGGCAAATGAGGCGAGTTCCGACGTTGCCAGCCTGAAAAAACAGCTGGAAGCGGCGAAGGCTGAAAACGCCACACTGACGCAGAAAAGCCAGCAACAGGACAACGCTATGCAGGAGTTGACCCTCGCAAATCAGAAGATTGCGGCTGACTTTGCTGCGCTTCAGGCTAAGCCCGCAGACAGCGCTGCAGCACCGGCGGTGAAAGGGGTTAAGCTCGACGCCTCAGCGGCGAAAGATACGCGCACCAGCTACGCTGTCGGCACATGGTATGGCGATAACGCTACGCGCGAAAAAGAGAAGATGACCAGTCTCGGTAAGAAGCTTGATCTCACCGCCTTTATGCAGGGCTTTAACGACAAGGTGAATAACAAGGTCCAGCTGACGCCTGACAAAATCTCCAGCGAGCTGATTGATCTCGATAAGATGCAGAAGAAGCAGTTTGTCGCGACGCAAAGCAAAAATGAAAAGCAGAGCAAAGCGATCATGACTAAAGCGGCGAATGAGAAGGGGGGCCAAAAGGCTGCCAGATGGCGCGGTTTACAGAGTGATTCAGCAAGGTGAAGCTCCGCTGATCAACGGCCGGAATGAGATCATTACCGAGATCGACGAAGTGCTTGGCACCGGTAAGGTGATGTCCAGTAAAGAGGTTCGTGCCAGCCAGGTCAAAGATTTGCCGCCGTTGTTCCAGACGGTAGTCAAAAAGCTGGGGCTGGGTGGGGAGGCAAAAATGCATATACCGGCGAAGCAGGCGTACGGTGATGCGGGCGTTCCTGGCTTTGTGCCACCAGGCACGGTCTCGATCATTACGATTAAAATTATCGGCATCAAGTAACTCAAAGCATAAAAAAACGGATCTGCATGCAGATCCGTTTTTTATTGTCGCCAGGCGGCTTAGTGCGCGCCACCGCCTTTGCTACCCGCTCCAAACGGCGGCCTGGCGAACCATATCAGCCCCAGCAACACGATGAACACGCCAGCCGATACCCAGAAGATCTCGTTGGCTGAGATAATCAGCCCCTGAGCGGTGATCTGCTGGGCAATCCATCCTGATGCCTGCTGCTGCGACATGCCCAGATCCTGCAGCTTGCCGTACATCTCCTGCGCCTGTGGATTAAACACATTCACCGATTCAGTCAGCTGCGCATGGTGCAACGACTCCCGGTTGGTCCACATGGTGGTGGTCATCGAGGTGCCGATGGAGCCCGCCAGAGTACGCATAAAGTTCGACAGACTGGATGCCGCCGCCATCCGTTCGGGCGGCAGACCGGAGAGCGTAATGGTGGTCAGTGGCATAAAGAAGCACGCTACGGCGAAGCCCTGAATAAACTGTGGCCACGCGGAGGCACCAAAGTCCATTCCCGGCTCAAACGTATACGCACGCCAGTAGAAGCACACCGCATACATAATGAAGCTGAAAGTCACCAACCGACGCATATCGAGTTTATGGGCAAAGCGTCCGATAATCGGCGACAGCAGCACCGGGATAATCCCAACCGGCGCCGACGCCAGCCCCGCCCAGGTTGCGGTATAGCCGTATACCTCCTGCAATAGCTGTGGCAGCAGCACAATGGCGCCAAAGTAAAGCATGTAGGCGAGGCTGATACACAAACAGCCGATGGTAAAGTTGCGTGACTTAAAGAGCGACAGATCGACTATCGGGTTATCGTCAGTCAGCTCCCAGACAATCAGGAAGCTGATTGCCACCACCGCCACCACGGTCAGGACGATGATCTCCTGCGAGGCAAACCAGTCCAGCTCTTTGCCGCGGTCGAGCATGACCTGCAGACTACCAATGCCCAGAACCAGCAGCGCCAGCCCCACGCCATCGATGCGTCGTTGCTCGGTGCGGGTTTCACGCCCACGCAATGACTGCAGGGTCAGCATCACCACCACCGCACCAATCGGCACGTTGATAAAGAAGATCCAACCCCAGTGGTAGTTATCGCTGATATAGCCGCCCAGAATCGGACCGCAGATCGGCGCAACAATCACCGTCATCGACCACAGTGCCAGCGCTATAGAACGCTTGGCGGGCGGGTAGTTGTTCAGCAGCAAACTTTGCGACAGCGGGATCAGCGGTCCGGCGACAATCCCCTGAATCACGCGGAAGAAGATCAGCATCGTGAGGCTGTTAGACATCCCGCACGCCCAGGAGGCGATAACAAAGGCGATGGTCGACCACAGGAACAGCTTCACTTCCCCGACGCGCTTCGCCAGCCAGCCGGTGATCGGGATGGAGATAGCATTCGCTACCCCAAACGAGGTGATCACCCATGTCCCCTGGCTCAGGGATGAGCCAAGGTTCCCGGCGATGGTCGGGATTGCCACGTTCGCGATGGTGGAGTCCAGCACCTGCATGAAGGTCGCCAGCGACAGCGCAATGGTCATGATAACCAGCTGCGCGCCTTCCAACGGTTTTTGCGGTTTTTGCTGTTGCATAACGCTCACCTTCGGATTAACCGGCGTTAGCCTTCACGATATCAACGATCAGCTTATTCACAGGCTCAAGGCTGATTTCGCGGGCATTACTTTCATAAGCCGGATTGGTACGCACCTGATTTGCCAGCATCTGGCCGTCGCGGTTAGCGGTATCAACCGTCACCAGCGTTGACAGACCAATACGCAGTGGATGGTCGGCCAGCTGTTTCTCATCCAGCTCGATACGGACCGGCAGACGCTGAACCACTTTGATCCAGTTGCCGGTGGCGTTTTGCGCGGGTAGCAGTGAGAAGGCGCTACCGGTGCCCATATCCAGACCAACCACTTTACCGGTGTATTTCACGTCATCGCCATAAATATCGCTGACCACGGTTGCCGACTGGCCGATACGCATATGCGCCAGCTGGGTCTCTTTAAAGTTGGCGTCAATCCACAGGTTTGTGGCGGGCACCACCGCCATCAGCGGCGTTGAGGTACTGATCTGCGATCCCGGCTGCACGGCACGGCGTGAGACGTAGCCGGTCATCGGGCTGACGATTTTGGTTCGCTCCAGCGCCAGCCAGGCGTTGCGCACTTCGGTCGCGGCCTGTTTCACTGCCGGTTGCTGATCGAGCGTAGTATTCAGCACCATCGCCTGGTTGGCGTTGAATTGCTGAATCGCGACGTCGAGCTGGGCCTGAGCACTGGCGACCGCATCACGGGCGTGCTGCAGTTCTTCGCGGCCAATCAGGTTGGCGCTGCCGAGCGGTACGCGGCGATTAAAGTCGCTTTGTGCCTGAGCCAGAGCCGTTTTTTGCACGTCAATGCTGGCCTGCAGTTGCTTGCTGTTGATCATCTGCTGACGCGTCTGACGCACACTTGAGGCCAGTTCGGTCTGCGCTTTTTCAAACGCCTGCTGGGCATCCGTTGGATCCAGCGTTACCAGCACGTCACCTTTCTGCACAAAGTCGGTGTTATCAGCCCAGACTTTCGTCACGCTGCCCGACACCTGCGCCATAATCTGAACCTGGTTCCCTGCCACGTACGCATCATCCGTTTCTTCCGCATGACGCAGTACTAAAAACCAATAGATCCCATATGCCACGGCAATAATAATAAAGAGCAAGGTCAGTACGAGAAGGGCGCGCTTGCGTTTGCCTTTCTTGTTAGCTGGTTGCTGCGGGGTGATGTTCTCCGCATTTGCGCTCATGTTTTTCTCCACGATCTTATTTTTCACATCGGCTGAGCCGACCTGTTATCAGAAAGGCCAGCAGAATGACCTGCTGGCCTGTCGGTTATCTTTATTATAAATCAGGATTGTAGAGCGGGTCGTCGCGTTAGCGCAGCGCCTCAAGGACGGCGCCATCTTCATCCATCTGATCAAGACGGGTGAGCAGCTTGCGCGTGATCTGCTCGAGCTGTTCTTTCTCGGTACCACTCAGAGAAGACCAGAGTTGGTGCAGACAATGATGCTGAGGGGGAAGCACCTCACGCAGGAAATCGTGACCTTTGTCGGTCAGTTGCAGATGCAGACAGCGACGGTCGTTGTCGCTCTCACGGCGTTCAATCCAGCCGCGTTTTTCCAGTTCATCGGCAATACGGGTCGCGTTGGTACGGGATGAACCCAGCGCGCAGCTTAACTCAGATGGCTGAATACTGTGATTTTCCTGAGACTCCAGCGTAATCAACGCCATAAATAACGTCTCGTTAATCCCTTGAGCTTTCAGCATCTTATTGCGATTTTCCAGCAGCTTACCCTGCATGTGCATGCAGAGACGCGTTAACAGGATTTCCTGATACGGGAAATCGGCGTAGCGACTGGCGCGGAATTTAAGCATTTGTTCAATGGGCGTAAACGAACTATCCATTTGGGCATAACCTCATTAATTACAGCCGATATAGTAACGACAGTGACAAATAATGTAAATGAATTATTTGAGCGGTAAAAATCCGTCAGACAAATTTCACTGTCATCAAGTGCCGGGTAGATCCGTGACCCGGTCAGCACAGAAGGGAGGGGATTACACTGGCAATACGGGGATTTACCCTCAGAAATTAATGATCCATGCGGTTTTTTAATAAATTACCCACATAAAAATTCCTGATGTAAATGATTGAGTCACCTTAACAGACTGAGGGGCGTCTTTACACCCTAAGACGCCCCAAACGAATGTAAACCTTAGTGAATGGCCTGCTGGAGATGATAGCCGCGCCACCAGACCAGCAGATTCAGAACCGCCATCACTGCGCCTGCAAGACAGACGCCAGTCCAGCCGGCATGTTGCCACGCCGAGGCTGAAATCAGGGAACCGGCGGCCCCGCCGATAAAGTAGCTGGTCATGTACCCGGCGGTGAGACGGTTACGCGCATCCGGCTTCACGCGGTAAATCACGGTCTGGTTGGTGATATGCACCCCCTGAACGGTGAGATCGAGCACCAGGATCCCGACAATCAGCGCCAGCACCGAAACGTGCCCGTACCAAATCGCCGCCCACGAGAGCAGCAGCAGCACCAGGCCGGCAGTGGTGGTGAGATGCGATTTCCCCTTATCCGCCAGGCCACCTGCCGGTCGTGCGCCCAGCGCACCCGCCGCGCCCGCCAGGCCAAACAGGCCAATCATCGCTTCGGAATAGTTAAACGGCGGGGAGGCGAGCAGGAAGGCCATTGAGGTCCAGAGGATGCTGAAGTTGGCGAAGGTAAAACAGCCCAGCAGCGCGCGGGTGCGCAGCAGTTTATCGTGGGTGAACAGGCTAAAGACCGAACCGAGAAGCTGCGGGTAATTGAGGTTATTTTCCTGCTTCACTTTCGGCAATCCGCGCCACAGGGCCAGCGCCATAAACACCATCAGCACCGAGGCCACCCAGTACACGGTGCGCCAGCCACCGATGCCTGCCAGCAGTCCCGAGACGGTACGGGCCAGCAAAATCCCCAGCAGCAGGCCGCTCATAATGGTGCCTACCACCTTTCCGCGCTTATCCGGCGAGGCGAGCGTTGCGGCGAGCGGGACCAGAATCTGCGCCACGACCGAGAACAAACCGGTCAGCGCCGTGCCGAAGATCATCATCGACAGCGACTGGCTGGAGGCGGTGATCAACATCCCGCCTGCGGCCAGCAGGGTCATGGAGACAATCATCGCCCGGCGTTCGAACATATCGCCGAGCGGAACGAGGAACAGCAGGCCCACGGCATACCCGAGCTGGGCGGCGGTGACGATAAACCCGGCGGAACTGGCCGAGAGTGAGAAATTGCGGGCGATGGTTTCGAGCAGCGGCTGCGCGTAGTAGTTACTGGCGACGGCCAGACCGGTAGCGACTGACATCAGCAGGATCAGTGCAGGGCTAAGCCCTTGATTGGGTTTTGTCATTAGGTTTTGAAATCATTAGTTGAGTGATTATTTTATCGGAAACCATAATAACGGATGCAGGGAGGCGAGGGGAGTTTTGTGATGATGGATCGTGCGGTTTGATGCCCTCTGACTCTCCTTCCCCCACAGGATTGAGGGATCCTCAGTAATTTTCTTGTCCTTAACGCAATGGAGTAATGACAGAATAATAAAAGACTTACAGCAGCTGCCTGGTCCGGCTGTAAATCGCCGAAGCGTTTCCGGAAGGCCGGGGCGAGGCGCAGGGATGCGCCGAGAGGGCGTGACCTACATGGATGTAGGATCGCGCCCGACCCGAAGCCTGGAGGAATAAGCTGAGGGTACCGCGTAGCGGCGATTTTCGTGCCGGGAGCCCGGGTAGCCAGGGCGGTGGCGATTGAGCCGCCCTGGCACGTTCACCGGTGATGCGACTGACAGAGAAGCACAGAACATAAAGTGAACGGAACCACCACTGGTGCCGCATGCTCCCCCTCACCCCAACCCTCTCCCTGAATGGAGAGGGAGCCGACCGTGCCAATTCACAAGGGCAGGAGGAAAAGGCTTACTTCTGCGCGGCCAGCGCCTCGTTCACCCAGCCATCAAACTGCTGCTGGTGGGCTTTGATCCAGCCGTCAACGTGACCCTGCACGTCCGCTTCAGACGATTTGCCCGCATGCATCATTGCGTTCTGCGCATTGATATCCGCCAACGGCAGTTTCATCAGTGAGAACAGCTTCGCCGCCGCCGGGTTTTTCTCAGCCCAGGCTTTGTTCGCCACGATATGCATGGTGTTCACCGGGAAACCGTAGTTCATGCCGTTAGGCAGCTTGGTGTCGATTCCTTTCTGCTCACCTGGCAGCGAAGAGAACGGCACCTGCAGCCAGACCACATCTTTACCCGGTTTCATTACGTCGCTCACCCAGTACGGCGTCCAGGTGTAGTAAATAATCGGCTTGCCTTCTTTAAAGCGGGCGATGGTATCGGCCATCATCGCGGAGTAGTTGCCGTGGCTGACGGAGACGGTTTTCGCCAGGTCGAAGGCCTCGTTCTGGTGATTAATCACCGCTTCACAGCCCCAGCCCGGCGAGCAGCCCATCATGTCGGCTTTGCCGTCACCGTTGGTGTCGAACAGTTTGGCGATCTTCGGATCTTTCAGCTGTTCAATATTGGTGATGTGATACTGGTCGGCGGTTTTCTTGTCGATCAGATAACCCTGCGCGGCACCGGTGACAAACGTCCCTTCGCGATAAAACTTCTTATCGCCGCCCGCTGCGGTATACATATCGTCATGCAATGGCTGCCAGTTCACCGCCGTGAAGGTGGCGTCGCCCGCAGCAATCGAGGTGTAACCCACGTTGTAATCCACTTCGCTCGGCTTACTGACCGTGTAGCCCAGCTTCTCCAGCGCCCGGCTTACCAGCCCGGTCTGGAATGACTCTTCGGAAATGGTGCTCTGAACCGGTTGAACGGTAATGCCTTTGCCGGGCAGGTCAGCCGCAAATGCGCTACCAGAGACAAGGGTGGCAAACGCTGTGGCAAAAAGAATGTTATGTCGCATCGTTGTTCCTTATTTTACGAAAGGTCGGGTGAGTAACCCGATTGGGCCGGTGTTGAACCAGCGACGGTTGCCGCGACTGCGCGAGTCACGACCGACGGCCTGCGTCAGGCGGTCAAGAATAATGGCGAGGATCACGATCCCCACGCCGCCCACGGTTGCCAGTCCCATATCGAGACGGCCAATTCCGCGCAGCACCATTTGGCCGAGACCGCCAACGGCGATCATCGAGGCGATCACTACCATCGACAGCGCCAGCATCAGCGTCTGGTTAACCCCTGCCATAATGGTGGGCATCGCCAGCGGCAGCTGGACTTTGAACAGCATCTGGCGCGGGCTGGCACCAAACGAGCGCGAGGCTTCGATCAGATCGGCCGGTACCTGGTTAATCCCCAGAATGGTCAGACGCACAATTGGCGGCAGGGCGAAGATAATCGTCACCACCACGCCCGGCACGTTACCGATACCGAATAGCATGACAATCGGCACCAGATAGACAAACGCGGGTGTAGTCTGCATCGCATCCAGCAAGGGCCGGATGATCTTCGCGGCGCGTGGACTTCGCGCCAGCCAGATCCCCATCGGCAGGCCAATCGCCACGCAGAACAGCAGGGCGGTTAACACCAGCGCCAGGGTGATCATTGCCTGCGACCAGGCACCAATCGCGCCAATCGCAATCAGCGAGATAAGCGTAGCGATCCCCATTCCTGCGCTGCCAAACTGCCAGGCAATCAGCGAGAAAATCACAATCGCGACCGGCGCAGGCATCCCCAGCATCAGCTGCTGGAAGCCGTTCAGGATATAATCCACCGGCACGCGAATGCCCTGGAACAGCGGACGGAAGTGGGTCACCACCCAGTCGATGCCCTCGGTCACCCAGCTGTCGAGAGGGATCAGCGTTTTATGGAACGGATCCATGATATTGAAGTGTTCGGGTGCCGGCGCAGGCGCGCTGGTCAGCCAGTCGGCAGCGCCGCCACCGTCGGTAGGGGCCGCAGCCGGGGCAGCGCCCCACGCGTCAGCAGATTGTGCCGCGCTGTCCGCCGCCTCGGTGGTTCCCCACGGGTTAGATTGATCAGCCATTGTTTGTCCCCTCGCGATCTAAAGCCTGCAGCAACATGCGTTTTGAAATGATACCGACGTACTGTTGTTCTTCTCCGACGACCGGTACCGCGCACGGTGCCTGGCCTACGTGGGAGAGCAGTTCGCTGAGCGGCGTTTCGGCGTCCACGGCAAGCGGGACGTCAATCAGCGCCATATCGATGCCCTGATTTTCGCTGAGTGCGGTTTTCAGTGAATCGATAGAGACCACGCCGACAAATTTATTGCCGCGTTCAATCACATAGCCGTATTCGCGATCTTCATCCTGAAGTAATTTCAGCGCCGAGCGCGGGCCAAAGCCGGGGGTGCGACGAATAATGCCGTTCGGCGTGCGGCGGGCAATATCTTTGGCGCTAAAGACCTGGCTAATATCCACGCCACGGAAGAAGGTACGCACATAGTCGTTAGCCGGATTATTCAGTATTTCATCCGGGGTCCCGACCTGCACCACTTCACCGTTTTGCATAATGGCAATTCGGTCGCCAATACGCATCGCTTCATCCAGATCGTGGGAAATAAAGACCACGGTGCGCTGATGTTTTGCCTGCAGTTTTACCAGCTCATCCTGCATCTCGGTACGAATTAACGGATCGAGTGCCGAGAAGGCCTCATCCATTAATAGAATGTCGGGGTTGATGGCTAATGCGCGGGCCAGGCCAACGCGCTGGCGCATACCGCCGGAGAGTTCATCCGGGTAAGCGTGGGCGTAATTTTCCAGCCCCACCTGACGCAGCGCATCCAGCGCTTTTTCCTGGCGTTCAGCAGTCGGGATGCCCGCTAATTCCATGCCAAATGCCGCGTTATTTAATACCGTTAAATGCGGCATTAGGGCAAATGACTGGAAGACCATCGCGATCTTCTTTCTGCGCACCTCGCGGAGTTCGGCGTCGGATATTTTGGCGATATCAACGCCATCAATCAGTACCTGTCCACGGGTGGGTTCAATCAGGCGATTGAGAAGGCGAACCATAGTGGATTTACCCGAACCGGATAACCCCATGATGACAAAAATCTCGCCTTCTTCAATGGCCAGACTGGCGTCTTTAACGCCAAGCGACAGCCCGGTTTTTTCCAGGATTTGTTCTTTTGAAAGTCCTTTTTCAATATATTTGAAAGCTCTCTGCGGATGCTCGCCAAATACTTTATAGAGATTCTTCACTTCTAATTTAATTGCCATGCAATAGAGAATGTCCTGTTATTTGTTTATGTCGATATCAATACCAATGAAATAATTAACCGGTCATACCCTAACATACTCAGAATCTGAGACAACCCTCGATTGGCTTGTGGCATGAATTTTGCCGCAGGCGATCTGGCTGAATTTCCCATGAGATAAGGGCTGAGCGCCGATTCAATTTTTCTTCGGAAATATCTTATTGTGCGGGCAATTCAGACAGGAATAACGGCAATGCTGGCGAATATGACAGGCGAATGACAGCGGTGATGGTGGGGAAATATCCCGCCGAAATCAGGGGAATATATTCCCTGTCTGCGTGTGATATTCCCCGGCATTTTCTTACGTCAGGGCGTTCTTATCGATCCCGAGGCGTTTCATGCGCGACAGCAGCGTGGTGCGCTTCAGGCCCAGCCGATTGGCCGCGCCTTTTGGCCCGGCAATCACCCCGTTGGTCTCTTTCAGGACCCGCATAATGTGTTGATATTCCTCCTCGCCTTCGCGGATCTCGCTGACGGCGGTTTCCGCTGCAGACGCGCTCGCATAGCGCGGGAAATCAATATCCGGCAGTGACAGCTGGAGCACATTGCCGCGGGTTAACAGCACCGCGCGCTCAATCACATTTTCCAGCTCGCGCACGTTGCCTGGCCACTCCATTTTACTGAGCTGGCGCAGGGTCTCCGCCGGAATACTGTCGATCTGGCGTCCCAGCCGGTGGGCGATTTTAAAGGTGAACGACTTCACCAGCAGGGGAATATCTTCCGGGCGTTCGCGCAGCGGCGGCAGGAATATCGGGAACACGTTGAGGCGATAATATAGATCGCTGCGGAATTCACGATCGGCGACCATTTGCGTTAAGTCGCGGTTAGTCGCGGCAATCAGGCGCACGTCGGTGTGAATAATGCGATTGCTGCCAAGCCGCTCAAACTCCTGCTCCTGCAACACGCGCAGCAGCTTTGGCTGCAGTTCAACCGGCATATCGCCCACTTCATCGAGGAACAGCGTGCTTTTATCCGCCAGCTCAAAGCGGCCAATGCGCTGGGCGCTGGCCCCGGTAAAGGCCCCGCGCTCGTGGCCGAACAGGTCGCTTTCCAGCAGACCGGCAGGCATTGCCGCGCAGTTCATCTTCACCATCCGCCGGTCGCGGCGTCCGCTCAGGTTATGAATGGCGCGGGCAATCAGCTCCTTCCCGGTGCCGGTCTCACCCAGGATCAGCACCGTGCTGTTGCTCTGGGCGACCATCTCCACCTGCTTCATCACCGTCATCATCGGCGAACTGCGGCCAATAATTTCGCCAAAATCGGTGGCCACGTTGTTGATCTGCTCGGTGAGGGCGAGGTTTTCGTCAATCAGCCGCTCCTTGAGGTGGCTGATCTCGCGGTAGGTGAGGGCGTTATCCACCGCAATGGCGATGCGTTCGGCAATCTGGTTCAGCAGTTTGACGTTGGCGGCGGTAAATACCTGGGCCTTGCACTGGGCCAGCTTCAGGGTGCCGAGCACCCGGTTGCGGTAGATCAGCGGGAACAGGCACAGGGTCTGATCCTGCTCGCCCCACATATCAAACAGCATTCTCTCGTACGGGGCGTGCTGATCCCGGTGATGCAGGTTCAGCATCAGCATCTTCTGGTCGCGCATGACTTTTTCGGAGAGGGTGCCTTTTTCGTCCACTTCGCTCTGATCGTGCAGCGGGGCGTTTTCATCCAGATAGTGGGTGGAATAGACGATCAACTTCCCTTTGCGGTCGCTGCGCAGCACCATGCTGATGGAATCAATGCCGAAGTTGTGCTGAATTTCCCGCGAGACTTCCGTTACCAGCTCATCCAGATCGAGCTTAGACAGCACGGCGTTGGTGATGGCGACCAGCAGGCGAAAATCGTTGCGCTCGCGGCACAGTAAATCGTAGCTGTCGCTGTTGTTCTGCCGGGCCTGAATCTGCTCGACGGCGAGGCCGACCGCCTGAGTCAGCGTCTGCAGGCGCGAAAAGTCGTTATCGCTCCATGGCGTATCCTGGCTGCGCAGGAACTCGCAGCCGCCGAAGATCCGCCCGTCGGCGGCCAGCGGCGTCAGGCAGTAGTGGGCAAACGGCGGATAGCACGCCAGCCCGGCCAGCGCGGGCCAGGTCTCGCGGAAGGTATCGGCCTTGCAGTGCAGTACGTCCGGGCGCGACAACATCCGGCGAAAGGGGCCGTTGGCCAGCAGGGGCTCATCTTCACAGCGGATATCCCGTTGCTGATCGTCGCTGCCGTACAGATACACGCGGCGCGGTTCGGGCTGCCAGAGCAAAATATTGACGCGCTCGGCAAGATTTATCTGCCGCACATGCTGGGTCAGCACCTGCGCCAGCGCGCAGAGATCGGACTGTTGCAGCAGAGTACGGGTTATATCGAACAAGCCTTGATCAATGGGATCGTTCGTCGGTGTATACGACATGCGTGATATCCAGAATATGAGAGTCGACGGTCAGCAAATACGCGGCAGCGGTTCGGCATGGGGCAAATTCAGCGTGCGCTTCACGCCGTACAGTCCGGTGAGGCGCACCCCTTTGCGCTCAACCACCTCGCCGATAATCGCCGCATGCTGGCCTAACGGCTGCTGGTGTAATAAGGCTAGCACCTGTTGCGCCGCGTTGCGCTCGACAACGATCGCCAGCTTACCTTCGTTAGCGAAGTTGAGCGGATCCAGCCCCAGCAGTTCACAGGCACCGCGCACCGCGGGTTTCACCGGCAGCGCGCCTTCCTGCAGCTCAATGCCGCAGCCGCTGCTGGCGGCAAATTCGTGGGCCACGGCATTCACGCCGCCGCGCGTAGCGTCGCGCAGGGCTTTTACGCCGGGCACGTCGCGCAGGGCCTGAATCAGCGGGGTCAGCACCGCGCAGTCGCTTTGCAGATCGCCTTCAAGCCCTAAGCCTTCGCGCAGGTTGAGGATCGTCGCGCCGTGATCGCCCAGGGTGCCGCTGACCAGCAGCACATCGCCGACTGCAATCTGGCGCATTCCCCAGTTTACTCCGCCGGGAATAGAACCGATACCGGCGGTATTAATAAACACTTTGTCCGCCGCACCGCGCGGTACCACTTTGGTATCACCGGTGACAATGGTGATGCCTGCGGCCGTCGCCGTGGCGGCCATACTGGTGATGATCCGCTCCAGCGTCGCCATCTCCAGCCCCTCTTCCAGAATAAAGCCGCAGGAGAGCCAGCGCGGGATCGCCCCGCTGACCGCCACGTCGTTGGCGGTGCCGCATACTGCCAGCTTGCCGATGTCGCCGCCGGGGAAGAAAATCGGATCAATCACGTAGCTGTCGGTGGAAAAGGCCAGCCGGTCGCCGTGGGCGGTGAGTTCATGCAGCGGAATACGGGCCTGGTCTTCCTGCTCGTTCAGCAGCGGGTTGGCAAACGCGCGCATAAAAAGCTCGCCGATCAGCTGCTGCATCGCCTGGCCGCCACTGCCGTGGGCGAGGGTTATCTGTTTCAACTTTCACACTCCTGAGAACGGTACTGATACCAGGCGCTACACGCCCCTTCCGATGACACCATCAGCGCGCCAAAGGCGCTTTGCGGGGTGCATTTATTGCCAAACAGCGGACACTGGGCCGGTTTGCAGCGCCCGGTCAGCACCGATCCACAGCGCGCCTCGGGGTCATCGCAAATATCCTGCGCCTGCGGCTTAAAGTGACGCTCGGCGTCAAACTGGCGGTAAGCGTCGGTCAGATGCACGCCGGAGTGCGCAATCACCCCCAGCCCGCGCCATTCGCTGTCGCCTTCAATGCCAAACACCTCTGCCATCGCCGCCTGCGCCACGGCGTTGCCCGCTTCCGGCACGATGCGGCGATACTGATTTTCAACCCGACTGACGCCGTCGATCTTCTGCTCCACCAGCATCAACACTCCCTGCAGCAGATCCACCGGTTCAAACCCGGCCACCGCCAGCGGACGCTGGTGATCGGCGGCGATAAAATCGTAGGCGTGGGTGCCAATCACCATGCTGACGTGCCCCGGTGCCAGAAACGCGTCGATGCCGTTTTCCGGCTGTTCGAGCAGGCTTTTCAGCACCGGGATCAGCGTAATGTGCTGACAAAAAAAGAAGAAATTGGGCACCGCAGCGGCTTTCGCCTGGCGCAGGGTCAGGGCGGTGGCGGGCATGGTGGTCTCAAACCCCAGCCCGAAGAACACCACCTTACGATCCGGGTTCTGCTGAGCCAGCTTCAGCGCATCGGCGGGGGAGTAAATCACCCGCACGTCCGCGCCGCGCATCCGGGCATCCAGCAGCGAGCCGTTTTTACCCGGCACGCGCATCGCGTCGCCAAAGGTACAGAAGATCACCTCCGGGTGGCGGGCGATCTCGATGCAGGTATCGATCCGCCCCATCGGCAGGACGCACACCGGACAGCCGGGGCCGTGAATAAACTCGATGTTGTCGGGCAGGAGCTGATCGAGGCCGAACTTAAAAATGGCGTGGGTGTGGCCGCCGCACACCTCCATGATCCGCAGCGGGCGCGCAGCGGTCCAGGCTAACAGCCCGGCGCGCGCTTTCAGCCTCTCAATCAGCTGCATCACCTTCTGCGGATCGCGGTACTCATCAACAAAGCGCATTAGCGATGCTCCTCGCCAAACAGCAGCGAACCCACGTCGGGCTCGACGTCGAACATGTTCTGCAGGGCGGCCAGGGTGTCCAGCGCCTCTTCTTCATCGATGACGCTCATCGCAAAGCCCACGTGGACCAGCACCCATTGGCCGAGGCGGCTGTTGCCCGCCTCGTCGTTGATGCCAACCAGGGTCAAATCGACATCGCGCAGGATGCCGCAGACATCCACCTGCGCCTGCATGCCGTCGTGGATGGCACTAATTTTACCGGGAACGCCTATGCACATCGCTGCGTCTCCAGCCAGTCAAGCCAGGCGTCCATGCCGTCGCCGCGGGTGGCGGAGACCAGCAGGATGGTGATGTCCGGGTTCACCTCCCGGGCGGCGGCGAGGCATTTCTCGACGTCAAAGGTCAGGTACGGCAGCAGATCGACCTTGTTCAGCAGCATGATCGAGGCAGCGGCGAACATATGTGGATATTTCAGCGGTTTATCCTCGCCTTCGGTGACCGACAGCACCGCCACCTTATGACGCTCGCCCAGGTCAAAGCTGGCCGGGCAGACCAGGTTACCGACGTTTTCGATAAACATAATCCCGCCGTCGTCCAGCGGCAGGCGCTGCATTGCGGCGTGGATCATCTGCGCGTCAAGGTGGCAGCCTTTGCCGGTATTGACCTGAATCGCCGGGGTGCCAGTGGCGCGAATACGTTCCGCGTCGTTCACCGTCTGCTGATCGCCTTCGATCACCGCGCAGGGAACCCGCTGCTGCAGGCGTTTTAAGGTTTCCGTCAGCAGGGTGGTTTTACCGGAGCCAGGGCTGGAGACCAGATTCAGCGCCAGCTGTTTTTTACCGCTGAACAGCTCGCGGTTGCGCCGGGCCAGCTGATTGTTCTTGCCCAGCACGTCCATCTCTATTTCGACCATTTTGCGCTGGGTCAGGCCCGGCGCGTGGGTGCCCGCTTCGCCGTGGCCATAATCCAGCTGGCCTGCGCTCGCCTCGACAGGGGCAAACGGCGTGGCGTCAATGCGCGTGACGCGCAGCGCCGGGCGTGGGGCAGGGGAGAACGGGGCGCTGCGAAAAGCAGAGTGAGGATTATGCTCATCGCCTTCTATATATAAGTTGCCCTGGTCGCAACCGCAGGTGGTACACATGGTTTACTCCTGTTCAATTTCCAGACGGGTGATATGCAGCCCGTCGTCGGCAACGATATTCAAATCGCTGCCGCCGCAGTCCGGGCAGCGGCGCACGCGGTGGGTTAATAGCTGGACATACTGCTCGCAGTCCCGACACCAGCATTCCGCCTGCTGCTCCTCCAGATGCAGGTCGCAACCTTCGGCGACCGTTTCCCGGCATACCAGCTCAAAGCAAAACTGCAGGGCGCTGCTTTCCACGCAGGAAAACGCGCCCACGCGCAGCCACACGCCGGTCACGCGGCTGGCGTGATGTTCCTGAGCCTGGTGTTGAATCAATTCCAGCGCCTGCTGGCAGAGGGTGATCTCGTGCATAGTGCGTTTCCTGGTGACGTCTCACCGGGTAATAGCAATATTGATGCCAGGTTTTAATAAAGGGTGGGGAGGGGGATGTCTACGGGCAGGCAAAGATGACGAAATGACATGTCATTTTGTGCTGCCACTCACAACTTAAAGACGATTGACATTAAAAATCAATCAGTTAAAAACTGGCATGGAACGTGCTTAATGCAGTCAACTTCATTTAAGAGCATTAGGTATTTCACCATGAAACTTTCCGAACTGAGCGAGAAAGCCAATTTTATCGCCGGACAACAGCGCGTCCTGCGTACCCACTGGAATCACTACGGCAACTCATTGATTCAGGGCATTACGCTGTCGAAAGCCAGCCTGCACCTGAGCGTGGCCAACAATACGGAGAGCGGGCTGGGCTTCTGGCTGTTCGACCACTTCCTGATCCGCGTCACCCCTGAACGGGCGTTCAACGGCCACGTCTTTAACTACACCGTCGAAGCGCGCGATGAACCTGCCAGCGTGCTGATCGGCTGCGCCCGGCTGGGCGACGATGGCCTGCTCGACGGCAGCATCAGCGTGAATGAGCGTGAGGCGGTGCTGTCCCATTTCCTCGATACCATCAGCGGGATCTATGCCGCGCTGTATCAGGCCACCGAACGCGGCGAATCGCTGACGCTCGAGACCCTCGCAAAACATCACGCTACGGCCTGAATACGCTGTCGACAGGTGTCGAAATGACACTTTCGACACTTATCGTCAAAAATGACACTCACCAGAGGACACCAGGTGAATCGTTTTGTAATTGCTGATCCTACGCTGTGTATCGGCTGCCACACCTGTGAGGCGGCCTGCTCAGAAAACCATCGCCTGCATGGCCTGCAAAGCCAGCCGCGACTGAAAGTGATGCGCAACCGCAATGACTCCGCGCCGCAGCTTTGCCACCAGTGCGAAGACGCCCCCTGCGCTCAGGTGTGCCCGGTTAATGCCATCACCCGCATTGACGGTGCCATCCAGCTGAACGAAAGCCTGTGCGTCAGCTGCAAGTTGTGCGGCATTGCCTGTCCGTTTGGCGCGGTGGAGTTTTCCGGTAGCCGTCCGCGGGCGATCCCCGCGAACAGCAACACCAGTAAGGCACCGATGGCCCCGCCAGCGCCTGCCCGCGTCAGCCCGTTCCTTGACTGGGTGCCGGGCGTGCGCGCCATCGCGGTGAAGTGTGACCTGTGCTACTTCGACCCCGACGGCCCGGCGTGCGTGCGCACCTGTCCGACCCAATCCCTGCGGCTGGTCAACAACGAAGACATCGCCCGCGCCAGCAAGCGCAAGCGCGAACTCACCCTGAACACGGATCTGGGCGATCTGTCGCTGTTCCAGTCGCAACAAGGAGAGCTGTGATGAACGCCTTTTCGTTAATCAACCTGGCGCTGGGCTGTTACGTCATCAGCGCCGTGCTGGGGCTGGTTTTTGCCGCTAACCGCGCGATAAGCGGCGTGATTGCCGGGATCGGCGGCACTCTGGCCAGCGCGATGGCGGTCACGGCAGGGGCGATTGCGCTGCTGGCCGCGCCGCAGTATGGCGCGCTGCACGCGCAGATCGCCTGGCTGCAGGTGGGCATTCAGCTGACGGGGCTGCGGGCAATCTGGCTTATCGCCATTGGCCTGCCCGCCTGCTTAATCTGCCTGTTTACCATTGCCTGGCAGCGTCACCCGCAGGTGAAAAACACCGGCGTGCTGGCGAACCTGCTGCTGGCCGCCGCCGTGGCCGCCATTGTGGTCGATAACCTCGGCTGGCTGGTGGTGATGGCCGAAATCATGGCCCTGTGCGCCGCGTTTCTTACCGGCTGCGCGCAGTCCGGCAAGCTGTGGTTTGTGCTCGGGCGTCTGGGCACCCTGCTGCTGGCGATCGCCTGCTGGCAGGCGTGGGCGTACTACGGCACGCTGGACTTTGCGGCGATGAACGCGCTGGCCTCCGGGCAGGCACCGGGTGCCAGCGTCTGGCTGCCAGGGCTGGCGGGCTTTGGCCTGCTGGCGGGGGTTATCCCGCTGCACGGCTGGGCGCCGCAGGCGCATGCCAACGCCAGCGCCCCGGCTGCTGCGCTGTTCTCCACGGTGGTGATGAAGGTCGGTCTGTACGGCATGCTCACCGTTTCACTCAGTGGCGCATTACCGCCGCTGTGGCTCGGCGTACTGCTGCTGATGATGGGGATGATCACCGCGTTTGTCGGCGGGCTGTATGCGCTGATGGAGCACAACATCCAGCGCCTTCTGGCATACCACACCCTGGAAAACATCGGCATTATCCTGCTCGGTCTGGGCGCGGGCGTTACCGGGATTGCCCTGCACAGCAGCCTGCTGATCGCGCTGGGCTTCACCGGGGGTCTCTATCACCTGGTCAGCCACGGCCTGTTTAAAACCACGCTGTTCCTCGGCGCGGGCGCGGTGTGGTATCGCACCGGCCATCGCGACATCGAGAAGCTGGGCGGCATCGGCAAAAAAATGCCGCTGATCTCGCTGGCGATGCTGGTGGGGCTGATGGCGATGGCCGCGCTGCCGCCGCTGAACGGCTTTGCCGGGGAGTGGGTGATCTATCAATCCTTCTTTAACCTCGGCACCCACGATGTGTTTGTTGCCCGCCTGCTCGGGCCGCTGCTGGCAACCGGCCTGGCCATTACCGGCGCGCTGGCGGTGATGTGCATGGCGAAAGTCTATGGCGTCACCTTCCTTGGCGCACCGCGCACTGCAGAGGCCGAAAACGCCTGCTGCGCGCCGTGGCTGATGACGGCGAGTACCGTGCTGGCCGCGCTGTGCTGCGTGGCGGGTGGCGTGGCCGCGCCGTGGTTCCTGCCGCTGATTAGTGGCCTGTTCCCGGCGAGCGGCGGTGAGGTGTCTGTGGTCTCGCAGCCGATGATCGTCCTGCTGCTGCTGGCGGGCCTGCTGCTGCCGTTTATCGTGATGGTTATCTTCAAGGGCAATCGCCTGCCGAATCGCTCCCGCGGCTCTGCCTGGGTGTGCGGCTACGATCACGAACAAGCGATGGTGATCACCGCCCACGGTTTTGCGATGCCGGTTAAAGAGTCCTTCGCCCCGGTGCTGAAACTGCGCAAATGGCTCAACCCGGTCCGCTTTATCCCCGGCTGGCAGTGCGACTGCACCGCCGTGCTGTTCCGCCGTATCGCCGTGATTGAGCTGGCGGTGCTGCTGGTCGTTGTTGTGTCCCGAGGAGCCTGAACATGACCTTTATTTTTGCACTGATTCAGGCGCTGGTGCTGTTTGCCCTCGCGCCGCTGCTGGCCGGTATTACCCGCGTGGCGCGTGCGCGTCTGCATACCCGTCGCGGGCCGGATATCTTCCAGGAGTACCGGGATCTGATCAAACTGCTGGGCCGCCAGAGCGTAGGCCCGGCGGCCTCCGGCTGGGTGTTCCGCCTGATGCCGTTGGTGATGGTGGCGGTGATGTTCGCCATTGCCACCGCGCTGCCGGTGGTGACCCTGGGCTCACCAATGCCGGTGCTCGGCGACCTGATCACCTTGATTTACCTCTTCGCCATCGCGCGCTTCTTCTTCGCCATCGCCGGGCTGGATACCGGCAGCCCGTTCACCGGGATTGGGGCCAGTCGTGAAGCAATGCTCGGCGTACTGGTGGAGCCGATCCTGCTGCTGGGCCTGTGGGTCGCCGCGCAGGTGGCGTGCACCACCCACATCAGCGCGATTACCGCGACCGTTTATCACTGGCCGGTGGCGCACTCCGTGACCCTCGTTCTGGCGATGTGCGCCTGCGCGTTCGCCACCTTTATTGAGATGGGCAAACTGCCGTTTGACCTTGCGGAAGCCGAGCAGGAGCTGCAGGAAGGCCCGCTGTCGGAGTACAGCGGCGCGGGCTTTGCGGTGCTCAAGTGGGGCATCAGCCTGAAACAGCTGGTGGTGCTGCAGATGTTCGTCGGGGTGTTCATTCCCTGGGGGCAGATGACGCACTTCTCCGTCGGCGGCCTGCTGCTGGCTATCGTAATCGCGGTGGTCAAGTTGGTGGCGGGCGTACTGGTGATTGCGCTGTTCGAGAACAGCATGGCGCGCCTGCGCTTTAACGCCACCTCACGCATTACCTGGGCCGGTTTTGGTCTGGCCTTTTTAGCTTTCGTCTCCTTGCTGGCGGCGTGATTGTAGAGAACTGAATATGTCTGAAGAAAAAGTAGGTCAACACTATCTCGCCGCGCTGCATCAGGCCTTCCCTGGCGTAGTGCTGGATGAAGCCTGGCAGACCAAAGATCAAATCACCGTGACGGTGAAAATCAACTATCTGCCGGAAGTGGTCGAGTTCCTGTACTACAAGCAGGGCGGCTGGCTGTCGGTGCTGTTTGGCAATGACGAACGCCAGCTCTGCGGCAGCTACGCGGTCTATTACGTACTGTCGATGGAGCAGGGCACCCGCTGCTGGCTCACCGTGCGCGTAGAAGTGGACGCCGACAAACCGGAGTTCCCGTCCGTCACTCCGCGCGTGCCGGCTGCCGTCTGGGGCGAGCGCGAAGTGCGCGACATGTACGGCCTGATCCCGGTCGGCCTGCCGGACGAACGCCGGCTGGTGCTGCCGGACGACTGGCCGGACGAACTCTACCCGCTGCGCAAAGACAGCATGGACTACCGCCAGCGCCCCGCGCCGACCACCGATAAAGAGACCTACGAATTTATCAACGAACTCGGCGATAAGAAAAACAACGTGGTGCCGATTGGCCCGCTGCACGTCACCTCTGACGAACCGGGCCACTTCCGCCTGTTCGTCGACGGCGAGAACATTATCGACGCCGACTACCGCCTGTTCTACGTCCATCGCGGAATGGAAAAGCTGGCCGAAACGCGGATGGGCTACAACGAAGTCACCTTCCTGTCCGACCGCGTGTGCGGCATCTGCGGCTTTGCCCACAGCACCGCGTACACCACCTCGGTAGAGAACGCGATGGGGATCGTGGTGCCGGAACGCGCCCAGATGATCCGCGCGATCCTGCTGGAGGTCGAGCGTCTGCACTCGCACCTGCTGAACCTCGGCCTGGCCTGCCACTTTGTCGGCTTTGACTCTGGCTTTATGCAGTTCTTCCGCGTGCGTGAAACCTCGATGAAGATGGCGGAGATCCTCACCGGGGCGCGTAAAACCTACGGCCTGAACCTGATCGGCGGCATCCGTCGCGATCTGCTGAAAGACGACATGATCCAGACCCGCCTGCTGGCCCAGCAGATGCGCCGCGAAGTGCAGGACCTGGTGGATATTCTGCTGAGCACCCCGAACATCGACCAGCGCACCGTGGGCGTGGGCCGCCTCGACCCGCAGATCGCCCGCGATTTCAGCAACGTCGGCCCGATGGTGCGCGCCAGCGGCCACGCCCGCGACACCCGCGCCGATCACCCGTTTGTTGGCTACGGCCTGCTGCCGATGGAAGTCCACGTGGAGCAGGGCTGCGACGTGATTTCACGCCTGAAAGTGCGCATCAACGAAGTCTACACCGCCCTCAACATGATCGATTACGGCCTCGACAACCTGCCGGGCGGCGAGCTGATGGTGGAAGGCTTTACCTACATCCCGAACCGCTTTGCGCTGGGCTTTAGCGAAGCGCCGCGCGGGGATGATATCCACTGGAGCATGACCGGCGACAACCAGAAGCTGTGGCGCTGGCGCTGCCGGGCGGCCACCTACGCCAACTGGCCAACCCTGCGCTATATGCTGCGTGGCAACACGGTTTCTGATGCGCCGCTGATTATCGGCAGCCTCGACCCGTGCTACTCCTGCACCGACCGCATGACGGTGGTGGACGTGCGTAAGAAGAAAAGCAAGGTGGTTCCGTATAAAGAACTGGAACGCTACAGCATCGAACGCAAAAACTCGCCGCTGAAATAACCCGGAGCCCCCATGTTTACGTTTATCAAAAAAGTCATCAAAACCGGCGTGGTCACGGAGTCCTATCCGCTGCAGCCGATTGCGGTCGACAAAAATATGCGCGGCAAGCCGGAGCACAACCCGCAGCAGTGCATCGGCTGCGCGGCCTGCGTGAACGCCTGCCCGTCGAACGCCCTGACGGTAGAGACCGATCTGCAGTTCGGCCAGCTGACCTGGCAGTTCAACCTCGGGCGCTGCATCTTTTGCGGACGCTGCGAAGAGGTCTGCCCGACCACGGCGATTACGCTGTCGCAGGCGTACGAGCTGGCGGTGTGGAACAAGGCCGATTTCCTGCAGCAGTCGCGCTTTGATATCTGCCACTGCCGGGTGTGCGAGCGTCCGTATGCGGTGCAAAAAGAGATCGACTACGTGATTGCCCTGCTGCGCCACAACGGCGATCAACGCGCCGAATCGCACCGGGAGAGTTTTGAAACCTGCCCGGACTGCAAGCGCCTGCAGGGGCTGACCCCGTCGGACAAAATCCATCTGACCCGCGAAATGAAGGAAGCGACACGATGAGCGAACTGTTAGGCCCGCGTAACGAACAGGGGATCCCGGTGCCGGTGACGGTAGACGACTCCATCGCCAGCATGAAGGCCTCGCTGCTGAAAAAAATTAAGCGTTCCGCCTACGTCTACCGCGTCGACTGCGGCGGCTGCAACGGCTGCGAAATCGAGATCTTCGCCACCCTGTCGCCGATTTTCGACACCGAACGCTTCGGCATCAAAGTGGTGCCATCCCCGCGCCACGCCGATATTCTGCTGTTTACCGGCGCGGTCACCCGCGCGATGCGCTCCCCGGCGCTGCGCGCGTGGGAATCGGCCCCGGATCCAAAAATTTGTATCTCCTACGGGGCCTGCGGCAACTCCGGCGGCATCTTCCACGACCTGTACTGCGTCTGGGGCGGCACCGACAAAATCGTGCCGGTGGACGTGTACATTCCCGGCTGCCCGCCGTCGCCTGCCGCCACCCTGTATGGCTTTGCAATGGCGCTGGGGCTGCTGGAGCAAAAAATCCACGCCCGCGAGCCGGGGGCGCTGGATAACCAGCCTGCCGACATTTTGCACCCGGAGATGGTGCAGCCCCTGCGGGTGCGTATCGATCGCGCCGCGCGCCGTCTGGCGGGCTACCGCTACGGTCGCCAGATTGCCGACGACTTTATGCGTCATCTGCTGGAAGGCGACAAAAGCGTGGCGGCCTGGCTGGCGCGCGAGAACGATCCGCGCCTGAATGAGATTGTCGGCAACCTCCTTGAGGTGGTCGGGCAGGAGCGTGTCTGATGAGCGAAACAGTGGTATTCAGCCAGCTTAGCCGCAAGTTTATTGACGAGAACGACAACACCCCCGACGACGCCCAGCAGGTGATCTACTACGGGCTGGCCATCGGCCACCATCTGGGGGTCATCGACTGCCTGGAGGCGGCGATGACCTGCCCGTGGGACGACTATCTGGCGTGGATCGCCACCCTCGACGCGGGTAGCGAGGCGCGGCGCAAAATGGAAGGCGTGCCGCGCTACGGCGAGATCGTCATCGACGCCAACCATATCGTGATGCTCGCTAATGCCTTCGACGCCGCAAGGGCAGGGCAAACGGCGCAGCAGCAGGCGTGGAGCAACAGCATGCTTAACATGCTGCACGCCATTCACCAGGAAAACGCCATCTATCTGATGGTTCGGAGGCAACGTGACTGATGTATTACTCTGCGTCGGCAACAGCATGATGGGCGACGACGGTGCCGGTCCGCTGCTGGCCGAGATGTGCCGCACAACCCCGCGCGGCGAGTGGGTGGTGTTTGACGGCGGTAGTGCGCCGGAAAACGACGTGGTCGCCATCCGCGAGCTGCGTCCGGCGCGGCTGCTGATTGTCGATGCCACCGATATGGGGCTCAACCCCGGCGAGATCCGCCGCATCGACCCGGACGACATCGCCGAGATGTTTATGATGACCACCCACAATATGCCGCTGAACTACCTGGTGGATCAGCTGCGCGGGGATGTGGGGGAGGTGATCTTCCTTGGCATCCAGCCGGATATTGTTGGGTTTTATTATCCGATGACGGAGAAGGTGAAAACGGCGGTTGAGAGGGTTTATCAAAGCCTGGCCGAAAGGCATGGGGTGCTGGGGTTTGGCGAGTTGTAAGGGTTTAGTTTCGTAGGCCGTGCAAGGCGTCAGCCGCCGCCCGGCAGAAACCCGGGCACAATCTTGCTGACAACGTTAACCTCTCTGAAATTGCCCGGTGGCGGCTAGCGCCTTACCAGGCCTACGAAATATGCGGCATTTGTTTATATCGTGGGTTTTGTAGGCCGTGCAAGGCGTCAGCCGCCGCTCGGCAGAAGCGAGCACAATATACGCCTGTCGTCTAATTCCAGCGAGTTTGAAATTTAAAAAGCTCTGGCTATTACGCAGAACGTTTAAACGTTCTCTTATAAGAGTATTGCTTGCAAAATGTAATGTGCTTATTTACCGATTAGTTTTTGCCTCTTATAATCGCCCGGTTTATTTAAGTTAAATCGCCAGGGCGGCGAGGTATTATAATCATGGTTAATATTATGTGCAGAGTGTTAAAACGGATGTTTAGGTCTTTGCTCTCCGACTATGGCCCAGCCATATTGACAATATTATTCGCATTCGTACTGTTTTATTTTTTCCCAAACGGTCCCTTATGGCTTGTACCTGTGTTTTTTATATTGGTTCTTATTTTCGTGAAGTGGTAAAGCCGAGCTTTAATTTTGACGGGTAAACGATAGCAGGAGTTTAAGGTGTGAGATCGCGTGAAAGGGTAGAGAAGATGTTTATGCTTGCCTAAGTCGTGGCGATTCACAGTGTGTTTCATCTATCGTTTAAACTCAAACTCAAACTCAAACTCAAACTCAAACTCAAACTCAAACTCAAACTCAAACTCAAACTCAAACTCAAACTCGAAAGCAAGCTGTAAACACTCATTCAACTACAAGCCTACCTGTTTAACCGGCATCATAACCCGGGATTGATATAGAAACGTTTTTATACAAGTGCATCAAAGCCGCGCCAGAACTGGCGCGGCTTTGAAAAAACACTAATTTAATTGTCATGCACGAAAAGGCATTATTTTTACGAATAAATTAAGATTGGATTCTAATTTGTTGTTTGATTTTAATTGGTTGTAAAGTTTGATAACGTTGACGAATATTATTATATAACTCAGGAGTATCTTTCGCTTTAAGTGAAACGATTAGAACATAAGCTAGTTCTGGTAAATCCTCAACTTCAACAGGCATACCGCAATCACGACCATAATAGATTACATCAAAACAAGGGTCTTTAAGAGTGTCTTTGTTGAATGTATGTTCACTTCTTAACGTGGTCTCCCACCGATGGGAGTCTTCACGAAGTTCTTCTTCTGTTGCATAAATACTTTTACTGTTAAATAGAGGGAAGGTTGCGCCAATTTTGTCATTTGGGGTTTTCCTCATTGTAACAACTAATCCGCTTTTGGTGTAATTAACAGGATGCTCGACATCAACCGGAGTAGTAAAGCAGAAGGTAGCTTTTAAATCGATACCCCATTAACGGGAATGTCAGGAAATGGAATGGATGCCCGCAGATGCTGAGATGGTTTTAATTTACCTTGATAAATAACCTTCACTTCATTGTCATCACAGTAAATAACATCAGCTAAATTATGAGGGAATCGCCCCCAGCCAACATGGCTACGTTCTGATCCGTTATTTTCTGCATGATGAATTAACAGCGCTTTAGCTGTAAGTGGCGTGATGTCATATTGCAGACTTGCGGTCAAGCCAATAGCTTGACGTAAAACTAATGGTGAAGAGAAACTTGTCCCCGCAGTTTGTACAATCCCCCCTAAAAATGGACTATACAGCTTGAATGGTTCTTCTTTTGACCCTCCAAATGCTATACCGTCAGGTTTAACAAATCCAGGGCTTCGTCCTGGGCCAATACAACTATAATCACTTTTTATCCACTTATCAGACAGAGAGTTAGCCGCCCCAACAGCCAGAGCGTTTACTAAGTCAGAAGGTGGTTGAATACGATTTAATCCATCACCTAAGCAACCATCGTTACCAACAGCTACAGTACATAATGTTTTACCGGATGAGAGATATTGTTCTAATGTTGATGTCCACACATGTACATCATCGTCATCAACAGGGAATCTAGGTCCCAGACTCAGATTGATATAATCATAGTCCTCGTCATCTAGAACAGATTTAATTCTTAACAACACATCAAATAAATCTTCGTCTTGTCCATCAATAGAATTGTCTAGAACACGATAATGATCTATTTTTGTATAAGGAATGGGAAGTTCTTTCTGCCCTTCAATAATTGTACCAAACAATACTGTAGAGGTAACATCTTGTCCATGTGAAAGTAGTTGACCACTTGTCTTTGAATTTTGACTAAATGCGTATTCTTCAACCCATCGTTCAAAGTCAGTGTTACCTATACCTCCATCAAATATAGCGACTTTAATATTATCATTAATCGCTTTCTCCGTAGGTAATTTTAAGTCATTGTTTTCAATTAGTGTGCGTGTAAAAACTGGGTTATTGATCCTTAGGCTAGGTAAGTCACGAATAGCCCTTAAAAATGAGAATTCAGCGACCATTGCAGCTTCATGAGCATTGGCAATAATCGGCATGAACGTCAACCCATTCATATTTATAATTTTATTTTCATTAATGGTTGCCCCGCATGATAATGCGTAATTAATAAAGCTACGTAAAACATCTTTATTACTTTCTGGAGTGTGCAGTGCAACTTCAAGCTTTCTTGTTTTCTGCGATGGTTCAATAGTTTTTATTTTATCATCCGAATCAAAAAATGAAATGGCTTCGAAAGTTATGATTTCTTTCTTTTGGCCCTTGTTCAAACGATCACTATTTAAGGCATTATAAAGAGCTAAAAAATCTTTAACTTTCCCAGATACATAAATACAAGCGCTAGAAAATTCATCCTTAGATTTTCCTCGCCCTTCAACTATTTTCCGCGGTTTTACTTTTACTGATTTGCTACCCACGCTATGCAAGGCAAATTTTTTAAAAAGTAAAACCGGGAAATATGATTTTGCTAAAAATGCAGGATGCAGCGTGATCTTCGCAACAGCCTCCCCATTTGGCATAACTGCATCAGGAAGTGCATCCATACTCTTTAACACGCCCTGTAACTCACGCATGATTACGGGGGCATTCTCTTCGTATGTATATGGCTTATTTTTAGGGCCATTACCTTTTTTAACTTTAACTTCACCAGTTAAAGTTTCGCCGTAACCTAATAACATGTTTTTATTATTCATCACTCAATCCTTCTGCATCAATTATTTTTTTAATCAACGGTCTTGAGATTGCGAGCTCAGCGGATATTTGCCTCTGCGATAGCCCCTTTTCATTCATTGACCTAATCAAATCCGCGATGGGTTTACCCTCAAAAACTTCTTCCATGACAGCTTTATTAACGGGTATGTTCTCCAGAACAGAGTTGCGCTTTGCTTGATTAATTGAACGTTCAATAACGGCAAAAGACTTGCCAACCAAATTTTCGCTAATGTACATTGCCAACCCAGGCGGTAAATCTTTTCTAAGCAAAAATTCTTTTATAAGATCTTGTGATGGATAGTCAAAACTGATTACTCGATCAAAACGTCTCCACACGGCAGGGTCTAACAACTCTCCATGGTTAGTAGCTGCAACTAAAATTGAAGTCGCAGGCCATTCATCAATGGCTTGCAACAATACTGTTACTAATCTTTTTAACTCCCCTACATCGGAAGAATCATCTCTCTTTTTCGCGATTGAATCAAATTCATCCAATAACAAAACACACGGGAAAGCGCGTGCATAATCTAACACCGCTCGTATATTGCTCCCTGTCTTTCCAAGGAAACTGCTCATAACACTTGCAAGATCTAATGTCAAAAGCGGTAAATTCATTTTTTCTGCAAGCCATTTAGCAGCGAGCGTTTTCCCTACTCCGGGCGGACCATCCATTAATAGTGATTTAGAAGGTAACAACCCTTTTTCAATAAGCTGATCCCTTTTATCCCACTCGGTCGCAAAACGGTTGAGTGAGGTAGAAATGTGCTGAGGCCAAAGAGGAGTAACTGTCAATTTGACTGGGTAAGTCTCAACCAATAATTTTTGCCTTGTATCTGCATCAACAGGCGCTGGTTGTCGGTTTGCCGTAGCTCCCCGTATTATGTTGACAGAATCAGCATTTCTCAAAAGTGCATCACTAAGCTCAGACGCCAGCTCCGGAGAGTCTTTCTTCAGTTTCTTTATAATGATGCGTAAACGCATTTCGAGATTTTCACGCTTTCCCTGTAATGCATCATTCATCACTTCTACAAATAGATCTTTAGTGATGTTAATCATAAAAACCACTCCAAAGCAAAATCAAACCAAAACTCACTGAATGATATACCATCCTGTCCATTTATCCAGTAATTTTACCATATTTAGAGAAGGTAGTTACCAGATCTTGGGTTTTTTATGACCACCCATACTGTTCTTTAGAAATGCAATTCCATTCAGTTTGGGCGGGGTAAATGAAGCACTTATCGCCTAGCACAATGATGTTAGTAAGGCTTCCGTTAGTTGTGAGGGAGATTGCTGATATCCGCTTCACGCCCTGAGACATTCATTGTTTCTCACACACAACAACCAACATTGCCAACGTGCAAAAATTCGAATCCCCGCCCCCTAAACACCAACCCCATCTTCCAACGCATTAAGGGGCCTGCGACAGCCCCTTTTCACAACCTGAAATCAAAACGCGTTCGCCGAACTCCACCCGCACTCAGTGCACGCTGATATAAGGCTCCTTCACAAATTCATTCAGCAGCCAGACAAGATCGTGCAGCAGCCCCGCCAGTTGTTTCTCGACGTTGTCGGGCAGTGTTCCACCCAAAATTGCCCGCACCAAAGCCAGCGCGTAATCCACTTGTGGCGCAGTTTCCTGCCAGCAGTCCGGCATACAGGAGTTGAGTTTTTCCCCCTGAATCAGCTGTGCGATAAGATGCGGCGGGAGTTCGACATCACAAAGTTCACGCAGCTTTTGCAGCGCGTGCAGCAGACGTTCGCAGAGCGCAGTGCGGGATGCACTGTCGTCAGTTTCGATCAATACGCTCACCAGCGCGGCGCAGCGATCGGCGACCTCGAAGAGATCAGATTCAGCAGTAAGGGGCAGGGTGGTGAAGTGGTCAGTAACGATTTCGTCAGAGTGACAGCAAGTCAGTGTCTGGATAGTAGTCATATTGAGCATCCTATTAAAAAGTTGCTCTGTAGAATGCGGGTTCCTACGCCCGATTGCGGATGTGCCGCAACGCAGTCACTTTACGACCCTCGCTAGAGGAATAAAAGCCTTAACCCTGAATTACATAACGTTGATTTAGAGGTTGCGAGGCGCCTTCCAGAAAGGCTATGTCAGGGGCGCTTCACATGCCCGACCTATGGGAATATCAGGCTGTTTTAAAGAGATAAAAATTCTTACCCAACGTTACCCGATCAGTTTCAGGTCGGCTTTACGGTGCCGCTTTTGCTCATCGTAGTAATTCTCGTGCGTTCCCATGCTCAGGAGATAGATCTCCAGTCTTTGATCCACCCACGTGTAGCCGAGCAGGTACTGCTGCTTGCCCATGTAGAACTTATGTACCCGCAGATAGCTGAGATCGCCTTTCTTACGCTCACCTGTCTCCGGGTTTTCGATGATGCGATCAATTTCGTCATCAACACTATCTTGATCGCTTTTGGTCAGGCGGTTGAAGGCTTTCTCAAAGCGGCTTGACTGGTAAACCTCAATTCCCTGACCGGTCTTTTCTGCGCACATATTTCTTCATTCTCCCGTTGTCCATTTCTGCTTTCGCCAGCAGGATTTCGTTGATGAAGGAAAACGACAGATCGGGATTCTCCTCAGCAATGCGGCCAATCTTAGCCCAGTGCTCAATCTGTTTGGGCACGCTACGGCTCATCGCCTCTGCGTGAATTTTCACTTCTTCAACAAAATCATCATCTAAGCGGATGCTTGTTGCCATTTTAAAACCTCATGATGTAATCACCCGTGCCAGTAAGGTATTAGGGTGGTTTCAATCGATACGTCAGTGTTTGACGCACTACAGACAATACTATGCGACAATTTGTCGCATAGTGCAACGTAGCGCCGCGCGGAGTTTGCTGATTGGTTGTGCCTGCTCCTCGCCCATAGCTACCCACCCCACAAAACCCCATCGCTTGATCAATATTGCCACCAAAAAGGACCAGCCGGAAACCGAAGTTGAATTCCAGAAGCGAGCACAATATACCCCTGTCGTCTAATTCCAACACCACCTGAATACATGTATCGAATATTATAAATGGTATAACTATTACGCAGAGAGTTTAAATGTTCTCGTATAAGTGTATTACATTGCATAATGTCATTTGCTTATTTACTCATCAATTCTTACCTCTTATAATCCCGGCCGTGACTTAAGCTAAATTGCCAGGGGCGGCTATGTACTATAACAAGCAAGTGATTAGCTATTTACAATCAAACAATATTCTCGCGTTAAAGTTCGACCACGCACTATCTGGCGTCAGAGAAATGGTTTCCAGTCAAGTTGAAACTATCAGTGCAGGTGCTAAACGTGCGCTTTATTACACCTCCTGTTTTACAGATGATTTTCAGGATGTGTGTAAAAATCAAATAAGTGAAGATGTCCGTTTTAAAAATGGCGTCATACATGTCTTTCAGAATATAAACATTGCTTATGAAATGCTTCGTATTTATTTCGAGCAGATATTTCAGTACAAAACGTCAGAGCAATTAGAGAATATCAAGCGTAAGTTAATGGCGGTCAACGTTCATATTGGCGCAAGTGCTCTCACCAACGCCGGATTCGCGCTAGCGGTCGCTTACTGTGTCGCTATTGGTATGAACTTAAGTCTTAGAATGAGTGCGTTGGTCGGTGATAAGGCCGGAGGGATTGTTGGCATTGCGGGTATATATGGCATCGTTCAGAAAGCAGCGGACAGTGCACAACGTCTGAAATATGTCTATCCAGCCTATTACGCCGCGTTGTACTCACGGGAGCTTGAGATGATGTATTTTCTAATAGAGCCATTATTTGAACGAGCCGGAGCATTCTCTCATTCAACATCAGATAGCGACATCGCTGATATCATCACTAAAATGATTAGATAACCATGAGTAATATTATATACAGACTGTTAAGACGGATATTCAGGTCTTTGCTCTCCTACTATGGTCCGGGCATATTAACAATATTATTCGCATTTGTGTTTTTACATTTCTTTCCAAACGGTCCTTTTTGGCCTATCCCTGTATTTCTTTTTGTTGTTTTGTTTTTCATAAAGTGGTAGTGCCGATCTTTAATTTTTTTGAAATAATAAGGAAGTTATATGTCTACACCCGCACATTTATGGCTTGAAGATGAAAATGGTTCTCCAATTATAGGTGGTTGTATTATGCCGCTACGGTTAGGCTCAATTGAGCTTAAGTCGTTTTCTCATGGTGTCACTATTCCGGTAGATCCGAAATGGGGAAAGCTGACTGGGACACGTGTCCATCGCCCTATCTCTATCGTAAAAGAGTTCGACCAGACCACACCTCTTCTTTATCGTGCCGTATGTGAAGGAAGAACGATGAAGAAAGCCACAATTAAGATGTATCGGATCCTTGAATCAGGTATAGAGGCTGAGTATTTCAATATTCTTCTGGAGAATGTGAAATTAACAACTGTTGCACCTTACCTGGCGCCTAATGGAACGAGCAGCACTCATCTTGAAACGCTGGAGTTACGTTATGAGGCGATCACCTGGAAATACACGGATGGAAATATTATCTACCGTGACTCATGGAATGACCGTTGCTGTTCGTGAAGGGATGCGTCAACACAAACCGCTGGACGATCTGACGCTGACGTGGGGTATCGATGCCGAACATGAAACCTTCGACGCTAACCAGCAATTTTTCGATCTCAACACGGCGGCGGCCAGCGGCGGCATGAAGCTGGATGATGCGTATAACGTCGGGCGCTATCCGGGCTACAGCATCACCAACCTCGCGCCGTTCCTGCAATCCAGCTACGACATCTCCGCCATCACCCTCAGCGGCGCCGGGCGACTGGACGCTGCGTCTGCAAAGCACCCAGACGTTCGATTTGTCGCATGAAGCCGGTAAGAAGATTGATGGCTATAACACCGCGGACTTCATTGGCAGTTACCTGCTGCCGGTGGGCAAGCTGAGCTTTAGCGTCGAAAACCTGCTGGATGAAAACTACACCACCGCATGGGGACAGCGCGCCCCGGGTCTGTACAGCCCAACCTACGGGTCTGAAAATCTGTATACCTATAAAGGTCGCGGTCGTACCTTCGGCCTGAACTACTCGGTCTTGTTCTGATTGTCCCTGCCGCCTGCATCGCGGGCGGCAGTTCGTCATCGTCATTTATGACGATGACAGTATCCTGCCAAACAAAACACATTTAAATTCATATAGTTATATTCTGGCGCGATTTATGCATACCTCTGCGGGCTAATACTCATTCCCGGAGATTAAGGATGAATCGTTTCATCATTGCCGACGCCAGCAAATGCATTGGCTGTCGAACCTGTGAAGTGGCCTGCGTGGTGTCGCACCACGACACCCAGGACTGCGCGTCGCTGACGCCGCACAACTTCTTACCGCGCATTCACGTGATCAAAGGCGTCAACGTCTCTACGGCCACCATGTGCCGCCAGTGCGAAGACGCCCCCTGCGCCAGCGTCTGCCCGAACGGGGCCATCACCCGCGATAACGACTTCGTCCATGTTCACCAGGAACGCTGCATCGGGTGTAAAACCTGCGTCGTCGCCTGCCCGTACGGGGCGATGGAAGTGGTGCTGCGCCCGGTGGTTCGCCATATCAGCAGCGGCCTGAACGTGATGACAGACAAAGCCGAAGCCAACAAATGCGACCTCTGCCATCACCAGCCGGACGGCCCGGCCTGCGTTCAGGCCTGCCCGACCAATGCCATCGTCTGTATCGATCGCAAAAAGCTTGAACAGCTGAGCCGGGACAAACGCCGCCGGGCGGCGATGGACGATCTCTCTTCGCTGATGCTGTAAGCCTCAGCCTCTCTTTTCACTTTTAGCAGGTCTGTTACTGATGAAAAAAATCACCAGCGTTTGCCCGTACTGTGGTGCGGGTTGCAAATTAAAACTCGTCGTTGAAAACAATAAAATCGTCCGCGCCGAAGCGGCAGAAGGCGTCACCAACCAGAACCAGCTGTGCCTGAAAGGCTACTACGGCTGGGATTTCCTCAACGATACCCGTCTGCTGACGCCGCGCCTGACCCAGCCGATGATCCGCTACCAGAAGGGCGGCAAGCTGGAGCCGGTCACCTGGGACGAGGCGATTCGCTACACCGCCGAGCGGCTGAGCGACATCAAGGCCAACTACGGCCCGCGGGCGATCATGACCACCGGCTCATCGCGCGGAACCGGCAACGAAACCAACTACGTGATGCAGAAGTTTGCCCGTGGGGTGCTGAACACCAACAACGTCGACTGCTGCGCCCGCGTCTGCCACGGCCCGAGCGTGGCCGGGCTCCAGCAAACGTTGGGCAACGGGGCGATGAGTAACTCCATCAGCGATATCGAAAACTCAAAATGCCTGCTGATCTTCGGCTACAACTGCGCCGACTCGCACCCGATCGTCGCCCGCCGGGTGATCAAGGCCAAACAGAACGGCGCAAGGGTGATCGTCTGCGATCCGCGCAAAATCGAGACCGCGCGCATTGCCGACCGCCATCTTCAGATCAACAACGGCTGCAACATGGCGCTGGTGAATGCCTTCATTTACACCCTGCTGGAAGAAAACCTCTATAACAGCGACTACGTGGCGCAGTACACCGAAGGGCTGGATCAGCTGCGCGACACGGTCAGCGACTACGCGCCGGAAAACGTCGAAGGCATTACCGGCGTCACTGCCCAGCAGATCCGCCAGGCGATGCGCATTTACGCCGCCGCGCCGTCTGCCACCGTGATGTGGGGGATGGGCGTCACCCAGTTCGGCCAGGCGGTGGACGTGGTGAAAGGCCTGTCGACGCTGGCGTTACTCACCGGGAATCTCGGTCGCGAGCACGTGGGCGTCGGCCCGGTGCGCGGGCAGAACAACGTCCAGGGCGCGTGCGACATGGGGGTAATCCCCAACCAGTTCCCGGGCTATCAGGATGTGGAAGACTCAGCGGTGCGTGAGAAATTCGCCCGCGCGTGGGGCGTCGATCCGGCCCTGATGGATGATCAGGTCGGCGTGCGCATCACCGAAGTGCCGCACCTGGCGCTGGAGGGCAAGGTCAAAGCCTATTACATCATGGGCGAAGATCCGCTCCAGACCGAAGCCGATCTCGGGCTGGTGCGTAAAGGCTTTGAGGCGCTCGACTTCGTGGTGGTGCAGGACATCTTTATGACCAAAACCGCCGAAGCGGCGGACGTGCTGCTGCCTGCCACCTCGTGGGGCGAACACGGCGGGGTCTTCACCTGCGCCGACCGCGGCTTCCAGCGCTTTGAACCCGCTATTGTGCCGAAGGGCAACGTCAAGCGTGACTGGGAGATCATTAGCCTGATTGCCACCGCGATGGGCTACCCGATGCAGTATCGCGACAACCAGCAGATCTGGGACGAAATGCGCGAACTGTGCCCGCTGTTCTTCGGCGTCACCTACGAAAAAATGGGCGACATGGGCCACGTCCAGTGGCCGTGCCCGACGCTGGATCATCCGGGTACGCCGTGGCTGTACGAAGGCAACCGCTTCGACACCCCGAGCGGCAAAGGCCAGCTGTTTGCCGCTAAATGGCGCAAGCCTGCGGAAGTGCCGGACGCCGAGTATCCGCTGGTGCTGTGCACCGTGCGCGAGGTGGGGCACTACTCCTGCCGCTCGATGACCGGCAACTGCGCGGCGCTGCAGACCCTGGCGGATGAGCCGGGCTTTGTGCAGATCAACCCCCACGACGCGGCGACGCTTGGCGTCACCGACCGTCAACTGGTGTGGGTCAGCTCCCGTCGCGGGAAGGTGATCAGCCGCGCCGACGTCAGCGAACGCATCAATAAAGGCGCGGTGTACATGACCTATCAGTGGTGGATTGGGGCCTGCAACGAGCTGACCCAGGACAACCTCGATCCGGTTTCCAAAACGCCGGAAACCAAATACTGCGCGGTGAAGCTGGAGGCGATTGCCGATCAGCGCTGGGCAGAAAACTACGCCCAGACCACCTACAGCGCCATGAAGCAACGCCTGCGCGAGGCGGTAGACAGTTAACGGCACACCCTGCGGGCCGCACAGGCCCGCTTTTATCGACATCGTCGGGAGTCTTTGATGAGTAACAACGGCACGCAGCTGCGCATTCGCGGCAAAGTCCAGGGGGTCGGGTTTCGTCCCTGGGTCTGGCAACTGGCCCAGCGCCTGGGGCTGAAAGGCGACGTCTGCAACGACGGCGCTGGCGTGGTGGTGCGGCTGGTCGGCGAGACTCAGGATTTTATCACCCAACTGGCGGCCGGGTGCCCGCCGCTGGCGCGCATCGACGAGGTGCGCACACAGCCCTGGCACTGGGCGCAGCCGCCGCTGGACTTCACCATTCGCGCCAGCGCGCACGGGCAGATGAGCACCCAGGTGGTGCCGGACGCCGCCACCTGCCCGGCGTGTCTGGCCGAAATGAACGACCCCCGCGAGCGCCGCTACCGTTACCCGTTTATCAACTGCACCCACTGCGGGCCGCGCTTCACCATTATCCGGGCGATGCCCTACGACCGACCGGCCACCACGATGGCCGAATTTGCGCTGTGTCCGGCCTGCGAGGCGGAGTACCGCAATCCGGCGGATCGGCGCTTTCACGCCCAGCCGGTGGCCTGCCCGGACTGCGGGCCGCAGCTGAGCTGGGTCAGCGGCGAGGCGCAGGAACAGAAAGACCCCGCCCTGCAGGCGGCGGTGGCGATGCTGAAAAGCGGCGGGATCGTGGCGATAAAAGGGCTGGGCGGTTTTCATCTGGCGGTTGACGCCAGCAACGCGCAGGCGGTGAACCGGCTGCGGGAACGCAAGCGTCGCCCGACCAAGCCGCTGGCGGTGATGATCCCGGCGCGTCTGGCGGCCAGCCTGCCCGCAGCCACCCAGGCGCTGCTGCGGGCGACGGCGGCCCCGATTGTGCTGGTGGACAAACGCATATTCTCTTTCTGCGAGGCCATCGCCCCTGGGCTGAACGAGGTCGGGGTGATGCTCGCCGCCAACCCGCTCCAGCACTTGTTAATGCAGGATCTGGACTGCCCGCTGGTGATGACCTCCGGCAACCTCAACGGCTGCCCGCCCGCACTGACCAATGACAAGGCGAGGCAGGATCTGGCCGGGATCGCCGACGGCTGGCTGCTGCATAACCGCGATATCGTCCAGCGCATGGACGACTCCGTGCAGCGCGCGAGCGGCGAAATGCTGCGCCGCTCGCGCGGCTTTGTGCCGGATGCGCTGCCGCTGCCGCCCGGTTTTGCCCACGCGCCGTCGCTGTTGTGTCTGGGTGCGGATCTGAAAAACACCTTTTGCCTGGTACGCGGCGGGCAGGCGGTGCTCAGCCAGCATCTGGGCGATCTGGGCGATGACGAGGCGCTGGCCCAGTGGCAGCAGGCCCTGAGTGCGCTGATGGATCTCTGGCAGTTCACCCCCGAAGGGGTGGTGACCGATGCTCATCCCGGCTACCGCTCTACCCGGCTCGGGGAGCAGATGCCGTATCCGCAGCATCAGGTGCTGCATCACCACGCCCACGCGGCGGCGTGCCTGGCCGAACACGGCTGGCCGCGCGACGGCGGCGAGGTGATTGCCCTGGTGCTGGACGGGATCGGGCAGGGCGATAACGGCGAACTGTGGGGCGGGGAGTGCCTGCGGGTCAGCTACAGCCACTGTGAAAAGCTGGGTGGACTCCCGGCGGTGGCGCTGCCCGGCGGCGATCTGGCTGCCCGCCAGCCGTGGCGCAACCTGCTGGCCCAGTGGCAGGCGTTTGTACCGAACTGGCAGAGCCTGCCCGAGGCAACACTTCTGGCCGATAAACCCTGGCCGCCGCTGGCGCAGGCGATTGCGCGCGGGGTGAATGCCCCGCTGGCGTCGTCCGCCGGGCGGCTGTTTGACGCCGTGGCCGCCGCCACAGGCTGCGCGCCCGCACAGCTCAGCTACGAAGGGGAGGCCGCCTGTCGGCTCGAAGCTCTGGCCCTGAATACAGCGCCGGTCAGCCATCCCCTAAGCCTGACGATCGTCAATGACCAACTGGACATGGCGACCTTCTGGCAGCAGTGGCTGGGCTGGCAGGCCACCGACGCCGAGCGCGCGTGGGCGTTTCACGATGCGCTGGCTCACGGGCTGGCGACGCTCGCCGCCCGCCACGCCCGCCAGCGTGGCCTCACGACCATTGTCTGCAGCGGGGGCGTGCTGCACAACCGCCTGCTGCGCCAGCGCCTGCAGGTCTGGTTACGCGATTTTAACGTGCTGTTTCCCGCGCGGCTGCCCGCCGGGGACGGGGCGATTGCATTTGGGCAGGCAGTGATTGCCGCCGCCACTCTTTCTTAAAATCTGGACATCACGATGAATATGAAACACTTCAATAACCACCCGCGCGCTATCGCGCTGATGCTGGCCCTGATCGCCGCCAATATCGTTGCCTGGGGCACCGCGTTTTACCTGTTCCACAACACCCCGTCGCTGATGGCGGCCAGCCTGCTGGCGTGGTGCTACGGCCTGCGCCACGCGGTGGATGCGGACCACATTGCCGCCATTGATAACGTCACCCGCAAGATGATGCAGCAGGGCCAACGCCCGTGCGGGGTGGGGGCCTGGTTCTCGCTCGGCCACTCGACGATTGTGGTGCTGGCGTCGATTGCCATCGCCGCCACCGCCACCGCCTTTAGCCGCAACATGGAATGGTTCCATGAAACCGGCGGGATGATCGGCACCGCGGTGTCGGCCTTTTTCCTGCTGGTGATGGCGCTGGTCAACCTGGTGATCCTGCGCGACGTGTGGGGCAGCTTTAACAAAATGAAGCGCGGTGAACGCGTCCCGGACGAGGTGTCGTTTGCGCGCGGTGGGGTGATGAACTGGCTGTTCCGCTCGGCGTTCCGTCTGGTGACCCGCAGCTGGCACATGTATCTGGTGGGCTTTCTGTTCGGCCTCGGTTTTGATACCGCCACCGAAATTGGCGTGCTGGGGATCTCCGCCGCCGGGGCCTCGAACGGCATGTCGGTGTGGGCGATTCTGGTGTTCCCGCTGCTGTTCACCAGCGGAATGGCGCTTATCGACACCCTCGACAACCTGATTATGGTCGGCGCGTACGGCTGGGCCTTCAACAAGCCGCAGCGCAAACTCTATTACAACATGACCATCACCGGCACTTCGGTAGTAGTGGCGCTGTTTATCGGTGGGCTGGAAGCGCTGGGCCTGCTGGCGGATAAGTTTGGCTTCGAAGGCGGGCTGTGGAACGGTGTGGCCGCGCTGAACGACAACCTCGGCAACGCCGGGTTTATCGTGGTCGGGCTGTTTATCGCCTGCTGGCTGCTGTCCCTGATTAACTACCGCTTTAAAGGCTACGACGCGCTGGTGGTTCGCTGATCCTGCCCGACATCGCTGTCCGTTCGTCATGACATTTATGACGAACGGGCGGCACACCTCCCCATCCCTTTCCATTTTTCCTGTTAATTCCTGCGGTTATCGTGATTTATCAGAGTGGCACAGTTCATGCATAACGGTGCACACAATCATTAACGGGAATATTGACCGATGAAGAAAGTCATCACGGTTTGCCCTTATTGCGCATCGGGTTGCAAAATCAACCTGGTGGTCGATAACGGTAAAGTCGTCAAGGCTGAAGCCGCAATGGGTAAAACCAATCAGGGCGATCTGTGCCTGAAGGGTTACTACGGTTGGGACTTTATCAACGACACCAAAATCCTGACCCCGCGCCTGAAATCGCCGATGATCCGTCGCGAGCGCGGCGGCAAGCTGGAGGCTGTCTCCTGGGGCGAAGCGCTGGATTACGTGGCCAACAAGCTCAGCGCCATCAAAGCCAAATACGGCCCGGATGCGATCATGACCACCGGGTCATCGCGCGGCACCGGGAACGAAACCAACTATGTGATGCAAAAATTTGCTCGCGCAGCCGTCGGCACTAACAATGTCGACTGCTGCGCGCGCGTCTGACACGGCCCATCGGTTGCAGGTCTGCACCAGTCGGTCGGTAACGGCGCAATGAGTAACTCGATTGTCGGAATTGAAAATGCCGACATGATTTTTGTCTTTGGATACAACCCGGCGGATTCGCACCCTATCGTGGCGAACCGGGTGATCAAAGCGAAACGCAAAGGGGCGAAGATTATCGTCTGCGATCCGCGCAAAATTGAAACTGCGCGCATTGCCGATATGCACCTGGCGCTGAAAAACGGCTCTAACATCGCGCTGCTGAATGCGATCGGCCACGTGATTATCGAAGAACAGCTGTACGACCGGGCATATGTCGCCTCGCGTACCGAAGGCTTCGAGGAGTATCGCAAAATCGTTGAAGGCTACACGCCGGAGTCGGTGGAAGCGGTAACCGGCGTCAGCGCGCTGGAGATCCGCCAGGCCGCGCGGATGTATGCCGCCGCAGAAAGCGCGGCGATCCTGTGGGGCATGGGCGTGACCCAGTTCTATCAGGGTGTCGAAACCGTGCGTTCCCTGACAAGCCTGGCGCTGCTGACCGGCAACCTCGGTAAGCCGTCGGCAGGGGTTAACCCGGTGCGCGGGCAGAACAACGTGCAGGGCGCGTGCGACATGGGTGCGCTGCCGGATACCTATCCGGGCTATCAGTACATCAACAACCCGGACAACCGGGCCAAGTTCGCCAAAGCCTGGGGAGTGGACTCACTGCCAGCCCATACCGGGTATCGCATCAGCGAACTGCCGCACCGGGCGGAGCATGGCGAAGTGCGTGCCGCGTACATCATGGGGGAAGATCCGCTCCAGACGGATGCGGAACTCTCAGCCGTGCGTAAGGCGTTTGAAACCCTGGAACTGGTCATCGTGCAGGATATCTTTATGACCAAGACGGCGGCCGCCGCCGATGTGATCCTGCCGTCCACCTCCTGGGGTGAGCACGAAGGGGTTTACACCGCCGCCGACCGTGGTTTCCAGCGCTTCTTTAAAGCGGTTGAGCCAAAGTGGGATTTGAAAACGGACTGGCAGATCATCAGCGAGATCTCGACGCGGATGGGCTACCCGATGCGCTACGACAACACCCAGCAAATCTGGGATGAGTTGCGCCATCTGTGTCCGGAATTCTTTGGTGCCACCTACGAGAAGATGGGCGAGCTGGGCTACATCCAGTGGCCGTGCCGGGATGAGTCCGAGGCCGATCAGGGGATGGATTACCTGTTCGAGAAAGAGTTCTCCACCCCGAACAGGCTGGGGCAGCTCTATACCTGTGACTGGGTCGCGCCAATCGACAAACTTACCCCGGAGTACCCGCTGGTGCTGTCGACGGTGCGTGAAGTCGGCCACTACTCGTGCCGCTCGATGACCGGTAACTGTGCGGCGCTGGCGGCATTAGCGGATGAACCTGGCTACGCGCAGATCAACACCGCAGACGCCGCGCGTCTCGGCATTGAGGACGAAGCGCTGGTGTGGGTCACCTCGCGCAAAGGTAAAGTTATTACCCGTGCCCAGGTGAGCGATCGCCCGAACAAAGGTGCGGTATACATGACCTACCAGTGGTGGATTGGGGCCTGTAACGAGCTGGTGACGGAGAACCTGAGTCCGATTACCAAAACGCCGGAGTATAAGTATTGCGCCGTGCGCGTGGAGCCGATTGCCGACCAGCAGGCTGCGGAACAGTATGTGATTGATGAGTATCACAAGCTGAAAACGCACCTGCGGGAACTGGCGATAGGTTGATGGAGAAGCCGCCCTCAGGGGCGGTTTTTTTTGGTATGGTGCGGGTGTTTTGCCGGGCGGCGCGGTGCTTGCCCGGCCTACAAAACCTGTGCTGTGCAACCGTAGGCCTGTGCAAGCGCAGCGCCGCCAGGCAATGCCACTAAAGGTTAAATGATCCTTCCATCGTAATCACACTTTTGCCTCCCACCCGAATCGAGGTGCCATCTGAGCGGGTATACAGCGAGCTTGCCCGTCCCATCTCCACGCCCTGACGGATGTGCAGATCAAGCGTCTTTTTATTCTGCAATTTTGCCAGCAGGGCGGTAACCGCGGCGCTCGCACTGCCTGTCGCCGGATCCTCGGTCATCCGGGGCGTAAACATGCGCGCCTGCAGATCGCAATGATCGTCTGGATCCGTCTCATCGGTGTAGGCATAAACAGAGACCGCGCCATCAAGCGGCAGAACCGCCCGGAACCCCTGTAAATTGGGCACGCACTGGCGCAGGGCCTCGCGTGAGGTCAGCTTCACCACCAGGAATGGCAGCCCCACCGAGGCGACAACCGGCTTGTGCGCCTGGGTGCAGATATGTTCCGCTGCCAGAGACAGGCAGGCGGCGACCTTTTCAGGGCTGACCTCAGAGCGGCAGGATAATGCTTCCGGCACCAGCAGCTCCGCACCGCTAATCGCACCGTTATCGTTGAGGATCTTCACCGGCACCAGCCCGGCAATCTCTTCGAAGCGCAGGGTGTCAGGCAGCGGCGTGCCAGCCAGAGCGGCGTAATGTGCCAGCACATAAGCGGTGCCGACGTTGGGATGCCCGGCAAACGGGATTTCACGCGAGGGGGTAAAAATCCGCACCCGCGCGGTGTTTTCCGCTTTTTCGGGTGGCAGAACAAAGGTCGTTTCACTGTAGCCAAACTCCACGGCAATCTGTTGCATTTGCTCAGTGCTCATCCCCTCAGCATCTAACACCACGGCGACAGGATTGCCGAGGAACGGGGTATCCGGTAAAAACATCTGCAACGGCGTAACGTCTTTTCATTGTGGGTCCTGAGTGAGGGCGCTAGGGTGATCGGAGGATATCGTTAATTGGGGATGCAGGGTAGGCTTGTCATCTCAGGCAGCTTTGTGCCAATTGCAGACGTTGTTGCACTGCAAAAATATCTTGTCCGGATCAAGGTATCGCCACCACTTGTTAGGTGGATTAATCCGTATTTATAACAAATACAATTCCCGGCTGTACCTATAAGCTGTTGTCAGTTATACAAAAGCGATGTAGTGTTCCACACATTAAATTTACAAACGTGGAAAAGTCCGTGTTTAGATACAGATTTTTCCGCTGAATAACCGCATATTTCCAAAGGTTTATCATGAGTAAGTGGCTATTAGACAGGCTATTTGAAGCCGGTGATCAGGCAGAGCCCCGGTTTGCGTTTCAGGGGACTGTAAATTGGATGAGGGCCCTTGCCGAAGTCGTTAACGGTGACGCTTGTGCCGATGATAAACTAAATGATTTATATGCTCGGGTACAACGTAGACCTGTCAATCGTGAAGCTGATACGCTTGTGTTTGAGAACACAATGATGGCCTTACATAATCTGTCATCTTTGAAAAGTATGAATAAAGATGTCGAAGATAAATATGACATATGTCGTTCAGCTATTATTTCTTGGTATTACAGTATCTATTTTTCCGCTAGCGCGATGGTTGCAGCATCTTCTGGTTCTATTCAAGAGACACATACAGCCACAGCAAAAGTTTGGCAGTCAGATATCGCGGAAAAAGAACTTATCCCATATCCATTTAATCTTCTTCTAACTAGTTTAGTTTCAAACACTGCTGATGCCGAGATTGCTGCATATAGAGGTGCTAACCGTTTCGACCTGAATGATAGAGCTTATGATAATGAAACTGCTCATGGTGCACTGGTTTCCTATCTAAAGGGGACTCATGGCTACAAAAAGTGGGAAACAGAAGAGAGGGTGAGAACTTCTCGTGATTTCAAAGCTCTTGGTGTTGACAACTTTCGCACGAAAGCTGCTCGCGAAGTTCGCGATCACGCACTAGAAAAAGGACAAGTTAATTTCCTTATTCAGGCATTTAGATACCGTGGTAAAGCGAACTATCGTGACTCTATATTTTTATCCTACGGTGACAACAACGAAGCTATTATAGAAGAATTTATCCAAGATTTGTATGACGTCGCTATTGGCTTCATTAGGGCTACTTCGCATTATTGCAGTCGAAGAGTCGAGAGAGGTACGTGGGCTGAGTTTGTCGAGGATATTTCTGATAACTCAAGGTTGTCTATTGACTCTGTCGTGCTTGAAATATAACAAACAATTTAAGAATGGCTCAGCACGCTTGGCATTTTCAGTTTGGTTCAAATTTAGTGATTAAGGTATTCAAATTGAGTATGGTGAATACGTGCTTCACACTTTAATTGGGCGTTAATGCCCGCTTTTCGCTCATAGCGGACCACAGCTTAGTTACTTGGTCCGCTTCTTAACAAAAACGAAGTTGGTATTTTTTGCCAGGTTGAAAGTTGACTACTGAAGTATCTGTTAAATTTGTGGCTATTCAGATTCAGTTATCGTTTATGAAAACAGTCTTTCATACCGAAAAAAGAGTCGAAGACGACCCATTTTTACTCATTCGAAAACCGGATCGCCGTCGCTGGGTAAAAAACCATCCGCAGGCTTTACCGTGATATCAATCACAGACGGATCGTATTTCATCGCCAGGAAGCGCTCGCGATAAAGGTGGTAGGCCGCATCACAGACGTTACTGGTGAAATAGGCGTTATAACTACCGCCAACGGCCGCGCCTGCGATAGGAATCGTTTGGGCCAGTTTTGCTTTAGTGAGACGAACCCCCAGGCTGTTGGCAATCTGCTTAATAATCTTCACAAATACTTGTTTTTCCAACTCTTCCCAAACTACTTTCTTGGCGACCTGCTGCGATATTTTTACCAGTTGCGCCATGGCGACGTTTTTCGCCATAGTCGATGAAGCAGATGAAAGCCCCAATATGTTAAAGGCAAAAAGCCGTTCTTCCTGACGGGTGATATCAAAACCGTAATACGTCGCATACTCTCCGATTGCTCGCAGATTCAATGTAATGAGGGTAGGTATATCGATGGTTATCCCTGCAATCCCCATCATACCCGTGCCTGCACCTTCCGCCAGCGCAATACCCTTGTATTTAGCTGCCAGCCAGCCGACGGTTTTATCAATGTCCTCAAGACGTAACGTTTCAATATCTGCGTAGTGATTGATGTGGATATGCCCGTCATTACGGAACTCTTCGAAAATCGCCTCTGGTCGCACTGACCACAGTGCGGCATCGTTACAGACACCCACCAGGCCCTGCACAGAAGATTGAATGGCTTCACCGACGACAGGCGTTGAAAGAACCAACTCTCCGGCGCTGTTTAAAGGTTTGCTTATTAATTCAAATGATTTAGCTAGAAAACCTCGCTGTGGGTTTTTCCAGTCGTGAATTTGCTGAAGTGCATTTTTATCGTAATCGATCAGTTCCATTTTATCCCTTGCCTGAAGTCATCAGTGTTTGTATGACGTGAATTTGATATTAATGTTATCGGCAATAAAAACGCGTAGATGAGTAATTTAAAGTTCTTTTGAAGATAGAGCGCAAAAAAGAAAAGTGAGGGTCTAGAAGGATGCTGGCTTGTGAGGTTCAACGATGGAAAAGATCACTTTGACATGTTAAAGCAGCATAACTTTCATTTCCGATTGTATAACCTCCGCTCCTCGCCCTCAGCAGACATCTACAATCCCCACCTAATCAAAAAGCACTCCCCTCTACAACTTTCACCGAGCAAGCCCCTCCAGCTCCCCCAACAACTCCTTCAACCGCCGATCCAACTCCGCCAGCGATTCAGCCGACACCCCCGACAATATCTGCCTTTCATTCTCAACGTGCTTTTCGACCGCGTGGTTTATCAGCGTCAGTCCCTCATCCGTGAGCTGCACCAGCATACTCCGCGCATCGTGGGCATTTGCCTGCCGACTGATTAAGCCTCGCGATTCCAGGCGTTTCAGGCGATGGGTCATGGTGCCGGAGGTCACCATTAATGTCGAAAACAGTTCCGTGGGGCTAAGGTTGTAGGGCGCACCCGCGCGGCGCAGCGTCGCCAGCATATCGAACTCCCATCCACTCAGTTCAAACTGCGCAAACGTGGATTCCAGCCGCTGTTCCAGCAGTATCGCACAGCGCCTGATGCGCCCAATCGGGCCCATCGGGCTGCAGTCCAGGTCCGGTCGTTCGCGCTGCCACTGCGCAAGAATGGCATCAACGGCATCAGGTGACGGTTTGGTTGGTTGGCTCATTTATCTTGACTTCAAGTTAATTGCTCGACAGACTGATTTTATCTTGAATTGAAGGTAAGTGCAAAATTATGGATTCGTCATTTTCTCTTTCTTACTGGCGCGACGTGCTGTTGACGGCGCTGGCCCCAGCGATCTGGGGCTCAACCTATATCGTGACAACCCAGTTTCTGCCGCCGGACAGGCCCTTTACGGCGGCGCTGATCCGCGTGCTTCCGGCCGGGATTTTGCTGCTGCTGTTCACGTTGCGCCTGCCTGCGTACCGTGACATCGGGCGGCTGCTGATCCTCAGCGCACTCAATATTGGCGTGTTTCAAGCGCTGCTGTTTGTGGCGGCATACCGCTTGCCCGGTGGGCTGGCTGCGGTGCTGGGGGCGATCCAGCCGCTGCTGGTGATGGTGTTAATCTGGGCAGTCGACCGTCGTGCGCCGCACAACATCACGCTGTGGGCCGCGCTGGCAGGCGTGGTCGGGATGGCCGTTTTACTGCTTTCGCCGCAGACCGTTTTTGAACCCATCGGGATAGCGGCGGCGTTGCTGGGGGCGAGCTGCATGGCAACCGGGGTCTGGTTAACGCGTCGCTGGCAGACTGACATGCCGGTGATGGCGCTCACTGGCTGGCAGCTGGTGTTGGGGGGATTGATGCTCGCGCCCGCCGCCTGGCTGTTCGACGCGCCGCTGCCCACGCTTACCGCCACGCACTATGCCGCTTATAGCTGGCTGAGCCTGGCCGGGGCGTTCGTGGCGTACGGCCTGTGGTTTCGCGGCATCACCCGGTTGCCGGGGGTGGCGGTGGCGTCGCTGGGATTACTCAGTCCGTTAACCGCGGTGCTGCTCGGCTGGATAATCCTGTCCCAGGCCCTCAGCAGCACCGCGTTGGTTGGGCTTGCTATCGTGCTGATCAGCGTTTTCGTTGTGCAGCGCACCTCAGCGCGCGCGCGTTAACAGCAATCCGGCTTCTTCTTCAGAAATCCCAGTCCTTGTCTTCGGTTTCGACCGTTTTGCCCATCACATACGAGGAGCCGGAACCGGAGAAGAAGTCGTGGTTTTCATCGGCGTTCGGCGACAATGCCGAGAGGATGGCAGGATTAACCGCCGCCATTTCCGGCGGGAACAGCGCCTCGTAGCCGAGGTTCATCAGCGCTTTGTTGGCGTTGTAGCACAGGAAGGCTTTCACATCCTCTTCCCAGCCGGTTCCGGCGTACAGCTCGTCGGTGTACGCCAGCTCGTTATCATACAGATCCATCAGCAAATCGAGGGCAAAGCCTTGCAGCGCCTCGCGTTCGGCTGCGCTAACTTTCTCCAGCCCTTTCTGGTACTTATAGCCGATGTAGTACCCGTGTACCGCTTCGTCGCGGATGATCAGACGGATCAGGTCGGCGGTGTTAGTGAGCTTGCCCCGGCTCGACATGTACATCGGCAGCCAGAAGCCGGAATAGAACAGGAACGATTCCAGAAACACGCTGGCGATTTTCTTTTTTAACGGCTCATTGGCGCGATAATGTTCCAGCACCCGCAGGGCTTTGCGCTGCAGGGAAGGGCTCTCTTCACTCCAGCGGTAGGCCGCATCCACATCCTGCGTCTGGCAGAGGGTAGAAAAAATCGAGCTGTACGAGCGGGCGTGCACCGCCTCCATAAAGCTGATGTTGGACATCACCGCTTCTTCATGCGGCGTCAGGGCATCGGCCATCAGCCCCGGCGCGCCAACGGTATTTTGCACCGTGTCGAGCAGGGTCAGGCCGGTAAACACCCGGATGGTCAGCTGCTGTTCGGCGGGGCTCAGCGCCTGCCACGCCGGGATATCATTCGACAGCGGCACCTTCTCCGGCAGCCAGAAGTTGCTGGTCAGACGGTTCCAGACCTCCAGGTCTTTATCATCCTCAATCTTGTTCCAGTTAACGGCTCGGACGAGCGACGGTTGCATCTTTTCTCCTTACAGCGCGCAGGACACGCAGCCTTCTGTTTCTGTGCCTTCCAGCGCAAGCTGACGCAGGCGAATGTAGTACAGGGTCTTGATCCCTTTCTTCCAGGCGTAAATCTGTGCCCGGTTGATGTCGCGGGTGGTGGCGGTATCCGGGAAGAACAGCGTCAGCGACAGCCCCTGATCGACGTGTTTAGTTGCCTCGGCGTAGGTATCGATAATTTTTTCCGGGCCGATCTCATAGGCATCCTGATACAGGGCCAGGTTCTCGTTAGTCATAAACGGGGCAGGGTAGTAAACGCGCCCGATTTTGCCCTCTTTGCGGATCTCGATTTTCGACACGATAGGGTGAATGCTCGAGGTCGCGTGGTTGATGTACGAGATTGATCCGGTCGGCGGCACCGCCTGTAAATTCTGGTTGTAGATGCCGTACTGCATCACGTCGTCACGCAGCTGCTGCCACATGGCGTGCGTCGGCAGGGTGATTCCTGCGCGGGCAAACAGGGCGCGCACGGTGTCGGTTTTCGGCTGCCAGTCGTTTTCCAGATACTGTTTAAAGTACTCGCCGCTGGCGTAGCGCGACTGCTCAAAGCCCGCAAAGCGCTGGCTGCGCTCGCGCGCCATCATCATCGAGGTATGCAGCGCATGCCAGGTGATGGTGTAGAAGTAGAGGTTGGTGAAGTCCAGCCCTTCGGGGCTGCCGTAGGCAATCCCTTCCCGCGCCAGATAGCCGTGCAGGTTCATCTGCCCCAGTCCGATGGCGTGCGAGGCGGCGTTACCGGCCTCCACCGACGGCACGCTGCGGATGTGGCTCATGTCCGACACCGCCGACAGGCCGCGCACGGCGGTCTCGACGGTGCGGCCAAAGTCCGGTGAATCCATGGTGTGGGCAATGTTCAGCGAGCCGAGGTTGCACGAGATATCCTTGCCGATCGCCGCGTAGTCGAGGTTTTCGTCATAGGTCGAGGCGCTGTTGACCTGCAAAATCTCCGAGCACAGGTTGCTCATGTTGATGCGCCCGGCAATCGGGTTGGCGCGGTTCACCGTGTCTTCATACATGATGTACGGATAGCCGGATTCAAACTGGATCTCCGCCAGACGCTGGAAGAAGTCCCGGGCGTTGAGCCAGGTTTTGCGGATGCGCGCGTCGGCGACCAGTTCGTCATACAGCTCGCTTATCGCCACGTCGCCAAACGGCTTGCCGTAAATCCGCTCCACGTCATACGGCGAGAACAGCGCCATCTCGGCGTTCTCTTTGGCCAGCCGGAAGGTGACATCCGGGATCACCACCCCCAGCGACAGGGTTTTGATGCGGATCTTCTCGTCGGCGTTTTCCCGTTTGGTATCGAGAAAGCGCATGATGTCCGGGTGATGGGCGTGCAAATACACCGCCCCCGCGCCCTGACGGGCACCGAGCTGGTTGGCGTACGAGAACGCATCTTCCAGCATCTTCATCACCGGGATCACCCCGGAAGACTGGTTCTCAATGCGCTTAATGGGCGCGCCCGCTTCACGCAGGTTGGAGAGCAAAAGCGCCATGCCGCCGCCACGTCGGGAAAGCTGCAGCGCCGAGTTCACGGCGCGGCCAATCGACTCCATGTTGTCTTCGATGCGCAGCAGGAAGCAGGAGACCAGCTCCCCGCGCTGGGCTTTACCGCAGTTGAGGAAGGTAGGCGTCGCGGGCTGAAAACGCCCGGCCAGCATCTCGTCGGTGAGCTGGCGGGCGAGGGTTTGATCCCCCTGCGCGAGGGTCAGCGCCACCATCACCACCCGGTCTTCGAAGTGTTCCAGATAGCGCTTACCGTCGAAGGTTTTCAGGGTGTAGCTGGTGTAATACTTCCACGCGCCGAGGAAGGTCTGGAAACGAAAACCGCTGGCGTGGGCGTGGGCAAACAGGCTCAGCACAAAGTCGCTGTCAAAGCGCGACAGCACCCGGGCGTCGTAGTAGCTTTCGCTGACCAGGTAATCGAGACGCGCCTGCTGGCTGGCAAAGGTCACGCTGTTGGGGTAGACGTGGGCGGTAAAAAAGGCGTCTACCGCTTCGGCGTCTTTGCCAAACTGAATGCGCCCGTCGCGATCGTACAGATTGAGCATGGCGTTAAGGGCATGGAAATCCATCGATGCCTGCATCACGCGCTCTGCGGTTGTCGTTGCCAAAATTCGTTCACTCCTGTACGCACGTTGTCGACGTCCTGTTGGGTCCCCATCAGCTCGAAGCGATAGAGATACGGCACGCCGCATTTTTGCGAAATAACATCCCCGGCACGGCAGAACGCCTCGCCGAAATTACGGTTCCCGGCGGCAATCACGCCGCGGAGCAGCGCCCGGTTATGCGGGTCGTTTAAAAAGCGGATCGCCTGACGCGGCACCGCGCCAGCCGTTCCGCCACCGCCATAGCTTGGCACCACCAGAATATAGGGCTCGTCTACCTGAATACGTTCCCGCTCGTTCAGCGGGATACGCACGGCGGGCAGCCCGACGCGTGCAATAAAGCGGTGCGTATTTTCCGAGCTGCTGGAGAAGTAGACGAGCAGGCTCATGCGTGAGCGGCCTGGGCGTGCAGACGATTAATCATGTCCGGGCGGAACCCCGACCAGCTGGTTTCTCCGGCGACCACCACCGGTAACTGACGAAAACCCTGCGCCCGTAGCGTCTCGGCGGCGTCCGGTTCGAGGTCCACATTGACCATCTCGAAAGCCACGCCACGGCTCTCCATCGCGCGTTTGGTGGCATGGCACTGCACGCAGTCATTACGAGTGTAAATAATAATACGCATGATTCGTATTTCCATTTAAAATGAGGATCCGGCGCGATTAAATGCGTCGATTCGGGTCTGTGTCGATAGAGAGAATACTAGATGTAGATATCTTAAGTTTCAACCATACAATATATGGGAAATTTGGCTGGGTTGAGGCCAGGGCAGGCATGATGCGGGATAGCGCGAATTTAGAGAAAGAAATAAAAAAAAACCAGAAAAGAGATTCAATAAATCACAGCGGGCACCAACGTCCGGCTGAAAATCGCTGAGGCGTTGCCTGGAGGCCGGGGCGAGGCGCATGGATGCGCCGAGAGGGCGGATTTACAGGGATGTTACCTCCGCCCGTCCCCGAAAGCCGGAAGGAATAAGCCGAAGGAACCGCGAAGCGGCGATTTTCTTGCCGGGAGCCGGGATTGTTAAGGGGGTGGCGACCCCCTTAACACGTTCACGTGTGACGTGGTTTACAGAGAAATAGAGAACGTAAAGTGAACGGAACCACCACCGAGCGGCATGTTCCCCCTCACCCTAACCCTCTCCCAAAGGAGAGGGAACCGTCCGAGCTGAACCCTAACCCTCTCCCAAAGGAGAGGGAACTATCGAATTACTTACGCATACTCAGCAGCGCGCCAATAAAGATCCCCACTGCCGCTACCGTCCCCACTGCATACAGTGGTCGCTCACGAATAAACGTATTCGCACACCCTATCGCATCACACGCCGCCTGCTTAGCCTGCGAGCGCCCCTGCATCCGCGCACGCGTCTCGCGCAGCAGCGACTTAGCTTTACGTCTGGCGTCTTCAGCTTCGCCCTTCGCATCCGAACCCCAGGATTTCAGTACAGATTCCAGTGTGTCCGCTAATTGACTGACATCGTTATGAATATCCTGAACGTCGTTATCTACATCGTTTTTATTAAGTCTGTTAAACATACGCTGCTCCCTTGATTTGCGGTAATAGTCAGTTTAGACCAGCTTTTTAAACTCTGAAGCGAGTCACGACTAATCAGGCCGTTTATGGATTTATCTGAAAGCCCTGCTATTGCTGAATACGTTAAGGTTGCCCCGCAGGAATGATAACGAGGATTAAATATGTATTTACGACCCGATGAAGTGGCGCGTGAACTGGAAAAAGCGGGATTTACCGTGGATGTGGTAACCCATAAAGCCTACGGCTACCGTCGCGGGGATAATTACGTTTACGTCAACCGGGAAGCCCGGTTGGGGCGCATGGCGCTGATCATTCACCCAACGCTGAAAGACCGCAGTATTTCCTATGCGGAACCGGCGTCAGAGATGAAAACCAGCGACCACTACGAGCAGTTTCCGCTCTATTTAGGCGGACTCAGCGGCGACACGCACCAGCATTATGGCATCCCGCACGGCTTCAGTTCCCGTATGGCGCTGGAGCGCTTTCTGGCTGGGTTGTTTGGCGAATCGCCGTAATCACGCGACTGGCTTGCGCCAGTCCGCGCCCTACGCTTTGACCTGATGATACTGGCTGACTTTGAACAGTCGGCGACAGTAGTCGAGAAAATACCCGTACACCGCGCCCATCAGCATTGAGACCACGATGTTGGAACTCACGGCTGCGGCGATCTGGTGCCAGTCTGCCCCCACCGTCAGCAAAATCGCCACGTACACCGGCGACTGAAAAGTGACATACGCCAGAATATCCGCCAGATTTTTCATCCAGCCTGCCGGGCTGTAGCGCCGGGCCAGGCGCATGATCGCGTCGCGGTAAAAGCCGTACGGCCAGGCAATCAGGATATTCACCGGCACCGCCACCAGTCGCGACGAAAGCGACTGCTCAAAGGACATGCCGGAGAGGAAGATTTCAATCAGCATGTTCACCACCGAACAGTAAACCACCATCGCGAACGTATCCGCGACCGCGTGGCGCAGGCGAGACTGCCGTGAAAACATGTCCTGACTCCTTGAGAGAAATAGTAGGTGGGGTAGTGCTTTAATTTGATTAATTTTTCACGCATAGGGTATATCGCTGGATTGAAACTCACAATTAGCGATAAATTTTTATTTAATGGCGGTTTGGCCACAAAATACTCCGGGCGAAGCGGTTTTGCGTGATGGGCGTTATTTTGTCTTTGAGGTTTGGTTTTTTCGTTTCTAAACAGAGGGATAGTGAAGATGGGTAAAACAGGGAAGGTGACAGCGCGGGCGGAGAACTCCGCCCGACAAATTTAGCAGACGCCGAAATCACCGTCTTCTTTATACAGCGTCACATCGGCGGCTTTCAGGGTGAATTTTTCGCCCTGCTCGTTGCTGGCCTGCACAGCCACGACCTGATCCTCATGCACTTCGATCACTTTCAGTTTTGGACCGCCCATACGCGGCTGCACAAAATCGCCTACAGAAAACATACTTAACTCCTTCTGGTTGGTGTGCTCTTAACATAGCCCAGGCGATGGCCAGGGTACAGCGTCAGCGGCAGACTACTCCTAAATCGCTACAATCAGACGGTAAAGGAGGGTAAAAGCGGGCGCGAAGGGTGGCAGACCGGCTTAAATTCACTACGCTTAGAGTTAAAATCTCTTTTTATACAATGACCTGACTGCTTACATGGAGAATTTATGGGTTTCTGGCGTATTGTCATCACTATTCTGTTACCGCCCCTCGGCGTGCTGCTGGGCAAGGGCTTCGGTTGGGCGTTTATCCTCAACATCATTCTGACCTTACTGGGCTACATCCCCGGCCTTATTCATTCGTTCTGGGTGCAGAGCCGCGACTAAGCCCGCCACAGTAAATCGTTATAAATATCGGTCAGCACCCCCTGCGGGGCAAACTGCTGTTTGATCCAGCGGGTGACCTGACCGGTGGCCGCATGCTGCGTGGCGAGCAGCATGCGCGAATCCTGCCGGGTATTATTGATCCGCCGCGTCACCAGCAATCCGTTCTCAACCGCCTCGCGCGCCATATGCTCCGGTAAAAACCCGATCCCCTCGCCCAAAATCTGACACTGACACTTGGTATTAAAATCCGGGACCAGGATCGCCTCCTGGCCGTGCAGCAGCCAGCCGACTTTTTTATTGATGGTGTGGGCGGTGTCTTCGACCATGATGTTGGGGTACAGCCGCAGCTGGCTTTCGGCCAACGGCTCCGGGGCCAGCGCCAGCGGATGGTCCGGGGCGATGGCAAACACCCAGCGGATGGCGCCAATCTCGGTGTAATCAATGCCGCCGCCGTCCAGCAGCGTGTCCGGCGCGCCAATCGCAATGTTGGCCTGATTATTAATGATCGAATCCCAGACGCCGTTATACACCTCGGTGGTGACGGTGATCTGGCAGGTGGGGAACTGCTTTTTCATCACCTGCAGCAGACGGGCGGTGTGGCGCGGGGTGTAAAGCAACTGGTTAATACAGATCCGCACCCGCGTCTCGATCCCCTGCGATATGGTGTCGATCCCGCGCTTGATGGCGTGAAAGTCATTCAGCAGGTCAATGGCTTTGCGGTAAAAATAAAAGCCCGACTCGGTCAGCTCGATGCTGCGGGTATTGCGCACAAACAACACCACGTCGAGGCCGGTCTCCATCCGTTTGATGGTGTAGCTGATGGCCGAGGTGGTCACCCCCAGCTCACCGGCGGCTTTACTGAAGCTGCCAAAACGTGCCGCCGTGGTGAAGGCCAGCAGATTCTCTTCGGTAAAGATGGAATTCATATCACGGCTCCAGGCAGTCATCAGTTTTGAACATATTTTAACAGCGCGGTTACAACTCATTTGACGCCGGTCACAGTTCTGTATATTTGTTGCGAGCCGCGCAGCGCAAGGGCTGCGCAGCCATAAGCATAATGCAGCTTAGCGAGCTAAAACGCGGCAAAACATAAGGAAAAGGTTGCACAGACGCACATTTTGGCTCGACTGTTAAATTTAACTCAACAATGAAACTCCTGTCGATGAATCCTTTTTAAGCGGATTCTTTTCTGACCAGGCGGTTGCTATGCTCAGTCCATCAGAAAGGAAAACCAGGAGTGTGGATATGTCTACCAATGAACTCGTTACTGAATTTCTGTTTGCTGCCGAACAGGGTAATACCGACGCGCTAAAAGCCTGTCTGGATAAAGGGGTGGATATTAATGCCACCAACCGCCAGAAAAGAACCGCCATTATTATTGCCAGCCTGAATAAACACTATCCCTGCGTGGAATTACTGATTGCCGCCGGGGCCAGTGTCGATCAGCAGGATCAGACCTGTTTCAATCCGTTTTTAATCAGCTGCCTGACCAACGATCTCACCCTGCTGCGCCTGGTGTTGCCGGCCAACCCGGATCTGGACAGGCTGACCCGCTTTGGCGGCGTCGGCATTACCCCCGCCAGCGAAAAAGGCCATCTGGAAGTGGTGCAGGAGCTGCTGACCCACACCGACATTAACGTCAACCACACCAACTTTGTGGGCTGGACGCCGCTGCTGGAAGCCATCGTCTTAAATGACGGCGGTGCCCGCCAGCAGGAAATCGTCAAGCTGCTGCTGGACCACGGCGCCAACCCGCACATGACCGACAAATACGGCAAATCCCCGCTCGCGCTGGCCCGTGAAAAAGGCTTCAACGAGATTGCCGACCTGCTGATCGCCGCAGGCGCGTAATACCCCCGGCCAGCCGATTCGGGCTGGCCGGTAATAAACATAGCCTTTTCCATCACGCCTTCGGGCGTGATGTGGCCCCCTTTTGCCCGCATTCGGGAGGAACCCATGCCCACCAAAATCGTTATAAAAAAGAATACCTATTTTGATTCTGTCTCACTGATGTCGGTCTCCACCAAAGCCAATAAATTACCCGGCGTCGAGCAGGCATTTGTCGCCATGGCGACAGAAATGAACAAAGGGGTTTTGAAAAACCTCGGTCTGCTGACCCCGGAATTAGCCGAGGCCAAAAATGGCGACCTGATGATCGTGATTAAAGGCGACGCTGCCAACGACGAAACGCTGGCCGCCATCGAAGCGCTGTTCACCCGCAAAGAGAGCGGTGGCAGCCACGAGTCACGCTATGCCACCCTCGCCAGCGCCAAAACCCATCGCCCGGACAGCAATCTTGCGGTGATCTCGGTCAACGGCACCTTTGCCGCCCGCGAAGCGCGACAGGCGCTGGAACACGACCTCAACGTGATGCTGTTTTCCGATAACGTGTCGCTGGATGACGAGCTGGCCCTCAAGCAGCTGGCGCACGAGAAAGGCTTACTGATGATGGGCCCGGACTGCGGCACCGCCATTATTAACGGCGCGGGTCTGTGCTTTGCCAACGCCGTCCGTCGTGGGCCGATTGGTATCGTTGGCGCATCCGGCACCGGCAGCCAGGAGCTGAGCGCGCGCATTCATGAGTTCGGCGGCGGCATCTCTCAGCTGATCGGCACCGGCGGTCGCGATCTGAGCGAGAAAATCGGCGGGCTGATGATGCTCGACGCCATCGCGATGCTGGAGGCCGACGATGCCACCCAGGCAATCGTGCTGATCTCCAAACCGCCCGCTCCGGCAGTGGCCGAAAAAGTGCTGGCCCGCGCCCGCACCTGCCGCAAACCGGTGGTCGTCTGCTTCTTAGGGCGCAATCAGCCGCCTGCCGACGAAGACGGCCTGCAGTTTGCTCGCGGCACCAAAGAGGCGGCGCTGAAGGCAGTCCTGCTCACCGGCATTAAAAAAGAGTCGCTGGATCTGCACCCGCTCAACTGGCCGCTGATCGAAGAGGTCCGCGCTCGTCTGACCCCGCAGCAGAAGTACATTCGCGGCCTGTTCTGCGGCGGCACCCTGTGCGATGAAGCGATGTTCGCCGCGCTGGAAAAGTACGACGACGTCTACAGCAACATCCAGCCGGATCCAACCAAACGCCTGGCCGACATCAACGTCAGCCAGGCCCACACCTTCCTCGACTTTGGCGATGACGATTTCACCAACGGCAAGCCGCACCCGATGATCGACCCGACCAACCGCATCAGCCGCCTGCTGCAGGAAGCGCGCGATCCGCAAGTGGGGGTGATCGTGATGGACTTTGTGCTCGGCTTCGGCTCGCACGAAGACCCGGTCGGGGTGATGATCGACGCCATCAAACAGGCGCAGGCCATTGCGCAGGCCGACAACCGTCCGCTGGAAATTCTTGGCTACGTGCTGGGCACCGATCTGGATACCCCGTCGCTCAGCCAGCAGTGCCAGCTGTTAACCGATGCAGGCGTGATCTGGGCCAGCAGCAGTACCAATACCGGATTACTGGCACGTGAATTTGTCTGCAAAGGAGAGAAAGCCTGATGAAATCGTTATTTAACCAGCCGCTGAATGTCATTAACGTCGGGATTTCCCTGTTCAGCGACGACCTGAAAAAACAGCACGTGCCGGTGACCCATCTCGACTGGACGCCGCCGGGGCAGGGCAACATGCAGGTGGTGGAGGCGCTGGATCAGCTGGCCCTCAAACCGCTGGCCGAGAAAATTGCCGCCGCCAACAACATTGCGCTGGAGCGCATTGTCCAGTCCCATCCGGTGCTGGTGGGCTTTGATCAGGCCATCAACGTGGTGCCGGGCATGACCCGCACCACCATCCTGCACGCCGGTCCGCCGGTGGCGTGGGAAAACATGTGCGGGGCGATGAAAGGCGCGGTGACCGGGGCGCTGGTGTTTGAAGGGCTGGCAAGCGATCTGGACGACGCGGCGCGGCTGGCGGCCTCCGGCGACATCACCTTCTCGCCGTGCCACGAGCACGACTGCGTGGGCTCGATGGCGGGCGTCACCTCGGCATCGATGTTTATGCACATCGTCGAGAACAAAACCTACGGCAACCGGGCGTTTACCAACCTCAGCGAGCAGATGGCCAAGATCCTGCGCATGGGCGCCAACGACCAGAGCGTGATCGACCGTCTGAACTGGATGCGTGACGTGCTTGGCCCGATGCTGCGCGATGCCATGAAAATCATCGGCGAAATCGACCTGCGCCTGATGCTGGCCCAGGCGCTACACATGGGCGACGAGTGCCACAACCGTAACAACGCGGGCACCACGCTGCTGATCCAGGCTTTGACCCCAGGGCTGATTCAGGCCGGCTATCCGGTGGAGCAGCAGCGCCAGGTGTTTGAGTTTGTTGCCAGCAGCGACTACTTCTCCGGCCCGACGTGGATGGCGATGTGTAAAGCCGCGCTGGATGCCGCGCACGGCATCGAGTACAGCACCGTGGTCACCACCATGGCGCGCAACGGCTACGAGTTTGGTCTGCGCATTTCCGGCCTGCCGGGACAGTGGTTTACCGGCCCGGCACAGCAGGTCATCGGCCCGATGTTTGCGGGCTACCGACCAGAAGACTCCGGGCTGGATATCGGCGACAGCGCCATCACCGAAACCTACGGCATCGGCGGCTTTGCGATGGCGACAGCGCCGGCGATTGTGGCGCTGGTGGGCGGGACGGTGGACGAAGCCGTCGATTTCTCGCGCCAGATGCGTGAAATCACCCTCGGCGAAAACCCGAACGTCACCATTCCGCTGCTGTCGTTTATGGGCATCCCGACCGCTATCGACATCACCAAAGTGGCGGGCAGCGGCATTCTGCCGGTGATCAACACCGCCATCGCTCACAAAGATGCCGGGATCGGTATGATTGGCGCGGGCATTGTCCACCCGCCATTTAGCTGTTTTGAAAAGGCGCTGTTAACTTTCCGCGATCGCTACGTCCTGTAAGGTAAGCATCCATGAAAAGCATGAAACTGGAGTGGAAAAGAGGTGACTGGGCGGCATATTTCGGGTTGATGACCAACAACCTGACCAATTTGCTGACCATGATGGGGCTGCTCATTTTTGTCGTCGGCATCCCGAAAGAGATTGTGTATGGCCGTATTGCCCCGGCCTTCGGGCTGGCGGTGCTGGTGGCGAGCCTCTGCTACACGTGGTTTGGCCTGCAGATGGCGCGCCAGACCGGGCGCAGCGACGTTACCGCGCTGCCGTCCGGGCCCAGCGCGCCGTCGATTTTTACCGTGACCTTCCTGGTGCTGATGCCGGTTTATCAGCAAACCGGCGATGCGGACTTTGCGATCCAGATTGGCCTGGTGTGGTGTTTTGTTGAGGCGATGATCCTCGCGGGCGGCTCGTTCTTAGGCGAAACCATCCGCAAGATGATCCCGCGCACCGTGCTGCTGTCGTGCCTGTCCGGTTTGGGTCTGCTGCTGCTGGCGATGAACCCGATGCTGCAGGCGTTCGAAGCGCCGACCGTGTCGTTTATCGTCCTGCTGCTGATCTTCATCAACTGGTTTGGCAAAAAGCCAATCTTCGCCCGCATCCCGACCGGTCTGCTGCTGCTGATCGCCGGAACCGCGCTGGCGTGGATCTCCGGTATGCAAAGCCCGGACGCCATCAAAGCCTCGATGTCGTCGTTCGGCTTTAACCCGCCGGAAGTGCATATCGACAGCTTTATGCAGGGCTTGCCGCACGCGCTGCCGTACCTGGCGTCTGCTGTTCCGCTGGGGCTGGCGAACTACATCTTTGACCTCGAGAACATCGAGAGCGCCCACGCGGCGGGGGATGAATACCCAACCCGCAAGGTGATGCTCGCCAACGGCCTGGCGTCGATGCTCGGCTGCCTGATGGGCAACCCGTTCCCGGTGACGGTGTACGTCGGCCACGCGGGCTGGAAAGCAATGGGGGCGAGCATCGGCTACACGCTGGCTTCCGGCGTGACCATGTTCATTGTGCCGCTGTTCGGGCTCGGGGCCTTTATGCTCGCCATCATCCCGATGACCGCCATCGTGCCGATACTGGTGTTTATCGGGGTGGTGACCGCCAACCAGGTGGTGAGGGAAACGCCCAAAGTGGAGGTGCCCGTCATCTTTATCTGTCTGTTCCCGTGGATCGCCAACTGGGCGCTAACCATGATGAACAGCGTGATGGCGGCGGCGGGCACCAACGCGGGAAAAATCGGTCTCGATGTGCTGCACAGCAAAGGCATTTACTACGAGGGCTTGATGCATCTGGGTAACGGCGCACCGCTCGCCAGTATGCTGTGGGGCTGTATCGCCATCTTCTCGATCATCAACAAACCGCTGCGTGGCGCTATCGCTGCGGTGATGGGGGCACTGCTGGCGCTGTTCGGCGTGATCCACGCCCCGGTGGTCGGCTTTGCCGAAGGCAGTTCGCTGACGTTCGTCACGGCCTACCTGATGATGGGGGCGATGTTTGTGCTGAAACACGTTCTGGATAGCCGGGAAGAGGCGCGTACCGGCGTACCGGTTTCAGAAGCCTGATTTTGTCCCCTCACCCTAACCCTCTTCCACAGGGAGAGGGAACGATGACACCCCCTCCCTGTGGAAGAGGGCCGGGGTGAGGGCACCAGACCGCACCCAAGCCAAAGGAAACACAATGAAAGAACTCATGGTGGTCGCCATCGGCGGCAACAGCATTATCAAAGACAATGCCAGCCAGTCGATTCAGCACCAGGCCCAGGCAGTTAAGTCGGTTGCGGAATCGGTGCTTGAAATGCTGGCCTCCGACTACGACATCGTCCTCACTCACGGCAATGGCCCGCAGGTGGGGCTGGATCTGCGCCGCGCCGAGATCGCTCACGAGCGGGAAGGCCTGCCGCTGACTCCGCTGGCCAACTGCGTGGCGGATACCCAGGGCGGGATCGGCTACCTGATCCAGCAGGCGCTGAACAATAAGCTGGCCGCGCGCGGCGATCAGAAAGCGGTGACGGTAGTGACCCAGGTCGAAGTCGACAAAAACGACCCCGGCTTTGCCCATCCGACCAAACCGATCGGCGCATTTTTTAGCGAAGCCCAGCGCGATGCTTTGCAGCTTGCCCACCCTGACTGGCACTTTGTCGAAGACGCAGGCCGCGGATATCGCCGCGTGGTGGCCTCGCCGCAGCCGGTGCGCATCGTCGAAGCCGACGCCATTAAGGCGCTCACCCAACAAGGCTTTGTGGTGATCGGCGCGGGCGGCGGCGGGATCCCGGTGGTGCGCAGCGCCGAAGGGGATTACCAGAGCGTGGATGCGGTGATCGACAAAGATCTCTCCACCGCGCTGCTGGCGCGTGAGATCCACGCCAACGTGCTGGTCATCACCACCGGCGTCGAGAAAGTGTGCGTTAACTTCGGCAAGCCAAACCAGCAGGCGCTGGAGACGGTGAACGTGGCGCAGATGACCCGTTATATGGAAGAGGGACATTTCCCGGCGGGCAGCATGCTGCCAAAAATTGTCGCCAGCCTGGAATTCCTGCACCACGGCGGCAGCCGGGTGATCATCACCTCGCCGGAGTGCCTGCCTGCGGCGCTGCGCGGCGAGACCGGCACCCATATTGTGAATGCGTGACCTGACTGGACTGCCTGCCCGCGCTGCTGCGCGGCGAACCTTGTGAATGCGTAAGTAAAAGGAAAAGACAATGAGTGAGAATAAAAGCCGCCGGGAATTTCTCAGCCAGAGCGGCAAAATCGCAACCGCTGCCACCGCCTGCGCGCTGTTTGGCGCGACCGGCTCCGTCGCGTATGCTGCTGACACCGCAAAACCGACCTGCGAGACCGGCAAACCGATGAACATCACCGCCAAACACTACTATCTGGATAACGTCCTGCTGGAGGCCGGATTTAACTTCGACGGCAACGTGGCCGTCAGCACTCTCACCGAGCTGAAAACGCTGGAGATCAAGGACGGTAAAATCGCCGCCCTGCGTGACAACAAAAGCCACGCCGATGCCACGCTGCCGCACTACGACGCGGGCGGCAAACTGCTGCTGCCGGCGATGCGCGACATGCATATCCACCTGGATAAAACTTTCTACGGTGGCCCGTGGCGCTCGCTGAACCGCCCGGCGGGCACCACCATTCAGGACATGATCCGCCTCGAGCACAAGCTGCTCCCGGAACTGCAGCCGTATACTCAGGAGCGGGCAGAAAAACTGATCGACCTGATTCAGTCGAAAGGCTCCTCCATCGCCCGCAGCCACTGCAACATCGAGCCGACCTCCGGCCTGAAGAACCTCGAAAATTTGCAGGCGGTACTGGCGCGCCGTAAACCCGGATTTGACTGTGAGATTGTTGCTTTCCCGCAGCACGGGCTGCTGCTCTCCAACTCGGAATCGCTGATGCGCGAGGCGATGCAGGCTGGGGCGCATTACGTCGGTGGGCTGGATCCGACCAGCGTCGACGGGGCGATGGAAAAATCCCTCGACCTGATGTTCCAGATTGCGCTGGATTACGACAAAGGGGTGGATATCCACCTGCACGAAACCAGCCCGGCGGGCATTGCGGCGGTGAATTATATGGTCTCGACGGTTGAGAAAACCCCGGAGCTGAAGGGCAAACTGACCATCAGCCACGGCTTTGCGCTGGCGATGATGGACGAGAAGCAGGTGGATGACATCGCCACCCGCATGGCGGCACAGCAAATCACCGTGGCATCGACGGTGCCGATTGGCACCCTGCATATGCCGCTCAAGCAGCTGCGCGACAAGGGCGTATTTGTGATCTCCGGTACCGACAGCGTGATCGACCACTGGTCGCCGTATGGCCTGGGCGACATGCTGGAAAAAGCCAACCTGTATGCCCAGCTCTATATCCGCCCGAACGAGCAGACGCTGTCCCGCTCATTGGGTATCGCCACCGGTGACGTGCTGCCGCTGAACGACAAAGGTGAGCGCGTATGGCCGAAGGCGCAGGACGCCGCCAGCTTTGTGCTGGTGGATGCCTCCTGTTCCGCCGAAGCGGTGGCGCGCATCTCGCCGCGTACCGCCACCTTCCATAACGGGAATCTGGTGTGGGGTTCGGTAGGCTGAGGTAAAAGCAAAACGGTAACGCCAGTTACCGTTTTTAGTGTTTGCGCCCTCTCCCTGTGGGAGAGGGAGGGGTGAGGGCAACAGGCCGCATTGTAGGATTTTGTAGGCCGGGCAAGCGAAGCGCCCCCGGCAATGCCGTATACTGCTATGCACATTCTCAAAGGGATCTGTCATGGCACAAAACATCTACGATAATCCGGCCTTTTTCGACGGTTACGCCCAGCTACCGCGCTCGGTACAGGGCCTGGACGGCGCACCGGAATGGCCTGCTCTCAAAAGTATGCTGCCGGACCTGGCGGGCAAGTCGGTTATCGATCTTGGCTGCGGCTACGGATGGTTTTGCCGCGTGGCGCGTGAGCTGGGTGCGGCTGACGTGACCGGGGTTGACCTCTCCGAAAAGATGCTCGCGCGTGCCGCTGAGCTCACCGATGACGCCAGCATCCACTACCAGCGCAGCGACCTCGAATCCCTTATCCTTACCGGGAACAGCCTTGATCTGGTCTACAGCTCACTGGCGCTGCACTATTTGCCGGACCTTGATGGCCTGTTTGCAAAAATTCAGTCCGCGCTCAAGCCGGGCGGCAGCCTGGTGTTTTCCATTGAACACCCCATCTACACCTGTGCCACGCGCCAGGGCTGGTTGACTGACGATAACGGGGCGCGTTTCTGGGGCGTTAATCAGTATCAGAATGAGGGCCAGCGCGTCAGCAACTGGCTGGCAGAAGGGGTGATCAAATACCACCGCACGCTGGGCACGATCCTCAACGCGTTGATCAAGGCCGGGCTGACGATTCGCGACGTCAACGAATGGGGGCCAACGCAGGCGCAGATTGACGCCTGGCCTGCGCTGGCCGAAGAGGCAGAACGCCCGATGCTGGTGTTGATCGCAGCCGTTAAGGCTCAATACCCCACCTTATACACCCGTCCGCTCTGCACCCCTTCCACGCTGCGGCGATAGGCCTGGGCGACGGTGGCGGCGGGGACGCTGGTAAAGCCCGGGAAGAAACCGTCGTAGGCGGCGGCCGATTCGGTTAATACTGTCGGGCTTATCAGATTGATGCGGATCCCACGCGGCAGTTCGCAGGCGGCGGCGCGGACAAAGCCTTCCAGCGCGGCGTTGACCGTGGTGGCATTCACCCCCTGGGCAATCGGCTCGTCGGCCACAATTCCGCTGATCAAGGTGATCGACCCGCCCTCATTCAGGTAGTGCTGTCCGGTCAGCGCCAGCCGCACCTGTCCCAGCAATTTATCCTGAAGCCCCTGGTTAAAATCGCCGTCGGTCATGGTCGCCAGTGGGCCAAAGTGCAGCCCGCCGCTGGCCGAGACAATCGCATCCACCGGACCGATACTTTCGAACAGCGCCTGCACGCTGGCCTGGGAGGTGATATCCACCGGGTACTCGCCCTGCGTGCGACCCACGCGGATCACCTCATGACGACGACTCAACTCCTCGGTTACTGCCCGACCGACCGTACCGCTGGCACCAATAATGACGATTTTCATAGCCGACTCCTTATGTTGTGAGCCGCCATTGTTTAACAAACCGAAAGCCGGATAAACTGGCCTGACGTTAGATGATTACTAACCAGGGGTTTGTAATATGGATAAGCTTCGCGGCATGGAAACGTTTATTGCGGTGGTGGAGAGCGGCAGCTTTACCGGGGCAGCGACGCGGCTGGCGATGTCGGCGGTGATGGTCGGGAAATACATCGCCCTGCTGGAAACCCAGCTCGGCACCCGCTTGCTGGAGCGCAATACCCGGCGTCAGAGCCTGACCGATGCCGGGCGGGTTTACGTTGACGAGGCAAAACGGGTGCTGGAGCAAGTGTCCATTGCCGAAAGCGCGGTCGAACGGTTGCGTGCGACACCGGCGGGCACGCTGCGGGTGACCGCGCCCACTTCGTTTGGCGGCTGCGTGATTGCGCCCCTGACCGCCACCTTTTTGCAGCGCTTCCCGGACGTGCGCGTCGAGCTGGATCTGACCAACCGGCGGGTGGATCTGGTGGATGAGGGGGTGGACCTGGCGATCCGCATCGGCGATCTTCATACCGAGGGTCTGGTGGCGAAATACCTCTGCCCGTACCGGATGGTGATTTGCGCGGCACCGGACTATTTAGCCCGTCACGGCACGCCGGTGACGCCCGCCGATCTGGTGGATCATCTGTGCTTGTCCCACACGGTCTGGACCGCGCGCAACGAATGGCGCTTGCCGGGTGTGGAAGGGGAGGTGCGCTGGAAGCGCGATGCGATTTTGCGCTGTAACGATGGCTACGGCCTGCGGATGGCGGCCATTGCCGGGGCGGGACTGCTGCTGCAACCCGAGGTGCTGGTGGCCGACGAGCTGGCGAACGGTCGGCTGATTCGGGTGCTGGAACACTTCACGCCTGAACCGCGGCCGGTGCATCTGCTGTGGCGGCAGGACTTACGCCCGCTGCCGAAATTGACTCAGTTTATCGCCCACATTATGCAGGCAACGTGCGTTCTGTAGCGCCCGGCGGCGCTGCGCTTGCCGGGCCTACACAACATGCGGATCGCAGGCCGGGTCAGGCGAAGCCGCCACCCGGCATCAGGCCGCAGAGATTAGAAACGATAGCCTACGCCGACGTTGAAGCCGTTGATCCCACGATCGCCGTCGATATCAGTGGTGGTCCCTTCGTAACCAACGTTAATCGCCAGCTCTGCGGTCGGGTTAAACTGCACGCCCGCGCCGTAGGCGAAAGAGGACGATTTTTCGGAGATGCTGTCGCGCTGGGTATAGTTATCCCCGCCGTTGACCCAGGTGGTGTCGCCGTCCGCTTTGGTGTGGGCAAAACCGCCCAGCGCGTACAGGGAGACGAAGTCGTTAATCCGGTAAGCCGGGCCGACCATCAGGGAGTAATATTTCACGTCAACGTGGTTACGAATCGAGTCAGACGCAATAGAATAATTCTGGTCGTCGTCGCCGCTCATATAGGTGAATGACCCCATCACGCTGACCGGAGAATTCCACTCATAGCGATATTGCGCGTTCACGCCGCGAATATTTTTAAAATGTTCGACTTTACTCTGCGCATATCCGACAGAGACGGTGTGATTATCCGCCAGTGCCGCACCGCTCATCAGACCCGCCGCGACCAATACCGCCAGAGAGAGAGTTTTCATTTCCGTAATCCTTGTCACCATTTTTTGTAAGTTATGTCGGATATATCCTTATCAAAATCAGGAGATATTCCACGCCACATAAAGCGGTTAAATTGTTGGTTTTTTTGGCAGGGGATGAAATAGGGAATAATCTTAAAGGCCGGAATAGTCCTGGAATTTGCCTCCCCTATTTTGGTAGGGTAGTCAGTAATTTGGATTAAGTATTGTGATGCTACGTCACGTTATACATCATCTTCGCACTGGAAGATGATGCCTGTTTTTTAATGGATACCAAAATCCAGAACACCAACCCTGTGGGTATACCTAAGACACTGATTTTTAGAATGGTGAACATTGTGATTCATTGCCCATACGCTATCGAAACGAACAGGCGATATTCTTTTATTTGTCACTGCCAATTAATCTTATCTTAATATTGCTACCATCAGGGATATCTCTTATTTGCAATGCAATATTGGCTCTTGCTTTCATGGCTACTGTCGATTTTTCTAAATAAAGATTATCCAGCACATACTGTCCACCTACAACAAACGGTATTTTCGGAACTAAGCGATAACCCGCTGGGATTAGCCCATGCTTTTTCTGCCATGCGTTTGCCAGTGGGTAGCCTGTTAAGACCTCATAATCTTCAAGTATTGTTTTACACCATTCATTGATATCGGGTGCAAGGTAATCAACAGAGCCCGTCTCAGGATCGAAAGAGTATATTCCATCTTCTTTTATACAAAATTGACCACCAAAAACATCTTCCGCAAAGAAGATGGCATTACGAGCGAGATCGTCGTAACAATCAATCCATAACGTATTGTCATTCCAGTCAATCACGCCGATCTCTTCCCCGTCTGTCTCTAAAGGAAAAAAATGCAAGGCTGACTCAAAACCATAAAATCCGTTTCTTTCATTTAATAAAGTAGTTAAATCCTCAATCAGAGGATAATGATGAAAATCAGACGGGAGCGTAATCCCCTTGGATAAAGATAGGTCATTACTGCATACGGATAAAATTTGTTCTAAAAATACAGGCATTTTTATTTCTCATTTAAGGGTAAAGGCTATCGTCAAAAGGGCTGTTTACCCGTATTTCATCGTGATGACTCTGTGCTTTCACACCCCAACTTTGATTTATTTTGCCCATAAGTTCGACGATCTTAGGGAAATAGAGACGTCGGCTGTCTCTGCCGGGAATTCGATGCGCGCGTTCATAATCTACAGCTATGACGTGCACAAAATCATAAATAATCCAATAAAGGAGCTCATCTGAAGACGCTGTCACTTGTCTGGAAAACTCATATCCCCTTTCCGAAATGATATAATTATATTTTCCGTTTTCGAACGAAATGTAAGGGGTCCCATCATCAACCGGTGAAGTATGAAGGACAATCGCATGAGCCGGAAAACTTATTTTTGCTATCCGGGTTTCAACCTGTTTCTGTAGATCGCTAATTTTCATTAACATCTCAGTTCACCTTCCGAATGTGTTAGTACAGGGTGATCTTGCTGAGTCCCCATCATTGAATGGAACTATCTTAACATTCATCTGAAGGCGGGCCATGATTTATTATTCTATCGTAACCAGAAAGGTGAATCCTCAGGACCTAATGCATTGTATTGCTCTGATGTTCTATTAACGTCATTTATTCATTGTGTTTTAAACCCAGTAGCCATGCATTGCATTTTATCTAAGACTGGCGTTGTCTTCTCGATAGTCATTTTATCGTCTGTATCTTCATAATTTCATCACAGCCGACGCGTTTGTCAGGCGATGTCCGGGGTATGAGGACTATGCCATGACATGGGCGTTTTTGGATCGCCGCTTCTACAGGTGCTCCAAAAAACATATTTTATGGCTACAGGGATTTCCTTGTAAAATACTACCTTGGCTTACCTTAGTTGCCATCGAGCCAAACATCTTTCACCCAGGCGGCTAAATCATGCCACTGTTCTTCACTAGCACCATCGCCAGTCCAATATCGGACGCGACCTTGTGGGTCTATACAATAATAACTACCGTTATCTTCACATATGGGTAACCACGACGCAGGTACACCGATTTCTTTTGCATCATTTATAGCCGTTGATAACTCGCCATGGAACTTTTTATCTACTGTGACAGACAAGAGTTCGATTGTTCCGTAAGAGATATTGCCAACTTCCTGGAGAAGTTTTTTGTAGCCAAGTGAAAAAGAAAAACCCACTTCCTCTTCATACTGAGAAATAATTGTATCATCCGGCAAAGGAACATTGCTTCTCTCGTTACCGGATACGACCTTTAATTCCTCTATAACATCATTCAGGCTATCTGTCATACCATCCCCTGTTTGAAATCGTCAGATCGCTGTTTCCAGTATTCAGCGCGCCATTTATTGAATTGTGCACGATGTTCTAAAAATAAAGGCTTTTTTAATTCTCATATTTAAAATCAATGTTTATTTCGAGTGTTTCAACGTAAACCTGGCGTATCTGGAAGGGTTTTAACAAAGTCAGCTTCATCGGGCCGATACGATTTTGCAATCTCTGCAAAGGATTCGATTACCCTCGCTTTTCCAACGTCCGTTAATGGCTGAAGTCCGGCGGCAATACTTTCCATCATCTCAACAGCAGCATCGGGACAGAGTAAATCCTCATCCGTGAATTCAAGAAAAATGGCCATATTAGCGATAATTTTAATCAGATGATCTGAGTCAGACATAGCACTTTGTCCTCTTATCCCTACCGTAAAAGTTAAACTCCCGCCGGAAGGGGCGGGAGGTTATTCACCATGCTGTCTGCGCCAGGTTTTTTACCGATGATAAAAAAACCAGATAATCAGACCCGCAGGCAGCCCTAGCCAGGTTAACTCAAGACATATCAACACGTCCTTCAGAGAGAACGGAAAGTCTTCTTTCACATTCCAGGCCAACCCTGCGCCGATCAAACGGCCAACCAGCGTCAGGATGAACACGGCCAGACCTATTGCGCAGCACAGGTAAACAAGGTTAAGAAACGACTTAGTTCTGTTTTTCATTCTTACTACTGCTCTCTTTCAGCTTATCTGAAACCATCCCGGACATTGCAGAGTCCCCTGCGTTCCCCATTATTGAAGGTAATGGGCTCTGTGGTACAGGTTTGGTTATTGTCCAGACGCCTGTCGGAACCCATTCGTACTGTTTTGATATCGGGTTGAATATTTTATCAAACGGCACTTTGATCATGTTCCCTGTAGCAAAACCTGCGGAGGCACCTGCTTTACTCAGTAAAGCCGCGAGCATAGGATCGTCGCCACTGATTTTCGCCTGATAGTAACCACCTGCTGCGTTCCATGTCACGGTTGGGTTATAGCCTTTACCCGCAGTGATCGCCCCAATAACACCGGATCCAATCAGATCGGCAAGTTTGACTTCACCCGTAGTTGTGTACTGAATACCCGCCCCTAAACCGACGCCCACGCCCACAGCGATAAGCTGCTCTTTGCTGTTGTTTACGGCGTTGGTCAGAATTGCTCGTCCGCCCATGACGATCACCGGCCAGGAGGTAGGATCCATCACCACAGACAGCACGCGATCTCCCGTGGTGATATTGTCCTGCAGGAATTTCAGGTCCGCGCCGTTCAGATAATTCACCAGCGCCGCCGCCGTCGGGTCTTTGAGTTTTTCATCCAGGCGGAACTGCCCCGGCTGCGGGTCGTTGGCCACGTTGGTCGAGGCCTGGATAAGTTCCTGCCAGGTGACACAGGTCACCCCTCCACCGGTACAGGCGTCTGCAAGCTCTTTGCTTTTCTCATTACTGATTGCCAGATACTTTTCAACCACTTTCATGCAGTCACCGCCGGAGGCTTTACACTCCAGTAGCTCTTTATCCAGCTGACGCGCTTCAGCCGTACTCAAATAGTTATTCTCAACCGTGGTCTTGCCCGCCTGCGCCCCCGATACGGCAGAAGCAGAGCTGTCGCCCACCAGCCCGCCGGAAAGCCCCGCCGCCAGCGTCGCCAGCGCAGAGACGGTCTGCTTCTGGGTTTCGTCCAGCTCGTCGGCAGATTTACCGTACATCTCGGTGGCGATCATCCCCACCAGTTCGCCCGTGGCGGCACCGGCGGCACCCGCCAGCGCGTTTTGCCCCTGGGCGGCGGCCAGCGCGGCGTTGACCACCGCGTGAGCGGCCACTTTGCCCGCGTCGTTCAGGCCGCTGTGGTGACCAATTACTTCCGCAATGTACGGCGCGGCTCCGCCCGCCAGCGCGGCGCTGAGATCGCTCCCGGCCAGCCCCTGAACCGCTGCCGTCGCCGCCTGAATCGCCTGCTGATACTGGCCGCCAGTGCCAAAGCCGGAGGCGTTGAGCGCGTCGTTATAGGCCGTCTGGTAGATCTGGCCGTTGATGTCGCTCAGGGTCGCGGTTTTGCCCGGGTTGGCTTTTTCCCACGCGGCTTTCGCCTCCTGCAAATCTTTCGCGTTAACGTTGTTGAGCTTCTCTTTGGCGGCGTTGGTGGCGCGGATGCTGCCCTCGGTGCGGGCAATATCGGCCACCTGATTACCAATCTCGCCAATCAGCTGCGCCTGCTGCAGCCGCTCCTGCTCTTTCTCTTTGTCGAAGATAGGGGAGAGCGTCTGGTTGGCGTGCTCCACGTCGCGGCTGAGCTGATTCACATCCTGAACCTGACGACTCGGGTCGCGGATAATCAAGGTGCCGTCCGAGACTGCTGCGTGGGTGGTGCTGCTGTCGTGCCCCTCGCGGTTAGCGCCCACCAGCAGGCCGTTGGCCATGTTGCCGGCAAACTGGCTGCCGATGCTGCCCCCGGTGCTCATGCCCACGCTCTGGTGTTCCACTTCGAAATCGGCGCGGTTTTCAATATTGCTGAAGCCGAGAGTGCCGGTCTCAAGACGGTTTTTATCGGCGGTGGCGGTGGAGCCAATCACCGCCCCGTTGAGCTGGGTATGCTCGCCGACGGTGACGTCGTACCCGCCTTTGCCGGCGAAGATCCCGGTCTGTTCCACCACCGAGTCGTAGTTGCTGTGCATCTTGTCGCGGCTGAGGTTAATGCTGGCCGAGCCGGTCATGGAACCGATGCTGAAGCTGCCCCCGGCGCTGGCGTTCTGCTGCTTAGAATCGTAGCGATCGCTGTCCTGCTCGGAGGTCAGGGTCAGGTTACGGCCAATGTCCGCTTTCACCGTTTCGCCGCTCACCTGCGCCCCGGTCAGGGTGGCGTCGCGTCCGGTCAGGAGATTGACCTGGCGGCCCGCATCCACGGTGGTTTCGCTGTGGGTGGTGCCGTTGCCGCTCTCGCTGCCTTTGCCCCGGTTGATGCTGGCGGAGATGTTCAGGCCAAAGCCGCCGGAGCCGACGCCAATCCCGACCCCGACGCTGCCGCCTTTGCTTTCGTTTTTACCGTCCAGCAGCTGGGTGTTTTGCGCCGAGCGCAGGTACAGATCGCGGTTGGCGGCGAGCGTGATATCGTTGCCCGCCCGCAGCTGGCTGCCTTCGACGGTCAGATCCCCGTCCGCGCCGCGCTCGCCGCTGCCGGTGGCGGTCACGCTGAGATCGCGCCCGGCGTTGAGGGTGCTGCCCTGGGCGATATTCTGCTCGCTGTGCTGGGTTGATTTCGACGACTGGCTGCCGTAAGAGAGGCTGATCCCGACGGTGTTGGTGTTGTCGGCAGCCGCACCTTGCGCCTGATCCATCCTTGCCGCCTGGGCAGCCTGCACCCCGGAGAGCGCGGCCTTCACGCCCTGCAACGCCTGTAAGCGACCGCTGCCGGAGGATTTCGCCTGCTGGGAGGCTTCGACGGCGCTGTTCAGCGCGCTGCCGACGGTACCGGAGAGCGCCAGCGTCAGCCCGGAGGTTTTCTGCTCTACCTCGTGGGTTTGCTGGCTGCGGTTACTCACCGCCGTGATATCGACGTTTTTGCCGCTGAGGGCCATATCCTGCCCGGCCACCAGATCCGAGCCGCTCACCGTCAGGCGATCGCCCGCGCGCAGCGACAGGTCGCCGTTAACGCTGCCGACGGTGCTGCCCGCCTGGGTGGTATCCGCCCCGGTGTCGGTGGTTTTAACGCTCTGGGTGCCGACGCTAAAGCCGATCCCGCCCGAGCTTAACAGCCCGGATTTTTTCTCCTGCTTCTGGTGCAGTTCGGTGTTGCGTTCGCCCTGAGTATCGACGGTCAGATTATTGCCCGCCAGCAGGGCGACATCGCCCGTGCCCGCCACGTTGCTGCCGCGCACGGTCAGATCGTTGCCAGCGGTGAGGTTCACGGTGTCGCCGTTCAGTTCGCTGCTCTGCACCGTCTGACGGGAAACCTGGTCGTGGGTGGTGGTGGTGGTTTTCGACAGGAAGCCGTTACCACCGACCACTTTATGCCGTTCGTCCAGATCCTGAGTGTTTTCGCCTGCCGCCAGGGTCAGGTTATTCCCGGCGCTGACGTTCAGCGCCTGTCCGGCGGAAAGGGCCGCGGCGCGGGCGGTGAGGTCATTGCCTGCCGCCAGGGTCACGTTGCCTTTGCCGGTCACTTCGCTGCCGACGCTGCGGGTTTCGCCCTGTTTGAGGGTGTTGTCAGCATCCCACACCAGATTATCGCGGCTGGCGGTGGTGACGGTGTTGAGATTCATATCCCGCCCGGCCACCAGCTGCGCTTTGCCGTTCTCGCCGCTGGCAATCACCTGCGCCCCGGTCAGGGTGATATCGCGCCCGGACTGCAACGCCAGCCTGCCGTCGTCGCCCTGCACGTAAATGCCCGACACGCTGTCGAGGGTGGTGCGGGCGAAGCGGTTTTCGCCGTTGACGCTGTCGGCGCTGACGGTGGTGGTAGTGAGAGTAATGTCGCGTCCGGCGCTGGCCAGCACGCTGCTGTCGCCGACGATCGCGCCGCCGACGTTATTGATATCGGTGCGCGCGTTCAGGCTCACGTCAGCCGCCTGCAGCGTGCCGGACTGGTTGGTGATGTTGTCGGCATCCACCTGCAACACTTTGCGCCCGGCAAGGGTGCCCTGGTTAAACAGGTCGCCGTTGAGCTTGATTGAGACGTTGTTCCCGGCAATCAGCGCCCCGGAGCCGTCGATATCTCCCGGTTTCACTTTGGCGTACACCTGCGGCACCAGCACGTTCTCCATAGTGCCGTCCGGCATCTTCACCCGGGTGTTGACCAGCCAGACGATGTCGCCGGTCAGCAGCGCCATCTGCGCTGGGGTCAGCGCCACGCCAATCTTCAGCGCGTACTGTTTGCCGAAGGTAATGCCCTGATCCATCAGCGCTTTGTACTGCTCTTCGTCATTGCTGTAGCCGTCGAGGTAGCGCTGGCCGCTAATGCCAACCACCTGTTCGCGGATCAGGCGCTGCTCGTAATAACCATCCCCCAGCCGTTTTTGCGTGGTGTCGCCATCGGTGGTGAAGGCCTTCTGCATATAGTCGCTGCCGAGCCACTGGCGCTCGTTGGTAAAGCGCGGATCGGTTTCGACCAGATACGGCACCTCGGCCGACGGATTCACCTTGAACAGGCTGTTATCCGGCAGGGTGGTGTTGGGGCCGATAATGCGGATTGCCCCCTCGGCCGGGGTCACTTCAAACTGCTGTCCGGCAGGCGGCGTCACCGGCTCGCCCGGCGAAACGGTCTGCTGCGGCGCAGGGTTAACGCCTGCGGCCTGGCCGATCGCCACATTCGGCCCGGTCAGCACCAGCGGGGTGATATTGAGGTTGCTGCCTTCGACGCTGCCGTTACTCACCAGCTGACCCGGTTTCAGGGAAATGCCCTGGATCACCGTCGGCGGGGTGTACGCCGTGCGATCGCGACCCTGCTCATCGTCGCCTTTGTGGCGAATGCGGTGGTAGTGGGTGACGGTGCCCTCATCGCTGGTGTAGCGCTTGCCGGGCACGTCGTCGTTCTGCACGCTTGTCAGCTTGTCAATCGCCAGCGTGCCGCCCGCAATCACCTGGCTGTTGTCGTTAAACAGTTTGTCGCCGGTCAGCAGCAGGTTGCCCCCGGCGAGGATCTTCCCTGGATCGCTCTCAGTGATCCGCGTTTCGTCAATGGTGCGGGTGTAGTCGTACTGGTTGAAATTGTCGTTGCCGTGGCCGGTTTTATCCGGCGTGTTGAGGTTTTTAAGCCCGTCGGCCGAGTTGCGATCGACCCACACGCCCTCGTCGGTCGAGCTCCAGCGGTTGGTGGAACCCGAGTGCTGGTAGTCAGTCAGATCTTGCTGCGATACCCGTACCACTTCGGTGGCGAAGTGGTCGTTAATGTTGTTGATCTGCCCGGCGGCAATCGCCATGTCCCCGGCGGACTCAATGGTCGAGCTGTGGTTATTGATCGCTCCTGCGCGGCCGATAACGGCGCCGCTGTCGTCCAGGTCGCCGCCAATGTTCATGCTGCCTGCGCTGTAGATCAGGCCGTGATCGACGTTGTTCAGGGTCTGCACGCCGAGGTTGACCTGCTCGCGTCCGGCAAGCGTCGCTGCGGTGCCGTTTTCGGCGAGGTTGTTAAAGGTATCCACATTGATACCCACCGCATCGCCGTAGATCCGCCCGGTGCCGATGTTGGTCAGGGTGTTGGCGTTGATGCGGGTGATGATCCCGTCAATCAGGCCGGTGTTGCGTAGCGTCCCGGCGGTGTTGAGCGTGGTGCTACCGGCGTTGATCTCGCCGCTGGCGAGGTTGGTCAGGTTGGCGCTCTGCACGTTAAGCGCGCTGCCCGCCATCAGCGTGCCGCTGTTGGTGATATCGCCCCCGGTGGTGAAGGTCAGATTGCCGTTGGCAAGGGTGTCGCCGCTGTGGGTCACGCCGCTGTTGCTGTGTAAATTCATGTCCCCCAGCGACAGCAGCTGACCGCTTGCATCCAGCGACGCGGCGTCCACGTTCAGCGTTTTACCCGCCTTGAGGGTGCCTCCGGCGTTGATCAGATTCAGTCCGTTGCCGCTAAGATCCAGCGAACCGGCCGAGGCCAGTACCCCCGCGCGGTTGTCGAGCACGCCGCTGTTAGTGATGTTGAGCGCGTTATTGGCCAGCATACTGCCGCGCTGGTTATTAAGGGCACCGGTCGTGAGCGCCAGGCTCTGCCCCTCGATACCCTGATTGGCCCCGAGGGTGTTCTGGTTCACAAAGTTCAGGGCGTTAAGAGTCACGCTTTTGCCGCTGCGGATAAGCCCGGCGGCGTTGTCCACCAGGCCAGTGGCGCTGTCGAGCAGCAGATCGCCGACCGACTGGATCTGCCCGCCGCCGTTTTGCAGGCTGGCGCTGTGCACGGCGGTATCGGCCTCGCCAATGATGCGCCCGCCCGCGCGGTTATCCAGCGTGGCGGCGGTGATGTTGACGCCGTCGCCCTGCAGCAGGCCGTTCTGGTTGTTCAGCCCGCGGGTGGCAGTGAGCGACAAATCTTTGGCCGCCGCCAGTGTCCCGTCGGCGTTGTTAAGCTGGTCGCCGGAAAACGCAAGGCTGTCGGCGGAGAGCGTCGCGCCCTGGCGGTTATCCAGCAGGCCGCCGGTCAGGGTCATCGCCCCGACCGATTTCAGCGTGCCGTCATTATTAATCAGGGTGTCGAAACTGGCGCTCAGGCGCTGATTGGCACCAATCTGGCCGTCGCTGTTGTCGATAGCGCCCGCGTTAAGCGTAAAGTCGCCGTCGCTTGCCAGGAAACCGCTCTGGTTATTCAGCCCGCCGCTGGCTACGTCCAGCGAGCCGAGCGAGAGCAGGGAGCCGGCGCGGTTGTTCATTTCGTCGTTGATGTTCAGGGTTGCGCCGTCGGCGACAATCACCCCCTGCTGGTTGTTGAGGGTCCCGGCGCTGATGCGCTGGGTTTTCGCCGCCTCGATGCGCCCGCTGGCGTTGTTGAGCGCCGTCTGGCTGGCGATCTCGCTGTCACCTGCGGCGGCAGAGATCAGCCCCCGGCTGTTGTCCAGCACACCGGCCTCGAGCCGGGTAGTGCCCGCCACCGCCACGATCTGCCCGCGGGTGTTATCCATCGCGCCCGCTTTCAGCTGCACGCCGTTCGCCGCGCCAATCTGCCCCTGCTGGTTATCGAGGGTGCCCGGCAGGTTTACCGCCAGCGCGCCGCTGCCGCGCTGGACGATGTTACCTTTCTGGTTGCTGATGTCGTGGGCGTTGAGGTTAATGGTCTCTGCGCCCAGCGCGCCGCCGTTGTTATTGAGTAATTTCCCGCTACGCACGTTCAGCTCGCGGGCGTTGACCGTCGCGCTGGCGGTGGTCACGTCCTCCGCGCCGCCGTCGAGCAGGACGCGTTTTCCCTGAGTCTGGCTGCCGCTGACGTCCACCCCCTGGCCGCTGGCGCTGAGAGTGCCGCCCGCCAGGGTTTGCCCGTGGGCGCTAATCTGGCCGCTGGCGCTGAGTTCCAGATCGCCCGCGTCGGCGAGCTTGCCGTCGCTTGTCACCCCGGCGGCCAGCACGCTGGTTTTGCTGCCGCTAAAGCTGGCGGCGCGCACCCGGGTGGCGTTGGCGGCGGTGATCGCGCCGCTGTTGCTGACCTCGCCCGCGGTTTGCAGGCGGGCAGCGTCGCTGGCGCGTATCACACCGCTGTTTTCGATGCGTCCGTCGGCAGAGATCGTTACGCTGCCTGCCTGCGCGCCGATGGCTCCGGCGTTACGCACCCCGACGCCTTGCTCGGTGCCGACCATGCGGATTTTGCCTGCGTACATGCCGCCAAGGCTGGCCACGTCGACCGCCATCTGAGGACGGGTGGCGGGATCGTCGCTGCCTTTTTCGATGGTCTCGTGGGCGGCATCGACGGTGTTGCGTCCGGTGGTGACTTTCAGATCGTTGGCCCACAGCCCGGCGTTAACCTTCACCGAGCGGGCGATAATGTCGGTGTAATCTGCCCCGGAGGTGTCCATCCCGGCACCGTCGACCACCACTTCGCCGCGCTCGACGTTAAAGCCGGTGAGATTACCGTCTTTCATCTGCGCCTGACCGGTGGTGAGGGTGGCGCGGTTGGCGTTAATAAAGCCGCAGCCGCTACAGGTGATCCCCGACGGGTTGGCGATCACCACCTGCGCTTTTTTGCCGGCGACTTCGATCATGCCGTTGAGCTTGCTCGGGTCGCGGGAGCTGACCTCGTTGAGGATCACTTTGGCTTCGCCCCTGGCAAGCCACGGGTTGCCCGCCACCATGCCGCCAAGATTGGTCTGCACATTGCTGTGCGAGTTGTTAAGGATCGCCCCTTTGTTATCGACGTCGAACTGGGTGTAGTTATTGCGCGATACCCCGGCCTGGGACGGGGTCTGGATATTGATCTGCGGGGTGCCGTTGGCGCTGTTAACGACCGTTGGCTGCTGATTTTTTGGCGCACCGGCGTCGGCAACGATGTTGGCCTGCGCGGTGTGCACTGCCCCCATCGCCAGCCACAGGCTAAAGCTTAAGGCGCTCACCTTACCAATCAGACGGCTGTGGGTCTGGCCTAAACCGGAAGAACGGGACGAACCGGCGCGGCCGGAGCGGGCGATATCGGCCACCACCATCAGCATGCCGCGCGCTTTGTTAAACACAATTCGGTACAGGTTCTTATTCATGGTTCGTTCCTTTAAACGCTTCCGGCAGGTTTACGGCGAGCGGGTGATTCTGTTGCCAGGCTCTGGCGTGTTGGCGGCTGACGTGGTTGCCGTGGAACAGCATCACGCGCTTGCCACGCTCGGCACCCCGGTGCCAGAGCGCGCGGCAGATGTGGTCGGGGAAGATCTCCCGACGCAGCAGGGCCGACATCTGCGCGGTGTGGCCGAACGGGGCGATCCAGTCGCAGAACCAGATCCGCTCCCCGCTGTCCCAGTCCGCCTCGGGCATCTCAATCGACGGGCGGGTCAGGAAGCGCGCTTCCGATTCCTCGTTCAGCCAGGCCCAGCTGAGGAAAAAGACCGGGCGGTCGTTTTCGACCACCAGCACGTACTGACGGCGCTTAATGATCGGCAGCAGCAGCGTCGGCAGGGCATGCAGCGGGGCATCCCGGTGCATCGGGGAGTGCATCCACAGCCAGACGGTGGCGCCCAGCACTTCGGCTTCGTTCTCTTCGCCGCCGAGGATCAGCGGCGCTTTGATCTCCAGATTTCCGACCCGCATCACCAGCTCCAGTTCAGGTTAAAGCCGAGCGTCAAATCGCTGGTCGCAAAGCCGTCCGGCTTCGAGAATGGCGTTCCGGCGAACAGGTCGTAACCGGTGTTAAAGGCATTCCCGCGCAGGCCCGCCACGCCGCCCGCCAGGTGTTTACCGACCTGCAGATCCGAGCTGTAGCCGCCCACTTCGCCGTAGTCGGCCCCCAGATAAAATTCCTGATTAGGCAGCGGCGTGCGCCAGGCCAGATCGTTGCGCACGTACCAGCCGTGGCTGGCACTGAGGGTGCGCTCGCCGTCAAAGCCGCGCACCGTCCAGCGGTTGCCGATGGCGAACTGATCCTGCGGGGTGAGCGGGGTGTTGCTTACCTGGCGCAGATACTGGACGTTGTAGCGGAAGTTTTGCGAGCCGAGGGTAAACGGCAGATCGAGCTGGGTGCTCAGCAGGGTAATTTTGCCCAGCGCCGTGGCATCGCCCCAGTACTCTTCCGGGGCAGGCTGCGCGCCAAACCAGCGGGTGCCGCGCTGATAGCTGATGCCCGCATCCAGCGTCGCCTGGCCGATATAGTGGCGATGCTCGAGTCCCACGCGCCAGCCTGCGGTCTGACGGCGCTGCACGCCCACTTCGGTATCGTCGATAAAGTTGCGGGTTTCCCGCGCCAGCACGTCGTAAGTGAAGGTGGTTTTTTGCGAGCCGCTGCGGTGCAGCACCCGGCTAAGCTGAATGTCGAGGTTTTTGCTTTTACCGCTGTAGCGATAATCCTCGTTGAGGCCCGCGACGGTCTGGTGGTAGTCGTAGTCGCTGCCGGTGATGCCCAGCATCCAGTAGCCGAACGGCACGGAATAGTGAGCGGTGTAGTTTTTGCTGCCTTTGCCGCTTTTGTCATTCAGATCGTGGCTGGCAGAGACGTAAAGCAAGTCGCTCAGCGAGAAGGGGTTATCCAGCGACAGGGTCACGCCGCCCTGATAGCGCCCGGTGGTTTCGGTTCCGGCATCGTCCAGCGACAGGCCGACGCGCCACATTTTGCGCTGCTTGCGGGTGATCACCACATCGCTCTCGCCGGGGTTTTCGCCGGGCAGCAGTTCCATATTGGCTTCTACCGTTGGCAGGCGCTGCAGGTTTTCCAGCCCCTGCTCGATATCACGCAGATCCAGCAGTTCCCCGTCGTGGGCCGGGAAGGCGCTGTACAGCTGGATATAGTCGTCGCTCTCTTGGGTCAGCGTGACGTGGCGGACCGTGCCCGGCACGATGGCAAGCCGCAGGGTGCCGCTTTTCAGATCCTGCGACGGGGCCAGTACGCGGGTGGTGATCCAGCCGTGATCGACAATCCGGTTCTGCAGGGTGCTCATCAGCAGATTGATCCCTTTGCCGCCCAGACAGTGCCCCTGCGCCTGGTCTGCCATTCGCTGCAGCGGCAGCCAGTGGGGCAGGGTCTGCTGGCCGCTCAGTTCGACGCGGTTAATCGGGAAGCAGGGGGTTTCCGTTGGGAAGGCAATCTTGCCAAAGCTTGAGGTCGGCTCAGACAGTCGCACATCGGGCGCCGGCGGGGTTAATTGCTGCTCTAAGGCGCGTTGACGCTGCTGCTGAATAATAAATTGATTATCCGGCTCCGCTGCGTAGGCAGAGAACATTAAAGGCAGGCCAGCGGCTGTCGTTATTATTATGGCAATGTTGTGTCGGGCGTTCATCGAGGATCCGTGCCGTGTAAGCAAATGAGATGCTGTGTGAATTTGTGTAAAATTGTTTATTTATTGTGAGGTGAATAAAAGGGGGATTAATCCTAAAGCCCGGAATTATCCGAGTTCAGGCCTCCTTAAATCTGGTAGGTTTGGCGGAGGGGGGAGGATATATTGGGGGTTTCACGTAGATATCCAGGAATATCCACGTGAAACTTAAGTGAAATTATGGCGCTGTTATTTCTGAATACGATCGACGCGTACTACCGGCGGGTTGGATTTTTTATCAAAGCTGCCATTAATGCTGATCATATTATCCGGTTTCACCGTTCGGCCATCGAAAACAGATTGCGGAATAATAGTATAGATTTGACCGGTTTTATCACGGAAAACATATTTATCGCCGGAGCCATCAATTAAATTACCGCGTAATGAGATAGTGGCACCATCATGCATTTCTTTTGCCTGCGCCACGGTCATTATTCTGGCATCTTCAGTTCCGCGATAACCTTCGTCCAGCGCATGGGCCGGAGGCGGTGCGGCGTCTTTTTTCAATCCGCCATTATCATCGGCCCAGGCCGTTGGGATTAACAGACAACAAAACAGCGGCGCAACGGATAATTTCATACTGCCTCCTGAGTGCGTAGTGGCTTGACAGATTAAGCCTGGTTGCTATTTTTACCTTTGCAAACAAGAACTGTCTTAAACGGAATTATGATTAAAAATCATAATGTTGATAAACGAGGCGGTAGGGTGAAAAATGGCGAATGGGAAAGACACTCCCGATAAATTGCACGGGGTAGAGGAGAACCGCTTCGCTATGGCGCTGGAGGCCGGCTTCCGCCGTTACGGTCTTGTTTTTCTGCTTATCATTATTGCCGCTGCGCTGTCGGGCGTATTCTCGGTGGGGTATTTCAGCCACGCCAGCCAGGTCGGTGCAAATAATACCGTCCATCTTCAATATCAACGCTTCGGACGGCTGCAAAATCAAATGCAGTTAAAAATTACCGTTGCCAGAGAGCCTGGGGAAAATACCACCCTGGTGCTTGGCGGTGAATATATGGCGTCATTTGAAACCAGCGCTATCTGGCCGCAGCCGGATAATATGTACAGCCGGGGGCAGGAATTAATATTGGTTTATCATCCCGCCGGGCAGAAAGGGGATTTTTCTGTCTGGATCTATACCGCGCCGGATCAGCCCGGAAAAGCGGTCACCACTTTGCATGTTAATAACGCGCCGGGCATGTCGTTCTGGCAGTTTATCTATCCGTAGGAGAATGCGATGGATATGATCTTCCGCGCCGTGGCCGTCTATCTGATCCTGCTGGTGGTATTTAAAATTGCCGGGCGGCGGGCGCTGTTACAAATGACCAGTTTTGATCTGATCCTGCTGCTGATCATTAGCGAAGCCACACAGCAGGCGCTGCTGGGCAATGACTTCTCGATAACCGGCGCGATGCTGACCATTGTGACGCTGGTGGTGGTGGATATGCTGTTTGGCTATCTGAAGAAATATTCCTCCCGCGCTGAATCATTACTGGACGGTTCGCCGGTTATTCTGGTGGCGCACGGTAAACCGCAGGAAGAGAAATTAAAGCAGGTTAACGTCTCCTGCGACGACGTGATGGTCTCTGCCCGGCAGGATCACGGTATCTATCTGCTTGAGAAAATTAAATACGCGATCCTTGAAAGCAATGGCCATATTTCCATTATTCCGGAAGAGAGTGAATCATGACAGCCAATATCTGGAACGAGGCAAAAACCGCCGCCGAGCTGACCAAACAGGTGGCGTATGTACTGAGTGAACTGGGATGGCGGCTGACTACCGCGGAATCCTGCACCGGCGGGAAGCTGGCATCTGCCCTGTGTGCCGAGGATGACACCGCCGATTTTTATGGCGTGGGCGTAATCACCTTTACCGATGAAGCTAAAGAGAAGGTGCTGGGGGTGCAGGCCGAAACCTTAGAGAAATACAGCGCCGTGAGTGAGCAAACGGTGTGCGAAATGGCCCAGGGTGCGCTGCGCATCGCCGGGGCGGATATCGCCGTCGCCATCAGCGGCTACGCCGGACCGGACGGCGGCGATGACGGCACGCCTGCCGGGACGGTGTGGTTTGCATGGAGTTTTCACGGCGAGGTGCGCGCGGCCGTGCAGCACTTTACCGGCGAATGCGACGACGTGATTGAAAAGGCGGTGCGCTACGCCCTGACTGAGGTGATCCGGCGAATACCGCAGTGGAAAAAACAGCTGCATTAACGCAGGGATCGAGCGCAGCGCTATGGATCGTTGACCCGGCCTGATGAACTGTATTGCGTATCAGGCTTTGCTCTCCGCTTTCTGATTAATATTCCCGACAGCTAAATCGGTCAGCTTAAGATCGGTAGATTTTTCTTCTTCCAGCGTGGCGGTTAATAATTTTACCGCCTGGGTATAGCCTAATTGCTGCGCGAGGGTGGCCAGAGTGCCATAGCTGGCAATCTCATAGTGCTCGACTTTTTGCGCAGCGGCGATCAGTGCGGCGTCGCGAACTTCATTTTTCTCTGTACTCTCAATGACTTCATTAGCTTCTTCAATTAAACCTTCCATCGCCACGCATTTCATTCTTTTCAGTTTGACGTTGGGGGTTTTCTCGACAAGCTGGTCGATACGTTCAATTTGGCCGTGGGTTTCTTCAAGATGTGCTTTAAACGCAGCGCTCAGTTCAGGGCTGAAGGCTTCACGAGAAAGTTTGGCCAGACCGCGAGTGAGTTGTTTTTCCGCGCTGTAGGTATCTGATAGCAGATGAATAAAGACATCTTCGATTGACTTCATATTCATATGACTTTCTCCAGTGGCACAAAAACTCTGCGAGTCCACAGACCCGCAGATTATTGGTTAACGTGTTAGACAGGTATTAATAATGAGATGAATTAGGATTTGTCAGATTTATTCCCGCCACCATGGCTTTGCTGACCACCTTTTTTACCTGCTTCAGAAGCACGCTGCGGATCATTTTTGAAATTGCCGCTGCCTTGTTGACCACCTTTTTTGCCAGTGTCAGAGGCTTTATCACGGTTTTCGCGTTGGTCTGCCATTTTATCAATCCTCTTTGTTGCTATTAGTTGTGGAGATATTTTTTTCATCTCCGCTGTCGTTCAGATTTAAATTTAGTCTTTATTATTGAAGAGTCAAACGCGGTAACTTCGATAAATATTTTCGTGAAGTTCTGTTTTTGATAAATAGCGCTTCGTTTGTTGTTGGAATAAGTGTTGCGCAACATGATGTATTCAAACAACCTTCGCTGACTATTGGTGAAATGATTTTTCATCGTCTCGGTAAAGCGCTGTGGTCCAGGCGTGACGGGGGTCTTTACGTAGATTTACGATCTTGTTAAAACGGCTATAGTGCATAAAAAATAAAAATACGTGGGATTTTTCTTAATTGGTTTTTATATTATTGCAGGGGTTTTTGATGATATTTTAAATAATAATGCGTCACGCTTGAGCATATTATTCAGCGATTACATGGACTCACCGTGCGGCACGTCTCTACATCAACAGGCGTAGGCACAGGGGGAATAACCTTATAAAGTATGATGGCGTAACGGCGGCGATGCGCAATACTGATCCGACTGTTTTTCTGTTGTCAGCGACGGTGGACCCTATGATTGAGACGATTTCCGGGATTGTGACCCATACGCCCGTCTGGGTGTATGTTCTGTTGGTGTTTCTGATCAGCCGGGGTATTAAAGCGCGCAAGCCTGCCACTGTCGCCCTGGAAAAACTGGCCATCATCCCGGCCATTTTTCTTGCCTGGGATCTGTACGACATGGTGATGTTCCGCGACCAGAGCGTCGCCAACTGGTCCCTGTGGCTGGTGGGGTTACTCTGCGGGGCGGCGATAGGGTACGCGTTGATCAAACGCGCGGCGGTGACCCGCGCCCCTGCGCCGCGCAGTATCCATCGCCCGGCGGATTACACCGCGTTGCCCTTTATGCTGCTGACCTTTGCGGTGAAGTACGCGCTGGGGGTGATGACCGCCATGTCGCCCGAGCTGCTGCAGCGCCCCGGGGTGAGCGCCTGCGTGATTATCGTCGGTGGGGTATTTGCCGGGGTGTTTGTCGGGAAATTTGTGCGCTATGTGGGGGTGTACAGGGCGGCAGAGGTCATACCTGGCTGACGACTGGCACGGACTACTCTGGGAGAGGGGGACATACTGGCACGGACTGTTCCCTCTCCTTTTTGGGGAGAGGGTTAGGGTGAGGGGGAACATGCTTACAGCCGGACCAGGTCATCGCTGTAATTCCATCATTTAATTTCAGAAATGCATCGCTTACGGAATACAATTTACTGAGTGATCCGCCACGCCGTCAGTTAATCCATTCCACGCCCGCTTCGGTTTCGAGCCAGCGCATTGCTGATTAATAGCTGCGTGATTGCCTCACAGTAGCTACATAGCGCGTCGGTTTCAGCAGCGTCAGGCAGGTGGCAAGACGGCCGCACAGCGCGGTTCTGACAGCCTGATCCTCTTCTTCCAGCATCGCTTCACAGAAGCGCTCGCAGTTATCGGCCAGCTCGGTGAAATCCGTGTGGTGATCGGATGGCGCGGTGATAAGTGGGTGGCGGAGCCGGACGAGGTTGGCATAACCGGACATACTGATAACCGGCGCGCTTTTCAGCGCCTTCGCCCTGCCCACCAGAGAGTGTAGCCGGACGCATAACGCAAAAAAAGCTCTGCGCCACCAGTATGTTACCCAGGATGCCAATCCCGACGCCAGATATTGCTGGCGTGCAAGCAACATACGCCGCAAATAAGCGCTGTTACAGCAGCGATATGCAGCCAAATTCATTCCTGCGAGGCGTCTTCAGAGCAGCCTGTAAATTTGGAGAATTGTTGCCGTTGTCGAGGAAGGTGGCAGCGCGAGTGGCGTGCATTTGACTTCAGGCATCAATGACGAGTTATCTCGCTGATTTAAATAATCCCTTCGTCCTTATAACCGAATCACATTTGTCATAAACGCCTACTTAATTTTTTATATTTCCTGGCAGGCAGTCACCCTGAAACGGGTTATTAAGGGTTGTGCTAATTCCTCCCGTTAATATAAGTGTTGAAAGGGTTGCGCCTTTCCGGTTACGGACATTCAGCCGTCCAGGTGTTTAAGCGTGCAAAATAAAAAACTTAAACGTTGCTATAAGAATTTGCCTGTGTCTTAATACGGCATCGGTTTGGAACACAGACCTTATGAAAGCAGTTTTAGTAAAGCAGTCCTCAGTTCAGGTGTTATCCTCAGATACCCTTCTTCGTGAGCCTCCTCCTAAGTGCCAAATAAGCTACTCTAATACAGGCCATTATCGCCACACTGCGTGGCTCATCAATTAAGGAAGTATCTATGTCTAACAAAATGACTGGTTTAGTAAAATGGTTTAACGCAGATAAAGGTTTTGGCTTTATCACTCCTGACGACGGCAGCAAAGATGTATTCGTACACTTCTCTGCTATCCAGAGCGACAGCTTCAAAACGCTTGAAGAAGGCCAGAAAGTCTCCTTCACCATTGAAAATGGCGCGAAAGGCCCTTCAGCGGGCAACGTAACTCCGCTGTAAGCCGTGCCCACTATCAGCAATGTTTACAACAGCGATGACGGCAATGACCTGAGCAGATAAGCTAAGCTGATAAGAAAATAAACCCGCCCTGTGCGGGTTTTTTGTTGCCCGATTGACGCGCTGTTCTTCAGTGGCGGTTAGCCGAAGCGGGACTATCCCCGCTTGTCCTCTTGTGGGTTGATGAGCCTGAAGGGTTTGAAATCACGGATCTGCAGCTCACTTAAGGGCAACGCTGTTTTCTTCTGGCCTGAAACCTGCGTCAGAGAGGTGAAGCGAACCGTGAGGTCATCCTCGCAGACGGCTTCGTCTTCCAGATAGGTTGTCTGATAGCGGGTCGCTTCTGAATCGCCAAACGCATCGACGTTCAGCGTCTCGATGGCGACAACCACGCCCTGCGCATTCACCAGCTCTACGCCAATCTCCAGCGGGCCCACCTCTGTCATGCCGCTGTCCAGCATGAAGGTGGCGCTACAGATCCCCTGATTCGCCCATACGGTGTTTGAGTGCCAAATTTCCAGCGCGCTGACGGGAGCCACAAACAGCAGGCCAGCCAGCATCGAAACGGCTTTGAGTTGTTGCTTCATCATAGAACCTGTCATTAATCGGCATACCCGTAGGTGCCGTCGTCGCCGGTATCTGATTCCTGCACCAGGTTTTCTCCCCGATACGTCTGCGTCAGGAACCCGCCGTTGGTGCACTCTTTTTTCATCAGCAATTTCGCGTTTTTATAGACCTTCAGGCCGGTAAATTCCCAGCCTCTGCCGATGCCGCTGTACACCACATAGCTGTAAACGCCATTAATAAAGCGATAATAAGACGCCCCGCCCCCGGCGAAGGCCATCTGCCCGGAACGAACCTGGGTTTTATCCCCTTCAAATTTGGGCAGGGTCATTTCGACTTTATCAATCGAGCCGTAGTAGTAGGTTGGCACGTCGTTATTGAGACGCACAACCACCATTTTGTCATTGGATAAATCACAGTTGAAAAGCAGTTCAGGGTCAGGCGGGGCCGCGACGGCCTGGTTCATCAGCGTTGCCGTTGCCAGCAGGCTCAGGGCAATCAGGTTTTTTTGCATGGTGTGGTCCTGATAAGGGTAAACCTGCCGGGTGTGAACCCGGCAGGTCGTGCACGTTACTGGGTCGCCAGGGTGGCTTGCAGTTCGGTTAACTGGCCCTGCAGCTTTTGCAGCTCCATCTGTTTTTGCATTTCAGAGTCGCTCGGCCGGTTTTGTGCCTCTTTGATACTTTTTTCGAGGTCGGCGACCTGTTTTTGCGCACCGGCGCGTCCGGCGGTTTTCGTTTTAAGCTGTGCAACCAGCTTATTCAGCGAGTTTTGCAGCGCCTGTTGAGACTGACGTTTGCTGGCAACGCTGGCGTTGCTCTGCATTTTCTCTTTCTCAATGGCTTCGTTCACCGCTTTAAATTCGGCGTTCAGCACTTGCTCGTGCGCCAGCGTGCTCTGTTTGTCATCCACCCGCTTATCCCAGGTACCGGAATAGTTGCAGTTAAATTTGGTGACGATACTGACATCGCCCGTGGTCGGGTCACAGTCGCGTGCGTCGGTCGCACAGCCGCTTAACAGCAGGGCGCTAACGGCCAACAGTAAATAACGCATCCTTCTCTCCTTATCCCACTTTCAGCGCGGTACGCTGGGTGTACAGGCTATCAATCTCGCCCTGCAGGGAGCCGATCTTGTCATGCATCAGCGCAATTTTGCTGTCGAGATCCTTGGTGTCGCTGCCGGTTTTATCCATGCTTGCAGAGACGTCCTGCCACTGTTTTTCATGCTTTTTCATGTCGGTGATGGTGTTACGCAGATAGGCGATATTGGCATCCACCCCTTTGATCTGCTTCTGCACAGCGTCTTTTTTCGCCGTTTTTGCCGCCATCTCTTTTTCGATGCTGGCCAGCGTCTGTTTGTCGGATGCGATAACCGATTTGGCAACGTTAGTGGCGCTCTGAATACGGGCGTTCTCGCTTTCCACATCCTTGATCGCCGCGTTTAACTGCAGCTCTTTCGAGGCATATTTCTTACGCTGGTTATCCAGATAGGCGTTGGCACCCATCCCGACGCCGCAACCGGCTACCGCTGCCGCCGCCATACACACCGCTTTGTTGCTGGAGTTACTGACGGCACACGCCAGCGCACCCAGCGCCGCGCCGCCGGCGCAAGCCTGCCAGCCTGATTTGTTAAAGAACTCAACGTCCTGATTATTGGCCAGACGAGGATCTACGCCGCCGCCACTGCTGCTGCCACCCGTGCTTTGACAACCCGCCAGAATCACCATCAGACCTGCAACTGCTGCTGTGCGTAACGCTTTAAAAGTAACCATTAACTGCTATCTCCATGTCGAAATTAATTATTTTTTTTGCATGCCATCAGCCACGCATCGCGCGCGACTTTGCCATCTTTCCAGTAGCCCTGAAGGTTCATCCAGTAGGTATCCAGGTAGCCGTTCAGGTTTGTTTTTCCGCGGGCAGCCATCTGCTGCTGAACCACGGCGATCTGTGGGTCGATAAGCGGTTTGTTGTAGGTCGAGCCCATATCAACCAGCGTGTCAGCGTAGTAACTGGAGATAAATTCCAGCGCTTTCTGGTGCTGACCCAGCTGCTCCTGGCGGCGCGCGCAGTTGGCGTCCAGCTGGCTGTCGGCGGCGCAGGTTTTGCTGTAAAGCTGGTTCAGGCGGTCGAGGAACTCCCCGTCATCTTTCATTTTGGTGCAGAGGAATGCGCCCAGCTGCAGCGACGTGCGAATGGCCTGGTCGCGCTGCTCATCGCGCAGCTGGCCATTCGCGCGCAGCTCGCCGCGCAGTTTTTCCAGCTCCTTTTTAAGTCCGTCATCCTGCACTTTGGCAGAGATGGCATTCAGGTTTTGCAGTGAGTCCGGGGCCTTGCCTTGTGCGGCGGTTTTGGGTGCGCTGCCGAGGGCCTGCCACTCTTTCTCGATCTCTTTCACGCGATCGCGGGAGGTGAGGGTGGTGGAGACCATCACCAGGCGCACGCCGGTGGTTTTACTCACGTTCTCGCCGCTGTCGGAGTAGTAAGGTTCTTCGCCGCGCAGGGCGCTACGAATATCCCCCTGGGTGGTGACATAGCTGCCGCCGCGCACCACATAGCCGCCCGCTTTACCGTGCAGACGATCCAGCTTGTTGAGGCGGAAAGGTTCAAACATCATCTCTGCGGCGTTGCCCAGAATGTCATGCAGGCCGAGAGGGTTCGGTTTTAGCAGGCCGGTCAGCTGCAACTTGCCGTTGGAGGACTGCGCTCCGGCAAACCAGACATAGCCATTCAGCCCTTCCGGCATCGGGAAGTGCTGATCGCGAAACTCAGACGGCGATACCGCCAGCCCGCCGCGGGCGGCAAATTCCCACTCGGTTTCCGTCGGCAAACGCAGGAAGCCCGGCTGTCCGTCGTCTTTTGGCAGCGAGGCGAGTTTTTCTTTACGCAGCCACAGGTTGTACTGGTTGGCGAATGCCATCGCATCCATCCAGCCGATGTTCACTTTCGGCAGGCGGCCTTTCATGTCGGCTGTCGGGCACTCGCCAGAGAGGGCGCGGAACTGCACATCGCTCAGTTCGTATTTTGCTATCAGGTAGTAACGGCCTTTGTTCTTTGGATCCGGGAAGCTGCCGGCAATATGCTCCTGACGGGATTGCTCCACGTACCCCCACTCATCGCCCTCCTGGCCGAGAGTGATGTTGTAATCTTCCAACGGCTTGTTTTGCGGAATGGCGACCTTGCGAAACGCCATCGCGCCGTCGCACGGCATCGGCAGGATCACATCGTCCGCCAGCGGTTTCGGGTTCCAGAACTTCTCATCCCAGGTGGCCTGCACGGCGCAGGAGTAGCCCAGCCCAATCAGCGACAGGCCCAGTGCCAGTTTAAATTTCACGTAAACTCTCCGCAGGTTCGATCTTCAGGGCGCGTAATGCCCCGATAGCGGCAACGCTGAGTGCAACCACCAGCACGCACAGCAGCGCCGCCAAAAAATGAAGGGGTTCGAGGTGGCAGACAAACGCCTGGTCCGGCAGTGATACGCCCAGCACCCGGTTAAACAAGGTGCTGCCCAGCAGATAAAGCACCAGCCCGGCACTGAACGCCACCCCGGTCAGGAACAGCGCCTGGATAACAATAAACAGGGTCACGGCGCGACGGCGGAAACCGAGCAGCCGCAGTACCGCCATGTCCTTTCTTTTGCGATCGATATTGGCGATAAACGCGCCGATCAACGAGGCGATGCAGCCCGTCGCCGAGATCCAGGCGATCACCCCGAAGATAACCCCCAGTACGCGATCGATCGCCCGTACAGCCTCAATCTGTGCCGCCTGGGTGACCGCGTCGATGTGCTGCTCTTCCAGCCAGCGAGCCAGCGCCGGGACATCATCCAGCGTGCTGGCGTACAGGCGCGCGCGGGAGAAGCGTGTGCGCTCCCGGGGCGGTTTGCCCTCGCTAACCTGTAGCAGCGGCACCTGGTAGCCGTCGCGATAGTCCTCCAGTGCCACCAGCAGCGGCAGGGTGATAAAGGCTCCCGGGCGGGTAAAACGCGCGTCGTCCAGCACGCCGCTCACCGTCAGGGCGAAGGCCGCGCGTTGGTTTTGCCCCTCAACTTTGCGGTTGACCATCAGGCGGAATGACTCGCCGGGTTTGAGATCGAGTCGGCGGGCCGCGCTGGCGCTTAACACCACCTGATGATCCTGGCGAGGCACCGCAACGTCCGACAGCAGCGGATCGCCGGAGCCGGTGGGGATCACTTCCGCACCGGCAATAAAATGCTGACCATCGCGCACCAGATCCGCCTGGGTATTCAGCGAGCGGGTCAGGGGGATTGAAAAGCCCACTTCCGGGCGTTCCGCCAGCCGCTCCAGCCAGCTGAAATCGTAATTTCCGTTGCCGGTGATCCGCACTTCACGGGTACGGGGATCGTCCAGCAGTTGGTGGCGCAGCTGGCTGACGATGCCGTTTTTCAGCCCGAACAGCAGGAGCAGCGGGGCAATCACCGCAATCAGCGAAAAGATAATGCACAGGGCGACTTTGCGATCGTGGATCAGATCGCGTAGCGCCATGCGCCACAGCAGGCCGCGTTCAGGCGGCCTGTCAACCGGGCAGGAAGACACTTTTCCCCTCCTCAATGCTGGCGGTGTAACGTTTAAGGCCGAATTGATCCACGCGCTGCCAGTCATGGCTGACGACTATCGCCGTCATCTCCAGGCTGCGTACCATGTCGACGATCAGCGCAAACAGGCGGCTGGCGTTGTCGGGATCCAGCGCGGCGGTCGGTTCATCTGCCAGCAGCAGACGCGGTTGATGGGCGATGGCGCGGATAAACGCCACCCGCTGTCGTTCGCCAATGGAGAGCCGGGACGGCAGGCTCTTCAGCAGATGACGTACGCCCAGCGTATCGATGGCGGTCTCCAGCCAGGATGACTGAGTGGTCAGGCCCGCCAGCCGTCGCGCCAGGGTGATGTTTTCCATCACCGACAGCCACGGCAGCAGCCCACCATGTTGCAGCATAAAACCCAGCTCGCGGGCGCGGATCGCGGCCAGCGCAGGCTCGTCTTCGGCCAGCAGCGGGGCGGCAATGTCACGCTCGCCCAGCTGATAGGCACCGAGGCTGCCGGGGCGTAGGATCGCCCCGATCATCTCCAGCAGCGTGCTTTTGCCGCAGCCACTGGGGCCGGTCAGCGCCGCCACCTCGCCGGACCGGAGCGTAAGCCCCGGCAGCGAGACGTAGAAGCCCTGCGGCCCACCCCGGCGGATGTCCATATCGCGAATGTGAAGCATCAGGGCAGGTTCTCCAGCGGAACCGGGTAGACGTTATCCCGCGGGTCGCTGTCTGGTGCCAGCGCAACCCAGCGATCGGCATCTTCGTTGTAGCGCTGGTAGTAGTTGAGTTTGGTGTTCAGGCGGCGAATGAAACGCTCCTGCTCCAGCCCATCCCAGCTCTTCCAGGTCTCTTCATCGAGGCTCAATACTTCGCTCAGGTACGGCAGGCTTTCGATGTACTCGCCCAGCAGGCCCATTTCACCGAGGCGGGTCGCATTTTTGCCTTTTGCCTGGTTAGGATCGTTGCCCATGGTCGCCGCCAGCGATCGCAGGCTGGCGAACATGTCATCCGGCGAGATCATCCCTTCGTTGGCGGCGTTGACGATCTTCTTCATCACGTCGCTCAGATCGCTCAGCTCACTTTTGGTCAGTAGGACGCGGACGTCGGTCGCCGGGATGTTCTGATTCACCAGATCGCGATCGCTAATCCACGATTTAAAGACCGGCGGCGCTTGCGTGCCCTGCTTGTCACCGAGGTACGCCAGACGCATGGCCTTGCTCAGTTTCTCGGCATCGCTCAGCAGCGGATCGGCTTTCTTACCGGCATATTCCGGGCTGGCACCCAGGGCGCTGCCTGCCGTCTCTTCACCGCTCCAGGCGGTTTTGATCTGACCGGTAATGGCATTGGACAGGCTGTCTACGATGGTGCCGAAGCTGTTCACATCCCCGGAATCGATCGGGTAGTACAGCGGCTTATGCAGGAACGGATTCATCGTCAGCTCCTGATATTGCGCCGCCGCCGAAGCGTGGTTTTTCTTCCCGTCCGGTGTTTTCAGGTGCAGGGTGTACAGCGCGACGCCACGGTAGGCCGCTTCCTGGCGTACCTGCTCCGCACCCAGATGGGTTGCAGAGAGGCTGTCGGTGCCGTCGAGCGCGCCCGCGTCGGTGATCAGCACCACATAGCGCGCACCAAACTGCGTCCAGTCGACTTTATCCAGCGCGGTCATCACCCCGGCGTAGGCATCTTCATCCACTTTGCTACTGGAGACGGTCGCCTGCTTCAGGTCATGCACTTTGGCGAGGAAATCGTTGCCGTCTTTCACCGTGTTCGGATCGACATACATTTTGGCATCGTATTCCAGCCCGGGCACCGCCTTGACGCTGGAACGGTAGGCCACCAGGCCAAACTTCACTTTGTCCTGTAACTGCTCTTTTTCGATCCGTTTGTAGATTTTGTCGATCGCCTCTTTGGTGCGATCGATATACGGCCCCATCGAGATGGTCGAGTCGATCACGAACACCACCGACGCCGAGAAGCCCTTCATCATGTTCTTCTCGTCGGTGGATTTGGCTGGGGCACTGGCGCTGCCTTTCTCACTGACCGAGGCCACGTTCAGCACCCGCACCTGGAAACCGGTATCGGTAAAGACATCGTCAGAACCGAGTACCGGCAGCAGGTAGAAGTTTTTCAGCTGATCGACCATGTACTCCGGCTCACGGGCCAGCACCTGCGGCACCGGCTGGTTCTTATTCAGGCTGGCGATCATCGGCTCCAGCGCGGCGGCAGGTTTGGCGTTGTTCAGCAGCGACTCGACGTCGCTCTTCTCTTTGAAGAACAGCATCGGGTGGCGTCCGGCGGGGTTCGTAAAGGCCAGCGTGAGCTGCACTTTCCAGTCCACGGTGCACGAGGCCTTCATCCAGCCCGAGACGTGGCCGAAACTGTCCGGTCCGATCTGCAACCACTCGTCCTGGCCCTGTTTTTCGCGCTGGTAAACGTAAAAGCGGCTGAATGCAGGCTGCTCTTTGCCCGCTTCACCGGCTTTGGCGGCCAGCTGGCAGCCCGGATAGGTAAGCACCCGCTGGAACAGGGTCTGTTTACCTTCCTGTAGCAGCGGCTTTGTGTCCGCGGCGTGGGCAGGCAAACTTAATGCCGCCGCACACAGCAGGCCGCTGAATCCATGACTCTTTTTCATTACGTCGTCCTATTTTTTCAGCTCAGCTAAACGGGCTTTCGCCTCGGCGTTTTGCGGATCCTGATTCACCACCGCTTCGTACCAGTAGCTGGCTGTTTGCGGGTCAGGGCTGAAACATCCCTCCGCCTGGGCGGATTTCGGGTCATATTCCTGCGCGTAGCGCATCGCCATCTGGCTATCGCCGGACTGCGCCTTGTAGGCATACAGGCGTTGGGCGACATCACATTTTTTGTCGGCTTTCGCTTTGGCAATCACATCCAGCAGCTGGGCGCTGCTTGGCTGGCTGCGCAGACAACCTTTGACGAAATCCATGGCGTTGCCGCTGCTCATCTGGTCGTCACCGCATGGGCCGCTGATTTTGGCTACCGGGGCAGCAACAGGCGCGGGAGCAGGGGCGGGCGCGTCGGCCGCCGCAGGGGTACGCATAAACCACCATCCGGCGGCGGCAGCGGCCAGCAGCAGGGCGATCACCGCGAGGATAATGGCCAACGGCGCTTTGCGGCTTGCGGGGGCGGCTGGCACGTCAGCGACCGGGTCCGGTGCCGGGGCGTCCACCACCGGCTCAGGCTGGGCGGGCGGGGTGACATCCAGCGTCTGGCTGTTCTCTGCCAGTGGGTTTTCCCCTCCCGCCTGGGAGCTGAGCAGGCCGTCTGTGATGGCCAGAATGCCCACATCGCGGGTGGCGCTGTCTTTAATGGTGATGCGATACGCCGCCTGACGGTTGGCCAGCAGCGGGTCGATAAACGACGGGCCAACCTGCACGGCGGGCACTTCGTCAACGAGGCTCAGGGCGGGCAGGCCAAGGAACATTTCACCGCTCACCCAACCGCCGCGGCTGTCGAGGTACAGGCTGTCCTGGTTGCGCAGGATGGAGATCTCAACTCCCTCGGTACCGCCTTTCCAGCCCTTGAGCAGCAGGGTGGCGTAGCCAGGATTGACGGGGTTTAAGGGTTTTAATTCGGGTTTGATCACGTCCGGTTACTCCTGTGAACGCTGAATAAGGTTGAGGATGGCTCCCAGCTTTTCATTCTGCGCCACGCTAATTTCACGACCGGCTGAGTGCCCGGCGTTCTCGGTAATGAGGGCTTCCAGGCCGATCAGCCAGTCAAGAATGAAATAGCCGCTGTAGTTCAGCTGTTGCGGCGTAAGGCTGACCAGCCGCTCATCATCCTTCCACACCACGCTGTCGCACTGGGCCGGACGGGTGAAGATCGGTTGATCGGGCTGGTTCTGGCGGGTTGGACGCTTCTTCTCCGGCACGCTTTGATAGCCAAGCCAGGTCATAAAATCGCTCATGACGTGCAGAACGCGCGACACCTGACGATTCACCATCCAGTCGCGACGCACGCCCGCCTGGTCGGTGTTTTGCATCACCGCAACCAGCGCCTCTTCGGCACGCAGACGCAGCAGACCGGTGATCAGTTCATCGACCAGCTCTTCGGCGGTAGCGCGTGGCAGGCCAATGTAATTGAGCATCGCCGGGGTTTCCGGCAGGCCGCGCAGGTGGTTGATCCAGTGCTGAACGCTCTGGCGGGCAAAGGCGACTTCGTGGCTGTGGCTCTTGACGCTGGTGGCGCTGCTACCCTGGGTATCGTCGAGGCCGATATCAAACACATCTTCTTCTTCTGCCGCATCAGGCAGGCTCACCTGCTGCATGTACAGGGCGTGCAACGAACGGCGCGTCGGCACCAGGCGCGCCAGCAGTTCCCCGTGCATCCCGTTGCGTTTTTTCACCGCCGCCACAATCTCCTGGGCGATGCGGGCTTTCTTCGCCACTTCTTCGTCGCCATCCGGCTGATACCAGTTGCCCAGCCCGCCTTGCACCAGCTCGTGACGGCTCTCTTCGAGCTGTTCGGCGATGCGTTCCAGCTTGTTCTCCGGGCGTGCGACCTGGCTCAGGTAGCGCGCCATACGGTTCATGCCGCCATCATTGAGGCTCAGCATCGCGTCCCAGGCTTCTGCCGGCGAGGCGATGTAGCGGTTCACGGCGTCGTCTTCCACGAAGGTTTTACGCATCAGCGTCAGCTGATCGGCGTTGTCTTCGCTTAAGGCCACTTCGCTGCCGCTGCTCATCCGAATGAACGGCGTTGGCATACCGGGTTTACGCACCAGGAAAGTGTTGTTGAAGGTTTCGCCCTTCTTCCATTCACTCATCCAGCTGTATTTGCCGAATTTCTCCAGCATCGCCATTTTGATCATCCCGCCCTGTCCCCAGTACTGACGCAGCAGGGCTTCTTCGTGCCCCAGCGCGCCGGTGACGCGGTTATCGAACATGGTCAACGCCCAGACCAGCCCCGGCAGACGGCGTCCGCGCACGTCTGCATCGTCGCCCTGAGTGCGAGAGATCCACTCGTCCAGCGCATCGCCCACGTCAGACACGTCCGACTGCCTGGCGGAAGGGGTACAGAGCACCAGGACGTTCATCTCCTGGTTTTCGGTATAACGCTCAAACAGATAAGCCACTTTGCCGCGCAGGATCAGCTCTGCCAGACGGCTGCCGCCTTCGCTCTCGGCCGACTTGCCGTTGAACGTGTCGATAGACATGCGCCCGCGGTAGCCAGGGAAATCAAGCAGATCCACCTGATCGAACAGCGGCTCGGTGGTCGGTGCACTGAGCGGAACATGCAGTTCCGCCGTCAACACGGTCAGCTCGGCCAGCGAAATCGTGACAGGTGCCGCCAGCTGGCCATCCTGCAGCGGACAGACTTCAATGCGCGGATCGTCCGGCTGGTTGAGATGCTCCAGCATGTCCACGTTCATGATGCTGTTTTTCTGGATCAGCAGGCCGTTCTCTTCAACTACCAGCGTGCTTAACGGCGCGCGCACTTCCTGCACACTGCCCAGGCGTTGCAGAGTCTGGGCAAAATGCCCGTAGGCGCGGGTCAGCTCCGGCACTTCTCCCCACAGCACCGAGAACAGCTGGGCGCGATCGTCAGTGGTCAGCCACGGGGCGAGGTTTACCGCCTGCGGCCAGTAGTGCAGGGCGAAGCGGCTTTGGGTTTTTTCCGCATGGCGGACGAGGTAGTCCCAGAAGGAGACCACGTCGTCTTCCGTGACGCCCGGCACGCGCGTCGGGCGGCGGCGTTTTTCCAGCGTCGCCAGCAGGTCGCCAATCCGTCCTTCGTCATAATTCCAGTCGAACTTCTCCTGGTTGAAGTCATGCACGAAGGCGTTGGCGAGGATTTTGGCCATCTCGACTTCGCTGAACAGCTGCAGTCTGACCGGCCAGTTTTGGTCGTCGTCATGCTTCAGGCGGCTGAAGCGGGTCACCAGACCGGTGGCCTCTTTCCCGCCGCCTGGCGGGTTGATGTGGGTCAGAAAATCGAGCTGACGCCCGCCGAGCACCGTGCCCAGCTTGCCGTTTTCACCGGCGGCCAGCGCCGAAATCAGGTACGACTTGCCCGCCTGCGACAAGCCAAAGAAGCCGATGGTCATCGGGCGTGCAGCCGCCTGCGCCAGTCGGCGGGCTTTGTTACGGCTGCGGCGCAGGTTCAGCGTCAGTCGGTCGGCTTCGGTGTTCAGACGCGGGGCGTCCTGGCGAACGGCGCTAATCCAGTCAATCGCCTGGCCGGCACCTTGCTCAACGCCCTGCCAGCCCTGAATGATATTTGCAGAATTATGGGTACTCATTAGCTTTTGATACTCCCGCTATCCAGCCAGTAGTGCGTCTCGCTGAGACCGTTACCGACCATAGTGTTCAACTGGAATGCCACGTCTTTGCGGTTGTAGTTGCGACGGGCATGGTCCATCTCGAGGGATTCAATGCGGAACTTCTCGGGACTGACCGCCTCGACGCCGTTGCGCGGACGCCCCTGCTCGGCGGTGAGCTCGATGCGCATCATGGCGTCTCCGGCCAGCTCGCTCGCGAGGTTAGGGTTGGCGATTTTCAGCGTGTAAAGGGAAGAGGCTGGCCAGCGCTCGTTATTCAGCTGACGGAAACCAATGCGCACTTCGCCACGCGCTTCAAAGCTTTGCCCCTGCGGCAGCTGGAACGCCTGCGCGTCCAGGTCAACATCGCGATAGAAGACGTTGCTGTCTTTGATCAGGTTGTTGCCATCCAGCATCCCGAGGTAGCGGATGGTGGAGTAAGGCACAAAGTTCTGGGTGCGGAAGAAGAAGCTGCTCAGCCGCGAGTTCTCTGCCAGCAGGTACAGCATCGCCCCAACCGAAGCGGTGGATTTTGGGTCGTCGATACAGCCTTTTTTGTTGAACGGATACCAGCCGCCGGTCTCATAACCATGCAGCGGCAGCACGCGCGATGGCGGCACCGGCTGGAGCTGGCGGATCAGCGCCTGGATCCCCGGCAGACGCGACGGACGGCCGGTCAGCAACAGCACGTCGCAGTTGTAGTGCCACAGCACTTCGCACAGCGCGCGCAGGCTGTGGCAGATGTTCATGCGGCCGCTGCGTGGGTTGATGAATTCGTTGTGCAGGTTGGCCAGATCGATCTCCAGCGGCACATCGAGAATCGAGAATGGCGCTTCGCTGGATACCTGCCCCATGCGCACCACGTCATTCACGTAGTCCTGCACTTTTTGCGTCGGCAGGTTTTCGGTCAGCAGGTCACGGAAGGTGAAGTTGAGCTGCTCGCGGCCGGTCTCCGGTGCGTAGTTTTCATAGCGATGCAGGATCGCCAGCGCCAGTGGGGCGAAGATCTGCAAGGTCAGCTGCTGACGCAGAACTTGCTTGCCGGCCTCGATGGATTCGCTGCCAAACAGCTGCGACATCATCGATTCTGCTGACATATCGCTATGGCCGACCTTCACGATCGCCGCTTTCACTGCCGGTTGCAGGTACAGACGAATCACATCCAGCAGGATGTCGTCTCCTGCCACTTTAAAGCCTTCACGGAACAGCTGTTTCGGCGTGATACGCACGTTGATCCCTTCGCCGTCATCCAGCGTATAGCGCGAGATCACCAGGTCGGTGGTGCCGCCGCCAATATCAATGGAGGCCACCTTCAGGCTGCGAGGCGCGTTGGCCGCAGGCTGGTTGTCCGGGCGACGGGTTGCAGCAAAGAACTCATCGGTACGGCCGCCGAAGTAGGTCTGGGTTTCGTTGTACAGATAGACCAGCTGTCCGCAGGTGGCTTCGTCCCATTTGACGTGCACGCCAGGTCGCGGGTATTTCAGCTGTTCGGTCTCTTCGCTGTCGTCGTCCATCTCTTCCCAGCCCAGCGCTTTCCACACCAGACGGATGGCATCCAGCATGCATTGCTCAAAGATGGCGCGCTCAGGTTTTGGCATCGCCGGTGGCACGGTCATGATGACATTGCGCAAGCGGCGCGGCGTGCTGGCGTGGTTCATCTTCAGGCGCTGTGCCGGGCTGTTGATCTGCATCAGCGCCTGGCTCAGGACTTCCGACAGCATCATGGTCATCAGCGAGCTGCGGCTGTAAACCGGGGAGAAGACCGGCATCCGCTCATCTTCCGGCAGGCGAATCAGCAGCTTGCCCTGGTCGTTTAGCATGTACAGCATCGGGGCGGCGGTGGCGAGCGGCTCGCGATCGGATTTGACGAATGCCTGGCTGAAACGCCAGCCGGGTGAGTAAGGCTGGTCGTCCCACAGATAGCGTTTCGGGCTGGAGATCCCGGTCGAGCCTTCGGTCCCCAGGCGTTGTGCCGCCATGCGGAAGGCCTCATCACCCACACGGCCAATGGTCGGCCAGGTGAAGGCGTCGCTGCGTCCGCTTTTCAGCGAGAAGTCCTGCTTACCAAACTCGGCCTGCGCAAACTCGAGGCGGCTGTCGAAGGGTTCGTTATAGACGTTCTGCGGCTGGCTTAAGTCACGAAGTTGCAGCTGGTAAAGCTGTGACAGACCTTTGTTGTCATCCCGGTGCTCTTCAATCAGGATCCCGCAACTGCGGGAGTTGCCGATATCCAGCACCAGATCAACCGGAATGGCCGAGTCGCGGATCTTCACGTCGTTGACCTGCACTTCCGGGATGCCCACGGTGGTATCGAGGATATTCAGCAGGTTGAGGTAGTGCGCCTGGTGCTCTTTTTGCAGCAGTTTTTCATCGATGTCTTCCGCATGCTGGCGCAGCACGTCGCGCGCCTGGATGCTGAACACTTCGCGCAACCACTCGTCTACCCACGGGAGGGTCAGGAAATCGCCCATCTCGTGCGGGTGCAGGGCCAGCGCAAAACCGGCACCCGAGCGTACGTCATCTTCGCTGGGGGCCAGATATTGCGTGTTATCGCGATCCGGGAAAATTTTGGTATCGAAGATCAGGATCGCGCGCCAGGTGTTCCCTTTTTCGTCGGGTTCAGCCAGCTCGTGGAACTGCACGCGCGCCCAGTTGGTGGGCCCGTGTGCAAACGCACGCGGCGGGTTAAAGCGGAAGAACGGCAGCGGTAGCCACAGCCCTTGATAAAGGCGCAGTGACTCTTCCGTGGTCAGGGAGTAATCCGATTCGGCAAAACGCGGCGCGGCATTATCGGCCGCCGGGATCTGCAGCTTATCTTCGCGTTCGTTATAGACCAGGCGCAGGATGGCGCCATCGCCGGTCTGGCGCAAAAAATCACCGTATTCTTTACGGGCAGGCAGCGTAAACGCGAAATCCAGGAACTGGATGCCGCTGTCACGAATAAGTTTGACCTGCTTTTTAAAATCAGTAAGTTCAGCGAGCATTACTTACTTGCCTCCTGCTTCATCGAAATAGGGAAAAGGGTGTTGGCGTCGTAACGGCCCTTACAATCCGCAATGTTCTGCGCGCCGGGTGCACACTGAACGTCAGGCATTTGATAGACCGAGCCATCGGAACATTGGGCTTCACCCTGGTTATTGATCGCCAGATTGCCGGACTGAATGGCCGCATTGACCGCGCCGCGACAGGTCACCCCATCGCCACGCACCATCTGTACTTCGCCTTTGCCGTCGTTGATCTGATAGTTCAGGCTCAGCGGCTTACCGGTACGCTGATCCTGAATGCCCGCGCCAGCGTGCCAGCGTCCGTTTAAGAAATCGGTGTTTCCCTGCGCCAGCGCATCGGTGGGGATAGTCAACGGCGCTTTCACGCCCGGCGGGCTGTTGCCGGGGGTGACATCCGGTGGCGTCTGGCCCGCGGCGGCGTCCGGGGTAGGGGGTTGAGCTGCGCTTTCCGGGGCGGCCGGATCAACCGGTGGTGCGTTCTCTGCCGGGGATTCATCCGGCAGGGCGGGCGCAGCCGGTGCTTCACCGTTGACTGGCGTCTCGTCATTGGCAGGCAGTTCGCCAGTGGCAGGCAACGTTGCTGACGGCAGCGATGCGTCCGGCAGGTTCGCGCCATTGCCGCTGCCGTTCAGTAACAGACCGCTGTCAGCGCCACCGGTTGCGGTAGGCAGGCCGGTGTTGACCGTTGGCACCTTCAGATGTGCGTCCGGCAAGCCCGGCAGCGTGGCCGAGAAGCCCGGGATAGAAAGACCCGGAACACAGCTGCGCAGCAGCAGCATGATCAGCAGAGCCAGCAGCAGCAAGGGGAGCAGCCAGCGCAGCCAGCCAGGCAACGTCCACCACCAGCCCCGGCGCGTGACCCGGCGTTCAGTGAGGGTTTCTGCAACCACGGGAGCGGCCGCTGCTGCCATCGCAGGGGCGAGCGGAACGGGCGGGCGCAGGCAATCGAGCGGGTCGATACGGGACGGATGGCGGGCATTAACGAAGCCCCAGAAGCTGATGACCGGTTTACCGCCCACCAGCCAGACATGGTTCTGGTCGGGGAATTGCAGGGCTTTCTCCAGCAGCTGGCCGAAGAGGCGTTGTTCCGGGCTGGAATGCTGGCTGTATTCAGCGCCGAGCTGGCGTAACACGTCGTGGCTGTTATCCAGTTGACTCAGCGCGGCCTGGCGCTCGCTCTCGGTGGCGGCCGACCACGGGATAACATCACCGGCGGCGGGGGCGTACCAGTCGATGCGATCGCCCTGTTCATTGACCTGCGGAATGGCCAGCGTATCGGCAACCGCGCTCTGTTTTCTCAGGCGCAGTGTTTCGCGAAGTTGCAGTGCGGAAATATGAACTGCCTGACCGTTCTCACCCATTGACTGATATTTGTCGAGCCTGTCACTGCACAGGAACATCTCTTTCACGTTGGCCTACCCTTACTGGTAATTATTCGGGTTAACTCTGCTTTATTGATATGTACAGCATCCTCGACGGCGTCAAATCGCAAGCGAGATGAATCACCTTCCGGGAAGGATAAAAAAATGAGCAGAAACATTATCGGCAGGTGACAGTAAACGTTTAGCCATAAATTAAATTTTGGCGGCAGTGGCTGTTACCTGAACGAAAAACGCATGTGATTTCTCACTGTAACTATGTCGGCATTAATCTGGCACGGCGAGTGATGTATTAGTCGCAGCCCTCGGGTATATATTCTTTAATTGCTTTGTTCATCATTTCATTAAATTCATGGGTATTGTTGACGGCATAAACCGACCCCCCCGTCTGGCTGGCAATACAGTTTCCGGCACCGGTATTCATAATGTCGACCACGTTAACCTGCAGGCGGGGTTTGCTCTGCTTGAGCTGGCGCGCGACCTCGCACGGGTCGCCGCCGCAGGTCTCTTCCCCGTCGGTAATCAGCACGATAATCGCATCACGATCCACGCCATCGACCTGCTTGCCCGCCTTCTCCAGCGCTTCTGCCAGCGCGGTTTTGCCTACCGGTTGAATCTTATCGATGGCGTGTTTAAGGTCGTTGCGCTGATCAAAGGAAAAGGCTGGCGTAACATCGACTTGCTGGCAGGTTGCCGCCGACACCAGGCTGATATCGATGTCTTTTGGCACCTCGTCGATCACCTGTTTTGCCGAGCGGTGCGCCAGGCTAATGCGCCGGGGTTCGCGATCAAAATTCTTCACCGGCTTATCCTGCATCAGACGGCGCAGCTCGTCCGGCGTAATGTCCATGCTGATGGACATCGAGCCCGAGGCATCAAAAATTAACACCATTTCAGGGGCTTGCTGTTTGGTCCGGTTTATCGGGCAGACCTGTTTTACCGGCAACGGCGCTGGCGCAGGCTGGACCGGCTGCTCTGCCGTGGGCATGCAGCCACGCAGCAACAGAAAAGCCAGCAGCACCAGCAATGCCAGCAGCAGCAACCACCACCATCGTCGCCCCGGAGGGGCTACCGGCGTTGCGGGCACGGCCGGGCTTTCGCTCCAGGCGGTGATGACCGGCTGGCCATCAACCACCCAGACGCCGCGCTCATCGGGCTGACGACTGGCGAGCGATAACACCTGCAAAACGTCGGCAGGCGCAGAATTATTTATCGAGAGTTTTAGATAAAGCTGTTCAATGACGATGAGTTTTTGCTGTAACAAGGCTCGCGCCTGTTCTTTTTCCGTAGGCGGTAACGCGGTCAGGGAAACCGGTTGACCGTTAATATCGCTGTACCACTCAATCGCCCCGTCCGAGGCCAGGTGAGGCCGGGCAAACAGATTTTTATAGCCAGCAGGGAGATGCTGATCAACAAGGGAAATAAAGGCAGGGTAGAGATTGATATAATTTTGCACAGCAATGCTGTGCTCAACGGTCCTTGTTATTCTTATCATCGGAATCGCTGCGCCATCTGCATTACATCCACAGATATAAAATATAAAAATGAAAATACAATTTTTTATTATATGAATATATGCAGCCAGAGATAACTACTAAAGTTAATAGGAAGCGGGGGCTAAAGAACGATTTCGCCACCGCTTGATATCCACCGTTGTTACCTCGGCTGAGGATGGGTCCAGGCCAGGGTCAAACCCCGTCGTTCTGGCGCTGCTCCAGCGCCAGCGCGCTGGCACTGGCAGGATCGAAGAGCGACAGGCTCTCAATCTGATCCAGCATAATCACCTTGCGAAAGGCCATCGCGCTGCGCGGCTCGGAATCGAGCGTGATGTCATGTTCGGCGTACCATTTGCTGTAATTATGCTCGATGCGCAGGTCCATCTTCTCCCCGTCACGATAACCGCTGAGCATCGGGATCAGCACGATATTGGCGGTCTTTTCGTATTCCAGGGTTGCGGTATGGATCATGCCGATATAAATCCGCCGCGACTTTAACGTCACCAGCGCCAGCTCGCCTTCCTCCATGCACTGATACAGCAGCTGTTCGATACCGTTCGATTGCGACAGGCGCTTGTAGAGCTTTTTGCGGCCTTCACCGTCGAGCCTGGCGCTGCCCGCCCAGTTCGATCGATAGAGACAAAACAAAATGGCAAAGGCCAGCATCACCACCACCGGCGCCTGGATGCCGAGAAAGCTCCAGTTCATAAAGTCTATTTGCCAGTCGACGTAGTTCTGCGCGGTCAGGTGGAAGGCATTGCTGGTGGCAGACGCGGCAAGCAGCAGCAGCCACAGTAGCCCGGTGGCGATCACCCCCTGCAGGACGAAGATACAGCCGTACAGCGCAACCAGAAAATAGACATCCCAACCGAAGGAGCGCTTGATCTTAAAACGGGTGGACAGGTCGCGGCTGGTGTACCAGTAGCCACACACCATCAGCACCATAAATATCGCTGTGCCCATCTCAGGCCCTCTTCAGCGCATTAACGTGACGCAGAAAATCCTGCCGCACCTCATGACTTTTAAAGTTGACCGAGGCATTACCGTCCTGATCGATGATGATTCGGTCCCCGTCTTCTACGGCCTCGATGATTTCCTGATGACTCATTACCTGCAGCAAGGACTCCGGGCTGGAGAACATGGACATAAAAAAACGACGCATTGCGTGGCATCCTGATAAAGAGAAAGGATAAGCCTGGTCGATGCTTTAAGACGTTGCCTTAAGGTAATGCTGAAAACGCGCATCGCTATGCTATGGTCATCGTTTTGCTCACGGCGTAATCAATGTCTGCTCATCAGCAATTCAGCTTTGCCACCCGTCCTCTGGTGCCCTTCGCCCATGATTATCCGCATGGCGCAACGGAGCCGTGGCACAGCCACACCTGCGCCCAGCTGCTGCACACCTTAAGCGGAGTGGTGCGCGTGGAGACAACGCAGGGGGTGTGGATTGTTCCGCCGGGCCGGGGTGTCTGGCTGCCTGCCGGAACGCAGCACCGTCTGTTGATCACCGGCAATGTCGCTGCCCGGACGCTGTTTATCGATCCCTTTGCCCGCGCGGATTTGCCGTCGGTGTGCCAGGTGGTGCAAATCTCCACCCTGCTGTGCGAGCTGATTATCGCCTCGCTTGAACTGCCGGAAGCGTATCCGGCGGGCAGCCGGGCGGAGCGTATTTATGAGCTGATCCTCGATGAGATCAGGGGGATCAGCGTGCTGCCGTTTAATCTTCCGGAACCCCAGGCACCGGCTCTACTGGCGCTGTGCCGCCAGATCCAGGCCCAGCCGGGAGAGAAGTGGACCACCGCGCTGGCGGCTCAGACGTTAAACATCAGCGAGCGCACCCTGCTGCGCCACTTTCGCCAGCAGACCGGGCTGGTGTTCAGTGAATGGCTGCGCCGGGCGCGGCTGATGGAGGCGCTGAATCGCCTGGCGCAGGGACAGTCGGTGCTCAGGGTGGCGCTGGACTTGGGCTATGACAGCCACAGTGCCTTCAGCGCCATGTTCCGCCGCACGCTGGGGGTGGCGCCGAGCGATTACTTCCAGCCCGCGTCGCCATCCGGTAAGGCGTTTAACAGTGCCTGAAGCGACGCGCGCGACACATCGTTATCAATCCCCGTTCCCCAGCGACTCACCCCTTGTTTAAAGCTGCAGCGGATATAGGCCGCCGAGCGGCTTTCGCTGCACCTGCCGAGGGTATGCTCATGATAATCCTCAATAGCCAGCGTCATCTTAAAGCGGGAGGCGATCGCCGCCGCCGCCGCCGAAAGCAGGCCGTTGCCTGTCCCTTGCAGGGTGACAATCCCTTCGGCGGTCTGAACGCGGGCCGACAGCTGCAGCTCGCCGTCTGGCTGGCTTTCGCTGCGATAGTCCAGCAGCTGGCGCGGGGCGAGGGGATACGGGCCATACAGATCGCGGAACAGTTGCCACAGCGCGCTCAGGGTCATCTCGTTGCCTTCGCGGTCGGTCTGCGCCTGGACGTGGCGGCTAAAGTCCTGCTGCAGCGCCCGGGGCAGCACCAGGCCATGATTTTGCTCGAGCATCCATGCCGCACCGCTTTTACCCGACTGGCTGTTCACGCGGATCACCGCCTCATAGCTGCAGCCGATATCCTCCGGGTCGACCGGCAGATAGGGCATTTCCCATCGCGGAGAATCGGTCTGTTCGCGGGCGTGAAAACCTTTCTTGATCGCGTCCTGATGTGAACCTGAAAAGGCGGTAAACGCCAGCTTACCGGCGTACGGATGGCGCGGATGCACCGGCAGCTGATTGCACTGCTCCACCAACTCCACCACCTGCTTCATATCGCTGAAATCGAGCTCCGGTGCGATCCCCTGGCTGTAGAGGTTCATCGCCAGCGTCACCAGACAGACGTTGCCGGTGCGCTCTCCGTTGCCAAACAGACACCCTTCTACCCGGTCAGCACCGGCAAGCAGGGCCAGTTCGGCGCTGGCGACGCCGCAGCCGCGATCGTTATGCGGGTGAACGCTGATGCAGACGTCATGACGGCGGGTAAAGTGACGACAAAAATACTCAATCTGATCGGCATACACGTTGGGGGTGTTGACCTCAACGGTGGCGGGCAGGTTGATGATCATCGGCCGCGCCGCAGAGGGTTGCCAGACATCTGCCACCGCCTCACAGATTTGCAGGGCAAATTCCGGCTCGGTAAAGCAAAAGGTCTCCGGCGAGTATTCGTAATTCCAGCGGGTGTTGGGGTTCGCTTCGCACAGGGTGCGGATCTGACGGGTGGCGCTGACCGCCAGCTGAACGATCTCCTCCTTGCTCTGGCGAAACACCAGCTTGCGGAACAGCGGGGCGGTGGCGTTATACAGATGCACGGTGGCATTTTTTGCCCCGTCGAGAGCGGCAAAAGTGCGTTCGATCAGATCGCTGCGGGCCTGGGTCAGCACCTGAATGGTGACGTCATCCGGGATGCGCTGCTCTTCGATCAGCTGGCGCACAAACTGAAAGTCCGTCTCCGAGGCCGAGGGAAACGCCACCTCGATCTCTTTAAACCCGCAGGCGAGCAGTTGCTCCCAGAAGCGCAGCTTACGCGGGATATCCATCGGTTCGGCCAGCGCCTGGTTGCCATCGCGCAGGTCGGTCGACAGCCAGCGCGGGGCGCGGGTCAGGGTTTTATCCGGCCACTGGCGATCGGGCAACGGAAGGGGAGCATAAGCAGCGTATTTTTGTGCGGGATTGGGCAGCATGTCGGTTCTCCAGGATGTGTTGAGGTTTTATCCTGGCGAAGAATGCGGCCCGGTACTGGCGCAAAACTGACAACCTGTGGCGAGGATCCGCCACATCGCAGGGCAAGATGAGTTACGCGATGTCGGGATCGACCTGTTCATTCATCAGAATGTACTGCGCCTCTTTGCGCGCGTGTTGATCGATCAACGGCACTAATCGTCTGAAGTGCTCGCTGGCGCAGTGCGCGTCGAGGGCTGCCCGGTCGGGCCACTGTTCAATAAAAATAAAATGCCCCGGATCCTTTTCATCCCGGTACAAATCATAGGCAATGCACAGCGGCTCTTTTCTCGTTGCTGCGACGAGTTCACGGTAGAGAGGGAGAACGGTGGCGATAGATTCGGGTTGGATAAAATCTTCGGCAATGACTTTTAGCATGACGTTGTGGCCTCATTCACCAGGCTGAGATAACGGGATCCCGAGATGTTTCTACCGCTGACCACGCAGACGGTTTTACGCCCACGCAGGTCTTTTGCATAACGAAGAGCTGCCGCAACGGCCGGGATCCCTGAAGGCTCCACAACGTGGCGATGCAGGTTGAGCATTAACAGCATCGCGTGTTGAATTTCGGCTTCGGAGACCAGAAGAACACGATCCACGCGATCGCGTATATATGGCCAGGTCATCGCTTCGGGCTCGATGTAGCCACTGATACCTTCGGCTATTGACGGTGTTAATTCCACGGGAACCGTTTCGCCAGCGTCTTTCCAGCGCGCAAACGTCGGGCTCGCTTCACTTTGTATGGCCCATACTTCGGCAACAGGGTTTATGGCTTTAATTGCCGTCACAATACCGGAGGTCAGCCCGCCGCCGCCAATGTTCACCAGAATAACGTCCGCGTCGACCCAGTCCTCCATAATTTCCAGACCGACGGTGCCGCCGCCTGCAATCATCTGCGTATTATTGTAGGCGGAGACGAACGTTGCGCCGGACTGTTGCGCGGCAGCAATCGCGGCCAGCCTCGCCTGTTCAATATTGTCAAAAAACGTCACCTGGGCACCATAACTTTTCATCGTCGAGACCTTCATCGGATCGGCTGAATGCGGCAAGTATATGGATACCGGTACGCCTGCGACCTGCCCCGCAAAGGCCAGTCCTAATCCATGATTCCCCGCCGTCGGCGCGATGACGCCGCTGCTGCGCTGATTGGCATCCAGACTGGCAATCACATTTGCGGCACCTCTCAGTTTGAAGCTACCCGTATGCTGGAGATTCTCCATTTTGAGCCTGACCTCTGCCCCGACAAGGGCAGACAGTGCCGGTGAATGCTCAAGTGGCGTCCGGCATACCGTTGCCTTAATACGCCGGGAAGCGGCATAAATATCTTTCAGCGTGACACTGTCTGTTGGCCTTTGTGTAGGGATTGTCATAGTATTCTCCTGTAGCTATATATGAAAATGACTATATAGGAGATTGGCTATATGAACAACACAAAGGCATTCATGGCCGATGTTTTTCGCGCACTGGGTAATGAACATCGGCTGATGATTGTTGAATGGCTGTCCGAACCGCGGTCACATTTTCCTGAGCAGCAGGACGGCGACCTGGTTGAGGATGGGGTATGCGTAGGGTTTATCACGGAAAAAATGGGTCTGAGTCAGCCTTCCGTGACCGGCCATCTACAAATTCTGGCAAAAGCAGGGATTGTGACCTCGAAACGGATCAAGAACTGGGTATTTTATAAGCTCGATCGGCAACGGATGGATGAAGCAACGGCCATCTTGTCGGGATATGTGAAACCGGCGCCTCGTCCATCTGCGTCATAACATCCGCTGCCTGCTAATGAGAAGTCAGAATCAGTGTTAGCGCTTTAACTTAGCGACATAGGGAAGGTTGCGGTACTTATTGTCCCAGGGCATTCCATAGCCAATCAGGAGGTCATCATTCGCCATTTCATACGCATAATATTGCTTAACCGGGATCTCAACGCGGCCGGGTTTCACAAATAGAATGGCGACGGATACTGAACGCGGGGAATGATGTTCTTTAATGTACTCAACCAGGCGTTTCATGGTTCCACCTGATTCAATTGCGTCATCAATGAGGATGACATCTTTATCATGCAAATCAATATTGTTATGGAACACAATGGATGAGTGGTTACTCCTGTCACCCGGCGTGTGCGGGCAGGAGATGTAATCCATTTTGATATCAAATGCCAGTTGCCTGGTGAGGTCCGCCGTGTACAGGATCCCTCCCGGAACTACCGTGACAATGACTGCTTCGCTATAGTCCTGATTGAGTTGAGCTGCAACCTTTGCGACTCCTGATGCAATAGCGGAAGTATCAAGCACCACAGCGCCAATATGCTCATTTATCATACTGTTCTCTCTTAGGATAATCGGGATCTTCCGGCGTTTAATGACTCTCCGCGCAACGGAGGCAGTCATCCCAGACGGCAGATCAATCTATCACAACCGAGCGAGTGCGCGACCTTTGAAACCATCAAATGTGCACGATAACTCAAAATCGAGCATTGCCGCGCTTACATATCCCTTCAGACGTTCACTAAATCCCTTTACCTAAGCCGGGTCCAGCACCTCGACCACCACAAACTCCTCCGCAACCAGCTCCATCTCCTCAGCAAAAAAGCCTGCCCGGGTGAAGAAGCCCTGATGCTCGCGTCGCCAGTAGTCCAGGCTTAAGTCGCCTTCACCCTCTTTGCGGGCAAATTCTTCCGTCACGTCGCAAAAGCGCACCAGGCGCATCGACACGATTCTGATGACGCATACCGGCACATCTTGCCCGTTGAGGATGATGTGATAACTGCCAATTTGTGGGGAGGGTTCTTCTGCCAGCAACGCGGCAAGGGAACCGCAGGAGGCGGTTTTTATTCCCATGATCACCAGAGCGGCGAGTTCGTCGGCCATCTCCGCGCTGTCGCCAAACCCCCATGCCTGGGCTCCGGGGTATTTGGCTTTTAAATTCTCAACGGCGTCCATCCTAAAATCCTTTACCAGCAGTGAGTTGACGGATGAATTTAGCACGGATTATGGCCTGTGCGCGCTATTTGCGCGAGCAGCAGGCGATGTAGTTCAACTGGTGGCGGTTACGGCGAAAGAAGCGGAACATCCCCAGGAAGCGGGTTCGGTTCTCGCGGGTGCGCAGGCCGTTAAACAGGATTTTCGCCGCGCGCGGCAAGCCTTCGTCGCGAATCAGCCCCGCCGGAGACATCAGGGACATCGCCCCGTTGTGGGTATCGACCGACTGGAAGTGGCTGGCGATAAACAGCGCTTTCCACGCCTCCTGGGACATCGGGCTGACGTTGGATCGCACAATCTCTTCCAGCTGCGTCTGCCGGCCCGTCTCCAGCCGCTCACTGGTGAACATGATGTCGTGAGTCAGCAGGCGACCGCCGGGTTTGAGCACCCGATAATACTCGTCAATCAGCCGGGTTTTGGCCTTGTCCACGTACATGGTCAGCATCGCTTCGTTAATCACCACGTCGAACGCATCGTCGGCGAAGGGCAGTTTGGTGGCGTTGGCTTCCAGCACGTGGATTTTATCCTGCAGACCGGCGGCGGCGACGTTTTGCCGCGCCTGATCGAGCGCATTTTTATCCATGTCGATGGCGTAGATCGTGCAGCCAAAACGCTGCGCCAGTTCGATAGAGGTGGTGCCCATATTGCAGGCGACCTCCAGCACGACGCTGTCCGGCGTCAGTGCCGACTGGCTGAACAGCCACTCGGTGGCATCAACGCCGCCGGGGCGCAAACGGGTTTTACCCAGGCTGGCTAAGAAGGTGTGTCCGGCTTTCTGACTTGCGCTCATAGCGGTGTCTCCGATTAAGTTGCATTATAAATGCAACTTATCATAAAGACGGGCGAATGCGAATTATTTTCATCAGGAAATGAGGGGGATGATGGAGTGAACAGTGACACTGTTTTCAGTAAAGGCAACGCATTGAAGCCACGCATTAAGCAAAGCCAGACGGAAATAAATCAATAAGGGGAAGAGCATTTAGGTGCGTTGTCACAATATTCAGGTAATGTCTTTTTTTCTGTGCCGTTTGGGTTGTCAGTGACGGGGTGGATTATATTTTTAGCACCCTTGATTTAACGTAAGGTCAATGATGAATACGTGGATTGTGCTGTTTGTTGCAGTATTAGCCGAGGTGGTGGCAACCACCAGCCTGAAGCTAAGTGAAGGATTTACAAAGTTATTGCCCTCCGTTGTGGTGATTGTGGGCTATGCCATCGCATTCTATTGCTTATCGCTCACCTTAAAATCGATACCTTTAGGTATTGCCTATGCCGTGTGGTCTGGGCTCGGCATCGTTATTATCTCTTTATTTGGCTGGCTATTGTTTGGGCAGAAACTGGATATCTGGGCGGTGATCGGGATGCTGTTAATTATCAGTGGGGTGCTGGTTTTAAACCTTCTGTCAAAAACGACAGCGCATTAGTCGGTGAACGTCAGGGTGCTTACGCTCTGTAACCAATGCACTGATTAACGTTACGGCTTTTAATGACAGAATAAACGCTACAGATTCTGCTGCCGGGCAAACGGGTCGATGGTCAGCAATCTTATCTAGCACACTGTCGAACGCGAGCTGAGAACACACCATGCCTAAACTAGTGCTTTTCCTGCTGATGATTTCTGCTTCATCGTATGCAGCCCCCTCCATTGAAGTGGGATTTTCCCCCGAGGGCAGTGCGCAAAAGCGGGTGCTGGAGACCATCAATAATGCGCATTCCTCTATCCAGATGATGGCTTATGCCTTCCAGGCGAAAGATATCACTGCGGCACTGGACGCTGCCGAGCAGCGAGGCGTCAAGGTCCAGGTCGTTATCGATAAACGTCGCAACACTGGCCCGGTTTCGCTGGCGGCCATGCGTGACATCGCCCGCCATGGCGTGGCGCTGCGCATTGATGGCCATTATCACATTCAGCACGACAAGATGATGATTGTTGATGGCACCACGCTGGAGACGGGCTCATTCAATTACGCGAAATCAGCAGAATATTCCAACAGTGAGAATGTCCTTATTATCAAAAATATGCCGGACGTCGTGGCGCAGTATCAGGCGCACTTTGCTTCTCGCTGGACAATTTCCCAACCGTTCACTCTCACCGCTCAGGGTTAACTCACTCTGCCCGTACCACGCTGACGCCTTTTTCTTCTATGCTGCGCAGCCAGTTGTCATCGGTGCCGCTGTCCACCACTATCGTGTTGATTAAGCCGAGGCTGCCGATGACAAACGCGGACGCGGCGTTGATCTTCTCCGGCGAGACCAGCACCACCGTTTCGGCGGCTCTGGCGGAAAATGCACGTTTGATGCACGCTTCTTCGTAATTGCCGGTGGTTAATCCCGCTTCGGGATGAATGCCGGTCACGCCCATAAAGAAAATATCGGCATGAATATGACCGATGCCTTCAATGGCCGCCGCGCCCACGGTCACAATGGAATGCTTGTACAACCGCCCGCCTATTAAAATCACCTCGATGGTGGGATGGTCAATCATGCCCAGCGCAATACTCGGGCTGTGCGTCACCACGGTAATATCCAGCTCATTCGGCAGGCATTTAATCAGTTCCGAGGTGGTGGTTCCGCCGTCAATCATCACCACCTGGCCGGCGGAAATCAGCTCCGCGCCTGTGCGGGCAATCGTCTTTTTCGCATCAGTTTTTAACGCAGTACGCTCGGCAAAGGTGGCGATGGCGGACGATGACGGCAGCGCGCCGCCGTGCACGCGCTGTAAGCGCCCAGCGGATGCCAGCTCGCGCAAATCCCGGCGGATAGTGTCTTCAGATACCGCAAACCGGGCGCTCAAATCTTTCGACAGCACCTGTCCGTCGCGGGCGAGTTGTTCAAGAATGCGTTGTTTACGTTGCGGGGTCAGCATGGGGGCTCCGTTTTATTGCACGAGTGATCTTGATCGTGCACGATATTGCTGTTTATGATGCTTGCTCCAGGAATTAAGGAGTCAGTATGCCACCAAAACGTGCAGAAATACGCATTATCGACAGTGAAATCTTGTCCGATAACTGGTTTTCACTCAAAAAATACACCTTTGATATTCAGCGCCGACAGGGGGAATGGCAGCGTCAGAGCCGCGAGGTTTACGATCGGGGCAACGGGGCCACCATCCTGCTGTATAACCGCGACAGGAAAACCGTGATCCTCACCCGGCAGTTTCGCTTTCCGGTGTTTATGAATGGCCATGATGGCTATCTGATCGAAGCGGCCGCCGGTCTGCTCGACAACATGGATCCCGAAAGCCGCATCAAAGCAGAAGCCGAAGAAGAGACGGGCTTTCACGTATCCCACGTGGAGAAGGTGTTGGAAGCGTACATGAGCCCGGGCTCGGTGACCGAAAAACTCTACTTTTACATCGCGGAATACGCGGCAGGCGACAAGAAAAGTGCGGGCGGCGGCATCGAGGCGGAAGGCGAGGATATCGAGGTGCTGGAGATGCCCCTTGATGAGGCTCTCGCCGCCGTTGAAAGCGGCCTTATCGTCGATGGCAAAACCATCATGCTGCTGTATCACGTGGCCCTGAAGGGGGTGCTGAGCCCATCCTGAGTAAGATGTCGGCTTCAGTTGAGCCGACATTTTCGAGGCTATTTCTTCTTGTTTAGCATCGCCTGTAAATTGGCAAACGGGTTGTAGGTGGCCTCCCCGACATCTTTCTGCGCATCTTCACCGGCAACTACGGTGCTGCCGTACTGGTCGGCTTCGGTGTATTTCGAGTGTTCATGATCATGGCAAAACAGGCACAACAGCTCCCAGTTGCTGCCATCTTCCGGGTTGTTGGTGTGATCGTGGTCGATATGGTGAACCGTTAGTTCGCGCAGATTGGAATACACAAACTCCCGTGAACAGCGTCCGCAGACCCACGGATAAATTTTAAGGGCTTTCTCGCGGTAGCCACTTTCCAGCCGCGTGTAGTTTTTAGGGATCAGAGCCATGGTGATGTTACCTGTTACAAAGCGATTATTTTACGTCAGTCCTTTCAATATATCTTATCCGGAAACAAGATGCGCCTGACACGTCGATGTGCTGGTTATGGTATGGTTAAGAGTCTTTAAAAAGCACTTTTATTGATGCTATTATAAAGTTATCTACCAGGAGGAATATGATGCCCTACGAAATTCTGTCAAACATTGCAGCCAGTATTACTGACTTAAAAAAAGACCCAATGGGGACGATTAAGTCAGGTGAAGGGGCGGCCATCGCCATTCTCAACCGCAACGAACCCGCGTTTTACTGTGTCCCACCCTCTATGTACGCGTATCTGATGGAGCTGGTGGAAGATGCAGAACTCGGCCGACTGGTCGACGAACGCATGGCCGACCTGAGCCAGGCGGTGGAGGTCAATCTGGATGACTTATAAGCTCAAGTTTATCCCTGTCGCCAGGAAGGAGTGGGATAAGCTGGGGCACGTTGTCCGGGATCAGTTTAAGAAGAAGTTAGCCGAGCGCCTGGAAAACCCACGTGTACCGGCAGACCAACTCCATGGCCGTAAAGATCAGTACAAAATCAAGCTGCGCAAGTTAGGCTACCGTCTGGTCTATTTGGTTGAAGACGACACCATCACGGTGTTTGTGCTGGGCGTCGGGAAACGCAATAACAACGATGTGTACGACATCACTGCAAACCGAATTCTTTGATAAGGGTTGAAGTCAGCCGCCTTTTCTCACCCGATCTTAAAATAGAAATCGAGACGCTGTTCGCGCTCTGATGGCTTTGCACCGGGCTGCACCCATCGTCCGGCTGCGTATCCTATACTTCAAAAACTGCACATCGCGGGGTGATATCCTTTAAAGAGGAATAATCATGATTGCCAATGCTATCCGCTTGATTCTGACAAATATTCCGCTGGTCATGTTTATTCTCGCCTCGCTTATTCCCTTACTCCGTCATCGACAGTCGGGTCACTACGCCGAGCGTTATTTATCCTGGCTACTGTTGCTCTCTATCGGGGTCGCATCCCTGTGGGCGGGTCTTTACCATACGCTTTCGCCGCAAACTGCGGCGGCATTTATTGGCTGGCAGAGCAGCCCCTTCCAGTTCGAAATGGGGATGGCCGATATTGCGTTAGGCGTGGTGGCCATCGTCTCGTTCTGGCGAGGTCTGGAATTCAAATTAGCGGTGGTGCTGTGGGTGGCCATTGAATTTGCGGGCCTGGTGTACGGGCATTTTCACCAGCTGGCCACCACGGGCGATCATCAGGCAGGTAACGCCGGGATTTTACTCGGCCTGACGATTCTCCATGTTGTCCTGCTCCCCCTGATGTGGATCCTGGCCCGCAGGGCAGCGGGCCAACGGTATTAATCGGCTTCATGGCGAAGTTGTATCACTGAAGGCGACACGCGCGTCAGCCACCAGAATACCAGCGCCAGCAGGCTGACCGCCGCACCCAGCAGGCACACGCCGTGCCAGCCCAGATGGGCATAGGTGACGGTGGTGCCTATGGCTCCCAGCCCGCTGCCAACGGCATAAAACAGCATATACAGGCCGACCAGCCGACTGTGCGCTTCCGGTCGGGTACGGAAAATCAGGCTTTGATTGGTGACGTGCAGCGCCTGGCCGCCCAGATCCAGCAGCACGATGCCGATCACCAGCGCCCACAGCGAGGTTCCCATCAGCGACAGCGGCCACCAGGCCAGCAGCAACAGCGATAGCGCCAGCGCGCTGGTGGGCTCTGCATAACCGCGATCGGCCCATCGCCCGGCACGCGCGGCGGCCAACGCGCCAACCACGCCAACCAGCCCGAAGGTGCCAATCAGTGTGTGTGAGAAGCTGTAGGGCGGGGCGCTCAGAGGCAGCGTTAACGCGCTCCAGAAAATGTTAAACGCGGCAAACATCAGCAGCGCCAGTGTGCCCCGCACCTGCAGCGCCTTTTCCTCGCGCAGCAGCGTCAGCATAGAGATCAGCAGGCGCGGATAGCTCAGCCGGTGAGAAGCCGGGGGCAGGGCGGGCAGCCGTCGCCACAGGGGGAGGGCAATCAGCAGCATCAGCAGTGCCGCGCAGAAATAGACCCCGCGCCAGCCCGCCAGGTCGCTGATCCCCCCGGCAAAGACCCTCGCCAGCAGCAGCCCAATAAAGACCCCACTTTGCGCCGTACCCACCACGCGGCCCTGTTCATGTGGGGCGGCGGCGCTGGCCGCATAGGCGATCAGCCCCTGGGTCATCGCCGTGCCGAGCAGGCCGACCGCGAGCATGCCCGCCAGCAGCATAGGGGCAGATTGCGCCATCCCCACCGCGACCAGCGCGACAATGAGCCCCAGTAGCTGCAGCGCCATCAGGCGGCGGCGATCCACCCGATCGCCCAGCGGCACCAGAAACAGCAGCGCCAGCGCGCAACCCATCTGGGTGGCGGTGATCACCCCGCCGACTGCCGCCTGGCTGATGGCAAAATCCCGCGCCAGGGCGTCCAGCAGCGGTTGGGCGTAATAAACATTGGCCACGCTCAGGCCGCTGGCGATGGCGAACAGCCACACCAGGCCGGGTGACATCGGTGATGCATGAGAGACGTTGATCATTGCTGCGCAATCCAACCTGGTTGCAAAACGAAACTGATTGAATGCTAGGCTTTCCAGTTTTAAAATGCAACCACACAGTCGGCTTTTTCTACCCTGGAGACGCGATGAAACCTCGTCACCCCTTGAGTCAACAACCCTGTCCCGTGGCGCGATCCGTGGATCTGATTGGCGATCGCTGGTCGCTGCTGATCGTCCGCGATGCCTTTGACGGCATACGCCGGTTTGGTGATTTCCAGCGCAGCCTGGGGGTGGCGAAAAACATCCTCACCGACAGGCTTACCAGGCTGGTTGAGGCGGGGATCCTCATTCGGCAGGATGCCTCGGACGGCACGGCATACCAGGAGTATGTCCTGACCCCGCAGGGCGAAAGCCTATTTACGGTGGTGGTGGCGCTGCGCCAGTGGGGCGAGCAGCACCTGTTCGCACCCGGCGAGCGTCATTCGGTGCTGATCGACACCCGCACCGGCAAAGCGGTGCCGCCGCTGGTGCTGGAGGTGATACCGGCCGACACTGAAGTGCAGAAAGTTACCCCCGGTGAGTAACGTTTTTATTACCGCGCTTTTGCACAACCTTCACCGGTAAAAACCAATTGGATCACATACCTGAATGCGGCATCAACGGTTGTTATTCAGGTGCTGAATATGTTCAGGAAGGAATATCGCCTTTAGCGAAGAGGGAATAGTATCTGCTCCCGGTTACTTCGAATAATAAAGGCCTATATGAAAAAGTTAATGATTGCAGTCGTTGCCGCAGCGGCCCTGTCGGGTTGTGCACAACAGACCTTTAAAGTGAACAGTGGCATTGTTGAAAAGCCGACGCAGGAAACACGCCAGACTTTCTTCCTGAACGGTATCGGTCAGTCTAAGACCATCGATGCTGCGCAGGTGTGCGGCGGTGCGGATAAAGTGGTGCGTACCGAAGTGCAGGAATCTGCAACCAACGTCCTGTTCCGCATCATCACGCTGGGGATCTACACCCCACGTGAAGCGCGAGTGTACTGCGCGAAGTAAGCGTGATGGCAGGCATCGCACGATGCCTGCTTTGCTTTTCAGAACGGACTGGCATGGCGGGCGGCAATATTCTCGCCGCTAACGGGATGCACAAAATGCAGCTCGCTGGCGTGCAGCATTAGCCGGGGCGTATGTTCGGTGCCGGGCGGCAGCAGACCGCCGTACAGATCGCAGCCTAAAATTGGGTGGCCGAGCTGCTGGCAGTGAATGCGCAGCTGGTGGGTGCGCCCGGTCTCCGGGGTTAATTCTACCCGCGTTAGCGGCCCTTCTTGTTCGCGATACAGACGCTCCACCACCCGATAGCGGGAGCGGGCCGGCTTGCCGGTGATGGCGCAAATCGACATCAGTGGGAACAGAGCCGGATCTTTGGCAATCGCCGCGTCGATCGTCCCTTCATCACTCTCCAGATGCCCGCACAGCAGGGCGCTGTACACCTTGCTCACCGTGCGCTGGCTGAACTGCTGGCACAGCGCGGCATTGATCGCCTTATTGCGGGCCACCACCATCAGCCCGGAGGTGCCAAAATCCAGGCGGTGAACCAGCGTGCAGCCGGGGAAAATCTGCACCAGCCGATGGTGTACCGAATCGAGGTTAAGCGGATTTTTACCCGACAGGCTGAGCAGCCCGGCGGGTTTGTTAATCAGCACCAGGTGCGAGTCCTGATACAGCGTCTCGATCTGCGCATGGCACGGCGGGGCAATAAACGTATCAACAATCGTAGACATCAGGCAGCCCGCAGGAAGAGTGGACGCGGATGATACCCCAATTTCCCGCCGAGTGGCGAATCAGGCCGCTAACCAGCGCTGGCCCGCCGCCTTCATGTTGCTCTCCAGCTCGCTGCCGCGCGTCGCAAATACGCGCCCGAGCGGGAAGCCGCTCTGCTCCAGGAGATACGCCAGCGTGGCATATTCACGCGGGTATTTCGCCACCACGCGTTGGTCAATCTCCACCGGGCCTAACGGGAAGGTAAATGTCCCCATGTCGTACACGCTCTGACGACGAAACAGCTTCCACACCCCGTCTCGTTTTTCGGCCAGGTCGTAAAAGCGATTGTGGCACTCGCAGCCGATATTCAGTTTGACGTTCTCGGCGATGATCATGGCGTTAGTTTCAAGGATCGCTTTATCGCCACGGGCATTGAAGGTCACTGCAGGCGAGGTAATCAGGTGCTTGGTGCGCAGATCCGATTCGCCCATCCGCATGGAGCCCTCGACAAAATCGCTCCCCAGCCCCTCGAACCAGGTAATTTCAATGGTGCCATCGGGATGGAACAGTTCGCGCAGCTGCGCCCATTCGCCCAGATCCCGGTGCATCCAGCCATTCATCAGGTCATTGAGTTGTTGACGGTCATTAAGTTGAGTAGTCATTTCGCGATCTCCTGTGAGTTAACGAGATGCAGTGTGCAACCTGAACAGGCTAAAATGAAATATATAGATATGACTGATCAATCACTTTTAGTGATTGTCTGGGGGAGGCATGGATTTACGTCACCTGCGCTACTTTTTAGCCGTGGCCGAAGAGGGCCACTTTGGCCGGGCCGCCGCGCGGCTGAACATAGTCCAGCCCGCGCTGAGCATGCAAATCAAGGCGCTTGAAGAGGAGCTGGGCGGCGCGCTGTTCGTGCGCACCAGCCGTCGGGTCGAGCTGACCGACGCCGGGGTATTGCTGCAGATAGAAGCCAGACGGACGCTGGAGCAGGCCGACCATACGCGGCTGACCGTCGAGCGCGCCCTGCGAGGCGAAACGGGCCGGGTGCGGGTGGGGTTTGCCGGAAATGCCATCTTCAGTGGCAAACTGACCGCCGATCTGCGCCGGTTTCATCAGCGCTTTCCCGATGCCGATCTGACGATCGACGAAGTCGGCCCGCTGGAGCAGGTCGAGGCGATCCGAGCCGGGCATCTGGACATCGGCTACACCCCGGCGCACAGCAATATCCTCGGCGCGGACCTGACCGTCAGCCGGATGGGGGACTGGGAGATGCTGGTCGCCCTGCCTGAGGATCATCCTCTGGTTGCCCATGAGGGTTTGACGGTCGATATGCTGGCCGGGCAACCCCTTGTGCTGTATGAAGCCCACGACGTGCATGAGCATCTGTTTATGCTGCTGACGCAAAAGCTGGGGGAACGCTGCCATATCGCCTACCGGGCCGGGAGCACGTTGAGCACGCTGGCGATTGCGGCCACCGGGCTGGGGCTGGCACTTATTCCGGCCCCGTTGCAGCAGGTGCATATTCCCGGCCTGGTATATCGCCCGCTAAAAGAAGCCGAATTCACCGCCAATCTGGTGATGATCGGCCGGGCGCAGGAGGCCAGTGCCACCGTCAACGCCTATTTTAAGCTGGTGAATGAGGCCGATTATTGAGAAGGTCAGGGCTATTTCACCCCATTGAGGCATCCGTCATGATCACATTACGTCCCCTGCAGGAGGATCAATATCCTGCTTATCTTGCGTACTTCATTCCAGATTACGCGGATGAGATCGCCGCCAATTACCGGCTTGCGCACGGCGACGCCCTGGCCCGAGCGAAACAGGAGACAGCAGATCTGCTGCCGCAGGGCGTCAATACCGCCGGGCACGTTTTGCTGTGCCTGCTTAACGACGACAGGCACGTCGGCTATCTGTGGTACAAGCCGGACCCGGCTGCGCGCGCGGCGTTTATTTATGATTTCCACATCCTGAATGCGTACCAGGGGCAGGGGTTGGGGAAACAGGCGCTGCACGCGTTAGAGCAGGATTTGCGGGAAAAGGGCTTTGAGCAGATCAAACTCCGCGTGGCCGGTGATAACGCCCGCGCCCGGTCGCTGTACGAGACCAGCGGTTTTGGGGTGACGGGGGTCAATATGAGCAAAACGATTACGGCGTAAGTGCGTAGTGCCTACCTTTTCAGGGAGTAATGGCCGGACGCGTTTCTGATCCCATTGATTAGCACCCATAATTATCCGCTCAGTCTGGCTTAGCCATCATAGGGGAATGTGAATGCGTCAATTGTCTGTACTCGGTTTAGTCTTGCTGCTCAGCGGCTGCGTCGTCAGCTCGCCGCAACAATCGCAATTCCAGGCGGAATACCCTAACCGGCAGGATATCCGCAGCCACAGTGTGTATCAGTTTAAGACCACGCCGCTAAAACCGGGCGGGGACGAGTACAAGGGGACCGATGACTTAGCCCAGCTGTTTTATGTCAGCAGCAAGAGCGCGGCAACGGTGGAATTACGCTTCAACTATCCGGCGAAATCACTGCAGGCCACCTCGCGGGATGCGCAAAACAACACCCTGAGCCAGCAAACCTGGACCCTGCTCGATGAATCCGCCGCCAAACCCTCGGATCCTGAACGGCAATACCTCTGGCTGACCAAAGACGGCGTGCTGAGAACGAAATATAAAAACTGCACCCCGGATATGAGCGTCGGATGTCGCTGGGTAGAGCGCGATATGTTTATTACCCGCAGCGGCGATATGGCGGTGCAGTATGCCGAAGGCAGCGCGGGGATGGCGTTCCTGGTGATTCCGTTTTATGGCTCACAGAAATACCTGGGGGTATTTCCGAAGGTTTAAGGGGGAGGTGTGTAAGGGGAATATGCGGCGGTAACACCGGATCGCCCGGCGGCGCTTCGCTTGCGCGGGCCTACCAAAGCGTAAAGCGATGAGCTAATTGCATGAGTATAAACCGGCTAAAGCGACACCCAGGTCCGGCTGTAAATCGCCGAAGCGTTTCCTGTAGGCCGGGGCGAGGTGCAGGGATGCGCCGAGAGGGCGTGACCTACATGGATGTAGGATCGCGCCCGACCCGAAGCCGGAAGGAATAAGCTGAGGGAACCGCGTAGCGGCGATTTTCTTGCCGGTAGCCCGGGTTGCCAGGGTGGTGGCGATGAGCCACCCTGGCACGTTCACCGGTTCGGTGATTACAAAGTAGCAAGGAACGTAAAGTGAACGGAACCACCACCTGAGTGGCATGTTCCCCTCACCCCGGCCCTCTCCCAAGGGGAGAGGGAGAAAAAACACTACAGCTCGCGAAGCGCCGGATCGCCCGGCGGCGATTGAGCCACCCTGGCACGTTCACCGGTTCGGTGATTACAAAGTAGCAAGGAACGGAAAGTGAACGGAACCACCACCTGAGTGGCATGTTCCCCTCACCCCGGCCCTCTCCCAAGGGGAGAGGGAGAAAAAAACACTACAGCTCGCGAAGCGCCGGATCGCCCGGCGGCGATTGAGCCGCCCTGGCATGTTCCCCTCACCCTGGCCCTCTCCCATAGGGAGAGGGAGAAAACCCATTACCGCTCCCGAAGCGCTTCTTTCGCCCGGTTAAACGGCTTAATCATATAATCCAGTACCGACTTCTCGCCGGTCTTGATATCCACCGTCGCTATCATCCCAGGCACAATCGAAAAATGCCTCCCCGCTTTATTCACCAGGTAATCCTGGCCGGTACGAATAAACACCCGGTAATAGAACACTTCCGGCTTGGCTTCGTCCTGAATGGTGTCCGGCGAGATGGTCTCCACCACGCCGTCCAGACCGCCGTAGATGGCGTAATCGTAGGCGGTGATCTTCACCAGCGCTTTTTGTTCCGGGTGGATAAAGGCGATGTCGCGCGGTGACAGGCGGGTTTCAATCAGTAGGTGGTCGTCCACCGGCACAATTTCCATCAGCTCGCCATTGGGCGGGATGACACCGCCGATGGTGGTCACTTTAATGTTCTTCACAATCCCGCGTACCGGGGAGGTCACCGTCAGGCGGGTTACTGAGTCTTCCCGGCCTTTCAGGATCGCCGAGAGCATATCCACTTCGGCATTCGATTTGGACAGCGCCTCGCGCGCCTGCACGTAATACTGCGAGCGCAGGTCGGTGAGACGCAGTTCGAGGTCGCTCTTCTGACGCTGCAAACGCAGGGCTTCCACGTGGCTGGCGGCACCGGTTTTTACCAGCCGCTGGGTGATCCCCAGCTCCGCATTCACCAGATCCAGCGCCTGACGCAGTTCGCGCTGGGAATCTTCCAGCTGCGCGCGGCGGGTGGTGTACAGTCGCGTTTCGGCGGCGATCAGATCGGTCCATTTCGCCAGCGAAGTCGGAAAGGCGAGGGGCTGGTCGTTCACTTCCGCATGCAGACGGGCGCTGGAGGCCAGCGAGGCGCGATAGCGGGCCGCGCTTTCACCGACGTTCGATTCCGAGCGGGTCGGGTCGAGACGGGCCAGCACCTGCCCGGCGTTGACCTGATCCCCTTCATGGACTTTCAGTTCAGCGAGGATCCCGCCGTCGAGCGACTGCAATACCTGCTCGCGCGAGCTGGGGATCACTTTCCCGGTGCCGGTCGAGACTTCGTCGAGAATGCCGTACCACGCCCACACCCCGGCGACGATAAACAGCAGCAGGGTGTAGACCACAATCCGTCGCGCACCGCTGTAGCCGGTCTCGGTATCCAGCGAATTGTCGAGGTCGTCCATCGCGGCGGCATCATGCTGATTGGTTTTCATTTTTCCACTCCCGTCCATTCGCCTGCTGTTGCCCCATCCGGCTGTTGTTCAGCGCCTGCGCCTTCGGCGCATCCATCACCAGCATCCCCTCTTTCAATACCACCACGCGCTCGACCAGCTCCAGCATTGGCACCCGGTGGGTGGCGACGATCAGCGTCCGGTTGCCCAGCCACTGGCCCAGGCGTTGGATAAATTCGCGTTCGGTGTGTTCATCCAGCGAGGCGGTGGGTTCATCCAGCAGGACGATATTCGGATCGCGCAGGAACATGCGCGCCAGCAAAATAGACTGCCGCTGGCCGCCGGAAAGCCCGACGCCGTTCTCCATAACCGGGTGATCCAGCCCCTTCGCCAGCTTCTGCACATAGCTTGCCGCGCCGCACATCTCCAGCACCGCAAAGATTTCCTCGTCGGTGGCGCGCGGCATCCCGAGGGTAATGTTCTCGCGCAGCGTGCCGTAAAACAGCCGCGCGTTCTGACTCATCAGCCCCACGTTGCGGCGCACGTCCGCCATGTCGAGATGTGGCAGGCTCAGGCCGTCGAGACGCAGCTCGCCGCCGGTCAGATCCATGCTGCCCACCATCGCCTGCAGCAGGGTCGATTTGCCCGCGCCGTTGCGGCCCAGCAGGGCGACACGCTCGCCGGGCTTGATCTCCAGCCGGTTGATGCGCAGGGCCGGATTTTGCACGTCGCCCGCATAGGCAAACTGCGCCTGCTCAAACAGATAGTGACCGCGCAGCACGTCCCGGCGGATCGGCGTCTCTTCGCGCTGGTTCTCGGTCGGGAGCTGCATAATGTTGTCCAGCCCCTCTTTGGCGGCCTTCACCTGCTGCCAGCGTGCCAGCACGCCGCACAGGGTCGCCATCGGGGCGATCATTCTTGAGGCCAGCATCGAGGCGGCGACCACCGCACCGGTGGTCATCTCGCCTTCGATCACCATCGGCGCACCCACCACGATCACCGCAGCGTACACCAGGCTCTGAATGGTCATCCCCCAGCTGATCAACCCCTGGGTCAGCTCGCGGGTTTTCAGCCCCGACTCGGCGGTGATCTGAATGTAGCTGTTCCACTGCTGCAGAAAACGGTTCTCAGCCTGCATCAGCTTGATGTCCTCCAGCCCCTGTACGCTCTCAACCAGCACTGCGTTGCGCAGGGTCGATTCATGGGCCGACTGCTTGGCCAGCACCGCCAGCTTTTTCTGCAACAGCAGGCCCGGTAGCACCATCAGCACCGCCGCGACCGGGGCGATCCACGCAAGCTGAGGGGCGATGATCGCCAGCACCACCACAAACAGGAAGAAGAACGGCAGATCGACAATGGTGGAGATGGTCGACGAGGTGACCATCTCGCGGATCTGCTCCAGCTCGCGCAGCTGGGAAATAAAGCTGCCGGTGGAGCGTGGCACCGCGCTGTTACGCAGGCGCAGGGCGTGGCCGAACACCCGGTCCGAGACCCGCAGGTCGGCGCGTTTACCCAATAGATCCATAATGTGGCAGCGGGCGAGGCGCAGGATAAAACCAAACAGGGTGGCGATCAGCACCCCAATCGTCAGCACGTACAGCGTGGGGTAGGACTGGGCGGGGATCACCCGGTCATACACCTGCATCGAGAACAAAATCCCGGCCAGCGACAGCAGATTAATGAACAGCGCCGCCAGCATCACCCAGCCGTACGGGCGCAGGTCGCGCATCACCAGCCGGTACAGCCAGTCCGGGCGGTATTTGGAAATATAAGCGTCAACGCGGCTGTCTTTCAGCGCCGCCAGCGGGCGCAAGGCCACCACCTGATGAATGGCGGGCAACAGCCCGGTCAGCGAGATGCGGTTGGTCTGAGCTTTTTCGTCAAAGAACCAGACGTCGAGGGTGTCTTCGCCGTCGAAGTGCTCAATCACGCCGATTTTGCCGTCGTTAAGTTCCACCACCACCGGCAGACGCCAGCTGTTGATCGCCTCCTTGCCATTGTTCAGCACCGTGAACGACAGCCCGGCATCGCGGGCCAGCCCGGTCAGCGCCGGGATTTTGGTTTTGCCCTGCAGCCAGGGAGCGCTGGCGACCAGTGCCCCGGGGGAGCAGGCCACCCGGTAGCGGGTGGCGACATAGCCAAACGCCTGCGCCCAGTGCTCCAGCGCCTCTTGCGTCAGCGCGTCCTCGTGCAGGATATCGTCTCGCATCATGGCTGGATCTCCACTGACTGAATGGTGCGGTTCTCAAGGTCGAAAGCGTTACGCAGGCGGCCGGTGTTATACAGGCAGTTAAGCTGGAGCTGGTGCAGCTGTCCGGCGGTTTGCCACTGGGTAAAGCGGGTCTGGTAGACCTCCTGCTCGGCGTTCAGCACGTCCAGCAGGGGGCGGGAACCGAGTTCGAGATACTGCTGCTGATAGAGTTCCCGAGTGCGCTGGCTCAGCGTCTCCTGACGGGACTGGATCTGCAGGGTGCTCATCAGGCTCATCACCTGGCTGCGGGACTCCAGCAGCTTCTGGCGCACGTCGAGGCGGGTACGCTGAATGTTGGACTGGGCCGCTTCCACCGCGTGTCCGGCGGCGTTGCGCCGGGCGCTCAGGCCGCCGCCCTGGTAGATAGGCATCTGCACGTTCACCCCCACCGAGTACTGGGTTTTATCCAGCGTGTCGTGTCCGGCATAGCGGTTGTTCATGTAGTGACGCACTTCCGGGTCCAGCGACACGGTCGGCGTCATCTGGGCGTTGGCGTAATCGAGGTTCGCCTGGGCGACGCCCGCCTGCGCCCACGAGGCTAATACCGCCGGCACCAGCCGATCGTCCGGTTCGCCCACCTCGCAGCTGCGGGCCAGTTTTTCCGGAAAGGCGTTGCTGACGTTATTCAGGTTGCTCCAGCCGAGGTTGCTCATCAGGGTGGCGCGAGAGCTGTCGAGGCTCGCCTGATACTGCATCAGCTGCGAGCGTGCCCCTTCGATACGGGCGTCGGTCTGCACCACGTCCGAGAGCGAGGTCGCCCCTTCGTCGTTGCGCTGGCGGGTCAGGGTGCCGATTTTGCTCAGGGCCGTGAGCTGCTCTTCGGCGGTATCGACCATCTGCTGCCAGGTCTGCACCTGCACCATCGCGGTGGCGGTATCCAGCGCGATGGTGTCGATGCTCACCAGCACGTTGGCCTGCTGCTGGGCCACACCGGCGTTTTCGGCGCGCACCTGGCTTGCCACCTTGCCAAAGTCATACAGCATCTGCGACAGGGAGAGCACCACCGAGGGGGTAAAGCCGGTGTCGCTGGAGGAGTTGCTGTAGCGGTTGTCTATTCCGGCGCTGATCTGCGGATAGTATTTTGATTTGGCGACGTCGACCTGTTGGATCTGCTCGTAGAGTTTGCCCACCGCTTCGCGAATGGTCGGGTGCCAGTTAACGGCCCGGGTGACGGCATCGCCGAGGGTTAACGTCCCGGGCGCGGCCTGGTTTGTCGGCAGCGCGACGCGTCCATTTAAAGAAGGGAGTTCCTGGTCTTCGCTCAGTTGACCAAAGTTAATGACCGCGGGTGAATCTGCGGCCAGAACCTGCATAGAAAACAGGCAGCACCCAAGCCACCAGCAAGGCACTTTATTCATAGATTATCCCTAATAAAACGTAACAACTTTATAGTGTTAAGCCCGGGCGACGTGCGCCCGGGTCTTATTATGGGCATTAGCTGGTAATGATATGATTCTGGTTGACCAGTTCGTCGTACGTGGTTTGAACGCCGTCCAATGTGACAAGTGTAGTATTAGTGTAAGTATTTGCTACACCGTCCCGGTCGATGGAGATCACGGTATTGCCACCGCTGTTGGTGACGTGCAGATAATTACCCAGCGTAGCGGCTTGCCCGTTCCAGCCCACCAGCAGATCGCTGATGTCAATTTTGTCTCCTTGTGCCAGTGAGAAGTTGGTCCAGTGGTCGTTGCTGCCGTTGCCGCCCGTCCCGTTGCCTGCGGTGTTGTTGAGTACCTCGTAAATCAGGGTGTCGCCATAGGCGCTACCGGTGAAGGTATCGCTGTGCTCGGAACTGGTGATTTTCGGCGCCATGTTGATGGTCAGCGTGGCGGTGTCGGTCTGGCCGTTATCCCCGGTCAGTTTGTAGGTGAAGGTCTCTTTGCTGGTCATCGAGGCCAGTGAAACACCGCTGTTCAGGGTGTAGGTGTAGGCTCCGTCGACCCCGATATTCAGCGTGCCGTAATGTCCCTGAATGGTCGCTGTGGCGTTGGCGGTGGTGTACGGATCCAGCGTGGTGACGGTGCCGGTGTAGCCGGTGATGCTCAGGCGGCTGTCGACCGAGTGCAGCTGGTCCGCGACCCCTTGCGAGTCAGTACCGTCATAGATGTTGCCCGCGACGGTGTGCCCGGCGGTGGTGAGCTCATTGTTGAGGTACAGGGTCGTACCGGTGACGTAAGGGGTGATGGTGATCGCGCCTAACCCCAGCGGCCCCATGGAGCCGGTAAAGCTCAGGGTGTAGGTCCCGGCATCGAGATCCAGCCCGGTCAAGTTAACGGAGCCCGCGGAGCCCAGCAGCAGGTTGCCAGGGAAGACGCCGGACCGGGTCACGCCGGGTCCCGTGATGGTCCAGTTCACGCTCAGGCCACCCAGTGCCAGCACTGAGGTGATATTGAAGTGGAGTACCACGTCGTGCAGCGCGGTGTTGGCCGCCACCACAAAGTCGCCGCTGGCTCTGGCCGAGGTGGTCGAGGCCAGCAGGGCGGCATTCCACGTCACCGTACCCACCGACGTATCGCTATAAGTCGCCACCTGCGGCGTCACATCCACGCTCATCGCCTGGCTCACGTCGTTGACCGCATCCAGCGCCTGCGGCGTTGGGGTGATGTTCAGCGAGGCGGTGTCTTTATCCCCGTTCGGCGCGGTCACGGTATAGATAAAGCTGTCCGGGGTGCTGACATGGTCGGCACCGACGCCCGCCCGCAGGGTGTAGGTATATTGCCCCTGGGCGTTAATCAGCAGCGTACCGTACAGCCCGTCGATGCGGGTGTTGCCCGTAGCCAGAACGTCCACGCCGTTAACCTGGGTGACGTGGGTACCGGCCGGGACGATGTCATCGGCCAGCACGTTACCGCCGGTAGCCGCCGTGACGCTGGAGACGGTGTAGACGTGGTCCTCCAGCACGTCCAGACGGTAGCTGGTCAGGGCGGTGATCCCCGATACCGTGTTCAGCAGGAACATGTAGTCGCCTGCCGCCAGGGTCAGGGTCAGCTTGCCTGAGGTGCCGCCCAGCAGCGGCGCACGCAGCCAGCCGGCCTCGGTGCGCATCCGCTCGTAGCTCTGGGTCGCCGGGTTGAACTTGTAGATATACAGGTCAAACACCGAGGCCAGCGCCACGCCGCCGACGGTGGACTGGAGGGTCATGGTGCGGGTGGTGCCTTCCGCCACGCTGTACTTGGTCGCCTCGCTACGATCGTCGAGCAGATTGAGGTTCAGCACGGTGCCCAGGTTGACGCCCACCACGGTAAAGCCACCCTGGCTCGAGGTGCCGTTATCGACGGCCTGCACGGAGGTGTTGAAGGTCAGCGCATTGGTGTCGTCAATCGCCGTCACGCTGTTGGTGACCGTATTCGCACCCAGCGAAATCACCAGCCGCGCGCTGTCCGAGGCGTTGCCGCCCGCAATGTTGTAGGTGAAGGTTTCGGTCCGGCCCAGCACCGAGGCGCTGGTGTTGGTCAGGGTGTAGGTGTAGCTCCCATCGGTGTGCAGGTTCAGGGTGCCGTACAGCCCGTTGATGGTGGTGCCCGCCGCGCCCTGCACCACGTTCACCGTCACGTTGTTGGCGTTGGTGATGCTGGTGACGAGGGTGCCGTTAGGCGCACTGTCGCTGCCGCTGGTCGGGTCGGTGTCGGTGATCACGTTGCCCTGTTTCACCAGCGCCCCGCTCAGCACGCCCGCGGTGGTCTGGGTCACGTCGACGTCGAGACTGGTGTACGACCCGGTCGCCAGCAGGTTGCTGTTGTAGCTCAGCACCCGGTACTGCCCGCCCGGCAAACCGGCCAGGTTTAGCGTCACGCCGCTGGCCCCCAGCGTCAGCAGGTTGGCAAACTGCGGCAGGCCGGTATCCACTTCGGTGGTCCAGGTGGTGCCGTTCCAGCGCTGCACAATCACCTCCAGGGTGTTGAGCAGCGACAGGACGATCCCCGTCGCGCTGGCGTTAATTTGCATGTCGGCGCTGCCACCGACCGGCACGCTGAAGGTCACCTGCGCCGAGTTTTCGCCCAGCAGCGACAGCACGTTACCCACGCCGCCCACCAGCTGGACGCCAAAGTCACTGTACTGGGCGGTGCTGGTGGTGGCGGTGGTGGTCAGTGCCAGCTCCACCACGTTGTCGCTGGCGGACAGCGGCAGGTTCGGGGCCAGCACCGTACCCGGCGCGGAGGTGTTACCCGCCGCATCGGTGGCCGACACCAGCACCCGCTCCCCTTCAGACTGCTTGTCGAGGAAGGTGTAGCTCCAGCCGCCCTGGGGGTTGGTGGTGGTGGTGACCACGCTGTTATCGCTTAACAGCAGGGTGATGGTGCTGTTGGCTTCGGCAGTGCCGCTCAGCACGCTGCCGTCGGCGTTAAAGGTGCCGACCGGCGTGCCCGGTGCCACGGTATCGACAATCACCGTGCTCAGCGGGACGGACGTACTGGTGCCCACCGCATTGCCCGCCGTGGCGGTAAAGGCGTGCGGGCCGTTCACCAGCGGCGTGGTTGGGGTATAGGTCCAGACCCCGGCGCTGTTGGTGGTAACGGTCGCCAGCAGGGTGGTGTTGTCATACAGGGTAATGGTGGAGAACGGCTGCGCGGTCCCGGTCAGGGTTGGCGTGGTGTCGTCCGTGCTCTGGCCGCTGGTCAGCAGGCCAATAATACTGCCAACGTTATCGCTGACGCTGGTGATCGCCGGTGGGGTTGGCACCAGCGAGTACGGCATCGGCAGATCCACCGTCAGGCCGACGTTACCGGCTTTATCGGTGGCATACGCGCGCAGCACCTCCGCATTCACCTGCGGGGTGGAAAGGGTGATGCTGAAGCGTCCGGTGCCGTCCGCCGCGCCGCTGCCCAGCACGGTGACGCCGTCGGTGCCCAGAATGGTCACCGTGCTGCCCGCTTCGGCAGTACCGTTGACCAGGCCGCCGCTGTTCAGCACCGTGAAGCCGCCCGGAGTGCCCGGGGCGATGGTGTCGACGGTAATGCTGGTAATCGGCGATGCCGGGCCGGTGTTGCCCGCCGCATCGGTGGCGGTGGCGGTGAAGTTATGTACCCCGTCAGTCAGGGCGACGGTGGTCTGCGGCAGGATCCACTGGCCGGTTGGGCCAGTGGTGACCTGGCCGACCAGCGTCGCGCCGTCGTAAATGCGCACCACCGCGTTGGCTTCGGCGGTACCGTTGAGGGTTGGACGGGTGTCGTTGGTGGGGTTGCCGTTAATGACCGGGCCAGTGATGGAGCCGACGTCATCGACGATTGAGGTGATCACCGGGGCCACTGGCGGGGTGGCATCGACGTTAATCGTAAAGCCGGTGGTCGCGCCGCTGGCGTTGCCGACCGCGTCGGTGGCTGTCACTGTCAGAGTATGTGGCCCGTTGCCCAGCGCGGTGGTCGGGGTAAAGGTCCAGCTGTTATTGGCTGCCACCAGCGCGGTGCCCAGCAGGGTCGCGCCGTCGTAAATGCTGACCGTCGCCCCCGCTTCCGCCGTGCCGGTAAGGGTCGGACGGGCATCGTTGGTTAACTGGCCGTTGGTGAGCTGCACCACGGTACCGACATCATCCGTGACCGCCAGTAACACCGGTACGGCTGGCGGCAGGGTATCTACCGTCAGGGAGAACGCCACGGACGGATCGCTGGCATTGCCCGCCGCATCCGTCGCCACCGCCGTGATGCTGTGCTGGGCATTGCTCAGCGGGGTGGTGAGGGTCAGCGACCAGGCACCGCTGTCGTTCGCCGTCGCGGTGCCCAGCAGGGTGGTGCCTTCAAACAGCTGCACCGTTGCGTTCGGTTCGCTGGTGCCGCTGAACGTTGGCAGGGCGTCGTTGGTGCTCTGGCCGGTGGTCAGTGGCCCGGTAATCGTCCCCACGTCATCAAAGGCGAGGGCGATGGTCGGGGCGACCGGTTTCAGGGTATCGATAATCAGGGTGAAGCCCGGTGAGGCCTCGCTGAGGTTGCCTGCCGCATCGCGGGTGCTGGCGGTAAAGGTGTGGCTGCCGTTCGCCAGCGCCGTGCCCGGCACAAAGGTCCAGTCGCCTGAGCCGTTGGCCTGCACGGTGCCTGCCACCGCGCCGTTGTCGTAAATCACCACTGTGGTACCGGCATCCGCCTTACCGGATAAGCCCGGCGTGGCGTCGTCGGTGACCTGGCCGGAGACGGTGATGGTGGTCTGGATTGAGCCGACGTTATCGGCGGCCGACACAATCGACGGCACGCCCGGGGCAACGGTGTCGACCGTCAGGGTAAAGGTGCCCCCTGTCGGACCGGTATTGCCTGCGGTATCGGTGGCGTTAAAGGTCAGGGTGCGCAGGCCGTCGGCCAGCGGATCGGTTGGGGTGAAGGTCCAGCTGCCGGCGGCATTCACCACCACGCTGCCAATTTCGGTGCCGTCGTTAAAGATGTGCACCGTGGCCCCCACTTCACCGCTGCCGGTGAGGGTTGGACGGGCGTCGTTGGTCACATCCCCGTTGGCGAGCGTTCCGGTAAGGGTTCCTACATCGTCGACCACGGTGAGGACGGTCGGCGTCAACGGTGGCACGGTATCGACAACAATCGGGAAGGCCGGGGAGGTGCCCGACAGGTTGCCCGCCGCGTCGGTGGCGCTGACGCGCAGATCGTGCGCCCCTTCGGACAGGTTAACGGTTGGGGTAAAGCTCCAGCTGCCCGTTGCGCCGACCACTACCGTGCCGATCTCGTTGCCATTATCCAGAATGTGGACGGTTGAGCCGATCGCCCCGGTGCCGGTCAGTTCCGGCCGGGCATCGTTGGTTACCTGCCCACTGACCAGCAGGCCAGTGCTGCCCGCAACGTCGTCGTTGATGCTGACAATCACCGGGGTCGCTGGCGGCGTCATGTCCACCACTACCACGTAGTTGCCCGACGGAGAACTGACGTTGCCCGCCGTGTCGGTGGCGATGGCGGTGAAGGTGTGCGTGCCTTCTGCCAGCACCACGGTTGGGGTGAAACTCCAGGCCCCGGTGTTGCTGGCGGTGACGGTGCCCAGCAGTTTTGTGCCTTCGTAGATCGCCACGCTGCTGTTGGCTTCGGCGGTGCCGGACAGGGTCGGGGTGTTGTCGTTGGTGCTGCCGCCGCTGGCGACGTTGCCGGTAACCGGGCCGACGTTATCGTCCGCGCCGACGATCACCGGTGCCAGAGAGACCGTATCCACCACCAGCGAGAACGACGACGAGCGCAGGCTCTCGTTCCCGGCCGGATCGGTGGCGCTGAGGGTCAGGGTGTAAGTGCCGTCGGTCAGCGGCAGGGTTGGGGTATAGCTCCAGGCCCCGGTGGTTCCCACCGGAACGCTGGCGAGCAGGGCATTGCCGGAGTAGATGTTGATAACATCCCCCGGCGTCGCCGTGCCGTTCAGCGTCGGCTGTGCGTCGTTAGTCGGCGTGCCGCTGGTCACCGAACCACTGACCGTGCCCACGTCGTCCACCACGCTGCCAAAGGTCGGAGCCGCTGGCGGGGTCAGGTCGATGGTGACCGTGGCCCCCGGCGACTGGCCGCTGGTCTGGCCGCCGACGGTGGCGGTGGCAGTAAAGCTGTGGCTCGCTTCACTCAGCGCGCCGCCCACCGGGAAGGTCCATGCTCCGGTGGTGGCATCGGCGGTGACGGTGCCCAGCGGCGTGGTGCTGCCGTCCAGGTACAGGGTCACCAGGCTGCCCGGGATCGCGGTTCCGCTGAGGGTTGGCGTGGCATCGTTGGAGCTGAGGCCTTTCACGTTGGTGGCCGCGTTGCCGACGTCATCAAAAATGGCGTCGATGGTCGGTACCGCAGGCAGAGGCGGGGTGGCCGGCACGTCGAAGGTGAACGGACCGCTGGCGTTACCCGCCACGTCGCTCGCCGTGACGCTGAGGGTTACCGCATCGCTTTGCGGCGGGGTCAGGGCGATGGAGAACTGCCCGCTGAGGTTGGTGACCCCGGTGCCCAGCACATCGCCGTTCGGGGCGCGCACCGTGATGGTGGAACCCGGCTCGGCGCTGCCGTTAAGCGGCGTACCGCCGCTGGTGATGTTGGTGACCTCTGGCGCATCCGGTGCCTGCGTATCGACAATCACGCTGACCGGGGCACTGTTGCTGGTGTTGCCCGCCGCATCGGCGGCCTGCGCGGTCACGGTGTGGGTGGTATTGGTCAGCACGGTGCCGTCAGGCAGGGTCAGCGACCATTGCCCCTGGCCGTTGGCCTGCACCACGCCCTGATCAAGGCCGTCGATAAAGACCCGCACGAAGCTGTTCGGATCGCTGGTGCCGCTGATAACCGGCGTGTCGTTGTTGGTGTAGAGGTTACCGTTCGCCAGGGTGCTGTCGGAGATGGCGAGGATCTGCGGGATAGCCGGTGGCACGGTGTCGACGATAAAGGCAAAGTCGCTGCCCGCCTCGCTGACGTTACCCGCCGCGTCCCTTGCCGCCACGGTCAGGTTGACCGGGCCGTCTTTCAGCGCGCGGGTGGTGATGGTCCATTCGCCGTTAACCACATCGCCACGTCCCACTTCGACGCCGTTGCTGTAGAGGATAACCGTGGTGCCGCTCTCACCGGTACCGCTGATCGCCGGGGTGGCTTCATTGGTGCTGCTGCCGGCGGCGATATTGCCGAGGCCCGGCAGCGTGTTGTCATCGGCGCTGACGATCACCGGAATGTCCGGCACGATGCTGTCGACGGTGACGGTCAGGCTGTCAGAGACCGGCGAGGTGTTGCCCGCCCGATCGGTGGCGGTGGTGGTGAAGATATGCCCGCCCTGATCCAGCGCCGTTTCCGGACGCCAGCTCCAGTTGCCGTTGATATCGACCACCACTTCCCCGACCTGCACGTTGCCATTCGCCAGCGTGTTGTCGAAGATGGCGATCACGTCATCCGGGGTGCCGGTGCCGCTCAGTACCGGACGGGTGTCGTTGGTGGCCCCGTTGTTGTCGATTGGGCCGGTGATATCGCTGACGTTATCGGTCAGCAGCGGCAGGTCCGGTGCGTCTGGTGCGTCGGTGTCAATGGTGATCACCACCGGCTGCGACGGGGCGCTCTCGTTGCCTGCGCCGTCCTGGTAGGTGACGGTTAAGCTGAGGGTGTAGGTACCCGGATCCAGCGCCGGGTCTGGCGTCCAGCTCCAGCCGCCACCCGACTGGATGGTGGTTTCGCCGATTTTATCCGCGCCGTTATAAATGCTGACGATATCCCCGGCGGTACCGTTGCCGGTCAGCGTCGGGCTGGTGTCGCGGGTGCTGCTGCCGGACGACAGGGTCTCGCCCGGATCGCCATCCGGGTTAACGCTGACCGCCGGTATCGCTGGGGTCAGCGGTGCCACGGTATCGACCACCAGGTTGAAGATGCCCGAGGTACCGATGTTGCCCGCGCTATCGGTGACCGTCGCGGTCAGGGCGTGCGTGCCGTTACCGAGCGGGGTCACCAGGGCTAAATTCCATGCACCCTGTGCGTCGGTGGTGGCGGTGCCCAGCAGGGTACTGCCGTCATAAATATTGATCTGCGCATTGACCGGGCCGGTGCCGTGCAGTACCGGACGGGTTTCGTCGGTCGCCACGCCGCTGGTGACATCCTCCTGGATGCTGCCGGTATTGTCCTCGGCGTAGGTGATGGTCGGCGCATCCGGCGGAACGGTGTTGATGGTGACGTTAAAGGCAGGCGATTCGGCCCCGACGTTCCCGGCGGTATCCGTGGCCACCACGGTGATGGCGTGCAGCCCATCGTCGATCGGATCGTCTGGCGTAAAGGTCCATGCCCCGCCGTTGCCGACCTGCGCGGTGCCCACTTCTTCACCGTCTACCCGAATGCTGATGGTCGCCCCCGGTTCCCCGGTGCCGTACAGGGTTGGACGGTTGTCGTTGGTCGCGCCGTTGTTGGTGACTTCGACCGCCGTGCCGGAGAGATCGTTGATCACCTGGTTGATGGCCGGGGCGTCCGGTGCGGTGCCGTCGACAATAATGGTCCAGCCGTTAGACGCGGCGCTGGTGTTGCTGTTGCCGTCCACGGACTGGGCGGTGAGCACGTGGCCACCATCCGGGAGCGGCGTGCTCAGCTGGATCTCCCAGGTGCCTTGCGCGCTGCTGGTGGTGGTGCCGACCAGCACGTCGCCGCTGTAGAGATTAATGGTGACGTTCGGATCGCCGGTGCCGCGGATCAGCGGCGTGGCATCGTTAGTGAGGGTTCCGCTGTCGATAATGCCAATCCCCGGGCTGACATTGTCCAGCACTTCGGTGATGACCGGCACGGCAGGCGGGGTGGTGTCCGGGGCGGTGAGGGTGCCTTCCAGCCCGGTATTGCCCGCTTTGTCGGTGGCGGTCACCGTCAGTGACTCCCCGTTACGCATCGGCGGATTGAGGGAGACGGAGAAGTCGCCGCTGTCGCGCACCACGGCGGTACCAATCACCGTGTTGCCGTTATAGACGGTGACGGTGCTGCCCACTTCGGCGCGGCCGGTGAGCGTGGTGCCGGTGTTGATCACCGTGAAGCTGTTCGGTGCATCCGGGGCGATGGTATCGACGGTAATCGCGGTCACCGGCGACGCCAGGCTGGTGTTGCCCGCTGGATCGGTGGCGGTGGCGGTAAAGTTATGCTGGCCATTATTCAGCGCGATGGTGGTCTGGGCGAGGGTCCATTCCCCGGTCTCGCTGGCCGTGACTTGCCCGACCAACGTGGTGCCGTCGTAAATGCGCACCACCGCGTTGGCCTCGGCGGTGCCGCTGAGGGTCGGACGGGTGTCGTTGGTTGGGTTGCCGGCCGTGACCGGGCCCTGCACCGAGCCGGTATCATCGACAATCAAGGTAATAACCGGTGCCGCAGGCGGCGTGGTGTCGACGTTAAACGTAAAGGCGTTGGTCGGGGTGCTGGCGTTCCCGGCGGCATCGGTGGCAATCACCGTCAGGCTGTGCGGGCCGTTGCCGAGCGGGGTGGTAGGGGTGAAGGTCCAGGCGTTGTTGTCCCCGATAAGCGCGGTGCCGAGCAGGGTGGTGCCGTCGTAAATGCTGACCGTCGCCCCCGCTTCCCCGGTGCCGTTAAGCGTCGGGGTCGGATCGTTGGTCTGTTGCCCGTCGGTCAGCGCGGTCACTGTTCCGACGTCGTCGGTGACGGCCAGCAGCACCGGCACCGCTGGCGGCAGGGTGTCCACTCTCAGGATGAACGGCGTCGATGCATCGCTGGTGTTGCCCGCCGCATCGGTCGCCACCGCGGTGAGGTTGTGTGTCGCATTGCCCAGCGGCACGGTGAGGGTCACCGACCAGTTGCCCAGGCTATCCGCCGTGCCGCTGCCCATCAGGGTCTGGCCTTCAAAAATCTGAATGGTGGCATTCGGCTCGCCGGTGCCGGTGAGCGTTGGCAGGGTGTCGTTGGTGGTCTGGCCGTTGGAGAGTGGCCCGGTGAGGGTGCCGACGTCATCGTAGGCCAGGGCGATCAGCGGGGCGGTCGGTTTCAGGGTATCGACAATCACCGTAAAGCCGGCAGAGGTTTCGCTGAGGTTGCCTGCGGCATCGCGGGTGCTGGCGGTAAAGGTGTGGCTGCCGTTGCTGAGCGCCGCACCAGGCGTATAGGTCCAGACACCGGATTCGTTGGCCAGCGCGGTACCGGCGAAAATGCCGTTTTCAAAAAGGGTGACCGTGGCGTTCGGATCGGTGGTGCCGGAGAGCGTTGGGGTCGTGTCGTCGGTGACCTGGCCGCTGGTAAGCGGGTTCTGGATCGGCCCGACGTTATCCGCCGCCGAGACAATCGACGGCGTGGCCGGGGCGAGGGTGTCGACCGTCAGGGTAAAGGCCCCGCCTGCCGGGGTGCTGTTGCCCGCGGTGTCGGTGGCGTTAAAGGTGATGGTGCGTGCGCCCTCGGCCAGCGGCGTGTCCGGTGTAAAGGTCCAGCTTCCGGCGGCGTTCACCACCGCGCTGCCAATCTCGCTGCCGTCGCTGAAGATGCGGATCGTCGCCCCCACTTCGCCGCTGCCGGTGAAGGTTGGGCGCGCGTCGTCGGTGACCGCGCCGCTGTTAAGCGTGCCGGTAATGGTGCCGACATCGTCAACCACGGTGAGGACCACCGGAGCCGGTGGCGGTGTGGTGTCAACGGTGACGGTGAACACCGGCGAGGTGCCCGATAGGTTGCCCGCCGGATCGCTGGCGCTGACCCGCAGGTCGTGGCGGCCTTCGCCGAGATCGGCGGTTGGGGTAAAGCTCCAGCTTCCCGTTTCGCTGACCACCACGGTGCCGATCTCACTGCCGTTATCCAGAATATGGATGGTTGAGCCCGCGACCCCGGTGCCGGTCAGTTCCGGGCGGGTGTCGTTGGTGGTTTGCCCGCTGGTCAGCAGGCCGGTGTTGCCCGGCACGTCATCGCGCACCGAGACCACCACCGGCACGGCTGGCGGGGTCATATCCACCACCAGCGTGTAGCTGCCCGACGGCGAACTGACGTTGCCCGCCGTGTCGGTGGCCACCACGGTGAAGACGTGTTGGCCCTCGGCCAGCACGCTGATTGGGGTGAAGCTCCAGAGCCCGGTTTCCCCGGCAGTGACGGTGCCCAGCAGTTTTGTGCCTTCGTAGATCGCCACGCTGCTGTTGGCTTCTGCGGTGCCGGACAGGGTTGGGGTGTTGTCGTTGGTGCTGCCGCCGCTGACGACAGTGCCGGTGACCGGATCGACGTTATCCAGCGCGCCGGTGATCACAGGCGTGGTGGAGACGGTGTCGACATTGAGCGTGAACGGTGAGGAGCGATCGCTTTCGTTGCCAGCCGGATCGGTGGCGCTGAGGGTCAACGCGTAGGCGCCATCGACCAGCGCCTGCGGCAGGGTGAAGTTCCAGGCCCCGGTATTGCTGACCTGCACGCTGCCGAGCAGGGTGTCGTTAGCGTAAATGCTGATGGTGTCGCCCGGCGTGGCGTTGCCGGAGAGCGTTGGCTGGGTGTCGTTGGTGCGTTGACCGTTGACAAGCGCGCCCACTACGGTGCCGACGTCGTCCACCACGCTGCCGAGAACCGGGGCGTCTGGCGCGGTCAGATCGATGTTGACCGTCGCCCCCGGCGACTGGCCGCTGGTCGCAAGCCCATCGTTGATGGTGGCGGTGGCGCTAAAGCTGTGGCTGCCTTCGCTCAGGGGGACGGTGACCGGGATCGACCATGCGCCGGTGACCGGATCTGACAACACGCTACCAATCGGAGTCGTGCCGCCGTCAAGATACAGGGTGACAAGGCTATCAGGAATTGCCGTGCCGCTGACCACCGGGGTGGAATCGTTGGAGCTAAGGCCTTTAACGTTAATCGCGTCGGTGCCGTTGTCATCGGTGATCGCGAGGATCACCGGAACGTCTGGCAGGGCAGGCGTGGCAGGCACATCAAAGGTGATCGGATCGCTGGTGTTACCGGCCACGTCGCTGGCGGTGATGCTCAGGGTCACCGCATCGCTCTGCGGCGGGGTCAGGGCGACGGCGAACTCGCCCTGAGTATTAGCGATCCCGGTGCCCAGCACGACGCCGTTCGGGTCGCGCACGGTGACGGTGGAACCTGGCTCGGCGCTGCCGTTAAGCGGCGTGCCGCCGCTGGTGATGTTGGTGACGTCCGGTTCATTCGGGGCGACGGTATCGACGGTGACAGCGACCGGCGTGCTGCCGCTGGTGTTGCCCGCCGCATCGCTGGCCACAGCCGTAATGCTGTGCGGGGTGTTGCTCAGGGCGGCGTCGTCAAGCGTCAGTTCCCACTGGCCCTGATCGTTGGCCTGCACCTGACCGCGGTAGTTGCCGTCAACATACACCGACACGGTGCTGCCCGGATCGCTGGTGCCGCTGAGAGTCGGCAGGCCGCTGTTGGTGTACAGGGTGCCGTTCGCCAGGGTGCTGTCGGAAATGGCAAGGATCTGCGGGATCGCCGGCGGTACGGTATCGATGACAAAGGCAAAGTCGCTGCCCGCCTCGCTGACGTTCCCGGCCGCGTCCACCGCCGCCACGGTCAGGTTAACCGGGCCGTCTTTCAGCGCGCTGGTGTCGATGGTCCATTCGCCGTTCACCACCAGCCCACGACCCACTTCAACGCCGTTGCTGTAGAGGATCACCGTGGTGCCGCTTTCGCCGCTGCCGGTGACGGTCGGGGTGGTGTTGTTGGTGCTGCTGCCCGGGTCGATGGTGCCGGTGACCGGGCCGACGTTATCGTCCACGCTGGTGATGGTCGGGATCTCCGGCACCTGGCTGTCGACGGTGACGGTAATGCTGTCGGAGGTTTGGGAAATGTTCCCCGCTTTGTCGGTGGCTGTCACCGTAAAGCTGTGCGAACCCTCATCCAGCGCCGTTTCCGGACGCCAGCTCCAGTTGCCGTTCACGTCGACAATCACTTGACCGACTTTCTCATTGCCCCCGGCTGGCGTCTGGTCGTAGATGCTGATCACGTCATCCGGCGTGCCGGTGCCGCTCAGCACCGGGCGGGTGTCGTTGGTGGCGCCGTTATTGCCGATGGGGCCGGTAATGTCGCTGACGTTATCCACCACTAATGGAATATCAGGTTGATCCGGGGCCACGGTATCGATGGTGATGGTCACCGGCTGGGACGGGGCGCTCTCGTTGCCCGCGCCGTCTTTGTCGCTGACGGTTAAGCTCAGCTCATAGGTGCCGCTGCCGAGCGCCGGATCCGGCGTCCAGCTCCATTTGCCATCCGGCTGAACGGTGGTTTCACCGAGCTTGTCGCCTCCGTTGTAAATGGTCACCACATCCCCGACGGTGCCGGTGCCGCTCAAGGTCGGGGTGGTGTCCCGGGTGCTGTCCCCGGATTTCAGCACCACATCCGGCTCGCCGTCCGGGTTGACGGTGACGGTCGGCAGGCCCGGAATGCCTGGGGTGGTGGTGTCCACCACCAGGTTGAAGGTGCCCGAGGTGGCGATGTTGCCCGCCGCATCGCTGACCGTCGCGGTCAGGGCGTGGGTGCCGTTAACCAGCGGGGTACTGAGGGCCAGGTTCCACGCCCCGTTAGCGTCGGTGGTCGCGGTGCCGAGCAGGGTGGTGCCGTTGTAAATGCTGATCAGCGTATTCGCCGGGCCGGTGCCGTGCAGCACCGGGCGGGTTTCGTCGGTCGGTACGTTGCTGGTGACATCCCCCTGAATGCTGCCGGTATTGTCCTCGGCGAAGGTGATGCTGGGGGCGGTGGGCACCACGGTGTTAATGGTGATGTTAAAGGCCGCAGAAGGCTCCCCGATGTTACCGGCGGCGTCCGTTGCCACGGCGGTGATGGCGTGCGTGCCGTCGGCAATGTCCTGGGTTGGGGTAAAGCGCCATTCACCGCCCGGCCCTACCAGCGCGGAGCCAATCTCGGTGCCATCGACGCGAATGCTGATCGTGGCTCCCACTTCTCCCGAGCCGAACAGGGTCGGGCGGTTGTCGTTGGTGACGCCGTTGTTATCGATGGCGACCGGGATTTGTGGTCGATCGTTGATTACCTGGTTAATCGCCGGGGCGTCCGGGGCGGAGGCATCGATGATAATGGTCCAGCTGTTGGACGGCGTGCTGTGGTTGTTGTAGCGGTCAACCGCTTCGGCGGTCAGGACATAGCCGCCGTTGTCGATCAGCAGCAGTTCGGTTTGCCAGTTGCCGTCCTGATCCACCTCGGCAAAGCCCACCTGATCCGTGCCGTTGTAGAGGTAAATGGTGGAGCCCGGTTCACCGGTGCCGTGGACAACCGGTTTGGTGTCGTTGGTGATCTGTCCGTTATTGATATTGCCGGTGATGCCTTCCACGTCGTCCACGATGTGGGTGATTACCGGTACCGCAGGCGGGGTGGTGTCCGGGGCGGTCACAGTGCCTGGCAGGCTGGTGTTCTGCGCCGCGTCGGTGGCGGTGACCGAGAGCACTTCACCGTTCAGCTTCGGCGTGTTGAGTGTTACTGAGAAATCGCCGTTGTCGGTGGCGGTCCCTTGCCCGACGATGCTGTCGCCCACCCGCACGGTGACGGTGCTGCCCGGCTCGGCTTTACCGGTGACGAGGGTGCCATTTTCGTTGATCTCAAGATCGGTCGGAGCCAGTGGTGCAGTGGTGTCTGGCGGGGTGGCATCCGGGGCGACGATAGTGGTTGGCGTACTTGGGTTGCCCGCGGTATCGGTGGCGACCGCGCTCAGGGTCTGGCCGTCGTTCTGGATTTGGTTGAGTACGATCGTAAAGTTGCCGTCGGTATTCGCCACGCCGTTACCGACTACCACGCCGTCGTTGTTGGTGATCACGATGGTGCTGCCCGGCTCGGCGCGGCCGCTGATTTCGGTGCCTGCTTCGTTGATTTCCAGGGTCGGCTGATTTGGCGGGGTGCGATCGACCACAAACTCAAACGCTGCCGACGGGGCGCTGGTGTTGCCCGCCAGATCGGTCTCGGTCAGGGTGATGGCGTGCGGGCCTTCCGCCAGCGGATTGCTCGGGGTAAAGCGCCAGTTGCCGTCGGCATCGACGGTGGTTTGCCCGACCACCTGGCCGTTGTCATACAGGGTGATGGTGCCGCCCGCTTCGCCTCTGCCGCTCAGTTCCGGCTGGTTGGCGTCGGTGCTGGCACCTGCCGCAACCGGACCGAGTACCGCTCCGGTGGTGTCATTGACGGTCACGCCCGACGGGGCATTTGGGGCGATCGTATCGACCGTCAGGGTGAAGCTGGCGGATTCCGGGCCGACGTTGCCCGCGCTGTCGGTGGCGCGAGTGGTGATGGCGTGGACGCCTTCACCGAGGGCATTGGCCGGGGTGAAGGCCCAACTGCCGTTGCTGTTCACCAGGGTGGTGCCGATGGCGACGCCGTTATCGTAGACGGTGATGGTCGCACCGGGCTCGCCGCTGCCGGTAAAGCTCGGACGGTTATCGTCGGTGGTCTGGCCGCGGGTGAGTGACCCGGTGATGCTGCCCACGTCATCGCTGACGGCGGTAATCAGTGGCGCATCTGGCGCGGTGGTATCCCCCGCCGTGACGCTGGTGCCTGGCCCGACGTTGCCCGCGCTGTCGGTCGGCGTTGCGGTCAGGGTTTCGCCGTTTTTGTACGGGGTATTCAGATCGACGGTGAATTCGCCGTTGCCGTTAGTGGTACCTCTGCCGACGACGTTACCGTTGGCATCGGTGATGGTGATTTGGCTGTTGGCTTCGGCGGTACCGGAAAGCTGCTTGCCGTCAGCCGAGAAGCGAAGATTGCCGGGGGCATCCGGTGCCGTGTTATCGGGCGGGACGGGATTCGGATTGCCGACGTTATCGCCATCGCTGCCGCCACCTCCGCCACCACCGCCTGCGGCCAGCGCAATGCCGCCTGCTACGGCCAGCCCACCCACCACCCACGGCCAGGCGGCGAACTCGCCGGAGCCCGTTGAGGCGGTGCCTGCCAGCAGCATGTCCAGGGAGGCGATAGACTGGTAATGCTCGACCGCCAGCGGATCGGCAATCCACCACAGCGCGCCGTTGCTCTCTTCCAGCACCAGTTGGCTGATGCCGTTAGCGCCGTTAGCGTAGAAGTTTTTCAGGGTAAGGGTTTCACCGGAATTGAGCTTGACGATCAGGTCATTGTTCACGCGCTCATAGCCGGCAATATCGGCCCGTCCTGCATGGATTTTAACCACAGAGGCGTCATTCAGCGTGACCAGCGACCCGTCTGTTACCGTTTCCTTGTGCGTCAGTTTAGAGATGACTGTGATTTTGCTCATCGGTATGACTCCCATCAAGTGCAACGAAATGGCGCATCGTGCGGGCCATTTGTGTGTGCAGATTAAGCGCGTCCCGCGGAATACTGTTGGCAAGTGACAGTGACCGGGGCAATAAATTTAGGGCGAACGATGCCTGCCCGCGCGAAATGTGGCGGCATTGTTTTAAAAGCTTTTTTTTTGCTTGGAAAAGCGTGCGGCGTTAATTGGTTTTTGGCAGTGAAACCCCTGATCTCATTAATAGTATTAATTTATTATTGACTAATTCTGATATAGCCAGAAAGTCGCAAAAGCGCAAATTAAGCGTCGGTAAATAAAAGGTAAGTTGAACTGAAAATAACGTTTCGCTGGCCGGGTAAAATAAGCGGGAATCAGGGTTTTTGGTGGTTAGTCCCTGACGTGGCGGGCGTTGTGGCGATCGCTGGCCACAGGCGATTGTGCGCGGGAGTAAGCTGAATATTGCGTGAAATCACATTTCTGGAATGTTAGCGTGGCTGTTTAATTAATTAAGCGGGGGTGAAGAAGATATTTAATATGATATATTTGGCTGGTTTATTTATTAATAAAATGCAAGGGTTGAATTCGTGGTGGAATAAGCTAAAGGTGCAAAACATTAAATAAATGCAACTGTAATGGTTTGCGATGTTTATTATTCAGAAATGCTAGCGATAATAAGCAGATAAAGCCCGGGTTAAATTACCCGGGCTGGTTTTCGCGTTAACCGGCGACGATATGATTCTGTGCGACCAGCTCCTCATAGGTGGTCTGCACATCATCCAGCGTCACCAGCGGCGTGGGTGCATAGCGGGTTTCGGCGCCATCCCGGTCGATGGAGATCAGGGTGTTGCCGTCACTGCCGGAGATCTGGATATAGTCCCCCAGCGTAGCGCGATCCCCGTCCCAGCCGACCAGCAGCTCGCTGATATCGATTTTATCCCCGTCTGCCAGCGAGAAGTCGCTCAGATGATCGCTGCCGCTGTTGCCCGCCGTGGCGTTACCCACCGTATTATCCAGCACGTGGTAAATCACGGTTTCGCCAGTGTCGCTGTGGCTGAGGCTCTCCACCGCCAGCGGTGCAACGCTTGCCAGCGTCGCCAACTGCGGCGTTTCAACCGGGGTTTCCACCGGGGTGCCAGGGACGCCAGGGGAGGCGGGATCGACGTTAATCGTCCAGATATCCGACAGCTCACTGTGGTTGCTGCGTCTGTCGACGGCATCGGCCGTCAGGTCATGGATGCCGTTAGTCATATGGGCATTCACCTGGAATGACCAGTTACCGTCCACGCCCACCTCGGTGAAACCGATCTGATCCGTGCCGCTGTAGATAAAGATTTTGGTGCCCGCTTCACCGGTGCCGACGATCAGCGGCGCGCGGTCGTTGGTGATGTCGCCGCTGTGAATGGTGCCCAGCCCCTCCAGCACGTCATCGATCACGTCGGTAATGATTGGTTTGGCCGGTGGCGTGGTATCTGGGGCGAGCAACATGCTTTCCGGGCTGATGTTGCCCGCCTTGTCGGTGGCGGTGAACAGCATCTCTTCGCCGTTCTTTTTCGGCAGCGGGAACACTACCGAGAAGCTGCCGCCGTCGCCTACGGTGACGCGGCCCACCTCGACGGTGCCCTCACGAATGATGACGGTGCTGCCGGCTTCGGCGGTGCCGCTGACCGTCAGGCCATCACTGGAGAGCGCAAGGTTGTCCGGGCGCAGCGGCGCGGTGGTGTCAAAGGCACCTGCCTTGCCGGGCAGACTTTTGTTCTCTGAGTGATCCCAGGCGTACACCTCCAGCGCTTCGCCATTAACCTGACGTTGGGCGAGGTAGATGGAGAACTTGCCATCGTCGCCGACGGTGCCGGTGCCCAGCACTTCGTTGGCGGACGACATCACGGCAATTCTGGCCCCGATTTCGGCAGTCCCGGTGAGGGTGCCGCCGTTCTGCGCAACCACCAGATCCGTCGGTGCATCCGGCGGCGTGAGGTCAGGGGCGACGACGATACCCGGGGCGCTCTGGTTGCCTGCCGCATCTTCGGCGACCACGTTCAGGGTCTGACCGTCGATTTGCGCGGCGCTCAGGGTGAGGGTGTACGCGCCGTTGGCATCGGCTTTAACGGTGCCCAGATCTTCGCCCAGGCTGTTGCTGACGCTGACGGTGGCGTTAGCTTCAGCGGTACCGCTTACCTGGGTGCCGTCTGGGGTGAGGATGACGGTCGGTGCCGCAGGGGCGGTGAGATCGACCGTAAACGTAAACGGCGCAGACAGCGCGCTGGTGTTCCCGGCCAGATCGGTTTCGGTCAGGGTCAGGGAATGAGCGCCCTCCGCCAGCGGCTCGGTTGGGGTATAGCTCCAGGTGCCGTTGGCGGCCACCGCGACTTCGGTCAGCAGTTCGCCGTTATCGTAAATGGCGATGGTGCTGCCCACTTCCCCGGTGCCGGTCAGCTCGGGCTGGTCGGCATCAATAAATTGTCCGGCGATGATAATGCCCTGTGACGTGCCCTCGTTGTCAATCACCTGCACGGCAGGCGGGTTGGGCGCGAGGGTATCGATGGTTATCGAGAACACCGGCGACTCGGGGCCGACGTTCCCGGCCGGGTCGGTGGCGGTGGCGGTCAGCTGGTGGAAGCCATCGCTCAGATTGGCGGTGGGGGTAAAAGTCCAGCTGCCTTCCGAGCTGACCATGACGGTGCCGATGGCGACGCCATTGTCATAAATGGTGATTTTCGCCCCCGGTTCGCCGCTGCCGGTGAAGGTCGGACGCGGATCGTCGGTGGTCTGATTGTCGGCCAGCGAGCCGGTAATGCTGCCCACATCATCATCGGCGATGATAATCAGGGGCGCATCCGGCGCGGTGGTGTCGGCGGCGGTAATGGTGGTTTCGGGGCTGACGTTGCCCGAGCCGTCCGTTGCCGTTGCGGTCAGGGTCTCGCCGTTGTTGTACGGCGTGCCCAGCTCGACGGTGAATTCGCCGTTGCCGTTGGTGATGGTTTTGCCAATGACGTTGCCGTTGGCATCGGTGATGGTAATGCCGCTGTTAGGTTCGGCATTACCCAGCAGCTGGGTGGAATCTGCCGAGAAGCGCAGGTTGGTCGGGGCATCGGGTGGGGTGGTATCCTGCGGCGCCGGGCCGGGATCCACGCGATCGTCACCGCCGCCGCCACCACCGCCGCCACCCGCGGCCAGCGCAATACCGCCCGCAGCAGCCAGTCCGCCTAATACCCACGGCCAGATGGCGGTTCCGTCGTTCGACGAACTGGTGACGGATCCCGACAGCAGTACATCGGTTGACGCGACCTGCTGGTAACGCTCCACGCCTAGCGGCTCTTCAATCCACCACAGGGAGCCGTTTTCATCCAGCACCAGCTCGTGGCTGTTCACGAAGTAGTTTTTCAGGGTGAGGGTCTGGCCGTCGGACATTTTGACCAGCAGATCGTTTCCGCTGCGAGAATACCCGTAAATCTCGCCGCGTCCTGCCTGGATTTTAACAACGGAGGCGTCGCCCAGTATCACCTGAGTGCCTTCCGTTACCGTTTCCTTGCGCGTCACACTGGAGATGACAGTAATTTTACTCATTCGTATTACTCCCAACAGAGTTAATTGAAATGCTGTGTGATTTACGTCAAATGTTCTCAGCAGATGATGAGCGCCCTTAAGGAAACACTATGTGTGAATAATAGTGACCTGCTGTAATAATTTTTGGGCGACCAATGCCCGCCCGCTTGCGCAGACGTAGCAAAGATCCTGGGCTCAGGATGATTCAGTGAGTACGGTTATCGGGATTATTTGTAAGGGCTGTAATCCCTGTTATTAATATTGCTATCATTTCATTAGGGCCTGAAATTGATATAGCCAGAAAGCACTAAAAGCGCAAATGAAGTGTCAGTAATCTTTACACAAGCGTTTGACGGATATATTTAGCACCTTAGACGCCGTGAATCCGTAGAAGTGAAGTTGGCGGCAGGCCTTGTACTGTAAGGGTTGGCGTGGAGTTTCAGGTGTTATGCCGGGCAGCAGGATATTGATAAACATCACAGATCTTGTCGGTTATTGCCGTTTTTTTATTTATTGGCATGCGTTTAATTACTGCCGTTCGGGTATTTATTGTTACAGAGGTTGTAATGTCTGAGGGAATGCTTATTAGTCGCGTTGTAAATATATGGCATAATACAAAAGTATGATTTTATCCTTTGTTTATTTATTGTCAGGGAGGTTGCAGCAAAATAAGAATAAGACAAAGGTATGAGTTTTAACTGCGGTGGCTTATATCTGGCTGGCAGTATAGCCTGGCTTTTACGGTTTCGCTTCGGGGGCAATGAGAATAAATTTAACGAATAAAGTAAAAGCATCGCGCGTTTACGGATTGATTTTCCCTGCTGCTAACCTGGAGTCACGATCATGCGTAAATGCTCAACCGTCCGTCTGGCGATCCCGCTGCTGTTCTGCTTTTTACAGGCCCCTTATGCGCTGGCGATGGGCGATAATAATACCGACAAGACCACGCCGGACTGCCCACGCGGGCAGGTGTATGACAGTGCGACCAAAAAATGCGTGCCGGATAAGTCCGGTAGCCTGAGCGACACCGATAAAACCCATTACGCTTATCACCTGGCGAAAAAAGGCGAGTATCAGGCGGCGCTGAACCTGCTGGATAGCCTGAAAAACAGCAATACCGCCGAGGCGTGGAACTATCGCGGCTTCGCCACCCGCAAGCTCGGGCGCACCGACGAGGGCATTGGCTATTATCAGCGTGCGCTGGCGCTTAAACCCAATTATGCCCAGGCCCGGGAATATCTCGGCGAAGCCTGGATGGTAAAAGGCCGTCCCGATCTGGCCGGGGAACAGCTAAAAGCCATCGCCAGCATCTGCGGCCACGGCTGTGAAGAGTATCAGGATTTGCAGGCGGCGATTAACGGCCACCCTGAATCCTGAATCTGTCTATGAGGAGCTGAAAATCGCCACCCGCGAGGTTCACCAGCAGCTTGCTGCGCATCTGACCCGTCTCTGGCGCTATGGGCTGGTTCTGTCGCGCAATCGTGAGATGGCCGAAGAGCTGGTGCAGGCGACCTGCGTTCGCGCGCTGGAAAAGAGCGCCCAGTATGCGCCAGGTACGCGCATCGACCGCTGGCTGTTTGCGATCCTGCACTCGATCTGGATCTCCGATCTGCGCGCGCGTCGCGTGCGGATGGGGCAGGGCTTTGTCGACGGCGAGGATCTGCAGGCACCGGACACCGTTGAGCAGGATGACGATCGACGCCGCTATCAGCAGATCATGCGTCGGGTGAACGCCCTGCCGGAGGCCCAGCGCAATACGCTCTTTCTGGTGTATGTCGAAGGTTTTACCTATCAGGAGGCGGCCGATACCCTGTCGGTGCCGATCGGCACGGTAATGAGTCGGCTGGCGAGTGCGCGGGCGACGCTGGCGAAAACAGTGGATGCCCCGCCATCCACCAAGGAGAGACGGGGATGAACACGTTCCGCTTTACCCCCCCTTATGACGATGAGGCCATTGTTGCCTGGCTCGACGGGCAGATGGCGGAGGCCGACGCGCAGCAGTTTGCGCGCCTGCTGCGCAGCGACGATATCCTCGCCGGGCGCACCGCCGAGCTGATGAAAAGCAATCAGGATTATCAGCAAGCCTTTGCATCGCTGCTGATGGAGGCCCCCCACGCGCAGATGTTGTCCCGACTGGAAACTCATCTTGCCGACCCTGCGCTGGCGCGGGCGGGCGTCAGCCGCCGGGCGCTGATTGCCGCCTCGGTGGCGTTTCTGCTCACCGGCGTCGGGATAGGCTATCTGGCGCGCCCGGGGGGTGATGACCACGATGAGGCACAGCACGAGGACGCCAGCATTCGTGACCTTGAGGCCCACTACATGTCGCTCTACAGCGGCGAAACGCTGCTCGACGCCGACAGCTCACCGCCGGTGCTGCGCCGTGGTCTGGCCCGTCTTGCCGGGGATATGGGGTTGCAGCTGCAGGAAAGCCAGCTGCGGTTAGCGGGGAGCGAGCTGAAGATGGTGCGCATTCTGCGCTATGAAAGCATTCCGATTGCCCAGATTGCCTGGAACCATGCCGACTACGGCCCGATGGCGCTGTGTGTGTCGGCGCATAAGCAGGGGAGTGGCGCCGCCATCAGCACTGAGCAGCGCTACGGGATGAATATCGTCTGGTGGCGTAACCCGCAGTATCAGTTCGCATTGATTGCCCGCACCCCGGTGGCACAATTACAGGCAACGGCCCGCCAATTACAGGCCGCGCTGTCATAGTGCGGCGGTGGTTTTGGCTTTAATGGCGATGGAGATCGCAATCCGATCGTCCACCACCAGCGCAAAGCGATCCATTTTGTAGGCCGCGCGTGAGATGGCGGTGGTGGCGTGCAGTGCGATCGCCCCCGCCGACTGGCGATCGAGTGAGGCCTCGAGGATCACCGGGCGAGTGAGATCCCTGACCGCCAGGGTGCCAAAGGCGCGATAGCGATCCTCACCGAGCTTGACCACCCGGGTGCTGGTAAAGGTGATGTGCGGGTAGCGCTGCGCATCAAAAAACAGATTACTTTTAAGCTGCCAGGTGAGCAGGTTGTTGGAGGCTTTGAGGGTGGCGACCGGGATTTGCACGTTGATGCGATCGGCAAATTCATTGTCGGGATCGAGCGTTACCGCCCCCGTCACGCCGCTCAGGTTCGCCCACGACAGAATGCCACCAAATGCATGCCACGACAGCCTGATGGTTGTCTTATCGGTATCGATATTCCAGGTGGTCGGCAGCGCATGGACCAGCGGGCAAAACAGCGTTGCGACCAGCAGGAGAAGAGGGCGCAGCATAGGGTGACTCTCCATTACACAGGTAAAATGTTAACGCATGAGGCTGCTGGTTTATTCGATGTGGGTTGTGCGCTTTTTGATGTGAAGTAAGCGTAGAAAAGTGGCCGGCTCTCGGCAAGGGGGGTGTTATTGCAGGAGTTGTGGTGAGTTCACAGTTTTACTAAAAGGCCAGCTCGCGGGATGCTGGCCTTCTGTCTTTTTGCACATGACGATCACATATCGTCGCGGGTAAAGCCAACCACAATCTCCAGCGTGTTGCGGATGACATCTGCAGCCGCAGGATCGGTTGTCACTTCCAGCGCGTGTATCAACTGAAGAATAACTTCTTTATTCGACAGGTTATCGCCGCAGAGCAAAATACATCTGATGGCGGCGCCTAATACTGCCGCTTCATCAGATAAGGATGCGCCAGCGGTACGAAAATGTTTGGCCAGAGCCTGGTCTTGCAGTGCGTCAAATTTATAACTGTGCTGTGCGATGTCTTTGTTCATCTTATTCACCAGAATAAAGTTAATGTTTTTTATCAGCGCGGGGTTGGCTATTTTTAGTCATCAGGTGGTGCATATTATCAATGCTGTAGTTGCCCCTTGTCTCTGCAGGGTTATTGGCGCTCCCGGCGTTGCGTTGTTCAATTTCGGCCACTGCCGCAGCCAGCGCCGCCTGTCTTTCGGGGTCGCTTTCACCCATCGCCATGGCACGCAGTTTGCTAGCCAGCGCCTTAAAATTTATCGGCCCATTATTTTTTAAAATTAATAATACGGCTTCGCCAATAAGGTCATCTTTCAGTTTTTCATTTTTCGTTCTGTGCATAACTGTTCTCATACTGCTGACGGGAGTACATATTCACCGCAGCATATTATCAGTAACGTTTTACGCCAGCCGTCAGGTGCGATCCGGCGCGTAGCAAATACTGACTGATGGAAGCTATGGAAGTTCGATTGTCGTTATCGTTCAAAGAACAAACCAATTAATGCGTTGTAATGAGCAATCTCTTCCTCGTTTTCAGTCGATTCAACCCGGTGCAACAACTTAGTGCAAATGCTCAGCCGGCTCAGGCTACGCCCTTCCTTCAGAATTTCGCTCACAATCAATCCCAGCGTCTCCTGTTGGGTCGGCATGGTGGCTTTATTGAAGTAGGCCGTGATGGCCATGGCTGAACTCTGTTGCGAACCGTTACGTCGCATAGTGACTCCGGATGGGTAGGTTTAAATGATTGATACAAAAAATAGACGAAAAGGTTAAAGTTGTACATAGAACTTGTACAGATTCTTCCGAATCCGTAAAAAAAAGGTTTTAGTTGCTGAAATAACGAGCAGATTTCACGCTGGTAGAGCATTTCAGCACAATAATGTGTACAGGTTTACGGTATCGGAAGGGGGCGTCGTAGGTGACGGGCACGCTTTTCGGGTTTTGTAGGCCGGGCAAGCGCAGCGCCCCGGCATGTTTTTGCTGGCAGGGCGCTGCGGTGTAGCGACAGGATTAAATCTCTTTAAACGCCAGCTCCAGCCGGGCCAGCAGCGGTTTGAACAGGTAGCTCAGGAAAGTGCGTTCCCCGGTTTTGATGGTCACGCTGGCGGGCATCCCGGCTTTGATCTTGTAGTCCCCCAGCAGATGCACCCCTTCGGCGGAGACTTGTACTTCGGCCAGGTAGTACGGCTGCTGGGTGACTTTATCGGTTAAGCGGTCTGCCGACACCGTCAGCACCCGGGCGGGCACCGACGGGAGCAGGGCGTGGTTGAGTGCCGGGAACAGCACGTCGACCGTCAGCCCTGGAGCCAGCTTATCGATGGCCTGCACCGGGATTTTGGCATCGATTTGCAGCGGCTGCCCGGCGGCGACGATATCCATTAAATGCTCGCCCGGCTGAATGATCCCGCCGACGGTGCTGACTTTGACATCCAGCACGATCCCGTCGATAGGGGAGCGGATCACCGTGTTATCCAGTTCATGGCGGGTCGACATCAGCTCGTCCTCCAGCATCGCCACCTCTTTTTGCTTCAGGGTTAATTCTGACTCCACTTCACGCAGATACTGGTGCTGCACCTGATAGGCCTTGATCCGCAGTTCATTTTGCTGTGATTTGAGTCTGGCGATGTTGAGAATGTCCTCTGAAACGGTACTTGAGATTTCAGCCGCTTCGCGCTCCAGCACCATCAGCTGGGCTTTGGGGTAGTAGTTCTTCTCGGCAAGCGCCCGGATCGCCCCCAGCTCTCTGTTGATCAAGGTGAACTGATGCTCGCGGTAGCCTTTTATTTTATTCAGGTTGCCGGTCTGTTCGGTCAGGCCATCCAGCGACTCGTCGATCATCGAGATCTCATCCTGAATATTTTTGCGGCGCGTCTCGAACAGCCTGGTCTGCAGCTGCTGGCTTTCGTCCAGCCGCTTATTGCTGGCAAAATTTTTGCTCAGCGTGTCGCTAAAGGTGATGGTATCCGCGCCGTTGCGCTCTGCCAGCAGGCGGTCTTCGCTGGTTTTGGCGGAGATAAACTGCGCGCTCAACGCGCTGTAGCGCATATCGAGCTGCAGGGTGTCCAGGCGCATTAATACCTGGTTCTTTTTGACCACTTCACCCTCTTTCATAAAGATATCGGTGACCCGACCGCCGCTTAAATGCTGGATGGTTTTACGGTTGCTGGACACGGTGACGGTACCCTCGGCAACCACGCCGGCATCCAGCGGCGCTTTGACCGCCCACAGTAAGAACCCGCCAACGGCGATCACAATCACGATCGTGCCGCGAATCAACGGCGGCCAAATATTGATATCCACGCCGTCACCGTCTGGCATCGCAGGGCTGTTGTTATTCTTTTTCATCATAATGCCTCTCGTTGGGGTTGCTGGCTGTGGGCAGCGGGTGCATCGGCAGTGGTCGGCACGGATTTGAGCATGTTGGCCTGGCGCAGGTTGGCAAACACCTGTTCGCGCGGGCCGAACGCCTGGACGGCGCCTTCATTAATCAGCAGGACTTTGTTGACCACCCCCAGCAGAGTCGGGCGATGGGAAATCAGCACCACGGTTTGCCCCTGGGTACGCAGAGTGTTGATCGCCTTGATAAGGGCCATTTCGCCGATGTCGTCGAGGTTGGCATTCGGCTCATCGAGGACGATAAAGGCCGGGTTGTTGTACACCGCCCGCGCCAGGCCGATGCGCTGACGCTGGCCGCCGGAGAGCTGATAGCCCCCCATCCCGAGCGGGGTGTCGTAGCCCTGCGGCAGGCGCAGGATCATCTCGTGAACCCCGGCCAGATGCGCGGCGGCGACGATCAGTTCGCTGTCGGCGTGACCAAAACGGGAGATGTTCTGCGCGATGCTGCCGTCAAACAGCTCCACATCCTGCGGCAGATAGCCGATGGACGGGCCAAGCAGGACTTTATCCCACTGGCAAATATCCGCGCCGTCGATCCGCACTTTGCCGGACAGAGGATGCCAGACGCCGACCAGCAGTTTCGCCAGCGAGCTTTTACCCGAGGCGGACGGGCCGATGATCCCCAGCACTTCGCCCTGCTCGAGCTGGAAGGAGATATTGCGCAGCGTGGCGGCTTTCTGGCCCGGAGGGGCGGCGAAGATCCCTTCGACGCTGATGTTGCCTTTCGGGGTCGGCAGGGTCAGGACGTCCTGAGTGCCCGGATACTCCTGCAGCAGTTTGGTCAACTGGTGCCAGGCGCTGCGGAACTGGACGAACTGCTTCCAGCTGCCGATCACCTGTTCCACCGGGCTCAGTACCCGACCCAGAATAATGGAGGAGGCAATCATCAGCCCGGGGGTGATCTGCCCGGCGATAACCAGCAACGCGCCCGCACCCAGCGCCACGGACTGCAGCAGCACTCGCACAAAGCGGCTCAGGCTGCTGAGCACCGAGGTTTTATCCGCAATCTGGGTTTGCAGCACCATTACTTTGCTGTGCTGCTCCAGCCAGTGCTGCTTCAGGGTGCCGAGCATCCCCATCGCTTCGATGGTGTCGGCGTTCTGCAATTGCTTGTTCAGCCGGGTGGTGTTGTGCACGCTTAATTCATGCGCCTGCTGAATGGGGGATTTGGTGGCGAATTCCGTTATCAGGGTCAGGAAAAAGAGCACAATGATCCCCCCCAGCGATAAATACCCCAGCAGTGGATGCACCAGGAACGCAATCAGTAAATAGAATGGCGTCCAGGGAATATCGAGCAGGGCAAATAAGCTGTTGCCGGAAAGCACCTGGCGTATTTGTCCCAGTTCGTTCAGCGCCTGCGCCGGGTTATTATCCCCCGTTGCTGTTTTACGCTTAAAGGCGGCGCTGAAAACCAGTTGATTTAATTTCACATCCAGACGATTGCCGAGCCGCGTCATGACGCTGGCGCGGGCAAATTCAATCATCCCGATAACGACGTATATCCCGACGATCAGTAGCGTTAACATCAGCAGGGTGGTGGTGTTCTGGCTGGCCAGAACCCGGTCGTACACCTGCAACATATAGATTGCCGGCGCCAGCATAAGCAGATTTATCACGCTGCTAAAAAACAGCAGCATAATAAAAGCAGGCCTGGTTCCCTTTAGGGCTTTTTTCAGTTCTGTCGACTTATACTGGCGCGGCATGGTGTGCTCCTTATGACATCAATGAAGTTATGTGCTTATTCCCGACTTACCCTTAGCTCAGCAGGTGGAAATCATTAATCGTCACGGAGTTGGCTGCGGTCCCCGTTAAGATAATGACGTCGCCGCCGCTGAGGGTCAGGGTAGTGGTGTTGTTATTGCCGGTGATCGAGACGCTGCTGGCGAACGTTGCGGTGGTAATCCCCCGGGTTTGCAGGTCGATAAAGTCCTGGCCGCCCGTCGGGTTACTGTCGAAGTCGGTGATGGTGTCGCGCCCGAAACCGACCCCGAAGACGAAGTTGTCGCTGCCGTTGCCGCCGGTGAGGGTGTCATTCCCCGCGTCGCCGATCAGGATGTCATTCCCGGTCCCGCCGTTAAGGGTATCGACGCCAACCCCGCCCGCCAGGGTGTCATTCCCGGCGTCGCCCTGCAGGTTATCGTTGCCGGTTCCGCCTTCCAGATAGTCGTTGCCGAGGCCGCCGACCAGCTGGTCGTTACCGTCCATGCCGAACAGCTGGTCATTACCGATGCCGCCGGTGATGATGTTGTTCAGGGCGTTACCGGTGCCGATGAAGTTGCCCAGCCCGGTGTAGGTCAGGACTTCGACGTTGGCGGTCAGGTCGTAGCTGCTGAGGCTGGTGCGGATGGTGTCATTGCCGCCGTTGGCGTTCTCCACCACGATGTCGCCCACGTTGTCGACAACATAGATATCGTCGCCGGCACCGCCAAACATCGTATCGGCTCCCGCGCCGCCATCGAGGGTGTCGTTTCCGGCTTCGCCGTACAGCAGGTCGTTGCCGTTGCCGCCATTCACGGTGTCGTTGCCGTCATTGCCGTGCAGTTCATCGTTGCCGTCGCCGCCGTTCAGCGTGTCATTCCCCGTGCCGCCGAGCATGAAATCATCCCCGCCGAGGCCGGTCAGGGTGTCGTTGCCCGCCCCGCCGTCGAGGTAATCGCTGCCGGCGGTCCCGATAATCGCATTCCCGCCGTTATTGCCGACAATCAGATCCCCGACCGTCTGCGTGGCGGCGGAGGTCAGTACCACCGACGGGTTGCCTTCATCATCGGTGACGGTGACCACCACCCGCAGAGCGCGATCCACCACGCCCTGGGTTGGGGTGTAGGTCGCCGCCGTGGCTCCCGCGATGTTGACGAAGCCGAGCAGGGTGCTCATCTGCCACTGGAAGCGGAAGTTACCCCCCGTCAGGCCATCGGCATCGGCAATGCCCGACACCACTGCGGTCAGCGCCATGGTGCGGGTTGGCGTCTGGTCGCTGATGGTTGGCGCGCCGGTGGTCGGCTGATCGCGTGGCCCGACCGGGCTGGTAAAGGCCGAGACCAGCGATTCCGCATCGCCCATCCGGTCGGTAAAGCTGGCGGTGACCCGCAGCTGAGAGCCGGCCAGGTTATTCGGCACCCGGAACTCCACCCCGGTTGCCTGGTTGCGCCATTCGCCGCCGATCAGCGCCTGCCAGGTGTAGGTGATCGGCAGGTTGTTCGCGAGGCCGTTGCCATCCTGCAGGTTGGAGGTGCTGACGCGCAGCAGATCCCCGGCTGACGGTGCCTGGCTACTGATATTGACGTTGCCAGTGGCTTTTTGCGCCGTGACCCACAGCTGTGATTGATCGCCAAACTCCAGTTTTTCGATATTCAGCAGGCGGTCGATCCCGTCGTTGTTCGGCAGGGCGGCATCCGGTGTGGCGTGGTTGACCGTCAGGCTACCGTCGGCATTACGGCTGAACAGATAGTTGCTGCTGACATCCCGGTACAGCGCGATGTCCGTTTCGCCTTTGTTACCGTCGGTGAGGATCTCGCGCACAATGTGCAGCTGGCCGGGATTAATGACGCCATTCAGCATGTCGAATTTGATTTCGTTCATGCTGTCGACGCTCTTAATCGCCACGCCCTGCGCATCTCTGACTTCGATCCGCACGTTCAGCCAGGCATCGCCATCGATGATGTCATTGCCCGCTTTACCCATGATGCGGTCGCTGCCGCCGCCGCCGAGGAGAATGTCGGCCCCGTTGTCCGGGTTAAGCACCACACCATTGACTGCGCCGTTCATCAGGGTGCTGCCGACCACCTTATCCAGCCCGGCGATCCGCGCCACGCCTTCGAGGGTGAGGTTGTTGGACAGCGGCGTGCCCTGCACCGGCGCGGTGCCGAGCGGCTGATCGGTGCCGGTGAGCACGTCGTCAAATTTCCAGCCCGACAGACCTTCGACCAGGTCGAAGCGGTCGCGCAGGATAAACTCCTGCTGGTTGACGAAAATTGGAATGCCCAGGTCCGAATTGGCACCGGTGGTGTCGCCCTTGTGGATCGCCCAGTCGAAACCGGCCATCCCGTTGTTACGCTGGATGCCCGCCCCCTGGACCATAATGTCATCGCCCGCTTCGCCGTCGTAGTCGGTGTCGTTACCCTGACCGTTCAGGACGTCGTGGCCAATGATGGTGCTGTTGAAGAACAGTTCGGAGTTTTCGCCGGTCAGGGAGTCAAAGCCGTCGCCGCCTTCAATCCAGTCGTCGCCTTCGTTGCCTAACAGCGCGTCGGCACCGGAGCCGCCAAGGATAAAGTCGTTATCCAGCCCGCCAAACACTTCCTGGGCATCTTCGCCGACGACAATAAAGTCCTGGCCGCTGCCGCCGAAGCTCAGGTCGTTGCCGTTGCCGGAGAAGATGACGTCGTTCCCGGCATCGCCGTGCAGGAAGTCCGCCCCGCCCACCGGCGTACCGGTGTCGGTGATGATGTCGTCCCCGTCGCCGCCGTGCACGGTATCGGCTTCATCGCCGCCGTCGAGCCGGTCGTTACCGCCGTCGCCCCACAGACTGTCGATACCTTTGCCACCGATTAAGGTGTCGTTACCTTCCGAGCCGCCCAGCACCACGTGACCGTCGCCAGAGTATTTGAGATAAGCACCGTCGGCCTTGCCATCGCCGTCGACATCCGCCCCGGCGGCTTTGCGCACCACCAGCGGGGTGAGCAGATCCTTGAGCGTATTACCCCAGGTCGGATCGACTTCGGTCTGCACCCGGGTGTTCACTTCCAGGGTGTGGTCCGGGGTCATAAACAGTTTGGCGTGGACGTGAGAAGAACCGACCTCGCCCAGGTCGCTGTTACGCATCACCAGTGCGGCAAACGAGTTGGCCTCCAGCTGGTTGAGCATGTTCAGCCCCTGAGTGCGGCTCAGGTAGTAGAAGCGGTCCCCGTCCTGCAGCATCTCCATCTGGGTTTCAAAGACGAAGTTGAAGGTCGAGCCGAGCATCCCGCCGAACTCGTTTTTACGCTCCGCCAGCCCGCCAATCCAGAAGTCGACCATGTTCAGGCCAGTCTCTTTCGCCGCCCATGCGCCGGTGCTGTTGAAGAAGTCAAACGCATCGGCGCGGGTGGCGTCGTTGGCCGGACCAAACAGCAGGAATTCCACTGCCGCACGTTTACCGGCGATGGTGGTGGCATCGGTGATCAACTTATGCTGACCGTAGGCGGCCATAAAGTTGATGATCGAGGCGGTATTTTTCAGGTAATAGGCAAAATCCGACCAGCTGGTGTAGGGTTTGAGTTCACTGTTACCCGTGATTTCAAAGAACTGCGCGCGGGCTTCGTTGAGGGACGGCATAAAGGTTTCGCGGCCGCGGGCGATGTTAAGTGCGCCCAAATCCAGCGGCAGACCGACCAGGTTATTGCGCAGCGCCCCGGTAATAAACTCGTCAATTTCGTTACCGATCTGCCGGGTCATCCCGCGCACGATGGCGCCAATGGCCTGTTCGTTACTCATTGCGCCGTTGTTGTCGAAAGCCAGCGGGTTGAGGAACGCCTGAATCAGACCCAGGTCATCACTCAGCATGTCGCTGTCGGTACGGGCGACGGTTTCGGTCAGCATCGAGTGGCCGAAGCGGTACACCACGTGCGCGAACTCCGCGAAGATCGCCGGGTTGATGTCGGCGGTATTCGAGAACACAAACGGATCCACCGCCGGCTGCACGGCGCGGGCAAACTCTTCAAACACCAGGTGCTGGTATTCCATTTCGGTGGTAAAGCGGCCGGCCTGGAACAGGTATTCCCCGTTCCACACAAGAGTGCTGGTGTCAGCGGGGATCTCGGTGATCTGGTGATTCGGCATCAGCCACTGGTTGATCACCGCGACATCGTTTGACGCCAGCAGGGTGGTTTTATACTGCTCCACCAGCCGGTTATGTTCGTCGTGGAACACCGAGTGGACGGCGGTCAGGCCGATGTTCTCGTTGCCGCGACCGTCGCCGGTGATGAAGTGCCGGTCGAGCAGTTCGTTATCGTAGGTGCCTGCTTCCGTCGTGCCGTTGATGGCGCTATCGGCGTCGGGTGCCAGCACGTTGCTGCCGTCCGCGAGGGTAATAAATTTCGGCACGGCTGTGTGGGCGATGTCATCGAGGAAGGCATGACCGGTGCGCAGCGTGTCGGCTGGTAAGAAATCGCCGTTAGCTGAAACCAGGCCATGGGCGGTGACAATCTGCACTTTACCGTCGGCACTTAACATCAGGTTGCCGTAACGGTCGGTGGCCAGCAGCGGAACGTTGAAAATATCCGCATCGGTCAGCTTGATGCCGAGGAACTCCAGCGCATGGGCTTTGACCTCACCCCAGGTGGCGATCCCGTGCGCGCCGTCGAGCAGCAGGCCGGTGGGCTCGGGTTTGCCATCAATCATGCTGTATTCGCGCAGGAATATCTGATGCGACGGATGCGAGGTGTAGGTCTGGTTCTGATCGATCCACGGGGTGGTGGTGTTCACGGTATTGAGCGTGGGATCCACTTTGGCGCGGGTCAGGAGCATGAAGTTGGTCGGTGAACCGGGCACATACAGCGGGTCGTCAGGCAGTAACGGAATAAACACGATCCCGTTGCCTTCTTTCGGGATCAGATCCAGTCCGTGGTCAAAGAACTGGCCAAAGAAGGTCATCCAGCCGTTAAAGCCCGGGGACAGGCCCACGTCCGGCGACAGGTTGGGAATGTTCAGGCTGCCGTTGACACTGCCACCGCCGCCGGGGGCGTCCTTGAGATCGTTCGCCGCCTCTATCGCCGCCGGGTTATTGGTGCTTTGGTCCGAGATGATGTTACTGATCAAGCGCGGATCGGTGTCCGTCACCATGCTGTTCGGCCCGGAGGCGCTGAGGTATTTTGCCAGCTCAGGGTTGTTGCGAATGGCGTCCAGATCCAGCGGAACCAGTCTTGGCATGGTCTGGTCGGCAGAGCCGTATAGCTCCTGACCGGGTAGCAGGTTGTTCCAGGAGCCGTCTACGGTGCGGATACCGTAGGGGAGCAGCGGGTCACCCACGCCATCACGAAGCTTATCGCCATCGATTCCACCCTCGGCGGTGGTTGCCGATTCAGAGAGCTTGATCTGCTTCAGAATAAAGTCGAGGTCGTGGAGTGTGACAGTAAAATCATATTGTTCGGCCATGAGTCATTACCTTTTCTTGATTTGCTATCATCTTTCTTTTTGGTCGCCGAATGGGCGCCAGAAAAGAATGCACCGGGTCATGCTGAGTAAAAGGTCAGGTTATGCTTGCATTAATAGGCTCCCTGTTAAGTCATTAACGGCAATACCCTTTTGCCCGTTATATTTCGGGTTGTGGGACAGGAAATTGGGTAAGTTTATTTATCCCGTCATCAGGCGAGATAAATAAAATCACTAATCGACTCGGTGCTTTGAACGGCAGGGCGCCCTCAAAGCGGTAGGGTTATTGGTAATGACAATTGTTTAGCAATGCTTAATTTGTGTTTGGAATTGTTATCACATGTTACGGGTGGGCTATGAAGATAACTATGGAGGGTCTTTATCTTCCCACAATCATACTTTTTTATGAGCCAGAGATATATTTACGCATTACGTTAAAGCGCGGGTGAGAATAATGATTTTCGTGCTAATTAAAAACGCTGACAGGCTGATGTAAAACAACGGTTATGTTGTTCGTTAAATGTACAGGCCAGAGGTGGCGCAGGCTGTGGCCTGATGGCGCCAGGCGCGCATGACTGAGAAAAAAACCGTTCTGGCTGTCTTTTTTCTGTAACAAACCCGCTATGCTTAGCGGGATGTTCAATGTGTTAATAGGGTGGTGAGTGATTACGTTGGCGGTGGTATTTATTTTTGAAATTCTGTACGGATTAAAGCGCGTTGTACATTTATCGTTTTTTATTGCTTATTTTTCTGGAAGACATAGGTCGACCACATAGTTTTCTTTTTTTTAATTAAATCCTCACTTCAGAATGGGGTGAGATAAACATGTCGGGATTGAAGCGCGATAATTTTGAACGGTTGGTCAAAATAATGGCTGACGGTTTTTCTACGTCTGAAGCATAAACCTAATAGCGGGCATTTATTGGGTGTGAGATTAATTAATAAGATTACTGTGTTGTCCTGGCAGACTTTCATAAGTCACGGCAGGTTTGGCGAGGGCTTCTCATCAGACCATTGGTCTGTTGGTTTTAGCGGTTTTATGATAAAACACTCTTCATCTCAACTTATTAGCTTAAAGCGTTTATGACCCAGTCCAGCGAAAAACAGGCACAAACCCCTTCTGACACCATTGGGCGTGCGTTGCGCCGTCGTCCGCTGGCGCGCAAAAAATTGTCTGAGATGGTAGAAGAAGAGCTGGAGCAGATGATCCGTCGCCGTGAGTTTGCGGAGGGGGAGCAGCTTCCCTCTGAACGTGAGCTGATGGCGTTTTTCAATGTGGGTCGGCCATCGGTACGTGAAGCGCTGGCCGCGTTAAAACGTAAAGGCCTGGTGCAGATCCAAAACGGTGAGCGTGCCCGTATTTCACGCCCGTCTGCGGATACCATCATCAGTGAGCTCTCTGGCATGGCGAAAGATTTCCTTGCCCATCCGGGAGGGATTGCGCATTTCGAGCAATTACGCCTGTTCTTTGAATCGAGCCTGGTACGCCATGCCGCACAGCATGCGAGCGCGGCACAGATTGCGCTGCTTGAAAAAGCGCTGGAACTTAACAGCCAGTCTCTGGATGACAACGCGCTGTTTATCCGTTCTGACGTCGAATTTCACCGCGTACTGGCAGAAATCCCCAATAACCCTATTTTTATGGCCATCCACGTCGCGTTGATCGACTGGCTGATCGCCGCCCGTCCCGCGGTACCTGAAGAGGCATTGCGCGAGCACAATAACACCAGCTATCAACAGCATATTGGGATCTTCAACGCTATTCGTAGCCAGGATCCGGATGCGGCTGAACGTGCGTTGCAAGCCCACCTCAACAGTGTTTTCGCCACCTGGCACGCCTTCGATCAAAGCAAAAAGCGTCGCAAGTAACGCCCTCGATCATTTAGTGAACTGGAGCGCGTTCCGCGCATTTCGTCCGCGCTGATTTTTCCCTGTCTGGTATAACAGGTATAAAGGTCTACAGTCATAACATCATCACAACATTATCGAGGTCCATATGTCAGTTACGCTTAAAGGGGTTATGCCCGCACTGCTTACACCGTTCAACAGCCAGCAGCAGCTGGATACCAAAAGCCTGCGCCAGCTGGTGCAGTTCAATATTGCGCAGGGTATCGATGGCCTGTACGTGGGGGGATCAACCGGCGAAGCCTTCGTGCAGAACATCGCTCAACGCCAGGAAGTGCTTGAAATTGTTGCTGAAGAAGCAAAAGGGAAAATCACGCTGATTGCCCATGTGGGGACGGTCAGCACCCATGAAAGCCAGCAGTTGGCGAAAGCCGCCAGCCGCGCGGGCTACCACGCTGTCTCTGCCGTGACGCCGTTTTACTATCCCTTCAGTTTTGAAGAGCATTGCGATCACTATCGTGGAATTATTGATTCTGCGGATGGGTTGCCCATGGTGGTGTACAACATCCCGGCGCTGAGCGGGGTCAAGCTGTCTCTGGATCAGATCAACACGCTGGTGACCTTACCGGGCGTCGGCGCGCTGAAACAGACCTCCGGGGATCTGTATCAGATGGAGCAGATCCGCCGGGCGCACCCGGATCTGGTGCTGTACAACGGTTACGACGAGATCTTTGCCTCTGGCCTGCTGGCGGGCGCGGACGGCGGGATCGGCAGTACCTATAACATCATGGGCTGGCGTTACCAGGCGATCGTCAAAGCGCTGAAGGAAGGGGATAACGCCCGCGCGCAGGCAATCCAGGCGCAATGCAACACGGTGATTGATCAGCTGATCAAGGTCGGCGTGTTCCGTGGCCTGAAAACCGTGCTGCATTACATGGATGTCATTGATGTGCCGCTGTGCCGTAAACCTTTTGCACCGGTGGATGAGAAGTATCTGCCAGAACTGCGCACTTTAGCGCAGCAGCTCCAGCAAGAAAAAGACCAACACTAAAACAAAAAAAGATGCCGGGCCTGACCGGCATCACTGTACCTGTATCCTACAAAAACAGCGTATGGGTTTACCCATTGCGGAGACTGATATGAATACAATGACGCAAAATGTCCCGTGGTATCGTTGCCTTAACCGTCAGCAGTGGCGGGCATTTTCTGCCGCCTGGGTCGGTTATGTTCTGGATGGTTTCGATTTTGTCCTGATTGCCCTCGTATTAACCGATATCAAGACCGAATTTGGTCTGACAACCCTCCACGCCGCCAGTCTGATTTCTGCGGCCTTTATTTCCCGCTGGTTCGGCGGTCTGATCCTGGGCGCGATGGGCGATCGCTACGGTCGTCGTCTGGCGATGGTCAGCAGTATTGTGCTGTTTTCCGTGGGCACGCTGGCCTGTGGCCTGGCCCAGGGTTATACCACCATGTTTATTGCCCGGCTGGTGATCGGCATGGGGATGGCGGGTGAGTATGGTTCCAGTGCGACCTATGTCATTGAAAGCTGGCCGAAACACCTACGCAATAAAGCCAGCGGCTTTTTGATTTCGGGGTTCTCCGTTGGCGCGGTAGTGGCCGCGCAGGTGTATAGCCTGGTGGTCCCGGAGTGGGGCTGGCGGGCCCTGTTCTTCATTGGCATTCTGCCGATTATTTTTGCGCTCTGGCTGCGCAAAAACATTCCTGAAGCCGAAGACTGGAAAGAAAAGCATCAGGGCAACGCGCCGGTTAAAACGATGGTGGATATTCTGTATCGCGGCGAACATCGGGTCATCAATATCATCATGACCCTGGTGGCCGGTATTGCGCTGTGGTTCTGCTTCGCAGGACAGTTAAACAATGCGGCGATTGTGGCGGTGCTTGGCCTGCTGTGCGCCGGGATTTTTGTCAGCTTTGCGGTGCAGAGTAACGGTAAACGCTGGCCGACCGGCGTGACGCTGATGGTCGTCGTACTGTTTGCTTTCTTATACTCCTGGCCTATCCAGGCCCTGTTGCCCACGTATCTGAAAACGGATTTGGCTTACGATCCGGCCACCGTCGCGCAGGTGCTGTTCTTCAGTGGATTTGGTGCCGCAGCGGGCTGCTGCGTCGGCGGTTTCCTCGGCGACTGGATCGGCACGCGTAAAGCCTACGTGTATAGCCTGTTGGCCTCTCAACTGTTGATCATTCCGGTATTCGCGATTGGCGCAAGCAGCGTCTGGGTGCTGGGCCTGCTGCTGTTCTTCCAGCAGATGCTCGGTCAGGGGATCTCCGGGGTCCTGCCTAAACTGATCGGGGGCTATTTTGATACCGAGCAGCGTGCGGCCGGGCTCGGATTTACCTACAACGTCGGCGCATTAGGGGGCGCGTTAGCTCCGATACTGGGGGCATTTATTGCCCAGCGCCTCGATCTGGGCACCGCCCTGTGTTCCCTGTCGTTTAGCCTGACGTTTGTGGTCATCCTGCTGATTGGTTTTGATATGCCGTCCCGCGTTCAGCGCTGGCTGCACCCGGAAGCGCTGCGTACTCACGATGCCATCGACGGTAAACCTTTTAGCGGCGCCATGGCGGCGGCCAAAAGCGCACGCCAGCTGGTCAAAACGAAAATATAGGAGGGAATATGTCATTTCTTGATGCGTTGGATGCAAAAGTCAAAGCCCAGGGCGGGCTGATTGTCTCCTGTCAGCCAGTGCCACAAAGCCCGCTGGATAAACCCGACATTATTGCCGCAATGGCGCTGGCGGCAGAGCAGGCGGGGGCGGTGGCGCTGCGCATAGAAGGCGTTGAAAACGTGCGGGCGGTACGGGCCGTGGTGACAGTACCGATTATCGGCATTGTAAAACGCGACTTACCCGACACCCCGGTGCGTATTACGCCCTGGCTGGACGATGTCGATGCGCTGGCGCAGGCCGGTGCCAGCATTATTGCGTTTGATGGCACCCAGCGCCCGCGCCCGGTTGCGGTGGATGCTTTGCTGGCGCGTATCCGGCAACATCAGCTGATTGCGATGGCCGATTGCTCTACCCTGCAAGAGGGCCTGGCGTGCCACCAACAAGGTGCGCAGCTGATCGGCACCACGCTGTCGGGTTATACCTCTGCGGTCATACCGACTGAGCCGGACCTGGCGCTGGTCTCTTCGCTGAGTAACGCCGGTTGTCGGGTGGTCGCCGAAGGGCGTTACAACTCGCCGGAGCTGGCGGCGCAGGCCATCCAGCATGGCGCATGGACGGTGACGGTGGGCTCGGCGATCACCCGGCTGGAGCACATCTGTCAATGGTATCGGGATGCGATCCAGGGCGTTAACGCATGATTACCCTGGCCATTGATATCGGCGGCACCAAGCTTGCTGCGGCGCTGATAGACAGCAGGTTGCAAATCCTTGCCCGCAGAGAAATCCCGACGCCCGCCAGCCAAACAGCGGATGCGCTCCAGCATGCGCTGCGGGTGCTGGTGACGCCCCTGTATTCCGAGGCGCAGCACGTTGCCATCGCCTCGACCGGGATTATTCAGGATGGGGTATTAACCGCGATTAATCCGTCCAACCTCGGAGGGCTTTGCCATTTTCCCCTTGTGGAATACTTGTCTGCCCTGACCGGGCTACCCTGCGTGGCGTTGAATGATGCCCAGGCCGCGGCGCTGGCGGAGTATCAACAGGTGCACGCCACAATCCGCGATATGGTCTTTATCACCGTGTCGACCGGGGTGGGTGGGGGCGTCATTCAGAATGGCAAACTGGTCATCGGTTCGGGTGGCCTGAGCGGACACTGCGGCCACACCCTCGCGGATCCCAACGGGCCGCGCTGCGGCTGCGGGCGGATCGGCTGCGTGGAGGCCATCGCCTCCGGGCGGGGGATTGCTGCCGCCGCAGAGGGCGAGTTAGCGGGGCTGGATGCGAGGGCCATTTTTGCCCACGCCGCGCAGGGGCAATCCCAGGCGCTGGCGTTGGTGGACCGCTCAGCCCGGACGCTGGCGCGCTTAATTGCCGATCTGAAAGCCCTGACCGACTGTCAGCGGGTGGTAGTGGGCGGCAGCATTGGGCTCGCTGAAGGTTATCTTGCGCAGGTGCAGCAGTATCTGGCGCAGGAACCGGCGGTTTACCAGGTTGAACTTTTTTCTGCCAGCCACCGCAGCGATGCGGGTTTGCTGGGCGCGGCTTTATGGGCACAAGGAGCAATGCAATGATTGTGGGTCATCTCAACCCGCTGCCGGCTGCAGGGCTGTCAGCGGTATTTTGTCAGGCGATCGAGCAGGCGTTGCGTGAAGGGATCGCGGATAAAGAGCCGGGAAGCTACCCCCTTGAGGGAGAGACGCTGTTCGTCAACGTGATGCAGTTCGACACCCAGCGCGCAGAAGACAAACGTGCGGAGTTGCACCGCCGCTACATCGATATCCAGATTGTGCTGGAAGGTGAAGAGTTGATTTATTACGGCCTGACCGGCAGCGCGCGGGAGTGCGATGAATGGCACGAGCAGGAGGATTATCAGCTGTGTGAGCGCATCGAAAATCAACAGGCCCTGACGATGACACCCGGCATGTTTGCCATTTTTATGCCTGGCGAGCCGCATAAACCTGGTTGCTATTCTGCCCAGCCGGGGAGGCTAAAAAAGGCGGTGATTAAGTTGCTGGCAACGCGCGCTCTGCGGGAATAGCCCGGCGGCGCTTCGCTTGCACGGGCCTACAAACACCCAACATTTTTGTAGGCTGGGTAAGCGCAGCGCCACCCGACAGAAATTATTCGTCGTCGCGTTCTTTCGCCGCTCGCTGGCGTTCGTAATACTCATCTTCTGCGGTAATGATTTCATCCATCAATGAATCCATATCCACATCGTGAATTTCTTCGACAAACAACCCGGTGAGTGGGGTGTCTGGCGTTAACTTCCCGTCTTCGTACAGCATCCAGATCTCTTTCGCATAGCGCGTTTGCAGCAGCTGCGGGGCGAACTGGCCGTAATAGGCGGTGATGTTATTCACATCGCGTTCAAACATGGATTCCGCATGGTTGTTGGCGGCAGCATCCACCGCCTGCGGCAGGTCGATAATCACCGGCCCCTTGGCATCCAGCAGCACGTTAAACTCGGACAGATCGCCGTGCACAATACCGGCGCACAGCATGCGCACGATATTGCGGATCATCGCATCGAAGTCCGCCAGCGCGTTCTCTTCGCTCAGGGTGACGTCGCTCAGACGAGGGGCAACCGCGCCTTCGGCATCGGTGACCAGCTCCATCAGCAGCACGCCGTCCAGACACATATGGGGCTGAGGGACGCGCACGCCAGCGTTCGCCAGGCGGTATAACGCATCGACCTCGGCCGTGTGCCAGACCTCTTCCTGCTGTTTACGGCCGAACTTCGAGCCTTTTTGCATCGCGCGCGCATTACGCGTATTGCGGACTTTGCGCCCTTCCTGATACTGCACGGCCTGCTTGAAGCTGCGCTGTGACGCTTCCTTGTACACTTTGGCACACTGAATATTGTCACCGCACAACACGGTGTAAACGTCGGCTTCTTTGCCGCTTTTCAGGCGTTGAAGCACGGCGTCTATCAGGCCGTCATCGACCAGGGGTTGGAGTCTGTTTGGGATTTTCATGCGGCTTTTATACCTTATTTGCGCCCCTTTTCGTATCACTAACACGCAAATTTAATGCATCCCTTTTATTCCGTAAAGATGATGACAGGATTCATCGCTCCAGCATGATATAAGGCGCATTATCCGGCGCGCGCGCGACGCTGATATCCGCCTGATAAAGGTGCCTCAGCGCCGGTTCCGTCAGCACCGCCTGCGGCGTGCCATTATCCACCACCTGGCCCTGTTCCAGCAGGATGATACGGTCAGCGTAGCGCGCTGCCAGGTTGAGATCGTGCAGCACGCAGCAGACGTTAAACTGGCGCGTCTGTACCAGCTGGCGCAGCAGGCGGAAGAGGTGCTGCTGGTGGTGAATATCCAGCGCCGAAGTGGGTTCATCGAGAAATAACCATTTGGGCGACGGCTCGGGCTCCCACAGCTGGACCAGCAGCCGCGCCAGCTGCACGCGCTGCTGCTCGCCGCCGGAAAGGTGGCGATAGTCGCGTGAAGCCAGCTCGCTACAGCCGCACAGCGCCATAATGTGTTCGGTCTCATCGCGCGGGTTGCGGCTGCGATGGGGATGGCGACCCATCCGCACCACTTCCTGTACGCTGAACGGAAAAGCCATGTGGCAGTTCTGGCGCATCACCGCGCGCGTTTTGGCAAGCTCAGCGGTGGGCCATGCTGATAGCGGCCGCCCGAACAGGGTGCAGTGCCCGCTATCCGGCTGGAGATAGCCGGTCAGCTGGCGCAGCAGCGTTGATTTACCCGCCCCGTTCGGCCCGAGGATCGCCACAATTTCGCCGCCGGGCAGGGTCAGCGACACGTTGTGGGTCAGGCGACGTCCGTTGATGCTGAAGGTCAGGTTGTGGGCGTCAATCATAGTGCTCTCCGGGTACGCAGGATCAGCCATAAAAAGTAGGGGCCGCCAAGCAGGCTGGTTAACAGCCCGACCGGCATTTCGGCGGGTTGAACCAGCGTGCGCGCCAGGGTATCGGCCACCAGCAGCAGGCAGGCCCCGGCAAGCGTCGAGCAGGGTAGCAGCCAGCGGTGATCGGCCCCGAGGGTCATGCGGATTAGGTGGGGGATCACCAGGCCAATAAAGCCGATGACGCCGCTGACGGACACCGCCGCCCCCACCAGCAGCGAGCTGAGGAGCAGTAACTGCTGGCGTTTGCGTTTTACGTTAACGCCAAGATAGTGCGCCTCTTCGTCGCCCAGCTGCAGCAGGTTGAGGGTGGTAGCCAGCCAGCCGGTGAGCGCCATGCCGGGAACCGCAAACGAGGCGGCAACCAGCAGCGTTGGCCACTGGGCTTGCCCCAGGCTGCCCATCATCCACAGCGTCAGCTGGCGCAGCTGTTGTTCATCCCCGACGTAGCTCAATACGCCTATCGCCGCGCCGCACAGGGCATTGATGGCGATGCCCGCCAGCAGGAGCTGCATCATGCCGCCGTGGCTGTGGCGCAGGCTGATCAGGAAGATCACCGCGCACACCACCAGGCTCCCGGCGACGGCAAAGATCATCTGTTCGTACAGCAAAAACACCGCTGGCAGCGAGACGGGAAAGATAATCGCCACCCCCACCATCAGGGCTGAACCGCTGCTGACCCCGAGCAGGCCGGGGTCGGCCATCGGGTTACGAAACAGCCCCTGCATGATCACCCCTGCGGTCGCCAGCGCGCCGCCGACCAGCACTGCCAGCAGCACCCGTGGCAGACGGATGTTGAGCCAGATATCGCGATACTGCGCGTCCTGCAGGGAAGCGAGCGTGATGTTAAGCGCACCCTGACTGGCGCCCACCAGCACGAGGGTGGCCAGCATCAGCAGCAGGCCGATAAAAACGCTGAAGGAAGAGAGGGAATCCTTGAACACGCGTGTCTCCATACCGAGGGTTGCGGCGCTGTCAGCAAGCGCCGCGCGGGGATCAGGCCGGTTTGATTTCAGGCTCAACCAGGCTGTAGACCTGCCGGTTGAGCGCCGTAGCGCGGGCTAACGCCTGAACATGCGCGGCCACGTCGGCGCGCTGCACAAAACCATGCACTTCCTGCTGCTGGAGGAGCCGGGCGTTGCCGGTGGCCTCGCTGCTGAGTAACCCGCCGGGGCGCACAATGGCGTAGTCCAGGCTGCTGGTTTGCAGCCAGCTTTCTGCCAGCGATTTCTCTCGGACCGCCTGGCCAAACGCCGCTTTCGCCCGCGCCGAGAGGAACGGCCAGCTGTCGCCGCAGCCCAGCGAGGTAACAAGGATCATGCGGCCGATAGCGGCTTTCTCTGCTTCATCAATAAGGGTGCGGTGGGCCAGATAATCGTGCGCGCCGCCCATGGTTGATATCACCGTGGCTGCGGGGCCTGCGGCGTGGCAGGCCTGCGCCACGCACTGCGCGTCGCAGGCATCACCGGTGAAGACCGTCACGCCCCGAGCCGCCAGGCGCGCGGCGGCGTCCGGGTTACGCACCACGGCGAACAGCGGACGGTTTTCGGCCAGCGCCAGTTCAAGGGTGAGGGCACCGACGCCCTTGCCGCCCGCGCCAAAAATCAGCCACGGGTTCATCAGGCGTCCCCTTTCAGGGCGGCGGCCAGGGTGCGGAAGGCATCAACCTGATCGGCCAGGAGCTGACGGTGATCGTCACGCCCGAGGAAGATTTTAAACATTGCGCTGCCGGCGGCGTTAAAGAACAGGATCGAGGCAGTGTCCATCGCCATAAACTTGCGCTCCACCAGCGCGATATGGGTGCAGTTTGCCGCTTTGATGTGCCCGGTCATGCCTTTTTTACCGCGCAGGTTGAAGTAGCCGTGGCGGTGAAAACCGGATGGCAGTTCGCCAGAAAATTCCAGAATCACGTCGGCGGTGTGGACCAGCGTGGTGACGTTGCCCCATTCGCAGACGGTGTCCCAGACGATATCAAATTTGTCGCCCGCCACCAGCGTGTGGGTTGGCACATGCTTAACCACCTCCAGCAGCGTGGTGTTGTACTGCCCGGCGATCGCTTCGAGGGTGCCATCCGGCTCGGTTTTTAAAAAATCCTGCAAAGAAACGTGGCTCATCATTCACTCCAGTTACGGGGTTTCTACCGCAATGCGCGGCGCGTTAAGCTCCTGAATCAGATCATCAAGAGACTGTAAAATGTTGCTGGCCCAGAAGCGGCCTTCGTTGGTCAGACGCAGGCAGGTGGAGTCATCCTGGGTTAATCCCGCCTGATGCCACTGGGCCAGCAGCGGGGCGAGTTTTGCCGCGTGCGGCGTGAGCGTATCCAGCGGGACGCGGGCGGTTTCGACCCCGGCCTGCAGAACGTGACGCCACCGAAAGCCCTGGTCGGCGGTACGCATCATCATCATCAGCGGTTTTTGCCCGGCGGCGATCGCCTCATGCCAGCTGTTCAGGTTGCGATCCACCATCCACGAATAGCCGTTAACGGAACCGCCCGCGCCGGAACCCAGCGCCAGACAGTCGGCGCCCTGTTTAATCAGTAAATTGTAGAGGTTGCGCTCGCGGGTGGTGCGCGCCCAGTGGCTGTTGCTGATGCAGCGCCAGCCTGCCTTGTCCATAAAATCGCAGCCCTGCAGATACAGATCCCGACGCTCTGCGGGCTGCGGCACGGCGGTGCGGCCGTTTTCGACGGCTTTGCCGAGCGGCGTATTCGGCAGCAGGTTAAGGGCGTACAGATCGACCCCGTCCATCCCGATATCGCGCGCGATTGCCAGATCCGCGCCCCAGAGGGTGGCGTCCTGACCCGGCAGGCCAAACAGCAGATCGCAGACGACGGCGGCGCGGTCACGGCGCACCAGCCTTTCCATAAAGGCGATCGCGGTGGGGCCATCGGAGGTGCGGGCCATCTTTTTACGGATTTTGCTGTTAAACGACTGAATGCCGATCGAGAAGCGGTTGGCCCCGGCATCGAGGCAGGCGTCGATACGCGCATCGTCAAAATTCAGCACCCGGCCTTCGATGGTGATTTCGCAGTCCGGTGCCAGCGGCAGACGCTCGCGCAGGGCGGTAATAATGCGCGCCAGATCGCGTGCGGAGAGCGCCGACGGCGTACCGCCGCCGAAGTACACCGCGTGGATGGGCGCGGACTGGTGCAGCACGCTATCGGCTTCCATCGCAATCTCGCGCAGCAGGGCGTTGGTGTAGCGTGCGCAGTGATCCTCTTCATAGCGATTCTGGTAAAAACCGCAGAAGGTGCAGTGGGTCGCGCAGAACGGAATATGCAAATACAGCAGCCGCTTGCGCGGCGGCGTGGCGTGGCTGAGCACGTCCTGCCAGGTGTCTGCCAGCTGGTCTTTGGCAATCGGGATCGCCCCGCGCCAGGGCATGGTGGCCCGGCGATCCTTGAAGGGCTGGCCGCCCTCCAGCGCAAAGTGACGGGTTAAATCCAGGTCGTGTGGGGGAGTCGGTATCACGAGAATGTCAGCATCCTTTAGTCTGGCCACAGCTGGCGGTGCAAGGTTTCAACGGCATCAGCGACGCGCGGCCCCATGCCGAGGATCAGCGCCTGATCGAGGGTGACGATGCGCTTGTTTTTCCACGCGTCGGTGTGGGTGATCCCGGCGATGGTGCTCAGGCGATTGAGATCGCCATTGACCATTTGCGAGGTGACGATAATCACCTCCGGGTTGGCGGCAATCAGCGCTTCCGCGCTATAGCTGCGGTACTGCGGGTGGTGGGCAACATTCTGTGCGCCCGCGAGGGTCATGATGGCATCAGCCACGCTGCCTTGCCCCGCCACCTGCGGCGCATTGCCGCCTGGGCTTAGGATAAACAGCGCTTTTACCGGCGTCGGTTTACGGGCGTTACGTTGCGCCACCTCATCCAGACGCTGGCGAAGGGTGTTCACCAGGGCGTTGCCTTGCGCCTCGGCGTTCAGGCTTTTGGCGAGGGTATGGATGTTGGCGTACATCTGATCCACGGTTGCCGGGACGCGCGGCAGGGTGAGCACGTCCACCTTCTGGGCACGAAGCTGATCCAACACCAGCGCAGGTCCGGCGTCCTGCCAGGTGATAAAGCTGTCCGGGCGCAGGGATAAAATGCCTTCGCTGCTGAGCTGCTTCCAGTAGCCGAGATGCGGCAGGGCGTGGGTTTCCGGCGGCCAGGAGGTGGTTTCATCCACTCCCACCACGCGTTCGCCTGCGCCCATCGCATAAATCAGTTCGGTAATCGAGCCGCCCGCAACCACGATGCGCTCCGCCGCCTGCGCGCTGAACGCGCAGGCCAGGGCCAGTAATCCGATGGCGAGTTTTTTCATCATCAGAAGTTCCAGGCAAAGCCGACCGCGGCGTTGAGACCGGCGGCAGGAATGGATTCATGCGCCGTGCGGTAGCGTTTGTCGGTCAGGTTGTTGAGGGCCAGATTGACCTGATACTGGTCATTGGCACCGAATTCGGTATTGACCGCCAGGTTCAGCGTCGCCCAGCCGGGGGTGCGGATCTCTTTGCTTCCGGTGTCGTCTTTCGCGCTGGAGGCGGCGCGGATATAGACGTCGGAAGTGACGTTAGCGACGTTTAGCATCAGGGTGTGTTTGACCCCGACGCGACCGGTGGCAGAGGGTTCGCCGGTGTTGGTGGTTTTCAGCGTTGGGCCTTCGTACTGGCGGCGGATCAGGTTGCCGCTGAGGTACGGTGAGACCGCCCAGCCGTTATATTCCGCGCTGAGTTCCATGCCCCAGGTTTTGGCCCGGTCGATGTTGTTGTAATAGTAGTAACCGCCACGTGAGGAGGTGGTGTTGCCGTTGCACTGCGCCTGGCCGGTGCAGGCGAGGCTGGCGATATAGTCCTTCGCTTCTGAATAGTAGACCGCACCGTCCACCATCCACAGGTTGCCGTTATAACGTGCGCCCAGCTCGTAGTTGTTGGAGTGCTCGGCCTGCAGATCCGGGTTTCCGTAGGTGGTGCCGCCGCCCGCCGCGGTTTGCATAAACAGCTGGCTGAGGGTCGGGAAGACGTAGCCCTGGGCAAAGGCGGCGCGCAGCTCAACGTTGTCAAAACCGGCGTAGCGCAGGCTGGTGGAGGTGACCAGCTCGTTATCATGGGCGGACTGCTCTGGCAGCGAGGTGTCGGTAGTGATCCCGCGCGATGTCGACTGCGCATCGCCGCGCGTCAGCTTCGACGACAGCCAGTACTGGCGTGCGCCGACCGTCCAGGTCCAGTTGTCAGCAAAACCCCAGTCATTCTGCGCGAACAGCGAGGTGTTGCTCTGTTCGGACTCGTTATAAGCGTTGGTTCGGGTCTCGGTGTTGACGATCCCGGTCAGCGATTTTTGGCTGGTGAAGCCGTCGGAGGTCTGAGAGACCTTGTCCCGCTTGTACTGCGTGCCCAGCACCAGCGCGTTGTTGGCGGGCAGGGTGAAGTTGCTCTGTAACGTCACGCCCTGGGTGTACTGCTTGTCGTGGGTGTTTGTCTGGTTACGCACCGTGAGCGAGCGGATAGGGAACGGGATCGGCTGCGTGGTCGCGACCTGGTTTTCGAATTGACGATCAATGGTTTGCTCGTAGGCATCGAGATGGATTTTTTTCAGGTAATCCCCGTCCACGTCGATATCGTAGAACAGGCCGACCTTCTCGCGGGTCAGGTTCGGGATCCTGACGCTAAAGGCATCGTACTGGCTGTCGGGGTCGTCAAAGTAGGTTTGTGTCGCCAGCTCGTAGCGATCCAGCGACAGTCCTATGTGCTGATTACCGAAGTTGTAGCCCAGCCAGAGGCCCTGACCGTTGTTGCGAAAATGAGTGTTCGGCAGACGACCGTCCGGCGTGTCGCGATCCCCTTGATCCGAGTAGCTGCCGTTAATCCGATAATCAAACTGACCGACGCTGCCCCACGCGGCGGCCGACTCTTCCCAGCCTGCGGTGGCGGAGTTGTAGACCGCTTTGACCGTTCCGGCGATCGGCTTAACGCCGCTTTTTTTGGTGATAAAGTTCACCACCCCACCGATGGCCTGCGAACCGTACAGCACCGAGTAGGGGCCTTTCACCACTTCGATGCGCTCGAGCGAGGATTCATCGATCAGCAATCCGCCGCCGTAGTTCTGCCCGGCGCGCTGGTAGGTGACTTCCTGGCCGTCGATCAGGATCAGCACGCGCGAGGAGGCTTCGCCACGAATGCGTATCTGCTTGCGTCCGGCCAGCGCGTTGTCGGTGACCTCCACGCCGGGAATATCCTGCAGATCGTCGGCAATCGAGGTGCTGGTGGAGTTTTTTAACGTCTGCTGATCGATCACCTGAATGGTCGCCGGACTCTCCCAGAGGCTGCTTTCGGAACGGTTCGCCGTCACGACAAGCATGTCTTCTTTGCTGGTTTTATTCTGTGCTGTGGAAGCCGGAGCGGCTGAAACGGCACCTGCAATAAATAACGGCAGGGCGGAGAGTACAAACGACCCTCGGGTAATGGTGTGCAGCATCGGTAACCCTATAATTGATAGTTTGAATGATAATAAGAATGAATATCAATTAGATCTACAGGTTAGGGGATTTGCCGTCTAGCATGAAAGGTGTAAATGAAATACATCTTTGATCTGTGTCAATTTACTACAGGGAGAGAGCGGTGCAGAGAGATGAGGATCACCTTAATTGTCAGGTTAATTAAGGGGTTAATCGGGGGCATTCCCGGATGTGGTTATCCGGGAGAGGGGAGTCATGCAAAGCGATTACTCGTCAGCCAGCCACATCTCGGCTTCTTCAAACATTTCCTGAACGGCACGGCTGATTTGTTCTTTCTCATGCTTGCTGGCATCGGTGTTGATGGCCGGGAGGGTCATCATTGGTTTAACGCGCACCTCGGCATCCGGGAAGATGCGCTGCACCCGCTTGCTCAGTTCGTTCAGGATGCGCTCGCGCGCGCCAGGCAGTCCTTCAAAGTTGCGCTTGTCATATACCAGCTCGACGAACATGGGTTTGTGATCCTAAGTGTGATGGGTAGGAGTGTAGTTATACTGTGTTTTTATCCAGCGTCAAGGGGGAAGGTGAGAGGCGGAGTATGTTGGAGAGATTTAGGGCACAAAAAAACCCGCAGGCTTGCGCCGTGCGGGCTTTCAGGACTTCATATCAGGCTCTGGTGACCATCAACAAAGAATTTTGGTGGAGCTGGCGGGAGTTGAACCCGCGTCTAGGTTTTAATATCACTTTGATAAATAAGCATTTTTTATCATGAAAACTAATCGCGGATACTTTACGAGCACTTTGACGTTCTGACTCTGTCTCATCATCAAAGCTAATATGTTTGAAAAAGATAGCAAACTATGAGGTCATGTTTTTGGTTTTTGATATTCATTACGAATATTAATAAGGTCTGTTACTAAAGTTCCCACTTTCGTTGTAGGGTTTACAGAACAATCCCTTGTTGCTTCGGTTTGCGCCCTTTCGGAATTACTTATTGCTGTTTCTAAGCGATTGAATAACTTAGCGAAGATACCACTCGCCTTTTTCTCATAATCAGGTACGTATTTTTTTAGCTCAGATAGCATTTGGGCTCCTTCACTTCTACCTTTTTGCGGTGAAAAAGCTTTTCTGTTGTATCCAAAGTGAAGAACTAACCAATACTCGAAACATGGTACAGATGTGATAGCTACAAAAACATCTTTAGGATGCAATGATTTAATTTGCGAGATAGCACTTTCATATCCCGAGTGTGCATCCCTATCAAAAACACAATAGACTTTATCGTAAGGGTCACTTCTTCTCTTCTCGGCTGCGTATTTTTCCTTTGCGAAAGAAACAACGCTTGTAGGGCTAGAACCACATTCTCCTGAGATTTCTACAATGCTCGCAGTACTAATGCGGCAGTGTTTTACAAAATCCGCAAAGTATGCAGGCTCAGTTTTTTCTCCCTCACATACGATTAAAATTTTTTTCATTTGAGTCCTGGCTTTACTAACCCGCTTGAACTCGTCGTTGCGTCTAGCTTTTCTTTTTTTGAATAAATCTTCGCTACCCATCAGGCTTTCTCCCATCTACCAATCATAGGTAAAGCGCCATATCGACCATCAAGATAAGATGTCTCTAAATTCTCCCTGCCTTTTCGTGGGCTAAAATCAGCTAAAGGATATAAATTTGTACACTTTGCATTATCTTTTTCGACAAACCAAACTTGGTCACGTCGGAAAACATCTTGATTTAAAATGGATGTCTCATGAGTTGTAAAGATTAATTGTGCCCCGTTCTTGTTGATTTCTGGATCATGGAAAAGCCCAACAATAAATTCAACTAATTTCGGGTGTAAATTGTCATTTAGCTCATCAATAAATAAGATATTACCTGTTTCCAAGGAATGTGATAATGGGCCTGCGAAGCTAAAGATTTTTCGTGTACCTTGTGATTCATCCTCTAAATCAAATGGAACTGAATCGCCACTTTCATTTTTATGTAGCGTTTTAACAACATACTCATCCTTGCCTTGCATGTTTTTGATCACAAGATCTCTAATTGCGGGAGGCATATCAGCAGGTACATCATTAGGATTGAATTTTTCTTTAGTAACATGAATGTCATCAATTCCAACATCTGCCGCCTTCAAGAAATTAAGAATATCATTTTTTTTCTCATTCAAGCATTGCTGTGCACTATATTCATGGTCCCACCCAGTAAGTTCTGTGAATTTAACTTTATGATAAAACCAATCATAAACAGGTTTTAATTGTGTGCTGTTTAGTTGAACTGCAGTAGATAGAAAAAGAGCATTAGGTCTTGTTGATTTCATCCAAGTTTGTTTTTCTCCTGTTAAGGATGTACCCAAATCCCATTCATGTGTCTGTTTCTCATCATTCCAAAGGCGTAAAAACCATTTTTGAGATCTACCTTTAGGAAAGGCATATAACCATTCATCATGAATAAAATCTGCTGTTGCAGAGAAACCATATTGATAACGAACGCCCTCAGAAATAAAGTTGATTTCAAATTCCGAAGGTTGATTAATCTTTTCGGAGTTTAATCTGAAAGGAGCGATGTTAAGCTTATCACCACTTTTATAACCTGTAGCAGATCTTACAATAAGTTCTGAAATCGTTGTAATAGCTTTAATGATATTTGATTTGCCTGCAGCATTCGGTCCATAAATTACCGCACTTTTTAGCAACTCTAAAGATTTAGGTTCTTCAATATTAAAAATATTATTAACTAGATCGTTTTGCTTAGACGCAACTAAACTCAGAGTTTGCCTTTCTGAAATGGACTTGTAATTTTGTACGGAAAACTCAATTAACATATTGTATTCCCTTAATTCCCCATCAAATAAAACCGCATTGAAGTCTGATTTCACACTTAAAAATGACAAAATCTGTCAAAAAATCGCAATTAAAGCATCTATGAACCATTGTACACTATCCTTATCATCATGCTAACCTTCTTGCAAGTAACAAGCATTTTTCGGAAAAAAACCAACGCAAGGGTGATATGTTTTCGCGTAACATATTAAAATAAAAGATTTTTTTAACTTTTATGACTTTCCGCTGTTTTTGTGATCCGCGTTGTATGACCATCATATTCAGCGAGGTAAGAACCATAATGCCGGAACAACATCTCCGGCCCTTTATGACCCATCTGACCAGCTAGCCAGAAAAGGTTGGTGCCTTGGCTGATGTGGCGCGTCGCGAAAGTATGCCTAGTTTGGTATGGGTTGCGGTATCTGATCCCCGCTTTGCGTAAAGTCGGAACCCAAGCTTTTTTTCGGATCGCGTCTGCGCTGGCCCATGGCTTATTGGTTTTCGGATCTTCGAATATCGTTGCATCTTTTAAAAAGGTAAAAGTTTTCTGATTCGCCAACACCGCCATTGCCGTATCGTTAAGTTCTATTTTCCGAGTACCAGCCTTTGTTTTTGTTCCCTTAATAACCCCTACTACACTCGCGTTCTGAACGTGCGCAGTCTTCCCGATGAAATCGATATCGCACCAGCGCAGCGCACATAATTCCGAGCTGCGTAAACCTGTCTGGATAGCGAACATAAACAGGTTTCCCCACTGCTTATTAGCGGCAGATAAAAGGAGGGCATCTACTTCTGCTGGTGAAAGCGGATCGACAATATAGTTGCTGTCAGCAGTCGATTTGTCGCTTTGATAACGGGATGCTGTTACCAGAGATACCGGGTTGAGTTGTAGCACACCATCTGTAACAGCCTCATCAAGCGCTGAACGCAAGAAAGAAAGCTGGTTGCGAATTGTCTTTAGCGTGGTGGTTCGGCTTTGGATCCATGCTTTCATTGCCGCCGGTGTAAGCTCGCTTGCAGGCAGTGAATGAAGGGCTACCAACGCGCTACGACATTTTTTATAACCGCCAATAGTGGAGGGCGAAAGTTTTCGTGTTTCACAGATGTTGATGTATTCGTCCAAGTACATTTTTATTGTCTTACCTGCGGCCGCATTGCCAAATAATTTTAACCGTGCGGAACGCGGGAAATATTCAGCATAAACGAATGTTCCACGCTCAATTTGGTTATGAATTTCGCCGAGGGTCCGCTCGGCGTATTTCAAGTTCTTGCTGCTCACTTCTAAATTGGAAAGGGGCTCTCTACATTTCACCCCTTTAAAAGTGAACGTGATATTTATGGTTTCACCCTGGCTGTGTTTTCTGATGGTCACGCCGCGCGGGAGTTTAGGCGACTCTGTCTTGCCCATTTAGCTACCTCACTTAGATCAATCCATCTCTCCTTAACGCCTTCCACTTTTAGAACCTGAACTCCTTCCCGCCACACACCACGTTGAACGCGTTTATTGATGGCATCGAGAGTCTCGCCAGTTTCACTGCAATAAGTCGAGATAGGGACACAATCGAGGTTCAGCATAATTCCTCCACTTTACCGGCTGCACCCGGTCACTCTTTAAAAATACAGGTCCGCAGCCATTGCGGGCCCAGTCACAACAATTACCACATGGGTTTACTTTTTTGGCTGCGAATCCTCCTGCTGAGGTGCTTCTACGACGATTGGCTTAATGGTTGACAGCTTAAGCCTACGAGCTGTCAGTGGCGCACCGCTGCGACGTCCGTCTTCTTTGCGATAGGTTTCACGTTGACCGACACACCAGGTAGTCGGGGTCTCATGCAGTTTCACGGTCTTCTCGCCGTCTCTGGTGATAATGGTGCCGGTATGGGTTTTGACTTTGCTCATTGGCCTGCCTCATTGCGAAGTTGGGCGGCGAACTCACGGAGGATGGTTTCATGATTTGGGCATATAGTTTGCTCGATATGCGCAATAGCTACTTCCACACCCTGTGCACGCACATCAGCCAAGAAAGCATCAGTAGCTGGGCATTCAGCACGGATGGAATCTTCTGCCTGCTGGCGTGTCAGGAATCCACTTTTGCCGTCATTGCTGATCATCTGGCTGTCGAACCATGCCTGAACCTCCGGAACGGTGATTTCGTCAGGAATTTCAGCGCCAGCTTCGTCTGTTGTACCTTCCAACCAATCACGAGTCGCTCTGATATCTCCCTGAGCAACACAGACCAATGCAGCCTGAGCGCCAAGCATGGTTTTGTGAAGCATCCAAGAGGTGCTGAGCTCTCGTGCTGCGCCGTTTAGCAGATACGCATTCTCTGCGGCCAATTTATCGATCGTGGTGGTTGAGCTTCGCACAGTATTCATCGCACCAATGTGAGCCAGGTTATCGAAGCTTATCTGGCTTCCCGAATCGCGCAACGAATCGGTCGCGGTGAGGCAAAATATCTCGTGCAGGGTACTGGTGCTGGCACGCCGCAGCAGCCTAAAGGCCTGGTGACATCCGTCACCGGTACGGTGCCCACCGGTAACGCCACCTCTTTTGCATGGCAGGAAATGAACAACCTGAAGCATGCGATTGATCCTGCTTACCGCGGCGGGCCGAATTTCCGCTGGGCTTTCAACGACACAACACTGCAGTTTGTTGAGGAAATGGTTGACGATCAGAAACGCCCGCTTTGGCTGCCTGATGTGGTTGGCGGCTCGCCGGCAACAGTGCTGGGTATCCCGTATGTAATTGACCAGGCGATCGACTCTATTGCGGCCAGTAAAAAATTCATGTTCCTCGGTGACTTTAACCGCTTCATCGTGCGTCGCGTTTCTTACATGACCCTTAAGCGCCTGGTTGAACGCTACGCGGAATATGATCAGACAGCGTTCCTCGCCTTCCACCGTTTCGACTGCGTGCTGGAAGATACCGCTGCCATCAAGGCGCTGGTGGGTAAAGCACCGTAATACAGACCATTGTGAATCGATGCCGCGTAAGCGGTTTTTTTATGCCCGTCATCTGGCGGGCATGGGGATCCATATGCTGCTTACACTGAGTGAAATTAAGCTTCAGCTTCGGCTAGAGGATGATTACACCGAAGAGGATGAGCTGCTGACGTTAATAGGTAGTGCTGTTCAGGCCAGAACGGTGAGCTTTCTGAATCGCACTCTTTATGCAGCCAATTCAGGGGTGCCGGCTAACGATCCGGATGGGCTGGTTATGACGGATGATATCCGGCTGGGGATGCTGCTGCTGTCCACCCACTTCTATGAAAATCGCTCGTCTGTTACCGAAGTTGATAAAACAGATATGCCGCAGTCATTCACCTGGCTGGTCGGGCCATACCGGTTCATACCCCTATGAAACTCCGACAGGCGCAAACCAGCGCGACCTACCTGCTGCCCGATCCGGGTGAGCTGGACAAACGGATATTGCTACGCAAGCGAGTCGATGAACCCACCGCTGATTTCGGTACCGAACCTGAGTACCCAGTGTCATTCAGGGCGTGGGCAAAGGTTATACAAACCAGCGCGACTACGTATCAGGAAACGGCGCAGACCGACAACGTAATCACGCACTACATCACCATCCGGTGGCGCCGCGGGATCACCAGTGATTTCGAAGTGGTGGAGGGTGACGAGGTGTACCGCGTTAAGCGGGCGCGCGATCTGAACGGTGAGCGCCGGTATTTGCTGCTCGAATGTACTGAGCTGGGTTTTCAGCCAGCTACAACCGGAGGGAACAGTAATGGGAAGTCCCTTTTTTCACGTTGATTTTCAGCAGCCGAAAGAGATGCGCTTCAACCGGGCGCGTGTCCGGAGGGCATTCATCCATATCGGCCAGCGTCACATGCGAGATGCGCGCCGTCTGGTAATGCTTCGTGGTCGTTCGGAGCCTGGCGCAAACCCCGGTTATCAGACGGGTCGCCTGGCTAAATCAATTGGGTACCTTGTGCCACGCGCCAGTAAGAGCCGCCCTGGCTTTATGGCGCGTATCGCCCCTAACCAGCGCAACGGGCAGGGGCACCGGCTCATCTACGGTGATTTCTACCCGGCATATTTATTCTATGGCGTGCGTGGTGGTGCTAAACGCCGCCGAAGCCATCACCGGGGTGCCTCCGGAGGCAGTGGCTGGCGCATGGCGCCGCGCAATAACTTTATGGTCGAAACGCTGAAGAAAAACAGTCCATGGACACGCTACTACCTGGCGCGCGAGCTCCGGCTGTCCCTTAAACCGGAGAAACGGAGCTGATGAAACTCACGCCCATTATTGCTGCATTACGTTCGCGCTGTGTTCATTTTCAGGGCCGGGTGGCGGGTGCTGCACAGTTTAAAGACTTGCCCGATGTCGGAAAGATGCGCCTGCCGGCTGCTTATGTTGTGCCCGGTGACGATTCTCCGGGAGAGCAGAAAAGCCAGTCGGATTACTGGCAGGATCTGACCGAGAGTTTTTCTGTGATCGTGTTTGTTAGTAACGAGCGCGACGAGCGTGGCCAGTTCGCTTCATACGATGTGGTGCATGACATCAGGCAGATGCTCTTTAAGGCGTTGCTCGGCTGGAATCCGGAAGAGTGCGGCAACCCCATTACATACGGTGGCGGCGTCCTGCTCGATGTTAATCGTCATGAACTGAGTTATCAGTTCGACTTCACAGTAGTAACGGAACTCACAGAAGACGACACCCGGCAGCAAGACGACCTGAACAATCTGGACGACTTCAAAACGCTTTCGATTGACGTGGACTTTATCGATTCCGGTAAAGGGCCTGACGGCAGTATCGAACACCACCTGAAAGTAAATCTTCCCACCTGAGGAATACCATGTTTGTAAAACCTAAAAACGGGCGGTCAGTCCCTGACCCTGCCCGCGGCGATCTTTTGCCTGAGGAAGGGCGAAACGTCGAAGAGAGCCAGTACTGGTACCGTCGGGAAATTGACGGGGATATCGAGATTGTTCAGCCGGAGAACGTCGGCGAACCGGAAAAAAAGGTGACCGCTAAATGACCGTGTCCATGAATACCATCCCGTCTGATCTCCGCGTTCCGCTGTTCTATGCTGAGATGGACAACAGCGCCGCGAACACGGCGCAGACCAGTGCACCGTCGCTGCTGATTGGCCATGCAAATACCGGCGCCAGTATTGCCACTAACCAACTGGTTTTCATGCCGACCGCCGATTACGCGATCCGCGTGGCAGGTGCGGGCAGTCAGTTAGCGCGCATGGTCGAAGTGTACCGTAAGACTGACCCGTTTGGTGAGCTGTGGGTTGTTGCAGTGCCAGAGCCAACCGGTACCTCAGCGACATTCACCCTGACAGTGACGGGCTCTGCCTTGGCTGCAGGCATGGTCTCACTTTATATCGGTAATCGTCGTATTCAGGCTGCGGTAAGTGCAAGTGATGCTGTGGCAGCAATTGCTACATCCATCGCCAGCGCTGTTACCGCTGATGGGCGAACACCGTTTACCGCCGCCGCTGCTGCAGGCGTTGTAACGCTGACAGCTCGCCATAAGGGCACCTGGGCAAATGATATTCCGGTTACGCTGAACTACTACGGTTTTGGCGGGGGAGAGACTCTTCCATCGGGTGTGAATATTGCGATCGCCAGCGGTGTATCGGGTACCGGATCTCCGGTGTTAACCGGGACAATCTCCGCATTGGGGGATGAGGCATTCGATTACATCGGTCATCCGTTTAACGATACTGCGTCAATCAATACCATCAGCCTGGAGATGAACGATACCAGCGGTCGATGGAGCTGGTTGCGGCAGATTTACGGCCATGTGTATACGGCGAAAATTGCACTGGTGAGTGACCTCATTACTGTGGGGGACATGTTTAACGATCCGCACCTGACGATTGCCGGATACGAGAAAACAGTGCAGTCGTGTGCTGATGAATTGGCGGCAAGCCGAACCGCCCGCGCGGCTGTCTTTTTGCGTATCGATCCGGCGCGGCCGACGCAGACAGGCGAGTTGGTAGGCATGCTGCCACCCCCTAACGGTAAGCGCTTCATCAAAACAGAGCAGCAGTCTCTGTTAACCCACGGGATTGCAACGGCCTACACCGAAGGCGGTGTGCTGCGCATCCAGCGTGACATCACTACCTACAAGAAAAACGCGTACGGCGTGGCCGATAACAGCTATCTGGACAGTGAAACGCTGCATACCAGTGCGTACGTTCTTCGCCGCCTGAAAACGGTTATTACCAGTAAGTATGGACGTCATAAACTGGCAAACGACGGTACCCGCTTCGGCCCAGGCCAGGCGATTGTTACCCCGGCGGTTATCAAAGGGGAGTTGCTTTCCACATACCGACAGATGGAGCGAGAGGGCATTGTTGAAAACTACGACCTGTTCAAAGCGCACCTGATCGTCGAACGCGATGCGAATGAACCTTCCCGCATCAACGTGCTGTACCCGCCTGATTACGTTAACCAGTTGCGTGTCTTCGCTCTGCTTAACCAGTTCCGTCTTCAGTATGCAGAGGAGAGCGCATAATGTCGCGCATTGCTGGTACTTGTTATTTCAAGATTGACGGTCAGCAACTGTCGCTGACCGGCGGTATCGAGGTGCCTATGAACACCAAGATAAATGATGACGTCATTGGCATGGCTGGTGATGTCGACCGTAAGGAGACTCACCGCGCACCTTACGTTAAGGGCACATTTAAAGTGCCTAAGGACTTCCCGGTCAATAAGGTTATCGGGCGCCTGAAAGGTGACGATCTGACGAGTTATAATTTGTGGGTGGATTATCTGGATGCCTTGTGGGCGGTGGATGTATCAAACCCCGCTGAAATCCTCTGGCCAGAACAGCCCGCTGTGTAAACCCCCTTGATCTCCCGCAGCATTAAAACTACTGTATATAAAAACAGCAATTGAGGTGCTTGTCATGCCCCGCCCATACGAAATTCGCGCCGCTTTTGTGGCCGCTATACAGAAAAACCCTAAAGGCTATCAGTGCCTGCACACCGCAGACTTTATCAGGGAGTTGCGCGCCAGGAACTGGCATTTCACCCTGAGCGATGCCAATTCCTGGATAGAGCGCTGCCAGCCCGACTTCACCGACAAGACGCCTGATTTCAGCGAGAACAGGTACTGGATGCTCCGCAACATGGGGAGGGTGCATTAATGGGCTTCCCTTCACCGGCTACCGACTATATCGAGCAGCGCCTTACGCCAGTCAGTATCTGCATGACGCCAGATAGCCGCATCCTGGAAACGTCAGCTGGCTATGCGATCATCGTACCGGCTACGCACCCGAAGCAGGGTGATGCGCTGCTAATACTCTCCGGCGGACGCACGCAGTTTGCAAAGCTCATGGGACAGTCGCTGATATGCGATGATGGCGAAGCGATCGAGGGTGCTGCGCTGGAGGAGGTCGAAGTGTTCGGGCGAGTGACGTTCTTCATCACGAGATTTTATGATGATGACAAACCCACTATCTGACGCATGAACATTCATCAAATTTAGAGAATTTATGTTCTGCAAAACTATTTATTAATATCAATAAATCAATGGCTTAAATGCACGATATTTGTTGCTAAATTCCGGGCTGAAATTCTCGAAAAATTCTTGTATATCAAACTGATATTGAATATTCAGAATGCTACCGGTCTGGTATATGGATCAGCGAGCAGCAGCTATCATATGACCATAAAAAAAGCCCGCTGATGCGGGCTTTTTATCGCGCAGGAGCCGCGGCTCCTTTACGTATCTTTTTTTGTCACGTTACTGTCTGGTCAGTGTCCTACCGTGACGGCTAACTTCCTGTTTTCTAAGGTGCTGTCCTTGCACTGTCCAATTAAAATTGGTGGAGCTGGCGGGAGTTGAACCCGCGTCCGAAATTTCTACATCCTCGGTACTACATGCTTAGTCAGTCTTTACATTCGCACGCCAGCTGCGGACAGACACGCCACTAACGAACTAGCCTGATTAGTTTTAGCACTTCAGCCCCAGGCAGGACTTCCATGCGATCTCTTTTGGGTTTGACCTCTCTTGATCCCCGTCTTAAGAGCGGAAGCTAGGGAGAGAGGGCTCTTAGCAGGTTATTAAGCTGCTAAAGCGTAGTTTTCGTCGTTTGCGACTATTTTTTTGCGGCTTTTTACGAGGCAAACCGCCCCTCGGCATGCACCTTGGGTTTCGCAAATCCCGTCGAATCCAGAATCAGCCCCAATAGTGTTACAGCAAGTATACCAGCATTCGCATGCCGGATACCAGTCCGGACGTTAACTTATTGAATCGCTCAATAGTTGCCCGAATTAACGGCCAGCGTGCTTCATAATGCGCGCTTTATCGACCTGCCATTCGCGATCTTTGGCGTCGTTACGCTTGTCGTGCTGCTTCTTACCTTTCGCGACGCCGATTTTCACTTTGCACCAGGCGTTTTTCCAGTACAGCGACAAGGCGAGTACGGTATAGCCTTCGCGGTTCATACGCCCGAAAAGGGAATCCAGCTCGCGCTTGTTCAGCAGCAGCTTACGGGTGCGGGTTGGATCGCAAACGTAATGAGAAGAGGCGACCGTCAGTGGCGTAAAGTTCGCGCCAAACAAAAAGGCTTCGCCGTCTTTAAAGATCACGTAGCTATCACCGATGTTGGCTTTACCCGCACGCAGCGATTTAACTTCCCAGCCCTGCAGTGCAAGGCCAGCTTCGAATTCTTCTTCAATGAAATATTCATGGCGCGCACGCTTGTTGAGCGCAATGGTTGCCGAGCCAGGTTTATGTGCTTTTTTCTTCGTCATAAGTTTCGTGAAGCCGTAGGTAATCTGATGTCAAAAAGTCACCTCATTGCGTCCTGTGAGGTCTAACGCGCTATATTAGCACGAGATGAGGCTCAGCGTTTTTTTAACAAGGGATAAATGTTATTATTTGTAGGTTGTTTGATCATGGAAAATGCTATGCCTCAGATTAGTCGTACAGCGCTTGTCCCCTTCAGTGTGGAACAAATGTACCAGTTAGTGAACGACGTTCAGTCTTATCCGCAGTTTATTCCGGGATGTACCGGCAGCCGCGTACTGGACGCAGGCCCGACGCAAATGACGGCGGCGGTAGATGTTTCTAAAGCCGGGATCAGCAAAACGTTCACCACCCGCAATACCCTGACCGATAATCAGAGTATTTTGATGCATCTGGTGGATGGCCCATTCAAGAAGCTGATGGGTGGCTGGAAATTTGTTCCACTCAGTGCCGATGCCTGCCGGATCGAGTTCCACCTCGACTTCGAGTTCACCAATGCGCTGATTGAGCTGGCGTTTGGCCGCGTGTTTAAAGAGCTGGCCTCGAATATGGTTCAGGCGTTCACGGTTCGCGCCAAAGAGGTCTACAGTGTCGGCTAACATTGTGGTGGAAGTGGCATACGCGCTGCCGGAAAAGCAGTACCTGCAACGCGTTAAGCTGGAAGAGGGTGCCACCGTTGAAGAGGCGATCCGTGCTTCTGGTCTGCTGACGCTGCGTAGCGATATCGATCTGGCTAAAAACAAAGTCGGCATTTACAGCCGTCCGGTAAAGTTGGCCGATACGGTTAAGGATGGCGATCGGGTCGAAATCTATCGCCCGCTGATTGCCGATCCGAAAGAGCTGCGTCGCCAGCGAGCGGAGAAATCGGCTAAATAGCTGGCTGACCCCGTTGCTGAAGAAAACAAAAAAGGTGCTCATTGAGCACCTTTTTGCATTTCTCAAACCTGACTACTTGGTAAGCGCGGGTTTGTTGTCGATATTGGTCAGAGCACCGTTGCTACTGAAGGTCAGCGTCAGGGTCTGCTGAGTCACGCCTTCATGGCCTGGCTGCTGACGGAAGACGTAGAACCAGGTGTTGGTGCCGAACGGATCGGACATCATCGGTGTTCCCAGGGCATATGCGACCTGTTGCTGCGTCATGCCAATACGGATTTTTGACACATCGTTAGGTGCAAGGTAGTTCCCCTGGTTGATGTCAGGGCGGTAAACCACTCGTTCCAGAGTGGAGCAGCCTGCGGTCAACATCAGAAGAACCGCTGCGGCAGCGGTCAGCATTTTACAGCGCATAGTGATTTGATTCCTTTTCGGCCCGAGCAAGACGCGACGGCTCATATGTAATATGCCGATGATAATAGACCTTTCACCACATTAAAACCTTTGGCGCTCGGTCTGTCGGCGTTTTTATTGTTCTGTATGACCCTGAGATACCGAAAAAGTTTATGCCGCCAGCAGTTCTTTCGCATTTGCCAGCGTATTGCGGGTGACTTCGCTGCCGCCCAGCAGGCGCGCCAGCTCCTGCAGACGGGCACGTTTGTCCAGCGGCTGCATGTGCGTTTCGGTCATCTCGCCATCGGTTTCTTTACTGACATAGAAGTGATGATGGCCACAGCCTGCCACCTGCGGTAAGTGGGTCACGCACATTACCTGAGTGGATTCCCCAAGCTGGCGCAGAAGTTTACCGACCACCGCCGCAGTTGGGCCGCTGATACCGACGTCTACTTCATCGAAGATCAGTGCCGGGGTTTCCATTTTCTTCGCCGTGATCACCTGAATCGCCAGGGCGATACGCGACAGTTCACCGCCGGAGGCCACTTTAGAGATCGCCTGCAGCGGCTGACCTGGGTTGGTGGTCACGCGGAATTCAATGCGGTTAGCGCCTTCTGCGGTCAGGTGATGTTCTTCAAACTTAACATCAATAGTGAATACGCCGTGCGGCATCGACAGCATGTGCATGCTCTCGGTGATGTGCTGGCTAAGTTCCTCGGCATAGTGCTGGCGGATAGTGTGCAGCTCAGTTGCGGTTTCCAGCGCCTGACAATGATGGGTGTTAACGGCCAGAGAGAGCGTTTCCAGCGAGTCAGCCTGATCGTCCAGCTGCTGCTGTTCGTCGAGCAGCGCCTGATGGAATGTTGGCAGCTCCTCAGGCGAAACGTGGTGTTTACGTGCCAGGGAGATCTGACGCGAGATCCGCTGCTCAAGTTCAAACATGCGGTTGGGATCCAGGTCCAGCCGCTCGCAGTAGTGGCGCAGCTCATCGCTCGCTTCAGAGACCTGAATGGCCGCCTCTTCCAGCATATCCAGGACCCCGGAAAGCTTGCTGTCCATGCCTGCCAGCTCGGTAATCAGCTGACGCACGGTATACAGCTGGCTTTGCAGGTTCACGTCTTCACCGTCTGCCAGTAAGCTCAGCGCCTGCTGGCTGGTCGAGAGCAGCTGGCCGCTGTTGGCGAGGCGTTTGTACTCTTCGTCGATCTGTTCAAACTCACCCGCCAGCGGGCTGAATTCGTTTAGCTCTTTCAACTGATAGGCCAGCAGCTCGGCGCGTGCCGTGCGCTCATTGCTCTGCTGTTGATGCTGAGCCAGCTCGCGGCAGCTCTGATGCCACTGACGATAATGTTCAGCCATCCGCTGCGTCAGCGCAGACTCACCGGCATAGCCGTCGAGTAACGCTTTTTGCTGTTCGGGCTTAATCAGTTGCTGATGGGCATGCTGGCCGTGGATCTGGATTAACAGCTGGCCGAGTTCGCGCAGCTGAGAAAGCGGCACAGAAGTACCGTTGATAAAGCCACGTGAGCGCCCGTCGCTGCTTAAGACGCGGCGAAGTAAGCACTCACGGCCATCTTCCAGCTGATTTTGTTCAAGCCAGCGCTGAGCGGCGGGGGTGTCTTTCAGGGAAAAGCGAGCGCACAGGTCAGCCCGGCTGGCACCGGCGCGGACCGTGTTGCCATCGGCACGACCGCCAAGGCACAGCCCGAGCGCATCAATGGCAATAGATTTACCCGCACCGGTTTCCCCGGTGATGGCCGTCATGCCGCTGTGAAAATCGATTTCGAGCTCACGAACGATAGCGAAGTTGCTGATGGTCAGTTGTGCCAGCATAGCTGTTCCCCTGTATGAAAAACCATAACTGTGTTTGTGTACAGTATAAACTGGTTTTTTATACAGTAAAGTGCTGGATGCTATTTCAGAACAATTTTTTCGACCAGCCGAGCTTTGAGCTTAGGGTGTTGAAATAACTGTAGTCTTTGGGATGGATTAAATTCAGATGGTAATCACAGCGGCGGATCAACACATCTTCCCCCTCCTGAATCGGCAGCGCGATCTGGCTGTCGCAGCTGATCTCCAGATCGTTGCGACGATGCGAAAAGCGCAGGCGAATGTTGCTGCTGCTGTTAATGACCAGCGGGCGGGCCGAGAGCGTGTGCGGGAACATCGGCACCAGGGTGATGGCATCCAGAGATGGGGTCAGGATAGGGCCACCGGCAGAGAGCGAATACGCCGTCGAACCGGTAGGGGTCGAGATAATCAGGCCATCGGAACGCTGCGAGAAGGCAAAGATTTCATCGATATAGACTTCAAACTCAATCATGTGCGCCACTTTGCCCGGATGCAGAACCACTTCGTTAATGGCGGTGCTGATGCGTTTCTGGCAATCCTGCTGGCACACCTGTGCTTCCAGCAAAAAGCGTTTCTCACTGATGTAGTGGCCTTCCAGCACGTCGGCGAGCTGCTGCTGGGCGTTGTCCGGGTCGAGGTCGGTTAAAAAACCCAGGTTGCCACGGTTGATGCCAATCACTTTGATATCGTAGCGGGCGAGGGTGCGCGCGGCCCCGAGCATATTGCCGTCGCCGCCGACCACCACCGCCAGATCGGCCTGCTGACCAATCTCTGCCAGGGTGCCGGTTTTCACGTTTTTGAGCTGCAGCTCCTGGGCAATCTGCTGTTCGACAATCACGTCGTATTTTTTGGCGCACAGCCAGCGGTACAGCATTTCATGTGTCGTCAACGCAGTAGGGTGACGTGGATGTCCAACAATCCCAATACACTTGAAATGCGTGTTCATATTCTGGAGGTCCTTGTACGAATGAATGATGACAATGTGCCTTGCTCCCTTGAAACCCGGAAACAGATCCCCATAATAATCCAGGTTAGCGAGATGATTGCGAAAAAACGCGGAGAAATTCATGAGTAGTAAAGAACAGAAAACGCCTGAGGGGCAAGCCCCGGAAGAAATTATCACGGAGCAGCACGAAGAGGTTGAGGCAGTTGAGCCTGAGGCTGGTGCTGAGCAGGTGGATCCGCGCGATGAAAAAATTGCGAATCTGGAAGCTCAGTTGGCCGAAGTCCAGACCCGCGAGCGCGACAGCCTGCTGCGCGTGAAAGCGGATATGGATAACCTGCGTCGTCGTACCGAGCTGGACGTTGAAAAGGCGCATAAATTTGCGCTGGAGAAATTCGTCAACGAACTGCTGCCGGTCATCGATAGCCTGGATCGCGCGCTGGAAGTGGCGGATAAAACAAACCCGGACATGGCACCAATGGTTGAAGGGATTGAGCTGACGCTGAAATCCATGCTCGACGTGGTGAAGAAGTTCGGTGTGGAAGTGGTGGCGGACACCAACGTGCCAATGGATCCGAACGTGCATCAGGCGATTGCCATGATGGAATCTGAAGATGTTGCAGCGGGCAACGTGCTGATGGTGATGCAGAAAGGCTATACCCTGAACGGTCGTACTATTCGCGCAGCGATGGTATCGGTTGCGAAAGCGAAGGGCTAATTAGCTTCTTGTAGCGCCGGGTGGCGGCTTCGCCTTACCCGGCCTACAAAACTTACTCAGCAACGCTTTCGCGAAGCGGTTTTACCGGCAACACTTTTACCTGCTTAATCATATTGTCCTGCACGTCCAGGATATCAATATCATACTGGCCAATGCGCACCCGAGTGCCTGCCGCCGGGATCTCCTCCAGCGCTTCCAGAATCATGCCGTTAATGGTGCGGGCTTCGTCTTCCGGCATCTGCCAGTTAAAGGCTTTATTCAGTTCACGTACGTTTGCGCTGCCGTCGATAAGTACTGAGCCGTCGTTTTGCGGCGTGACTTCTTCAGCAAGTGAAGGGGACATCGAGGTCGTAAAGTCGCCCACTATCTCCTCCAGAATATCCTCTACCGTCACCAGCCCCTGAATATCACCGTATTCGTCGACCACCAGGCCGACTTTCTTTTTATTGCGCTGGAATTTAACCAACTGAGTGCTGAGCGGCGTGCCTTCCGGGATGTAATAAATCTCGTCCGCTGCGCGCAGCATGACCTCTTTGGTGAACTCTTTTTTCTCGGTCATCAGGCGGTACGCTTCGCGCACGCGCAGCATGCTGATGGTATCGTCCAGTGAATCCCGGTACAGCACGATCCGGCCGTGCGGGGAGTGAGTCAGCTGACGGACGATGGCTTTCCAGTCGTCGTTGATATCAATGCCGACGATTTCGTTGCGCGGCACCATGATGTCGTCGACGCTCACCTTTTCGAGATCCAGCACCGACAGCAGCATCTCCTGGTTGCGGCGCGAGATTTGCGAGCGCGACTCATGAACGATGGTGCGTAATTCGTCTTTGCTCAGCGCGCTGCTGATCACCACATCGGCTTTGATCCCCACGATGCGCATCAGCAACCGCGTTACGCTGTTCAGTAGCCACACCAGCGGCATCATCAGAATCAGTAACGGTGCCAGCAACACGCTGCTGGGATAGGCGACCTTTTCGGGATAGAGCGCGGCGATGGTTTTTGGTAACACTTCGGCGAAGACCAGCACCACAAACGTCAGCACCCCGGTGGCTATGGCGACCCCGGCGTTGCCGTACAGGCGCATGCCGACAATGGTGCCCAGCGCGGAGGCGAGAATATTGACCAGGTTATTGCCAATGAGCACCAGGCTTATCAGGCGATCCGGTTTACGCAGCAGTTTTTCGACACGGCGGGCGGCGCGATTACCCTGTTTGGCGCGATGGCGTAACCGGTAGCGGTTCAGCGTCATCATGCCGGTTTCTGAGCCGGAGAAATAGGCGGAGATAACCACCATGACGATCAGGGTAACGATCAACGTGGTAGTGGAGATGTGTTCCAGGGGGAACTCCTTTGTTTCTTAGCTGGCGATTTGCTGGATGACGCGGCTGCCAAAGTAGGCCAGGGTCAGAATGCCCGCACCTGCAACGTTGAACCAGACGACGCGACGACCGCGCCAGCCTTCATGATAGTGGCCCCACAACAGGACAATATAGACAAACCACGCAATGATAGAGAGCACGGCTTTGTCGATGTTCTCGAGGCTGAAAAGATTTTTCATATAAAACAAGCCGGTGCACAGCGTCAGGGTCAGCAGTACCACCCCGATTTGCGTGATATGAAACATCTTGCGTTCGATGCTCATCAGCGGCGGCATTTCGGTACTGAAGGCCAGCTTTTTGTTCTTCAACTGGTAGTCAATCCACGCCAGCTGCAGCGCGTACAGCGCGGCAATAATCAAGGTAGCGTATGAGAAAAGTGACAGGCCAATATGCACCATCATGCCCGGCGTGGTCTCAAGATGGGTGATGAACTCGTTCGGCATGAAGGTGGCGAAAGCCAGGTTAATCAGCGCAAAGGCATAAACAATCGGCAGCAGCAGCCAGCCGCGGTTTCTTGAGGCCACGATCGTCATCACCGTACAGATCATCAGGCTGACCAGGGAGCCGACGTTAAGCAGGCTCAGATTTTGCCCGCTGCCGTCGCCCGGCAAAATGCGCGCTTCGAGCGCAAAGGCATGGCTTATCAACGCGATTACTGCCGACAAAATAGCCATTCGCCGCCAGCCGCTGTTTTTTTGCAGCAGGCCAGGGATGATCAGCGCGAGGCTGACAGAGTACGCCACAAGGGCGATCAGTGCGAAAACAGGCATAGAGTGTCGACAGTTGTCTTAATGAGAAAGAAAGGCAGTATAACGTTACGGGAGGCCTGCTCCAACCGTTGCATAACAACAAAGGCGCCTTCATGTTATACTGCGGCAAAATTCTGTGTACGTGTCGCTACTGCGACCTAACGTTTCTACCTCAGGCGAGAGACAATGTTTGATAATTTAACCGATCGTTTGTCGCGCTCGCTGCGCAACATCAGCGGCCGTGGACGCCTTACCGAAGACAACATTAAAGAGACGCTGCGCGAAGTGCGCATGGCGCTGCTTGAAGCAGACGTCGCGTTGCCGGTAGTGCGTGATTTTATCAGCCGCGTAAAAGAGAAAGCGGTTGGTCACGAAGTTAATAAGAGCCTGACCCCGGGTCAGGAGTTCGTCAAAATCGTGCGAAGCGAACTGGTTTCGGCGATGGGCGAAGAAAACCAGAGCCTGAACCTTGCCGCGCAACCTCCCGCCGTGGTGCTGATGGCCGGTCTGCAGGGCGCGGGTAAAACCACCAGCGTCGCGAAGCTGGGTAAGTTCCTGCGCGAGAAGCACAAGAAAAAAGTGCTGGTCGTTTCTGCCGACGTTTATCGCCCGGCGGCGATCAAACAGCTGCAAACGCTGGCTGAACAGGTTGAGGTCGAGTTCTTCCCGTCCGACGTGGCGCAGAAACCTATCGACATCGTTAATGCGGCGCTGAAAGAAGCGAAGCTGAAATTCTTCGATGTGCTGCTGGTGGATACCGCCGGTCGTCTGCACGTTGACGAAGCGATGATGGACGAAATCAAACAGGTCCATGCCGCGATCAATCCGGTAGAAACCCTGTTTGTTGTCGATGCGATGACCGGCCAGGATGCGGCAAATACGGCAAAAGCCTTTAACGAAGCGCTGCCGCTGACTGGTGTGGTACTGACTAAAGTGGACGGCGACGCCCGCGGCGGTGCAGCGCTCTCTATTCGTCATATCACCGGCAAACCGATTAAGTTCCTCGGCGTCGGCGAGAAGACCGAAGCGCTGGAGCCGTTCCACCCGGACCGTATCGCATCTCGTATCCTCGGTATGGGCGACGTGCTGTCGCTGATCGAAGATATCGAGAGCAAAGTTGACCGCGCGCAGGCCGAGAAGCTGGCGAGCAAGCTGAAAAAAGGCGACGGGTTCGATCTGACCGACTTCCTGGAACAGCTGCGTCAGATGAAAAACATGGGCGGCATGGCGAGCCTGATGGGCAAACTGCCGGGCATGGGCCAGATCCCGGATAACGTAAAAGCGCAGATGGACGACAAAGTTCTGGTGCGTATGGAGGCGATTATCAACTCCATGACGCTGAAAGAGCGTGCGAAGCCAGAAATTATCAAAGGCTCCCGTAAACGCCGTATCGCGGCGGGTTGTGGGATGCAGGTACAGGACGTAAACCGCCTTCTGAAGCAGTTCGACGACATGCAGCGCATGATGAAGAAGATGAAGAAGGGCGGCATGGCGAAGATGATGCGCGGCATGAAAGGTATGATGCCCCCAGGATTCCCTGGGCGTTAAAAACAAGGGCATAAGGCTATCTTGTTTGCCATTTTAGCCTCGGGGTGTGCTCGACAAAACACTATAGTGTTTTGAACGCCCTTTAGGGCGGCCCGAAGGGCGAGCGGAGCGAGTAAATGCTCACGTACTACGAGTACGCTCCGCTTTTTGCGCGCACGCCGTGACTAAACTGGCTGCACCGATATACGCCTTATATCCTTTGTTTGAGAGATGCTGATTGCATTTTCTCCAGAAATCAGTAAAATTTTCGGGCTTTTAATATAACACCGGGCTCCGTCCCTCGATGGGGCCCGGTGTTTTATTCACACAAGAGGATGTTATGGTAACTATTCGTTTAGCACGTCACGGCGCGAAAAAGCGTCCGTTCTACCAGGTTGTTGTCACCGACAGCCGTAATGCACGCAACGGTCGCTTCATCGAGCGCGTTGGTTTCTTCAACCCGCTGGCTAGCGGTGCAGAAGAAGAAACTCGTCTGGATCTGGATCGTGTCGCTCACTGGGTTGGCCTGGGCGCGACTGTTTCCGATCGCGTTGCTGCGCTGATCAAAGCTGCAAACAAAGCAGCTTAATCTGTCACGGTGGTCATGATGAGCAAAAAAGCACCTGTTGAACCGATCGTATTGGGCAAAATGGGTTCTTGCTACGGTATCCGTGGCTGGCTCAGAGTGTTTTCCTCCACCGAAGACGCCGATAGCATCTTTGACTATCAGCCCTGGTTTATCCAGAAGGCGGGTCAGTGGCAAGAGGTCGAGCTGGAAAGCTGGCGTCACCACAATCAGGACATCGTTATCAAGCTGAAAGGCGTTGACGATCGCGATGCCGCGAATGCACTGACTAATTGCGAAATTGTCGTGGATTCGTCGCAGTTGCCTCAGCTCGATGATGGCTACTACTGGAAAGACCTTATTGGTTGCCAGGTAGTCACCACAGAAGGCTACGGTCTGGGTAAAGTCATCGATATGATGGAAACCGGATCCAATGACGTTCTCGTCATTAAGGCAAACCTGAAAGATGCGTTTGGTATCAAGGAGCGGTTGGTTCCGTTCCTCGATGGACAGGTTATCAAGAAAGTCGATCTCGCTACTCAAACGATTGAAGTAGATTGGGATCCTGGTTTTTAAATTCTCCTGAAAACGGTAAAAGACGGCGCTATGTGGATTGGCATAATTAGCCTGTTTCCTGAAATGTTCCGCGCGATTACTGATTACGGGGTAACTGGCCGGGCAGTAAAAAATGGCCTGCTGAGCATCGAAAGCTGGAGTCCACGTGACTTCACGCATGACCGGCACCGTACCGTGGACGAACGTCCTTACGGCGGCGGACCGGGGATGCTCATGATGGTACAACCCTTACGGGATGCCATCGCAGCAGCAAAAGCCGCGGCAGGTGAAGGCGCAAAGGTGATTTATCTGTCACCTCAGGGACGCAAGCTTGATCAAGCGGGCGTCAGCGAACTGGCAACGAATCAAAAGCTGATTCTGGTGTGCGGTCGCTACGAAGGAATAGATGAGCGCGTAATTCAGACCGAGATTGACGAAGAATGGTCTATCGGCGATTACGTTCTCAGCGGTGGTGAGTTACCGGCGATGACGCTGATTGACTCCGTTTCCCGGTTCATTCCGGGAGTTCTGGGTCACGAAGCCTCGGCAACAGAAGATTCTTTTGCCGACGGATTGCTGGACTGCCCACACTATACCCGTCCTGAAGTGTTAGAAGGGATGGAGGTACCGCCGGTTTTGCTGTCGGGAAACCATGCCGAGATTCGTCGCTGGCGTCTGAAGCAGTCGCTGGGCCGTACCTGGCTTAGAAGACCTGAACTTCTGGAAAACCTGGCTCTGACTGAAGAGCAAGCAAAGTTGCTGGCCGAGTTCAAAAAGGAACACGCGCAGCAACAGAAACATGATGGGATGGCCTGAGGCCCCCGAATATCAGTTTACCCAGGATAAGAGATTAAATTATGAGCAACATTATTAAGCAAATTGAACAAGAGCAGATGAAGCAGGACGTACCTTCATTCCGTCCGGGTGATTCCGTGGAAGTGAAAGTATGGGTTGTTGAAGGTTCCAAAAAACGTCTGCAGGCATTCGAGGGCGTGGTTATCGCTATTCGTAACCGCGGTCTGCACTCTGCATTCACTGTTCGTAAAATTTCCAACGGCGAAGGTGTTGAGCGTGTCTTCCAGACTCACTCACCTGTAGTTGACAGCATTGCTGTTAAACGTCGTGGTGCTGTACGTAAAGCTAAACTGTACTACCTGCGTGAGCGTACTGGTAAGTCTGCTCGTATCAAAGAGCGTCTTGGCTAAGACCCGCTTAAGCAACATCCTGATAAAAAGGGCTGGCCGCAAGGCTGGCCCTTTTTTTGTCCCTGTGTGCTAAGCACATTAACCAATTCGTCATAAATCGTTTACAATACCCCTGCTTCAACGGAGGGGATGTGACGACTAATCAGCAGCAGGCACCATGGCAACGCATCGCGGTAAATATCGCGCTGTTCGCGATCCTGCTGATCGTCGTTGCGCCGCTGATCTCTGTTGCACTGCAAAAAGATCCCATGAGCGCGATGCCCGGGATGCATCATGATATGAGTATGATGTCGGAACATCATATGCCCTCAGAGAGCCTACCGGTCGACCACGCCGAAGCCTGTGGTTACTGCGTGCTGTTAACGCACGTTCCGGGCGTATTCCTGGTGCTGGTCATGCTGCTCAGTGCGCGGGTGCTCAGACAGCGGCTGATCCCGCCGCGACCCGTCGTTCACCACTGGCACTTCTTCCCCTGGCTTTGTCCTGATACCCGCGCGCCGCCGCAGGCGTCTGCTTCATTCCTTTAAAAAAATGTACGCCATCGCGTATCGATAACTTTTTTCCATAAAAGGGAAAGCATGACTACCTGCACCTCGCGCGCAGCATGGGGCAACCTGCTGCGTCGTCTTCACTTCTATGTTGGTCTGTTTGTCGGGCCATTTATTTTTATTGCTGCGTTGTCCGGGACGCTGTACGTCGCGACGCCGCAGCTCGAGAACAGCCTCTATCATCATGCGCTGTTCAGCGATGTGCAGGGCCAGGCACGTCCGCTGGCCGAGCAAATCGCCGTTGCGGAGCAGGTCACCGGTGGCGAGCTACGCTTGCAGGCGGTGCGTCCAGGGCTGACGACAGGTGATACCACCCGCGTGATGTACGTTGACCCGGCGCTGAAGGCATCGGAAAACCGGGCGATATTTATCGATCCGGTTAGCCTGGAAGTGCGTGGCGATATGACGGTCTATGGCACCAGCGGTATTCTGCCGTTACGGCAAACTATCGACTATCTGCATCAGTCTTTGCTGCTGGGTGATGTGGGTCGGCTTTACAGCGAGCTGGCCGCTTCCTGGATGTGGATTGCCGCGCTGGGGGGGATCGCGCTGTGGTTTTCTACCCGGCCGAAACGGCGCATCAATAACGGCTTTCAGAACCGTCGCCGTGTGCACGTGTCGCTCGGCTGGATCCTGCTGACCGGTATGCTGCTGTTCTCTGCAACCGGCCTGACCTGGTCCCAGTGGGCGGGCGGCAATGTGGATAAGCTGCGGGCAGAAATGGGCTGGCTGACACCGCAGGTTAACACGCAGCTTCATGGTCCGGCAGGGGTGACCGACCCGCATGCCGAGCATCATGGCCATCATATGACCATGCCGATGCCGGAGATGAAACCCGACCTGACGCTGTTTGACGGGGTGCTTCACGCCGCCAATGCGGCGGGCATCGATGCCACGAAGCTGGAGATCCGCCCGGCGAAGAGTGGCACGCAGGCGTGGACCGTCAGCGAGATTGATCGCAGCTGGCCGACCCAGGTTGACGCCGTTGCGGTTGACCCCGGCTCTCTGACTGTCCTCGACCATACCCGCTTTGCTGATTATCCACTGATGGCCAAACTGACCCGCTGGGGCGTGGATCTCCACATGGGCGTGCTGTTTGGCCTGCCGAATCAGCTGATGCTGATCGCGTTTGGCATCGGACTGTGTGTGATGATTGTTTGGGGCTATCGGATGTGGTGGATGCGCAGGCCGAAACAGACGGCAACCGATCCCGCCTCGACGCTGTTCCAGACCTGGTTGACGCTGCCGGTAGGGGGACGCGTACTATCGTTAGTCGTCAGCGTGCTGCTGGGGCTGGCAATGCCAGTGATGGGTTGCAGTCTGGTGCTGTTCATGATGGCTGACTGGCTGCGCTGGCGGTCTGCGACGAAACTGTCGGTGGCTGAGTCAACAAAATAGTCATCCAGAAAATGCCAACAACTGTCGCCTGGCGGACGTTGTTGGCACATCACGACGCGATATTAATTTAAGCGGCTGGCCTGGGTTCCCTCTTTCATGCCGTGCTGCCAGGCTTCACGCAGTTTGGAATTGTTATCCGCCGTATCGCAGCTGGCCGGGAAGATCCGGCCCGCTAATCCCCAGGCATAAACAAAGTTCTCCTGACATATTTTCTCCTGCCCCTCTTTGTACCCGCTGAGATACTCAGAACGATCCACTTTTGGGTCGTTAAAGTTAGCCGCCAGTGATTGATTGGATTTAACGGCGACACCGTTCATGGCATCTTCTTTGCCGGCATCGAACCAGTCGGTTCCTGTCCAGGTGGGTTGATGCGTGTAAGGGTCAATCTGACAGGCGGTTAAAAGCAGGCACAGCAGTGAGGTAACAATAAAGCGCATAAAGTATTCTCCCTTTTTTCATTCAGCATAGCCTGGCGAGGATAATGCGTGCTGTAATTTTTACGTTACACATTAATCGAATGTTTTTTGCCATAAATTGCATGATGTAAAGTATTGTTTACGTATTTTGGATTGAAATCTTTACTAACTGTGGTATCGTTGCGTCTCCTCACTGAGGAAAACAACTATCGCAAACGAGCTTCCAGGATCGCCATCATGCAAAAAGACGCGCTGAATAACGTACATATTACCGACGAACACGTTCTGATCACCCCGGACCAACTGAAAGCGGAATTCCCGCTGAGCGTTGAGCAAGAGGCGCAAATCGCGCACTCCCGTCAGACCATTTCCAATATCATTGCCGGACGCGATCCGCGTTTGCTGGTGGTATGCGGTCCGTGCTCTATCCACGATCCAGAAACTGCTATCGAATATGCTCAACGTTTTAAAGCCCTTGCCGAGGAGGTCAGCGATAGCCTCTATCTCGTCATGCGCGTCTATTTTGAAAAACCACGTACCACCGTGGGCTGGAAAGGGTTGATTAACGATCCGCACATGGATGGTTCGTTTGATGTCGAAGCTGGCCTGAAGATTGCGCGTCATCTTCTGGTGGAGCTGGTGAACATGGGTCTGCCGCTGGCAACAGAAGCGCTGGATCCCAACAGCCCGCAATACCTGGGCGATCTGTTCAGCTGGTCGGCCATCGGTGCGCGTACCACCGAGTCGCAAACCCACCGTGAGATGGCTTCTGGCCTCTCCATGCCGGTTGGTTTCAAAAATGGTACCGACGGCAGCCTGGCGACAGCGATCAACGCCATGCGTGCTGCGGCGATGCCGCACCGTTTCGTTGGCATCAACCAGGCCGGTCAGGTTTGTCTGCTGCAGACACAGGGTAACCCGGATGGTCACGTCATCCTGCGCGGCGGCAAAGCGCCAAACTACAGCCCGGCAGACGTTGCACAGTGCGAAAAAGAGATGGAACAGGCGGGACTGCGCCCGGCGCTGATGGTAGATTGCAGTCATGGTAATTCGAATAAAGATTACCGTCGTCAGCCTGCGGTGGCAGAATCCGTCGTGGCACAGATCAAAGATGGCAACCGTTCGATTATTGGTCTGATGATTGAAAGCAACATCCATGAAGGCAATCAGTCATCTGAACAGCCGCGCAGCGCCATGAAGCACGGTGTATCCGTGACCGATGCCTGCATCAGTTGGGAAGCCACCGATGCGCTGCTGCGTGAGATCCACAAAGATTTGAACGGCCAGCTGGCGACGCGTCTGGCTTAAGAGGTTTGTTATGGTTGCTGAATTGACCGCATTGCGCGATCAAATTGATGAGGTTGACAAGGCGCTGCTGGATCTTCTGGCGCGCCGGATGGCGCTGGTCGCCGAAGTGGGTGAGGTCAAAAGTAAATACGGCCTGCCGATTTACGTGCCGGAGCGCGAAGCGTCTATGCTGGCATCCCGCCGCAAAGAAGCTCAGGCGCTTGGCGTCTCGCCGGATCTGATTGAAGATGTGCTGCGCCGCGTGATGCGAGAATCTTACTCCAGCGAAAACGACAAAGGCTTTAAAACCCTTTGTCCAACGCTGCGCCCGGTCGTCATTGTTGGCGGTGGCGGGCAGATGGGGCGTCTGTTTGAGAAGATGCTGACGCTTTCTGGCTACCAGGTAAGGATCCTTGAAAAAGAGGACTGGGCGCAGGCAGAAGCGACGGTAGCAGACGCAGGGATGGTGATTGTCAGTGTCCCAATCCACGTCACTGAAGAGATTATTGCCAAACTGCCCCCGCTGCCGGAAGACTGTATTTTGGTCGACCTGGCTTCGGTTAAAAATGGTCCGCTGCAGGCAATGCTGGCCGCACATAACGGTCCGGTTCTGGGGTTACACCCGATGTTTGGCCCGGACAGCGGCAGCCTGGCAAAACAGGTTGTTGTGTATTGCGATGGTCGCCAGCCGGAAGCCTATCAATGGTTCCTGGAACAAATGCAGGTGTGGGGCGCGCGTTTACACCGGATCAGCGCAGTTGAGCATGACCAGAACATGGCCTTTATCCAGGCGCTGCGTCACTTCGCGACCTTCGCGTATGGCCTGCATCTGGCAGAAGAAAATGTCCAGCTGGAGCAACTGCTCTCGTTGTCTTCACCGATTTACCGCCTTGAACTGGCGATGGTTGGGCGACTCTTTGCTCAGGATCCGCAGTTGTATGCTGACATTATCATGTCTTCGGGCAGCAATCTGGCGCTGATCAAACGTTACTATCAGCGTTTTGGTGAGGCGATTACTTTGCTTGAGCAGGGGGATAAACAAGCCTTTATCAACAGCTTCCGCAAGGTCGAGCACTGGTTTGGCGACTATGCCCAGCGCTTCCAGAACGAGAGTCGAATTTTACTGCGACAGGCCAACGACAGTCGCCAGTAATCTAATGATGTATATACTAAAAGCCAGCACTGCTGGCTTTTTTCATTTTGGGGATTTGTCATGGCTGAACCACGCGTTCTGTTTGATTATACGGGGCATTTACCGGAATGCCCGACCTGGAGCGAAGCGGAAAACGCCCTGTACTGGGCGGATATACTGGAGGGCGAGATCCATCGATATCACCTGCCGACGACGGACCATACCGTTTTATCCTTCCACGAAGAAGTGGGGTGCTTCGCTCAGCGTCACGGTGGTTTTATTGTCGCTATGCGCAATGCTATCTGGCTGACCGACAAGCAGGGGCTGCTCCAACGTAAAGTCTGCGATAACCCCTCTAATCCGCAGCTGGCACGCTTTAATGACGGCGGTACGGATCATTTTGGCCGCTTCTACGCGGGCACTTTCTGGGGGCCTGGCGACTATAATGGTGCGCTGCTGATGCGGATCGATAATGACCTGACGCCGGAAGTTATCCAGTGTGATATCCACGGTCATAATGGACTGGCATTCAGCGAGGATAAGCGCTGGATGTATACCTCTGATACGCCAAACGCGGTGATCTATCGCACGCCGTTGGACGAGCAGGGCGAGCCGGGCAAGCGGGAGCTATTTCATCGCTTTCAGCCGGGAGAGGGGATCCCTGACGGTGCTGCGATGGATGTGGAAGGCTGTTACTGGAGCGCATTATTCGATGGCTGGCGCATCGCTCGCTTTTCGCCGCAAGGTGAGCAGCTGGAAGAGTACCGCCTGCCGGTGCGCTGCCCAACGATGGTCTGCTTCGGGGGGGACGATATGCAAACGCTTTTTATCACCACCACCCGTGAAAACATGGAGCCGCAGGAGATTGCGGCCCATCCGCTATCCGGGGCCATTTTCACCCTGCCGGTTGCCGTGGCAGGGGTGAAAAAAAGCCTCTTTATACAGCGTTAAGCCGGATCGACCGGGACGACATTCTCGCTCGGATAGCAGCCCAGCACCTTCATCGACCGGGTGATTTTACCCAGCTCTCGCAGGGCCTTCTGCATGGATGCAGATTCCAGATTGGCCTGGATATCGAGATAAAACATCTCTTCCCACGGGTTGCCGTGAATAGGGCGTGATTCCAGTTTGGTCATAATCAGATTGTGGTTACGCAGCACCAGCAGCGCCTCAACCAGCGCACCTGCCTGCTGCCCGGTCGCCATCAGCAGAGTCGTTTTAGCCGGAACCTGATCGGAAACGTCGATGGCTTTACGCGCCAGTACGACGAAACGGGTGATGTTCTGTGTCTGGTTCGCCAGATTACGCTCGAGAACCTGCAACCCGTATAACGCACCGCCCGCTTCATTGCCCAGTGCAGCAACGGTAGGGGTATTAGCCTGAGCCACTTTTTCCATGGCGGCGGAAGTGCTCTCGGTATACTCAATTTTCCAGCCTGGATAGCGGTTAAGGAACTGGCTGCACTGCTGGAACGGCTGAGGATGGCTGTACACCGTCTCGATTTTGCTCAGGTCGGTAGAGCCGCTCACCAGCACGCAGTGGTCGATAGGGATGGTTAGCTCGCCAACCAGCGACAGGGTGGTGTGCTGGAGTAAATCATAAACGTCGTTAATCGCACCGGAACTGGTGTTCTCGATCGGGACGATGGCGTAATCCGCTTGCCCGGTTTCAACCTGATTGAAAATATCGGCAAATTTCGCGCAGCCACTCTCGATAAACTCTTCAAAGTGGCGAGCAGCATACTGACGAGCCGCAAGGTGGGAATACGATCCTTTTGGTCCCAAAAAGGCAACGCGCGCAGAGTGCGGATTGGTTTTATTCAGATGCTGTTGCAGCAACGCCTGTTGCGTCAGGACCGAATCTTCAATAATCAGCTGGAACAGACGGGTGATGTAATGCGCGTCCAGGTGATGTGTTTTACCGAGCGTAATTAAGCGCTCCAGCAGATCACGCTCGCGATCGATATCGCGTACCGGACGATGCGAAGCCAGTTTCGCCTTACCAACCTCGACGGCAAGTGCGCGGCGTTCTGCCAGCATTGAAAGCAATTTTTCATCCAGCGTGCTGATCTTAACTCGCAGATCCAGTAAAGGGTTTTCCGGTGTCATAGCGTTGCCTTTGTCTTTTATCATTATCAATAAAAAAGGCCCCCCGGTGTGGGAGGCCTTGTTGTTCGTCTTCGCATTCTTTATCACACGACGAAACGCCTCCCAATCAGGGGAAGGTAAAAAAGAATGCGAAGAAAAACGGTTTGATGGTCATAAATGATCTCTTCAGTCGACTGACTTAAAGTACCCGTACTGTTTTCACCCTGTCAATAAAAAACGCGCCCGAAGGCGCGTTGGCGATAGACTCAATGTAAAGGATTACTCTTCTTCAACTTCTTCTATGAAGCTTGCGTCTTTCACGGATGTTGCTGCACGACGGGCTTCACCTTTGTGTTGCACTTTATTGAGCTGCCGTTCCAGCTTGTTAATCAAATCGTTGATGGCGGTGTACATATCTTCATGTTTTGCGCTGGCGACCAGATGGCCGTTTGGAGTATTGATAGTTGCGTCAGCGATGAAACCCTGCGGCTCCTTAGAAAGAATGATATGTGGTTTAATTAGGTGAGTTTGCCATTTATCCAGTTTGGCGAGACGGTCTGCGACGTGCTGGCGTATTGCCGGAGTAATTTCCATTTGTTTACTGGTAATGTTCATTGTCATAAATTTTACCTCTTGTCTTTCCCGTCTTGGTGATCCCAGCATACCGTTCTTAATGTCAAAATGTGTGATCTGAATCACATTTTTATGTCACTTTTTGTCAGCGGATTCTTTTTGTGAGACAGGACAGGAAGAAGTAACTTTTACCTTGATGAGGGGGCAAACTGCGTTCATAGTTGATAGGATTCGTGTGAGCTAAACCGGTTCAGCCCGACGGATAAATGAATAAAAAAACGGCAGCCTGTGGGCTGCCGTTTTGCATGTTGATGAAGGATCAGGAATTGCTGCTGTTGGCGGCAATAATCTTCGCAACTTTTTCTGCCTGTGCAGTCATCTGCATCTGGCGGTAGGCGTTTTCCATCAGCGTCAGACCATCACGCGTAGCTTGCGTATCCGGGTAATCACGCAGCATGCCTTCAACGCGGTTCACAACGGCAACCCATGCCCCACGGCGGGTATAATAATCCGCCACAGAGTATTCGTACTTAGCCAAACGATCTTTCAGGAACACCAGCCGCTTGCCAGCATCCGTAACGTACTGGCTGTTAGGATAGCCACGCACCAGTTTGGAGAAGTCGTTGAACGCGTCGCGGGCGTGTTGAGGGTCACGGTCTGAACGATCCACACCAAAGAAACCTTGCAACGCACTGTCATCCAGCGCCATGTTAGTCAGGCCGCGCATATACATGACGTAATCAATATTCGGATGGGTCGGATTCAGACGCATGAATCGATCAATCGTTGCCTGTGCCAGCGGCAGATCGGCATTTTTATAGTAGGCGTAGATCAGATCTAACTGTACCTGCTGGGAGTAAGGACCAAATGGATAACGATTATCCAGCGCTTCCAGTTGCGTTATCGCCTGTTTCCAGTTACCGTCCTGCAGCTTTTGCTGAGCAGTCGCATAGATTTCATTCGGCGGATTGTCAGGGACCTGTTCATTCGAACCGGAGCAGCCCACCAAAGCCAGGCTCAACGTGGCCGCTGCCACCAGATATTTCATGCGCGTCATGACGTTTTGACTTTCCTCAAATGTTTGTCCGGGAGAATCTCTTTCCTGCTCCCGATTAAGACCAGCTACAATAGCACACTATATTATACGGCAAAGCCGTAAAACCCAACGTTAAACGAAGAAGCAGTCTATGGCACAACGAGTAGAACTCACCGCAACAGTCTCCGAAAAACAGCTCGGACAACGCTTAGATCAGGCTTTGGCCGAAATGTTCCCTGATTATTCGCGTTCACGCATAAAAGAATGGATTCTGGACCAGCGCGTGCTGGTCAACGGCAAGATTTGGGATACGCCAAAAGAAAAAGTGTTGGGTGGGGAAGTTGTTGCCATCAATGCTGATATCGCAGAAGAAGTCCGTTTCGAAGCCCAGGATATCCCGCTGAATATCGTTTATGAAGATGACGACATTCTGGTGATCAACAAGCCGCGAGATTTTGTCGTGCACCCTGGTGCTGGCAACCCGGACGGCACGGTGCTGAATGCACTGCTGCACTACTATCCGCCTATCGCTGACGTACCGCGCGCGGGGATCGTTCACCGTCTGGATAAAGACACCACTGGCCTGATGGTCGTTGCGAAGACCATTCCGGCGCAAACGCATCTGGTGGAAGCTTTGCAGCTGCGCGAAATCACCCGTGAGTACGAAGCGGTTGCGATTGGTCATATGACCTCCGGCGGTACGGTTGAGCAGCCAATTAGTCGTCATCCGACGAAACGTACTCATATGTCTGTCCATCCAATGGGCAAACCGGCGGTAACGCACTATCGCATCATGGAACATTTCCGCATTCATACGCGTTTGCGTCTGCGTCTGGAAACCGGTCGTACGCACCAGATCCGTGTGCATATGTCCCACATCACCCATCCGCTGGTTGGCGATCAGGTGTATGGCGGCCGTCCGCGTCCACCAAAAGGTGCATCCGAAGAATTTATTGCGATGCTGCGTAAATTCGACCGACAGGCTCTGCATGCGACTATGCTGCGTCTTTATCATCCGATCACCGGCATTGAGATGGAGTGGCATGCGCCAATCCCTCAGGACATGGTGGACCTGATCGACGCGCTGCGTGCTGACTTTGAAGAGCACAAAGACAACGTGGATTGGCTATGACCACACTGATTGTCCCGGAGTGGCCGATGCCGAAAGGCGTGGCCGCCTGCAGTTCCACCCGTATCGGTGGTGTCAGTAAGGGAGCCTGGGAATCATTAAACCTGGGCGCTCACTGTGGCGATAACCTCGACCATGTTGAGGTGAATCGCCAGCGCATGTTCGCGGCAGGTCAACTGCCGTCAAAACCGATCTGGCTTGAGCAGGTACATGGTTCTGATGTGCTGAAACTCGTTGGTGAACCTTACGCCTCTAAGCGTGCAGATGCGTCTTATAGCAATACTCCGGGCACAGTGTGTGCCGTCATGACCGCCGACTGTCTGCCGGTGCTGTTCTGTAACAAAGCCGGGACCGAGGTTGCCGCCGCCCATGCGGGTTGGCGCGGCTTGTGCGCAGGCGTTCTGGAAGAAACTGTCGCCTGCTTTGCGGACAGCGCAGATAACATTATCGCCTGGCTTGGCCCGGCGATTGGTCCGCAGGCTTTTGAAGTAGGCCCGGAAGTGCGCGCGGCATTTATAGAAAAAGATCCGCAGGCTGAGCGCGCGTTCCACCCGGCTGGGGATAAGTTTATGGCCGATATCTATCTCCTTGCCCGTCAACGCCTGCTGAACATGGGTGTGACTCAAATCTACGGCGGCGATCGCTGTACATTCACCGAAACGGGTGATTTCTTCTCTTATCGTCGCGATAAGACGACAGGTCGTATGGCAAGTTTCATTTGGCTGATATAACCTAAAGAATCAAGACGATCCGGCACGCGCCGTTTTCTTTTCGCATAATTCAGGTCATTCACCTTGAATAATTGAGGGATGACCTCATTTAATCTCCAGTAGCAATTTTGACCTGTTATGGGAGGAGTTATGCGTCTGGATCGTCTTACCAATAAATTCCAGCTTGCACTTGCTGACGCCCAGTCTCTCGCACTGGGGCGCGACAACCAATTTATCGAACCTCTTCATTTAATGAGCGCCTTGCTGAATCAGGAAGGGGGTTCGGTACGTCCTTTACTTACGTCTGCCGGTATAAATGCGGGCCAGTTACGCACGGCTATCGATCAAGCGTTGAGCCGTTTACCTCAGGTAGAAGGTACCGGTGGTGATGTTCAACCGTCTCAGGATCTGGTGCGTGTCCTGAATCTTTGCGACAAGCTGGCGCAAAAGCGTGGGGACAACTTTATTTCGTCAGAACTGTTTGTTCTGGCGGTGCTTGAATCACGTGGCACGTTGACCGACCTGCTGAAAACTGCCGGTGCAACCACGGCCAATGTGACTCAGGCGATTGCTCAGATGCGCGGAGGTGAAAGCGTGAACGATCAGGGAGCCGAAGACCAGCGTCAGGCGTTAAAGAAATTTACCGTCGACCTGACCGAGCGTGCTGAACAAGGCAAGCTGGATCCGGTGATTGGCCGTGACGAAGAGATTCGCCGCACCATCCAGGTTCTGCAGCGGCGTACCAAAAATAACCCTGTTCTCATTGGTGAGCCGGGTGTGGGTAAAACCGCCATTGTTGAAGGCCTGGCGCAGCGTATCGTTAATGGCGAAGTTCCGGAAGGCTTAAAAGGCCGTCGGGTACTCGCGCTCGATATGGGTGCGCTGGTGGCGGGTGCAAAATACCGAGGTGAGTTCGAGGAGCGCTTAAAAGGTGTGCTCAACGATCTGTCTAAACAGGAAGGCAACGTCATCCTGTTTATTGATGAACTGCACACCATGGTTGGAGCCGGAAAGGCCGACGGCGCCATGGATGCCGGGAACATGCTGAAACCGGCTCTGGCGCGAGGTGAACTGCACTGCGTAGGTGCCACGACGCTTGATGAGTATCGTCAGTACATTGAAAAAGACGCTGCGCTGGAACGTCGCTTCCAGAAAGTGTTTGTCGCAGAGCCGTCAGTTGAAGATACCATCGCTATTCTGCGTGGTCTGAAAGAGCGTTATGAGCTGCATCACCATGTGCAGATAACCGACCCGGCTATCGTGGCGGCGGCGACGTTGTCGCATCGTTATATTGCCGACAGACAATTGCCGGATAAGGCCATCGACCTGATCGATGAGGCAGCCTCAAGTATTCGTATGCAGATAGACTCGAAGCCGGAAGAGCTGGACAGGCTCGATCGCCGCATTATTCAGCTCAAGCTTGAACAGCAGGCGCTGAAGAAAGAGTCAGATGAAGCCAGTAAGAAACGCCTGGATATGCTCAATGAAGAGCTGGACGACAAAGAGCGTCAATATTCCGGTTTAGAAGAAGAGTGGAAAGCGGAAAAAGCCTCCCTCTCGGGCACCCAGACAATTAAAGCTGAACTTGAGCAGGCGAAGCTTGCTATAGAGCAGGCGCGTCGCGTCGGCGACCTGGCGCAAATGTCTGAGCTGCAGTACGGCAAAATTCCGGAACTGGAAAAACAGCTGGCAGCGGCAACCCAGTCTGAAGGCAAAACTATGCGTCTGTTACGTAATAAAGTGACGGATGCAGAAATTGCCGAGGTACTGGCTCGCTGGACCGGGATCCCTGTAGCCAGAATGCTGGAAGGTGAGCGTGAAAAACTGCTGCGGATGGAGCAAGACCTGCACCATCGAGTGATTGGCCAGAACGAAGCGGTCGAAGCGGTATCGAATGCGATCCGTCGTAGCCGTGCTGGTTTATCCGATCCTAACCGTCCGATTGGTTCGTTCCTGTTCCTCGGGCCGACCGGTGTGGGTAAAACGGAGCTGTGTAAAGCGCTGGCCAACTTCATGTTCGATAGCGACGATGCGATGGTACGAATCGACATGTCCGAGTTTATGGAAAAACACTCGGTGTCGCGTCTTGTCGGGGCGCCTCCGGGATATGTCGGCTATGAAGAAGGTGGTTATCTCACCGAAGCAGTACGCCGTCGCCCTTATTCCGTCATCCTGCTGGATGAAGTGGAAAAAGCACACCCGGATGTGTTCAACATTCTTCTGCAGGTGCTGGACGATGGTCGCCTGACGGATGGGCAGGGAAGAACGGTCGATTTCCGTAATACGGTCGTCATTATGACGTCGAACCTGGGTTCTGATCTGATTCAGGAACGGTTTGGCGCGCTGGATTATGGGCATATGAAGGATCTGGTGCTGGGTGTGGTTAGCCAAAGCTTCCGCCCTGAGTTCATTAACCGTATTGACGAAGTGGTGGTCTTCCATCCTTTGGGTGAAAAACACATTGCTTCTATTGCTCGTATTCAGCTGCAGCGTTTGTATCAGCGTCTGGAAGAGCGTGGATATGAAACGCAGATTACCGATGAGGCCCTGCAGCTGCTGAGTGCGAACGGTTACGATCCGGTATACGGGGCGCGTCCATTAAAACGTGCCATCCAGCAACAGATCGAAAACCCGCTGGCCCAGCAAATCTTGTCCGGGGCACTCATTCCGGGCAAAACGATACAGCTGGTGGTGAAAGACGACCACATTGTTGCAGTGCAGTAAGTCGCAGAACGGCAAAAACGAGCCTCACGGGGCTCGTTTTTGTTTAAAAACCAGGCGAAAATGGATGTTCAGATACGTAATTGCCTGGAAAGTGAGCGAACGATAAGTAATTTTCATTTTATGCTTGTCAGTTCAGAAGAATCACCTATACTGCGCCTCCACTGACACGGAACAACGGCAAACAAGCCGCCGGGTTGGCAGGGGTTCAGCGATGAACGCCGACAGAGAAAAGCGAAAATAAACGCTTGACTCTGAAAGAGGAAAGCGTAATATACGCCACCTCGCAACGGTGAGCTTAACGCCGCGTTGCACTGCTCTTTAACAATTTATCAGACAATCTGTGTGGGCACTCAAAGTGACATGGATTCTAAACGTCGCAAGACGCTAAATGAATACCAAAGTCTCTGAGTGAACATACGTAATTCATTACGAAGTTTAATTCACGAGCATCAAACTTAAATTGAAGAGTTTGATCATGGCTCAGATTGAACGCTGGCGGCAGGCCTAACACATGCAAGTCGAGCGGTAGCACAGGAGAGCTTGCTCTCCGGGTGACGAGCGGCGGACGGGTGAGTAATGTCTGGGAAACTGCCTGATGGAGGGGGATAACTACTGGAAACGGTAGCTAATACCGCATAACGTCGCAAGACCAAAGAGGGGGACCTTCGGGCCTCTTGCCATCAGATGTGCCCAGATGGGATTAGCTAGTAGGTGGGGTAATGGCTCACCTAGGCGACGATCCCTAGCTGGTCTGAGAGGATGACCAGCCACACTGGAACTGAGACACGGTCCAGACTCCTACGGGAGGCAGCAGTGGGGAATATTGCACAATGGGCGCAAGCCTGATGCAGCCATGCCGCGTGTATGAAGAAGGCCTTCGGGTTGTAAAGTACTTTCAGCGAGGAGGAAGGCGTTGTGGTTAATAACCGCAGCGATTGACGTTACTCGCAGAAGAAGCACCGGCTAACTCCGTGCCAGCAGCCGCGGTAATACGGAGGGTGCAAGCGTTAATCGGAATTACTGGGCGTAAAGCGCACGCAGGCGGTCTGTCAAGTCGGAT
>NZ_JAMGZJ010000006.1 GCF_025564085.1 Silvania confinis | reverse complement strand
CGCCGTGAAAGGGCGGAGTCCTAACCGCTAGACGAAGGGGACACGATGTGTCACGACTTCGTAGCCGTCTTGCTCGTTACTTTTCATCAGACAATCTGTGTGGACACTACAAAGGCAGGTTCTTCAGATAAGGAGGTGATCCAACCGCAGGTTCCCCTACGGTTACCTTGTTACGACTTCACCCCAGTCATGAATCACAAAGTGGTAAGCGCCCTCCCGAAGGTTAAGCTACCTACTTCTTTTGCAACCCACTCC
>NZ_JAMGZJ010000005.1 GCF_025564085.1 Silvania confinis | reverse complement strand
TGTACAGACTGGGGACATAGTGAACGCTTGTTCGGGGACATGGTAGACACTTACAACTAAGGCATAAGAACCCGTATATGGAGTCGCTTATGCCGTGGGATGCGAGAGATACCATGTCATTACGTACTGAGTTTGTGATGTTCGCCTCGCAGGACGGGGCGAACATCCGCGCACTGTGCCGTCACTACGGCATTTCACCTGCCACCGCCTATAAGTGGCTTCGCCGCTGGGCTGAAGATGGCGCTTCCGGTCTTC
>NZ_JAMGZJ010000004.1 GCF_025564085.1 Silvania confinis | reverse complement strand
TGTACAGACTGGGGACATAGTGAACGCTTGTTCGGGGACATGGTAGACACTTACAACTAAGGCATAAGAACCCGTATATGGAGTCGCTTATGCCGTGGGATGCGAGAGATACCATGTCATTACGTACCGAGTTTGTGATGTTCGCCTCGCAGGACGGGGCGAACATCCGCGCACTGTGCCGTCACTACGGCATTTCACCTGCCACCGCCTATAAGTGGCTTCGCCGCTGGGCTGAAGATGGCGCTTCCGGTCTTC
>NZ_JAMGZJ010000008.1 GCF_025564085.1 Silvania confinis | reverse complement strand
CGTGGGGTGACACCACCGGGACCTGGACGGCGCTGGAGTTATGGCTGATGCGCCTCGGTATCCGGGTGGGTCACTCCCGGCCTTATCATCCGCAGACCCAGGGCAAGCTCGAACGCTTTCACCGCAGTCTGAAGGCGGAAGTGCTGCAGGGGAAATGGTTCACGGACAGCGGCGAGTTACAGCGGGCCTTCGACCACTGGCGGGCAGTCTATAACCTTGAGCGTCCCCACGAGGCGCTGAATATGGCCGTCCCGGCGT
>NZ_JAMGZJ010000007.1 GCF_025564085.1 Silvania confinis | reverse complement strand
ACGCCGGGACGGCCATATTCAGCGCCTCGTGGGGACGCTCAAGGTTATAGACTGCCCGCCAGTGGTCGAAGGCCCGCTGTAACTCGCCGCTGTCCGTGAACCATTTCCCCTGCAGCACTTCCGCCTTTAGGCTGCGGTGAAAGCGTTCGAGCTTGCCCTGGGTCTGCGGATGATAAGGCCGGGAGTGACCCACCCGGATACCGAGGCGCATCAGCCATAACTCCAGCGCCGTCCAGGTCCCGGTGGTGTCACCCCACG
>NZ_JAMGZJ010000009.1 GCF_025564085.1 Silvania confinis | reverse complement strand
CCCATGGTGATCGACTTTTTCTTCAGGTCGATCACCCCCACTTTCGTGCTGTACCACCACACCTCGTAGTTCCCGTCCGTCTGCGTTTCGCGCAGCCCAAGCCGCTCGCCCCTGAACGCCTTGCCTGCGCTCAGACTGATCCCTTTAATGCTCAGTTTCCCGCTGATATCCACTTTCCTGACCAGCACATCATCGTCATATTCCGGCGGCGTTACCGTGTCGCTGTACTGACGTGACGACGGCTGATAACGCGACGCCGGGACGGCCATAT
>NZ_JAMGZJ010000010.1 GCF_025564085.1 Silvania confinis | reverse complement strand
ACGGTCCAGACTCCTACGGGAGGCAGCAGTGGGGAATATTGCACAATGGGCGCAAGCCTGATGCAGCCATGCCGCGTGTATGAAGAAGGCCTTCGGGTTGTAAAGTACTTTCAGCGAGGAGGAAGGCATTAAGGTTAATAACCTTAGTGATTGACGTTACTCGCAGAAGAAGCACCGGCTAACTCCGTGCCAGCAGCCGCGGTAATACGGAGGGTGCAAGCGTTAATCGGAATTACTGGGCGTAAAGCGCACGCAGGCGGTCTGTCAAGTCGGAT
>NZ_JAMGZJ010000011.1 GCF_025564085.1 Silvania confinis | reverse complement strand
AAACAGTTCGTGTCGTGAAAATTTGAGAGACTCGAACACACCGCTTATCTGCTCTTATTACGGAGAGCAGACACAGTGTGTCGTTTCAATTTTCAGCTTGATCCAGATTTTTAAAGAGCAAAACTTCTTAATGCACTCGAAAGTACATTCAGAAGTTCATCATTCATCAGACAATCTGTGTGGACACTACAAAGGCAGGTTCTTCAGGTAAGGAGGTGATCCAACCGCAGGTTCCCCTACGGTTACCTTGTTACGACTTCACCCCAGTCATGAATCACAAAGTGGTAAG
>NZ_JAMGZJ010000012.1 GCF_025564085.1 Silvania confinis | reverse complement strand
GACCGCTCCCGGGCACCGCGTCACTCTCCTAACCAGACCCCTGACGTCACGACCGACCTGCTGCGCATCGCCCATGCCACCCACGCACGCTGGGGGGCCCGCAAGGTTAAGCGCTGGCTGGAAGACCTGGGTCATGCCATGCCTGCCTGCAGCACTGTCCATAACCTGATGGCCCGTCACGGCCTGCTCCCGGGGCTGCCTCCGGGTATCCCCGCCACCGGTCGCTTCGAACATGACGAACCCAACCGGCTCTGGCAGATGGATTTTAAGGGCCACTTTCCCTTTGGCGGTGGCCGCTGCCACCCGCTCACCCTGCTGGATGACC
>NZ_JAMGZJ010000013.1 GCF_025564085.1 Silvania confinis | reverse complement strand
CATTTTTACACCGGGAATCTAAACGTATTCCGAAAGCGAGTTTGCGCTGGTTAAATATCCAGCTTAAAGGCGATTTTTTGCGCGGCGTGAGGGTAATATGACGGCGGGTGCCTGATGCTTTCTGAGCTCAGGCTGGTGTGGTAGGTCAGAAAGTAAAAGCCCCGGAGATGTTTCCATCAACCGGGGCTACCACACCAAACCTGAACAATTTGGATGGTAGCCCCTTCTTAGCAAGGAGGCAATGACATGCTTAACAAGTACGCCTTTGGGGCGATCCTGGTACTGGGTTTAACTGTGCTGGGCGTCACGTTTCTGGTTCGCGAGCAACTG
>NZ_JAMGZJ010000073.1 GCF_025564085.1 Silvania confinis | reverse complement strand
GCCGGGGCGAGGCGCAGGGATGCGCCGAGAGGGCATAGCCTGCATGGATGCAGGCTGGTGCCCGACCCGAAAGCCTGGAGGAATAAGCTGAGGGTATCGCGTAGCGACGATTTTCTTTGCCGGGAGATGGGATTGTAAAGGGGGCGCGATAGCCCCCTTTACACGTTCACCGGTTCGGTGATGGCAGAGAAGCAAGGACGGTAAAGTGAACGGAACCACCACAGGTGCCAGCATGTCCCCTTACCCTAACCCTCTCCCCAAAAAGGAGAGGGAACCGTCCGTGCAAATCAGGAAGCCCGGGCTTCAGCTTTCTGCATCGGAATCAACGCAATTACCACCGCGCCCAGCACCAGGAACCCGGCGACCATAAAGATCCCGGCATTAAAGTTGCCGGTCACATCTTTCATCCAGCCCATCAGCAGCGGCCCCAGCGCGGCACCGGTCATCCCGGTGGCGTTGATCACCGCAATGCCCAGCGCACGGGCGCGCAGCGAGATAGCCCGGTCGGGCGTGGTCCAGAAAATGACCATTGCCGCAAAGGCTCCGGCCGACGCCATGATAATTCCGGTGAACTGCAGCATCGGGTCGTGGCTTGAAGCGGTCAGGATCCAGCCTGCGGCAGCAAACAGGTACGGCAGCAGGGTGTGGATCTTACGCTCGTTGTACTTGTCCGAACGCTTGCTCCACCACACCATCGCCACGATGGTACACACCTGCGGAATGGCGCTCAGCAGGCCGATTGTCACGTTGCTGCTCTCCTGGTTAAAACTGCGCAGGATCAGCGGTGTCCAGACGCTCAGGGCGCTCAGAGTATTGGTCAGGCAGAAGTAGGCCAGCGTGTAGAGCATGATCGTCGGGGTGAACAGCTCGCGGAACATGCTGCGCTGCGTCGGCACCATCGCCGCGTGTTCCCGCTGCTGGGTACTGATGGCGTTCAGGCGATCCGCCTCGAGCATCTCTTTCAGACAGGCTTTGTCGTCGTCGGTCAGCCAGCGCGCCTTCGACGGGCTGTCATCCAGCCAGAACCAGACCACAAAGCCCAGAATCACCGACGGGAAGCCTTCCAGCAGGAACAGCCACTGCCAGCCTTTCAGGTTCATGACACCGTCGAGGTTCAGAATATACCCCGAGGCCAGCGACCCGAGCGCCATCGTCACCGGCATGGCAATCATAAACAGGGCGTTGGCGCGGGCGCGGTACTGCGCCGGGAACCAGAAGGTTAAATACAGCAGCAGGCCCGGCAGGAAGCCCGCTTCAGCGATCCCCACCATCATGCGCAGCACATACAAACTACCAGGGCCGGTGGCGAACATGGTGGCGGTGGATGCAATCCCCCACACCACCATCAGAATAGCGATCCAGCGCCGCGCACCCACGATACTCAGCATCACGTTGCTGGGGATCCCGCAGATCACGTACATCACGTAAAACAGCGTAGTGGCGAGGCCAAACATGGTGCTGGTCAGGCCCAGGTCTTTGCCCATCGTCAGGCCGGCAAAGCCAATGTTGATGCGGTCGAGGTACGAGAAGACGAACAGAATGAACAAAAAAGTGATCAGTCTGCGGAACAACTTTTTGATCACGATCTGCTGGCGCGGATCGAGCGCGGCGTCGGCAGAAGAAGGTGGAGCGAGCACGTCGGAGCGTGCCTGATCCATCGATGGACTGTCGTTCATGAAATGCTCCACATTGCGATTATAGGTATCGTTGTCCCGTGCAACCTGAACACGTGGCTAACGTATAGAAAACCGCAGGCATGGACGTCAATTATATGTTTAAAAAATGATACACATTTGTTAATCACGTAGCATTTTTGAATCGTAATGCGATATCGATCGGCTTTCGTCCGCCTCGCTGTGCCGCAACCCCAACTGGCAGATGTGAAGAGGCTATAGCGGGCGGGAAATAGCGGGTATAATTGCCGCCATTGCGCCGCTTCTGGAAAGGAACCTCATGAGTCAACTCCCCCCATCGTCGGACATCGATTCCGGCTTTCATCGCGACGCGTTCCCGTTTTACTGGATAGTTAACGTCTACGCGCGCTATACGCAAGTGATGGAAATTGAACTGAAAAAGGTGCAGCTTGATGTCTCCCGCTTTCGGGTGCTGATGATCACCGAGCAGTACGGCAAAGCCAGCATCTCGCAAATTTCCGAGTACGCGATGACCAAAATGCCGACCGTCACCAAAATCGTCGGTCGCTTGCGCGATGACGGGATGGTCACCACCGCCAGCAGTACGCAGGATGCCAGAGTCACGGAAGTGATGCTCACCGATGCCGGACGCGAAAAAGTGGCCGATGCACATCGCCTGGCCAGCAAGGTTTTTGAGAAGGGTTTTAAGGGCATGAGCGCCGCGCAGCGGGATAAAATGAACCTCTCCCTGGCCAAGGTGCTCGATAATCTCAACGATCTCTGACCCGCCAGCAGACAGAATTGCGGTTTTGTGACAGCCTTAAACATTCCAGATAACCACCTGTAAAACAACCACTTTATTGAAAGCCGCTCTGAACATCAGAGCGGCTTTTTTTTCATTTCCACGGAAAGTTTATTGTTATTTTTCATCACCCTGAGTCACTTTGCGCAAATGTTATAAAAATGTTTCATTGTTACTGGTTGGTGAAATTAACGTGAATTATTACTTGAATATTCATCTAAATATCTCATGATTGGTTTACTTCACTCGGGTTGAAGACGCAGCGCAGACTGCTCACCCCAATATGATTCGTTTTTTCTGGTTAAGGTATGAATGATGCAGCCAGTCACTGAGAGCAATGGTTACGTACAACGGTTTACCCTCGGCGAGGGTGACCTCTGTTTCGCGGTAAAAGACACGCTGGACATCGCCGGCTATCCGACCCGCGCCGGCTGCCCGGCGCTGGCAAACCGCCCGGCGGCGACACAGCATGCCGGCGTGGTGGCGACGCTGTTACAACAGCGCTGCGTCCTGACCGGCAAAACCACGCTGCACGAGCTGGCGTTTGGCGTCACTGGCATCAACCCGTGGAGCGGTACGCCGCTTAACCCCCCGTTTCCGGCGCTGATCCCTGGCGGTTCGTCCAGCGGATCGGCCGCGGTGGTGGCCTCCGGTGAGGTGGATTTCGCCCTCGGGACCGACACCGGCGGCTCGGTGCGGATGCCCGCCGCCTGCTGCGGCGTGCTCGGCCTGAAGCCGACCTTTGGCGCGCTGAGCCGGGAAGGGGTGATGCCCGCCCACAGCTCGCTGGACTGCGTGGGAATCTTTGCCCGCCAGGCCTGCGTCCTGCGCCAGGTGCTGACCCGTCTCGCTATTGTGGTGAACGCCCCGCTAACCGTGCTGCCTGCCATCGGCTTTATCCCGGCCGCAACGCCTGACATCGATGCTTTGCTGCTGAACGCGCTTGCCCAATACGGCCTGCATCCGCAGCAGATTGACCTGCCGCTGCTTAACGATGCCCACCGCGCCGGGCTGACCCTTATCAGCCATGAAAACTGGCAGGCGTTTAACCCGCTGCTGAGGGACGGGCGAGTCTCTGCCGACGTTGCCACCCGCATCCGCGCCGGGGAGAGCATCAACGCCGACGCGCTGAATACCGCCGAACAGACTCGCCAGACCTTCACTGCCGCGGTAGATGCCCAACTGGTCAAAACCCCGCTGCTGGCGCTGGCGACCCTGCCGGAACTGCCGCCGACGCTGGCGGAGGCCGAGGATCCACTCAGCGTGGTGAACCTCACCCGGCTGGTGCGCCCGTTCAATCTCAGCGGTCACCCGGCGCTGACCCTGCCGATGGGCAGCCTTGAGGGTCGTCCGGTGGCGCTGCAGCTGGTGGCGGCCAAAGGCCAGGACGGTCTGCTGGTGCAGGCCGCTGAATGGCTGACCGGGCGACGACGCCACTAACCCCCCGTTTCTTCACCTGACGTAACAAAAATTCAGTGAGTACCACTCATTGCGGCAGCGCTCGTCTTGCTGCGGGCCGCACACTCTTTTCGGGAGGAAGCTATGTCTGCTGTTCATGTTCGTGAGGAACTCGTTCCACTGCTGAATGACGTTGCGGCCCGCAGCGAAGATTTTGAGCAACAGCGTCATATCTCTGACGACATCATCACCCGGTTTAAGCAGGTGGGCGTTTACCGCGCGCTGGTGCCGAAAATCTACGGCGGCGATGAGTGCTCCCCGGCGCAGTTCTGCGAGCTTATCGAGCAGATCGCCACCGCCGATGGCTCCGCAGGCTGGGTCGCCAGCTTCGGCATGAGCCCGTTTTATCTCGGCGCGCTGCCGCCGGATACCCTGCAAGAACTCTACCGCGACGGCCCGGACGTGGTCTTTGCGGGCGGCATCTTCCCGCCGCAGAAAGCGCTGCTGGCGGACGGCGGCTATCGCGTCAGCGGGCGCTGGGGTTTTGCCAGCGGCAGCATGGGTGCCTCGGTGTTTGGCGTCGGCATTCTGCCCCAAAGCGGTGAAACCCTGCCGCGGATGGCGGTGCTGCCCCGCGACAGCGTACAGATCGACCCGGTGTGGAACACCGTCGGCCTGGCGGGCACCGGCAGCCACGATCTGCTGGTTAACGATGCGTACGTGCCAAAAGAGTGGACCTTCGTGCGCGGCGGGGCGCTCAACCTCGAGGGCGCGCTGTACCGCTATCCGGTGCTGTCGCTGGCAACCCAGGTGCTGTCGGTGGTGGCCCTCGGCGTGGCCCGCGCGGCGCTGACCGAAATTTATGCCATTGCCCATCGTCAACAGTCGGTAACCGGCGCGCCGTGCCTGGCGGATCGCCCGCAGGCGCAGATGCAGATTGCTCGCTGCGAAGCGGATCTGCGCTCGGCCCGGGCCTGGTTCTACGACGCCATCGACGATGTCTGGCAGACGATCCTTGCCGGGGATGAACCCGCCAGCGAGCAGATCAATGCCCTGCGGTTGTCGTCCACCCACGTGACGCGCATCGCCGCCGAGGTGACCCGTCAGGTGCTGGCGCTGAACGGCATGGGCGGCATCACCATGAAAAGTCCTTTGCAGCGCTACGTGCGGGACACGCTGGTGATCACCCAGCACGCCTTTATGGGCGACCTCTCTTATCTCAATGCCGGAACGGTCTATTTCGGCGGTAAACCACTGCCAGGTTATTTGTAATTTAAACGACAGGAGCAACAGATGAGCCAGACAACAACCTCACGCGTGCTGTTTTGCATCGGCGTAAACCAGAACTTTTTTGATGCCACCCCGGCAGAAGCCAAACAGGTATGGGGCGCATTCGGCGTGATGATGAAGGGTATCGACGAAACGCCGGGGATCCGGGTTATCGGCAACATGGATGACGACCGCCTGATGGTCGGCCCGTCAACCACCGCCCCGTGGACCACCTATGTGCTGGCGGATGCCGACACCCTCGAGAGCGTGGCCGCCGTCTGCAACCTGTTCCGCACCACCCCGGTGGGCGAGGGCGGCAGCAAGCTGTGGAAGTACTGCAAGATCGAAGCCCGCGTCGGTCGCGAACTGATTATTCAGTAACGGAGTCACTCATGAGCCCACAGGATGCGCTGCGTTTACAGCAGCTCGAGGATCAGCAGGCCGCCCGCGTCTGCATCAGCCACTACATGCGTCTGTGCGATCGGCTGGACAGCATCGAGACGGTGCAGGCCATTGGCGCGCTGTTCAGCGAAGGTGCCTGTTGGCAAGGGCTGGGTGAGCCGTATGCCACCCGGCTGGGCAAACATCAGGGACGTGCGGCGATCGTGGCGATGATGGCGGGCTATGTCCGCCAGCCCGCGCACTTTGCCATGAACGCCCACTTTTTATGCTCAGAAGCCCTGTATCACGAGGCCGATGGCGAGCTGCACGGCCGCTGGCTGATGCTGCAAACCTCCGCCTTTACCGCCGGGGGCGCGCATCTGAATGCGGCGGAGATCAAGATTATTTTCCGTCGCGAGGCTGATGAAATGACCATCCACCATTTCACCACCCGCAACCTGTTCAGCAGGCCGGTGAGCCACTGGCACGCGACGGATGCGTTACCGGTACCTGACAAAAACCAGACCGTCGAAGACGAGCAGGAGTAACAACATGCAGTGTGACCACATCATCAATGTCAAAAATATCGATACCACCACGCAGCCGGTTCCGGGGCGCGAAGAGATTGCCGGGCTGGTGCAGGCCGATCGCGTGCACACCTCGCTGTATACCTCCGACGCGCTGTTCCAGCTCGAGCTGGATCGTATTTTCAGCAAAACCTGGGTCTGGGTGGCGCACGTCAGCGAAATCCCGGACACCGGCAGCTTTAAAACCACCGAGATCGGCACCCAGCCGGTGATCGTGGTGCGCGACCGTAAAGGCACCGTTCATACCCTGCTGAACCGCTGCCGCCACCGCGCGGCCACGGTGTGCGAACACCGCAGCGGCAAAACCAACAGCTTCGTCTGCCCGTACCACGGCTGGGGCTACGCGCTGGACGGCAGCCTGCGCGGCGTGCCGCACCCGGAGAGCTATGCCGACAGACTTGAGAAAAACGAACTGGGTCTGGTGTCGCTGCGCACCGAGCAGTACGCCGGCATGGTGTTCGCCACCTTTAACGAGCAGATCGAACCGCTGGAGGATTTCCTCGGCGCGGCCAAAAAATGGATGGATCTGTTTATGAAGCAGGGCGCGGGCTACCCGATCAAGACCGGGCCTGCGCACCGCTTCCGCTTTCCGGGCAACTGGAAGATCCAGCTCGAGAACACCACTGACGGCTACCACTTCCCGGTGGTGCACCGCTCGTTCCTCAGTTCGGTCGATAAGCAGACCGAAGAGATGCTGAACTTTGTCGACGGCAGCGGCTATGTCGAAGATCTCGGCAACGGCCACAGCGTGATGGTGATGATCCCGGAGCTGGTGGATCTGGAGGCCAACCTCGATGCGCCAATCCCGGAACGCTTTGTTGAGCTGGCGGACGCACTGCGTAAAGAGCACGACGAAGATCAGGTACGTCGCATCGTGCGCGCGGTGGGCGGCTCCGGCTTTAACCTCAACCTGTTCCCGAATATCGCCTGTTCGATGGCCTTCTTCCGCGTCCTGCAGCCGATCTCGGTGATGGAAACCGAAATTCACCACGCGGTGATCACCATGGACGGCGGGCCAGAAATTGCTAACCAGGCGCGCCTGCGTCTGCACGAACACTTCCAGGGCCCGATGGGCTTTGGCACCCCGGACGACTCCGAAGCCTGGGAGCGGGTTCAGCGCGGGGCCACCGCCGGAGATGACCTGTGGATCATGCTCAATCGCGGGCTGGCCGGGGAATACCGCACCGACGATGGCCTGCGCAGCGATGTCAGCGCCGAAACCGGGATGCGTGCCGCCTACCAGCAGTGGAAAAAGTTAATGACGGAGACGGAACAATGATGACCCCCGATTCTGCCCTGTTTACGGCGATGTCCGTAATCAATCTCGAAGGCGATCTGCTGGACCAGGGCGAGTTCAACGCCTGGCTGGAACTGTGGCAACACGACGGCCTGTATGTGGTGCCGATCGACCCCAACGAAAGCGATTTTAAAAATACCCTGAATTACGCCTTCGACGATCACCACATGCGCGAGCGCCGGGTGAAGCGTCTGTACAGCGGCGAGTCGATCTCCACCACGCCGCGCGCCCGCACCCTGCGCACCCTGTCGCGTTTCCGCCTGCTGGAATCCCGCGAGGATCTGCTGGTGGTGCGCGGGGCGCAGTCCCTGTGGGAGCACCGCAAAGGCCATAGCCGTCACTACGCGGCGGATATTACCTGGCAGCTGAAACCGCAGGACGGCAGGTGGCTGATTACCCAGAAGGTGATCCGCCTGGTTAACAGCGACGATGTGCTGCACAGCATCGGCTACATCCTCTGAGGAGCCGTTCATGACGCAAACCGTATTAGTCACCGGCGCCGCCGCCGGGCTGGGCAACACCATCGCCGCCCACCTGCTCAAGCAGGGGTACCAGCTGGTGCTGACCGATGTCGATCTCAACCGCGCCCGGCAAGCGGCCGATCGTCTGGATGACGGCCAGGGCAGGGTGCTGGCGCTGGGGCTGGATATTCGTCAGCCGCAGGATTTCACGCAGGCGCTCGAGGCCACGATTGAACGCTTCGGCAGCCTGCAGGTGCTGGTAAACAACGCCGCGCTGACCCTGGCGACGCCGGTAATGGACATCCCGGTGGACGAGTTCGACCGGGTGATCAGCACCAACCTGCGCGGCACCTTTGTCGGCTGCCAGACCATGGGGCGCTACTTCGCCCGCCAGGGTTATGGCCGCATCGTCAACCTGGCCTCGTTAGCCGGGCAGAACGGCGGCACCGCAAGCGGGGCGCACTACGCGGCCTCGAAGGGCGGGATCCTGACCCTGACCAAAATCTTTGCCCGCGAGCTGAGCAAATCTGGCGTCACCGTTAATGCCATCGCCCCCGGCCCGCTGGATCTGCCGATGGTTCACGCCCTGGTGCCGGAAGAAAAAATGGCCGGGCTGCTGGCGATGATCCCGGTCGGCCAGTTAGGTGAAGCCGAATTTGTCGCCCAGGCCGTGGCCTTGCTGGCATCTGAGCAGGCGTCGTTTGTCACCGGGGCGACCTGGGACATCAACGGCGGTCTGTTTATGCGTTAAGGAGTCAACATGCTGACATTACAGGTTATCGGGCGAGAGTTGCAGGGCGAGGTGGTGCTGCTGACGCTGGCGCACTCTGAGGGTATCGACCTTCCGGTCTTCAGCGCCGGGGCGCATATCGATCTGCATCTGACAGCTGACCTGGTGCGTCCGTATTCCCTGTGCGGCGACCCTAAAAATCGCCAGCACTACCAGCTCGGCATTCTGAAAGACAGCAAATCGCAGGGCGGCTCGCTGGCGGCGCATGCCCTCAACGTGGGGGATCGGATCCAGGTCAGCGACCCGCGCAACCTGTTTGCGCTTAACGGCGAGGCCAGCCACAGCCTGCTGATTGGCGGCGGGATTGGCATCACCCCGATGCTGGCAATGGCGGCCGAGCTGCACGCCGCCGGGCGATCGTTCGGCTTGCACTACTGCGCCCGCACGCGGGATCGGGCGGCGTTTATCCCCCAACTGGAGCAGTCGCCGTATGCCGACCGCGTGCAGATGCACTTCAGCGATGCGCAACGGCTGAACCTGGCGGCGGTACTGAGCGACGTCCCGGCGAATACCCATGTTTACACCTGCGGCCCGACGCGCCTGATGGAGGCCATTACCGAGCAGGCGACCCGCCACGGCTATCGCCCGGAGCAGGTGCATCAGGAGTGTTTCAGCGCCGAGGTGCAGACCGGTGGCGCGGCCTTTGAGGTGTTTGCCGCAACCAGCGGCATCACCGTGCAGGTACTTGAGAACCAGAGCATCGTCGAAGCCCTCGCGCTCGCCGGGCTGAAAGTCTGCGTCTCCTGCAAGCAGGGGATCTGCGGCAGCTGCCTGACCGACGTGCTGGAAGGCGAGCCGGATCACCGCGACAGCTATCTCACCGATGAAGAGAAAGCCGACGGCGATCAGATTTTGTTGTGTTGTTCCCGTGCGAAAAGCGCGCGTTTAGTCATCGATCTGTGAGGAAACCCTTATGACACTGCAAACCGAATTTCGTAATGCCATGGCGCAGCTGGGGAGCGCGGTCTCAGTTATCACCACCGACGGCCCGGCGGGCAAATTTGGCTTTACCGCCTCTGCCGTTTGCAGCGTCACGGACTCGCCGCCGACGCTGCTGGTCTGTATGAACCGCAACTCCTTTGCCAACGAACACTTCAAACACAACGGCACCCTGTGCGTCAACGTGCTGTCGAGCGATCACCAGCATCTCTCCGGGGTGTTCGCCAACGCCAGCCTGCGCTCCGAGGAGCGGTTTGGTCACGACGCCTGGCAGGTGCTGGCCAGCGGCGCGCCGGTGCTGAGTTCGTCGGTCGCCAGTTTCGACTGCGTGATCGACACCTGTCACGAAGTGGGCAGCCACACGGTTTTCTACTGCCAGGTGCAGGCGGTGCGCATCAGCGAAGCGCCGCGTGGGCTGGTCTACTTTAACCGCCGCTACCATGCCGTCGGGCATGACGTACAGGCGTAAAACCCACAATAAAAGGACACGCGGATGAGCAATGTCGTGACTGAACAGACCGCCCCGGCGGCGATCCCCCAAGATGCCGGGCAGATGCGCAAGCTGGTGTTTGCCTCGGTGCTGGGCAACGCGCTGGAGTGGTACGACTTTTTCCTGTACGGCACCGCGGCGGCGCTGGTGTTTGGCCCGCTGTTCTTCCCGGTCGGCGGTGACCCGATGCAGGGCACGCTGCTGGCGTTTTCCGGCTTTGCGGTGGGCTTTCTCGCCCGTCCGCTGGGCGGGATCGTCTTCGGTCATCTCGGGGATCGCTACAGCCGCAAGATGACGCTGATCATGACCCTGACCCTGATGGGGGCGACTACCTTTGTCATCGGCCTGCTGCCGGTCTATTCACAGATTGGCATCTGGGCACCGTTGTCGCTGATCGCCCTGCGCTTCTTACAGGGCGTGGCGTCCGGCGGGGAGTGGGGCGGCGGGGTGTTAATGCTGAGCGAAAACGCCCCGGCAGACCGTCGCGGGTTCTACACCGCCTGGAGCCAGATGGGGGTATCGGGTGGGTTTGTGTTATCGGCCTTCGCCTTCTACCTGGTGCAGAGGCTGCCGGAAGAGGATCTGATGAGCTGGGGCTGGCGCGTGCCGTTCCTGCTGAGCATCGTCATCTTCCTGGTCGGGGTTTACATCCGCAAGAACATCCGCGAGAGCAAGGCCTTTACGCATGCCAAACCGGAAGACCAGCACGAGAAGATCCCGCTGATGGTGATTATCCGCGAGCACCCGAAAGCGCTGCTGCAGGCCATTGCCCTGCGACTGCCGGAGAACGGCGCGTCGTATATCTTCTTCACCTTCTCGGTGGTGTACGCCAAACACATTGGCATCAGTACCGGGGAGATCATCAGCGCCGTTACCCTGGCGATGCTGGTGGAGTTCTTCTCGATCCTGTTCTGGGGCGCGCTGTCGGATCGCATCGGCCTGAAGCCGGTCTACTACATCGGCGTAATCGGCCTGCTGGTGATGGCTTTCCCGTTCTTCTGGCTGCTCTCTACCGGCGATTACGGCTGGATCATGCTGGCGATGCTGCTCGGCCTGCCGTTCTGCCACGGGGCGATGATCGGCACCCAGCCCTGCATTATGAGCGACCTGTTCCCGGTGCGGGTGCGTTACTCCGGCCTCGCGCTGGGCCACGAAGTGGGCTCGATCTTCTCCGGTGGCCTGGGGCCGATGCTGGCGGTGGCGATGCTGATGTACTTCGACGCCTCGTGGCCGGTTTCTCTGCTGCTGATGGGCTATGCGCTGCTGGCATGGATTGCGTTGCGCAGCCTGCCGTCTGACAAGAACAACAATGGGGTAGCACCATGATTGATAAAAGGATTGCCGCCATCGACGGCGCGGTGGCCGACATTTTCGACGGTGCCATCGTGATGGTGGGGGGCTTCGGCCCGGCCGGACAGCCCGCCGAACTGCTTGACGCCCTGATCCGCCGCAGGCCGCGCAACCTGACCTTAATCAGCAACAACGCCGGGAACGGCGACTACGGCCTGGCGGCGCTGCTGAAGGCCGGTTGCGTGAAAAAAGTGATTTGCTCTTTCCCGCGCCAGACCGACTCCTGGGTCTTTGACGACCTCTATCGTCGTGGCGAAGTCGAGCTGGAGCTGGTGCCGCAGGGCAACCTCGCGGCGCGTATCCAGGCCGGGGGTTCCGGGCTCGGCGGGATCTTCACCCCCACCGGCTTTGGCACCGCGCTGGCGGCAGGCAAAGAGACGCGCCACATCGACGGCAAAGATTACGTTTTTGAAACCCCGCTGAAGGCCGACTTTGCGCTGATCAAAGCGCTGAAAGCCGACCGCTGGGGCAACCTGATTTACGACAAAACCGGGCGCAACTTCGGGCCGATCATGGCGACGGCCGCCAACTGCACTATCGCCCAGGTGAGCGAGATCGTGGCGCTGGGCGAGCTTGACCCGGAAGCGGTGGTCACGCCGGGGATTTTTGTCCAGCGCATCGTCCCGGTGGCGACCGTGCGTCAGACCCAGAGCGCTTAAGGAGCCTACGTGAATAAATTGACTCATCAGCAGCTGGCCGAACGCATTGCCCGCGATATCCCGGAAGGGGCGTACGTCAACCTCGGGATCGGCCTGCCGACCCGAATAGCCAACTACCTGCCCGCCGATCGCGAGATCTTCCTGCACAGCGAAAACGGCATTCTCGGGATGGGGCCTGCGCCTGCGCCGGGCGCTGAAGATCCAGAGCTGATCAACGCCGGAAAACAGCCGGTGACGTTGCTCGACGGCGGGTGCTATTTCCACCACGGCGACTCGTTCACCATGATGCGCGGCGGGCACCTGGATATCTGCGTGCTCGGGGCGTATCAGGTTTCCGAGCGCGGCGACCTGGCGAACTGGAGTACCGGCGAACCTTCATCCATCCCGGCGGTAGGCGGGGCGATGGACCTGGCGATTGGCGCGAAGCGCGTGTATGTGATGACCGAACATCTGACCCGCCAGGGCGAGTGCAAAATCGTCAAAACCTGCAGCTATCCGCTGACCGGGATGGCCTGCATCGACCGCATCTACACCGACATGGCTGTGATGGATATCACAGCTGACGGCATCCTGGTGCGCGAGCTGTTTGGCGACGTGACGCCCGAGTCTTTGCAGTCGGTCACTCCGGTGGCGCTGACCTTTGCCCTGAACGCCGAAACCGAGGAGGCGTGAATGGATCTGGACTATCGCCTTGATGGCCCCGAAGACGCTCCGCTGCTGGTGCTCTCCAACTCGCTGGGCACCACCTGGCCGATGTGGCAGGCGCAGATGGCCGACTTCACCCGCCACTTCCGCGTGCTGCGCTACAACACCCGCGGGCATGGTCGCTCGCCGCTGGTGGACGGCGTTATCACCCTCGACACCCTCGGGCAGGACGTGATTGCCTTGCTTGATCACCTGGATGTGGAACGGGCCTTTTTTTGCGGCATTTCGCTGGGCGGGATGACCGGCCTGTGGCTCAACCGCCACGCGCCGTCGCGGTTTGAGCGCATCGTGGTGGCGAATACCGCGGCGAAAATCGGCGAAGCCAAAGGCTGGCTGCAGCGTGCCGCCACCGTTCGTCAGCAGGGGATGGCCCCGATTGCCAGCGGCGCGGCAGAGCGCTGGTTCACCCCGGCGTACCGGGAGAGCAACCCTGGCGTGGTCAAACTGCTGGTGGATGGCCTGGCCAATACCCCGAAGGAGGGCTATGCCGTCTGCTGTGACGCGCTGGCGGCAGCGGATTTGCGCCCGGACGTGGCGGCGATGCTGCGCCCGATGTTGCTGATCGCCGGTGCTGAAGATCCGGTGACCACCGTGAACGACGCCGGGTGGATAGCCGCTCAGGCAAAACAGGCTGCCTGCGTGACCTTACCCGCGTCGCACCTGTCGAACGTCGCCTGTCCGGCGGCATTTAACCAACAGGTGCTGACCTTTTTAACCGCAGGAGCTGCGACATGAGTATCACCCTTGAATCCCTGGCCTGCTGGCTGGTGGACATCCCGACCATTCGCCCGCACAAGCTGTCGATGGCCACCATGGGTTGCCAGACGCTGGCGATCGTCAGAATGCAGTGCGCCAACGGCCTGATCGGCTGGGGCGAAGCCACCACCATCGGCGGCCTGAGCTACGGCGCAGAAAGCCCGGAAGCGATCAAATTGGCGATTGAAACCTATCTGGCCCCGCTGCTGTGCGGCCAGACGTTCAGCGGCCCGGCGGCGCTGGCCGACAAAATGAATGCCCACGTCAAGGGCAATACCTTTGCCAAATCAGCGCTGGAAACCGCGTTTCTCGATGCCCAGGGCAAAGCGTTGGGCCTGCCGGTCAGTTCCCTGCTGGGCGGCGCGCTCACCACGCGCCTGCCGGTGCTGTGGACCTTAGCCAGCGGCGACACCGAGAAAGATATTGAAGAGGGCCAGCGCCTGCTGGCGGAAGGGCGGCACGACACCTTCAAGCTGAAGATTGGCGCGCGCGGGCTGGATGTCGATATCCGCCACGCGCTGGCGATCAAGGCCGCGCTGGGGGATGACGTCAGCATCCGCGTCGACGTCAATCAGGCGTGGGACCTGACCACTGCCCTCAAAGGGATAGCCCGGTTGCAGGACGGCGGTATCGACCTGGTAGAGCAGCCGATCCCGCTGTGGGATCGGCAAGGGCTTATCGCCCTCAGCCAGCGCTTTGCGGTGCCGATTCTGGCCGACGAAGCGGTGGCAACCAGCCACGACGGCTATGCCCTGGCGAGCAACGGTTTTACCGGCGTGTACGCTCTGAAGATTGCCAAGGCGGGCGGCCCGGTGCAGGCCCTGAAGCTGGCGCACGTGGCGCAGGCGGCGGGCGTGGCGCTGTACGGCGGCACCATGCTGGAAGGCACGCTCGGTACGGTCGCCTCGTTACATGCCTGGTCCACCCTCAACCTGCAGTGGGGCACCGAGATGTTCGGCCCGCTGCTGCTCAAAGATGACATCGTGGTGCGTCCGCTGGATTTCAGACACGGACAGGTGACGTTACCGCAGGGGCCGGGCCTGGGCGTCGAGATCGACGAAGAGAAGCTGGGTTACTACGCACGTAAATAAAGGAGAACGCGATGCTGTTTAAAGTGGAAATGACGGTCAACATCCCGTCGTCCCTGCCTGCAGCGCAGGTTGATGAGATTAAAGCCAAAGAGAAAGCCTACTCCCAACAGTTACAGCGCGAGGGGAAATGGCCGCACATCTGGCGCGTGGTCGGCCAGTACGCCAACGTCAGCATTTTTGACGTGGCGGATAACCAGGAGCTGCACGACATCCTGACCGCGCTGCCGCTGTACCCGTGGATGGAGATAACCGTGCAGCCGCTGTGTGTGCATCCGTCGTCCATTTATGTCGAGCAAAAATAGTAGAAATAACAACAACAAACGTACCCTACAACGAGGAATAAGCAATGTCACAGAACCCTGTACATCAAACCGAGCTGGACACTTTACTGGCCATCAGCAGCGGCTTAAATTCCACCGGTGGCAACGACCGTTTTAAAAACATCATGCATCAGCTACTGAGCGATGTGTGCAAGACCATCAAGCAGTTCGACATCACCGATGAAGAGTTCTGGCTGGCGGTGAACTACCTCAACGAGCTGGGCGGACGCCAGGAAGCGGCCCTGCTGGCCGCCGGTCTGGGTCTGGAACACTATCTGGACATGCGTGCCGACGAGAAAGAGGCGGCATCCGGCGAGGAAGTGGGTACCCCGCGCACCATCGAAGGGCCGCTGTACGTCGCCAACGCCCCGCTGAGCCAGAGCTTCGCTCGCATGGATGACGGCAGCGAGCAGGCCGAAACCATGTGGCTGCAGGGCCAGGTCACCGATCTGAACGGCAAACCGGTGGCGGGGGCGATTGTCGATATCTGGCATGCCAACACCCTCGGCGGCTATTCGTTCTTTGACCAGTCCCAGAGCGAATACAACCTGCGCCGCCGCATCCTGACCGACGAACAAGGGCGTTACGCGGTGCGCAGCATCGTGCCATGCGGCTACGGCTGCCCGCCGGATGGCCCAACCCAGAAGCTGCTAACCGCCCTGGGCCGCCACGGCAACCGCCCGGCGCATGTGCATTTCTTTGTGTCGGCACCGGGGTACAAACATTTGACCACGCAGATCAACCTGAACGGCGATGAGTATCTGTGGGATGACTTTGCCTTTGCGACCCGTGCGGAGCTGATTGCGGATCCGGTGAAGATTACGGACAGTGCCGTAGCGAAGCAGCGCGATATTGAGGGGGAGCATACGGAGGTGAATTTTAGTTTTACGCTGGTGGGAGCGACCGGGAGTGAGGAAGAGGGGAGAGGGAAGCGGGCGCGCGTGAAAGAGTAGGTTTTTTTTGGTTGAATAGGCCGGGTCCGCGGTGAGGCGGGCCCGGTTTTTTTGTTTTTATGGGGGAGCGGGTATTATGGAGTTTGGGAATGTATGGTTTGTGTGGTGATAAGGGTCTGTGGCAGACGTCGCTGCCTGGTTACCCCTTCCTCTTAAATAATTGTAATAGACCTTTTACTGTAACATCCAATTGGCTCCCCTCATCATACAAAGCAGGGACAACATAATTAGCCCTCTCTTCAGCTATTAACTTCTCAACCTTTTCTTGCGTAGCCTTACTATTCCATTTTTTGTTATCAAATACAGCCAAAGAAACGCCACCTTGATATCGAACCATTTTCATTGCAGGAATATCTGTGTCTCCATCTCCAAAGTATATCATTTTTTGGAAAGGGATCTCGCGATCTTCAGGTTCTATGAATCTATTGATGGCAGCATTATCCCATGAGTTGCGAATGCCTTTATTTATCCTAAATAAAAACTGAGTTTTTGTAGTGTAATTGATTGCTTGTGCTGGCCAGGTAACGATTTTACCATCAGTAGAGTAATGATATTTACATGCATAGATATCACGGAATTTAGAACCTATGGCTGTCCCTCTTATCATTGCATCTAAGCCACTAGAAATTATGTAATGATGTAATTGCAAATCGTGTTCTTGAGCATAGTCATTTATTCGTTCAAACCAACCTTCAACTCCGGGGAATAACGGGATTGATTTTCCATGTTTTATCAAGTTGGCAACAGTTAACTCTTGAGAGCCAAGCTCATTAGCTTTCTCAGCAAGAAGCCCAAGGTAAGACAATATTTCATCTCCATCATCATCCTGAGCACGTTTTTTAACGGACTGCCAGAAAGAAGCAATATCATCAATTCCTAAAGCAGGCATAAGTCCGTGTTGGGCACAATCGCCTTCTGCTAAAGTTCCATCAAAATCATAAATTAATGCACATTTCATTGGTAACACCTACTTAAGGTTACGCAAAACTATGTAACATAGTATGCAATGTTAGGTGGAGGCAGTTCAGTGATCCCAGAGATAGAAACTACATTATTACTACTCCAGCCTATTTATGTCAAAATATTACTATCGATTTAAAAGTGGCCAATGTTGATATGAGCAGTGTGTCAAAACCTGCTCGACCAACTGGCCATTTTATTTTTATTAGTATAATTAGATGGTAGTAATACCTTTTCTTTGGTTCGGCGACGTATCAGGTCGGGCTATTATTGAACACTAAGCTACATAAAAAACTGAGGGCGCAATCCGCCCTCTTTGTTTACGCTGTCGGACGCTCATTCCATGCGTCTTTGAACATAATATTTCCATCTACAATGCGCCAGGTTATTTTCTCATATTGTAAGCTGATGCTTTCGACATGATTTATTTTATCATTACCGGATATTTTCACGTTTGGCACGCCACAATTAACGCCTGTGATTTTTACATTTTCCATTAATACGATGTAATAACAGACTTCTTGCCCTGCGTCGTTAATATGGTAGAAACGAAGTTCGGCACTTTTGAGCGTTTGACCAGTTGCCGCGGCCTTGTAGAGATAGGGTGTAGAGCTATCTACCTCTTTTTCTAACATCATAGATGAATGTTGCCGCGTACCCGTTATTTTGCCATTGGCACTATCTACGGGCAGGTTAATCCCGTGGCTCATACCGATAATTTCGATACTTCCTTCACGGTCCTGGACATCAACTGAACCCTTAATGTCAGCGCCGCCGTCGTCCTTTAGCCACAAGTATGGAGGGATTGGCATTTCAAGATCTCCTTATTCTTTTGAGTAACTTCATTGTTAAAATATAGATAACGGTTGTTATAGGAAAAACAGTGATTATCGATATATAGAAATAGATGTCATAAAAATTATCTGCGCCGATTTCTCCCGGACCATATAATAAGTGCCCAATCCATTGAGCGATACTATGATTCATCCATATTTCAGGACTCCCCAACGAGCGGCCCACACACACCGAAAGAAGAAGGTAAAATGCGATTTTTAATGTCCTACGGACAGTTGTTGCCATAGGTATTTACCACCTCTACCCAACCCCGAGCCATGAGAGAACGCTGACAGGGAACCCGTACAAGTGATGTTCTCAGCAAAGCGTTTCGGATAAGAGCATAGTCAGAATTGTGGGCTATCGTAATACAGCCTTCAGAAATCGTACCCGGATGAAGGCGGAATAATCCGCGACTCACGCCATTCACCCACGTTCCGTCATCTATACCCCAATCGTCCTTATAAAGGGCAAACCACTCATCACGATCAAATTCTGCGCCGTAAAACGTTCTGTTAACCAGATCCTGCGATTTTGCTTTAATCCATGACCCACCGCCGCCTGCGCCACGGTCGACAATCCAGTATTTACCGGGAGGCAATGGACCGTCATTTGGAATTACTCCGCAAGCGCCTTTGTTTCGGTATACGCCTTTCCCAGAGTGCGCCATAAAGACGCCAACGCCGTACAAATTGAAGGGCGCATAATCAGCACCGTTCAAAATCATTTTTCCCTGCAATGCCATACGCCACCTTATTCCCTTACACAGACTCAGGGCATCGTACTACACTCTATTCCAAATCTGAAATAACAAATATGAGCACATGAATTGTTTTATCTGTTAATGTGAGTTGTGCTATTGATGGGGTTGTAATAGTGGTGATTGTAATTTTTACACGGTGTTGTAATTGATGTTGGTCGAAGTGCTCATGCCATAATTAATATCAATGATAAGATGATGTAGTATATGCTTCCGATTTATTCTAACTTCCTCACTCAATATTCATCACGCAACTAAGGCTTCCCGATAATGACGCCAGCCAAAAAGGCAAGACTGTGGATTATTCAATTCTTGTCCTTTCTCCTGATTTTCTCAGCATTTTACCTGCTCTTACCCGAGGTTTATCTGTTCGAACGTTACAGCGATCGTGCTGGTTTTATTACCGAGCAGAACTGGAATGATTTATTCATGGTATCCGTTCTGTGCGCGTCAGTAATCATCAACACGCTGTTGATTTTCGTTGTCGCCAGACTGAGAAAAAAGCACGTTTGACCATACTAAGCCCGGTCTTCGAGGCCGGGCTTTCTTACCATTACACCTCGCTAATCTTTAACCGCACTCAGTGCGCCGTGATATACGGCTCCTTCACAAACTCAGCCAACAGCCAGACCAGATCGTGCAGCAAACCTGTAAGTTCTCTGGCGACATCAGTGGGCAGCGTTCCGCTCAAAATAGCCTGCGATAGCGCCACAGCGTAATCCACTTGGGTCGCCGTCTCCTGCCAGCAGTCCGGTACGCAGGAGGTGAGTTTTTCGCCCACGATCAGCTGTGCGATCAGGTACGGCGGCAGATCTGCATCGCAGAGTTCTCGCTGCTGGCGCAGGGATTGCAGCAGACGTTCGCAGAGCGCGGTGCATGTTGCGGCGTCTTCTGTTTCGACCAGCACACTCACCAGCGCGGCGCAGCGATCGGCAACCTCAAACAGATCTGCAGTTGCTGGAAGGGGCAGGGTGGTGAGTTGATGAATAATGCATTCTTGAGGTTGGCAGTAAGACAGATTAGAGACAGTAGTCATGTTGTATTCCTTTTTAAAATATCTCCAAACCACCTCATGAGTTCCTACGCTCATGAGTGGTAGCGCTGACGGAGGTAGGAATGCCGTACACGACAAAACGGCCAGCCTTTCGGCTGCTCCGCCAGCGCCACCGTGATTTTAACGGGATAAACGCTGTCGCGACAAAATAATTGTCGTGTCGTGAGGTACGGGTTCCTACGCCCGATTGCGGATGTGCCGCAACGCAGTCACTTTACGAGGCCCCGACAATGAATAAAAGGCTAAACCCTGAATTACACAGGGTTACTTTGGGGTTTGCGAGGCGTCTTCCAGAAAGGGTAATGCCGGGGGGCGCTTCGCTTGCCCGGCCTACAAAACCGCTCGCCGGATGGCCAAATCCCGAAGCTGATGACCACGCTGGGCCCGGTTTGCGGAGCAGGTCATTTATATGCCTGGTGTGAGAATGGCACTAACGGAAAGATGTCCCTCTACCTCCTCATGTATACCTGGCTCACACACAGACATTAAAAAAGGATGCATGAGATGCTGAGAGGTAAAAGAGCGGTTATTACCGGTGGAGGAGGGGGATTCGGCCAGGCGCTGTGCGTGTGGCTGGCAAGAGAGGGTGTGGAGGTGGATTTTTGCGCGCGGCACGATGATGATATTCAAAAAACCTGCAGCATCATCGCGACTGAAAACGGCATTGCGAAAGGGTATATCTGTGATTTAACCCAACCTGAGTCCATTTCTCAGTTTTCATCGCAGCTTTTAACGTCAGACAAGCCGATCGACATATTAATCCTCAATGCTGCTCAGTGGTTGTCAGGGAGGTTAGACGATCAGCCGGACACAGAAATTATCAATACCGTCAGTTCAGGTCTGACAGGTTCGATTTTACTCACTCAGGCTTTACTGGCAGGGTTAAGACGTTCAGACAGTGCTGATATCATCTCAATTATATCTTCATGCGGGGTCCCGAATTTTACGAATTCCATTGCGCACCCCGCTTTTTTTGCCAGCAAGCATGGGCTTAGCGGGTTTACAACTAAACTGTCACAGCAGTTGTCCGAAGAAAATATACGTGTGACCGGGTTGTACCCGCCGGATTTTGAACTGACAGGCTTAGATACTTGTGTCGATAGTCAATCCAGGATGGGGGAGCGTCTGATGAATGGGCGGTCGATCTGGGAAACGATTCGTTTTGTGCTGTCTCAACCGCGTAGTTGCCATATAAGCAGCATCTACTTTCAAGGTCCAACTCGCGAAGATCTGGGTGTTTAGGGCTAAGTTTGTTAATTGTTCTTTTTACAAAAGGATTATTGATATGAATGATGTAATCAGGAAAAATTATTCTGAATTAGGTGAAGTAAAGGCGCCCTACGTTCATTCCGTTAAGCACCATAACACGCTCTATATTTCTGGCCTGACGGCGTTTGGCTCAGCGGCCCAACACCAGGGCATTGCTGAGCAGGCTGAAGAAATATTTCGCCAAATCAGAACAATCGCCAGCATAGAAGGTACTGATTTTTCAGCCCTTATCAAAGTGACAATCTTCATCACCTCTTTTGAGCAGATCAACGCGCTACGCGAAGTGCTGTACCGAAATTACGGTGAGCACTTGCCAGCCAGTTCGCTCGTTGAGGTCAGTCGCCTCTTCTCGCCTGACCTCACAATAGAGATCGAGGCGATATTCGGGCTTTGACTCAATGATGTTCCGTACCACACAAGGTATTGATCAACTGTTTCAGGACGCTAACAAGCCCGGTTACAATCAACAGAGCGAAAGAGGCGGTCAACAAGGCACTAATCATCAGAAACTCCATGTTCTTCGTTGTATTCTATAAGAATCGTAGAACATTTTTTTCATTTGTCATGTGCCTTCACTGACAGTAACAGTCAGATGCTCAGAATTTGTTAAACGTCGCGGCGTCACTTAACAAAAAAACTGAGGGCGCAACGCGTCCTCTTTAAAGGGCAATGCCGGGGGCGCTTCGCTTGCCCGGCCTACAAACCCCTTCAACGGGTAGAGGTTTCGACCCGACTTACCACTTCATCTCGCCGGTATTGACCTTCGCGCTCAGTTCGAGCGAGCTCTCATCCGCCAGACCCGTGTACGCCGCTTTCATTGCGCCGATAACCGCTGCCGATCCTTTCTGGCTGGCAAGCGTCTGCTCAAATTTTTGCAGGTAGCTGTGGGTGAAGGTGATGGCTGCGTCGTTTGCCGGGCGAGCCCCCAGATAGTGGCCAGGGATGACCTGCTGCGGTTTCAGGTAATGCATTTCGCTAAGCACCGTCATCCAGCCCTGACGCACTGCCGGAGTCTGTGTGTCCGCCGTCCAGACATGGATGCCAGAGGCAATGCCGGTTCCGCCCAGAATCGCCTTGTTCGCCGGGATCCACACATACGCGGCATATTCACCCGCGTGTTTCAGTTCCAGCGCTTCGCCGTCGACGGTAAAGCGGGTGGCGTGGGTCGCCTGTGGCACGATGATTTTCGTCGGTGCGCCGTCCTTCATCTGCGGGCCCCAGAAGGCCAGCTTGGCGTCTTTGGTGGCCTTGATGTGCTCGACAACCGTCGGAGAAGCCACCACTTTTGCCTGCGGGAAGGCGGCCACCAGTGGCTCAAGTCCGAAATAGAAATCCGGATCGCCGGAGGTGATCACAATCTCTTTCAGGGTTTTGCCACGGGCTTTGATTAACTTCACCAGCTGCTCGCCGTCTTTGACGCTGAACTGGGCATCAAACAACACCGCTTCTGTCGGGCCGGAAACCAGCGTGGACGATACCGGGAAAATGCCTTTGTCCTGCGGGTTGTAGACTTCAAGGTGCAGCGGCGCGGCGAATACGGGCGCGGCGGCCAGCGTTAATACCAGCGAGAGGGATTTCATGTTCATGGTGATCCTTAGTTGTGTATCCGGGTGAGTTGCGTTTTAACCAGTGCGAAAAAGGCCTCCGGTTCGCCGTAATAACGTCCGACAGGCAGCAGCGTGCGGGTCCCGTCCGTGTCGATAATCGCCGCCGTGGGGAACCCCTGGCCGTTGACCATCGCCATTAACAGCCGCGCATGTTGAATACTTTCCAGCGCTTCATTTTCCTGAATTTGCCCGAGCCGGATGTCAGGCCCTGCCGTCTGGCCCAGGATCTGATTAACTACCTCAGGGTCGGTGATGTTTTGCCCGTCCTGATACCAGGCCCGCTGAACGGCGTTGAGAAACGTCAGGTCGGCGCCGGGCAGGGCAAATCGCTGTGCCGCCAGCAATCCGCGCGTGGTCGGCAGGGAGTCGAGAACCAACTGGCTGTTGGTCAGCAGCATCTGGCGATAATTCGCGCCAAACGCCATCCCGGTTAAGGTGGCGATACGGGCATCATGCTCGTTAACGTGCGCCAGCCAGCTGGCGTCCAGCTGTCGACGATGGGTGCCAATAAACAGCCCGCCCGGCAAGATATGCTGCGCGGGAAAGTCCTCGGCGATGCGGTTAAGCAGCGGCAGAGCGCCATAGCTCCAGCCGCACAGGGGATCGATAATCCAGTAAAGCCCGGCCTGAAATGCCATGACAATTTTCTCCGTTTTGGGGTAAGCGCATTCTACGGATTTGCACGTCTGATAGAATTCCTGAAACAATACATGCTGAGTTTCATAAAACGATCAGATGGAGTGGCAATGGACAGGATCATGGCGGCGATTACCTACAACCGAATCTGCGAACTCGGCAGCCTGAGCGCGGCGGCCCGATCGCTTGGGATATCCCGGCCGATGGTCAGCCGCTATCTCGATGAGATGGAAAAATGGGCCGGGGCGCGACTGATCCACCGCTCAACCCGGCGGCTGACCATCACCCCGGCGGGTGAGAAAACGCTGGAGAAAACCCGACAGCTGGCCCTGTTATCGCAGGGCATTGAGGGCGATGCTACCCGCATTACGCCGTCAGGTACGCTTCGGATCGCCTGCGCCCATTTTACGGCGACGCATCTGCTGGGGCCGGTGATCCCGCCATTTCTCGCCCGCTATCCCGCGTTGCGCATTGAGGTCGATATCAATAACCATCCGGTCAGTCTGGTGGGGGAGCGCATCGATCTGGCGATCCGCATTACCAACGAACCCGAACCGGGAGCTATCGCGCGCGTTCTCGGAACGTGTCAGTCCGTGTTGTGCGCCTCGCCAGCGTACCTGGCGCGAGCAGGCGTGCCGACCACGCCGGACGATCTCGCGCAGCATAACTGTTTGCACTACAGCCGTTTTTCCGGGCAGTCGTGGTCTTTTCGTGATGCAGAGAAAGGGGCGATGTCGGTGGCGGTGAGCGGTAATTTCAGTGCCGGGATCTCGTTACTGTTGTGCGATATGGCCGCCGCGGGCGTTGGCCTGGCGATGGTGCCTGCCATTGAGGCGCAAACCGGACTGGAGAGCGGGCGTCTTGTTCGGGTGTTGCCACAGCTGGAACCGCAGCCGCTGGGCATTTACGGGTTGTATCAGTCCCGCGATCATCAGCATGCGGCGCTTAACCTGTTTCTCGATGCCATCAAACAGCATCTGCTGCAAGCCTAACAAACGCGAAAAAGGGCTGATGTTGACAAAAAAAAGACCGCCGAAGCGGTCATGACGTTTGCAACCCCACCTGGGATCACTTGCCGGTCTCTTTGCGCACCAACGCCGGATAGGAATGCTCGGTCTCTTTTCCGGTACGGATGTTCATAATCGTGTAACGCGCATCCGGGAAAGTGCCGGCTTTCTTCACCACCAGCATCGATTCACCCTGTTGATTGCGGAACATCTTTCCCGAAGGGTATTTCGGCGCATCTGGGTTCTGGCATGGGCATTGTGGATCACAGTGACTCATTATTTCCCCGTTAGGCTTCAACAGCCAGCAAGTGAAGGGATCGTCATAAGCACGGGCTTATGTCGCTGTAGACCGAAAACGATACGCCTGTGAGTCATTAATAGCCATCAAATTGTTAGTGAATAGCATTTCCCAGGATTGTAATAGTCATGTTGTTGTCATGATTTAGTCTTGGTATAGTCTGGCTGCGTGTTCCTCCGGGGGAGGTAACAGGCAGCCAGAAGGGGAGGTTACTTCGCGGAAAGTTCGTTGCGGATAATCTCTGCACCGGCACGCAGCGCGTTGAGTTTGCCGTTAGCCACCCGGCGCGATAACGGCGCCATGCCGCAGTTGGTGGACGGGTAGAGCTTATCGGCATCGACGAACTGCAGCGCTTTGCGCAGTGTATCCGCCACCTCTTCTGCGGTTTCAACGGTGTTGGTCGCCACATCAATGGCCCCGACCATCACTTTTTTACCACGGATCAGTTCCAGCAGATCCATCGGCACCCGCGAGTTGTGGCACTCCAGCGACACAATGTCGATCGCCGATTGCTGCAGTTTTGGGAAGGCTTCTTCGTATTGCCGCCACTCGGTGCCCAGCGTCTTTTTCCAGTCGGTATTGGCTTTGATGCCATAGCCGTAGCAGATATGCACCGCCGTTTCGCACTTCAGCCCTTCAACGGCGCGTTCTAAGGCAGCGATGCCCCAGTCGTTCACTTCATCAAAGAAGACGTTAAAAGCGGGTTCATCAAACTGGATAATATCGACACCGGCGGCCTCTAATTCCCGGGCTTCCTGGTTAAGAATTTTGGCGAATTCCCAGGCCAGCTTTTCGCGGCTTTTATAGTGGGCGTCATACAGCGTATCGATCATCGTCATCGGCCCGGGCAGCGCCCATTTAATCGGCTGTCGGGTGAGCTGACGCAAGAATTTGGCGTCCTCAACGAATACCGGCTTTTGACGTTCTACCGCCCCGACGACGGTCGGCACGCTGGCGTCGTAGCGATTACGAATTTTAACGACTTCGCGTTTCTCAAAATCAACGCCGCTGAGGTGTTCGATAAAGGTGGTAACAAAGTGCTGGCGCGTCTGCTCGCCGTCGCTGACGATATCAATCCCGGCGCGCAGCTGGTCGAACAGAGACAAACTTAGCGCATCCTTTTTCCCTTCGATTAATTCGTCGTTTTCTAATTTCCACGGCGACCACAGCTTCTCTGGCTCTGCAAGCCAGGACGGTTTCGGTAAACTGCCCGCAGTCGAAGTGGGGAGCAATGTTTTCATAGCAGGTGACCTTATATTTATAATTAATTAAACAGCGTAGTTAGCAGACCATTGCTCAAGAATATTCTTGTAAGGTTTGATGAAATGCTTTTCTGTGAACTTGCCCTGCTCAATCGCTAACTGACTACGCTCTTCGCGATCGTAAACAATTTTCGTTAACGAATGATCCTGGTTATTCAGGTTCGGCTGATAATATTGCCCGGCGGTTGAGTTGGCGTTGTAAATCTCCGGGCGATAAATTTTCTGGAAAGTCTCCATCGTGCTGATGGTGGCGATCAGCTCGACAAACGAATAATCACGCAGTAAATCACCGGAGAAATAAAACGCCAGCGGCGCGGCGCTGTTTGGCGGCATGAAATAGCGCACCTGCAGACCCATTTTCTTGAAGTAGGTTTCGGTCAGCGACGTCCCGTGCTGTTGATATTCGATGCCTAACACCGGATGCACGTTGCCGATGCGCGAATAGGTATTTTTATTCGACACGCTCAGGCAGATCACCGGTGCTTTGCTGAAGTTGGCTTTGTATTCTGCTGAGTTAGCAAAATGGCGGAAGATATTGCCATGCAAATCACCAAAGTCATCCGGGATGCTGAACGCAGACTGGTCTTTATTGTGATCCAGCAGGCGGACGCTGAAATCATAATCGCGAACGTATGACGAGAAGTTATTCCCGACAATACCCTCGATGCGTTCATTGGTTTTTTTATCAATAATATTGGTTTTCAGGATTTCAATTGCCGGGAAGGCTTGATGACTGTCGCCAATATTCATCTCCACAGAAACGATTTCCAGCTCGACGGAATAACGATCGCCGTTGGGATTATCCCAGTGCGCCAGCGCGTTGAAACGGTTATCAATCATCACTAAGGTATTACGCAGATTCTGCTCGCGGCTTTCCCCGCGGGCCAGGTTGGCAAAGTTAGTGGTAATCCGCGTGTTTTCCGAAGGATTATAATTCTCGTCGAAACGACTGTGTTTTATCGTAAATGTGAAATCATTATTCATTATATTCAGTCTTCATGTTGCTAAGTCGTTAACATTACATACGTTATGCCAGAGCCTCAGCAACAGTGATAGCGACTAAATTTCACTACAACATGAGATATCTTCATGTTGCAGCGTGAGGCGGTCTCATCATGAATCTTTCACGGCAGTGTGGGATGTTATCTGCGGCGCATTATCGAGCCGTCGAATGGCCGGCACCAGCGCGGCACCCAGGGTCGCGATCACCACGGCAATGGCGGCAACCAGCAGCACGTTGCTGGAGCCGTACTGCACGGCCAGCGGGCCGGCGATCAGCTCCCCAAAGGGAATGGCGACAAACGATCCCACCGCGTCATAGGCATACACCCGGGCCAGCTTTTCGGGCGGGATATGCGTCTGTAGCGATTGAGCCCAGGCCACCCCAAACAGGCCGAACGCGACGCCCGCGATAAAAAATGCGCCAATCAGCCACGGTGTGGGCGCAAGCTGGCTCAGCATGAAAATGGGCAATGCGCATAAGGCCGTTAACAGCACGCCGATAAACAGATCCCGGCGTGGACGCCAGCGCAGGGCGAGAGAGGACCCCACGATCAGGCCCACGCTTTGCGCCGCAATGATCATCCCCCAGTGCGCCCGACCAAAAGAGGCATCGGCGATCACCGGACCGAGCACCATCATCACCCCGCTGAAGGCGGCGTTGATAATGGTGAACTGCACGACAATCGACCACACCCAGGCCCGGCTGGCGAACTCCTGCCAGCCTTCTTTGAGATCCTGCAGGATATTGCTTTGCGTTGCGCCAGCGTCGACGCGCGCAACGCGAATCAAACGATACAGCGGGGCGGCGGCGGCGAAACCCAGCGCATCAATGGCCAGTCCCCAACCGGGCCCAACACTGCTTATCAGGATCCCCCCTAACGACGCGCCGATCACCGTCCCGCTGTACACCCCGAGCTGGATAAACGCATTGGCCTGGCGCAGACTTTTTCCGGGAACCGTCTGGGGAACCAGCGCAGAAGAGGCCGGTAAGGTGATCCCGGCAGCGGCACCGTTCACCGCGCCGAGCAGGGCCAGGCTGATGACCGTGGCGGAACCGTCGAGCACCGACCAGGCCACCATCGCCTGCGAAACGGCGGCAATCAGTGAAGAGGAGACCAGCACCCGGCTGCGTGAATAGCGGTCTGCCAGCACGCCTCCGAGCAGCAGAAAGGCGACATTAAAAATCGAACGGGAGGCCACCACCCAGCCTAAATCAGAGACCGAACCGCCGATATCCAGCACTGCAAACGCCAGCGCAATGGGGGCGATACCGTTGCCCAGTACGGTGAGCAAGCGTGCAAAAAACAGATGGCGAAAGGGGGAAAAGTGAAAGGCATGCGCGCGTTTATTGTCGTTATTCATTTTTTAAATGGCTTCGCAGTTAAAGGCAGTCGGTCAGATTTTTAGGGTATCAATGACGGCTCGCAGGGCGGGTGAGACGTTGCGATGCGGATAATACAGGAATAACCCCTCCATGCGCAGGCTGTAACGCTGCAACACCCGAATCAATACCCCGCGTTCCAGGTCATCGGCCACCAGTTCGACAGGCACATACGCCAGCCCCAGCCCCAGCCGGGCCGCTTCGGCTTCCATGTAGCTGTCCGACAGGGCCCACTGTCCCTGCGGTTGATGGGTGATTTTTTTACCGTCCTGATTGAGCTCCCACTGATACAGACTGCCGTCAGCAAACTGGTAGGCAATACAGGGATGGCTCGCTAAATCAGCCGGCAAGAGGGGGAAACCGTAACGGCGAAAATGCTCCGGTGTCGCCACCACGGCCATCTCCATGTCGGGGGTAATGCGCACTGCGATCATGCCCTGGCCTACCTCGGGGCCCAGACGCACCCCGGCATCGAATCGCTCGGCGATAATATCGACAAAGCGGCTTTCGTTCATCAGCTCCAGTCGGATATCCGGGTATCGCTGTTTAAACACCGCCAGCTTTGGCAGAAGACATTTATCGATGGCGTGCTGGCTGGCATTGATGCGCACGGTGCCGGAAGGGGTCTGACGATAATGGGCCAGCGTCGCCAGCCCCAGATCTAACGCGTCAAACCCGGATTCCGTGGTCTGATAGAGTTGCTCCCCCGCCTGGGTCAGCGACAGCTTACGGGTGGTGCGCACCAGCAGTTGCACACCCAGCCGCGCTTCAAGGTCACGCACCGAACGGCTGACCCCCGATTGTGCCAGCCCAAGCCGCTGCGCTGCGGCGGTAAAACTGCCTTCCCGCGCCACCTGCATAAACAGGTACAGCTCATTGTAGTTTTCCCGCTTTGCCATCGAGGAGTACCCGTGCTTGTTTATAACAATTTGATATGAATCCTAGCACCGTTCGCCCTCTAATCAGCACTATTTCTGCTAACTATAATCCCCCTCATTGCAACAAAGCACAGCAGCGTTGTCCGTATGAAACCTGTACCTGAATCCTGTATTTGAGGGGATCTTTCATGAAGGCGTTTACCCAAAAACTGACAATCGCACTACCCGCAATGCTGCTCTGTGCATCATTAAGTGGAGTCACAACAATGAGTTATGCTGATACAACTAATCCGAACGTCCCCGTTTCAATGATCCAGAAATGGGACAAGACCTTCGCCGAGAGTACCAAAGTCGATCACCGCAAGGTGAGCTTCCAGAACCGTTACGGCATCACCCTGGTGGCCGATCTGTACCTGCCGAAAGATATCGGCGATCGCAAGCTGGCAGCAATTGCGGTCAGCGGGCCTTTTGGCGCGGTCAAAGAGCAATCCAGCGGTCTGTATGCCCAGACCCTGGCGGAAGAGGGCTTTGTGACCCTTGCGTTCGATCCTTCTTACACCGGAGAGTCGGGCGGCAGCCCGCGTAACGTCGCCTCGCCGGATATCAATACCGAAGACTTTAGCGCGGCGGTGGATTTCCTCGGGTTACAAAAAGAGGTGGATCGTAACCGTATCGGTATCCTCGGGATCTGCGGCTGGGGCGGGATGGCGCTGAATGCCGCCTCGATGGATACCCGCGTCAAAGCGGTCGCCACCAGCGTGATGTACGACATGAGCCGGGCGATGGGTCACGGGGTTGGCGACGGCAAAGACCGTTATTCATCAGCCGATCGCCATGCGGTGCTGGAGTATCTGAACGCGCAGCGCTGGAAAGATGCCGAGAGCGGTGCCTTCGCCCACGGTGGCCATGATCTGAATGTCGACCAGAACGGCAAGGTCAGCGCGGGGGAACGTATTCTGCCCGAGGCATTACCTGCCAATCCGCATCCGGTGTTGAAAGAGTTCTATGATTACTACCGGATGCCGCGCGGGTTCCACGAACGCTCGGTTAACTCCACCGGCGCATGGACCGCGACCATGCCGCTGTCGTTCATGAACATGCCGCTGCTGAGCTATGCCAATGAAATCACCATCCCGACGCTTATCGTCACCGGTGAAAAGGCGCACTCACGCTACTTTGCTGAAGATGCGTTTAAGGCCGTTGGCAGCAAGCACAAAGAGCTGGTGGTGGTCCCGGGTGCAAACCATGTGGATTTATACGACAACGCCGCCGGTAAAATACCGTTTGCCCGCTTTGAGCAGTTCTTTAAAACCAGCCTGAAATAACCCAGTAAAACCCTGAGGGATACCCAGTGATTGTTTTGCGCTAAGCAATGGAATAACGATAAGAGATTAAAGAGGTTACAGCGACGCCCTGGTCCGGCTGTAAATCGCTGAGGCGTTTCCTGAAGGCCGAGAGGGCGTGACCTGCATGGATGCAGGATCTCGCCCGACCCGAAGCCGGAAGGAACAAGCCGAGGGTATCGCGAAGCGACGATTTACTTGCCGGGAGCCCGGGTTGCCAGGGCGGCGGGGATTGAGCCGCCATGGCACGTTCACCGGTTCGGTCATATCAAGTAGCAAGGAGCGTAAAGTGAACGGAACCACCCCCTCAGCCGCATATTCACCCCTAAACCAGTACGTCCTGTCTGTGCAGGTGGCCTCACCCTACAAGGACGCCGCCGCAAACAACCCCGGTGTCGTACCAAAATGCGCCCGGAAGTGTTTAATCAAATGGCTCTGATCAAAGAACCCGATGTCGCTGGCCACCTGCGCCGCGCTGATCCCTTTGGCCAGCAGCGCTTTGGCACGCATCAGGCGGATTTGCGTCAAATACTGGTGCACGGACAGTCCGGTCATCTTCTGGAAAGTGCGCATAAAATAGAATTCACTTAAGCCTGCCACCTGCGCAATCTCTTTCACCGACAGGGACTGGGTATAGGAGCAGTGCAAAAAGTCGATGGCGTGGCGGATATCCGCGCGCAAAAAGCCCTGACGCGATCCTTTAACAGTGCGCTCGCCGTAATGACCCACCAGCAGGTTGAGGATCTGATACATCACGCACTCTTTTTCCAGCGGATCCTGACTCTGTTTGATCACTCCCGCCGCCTGCAGCATGCGGCGGGCCATCTGCGGATCGTGGCGAATGCCGCGCGTACCGAAATTCACTTCACCTTTGCCGCTGATTACCGTTTGCGCGACCTCATTGACCAGGCTTTCACCCGGATAAAACGCACAGTAATCCCAGCCTTCATCACGCTGCACCGCTTCACCGGTGTGTACTTCACCGGGGGCGATAATCATCACTGAACCCGCCGCGGCAATGCCGTTTTCCCGGCACACCCGGGTACGCTGCGCCCCACGGGCAAACGCCGCGATCACAAATTCATCATGAAAGTGCGGCGGGTAGCTGTGCTCATAGCAGGTGGCCTGCAGGATCTCCATCCCACCGTGCAGCTGGCTGTCGCGCCACAGGCTGATCTCATCGCGTTTTTGTTGCACCACGTCCGCTTCCTCTTCCTGCCTGCGTAAATTTCACGGCTGAGCAGGATTTTACTATAGCGATTCCAGCTAATTCGTAAGATTGTTATTGAGCTAAGTAATATAAGGGAAAAAGAGATGTTGATGAAGATAAACACCGGACAGGCTACGTCCACGTCGGGCGAATTCCGTGCCGGTGTTGCGGCCTGCCTGCCGACCATTCCGGGCTACTGGAGCATTGGCTTTGCCGCCGGAGCGATTGGCACGCTCTCCGGTTTTACCACCGGGCAAATTGCCCTGCTGGCTGCCGCCCTGTACGCCGGGTCGGCGCAGTTTCTGTTTTATTCCCTGTGGGCCGCCGGGGCCGAAATGGCGTCAGTGGTGCTGAGCGTGCTGCTGGTTAACCTGCGCTACCTACTGATGAGCTCATCAATGAGCGTGTTTTTTCGCGACTACAGCACGTTGCAAAAAATGGTCAGCGGGCTGCTCCTGACGGACGAAACCTTTGGCGTGGCGGTGCAGCACGGCAGCCCGCAGGGCAAAATCAGCTACGCCTGGATGCTGGGCCTGAACGTGACGGCCTGGCTGAACTGGATTGTTGCCTGCGTAATGGGCGCCTGGCTGGCCACCACCTTACCGGCGTCACTGATGGAAGGACTGGGCTTCAGCCTGGTGTCGATGTTTATCGGCCTGATCCTGATGATGTGGTTTGCCAGCCGCCGCAAAATGCTGGAAACCCTGAACATTGCCGTCGCAGTGGCGATCACGCTGGTCTGCGCCGGAAGTGGTTCGCTCAGTCTGGTGGTGATTGTCGCTGCCTCTCTCGCGGCGACGCTGGCAACAGTGCTGTTACGCACCCGGAAAGGAAAATAGGATGGAAAGACATATTGTGCTGGCGATTTTGGCCTCTGCGCTGGTGACAGCCCTGATGCGCACCGTGCCGGTGTTGCTGCTGTCCCGCTTTCGTCTGCCTGGCGTCGTGCAGCAGTGGCTGAGCTTTATTCCCACCGCCATTATGGCCGCGCTGGTGACCGCCGAGCTGTTAAGTAAGCCCGCGATGACCCCTTCCGGGATCAGCATTGCGCTGCTGGCGGCGGGGTTTGCCACTCTGGTGGGGATCATCACTCGCGGACTGTTTGCCACGGTGCTTGCCGGGGTAGTGGCGTTTACCGCCGCTGGCTATTTTCTGGCAACTTAAACCCGCACCGACGTCACCTGGCTGACGCTGACAATCCCCTTATCCCAGATGACCTGGTGCAGGGATGACTGAATAATGCTGGTGATGGGTTTGGGCGTTAAGAGCGCCCAGCAAATCCCGGCAGGCCTGCGAACCGAGCGGTAGGTCACGCCGGTTACGCCGGTTACCCGTAATCGGGCGCCCAGCTGCTGCGGCTCGCTGTAGTCCGTGGGATGGTACCAGGGATGCGTACCCGGCAGGCCGGTAATGTCGGCAAAAGCGGCGTTGCCCAACTCTGTCTCCAGGCAGCGGTATTCGAAGCGTTCGAACTTCAGTTCGGGCACGTTCTGCCAGTATTGCTGGCAATGGTAGACAATCTCGGCCAGCGCCGTCTCCTCGCTGTCACCCAGATAATAAATACCAAAATCGCCGTTTGAAAAGCGACTGCCGTCAGGATTGACGTGAGTGAAGGCGGCCATGGCGTAATGCGCACCCCGGATCCCCAGCACCCACTCCTCGCGAGGAAGCAGGTTAAGGTTCCCCACCTCGATGGACAGGCGCGGGTTGGTTAATTTCTGGATCTCGTACAGAACGTCAAACTCTTCCGGGCTGGCAACGTCTTCGAACACGTAGATGGCCGGATACTTGGTGTGCAGCAGGCGGTAGCCCTTCAGCGGAAGCAGTGCCGTTGTGGGGATCGGATCATCGATCATCCGGCCAGGCCTCCGCGCAGCACGTCGACGCGCTTCGCCACTTCATGCAGGTTGCCAAACTCGCCTCCCTCAATAAACGACAGCGGGGTGGCGCCGTTGAAATAGGCATTGTGATTGGCCATGGCCATAAACCCGTACACGTTCTCGGGGTTGCTGAACACGATGCGCAGGGCCGAATGCATATTCAGCAGGTAGCTGATCCGGGTGAGCTGGTCATGGCTCAGGGAGGCGCTCTGCGTGTCGCTGTGGCGGTACTTGTACAGCGCCGCCCGCGAGAGTTGCAGAATGTTCTGCTGCTGCTCATTGTTGCAGCCCCATTTGTCCAGGATGTTCATAGCGGCACGGATGGCAATTAAATCGCGATCGCCGCGGGCTAGTGAGGCCGGGTTCAGGTGCTTCGTCATGGGATGCTCCCTGTGCTAAGAAAGAGTTATGTTGTCTCAGCATGGACTAAATATCCAAATTTGTCCATTCGAAGACAGCATGCCGTGTTCCCTCGTTAACGGCCTTTCGGTGGCTGTCGGATCTCTTTTGAGCGCAGGGTCAACTGCACGGGTACCGATTTGTACGACGGGGTGCCGCTCTCTTTATCCAGATAGTCGAGGGGAACCAGTACGTTGGCTTCAGGGTAATACGCCGCCACCGTACCCTGGGCAATGCGATACGCCACCAGCGTAATGTCGTCGAGACGCTGCGTGCTGCCGGGCAGCGCGGTGGTGATATCCACCCGGTCGCCGTGCTCCAGCCCGAGTTGCTGCATATCTTCTTCGTTCATAAACAGCACGTCGCGACGGCCAAATACCCCGCGATAACGGTCGTCGAGGGCATACAGCGTGGTGTTGTACTGATCGTGACTGCGCAGGGTGACGAGGCGCAGCACATTTTCGCCAACGCCCGGACTGTTCTCCTCGACGCCCTCAAACAGCGAGAACATCGCTTTGCCGGTGGCGGTGGGCCAGATGCGCTCGGTCGGCGGCAGCGGCAGCCGAAAACCGCCGGGGATCCTGATCCGCGCGTTGAAGTTGTCAAAGCCCGGCAGGGTCTGCTCGATTCGTTCGCGGATGCGGTCGTAATCGGCCACCAGCTCCAGCCAGTCGATGCGGCTGTCGGGCAGGGTGGCGTGGGCGATCCCGGCGACGATCGCCGGTTCCGAACGCAGCAACGGCGAAGCCGGGGGGAGTTTACCGTGCGAGGCATGCACCATCGACATGGAGTCCTCGACGGTAATCGACTGTGGGCCCGCACGCTGCATATCCAGCTCCGTGCGTCCGAGACAAGGGAAAATAAAGGTCTCTTTCCCCACCAGCAGATGGGTGCGGTTGAGCCGGGTGGCCACGTGCACGCTGAGGTCCAGCTTGTGCAGCGCGGCGAAGGCCTGGGCGGGGTCGGGCATCGCCACCGCATAGTTACCGCCAAGACAAATCAGCGCCTTAGCCTGCCCGTCGAGCATCGCCTGCGCGGCCTGCACCGCGTCGTGGCCGGGAGCAGACGGCGGGGTAAAGCCGAACACCTCTTCCAGCTTATTCAGAAACGCCGCCGACGGTTTTTCGTTGATCCCCACCGTCCGGTTGCCCTGTACGTTGGAGTGGCCGCGCAGCGGGCAAATCCCCGCCCCGGGCTTGCCAATATTGCCGCGCAGCAGCAGTAAATCGGCAATCAGGCGCACGTTGGCGGTGCCCTTGTTGTGCTGGGTTATGCCCATGCCGTAGGTGATGATAGTGGCGTTCGATTTCGCGTAGGCCTCGGCGACGCTTTCCAGCTGCGGGCGTAATAAGCCGGAACCCTGCTCGATGGCCTCCCAGTCCGTGGCGGCGATATCGGCGGCAAACTCGGCGAAACCGGCGGTGTGACGGGCGATAAAGTCGTGATCCAGCACGTTACCGCGTGCGGCGTCCAGCACCAGCAGATGCTTCGCAATGCCTTTCAGCGCTGCGGCGTCGCCCCCGGCTTTGACCTGGAAGTACGTCGAGGCGATGTCGGTCGCGCTGTAGGTTGCCATCTCGACCACGCTTTGCGGATCGGCAAAGCGCTCCAGCGCCGTTTCCCGCAGCGGGTTAAAGACGATGATCGGCACGCCCCGACGGGCGAGCTCGTGCAGGGTGCCCATCATTCGCGGATGATTGGTGCCCGGATTATGTCCGATGGAGATAACCAGCTCGGTGCGATCAAAATCCTCCAGCGAGACGGTGCCTTTGCCGATCCCGATGGAGCGGGGCAGGCCGATGCTGGTGGCCTGATGACACAGGTTGGAGCAGTCGGGAAAATTATTGCTGCCCAGCTCGCGGGCAAACAGCTGATACAGGAACGCCGCTTCGTTCGAGGCGCGCCCCGAGGTGTAAAACTCGACCCGATCCGGCGAAAGCTCGCGCAGCACCTCGCCGATGCGGGCAAAAGCCTGCTCCCAGCTGACCGGGCGAAAGGTGTCGCTCTGCGGATGATACGCGAGCGGGTGCGTCAGGCGGCCCAGCCCCTCGATCTCGAAATCGGGTTGTTGCCACAGGTCGCTGACGGTGTGCTGCGCCAGAAATTCCGGGGTGACGCGCTTTGTGGTGGCTTCCCACGTCACCGCTTTGGCACCGTTCTCGCAAAACTGAAAGGTGGACTTGTGTTCTTTGTCGGGCCACGCGCAGCCCGGACAGTCAAAACCGTCGGGCTGGTTGGTGCGCAGCAGAGTCGCAGGCGCGTCAAAGACATCCATCTGCGTGCGCACCGCAATCGCCGTGGCTTTTAAGGCCCCCCAACCGCCCGCCGGGCCGGCGTAGTGGTGAATGCCTGGAACCTGTCGTCTGTGGTTACTCATGAATGCTCCTGTGGGGGGTATCGGGGTGGCGGCTGATTTCAGCCAGCAGTAATGACGCTTCCTTTGAGTGTGGCACAAGCTCGTCAGGCAATTCCCCCTGCCACCCGATCCCGGGCCGCCAGGCGGTGGATATTCCGGCACACACCCAGTATCCGGCGACGGGTAGATAAGGCCAATGTCGGCCCTGACAGGGAGGTCATGGCCGGTGCAGGATCAGTTAATCTTGCCTAAGAAGTCACGTTTTCCAAGCGGTACGCCTGCCTGACGCAAAATGTCGTAAGCGGTGGTGAAATGGAAATAGAAATTTGGCACGGCGAAGGAGAAGACAAAGCTACGGGCTGTGAAATGCAGTTCATGTTCACGCGCTTTCACCATGATCGGGCGCTCATCGTCACCGTCAAGCTGCGCATCAGCCACCGATTCTAACCACGTGAGGGTGGTGGCGATCCGGGTCTGTAACTGCTCAATTGTGCTCTCGTTATCTTCCATCACCGGGGCGTCGATATCGGCCAGACGGGCCACACCGCGCTTCGCCATATCGCAGGTCACCTGCACCTGACGCACCAGCGGGAACATATCGTCCGCCAGTTTTGCTTCCAGCAATGCACTTTCGGTGGTGCCGTTTTCTTGCGCCCAGATGCGCGCTTTTTCGAGGATCGCGCTCAGGTTATGCAGCCCATGGATGAACTGTGCTTTTGTTTCGCTATACAGTGACATTGCAAACTCCTTAATCGTTATTGAGTGCCCGGTCAGACGCTACGCGCCTGGCCGGTATGCCAGGGTAAACCGAAACAGCCGATTTGTCAGGCGCAAACGCGCGCCGCCTTAGGCCGCGTTAAACGCAAAACCCTCGTCGGCCCAGCCGGTCAGACCGCCGATCATGATTTTGACCGGAAGGCCCAGCTGCGCCAGCTTGAGCGCCGCCCGATCGGCACCGTTGCAGTGTGGCCCGGCGCAGTAGACCACAAACAGAGTCCCGGCGGGCCACGCCGCCATGCGGTGCGCGTCGATATCCCGATGGCGCAGGTGGAGGGCCCCCGGAATATGACGGCGGGCAAACGCCTGCGGGCTGCCCACCACGTGCAGCAGCACAAAATCCATGTCGCCGTTTTTGATGGCACTGTGCACATCGTCGCAATCCGTTTCCACACTCAGTCGTTGTAAAAAGTGCGCAGCAGCGCGATCGGCATCAGCGGCAGGATAATCAATTACGTAGCTCATATTCTCTCCTTGTAGATTGAGTCTTTACTCTAGGGGCGCGGTGTGGTTTTGACAGCTGGCAGAAATGCCATATACCATCAAGATCATGACAAAATAACGCGGGTGCGGCGGTGAACAATCCTCTGGTAGTGGTGCTGGCCTATGACGGCTTATGCACCTTTGAATTCGGCGTGGCCGTCGAAATTTTTGGCCTGGCGCGCCCTGAAATGGGCGAGAACTGGTATCGCTTTGCGGTCGCGGGCGTGGATCAGGGGGAGTTGTGTGCTACGGGCGGCGTCCGGCTGGTGGTTGATGGTGGCCTGGAGCTGCTGGATCAGGCCGGAACCATCGTGGTGCCCGGCTGGCGAGGCGCGGAGACGCCGGTGCCCGCCGCGCTTTGCCACCGGCTGGTGGCGGCGCATCAGCGGGGGGCGCGGGTGATGTCGATCTGCTCCGGGGTGTTTGTGCTGGCCGCCGCCGGATTGCTCGACCATCGACAGGCCACCACTCACTGGCGCTATACCGACTTACTGCAGCAGCGTTACCCGGCCATTCAGGTCACGCCGGACGTGCTGTATATCGATAACGGCGACGTGCTGACTTCCGCAGGGAGCGCTGCGGGTATCGACCTGTGCCTGCATCTGGTCCGCCGGGACTATGGCTCGGTGGCGGCAAATCAGGTGGCGCGTCGGCTGGTTGTGTCCCCGCATCGCGATGGCGGGCAAGCCCAGTTTATCCAGCAGGCCGTTCCCGTTGCCTACGAGGGGCATCGCCTCGGATCGCTGTTTGATCATCTGCATACCCATCTCGCCGCCCCGCACAGCGTTGCCTCGCTGGCGGCGTTTGTCGGCATGAGCCCGCGCACCTTCTTACGCCGTTTTGCCGCCACCACCGGCAGCACCCCGGCTCAGTGGTTACTCAACGCCCGTCTGGCGCGCTGTCAGGATTTACTGGAAAACAGTGCGTTATCGCTTGAGCGGATCGCGGAGCTGGCTGGGTTCGGCAGCGTGGCGACGCTGCGTCATCACTTTAAACACCATTTTACAACCACGCCGGCGGCATACCGGAAACGATTTGCAGAACCTGGGGCGAAGTCGGCTTGACGTTTGCGCCCATATTTCTGCCGGGTGGCGCTGCGCTTACCCAGCCTACAAAACCTTTTATATCAAAGTATTATTGGGTATTTGTAGGCCCGTGCAAGCGAAGCGCCGCCGGGCAATTCCAGAAGCACTACGCGATTTTCACCCTTCAGGCTGCAGCTCCAAAATATTCCCCTTTATAAACATTCACATAAATTATTGATCATGAACGCCATCACATAATCCACGCAAAGTCTTTGTCGCGCGGATGGGCTGCATCTAAATTGCTAACTCGAGTTAGCTTTCAGGGTTAGCATCATGAACGAACCATTTTTCATTGGCATTGATGTGGGTTCCGCCAGCGTCAGAGCCGGGATTTTTGACCGCAGAGGTCAGCGACGGGCGTTCGCCGTTCGCCCCATTCAGCAGTTCTCTTCGCGGGCGAATTTTGTCGAACAGTCGTCAGAGGATATCTGGCAGGCGGTATGCGAATCGGTACGCGAGGCGATAGCGGATGCGGCGATCCCTGCTCAGGCGGTGTGCAGTATCGGTTTTGACGCGACCTGCTCGCTGGTGGTGGTGGACCGCGAAGGGCGCGGGATTTCTGTCGCAGAGCAGGGTGAAGCCGAGCGGGACATCATCATGTGGATGGATCACCGTGCCACCGAGGAGACCCTCGACATTAACGCCACCGGCGATGAGGCCCTGCGCTATGTGGGCGGTGAGGTGAGCGTTGAAATGGAGCTGCCGAAAGTGCTGTGGCTGAAACGGCACTTTCCCGAGCGCTACCAGCGCGCCTGGCGGTTGTTCGATCTGGCCGATTATCTGGTGTGGCGGGCGACCGGAGCCGATGTCGCCAGCGTCTGCACCCTGGCCTGCAAATGGAATTATCTGGCGCACAAAGCCAGCTTCAGCCATACGCTGCTGGCGGCGGTGGGGCTGGATGAACTGCCGGGCAAGATCCCGGCCAGCGTGTTAGCCCCCGGCGTTCGTGCCGGAACGCTGAATGCCGCCACAGCGGCAGCATTTGGCCTCCCGGAGGCCGTGATCGTCTCCAGCGGCATGATTGATGCCCATGCGGGCGGTCTGGCGCTGGTGGCGTCGAACTCGGCGGGCAATCTGGCGTTGATTAGCGGTACCTCGAATTGCCATATGTTGGTCAGCCCTGAGGCGGTAATGGTGCCCGGGGTATGGGGCCCGTACTGGGGGGCGATGCTGCCGGATCGCTGGCTGAACGAGGGCGGGCAGAGTGCAGCGGGGGCGCTGGTGGAGTGGACCCTTCGCCAGAGCGCCCTCTGGCCGAAACTGCAGGCGCAGGCGACCGTGCTGGGGGAGAGCGTGTATACCGTCCTCAACCAGTGGGTGGCGGCGCTGGAAGCGCGCGAAGCCTGGCCGACCGCGCAGCTGCACGTGCTGGCCGATCACCACGGAAATCGCTCGCCCCGGGCTAATCCGTTTGCCCGGGGTGTCGTCAGCGGCCTGACGCTGGAATCCGGCCAGGATGGGCTGGCCCGGCTGTATCTGGCGACCCTGCAGGCCATCGCCTACGGCACCCGACACATTATCGATACCCTGCGTGACGCCGGACACGATATTCAACGGATCACCGCCTGCGGGGGCGCGACCAAAAACCCGCTGTGGCTGCGCGAGTACGCCAATATCACCGGATGCGATATCGCCCTGAGCGCCGAAGAAGACGCCGTCACGCTGGGGGCCGCGCTGATGGGGGCGGTGGCCTGCGGGCAATACGCCACGCTGCCGTTGGCGGCCGATGCGATGGTGCGATCCGGTGGGGTTGTCAGGGCCGATCCCGCGACGGCGGATTTTCACCAGGCGAAGTATCAGGTTTATCTGGAGATGTATCACCCGCAGCAGCAGGCGCAGCAGGCGATGCACAAATGGGTCAAATAACAACGATGAAGGAACTGAATATGCTGACACTGAATTTACCGGCGGCACCCACGCCTGTCGTGGCTCAGGACCACGAGATCCTGATGGTCACCAACGCCGATCTGCGCGAGTCTGCCAATCTGGCCTGCTGGCCGGTACAGCAAAAATTTGAGCAGAAGCTGCAGGCGGCGCTGGAGCGCCACGGCTATCGCATGCGTCGCGCCCATCCCGTGAATGCCGAACGCGGGCATGGTTTTATCAGCAGTCAGCGCGAGGGCAGCGACCTGTTTGCGGCCATCGATCCTGACGCGCCGCTGATTGTCCTGCTCACCGCCTGGCAGTATTCGCACCATATCGCGCCGTCGCTGGTACATCATCGCGGCCCGGTATTGCTGCTGGCGAATTTCGACGGCACCTGGCCCGGTCTGGTCGGGATGCTGTGCATGGCGGGCAGTTTAACCAGCCTCGGCAAAAACTACTCCCGCCTGTGGTCGGAGAATTTTGACGACCCGATGTTTGAGCAAAAGCTGGCGACCTGGCTGCGTGATGGCGCGGTGAATCATGCCCTTAACTACCTGCACCCGGTCGCGGCGACCCATGCGGTGATGGCTACCGAAGCCGGGCAGCAGGGGCGGCAGGTGGGCGAGTATATTCTGCAGCACAAAGCTATCGTCGGCCTGTTCGACACCTTCTGCATGGGGATGATTAACGGGGTGTTCCCGCAGCAGGCGATGGTCAAGGTCGGGATGCCGGTGGAGTCGTTATCCCAGTCGGCCCTGCTGGTGGAGATGCAGAAAGTGCCACCGGCGCTGCGCGAAGCGTGCCTGCGCTGGTATGAGGAGCGCGGGATGCAGTTCCGTTTTGGCAGCGACGGTGCCAGCGAATTGACCCGCGAACAGGTGCTGGAGCAGTGCGCGATGATGATCGCCATGGCGCGCTTTGTGAAGCGCTTTGGCCTGTCGGCCGTCGGCGTGCAGTATCAGCAGGGGCTGAAAGACAGCTGTGCCGCCTCTGACTTTGCCGAGGGGGCAATCGGCAATGCCGATCGCTTCCCGATCCCGGATGAGCAGGGTGACATTATCTGGCCCGACAAAGCCATTCCTTGTATTAACGAGGTGGATATGGGCACGGCGATCCCGCAGACCATGCTGTGGCGGCTGCTGGAGGCGTTCGGGCAACCCGCAGAAACCACTCTGCACGATATCCGCTGGGGCAGTGACTATCAGGGAACCTTCTACTGGGATCTGGAGATCTCCGGCGCCGTGCCGTTTGCCCACCTGAAAGGGGGAATTGCCGGGGCGACCGGTTATCGTCAACCTGCCATGTTCTTCCCGGCGGGCGGTTCCACCATCGCCGGACAGGGCAAAGCGGGGCGCTTTATCTGGGCCCGCGCACACTATGAGGGCACTGAGGTGATGATGCACATCGGCACCGGGCATGCCGTTGAACTGCCGTCGGCGGAGTTTGAACGCCGCCGTCGCGCCACTAACTATGAATGGCCGCTGCTGAACGCGGTGCTGGATGGCGTGAGCCGCGATGCCCTGATGGCCGGGCATCAGAGTAACCACCTGACGGTGGCGTACGTCGATGAGGAACATCTGGAGACGATTTTCCGGGCGTTTGTCGCCCAGTCGCTAACCCAGGGGATCCGCGTGTGGGTTGCGGGCGATGCCATCAAATTACTGTAAAGGTGAGAGCATGCAAGAACGTACTGAAGCCAATAAATATACCGGCGTCTGGCCGGTGATGCTGACCCCGTTTAACGAACGGCGAGAAATCGACTGGCCCGCGCTGGAGAAACTGGTTCAGTGGTATCTGAATGCCGGGGTTCACGGGTTGTTCGCAGCCTGCCAGTCGAGCGAGATGTTCTTTTTAAGCGACGATGAAGCCCGCAAAGTGGTGCAGTTTATCGTTGAGCGGGTCGAGGGGCGTGTGCCGGTGGTGGCATCGGGGCATACCGCGACGGGTACCAGCCAGCAGATTGAACAGCTAACAGCGATGACCCAGACCGGGATCGACGGTTTGATCCTGATCAGCAACCGGCTTGCGCAGGCCGACGAGAGCGATGCGCAGGTGTTGAGCGGTTTGCAGCAGCTCACCGCCGCTCTGCCGGCGCGCATCGACCTCGGCATTTATGAATGCCCGTATCCCTATAAGCGGCTGTTATCGGATGAGGTGATTGCCTGGTGTGCCAGTAGCGGTCGCTACACCTTTATCAAAGACACCAGCTGTGCATTGCCGGTGATGGAGCGCCGCCTGCGCCTGAGCGAAGGCAGCCGCCTGCATCTGGCCAACGCCAACAGCCAGACGCTGCTGGCCTCGCTGCGCGCAGGCTGTCAGGCCTACAGCGGCGTGATGGCCAATTTCCACCCCGAGCTGTACGTCTGGCTGTTTGAAAACTGGCGCCAGGAACCGCACAAAGCCGAGCTGCTGGCAGATTACTTATCCACCGCAGCGCTGGCCGAAAATCTGGACTACCCGGTGTGCGCCAAGTTCTGGCAGCAGCAAATTGGTAACTTCAGCGCTTACGCCTGTCGGTCGAGAAGTAGCCAGTCGTACGCGGCAAGTTTTTATCCAGAGGCCATTAACAGTATGATGCGTCTCGGCGACGCGTTGAAAAAACAGTTATCACTTTGAATTAAAGAAGATTTTGTGCGTTTAACGCCCCTTAATGGATTAACGAGCGTGCAGCAAAAGGTCATCGGTCACGATGACGCAGTAACTGAAAAATAAAAACATGTATCCAGCACCCTACAACTTTCGTCTGCCAGCGTAATGGCAGGCGACGTCGGACTGCGCCACGCACTCTGATGAAACCCATGAGGTTAATATTATGTCAGTCACTCTTGATATGCCGGTCACGCAAAAGGCGGTACTCGATAAAGCGAGTATTCGTCGGGTGGTGGTTTCAAGCTGGATCGGTAACAGCATCGAATTTTATGATTTTCTGCTGTATGGCCTGGCGAGCGCGCTGATTTTCAGCAAGGTCTTTTTCCCGACCGTCAGCCCGATGGTCGGTATTCTTGCCTCGTTTGCCACCTTTGGCGTCGGCTTTATTGCGCGTCCGCTGGGCGGCATCTTTTTTGGTCATATGGGCGATACGCTGGGGCGTAAAATTACGCTGCTGATTACCCTCGGCGGGATGGGAACCGCGACCTTCCTGATTGGTTGCCTGCCTTCCTACGACATGATTGGGATCTGGGCCCCGGTGATGCTGGTGATCCTGCGCTTTATCCAGGGCTTCCTGGTCGGTGGGGAGTGGGGCGGTGCGATGCTGATGGTGGTCGAAAGCGTACCCGCTAATCGTCGTGGCCTGCTCGGTGCAATTCCACAGACCGGCGGCTTCTCTGGCCAACTGCTGGCGACGGGCATTTTCGCGCTGGTGATGATGTTGCCCGATGAGCAGCTGTTCTCCTGGGGATGGCGCATTCCGTTTATGCTGAGCGTGGTGCTGGTTCTGGTTGGCCTGTATATGCGTCGTCGGCTCGATGAAACCCCCGTGTTCCAGGAAGTGCGTCGTCGCGAAGCGCAAAGTAAACAAGCTAAAAAAGAAGAAAGCCCGGTGGTGAAGGTACTGCGTACCCAGTGGCGCAGCATTGTGTTGATCATGCTGCTGCGCTTTGCGGAAAGCGTACCGTTCTTTATGTGTACGGTGTTTGCCGTCTCCTATGCGACGGGTACTTTAGGGATCGAAAAACAGACCATGCTCGGCGTGGTGATGATGACCTGCGTACTGGCCTTCCCGATGCATGCGCTGTTTGGTGCCCTGTCCGACAAAGTGGGCCGCCGACCGGTGTACATCTTCGGCGCGTTGTTTGCGGCGGCGATGGCCTTCCCGTTCTTCTGGCTGCTGGAAAGCGGATCCTTTGTGCTGATGGTGCTCGGCTATGTGCTGCTGATTAACATCGCCCACAACTCCATTAACGCGGTGCAACCGTCCTTCTTTACCGAGATGTTCGGCCCGAAAGTGCGCTACAGCGGGGCGTCGATTGGTGCGCAGTTGGGTGCGATTGTGGCGGGGGGCTTTACGCCGTTTATCGCCAAGGGCTTAACCGCGCTCGACAACAATGACTGGACGCTGGTGGCCAGCTACGTAGTGATTGCTGCGCTGGTGGCCGCCTATGCGGCATGGCGTGCACCGGAAACCTCTAAACGGGATTTAACCAAAGACCCTCTGTAATGCGAGTCGGCCAGGGTGAAAGCCCTGGCCGCGATCGGCGCTTTTCATCGTCTGTTGCTGCTTCGAAGCAGCAAAAATGATAAATTAACACTTTGTCATTCACCGGACTCAGTACCCCATGGCCAAAACAGTCGAGACCATTGCGACCGCGCTGAACATTTCCATCACCACCGTGCGCCTGGTGCTGAACAACAAAGCCCGGCAATATCGGATCAGCGAAAAAACGCAAAAGCGCATCAATGACTACGTGGCTGAACACGGCTATACCGTCAACCACGCCGCCCGCAGCCTGAAGCTGAATAAGACCGATACTCTGGGTCTTATCATTCCCCGCCTGTCGAACGTCTTTTTTGCCACCCTTGCCGAAAAGCTGGAGATCCGCTGTCGCGAAGCGGGATATCAGCTGATGATCAGCTGCACCTACAGCGATTTGAAGCAGGAAAATGCGTTGGTCGATGCGCTGGTTGATCGTAACGTCGATGGCCTGTTCGTCGTGCCTTCGTCGCTGCAGGCGCAAAACCATCACCTGAAACGCACTTCGCGCCCGCTGGTGCTGCTGGACCGTGATTTCGACGGCACCGACACCTCGCTGGTGGTGAGCGATAACCGCCGGGGCAGTATCGCCCTGACCCAGGCGATGTTCAGCGCGGGCCAGCTGCCACTCTTCTTTATGGCCGGTGACACCGAGCAGCCGACCATCAAAGAGCGTATGAAGGGCTACACCTCGGTGCTGGAAGCGCAGGGGATTGCGGATTGCCAGCAGTGGATCCTCGAGACCGCGCACAACCGGCGCGAAGACGGCGAAAAGCTGATGCAGCAGTTTCTGGCCCGGCACAACGCGGCGCCACCGGCGTTTATCGCCTCTTCTCTGCCGGTGCTGGAGGGCGCGCTCAGCGTACTGCGTTCCCATTTCGGTTTTATCCCGGCGGATATTAATATCGGCACCTTCGATGAACACCCGATGCTGGGATTTTTATCCAATAATATCTGGTCGGTTCGCCAGAATGAGGACGCCTGGGCAGAGCAAGCGGTGGACGCGATGCTGCATCTGATCAATGGCGGGGACGAGAATGTCCGCGCGATTGTGCCGATGACGTTGATCCATCGCGCGCGGGCAAGCCTGTAGCGAAGCCGCTCGCGCGGCCTGCGTTATCCCTGGCGGTTGACGGCAATCGAATCCCGGGCAATAAATTCTGCAGGCAAAATGTCATTGCCGGGTGTGCTGGCCTCTGTGGCGGCGAGCAGCCTGGCCACCGCTTCTTTACCCTGAGCGTCGAGGTCCAGTCGCACCGTAGTGAGCGCCGGAATGAAAAAGGCGCTTTCATAACTGTCATCGTAGCCAATTACCGACACCTGCTCAGGTACCGCGATGCGTGCCTTGCTTAATGCGCTCAGCGCGCCGAGTGCCATCTGGTCGTTCCCGACCAGCAGGGCGCTAAACGCTACCTTACTGTCGATAAGCTGCTGCGCCCCGTCATAACCGCTTTGCGCATCCCAGGTACCGAAAATCACTGCGGCGGGCGTTTTATTGCATGTCGCCAGGCTGCTTAACCAGTTTTCCAGGCGTAATTTAGCCGAAATAGCCTGCTGCGGACCGGGCATCAGCGCGATGTCGTTGTGGCCCAGTTCGCATAAGCGCTTTACGCTCTCCTGGGTGCCGTTTGCCGGATCAAAGATCACGTGAAACACGCCGCTGTCCGGGGCGACGTCGAGAAACAGGCAGGTGACATCGCTGTTGTGTTGAGCCAGTTGCTGCGCGAGAGGGGTTTCCAGCGGGACGTTGATCAGGATTTTTTCGATAAACTGGGATTTAAAATCGTTGATCGACTGCTGGATCGCCGTGGCGTCGCTCTCATCAATCATCGAAATCAGCACCTGATAACCCGCTTCACGGGCATGTTTTTTTACTGATGCGGCAATTTGCGACGGGGCATGCAGCGCAAGGGAGGTGGTGATTAATCCCAGCGTCTGGGCCCGTTTGCCGACCAGCTGCTGCGCCAGACGGTTAGGCACGTAGCGCAGATCCTCAATCGCCTGTTCGACACGAACGCGCGTTTTTTCGGCCACGTTTACCGATTTATTGAGCACCCGGGAGACGGTTTGGTAGGAGACCCCGGCATGGCGAGCGACATCTTCCAGCGTCGCATTTCTGTTTTTGTTCACCCTCAATCCTTTCTTTTTACGTGGCGTAAACAGCGCGTTTCATTGCTGTGATTTCCCAACATTATATCAAAATGTCATACGTTCACATGGTGTGATTTCGCGATCCTGTTCACCTTTTTACGCTTAATAAATTGCGTTCTGTGAGGTCGATTGCAGTTTTCGGTGCGGGGAGTTGTTTGCGTCATTTGCCAGGTATTGTATGTAGCACGCGGATGTGAACGTCATACATTTTAACAGTGAACAAAATCAGTGTGACGTCGCAAATAAGCCTGACCGACAAACAACGCTATTCGCTGAGCATTCAGCGAAGCCCTGATCCTGTTCCTTGTTGAGGAAGAAAAATATGGTTACCGGTAAAAGGAACTACATTCTTTTAAGCATTTTCGATTTTCTGTACCTGTTTGCCTGGTCATCGACGATGGCCTTCTTTGTTATCTGGACCACACAGCATCTGGGGATCAGCGCCACCAAAACCGGCTGGTTGTACGCCATTAACGCCTTTATCGCGCTGACCATGCAGCCTTTCTTTGGCTATATCTCGGATAAATTCGGCACCAAAAAATCGTTAATCTTTTTGATTGTGGCACTGCTGCTGCCCGTCGGGCCGTTCTTTATTTACGTGTATGCGCCGCTGCTGGTGAGCTCTTTCTGGCTCGGGGCGGTATTAGGCGGGATTTATCTGGGGGTTATTTTTAACTCCGGCTGTGGGGTAATTGATTCTTATATCGACAAAATTTCTCGTCGCTATTCGTTCGAATACGGACGGGTGAGAATGTGGGGTTCATTAGGTTGGGCGGCGGCAGCCTATATTGTCGGCCGCAATATTAACGACAACCCAAATCTGTCCTTCTGGCTGGCCAGTATTGCGATTGTATTAGCCGCGATTTGCTTCACGCTGACCAAAATTACCGTCACCCTTGAAGAAGAAAAAATGACCTCTTCTTTGAAAGTGGGGAACGTACTGGAGTTGATGAAAGACAGACAGTTCTGGATGCTGATTATCTTTACCCTGTTTGTTACCCAGATCTATGACACCTACGACCAGCAGTTTGCGCAGTATTTCTCGTTACAGTTCCCGAGCGTTGACGAAGGCAATAAATGGTACGGCACCCTGGCGTCGGTTCAGGTTTGCGGCGAAACCTTATTCCTTGGGCTGATGCCGTGGTTTGTGAACCGCGTTGGCGCTAAGTGGGCGCTGGTGATTGCCGGAACCATTATGTCGGTGCGTATTTTGGGCTCCGCCGTTCCGCTGGGCCCGGTGTGGATTGCTGCGGTGAAGATGATGCACGCTATCGAAAAACCGCTGATCCTGATCTCGGTCTTTAAGTTTATTGCGCAGAACTTCGATCACAAACTGTCCTCCACCATCTACTTATTAGTGCTGTTTGCGGCCTCCATTGCTACTACGGTTTACTCCCCGGTGGTCGGCCATTTCTACGACACCATTGGTTTTGCCAACACGTACATCATTCTTGGCGTTATTTCAGGACTCTTTACCCTGTTCTCGGTGTTTGCCCTCCGGGACAGAAAAGACAAAGTCATTGATCTCTCTGTGAAGAGCGGGTCTTTAGCATAATGGAGGTGGTTATGAGCAGGTTATTTACGCAACTCAATTTATTACACGGTGCGGATTATAATCCTGACCAGTGGCTCGATCAGCCCGATATTCTTGAAAAAGATATCGCCATGATGAAAGAGACAAAATGCAATGTGATGTCGGTGGGCATATTCAGCTGGTCCAGGCTGGAGCCCGCTGAGGGCGAATATCAGTTTGGCTGGTTAGATAATGTGCTGGATACGCTGCACGCGAACGGGATTTTTGTTTTCCTCGCGACGCCGAGCGGCGCGAAACCGGCCTGGGTATCCGAAAAATACCCCGAGGTGTTACGCACGAATAGCGATCAAAGCAAAAACCTGCACGGGGAACGACATAATCACTGTCCCTCCTCACCAGAGTATTTACGGTTAACCGGCAACATTAACCAACAGCTGGCAAAACGGTACGCGCATCATCCTGCGGTTTTGGCCTGGCATATCTCCAATGAGTATGGCGGCGAGTGCCACTGCGATAACTGCCAGCATGCGTTTCGCGACTGGCTCAAGAACAAGTATCAGACGCTGGAAAATGTGAATCAGCGCTGGTGGACTTCATTCTGGAGCCATGATTATTCAAGCTGGAGCCAGATCCATTCCCCAGGGCCAACAGGTGAACAGTCTGTCCATGCCCTGAATATCGACTGGCGACGCTTTGTGAGCGAGCAGGTTGCGCTGTTTTGCCGTCATGAAATTCAGGCGGTGAAACCCTATAACCCGTCTTTGCCCGCCACCACTAACTTCCACGGGGTGTTCTACGACTACGATTACTGGCGCCTGGCGCAGGAAGTTGATTTCATTTCGTGGGACAGCTACCCGCAGTGGCACCAGACACCGGATCAGCAGGAGGTGGCCGCGTATACGGCGTTCACTTTTGATCTGATGCGCAGCCTGAAACCCGGCCTGCCGTTCTTGTTGATGGAATCCACGCCAGGCACCACCAACTGGCAGGCGATCAGTAAGCTCAAAAAACCGGGGATGCATCTGCTGTCGGCGATGCAGGCGGTGGCCCATGGCTCGGACTCGGTGCAGTATTTCCAGTGGCGCAAAAGCCGCGGCTCGGTTGAGAAATTTCACGGTGCGGTGGTGGATCACGTTGGCCATCTTAATACCCGCGTCGGGCAGGATGTGAAGCAGGTGGGGGCGGCGCTCGAAAAACTGGCCAATGTGGCGGGGGGCGACTATCGGGCAGAGGTGGCGATGGTCTATGACTGGGACAACCGCTGGGCAGTAAATGACGCTGCCGGGCCGCGCAACGCCGGTATCAAGTTTGAAGAGACGGTGCAGCAGCATTATCAGGCGCTGTGGCAGCAAAATATTCCGCTGGATATTGTTTCCCGTCAGTCTGAACTCAGTGGCTATCGCCTGCTGATCGCTCCGATGCTGTATATGGTGGACGAAGCCTTTGCCGAACGAGTAAATCAGTTTGTCGAGGCGGGCGGCGTGTTTATTGCCACTTACTGGACGGGGATCGTTAACCCGGACGATCTGTGCTTCACCACCGGTTTCCCCGGCCCGCTGCGTGAGGTACTCGGCATCTGGTCAGAAGAGATCGACAGCCTCTATGACGGGCAGACAAACCAGCTTGCCATCACCGCGTCGGACTGGAACAGCTCGGTGAGTGCGTACACCTGCAAGGAACTCTGCGATTTAATCCATGCGGAGACGGCAGAAGTGTTGGCCGTGTATCAACAGGACTTTTACGCTGGCAGGCCCGCTCTTACCCGTAATCAGTACGGCAAAGGGCAGGCTTATTATCTGGCGGCAAGAACCGAGGGTGAGTTTCTGCATGATTTCTACCGGACGATTGCGGGCCAACATGGCATCACCGCCTGCACCACGATGCCGCTGCCGACCGGGGTTGTCGCCACGACAAGGCACAACGCGGGGCAGAGCTATCTCTTTGTGCAGAACTACAGCGACCAGGCGGTGACGCTGGAGCTGGCAGAAGAGAGCCGGGGGCTGGCACCGTTGCTGGCGGGCGATCGGCTGATCGGCCATCAGTATGCGATGCCCGCGTTTGGGGTTGAGGTGTTTTTAGCGGGCGCGTGATGCGCTGAGTCCGCGATGCAACAAGATAAAAAAATCCACGCCATGGCGTGGATTTTTTATGACCGAAGAACGGTTAGTTGTCTACCAACTGCACCACCACCAGTCGGCCACCTTCCTCCTGCGAGAAAACGAACTGGGCATTATCTTTGAGTTCTATCTTCTCGCCCACGGCAACCACACGCTTATCCGGTAACGACATCAGCCCCTGGATCCCTTCGTTTACCAACCACCACTGATCGTTGTGGAAAACAAAGTAGCCCACCCGTTTCTTTTGCTCTGGCGTAGTGCGTTCATTGGGGGCAATGAGGCGATTAACATGCCAGGCATAAATAGACTGACCGCTCCAGACCATGAGCCGGTGATCGTCCGGCCGGTAACTGCCTGCTTTGCGCGAGGAATAGAGGTTAAGGATCGGTAACTTACCTTTGTAGGCGGTACCGCAGTACGGGCAAGCCGGTCGGGTTTTACCAGAGAAAACATACCATTTTTGATCGCAGTCCTTGTTCTGGCAGGGCTGGATCAGGTCTACCGTTTTGACCAGCGCGCTTTCCCACTCATCTGCGGTCGGGCGTTTTGTCGCGTCATGCAGACCCTCGATAAAGGCCCGTTCAAACAGCGGTGTCAGGTACGGCCCCATAATGGTGTAGGGGATTTTAGTGGGATCGGCCCAGGGAAGAGAGAACGGTGACAGCTGGTTGACCTTCACGGCGTTGCTGCTATCAGTCGGATGCTCAATGAACAGCGCCTTTTCCCCCATCGATAAGGTTTCATCCCGCATTTCATCCGCCATGTCATGAATTTTCCCACCCCGAAGCGGATGGCGGAAAAACAGGTACATGTAGATCAAAACCGACAGCGCATGGCGGTCGGTGGCGATGCTCGGGAGTACCCTGTTTGGGTCTTCCTTGGGCAGATGGCTGGTTTTTACCACTTCGGGGGCAATAAAATCCGGAGTGCCGACCACATCGGGCGGGTACTTGCCTGGCACAACCAGCCCGTCGACATCAATAATGCAGGCATGCCCCAATTCAGGATCCACCAGCACGTTCTTATAGCTCAGGTCGCTGTGGCAGAGCCCCGCCGCGTGCATCCTTCTGACGGCGCGGGTTAACAGCAGACAGACCTTGAGATAGGTCAGCGTATTTCCCCGTTCACGCGGGTCGAGAAACTTATTCTGGTTGCTGGCGCTGGCGAACCATTTCCCCTCTTTTTCCCGGCCTTTGATGCCCAGGAAGTCATCATTCTTTGAGCCATGCTTAAAGAAAAAATGGCTCTGGTAAGTCGGGACGACGATCCCAATTTTATTGTCATGCTCGACCACGTGAGTCGGCCAGCAAAAGAGATCCTTCCAGTAGTCGCCGCCCGCCTGCCCGAAGATGTTTTGCCGGTAGCGGCCGGTGATCATATCAATGCGTTCCCGGGCCTGCTCATTCTGCGGCTTATGATAAAAAGCCACGACGTAGGATTTGTCAGGCGAAAAATAGACATCCTTCATGGCGCCTGAACCTATTACCTCATCGACATACTGGACTGTCTGACCGTCCTTGGTTGTACACGTAATAATATTTGCCATCGTTAATCACCCCTGAAGCGTGCCACTCACCACGAGACCACGAGGGTTCGATCGTCATGATTCCCCGGGGAGAAAAAGTTCAGCCATTCCCCCAACCCGGCTGGTGCCTGGTCTGCATTAGCCAGCAAAGGCGAAATTTCGTTGACGAAGCGGGTCCATTTTTCGTCGCTGCGCAGCCCATTATCGGTCTCAAACCGGGGGTCGGAAACACCGTCAGTCATCAGAATCAAATGCGACACATCACGCCATTTGCCCACGCTGATGCGTCCGGTAAAGGCGGTGTCGGCAATAATGCTCTGATCGAGAAATCGCGTTTGCCCCGCGTACTCGCCGCTGTCGGGATTGCCAAGGATCCTGACTTTGCCCGAAGGGCTGTATGCGGCTATCGCACCATCGCCGAGCCAGAATGCGGCGGCGAACAGTTCCTCGCCTATGCGCAGTGAAACCGTTGCCAGTAGCGTTGTGGAGTACGATTTCAGCGGCTGGTCGGCATGAATGGCTTCGTTCTGAATGCTGTTGACCGCCAGCGTCGCCGCCTGTTTGAAATGGTGCAGCATGGCGTTTATCGTTGCCTGCTGTTCGCCCGGTCCCCACGCCATAATGTGTTCTTTGAGGGCAGTACCGCGTTGCCCATTAAGCTGGCTGAAAAGATAGTCACCGGCCGTGCAGGCGGCGATACGCGAGCCTTCGCGAGAATTTATCGCGCTGCCCGCGCCATCCGCGACCAGCATAATGGACCAGCCTGACTCATTGCTGTGGTTGATGTAGAAATCATCGTCTCTGAAACTTCCAGCATGCTCATGGGAACGTCCCCTGCGGCTTGCGGCCGCAATCCTGACATCGCCACTGACCAGACCTTCGACGTCCAGATGAGACTTTGGATACGGCGCGTTCGCCGGGGGCTCAATCACTTTCCAGAGGCTTTGCGGGTCGGGATTCACAACAAACAGCTGCTGTGTTTCGCCACGCTCATGGGATGCACAAGACCAGATAACCGTCAGGGTAAAATCCCCACTATCCGTCGGTATACCGGCGATCGCCTGCTGTTCTCTCGCGTATGAGAGGCCGATATCCCGGGGAAAAACGACATCAATGATGCTGGCCTGCTGGCCATTATCGAGAGTGAGGGTAACCGGCGATGAGAAATGCTCACCCGCCCGGGCGTTGGGGAGCGTGATTCTCGCCTGCGGAGGGGCGGGCTGTTTTACGGGCATCTGGGCACGCTGTTGTTCTGTGGGTATCTGCCCGGGCTGGAGTGCCGCAGAGGCCGGCGCGGCTTCGTCGGTTGTTGCGGGCTTATCAAACGCATAATACGGCATCAGCTTCCACAGCGTGGGAGCTGGGGGTTCTTCTGCGGGTGTTTCGCTCTCTGTACCAGCGGTGCGGAGCGTTTCAGGTTCCTCGACCGGGGCGGGTGGGGTCGACATCAGGCTATCAATGCGCTGAATAAGCACCGCTAGCGGGTCACCCAGGGCGGGATCCTGTGAAAAAGTGTGCAGCGACTCGGTTTCAAGCCTGTGGCCGCGCTCTGACAGGATCAAGTCTATGATCTTCTGTTCCAGTGACAGGTTCTGGCTCATTAGCCTCTCCCTCTGCTTACGTCAAAATTGGCGTCTCCGCCATCGTTGCTGAAGCTCAGCCCCTTTTCGCACCACGGGCAAATGACATCGTCCGGGCCATCAATGCACAGCAACTTGCCACAGGAACACATGGCAAATGCGCTGGCATTTCCACAATGGGGGCATCCCGGGACACCGTGCAGTTCGCTGGTATTGACCTGTACCCCGGACACCGAAGGATCGGACCACGCGAAATAGTCCTCATCGATGGGATAGCATCCGGCAATATTGAAGCTATTCAGATTGAGGCTGAAATCCAGCCCCGACGCTTTTGCGGGAGGACGCTCATATTTCATCAGATAGGGGCGACGCGTTTTGCTGCAACGACCGGTCAGGGTCACGCAGTTTTCATCGTACGCTCTGATGACCTCGTCTTTCGCCAGGCGGACGATATAGTCTGTCTGGTTCAGCTCCGGCTGTTTTTCATCGCCAACGCTGCGGCTGTGGGCGGTAACGGAGGCGGTGATCCACTTGATGAAGCGGGTAAAATCGCCTTCCTGAGACTCGGTAAACAGCATGACGTTTTCTGTCAGCTGCCTCAGGACATTGAGATCTGCTGATGGCCCCAGTCCTACGGCAATGAGATTGACTTTACTGGCGTAGTGTTCTTTCCAGCGCTTAACGTCTGCGGTGGTGTCGTCGGTCGGCCGGCCGTCCGTCAGCAGATACACCACCGGTTTCCAGTCACCTTTGGCTTCGTGGGTGGTTTTTCTGACCTGGCTATCAATCTGTGCGGTCAGCTCACGCAATGCCGCGCCGAGGCTGGTACCGCCGCCAACGGGCAGGCGAGGAGGGTAGAAAGAGGCAATCTCATGAAGCGGCACAATCGTGCGGGCGATACCCGCAAAGGCGATAACTGACACCCAGGCCGTTTCCAGGGCGTGGGGATCCTTCCTTAAATCGGCGACGATCATGTGCAGACCATCAGTCATTTTTTTCAGGTTTTCACCCATCATGGACTCCGAGCAGTCCAGAACAAAAAACACGGGTAGGCGTCTCATAGAAATCCTCGTCTGGCTGGGGCCAGCCAACAGAAAAATCGTACTGTAAGAGAAGCACCGCAAGCTACAGCGTGCTTCTCGGGTCGATCAGAGCACCAGCTGAATCTCAGGCGGAGGAGGGGGCAGCGTATCAGTGCCCGCATTGACCCCCGCACTCGTACTGCCGGAAGAGACGCTGGCCGAAACCCATTTAAAGAAACCGGCAAAGGCGGTTGAATCCAGGGTTTCCAGAGACACCACCTTATCCGTGAGCTGTTTTAAGTGCTCATGACCGGCTTTCGGTCCCACCGCGCAGGCGATGATGGATCCGAACGCTCTCCCGCGAATCGCCTTGACGGCCTCGCCATATGCCCAGGCATCGGAAGGTGTGCCGTCAGTCATCAGGAAGACCAGCGGACGCCAGTCGCCTTTTTGATCGCCATCGGAGCGCTGAACATCCCGGTTAACGCAATGCATCAGGCATTCCAGCGCGGCTCCCGTGAAGGTCCCCCCGGCGCTGGGTACGACAATGTCCGTAAACTGGAAATCTTCCAGAGGCGTGAGCGGAATAAACTCCCGGGCGTCGTTATCGTAGGTGATGATCGAGATATGCACGCTTTCGAGGGCATAGGGATCCTGACGCAGGGCGCTTAGCATCGCCTGAATACCGACGTTAACCGAATGGATGGACTCACCGCGCATTGAGCCTGATGTGTCGATAACCAGGTAAACGGGTAAGCGGCGCATCAGATATAGTTCCTCAGATGGGAGACAAACGAATCCGAAGGTGAAGGCTCACCTATAGCGTTGAGTTTCCAGCCCGTGGGCTCGCGGATGAGTTCGGCAAACACCATTGAGCGTTGATCGGTGAAGGCCGGGCCGCCAGAAAGGTCGAACCGTGCCATCTCAACGTTGCGGGCATCGACCGCGCGGATAAAGGCATTCTGCACTTTTCCAAAATGCTGCTGCAGTTTTTCCCCGTTATAGATCTGCACGATAAACACAATTTTCTCATACCGGGCATCCAGTGAATTCAGCCGGGCAATGATCTGTTCGTCGTCACCGTCACCCGCGCCGGTCCGGTTATCACCCGTCAGCCAGATATCACCGGATTTATGGCGAAGGCTGTTGAAAAAGATGATGTCGCCGTTAACCAGAGTCGGTTTGCCATTTTCCAGCGTGCCACGATCGGTCACCTTGCCGGCGGCGTTACACAGAAAAGCCACCACATCCAGATCGTACTCTTCTTCTTTCTTGCCGAAAATGCCGCCCAGAAAGCCTTTCTTCTCTTCGTTAATATCCCATCCCAGGCCGATAGTGACAGAGGAGAGATCAAATTCGTTTTTTTTCAGGCTAACGCCCTGGCCTTTGCTCAGACTGACAGACATAACATCCCCTTAATTAAAAAGTTATAAAACGACGTTAACTTCCGGCGGCGGTGGTGGCAGATCGTCAAGACCAATCACCTCTTTTTTATTGGACTCCACTTTCTGGCTGCCCACGGAGATGCTCGCACTGACCCACTTGAAGAAGGCTTTGATCGACGAACTGTCCGCCGTATCCAGTTGCAGCACGATCTCTGTTATCTCTTTTAGTACGCTGGTATCGGCATCGTGTCCCGCCGCACAGGCGACGACAACACCGGTTCTGGCTGCTTTAAAGTCACTCAGGCCTTTGCGCCAGTCGTCAGTTGGAGAACCATCGGTCATCAGGAAAACCAGCGGTCGCCAGTCACCTTTGGTGTCGGCGGTGGTTTTCTGGACTTCAGTGGCGATAGAACTCGCCGCAAGAGAAAGTGCTTCGCCAAGCGACGTTGTCCCGCTGGCCGCTAATGTTGGCATCTGGAAACTCAACAGATCGGTGAGCGGAACCGCCTGACGGGCTGAGGAGTCGAAAGTGATCACCGAAACATAGGCGGTTTCCAGTGCGTAGGGATCCTGTTTCAGCGTGGTAAGCAGTGTTTGAACACCATTCTTTACCGCTTCGATCGGTTCTCCGTGCATGGAGCCGGAGGTGTCGAGCAGCAGATATACGGGTAAACGTCTCAAATGTCATTCCTTCTGAAGTGCGTTAAAAGGAGGAGGGAAATAGCGGGCGCTGGATTGAGGATCTCATTTGACCCGTGTTTTATTTCCGCCATGCTGGTTGCCCCATCGCCGAAGATAAAAAGTGTGACATGCGTAAAGATTGATGTGTAGCACAAGTCTGTGTCAAGACACCCTATTTTGTAGGCAAGGTAAATCCGACGTTATAAGTTAGCGTGTACGTTTAATCTGCATTAAGCAGCAGGCGGATCCACATCCAGCAAAATGGTGGATTGCTCGTGTCAAAGGTGGCAGAGATTAATAATAGTCAACAAGGAGAGACAAGTATGCACTTACAGCCGGGACAAAATATCCCTTTGCAGGATCCATTGATCACGCTACACCTCCAGTACCCTGGTCATAAGGGTTTTAATGGAGAGTCTGACACTTGCCTGTTTATGCTTAATGCGCAGGGGAAAGTCAGTGGCGATGCCGACTTTATTTTTTTCAATAATCTGTCCTCGCCGGAAGGGTCTGTAAAACTATCGACCGGGCCTCAGCAATCCACTATTGATATTGCGCTGGACCGTGTTCCACCCGTAATCAGCAAAATTGCAGTTACAGTCGTTATTGACGGTAATGAAAATATTAGCGGCCTTAATATGTTGAGCCTGCAGGCGCCAGGGATCGCTGAATTTAAAGCTGAAACGCAAGGGCGCAGTGAAAAAGCGATCATACTGGCCGAAATATACCGCCACAATGGTGCATGGAAAATGCGTGCCCTGGGTCATGGTTTTAATGGCGGCCTTGAACCCTTAGCCATCAGTTTTGGTGTGGACGTTGCTCAGCCTGTGCCACAGGAGGCCAAACCGGCCCGTATTAGTCTGGAAAAGAAACTGGAGAATAAATCGCCTCGCCTTATCAGCCTGGCTAAAAAAGCCACCGTTAGCCTCACCAAAAACAAACTCGATTCGCTGGAAGCCGCAGTTGCCTTTGTCCTGGATGCGTCGGGTTCAATGAGCGGGCAATTCAGCAAGGGCAATGTCCAGTCTGTACTGGATCGCATCGCTGTTCTGGCTGCGCAGTTCGATGATGATGGGGATATGGATGTCTGGGGTTTTGGCGAGCGTCATAAGAAATATCCTGACGTGACGCTGGATAACCTGGATGATTATATTGCGACGATCAGGGGCGGTGGCAAACGTTCGGCATGGGAGAATCTGCCAGGTCTGGGGGGGACGAACAATGAACCGCCAGTGATGGAAGAGATTGTCGATTACTTCAAGGATTCAAAAATACCGGTATACGTCGTATTTATTACGGATGGTGGGATCAGCAAGACCCGTGCGATTAAAGATGCCATCCGCCGCTCTGCAGACTATCCCATTTTCTGGAAGTTTGTCGGTTTGGGCGGGACAAACTACGGCATCCTGAAAAACCTCGATAACTTCACCGATCGACGGGTGGATAACACCCATTTCTTTGCGATGGATGATTTCGGCTCAATCAGCGATGAAAGTTTATATGATAATTTACTGGAAGAGTTCAGGCCCTGGATTGATGAAACCAAAAGAATAGGGATCCTGTAACGCTGTAATAAAAAAATCCACGCCAGGGCGTGGATTTTTAGTTTGCATGAGATTAAGGAAAACCTCATGCAACGACAAATTTTATTTAGACGTTGAACAGGAAGTTCATCACATCGCCATCTTTAACGATGTACTCTTTTCCTTCTGCACGCATCTTGCCGGCTTCTTTCGCGCCTTGCTCGCCTTTAAAGGCGATGAAGTCTTCAAACGCGATAGTCTGGGCGCGGATAAAGCCTTTCTCGAAGTCGGTGTGGATTTTACCCGCCGCCTGTGGCGCGGTGGCCCCGACAGGGATGGTCCATGCACGCACTTCTTTTACGCCTGCGGTGAAGTAGGTCTGCAGGTTCAGCAGCTCGTAACCGGCGCGGATCACGCGGTTCAGACCTGGCTCTTCAATGCCCAGCTCGGCCATGAACTCTTCACGGTCAGCGTCGTCCAGCTCCGCGATGTCGGATTCAACCGCCGCGCAGACGGCAACCACAACAGAACCTTCGCCTGCAGCGATTTCGCGCACGGTATCCAGATACGGGTTGTTCTCGAAACCGTCTTCGTTGACGTTAGCGATGTACATGGTTGGTTTCAGCGTCAGGAAGCTCAGGTATTTGATCGCCGCTTTGTCTTCTTCAGTCAGGTTTTTCAGCGCACGCAGCATGCCTGCGTTTTCCAGCTGTGGCAGACATTTTTCCAGCGCAGCTTGTTCCGCTTTCGCGTCTTTATCGCCACCTTTGGCCTTTTTCTGCACCCGGTGCAGGGCGCGCTCGCAGGTGTCCAGGTCAGACAGCGCCAGCTCGGTGTTGATGACTTCGATGTCGTCAGCCGGATCCACTTTGTTGTTTACGTGGATGATGTTGTCGTTTTCGAAGCAACGCACTACGTGACCGATGGCTTCGGTTTCACGAATGTTAGTCAGGAACTGGTTGCCCAGGCCTTCGCCTTTCGATGCGCCTTTTACCAGGCCTGCGATGTCCACGAATTCCATGGTGGTTGGCAGGATACGCTGAGGCTTAACGATCTCGGCCAGCTGGTCCAGACGGGGATCGGGCATTGGCACGACACCGGTGTTTGGCTCGATTGTGCAGAACGGGAAGTTAGCCGCTTCGATGCCCGCTTTAGTCAGCGCGTTAAACAGGGTGGATTTGCCTACGTTAGGCAGACCAACGATACCGCATTTGAATCCCATGTCTGAATCACCTTAATATCTTGATATTCAACGCGTTAGGCTTAACGAGTCGAAGAAAAGTAAATAACTGCGCTCATTATACACGTAACCTGCAGGCTACGGGGCAAAAAAGGCGTTTCGCGCCGGTTATTGCGCTTTGAAAGCGTGAAGACGGTTAGTGGCTTTGATTAACCCTTCTTTCAGCCAGACTTCGGTGCAACGCACCGCTTCGTCTACCGCATCGTCGATCAGTTTCTGCTCGGAAACCGGCGGTTTACCCAGCACAAAACCGACAACTTTGTTTTTATCGCCCGGATGGCCAATACCCACGCGTAAACGGTGAAAATTCGGGTTATTACCCAATTTGCTGATGATGTCTTTTAAGCCGTTATGCCCACCGTGGCCGCCGCCGAGTTTGAACTTCGCCACGCCTGGTGGCAGATCCAGTTCGTCATGCGCGACCAGGATTTCATCCGGGTTGATACGATAAAAGGTCGCCAGCGCGGCAACGGCTTTGCCGCTTAAGTTCATAAACGTGGTCGGCACCAGCAGACGCACATCGGCCCCGGCCAGATTCACGCGCGAGGTAAACCCAAAGAATTTAGGTTCTTCACGCAGTGGCGCGCGCAGCCGCTCCGCCAGCAGATCAACATACCAGGCGCCCGCATTGTGGCGGGTGGCCGCATATTCCGCACCGGGGTTGGCCAGGCCGACAATCAGTTTAATCGTCACGTTTTAGTTCCTGAAAGTGCTAAGTCTGGCGCGTAGTGTACTGTCTGCCGCGCCGCTTGACAAAATTCTGCGAACCGATGCATTCAATCAGAATAATTACTCTGCTGAACCATTAGAATTTCATGCTACTCAAAGGCTTATTTGTAAAGTTTTGTTACGCTGATATGCGTAATTGTGATCGCTGACGCAATCACCAAAAGGGGTGTTGTCTATACTTTACACACAAGGATTAGGGTGACATTCACCCTACGACCCAAAGTTCCGGAGGTGACAGATGAAACGCAAAAACGCTTCGTTACTCGGTAACGTGCTGATGGGGTTAGGATTAGTCGTCATGGTTGTTGGCGTCGGTTATTCCATTTTAAACCAGCTTCCACAGCTCGACCTGCCGCAATACTTCGCCCATGGCGCGGTCCTGAGCATCTTTCTGGGTGCCGTTCTCTGGCTGGCAGGCGCCCGCGTCAGCGGCCACGAACAAGTCTGCGACCGATACTGGTGGGTGCGCCACTACGATAAACGCTGCCGCCGCGATGAGCATAAGCATAGCTAGAAATTAATGTCGGACGGTACGAGAAACGGTTCCTGTGGGAACCGTTTTTTTTTGCATCTTTTGTTGACCCTCACGTAACGTAAGGCATCAGAGTGACGCAACTGGCACACATGAAGGAGCCGTTATGTTGATTCAGGTGGGGGAACTGGCCAGGCGGGCCGGGATCACCGTAAGAACATTACATCATTACGAACAAACAGGGTTGTTGCTGCCTTCTGCCAGAAGCGCGGCCGGGTACCGGCTGTATAACCTGGCTGATGTTCAGCGCCTGCATATGATCCAGGCACTGGCAAAGTCGGGGCTGGAACTTGCCGAAATCAGGGACTTTCTGGATAAGGAGCCGCTCGCACTGGCTGAGCTTCTCGACGCGCAAATTCGTTTGCTGGACAAGCAGGTCCGCAGCATCAATACCCTGCGCGACAGGCTAACGGATTTGCATGCCGGGCTCACGGCGAATGCGGCACCCGATCTCGAGTCCTGGCTACAGACTCTGGAGTTAATGAACATGTACGATCGCTGGTTTAGTCACGAAGAGTTGCAGCAGTTGCCGTTTGCGGCGCAGAAAGAACAGCTGGCGGATATCTGGACCGCCCTGGTGGAGGAGGCCAACGCGCTGCTGAAACAGCATGTCGAGGTGGCCGATCCACGGGCCATGGATCTTGCGACGCGCTGGATGCTGCGTCTGGAGCAAGACACTGCAGGCAGGCCCGACTTCCTGACCCGCATGAATGAGATGCACAGCGTTGAGCCGCAGATGCGCGAGCAAACCGGCATCACCGCCGGGATGATCGACTACGTTACCCGGGCGTTTGCGGAGTCGAAGCTCCTCATCTGGCAGCGCTATTTATCCCCGCAAGAGATGGCGTTTACCCGCGCTCACTATTTTGATCGAATGATGGAGTGGCCGCCGCTGGTGGCAAAGCTGCACCAGGCGCAGGGTGAGTCACTCGACCCGTCGTCGGATGCGGCGCAGAAACTGGCAGAAAACTGGCTGGCGCTGTTCCAGTCCTATGCCGGAACCGACCCGGCCACCCAGCAAAAATTCCGGGTGGCGATGCAGCAGGAACCGCATCTGATGAAAGGCACCTGGATGACGCCTGCGGTGCTTGAGTGGCTCCAGCAGGCGATTGGGGTGATGATGCAACGGCGCTTTTCAGCGCGCGGGTAATGACAGGTCGGCCAGGGCCGCATCGCGATTAGGGTAGAACGCCAGGCGGCCAGGGACAGGCTGCACGCCCGCCCGCGCCATGGTGCGCAAAGGCTGAAACTCCAGATTACTCACCCGCAGTTCACAGCCTTCGGGCAGGTGCTCGACAAAGCGCTGGAAGGCATCCAGCCCGCCAGCATCCAATACCGGCACCGCATCCCATTTCAGCACCACAATCCGCTTACCGTCGAGGCGTGAGGCCAGATCGTTGAACAAACCTTCCGCTGCCGCAAAGAACAGCGGGCCGATCACCCTCAGCACCAGCACATCGTCCGGTACCTCGACGTTGACCGCCGCCAGCCGGGTCATACGCGCTATGCGGCGCATAAACAGCAGCGAAGCCAGCACAATCCCGACGCTGATGGCGATCACCATATCAAACAGCACGGTCAGGGACATACACATCAGCATCACGATGATGTCGTCCTTCGGCGCGCGGCGCAGCAGGTTCAGCACCTTATGCGCCTCGCTCATGTTCCAGGCCACCATCAGCAGCAGGGCGGCCATCGCCGACAGCGGCAGCCACGACAGCAGCGGGGCCAGCACCAGCAGGGCGAGGATCACCAGTATGGCGTGGATCACCGCCGACACCGGTGACGTGGCCCCGGCGCGGACGTTTGCCGCCGAGCGTGCAATCGCGGCGGTGGCGGTGATGCCGCCAAAGAACGGGGCGATGATGTTGCCCAGCCCCTGGCCGACAAGTTCGTTGTTGGCTTTGTGCTTGGTGCCGGTCATACCGTCCAGCACCACCGCGCACAGCAGCGACTCAATCGCGCCGAGCATCGCCATCGAAAAGGCGGCAGGGAGCAGGGCGCGCAGGGAGTCCCAGCTCAGGGTGAAGCTGGAGCCGGGCAGATCCCACGGCAGGATCAGCTGCGGCAGGAGCTGCGGAATACCGTTGCCCTGCGAACCATCGGCCAGCACATAGTGAAATTGCGAGCCAATGGTGGCGACGTGGCCGCCCAGCAGATTGACCGCCCCCATCACCGCGCAGCCCAGCAGCAGCGCAGGCAGATGCCCCGGCAGGCGGATGCCCAGCCGTGGCCAGAGAATTAAGGTGCCCAGCGTAACAATGCCGATCGCGGCGTCACCGGGGTTGGTGGTCGGCAGTGCCATCGCCAGCGCGCCCACTTTCTGTAAATAGTGTTCCGGCACGTGGGCCAACTGCAAACCGAGGAAATCCTTAATCTGCATGGTCCCGATGGTAATGCCGATCCCGGAGGTAAAGCCCAGGGTCACCGAAAGCGGAATGTACTCAATTAGCCTGCCGAAGCGCGCCAGGCCGAACAGAATCAAAAAGACCCCCGACATCAGGGTGGCGACCAGTAATCCTGACAGGCCGAACTGCTGGGAGACGGGGTAGAGGATCACCACAAAGGCGGCGGTCGGCCCGGAGACGCTAAAGCGCGAGCCGCCGGTCAGGGCGATCACGATCCCGGCCACGGCGGCGGTGTACAGGCCATACTGCGGCGCAACGCCGCTGCCAATGGCCAGCGCCATCGCCAGCGGAATGGCAATAATGCCGACGGTTATCCCGGCGATCAGGTCACGGGTAAAGCGTGACAGGGTGTATTTTTCTTTCCAGCAAGCGTCGATGAGGGCGCGGAACGGCAGAACATGTGAGGAAATGGGGTTTTTCACAATTATCATCCCTGGGCGCATCATCTGTCATGTCAATGGCAGGTGAAGGAGGCATTGGTCATACAAATAAAAGCTACAGACAAAAAAACCCGCCGTAGCGGGTTTTTAGACTGCGTCCGATTAGTGCTCGAACATTGCAGAGATGGATTCTTCGTTGCTGATACGACGAATCGCTTCGGCCAGCATCCCGGACAGAGTCAAAGTACGCACGTTAGGCAGGGCTTTGATTTCGTCGCTCAGTGGGATGGTGTCACACACCACAACTTCATCGATGACGGAGTTGCGCAGGTTGTTTACAGCATTGCCAGAGAAGATCGGGTGGGTAGCGTAAGCGAATACGCGTTTAGCACCACGCTCTTTCAGCGCTTCGGCGGCTTTGCACAGAGTGCCGCCGGTGTCGATCATGTCGTCAACCAGCACGCAGTCGCGGCCCGCTACGTCACCGATGATGTGCATCACCTGAGAAACGTTAGCGCGCGGACGACGCTTGTCGATGATGGCCATGTCGGTATCGTTCAGCAGTTTCGCGATAGCGCGAGCGCGAACCACGCCGCCGATGTCCGGAGAAACCACGATTGGGTTGTCCAGGTTCAGCTGCAGCATATCTTCGAGCAGAATTGGGCTACCGAATACGTTATCAACTGGAACGTCAAAGAAGCCCTGAATCTGCTCGGCGTGCAGGTCAACCGTCAGAACACGGTCAACGCCAACGCTTGAGAGGAAATCAGCGACAACTTTAGCGGTAATTGGCACACGAGCCGAACGGACGCGACGGTCCTGACGTGCATAACCAAAGTAAGGAATAACAGCAGTGATACGGCCAGCGGAAGCGCGGCGCAGAGCATCGACCATAACAACCAATTCCATCAGGTTGTCGTTAGTTGGAGCACAGGTGGACTGGATGATGAAAATATCACCACCGCGTACATTTTCGTTAATTTGTACGCTGACTTCGCCATCGCTAAAGCGACCTACGGCGGCGTCGCCAAGAGAAGTGTACAGGCGGTTGGCAATACGTTGTGCTAGTTCCGGGGTGGCGTTACCAGCAAAAAGCTTCATATCAGGCACGAGAAGAACCTCAGGCATGCGTCCAATGGTGGATAGCTTCACCGTAAACTGTGCGGGCCAGGCGAATGCTATCCAGGCGGTGTATTAAAGAGCGCGATGCAACGTCTGGAACAGGGTGACGTTGTCACCGAAACTCAGATTGCGCCAGAATGGTCTGCTGTAGCGGGGAGGTGTTCATACCACGCGCTACAAAACCATGCAGCCACTCTGGAGCCAGCTCGAGCACCTGACGTGCAGCAGATTCCGTGTCAAATTCAGCAAAGACACAGGCCCCTGTGCCAGTCAGGCGCGACGGCGCGTATTCTAACAGCCAGGAAAGCGCGACATCAACCTCGCGAAAACGTTTTCTTGCGATAACCTCACAATCGTTGCCAAATTCACAATTTAATAACGTTTCTATTGACCGAACCGGGGTGTTACGCGGAAGGTCCGGATCCTTAAAGATAACCGGCGTTGGAATGCTGACGCCAGGGTGGGCTACCAGATACCATTTTTCTGCTGGATCGACCGGGGTCAGGATTTCGCCCACCCCTTCGGCAAAGGCGGCATGCCCGCGCACAAATACCGGTACGTCGGCTCCGAGGCTTAACCCCAGCGCCGCCAGTTCATCAACCGACAGTCCACAGCCCCACAGGTGATTGAGCACCACCAGCACCGTGGCGGCGTTAGATGACCCGCCGCCCAGCCCGCCGCCCATCGGCAGGCGTTTCTCGACGCAGATATCCGCGCCGCTGCCGGCAGGTAAACGACTAGACTGCGCCGCAGAGGCCATCAGCAAGCGCGCAGCGCGCACGATCAGATTCTCTTCATCCGGTACGCCTGCCACCGGCGTCAACAACCGAACCTGTCCGTCCTCGCGCGGCTCAATCGAAATCGTGTCGCCGAAGTCGATAAACTGAAACAGCGTCTGCAGGGTGTGATACCCGTCAGCGCGCTGGCCAGTAATGTACAAAAACAGGTTCAGCTTTGCCGGTGAAGGCCAGTGGCTCATCATTTGACAATCCAGTTATCCATTTTGAGCTTAATACGCTCGCTACCCTCGGTCAGTTCCAGGCTCGACGGCAGGGCCGGTTTGCTGTTGCTGTCGTAGCCGCCGTACACCACTTTCCAGTTTTTGCCGTTCTGGCTGTAGTTCACTTCGCTCAGGCGATACTGGTCGTCGAGTTTATAATCGGTGGCCTCACCCGGCAGGCCAAGGATCCACTGGCGCAGGCTGGTAATCGGAATCGGCATCCCGGTCAGCTTACCAATCATCTCTTCGGCATCGGTACCGGTGTATTTCTGGCCTTTATTATCGGTGATTTGCGCAGAGCCCGGCTGGGCAATCAGCTCCATTTCCGTGCTGCCAAGCGGATTCAGCAACAGCAGGCGATAGCGATCCTGGCCGGTTTGTTGCCAGAAGAAGCGCGCATACACTTTCTGCTGGTCGGACAGATAAGCAAAGGCGCCGCGCGTCTGATACTGGCTTAACGCGCGCACGTCCTGTTGATGCTGGCGCCACTGTGGCGAGTCTGGGCTTTTGCCCGGGCCTTTCGGCGGGGTGATGGAACATGCGGTCAGCACCAGCGCGGCCAGGGGCAGCAGGCGAATCAGTCTGGTCATAATGATGACAAATCCTTGAGATACGTGGCAGTTATATCCCTTAATGCTAGCGCCCGCTTATGGCAGCGTCTACGCTCATATTGTCTTAAATCATGAAATTAGCGCGGAACACCTATTACTCCGAAAGGGGGCAGTCTCTTTTATTGATCTCGCGCATCCTGTATGATGCGGCCTGCTAACCTTATTAACGCTGGTACTACTCCCGCTCATATGACCCTTTTAGCACTCGGTATTAACCACAAAACAGCCCCGGTTTCACTGCGAGAACGCGTAACGTTTTCGCCGGATACGCTCGACCAGGCGCTGGAAAGTCTCCTTTCCCAGCCAATGGTGCAGGGTGGCGTGGTGCTGTCGACGTGTAACCGTACTGAGCTGTACCTCAGCGTGGCCGAGCAGGACAATCTGCAAGAGGCGCTGATCCGCTGGTTATGCGAATACCATAAGCTGAACGAAGACGAGCTGCGCAACAGCCTTTACTGGCATCAGGATAACGACGCCGTTAGCCATTTGATGCGCGTCGCCAGCGGTCTGGATTCGCTGGTGCTGGGCGAGCCGCAGATCCTCGGTCAGGTCAAAAAAGCCTTTGCCGATTCGCAAAAAGGCCATCTTAAGGCCAGCGAGCTGGAACGTATGTTCCAGAAATCTTTCTCTGTTGCCAAGCGTGTGCGAACCGAAACCGACATTGGTGCCAGTGCGGTTTCGGTTGCGTTCGCGGCCTGTACTCTGGCGCGACAAATCTTTGAATCCTTATCGACGGTTTCGGTGCTGCTGGTCGGCGCGGGTGAAACCATCGAGCTGGTCGCCCGTCATCTTCGCGAGCACAAAGTTAAAAAAATGATTATCGCCAACCGAACCCGCGAGCGCGCTCAGGCGTTGGCAGACGAAGTCGGTGCAGAAGTGATCGCCCTGAGCGACATCGACGCGCGCCTGAAAGAGGCCGATATCATTATCAGCTCTACCGCCAGCCCGCTGCCGATCATCGGCAAAGGCATGGTTGAGCGCGCCCTTAAATCGCGCCGCAATCAGCCGATGCTGTTGGTGGATATCGCCGTTCCGCGCGATGTCGAGCCGGAGGTGGGCAAGCTGGCGAACGCCTATCTGTACAGCGTGGACGATCTGCAAAGCATCATTTCGCACAACCTTGCCCAGCGTAAAGCAGCAGCGGTGCAGGCGGAGACGATCGTCGAGCAGGAAACCAGCGAATTTATGGCCTGGCTGCGCGCGCAAAGCGTCAGCGAGACCATTCGTGAATACCGCGGTCAGGCGGAACAGGTGCGTAATGAACTGACTGCCAAAGCGCTGGCTTCCCTGGAACAGGGCGGCGACCCGCAGGTCATCATGCAGGAACTGGCATGGAAACTGACCAATCGCCTGATCCATGCCCCAACCAAATCACTTCAACAGGCCGCCCGTGACGGGGACGACGAACGCCTGACCATTCTGCGCGACAGCCTCGGGCTGGAATAGCGCACTATACCCATAATTTTTATTACAAGGTGCCCCTACGCCTATGAAGCCCTCTATCGTCGCCAAACTGGAAGCGCTGCACGAGCGCCATGAAGAAGTTCAGGCGCTGCTCGGCGATGCCGCGACTATTGCTGACCAGGACCGTTTTCGCGCGTTGTCGCGCGAGTATGCACAATTAAGTGATGTTTCACGCTGCTTTACCGAGTGGCGTCAGGTTCAGGAAGATATCGAAACCGCGCAGATGATGCTCGACGACCCGGAAATGCGCGAAATGGCGCAGGAAGAGTTGCAGGACGCCAAAGCCCGCGCGGAAGAGATGGAGCAACAGCTGCAGGTGCTGCTGCTGCCAAAAGATCCGGATGATGAACGCAACGCCTTTGTCGAAATCCGCGCCGGGACCGGTGGGGATGAAGCGGCGCTGTTTGCCGGGGATCTGTTCCGCATGTACAGCCGCTATGCAGAATCTCGCCGCTGGCGCGTAGAGATCATCAGCGCCAACGAAGGCGAGCACGGCGGCTATAAAGAAGTGATCGCCAAGATCAGCGGCGACGGCGTGTATGGCCGTCTGAAGTTTGAGTCTGGCGGTCATCGCGTTCAGCGCGTCCCGGCCACCGAATCGCAGGGGCGTATCCACACCTCCGCCTGCACCGTGGCGGTCATGCCCGAGCTGCCAGAAGCCGAGCTGCCGGACATCAACCCGTCCGAGCTGCGTATCGATACATTCCGTTCGTCCGGGGCTGGCGGTCAGCACGTTAACACCACCGACTCCGCGATCCGTATTACCCACCTGCCAACTGGCATTGTGGTGGAGTGTCAGGACGAACGTTCCCAGCACAAAAACAAAGCCAAAGCGCTGTCGGTGCTGGGTGCGCGTATTCGCGCGGCTGAAATTGCCAAACGCCAGCAGGCTGAAGCGTCAACCCGTCGCAACCTGCTGGGCAGCGGCGATCGCAGCGACCGCAACCGCACCTATAACTTCCCGCAGGGGCGCGTCACCGACCACCGCATCAACCTGACGCTGTACCGTCTGGATGAGACGATGGAAGGCAAGCTGGATTCATTGATCGAGCCGATTGTGCAAGAGTACCAGGCCGATCAGCTGGCGGCGCTGGCAGAGCAGGACTAATGGATTTTCAGCACTGGCTACGTCACGCGGTCAGCGAACTCAGCGCCAGCGACAGTCCGCGTCGCGACGCGGAGATCCTGCTGGGGCACGTCACCGGCAGGGCGCGGACCTATATTCTCGCCTTTGGTGAGACCGTGCTGAGCAGTGACGAAGAAACGCAGCTGGCTACGCTGCTGGCCCGGCGCAAAACCGGTGAGCCGGTGGCGCATCTGGTGGGCGAGCGTGAGTTCTGGTCGCTGCCGCTGTACGTTTCGGCGGCGACGCTGATCCCGCGCCCGGATACCGAATGTCTGGTGGAGCAGGCGCTGGCACGGTTGCCCGCGTCGCCCGCGCGCATTCTGGATTTAGGCACTGGCACCGGGGCGATCGCCCTGGCGCTGGCCAGTGAACGCCCGGACTGTCAGGTCACGGCGGTTGACGTAATGCCCGACGCGGTGGCGCTGGCGCAACGCAACGCCGATCGTCTGGCACTGCCCAACGTTACGGTTATCCACAGCAGCTGGTTTTCGGCGCTAGCCGACCGGCAGTTTGAGACGATCGTCAGCAATCCACCCTATATCGACGAAGCCGATCCTCATCTGGGCGAGGGCGATGTGCGCTTCGAACCACGCAGTGCGCTGGTTGCCGCCGGGCAGGGGTTGGCGGATCTGAGCCATATTATTACTGAGGCCCGCCAACATCTGGTGCGCGGCGGCTGGCTGCTGCTGGAGCACGGCTGGACCCAGGGTGAGGCGGTGCGTGCGCTGTTCCAGCAGGCGGGCTATCAGCAGGTGGAAACCTGCCGCGATTATGGCGGCAATGAACGTCTTACCGTAGGCATGTGGGCATGAACGGATTTTCGCTGCTGATCGCTGTGCATATTGCTGCCGTCGCGCTGACGGTCAGTTTTTTTGCGCTGCGCTACTGGTGGCGTTACAGCGATAATCAGCTTATCAATGCCCGCTGGGTGCGGATCGCGCCGCACTGTATCGATACCGTGCTGTTTCTCTCGGGCGCCGGGTTGATGTGGATGACCGGTTATCTGCCGTTTACCGATGATGGCGCATGGCTGACTGAAAAGCTGTTTGGCGTTATCATCTACATCGTTTTGGGTTTTATTGCGCTAGGGCGTCATCGTCCGCGCAGCCAGCAGGTGGGCTTTATCGCTTTTCTGCTGGGGCTGGTGGTGCTGTACATCATCATTAAACTCGCCACCACAAGAATACCGTTACTGGGGTAAGTCATGAAGTCTTTGGCCGATTACGAATTTAATAAAGTGCCGCTGTGCGATGGCATGATCCAGGTCTCGGAGATGATCCGCGATGATTTTGTCTCGCAGAACGTCTACGACGAGCTGGAGAAGCTGGTGAGTCTGGCGCGTGAAGAGATTAATCAGGCGCGTCCGCAGGACTGGCAGCTGGAAAAGCTGATTGAGCTGTTCTACGGCGAATGGGGCTTTAGCGATAAGCGCGGCGTGTATCGTCTTTCCGATGCGCTGTGGCTGGATCAGGTACTGGAACATCGCCAGGGCAGCGCGGTGGCGCTGGGGGCGATTTTGCTGTGGGTGGCGCACCGTCTGGATATCCCGCTGGTGCCGGTCATCTTCCCGACCCAGATGCTGCTGCGCGCCGAGTGGCTCGACGGTGAGATGTGGTTAATTAACCCGTTCAACGGCGATACCCTCGATGAACACACCCTGGACGTCTGGCTGAAGGGCAATATCAGCCCGGTGGCCGAACTGTTCAATGAAGATCTGGACGAAGCGGACAACGCCGAAGTGGTGCGTAAGCTGCTGGACACCTTAAAATCTGCGCTGATGGAAGAGCGGCAGATGGAACTGGCGTTACGCGCCAGCGAGGTGCTGCTGCAGTTTAACCCGGAAGATCCGTACGAAATCCGCGACCGCGGTCTGATCTACGTCCAGCTTGAGTGCGATCATGTCGCGCTGACAGATTTGAATTATTTCGTTGAGCAGTGTCCGGAAGATCCGATCAGCGAAATGATTCGCGCGCAGATTAACTCGATCGCGCATAAACAGATTACGTTGCATTAATCATCATTCCGATTCACTCCTGAATAAGGCGATCCTATGAAACAAAAAGTGGTTAGCATTGGCGATATCAACGTCGCGAACGACCTGCCGTTCGTGCTGTTCGGCGGCATGAACGTTCTGGAATCCCGCGATCTGGCGATGCGCATCTGCGAACACTACGTGACCGTTACTCAGAAACTGGGTATTCCGTATGTGTTTAAGGCCTCTTTTGACAAAGCCAACCGCTCCTCTATTCACTCTTACCGTGGCCCGGGCCTGGAAGAGGGGATGAAGATTTTCCAGGAGCTGAAGCAGACGTTTGGCGTGAAGATCATCACCGATGTTCATGAAGCCAGCCAGGCGCAGCCGGTAGCTGACGTGGTTGACGTGATCCAGCTGCCTGCGTTCCTTGCCCGCCAGACCGACCTGGTCGAAGCGATGGCGAAGACCGGCGCTGTTATCAACGTCAAAAAACCGCAGTTCGTCAGCCCTGGCCAGATGGGTAACATCGTCGATAAGTTTATCGAAGGGGGTAACGACAAAGTGATCCTCTGCGACCGTGGGGCTAACTTCGGTTATGACAACCTGGTTGTGGATATGCTGGGCTTTAGCGTCATGAAGAACGTGTCAAACCAGTCCCCGGTGATCTTCGACGTCACCCATGCCCTGCAGTGCCGCGACCCGTTTGGCGCTGCCTCCGGCGGTCGCCGTGCACAGGTTGCTGAGCTGGCGCGTGCCGGTATGGCGACTGGTCTGGCGGGGCTGTTTATCGAAGCCCACCCGGATCCCGCCAATGCCAAATGCGACGGCCCGTCCGCGCTGCCGCTGAACAAGCTGGAGCCATTCCTGAAGCAGATTAAAGCGATTGATGACCTGGTTAAGAACTTTGATGAGCTGGACACCAGCAACTGATCGACATAAATGAAAAAACCCGCCTCGGCGGGTTTTTTTTTGCCTTAAATTGCCGGGTGGCGCTGCGCTTACCCGACCTACAAAACCCGTAGGCCCGTGCAAGCGCAGCGCCGCCGGGCACCCGATTAGGCAAATATCGTCATCAGATACGCGATAAACAGCGCCATGTGTGCCGCACCGTTCAGCACGTTGGTGCGTCCGGTAGAGAACGAAATCTGGCACAGCACCAGTGAGGCCAGCATCACAATCATCTCCGGTGTCCCAAGGCTGAACACCAGTTCGTTGCCGGTCATGAACGCAATCAGCGTCACTACCGGAACGGTGAGGGAGATCGTCGCCAGCACCGAACCAAAGAACAGATTCATTGCGCGCTGCACCTGATTGTTCAGCACCGCCCGCAGCGCTCCCAGTCCTTCCGGGGAGAGGATCAACAGCGCCACCAGGAAGCCGGTAAAGGCCACCGGCGCGTTCATTTCCGTCAGCAGCGTTTCCAGCGGGTTAGCGTTCATTTTGGTGACGGCGATGACCGCAATTAGATGCACGATCAGCCAAATCGAGTGCCACAGGTTGCTGTGCGCTGACGGCTTGCCGTGATGCGGGTCGTCGCCGTCATCTTCATGCTCATACACGAACAGGCTTTGGTGGGTTTTGGTCTGAATCAGTAAAAACACGCCGTACATCGCGGCGGAGATCAGCGCCACCAGCAGTGCCTGACCGGTCGTAAAGTTGGCCCCCGGCAGCGCCATCGGGAACACCAGCACGATAATCGCCAGCGGGAAGAGGGCGATCAAATACTGTTTAATACCGAACAGATTCACATACTGGGTGGCAAATTTGCGCCCGCCCAGCAGCAGTGAGAAGCCAACCAGACCGCCGGTGACAATCATAATGATTGAATAGAGGGTGTCGCGCATCAGCGTCGGCGCTGCGTCGCCGGTCGCCATCAGGGCGGAAATAAGGCTCACTTCGAGGATAACGACAGAAAGACTTAAAATCAGGGAACCGTAGGGTTCACCGAGGCGGTGGGCCAGCACGTCAGCATGGCGCACAACGCTAAACGCGCTACTCAAAATACCGATAAGGGCAATGATGTTAATGCCGATGACCACTGGCAGCGTCTGGCTATTTCCCCAGAAGAACAGCACCGCCAGCGCCAGCAGCGGGAAGATGAGAGACGTCTCCTTATGACGGGTTTTCACCGTCTCATGTGTGGTTGTCATGTGATTCTCCATGTTTGCAGGTGCTTGTAATTATAGATAGTAATAGCAGAACGTTACATTAACAGAATAGCGGTAATTCCTGCTTATTTTTTACCTGAATTTACGGTTTGGCAATTTTTATGATTGAGTGCGTCATAATAAGACATTTTTATTAAATATATCCTTAATAACAGTGAATTATAAAACGAGAAAATCAGTTTGTTCTTAAGGCTGGAAGCCCTCAGCAACGTGTACCACACTTAACAAGTGATTAAAAATAGGGGTTTGCAATGCCATACAAAACGAAAAGCGATTTACCCGACAGTGTCCAGCATGTATTGCCCGCGCATGCCCAGGAGATCTACAAAGAATCCTTCAACAGCGCCTGGGAACAGTATAAGGATAAAGACGATCGGCGGGACGATGCCAGCCGTGAGGAGACCGCGCACCGCGTGGCCTGGGCGGCAGTGAAACACGATTACGAAAAAGGGGACGACGACAAATGGCACAGGAAAAAATAGCCCGCTGATTAACGCACGTTGAATAGTTAGCAGGCTGAAATTTGATATTTAAGGCGGTTATTTTACCCCTGTGTTGCATGCGGCCGATTTATTGCATATCGTCACTGTAACTGCTTTCTAATTGAGCAGTAAAAAGACCTGGAAGGTTCATAAAAAGTTATCGTAAGGAAGCGGGCAGTGGCAGAGGTGCAATATGATTACGCGTGATTTTCTGATGAAGGCCGACTGTAAAACGGCCTTTGGTGATATTGAAGAGTCGCTGCTCTGGTCGGCAGAACAGCGTGCAGCATCGCTGGCTGCGACGCTGGCGTGCCGCCCGGATGCGGGCCCGGTGTGGCTCTTTGGTTATGGTTCGCTGATGTGGAACCCGGCGCTGGATTATCAAGAGTCCGCCACCGGGTCGCTGCCGGGCTGGCATCGCGCATTCTGTTTGCGCCTGACCGCCGGACGCGGCAGTGCCTGCCAGCCAGGTCGGATGCTTGCACTGAAAGAGGGCGGACGCACCACCGGCGTGGCCTATCGCCTGCCGGATGCGACGCTGGAAGAGGAGCTGGCGCTGCTGTGGAAGCGCGAAATGATCACCGGCTGCTATATGCCGAGCTGGTGCAAGCTGGATCTCGACGACGGACGCACCGTCAACGCGCTGGTCTTTATAATGGATCCGCGCCATCCGCTGTTTGAGGCCGATACGCGCACGCAGGTAATAGCGCCGCTGATCGCTGCCGCCAGCGGGCCACTTGGCACCAATGCGCAGTACCTGTTCTCGCTCGATCAGGAATTGACGCGCCTCGGCATGCAGGATGATTGTCTGAATGAGCTGGTGTCGAAAGTGCGGGCATTACTGGAAAGTAGCCTGCCCGAGACTCAACTGCGTGCGGGCTTTGCCTGAAAAAATACCCGGTGGCCTTGCGGCGCACCGGGTCAGTTTTATTACGCGGCGACGAAGCTTATCGAATGCTCAAGCGATTGACTGTGGCTGTCAATCAGCACTTCCCAGGTGCCGGTATACGGCACCGTAAGCCACGCGCTGTCCCGGTCCTGAACGCTTAAAATATCCGCCTGCGTTTTGCGCGTCGCTTTGTGGTTCATCAGATGAATATGACAACGCTCTGAGCAACGCACCACCACTGTATCCCCGCCAAATAATTTCAAACTTGCTTTCACCAGTGCCATTTTTTACCCCGTTTCTGGAAACAACGCTCTCCTTGCGGTTAATCCTGAGCGTGATGTTGTTCACAATTCGCTCATGACATAACACCAAAGGGGAAGGCAACCGATGCTGATTTTGATCAAAAAATGTCATAACCCTTAAACAAAAATGACAATCTGCCTGAAAGCTTTCAGCTGACGCCGCAATCCACGGCTTTCAGGCAGGGAGTTAACATTAAATGCGGAAATGTCCGGCGGTTTCAGCGAGCTCACCCGCCTGACCTTGCAGGGCGCTGGCCGCAGCGGCCGATTGCACCACCAGTTCGGCGTTTTGCTGCACCATGCCGTCGAGGTGCGTCACCGCCCGGTTGATCTCCTGAATGCCTTTCATCTGCTCGCTGGTCGCGACGGTGATTTCCCGCATGATCCCCGACATGCTGCCGATGCTGGTGACAATCTCATCCATGCTCTGTCCGGCCAGGTGCACGTAGCGTGACCCGGTCGCCACGCTGTTGGTGGTGGAATCGATCAGGGTTTTGATCTCCTTCGCCGCCTGGGCGCTGCGGCTGGCGAGACTGCGCACTTCGCCCGCCACCACCGCAAAGCCACGACCCTGTTCGCCCGCGCGCGCGGCTTCAACGGCGGCGTTAAGGGCCAGAATGTTGGTCTGGAAGGCAATACCGTCGATCACGCTGGTGATGTCGCCAATTTTGGTTGAGGCGGCCTCAATCGACTGCATGGTGGTGATCGCCTGGGATACCACGCTGCCGCCGCGGGTTGCCGCTTCGGAAGCTTTGCCCGCCTGTTCGTTAGCCACCGCCGCCGATTCGGTCGACTGGGCCACCGAGGCGGTGATCTGCTCGACGGCGCTGGCGGTTTCACGCAGGCTGGAGGCCGCCTGTTCGGTACGACCGGAGAGGTCCCGGTTACCGGCGGCAATTTCCTGGGCCGCATTTTTCACCGAGGTGCTGGCATCGCGCAGCTGCACCATCACCACCGAGAGCTTGTCGCTGAAGGCGTTAAAGGCATGGGCGATCTGCGCCACTTCGTCGTCGCCTTTTTCCGGCAGACGCTGGGAAAGATCGTTGGTGCCGTTGGCAATGGCGTGCATCGCATCGCGGATTTCCGACAGTCTTTTCAGCAGGCGGGCAATCACCAGGTGAACCACCGCCCCGCTGAGCAGAACCAGGATCGCCAGCGACAGGGCCGAGGCCTTGACTAACGTGCGCATCCCCGCAGTGGCATCCGCGCTGTCGAGGGCCACAACCAGCTGCCACTGGGTTCCGGTAATCGGCGCGGCGGCAAAGGTTTTGGTCACCCCGTTAAACTGACCCACCACGCTGTCGCCGCGTTTCAGGGCATCCAGATCCACGCCGCTGATCACGTCGTTAAATCGCTTCAGCGTTAACGCCGGATCGTTGGCGGCAATCACCGTCCCGTCGCTGTCGATCAGCAGGCCGCTGCTGGCCGGCGTCGGGTGGATGCCTTGTACGTTGGCGATCACGTTGTCCATCGCTACGTCACCCGCCAGCACCGCTTTCAGCTCGCCGTTCTCTTTCACCGGGACCGCAAAGGTCACCACCAGTTTTTTGGTGCCAGTATCAACATACGGGGCGGTCACCACAGGACGGTCTTCTTTGGCCGCCTGCTGATACCACGGGCGGATGGTCGGATCGTAATCGTCAGGCACCCCGGCAGGTTCAGAGAATTTCGCCGTTTTGCTGGCATAGCCGACATAGACGTTAATAAAGCCACCCGCTTGCGCCAGCTGTTTAAACATCGGCACCGGATCGTCGCTCAGGGCGACACTCTGCAGGGAATTAATCACCATCATCTTGCTGTTGACCCAGTCACCGATCGCCAGGCTGTGGCTGGCGCGCGTGCTGGCCAGCATATCGCGCTGCGACTGCTGGTTGTCCTCGCGCGTTACCTGGAAATTAATGACGGTATTAAGAAGGAGCGCGACGACCAGACAACCGACTGTCGCCGCGATAATACGAGCGCGAATTGACCTGAACATAATGTGATACCTGCTGTGTTGTTGTAAAAAGCCTATCGGCAATGAGCAGGTAAACTTGATGCTGGAACCGCGGTCATAAGCAAAAAATATATTCTATGGGGAATTATTAAAATGTTAATAATTTATCGGCGGCCAGTGTCCACTGCGCCAGTTCCACCAGCGTACCAATTTCAACCCCGTCAATCAGCGGCAGAGCGCTGATCCCACGCCCGTCGGTGCAGGTTTTGCACAGCTTCACCGGTACATTTTGCGCGGTCAGGATCTCCAGCATCTGCTGGATGTTATAGCCCTCGGCCGGTTTCTGGCCGCGCAGCCCGGCGGTCACCGCATCGGACATTAAAAACAGGCGTAAATCCAGCTCGTCTCCCTGTTCGCGCAGGGCGATGGCCAGCCGCAGGCTGTTGAATAACGATTCGCTGCCGTAGGCCGCCCCGTTGGCGACAATCACGATCTTCTGCATTGTGACTCCTGATAGTTGATAAGGCATGAAAATTGCTTACCTCTGTTTAACACACTGACCCGGGAGAGTAAGCATGACGATAATCACTGGCCGTCTACCCGGCGCCACTGAATGGTTCCAGCACGCCAGACTGATGCGCAAACAGCAGCTTTGCAAACTGGCGCAGCTTGGCACTCTGGTGAGCCGGATTAGCCACCTGGCGCATATGCTCCAGTGCGAACGCGGGGCGTCGAATATCTGGCTCTGCTCGCAGGGTACGCTGTATGCCCTTGAGTGCAAGGCCAGCCGCGCGCTGGTCGACGATCAGCTGCAGGCGCTTCACCGTGCGCTCGGCACGCCGCTGATGGCCAGCAGTACCCTGTGCGAACGCGTCGCCAGCGCCCTGCAAAGTCTGGAGCAACTGCCGACGTTACGCGAGGCGATCACAGCCTGTTCACTGCCCGCGACCACGGCGATGGAACACTATAGTCGCACGCTGCGCAACCTGCTCAGTATCGTGCCGCAGCTCAATGACAGCATTGACGATCCGCAAATCGCGGGCAGATTTGTCGCGCTCTACAGCCTGATGCAGGGAAAAGAGCTGGTGGGGCAGGAGCGCGCGCTGGGGGCCATCGGCTTTACCCAGGGCTTTTTCAGCGATGAGATGCGCCAGACCCTGGTGGATCGGATCGACGGACAGCAGGCCTGCTTCGAGGTGTTTCTCTCCCTGACGCCCGCCGGGCTACACGATCACTATACCCAGAGCGTGCCGGGTGCCGAGACCGAACAGCTGCGGCGTCTGGCCTGCACCCGCCAGCCCGCTGCGGATAAAGGCGTGCTGGCGATGCACTGGTTCTCTCTGCAAACCGCGCGGCTGGAGCAGCTGCGCGCCCTGGAAGAGCTGCAGATTGCCGACCTGATGCTGGCGGTGGATGCGCTCATCAGTCGGGCGGACGACTACCCGGCAGAAGAGCCGCTGATGGATGAGCCGCTGGCGCTGTATCCGCAAAAACCGCTCCTGCCGCTGGTGCGTCAGCAGGCGCGAGAGATCGAACAACTCTCCCGCCAGCTGGCCTCGATGCGCGACACGCTGGAGGAGCGCAAAGTCATCGATAAAGCGAAAAGCGTACTGATGACCCACCAGCAGATGAGTGAGGAGCAGGCCTGGTGCCAGCTGCGCAAAATGGCGATGGATAAAAATCAGCGGATGGTGGATATCGCCCGGGCGCTGCTGACGGTGAAAGCGCTGTGGCAGCAATAATGCACCCCGAGTGGGCAACGTCTGCATGATTGAGGTGCGTTTACCCGGCTGGCTGGCAGAAAACGCCCGCATTATAAGACTTTAAAAGCTGGCATCACCTTTGCATTAGTTTATTAACAATTTTAGACGGCGCGCCAACGGCGGTGCGTCAGTCTTAAGGATAAAGGCGTCCTGCAGTGCTTCGGCACTGTCGGGCGCTTTTTTTTGGCATTTTTTTCGGGAGTGAGCATGGTGGAATGGACAAGACGGCGTTTTTTACAGGCCAGCGCGCTGGCGGGCGGGGCAATGATGTTGCCAGGCCTGATGCAGACCGCATGGGCCGCAGGTTCCGATAAGCCGGAGCTCGATACCGTACGCGTCGGCTTTATCCCGCTGACCGACTGCGCGCCGCTGGCGATCGCGGCCTGGAAAGGATTCGATAAAAAATACGGCTTCACCCTGGTGCCGACCAAAGAGGCCAGCTGGGCCGCCGTCCGCGACAAGCTGGTGGCCGGTGAACTCGATGCCGCCCATATTCTGTACGGCCTGCTGTACGGTCTGGAGCTGGGGATCGCCGGCAAACCTAAGCCAATGGCCAACCTGATGACCCTCAATCAGAACGGGCAGGCGATCACCCTCTCGAGCGAGCTGGCCCAGCAGGGCGTGCGCGACGTCGAGGGGCTGAAAAAGCTGATTGGCCAGCAGGCACCGGGCAGCTACACCTTCGCCCATACCTTCCCGACCGGCACTCACGCCATGTGGCTCTACTACTGGCTGGCGAGCGCGGGGATCAATCCGTTCGATGACGTGCGCACCGTGGTGGTCCCGCCGCCACAGATGGTGATGAACATGCGCATCGGCAACATGGTCGGCTTTTGCGTCGGCGAGCCATGGAACGCCCGCGCTATCAACGACCGCATCGGTTTTACCGCCGCCACTTCCCAGTCGGTGTGGCCGGATCACCCGGAAAAAATCCTCGGCACCCGCCAGGAGTGGGTGGAGGCCAACCCGAACACCGCCCGGGCGCTGGTCAGCGCGCTGCTGGAGGCGCAGCGCTGGATCGATGCCTCACCGCAGAACAAGCAAGAGACCGCCCAGCTGCTGGCCCGTCGCGCCTGGCTCAACACCAAAGAACAGTACCTCACCGGGCGGATGCTGGGCGAGTACGACAACGGGGTCGGGCAGCGCTGGCAGGATGCCAACCCGATTCGCTTCTTCGGCGAGGGGGCGGTCAGTTATCCGTGGCACTCGGACGGCATGTGGTTCTTAACCCAGTTCCGCCGCTGGGGGCTGCTGAAAACCGACCCGGACTACGCCGCCATCGCCAGCCGCATCAACCGCACCGATATCTGGCAGGACGCCGCCACCGCGGTAGGCGGGATTTCCACGCCTTCGTCACCGCTGCGCAGCAGCCGACTGATGGACGGCACCGTCTGGAACGGTACCGATCCGAAAGCATTCGCGAACAGTTTTGCCATTCACCGTACAGGGGCCTGATATGAAAAAAGTAAACACCCAAGCGGCACCTGCCGCGCCGGTTAGCGGTGAAGTGATCACCCTGCCGCCGGTTCAGGTACGCCGCCGCGCACCGGCCTTCGCCCGCCAGATCAATGGCCTGCTGCAGCGGCTGATCCCGGCCGTGCTCGGCCTTGGGCTGCTGGTGCTGGCCTGGCAGTTGGCCGCGCTCAACAGTAAAGGGTTTCCGACTCCACTGAGCACCCTGGATTCAGCCATCACGTTGTTTGCCGATCCGTTCTACCGCGACGGACCCAACGACATGGGGGTGGGCTGGAACGTGCTGGCCTCGCTGCAACGCGTAGCCATCGGCTTTGGCCTGGCGGCGCTGGTCGGTATCCCGCTGGGGTTCCTGATTGGCCGCTTCACCTTTCTGGCCCGCATGTTCAACCCGCTGATTGCGCTACTGCGCCCGGTCAGCCCGTTGGCCTGGCTGCCCATTGGTCTGCTGCTGTTCCAGAAAGCGGAGCCCGCCTCCAGCTGGACCATTTTTATCTGCTCAATCTGGCCGATGGTCATTAACACCGCCGAAGGCGTGCGCCGCATTCCCGAGGATTACCTCAACGTGGCGCGGGTGTTACAGCTCTCCGAGTGGACGGTGATGCGCCGCATTCTGTTCCCGGCGGTGCTGCCTGCGGTCCTGACCGGGGTGCGCCTCTCCATCGGCATCGCGTGGCTGGTGATCGTCGCGGCAGAGATGCTCACCGGGGGCTTAGGTATTGGCTTCTGGATCTGGAACGAGTGGAACAACCTCAACGTCGAAAACATTCTCATCGCCATCGTCATTATCGGCGTGGTCGGTTTACTGCTGGAGCAAGGGCTGATGCTGATCGCCCGCCGTTTCAGCTGGCAGGAAAAATAAGGAGCGCACATGAAACCATTAATTCAGGTCCAGGCCGTCAGCCAACGTTTTTCCACCGCCAGCGGCGAGTTTCTGGCACTGCAGAACGTCTCATTTGATATTCACGAAGGCGAGACCGTCAGCCTGATCGGCCACTCCGGCTGCGGCAAATCAACGTTGCTGAACCTGATCGCGGGCATCACCTTGCCCACCGAAGGCGGGCTTCTCTGTGATAACCGCGAAATCGCCGGACCCGGCCCGGAGCGGGCGGTGGTGTTCCAGAACCACTCCCTGCTGCCGTGGCTGACCTGTTTCGACAACGTGGCGCTGGCGGTCGATCAGGTGTTCCGCCGCAGCATGAGCAAAGCGGAGCGTCGGGAGTGGATCGAACACAACCTCGATCGGGTACAGATGGGGCACGCCATCCACAAACGCCCTGGCGAAATTTCCGGCGGCATGAAGCAGCGCGTCGGCATCGCCCGCGCGCTGGCAATGAAGCCGAAAGTGCTGCTGATGGATGAGCCATTTGGCGCCCTCGACGCCCTGACCCGCGCCCATCTGCAGGATTCAGTAATGAAAATCCAGCAGGAGCTGAACACCACCATTGTGCTGATCACCCACGACGTGGACGAGGCGGTGCTGCTTTCGGATCGGGTGCTGATGATGACTAACGGCCCGGCTGCGACGGTCGGTGAGATTTTACGCGTCGATCTGCCGCGCCCGCGCAACCGGGTGCAGCTGGCAGAAGACAGCCGCTATCACCATATGCGTCAGCAGATCCTGCATTTCCTCTACGAAAAACAGCCGAAAGCGGCCTGAGGAGCGCCCCATGCGCCTGGTCATCATTGGAAACGGGTTGGCGGCGACGCGGCTGATCGAATCGCTGACCGACCGCGCCCCCGGCCGCTTCGCCATCACAGTGATTGGCGATGAGGCGGGGCCCGCTTACAACCGCATTCAGCTTTCGCCGGTGCTCGGGGGCGAAAAAAGTGCCGCTGCTACCCGGCTGCACGATGACGAATGGTATCGCCAGCGCGAGGTGACGGTGCTCAGCGGCGAGCGGGTACAGGCGGTGAATGCCCTGGCGCACACACTCCGTACCGACCGGCGTGAACTGGCGTGGGATGAGCTGGTGTTTGCTAGCGGATCGCAGGCGTTTGTGCCGCCGATCCCCGGCAGCCAACTGCCCAACGTCTTTACCTTTCGCACCCTTGACGACGTGAACGCCATTCTCACCACCCCTGGCCCGGCGGTAGTGCTGGGCGGCGGGGTGTTGGGCGTGGAAGCGGCGGCGGCATTACAGCAGCAATGTGACAACGTCACGCTGGTGCATCGCGGCGCGTGGTTGATGGACCAGCAGCTCGACAGCCACGCCGGATGGCTGCTTGAGGAGGCGCTCGATGCGCGCGGGATCCACTGCGAGCTGAACACCGGGCTGGCACAAATTACAGCCGACAGCGTCACCCTCAGCAACGGCCGCCAGCTGGCTGCCAGCCGGGTGCTGCTGGCGACGGGCGTCACGCCGAACGTCGCCCTGGCGCAGGAAAGCGGCGTGCCGTGCGGGCGGGGCATCCAGGTGGATGACCAGATGCGCACCGGGTTAGGCAATATCAGCGCTATCGGTGAGTGCTGCGAAATAGACGGTCAGACGTGGGGCCTGGTGGCACCGTGCCTGGCGCAGGCGGAGATCCTTGCCGCCCGGCTGACAGGCGACTGCGCCACCCCGTTTATCCCGAGCGACAGCGGCATGCGCCTGAAAGTCACTGGCCTTGAGTTGTTCAGCGCCGGGCAGGTGAATGCTCAACCGAACGATGCGGTGTGGACCAGCTGGGATCCGCTGACCCGCCACTATCGTCGTTTACTGATCCGAAACGGCACGCTGGCAGGCGTGCTGTTGATGGGGGATTGCCGCAGTGCGGCCACCCTCACTGATTTACTGGCTAAGCCAGAGCCCGCCCAGGCGGACTGGCTGTTCGATCGATTCACTACGCAGCCGCAGGTTGCAGGACAGAACGCTATGACAAAACCTACTCTGGTGGTGGTTGGGCACGGTATGGTCGGCCACCATTTTCTTGAAGACTGCGTAAACCGCAATCTGCATCAGCAATACCAGATCGTGGTCTTCGGCGAAGAGCGTTATGCCGCCTATGACCGGGTCCATCTTTCGGAGTACTTTGCCGGACGCAGCGCCGATTCGCTGTCGATGGTGGCGGGCGATTTCTTTGCTGAAAACGGCATCGAGCTGCGCCTCTCCCAGCAAATTGTGGCGATCGACCGTGAGGCCCGGGTGGTGCGCACCGCGGGCGGGCACGAAACCCACTGGGATAAGCTGGTGATGGCCACCGGATCCTACCCGTTTGTGCCGCCGGTGCCGGGACGCGAGCTGGCGGGCTGCTTTGTCTACCGCACCCTTGACGATCTCGACCAGATTGCCGCCCACGCAAAAGGTTCACGCACCGGGGTGGTGATTGGCGGCGGGCTGCTGGGGCTGGAGGCTGCCAATGCCCTGAAACAGTTAGGGCTCGAAACCCACGTGGTGGAGTTTGCGCCGAACCTGATGGCGGTGCAGCTGGATAACGACGGGGCGGCGATGCTGCGCCGTAAAATCGAAGCCCTCGGGGTGGGCGTACACACCAGCAAGGCCACCACTGAGATTGCGCAGACCGACAGCGGCATGGTGCTGCGCTTCGCCGACGGCAGCGAGCTGGCGACCGACATTGTGGTGTTCTCCGCCGGGATCCGCCCGCAGGATGCGCTGGCCCGCGAGTGTGGCCTGGCGTTAGGTGAGCGCGGCGGGATCGGCATCGATAACCAGTGTCGCACCTCGGATAACGATGTTTTCGCCATCGGCGAATGCGCGGTCTGGGACGGCAAAGTGTACGGTCTGGTGGCCCCCGGTTACCAGATGGCGCGGGTGGCCAGTGCCGTGCTGGCCGGAGAAGCCAACGCCTTTACCGGCGCAGACATGAGCACCAAGCTGAAGCTGCTCGGCGTCGACGTAGCCTCGTTCGGCGATGCGCATGGCCGCACGCCGGGTTCCCAGAGCTACCAGTGGACCCACGGCCCACAGCAGATCTACAAGAAAATCGTGGTCAGCGCCGACAGCAAAACCTTGCTCGGCGGGGTGCTGGTCGGCGATGCCAGCGAATACGCCACTCTGGTGCAGATGATGCTCAACGACATCAACCTGCCGAAAGATCCGGAAACCCTGATCTTACCTGCGGTAGCCGGAAGTGCGCCGAAAGCGCTGGGCGTGGCGGCGCTGCCGGACAGCGCGCAGATTTGCTCCTGTCACAACGTCAGCAAGGGCGATATTTGCCAGGCGGTGAGCGATGGTGCGACCGAGATTGGCGCGGTGAAACAGTGCACCAAAGCCGGTACCGGCTGCGGGGGCTGTACCGCGCTGGTGAAACAGGTAATGGAGTTCCAGCTTGCCGCTCAGGGCGTGGAGGTGAAAAAGGATATCTGCGAGCACTTCGCCTATTCGCGGCAGGAGATCTACCACCTGGTGCGCGTCAACCGCATCCACACCTTTGACCAACTGATCAGCCGCTACGGCCACGGCCACGGGTGCGAAATCTGCAAACCGCTGGTCGGGTCGGTGCTGGCCTCTTGCTGGAACGAATACCTGCTGAAACCGGCCCATCTGCCGCTGCAGGATACCAACGACCGCTTCTTTGCCAATATCCAGAAAGACGGCACGTATTCGATTGTGCCGCGCATGGCGGCGGGGGAAGTGACCGCCGACGGGCTGATCGCCATCGGCCAGATCGCCAAACGTTATCAGCTGTACAGCAAAATCACCGGCGGGCAGCGTATCGACCTGTTTGGCGCCCGGCTGGAGCAACTGCCGGAGATCTGGCAGTTGCTGATCGACGCCGGATTCGAGACCGGTCACGCCTACGGGAAATCCCTGCGCACGGTGAAATCCTGCGTCGGCTCGACCTGGTGTCGCTACGGCGTGCAGGACTCCACCGGGCTGGCAGTGGTGCTGGAGAACCGCTACAAGGGGCTGCGCGCGCCGCATAAGATCAAGATGGCGGTGTCGGGCTGCACCCGCGAATGCGCCGAAGCCCAGAGCAAAGACGTAGGGGTGATTGCCACCGACAAGGGCTGGAACCTGTATCTGTGCGGCAATGGCGGCATGAAGCCGCGCCATGCGGATCTGTTTGCCAGCGATCTCGACGATGCCACGCTGCTGCGCTACGTTGATCGCTTCCTGATGTTTTACATCCGCACCGCCGACCGTCTGCAGCGTACCAGCACCTGGATGGATAACCTCGAAGGCGGGCTGGACTACCTGCGCGAGGTGATCATCGACGACAGCCTTGGTCTGGCCGACGAGCTGGAGCAGGAGATGGCCCGCGTGGTGGAAACCTACCAGTGCGAATGGCAAACCACCCTGCAGGACCCTGGCCGTCTGGCGCAGTTCCGCACGCTGGGAAGCGACGCCGAACCGGTGGCAAACAAGCGCTGGCAGGATGTTTGCACCGTCGAAGAGATCCCCGAGCAGGCCGGGATTGGTGCGCGACTGGGCCAGCAGCAGATTGCGCTGTTCCGCTTCGGCAAGGCGATTTATGCCCTTGAAGACCGGGAGCCGGGCAATGATGCCAGCGTGCTGTCGCGCGGCATCCTCGGGGATGCGGGCGGCGAGCCGGTAGTGATTTCCCCGCTGTACAAAACGCGGATCCGCCTGCGCGACGGGCGTCAGTTCGAGACCGGCGAAGTGGCTGTGCGCGCCTGGCCGGTAAAAATTGACGGCAACCGGGTGCTGGTGGGTAGCGAAGAACTGGTGATGCGCGCGGAGGCCTCATGACCGAAACCCGGACCACCTGTCCTTACTGCGGCGTCGGCTGCGGGGTGATCGCCCGGGTTGACGCCGACGAGGTCAGCGTGCGCGGCGATGAGAGCCATCCGGCAAATCGTGGCCGCCTGTGCGTTAAAGGCTCGGCGTTAGGCGAAACCACCGGGTTAGCAGGTCGCCTGCTGTACCCGGAGGTGGATGATCAGCCGGTGAGCTGGGATCACGCGCTGGACACGGCGGGCTCGCGGCTGCGGGAGATAATCGATATCCATGGTCCGCAGGCGGTGGCGTTTTACGCCTCCGGCCAGCTGCTGACCGAAGATTACTACGCCGCCAACAAGCTGATGAAAGGCTTTATCGGCGCGGCCAACATCGATACCAACTCCCGGCTGTGCATGTCCTCGGCGGTGGTCGGCTACAAGCGGGCCTTTGGCGAAGACATTGTGCCGTGCAGTTACGACGACATCGAACAGACCGATCTGGTGGTGCTGGTGGGCTCTAACGCCGCCTGGACCCATCCGGTGCTCTATCAGCGGCTGGTGCAGGCGCGCAACGCTAATCCGGCGATGAAAGTGGTGGTGATCGACCCCAGACGCACCGCCACCTGCGATATCGCCGATCTGCATCTGGATCTGGCCCCCGGCAGCGACGCGGGGCTGTTTGTCGGCCTGCTAAACGCCATTGACGGCGAAGAGGGCGACGCGCAGCAGCTGGCCCACGACTGGCCGCTGGCGCGGGTGGCGGCGTTTTGCGGTCTGGCGGAAGAGGCGGTCGCCACTTTTTATGCCTGGTTTATCGCTGCTCCGCGCGCGGTTACGCTCTACACCATGGGCATTAATCAGTCCGTCAGCGGCAGCGATAAGTGTAATGCGATCATCAACGTCCATCTGGCGAGCGGCAAAATTGGCCGCAGCGGCTGTGGGCCTTTTTCACTGACCGGGCAGCCCAACGCGATGGGCGGGCGCGAAGTGGGCGGGCTGGCAAACCAGCTGGCGGCGCACATGAATTTTACCCCGGACGATCTCAGCCGGGTGGCGCGCTTCTGGGGCAGCGAGCGGCTGGCGCAGACCCCGGGGCTGATGGCGGTGGAGCTGTTTGACGCCATTGCCCGGGGCGAGGTGAAAGCGGTGTGGATCATGGGTACCAACCCGGCGGTATCGCTGCCCGACAGCCATGCGGTGTGCCAGGCACTGGCCGCCTGTCCGCTGGTGATGGTCTCCGAGGTGATGCGCGATACCGACACCAGCCGCTTCGCCCACATTCGCTTCCCGGCACTCGGCTGGGGCGAAAAAGACGGCACCGTCACCAACTCCGAGCGGCGGATCTCGCGCCAGCGCAGCTTTCTGCCAGCCCCAGGCGAAGCAAAACCCGACTGGTGGATTATCGCCCGCATTGCACAGCAACTCGGTCACGGCGCGGCCTTCGCCTGGGATCATCCTCATGCCATCTTTGCCGAGCATGCGGCGCTGTCCGCCTTTGAAAATCACGGCGAGCGGGTGTTTAACCTGGCGGAACTGGCCTCGCTGACCCGCGCCCAGTGGGACGGTCTGGTGCCCTGGCAGTGGCCGATTGACCCTGAGGCGCTGACCCGCGCCCGCCGGGTGCCGGTCGTCCCGCAGACGCACGGCGCGACCCCCGATGCGCTGTATCCCTTTATTCTTAATAGCGGGCGTATTCGCGATCAGTGGCACACCATGACGCGCACTGGCTATGTTCCCCGCCTGATGCAGCACCGCGACGAGCCGACGGTGGACATCTCCCCCGCAGATGCCGCGCGCCTTGGCGTGCAGGACGGCCAGCTGGCCCGTATCAGCTCCGCGCGCGGGCTGATGGTGGCGCGAGCGCAGATTAATAGCGGGCAGCGGGCAGGGGAGCTGTTTGCTCCGATGCACTGGAACAGCTGTTTCTCGCGGCAGGGTAAGATCAATGCGCTGGTGGAAGGGCGCTGCGATCCGCATTCCGGCCAGCCGGAGAGCAAACAGACTGCGGTGCGGTTGATGCCCTGGCAACCCGCCTGGCAGGGGGAACTGTACAGCCGCGACGAACTCCCGTTGCCCAGCTCGGTATGCTGGTGGCGTAAGGCGACCGCCGGGGTGTTGCGCCTGACCCTCGCGGGCGATAAACCGCTGCTGGCGTGGCTGATGGCACACTGCACCGGGCAGGGCTGGCAGCTGCAGGTCGCCCAGGTGGGAGATCGCAGCAGCCTGCTGGCCTGGCTCGACGGCACGTTAATGCTGGGGTACTGGGAAGGCAGCGCCTTGCCCACGCTGGCGCAGTCTTATATCGAACAGGCGTTTCGCAGCGCACCACAGCAGCTGGCTGAGCGTCACGCGCTGCTGAACGGGCAAAGCCCCGGAGAGCAGGTCGATCAAGGCCGGATTATCTGTAGCTGTTTCAGTATCGGGGAAAACGCTATCCGCGAGGCGATTGCCGAAGGGTGCGACTCGGCAGCGGCGCTGGGGGCAAAATTGCGCTGCGGGACCAACTGCGGATCCTGCGTGCCAGAGCTGAAGGCGATGCTGTGTGTGAAGGCGTAAACGCGTCGGGTGGCGCTATGCTTACCCGACCTACGTTTCCCTTAGCGCCATCAGGCATCAGGTTATTCCTGGAATTTCCCTTAAAGCTGCAATTGTTTCCAAATCACGTTAAGGTATTCAGCGTATTTTCATAAACACAGGCGCTAATACACGACGTTGATGGCCGTATTGTCCCGCTTTCGTCCTCTGCTTTTACTCTCCCTCTTTTTGGTCGGAGCCGTTCAGGCTGCCCCGAATTCCTTCGTGCAGCAGGCGCAAAACCCCTTTGATAACAACGGCGATGGTTTGCCGGATTTAGGTATGGCCGCCCCCACGCGCGAGGGCGAAAAGCATCTGGCCGAGATGGCGAAGGCGTTTGGCGAAGCGAGTCAGGTCGATAATGGTCTGACCGCCGAAGAGCAGGCCCGTCAGTTTGCTTTTGGTCAGGTGCGCGATGCCGTCAGCCAGGAAGTGAATCACCACATTGAATCCTGGCTATCGCCGTGGGGGAATGCCACCGTCAATCTGCTGGTCAATGACGAAGGGCGTTTCACCGGCAGCAGCGGCAGCTGGTTTATCCCCTGGCAGGACAATAACCAGTATCTGACCTGGAGCCAGCTTGGTCTGACCCAACAGGATGACGGGCTGGTGAGCAATGCGGGGATCGGTCAGCGCTGGGTGGCGGGCAGCTGGCTGCTGGGCTACAACACTTTTTACGATAATCTGCTGGATGAAAACCTGCAGCGCGCCGGGCTGGGGGCTGAAGCCTGGGGCGAATACCTGCGCCTGTCGGCGAATTTTTATCAGCCGTTAGCCGGCTGGCATAACAGCTCGACCACCGAAGAGCAGCGGATGGCGCGCGGCTATGACGTGACCGCTAAAGCCTGGCTGCCGTTTTATCATCACCTCAATACCAGCGTCAGCTTTGAACAGTATTTTGGCGACAACGTCGATCTGTTCCAGTCCGGGACGGGCTACCACAATCCGCTGGCGGTGAACCTGGGGCTGAACTATACCCCGGTGCCGCTGCTGACTTTCTCTGCCGCCCATAAGCAAGGTGAAAGCGGCGTCAGCCAGAATAACCTCGGCATGAAGCTCAACTACCGCTTTGGCGTGCCGCTCACCAAACAGCTCTCTGCCAGCGAAGTGGCCGACAGTCGCTCGCTGCGCGGCAGCCGCTACGATCCACCGGAACGTCAGAACCTGCCGGTGATGGAGTTTCGTCAGCTGAAGACGCTCTCGGCCTGGCTGGCGACGCCGCCGTGGGATCTGCAGCCGGGTGAGACGGTGGTGTTGAAAATGGATATTCGCAGCCGTCACGGCGTGCGGCAGCTCTACTGGCAGGGGGATGTGCAGGCGCTGAGCCTGACCTCACCGGCGAAAGCCGATAGCAGCGAGGGGTGGAGTATTATTCTGCCGGCCTGGGACAGCAGTGAAGGGGCGAGCAACCGCTGGCATCTGTCGGTGGTGGTCGAGGATGATGAGGGGCAGCGTGTCTCTTCCAATGAGATCACACTCGCACTGACGCCGCCGCTGCTGACGTTCCCGGAAGACGATCCGCGCTGGACCCTGCTACCGGACGACTGAACTAGAAAATACGATCCTGATGCACCCACACCGCCGCTTCCACGCGCGATTTCAGCTTCATCTTCTTCAGCATATGTTTGACGTGTACCTTCACCGTACTTTCGGTGATATCCAGACGGCGGGCGATCATCTTGTTCGGCAGACCCTGGGCAATCAGCTTGAGGATATCGCGCTCGCGCGGGGTCAACTGGGTGACGTCGCGATCGGAGGTGGCGCGGTTGGCGCGCAGACTCGCCGCCAGCACCGGGGTCAGGGCTTCGCTCAACACCATGTCGCCTGCGGCGGCCTGTTGCAGGGCTTTCAGCAGTTCTTCCGGCTCCATGTCTTTCAGCAGATAGCCGTCCGCACCGCGTTTGAGGGCGGTGACCACGTCTTCTTCATGGTTAGAGACGCTGAAAACGACCACACGGCCGGAGAGCGATTTTTCCCGCAGCTTATCCAGCGTTTCTAACCCGTTCATCCCCGGCATATTCAGGTCGAGCAGGATCAAGTCAGGATCCAGCGCTTCGGCCAGTTCAATGCCCTGTTCGCCATTGCTGGCTTCGCCCACGACGGTGATATCCGACGCCATGCTGATAAGTTGTTTTACGCCGGTGCGCAGCATCGGATGATCGTCGATTAACAGGATTGTTGCAGGCTCCTGACTAGACATGGTGTTCTCCTTGGGCAGTGAAAAGAGGCTTTTCGGGAATAAAGGTGACGGTGACGTCGGTACCGCCAGACTCGCCGCGGCGAACCTGACAATCACCACGTAAGCTTTGCGCACGGTCGCGCATAATGATTAAGCCGTAGTGATTATTTCTTTCGGCGTTTTCCGGCACGCCAGAGCCGTTATCACGAACCGTGAGTTTGACCTGATTGTCATGATGGCTCACGAACAGGGCAACTGCGGTCGCCCCGGAATGTTTGAGCGCGTTGCTTAACGCTTCGCGCGCGATCTGCAGCAGATGGATGGCCTGGTGGGACGGCACAAAGCGCGGCGGCAGCTGGTAGTCGAGCGATACCGTAAACCCGATCCGGGCGCTGAATTCCTGACAGCTGGCCTCCAGCGCCGGGCGCAGGCCGGGCTCCGTCAGCTGCAGACGGAAGGTGGTCAGCAGCTCGCGCAGCTGCACCCAGGAGGTATTCAACTCGTTGCGGATCTGGCTCAGCAGCTGTTTGCTGTTGTCCGGCAGGTCGGTGTCCTGCATCTGCAGGCAGCTGACCTGCATCTTCATACACGACAGCGACTGGGCGATGGAGTCGTGCAGCTCCCGGGCAATGGTGGCGCGTTCTTCCATCACAATCAGCTGTTGCTGTTTTTCCTGATGGCGGTCGAGGGCCAGCGTGGCGGTGAGCTGCTCAACCAGCGTATCGACCAGTTGCTGCTGATCGTGGCTCAGATGGCGCCCTGCGGGCAGCGTCGCCAGCAAAATACCGTACTGCATCAGATTGTCGGCCAGTCGCCACTTCAGCGTCGTCCCACTATTCGAGTGAGAGGGCAGGTCGCGCGGGCAAAGATGACAACCCTTTTCATCGCAGCTCAGATCCGACTGACAGGTAAATTCCTGATGGTTCTCTTCATCTTCGGTGTCGTAGACGCGCAGCTCGATATCGTGCAGCTGGGTCAGGTTTTGCAGGCCGTTCAGCACTGGTGATAGCCGTTCGCACAGCGGTACCTGCGAATGCAGACGACGGTTAGCCTGCCACAGGAAGGAGAGAATTTCGTTTTTTTGTTCCAGTCCGGCGGTTTTTTCCCGCACCCGCTGTTCCAGCACCGCGTAGCTTTCGGCCAGCTCGCCGGACATGGTATTCAGCGCGTCGCCGAGCATCGCCATCTCATTGCGTCCGCTCACCTGCGCACGTTGGGTAAAATCACGCTGGGTCACGGCGCGAGCCATTGCCAGCAGCTGTCGCCATGGGCGAAGCAGCCTGGCGCGCAGCCAGATAATGGTAAACACCAGCAGCAGGCCCATAAAGACGGCCATCAGCTGCTGCATCAGCACCACCCGCGCGATGCGCTGTTCGGTGCTGGAGTCGAAGGCGCTAACCAGATCGTCCAGCCGGCTGACAAAATTCGCCACGTCCTCGGCCACCGTCTCAGGGCTTTGCGCCTGCCGGAGGCCCGGCTCCAGCTGGCTGTGCCAGTAGCCCTGCAGCGCCATCAGTTTTGGCTGCTGGTTTTCACGACGCGCGGCCTCTTTCAGTGCCGGGCTGAACACGGTCACTTCCATTTCGTCCAGCAGGGCTTGATTGGCAGGCGCCAGCGGGACCGCCGCCAGCAGTCGGTAGCTCTGCATCCGCAGTGAACCGGCTTTATTAATGGCGTGCGCGTTGCCCTGGACGCCCTGCACCAGCCAGCCGGAAATCGCCATCCCCGTCACCCCGATGGCGGTGGACAGCATGACGATCAGCACCAGTTGATTAACCAGCGTCAGCGGTGAAAAACAGCGTTTAAACATAGAGCAGTCTGGCTCCTGACAATGCCTGGACTTGGAAGGAGCCCTATTCTCAGGCATACCCCGGAGTATACCCATACCCCAAAAGGATTACTCCCTAATTGCCATTAAACGGGTGAATGGGAGAGGAGGAGGATCCAGCAAGAGCAGCAGCGTGAAAAACCACACCTTTTCTGGCGAAAAACCCTACTCACAAAGGGTAATGGCCATGTTTTACTTCTGAATTAGCTACCTTTTCCTTTGATTTATATCAACTTACCGCCAGCTTAAAACCCTGATCTTTGTCCAACTTTTAAGAATCAGAGGTGTCTATGAGTCACTCATCTTCTCCCGAAAGGGAATCTGGCGCGGTTATTACCGAGTGGCGTCCGGAGGATCCGGCGTTTTGGGAACAGCGTGGTCAACGTGTTGCAAGTCGTAATCTGTGGATTTCTATTCCCTGTCTGCTGCTGGCGTTCTGTGTATGGATGCTGTTCAGCGCCGTGGCGGTCAACCTGCCAAAAGTGGGCTTCAAATTTACTACCGATCAGCTGTTTATGCTAACGGCCTTGCCGGCGCTGTCGGGTGCGCTGTTGCGTGTGCCTTATGCGTTTATGGTGCCGCTGTTTGGCGGACGCCGCTGGACGGCGTTCAGTACCGGGATCATGATTATCCCGTGCGTGTGGCTGGGCTTTGCGGTACAGGATATCACCACGCCATTCAGCGTCTTCGTGACGATCTCACTGCTGTGCGGCTTCGCCGGGGCTAACTTTGCCTCCAGCATGGCCAACATCAGCTTCTTCTTCCCGAAACATAAGCAGGGTGGGGCGCTGGGGCTGAACGGCGGTCTGGGTAATATGGGCGTCAGCGTCATGCAGCTGATTGCGCCGCTGGCGATCTCGGTCTCTATTTTTGCTGTTTTTGGCGGCTCCGGCGTTGAGCAGGCGGATGGATCGCACCTGTTCCTGCAGAACGCTGCGTGGATTTGGGTTCCGTTCCTGGTGATATTTACCCTCGCCGCATGGTTTGGTATGAACGATCTGGCGGCGTCGAAAGCGTCGCTGCGCGAACAGCTGCCGGTACTGAAACGTGCCCATCTGTGGATCATGGCCTTGCTGTATCTGGCCACGTTCGGCTCGTTTATCGGCTTCTCCGCCGGATTTGCGATGCTGTCGAAAACCCAGTTCCCGGACGTGCAGATCCTGCAGTTCGCCTTCTTCGGTCCGTTCGTTGGCGCGCTGGCCCGTTCGACCGGTGGGATGATTTCTGACCGTCTGGGCGGGACGCGCGTGACGCTGGTAAACTTTGTGGTGATGGCGATTTTCTGTGCGCTGCTGTTCCTGACGCTGCCAGTCAATGGCGTGGGCGGTAACTTTAGCGCCTTCTTCGCGGTGTTTATGGTGCTGTTCCTGACCGCCGGGCTGGGGAGCGCCTCCACCTTCCAGATGATCTCGATGATCTTCCGTAAAATGACCATGGAGCGCGTCAAAGCGCAGGGCGGCGACGAGCAGCAGGCCATGCGTGAAGCGGCCACCGATACGGCTGCGGCGCTGGGCTTTATCTCGGCGATTGGCGCGATTGGCGGGTTCTTTATTCCAAAAGCATTTGGTCTCTCTCTGGAGCTGACCGGCTCCCCGGCAGATGCTATGAAAGTGTTCCTCGTATTCTATATCGCCTGCGTGTTTGTCACCTGGCTGGTATATGGACGTCATTCTAATAAAAAGTAAGTAGTGATTATCCGTTTGCGCGGCCTGGTGCCGCGCTTTTTTTTAGTGGTTTTTAGTTACAACATACTTAAAGGGATGACGGCCACGCCAGGGGGTAGCACTGTGATCGCTATCGCTTAGCAGAATCGTCTACTCCTTAAAACTCTGCACAGGGAATGATGCGGTTTGTTTTGTACGACTAATCATAAAAACCCTTATTTATCAGCGTGATGCAAAACAGAAGTCCGTACTCCCTTGGGGGTAGTAAAAGATAAGCCCTCCGCAACAGACCTGACCCGCCTTGATCGTTATCAATTCTCGCCATCTTTCATAGCGTTACCTTCGCTGCAAATCAGCAATGTCGATTTAGAGAGCCACAGGCTCCACACAGGAGATACCCGATGAGCAAATTTTTGGACCGGTTTCGCTACTTCAAACAGAAGGGCGAAACTTTTGCCGATGGGCACGGCCAGGTTCTGGAGACCAACCGGGACTGGGAAGATGGTTACCGTCAACGTTGGCAGCATGACAAAGTCGTTCGTTCCACGCACGGTGTGAACTGCACCGGCTCCTGCAGCTGGAAGATCTTCGTTAAAAACGGTCTGGTGACCTGGGAAGTGCAGCAGACCGACTATCCGCGTACACGTCCGGATATGCCGAACCACGAACCGCGCGGCTGTCCGCGTGGCGCCAGCTATTCCTGGTATCTGTACAGCGCCAACCGCCTGAAATACCCGCTGATGCGCAAACGCCTGATGAAAATGTGGCGTGAAGCAAAAATACAGCACAGCGATCCGGTTGATGCCTGGGCCTCAATCATTGAAGACGCAGACAAAGCGAAAAGCTTTAAGCAGGCGCGTGGTCGCGGCGGCTTTGTGCGCTCCTCGTGGAAAGAAGTTAACGAGCTGATTGCCGCTTCTAACGTTTATACCGTTAAAACCTACGGCCCGGACCGTGTGGCAGGCTTCTCACCGATCCCGGCGATGTCGATGGTTTCTTACGCCTCCGGCGCGCGCTACCTGTCGCTGATTGGCGGCACCTGCCTGAGCTTCTACGACTGGTACTGCGACTTACCGCCTGCGTCTCCGCAGACCTGGGGCGAGCAGACCGACGTACCGGAATCTGCCGACTGGTACAACTCCAGCTATATCCTTGCCTGGGGCTCTAACGTGCCGCAGACCCGTACCCCGGACGCCCACTTCTTTACCGAAGTGCGCTACAAAGGCACCAAAACCGTTGCCATTACCCCGGACTACGCCGAGATCGCCAAACTGTGCGACCTGTGGCTGGCACCGAAGCAGGGTACCGATGCCGCGATGGCACTGGCGATGGGCCACGTGATGCTGCGTGAGTTCCACCTCGATAAACCAAGCCAGTATTTCACCGACTACGTGCGCAAATACACCGACATGCCGATGCTGGTGATGCTGGAAGAGCGCGACGGGTACTATGCGGCAGGCCGTATGCTGCGTGCAGCAGACCTGGTGGATGCACTCGGTCAGGAAAACAATCCGGAATGGAAAACCGTCGCTTACAGCAGCAATGGCGAGATGGTGGCCCCGAACGGGTCCATTGGTTTCCGCTGGGGTGAGAAAGGCAAGTGGAACCTCGAGCAACGCGATGCGACGTCAGGCGAAGAAACCGATCTGCGCCTTAGCATGCTGGGTAGCCAGGATGATATCGCTGAAGTCGGCTTCCCGTACTTTGGTGGCGAAGGCACCGAACATTTCAATAAAGTGGAGCTGGAAAACATCCTGCTGCACAAGCTGCCGGTTAAGCGCCTGCAGCTGGCCGACGGTTCTACCGCGCTGGTGACCACCGTTTACGATCTGACCATGGCCAACTACGGTCTGGAACGCGGTCTGAACGATGAAAATTGTGCGACCAACTACGACGAAATCAAAGCCTATACTCCGGCGTGGGCTGAGCAGATCACCGGCGTGCCGCGTGCGCAGATCACCCGTATCGCGCGTGAGTTTGCGGAAAACGCCGACAAAACCCACGGTCGTTCAATGATCATCGTCGGGGCGGGTCTGAACCACTGGTACCACCTCGATATGAACTATCGCGGCCTGATCAACATGCTGGTGTTCTGCGGCTGTATCGGTCAAAGCGGCGGCGGCTGGGCACACTATGTTGGCCAGGAAAAACTGCGTCCGCAGACCGGCTGGCAGCCGCTGGCGTTTGGCCTTGACTGGCAGCGTCCTGCGCGTCACATGAACAGCACCTCCTACTTCTATAACCACTCCAGCCAGTGGCGCTATGAAACCGTTACGGCGCAGGAACTGCTGTCGCCGATGGCGGATAAATCCCGCTACACCGGCCACCTGATTGACTTCAACGTGCGTGCCGAGCGCATGGGCTGGCTGCCGTCTGCGCCGCAGCTGGGCACTAACCCACTGCGTATTGCCGAAGAGGCGAAGAAAGCCGGGATGTCACCGGTGGATTACACCGTTAAATCTCTGAAAGACGGCTCTATCCGCTTTGCGGCCGAGCAGCCTGAAAACGGCAAAAACCACCCGCGCAACCTGTTTATCTGGCGCTCAAACCTGCTGGGTTCATCCGGTAAAGGCCACGAGTACATGCTCAAGTATCTGCTCGGTACCGATCACGGTATTCAGGGTAAAGATCTGGGCAAGCAGGGCGGCGTGAAGCCTGAAGAAGTGGAATGGCAGGATAACGGCCTCGACGGCAAGCTGGATCTGGTAGTGACGCTGGACTTCCGTCTGTCGAGCACCTGTCTCTACTCCGACATCGTGCTGCCAACCGCCACCTGGTATGAAAAAGACGATATGAATACCTCGGATATGCATCCGTTTATTCATCCGCTGTCTGCTGCCGTTGACCCGGCATGGGAATCGAAAAGCGACTGGGAAATCTATAAAGGCATCGCGAAGAAATTCTCCGAAGTGTGCGTCGGTCACCTGGGTGTTGAAACGGATGTGGTTACGCTGCCAATCCAGCACGATTCTGCTGCTGAACTGGCACAGCCGCTGGACGTGAAGGACTGGAAAAAAGGCGAATGCGACCTGATTCCAGGCAAAACCGCCCCGCACATTATCCCGGTTGAACGCGATTATCCGGCAACCTACGAACGCTTTACCTCTATCGGCCCGCTGATGGAAAAAATCGGTAACGGCGGTAAAGGGATTGCCTGGAATACCCAGAGCGAAATGGATCTGCTGCGCAAGCTCAATTACACCAAAGCAGACGGCCCGGCCAAAGGCCAGCCAATGCTGAATACCGCCATTGATGCCGCTGAGATGATCCTGACTCTGGCACCGGAAACGAACGGTCAGGTGGCGGTGAAAGCCTGGGCTGCATTGAGTGAGTTTACCGGTCGTGACCATACGCACCTGGCGCTGAATAAAGAAGACGAAAAAATTCGCTTCCGCGATATTCAGGCCCAGCCGCGCAAGATCATCTCCAGCCCGACCTGGTCCGGCCTCGAAGATGAACATGTGTCCTATAACGCGGGCTACACCAACGTTCACGAGCTGATCCCATGGCGCACCCTGACGGGCCGTCAGTCGCTGTATCAGGATCACCAGTGGATGCGTGATTTTGGTGAAAGCCTGCTGGTCTACCGTCCGCCGATTGATACCCGCTCGGTGAAAGAAGTAATGGGCGAGAAGTCGAATGGCTATCCGGAAAAAGCGTTGAACTTCCTGACGCCGCACCAGAAATGGGGCATTCACTCTACGTACAGCGACAACCTGTTGATGCTGACGCTGGGACGCGGTGGCCCGATTGTCTGGATGAGTGAAGCGGATGCGAAAGATCTGCAGATCGTCGATAACGACTGGATCGAAGTGTTCAACAGCAACGGTGCCCTGACTGCGCGTGCGGTGGTGAGCCAACGTGTACCTGCCGGGATGACGATGATGTACCACGCGCAGGAACGCATCGTGAACCTGCCGGGTTCAGAGATCACCCAGCAGCGCGGCGGTATTCATAACTCGGTGACCCGTATTACGCCGAAGCCGACCCATATGATCGGCGGTTATGCCCAGCTGGCTTACAGCTTTAACTACTACGGCACCGTGGGTTCAAACCGCGATGAGTTTGTGGTGGTACGTAAAATGAAAAATATTGACTGGTTAGACGGCGAAGGAAATGACCAGGTACAGGAGAGCGTAAAATGAAAATTCGTTCACAAGTCGGCATGGTGCTGAATCTGGATAAATGCATTGGCTGTCATACCTGCTCAGTCACCTGTAAAAACGTCTGGACCAGCCGCGAAGGTACCGAGTACGCCTGGTTCAACAACGTTGAAACCAAGCCCGGTACCGGCTTCCCGACCGACTGGGAAAACCAGGAAAAATGGAAGGGCGGTTGGATCCGTAAGATCAACGGCAAAATCCAGCCGCGCATGGGTAACCGGGCGCTGCTGCTGGGTAAAATCTTCGCCAACCCGCACATGCCGGGGATCGATGATTACTACGAACCGTTCGATTTTGACTATCAGAATCTGCATAACGCAGCGGAAGGCAAACATCAGCCTATCGCCCGTCCACGGTCGCTGATCACCGGTCAGCGTATGGCCAAGATCGAGAAAGGCCCGAACTGGGAAGACGATCTGGGCGGCGAGTTTGAGAAGCTGTCGAAAGACAAAAACTTCGAGAACATGCAGAAAGCAATGTACGGCCAGTTTGAGAACACCTTCATGATGTATCTCCCGCGCCTGTGCGAACACTGCCTGAACCCGGCCTGTGTCGCGACCTGCCCGAGCGGAGCCATCTACAAGCGTGAAGAAGACGGTATCGTCCTTATCGACCAGGACAAGTGCCGCGGCTGGCGGATGTGTATTACCGGCTGCCCGTATAAGAAAATCTACTTCAACTGGAAAAGCGGCAAGTCCGAGAAGTGCATCTTCTGTTATCCGCGTATTGAGGCCGGCCAGCCGACCGTGTGTTCAGAAAGCTGCGTAGGCCGTATCCGTTATCTCGGCGTCCTGCTGTATGACGCCGATGCGATTGAGAGCGCGGCAAGCACCGAACACGAAAAAGATCTGTATCAGCGTCAGCTGGACGTGTTCCTCGATCCGAACGATCCAAAAGTGATCGAGCAGGCGCTTGCCGATGGCGTTCCGCAGAGCGTCATCGACGCCGCCCAGCAGTCGCCGGTGTACAAAATGGCGATGGACTGGAAGCTGGCTCTGCCGCTGCACCCGGAATACCGCACCCTGCCAATGGTTTGGTATGTGCCACCTCTGTCACCGATTCAGTCCGCCGCCGATGCGGGCGAACTGGGCGGTAACGGCATTCTGCCAGACGTGGACAGCCTGCGTATCCCGGTTCAGTACCTGGCAAACCTGCTCACCGCAGGCGATACCCAGCCGGTACTGTTGGCACTGAAACGGATGCTGGCGATGCGCCACTTCAAGCGTGCGGAAACCGTTGACGGCGTCATCGACACCCGCGCGCTGGAAGAAGTGGGCCTGAGCGAAGCCCAGGCGCAGGAGATGTACCGTTATCTGGCGATTGCTAACTACGAAGATCGTTTCGTGGTGCCGAGCAGCCACCGTGAACAGGCTCGCGACGCCTTCCCGGAAAAAAGCGGTTGTGGCTTCACCTTTGGCGACGGTTGCCACGGGTCAGACACCAAATTCAACCTGTTCAACAGCCGTCGTATTGATGCGATGGATGTGACCAGCAAAACGGAGCCGCACCAATGATTGAACTCGTCATTGTATCGCGTCTGCTCGAGTACCCTGATGCTGCGCTTGTGCAGCATCAACAGGAACTTTTCGAGGCACTCGCGTCAGCTGAAAACCTGGATAAAGAGGCTGCCCAGACGCTGGGCGTTTTCCTGCGCGACCTGTTAGCGCGCGATCTGCTGGATGCGCAGTCTGACTATAGCCAGCTGTTCGATCGCGGACGTGCCACGTCGCTGCTGCTGTTCGAACACGTTCACGGTGAATCCCGCGACCGTGGTCAGGCGATGGTCGATCTGATGGCGCAGTACGAGCAGCACGGCCTGCAGATCGACAGCCGCGAGCTGCCGGATCATCTGCCGCTGTACCTGGAATATCTGGCGCAGTTGCCAAAAGAAGACGCGATCGGGGGTTTGCAGGATATTGCCCCGATCCTCGCCCTGCTTAGCGCCCGTTTGCAGCAGCGTGAGAGCTGCTATGCGGTGCTGTTCGATCTGCTGGTAAAACTGGCGAACACGGCTATCGACAGTGCAAAAGTGGCAGAAAAAATTGCCGACGAAGCACGCGACGATACCCCGCAGGCGCTGGATGCCGTCTGGGAAGAAGAGCAGGTGAAGTTTATGGCCGACCAGAACTGCGGCGAGTCGGAGATCTCCGCTCATCAGCGCCGTTTTGCCGGCGCCGTTGCCCCGCAATATCTGAATATCTCTAACGGAGGACAGCAATAATGCAATTCCTGAATATGTTCTTCTTTGATATCTACCCGTATATAGCGGGCTCGGTATTCCTCGTGGGCAGCTGGCTGCGCTATGACTACGGCCAGTACACCTGGCGCGCAGGCTCCAGCCAGATGCTGGATCGTAAGGGGATGAACCTGGCGTCAAACCTGTTCCACATCGGGATTTTGGGGATCTTCGCCGGTCACTTCCTCGGGATGCTGACCCCGCACTGGATGTATGAATCCTTCCTGCCGATGGACGTGAAGCAGAAGATGGCGATGATCATGGGCGGCGCCAGCGGCGTGATGTGTCTGGTCGGTGGCCTGCTGTTGCTGAAACGTCGTCTGTTCAGCCCGCGGGTGCGTGCCACCACTACCGGGGCAGATATCCTGATCCTGACCCTGCTGATGGTGCAGTGTGCGCTGGGTCTGCTGACTATTCCGTTCTCCGCTCAGCATATGGACGGCAGCGAAATGCTCAAACTGGTCGGGTGGGCGCAGTCGGTGGTGACCTTCCACGGCGGTGCCTCAGCGCATCTGGACGGCGTGGCGTTTATCTTCCGCGTGCACCTTGTGCTCGGGATGACGCTGTTCCTGCTGTTCCCGTTCTCCCGTCTGGTGCATATCTGGAGCGCGCCGGTCGAGTACCTGACGCGCAAATACCAGATTGTACGTGCACGTCGCTAACTCAGACTTGTTTGATTCCAACCCCGCTTGCGCGGGGTTTTTTTTCGCCCCAACCCAGGTTGTTGCCCGCCGCGGCGAACAGGATCAGCAGGCCGCCCGCAAACTGGGTGGCATTGAGCGAATGACCGAACACCAGGTTATCAACAATCAGCGCAATCACCGGGTAGATAAATGACAGGGAGCCGGTAATGGGCATCGGCAGTTTCTGGATCGCGCTGTAGAGCAGCTGATACATAATACCGGTGTGGACAATGCCCAGCGTCAGCAGGATCGCCCACGGGAAGTCGGTGGAGAAGACCGGCCTGTGTGCCAGCGGCAGCAGCATCACGATCCCGGTCAGCACCTGAATAAAGGCGATGTGCTGGGGTGCCAGGGATTTGAGCTGGCGGGTAATAATGGCGGTCAGCGCATAGAAGAACGCCGCGCCCAGAGCGAGGGCAATGCCCGTCAACCAGCCGGCAGCGTGCCCCTGCGTCAGTTCGCTGGAGAGTAAAATCACTACCCCGGCAAACGCCAGCGCCAGCCAGCCCCATTTCACCAGACTTACGCGCTCCCCGAGCAGCATCCCCATCAGCACCAGCATAAATGGCTGAGTGTTATAGACCACCGTGGAGAGGCCAATAGAGATGCGTTCAAAAGCGGCGAACAGCAGCAGCCAGTTGACGACCAGCGCCACACCGCCCAGTACCGCTAAGGCCAACGTCACACGGGTGAGCGGGCTAAAGGGCTGCTTGCTCAGGCGGATAAAGATAAACAGCGCGATAGCGCCTATCAGACAGCGCCAGAATACGACGTCGGTCACCGGCAGGCCGGAGAGCAAAACAAAGGCCCCAATGGAACCGGAAATCAGCATTGCCAGACACATCTGCCACACGCCTTGTTGAACTTCACGCATCACACACCTCCTGATTAATGCCCTCTATTGTCGAAAAAACGTATCCGGTTTTACAGGGCTGATTTAAGGTAACAGAGATGTTTAGCTTTTATAAATTAGGTGAATGCGATGGATTACCTTATCGATGAGATTGACCGGCAGATTCTGGCCTGTCTGGTGGAAGAGGCGCGGATGTCGCTGAAGGTGCTGAGCAGTCGGGTGGGGCTCACGTCACCCAGTACGGCAGAGCGTTTAAAAAGGCTGGAGGAGCGCGGCGTTATTCAGGGATACAGCGCCCGGGTGAATCTGGCGGCATTAGGTTACACGCTGCAGGCGCTGGTTCGCGTGCGGCCATTGCCGGGTTTATTGCATAAGGTGGATAGCTATATCCAGGCGATGCCAGAGTGTATTGAAAGCGACAAAGTGACCGGCGAGGATTGTTTTGTTATCCGCCTGGTGGTGCGATCTATTGAGCAGTTGGATACGTTGCTGGATGGGTTGGCAGAGCATGCCCAGTGCAATACGTCGATAGTGAAAAGCTCGCCAGTGAAGCGCCGGTTGCCACCGATGTAGTTTTGCCGGGTGGCGGCTTACCGTTTGGTTTTGTAGCCCCGGTAAGCGCAGCGCCACCGCGGAAAACAGGTGTGCGGAAACCGAAGAATTTGGTGAGTCTGGATTTTAGGATTTTGAAGTGATGGTGGTGGGGGAAGGATTCGAACCTTCGAAGTCGATGACGGCAGATTTACAGTCTGCTCCCTTTGGCCGCTCGGGAACCCCACCAGGGGTAATTCACATTTTGAGGTAAAGCTTTGAGATGGTGGTGGGGGAAGGATTCGAACCTTCGAAGTCGATGACGGCAGATTTACAGTCTGCTCCCTTTGGCCGCTCGGGAACCCCACCACGGGGTAATGCATTTACTGGCCTGCTTCCTTGCGGGAAGCGGGGCGCATCATATCAAATGACGCGCCCCTGTAAAGACTTCCTTTGCGAAAATGAATCGTTTGCCTGAATTTCACCCGGAAAGATGTAAAGGTAATCAATTCATTGCGCGAAAGATTAAAGAATAATCGTTCTGTTGCCGTAGACAAATACGCGCTGCGCCAGCACCTGATACAGCGCACGGCTCAGGACGTTCTTCTCAACGTCGCGCCCGGCACGCATCATGTCTTCCGCCGTGTAGGTGTGATCAACGTGAATCACGTCCTGCATGATGATTGGACCTTCATCAAGATTGTCATTCACATAGTGCGCCGTTGCACCGATGATTTTCACTCCGCGCTCGTACGCCTGGTGATAAGGTCGCGCGCCGATAAATGCCGGTAAGAATGAATGGTGAATATTGATGATCTTATTCGGGAAGCGCGAGACAAACGTCGGGGTCAGAACGCGCATGTATTTTGCCAACACCACGTAATCCGGGTTATGGGCTTCGATCGCCTGCGCCATTAAGGTGTCGTGTTCTTCGCGGGTGTGGCCTTCATGGCTGACCAGCTCAAAAGGAATATCGAAACGCTCAACCAGCGTACGCAACGTATCGTGGTTACCAATAACAGCGGCAATATCCACATCCAGGCCGCCATAGTTGGCTTTCATTAATAGGTCGCCCAGGCAGTGCGCCTCTTTGGTCACCAGAATAACCACCCGGCGGCGACCCGCTGGGGTCAATTCACGCACCGATCCTTCCGGTAACGCGCCATCCAGATCGGCCAGCAGCGTCACATCATTGAAAATACCTTCCAGCTCGGTACGCATAAAGAAGCGGCCGGTACGGTGATCAACAAACTCGTTGTTCTGCACGATGTTCAGTTCATGCTTGTAGCAAATATTGGTTATACGGGCGATAAGCCCTTTCTGATCGGGACAAATGGTGCGCAGCACTTTGCGTTGTGTCGATTGCATTGCCGGAAAATCCTGTTAGGTGTTTGCTGGACTGGTGTTTGTCAGGCGCTATTGCCCGCAACACTTTTTAAATTTTTTACCTGAACCGCAGGGGCAGGGGTCATTACGACCAAACTGCGGACGAGTACCGTCAATATAGTACCACTGTCCGCTCTCCTTTAAGAAACGGGAGCGCTCGATAATCGCACCGGCTTTGCCTTGCTCAGTAAAGCGAGCAACAAAGCTGACGAAACCCTCGTTTTCATCGCGGCCGGGGGCGGTTTCATACTGGGTCAATCCGACCCAGGTTGTGTTAGCGAAACCGGATTCGATTTCCTGACGAAAATCAGCGGCGTGACATGACGGGTGCCAGCTCTTAATAAGGTAGTCTGCGTTACGCGTCACAAAAGCAGCGTAGCGGGAACGCATTAGTGATGACGGGTCCGGCACTACCTCTTCACCAGTAAGATATCGCTGACAACATAGGCTATACTCGAGTGCGCTACCGCAGGGACAGAGTTGAGACACGATACTCTTTTCCTGAAACTAAAATGAATGGCGTTGAACGCCGTGGTAGCACCATGTTAACTGAGCAGTTGCAATGACGCTATGTCAGGAATCCAGGGGACGCTAAAAAGGGCTAATGAGAAAGGTTAAAATTGGACTGGCATTGGGTTCAGGTGCAGCCCGAGGCTGGTCGCACATTGGTGTCATTAACGCCTTACAACGTCTTGGTATCGAAATTGATATTGTCGCAGGGTGCTCAATCGGATCGCTGGTGGGGGCTGCCTATTCTTGCGGCAAACTTCCCGAGCTGGAAACCTGGGTACGATCCTTCAGTTACTGGGATGTCCTGCGATTAATGGACTTCTCCTGGCAGCGTGGCGGGCTATTACGCGGTGAGCGCGTATTTAACCGCTTTCGTCAGGTGATGCCCCTGTCCGAATTCTCCAACTGCCAGATGCCCTTTGGCGCCGTAGCCACTAATCTCAGCACCGGCCGTGAGATCTGGTTTACCGAGGGCGATCTCCATCTTGCTGTTCGCGCCTCCTGCAGCATGCCGGGCCTCATGGCGCCGGTTCCCCATAATGGCTACTGGCTGGTGGACGGCGGCGTCGTCAACCCTATTCCCGTCTCACTGACCCGAGCGATGGGCGCCGATATCGTCATCGCTGTCGATTTACAGCACGATGCTCATCTGATGCAGCACGAGCTGATGCCAGTGAATACCCATTCAGAAGATGCCGGGCTTGAGGAACTCGCCTGGCATGAACGTCTGCGTGAGCGGATCAGCCGGGCCACGGCGCGTAAACTGGTCGCTGCACCGACTGCGCTGGAAATTATGACCACCTCGATTCAGGTTCTGGAAAACCGCCTGAAACGCAACCGTATGGCAGGGGACCCGCCGGATATCCTGATCCAACCTTTTTGTCCGCAAATTTCAACGCTTGATTTCCACCGTGCCGAGGCGGCCATAACCGCAGGCGCTCAGGCTGTTGAAAAGAAAATGGATGAATTGTTACCTTTGGTGCGGGCTTCGGCATGAGCACTGTTTTGAAGACTTCAGCAAAATCTGACAGGCGATAGTACCAATAGCATGCCACTATTTATCTACTGTCAGCCCCGGGAGAAACCATGACGCAGCCATTAGCCGGAAAACAAATTTTGATTGTCGAAGACGAGCCTGTTTTCCGCTCCCTACTGGATTCATGGCTTTCGTCGTTGGGTGCAACAACCTCGCTGGCAAATGATGGCATCGACGCGCTTGAAAAATTGGCCAGGATTACACCTGACCTGATGATTTGTGATATTGCGATGCCGCGCATGAATGGCCTTAAGCTGGTGGAGCATCTGCGTAATGCCGGCGATCAAATCCCAATTCTGGTCATATCAGCCACGGAAAATATGGCCGATATCGCCAAAGCGCTGCGCCTGGGCGTGCAGGATGTTCTGCTCAAGCCAGTGAAAGATCTTAATCGCCTGCGTGAAACCGTGCTGGCCTGTCTGTATCCGAATATGTTTAATTCGCGCGTTGAGGAAGAAGAACGTCTGTTTCAGGACTGGGATGCGCTGGTCAATAATCCAGCCGCTGCGGCAAAACTGCTGCAGGAGCTGCAGCCCCCGGTGCAGCAGACCATCTCCGATTGTCGCATTAATTACCGCCAACTGGTGGCGGCGGATCAGTCCGGACTGGTTCTGGATATCGCTCCTTTATCCGATCACGATTTGGCTTTTTATTGTCTGGATGTTACCCGGGCAGGGGATAATGGCGTCCTGGCAGCGTTATTACTGCGCGCGCTATTTAATGGTTTACTCCAGGAACAACTTTCGCATCAGGGCCAGCGTCTTCCGGAGTTAGGCAGTTTGCTCAAACAGGTTAACCAGTTACTGCGGCAGGCCAATTTACCCGGTCAATTTCCGCTGCTGGTGGGTTATTACCACAGTGGCTTAAAGAACCTCGTGTTGGTGTCCGCCGGGCTCAATGCCACCCTTAATACCGGTGAACATCATATACAGGTCAGTAACGGCGTTCCGTTAGGGACGTTAGGAAATACTTATCTCAATCAAATAAGTCACCGCTGCCCCTCATGGCAATGCCAAATTTGGGGGGCCGGCGGGCGGCTGCGCTTAATGTTGTCCACGGAATAATCAGTTGGAATTTAAACGGTAGATAGCTTTACCTTCGTTTCAAAGGCGGTGCTACTATCACTGCCAGTTTCAGTCGTATTTATCCTAATTAAACGGTAGCGCGTCCTTTTCAGACCCGGACTTCATCCTGAGACTGATATACTAAACGCGTTATTAATGCAGACTAAAGTTCAAAACGTGAACAGTTCAGGAGAGTTTCAATGGCTGCCCTAAATTCGAAAGTGACAAAGGCCGTTATCCCGGTAGCAGGATTGGGAACCAGGATGTTGCCCGCAACCAAGGCTATTCCTAAAGAGATGCTGCCGCTCGTTGATAAGCCATTAATCCAGTATGTGGTCAACGAATGTATTGCTGCTGGCATTACTGAAATTGTGCTGGTAACGCATTCATCCAAAAACTCTATCGAAAACCATTTCGATACCAGTTTCGAACTGGAAGCCATGCTGGAAAAACGCGTAAAGCGTCAACTTCTGCAGGAAGTGCAATCTATTTGCCCACCGCACGTGACTATTATGCAAGTTCGTCAGGGTCTGGCAAAAGGCCTGGGCCATGCAGTACTGTGTGCGCATCCGGTTGTGGGTAATGAGCCCGTCGCGGTTATTTTACCAGACGTTATTCTCGACGAATTTGAATCAGATTTGTCCCAGGATAACCTGGCCGATATGATTAAGCGCTTCGATGATACCGGCAGCAGCCAGATTATGGTTGAACCTGTAGACGACGTGACGGCGTATGGCGTGGTCGATTGCAAAGGTGTCGGCATGAACCCGGGTGACAGCGTGCCAATGGTTGGCGTGGTTGAGAAGCCTAAAGCCGACGTAGCGCCGTCTAATCTGGCCGTAGTAGGGCGCTATGTCCTGAGCGCAGAGATTTGGCAACTGCTGGCGAAAACCCCTCCAGGTGCTGGCGATGAAATCCAGTTGACCGATGCTATCGACATGCTGATCGAAAAAGAGACCGTTGAAGCCTACCATATGAAAGGTAAGAGCCATGACTGCGGTAATAAACTCGGTTACATGCGGGCATTCGTTGAATACGGTATTCGCCACCAGTCTCTGGGTGAAGAATTTAAAGGCTGGCTGAAAGAGACGCTGGGCATTAAAAACTAATCGTCTGTTCTGGTGTTAAACGAAACCGGTGAAGCCTTGCGACACCGGTTTTTTTATGGCGCTTGAACGACGCCGCGCGGTGAAGGAGAGACCGCAGGGGCGGGAGGTAATATGACACGATGTAACGGAATGTCACACTGCATAAAATACAGGCATAAAAAATCCCGCATTAAGCGGGATTTTTAAGTAACTGTTCTGACTTATTCCTGGATCAGGAAGTCGTCCAGTTGTTTACCTTGCTCGTCCATCGCTTTTTTGATAACAGCAGGTGTACGACCCTGGCCGGTCCAGGTTTTAGATTCGCCGTTCTCGTCGATGTAGCTATATTTAGCCGGGCGCGCAGCGCGTTTAGCTTTAGCACCTGTTTTAGCGGCAGCCATGCTGTTCAGCAATTCGTTAGGATCAATACCATCAGCGATCAGCATTTCACGATATTGCTGCAGTTTACGCGTACGCTCTTCAACTTCAGCAGCAGCGGCGTTATCTTCTTCACGGCGCTCATTTACAACGACTTCTAATTTTTCCAGCATTTCTTCAAGCGTTTCGAGAGTACATTCTCTTGCCTGGGCACGAAGAGTACGGATGTTGTTCAGAATTTTAAGTGCTTCGCTCATTGTAGTAATCTCAAACTTATATAGTGGGGTTTGTTGAGGTAATAATAGAGGCTTAAATTGATATGTGCAATAGGTCAGAATGTAAGGAATTCAAAAATTCCTTAATATCTGGCGCTATTATTAATATCACTAACTTAAATTCAAGCAGGATAAAGCACATTTTGTTATCAACAGCCGCGTTGTAAACCGGCCGGTGAACTCAATTTTTAGGACAATTTTCTCGCGTGATATAGTTGCTAAGGATAAATATCAACCTTTTGTATTAGGCTGCTATACGGGTTTATCAGTCGAAATTGTTAATTAATATTGAATCATTTCGGGGGTTCTCTTCCCGTTAAAAAAACAGATTTTTCCTCAACTTACCGCGCTTATAACGTCATCCTGTTTCACTTTTCTGATGTGATTCATCACTGTCGAAGCTATATCCCGGCGGGGCTTGCCGGTACTGTAACGGCCGTACAGTGCGCGGTAGCGCAGAAGACCAGACAAAATATGGTACAATCCCGCATCGGGAATAATACACATTGATTAGGGTTTTACGGCCAATGGCACAACTTTATTTCTACTATTCAGCAATGAACGCCGGAAAGTCGACTGCACTGCTGCAATCGTCTTACAATTATCAGGAACGGGGTATGCGCACCGCGGTCTACACTGCTGAAATTGACGACCGTTTTGGCGCAGGGAAAGTGAGTTCACGAATTGGTCTCTCGTCACCGGCAAAACTATTTAATCCGCAGACTAACCTGTTGGACGAAATTCGTGCCGATGTGGCTGCCGGAGAGGTGCATTGTGTGTTGGTGGATGAATGCCAGTTTTTGACGCGTCAACAGGTGCATGAGCTTTCCGACGTGGTTGATGAACTGGATATTCCAGTGCTCTGCTATGGTCTGCGTACCGATTTTCGCGGTGAGTTATTTACAGGTAGCCAGTATTTGCTTGCCTGGTCGGACAAACTGGTGGAATTGAAAACCATCTGCTTCTGCGGGCGCAAGGCGAGTATGGTGCTGCGTCTCGATCATGCCGGTAAACCGTATGCCGAAGGCGAACAGGTTGTGATTGGCGGTAATGAACGCTATGTGTCGGTCTGTCGTCGGCATTATAAAGAAGCGTTGCTTGTCGGCTCGCTTACCGCCATTCAGGAAGTGTATCGCCGCTAGCGACGCTATTTCATTGGCGCATGTCCTCACTGTGCTACAGACATAAAAAAACCCGCCGAGGCGGGTTTTTTATTACGCAGTCAATTACGCGTTTTTCTTCGCTTTCTTGTCCACTTTTACGGCTGCTTCTACCGCAGCAGGAGCGGCTTCAGCTTCAGAGTACTCACGTCCGTAGAAGGTATCCAGCAGGATCTGTTTCAGCTCAGCAATCAGTGGGTAGCGTGGGTTCGCACCAGTACACTGGTCATCGAAGGCATCTTCAGACAGCTTATCAACGTGAGCCAGGAAGTCAGCTTCCTGAACACCGGCTTCGCGGATAGATTTAGGAATACCCAGCTCAGCTTTAATGCTGTCCAGCCATGCTAGCAGTTTCTCGATTTTCGCAGCTGTGCGGTCACCTGGAGCACTCAGGCCCAGATGGTCAGCGATTTCAGCATAACGACGACGAGCCTGTGGACGGTCATACTGGCTGAATGCAGTCTGCTTAGTCGGGTTATCGTTGGCGTTATAACGAATAACGTTCGAAATCAGCAGGGCGTTCGCCAGACCGTGAGGAATGTGGAACTGAGAGCCCAGTTTGTGCGCCATTGAGTGACACACACCCAGGAAGGCGTTCGCAAACGCGATACCTGCGATGGTCGCGGCATTGTGTACGCGCTCACGGGCAACCGGGTTTTTAGAACCTTCGTTGTAAGATGCTGGCAGGTTTTCTTTCAGCAGTTTCAGCGCTTGCAGCGCCTGGCCGTCAGAGAATTCAGATGCCAGTACAGAAACATAAGCTTCCAGGGCGTGCGTTACCGCATCCAGACCACCGAATGCACACAGTGATTTCGGCATGTCCATAACCAGGTTGGCATCAACAATCGCCATGTCCGGGGTCAGCGCGTAATCTGCCAGTGGGTATTTCTGACCGGTTGCATCGTCGGTCACAACCGCAAACGGAGTCACTTCAGAACCGGTACCGGAAGTGGTGGTGATGGCGATCATTTTCGCTTTCACGCCCATTTTCGGGAACTTGTAGATACGTTTACGGATATCCATAAAGCGCAGCGCCAGTTCTTCGAAGTGCGTTTCTGGGTGTTCGTACATCACCCACATGATTTTGGCTGCATCCATTGGGGAGCCGCCGCCCAGCGCGATGATGACGTCTGGTTTGAAGGAATTCGCCAGCTCTGCACCTTTGCGAACAACGCTCAGGGTTGGGTCAGCTTCAACTTCGAAGAACACGTCAACTTCTACGCCAGCCGCTTTCAGAACAGAGGTGATCTGGTCTGCGTAGCCGTTGTTGAACAGGAAACGGTCGGTCACGATGAGCGCACGTTTGTGGCCATCAGTAATCACTTCATCCAGCGCGATTGGCAGAGAGCCACGACGGAAGTAGATAGATTTCGGAAGTTTGTGCCACAACATGTTCTCAGCTCGCTTAGCAACGGTTTTCTTGTTGATCAGGTGCTTAGGACCAACGTTTTCAGAGATGGAGTTACCACCCCATGAACCACAACCCAGAGTCAGGGAAGGCGCGAGTTTAAAGTTATACAGGTCACCGATACCACCCTGAGACGCCGGGGTGTTGATCAGGATACGTGCCGTTTTCATCATCTGACCGAAGTGCGCAACACGCTCTGGCTGGTTGTCCTGGTCGGTGTACAGGCAAGAGGTATGACCGATACCGCCCATTGCAACCAGTTTCTCCGCTTTGATAACCGCGTCGTCAAAGTCTTTTGCACGATACATTGCCAGAGTTGGAGACAGTTTTTCGTGAGCAAACGGCTCGCTTTCGTCAACGAGTTTCACTTCACCAATCAGGATCTTAGTGCTAGTCGGGACGGTGAAACCGGCCAGTTCAGCAATTTTATACGCTGGCTGACCCACGATAGCGGCGTTCAGCGCGCCATTTTTCAGGATGATGTCCTGAACGGCTTTCAGCTCTTTGCCCTGCAGCATGTAGCCGCCGTGGCTGGCGAAACGTTCGCGAACCGCATCGTATACAGAATCAACAACCACAACGGACTGCTCGGAAGCACAAATTACGCCGTTATCGAAGGTTTTTGACATCAGAACAGAGGCAACGGCACGTTTGATATCGGCGGTTTCGTCGATAACAACCGGGGTGTTACCTGCACCTACGCCGATAGCCGGTTTACCGGAGCTATACGCCGCTTTAACCATGCCTGGACCGCCGGTCGCGAGGATCAGGTTAATGTCAGGGTGGTGCATCAGTGCGTTAGACAGTTCCACGGAAGGTTGATCGATCCAGCCGATCAGATCTTTTGGTGCGCCGGCCGCGATAGCTGCCTGCAGAACGATGTCTGCCGCTTTGTTGGTTGCATCTTTAGCACGCGGGTGTGGAGAGAAAATGATTGCGTTGCGGGTCTTCAGGCTGATCAGAGATTTGAAGATCGCAGTAGACGTTGGGTTGGTGGTCGGTACGATACCGCAGATAATGCCGATAGGCTCTGCAATAGTGATAGTACCAAACGTGTGATCTTCAGACAGAACGCCACACGTCTTCTCATCTTTATAGGCGTTGTAGATATACTCAGAAGCAAAGTGGTTTTTGATCACTTTATCTTCAATGATACCCATGCCGGATTCGGCAACAGCCATTTTAGCGAGAGGGATACGAGCATCTGCAGCGGCCAGTGCGGCGGCGCGGAAGATTTTATCAACCTGTTCTTGGGTGAAATTGGCATATTCACGCTGGGCTTTTTTTACGCGCTCTACAAGTGCGTTAAGTTCAGCGACATTAGTAACAGCCATAATGCTCTCCTGGATAATGTTAAACTCTTTTAGTAAATCAACTGCACGATACGGAAACAGTCAGTATAGTCAGCGCCATTGCCACTTGCGTAACTAACATTAAAACAAGGTGTTAACGTAAAATCGCCCCCCTGATTTACTAAAAGAGCCTCCCATCAGAATCCTACCTTCAGAAACTGAATCTCCGTGGTGGCGTAATCAAGATTACTCACTTCTGAGTATGGAAAACATGATCTGTATCAATTTATCCATAAGCTGATACCTTTCAGCAGGGGTATTTTGACTTGTCATATCAAATGTTAAAAAATTGCGAAATCAATTGAACCACATCAAACCATTAAGTACACAAATATTTTACAGCATTGAGGCCTATGATTTAGCAATATTGTGGTGAAGTATGCCGTCAAAAAGCGTATCTTCTGCGCGGTTATTGGGGTGCTTCTTTTTATATTCAGTCTCGCTTATCGCCGGAGCTAACAGTGGGTTCTTCCCTCTTTGATTTTCCAACCTATTTCAAGTTTTTTATCGGTCTGTTTGCCCTGGTTAACCCGGTGGGCATTATTCCCGTCTTCATCAGTATGACCAGCTATCAAACCGCGCTCGCCAGAAATAAGACCAACCTGACGGCAAATCTGTCGGTGGCGATCATCCTCCTGACATCGCTCTATCTTGGCGATTCCATATTGCAGATTTTTGGCATCTCGATCGATTCGTTCAGAATTGCGGGTGGGATCCTGGTGGTGACGATCGCCATGTCGATGATCAGCGGCAAACTGGGTGAGGACAAACAGAACAAACAAGAAAAATCAGAAACCGCCGTGCGTGAAAGCATCGGCGTGGTGCCCTTGGCGTTACCGCTGATGGCTGGACCGGGAGCCATCAGCTCCACGATCGTCTGGGGAACGCGTTACCACAGTATTATGCACTTGATTGGCTTCTCGGTGGCGATTGCGTTGTTTGCATTCTGCTGCTGGGGCGTATTCCGTATCGCGCCCTGGCTGGTGCGTCTGCTGGGGCAAACGGGTATTAACGTCATTACCCGTATCATGGGGCTATTGCTGATGGCGCTGGGCATTGAATTTATTGTGACCGGGCTCAAATCAATATTCCCAGGATTATTAGCCTAATCCTTTCATATGAAAAAACGGAGCCATTGGCTCCGTTTTTTTTGTCATTATCAGCAAATCATATAATTAAAGTTGAAAATCCCTCTAACCATAATAAATTTTACTAATAATTTTGTTTTGTTAAATTTCAACAGCTTGCCTTTTACGACCGTTGCGTGCTGTACACATTCCATGCAGTAAGACTGTTATTTTAGTCACACGATACTCTGGGGCTTGCTGAGAGATTAATGAAATGATATTAGTAAATTGATGAATCATATAGATGAATGTGCTAAATAATAGACAGTTGTTAATTTTTTGTACACGCAACCCGTCGCACACTGCACCGCACAGACATCGGCGCAATAAAATTCACCATCTCATTGAATATTGAAGATTTTATGCGTATTTATTGCGTGGTAGGGTAGTCCGCAGCGTAACGGTCACTGTCATAAAAGAGAATTGGTTAACAAATTTGCAAAATGTATTGGCACCGGGGAATGTCATTTGATACTTTCCGGCCCTATATTTTCAGCAGAAATTATGAAGATGAGAACTTTTTTCATTTGCGGTTCTGGTCTTAAAAATATGATACACGCCTCGACAGGGGAGGCGTGTCACGAATCGACGCAAGACGGCCAGACGAGCCGTTGGTAAAAATAAAGTCGGTGATAGCAAGTAGTAAAAAAAACGCCTGACGGCTGCATAAACTCCTACGTTGTCAGGAAACCCCAAAGGGGAATTAAACAGACTGGTAAATAACCAGTCATTATAAAGAGTGGAGTATCAACACAATGTCCATCATCACAAAGAAAAGTCTGGTAGCAGCGGGAATCTTAACTGCGCTCATCGCGGGTAACGTTGCAATGGCTGCAGACGTTCCTGCTGGCGTTCAGCTGGCTGAGAAGCAAACGCTGGTACGTAACAACGGCGCGGAAGTGCAGTCGCTTGATCCGCACAAAATTGAAGGCGTACCGGAATCCAACATTAACCGCGATCTGTTCGAAGGCCTGCTGGTTTCTGACGTCGACGGCCACCCGGTTGCGGGCGTTGCCGAAAAATGGGAAAACAAAGACGGCAAAGTCTGGACTTTCCACCTGCGTAAAGACGCAAAATGGTCTGACGGTTCCCCGGTTACCGCACAAGATTTCGTTTATAGCTGGCAGCGCCTGGCCGATCCAAATACGGCCTCTCCGTATGCGAGCTATCTGCAGTACGGCCATATTGCCAATATCGATGACATCATCACGGGCAAAAAACCGATTACTGACCTCGGCGTAAAAGCGATTGATGACAATACGTTCGAAGTTACCCTGAGCGAACCTGTTCCATATTTCTACAAACTGCTGGTTCACCCGTCCGTCTCCCCGGTTCCTAAATCGGCGATTGAGAAATTTGGCGAGAAGTGGACTCAGCCTGCCAATATCGTTACCAACGGCGCGTACAAGCTTAAATCCTGGGTCGTTAACGAACGTATCGACCTGGAGCGTAATACCAACTACTGGGATAACGCGAAAACCGTTATTAACCAGGTCACCTACCTGCCAATCTCTTCCGAAGTGACTGACGTTAACCGCTATCGTAGCGGTGAGATCGACATGACCTATAACAACATGCCGATTGAACTGTTCCAGAAGCTGAAAAAAGAGATCCCGGCAGAAGTTCACGTTGACCCGTATCTGTGTACTTACTACTACGAAATCAACAACCAGAAAGCGCCATTCAATGACGTTCGCGTGCGTACCGCCCTGAAGCTGGCACTGGACCGCGATATCATCGTCAACAAAGTGAAAAACCAGGGCGATCTGCCTGCATACAGCTACACCCCGCCGTACACCGATGGTGCAAAACTGACCCAGCCAGAGTGGTTCGGCTGGTCACAGGAAAAACGTAACGAAGAAGCGAAGAAACTGCTGGCCGAAGCCGGTTACACCGCTGAGAAACCGCTGACCTTTAACCTGCTGTACAACACCTCCGATCTGCATAAAAAACTGGCTATCGCCGTCTCTTCCATCTGGAAGAAGAACCTGGGCGCTAACGTGAAGCTGGAAAACCAGGAGTGGAAAACCTTCCTGGACAGCCGTCATCAGGGCACCTTTGACGTGGCGCGTGCAGGCTGGTGTGCGGACTACAACGAACCGACCTCCTTCCTGAACACCATGCTGAGCGACAGCTCGAACAACACCGCGCATTATAAGAGCCCGGCGTTCGATAAGCTGATCGGCGATACCCTGAAAGTCACTGACGAAGCGCAGCGTGCCGATCTGTATGCGAAAGCAGAACAGCAGCTCGATAAAGACTCTGCGATCGTGCCGGTTTACTACTACGTGAACGCCCGTCTGGTGAAACCGTGGGTAGGTGGCTACACCGGTAAAGACCCGATGGATAACATCTACGTTAAAAACTTGTATATTATCAAGCATTAATGGCAATGAGTGGGGCAGGCAATGCTTGCCCCACGGTGTCTACTCAACGTAATACAATATAGGCACACGCCAGAAGGTACGGGCAATGTTGAAATTTATCCTACGTCGCTGTCTTGAAGCGATTCCAACGCTATTTATTCTCATAACGATCTCATTCTTTATGATGCGCCTCGCCCCGGGAAGTCCATTCACCGGTGAACGTACGCTGCCACCCGAAGTCATGGCGAATATCGAAGCGAAATATCATTTAAACGATCCAATCTCCACGCAGTATTTTCATTATTTGAAGCAGCTGGCGCATGGCGATTTTGGACCCTCATTTAAATATAAAGACTATTCCGTAAACGATTTGGTGGCGTCCAGCTTCCCCGTTTCGGCTAAATTAGGCGCTGCGGCATTTTTACTGGCCCTTATTCTTGGCGTCACAGCGGGCGTAATTGCCGCGCTGAATCAAAATACCAAATGGGATTATACCGTTATGGGGGTGGCAATGACCGGTGTCGTGATACCGAGTTTTGTCGTGGCGCCCTTACTGGTCATGATATTTGCCATCACCCTCAAATGGCTGCCTGGCGGCGGCTGGAATGGAGGGGCACCGCAATATATGATCCTGCCGATGGTGGCGTTATCGCTGGCCTATATCGCCAGTATCTCCCGTATCACCCGCGGTTCGATGATTGAAGTTCTGAACTCTAACTTCATTCGTACCGCGCGGGCGAAAGGGTTGCCGATGCGCCGGATCATCTTCCGTCATGCGCTTAAGCCCGCGCTGCTGCCGGTTCTCTCCTATTTAGGCCCTGCGTTTGTCGGCATCATTACCGGTTCCATGGTTATTGAAACCATCTATGGCCTGCCGGGTATTGGCCAGCTGTTTGTTAACGGCGCATTGAACCGTGACTACTCTCTGGTACTGAGTCTGACCATTCTCGTTGGTGCGCTGACCATTCTCTTTAACGCGATCGTCGATGTGCTGTATGCCGTTATCGATCCGAAAATCCGCTACTGACACTGGAGCTCGCCATGATGTTAAGTAATAAAAATAGCGAGGCGCTGGAAAACTTCAGTGAAAAACTGGACGTCGAAGGACGCAGTCTCTGGCAGGATGCGCGTCGTCGCTTTATGCACAACCGCGCGGCGGTTGCCAGCCTCGTGGTGCTGGTGATCATCGCCCTGTTTGTGACCCTGGCACCCATTCTGTCGCAGTTCACCTACTTCGATACTGACTGGGGCATGATGTCCAGTGCACCGGATGCCGCATCTGGCCACTACTTTGGCACTGACTCTTCGGGGCGTGACCTGCTGGTACGTGTGGCCATCGGGGGCCGTATATCGTTGATGGTCGGGATTGCTGCCGCCTTTGTGGCGGTGATTCTGGGCACATTATATGGATCGTTGTCCGGCTATCTCGGCGGAAAAGTGGATTCAGTGATGATGCGTATTCTCGAAATCCTCAACTCCTTCCCGTTTATGTTCTTCGTGATCCTGCTGGTGACCTTCTTTGGTCAGAACATCCTGCTGATCTTCGTGGCGATTGGGATGGTCTCCTGGCTGGACATGGCGCGTATCGTGCGCGGCCAGACCCTGAGTCTGAAGCGCAAAGAGTTTATCGAAGCGGCGCAGGTGGGCGGGGTCTCAACCGGTAATATCGTGGTTCGCCATATTGTGCCGAACGTGCTGGGTGTGGTGGTGGTGTACGCCTCCCTGTTGGTGCCAAGCATGATCCTGTTTGAATCCTTCCTGAGCTTCCTCGGCCTCGGTACGCAAGAGCCGCTGAGCAGCTGGGGCGCGTTGTTGAGCGATGGCGCGAACTCGATGGAGGTTTCACCGTGGCTGCTGCTGTTCCCGGCAGGTTTCCTGGTAGTGACCCTGTTTTGTTTCAACTTTATCGGCGATGGCCTGCGTGATGCCCTCGACCCGAAAGACCGTTAAGGAGCGCCGTCATGACAATTATTGAAACGGCATCTGCCCCACAGGCACATCAGCAGGGCAATACGCTGCTGGATGTCAAAGATCTGCGCGTCACCTTCAAAACGCCGGATGGCGATGTGACAGCGGTAAACGATCTGAACTTCAGCCTGCGGGCTGGCGAAACGCTGGGTATTGTGGGCGAATCCGGTTCCGGTAAATCCCAGACCGCATTCGCGCTGATGGGCCTGCTGGCGAAAAACGGTGTAATCGGCGGATCCGCCAGCTTTAACGGCAGAGAGATCCTTAACCTGCCTGAGCGCGATCTGAACAAACTGCGCGCCGAGCAGATTTCGATGATTTTCCAGGATCCGATGACCTCCCTGAACCCGTACATGCGTGTGGGTGAGCAGCTGATGGAAGTACTGATGCTGCATAAAGGGCTGGGCAAAGCCGCAGCCTTTGAAGAGTCCGTCAAGATGCTGGACGCGGTCAAAATGCCTGAAGCGCGTAAGCGTATGCGCATGTACCCGCATGAGTTTTCCGGTGGGATGCGTCAGCGTGTGATGATCGCGATGGCCTTGCTCTGTCGGCCAAAACTGCTGATTGCCGATGAACCAACCACTGCGCTGGACGTTACCGTTCAGGCACAGATCATGACCCTGCTGAACGAGCTTAAGCGCGAGTTCAATACCGCGATCATCATGATTACTCACGATCTCGGCGTGGTTGCCGGGATCTGTGACAAAGTGCTGGTGATGTATGCCGGTCGTACCATGGAATACGGTGTAGCGCGCGATGTGTTCTATCATCCGGCACACCCGTACTCGATCGGGCTGCTGAATGCCGTACCGCGTCTCGATGCGGAAGGGGAAGCGCTGCTGACCATTCCGGGCAACCCGCCAAACCTGCTGCGTCTGCCGAAAGGCTGTCCGTTCCAGCCGCGCTGTCCGCATGCGATGGAGATCTGTAATAGCGCTCCGCCGCTGCAGGAGTTTGCGCCAGGCCGTCTGCGTGCCTGCTTTAAGCCGTTCGAGGAGCTGGTATGACCGCCATTGACGAAAAAAGAAATGTTCTGCTCGAAATCGCCGATCTGAAAGTGCACTTTGACATTAAAGATGGCAAACAGTGGTTCTGGCAGCCGTCGAAAACGCTCAAGGCTGTTGATGGCGTGACCCTGCGTCTGTACGAAGGGGAGACCCTTGGCGTAGTGGGCGAGTCGGGCTGCGGAAAATCGACGTTCGCCCGGGCAATTATCGGGCTGGTAAAAGCAACGGAAGGCAAAGTTGCCTGGCTGGGTAAAGATCTGCTGGGCATGAAACCGGACGAATGGCGCGCTGTACGCAGTGACATTCAGATGATTTTCCAGGATCCGCTGGCGTCCCTGAACCCGCGCATGACCATTGGCGAAATCATTGCTGAGCCGCTGCGCACCTATCATCCGAAAATGTCGCGTCTCGAAGTTCGTGATCGCGTTAAAGCGATGATGATGAAGGTGGGTCTGCTGCCTAACCTCGTTAACCGTTACCCGCACGAGTTCTCCGGCGGCCAGTGTCAGCGTATCGGCATTGCCCGTGCGCTGATCCTTGAGCCGAAGCTGATTATCTGTGATGAACCGGTATCGGCACTGGACGTGTCCATTCAGGCGCAGGTGGTTAACCTGTTGCAAAAGCTGCAGCGTGAGATGGGACTGTCGCTGATCTTTATCGCCCACGACCTGGCGGTAGTGAAGCACATTTCCGATCGCGTGCTGGTGATGTATCTCGGCCATGCGGTTGAGCTGGGCACTTATGATGAGGTTTATCACAACCCTCTGCACCCGTACACCAAAGCGCTGATGTCTGCGGTGCCGGTACCCGATCCGGATCTCGAGAAGAACAAAAAGATTCAGCTGCTGGAAGGGGAATTGCCGTCGCCGATTAACCCACCATCAGGGTGCGTATTCCGTACGCGCTGCCCGATTGCCGGGCCGGAATGTGCGAAAACGCGTCCGGTGCTGGAAGGCAGTTTCCGTCATGCGGTTTCCTGCCTGAAAGTCGACCCGCTCTAAGCGAGCGAAGCGCATAAAAAAGGCTGCATTCGCAGCCTTTTTTTATTCGCGCCAGAGTATGTGGCACAACTTGTGGTCTTTCTCGCGACACAGCAACACACGGGCAAAGATGTCGTTAATCTCGCTACCGTCCGTCTCAGCAAGACCAATTACCACCTCGGCGAAAAAGTCCGGGTTGAGGTCATAATCGACATGTTCGGCCCAGTCTTCGGACGGATCAAACAGCTCAGCGCCGCCGCGTTCTTCAAACTGAAGGTTGAACAGAATGACGTCTGCCGGGTCGAGATTATCGACGGCCAGTTCGAGAAAAATATCGTAGGCCTGCTCGAGCGTTTCGTCTTCGGTCAGGCGATTATTCAGATCCATTTCCATGATGACTACCTTTTAACATCGTTGGGCACGTTTTACAGCAACGGACTAAAGAAGTAAAACAGTCGTTCGGCAATTCGGTGCCACAGCGGGCGTTTCACCCACAACCGGGCGTCCAGCAGGCGCGAGCGCGAAATATAATCATCCTGCACCGCCGCTAAATCACCACCAAAACCGGCATCGTCAATCACCAGCGTGATCTCAAAATTGAGCCACAGGCTGCGCATATCCAGATTCACCGTCCCCACCAGGCTCAGTTCGCCGTCGACCAGCACGCTTTTGGTGTGCAGCAGGCCGCCTTCGAACTGATAGATCTTCACCCCGGCTGCCAGCAGTTCGCTGAAGAAAGCCCGGCTGGCCCAGCCAACCAACACCGAATCATTCTTACGCGGCAGGATTATACTGACATCGACCCCGCGCTGGGCGGCGGTGCAAATGGCATGCAGCAGATCGTCGCTCGGTACAAAATAGGGCGTGGTCATGATCAGATATTCGCGCGCGGAGTAGGCCGCCGTCAGCAGCGCCTGATGGATCAAGTCTTCCGGGAAGCCGGGGCCGGAGGCGATGGTGTGGATGGTGTGCCCGCTGGCCTGTTCGAACGGCATGATATTGGCGTCCGGCGGCGGCGGCAGGATGCGTTTACCGGTTTCGATCTCCCAGTCGCAGGAGTAGACGATCCCCATCGCGGTGGCGACCGGGCCTTCCATACGGGCCATCAAATCGACCCACTGACCGACGCCGGCATCCTGTTTAAAGAAGCGCGGATCGACCATATTCATACTGCCGGTATAGGCGATGTAGTTGTCGATCATCACCATTTTACGGTGCTGTCGCAGATCCATCCGGCGCAGGAACACGCGCAGCAGATTGACTTTTAATGCCTCGACCACTTCGACACCGGCGTTGCGCAGCATCGGTGCCCAGTTGCTGCGAAAGAAAGCGACGCTACCCGCAGAATCGAGCATCAACCGGCAGTGAATGCCCCGGCGCGCAGCCGCCATCAGCGACTCGGCGACCTGATCGGCCATTCCGCCAGGTTGCCAGATATAAAACACCATCTCGATGTTATGGCGGGCCAGTTGTATATCGCGGATCAGCGCGTTCATTACGTCGTCGGAGGTGGTCATCAGCTGGAGCTGGTTGCCTTTTACTCCGCCAATGCCCTGGCGGCGTTCGCAGAGCTGAAATAACGACGCCGCCACGCTGCTGTTTTCTTCGGCAAAGATATGTTTGCAGGACTTGAGATCGTTGAGCCATTTCGCCGTTGAGGGCCACATGGCGCGTGCGCGTTCCGCCCGGCGTTTACCGAGGTGGAGCTCACCAAAAGACAAATACGCGATAATGCCGACCAGCGGCAGAATAAAAATAACTAACAGCCAGGCCATGGCAGAGGGAACCGCCCGGCGCTTCATCAGGATACGTAATGTCACCCCCGCGATCAGCAGCCAGTATCCCAGAATGACCAGCCAACTCACCACGGTGTAGAAGGTTGTCATAGTAAAAAATCCTTTTGAAAGCGTATTGTTAAGAGTGTACGCGTCAGGATTGTTCTGGCAAATAAAAACGGTAGATAAAAGCGCTGGTTTGCCGCAGGCAAGGGACTATAATGAGCGCTCCGTTTTGGGAAGAGTTGTAAACATGAAGCGCAGTAGAACAGAAGTAGGCCGCTGGCGCATGTTACGACAGGTTGGTCGTCGTAAAGCGCGTTGGCTGGAGGCTCAATCCCGCCGTAATATGCGTATCCACGCTATCAGAAAATGCAGTTTGAACCGTCATCGCAATGCGTTGCTGTTCGCCATTCACGATCTCTGAATGGCATAAGGGCACCCTCAGAGGTGCCCGTTGTTTTTTTATCGCCCGTATTTCGAAAAGGAGGATGAAATGTTTGCGGATTTGGGTGTGCTTAATTTTTGGACCTATGTTGTTGGCGCAATATTTATTGTGCTGGTTCCGGGCCCCAATACCTTATTCGTCTTAAAAACCGGTATTGGACACGGGGTGAAAAAGGGTTATCTGGCCGCGAGCGGTGTCTTCATCGGCGATGCGGTATTGATGTTCCTGGCGTGGGCGGGCGTCGCGGCGCTGATTCAGACCACCCCAGTGCTGTTTAATATTGTCCGCTACCTGGGTGCATTCTATTTATTGTGGCTGGGCGGCAAGATGCTTTGGTCGGTGGCGCGGCATAAACAGCAGGGCGAAAATAGCGGCATTGAGCCGGCAAAAACAATCATGAAACGCTCGTTAGTCCTGAGCATGACCAACCCGAAAGCGATCCTGTTTTACGTTTCGTTCTTTGTGCAGTTTATTGACGTCAATGCCCAGAATACTGGTGTGGCGTTTATGGTCCTCGCGATTACCCTGGAAATCATTAGCTTTATCTACATGAGCTTCCTGATTTTCTCCGGCGCGTTTGTCACTCGTTACCTGAAAACCAAAAAGAAACTGGCGAAGCTGGGGAATGGATTGATAGGGCTGCTGTTTGTGGGATTTGCGGCAAGGCTGGCGTCACTGCATTAAGATAAGGCTCCCTCGGGAGCCTCTACTCGCTTAAAACACTTTCTTGAACGGCTTCACCGCCACGTTCTCATATACCCCTGCCGCAACATACGGGTCGGCTTCCGCCCAGGCTAGCGCGGCTTCCAGCGATTCAAACTCCGCAATCACCGTAGAGCCGGTAAAGCCCGCCGCACCGGGATCATTGCTGTCGACGGCCGGCATTGGGCCTGCGGTCAGTAATTTGCCTTCATCATGCAGCAGCTGCAAACGCGCGAGATGGGCAGGGCGCACGGAAAGACGTTTTTCGAGAGAGTCAGCAACATCTGTCGCGTAAATTACGTAAAGCACGGTGAAGCTCCTTAAGCGGTAAAAGTGGGAATTACGTTATGTGAAAGTGCCGGGGACTGCAATGTAAAGATAACGCCACTACTATTGTCCTCGTTTGTTCTGTCACTCTGCTGCCGTCTGTACTCTACTGGAGCCTTCCTGCTGAATCGGAGGTATTTTCATACCTGGCGCATGGTGGTACACTCTGACGCAAATGATTATCAATTAGCTAAGAACACAGAAAACGTATGGCTTATGCTACAACCCCGAACAGTTCAACTATCATGACTTTCGATCTACCTCGCCGCTTCCCCTGGCCGACGCTGCTTTCCATCGTGGTTCATGGCGCCGTTGTTGCAGGTCTGCTTTATACCTCGGTAAGTCAAGTTATTGAAATGCCAGCTCCTTCGCAGCCGATCTCGGTCACCATGGTGACACCGGCCGATCTGGAGCCTGTGCAAGTGGCGCCGCCGCCGGAACCGGTTGTTGAACCTGAGCCGGAACCCGAGCCTGAGCCCGTCCCGGAGCCGCCAAAAGAGGCGCCTGTGGTGATCCACAAGCCGGAACCTAAGCCAAAACCGAAGCCAAAGCCTAAGCCGGTGCAAAAGGTTGAAGAGCGTCCGAAGCGTGAAGAGCGCCCGGTTGAGCCGCGTGCTGCGCAGGTTGCGCCAAATACTGCGCCTGCTCGTCCGGTGATGAACAGTTCCCCGGCCACGGCAAAACCGGTTGCGACAGCACCGTCTGGCCCTCGTTCGCTGGCGCGTAATCAGCCGCAGTACCCGGCGCGTGCACAGGCGTTACGTATCGAAGGTCGCGTACGCGTGAAGTTTGACGTCACCTCCGACGGTCGCGTAGAGAACGTCGAAGTGCTCTCTGCACAGCCGGCAAATATGTTCGAGCGTGAAGTGAAAACGGCAATGCGCAAATGGCGCTATGAAGCCGGGAAACCGGGCCGCGGATTGATCGTGAATATTGTTTTCCGCCTGAACGGCGGGGCGCAGATGGAATAATGAGAAAAGCCTCCGACAGGAGGCTTTTTTTTATGCCTGCGGCAACGTGCGTGGTTTGCCTTCGCTATCCACCGCCACGTAAATAAACAGGGCTTCGGTGGCTTTATAGCGCTGACCAATAGGCTCTGAAGAGACCTTCTTCACCCAGACCTCAATGTTAATCGACACCGAAGTATTCCCGCGCTTAACGCAGCGCGCATAACAACAGACCACATCCCCAACCGCAACCGGTCGCAGAAAGGTCATCCCGTCGACTCTCACCGTCACCACGCGACCCTGGGCAATCTCTTTAGCGAGGATCGCGCCGCCCATATCCATCTGCGACATCAACCAGCCGCCAAAAATATCCCCATTCGCATTGGTGTCGGCAGGCATTGCCAGCGTGCGTAAGACCAGTTCGCCCTGTGGCGCATCTTGTGTTGTCATTGGTTTGCTCAGCTTATAACGAAGTGACCCGGGCGTATCCACCCGGGCAAAGGGATCAATTTTTGTCGTCTTGCGGCATGTGGCGGTAGATGTATACGCCGCTCAGCAGGGTGAAAACCAGCGTCAGCGCGGTCAGGCCAAACACTTTGAAGTTGACCCAGATATTCTGCGGCATCCAGAAGGCGATATAGATATTCGCCAGACCGCAAAGAATAAAGAACACCGCCCAGGCGATATTCAAACGTGACCAGACGGTCTGCGGCAGGGTCAGCTCTTTACCCAGCATGCGCTGAATAAGCGGCTTCTTCATGACCCACTGGCTGAACAGCAGCGCACCGGCGAACAGGACGTAAATCACGGTGACTTTCCACTTAATAAACTCATCGTTGTGGAAAAAGACGGTCAGCCCGCCAAAAAACGCCACCAGAACAAAGGTGATGAGTGCCATTTTCTCGACTTTACGGTAGCGCACCCAGCTGTAGATGAGTACCACAGCCGTGGCGACGATCAGGGCGGTCGTTGCCGCGTAGATGTCATAAAGTTTGTAGAAGGCAAAAAAGACAACCAGGGGTAAAAAATCAAGAAACTGCTTCATTCTTCGATTCCATCATCGGCGATGGCCTGCGCGCACGGCACAGGCCATCAGAAAAATTACTTACGAATTAACGTATACAGGCGGAACAAATAAACGAGTAACACGGCGGAGATCAGATTACTCACCGTATTTGCCACCACCGCGCCGACGTTTGGCGTCAGTATCGCAAGGTTTGGTGCGAACAGCAGCAGCAAGGTTTTAGCCAGCAGCCAGCCCATTACCGCAGGTGCAACAAGACGCATATTAGACCATGCCAGCCGGATGCTGCTACGCATGGCAACAAAAATGCCCATCTTGTCTTCCACTACCATGATCGGGGCGAAGGCCAGCACGATAGCCAGTAATACGCCCGGGACCACGACCAGCATAATCCCGATCTGGATAAGCATGGTGGTTAAAAAGATAAGGATAAACAGTTTTGGCAGCAGCGGGGCGCTGGCACCAATCGCCCGTAAAGCGCTAACGCGTTGCCCGGCGGAAACCAGTTGGATCATCAACAAGACGCCGCCCACCAGAATGGCGTTGCCAATTAAACCGGAGAAGGTCGAGGCAGCAGAAGCGCGCAGCAGGATCTGCTGTTGCTCCGGCGACATGTTTTGCACCATCTCAAACAGCCCGACGCTGCTGGCGATATTATCGCCGTCGCTCAGGCTGGCAATTTGCTCCTCACTCGGCGAAAAGGCATGACCAAGTACCACCGTGATAAATGCGCACAACAAGGCGATCAGTAAAAAGATAACGAACTGATTGCGGAAAAAATTCCCCGTGTCACGGTAGACAGAATTCGCCGTGATAGACATGCACTCTCCTTGAGTATTGCAGGCGTTAATTAGCGGGCAATTGTACCCTGGATAACTGCCCGGTGGCAGTATCAAGGCTTGTATGGAAAAGCATATCTTTGTAAAGCGCTCGTAATGCCTCGCGCTGATTTTGCGCAATGGGTATCGCGCTTCGCTTTGTTTGCCTGAAACGGCAAAATTGATCCAGAAGGGCACTACCATTTTTTGCCAGAGGCTGAAAAGATTAATTTAGATCAATGAATGTTAAATTGCTGAATCTAATGTGATCGCGGTGAGATCACTTATTACTCATTTGTGGGTATATTCCGTCCTTCAATAAAACCATAACGAGGGAATGGATATGAAAAAAGCAGCGCTCGCAGCACTGATTCTGAGCAGTATTTCCGGAAGCGCAGTTGCCCATGAAGCTGGCGAATTCTTTTTCCGCCTGGGGACCGCCACGGTACGGCCCACGGAAGGCTCGGACAATGTTCTGGGTTTGGGCGGTTTTAACGTCAGTAACAATACCCAGGCAGGGATGACCTTTACCTGGATGGCTACCGATAACGTCGGCGTTGAACTGCTGGCGGCCACGCCGTTTCGTCACAAAGTCGGTACCGGCCCAACCGGGGACATCGCCACAGTTCACCAACTGCCGCCCACCCTGATGGCCCAGTGGTATTTCGGCGATGCTGGCAGCAAGCTTCGCCCCTATGTTGGCGCCGGGGTCAATTACACCACCTTCTTTGATGAGAAGTTTAACGACACGGGTAAAGCGGCAGGTCTCTCCGACCTGAGTCTGAAAGATTCCTGGGGCGTGGCGGGGCAGGCGGGGCTGGACTATCTCATCAATCGCGACTGGCTAATTAATATGTCGGTCTGGTATATGGATATCGACACCGAAGTGAAATTCAAAGCGGCGGGCGAGCAGCAAAATATCAGTACCCGCCTGGATCCGTGGGTGTTTATGTTCTCGGCGGGATATCGCTTCTAAATGTAAGAAGGCCCCGAAGGGCCTTTTTTATTTACGACTCAGCAACAGGCCGAGGACAATACCTACCGCGCCTGCGGCAATGAGGCCGCTAAGGGGGTTATTTTTAACCGCGTCGGTCACATCACTAACAACGTCACTGGCCTGAGCGGCATATTTGCGCCCGGCACCCTTCAACTGATGTTTTGGAGAATCAACAAATTCGCCAAACTTCTGCTGCGCCGCACCGGCTGCCTCATCCAGTTTGTTCTTCGCTTTTTCACCAGCATATTGTGCATCATTATCAAAATTAGGATCTGACATAACGTTCTCCTTTTGTAGTCAATGTTAAGCATAGACTCAATGAGGATATCCTGAAGAAAATGGGATTATTACTTAAGACAGGGAAGGGGCCATACGGTCTCAGGCAGGTGATTTCTGCAAAAAGCCGCCTGGCGACACCAGGCGGCGGGTAGGTTACTGCGGACGGGTTGCGGCTTTCATCGCGCTGACGAACGTTTTCAGTTCATTCAGCATTTGCTCCGGCTGGGCGACGTTTTTCTCGATGATTTTCACGATCGCCGAACCGGAAATCGCCCCGGCCGCCCCGGCATCGATCGCACCGGCGACCTGGTCAGGGGCCGAAATACCAAAGCCCTGCAGCGGCGGGGCGGCGTGATATTCTGCCAGTTTTTCTACCAGGTGATGCAACGGCAGTGCGGCTTTGGTTTCGGTACCCGTTACCCCGGCACGCGACAGCAGGTAGGTATACCCGCGGCCGTGAGAGGCAATCTGGCGCAGCAGTTCGTCGTCGGCGTTTGGCGGGCAGATAAAGATCGGCGCAACGTTATGACGCATCGCCGCCTGACGGAACGGTGCGGACTCTTCTACCGGCACATCGGCGATCAGCACTGAGTCCACCCCAACGCGGGCGCACTCGGCGTAGAATTCGTCGATACCGCGGTTGAACACCAGATTGGCATACATCAGCAGACCGATCGGAATGGTCGGGTGCTTCTGGCGAATGGTCGCCAGCATCTCAAAACACTGAGTCGGCGTGACGCCCGCAGCAAAGGCGCGCAGGGCGGCGCTCTGGATCGTCGGGCCGTCGGCCAGTGGATCCGAGAACGGGATACCGAGTTCCAGCGCATCGGCACCGGCTTCAATCAGGGTATCGATAATTTTCAGCGACTGCTCCGGGGAGGGATCGCCCAGGGTCACAAAGGGGACAAATGCGCCTTCCTTGCGGGCCTTAAGTTCAGCAAATACGTTATCGTAACGCTCCATTACATTTCCCCTCGGGCTTTCAGAATATCGTGAACGGTGAAGATATCTTTATCACCGCGACCGGAAAGGTTCACCACCAGCAGTTGCTCTTTTTCCGGGTTTTCTTTGATCATTTTCAGCGCATGGGCCAGCGCGTGAGACGACTCCAGCGCCGGGATAATGCCTTCCTGACGGCACAGGATTTTGAACGCGTCCAGCGCTTCGTCATCGGTAATCGAGACATATTCCGCGCGGCCAATGCTGTTCAGGTGCGCGTGCTGCGGCCCAACAGACGGGAAATCCAGCCCGGCAGAAATAGAGTAAGACTCTTCAATCTGCCCTTCGTCGGTCTGCATCATCGGCGATTTCATGCCGAAGTAAATCCCCACGCGGCCATGCTTCAGCGGCGCACCATGTTCGCCGGATTCGATGCCATGACCGGCAGGCTCGACGCCAATTAGCCCCACACGTTCGTCGTCAATAAAGTCGGCAAACATGCCGATGGCGTTAGAACCACCGCCGACGCAGGCGATCACCGCATCCGGCAGACGCCCCTCTTTTTCGAGGATCTGCGCTTTGGTCTCTTCGCCGATCATGCGCTGGAATTCACGCACAATGGTCGGGAACGGGTGCGGGCCCGCAGCGGTACCCAACATGTAGTGGGCGTTCTCATAATTGCCAGACCAGTCGCGCAGCGCTTCGTTGCAGGCATCTTTCAGGGTGGAGGAACCGCTGTGTACTGGGATCACTTCGGCACCCATCAGGCGCATACGGAACACGTTCGGCGACTGGCGCTCGACATCTTTGGCTCCCATGTAGATACGGCATTTCAGGCCGAGCAGGGCGCTGGCGAGTGCGGAGGCCACGCCGTGCTGACCGGCACCGGTCTCGGCGATGATTTCGGTTTTACCCATTCGTTTTGCCAGCAGCGCCTGACCCAGCACCTGGTTGGTTTTATGCGCGCCGCCGTGGAGTAAATCTTCACGCTTCAGATACAGCGTGGTGCGGGTCCCTTCGGTCAGGTTGCGACATTTGGTCAGAGCGGTAGGACGCCCGGCGTAGTTTTTCAGCAGGTCGGTAAACTCAGCCTGGAAGATCGGGTCTTTTTGCGCGCTGACGAAGGCTTCTTCCAGCTGGCGCAGTGCGGGCATCAGGATCTGCGGCACATACATGCCGCCGAATTCGCCAAAATACGGATTTAATAATGTGGTCATCTTCTCTTCCTTAATATGCACGCAGCGTTTTAAACACCGAGGCCAACTTGCTGGCATCTTTAATGCCGGGCTGTGCCTCAACGCCTGAATTGAAATCGAGACCTGCGCAGCCTGCTTTGGCGGCTTCAACGCAGTTATCCGGGCTCAGGCCACCGGCCAGCAGGACATTGTCCAGCTTCTTACCGTTGAGCAGCGACCAGTCGAAACGTTGTCCGCTGCCGCCCTGGCCGTTATCAAGAACATATTTATCAACCTGCTGGAGCGTGCGTGCCGGCAGGGTGTCGTCGACGCTCAGCGCTTTCCAGATTTGTACCTGCGGTGCCAGCACGGCGCGCAGGGCATCGATATAGGCCTGATCTTCACTGCCGTGCAGCTGAACGGCGGCCAGTGACAACGTCTCGGCGCGGGCAGCGACGTCGGCAATTGCCGCGTTGCGGAATACGCCCACGTAGCGTAATGGTGCGGCAGCCATCACCTGGCGAGCCTGTAGCTCAGTCACGTTACGCGGGGAGGATTCAACAAAAATCAGCCCGCCGTAAATTGCCCCGGCTTCGTGCGCCGCGACGGCATCTTCCGCGCGCGTCAGGCCACACACTTTATTCTCACCCAGCAGCACGCGACGTACTGCGGCACCGAGATCGGCCTGCTCCATCATCGCGGAGCCAATCAGGAAACCGTTGGCGAAGTGGCTCAGCTCACGGACCTGGGCATAGGTATTGATCCCGGACTCACTGATCACCGTGACGCCCGCACCCAGACGCGGCGCCAGCTGGCGCGTGCGGTTGAGGTCGATAGAGAGATCGCGCAGGTCGCGGTTATTAATGCCTACCACCTTGGCCTTCAGGGCGATGGCTCGCTCGAGTTCCTCTTCGTTACTCACCTCAGTCAGCACGCCCATATTCAGGCTGTGTGCGACCGCAGCGAGCTGGCGATACTGTTCATCGTCCAGCACGGAGAGCATCAGCAGGCAGGCGTCGGCCTGATAAAAGCGCGCCAGCCAGATTTGATACGCGTCGATAATAAAGTCTTTGCACAAAATCGGCTGCGGGGCGATGCCGCTGACCACCGGCAGAAAATCGAAGCTGCCCTGAAAATACTTCTCGTCGGTCAGGACCGAAATCGCCGACGCATGGTGCTTATACACGGCGGCAATCTGCGCCGGGTCGAAATCATCGCGGATCACCCCTTTTGACGGGGAGGCTTTTTTGCACTCCAGGATAAACGCGGTGCGTGCACCCTGCAGGGCATCATAAAAACGGCGGCTGCTTGGCACGACCTCATTCTGGAAGCTGGCGAGCGGTTGCTGTTCTTTGCGGGCTGCAACCCAGATGGCCTTATCGGCAACGATTTTCGCTAACACGGTCTGCATTGTTTATCCTCTTGCCGCAAGTGCGGTCACTCGGTCGTACGCTGCGCCTGAGCGCAACACATCCATCACTTTACGCGCGTTTTCCTGTAAATCTTCTTCACCGTGCAGACGCATCAACATGGCGACGTTGGCGGCCACTGCGGCCTCATGCGCGGCTTCACCTTTACCTTGTAACAGGCGCGTCAGAATGTCACGGTTTTCTTCCGGGGTGCCGCCTGCCAGCTGCTCCTGGTGATACGGGGTTAAGCCAAAGTCTGCCGCTTCCAACTGATAGCTCTTAATTTCGCCGTTATGCAGCTCGGCCACCAGGGTCGGCGCATGCAGAGACACTTCATCCATACCGCCGCTGTGTACCACCGCTGCACGCTGATAGCCCAGCACGCGCAGAGTTTCGGCAATTGGCAACACCAGCTCCGGGCTGTAGACGCCAATCAGCGCCAGCGGCGGGTGAGCCGGGTTGATCAGCGGCCCCAGCACGTTAAACAGGGTGCGGGTTTTCAGCTGCTGGCGTACCGGCATCGCATGGCGGAATCCGGTGTGGTACTTGGGTGCAAACAGGAAGCAGACGCCCAAATCGTCCAGCGCATCGCGTGATCTCTCGGCATTCATCTCCAGATTGATCCCGAAGGCGGCCAGCAGATCCGACGAGCCGGAACGACTGGAGACGCTGCGGTTGCCGTGCTTCGCCACTTTCATGCCGCAGGCGGCGGCAACAAAGGCGCTGGCGGTAGAAATGTTGATACTGTTGCTGCCGTCACCACCGGTGCCGACGATGTCGGCGAACAGGTAGTCCGGGCGCGGGAACGGGGCGGCGTTTTCCAGCAGGGCGGTGGCAGCACCGGCGATCTCTTGCGGCTGTTCACCGCGCACTTTCATACTCACCAGTGCGGCAGCCAGCTGCTCGGGCTTCAGCTCGCCGCGCACTACGGCGGAGAACAGCTGATGGCTCTCCTGCTGGCTCAGGGTCTGCGCCTGATACAGTTTTTCCAGAATCGGCTGCAGGCTATTGGTCTGCTCCAGCTTCTGCAGCGCCCAGTTGAGCGTCTGCTCCAGCAGGCGCGCCCCTTGTGAAGTCAGAATCGACTCCGGGTGGAACTGCAAACCGCACACCCGGTCCGCGTCGTGACGCACGGCCATCACCATCCCGTTAAAGTGGGCATTAATGGTCAGGCCAGCCGGGATATTACTTCCAACCAGCGAGTGATAACGCGCCACCGGCAGCGGATTCATCAGCCCGGCAAACATCGCCTGGCCGTCATGTTCAATGCTGGAGGCTTTGCCGTGCAGGATCTCACCGGCCTGGCCGACATAGCCGCCGTAGGCTTCGACAATCGCCTGGTGACCCAGACAGATGCCGATGATCGGCAGCTTGCCGCGCATGCGGGTCAGCAGTTCTGGCATACACCCGGCTTCGCTCGGTGCGCCAGGGCCTGGGGAGAGCATCAGCACCGGGTTTTGCATAGTACCCAGACGCTCAATTAAGGTTTGCGCCGGAACGTGGTTTCGGTAAATCACCACGTTATGGCCGCTCGCACGCAGCTGATCCGCCAGGTTATAGGTAAATGAGTCGATATTATCGAGCAGCAGAATGTCAGCCATCAGAAAATCTCCTGTGCGTGATGGGCAGTCGCAATGGCGCGCAGTACCGCGCGGGCTTTATTGCGGGTTTCGTCAGCTTCAGACTGCGGCACCGAATCCAGAACGACGCCCGCCCCGGCCTGAACGGTAGCAATCCCCTCTTCTACGTAGGCGGAGCGGATCACAATGCAGGTATCCAGATCGCCGTGCGCCGTGAAGTAGCCGACTGCGCCGCCATAGCTGCCGCGACGACGGCCTTCGGCCTGGGCGATAAGCTGCATGGCGCGCACTTTTGGCGCCCCGCTCAGGGTGCCCATGTTCATGCAGGCGCGGTAGGCGTGTAGCACATCCAGATCGCGACGCAGCTCGCCCACCACGCGGGAGACCAGGTGCATCACGAAGGAGTAGCGGTCCACTTTAGTCAGGTCGGCCACATAGCGGCTACCCGGGGTACAGATACGCGCCAGATCGTTACGCGCCAGGTCGACCAGCATCAGGTGCTCAGACATCTCTTTCTGGTCGGTGCGCATCTCCAGCTCAATACGGCTGTCGAGATCGCGGTCCAGAGAGCCGTCGGCGTGGCGACCGCGTGGGCGAGTCCCGGCAATCGGATAAATTTCGATCTGGCGGCTGGTGGCGTCGTACTTCAGGGAGCTCTCCGGTGATGCGCCGAATAGCGTAAAATCGTTATCCTGCATAAAGAACATGTACGGGCTGGGGTTACTCTTCTTCAGCACATCATAGGCCGCCAGCGGGGACGGGCAGGGCAGTGAGAAGCGGCGGGAAGGTACTACCTGGAAAATCTCGCCCGCGCGAATCGCTTTTTGCATCTGGCGGACGACCACACCAAACTCATCATCCGACTGGCTACAGTCGCAGCGCATCTGCTCTACGCGCTGTACCGGCAGCTCTGACGGCGCTTCCGTCATTTGCTCCTGCAACTGGGCGATGCGCTCTTCAAGGCGCTGTTTCTCGGCTGGCAGCGGGGTAAACAGGCTGGCCTGAATACGGGTATACTTTTTCTGGTGGTCGATCACCAGTAAGGTTTCGGCGAGATAGAAGCAGTAATCCGGGCAGCGATTTCCCTGCTCCAGTTCAGGCAGTGCTTCGAAACCGGCCACCAGGTCATAGGCAAACAGCCCGCCAAAGAACATGGCTTCACGCTCGTTTTCCGGCACGTTAACCAGATTCTGCAACAGGCGGAAGGCGTCAAATACTGACAGCGAACAGAGACGTGCATCTTCATCAAGCAGTTGGCTGACCGGCGGGAAGTGCAGGATCCGGGCATCCGGACGCGGTTCATTTTCAATGCCTGCTGGCAGTACGCCATCCAGCAGAGAGAGCAGCGCCGCACCGTTTGCCGACAGAGCTTGCAGGGTAACGGTATTGCCCAGGGCGGTGATGCGCAGGGCACTGTCGACCAGCAGCAGGCTTTTCAGATCGTCTTTGCTGTCGATATCCGCCGACTCCAGCAGCAGCGTGGCCGGGCGGGCGCCGCAGACCTGATGGAACAGCGCCGTAGGGTTGTGGCGATACGCCGCCTCACGGGTCAGCAATTCAAGGGTAGGTTTGGCTGTTTGCATTATGTTGTTCTCTTTATTCTGTTCAAAAAAAGGCCCGCTCAGTGGCGGGCCAGGTATCTGTATGCTTTACGCAGACGTGCGACACTGCCCGACAATCAGGATGCGCGCCACCCGCTGTGCAGAGTGATTTGTGTCGTCATGAGCAGATACCTCGTTGAGTGAACTTGCGTACTAGTTAACTAGTTCGATGGCCTAATGTCAACCCCCGGATTTCAGAATTTCACCACATGCCGTTATTATGGCGACGCAGATATTGACGATCAGTGACGGGAGCCGCTTTGAGCGACACGAATTACGCAGTGATTTATGATTTACACAGCCACACGCAGGCCTCTGATGGCCTGCTTACGCCCGAAGCCCTTGTCCACCGTGCTCATGAGATGCGCGTCGGCACGCTGGCGATCACCGATCACGATACCACCGAGGCCATTGCCCCCGCACGGGCGGAAATTGCCCGCAGCGGATTACCGCTGACCCTGATCGCAGGGGTAGAAATTTCGACCCTCTGGGAAAACCACGAGATTCATATCGTCGGGCTGAACATTGATATTGATAACCCGGCAATGCGGGCGTTCCTTGACGAGCAAAAGGCGCGTCGTGTTTTGCGGGCCGAACTGATCGCCGAACGGCTGGACAAAGCCCATATCCCCGGCGCCTGGGAAGGCGCGCTGAGTCTGGCCAATGGTGGGGCGGTCACCCGCGCACACTTTGCCCGTTTTCTGGTTGCACAAGGCAAAGCGAATAACATCGCGGACGTGTTTAAAAAGTATCTCGCGCGGGGGAAAACGGGATACGTTCCGCCACAGTGGTGTACAATAGAACAAGCTATTGATGTCATTCATCATTCTGGCGGCAAGGCGGTGCTGGCCCATCCGGGGCGGTATAACCTCTCCGCCAAATGGCTGAAACGTCTGCTGGCGTACTTTGCCGAACAGGGCGGTGATGCGATGGAAGTCGCGCAGTGCCAGCAGGCGCCCAACGAGCGCAGTCAACTGGCTGAGTATGCCCGCCAGTATGGGCTCTTTGCCTCCCAGGGCTCTGATTTCCATCAACCTTGTCCATGGATTGAGCTGGGACGCAAACTCTGGTTACCCGCTGGCGTCGAGCCGGTGTGGCAACTTTGGGAACAGCCGACGCCAATTGAAGAGAGGGTAGTATGAGTCAATTTTTTTATATCCATCCTGACAATCCGCAGGCGCGTTTGATCAATCAGGCCGTGGAGATCGTGCGTAAGGGCGGGGTCATTGTCTATCCGACTGATTCAGGCTACGCGCTGGGCTGTAAGATTGAAGACAAAGGCGCGATGGAGCGTATCTGCCGGATCCGGCATATTCCCAACGGGCATAACTTTACCTTGATGTGCCGGGATCTCTCTGAGCTGTCGACATACTCCTACGTAGATAACGTGGCGTTCCGACTGATCAAAAATAATACGCCAGGTAATTACACCTTTATCCTGAAGGGCACTAAAGAGGTGCCGCGCCGTCTGCTGCAGGAAAAACGCAAAACCATTGGCATGCGCGTGCCGTCGAACCCGATCGCCCAGGCGCTGCTGGAGGTCCTTGGCGAGCCGATGCTCTCGACATCCCTGATGCTGCCGGGTAGCGAATTTACCGAGTCCGACCCGGAAGAGATCAAAGATCGCCTCGAGAAGCAGGTGGATTTGATTATTCACGGCGGCTATCTCGGCCAGCAGCCCACGACGGTGATTGATCTAACCGAAGATGCGCCAGTGGTAGTCCGTGAAGGCGTGGGTGACGTTAAACCTTTCTTGTAAGGGTGGAAGCCGCTATACTACGCGGCCATAAGTTTAGCGGTGAACCCGCTATAATGACCCTATTCGACGCCTGTGAAGGCGACACCTGAAGGAAGCTCAATGAGCGAGAAGTTACAGAAAGTGCTGGCCCGCGCCGGCCACGGTTCACGCCGTGAAATCGAAACCATTATCGAAGCAGGTCGCGTCAGTGTGGACGGTAAAATCGCCACGCTGGGCGATCGTGTGGAAATCGTCGCCGGTCTCAAAATCCGTATCGACGGTCACCTGATCTCAGTGAAAGAGTCCGCAGAGCAGATTTGCCGCGTACTGGCGTACTACAAGCCGGAAGGCGAGCTCTGTACCCGTAACGATCCGGAAGGCCGCCCAACGGTATTTGACCGTCTGCCTAAGCTACGCGGTGCGCGCTGGATCGCCGTGGGGCGTCTGGACGTGAACACCTGTGGTCTGCTGCTGTTCACTACCGATGGTGAGCTGGCAAACCGTCTGATGCACCCAAGCCGTGAAGTGGAACGTGAATACGCCGTACGCGTGTTCGGTGAAGTGGACGAAAATAAAATCCGCGATCTGTCCCGTGGCGTTCAGCTTGAAGATGGCCCGGCCGCGTTTAAAACCATCAAGTTTACCGGTGGCGAAGGCATTAACCAGTGGTACAACGTCACCCTGACAGAAGGGCGTAACCGTGAGGTGCGTCGTCTGTGGGAAGCAGTTGGCGTGCAGGTTAGCCGTCTGATCCGTGTGCGTTACGGTGATATCCTGCTGCCAAAAAGCCTGCCTCGCGGCGGCTATACGGAGCTGGATTTAACCCAGACCAACTATCTGCGTGAGCTGGTATCACTGCCTCCAGAAAGCCTGTCGAAAGTGGCGGTTGAAAAAGATCGTCGTCGCATGAAAGCGAACCAGATTCGCCGTGCGGTCAAACGTCACAGCCAGGTCAGCAGCAACAGCAATAATCGCCGCTCTGGCAGCCGAAACAACAACGGCTAAAAAGACAAAACCCGCCTCGGCGGGTTTTTTATTAATAGTCGATGCCGATTTGCGCTTTAACGCCGGCGTCAAATGCATGTTTGACCGGACGCAGCTCGCTGACGGTATCGGCCATCTCCATAATATCCCGGTGGCAACCGCGCCCGGTGACAATCACCGTCTGATGCGCGGGGCGGTTATTCAACGCATCCAGAACATCCTGCAACGCTAAGTAATCGTACGCCACCATATAAGTAATTTCGTCCAGCAGGACCATATTCAGCGCCGGATCCGCCAGCATCCGCTTTGCGTGATCCCACACCGCCAGGCAGGCGGCAGTGTCTGTTTCCCGGTTCTGTGTATCCCAGGTAAACCCGGTCGCCATCACCTGAAATTCTACCCCATGCGGCTCCAGCAGATTACGCTCGCCGTTCGGCCATTCACCTTTGATAAACTGAATTACGCCCACTTTTTGCCCATGCCCGACAGCCCGTGTCGCGGTGCCAAAGGCGGCGGTGGTTTTGCCTTTGCCGTTGCCGGTGAAGACGATAATAATGCCGCGCTCGTCCCGCGCGGCGGCGATGCGGGCATCGACCTGATCTTTCAGGCGCTGCTGGCGCTGCTGATGACGTTCATCACTCATTGAGAAATTCCTGGTTTACGGCCTGGTTGGGCATCAAAGGTCATACCGGTTTTGCGGCGACTGTCATCGCCCATCAGCCATAGATAGAGCGGCATGATGTCGGCAGGGGTTTTCAGTTTGTTCGGATCTTCGCCTGGAAACGCGCTGGCGCGCATTTTGGTGCGCGTACCACCGGGATTGATACAGTTCACGCGCAGATGGCGGCTTTGGTACTCTTCGGCCAGCACCTGCATCATCCCTTCGGTAGCGAATTTCGATGCGGCATAGGCGCCCCAGTTGGCACGGCCCTGACGTCCGACGCTGGAGGAGGTGAACACCAGCGAACCAGAATCTGACTGGAGTAATAAAGGAAGCAGTGCCTGGGTAAGGAAAAAGGTGCCGTTGACGTTCACCTGCATCACCTGCTGCCAGATGGCCGGCGTCTGTTGATCCATCGGGCACACTTCACCGAGTAAACCGGCATTATGTAACACGCCGTCCAGACGCGGGTAGTCGGCCGCTATACGCTGGGCCAGCGCCTGGCAACTTTCTGGGGTGCAGGTCAGCAGGTCGAGAATGTATCCGCGCGCGGCGTGCCCCCCCTCATCGTGGATGGTGCGAATAACGTCGTGCAGTTTCTCTTCATTACGACCCAGCAGGATGACGTGGGCTCCGTGGCGGGCGTAGGTCAACGCGGCTTCGCGGCCAATGCCGTCGCTGGCGCCGGTGACCAGGATAATACGATTTTGCAGTAGATCTTTTTGCGGTTGATAGTGCAAGGTGACTCCTCTGGCGCGCGTTGGCGCTACCCATGCTGTGCGGGTACTTTTCGGCTTTATGCCCGAAAGCGCGCAGGATTTCAATCAGTCTATCGGAGAGTTCACTGTAAAATTAACAATTTGCAAAACATTTTTCTCGTCAGTAAACATTCCTGAAGCAGGCTCGCAAGCGTATCGTCAGGGGCGAGACGCCTGGCACAGGCTGATGTACACTGAGTGATAAAACAAGTGGTTAAATCAAGGTGGTCGTGTGGAATTACTTTCTGAATATGGTTTGTTTTTGGCCAAGATTGCGACGGTAGTGATTGCCATTGCAATCGTCGCCGTGCTCATTATGAATCTGACGCAGCGCAAACGTCAGCGCGGCGAGTTGCGTATTACCCGATTGAGCGAGCAGTACACCGAGATGCAGGAAGAGATGTCGGTAGCGCTGCTCGACCGTCATCAGCAAAAAATGTGGCACAAAGCGCAGAAGAAAAAGCACAAGCTCGAGGCGAAAACCGCGAAGCTGCAAGCCAAACAAGGGCACCGTGAAGATGTCGCTAAACCGCGCGTCTATGTGCTGGATTTCAACGGCAGTATGGATGCGCACGAAGTGACCTCGCTGCGTGAAGAAGTGACCGCAGTGCTTGCCGTGGCACGCACTGAGGATCAGGTCGTCTTGCGTCTTGAAAGCCCCGGCGGTGTGGTTCACGGCTATGGGCTGGCGTCGTCCCAGCTGCAACGCCTGCGTGACAAGCAGATCCCGCTGACGGTGGCGGTGGATAAAGTGGCTGCCAGCGGTGGCTACATGATGGCCTGCGTGGCCGATAAAATCGTAGCTGCGCCGTTTTCAATTATTGGTTCTATTGGCGTGGTAGCGCAGATCCCGAACTTCAATCGCTTCCTGAAGAATAAAGAGATTGATATCGAGCTTCATACCGCGGGCCAGTACAAGCGTACGCTGACCCTGTTGGGTGAGAACACCGAAGAGGGGCGGCAGAAATTCCGCGAAGACCTCAATGACACCCATCTGCTGTTTAAAGGCTTTGTGAAGCAGATGCGTCCAACGCTGGATATCGATCAGGTGGCAACCGGTGAACACTGGTACGGTACGCAGGCGCTGGAAAAAGGACTGGTAGACCAGGTAGGAACCAGTGATGATTTGCTGCTGGGGCTGATGGAAGGTCGCGAGCTGGTGGGCGTTCGCTACACGCGACGCAAAAAGCTGATGGACAGGTTTACCAACAGCGCCGCAGAGAGCGCGGATCGTCTGCTGTTACGTTGGTGGCAGCGCGGGCAAAAACCGCTGCTCTGAATAAAACGCGAGGCTTGTGCCTCGCGTTTTACATTAATCGACCAGGTGATACTTCTCCGAGAGCGCGTGCGCCAGGTATTTAAACATATTAAATACCGCCGTGCTTTTCGGGGTCGGCAGGCCCTGCTCATCCAGGTAGTATTCGCCGCTGAACACCAGCACGCTGTTGCGCTGTTCAACACCCGTGGCTTCGATCCCTGCCATGGTGTCTTCATGTTCACGAATGAGTTTATTTGCTTCAATAAGCAAGGTGGCTCGGTCAATAGGTTGGGTAGTTTGCTGCATTATCCACTCCTTAAACAGTGACATTAGTCTACGCCGCAGCGGTGGCGGGAGCAAATTTTCCCCGTTTTAGTGCACTCAGTGCAACAGGGGAGACGCTGGCGCGATTTGCTTTTGCATGCTAATAAAGTTGCGTAACAGATTTTATCAGGTAGAGTGTGCGCTTTCGTCAATCTGGCAATAGATTTGCTTGACATTCGACCTAAGTCTCGTCGTGAAGTCACAATGATGCGAGATAAATCCTGTTATCTCAACCACCTGGGTGATGCTGTTTTTACACCTGATCCGAAAAGGGGGTTGATATCCACTGATGACGCCGCTATATAAATGTCTCGTCGCCAGTGGAAGGTGAACTCACGCGACGTATTCCTGGAAGAAACAAAATTTAGGTAAAGGTGAATATGGGTAAAGCTCTCGTTATCGTTGAGTCCCCGGCAAAAGCCAAAACGATCAATAAATATTTGGGTAATGACTACGTGGTTAAGTCCAGCGTAGGTCATATCCGCGATCTGCCGACCAGTGGCTCAGCCAGCAAGAAGAGCGCCGACTCTACCTCCACCAAAGGGGCCAAAAAGCCTAAAAAGGATGAACGTAGCGCGCTCGTGAATCGCATGGGGGTTAACCCATGGGACAACTGGCAGGCACAGTACGAAGTGCTGCCGGGCAAAGAGAAAGTCGTCTCCGAGCTGAAACAGCTGGCAGAAAAAGCCGACCACATCTATCTCGCAACCGACCTTGACCGCGAAGGGGAGGCCATTGCATGGCACCTGCGGGAAGTGATCGGGGGTGATGACTCACGCTACAGCCGCGTGGTGTTCAACGAAATAACTAAAAATGCAATTCGCCAGGCTTTCGAAAAGCCGGGCGAGCTAAATATCGATCGCGTTAACGCCCAGCAGGCGCGCCGCTTTATGGACCGCGTGGTGGGTTACATGGTCTCTCCGCTGCTGTGGAAAAAGATTGCTCGCGGTCTGTCTGCAGGCCGCGTCCAGTCGGTTGCCGTTCGTCTGGTGGTTGAACGTGAACGTGAAATTAAAGCGTTCGTGCCAGAAGAGTTCTGGGAAATTGACGCCAACGTGACGACGCCAGGCGGCGACACGTTGCCGCTGGAAGTCTCTCACCATAAAGACAAGCCGTTCCGTCCTGAAAAACGTGAACAGACCATGGCTGCGGTGGCCGTGCTGGAAAAAGCCCGCTATCAGGTGTTGGATCGTGAAGACAAACCGACCAGCAGCAAACCTGGCGCGCCGTTTATCACTTCCACCCTGCAGCAGGCGGCAAGTACCCGTCTGGGCTATGGCGTGAAGAAAACCATGATGATGGCGCAGCGCCTGTATGAAGCTGGCCACATCACTTACATGCGTACTGACTCCACCAATCTGAGCCAGGACGCGGTAAGCATGGTGCGTGATTACATTGGCGACAACTTTGGCAAAAAATACCTGCCGGAGAACGCCAACCAGTACAACAGCAAAGAGAACTCGCAGGAAGCGCACGAAGCGATTCGTCCTTCTGATGTCTCGGTGCTGGCTGAATCGCTGAAAGATATGGAAGCAGACGCGCAGAAGCTGTATCAGCTGATCTGGCGCCAGTTCGTTGCCTGTCAGATGACGCCTGCGCAGTACGACTCCACCACGCTGACCGTGGGTGCCGGTGAGTTCCGTCTTAAAGCGCGCGGACGTATCCTGCGCTTTGATGGCTGGACCAAAGTGATGCCTGCGCTGCGTAAGGGCGATGAAGACAAAACTCTGCCTGCGGTGAACGCCGGTGATGAACTGACGCTGGTTGAATTGTTGCCTGCGCAGCACTTCACCAAACCGCCAGCCCGCTTCAGTGAAGCATCTCTGGTTAAAGAGCTGGAAAAACGCGGTATTGGCCGTCCGTCCACCTATGCGTCGATCATTTCGACCATTCAGGATCGCGGCTATGTGCGGACAGAGAACCGTCGCTTCTACGCCGAAAAGATGGGTGAGATCGTCACCGATCGCCTGGAAGCTAACTTCCGCGAGCTGATGAACTACGACTTTACCGCGCAGATGGAAAACAGCCTCGACCAGGTGGCCAACCACGAAGCCGAGTGGAAGAAGGTGCTCGACAGCTTCTTCGGCGACTTCACCAGCCAGCTGGAAAAAGCCGAAAAAGACCCTGAAGAGGGCGGCATGCTGCCGAACCAGATGGTGCTGACCAGCATCGACTGTCCGACCTGTAGCCGCCAGATGGGGATCCGTACCGCGACGACAGGCGTCTTCCTGGGTTGTTCAGGCTATGCACTGTCGCCGAAAGAGCGCTGCAAGACCACCATCAACCTGGTGCCGGAAAACGAAGTGCTGAACGTGCTGGAAGGTGACGATGCGGAAACCAACGCATTGCGCGCCAAACGCCGCTGTAACAAGTGCGGAACCGCCATGGACAGCTACCTGATCGATCCTAAACGCAAGCTGCATGTCTGTGGTAATAACCCGACCTGCGACGGCTACGAGATTGAAGAGGGCGAGTTCCGCATCAAGGGTTATGACGGCCCGATTGTTGAGTGTGAAAAATGTGGTTCTGAAATGCACCTGAAAATGGGGCGTTTTGGTAAATACATGGCCTGTACCAACGAAGAGTGTAAGAACACGCGTAAGATCCTGCGTAACGGCGAAGTCGCGCCACCGAAGGAAGATCCGGTGCCATTGCCAGAACTGCCGTGCGAGAAGTCCGATGCGTACTTCGTACTGCGTGACGGCGCAGCGGGCGTCTTCCTGGCCGCGAACACCTTCCCCAAATCGCGCGAAACCCGCGCGCCGCTGGTGGAAGAACTGTACCGTTTCCGCGATCGTCTGGCAGAAAAACTGCGTTATCTGGCCGATGCGCCTCAGCAGGATCCAGAGGGTAATAAGACTGTGGTGCGATTTAGCCGTAAAACTAAGCAGCAGTACGTTGCAGCTGAAAAAGACGGGAAAGCGACCGGATGGTCGGCGTTCTACATCGACGGTAAATGGGTTGAAGGCAAAAAATAAGCCTTACTTAGCGTAAGTTACCTGTAAAGGGCCGAACTCCGGCCCTTTTTTTATGGCTGTTATTATTTTTTGTTACGGGCTATACAGCAAAGATATAACTGATATAGTGGTTATAGTTAACCCTCTTCTTATTATTAAATCGTCTTAAGCGATTGCCCGTGTGCGCTAAATCGGATGGTCTGGCATGAAACTACAGCAGCTCCGCTATATCGTTGAGGTGGTCAACCATAACCTCAATGTCTCCTCGACCGCAGAAGGTCTCTACACGTCACAGCCCGGTATCAGTAAGCAGGTTCGTATGCTTGAAGATGAACTTGGGATCCAGATTTTCGCCCGCAGCGGCAAACATCTCACTCAGGTGACGCCTGCGGGGCAGGAGATTATCCGCATCGCCCGCGAGGTGCTGTCGAAAGTCGAAGCCATTAAATCTGTGGCAGGGGAACATACCTGGCCCGACAAAGGCTCGTTGTATATCGCCACCACCCATACGCAGGCGCGCTATGCCTTGCCGGGCGTGATCAAAGGCTTCATCGAGCGCTATCCTCGCGTGTCGCTGCATATGCATCAGGGTTCGCCAACGCAAATCGCCGAAGCGGTCTCCAAAGGCAATGCCGATTTCGCTATCGCCACCGAAGCACTGCACCTGTACGACGATCTGGTGATGCTGCCATGCTACCACTGGAACCGCTCGATTGTGGTCACCCCGGAACATCCGCTGGCCGCTAAAACCTCTGTCTCGATTGAAGAGCTGGCCCAGTATCCGTTGGTCACCTATACCTTCGGCTTTACCGGTCGCTCGGAGCTGGACACTGCCTTTAATCGTGCAGGGCTGACGCCACGCATCGTCTTTACCGCCACCGATGCAGATGTCATTAAAACCTACGTACGCCTTGGCCTGGGGGTAGGGGTGATTGCCAGCATGGCGGTGGATCCGATTGCCGACCCGGACTTAGTACGTCTGGATACGCAGGGCGTATTCAGCCACAGCACCACCAAAATTGGCTTCCGTCGCAGCACCTTCCTGCGCAGCTACATGTATGATTTTATTCAGCGATTTGCCCCACATCTCACTCGTGATGTCGTCGATACGGCCGTGGCATTGCGGTCAAACGAAGATATTGAAGAGATGTTTAAAGATATAAAGCTTCCGGAAAAATAATCACCTCCGGTATCTTTTCCCCTGGAGAAGATACCGTTATTTCCTCTTCGATTAGAAATAAACCCCTTCATCTGTATTGTTAAATCAGAATATATTACTTGTTACGGCACCGATCGTTAAAACTGTCGTGAACCGGCGACAAAAATAGAAAACAATTTACCGTTACGCAAATTCCTCGATTCAATTATTTATTTCCGCTCATAAGATTAACTATTTCCCCTCAGACGATTCGAAAATTCGCTGGATTTTAGACTAAAGTTTCTTTAGGATTTATCTCAACCATGATTAGTTATACCAATTGTTTGGTATCCAAATGATAAGCGATGTCGATTGTATGAGGTTTGCAATGCCGTCAGGAAGTCAAGAACCGCAAAGGGACCCAGCGCTGAAGCGTAAAGCCTGGCTGGCGGTATTTCTCGGTTCCACCCTGTTCTGGGTGGTGGTGGCACTGCTGGTCTGGAAATATTGGGGTTAAGTATGGCGGTTCAGGGGCGTACTGAAGCAGTCAAACCGAAGGGTCAGAAGACAGATGCGCCCCGTAAAGCCCGGAAAGAAGCTGCGGACAAGGTCCCGGCCTCCTGGAAACTGACACCCCAACAGCAAGCGTTTATTGATGCGTTCGCAGAAGACGAACCTAAAAAACAATAATTTTTATTACGCAGTGCGGTAATGATAATAATCCACTGCGCTTATGTACTCTTTAATAAATACACATCAGCAGTACCGACCTGAGTCAAACTCAGCCACAACGAATAAACAGATGATGGGTAGTGCAATGCTGAATAATATCTGTGGTGCTAAATACTGGTCATGGGTAGGGGCTTTTTCGCTGTCGCTCCTCTTCTGGTGTCAGCTCATCTGGCTCGCGCTCCACTGAATGATAAAAACCTCGCAACCGCGGGGTTTTTTTGTTTTCACGTCCCGCTTTTCTCCTGCGCATTTATCAATTCGGGTTGTTATCAAATCGTTACAGCTATGATGTGTTATCTTTAATTACGACCCCGGTAAACGTCGGGGTATCGCAATCCCGGTAATTAAGGAGGAGCTTATGTCGTTAACCTTACGCGAAGCCAGTAAGGACACATTGCAGGCTGAGAACAAAACCTACCACTACTACAGCTTGCCGCTGGCCGCCAGGGAGCTTGGGGACATCACGCGTCTCCCCAAATCACTTAAAGTGCTACTGGAAAATCTCCTGCGCTGGCAGGATGGCGACTCGGTGACGGCGGAGGATATCCACGCGCTGGCGGGGTGGCTGCAGAATGCCCATGCCGACCGCGAAATCGCCTATCGTCCGGCCAGGGTGCTGATGCAGGATTTCACCGGCGTCCCGGCCGTGGTGGATCTGGCGGCGATGCGTGAAGCCGTCAAACGCCTCGGCGGCGATACCGCCAAAGTGAATCCACTTTCCCCCGTCGATCTCGTTATTGACCATTCGGTGACCGTAGACCACTTTGGTGATGAGGACGCGTTTGAAGAAAACGTGCGCCTGGAGATGGAGCGTAACCACGAGCGCTACGTGTTTCTGAAGTGGGGCCAGCAGGCGTTCAGCCGTTTCAGCGTTGTGCCGCCCGGCACCGGCATTTGTCACCAGGTTAATCTGGAATACCTTGGCAAAGCGGTGTGGAGCGAGCTACAGGGTAAAGAGTGGGTTGCCTACCCGGACACGTTGGTGGGTACCGACTCGCACACTACCATGATCAACGGGCTTGGCGTGTTGGGTTGGGGTGTCGGTGGGATTGAGGCAGAGGCCGCGATGTTGGGTCAGCCGGTATCGATGCTGATCCCCGATGTGGTCGGATTTAAACTGACGGGCAAACTGAACGAAGGCATTACTGCCACGGATCTGGTCTTAACCGTCACCCAGATGCTGCGTAAGCACGGCGTGGTGGGTAAATTTGTTGAATTCTACGGCGACGGGCTCGACTCCCTGCCGCTGGCTGACCGGGCCACCATCGCCAATATGGCGCCCGAGTATGGCGCGACCTGCGGCTTTTTCCCGATTGACGGCGTAACGCTGGATTATATGCGTCTCAGCGGGCGCAGCAGCGAACAGGTTGCGCTGGTAGAAGCGTATGCTAAAGCACAGGGGATGTGGCGAAATACCGGGGATGAACCAGTCTTTACCAGTACCCTCGAGCTGGATATGGGCATCGTGGAAGCCAGTCTTGCCGGGCCTAAACGTCCCCAGGATCGTGTGGCGTTAGGTGATGTGCCGAAGGCGTTTGCTGCCAGCAATGAGCTGGAGGTCAACAGCGCGCAGAAAGATCGGCGACCGATTGATTACGTGATGAACGGGCACTCGTATCAACTGCCGGACGGCGCCGTGGTGATCGCGGCGATCACCTCCTGCACCAATACCTCCAACCCGAGCGTGTTGATGGCGGCGGGGCTGCTGGCGAAAAAAGCCGTCACCCTTGGATTAAAACGCCAGCCGTGGGTAAAAGCCTCGCTGGCACCGGGATCGAAAGTGGTGTCGGACTATCTGGCGCAGGCCAGGCTCACGCCGTATCTGGATGAGCTGGGCTTTAACCTCGTGGGTTACGGCTGTACCACCTGTATCGGCAACTCAGGGCCACTTCCCGACCCGATCGAAACCGCCATCAAGCAGGGCGATTTAACGGTCGGGGCGGTGTTGTCGGGCAACCGTAACTTTGAAGGGCGTATTCATCCGCTGGTCAAAACCAACTGGCTGGCCTCACCGCCGCTGGTGGTGGCCTATGCGCTGGCCGGGAACATGAACATCAATCTGGCGACCGACCCGCTGGGACAGGACCGCAAAGGCGATCCGGTTTATCTGAAAGATATCTGGCCGTCGGCGCAGGAGATCGCCCGTGCGGTTGAGAAGGTTTCCACCGACATGTTCCGCAAAGAGTATGCCGAAGTGTTTGAAGGTACACCGGAGTGGAAATCTATCGACGTTGCGCGCTCAGACACTTACAGCTGGCAGGATGATTCCACCTATATTCGCCTGTCGCCGTTCTTCGACGAGATGCAGGCGCAGCCTAAACCGCTGGAAGACATTCACGGCGCGCGGGTGCTGGCCATCCTCGGCGACTCGGTCACTACCGACCATATCTCCCCGGCGGGGAGCATCAAAGCGGACAGTCCGGCAGGGCGCTATCTGCAAGGGCGTGGCGTGGAGCGCCGCGATTTTAACTCCTACGGTTCGCGGCGTGGTAACCACGAGGTGATGATGCGCGGCACTTTCGCCAACATCCGTATCCGCAATGAGATGGTCCCCGGCATCGAGGGCGGGATGACCCGCTATCTACCGGGTACCGAGGTGGTCTCGATCTATGACGCCGCCATGAAATATCAGCAGGCGGGTGTGCCGCTGGCGGTTATTGCCGGGAAAGAGTATGGCTCAGGCTCCAGTCGCGACTGGGCGGCCAAAGGACCCAGGTTGCTGGGGGTAAGGGTGGTGATCGCCGAATCCTTTGAGCGTATCCACCGGTCAAATCTGATCGGAATGGGGATTTTGCCGCTTGAGTTTCCGCTGGGGGCATCGCGTAAAACGCTGGGGCTGTCGGGGGAGGAACGTATTGATGTGGCGGATCTGCAGAACCTGACGCCGGGTGCCACCGTACCGGTCAAACTGACGCGCGCGGATGGGCAAATCGAGATGCTGGACTGTCGCTGCCGCATCGACACGGCTACAGAGCTAACGTACTACCAGAACGACGGCATACTGCACTACGTGATTCGTAATATGCTGAATTAATGCGGGTAAAACTGCCCGGCGAGCCTGTCGTCGCCGGGCCTAACGCGTTTACTCGCTCAGCAGATGCCCGAGCTTCGCTGCTTTGGTATCCAGGTAGTGCGCGTTTTTCGGATTACGGCCCACGATCAGCGGTACGCGCTCAACGATGTTAATGCCCGCCTCGGTCAGGATCTCGACCTTGCGTGGGTTATTGGTCAGCAGACGCACTTCATTCACACCCAGCAGCTTGAACATATCCGCACACAGGGTGAAATCACGCTCATCGGCAGCAAAGCCTAACTGATGGTTAGCTTCGACGGTGTCATACCCTTGATCCTGCAGAGCATAGGCACGGATCTTATTCAGCAAGCCGATATTACGACCTTCCTGGCGGTGATACAGCAGGATGCCGCGACCCTCTTCAGCGATGTGCGAGAGGGCTGCTTCCAGTTGAAAACCGCAATCACAGCGCAGGCTAAACAGCGCATCACCCGTCAGGCACTCAGAGTGAACGCGAGCCAGAACCGGCATCTGCCCGGACGTATCGCCGAACACTAACGCCACATGGTCCTGCCCGGTTGCCAGTTCTTCAAAACCCACCATCAGGAAATCGCCCCATGGGGTTGGCAGATTGGCTTCTGCCACACGTTTAAGCTGCATGTGATTCTCCAGAAAATGCTGACACGCGGGGTGTCTTTCGCCTGTTTGGCTGTCGGTATCCTCTTATTTTGCCACAAGCCGCGCGGGTTCACCTAGTTACGCCCACCTATACGAACGTTAAACGCACAATCCGACATTTTTACCCTGATGTTAATTTTCGGTTATGATTGTGAGGCTTATCGAAAAAGGAGACGACATGCTTAATATTGCCCGCCGCACGGCGGTTGGTGCGGGGATCTTGCTCATCATGCCCGCAGCCGTCTGGATCTCGGGCTGGCAGTGGCAGCCAGGAGCTAACAGTGGATGGCTAAAAGCGCTGTTCTGGATAACCGAAACGGTCACCCAGCCCTGGGGGATCATCACGCACACGTTACTGTGCGGCTGGTTTTTGTGGTGCCTGCGCTTTCGCCTGCGCGCCGCCATCATGCTGTTCGCCATTCTCGGCGCGGCGATCCTGATTGGCCAGGGCGTTAAGTCCTGGGTCAAGGATCGCGTTCAGGAGCCGCGACCTTTTGTCGTCTGGCTGGAAAAAACGCACCATGTTCCGGTCACCGACTTCTACAATTTAAAGCGTAAGGCGCGCGGTGAGTTGGTGAAAGAACAGCTTATTGAACAACAGAATGTTCCGCCTTTTTTACGTAAGCACTGGCAGAAAGAGACCGGATTTGCCTTCCCGTCCGGGCACACCATGTTTGCCGCAAGCTGGGCGCTGCTGGGCGTCGGGCTGCTTTGGCCACGCCGACGCACCCTGACTATCGCCGTGCTGCTGGTATGGGCGACAGGGGTGATGGGGAGTCGTTTACTGCTGGGGATGCACTGGCCGCGGGATTTGATTGTCGCCACTCTGATAGCCTGGCTGCTGGTGACGCTCGCGACCTGGCTTGCTCAACGCGTCTGTGGGCCGCTGACGCCGCCTGCAGAAGAGAACCGGGAAATAGCCAACCGCGAGGAAGAAAGCTGACCGAGGTTGAAATTATCATATTAAGCCGTAGATCTAAGGCGGGCGCGACGCTTTTTCCGTATCGCGGCCGCCTTGAAAATGGTAATTTATAGGGCTGGTTACGCTATGTTGAACACTCTTTATTCGCTCAAACCACATAAAGGGAAGTAATGTGAAATATCTACTCATTTTCTTACTGGTGTTGGCGATTTTTGTCATTTCAGTCACATTAGGTGCGCAAAACGATCAACAGGTTACGTTTAATTACCTGCTGGCACAGGGCGAGTACCGCATTTCCAGCCTGTTGGCGGTATTATTCGCCGCGGGGTTTGTTATCGGCTGGCTAATTTGCGGCCTGTTCTGGCTTAAAGTCCGGGTATCACTTGCCCGCGCCGAACGTAAAATCAAACGTCTTGAATATCAAATTGCGCCCACGACCGACGTTCCGGTAAGTTCAAGTGTGCCGGTAACGAAGGAATAATCGAAGATGCTGGAGTTGTTGTTTCTGCTTTTGCCTGTCGCCGCAGCCTATGGCTGGTATATGGGTCGCAGAAGTGCGCAACAAACAAAACAGGATGAAGCGAACCGTCTCTCGCGTGACTACGTTACCGGGGTGAACTTCCTCCTGAGCAACCAACAGGATAAAGCGGTAGACCTGTTCCTCGAGATGCTAAAAGAGGATACCGGAACCGTTGAGGCCCATCTTACCCTCGGCAACCTGTTCCGTTCGCGCGGTGAAGTTGATCGCGCTATCCGTATTCATCAGACCTTAATGGAAAGCGCGTCATTAACCTATGAACAGCGCCTTTTGGCTGTGCAGCAGCTCGGCCGCGACTATATGGCCGCAGGGCTGTACGATCGCGCCGAAGACATGTTTAACCAGTTGGTGGATGAAACCGATTTTCGCGTTAGCGCCCTGCAACAGCTCCTGCAAATTTATCAGGCGACCAGCGACTGGCAGAAAGCCATCGACGTTGCCGAGCGGCTGGTGAAGCTGGGTAAAGACAAGCAGCGTGGCGAAATTGCCCATTTCTACTGTGAGCTGGCGCTCCAGCAGATGGGCAACGACGATATGGATAAAGCCATGGCCCTGTTGAAGAAGGGCGCCGCCGCCGATCGCAGCAGCGCGCGTATCTCCATCATGATGGGGCGCGTCTTCATGGCCAACGGCGAGTATCAAAAAGCGGTGGAAAGCCTGCTCCGGGTGATTGACCAGGATAAAGAGCTGGTCAGCGAAACGCTGGAAATGCTGCAAACCTGCTATCAGCAGTTGGGCAAACCCGATGAGTGGGTCGCTTTCCTGCGCCGTTGCGTGGAGCAGAACACCGGCGCGATGGCGGAGCTGATGCTGGCCGACGTCGTTCAGGAACACGAAGGCAGCGACACCGCACAGGTCTATATTACCCGCCAGCTGCAGCGTCATCCAACCATGCGTGTCTTCCATAAGCTGATGGATTATCACCTGCACGATGCCGAAGAAGGGCGCGCCAAAGAGAGCCTGATGGTGTTGCGCGACATGGTGGGTGAGCAAGTGCGCAGTAAGCCGCGCTATCGCTGCCAGAAGTGTGGCTTCACCGCGTATACCCTGTACTGGCACTGTCCGTCCTGCCGGGCGTGGTCCACCATCAAGCCGATTCGCGGCCTCGATGGACAGTAATTTAAAAAAATTCCCATTTTAGTTACAACATACTTATGGTTTGTTCGTCATGATGGTACGGTGCGGTTTCTCGCCTGGCAGGAATAAAAATCGGACCTGTTAATTTTGCTGATCCGCAGGTAGAATGCACGCCGTTTATCACTCCCGCGCCGACGCGGCGCTCATCGACGAGAAGGTCCGGTCATGACGTCTGTAGCAACATCATCTTCCCGCGTAGTTACTGAATCTCCTGTTGTTGTTGCCCTGGATTACAACAATCGCGATAACGCCCTGGCGTTCGTCGATCGTATCGATCCGCGCGACTGTCGCCTGAAAATCGGTAAAGAGATGTTCACCTTGTTTGGGCCGCAAATCGTCCGCGATATGCAGCAGCGCGGTTTTGACGTGTTTCTCGACCTGAAATTCCACGATATTCCTAATACCACCGCCCATGCAGTCGCCGCAGCGGCCGAGCTGGGTGTTTGGATGGTTAACGTCCATGCGTCGGGTGGGGCACGCATGATGACCGCCGCGCGTGAAGCCTTAGTGCCTTTTGGTAAAGATGCCCCTTTGTTGATTGCTGTCACCGTGCTCACCAGCATGGAAGCCAGTGACTTATTGGATTTGGGTGTGACACTGTCACCTGCCGAACATGCTGAACGGCTGGCGCGATTGACCCACAGCTGCGGCCTCGACGGGGTGGTGTGTTCTGCCCAGGAAGCCGTTCGTTTTAAAAGCGCCATCGGCCAGGACTTCAAGCTGGTGACGCCGGGTATCCGCCCGCAGGGCAGTGAAGCAGGCGATCAGCGCCGTATTATGACCCCTGAGCAGGCGCTTGCGGCCGGCGTGGACTATATGGTTATTGGACGCCCGGTGACCCAGTCTGCCGATCCGGCGAACACCCTGAAAGCCATCAACGCATCACTTAAGGGGGCGTAATGCGCGACAATAATAGCCGCCTGGTCTACTCGACCGATACCGGACGGATCGATGAACCAAAAGAGACCGCAGAGCGTCCAAAGGGCGACGGTATTGTGCGCATTCAGCGCCAGACAAGCGGGCGCAAAGGGAAGGGTGTTTGTCTGGTGACGGGCATTGATGCCGACGACGCCACGCTGGTGCTGATTGCAGCTGAGCTGAAGAAGAAGTGCGGCTGCGGCGGGTCGGTTAAGGACGGCATCATTGAGATTCAGGGCGATAAACGCGACCTGATCAAATCCCTGCTGGAAGCGAAAGGGATGAAAGTGAAGTTAGCGGGCGGCTGAAATAAATAAGCCACGGTCTGAACCGTGGCTTAACGTTCTTGTGCGTCGTTGAGGTCAGAAATTAAGGGGCCTCAAAATACTGCAGTGGCTATCAGTGTCGTATTTATTTGCCTACCTGATGACCGATAATCCCACCAACTGCGGCACCACCCAAGGTACCCAGCGCACTACCGTCAGTTAAGACTGCACCACCAACAGCACCCGCACCTGCGCCAATCGCGGTGTTGCGGCTACGTTTATCCCAGCTAGAACATGCGCTCAGAGACATTACCAATGTGGTCGCCAGCAACGCAGCGGCAATTTTTTTGCTATTTAAAGTAAAAGACATAATTCATTCTCCTGAAATATTGAATCACGGGAAAATTTCACTTTAAGTATAATCTAAATAGATACTTAAGCGCCGTTTCCTATGAAACCTGTTCGCGCAGGTGTTAACAAGATCACGCAGGTGATAGTCACTTCCTGTTATATCGCTAACATTAATTTTACGTCTTTATCACTGATCCAACAGGTAAATAGTCTTAAAGGATTGCTCAGAATAGTCTCAGACAATAAGGGGGGATTTCGCCCGACGGTGCGGGCGTAGAGGCGGGGTCAGGCAGGTTTGCTGACGATATCGACGATCAGGCCGTCGTGTTGCAGTCTCTCGCAGTGCGCCTGTTTCAGTCCTTCGTCGGTGATCACCCGGCTAAAGCGCGATACAGGACCCATCGTGTAAGGGTGAACCGCACCAAACTTGGAGCTGTCGGTCAGAACGATCGCTTCACAGCCTTTCTCCAGCACCGCATTGACCACGTCTGAACGCATCATATCCCGGCCGGTAAAGCCGGTCTCGGGCTGCCAGCCGTCGATGCCGATAAATGCCTTGCTGAAATGGACCTGCTGCACATACTGGCGCGTCAGCGGGCCAACCATGCTTTCACTTTTCTTCTGATAGATGCCGCCCAGCAAAATGACTTCGCTGCGGGTTTCTTTCAGCAGATGGGCGATGTAGCTGCTCACGGTAACAATGGTAACGTCTTTCTGCTCTGCCAGCGTGCGGGCGAGCAAGGCATTGCTACTGCCGTTCTCGATGAAGACCGTTTCGCCATTGTTGACCAGCGACGCGGCAAACTCTGCCAGCTCGCGCTTCAGGGCGTAGTTATTCATCATTCGCGTTTCGACGTCTTCACTGTCCAGCGGTTCAGCGTAGCCGTGCGCACGGCGAAGGAAACTCATTTTTTCCAGAAGATTGAGATCCTGGCGGATGGTGACTTCCGACACGCCGGTTGCTTTTGCCAACTCAACGACACTCACTCGCCCTGTGTCGATCACCATCTGTAGAATAATTTGTTGTCGGGAGTTCATAGCATCCATATTAAAACGGCAGCACCGTTAGTTGAAAACTGACATAAAGAAGAGTCGGGTAGACGTTTATACTTCCCACGGGGCCTTAGACTGTACGGTATCAGGTATTTTCTCTGCGCCAGCCTGAGACAGTAATTCTGACTTTAATATCTCAAGATTACGCACCGCAGAATTCACATCACCTGCCACCAGAATATCCAGCACGGTATCAATACGTTGTGCCACTTTCAGTGCATCGATATCAGACATAATCTCGTCCCTAAAACGTAAAGGTAATAATTTTAATGATGCAGAAAACGAAGGCAAAAGAGAAGGGAAAAAGTGTGCTAAGCAAAGTCCATTAACGAAAGTGATATTTTAATGCATATTTATACAGCATGCTTTAGTAGTGGATTAGTCTAATTCTGCGCGCAAGGCGCTTTTTTCTATGAGGAATTGGACTATGACAATTATCAATCAGGCTACCTGTAAACTCTTTACCGATTCTGCACGATTCACCCAACTTGCTGGCTATTACGAGGAGGAAAGACACACCGTGTGGATGATGCTGCGTGCCCAGCCACGTCCATGCTTCAACCACGCGTTGATCGAGGAAATCATGAATATGTCGTGGCTGGTGCGACAGTCCGGGTTTGCTGTCGATTTTTGGGTTACGGGATCGCTGGTGCCGGAGATGTATAACGCCGGTGGTGATTTGCGCTTTTTCGTTGAGTGTATTCAGAACGGTCGTCGCGAAGCGCTGCGCGCGTATGCTCGCGCCTGCGTGGACTGTGTTCATGCCGCCTCACGCGGCTTTGATACCGGCGCGATTTCGCTATCGATGGTCGAGGGCAGCGCGCTCGGTGGCGGGTTCGAAGCGGCGTTGGCGCACCATTTTATCCTTGCCCAACGCGATGCACGCTTAGGATTCCCGGAAATTGCCTTCAACCTTTTTCCGGGAATGGGGGGCTACTCGCTGGTCGCCCGCCGTTCAGGCATGAAGCTGGCGGAAGAGCTGATCTATAAAGGGGAGTCGCATACGGCGGAATGGCATGAGCAATACGGGCTGGTAGACGTGCTGTTCGAGCCGGGACAAGGCTATGTGGCAACGCGGACTTTTATCGACACGTTACAACCGAAAATGAACGGTGTCAGAGCCATGCTGCGCGCCCGGCAGCGGGTATTGCAGTTGCCGCGCAGCGAGCTAATGGACATCACCGAAGACTGGGTGGATGCGGCATTCTGCCTGGAACCGAAGGATGTCGCCTATATGCAGCGCCTGGTGACGTTACAGGATCGCCACACGGCATCTGGTCTGCGTAAAGCCAGTTAACGCGCATTGCGCGCCTGGTAGCGTTTAAACCAGCGCTCGAATGCGACAACGGGCATCGGTTTAGCAAATAAAAAACCTTGTCGCTCATTGACGCCGTTCTTCGTCAGAAAGGCGTCTTCTTTCGCACTCTCTACCCCTTCGGCAATCACCTGCAAATTCAGCGCCTGCGCAACGGCAACAATAGCGCGCACCAGCGACTGCGAAACAGACTGCTTATGAATATCGCGCACAAAAGCCTGATCCAGCTTGATGGCATCGATAGGGAAACGGGCCAACTGTGAGAGCGAGGAGTAGCCGGTACCAAAGTCGTCGAGGTGGATTTGTGCCCCCAGCTTGCTGAATTGCTGAATAACCGACAGCGCCTGCTCTTCGTTTTCAATCAGGCAGCTTTCGGTCAGTTCGACGTCGATCGGACAATATTCAAAATTCAGATCCTTCAGTGCCTGTTTCAAATCGCTAAAGATGGTCTGATCCGCCAGCTGACGGGCAGAGACGTTAACCGCCACGCGTAAATTGATGCCTTTATCGCGCCACTTCGCTACCTGACGCACCACATCCAGCATCACCCAGCGCCCCAGCGGGACGATAAGCCCGGACTCTTCGGCGTAAGAGATAAACTCCAGCGGCGGGATAAGTCCACGTTCAGGTGACTGCCAGCGCACCAGTGCCTCCAGGCTGCGGACCTCGCCGCGCCAGGTGACCTTCGGCTGGTAATGAAGCACCAGTTGGTCGTTATCCAGCGCTTTACGCAGGTTCGTATCCAGCCACAGGTATTCGAAGACACGTTGATTCATTTCCGGCGAGAAGACGCAGAACTTGCCGCGCCCGTTCTCTTTGGCAGTGTACATCGCGGTATCAGCATTACGGATTACGCTTTCACGATCCACGCCGTGCTGCGGAGCCAGTGAGATCCCCAGCGAACAGCCGGTATAAATTTCGATTAAGCCAATGCGAAACGGCTGACGCAGCCGGGTCAGGATCCGCGAAGCCATCGCTTCCAGCGTGCCTTGCGCGGTGTCGGTTGCCAGCACAATAAATTCATCACCGCCCAGACGGGCAAGTATCTGCCCATCCTCGAGGCAGCTGAGGATCGCCAGCGCAACGGCCTGCAACAGCTGGTCGCCAAACATATGCCCGTAGGCGTCGTTCACCTTTTTGAAGTTATCGAGATCGAGATAAACCACGCCAACCTGAGTATCACCGCGATTGTCTATTGCGTCGCTGATCAGGTCGTGGATTGCGTTGCGGTTAGGCAGGCCGGTGATGGTATCGGTATTGGCGAGCACGCGAAGGCGCTCCTGCGCCCGGCGTTCTTCCGTAATATCCGTGCCGGAACAGATAAGAAATATTTCATTTTTGCCGCTGCCGCTGTGCACAAATTTGTTACGAAAAAGGAACAGGCGCTGGCCTTTGCGGGTTTTGATCCAGCGCTCCACTTCATAGGAGCTGCCGTCGCGGAAAAAACCGCTGATATTGCGGCGGGAGGCTGCCGCTTCGCCACGGCTCATAAACAGGCGGAAGACATTCTGGCCGATAACCTCCTGCTCCTTCATGCCGGTATATTCTTCGCTGAGGCGATTGAAACGCTGAATGTTGCCGAGCCTGTCGAGGATCACAATCACCGAGTTGGCTTCAGAAACCACCTGCTCGGCGAAGGAGAGGCCCTGCGCTAAATCGCGCGCCACGGAGGGGGTGTCATTCCAGGCGGAGGCAGTACCTGCCCACTCTTTCTTGCTGATTTTGCGGCCAATGAGATGCACGGGAACGTCGGTACCGTACAGGGAAAGGGTCATGGTAATACTGGAGGTGATCACCGTCATCTGGCGGATGTTGCCGGCCTGGTCATCATCAAGCGCAATGACCTGAGTGGTATCGGCGTTTTCGCTGGCCGCCAGATGGAGCGCATTGCTGTCCGCTGTCAGTCGCCACCAGGGGCTATTGGTGCCCATGTAACGAAACAGCAAATTTTGCTCCAGATCGTCAATCATGCTATCTCCCGGGCACGCTTAATTGCACGCAATGTGTGCATTTCCAGTCGGGTGATCCGCAAAGGGGCCGCGCGAGTTCCGACGTAAAGTTATTGTTTTTTCCAGTAATCTTATATTAGAACGAGAATGACAAAAAAGGATACAGACGAATGAATATTCCGGTAACTGATTAAACGCTCATCACGCTACCGATAATAATTGTGATCGCTTTTCACGATTTCGGGGAGAAAAGATTAAGGAAAAGTGATGAATGCGAGGTTTAACGCGGGATAAAAAAATGTCGGCTCTTTCTGGACGAAAGAAACCGACATTTTATGCGCTATCTGTCAGAGGGCAGGGCGGGCAATCACGCTACGGGTTTCCATGCGGACTTCCGCAATCGTCACGTCGATCACCTCGGTCACTTTATAAACCTGTTCACCTTTGATCTGGACAGTACCGTTTTCCTGACTGCACACCATTTCGTCGCGCACGGCGTGCAGGAACGGTGCCGGAATAAACGCCACTGCGCCGTTATCGACCAGTCGTACGCGCATCCCGCCGCGGCTGACATCGATGATTTCGGCCGCAAAACGCGTTTCGGTCCCGGCTTTATCTTTCAGGTAGCGGGCATACAGCCAGTCACCGACATCACGTTCTGCCATGCGGTTAAGGCGACGACGCTCCGCCATCTGCACGGTGGTATCGTCACCAGGGCGCGCAATGGATTCACCTTTAACAATCGCTTTCAGCAGACGATGGTTGACCATATCGCCATACTTACGGATCGGAGAGGTCCAGGTGGCGTACGCTTCAAGCCCCAGGCCGAAGTGCGGACCTGGCTCAGTGCTGATTTCAGCAAAGGACTGGAAACGACGAATGCGGCTGTCGAGGAAACCAGAAGGCTGGGCATCCAGCTCGCGACGCAGCTTGCAGAAACCGTCGAGGGTCAGCACTTCCTGCGGGTCAACATGCACATCGTGGGTTTTCAGCAGGGCAGCCAGCGCTTCGCTGTTCGCCGGGTCAAAACCGGTATGCACGTTGTAAATACCAAACCCAAGTCTGTCGCGCAGCACGCGAGCGGCACAGATGTTAGCCGCAATCATCGACTCTTCAACAATACGGTTAGCAATGCGACGCGGCTCGGCAACGATTTCCAACACTTCGCCTTTTTCACCGAGGATAAAACGGTAGTCAGGGCGATCTTTGAACACCAGTGCGTGGGTTTTACGCCACTCGCTGCGGCTCAGGCAGATGCGCTGGAGCAGGCGGATTTGGTCGGCAATGGCGTCGTTTTCAGGACTCCAGTTGCCGCTGTTTTCCAGCCAGTCAGAAACCTCGTCGTAGACCAGTTTCGCTTTGGATTCGATTAAGGCAGCGAAGAACTCAATGTTCTCTTCGATAGTCCCGTCGGCAGCAACCGTCATCCGGCACGCCAACACCGGACGCACTTCATTGGCGCGCAGCGAACACAGGTTATCGGAAAGCTCACGTGGCAGCATCGGGATGTTAAAGCCCGGCAGATAGTTGGTGAAGGCGCGGATTTTGGCCGAATCGTCCAGGTTGGTGCCTTCAGCAATCCATGCGGTAGGATCGGCGATTGCCACAGTTAACAGCAGTTTGCCGTCGGCCGCCTCTTCCACATACAGCGCATCGTCCATATCTTCGGTGCTGGCGCTGTCGATGGTGACAAAGTTCAGGGCGGTCAGATCGCGGCGCTCAAGACCTTCGTCGCGCATCTCTGTTGCCGCGCCTTCTGGCGCTTCTTTTTCCAGATTATGGCGTGCCAGTGTCACCCACCACGGCACGAAGTGATCGTCGCCGAAGGTAATAAATTGGGTGAGCTCAGCATAAAATCCACGGTCGCCTTTCAGAGGATGGCGGCGCATTTCAGCCACGGCCCAGTCACCCTCTTTAAAATCGTGCTCAACGCCACGTTCGGCGCGGCAGGGAATCGCGTCTCTTAGCAGCGGATGGTCCGGAATGATGGAAAGACGGTCATCTTTCTTCAGAATCTTACCGACAAAGCGGGTCAGGAACGGCTCAATCAAGACTTCAGGTTCGGCAGACTCACGATCCTTTTCAGTATGAATAACCGCGGTGACACGATCGCCGTGCATCACTTTCTTCATCTGCGGAGGCGGAATGAAGTAACTTTTCTGTGCATCGACTTCAAGGAAGCCAAAGCCTTTTTCCGTGGCTTTTACGACCCCTTCGGCACGCGGCGTTTGGGAATGCAGTTGCTGTTTAAGCTGCGCTAGCAGCGGGTTATCCTGGAGCATAATGATCTATTTTGGTGGCCATTGAGCGGCTGACAGTTTTACGCGATTCTGCTTACTACAGCAAGCGCTCTTTAGGCGATTTGTATGGTTATTCGCCCCGGCGGATGGCGATTTTCAGGCGATTAAGCCAGCCGCAAAACGCGCTCCAGGTCAGCAGACTGATCGCCTGCGCCACCGGAACACCTGCATCCGTCAGGGGAGTAAAATGGGCCGCGCTGAACTGATCCGGCGAGCGGGAGAGCTGTTCGACCGCGCGCGACAGTGCACTATCAACGGCGGCCAGACGAGGGCGGGCGTCAAGCCCACTGACCAGAATGTCGCCCGCTAAGTCAAGTTGTGCAGGCTCGTGGCACAGTACCGGCGTCAGTTCCCGTAACAGGGGTTCAGCCTGCCAGCGTGCCAGCGATTCAAGCTGCTGGCTGCTGGCGTAACGCAGTTCGACTTCCGGCACCACCGAAACCCACGCATCCAGCTCGCCGTCATGCGTGTTTATCAGGGCGTGCGGCGGGATGTGATGACCCGGAAGCCAACGCACAGGATGGCCGAGTAGCGCCTGAAACACCGCCACCACGCGCGCCTGAAAACCGATAAAGCCGATAATCTGATTGAGGGTCACAATGTCGTACACCGTCAGGCCCACTTCATCGAGTTGCTGCTGCGCCTTGTTGTCGATGACATCGGGGGAGCTGGCAAGCTGGCGGGCGTACTGGGTTATCTGGGCGAGGCGGCGATTACTTTCACGGGAAGAGTCGGGACCGGGGAGCGGGGCGAGCAGCGCGGCGTAGTGATTACACAGGCGCTGTACTCCGCACGCCTGAGCCACGGTCAGCGCGGTGCTTAACCGATCATAGGCGCTGAGGGTACGCAGGCGGCATACCGCTACGCTGCGCGGGAAAAAGAGGTCACACAATGCCCTGGCCGGGTTCAACCAGCGTTCGCAGGCCGTCAACAGCGAGGCGGGTAACACCACGTTCAGTAAAAAGCGGTCGTTAACCTGTGCGGCTTCGGGAACCAAAGGCAGGACTTCCGTCGGGCGGCTGCTGGACTGGGTCTCGTGATACCAGTGGCCTTTGCCAGAAATTCGGCGTTGTTCCATGTGCGTTCCTTGATCTCAAAATGGCGATCAATATCCTGGCGTATGGCGGATAAGCAGAAAAATATTGTTAGGTGATAACAAATAGCAGAACGGAATAACGAAGGGGGAAGAGGGCGGAAGGAGCAGGCCCGGCAGGCATTTGCTGCCGGGCAGACCTTCCCGTCTTCACGGGAAGGTAACGAACTTATTTGATTTCCAGCTCGTTCATTGCAGCGATGTTGAAACCGCCATCAACGTGAACCACTTCGCCAGAGATACCGGCAGAGAGGTTTGAGCACAGGAATGCCGCAGAGTTACCCACGTCTTCGATGGTCACGGTGCGACGGATTGGGGTGACCGCTTCGCAGTGTGCCAGCATCTTACGGAAGTCTTTAATGCCCGATGCTGCCAGTGTACGGATTGGACCGGCAGAGATACCGTTGACGCGCACGCCTTCCGGGCCCATCGCGTTCGCCATGTAGCGCACGTTAGCTTCCAGAGAGGCTTTCGCCAGACCCATCACGTTGTAGTTCGGGATCGCGCGCTCAGCACCTAGGTAGGACAGGGTCAGCAGCGCTGAACCTGGGTTCAGCATCTCGCGGCAGGCTTTGGCCATCGCAACGAAGCTGTAGGAGCTGATGTCGTGGGCGATTTTGAAGCCTTCGCGGGTCACGGCATTCACGTAGTCGCCATCCAGCTGATCGCCTGGTGCGAAACCGATGGAGTGAACGAAACCGTCAAATTTCGGCCAGGTTTTTGCAAGCTCAGCAAACATGCCGTCGATGCTTTCGTCTTGAGCAACGTCACATTCCAGAACAATGCTTGAACCCAGCTGCGCGGCAAATTCTTCTACGCGGCCTTTCAGCTTCTCGTTCTGGTAGGTGAATGCCAGCTCAGCGCCTTCGCGATGCATAGCCTGTGCGATGCCGTATGCGATGGACAGTTTGCTGGCAACGCCAGTCACCAGAATGCGCTTACCGGAAAGAAAACCCATAGCTCTTAATCCTTATATTCATTGTTGTGGCGGCTGTCGTCTGAATGGACAACCGTCGTTAAAACGCGGCGATAATAGCATGAGCCGCGTACAGTGTTAATCCGACCACTTGATACAGGGCGGGTCAGCGGTCTTTTCGCCAGGCATCGGCGGTTAAGGCTTCGCCAAAATGCCCGGCGATTAAACGTTTTGTCAGGTCGTGAAGCGGGGAGGCCAGCACGGAGGCGGTACTGCCGCGCTCCACGACAGCGCCTTCATGCATCACCAGCACCTGATCGCTGATGTGCTTCATCATCCCCAGGTGCTGAGTCACATAGATATAGGAGATACCCTGTTTCTCCTGCAACTCCAGCATCAGGTTGATTAACTGTGAACGCATCGACATATCCAGCGAGGCCAGCGCTTCGTCGGCAATAATGACTTTAGGACGCAGGATCAGCGCGCGGGCCAGGCCCAGACGCTGCTTCTGGCCAGGTGCCAGCATGTGCGGATAATAGCTGACGTGATCGGGCAGCAGCCCGACCATGCGCAGGGTTTCGATGATCTGCTTGCGGCGTGCCTCAAACTCGAGGTCGGTGTTCAACCGCAGGGGAAAATCGAGGATCTGCGAGATGCGCTGGCGCGGATTTAGTGAAGTTGACGGATCCTGAAAAATCATGCGGATCCGCTGGCTACGAAACGAGTAATCGCCAAATTTCAGCAGATGGTCGTCAATCAGCACTTCACCGTCCGACGGCTCGATCATCCCGGCCAGCATTTTCGCCAGCGTCGATTTTCCCGAGCCGTTCTCGCCAATGATCGCCAGAGTCTGCTTTTCTCGCAGGGTAAAGCTCATTGGCTTAACCGCTTCGACGGTCTGGCGATGGAACAGGCCGGTGCGATAGCGAAAGGTCTTACTCAGGTTGCGCACTTCCAGCAAGGTTTCGACCATGTCACTCTCTCTCCATGTTCAGCGGGAAATGGCAGGCATACATATGGTTTTTGGCTCCGGCAAGGCGCGGGGTTTCAATACATTCGCGTTGAGCATACGGACAGCGCGGCCCCAGTCGGCAGCCGATCGGCAGTTGTTCCAGCAGTGGGATCGCCCCCGGCAGGGTGTTGAGGCGGCTTTTATGCGGCATCGAGCTACCAAAATCGGGGATCGCGCGGATTAACGCCTGGGTATACGGGTGATGCGGGGTGGCGATCAGATCTTCACTGACCGCGGTTTCGACCGTTTGTCCGCAATACATCACATCGATTTTATCCGCCCACTTGCTCAACATTTGCAGGTCGTGGCTGATCAGCAAAATCGTGGTGTTATTGTTCTGATTCAGCCTTGTGAGCAGACGGAAAATCTGCGCCTGGGTGGTCGGTTCCATGGCGTTAGTCGGTTCGTCGGCGATCAGCAGGCGCGGCTGGTTGGCCAGCGCAATCGCGATCATCACCTTCTGACACTCACCGTCGGTCAGCTCGTAAGGGAAGCTGCGCATCGCATCTTTATGGTCTTTAATGCCCACCCGGTGCAGCAACTCGATGGCCCGCCGTTTGCGCCAGCCAACACGTCGCCACCAGCGGCCTTTATAGGTCCAGCCGGGAATGTTTTGCATCAGCTGTTTGCCGACCCGTTCCGACGGATCAAGACAGGACTGCGGCTCCTGGAAAATCATCGACACGTTATGGCCCACCAGCTTGCGCCGTTCGCGTGCGGAGAGGCGCAGCAGGTCGATATCGTCAAAGCGCATGCGGTCGGCAGTGACCCGCCAGTTGTCCTTTGCCACGCCACAGATCGCCTTGGCAATCAGGCTTTTACCGGAGCCCGATTCGCCCACCAGCCCGCGGATCTCGCCTTCGCTTAGGGTGATGCTCACCCGGTCAACGGCCTTTACCCAGCCTTCACCGGTTTTAAACTCGATCGTCAGGTTGCGAATATCCAATAACGGCATTATTCCACCCCCGCCACAATGGCGCGGCGTATGCCGTCGCCCAGCAGGTTAACCAGCAGGACGCTGACCATGATCGCCGCACCGGGCAGCATCACCGTCCAGGGGGCAACGTAAATCAGTTCCAGCGCATCGCCCAGCATGGCACCCCATTCCGGGGAAGGCAGCTGCGCGCCGAGATCGAGAAAGCCCAGCGCGGCGATGTCGAGGATTGCCATCGACAGCGCACGGGTGATTTCGGTGACCATCCCGGAGGTGATATTGGGCAGTACCGCAAACCACAGAATATTGGTGGTGGTGGCGCCATCCAGGCGGGCGGCGACCACGTACTCTTTTTCCAGCTCGTCGTGAACCAAGCTGTACACCGAGCGCACCATGCGCGGCAGCAGGGCCAGCCAGACGGCAAACATCGCGTGCGTGAGATGCGGCCCGGCGAAGGCCACCACGATGATGGCCAGCAGCAGGGACGGGATCGACAGCAAAGTATCCAGAATATGGTTCATAACTGCCGAGCGCAGCCCGTGAGTCGCGCCTGCGAAAATACCCAGCAGCAGCCCGCAGACGGTGGCGGCCAGCGTCACCACAAATGCCCCGCCGACGGTCGGTGCCGCACCGCTCAACAGACGGCTTAATACATCACGTCCCAGATCGTCGGTGCCGAGGAAGAACGACACTTCGCCGTAGCGCGACCAGGAAGGCGGCAGCAGCTGATAGCCGAGAAACTGCTGGTCGAGGCCGTAGGGCGCAAACCAAGATCCCAGCACGCACAGCAGCACCAGGCCGCCGCAGCCGTACAGGCCGATCATGGCCGTAGTGTCGCCGTAGAATTTTCGCCACACGGTGCGCAGCGCACCCGGGGTGCGCTTTTCACTGTAAACGCTATCGTAAGGCATACCATTCCTTATGTTTCAGCGGGTTAGCCATAGCGCCCAGAATATCGGATATCACGTTAACGATGATCACCAGCGCGCCAATGACCATCACACCGGCGGAGATGGCGGCATAGTCCTGCTGGCGAATAGCGTTGATCAGCCAGCGCCCAAGGCCTGGCCAGCTAAAGACCATTTCGGTGATCATTGCCAGCGTCAGCATGGTGGAGAACTGCAGGCCGAGCCGTGGGATCACCGGCGGCAGGGCGTTGTGCAGCACGTGGCGGCGCAAAATCGTCAGGCGCGACAGCCCGCGCGTGGCGGCGGCTTTGACGTAGTTCTGGTCAAACACCTCAATGGTGCTGATGCGCATCAGGCGGATCACTTCGGTGGTGGGTGCCACGGCGAGCGTCAGCACTGGCAGCACCATGTGCCGCACCGCGCTGACAATCATTTCGTCTCGCCAGACGGAATCAGACAGCCAGGCGTCAATAATCGCAAATCCGGTGACGGTTTTTACCGTATACAGCAGGTCAAAGCGCCCGGAAACCGGCAACCAGCCAAGGGTCAGGGAGAAGAACAGCGTCAGCAGCAGCGCCAGCCAGAACACGGGGATTGAAAAACCAAGCAGGGCGACAGCGCTGATCAGCTTGTCCTGCCATTTGTTGCGGGTGATCCCGGCGAGCATCCCGACTGGGATCCCCACCATCAGTGCAAAGCCGAACGCCAGAATGCACAACTCCATGGTGGCGGGAAAGACCTCTTTAAGCTGCTCGGCAATCGGTTGACCGTTAATACTGGAGACGCCAAAGTCCCAGTGCAGCAGCCCTTCAAACCAGAATCGCCACGCATTCCACAGCGAGGCACCCTGCAGCGGCGCATGGGGGGTAAAATAGCTCAGACTGAAGCCAATAAAGGTCAGACAGAAGAGGGTGACCAGCAGCAGCAGTAGCCGACGTAAGGTAAAAATAATCACGGTTTTTTCACCTCTTCTTGTTCGACGCGGGACACGCCGGCAAACGAAGCGTTACCAAATGGGCTGAGCACCAGCCCTTTAATGTCGTAACGATATGCCTGCAAACGCAATGACGAGGCCAGCGGCAGCACCGGCAGCTCATTGGCCAGAATTTGCTGGGCTTCATCGTAAGCATCGATGCGGGCCGCCAGTTGCTGGGTCGAGAGCGCTTTACGCAGGATGCCGTCGAACTCGCGGTGACACCAGTGGGCGTAGTTGGTCTGCGAATCAATAGCCGCACAGCTTAATAACGGGCGGAAGAAACTGTCCGGGTCGTTACTGTCCGTCGCCCAGCCTGACAGGGTCAAATCATGATTCATGTCCATCAGGCGCGCCTCCTGAAAACGGCCCTCCACCGGCACAATCACCACCTTCACCCCCACCTGTGCCAGGTCTGCCTGCAGCAGCTCGGCGGTTTTCAGCGGGCTGGGGTTCCAGGGCTGCGAGCTGGTGGGCACCCAGAGCTGCAGGGTGAGATTACTCGCCCCCAGCGCTTTGAGCTGTTCGCGGGCTTTATCCGGATTGTATTCGGTAATTTTAGCCTCGCTATCGTAAGCCCACGAGGCGCGCGGCAAGATTGAGGCGGCGGTTTCGGCGGTACCGTAATAGATGGACTGCATCAGGCGTTGGTTATTGATCGCCAGTGCCAGCGCGTGGCGCACCGCAGGGTTATTCAGCGGTGGCTTGTTGGTGTTAAACGCAAGGTAGGCGATATTCATGCCGGGGCGCAGCGTCAGGCGCAGACGCGGATCGTCACGCAGGATCGACAGCTGGCTGGCGGCGGGCCAGGCCAGCACATCGCATTCGCCGGTCAGCAGCTTCGACAATCGGCCCGTCCCGCCAGAGCCTAAATCGACCACTACCTGCGGCATCAGCGGCGTACCGCGCCAGAATTTTTCGTGCCGCTGCAGGCGCACGTACTGGCCAGCGCGATATTCAGCTATCTGGAATGGACCGGTGCCCACGGGCTGGCGGTCAATCTGCTCCTGCTTATCCTGTAGCGTCAATTGGGTGGCATATTCGTCGGACATCACCGAGGCGTAGTGGGTGGCCAGGTGCCACAGGAAAGAGGCATCCGGACGCGCGAGGGTGAACTCCACCGTGCGGTTATCAAGCTTGCGCACATTTTTGACCGTATCGGCAAACTGCAGACTGTCGAAATAGGGGAAACTGCCGCCGTTAACGTAGTGCCAGGCATGGGTGCGGTTAAAGATGCGCTGGAAGGTAAACACCACATCGTCGGCGTTGAGCTTACGGGTCGGTTTAAACCACGGGGTGGTCTGGAATTCGACATCGTCGCGCAGCCGGAAACGGTAAGTCGCGCCGTTGTCTAACACTTCCCAGCTTTCTGCCAGCTCCGGCACCAGCCGATAGGTATAAGGATCCACATCCAGCAAGCGGTCGTACAGCTGAGCGGCGAGGGTATCGACGATCAGGCCGCTGCTGGCTTTCTGCGGATTGAAGGTATTGACCTGCCCGCTTACGCAGTAGACAAAGCCGCTGTCGCGAATATCGCCACGGTTTGCAGGCGTGGGCGCGGCAAAAGCCTGGCTGCATAACAGACCGAGCGCAATCAGGGACGAGAAAACCAGACGCATAATTTTTAGGGTTTTTAGTGACGATCTGCAAAGTGTATCGCACTTACACCTGCTTCGTAAAAATGTCTGCGGGTAAGTGCCGATAATGTCAGCGCATTTGATGCTTTTTGAGCAATGCCCTTAATTGATGGTAGGTCAGACCCAGGAGTTCAGCCGCGCGTTTCTGATTAAATTTTGCCTCGTTCAGACTCCGTTCCAGCAGCTGCTTTTCCTGATCCAGCTGGAACTGACGCAAATCCAACGGCAGGGCAGGCGAATGGGCCGATGGCGGCGCGTCAGGCTGCGACGGTGCCGGGCGATAAAACGGGTCGATCACGATCTGATCGAGTTCCGTCTCGCTGCTGCCGTGGCGGTAGACCGAACGCTCAACCACGTTTTTCAACTCGCGGATGTTGCCCGGCCAGCGATAGCCCAGCAGCGTCTCGCGGGCGCTGTCGCTAAAGCCCGGGAACAGCGGCAGGCCCAGTTCGCGGCACATCTGAATAGCGAACTGCTCCGCCAGCAGCATGATATCGCTGCGCCGTTCGCGCAGGGGCGGGAGCTGTACTACGTCAAACGCCAGCCTGTCGAGCAGGTCGGCACGGAACTTATCCTGCTCGACCATCTCCGGCAGATTAGCGTTAGTCGCGCAGACCAGCCGGACGTTCACCTGCAGCGGCTGGCTGCCACCCACGCGCTCCAGTTCGCCGTATTCAATGACACGCAGCAGTTTTTCCTGCACCAGCATCGGGGCGGTTGCCAGCTCATCGAGGAACAGCGTCCCGCCGTCGGCACGCTCAAAGCGCCCCGGATGACGTTTCTGTGCGCCGGTAAACGCGCCAGCCTCGTGGCCAAACAGCTCCGTATCAAGCAAATTTTCGTTCAACGCGGCGCAGTTTAGCGAGATAAAAGGCCCGTCCCAGCGCGCAGAAAGATAGTGCAGCCGGTTCGCGATCAGCTCTTTGCCGGTTCCGCGTTCGCCGATAATCAGCACCGGCTTATTGAGAGGGGCGAGGCGCGAAACCTGCTCCAGCACTTCGAGAAAGCTGTTGGCTTCCCCTAACAAATTGTCTTTGAATTCTGCCATGATGAAATTAACCATTTGTTGGTGTGATTCACTAAGCGAGAGTAGGGCTGATCGGGCGAAAAAGCAATCACCTTGTTTTAAATCAACAACATAAAAAACTGGCACGGGAATTGTATTAACTATTCAGCAGGGCTTAGCCCGATAACAGAAATGTGAGGATTGAATTATGGGTATTTTTTCTCGTTTTGCCGACATCGTGAACGCCAACATCAACACGCTGCTGGAAAAGGCCGAGGATCCGCAGAAGCTGGTGCGTCTGATGATTCAGGAAATGGAAGATACGCTGGTTGAAGTGCGCTCCACCTCTGCCCGCGCGCTGGCAGAGAAGAAACAGTTGTCGCGCCGTATCGAACAGGCCACGGCTCAGCAGACTGAATGGCAGGAAAAAGCGGAGCTGGCGCTGCGGAAAGAGAAAGACGATCTGGCCCGCTCGGCGCTGATCGAAAAACAGAAACTGACCGATATCGTGGCGACGCTGGAGCAAGAAACCACCCTGGTGGACGAAACGCTCGCCCGGATGAAAAAAGAGATCGCTGAGCTTGAGAACAAACTGAGTGAAACCCGTGCGCGTCAGCAGGCGCTGACCTTGCGTCATCAGGCGGCGAGTTCTTCCCGCGACGTGCGCCGTCAGCTCGACAGTGGCAAAATTGATGAGGCGATGGCGCGTTTTGAATCCTTTGAGCGCCGCATTGATCAAATGGAAGCCGAAGCGGAAAGCCACGGCTTTGGCAAACAGAAATCGCTGGATCAGCAGTTTGCCGATCTGCAGGCCGATGATGAAATCAGCGAACAGCTGGCCGCGCTGAAAGCCAGAATGAAACAAGACAACCAATAATAACAACAGCGGCGCCTTTTGCCGGCGCCGCCACTCATCGTAAGACAAGGAGTAGACATGAGCGCACTTTTCCTGGCCATTCCGCTGACCATTTTCGTGCTGTTTGTTTTGCCGATCTGGCTGTGGCTGCATTACAGCAACCGTTCTTCCCGGGGAGAGCTCTCGCAAAGCGAACAGCAGCGGCTGGGACAATTAACTGACGACGCGAAAAAAATGCGTGAACGTATTCAGGCGCTGGAAGCCATCCTGGATGCGGAACATCCGAACTGGAGGGATCGTTAATGGGCGGAATTAATCTGAATAAAAAGCTGTGGCGTATTCCTCAGCAGGGGATGGTGCGGGGTGTCTGCGCCGGGCTGGCGCATTATCTCGACGTGCCGGTGAAGTTGGTACGCGTGGTGACGGTGCTCTCCATTTTCTTTGGCCTGGCCTTTATTACCCTGGTGGCCTATATCATTTTATCCTTCGTGCTCGATCCGATGCCGGACAGCGCGATGAACAGTGAAGATGCCCCAACCAGCAGCGAGCTGCTGGATACGGTCGACGCCGAACTGGCGGCAGGTGAGCAACGCCTGCGCACGATGGAGCGGTATGTCACCTCCGACACCTTCTCGCTGCGCAGCCGTTTTCGTCAGCTTTAACCGAGAGAAATGCGATGAATCAACGCTGGCAACAGGCCGGTCAAAAAGTGAAACCCGGCCTTAAAATTGCAGGAAAGTTAGTCTTACTGACGGCGCTGCGTTATGGTCCCGCCGGGGTGGCGGGCTGGGCGATCAAGTCTGTTGCCCGTAAACCGGTCAGAATGCTGCTGGCCGTGGCGCTGGAGCCGTTACTGAAAAAGCTGGCGCTGCGCCTTTCCGGTAAGTTGAAATAATCTGCAACGGCACAGCCCCGGAGGTGCCGTTTTGCGGCTTTAATTCCCTTCTGATTGTCCCCATGTCATATTTTTAAGCATCTTATTAATTCCTTCAGGCAAAACAGGACGGCGATGAAGCGACTTAAAAACGAATTCAATTCTTTGGTCAATCGCGGCGTGGATCGTCATTTGCGACTGGCGGTGACCGGCCTGAGCCGCAGCGGCAAAACCGCCTTTATCACGGCGATGGTCAATCAACTGCTGAACCTGCACGCGGGGGCGCGTCTTCCGCTGCTGAGCGCGGTGCGTGAAGAGCGCCTGCTCGGGGTCAAGCGCGTGCCGCAGCGCGATTTTGGTATTCCGCGTTTTACCTATGATGAAGGGCTGGCGCAGCTGTATGGATCGCCCCCGACCTGGCCGACGCCGACCCGTGGGGTAAGCGAAATCCGCCTGGCGCTGCGCTACCGCTCAAACGACTCCCTGATGCGCCACTTCCGCGATACCTCCACCCTGTATCTGGAGATCGTCGATTACCCCGGTGAATGGCTGCTCGACCTGCCGATGCTGGCGCAGGATTATTTGAGCTGGTCCCGGCAGATGACCGGTTTGCTGCACGGACAGCGTGCCGAGTGGTCGGCTAAATGGCGCGCGCTGTGCGCCGGGCTGGATCCGCTGGCCCCGGCCGATGAAAACCGGCTGGCGGCCATCGCCGATGCCTGGACCGAGTATCTGCATACCTGTAAACACCACGGCCTGCACTTTATCCAGCCGGGACGCTTTGTGCTGCCCGGTGATATGGCGGGCGCGCCGGCGCTGCAATTTTTCCCGTGGCCGGATGTGGATGGCGTGGGCGAGTCGAAGCTGGCCCAGGCCGATAAACACACCAACGCGGGCATGCTGCGCGAGCGTTTTCACTATTACTGCGAGAAGGTGGTGAAAGGCTTTTATAAAAACCATTTCCTGCGCTTCGATCGCCAGATTGTGCTGGTGGACTGTCTGCAGCCGCTCAACGGCGGGCCGCAGGCGTTCAACGATATGCGCCTCGCGCTGACTCAACTGATGCAGAGCTTTCATTACGGACAGCGCACGCTGTTCCGGCGCTTGTTCTCCCCGGTGATCGACAAGCTGCTGTTTGCCGCTACCAAGGCTGACCACGTTACGGTCGATCAGCACGCCAATATGGTCTCCCTGCTGCAACAACTGGTGCAGGATGCGTGGCAAAATGCCGCCTTTGAAGGCATCAGCATGGACTGTCTGGGGCTGGCCTCGGTGCAGGCAACCCAGAGCGGGCTGATTGACGTCAACGGCGAAAAAATCCCGGCGCTGCGCGGCAACCGACTGAGCGACGGCGAGCCGCTGACGGTCTATCCGGGGGAAGTGCCGGCCCGGCTGCCGGGCCAGGCATTCTGGCAAAATCAGGGCTTCCAGTTTGAGGCGTTTCGCCCGCAGATGATGAATGTTGACCAGCCGCTGCCGCATATTCGTCTCGATGCCGCGCTGGAGTTTTTAATTGGAGATAAGTTGCGATGACCGAACCGTTGAAACCGCGCATCGATTTTACCGGCACACTGGAGCAGGAGAATCGCGAAGCTTTTAAAACGGCACAAATTTTTGCTGACGCCGAGGCTGAGCATTTTGCCCCGGCGGTCACCGAGATGTTGCCCGCAGAAGAGGGGCAGGCCGAAGCGGTGGTTGACGCCGCGCTGCGCCCGAAACGCAGCCTGTGGCGAAAAATGGTCAACGCCGGGCTGCTGCTCTCGGGCGTGACGGTGATTGGCCAGGGCGTGCAGTGGGCAATGAATGCCTGGCAAACCCAGGACTGGGTCGCGCTGGGCGGCTGTGCTGCCGGGGCGTTGATCGTCGGCGCGGGCATTGGCTCGATTGCCAGCGAGTGGCGACGGCTGTGGCGACTACGCCAGCGTGCGCACGAGCGTGACGAAGCCCGGGATCTGCTCCACAGCCACGGCACCGGCAAAGGGCGGGCGTTTTGCGAAAAACTGGCGCAGCAGGCCGGGCTCGATCAGTCGCATCCGGCGCTGCAGCGCTGGTATGCCGCGATCCACGAAACCCAAAACGACCGGGAAGTGGTTTCCCTGTATATCCACCTGGTCCAGCCGGTGCTGGATGCCCAGGCCCGGCGCGAGATCAGCCGCTCGGCCGCCGAATCCACGTTGATGATTGCCGTCAGCCCGCTGGCGCTGGTGGATATGGCCTTTATCGCGTGGCGCAATTTACGCCTGATTAACCGCATTGCCACGCTGTATGGTATTGAGCTGGGATATTACAGCCGCCTGCGGCTGTTCCGCCTGGTGCTGCTGAACATCGCCTTTGCCGGAGCCAGCGAACTGGTGCGTGAAGTGGGGATGGACTGGATGTCGCAGGATCTGGCCGCCAGACTGTCGGCGCGTGCGGCGCAGGGGATTGGCGCAGGGCTACTGACTGCCCGATTGGGGATTAAAGCGATGGAGCTGTGCCGTCCACTGCCGTGGACAGAGGACGATAAACCGCGTCTGGGTGATTTCCGTCGTGAATTAATCGGCCAGTTAAAAGAAACGCTGACTAAAAAACCGCAGTAACTGCCGACGCGCGCACAAAACTCCGTCACTCCACTCTCAGGCTGTCAATATTTGTTGACAGCCATCTTCCCGATTGTCGATATCTGGCTTATCATTTCAGGGTTACTGGCTTATAGAGTGATTTTCCCATGCGTCTGGAAGTGTTTTGTAAGGACCGTCTCGGCCTGACTCGCGAGTTACTCGATCTCCTTGTTTTGCGTAGCATTGATCTGCGCGGAATCGAGATCGACCCAATCGGGAAGATTTACCTGAACTTTGCTGAAATCGCCTTCGATACATTCAGTAGTTTAATGGCTGAAATCCGCCGTATCGCTGGCGTTACGGATGTTCGCACCGTGCCCTGGATGCCCTCTGAGCGTGAGCATCTGGCCCTGAGCGCGCTGCTGGAAGCGATGCCGGAACCTTTCCTGTCCCTTGATCTGAAAGGCAAAATTGAACGCGCGAATCTGGCGAGCTGCCAGCTGTTTGCTGAGGAGCAGGATAAACTGAGCAGCTACAATGCCGCCCAGCTGATCCCTGGCTTCAATTTCCAGCGCTGGCTGGAGAGTAACCCGCAGTCCACGCACAGTGAACACGTGGTCATCAACGGGCAGAATTTCCTGATGGAGATCACCCCCGTGTATCTACAGGGCGAAAACAACCTCAGCACGCTTACCGGGTCAGTGATCATGCTGCGCTCCACAGTGCGGATGGGGCGTCAGCTACAAAATCTGGCGAGCCAGGATGTCAGCGCCTTCAACCAGATTGTGGCGGTGAGCCCGAAAATGCGTCATGTGGTCGATCAGGCGCGTAAGCTGGCGAATCTGGCGGCACCTTTGCTGATTACCGGCGATACCGGAACGGGTAAAGATCTGCTTGCCCATGCGGTGCATCAGGCCGGTCCACGCTCGGCCAAACCGTATCTGGCGCTGAACTGTGCCTCGATCCCGGAAGATGCCGTAGAAAGCGAGCTTTTCGGCCACGCGCCGGAGGGCAAAAAAGGTTTCTTCGAGCAGGCCAACGGCGGCTCGGTGCTGCTGGATGAGATTGGCGAAATGTCGCCACGGATGCAGGCCAAGCTGCTGCGATTCCTCAACGACGGGACCTTCCGCCGGGTAGGGGAAGATCACGAGGTACATGTCGATGTGCGCGTGATCTGCGCCACCCAGAAGAACCTGGTCGAGCTGGTGCAAAAGGGCGTCTTCCGCGAAGATCTCTACTATCGTCTGAACGTGTTGACCCTCAACATTCCGCCGCTGCGCGACTGTCCGCAGGACATCATGCCGCTGACTGAACTGTTTGTGGCGCGCTTTGCCGACGAGCAGGGGATCCCGCGACCGAAGTTCTCTGCCGATCTCAATACCGTGCTCACCCGTTACGGCTGGCCGGGCAATATTCGTCAGTTGAAGAATGCGATTTATCGCGCGCTGACCCAGCTCGAAGGCTATGAACTGCGTCCGCAGGATATTCTGCTGCCGGACTACGATGCCGGATCGGTGGCGGTGGGCGAAGAGGCGATGGAAGGATCGCTGGATGACATTACCAGCCGCTTTGAACGTTCGGTGCTGACGCAGCTTTATCGCAACTATCCGAGCACGCGTAAGCTGGCGAAACGGCTTGGCGTTTCACATACCGCGATTGCCAATAAACTGCGTGAATATGGTCTGAGCCAGAAGAAGGGCGAGGAGTAAAAACAAGAAAGCCTCCGTCGGGAGGCTTTCTTTTTGCACTTACGCTTTCAGCGCGTCCAGCGCGGCAGCGTAGTCCGGCTCGGTGGTGATTTCATTCACCAGGTGGCTGAAGACGACGGTGTCGTTTTCGTCAACCACGACCACGGCACGGGCAGCCAGGCCTTTCAGTGCGCCTTCAGCGATACCGACGCCGTAATCCTGCAGAAACTCAGGGCTACGCAGGGTGGACAGGGTGATTACGTTGCTCAGGCCTTCTGCACCACAGAAGCGGGACTGGGCGAACGGCAGGTCGGCAGAGATGCACAGCACAACAGTGTTGTCCATTTCAGTCGCCAGCTGGTTGAATTTACGCACGGAAGCGGCGCACACGCCGGTATCGATGCTTGGGAAAATGTTCAGCACTTTACGTTTGCCGGCAAACTGGCTCAGCACGACGTCAGACAGATCTTTTGCTACAAGAGTAAAAGCCTGCGCTTTGCTACCAGCCTGAGGAATGGATCCTGCAACTGAAACCGGGTTGCCCTGGAAATGAACGAGTTGTGACATAGATATCTTCCTGTTTACAAATAGTTAACGTCGCCGCTAGTGTATGTCATCCGCTGATAACACGGCAAACCCTATTTACACGATGTCGCCCTACAGGAGTGAGTGATGAGAAGCGTCAAGGTTTACGAAGAAGCCTGGCCATTGCATACCCCGTTTGTCATCTCCCGGGGAACCCGGAGTGAAGCCTGCGTGGTGGTGGTCGAGATTGAAGAAGAGGGCGTGAAAGGGGTCGGTGAATGCACGCCATATCCGCGCTATGGCGAGAGTATCGCCTCGGTGATGGCGCAGGTGATGTCGCTGGTACCGGAACTGGAGCGTGGGCTCACGCGGGAAGCGCTGCAGAATCTGCTGCCGCCCGGCGCGGCGCGCAATGCCGTTGACAGCGCGCTGTGGGATTTAGCCGCCCGCCAGCAGGGTGTGACGCTTGCCGCCCTGACCGGCGCGACGCTGCCGCAGACGGTTGTCACCGCGCAGACGGTGGTGATTGGTGAACCGGCGCAGATGGCGGCCAGTGCCAAAGCGCTGTACGCCGCCGGGGCGCGACTGCTGAAAGTGAAGCTGGACGATCATTTGATTAGCGAGCGGATGGTGGCAATCCGGGATGCCGTCCCGCTGGCCACCCTGATTGTCGATGCTAACGAATCCTGGCATGGCGAAGGGCTGGCAGCTCGCTGCCAGTTGTTGGCAGATCTGAAAGTCGCCATGCTCGAGCAACCCCTGCCAGCCGGGGACGACGCGGCGCTGGAGAATTTTATCCATCCGCTGCCGATCTGTGCCGATGAGAGCTGCCACTCCCGCGCGAGCTTGCCCGCGCTGAAAGGGCGCTACGAAATGGTGAATATCAAGCTGGATAAAACCGGTGGTATCACCGAAGCACTGGCACTGGCGACCGAGGCTCGCAGAGGCGGTTTTGCCCTGATGCTCGGCTGCATGCTTTGCACGTCGCGGGCGATTGGTGCTGCCTTACCGCTGGCGGGCGAGGTGATGTTTGCCGATCTCGATGGCCCCACCTGGCTGGCGGTGGATGTCTCTCCCGCGCTGCACTTCACCACCGGCGTGGTTCATCTCTGATGTTGCCAGCGTAATAGCTCGGTCATGGCGTTCAGGTACGTCTCGCTGGCCTCGTCTGACGAGATCGGCGGGAACTCGGCGGTAATACAGTGCAGATTTAAATCGGCGCACCAGCTGCCAAACGACCCTGGCGTTTCGTATCCCACGCTGGTGACCAGCGGCAGCGAAAACGCATCCGCCAGCCAGCTTCCCAACGGGGTATGTTTAGGGTCTTCAATGCAGGCCAGCGGATCGTGAAACGACACCACCCAAGCCGGATGCAGCTTGTGAATCAGCTGACACAGTGCCTGCGTTTCCGGCTCGGAACCGGGTTTGTCCCCCGTCAGCAACACCACGTCCCGATCCTGCGCCGCGCTGTTCCAGCGGTAGACCGTTTCACCGGTGCGCCAGTTGGCTGCCGGGAAGTTGCGGTTTAAATCCACCCCACGGGCGTTCGCGCGTAACCCCAGCTGGCAGCCGTCCGGGTTGACCGTCAGCACCACGTGGTGGCGGCGCTGTTCCGGGGCCAGGGTGCGCAGTGCACAGGAGAGGGTCACAATCGAGGAGTTTTCGTCGCCGTGGGTGCCCGCGATGATCAGGCCGCTGTTGCGATCGGCCTGCGGTGCAGGGAACCAGATTAACGGCGCGCCGAGGAACGAGCGGCCATAATGTTCAGTTCCCGGTGGAAAAGCGCCGCGTTCCGTTCTTGGGCGGGTAAAGGACATAGACGTTCCTGAAAAAGAGAGAGTTTAATGGCAGTGTTGTGCAAAACACGCGGTTAATCAAATAGTTTCAGCCCGGAGAGAAATTGGCTGCATATCAACTTTCCGATGGAAGTAATTTGCATTACCCTGTTCTGAAACAAATAATTACGCATCTGCTCGTTACCCATCCTTTCAAAGGGGATCTCATGAAGCATCCGGTTTCGGTAATTTGTTCTGCCTTGTGGCTCTGCGGCCTCTCTTCTTCTGCCTTTGCGGCTGACGTTCCTGCCGGAACGCAACTGGCGCAAAAGCAGGAGCTGGTGCGTCATATTAAAGACGAACCCGCGTCCCTCGATCCCGCAAAAGCGGTGGGTCTGCCTGAAATCCAGGTGATTCGCGATCTGTTTGAAGGTCTGGTCAATCAGAACGAAAAGGGTGATCTGGTGCCCGGTGTCGCCACCCGTTGGCAGAGCAACGATAACCGCGTCTGGACCTTTACCCTGCGCGATAATGCCCAGTGGTCAGACGGTACTCCGGTGACGGCGCAAGACTTTGTCTATAGCTGGCAGCGTCTGGTCGATCCCAAAACGACGTCGCCTTTTGCCTGGTTTGCCGCACTGGCGGGCATCACCAATGCCCAGGCGATTATCGACGGGAAAGCTACGCCGGATAAGCTCGGGGTGACGGCAGTCGACAGCCGCACGCTGCGCATCCAGCTTGATAAACCGCTGCCGTGGTTTGCCAACCTGACGGCGAGCTTCGCTTTCTATCCGGTGCAAAAAGCCAACGTCGAGAGCGGCCTGGAGTGGACTCGCCCGGGTGCACTGGTCGGCAATGGTGCCTATACCCTGAAAGATCGGGTGGTTAATGAGAAGCTGGTGGTTGAGCGCAACGGCCACTACTGGGATAACGCCAAAACGGTGCTGCAGACTGTCACCTTTGTGCCGATTAACCAGGAGTCATCTGCCACTAAACGCTATCTCGCGGACGGGATCGACATCACCGAATCCTTCCCGAAAAATCTTTACCAGAAGCTGCTAAAAGACATTCCGGGCCAGGTGTACACCCCGCCACAGCTGGGCACTTACTATTACGCCTTTAACACCCAGAAAGGCCCGACGGCGGATGCGCGGGTACGTCTGGCGCTGAGCATGACCATCGATCGGCGGATCATGGCGGATAAAGTGCTGGGCACTGGCGAGAAGCCCGCGTGGCACTTTACCCCTGACGTGACCGCCGGGTTTACCCCGGAGCCGTCGCCGTTCGAGCAAATGAGCCAGGAAGAGATGAATGCGCAGGCCAAAACCCTGCTGCAGGCGGCGGGCTACAATGCGCAGAAACCGCTGAAGCTTACCCTGCTGTACAACACCTCGGAAAACCACCAGAAGATTGCCATCGCGGTGGCGTCGATGTGGAAGAAAAACCTTGGCGTAGAGGTGAAGCTGCAAAATCAGGAGTGGAAAACCTACATCGACAGCCGCAATACCGGGAACTTTGATGTGATCCGCGCCTCGTGGGTAGGGGATTACAACGAGCCGTCAACGTTCCTCTCGTTGCTGACCTCCACCCATACCGGCAACATTTCGCGCTTTAACGATCCGGCATATGACAAAGTGATTAGCCAGGCTGCGCTGGAGACAACGGTGAAAGCTCGCAACACCGATTACAACATGGCGGAAAAAATCCTCGCCGAAAAAGCGCCGATTGCACCGATCTACCAGTACACCAACGGGCGTTTAATCAAGCCGTGGGTGAAGGGTTACCCGATCAATAATCCGGAAGACGTTGCCTACAGTCGCACGATGTATATCGAGAAACACTAAGCGTTAGCGCAGAAAAAAGCGCCAGCCTCGGTCGCGAGGTCTGGCGTTTTTTTTATCTGGGTTATTTATTCAACAGTTCGGCAAATTTCGCCAGCCATTGGGGATGGGCAGGCCAGGCGGGGGCGGTGACCAGATTGCCGTCAACGTGCGCCTGATCGATACCGATGTCGGCGAAATGCCCGCCGCTAAGCCGCACTTCCGGTGCACAGGCCGGGTATGCGCTGCAGGTGCGATCTTTCAGTATGCCTGCCGCGGCCAGCAGCTGCGGGCCGTGGCACACGGCAGCAATCGGTTTACCGGCTTTATCAAAGGCCTGCACCAGCTTGATCACGTCTTCATTTAAGCGGAGATATTCCGGGGCCCGCCCGCCGGGGATGAGCAGTGCGTCATAATCCTGCTCCTTCGCTTCGGCAAAATCGGCGTTCAGTACAAAGCGGTGGCCGGGTTTTTCGCTGTAGGTTTGGGCACCGTCAAAATCATGGATCGCGGTCTGAATATAATCACCTTTGGCTTTATCCGGACAGACCGCGTCAACGCGGTGGCCAATCATCTGCAGTGCCTGGAAGGGCACCATGGTTTCGTAATCTTCGGCGTAATCTCCGACCAGCATCAGGATCTTTTTGCTCATCTAAACCACTCCTCAAAAAATAGTAAGTGAAGTACAGAGGGCGCCATCACGCAGCCAGCACTTTGTTCCGCCCATCGTTTTTGGCGCGATACAGCGCATCATCGACGCGTTTAAACAGCGCGTCGATATTCTCGTCCGGGTTGTGGCGTGCCACGCCAATACTGACGGTAAAACGCGGCAGGCCAGGCAGCGCAATGTGCGCGACCGCTGCACGCACGGTTTCAGCGACCTGCATAGCCGCTTCCAGCGAGGTGCGGGGCAGCAGCAGGACAAACTCCTCGCCACCCCAGCGGAAAACGTAATCATCTTTTCGACATGCGCTTTCCAGCATCCGCGAAAGGGCGATCAACACTTCATCGCCTTTCTGGTGGCCGAACATATCGTTGATGCGCTTAAAGTGATCGGTATCGACCAGCAGCAGGCTGAACTCCTGCTGCGCCGGAAGCTGGGCAGGCGAGGTTTGATCGGTGAGGTGATAAAACTGACGGCGATTGAGTAGGCCGGTTAATGAATCGCGCTGGGCAGCATGCTCCAGTTCCTGCTCGAGCCTTTTTTGCTCTGTGATATCGTGAATGATGCACAGCATCAGCTTATCGCCGTAGATCTCAATCGGCCCGGCGTAGGTTTGTACGTGGCGGGTGCTGCCGTCAGCAAGACGATGGACAAAATTGAGCGGCTTATGGCCGCCCGGCAGACGCGCGATCTCGGTCATCACCGGCAGGATGTTACGACCCAGCGTATTAATTTCCCAGGTGTGCTTATTGCACATTGCATCGTGGGTGTAACCGTAAAAATTGAGCGCGGCGAGATTAGCGTCCACAATCTGCCCGTCGCGGGAGGGGTCGATCAGCAGCATTGGCGCGCTGTTGGTCAGAAAAAACCGGGCGTAAAAACCCTGTTTCTTGCGTTGGTAGGAGGTGGAACGGGTCGCTTTCAGGCCGGTGGGCGGTTGGCGAACAATCCCTTCAAAGACGATCACTTCGCCGAACCCTTCAAAGGTGGCGAGGGAGAGCCGACAGGTGAGGCTGGTCTGCTGGCTGTGGGGCCCGATGGTCCAGATCTCGACAATGTCCTGCTTGAGTTTTAAATCCGGGACATACATCGACAGGGCATTTTGGGCGTGAGCGGAGTTAGGCCCTTTACGTAGAGTTGCCAGCGTCGCGTCGTGCATCATCTCTTTTGCCGCCGAATTGGCAAACAGTAAATATTCGGTAACTGGCGAGACCAGCCAGACGGGCGTGTTCAGAACATTCAGCGCATCAAACCCTGCTGGCATATGTCGATCCCATTTATCGGCACATTCATGTGCCAGAGGTCCACGACGGAGCAGGCACGCGTGGGTTTCTCTGAAACATACTCTACTTCATGCATTCAGGCAGGATTTTTTTGTGAGATTGCCGGGTAATTCGTATTAATTATACCAACTGGAATAGTTTTATTTTCTGCGGGTTGTTGCTCGGTTAATACCTGAATTCTGTCGGCGGGCACGGGGTGCGAAAATAAAAAGCCCTGTAAGTAACTGCACCCCAGAGTGGTTAATAACGCCAGCTGGTCTTGCGTTTCAATGCCTTCCGCGACAACGTTCATGTTCATACTGCGGGCCACGTTAATGATGGTGGCCACCACATTGGTGCTGGATTCACTGTGACCCATATTCTTAATAAAACTTTTATCAATTTTTAACTCTTTCGCCGGCAGTGTATTTAACATCAGCATGTTTGAATATCTAGTGCCGAAATCATCAATAGAAACGGTGATCCCCACTTTGCTGAATTCATTAAGCAACTGAACACTGCGGTCGAGATTTTTAAGCGCGGAGCTCTCTGTCACCTCAACGATCAGGCGCGCGGGCTGGAGCGCATATTTTCGCAAGGATTCTGTCACCACGAAGAATATATCGGGCTGTTCAAACTGGACGGGCGATAAATTAATCGCCAGCGTCCACGGATGTCCGGCCTGATCCCAGATCTGTAGCTGGCGGCAGGCCTCGTCAATCATCCAGTTACCCACCGGCATAATCAGGCCGGTTTTTTCCAGTGCCGGTAAAAAGGTCGCCGGCAGCAAGATGCCCTGTTCCGGGTGACGCCAGCGTAGCAGGGCCTCAAAACCCACGATATCGTTGCGCTGGGCGCAATATTTTGGCTGATACCAGACTTCGAACTGCGCGCGAGCGAGCGCCAGAGAAAGATCCTGCAGCAGCCCCGGCGTGGCGGAGAGCACCTGTGACATCCCCACGTGGTAGATAGCCCAGCCGTTACGGCCGTCATTTTTGACGTTATACATCGCCGTGTCGGCTTTCAGCTTAAGCTCGTGCAGCGTCTGCCCGTGGTCTGGATAGAAGCTAATTCCCGCGCTCAGCGAGATATTCAGCGTGTGCCCGCAGAGGTAAAAGGGCTTACCCATGTCGCTGACCAGAGCCGTACATAATTCAGTGACCTGCGCAGTGCTGCTGTTGGGCCCCAGCACCACAAACTCGTCTCCACCCATCCGGGCGAGGGTCATCTCAGGCATTAAGCGGGCGTTAATCCGCTCGACGACGTTAATCAGCAGTTCATCGCCGACAAAGTGTCCCCAGGTGTCGTTCACCGCCTTGAAGCGATCCAGATCGAGGAAGATTAGCGCATACTTGCTCCCCGCGTCGTTTGCCTGACGCAATCCCTCCTGGAGGAGAGAATCCATTTGATGGCGATTGGCAAGGCCGGTCAGGGCGTCATAGCGCGCCTGAAGTTCCAGCTGGTTGTTCAGCTGACGCAAATTCTCGGTCAGACGGTTGGTGCGGTTATGGGAATCGACGAGGGAAATCACCAGCATAATGCCGAGCAACACCAGAGTGGTGGCTGAGACCCAAACGGAAAGTCCCGCTTCGCTGACGCCACCGACCATCAGGTGCTGACCCGAATGAAAGTGTGCCGCCGCCATGCCGGTATAGTGCATGGCGCAGACCGCTGCCCCCATCACCAGCGCGGCGACAATACGGTTCATCACCGCCCCTTTATGATTGTGTCGCAGATGAAAGGCCAGCCATAAACCGACACCCGAGGCGACAATCGAAATCAGGATAGAAAGTAGAACAATGGAGAGATTCCAGTGGATGTCGCTGTGGCTCATCAGGGCGGACATGCCGACGTAGTGCATCGACACCACCCCGGTACTGAGGATCGCGGTAGCCAACAGCAAGCGAGAAGCCGACAGCGAACTGCCTGATACGGCGATATTAATGGCGAGCGTGGTGGCAACCAGCGAGACGGCGAATGAAATAAGGGTCAACCCAAGGTCGTAACTCATCATCATCGGCATACGCATCGCCAGCATGCCGATAAAATGCATCGACCAGATCCCCATTCCCAGGGTAATGCCCCCGGCTAACCGCCAGAACAGGGAGGTACTTTGCCCGACGAGCAGTATTTTGCCAGCGCTATCCAGCGCGACAAATGAGGCTATAAAAGCCACGAGATACGAGATCCCTATCAGAATAGGGTCCCACGAAATGTACATCATCAGCATTCTCACGCTTAACATTCAGAGAGACAGAAAGGTCGCCCGCAAGGGACCACGCTATAAAACACACTATTCTTTATTTGAGGCGTTATCGGATTAAGTCTGAGAAAACATTAATAGCTTTTCAGGCGAAACGCCAAGAATATATTTAATATTCTATTGTGTAGTCACGCTAAATATTTAGAGGCAAGATACTGTCCACGGCTTAAGTTAAGATTTATTAATGTGTAGCTGAATCGATGTTTATCCGCTTGGATCGCGTAAATTGCGTTTAACAGTGCCTCATGGTGCTGGTTTTCGTTATCACGGATTTATGTCGCTACTTAAGGTAAATTACGCGTGCTTAACCGCAAAGAAATTGTCTCTACGAAATGAAGGTGAAAAAATAAAAAGCGGGTGCTATAAGTTTTATATCTACTAAAAAAGAGTGTTGCAGGATCTATTATGCTTAGAAACATTAGCGTAAGGACTTTTATTCTGAGTTATCTGGTGGTTGTGTTTTTATTAATCGATGGGGTGGTGTTTTTTTTCACACAGCAAACATCTTTGTTGATTGTACTTAATGTTATTTTTATCGTCGCTTATCTCTTCCTGCAGTTTTACATGACCCAATATCTGGTGCAGCCGATCAATACCGTTAAAAAAAGTATTGAAGAGGTGGTCTCCGGCAATCTGGGCGTCACTATTCCTGAATTCGGTAACAACTGCGCGGGCAGATTAATTCCAGGCATCAATACGCTGTCGGGCAATCTTGCTACGCTGGTACGCGAAATCCGTTCGTCTTCCGAGACGGCGATGACCCTGTCTGAACAACTGGCTGCCCGCAGCATGGCGCTGTCGGCCAAGACCGAACTGCAATCAGCCTCCCTGATCCAGACCTCTGCCAGCATGGAGCAGATGGCAGCGACCACTAAAAATACCGCTGATAACACCCGGCTCGCTAACGAGCGGGCAAGTCTGGCAACCCAGCAGGCCAGAAAAGGCGGCGAGTTGATGGGGCTGGTGGCCAACAATATGCACTCGATTACCGAATGCGCCCAGCAGATGACCGAGATCATCTCCCTGATCGACGGCATCGCGTTCCAGACCAATATCCTGGCGCTGAATGCCGCCGTCGAAGCGGCGCGCGCAGGCGATCACGGCAAAGGCTTCTCGGTTGTGGCGGGCGAAGTACGCAGCCTGGCGCATCGCAGTGCGGAAGCGGCTAAAAACATCAAATCTCTGATCGACGTCACCAACAGCAACGTCAGCCAGGGGGCGATGGTGGTAGCCGAAGCCGAGAAAAATATGCATGAGATCGTCACCGGTTCCGGGCAGGTCAGCAAGCTGATGGACGAAATCTCCACCTCAACCCACGAGCAGGAGAAGGGCATTGCGCAAATCACCGTGGCGCTGAATGACCTTGAGCAGATCACTCAAAGCAACGTGGTGATGGTGGAAGAGCTTTCCGGCTCGTCAGCGGTGCTGAAAAGCCAGGTGGTTGAACTGCAGACCCGCACCCGTAACTTCCATCTTGAACCGGAAGCCACCGCCCACGCTTTTAGCTATCAAACGCGTGCGGAGCACGTCTTCTAAGAAAACAGCCTGGTTCGCCAGGCTTTTTTATCTCTGCAGTTTCAGGATTACTCTCTTTTATTAACGAATTCAGCGCGATGCCGGGGTAAATTGTTGATTAACGTCTCAGGGTGGCTAGACTGACAACAATGATTTGCTATTAGCGGAGGCGCTGTGGAAGGCATTAAAGGATCTGAAGTTAACGTTCCTGACGCGGTTTTTGCGTGGTTATTCGACGGCAAAGGCGGAGCCAGACCGCTCACGGACGACGACATTATCGACCAGCAGCACCCCTGCTGGCTGCATCTCAACTACACCCACCCGGAAAGCGCGCACTGGCTGGCCACCACGCCGCTGTTGCCCAACAACGTGCGCGATGCGCTGGCCGGAGAAAGTTTACGCCCGCGAGTCACCCGGATGGGAGAGGGCACCTTAATTACGCTGCGCTGCATAAATGGCAGTACCGATGAAAGGCCAGATCAGCTGGTGGCGATGCGCCTGTATATGGATGAAAGGCTGATTGTTTCAACCCGTCAGCGTAAAGTCCTGGCACTGGACGATGTGGTCGGCGATTTACGAGAGGGCTCCGGCCCGCAGGATTGCGGTGGCTGGCTGGTGGATGTCTGCGATGCGTTGACCGATCACGCCAGCGAATTCATCGAAGAGCTGCACGACAAAATTATCGATCTGGAAGATAACCTGATCGACCAGGTAACCCCCGCGCGCGGCGTTCTGGCGCTGCTGCGTAAACAGTTAATTGTGATGCGTCGCTATATGGCCCCCCAGCGCGACGTCTATGCGCGGTTGGCCAGCGAGCGACTCAGCTGGATGAGTGACGATCAGCGTCGCAGAATGCAGGATATCGCCGACCGACTGGGACGCGGCCTCGACGAGATTGATGCCAGTATTGCCCGCACGGCGGTCCTCACCGATGAAATCGCCCAGGTGATGCAGGAATCGCTCTCCCGACGCACCTACACCATGTCGTTGATGGCGATGGTCTTTTTACCCAGCACTTTCTTAACCGGGCTGTTCGGCGTCAATCTTGGGGGGATCCCCGGTGGCGGGTTCCGTTTTGGTTTCTCGCTATTTTGCATCATGTTAGTGGTTTTGATTGGCGGTGTTGCATGGTGGTTGCATCGCAGTAAATGGTTGTAAATTTACGCTTTTAGCGCTTTCTGAATATCTTAAAACGCTATTTTAATTGAGCGAAGTCAATAAACCGTTTACCCACAAGGTGCACTATCACTCCCGCAGGTGAATGCAACGTCAAGCGATGGGCGTTGCGCTCCATATTGTCTTACTTCCTTTTTTGAATTACTGCATAGCAAAATTGATTCGTACGACGCCGGCTTAAATAAGTCGGCTTTTTTTTGCCTGTCACTCAGCAACGACTACCCTAAAAGAGACATTCCGTTCTTCTGGAGGGTAATATGACCTTGCTATTGTCACTGCTGCAAACACGGCAATCCGACCCGGTCCCCACCGATCCGGTGCCTGTTCCCGATCCGATCCCACGCCCACAGCCGATGCCCGATCCGCCGCCGGACGAAGTCCCGATTAAAATGTCGCATCAGAGGCGGAGATCTGCGAGGATACGCGCCTGCTGACTGTGAGCCTTTTACCGCGAGAATAATTGTGACTGCTTTTTCAACGCTGAACGTACTGCCTGCCGCCCAACTCGATAACCTTAACGAGTTGGGTTACCTGACGATGACCCCTGTACAAGCCGCCGCGCTGCCCGCGATCCTTGAAGGACGTGACGTCCGTGTGCAGGCAAAAACCGGCAGTGGCAAAACGGCGGCATTTGGTCTTGGGCTGTTACAACAAATTGATGCCACCCTGTATCAGACGCAGTCGCTGGTGATGTGCCCGACGCGTGAGCTGGCCGAGCAGGTGGCGGGTGAGTTACGCCGTCTGGCGCGATTCCTGCCAAACACCAAAATTTTAACCCTCTGCGGCGGACAACCATTTGGCGCACAGCGTGATTCCCTTCAGCACGCGCCACATATTATTGTCGCCACGCCAGGCCGTTTGCTCGATCACCTGCAGAAAGGCACAGTGTCGCTCGAGGCGCTGCAAACGCTGGTGCTGGATGAAGCGGACCGCATGCTGGATATGGGCTTTAGCGACGCCATTGATGAAGTGACCCGTTTTGCGCCGCCAACGCGTCAAACCTTGCTGTTCTCTGCCACCTGGCCAGAGGCGATTGCCGCCATCAGCGGGCGCGTACAGCAAAATCCGCTGGCGATCGAAATTGACTCCGTTGATGCTCTGCCCGCGATTGAGCAGCAATTTTTCGATACCACCCAGCGCGGGAAAATCCCGCTGCTGCAAAAATTACTCAGCCTGCACCAGCCTGCCTCCTGCGTGGTGTTTTGTAACACCAAAAAAGATTGTCAGGCAGTATGCGATGCCCTGACCGAAGCAGGCCAGAGCGTGTTGTCTCTGCATGGCGATCTTGAGCAGCGCGATCGCGACCAGACCCTGGTGCGTTTTGCCAACGGCAGCGCCCGCGTGTTGGTCGCCACCGATGTCGCGGCCCGTGGCCTGGATATCAAATCGCTGGAGCTGGTGGTTAACTACGAGCTGGCCTGGGATCCAGAGGTGCACGTGCACCGCATCGGTCGTACCGCGCGTGCGGGTAACAGCGGTCTGGCAATCAGCTTCTGCGCACCGGAAGAGGCGCAGCGCGCCAACATTCTGGCTGAAATGCTGCAAATCAAACTGAACTGGGTAGAAGCCCCTGCCAATGTCGGTATTGTGCCGCTGGCTGCAGAGATGGTCACGCTGTGTATCGACGGTGGCAAAAAAGCCAAAATGCGTCCTGGCGACGTGCTGGGTGCGCTAACCGGTGATATTGGGCTGGACGGTGCGGATATCGGCAAAATTGCCGTGCACCCGGCGCATGTGTATGTGGCGGTGCGTCAGTCGGTGGCGAAAAAAGCGTGGAAACAGCTGCAGGACGGCAAGATTAAAGGCAAAAGCTGCAAAGTCCGTCTGCTGAAATAAGCGGGCGGGAAAGCGTCTCAGAGTCACCTCTGAGACGCCTGATAGTTACTTCACTTCAACCACGTTCAAACGCATCTCATCCAGCTGACTGTCGTCTTCTTCTGGCTGCCAGCCCGCTGGCTGCATCGGGATATCTTCGCGGTCAAACGCCAGATCGCCGCCGTCTACCACGTCAGAACCGTGCTTAATCCCTTTGAAATCAAACAGGTTAATATCGCTCAGGTGCGACGGCACCACGTTCTGCATGGCGCTGAACATGGTTTCGATACGGCCCGGGTAGCGTTTATCCCAGTCGCGCAGCATATCGCCAATGACCTGACGCTGCAGGTTTGGCTGCGAACCGCACAGGTTGCAAGGGATGATCGGGTAGCCTTTTGCTTCGGCAAAACGCTCAATGTCTTTTTCGCGGCAGTAAGCGAGCGGGCGAATAACGATATGCTTCCCGTCGTCGCTCATCAGCTTAGGCGGCATGCCTTTCATTTTGCCGCCGTAGAACATGTTCAGGAACAGTGTCTGTAAGATGTCGTCCCGGTGGTGGCCGAGGGCAATCTTGGTCGCACCCAGCTCTGTGGCCGTGCGATACAGAATGCCACGACGCAGACGCGAGCACAGCGAGCAGGTGGTTTTGCCTTCCGGGATCTTGTCTTTGACGATGCCGTAAGTGTTCTCTTCGACAATCTTGTACTCAACGCCCAGCTTTTCCAGGTATTCCGGCAGAATATGTTCCGGGAAGCCAGGCTGTTTTTGGTCCAGGTTGACCGCCACCAGTGAAAAATTGATCGGCGCACTTTGCTGCAGGTTGCGCAGGATCTCGAGCAGGGTATAGCTGTCTTTGCCGCCAGACAGGCAGACCATGATCCGGTCGCCTTCTTCAATCATGTTGTAGTCCGCAATGGCTTCGCCAACGTTGCGGCGCAGACGCTTCTGTAATTTGTTCAGGTTGTACTGGTCTTTCTTGGTAATGTCTTGATTTTGTTGCATTTATTCTTTACTCAAATATCAAATGGGGCACCAGTGGGGCAAAACGCTTTTAAAGCGCCAGCTTCGCGTTCAGCATAGCCACCTGTTCATTGTTCAATTCTTCTATCCATGTAGCATAGATTTCATACACCATCTGCGCATTTTCGTGCCCCATCTGATTAGCAATAAAAGACGGGTTAGCGCCTGCCGATAATAACCAGCACGCGAAAGTGTGCCGTGTATGGTACGGATTGCGGCGGCGAATGCCAGCACGTTTTACAGCAGAGTCCCAACGCGCTGCAATACTGCCCAGTGAGTAGTGAGCTTTCTGGGCGCCGTTTCTTACCCGGGGCATGAAAACAAAATGCACATTCTGCTTTTCAGTCAGCCCATATTCACGGTGGTGATAGGTGATCTCCGTTTTTGGGAATCGGGCTGTTAATTCACTCTGGGCCTGCAGAGCATCAATTGCGGGCTGAAGTAACGTGACGGTTCTGAAGCCCGCTTCTGTTTTAGGTGGCCCAAACATGCCCAGTGTATTCAGGTTCCGCTTTACGCTCACGGTACCGCCAGCCAAATCGATATCTTCCCAGGCAAGCGCCGCCAGCTCCCCATGTCTCAAACCCGAGTAGATGGCGAACTGCCACAGATTACGCTTCTGCCCGTGGTTAGCCGCCATGAGCAGATCAAATTCAGCCCGAGACAGCGGATCAGGTTTGGGATTGCTTTTCTGTAGCTTCTTTATTCCCGTGAAAGCCTTTTCGGTGGCAAACCCAGAGCGATGTGCGAATCGCAGAATTGAGCAGAGCAGCGAAATATAATTGTCCACGGTCCTGACGCTGCGCCCAATCTTGTTCGACCGTCGATGCAACTCATACATCGTCTGCCCCTCGAGCAACTCTGTACGGTACCGGCTACGCACCCGAAGCAGGGTGATGCGCTGCTAATCCTCAGCAGCGGCCGCACGCAGTTCGCAAAGCTCATGGGGCAGTCACTGATTTGCGACGACGGCGAAGCGATCGAGGGCGTGGCGCTGGAAGAGGTCGAAGTATTGGGGCGTGTGACGTACTTCATCACGCAGATTTATGATGATAGGAGGGTAGTGTGAGAAGCGGTGCGCAGCACCAGGAGTCGATGCTCATTCTTTGTAAAATTTAAGGTCCGCAATGAGAGAATGGCGGACATATTTATTTAACATGGAAATTTCAGCATTTAATAACTTATTTTAAAGCGAACAGTTAAATTTAAATGTTGCCTGGTCATTTCTCACATCTAGTTCCGTAAGCCATAGTTTACATTTTATATTGTCAATTAATATATCCTTTCCTTCACCGATGTTTATGTTCATTGACTCGGAGTTTATATTAATCGTTGCGGAATTGGTAAAGACCGCACTTAATCCTAACCTGGCCTTGTTAGGAATCAATTCAACCGAACCACCTCTTCTAGTCTTTATTTCAGCTGATTCTTTCACATAAGACTCAATCTGTTCCTTTAACTTAACGATTGATGCAGAGCACTGGGCTTCACCCTTAGCCAAATTTTCTTTTGTGTTTGTTAAAGAATTTTCAGTACTGCTAAGTTTCGCTTCACAAACACCTATGCGACTAGCATATTGGTCAACTCTAACCTTTGCTTCATCGAGTGCACGTCTCTCTGTAGCAGATAAAGTCAATGCAGTCGCTGACTGTCTTAGTGATGATAATAATCCTGGGGCATCAAGTTGGTTCGATTTTTTATATTCTTCAATGGTGTCTTTAAAATGCTCAACACGAGCTGAATTTATAGTAAAGCCTAAATAAAAAGAGCCTCCAATGATAGAAATTGCCACAGGAATGATTATAGCCAGCGATTTGGTATTGATCTCAAATTCCATAAAACCTATGTCATCCTTTGTTTTTTTAGATATTTCACATTTGGTAAAGTAGCCATTAATCGATTGTTAAGTCAAGTGTTTCATATTGATGAAAGTATGTGACAACTTTCATTTTGATAAATTCGTTATGTTAGTCTGTCTATATTCCTTAAGTCACTAGATAAAATGTGGAGTAAGAAGCGGTGCGCACCAAAAGTCTTACAACGGATCGGTAGTGATTTTGCACAGGGAGGTGTGCCGGGTAAAGGGTGGCGGTTTGTTTCTGGAAGGAGCTGCGCAAAGTTCTCGTATGTGGCAAAGCGTGGGGCAAATATTGGGGCAAACCAACGGCTGGAATCTGTTTGGGGCACGAAATGGGGCATGCAAAATGTAGCTTATTGGGGGTTGAGGTAGATAATGCTGGAGGTTAACCATTTGAAAATAAAGGAAACACCGCCATTTTCAACGCTTTGAAGGGGTTAGCGAGACTTGTTCAGGTTGTACTGGTCTTTCTTGGTAGCTTCTTGATTTTGCGACATTAATAATGGCTCAATTCGTTCGTGGCAAACGCCGTGCATGCCGCCCACCGTTCAGGCCGGGGGACTGCAGGTCAACATGAAAAAGTATGGCGTGTATGGTACGGATTACGGCGGTGAATGTCAGCACGTTTTACAGCAGATGCGCGGGTTAGATGGCGATGGCAAATGTGAAGCGGCTAAATCATACTTATTTTTCTCTCACCTGAGTAAGGGCGGTGGTATGAACCAGGATTTTCAGGATATTAAGAACGAATTTGATCAATACGAACCGGATGTGGGGGAAGGTATTGCGTTGACGCGGTATGAATCGTTATCCAAAAGGCTGGCGCCCTGGTTCTTTAACCAGGATGTCGCCAACAAACGCCGGTTGCTGCAAAAGTTGGACGAGGGTGAAAAGGAGATTGGCACCCAAAATAAGTACGATTGGTTTGAAGCCCTCAACAGATACAAACCAGACGGTCGCTAAGGCGGCCGTTTTCCATCTATAGCCTGCGCGACTCACTCACTAGTACGGTGCCCGCCTCACGCAATCACCATAAAGGCTCATGTGTAAATGCCGACGTCGCCTGTACGCTTGAACAGGGGCAGGTACGAAATGTGCCGAGAAAACACAGCATTGACACATTGAGGCGATAACGATGAATAAGCGATGGCATTTGATGTTAGGCGTTTTTGTTTTGCTCGCCGGGTTTTCATCAGCGCATGCGAGCACCACGGCACTAGGGTTGACGCTGGGGCAAACTACCTTGAACCAGTTCACAAAAACCTGGCCGTCCGCTCAGCACGAAGGGCGCAGCAAGTGGAGCGAGGGGGATATCTACTCGATCCCGACGAACGAACTGGTGCTGGAAGGGATCAAAAATAACGCGGTTATCTTCAATAAAGCGGGAAAAGTGACGGCGGTGGTCATTGATATCGACAAAAGCAAATTTGATCAAATGCACCAGATGCTGGCGCAAAAATACAGTGTGCAAAAACATAACGTCTCTGTGGTGGGGGATAAATACGCCAGATACGAAAATGATAATGATGTGATTGAACTCGATGCCCCGCATCTCTCGACTGAAATGACGCTGACCTACTCGGAAAAAATGTTTCAGGAGGCTTACCTTAAAAAGAGCGCTGAACAGTTGGATAAGCACTAAGTTTTGCTGATACTGTTTTGCTTTGGTTAAGAAGGACAGGACATGATCGATTTATCGCCGCTGGGGCATGCCCTTGCGGCCGTTGTACTGCAGTGTGTTTTAGGCTTCACCCGCGGAAGATGGATTGTGGGGGGCGCAATGGGCTGTATCTGGTTTATCGCCCGGGAACAAACGCAGGCGGAGTATCGTTGGATTGCCCTGTTTGGCCAGGGTAAGCGCGCCAATATGCCGTGGTACGGGGGTTTTGATTACCGGGTATGGAATATGGGCAGCCTGCTGGACTTTCTGGTGCCGGTGGTGGCCTGCATCGTGGTTTATCTGATCGTTCGCCGGGCAGAGCGGCCGATTAGTCGTCGTCCAGAATCAGCAGCACGTCACCAAGATGGCTGACAATATTGGCGACATCAAAAATAAGTGCGAACCACAGGCAGGTGAGTAAGGTCAACGCGGCAAGCGCAACGTGATTAAACATGGTAGAAATCCTAAGGCGCGAATCAGGCAATTTTGGTTTCTTTAAATTTACCTTTCACCACGCCGTCATAGAAGCGACCTTTCGAGACCACGTTCAAAAAATCGTTAAAAATCCGTACCGGGACACTCTGATATTGCCAGGCGCTGCGATCGCGAAAGCGAACTTCTAGCGTCTCGCTACATTTATCGTAAGCAATAGAGGCGATACGGGAAGATTTAACGGCGTGGTGGTTCACAATAGCGGGTCCTTTACAGCAATGCAGACATGAGATTTATCTTCTATCAAATGGCCAGGCTGGCGCAACAAAAAGTGTGAAAAAGATGGCAGGTCAGATCGAAAGGATATGAACAAAAATTCAGCAACTGAATTAAATGATCAGAAAACTGTTTTAAGAATATTAAGAGTAAGCCCGCGTCGAAACGCGGGCCAATATCATCAGAACTGGTAAACCAGACCGAGGGCGACAATGTCATCGGTGCTGATGCCATTATCTTTGTAGAACTGTTCGTCTTCGTCCAGCAGGTTAATTTTATAATCAACGTAGGTGGACATATTTTTATTGAAGTAGTAAGCCATGCCCACTTCAGCATATTTAACCAGATCCTGATCGCCCTGGCCGTTGCCAAGGTCTTTACCTTTCGACTGCAGGTAAGAAACCACCGGACGCAGACCAGAATCAAACTGGTATTGTGCCGTTACTTCGACGTTCTGCGTCTTATTCGCCACCGCACTTTCGTTATTTCCGTACGGGGTCATGTTACGGGTTTCAGAATACATGGCCGCCAGGTAGATATCATTGGCGTCGTATTTCAGACCGGTAGTCCAGGCGTCGGCTTTATCGCCGCCTGCAGTGGTGCGAGTAACCTGCTGGTTGGTACGGTCAGAAGAGGTATAAGCCGCACCTGCGCTAAAGCCCATGCCGAAATCATAGGTCGAGGAGATACCGAAACCGTCACCGTTCTGATTGCGTGTGCCACGGCCGTTGTTGGTGCCTTCGTTACCGTTACCTTCGCTTTCGTTATTGCCCTGGTACTGCAGCGCAAAGTTCAGGCCGTCGACCAGACCGTAGAAGTCTGCGTTACGGTAGGTTGCCACGCCGTTCGCACGGCCGGTCATGAAGTTATCCGCTTTGGAGTAGGTGTCGCCGCCGAACTCAGGCAGCATATCGGTCCAGCCTTCAACGTCATACAGCACGCCGTAATTACGGCCGTAATCGAATGAACCGTACTGGTCGAATTTCAGACCGGCAAACGCCAGACGCGTCCATGACTGATTCCCGGAACCTTCGGTGTTGTTGGCCTGGACGTTATATTCCCACTGACCGTAGCCAGTCAGCATATCGTTAATCTGGGTTTCACCCTTAAAGCCCAGACGCACATAAGTCTGATCGCCATCAGCGCTGCTATCGTCAGAGAAATAGTGCAGACCATCGACTTTACCGTACAGGTCTAATTTGTTGCCGTCTTTATTATAAATTTCAGCTGCGTGTGCGGCGCCCGCCATCAGCAGGGTAGGGATCAACAGAGCCAGTACTTTTCTTTGCATTGTGACTATTCCTTATGCTGTTTTTATAGTTAATTACTTTAAAACTTTCCATTGAACTTTCTGCGCTGGAAAGATGTCACATGCTAAATCACTCCCTACCACTCCTTATAAAATATAATTGTTACCAATTAAGTAAATTCTAAAGGAATTAATGCGGGTGAAATGGTCATAATTTGGATGAATGAATCAAGATGTTTTATATAAAATAAAAATTACTCTTAGATGGACTAACGCAGTAAACTCTGGCCTGTTATATGCCTGAAGAAGTCTTATCCATTTATAGAATAAATACATTTTAAGAAATTAAGCTGTTATTTATTTGTTTTAGGAACAGCCCAACGTTATTGCGTTGGGCTTTTTTTATACAGAGAGTCATGCCCGGCAATGCTATGCCGGGCGGAGGCGGTTATTCGCTGGCTGTTTTTTCGGCTTTACCAGCCATTTGCGCGAGGAAGTCATAGCGCTTTTGCAGATCGGCTGCGGCGTCCTTCCACAACTGTTCCGCCACCTCTGGCTGCTGGGCGTTAAGACGACGGAAGCGTTGCTCCTGCATCAGCGTTTCAGCCAGCGCATCGGACGGCGGCCGGGAGTCCAGCGCCAGCGGCAGTTTGCCTTCATCAGCACGACGCGGGTCAAAGCGATACAGCGGCCAGAAGCCGGTTGCCGTCAACTGACGCATCTGATCGTGACTGAGCGCCAGATCGTAACCGTGCTCTTCGCAAGGGCTGTAAGCGATAATCAGCGACGGACCCGGATAGGATTCCGCCTCCTGGATAGCTTTCACCGTCTGGTTCAGCTGCGCCCCCAGCGAAATCTGCGCCACATACACGTGACCGTACATCATCATGCTGACGCCGAGGTCTTTGCGCGATTTGCGTTTACCGTGCTCACCAAACTTGGTGACCGCGCCGAGCGGCGTGGCCTTCGATGCCTGGCCGCCGGTATTGGAATAGCACTGGGTATCCAGCACCAGAATGTTCACGTTCTCGGTCAGGCTGAGGACATGATCCAGACCGCCAAAGCCGATGTCATAGGCCCAGCCGTCACCGCCAATCAGCCAGATCGACTTCTCGACCAGCGCATCGGCATCGGTTAATAGCTGCTGTGCCCCCTCTACGCCCGCCAGCACCTGCCGCAGCTCTGCCACCTGCTGGCGACGCACGTCCGGCGTAGCCTCGCTGTGCAGGGCCTCGTTTAACGCGGCTGGGATCGTATCGGCAAACTGTTCCAGCAGGCGCATGACGCGCACGCGGTGCTGATCGACCGTCAGGCGGAAGCCCAGACCGAATTCGGCGTTATCCTCGAACAGGGAGTTCGCCCACGCCGGACCGCGACCGTTGGCGTCGGTGGTATACGGCGTCGACGGCAGGTTACCGCCATAAATTGACGAACAGCCGGTAGCGTTGGCGATCAACATCCGGTCGCCGTACAGCTGGGTCAGCAGCTTGATGTATGGCGTTTCACCGCAGCCGGAACAGGCACCAGAGTATTCAAACAGTGGGGTGATCAGCTGCGAGGTACGGATGTCGATGCGCTCAAGGGCGTTGCGATCGATTTCCGGCAGGTCGAGGAAGAAGTCGTAATTCACTTTCTCTTCTTCCACATGTTCAAGGCGCGACATCATATTGATGGCCTTGATTTCCGGGTTCTGGCGATCTTTCGCCGGGCACACTTCCACGCACAGGTTACAGCCGGTGCAATCTTCCGGCGCGACCTGCAGGACATATTTCTGTCCGCGCATATCGCGGGATTTCACATCCAGCGAGTGCAGGCTGGCCGGGGCGCTGTCCATTGCCTCCGGGGAAACCACTTTGGCGCGAATGGCCGAATGCGGGCAGGCGGCCACGCAGTGGTTACACTGGGTGCACAGCTCCTCTTTCCAGATCGGGATCGCTTCGGCGATGTTGCGTTTTTCCCAGCGGGTGGTGCCCATCGGCCAGGTGCCGTCCGGCGGCAGCGCGGAGACGGGCAGGGCGTCGCCCAGTCCGGCCAGCATGGCGGCAGTCACGGTTTTGACAAAATCAGGCGCCGCGTCGGAGACCACCGGCGGACGGTTCGGGCTGTGGGCATTCACCGGCTGCAGCGGGACTTCGGCCAGCGATTCGCGCGCCAGCGCCAGCGCCTGCCAGTTACGTTCCACCAGCTCCTGGCCTTTGCTGCTGTAGCTCTTGGCGATCGCGCCCTGCAGCTCTATCAGGGCGCTGTCGCCCGGCAGGATCTTCGTCAGATGGAAAAACGCCATCTGCATAACGGTGTTAATACGCGCCGCCAGGCCGCATTCGCGGGCGATTTTTGCCGCGTTAACCACAAACAGCTTCGCTTTTTTCTGATTCAGTACCGCCTGCACTTCCTGCGGCAGTCGGGCCCACACTTCGTCGGCGCTGTACGGGGTGTTCAGCAGGAAAATGCCGCCCGGTTTCAGGCGCTCGGCCATCTGGTATTTGTCGATAAACTGCAGCTGGTGACAGCCCACGAAATCGGCCTGCGAAATCAGGTACGCCGAGCGGATCGGCTGTTCACTGACGCGCAGGTGAGACACGGTCAGGCCGCCGGCTTTTTTCGAGTCATAGACGAAATACCCCTGCGCATACCACGGCGTGGAGTTACCGATAATCTTGATGTTGTTTTTGGTGGCCGACACGCTGCCGTCGCTGCCCAGACCGTAGAACAGCGCTTCGAGCTTCGCGCTCGACGGCAGGGTATTTTCCGGTAACGACAGGGAGAGATTGGTCACATCATCATAAATACCGACGGTAAAGCGCGGCTTCGGCTTCGCCGCGCTCAGCTCGTTGAAGATCGCCAGCACGCAGTCCGGGCCGAACTCTTTCGACGACAGGCCGTAGCGCCCGCCAATCACCCGCGGCAGCGTCTCGCGCTCACCGCTGTTAAAGGCTTCTGCCAGGGCGGTCATCACGTCCAGATACAGCGGCTCGGCATGTGCGCCGGGCTCTTTGGTGCGATCCAGCACCGCGACGCTGCGCGCGCTTTCCGGCAACACCGACAGCAGATGGCGGGCAGAGAACGGGCGGTACAGACGCACTTTCAGTACGCCGACCTTTTCACCCTGGCTCAGCAGCTCGTCGACCACTTCTTCGCAGGTGCCGATGGCGGAGCCCATGATCACAATCACGCGCTCGGCCTGCGGGTGGCCATAAAACTCGAACGGCTTATAGTCACGCCCGGTTTCGCTGGCAAAGTCGGCCATGGCCTGCTCGACGTGGTCATACACCGCGTTGTACCACGGGTTAGTGGCCTCGCGGGACTGGAAATAGGTATCCGGGTTGGCCGAGGTGCCGCGGATCACCGGGTGTTCCGGGTTCAGCGCGCGGGCGCGGTGGGCGTCAATCTGGGCCTGCGGAAGCAGCTTCATAATCGTGCTGTCTGAGACCGGCACGATTTTGTTAATTTCGTGGGAGGTGCGAAAACCGTCGAAGAAATGGATGAACGGCACGCGGCTATTCAGGGTGGCGATATGCGAGATCAGCGCAAAATCCTGCGCCTCCTGCACGCTGCTGGCGCAGAGCATCGCGCAGCCGGTCTGGCGTATGGCCATGACGTCGGAGTGATCGCCAAAAATCGACAGGGCGTGGGTGGCAATGGTACGAGCCGCAACGTGCAACACAAAAGGCGTGAGCTGACCCGCCAGCTTATACAGCGTCGGGATCATCAGCAGCAGCCCCTGGGAAGAGGTAAACGATGTCGACAGCGCCCCGGTTTGCAGCGCCCCGTGGACGGTGGCAATCGCCCCGGCCTCGGACTGCATCTCGACGACGCGTGGGACATCGCCCCAGACGTTTTTCAGCCCATTGCCCGCCCAGGCGTCAGCCTGTTCCGCCATGGCAGAACTCGGAGTAATGGGGTAGATGGCGATGACTTCACTGGCGCGGAACGCGACGGACGCGACTGCGCCATTCCCGTCAATAGTTTGCATATGACACCCTTACATTGCGCAAAGAAAAAGGGACCCGTGACACAACGACGGATCCTGTAGTTATGCTTTCATTTTAGCAAAGGCCGGCTTTTTCGATTTTCGCTTTTGTGTCCTGTGCATTCCCGCCATCACGGGTTTGATCAAACTTTTGCCTGAAATCAGGCGCTATTTGTTTTGACAGCGCAGAAAAACGCAGCGTCGCTCTCGACGGAAAGGGGCGGGATGCCTATTATGCATAGGTTTTGCAATTCACTTTGGGGAAAAATATGCGCGCAGGATTTTGGGTTGGGTGTGCCGCGTTGTTACTGTCGGCCTGTAGCAATGAACCCGTTCAGCAGGCCACCGCCGCGCACGTCGCGCCGGGAATGAGAGCGGCGATGTCCAATTCCGGGCAGGCTAACTGCGCCATGATTGGCGGCGCAATGTCCGTTGCGCGTCAACTGGATGGCTCGGCCATCGGCATGTGTGCGCTGCCAAACGGCAAACGTTGCAGTGAACAGTCGCTTGCCGTTGGATCTTGCGGAAATTACTGATCACTCTGCGCGTTTAAACACCATCGTGGTATCGGCGGTGGCCAGCGTAAGCTGATCCTCGGTCAAATCGACCTGCGTACCGTTACGTAGCATGGTGCCAATGGCATGATCGAGTTCATTCAGCTGCGGCTCGGCGCAGAGTTTGCGCGTCATGGCGAGCGCTTTCACCTTCAGTTCGCCATCAGACAGCTTAGCCTGTCCGCTAAAGCGATTACACATTACGCCTGAGACCGCCATGTCTTCCCCGAAGGCAATCTCGGGCGCAGGCGTCGTCCCTGACGTGACGGCTTTACCGTTTATATTCTCCAGAACAAAACGATGCTTTTGAAGTTGTTCTTCTTGTACAGAGGCTTTCCCCGGATTGACACAGCCAGCCAGCGCCATGCTCAGGATCGTTACTGCGACGAGCGTCTTCATGTTTCTTCTCAATGTATTCACTTCATAGATTTCTACAGCATAGTTTATGGCGGGGAGGGGAAATGTCATGCAGGAAAATCTGAAAACAGGGCGGCAAAGGCTCTCTTCCGCAGAAGAGAGCCCGCGATAAAATCAGGCCAGTTCGTTCGGGCTGGCTTCGCCGTTTTCCAGCTGGCGCAGATTACCCAGCGTGGTTTCTGAAATGCTGATCAACGCCTCGGCGGTCAAAAATGCCTGGTGGCCGGTAAACAGCACGTTATGACAGGCGGACAGGCGACGGAACACGTCATCCTGGATCACATCGTTAGACTTGTCTTCAAAGAACAGATCGCGTTCGTTCTCGTACACGTCCATTCCCAGCGCACCGATTTTTTGCGTTTTCAGGGCTTCAATCGCAGCCTGAGAATCAATCAGTCCACCGCGGCTGGTGTTGATAATCATCACCCCGTCCTTCATCTGCGCAAAGGCGGCGTCGTTCAGCAGATGGTAGTTGTCCGCCATTAGCGGGCAGTGCAGGGAGATCACGTCGGACTGCGCGAACAGGGTCGGCAGATCCACATACTCCACGCCCAGCTCCAGCGCTGCCGCACTTGGGTACGGATCGGAGGCCAACAGGCGCATACCGAAGCCTTTCAGAATTCGCAGCGTCGCCACGCCAATTTTACCGGTGCCGATCACCCCGGCGGTTTTGCCATACATGGTAAAACCGGTCAGGCCTTCCAGTGAGAAGTTGGCATCACGGGTGCGTTGATAAGCACGGTGAATGCGTCGGTTTAAGGACATCATCATGCCGATCGCATGTTCGGCTACCGCTTCCGGCGAGTAGGCCGGGACGCGGACCACTTTCAGACCCAGCTCTTTCGCCGCATCCAGATCCACGTTGTTAAAGCCCGCGCAGCGCAGGGCAATATACTTAACGCCGTGCTTTTTCAGCTCTTCGAGCACTGGACGACTGCCGTCGTCATTAACGAAAATACACACTGCTTCGCAGCCGTGCGCAGTTTTGGCGGTTTTTTCGTTAAGCAGAAAGTCGAAAAATTCAAGTTCGAACCCATACTCCTGGTTAACATGTTGCAGATACTTTTTGTCGTACTGCTTTGTGCTATATACCGCGAGTTTCATAAGACTTTCTCCAGTGATTTTTCAACTACGTTAGCATGATTAAAATAATCTTACAATTTTTAAAATATTATTGAATTCAATAAGTTCGGTAACTCATTCTATAGCAACTATCCTTAAAATTGGCGTTCGCTTCAACTGACCGGCTAAACATGCCACACTATTCGGCAATACCGGCTAATTTTTTCGCTAAATCAGGATATTAACTGCCCATGAAGGGTAAATATAAAGCCGCGATCGCGCTTCTGTTGTTAATCATTTTATTGCCGCTGACGCTGCTGCTTACGCTTGCGCAGTGGGTACCCACCCTGGCCGGCGTCTGGCTGCCCGCAGGCACCAGAATTGCTTTTGAGAAAAGCCCGCGTCTGACCCGCAACGCGCTGGTGATTTCCGATCTGCGCTATCTGGTGGATGACTGCGAAATTGCCCGCGTTGAAGATGCCACCCTCAGCCACCCGAGCCGCTGGAAAATCAACATCGCTGCGTTGGATCTTAACAGCAATTGCCTGAGTAAAATCCCCGCCAGCGAGCCCACGCCTGCCGCGCCTAAAACCCTCGCCGAATGGCAATCGATGTTGCCCAACACCTGGCTGACCATCGATCGCCTGACGCTGTCACCCTGGCAGCAGTGGCAGGGCAAACTGACCGCGTCGTTGACCCCGACGATGCAGGATATTCACTACGACGGGGAGCAGTTCAGCCTGCGCGGCAAACTGCGCGGCCAGTCGTTAACCATCAGCGATGTCATCCTCAATCTGCCTGATTATAAACAGCCCATCACGCTGGTGGGGGAATTTACCCTCCCGCTGGTGCCGGACGGTTTGCCGGTGCAGGGGCATGCGCTGGCGACCTTCTCGGTGCCGCAAATTCCCTCGCTGCTGGATGCCGATCTGGCGTGGAAAGAGAACCAGGGACAGCTGGTGCTTGTCGCCCGGGAGAGCGGCGAACCGCTGCTCGATCTCCCCTGGCAGATCACCCCCGAGCAGTTGACGATCAGTGACGGGCGCTGGCGCTGGGATCGGGCGGGCATCCCGCTGAGTGGACGGCTGGGGCTAAAAATCGACAACTGGCAGCAGGGGACGGAAAACGCCCTGATCAGCGGGCGAATGAACGTATTGACGCAGGGCGATGCCGGGAAAGGCAACGCGGTGCTGACCTTCGGCCCCGGCAAGCTGAGTATGGATAACAGCGCTATGCCGCTGCAGTTAACCGGCGAGGCCAAACAGAATGACCTGACGCTGTATGCCGGGCTGCCGGCAACGCTGACCGGCAGCCTGACCGATCCCCGACTGACGTTTGCGTCAGGAGCGCTGCTGCGTTCCCGCGGGCGAATCATTGATTCCCTGAATATCGACGAAGTGCGCTGGCCGCTGGCCGGGGTCGCGCTCACCCAAAAAGGGATTGATGGCCGACTGCAGGCGATCCTGCGCGCTCACGAGAAGGAAATGGGTGACTTCACGCTGCACCTCGACGGCCGGGCCAATGATTTCTTGCCGGATAACGGCTTGTGGCAGTGGCGCTACTGGGGCGACGGCCACTTTACGCCAATGAATGCCCGCTGGGACGTGGCGGGTCGGGGGGAGTGGCGTGACAGCGTGATTGAACTCAGCGAACTCTCGACCGGGTTCGACAAACTGCAGTACGGCACCATGCTGGCCAGCGAGCCGCGTCTGGTGCTGGACAGCCCGATCCGCTGGCAGCGCGATCCCGACCAGCCGCACTTTAGCGGCGCGCTGTCGTTCGATGCCAAACAAACCACCTTCAGCGGCGGCAGCGTGTTACCGGCCTCAACGCTTAAATTCAGCGTCGACGGCACAAATCCCACGCTCTTCCAGTACAAAGGCACGCTGCACGCCGAGGCTATCGGCCCGGTGCAGGTTAATGGCCGCTGGGACGGAGAGCGCCTGCGCGGGCAGGCGTGGTGGCCGAAGCAATCCCTGAACGTCTTTCAGCCGCTGATCCCCCCGGACTGGAAAATGACCCTCCGCGAGGGCGAACTGTATGCCCAGGTGGCGTTTTCTGCCGCGCCCGATCAGGGCTTTGAGGCTGGCGGTCACGGCGTACTGACCGGCGGCAGCGTCTGGATGCCAGATAACAAAATCAACGGCGTCGATTTCGTCCTGCCGTTTCGGTTCAGCGAGGGAACCTGGACGCTGGGTACCAGGGGCCCGGTGACGCTGCGCATTGGGGAAGTGGTTAATCAGGTCACGGCGCGCAGCATCACCGCCGATTTGCAGGGCGATTACCCCTGGAGTGACGCCAGACCGCTGCTGCTGACCGATGTCAGCGTCGATCTGCTGGGTGGTAAGGTGACCATGCAGCAGCTGCGGTTGCCTCAGCACGATGCGGCCCTGCTGCGGGTGCAGAATATCTCGTCCAGCGAGCTGATCGGCGCCATCAATCCGAAACAGTTCGCCATGTCCGGGCCGTTCAGCGGAGCGCTGCCGTTCTGGCTGGACAACGAGAAGTGGATCATCAAAGATGGCTGGCTGACTAACGCCGGCCCGATGACTCTGCGCATCGACAAAGACACTGCCGATGCGATGGTCAAAGACAACGAGACGGCGGCGGGGGCGATTAACTGGCTTCGCTATATGGAAATATCCCAGTCGTGGACGAAACTTAATCTGGATAACCTGGGTGAATTAACCCTGGCATCGACCCTGCGTGGCGCCAGCCGCGTTGAGGGCCAGACCCAGGCCGTCAATCTCAACTACACCCATCAGGAGAACCTGTTTACCCTCTGGCGCAGCCTGCGTTTTGGCGACAATCTGCAGACCTGGCTGGAGCAACACGCAGCATTACCGGATTACCGCTGCCCGACAGGCAAGGAATGTAAGGAACAACCATGAAAAAGCTGGCCGGTGGGTTCACCGTGAGCATGATACTGCTGCTGACAGGCTGTACGCCGAGGATCGAAGTGGCGGCGTCGAAAGAGCCGATCACCATCAATATGAATGTCAAAATCGAACACGAGATCCACATCAAAGTGGATAAAGACGTGGAATCGCTGCTGAAGTCGCGCAGCGATCTGTTCTGAGGTCATGATGAGAAAAACACTGGCTCTCCTGATCCTGACGCTGGGCATCAGCGCCCCGGCCGCCGCGCTGACGCTTAACGAGGCTCGCGCCCAGGGGCGGGTAGGCGAAACCTTGAGTGGCTATATCGCCCCGCGTGAACGGGACCGCGACACGCTGGCGCTGGTTGAGCAGATCAATAAAGCGCGCACCGACAGCTATCAAAAGCTTGCCGACAGCAACAATATTCCGGTAGATGAAGTGGCTAAAATGGCCGGCAGCAAGCTGGTTGAGCGCGCTAACCCCGGGGAGTATGTCCAGGGCATTAACGGCAAATGGCTGCAGAAGTAGTTAGCGGTGGCGTTTGCGGTATTCGCCAGGCGAAATACCAAAACGTTGCTTAAACGCGGTCGAGAAGTGGCTATGGTCGGTAAAGCCCCAGCTGTAGCCAATACCCGCCAGCTTTTCGTCGTCGCGGGTGCCGCGCAGCATCTGTGCGCACAGATCCAGACGGCGATTCTTAATATACTGCGCCACCACCAGCCCTTTCTCCGCGAACATCCGGTACAGGCTGCGCACCGACATGCCGCTTTCTGAGGCGATCCACTCCGGGCGCAGATGCTCGGCCTGGATATGGTCGTCAATCAGGGTCAGAACCTGCGTAAACTGACGCTCCTTGCGCGGCTGCATGCTGTCGCGCTGCTGCAGCACCGGGCGCAGCAGACAGACCATCGCCTCCAGCGCGGCTTCGCTTTCCGTTTCGCTCAACGCCGGGTTGCTCATGCTCTCCTGCAATAACCGATAGCTAAGCTGGACGGTAGGCAGGGTGCGCGAGAGCTTTTGCGCGCAGCTCACTTCCTGAAAACGAAAATGCTGTTCGAGGATCTGACGCGGCAGCAAAAGCGAGATCTGGCGGGACTTTTCCGGCCAGTAGATCGAGCAGGGGCGTGAGGCGTCGATCAGGGTGATATCGCCCGAGTTCAGCACAATCTGCCGATCGTCCTGCTCCAGCCCGGCTTCGCCCTCAATCTGAAAGACGGTGTAGAACCAGGCATCGTTGCTGGTTTTGATCTCCTGGCGGGTGCGAAACAGGTTTACGCCACTGGCGGTCACGGTGCTGAGTTTAAGGTTACCGGTCCAGGTGGATTCCAGCTCGCCAAAAAACTCCCCCGTCAGCGGCCGGCCGGCAAAGCTGCCGCACACCTGGTTAATCTGCGCCAGCCACTGCTGATACTGGTCCTTTTCGCTTGCACACACCATGTCGTTACCCGCTACGTTGCCAATGTTTAAATATTGTTGCAGATATGTTTCTTTTTGCCCGTGACAGGGGGCGAAAACCCGCAAAGAAATCGGCATTCTGCCCGGGCGAAACGGCAGTATTGTCGCGTTTTGCGGTACCTGTCACAGGCGGCAAAACGAATGTCACACAGATAAAAGCGCGATCCCGGAAGCCATCTTAGACTGCGTTGACCCCCTGAGAATAATAAGGAAAAGCTATGTCTGATACACAGGTCGCAGTACTGCCGAGCGTGCAGCAATTTTTAGACAGGCAACACGGCCTCTGGGTTGAAGGACGCCAGTCCGCATCCGACAGCGACAAGCGTCTGGAGGTTTTCAACCCGGCAACCGGTCAGGTAATTGCCTTCACCGCGGATGCCAGCGCGCAGGACGTTGATCGCGCGGTGATGTCCGGCTGGCGGGCCTTTGTCGCCCGCAGCTGGTGCGGAAAACTGCCCGCCGAGCGGGAACGCATTCTGCTGCGCTTTGCCGATCTGGTGGAGCAGCACACCGAAGAGCTGGCGCAGCTCGAAACCCTTGAGCAGGGCAAATCGATTCATATCTCCCGCGCCTTTGAAGTGGGCTGCACCCTGAACTGGATGCGCTATACCGCCGGGTTAACCACCAAAATCGCCGGTAAAACCCTGGATCTCTCGATCCCGATGCCGCAGGGCGCGCGCTATCAGGCGTGGACCCGTAAAGAGCCGATTGGCGTGGTCGCCGGGATCGTGCCGTGGAACTTCCCGCTGTTGATTGGGATGTGGAAAGTGATGCCCGCGTTGGCGGCAGGGTGTTCTATCGTCATCAAGCCGTCGGAAACCACGCCGCTGACCCTGTTGCGGGTGGCCGAACTGGCGAGCGAGGCCGGGATCCCGGACGGCGTCTTTAACGTGGTGACCGGCAGCGGCGCGGTCTGTGGAGCGGCGCTGACCACCCATCCGCATATCGCCAAGGTGAGCTTTACTGGCTCGACGGCGACCGGCAAGCAGATTGCGCGCTCCGCCGCCGATCGTCTGACTGGCGTCACGCTGGAACTGGGGGGTAAAAACCCGGCTATCGTGCTGAAAGATGCCGATCCGTCATGGGTCATTGAAGGGCTGATGACCGGCAGCTTCCTGAATCAGGGCCAGGTGTGTGCCGCCAGCTCGCGCATTTATATCGAAGCACCGCTGTTTGATACGCTGGTGAGCGACTTTGAGCAGGCGGTGAAATCCCTGAGCGTCGGACCGGGCATGTCCCCGGAGGCGCACATCAACCCGCTGGTCTCCCGTGCCCACTGCGACAAAGTGCAGACGTTCCTGGATGAGGCGCAGTCGCACCACGCCGAGCTGATTACTGGCAACCGTGGCCCGAACGGCCAGGGGTATTACGTCTCACCAACGCTGGTGGTGAACCCGAACGCCAGCCTGCGTCTGACCCGTGAAGAGGTCTTTGGCCCGGTGGTCAACCTGGTGCGCGTCGCCGACGGCGAAGAAGCGTTGCGCCTGGCGAACGACAGCGAATACGGCCTGACCGCCAGCGTCTGGACGCAAAACGTCAGCAAAGCGTTGGAGTACACCGACCGTCTGCAGGCCGGCACCGTGTGGGTCAACAGCCATACCCTGATCGATGCCAACCTACCGTTCGGCGGGATGAAGCAATCGGGGACTGGCCGCGATTTCGGCCCGGACTGGCTGGATGGCTGGTGCGAAACCAAATCGGTGTGCGTGCGTTACTGAGACACTTCCCCCCAAATCGCCCGGCGGCGCTGCGCTTGCACGGGCCTACTTTCCTGGCACTAAATCGCCCGGCGGCGCTGCGCTTGCACGGGCCTACGATCTTGTAGGTCGGGTAAGGCGAAGCCGCCACCCGACACTTTCACATTCCACACCAGACTCACACATAAAAAAAGGCCGGGCGATTCGCCCGGCCAACACCTGCTTACTGCTTACTGCGCGTCTTTCTTTTTACCCAGCGACGGGGTTTCATCGAAGAAATTCCACGGTTTAAGCAGGGTATAGACCCATTCCGTTGGCATGATTGGCCACTCTTCGGCGCGCGCCACGTGGGTTGTGCCGGTGGTCATCCACACCACGTTATCCTGCTTATCCAGCGACTCATTATCCTTGCTAAACTGGCCCAGACCGGTGTCGTGCGTGGAGCGGTTCGGGAATTTACCTTCCGGGTACATCTCGTTCGGATGGTAGCGGGTCACCCACAGCTGCTTGTCCATAAAGCTCAGACGATGATAAATCCACTCGTCCGGGGCAAATTTGGCGCCGCTGGCCACCGGATGCGTACCGCCAGCATAAGGGATGATCTGGTACGAGACCGGGTTGCCCATGCGGTTCTCTTTGCTGGTGTTGCTCAGCAGGCGAATGGTGCCCGGGTCAAACTTCTGTGCCGCCTGCTGCTCGGTGTCGATGTTGTACTGATTAACCTGGATAGTACTGGTGCGCGGGCCGCCAGCGGTGTTGGGTTTCACTTCTGGATCCATCGCCACCAGGCTGTTGCTGGTGCCGTCCACGTCCATATCCAGACGGAAGTTATAGATGTGCTGGTGCGTGGTGCCGACGATGTTGTGGTCGATCAGCGTGCCGTATCGAGTATCGTCTTTGGCGCTCGGGTCGTGCATGGTTTTGGCCATCACGCCTTTCACTGCCTCAATCCCGGTGGCCCCGGCGTTGATCCCGATGGTGCCGTTTTCGTGGAACACCCAGTCAAAGATATAGTCGTAGTTGCCCACGGTGCTCACCCAACGCACCACCAGCTCGCGGCGTTCGGTGCTGACGTTGGGTTGACCCATCTCCTGGTGCTTATACTCCGGTCCGGCGTAACGTTCGAAAACGGCAATGGCGCGTGGGATGCTCATCGGCTGGCCGGTGTAATCCGGGATGGTCTGATCCAGCATCACGGCGTTAGACGGCACATCTTTGCCGCGCACCAGCGGCGAGGTGAGGGTACCCATGCCGTAGTCGCCAGAATCCAGATAGGCTTTAAAGTACCAGCCCACATCCGGGTCGCCGTAAGGCACGATCATCCCGCCCAGCGAGCCTTCGTACATCACCTGGCGTTTTTTGCCGTTGTCGTTAAAGGTCACGGTAGAGATGATCGGCCCAACGCGGGAGTCGAGGCTCAGGTGGAAATCCCAGTTCTGCCAGTGGATCATGTTGCCGGTGATGGTGTAGTTCTTGCCTTCCGGCTCGGTAATCTCCAGCGGTTTATGCACCACAGGTTCGCGGTCGCGACCGTCATACGGACGCGGCTCCATCGGCACCGGGACCACCGCGCCCTCTTCAATTTTGACGATCTTCTTCTCGACCAGATCGACCACCGCCACCAGGTTCTCGATCGGGTGCGCCCAGTAGTTGCCATCGCCCACGTCCAGATAGCTCACCACTTTCAGCAGCCGGTCTTCCTGCTTCAGGCCATCCTTACCGTCGAAGTAGCCGACGGTAAGCGGGGTGGTGATCACTTTGCTCGGGTCAGTGATACCGCGTTTTTTCACGATATCGGCATACTCTTTGCTGCCGTTGATGATGCTCTGCACCGCCATAAAGTCATCCAGCAGCACCATGCCCTGGGCGTCTTTAATCGGCTCCCAGTGCAGGATGGTCTTGTCTTTAAGATCAACTAACGCTTCGACAATGTACTTGCCGTCGAGCATGGTGATATTGGCCTGGCGCGGGGCATCCACCGCCGTACCGTTCAGCACAAAATCCCACACTTTGGCTTTATCCGGCTCGGCCAGCGCAATCTGGGTGAAGCGGGTGTTCGGCTTAAAGTCCGGCGAGGCTTTCACGATCGCGACGGCCTGTTTAATCTCATCGGCGCTTAACGCATTCAGCGGGTGCGGAGTTTTCTCTACCTGGAAGGTCTGATCGAGGCCCGACTGGAACACGTCGTTGACGAAGGTATCAGAGATCCACGCCTTTTTATCTTTCATCACCACCGGCACCAGCAGGGTGAGCGGCTTGCCGTTGACGATGGCGGTTTTCGCGCCCGGCTTCACTTTGATAAACGCCCCGTCTTTGCTGATGGTGTAGAGCTGGGCGTAATCGTCCCATTTCACGTCGGCACCAAATTCGGTCAGGGTTTTATCCATCTCGACCATATGCGCGGCACCACCGTGCGCCAGCGCCTGCGGTTGAGCAAAAAGAAGACCGGCGACGGCCAGCGCCAGCGCCGTTTTACGTGGAGAAAGGATGGAGGAGCTTCCCATGATTAACCTCTGTTGTTTATGTTGTTATCCACTCAGGACCGCTGTTCTGCGCGCGGTTTATTCATTGCCAACATAGCAATATCGCGGTGTGCACCGTTTGCCTGCGTTTGCCAGATTATTTGTCAGATGTGCCAGAAGCCGGGTAACGCGCACGGCGCTACCCGGAAAAGGGAGGGATCAGGAATCAAAATCTCCGCGCTGACGCGAAACGAGGGTCAGGATCGAGTACAGGGCGACCGGCTGCTGGTGCTGGTTGAAAATTTCCACCGACCACTCCACCACGCCGGTCGGTTTCTCTTCCGCCGTGCGCTGTTTTTTCAGCGTTTTACGTTTACAGGTCAGGCGCACCTGGATGGTGTCGCCCGGCTTCACCGGCTCGATAAAGCGCAGGTTCTCCATTCCGTAGTTGGCAATCACCGGCCCGACGCCCGCATCGACGAACAGCCCGGCGGCAGCCGAAATCAGGAAGTAACCGTGGACCACGCGTTCGCCGAAAATGGACTCTGCCGCGCCAATCTTGTCCATATGAGCGTAGAAATGATCCCCACTCAGGCAGGCAAAGTTGACGATATCGGTCTCGGTCAGAGTGCGACGTGGGGTTAACAGGCTGTCGCCCGGCTGCAGCTCCTCGAAGTGTTTGCGGAACGGATGGACGCGGTCCTCCTGCACCTGGGCCCCGCGCACCCACTGCTGGCTGATGGCGGCCAGCATGCTCGGGCTGCCCTGAATCGCGGTGCGCTGCAGGTAGTGCTTCACTGCGCGCAGGCCGCCCAGCTCTTCGCCACCGCCCGCGCGACCGGGGCCGCCGTGCACCAGCTGCGGCAGCGGGGAGCCGTGGCCGGTTGATTCTTTCGCCGACTCCTGGTTGAGGATCTGAATACGGCCGTGGGCACGGGCGGCCCCGGCAATAAACTGACGTGCCAGACGCAGATCCGCCGTCACCAGCGTACCGGCCAGGCTACCCCCCCCGGCGCGGGCCAGGCTCATGGCGTGCTCGCGGGTCTGATACGGCATTACGGTCGCGACCGGGCCAAACGCCTCGGTGGCATGGACGACAGGGGTTTCATCCGGCTGCGGGCAGAACAGCAGCGTTGGCGGGAAGAAGGCCCCTGCAGCGCTCAGGTCGGCTTTCCCGCCCAACAGAATCTGGCAACCGGCGGCCAGCAGGGTATTCACTTTTTCCTGCACGTCAGCGCGCTGTTCGGCATTGACCAGCGCGCCCATTTTGATCCCTTCCTGCGCCGGATCGCCAACCGGGACGTTGCCTAACCGGGCGATCAGCGCCTGGCCGACGGCGTCAACCTGCGCCTGCGGGACGATAATGCGGCGGATGGCGGTACATTTTTGCCCGGCTTTCGCCGTCATCTCACGCACCACTTCGCGGATAAACAGCGCAAACTCCGGCTGCTCCGGGGTGACGTCGTCGCCCAGCACGCAGCAGTTCAGGGAATCCGCTTCCATGGTGAACGGAATCGAGTGGGCGACGATGTTCGGGTGCACGCGCAGCATCTGGCCGGTCACCGCCGAGCCGGTAAAGGTCACCACGTCCTGGCTGTCCAGCTGGTCAAGCAGATCCCCCGCACCGCCGCAGATCAGGCTAATCGCTCCGTCCGGCACCAGGCCGCTGTCGGTAATCGTTTTCACCATCGCCTGGGTCACCTGCGCGGTGGCGGTGGCCGGTTTGATGATGGCTGGCATTCCGGCAAGCCAGGTTGGGGCCAGTTTTTCCAGCATTCCCCAGCAGGGGAAGTTAAAGGCGTTGATGTGCACCGCCACGCCGGATTTTGAGGTCAGGACGTGACGCGCGGCAAACCCGCCTTCTTTTGACAGGGGGATCAGTTCATCTTCCGGCCACAGGGTGTCGTCCGGCAGCTCGCGGCTGCCGAGGCTGGCGAAGGTAAACAACGTCCCGATACCGCCTTCGATATCCACCCAGCTGTCGGCGCGGGTGGCACCGGTCTGCGCCGACAGGGCATAGAACGCCTCTTTGTGGCTGAGCAGATGTTTCGCGACGGCTTTCAGCATCGCGGCGCGCTCGATAAAGGTCATCGCATGAAGGGCTTCGCCGCCTTTCTCAATGGCGTAGCGGCGCGCGGCGGCCATATCCAGCCCTTCGCTGGTAACGCTCCAGAGGGCTTCGCCGCTGATGGCGTGCGAAATAGTGCGCTCACGGCCCCGGCCAGACTGCCAGGCGCCGGACAAGAAGCTGGCTAACTGCTGCATGTTCTTTCTCCAGGTGGTTCGTGATTTCACTATAGATAGTTTGATTATGAATCATAAAATGCAAGGAATGTTTTAATGAAATGTTAATGATGTGATCTGACCTGACTATTGCCGCGTGTTACCGCCCACCACATAGGCCGCCCTGTAAAAGGCTTGCGAGCCACATCACAAAATAAACAAACAATCCTTGGGGTTATATTTAACCTTTGTGTAACTTTTAAGAAACGAAGTGATTCATCATTGAGTTAAAGTTACTTGTTAAACGAATCATAAGGGTGATGACGTGACGGAAGAACAACGCTTTGAACAGCGCATCGCGCAAGAGACAGCCATCGAGCCGCAGGACTGGATGCCTGAGGCGTATCGTAAAACGCTGATCCGCCAGATTGGTCAGCACGCGCATTCCGAGATTGTTGGCATGCTGCCGGAAGGTAACTGGATCGCCCGCGCCCCGACGCTGCGCCGCAAGGCGATTCTGCTGGCCAAGGTGCAGGACGAAGCGGGCCACGGTCTGTATCTCTACAGCGCGGCGGAAACGCTGGGCTGCGCCCGGGAAGACATCTACCAGAAGATGCTCGACGGCAAGATGAAATACTCCTCAATCTTTAACTATCCCACCTTGAGCTGGGCCGATATCGGCGTGATTGGCTGGCTGGTGGATGGCGCGGCCATCGTTAACCAGGTGGCGCTGTGCCGCACCTCCTATGGTCCGTATGCCCGTGCGATGGTGAAAATCTGCAAAGAAGAGAGCTTCCACCAGCGTCAGGGCTTTGAAGCCTGTATGGCGCTGGCGGCGGGCAACGACGCGCAGCGGCAGATGCTGCAGGACGCGATCAACCGCTTCTGGTGGCCAGCGCTGATGATGTTTGGCCCGAACGACGACAACTCGCCGAACAGCGCCCGCAGCCTGGCGTGGAAAATCAAACGTTTTGGCAATGACGAACTGCGTCAGCGCTTTGTCGACAACACCGTCTCGCAGGTCGAGATGCTGGGGATGACGGTGCCGGATGCCGATCTGCATTTCGATGCCGAAAGCGGTCACTACCGCTTTGGCGAGATCAACTGGCAGGAATTTGACGAGGTGATCAACGGACGCGGTGTCTGTAATCACGAGCGTCTGGCCGCCAAGAATAAAGCCTGGGAAGAGGGGACGTGGGTACGTGAAGCCGCCCTGGCGCACGCAGAAAAACACCACGCCCGCCACGTCGCGTAAGAGGAATCAAGATGAGCAAAACATACTGGCCGTTATATGAAGTGTTTGTCCGCAGCAAACAGGGGTTATCTCACCGTCACGTGGGCAGCCTGCACGCCGCCGACGACCGCATGGCGCTGGAAAACGCACGTGACGCGTACACCCGCCGCAGCGAAGGCTGTTCCATCTGGGTGGTGAAGGCGAGCGAAATCATTGCCTCCCAGCCGGAAGAGCGCGGTGAGTTTTTCGATCCGGCGGACAGCAAGGTTTATCGCCATCCGACCTTCTACACCATCCCTGATGGCATCGAGCACATGTGAGGTCGCCAATGAAAACGTTAACGGCTTATGTTCTGCGACTCGGTGATAACGGTCTGGTGTTGTCCCAGCGCCTGGGCGCGTGGTGTGGCCACGCGCCGGAACTGGAGATCGACCTGGCGCTGGCCAATATCGGCCTCGACCTGCTGGGGCAGGCGCGCAATTTCTTAACCTACGCCGCCGAGCTGGAAGGCAGCGGTGACGAAGACACGCTGGCGTTCCAGCGCGACGAACGCCAGTTCAGCAACCTGCTGCTGGTGGAACAACCCAACGGCAACTTCGCCGACACCATTGCCCGTCAGTACTTTATGGATGCCTGGCACGTGGCGCTGTACACCCGCCTGACCAGCAGTCGCGATCCGCAGCTGGCCGCCATCGCCGCTAAGTCGCTGAAAGAAGTGCGCTATCACCTGCGCTTTAGCCGCGGCTGGGTTGAGCGTCTGGGTGACGGCACCGAGGTGTCGCGGCAAAAAATGCAGCAGGCGGTCAACGACCTGTGGCGCTTTACCGCCGAGCTGTTTGAAGCCGACAAGATTGACCTGTCCTTAAGTGATGCGGGCATCGCCGTCGATCCGCGCACCCTGCGCGACGCGTGGGAAGCCGAAGTCCTGACCGGGCTGAACGCCGCCCAACTGAGCGTGCCGCAGGAAGCTGCCTATCGCAGCGGCGGCAGGCTGGGTCTGCACACCGAACATCTGGGACCGATGCTGGCGGAGATGCAATATCTGCAGCGCGTCAACCCCGGTCAGCAGTGGTAACGCAGGAGAACGCCATGCAACGTTTCGCCGACATCGCCCCCGCAGAAATCCCGCAGATCTGGTCGCTGTTAAGCCAGATCCCGGACCCGGAAATTCCGGTGCTGACCATTACCGACTTAGGCATGGTGCGCAGCGTGGTGCCGCAGGGTGAGGGCTGGGCGATCGGCTTTACGCCGACCTATTCCGGCTGCCCGGCAACTGACCATCTGATGGGTGCGATCCGCGACACGTTGACCGCGCACGGCTTCGCCCCGGTGCATATCGCCATCCAGCTCGATCCGGCCTGGACCACCGACTGGATGACCCCGGATGCGCGCGAACGCCTGCGCCAGTACGGTATCAGCCCGCCAGCCGGACACAGCTGCCATGCGCACCTGCCCGCCGAGGTGACCTGTCCGCGCTGCGCCAGCACCCACACCCGCATCATCAGTGAATTTGGTTCCACGGCCTGCAAGGCGCTGTATCGCTGCGAAAGCTGCCGTGAACCCTTCGATTATTTCAAATGTATCTGAGGTCGCCATGACAACGTTTCACGCCTTAACGGTGGCAAAAGTCGAACCCGAAACCCGCGACGCGGTGACCATCACCTTCGCGGTTCCCCAGGCGTTGCAGGAGGCGTATCGCTTCCGCCCGGGTCAGCACCTGACCTTGAAAACCCGCCTCGCGGGGGAAGAGCTGCGCCGCTGCTACTCTATTTGTCGCAGCGTCCAGCCGGGTGAGATCAGTGTCGCGGTCAAAGCCATCGACGGCGGGCGCTTTTCGCGCTATGCCCGGGATGAGATTAAACAAGGGATGGCGCTGGAGGTGATGGTGCCGCAGGGGCAGTTTGGTTACCAGCCGCAGGCCGAGCGTGAAGGCTGCTATCTGGCGATCGCCGCAGGCTCCGGGATCACCCCAATGCTGGCGATCATCTCCAGCACCCTGAAAACTGAACCCAACAGCCATTTCACTCTGATTTACGGCAACCGCAGCAGCCAGAGCATGATGTTCCGCGAAGCGCTTGCCGACCTGAAAGACCACTATCCGACGCGCCTGCAGGTGATTCACATCTTCAGCCAGGAGACGCTGGACAGCGAACTGCTGCACGGGCGAATCGACGGCGAAAAATTGCACGCGCTGGCGCGTCATCTGGTCGACTTTAGCCAGTTTGACGAGGCCTTTATCTGCGGCCCGGCGGCCATGATGGATGACGCTGAGCTGACGCTAAAAGCGCTGGGCATGGCGGAAAAATCGCTGCACCTCGAGCGCTTTAACACCCCTGGTACCCCGGTGAAGCGGGCGCACGCGATGCAGGTTGACGGGCAAAAAGTGACGGTGCGCCAGGACGGACGCGACCGCGAAATCACCTTCAACGCCGACGACGAAAGTATTCTCGACGCTGCTCTGCGCCAGGGCGCGGATCTGCCGTATGCCTGCAAAGGCGGAGTCTGCGCCACCTGCAAATGCAAAGTGCTGCGCGGCAAGGTGGAGATGGTCACCAACTACAGCCTCGAGCCGGACGAAGTGGCCGCAGGCTATGTGCTGAGCTGCCAGTCACTGCCGCTGACCGCGGATGTCGTTGTGGACTTTGATGCGAAGGGGATGGCATGAGCGAATTAATCGTTACCCGTCACGGGCGGGTCCTGCAGCTGACGCTGCATCGTCCGGCTGCCCGTAACGCGCTGAACAATGCCCTGCTGAGCGAGCTGGCAACCACGCTTGAAGCGGCCGCCGCCGACAGCGATATCTCAGTGTGCGTGATTGCCGGCAGCGATCGTTTTTTTGCTGCCGGGGCCGATCTGAATGAAATGGCCGACAAAGATCTGCCTGCCACCCTCAACGACGTTCGCCCGCAGCTGTGGGCGCGGATCAATGCCTTCAGCAAACCGCTGATTGCCGCCGTTAACGGCTACGCGCTGGGTGCCGGATGCGAACTGGTGCTGCTGTGCGATGTGGTGGTGGCCGGGGATAACGCCCGCTTCGGCCTGCCGGAAATTACCTTAGGCATTATGCCGGGCGCGGGCGGCACCCAGCGTCTGATCCGCTGCGTTGGCAAATCGCTGGCCAGCAAAATGGTGCTCACCGGCGAAAGCATTACCGCCCGCCAGGCGCTGGCCGCCGGGCTGGTGAGCGACATCTACCCGCCGGAACTGCTGCTCGAATATGCCCTGCAGCAGGCCGAAGTGATGGCGCGCCACTCGCCGCTGGCGCTGCAGACGGCAAAGCAGGCGTTACGCCAGTCGCAGGAGATGGCGCTGCAGGCCGGGCTGGTCCAGGAGCGTCAGTTGTTTACGCTGCTCTCGGCCACCGAAGATCGTCGCGAAGGCATCAGCGCCTTTCTGCAAAAACGCACCCCTGAATTCAAAGGACGCTAACCATGGATTTCATTCTGAGTCACGTTGAGCAGGGCGTCATGACGATTACCCTGAACCGCCCGGAGCGTCTCAACAGCTTTAATGAGGAGATGCACCAGCAGCTGGCGGCGTGCCTGACCCAGGCCGAGCGCGACGATGCCGTGCGTTGTCTGTTAGTGACCGGTGCCGGACGCGGCTTTTGCGCCGGACAGGACCTGAACGATCGTAACGTCGATCCGAACAGCCCCGCGCCGGATCTGGGTATGTCGGTCGAGAAATTTTACAACCCGCTGGTTAAGCGTCTGGCAAAACTGCCCAAGCCGGTGATCTGCGCGGTGAACGGCGTCGCCGCCGGGGCCGGGGCCACGCTGGCGTTGGGCTGCGACATCGTCATTGCCGCCCGTTCGGTTAACTTTGTAATGGCCTTCAGCAAGCTGGGACTGGTGCCGGATTCCGGCGGCACCTGGCTGCTGCCGCGCCTGACGGGCCGCGCGCGGGCGATGGGCCTGGCGCTGCTCGGCGAGAAAATCAGCGCCGAACAGGCGCAGGCCTGGGGGATGATCTGGCAGGTGGTGGATGACGGCGAGCTGGCCGCTACCGCCCAGCAGCTGGCAGTCCATCTGGCCGCGCAGCCGACCTTTGGCCTGGGGCTGATCAAGCAGGCGATCAACGCCGCCGAAACCAACACCCTCGATGCCCAGCTGGATCTCGAGCGCGATTACCAGCGCCTGGCTGGACGCAGCGCCGACTACCGCGAAGGCGTCAGCGCATTTCTCAACAAGCGCACGCCGCAGTTTACGGGGAAATAAGATGACCACGATTCATACCGTCGCGGTGATTGGCAGCGGCATCATGGGGGCCGGCATTGCCGAAGTGGCCGCCAGCCACGGTCACCCGGTGCTGATTTACGATATCAATGCAGACGCCATCTCCCGCGCCATCGACGGGATCCGTACTCGTCTGCAATCCCGGGTGACGCGCGGCAAGCTCAGCGTCAGCGTCTGCGATCAGACCTTGCAGCGTTTGATCCCGGTGACCGACATCCGCTCGCTGGCGGCAGCCGACCTGGTGATTGAAGCCGCCTCTGAACGTATGGAGATCAAAAAGGCGCTGTTCGCCGAACTGGCGACGATCTGCCCGGAAAAAACGCTGTTGACCAGTAACACGTCGTCAATCTCGATTACCGCGATTGCCGCCGATGTGCGCCACCCTGAGCGCGTGGCTGGCCTGCACTTCTTTAACCCGGCTCCGGTGATGAAGCTGGTGGAAGTGGTGAGCGGGTTGGCGACCTCGGAAGAGGTGGTCGCACAGCTCTGCGAACTGGCGGTGAACTGGGGTAAACAGCCGGTGCGCTGCCAGTCCACGCCTGGCTTTATCGTTAACCGCGTGGCGCGTGCGTACTACGCCGAAGCCTGGCGCGCGCTGGAGGAGCAGGTTGCTGCCCCGGAAGCGATTGACGCTGCGCTGCGCGAAGGGGCGGGTTTCCCAATGGGGCCGCTGGAGCTGACCGACATGATCGGCCAGGACGTCAACTTTGCCGTGACCTGCTCGGTGTTTAACGCCTTCTGGCAGGAGCGTCGTTTCCTGCCGTCGCTGGTGCAGCAGGAGCTGGTGCTGGCGGGGCGACTGGGTAAGAAGAGCGGCCAGGGCGTCTATAGCTGGCACAGCGACAAACCGACAGCAGGTTGGCTGGAGGCCGTGAGCGAGACCGACAGCGCGGTGCACGTGGCGAAGAGAAGTGACGGTGTCACCGAGCTGGACGATGTGCTGCTGATTGAAACTCAGGGCGAAACGGCCCAGGCGCTGGCCACCCGTCTCGGGCATCCGGTGGTGGTGGTCGATCGCCTGGAAGGCGAGGTGGCGGTGATTGCCGCTGCGGCCAGCAACCCGACATCAGCGACCCGTAAAGCAGTGTATCACCTGCAGCAGCAGGGGAAGCGCGTCCTGCAGGTCGCCGATTATCCGGGCCTGCTTATCTGGCGTACCGTGGCGATGATCGTCAATGAAGCCCTCGATGCCCTGCAAAAAGGGGTTGCCAGCGAACAGGATATCGATACCGCTATGCGCCTTGGGGTCAACTATCCGCGTGGTCCGCTGGCCTGGGGCGAGCAGCTCGGCTGGCAGCGGCTGCTGATCCTTCTGGAAAACCTGCAACGCCACTATGGCGAAGAACGTTACCGCCCATGTTCCCTGCTGCGCCAGCGTGCGCTTCTGGAGAGTAGCTATGAGTCCTAACGCCTGGCGCAACGCCCGCGCCATGTACGAAAACGATGCCTGCGCCCAGGCCTATGGCATCGACATTATCGAGATGGATGACGGCGTGGCGGTTCTGACCATGACCGTGACCCCACAGATGCTGAACGGCCACAAAAGCTGCCACGGCGGACAGCTGTTTACCCTCGCCGATACCGCTTTCGCCTACGCCTGCAACAGCCAGGGGCTGGCGGCGGTGGCCTCGGGCTGCACCATTGATTTTGTTCGCCCGGCGTTTGCCCACGACAAGCTGACCGCCACCGCACAGGTTCGCCATCAGGGAAAACTGACCGGCGTATACGACATTGAAATTGTTAATCAACAGCAAAAAACCGTGGCCCTGTTCCGTGGGAAATCCCACCGCATCGGCGGCACGATCACAGGAGAAGCATAATGCGTGACGCCTTTATTTGTGACGGGATCCGTACCCCTATTGGTCGCTACGGCGGCGCATTGTCTGGCGTCCGAACGGACGACCTGGGCGCAATCCCGCTGCGCGAGCTGCTGGTGCGTAACCCGCATCTCGACGCCGAGTGCATCGACGATGTGATCTTTGGCTGCGCCAACCAGGCAGGGGAAGACAACCGCAACGTGGCGCGCATGTCGCTGCTGCTGGCCGGGTTGCCGCAGACTGTTTCCGGCACCACGCTGAACCGTCTGTGCGGCTCCGGTCTGGATGCGCTGGGCTTTGCCGCCCGCGCTATTCGCGCCGGTGATGCGGACTTGATGATTGCCGGTGGTGTGGAGTCCATGTCCCGCGCGCCGTTCGTGATGGGCAAAGCCACCAGTGCCTTCCAGCGCCAGAATGAAATTTTCGATACCACCATCGGCTGGCGTTTTGTGAACCCGCTCATGGCACAACAATTTGGTTCTGACAGCATGCCGGAAACGGCAGAGAATGTAGCGGAATTGTTACGAATTTCCCGCGAAGACCAGGACGCCTTCGCCTGGCGCAGCCAGCAGCGTACTGCGCAGGCCCAGGCCAACGGCATTCTGGCGCAGGAAATCGTGCCGGTTCTCATCAAAGGTAAAAAAGGTGCGGTCACCGAAGTGGTACATGACGAGCACCTGCGCCCGGAGACCACCCTCGAAATGCTGGCCGGGCTGAAAGCCCCGTTCCGCGCAGGCGGCGTCGTCACCGCAGGCAACGCCTCCGGGGTGAACGACGGTGCCGCAGCGTTGATTGTCGCCAGCGAGAAGATGGCGGCCGCACAGGGCTTAACCCCGCGTACCCGCATCGTGGCGATGGCCACCGCCGGGGTCGAACCGCGTCTGATGGGTCTTGGCCCGGTACCCGCCACCCGCCGGGTGCTGGAGCGTGCTGGTCTGAGCATTCACGATATGGACGTGATTGAACTGAATGAAGCCTTTGCGTCGCAGGCGCTGGGTGTCCTGCGCGAGCTGGGGCTCCCGGACGATGCCTCGCAGGTTAACCCCAACGGTGGCGCGATTGCCTTAGGCCATCCGCTGGGAATGAGTGGAGCCCGACTGGCGTTGGCTGCCAGCCACGAGCTACATCGTCGTAAAGGGCGCTATGCGCTTTGCACGATGTGCATCGGTGTTGGTCAGGGTATTGCCCTGATCCTTGAGCGTGTCTAAGCAATAATAAAATGTGAGTACCCTACGATGACAACGACAACGACAAAGCTTGACCCGATCGAAACCGCCTCCATGGATGAACTGCGCGCGCTGCAAACCACGCGCATGAAATGGACCTTAGAACACGCGTACAACAACGTGCCGATGTACAAACGCAAGTTCGATGCGGCGGGTGTCCATCCTGATGATTTCAAAGAGCTGGCGGATATCCGCAAATTCCCGTGCACCACCAAACAGGATCTGCGCGACAACTACCCGTTTGATACCTTTGCCGTGCCGATGGAGCAGGTGGTGCGCATTCATGCCTCGTCTGGCACCACCGGCAAACCCACCGTGGTGGGCTATACCCAGAACGACATTGATACATGGGCAAACATTGTGGCGCGCTCCCTGCGTGCGGCAGGCGGCAGCGCAAAAGACAAAATTCACGTTGCCTATGGCTACGGGCTGTTCACCGGGGGACTGGGGGCGCACTACGGCGCCGAGCGTTTAGGCGCGACGGTGATCCCGATGTCCGGCGGCCAGACCGAGAAACAGGCCCAGCTGATCCGCGATTTCCAGCCGGATATGATCATGGTAACGCCGTCCTACTGCCTCAACCTGATTGAAGAACTTGAGCGCCAGATGGGCGGCGATGCCAGCAAATGCTCTCTGCGCGTCGGCGTATTTGGTGCTGAGCCGTGGACGCTGGCGATGCGCCGCGAAATCGAAAAACGCCTCGGCATTACCGCTCTGGACATCTATGGCCTGTCGGAAGTGATGGGTCCGGGGGTGGCGATGGAGTGCATCGAAACCGCCGATGGCCCGACCATCTGGGAAGATCATTTCTACCCGGAGATCGTCAACCCGAACGACGGCACGCCGCTGAACGACGGCGAGCAGGGCGAACTGTTGTTCACCACCCTGACCAAAGAAGCGCTGCCGGTGATCCGCTACCGCACCCGCGACCTGACGCGTCTGCTGCCGGGAACGGCCCGCACCATGCGCCGGATGGATCGCATCAGCGGACGCAGCGACGACATGCTGATCATTCGTGGCGTCAACGTCTTCCCGTCACAGCTGGAAGAGGAGATCGTCAAGTTTGAGCATCTGTCGCCGCACTACCAGCTGGAGGTCAATCGCCGGGGCCATCTTGATTCGCTTTCGGTGAAGGTGGAGTTGAAAGAGAGCAGCCTGACGTTGAACCACGAACAGCGCTGCCACGTGTGCCACGAGCTGCGCCATCGCATCAAATCAATGGTCGGGATCTCCACCGACGTGACCATCGTTAATTGCGGCAGCATCCCGCGCTCTGAAGGCAAAGCCTGCCGGGTGTTCGATCTGCGTAAGGTCGCCGCCAACGGCTAATCCGCTGCTGCGGCCCTCTCCATTTTAGGGGAGGGCCGCAGCCTGGGGGCTATGCTATGATTCATCCAACATAATAATCACAACAGAATGAATCACATGAGTAAACTCGACAGCTTTATTCAGCACGCGGTTAGCTCCGTTCCCATCAGCGGCACCTCCTTGATCGCTTCCCTGTACGGCGACGCGTTATCCCATCGCGGCGGCGAAGTCTGGTTGGGGAGTCTGGCGGCACTGCTGGAAGGGATGGGATTCGGCGAGCGCTTTGTGCGCACCGCGCTGTTTCGTCTCAACAAAGAAGGCTGGCTGGATGTGTCGCGCATCGGCAGGCGCAGCTTTTATCGGCTGAGCGATAAAGGGCTACGCTTAACCCGACGCGCCGAGGCGAAGATTTATCGCGCAGAATTACCCGCCTGGGATGGGAAATGGCTGCTGCTGCTCTCCGAAGGGATGGACAAAACCACCCTCGCGGAGGTGAAAAAGCAGCTGATCTGGCAGGGGTTCGGCACGCTGGCCCCCAGCCTGATGGCCTCGCCTTCGCAGCAGCTGGCAGATGTCCAGGCGCTGCTGCACGAAGCGGGGGTCGCGGAAAACGTGATCTGCTTTGAAGCCCACTCGCCGCTGGCGCTCTCGCGTGCCGCACTGCGTTCCCGGGTAGAAGAGTGCTGGCAGCTCAGCGAACAGAACGTAATGTACGAAACCTTTATCGACTCGTTCCGTCCGCTGTTGCCGCTGCTGCGGGAGGCCGCGTCGGATGAGCTGACGCCGGAACGCTGCTTCCAGATCCAGCTACTGCTGATCCATTTTTATCGTCGGGTGGTGCTCAAAGATCCGCTGTTGCCGGAAGAGTTACTCCCGTCGCACTGGGCGGGGCAAACGGCCCGCCAGTTGTGTATCAACATTTATCAGCGTGTGGCGCCGGGTGCGCTGGCGTTTGTCAGTGAAAAAGGGGAAACCACGGTCGGTGAACTGCCGTCGCCGGGCTCCTCTTACTGGCAACGCTTTGGCGGCCTGACGCTCGCGTAACGGAGGTTATGTGCCTGTATATCAAATCGACGGCATGACGCCGGTGGTCCCGGAAGAGAGCTATGTCCACCCGACAGCAGTGCTGATTGGCGATGTGATCCTGGGGAAGGGCGTGTACGTGGGGCCGAATGCCAGCCTGCGCGGTGACTTTGGCCGCATCGTGGTACAGGACGGGGCCAATATCCAGGATAACTGCATCATGCACGGCTTCCCGGAACAGGACACCGTGGTGGAAGAAGAGGGGCATATTGGTCACGGTGCCATTCTGCATGGCTGCATCATCCGCCGTAACGCGCTGGTGGGAATGAATGCGGTGGTGATGGATGGCGCGGTGATCGGTGAAAACAGCATCGTGGGCGCGGCGGCCTTTGTGAAAGCCAAAGCCGAGATGCCCGCTAACCATCTGATCATCGGCAGCCCGGCCAAAGCGATACGGGTGCTGAGCGAGCAGGAGCTGGCGTGGAAGCAGCAAGGCACGCGGGAATATCAAACCCTGGTTGAGCGCTGCAAACAGACAATGCACCAGGTCGAACCGCTGCGAGCGGCAGAGCCGGACCGCAAAAGGCTGGTATTTGACGAAAATTTACGCCCCAAATCGTCTCGCTGAGCAGCACAATGGCCGCTAAAACCCGATCGGGATCACGTAATTATCTGATTTAATGATATTAAACAATAAAATTTAATTGTTGGTGATTAGAGGGTTGACACTGCGTCTATAATGAGTAAATTAGAACTCAAGCACCGCAGAGAAATAAAGGTTTCACGGTGTGGTAATAAAGCAGTAACGAGATGCGATAATGGCCACGAAGTATTGTAGTTTGGGTCCTGGTAATCAGTACAAACCAGTGTGAACACGCTTTCAGGCCATGCAGTAAATATCGACAATCGCATAATGGGGAAGTAACCGCGATGATGTAAGGTCTTGTTTCAAAGAGTAATATTCGCGATTTGGGTACGATTCAGTATGCAGTTGAGAATATCGCGAAGCATTAAGGCCACGCATCAAAAGTATATATCGCGAGGGTGATGTACACGACAGGATAAATGTTATTTCAATCACTTATCAGGAGGTAGCGTTAACTGGCTTCAATGGTAATCCTGTGAGAATACGTACATTTTAGAAGTTGTAGTGTGTAATTAAGTTGATGAATGTTAAATATTAATTTGGTAGAACCCTAAAGGCCCCGGCAAATCATCGCTGGGGCTTTTTCATTTTTGGGGTTTTGCCGGATGCCCATTCAGTGCGCGGCCAGTGCATGTTATCCCGTTGAATTGAAAAAATAACCCGAATAATGCCACGACTTATTGGCCAAAAGGAGGATGCGCAGGGGGATAAAAAAACTCCCACCGGGCGGTGGGAGTGGGAAATCTTATGCAGTAACCAGGCTGTCGATTGCCGCTTTGGCATCGGTCTGCGCTTTGGTTGCCACTTCCGGACCGTAAGCAATCCCTTCTGCAAACACGAAGTTCACGTCGGTGATGCCGATAAAGCCCAGGAACACGGACAGGTACGGGGCAATCAGGTCGGTTGGGGTATCTTTATGGATACCGCCACGGCTTGACAGCACAACCGCGCGCTTACCGGTTACCAGACCTTCCGGGCCTTTCTCGGTGTAGCGGAAGGTTACGCCAGCACGTGCAATCAGGTCGAAGTAGTTTTTCAGCTGCGTTGGGATGTTGAAATTGTACATCGGGGCGTTGATCACGATAACGTCGTGCGCCTGAAGCTCGGCAATCAGCTCGTCGGACAGCGCCAGCGCTTCCTGCTGACGTGGCGTGAGTGGGGCATCGCTTGGACGCAGCGCGCCAACCAGTTCACCATCCAGTACCGGAATTGGCTGAGCGGCCAGGTCGCGGACGGTGATTTCATCTGCGCTGTGCTGTTCGCGCCACTGCTCAACGAAATAATCGGACAGCTGACCAGACTGAGAGTACCCTGCCAGAATACTGGATTTCAGAACTAATACTTTGCTCATGGGTGATTCCTTTTTTGTATTTGATTAGGGGGGTTGCCCCGTTGCTTGATGACACTCTATTCACAATCCTGTCGCAGGGATAGCGCAATATATCGAAGCCTATGTTCGAATTTTTTGAATAAGGCGTAAAAACCTGCGATGTGGTACTCTATACCTATCATTACAAAGAGAATTTATCCGGCAGTGCACTGCCCCCTAACGCTATGACAGAACAACAAAAACTCACCTTCGCGATGCTCATGCAACAGCTTGAATCGCTGATGTTGCGTGACAAACAGCGGTTTGCCCGCCGCCTGCAGGGCGTGAAGAAGGTTAAAAATCCTGATGCACAACAGGCTATTTATCAGGAGATGGCCAACGAGATTGAACAGGCTGCCGGTAAAGTCGTGCTGCGCGAAGCGTCACGACCAACGATCACCTATCCAGAAAACCTGCCCGTCAGTCAGAAGAAACAGGAAATTCTCGAGGCCGTGCGCGATCACCAGGTCGTAATTGTTGCCGGTGAAACCGGGTCGGGTAAAACCACTCAGCTGCCGAAAATCTGTATGGAGCTGGGGCGCGGGATCAAAGGCCTGATCGGCCACACCCAGCCGCGTCGACTGGCGGCGCGCACGGTGGCGAACCGTATTGCCGAAGAACTGCAAACCGAGCCGGGCGGCTGTATCGGTTATAAAGTGCGTTTCAGCGATCACGTCAGTGGCAACACCATGGTCAAGCTGATGACCGACGGGATCCTGCTGGCGGAGATCCAGCAGGATCGCATGCTGATGCAGTACGACACCATCATCATCGATGAAGCGCACGAGCGCAGCCTGAATATCGACTTCCTGCTGGGTTACCTGCGGGAGTTACTGCCGCGTCGGCCGGATCTGAAAATTATCATCACCTCCGCGACCATCGACCCGGAACGTTTTTCGCGCCATTTCAACAATGCGCCGATTATCGAAGTCTCCGGGCGAACCTATCCGGTTGATGTGCGCTACCGCCCGATGGTCGAAGACGCGGACGATACCGATCGCGATCAGCTGCAGGCCATTTTTGACGCGGTGGACGAACTGGGCAATGAAAGCCCGGGCGACATCCTGATCTTTATGAGTGGCGAGCGCGAAATCCGCGATACCGCCGACGCGCTCAGCAAGCGCGACCTGCGCCATACCGAAATTTTACCGCTATATGCGCGCCTGTCGAACAGCGAACAGAACCGCGTATTCCAGGCGCACAGCGGACGTCGCATCGTGCTGGCGACCAACGTGGCGGAAACCTCGCTCACCGTGCCGGGCATTAAATATGTGATTGACCCTGGTACGGCGCGCATCAGCCGTTACAGCTACCGCACCAAAGTGCAGCGTCTGCCGATTGAGCCGGTATCGCAGGCGTCGGCCAACCAGCGTAAGGGTCGCTGCGGTCGCGTCTCGGAAGGGATCTGTATTCGTCTCTATTCGGAAGACGATTTCCTGTCGCGTCCAGAGTTTACCGACCCGGAGATCCTGCGTACCAACCTGGCCTCGGTCATTTTGCAGATGACCGCCCTGGGGCTGGGCGATATCGCCGCGTTCCCGTTCGTCGAAGCGCCGGATAAGCGCAATATTCAGGACGGTGTGCGCCTGCTGGAAGAGCTGGGCGCCATCACCACCGATGAGCAGGCCACCGTCTACAAGCTGACGCCGATGGGCCGTCAGCTCAGCCAGCTGCCGGTAGATCCGCGTCTGGCGCGAATGGTGCTGGAGGCGCAGAAACACGGCTGCGTGCGTGAGGCGATGATTATCACCTCGGCGCTCTCTATTCAGGACCCGCGCGAGCGGCCAATGGACAAGCAGCAGGCCTCGGATGAAAAACACCGTCGCTTCCACGACAAAGAGTCTGACTTCCTCGCCTTTGTGAACCTGTGGAACTACCTCGGCGAGCAGCAGAAAGCGCTGTCGTCGAACCAGTTCCGCCGCCAGTGCAAGCTGGATTTCCTGAACTATCTGCGGGTGCGCGAGTGGCAGGACATCTACACCCAGCTGCGCCAGGTGGTGAAAGAGCTGGGCATTCCGGTGAACAGCGAACCGGCGGAGTATCGTGAAATTCACGTTTCGATGCTGACCGGGCTGCTGTCGCATATCGGGATGAAAGATACCGACAAGCAGGAATTTACCGGCGCGCGCAACGCCCGTTTCTCCATTTTCCCCGGCTCTGGCTTGTTCAAAAAGCCGCCGAAGTGGACCATGGTCGCCGAGCTGGTGGAAACCAGCCGCCTGTGGGGGCGTATTGCCGCGCGCATAGACCCGGAATGGGTGGAGCCGGTGGCGCAGCATCTGCTGAAACGTTCTTACAGTGAACCGCACTGGGAGCGGGCGCAGGGTGCGGTGATGGCGACTGAAAAAGTCACCGTCTACGGCCTGCCGGTGGTGGCCGCGCGGAAGGTTAACTACAGCCAAATCGATCCGGCTCTGTCGCGCGAGCTGTTTATTCGCCACGCGCTGGTGGAGGGCGACTGGCAGACCCGCCACGCTTTCTTCCGCGAAAACCTGAAGCTGCGTAACGAAGTCGAAGAGCTGGAGCACAAGTCTCGCCGTCGCGACATTCTGGTGGATGACGAGGCGCTGTTTGAGTTCTACGACCAGCGTATCAGCCACGATGTGGTCTCTGCCCGTCACTTTGACAGCTGGTGGAAAACGGTCAGCCGCGAGACCCCGGATCTGCTCAACTTTGAAAAGAGCATGCTGATTAAAGAGGGGGCGGAGCAGGTCAGCAAGCTGGACTATCCGAACTTCTGGCATCAGGGCAACCTCAAGCTGCGCCTGACCTATCAGTTTGAGCCGGGCACCGATGCCGACGGCGTGACCGTCCACATTCCGCTGCCGCTGCTCAACCAGGTCGAAGAGAGCGGCTTTGAGTGGCAAATCCCAGGCCTGCGCCGGGAGCTGATCATTGCTCTGATTAAATCGCTTCCCAAACCGGTGCGCCGCAACTTTGTGCCTGCGCCGAACTATGCCGAAGCGTTCCTCGGGCGCGCCACGCCGCTGGAGCTGCCGCTGCTGGATTCGCTCGAGCGCGAGCTGCGCAGGATGACCGGCGTCACCATTGACCGGGACGACTGGCACTGGGATCAGGTGCCCGATCACCTGAAAATCAGCTTCCGCGTGCTGGACGACAAGAACAAAAAGCTGCAGGAAGGCCGTTCCCTGACCGAACTGAAAGATGCTCTGAAAGGCAAAGTGCAGGAGACCTTATCCGCTGTGGCGGACGACGGTATCGAACAGAGCGGGCTGCATATCTGGAGCTTTGGTCAACTGCCGGAAAGTTACGAGCAGAAGCGCGGCAACTACAAGGTGAAAGCCTGGCCAGCGCTGGTGGATGAACGCGACAGCGTGGCGATCAAGCTTTTCGACAATCCGCAGGAACAGCAGCAGGCGATGTGGCGCGGTCTGCGCCGGTTACTGCTGTTGAACATCCCGTCGCCGATCAAGTATCTGCACGAAAAACTGCCGAACAAAGCCAAGCTCGGACTCTACTTCAACCCGTACGGCAAAGTGCTGGATCTGATAGACGACTGCATCTCCTGCGGCGTGGATCAGCTGATCAATGCGGCGGGTGGCCCGGTGTGGACCGAAGAAGGTTTTGCGACGCTGCACGAAAAAGTGCGCGCTGAGCTCAACGAAACCGTGGTTACCATTGCGAAGCAGGTCGAGCAGATACTGACCGCGGTGTTCAATATCAACAAGCGCCTGAAAGGGCGGGTGGATATGACTATGGCGCTGGGGCTGTCCGATGTGAAATCGCAGATGGCCGGGCTGGTGTACCGCGGGTTTGTCACCGGCAACGGTTACAAACGTCTGGGCGACACGCTGCGCTACCTGCAGGCGATTGAAAAGCGTCTGGAGAAGATGGCTGTCGATCCGCATCGCGACCGGGTGCAAATGCTGAAGGTTGAGAGCGTGCAGCAGCGCTGGCAGCAGTGGCTGAACAAACTGCCGCCTGCGCGCCGCGACGACGAGGACGTGCAGGAGATCCGCTGGATGATCGAAGAGCTGCGGGTCAGCTTCTTTGCCCAACAGCTGGGGACTCCGTATCCGATCTCCGATAAGCGTATTCTGCAGGCGATGGAGCAGATTTCAGCGTAGGTAAACGCAAAACGGTAACCTTCGGGTTACCGTTTTTATTGTTTTCTCCCTCTCCCGGTGGGTGTACAGACCGGGGACATGGTAAACAGGTGTTCGGGGACATGGTGAACACTTTTTAACACCCTTTACCCATGGTGATCGACTTTTTCTTCAGGTCGATCACCCCCACTTTCGTGCTGTACCACCACA
>NZ_JAMGZJ010000014.1 GCF_025564085.1 Silvania confinis | reverse complement strand
TGTCGTGAAAATTTGAGAGACTCGAACACACCGCTTATCTGCTCTTATTACGGAGAGCAGACACAGTGTGTCGTTTCAATTTTCAGCTTGATCCAGATTTTTAAAGAGCAAATATCTCAAACGTGACTCACTGAGCCAGTTTTGAGATATCGTTGGTTGTGCCTTTCACCCACAGCCAGCAAGTGGCGTCCCCTAGGGGATTCGAACCCCTGTTGCCGCCGTGAAAGGGCGGAGTCCTAACCGCTAGACGAAGGGGACACGATGTGTCACGACTTCGTAGCCGTCTTGCTCGTTACTTTTCATCAGACAATCTGTGTGGACACTACAAAGGCAGGTTCTTCAG
>NZ_JAMGZJ010000015.1 GCF_025564085.1 Silvania confinis | reverse complement strand
GCTTCAGCTTTCTGCATCGGAATCAACGCAATTACCACCGCGCCCAGCACCAGGAACCCGGCGACCATAAAGATCCCGGCATTAAAGTTGCCGGTCACATCTTTCATCCAGCCCATCAGCAGCGGCCTCAGTGCGGCACCGGTCATCCCGGTAGCGTTGATCACCGCAATGCCCAGGTCCCGTAGGCTGGGTAAGGCGTAGCCGCCACCCGGCAGCCCTAAAGCTCCCGCGATAAATCTATCAAAGATAAATACATGGCTTACAGCGGCGCCCAGGTCCGGCTGAAAATCGCCGAGGCGTTTCCGCAAGGCCGGGGCGAGGCGCAGGGATGCGCCGAGAGGGCATAGCCTG
>NZ_JAMGZJ010000016.1 GCF_025564085.1 Silvania confinis | reverse complement strand
TTAATGCTCAGTTTCCCGCTGATATCCACTTTCCTGACCAGCACATCATCGTCATATTCCGGCGGCGTTACCGTGTCGCTGTACTGACGTGACGACGGCTGATAACGCGACGCCGGGACGGCCATATGCAGCGCCTCGTGGGGACGCTCAAGGTTATAGACTGCCCGCCAGTGGTCGAAGGCCCGCTGTAACTCGCCGCTGTCCGTGAACCATTTCCCCTGCAGCACTTCCGCCTTCAGACTGCGATGAAAGCGTTCGAGCTTGCCCTGGGTCTGCGGATGATAAGGCCGGGAGTGACCCACCCGGATACCGAGGCGCATCAGCCATAACTCCAGCGCCGTCCAGGTCCCGGTGGTGTCACCCCACGGGGCGC
>NZ_JAMGZJ010000017.1 GCF_025564085.1 Silvania confinis | reverse complement strand
CCTCCGGGTATCCCCGCCACCGGTCGCTTCGAACATGACGAACCCAACCGGCTCTGGCAGATGGATTTTAAGGGCCACTTTCCCTTTGGCGGTGGCCGCTGCCACCCGCTCACCCTGCTGGATGACCACTCCCGTTTTTCGCTGTGCCTGACGCACTGTTCCGATGAACGGCGCGGGACCGTACAGCAGCTGCTGGCGGGTGTTTTTGAGCGCTACGGGCTGCCGGACAGAATGACGATGGACAACGGCGCCCCGTGGGGTGACACCACCGGGACCTGGACGGCGCTGGAGTTATGGCTGATGCGCCTCGGTATCCGGGTGGGTCACTCCCGGCCTTATCATCCGCAGACCCAGGGCAAGCTCGAACGCTTTCA
>NZ_JAMGZJ010000019.1 GCF_025564085.1 Silvania confinis | reverse complement strand
CCTTCTTCGGTGGCCAGTGCGCCCATGGCGCTGTAGCCCTCGATGCACTCCGGCAGGATCGGCGCCTCGCTGTTGCCGACGATGACCACCCGGGCCTGGCCGCTGGTGATGACGTCGATACCCTTCTGCAGGTTGTAGAGGAAGGTGGCGCAGGCGCCTGTGATGCTGCCGGTCATGCCGACGCTGCCGAGCACGTAGGCATTGATGAAATCGGTGGGCATGCTGTTGAAGCCCAGCGGCAGTTGCTTGGCCGAGACCCGGTGGCCCTTCAGGCGGGATTGCATCAGGCCGCCGAAACCGTTGTCGTCGAGCTGGCTCATGATGCTGCCGGAGAACACCGCGATCTCGTCGGGCTGGACGTTGTCGACGATGGTCTTCCAG
>NZ_JAMGZJ010000018.1 GCF_025564085.1 Silvania confinis | reverse complement strand
TCCGTAGCTCAGCTGGATAGAGTACTCGGCTACGAACCGAGCGGTCGGAGGTTCGAATCCTCCCGGATGCACCATATTCTCCGAGATAGCAGCCAGACTGTTGTTTCATGGTCGGCGAGATAATCGCTAGCACCAGGGAGGATAGCGTTGCTTTAGCAACGACCCGTAGGACGAGGCGCAGCCGAGTAATCCTCCCGGATGCACCATCTTTTACTTCCTGTCGTTTTCAAAGCGAGACGAAGTATCGAGTAGTACAGTAGTAAATCCCGATGCATCCGTAGCTCAGCTGGATAGAGTACTCGGCTACGAACCGAGCGGTCGGAGGTTCGAATCCTCCCGGATGCACCATATTCTCCGAGATAGCAGCCAGACTGTTGTTTC
>NZ_JAMGZJ010000020.1 GCF_025564085.1 Silvania confinis | reverse complement strand
GATGTCATTGAGCAGCCCGTAGCGCATCTCGCCGCGCCAGCCGGTGCGCTTCGGTATTCCGGCGAACCAGGGCACCAGCGCCGACTTCAGCGAGTTGGGCAGCAGGATCGCCTGCTCGTACTGACCGCGCAGGCCGCGTCCGATCCGGCGCCGGGTGGCGACGTCCATCACCCCGTGGCCGAGCGGGAAGCTCAGGGCCTGGCGCACCTCGGGCATGCGCTCGAGGATCGGTCGGCTCCATTCGGGCGCCAGCACATCGATCACGCACTCGGGATGCCGCTGGCGCAGACACTGGAACAGGGTCTGCGCCATCACCATGTCCCCCACCCAGGAGGGACCTACGATCAGAATTCTCATTCAGGCTCCGGAAATGATCAGGGAGGC
>NZ_JAMGZJ010000021.1 GCF_025564085.1 Silvania confinis | reverse complement strand
ATATATGTTGAACTCCCTTATACCGCGCATGTTACGTCTACTCATCCCTTCTCTGATTCAAACTCGCAATAATGGGTCGCATTGACATCTTGCCCGCGCACGTCGACCCCTCCATCTTCGACGCCAACGATGTTTTCCTCGGCACTGGTGGTATCTTGTACACAATCTGCTACGCCCTGATGGCGCGACAGTCCATTCGCGACCGCACATACGCTATGCCTCTCGTCTCGCTTGCATTCAGTAGGTGTTCCCATACAGATTGCATACGACACGTACTGACCCGGTACACCAACGTTTAGACTTTGCGTGGGAGATTGTATTCGCGATATACGTTGCCGATGAGCTCCGGGAGAAGGCCCTCTTCGCCATATGGGGACTCTTAGAC
>NZ_JAMGZJ010000022.1 GCF_025564085.1 Silvania confinis | reverse complement strand
GGACAGAATAAAGGCAAAAGAATTTTTTGCCCGTACTACTCCCCCTGATTATCTCAAAGATGACTTTGAGCGTTTCATTCAGGAAGTGCAGGATTACATCACAGATTTTGATTTGTTCCTGGAAGCCACAAAGAAAATACCAAATGACAATCCCGCTAAGATTGAATATCGCAAAAAAATGCGACGTATGACGTTAGAGCGTTTCCCTGATGCGGTTTTTTCTGGTGAGATTGAAGAAGGGGTTAACGAATAATGCTACAGATTACTGGACAAGTGGTTAACGTGTTCACGTTGGACGCTGGCAAAGATAAAGAAGGCAAAGAGTTTGCCGAACGCTATAAAGTGCAGTTGATGGGGAATGTAGCGTTGCCGAATGGCGACGCTAAATAC
>NZ_JAMGZJ010000023.1 GCF_025564085.1 Silvania confinis | reverse complement strand
AGCTCGCGCAGCTCCGCCGGCAGGTCGGCGTAGGCGCTCGCCGTGTTGGCCCAGACGGTGTCGCCGCCGGACTCCGGGGCCACCACGCTGCGCAGGATCGAGGCCTTCGGGTAGGCCTCGACGAAGGTCACGTCGGTATGCCAGGAGTTGGCCCGGCGGCCTTCGGCGCCATCCAGCTCGAGGAGGAAGCGGGTGCCTTCGCGGGACGGCACGGTGGGGTGGGCGACCGGTTCGCCGAGCAAGTGGGCGAAGGCCTCCTGGGTCTGGTCGTCGAGATGGCTCTGGTCCCGGAAGAAGATCACCTTGTGGCGTACCAGGGCGGCCTGGATCGCCTCGACGGTGGCGGCGTCCAGTTCGCCGGACAGGGTCACGCCGCGAATCTCCGCGCCGATC
>NZ_JAMGZJ010000074.1 GCF_025564085.1 Silvania confinis | reverse complement strand
GTACGTAATGACATGGTATCTCTCGCATCCCACGGCATAAGCGACTCCATATACGGGTTCTTATGCCTTAGTTGTAAGTGTCTACCATGTCCCCGAACAAGCGTTCACTATGTCCCCAGTCTGTACAAGGGAGAGGGCTGGGGTGAGGGGGAGCATGCGGCTCCGGTGGTGGTTCCGTTCACTTTATGTGCAGTGCTCCTCTGCCAGCATCGTCACACGTGAACGTGCCAGGGGGGCTCGCCGCCTCCCCCCTGGCTACCCCGGCTCCCGGCAAAGAAAATCGCCGCTTCGCGGTACCCTCAGCTTATTCCTTTCGGCTTTCGGGTCGGGCGTGATCCTACATCCATGTAGGTCACGCCCTCTCGGCGCATCCATGCGCCTCGCCCCGGCCTACAGGAAACGCTTCGGCGATTTTCAGCCGGACCAGGCAGCCGCTGTAAGTCTTTTATTATCCAGTAATTATTTCATTGCATTAAGAACAGGAAAATTGTGCCGTACGAAACGCTTCAAGCCGCTTTATTTGCTGACCTTCGAGGTCAAAATTCTCCGCCGCCAGCCAGCCGCGCAGCGCGGCATCCCGGTCCGGCCATTCGCTGTCGATTATCGACAGCATATCGCTGTCGCGATTGCGCCCCTTGCGCACCAGCTTCTGCCGCAGGCGCCCTTCCCAGCTAAAGCCCAGTCGCTCTGCCGCCCGGCGTGAGGCGAGGTTCATCGAGTCGCACTTCCACTCCAGTCGGCGATAGCCTCGTTCAAAGCCGTATTTCAGCAACAGCCAGACGGACTCAGTGCCGAGCGGGGTGTTTTTCATTTTCCGCGACCAGGTGACGTGGCCAATCTCCACTGACCCCAGCTGCTGCTCGATCGCCATAAAGCTCACTATCCCGACCGCCCGCCCGCTGTGAAGATCAATCACCGCATACGGCACCAGCCCCGGATCCTGCACTTTGCCCTGCAGCCAGACGGCGGTATCCGCCACGCTTGCGGGCTGGCAGCTGGCAAGCCAGGTCCAGTCACTGTCATCACCCAGCGCGTAGGCGTCGAACAGATCTTGCGTATGTCGATCGGCATCCAGCGGTTCCAGGCGGCAAAAACGGCCTTCCAGTACCCCACGTTCCAGGACTCTGGCCCCCTGCCAGTCGGGAACGGGATCGTTTACGGTCTGCCCCCAGCGATTGATTTCCGGCACGTTGTTACCCCTTTTCTGAATGATGAGATCCGGCTAATAACCATAAATTTTTCTTTATGCACTGACGTAATAAGCTAAGCAGAATTTAGACTTTCCTTAATGGTTCCCGCCCCCCTAACGTAACCCACCAGAAAACAATTAAAAACATACACGTTCAGGGATTGCTATGACTAAAAAATTGCTACCGTTACTGGTGTTGGCTGCGCTATCCGCTACTGCGCAGGCTGCTACGCCGCCCAATACGCTGGTGGTGGCGCAGGGTCTGGATGACATTGTCAGCCTGGATCCCGCCGAAGCTAACGAACTTTCCAGTATTCAAACCGTACCGAGCCTGTATCAACGCCTGGTACAGCCTGACCGCGATAACCCGGAAAAAATCACTCCGGTACTGGCCGCAAGCTGGGAAGCGGATGCCGCCGCAAAAACCCTGACCATCAAACTAAAACCGGATGCTAAATTTGCCTCCGGCAATCCGCTGCGCCCGGAAGACGTTATTTTCTCGTATACCCGCGCCATCACCCTGAATAAATCCCCGGCCTTTATTCTTAATGTGCTGGGATGGGAGCCGGGCAATATTGCCAGTCAGCTGAAAAAAGTGGATGACCATACCCTGCAGCTCAGCTGGACGGCGGATGTCAGCCCGGCGGTAGCGCTGAACATTCTCTCTACGCCGATTGCCTCGATCGTCGATGAAAAAACGGTTGCCGCGAACGTGAAAGGCGATGACTTTGGCAACACGTGGCTGAAAATGCACTCCGCAGGCAGCGGCGCGTACAAAATGCGCGTCTATCAGCCGCATCAGGCCATCGTGCTGGAAGCCAACGACACCGCCCCTGGTGGCGCACCAAAGCTTAAAAACATCATTATTAAAAACGTGCCGGACCCGGCCTCCCGCCGTCTGCTGATTGAGCAGGGCGATGCGGACGTGGCCCGCGATCTCGGTGCCGACCAGATCAGCGCCCTCACCGGCAAGGCTGGCGTCAAGGTACTGAGCATCCCGTCGGCGGAACAGAACTACCTGGTGTTTAACGCCGGTAACAGCGCCAACCCGCTGCTGAATAATCCGGCCTTCTGGGAAGCATCACGCTGGCTGGTGGATTATGAAGGCATCACCAAAGATCTGCTGAAAGGCCAGTATTTTGTCCATCAGAGCTTCCTGCCGGTCGGTCTGCCGGGCGCGCTGGAGAACAACCCGTTTAAATTTGACCCGGCAAAAGCAAAAGAGATTTTAGCCAAAGCCGGGATCAAAGATGCCCACTTCACGCTGGATGTTGAGAACAAGCCGCCGTTTATTACCCTCGCCCAGTCGATGCAGGCGAGCTTTGCCCAGGGCGGCGTGAAGATTGACCTGCTGCCCGCAGCCGGTAGCCAGGTGTACGCCCGCGTGCGTGCCAAACAGCATCAGGCAGCGATCCGCCTGTGGATCCCCGACTACTTCGATGCGCACTCTAACGCCAGCGCCTTCGCGTGGAACGACGGCAAATCCAGCACCGTTGCCGGGCTGAACGGCTGGCAAATCCCCGAGCTGAACAAAGCTACCCTGGCGGCCGTCGCCGAACCGGATCCGGCCAAACGCCTGGATCTGTATAAGCAGATGCAGGAGACGCTGCAGCACAACTCCCCGTACGTGTTTGTCGATCAGGGCAAAACCCAGATTGTGGTGCGCGATAACGTGAAGGGTTATCAGCAGGGATTGAATGCCGACATGGTCTGGTATGACCGCGTAACCAAATAAGCGATGCGCCGCCCTCACCCGGCGGCACTGCGCTTGCGCGGGCCCACGGTTTTATAGGCCGGGTAAGCCCGGCAATATGCCCAGAATCAGGAATTAAGATTTCTCATGCCCTATATCTCACCAGGCCTGAGCCGGATAGCGCAGGGGTTAATGACCCTGCTGCTTACCCTGCTCGGGCTTTTGCTCATTACCTTTGCGCTCTCGGCGCTCTCGCCAGTCGACCGCGTTCTGCAGATCGTCGGCGATCACGCCAGCCAGTCCACCTACGATCAGGTGCGCCACCAGCTCGGTCTGGATCAACCTTTACCGGTGCAGTTCTGGCACTATCTGCGCGATTTACTGCACGGCGATCTCGGTATCGCCAGCGCCACCGGACAGCCGGTGCTGCAGGATCTGCTGCACGCCTTTCCGGCGACCCTGGAGCTGGCCACCCTGGCGCTGATTATCGGCGCGCTGCTGGGGGTGATGGCGGGCGTACTGTGCGCGCGCTTCGTCGGTTCGTCATTGGATTTAACCCTTCGGACCCTCACTTTGCTGGGCAACTCGGTGCCCATTTTCTGGCTCGGACTGCTGATGCTGGCGCTGTTCTACGCGAAGCTGCAGTGGAGCGCGGGCCCCGGCAGGCTGGACGATATCTGGCAGTACACCGTCGAACCGCGCACCGGTTTTGCCCTGATCGACACCTGGCTTTCCGGCGACATGGCCGCCTTCAAAAATGCCGCCAGCCATCTGGTGCTGCCGGTGCTGCTGCTGGCTTACTATTCGCTGGCCAGCATTACCCGCCTGACTCGCTCGGCCTGTCTGAGCGAGATGAACAAAGAGTACATCCTGCTGGCGCGCGCGAAGGGCGCGGGCGAGATGACCATCCTGCTGCGTCACGTGCTGCCCAATATTCGCAGCACGCTGCTGACGGTGATTGCGCTGGCGTATACCAGCATGCTGGAAGGCGCGGTGCTCACCGAAATGGTCTTCTCGTGGCCGGGGATTGGTCGCTATCTCACCACCGCCCTGTTCGCCGGGGACACCACCGCCATCATGGGCGGCACGCTGATGATTGGCGTCTGCTTTGTGCTGATCAACAACCTGACCGACCTGCTGGTGCGGTTCACTGATCCAAGGGTGCGCTGATGCCTTTTTATCTTTTCTTACGCCGCCTGCGCCGCTCACCGGCGGCATTTTGCGGGCTGATCATCGTTACCCTGCTGCTGCTGGTAGCGCTGTTTGCACCCTGGCTTGCACCGCTCGATCCCAACTGGCAGGACGCCGCCGCGCGCCTGCAGGCCCCCAGCGCGCAGCACTGGCTGGGCACCGACAGCTACGGGCGCGACCTGCTGTCACGCCTGATCTACGGCAGCCGTCCGGCGTTGGGGTTAGTGGCGCTGGTGACGGTGATTACCTTACCGGCAGGCCTGCTGGTGGGCATTCTGGCGGGCTATTACGGCGGCTGGCTGGAGCGGATTTTAATGCGCTTCACCGACGTGGTGATGTCAATGCCGCGCCTGATCCTCGCCTTTGCCTTCGTCGCCATGCTCGGCCCCGGTCTGGTGAATGGCGCACTGGCGCTGGCCTTAACCACCTGGCCGGCCTATGCCCGTCAGGCACGCAGTGAAATTCAGCGCCTGCGGCACAGCGACTATCTGGCCGCCGCCGAGATGATGGGTATCCGCGGCGGGCGATTGCTGCTGGGGCATATTCTGCCGCTGTGCCTGCCCTCGGCGATTGTGCGTCTGGCACTCGATTTAGCAGGCATTATTCTGGCCGCCGCCGGGCTCGGCTTCCTGGGCCTCGGCGCTCGCCCGCCAATGGCCGAATGGGGAGCGATGATCGCCGACGGAATGCAGGTGATTTTCGATCAGTGGTGGATTGCCGCCATACCGGGTGGGGCGATCCTGATTGCCAGCCTGGCGTTTAACCTGCTGGGCGATGGCCTGCGCGACGTGCTGGAGCCGCAACATGACTGAGCAACGTATTATTGTCGACGCGCTGTCGATTGATTATCCCGCCGTGCGAGTGGTCAATAACGTCAGCTTTACGCTTGGCAACGAACGGCTGGCGCTGGTCGGCGAGTCCGGTTCGGGCAAGTCGATGACCGCCCGGGCGCTGATGGGGCTGGTGCGCCAGCCAGGCCGGGTGAGCGCTAACCAGCTGAACGTGCTGGGGCACGATCTCACCGCCCTTTCACCGCGCGGCTGGCGACAGCTGCGCGGCAACGAGATTGCGATGGTATTGCAGGATCCGCGCTACGCCCTCAATCCGGTAAAAAACGTGCAGGCCCAACTCGATGAAGCCCTGACCCTGCACCAGACGCTGCCGCGCCGGGAACGGCTGGATCGCATTCGGGCGGCGATTACCGCCGTCGGCCTGACTGACGCGGTGCTGAGCCGCTATCCCGGGGAACTCTCCGGCGGGATGGGGCAACGGGTGATGATCGCCATCGCGTTAATCAACAACCCGCGAGTGCTGATTGCCGATGAGCCCACCTCGGCGCTGGACGCCCGCCTGCGTAATCAGATCCTAGAGCTGCTGGTGGAACAGTGCGAGCAGCGCCAGATGGCGATGCTGCTGATCAGCCACGATTTACCGCTGGTGGCCCAACATTGCGACCGGGTGCTGGTGATGTATCGCGGGGAGAAGGTCGATGAGATGGCGGCCAATCAGCTGCCGCACGCCACGCATCCGTACACCCGCACGCTGTGGACCTGTCGGCCCGGAGCCGACACCTACGGGAAGATGCTGCCCACCCTGGATCGCACGGAGATGCACAATGGCGCTCGTTAACGTTAATCAGCTGCAGGTTCGTTTTGGCGATAAGCAGGCGGTGGCCGGGGCCACATTTACCCTTGATGAGGGCGAAACCTTCAGCCTGATAGGAGAATCCGGCTGCGGAAAATCAACCATTCTGCGGGTGCTGGCCGGGCTGCAGCGAGAGTGGCGCGGTGATATCTCGCTACTGGGGGACGCCCTGGTGCCCGGCGCACGCTTTACCGGTGCGCTGCGGCGTAATGTGCAGATGGTGTTTCAGGATCCGTGGGCGTCGCTGCACCCTAACCACACCATTTTGCGCACCCTGGCGGAACCACTGAACATTCATGGCGAAACCGGGGTCGCCGCGCGCGTCGCAGAGGCCCTGCAGGAGGTCGGGCTGACGGAGGATGCCGGAAAACGTTACCCGCATCAGCTCTCCGGCGGACAGCGCCAGCGGGTGGCCATTGCCCGCGCCCTGCTGCTGCGTCCGCGCCTGTTGCTGCTGGACGAACCCACCTCGGCGCTGGATATGTCAGTGCAGGCGGAGATCCTCAACCTGCTCAACCGCCTGAAACAGCAGCACGGCATGACGTATCTGCTGGTCAGCCACGACGCGGACGTGATTGCGCATATGTCCGATCGGGCGGCGTTTATGGCCGGTGGGGTGATTGAGCGGGTGTTTGATCGGGAAGCGATGGTGAAGGGCGAGCATAGAATGGCCGAGGTAAACGCAAAACGGTAACCCGAAGGTTACCGTTTTTCGTGTTTTCGCCCTCTCCCCGTGGGAGAGGGATGGGGTGAGGGCACCAGACCGCACGCACCCCGACGTTTTTTAGCAACCCACCGATTACTTCAGGTTTTTGAGCATTTTCACGGTAGTGTCGATATCAATATCGTCTTCGGAGAAGATAAACGTTTTGCCCTGGAAGGTGGTGATAGCCAGCTTTTTCAGGGTCCGCATTTCGCCCGGGCTAGCGCTGGCTTTCGGGGCGATATTCCCCATCAGGCTCTTCACCGTCAGCGCCCCACTGTCTATATCCATCGGGGCGTCGACCGGCTCTTCTTCGCTGAAAACGACATAGGATTTGATCGCCGTGATTTTATGTCGCTCACCATCAAGGAAGATGTATTTGCTTTCCGGGACCACTTTGACCGCAAACGCCGACAGCCCCTTGTTATTGGTGGTCGGTTCGAACGTCACCGCCGCATCTTTCTTAATCAAATCGGGGTTGGCGACCTTAATCACATGAAAATAACGGTTATCACCGTTTTCATCTTTGATAAATCCAAAACCCTTGTCTTCAAACCAGGTTGTGATCGTTCCGTTCATCGCCATTACCGCCTAATTAATCATTTATCAACGCAATTTTTGCAGCGCGCAGTGTAATGCACAATGCCTGCGCAGACTATGCCTTTGGTTTAAATCTGGACAATAATTTCACCCCGCGCGAGTTCTGAATGCCGTTGTCTATACTCAAAACATTGCCGACATCGGAGCGCGCCATGCCCTTACCCGACTTTCATGTATCCGACCCTTTTACCCTTGGCATTGAGCTGGAACTGCAGGTCGTCAATCCCCCGGGATACGATCTCAGCCAGGACTCGTCTGCCCTCATCGCCGCCGTCAAAAACGACATCAAAGCCGGTGAAGTGAAGCACGACATTACCGAGAGCATGCTCGAACTCGCCACCGGCGTGTGCCAGAACATCGACCAGGCCGCTGCGCAAATTTCGACCATGCAGCAGAGCATCCTGCGCGCGGCGGCAGAGCAGCATATTCAGATTTGCGGCGGCGGTACGCATCCGTTCCAGAAATGGCAACGTCAGGAGGTGTGCAACGATGAGCGCTATGCCGTTACGCTGGAGCGCTTTGGTTATCTGATCCTGCAGGCGACGGTGTTCGGTCAGCATGTGCACGTTGGCTGCCGCAGCGGTGACGACGCCATTTACCTGCTCCACGGCCTGTCACACTTTGTGCCGCATTTTATTGCCCTGGCAGCGTCATCGCCCTATATGCAGGGCACCGACACGAAATTCTCCTCTTCGCGTCTCAATATTTTCTCCGGGTTTCCGGATAACGGGCAGATGCCGTGGGTCAACAGCTGGCAGGAGTTTGAAGGGCTGTTCCGCCGCCTGAGCCACACCAGCATGATCGACAGCATTAAAGATCTGCACTGGGATATTCGCCCCAGCCCGCATTTTGGCACGGTCGAGGTGCGGGTGATGGATACGCCGCTGACGCTGGCGCACGCCATTAATATTGCCGGACTGATTCAGGCTACCGCGCACTGGCTGTTGACCACCCGGCCTTACAAGCATCAGGAACAGGATTTTCTGCTGTATCGCTTTAACCGTTTTCAGGCCTGCCGCTACGGCATGGAGGGGATATTGACCGATGTGCACACCGGCGAGCAAAAAACCCTCGCCGAAGATATCGCCTGGCTGCTTGAGCGCGTTGCGCCCTCCGCCCGCAAACTGGGCGCGTCGAGTGCAATCGAGGACCTCTTTCAGTGGTTAAAACAGGAAAAGAGTGAGGCGCAGAAGATGCGTGATTTCGTGGCCGATGGCGGTTCGCTGATAACCCTTGTGGAGCGCCACTGCGAGCTGTGGGCCTCGGCACCCTGAGGCCCCGCATTGCTTTACGCTGTCATATCCCGGACAATGCGGCTTTTAACCGGCAATTAACATCCCTATGAAACACCCGTTAGAATCGCTGTTAACCGCAGGCGGCATTTTGCTGATGGCCTTTCTCTCCGTCCTGCTGCTGCCCGCGCCGTCGCTGGGTCTGGTGCTGGCGCAGAAGCTGATGGGCACCTTCCATCTGATGGATCTGAACCAGCTCTACACCATCCTGTTCTGCCTGTGGTTTTTACTGCTTGGCGCCATCGAATACTTCATCGTCCGCTTCGTCTGGCGCCGCTGGTTTTCACTGGCGTCGTAAGCCGGTCAAATCACGCATCCCGTGGATCAGCGCTTCACACCAGGCCGCGTAGTCGTGGCCGCTGGAGGAGGAGTGAAAACTGACCCGGTAGCCTTTATCCTTCAGCACCTGTTCGAATTGCTGGGTGTTGCGATAGATCCCCCCTCCCGGCCCCGTGGTTTCAAATTTTCCGGCCTGGAGCCAGAAGCGCACCGGATACTGCGGTGCCTGCTGGTACTGGCGCGTCAGCCAGCCCGGCGCTTCACCTTTCGGTGCCCACCAGTATGAGCCAGAAAGGCTCAGCACGTTGCCAAACAGACGCGGGTAGCGCAGCGCCACCCATGAGGACGCTATTCCCCCGTAGCTTGACCCCGACAGCACCGTTTTTTTCCGCTGCATGGCGATCCCCTGCCCGCGTAGCCACGGCAGCAATTCATGCGCAATGAAGTCGGCGAAATCCGGGTTCGGCGGCAGCTCTTTACTGCGTCGGGCGTGATCGAGGCTGTTGATGAACACCACGTTGACCGGCGGAAGATGGTGTCGGGCAAGCAGACCATCCAGCACGTTCGCAAAATGGTAGTCGTCCTGATAGATCTGCCCATCGAAGAGGATCAACGTCCAGCGCGCAGGCTGCACGCCGCGCGGTTTGTAGATCATCACTTCCCGCGTGTTGCCGAGGATTTTGCTCGCAATCATCTGGCGGCTGAGCGTGCCGTGTACCAGCGGCTGGGCGGCGGCCTGTAGCGAGCAGTAACGTGCCGGACTGAGATCGAGCAGAGAATAGCGGTTCCAGCGATCCGTCTCCTGTTCACCAAAGGTGTTCGGATTAAGCGGATCGGCCTGTGCGCTCACCAGGATCGCCCGACGCTGATCGCGCGGGGAGCCGTCAATCAACGGCACATCTGGCGCGAGCTTGTACTGCATCACCGTATCGGCGGGCACCACGTAGCTGCGAAACCAGACGTCGCTGTTACCCAGGCGGAACAGCGGATCGTGATCGCCCGCCGGAGAACCCAGAATAAAAACGTTGTGCCGCGCACCGCGCCATAAAAAGGTCACACGCTTATGGCGGGCATCCACCGGTTCCACCATCGGCGTTCCCTGCCGACTCTGCGCCTGCCAGAACGCATCACTACTCCCACCGGCAGCAACCGTTTTTGCCAGCGCCTGTAGCGTCGGGCTTTCAGGCTCCAGCATTTGTACGCGCGGTAATGCAGACGTCTCTTTCATTCGCCACTGAAAACGCCACGGCTTACCCGCTTCGCCGTGCAGCACCAGCGAGGTGTTCTGCTTCACCGGCAGCGCAAAGAGCAACGTGTGTTCACCATCCACCGGGCCATTTTCAATCAGCGCGCGAATGCGGCGGTTTTTCCCGTCCAGCAGACGGGCATCCGTCACGCCGTTCAGCGTGGCAGAAACATAATTTTCAGTCAGTTCGGGCAGCGCAAAGCAGACTTCGCCGCTGGCATCAAATTTCCCCTGCACTTCACCCTGCAAGGACGAGTGTTCACACGTCGCCGCCACCGCGGGCAGCGCACCGATCCCTAATAACAACCCACTCCATACCCTCTTCATTACCACGCGTTCCCCGACGAAATTTGTTACCAACGCTAATGCAAATGGTAATGATTTGCAATATCATCAAATCCGATTTACCGGTGTTTTTATGGCGATAGCAACCAAGGATGTTAAATAATAATGTTTAAAAATAATAAGATAATGCAACTCTGGCTTCTGAGTCTGGCGACGGCCAGCGTGGCGGCTCAGGCAGAAACAAAAGAAGAAACCATTACCGTTACGCAGGGGATGAATGAAGAACCCACTGCGCCGGTAAAAGGGATTGTGGCAACCAAAACCCTCTCTGCCACCAAGACCAGCGCAGAGATCATCAAGACGCCGCAGTCTGTGTCGGTGATCACCCGCGATCAGATGAAAATGCAGGACGTGACGTCGGTATCGCAGGCGCTGCGCTACTCGGCGGGCGTGTTTACCGAGTACCGTGGATCGTCAAACCGTAACGACGAGGTGTTTGTACGTGGCTTCAGCTATGTGCCGAAATTCCTCGACGGATTAAGCTTTGGCGCCACCGCCTCATCACAAACGGGCACGATTGACCCGTGGCTGCTGGAGCGCGTGGAACTGGTACGTGGTCCGGCTTCGGTACTGTTTGGCCAGGTCAACCCGGGGGGGTTAATCAGTATGACCAGCAAGCGCCCGACCGCGGAGTCCATTCATAACCTGCAGTTGCGCACCGGCAATAACGACCTCGCCGAAGGGGCGTTTGATTTTGGCGGCAAACTCAGCGATGACGGCCGGGTGCTGTATCGCGTGAACGGTATCGCCCGCACTCAGCACAATCAGGTGGAGGACTACAAAGAGACGCGCATGGCGATTGCCCCGGCGATCACCTGGTATCCGAACGATCAGACCCGCTTTACGCTGCTCACCAGCTACCAGAAAGATCCGGACGCCGGCTACCGTAACTTCCTGCCCGCGTATGGCACGGTGAAGAGCGTTGATGGCAAATACATACCGCGCGACTTTAACGTCAGCGATCCGGATTACGATCAGTCCTGGCGCGAGCAGACGATGATCGGCTATGAACTGGAACATCAGTTCGCGGATAACCTCACCTTCCGCCAGAACGCGCGTTACGCCACCATCAAGCAGAAGTATCGTTACCTGGTTTACGCCACCAGCGCCGCCAACAGTTCGGTACTGACCCGCCGCGCCCAGCACGAGGAACGTACCACTGACGAGTTTGGCCTCGATAACCAGCTGGAATATTTGGCAAATACGGGTGCAGTCAGTCATACCCTGCTCGGCGGATTTGACTATAAGACCAGCAAAGATAAACAGCTGCTCGAACGCGGTACCGGCTCACAGTACGACCTCGACTGGCAAAATCCGATATACGGCGTGAAGGTGGATGAAAGCACTTTCAGAACGGCGAGCGACGAGCAGCAAAATCTCGATCAGATGGGTCTGTACCTGCAGGATCAGATGAGCTGGAATAGCTGGGAGTGGCTGGTTTCCGGGCGCTACGACTGGAGTGAAGTCCGTACCAACGACTTTACCGATAATAGCTTCATCCAGCAGAACGACAGCAAATTCACCTGGCGTACCGGCCTGCTGTACGCGTTCGACTTTGGTTTGTCGCCGTATGTCAGCTATAGCACCTCGTTTGAACCGAACCTGCAAACCAACCGGGCGCCGGGCGTGGGACCGTTTAAACCGACGACCGGTGAGCAGACCGAAATTGGCCTGAAGTACCAGCCGATCGACACCACGCTGATGACCCTGGCGCTGTACGATTTAATCCAGGAAAACGTGGCGACTTACAACAGCGCTGAGGGCTGGTTCGAGAATGCGGGCAAGGTACGCTCGAAAGGCGTTGAGGCTGAGATTCACTCTACGCTGATGGATAACATCAACCTGATCGGTTCTTATACTTATACCGATGCAACAACCAAAAGCACCACGGTAGCGGGTACCGAAGGCAAAACGCCTGCGCGTATTCCGGCGCATATGGCTTCAGCTTTCGCCAGCTACACCCTTCCTGGCGGCGCGCTGAAGAGCCTGACCGCAGGCGTGGGCATGCGCTATATCGGCACCAGCTACGGCGATGCGAAGAATACCTTCAAGGTACCGTCGGTGGATCTGTATGACGCAATGGTGAGTTACGATCTGGGCGAAATGAACAGCGGCCTGAAAGGCGCCAGCGTGCAGTTCAACGTCAATAACCTGGCAGATACCAAGTATGTGGCATCGTGCGCAAGCGATACGGCGTGCTTCTACGGGATTGGCCGTACAGTGACGGCGACGGTGAATTACAGCTGGTAAGTTATTTTGTAGGCCCGGTAAGCGCAGCGCCACCGGGCAATTTATGAGCACCGAGCCCATAAAAAAACCGGGTGACGGCAACGCCTTACCCGGCCTACATTTCCCATGTTTCAATGCGCCCGACTGTGGTTATCTTTGCGATACGCGCCCGGCGGCTGGTTAAAGGTACGGGTAAAGATGCGAGTAAAGGTCTGCTGGGAATCAAAGCCGTAGCGCAGGCAAATGTCGTAGACCTTCTCATCTGACTCGCGCAGGTCGCGCGCCGCCAGCAGCAGCTTGCGCTCGCGAATATAGCGCCCCAGGCTCTCGCCTTTGTACTGCATAAATAACCGCTGCAGGTGCCATTTGGAGTAACCTGCATGCCGGGCGATCTCGTCGATCCGCAGCGGCTGATGGAGATTGTCGTCGATCCATTCAACGATTGTGTCGATAACCTGAGCGGAAATTGTCATATCGCTCTCCCCCTCTGCTCTTCGATTTAACATTATTCCCACCACACTCGAAATTGCTGCGTGACATCGTCCACCCGGACAGGCTCGCCAGGCTCAGGCGTCCACAGCCGATAGTTTTTGTCTTTGCTCGCCAGCGTCAGCTGAATCAGCGGATCGTTCCAGGTATGTTTGGCCAGCACAAAGCGCCCGGAGTGCCCCGGCACCACGGCGCGGGCTTGCAGATCTACCGCGGCCTGCGCCGTTTCGGCAGGCAGCATGTGGATGTGCTTCCAGTCCAGGTCGTACTGCCCGTTCTCCATGATCGCCAGATCGACCGGGCCGAACTTCTCGCCAATGGCGCTAAAATGCGGGCCATAGCCGGAATCGCCGCTGTAGAACACCTTTCTCTGCGGCGTGACAAACATAAAACTGCCCCACAGCGTCTGGTTACGTTTCAGGCCACGCCCGGAAAAATGCCGCGCGGGCAGGACGTGGACGGTCAGTTCATCGCTGATGCGCACCGACTGCTCCCAGTCGCGCTCCTCAATGCGGTCGGGATCCACCCCCCAGTAGCGCAGATGCGAGCCCACCCCGAGCGGCGTAACGACGCGTTTAACTTTCGGCATCAGCGCTTTGATGGTGGCGTAATCGAGATGATCGTAGTGATCGTGGGAAATTATCAGCAGATCGATGTCGGGCATCGTTTCGGCGCGCCACGGATACTCCCCGGCGAAGGCTTTATTCAGGAATGAGAACGGCGCGGCGTAGTTGCTGAACACCGGATCGATCAGAATACGTTTACCCGCCAGCTGCAGATACCACGACGAGTGCCCCAGCCAGACCAGCGTCTCCTGATCCAGCGGCAGGCTGGCGAGATCGGTCTTCACCAACGGCAACGGCGCGTCAGGCCGGGCATTCGGGGTTTTGGTCGTCAAAAAGCCCCACCACGCCGCCAGCAGGCTCTTGCTGCCGGTGTATTCCGGCGTTGGCAACGCATTATGGAACTGACCGTCGCGATATTGCGGCGACGTTTCAATCTCACTCAACTGCACACCCTGTGGCGGCTGGCCAAATCCGGGATTCAGGACAAAAGGTAAACTCGCCGCTGACGCTACAATCATCACTACCACCATGTAAACAATGAAACGCTTTTTCATATCCAGACCCGAATTCGCGCCCCATCCAATGGCCTGCGCGGGCAAAACTTGCTTATGAGTGAGTAAGCACTCATTATAGGAGTGATGCGAAAGCCGTCAAGAAGCTTTTAATTCTTTGACATTCCGCGTTGCAGGTGCGCAAACGGCATGATTCAATCAAGGTTTTTGAACATGAATGGGGGAAATGCAGTGGCTCGTCCGAAGAGTGAAGATAAAAAACTGGCGTTGTTAGACGCGGCAACCCACGCCTTTGCCCACTCGGGCATTGCGGCCTCGACCGCGTTAATCGCCCGCAGCGCAGGTGTCGCTGAAGGCACCCTGTTTCGCTATTTTGCCACCAAAGACGATCTGCTCAACGCCCTCTACCTGCACCTGAAACAGGATCTGTGCCAGGCCATGCTGGCCAATCTCGACCGCAGCCTCAGTACGCCGAAAGAGCATACCCGCAATATCTGGAACAGTTACGTTGACTGGGGGATCCGCAATCCCGTCGCCCATGGCGCTATCCGCCAGCTCGGGGTGAGTGAGAAGATCAACGCCGAAACTGAACAGGCGGTGCACGAGATGTTCCCGGAGCTGCATGAGCTCTGCCGTCGCCGGATCCGCCCGGTGTTTATGTCCGAAGAATTTCGCCTGTTTGGCGACGCGCTGTTCCTGTCGCTGGCGGAGACCACCATGTCTTTCGCCACCCGCGAACCGGCGCGCGCCGACGAGTTTAAAGCGCTGGGTTTTGAAGCCATGTGGCGCGCCCTTGCTGACGAGGATGCTAATGGACAGTAAAACGCTGCAAGCCTGCGCCCAGAACGTGGCGCTGGAGCTGCCCTTTACCGAGCACTGCTGGCCGTTTGGCCCGGAATACGATGTGTTTAAGGTCGGCGGCAAGATTTTTATGCTGATGGGCGTGGCGCACGGGCGCCTGCACGTCAGCCTGAAATCCGATCCGCAAACCTCGCTGCTCAACCAGCAGATTTACCGCAGCATTGAGCCGGGCTATCACCTGAATAAAAAACACTGGATTTCAGTCTACGCCGGAGACGATATCAGCCCGGGTCTGATTGCCGATCTGGTGAACGATTCCTGGAATCTGGTGGTCGATAAACTGCCTAAACGTACCCAGAAGCAGATGCGCCCCGGCGCGTAAATTTTCCTTTTGCGCCCCACCGGGCGAACTTAACCCCAGGAGTAGTTATGGATATCATTTCGGTTGCCTTAAAACGTCACTCCACTAAGGCCTTTGATCCGACAAAAAAACTGACCGCCGAGCAGGCAGAAAAAATCAAAACCCTGCTGCAGTTCAGCCCGTCCAGCACCAACTCGCAGCCCTGGCACTTTATCGTGGCCAGCACCGAAGAAGGCAAAGCGCGGGTCGCCAAATCAGCGGCCGGTGGCTTTGTCTTTAACGAGCGCAAAATGCTGGATGCGTCCCACGTGGTGGTGTTCTGCGCCAAAACCGCAATGGACGACGCCTGGCTAACGCGTGTGGTGGATCAGGAAGAGGCCGATGGCCGTTTTGCTACCCCGGAAGCGAAAGCGGCAAACCACAAAGGCCGTACCTTCTTTGCTGACATGCACCGTGTCAGTCTGAAAGACGATCATCACTGGATGGCAAAACAGGTGTACCTGAACGTCGGCAGCTTCCTGCTGGGCGTAGGCGCACTGGGTCTGGATGCCGTGCCGATCGAAGGCTTTGACGCCGCAGTGCTGGACGCCGAATTCGGCCTGACCGAACAGGGCTTCACCAGCGTGGTGGTGGTGCCGGTCGGCCATCACAGCGTGGAAGATTTCAACGCCGCGCTGCCGAAATCCCGCCTGCCGTTAAGCACGGTTGTGACGGAGTGCTAAGCAAACGGGCCGCTCTCAGCGGCCCGTTACTTTTTACTGATAACCAGTCTGCGATGCGGATGCACATCCCGATCGTAACCCCAGGCGAACGTTATCCAACGCTCTTCCAGCTCGGCGTAAGAGTTGACCGGCGTCAATTGCCACTCTTCGTCCACCGTGCCATCAGCCACGCTTATCTGATAGTTCAGGGTAAATGCCCAGTCGATCATGCGTAACCAGAAGCGTTGCCCGTCCCCGGTTTGCTCGCTGTCAGAGACCACGATGTCGTACTCGCTCAATAGCCACTGGAAAAAAAACTGAGGGAAGCCGCTGACCACCGGCTGATGAACCGTACGCGTAGTACGCCAGACCATCACCTGCGTCGCAGCACCCTGCGGGAACGTAATATCCTGATGAAAATACAGCTTCACGGCATAGGCCGTGTACGGCATACCTTCGTCGGTCGTCACAATTCGATATTCGTCAGCATACAACGATTTAAGTAGCCGATAACCCGCAGGCAGAACAAAGCCTGGCAGCTGAAAATCTGCCGCACCGCGCGCCAGAAAGGCCTCGGTATGTTCGACATTTCGCGAGACAAGACCTAATTTGTGGCTGAAATCAGCATTATCAATCATCAATGGCGACACGGGTTATTTCTCATCGCGTTAGTATAGTCGACTTCATATGCCATCGAAATGCCGGACATTCAGCGGGTTGAGTGCTGTTTGAACCCGGACTCAATAAAGCGTAATTTGCGGATGCTTAACCCCACATACCAGCGCATAGCGGGTCAAGGTATCCAGACTCGCCCGGGTAATATTGGCTTCCATTCGCGAGACGGTTGGCGCACTGACGCCCATTCTCTCTGCGACCTGCGCACGAGTCAGTCCGGCATGCTTGCGCCACTGTGCCAGCATCTCACGCAGGCGTGCCTTACGCTCTTCGGCGTCAAACGCAGCCTGCACGTCTGAATCGCTTAACAGCTCGGCTCTCAGCGTATCCCAGTCAATAATCTTCTTGCTCATCCAACATCTCCTGTTGTCGTTTCAGGGGCAAACATGTCCAGTGAAACTCTACTCATCAACAGAAAATTAGCATATATGGCAATTTGCATTAAAGGCTAATTTTTGGTTTCGTGATTCACCTTACACCCTTTCTCCAGAGCAGAACGAACGCGCGACAATTCCCTGAAACCTGCTCGCAAAATTCTCAGTTAATCTCTCTTCTTGCCTGCTGCTCCAGCCATGCCAGCGCCCTCTCCCCAGCGTCGTCCACCGGCAGATACACCAGCAGGCGCGAACCGTTGCGCGGGGCGGAATACCAGTACATCTGCTGGAGCTGAAAATCACCGAGCTGCGGATGCGCGAACAGCTTGATCTGGTTTTCTACGCCGCGCACGTCATTACGCTGGTGCCACAATGCCTCGAATTCTGCCGATACCGCAAAGAAGCGCGCCAGCTGGGCTTCCCACGCCGGATCGCCCCGGTGCTCGGCCATTGCTGCGCGAAAATAAGAGACAAAAATCGCCAGCACGTCGTCGCGTCTACCGAGGCGGGCGCGCCACGCCGGATGGGTGAGATAGAGATAAATGCAGTTGCGATCTTCCGGGGGAATGTCATTGAAGTCGACCCCCATCAGATGGCCGAAACTGTCATTCCACGCCACGATATCGAAGTTCGGTTTCTGGATGCTGGCGGGTTTCGGCATCAGGGTATCCAGCAGGCGGCGCGTCCCCTCGCTGATGCCCTCGCAGCAGGCCGCCTGCGGCGCTTCGCCCGGCGGTAGCCCGGCCAGCACAAACAGGTGGCGGGCTTCGGTTGGTGAACACTGCAGCGCTTTTGCCACCGCCGTCATCACCACGCTGGATGGGTTTACGTCCCGACCCTGCTCCAGCCAGGTGTACCAGGTCACGCCCACGTCCGCCAGCATCGCCACCTCTTCCCGGCGCAGGCCAGGGGTGCGGCGGCGTCCGCTGCGCGGCAGCCCCAGACGCTGCGGATCGAGACTCTCGCGTCGGGCGCGCAAAAACGCCCCCAGCTGTCTGCGGTTCTCTTCCTGTAACGACAGGGTGGGTTCGATAATCTGCGACATAATCCCTCCAGCAGGGTAGTACCAATACCAGTATAAGCAGGGACTGGTACCCGTTTATGATATCGACGATGCTACGGCTCTTCGCTGAATGACGCAATGGAGTCACCATGAATTCGTCTGCTGTTTCACCGGGTCGCGCCGGGCTGATATTGCTGCTAACCGGCCAGATGCTGCCGCTGATTGATACCTCGATCACCAACGTGGCGCTGGATTCGATCACCCACTCCCTGCACGCCACCGCCACCGAACTGGAGCTGATTGTTGCCCTGTATGGCGTGGCGTTCGCCGTCTGTCTGGCGCTCGGCAGCAAGCTCGGGGATAACTTCGGCCGGCGGCGGCTGTTTATGTGGGGCGTGGCGAGCTTTGGCCTGGCCTCGCTGCTGTGCGGGATGGCGGGCACTATCGAGCAACTGCTGGCGGCGCGCATCGTTCAGGGCGCGGGCGCGGCGCTGATCATGCCGCAAATTCTTGCCACCCTGCACGTCACGCTGAAAGGCACCGCCCACGCCAAAGCCATCAGTCTGTTTGGCGGTATCGGCGGGATTGCCTTTATCGTCGGGCAGATGGGCGGCGGCTGGCTGGTGTCGGCGGATATCGCCGGGCTCGGCTGGCGCAACGCCTTCTTTATCAACGTGCCGATTTGCCTGCTGGTGCTGGCGTTGAGCCGTCGCCACGTGCCGGAAACGCGCCGGGAGTTGCCGTCGCGCATCGACTGGCAGGGCACCGCGCTGCTTGCGGCGATCCTCTGCTGTCTGCTGTTCCCGATGGCGCTCGGCCCACAGTGGCACTGGTCCTGGCCGCTGAGAGCGATGCTTCTCGCCATTATCCCGTTGGCCGTATTGATGGCGTTAAATGCGCGCAAAAAAGAGCGTGAGAACGCCGATCCACTGATCCCACCGCGCTTAATGCAGCTCAGCAGCATCCGCTTTGGGGTGCTGATTGCGATGCTGTTTTTCAGCGCGTGGTCCGGGTTTATGTTCTGCATGGCGCTGACCATGCAGACCGGCCTCGGCATGGCCCCGTGGCAGTCCGGCAACAGCTTTATCGCCCTCGGGGTGACCTACTTCATCTCGGCGTGGTTTGCGCCGCGCCTGATTGCCCGCTACAGCACCAGCCGCATTCTGCTGATGGGGCTGGCTATTCAGATAACCGGTCTGCTGGCGCTGATTGCCACCTTCCGCACCTGGGGGCTGGAGAACACCGCCCTGACGCTGGCCCCTGCCACCGGGCTGGTGGGCTACGGCCAGGCGCTGATTGTGAACAGCTTCTATCGCATTGGAATGCGCGATATCCAGCCCGATGACGCCGGTGCCGCCAGTGCCATTCTGAGCACCCTGCAACAGGCTGCGCTCGGCCTCGGCCCGGCTATTTTTGGCGCGATTTTGCTGCACGCGCTGCAACAGCATCACGGCGATTACGCCCAGGCCATCAACATCTTCCTGATGGTCGAAACGGTGATGATGGTGGTGCTGGCACTGGTTACGCTGCTGCTACGCCATCGCCTGTCTCTGCCCACGGTGAAGCCCTGCCCCGCCGTGAAGTAACCCCTGACGAATTTGCATAATAGATCCGCAGCCGCCATTATGGCGGCTGCATCAATACAGGAGACGTTATGCAGGAATTAATCGCCCAGTTAGAAGAGTCAGGCATTGAAATTAACCACACAACATCGCTTGTGATTATCTTTGGTATTATTTTTCTTACCGCGCTCATTATTCATTTTATTTTACACAAAATCGTGCTGCGTGCTTTTGAGAAACGCGCGCAGGCCAGTAGCCATTTATGGCTACAGATTATTACCCAGAATAAGTTATTTCACCGTCTGGCCTTTACCCTGCAGGGGATTATCGTCAACGTTCAGGCGGTACTGTGGCTGCAAACGGGCAGCGACGCGGCGAATATACTGGCCACCTGCGCCAAGCTGTGGGTGATGATTTACGCCCTGCTTGCATTCTTCTCGCTGCTGGACGTGATTTTCAACCTGTCGCAAAAAATGGCCACCGCCTCGCAGCTGCCGCTGAAGGGGATTTTCCAGGGCATCAAACTGGTGAGCGCCATTCTGGCGGGGATTCTGATTATCTCCCTGTTGATTGGTCAGTCCCCCGCCATTCTGATCAGCGGCCTGGGGGCGATGGCCGCCGTGCTGATGCTGGTGTTTAAAGACCCGATACTCGGCTTAGTGGCCGGGATCCAGCTCTCCGCCAACGACATGCTCAAGCTCGGCGACTGGCTGGAAATGCCCAAATACGGTGCCAACGGCACGGTGACGGATATCGGCCTGACCACCGTTAAGGTGCGCAACTTCGATAACACCATCACCACTATTCCCACCTGGGCGCTGGTGTCCGATGCCTTTATCAACTGGAGCGGCATGTCGGCCTCGGGCGGGCGGCGCATTAAACGCAGCCTGAACATTGATAGCACCAGCATTCATTTTCTTGATGCCGATGAGCAGCAGCACCTGATTCAGGCCCGGCTGCTAAAGCCGTATATGGCGGCGCGGCATGAAGAAATCACCCTGTGGAATCAGCAGAATGGTGAAGGCGAATCGACGCTGAATCTGCGTAAGATGACCAATATTGGCACCTTCCGCGCGTACCTGAATGAATATCTGCGCAACCATCCACGGATCCGCAACGATATGACCTTAATGGTGCGTCAGCTTGCGCCGGATACCAACGGTTTGCCGATAGAAATATATGCGTTTACCAATACGGTTATCTGGGCGGAATATGAAGGAATTCAGGCCGATATCTTCGATCATATTTTTGCGGTGATCGATGAATTTGGTCTGCGCATTCACCAGACCCCGACCGGAAACGATATTCGCTCCCTGGCCGGCGTGCTGGCGAAATAACTCAGGAGCTGGCGCGTTCGATATAGCGCCAGCTCATCATCACCCGTTCGGTGGGCGCATCGGGGTTATCGATTTTATTCAGCAGTAAATCCACCGCTTTACGTCCGATATCCCGCGACGGCTGTTCAATGGTGCTGAGCGGCGGTGAAACCAGCCCGGCCAGTTCCGTACCGTCAAATCCGACGACCGCAATATCCTCCGGCACCCGCAGGCCGGCCTGCTCGATGGCGCGCAACGCCCCGGCGGCCAGTATATCCGACACGGCAAATACCGCATCCGGACGCGGCTCAGCGGCCAGCAGTTTGCTCATCGCCGCCATCCCCGCAGCGGCGCTCAGGTCGCTGGCGTACTGCACCGCCTGATAAGCAAAATCGCGCAGATGCACCACGCTCTTGTAGCCGCGCTCGCGCAGGCGGGAATATTTATAGCTCAGGTCGTGGTTAATCAGCGCAATGCGCTGGCGGCCAGCGTCGGCGAGGCGGCTGACCACATGCTGGGCGGCATCGATGTCGTTGATGCCGACGCAGGACACCGCCCCGGCGTCGGCGTATTCAGCACACTGCACCCAGGGCGCATCGCCAATCAGCGTCGCCAGTTCGTTCAGGCGGGAAAAAGCGTCCATGGTGATAATGCCGTCAACCATTTTGCCGGACAGCAGGCTCAGGCCGGAGCGGGAGCGTTCGATGTCCGAGCTGGAGTTGCACAGCAGAATGCGATAGCCATTTTTCTCCGCCTGCTCTTCAATGCCTTTGACCACTTCGGCGCAGAACGGGTTGGCGATGTTGGACACCATCACCAGAATCATGGAGCTGCGCGCCGTGCGCAGCTGACGAGCCAGCAGGTTGGGCTGGTAATTGGCCTCTTTGATGGCCTGCAAGACGCGATCGCGGTTTTTGGCTTTGACGGTATCGCTGTTATTCAACACGCGCGATACCGTCGCCACCGAGACGCCCGCAAGCTGGGCGATTTTCTGAATGGACATAGCGACTGTAATCCTGCAATGAGCGTTCTGAGCAGGCTACCATAAATTCGCTGCCCGGCGTACCGGGCAACGGGTTAACGGTCGATGCTCACCCAGCCCTGCTGCTGATGACTTTTCACTATTGCATCAATGATATACATCACATCCGCACCGTCGTGGAAGGTGGCGAAAACGGGTTTCTCCGGCATTTTACCGGCCTGCACCGCCTGATAAAACTGGGCCATCATGTTTTTGAAGGCATCGGGCCAGCCTTCAATATGCCCACCGGGGAAGTGGGCGCTGCTGGCGACGTCGCGGTTCATCAGGCCCGGATCGTCAGTCAGAGTCTGATTCGGCTGGGCACGATGACCCACCCACAGCTGCTGGGGCACTTCCTGATCCCAGGCCACGGAGGCCTCACTGCCGTTCACTTCCAGGCTCAGGCGGTTTTTACGCCCGGCGCTGACCTGCGAGACGTTAAAGCTGCCTTTGCTGCCGTCGTCAAAGCGGAACAGTACCGAACCAAAGTCCTCGGTGCTGACGGGCTTATCTTCGTACACCGCCTCCTGTGCCTGGCCAAAGGTCTGATTCCCGGCGACGTTCGACTTGCGGGTCGGCCAGACGATGGAAAGATCGGCCATCACCGCGGTAATGCGGCGTCCGGTAATAAACTGGATGGTGTCGCACCAGTGGGAACCGATGTCCGCCACCGCCCGCGATGCTCCGCCGAGCGCGGCATCCACTCGCCAGTTATAGTCGGTTTCCAGCAGCATCCAGTCCTGCAGATAGCTGCCGTGGGCGGCAAACAAACGTCCAAGACTACCCGCTTCCAGCATACTGGCCGCCTGGCGCACCATCGCAAACTGACGATAGACAAAGCTCACGCCGTGGATCACCCCCGCCTGCTCCGCCAGCGCCACCAGCTCACGCGCCTCTTCCGGGGTCATGCACAGCGGTTTTTCCGAGAACACATGCTTCCCGGCGCGCAGGATCTGGCGATTGATCTCCGCATGCAGATGGTTCGGGGTGCAGTTATGCACCACGTGCAGATCCGGGTGCGCCAGCAGCGCGTCGACGCTGCCATAGGCATGGGGAATGTTTAATTCTTTGGCTTTCGCTTCGGCTAATTCCTGCGAGCCGTCGCACAGGGCGACGACCTGAACAAACCCCAGACGGCGCAGAGCTTCGATATGCGCCGGTCCAATAAAGCCGCTGCCGATAATACCGACGTTAATCATGAAGTTCTCCTGCGGCAAAATCATCGAACGCCCGGGAGGAAACCGGGATAATGTGGCGAGAGATAAATTCCCGTCCTTCCCGCGCGCCGGTGTCGCCATCCTTCATGCAGCACTCCCACTCCAGCACCGCCCAGCCGTCGTAGTCGTACTGGGTGAGCTTGCTGAAAATACCCTTGAAATCCACCTGCCCGTCGCCCGGCGAGCGGAAGCGCCCGGCGCGGTTAATCCAGTTTTGATACCCGCCGAACACGCCGCTGCGCCCGTTGGCGCGGTATTCGGCATCTTTAACGTGAAACGCTTTGATGCGGGTGTGGTAGTGATCGATAAACGCCAGGTAATCCATCTGCTGGAGCAATAGATGGCTGGGATCAAACAGAATATTGCAGCGCGGGTGGTTGTCCACCAACGCCAGAAAACGCTCAAAGGTCACGCCATCGTGCAGATCTTCACCCGGATGCAGCTCAAAACAGACGTTAACCCCCTGCTCGTCGAAGGCGTCCAGAATCGGCCGCCAGCGACGGGCCAGCTCGCCAAAGGCCTCTTCAAAGCGCGCCTCGTTGTGCGGCGGCCAGGGATAGATAAACGGCCAGGCCAGCGACCCGGAGAAGGTCGCATGGGCGGTTAAGCCGAGCCTTGCCGATGCCACGGCCGCTTTTTTGATGATATCGACAGCCCAGGCCTGGCGGGCGGCGGCATTGCCGCGTACCGCCTGAGGCGCAAAGTTATCAAAGGCCTCGTCGTAGGTCGGGTGTACGGCAACCAGCTGCCCTTCAAGATGCGTAGACAGCTCGCTGATGACCAGCCCGTGCGCCGCCAGCGTGGCGTTTATTTCATCGCAGTAGGCCTGGCTTTCGGCCGCCCGCTCTACGTCGAAAATCGCTTTATGGTTGCAGGGAATTTGCAGGGCTTTGTAGCCCTTTTCCGCTGCCCAGCCTGCCAGCCCCTCGAGGGTATTGAAAGGTGCTTCCCCCCCGATGAACTGCGTCAGAAAAATACCCGGACCTTTAATTGTCCTCATACCACCTCCAGACATTACGCCTTGTCATCTTCATATTTGAACGAAACAAGGAAAACAAGTGCGATAACTGCAGCCGCCACCGCCGGGATCCACCAGAAGGTGACCCAGGCTTCAGGCACAGGCTGCCCCGCCACCAGGCGGTTGTAGAGCGCACCAGAAATTTGCGAACCCAGCAGCATACCGATGCCGTAGGTGAACATCACGATCATGCTCTGTGCCTGACCTTTCACCTTGTCGCCCGCCACGCGGTCGGTATAGATAAAGCCCACCACAAAGAAGAAGTCGTAGCAGACGCCGTGCAGCAGGATGCCGAGATACAGCAGCACGCGGCCCTCTTCACTGACGCCCATGGCAAACATCGCGTAACGGACAAACCACGCCAGCATGCCGATCAGCAGCATGTACTTCACGCCCAAGCGGCGGAACAGCAGCGGGATCACCAGCATGAAGAAGATTTCAGACATCTGACCGAACGACATCGCAGTACTGACATCCGCGATACCGGCATCCGCCAGGTACGACGCGGTGTAGGCGTAGTAGGTGCCCAGCGGAACTGAAATCAGCATGGCGCACATACAGAAGATGAAGAAGTGACGGGTCTTCAGCAGGGCAAAGGCGTCGGCGCAGAACAGATCGCGCATTTTCACCGGCAGGCCTTTGGCCGGGGCTGGCGTGTGTGGCAGGGTCAGACTATAGATGGCGAGGATCACCGAGCTTGCCGCCGCCACCTGGAAGATGGTGACACTGGAGGCCACGCCGGTAACACCGATAAAGATCCCGGCCACAATCCAGCCGATGGTGCCAAACACGCGCACCACCGGGAAGGTCTTGTCGACGTTCGCCAGGCTGTGGAAGGCGATGTTGTTGGTCAGCGCCAGGGTCGGCATATAGCAGAGCGTGTAGCCAAACAGCAGGCCAATCAGCAGGGCTCCGTTTTCAGCAATCAACGCGCCCGGGACAAACCACAGGATTGCCGCGCCTGCCAGGTGCATCACCGCCATCACCTTTTGCGAGGCAAAGAAGCGGTCCACCAGCATGCCGAGGACGAACGGCGACAGAATCGAAGCAATTGGCCCCGCCGAGAACGCATCGCCGATAAGCAGAGACATGTTGTGCTGGGTCATCACCAGACCGAGCGTAACAGACCAGCTACCCCAGATAAAAAATTGCAGGAACATCATCAGAGAGAGGCGCGGAACCAGCAGCCGATGCTGCCCCATCACCTTTCCACTACCTTCAGTTGTTGACACCATGTTGATCCCCACCCTTAAAAAGTAATCGATTACAAAACGTATCAGACAGAAAGTAATCGATTACAAAACAAAGATCCTGTGAGTTGAGTGAGATCTGGGAAGGCGATCACGATAAAGATGAAATTCGGGGCGGAAAGGGGTGGGTGGCGGCTTCGCCTGACCCGGCCCACAGCAGAATGCAGGCTTACAGACTTGCGGATATAGCCTTTTGGCTATAAGGACATCATTATATGGGAAGTCGAAACAACGGCTGGCAATAAAACAGGAAAAGTTGAAAAGCGTTTCTACAAGCAAATGATCAACCTTGCTGACGCTGAGTTCAGCAAGTATCTGGCATCTAAGGAGGCCTCATGGCTACGTTAAAAGAACTGATGGCCCAGCAGAGTGAAGAGAGTAAAGAGCGGATTGCCGCGAAAGTGGAAGAGTTGCGTATTATCGTGGCATTAAACCAACTTCGCGAAGAGCTCAACATATCACAAACGGAGCTTGCTACAGCAATGGGGGTAAAACAACCTAACGTAGCAAAGATAGAGCAGCCGGATAATGACCCACGCCTTTCTACGTTGAAGCGCTATGTAAAAGCCCTGGGGGGCGAAGTGAGTATTGACGTCACCCTGCCGACCGGGAAGCGCGTTGCGTTTCATTTTTAACAGAGGGTTTATAGGGGATTGCGCTCGCTTCTCTGCCGGGTGGCGGCTTCGCCTTACCCGTCCTACGTTTGGTTTTGTAGGCCCGTGCAAGCGCAGCGCCGCCGGGCAAACAGAGGATTGTGCGGGATTGTGCGGCCTGATGCCCTCACCCCGGCCCTCTCCCACAGGGAGAGGGAGCAAACAATAAAAAAGCAACTACCGTTGCTTTTTGCATTCACCTTGAGAGGGCGTACACACTAAAAACGGCAACGTCGTTGCCGTTTTGCTTTTATTTCCGTGACAGCTTAAACGCGGCAAACAGGAACACAATCCACACCGGCAACAGGATCGCCGAGGTACGCATCCCGTCCATGGTGCACATGAGCACCAGGATCATCGCCAGGAAGGCGATACAGATGTAGTTACCCGCCGGGTAGAGCAGCGCTTTGAACTGCGTTTCGCGCCCTTTGCGCCGCATCGCCGCGCGAAAACGCAGGTGCGCCAGGCAGATCATGATCCAGTTCAGCAGCAGGGTTGCGACCACCAGCGCCATCAGCAGGCCAAAGGCCTCGTGCGGCAGCAGGTAGTTAACCAGCACCACCAGCGAAGTGATCCCGCCGGACAGCAGCAGCGAATTCACCGGCACGCCGCGTCGGCTGATGCGGGTCAGGAACTTCGGCGCATTGCCTTGCACGGACAGGCCAAACAGCATCCGGCTGTTGGAGTACACGCCGCTGTTATATACCGACAGGGACGCCACCAGAATGACAAAGTTCAGCGCAGATGCCACCAGGTTGCTGTTCATATCGTGGAAAATCATCACAAACGGACTGCTGTCCGATTTCACGTCCACCCACGGATAAAGCGCCAGCAGCACCACCAGCGAGCCGATGTAAAACAGCAGAATACGGTACACCACCTGATTGACCGCTTTCGGGATGCTTTTATGCGGGTCCTGCGCTTCGGCGGCGGTGATGCCGATAAGCTCCAGTCCACCGAACGAGAACATGATCACCGCCAGCGACAGCACCAGCCCTTTCCAGCCGGTGGCCAGGAACCCGCCGTGCTTCCACAGGTTGTCGACGCTGGCGCGCTCGCCGCCGTTGCCGGAGAACAGCAGCCACAGGCCGAAGCCGATCATGCCGATTATCGCCAGCACTTTGATCAGCGCAAACCAGAACTCGGTCTCACCGTACAGGCGCACGTTCACCAGATTAACGGCGTTAATAATGATGAAAAATACCGCCGCCCAAATCCAGGTCGGCACGTCCGGCAGCCAGTACTGCATGTAGATGCCCGCAGCGGTCAGCTCTGCCATTCCCACCAGCACGAACATCACCCAGTAGTTCCAGCCGGAGAGGAAGCCGGCGAACGGCCCCCAGTATTTGTAGGCAAAATGGGCGAAGGAGCCTGATACCGGCTCTTCAACCACCATCTCGCCGAGCTGGCGCATGATCAGAAACGCAATAACGCCCGCAATGGCGTAGCCCAGCAGCACCGCAGGCCCGGCCATCTGAATGGCAGGCCCGATGCCGAGGAACAGCCCGGTGCCGATAGCGCCACCGAGGGCGATAAGTTGAATATGTCGGTTTTGTAAACCACGATGCAGCGTCGGAATCTGTTCCGACGAGGCTTCAGCAACACCGTTGTCTGAAGCGGATGACGCGTTTTTCACGTCTGACCCCTGTCTCTTTCTATGGAAGGGGCACCTTTTAACACTTCAGCCAGGTGGTAGCAAGTAAAGGCGCGGGGATGTAGGTGGGGCATCCTTGCCCCGGATAACGAGGGTCGAACTCAGAACTCGTAGCCGACGGAAACCTTAACGGTACGCGGCTCACCCTGGAACAGGTAAGTGCCGCTGTCGTCTACGCTTGACCAGTAGTTCTCATCGGTAAGGTTCTCAATACCGGCGCGAACGGTCATCTGGTTCTGGTTATTGTTGACCGCGAAGCGGTAACGCATGCCCAGATCCAGGGTGGTGTAGCTGTCCAGCTTTTTGCTGTTGGTCAGGTCCGCATACTGGGAACCGGAGTGGTTCACGCGGGCGGTGGCGGTCAGGCCGTCAATCGGCTTGATGTCGTACTCCGCGCCCAGTACGGCGTAGAAGTTCGGCACGCCAATCGCGTCATTGCCCTGGTTGATCCCATCTTTGGTTTTGGTCAGCTCCGCCTGCAGCCAGGTGGCGCTGGCGTTCAGACGCAGGCCCAGCATCGGCTCGCCGAAGATGTTCAACTCCACGCCGCGGTTACGCTGCTCGGCATCCAGACCGTAATGTTTGTTGCTGTCGAGGATCGGGGTTGGCATTTTGATTTCGAACAACGCCAGCGAGCCGCCGACGCGACCAAAATCAGCCTTCAGGCCCACTTCATTTTGCTTAGAGTGGACGATCCCGGTGCTCTGGCCATAGTTGGTGGCGGTGTTTGGCGCGGTTTTGCCCGGCTGCAGCGCTTCGGTGTGGTTCGCGTACAGAGACAGCTGCTCCCACGGCTTGTAGACCACGCCGTAGGTTGGCATCCAGCGGTCGCCGTCGAAGCTGTCGCCCGCGTTTTCCAGGCCGGTAACTTTGTTATAACCGCGGATCACCACTTTCTGATGACGGGCACCGGCGGTGAACAGCAGGCTGTCATCCAGCACGCCGAGGGTGTCGCTCAACAGCCAGCCCTGGGTACGGGTGCGGCCGCTGGTCAGCGGATCGCTGTAGTTACCGCCCGCGCCGTTGGAGTTGGTGCTCGGTGGGGCATTGACGCCGGTGTTGTGGTAGATGTTGGTTACCGGGTTGTTGGCGGCCGCTGACATCTTCCAGGCGATTTTCTCGTTTTTGGTCATCGCCGAATAGCCGACGTTAACTTTGTGCGAGACAAAACCGGTATCAAAGTTACCGCGAATGCCCGCCATGCCGCTCACGCTGTCGCTGATACGGTTGGTATCCAGCCGAGTGGCGGTAGCTTTGCCGCTGGCGTCAACCAGCTTCGCGCCGCTGTACAGCCCCTCTTCATGGGCGTGCTGCGCGCCAAGTCCGGTGTAAGCGGTCCAGCTGTCGTTGATGTCGTACTCGCTGCGCCACATGCCGAATTCGTTTTCGATATTGCTGTAAGCCCATTTCTGGTTGTAGTTGCGATCGTTTTTCGGCGGCTCTGGCACGAAGTTAACCCCGGCAACGTTGACCCCGGTCTCTGAGCCGTGGAAGGTTTTCTTTTGATAGCCCATGTCCACGGAGGTACGGAAGTCTTCACCCGCGTAATCGAGGCCGGTGGAGAGCAGCGTGGTGCGGCGGCGATCGTTTTCGACCGGGGCTTCACCTTCGCGGTGAACCACGTTAACGCGCGCGCCGAACTGGTCGCTGTCGCCAAAGCGACGACCGGCATCCAGGGTAGTACCAATCTGCGACTCCGAGGTGTAATCAACGCCGACCTTCGCCTGCGGGGTGGCCCCCGCGTGTTTCGGCTCGAGGTTGATCATCCCACCGACGCCGGAGCTGGCCGCACCGTTCATCAGGGAGTTAGCACCTTTGAAGATCTCAATGCGATCCACCATCTGAGCGTCAACCACCTGACGCGGCAGCACGCCGGACAAGCCGCCGAAGGTCATGTCATCGCCATCAAACTTCAGGCCGCGAATACGGAAGCTTTCTGCGCTGTTGCCGTAGCCCTGCACGGACTGTACGCCCGCATCGTTCGCCACCACGTCGGCGATGGTGCGCGCCTGCTGATCTTCCACCAGCTTGGAGGTGTAGCTGATGATGTTAAACGGCACGTCCATTGCATTTTGCTGACCGAGCATCCCCATCCGCCCGCCGTTCGCCACCTGTCCGTCAAGGAAGGCCGGCACCAGCTGGTCACCGCCGGGTTTGAAATCGCTGGCCGCAGCGGTCTGCACCACAATGGTGTCTTCTTTTTTGTTCTCTGCCGCCATGGCGGAATGGGTAATGGCACCGATGGCGAGCGCCAGCAGCGTTTTGTTCATTATTCTGGTGTTGTTCATGATCAACTCGTTCAAAATCTGCGCAAAATGGCCCGTTACCGGGCCTAAATATTTATAAGTAATAAGATTATTTCAGGGCGATACGCACTACGCTGTCCGGCCCGTTGGTGGAGTGATCTTTGTTGAACGCCTGCTTAACGGTGACGTACAGGGTCTGGCCATCGGCCGACAGCTGTAGGCTGTTCGGGTTCGGCGGCAGATCCCAGCTCTGCTTCACGGCAAAGGTGGTGGCGTCGAGGCTCAGCACTTTTCCGCTTTCGCGCTGGGTGACGTACAGCTCGTTACGCACCGGGTTGAATTTCACCGCCATTGAGTCGCCGATATCCAGCTGCTTAATCACTTCACCGGTACGGATATCCAGCACCAGGGTGGTTTTCGCTTTGGAGGTGTCGGTCACGAACAGGCGGCCGGTGGCTTTGTCTTCTGCCAGGTTCAGCAGCAGCGCCGGTTTGTCGCCAAGCGGCTTCCAGCGTTTTTCGATGCGATTACTGCGGGGATCCAGCACCAGGATTTCACCGCCGCCGTTGGCGACGTAAATGCGCTGAGTTGTCTCAGACCACAGCAGGCCGGTAACCCACTGGCCGGCGTTTTTGATGGTCTTTTTCAGTTTCAGCGTTTTCGCATCCACCACCCAGATGACCGCCGGATCGGCGACGCCGCCGATGTAGAGCACGTCGTTATGCAGCAGCACCTGACGCGCACCGTACGGATAACCTTCTTTATTGCGTTCGGTAAACAGCAGGCGCTGTTTGACTTTGCCATCCGCGGTGCTGATCGCACTGATCCCACCGTCGAGCGAGTTAGTGGCATACACGGTGCTGCCGTCCGGGGAGATGGCGAGGGCAAAGTTTTTCAGATCCGTATGGCTGCGGCCCAGGGTTTTCAGCGTGGTCGGGTCAAGCTTGTAGACCACCCCGCCCTGCACGTCCTTAAAGCCTTCTGAGCTGGCCACGTACAGTGCATCGCCTTTCGGGCTCAATACCATTTCATACAAGCCATCGGCGAGATCGCGCTGCACGAGGTTGGTTTGCGCAGGGGCGGTTGCCGGTTTTGGCGCGTCAGCAGCAGGCGTGGTTGTCGCCGTGTTATGGGCAGCGCAGCCGCTCAGGGAGACGGCGACGAGCAGCGCCAGGGCGGACAATTTTTTGGTCATCAGGAACATCCTTTACCGTGCAAATCGAATTTGAGGAGGACGCCTGCGCCGCTTATGCGTTGCGATTAGGGTTGTGATATGAGGCCATCAGGCCATTAGCGTCCACCGTTAACACTCTGTGTTCCGTGTGAGATCGACGCTCACTCAACTTGCGGGAAATATCCTTGCGCGCCCGCAAACACTAAAGAGAATGAGAACTATACTCATTATGAATCTGTGATCAAGTGTAAATATGCGCAACAAGGTAAAAAAAGCGAACGAAAGCAGACGTCTGCTGCGCCTTATTACCCTTTGCTGCAATAGAAAACGGGGGAATTGTTGTAGATAAAATAATAGCTGGAGGAATTAGCGGGAACGACCTGCATTCTTAATCCACGCTCCCGATGACGAAAGAAATCGGGGATATTTACTCTAAACGGCAGGGTAACTTTGGGTAATTCGTTGGTTTCACTGGAGACCATAATCATCCGCCCGTCTTCACGCCAGTAATCAAACATCACATTATTACTGACCGCAACGGGCGGTTGATTGGGTTTATTGTCTTCGCCCGAGGCCTGGTAAAGACCTTTGCCATCGTGAAATGAAAAGCTCACCAGAACATCGACATAGTCATGTTTATCTACAACCGTGACCCTGGATTCACAGCTAAAATCATCACGCTGATGATGAATATACCCCGCCGCCAGCACCGGGGTAATAATGGCTATTCCAGTTAGCATCCAACGCGCGGTTAATTTATTCATTTTCATCATAGGGCTGCCGGTAAAAAATAGACTGACAGCGGGCGGCGCTGTTTTCCGGTATCTGATCGCAGATAATCACCGATATTCCCTGCTGCGTCTGGTTCAGGGTCAGATACGCCACATCCCCGCGTTTACAGGGCAGCGGAAAGCGTTGCGACAGCGCCTCCAGGATGCTGCGGCTTTTCTCTTTATCATGCCAGGAAGAATACACCTCGCAGCCGTTGCTGTTGCCGATTAACGGATAGTGGGCAAATACAGACTCTCCCTGTCGAAGCGTAATAAACAGCACGCTACAGGAGAGTAAAAATAGTCCCGCAGCCAGCCCGTACGCCCGGCGGGAGGTCCAGAAACCCGATACCAACGGCGTTGCAACCGGTTTCCGCTCTACAATAGATTCGTCTGGTAAAGTGAGTGGTTGCACCGTTTTATGCCGCTCAACAAAGGCATCTGCGCTGCCGGTGCGCAGCTGCGCGACGGATTTAAAGCCCGCTTTGGGCACGGTGATAATGACATTGTCCTCCAGCCCGGCACTTTTCAGCGCTTTGCGGATCGAGGCGATAGTTTGATACAGCGCATTGGTGGTCACCACCGCGCCCTGCTTTTCCCACACCGTGGCAAACAGATAACGCTGGGTCAGCAGCTGGTCATTGTGTTCAAGGAGTTGAAGCAGGCACTCACTCACCGGACCATGCAGGATCACTGCGCGCTCCGGGTAATGGGCCCGGGAGCACACCCGTCGCGCATCGGGTTCGAACAGCACCGTCTCGTTAATCAGAAAAACAGTCTTCATGTCATGACCACAGGCTACATTTCAAAGGGATACGCTTCGTCAAACTTCTGATTCAGTATAAATCATATAACTTCACTCCTCTTTTCGCCCACCAGAACGCATTGTGAAGACAGCGAAAGCGGCCATGCTGCATCAGACCCTCACACACCGCTTATCATCAGCGTGAAATGCCAGCATTACGCGCAAATTCGCCATTTTATATTGATGCATGGTTTCATCACCCGAATCTGGCATATAGCAGCATAAAGCAAATAAATGGCAGATTTTTATGCTGAAAATATGGATTACATAAACGAATAACTAACCATAAAGGGTTTGGCACCCGGTTTCTTATAGCGCACCGGGGTGTGTATTGGAAAGCATTCAGAGCAGCCATATAATCCACCACATTAATGGTGTGGGTAAATGTACGACAGCACTGTCGGGGTGGTTGGCTAATATCAAAGCGTGCAGGAATAAATGAAATGGGTTATCGACTCTATGGCTTTATGATCGGCGAAGAAATTCATTTTGATATTTCAAATCGCAGGTTGTATCGGCTCACCGGCAGCCACACCGAAAAAAGCATGGCATTTGCCTCAATCTATTTTAATGAAACCATGCTCCGGTTATTTCTGTATCTGCTGGAGCATGGTCGGCGAAAGATTATTGCCAAAGAAGAACTGTTCGAAAAAATCTGGGAGGAAAATAACTTATCGCCCTCCACCCAGCGATTATGGCAAGTGTTACACAACCTGAATAAAAAATTGAGCCTGCTCGGTTTGCCGGATGACTTCATCCGCAACGTGAAAGGCCGAGGGTATATGATCAATTACCCTAACGTCACCCCCGTTTATTATAGGCTGAGTGAACTCCCGACTCAGCCAGTTAAAAAAGAGGAGAAAACAGATAGTCTGAGTGAGTGATGTCAACCCAGGCCTTTGCCCTGCGCACAGAGTGCAAAGGGCTTTTTTTTAGCTCAATACCTTAATGATGATAAACAAGGACACCCCCCAATAGCAAAACATGGCGGGAATGGATAAAAAAAATGAATATAACCTCTTTCTTTGCAAATTTAAAAATCAATAAAAAGCTATTTTTTGGTTTTGCCACTGTATTACTTTTTTCGATTGCAATCCTGTCGGCAGGTTTGCTGGGGCTCATCAACATTCAGGACAAAGTTAAGAAAAACGGTCTGGTTGAGGATCTGTCGAACTCGCTGGCAGAAATGCGCACCGGTCGTCTGAACTATCAGTTCACGTTTGACAAAAAGTACCTCGATCAGGTCAAGGCCGCCACGTCCCATATGCAAGGTTCCATTGCCAGGCTTGAGCAATTTACCTGGTTTGATAAAAACAAAGCGGCGCTGGAACGCACGGCAACCGCCATCAATAACTATGTGACCATTCAGGATCCCTTCTTAGATTCGCTCAGTCGGATGCACAGCAGTGAAGCAAAGCTCAACACGGATGAACTGTGCGCGAACTCAGTGATTGCGGACAAACTCAGCCGTAGCGGAACCCTACCCCCTGAGCAGTCGCTGGTTGCAGCCCAGGTTGCCTTCATTATGAGCGATATTGATTCTCAGATGAGCCTTTTTAAGGCGCAACCAAACGATAAGATGGAACAGTATCTTCGCCAACGATTAGCCGTTGGCTTATCGGATTCCAGTCTGTTGCTGCAGGCCGTGCCGGACGATCAGAAAACCTGGATCCTGAAGGGTGTTGACGATATCAAAGTCATCACCTCTGGGATTGATAATTACCAGCGAAGCTGGACTGAAGAGTCAGCACTTTCGCAGCGTATGGCTGCGCAAGCCATTGAAGTAACGAAAGCCATACAGTCACTGTTCATGTTGCAGCAAGAGAAAGTGACCGAAACGGTAAGCGCAGTGAAAATCCAGATGATTACCGTAGCCGCGATTGCCATTATTGCCGGCATTCTGCTGGCGCTGGGGATCACCCTGTCGATTACCCGTCCGCTGAATGAAACCTTGCGGGTGGCCGGGCAGATTGCTAAAGGCGATCTCACCAGTAATCTCAGCAGCCGCCGCCGGGATGAACCGGGCCTGCTGATGCAGGCGGTCGCTACCATGAATGAGAATCTGAAAAGCATCATTTATGACGTGCGGGACGGCGTAGAAAGCGTGGCGCGATCGGCATCCGAAATTGCCGCCGGGAATATGGATCTGTCGTCACGCACCGAGCAGCAGTCCGCCGCCGTGGTCGAGACTGCCGCCAGCATGGAACAGCTCACCTCCACCGTGGCGCTGAATGCCGAGAACGCCAACCACGCACGCCTGCTGGCACAAGAGGCATCGGCGCATGCCAGCGAAGGCAGTGAAATCTCGCAGAGGGTGATCGATACCATGAAGAATGTGCGAAGCAGCTCGCACCGTATCTCTGAGATCACCGCCGTCATCAATAGCATCGCCTTCCAGACCAATATCCTGGCGCTGAACGCCGCCGTCGAAGCCGCGCGTGCGGGCGATCAGGGCAAAGGCTTTGCGGTGGTGGCCGCAGAAGTGCGCACCCTTGCCCAGCGCAGCGCCCAGTCGGCAAAAGAGATCGAAAACCTGATCAACGAATCGGTGGTGTACGTGGACAACGGCTTTACCCTGGTCAGCGGTGCCGGTGAAGCGATGTCACGTATCGAGACCTCCGTGGCGCAGGTGCGCGACATCATGAGCGAGATTGCTGCCGCCACCGACGAACAGAGCCGGGGGATTTCACAAATTGCCCAGGCGATGACCGAGATGGACACCACCACCCAGCAAAACGCCGCGCTGGTGGAAGAATCATCCGCGGCAGCCAGTTCGCTGGAGGATCGGGCCGTTCAGTTGGAACAGGTGGTGGCGATTTTCCAGGTGCCGGGCGCAGCGCCACGCGCCCCTGCCCGCGCCCCGGCATCCACGAAAAAGGCCCCTTCTCACTCGTCGAGCGACTGGGTCAAATTTTGATGTCCACAGAGGGTAGCGGGATGAAACGGTCATATAAAAACCTGAACACGATGCTTTCGGGGATCAACGCGGGGTTAGCACGCTGTTTTTCCCGACGCTTGCACTCCCCGATCAATACGCTGCGTACGGCGATTGCCCAGCGGCAGATCGCCCCTTTTTACCAGCCCTTTATTGATGCCCGCAGTGGGCAGATAGCCGGGATCGAGGTGCTGGCCCGCTGGCGTCACCCGCTTTACGGCTATGTCTCGCCGGATGTCTTTATTCCGCTGGCGGAAAAGCACCATCTGATCGTGCCTCTGACCCACCTGCTGATGGAGCAGGTGGTGACGGATCTGCAGCATCAGATCCACCGCTTCCCGCACGGGACCTATATCTGTATCAACATTAGTGCCCAGAACTGCCTCGATCCGCGCTTTGAATGCGATACCCGCGAGATGGTGCGCAAGCTTAAGGCCAACCAGAGTCACGTGGTGGTAGAGATCACCGAGCGGCACCCGCTGCACTTTACTCCGCAGCTCAATGAGTGGTTTGCCGCCCTGCGCCGGGCCGATATCTCGCTGGCGCTGGATGACTTTGGCACCGGCTATTCGAACCTGGCCTATATTTCCGCCCTCAACCCGGAATTTATTAAAATTGATAAGCAGTTTGTCAGTCAGATAGGCGTGAGTGACGATACGCGGCTGGTGGACAGCCTGATTGATCTGGCGAAAAACATGCGTCTGAAAATTATTGCCGAAGGGGTCGAAACCGAAGCGCAGGCCAACTATCTGCGCAGCAAACGAATTGATTATCTGCAGGGATTTTATTTCAGCAAACCGCTATCGGCCAGTGAGTTGATTTATCAGGTCGCGACACGCTAAACAGGTGCCACCCCGCAAAGGGGTGGCAACAGAATTATTTCTTCTTGTAGATATCAGCAGTACCGTGAATTTTCTTATCGGTATGGCCTGAGGTCAGCACCAGCACGTCAGCGCCTTTTTGATCGGCTTTTTCAATCAGCTCTTTCTTCGCATCCGATGCCGCCACTTGATTCGAGGTCGATACCGTCCCGATTTTGTCATACTGCGTTTCGACTTTTTTAAAGTCCTCGCGGGAAAGCAGTTCAGCAGCGAAGACGTTAGAGGTAAACAGCACAGCAGTTCCCAGCAGAATGGCGATCGTCTTTTTCATAACCTGACTCCTTGTAAAAAAACAGGCGAGCTACAATTGCCTCACTCCGGTGAGCAAGGTGTATTTAGCATGATCACAAAGGTTAAAAAAATCCACGTCCGGGGCTGATTTATTATATATCAAATTGTTATATATCATGTGCTGTGGACACAGTGTTAAAAAAACCAATCCAGACCCTGACAATTTAATATCTCTTATATCAGGCACAGGCGATAATATTCGCTGGCTTATTATCTCACTGTGTATATTTGTGTTAAATCAGCCGACTCTATTTTTGCCGATGTTCCTGTCGCGTCGGTACTATGCCCTGGGTAGCGTCATCCGAAACCGGGGGGAGGGTTAATACCGGCCGCTGACTCCCGGACAGATCCGTCAGACCCAGCGCCGAAAACACCCCGTTGTGAATCACCTCTTCAGAAAAAGGAATCGTCCCGTTTTCCTGATGGATAATCGCTTTGCTCAGCGCGCTCAATACAGAGGGTGAAGCCACGTCCAGTCGGGTATCGGGCGTCACGCCTAACGCGCTGCTGACCTTCTGGATATAAGCGGGGGTATTGTTATTATCCTGCGGCGGTGCCCAACGGGTGATGATTTTACTGATGGTGTCCAGCCCACGCCGTTGATATGAAAGCAGATTCATCCCCAGGGCACGGATCCCGTGTTCTGGCGAGGTGAAGGTGGCAAAACGTCCGTCAGTGCCATTCTGCCCCAGCCAGCTAAAAGCCCAGCTGGCCTCCAGGTTGCCAGGGTTGTTATTGCGAATGCCGCGAATACCGCCTGACTGCTGCGGGGAAGTCGGCAGCCAGTTTGTGTTCAGCGCGGCAAATGCCCATTCGCGGCTCGCCAGTGGGCCGCCCTGAGCCGACCAGGGCTGGCTGGTGCCGCCGTTCTTGCGCCGGGACGGCTGTTCCATCAGAGCAATCTGCTGCTCACTCCAGCCCTGCGACCGGGCGAATTGATCCAACTTATCGAGCGTGGCGGGGGTCGCTTCTGGCGATACCGGACGGGTGTCGGCGGTATGCGGGGCGCTGGCCGCAGGCTGAGTCATCATCGGTTGTAAGCTGTTGTTCATCTGCGACAAAGAGGCGGGAACGCTGGTCTGGGTCGCGCCCGCCGATGGCATGCGGGCGATCAGGGTTGCCTCAGGCTGCGTGCTGACGCTCTGCTGCTCGATATGGTATTGCGCAATAACAGACATCATTTCCTCTGGGTACGGGTCCACCGCTATTCTGTCCTGCCCGAACAGATCCCGCTCATTATACAGACGCTGTAGGCGTCTCACTGCACCATGGCGATTTTAATTTTTTGGACGATGCGGTTCCCGCAAGAGTGATTTTTGCGCTGTATATTTGGGTAACTAGCTGAATTTGAATGGTACGCCCTGTAGGATTCGAACCTACGACCTACGGCTTAGAAGGCCGTTGCTCTATCCAACTGAGCTAAGGGCGCATTGAGATGCGTGTACTGCGAGGGGTGAAACGCTGCGAATTATACGGTCAATGTCTGGTGAGTCAATGCCTTTCGGTTCGAATGCCTCTCTTATCACCGCTTGCCTGTTGCTCCGCAATCAAGCCGCCTGTTTTTTGGTCATTACTCGCCTCGTATAACTACGAAATGCCTTAGCCCATTTTAAGTCGCACCTGCTATTTTCACCTGCTGTTTGCCCGCACACTACCCTGCGGTAGCCCGGTGCCCGTAAGCCGGAACATAACAGCAGAGGGATGATATGCGCATCAGTGTACGCCGCTACCGACGGCGTCGAACAGGAAGTGATTCGATAGGTTTTGCGCAAACTCATTTTAATGCGCCCTTTTTTGACCGCCTTGTTTACCTTAGCCAGTCCATTAATCAGCACCGAAAAACAGACGCCCCCTGGATAGTGCTGGTCACCGGCGATCATTATCTGCGTATCGGACTCCAGGCCAGCCCCTCCCCTCTAAACCACTGCAGTCATTTCGATACCCTGGCGCCTGCGCTGAGTGCTGTACAGCAGTGGCCCTCTGCCAGACTGGTGGTGGATATGGCGTGCCAGTCGCAATCCCTGACGGAAACGCTCGACAGCCTGCGCAGGCAGAGGCTGTATCCCCCTTACACGCCGGTTAATGTGCTGATCCGGGCCGATGACTATGATCTGCGGCTTTTTTGTAAAGCCGCCGGGCCGTTTAATGTGATTGAACGCCAGTCTTCCGCCGCCCTACTTCAGCAGATGCTTTCCCACAATTCGCATCCCGTCGCCGCTGGCAGGGAGTGGTTTACGCGCGAAGAATGGGCCATTCTGCGGCTTGTCCTGTCCGGGGAGTCACTGCGCAACATTGCCAGGCTGCGCGATCGCCCCTACAGCTGTGTCGTGTATCGCGTGGGGCGCATCGTCGACAAACTCGGTTTACATCATCGCCAGGCGCTGCTGCATTTATTGAACCGGCTTTCCGATTATTGAAAAAAACGGGCTGTTAAACCCCTTATTCTTAAGGAATTTTAGGAAATAGCTTACGCGCCAATGTTAGTTTTATGCGTTTATTTAACAGCTCATTCACATGAGCAACTATTCCTAATTTACCCTTTCCGATAACGTTAAATCCTGGCTGACGGGGACAGTGCAACATTTTTATCCAGTCGTTAAGGTTTGGTTGATTCGGTTAATTTTATGATAGTGATGTAAAAACAAATGACTTCGGCATTTCACATCGTGAGGGGCGGAGTGGCCCGCAGCAGATCCTGCTGGCAGAGAGTGAGATTAGTCTTATTGGTGCACAGGGCTTTCAAGTAGGGGATTCATGCGGATGGTACGGCTTTTTACCGGCTATAACGAGGTTTTCTGAGTGGATAAACTTTGAAATTAATTATCACACAACCTTAACAATTAGAGAGTTGTGTTATTTTTTGTTGTTACAAAACCAGGATAGTTCGCCCAGATGAAAATTAATGGATGTTTAGACCGTTTTTAAAATATTCGCTTTCACTCTGTAGAACATCATATTGAGCAAGATGCGCCTGGCAGTTTGCAGGCTTTTCGCAGAACAGTTACAAGGTATAATAAGCGCTATTCCAGTCGTGAATAAGAAACACCATTTTAATTGACAGTAAATCCCTATTTAGTCACCGCGCTGCGGCAATATTTTCGCCATTACGTTAACAAGGATGCTTTCGCTCTTTCCAGGGAATTCCCTCCTATAAGGACCAAAAGAATTATCCTTCCGGATTATCAGCGCTTTAACAATCTGAGGCATAAAAATGAAACCGGCATCCGTAATCATTATGGACGAACACCCTATCGTCAGAATGTCGATAGAAGTCCTGCTACAGACCAATAAAAACATTGAGATCACGCTTAAATCGGGAGACTGCCATGAAACCCTCGATTACATCCGCAACCACCCGGTCGATATGGTGATCCTGGATATCGAACTTCCGGGGACGGATGGATTCACTTTACTTAAGAGAATCAAACAATTAAACGATAAGATAAAGGTACTGTTCTTATCGTCGAAATCAGAGTCTTTCTATGCCGGGCGAGCGATGCGCGCCGGTGCGAATGGTTTTGTCAGTAAGCGAAAAGATCTGGGCGATATCTATAATGCTGTCGAAATGTTGCTGGGCGGATATTCATTTTTCCCGTCCGATACGCTGAATTTTATAAGCCATTTAAATATGCGAAAAGGAATGTTGATGGATATGCCGCTGTCTAATCGGGAGGTCACAGTGTTGCGATATCTGGCTAATGGCTTATCAAATAAAGAAATTGCCGGGCAGCTGCTGCTGAGTAATAAAACCATTAGCGCCCACAAATCAAATATCTATACGAAATTAGGCGTTCAGACCATCGTTGAGCTCATTGATTATGCCAAAGATCATGAACTGCTCTGACTGAAAAACCTCCCTGTCACATTATGACGTTTCAGGGAGCCTCACCCGCTCAATTATAGTTAATCATAAAGGTGGCATCTGCATCGGCACGTCCCGGCTGCGGATTGTTAGCGGTGGCAATATAGTTGGCATAAAACGCCAGCTCCGCATTTCCTTCTGCATCGACGTTGACCTCGCGGCTGGCCTGCTGAAGCGGCAGGCGTGTTTTGTCCCTGTCGAGAATTTCTACCGCCACATTGCGGGCCTGGCTGACATCGTTCAGAGCCAGAAGCTGACTATCGGTGGTATCTGCGTCGCCAGAAAAGGTGATTGACGCCGACCCCGGTGGGCAGCCCGTAAGCTTCAGGCTAAAAGGTATCGCCTGCGTCCGGCTGCCGCTTGTCGCTACCTGTTTGGTAGGCCAGGTGCCTAAAGGCACCGCTTTGCTGCTGTCGCTGCCTTCTGCCACGCAGGTAAAATCAACAATGTTGCCGTAGAGCTGAATATTAATCTGCCCGAGAGGCGTATCCGCCTGGCTCAGTGGCTGCCACAGCGCAACGGCGGTCAGTGCCGCTGCGATCCCTTTACGCATTTCGCCCTCCTTACTGATAATCCACGCGCAAATAGCCGCGTGAGGTAAACCGCCCTTCTGCGGGTTTATTGCCGGTAATACTGACCGGCCACGCCATGATCCCCACCTGCGCTGAGCCGTCATCATCAAGTCTGTACGGGATCAGGCTGCCGAGATTATTGGGCGTGAGCGGCGTGCCGGATGCGGTCGCCACCACGAATCCCACGTCCGGGTTATCGGATACCATCGCGCTGCCGGACGCTTTTTCCGCCTCGATACGCATTGTCAGGTAGGCGTTGGCTTCAACGTTGGTGCATTTGATGGCGAGGGTTTTGCTCTGCGCGGTCACCCCTTCCGGCCGGTTTCCGGCCCCGGCCTTGCTGAACAGCGAGGCCCCCATATCTCCAAAATCGAATTCCACGATCTGCCCGGCGTTGATCGCGCAACTCTGGGGCACCTGCACGGTGCCGCTGTAGGAGATGGTATAGACCGGCGTCACCAGCGGATCGGCGGAGGTGGTCGTGACATACACGCGGAACATTATCGCGCGCGGGATGACCACCATATTGATAAACCGCTTTGTCACTTTCAGCCGAAAGATCAGATGAGAGTCGTTCACCGGAAAGGGTTTATGTTTTGCCACATTGTCATGATGTCCCATCTGGATATAGTTTGCCGGGGGATAAAAAACGCCCGAATAGCTGTCGGTGATTTTCATCGCGCCATCGAGATAATCATTCAGTCGCAGGTACTTATAGTTATCTATCGTCGCGGTTATCGGGAAATCAGTCACATAGCTACGCTTGGTGGTATCCCCCTTTGTGCCGGTTGGGCAGACCGCATTCACCCCCACCCACTGGGATTTTTCGCTGAGGGTAACGATTTGGCCGATATGGTTGTTGGCGCTGTTAAACGTATCCGTCAGATCGTAAAAGATATCGGTCGGCACGCCATTTTCATTGGCGCATACGGTCGCCAGCGCCTGGGCGGCGGGTAACAATGCCAGCAGCGGTACCAGCAGACATCGGGTATTAATCACAGCGGATCTCCTTAAGCGTGATGGCCTGTTGCAGGCTCGTTTCGGGCAGCGTATACGGCGCGCGACACTGGGCGCTCGCGCCGTTGCCCCACTGAATGAGCAGTTCACCCGCAAGCGGCAGGCCGCTCAGGTATATCTGTCCGTCATCCCCCACCATGCTGGTGACCCCGATGTTGACCTCGCGCACCACGGCACCAAAGGGCACCGGCTGGTTGGCGTGCATCGCGGTCAGCAAGGCGCGCACGCCGATGCGGGTGTCAAAGCTGGCACGCACCAGCGCGCCTTTGGTGGGCACCACGCTGCTGACGTTGTTCTCAACGTCGGTGTTATTGCTCATGGTATTGGTATTCAGCGCAACGCGGTTATAGCGATACACCGTGGCGTACGGCATCACCGCGTAACCCCGCCAGTCTGTTTTGACCCCGGTCTGGTTTTCGATGCTGACGCCGGAGGCCCCCGGCGCTTTAATCAGCACGTTGGTGTCGCCCAGCGGCTGGCTTAAGGTGACGCCATCGGCATGCCCCACCATGCCGCCCGACAGCTGCCAGTTGAGATCGTGTTGACTGCCGGAATAGTTATACCCGGCGCCCAGTGTTCCGTAGGTCGCCAGCCAGTTAGCGCTGGCACTGCCGCTGCTGACGCCGCCATTATTGCTGTGGCCCTGGGTCACGCTGTAGTTCAGGTTTCGGTCGTCCAGCAGCGTGCCGCTGACGCCGGTTTGCCAGCTGCTGTCACCCTCACTGCTGCGGCTGGCCGAGGCCGTGGCATAGGCGCGGTCAAACGCACTGTCGCGGCGATAAGCGTGGCCGCTAAACAAACTGAACGGAACTGACAGGTTAAAGGCGACAATTTTGTCCGTGCCGTCGATCCCCACCGCCTGGTTCCACGACCAGGAGACAGAGTAGCTCACCCCTTTAACACCGCCGGCATAGCCGAGTTGATACCAGGTGCTGGCGTCGCGGGTTCCCCAGTACGTCTGTTCGCTACCGGAGAGATACAGCGAGCCGTAATCCCCCAGCGATTGGGAAATATTGACCTGCAAGCGCCCTTTTTTATTCCACGCCAGGTTGTGGTAGCTCTGCACATCCGGCAATCCGTCATTGTCGCCGTCTTCATCGCTGTACTGATAACCTTCCATCACGCGCCACGCCACGTCATCGAGGGTGTAAAACCCTTTTGTCGAGTAGCGATAGCCCAGCAGCTGGAAGTTGGTGCCAAAGCGGTTCAGGGATTTGGCGTACAGGAAACGCAGGGATTGCCCTTCATGGCGGCTGTCGTCCGCCAGCTGGCTGCGGGCGTGAGTCAGATCGAGCGAGACCGCCCCCCAGTCGCCCAGATTTTTACCGGCACCCAGCGCGAGCGCCGTGTAGCGTGAGGCAAGCTGCGTACCGCCGTACAGGGTGTAGCCATTCGTCAGGCCGGCAATCAGGGTTCCCTGGGTGAAAAACGGGGTATTCTGATCGCTGTTACCGCTGCGGTAATCCCCGGCGACCAGGTCATATTTCAGCCGCCCTTCACGCTGCAGGAGCGGAACCGTTGAGTACGGCACCACGTAGCGCTGCTGGCTGCCATCTTTCTCTTCCACCGTGACGTCAAGGTCACCGCTGGATGAGGTCGGGTTGAGGTCGGTAATGGCAAAGCCTCCGGCCTGCACGTAACCCTGATAAACAACATAGCCATTTTGGCGGATTACCACTTTGGCGGGCGTGCGGGCAATGCCGCGCACGGTGGGCGCATAGCCCTGCATGCTGTCGGGGTACATGCTGTCCGAGGAGTACAGCCGCCCCCCGCGAAAGCCCACGCTGTCGAACACATCGTTCCCGGTGTTGTTGTCGCCCAGCACCAGCTCGCTTTTCAGCGGGATGACCGTGCGCTGCGCCCAGGTGCCGATATTCTGCCATTCGTTGTGCCGCGTGCCGTTGCTGCTGCTATAGCGCCATGCGCCGTTGTTCCGCAGCCGCCATGCCCCATAGTTCAGCCCACTTTGCAGGTTCAGATAGTAGCTGTCGTCATCACTTCCCCGGTTACCGCTGAAGCTGTAGTTCAGCAGCATCGCCGGAATGCCTTCATCCCACTGTTCCGGGGGGATATATCCGCGCGCGCTGTTTTGCATCGCCACCTGCGGCAGGCTGATGTTCAGGCGTAATGAGGCAAAATTAAACGCCACTTCACTGCCCGGAATCGCTGTTTTCAGCGGGGCACACTGCCCTGCCGCCAGGGTTGCCAGCGTCGGAAAAGCCGCGAAGTTCACCCCCATTCGCTCGAGCATGGCGCGGGTAATGCACGGCGTCAGCCCACCGGCGGATGGCGGAGGGTCGTCTTCCGCGGTCTGGAAGGGGACATCCAGGGTGCCGATAAATTCGTCATTGCGCCAGATGTCGACGCGATAAAGGCCGGGTGCCTGTCGGTGGCCCTGCTCAAATTGCGACAAATCCGCGACACTCGCCGCGCCGTCCGACAAAAAGGCCGGGTTGAAGTAGCTCTCACTCAGGCTCAACTGCGGCCAGAGCGTGGCCATCAGGGCCAGGGCAACCGGGCAGTAACGCCAGCGCGGCTTGGGCATGACGCTGGCTCTGCTCACAGGCTGGCACTGCGCGCGGGCGTGATCGCGCCGTAGTCGTTAACGCTCTGCCAGGAGAGCGTGCCGCTGGCCCCGGCCGGGATCGCCTGCTGCGCATGGTTTTTGGGCGCGATCATCAGGTTATCCAACTTCTTTCCGCCGAGCTGAATATTCACCAGCGTGATGTAATACGGCGAGGCATTGCTCACCTTCAGGTGGTTGCCCACACGTTCAAAGCGCAGGTGCGACAGCGCCTCTTCCGGCGGCAACGCCAGTTTACTGGGCCGCACGAACAGCTTGATGCGCGACAGGATCGCCAGCTGCAGGACGTTTTTGTCTTCCTGACTGGATTTACTCAGCGACGGGATCGCCTTTACGTTCATAAAAAACAGCGATTCACGATCGGCAGGCAGATCCGGTCCGGCGTAAATAATGCGTAAGGTGTTTTCACTGTTGGCCTCGCTGACGAACAGCGGCGGCGTTACGACGAAGGTTTTTTCTTTTTGTCCGCGATCGTTTTCAATCCACGCGTTAATTAAATAGCGCTCTTGTTTATTGCTGTTGGTAATGGCCAGCGAGGTCTGTTTTGCATCAGCCGGATAAATAACACGGGTGGCGCCCAGGGCAATTCCACCCGACGCAGATGCCGCTGCCGAAAACAGCATAAAAATAAAAGAAACGATCAGCCCGGATTTAAAGAGAATGTTCATCACAACTTTACCTTTAATTATATGTTCGCTGGCGTGTTTGTCGTCAGGGATAAACCAACGTAAACCAGACATCCGACTGAATATTGCCGGGGACTAAATGTGCGGAAATCACCCGGTAGCGGGCGCTAAAATGAAAAACCAACTCGCGGGTGCTGAGGGCTAACCCGGTTTTCGCGGGGGCGTTGGGAATAATCAGGTTTTGCTGCGAATCGAAGAGTGCCAGCCCAACGCCGCTGCTCACCGGGCTTTCGCCGGGCCGGGAGGACGCGAGGAAAACCTGCGGATCGGCGGCGGGCGTTGCCCCCTGAAACATCACCCCGACTGTCTGCGAGACATCCACGCTGCAGTCCACCAGACGTAGGGTAAAGGGCACATTCACCGTCGAAAAACTGCCGACGCCGTCAAACGAATTGGTGCGATATTGTCCCATTTCCACGCGCAGACTCTGGCTGTCGGGCGCAACGGCACAGCCGCCGTTAACCAGCTCGCCTTTGATATGCACTTTCCCGCCATCCACCAGTACGCTGTGGGCTATTGCCGGTGATACGGCCGTACACCACAGCAAAAACAGGATCCTTGTCCACCTCATCCTTCGTCCTCGATTCACGGGTAAGCGGTCTCTTCCCTGAGACCTGATTCGTCGTTATTCGTACTTCATGACGAAGGTGGCGTCGGCGTTTGCCTTGCCGGGTTCGGTGGTCGCGGCGGTCGCTTTGTAACGCGCGGCGAATTTGAGGGTGTTGGTGCCTTCGATCAGCGTCTGCGCAGCCGAGAAGCTGGCACCGTCCGGAATCAGCGTGCTGGATTTGCTGTCGAGGATTTCGATACCTACGCCTTTCGCCGCGTTATCGTTGCTACCGGAAGAGACCGCCAGCAGGGTGTTGTCGCTGCCATCAATTTGGCCGGAAAAGGCAACAGATGCCGTTTTCGCCACCGCAGGATCGCAGTCGTTCAGTTCAATGGTAAACGGCACATTTGTCGTGGTGTCGCCCACATTGCTGAATTTCGCCGTGCGGTACTGACCCAGATTAACAATCTGATCGGCGGATTCAGTATTGACTGCACAGGCAGCATTGACTAATTCCCCTTTAAAATGGACAGTGCCGCCATTAACGGAAACCGCCGGAGCAGGTACTGGATCTTCGGCATAAGCGGCAGCTGAAACCAGTGCCAGAGTAGCAACGACAGTTGTCGCCATTTTACTTAAGTTCATATCTATTCCTTTAAACGTAAAAAGCCCTTCCCGATAACTGCAGGAAATAAGAAATACGACCAATGGCATAATTGATGGATTATTTCGCCGGGGCTAAAGTAACGCAGGAATTAATAAGCGAATATGCCAAAACACTGCCAGTTGTCCAGGTCACATCCTAAAATGGCCTAAGAAATTACCCCTGACCCAACCAGGGGTATCGCGCATGCAGGGCAGTCCGCGCGCGAAATCTCGCAAAGTGTGACTGACAGCAGCGCTCGCTTCTGACAAAATATGTCCATTCCCCTTTTCATACCTTACAGACGGAATCTTCTCTCTGATGGCAGCAAAGATTATTGACGGTAAAACGATTGCGCAGCAGGTGCGCTCTGAGGTTGCGGAAAAAGTTAAGGCGCGTACAGCAGCAGGAAAACGCGCCCCTGGGCTGGCCGTTGTACTGGTCGGCAGCAACCCGGCATCGCAAATTTATGTCGGCAGCAAGCGTAAAGCGTGCGAAGAGGTTGGGTTTCTCTCCCGCTCCTACGATCTGCCAGAAACCACCAGCGAAGCAGAACTGCTTGAGCTGATTGATACCCTGAACGCCGATAAAGCCATCGACGGGATCCTGGTCCAGCTGCCGCTGCCTGCGGGCATCGACAACGTGAAAGTGCTGGAACGTATCTCGCCGGATAAAGACGTCGACGGTTTCCATCCGTACAACGTCGGTCGGCTGTGCCAGCGTGCGCCGCGCCTGCGTCCGTGCACCCCGCGCGGTATCGTGACGCTGCTCGAACGCTACAACATCGACACTTACGGCCTGAACGCCGTGGTGATTGGTGCCTCCAACATTGTCGGTCGTCCGATGAGCATGGAGCTGCTGCTGGCAGGCTGTACCACCACTGTGACCCACCGCTTTACCCGAAACCTGCGTCACCACGTCGAAAACGCAGACCTGCTGATCGTCGCCGTGGGCAAGCCGGGCTTTATTCCGGGCGAATGGATTAAAAAAGGCGCGATTGTCGTGGACGTGGGGATTAACCGTCTGGAAAACGGCAAAGTGGTCGGCGATGTGGTGTATGAAGATGCCGCCGAGCGCGCATCGTTTATCACGCCGGTACCGGGTGGCGTCGGTCCAATGACCGTAGCCACATTGATTGAGAATACTTTGCAGGCATGCGTTGAGTATCACGACGTAGAGGAAGCGTAAGATGGCCACATTTTCATTAGGTAAACACCCGCACGTCGAGCTGTGCGATCTGCTCAAGCTGGAAGGCTGGAGCGAAAGCGGTGCCCAGGCGAAGAGCTTTATCGCTGACGGTCTGGTGAACGTCGACGGCGCGGTGGAAACCCGCAAACGTTGCAAAATCGTCGCCGGTCAGACGGTGAGTTTCCAGGGTCAGAGCATTACAGTTGTAGCCTAAACACCGCATCACGCTGTTGCCCTCACCCTAACCCTCTCCCAACGGGAGAGGGGATCACATATCCCCATTACCATCACGGTTAATTATCGATCGACTTCAAATAATCACTATTTCATCTGTTGAAATGTGAAAATTTAGTTGCACGATTTATAGGCTTTCCCCACGATAAGTAGAACGTTCTACTAAAACGTTCTACTCACTACTATAACAGCGCTCACAGAGCGTCACTCGGGGAAATCAGCATGAGCCTGATATCAGGATTTGTTAAATCGCTGTCGAAATTATCGATGATTGGTCGCGCCTTAATGCTGCCGATCTCGCTGCTTCCAGCCGCAGGCCTGCTGTTGGCCTTCGGCGATAAGTTCCATTTACCGCTGATGATGAACGCGGGCGGGGTGATCTTTGATAACCTGCCGATGCTGTTCGCCATTGGCTCGGCCGTGGGTCTGGCTTCGGAATCGGGGATCGCGGCACTCTCTGCGGCGGTGTCGGTGTTTATCACCAACATTACCATCGGGACGGTGCTGAGCATCACTCCGGAAATGGCGTCCCAGGGCGGCAAATACGCGATGGTGGTGGGGATCCCGACGCTGCAGATGGGCGTCTTTGGCGGCCTGCTGTGCGGTATTTTGGCCGCGTGGTGCTATAACCGCTTCCACACCCTGCAGCTGCCAGAATTCCTCGGCTTCTTCTCCGGCAAGCGCTTTGTGGCGATTGCTACCGCCTTCCTGTCGTTCGTGATGGGTCTGCTGCTGCCGTACGTCTGGCAGCACATTCAGGCCGGTATCGATGCGCTGTCAGTGATCGTCAACGGTGACAATCAGGCGGCCTCGACCTTTATCTTTGGTCTGGTGGAACGTGCGCTGATCCCGCTGGGTCTGCACCATATCTGGTATCCGTCGTTCTGGTACTCGTTTGGCGATTACACCACCCAGGCTGGTCAGGTTATCCACGGCGACCAGACCATCTGGTTCAAAATGCTGGAAGAAGGGGTGAAATCCTTCAGCAGCGACACTTACCAGAATGCCGGTAAGTTCATGCAGGGTGAGTTCCCGCTGATGCTGTTCGCGCTGCCGGCGGCCTGTCTGGCGATGTACCACGAAGCGCACACCAAAAACAAAAAGATTGCCGCCGGTATTCTGTTCTCTGCCGCGCTGACCTGTTTCCTGACCGGGATCACCGAGCCGGTTGAGTTCACCTTTATCTTCGTGGCACCGGTCCTGTACGTCTTCAACGCCATCATGGCGGGCCTGGCGTACATGAGCATGTATCTGCTGGATGCGCACATCGCCAAATCGTTCTCGGCGGGCTTTATCGACTACCTGTCGTTTGGCATCCTGCCGTCGTTCAACGGCTACCAGACCAACTTCCTCAGCGCGGTGATTATCGGCGTGCCGATGGCACTGATTTACTACTTCACCTTCCGCTTTGTGATCCGTCGCCTCGACGTGAAAACGCCGGGCCGTACCGACGTCACCGCCAATGCGAATGACAAAACGGATACCGAAATCGCCACCGAAATTATCGGTCTGCTGGGCGGCGCGCAGAACATCGACTCGGTTGGCTCCTGTATCACCCGTCTGCGTCTGGAAGTGACCAAGAGCAGCATGGTCGATAAAGACGGCCTGAACGGGCTGGGCGCACGCGGGGTGGTCTTCGTGGGCGACTCGGGCATCCAGGTTATCTTTGGCGCAAGGGCACAGTTTATCGCCCAAACCATGTCGACGATGATCGGTAAATAATTCAGCCTGATTGACGCGTCTCCTGTACTCTTACGGGGGACGTTGTCTTATCAGGCATTTCAGGGAGAAGATGTGAAGAAGGTCAGCATCATTGATGTCGCCAGAGAGTCCGGCGTGTCGGTTTCGACCGTCTCGCTGGTGTTACGCCAGAAGGGAAAAATCTCCGAGGCCACGATCGAAAAGGTTCACGCCGCCATCACCGCGTTGGGCTACGTGCATAACGTTGCCGCAGCCAACCTCCGTGCCAATACCTCCAATCTTATCGGTCTGATCCTGCGTGATTTCAGCGACAGTTTTTCCATCAAAGTGATGGCCAGCATCGTCCAGGAACTTGAGAAACAAGGCTATATGGTCTTTCTCGGCCAGCCGCTGAACGACGGAGAACACCTGGAGCGTTGCCTGCTCTCCTTTAAGCAGCAGGGCGTCGCCGGGGTAATCTATCTGGCCTCTGATACTCGCACTGCCGCCCTGCCCGCATTGATCCGCCAGTGTGCCCTGCCGCTGGTGGCGGTGTCGCAATCGTTGTTAGAGGAATCCTGCAATCTGGTGATGCGTGATAACCGCCAGGCAGCGCACCTCGCCACCCGCTATCTGATTGAGCGTGGGCACCGCAACATTGCCTATATCGGCGGCCGAGAAGGCGACCTGATCCGCGAGCAGCGCCTGCTGGGGTTTCGCAGCGCGATGACGCAAAACGGTCTGGTGTTCCGCGAAGAGTCGGCCCCGGCCTGCAGCGACGATACCCAGGCGGTGAGCTTTGCGGCCCGGCAACTGCTCGAGAAAAACAACACCCTTACCGCCCTGCTCTGCCACTCGCCGGACGCGATGATCGGCTCGATTTCCGGGATCCATCACGTGGGGCGTACCGTCGGCAAAGACGTGTTTCTGACCCAGCAGGTGGCGCTGGTGGGGTTTGAAGATATGCTGCACATCAATCTCACTTCACCGTCCTTTACCTACGTGTCGTCTGCCAGCGAAGAGACCGGACGCCAGGCGGCGGGGCTGATGATCCGCAAGCTGAAAGAGCCCGAGCTGCAAACCCAGCGCATTACGCTCTCCGGCCAGCTGTTCGCCCGGGAATCCGCCTGAATTCAGATTTAATCCTGAGGCAGAGTTTGGCCGCACTCTGCTATATTTCCATGATTTGCCATGGATAATTGCTATGCCTACCATCATCACCCACGCCGCAGTCCCGCTTTGCCTTGGCTTAGGCTTGGGTACCCGCGTTATTCCCCCGCGCCTGCTGTTTGCCGGGGTAGTCCTTGCCATGCTGCCGGATGCCGACGTACTGGCGTTTAAATTCGGCATCGCCTACGGCAATATTTTTGGTCATCGCGGTTTTACCCACTCGCTGCTGTTTGCCTTTGTGGTGCCAATACTCTGCGTTTTAGCAGGACGACGATGGTTCGGCGCGGGGCTCCTGCGCTGCTGGGTGTTCCTGACGGTTTCGCTGCTGTCGCACAGCCTGCTGGATTCAGTGACGACGGGCGGTAAAGGGGTCGGCTGGCTGTGGCCGTGGTTGGATGAACGCTTCTTTGCCCCGTGGCAGGTGATCAAGGTCGCGCCGTTTGCCCTGTCGCGCTATATGACGCCTTACGGCCATCAGGTGATTATCTCAGAACTGCTGTGGGTGTGGTTGCCGGGGGCAGTGGTGCTGGGGATGTTGTGGTGGCGACGTGCGCGCTGATGCCCTCACCCCGGCCCTCACCCACGGGGAGAGGGAGAAAACCGAACCATCCCCTCTCCTTTTGGGAGAGGGTTAGGGTGAGGGGAAAACTTACTTACGACGCCAGATGGTGCCCTGCGGGCCATCTTCCAGAATGATGCCCATCTCGGTCAGACGGTTACGCGCGGCATCGGCAGCGGCCCAATCTTTGGCCTGACGCGCATCCAGACGCGCTTTAATCAGAGCTTCAATTTCCGCCACTTCGCCGTCGTCCGCCTGGGCACCGCTCTGCAGGAAGGCTTCTGGCTCCTGCTCCAGCAGGCCCAGCACGCCGGACAGCTTACGCATGTGTGAAGCCAGCGCGTTAGCGGCCTGGGCATCTTCACCTTTCAGGCGATTCACTTCACGCGCCATATCGAACAGTGCGGAGTACGCTTCCGGGGTGTTGAAATCATCGTTCATCGCCTCGATAAAGCGGGCTTCAAACGCGTCGCCACCCGCAGCCGGTACCGATTTATCGGTGCCGCGCAGGGCGGTATACAAGCGCTCGAGAGCGGAACGCGCCTGCTTGAGGTTCTCTTCGCTGTAGTTCAGCTGGCTGCGATAGTGGCCGGACATCAGGAAGTAGCGGATGGTTTCAGCGTCGTAGTATTTCAGCACGTCGCGCACGGTAAAGAAGTTGCCCAGCGATTTTGACATCTTCTCGCGGTCAATCATCACCATCCCGGAGTGCATCCAGACGTTGACGTATTCACCGTCGTGCGCGCAGGTGGACTGGGCGATTTCGTTTTCATGGTGCGGGAACATCAGGTCTGAACCGCCGCCATGAATATCGAAGTGATTGCCCAGCTGTTTGCAGTTCATGGCCGAACATTCAATGTGCCAGCCCGGACGCCCTTCGCCCCACGGCGATGGCCAGCTCGGTTCACCGGCTTTCGACATCTTCCACAGCACAAAATCCATCGGGTTGCGCTTCACGTCCACCACATCAACGCGGGCACCGGCCTGTAGCTGATCCAGATCCTGACGGGAGAGCTGACCGTAGTGCGGATCGGTCGGCACGTCGAACATCACGTCGCCGTTGTCGGCTACATAGGCGTGACCTTTGGCGATCAGCTGCTCGGTGATTTCAATGATTTCCGGAATGTGGTGCGTTGCACGCGGCTCCAGATCCGGGCGCAGAATGTTCAGCGCGTCAAAATCGCGGTGCATTTCAGCGATCATCCGGTCGACTAAATCGACGAAGTTTTCGCCGTTTTCATTGGCGCGTTTGATAATTTTATCGTCGATATCGGTGATATTGCGTACATACTTAAGGTTGTACCCGAGGAAGCGCAAATAGCGGGAGACCACGTCAAAGGAGACGAAGGTACGACCATGGCCGATATGACAGAGATCGTAAACGGTAATACCACACACGTACATGCCGACTTCCCCGGCATGAATAGGTTTGAATTCCTCTTTTTGGCGCGTCAGGGTATTGAAGATTTTTAACATCGAAGATTCCATGTGAGACGTGTGTGGACGAAAACGGCGTATTCTACACTAATTCAAACGCGAAGCGGCGCACAATGCAAGGTGATCGCGCCGTGAGGTTATGCTATAACAAGCGCTTATTGTGGCCCCCCACGGGGTCGAAGCACCACTAAAACGGAACAGGATGCAAAAATGGTTACTTTCCACACTAATCATGGCGATATCGTCATCAATACCTTTGATGATAAAGCGCCTGAAACAGTTAAAAACTTCCTGGACTACTGCCGCGAAGGTTTCTACGACAACACCATTTTCCACCGTGTTATTAACGGCTTTATGATCCAGGGCGGCGGTTTTGAACCTGGTATGAACCAGAAAGAGACCAAAGCAGCGATCAAAAACGAAGCCAACAACGGTCTGAAAAACACCCGCGGTACGCTGGCAATGGCCCGTACTCAGGCACCACACTCAGCAACTGCCCAGTTCTTCATCAACGTGGCTGACAACGACTTCCTGAACTTCTCCGGTGAAAACCTGCAGGGTTGGGGCTACTGCGTATTCGCAGAAGTGGCTGACGGTATGGACGTGGTCGAGAAGATCAAAGGCGTCTCCACTGGCCGCAGCGGTATGCATCAGGACGTTCCTAAAGAAGACGTTGTGATCACAAGCGTGACCGTCAGCGAGTAATTGGTGGCGACACTCTTTATTGCAGATCTGCATCTGCAAACAGAAGAACCGGCGATCACCGCCGGTTTTCTGCGTTTTTTACAGGGTGAAGCGCGTCACGCCGACGCCCTGTACATCCTCGGCGATCTGTTCGAAGCCTGGATTGGCGATGACGATCCCAACCCGCTACACCGCGAAATAGCATACGCGATCAACGCCCTGGTCAATGCTGGCGTCCCCTGCTTCTTTATCCACGGTAACCGTGACTTTCTGATCGGCAAGCGTTTTGCCCGCGAATGCGGCATGACCCTGCTGGCGGAAGAGACTGTTCTCGACCTGTACGGCCGCAGGATGTTGATCATGCATGGCGACACGCTCTGCACCGACGACACCGGTTATCTTGCGTTTCGCGCCAAAGTGCATACCCCCTGGATCCAGACCCTGTTTCTGGCCCTGCCGCTGTTTATTCGTAGCCGCATCGCCGCCAAAATGCGTGCGGGCAGCAAAGCCGCGAACAGCAGTAAATCGATGACCATCATGGACGTTAATCCGCAGGCGGTGGTCCAGATGATGGAAAAACACCGCGTACAGTGGCTGATCCACGGCCATACTCATCGCCCGGATATGCATCCGCTCACCGCCAACGGTGAACCCGCCCAGCGCGTGGTATTGGGTGCCTGGCATGAGCAGGGTTCAATGGTAAAAGTCTCGCCGGAAGGCATCGAACTTATCGCCTTTCCGTTTTAAATAATCCCCGCTTTTTGCCGCAACTTTAGCCGCGCAACCGTTTTCCTTGCCTGAGGATCGTGCTATTCTCTGTGGCCTCAAAAGCCGAGAATTGTGCCTCACAGGAGTTTTTAGCCGCATGTCTTCCAGCAATAATCCGGCGCGTGTCGCCATCGTGATGGGGTCCAAAAGCGACTGGGCTACCATGCAGTTTGCCACCGAAATCTTCGAAATCCTGCATGTTCCACACCACGTTGAAGTGGTCTCCGCACACCGCACCCCCGATAAACTGTTCAGCTTCGCCGAAAGTGCAGAAGAGAACGGCTATCAGGTGATTATTGCCGGTGCCGGCGGGGCCGCGCATCTGCCTGGCATGATTGCCGCCAAAACGCTGGTCCCGGTGCTCGGCGTACCGGTGCAAAGCGCAGCCCTGAGCGGCGTCGACAGTCTCTACTCTATCGTGCAGATGCCACGCGGCATTCCGGTGGGTACACTGGCGATCGGTAAAGCGGGTGCCGCCAATGCCGCCCTGCTGGCCGCACAAATTCTGGCGACCCACGATCAAGCGCTGCATCAGCGCCTGGTTGCGTTCCGCGCAGCCCAAACCGATGAGGTGCTGGAGAATCCAGACCCGCGAGGTGCGGCATGAAGCAGGTTTGCGTCCTCGGCAACGGTCAGTTAGGCCGCATGCTGCGTCAGGCCGGTGAGCCGCTGGGCATTACCGTCTGGCCGGTCGGGCTGGACGATGAACCCGAATCCGTTCCGTTCCAGCAAAGCGTAATTACCGCCGAGATTGAGCGCTGGCCAGAGACCGCCTTAACCCGCGAGCTGGCGCGCCATAACGCGTTCGTTAACCGCGACGTATTCCCGATAATCGCCGACCGTCTGACGCAAAAACAGCTGTTCGACGATCTGAGCCTTGCCACCGCCCCGTGGCAGCTGCTGACCGAGAAATCACAGTGGGCAGGCGTGTTCGACACCCTGGGTGAACTGGCGATCGTCAAACGCCGCGTCGGCGGCTACGACGGCCGCGGTCAGTGGCGTCTGCGCGCCACTGAAACCGATCAGCTGCCGGACGAATGCTACGGCGAGTGCATCGTTGAGCAGGGCATTAACTTCAGCGGCGAAGTGTCGCTGGTCGGCGCCCGCGCCCACGACGGCAGCACCGTGTTTTATCCTCTGACCCACAACCTGCACCAGGACGGTATTCTGCGCACCAGCGTAGCCTTCCCGCAGGCAGATGCGCAGCAGCAGGCGCAGGCCGAAAGCATGCTGTCAGCAATCATGCAGGAGCTGGGCTATGTCGGCGTGATGGCGATGGAGTGCTTTGTCACCCCGGAAGGCCTGCTGATCAACGAGCTGGCCCCGCGCGTGCACAACAGCGGTCACTGGACGCAAAACGGGGCCTCCATCAGCCAGTTTGAGCTGCATCTGCGGGCCATTACCGGCCTGCCGCTGCCGCAGCCGGTGGTCAACAGCCCGTCGGTGATGATCAACCTGATCGGCACCGATCTGAACGACGCCTGGCTGTCGCAGCCGCTGGTGCATCTGCACTGGTACGACAAAGAGGTGCGTCCGGGCCGCAAGGTCGGACACCTGAACCTGAACGATACCGACGTTGCACGACTGAGCGCCGCCCTCGACGCCCTCGTTCCCCTGCTGCCAGCGGAATACGCCAGCGGCATCGCCTGGGCGCAATCGACCCTGCGTTAAGCCTCAGCGCCGGGGAGTTGACCTTCCCCTTCCCCGGCGTACAATCCAGCCCATCGCTGTAATGAGGGATCCTTATGAACGATGGGACGGACTACCGCGCCATACTTACCGCCGACACGCCGTTAATCGACGTGCGCGCGCCCGTGGAATTTGCCCAGGGCGCGATGCCTGCGGCCATCAACCTGCCGTTAATGAATGACGACGAACGCGCCGCCGTGGGCACCTGTTATAAACGCCACGGGGCGGACGCCGCGCTGGCGCTCGGCCATCGGCTGGTCACCGGCGACACCCGCGGACAGCGGCTGGAGGCGTGGAAAGTGGCCTGCCTGATGCACCCGCAGGGCTACATTAGCTGCGCCCGGGGCGGGCAGCGATCCCATATCGTGCAGGCGTGGCTAAAAGACGCTGGCGTCGATTACCCGCTGATCCGTGGCGGCTATAAAGCGCTGCGCCAGGCGGCGATGCAGGCCACGGTCGAGCAGGCGCAAAAACCCGCCGTGCTGATTGGCGGCTGCACCGGCAGCGGCAAGACCCTGCTGGTCAAAGCCCATCCGCAGGGCGTCGATCTTGAAGGGCTGGCGCACCATCGCGGCTCGTCGTTTGGCCGCACGCTGACGCCGCAGCTGTCGCAGGCGAGCTTTGAAAATCATCTCGCCACCGACCTGTTAAAGAAAGACGCCAGCCGTTGGGTGCTGGAAGATGAAGGCCGGATGATTGGCTCTAACCACCTGCCGGCGTGCCTGCGTGAGCGGATGGCGCAGTCGCCGATTGTGGTGGTCGAGGATCCGTTTGAGGTCCGTCTTGATCGGCTGCGCGAAGAGTATTTCGAGCACATGTGGCAGGCGTTTCGTAGCCGGTACGGCGAAGAGGCGGGCTGGCGTGAGTACGGCGAATACCTGCACCACGGCCTGTTCGCCATCCGCCGTCGCCTGGGGCTGCAGCGTTTTACTGAGTTCGCCGCCCTGCTGGACAGCGGGCTCATCGAGCAGCGGCGCACAGGCAGTACCGAGGCGCACTTCGCCTGGCTTGCGCCACTGCTCAATGACTATTACGACCCGATGTACCGTTATCAGCTGGAGAAAAAAGCCGACAAGATCGTCTATCGGGGCGCATTTAACGAGGTGGCCGCCTGGCTGACGGCCTGAAATGTCTACCGGCGATCGCGCTTATCGGCGCGTTTCGCCAGCCAGTCGCCGAGCACTTGCACGATTTGCACCAGCACAATCAGCGCGATCACCGTCACCACCATCACCTGGGTTTCGTAGCGGTAGTAGCCGTAGCGGATCGCCAGATCCCCTACCCCGCCGCCGCCGACAATCCCGGCCATTGCCGAATAGCCGATCAAACTCACCAGGGTAATGGTCAGGCCGCGCAGCAGTCCGGCGCTCGCCTCCGGTAACAGCACGGTGCAGATAATGCGCATCGGGCTGGCGCCAAAGGCTTCGGCCGCTTCGATGATCCCTTTATCCACTTCGCGCAGAGCGCTGTCCACCAGCCGGGCGTAAAACGCAATCGCCGCCACCGACAGCGGCACAGAGGCGGCAATCGGCCCGATGGTGTTGCCCAACAGGAACTGCGTTAACGGCAGCAGCAGCACCAGTAAAATCACAAACGGCACCGAGCGGATGATGTTCACCAGCACCGAGCTCACCAGATAGACAAAACGGTTTTGCCAGAACAGATGGCGGTCGGTGACAAAAATCAGAAAGCCCAGCGGCAGGCCGCCGAGGATCGCCAGCACCGTTGAGATGCCAAGCATCTGGAAGGTTTCGTTAAATGCCAGACTGAGGTCGAGCAGTAAATCATCCACGGATCACCTCCACCTGGGCGGTACGATTACGGATATGTTCTACCGCCAGCGCCACGGCAGAGGGGTTTTCTGGCGCAGTCAGCTGGACGACTAAAATGCCCAACGCACGCTCGCCGATATACTCGATCTTGCCGTGCAGGATATTCACCGCCACGCCAAATTTCACCGCCACCTCAGACAGCACCGGCTGCTCGGCAGAATCGCCGATAAACAAGATCTTCAGCAATTGCCCCGGCAGATGCTGCTGCAGGCGTTCCGGCAACGTCAGGTTCAGGGTGTGCGACACCAGCTGCCGGGTAAACGCATGCTGCGGATGGGCAAAAACATCAAACACCTCGCCCAGCTCGACCACTTCGCCGCCGGACATGACCGCCACGCGATCGCAGATCGACTTGATCACGTTCATCTCGTGGGTGATCAGCACGATGGTGATCCCCATCTGTTCATTGATCTGCTTTAACAGCGCCAGAATGGTGGCGGAGGTTTCCAGATCCAGCGCCGAAGTCGGCTCATCGCAGAGCAGGACATCAGGATGGTTAGCAATGGCGCGGGCAATGCCGACGCGCTGCTTCTGCCCGCCGCTGAGCTGCACCGGGTAGCGGTTGGCTTTATCGCTGAGCCCCACCAGGGCGAGGATTTCGCTGACGCGCGGGACAATTTTGCTGCGCTCCCAGCCTGCGGCCTTCAGGCTAAAGGCCACGTTCTGCGCCACAGTGCGGGTGTGCATCAAGTTGAAATGCTGGAAAATCATGCCGATACGCTGGCGAGCCTGGCGCAAACTGGCACCTTCAAGGGCGGAGATTTCCACGCCGTTGACCTTCACGCTGCCCGATGCCGGGCGCTGGAGGGCATTTAGGGTGCGCAGCAGGGTGCTCTTGCCCGCACCGCTGGTGCCGACAATGCCAAAAATTTCGCCAGCAGCAATGCGCAGGCTGACGTCTGACACCGCCCGGGTGGCGGGCCCGCGTCCGGTCTGGAAATCGACGCAGACCTTCTCTAACTCAATCATGACTACCTCAGAAATGCGAAAAGGGCAGCCGCTGCTGCCCTGGTGTCTGCCCGGCGCGATCAGGGTTTGGCGGCCGTCATCCAGTCTGGTTTCTGGAACGATTGATAGACATTTTTCGGGTCGTCAATCACCGCGCGATAGGCTGGTGATTGCACCACCGTCACAATGTCTTTGGCAAACGGCTTGTCCGCATCTTCCGTGCGTACCGCAATGATATTTTTCAGGTTTTCGTCCAGCTGTTCCTGGGCAAGGGCGCTGGAGAGATCCAGCCCGGCGGCAATGGCGAAGTTGCCGTTTACCAGCGAGGCGGTGACGCTGTCCAGCGTGCGTGGCAGCTGGGCCGCTTCCAGCGGTTTGAACACCAGCCCTTTCGGGTTGCTGGCAATGTCGCGCTCCGAGGCTTTGGTCGGATCGATATTCTCTTTGATGGTGATCAGCTTCAGCGATGCGAGGAAACGCAGGCCGCGCGCGAGGTTGGTCGGATCGTTCGACAGCGTGACGATATCGCCTTTTTTCAGCTCATCGAGACTCTTCACCTTGCGGGAGTAGAAACCCATCCCAGCCGTCGGCACCGCCAGCAATTTGGTGAGTTTCAGATCTTTATCGGCCGTGAATTTGCTGAAATAGAGTGAGTGCTGGAACAGGTTGGCATCGATGCTGCCGTTGGCCAGCGCCATATTGGGCTGCACGTAGTCGCTGAATTCGCGCACCACTACCTTGTAACCTTTCTCTTTCAGCGACGGCGCAATAGCCTGCTTGACCATGTCGCCATACGGGCCCGGCGCAACGCCGAAGACGATAGTGTGTGGATCGCTGTTAGCCTGGGCAGCTTGCAAGCCGCAGACCAGCAAAAGCGCGCCGGCGGCAGCACGAAGCGTGTGACGTAATCCCATGAGATCTCCATTTCAAAGCGGTGATGCGTGATGTGGGTGCGCCGTACGATGCGGCGCGGTTGCCGTTAACATGACACAGATCACAGGCCGCGTCCTTGAAATTATTTCATGATGTTGCGAATTATGTCGTTGAATGTACAGGAGATGGGTTATGCGATTTTCGGCAATGTTTTGCTGGCGGGGTCGAGGGTAGCCCCGGTGAGCAACGCACCACCGGGGACAAACAACGCAGACTTAGAAGTCGTAACGCAGACGGACCAGGTTCATGTCGCCCAGATCGTCGGTGCTGGAGGTGAACACGTGCTCGTAGTCAACACGGAAACCGTAATCCAGCTGGAAGCTAATACCCACGCCGTTGTCGATGCGCTGGTAGTTGCGACCGTTCATGGTCTCGATGCGATCGCCCATAAAGTAAGGCTGGACGGATTTCAGCGCATACTGTTCAACCGGGAAGGTGTAGCCCGCGAAGTACTCGATACCCCACGCATCACCGGCAAAGTAGTCATTTACTGACGCTTTTTTGCTGGTCATAAAGTTCTGATACCAGCCGCCGCCTGCAGAGAAGGTCCAGTTGTCGGGTTTCCAGCTCAGAGCGGTACCGAGGATGTTCTGATCGTAGGATTTGCTGTCGTTGTTGCTCGGGTTACGCATGTCTGCGCGGGTGTAGTTCCACGCGGTACCCCAGGTCAGGTCCTCGGTCAGGTGGTAGTTCACACCCAACGAGCCGCCGCCTTTACGCTTGTAGCGCATCCCGTCTTTTGCCAGGAATTCGCTGTCTTCGAACAGGTAAGAGGCATACAGATCGGCATCACCGACGGTTTTTTTGTATTTCAGCATCTGGCGTGAACGGTAAGAGCCGTCGTAGTCGCCGTTGATGCCGTTACCCGGTGCCTGGCCGATCATGTCGTAATCCCAGATATCGGTTTTCGCGCCCACCACGTCGTAATAGACGCTGTTCTGCTGGCCGAAAGTCAGGGTGCCCCAGGTATCGCTTTTCAGACCGGTGTAGAGCATACGACGGGAGGTGTCGTGCGCGCCGTCAGCATAGTGATGATCCCAGTTGAACTGCGCCGGAATGTTGACACCCAGCTCGTAGTAGCTCACCCAGCTGATGTCATCAAACAGGTAGTAATCCGCTGCAAAACGGAAGCGGGTGCCACCGTCAAAGCCGTTACGCTTGTAGCTGTTTTTGCCGTCATTGCCGGTCATGTTCTGGAACTGAGGACGAATACTGCCGCCGACGGTGAAGTTCAGACGGCTCAGCGGGTTACCCGCCTGCGGATCTTGTTTTAGGACGGTGATTTCTGCCTGGGATGCAAAAGACGTCAATGCCACTGCCGCGCCGATCGCAACCGCCAGCGCTGTTTTATTTATGGTCATTATTATTCCTTGATAGACACACACTGCTATTTATTTAGCTGGTGAATGTTAACCGGAATTTATCGACCCGTGTTGACCCGTTTTTAATGATTTGTGCCACTAAAATTCAAGGAGTTATCTTTTTATGCTACTTAAGTATCACGCGCCAGTATAAAAACCGGCGCGTGATGATTACGAAGGGAAATTAACCCGCGAACTGGCGGAACAGGGCTTTGCCTTTCAGTAAACGCGCCCCCAGCCAGCCGCCGCACAGGGAGAGCATCAGCGCCCCGCTCAGCGGCAGGATCACCCACAGCCGCCAGTCAGGCTCCCACGGGAAGTCAAACACCCGGGTTTGCAGCACCGCCAGCGCGGTTTCTGCCCCGATGGCGGCCACCAGTCCGGCCACCAGCCCCAGCAGAGCAAACTCACTCCACAGGGTGGTGCGCAGCAGCTTTTTGCCCGCGCCCAGGGTGCGATAAACCACCAGCTCCTGATGGCGCTGGCGCATACCCACCTGCACCTGGGCCAGCAGCAGCAGGACGCCGCAAAGGGTCACCAGCACCACCATCACCTCCAGCGCCCGACTGACCTGCTCTAGCACCTGGCCAACCTGTTTGAGGATCGCCCCGATATCCAGCAGGCTGATGGTCGGGAACTCCCGGTTCAGCTGGGTGAGCATGCCGTTGCCGTTTTCCCAGCGGAAACTGGTCAGCCAGCTCTGAGGCTGACCATCCAGCGCCCCGGACGGGAAGATAAAGAAGAAGTTAGGTCGTAGGCTCTCCCAGTCCACTTTACGCAGGCTGGTGACTTTGGCGCTGAAATCCTGCGTATCGCCGGTAAAGGTCACCGTATCGCCCAGCCCGACGTTAAGGCGCGTTGCCAGCCCCTCTTCCATCGACACTTCGCCCGCTTTTGGCGGCCAGCTTCCCGCGGTGATCGGGTTGTGATCCGGCTGTTTCTCCTGCCAGGTGAGGTTTAGCTCGCGGTTGAGCGATTCATCCTTATTGCCCTCGGTCGACTCACCGTTAATCTGGGTCAGACGCGCCCGCACGATAGGGTAGAACGCCGCAGGCACAATCTGATGCTCGGAGAGGAACCCTTTTAACGGCGTGACTTGCTCCGGGGCGATGTTAATCAGAAAATAGTTCGGGCTTTCTGCCGGGAGTTGCTGTTGCCAGCGATCCAGCAGATCGCCGCGCAGCACCAGCAGCAGCGCCAGCAGCATAAACGACAGCGAAAATGCCGACAGCTGGCTGAGGGTCGACCACGGCTGGCGCAGCAGGCGGTTCACCGCCAGACGCACCGGGAGTGATTTCACCGTTAACCCGCGCAGCACGCTGAGCAACATCCAGCCCAGTACGCCGCACAGCAACGCCAGCACCACGGCACCTGCCAGCACCGCCCACAGCAACATGCTGCCGCCCATCAGCCAGGCAAGCAGCGCCACCACTACCACCACGATAGTCGGCAGGTACACTTTCAGCGGCCAGACGCTGGCTACCACGTCCCGGCGCAGCACCCGCAGCGGCTGAGTCGCCAGCAGCAGGCGGTACGGACGCAGCCCCACCAGCAGGGAAATCACCGTCATTGCGCCAATCGCCCACACCCACGGCCACAGGCTGGCCGGCGGCAGCGCGGCTGGCAGCACAGGTTTAAGCAGTACCATCAGGACCTTTTCAAACAGCAGCCCCATCGCCCCGCCGGTGAGGGCAGAGAGTGCGAGCACCATCAGCCACTGGCCGACAATCAGCTTGCGCAGCTGCGCCCTGCCCGCCCCCAGCGTTTTGAGGATCGCCACCAGATCGTAGCGGCTGCGGCAGTAGTGGCTCATGGCCACCGCCACCGCCGCCACTGCCAGCAGCAGGGTCAGCAGCGCGGAGAGCAGCAGGAACTGCTGGGAACGCTCCAGCGATTTACCCAGCGCGCCGTCCTCTTGCTCGAGCCCGGTCCAGCGATGCTCCGGTTTCAGCTGCGGCAACAGCCATTTTTCGTAAGCCGCCAGCTGAACGGGGGTACCGCCAAACTTATAGCGCCAGGTGACGCGGCTGCCGGGCTGTACCGCCCCGGTTTTCGCCACGTCGGCGGTGTTCATCAGCAGGCGCGGTGCCATCTGGAACGGGTTAAAGCCGGAATCCGGCTCCTGCACCACTTCCCCGGCAATTTTCAGTGTGGCATCCCCGACGTCGATGCTGTCGCCGGTTTTCAGGTTCAGCAGCGCCATCAGACGCGAGGCCAGCAGCACCGTTCCCGGGGCCGGTTTCAGGCCTGGCGGATGGGTCTGGAGATCGCCATACATCGGATAGACATTGTCCACCGCCTTCACGCTCGCCAGCTGCGGCGTGTCCCGGGCAAAGGTCATGGTCTGGAAGCTGAGCTGCTCGCTCACTTTTAGACCCTGCTTTTGCGCCTCATCCAGCCACGCCTGCGGCACCTCGCGTGAGCTGCGCAGGGTTCGGTCTCCTGCCATAAACTCGCGGCTTTGCTGGCTGAGCCCCTTTTCCATCCGATCGCTGACGCTGCCGAGCGCCAGCACACAGGCCACCGCCAGGCTCAACGCCAGCCAGACGATCAGCAGTGAGGGTGAGCGCCATTCGCGCCAGAACCAGCGGGCAATCATGCTTCCTCCTGCAACAGACCGTTCACCAGCCGCAGACGGCGATCGCAGCGAGCCGCCAGTTGCGGATCGTGAGTGACGAGGATCAGCGTCGTGCCGTTTTCCCGATTGAGCGAGAACAGCAGGTCGGCAATTTTATCCCCGGTCTGGCGATCGAGGTTGCCGGTCGGTTCATCGGCAAACAGCACATCCGGGCGGCCGTTAAAGGCGCGCGCCAGCGCCACGCGCTGCTGCTCACCGCCGGAAAGCTGCGCCGGAAGATGATCGAGACGTTTGCCGAGCCCCAGTTGCTCCAGCAGCGCTTTTGCGCTCTCGCGACTGTGGGTGGTATTTTCGCCGTGCAGCAGGCCCGGCAGCTCGACGTTCTCCAGCGCATTAAGGGTCGGGATCAGCATAAATGACTGGAAAACAAAGCCGATGTGCTTTGCGCGCAGGGCGGCACGCGCCTCTTCATCCTGGCTGTGCAGCGGCTGCCCGACGAGGTTGACTTCACCGCTGCTGCCGTCATCCAGCCCCGCGAGGATCGCCAGTAGCGTTGACTTGCCGGAGCCCGACTCACCAATCAGCGCGATGCTTTGCCCGCGTTTGACAATGAGTTCAACTCCGGTAAGGATGGAAAGCTCGTGCTCCCCCTGACCCACGGACTTCTTAAGACGATGAACTTCAACAATGTTTTCCGCTGGCATTTGCCTTTCCTTTTTTTGATTCTGATGACATGCCGCGCCGCGGCGGCAGACACGATATTAATTCTGGGTGACAGCCTGAGCGCAGGCTATCGGATGGCGGCCAGTGCCGCCTGGCCCGCGCTGCTGAACGATAAATGGCAGACCAAAACGCCGGTGATCAATGGCAGCATCAGCGGCGATACGTCCCAGCAGGGGCTCTCTCGCCTGCCTGCTTTACTTAAGCAGCATCAGCCACGCTGGGTGCTGGTGGAACTCGGCGGCAATGATGGCCTGCGCGGATTCCAGCCACAGCAGACGGAGCAAACCCTGCGCAAAATTCTGCAGGATATTCGCGCCGCGAACGCCCAGCCGCTGCTGATGCAAATTCGACTGCCGGCAAACTATGGCCGTCGCTATAATGAAGCCTTCAGTGCGATATACCCCAAACTTGCCAAAGAGTTTGATATTCCGCTACTGCCCTTTTTTATGGAAGAGGTCTACCTGAAGCCGCAGTGGATGCAGGACGACGGTATTCACCCCAATCGGGACGCACAGCCGTTTATCGCCGACTGGATGGCGACCCGGCTGGCACCCTTAGTTAAACATGAGTCGTAATTCAGCGGAGATTGTGACAGGTAAAGTTATGCAAAAATCGGTCTTAATAACAGGATGTTCCAGCGGGATTGGCTATGAAAGCGCCCTTGAATTGAAGCGTCAGGGATTCTGGGTGCTGGCCGCCTGCCGCAAACCCGACGACGTAGAACGGATGAACAGCATGGGATTTACCGGCGTGCTGCTGGATCTGGATAACCCGGACAGCATTGAGCGCGCCGCCGACGAGGTGATCGCCCTGACCGGTAATCGGCTGTATGGCCTGTTTAACAATGCCGGTTTTGGCGTGTACGGCCCGCTGCAAACCATTTCCCGCCCGCAACTTGAGCAGCAGTTTTCTGCCAACTTTTTTGGCATTCATCAGCTGACCATGCGCCTGCTGCCCGCCATGTTGCCACACGGTGAAGGGCGGATCGTGATGACCTCTTCGGTGATGGGGCTGATTTCCACCCCGGGTCGCGGGGCTTACGCCGCCAGCAAATATGCACTGGAGGCCTGGTCGGATGCGCTGCGTATGGAGTTACGCCACAGCGGGATCAAAGTGTGTTTAATTGAGCCAGGCCCAATCCGCACCCGCTTTACCGATAACGTCAACCAGACTCAGACCGACAAGCCCGTCGAGAATCCGGGTATTGCCGCACGTTTTACCCTCGGCCCGGAGGCGGTCGTCGTCAAAGTGCGCCATGCTTTTGAAAGCAAAAAACCCAAAATGCGTTATCCGGTCACCCTGGTGACCCATGCTGTCGGCCTGCTTAAGCGCCTGCTGCCCGGCCGGATGATGGACAAAATTTTACAGGGCTGAGTTGAAGCCACGCGCCACGCCCCCATGTAAATGAAAACTCATAACAGAGAAAAGACGCATGTCCGTACAGAATATTGTCAACATTACCGAAGCAAACCTGCAGCAGACGCTTGAACAGTCGATGATCAAACCGGTGCTGTTCTACTTCTGGTCTGAGCGTAGTCAGCACTGTCTGGAGCTGACGCCGGTGCTGGAAAATCTTGCGGCGCAGTACAACGGTCAGTTCATTCTGGCAAAACTGGATTGCGACGCCGAGCAGATGATCGCCTCCCAGTTTGGCCTGCGCGCCATTCCAACGGTGTATCTGTTCCAGAACGGTCAGCCGGTTGATGGCTTCCAGGGCCCGCAGCCAGAAGAGGCGATCCGCGCCCTGCTGGACAAAGTGCTGCCGCGTGAAGAGGAGCTGAAAGCCCAGCAGGCGATGGCATTGATGGGGGAAGGCAAGCATGAGGAAGCCCTGCCGCTGCTGAAAGACGCCTGGCAGTTATCCGCACAGGACAGCCAGATTGGCTTACTGCTGGCGGAAACGCTGATTACCCTGAAACGTTCTGAAGAGGCTGAAGGGGTGCTGAAAACCATCCCGATGCAGGATCAGGATACCCGTTATCAGGGTCTGGTGGCACAAATTGAACTGCTGAAGCAGGCCGCCGATACGCCGGAAATTCAGCTGTTGCAGCAGCAGGTTGCTGCTAATCCTGCTGACGCGGCGTTAGCCAGCCAGCTGGCTCTGCAGTTGCATCAGGTAGGTCGCAACGAAGAGGCGCTGGAATTGCTGTTCAGCCATCTGAAAACGGATTTGGCGGCGGCTGACGGTCAGGCGCGTAAGATGTTCCAGGAAATCCTGGCGGCGCTCGGTACCGGCGATACGCTGGCCTCAACCTATCGCCGCAAGCTTTACGCTCTGCTGTACTGATCCCACGGCACCAGCCCGGTGGCGCAATGCTCACCGGGTCAACCCTTCTGCTGTAACCTTTCTGTTTCATTTCCCTTCCGACACATACTGATAGCGCCTTTCCAGTCTATGGACAGATTAACTGTTCTTATTACCCGACTGGCCGATCGTCACCCCTGACAACAAAGACAAATAAAAGTCTTATGCAAGTCTAGTCATTACATTACAAAAAACCAACATCGCCATTACGCAGCGCTAATAAATCCAGCTTATTTCAGCAAAAGTGCGCTTTCAGACATCTATTCACTTACAACTCGGTATAAAAAAGACTAATCACTCACTTCAGTTAACACACCTCTGTAAGCGAAATATATCGTGATTTCGTTCGAAACATCACTTATGAAAGACTATTAAAAATCCATCACCAATTGACTTGCCAATAACTATTTATTGTTTAGAATCCATTTAAAAGTGTAACAACTAAAAATGCTAGTTACACAAAAGACAACAAAAAGACACTTACATCCCCTACATCACTCAGAGAGACAGAGACTTCATTTTGTCTGCCGCTCTGCAATTTTATCGTTGATCAATCAATTGACCTCAGGACATGTAGAGATGAATACCACCGTCAGACTGCTCGCATCGGCCATTGCCATGTGCATTGTTGCGCCAAATGTTTATGCGATCAGCGCCGACCAGGCTGTCGCAAACCTTAAAGGTGCTGCGGAATTCGAACAAATCGCACACAAAAATTACGCTGCGTCACTGCGCGCCGAGCGTGAGTCCTCTGCCGATATGATGAAGACCTTAGATCAATACGGGGTACTTTCAGATGAAGGCGCTGCCGCAGCCAAAGCGCATCAGGATGCATTCGCGTTGATCGCTCAACGCCGCAGCGAGGATCATTTTGCTAATGGTCAGCTTCAGGCGGCGCGCAATGCCTTTAAAGATGGGTCTATCACTCCAGTCGCGACACCGACACCGCAGGCGCCACAGCCTGTACTGGCTCCGCATCAACCCCCTGTTGCGCAGCCTGCTCTTATTCCACAGCCGATGAACGTGCCGCCAGTGCCGGTGCAGTCCGTGCCGCCGAAGCTCGCTGTAAATAACATTCCGCAGCCGATGAATGTGCCGCCAGTGCCGGTGCAGTCCGTGCCGCCAAAGCTCGCCGCAAATAACATTCCGCAGCCGATGAATGTGCCGCCAGTGCCGGTGCAGTCCGTGCCGCCAAAGCTCGCCGCAAATAACACTCCGCAGCCGATGAACGTACCGCCAGTGCCGGTGCAGTCCGTGCCGCCGAAGCTCGCCGCAAATAACATTCCGCAGCCGATGAATGTGCCGCCAGTGCCAGTGCAGTCCGTGCCGCCGAAGCTCGCTGCAAATAACATTCCGCAGCCGATGAACGTGCCGCCAGTGCCGGTGCAGTCCGTGCCGCCAAAGCTCGCCGCAAATAACATTCCGCAGCCGATGAATGTGCCGCCAGTGCCGGTGCAGTCCGTGCCGCCAAAGCTCGCCGCAAATAACATTCCGCAGCCGATGAATGTGCCGCCAGTGCCGGTGCAGTCCGTGCCGCCGAAGCTCGCCGCAAATAACATTCCGCAGCCGATGAATGTGCCGCCTTTACCTGCGGCTCAACTCACCCCGGCTTATGAGATCAAAACCGTTCCGCCTGTCGTGAGCATTGAACCTGTGGCGCAAGATATCCTTACGCCTCAGCCTGAACCCACTAAGACGGTGCTGATCGTCACAGAGCAAACTACGCCTGCCACGCTGGTGAAGGGGACGCCGGATGATGTCGTTGTTAATGGTCAAACTGTGGATACCCATACCACAACCGTGGATAACACCACTACCGCTCCGCTGACCGCCACCAAAGGCGTTTCCGATCCACAACCCTTAACGCCTACGAAAAAGACAACCCGTTCCGGCCAAGCCACGGGGAACACGTACATCGTGAACTCTACCAGCGAAGTGAACAGCTATTATGTTGATCAGACCAACCAGACTCAGGTGAATACCAATGGTCAACGAATCGCTAACAATAGCCAGCGCATCGAGAACAACGACCAGCATATTTCGGTAAATAGCCAGCGTATCGACAATAACAGCCAGCAGATCGCGGGCAACAGCCAACGTATCGACAGCAACAATCAACGCATCACCAGCAACAGCCAGGCCATTGAGCGTAATGCGAAAGATATCGATGATACCCGCAACGATCTCAAGCGTGGGCTGAACAACGCGGCTGCGATGTCCAGCCTGCATTATCATTCCGATAACGCCTGGGCACTTTCTACGGGAACGGCAAACGGTGATGGTGCAGCTCTGGCTGCCGGTCTGCAGAAAGGCGTAACACCGCATGTTGCCGTCAACATGCAGGCTTCAAGCTCCTTCGACAACGGCTGGATGGCTGGCGCAGGTATTTCCGGCGATTTCTAATACCTTTGCCACAGGTAAAAAACCCGCGATATCAGAACATTACGTAGGCCCGGTAAGGCGCTAGCCGCCACCGGGCAATTCCAGAGAGGTGCACTACATTTAGGGCGGCTTTTTTATCCCGCCAGCAAAGGTTTGTTAAGTCTTATTAATGTTTATAGCTTTAAAACAGTTAGCCTGACTTAACGCTGAACAATACAGTCTTTAGCATGTCCACTGTTGTTGACGGGTAACCCGTTAAAAGTAATCTTTATCTTCAAGAATGTGATCCGCTCAAAATTCCGGTACGCGTAGCTAATGGCCTCATCAGGTGAGAAATGTTAAACTTTTTCGCGGTTGAAATGGCACGCTAATAACTATAGGAAGTAAGCGGCATGACACACATTTTTTATGAGTTCACCTCCCTCAAACCCGGTGTTCCTGATGTAGAAACGTTAATGCAAGTCATCAATTCATCGGCCATCACCAGCTTTGTCATGGGGCCTGAAGTCGTTGATTTTGTGAAGAAAGCACTGATTGTGAACACCACCATTATCAGCTTTAAAAATTGCAAGTTTGCCTTTAATGACGGTGCCCATTTCATTGAATTCGATAGCAAAGGAAAATCGAAGCGCTTCGACGAAGTCCCGGAGTGGTTTGTCTCTCCGGCAGACTTTTCCCGCACCCAGTGGCTGATCAACCATAATCTGTCGGATGTGATGGCGACGACGTTTATTGACGTGTTGATGTCTTACCCGCTGAAAGAGCGCCGCGCGCATTGCAATCTGCTGTTCGGATTAGACTTGCATAAGACGGGCATCGTGCCCTCCAGTGCCCCTGCCGCCAGCAAGATCGGCAACAAAAACGGCAAAACCACCAAACCCAAAATCATCGATCTGGGATCCTTTGAGCTGTTCAACCAGTTCTTTGATCGCCTGAAAAGTGCCGTTGTGGCTGACCATTTCCCTACCCTACAGGTACTGACGGGGATCGATAATCTGTCTAAAGCGCCAAACAACCTCAAACAGGGACTTCGCACCTGGTTCAAAGCCATTACCGGCGATCTGCCGCCGAACAATAAGCGCGTCGAAGCCGGTAATGCCGGTCTGTTCTGCGCCCCGGTGCGCGAGCAGCTGCAGCAGATTGAAGCCATCGGTCTGGAAGCCTATTACGCTGGCCTGTCACGGGCGATAAATGAAGCCGGCGAGCAATACATCACCGATTTTACCTATACCCATCACAACGCCTGACCTACCGTAACCCGCAAAAAATCGTGTCGCCCTGCTAATTTTAGCGGGGCTTTTTTACGTTCAAGCGCCGCCCGCGCCGTTGATTCGGCGCGAATGTTGCGCTGTTTGTCGATATACTTATGGACAACAAACGCGCAATCTTTATCGCCACATGGAATGCAAAACAGGAGGTTTTTCAATGCTCATCATTATCCCGGTACTGATCTTCGTCGCCCTGGTGATTGTTGCCGCCGGGGTCAAAATTGTCCCGCAGGGTTATCAGTGGACCGTTGAACGTTTTGGCCGCTACACCAACACGCTGCAGCCCGGTCTGAGTATTGTCGTGCCGTTTATGGACCGTATTGGCCGCAAGATCAACATGATGGAACAGGTGCTCGATATTCCTTCCCAGGAGGTTATCTCCAGGGATAACGCCAACGTCACCATCGATGCAGTGTGCTTTATTCAGGTCATTGACGCGCCGAAAGCCGCCTACGAGGTGAGCAACCTTGAGCAAGCGATTCTGAATTTAACCATGACCAATATTCGTACCGTGCTGGGCTCCATGGAGCTGGATGAAATGCTCTCCCAGCGCGACAGCATCAATACCCGCCTGCTGCATATCGTCGATGAAGCCACCAATCCGTGGGGCATTAAGGTCACCCGCATTGAAATCCGCGACGTGCGCCCGCCAGCAGAACTGATCTCGTCAATGAATGCGCAGATGAAGGCCGAGCGTACTAAACGCGCCTATATTCTGGAGGCAGAAGGGATACGCCAGGCCGCTATCCTGAAAGCCGAAGGGGAGAAACAGTCCCAGATCCTGAAAGCCGAAGGGGAACGTCAGTCGGCATTTTTACAGGCTGAGGCCCGCGAACGTTCGGCAGAAGCGGAAGCAGAAGCCACCAAAATGGTTTCACAGGCCATTGCCGCAGGGGATATCCAGGCGATTAACTACTTTGTGGCGCAGAAATACACCGAAGCGCTGCAGAAAATCGGCTCGGCGGACAACAGCAAAGTGGTGATGATGCCGCTGGACGCCAGCAGCCTGATGGGCGCGATCGGTGGGATCTCTGAGCTGATTAAAAGCAGCGGCAACGAGCGCAAACTATGATCGAGATAATTGCAGCACATCCGCACATTTTCTGGCTGAGCCTTGGCGGAATATTGCTGGCGGCAGAGATGCTCGGCGGCAACGGCTATTTGCTGTGGAGCGGCGTGGCGGCGGTCGCCACCGGGCTGCTGGTCTGGCTGCTGCCGCTCGACTGGGCGTGGCAGGGGGCGATGTTTGCCGTGCTGACCCTGATTGCCGCATGGCTCTGGTGGCGCTGGCTCTCACGACAGGTGCGGGCGCAAAAGCCCGCCGATGCCCGGCTTAATCAACGTGGGCAGCAGCTTGTCGGGATGCGGTTTACGCTGGACACTAATCTGGTGAACGGCCGCGGCCATATGCGGGTGGGTGACAGCTCGTGGCCCGTTGTTGCCGACGACGATCTCAACGCCGGAACCAAAGTAGAAGTGGTGTCGGTTGAAGGGATCACCCTTCGCCTTAAGGCCTGCTAAACCTCATGCTTGCGATGACAGCAGCCGGACAGATGGTCGATAATCGGACAATCGGCGCTGTCATCCCCCGGACAGCTCTCGGCGAGTGCCAGCAGCCGATCGCGCATCGCCTGTAACTCCACAATATGGCGCTCGATTTCGGCCACCTTCTCCAGGGTTCGGCTTTTGACATCCGCACTGTGGCGAGCGGGATCGTTAAACAGATCCACCAGATCGCCGCACTCATCCAGATTAAACCCCACCTGACGGGCCTGACGCAGTAGCGTGAGTTCATCAAGGTGCTTTTGCGTGTAGCTCCGGTAGCCATTCTCACTGCGCAGCGGGGGTGTCACCAGCCCCTTCTCTTCATAAAAACGAATCGCTTTGCTGGTGAGCCCGGTTTTTTTGGCAACATCACTGATATTCACTTTTCCCCCTTGACCTTCCCCTTGATGGAAGGTTTAACCTTTATAACAGTTAGATGAAAGTGTTCCTACGGTCAATATCTGGCCGGATATTTTAAGGAGTTTTCGTATGTCTCACAGTATAGATCTGACGCTCGACGGCCTGACCTGCGGCCACTGCGTCAAACGCGTCAAAGAGAGTCTGGAGCAACGCCCGGACGTCGAACATGCAGAAGTAACCCTTGATCATGCGGCTATCACCGGCAGCGCCACCGCCGATGCCCTGATCGATACCATCAAACAGGCCGGTTACGGGGCGGAGTTAAGCCACCCAAAGGCTGATCCGCTGACAGCATCAACATTCCCGTCGGAAGCACTGACAGCGGATCCCACTGAGCTTCCGGCAGCTCACGATATTGATGACAGCCAACAGCTGTTGATCAATGGCATGAGCTGCGCCAGTTGTGTCACCCGGGTGCAGAATGCCTTGCAGGCTGTACCGGGCGTCGCACAGGCGCGGGTCAATCTGGCGGAGCGCACTGCGCTGGTGATGGGCAGCGCCTCCGCCGCTGATTTAGTGCTGGCGATTGAAAAAGCGGGCTACGGCGCAGAGGCGATTGAGGATGATATCAAACGCCGTGAGCGCCAGCATGAGACCGCTATCGCCACCATGAAACGCTACCGCTGGCAGGCCATTGTGGCGCTGCTGGTCGGGATCCCGGTGATGGTGTGGGGAATGATCGGCGACAACATGATGGTCACCGACGAAAACCGCACCTTGTGGCTGATTATCGGTGTTATCACGCTCGGGGTGATGGTCTTCGCCGGCGGGCATTTTTATACCAGCGCGTTGAAGAGCCTGAAAAACCGCACCGCCACCATGGACACGCTGGTGGCGCTGGGCACCGGAGCCGCCTGGCTCTATTCGATGAGCGTCAACCTCTGGCCGCAGTGGTTCCCGATGGAAGCGCGGCATCTCTATTATGAAGCCAGCGCGATGATTATCGGCCTGATTAATTTAGGCCATATGCTGGAAGCACGGGCGCGCCAGCGCTCCTCGAAAGCGCTGGAACGTTTGCTCGATTTAACCCCGCCAACTGCGCGGGTGGTCACCGAAAATGGCGAGCAAAACGTCCCGCTGGCCGAGGTCGAGGCCGGTATGATCCTGCGCCTGACCACCGGCGATCGTGTCCCGGTCGATGGTGAGATTACCCAGGGTGAAGCCTGGTTTGACGAAGCCATGCTCACCGGTGAACCGGTGCCACAGCAGAAAAGTGTCGCAGAGAGCGTTCACGCCGGAACCGTGGTGCAGGATGGCAGCGTGCTGTTTCGCGCCAGTGCTGTCGGCAGCCAAACCACGCTGTCACGTATTATTCGTATGGTACGCCAGGCGCAAAGCAGTAAGCCGGAAATTGGCAAACTGGCCGATAGAATTTCCGCCGTCTTCGTACCGGTAGTGGTAGGCATTGCGCTGTTCAGTGCCGCGATCTGGTACTTCTTTGGCCCTGCACCGCAGATTGTTTACACCCTGGTGATTGCCACCACGGTGCTGATCATCGCCTGTCCTTGTGCACTCGGGCTGGCGACGCCGATGTCGATTATATCGGGCGTGGGTCGTGCCGCCGAATTCGGGGTACTGGTGCGTGATGCCGATGCGCTGCAGCATGCCAGCACCCTGGATACGCTGGTGTTTGATAAAACAGGGACGCTGACCGAAGGTAAGCCGCAGGTGGTTGCCGTCAATACCCTGGGCAACCTCAGCGAAGCCGACGCTTTACGTCTGGCGGCCTCACTCGAGCAAGGCTCCAGCCATCCTTTAGCACAGGCGATTCTGCAGAAAGCGGGGACAGCCGCTCTACCCCTGCTGAATAACTTCCGTACCCTGCGTGGCCTGGGCGTCAGCGGCGAGGTTGATAATCACCGCCTGCTGCTGGGCAATCAGGCGCTGCTGGCTGAACAGGGTATTGATACCCGTATGCTGGATGAGCAACTGCACACTTACGCCTTGCAGGGCGCTACACCGGTATTGCTGGCCGTTGACGGCCAGGCTGCCGCGCTGTTCGCCATTCGCGATCCGCTACGGTCTGACAGCGTGGCCGCGCTGCAACGTCTGCACCGTGCGGGCTATCGTCTGGTGATGTTGACCGGTGATAACGCCATCACCGCGCAGGCCATCGCGAAAGAAGCCGGCATTGATGAGGTGATTGCGGGCGTGCTGCCGGACGGCAAAGCGGAGGCCATTATTAAGTTGCAAGGCGAAGGACGTCGGGTGGCGATGATCGGAGATGGCATCAACGATGCCCCGGCGCTGGCGCAGGCGGAAGTGGGGATTGCCATGGGCGGCGGCAGCGATGTCGCTATCGAGACGGCGGCGATTACCCTGATGCGCCACAGCCTGACGGGGGTTGCCGACGCGCTGGCGATCGCCAAAGCGACCCTGAGTAACATGAAGCAGAACCTGCTGGGGGCTTTTATTTATAACGCGATTGGCATTCCGATTGCCGCCGGGATCTTATGGCCGCTGACCGGCACGCTGCTGAACCCGGTGGTGGCAGGTGCCGCGATGGCGCTCTCCTCGATAACCGTCGTGAGCAATGCCAACCGACTGCTGCGCTTTAAGCCTAAAGCCTGACGTTTCACTGCAGACAAGGACGTCTTGCACCCTGCCCCCCCACGCGCTAGCATGAATTTTTCCTTTCACGGAGCGCGTATGAGTTTGTTTCATCGTCTAAAAATAGCGTTTCGCGCCCTTTTTCCCCGCCGCTACGCCTGGCCGGGAATGGATATCTCCCTGCCTGGCGGGCAGCATCTGCATCTGGTGGGCAGTATCCATATGGGTACGCGGGATATGTCTCCTCTGCCGCCAGGTCTTATCACCCGGCTGCACGGGGCTGATGCGCTGATCGTCGAGGCGGATATCTCCGGCGATGAATCGCCTTTCGCGGGCCTTGCGATCCCCCCCCCTCTGAATGAGCGTCTTAATCCGGCGCAGCTGGCTGAACTGGAGCGGGTTGCCGACGAGCTGGGATTATCGATCTCGATGCTGGAGAGCCAGCCGCTGTGGCAAATCGCGATGGTGCTACAGGCCACCCAGGCGCAGCGTCTGGGGTTGCGCGGTGATTATGGGATCGATTATCAGCTACTGAACGCCGCACGTGCGCAGCAGTTGCCGGTTATCGAGCTGGAAGGGGCTGACAGCCAGATTGATTTGCTGCGCCAGATGCCAAACGATGGATTATTGCTGCTGGAAGATACGCTGACCCACTGGCATACCAACGCGCGTCTGCTGCAAACGATGGTGAGCTGGTGGCTGGAAGCGCCGCCCAGCGTCGACACGCTGGCGCTGCCGGCCACGTTCAGCGAATCACTGTATGACGTCTTAATGCACGAGCGCAATCAGGCGTGGTGTTCAAAGCTGCACGCGCTGCCAGCGGGTCGCTACGTGGTGGCTGTGGGGGCGCTGCATTTGTACGGTGAGGGGAACTTGCCGTCGTTGCTGAGATAAAAAAGCGGCCAATATTTCTATTGGCCCGTCAAAGAGGAATTTCATCGTTGTTATTATGCCGGAGGAGACCCCCGGTTGAGCCGATTGTCGCTCAAAGTGACCATCACTGCCAACACTATTGCGCAAGATGGTGCTATTTTTTAGCCACTCCACAGGCGTATGCTTAGGGCGTTTATTGTCTGTGCGAAGAAGGATTGCGATGACTCCCGCCGTTAAATTACTCGAAAAAAACAAGATTTCTTTCCGGATCCACACCTACGACCACGATCCCAGCGAAACGAATTTTGGTGATGAAGTGGTGCGCAAGTTAGGGCTGAATGCCGATCAGGTTTATAAAACGCTGCTGGTTGCGGTGAATGGTGACATGAAACACCTCGCCGTGGCGGTGACGCCGGTGGCCGGTCAACTGGATTTGAAGAAAGTGGCGAAAGCGCTGGGCGCGAAAAAAGTGGATATGGCCGACCCGATGGTGGCGCAACGCACAACGGGCTATCTGGTCGGCGGTATCAGTCCGCTGGGGCAGAAAAAGCGCCTGCCGACGCTGATTGATGCGCCCTCTCAGACCTTTGACACTATTTTTATTTCGGGTGGCAAGCGCGGGCTGGATATTGAACTGGCGGCCAGCGATCTGGCCAAAATGTTGGACGCGCAGTTTGCGGATATTGCGCGCCGGGAGTAAGGCATTACCGGAGCCCGGGTTGCCAGGGCGGCGGCGATTGAGCCGCCATGGCACGTTCACCGGTTCGGTCATTCCAGAGAAGCAAGGAACATAAAGTGAACGGAACCCCCACCGAAGCCGCATGCTCCTCCTCACCCCATCCCTCTCCCTGGATGGAGAGGGAGCCGACCGTGCCCATTTTTTTGTAGGGTTCCCTCAGCCCGGTGGGAAAGGGTGAGGGCAACAGGTCACACAACCCTGTAGCCGCCACCCGGCACTAACAAAGGTTACTGCCAGCTCACTTCACCTTTCGGCTCATACGCATTAACATCCAGCGGAGAGTTCTGCTGGACGTATTGCTTCAGCACTTCGGCATCGATAAAGCCGGTATTAACATAGCCCGGTTTGTCATCCAGATGCGGATAACCATCCCCGCCGGTGGCGTTAAAGCTTAAGGTCGCCATGCGGTAAGTTTTGGCCGGATCAACCGGTTCCCCTTTGATTTTCAGGTCGTTGAGGACGCCCTCTTTTGCCACGAAGCTGACGTTGGCAAACTGCGGATAGGCACCAGAATCCGGTTTCATCTTCGCGACCGCCGTCAGGTAATCACTCACCTCTTTGCCGCTCATGTCGGCATACACCACCACGTTGCCGAACGGTTGTACCTTCAGCACATCTTTATAGGTAATATCCCCGCCCTCGATGGAGTCGCGGATCCCGCCGCCACTCATCACCGCAAAATCAGCATTCGTACGCGCCATTTGTGCGGCCAGCAGCAGGTGGCCCATATTGGTCTGCACAAAGCGCACTTTACTGCGATCGCCTTCCAGCCTGCCGGTCAGCGTGCCAATCTTCACATCCAGCTGCGCTTTGCCTTTATTCTGGAACGGCGACAGCAGGGACAGCATCTGCGGGTTCTCGGCGATTTCCGGGGTATAGAGCACGCGCTCACTCTGCCCGTTGTCGTAGGTCACTTTCTTCTTCAGGTTGACTGGGATCAGCTGGTAATTCACCAGCTTCATTTCGCCGTTACGGAATTCGAAATCGGCGCGGCCGACGTATTTGCCCCACTCATGCGCCTGCACAATCCAGATCCCGTTCTGCTTGTCCGGTGCGCAAGGGGTGCCCGGCACGTAATCCGCCTGCTTTTTATTTTCCGACGCCATGCACACCGGATCCTGTGAGTGACCGCCCACAATCATTGCCAGCGCACCCGCTGGCAGACTGCGAGCCATCTCGACATCGCCAGGCGCGTTCGAACCATGGTCGCCATTATCGTAATGGCCCATATGGGTGGTGGCGATGATCACATCCGGCTTTTCATTCTGCTGCAATTCCTGAATCACCAGCTTCGCTTCATCGGCCGGTTTGCGGAATTCGATATCGGTAAAATATTCCGGGTTGCCGATTTTGGCTGTGTCATCGGTGGTCAGCCCCACCACTGCAATTTTAATATCCTGTCGTTTAAAAATGGCCCACGGCTTAAATAAGCGTTCGCCCGTGCTTTTCTGGTAAATATTGGCGGAAAGGAACGGGAATTTGGCCCACTTTTCCTGCTGGCGTAATACGGTCAGCGGATTATCAAACTCATGGTTACCGACGGCCATCGCATCGTAGCCAATCAGGTTCATGCCGCGAAAATCGGGTTCGGCATCCTGCAGATCGGACTCCGGGACGCCGGTATTAATATCGCCTCCGGAAAGTAACAGCACGCTGCCGCCTTTTGCTGCAACCTCTTTACGGATCCCGTCCACCAGCGTTTTCTGCGCCGAGAGGCCATACTCGCCGTACTCGCTGCGCCAGAAGTGACCGTGATGATCGTTAGTATGCAAAATGGTGATGTTATAGGTTTTATCTTGTTCCCAGGCTTGTGCCGGCAGGCTGAGCAGCCCACAGGCCGCTATTATTGCCAGCGCAACGCCTCGCTTCATTAACTTCATCTCTTCTCTCCCTGACTCATCGACAAACGCAAAAATTACAATGAGTAACCAGAATAGACAAATATCTTTTCAGAATTGCGACTTTCCTCAAATCTCGGGGACAGGTATGTTAGTCGGATAATAATTACACCCTGCACTTCCAATAACAATTAACGTGGTATTTATGGCAATCAGTGAATCTACTCCCCCGGTGTCGGCTGCGAAGTCGCGCACCTCATTTGGTATTCTCGGCGCGATCAGTCTTTCGCATCTGCTTAACGATATGATCCAGTCGCTGATTCTGGCGATCTACCCGCTGCTGCAGTCAGAATTCTCACTGACCTTTGTACAGATCGGCATGATCACCCTCACTTTCCAGCTGGCGTCGTCATTACTTCAGCCGGTGGTCGGCTACTGGACGGATAAATATCCGATGCCGTGGTCACTCCCGATTGGCATGTGTTTTACCCTCAGCGGGCTGATCCTTCTGGCGATGGCGGGAAGCTTTGAAGGGGTGCTGGTGGCGGCGGCGCTGGTCGGTACCGGTTCATCTGTCTTCCACCCGGAATCGTCCCGCGTGGCGAGAATGGCGTCCGGCGGCCGTCACGGGCTGGCGCAATCCCTGTTCCAGGTGGGCGGTAACTTCGGCAGTTCCCTCGGTCCGCTGCTGGCGGCGGTGGTTATCGCCCCGTACGGCAAAGGTAACGTCGCCTGGTTTGTACTGGCTGCACTGCTGGCGATTGTGGTGCTGGCGCAAATCAGCCGCTGGTATGCCGCGCAGCACCGGGTGAATAAAGGCAAACCCCAGGCCCCGGTTATCAATCCGCTGCCGCGCAACAAGGTGATCTTGGCCGTTAGCATCCTGTTAATGCTCATTTTCTCCAAATACTTCTATATGGCGAGCATCAGCAGCTATTACACCTTTTATCTGATGGAAAAATTCGGATTATCGGTACAAAATGCCCAGTTTCATCTGTTTGCGTTCCTGTTTGCCGTTGCCGCCGGGACGTTTATTGGCGGGCCTTTGGGCGATAAGATTGGGCGTAAATATGTAATTTGGGGCTCTATCCTCGGTGTAGCGCCCTTCACGCTGCTTTTACCCTATGCAACCCTATGGTGGACGGGGGTTTTAACCGTGATCATTGGTTTTATCCTCGCGTCGGCGTTTTCTGCCATCCTGGTGTACGCCCAGGAGCTGTTACCGGGGCGTATCGGCATGGTTTCCGGGCTGTTTTTCGGTTTCGCCTTCGGCATGGGTGGGCTGGGAGCTGCGGTGTTAGGGCTGGTTGCGGACCATACCAGTATCTTTTTGGTCTACAAAATCTGCGCTTTCCTGCCACTTCTGGGGATGTTGACCATATTCCTGCCTGATAACCGGCATAAAGCCTGATTTATCCGCGGCCAAAGTCTGACTTTGGCCGCAGCCTTTCCTTCTGCCATAAGCCTTACCTGACCCCCTTCCTGAAAAATCGTCCTGTTCTCCTTCCGTTTAACGCTTATTGCTGTTTTCTTCAAAATTCAACAATTATTCATAAACATAATCATTAGATTTGTCATAAACTATTACTCGGCTTTTTGGTTTTATAACCAAAACGGATCAACACAGCAGCGAAAGGAGACGGAATGCATCACGCCACACCGCTTATCACCACCATTGTCGGTGGACTTGTTCTCGCCTTTATACTCGGCATGCTTGCCAACAAACTGCGTATTTCCCCTCTGGTGGGCTATTTATTAGCGGGTGTGCTGGCCGGTCCGTTTACCCCGGGTTTCGTTGCTGATACCAAACTTGCCCCTGAACTGGCGGAACTTGGCGTGATCCTGCTGATGTTCGGCGTCGGTTTGCATTTCTCCCTGAAGGATTTGATGGCGGTAAAGGCCATCGCCATTCCCGGTGCCATCGCCCAGATAGCTGTGGCGACGTTACTGGGTATGGCGCTTTCCTCCATGCTGGGCTGGCCGCTGATGACCGGCATTGTGTTCGGGCTGTGTCTCTCCACCGCCAGTACCGTGGTGCTGCTGCGCGCGCTTGAAGAGCGGCAACTGATAGACAGCCAGCGCGGGCAGATTGCCATTGGCTGGCTGATTGTCGAAGACCTGGTGATGGTGCTCACCCTGGTATTGCTGCCCGCTATCGCCGGTATGCTCGAAAAAGACAACGTCGGCTTTGCCACGCTGGCGCTGGATATGGGCATTACAATCGGCAAGGTGGTGGCGTTTATCGCCATTATGATGCTGGTTGGTCGTCGCCTGGTGCCGTGGATCCTCTCCCGTAGCGCGGCTACCGGTTCGCGCGAGCTGTTTACCCTTGCGGTGCTGGCCCTGGCGCTGGGCATCGCCTTTGGCGCTGTCGAACTGTTTGATGTTTCCTTTGCCCTGGGTGCCTTCTTTGCCGGGATGGTGCTGAACGAATCTGAGCTTAGCCACCGTGCCGCGCACGATACCCTGCCGCTGCGCGACGCTTTTGCGGTGCTGTTCTTTGTCTCCGTCGGGATGCTGTTCGATCCGCTGGTGCTGATTGACCAACCGCTGGCCGTGCTCGGTACGTTGGCGATCATCATTTTTGGTAAGTCCGTTGCGGCCTTTTTCCTGGTGCGTATGTTCGGCCACTCGCCGCGTACCGCGCTGACCATCGCCGCCAGCCTCGCCCAGATTGGTGAATTTGCCTTTATCCTCGCCGGACTGGGGATGGCGCTGAACCTGCTGCCGCAGGCGGGACAAAACCTGGTGCTGGCGGGGGCGATCCTCTCAATTATGCTCAATCCGGTGCTGTTCGCGCTGCTGGAGAAATACCTCGATAAAACTGAAACCCTCGAAGAGCAGACTCTGGAAGAGGCGATCGAGGAAGAGAAGCAGATCCCGGTGGATATTTGCAACCATGCGCTGCTCGTCGGGTTTGGCCGCGTCGGTAGCCTGCTGGGTGAGAAGCTCATGGCGCAGGGCATTCCGCTGGTCGTCATTGAAACGTCCCGCACCCGCGTGGACGAGCTGCGTGAGCGCGGCGTGCGCGCGGTGCTGGGTAACGCGGCAAATGAAGAGATTATGGATCTGGCGCACCTCAACTGCGCGCGCTGGCTGCTGCTGACCATCCCCAACGGCTATGAAGCCGGTGAGATTGTGGTTTCAGCCCGCGAAAGATTCCCGCACCTGGAGATTATCGCCCGGGCGCATTATGACGATGAAGTGGAATACATTATTGAGCGCGGTGCCAATCAGGTGGTGATGGGCGAGCGCGAAATTGCTAATACGATGCTGTCGCTGCTGGAGAAACCGCCGGTAGAAGAGGCAGTAACGGGGTAAATTTCTGCGGCCAGATGCCCTTACCCTGGCCCTGGCCCTGGCCCTGGCCCTCTCCCACGGGGAGAGGGAATAAACACTAAAAACGACAACCAGAGGTTGTCGTTTTGCTTTTACCTCTCCCAGTACGACTCTTCCAGGCTATCTTCCCTTTCCGGCAGACCACGCGTTAAGCGCGGTGAATGCTGGTTCAGCACCTGATAACTCACGCGGTTAGCATACTTGCACACCTGCGCCAGCGACGAGTAGGTCAACCAGGTATAGGCGTGTTTGCTGGAATTGGGCACGTTGGTGCGGTGGAATGCATTAGCAGTAATATCGTGCAGCAATGCCGCCAACGCGCCGTCGCCTGCGCCGTTGGTGTTCATGATCTTCTCTGGCCCACCCATATACGGGGCGATGTGAGAGAAGATGCGCAGCGGGTTCTGACAATCTTTGTGGCGCATCGCGCGGCTGAACTCAAACTGGTTGAACTCGGCGATGGCCCCCGGCAGAAGCGGATGCTGGGTTTTACGTTTGGAGCCTTCTTCGGTAAAGCCCGCCATATATAAGCCTACCGGCCCGGCGGTGCACAGTACCAGATCAACCCAGTCCAGCGCTTTATCAGAGGCCAGCAGCGGATCGCTCTCCCCGGTCAGGGCTTCGGCCTCTTCTTCGTTCATCGCCAGAATCGAGACGTGCTCTTTCAGGAATGCCTGCCACCACTCGGGGTTATCGGCGATCACGAATTTCGTTCCCAGCGTCAGCACCACCGGCACGTTGTATTTCTTCGCGTACTCCACCGCCTTCATGGTCGCTTCTGGCATCGGCTCGCCCGGCTTACAGCGCACCAGATAGGAAGTCAGCACCAGCGCAGAGGCCCCGGCAATCACCTCTTCCGGAATGCTCTCGGCGCGCAGCTTGTTCATGTGGCCAGGGCTGATGGCGAAGGTACGCTCGCCGGAATCGCTGATCAGCGTAAAGCAGCGGCCAATCGCCCCGTCTACGCCCTGCAGGTAGTTCAGATCCGTACGGCTGGAGGTGTTGCACAGATAACGGTAGGCATAACCGCCAATTTCGATGTTGCTGCACATGACGCCCAGCAGCACCGAGCGGTCATCCGCCAGTACAGAGTAGTTGTGCATGGTGTTACCGATGGTGCCACCGGCAAACTGATGGGTGATCAGGCTGTCACGCACCAGCTCCTGATACAGCGCTTCCGCCACATCATCTTCAATCACCAGAGAGTGCCCGGCGCTCAGGCCATAACGTGCGACAAACGCATCGTCCACTTTTGCTTCAATATCCACCAGCGTCTGATCGATACCCACCACCCAGGCGGCGTTGGACTCATTCTCCGGCTGAATTTGTTGCAACAGCGGATCGCGGGCGTTAACGGGAAAGTAGTGTTTAGACTTGCGTTTACCGGGAAATTTCATGTTCTGGGCTACGAGTAACGGATGGGCCGGAAATGGTAGCACAAACCCGGCCCGGAGTGCGATTAGCGGCTGTTGGTCACCAGCGACACCATCATCTCGATATGTTCAGGATCGTCGTTCAGGGCCGGAATGTACTCATACTTTGTCCCGCCTGCTTCAAGGAAGAATTCCCGGTTTTGCACCGCAATCTCTTCCAGCGTTTCCAGACAGTCTGCCGCAAATCCTGGCGACATCACCTGGATATGCTTCACGCCCTTCTCGCCCAACATTTTGAGGGTTTCGTCGGTATAAGGGGTCAGCCACGGCTCACGGCCAAAGCGCGACTGGAAGGTCATCATGACCTTCTCAGGCGGCAGGCCCAGCGCGGAAACCAGCTCGCGGGTGGTATCGCGACAGCGCTGGGGATAGTCATCACCTTCATCGGCAAAGCGTTGCGGAATACCGTGATAGGAGAGCAGGAGCAGATCCGGCTCGCCGTGTTTCGCAAACGATGCGCGTGCGCTGCTGGCGAGGGCATTGATATACATGTCGTTATCCGCATAGTCGCGAATAAAGGTCACGCCTGGAATACTGCGGCGGGTCGCCAGAATGCGCCCCAACTCGTCCCAAACGGCGGCCACCGTGGAGCAGGAGTATTGCGGATAAAGCGCCAGTACCACGATGTGGTCAACACCCTGCGCCAGCAACTCATCAACGGCACTTCCCAGCGACGGTTTACCGTAGCTCATACCCAGCACGACGGGCGTATCCGGCAGTCGGGCAGCCAGCGCCTTCTCCTGACGACGGCTAAAGACCAGCAGCGGCGAGCCTTCGTCCATCCAGACCGACTGATACAGTTTTGCCACACGCGGAGAACGGATCGGCAGAATAACGCCACGCAGCAGGGGCCACCACAGCAGACGCGGCGTGTCCACAACGCGCGTGTCACTCAGAAACTGACGCAGATAACGGCTGACCGCTGCGGAGGTGGGGGCTTCGGGGGTACCTAAATTGGCAAGCAGGATGCCGGTTTTCGCCTGACTCATTCACGCCTCATAACCATTTGACTGGCTGATAATTGTATCTGAAAAGCGCGTAAACGGAACCAATTGCAGCGAAAGGGGAAATGAGAAATGTTCTCACCCGGAAAACCGGGTGAGAGAGGTGCGATTAGCCGAGGATTTTTTCCAGCTCTGCACGGACTTCAGCGACGGGCCTGGTGCCGTCGACTTTTGCGTACTGGGTGTTACCCGCCTGCGCTTCTTTCGAGTAGTAGCCGATCAGCGGCGCGGTCATCTGATGGTATTCCACCAGGCGCTTACGCACGGTCTCTTCCTGATCGTCTTTACGCGTGGACAGCTCGTCGCCGGTCACGTCGTCTTTACCTTCAACCTTCGGCGGGTTGAATTTGATGTGGTACACGCGGCCAGAAGCGGCGTGTACGCGACGACCAATGATGCGATCAACGATCAGCTCATCCGGTACGGCGAACTCCAGCACGTAATCAACGTTGATGCCGGCTTCTTTCATGGCGTCAGCCTGCGGAATAGTGCGCGGGAAGCCGTCCAACAGGAAACCGTTGCGGCAATCTTCCTGAGTAATGCGTTCTTTAACCAGTGCGATCACCAGCTCATCCGTCACCAGTTTGCCGGCGTCCATGATGTCTTTGGCCTGTTTGCCCAGCTCGGAGCCAGATTTAACAGCGGCACGCAGCATGTCACCCGTAGAGATTTGCGGAATACCGTATTTCTCCATGATGAACTGAGCCTGAGTTCCTTTACCCGCGCCCGGAGCGCCAAGCAGAATAATACGCATTGCGAAAATCCCCTCAAAAGTTGTTTCAATTTTTCAAAAGCGCTAAACAATACCATCAAGACGGAAATGGCTCAAGAAAGGTGGGGAGGCTGAAACGGTTAATGAGGGGAATATATTAGAAGGGGCGATTTGCAGCCCTCTCGCAAAGAGAGGGCTGACTGGAGTGATTACGCTAGCAGCAGCGCGTTAACGCGCTTAATAAACTGGTTTGGATCTTCCAGCGTGCCGCGCTCGGCCAGCAGGGATTGATCCAGCAGCAGCTCAACCCACTCGGCGAAGCGAGCGTCGTCGTCGGTTTCTGCCGCGCGTTTTACCAGGGCGTGATCCGGGTTCAGCTCAAAGATGTACTTCACTTCCGGTACGCTCTGGCCTGCAGCCGCGAACAGCTTCGCCATCTGGGTGCCCATTTCGTCAGAATCGGTGGTCACGATAGCGGGCGTGTCGGTCAGACGGTGGGTGAAACGCACCTCTTTCACGCGATCGCCCAGATGGGTTTTCACGCGCTCAACGAACGGCTCGAGGGCTTTTTCCGCTTCTTTCGCGGTTTCGTCCACTTCATCCGCCAGCTTGTCGATCGATTCATCCGCTTTCGCCACAGACTGGAATGACTTGCCGCTGAACTCGGTCAGGTAGTTCATCATCCACTCATCAATGCGATCGGAAAGCAGCAGCACTTCGATGCCTTTCTTACGCAGCAGTTCCAGATGCGGGCTGCTCTTCGCCGCAGCATAGCTGTCTGCGGTGATGTAGTAGATCTTCTCCTGCCCTTCTTTCATGCGGGCGATATAGTCTTCCAGCGACACGGTCTGCTCGGCAGAGTCGGTGTGCGTGGAGGCAAAGCGCAGCAGCTTAGCAATGGCTTCAACGTTGGCTGAATCCTCCGCCGGGCCCTCTTTCAGCGCCAGACCAAACTGTTTCCAGAAGGTCAGGTATTTTTCGGCGCTGTCTTTCGCCAGCTTATCCAGCATCTGCAGCGCACGTTTGCTCAGGGCAGTACGCAGATTGCGGGTAACCGTGCTGTCCTGCAGGATCTCACGGGAGACGTTCAGCGGCAGGTCGTTGGAATCTATCAGACCCCGCACAAAGCGCAGGTAGTTCGGCATGAACTGCTCGGCTTCGTCCATGATGAACACGCGCTGCACGTACAGCTTCAAGCCGTGCTTGTGATCGCGGTTCCACATGTCAAACGGTGCCTGTGCCGGGATGTACAGCAGGCTGGTGTACTCCTGCTTCCCTTCCACGCGGTTGTGGCTCCAGGTCAGCGGATCGGTAAAGTCGTGGGCAATGTGCTTATAGAACTCGTTGTACTCGTCGTCTTTAATTTCAGACTTGTTACGCGTCCACAGCGCCTGCGCCTTGTTGATTTTCTCCCAGGAGAGCACGGTTTCACCGTCCTGCTCTTCCTGCTTTTCAATCTCGACCGGCAGTGCGATATGGTCAGAATATTTGCTGATGATGGAGCGCACACGCCAGTCGTTGAGGAAATCGTCTTCCCCTTCGCGCAGGTGCAAGGTGATCTCGGTGCCGCGATCCGCTTTGGTGATGTCGGCAACGGTATATTCACCTTCACCGTGCGATTCCCAGAACACGCCGCTTTCAGCGTCTTCACCCGCAGCGCGGGTACGTACGGTGACTTTATCCGCCACGATGAACGCGGAGTAGAAGCCGACACCGAACTGGCCAATCAACTGGCTGTCTTTTGCCTGATCGGAACCCATAGATTGCAGGAACGCTTTGGTGCCGGATTTGGCGATAGTCCCGAGATGGTCAATGACCTCATCACGGGTCATCCCGATGCCGTTATCGGCGATGGTCAGGGTGCGGTTCTCTTTGTCAAAAGAGACGCGCACGCGCAACTCGCCGTCACCTTCGTACAGCTCTGGCTTCGAGAGCGCACGGAAACGCAGCTTATCCGCCGCATCGGAGGCGTTAGAGATAAGCTCACGCAGGAAGATTTCTTTATTGGAATAAAGAGAATGGATCATCAGGTGCAGAAGTTGTTTTACTTCTGACTGGAAACCGCGGGTTTCTTGTCCTTTCATACTAAGTCGACCTCAACAATGCCATTTAATGGGGTTTAAAAGCGTTGAGGGAGAGATGGGGATAAACAGGAAACTTTTCAAGCGGAGGCCACGAACGCAGCCTCCGTTTGTTCAGAAAATAAGCTTGTGACGCCCTGCCAACGAGTGCGACAGCGTGGTGCCGTCGACCATTTCCAGCTCGCCGCCGACCGGAACGCCATGCGCGATTCGGCTGGCAACGACGCCATACTGTGCACACAGCTCACCAATATAGTTGGCCGTCGCCTCCCCTTCTACCGTCGGGTTGGTGGCGAGGATCACCTCGGTGAGCGTCTCCGCTTCCAGACGCTGCTCCAGCCGGTCAAGACCGATGTCATCCGGGCCAATTCCGTCCAGCGGCGAAAGATGGCCCATCAGCACAAAATAGCGGCCAGAAAACTGCCCGGTCTGTTCGATGGCGTAGATGTCCGCGGGACTCTCCACCACGCAAATCTGACCGTTTTCCTGACGACGCGGATTGGCGCAGATGTTGCACACGTCCTGCTCGGTAAAAGTACGGCAATCGGCGCAGTGACCTATTTCCGACATGGCGCGAGTCAATGCCTGCGCCAGGCGCATTCCGCCGCTGCGATCGCGCTGCAACAGGGTAAACGCCATGCGCTGCGCCGACTTCGGACCCACGCCCGGCAGGCAGCGTAGCGCTTCCATTAGCTGCGTGAGCAGCGGACTGGTTTGCATCAGAACGGCATCTTAAAGCCCGGTGGCAGCTGCATTCCAGAGGATACAGACGCCATTTTCTCTTTTTGCGTTTCGTCGATACGACGTGCAGCATCGTTAAATGCCGCAGCAACCAGATCTTCCAGCATGTCTTTGTCGTCTTCGAACAAGCTTGGGTCGATCTCTACGCGACGGCAGTTATGCGCGCCGTTGATGGTCACTTTAACCAGACCTGCGCCCGATTCGCCAGTCACTTCCAGCTGCGCGATCTCTTCCTGCATCTTCTGCATCTTGTCTTGCATCTGCTGGGCCTGCTTCATCAGGTTACCCAGACCGCCTTTACCACCAAACATAGGCTTCTCTCTTCAGTCACGTTACAGACAACAACCGTAAGTCAGACTCACGATCAAATGGGGCGAATACTCTCTTCATCCAGATCTGCATCAAAATAACGCTGCAGGGTCTGAATGTTATTATCCGCGATAATGGACTCACGCGCCTGCGCGAGCTTCTCTTCATAGATGGCCTGACGCCACTCCAGCGGCGTTCGCACCGCCGGATTATCATCTTCAATGATAGTCAATTCAACCGGCGCACCCCGTAAGGTACCGAGTGCCTCGATCAGCACCTGCTGCGCGCTCGCCGAATTCAGGTGGCGCAGGCTCGACCGCAGATGCAGGCACAGCTGACTGCCCTGCTGCTCACACCAGGCGTTCAGCGCAACCTGTTCCACCAGCTTAGGAAGCTTAAGCTGGCTGACCTCAGCGGCCCAGGCGTCACGTTCCAGTGACTCTTCGGCAAGCTTAGCGGACAGCTCCGGTGTCTTCTCATGCTCCAGCGCTTTTTTCAGCGCCTTCGGCGTGGCAACTTCCACCTTGACCGCTTCGGTCGGAGCGGTGGATTTCCAGCGATACGCTTCTTTCTTCGCCGGAGGTTGTGATTCTGGAGTGCTTGTCGCAGCACGCGACTGAACGCGATCCGAGATCGATGCCAGACGTTCAAGCGCAGCGTTATTTACCGGCCGCGCTCTGCCTGGCGCTGCCGGTTCACTCTTTTTTGGCTTGGGGGCTCCCTGCGCACGCTGAAGCTGATTGCGGGCGGCGAGCACCTGGCTGGTGGCATCCGACAGCGGCACCTCGTGACGCGGCGGCGGCGGCGCACTCTGCTGCGCGGGCACCTGCGTTGGCGTCAACACAGCGGTAGGGGCCACCGGAGCGAATGACGGCGGTTGAACCTCTGGTTCAGGCAGCGGCATCCGCGGGTGGAACGCCAGCGCGCGCAGCAGGGCCATTTCAACGCCCATGCGGCGATCCGGTGCAAACGGCAGCTCTTTGCGGCCAATCAATAAGGTTTGATAGTAAAGCTGAACATCCGTTGGCGGAATGGTTCTCGCCAGTTCGCGCATCCGCTGTTCAATGGCGGCCATATCCGAGCCGAGGGCTGCCGGAGAGAGCTGGACCATCGCGATGCGGTGCAGCAGGCTGAGCATCTCGACCAGCAGGGCTTCCCACTCGATGCCGCGTGAGGCCGCAGCATCCACCAGAGTCATGACGCGTTCGCCATTAGCCTCGACCACGGCTTCAATCAGCGACAGCGCCTGATCGTCGTCCAGCGTGCCGAGCATGGTGCTCACCGCAAGCCTTGAAAGTACACCGTCACCGCTGGCAATCGCCTGATCGGTGAGGCTGAGCGCGTCGCGCAGGCTGCCGTCGGCCGCGCGGGCCAGCAGCTGCAGGGCACGCGGCTCGTGCGTCACCTGCTCTTCATCAAGAATATGCTCGAGCTGATCGCGGATCTGCCCGACGTCCAGTGCCTTCAGATGGAACTGCAGGCAGCGGGATAAAATGGTGACCGGCAGCTTTTGCGGATCGGTCGTCGCCAGCAGGAATTTAACGTGCGCGGGCGGCTCTTCCAGCGTTTTCAGCAGGGCGTTAAAGCTGTGACGGGACAGCATATGCACTTCGTCGATCAGATAGACCTTGAAGCGGCCGCGCGCCGGCGCGTACTGGACGTTATCCAGCAGATCGCGGGTATCTTCGACTTTGGTGCGCGAGGCGGCATCGATCTCAATCAGATCAACAAAGCGCCCCTGCTCGATTTCACGGCAGTTGTCACAAACGCCGCACGGCGTTGCGGTGATCCCGCTTTCGCAGTTAAGGCCTTTTGCCAGCAAACGGGCAATAGAGGTTTTACCGACGCCACGGGTGCCGGAAAAAAGATAAGCGTGATGGATACGTCCTAGCGATAAGCCGTTCGCCAGGGCGGTCAGCACATGTTCCTGGCCGACAACGTCAGCAAAGGTTTGAGGTCGCCATTTTCGGGCTAACACCTGATAACTCATGGGCGGGCTCTGCAACGCTGGAAGGTGGATAATCAGGGGGTAATGCTAACACAACCTCACCCGTTGGGCGAGGTTGTGGGAGGGGGATTAATGTCCCGGGAAAGGCACGAGGCTGTAGCTGGTGATGCCCTGTTTTTCCAGACGCTGTTCGCCGCCCAGATCGAACAGGTTAATGATGAAGGCCGCGTCGGTCACTTCACCACCGAGACGACGGATCAGCTTAACGGTGGCTTCGATGGTGCCGCCCGTTGCCAGCAGATCGTCAACCACCAGCACTTTATCGCTAGGCTGGATCGCATCGATGTGGATCTCCAGCTGATCGGTGCCGTATTCCAGTTCGTAGCTTTCAGCGATAGTTTCGCGCGGCAGTTTACGCGGCTTGCGCACCGGGACAAAACCGACGCCCATTGCCAGCGCGACCGGCGCGCCAAACAGGAAGCCACGTGCTTCGGTGCCAACCACTTTGGTGATCCCGGCATCCTTAAAACGCTCAACCAGCAGTTCAATGCTGAGAGCATAGGCTTTCGGGTCTTCCAGTAAGCTGGTGACATCGCGGAAAAGGATACCCGGCTTCGGATAATCCTGAATGCTTTTGATGCTGTTTTTAATATATTCAAGCTGCTGCGCAGTTGCGGTCATAAGTATATGCCTGATTAAAACGGTGTTGCTCACGGAGCGCATAACGGTAGGGTCAAGGTAACATTTGTTTAACCTTTAACCAGGGGCACCCGTGCTCGAAAACGGTCGAATTTACTGGCTGCGCGCGAGAATTGCAACAGCCATTCTACGGATTATGACTTTTGTTGCTTTTCATCAACGACCGGGATCCGCCACATGAAAATCAACAGACAACTCAGGATCCCCAGCAGCAGGATCCGCACCCACAGGATGTCGACCAGCCATAACGAGATGGCAAAGGTCACGAGGATCAGCGCAATAGCGCGCGGCTTGGCACCAGGCGGCATGGCCCGGTGCTGCTGCCAGTGGCGCAAATAGCCGCCAAACCACGAGCGATGCACCAGCCAGTGGTGAAAACGCGGCGACGAACGGGCAAAGCACCACGCCGCCAATAGAATGAAGGGCGTGGTCGGCAGAAGGGGCAAAACGACGCCCAACGTGCCAAGCACTACCGCAAGCCAGCCAATGATGATTAAAATAGTACGCTGCATAATGCGAATCGTTATCAAACTGAACGGCTACTGTACCACTGGAGAGCGGATTGAAAACAGCCTTGCTTTTACAGACGCTGCAAAATCAGCTGACGGATCTGCGCACGCAGGCCGCCCCGTTGATGCAGCACGCAACCCTGAAGCCGCGTTTTGACCGGCAGCTGTTCCGCACCCGCAGCACCGTCATGAAGGCGTATCTGGATGAAGCCCAGCACAATCTTGATGAACTGCGCCACGCGGTAGAAAAGGCGCAGACTGAGCAGGTTGTCTGGCTGGCGACCCATCTGGCTGAGCAAATTGCCGCCCTGCACCGGGAGATCGCTGCCTGGCCGCTACGTCTCTGGGACAGTCCCTCTGCGGGGTCGACAAAATGGCAACGCAAGCGCCTGGAGCACCAGGAATTTGAGCGTCGGCTATGTGAAATGAAAGATGAACGCCAGATGAAACTCGACCAGGCCGACACGCTGGAAGAGCAGCAGCGGCTGATGCGTGAAATTACCGCCCTCGACGGCCGTCTTGCACGCTGTCGCAAAGCGCTGGATGATATTGAACGCGTGATTGCGCGTCTGACCCGTTAAATGGAGAACATGATGTCACTGGAAAATGCCCCGGACGAGGTCAAACTGGCCGTCGATTTAATTATGCTGCTGGAAAGTCATGAACTGCCGATCGACACGGTGCTGAAAGCGCTGGAAATTGTGAAGCGGGATTTTGAGGGGAAATTACCCTCCCCCGATCAGGGAGAGGGTTAAAGAAAGTCTCACGCCGGGGTCGGATCGTCGCCCTTCACTTCACGTTTCACTTCCGTGTGCTCGTCGCCTTTCTCATTACGCAGATGAACTTCAAGCTGGTTGAAGGCGATATTGATGTTGTTCTCACGACACAGACGCTCAATAGTGCGGTTCAGTTCATCTACCGTGTAGCTGCGATCGCGCAGCTCACGCACGTACAGACGCAGTTCATGATCCAGTGTGCTCGGGCCGAACGTCGTGAAGAACACGGACGGTTCCGGATCGTGCATCACTTTCGGATGCTCACTGGCCGCCTGCAGCAGGATTTTTTTCACTTTATCCAGATCGGACCCGTAGGCCACGCCGAGACGGATCACCACGCGGGTGATGGTGTCGGAGAGCGACCAGTTGATCAGGCGTTCGGTCACGAACGCTTTGTTCGGGATGATCACCTCTTTACGATCGAAGTCAGTGATGGTGGTCGCACGGATACGGATCTTACTGACTGTCCCCGAGAAGGTCCCGATGGTCACGGTATCGCCAATGCGCACTGGACGTTCGAACAGAATAATCAGACCGGAGACAAAGTTACCGAAGATCTCCTGCAAGCCAAACCCGAGGCCGACCGACAACGCCGCGGCCAGCCACTGCAGTTTATCCCAGGCGACGCCGAGCGAACCGAAGACGATCATCGCGCCCGCTACCAGGATCACGTAGTTGAGGATAGTCGTAATGGCGTAAGAAGCCCCCTGGCGCATGTTCAGGCGCGAGAGCACCAGCACTTCCAGCAGGCCCGGTAAGTTGCGGATCAGCGCCCAGGCCACCATCGATGACACCAGCGCAAACAGCAGGCTGCCCATGGTTACGTTTTTCACCACCGCCACACCCGCTTCGGTGCTGTTGTAGTGCCACAGGGTAATGCTGTCGAGATAGGCAAACACAGTGATCAGATCGGACCAAATCGCCCAGAACAGCACGCCAAACAGGGCGACCATCACCAGCATGGTAATACGCAGCGTCTGCTGGTTAACCTGCTCCAGAGCGATAGTCGGTTCTTCCTGCGGCTCTGCGCCTTCAGCCCCCTCTTTCGCCATATTCTGCCGACGGGCCAGCGCACGACGGTAAGCAATACGGCGGGCCGCCACGCTCAGGCCGCGCAGCACGGTCTGGTACAGCAGGTTCCAGATGATCACCAGGTAGACGGTTTCAATCCAGCGGCCCGACAGGCGTAACGTGGTATAGAAATAGCCCGTTGCGGTCAGGATCATCAGCGCCAGTGGAATAATTGACAGGATAGTGACCGTTGCCAGGCGGATGGCGTGGGACTCTTTATCACGCCAGCTGTCGCGGCACATTGGCCACATCAGCACGCTTATCAACAGCAGGTTCAGCAGGATGACAATTTGCCCCAACACATCGTCCATCAGGTGCAGCGGGGAGAGTTCCGACACTACCGACCAGAAGTGCAGCGGTAACAGGGCCAGACTGACGCGCACAATCTGACGTCGCCAGTGGCTGGTCAGTTGGGCAGGCATATTGAAGTGGCTCACCGCCACGCCGTCTTTCTCGAGCACTTTCCAGCACAGGCCAAACACCAACCAGAACAGCGCCAGCTTCTTACTGAAGGCCCACAGCAGGTCGCTGATATTGAGCTGCATGGTCAGCAGGATAAGCCCCGCCGCCAGAATCAGCAGGCACACCGGTAAGGCGCGGATCAGATCGATAAGAATGGCTTTCGGGGTATGAAGCTGACTGTCGTTACGCAGTTGCCCCACTTCGTTCGCCAGCTTTTCCTGGTACTTTCTTAGCCAGCCGAGACGCCAGCGGATTAGGCCGGCAATCAGCAACAGCGGCAAACCGGCCAGGAAGGCAATCGCCACCGCCGGGCCAGCTTTTTCCCAGTTAACGGTGATTTTCATCGCATTAATCTGGTCTTTCAACATGCCCGGGAAGGATTTAATCCAGTCCCAGTCCATTGGTTTGTTGCTGTTTACCCAGAAGATTTGCTGGGTCAGGATCTCCTGCAAGCTTTTGGATACGCTCACCAGCTGCTGTTGGTTGATCTGTAAATTGATCGCCATCATCAGCTGGTTGCCAAGCTGTTTGTTCAGCTGATCCAGCAGCTCGCGGCGCATATCTACCACTTGCAACAGCGCGTCGTGGACTTCGTCATTGACCTCGCTGGTGTGCCCTTCTTCCACTTTGGCCACAAAAGCATCGCTCTGGAACATCGCATCGCGCTGCTGGTTAACCTCAAACTGCTCGAGACGCAAATCCGCAATGCGGTTAGTCATATCCTCCAGCTCATCGGCAGAAGGTAAGGTCTGCTGCTGTTGATAAAGGATACGCGACAGCAGCAGGCTGCCTTTCAGAACCGCGATTTGTTCTTTAATGTTGCGCTCGGACTGCAGGGCACGATCCAGCCAGTTTTTGACTTTGATATTCTGCTGAACCAGGGTGTTGCCGTTTTCGGTTGCCGAGATCAAACGCTGGCTAAGCTGGTGGTTAATATCCAGCTCTTGCTTCACCAGCGGATTTTCCTGAATGCGGGCGGTTTCGTCCGGGTTGATCGCCTCCTGAGCGGTTTTTTCCGTCAGGGTCAGGCGTTTGCTGTTCACCGCTTCCTGCAGCAGCTGGAGCTGGTGCTCAAGGCGGTTGATATTAGCGGTGACGTAATCGCGCTGTTTTTGCAGGGTATCCTGCAAGACGGTATTGCCTTCCAGGCTCTTACGCTGCTGTTCAATCTGGGCATTAAGCAGTAGCTGTTGAGTCAGCAGGAGCGTTTGCTGAGTCGGGCGCAATGCGGCTTCGCCCGCAGAGATGCCATTCAGACGGTTGCGGATCTGCTGTAGCTGTTGAGACGCAGTGTACATCGCGTTCTGCACACGTTCGGGCTGTGTTTGCAGAGAGACCAGCTGGCTATTATAGGTCGCCAGATCGCTTTGGGCGTTTTGCAGATCGTCCAGCAATTGCGTCACGCGCGATTCGAGCTGACGTAACGATAACGTCGCCAGCGTCTTGCGCGTTTCAACGTCGTTATCCACATCGCCAAGGGCGTTCAGGCTGTCAACGGCCTTACGCATAGCCTCGGGCGCCTGCGCGACTTTCTGGCGTAGCTGGGTGGTTTCGGCTTTGATTCGCTCAAGTTTATCGAGCGTTTCCAGCGTCTCCGTCAGGTCCTGCTGAATCAGCTTATCCTGAGGATTAAGTTCTTTTTGTTTGCTCAGCGCATCGAGCTGGGTTTGCACTTCTGCACGCGTTGGCGTGTCATTGGCATTTTCAGCACGGGCAAACGCGGCGGGTGCCGCCATAAAACTGAGAAAAAGGACAAAAAGAAAGGCAAATAAAGGCTGCTGTTTGCGTGTGTAGTACGACATAGTTATGAGTATTTTGTGTGATGAATGCCAAAGAGACCGGCGTGAAGAATATCACGGCGGTCAGGTGCAAAATAGCATCAACTGTTGGCTCCAGGATAATTCCTGGGCGATCAGGCAAGGGGGGAATCGGACGGCGCGCGCAGGGTTGGGCAGAGCTGATACATTTCGATCAGGATGGCGACATAGTCGCGGGCTTCACGCCGCAGATCGAACGACTGCGGGGCAAAAAGCCAGTTTTCCATAATGCCGGAGATATAGCTGCGCATCAGGATCGCCGCGCGGCGGGTGAGCAAATTGGCCGGTAGCATTTGGGCTTTAATACAGTGCATCAACGACTGTTCAATACGATCGTAACTTTCAAGACATAAACTGCGCTGTGCCTGTTGCACGATCGCCATCTCTCCGACAAACTCGCATTTGTGGAATATGATCTCCATCATCAGACGGCGGCGTTCTTCAATAACTGTCGCCTCAAGGATATAGACCAGTATTTCTCTCAGAACTGAGAGTGGATCGTCAGGGAATTTTGCCCGATACTCAGTCTCAAGATCCCCAAGACTGGATTCTGAAAGCTCCCAAATTTCACTAAATAAATCTGACTTATTTTTGAAATGCCAATAAATCGCACCGCGGGTCACGCCAGCAGCCTGTGCAATCTGCGCCAGCGAGGTAGAAGAAACACCCTGTTGAGAAAACAAGCGCATTGCAACATCAAGAATGTGCTGGCGTGTCTCAAGTGCTTGTTGTTTGGTTTTTCGTGCCATACGTTAGTGAATTTACGGGAGTCAGATTTACATACATTTATGAATGTATGTACCATAGCACGACCATAATATAACCGCAGCAATGGGTTTGTGGACTTTTGATCCATTGATCAATTTGAAATCGGAAATCGAGGTTTACATATGAACAAAAACAGAGGGTTAACGCCTCTGGCGATCGTTCTGATGCTCTCAGGCAGCTTAGCGCTTACAGGATGTGACGAGAAACAGGCTCAACAAGGAGCGCAGCAGGTGCCAGAAGTTGGTGTCGTGACGCTCAAAACCGAACCTCTCCAGATCAAGACAGAATTACCCGGCCGTACCAGCGCTTACCGCATTGCGGAAGTGCGTCCTCAGGTGAGTGGCATCATCCTGAAACGTAACTTCACCGAAGGTGGCGATGTTAAAGCGGGCGATTCCTTGTATCAGATTGATCCTGCAACCTACCAGGCCGCGTACGAAAGTGCGAAAGGCGATCTGGCGAAGGCCCAGGCTGCGGCAAAAATTGCTCAACTGACGGTTAACCGCTATCAAAAACTGTTGGGTACCCAGTACATCAGCCAACAAGAATACGATAGTGCTCAGGCGGACGCACAGCAGGCCAACGCTGCAGTCATCGCGGCAAAAGCAGCGGTTGAAACCGCACGTATTAACCTGGCCTACACCAAAGTGACTTCGCCGATTAGCGGTCGCATTGGTAAATCGTCCGTAACTGAAGGGGCGCTGGTGCAAAATGGCCAGACCAACGCGCTGGCAACCGTGCAGCAACTTGACCCGATCTATGTTGACGTGACCCAGTCCAGCAACGATTTCTTGCGTCTGAAACAGGAGCTGGAGAGCGGCACGCTGAAGCAGGAGAACGGTAAAGCGAAAGTGGAACTGGTGACCAGCGATGGTATTAAGTTCCCGCAAGCGGGTAGCCTTGAATTCTCCGACGTAACTGTCGATCAGACCACCGGGTCTATTACCTTACGCGCCATCTTCCCGAACCCGGATCATAAGCTGTTGCCAGGGATGTTTGTTCGCGCCAGCCTCGAAGAAGGGACCAACCCAACCGCACTGCTGGTACCTCAGCAGGGTGTCACCCGTACACCACGTGGTGATGCCAGTGCCATGGTGATCGGCGCTGAAGATAAAGTCGAAGTTCGCCAGATCACGGCAACGCAGGCGATTGGCGATAAATGGCTAGTGACCGACGGTTTGAAAGATGGCGATCGCGTCATCATTACGGGTTTACAAAAAGTTCGCCCGGGCGCCCAGGTCAAAGCGCAAGAGGTTACCTCTGACAACCAACAGCAAGCTTCTGCTAATGGTCAGTCAGAACAACCTAAGTCTTAACTTAAACAGGAGCCGTTAAGACATGCCTAATTTCTTTATCGATCGCCCCATTTTTGCGTGGGTGATCGCCATTATTATCATGCTAGCCGGGGGACTTGCGATCCTGAAGCTGCCAGTAGCGCAATATCCAACGATTGCGCCACCAGCAATTTCAATCGCCGCAACCTACCCTGGAGCTGATGCAAAAACGGTGCAGGACACCGTGACTCAGGTTATCGAACAGAACATGAACGGTATCGATAACCTGATGTACATGTCCTCCAACAGTGACTCAACCGGTACGGTACAGATTACGCTGACCTTCCAGTCAGGTACGGATGCGGACATCGCGCAGGTTCAGGTGCAGAACAAACTGCAGCTGGCCATGCCGTTACTGCCGCAGGAAGTACAACAGCAGGGCGTGAGCGTGGAGAAATCCTCCAGTAGCTTCCTGATGGTTGTCGGCGTTATCAACACCAACGGCACCATGACGCAGGAGGATATTTCCGACTACGTAGGCGCCAACATGAAGGATGCGATTAGCCGTACTTCTGGTGTGGGTGACGTACAGCTGTTCGGTTCTCAGTACGCGATGCGTATCTGGATGGATCCAAACAAGCTGAACAACTTCCAGCTGACGCCGGTCGACGTGATCACCGCCATTAAAGCGCAGAACGCCCAGGTGGCAGCCGGTCAGTTAGGCGGTACACCGCCGGTGAAAGGCCAGCAGCTGAATGCCTCGATCATTGCTCAGACCCGTCTGACCTCGGCAGATGAGTTCAGTAAAATCATGCTGAAAGTGAACCCGGATGGTTCACAGGTTCGCCTGCGCGATGTTGCGAAGGTTGAACTGGGCGGTGAAAACTACGACGTGGTCGCGAAGTTTAATGGCCAGCCGGCTTCTGGTCTGGGGATTAAACTGGCGACGGGCGCAAACGCCCTTGATACGGCGACGGCGATCCGTGCTGAGCTGGAGAAGATGAAACCGTTCTTCCCATCAGGCCTGAAAATCGTTTACCCGTATGACACCACCCCGTTCGTTAAAATTTCGATTCATGAAGTTATCAAAACGCTGGTCGAAGCGATCATCCTGGTCTTCATCGTGATGTATCTGTTCCTGCAAAACTTCCGCGCGACGCTGATTCCAACCATCGCCGTTCCGGTCGTTCTGTTAGGCACATTTGCTATCCTGTCGGCCTTTGGCTTCTCGATAAACACCCTGACGATGTTCGGCATGGTGCTCGCGATAGGCCTGCTCGTGGATGACGCCATCGTGGTGGTCGAAAACGTCGAGCGCGTGATGTCCGAAGAGGGACTGCCGCCGAAGGAAGCGACCCGTAAATCGATGGGGCAAATCCAGGGCGCGCTGGTCGGTATCGCGATGGTACTGTCAGCGGTATTTATCCCGATGGCCTTCTTCGGTGGCTCCACCGGTGCGATTTACCGCCAGTTCTCGATCACTATCGTTTCGGCAATGGCCCTGTCGGTACTGGTCGCACTGATCCTGACGCCGGCACTGTGTGCCACCATGCTGAAGCCCGTTTCTAAAGGCAGCCACGGCGCCACCACCGGTTTCTTCGGCTGGTTTAACCGTATGTTCGATAAGAGCACGCATCACTACACCGACAGCGTGGGCAATATCCTGCGCAGCACCGGTCGTTACCTGCTGCTCTACATCATCATCGTGGTCGGTATGGCGTATCTGTTCGTGCGTCTGCCAAGCTCGTTCCTGCCGGACGAGGATCAGGGCGTCTTCCTGACGATGGCACAGCTGCCAGCGGGTGCATCGCAAGAGCGTACCCAGAAAGTGCTGGATGAAGTGACTGATTACTACCTCACCAAAGAGAAAGCCAACGTTGAATCGGTGTTTGCGGTTAACGGCTTCGGCTTTGCGGGTCGTGGTCAGAACACCGGTATCGCCTTCGTCTCTCTGAAAGACTGGAGTGAACGTCCAGGCGAAGAGAACAAAGTTGAGGCCATTACCGGCCGTGCGATGGGCACCTTCTCGCAGATTAAAGATGCGATGGTGTTCGCCTTTAACCTGCCAGCGATTGTTGAACTGGGTACGGCGACCGGCTTTGACTTCCAGCTGATCGACCAGGGTGGTTTGGGTCATGAAAAACTGACTCAGGCGCGTAACCAGCTGTTTGGTGAAGTGGCCAAACATCCGGATCTGCTGGTGGGCGTGCGTCCGAACGGCCTGGAAGATACGCCGCAGTACAAAGTCGATATCGATCAGGAAAAAGCGCAGGCACTGGGCGTGTCTATCAGTGATATCAATACCACGCTGGGCGCGGCCTGGGGCGGTAGCTACGTCAACGACTTCATCGACCGTGGTCGCGTGAAGAAAGTGTACGTGATGTCCGAAGCGCAATACCGTATGTTGCCGAACGATATCAACAACTGGTACGTGCGAGGCAGTAACGGGCAGATGGTGCCGTTCTCCGCGTTCTCAACATCACACTGGGAATACGGTTCGCCACGTCTGGAACGTTACAACGGTCTGCCATCAATGGAGATCCTCGGTCAGGCAGCACCTGGTAGAAGTACCGGTGAAGCCATGAACCTGATGGAAGAACTGGCTGGCAAGCTACCTGCGGGTATCGGCTACGACTGGACCGGGATGTCCTATCAGGAACGTCTGTCCGGCAACCAGGCCCCTGCCCTGTACGCTATCTCGCTGATTGTGGTGTTCCTGTGTCTGGCAGCGCTGTATGAGAGCTGGTCAATTCCGTTCTCGGTTATGCTGGTTGTGCCACTGGGGGTCATTGGCGCCCTGCTGGCGGCCACATTCCGCAGTCTGACAAATGACGTTTACTTCCAGGTGGGCCTGCTCACAACCATTGGCTTGTCGGCGAAGAACGCGATATTAATCGTCGAATTCGCCAAGGATCTGATGGATAAAGAAGGCAAAGGTCTGATAGAAGCTACGCTGGACGCTGTCCGTATGCGTCTGCGTCCGATACTGATGACCTCGCTAGCGTTTATCCTGGGGGTTATGCCTCTGGTAATCAGCTCGGGTGCTGGCTCCGGTGCACAGAACGCCGTAGGTACGGGCGTAATGGGCGGGATGGTGACCGCGACCGTGCTGGCAATCTTCTTCGTTCCGGTGTTCTTTGTGGTGGTCCGTCGCCGCTTCAGCCGTAAGAACGACGATATCGAGCATAATCACCCGGTGTAATGTCACTGATTTTGCTTTAACTGTTAAAAAAGGCCGCGTTTGCGGCCTTTTTTTTCGCAATTGAAAATCATAAAATAAGCTTATTGGTGACTTATATATTTTATGCCACAGTTATACCGCTCTTCATATTAAAGTGAATTCGCTTACAGAAATTCTCAAATCGTTGCGTAGCATCTGGGTTATTAAGACTTTTCCTGGTGTTTTTTTGTCGCTGGCGAGCGATCAAAATAAATGTATCGGGGACATAAAGTGAGTAAGGGTCTACGTAATTGTAATTTTTCGTAATAGCGCGGTGAAATCCGATTCAGAGTAGATTATAGTTAATGACAAGAGCGTAAACAGAAGTCGCAGTCGTCATTGATGTAAGTCAGTTGTATCCATCCCGACAACGCGGTTCGGTGAGTAAAAAATCACTCAAAAGGGGATGCGCTATGGACGAATACTCGCCTAAAAGGCAAGATATTGCACAGTTGAAATTCCTTTGTGAATCCCTGTACCATGACTGCCTTTCCAACCTTGATGAAAGCAACCATGGCTGGGTGAACGATCCAACCTCTGCCATTAATTTGCAGTTAAACGAGTTGATTGAGCATATAGCGACCTTCGCGCTTAATTATAAAATCAAGTATAACGAAGATAATAAGATGATTGAGCAAATTGACGAATACCTGGATGATACTTTTATGTTATTCAGCAGCTACGGCATTAACGCGCAGGATTTGCAAAAATGGCGTAAATCAGGCAATCGGCTTTTTCGTTGTTTCGTCACGGCAAGCAGAGCTAACCCATTAGCTTCTTCAGTTAAAACTATTACAAACAATTAGGTGCATTTATGTCTGATAAACCCTTAACAAAAATCGATTATTTGATGCGTTTGCGACGTTGTCAGTCAATTGATACCCTGGAACGTGTTATTGAGAAAAATAAATACGAGCTTTCTGATAATGAGCTTGCGGTCTTTTATTCAGCAGCCGATCATCGTCTGGCCGAACTTACAATGAATAAGCTGTACGATAAAATCCCAACAGCAGTGTGGAAATTTATACGTTGATTCTGTAAGCCAGGCGTCAACGGCAGCCAGGCTAACTTCACCGCTTTTATTCTCATGTTCTTTACTGCTACCTACGCTGATTGGCTGGCAGGTTCTCACCCGGGTGGGCGAACGTTATCGCCCCAGGGGAAACAGCGCTTACGCTACAGACAGTCCACTTCGGATTTTCACCCTATCCCGGCAACTGTTATGACTTTTCTTAGCGTAACTGTTACTTTCTTCAAACAAAATGGTCACTTAAAATGCACGGATCCCCCGTGTTTATTCGTTCAATCCAGAAAGGCAGAAGATGACCGAGATACAACGCCTGCTTACCGAAACCATCAATGACCTCAACGCTCGCGAAAAGCGCGACAACAAACCGCGCTTCAGCATCAGCTTTATTCGCAAACACCCCGGTCTGTTTTTGGCCATGTATGCGGCCCTGCTGGCCACGTTAGCGGTAATGCTGTTATCGGAAACGTTAGTCGATTCCGTCTGGCTGCTGGTCGTGCTGTTTGTGGTCTTTAACGTCTTCTTCTTTTTCGACGTTAATCCACGTTATCGCTACGAAGATATTGATGTGCTCGATTTTCGCGTTTGCTACAACGGCGAATGGTACAACACGCGTTTTGTCCCGGGTCAGCTGATCGACAACATTTTGCATTCCCCGTCCGTGGCAGCGCAGGAAAAAGAGAAATTACAGAAGATGGTTGCCACTAAAGGCGAGCTCTCTTTTTACGATGTCTTCACCCTGTCCCGCACGGCAGGCTGAACAGATAATACCGGCTTGCTGCCAACAGGGGCACTGTTAGCGGCAAGCACGAACCCTTCCCCACCCGCTTAACGTCTCTTCTTCCTTCCCTGTACGGCCTTAAAGCGCGGATTGGATTTACATATCACGTACAGCCGTCCCTTACGTTTTACTATCTGGCAATCCGGGTGACGCTGTTTGGCGCTGCGCAAAGAATTCAAAACCTGCATGTTTAGCCTCATTGAATAACGTGGATTGATTGTTTTGTTATAACATAACAATAAACATATCTGAGCGCTGCATGAAAAACAACCCTAACCGGATCCGTGCAGGATGTTTCGCCTGTGAATACAATCAATGTTAGTGCCGTGTAGTAAGGCTATGCTTAGCAGGTTTTTTTTGCGTAATGGTCATCAGCTTCCGCGCCCCCTTCCGGGCGTTTTAAAAAGGATACAGGAGCATGACAACCCGACAACTGGTGAGCCTGGTGACCTGCGTACTGATTGCAGCAGTCCTTATTCCTGTCTCCCTTAGCGTATGGCTGGCACACCGTAACGCAGAGGATAAGTTCGTTGCCGATCTGGAAAACTACTCATCGCGCGTGCAGATCCGCACCGATCGCGTGTTTGCCCAAGCGAAATCTGCGCTGGCCCAGATGCAGACGTTCAAAGGCATCCCCTGCAGTCGGGAACACACCATGGCGATGCGTCGCACCGCTATTTCATGGCGCTACGTTCAGGAAGTGATTTACATCAACAACCTGAAACCGCTCTGTTCCTCGCTTGAACAATTGAGTCACGCAGCCTCGTTACCGCCCGCAATCCGCACTACGCCCGATGGCTACCGGGCCTGGATGACAGCGCAAAGCGATTTGGGTCTCGAACGTTACATGGCGGCGATTGGTCAGCAGAATTATCTGGTGATGATCGATCCGGCCTCGATGATTGACGTGATCCCCTTTGGCTCATGGCCGATTAACGTTGCACTGGTCGGCACCCTCCACAATGTCATCTTTGCCAGCAGCAGCCCGCTGGATATGCAGATTTTTCATCAATTGCAGCGGGACAACGCCAGTCATCTTCAGCATGACGGCAAGATTTACAGTATTCGTAACGTGCCAGACCTGGGGTTTACCATTGTGTCATGGGCATCAATGACACCGTTACAAGAGAGCTGGCGCCACCAGCTTCTCTTATGGCTGCCCGTCGGGATAGTGTTCAGTCTGGTATTCGCCTGGTTCGTCCTGCGTATCTTACGGCGGCTACAATCGCCACGACAGGTTTTGCTGGAGGCCATCAATACCCGTGAACTAGAGGTCTATTTCCAGCCCATTGTCGCCTTAAACAGCGGCAGGATGGTGGGTGCCGAGGCGCTGGCCCGCTGGCGACAGCCGGATGGCAGTTACCTGTCGCCGGATGTTTTCATCACCCTGGCGGAGCAAACGGGCCTGACGCCTAAGCTGACGGCGCTTATTATCGATAAAGTGTTTGAGGATATGGGCTCGTGGCTGCGCCAGCATCCTGACCAGCATATTTCGATTAACCTTGCCCCGGCGGATTTGCTCTCCGGCGCCGTGCCCCCGCAGTTGAGCCGTCTGCTTAATGACTGGCAACTCTCACCGTCACAGATTGCACTGGAACTCACCGAGCGAGGTTTTGCCGATCCGTGCGTAAGCGCCCCGGCAATTGCCGGATTCAGACGCGCGGGCCACGCCATTTATATTGATGATTTTGGAACCGGGTATTCCAGCCTCAGCTATTTGCAGGATCTGGACATTGATATCCTGAAGATTGATAAGTCATTCGTTGATGCCGTGGAACATAAAAACGTTACCCCACATATCATTGAGATGGCCAAATCGCTGAACCTGGCGATGGTGGCTGAAGGCGTCGAAACGGAAGGTCAGTTGGAGTGGCTTCGCCGCCACGGCGTGCAGTTCGGCCAGGGCTGGTTGTACAGTAAGGCCCTGCCGAAAGAGGCGTTTATTCAGTGGGCTGAAAACAACATCGAGCCGGAAGGATAACGCATCCGGCGACCATCAGGCCGCCGGGAATAACGGTTACTCATCAAGCAGAGGGGAGAAGCCGCCGTAGATCATCCGTTTGCCATCAAACGGCATCGATTCACCGAAGGCTTTCATTCTGGGATCGTTCATCATCTTCTGATTCGCCTCATCGCGAACCGCTTTCGACGGATACTCAATCCAGCTGAAAACCACCTCTTCGCCCTCTTCTGCTTTAACAGCCATACGAAAGTCAGTTAATTTGCCGTCGGGCACATCATCCGCCCAACATTCAACAATGCGCAGCGCGCCGAACTCTTTAAACAGCGGCGCGGCTTTCGCGGCCATCTCGCGATAAGCCTCCTTGTTCTGTGCGGGAACGGCCACCACAAAACCATCGACATACTTCATCAGATAAACCTCCGAAGTGAGTGTGCGGCTGCATGGTGCAGCCGCATCAGCCGATTAAGTTTAGTTCTGCTGCCAGCTAAAGGTGTAATGCAGGGTCTTATTCTGCAGGATGAATTCCGGCGACACGCTGGGGCTCCATGAGTCATCGCCACCGACGCCCATATGGAACGCATCCACGTTCAGCCAGCAGCCGGGCTCTTCGCGCAGCAGATGATGGTGAGATGTCTCGCGCAGCTGGGCCTGGCTGTAGCGGCTCACGCCGAAGTGGAAATCACCGCGCAGCTGATGCTGCCCGATATCCAGGAGATGGGTATCGCAGCGCAGGCCATTTTCCGTCGGGAAAATATACGGCGTATGCAATTCTGCCAGCGGCAGTTCCCAGCGCCCCTGTCGGGCGGCCAGCTTGCGGTCAGGATAGTTCTCCAGCGGCCCCAGCCCGCACCAGCTTACCGTTTGCGGCGCGTGCGCCAGCTGGCAGCTCAACCCGATGCGCGCGGGCTCAGGCATATCGCCAGCCACCTGCACCTCGACATCGCCGTGCAGCACACCGTGGCTATCAATACGCCAGCACTTACGGCTCAGGAACAGCACCTGGCCCTCGTGCTCCCAGGCATGCAGAGTAACAATCGTCACCGCCTGCGTGAGCTGTTCGCCGTCACACTGCAGCAGACGCGGCGTCAGGTTGTACATCCCCGCCGCCTTCCAGCGCTCCACCCAGGCATTAGGATCGATGCGCGTGGCTTCGCTGACGCCAATATCATTATCCAGAGGCGCGCGGGTAAAGTTATCGCTCAGCGGCGACAGCAGCGTCGCCTCGCCCGCTCGCCACCACTGCGCCAGGTTTCCGCTGGTGCGGCTAAACTCCCAGCGCTGCTGCTGATGGATGACCACCAACCCATCGCTCTCCTCCGTCAACTGCGGCGCTTCTCCCGCGCTCAGTGGCGGGACAATCGTTAATGGTGCAGGCAGCGACCACTGATCCCAGGCGCACAGGTGGTTTTCTGCCGACCACGGCGTGGCTGCGGGTTGGTAAACCTCTACATTCAGCCACACTTCGCCCGGCGTGATATCCCACTGCGGCAAAGTGAGTTCCAGCCGCTGCGTACCCTTTGGCGCGATAGCGAGTGCCACCTCGCCCGTTGCCAGCACGTCTCCTTCACGGACCACAGACCAGCGCAGCTGCTCGTTGTCCGTCGGGCGGAACAGATAATCGCTGTGCACTTCAACCACCAGCGGCGAGTGGCTTTGCAGCGTAAAGGTGAAAAATTGCTGCGCGCGCTGGGCCTCAAACAGGGCCGGATGCGGCGTACGATCCGGGAAGACCAGCCCGTTCAGACAAAACTGTCGGTCATTAGGCGTATCGCCAAAATCACCGCCGTAAGCCCAGAACGGATTGCCCTGTTCATCGTGCTTCGTCAGCGCCTGGTCGACCCAGTCCCAGACGAACCCGCCCTGCAGGCGGGGATGTTTACGGAAGGCCTGCCAGTATTTGGCAAAGCCACCAAAACTGTTGCCCATCGCGTGGGCATACTCGCAAAGGATCAGCGGACGTGTTTCATCCGGCATGCCGATCCATTTTTTTATCGACCATTTCGGCACCGCCGGGAAAGGCTGGTCCTGATCGACGCGGGCATACATCGGACAGACAATATCGGTCGCGGCGGTGTTGGCGCCGCCGCCCTCGTACTGCACCGGGCGCGTCGGATCGGTGGTCTTCACCCAGCGGTACAGCGCGTCGTGGTTGGCGCCGTGACCCGATTCATTCCCCAGCGACCAGATGATGATCGACGGATGGTTGCGATCGCGCTGCACCATGCGGGTCACGCGCTCGCTCATCGCCGGCAGCCAGAGCGGATCGTCCGCCAGGCGGCTCATCGGCACCATGCCGTGCGTTTCGATATTGGCCTCATCCACCACATACAGCCCGTAGCGGTCACAGAGACGGTACCAGAGCGGGTGATTCGGATAATGCGAGCAGCGCACGGCGTTAAAGTTGTGCTGCTTCATCAGCTCGATGTCGCGGCGCATGGTGGCTTCGTCCATCACCTGCCCGTTCTCAGGATGATGCTCGTGACGGTTAACCCCGCGGATCAGCAGTGGCTTGCCGTTGAGCTTCAGCAGGCCGTTGCTGATTTCGACCCGGCGGAAACCCACGTCGCAAGCTTCAACGTCCAGCACCTGGCCCTGTCCGTCGCGCAGCGTAATGGTTAAGCGATAGAGGTGCGGCGTTTCAGCACTCCACAGGGCCGGTTCAGCCACTGGCATCGAAACATTGACGCGCTCCTGCCAGTGACCGCGCTCATCGACCACCGCCGATCCGGGATGCCCGGTGGCACTGGCAATGCGCGCTCCGGCACGCCAGAGCGTAAAATCGACCTCACAATCGGCATAATCTGTCCCACCCAGGGTCAGCCCCAGCTGGAGCCGGGCGCGGTCGTAGTCGGCATTCAGTTCCGTGACCACGTGGTAATCGGCAATGTGCGTGTCCGGCTTGTGCAACAGGGTGACGTCGCGGAAAATCCCGCTCATCCGCCACATGTCCTGGTCCTCAAGATAGCTGCCATCGCACCAGCGCAGCACCATCACCGCCAGCCGGTTGCTGCCCGCGCGCAGGAAAGCTGTAACGTCAAACTCTGCAGGCAGGCGGCTGTCCTGGGAATAGCCCACCCACTGGCCGTTGCACCAGAGATAAAATGCCGAGTTAACTCCTTCAAATACCAGTCGCGTCTGTCCGCTTTCCAGCCAGCTGGCTTCCATGTCGAATGTGAGCGAGTAACAACCGGTCGGATTCTCAGCCGGAACAAACGGGGGCGTAACGGCTATCGGATAGGTAACGTTGGTGTAGATTGGGGTATCAAAGCCCTGCATCTGCCAGTTAGAAGGAACCGGCATTGGGACGGAATCAGTGCAATCCTCCGTTGTCCAGCCGTCGGGAACCTCCTCCGGGGCGCTGAAAAAGCTGAACTGCCAGGTGCCATTCAGCGAGCGGGTAGAGCGCGTCTGGCCCTCTTCTCGCGCAGCAACCTCTTCGCGCCAGCTGTTCAGCGGCGCATGCGCGGCGAGTCGATTCCATTGGGTGACGCCGGGATTTTCCCAGTCACGGCGGGCGATCAGTGTGCTGAGAGTCAGCGGGGCAGGATGGGACATAATTACCTCTTTGCGAAGCGCTCACAATTTTCACTACAATGCCCTGTCAGGAAGACAGGGTAAAGCGGGATCATGCGCCAAAGCGATAATGATCACAAAAGCATTAGCGGCGTGCCAGTTGCTCGGCGAGGATCGCCAGGGATTTTAGCTGCCGGGCCAGATCCTCACTCCCCTGCGGCACACCGTGGCGAGCGGTGGAATGACGTTCCACCAGCGCGACCGGGATCAGCATCTGCGCAGGCTCGGTGGGCGTTTCCTGCGCCAGTAGCCACTCGACGCTGCGCAGCCCGGCCTCGCGGAACGCCTGACGGACAGTGGTCAGCGGCGGTGTAAACCACGCGCTGTCGGTGGTATCGTCAAATCCGACTACCGACAGTTGCCCGGGAACGGCAACGCCTTTCTCTGCGCAGGCGCGCATTACGCCAAGCGCCATCTGATCGTTTGCCACCAGAATGGCTTGTGGGAGGCTGGCCGCCGCCAGTAGCTGATGGCCTTTTTCATACCCCGAGGCGGCACTCCAGTCGCCCTGCGCGACGGCGCAAGGTTCAATCCCCGCTGCACTCAGCACCAACAACCAGCCCGCAAGCCGCGCCCGTGCGGAGACAGAACTTTGCGGACCGCCCAGCAGCGCAATCTGCTGGTGGCCTAGCTCCAGCAGATGCTGCGCCCCAAGCGTAGCCCCCTGCTGCGCATCAAACACCAGGCTATGCACCCGGGCGGTGGGTGAGACATCGAGAAATAACACCGGGACCCGGCCAGCCTGCGCCTGAAGATGTTTTGCCTGTTCATCTTCCAGCGGGACGTTAACCAGTAAACCCTCGACCCGCTGGGCCAGTAGCTCCTGCACCGCCGCCAGGCACTGCTCGGGGTTTTCGACCATTGAGATCAGCACGCTCGCGCCGCGTTCCCCCGCACGGGATTTGACCGCCGAGGCAATTTGCGACGGCGCATGCAGGGCCAGATCGGTGGTGATGAGCCCCAGTGTGCGGGTGCGTTTGCCTGCCAGCTGCTGGGCTCCGCGATTGGGGACATAGTGCAGTTCAGCCATCGCCTGCTGCACTTTTTCCCGCGTACGGGCGGAGACATGCGTCGCATCGTTAATGACGCGTGAAACGGTCTGATAAGAAACGCCCGCCAGGCGGGCGACATCGTAAAGGGTGATGGCTTTCATGAGATCTGCGTTGCGAAAACAGGGGCGACTATTGTGTCACACCCCCGCGCACAAAGCTTGTGAGCGCTTCGCAAATTCAGACAACGCGTTCCGGTTCTGGGGTGATGATCACCTTCGGCCGCTGACGAAACCACGGCAGGCAGATCTGGATCAGCGGGCCAATGCTTAACGCATAGAGCACGGTTCCGACGCCAAACGTTCCGCCCAGCGCCCAGCCAATCAGCAACACGGAGATTTCAATTGCGGTGCGCACGCTGCGCACCGACCAGCCGGTACGGGCGTTGATGCCGGTCATCAGACCGTCGCGCGGCCCGGCACCAAAACCGGCACCGATATACATGCCGGTCGCCAGCGCGTTAACAATCACTGCCGCCGCCAGCAGCACGCTGCGCGCCAGCAATGAATCAAGCGTGGGTATCAGGGACAGGAACGCATCGGCGGCAAGCCCGATGACAATCACGTTACTGATGGTGCCCAGGCCCGGACGCTGTCGCAGCGGGATCCAGAACAGCAGCACCAGCGCACCGGTCAGGATCATGATCGTACCGATATCCATCGCCAGCAGCTTCGCCACCCCCAGATGGAATACGTTCCACGGATCGGCGCCCAGATCCGCGCGAATAAACATCGCCGTAGACAGGCCATACAGGCTCAGTCCGATATAAAGCTGCAGTAATCGACGTGACATGGTGTTTCTCTCCCGGATGATCTCTGCTTTCATCATTACCTGAAATGGCACTATGATTAATGTCCAGTTTTCAAAAAGTGGACTGCATATGTCATCACGTCGATTTGGAAGCCAGTCGTTAGCCCGCCTGCTGGGCCGCTGGCAGCAGAGCCCCTCCCGTATCCCACTCTGGCGACAGCTGGCTGATGCGCTGCGCCTGTTGATCCTTGACGGGCGACTGGCGCTGGATACGCGCCTGCCCGGGGAGCGGGAACTGGCCTTAACCCTGGACGTCAGCCGCACCACCATCAGCAGCGCCCTCGCGCACCTGCGGGATGATGGCTATCTCGAAAGCCGACATGGGAGTGGATCGCGGGTGATCCTGCCCGACAGCCGGACGCTACCTACCCTCTCTAACGCCAGCGCGGCGCTGGATCTTTCCACCGCCGCGCTGGGAGCCGGGCCGGAGATCCATCAGGCTTATACCCACTCGCTGACCGCCATTACGCAGCATCTGACGCAAACCGGTTACGATCAGCTGGGGCTTCCCGCCCTGCGTGACGCCATTGCGGCACGCTATACGGCGCGCGGGTTACCCACCCGGGCAGAGGAAGTGATGGTCGTTAATGGTGCCGTCAGCGGGCTGGCATTAGTGCTGCGCATGCTTACCGGCCCTGGCGATCGGGTCGTGGTGGATCACCCTACCTATCCGCTGGCCATCGCCGCCATTCAGGGGGCATCCTGCCGACCGGTCGGCGTATCGCTACCGCCAACCGGCTGGGATAGCGACGGATTTGCCGCCACCCTCGCCCAGACCGCGCCGCGCCTGGCGTACCTGATGCCCGATTTCCATAACCCCACCGGGCGCTGCATGGATGTGAGCACGCGTCAGGCCATTACGGCGGTTGCCGCCCGGTCGCGCACCACGCTGGTGGTGGATGAAACCATGGTTGATCTGTGGTTCGATGCACCGCCACCGCCGCCTCTGGCAGCCTTCTGCCCGAACGGCAATGTCATCACCCTGGGTTCGGCGGGGAAAAGTTTCTGGGGAGGGCTCCGGCTGGGCTGGGTTCGCGCCCCGGCGCGCACGATTGCTACCCTTGCACAAACCCGCGATACGCTCGATCTGGGCTCTCCGCTGCTGGAGCAACTGGCAACACTGTGGCTGTTCGACAACAGCGACACATTTTTACCCGCTCGACGGCAGATGCTGCGTGAGCGGCGCGATGGCTGTGCGGCCCTGCTGCGGGAACATTTCCCGGACTGGCGTTTTCAGATGCCGGAGGGGGGACTTTCATTCTGGATTGAACTGCCGGATATGCTGGCTACTCAGCTCGCCGCACGCGCAGACGTTGCCGGCATTCATCTGGGAACCGGTACGCGATTTGGGCTGTCCGGGGCATTTGATCGCTATCTGCGGATGCCTTTTTCACTCGAACCTGCCGAACTGGAGAACGCGCTACTGCGACTGAAACCGCTGTGGCTGGGCATCAGTAAAAGTGGGCAATCGTTGAAGCGGACGCTGGTTTAACCCCTTCAAATAATAAAGGGGGCTGCAACGCTGGTATTTATTACAAGAAAGAGTGAGCAATTGCACAAATGACGGGAGTGATTAGTTAAAAACGTCTGACTGTAATAATTACAGTCAGACATTTTCAGCGGCGGACGATCAGTGCTGAGCAGGAATAGGAAAGCCTTTGAGCGAAATAACAAAATTATCGCCTTCTTTCTTTATTTTCGCGCCGGTATCACACCAGTCAGACGCAATTCGAAAGAACTCATCACTGCCAACATCCCAGCCGAGGCGAACATGTTTGACATAGCCAGAGCGCAGAAGCAGGCAGGCTTCTGAGTAATCGCTGGCGGTTGTTTGCTGATGTTGTTTCATTTTCTCTTCTTAAGAAGTTTGCGTAATGCTTTGATTTCTTTAGGAGTAAATGGAGTTAAGTTTTCTTCTTCCGTGTGCTGATTGTCGATATCTTCTTCCGTTACTCCCGCCTCTTCTGTTGCCGCGAATGCCAGTAACAGCAGTTTCTCTGTGGTAACGCTTAAATTCTCATTGTTTACTTCAGCATAATGACGAAGTCTCTCTTTTAACGCCTCGTCAATCTTTACGTTCAGTACCGCAGTCGTCATGTTTTTTACATCCCTGGCAATAATTTCTTAATTTAATACACGAAGTTAACATTCTTATCCAGATATATATTCTCTGCTTATACATAATAAAAATGTCACACTTACACTGCACAACATTTATGACAAAATAATGACAGTGATATTTCAGTATGATGACAATCGCGAAAATAAAAAGGCGGGCATAAAAAATAGTTAATAACCCTGCTTTTAACGGGCTTGTTGCACTTGAGAGGGACACGTTTGCACGAACGGCGTTGGCTATGCCTGAATGTTTGATACCCAGAAATGGGTGGGGGCCCTGCCAGCTACATCCCGGCACACACGTCGTCTGCCTTGGCTGCTTCCTTCCGGATCTGACCTGGTAAACAGAGTAGCGTTGCGGGAGAACCAACAGAGCCCCCATTGAGAGCGTTGTTAACCAACGCGCTGGCGCATTATCACTGTACGGGATAGCAATTGCAAGTTAACCGCGTCCAGGTGATGGTTTATTGCCCAATACGTACACGGACTGCACGCTTCCTTCCCATTTTGTCGGGTAATCCTTATTCTTCTCGCTCCACACAGGAGTAAACAATGGACCAGCACGACACTTTTCCTCAGCGAGTCTGGCAGATAGTCGCCTCAATTCCCGAAGGCACGGTCACCACCTACGGCGAAGTCGCGCGTCTGGCCGGTTCCCCACGCGCGGCACGGCAGGTCGGGGGCGTACTGAAACGCCTGCCGGAAGGCAGTACCCTGCCCTGGCATCGCGTCGTCAATCGAAGTGGCACTATTTCATTAACCGGCCCGGATCTCCAGCGCCAGCGCCAGGCGCTGCTGGCTGAAGGTGTGCAGGTTTCAGGGAGTGGACAGATTGATTTGCTTCGCTATCGCTGGCGCTATTAAAGCGCCCCCCACGAAGAGGGGCGTACGCATTAAAGCTGAGTCGGGGCAGGTGTTGCTGAAGAAGGACTAACCTGGGTCGGTGATGTCGAAGGAACCGTATTAACGGCCCCGCCAGATGGCTGAAGCGGGAGCTCAGTCTGCTGGACAGGTACCAGCACCAGATCGGTTTTCGTGCCGCCCTGATTAATGACCGGCTTCACGATATCGGTCATCAGCACCACCTTATCGTTTACGCTGATCGCCGCACTCAGCAGGATGCGCGCGTTAGGCTGGACATCCGCCGGGTTAAACGGCAGTTCAAATTTGAACGGGGCTTGCTTACCTTCAGTACGCGTCGCGCGCTGCGCCAGTACTTTGGACGGGGAATCCGCCAGCGAAGCGTCAGATAAGGTCACGGTTAATACCGCATCCGGCGGCAGCGCCACTTTCTGTCGGATCCAGATCGTACCTGAAACATTTGGCTGCTGAATAACGGGCGCCGTCGCCGCGGCAGAAGTGTTAGGGTTTGGCGCTGGCGTCTGAATGTCTGCACTTTTATCCGCACAGGCAGCAAGAGCAACCGCTACCGCTAAACCACTTAACATGTGCACGAGTTTCATTGAGTTCTCCTTATCATCAATGCACCAGCGGGATCGATCCCGCCAGACGAGTGGCTAACATAAGATAACGTCAGTAAGCCTGGCACATATCAATTATTTATGCCTGAAAGTACCCCGTTATTCAGATTATTGCACCCATCGGACCACTTGCATTTCTGCGTTATACTCTGCCTATCTTTCGCCACGGCGTATTCATTGAGGACGACTATGAGTCAAGCACTAGGCAATCTGCTGACATTATTAAACCTGGAAAAAATTGAAGAAGGTCTCTTTCGGGGACAAAGCGAAGATCTGGGGTTGCGCCAGGTTTTTGGCGGCCAGGTTGTGGGCCAGGCGCTTTATGCCGCCAAAGAGACGGTGCCAGAAGACCGTCTGGTGCATTCGTTTCACAGCTACTTCTTGCGCCCGGGCGACAGCCAAAAACCGATCGTGTATGACGTCGAAGTCCTGCGCGATGGCAACAGCTTCAGCGCCCGTCGCGTTGCCGCGATCCAGAACGGCAAACCTATTTTCTACATGACGGCCTCTTTCCAGGCGCCAGAGCCGGGATATGAGCATCAGAAAAGCATGCCGCCTGCGCCTGCCCCGGACGACCTGCGCTCAGAAACCGACATTGCCCGTGCGCTGTCACACCTGCTGCCCCCGCAGCTTAAAGAGAAGTTTCTCTGCGATAAACCGCTGGAGATCCGCCCGGTCGAATTCCATAACCCGATGAAAGGCCATACGGCAGAGCCCGCGCGCCAGGTGTGGATCCGCGCGAACGGTACGGTTCCGGAAGATTTCCGGGTGCATCAGTATTTGCTGGGCTATGCCTCGGACTTTAACTTCTTGCCGGTTGCCCTGCAGCCGCACGGGGTGGGTTTCCTCGAGAAAGGTATGCAAGTTGCCACTATCGATCATTCCATGTGGTTCCATCGTCCGTTCAACATGAACGACTGGCTGCTGTACAGCGTGGAGAGTACGTCGGCATCGAGCGCCCGTGGATTTGTTCGCGGTGAGTTCTATAGCCAGGAGGGTGTGCTGGTGGCGTCGACGGTGCAGGAAGGGGTAATGCGCAACCGGGGTTAAAAGTGTGCGGCCTGATGCCATCACCCCGCCCCTCTCCCACCGGAGAGGGTGCAAGAACTAAAACGGCAACCTGGAGGTTGCCGTTTGCTTTTACTTAAGCGTTATACGCATTCTCGCCGTGACTGTTGACGTCCAGACCTTCACGCTCCTGCTCTTCCGGAACGCGCAGACCAACCGTCATGTCCGCCAGTTTGTATCCGATAAAGGCGACCACACCTGACCAGACGACAGTGATAGCGATACTTTCCAACTGGACCAGCACCTGATGACCCATGCTGACGCCTTCTGCATACCCTACACCGCCAAGCGACGTTGCAGCGAAGATACCGGTCATGATGCAGCCGATGATGCCGCACACGCCGTGCACACCAAACACATCACAAGGGTCGTCGACGCGCAGTAAACGTTTCAGTGCGGTTACGCCCCACAGACCCGCCAGACCCGCCACCAGACCAATGATCAGCGCGCCGCCAACACCCACGTAACCGCAGGCTGGGGTGATACCGACCAGACCGGCAATCGCGCCAGAACACGCACCCAGCAGCGAAGGTTTACCGCGCACGGTCCATTCGCCAAAGATCCAGGCGAGGATGGCGCCTGCGGTCGCCACGACGGTATTCACGAACGCCAGCGCAGCGATTTCGCTAGCCGCACCAGCAGAACCGGCGTTAAAGCCAAACCAGCCGAAGTAGAGGATCGCGGTGCCGGTAAAGACCATCGGCAAATTGTGCGGTTTGAACGCTTCTTTGCCAAAACCGACGCGTTTGCCAATCAGGTAAGCACCCACCAGACCCGCGACGGCGGCGTTGATGTGAACCACGGTACCGCCTGCAAAGTCCATCGCACCGTGCGAGGCCAGCAGACCGCCACCCCAGACCATATGCGCAATCGGCACATAGGAGAGGGTCAGCCAGACCACCACGAAGATCAGCACCGCAGAGAAGCGAATACGTTCCGCCAGCGCGCCAACAATCAGCCCGACGGTGATACAGGCGAAGGAGCCCTGGAACGCCACGTGAATGTACTGATAGAAGCTGCCCATCACCGCAGTCAGTTCGATATTTTTCAGCATCGCCCAGTTAAAGCTGCCGAAGAAGGCGTTGCCTTCGCCGAAGGCCAGCGAGTAGCCGTAAACCACCCACAGCACACAGACCAGCGCAAAGGTCACGGTGACCTGAGTGAGCATTGAAAGTACGTTTTTACCGCGGATCAGGCCGCCGTAAAACAGCGCAATCCCCGGAATGGTCATGAACAGCACCAGCGCGGTGCAGATCATCATAAAGGCGTTGTCGGCTTTGTCCGCCACCGCAGGGGCAGCCATTGCCAGTCCAGGCAGCAGTGCCAGAGACCCCAGACCTGCTTTAAATGTTGTTGTGTTCATTTTTTCGATCCCTATCACTGTGTGCCAGGTTTTTTACAGTGCCGCTTCGTCGGCTTCACCCGTACGAATGCGAATAACGCGTTGCAGCTCAGCAACGAAAATTTTGCCGTCGCCAATTTTGCCGGTGTAGGCTGCTTTACTAATCACGTCGATGACTTCATCCAGCTGATCGTCGGCAATCGCCACGTCAATCTTCACTTTTGGCAGGAAGTTGACGCTGTATTCGGCACCACGATACAGCTCCGCATGACCCTTCTGCCGACCAAAGCCTTTCACTTCGGTGACGGTCAGACCCTGAATGCCCATGGAAGACAGCGCTTCACGCACGTCTTCAAGTTTGAATGGTTTGATTACCACGGTAACCAGCTTCATATATCCCCTCCAGTCAGAATTCGGTTTTGGCTAGCGAACAGATCAGGTATTGCAAGCGCTGTGCCAAAAGTGAAAAGAGAGGGAATACGAGGGGTGGCGGATAACGGGCGAAAAAAAACGCACCATGACAGTGCATGATGCGTTTCATTTCTGCACCAACCGTTTCAGCGGCCGATGCGTTGCCTGTTTTTAGTGCATCAGGCGCTGAGCGACTCCTCGCGTACGCTGGCGGCCAGCTCTTCACCGGCCAGCTGCAGTTGGTACATCTGCCAGTAACGCCCTTTAGCCTCAAGCAGTTGCTTGTGGGTACCGCGTTCAACCGCTTGTCCGCGATGAAGCACCAGAATGGTATCTGCCTCCACAATCGTCGACAGCCGATGGGCAATCACCACCAGCGTGGTGTGCTCGCGTACCGCCGCCAACGCCTGCTGAATAGCCTGTTCCGTACCGGAGTCGATGCTTGCCGTCGCTTCGTCGAGGATCAGCACCTGCGGGGTCTCAATCAGGACGCGAGCCAGCGCCAGAAGCTGTTTTTGCCCGACCGACAGGTTGTTACCCTGCTCGCCCAGCCGGGTGTGAATGCCATCGTGCAGGCCGCGCGCCAGCTCCGCCAGTTGGACTTTTTCCAGCACATCCCACACCTGTGCCTCAGTGAACGGGCGGCCCAGCGTGATGTTGGCAAAGAACGTATCAGCCAGCACTACCGGATCCTGCTGTACCATCGCCACCCCTTTACGCAGCGTGGCGTGGCTCAGAGTCTCAAGCGGGCGACCATCCAGACGAATTTCGCCTTTTGTCAGCGGGTAATACCCCATCAGCAGGCTCGCAAGGGTACTTTTCCCGCTGCCGGTATGCCCGACCAGCGCGACAAAACTGCGCGACGGCACCGTCAGGTTGATATCCTCCAGCACCAGCCGATCCTCACGATAGGCAAAGGAGACATTCTCGAATTCGAGGGTGCCGCTTTGCAGCTCCCGAGTGTCGTTGCCGTAAGACTGACGCGGCCGGTCCATCAGCTCAAACACGCGCTCACCGGCTACCACTGCCTGCTGCAGCATCGACTGCTGGGTAGTCAACTCGATCAGCGGTTCATTAAGGCGTCCCAGATAGCTAATGAACGCATACAGCACTCCCACCTCAATCGTCCCGCCGGCTGCGAAACTAAACTGCATCAGTAACCCGCACAGCACCAGCGCCGAGAACAGGCTTAACAGCGGGCGCAGCAGAAAACCGTCGAGCCGAAGCGTCTGCATCCGGGCCATATAGTGCGAGCGGCTGGCCTCGCCCATCCGCTCGCCAAACCGCGTCTGCTGGCGAAACTGCTGAATGACGCTCATGCCGTTGATGACTTCATTAAAGCCATCGTTGATGTCGGCCAGATAGGCGCGCATGCGCCGGACGATCGGCGTGCTGTAGCGCTGATAGATGATCATCACGATGATGACCGCGGGGAAGATCGCCATCGCGATCAGCGCCATCCGCCACTCAAGGCTGAACATCGCCACCAGCATAGCCCCCACCAGCGCCGCACTGCGCAGCACCGTTGCCACCACCGTGACATACAGATCGCGGATCACTTCCGTATCATTCGTGACACGGGAGATAATTTGCCCGACGGGCTGGGTGTCAAATTCACTCAGTGGCTGGCGGAGTGCAGCATCGAAAACGTCGGTTCGCAACTGCTGAACGACTCCGACGGCGGCCTGGTTAAACAGCAGCGACTGGACGTAATGCAGCCCGGCGGCCAGGAATTGTAAGCCGACATAGGCGACCGCCAGCCCGGTAACAAGCCCCAGCGGCAGATAGCTTTTTGCCACCATATTGTCGATGAAGTAGCTGATCAGTAGCGGCCCGCTCACTTCGGCAATCGCGGCTATCCACAGCAGCACCACCGCCAGCGACAGCGGTTTGCGCCATGGCGAACCATAGGCCAGCAGGCGCTTGAGGGTCGGCCACAGCTGGGAAAAACTACGCATCGGCGGCCTCCTCGTTGATTTCCGGTGCGTCATCCAGTGCCGCTTCCAGTTGTTGATAACGATACATATCGCGATACCATCCTGGCTGTTCCGCCAACTGTTCATGCTCGCCGCGTTGGGCGATGTGCCCGTGCTGCATCACCAGAATTTCATTAGCTTCGGTCAGGGCCGACAGCCGATGCGCACTGATAATCACCGTGCGCCCTTCTCCCCACTGCCGCAAATTGTGCAGGATCTGGTGTTCGGTACGTCCGTCCACGGCGGAGAGGGCATCATCGAGCAGCAGGATTTCGGCATTCAGCAGCAGGGCGCGGGCGATGGAAATACGCTGCTTCTGCCCGCCGGAGAGCATCACGCCGCGTTCGCCGACCTCGGTTTCATAGCCCTGTGGCAGACGCAGGATATCTTCATGCACGCTGGCGAGTCGGGCCACGTGCTCAATCTCTTCCCGGGTCGCCTGCGGACAGCCCAGCGCAATGTTGCTGGCAACGGAATCCGAGAACAGGAACGGCGTCTGGCTGACCACCGCCAGACGACTGCGCCAGCTGTCCAGCTGCAATTGCGTGAGGGGGATATCGTGGAAGCGGATCTCGCCCTGGTCGATATCAAAGTGGCGCTGGATCAGTGAAAGCACGGTGCTTTTCCCCGCGCCCGTCGGGCCGCAGATGCCCAACATTTGCCCCGGCTGCAGGGTGAAATGGACGTTCTCAAGCGTATTTTTTTCCGTGTGCGGATACGCAAATGCTCGCACCGCCACGCTCAGCTCGCCGCGCCCTTCTGGTACCGGTTCGCTGCCATCATTCACCACCGGTGCTTCGGCGAGCATGGCGCGAATGCGGCTGTAAGCGGCGCTCCCGCGCTCGACGATATTAAACATCCAGGCCAGGGCCAGCATCGGCCAGATCATCAGCCCCAGATACATGGCAAAGCTGGTCAGTTGCCCGAGCGTCAGGGTGCCGTTAATCACCATCCAGCTGCCACCGCCAATCGCCAGCAGGTTGGCGGTGCCGATAGCAATATAAATAGTGGGATCAAATCGGGCGTCAATGCGGGCAACCCGCAGGTTTTTAGCCCCCGTATCCGCAGCATCGGCGGCAAACAGTGCCGACTGGCGATCTTCCAGGCCGAACGCTTTGATCATCCGAATGCTGGTCAGGCTTTCCTGGGTCCGATCGTTCAGGGATGAAAACGCCGCCTGCGCCAGCTTGAAGCGCTGGTGCAGCTGATCGCCGTAGCGTTTGATCGCCAGCGCCATCAGCGGCATCGGCAACAGCGCCAGCAGCGTCAGCTGCCAGCTGATTTGGGTGGACATCACAATCAGCACCGCGCAGCCCATCACCAGCGAATCGACCAGCGTCAGCACCCCTTCCCCGGCGGCAAACACCACCCGATCGACGTCATTGGTGGCGCGGGCAATCAGATCGCCGGTGCGGTGGCGCAGGTAAAATTCCGGATGCTGGCGGCTAAGCTGACGATAAAAATCTTCCCGCAGCTCTACCGCAAGCTGATAGGACGCACCAAACAGCAGCACGCGCCAGACGTAGCGCAGCAGATAGACGACGACTGCCGTCAACACCAGCGTGCCAATCCACATCATCACCCGTGCGGTGTTGTAATACTGTTCGGTCACGTCATCCACGACGTAGCCCACCACTTTTGGCGGAATGAGCTGCAAAATGGCAATGATAATAAGCAGGGCCACTGCGCCGAGGTAGCGTTGCCACTCCCGACGAAAGTACCAGCTTAACTGAGCAAATAATCGCACGCGGTCTGTTCCTGAGGGTCGTATTCCGGCAAGGCCGGGACGTTATTCAATGGGTAATGCGGTGGTGTATTTTATCTGTTCCATCGCGAAGCTGGAGGTGACATTCGACAGACCTGGCACGCTGTTCACCAGCCGTTTGTAGAAGTCATCATAGCGTTTCATGTCCGCCACCTGAACCCGCATCAGGTAGTCGTATTCGCCCGCCATTCGCCAGAAGCCCAGCACCTCCGGCATATCCGATACCACGGTAACGAACCTGCAATACCAGTCGCTGCTGTGATGTTGCGTTTTTATCAGAACAAACGCGGTCAATCCAAGCCCCAGTTTTTCGGGATCCAGCAGAGCCACGCGCGCCAGCAGAATGCCTTCATCTTCGAGGCGTTTAAGACGTTTCCAGCAGGGCGTGGTGGTCAGATTAACGGCATCCGCCAGCGCCTGCAAAGAGAGGGTGCAGTCTCTTTGCAACAAGGACAGCAGCTTACGGTCAATTTTATCTAGCATACCCACCCCCACAGAGAAAATTTTTCTCCTGATATTGTATTTTAAAGGTCAGATAGCAACAATTTTTTCTGTGTTTTTCGCTATGCTGGGCACAAAATGACAAACGGAAGACTGGAATGAAGAGTACCTGGGTTAAACACGCCATCAGTGAAATTAACGCCGATTATCAGCGCTCGGCCGACACGCACCTTATTCGCCTGACTCTGCCCGGCTTTGCTGGCATTCAGCTGTATCTGAAAGACGAAAGTACCCACCCTACTGGCAGCCTAAAGCACCGCCTGGCGCGCTCTCTGTTCCTGTATGGCTTATGTAACGGCTGGATCAATGAAGGCACCACCATCATTGAATCGTCATCCGGCTCTACCGCGGTGTCCGAAGCCTACTTTGCCCGCCTGCTCGGCCTGCCGTTTATCGCCGTGATGCCGTCCTGTACCGCAAAACGCAAAATTGAACAGATTGAATTCTACGGCGGGCGCTGCCACTTTGTAGAGAGCGCCTGCGGAATCTATGCCGCCTCAGAGATGCTGGCCCGCGAGCTGAACGGCCACTATATGGACCAGTTCACCTTCGCCGAACGGGCTACCGACTGGCGTGGCAATAACAATATTGCCGACAGTATCTTCCGCCAGATGCAAAACGAGCCGCACCCCGAACCGACGCATATTGTAATGAGTGCCGGAACGGGTGGGACATCTGCGACCATTGGCCGCTATATCCGCTGCCAGGGCTACGATACCCGCCTGATGGTGGTCGATCCGGAAAACTCAGTCTTCCTCGACTACTGGCAGCAACGCAATCCGGACCTGCGCAGCCCGGTGGGCAGCAAAATCGAAGGGATTGGCCGCCCGCGCGTCGAGCCGTCGTTTATTCCCGATGTGGTCGACGAAATGCTGCGGGTGCCAGATGCCGCCAGCGTCGCCACCGCCCACTGGCTGGAAACCCAGCTAGGTCGCAAAGTGGGCGCTTCAACCGGGACTAACATGTGGGGGGCTTTACAGCTTGCTGCGCGGATGCGCGAGGCCGGGCAAACAGGCTCGATTGTCACCCTGCTCTGCGACAGCGGCGAGCGCTACCTCGACACCTATTACAACGCCGAGTGGGTGAAATCCACTATTGGCGACGTGGCGCCCTGGTCGGCAGAAATTGCCCGGCTGGTAAAATAAAAAAAGCCAGACTTTCGTCTGGCTTGCTGGAAGAGCCTCACTATTCGGGGGAATAAGGAAGATCGGGTGTGTCCAGCCAATGAGTCAGAAAATGGGACACCGCTTCATTACGGCAGTGTCCGATAACCGGCAGATGCGAGAGCTCAGCCATCAGCTGCGGCATCGCATTGCCCATAATCAAGCCGCGACCGACGCTGCCCAGCATCTCGCGGTCATTCATGGCATCACCGAACGCCATGCACTCCTGCATGCTGTAGCCCAGGTGGTCGCTCAGCACCGCCAGCGCAGAACCTTTGTTGCATCCTACCGGCAGCACTTCCAGGCAATCGACAGCCGAGAAGGTCAGGTGCGCGCGGTTGCCCAGCGCCTCGTTAAGCTGAATGCGCAGTCGGCACAGATCGTCATGATCGCTACAAAAACAGATTTTGGTTACCGCGTGAGCCGGGATCCGACGTAGATCGGTTAGCTGGTATTGGAACCCGCTGTAAACATGCGCCTCGAGCAGAGCCGGAATGTCCTGGCCGGTCAGCCAGCCGGTGTCGTTAAAGACGTGGATGCTGGCCTCGGTATCCCAGGTGGTATGTAATACCTGTTCGGCAACATCTGGCGCGAGATCCTGGCGATACAATACGTCCCCTTCCAGCGAGTGAATGCGCGTTCCGTTGCCAGTGATTAAGAACGCCTCCAGCGATAACGTGCCCATCAAATGGCGCATTTCCAGCACATGTCGTCCGGTGGCAAAAGTGAGCGTAATGTCGCGCTCATGCAGCCGCTTAAGCGCACTCAAGGTCTTGTCGCCTAAACGGTGGTCCGGCATTAACAAGGTGCCGTCCATATCAAATGCAGCCAGCCGCGCCATAGTGCTCCCGAAAATGTAATGGGTTTAACTTGTGCATCAGTATTGCGTGATATATACGGAAGTAATACTGAATAGTTAAACATTATTGTTCCGGGTTTTTATATGCGCCTGCTTAATCGATTGAATCAGTACCAAAGGCTGTGGCAGCCTTCCGCCGGTGCACCGCAGCAGGTGAGCGTGGCGGAGCTGGCCAGCCGCTGCTTTTGCAGCGAACGGCACGTGCGTACGATTTTACGTCAGGCGCAGGATGCGGGCTGGTTAAACTGGCAGGCGCAGTCCGGGCGCGGAAAGCGCGGCGACCTGCGCTTTAACGTGACGCCCGATTCGTTACGCAATGCGATGATGGAAGAGGCGTTAAAAAGCGGTCATCAGCACAACGCGCTGGAGCTGGCCCAGTTGGCGCCCCAGACGCTGCGTGCGCTGCTGCATCCTTTTCTGGGAGGACAGTGGCAGAACAATACCCCTACGTTGCGTATTCCCTACTATCGTCCGCTCGACCCGCTGCATCCTGGCTTTTTGCCGGGACGTGCCGAACAGCATCTGGTGGGGCAGATTTTTTCCGGACTGACGCGCTTCAACGACACCCGTAGCGAACCCACCGGCGATCTGGCCCATCACTGGGAGGTCTCCGCCGATGGATTACGCTGGCATTTCTACATCCGCTCTACGCTGCACTGGCATACGGGGGACAAGATTGAGACGGCCCAACTGCAGAAGCAGCTAATGTTGCTGCTAACCCTGCCCGCGCTGCGCAGACTGTTTAACAGCGTAAAACAGATTGAACTGACGCATCCTCAGTGCCTGACATTTGTGCTGCATCAGCCGGATTACTGGCTGGCACACCGCCTGGCGAGCTATTGCAGCCACCTGGCGCATCCGCAACAGCCGCTGACGGGCAGTGGGCCGTTTCGGCTGACCCTGTTCGAACCGGACCTGGTGCGGCTCGAAAGCCACGAGCAGTACCATCTGGGGCACCCGCTGCTGAAAGCGATCGAATTCTGGATCACCCCCCAGCTTTTTGACCAGGATTTAGGCACCAGCTGCCGTCATCCGGTGCAAATCGCCATTGGCGAGCCGGAAGAGCTCGCCAGCTTACGGCTGGTCAGTAACAGCATCAGCCTGGGTTTTTGTTATCTCACGCTGAAACAGAGCGGGCGGCTAAGCGAAATGCAGGCCCGCAGACTGGTGGAGATCATTCATCATTCATCCCTGCTGCATACGCTGCCACTGGATGAGGATCTGATCACGCCCACGCAAGAACTGCTGCCAGGGTGGACCATCCCCCAGTGGCCGCAGGCGCAGCGCATTTCGCTGCCCGAGACGCTGACCCTGGTGTATCACCTGCCGGTGGAATTACATACCATGGCCGAACAGCTTAAGCGCTACCTGGCGCAGGAAGGGTGTCAGCTGACGGTGATTTTCCATGATGCCAAAACCTGGGATGGCTGCGCGTCGCTTGCTGATGCCGATATCATGATGGGTGACCGGTTAATTGGCGAAGCGCCGGAATATACCCTCGAACAGTGGTTACGCTGCGATGCACTGTGGCCGCATCTGCTTAGCGCGCCGCAGTTTACCCACCTGATGGCAACCCTCGATGCCGTTCAGTCCCGGTCCGATGCCGAAGAACGCCATCAGGGGTTAAAAGCGGTTTTCGCCCGATTGATGGAAAGCGCGGTGCTGACGCCGCTGTTTAACTATCAGTATCAAATCAGCGCGCCACCAGGCGTGAACGGTATCCGACTCAACCCACGCGGCTGGTTTGACTTTACTGAAGCCTGGCTACCGGCCCCGAAAGCGTGAAGAAGCTGGTCGCCGTCACGGGCAGACGTTACCATGCGTCTTTAATCGTCAAAGTTGGGAAGAATAATGAAACGTGCCGTTGTCGTGTTCAGTGGAGGACAAGATTCCACCACCTGCCTGGTTCAGGCTTTACATCAGTATGATGAAGTCCATTGTGTGACCTTTGACTATGGCCAGCGCCATAGCGAAGAGATCAGGGTTGCACAGAAACTGGCGGTTCAACTCGGCGCACGGGCGCACAAGGTTCTGGATGTCACTCTGTTAAACGAACTCGCAGTAAGCAGCCTGACGCGCGACAGCATCCCGGTGCCTGACTATGAGCCAAATGCAGACGGTATTCCCAATACCTTCGTGCCGGGACGTAATATCCTCTTCCTGACGCTGACCGCCATCTATGCGTATCAGGTCAAAGCCGAAGCAGTGATCACCGGCGTATGCGAAACCGATTTTTCCGGCTACCCGGACTGCCGGGATGAGTTTGTTAAAGCCCTCAACCACGCGGTGAACCTCGGCATGGCAAAAGATATCCGCTTTGAAACGCCGCTGATGTGGCTCGACAAGGCCGAAACCTGGGCGCTGGCGGACTACTGGGGCAAGCTGGATCTGGTGCGGAGCGAAACGCTGACCTGCTATAACGGGATCCAGGGTGATGGCTGCGGTCAGTGCGCAGCCTGTAACCTGCGGGCCAATGGTCTGAATCATTATCTGGCCGATAAACCGGCGGTGATGTTATCCCTGAAAAAGAAAACCGGACTCAAATAAAAACCACATGTTGCCGGGTGATAACCGCGTCGCCCGGCATCCGCTGGGCGAGTTATTTAATTAACTGCTCCAGCTTTTCACGTAACTCCCCTTCCAGCGGCAGCGCTTTCTGGGTGCGTAGATCGATACACACGAAGGTAATCAACGCGTCCGCAACCACCTGCCCTTCCGGCTCCAGCGTAATTATCTGACTCAGTACGCCGCTTTTGCCGTTTAGCTGCTGTAGTTGGCTGGTCACGGTCAGTACATCACTGAGAACCGCAGGACGACGATAGTTAATGTTGATGTTCGCGACAACAAATGCGATGCGCTGCGCCGTCATCCATTGAAAACTGTCGCTATTTTCCAGCCCATCCCAGCGCGCTTCTTCAAGAAACTCGAGATAGCGTGCATTGTTAACATGTTGATATACGTCAAGATGAAAGCCGCGAACTTTGATTTGGGTCTGCATAGCACAATAACCTTCAGGTTGTTATTTATAAGATTCAGAGGCCAAAACTGGTATGACCTCTTTATCCTGGCAAATTTTTGCCACTGTGCAAGTTATTACAACATCAGATGCGCAAGATTCCGCTCCACTAGCGACCCGCCAATACCGGGCACCTGGGTCAAATCATCAAGCGTTTTGAAGGGGCCATACTCTTCACGATAACTGACTATCGCCTGCGCTTTCTTCAGACCTACGCCGTTCATCACCCTCGCCAGATCCTCTGCCGACGCGGCATTAATGCTTACCCGCTCGCCTGCCGCCTCGGCACTTTTGCCGCTTACAGGGGCTTTCGCCTCCGGCGGCGCGGGCGTTGGGGCATCGACCTTACTTTGCGAGGTCTGCGCTTTACCCGCCTGGGTAGCCGCCAGCGTACTGTGGCTTATCCCGATGGTAACGAAGGCCAGCGCCATTAAAAGGATCTTGATTCCATGTTTCATGCTGTTTGCTCCTTGTTTGTTGACAGCCAGATCACAATAATCGGGCCGCATTCAGAGGACAAACAGCAGATTGCAGAAATGGAAAAGGCCGCGAAAGCGGCCTTTAGGTATTGCAGTGCGTTGCGAAAATCTGCGAGCAGTGACGTAATTACTGCTGCTGAGTGATGATATCGCCCAGCTTGATTTTGGCTTCTTTACGCAGGTTGCTCATCAGTGCTTCGAAGGCGATTTGGGCATTATTTTGCGTAATTCCCTTCACCATCGCGCTCTTCTGCTCTTCCGGCATAGTGCCCGCTTTTACTTCATCCAGCGCCAGAACCACCACATTGCCCTGCATATCGTTGGCAATACCGAAGCTCGGCTTGTCTTTTGCCGGCTGACTCAGCGCGAAGGCTGCCTGGCTTATCGGATCCTGACCGGTACGGCTCAGCGTTTTCGGCGTACCGAAGCTCAGGCCTGCCGCTTTAAGCGCTTCATCGCCTTTACCGGCTTTCAGCTCGGCCAGCAGCTTATCAGCATCTAGCTTCGCCTGCTGTACCGCTTTGTTGTGCTTCACCAGCGCCACAATCTGATCTTTCACCGCATCCAGTGGCTTGATCGCTTCCGGCTTATGCTCGCTCACACGCAGCACAAAGGCACGATCGCCATCGACAGTGATGATGTCAGAGTTGCTACCCGGAGTGCCGTTTTCGCCTACCAGGCTGCCGTTGAAGATAGCATCGGAAACCGGTTTGAAATTCAGCTCTTCCGGCAGGCTGTCCTGACCGAACCAGCCTGTCTCGACGGCTTTCACGCCTGCAACCTGCTCAGCGCCTGCCAACGATTCGTTGTCATTGCTGGCTGCATCGCTCACCTTCTGCTGCAGTGCATAGTAGGCATCCAGCGCTTTCTCCTGCTTAACTTTCGCCGCGATATCATCACGTACTTCAGTCAGCGGCTTGGTTTTCGCCGGTTGTACGTCGTCAAGACGTGCGACCAGGAAGCCTACAGAAGATTTAATCACCCCTGAAAGCTGACCTTTCTCTTTCAGACCGGCGTTTTTCAACTCTTCAGGCGTGGTAGCGTCTTCCAGCCAGCCCATATCACCGCCGTTTTTGGCAGAGATAATATCGGTGGATTTCTCTTTGGCGACCGTTGCGAAATCAGCGCCTTTGTTCAGCTCGTCAAGGGCAGCTTTCGCGTCAGCCTCGGTTTTAGTCTGAATCACGCTGAAACGGTTACGCTGAGGCTGAGTGAACTGATCCTGATGCTGATCGTAGTAAGACTGGATATCCGCATCCGATACGTCGCTCTGCATCGCTGCCGCATCGAGCTTAATGTAGCTCACGCGGAACTGCTCAGGCGCCATAAAGTTGCTTTTGTTCTGCTCGTAGTAGCTGTTCACTTCTTCGTCGCTCGCCTGCTGTTTAGCAGCCAGCACGTTGACGTCGAAAGTGGCTTCACGCACAACGCGCTGCTGAGAAACCAGCGCCGCCAGTTCGTCAGTCTCGCCCTTGAGCATGAAATCGGTACCCACAACGGCGTTGATCAGCTGCTGAGTCGTCAGCTGGTTACGCAGCGCCTGAGCATATTGATCGGCCGTCATGCCCATCTGGCTGACGATGGCGTTGTAACGATTGTTGTCGAATTTACCGTCCGTCTGGAAAGCGGCGGTGGAGAAAATTACGCTCTTCACCTGGTCATCGCTGATCCCCAGACCAAGGTCTTTGGCATACTGATCCATCAGCGCTTCGTCGATAAGACGATTCAGCGTCTGCTGACGCAGCGTTTTCATGTAGCCTTCATTTGCCGCCAGTTCAGAGAACTGTTCGCCCAGTTGTTGCTGCATGCGGTTACGTTCACCGGCAAATGCATTCTCGAACTGCCCACGGCTGATTTCCTGGCCATTAACTTGGGCGGCGTAGTTTGCACTACCGCCAATCAGGTAACCACTCACGCCGGTCAAAATGAACGACAGGATAATGATACCGAAAATAATCTTGAGCACGAGACTGTTAGCAGCCGTGCGTAAGCTGTCCATCATGGTGTGACCACACTCCGCTGTAGGTGACAGGTGACCTCACGCTAACGGCAAATCCCGACCGCTGCGCATAAAGGCGTATTGTGACAAGAAACCGGGGCAATTGTCAGCCCAGAACATGCACAAACTCGTATAAATAGGCCCTGGACAAACAAAAAAGGCACATCAAATGATGCGCCCTGAGACTTTTTAACTTCCCTGAAGCAAGAATGCGATCAGTTTACTGCGTCTTTCAGCGCTTTGCCCGCGCGGAAGCCCGGAACTTTAGCAGCAGCGATGGTGATCTCTTTGCCGGTTTGAGGGTTGCGGCCAGTACGGGCAGCACGCTCTTTAACAGCAAAAGTACCAAAACCAACCAGCGCTACGTCGTCCCCAGCCTGCAGAGATTCGGTAACAGAAGCAATTAAAGCATCTAACGCACGTCCAGCCGCAGCTTTGGAGATATCAGCACCCGCAGCAATTTTGTCAATCAGTTGAGATTTGTTCACTCTTCTCTTCCTCTCTTTATAATTTATATCGCGCCTGAATCCTTCACAACGCGACCGCGCAGCAGTTATATCAGGCCTGCCATGACCTTACAACACCCGTTGTTAAGGCTGGCCCAATCAGTGATCTAAATTAGCTATACAAAAAAAGGCTGGCAAGCCCGAATTAGCCCACCAGCCTTGTTTTTATTGACGCTCTTTGCGCGAGGTCACTATTTTGCGGTTACAACCTGCATTCCGGATGGTTCGTTCTGCAGCGCAAGCGCCAGAACTTCCTCAATGCGCTTCACCGGATGAATATCCAGATCGGCAATCACGTTGTCCGGGATCTCTTCCAGATCGCGCTTGTTTTCATGCGGAATGAGGACAGTTTTAATCCCACCGCGGTGAGCCGCGAGCAGTTTTTCTTTCAAACCACCAATTGGCAGCACCAGGCCGCGCAGGGTGATTTCGCCGGTCATCGCCACATCGGCGCGAACCGGGTTACCGGTCAGGCAGGACACCAGCGCGGTACACATTGCGATACCGGCGCTTGGGCCGTCTTTCGGCGTTGCCCCTTCCGGCACGTGAACGTGGATATCGCGTTTCTCGTAGAAGTCCGCATTAATACCCAGTTTTTCCGCACGCGCACGCACGACGGTCAGTGCAGCCTGGATGGACTCCTGCATCACTTCACCCAGAGAACCGGTATACGTGAGCTTGCCCTTACCCGGTACGCAGGCCGTTTCAATGGTCAGCAGATCGCCGCCCACTTCCGTCCATGCCAGACCGGTCACCTGACCGACGCGGTTTTCGTTTTCCGCGCGACCGTAGTCATAACGCTGAACACCGAGATATTCGTGCAGGTTGTCGCCGTTAATTTCAACGTGCTTCAGGGTCTTATCCAACAGCAGCTTCTTAACGGCTTTACGGCACAGCTTGGAGATTTCGCGCTCCAGGCTACGCACGCCCGCTTCACGGGTGTAGTAACGAATAATGCTGATAATCGCACTATCCTCTACCGTAATTTCGCTCTCTTTCAGCGCATTGCGCTCGATCTGCTTAGACAGCAGGTGGCGCTTGGCGATGTTCAGCTTTTCGTCTTCGGTGTAGCCAGAAAGACGGATCACTTCCATACGATCCAGCAGCGGAGCGGGAATATTCATGGAGTTAGAGGTCGCCACGAACATTACGTCGCTGAGATCGTAGTCCACTTCCAGATAGTGATCGCTGAACGCCACGTTCTGTTCTGGGTCAAGCACTTCCAGCAGAGCAGACGCCGGGTCGCCGCGCATGTCGGACGACATTTTGTCGATCTCATCCAGCAGGAACAGCGGGTTTTTAACGCCGACTTTCGCCATTTTCTGGATCAGTTTACCCGGCATCGAGCCGATGTAAGTACGACGGTGACCGCGGATTTCTGCTTCGTCACGTACGCCGCCCAGCGCCATACGGATGTACTTACGTCCGGTGGCTTTAGCAATGGACTGCCCCAGAGAGGTTTTACCCACCCCCGGCGGCCCAACCAGGCACAGGATCGGGCCTTTGAGTTTATTCACACGGCTCTGAACCGCAAGATACTCAAGGATGCGATCTTTCACACGTTCCAGACCGTAGTGGTCGGTATCGAGGATCTCTTGTGCCTGACGCAGATCTTTTTTGACCTTGCTACGGGCATTCCAGGGAACCTGCACCATCCACTCAATGTAGCCGCGTACGACGGTTGCTTCTGCCGACATCGGAGACATCATTTTCAGCTTCTGCAATTCTGCTTCAGCTTTCTCTTTTGCCTCTTTCGGCATTTTTGCCGCGTCGATCTTACGCTTCAGCGCTTCATTTTCGTCCGGCGCATCGTCCATCTCGCCGAGCTCTTTCTGAATAGCCTTCATCTGCTCATTCAGATAGTACTCGCGCTGGGATTTCTCCATCTGCTTCTTCACGCGGTTGCGAATGCGTTTCTCAACCTGCAGCAGATCGATTTCCGACTCCATCATCGCCATCAGATATTCCAGACGTTCGTTAACGTCGGACATCTCCAGCACGGACTGTTTATCTGCCAGCTTGAGCGGCATGTGCGCAGCGATGGTGTCCGCCAGACGTGCAGGATCGTCAATGCTATTCAGCGACGTCAGCACTTCCGGTGGGATTTTCTTGTTCAGCTTGATATAGCCTTCAAACTGGCTAATGGCAGTGCGAACAAGCACTTCTTGCTCACGCTCATCAAGCTGCGGCGATTCCAGGTATTCCGCTTTAGCCGCGAAATGTTCGCCATCATCAGACAGCGTGGTAATACGCGCACGCTGCAGCCCCTCGACCAGCACCTTCACGGTGCCATCAGGCAGCTTCAGCATTTGTAAAATAGAGGCCACGGTCCCGACGGTGAAAAGATCGTTTACACCCGGCTCATCCGTTGATGCTTCTTTCTGCGCAACCAGCATGATTTTTTTATCATGATCCATGGCGGCTTCAAGGCAACGGATAGATTTTTCCCGCCCTACGAATAAGGGTATGACCATGTGCGGATAAACCACCACATCGCGCAGCGGCAATACGGGGATTTCAATGCGTTCAGAACGCTCAGGATTCATAGAGCTCTCTCTTAGTTTAGTGTCCGCCAGGTAATCAGGTTGCGCGACTGTGCTTCATGCAACCATTAACATGTAATCCAGTATATGGGGATGATTCCCATACATTCAACGCCATGTTTACGGAAAAAGAAAAAGGGGGGATAAAATCCCCCCTTTTTGATTAACTGCTTGTATGAGTTGGTGAATTATTCGCCAGATGCCTGCTGGGCTTCTGGGGTACCGTAAATCAGCAGCGGCTTGCTTTGCCCAGCGATAACGGATTCATCAATCACCACTTTTTCGACTTCTTCCATTGAAGGAAGATCGTACATGGTATCGAGTAAAGCGGCTTCAACGATAGAACGCAGGCCACGGGCGCCGGTTTTACGCATCATCGCTTTTTTGGCGATCGCGTTCAACGCTTCATCACGGAACTCCAGCTCAACGCCTTCCAGATTGAACAACGCCTGGTACTGCTTGGTCAGCGCGTTTTTCGGCTCTTTCAGGATCTGAATGAGCGCTTCTTCGCTCAGCTCGCTCAGCGTGGCAACAACTGGCAGACGGCCGATGAACTCAGGGATCAGACCAAACTTGATCATATCTTCCGGTTCAACCTGGGTCAGCAGTTCGCCCTCTTTCGCTTTTTCAGATTTCGCTTTTACCGTGGCACCAAAGCCAATACCCGAACCGGTTTCAACGCGGTTCGCAATGACTTTATCCAGCCCTGCAAACGCCCCACCACAGATAAACAGGATTTTAGACGTATCAACCTGCAGGAACTCCTGCTGAGGATGCTTACGGCCTCCCTGCGGTGGAACTGCAGCAACAGTGCCTTCGATCAACTTCAACAGCGCCTGCTGCACACCTTCACCGGACACATCGCGGGTGATGGACGGGTTATCGGATTTACGCGAGATTTTGTCGATCTCATCGATATACACGATGCCGCGTTGCGCTTTCTGTACGTCGTAATCACATTTCTGCAGCAGCTTCTGGATGATGTTTTCAACATCTTCCCCCACATAACCGGCTTCGGTCAGGGTGGTTGCATCCGCCATAGTGAACGGAACATCCAGCAGACGCGCCAGCGTCTCTGCCAACAGGGTTTTACCGGAACCGGTTGGGCCGATCAGCAAGATGTTACTTTTGCCCAGCTCAACGCCGTTGCTGCTATCCCCGTTACGCAGACGTTTGTAGTGGTTATACACCGCCACGGCCAGCACTTTTTTCGCCTGCTCCTGACCGATGACATAGTCGTCAAGGTGATGACGGATCTCATGCGGGGTTGGCAACGCGCTGCGCTCACGGTGCGGTGCAACTTCTTTAATCTCTTCGCGGATGATGTCGTTACATAAGTCGACACATTCGTCGCAGATATACACGGACGGCCCGGCAATCAGTTTGCGCACTTCATGCTGGCTTTTGCCGCAAAAAGAGCAATACAACAGTTTGCCCGAACCATCTTTGCGTTTATCTGTCATGAGTCAAAACCTCTTTTTAAGTTCTTTGTGCCGCACATGACGACGCAAATGCCATTCTGAGACGCAAGCTGCTGGTAAGCAACGTGCTGCCCTACCTTAGTATAGCGGCACACTCGCGTCGTGGGCATCATTTACGGTGGGTCAAAATGGAGTCGACTAAGCCGTACTCAACTGCCTCTGGTGCGGACAGGAAGCGATCGCGCTCGGTATCACGCTCGATCTGCTCAAGTGATTGACCCGTGTGGTGAGCCATAAGTTCATTCATGCGCCCTTTTACTTTCAGGATTTCACGGGCATGAATTTCAATATCTGTCGCCTGGCCCTGGTAACCACCCAGCGGCTGGTGAATCATCACGCGCGAGTTTGGCAGGCAGAAACGCTTGCCTTTCGCCCCTGCCGTCAGCAGGAATGCGCCCATGGAGGCCGCCTGGCCCATACAAATGGTGCTCACATCAGGCTTGATAAACTGCATGGTGTCGTAAATAGACATCCCGGCGGTGATTACGCCACCAGGGGAGTTAATGTACAGGTAAATATCTTTTTCCGGGTTTTCCGCTTCCAGAAACAGCATCTGCGCGACGATCAGGTTTGCCATGTGGTCTTCTACCTGGCCAGTCATAAAGATAACGCGCTCTTTAAGCAGACGGGAATAGATATCAAATGAACGTTCACCGCGAGAGGTCTGTTCAATAACCATTGGCACGAGCGCCATATGGGGTGCAAAGTTATCTCGTTCGCCTCTGTATGACATTTCCGTCTCCTGGATAAAAAATGAAAATACCTGCTGTACTGATTGTAACCTTGTGGACGGATTATCAGCCAGTCTCTTTAATACTGCTTACCCACTAATGGGGGCGGCTCAGCCCTATTTCAAGCATAACAATCTTTTGTTGTAACGCTAACACTGAAAAGGCGTTTTAGCACTCTTCCTGGTTTATTACTGTGATAAAAAAAACCCGCCGCCGAGAGGCAACGGGTTTTTGTTCAAACTTTAAACAAGCCTGGCAGAGTTACGCCTGCTGGTTCATCAGTTCGTTGAAAGAAGTGGCTTTTTCAGACACTTTCGCTTTCGCCAGAACAGCTTCAACAGCCTGCTCTTCCAGTGCGACGTTGCGCATGTTTTCCATCAGTTCTTTGTTGCTGCCATAGAACTCAACAACTTCTGACGGATCTTCATAGGCAGAGGCCATCTCTTCGATCAGACCTTTAACACGGGTTTCGTCAGCTTTCAGCTCGTGGGTACGAATCACTTCGCCCAGCAGCAGACCGACAACAACGCGGCGTTTAGCCTGCTCTTCGAACAGCTCACGTGGCAGTTCCAGAGCCTGTTTCTCATTGCCACCGAAACGCTGTGCAGCCTGGCGACGCAGAACGTCGATTTCGTTGTCGATGAGTGCAGACGGGATGTCGATTTCGTTAGCCTGAACCAGACCTTCGATCGCCTGAGACTTAACGCGGTTACGCACTGCGCCTTTCAGCTCACGTTCCATGTTTTTACGCACTTCTGCACGCAGACCTTCAACAGAACCATCTTCAACGCCGAAACGTTTGATGAAATCTGCAGTCAGTTCTGGCAGCTCGCGGTCTTCCACTTTCTTCAGGGTAATAGCGAATTTCGCCGCTTTACCTTTCAGGTTTTCAGCGTGGTATTCTTCCGGGAAGGTCACGTCGATAGTGAACTCTTCGCCAGCGCTGTGGCCTTTGATACCTTCTTCGAAGCCTGGGATCATACGACCCTGGCCCATCGCCAGTACGAAGTCAGACGCTTTGCCGCCTTCGAACTCTTCACCGTCTACAGAACCGTTGAAGTCGATGGTAACGCGGTCTTCTGCATCCGCAGCGCCGTCTTTGTCTTTCCAGGTCGCCTGCTGCTTACGCAGGGTGTCCAGCATACCGTCAACGTCAGCTTCGGTGACTTCAACGACCGGTTTTTCAACTTCGATCGCGTCCAGACCTTTCAGCTCAACTTCTGGGTAAACTTCGAACTCTACCGCGTAGGTGAAGTCTTCGCCCTGCTTGTATTCGCCTGGAACATAAGTCGGGTTACCGGCTGGGTTGATTTTTTCTTTGATGATCGCATCAACGAAGTTGCGGCTCATCAGGTCACCCAGCACGTCCTGGCGAACAGATGCGCCATAACGCTGAGCAACAACATTCATTGGTACTTTGCCCTTGCGGAAGCCGTCAATACGGACTTTTTTCGCTACGTTGACCAGCTCGCTTTTTACAGCGTTTTCGATGCTGTCAGCAGCGATAGTAATCGTTACACGGCGGCCAAGGCCTTGAGTGGTTTCAACTGAAACTTGCATCTTGTTACCTCAAAAAAATCACAGTGCTCGGTCAACTCTGAATTTGCCTCGCAATACCGGGATGCTCTCTTAGCAGATTCACATTCCCTGTCGCCAGAATCATCCCGAAGCATTCATTAAGACGCGGCATTATAGCGGCATCACTTAGGTGAGTCGAGAACGGTTGCCCCATGTTGCTGCGGCTTTTTTCACAATTTAAGGCTATTTTTGGCCTTAAAATCGCGCCACCGCCTCAAAACCCGGACAAAACAAAACGGCCCGCAGGCCGTTTTAACGTCATCTTGATGCAACATACTGGAAAAGCTCCTGCTGTTGCAAACAGGATTTATTACGCGATAGTGCCGGCTCCCCGGCACGGTGGCGACGCGAAGATGGTATCCTGCAACCCTTTCCATTCCTTGATGGTATAGGTGTGCAGCGCCAGCGCGTGTACGGTAGTGGAGAGCTCTTCCGTCAGCGTACTGTAAATCATACGGTGACGATTGAGGAACCGCTCTCCGGCGAAGCGATCGCTGACCAGCACAACTTTGAAGTGGCTTTCAGACCCTGCCGGTACGTTATGACGATAGCTTTCGTCGACGACTTCAAGAAACACAGGTTCAAACGCCGCCCTTAACTTATCTTCAATCTGCTCACGTATCATCATGAAATTACTCCTCCGACAACGCTGAGATGTCACTCATCCCTTTAAATATTAGCCGCTTTTACCGCTTGCATAACAAGATGACAACAAAAAATTAGCTTTCGTCTGATTTTCTCATTCAAAGGGATGAAGTCCTATAGGGTGGAAGCCGTTTTGTCGCCTGTACAAGATGAAAGCGCATCAGGTGGTCAGTTTTCAGACAAGGCGATGAATTTACATGCGTTGACTACTTCCCCTTGCCGTTGGCGATGTTATGATGGCGGCAATTTTTCTTTATATTATGCCTACGATCCGTTGAGAGCCCGAACATGTTAAAAAAACTCCTTTTACCGCTGGTCACCCTTTTTATGTTGGCTGGCTGTGCAACTCCTCCAACCACCATTGACGTCTCCCCGAAAATTTCCCTGCCACAACAGGATCCGAGCCTGATGGGCGTGACCGTTAGCATCAACGGCGCAGATCAGCGCAAAGACCAGGCGCTGGCGAAAGTCACCCGTGAAAACCAGCTGGTGACGCTGACCGCCTCCCGCGATCTGCGCTTCCTGCTGCAGGAAGTGCTCGAGAAGCAAATGACCTCCCGCGGCTATATGGTTGGCCCAAGTGGTGCCGTTGATCTGCAGATCATCGTGAACAACCTGTACGCCGACGTCTCTCAGGGCAACGTGCGCTACAACATTGCGACCAAAGCCGACATCGCTATCATCGCTACCGCGAAGAATGGCAACAAGATGAACAAGAACTACCGTGCAAGCTACTCCGTTGAAGGCGCTTTCCAGGCGACCAATAAAAACATCGCTGATGCCGTGAACAGCGTGCTGACCGATACCATCGCCGATATGGCGCAGGACACCAGCATTCACGAATTCATCAAGCAGAACGCACGTTAATTCTGCCTGCTGACCCGACACCCCGTCGGGTCAGTTTAGCTGCCCATGTCCAGTCAATACTTACGTATTTTCCAGCAGCCTAAATCAGCGATCCTGCTGATACTGGGTTTCGCCTCCGGTTTACCGCTCGCACTGACGTCCGGCACGTTACAGGCCTGGATGACCGTTGAGAATATCGATCTCAAGACTATCGGCTTTTTCTCGCTGGTCGGTCAGGCCTACGTGTTTAAGTTTTTATGGTCGCCGATGATGGACCGCTACACCCCGCCTTTCCTGGGCAGGCGTCGTGGCTGGTTGCTGATAACTCAAGGGCTACTGCTGCTGTCGGTCGCTGCGATGGGGTTCCTGGAACCCACATCGCAGCTGCGCTGGATGGCCGCGCTGGCAGTGGTCATCGCCTTCTGCTCTGCCTCGCAGGATATCGTTTTCGACGCCTGGAAAACCGACGTTCTCTCCGCCGAAGAGCGTGGTACGGGCGCGGCAATCAGCGTGCTGGGCTACCGTCTGGGGATGCTGGTTTCTGGTGGGCTGGCGCTTTGGCTGGCGGACCGATATCTTGGCTGGCAGGGAATGTACTGGCTGATGGCAGTGCTGCTGATCCCGTGCATGATCGCCACGCTACTGGCACCGGAACCGAGCGACGTTATACCGGTTCCCCGCTCGCTTGAACAGGCGGTCGCCGAACCGCTGCGCGATTTCTTTGGCCGTAACAACGCCTGGCTCATTCTGTTGCTGATTGTGCTGTACAAGCTCGGCGACGCATTTGCGATGAGCCTGACCACCACCTTTTTGATTCGCGGCGTCGGTTTTGATGCCGGAGAAGTGGGAGTGGTCAATAAATCGCTGGGGCTGATAGCCACCATCGTCGGTGCGCTCTATGGCGGGGTGCTGATGCAGCGCTTAAGCCTGTTTCGCGCGCTGCTGATCTTCGGCATTTTGCAGGGTATCTCAAACGCCGGTTACTGGCTTCTGGCCATCACGGATAAGCAGATGTTCAGCATGGCGGCGGCGGTGTTCTTCGAAAACCTGTGCGGCGGGATGGGAACAGCAGCATTTGTCGCGCTACTGATGACCTTATGCAACAAGTCTTTCTCCGCGACCCAGTTCGCCCTGCTTTCTGCGCTGTCCGCGGTGGGTCGAGTGTATGTGGGGCCGATCGCAGGGTGGTTCGTTGAAGCACACGGCTGGCCTACGTTTTATTTGTTCTCCGTCTTTGCCGCGGTGCCTGGGCTGGTGCTGTTATTAATCTGCCGTCAGACGCTGGAATATACTCAGCGAACCGAACAATTTATGCCCAGGACGTTGTATCCGTCCGTCTATCGCTTTGCGTTAACGCTATTACTGATTGGATGCGTTGCGCTAGCGCTGTGGCTGGTTGCGTTAATCGTCAATGCCACCACCTCGCTGGCATTGCCGTATACGGTGCTGCTGCTGGATATCGGTGCGCTATTTGCCCTTACGGGCATCCTGACAGGTGCATTGCTCGATTATCTGGCACTGCGCAAAATCCAGGCAGCATAATGCAGAAAATCGTTATTTGCCGTTTTAATAACCCTGCGAAATTATAACGACCAATAAACTACTGATGACAAAAATAATATTTGTTGATTTGTGCGACTAAAAATTCCGGAAATTATTGGAACCCCTTTTAATCGCTATTTTTCATTAACCGATTCAGCAAATGAAAGTTTAATTTTACGTTTTTCATTTGTCCGTTTATTGATAATGAATTGTTAATTATTTGTTTGTTTTGAGCAATGGTTATACCAATTGCCCGCTCTACCTCTCCTGTGGAGCCGGTTTCGTTATAACGCCCTTCCGGCGGCGCTTGCACTGGAATAACGGTCATATTTTGCAACATGTGTGACTTATCCGGCAGAACCCAGTAACACGCCACTGACACAGGTCTAATGATGTTTACAGTAATGTAACCTTCCCGTAAAATGCCCCCACACTTTAAACGCCACCAGGTCCCCGTGGAATTGAGGTCGTTAAATGACACTTAGGAAATACAATAAAAGTTTGGGATGGTTGTCGTTATTTGCAGGCACTGTTTTACTCAGTGGCTGTGATTCTGCGCTTCTTGACCCTAAAGGACAGATTGGACTGGAGCAACGCTCGCTCATACTGACGGCATTTGGCCTGATGATGATTGTGGTTATTCCTGCCATCTTGATGGCTGTTGGTTTTGCCTGGAAGTACCGTGCGAGTAATAAAGATGCGAAGTACAGCCCTAACTGGTCACACTCCAATAAAGTGGAAGCTGTGGTCTGGACAGTGCCGATTCTGATCATCCTGTTCCTTGCCGTACTGACATGGAAAACCACTCACGCGCTCGAACCTGCTAAGCCGCTGGTTCACGATGAGAAACCGATCACGATCGAAGTCGTCTCCATGGACTGGAAATGGTTCTTCATCTACCCGGAACAGGGCATTGCTACCGTGAATGAAATTGCCTTCCCGGCAAACGTTCCGGTTCAGTTCAAAGTAACGTCTAACTCCGTGATGAACTCCTTCTTTATCCCGCGTCTGGGTAGCCAGATTTACGCGATGGCCGGTATGCAGACTAACCTGCACCTGATCGCGAATGAAGCAGGCACCTTTGATGGTATCTCCGCCAGCTACAGTGGCCCAGGCTTCTCAGGTATGAAGTTCAAAGCCATTGCCACACCTGACCGTGCCGCTTTCGACCAGTGGGTTGCTAAAGCGAAACAGTCTACGAACACCATGTCTGACATGGCCGCGTTCGATAAAGTGGCAACGCCTAGCGAATACAACAAGGTGGAGTACTTCTCTGACGTGAAACCAGATTTGTTCAAAGATGTGATTGGCAAATTTATGGACCACGGGAAGAGCATGAAAATGACCCAGCCTGAAGGTGAGCACAGCTCACATGAAGGAATGGAAGGCATGGACATGAGCCACGCGGAAACCTCTCACTAAGGGGCCGAGGAAGAAAATGTTCGGAAAATTGACACTGGATGCGGTGCCGTACCATGAACCAATTATCGTGGTCACGCTTGCTGCAATTATCATTGGTGGCGCAGCCTTAGTCGGCTTAATCACTTACTTCGGTAAGTGGAGCTACCTGTGGAATGAGTGGCTGACCTCGGTTGACCACAAAAAACTCGGTATCATGTACTGCATCGTCGGTATCGTCATGTTAATTCGTGGCTTTGCCGATGCAATCATGATGCGTAGCCAGCAGGCCCTTGCCTCTGCTGGCGAAGCGGGCTTCTTGCCACCGCACCACTACGATCAGATCTTTACCGCGCACGGCGTGATTATGATCTTCTTCGTGGCGATGCCGTTGGTTATCGGTCTGATGAACGTGGTTGTGCCGCTGCAAATCGGCGCACGCGACGTTGCGTACCCGTTCCTGAACAACCTGAGCTTCTGGTTCACGGTTGTCGGTGTGATCCTGGTTAACCTGTCTCTGGGCGTAGGTGAATTTGCTCAGACTGGCTGGCTGGCTTACCCACCGCTTTCGGGAATTGAGTACAGTCCTGGCGTTGGCGTCGACTACTGGATTTGGGCGATTCAGCTCTCCGGTATCGGTACAACCCTGACCGGTATCAACTTCTTCGTGACCATTATCAAGATGCGTGCCCCTGGCATGACCATGTTCAAGATGCCGGTATTTACCTGGGCATCTCTGTGCGCCAACATCCTGATTATCGCGTCATTCCCAATTCTAACTGTCACCGTCGCGCTGCTGACCCTGGATCGCTATCTGGGCACCCATTTCTTCACCAATGATATGGGCGGCAACATGATGATGTACATCAACCTGATTTGGGCATGGGGTCACCCTGAAGTGTACATCCTGGTTCTGCCGGTCTTCGGTGTGTTCTCCGAAATCGCAGCGACCTTCTCGCGTAAGCGCCTGTTTGGTTACACCTCGCTGGTGTGGGCAACCGTGTGTATTACCGTACTGTCGTTCGTCGTTTGGCTGCACCACTTCTTTACGATGGGTGCCGGCGCAAACGTAAACGCCTTCTTCGGTATTACTACCATGATTATCGCCATCCCAACCGGGGTGAAGATCTTCAACTGGCTGTTCACCATGTACCAGGGCCGTATTGTGTTCCACTCAGCGATGCTGTGGACCATCGGCTTCATCGTCACCTTCTCTGTGGGCGGGATGACGGGCGTACTGCTGGCGGTACCGGGCGCAGACTTTGTGCTACACAACAGCCTGTTCCTGATTGCGCACTTCCATAACGTTATCATCGGCGGCGTCGTCTTCGGCTGCTTCGCTGGCGTAACTTACTGGTGGCCAAAAGCATTCGGTTACACGCTGAACGAAACCTGGGGCAAACGCGCATTCTGGCTGTGGATCGTCGGTTTCTTCGTGGCCTTTATGCCGCTGTACGTGCTGGGCTTTATGGGTATGACCCGTCGCCTGAGCCAGCAGATTGATCCGCAGTTCCACCCAATGCTGGTTGTTGCAGCAGGCGGTGCGGTGCTGATTGCTTGCGGTATTGCGTGCCAGCTGATTCAGTTCTACGTCTCTATTCGTGACCGTGAGCAGAACCGCGACCTGACCGGTGACCCGTGGGGTGGCCGTACGCTGGAGTGGGCAACCTCTTCCCCGCCTCCATTCTATAACTTTGCCATTGTGCCGCACATTCATGAGCGTGACGCATTCTGGGAAATGAAAGAGAAAGGCGAAGCGTATAAGCAACCTGAGCATTACGAAGAGATCCACATGCCGAAAAACAGCGGTGCAGGCATCGTTATTGCTGCCTTCGCTACGGTATTTGGCTTCGCAATGATCTGGCACATCTGGTGGCTTGCGATCGCTAGCTTCGCTGGCGTGATCATCAGCTGGATTGTGAAGAGCTTTGACGAGGACGTGGACTACTACGTACCAGTCCGTGAAGTCGAAAAACTGGAAAACCAGCATTTCGATGAGATTTCTAAAGCGGGGCTGAAAAATGGCAACTGATACTCTAGCGCACCCAACCGCGCATGCGCATGACGCACATGCGCACCACGATACAGGGCCGATGAAAGTCTTCGGTTTCTGGATCTACCTGATGAGCGACTGCATTCTGTTCTGCTGTCTGTTCGCGACCTATGCCGTTCTGGTGAACGGCACAGCGGGCGGCCCGACCGGCAAGGACATTTTTGAGCTGCCGTTCGTGCTGGTAGAAACCGCCCTGCTGTTATTCAGCTCCATCACCTATGGCATGGCGGCGATCGCCATGTACAAAAACAACAAGAGCCAGGTTGTCTCTTGGCTGGCGTTGACCTGGTTGTTTGGTGCCGGATTTATCGGGATGGAAATCTATGAATTCCATCATCTGATTGCTGAAGGCATGGGCCCGGATCGTAGTGGCTTCCTGTCCGCGTTCTTCGCGCTGGTCGGTACCCACGGTCTGCACGTGACCTCTGGTCTTATCTGGATGGCGGTACTGATGTTCCAGGTACACCGTCGCGGCCTGACCAGCACTAACCGTACCCGTATCATGTGCCTGAGCTTGTTCTGGCACTTCCTGGACGTGGTATGGATCTGCGTGTTCTCGGTTGTCTATCTGATGGGGGCGATGTAATGAGTCATACTAACGATCATGGCGCTTCCCACGGTAGCGTAAAAACCTACATGACAGGCTTTATCCTGTCGATCATCCTGACGGTGATTCCGTTCTGGATGGTGATGAGCGGAACGGCGTCACACACGGTGATTCTGGGCACAGTCCTGATCTCTGCTGTGGTACAGATTCTGGTGCATCTGGTTTGCTTCCTGCACATGAACACCAAGTCCGATGAAGGCTGGAATATGACGGCCTTTATCTTTACCGTGATTATCATCGCAATCCTGGTAGTCGGCTCCATCTGGATTATGTGGAACCTCAACTACAACATGATGGTTCACTAAGAGCGGCGAGTATGTTTAAGCAATACCTGCAAGTAACAAAACCAGGCATCATCTTTGGCAACCTGATCTCGGTGATCGGGGGGTTCCTGCTGGCCTCCAAAGGCAGCATCGACTATTCCCTCTTTGCTGCTACGCTGATTGGGGTGTCACTGGTTGTGGCGTCCGGTTGTGTATTTAACAACTACATCGACATGGATATCGACAGGAAGATGGAAAGGACCAAAAATCGGGTGCTGGTAAAAGGCCTGATGTCCCCTGCCGTCTCGCTGGTGTACGCCACCTTGCTAGGCTTTGCTGGCTTTATGCTGCTGTGGTTCGGTGCCAACCCTCTGGCCTGCTGGCTGGGGGTGATGGGGTTCGTGGTATATGTGGGCGTCTACAGCCTGTATATGAAGCGTCACTCCGTCTACGGCACGCTGATTGGTTCACTCTCCGGCGCTGCGCCGCCGGTGATTGGCTACTGCGCCGTCACCAATGAGTTCGACAGCGGTGCGCTGATTCTGCTGGCTATCTTTAGCCTGTGGCAGATGCCGCACTCCTACGCCATTGCGATCTTCCGCTTTAAGGATTATCAGGCGGCGAACATTCCGGTTCTGCCGGTGGTGAAAGGCATCTCAGTGGCCAAGAACCATATCACGCTCTACATCATCGCCTTCGCGATTGCTACATTGATGCTCTCTCTGGGTGGTTACGCCGGGTACAAATACCTGGTGGTGGCTGCCGCAGTGAGCGTCTGGTGGCTCGGTATGGCGTTGCGTGGCTATAAAGTGGAAGATGACAAAGTGTGGGCACGCAAACTGTTTGTGTTCTCAATTGTCGCTATCACCTCCCTCTCAGTGATGATGTCCGTCGATTTTATGGTGCCTGACTCAGGTAATTTGCTGACGTACGTGTGGTAGGTTCACAGTAATGTCAGGCAGTTGAGCCCGGCTCACATACTGCCAGTTTCATTGTTAAAATGAACTGCACTCTCAAGACACTCCACGCCGCTAAGGTTGTGGAGTGTTTTTTTATAACTCGTTGATTACCCAACCTCATATGCTGTCCTCAATAAAATATGATTTCATCAATAACGGCGATTTATGGTCAGACAAATGAAGGAATATGAACTCTTCAATTCAGATAGCAAATAGCACAATACCGATTTATTAAATTAACGCCCACATAGCATCCTGTATAGTAATTTCGGCCCGCCAGACAATTTTCCTTTAATTATTTATTAAACAAGATCACCTTAATAATATTCACTATTCATTTTTTGCATTCTACTGATAACATGGAAATAGATGAGCGCAATAGCTTATCGACACTAATTCATTAAACATGGAAATAAATAATGAAACAATTAACACTGAACGAAATGGAATATGTCTCAGGTGCTGGCCTTTTTGACCTTCCTTGTGCACTGGCAAGCTTTACTGTCCAGTCCGCACTGGGTCTTGTGAAAGCAGGCGTTCAAACTGCTGGTGTGGCAGCTCTGGCTGCAGTACAAGGAGCATTAGATCTTGCGACTAACTCTTCTTCCAACAATCCTGACAGCCTGCAGAGTATTCTGTCTAACCTTTGCAACTCATTTAACTATTCCGCTTCTGGCGTATGGTCAAACTTCGTTTATAATGCAGCGACCGACTGGGGACAAATCTCCTACGCGCTCAATAATTAATTAATATCCGGTCAGTCGAATTCATTCTCGACTGACCTCTTCCCTATCAATGATTTTCTCTGTCAGAGTTATTTTTCCACTACGTCATACTATCCCCCGCTCCGATTATCCTTAGAGAACAGAGAACAACTCTTTTCTTGATTCTCATTCCAACAACTACGAGCCATTAACGAAAAAATTAGCGATAAGATACCCGTAACACGATTACTCATCACGAAACGGGTCTTGAGGTTGTAGATGTAGCTCAGAGTTAGCGGCTTACCAAAGCTCACCCTTATTCTCAATATCTATACAGCGGAAAAACATGTCACAGGAAATCATGTAATCATTGTGCCACAGCCAGTAAACGTGTAGATAAAAGTAACTCACTGAAGGCAGGATGCAGAGCAAGAAATAGGCATCAAAATTGATGTTCCAGCCTGTTAGCGTCAAACATAGGCCAATAAGGACTATCCACGATGACTCAACACTCAGCAGAAGCGTTAACCTGACCCATAACGATTTTTGGTACAGCGCAGGCCAGGGGATAGAGCGAGATAAGGTAAAATCGATCTCTTTCAGGAACAATCGTCCCAAAAACAGATAGCGTCGGGATGGGCGTGTAAACAACAGATTTACCGCCAAAACGATGGCGCACAGAATCAGCATCGCAATCATTAAGCGGGCTGAAAAGTAGCCCTCCGCTAACGAAAAATCATCGTGCGAGCTGAGTGGACTGACAATCAGTCCACTGATCAGGAAGGTAATGAAGACATTGAAACCAACATAAGCATGTAAGTTTCGATACCTGACGCTTTTTGCGACTGCCTGCTTCATCAGCTGGACATAATTACGGCGGGCAAACATATACACGAAGTAAATCAGCAGCGGCGAAATTAGAGCAATGCTCAGCATTGCGTAGACCGGTGCAAGAAATTGTAGACAACTGCTTACGATCAGCAAAAACAGCAACCAGCATATAATGACGAGGGTTACCGGATGCCACAGCACTTCCGCATAACGCCACGCTACTTTGCCCTGAAAACAGGAAAAATCGATATTTTTTATACCGCATTTGTAAGCCCAGTACTGCTTAAGCTCATAGATAGATTTGAATACGATCAACGACAAAAGCGCACTGATGCTCAATGCATCTTCATGTGTTAAGTCAAATCCAGTGTTCTTCCAGTAAAATGCAAGCAGCATCAGGACAATAAGATACATTACTGGGATGACCCTTTTATCCTGATGGCGAATAAATGTTAAATAATCCGGGATCATAATAGCCTCACTGCAATCCAGCGAAATTTTTACAGTGCATTACCGTTTCAGGCTTAAACTCTCTGAAATCGCAAAGCATATGTCCCAGATAGGCTTTGTTGCTGATTTCTACAAAGCTGACAGGCGCGGGTTGCTGCATAAAAGACGCCATCGTATTTGTCCATTGCACGGTATTTGTCAGGTGTAAGGACAAATTCTCTTTGATTTGCACCGGATCGAACTCGGCCTGCCCCGTTACGTTCATTAACACGTTGTATTTCGGACGGGCAATCTCAATACCATGGAGTACATCACGCATCTGCTGAACACCTTCTGTCATCAGACGCGTGTGCCAGGCACCGCTAACGCCCAACTTCACTGCGTCAAGGCCCGAATCAATTAGTACACTGGCAAAGTCGCTTAGGTCGGAAACTGTTCCACCAATAACCTGCTGTCGAGGACTGTTGTCACAACTGATATCTACCGGAATGTTTGAAGATGCAATCATGTTAGTCATCGTCTGGAAATCAGCACCCTTGACGGCAAGCATAGACCCTTTATGAACCTTGCTTAAATCGTTCATGATATTTGCCCGGATGTGAATCATTCCAAACAATGCTTCCAAAGTGATCGCCCCCGCAGCATACAGGGCGCTGTACTCACCGACGCTGTGTCCGCAGGTACCCACGATGCGTGCATTTTCTAGTTCTTCCGCGCAAAGACTAAGAAGCGTCACGTTAATTGCCGTAACGGCTACCTGCTGTACCGTCGTTTGCACCAGACGAGGCATCGGCCCTTTCTGACACAGTCGCCGGATATCCATTCCCGTTATATCACTGGCGCAATCCCAGATATGCTTTGTCGTTGAATTCAGATCCCACAAATCGGCACCCATGCCAATAACTGGGTTACCCTGGCCTGCAAAGAGAAGTACCAATGGCTCTTCTGATTTATTTGTCACCATACTATGTCCTTATAAATGGTATTTAAAACCGGCATAAATCCCGAGGGTTTCGCCGAAAAGTGAAAACTCAGAATCTGTGCTACCCAGTGCGCTGTACAAACCAGTATAAATTTCGGCTTTATCATTCAAACCTTTCAAGGGTTTAACATAATGTGTTCCAAACAATGCGCTATGATCTACCATATTCATGACTATATAGGGTTGCAGAGTAGACCGAGCTGGCATACGCATTAATGTAATGTTTACCTTGTAACATTCCTTTATTTGCCGTATTACTGATCTCTGACCCATCAAATATTTGTAATCATCAAAAATTTTATTCATCGCAGAATAGCCAGTGTCTTTATTCGAGCTACGAATAAAATTCGTTTGTTCTCGCCACTGGTTTTTTGAATACCCTTCGCTTTGCAAATAATACTCAATGCCAAAGACGCTCAGGCGATCCGTCGTATATTGACCACCTATTGCCAGCTCCATTCCTTTTTTATTTTCCATGGAGTATAGAGAGGAAGGGAACTGCCAATTCTCCACTTCAGCTCTTCTTTGGCTCGAAAAATGTCGCCATTGTTGGGCAGTATGAAGTGCAACTTCAGCGTTGATCACAAACTGTGATGTATAATTATAACTATCCGCTAAAGCGAGCGAAGGTGAATCACCCAGCATCATGTTTACAGATGGCGTATGATTTTTGAAGCGATAATCATTATAGCTCAATAGATAGCGTTCAGAACTGTTAGAGCGCTCGTTCGCAGACCAATTACTTGAGGACTCATAATATTTTTTAATACTCGTCAGCTTAGGCGCCACGGTAAGCGATAGTGCGTAATCACGGAACTGCTTAGATAGCCTCCCTCCCCAGAATGATTCATTATAAACCGACTTCATGTCCGTATCGTAAAGACGCGTAGGCTTAAATGCAGCATAAAAATTGGTCAACAATGTCGCAGGCGATCTTAAAAAGAAAGAGCCTTGCGGCATTTTAAGTTTTCCTCCTTCAAGGCGCACAGTATCAGACATCGTATAAGTTAACCGAAGTTGATTGATCAGGATCTTAGAGCGGTTGTTATCCTGCTCAAAAGCCCCGACGCTAAAGGAGGGATAATAGCCCAACGCATAAAATGAAAAATCCAGGTCCAGTTTATTTTTGATTAAAGCACAGGCACTACTAAGTTTCAGGCCAAGGTCATTGTAAACATTGTCAGCAGTGTAAGGATTGCTCCCTTTAATACGCCAAATTGAACTTTTTTTATTAACATACGAAGTCTGTGCGCTCAATACAACGTCCGCATTGGCTTTTAAATCTTCGCCAGATAAACAATCGGCCTGTACGCCGGCTGCAATAGCCGAGGCAGAGAGTGCCAGAACTGCAGAAGGAATCTTCATTTTTCACCTCTTTGAATAAATTCTTTTGTGAAGTGAAATTCTGGTAACGACTCAAGCCGGACGTCGCTGTACTTCATGACTGAGTAACCTTTATCATGCCGCGCATTCTGCACAACAATCTCCGTTGGTCGGTATTTACCCACAATTAATTGATAATTTTGATAAAGCACACTCTTGAGCAATTTGTCATCCAGAGAAAAATAGGACGCTTTATAAGGTCGGTACTGGTTATCCTTCTCCACCAGATAAATCACTCGAGGATAAGTCACTTCATCAAACTTGCGGACCAAAGATAGCCTGTAGCAGATTTTATCCCCGCACGGCTCTTCTCCTTCTAATGTCGAATCGTAGGCATACTCGAAATTAGTCACAATGACATCACCATTCGAAATTTGCCCAATAAGGCGCTGCGAACGGGAGAGGGGTATAGGGCGACGAAGTTCTGGTGTGTAAAACCAGAGTTGGTACCAGTCAGAGAGCATCACCTTCCCTTTGTCTCTTGGAGGATAGACAAAGCGTGCCAGCGAACGAGCATCAGCCTGAGCACCCTTTTCCGGCTTCATAAAACGCATTGAGACATCCAGGATTTGCTTATTTGCAGGTTCAGCTGCACCGTCTTTGTATTCAAGCACCGTCACGGTATAACGAAAGGGCTCATTGAGAGAGCGAATGTCATCCGATAAACGAATAATCTCCTGTGCCTGTTTATCTACAGCCCCGGCGAATGTGCCTCCCGATGAAACTGACATAAAAAGAGTAAAAAACTGCAATGCATATTTTTTCATCTTCATCCCTTAAGAAAATTTAAATGCATCCGTAATGTTGAGTCGAGAAGCACGATATGCGGGTAAAATTGATGCCAGCGAAGCGGTTAAAACGGGCAACACCAACGTAATCCAAATCAACTCTGGATTGTCTGTTTTAATGAAAGCGGTATAGCCAACCGACTGGCCCGGTGAAGGTGGCATTGCAATACCATAGACATTAATTATTGCGGCGAAGGCATAACCGGCGATGAGGCTGCCGAGCGATCCGATTACGCCAAGAAAAATGCCTTCCAGCCAGAATAACTGTGTGACATGCCACGGTTTTAAGCCGATCGCTCTTAAAGTAGTAATTTCTCGGGTTCTCTCAGCAATATTCATCGTCATTGAGTTGCCGATCATAAACACAACAATCAGCGCAACAATAAGCTTGATAAAGAAATAAATACCCGACAGCATTCCCTCAACCTGTTGGTAAAAAATAGACATATCTTTCCAGTCTTTAACGATCAAAGGCAGGTTGTTGTTAGAAATATACTTCCTTAGGTTTGTGGCAAAAACGTCAACTTCATCATTGTTTAGCAGGATAAGTACCTTGCTGACGCCATTCGTGTTCATTATTCTTTGAGCTGTAGTCAGTGGAACCTTTATAAACGCATCATCATAATCTTTAATACCTGACTGAAAAATGCCACGCAATTTTAAGGATAAAGCTCCCTGTCCACCCGCTGTATTAACGACCATAACATCCACCCAGTCTGCATAGTGTGCATTAAGCGTCCTAGCCAGGCCACTGCCTATTGTTATTTCGTCATGCTTTATTCGCGATAAATCACTACCGGAAATGATCTTATCAAACGCCCCTAACTTAAGTGCAGGTAAAGGCTCAACCCCCTGCGCAGAAAAATAGCTGGAGGTTTCATTCTCATACTGCGAAATAACACCACTGAATTCAAGTTGCCCAGAGATTGTTGAAATATGCTGAGATAGTTTTTTTTCTCTCAAAATACTTTCTTTGAGTAATGCGTAATTTTCTATCAAACTCTTATTTTTGTTTGCCGTATCAAAATAAGAATTATTATAAATCTGTACATGGCCAATGTTCGTACGTATGGTCTGCTCTTTCAAAACCCAGAAAGAATAATCAATGAACCCACCATAAATAAATATCGCCACCCCACCTAGAATGATGGCGGAAATAGTTGAAACGGTTCTCCTACGATGTCTGAAAAGATTTAAAAAAGCGAACTTTGCATCGCGAAAACGTATAACAAGGCAATACATCACAAAAGCAATGATGACCAGTGTAATGCAATTAATAAATATCATATCCTTTGACATTTAATCACCTTTCACCAACGGGAGCATAATTTGCGTCACTTCTTCAACACTCCATAAAGGAGCCTCATCGGCAGTGACCTTAACGCCGGGTTTTCGTCCATCTTTCTGTATTAGTGAAAGGCTGGATTGGTCATGCATTTTACAATTCTGCAACGCTATTACGTGCATTTTCTTGATATGCTCCACTATTCCACGACTGAATTTTTCTTTGTTTTCCAGTAACAGCTTGGTATCTGAAATAGTGATCACACAGCGCCCTAGTTCCGCCGTTAGATAAGCATCCAATCTTGCCCGCATATACCTGATGCGTAAATCTTTCTCATTAGAATCTACGGCCTCATCAAGATAGAAAAATCCTGTTTTGGCAAATTCAGAAGCTTTGATCAAATCGTTAACGGATGAAAAATAGCTCGCCTGTTTCAGCACCCCATAAGAATAAAAAATTAATGAGGAAACATTACCGGTTTCCTCATATTCCTGAAACAAGGATTCACTCGTCCTGGCTAACGCTGCTGGCTGGGTCGGAAACTGGTTTAATAGCACACTTTCCACAACCGGGACCGGAGACATATCAGCAACGCCACAAAATGGGATCGTAAAAAGGCTCAAACTCAGAAGCATTAATATTTTACTGGGCCGAATCATACGCTAACTCTCCATCCCTGATTTCTACCACTCGCTGCGCACGCTCCTTGAGTTGGGTAGAGTGCGTTGAAATAATGAAAGTGGTTCCTGTTTGCTGATTGATTTTGAGTAAAAGATCTAAAACGGCTTCCCCCGTAGCCTGATCAAGGTTGCCAGTCGGCTCATCGGCCACGACGACCTGAGGTTCATGCGCCAGCGCCCTTGCAATTGCCACGCGCTGCTGTTGCCCGCCAGATAGTTGACCCGGTTTACGATCCCGTAAATCGGCAAGGCCGACGCTGTCGAGAAAATGCAGGCTACGTTCTCTTGCCGACTTCGCATCGAAATGGCCATTTAGCACCAGTGGATAAAACACATTATCAAATGCATTTAGCACCGGTATCAAATTGAAAAATTGAAAAATAAAGCCCAGATGTTTACTACGAATAGTGGCAAGATCCGTTTCAGGTAAATCACGCAGCAATTTATTGAGAAACAGTACGTACCCCTCTGAGGGTTTATCGATACCGGACAGTATGTTCAGTAACGTACTTTTTCCGCTTCCGGAAGGACCACATAAAGCCAAAAACTCACCCTGTGCGATTTCAATGTTTATGTTTTTGAGTGCGTCAACTTTATTTTCATAAAGACCAAAGCTTTTATAAACACCATTTATAGAAATTGCAGGAAGCTCCTTAATATTGCTTCGCATCTTTCACTCCCTGACTGGTTAATACCAGGTATCAAAATAATTATAACCACCAAAACCATCCCCTAATATTGTTCTCATCACTCCATCACACAGCGAATGGTGAGCAATATATTGCCAACTCAACGCTGGAGTAAGACAACCACTATTACCGTAAATTTTGATAAGGTCGAGCATCCTCCCATACGGATTAGATGTTATTGGAAGATTTTCTGTTCCTCCTGCGGATGAAATAAGATTAGGTTCAGAAGCAATCAATTTATTGCTCTCGATGGGGTTATCATTATCCGCTTTGATGTACGATCCACAATTGATCTTCAGCTTACTCTCTCGCTGACTAAATATAAAACAACCAGCGCGCTCAATCGAAACATTGATACAGTGATTTTTGTTATACTTTTTACGCTGTTGCTTATGATTTATTTCTTCTGCAGTAAACGCCAGAATCGGCACTGCACGATACCCTGCACAAATAACGACAAAATCAAAAACATCCCAACACAAATAGTCTTGTGCTATACGCATTGCTTGCATTAATGCATTTTTTTCACCGCGTATTTTGCATGTAACATCATTGACTGAGAATTTCTTAACAAGATTTTTAGGTAGCGTATCTATAATAGCTGCATGCAATGAACTTATGTTATATTCAAATGCACTAGACTCGCCCCATGAATCGACATAAATAAATGCAGTGCGTGATTTTAACAAATGCATCCGTTCTTTTGCTGATAAATCATACAATGCTGAATCCGTGGCTTTTTCCATTGCATCAATATAGGGCATATAATTCGGCCGGCGTACAGCTTCGCGAATATAGGTATCTTTCATTGTACCAAATCGCTTAAATCCCCAGCCATTTGCTCCTGTCACTTTTAACGCGTTGTTATATGCGTGTGATTCCCACACGTTTAACCACCCAGGATAGTACAGATGTAAGGTTTCATCCGGCTCAACCAAAGAGAAGGATGATAAATACATATAGCTATCCATGCTTATTATTCCTTGCTCGTTTCGGTTAACATAACAGCAATAATGGAACCATCCACGCCCATTCCCATTTTCAAAACATGCTTTTTGTTATGCGGTATCACGCGATTTTCGAAAAGCATATGACGTGAGATATCTTCCATGATTACGTCACTCTTGATGGGAGTAATTATCTCGCTGTTTACCAATATATGATTTGCAATGACGAGATCTACCAGACCAGAACCAGTGGCGGTATAGCCAATTTGCCCCTTATAAGTAAGGACAGGCAGAGTCCGATTATCAGCCAACAATTTAATCGCAGTTGCCTCGATGCTGTCACTTATCTCCGTCCCGTTGGCATGAGGAATCACTGCACATAGCTCTTCAACCTTAACATCCGTTTCTTTTAGCAGCTTATTGATTAATTTGAGCATTGTCGTACTTTGCCATGAAGCATCGTAACTTCTGCTCGCGTTAATCTGCGTATAGACCGATTTCAGGCTAACTCCCCCGCTCAGGCCTCTAGCATGACGATGGCGATCGCTTTCGAGCAGTAATACGCTGTAGCCCTCAGCGAAATTAACCCCTTTACTGTTTATTCCAAACGGTTGCACGACTTCAGTATCCAGCATCCCTTGCGTTGAAAGAAACCAGATATCCTGAGTCTTAATTTTCGAAATGTTAATCACAAGCGCAAGGTCAATACCTCCGCACTCGATGGCCATACTGCTTATGTGAACTGCAGTCAGAGCAGAATTACTGGTACAGTTCATATTCGGTGGAAGATATTTCAGGTTATATTTGTGTGCTAAATTACATGAAATCTGATCCTGAGACATGTTCGCCACACATAAACGCGTAATCGAAGAGGTTAACTTTATATCTTCGATATCATTCTGATCATAAAGCGCTTTATAATCCATCCCGTCGATGCGTGGGCCAATGCCAGTCAGATAGACTCTGACATTATCTCCTGTCAGGCAGTGTTCCGTTAGGCCGCCCTGACATAGAGCATTATCAATAAGGCGATACAGCAAATCACAGTCGCTATCATTTGTACCCTCAAGTTTCGCGATTCGCTTATTGCCATTAAAACCACATTTTATCGCTTCAGCATCAGATTTAAACCACGGCGATAACTTAACGCGTTCGCCGTGTTTTAATTTTGTGATCAGCTGCAAGCTATTATCTGCAAATGGCAAGTTAACACTATAGCCTGAAATAATAGAACTCCTGTCCACCTTATTATCCCTTAATCACGAAGGCATAATAGTTTCCACCTTCAGTAGCTCCTACCAGCAACGCATGCTTAACCATTAGTTTAAGATTCTGACGAACGAAGTTAATACGATCGTCAACAAACGTGCGAGTAAAAGGAATCGCGGGAACCGATTGTTTTTTAATGCAATCTGCAAGTATCGCCAGGTTTAGCAATCCCGCTGAGGAAGCGACAAAACCAAACAAGGCATTGTAATTCACCACAGGAACTTGCGGATGTTCATGTTGGAAAGTGCTGTAAATGGCATCAAGTTCAATCTTCGCGCTCTCCGCACTGCCACTACTGGTACCGCAAACCAGATCGATATCCCCGGCATTAAGACCGCTATCCTTCAGCGCACGCTGGATTGCCAGCGACATTGCGCTTGCTTTTTCGTCTGTTCGTGAAGCATCAAAATAACTGTTACTGCATGATTTGCCGTAACCAACCACTTCAGCTAAAACCTCCGCACCGCGCGCAACTGCAGCCTCGGGATCTTCCAGTAACAGCATACAAGCACCTTCACCCGGAACGTACCCTTTCGCATCTTTGGCATAAATTTGGTAGTCCCTGGCATCCGCTGTCATATGCAGCTTTTGCGTTACAGCATCCATATACAGTGACATTGACGGGAAGTATTCATCAGCCCCTCCCACAATGACCTGGGGTTGCAAATGCTGCCGAATGATTTCGTAACCATACGTCAATGCACCCAGCGCAGCATTCTCACCTGTCGCAAGCGTTGTCGTGTATCCCTTTACGCCTTCAGAAATGCCGCAAAACGTTGCAATCGAGTTCATCAGCGAGCCCGGGAATTCAGATGTGCGCACCTTTCTCGGATCCGGTTTAAGGCTCTGCAAATATTTGTAGGTTGTCTCTTGCGGTCCACGGGACATTCCCATGACCATGCCAAGTTCTTCTCCGTCGCGTTTAATTCGACGTTTTGCCATATTCAGCGCTTCTGACAGCGCCATCAGTGCGAAGGTCCCGCCACGAGTCGCTTTACGAGGGTCAAAGCGGCGTAAGTGCTTACGGGGTTCAAGACCAGTTACCTGATAGGTTTTAAAATCCTTTTCCTCGTCCGGAAGCTTATTGGCATCAATGACATACTCATCACCGAGCAGTTCTTTGAACTGATTGGTCTTTACCAGGACGTCCAGCAACTCTTTAACTTCCTGAAGGGTATCTTCAGGAAAAATAATTTCGCCCAATTCAACAGAGGTGTCGCTTTGATGGACACGCTCCAGGATCTCACTCAGTTGATGTCCAATGGCAGAGACTGCCCCTATGCCGGTAATTGCGACGCGCTTGGCATCATATGTAGTCACGGGAACTGAACAGGGCTTGGTACTCACAATCATGCAGCAGTTATTGCCGCCGAATGCGTAGTTATTTTTCATAAAGATGTTGATATCTTTCTGCCGAAAATCGTTGGCAACATAGTCAAGATCGCAATTTGGACGTGCCACTGAAAAGTTTAATGTTGGCAGAACTTTTTTCTCAGGCAGCGTAACCAGGCAAGCAATAAGCTCGACGATACCTGCAGCGCCGATATTATGCCCAAAATAAGATTTGGTAGAGCTGATCAACACGTTCTCAACGTTGGGGAAGACTTTTTTCATCGCCAGCGTTTCGATTTGGTCGTTGGCCTCCGTTCCCGTTCCGTGCGCATTGACGTAATCGATCTGTTCCGGCGTGACACCGGCATTTTCCATCGCTTTCAGCATGACCTGCACAGCCCCGCTGGCCCGTGGATCCGGTCCGGTTTCATGGTAAGCATCACAGGAGGTTGCATAAGAGAGAATTTCGCCATAAATGGTGGCACCACGCGCAACGGCATGCTCATACTCTTCCAATACAATCGCACCCGCACCTTCACCAATAGACATACCCGAATTACCTGAAAATGGTGAGCAGGTGTCAGGATGCATGACGTTCAGGGCATAAAAGCCCGCAAATGTCGGCAAATAAATGGGTTCCGTTCCAACAGCCAGCATGGTTTTGCTTTTGCCATTCTGTATGTAATCGAAAGCCATACCAACAGCATTAGGGCTTGCGGTGCAGGCAGTAGCAACCAGCTCCACGCCACCTTTCAATCCTAGAAGAGTTGACGCACTGGAACAGCAGGACGAGAAGCCGCCAGAATATAACGCCTTACGTAACGAAAAGTCCTGAATACGCTGCTCAAAGAGAGGGAGAAATGCCTCGGTTCCTGCAGAAGAGACCCCAACGATTAAACCCATTTCCTCAAGGCATTCAGACCGTTGAGTCAGACCCGCCTGATTTAGCGCATCCTTACCAACTTTGTAAGCCCAGAGAGCGGCATTATCGAGGGAGGCGACGATCTCCTCTGATAATTCAGAGTAGTCGATGTCATGCAGAACTTCAGCTGCTCGGGCATTTTCAAACCACGTTGAAAATCGCTCGCTGTCAGCAACACCGTTTTTTTTCTCCAGCAGCGCCTGACGGAAATCCGCAATATTTTCTGCAAGAGATGACAAAATCCCCATCCCTGTAATGACGACTCTTTTTCTGCTCGTCTTCATAATAACCTGTATTCTCCCCAATTAATTTTTAGCAAAATAATGCTATCAGGCTGAAAAACACTCATGGAGCGTTAATTCAGCCATTAGTTTTCCTGTGAAAGCGCATTTTTCGCTTTGGATGGATCAACAAAGCTGTGCGCTGTTGGGTTGACTAATAGGCTCAGGTTATAAATGAAAGGCACAGACTGGGTTTTCGCCGCCACATCACCCGCAGCAGTTTGTATCGTAAAACCCTGAATGTCAGAAAGAGCAAAATCACTGTCAATCATTGCCAGAGCAATGTAACTCTGCAATGCAGGAGATAATATGGCCTTAACCACCAGTCCAATTTCCTGTCCATTTAAGATAATTTTGTCATTAGAATTTAGACAGGAGCATTCAACGATTGGGATAATACCCACGACCTTACGTTCTGCTTTCGCCAGAGATAATTTCTCAACTGCAGATTTACCAATAAAATCATCCTTGTCATATTGGACAGCCCACTGCATTTGCAGCTCAACAGGATTGCGAGAATAGTTTGCATACAGATTTTCGTCCCAACCTGTATTTTCCACGCGAACCATAGCTTGATAATCCAGACCACCAGTTTTGAGGCAATACTTTACTCCAACACCCAGTAATTTATGCCAAAGTTCAACCAGTGCGCACTGTGGGCCAATCATTTTATAAGCAAATTCTCCGTGCTTACCACAGCGGAATACCATCAGCCCATCATCGGTATTCATATACTCATAATATGGCAAACCAATTACGTCAAACCCATAAACCTCAGCCATAACTTCCCATGCGTAAGGTCCTTCAAGCATAATGACACCCCAGTCATCTACATCCATGGATTTTATTTTGGGAATTTCCTGAATGTCGAGCTCATCAGCCTTTTCGAGGGATTGTTGCAAGATTTCCATAAGTGTCTGAGTTGAAAGATTTTCAGACAGAATATAATAACCTTCCGACGTGCATAACGTGTAAATGTCACCTCGAACAGTCCCGTCATCATTTAACACCAGAGAATAAATGCCTTGCTCATCACGGATGATAGACACATCAGCAGATGCAATATAATTCACCAGCGCCCAGGCATCATCTCCGACTACACTAATGATAGACATGTGAGAATAATCAACCAGTAAAACATTCTCCCGTACCGCTTTATATTCTTCTAAAAAATCACAATAGGAAGACGGAACAGAACGGTTGTTATAGACACCCATCCTGGCATTGTTTTTCAAATGTACACTTGAAAGCGAACTCATAAAATGTCCTTATTTTATTTGATTTTTATTGCGTACTCAGGCAGTTTTCTTATGAATGATAAATGAAGCAAGGCTGTTAATGCTTCTCATATACGAAGGATCATCGCTTTCTTCAACCTGGATGTTAAATGCTTTATCAAGCATAACGATGATTTCTGTAGCATCAACGGAATCAAGCTTCAGACCATTGCCAAATAGAGGCGTATCATCATCAATTTGATGCTCTTCACGTTGAATATTCAAACGCTGAATGATTTCAGTTTTAATAGTAAAAAGCACGGCTTTTCGCTCGTCAATCTTCTCATTAACATGTGTCATTAACTTCACTCCATTGATGAATTACAAAACTTCCCGAAAATTAATAATAGTACCTTGGCTTATTATTTTCTTTCCTACATTAGCCGTAACCGAATAATGTTTAAAACCATGGCTATCAGAAAAAGCCAGCTTACTCTGTACTTCTATGGTATCACCCGGGTAAGCAGAATCTTTAAACTTCAAATTTTGTGCGGCCAGTACGCCACGAACCTGAGCCCGGCGCGCACGAATTATTTCTAGCATTTCAGGATGGCTGATACAGCCATGGATATCCCGCAGGCTTCGGAATTCCTCTCCGGTACGTTCGCGATAAATATCACAAATATCTGTCAGAAAAGATAAATACTCACTCGCCTGACCAAAGATTTCTGAAATGATCGCACCTGGCATAATCGGATCTTCAGGAAAATGCCCCAGCAGATAGGGATCGTTATAGGTAACGTGCTTCACGACCTTAATGAATCCGTTATCGCCATACTTATAGTCTTCTATTCTGTCAACCATTAACAACGGTTGTCGCCATCCACCCATTTCGAGAAAGACTTTTGAAGGAATTGAATATTTAGACATAAATCACCGCATTACCATGCCGCCATCAATAACGATGGTTTGGCCAACAATGTAACTGGATGCCGCGGAGCTGAGATAGACAATAGTGTTCGCCACTTCGTCACATTTTCCAAGGCGCTTTAACGGGATCGAGTGGGTGATTCCGCGAACGACTGTGCGTGAAACTTTTTTGACCATTTTAGATTCTATCATCCCCGGAGCCACGGCATTCACGCGTACCCCGCGCGGCGCAAGCTCAGCTGCTAATGTCCGTGTAAAGCTGAGTATCGCGCCCTTAGAGGCACTATAGTTGATCTGACCAACGCTCGGGACAATAGCGGCAATAGAAGCGACGTTAATGATCGCTGGATTTTCTGCTCCCCGTAATAACATTAATGCTTCTTTTGTTAATCGGAACAGACTGAGCAGATTCGTATTGATCACCGTGCTAAAGTCATCAAAACTCATGGAAGCAAAAAGACTATCTTTAACGATGCCCGCATTGTTCACCAGCACATCCAGTTTCCCAGCGTCATTGGATAGCCGACCGCATAGATCAGCGACAGCTTCAGGGTTGGCAAGGTCACACTGAATGATATGCAGTCTATCCCCCGCTGAGTGGCTCATTTTCAACTCGTTAAGCGGAGTAGCATTAGCGTTGTACAAGGCAAAGACAGTACATTCCTGCTCGAGAAATTTAGCACAAATAGCAAGGCCGATATCTCCACTGGCACCTGTAACCAGTACTGTTTTACTGATGAGGTCGTTGTATTTAAACATATCCATCATGTCCCTTTACTTAACAAATAATGGTTGCCGCAATCGCGTATGTACGGCAGTGAGAAATACTCAGAGATATGTTCACAACCCTCTGTTCCTCGACAATTTCCTTCAGCCTGCCTGACAGGATAAATTGTGGGCAGCCATACTCATCATGCGTAACTTCAATATCATGAAAGCGAATTCCATCTCTGAATCCAAAACCCACGGCTTTTACAATGGATTCTTTTGCTGCCCAGAATCCTGAAGCGCGTTCATAATCTGGATTAGCGAGGTTAATTATTTTTATTTCATTCTCAGTGAACACTCGCTCAAGAAAACCTGATTGCCCATCTGAAACAGCCCTCGCAATCCTGTCGACTTCAACAATATCAGTACCAATACGCATGAATTATTCACTATTAAAATTAAAGTTGATAACCGATATTAAAATTAATGATATATTTGTCGACGTCCATTTTATCAGGATAAAGGAATGGACTGGTTAATGAGAGATCATATTCCAAAGCCTTAACAGCACCTTTAACGCCAATAACGCCACCCATCACCTTTTTCCCGTCAACATCCTGTGCGGAAACATCTCCCACAATTTGACCATAGTCCGTACCGACGTAAGCGATTGAATTTCGATAACCGGTAATTATATTCAACGTGTTCTGAACGTAGAATCCATTATCGCCATCAATTCCGCCACTATTTTCAAAACCTCTCACGCTCCAGCGATTAGCAATGGAGAACTTATCCTGCAGCGTAAGCTTATCCGGAGAGTACTGTACACCGAGATTCATATCGTAATAAGCCTGAACAGGCAATGAAGTTAGCCAATTCACATAATTCACATAATTCACATTCAAATTCACAATCTGACTTCGTGAACTTACAGCACCAGTGTTCATGTCAGGGGTTTTTGTACCGCCTAACCCCGTCATAAATCGCTGCCAGCTTATACTTGAATCTAATGTGGAACCTGTAAAATTTTGCTTGTAGTTTAAACCTAAACGCAGATTACCCATATCGCGCTTCTGTAAAACTAACTCCTCGCCACCCAAACTGTAATTATATTTACGTCTGATAATCTCTGCGAATGCAGAAAGTTTAGAATTAGCATCTCGACGCAGCATTCTGTACCCTTTCAGGCTCAAATATTCCGTTTTACCTACATAATCAAAGTTATATTTACCAATATCGATACCCTGCGTGGATTTACTATTGCTATAGAAAATACTAAATTCAGAGTAACCGACAGGGAAGCTATAATGAGTGCTAAGATTTTTGTACCCCCCAGTCTGGCTTGAAGTACCCGCCAAATAGAAAAGATCGCTTATCCTGGCAAAATTATACAGGTAGCCCACAGCACCAACAAGTTGCCTCCCGGTACTTTCATCCCCAAAGTTGTTATACGACGTTCTAAGATTCCAGTTTTTGAAACGCTGAGGATTAATTTCAACCACACTCGTCCCATTTCTGTCGCCGGGAAGAATTTTAATTTTGACATCAACGCCGGGCGTTCTTTGGATATTTTCAAGCCCTTGCTCAATATCTCTGATATTGAGAATGTCACCTTTACCAAATGGTAGCAGAGATTTATTAATATTATTATCAGTGATAATAATATTTGAAATTCGTCCCGGAATTACATTCAGGATCAATTTTTTTGATAATAAATCCTGTGAAGGCGTATCCACTCGTGTTGTGACATAACCTGATTTTATCAAATAGTCTTGTAAGAGCACCGCCGTTTTTTCAAGACCTTTTACTCCGAGGCATCTCCCCGCAACTTGATGCTGAATATTTCGGATGCCGCGATTGTTTAGGAAATCGTTTTCAATAACTAACTCATCAATAAGATAACATGGTGTTTCCTGTGGAAACTCATTATCAGTAACTGAAGTGTCCTTTGCTTTAGAGTAGACATCTTTTTTTTCCACTTTGCTTTCATGAAAAGAGGTGCTGTCGTTATTTTTTTGTTCTGTAATAAGTCGCCCTAACTTCACTTCTGCAGTAGCTTTAAAACTGATAATTAAAAAAACAGTAGTAACACATAAAAGAGATCGAATATCCATTTCCCATCCTGATAAGGTAAAAGCAGCAATTGTGCACTGCTTTTACCTGTTACTTAATTATCTACCAACTACATTACCAAAAATATTTGCAATATATGCATTAGACTGGAAACCTTGAGCACCACCCACTACAGCCCAGAAACCAGTGTTAACAATTTTCTCAGCATTGATTACAGCTTTACCTGAACTGAACAGATTGCTGTAGTTATATACGTTATTACTAACGTTTACGGTTAACTGAGAATCCCCAACGATATTACCGTAGTTGGTGATATTTTTCGCCTTAACATTTGTCGTGTATCCTGACATGTTGCTACCAAGAGAGCTCGATACATCATTCTCAGATATGATAGACAGGTTGTTTTTAGCAGCCATATCTTTGTTGTTAATGACAGATTGGCTATTCACATTTAAATTGCCATCAGCGCTGATGGTGTGATTATTATTCAGGATACCTGAGGTTTTAACAGTAACATCACCTTTGCCGCTGATCCATCCATCATTATGATAATCACCTTTAATATTAATTAAAATGTTCTTATCAGATGCGATAATGCCCTTGGCGGTATTATTAGCAATGGAACCATTACCTTTGAGAGATAACCAGTTAGCATCAATGCTCAGGTCGTCGGCTGCATAAATGGTTGAATAATTGCCACTCACCTTATTCGCTTTGATCGCCATGCTGCCAGCATTCGCTGCGATTTGAGAGTTGTTGCTGATCATATCGCCATTCACATCAATCTTGAGGTTGCCTGTTTCAGCAACGATACGGCTATCATCACTGTTCAAGCTTTTGGCCGTGATCTCTACGCCAGTCCCGCCAACTAATCCACCCAGCTGGTTAGCGAAACCAAAGTACTGGCCGGCATTGTAGCCAAACATATTGCCACCGCTGGTGTTAACATGACCACCCGCGTTGATTGCCAGTTTTTCATCAGCAACAATCAGGGAATATTTATTATCAACATCTGTATCAGACTGGATGCTAATGTTTTTACCCAGTACCATTGAGCTGTCGTTGCTCACCTTTTTGGCTTTAATTGATACATCACCTTCAGTTGAGGTAACAATACCAATTCGGCTATTGAAAGTGTCGGAAAGTTCAATGTTTACGCCTTTAACACCGTTGATACCTGACTGGCTGGTCTGCATTGAACGACCTTTAATTGAAAGATTTTGGCTACTTTCAATTTTGCCCTGGTAGTTATCGATATCCTTGGTTGTTTCCAGGAGGATATTATTTGATGAGGCAATTTTACCGGCGTTGTTGAAGATATAATCAGCTGAAACATTAATACCGTTTCCTGCGATAATACCTAAAGCATCTGAACCCGCATTACCAGCAGACTGGGTGCCGTTATTATAAACCGCCTTGGTGGTTTTAATCTTAATAGCGCCAGTATTGGAGCGAATCAAACCATTCTGATTTTCAATATTTCCAACACTTTCCATATCAATATTCTGATAGGCATCAATAACACCCGCATTGTTATTTAGCGCTGTGTTCTTCATGCCAACATAATAACCATTAATCTGGCCATTTTTGTTTTCAAAAACACCCGTTTCCAGAGCGACAATGCCTGCTTCAATACCCGCGTTTTTGCCTTTACCAGAGTTAGTCAGTTTCTGCTGATTGGTATTCACCGCCAGCGTAGCGCCTGCAGCCAATTTACCATTGGTGTTATTTAAGGCACCGCTGGTAATATAAGCATCTGCAGCAGATGTGATGCTACCACCACTGGTGTTGGTAATGACGTTCTTAGCGGTTTCAATTGCAATTTTTTTGCCGCTGGTAATTTTACCCGCCACGTTGCTCAGGCTTCCGTTGGTATTAATATCGATACCACCGCTGGATTTTATGGTTGCGGAATTGTTGATGAGCCTGCCGTTGCTGGCAATTTTAACGCCGCCTTCTCCACCTGCGATTGTGCCTTCGTTACGTACACCCATCCCGCTTTCAGTGCTGATCAGGCTAATGCGATCGGCATACATACCGCCCAAACGAGAAACATCCACGCCATAGGAACTTGCATTGCCAGACGCCATTGCCTGACTTGTCACTTTTCCATTCGCATCGATATTATTGTTACCTGCGACAATGGAAAGTTCACTTACTTCGATAGCGCCGATGACTTTAACGCTACGCGCCAAAATCTCAGTTGGCGATTCGCTCTGCAATCCAGCCACCGTGATAGTACCGCCATTAACCGAGTAGCCAGATAATGCGCCGTCACGTACTGTTGATGTACCTGTGGTCAGGGTTGCTTTCTTGGCGTTGATGAAACCGCCACCCTGAGTGGTGATGCCATTCGGGTTAGCAATGATTAGGTGTGCTGAATCACCTGCAACTTCCATCAGACCGTTAAGGGTACTCGCATTGAGGGAGGTCACTTCGTTCAGAATAACTTTTGCAGTACCGCCAGCCAGATTCGGGTTAGCGGCAATTTGACCGCCCAGCACGGTATTTGTGGCGCTGGAGGAGTTGTTAAAAATCAGCCCCTCTTTGCTCACGTTCAGAGATTCATAAATGTTATGTGAGAGTCCATTGCTGTTAGCTTCTTTGATATTAACGACGTTAACACCATTAGCCGCCGCCGTGACGCTGCCATTAATAATAGAAATGTCCGTCGCTTGTGCCATTACTGGCATCAGCAGTAACAACGAGGCTGCGATAGGATTTAATTTGATCGAACCATATTTATTTTCACGATTTTTCATATGAACCTTTTCTTCAGATAGTATTGTTTACACACAGTCAATAGGGAAAACACAACGCGCACGCATTGTTTTTCATTTTTTTCATTCACAGTGACCGTTCTTTAACGCATCATTTGTAAGCGCGCTAAATTCTTAAAAATAAGTCACATATAGCCTTACGCATATTATTGTTAACATGTGCAAGGTAACGGCGACTTACCTTTAAATTGGGTAATATGATACGAGTACATCTTTGATGTTGGAATCGCAAACGTGTAGTAAGGAAAGTAATGACTTTAATGTCATTAATGTCATTGAAATCATGAGACGCTCCTTGTATATCATGCTTTCACTACTGGAAAGACTCTAACTCGAGTCACACTTGTCGTTAAACTCAGGGAATTTCCCAGAAAAACTGACGACATCATCATTGAGCATACCCTTTGGCATGACCTGGTCAGCCAGCTATAATTAGCGTATATTTTTACGCTAGAAATGATGAACAAAAAGTGAATTTTTCATCCATTAAGATAAAATTTTACTGCAACAAGATCTTAATCAATATCGGAATGTGGTTGAGTTAGGTGAGTTAGCCTTGGTGTAATGAATTAATATCACGCTTTTTTATAATCTTCTTCATATAGGTCTGTGAATATAATGATTTCATGCTTTATATAAAAAATAGAAATCACCACCCAATTCAAGAATATAAATATCAGCCCAATCAGAAATCAGCTCAGGGTAATGCACATATGATTGAGCATTAAATAAAAACAACATCAATTGACAGCGTGAATATCTTCACTGTTTTATTTAAATATAGATGCACCCTAACCAATAACAATGATACTATTTCAAGGTCAGTATTTTGCTGGCTTAACTATTATTTTTTAAAGGAATAAAAATGAAAGAATTATCAATTCACGAAATAGCACAAGTTTCTGGTGGATTTAACCTGATTGGCGCAGCAACCGGCTTTAGCAACTTTGTAGTGAGTGCTGGTGCTGGCTTTGCTTCGTTCGTTGCAAACTCCGGTGCCGCTTTTGCTGGTTTTGTTATCGATAGCACAAAGGCATTTGGTTCATTCCTGAACGGCAGCAACAACTGGGAAACCTTTGTTTCTTCTGGTTTAGACAACTGGAATGGCTTTGTAACGACAGCCGGCGACAGCTGGGACACCTTCGTTAATAATGCAGCAACCGACTGGAACAGCTTCATAAATGCTGCCAGTGCGTAATTTGCTTTAAATCTGTTGATGGGCAGCACCACGATGCTGCCCGTTTTCTGCCGCCAATATCAGGCTGCTTCTCACTCATATCGTTCCATGCTTCGCCCTCTCTTTCGCTTAACAGCACTAATCATTAATACCAGCAATATTTGTTTATCTTCGCTCTGTTTACCCCACCTCTCACTCGCACTACACTGGTCGCGCTTTTCAGACTGAGGTGGTAATGAACGATTATAAAATGACGCCAGGCGAGTTACGCGCCACCTGGGGTTTAGGGACTGTTTTCTCATTGCGTATGCTTGGCATGTTTATGGTCCTGCCCGTTCTGACCACTTACGGCATGGCATTGCAGGGGGCAAGTGAAGCGTTAATTGGGCTCGCTATCGGCATTTATGGCCTGGCGCAGGCGGTTTTTCAGATCCCGTTTGGTCTGCTCTCAGACCGCATCGGCCGCAAGCCACTGATTGTCGGCGGCCTGCTGGTATTTGTTGCCGGTAGCATTATCGCCGCCCTCTCCCACTCCATCTGGGGCATTATCCTTGGACGTGCCTTGCAGGGCTCAGGTGCCATTGCCGCTGCCGTCATGGCGCTGCTGTCAGACCTTACGCGTGAACAAAATCGCACGAAAGCGATGGCCTTTATCGGCGTCAGCTTTGGCGTGACCTTCGCTATTGCGATGGTGCTGGGCCCAATCATTACCCATGCGCTGGGATTGAACGCGCTATTCTGGATGATTGCGGTGCTGGCAACCCTCGGCATCGCCCTGACGATCTGGGTCGTGCCGGACAGTAAAAATCATGTGTTGAACCGCGAATCCGGGATGGTGAAAGGTTGCTTTAGCAAAGTATTGGCTGAACCGCGCCTGCTGAAGCTTAACTTCGGCATCATGTGCCTGCATATCCTGCTGATGTCCACCTTCGTCGCCCTGCCGGGTCAGCTTGCTGCAGCCGGGTTCCCGGCCGCTGAGCACTGGAAAGTCTATCTGGTGACGATGTTAATCTCCTTTGTTTCCGTCGTGCCTTTTATTATTTATGCCGAAGTGAAGCGACGGATGAAGCGCGTCTTCATTGCCTGCGTCGCGTTGCTGTTAATCGCCGAAATCGTGCTCTGGGGCTCTGGCCCACACTTCTGGGAACTGATTGCCGGGGTACAGTTGTTCTTCCTCGCCTTCAACCTGATGGAAGCCCTGCTGCCGTCGTTAATCAGCAAAGAGTCACCGGCAGGTTACAAAGGAACAGCGATGGGGATTTACTCCACCAGCCAGTTTATCGGTGTGGCGATTGGTGGCGCGCTGGGCGGCTGGGTCGATGGATTATTTGATTCGCAGACCGTCTTCCTGGCAGGTGCCCTGTTGGCGACGGTATGGCTACTGGTTGCCAGCACCATGAAAGAGCCGCGCTACGTCAGCAGTCTGCGGGTAGAAATCCCGCAAGATATCGAGATTAACGATACGTTAAAACAGCGAATAGAAAGCAAAGAAGGGGTCAGTGAGGTATTACTGGTACCTGAAGAGCGCAGTTTGTACGTCAAAATCGACAATAAACTGACCAATCGCGTAGAAGTTGAGCTGGCGCTTAAAGCCTGAAAACAAGCCCGGCGAGCCGGGCAAGTTTCTTAATCGCGGAAGTTTTTGAACTGGAAAGGCTGGCCGAGATCGCTGCCGCGCACCAGCGCCATCACGCCCTGCAGATCGTCACGGGATTTTCCGGTCACGCGAATTTCTTCACCCTGAATTTGCGCCTGAACCTTCAGCTTGCTGTCTTTGATGAGCTTGACGATTTTTTTCTGCATCGCGCTCTCAATGCCCTGCTTCAGTTTGGCTTCAACAAACCAGGTTTTGCCACTGTGGACGAACTCTTCTGGCACATCGAGAGATGTCCCTTCAATGCCGCGCTTTAACAGCTTCGCGCGTAAAATATCCAGCAACTGAGTCACCTGGAAATCCGATTCGCTCAGGATCTTAATGGTCTTATTTGCGTCGTTCAGGTCAAAACTTGCCTCAACGCCACGAAAGTCGAAACGTGTCTCAACTTCACGGCTTGCGTTATCCACGCCGTTACGTACTTCCTGGATATCAACTTCGGAAACAATATCGAAAGATGGCATCTTTTCTTCTCCCTTTACTTTTGTTGCGTTGCATAATACCCGCAACGAGGCATAACTCAACAGAAGCTTAACTGTCGACGCTATACTTAATGCTGTAACACCTGGTGTGGTTGCAGGTGAGGAGGAACAATGAAAATTACCGTGCTTGGATGCGGAGCGCTTGGACAACTTTGGCTGACCGCACTGTGCAAACATGGACATGAAGTACAAGGCTGGCTGCGTGTGCCGCAGCCCTATTGCAGTGTAAACCTGATTGATGAAGATGGGAGTATCTTTAATGAATCTCTCATTGCTAACGATCCTGACTTCCTGGCGCAAAGCGATCTGTTGCTGGTGACACTGAAAGCCTGGCAGGTTTCCGATGCTGTCAAAGCACTGGCCTCCACCCTTCCCCGCACCTCGCCGATTATGCTGCTGCACAACGGCATGGGCACTATTGAAGAGTTGAAAAGCATCCACCAGCCACTGCTCATGGCCATCACCACCCATGCTGCGCGCCGGGATGGCAACGTGATTGTTCATGTCGCCAGCGGCATGACCCACATTGGCCCCGCGAGGGCACAGGAGGGTGACTACAGTGGTCTTGCCGATCTGTTTCAGCAGGTGCTGCCGGATGTGGCCTGGCATGACAATATTCGCCCGCAAATGTGGCGCAAACTGGCGGTGAACTGCGTGATTAACCCGCTGACTGCGCTGCTGAACTGCCCGAATGGCGAGCTAAAAAATCACCCGGAGCAGCTGGCAACGCTGTGTGCTGAAGTTGCCGCTGTCGTTGAGCGCGAAGGGATCCACACCTCGGTGGACGATATTCGCTATTACGTCGAAGAGGTCATCGAAAGCACGGCACAGAATATCTCGTCGATGCTGCAGGACGTGCGCGGGTTGCGGCATACCGAAATTGACTACATCACGGGCTACCTGTTAAAACGCGCCCGAGCGCACGGCATTAGCGTGCCTGAAAATGTCTATTTGTATGAACAGGTTAAACGTAAGGAGAGTGAGTATGAGCGCGTCAGCCCTGGTATGTCTCGCCCCTGGTAGCGAAGAGACCGAAGCGGTTACCACTATCGATCTGCTGGTTCGTGCCGGGATTAGCGTGACCACTGCAAGCGTCGCCAGCGATGGAAATCTGATTATCACCTGCTCACGTGGCGTGAAAGTCGTGGCCGATGCACCACTGGTTGAGGTCGCTGACGGCGATTACGATATCATCGTCCTGCCCGGTGGCCTGCAGGGTGCGGAGTGCTTTCGCGACAGCCCCCTGCTGGTCGAAACCGTCCGGCAGTTCCACCTTTCCGGCAAAATTGTCGCTGCGATTTGCGCCGCTGCAGCCACGGTCCTTGTACCGCATAACCTCTTCCCGATAGGGAACATGACCGGCTTCCCGGCGCTGAAGGATCGTATCCCCGAGGATCAGTGGGTAGATAAGCGCATGGTCTGGGATCCGCGTGTGAATCTGCTCACCAGCCAGGGTCCAGGTACGTCGATTGATTTTGCATTGAAGATAATCGAACTGCTGGTCGGTCGCGAAAAAGCTTACGAAGTCGCATCATCGCTGGTGATGGCGGCGGGGATTTATAACTATTACGAGGCGTAATGCATAAAAAAGTCGGGTGACGGCTACGCCTTACCCGACCGACAAAATGCATGAAATCGTTCGCCCGGTTAGCACAGCGCCACCGGGCGTTAAGGCTACGGGCGATATACCTTCACATTGGTAAAGCCCTGCTCACGCAGATAGAGCGCCTGCAGACGGCTCATCACACCGCGCTCACACCACAGCAGATAAGTTTTATTCTTATCCAGATCGCCAAACTTAGTGCTCAGCTTGTAGAACGGCAGCGAAGCCACTTCAACCCCTTCCGGCGTAAACGGATTCGCGTCCTGCTCATCACCCGAACGGATATCCAGCAGCACATCGTCCGGGCCAAAACCGGTTACGGTTTCTACTTCCACCACGTCCTGCTGGGTCTGCTGCGCGATTTCGCGGATATCGATATTGGACGCCTCAGCGACCACTTTATCGAGGATGCCGAAATCGAAATTCTGCTCTTCGGCTTCAATCTTACCCTTCACCGCTTTGACGGTTGGGCTTTTCGAAATCACACCGCAATATTCCGGCATCGTACGGGCAAAATCGGCAGTACCGATTTCGCGCGCAAGATCGATGATGTGCTCTTTATCGTGGGAGATCAGCGGACGCAGGATCAGCGTATCAGACACGTTATCGATAAGGCGCAGGTTGGTCAGCGTCTGGCTGGAAACTTGACCCAGCGCTTCACCGGTCACCAGTGCCTGCACGCCGTAGCGCTCAGCCACCTGAGAGGCGGCACGAACCATCATGCGCTTCAGCACCACGCCCATCTGGCCGTCTTCCACTTTTTCGAGGATTTCGCCAACCACAGGTTCGAAGTTAATAGCGACAAAACGCACGCGGTGGGAGCTACCAAAACGTTTCCACAGGTAATGGGCCACCTGACGAACGCCGATTTCATGTGCGGCACCGCCCAGGTTAAAGAAGCAGTAATGCACGCGACAGCCACGACGCATAAGCATATAGCTGGACACGCCAGAGTCGAAACCACCGGAGATCAGTGACAGCACGTCTTCCTGCGTCCCGATCGGATAACCACCGATGCCTTCATAGCGCCCATTAACCAGCAGCAGGCGATCGTTTTCGATTTCGAGATTCACCGTCACATCCGGACGCGTCAGTTTCACGCGTGCAGACTCAATGTGCTGATTCAGACCGCCGCCAATGTAGCGTTCGGCTTCGATTGAGGTGAATTCATGCTTTCCGCGACGCTTCACGCGCACGCAGAAGGATTTTCCTTCAACTTCAGGGCGAAACTGCACCAGCACTTTTTCAAAAATATCGTGAAGCGAGGTGAACGGCACATCTTCGACATCCAGAATGTGGTGGATCCCAGGAATTCGCGTCAGCGCATCGCGGATGTCCAGACGCTGGCTTTCATCTTTGGCGCGAACTTCGATGTGATCCCAATGGCGCACAATGGCGAGCGTTTCTTCGTATTCTTTTAAGACGTTACGAATGTTACCGGTCAATATTTTAATAAAGCGCAAACGCACAGATTGGCTTTTGATAGTGATTTCCGGGAACAATTTAATGATAAACTTCATGGCGGCAATATTTCGTTGGCAAGCCGGTAACGGCTTGTGATGGAAGAAAGTACAGCAGCCTGCATATCCACCAGGCTGCATCCAGGCCCGCAAGTATACCACCATCGCGAAGCGCCTGTGCACATTGCGCGTTATTTGATAATTACCCTGAGTCCGATACCATGTCAGGGATATAAAACTGAGAGTCAAAAATTCACTATGCCGAAGAAAAACGATGCACCTGCCAGTTTCGAAACTGCGCTGAGTGAACTTGAGCAAATCGTTACCCGTCTGGAAAGCGGCGAGCTGCCGTTAGAAGAGGCGCTTAATGAGTTCGAACGCGGTGTGCAGCTGGCCCGTCAGGGTCAGGTTAAGCTGCAGCAGGCAGAACAGCGCGTGCAGATCCTGCTCTCTGATAACGAAGATGCCACTACGACCCCCTTCACGCCGGACGCCGAGTAAATGGATTTTCCGAACCAGCTTCAGGCGTGCGTTGAGCGTGCTAACGATGCGTTGCGCCGGTTTATCGACCCGCAGCCTTTTCAGAACACTCCACTGGTTGAGGCCATGCACTATGGCGCACTGTTAGGCGGCAAACGCCTGCGTCCCTTTTTGGTTTATGCCACCGGCAAGATGTTTGGGATTAGCGATGACACGCTGGATGCCCCGGCGGCAGCGGTCGAATGTATTCACGCCTATTCGCTGATTCACGATGATTTACCGGCGATGGACGATGACGACCTGCGTCGCGGTCAGCCGACCTGTCATATTAAGTTTGGCGAAGCGAACGCGATCCTGGCAGGCGATGCCCTGCAGACGCTGGCCTTTGCGATTCTGAGCGACGCCCCGATGGTTGAGGTCGCGGACAGAGATCGCCTGGCGATGGTGTCAGAGCTGGCAACGGCAAGCGGCGTAGCTGGCATGTGCGGGGGTCAGGCGTTGGATCTGGAGGCCGAAGGCCGTCAGGTTAATCTGGAACAGCTTGAGCGTATTCATCGCCATAAAACCGGTGCATTAATCCGGGCGGCGGTTCGTTTGGGTGCGCTGAGTGCGGGTGAACGCGGGCGTCAGGCCCTGCCGATTCTGGATCGCTACGCAGAGAGTATCGGTTTGGCGTTCCAGGTACAGGATGACATTCTGGATGTCGTGGGCGATACTGCAACATTGGGGAAACGTCAGGGTGCCGATCAGCAGCTTGGCAAAAGTACCTATCCCGCCCTACTGGGCCTTGAGCAAGCCCAACAAAAAGCCCGGGACCTGATTAATGATGCCCGCCAGTCGCTAGACCAACTGGCCGCGCAGTCACTGGACACCTCGGCACTGGAAGCGCTAGCGGACTATATAATCCAGCGTGATAAATAAACATACAATCTCGATGAGCCTTTGATGAGTTTTGATATTGCCAAATACCCGACGCTGGCGTTGGTTGACTCCAGCCAGGAGTTACGTCTGTTGCCGAAAGAGAGCCTGCCGAAGCTTTGCGACGAGCTGCGTCGCTATCTGCTCGACAGCGTAAGCCGTTCCAGCGGCCATTTCGCCTCCGGGCTTGGCACGGTGGAGCTTACCGTAGCGCTGCACTATGTCTACAATACCCCGTTCGATCAGCTGATCTGGGACGTGGGCCATCAGGCGTATCCGCACAAAATTCTCACCGGTCGTCGGGATAAAATTGGCACTATTCGCCAGAAAGGCGGCCTGCATCCGTTCCCGTGGCGCGGCGAGAGCGAGTACGACGTGCTGAGCGTCGGTCACTCCTCTACCTCTATTTCTGCCGGGATCGGCATTGCCGTCGCAGCAGCGAAAGAGGGCAAACAGCGCCGCACCGTCAGCGTGATTGGCGATGGCGCCATCACCGCTGGGATGGCGTTTGAGGCCATGAACCACGCCGGGGATATCAAACCGGATATGCTGGTGGTCCTCAATGACAACGAGATGTCGATTTCTGAAAATGTTGGTGCGCTGAATAACCATCTGGCGCAACTGCTGTCCGGCAAGCTTTACTCGACCCTGCGCGAAGGCGGAAAAAAAGTCTTTTCCGGCGTTCCGCCGATCAAAGAGCTGCTGCGACGCACCGAAGAACATATTAAAGGGATGGTCGTACCTGGTACGCTGTTCGAGGAGCTGGGCTTTAACTACATCGGCCCGGTAGACGGTCACGACGTTCTGGGGCTGGTCACCACGCTGAAAAATATGCGTGACCTGAAAGGCCCGCAGTTCCTGCATATTATGACCAAAAAAGGCCGGGGCTACGAGCCGGCAGAAAAAGATCCGATCACCTTTCACGCGGTGCCAAAATTCGACCCCACCAGCGGCTGTCTGCCAAAAAGCAGCGGCGGTATGCCAAGCTATTCTAAAATCTTCGGCGACTGGCTGTGTGAAACGGCGGCCAAAGACAACAAGCTAATGGCCGTGACCCCGGCGATGCGCGAAGGCTCCGGGATGGTCGAGTTCTCGAAAAAGTACCCGACGCAATATTTTGACGTGGCCATTGCCGAGCAGCACGCAGTGACCTTCGCCGCAGGCCTGGCGATTGGCGGTTATAAGCCCGTGGTGGCCATCTACTCTACCTTTCTGCAGCGCGCCTACGATCAGGTTATTCATGATGTCGCGATCCAGAAATTACCGGTGCTGTTCGCCATTGACCGGGCAGGCATTGTCGGTGCCGACGGCCAGACCCATCAGGGCGCATTCGACCTCTCTTATCTGCGCTGCATCCCGGATATGGTGGTGATGACGCCAAGTGACGAAAACGAATGCCGCCAGATGTTATTTACCGGCTATCACTATCAGGACGGCCCAACGGCGGTACGTTATCCGCGTGGTAATGCGGTCGGCGTGACGCTGGAACCGCTGCAAAAACTGCCGATTGGCAAAGCCGTTGTGAAACGTCAGGGTGAAAAGCTGGCGATCCTGAACTTCGGCACGCTGATGCCGGAAGCGGCAAAAGTCGCAGAATCCCTCAACGCCACGCTGGTGGATATGCGTTTTGTCAAACCGCTGGATGAGTCGCTGATTCTGGAGATGGCGACGCGCCATGAGGCACTGATCACCCTCGAAGAGAACGCCATCATGGGCGGCGCAGGCAGCGGCGTGAACGAAGTGCTGATGGCCAACCGCAAACCTGTACCGGTACTGAATCTCGGCCTGCCGGACCGCTTTATTCCTCAGGGCACGCAGGATGAAGCCCGTGCCGAAATTGGGCTGGATGCCGCTGGCATCGAAGCACGCATTACCGCCTGGCTGGCATAATCCCTCCCCTTTCCGCTCCTGCTATGCTTAACGGTACTGTTTTAAGCAATCAGCAGGAGTGGAACCATGCAATACAATACATTAGGAAAAACAAATCTTAAGGTTTCCCGATTATGTCTGGGGTGTATGACCTTTGGCGAACCGGACCGGGGAAAGCACGCCTGGACCTTACCTGAAGAGAGCAGTCGCCTGATTATCAAGCACGCCCTCGAGGGCGGAATTAACTTCTTTGATACCGCTAACAGCTATTCCGACGGCAGCAGCGAAGAGATCGTGGGGCGGGCGCTGCGCGATTTCGCCCGCCGGGATGAGGTCGTGGTCGCCACTAAAGTCTATCACCAGGTGGGCGACCTGGCGGAAGGGCTCTCCCGGGCACAGATCCTGCGCTCAATCGACGACAGTTTACGACGTCTGAACATGGAGTATGTCGATCTGCTGCAAATTCACCGCTGGGATTACAACACCCCGATTGAAGAGACGCTTGACGCGCTGAATGAAGTGGTAAAAGCGGGGAAAGCGCGCTATATCGGTGCCTCATCGATGCATGCTGCGCAATTTGCTGACGCGCTGGCGCTACAGGCCGAGAACGGCTGGGCACCGTTTGCGACCATGCAGGATCACTACAATCTTATTTATCGCGAAGAAGAGCGTGAGATGCTGCCCCTGTGCTATCAACATGGCGTGGCGGTGATCCCCTGGAGTCCGCTGGCACGCGGGCGTTTAACCCGCCCGTGGGGTGAAACCACCGCCCGTTCGGTATCCGACGAATTTGGTAAAACGCTGTATGACGAAACCGAAGCCAACAATGCGCAAATTGCCGAGCGCTTGACCGGCATTGCCGATGAACTGGGCGTGACGCGCGCGCAGGTCGCGCTGGCGTGGGTGCTGAGCAAACGCGGGGTTGCCGCCCCGATCATCGGCGCGTCGCGCGAAGAGCAGCTGGACGATTTATTGGGGGCGGTCGATTTAACGCTGACCCCAGAGCAGATTGCCGAGCTGGAAACGCCGTACCGGGAACATCCGGTGGTCGGATTTAAGTAATAAAAAAGCCGGGTAGCGGCATCGCCTTACCCGGCCTTCAAAACCGTAGATATTGTAGGCCGGGCAAGCGCAGCGCCCCCGGCACAAACCGCACACAGCAACATCACGCGAAGTGATCGTACCCTTTCCAGTCGAGCGTGACCGGCACCGCGTTTTGCACAAACTGCATCCCTTCACTTTCTGGCAGGATCTGCCCGATACAGGTGAATCGCGCGCCCAGATTGGCTAAGGCCACATCCAGCGTACCGCGATTGAGCTCAGGCACGGTAAAGCACAGCTCATAGTCTTCGCCGCCGGACAGCGCCCAGCGCAAGGCCTGCTCAGGCTCAACATTCCTGCGCATAGCGTCAGACAGCGGGAAAAGATCCAGATCCACCCGTGCGCCTACGCCGCTGGCCTTCAGAATATGTCCCAGATCAGAGATCAGGCCATCCGAGAGATCGATCGCTGAACTGGCACGATCGCGCAGCGCCTGGCCGTGCAGAATGCGTGGGGTCGGGCGTAAATGGCGTTGTACAAAGTATGTCGCGTCATCTGCATCCGGCACGGCTAAATGCTTCTGCAATATGGCCAGCCCCGCCGCGCTATCGCCCGGTGTACCGGTCACATAGATCCAGTCCCCCGGTTTGGCACCAGAGCGTTTCAGGGCGCGACCCACGGGCACATAGCCATGGATCGCCAGCGTCATCGACAGCGGTCCGGCGGTGGTATCGCCACCGATCAGCTGCATATCGTAATAGTTGAGTTGTTCAAACAGCGCGTCGCTGAAGGCAGCCAGCCAGCTTTCGTCAACGTCCGGCAGGGTCAATGCCAGTGTTAACCACGCCGGATCGGCCCCCATCGCCGCCAGATCGCTGACGTTCACCGCCAGCGCTTTATACGCCAGATCGGCTGGATCGATATCTGCCAGGAAATGACGACCACAGACTAAGGTGTCGGTGCTGATGGCCAGCGTCTGTTTTTCGGGGATATTAAGAAGAGCACAGTCGTCGCCGATGCCGGTTTCCACATCGAGACGCGCGCTTCTGACTCGGTCAAAATAACGGGCAATCAGGGAAAATTCGCCACATGCCATACGTTATGCCTCAGCAAAGAAAATAAAAAAACCGGAGCCTGCACCACCCCACAGGGTAATGCAGCACTCCGGCTTAGGGATCACTTTTTGCGGGGACGGATTGCGGGTGCAGCCTTGTCCAGTACGCCGTTAACAAATTTGTGGCTGTCTTCCGCACCGAAGGTTTTCGCCAGTTCGATAGCTTCGTTGATGGCCACTTTGTACGGCACATCGTCACGCTTAGACAGCTCAAACAGTGCAATGCGCAGCACCGCTTTTTCAACCTGACCCAACTCTTCGAGCAGACGGGACAGGTACGGCTTCATCAGACCGTCGAGATACGCGCTATTAGTCGCCACTCCCGACAGCAGTTCACGGAAGTACACGACGTCAACGTCTTTGACGTCTTGTTCCGCCAGGAACTGGTATTCAACATCAGAGATGTCGTTCTGGGACAACTGCCAGGAGTAAAGTGCCTGAACGGCACATTCACGGGCGCGGCGACGAGCAGCAGGTTTCACGGAATTCCCCTTACAAAAAAATCAGGCCTTGATGGCTTTCAATACATTGATCATTTCAAGCGCGGTCAGTGCAGCTTCTGCACCTTTGTTACCGGCTTTAGTGCCAGCGCGTTCGATAGCTTGTTCAATACTTTCAGTGGTGAGTACGCCAAAAGCGACAGGAATTTCAGCATCCTGCGCGACGTGCAACAGACCGTTGCTTGCACCACCAGCAACATATTCAAAGTGTGCCGTGCCGCCACGAATAACGGTACCCAGCGCGATCACCGCATCGTATTTGCCGGTTTTCGCCAGTGCACCCGCTGCCAGTGGCAGTTCGTAAGCACCTGGAACCCAGACAACGGTAATGTTTTCGTCTTTCACCTGGCCGATACGTTTCAGGGCGTCAATCGCACCATCCAGCAGGCTGTCGTTGATGAAGTTGTTGAAACGCGCAATGGTGATGGCGACGCGAGCGTCTGGGGTAGCAACAGCAGCTTCAATAATGTTCATACTCTTCCTTTACGGGTTCATTTGGCCCCGCAGGGGGGCGGATTTTATCATAATACTTAGCGCACCGCTTCCGAATTTAAAAAGCCGTTACGCGTTAGTCAAATGCAGGCACAGATCCGGTCCAACCGAACGTACCTCGCTAAAGTGAAATGCCGGGGCATCCGCCAGTTTTTCCAGCCCTGGCAGAGTGCACAAGCCACGGGCGTCGCTGCCTAACAGTTTAGGCGCCAGATAGACAACCAGCTCATCCACCAGCCCGGCCTGTAACAACGCGCCCGCCAGCGTCGGGCCCGCTTCGACCCAGATACTGTTGACCTGCTGTTTGCCCAGCAGCATCATCAGCACCACTAAATCCAGGTGCCCGTTGTGCTCCGGCACCATAATGCTGCGTACCCCTTCCGGCCAGCTACGATCGTCTTGCTGGGTGCGAGCAAACCAGGTCTCGCCCGGCTGCTGCACGATCCGGTGCGCAGGGGTCACGCGGTTCTCACGGTCTACCACAATCCGCAGCGGCTGACGTACATCCTCCTGCGGGTAAAGCGCCTGAGTGTCGTTATTCAGCTCATCCCAGCGCACGGTCAGGGCAGGATCGTCTGCCAGCACGGTGGCATGGCTGGTGAGAATAGCATGACTTTGCGCACGCAGACGTTGCACATCGCGCCTTGCCTGCGGGGAGGTGATCCACTGACTTTCGCCGCTGGCCATCGCCGTGCGGCCATCAAGCGATGCGCCCATTTTCAGCTGAATATAGGGGAAACCGGTCCGCATCCGCTTGAGGAAACCCTGGTTGAGGCGTTCGGCTTCACTCATCATCAGCCCGTGGCTGACCTCAATGCCCGCCTGCTGCAGACGGTACAGACCGCGCCCGGCCACCTGCGGATTAGGATCCTGCATCGCGGCCACGACGCGTGAGACTCCGGCGGCGATCAGCGCGTCGCAGCACGGCGGCGTGCGACCGTGATGGCTACAGGGTTCCAGCGTCACATAGGCTGTTGCGCCTCGGGCCTTGTCGCCAGCCATGCGCAGGGCATGCACTTCTGCGTGCGGCTCACCGGCGCGGTAGTGAAAACCTTCGCCGACAATCTGGCCATCGTTAACAATGACGCAGCCGACATTGGGGTTGGGATGGGTAGTAAAACGTCCGCGTTGCGCCAGCTTCAGCGCTCGCGCCATGTACATTTCATCCTGCATACGCTTAATCCTGTAGGCGGGCGATCTCTTCGCCAAACTCTTTGATATCTTCGAAACTGCGGTACACGGAAGCAAAGCGGATATAGGCAACCTTATCGAGCTTTTTAAGCTGCTCCATCACCAGGTTGCCAATCATTTTGCTGGCCACTTCGCGTTCGCCGGTGGCGCGCAGCTGCGATTTAATGTGGTTGAGCGCCATTTCAACGTCATCGGCGCTGACCGGGCGTTTTTCCAGCGCTTTGAGGATCCCTCTGCGCAGCTTCTCTTCGTTGAACGGCTCGCGGATGTCATTACTTTTCACAACGCGCGGCATGACCAGCTCCGCCACTTCGAAGGTGGTGAAACGTTCATTACAGACCAGGCACTGCCGACGGCGGCGCACAGAAGAGCCTTCTCCCACGAGTCGGGAGTCGATTACTTTGGTATCCACGGCGAGACAGAATGGGCAATGCATACGATGTCCTGACTATCGGGTTAACTGAACTCTATTTTACCCTGAACTGGGCCGACAACAAAGAAGACGCGTTTTTGGGATAAAGGATCTATACCACAGCCCGGGTCGTTGACTACCCTTAGCAGAATCCGTTATCTCAGGGAAATAATCACCATGACAAGACGTTACCTAAGTATTCTGCTGGTGGGAAGCCTCTTTAGCCTGAGCGCCTGCGCCCAGCAAAGTGAAGTGCGCCAGATGAACCAGAGCGTGAGTTCGCTGAATGCGACCATGAGTAAGCTCAATCAGGAAACCGTAAAAATCACTCAGCAGAACGCGCTGAACGTGAAATCCACCAGTGGCGTATACCTGCTGCCCGGCTCGAATACCCCTGCCCGTCTGAACAGCCAGATTGGCACCCTGCGCATGTCGTTGGTCAATGTGGCACCCAATGCCGATGGCACCCGCGCGACCCTGCGCATTCAGGGGGAATCTAACGATCCGCTCCCGGCGTTTAGCGCCACCGTCGCCTGGGGCCAGATCCAGGGCACCACCGATAACTTCCAGGAACAGAATGTCCAGACCCAGCTGATCAACGCCCCGGCCAGCGTGCTGGCGCCCAGCGATGTCGATATTCCGCTCCAGTTAAACGGAATCACCCCCGACCAGCTCGGGTTTATCCGCATTCACGATATTCAGCCCGTCGCGCAATAATCCCCCTGCGGAACGTCTTTCACGTTCCGCCCCCCTTTCGGCCGTTATGATTGGCAACATCAATGTTTGCCATTACAATCCGCTCCGTTAAAATACGCAAACGTGAACGCAATCGATTACGTATATGAGAGATATGTGAAACAACACATATTTTTGTGAGCAGGGATTCCTATAATAGGCTCGCAGAAACACGAAATATTTTGAAACGCAATTCGCGCCTTTTTCACTCCCGTTAGGGATTTCAAATCAGTGGCATCATTATGAAAAAAACATTACTCGCAGCCGGTGCAGCACTGGCACTCTCCTCCACTTTTGCTGTGCAGGCAGCAGAAAACGATAAACCAGAGTATGTCTCCGACTGGTGGCACCAGAGCGTCAACGTAGTAGGCAGCTACCACACCCGCTTTGGACCGCAAATCCGTAACGATACCTACCTGGAATACGAAGCTTTCGCTAAGAAAGACTGGTTTGATTTCTATGGTTACATGGATGCACCAGTCTTCTTCGGCGGTAACTCTACCGCGAAGGGTATCTGGAACCACGGTTCCCCACTGTTCATGGAGATCGAACCGCGCTTCTCCATCGACAAGCTGACCGGTGCTGACCTGAGCTTCGGTCCGTTCAAAGAGTGGTACATCGCTAACAACTACATCTACGACATGGGTCGCAACGAAGACGGTCGTCAGAGCACCTGGTACATGGGTCTGGGTACTGACATCGACACTGGCCTGCCAATGAGCCTGTCAATGAACGTGTATGCGAAATACCAGTGGCAGAACTACGGTGCAGCAAACGAAAACGAGTGGGATGGCTACCGTTTCAAAGTGAAATACTTTGTGCCGATCACCTCACTGTGGGGCGGTAACCTGAGCTATATCGGCTTCACCAACTTTGACTGGGGTTCAGACCTGGGCGACGACGACTTCCGTGACCTGGACGGTAAGAAAGCGCGCACTAACAACTCTATCGCGTCCAGCCATATTCTGGCCCTGAACTACGATCACTGGCACTACTCTGTTGTGGCACGTTACTGGCACAACGGTGGTCAGTGGAACGACGACGCAAGCCTGAACTTCGGCAAAGGTGACTTCAACGTCCGTTCTACCGGCTGGGGTGGTTACCTGGTTGTGGGTTACAACTTCTAATCAATGTGGGATTGTGCGGGCTGATGCCCTCACCCCTACCCTCTCCCACGGGAGAGGGCGCAAACACCAAAAACGGCAACAGACGTTGCCGTTTTGCTTTTACCTCGCCACCTGGCTTTTTTATTTCTTCACTTTGCGCAGAAAATCAGCCAGCGACCGGTCAGCGCTTTCACTAAATCGTCTGTCGATCGGCGTAATATTGAGACATCGGTCAAGTCGGAAGCAGCGATAGTCATCGCGCCTTTCGCACCAGGCGGCTAATAGCCAGTGCTCTCCCCAGAAAAACATCCCCAGCGGCTGAACGTCGCGCCAGGTTAACTGCCCGGCTTCATCACGATAGTGCAGCGCCAGTATCTGCTGGGCGGATATCGCCCGATGAATAACGTCAAAACTACTGCGGGAGTGATGTTGCATCGCAATGTCCGGGGCGTAGATCCGCGTCTGCTCGGCCTTGCGACGACTCTCTTCCGGCAAGATCGCCAGCACCTTCTCCTGCGCCGATTCCAACTCGCGGGACAGCGACTCGCCTCCCCAGGTTTTGAGCAGGCGAATTGCCACCATCAGAGCTTCTGATTCACGGTGGGTCAGCATCAGGGGCGGCAAATCGAAGCCCGACAACAGTCGGTACCCGCTACCGGCCTCCCCTTCTACCGGCACGCCTGAGAGCGATAAATCCCGGATATCACGATAAACCGTTCGCGCCGACACGCCCAAACGCTCGGCGAGCAGCGCCGCAGTGGTTAGCCGTCTGCCGCGCAGGATCTGGACTATCTGAAACAGGCGGTCAGCACGTCGGGTCATCGGTTATTCACTTTCGTTGTGGGGATCAGGCAGGCTGGTGCAGCCCGACCCGGTTGCCTTCGCTGTCGGTAAACAGCGCAATCGTGCCAATACCGCGCGGAAGTTCCAGCGGACCAAAGACGCACTCGCCACCAGCAGATGACACACGATCCAGCGTCGCCGCCAGATTGTCAGTATGCAGGTAAATAATAGCGCCCTGCAGAGCAGGTGTAATGCCGTCAAATTTTGCCAGCGCGCCGCCGGTTGCCGGGTCTTCATGGGGGAAGATTGCCAGCTCGGCACAGTCCATTTTTGCGTGCTTCAGCGCCACCTGCATCACCGGCTCATAAAAGGCGATGGCCCGCGCCATGTCGGCGACCGGAATTTCAAACCAGTTAATCACACTTTTCATACATTCTCCTGCCTGTTATTGGGGTTCAGAAGGAGTGTATGACAGGCCTCCTGACAGCATACTGTCAGGAGTGTTTGTCAGGAGCCAATAAAAAAAATCCCGGCCTTTTGGCCGGGATTGTATTTTCAGACAGTGTTCTTGTTACGGCAGAATTGACGGCTGATCCGCCCCTTCTTTTTCCACTTTCTGCTGGAGCAGGTGCTCACGGCGCATACCCAGTTTCAACGCCAGCGCGGACGCCACGTAGATGGAAGAGGCTGTACCGATGGACACACCGATCAACATGGTCAGCGAGAAGCCTTCCAGAATCGGGCCGCCGAAGAGGAACAGCATCAGGATCACCATCAATGTCGTACCGGAGGTGATCAAAGTACGGTGCAGCGTCTGCGTCAACGACACGTTAAAGATTTCGTACGGCGTACCGCGACGGATCTTACGGAAGTTTTCACGGATACGGTCCGATACCACGATACTGTCGTTCAGCGAGTAACCGATTACCGACATCAGTGATGCCACAATCGTCAGGTCAATCTCGATATGGAACAGTGACAGTACGCCCATGGTGATCACCACGTCGTGCGCCAGCGCGATAACCACCCCGGCGGCCAGACGCCACTCGAAGCGGAAACCGACGTATGCCAGGATCGAGATCAGCGCCACCAACAGTGCCATCGCACCGGTCTGGGCCAGATCTGCACCCACGCTCGGACCCACGAACTCAATACGTTTTACCGTCGCATGCTGGTTGGTCGATTCGTTAATGACGTTAACGACCTTGCTGCCCAGCTCCTGGCTGCCGTTGGCATCCTTCGCCGGTGGCATACGCACCATGATGTCACGGCTGCTGCCGAAATTCTGCAGCAGCGGCTCTTCAAAGCCCGCCTTTTCCAGCGACAGGCGCATCTGGTCCATATCGACCGGGTTTTCCAGGGTAATCTCAATCACCGTACCACCGGTGAAATCCAGACCCCAGTTAAAACCACGCACGCCCATAATGGCGATAGAGACGATCAGCAGCAAACCTGAAATGCCGAACGCCCAGTTATCCCAGCGCATAAAGTCCCAGACTTTACGGCCGTAGTTCAATTGCTCAACAGTATATTCCTGTGCCACAACGCACTCCTCAGATAGACAGCTTTTTAACGCGCTTGCCGCCGTACAGCAGGTTCACGATGGCACGGGTGCCGACGATAGCGGTAAACATAGAGGTCGCCACACCGATACCGGTAGTGATAGCAAAACCTTTAATGGCACCAGTACCGACAGCGTACAGGATCAGAACTTTGATTAGCGTCGTCACGTTCGCATCGAAAATAGAGCTGAACGCGCCACGGTAACCTTCATCGATAGCCTGTTGTACTGAACGCCCGTTGCTCAACTCTTCTTTGATACGTTCGTTAATCAGTACGTTGGCATCGACCGCAACCGCAAGGGTTAACACGATACCCGCGATCCCCGGCATGGTCAGCGTTGCCCCTGGCAGCAGGGACATAATGCCGATAATCAGCACCAGGTTCGCAATCAGCGCGGACGTCGCAATCAGGCCAAACTTCTTATAGAAGAACAGCATGAAGACGATAGAGATCAGCAGACCGGCCAGACAAGCCTCCAGCCCCTGGGTGATGTTCTGCATACCCAGCGTTGGACCGATAGTGCGCTCTTCAACAATCTGAATTGGCGCAATCAGCGCACCGGCACGCAGCAGCAGCGAGAGCTGACGGGCTTCGTTCGGGTTACTGATACCGGTAATACGGAAGCTGTTACCCAGGCGAGACTGGATGTTGGCGATGTTAATCACCTCTTCCTGCTTCACCAGAACCGCACGGCCGTTGGCGTCTTTCTTACCGCTGTCTTTGTACTCCACGAACAGGGTCGCCATCGGTTTACCGATGTTGTCCTTGGTGAAGTTAGACATGATGTTGCCACCTGCGCTGTCGAGCGAGATGTTAACCTGCGCCTGGTTGTATTCGTCCTGGCTGGAGGTAGAGTCGGTGATATGGTCACCGGTCAGGATCACACGCTTGTACATGACAACCGGCTGACCTTCACGGGTCTGTTTCACTTCCGAGTCACCCGGAACGCGGCCAGACGCTACAGCGGACTGATCGACGTTGGTATTGACCAGACGGAATTCCAGAGTTGCCGTTGCGCCGAGAATCTCTTTCGCACGTGCAGTATCCTGAATACCCGGCAGCTCGACCACGATACGGTCAGCACCCTGACGCTGTACCAGCGGTTCGGCAACGCCAAGCTGGTTAACGCGGTTACGCAGGATGTTAATGTTCTGCTGAACCGCGTATTCACGCGCTTCTTTCAGACGAACATCGGTCATCACCGCACGCAGCTGGTTGCTACCCTGGCTGGACAGCACCAGATCGCGATGACGCTGCGTCAGGTAATCCATCGCCTGATCGCGCGCGGTGCTGTCGCGAAACGCGATGCTCAGCCCGTAATTATCTTCCTTACGCACGGTGGTGTAAGGGATGCCTTTTTCACGCAGATCGCTGCGCAGGCTATCAATGTTTTGTTCCTGCAGTTTACCGAGCGCGGTGTCCATATCCACTTCCATCAGGAAGTGAACGCCGCCACGCAGGTCAAGACCGAGTTTCATCGGCTCTGCGTTAATGGAGGCTAACCAGCGCGGGGTTGCAGGAGCAAGGTTCAACGCCACGACAAATTTATCACCCATCACGCCCATCAGCGCTTCACGAGCGCGGAGCTGCGTGTCGGTGGAGTCGAAGCGAGCAAGAATTGCGCCCTCTTCCAGTGCCACAGACTTAGCGGTAATTTTTTCTTCTTGTAAAGTTTTCTGGACCTGGATCAGCGTTTGCTCACTGGCGGCGACACCGCGCGCGCCAGTGATTTGAACAGCCGGATCCTCACCATACAGGTTGGGGAGTGCATACAGCAGGCCGACGAGGATCACGACGACCAGCATGATGTACTTCCACAAAGGATAACGGTTTAACACGGCAGTTCCCTTTGGGAAAAGTTGATTACAGCGCCTTCATGGTGCCTTTCGGCAGAACGGCAGCTACGAAGTCACGTTTGATAACCACTTCAGTGGTGTCGTTCAGTGCAATAACAACATAACCGTTGTCGGAAACCTTGCTCACACGACCCACCAGGCCACCGTTGGTCAGCACTTCATCACCTTTAGCGATGGAGTCCATCAGCTTTTTGTGCTCTTTGGTGCGCTTCTGCTGTGGGCGCAGGATCATGAAATAGAAAATCAGACCAAACACCACCAGCATCAGGATCAGAGACATCGGGCTGCCCTGCGCCGGTGCACCTGTTGCCGCTACCGCATCAGAAATAAAAAAGCTCATTAAAATTCCCTCATTTTATAAATTAATCAACGTTCAAAGGTGGGACATCCCGACCCTGTCGCTGGTAAAAATCAGTCACGAAGCTCTCTAATTTACCCTCTTCGATAGCCTTGCGTAAACCAGCCATTAAGCGCTGGTAATAGCGAAGGTTATGAATTGTGTTGAGACGCGCGCCTAATATTTCATTACAACGATCAAGATGGTACAGATAGGCACGCGAATAATTGCGACAGGTGTAGCAATCGCACTCGGCATCGAGCGTGCTGGTATCGCTTTTGTGCTTCGCATTACGGATTTTCACCACGCCGTCAGTCACAAACAGGTGACCATTACGCGCGTTGCGCGTAGGCATGACGCAGTCGAACATATCAATGCCGCGACGAACGCCTTCAACCAGATCTTCTGGTTTACCCACGCCCATCAGGTACCGGGGTTTATCTGCTGGAATTTGCGGGCAAACATGCTCCAGAATCCGGTGCATATCTTCCTTTGGCTCACCCACAGCCAGACCGCCGACAGCGTAGCCATCAAAACCTATCTCTACCAGACCTTTAACAGAGATATCGCGTAAATCTTCGTAAACGCTACCCTGAATAATGCCGAACAGCGCATTTTTGTTTTCCAGGGAGTCGAAACGGTCGCGGCTGCGTTGAGCCCAGCGCAGGGACATTTCCATCGAACGCTTCGCGTAGTCCCAGTCTGCCGGGTATGGCGTACATTCGTCGAAGATCATCACGATGTCGGAACCGAGATCGTTCTGAATCTCCATCGACTTCTCTGGATCGAGGAAAATCGGGTCGCCGTTGATCGGGTTACGGAAGTGAACGCCTTTTTCGGTGATCTTACGAATATCACCAAGGCTAAACACCTGGAAGCCGCCGGAATCGGTCAGGATGGGACCTTTCCACTGCATAAAATCGTGCAGATCGCCATGCAGCTTCATGACTTCCTGACCCGGACGCAGCCACAGGTGGAAGGTGTTACCGAGGATAATTTGCGCGCCGGTGGCTTCGACCTCTTCCGGCGTCATCCCTTTGACGGTGCCGTAGGTGCCCACAGGCATAAAGGCTGGCGTTTCGACTACGCCGCGATCAAACACCAGACGGCCACGGCGAGCGCGACCATCGGTGGTATCGAGTTCAAATTTCATGTTTTCTCCTGCACCAGAAAAACAGTCCGGCGCGTTACACCTGTGTCGCGGAGCTATTCCCCGACACGCTCATTTAAAGCCTGCGGATTGTACGTGATAAACATCGCGTCACCGTAGCTAAAAAATCGATATTTTTGTTCTACCGCAGCCTTGTAGGCATTCATGGTGTGTTGATAACCGGCAAATGCCGACACCAGCATGATCAGGGTCGATTCCGGCAGGTGGAAATTGGTCACCAGCGCATCGACGACCTGATATTGATAACCTGGGTAGATGAAGATTTTGGTATCGTTGAAAAACGGCGCGATCAGCGCATCACTGGCGGCCTGGGCGGCGCTTTCCAGCGAACGCACCGAGGTGGTGCCCACGGCGATAACCCGGCTGCCGCGCGCTTTTGCCGCCAGCACCGCATCCACAACCTCCTGCGGCACTTCGGCATATTCGGAGTGCATGATGTGATCTTCAATGCTGTCCACCCGCACCGGCTGGAAGGTGCCCGCCCCTACGTGCAGGGTCACAAAGGCCAGCTCAACCCCTTTCTCACGCAGCTTTTCAAGCAGCGGATCGTCAAAATGCAGGCCCGCAGTGGGAGCCGCAACCGCGCCCGGCTTCTGGCTGTAGACGGTCTGATACAGCTCGCGGTCGGCCTCTTCATCAGGACGGTCGATATACGGTGGCAGCGGCATATGGCCGATGCTATTCAGAATATCCAGCACCGGACGCTCATCGTTGAACTGCACTTCAAACAGCGCATCGTGGCGGGCCACCATGGTGGCATTGATGCTCTCGTCATCGCCCAGCAGCAGCTCTGCACCCGGCTTCGGTGCTTTGGATGCGCGAATATGTGCCAGAATACGTTTGTCATCGAGCATTCTTTCGACCAGCACTTCAATCTTTCCGCCGCTGGCTTTACGGCCAAACAGACGGGCCGGGATCACGCGGGTATTGTTGAAGACCAGCAGATCGCCAGGGTTGAGCTTGTCGAGTAAATCGGTGAAAGTACCGTGCGTCAGCGCACCCGTCGGCCCGTCCAGCGACAACAAGCGGCAGCTACTGCGCTCAGGCATGGGATAGTGGGCAATCAGGGACTCGGGTAATTCAAAGGAGAAATCGGCGACGCGCATGGCTTATACTCGTGACTTAAAAACAGGCGGCTTAGTCTAGTGCTCACACCTCTTTGCTGCAACAACTAGCCGTATCCGGATAACGAATCGCATGAATTTTCTCGCTCACCTGCACCTCGCCCACCTCGCTGACAGCTCCCTTTCCGGCAATTTGCTGGCCGATTTCGTGCGCGGTAATCCCGCTGAGGATTACGCCGCTGACGTCGTAGAAGGGATTTTCATGCACCGGCGGATTGATGTCCTGACCGACAACCTGCCCGAAGTCACCGAAGCCAAAGCCTGGTTCCGCCCCGAAACGCGCCGGGTGGCACCCATTACGCTGGACGTGATGTGGGATCACTTTTTGTCACGTCACTGGTCGCAACTGTCGCCGGAGATGCCGCTGCCGGCATTTGTGCGCTACGCCCACGCGCAGGTGGCGATGATCCTGCCTGACTCGCCGCCGCGTTTTGTCAATCTGAATGACTACCTGTGGTCCGAGCGCTGGCTGGAGCGCTACAGCGAAATGGATTTCATCCAGCGGGTGCTGAACGGGATGGCCAGCCGCCGCCCGCGTCTCGATGCCCTGCGCGACTCCTGGCAGGATCTGGACGCCCATTACGACGCGCTGGAGACCCGCTTCTGGCAGTTTTACCCGCGCATGATGGCGCAAGCAAAAAACAAACAACTTTAATCAAAGTGTGATCGATAGGTAAAAACTGACTTAACGATTGTCAGCACCTCTTTGTCAGCGGGCCGATCTCTCTCTATACTGGCCCGCGTTGCGTTCCAAATAACCTTAGTCATTACAGGAGAATCTTATGGTTCTGGTAACTCGTCCGGCTCCGGATTTTACAGCTGCAGCAGTTCTGGGCAACGGTGAAATCGTTGATAACTTCAACTTCAAGCAGCACACCAACGGTAAAGCGACCGTACTGTTCTTCTGGCCGATGGACTTTACCTTCGTTTGCCCGTCTGAGCTGATCGCGTTCGACAAGCGTTACGAAGAATTCCAGAAACGTGGCGTGGAAGTGGTTGGCGTCTCCTTCGACTCTGAGTTTGTACACAACGCATGGCGTAACACCCCTGTCGACAACGGCGGCATCGGTGCGGTGAAATACGCAATGGTTGCGGACATCAAGCGTGAAATCCAGAAGGCATACGGTATCGAACATCCGGACGCTGGCGTGGCACTGCGCGGCTCCTTCCTGATCGACGCGAACGGCATCGTGCGTCACCAGGTCGTGAACGATCTGCCGCTGGGTCGTAACATCGACGAAATGCTGCGTATGGTTGACGCGCTGCAGTTCCACGAAGAGCACGGTGAAGTGTGCCCGGCTCAGTGGGAAAAAGGGAAAGAAGGTATGGCTGCATCTCCAGCAGGCGTAGCGAAATACCTGACCGAGAACGTCACCAGCCTGTAATCGGCATGAATGACGAGAAGGCCCGCAGATGCGGGCCTTTTTTTATGGCATTACGCCGCCCCGTCCTTTTTCACTTCACGCCACAGCCGCCAGGCCATCAGCGCCAGCACGGCAACGCCCACAATCAGCGCTCCCCACACCAGCAGCGTTTTCCACAGGCTCCGTTGCTCGGCGACCGACGTTGCCGTGAGTCGCGCCTCACCGCCAAGCGTCACGCTCTCCTGCGGCTCGGCCCACGGAAGATCATCAACATCCTGCAATTTGCGCAGCGACGCCGGGATCAGCATATCCATTGTAATATCCGCTTTCTGCGCCGCCCGGTTTCCCCAGGCCAGCATATACGGCCCTTTACCCTGCGCATTAAATATCAGCTGGTAACTGTCGCGCACACCGCTCAGGGCGGGGAGTGTCTGGGGCAATCTGGCATTCACGGGGATCATGCGCACTGCTTCAACCGGTTGACCAGAAAGAGGAATATCGTCCGAGCGCTTGCCATCCAGACGGTAAAGCACGGTTTTTGTCAGCGGTTGCCAGGGGGCGTTTTCAGCGCTGCGCCAGGACAGCTCGACGGGCAAGACCGCATCCTCTGCCAGTTCAATTCTGAGCGCACTCAGCGGCTGCGGTTGCGTCCAGCGCCAGACGGCGTCGTCATTCCCTGCCTTATCCGCCCGGGCGTTAACCACGATGCGTTCTGACTCCGGCTCGCTGCTGTCGGCAATGGCACTCACGCTGTTCAGGGTCAGAGCCGGGCTTTGCGAGTCGAGGATCACCAGCAGGTAGCGCGTCCCTTGTGCAGAGAGCGTCAGGCTGGCGTTAATCGCGTCCATTTTCAGCCGATCGTTACCCTGCGTCAGATCCATCAGCGGCGCATCTTGCTGAACAGGCTGCCAGTCGCGTAAATCATGGCTGGCGTACACGGAGGCTTTTCCCTGCCAGTTACCCGCAGGCGTGTTCCAATTAAGGCGTAATTGCGCCAGATAGAGTGAGTCTTTCATCGTCTCCGGCAGCATCAGTAAATAGCTCTGGCCGAGGGAGTTTACATCGTCGCTTTCGAGATGAATTTCTACGCCACTCGTTGAGCGTAAGACAAAGGCAACGGTCCCCTCCTGCCCTTCTTTTCGCGGGGCGACCGGCGACATAGCTAAAGGAAACAGCCGCAGCGTTACCGCCTCGGGTGTGACGGGCTGGCTTTTTTGTGCTTCCAGGGTAAAGGGCACCACATCGCCCTGGTGGTTAAATACCCGGACATCGCGTAAATCCGGCCAGGCCGTACTTTGATACAGGGCCTGAGGAAGCGCAACGCGATGCCAGGGCGACGTGCTGGTGGTCTCCAGCATCACGCCCTGCACGTAGTCCACAGGCGCTTCTCGCAGGTCGTCACTGCCGATCGCCGCGCCGGTTGTCGCCAACAGTACACTGCATAACACCGCTTTCATCCATTTCATTTTGCTTCTCCTGCTTTCGGCGGTAACGGTGAGAAATAGCCGATGATGAGCACCAGAATCGCCACGCCGATAAAAGCCACCGCCCGCGCCAGACCACCCCCGCGTGCGCTGTCCACCAGCATCAGTTTCACAATAACTATTCCCAGCAGCGCCGCCCCGCACAGCCATTCCTGGCGGGAACGCCGTCGGGTTGCGTGTAGCATCGCCACCAGCGCCGCCAGCATCCAGAACAGCGCAAAGCAGGTCTGGATAAGCCGGGAGTGCCACAACGATTCAAGGCTCCAGGCCACGTCGCCGTACCACGCCAGCGCGCGCAGCAGCATGCCATTCAACCACCAGAAACCGAGCGCCAGTAACGCAACAACGGGCCACGGCCGGTATCGCGATAGCGGTATCGGGAAATGCCACAGCGAGACGCGATACAACACCACCAGCCCCAGCAGGGCGAAGGCAGCCCCCTCTTCCAACGGATTGATCAGCGGGAGGTATACCTGACGATAAATCACGCCGTCCTGTAAATTGGTCACCGCCAGTAAGCACACCAGCGCCACCGCCACCGGAACCATGGCCACCGAAGAATACAGTGCCGGCCAGACCCGGAACGGCCAGATCTGTCGACGAGCCGCCGTCTCAACCAGCAGCATCAGCAACCCGCCCGCCGCCATTAACAGGCCGCTTCCCCAGGCCGCCATCCCCCACGGCAAATCCCGCGCAAACCAGACAAGCTCGGTTGCCAGCGCCAGCAGGATCATCCAGAACAACGTCAGATGGGCAAGCATGGCCAGCCGCGACGGCAGCGTCGGGCCGTCACGCCAGAGCAAGGCCAGTGCGGCAGGCAGCGCCAGGCACCACGCCAGATTCAGCCAGCCTGCCGCCAATAATTGCTCAGCGCCAATCTGATAGCACAGCACGACCAGCATCGTCGGCCACAGCAGCCATTTGCTGGCATCCAGCGCCTGCCACTTCAGCCGCGCTGCCACCGCACGCCAGCCCCAGACCGACACCGCCATCAACGCCAGCACGCCAGACCACACCCGCGAATCGTGCTTTAGCACCCAGTGTGATGCCGCATACAGCGCCACCATCCAGAACAGTAATCCGCCTGCGAGCAGTACCCAGCTGCCCTGACGTTGGATCCCCTGCCACAGCCACGCTGCCATCAGCCAGCTCAGGCTGAGAACCGTGAAGATCAGCATCAGTGATAGCGGTGTAGTCCCCTGCATCTGCGCCCAGGCCGCACTTCCGACGGCTAGCACCAGCAGTCCGGTACCGCTGTAGCTCATCCGCCGCTGGTTCTGCTGTACGCCGAGCCAGAGGATCCCCAGCCCCTCCAGCGACCAGGCCATCGCCGTCCAGCGCGCCGACAGCGCCAGCGGGATAGCGAGCGTGGTAAAGGCCCCGCCGAGCGCCAGCCCCGCCAGCACCAGCGGTCTGCCCAGAGAGGGATAACGACGCAGCGCCAGCCAGGCTAACGCCAGATAGAAACCACCGTAGCCGAGGGCGCTGAGCGCCGGGCCGTACGCCATATGCCGGATAATCGCGTATTGCATGCCAAAGCCTAACAGCGGCGGGGCGAACAGCAGTACGCCATCAACAATTTGCTTCCCTTTCTCCTGCGCCCGCAACGACAGCGCCACGCTCAGCACACCAAACAGGATGGTGTTGGCAATCAGGAACAGCTGACAGCTCAGGTAGTAGGCCGGTTGATAGTCGTTCAGCCCCCACAGGCCACCGACGCCAAAGGTAAACAACAGGCCGAGCAGGTTAAGCTCGCGCCAGTGTTGCCAGGCGCTGATGGCAAGAATGCCAACGGAGAGCAGAAGATAGAAAGAGAACAGCGCCACGTGACTGCCGCCGCCAGTAGAAAGCAACAGCGGGGCCAGATAACCCCCGAGGCTGGCCAGCATCGCCAGGCTGAGCGCCTTTTGCAGGATCGCCAGCCCGACGCTCGCCGCGCAAATGACCACCAGCAACCCAAACGCCAGGGTCATCGGCAGCATCTGCCATAAGCGGAACGCGCCAAAAACGGTCAGATAGAGTGCACCGGTCGCGCCCCCCTGTAAAATCAGTGCGTAGACCGGTTGTTTATGGCGTAACCGCCATCCCACCGCCAGCAGGGCAATGGCAAACAGCGCTGCCGTGACCAGGCGCAGCTCAAGCGGGAACAGAGCGTGCTCGACCGTGTAGCGCAGCAGGAACGACAGACCGAAAAACAGCAGCAGGATCCCAAGCTTCGCCAGTGGATTGCCCTGCATAAACCAGCGCACCAGCGACGAAATAACGCCACCGAATGCAGAAGGCTGTCGGGCTTTGGCACCAGGAGCCGCCACTTTCTCTGGTTGCGGCTCTTTGCCGACGGCGTCGGGTTTCGCCTGCGATTGCCAGGGGTCGGCGGGCTCAGGCTGCAGCTCTGCCACCGGCTCTGGCGGGGTGATGTTAACCACAGGCGCAACAGGTTCCGCAACCGCGGCCTGCGCCACCCCACGCTGTTCAAGCTCCTCAACCCGACGACGCAGGACGGCCAGCTCAAAACGCACCGCCGAACTGCGGTTGAGCGCAACAATCGCAAGGATCGGTACGATCACCAGCGCGAACAGTACAATAAAACCGCCAAGGATCAGCAGGTCATCCATGTTTCCACCTTCTCTGTAGACGAGTTGAGCAGATTGACACAAATTGTTGCATTTCCGCTATCCCCATTAGCGCAGGACGCGATTTTTCAGATTTTTTAGCCAGGGCATACCCTTCGGTAAGCGTAGACGGGTCAGGCGGCAGGTGCGCAACACCTGCCGCAAAAAACGATTAATTACCGAACCAGATTGATGCGGAGATCGCAGGCAGCGCGAGCACGCCATCCTGGGCCACACCTTTACCCTCTTTCAGCAGCCACTGTTTAACGTTGAGCAGCGGGGACGTGTCCGGCACCACTTCGCAGGCATCGCCACGGTTAATGGCCACCAGCACCCGCTGCTGGTTAAAGACGCGCACAAACACCACCACGTTGTCGTGGGCGTACAGCACCTGGCAGCCGCCATAGCGCAGCGCCTGGCTCTGTTTACGCAGCTTGATCAGCCGCTGATAGAGCGACAGTAGCCCCTTGTCCTGCTTCTCCGCCTCCCACGGGAACGTCTTGCGGCAGAACGGATCGTTGTTGCCGTCCAGGCCCACCTCATCGCCATAATAAATGCAGGGTACGCCAGGCCAGCTAAACAGCCAAGTGACCGCCAGCGGCAGGCGCGCCACGTCTTTACCCAGCAGCGATTTAAAGCGCGCGGTGTCATGGCTGTCGAGCTGGTTAAACATGCGCAGCTGCTGCTGGTGCGACAGACTGGCGCGGTAGTTATCCATCCATGTCATACAGGTTTGGGCATCGATCTGCTGCGGATCGTAGGAGATATCGGTGTTGGCAAGAAAGCCCCACAGCGGGAAGGTGAAGCCGCGATAGTTCATCGCCGAATCTTCCGCATCAACCTGCAGCCACTGACGGGCATCGCCAAAGTGCTCGCCAAAGACAAACGCTTCGGGCTGGGCAATTTTCGCTGAACGGGTGATCCCGGCGACATGCTGCAGGTTATTGCGCGCCCCGCCAGCCTCGCCAAGCATGTGCACCACGTCCAGCCGCCAGCCGTCCATGCTCCACGGCGCTTTCAGCCAGTGACGCACAATGCTGTCATCACCACCGTAGATCTCATCCACCAGCGTCGGCGACTGGTAATCGAGCTTCGGCAAGCTGGCATAGCCCAGCCAGTCAAGGGCGCGCCCCTCGTCGTTAAAACTGTACCAGTCCCGCTGGGTCGATTCTGGATTGTGACAGGCACCGCCCGTCGCACGATTGTGGCGATCAAACCAGCCGTGCGAATCGCCGCTGTGGTTAAACACGCCATCCAGAATCAGGCGCATCCCTTCCTTACGGGTATTTTCCCGCAGGCGCAGCAGCGCCACGTCGCCGCCAAACTGCTCGTCCACGCGACGATAATCTTCGGTGTCGTATTTGTGCACACTGGGGGCGGCAAAAACCGGGTTGAGATACAGCGCGGTCACGCCGAGCTTTTTCAGGTACGGCAGTTTTTCGCTGATGCCGTCAAGATCGCCGCCGTAAAACGTCGACCCGCCCGCCTGGGCCGTTACCGGATCATCCCATTCACGGAAGATCACCTCATGACCAGCCGCGTGGTGGTGATAGGTGCGATCCTGCTGCGGATTGCGCCGCTGGCTACGGGCAAAGCGGTCCGGGAAGATCTGATAAAAGACCTGATCGGCTACCCACTGTGGGCCGTTGTCAGGATAATCCACGGCGAACTGCTCCAGCCGCGCGGGCGGAAAACGGCTAAACCCCTGAGGGGTAAACCACAGCTGACGGTTATGCCACAGCATCTTAAAGCTGTAGCGGCGGCGCGGCTGGCCTTGCGTCACGTCAATCGTCGCCCGCCAGGCGGTCACGCCAGGCTGCGGCTGCGCCCGCTGTTTATGCATCGGCAACGAGGTTTCTTCATTATCGACTTCCGCGCGCAGCGTCACCCGCTCAGGCAGGTTTTCACCCGTCAGCCACAGCGTAATGACCAGCTTATCGTTGTTTTGCTTAATAAATGGGGCAACCGGTAGGTGCCAGGCATTCAACATCTTGTATCCCCTTTCCCAGAAATGAGGTCACCTTGCCACAGGGTAGTTGATGTTCACTCCTCACGGAGAGGTTTATTGAGGGAGGAGGAAGGGGGAGGAGAAAAATGCCCGGCGTTTGCCGGGCATTCTGATTACTGGACTTCCGCTAACTGACGCTCGCGGCGGCGTTTAAACACCCAGCCCACCAGCAGCAGCGCAATCCACGCAAAACCGACATACAGCGAGATGCGGGTTTCCGGGTGATAACCAATCAGGCCAATAATGAAGACCAGGAAGATCAGGCCAACGACAGTGGTTGCCACGCCGCCCGGCACTTTAAACTTTAGCGCCTTGACCTCGTCTGGCGACAGACGACGACGGAAGCCAATCTGCGACATCAAAATCATGATCCACACCCAGACGGTGGCGAAGGTCGCCAGCGAGGCAATCACCAGGAAGACGTTCTCGGGCATGATGTAGTTGAGGTACACCGACAGCAGCAGCGCCACGGTCATCACCATCACCGTCACCCACGGCGTACCGCGCGTGGAGGTTTTGGCGAACACTTTCGGCGCACTGCCCTGCTCAGCCATCCCGTGCAGCATACGTCCGACGCCAAAGACATCCGCGTTAATCGCGGACAGCGAGGCAGTCAGCACCACAAAGTTAAGGATGCTGGCGGCAAAGGTGATCCCCAGGTGCTGGAAGGTGAGCACAAACGGGCTACCGTTGGTACCAACCTGATTCCACGGGTAGATGGACATGATCACAAACAGCGTGCCCACATAGAAAATCAGAATACGCATCGGCACGGAGTTGATGGCGCGCGGAATGGATTTCTGCGGGTCTTTCGCTTCACCGGCGGTAATGCCGATGATTTCGATGCCACCGTAGGCAAACATCACCATCTGCAGCGACATTACCATCCCGATCCAGCCGTTACTGAAGAAACCGCCGTTGCTCCAGAGATTGTGGATCCCGGTCGGTTGCCCGCCGTTGCCAATCCCCCAGATAATAATTCCGAAACCGGCGGCAATCATGATGATAATGGTGGCGACTTTAAAGAACGAGAACCAGAACTCCAGCTCGCCGAACACCTTTACGCTCATCAGGTTGATGGCGCAGATGATCAATACCACCGACAGCACCCAAATCCAGTGCGGCACCGTCGGGAACCAGACGCCCATATAGATGCCGAAGGCCGTCACGTCGGCAATCGCCACGATCAGGATCTCAAAGCAGTAGGTCCAGCCGGTGATATAGCCCGCCAGCGGGCCGAGGTTTTCTTGTGCATAGCGCGAGAAGGAGCTGGCCGACGGGTTATGAACAGACATCTCCCCCAGCGCACGCATGATGATGTAGGCCGCCACGCCGCCGATAAGATAGGCCAGCAGAACGCTGGGACCGGCCATTTTGATGGCATCTGCCGAGCCATAAAAAAGACCGGTACCGATTGCCGAACCCAGCGCCATAAAGCGGATGTGGCGAGCGCTCAAGCCCCGCTTGAGTGTGTTAGTGCTTTCCATTTGTGTCATGCCATTTCAGACTAAAAAAACAAAAAACCACGGGGCATTACGCCCCGTGGTTAAACATTCAGCCGTTGATTAATGCGCGTTAGAAGTAACCTGACGCCCTGCAGCACGATCCCAGATAACAGCCAGTACCAGTGCAACAACGGTAGGCATCAACCACGCCAGCCCCTGTTCGGACAGCGGCAGACGCTGTGTCCAGGCAGGCAGCATAGCGCTGATAGCGGATGCCTTAATGCCGTCAAGGATACCAAAAAGCAGGCTGATAAACATCGCCGGGGCGATAATTCGTGAGGAATTATGCCACCAGCCGCGGGTAAAGCTCAGCACCACCAGCACGATACACGGCGGGTAGATGGTGGTCAGAACCGGAATCGACACCTGAATCAGGTGGCTCAGCCCCAGATTGGATACCGCCATGGAGAAGCCGCCGAGGATAAACACCAGCGTACGGTAGGACAGCGGAACATACTGAGCAAAGAACTCAGCACAGGCGCAGGTCAGGCCCACCGCCGTGACCAGGCAGGCCAGGAAGATCAGGATGGCCAGCATCATGCTGCCCGCACCGCCAAAGGTATGCTGAACGTAAGCATGCAGAATGGCCGCACCGTTAGCGCCCTGATCCACCAGCACGCTGCTGTCGGAACCCAGACGGAACAGCGCCAGATAAAGCAGCGCCAGACCGGCACCCGCCATCAGACCGGCCCAGACGGTATAGCGCGTCAGCAGACGGGCTTCGGTCACACCGCGAGAACGCGCAGCATTCACAATCACGATACCGAACGCCATCGCACCCAGCGTATCCATGGTCAGATAGCCGTTCACAAAGCCGTTAGAGAAGGCCGCGTTTTGATAGGCTTCGGTCGCAGAGCTCAGCGGGCCGGCAGGCCAGACGATCGCCGCCACGGCAAGCACAACCAGTGCCAGAATTTTCAGCGGTGCGAGGAAGTTGCCCACGGTATCGAGCAGTTTGCCCGGATACAGCGACACCAGAATCACGATAGCGAAGTAGACCAGGCTGTAGATAAACAGCGGCAGCGCGCCATCACCGGTCAGCGGGGCAATCCCCACTTCAAAGGAGACGGTGGCGGTACGTGGGGTCGCGAACAGCGGCCCGATCGCCAGGTAGCAGACCACGGCCAGCATCACCCCGGCCACTTTGCCAATCGGCGCGCTCAGGCTGTCGACGCCGCCGCCGACTTTTGCCAGCGCCACCACGGTCAACACCGGTAGACCGACCGCGGTGATCAGAAAGCCAATAGCCGCAGTCCAGACGTGTTCACCGGCCTGCAAGCCAACCATCGGCGGGAAGATAATGTTGCCTGCGCCAACGAACAGCGCAAATGTCATAAAGCCCAACGCGATAATATCGCGCGATTTCAGTTGATGGGTCATAAAACCTTACTGCCTGTGGTGTTGTGTTGAAAACGTTGAATTTTTCGCTATCCCTTACGGAACAAAACAGCGGAAAAAATGCGCAATCTCAGCGGGAAATGCTCCCCTACCGGCGTGATCAGGAATATTTTTTCGATTTACCACGCAAATACAGTCTGTCCGACAATATCAGGGGGGCAATTTAAACGCTTATAACGTTTAAAGGCAATAAGGGATCGCAAAACCAGAATAATATGCCACCGTGAAATATAAGACTGGAACAATTCACCGGGTATAAGAAAAACTCATGGCTAATCATGCGAACAAAAAAGCAACAGGAGGATAAAATTTATCCGCGCTTCGCCCGGCTGGAAAGTAAACAGGCCAGCTTACGCTGGCCTGTGGCAACCTTCGATGACAGGTGGTCTGTCAGGGGGTTTTATCGGCAATTAATCGTTCCGGGAGCACGAAGCTGAAACGCGTACTCTTACCCGGCGTACTGGTGATATCGAGACGGCTGTCGTGGTGATTAATCGCATGTTTCACGATAGCCAGCCCCAGACCGCTGCCTCCGGTCTGGCGGGAGCGCGCTTTATCCACCCGATAAAAACGTTCGGTCAGGCGAGGAATATGCTCCGGGCCGATACCCGGTCCGTTATCTTCGACGCTAAACTCCGCCCCTGCGGGAGCATGTCGCCAGCGCACGGTAATGTGAGTCCCGGGCGGGGTGTGATTCACGGCGTTATACACCAGGTTCGAGATGGCGCTGCGCAGTTCATCATTGCTGCCGCGCACTTTAAGGGTGCTATCCACCTCGAAGGTCAGCTGATGCTGCTGCTGGCTTAAGGTTTGCGCCTCGCGCTCCAGCATCCGCAGCATCATCGGAACATCGATGGTTTCATTCAGCGCCAGCGTCGGCGAACCTTCAATCCGCGAAAGGGTTAGTAACTGCCGCACCAGCCCTTCCATCCTCTGCGTTTGCTCACGCATGGTGTGCAGCGCTTTTTCACGCGGCGCCCCTTCCAGCGTTTGCTCCTGCATCATCTCCAGATAGCCCTGCAGCACGGTCAGCGGGGTACGCAGCTCATGGCTGACGTTGGCAAAGAAGTTACGGCGAGCCCCTTCCAGCTGGTGCATCTGGGTGACATCGCGCGCCACCATCAGCCACTGTTTATCGCTATAGGGCATCACGCGGATCTCCAGATGGCGACCGTTATTCAGCACTAAATTATGCGGGCGGGTAAAATCGCGTTTTTTCAGATACTGCGCGAACTCGGGATAGCGCAGCAGGTTGAGGATGTTCTGTCCGTTATCATCCGGCCAGCGCAGGCCAAGCAGCTGCTGTGCCAGCCCGTTGCACCAGAACATGGTGCCCTCTTCGGTGGTGAGGATAACCGCATCCGGCAGCGATTCGGCGCCGCTGCGAAAGCGTTTAATCAGGCTGCCCAGCTCGCGTCGGCGCTTTTTATTACGCATCTGCATCTGGTGCAGGCCATACAGCAGAGGTTCCCAGCTTCCGCTCCCTGGCGGAGGCGTCATACTTCTGTCAACCCACAGCCACCAGGAGAGGCGGAGTAAATTCCAGAAATGCCAGACCAGCAGCCCGGTGACCGCGGCCAGCAGAAACCACGGCATATACCCGAAAACGGCCCCGAGGATCAGGGCTGGAATACAGCATAATACCAGTTCAAAACACAGCCTTTTCCATGACAGACGTTCCAGCACGCGTCACACTCCTGTCATTGTTCAGAAACGGGTTGAGAAACGATAACCCGTGCCGCGGACAGTCTGAACCATGCGATCGTGACCGCTGGTTTCGAGGGCTTTACGCAAACGGCGGATATGCACGTCAACCGTCCGGTCTTCAACGTACACGTTGGTTCCCCAGACGTTATTCAGCAATTGCTCGCGGCTGTAAACGCGTTCCGGGTGAGTCATAAAGAAGTGCAGCAGCTTAAATTCTGTCGGTCCCATATCCAGCGGGTTTTCGCCGGTCATCACGCGATGGGATGTCGGGTCGAGGCTCAGCCCCTGCATCTCAATCACCTCTTCCACCGCCATCGGTGAAATACGGCGCATGACGGCTTTGATGCGCGCCACCAGCTCTTTCGGGGAGAACGGTTTGGTGATGTAATCATCCGCGCCGGTCTCCAGACCGCGAACGCGATCTTCCTCTTCGCCGCGCGCCGTTAGCATCACAACCGGGATATCGCGGGTTAATGCTTCACGTTTCATATGCTTGATGAACTGCAGACCAGAACCGCCTGGCAACATCCAGTCAAGCAGGATCAGATCGGGCCAGGGTTCGTTGAGTTGATTCACCGCGCTGTCGTAATCTTCGGCTTCTACTGGTTGAAAGCCATTTTGTTCGAGCACAAAGCAAACCATTTCACGAATGGGTGCTTCATCTTCTACGACCAGAATACGTCTCGCCATACTTTGCCCTGTCTTATTGAGGTTACACGTTTGTAATACGGCGTCATTATGCGTCAGATTTATGACAGATTTATGAAAAACATGACAGTAGATTAGGGCAAGCCGTTGTTTTATGACAGACCAAAATACTGCGGTTATCTTCCTCGCCGTGAAAGCTTATAATCCGCTTCATCTTATTTTGCCACGGAACTGTTATGCGCATACTTCACACCTCGGACTGGCATCTGGGGCAAAACTTTTACAGTAAAAGCCGCGCCGCCGAACATGAAGCGTTCCTCAACTGGCTGCTTGAGACAGCCCAGGCGCAGCAGGTGGATGCCATCCTGGTGGCCGGGGACATTTTCGATACCGGATCGCCGCCGAGCTATGCGCGCGAGTTGTACAACCGTTTTGTGGTCAACCTGCAACAGACCGGCTGCCATCTGGTGATTGTGGCGGGCAATCATGATTCCGTGGCCACGCTCAATGAATCCCGTGAAATACTGGCCTTTCTCAATACCACCGTGGTCGCCAGCGCCGGACACGCGCCACAGCTGCTGAACAAACGCGACGGCACCCCCGGTGCCGTGCTGTGCCCGATCCCCTTTTTACGCCCGCGCGACGTGGTGCAAAGCCAGGCGGGGCTCTCCGGGCAACAGAAACAGCAGCATCTGCTGCAGGCCATCACCGACTATTATGCCCAACAGTATACGGATGCCTGTGAATTACGGGGTGATGCCGCCCTACCCATTATTGCCACCGGGCACCTTACCACCGTCGGTGCCAGTAAAAGTGACGCGGTGCGTGACATCTATATTGGCACGCTGGATGCCTTCCCGGCGCAAAACTTCCCGTCAGCCGACTACATCGCACTGGGACATATCCACCGCGCCCAGATGATTGGCGGCTGCGAGCACATCCGCTACTGCGGCTCGCCGATCTCGCTCAGCTTCGACGAAACGGGCAAGCAAAAGAGCGTCCATCTGGTGAGTTTTGACGCGGGCAAGCTGAGCAGCGTCGAGACGCTGACGGTGCCGGTCACCCAGCAGCTGGCGGTGCTGAAAGGCGATCTCGCCGCCATCACCGAACAGCTTGAGCAGTGGCGCGACCGTGAACAAAACCCGCCAGTGTGGCTGGACATTGAGATCACCACCGACGGCTATCTGCACGATGTGCAGCGCAAGATCCAGGCGCTTGCCGAGGGCCTGCCTGTCGAGGTTCTGCTGGTGCGCCGCAGCCGCGAACAGCGCGAGAAAATCCTGCTGAGCGCACAACGAGAAACGCTGAGCGAGCTCAAGGTCGAAGAGGTGTTCGAGCGTCGGCTGGCGCAGGAGGAGATCGACGACGGACGCCGCGCCCGCCTCAACGAACTGTTTACCTATGCGCTGCACGCGCTCAATGATGAGGACGAACGCGGATGAAAATCCTGAGCCTGCGGCTAAAAAACCTCAACTCCCTGAAGGGCGAATGGAAAATCGACTTCACCGCCGAGCCGTTTGCCAGTAACGGTCTGTTCGCCATTACCGGTGCAACGGGCGCGGGGAAAACCACCCTTCTCGATGCCATCTGCCTGGCGCTGTACCATGAGACGCCGCGCCTGCAGAAAGTGTCGCAAACGCAAAATGATCTGATGACGCGTGACACCGCCGAATGCCTGGCGGAAGTCGAATTTGAAGTAAAAGGCATCGCCTATCGCGCCTTCTGGAGCCAGAACCGGGCGCGAAATCAGCCGGATGGCAACTTACAGGCTCCGCGCGTGGAGCTGGCGCGCTGCGAAGACGGTAAAATTCTGGCCGATAAAGTGACCGATAAACTCGAGCAGACCGCCGCCCTGACCGGCCTCGACTATGGCCGCTTTACCCGCTCCATGCTGCTCTCGCAGGGCCAGTTTGCCGCCTTCCTCAACGCCAAAGCCAGCGACCGCGCCGAGCTGCTGGAAGAGCTAACGGGGACGGAAATCTATGGCCAGATTTCCGCGATGGTATTCGAAAAGCACAAAGCCGCGCGCAGCGAACTCGAGATGCGCGAGGCTCAGGCTGCGGGGGTGGTGTTACTCAGTGAAGAGCAGCAACAGCAACTGCAGCAAGGTTTGCAGGTACTTACTGACGAAGAAAAAATCCTGCTGGTGCAGCAGGCGAGTCAACAGAAAGATTTTCAATGGCTTACGCGTCACGACGAGCTGATGCGCGAGCAGCAGCGGGCGATGACCGCCCAGCAGCAAGCCCAGCAGGCGCTGACAGACGCCACGCCGGAGCTGGAAAAACTGCATCTGGCGCAGCCTGCGGCCCTGCTGCGTCCGCTGTGGGAGCGGCAGCAGGAGCAGACCGCCCGGCTGGCGCAAACCGAACAGCAAGCACAGGATGTGAATACTCGCTTACAGGCCAGAACGGCACTGCGCGCGCGTATCCGCACCGGGGCGCTGCGTGCTCGCGACCGGCTGCAAAGCGAACTGGCCGCGCTGACGCCGTGGCTTAACGACCACGACCGATTCCGCCAGTGGGGGCAGGAGTTGGCGGGCTGGCGCGCGCACTTCACCCAACTTAGCCGGGATAAAACCCAGCTGGCGACGCTGACGCGGCGGATTGCCGAGTTACGCCACAAGCTCGCGGCGCTACCGGAAACCACGCTGACGCTCAGCGCAGAGGACGTGGCGGCCGAAATGACGCGGCTGACGCATTCCCGTCCGTCGCGCCAGCGCCTGGCCACGCTGCATGCCCAGTATCAGCCCCTGCAAACGCGGCTGCGTCACCATCACGAAAGCGTACAAAAAGCGCAGAACGAGCAGGCAACATTGAACGAAACGCTGGCCCTGCGTCGCCAGCAGTTCAAAGAGAAAAATCAGCACTATCTTGACCTTGTCGCCCTCTGTAAACATGAAGAGACCATCAAAAAGCTGGAGAGCTATCGTGCCGAACTGGAGGCCGGTAAACCTTGCCTGCTGTGCGGTTCAACCGAACACCCGGCCATCGCCCAGTATCAGGCCTTAGCGCTGACCGAAAACCAGCGGCGCCGGGAGTCGATGGAAAAAGAGGTCGCCGCACTCAAAGAGGACGGTCTGCTGATCCTGGGGCAGGTCAACGCCTTAACCCAGCAGTTACAGCGTGCAGCGGACGAGGCGCAGACCCTGGCTCAGGAAGAGCAAGCGCTCACTAAAGAGTGGCAGGCGGTGTGTGCATCGCTGGGTATTGATCTTACTCTTCAGGACGATATTACCCCGTGGCTGAATAAGCAGGAGCAATACGAGCAGCAGCTCTACCCGCTTAGCCAGCGCCTGACCCTGCAAAATCAGCTCGGCGAAGAGGAGACGCAGGAACAGCAGTATCTCCAGCAGTTAACGACCACCCGTAGCGCGATGGAAAGTGCGCTGCATACGCTGTCACTGGACGTGCCGGATGACGGCGCAGAGGCGGCCTGGCTTGCCGAACGCGAAAAAGAGTCCCTGCTGTGGCAGGAAAAACAGACCCAGCTCACCACCCTTCAGGAACGTATTTCTGCCCTCGCGCCGCTGCTGGATACCCTCCCGGAGGAAGAATCGGCAGAAGCCGAAGCCGTTATTCCGGATAACTGGCGCGAGATCCATACCGAGTGCGTCTCGCTGCACAGCCAGCTTGCCACGCTGCAACAGCAGCTCACGCTGGAAAGCGAGCGCCTGCAGCAGTCGCAGACCCAGTTTGCCGCAGCGCTCACCGCCAGCGTCTTTAGCGATCGCGAGGCGTTTCTGGCCGCCCTGCTGGATGACGAAACGGTTCACCGTCTGGAGCAACGCAAACACGCGCTGGAGAATCAAATCCAGCAGAGCACGGCCCTGTTGCAGCAGGCCAGCGATCGGTTGAGTGCGCATCTGCAGCTCCGTCCGCAGGATTTGGGGTCTGACGCCCCGGCCCTGCAGGAACAGCTGCAGCAGCTCGCGCTGACCCTGCGCGAAAACACCACCCGCCAGGGGGAGTTCCGCCAGCAGCTGAAGCAGGATCAGGATAACCGCCATCGCCAGCAGACGCTGATACAGCAGATTGCAGACGCCGCCCGCCAGGCGGAAGACTGGGGATACCTGAATGCGCTGATTGGCTCCAGCACCGGTGACCGCTTCCGTAAGTTTGCTCAGGGGCTGACGCTGGATAATCTGGTGTGGCTCGCCAACCAGCAGCTGACGCGTCTGCACGGGCGTTACCTGCTGCAGCGCAAGGCCAGCGACGCGCTGGAGCTGGAAGTGGTCGATACCTGGCAGGCGGACGCGGTGCGCGATACCCGCACCCTCTCCGGCGGGGAGAGTTTCCTGGTGAGCCTGGCGCTGGCGCTGGCATTGTCGGATCTGGTGAGCCACAAAACGCGTATCGACTCGCTGTTCCTTGACGAAGGTTTTGGCACCCTGGACAGCGAAACGCTGGACGCCGCGCTGGATGCACTGGATGCCCTTAACGCAACGGGTAAAACCATTGGCGTGATCAGCCACGTCGAGGCGATGAAAGAGCGTATTCCAGTGCAGATTAAGGTGAAGAAGATTAACGGGCTGGGGTACAGCAGGCTGGATAAAGTGTTTGCGGTGGAGTGACGGGTCTGGACCCTGCGCGGTCTGATGCCCTCACCCTGGCCCTCTCCCACGGGGAGAGGGAACACACATTAAAAACGGCAACTTCCGTTGCCGTTTTGCTTTTATTCCGGCCACAGCCAGGCCGCACCACGCACGCCGCTGGAATCGCCGTGTGCCGCTTTGCGGATTGGCGTTTCACACTCCCCGCCAAACACCCACTGCTTCACCAGCTGGGGCAAGGTGGTATATAGACGGTCGACGTTGCTCATCCCGCCGCCCAGCACGAACACATCCGGGTCGAGAATATTGACCACGTGCGCCAGCGATTTTGCCAGCCGCATTTCGTAGCGGCTGAACGCCAGCTCCGCCAGCGGATCCTGCTCCTCCACCCGCCGCATAATCTCACTGCCTTTCAGCGGATGACCGCTCAGGCGACGATAGTCGGTGGCAAAGCCGGTGCCGGAGATAAAGGTTTCGATACAACCCTGCTTGCCGCAGTAGCACGGCACTTCGGCGCGGTATTTCAGCTCATCTTCATCCATCCACGGCAGCGGGTTATGCCCCCACTCGCCTGCGGTGCCGTTACCGCCGATATGCGCCCGGCCATTAAACGCCACGCCCGAGCCGCAGCCAGTACCGATAATCACCGCAAACACGGTTTGCGCCCCGGCCGCCGCGCCGTCAATCGCCTCCGACACTGCCAGACAGTTGGCGTCGTTCGCCAGCCGCACTTCGCGGTTCAGGCGCAGGCTCAGGTCGCGGTCGAACGGCTGGCCGTTGAGCCAGGTCGAGTTAGCGTTTTTCACCACCCCGGTGTAGGGCGAAATCGAGCCTGGAATGCCCATCCCCACCGTGCCGGTCTGGCCGGTGGCGCTTTCGGCCATCTCCACCAGTTGGGCGATGGTCTCTATCGTCAGGCGATAATCGTCACGCGGGGTCGGCAGACGATGACGAAAAAGCTGCTCCCCCTGTTCGCCAAGGGCGATCACTTCTGTTTTGGTGCCGCCGAGATCAATACCAATACGCACAGGACACTCCTCATTTTTTTGATTATCAACAGAGTAGAAGCCCACTACCCGATTAGCAATGCAAGCAATGCGACAATTCGCTATCATGCCCGCTGCATTTAACGACAAGGCCGTGGAAATTATCATGCTGTGGTTCAAAAATTTGATGGTTTACCGTCTCAGCCGCGACGTCGAGCTTCGCGCAGACGAGATGGAAAAACAGTTAGCCCTGTACGGATTTACCCCGTGTGGCAGCCAGGAGATGGCGAAAACCGGTTGGGTTCCGCCGATGGGATCACAGAGCGATGCCCTGACCCACACTACCAATGGTCAAATCATCATCTGCGCGCGCAAGGAAGAGAAAATCCTGCCAACGCCGGTAGTTAAACAGGCGCTGGAAGCCAAAATTTTCAAGCTTGAAGCCGAACAGGGCCGCAAGCTGAAAAAAACCGAAAAAGATTCACTGAAAGACGAAGTCCTGCACTCGCTGCTGCCGCGCGCCTTTAGCCGCTTCAATCAGACGATGATGTGGATCGACACGGTGAACGGCTTGATTATGGTTGACTGCGCCAGCGCCAAAAAAGCCGAAGACACGCTGGCCCTGCTGCGTAAGAGCCTGGGCTCGCTGCCGGTGGTGCCGCTGACGATGGAAAATCCGATCGAGCTGACGCTGACCGAGTGGGTGCGTGCCAACAATGTCGCGCAAGGTTTCCAGCTGCTGGATGAAGCCGAGCTGAAAGCCATCCTCGAAGACGGCGGCGTGATCCGCGCCAAGAAGCAGGATTTGGTCAGCGATGAAATCGCCGTGCATATCGAAGCCGGCAAGCTGGTCACCAAGCTGGCCCTCGACTGGCAGCAGCGTATTCAGTTCGTGATGTGTGACGATGGCTCAATTAAACGCCTGAAATTCTGCGACGAATTGCGCGATCAGAACGACGATATCGACCGGGAAGATTATGCCCAGCGTTTTGATGCGGATTTCATTCTGATGACGGGTGAACTGGCGGCGTTGATTCAGAGTCTGGTCGAAGGATTAGGCGGCGAAGCGCAGCGTTAAGAGGCTTACGCAAAGAATCAGAGCCGGGTTAACCCGGCTCTTTTTTTTTACAGGTAGCGACACAGGTAGGACGCAGGTTCAGCCACCTGCAGATGGAACTCACTGTGGCCAGGCACGTTGAAAACATCGCCTGGGTTATAAATCTTCCACTCGGTTTCGCCCGGCAATAACACTTTCAGCGAACCGCTCACGACGGTCATCTCTTCAGGCTCTGCGGTACCGAAGGCATACTCGCCTTCCGCCATCACGCCGACACTGGCACGGCCAGTAATGCTGCTGGTAAAACCAATGGATTTCACTTTACCGGAAAAGTATTCATTACTTTGAAGCATGGACTGGTCCTTATTGTCATTGGATGTGAATCCAATATAGGGGTGACACTCCATGCCTGTCACGTAAAATCATTACACCAGCAATTCCGAGGCCAGGCGGGCAACCAGCACGTTAGAAAGCAGCACCGGCACGTCCAGCGTTTTTTGCAATAAGTCACGGTGACGCTGGTGGAAACCGAGGCAATCGAGCATCAGCACGTCGGCTCCGCGATCCAGCAGATCGCGTCCGGCGTCGATCAGTTTCGCTTCGCTGTCCCAGATGGGATTGGCCACCGCCAGCAGCGGCGCATTGACCAGCCCTTGCCACTTCTGTGACTGGTTTTCCAGCAGTTCGGGGATCGGCACGATCACCCCAACCTGATGGCTGTCGACAATCGATCCCACCAGCGGGGGAATGATCCGCATCGGCTCCAGCAGGATCGCCTTGCGGGCAACGAGGCCGGTAATATTGGCGGTGCTCATCAGCAGGATCACGTCATAACCCTGGTTATCGAGCACTTCGATGACGCTTTGCAGGGCACGCTCAATCTTGCGTAGCGAGACATTTGCCAGCCCGCCATCGCTGAGTAACGTCGGCAACAGCACATCGCCGGGCTCGGGCGCGTAGTCCTCCATGACCTCGTCCCGACTCAACTGACTCAACAGGCTGTGATGGGTAATCTGTTGTTCAGACACATGCTCGGTTAAGAGCGGTAATACTTCACTTACCGGGACTACCCCAATGGTGAGGATCGCCAACGTCGCTTTCATCGTTCTCGCCTTTCTCTACTCACAACCACTGCCATGACACAGTCACACTTCGCTGCACGTTTTATTGTTCAATAATTAACCGCTGAAAAGCGTAGCAGCTGTTTCAGGAGCCGGAATGTAAATATCCGGCGCTGAAAAACAATGCCTCTGTTAAACCTGAATATTCCTCTCCGTATACGGTTGTCTGTTTTGCAAAAATGTGACAGCAGTACCTTTCTTGTCGCTTTCAGAAAGAACTCAGGACTTATCGGGATCTTCGTAACGCACTTTGGCATCCTGCGCTTCCGACTCCGTTTCATGTTCGCTGATCAGCGAATCAGGTTTCGGATGGTCGGCGCGCAGCTGATACCAGGTGACGGTCTGGCCCGTCGCGCCTTTTTCAACGGCAACAATACGGGCTTCACGCGGATAGGGAGGTCTGGTTGGCATAGTTCATCCTTATTTAATGGCTGAACTATCAGTATAGACATCAGTTAACTGGCGCATGCCAGATCCAGCACCCTGACAATGTGCTGCACCACCTGGGCGGGGGTTAACGACGCATCGACAACGTGGTGGGCGGCTTCGCGATACAGCGCGTCGCGCTCGGCAAGCACCGCGCTCACCTCTTCGCTGATGGGCTTGCCGGTCAGCGTCGGGCGCTGCCCCTCTTCCGGGGACGCCTCCAGCCGTTCAACCAGCACCGGTACCGGCGCGCTCAGGTAGATGACAATCCCCTTCTCGCGCATAAACTGCCGGTTGTATGCGGATAAGATAATCCCGCCGCCGGTGGCGATGATCCCGGACGTGGCAGTCACCGCTTCAAGGGTGGCCGTTTCGCGGGCGCGGAAACTGTCCCAGCCTTCCTGTTCGACAATCTCAGCAATGCTTTTCCCGGCGTGGGTCTGCAACCAGTGATCGGTATCGACAAACTGACTCTGGCAGAGACGCGCCAGTTCAAGGCCGACGGTTGTTTTGCCACAGCCGCGGGGGCCAATTAAAAAAATAGGCTGGGTCATAACCAGGTGTTCCCCTTGAGGCCGCAGGCGTGCGGAGCGTGAAGTCTAAAAACGCGCAATAATACTCTTGAACGAGCATACCGCGTAATCGTAAAAAAATTATTACATCAGATGTGGTATTAAAATTACAACTCAGTCAACCCCAGAAAAATCAGGGGGGATGCTGTAAAGAAATGATGGCAATGACTGGTGCGCTCACCTTACCTGAACCCACCTGTCGTTGACAACCCCACAACGCGCGTAGGGTAGCACAATCATAAATATTATGAATGATTAGCCCTGACGACGTTTCACTTCCAGCAGCCACTTATCCAGCTCTGCGGCAAACATCTGCCGGTCGCGTTGGGATAAGCCATCTGGCCCACCGGTCTGAATACCGCTGCCGCGCAGGGTGTCCATAAAGTCTCGCATCGTCAGCTTTTCGCGGATCGTCGCCGGGGAATAGCGTTCGCCACGCGGGTTCAGCGCGGCGGCGCCTTTCTCCAGTACCTCGGCCGCCAGTGGGATATCGGCAGTGATCACCAGATCCTCCGGACTGCACAGGCGGACAATTTCATTATCGGCTTCATCAAACCCGGCCGATACCCGCAGGGAGCGGATAAAGCGGGAAGGTGGCACGCGGATCGTCTGATTCGCCACCAGCGTCATCGGCATCTGCACGCGCTCGGCGGCGCGAAACAGGATCTCTTTAATCACATTCGGACACGCATCGGCATCCACCCAAATCGCCATGTTCTCTCCCCGGCAAACAGTAATGCGCTATTGTCGCCTGCTTTCCACGCCAGGCAAAGTCGCAGACGCTTTAATGCTGCGTAAAAAACCGCGATAGGCTAAAGTTCCACAGACATAACAAAGTCTAAGAGGGAGATGTGATGGAGAAGAAAATCGGTTTTATCGGCTGCGGTAACATGGGCAAAGCCATTCTCGGCGGCCTGATTGCCAGCGGCCAGGTGCTGCCCGGCCAGATTTGGGTCTATACCCCGTCGCCGGACAAGGTCGCCGCCCTGCACGACCAGTATGGGATCAACGCCGCACAAAGCGCGCAGGAAGTGGCCCAGGTCGCTGATATCGTCTTCGGCGCGGTCAAACCCAACATCATGCTCAAAGTGCTGGGCGACATCACCTCGAGCCTGAATAAAGATACGCTGGTGGTGTCGATTGCCGCAGGCGTCACCCTCGATCAGCTGGCGCGTGCACTGGGCCACGATCGCAAAATCGTCCGCGCCATGCCGAACACCCCGTCGCTGGTTAACGCCGGGATGACCTCCATCACCCCTAACGCGCTGGTGACGACAGAAGAGACGGCCGATGTGATTAACATCTTCCGCTGCTTTGGCGAAGCCGAAGTGATTGCCGAGGCGATGATCCATCCGGTGGTGGGGGTCAGCGGTTCGGCACCTGCCTACGTGTTTATATTTATCGAGGCGATGGCCGATGCGGCGGTGCTGGGCGGTATGCCGCGTGCGCAGGCCTATAAATTTGCGGCACAGGCGGTGATGGGCTCCGCCAAAATGGTGCTGGAAACCGGGAAACATCCGGGCGAACTGAAGGACATGGTCTGCTCACCTGGCGGCACCACCATCGAAGCAGTGCGCGTTCTGGAAGAACGCGGATTCCGCTCAGCGGTTATTGAAGCCATGACCAAGTGCATGGAAAAATCAGAGCTACTGAGTAAATCCTGACCGATAGCCGGGCGTTATGCTGCCACTTCGGTGCGATTACGTCCGGCATTTTTCGCCTTATAGAGCGCGATATCTGCCGCTTTCAGCCACTCCTGATAATGCACCATCGACGCGGTTAACGGCGCGACGCCTACGCTGATACTCAGCCTCACCTGCGGCGCAGCGGGCAGGTGGAAATCAGCCAGCCGCTCGTGAACCCGCGACATCGCCGCGATCGCGCTTTCTGGCGACGTTCCGCTCATGATCACCGTAAACTCATCCCCGCCAAAACGCCCGACCATATCGCAGGCGCGCAGCGTGAGCTGCAGCTGGCGGGTAACGGCGATGATTGCGTGATCGCCCACGTCATGGCCCCAGGTATCGTTGATGCTCTTAAAGTGATCGATATCGATCACCAGAATGGTGGCGCTGCGGTGGTAGCGGCGACAGTTTTCAAACTCCGTGCGCAGCAGTAATTCCCAGTGACGACGGTTAAACACCCCGGTCATCCCGTCGAGATTGCTCATCAACTCCAGCCGCCGTTTATGCTCGGACAGGCGGGTGGTGGTGCGATGGCTGACCCAGGCGAAGATCAGGGGATAGGCGACAAGCACCGGCAACGCGAGCAGACTTTCCAGCGGCGTGCTGGTGAAGTGCGGTACGCCGTGGGTTAACTGCAGGGTGACGATCACCGCAAGAGTGGTCATCAGCGCCCCGGAGCCGAAGAGGCGTAATCCCCCCGTCCCCATCAGGTTCATCCCCATCATCATCACCAGCGCGGCGGTGGGCATCACATTCATGCCCATCATCCCGATCCAGATCCCGGCAACAATGGCATCGATTTTGAGATTAACGATTTCATTATGATAAGGATCGGCGGAACGGGCCGACAATTGCCAGGCCAGATGGGGCCAGATAAACGCCCAACCCACCAGCAACAGCCACCATGTCCCTGCAACCGCCTCTTCGACCAGCACGCTGGCAACAGGGAAGAAGAGGATAGCCAGACCCGCCGTCCTCGGTAAACGCAGCCGCCGTGCAAAACGCAAACCCGAGCGATAATGCTCATCTGCCGAACGAGGTTGATTAATTCCTTCTCGGGCAAAGGCTTTGCTGTAAACGTTGTCATCATTCATATGATTTTGGGAATTCTCTGATCTGTATAGAATTTCCCAAATTATAGAAAGGGTTACTAAAGGCTAAGTATGAAATTTCGGGTGAGCCGCCGGAACGGCTCACCCTTTTGAACTAGACAGATTTCTTCAAACAGCCACTCATAAACTTATTCCTATCGTCCCCTTTCAGGGATTGCTCCGTCGCCTGCACGTTGCATTCGCGCATCTTTTGCTGCTGCGGCGTCAGGCTTTTTTCAGCAGGCTTAGACGAGGAATTTTTCAGGCAATCGCTCATGTAAGTTTTTCGGGAATCGCCTTTCAGCGCCTGGGCGGTGGCCTGCTGATTGCAGGTGGTCATACGTTGCTGCTGCGGGGTGGGTTGTTTATCTTGCGCACCCGCCGGGGCGAGCGAGAACAGGCTGAATAGCAGAGTAACCAGCAGTGTGATTTTCATAGCACTATCCTTCAGTGAATGTTCACCCTAAGTCTGGTCGGTGCTGATAAAAAAACCACCCGGCAGGGAAATTTTCCTGCCGGGCAGCGAGGTTACTTCAGACTTAATGCCGCTTTCATGGTGTAGAACAGATCGGTTTGATCGGTCAGACCCACCACGTTAGCCGCATGCGGACCGTAGGCGGCGATACGCAGCTGGCTGCCGGTATGTTCCATCGACTCCTCTTCCGAGTTGCCGTAGCTCATCGCCATCACCGCACCGTCTTTGGTGGTCAGCGCCTGGGTCAGGCCCGGGGCTTTGGTGTCCGGGGCCACGATCTGGCTGGCATGAGCATGGTCAGCGGTCACAATCACCAGCGTATTGCCATCCTGCTTCGCAAACGCCAGCGCCTTTTGTACCGCCTCGTCCAGATCGACGGTTTCGCCAATCTGGCCACACGGATTCGCCGCGTGATCCTGCTTATCGATCGATGCACCTTCCACCTGCAGGAAGAAGCCCTTTTCGTTTTTGCTCAGCAGGGAGATGGCTTTATCGGTCATCGCCGCCAGAGTTGGCACCGCGTCGTTACGCTTAGGATTTGGCGTACAGGTTACAGCAGGCTTATCGATGTTGCCGTGATAGCTGGCTTTCGGCCCTTCCCAGCGTACCGGCATGTTGCCTTCGGCAAAGAGGCCCAGCAGCGGCTTATCCTGACCGGCTTCGGTGATCGCTGCAAGAGACGAAGCATCGCTTACCAGCTGGTAGCCGCGCGCCTGCGCCTGCTCACGCAGAGTTTTCCCCTGCCACTCGCCGGTGGTGGCGGTTTCGGCGAAGGTTTTCGCCCCGCCGCCGAGGGTGACGTCAGCCCGGGCATTCAGCAACTGCTCGGTGATCGAGCCTTTGCCGCCTTTTTCCAGCGCATTGCTGGCGCATTTTTCGCTGGTGACCGTCGGGCCATAGCATTTGCGCGAGGTCACGTGGGCCACTAATGCAGCCGGGGTCGCATCCTGCAGTTCGGCCGTTGAGACGTTGCCGGTCGCCAGCCCCGCTGCTTTGGCAAGCTCGAGGATGGTCTGGTGATCTTTCTCATGGATATCCACGCCCAGCGCGCCATTATAGGTCTTCACACCGGTGGTCCACGCGGTCGCGGAGGCGGCAGAGTCGGTGACGTAATCCGGTTTGCCGGATTTTTTATCCAGCGCGTAGTGGGTGTATTGCCCGGTCAGCGGCAGGGCATCGATGCCTTTGAAAAAGCCGCCCGCGCCTTCTGCGTAATTACGCGCAGCAGTAATTTCGGAATCGCCCATCCCGTCGCCAATCAGCAGAATAATATTTTTAGCGGGTTTGTCATTCAACGAAGCGCGCAGCGCAGCGGTCTGATCTTCTGACAGGCGACGCGCACCGCCAGGCTGGGTGATATCGCCCTGCGCGGAACGGTTTTCCAGTACCGGATGGGTGGCCGCCGTTTCAGCATAAATAACGGGGGTAAATAATAAGGGCATTAATGCGATATAGAGTGCGCTCTGTTTCACTTATTTTTCTCCATGTAGAAATACATCAAAAAATAAAACAGAGCGACTATAGGCATCAGATATGACGGTTCTATGACAGCGGGCGAAAGACTGAAGGGGCTAGCTGCGCGGGTGTCGCAACAATTTGTTCACATACTGCTGCAGCATTTCACTGTCATGGGCGGGGACTTCAGCGTCGGGTCGGGCTTGTTCCAGTGCCCCCTCTATGTTTTTGATCAGCACCTGCTGATCGCTTTGTGCCATCTGGCGTAACAAAGCTGTAACCACGATCTCCAGGGCCTCGACCTGAGCGACCAGCTCTTTTGACTCTTCTTCCTTTTCTGCCAGCTTGACCAGCAATTCAGCAATGAGATTTTTCACAGCACTATTTCCTTAGCGGTTTTTTGCTGAACTTAGCATTCCGTGAAGAACTTGCAAAGTGGGGGGATGTATTATTTTCAGAAATGAAGTGCGTTTTTTGTGAAATAGATCGCGGGACGTCATAAATACGCAATTTTAAATTAAGCGCAAATCTTATTATGCAAATTAATATAAAATAAGAACCGTCATTTCAAATTAATGATAATGACGGTCATAAGAAAAATATATTGTACATCGACTTTAGCGCCGGGCGGCGGCCTGCGCGCGCTGACGGCGCATCGCCCACGCCAGCTGAATAATATTGAGCAACACCACCACGGCGGTGGCCGCAAATACCCAGCGGAATCCTGCCATCGCCGATACTCCCGCCCCCATCAGCGGCCCGGCGACATTGCCTAAATACATAAATGACTGGTTATAACCGAAGATCCGTCCGGTCACCTGGTCGCTGGAATATTTGATCAGCAGGGTTTGCACGGCGGGCAGCATCGCGCCATCGGCAAAGCCCAGCAGGAAGCGCAAAACCCCAAGCTGGAACGGGGTGGTGACAAAAGACATTGCAAAGAACAACCCTACCGCCACCACCAGGGTGGCCATCAGGATCCGCCCGGTGCCAATCCGATCCCCGAGCTTGCCCAGCCGTGGCGCGGACATCAGGGCAGAGACCCCCGGCACGGCGGCAATCATTCCACTGAGGAAAGCAATATTGCTGCTGTCGGGGGCCATCGACTGGATAAACAGCGCCAGAATCGGCCCCACCGAGCCGTTGCAGAGCTGAATAACCAGGGTGGTGACAAACAGGCTAATCACCAGCCCCGGATAAGGCAACGAGGCGAAAACGGCTTTTCCGCTCAGGCGCTGGGCCTTGCTCACGCGCGGACGCGCCCCCTCTTTAATCAGAAAGAAGGTCACCAGGAAGCTGACCATCAGCAAAAAAGCGGTAATAAAGAACACCGCGCGCAGACCGACGTGATCCGCGAGGAAGCCGCCCATCAGCGGGCCGCCAATCACCCCGCTGATCTGCGCGGTAGAGAGGGTACTGATCGCCCAGCCGCTGCGCTCGCGGGGAACCTGCGACGCCACCAGCGCCATCGCGTTGGGAATATAGCCGGAGGTCAGCCCCATCAGCGCGCGCAGCAAAAACAGCTGCCAGACGTTGGTGGCAAAAGCCTGCAGCAGGATCGCCACCGCCATCCCCAGCGAGGCGCGCAGCAGCATCAGCTTGCGCCCCTTGCGGTCTGCCAGGCTACCCCACATCGGCGAGACGATGGCCGACACCAGGAAGGTGACGCTGAAGACCAGCCCCGACCACATCGACAGTGCCTCGTGCGACGAGACGCCAAGCTGAGCCACGTACAGCGGCAAAAAGGGTAAAATCTGGCTGATGGCCAGGCCGGTGAAAAAACAACCAAACCAGACCGAAATGAGGTTAACTTTCCAGGATTCCATAGGCGGATACTGTCTTTATTTTGCGTGAATTCGCTACCAGATTAGCAAGTTACGTTACGGCGCACGGCGTCAGAGATGCCACCGGGACGACTTCGGCATTTTATCTCCCCAGTCATCATATCTGTGAAACATGTCACATATTTTCGCCTTTTGCCTGGTGATTTATGCTCTGTGGACAGTAGCCAAATCCGCGCATTCCCAGGTGAAAATGGTTGGCGTGGGCGGCGTTATAGTCCGGGCCAAGCGCATTGCCAAAGTAGCCGCAGCTGGCGCCCAGCAGCGCCCGCAGCCACGGCTCTGTTTTAGCGCTCTGCCAGCCGCGCAGCACGCTTACCCGCTGGCCGTTCTCCAGGCTAAAGCCGCTGATATCCAACGCTTCGGCGCTGGCATGTTCGCTGCGGCGGGCATCGGGGCGGTGATAGATATTGCGACAGGCAAAGCTGCCAAGATGGTCGATGCGCGTCAGGCTGCTGCCCATCAGGGTGCGGGTCAGCGGCTGGGCCTGCTGGCTGACGAACAGCGCCGAACTGAGCGCCAGCGGACAGCTGGCAAGAAAGCTGCTGCTGAGGCTGACCGGGCCAAAATTGCGCACCCGCACCACGTTACTCAGCGGGCACTCTCCCCCGCTCTGGGCCACCGCCTGGGTGCGGATCAGTTGACGCGCGTTGGCCTGCGCCAGCAGCGTTTCGCAATGTTCAGGGGTCAGGCGCCTGAGCTTAAACTGGGTTAACGTGCCGGGGGGATCGTCAAGCTGGAGTGGCGCAAAAGGATTGTAGTACGAGGGCAGCCAGCGGTAACCCACCGCCATCGCAGCAATAATCACAGCACAGATAATCAGACCTTTTCCCTTCACTCTCCCCCCTCGGTAATGTGCCCCAACATTATGGCAGAAGGCGGCGAATCCCGCCGGGCATCGTGATATGGTAAGGACTTTGAGTCAGACAGGATGAGTGTACGTGATGGCGAAGTTGCGGGTAGGTATTGTCTTTGGGGGTAAATCGGCAGAGCACGAAGTGTCTCTCCAGTCGGCCAAAAACATCGTTAACGCGATTGATAAAAGCCGCTTTGAGGTGGTGCTGCTGGGGATTGATAAACAGGGCCAGTGGCATGTTAACGACGAAACCGGCTATTTGCTCAACGCCGATGACCCGGCGCACATCGCGCTAAATCCATCAGAAATCAGCGTGGCCGCCGTACCAGGCCGGATGCAGGGCCAGCTGATCAATGCCCACAGTGGGCAGTCGCTTTCGCAGATCGACGTTATTTTCCCGATTGTTCACGGCACGCTGGGCGAAGACGGTTCCCTGCAGGGGATGCTGCGGATGGCCAATCTGCCGTTCGTCGGATCCGACGTGCTCGGTTCCGCCGCTTGCATGGATAAAGACGTCACCAAGCGCCTGCTGCGCGATGCCGGGCTGAACGTGGCACCGTTTGTCACCCTGACCCGCGCCAACCGCGAGCAGCACGTGTTTGCCGATCTCAGCGCCCGCTTCGGTCTGCCGCTGTTCGTTAAACCGGCGAACCAGGGCTCCTCCGTCGGCGTCAGCAAAGTGAACAGCGAAGCACAGTTCAACGACGCGGTACGTCTGGCGTTTACTTTCGATCATAAAGTGGTGGTCGAGCAGGGCATTAAAGGACGTGAGATTGAGTGTGCGGTGCTGGGGAACGACTTCCCGCAGGCCAGCACCTGTGGCGAAGTGGTGCTGAACAGCGATTTCTACTCTTACGACACCAAGTATATCGATGACCAGGGCGCGCAGGTGGTGGTTCCCGCCGCGCTGGATGCCGAGATTAACGACCGGATCCGCGCTATCGCCATTGAGGCTTATCAGGCGCTGGGCTGTCGCGGAATGGCACGCGTGGACGTCTTCTTAACGGAAGATAACCGGGTGGTCATCAATGAAATCAACACCCTGCCCGGCTTCACCAACATCAGCATGTACCCGAAACTGTGGCAGGCCAGCGGTATCAGCTACCCGGAACTGATCACCCGCCTGATTGAACTGGCGCTGGAGCGTTTTGCCGCCGACAGCGCCCTGCAGATCGCAGTACAGGATTAATCGGCTTCGTTCGCCGTCGTCTCTTCCGGGCGACGGCGAATAATAAACCCCGCCAGCCAGAAGCTCACTACCCACGTCACCAGCCCAACCGCATAGGTTTGCCAGCCCTTCGCTTCAAAGCCCAGCAGCCCCACTACCCCATTCAGAATAAAGATCAGCCCAATAGCAAAGGCGTAGTAATGCCAGTCACGGCGGATTTTGGCAGGCAGTTTCATGGTCGCTCCAGCAGAAAAAATCTATCCTCGCACAGTTTTGTCATCAGGTCTGTGGTGGATGCGGAAAATCTGAAATGAGAATCAATTTTACTTAAGTTGACGATTTTGTGATGACCCGCGGAAATCACTCATCCAGGAGAATTCCCCAGGCCAATTTACCACGATTCTGATATTGACATCCGCCCTGAGGTGTCAGACTCAGCTGGAACACAAGGCACCAGGCCATGCAGATTATTTCGGAGGCAGTTATGGCAGACTTCAGCATGTCGAAGCCCATTTTTAGCGGCAAGCAACCTAAAACCTCCACGCCAGGTAATATCGCTTATGCCGTTTTTGTCCTGTTCTGTTTTTGGGCAGGATCGCAGCTGCTCAACATCCTCGTCCATGCGCCAGGGGTGTACGAGCACCTGATGCAGGTTGAGGATAGCGTTCGCCCGCGCGTTGAGATTGGGCTGGGGGTCGGGACCATTTTTGGTTTGATCCCGTTCCTGCTGGGCTGCGCGATATTTGGCGTTATCGCACTAGTGCTGCGCTGGCGCCGTTACCACTAATTCAGCGCCATACAGCGCGCCCGGCGGTCGTCCACGCGCTGGGCAAACCACGCGGTAGTCAGATTACGGGTGATTTTCGGACTCTCCAGCTGGATCCCCGGCAACACTTCTCTCGGCAGTTTCTTCCCGGCCTTCTGCTCCGCCAGCTTATACACTTGCTGATAAAGTTCAGTTTTCTCAAACGCCAGGCTGTCGCCTTTTTCAAGCTGACGGCGGATTTCGCTGTCGCTCATCCCCAGCTTGCCGCCGAGCTTACGCACCGTTTGCTCGGTTTTGCCGGCGCTGCTGCTGCCGTAGGCAATTAAATCGCCATCCAGCGCCAGCTTCACTCCGCTGGCACGGCTGACGGCGTTCTGGAATGCCGCATTGCGGCTGGCATACCAGCCCGCGTTAAAGTCTGCAAAGCGATACAGCGGCGCGCTATAGCTGGCGGGATAATTCAGCAGATGGTAAGTGCCAAACCACAGGCCGCCGCGCAGGGAGAAGACCTCCTGACGCACCGTATTGTCGATTTTCCACGGATAGCCGTTAGTATGCTTTTCAGCAAAGGCGATGCTGACCTGCATCGGCCCACCGGTATGCACCGGATTGAGGGAGCCAAACAGCGTCTGCCCCATCGGCACCATGCCAATCATGTCATCGAAGATCTCACTCAGCTGCTTCTCGGTTTTCACCGTATCCAGCCGCTGGCTGTAGCTCTTGCCGTTCGGCGAGTTGATTTTCAGCGCCGTATGCACCAGGAACGACGGGATGTGCAGTTTTTCCGCCCGCCGGTCTATCTCTTTCCAGGCAATCTTATTCAGCCCAGGCACCGCCGGGTCGGACTGATACATCGACTCCTGCTGTGCCACCGCCAGCACCGAGCAGATATTCTCCTCGGTAGGGGCGATTTTCTGGCTCTCGAAGGTTTTTGCCAGCGCTGATGCCCACTGGTCCCGGTCTTTCACCGTGGCAGGCATTTTTTGCCGCACCACGCTTGCCACGTCGACGGGCTTTTCGCCCTTTTTCAGCGGGGCAGCGCCTTGTTCAGCACAGCCCGCCAGCACCAGCACGGCCAGCAGCGATAACGGTAATGCACGCGGTACGGCAAAAGACATAACAACTCCCTGTATTAGCTCAGTGTATGGGTAACTTCCTGTAACGGCTGGCCATCCAGTTCACGCTCAAAGCTGCGCAGACGTTTATAGATGGACATCAGCTCGACCAGCGTGGTCCAGGAGCTGATCAGATACTGGAAGGATCCGCGTACCTGGCCGAAAACGTTAGTAATTTGGGTCATCAGACCGAGCGTAATCGTACCGGCGACAATCGACGGGAACAGCAGGAATAAGCCGAAAACGTTATCCACCTGCAGATACAGAATACGGGCGATGTTGAAGTACATGTAGTGGAAATAGAGACGGAAATAGTTGCGACGCACCGCGCCAAACAGCTCGCGCACGGTGGGCGGCGACGCGCGGTTAGCATCGTCTTCGCCGTACACCAGCTCTTTACGGTAGGCGGCCTCAACGCGCTGGTTTTTGAACTCCAGCCCCGGCAGCTTGATCCCCACCGCCGCCAGCAGGCCGGTGCCCATCAGCGACCAGACAATCGCGGCGATCACCAGGCCGTACGGCAGATGACCGACAATCGGCAGCTCCGGTACGTGTGCGGAAAGGGTCACCAGCACCGGCAGGAAGGCAATCAAGGTCATAATGGCGTTAATAAAGCTAACGCCCATATCCTCAAGGGTCGAGGCGAAGCGCATGGTATCTTCCTGCACACGCTGGGCCGCCCCTTCGATATGACGCAGCTGCTGCCAGTGCGCCATATAGTATTCGTTCATCGCGGTACGCCAGCGGAACACGTAGTGGCTGACAAAGAAGTTATTCATCACGCCAATGATAACGGCAATCAGCGCAATCCCGAGGAAGATCCCCACTTCGTGATAGAACTGATTAATGGTCACTTTATGCGGCGCGCTGAGGGCGGTCTGGATCAGGTCGTAGAACGGAGCATACCAGGCGTTGACCGCCACCCCCACTTCCACCAAAAACCAGGTGACGAAGATAATCAGCGAGGTGCCGAGAATCGACCAGTACTGCCAGCGGTGCGGCGAGTAGATAAACCAGAACAGGGCAAACATTCCTACGCAGAGCGCGTAATAAGCATAAAACAGCAGGTAGCTCAGCGACCAGAAGCGCGCGGCGCTGATGGGCACATCCCCCGTGGCGCCCGTCAGGCGCTCCAGCCAGGCACCACCGCCCGCCTGCCAGACAACAACGGCGACCAGGGCCCAAATAAAGGCCGAAAGGAAAAAAGGTCCCGGTTTGGGGAAAAACGACTTGAACATAATGCTTCCTTCTTTTTTGTTATAGACACTGCTGTAGACGACGGATTATCAGACCTGCCGGCCCGGCATTAGTTCGCCTGTCAGGCCTCTCCCGGCGCGAAAAGGCGGACGCACTGCGCGCCTATCATAAGCGCAATGTCACAAAACGGGAGATCGACTGCTATCAAATTGTTTGTATTTACCCGCGGTTACGTTTTTCTCGCTATGGTTAGCCTGTTCAGGCCTTTGCAAACCGCGGTTTAATAGTATAAATACGCATACTTTTCTCATTCACTTCATGGATGCTTTCGTTGAAACGTTGTCTGTTACTCTCTGCCGTGTTGTACGCCGCCAGCCTGACCAGCGTGCAGGCTGCCCAGCCGATTGCCGATCCGGCTTTCGCTTCCGATGTTGTTGATCGCTATGCGAATCTTATTTTTTACGGCAGTGGCGCAACCGGGATGGCACTGGTGGCAATTGACGGTAACCAGCGCGTATTCCGCAGCTTTGGTGAAACACGTCCGGGTAATAACATCCACCCACAGCTTGATTCCGTGGTGCGCATCGCCTCCCTGACCAAATTAATGACCAGCGAGATGCTGGTGAAAATGCTCGACCAGGGCGTGGTGAAACTGAACGATCCGCTCAGCAAATATGCGCCACCGGGGGCCCGTGTGCCAACGTATCAGGGCGCGCCGATCACGCTGGTCAACCTGGCGACCCACACCAGCGCCCTGCCGCGCGAACAGCCGGGTGGTGCCGCGCACCGTCCGGTTTTCGTCTGGCCAACCCGCGATCAGCGCTGGAACTGGCTGACCACCGCCAGTCTGAAATCAGCGCCGGGTTCGCAGGCTGCTTACTCCAACCTGGCGTTTGATCTGCTGGCCGATGCGCTGGCCACCGCCACCGGTAAACCCTACAGCCAGCTGTTCGACGAGCAAATTACCCGTCCGCTGGGGATGAAAGACACCACCTTTACCCCCTCCCCCGATCAGTGCAAGCGCCTGATGGTGGCAGAAAAAGGGGCCAGTCCGTGTAACAACACCCTCGCCGCCGTGGGCAGCGGTGGCGTCTACTCCACGCCGGGCGACATGATGCGCTGGATGCAGCAGTTCCTCTCCTCCGATTTCTATTCGCGCAGCAACCAGGCCGACAGAATGCAGACCCTGATCTATCAGCGTAGCCAGCTCACACGGATGATTGGCATGGACGTCCCGGGCCGGGCCGACGCGCTAGGCCTCGGCTGGGTGTATATGGCGCCGAAAAACGGGCGGCCGGGGATTATGCAGAAAACGGGCGGTGGCGGCGGATTCATCACCTATATGGCCATGATCCCGCAGTCTAACGTGGGGGTTTTTGTGGTGGTGACACGTTCGCCGCAGACGCGCTTCGTCAACATGAGCGACGGCGTCAACCAGCTGGTGGTCGAGATGAGCGAGAACAAACCGCGGGTCATTCCGGCGTCGTAATCCTTAATACTCCGTGGGCAAACGGTTGATGCTGACCAGTTTGCCCCTGGCCATATTGATGTAATCCCCCTGTCGCAGCGCTGCCAGCACCTCTGCCACCACCGAGCGTGAAATACGCGTCCGCCGCTGAATGAAGTCCATCACCCCAACCCGCATGCGCAATGCCTCATCCCACTGGGCCATATCCAGCAGAATGGAGCGAATTTGGCTGTAGGAGTTATTGCCCACCAGCTGCGTGTCGCGGATCTCCATCACCCGGTGATGCCAGGAGAGCCAGCTGAACGCATCAGCCCATAATCCTGCCTGCTGGATCAGATGGCGGGCATCCGGGGCGGGCAGATAGAACCCGGAACAGAGTGACTGGGACACCAGCAGATACTCGGTGCTGCAGCCCATCATCCCGGCATTGATCCCGAAGATGTAGGGTGCGGCGACAATCTCGACCAGCAAATCATCCTGCTGACGGTGAATGCTGAGCGTGCCTGACTGCAGCACCAGCGCGTAATTCTCGTCTTCTTCACGATCGCCAAACAGTGGGTGCTGGGCAGCGAGTTTGAACGGCGTGCAGTGGCCGGCAAGGCACTTTTCGAGCCGGGAGAATTCAGAAATGGGTTTCGCATAACGGTTCATGCAGGTATCTGGTCATCCTTAACTGATACTAAAAAAGCGGGGAGGCAAGCCTCCCCGCATCACAGCCCTTACCAGCTGTATTTCACACCGAGGTTCGCACCCCAGTTTTGATCAACGTCACCCCCACCGAGGTAGGTGGCATCGGTATAGGCACTGAAGTTCTTGGTGAAGCTGAACTGCGTACCCAGCCCGACGCGAACGGCAGAGCCTTTCACCCCGTTATCGATGCGGTCGCCGTTAACCTTCGCATCCTCACTGGCATCGTCATAAACGTAAGCCAGTTTGAAGTACGGGGTCAGCGCCTGATCGTCGCTATAACCAAAGGTGTAACCGGCGTCGATACCCGCTTCGTAACGCATGCTGTCGTAGGACTGACTGCCCATCTGCAGGTCGTTGCTCAGACGATAATCGTCACCCGACTGGAACAGGCCGGAAATAGCCGCATACGGCGTAATGTAGCCGGACGCGTTCAGTTTCCAGTCGTAGCCCAGCTTCAGCCCAAAGCCCCAGGCATCCGTTGAGGTATCGCCCTCAACGTATTTGCCGTTGCTCATGTTTGCCGAAAGGTCGTTATTGAAGCGGGTGTAGCTTAGGGAACTATCGAGGAAGATATCGTTAGCAAAGCGCGCCGCGGAGTACACCATGGCGGTCTGGCTATCCTGATCGACCTGGCCGGTACGATCGCTCATGTCGCCTTTCGCAAAGCCTGCCGCGCCACCCACGATCCAGTCAGCGTTATTGCCTTCGATGTGAGTATCGACACCCACCATGATGCCGCTCACGTCCTGATCGTAATTGATCGTGCCGTTATCGCCGTCGAAATTGCCGCCGATGAAGTTAACCCATGCGCCACCGTTATCCGTCAGCCCGTGACGGCTGCTGGTTAAACGGTTCGCCAGCGCATCCTGCTGCAGATGCCAGATGTTGGTATTAGCAGACGGAATGCTCAGCGCCATGTTGGCGTAATCGGTCAGACGATCCTGCTGCAACACCACGGTGTCGCCCTGCTGCTGTGCCTGATAGGTGTAAGCCCCGAGATCGGCTTTGTTGGCAGCGGTAAAGCTGGCCTGGGTATCCGCGTTGTTGTCATAAATACGGACGATCTCTTTGTTTTGGTAGTCGGCAACGGACCCGGCCCCGGTCGCATCGTCCAGACGAACTTTGTAGTTACCGGATACTTCCCCGTTTACAGCCAGATGACCATCAGATTTCAGGGCAATAACCCCGTAATCGTAATCGGCTAGCTTACTGTCGTTGGTGATATAGCGGGCATTGATCAGATCTGAATTAAACACGTAGTCACGGCTGCCCACATTCAGCACACCGCCGTCGGTCAGCACCATTTTATGGGTGTCCACCTGACCCAGACCCAGCATCAGCTCTGCGCGGTTATCCACGGTGATGGTGTTCGCGTACAGCTCTGCCGTTTCCTGAGTCAGACTAACCAGACTTGCGCTGTCGAGATACAGGCTATCTGTTGCTACATCGCCGGCGTCACCAATGTTCATTGACGACGCGTTGCTCAGATTGATGCTGTCAGCCAGCAGGCTGGAGTTCTCAACGTTGACCTGTGAACGGTTATTAACGACCAGCTTGTCAATGTTGGATCCCTTACGGGTATCCCACTCTGAACCGTTATCCAGCGTGACATTGAACAAACCGCTCTGATAAACCGCGCTTCCCACCAGATGACCGTTGCTGTCATAGGTGGATGATGGCCAGATACTGTTCGCCGCCAGCGCACGCCAGTCGACGCTGCTGTAGCCGAGGCCATACATCTGCGACGGGGTGATCATCTCAACGCTGGAGACGGCTGCACCGACCCACTTGCTGCCGTTGGTCAGAGTCAGATCCAGTTTATCGGTACCATCCCAGCCGTTTGTAGTTGGGTTGTACACGCCATCGCTGGTCGTGTCGGTAGCCGGATCGCCATTATCATAGAAGTTGTTATCGAAGGTGCTGGTGAACAGCACATCGCCGGTCAGCGTCGAATGATCGAAGTTAGCCGTTGTTTGCATCGCGTTATCAGCGCTGCTGGCTTTGACGATCAGCGCAGCATCGTCAGATGCCGTGGCCGTACTCTCACCGTAATCGCTTGGTTTTGCCGACTGGCCATAGAAACCGTTGGCCCCCAGATCGCTATCAGCCCCTGACGTGACGACAGAATCTTTAACATTCAGGGTGTTGGTAAAGACGTTGCTGCTGTCTTCAATACCAGACGTTGAATCGTACGGCGTATTATCCAGTTCTTGATAACCCTGGGTCAGGGTAATCCCGGCAATACGGGAGTTATTCTGGATAACAATGTCAGATTCGACGTCGAGGGTAATGGCATTACCCAGGGCATAGGTGTCCCAGTAATTCGTGGTCGTGTTGCTGCCGTTTACCACATCGTAAGCATAATGCTCATAGGTATCGTTGACGGTGGTGTTGTCCGGCGTCAGCGCAAAACGATCGTACTGCTGATGAGTGGTACCGTCCGTATTCAGACCACCCGCACATTCAGTGGTCATGCACTTAGAGGTGATCATGCCGTTAAGGGTGCTGTTGGAGACAGTCAGGGCGTTCTTATACCCATCCAGGCCGTCATCCAGGTAGTACGTTGAGAGTACTCCGTTCAGCGTCGACTTATTGATGACGGGATAGATATCGCCATCGTGGGTCCCGGTAGCGTAATTCCAGTCAGCATAGCCATTATACAAGGCCGATGTTGCAGTACTGTCATAGCCAAAGGTGTTATAGCTGTTACCAGAGATATCTTTTGCATTGGCTTGAGAAGCGATAGCCAGCGTGCAGGCTAATGCAAGTTGAGATACAACAAGTTTCTTTTTCCATGTTTGCATTGGTTCATCCCTCCTCAGGGACGTAAGCAAGTTTGTCCGTAACTACAGTGCAAATATATTGCGGCGGGAATTATGCAGCCTCAAAAGAAAATAGTTCAATGAATCCATCAATTAAGTTCGGAAACAGACAAAACAAATAAATAATCTTTTAACGCACCGGGGAATACAAATAAAAACACTAATATCAATAAGTTACATATAAAAAAATAACAGCTTAACTTGCAAATCATCATTAATATCAATAAAGAAAACGAAGGAAACAAATGGCATGAATTTGAATAAAGAGAAAATCACCAAAAAGCCTTTCATTGCCATGTCGTTAGATTAAAAGCCCCCCGCCCACCCCGCTCCAGTTAATTAAATTACATATTGCGCAAACTTATTTTATTCAATGAAAAAGGAATGGCCCAATAATCGCACTCACATTATTCAGGCTTAACGACAATTTTAGTAAAACAGGCAATTGGCATTTCAGGTACACTGGCCCTCTTTCATTCATCTATGTCAGGCATATCATGACCGATTTAATTGCTCGTCCACGTCGTCTGCGCAAATCCCCCGCTCTGCGCGCCATGTTTGAAGAGACAACACTGACCTTAAACGATCTGGTGTTGCCGATTTTTGTTGAAGAAGAGATCGATGACTATAAAGCCATCGAGGCCATGCCGGGCGTGATGCGAATTCCCGAGAAGCACCTGGCGCGCGAAATCGAGCGCATTGCCAATGCCGGTATTCGCTCGATCATGACCTTCGGCATTTCGCACCATACCGATGCCACCGGCAGCGATGCGCTGAAAGAAGACGGTCTGGTGGCGCGCATGTCGCGCATTGCCAAACAGACCGTGCCGGAGATGATCGTCATGTCCGACACCTGCTTCTGCGAATACACCTCGCACGGCCACTGCGGCGTATTGTGCGATCACGGCGTCGATAACGACGCGACCCTGATCAATCTAGGCAAGCAGGCGGTGATTGCCGCTGCTGCCGGTGCAGATTTTATCGCCCCGTCGGCCGCGATGGACGGCCAGGTACAGGCCATTCGCCAGGCGCTGGACGCGGCGGGCTTCACCGATACGGCGATCATGTCCTACTCCACCAAATTCGCCTCGTCGTTCTACGGCCCGTTCCGTGAAGCCGCCGGTACCGCGCTGAAAGGCGATCGCAAAACCTATCAGATGAACCCGCTCAACCGCCGGGAAGCGATCCGTGAATCGCTGCTCGACGAAGCACAAGGTGCCGACTGCCTGATGGTGAAACCAGCTGGCGCATACCTTGATATCCTGCGCGACATCCGCGAACGCACCGAGCTGCCGCTGGGCGCCTACCAGGTGAGCGGCGAGTACGCGATGATCAAATTCGCCGCGCAGGCGGGGGCGATCGACGAAGAGAAAGTGATCCTCGAGAGCCTGGGAGCGATCAAACGCGCCGGCGCGGATCTGATCTTCAGCTACTTCGCGCTGGATCTGGCCGAGAAGAAAATCCTGCGTTAATCCGCTTTTGCCCGGTGGCGCTCCGCTTACCGGGCCTTCCACACAATCTTCACCCCTCTGCAATGCAAACGACATCTGGCTATTCTACTGTCCGGGAAAGACAGCAGGAGGAGCCACCATGTTTAGTATCGACAGCGTTCTCGACGATCTTTGGCCGCAGGCGAGGCCTGCACCCTGGCAAAAAAGGCTGTTAAGCAAAGTTTTACACGAAGAGGAGTTTCAGCAGTTCGCCGCCACCCACCGCCACCTGAAAGGACTCGATATGGTGGAACAGGTTCTGGAACATCTTGATATTATCTGCACGCTCTCTTCCCGCGATCTCGAACAAATCCCCGAACATGGCCCGCTGGTTATTATCGCAAATCATCCGACAGGCACGCTCGACGGCCTGGCGCTGATGTACGCCGTTTCCCGTGTGCGCCGGGATGTCAAAGTGGTCACCAACCGCTTGCTAACGCACCTTGAACCGCTCAGTTCGCTGTTTATTCCGGTCGATAATCTGGGCGGCAAAACCGCCAAAACATCGCTGGTGCAAATGGAACAGCACCTGCAAAACGCGGGGGTGTTGATCTTCTTCCCGGCGGGCGAAGTCTCGCGCCCGACGCGCAAAGGCATTCGCGATAAAAAATGGCACTCCGGCTTTATTAAGATCGCAAGCAAGCTGCGCGTCCCGCTGCTGCCGATGCACATTCAGGCGCACAACAGCCTGCTGTTTTATGCCAGCACGCTGATTTCCCCCACCCTGTCGATGCTGCTGTTGATGCAGCAGATGTTCCGCCGTCAGCACAGCCGACTGCCGATTAAAATCGGCCAGCAGATCCCCTGGAGCCACTGGTTCAGCGCCACGCTCTCTCCCCGTGAGATGGCCGAACAGTGCCGTCAGCACGTGATGGGTCTTGGCAAGGGACTGCCTGGCCGGTTTAAAACGGAATCGGCCATTGCGCGGCCCGAGGATCGCGCCACGCTCAAGCGCGCACTCGCCCAGGCCGAATGTCTGGGGAAAACCAGCGATGGCAAAACTATTTATTTGTGGCAGCGCAACGGCCAGGAAGATGTGCCGATCTTGCGCGAGCTGGGGCGCTTGCGTGAAGTGGCATTCCGCGCCGTGGGCGAAGGCAGCGGCAAGCGTCGGGATACTGACAGCTATGACGATGACTACCTGCATCTGATCCTGTGGGATGACGAGGATCTGGAAGTGGTCGGTGCGTATCGCTTTATGCCCACCGCTACACAGGTCGAAAACCGCGGGCTCGGCGGGCTGTACAGCTACAGCCTGTTTCATTACGACGACAAAATGGAAGACGTGCTGGAGCACGGCATCGAGCTGGGACGCAGCTTTATTCAGCCGCGCTACTGGGGCCGCCGTGGGCTGGACTATTTGTGGTCGGGCATCGGCGCTTATCTGGCACGCTACCCGCAGTACCGCTATCTCTTCGGCCCGGTGTCAATTTCGGGCGGATTACCGCCCGCCGCGCGGGATTTACTGGTGGCGTTTTACCGCCTGTGGTTCCCGGCCAGCCATCCTTTAGCCGTCTCGCGCCAGCCGTATCCGGCTTCGCTGCCCGACGTGCTGGCACAGTTTGCGGGTGTCGATTACGTCGAAGACCTGACCCGCCTGAAATCACTGCTCGGCAATCTGGGTTGCGGCATCCCGCCGCTGTATAAACAGTATTCCGAACTGTGCGAGCCAGGCGGGGTACAGTTTATCGATTTTGGCAGCGATCCGGCCTTCAACAACTGCGTCGACGGGCTGGTGCTGGTGGACTTGTGCTACCTGAAAGCCAACCGCTATCAGCGGTATATCGAAGTACATTTGTAACGCCGGGTGGCGGCTACCTATTTTTCTCCCTCTCCCCGTGGGAGAGGGTTGGGGTGAGGGCAATCAGCCCGCACGATAAAACGGCTTATCCCCCAGAATCGTCGCCCGCTGCATGATGCGTCGCTGCGGCAGATAATCCGCGTTGGCATAGTGCTGCGTCACCCGGTTATCCCAGATCGCCAGATCGTTTTCCTGCCAGCGCCAGCGCACCTGGAACTCTGGTTTGGTGATATGCGCAAACAGAAACCCTAACAGCGCCGCGCTCTCTTTCTCGCTCAGGTCAACGATCCGGGTGGTGAAGCCCTCGTTGACGAACAGCGCCTGTTTACCGCTGACCGGATGGGTACGCACTACTGGATGCAGCAGCGGCGGGTGTTTCGCCACCGCTTCCTGCCAGCGGGCGTGCTCTTCTTCGGTTTTGCGATACTTATATTCCTGGAACGATTTCTTAAAATCATGTTCGGCACGCAGGCCGCTCAACAGCTGCTTAAACGGCGCGGACAGCGCCTCGTACGCCGCAATGCCGCTGGTCCACAGCGTATCACCACCGGTTTCTGGCAGCAGCTTCGCCGCCAGAATCGCTCCGGCGGGCGGGGTCTCGATAAACGTCACGTCGGTATGCCAGTTGTCGTTATCCGGCGGGTTATCGTTATGGGTATCCAGCACGATAATTTCTTCAACGCCTTCCGCATGCGGGTAGACCGGGTGAATATGCAGATCGCCAAAGCGCAGGGCCAGCGCGCGCTGCTGCTGCGGGGTCACCGCCTGCTCGCGCAGGAACACTACCTGATGGCGCAGCACCGCGTGATACAGCTGCTCAAACTGGTTATCGCTTAACGGCCGGGTCACATCCAGACCCGAAATCTGCGCACCAATGTACGGCCCCAGCGGGGTAATGGTCAGACGTTCACTCATTGTATCTCTCCATGCCAGGGCGTCAGACGGCGCTGTAGCGCGCGCAGCCCCAGTTCTAAACCAAAGGCGATCACGGCGATCACCATGATCCCGGCCAACACCACGTCGGTCGCCAGGAATTCCCCCGCCGACTGCACCATAAACCCTAACCCCCGCGTCGCGGCGATAAGCTCCGCCGCCACCAGCGTCGACCAGCCCACGCCTAACCCAATGCGCAGCCCGGTTAAAATCTCCGGCAACGCGCCGGGCAAAATCACAAACCACAGCACCTGCACGCGGCTGGCCCCCAGCGACTGTGCCGCCCGGAGCCGCACCTGCTGGGCACTCTTGACGCCCGCCACCGCCGACATCGCCACCGGGGCAAAAATCGCCAGGTAGATCAGCAGGATCTTCGAGGTCTCACCGATGCCAAACCAGATAACCATCAGCGGCAGATACGCCAGCGGCGGTACCGGTCGATACAGCTCGATCAACGGATCGAGGATCCCGCGCACCGTTGGGCTGAGCCCCATCGCGATCCCCACCGGGATGCCGATGATTACTGCTGCCAGCAGCGCCACCAGAATGCGCCCCAGACTGGCCGCCAGATGCTGCCACAGGGTGGCATCCATAAAGCCTTGTGGACCGGCAATAGAAATTAATTTGCTCAGCACCTGGGCTGGCGCGGGCAGAAACAGCGGGCTCACCCACTGCTGGGCTGCCACCGCCCACCATATTGCCAGCAGCACCAGCAGCGTGCTGATGCTCAGCGTCAGTTGACGCGATAAGGGCCAGCGCAGCGTAAGGCGTTTTTGCGCCGTTTTGTCGGTCACCACAATGCTCATGAGAAGGCCTCCCGCTGGTCGAACACCCGGCTCAGCACGTACTCGCGCTGGGCGATAAAGTCCGGATCGGATTTGATGCTGCGCACCGGTTCGCCGCCTACATAGCGGTGGGCAAAATTGAGCGGCAGGCGCTCCAGTACCCGACCCGGCCCCGGCGACAACAGCACCAGTTCGGTGGCCATAAACACCGCTTCTTCGATGTCATGGGTGATCAGCAGCACCTGCTTACCGGTCTCATGCCACAGACGCAGCAGCAGGGTTTGCATCTGCTCCCGGGTAAAGGCATCCAGCGCCCCGAAGGGTTCATCCAGCAGCAACAGCTGGGGATTGGCCGCCAGCGCCCGGGCAATCCCGACGCGCTGACGCTGACCGCCAGAGAGCTGCCAGATAAAGCGTTTTTCCGCCCCCTCCAGCCCGACCTTTTTCAGCATTTCGCGGGCGATATTCAGCCGCGTTTCCCGCGCGATGCCTGCCAGCTGCAGGCCAAACGCGACGTTTTCCTGCACGTTACGCCACGGCAGCAACCCTTCGTTCTGGAACACCACGCCGCGCTCTGCGCCTGGCCCTTCCACCCGCTTGCCCGCCAGCTGAATGCTGCCGCGCTGATAAGGCACAAACCCGGCTACCAGATTGAGCAAGGTGGTTTTGCCGCAGCCCGACGGCCCCAGCACCACCAGCAGCTCACCGCTGTCCACCGTCAGGTTGATATCCTCGAGCGCCGGTTTGCCGTGGTAATCGGCGTAAAGGTTGGAAATATGCAGCATCGCGGCCTCCGGTTATTTCACAAAACGATCGGTCACGTACTGGCTGTAATCCGCCGAAACAGCAGGCACTTTGCCCTGCTCTTTCAGGAACCCGGCGGTGTCGATAATCGCTTTATTCACCGGACCCGCCAGCTGCTGCAGCTGCTGGGCAGGGGTCAGGTAGGTATTCCCTTTCACCAGCCCCGGCACGTCGGCTTCGGGCACGCCGCTCAGGCGGGCGAGTTTCTCCAGATTTGCAGGCTGTTTCAGCCACTCATCAGGGTTAGAAATGTAGGGCTGCTGGGCGTCGATGGCGCTTTTGGCGAAGGCTTTGACGATCTCTGGGTGCTTCTCAGCGAAGTCTTTACGTACCACCCACACGTCGAGGGTTGGCGATCCCCACTGCCCCACCTGCGCGGAGTCGGTCAGCACGCTGCCGTCTTTTTCCAGCTCGTTCACCGCAGGCGACCAGACATAGGCTCCGTCAATATCACCGCGCTGCCAGGCGGCGATGATTGCCGGGGGTTGCAGGTTGATGATCTCGACCTGGCCCGGCTTGATCCCCCAGTGTTTCAGGGCCGCCAGCAGGCTGTAGTGGGTGGTGGAGATAAACGGCACCGCGATGCGTTTGCCGATCAGGTCTTCGGGTTTGGTGATGTTTTTCTTCACCACCAGCGCTTCGGAATTACCGAGCTGGGAGGCGAGCAGGAACACTTCGATGGGCACCTGCTGACTGGCCGCGACCGCCAGCGGGCTGGAGCCGAGGTTGCCAATCTGCACATCGCCGGACGCCAGGGCCCGCACAATGCTGGCGCCGCTGTCGAACTTACGCCAGTTCACTTTCGCGCCGCTGGCGTTCTCGAAAGTGTTGTCTGCCTGAGCCACTTTGGCGGGCTCAGCTGAGGTTTGATACGCGACGGTGACCTCCACCGCCTGCGCCTGGAATGCCCACAGCGCCAGTGCGCCGAGTAAGGTGATACGCGATGAAATTGCCATGATGTCTGCTCCCCTCTGTTGTTATGGAGGCAGTATTTCCGGCGGCGGAATTTTGATAAAGGAATTAAAAAGCATCGTTAATGCCGAATCGTTTTTAGAAAAAAAGTGGGAATAGATAGTTGGTTTTTGGGGGTGAACATGTTGGCTATTGTGGTGGTTCCGTTCACTTTAGGTTTCTTGCTGCTCTGTGTGCCGCGTCACCTGTGAACGTGCCCTCGCCGCGCATCCATGCGCGTCGCCCCTGGCTACAGGAAACACTTCGGCGATTTTCAGCCGGATTCGGTGCCGCTGTGAGATCTTAAATGACTGAGGCATTTTTAGCGTATCAGTAAAGAAAATGCCCCGTTGATCGGGCTCGAGTTCGAAAGTGGGCAAATTTGTCGGAAAGTCGTCCGCAAAGGCAACCTCGCAAAACAAGAAATCACCGCGATGAAAATGATCATGCAGAAGCAGATATCCCCGCGACACCCCAGTCCGGCTGGAAATCGACGAAGCGTTTTCGCCTGGCCGGGGCGACGCGCAGGGATGCGCGGAGAGGGCGTGACCTGCATGGATGCAGGATCGCGCCCGACCCGAAAGCCAGGCGGAATAAGCTGAGTGCACCGCGTAGCGGCGATTTTCGTTGCCGGGAGCCGGGATGGCGAAGGGGGTGGCGGCGAGCCCCCTTCGCACGTTCACGTGTGACGCGGCATAAAGAGAAACGCAGAACGTAAAGTGAACGGAACCCCCACCGTTGCCACATATCCCCCCAACCCAACCCACCCCACCCCACCCCACCCCACCCTCAACCATCACGATCCATTTATTGCAATTATGTTACATCCGTTACATAACCACAGGCACAGGATTGCCACCCCTGCCCGGACAGGCATCATAGGCACACTCTCCCTCAAAGGTATCGGAAATGATCAAAGTGGTGCTGGTGGACGACCATGTGGTAGTTCGTTCCGGGTTCGCCCAGCTGTTAAACCTGGAACAGGATCTGGTGGTCGAGGGCCAGTACAGCAGCGCCGCAGACGCCTGGCCCGCGCTGACCCGCGACGCCATCGACGTCGCCGTGCTCGATGTCGCCATGCCGGATGAAAACGGCCTGAGCCTGCTCAAACGTCTGCGTCAGCAGCGCCCCGGCTTTCGCGCCATTATTCTCAGCATCTATGATACGCCCGCGTTTGTGCAGAGCGCGCTCGATGCGGGTGCCAGCGGCTATCTCACCAAACGCTGCGGCCCGGAGGAGCTGGTGCAGGCGGTGCGATCCGTCGGGATGGGCGGGCATTATCTGTGTGCCGATGCGGTCAAAGCCCTGCGCGGCGGCGAGCCGACGTCCCAGGCGCTGGCGGCCCTGACCCCGCGCGAAAAAGAGGTGTTTGAGCTGCTGGTCAAGGGCGACAGCGTGAAGGAAATCGCCTTCAAACTCGAACTCAGCCACAAAACCGTCCACGTCCATCGCGCCAACGTGCTGGGCAAACTGCAGTGCAGCAGCACCATTGAACTGGTGCATTTTGCCCTCGATAACCAGCTGCTGAACGGCCACTGATGCGGCGCTCCCTGCGGCACATCATCCTCTCCCTGTTTATTATGCTGGCCTGGGGCACAGGCTGGCTGATGCTGTGGACGCTCAGTTTTTACCTGACCCAGAACGGTCAGCAGGCGGTACTGTTCTTGCCGCAGGGCGTCTGGCTGGCGCTGATGATTGTGCTCTCGCGCCGCTTCTGGCCCGCGTTAATCCTGCCGACGCTGGCCGCGATGCTGTGGCTGCACAGCGAACAGCTCCTGACCCGGCCCCTGATGCTGGTTGTGCCGCTGCTGGGCACCGTTTCGGCGTGGGTAGCCCAACACTACTGGCACCGCTTTCCCCTCTACTGGCAGCGCCTGTCCCTGCTGATTGCGGCGGTGACCCTTAACGCCCTGATCCAGACCCTGATGCTGGCGCCGTTTCTCGACAGCCCCACCATCCTGATTGCGCTGGCCTCTTTTACTGGCGGGGTGCTGCTCACTCCGTTTGTCTATCTGGTGTTTGAGTTTTTACGCCAGCAGCATCGCTATCATCTGCTGGGGCTCGATACCAGCAATCCGCCGCTGCGCACCTCGCTGATTATCTGGTGCAGCCTGTTTTTTATCATCGGTATTGGCACCCAGATGGTGCTCTCCCCGGCGCTGGAGCGGCTGCTGCTGATCGTGGTGTTTCTGCCCAACGTGGTGATGGCGTGGAAGTTTGGCTGGCAGGGCGGCGTGCTCTCCGGGCTGCTGGGCAGCATGATGATCACCATCGCCCGCCAGGTTGGAGTCGGGTTCAACGACCTGCTGGAGCTGGAGATTTTCCTCGCCACTCAGTCGCTGCTGGGGATTGGGCTGGGGATCGCCATCAGCCGCCAGCAGCATCTGGCGATGAACCTCGATCACTATCGCCGTCGGCTGGAGGACGAACTGCAGGCCCGCCGGGCGCTGGCGGAAAAGCTGATCCACTCCGAAGAAGACACCCGCAAACAGCTGGCCCGCGAGCTGCATGACGAAATCGGCCAGAACATCACCGCCATCCAAATCCAGTCCCAGCTGGTAAAACGCACCGGCGATACGCCGCAGGCGTTAGCCGCCGCCGGGCAGATTAACGATCTCGCGCGGCGCATTCATCACTCCACCCGTCAACTGCTGCGCCAGCTTCGCCCGCCGGTGCTCGACGAACTGTCGTTAAACGAGGCCCTGCACCATCTGGTGAACGAGTTCGCCTTTGCCGAACGTGGGATCGCCTGCCGTTTTGATTACCGGCTTCTCGCCCCGCCGCAGAGCGAAACCCTGGTCTTTACCCTCTATCGCCTGCTGCAGGAGCTGCTGAACAACGTCAGCAAGCACGCCGATGCCAGCGAAGTCAGCGTCCTGCTCTGTCAGCAGGGGGATCAGCTGCGCCTTGAGGTCAGGGATAACGGCCACGGCATCAGCCCGCAGCAGAGCCCCGGCTTTGGCATTCAGGGGATGCGCGAACGCGTCCACGCCCTCGGCGGGGAATTCACCCTCGAATCACAGGGCGGCACGCGCGTAATTGTTAACCTGCCCACAATTTTGCAACAAACACACCGCTAACCAGGAAAAAGTCTTAGTCACGCCAGACTTTCTCTCATCCCTTTTTCGTCGCGCTTTCATACAGTCATCTCAAATGGAGAACGCCATGCCCGCACTGTCAGCTGAACAGGTTACTCAACGCTACCGGACACTGCGCCCGCGACTGCTGATTTGCATGGTGATTGGCTATGCCGCGTTTTACCTGACGCGCAAAAGCCTCAACTACGTACTGCCGGCCCTGCAGATCGATCTGGGGCTGAGTAAAAGCGACATCGGCCTGATCGGTTCGCTGTTTTACCTGAGCTACGGGCTGTCGAAATTTGCCGCCGGACTGTGGCACGACAGTAAGGGGCAGCGGGCCTTTATGGGTATCGGCCTGATGGCCACCGGAGTGCTGAACGTGCTGTTCGCCTTCGGGGATTCCCTGCCCCTGCTGCTGTTTATCTGGACGCTGAACGGCTTCTTTCAGGGATGGGGATGGCCGCCGTGCGCAAGATTGCTGACTCACTGGTATTCGCGCAACGAGCGCGGCTTCTGGTGGGGATGCTGGAATACCTCAATCAACATTGGCGGGGCCATTATTCCGCTGATTTGTGCCTTTGCCGCCCAACGTTGGGGCTGGCAGGCAGCGATGCTGATACCGGGGATCATCAGTATCGTGCTCGGCCTGTGGCTGACCACACAACTGCGGGGTACACCGCAGGAAGAGGGTCTGCCAACGGTCGGCGAGTGGCGCAACGATCCACTGGAGTTGCGCCAGCAACAGCAAAGCCCACGGATGGGGCTGTGGCAAATGTTACGCACCACCATGCTGCAAAACCCGATGATCTGGCTGCTCGGGGCGTCGTATGTGCTGGTGTATCTGATCCGTATCGCCCTGAACGACTGGGGCAATCTGTGGCTGGCAGAGAGCCACGGCGTCAACCTGCTGAGTGCCAACGCCACGGTGATGCTGTTTGAAGTGGGGGGTTTACTCGGCGCGCTGTTCGCCGGATGGGGATCGGATCTGCTGTTCAGCGGCCAGCGGGCGCCAATGATATTGCTGTTCACGCTGGGATTGATGGTGTCGGTGGCTGCCCTGTGGCTGGCCCCGGTCCATCACTACGCCCTGCTGGCGATGTGCTTTTTTACAGTGGGATTTTTTGTCTTTGGTCCGCAGATGCTGATCGGCCTTGCCGCCGTCGAATGCGGACACAAGCAGGCCGCAGGCTCGATTACCGGTTTTCTCGGCGTGTTTGCCTATCTGGGGGCGGCGCTGGCCGGGTGGCCGCTGTCACTGGTTATTGAACGCTACGGCTGGTCGGGGATGTTCAGTTTGCTCTCGATTGCCGCCGTGCTGATGGGTTTGTTACTGATGCCGCTGCTGATGGCGGGCATCACCGCGTCTCGCAGTCCTATAACGTCACAAAAGGCTGAATAATGAAAACAACACTGCTCTCTACCCTTATTGTCTCTGGGATCGCCCTGGCCACCTTCTCCGGTGCCGCTCAGGCTAAAGGCCGTCTGGTGGTTTACTGCAGCGCCACCAACGAAATGTGTGAAGCCGAAACCAAAGCGTTTGGCGACAAATACGACGTCAAAACCTCGTTTATCCGCAACGGCTCTGGCAGCACGCTGGCGAAAGTGGATGCCGAGAAGAAAAACCCGCAGGCCGATGTCTGGTACGGCGGCACGCTGGATCCGCAGTCTCAGGCCGGTGAAATGGGCCTGCTGCAGCCGTACAAATCGAAAAACCTCGAGCAGATCATGGAGAAATTCCGCGATCCGGCAAAAGTGAAAGGCAACCTCTCTTCTGCGGTATACGTGGGTATTCTGGGCTTTGGCGTTAACACCCAGCGCCTGAAAGAGAAAAATCTGCCAATCCCACAGTGCTGGAAGGATCTGACCAAACCGGAATACAAAGGCGAGATCCAGATTGCCGATCCGCAAAGCTCCGGCACCGCCTACACCGCACTGGCGACCTTCGTGCAGTTGTGGGGTGAAGATCAGGCCTTCGATTATCTGAAACAGCTGAACAGCAACGTCTCCCAGTACACCAAATCCGGCATCGCCCCAGCGCGTAATGCCGCCCGCGGTGAAACCGCCATCGGCATTGGCTTCCTGCACGACTACTCGCTGGAAAAAGAGCAAGGCGCACCGCTGGAGCTGATTTCACCGTGCGAAGGCACCGGGTATGAAATCGGCGGCGTCAGCATCCTGAAAGGCGCGCGTAACGATGAGAATGCGAAGCTGTTTGTCGACTGGGTGCTGTCAAAAGACGCCCAGGAGCTGGCATGGAAACAGGGCAAGTCCTACCAGATCCTGACCAACACCACCGCTGAAACCTCACCGAACTCGCTGAAGCTGGATGACCTGAAGCTGATCAGCTACGACATGGATAAGTACGGCTCAACGGACGTGCGTAAGGCGCTGATCAATAAGTGGGTCAGCGACGTGAAGATGGGTAAATAAGCCCACTGTGCGGTAAATGCCGGGCGGCGGCTGCGCCTTGCCCGGCCTACAACTTCATCAACACCCGGAATTCCTATGTCACAGACACTCGCTCTCCATCCCGTGAAAAAACGGGATGCGGTCTTCCTTTGGGTTTTGCTTGGCTGGCTGGCCTTTGCGCTGCTGCCAAGCTGGAGCCTGGATTACGGCCTGCTGGAATCCACCCGCGACGAGATCCTCGACGCCTATAGCTGGTCGCACTTCAACATCAGCTGGCTGTGGTATCTGCTGCCAAGCCTGCTGCTGCTGCGTCCGTTTCATTCCGCCCGCCGCGAACAGCGCAGCCGTCACTATTTTGACGCTGGCTGGGCGCTGCTGTGCATGGCATTTATCGTCATCAGCGCCACGGTGGAAGAACGCGGGTTAGGCTATGCCACTATCGTGCTGTTTGTGGCGCTGGGGGCAATCATGTCGCTGGCCCTGACCCGGCTGGAGTGGCTGGGCGGCGACCGCTTTGTGATTGGCTCGCTGATTGCTATCGTCGCGCTGATCGGCATTTTCATCGTCTGGCCGAGTATCGCCATCTTTATTCCGATGTTCACCAACGACGCGGGCGAGTTCGCTCCGCTGGCGTTTGTCGCCGTGCTGTCGCAGTCGCACATCATTCAGGTGATCATCAACTCGATCCTGCTCTGCGTGGCGGTCGGCATCGGCTGTACCTTCTTTGGCCTGGTGCTGGCGATCTACACCACCCGCATCGCGAAACGCAGCGCCATTATTGGCCGTATCTTCTCGATCCTGCCGATCGTCACCCCGCCGTTCGTGGTGGGGCTGGGCGTGACGCTGATGATGGGCCGCTCCGGCTACGTCACCGAGCTGATGGTCGACTGGTTCGGGCTGACCAACACCAACTGGCTGTACGGGTTTACCGGCATCTGGCTGGCGCAGGTGCTGGCCTTCACCCCGATGGCCTTTATGATCCTCGACGGGGCGATCAAAACTATTCATCCGTCGCTGGAAGAGGCGTCGTACACCCTGCGCGCCAGCCGCTGGCAGACCTTTAACGGCGTGTTTGTTCCGCTGCTGAAACCGGCGCTGGCCAACGCCTTCCTGATCGTCATCGTCCAGTCGCTGGCCGATTTCAGTAACCCGCTGGTGCTGGGCGGTAACTTCGACGTGCTGGCGACGCAGATCTACTTCTACATCACCGGCTCGCAGCTGGACTATCAGGCCGCCAGCACCCTCGGCGCGTTCCTGCTGGTGTTCTCGCTGCTGGTGTTCTGCATTCAGTACATGTGGATCGGCAAGCGCTCGTACGTCACCGTCTCCGGGAAATCGTATCGCGGCGACGTGCAGCCGCTGCCGGTGACGCTGGTGTGGACCGTGGTGGCCTTGCTGTCGGTGTGGATCGCCTTTAACGCCCTGCTCTACGGCAGCATTTTCTACGGCAGCTTTACCGTCAACTGGGGGGTGGATTACACCCTGACGCTGGATAACTTTATCAAGCTGTTCGGCCAGGGGATGAGCGACGGCGCGTGGCCTTCGCTGCTCGATACCCTGCTGTACGCCGGGATTGCCGCACCGATCACCGCCGGGTTTGGCCTGCTGATCGCCTGGGTGGTGGTACGCCAGCAGTTCCGTGGCAAAAAGACCATCGAGTTCACCACCATGCTGTGCTTTGCGGTACCGGGCACCGTGGCGGGCGTGTCGTACATTCTGGCGTTTAACAGCGCCCCGGTGTACCTGACCGGCACGGCGGCGATTGTGATTATTTCGATGGTGATGCGTAACGTGCCGGTGGGCATTCGCGCCGGGATTGCGGGGCTGGGGCAGATTGATAAGTCGCTGGATGAAGCCTCGCTCAGCCTGCGCGCCGGTTCGCTCCGGACCATCACCCACATCCTGCTGCCGCTGCTGCGCCCGGCGATCCTGTCGGCGCTGATCTACAGCTTTGTGCGCGCGATTACCACCGTCAGCGCCATTGTGTTCCTCGTCACGCCGGATACCCGCGTGGCGACCGCCTACATTCTGAACCGGGTGGAAGACGGCGAATACGGCGTGGCGATTGCCTACGGCTCGATCCTGATTGTGGTCATGCTGGCGATCATTTTCCTCTTTGACTGGCTGATCGGTGAGTCTCGTACCTCCCGTTCAAAAGCCAAAAACCAGGCGTAACACTATGACTCAGAAACATTTCGTTGAACTTCGCAACGTGACCAAGCGCTTTGGCAATAACACGGTCATCGACAACATTAACCTCGCTATCCCCCAGGGACAGATGGTGACGCTGCTCGGCCCGTCCGGCTGCGGCAAAACCACGGTCCTGCGGCTGGTAGCGGGGCTGGAAAAACCGACCGAAGGGCAGATCCTGATCGACGGTGAGGACGTGACCCATCGTTCCATTCAGCAGCGCGATATCTGCATGGTGTTCCAGTCTTACGCCCTGTTCCCGCACATGTCGTTGGGCGAGAACGTCGGCTACGGCCTGAAAATGCTCGGCATCTCACGCGCAGAGACCAAAGCCCGCGTCAAAGAGGCACTGGCGATGGTCGATCTTGAAGGCTTTGAAGATCGCTTTGTCGACCAGATTTCCGGCGGCCAGCAGCAGCGTGTGGCGCTGGCCCGCGCGCTGATCCTCAAACCCAAAGTGCTGCTGTTTGATGAACCGCTGAGTAACCTCGACGCCAACCTGCGTCGCAGCATGCGCGATAAAATTCGCGAGCTGCAAAAGCAGTTCAACATTACCTCGCTGTACGTGACTCACGATCAGAGCGAGGCGTTTGCGGTGTCCGACACGGTGCTGGTGATGAACAAAGGCAACATCATGCAGATTGGCTCCCCGCAGGATCTGTATCGCCAGCCGGCGTCGCGCTTTATGGCGAGCTTTATGGGCGATGCCAACCTGTTCCCGGCGACATTCAACCATGACTACGTCGAGATCCACGGCTACCGTTTGCCGCGTCCGCTGCACTTTGCCAGCCAGGGTACAGGCTCCGTGGGCGTGCGCCCGGAAGCCATCACCCTGAGCGAGCGCGGCGACGAAAGCCAGCGCTGCGTGATCCGCCACGTCGCCTATATGGGACCGCAGTACGAGGTGATTGTGGAGTGGCACGGACAGGAGATCTTGCTGCAGGTGAACGCCACGCGCTTACAGCCGGACATCGGGGAAAACTATTACCTCGAGATCCACCCGTACGGGATGTTTGTGCTGGCGGAAGTGGCATAAGTAAATGCAAAACGACAACCTCTGGTTGTCGTTTTTAGTGTTTGCTCCCTCTCCCCGTGGGTGTACAGACTGGGGACATAGTGAACGCTTGTTCGGGGACATGGTAGACACTTACAACTAAGGCATAAGAACCCGTATATGGAGTCGCTTATGCCGTGGGATGCGAGAGAT
>NZ_JAMGZJ010000024.1 GCF_025564085.1 Silvania confinis | reverse complement strand
GGGGTGCCGACCGCGATGAACTGCACCCGGCCGTGCTCCACGGCCAGGCGCGCATCGCTGCTGAAACGCAGGCGGCCGCTGTCCAGGCCTTCGCGCAGCAAGGCGTCGAGCCCGGGTTCGTAGATGCTGGCGAGGCCCTGCGCGAGGCGTTCGACCTTGTTCCGGTCGATGTCCATGCACAGTACATCGTGGCCCACTTCGGCGAGGACGGCGGCCTGCACCAGTCCTACATAGCCACTGCCGAATACGCTGATCTTCATGGTGCTTTCCTCGACGGATGATGCGCGGGCGCGGCAGCGGTGCGGCGGGCGTTGACGGTCAACACGCCGAGCACCACCAGGCCTACGCCCAGGGTCTTGCTGGTACTGAAGGTTTCATCGAACGCCGGCAGGCTCGCCGCCAGCA
>NZ_JAMGZJ010000025.1 GCF_025564085.1 Silvania confinis | reverse complement strand
GAGCCCTGGAAAGTACCGGAAATGCTGATGCCTGCCTGGCCGGTCACGTCGGACAGCGCGCCATCGTCCATGGCTTTCAGGTCGGCATGCGCCAGCAAGGGAGCAGCCAGAACAGCAGTTGCAAGGAACAGGTGCTTTTTCATTGTTATTTCTCCAGTGTTCAGGTGTGGTTTGCCCCAGGGCACTGCCGTTTGCATCCTGTCCCCGGCAGATCGACCGGCATCTCGCCGGTCTCCAGGTCCGGTACTGCTTCCCTAGGTGTCCCGGACATGGATTCGGTAGAGCCTCATGCTCTCTCGTCCTGGATTCCAAGCTACTGGGCCACCCCTTCCGCCGCCAGCCCATCCAAGGGATGGAGCGATGGCGGCTGCCGCTCACGCCTCGCTCAGCAGTCCCAGGCTTTTACCC
>NZ_JAMGZJ010000026.1 GCF_025564085.1 Silvania confinis | reverse complement strand
AGCCTCGAATCAGGAAGGTCGAGACGCCCAGCCGGTAGTACTCGCCAAGCGCAGCGGCAACCTGCTCGGGGGTGCCTACCAGGGCGGTGGAGTTCCAGCGCGCCCCGGTCAGCCGGGCCACGCCGGTCCACAAACGGCTGTCGAGCACCTCGCCCTGCTCGGCGGCGGCCAGCAGGCGCTGCGAACCGACGTTCTGCGGCTGGTGGTCGCGCAGCGGCAGACCGAGGCGCGCACGGTTCTCGCGGACCTGTTCGAGCACCTCGGCGGCACGCTTCCAGGCGGCCTCCTCGGTATCCGCGACGATCGGCCGGAATGACACCGAGAAGCGCGGATCGCGTCCCTGGGCCTTGGCGGCGGCGCGCACTCGGCGGATATGCCCGTCGACCGCGGCCAGCGGCTCGCCCCAGAGC
>NZ_JAMGZJ010000027.1 GCF_025564085.1 Silvania confinis | reverse complement strand
GGATGACAGTAATGGAAGTGGCATTTCGCAGGTAATTGGGGCAGGTGCTACATGCACCTTATCCCTGGGGGGCTCTGCCGCTGAGCCAAACCATCTGGTCAGCTTTTCCAAGCACTACCGGCAACAGTTGCTGGCTTGCTTTTGATGCTTGTATGGAGGCCAGAATTCAAGCGTCGGCAGACGTGGTTGACTGAATCAGGAGATAGCCGCATTGACCCTTCCTCACGAAAGAACCCGCAGCGTCATCAAGACCGAAGCGTTCCTGCGAGAGCTCGCCCGTAACACTGAGCTGCCTCAGGATATCCGCAGCTATGCGAAAAGCCTGCTCAGGCACTACCCGTCGGCCGACCAGATCCTCTCGTTGGGGCGCCTTGAAGAGTGCCTGGTGAGCGATGCATCAGATGATGAATATCGAC
>NZ_JAMGZJ010000028.1 GCF_025564085.1 Silvania confinis | reverse complement strand
ATTCGGATCCACCATGTTGTGGGTGTTGACCCAGACAGTGCCTGCCTCCAGCTCATCGTTGATTCGAAGAGCCGCAGATAGATCGTTGGTCCAGATGCTTGCACCGAGGCCGTACACGGAGCGATTCGCCTCGTTGACGACCTCCGCGATGTCGGAGAAAGGCGTGGCAACCAGAACCGGGCCGAACACTTCTTGCGATAGCAGACGAATGTCTTTCTTTTCGCGGTTCGCAAAAATAGTCGGCTTGACGAAGAAGCCTTGAGCACACGGAGCCTCTGTTCCACCGCAGATCAGGTCGGCGCCGTCCTCGATCCCATTACGGATGTGCCGAAGCACATTCTCGTGGTGTTTCTTGGAAACCATGGGGCCCATATGGACGCCTTGCTCCAGACCGGAACCAACCACGATGCTGTCGCCAAT
>NZ_JAMGZJ010000029.1 GCF_025564085.1 Silvania confinis | reverse complement strand
CTGACGCCTCTATCCCAGTTCGCCGGTCTTGGAACCGCGTGCTTCGACTCCCCAAAAAGCGAAAAATTATGCAGTTGGAGGGGGGCATGTTGTCGCTGACTGCACGTGCTGGCACTGGCAAAAACTTCTAGAATGGCAAAAAGCCTTCTGGTTCAAGGCGGAAAGTCATGAACTGGGGTAAGGCCATCGGGACGGTCTACGACCGGCAATAACGCAGGGGGAGACGAATGATCGGTCGTGGATCTGAATGGCGTCGTTGGGAACCGCATATCCATGCGCCGGGCACCGTTCTCAACAATCAATTCGGTGAGGGTTCTGCTTGGGACACTTATCTCGAAAGTCTTGAGGCCGCGACCCCGAAGATCGAGGCGCTTGCGGTAACGGACTACTACCTCACGGACACCTACGAAGAGGTCTTGTCG
>NZ_JAMGZJ010000030.1 GCF_025564085.1 Silvania confinis | reverse complement strand
GCCTGGCATCGAGGCCGGCCGGGAGACGCCGGCGAAGCGCTGGCACGGGCTCGCCGAGACACTCGACAGCAGTCCTCGGCTGGACCCGCTGCGCGTCGCCCTGAGCGCCCCCGGCCTCGATTCGCGCGGTTGCCCGGCCAGCTTCGGAGTACCCGCCGCGGTGGTCTGCCGCTACCTGCGCCGGCACGGCATCGCCCCGTTGCGCACCGGCGACTATCGCTTCCTGCTGCTGTTTCCCCAGGGCGCCAGGGCGGAACACGCGCAGCCGCTGGTGGACAGGCTGTGCGAATTCAAACGCCGGCACGACGACGATGCGCCGCTGAAGCAGGTGTTGCCGGAGTTGCTCGACAGCTCGCCGCTGTACCGCTACATCGGCCTGCGCGAACTCTGCGCGATGATCCACGAAGCCAGCCTGCGGCTGCACC
>NZ_JAMGZJ010000031.1 GCF_025564085.1 Silvania confinis | reverse complement strand
GTCTATATAGATATTTTTCGAAGCTTGATCCAATAGAGCCTTCAGTGGCACTTGATCGGTTTCACACTTACTCAAAAAACCGAATAAGTTACCAATGTTTTTTTCGGTAGGTAACGATGGGTGAATACTCGCATAGGTCCGGAGAATAGTGAGGTTCGCTATTCGAACTTTTGACAAGTTTTCGTGCAGCACAAGTTTCCATTCTATCTGCCTGGACGCCCAATACTTTTCCTCGATAGCTAGCTTCTCTGCCATCCTGTTCTGCACACCAATATTGGCATCCTCAAACTCTTTCCGATATTTTACGGAGCGCGCAGCAACTTTCACTTCCCCCGATGAATCGAGAAATGTGATCAGGAAGTCGGTCGTCATTACTACTGGAATCTGAGTTCCTGGATAGACCGGATGGCGATAGTTTAGGCTGTTAGCAA
>NZ_JAMGZJ010000032.1 GCF_025564085.1 Silvania confinis | reverse complement strand
AGCAGGATTTCATCGTCGACAACAACGGCTACCGCCTGCAGGGCTATGCCGTCGGGCCGAACGGCCAGTTGCAGAACGGCGTGGTCACCGACCTCAAGGTCGAGCGCGCCAACCAGGCGCCGCAGGCCACCTCGAGCATCCAGCAGTCGTACAACCTCAACTCGACGCTGAAGCCGCCGACCGTGACGCCGTTCGATCCGTCCGACGCCGCTACCTACAACTCGTCCTCTTCGCTGGGCATCTATGACAGCCAGGGCAACTCCCACACCATGAGCCAGTTCTTCATCAAGAACGAGCCGGACCCGAATGCGACCCCGCCGATTCCGGAGAACAGCTGGACCATGAAAGTGCTGATCGACGGCGTCAATCCGCTCGATCCGTCGAACAAGACGCCGATGAGCTTCAACGTCACCTTCGACGCCAGCGGCCAGATGACC
>NZ_JAMGZJ010000075.1 GCF_025564085.1 Silvania confinis | reverse complement strand
CAGGCAAGGCGTTCAGGGGCGAGCGGCTTGGGCTGCGCGAAACGCAGACGGACGGGAACTACGAGGTGTGGTGGTACAGCACGAAAGTGGGGGTGATCGACCTGAAGAAAAAGTCGATCACCATGGGGAAAGGGTGTTAAAAAGTGTTCACCATGTCCCCGAACACCTGTTTACCATGTCCCCGGTCTGTACACAGGGAGAGGGCTGGGGTGAGGGGGAGCATACGGCTTCGGTGGTAGTTCCGTTCACTTTACGTTCATTGCTTCTCTGGAATGACCGAACCGGTGAACGTGCCATGGCGGCTCAATCGCCGCCGCCCTGGCAACCCGGGCTCCCGGCAAGAAAATCGTCGCTACGCGATACCCTCAGCTTATTCCTTTCAGCTTTCGGGCCGGGCGTGATCCTACATCCCTGTAGGTCACGCCCTCTCGGCGCATCCATGCGCCTCGTCCCGGCCTACAGGAAACGCTTCGGCGATTTTCAGCCGGACCAGTCGGTCGCTATAAGTCTCTTATTATTCTGTAATTGTTCCATTGCTTTAAGAATAAAAAAATTACTGGGGATCCCTCTCCCACCGGGAGAGGGAATAAACACTAAAACGGCAACCTCAGGGTTGTAATGCCGATCAGTTGACGCCGTCCGCGGACTGTTCGATATCACCCAACGGCACTGGAACCAGCAGGCAGCACATCCGCAGTGGCACGGGCTGAATCTTTTCGCGGTGGATGGTGTGGTCTGGCGAACTCCCGATACTCTGGAGAACCGGGCTGCATTCAGCAAGCATCAGAACCAGAACGGAGAAGGAGGCTATCCGCAGGTCCGGATGGTCTGTCTGATGGAACTGAGCAGTCATCTTATAAATGCCAGCGCCTTTGACAGTGAGAATGTCAGTGAGATGCGGCTTGCCGGAAAACTGACAGAGAAAGTGCCGGATAATAGTATCACCCTGCTGCGGAGCCGTCTGCCGGAGCTGGTGAGACAGGAGTTGTGGGGAGTGCTGCTGACCTAAAACCTGGTGAGATACCAGATGGTAAAAATGGCGTTCGCCCTGAAGGGGGATTATCTGCCAGCTTCAGTGGGTCGATAAGTGAGATAAGCCGGCTGCTGATAACGCTGCCATGGGCATCGCCGGGCAACATGCCGGGAGAACTGCCAACGTTGTACGAGAAAGCAAAATGGCTGGTATTACCGGGGAGGCGGGAGCGAAGTTATCCGAGAGAACTCAGGGTAAAAAACAGGAAATATCCGGATAAAAAAATGCTGGTCACCTTAAGTGACCAGCATTAACCTCTGGGTTGCCGTTTTGCATTTATCTATGCAACCTGCTGGCTTTCCTCTTCGGCGCGTTGCGCTTCTTCGGCTTCCTGCTCCAACAGCTGCTTCTCGTACACTTTAAAGAACGGGTAGTAGATGATGGCAGAAACCAGCGCTAACAGCACAACCAATACCGCCGCGCGGAAGTCCCAACCCAGCGCCCACGCCGCACCCACCGGTGCAGGTGCCGTCCACGGCACTACGGAAATCACGCGACCAATAAGATCCAGCTTCATCGCCGCCCATGCCAGAACCGCATTCACCATCGGGGCCAGCAGGAACGGAATAAAGAACACCGGGTTCATTACGATTGGCGTACCAAAGATCACCGGCTCGTTGATGTTGAAGATACTCGGCACGACGCTCAGTCGACCAATCGCTCGCAGGTGCGCTGACCGGCTACGCAGATAGCAGAACACCAGCCCCATCGTCGCCCCGGAACCGCCAATGACGATAAAGAACGTCCAGAATGCCTCCATAAAGATATGCGGCAGCGGTGCGCTCTGCGCCAGCGCCGTCTGGTTCATCCCCAGGTTGGTCAGCCAGAACATTTGCAGCATGCCAGAGACAATCGCCGCCCCGTGGATCCCCGCAAACCACAGCAGGTGGCCGATCAGTACCGCCAGCAGAATGGCCGGCAGCGAGTCAGCCGCAGAGACCAGCGGTTTAAAGATCGACATAATCGCCTGCGGGATCAGCATGTCAAACTCTGACTGAATAAACAGGCTCAGCGGATACAGCGTGAGCACCACCACCAGCACCGGGATCAGCAGATCGAAGGAGTTTTTAATCATCGGCGGCACCTGTTCAGGCAGGCGAATACCAATGTTGTGCGCTTTCAGAAAACGCATCATCTCCACACAGTAGATCGCCACCAGAATCGCGGTGAAGATCCCCGTTCCGCCCAGGCTATCGACCGGGAGGGTGCCTTTAGTTTTTGGCGCCGCCACCAGCAGAAACGCCATCAGAGACAGCATGGCACACATGAAGGGATCGAGTTGATGTGACTTGACGTAATGCTTGCCCAGGTTATAGGCGATCGCCGCACAAATATAGAGGGACATGACGCCCATCGTCATATCAAACGGGGTCAGAATCTGACCTTCAAACTGCTTCGCCATATCCAGCCAGGCGCGGGCAAAGCCCAGGGTGGTGTCCGGCGAAAACGGCGGGTAGGCAAACACTAACAAGAACGAACCGACAATCATAAACGGCATCGCGGAGATAAAGCCGTCGCGGATCGCCATCACGTGACGCTGAGAAGAGATACGTCCGGCAATGGGGCTGACATAATTTTCGACAAAACGGAATATCAGGTTAAACGCAGCATGGTTGGTAGACATAACGGCTCTCCTGTCAGACGATCGTTTCGGGCGCAGTCACGCCGTACGTTGTTCCATTTACCACTTTCAACACCTTGCTGGTTTGCTTACCAGCGGTACTGCTTAAACGGCCAGGTTTCATAGTCGACTCTTATTATTGGATACAGGGGAAATGACGTAATCAGTATTAATCCCTGCTCAGCGGTTCTGCAACCGGTTACTGTAACCGGTTTCCGTGAATGTGAAGAGGATCCAGAAATCACTGATACTGGATATTTTTTACTTAAGGGATATTAGGCGAGCATAATTTCATATGACAGATTACGCAGAGAATTTTTGTGGAGGAAACAATGAGTTTGCAGTCTGTGCGACAGTTTTTTGGCGACCATGCCCCGGACGTTGAAGTGATAGAGCTTAGCCAGAGTACCGCCACCGTTGCGTTGGCGGCCGAGGCACACAACGTCGCACCCGGTCAGATAGCAAAAACGCTGTCGCTGAAAATTAAAGATAAGGTGATCCTCGTGGTCGCCAAAGGGGATGCCCGTCTCGATAACAAAAAGCTGAAGCAAACTTTTGGCGCAAAAGCCCGAATGTTGAGCAGCGATGAGGTGGTCACGGTGACAGGTCACCCTGTGGGCGGCGTCTGCCCGTTCGGGCTGGAAAATCCTCTGGCGGTGTATTGCGATATTTCATTGAAAGAGTACGACGAGGTGCTGCCTGCGGCTGGGGGGACTCACAGTGCGGTACGGATTTCCCCGGAAAGAATGGCGGAAATTACCGATGCAAAATGGGTAGATGTCTGTCTGTAAGTGCTGCGCCAGAACCTCTGGCGCAGCACTTTTATATCGCGTTACGAATGCAGCGCCCCAAAAAAGCGCGGCATGCGGTGATCCGGCACCGGGAAGTGCGTCAGTATATCTGCTGCATCCAGCAGCCCTACATCGGAGCGTACGCCGAGTTTCACCATGGCGTTAAACTTATGCGCACGAATGGTTTTGATATTCCGATCCAGACGGGTCGCAATTTCCGGGATAGAAAAACCGCACGACATAAACTGTAAGATGGCGCGCTCCGTTGGGCTCAGCAAGCGCCCACGATGTATATTCCAGTGGTTGCTCATACTGTCATTCACCCGACGGTTTTCGTTCAGCAATCTGCTGAGATGCTCCTGCAAGGTTGTCAGCGAATCCGATTTCAGGATAAGCCCGTGCAGGCGCGAAGGGGAAAGCTGTTCAATCAGGCTCGCTTCTTTTGTATCCGAAGCCAGAACAATACGCTGAACGGTACCGTGTGACATCGCCAACTCTTTAATACAGACCAGGCAATTACGGCGCTCTTCTCGCTCATCAGATAATGAGTAAATTAACGAAGAATATGAAACTGAATTGAGTGAAGCCTGGAAACTCTTGATGTCTTTAAAAAGGTGTAACGTGAAAGTATTCAGTAACGGTCTGGCAAAGAGATGTTCCAGTCCGACGGCACTCATTATGCACTTTTCGACGATAGCGATATGTCTCGTAGCGGCGCTCTTTTCCATTCGTCTTGCTCTCCATAGGCTGAGAATAAACTCAGCTCTTTCATTCCCTTGGTGCTGTTTATCCACGCGTACATTTCGGCATTACTGCGCAACGAGAGCCTTCTCATCGCACTATTTTTTTGCGCGCTCACCGTTTTATTACTCTTCTTGAGCAATGCGGCGATCTGGTTAATTCCCCAGCCTTTTCCCAGCAGTCGTAATACCTTCCGTTCCGAAAACGTCAGCATGACGTCATCCCGATCGTCATAGGGCTCTTCGGTCTCAGGTTTTAGCAGCGTCAGGCTGATTCGTTCGGCGCTTCTGCTGCCGGCCTGGATTACGTTGACCATCACATCAACGCCTTCCATTTCGGAAAGTAACGTACTTTCTGGCCGCATTAAGAACTCGACGGCAAGGGGGTAAAGGGCGCGAGGGATCATAAATATCCAGTGGATATCCCGATACTGATTTTGCAGTGAATAATATTGTTCACAGACCTTGCGTGGGTTGTGCAGGTCACCTGAAAAATCAGCAATAACTAAGGTGGCGCGGCGTAACTGAAGAAGGGTCAGCTCTTCATGGGAACGATAAAATGAACATTCATACCCCGGAAAATAGTGTGACATTATGCCACCCAGGCCGGTTTGAATTATCGGTAATTTACTGATGATAATTGCATGCTTACAACTTATTGGCGGCATATGCGCTCCGAATCCATTCTACGCTCTTCCCACGCCATTCATTCACTTGAATTACCCGTACCTTTACCGGGGCGCAGTAAAACGTAATGTATTATCCTTGTTGTTAGCTGAGTTAAATGAGAGAGCGAATACAATCAGCATCGCAGAACAGATTTAGACACCGCCAAAACCGACGTTAATATAGCATTAATTGTTAATTGCTTATTCATAATGATTTACAAAAGCAGACGTTAGATAATCTAAATACAAAACACATGAAAATATAAAATATTTAAAACATAAGAATTAATAATTAGTTGATCCTTTCTTTATATACTTCATTAATAAATCATAGCTGCGATCAACCTAAACCTTGATCTGACCCAAGGCAAGCGCTACCGGGTTATGTGCTAAAAGTAAATATTCCGGGTCATGTAACAGCATTTTTCTTCAAGGCAACCAATGCAGGCAGAACGGTCGTCACAACGCGTCGCAACGCGGTTGTGTATTCAGTGTGGGCTTTTTTTATTACAACACGGTGCAGAAAGCGCCCTCGTCGAGGAGCTCTCTACCCGACTGGGGTTGGCGCTGGGTATGGACAGCGTTGAAAGCGCGATCTCATCGAATGCGATTGTACTCACCACCATTAAAGAGGGTCAGTGTCTGACCTCAACGCGTAAAAATCACGATCGTGGGATCAATATGCACGTGGTGACCGAGGTCCAGCACATCGTCATTATGGTCGAGCACAAGCTGCTCGATGCGCAGGGAGTCGAAAAACGCTTTAACCACATCAAACCGCTGCGCTATCCGCGCTGGCTGGTGGTATTGATGGTGGGACTGTCATGCGCCTGCTTCTGCAAGCTGAACAATGGCGGCTGGGATGGCGCGGTCGTCACCTTTGTCGCCAGCACCCTTGCGATGTATGTACGCCAGATGCTGACGCACCGGCACTTGCATCCTCAGATCAATTTCTGCATCACCGCCTTTGTCGCCACCACGGTTTCCGGCTTATTGCTTCGGCTGCCGACCTTCGCCGAAACCCCAACCATTGCCATGGCCGCCAGCGTACTGCTGCTGGTACCGGGCTTTCCGCTGATCAATGCGGTGGCGGATATGTTTAAAGGGCACATCAATACCGGACTGGCGCGCTGGGCGATTGCCAGCTTGCTGACGCTCGCCACCTGTATCGGGGTGGTGATGGCCATGACCTTGTGGGGACTTCGCGGATGGGCGTAATCGATTTTCTGTGGGCACTGGCGCAGGACATGGTGCTGTCGGCCATCCCGGCGGTCGGGTTTGCGATGGTGTTTAACGTGCCGCACCGCGCCCTGCCCTGGTGTGCGCTGCTGGGCGCTATCGGTCACGGCTCGCGGATGGCGATGATGAGCGCCGGGCTGAACATCGAATGGTCAACCTTTATGGCCTCAATGCTGGTCGGCAGTATCGGCATCCAGTGGTCGCGCTGGTATCTGGCCCATCCGAAGGTCTTTACCGTCGCGGCGGTGATCCCAATGTTCCCTGGCATCTCGGCTTACACTGCGATGATCTCGGCGGTGAAGATCAGCCATTTCGGCTACAGCGAGCCGCAAATGATCCTGCTGCTGACCAATTTCCTGAAAGCCTCCTCGATTGTCGGGGCGCTGTCGATTGGCCTGTCGATACCCGGTCTTTGGCTCTACCGCAAACGTCCACGGGTTTGAACATTGTGTTATCCCGCTGCCATGGCGATAATCCGGTCTTCTTTGGCTCAGTAAGGAACGGATGTGTCTAACCCTGGCAGCGAACTCTCCGACAACCCCGACGGATCCAGCCTGAAGGACAAAATATTCCTCAGCGCGCTGGCGCTGTTTGCCGAGTATGGGCTTAACGGTGCCCGCATGGAGCAAATTGCCGAAAAGGCAGGTACGACCAAACGCATGGTCGTTTATCACTTCAGGAATAAAGAGAACCTGTACCTGCTGGTGCTGGAGTACGTCTATACGCAGATCCGCGCCAGCGAAAAGCAGCTCAGTCTCGACGACATGCCGCCAGTGGAAGCGCTGGTGCAACTGGTTGAAACCACATTTGATTATCACGCCGACCATCCGGATTACATCCGCATTATCTGCATGGAGAATATGCAGCGCGGGCGTTTTATGCAGCAGTCTGCTCTGTTACGCCAGGTTAACCGCAGCGCGCTGGATCTGCTGGAGACTATCCTCGAACGCGGCAAAGCGAAGCAATTGTTTAACCAGACGGTCAATGCCCGCGATTTGCACCGCTTAATCAGCAGCTTCAGCTTTCACTATGTGGCCAACAGCTACACCTTTACCCTGCTGTTTGAAGACGGTGCCGATGAACAGGCCCAGCGCCAGCACTACCGAAAAATGGCGGTTCAGGTGGCCTTGCGTTATACCTGTCCTTAACGTTCGTACACAACCGTGAATTAAGGAATCCACCATGTCTTTAGAGAAAGTTGTTTATACCGCCAAAGCCAAAGCCACCGGGGGCCGTGATGGCCGTGCCACCTCGTCCGACGGCGTGCTGGATGTCAAACTGGGCGTGCCCAAAGAGATGGGCGGTGCGGGCGGTGACGTCACCAACCCGGAACAGCTGTTTGCCGCAGGCTACTCGGCCTGCTTCCTGGGCGCGATGAAGTTTGTCGCCGGACGCGACAAAATCAGCATGCCGAAAGACGCCTTTATTGAGGGCGAAGTCGGGATCGGTCCGCTGCCAACCGGGTTTGGTATCGAAGCGAAGCTGAATATTCACCTGCCGGGAATGGATGCTGCCGAGGCGAAAAAGCTGGTCGATGCGGCCCACATTGTCTGTCCGTATTCCAACGCCACCCGCAACAATATTGACGTTACACTGAACATTATTGCGTAGCGCGTCGGGGGCAGAGAGAGGATCAGATCCCTGCCTGCCCCCTCCTCTCTGTGCTACCATAAGCCCCTGTCTCGTGTGCCGTAATCCAGTAGAGAAGTGTTATGTCCTCCAGAATCCTGACCCCCAGCATTGCTGGCATTGATGCCTTTATGCGCGATCCCCGCAGCGTACTGGCGAATGCTGAAGGCGGTACTGTTGCCGTGTTCGCCGACAACGCCCCGGCTTTTTACGCGATCACCCCGCAACGTCTGGCCCAGCTGCTGGAGACCGAAGCGCGGCTAACGCGCCCGGCGAGCGATGTCACTCTGGATACGCAATTTTTTGACGAGCCCACCAACATGCCGGTTGCCGTCCCGATGGGCAAATTCGCCATGTACGCAGGCTGGCAGCCGGACGCAGATTTTCAACGTCAGGCGGCGCTGTGGGGCATTGCCCTTACCCAGCGTGTGGCCCCGGAAGAGCTGGCCGCTTTCACCGCCTACTGGCAGGCAGAAGGGAAAGTCTTCCACCACGTTCAGTGGCAACAGAAGCTGGCGCGCAGCGTGCAGATCAACCGGGCCAGCAGCGCCGGGCAACAAAAGCGCGATGTGAATTCATTTTCAGAACCGGATAAACAGATCCCTGACGGATTCCGAGGTGCCAAATGAAAGAGTTCGGCGAACTAATGAAGCGTTTGCAGAAGATGATGCCAGCCAACGTTAAACCGGCTTTTACCACCGGCGAAGAACTCCTGGCGTGGCAAAAAGAGCAAGGCGAGATCCGCGCAGCAGCGCTGGCCCGGGAAAACCGCGCCATGAAAATGCAGCGTACCTTTAACCGCTCCGGGATCCGTCCGCTGCATCAGAACTGTTCTTTTGATAATTACAAAGTGGAGAGTCAGGGCCAGCTGAAAGCCCTGAATCTGGCGCGCCAGTACGTGGAAGAGTTCGATAACAACATCGCCAGCTTTATCTTCAGCGGCAAGCCGGGCACCGGTAAAAACCATCTCGCGGCAGCGATCTGCAACGAACTGCTGCTGCGCGGCAAATCGGTGCTGATCATCACCGTGGCAGACATCATGTCGGCCATGAAAGATACCTTCAGCAACCGCGAAACCAGCGAAGAGCAACTGCTGAACGATCTGAGTAACGTTGATCTGCTGGTGATCGACGAGATCGGCGTCCAGACCGAGTCGCGCTATGAAAAAGTGATCATCAATCAGATTGTCGATCGCCGCTCCTCTTCGAAGCGCCCGACCGGGATGCTCACCAACCACAATATCGATGAGATGACGCGCCTGCTGGGCGAGCGCGTGATGGACCGCATGAAGCTCGGTAACAGCCTGTATGTCATTTTTGACTGGGAAAGCTTCCGCAGCCGGGTTACCGGGAAAGAGTATTAGGATATTTACCCTGAAAGCCCGCTGCTGCGGGGTTTATACTGGCCGCACTTCCGCCCCTGCGGGCAACTGATGAGTAGCGTCCATGAAAACACAATTCCTTCTTAGCTCTGCCTTGAGCGCCCTGCTGGTGATGGGTAGCGCACACGCGGCCTCCTGGCAGGATTCGCTCTCCAGCGCTGCCGACCAGCTCAGCGCGGGCAGCACCTCTACGCAGAGCGGCGGCCTGTCGATGTCGGCCCTCACCGGCCTGTTGAACAACGGCACCTCGTCGCTGAGCGCCAGCAACATGAACAATGCCGCCGGGATCCTCGGGTACTGTGCCAAAGAGAAGTTGGCCTCGATGACCGATGCCACCAATATCAAAAATCAGGTGCTGGGCAAGCTGGGGCTTGATACCCCGCAAGAGCAGCAGCAGGACACCAACTATCTGGAAGGGATCCAGGGCCTGCTGAATGCCGATAATGGCCAACAGCTGAATCTGGAAACCATCGGCAACTCGCCGCTGGCGAAACAGGTCAAAACCAAAGCCTGTGATTTTGTCCTCAAACAAGGCATGAGCTTTATCTCCTGACCCCCTTAAGACGCCGCGCGATTGCCGCGGCGTCTGCCTTCAAAGCGGAAACGCGACGCCCGTCAAACCTTCCTGTTTCTAAACCAAATCCTAACAACAGCACAATTAGGTAACACTACAATTGCAGCTAGATGGCAACGCCATTACATTGTATGACCCAAAAATTAAACAATGAGTCCGCGCTAACGCGGCTGCGCCTGTTGAGGATAAGCTGTTGTCAGAGTTTATTTCTGTTGCCCTGTTTCTCGCCTCGGTGGTGATTTACGCCCGCAAAGCCGGTCGTAACACCTGGTGGTTCGCCGTCACGCTGCTGGTGCTGGGACTTTTTGTCGTCTTAAACATTACCCTGTACGCCAGCGACTACTTTACCGGCGACGGCATCAACGACGCGGTGCTCTATACCCTGACCAACAGCCTTACCGGCGCAGGTGTTAGTAAGTACATACTTCCTGGCGTTGGTGTTGTGGTGGCGCTGGTTGCCGTGTTTGGCCTGCTGGGCTGGATCCTGCGCCGTCGCCGTCATCATCCGCATCACCTCGGCTACAGCCTGCTGGCCCTGATGCTGGCGCTGGGCTCGGTGGATGCCAGTCCGGCGTTTCACCAGATTACCGAGCTGATGAAATCCCAGTCACGCGATGGCGATCCGGACTTCACGGCGTATTACAAAGAGCCGGGCAAAACCATTCCGAACCCGAAGCTCAACCTCGTCTATATCTATGGCGAGAGCCTGGAACGCACCTACTTCGATAACGACGCCTTCCCGGATCTGGCCCCTGAACTGGGCGCGCTCAAAGACGAAGGGATCGATTTCAGCCACACCGCGCAGCTGCCCGGCACCGATTACACCATCGCCGGGATGGTCGCTTCGCAGTGCGGTATCCCACTGTTCGCGCCGTTTGAAGGCAATGCCTCCGCATCGGTCTCCAGCTTCTTCCCGCAGAATATCTGCCTCGGCGATATCCTGAAAAACTCCGGCTACCAGAACTATTTTGTGCAGGGCGCTAACCTGCGTTTTGCAGGCAAAGACGTGTTCCTGCAGGCCCACGGTTTTGATCATCTGTACGGTGCCGAAGAGTTAAAAGCCACCGTTGCGGACCCGACTTACCGCAACGACTGGGGCTTCTATGACGATACCGTGCTGGACGAAGCCTGGAAAAAGTTCGAAGCCCTGTCGCAGTCCGGTCAACGCTTCTCGCTGTTTGCCCTGACGGTCGATACCCATCACCCGGACGGATTTATCTCCCGCACCTGCCAGCGTAAAAGCTACGACATCAACGGCAAAAAGAACCAGTCTTTCAGCGCCGTCAGCTGTAGCCAGGAACATATCGCGGCGCTGATCGCGAAAATCAAAGCCTCGCCGTACTATAAAAACACGGTGATTGTGGTCTCGTCGGATCATCTGGCGATGAAAAACAGCGCCTGGGATGCGCTGAACAAACTGGATCGCAGCAACCTGTTCTTCGTCCTGCGCGGCGACAAACCGCAACAGGAGGTGATGGCCATCAAGCGCAACACCATGGATAACGGCGCGACGGTGCTGGATATTCTCGGCGGGGATAACTTTATTGGCCTCGGTCGCAGCAGCCTCTCCGGGCAGTCGCTGTCGGAAGTGTTCCTCAACATGAAAGAAAAAGTGCTGGCATGGAAACCGGACGTTATCCGCCTGTGGAATTTCCCGAAAGAGCTGAAAGACTTCACCATCGATAGCCAGAAAAACATGATGGCGTTCTCGGGCAGCCATTTCCGTCTGCCGCTGCTGCTGCGCGTCTCCGACAAACGGGTCGAACCGCTGCCGGAAAGTGAATACTCCGCGCCGCTGCGCTACCAGCTGGCGGATTTTGCCCCACGGGATAATTTTGTCTGGGTCGATCGCTGCTTCAAGATGGGCCAGCTGTGGTCGCAGCCGCTGTCGCTCTCTACCGACTGGTGCGTCTCTCAGGGTCAGTTGGGCGGTGAGCAGACCGTGCAGCGCGTCGATAAAGCGCAGTGGAAAGGCAAAACTGCGTTTAAAGATACCGTCATCAGTACCGACCGCTATCAGCGCAACGTCGAGATGCTGAAAGTAGCCGATAACAACATTCGCTATAAAGCCGACAGCTTTGTCTTTAACGTGGCCGGGGCACCGGAAGAGGTGAAGCAGTTCAGCGGTATCTCGCGGCCAGAAAGCTGGGGACGCTGGTCTAACGCCCAGCTCGGCGACGAGGTGAAAATCGAATACGCCAGGCCGCTCCCGGCGAAGTTTGACCTGGTGATCACCGCCAAAGCCTGGGGGCCGAATGCCAACCAGCCAATTCCGGTGCGCGTGGGCGATCAAGAGCAGACCCTGACGCTGGGCAATGACGTGACCACCACCACGCTGCATTTCGACAACCCATCGCACAGCAGCACGCTGGTGATTGTGCCTCCGGCACCGGAATCCACTAACGAGGGCAACATCCTCGGCCACTCTCCGCGTCAGTTGGGGATCGGCATGGTGGAGATCAAAGTGATCGGCGCCGAAGGCGAGTCGTAATAAAAAAAACAGCGCCCAACACTTCCCCGGGCGCTGTATGGCAAGCTTAGAACGCAATCACCCCTTTAATCAGCCCGCGGTTATTGATCACCTCGGGCTCGTAAACCTCCGCCAGCTCGCGAAACGCATAGCGGTGCGTCAGCATCATAGTGGCGTTAAGTTTGCCTTCGGCCATCAGGCGTCCGACTTTGGCAAAATCCTCTTCCGTGGCGTTGCGGCTGCCCATCAGGGTGGTCTCTTTTTTGTGGAACTCCGGGTCGGGGATCTGCAGCTCACCTTTATGCAAACCGACAAAGACAATGACCCCGCCGTGACGGATCAGGTTGACGGTATTGTTCATCGCCTGCGGATTGCCGGTGGCATCAATCACTTTTTGCGCCAGCGCCCCGCCAAATTGCGCCCTGAGTTGGTCTGTAAAGTCTGCGGCTGACGGATCCAGCGCGGTAACGCCCAGGCAGTGTTGGACATGTTCGCGCCGGGCGGGACTGGTGTCGGCCATTACCACGTGGGCACCGTCGGCGTGGGCAATCGCCGCCGCCCCCAGACCAATCGGCCCCGCGCCCACCACCAGCAGCTGATCCGCAGGCTGAATAGCGGCCCGCCGTACCGCATGGGCGCTGATGGCAAACGGCTCAATCAGCGCCGCGGCCTCCGGATCGATGCCGTCGGCAGGCAGCAGGTTGCTGACCGGCACCGACAGGTACTCGCTGAACCCGCCGTCCTGATGCACGCCGATCACCGAGATGGCTTCGCAGCAGTTGGTTTTGCCGCTCAGGCAGGCCGGACACTGCTGGCAAGCGACGTAGGGAATAACGGCCACCTGTTGTCCTTGATGCAGCGTGCGGATATTTTTACCCAGCACCACCACCTCGCCACATATTTCATGCCCGAGCACCCGGGGATAATTAAAAAAAGGTTGATTGCCGCCCCAGGCATGTATATCGGTACCACAGATACCGACCGCCTTTATTTTTATCAGCGCTTCGTTTTCTTTCGGTGCGGGGATATCGCGTATCGTCCAGATCAGTTTTTTCGGTTCCTGACACACCAGTGCATTCATCGTCGTCATTTTTTCGTTCTCCTGTTCTTTAGTGGTTTCAGATATTGATGAAAATGCGAAATAACGGTCAGGCAAAAACTGAAATTGTGAATAGCCCCGCATAAAGCCGTTTTAAATACGGTTTTAATGCCCTGAATTGGTCAAAAGGAACCCCCATGAGCCGCTCACAAAACTTACGTCATAACGTGATTAACCAGGTCATCGACGATATGTCCCGGGGCCACATCCCCTCGCCGCTGCCGTCGCAAAGCGCGCTGGCGGAGATGTACAACATCAGCCGCACCACCGTGCGCCATATTCTGGCTCACCTGTGCGACTGCGGCGTTCTGACGCGGGTGAACAGTGATTACGTGATGGATCGCAAGCCCGTTGTGGATGACGGCTTCACCTGCGAAATCGCGCCCCTGGCCGAGCAGACCCGGCTGTTTGAACAGAGCTTTCTCATGATGATCAACCAGCGCGTGCTGCGCGCAGGAGAAGCCTTCTCCGAGCTGGAGCTGGCCCGTGCGGCCGGTGTCAGTCCTGTGGTGGTAAGGGAGTACTTACTTAAATTCAGCCGCTACAACCTGATCGAGAGCGAAAAACGCGGCCAGTGGCGGATGAAGCAGTTCGACCAGTCGTGGGCCGAGCAGCTGTTTGAGCTGCGCGAAATGCTCGAAACCCACGCCCTGCAGCATTTTCTGAACCTGCCTGACAGCGACCCGCGCTGGCTGCAGGCCAAAACCCTGCTGGAGGAGCACCGCGCCCTGCGCGACAGCATCGGCGACAGCTTTCGCAAGTTCTCCCGGCTGGATCGCGACTTCCATTCGCTGCTGCTCTCCGCCGCCAACAATATCTTCTTCAACCAGTCGCTGGAGATCATCTCGTTTATCTTCCACTTCCACTACCAGTGGGACGAGAGCGACCTGAAGCAGCGCAATATCATCGCCATCGACGAGCACATGACCATCCTCAGCGCGCTTATCTGCCGCAACGATCTGGATGCCAATCTGGCGATGCGCAACCACCTGCATACTGCCAAGCAGTCGATGATCCGCTCCATCAAACAGAGCGCGACGGTATTCTATTAAGTACCGATTAAAAACAGCAAATCTGTACTGACTGCACGCTTCCGCTATCTGACTCGCGCGGGAAAATCACGTCTGCCTATGCTCACGAGGAGTCGACTATTCGTAGTTATTATTCGTGAGCGGTGATGCGTGCTTTATTCCATCACTAATAGTTATTGATATTTCTCTAATAAAGAAAAAACCCAACAATAATTCAGGAGTCCGGCGTGGAAAAAAGCAATATAACTCTCGACCCGCAGACAACTTTTGACAGAGATAAAACGATAGATATTCCCGTACCGCCAGACGGTGCTATTGAACGTTCCCCAAGAATTAAACGCATTCAGACCACGGCAATGTTGTTATTATTTTTTGCTGCGGTGATTAATTATCTCGACCGCAGCTCCCTGTCGGTGGCGAATTTAACCATCCGCCAGGAGTTAGGGCTAAGCGCCACGGAGATCGGAGCCCTGCTGTCGGTGTTCTCGCTGGCGTACGGCATTGCACAGCTGCCCTGCGGCCCGCTGCTGGATCGTAAAGGCCCGCGCCTGATGCTGGGGCTGGGGATGTTTTTTTGGTCGCTGTTCCAGGCGATGTCCGGCATGGTGCATACCTTCACCCAGTTCGTACTGGTGCGTATCGGAATGGGGATTGGCGAAGCACCGATGAACCCGTGCGGCGTGAAGGTGATCAACGACTGGTTCAATATCAAAGAGCGCGGCCGTCCAATGGGCATTTTTAATGCTGCCTCGACCATTGGCGTGGCGCTGAGTCCGCCGCTGCTGGCCGCGATGATGCTGGTAATGGGCTGGCGGGGGATGTTTATCACCATCGGCGTGCTCGGTATCTTCCTCGCCATTGGCTGGTACATGCTCTATCGCAACCGCGAAGAAATTGCCCTGAGCGGCGTTGAGCAGGCGTACCTGAACGCGGGCAGCGTCAACGCCCGACGCGATCCGTTAAGCTTCGCCGAATGGCGCAGCCTGTTCCGCAACCGTACCATGTGGGGAATGATGCTGGGCTTTAGCGGCATCAACTACACCGCGTGGCTGTATCTGGCCTGGCTGCCGGGGTACCTGCAAACATCGTATAACCTGGATCTCAAAAGCACCGGCCTGATGGCGGCGATCCCATTCCTGTTTGGTGCAGCGGGCATGTTAGTGAATGGCTTCATGACGGACGCGCTGGTTAAACGCGGGATGGCACCGGTACGCAGCCGCAAGCTGTGTATCATCAGCGGGATGTTATGTTCCGCGGCCTTTACCTTTGTGGTGCCAGAAGCCACGACGGCGATGAGTGCGGTACTGTTGATTGGGATGGCGCTGTTCTGCATCCACTTTGCGGGAACGTCCTGCTGGGGGCTGATCCACGTAGCCGTGGCATCGCGCATGACCGCCTCGGTGGGCAGCATTCAAAACTTCGCCAGCTTTATCTGCGCCTCGTTTGCGCCGATTGTGACGGGCTTTATCCTCGACACCACCCACTCGTTCCGCCTGGCGCTGATCATCTGCGGCTGCGTCACGGCGCTGGGGGCGCTGGCGTACATCTTCCTGGTGCGTCAACCGATAAGCGATCCTCGCCAGCAGTAACATTGCCCGGCGGCGCTTCGCTTGCACGGGCCTACAAGGAGGTTTTGTAGGCCGGGTAAGCGCAGCGCCACCCGGCAAAAATACCGGCACCCTGCATTAACAGGGTGCCTTTTTACATCAGAAGGTTTCCCAGTTATCACCCGATGCAGAAGCAGGGGTTTTACGCCCCAACGCCGGGGTCACAACGGTTTTCGCCGCCGTGTGCGCACGCGCTTTCTGCTGATCCTGCTGAATACGGAACACCGCCACTGCCTGCGTCAGACGGCTCGCCTGCTCTTCCAGGGCTGCTGCCGCTGCGGCGGACTCTTCCACCAGCGAGGCGTTCTGCTGCGTCACGCGATCCATCTCGGCCACCGCCAGACCCACCTGGTCGATACCGCGGCTCTGCTCATCAGATGCAGAGGCGATCTCGCCCATAATGTCGGTCACGCGGGTAACCGCGCTGACGATTTCACCCATGGTTTCACCGGCGCTTTCGACCAGGGTAGAACCCAGTTCGACGCGACCGACGGAGTCTTCAATCAGGCTCTTGATCTCACGTGCCGCCTGGGCGCTACGCTGCGCCAGGTTACGCACTTCACCCGCAACCACAGCAAAACCACGACCCTGTTCACCGGCACGCGCCGCTTCTACCGCCGCGTTCAGCGCCAGGATGTTGGTCTGGAAGGCAATGCCGTCGATCACGCTGATGATGTCGGCAATTTTTTGCGAACTGCCGGCGATGTCGCGCATGGTCTGCACCACGTTATCCACCACTTTCCCGCCTTTCTGGGCGGTTTCCGACGCGCTCAGCGCCAGATGGCTCGCCTGACGGGCGTTTTCGGCGTTCTGCTTCACGGTTGCGGTCAGCTCTTCCATGCTGGCTGCGGTCTCTTCCAGCGAGGCCGCCTGCTGCTCGGTACGTGAAGAGAGATCGTTATTGCCCATCGAGATTTCGCTCGCGCCGCTGTAAATGGCATTCGCGCCATTACGCACGTCGCCGACGGTGCGCATCAGTTCACCCTGCATATGACGCAGCGTGTCGGCCAGCTGGCCCATCTCGTTGGAACCTTCGACTTCGATGCGCTTCACCAGATCGCCGCTGGCGATATGGCGAATGCTGTCAACCAGGCGGTTCAGCGGGGAGATCAGGGTCTGACGGATACCCAACCAGACGCCGATAATCACCACCAGCACCAGAATCAGAATGCTGAGCAGGATCCAGATTGCCTGGTTGTAGGAGCTGTTGCTGTCATCAACGGCAGTCTGGTACAGACGGTCGTTCTGCAGCAGATAGCTCACGTACGGCTTCTCAAAACCATCCTGGAAGCTCTGGGTCGGCTGATCGAAGAACTCATTGATCTTGCCTGCCCCCAACAGCTGGATCAGTTCCGCCAGCGCGCCATGGTAAATGTCGTAGTTGCGTTTGATTTCCAGCGCGGCGCCTTCGCTCTGACGCGCATCGCGCGGCAGGGCTTCGTAGTCCGCCCAGTTTTTCTCCGCCTGCTTCAGGGAAACTGTCGCAATCTGCATCAGTTCATTTACGGTGGCACCGCTACCGATATTGTTCTGATCCATCATGTAGCGGATGCCCGCGCGGTTCAGGGTGTTACGGGTTTGCAGCAATGCCACCCAGCTGCCGTTAAGCGTGGATTGTTGCTGACGAATAGTTTGCAGAACAGTGAAGTTTTCTTTGTCATGCTTCAGGGCATTGAAGAAAAGACCACCGGATGTGAGCTGTAATAGTCCAAAAATAACCAACACCAGCAGTAAGCTGGTAACAATTTTTATACGATTTAACATGTTTTCTCTTTCCCACCAGACAGGTACAGAATTTTCGGCCTGGAAAACGAAAACTTTACCTAAATCGTACTGATAGTTGCCCCGATCGCCTCTTTATTGTGCCTGTCACAGGTTGATGAAGGATGAGGTCTTCTGAAAGGGGTGGCTTTTCAAACCAGGCATTATTTCTACCCTATGCCAATCGTACGAAAAACGACCATTTAATAGCCTAAATCGGTCGATCTCTTTTACTGGCACTTATTCGCTCTTCAACTCTATCTATATGAAACAATCACTAAGGGGAACTAGTGCTAATTATATGCTTTTAGTAAACCCCCCAGAGTTAATAGCCTTTAGGATTTTTCCTGTATTTCATGTGAATTTTCTATCGATTTGGAATGACTTAATCTGCGAATTTATGTAACCTTTCGCGCACAAAACATTTTCGTGAATAATTAAAAAACAATTTAGTGGTTTACTGAATAGTATTTTTATGGCAGACCCTAAACCAAATTGAACACTTTTTAACCGGAATTGTCATTTTCCGTGCGGTAGCCTACCCTTTTTTTGCCCTTTTTTGCTTCACTTCCTCAGCATACTGCTTTGCGCTTTACCTCTCTGGTCCACTCTTTGGGCAATATAATCCGTCGGGGCACCCGCGTGTTTTTTATATTTGCATGCCTGGTTTTGAATACATGGAAAATATTTACAAATGAACAACGCCATCCGTCTTCTGGTGATTTCGCTCGCTATCACGCTTAGCGGTTGCGCATATTCACCCAAGCAGGTAGAAGCCTCACGCCCGCTCGTTGAACAGGCCGCTTCCACCGACCTCCAGGCCATGACTGCAACCCTGCAACAGCCGCTGAACACGCTGCCGATGGGTGCGGCGATCAGTGCTAATGGCACCACCTTTACCCTGGGCCAGCGCTATGTCTCTGCCCTTGGTCTTGAGTGCGTCGAACTGCTCCAGAAACGTAACTACAGTCAGTCCCAGCAGGGCGTCACCTGCAAGAGCGGCGAGACGTGGTATCTGATCCCGCAACTGGGCCAGGCCACTACCAGCAACCTGCTTGCCGCGTACTAATTGAAGAGAACTGTTGTGAACACACTGAAATTTCGGCAATTGCCCGCGCTGCTGCTGCTGGCCTGCTTCTCCTGCACGTCTTTCGCCGCGCCAACCGCAGAACAGGCGCAGGCATTTGGTTTTAATGCCCCCACGGATGACAACGCCCGGCCCCAGCTTGGCGCGCAGTCAACCTTAAGCGGCGAGGCCAACACCTCCTCCGTCACCGGCACTTTTGCCCAGCAAAATCGACAGGGCATGCTGCTGCCTGGCGAATCCGATGTCCGCAAACTGCTGCCCCAATCCGAGTCCGGCCTGCCGCCACCGTACGGCGCAAACCTGTTTGCCGGTGGCTACGAGACCGAGCGTAGCGACGGGTTGACCGACAATTACCTGATTGCCCCCGGCGATAAGCTGAATATCTGGATCTGGGGCGCGGTTAATTTCTCTAACGTGGTAACGGTCGACAATCAGGGTAATATTTTTATTCCTGACGTTGGACCGATTAATGTCAAGAATGTGGCCGCCAGCAAAGTGAATAATCTGGTCACCAGCCACATCAGCGAAGTGTTTACCAATAATGTAAATGTTTACGTAAATTTACTTACCGCCACGCCGGTGAGCGTATTTGTTACCGGGCCGGTGATCCGCCCAGGGCAATATGCCGGGCAATCTTCCGACAGCGTGCTCTATTTCCTGAAACGCGCAGGGGGTATTGACTCCGATCGCGGCAGCTATCGTCATATTAAGGTGCTACGCCAGAACCGGGTGATCCAGCAGATCGACCTGTATGCGTTTATGCAGCAGGGCAAAATGCCGAAGCTCGCGCTGAAAGATCAGGACGTGATTCTGGTCGATCCGCAGGGGCCGATGATCAACGTGGCCGGTAAAGTGCGTAACCCGTTCCGCTTCGAGTTAAAAGCCAACAACACCCAGGCCTCTGAACTGATCGACTATGCCCTGCCGCTCGCCAAGGTGAGCCACGTGGGCGTGATTGGCGATCGCCCTTCCGGCCCGTTCTCGGTGTATATGCCGTACAAAGATTTCGCCAACATCCAGCTGAGCGATGGCGACAAAGTCCTGTTCAACGACGACATGCATGCGCAGGTTTACGATGTGCAGGTGATGGGCAGCTACCGTGGGCCGTCTTACTTCACCGTGCGTAAAGACACTCGCCTGCACGAGCTGCTCAACCATATCCCGATTGATCCTAAGCTTGCGGATTACGGCTCGATTTACATCATGCGTAAGAGCGTGGCCGCCCGGCAGAAAGAGATGCTGGACGACTCTCTCAACCGTCTGGAGCGCAGCGTGTTTACCGCGCCGGCAAACTCCGATGGCGAAGCGACCATTCGCTCGAAAGAAGCCGAGCTGGTCATGCGCTTTGTGGAAAAGGCCCGCAAGATCCAGCCGCTGGGTAAAGTGGTGGTGTCGGATAAGGGCGTGATTGCCAACATCCTGCTGGAACAGGGCGACCAGATTGTGATCCCGAACAAGACCGACCTGATTCAGGTGGGTGGCGAAGTGATGATGCCGCAGGCGGTGGTCTACAACGAAAATGCCAAACTTGACGACTATGTAGCCTGGGCGGGCGGGTTTACCGAGCGCGCCAACGACCAGCGCATTGCGGTGGTGCATGCCAACGGGCTGATGGAGTTTACAGAACGGGGAAGCGTATTGCCGGGCGATCAGATTCTGGTCATGCCGAAGATCGACAGCAAAATGATGCAGTCGATCAAAGACATTACCCAGGTGGTCTATCAGATTGCCGTGGCGGCCAACGTGGTCCTGAATTAATCCTTAAAGACAGGCTCGCCTGCGGGCGAGCCTGACGTACGGTAACGATTATCCATGTTTAAACCCATTCTCAATCAAACGCCCCGCAGCCCGTTCCAGGTGCTGCGCGATGTAACGTTTGGCCTGCTTATTCGCGAGTTAAAAACCCGGTTTGGTAGTTACCGGCTGGGATATGCCTGGGCGCTGTTGGATCCGCTGTTGATGATTGGTGCCTTTAGTTTGATTTTTGGCATGCGCGGACATAGTGGCTTTGGCGGAGCGCCTGCACCCCTGTTTATTACTGCAAGTTACCTTCCTTTTCTCTTTTTCAGGAATGTGGTGAGTAAGCTGCAATCAGCTGTTAATGCTAACAAAGGATTGTTTTGCTATCGACAGGTCACACCCTTCGCTACCTTTGTTTCCCGTTTTATTCTCGAAATGGTTATTGGCATGGTTGTGGGCTGTGTATTGGTCTTAGGCTTACTGTGGTTTGGTTTTGATGCCATCCCCAACGATCCCTTAGAAGTTGTTCTTATCTATTTCCTTTTGATGATCTTTTCCTTTTCACTTGGCATCATTTTTTGCGTATTGGGTAATTTATTTAAAGAAGCCGATAAGTTCCTAAGTTTGTTAATGATGCCTTTGATGTTTATCTCCTGCGTGATGTACCCCCTGGCAACCATACCGTCACAGTATCAACACTGGTTTTTGTGGAACCCATTGGTGCATGCCGTTGAGCTGATCCGAGGCAGTTGGATCTCCGGCTATGTCAGCCCGGATGTCAGTGGGGCCTATTTGTCGTTAGTAACACTGGTACTCCTGACCTTTGCGATGAGCTGTTATCGCCTGAGCCATCGTCGCCTGATTGCCAGTTAAAGTAGAAGAAGCATGATCACTCTGGATAACGTATCGAAGTATTACCCCACAAAATTTGGTCGCAACTACGTTTTACGTGACGTGAGTATCACGTTACCCCGTGACCGCAATATCGGTATTTTAGGTGTTAACGGAGCCGGTAAATCGACATTGCTGCGCTTATTGGGCGGGATGGATATGCCTAATAAAGGAAAGCTGACGCGACACTGTCGCGTCTCCTGGCCCCTCGCTCTTGGTGGCGGTTTTCAGGGGAGCATGACCGGACGGGAGAACACTCGCTTTGTTTGTCGTATCCATGGCGTACGTGACACCCAAGCCATCGAAGAGTGGGTAAAGGAATTTGCTGAGATTGGCCAGCATTTCGAGCTGCCAATTAAAGGTTATTCCAGCGGCATGAAGTCTAAGTTCTCCTTCGCTGTGAGTATGGCCTTTGATTTTGAAATCTACCTAACCGACGAAATTATGTCAGTAGGGGATGCCCGCTTTAAACAGAAGTGCATTGATGTCTTTACCCAAAAGCGCGAGACCGCCAGCTTAATCATGGTCTCGCACGATATGAAGAATTTACGTCAACAATGCGACATGGGAATTTTGCTGCGTAACAGCTCCCTCGAAATGTTCGATGACATCGAAGACGCAATCCGCATTTATCAGAAACTATAACAAGCTAAAATCATGACCCAGCCAATCCGCTCCAACAAATCCTCCGGTTTGATGCGCAAGCTGCACAAATTAAAAACCAAACCTAAACATTTTATTGTCGATTCAAGCGGCTATAAGCTCGCCCACCGCTCATGGAAACAAAGCCTGAAGCTCGGCAGTTTTATGTGGGTAGTAGCATGTTTTGCCATCGCCGTTATCTATTTTGGCTTTGTTGCTTCAGACCGCTACGTCAGCCGGGCGGAATTAGTCGTTAAGAAAGCAGACCAGATCAAAATGCTACCCGATGCCCTATCAATGTTAGGTTTGGGTGGAAGCAATCATGAAGATGTCCTGATAATCCAGGATTATCTCAAATCACCGGATCTGCTCGATAAACTGGACAAGGAGCTAGGTTTAAAAGCTCATTATCAGAGCCACAAAGTGGACTATTTCTCCCGGCTGCCAGGAGATGTAAGCAAGGAAGCCTTCATTAAGTATTACCGCCAACATTTGTCATTACATCTGGATGAGTTATCAGGGGTGCTGACAATTGAGCTGCAAGCGTTTGATCCTGAATATGGTCAACGCGTTGTTGGATTGATGCTCAAAGAGTCTGACCTTTTTATTAATAAACTAGGACATCAGGTAGCACTGGAACAGTTGGCCTTTGTCGAAAAAGAGGTCGACCGTGCCTACCAACGCGTACAGACCGAGAAAACTAAAGTGCTGGAGTTTCAAAACAGCCACCATCTGATTAGCCCGGAATCAACCAGTTCGGCCCGGCTGGGCGTAGTCAGCCAGATCGAAGGCGAACTCGCTCGTCAGCAGGCGCAGTTGAAACAATTACAGAGCTATATGAGAGAAACCGCACCTGCCGTAATCTCCGTGCAGGCTAGAGTTGATGCTTTAACTCAACAGCTTTCTCAGGAGCAAAGCCGGCTGACGGGTGAGAATAAAGATGCGATGAACGAGATCAATGCCCGATATATGGATGTGCAAACTCAGGCAACCCTGGCAGCAGACCTCTATAAAACGGGACTTATCAGCCTTGAACAAGCCAGAGTGGAGGCGTATCGGAAGCTTAAGCATCTTCTGGTCATCAGCCAACCGACACGTGCTGAAGATGCAGAATATCCACGCCGTATTTATAACCTGATCACCACCGGCGTACTTCTGTGCTTGTTATACGGCTTGATTGTAATGGGCCTGGCAACCTTACGAGAACATCAGGACTGACAGCCCACTTTCAGAAATACATCCATTTGTGGTGAGAATATTTCTGGCTTTCGGTCTTTCGCCATCGATTTTTAAAGCATGCCCGCTGCGGGCCATTTTCGCTGACTTATACATTTATTTCTGAAGGGATATCTTCCATGATCAGTCCACAAAACAGCCATCCAGTGGCGCACTCCAACATCGACCTGGACTTTATTTTTCAACGCCCTATTTTTTGGCGCCCAGCCTATATTGCACAGTCAGCGTGGCTTGAACATATTCCGTTTGCCTTCTGGCTGATGACGACGTTGCGTCCACGAAAAATTGTTGAGCTGGGCACCCACTATGGCAGCTCATACTTTTCATTCTGCCAGGCCGTATCAAAGTTAGATCTGGAGACGCAGTGCTACGCGGTGGATACCTGGGGTGGCGACGAACACGCCGGTCAATATGGTGAAGAGGTCTATCGCCAGATTTCTGAACATAACCAGCAACACTACTCCAGCTTTTCAACCCTCGTTCGCAGCACATTCGACCAGGCGCTGGAACACTTCTCGCCGGGCAGTATTGATTTACTGCATATCGACGGCCTGCATACCCTTGAAGCGGTGCGCCACGACTTTGACAGCTGGTTACCTAAGCTCTCTGATAAAGCCGTGGTTATCATGCACGATACCAATGTGCGCGAACGCGGCTTTGGGGTATTTCAGTTGCTGGACGAACTCAAGCAGCGGTATCCCCATTTTGAGTTTGCCCACGGTCATGGACTGGGCGTAATTGGTGTAGGCAGTGAGCAGACCGCTGAGATGTTGAGTCTGTATGGTCTTTCAGAAAATGCACATGCCACCAAGCAAGTACATGAAGTCTTCTCTCGCCTGGGTAAAGCCTGCGGTGACAGCTGGGAAAACGGTGAAATAAAGCGCCAGATGGCTGTGCAGCAAGGCAACCTGCAGGCCGAAACCCAGCAGACCATGGAGCAACATGCGCTGGAAAGAGGTCGTCTGGCGGAGCGAATCACCGCCCAACATCACTCTCTTTCGGCGCTGCAAAGTGAACTTGAACAGCTCAATGGACAAGCCGTTGAACTCGCCACTCAACACCAGCGGGCCAATGCGCTTGCTGCTGAATTAGCGCAGTGCCAACAACAGGTTGTTGATGGCAAGACTGCCCTTGTTTTATGCGAGCAACAGCGTGACCAGAGTCTGGAAAGTCAGCACACCCTGGAAAATGTACTGGAAGACACCCGCCAACAATTAACGCAAACAGCGGCAGAACGCGACCTGATTGCACAGGAAAAGCAGGCCCTGTTTGAGCAAAAAACAGAGATGGGTGAACACCAGCACGTGCAGCAGCAGAGGCTTCACGATCAGGCGCTAAGCCTGAACGAAGAGACGCAGCGCGCAGCTCAACTGACTCTCGCACTCAGTAAAAGTAACCTGGCGCTAACTGAGCAATCACATCAGCTCGGCTTGCTACAGCAGCAGATTGATGAACAAGTGACAGCCGTGACGGTTGCCCGGCAGCAGCAGGACGAGTTGACCAGGGCACTTGCAAATAAAACGCAGGAAGCCACTCACTGGCAGGAACAAAAGCAGGCGCTGGCTGAAACGCATCATCAGCTTCAAATGCAATGTGACCTCTTAACCACCGAGCTGGAAGCTGGTCGGGTAGAGCTTGAGCAATACGAATCAACCCAACTAAGCCTGAATACTGCATTAGATGCACGTTCAGTCGAAATCGATAATCTGAATCAGAAGCTGGCTGAAAGCGTACAGAATAGTGAGAAACAGGGTGATGAGCTTGGGCAAGTCCGTGACCAGTTAGCCACCCTGCAACAGAAATACCGTGCGGAACATTCTGAGCATGGTGAGCAGTTGAGCCGGCTGAAACAAACACTGGATGAACGCTTTACCGAGTTAGCGATGTTGACCCGCTGGCTGGAAGAACGTGATCAGTCCCTGGCCGATGCTGAAAACGAAAAACAAAAACAACAAGAAGAGCATTACGCTCATCAGCAGCTCTGGAACGCTGAACAGGCTGAGATGGTAAAACACCAGACAAACCTGCAACAGCAACTCGCTGTGAGCCTGCAGCAAGCAGCTCAACTCAATGTGCATATCAGTGAAATGGATCAGCGCAGCGAAGAAATGGAAGCGAATGTCGCTGAGCGTTTTCGTGAGCTGGCGATCATGACACGCCACACCGAGCAACTGACCCGTGAGCTGCAACAGAAAGAACTGCAATTGCAAAAAGCGAAAGACCGGGCGCAGAGCCTGAAACAAACCGTCTCATGGAAACTGACCGCGCCTGTGCGCGCGCTGGCCCGCCCGTTCAAAGAAAGTCCAAAAAATACATTAACAACTGTGAGCAATGCAGAACGTATCGCTACGTCTGGTTTGTTTGATGAACTCTGGTATCAGCATCGTTACCCAGAGGTTGCGGATTCTGGCCTCTCTGCAATTGAGCACTTTATTCAGATAGGTGCCGATAAAGGGTACAGCCCGAGTGAGTTATTTGATACGCGTTGGTATATACAAACTTATGCGGACGTGGCCGAGGGAACCATCAACCCGTTGCTTCATTACATCCTGCACGGAAAGGCAGAGCAACGTCATTGCCTGCCAGACAATATGAGAAAATAACAATGACAGTTCAGTATGAAGAGGAAGACTCGCTGATCCATTTTGATGAGCAATGGTATCTACACACCTATAAGGATGTCAGCCAGACTGGCATTTCAGCAAAAGAGCATTATAAGCGTTACGGCGCGCTGCTGGGCAGAAAGCCCTGTGCTAACTCATTTACAGTCCAGGCACCAAAAACAACTGCGGTTAATTTGCCTTGGTTAGCGTTGAATCAGCTCTCGGTCGATAATAGCCGCTCACATGGATGGCAGTCTGAAGGAAATGACCCTTATTTTATTATTGATTTAGGGCAACTACCACCGACAGGAAAAGGCTGGTATCAATTTAACCTGACGCTGGATTGCCCCGGTAAACAAGGGTTAGCAAAATTTTATCTGGATACCGGGAAAGGGTTTAGTGAAAGTGAAACCATTACACTTCCTTATAGAAAGTCACTCCCTGCTAGTCGCTTGTTCTACCTGGAGTCTCCTCTCATTGCATTACGTTTCGATCCATTGGATCAAGAATGTGCATTTTCAGTTAGTGAGTTTGACATTACTGCAATAAGCGATACTCAAATTGAACAAGCATTACTATCGCGTATTCAGAAAGAACATCAAAGTTATCGTGATAGTACATTGTCTTCGCTGAAAGAATCTTTCACCGATAATAATGGCAGCATTTCAATTAGTCGCATGACTACTATCTACAATGAAACTTTCAGTTTACCTTCACTGAATTATGAAGAGTGGATCGAAACAGTTGAACTACCATCCCTACCAGGTAAGGATGATGTTGCAGCCTTCCTGGCAACGATGGATAAACCACCAGTAATCTCTGTAGTCATGCCCGTTTATAACCCAGAAGAGATCTACTTACGTGCTTGCATAAATTCAGTATTGGCTCAGAGTTACCCATACTGGGAGCTTTGTATGGCCGATGATAAATCGCCGAAAGAACATGTCCAGCGTGTGTTACGAGAATATGAGGCTAAAGATCAGCGCATAAAAGTCGTATATCGCCAACAAAATGGTCATATTTCAGCCGCGTCCAATAGTGCGCTTGAATTAGCTACAGGTGAGTATATTGCATTACTTGATCATGATGATGCACTTCCGGAACACGCTCTACTGTTTATGGCCCAATCAATCCATAACCGACCTGAAACTAAGATAATATACAGCGATGAAGACAAATTGAATGCGAGGGGCGAACGTTTTGAACCGCATTTCAAAAGTGACTGGAACCCCGATCTATTCTTTTCACAAAATTATGTCTCTCATCTTGGTGTATATCATCACGACCTGCTAAAAAAAATTGGCGGTTTCCGTCTGGGTGTAGAAGGAAGTCAGGATCAAGATCTGCTGCTACGTTGCCTGCCACATGTTCAAGCAGATCAAATTGTGCATATTCCACGTGTGCTATATCACTGGCGTATGGTCGAGGGGTCGACAGCACTGGCATCTGGCGAGAAAAGTTATACTACCGATGCGGGTATAAAATCATTGCGCGACTATTTTGCAAGCCAGGAAATCGGTGCAGAAGTTGAAGCCGGACTAGTACCCAATACCTACCGTGTACGTTATCCGATACCAGAACCTGCACCATTGGTGAGTTTGCTTATTCCCACACGTGACCGACGCGCCCTGACCGAGACTGCGGTGCGTAGTATTCTTGAAAAAAGTACCTATGCAAATTACGAAATCCTTATTCTGGATAACGGTAGTGTAGAAGCCGAAACCTTAGAGTTTTTCAAACAAATTCAGCAGGAGGATCGTCGCGTAAAAGTGCTCGCTTACGATTATCCATTTAACTATTCGGCTATTAACAACTTTGGTGCTCGTCATGCCAAAGGTAACATTATTGGTTTGGTTAACAATGACATAGAGGTCATTAACCCCGAGTGGTTAACTGAGATGGTCAGCCATTGTATTCGTCCTGAGATTGGCTGCGTCGGAGCGAAACTTTATTACAGTAACGATACTCTTCAGCACGGCGGTGTAATATTGGGGATTGGCGGAGTGGCTAACCACTCGCATAAAAATTTCTCTCGATCTCATCCTGGTTATTTCGCAAGGCTTATCTGCATACAGAATTACTCAGCAGTAACCGCAGCATGTTTACTTATTCGTAAAGAAATCTTTGATGCCGTAGATGGGTTGGATGAAGAAAATCTCGCGGTTGCCTTCAACGATGTGGACTTTTGTCTCAAAGTTCGTGAAGCGGGTTATCGCAATCTCTGGACCCCATATGCAGAACTTTATCACTATGAGTCGATAAGTCGCGGGGCAGAAGATTCACCAGAGAAAATAGCTCGTTTTACTGGGGAGGTGAACTTTATGCAATCTAAATGGGGTAAACAACTGGAAATTGATCCCTTCTATAGTCGGAACTTGACAAAAGAACGCGAAGACTTTTCAATTTGATTGAGAATTAAACATGATACAATATGTAGATATTCATACGGAAAGTTGCAGTAATTTAGGTGACCTGAAGGGGTGCTTAGATTATCCAGCGTGTGGATATTATAATGGCAACACTATATTGATAGCTGGATGGGTTCTGCCTACAGATCCATTGAATAATGATATTCAAGTTATTGTCAGAGTTGACGACAAGCAGAAGCCCCGTGATTATCAGACTAACAAAGTCCAACGACCTGATGTATTTAAGGCTAAATTATCAGATATTGAGTACCCAGAATCAGTAATGCAAGTTGGTTTCTCAGTTAGAATTCCATTTAGTCTTAGTACGACAGCATCAATCATCATCATCAAAGATGGACAGGAGTTAACCTGGTATAAAATAAATGTAGTAGTAGATAATCATTTAACTACTTTCATTAAAAAACTAGATCTAAGCAATGAGAAGCCAACCAATAAGATCAACATTGATTCTATTGTTTCAAATACCAAATTAATACATTCTCACAACTTTGAATTTTATCACCCATCAATAATTCATTCACATTTAAAAAAAATACGCAAAGCAGTAAGTAATGATGAGTTTATTGTTTCGCTTTACAAATCAAAGAATGGTCAAATAGATTGTGTTAGAAGTGATTTAAATTTTGAGCTATGCAGCTCTAAATCACTTAATGACCATAACTTCCTGTTTTGTTGTGATGAAAGCGGAATAGAATTTATCGTTCATCAACATGTCACTTCAATTGATGGGGTTTATTACCCGAGAAAAGGAATATATTACAGTTTATGCCATGGGTCTCAAAATAGACTAGCCACAATAATTGAGATGCTTTTAAGCGAAAATAATTATTTCGAACCTACAAAAACAGAACAAAAAGCGTTCCTAATTGGTCATGGTCGCCCCTATCATTTCATGTATGACGGAATGTTAGGCCTTGAAACTATACATCATCACGTTAAAGAAATTGATGCTGACGTTCGGTTTTATACCTTAGAAAGCAATGCATTTATTGATGCACCCAAAGTATACAATCCCAAACAAGAAGCCAATTTCATTAATAACAAAGACTTAACTCGACTTGAGCAAGAAGGCAATGTATTTATTAAGATCGGTGCCTTATTTGGTAGTGGTGCTAAAGAACCCGCTATTATTGACAAATTTGAAAAGCTTGATAAAAAAATCATTTCTTATGCTAAAGATAAGTATGATGACAATAACGTTGAAACTCTTGAGTTAAAGAAACACTTCCCTATTATCTGGCTAGGTGTTACCGGACAAAAACGCGCCTGGTTAGAACAAACAGAAGGGTATTCTAATATAATAAATAAACTATATGAATCCTTCCCTGGAATGGCAGTTGTTTTTGATGGGTGGACTTCCTCCCTGGTAACAATTCAGCGTGATAAAACAGAAATTGAAAATGATCGCTCAATAATTAGTGAGATTAAAAATCGGATAGCATCTGATATTACGATTATTGATTTAATTGGCGCAACCATTGACAAAAAAATTCATATTGGCTCGATGATTGATTGCGCGGTAGTAAACTATTCTACTGGCTCTATGAATATATCACGTATATGTGGTCGCCCCTGCATTACTCACATGAACAATAGTTTTAGTCCAGCCAGGAGTCAGCATATTCATAAAGACGCGCACCATATCGCCGATGAATATGTCACCGACGTCATAGATAAAGATAGTAGAATTGATGCTACAAGCTACCATATTAATTGGGAAGATATATACAATGCAATGATTTTGCATTTAGGACAACATAATTTTATTCAGAAGAGATGGTAGCATGAAAAAAACAGTTGCATTTGTCCCGCTAAAATTAAACAACGAACGTTTGCCGCAGAAGAATACTAAACAATTAAGTGATGGCACACCTCTATTAGAACTCATTCTCAGTGCCTTACGACAAGTTAATGGTGTTGATGATGTATATGTTTATTGCAGCGATGATTCAGTAATTAAACACTTACCGGAGGGCGTTAAGTTTTTAAAACGTTCGACTGAACTCGATCTTTCAACAACAAAGATTAATGAAGTATTAGGCTCATTTGCGCGAGATGTCAAAGCTGACATATATGTTCTGGCACATGCCACCGCGCCATTCCTGAAAACAGAAAGTATTCAGACCGGTATCGATAAGGTTCAATCAGGCGACTATGATTCCGCGTTAACCGTGCATAAGATGCAGGAATTTGTCTGGAAAGACGGCAAACCTATGAACTATGACCTGGCTGCAGTGCCCAGAACCCAAGACTTAGACCCATTATTTATCGAGACTACGGGGTTGTACATTTACACGCACGACCTGATAACTCAGCGTAATGCCAGAATCGGTGACCGCCCATATCTCATTGAAGTTTCCAGCATTGAGAGTCTTGATATAAATAATCCGTTAGATTTTGATATTGCCGATGCGGTTTATACTCACATCCTTAAAAAAAGAAGTGATCAATAATGAAACAGCATTGCTATGAAATTACTGAAATCATTAAACAGCACCTTGAACGTATCGTTTCGCTAAGGGGAAATATTAACCTTAAGCCTGATAACAGCTACGTCAGTGAAGGTGATCTGCTAGTACAAAAGCTGGTGTTAGATTACTTGCAGCAAGAACTTCCTGAGCACCAACTCATTTCGGAAGAACTGGCACCGTTCACAGATGTCATTTGGGATCAGAACGGCAGTTATGTCGTGCTGGATCCAATCGATGGAACAGAAAATTTCGTCTCTGGGCTCAAGGAATGGGGTATTGGCATCAGTATTTACACCCATGGCCTGCATCAAGAGTCTTGTATCTACCTGCCTGAACTGAATGATTTGCATATCACTGGTATGACAATGACTCACCATCGTTCACGTATTCGTGGTCTTTCTTCTTCGCTGACTAAGCAGGATCTGCTGCAACTGGAAGAGGGCTTTGAATACCGAATTATTGGCTGCTCAATGTACAACATGCTTGCCGCAGTCCGTGGGGCGTATGCAAGCTTTGAAAATGTTAAAGGCGTGAACTGCTGGGATATTTTACCCGGTCTGAACTTCGCACTGGAGCACAACTGCGAAGCATTGGTAGACGGCGTTGCTTACCAAGGGCAAATTCTTTTCCCTACGCAAAAGTATAAAATTAACATTAAAAAAAGACATGAGGCTCTTGCATGAATTCGGCATTGCAACAAGTTGTCGCATCAAAAAAGGGATGTGACATCGTTATTATTGGTAAAGGGCCTAGCGTCGATAAAATCGACCTCTCTTTACTTAAGAACTGCATCGTTATTAACACCAATGATTCTGAGTTAATTTATCCGGGTGACATCGCAGTCTTCCACCATGGCTGGGTGCTCGATATCTTTGATGAGAAAGCACCTCAGTGCAAATTATATATCTCTGATCGTTATCTGCCGGAAGGTGTTGGTCATTTACCTGCTGAGTACGTACCTTATACTCCAGAAACAGCGGACTTCCTGATTCATCGTTTCTTCGAAGATACCATCTATATTGAAAGTGCCATCGTGGTCTCGGCACTGAAAATTGCAAACCAAATAGCTAAACAAGAAAACGCAACTAAAAACGTTTACCTGCTTGGGTTTGATTTCACCACTAAAGACGGCTTCACCAACAAAATCCCCTCGGCAGCCATGCACGCTGAACCTGAATATCAGGAACGAATCATCAGCAGCCAGGAACAACTGCTGAAGATGCTGCTGGCTGAAAAATCACGTCTGAATATTAATATCAGCCACGTGGGTAACAAACCTTATAGCGTCTATTCCGTCGATGCTTTTAACCAGGTATTTACCGCTCGCCACCGTGGCGTAACCTTGCCGCAAAGCACCTCAGCTCAAAGCTCAGCGCAGAAGTTTGACGTAAAAGTCATTGCCGAGATCACCACCAACCACTTCGGTGATATGGACCGCTTGAAGTCGATGATTGTCGCGGCCAAACAGGCAGGTGCTGATTACATCAAGTTGCAGAAACGCGACGTTGAAAGTTTCTACAGCAAAGAAAAGTTAGACTCTCCGTACAATTCACCTTTCGGTACTACCTTCCGTGAATACCGTCATGGTATCGAGCTGAATAAAGAGCAATTTGCTTTTGTCGATACGTTCTGTAAAGAGATTGGCATTGGCTGGTTTGCGTCGATTCTTGATATGCCTTCTTATGACTTTATCAGGCAGTTTGAGCCAGACATGATTAAGTTACCGTCGACGATCTCTGAGCATAAAGATTACCTGGCTGCCGTGGCAGCAGACTTTACCAAAGATGTTGTTATTTCGACCGGTTATACCGATGAGGCTTATGAAGGGTTCATTCTTAATAGCTTCACAAAAGCTCGAAATATCTATCTGTTACAGTGTACCTCTGCCTATCCAACACCGACTGAAGATACCCAGATCGGGGTGATTAGACACTATTACAACCTGTCGAAAAAAGAACCGCGCATTATCCCGGGCTTTTCCAGCCATGATATCGGCAGCCTGTGTTCTATGATGGCGATCGCAGCGGGTGCCCGAATGATTGAGAAGCACGTCAAGTTTGGCGACGTCGCCTGGTCTCACTTCGATGAAGTAGCGATTGACCTTGTTAATGGCGATTTTACCCGGTTTGTGACTGATGTTCGCAAAGCTGAACGAATTGTTGGAAGCGAAGTGAAAGAGATCCAGGCAACAGAGCACCATAAGTATTGGGTTGCTCCTAAGTAATCCCCTGCTGCCGGCGTCATCATTTTCAACACTCGACTTGCACTTTGTTCCCCGCCACTTGCGTTGCAAGTGGTTTATCTAATCGCTGATGATTGGATGCAGTGCAACCGAATGGCGGGAGAACTAAGCGATATAACGGCTAAACGCCACACAATATATGTTTCATCTCATTGATTTATAGATATATTAGAATCGAAAGTACTGTGGGAACGCATTCTGAGTACAATGTTTTTCTTGCCCTAAGTGACACTAAACCGCTGATCTGACTGAATAAGCATGTAACAGGGCGTTAATCAGCGCATTCGAATCTCTAAAGTTTTCTATAATTTTGCCGCATACTTTATAAGTGATTTATCCAACTTAACGATACTTATAATAACTTGAGTGCTGAAACAGAATGACAAACCGTTACTCGCTTTCTGCAAGACCTTTGGTTGCGCCTGATGACCAGTTACGCTGGAACATTGATTCGTCCTCCAACCAGGAGCCCATCACGCTGAGCCACGGCCGTGTTGAAGTTTGTGGTTGGTTGCTGGCAGAAGATGGACGCTCTCCACGGCTTGCCATCAAGAATGATTACGCGACCTATAGCTACCCGTTCAATGTCAAACGCCCTGATGTAATAGCTGCCATCTTGCAGCAGCCAGCGGATAATCACCCCCGTTTAAACTGTGGGTTCAAAATCAATGTGCCCTTCTCGGCTCAGATCACCCTCGGACTGGAGTCTGATGGTCTGATTACCTGGTTGACGGAGTTGAACTTCTCCCCAGCCTGATAAGGCAAATGTTTCACCCAGTGTCCGTTGCTTATGCCTGGCACTGGGCACTGATAATCGGTTGGATAAGAATTTGAACCTCTATATTGCCGCCATCGTAAAAGATGAATATGCAGGCCTGCTTGAGTGGATAGCGTATCACCGGGTTTTAGGCGTAAAAGGATTTGTGATTGCAGATAATAGCAGTCGTGACGGTACCCGTGAGTTGCTCTCTTCCCTGGCGCGTCTGGGGATTGTGATGGTTATCGATCAACCGGATGTAGAAAATCAAAAACCGCAGCTTCCAGCCTACGAGTGCATTTTGCGTAGCTGTGCTCGCGACATTGACCTGCTTGCCTTTATCGATGCTGATGAATTTTTATTACCTTTGTCTTCTGATGTGAATCTGGTCGATTACTTAAGCTCGCATTTCAACGATGAAAGCGTCAGTGCCATTGCCCTGAACTGGTCTAATTTTGGCTCCAATGGCGAACTCTTTGCCGAAGAAGGGCTGGTTACCGAGCGCTTCACCCAACGAGCACCGATAAAATTTAATGTTCACCACAACTTTAAAAGCGTGGTGAAACCTGAACGCGTGAATCATTTTAATAACCCCCATCACGCCAACCTGCGTTTTGGCCGTTATATCGATGCCTCAGGAAATGATCTGGTCCTGCACCCAAAACACGGTAATGGCGTCAGCGCTGAAGTGCTGTGGAACGGTGTCCGGGTTAACCATTACGCGGTCAAATCGCTCGAAGAGTTCTTACTCGGTAAGCACCTGCGCGGCAGTGCCGCCACCGCTAACCGGGTCAAACACAAAGCCTATTTTAAAGCCCATGACCGCAACGACGAGACCTGCCTGCTGGCTGCTTCTCTCGCGCCCAAAGTCAAAGCAGAAATGGCCGCGCTGCAAGCGCAACTCGATGCCCTGCCAGAAGAAGAAAGCCCGCAGAAAAACGATTCCTGGCTGGCTTCCCGAGTGAAAAAACTGATCGGCTAGACCTGCATCACATTCGCTTCTACTTATCATTTTCGACAAACGCCAGGACGGGTTTGCCCCTGTGAGCTGTAAATTTTCTTATGCAAAGCAATGGCCACTGGCAGCCTCTGACGCTGCCTGACTCACCTTCTTTCCGCGCGGGCTGGTTTCTGATCCAGGGCACCCTGCGTGCCCGCCAGTCGCGGGGAGAAACCCGGCTGCGCTGGCAGAACCTCCAGGGGAACTGGCACGAGCAGATCCTCCCGGTTACGCGTCGCGGCACGCTGCAGGAGCTGGTCTGGCTACCGATGGGCGTAAGCCAACTGGGGCTGCTCGCCAGCAGTGAAGGGGTAGAGTGTGATCTGGCGATCGCGCGTTTTGCACGGGTCTCGGCTGGAGAAAGTCGCTGGCGTCGCCTGCGCCGGGTCTGGCCTTTTTATCAGCGTCTGAGCGCGCACAAGCGCAAGCGGCTGGGGCTGGCGTGGCATCTGTGGCTCACCGATTTACAGCAGGCTTACCAGCTGGTCGGCAAGATCCGCGATGACCGGCCACTCCACGCCTACGAACACTGGCTGGCAAATTTTGATGCCGTGCAGCCTGGCGAACAGCGGATGATCGCCCGCCAGTTGGCCCGCTGGCACAATCTGCCTCACGTCTGCCTGCATCTGGTCAACGTCACCGATGCGGCGGCGCGCCAGCGCACCCTTGCCAGCATCCAGGCCCTGCATTACCCGGCAAGTCATCTCACCGTGGTGGAATCCGCGACTCCGCGACCCGCCGGGGAGTGGCAATGGGCAATCCCTGCCGGAGCCGTACTCGCACCGGCGGCGTTAGTGTGGCTGGCGCACCAGCTGCGTCAGACGCCAGATGCGCAATGGATCTATGGCGATCACGACCTGCTGGATGAAAAAGGCAAGCGCCACTCGCCTAACTTCAAACCGGACTGGAATGAAACCCTGCTCCACAGCCAGAACTACATTGGCTGGTGCGGGCTGTGGCGGGAACAAGGGCATGTCGACGTGCCACAGAACGCGGCCGAGTGCCATCGCCGGTGGTTACAGCTGGCCCACCAGCACGCTGCCAAACAGATCGCGCACATCCCTGCCCTGCTGATGCACGTGCCGGAAACCGGATTACTGCAGGATGATTATCACACCCTCGCGGATCAGCTGCCGCTGCTCCCGGCAGGCGTCACGCTGGAGCCCGCGCCGCACGGCATTTGTCGCTGGCGCTGGCCGCTTCCGTCGGTATTGCCGCGCGTCTCGGTGGTGATCCCCACTCGCAACGGGCTGGCGCATCTGCGGCCCTGTGTCGAGAGCCTGGTGCAGCAAACCCGTTATCCCGATCTGGAGATCCTGGTGATGGATAACCAGAGCGACGATCCTGAAACGCTGGCCTATCTCGCCCACATCACCCGTCAGTACGGGGTGCGGGTTATCGCCTGGGATCATCCGTTTAACTACTCGGCCATTAACAATGCCGCAGTGCGCGAAGCCACGGGCGAGCTTATCTGCCTGTTGAACAACGACACCGAGGTGATGAACCCGCAGTGGCTGGAGGAGATGGTCGCCCATCTGCTTCGCCCCGGCGTTGGCGTGGTGGGCGCACGGCTGTTTTATGGCGATGGCCGGGTGCAACATGCCGGCGATGCCGTCGGGCCAGGGGGCTGTGCCGATCACCTGCACGCGGGCCTGTCTGCCGATGAGCCTGGCTACCAGCGTAGAGCGGTAAGCGCCCAGGAGCTGTCTGCGGTCACGGCGGCCTGCCTGTTGACCCATCGCGCGCTGTATATGCGCCTTAACGGATTAGACGAGGTCAATCTGCCGGTGGCCTTTAACGATGTAGATTATTGTCTGCGCGTCGGTGAAGCGGGCTGGCGTATCGTCTGGACCCCGTATGCCGAGCTGTACCACCATGAGTCGGTATCCCGCGGCAAAGACATCACCCCGCAGCAACTGGCACGCGCACAGGGTGAACTGAACTATATGAAAAAGCGCTGGGCGAAGCGGCTCCAGCACGATCCTGCCTACAATCCCAACCTGAGCTATGACCGACCTGATTTCTCATTAAGTCATGCTCCTAATGTGGTGTTGCCATGGACGAACTGATCAGAAAGGCACTCTTTAAACCGTATCTGAAGTTGAACAAGCAAAGCGACACTCAGCCCGACAGCTGGGCGGAATGTCGCTCGCTCCTGATTTTGCATGAGGGCATCACGCCGACGCTGGCCTATTTTGAAGAGGCGATTAAAAACCGTTTTCCCGGAGCTGAATGTCAGCTGGTGGATACGTTAACCACGCCCGCCATTACCGTTGATAAAGGTGCCGCGCTGGTGGTGATCCGCTTTATTTCGACCCAGTGGCAGCGCGAGATTGCGCGCAACATCGATGACCTCTCGCAGGTGGTTTACTTTATGGATGATGACCTGTTTGATCCGACAGCGTTAGAGGCGTTACCTAAAGCCTACCGGACCAAAATCATCCGCCGCTCTGCGGCCCAGCACCGCTGGATCACCTCTCACTGCGATAACATTTGGGTCTCGACGCCGTATCTGGCAAGCAAGTATGCGCACCTCAACCCGGATGTTGTGGCCGCGATGCCCACTTCCGAGTTGCTTGAAGTGCGACGACCTGTAAAAATCGCCTACCACGGTTCCAGCTCGCATCAGGCAGAGAAGTACTGGCTGCGCGAGGTGGTCGAAGGGGTGCTGATGCAGTGCCCACAAGCCAGTTTTGAGATCTTTGGCGAACACGAGATTTATAAACTTTATCGCGATCTGCCCCGGGTCACAGTTTTGCATCCGATGAGCTGGCAGAACTATCTCGATTACACCCGTCATCATCGGGTGGATATCGGCCTGGCGCCGTTGCTGGAGTCAGCATTTAATCTGGCGAGAGGGCCGGTAAAATTTTATGATTTTGTTCGCATGGGCGCGGTGGGGATCTACAGTAACTGCGCGCCATACAGTGAGTTTATCGAACAAAATAATAATGGCGTGCTGCTGAATAACGATCCGAAGAAGTGGATCGAGGCGTTATCATTGCTGGTTAATTCCGATAAACGGCGTCAGCAGTTGGCCAATAATGCCCGAGAATTTACCTATTCTTTAATGAATTAAAACAGAACGGCACAGGGAAGCGTCAACTCTGAACGTGTTTCAGGCCTGCTATTCACATGTTGCCGGCAGCCGAACAATGCCTGAATGGACAAAAAAAGGTATTGTACGGGTGATCCTATTAACCAATAAAAAAAGTCACTCTCACTTATGAAAATTTTAGTAACGGGCGGCGCCGGTTTCATCGGTTCTGCAGTGGTTCGCCACATTATTCGTGATACCCAGGATGCCGTGATCAACCTGGACAAACTCACCTATGCAGGTAATCTGGAATCGCTGGCCGACGTCGCAGCAAGTGACCGTTATGCCTTTGAGCAAGTTGATATTTGTAACCGTACCGAGCTGGATCGGGTCTTTGCCGCGCATCAGCCGGATGCGGTCATGCACCTCGCCGCCGAGAGCCACGTGGATCGCTCCATCACCGGCCCGGCCGATTTTATCGAAACCAACATCGTCGGCACCTATACGCTGCTCGAAGCCGCTCGCGCTTACTGGAGCGAGCTGGATGAAACCCGCAAGCAGGCGTTCCGCTTCCACCACATCTCTACCGATGAAGTTTACGGCGATCTGCCGCACCCGGATGAGGTGAGCACCGGCGAAGCACTGCCGCTGTTTACGGAAACCACTCCGTACGCGCCGAGCAGCCCGTATTCTGCATCCAAAGCCTCCAGCGATCATCTGGTTCGCGCCTGGCGTCGTACCTATGGTCTGCCAACTGTCGTCACCAACTGTTCCAATAACTACGGCCCGTATCACTTCCCTGAGAAGCTGATCCCGCTGGTTATTCTGAACGCGCTGGATGGTAAAGCGCTGCCTATTTATGGCAAAGGCGATCAGATCCGCGACTGGCTGTATGTTGAAGACCACGCCCGCGCACTGTACACCGTGGTAACCACTGGCGTGATCGGCGAGACCTACAACATCGGCGGCCACAACGAGAAGCAAAACCTCGATGTGGTCCACACCATCTGCGACCTGCTGGATGAAATCGTGCCTAAAGAAGGCTCGTACCGCGACCAGATCACCTACGTCACCGACCGCCCAGGCCACGACCGCCGCTATGCGATCGATGCCAGCAAAATGAGCAACGAGCTCAACTGGCAGCCGCAGGAGACCTTCGAGTCCGGCATTCGTAAAACCGTGCAGTGGTATCTGGATAACCAGCAGTGGGTCAACAACGTTAAGAGCGGCAGTTACCAGGACTGGATCGCGCAGAACTACCAGGAGCGTAAATAATGCATATTCTGCTGTTCGGAAAAAATGGCCAGGTCGGCTGGGAACTGCAGCGCGCACTGGCACCGCTGGGCCGCGTGACAGCGGTGGACTTCAACTCTACCGACTACTGCGGTGATTTCAGCAACCCTGCGGGCGTAGCCGAGACCGTGCGCCTGCTGAAGCCAGACGTGATCGTCAACGCCGCTGCGCATACCGCCGTCGACAAAGCCGAAAGCGAGCGCGACTTTGCTGAGCTGCTTAACGCCACAAGCGTTGCCGCCATCGCCAAAGAAGCCGACGCGCTGGGCGCGTGGCTGGTGCATTACTCCACCGACTATGTGTTCGATGGCAGCGGCGATAAAGCCTGGGTTGAAACCGACCAGACCGCCCCGCTGAACGTGTACGGCGAAACCAAGCTGGCAGGCGAACAGGCCGCCGCGCTCTGTTCCCGTCATCTGGTGTTCCGCACCAGCTGGGTATACGCCGCCCGTGGCGCCAACTTTGCCAAAACCATGCTGCGTTTTGGTAAAGAGCGCAGCGAGATGTCGGTCATCAACGATCAGTTTGGTGCCCCGACGGGTGCAGAACTGCTGGCCGACTGCACCGCCCATGCGATCCGCATCGCTCAGGATAAGCCAGAGGTAGCAGGCCTTTATCACCTGATCGCCTCAGGCACCACCACCTGGTTCGACTATGCTCAACGGGTGTTCGCCAACGCGAAAGACGCCGGCGTTGAGCTGGCCGTGACCCAGGTGAATGCAGTGCCGACCAGTGCCTTCCCGACACCGGCAAAACGTCCGCATAACTCACGTCTTGATACCAGCAAGTTCCAGCGCACCTTCGGGATGACGCTGCCGGACTGGACGGTTGGCGTTGATCGTATGCTGACCGAGATCCTCGGGAAATAAGTGATGAGCAAGGACAGCCTTGCTTTACCGACATGGACTAACGTCGAGGTGTGGCCACGCCACCCTTCCCTGTAATGAACACAGAAGAATGAAGCATCATGACTAAACGTAAAGGTATTATCCTGGCCGGTGGTTCCGGCACCCGTCTGTATCCTGTCACGATGGCAGTCAGCAAACAGCTGCTGCCGATTTATGACAAGCCAATGATCTACTACCCGCTCAGCACCCTGATGCTGGCGGGGATCCGCGACATCTTAATCATCAGCACCCCGCAGGATACACCGCGCTTTGAGCAACTGCTCGGCGACGGCAGCCAGTGGGGCCTGAACCTGCAGTACATCGTGCAGCCAAGCCCGGACGGCCTGGCGCAGGCCTTCATCCTCGGTGAAGAGTTCATCGGCGAAGACGACTGTGCGCTGGTACTGGGCGATAACATTTTCTACGGTCACGACCTGCAAAAACAGCTGGTCGATGCTGCTGCTAAAACAGCGGGTGCCACCGTGTTTGCCTATCACGTGCACGATCCTGAGCGCTATGGCGTGGTGGAGTTCAACCACGAAGGCACCGCCATCTCGCTGGAAGAGAAGCCGCTGGAGCCGAAGAGCAACTACGCGGTGACCGGTCTTTACTTCTACGACAATCGCGTCGTTGAGATTGCCAAGAGCCTGAAGCCATCGCCACGCGGCGAGCTGGAGATCACCGACGTTAACCGTATCTACCTTGAGCAAGGCGATCTGTCGGTGGCGATGATGGGCCGCGGCTATGCCTGGCTGGATACCGGTACCCACGAAAGCCTGATCGAGGCCAGCAACTTCATTCAGACCATCGAAACCCGTCAGGGGCTGAAAGTGGCCTGTCCGGAAGAGATTGCCTACCGTCTGAAGTTCATCGATGCCGAGCAGGTGCGCAAATTAGCGGCCCCGCTGGCGAAGAATGCTTACGGCCAATATCTGCTGAAAATGCTGAAGTAGTCACCGTTTACCTGGGGCGTCTCGCCCCATTTCTCAATCAGGCCGTAATCATGAATGTTATTCAGACCGCAATTCCCGACGTCTTTATTTTTGAGCCAAAAGTGTTTGGCGATGACCGAGGTTTCTTCTTCGAAAGCTTTAACCACCAGCAGTTTGAAACCGCCATTGGCCGCAGCGTGACCTTCGTGCAGGACAACCACTCCAAGTCTTCTAAAGGCGTGTTGCGCGGCCTGCACTACCAGCTGGCGCCGCATGCGCAGGGCAAACTGGTGCGCTGTGTGGCCGGTGAAGTGTTCGACGTCGCGGTCGATATCCGTAAATACTCCCCGACCTTTGGTCAGTGGGTGGGCGTGCATCTGTCTGGCGAAAACAAGCGCCAGCTGTGGATCCCGGAAGGCTTCGCCCACGGCTTTATGACCCTGAGCGACACCGCAGAATTCCTGTACAAAACCACCAACTACTATGCGCCGGAAAGTGACCGCGGCATCCGCTGGAACGACGAGACCATTGCTATTGCATGGCCAGAAATCGACAGCGAGATCCTCACTTCCGCCAAAGACAGCATTGCCAAATCCTTCGCGGACGCAGAGTACTTCAACTGAGTTCCACGCCCCGCAGCCACGCGGGGCGATTTCTCCTGCACAGAGCAAAAATGAAATTTTATACAGGTTCAACAGGGATCCTGGGCAGAAGAGCGCAGATTGAACCGCTGCTTGGCCGCCCGCTACATCTTTTCAAGACCGGCCTTCGGCTTGCCGACGACGATGTCCTGGTTGGCTGGGGCCAAAAACCCAATACGCATAAAATCAAACAAAAAGCCCACGACCTCGGCCTGCCCTACTGGCAGCTGGAAGACGGGTTTATCGGCTATATCGGCCATCCCGCTCGCGGGGGGCTGCCGGTCTCGCTGATCGCCGACCCGGTGGGTATTTATTACGACGCCCGCCAGCCGAGTCAGCTTGAACAGCTGATTGCCGCGCCCTGCAACACCGCAATGCTGGCGCGTGCTGAATCGCTGATTGAAGAACTGCTGCGTCTGGGCATCACCAAATACAATTGCTATGCCGCTGGCAGCAGCCTGCCCGATGCGCTGGCCGCACGCCTGCACAACGACCCGCGCCCGCGCGTGTTGCTGATCGACCAGGTGGCGGGCGATATGTCGATTCCCGGCGCGCTGGCGACGGAAGACGATTTTGTGGCGATGGTGGCCGCCGCCCGGCGCGACCATCCCACCGCCCGCCTGCTGTTGCGCACTCACCCGGACACGCGCCTCGGTAAGAAAAACGGCGTGCTGGCGCGTCTGGAGCTGGACGATGTGGAAGTGGTCGCCGATCACTGCCATCCCCACGCCCTGCTGAATGAAGTTGAAGCGGTGTATACCGTCTCTTCACAGATGGGTTTTGAAGCCCTGCTGCTGGGCAAAGCGGTGCACTGCTTCGGGATGCCATTTTATGCCGGCTGGGGGCTGACCCACGATCATAAAAAATGCCCGCGTCGCGAGGCGCAGGTCAGCCTGGCGCAGCTGGTGGCCGCCGCGCTGATCCTCTATCCCCGCTATCTGGATCCGGTGCTCGGCCAGCGTTGCGAAGTGGAAGAGGTGCTGGCGATTGTTGCCCGCCAGCAGCGTACCGCGCCGCGCTATCGCCGCCTGTATCTGGTCGGTTTTTCGCTGTGGAAGCGCGCCTTTATGCACGCCTTCTGCCACCCGCTGGCTACCGAGCTGTGCTTTGTGCGTACGCCGCCTGCAACACTTGCGGCAGACGAGCAGGTGCTGGTATGGGGTGCGCGCCATCCGCAGCTGACAAACGCGATTCGGGTAGAAGACGGTTTTATCCGATCCCGAGGGCTGGGCTCTAACCTGTGCCGCCCGTCGTCGCTCTCCATCGACCCGGTGGGGATCTATTTTGACAGCCGTCAGCCGAGCCTGCTCGAGCAGCAGCTCAACGCCCAGCCGCTGACGAATGAGGTACTGGCGCGCGGCGCGGCGCTGGTGGAACTGCTCCAGCAGCACGGCGTCAGCAAGTACAACGTCGGCACCGCGCAGCAGTTTACGCCGCCTGACGATGGCCGCCCGCTGGTGCTGGTGGTGGGTCAGGTCGATGGCGACGCCTCGATCCTGACCGGCAGCCCGGTGATCCGCAGCAACGAACAGCTGCTGTGGGCGGTGCGCGAAGCCAGACCCGAGGCGCATATCCTGTTTAAACCGCATCCGGACGTAGTGGCGGGCAATCGCGCCGGGGCGATTTCCGCCGCCTGCCTGGCGCAGTGCGTCGACAGTCAGGTGCTGGATCTCGGCCTGACCAGCCTGTATCCGCACGTCGACGAGCTGCACACCATGACCTCGCTCAGTGGCTTCGAAGCCCTGGTGCAAGGCGTGAAGGTCACTACGTGGGGCCAGCCGTTCTACAGCGGCTGGGGACTGACTGAAGATATCCACCCCGCACCACGCCGGGAGCGTAGCCTGCCGCTGGCGGCGCTGGTGTATATGACGCTGGTGGCCTATCCGCAGTATATCGACTGGCAAAGCGGTCTGTGGATGAGCCCGGAGCAGCTGATCCGCCAGCTGGCAGGGCAGAAAACCGCCTCATCGCAAAAATCGAGCCGCTGGCAGCGCTGGCAAATCAAGCTGAGCTATCTTGCGCAGACCCTGCAGCCCCACGCCGCTATTTCCCGCTTTATCAAAGAAAGACGGTAATAAAACCTCTCATTAGCGTGATTCATCAACAGAACCGATCTGGGAAATACAATGGACGAACAAGCTATCCGCCATTTACTGAATGGCCGTCGATATCTGTTGTTACAAGGACCTATGGGCCCCTGTTTTTCGCGTCTGGCGACCTGGCTGCAGGATAGCCATCGTGAGGTCAAGCAGGTCTGCTTTAATGCGGGCGATGCCTGGTATAGCGATAAAAATAGTGCGCTGCACTATACCGGCTCGGTGAAAAACTTTACCTACTGGCTGCGCGAACTGCACAAAGACTATGCCTTCGACACCGTGATTTGCTTTGGCGACTGTCGCCCGATGCACATGGAAGCGAAAAAGTGGGCGCGCAGCAAATCCATTAATTTCCTGGCGTTTGAAGAGGGCTATTTCCGGCCGTTTTATATCACCCTCGAAAAAGGCGGCGTGAACGCATTCTCCTCGATGCCCACTAGCGCAAAGTATTATCTCGAGCAGCCGCTGCCGGAGTCGAAGCCGCCAACGGCGTGGAAACCCAGCACCTTTAAGCGCTCTGCGCACGCCATGCTCTATTACGCGGCGGGCTGGTTTGGTCGCCATCGCTATCCCGGCTATCGTCACCATAAATCGTTCTCGCCCTGGTATGAGATGCGCTGCTGGCTGCGCGCCGGACGGCGCAAGGTGTGGTATCGCTGGCAGCAGCGCAACATGTTGCGCCATATTACCGGCACGCTGGATAACGAATATTACCTCGCTATTTTGCAGGTCTATAACGACAGCCAGATCCTGTTCCACAGCCCGTATAAAGACGTGCGTGAATATATCGAAACGGTGATCCGCTCTTTTGCCCGCCATGCGCCGAAAGCGCGGCACCTGGTGTTTAAGCATCACCCGATGGATCGTGGTCACCGCTATTACGGCACCTTAATCAACACCCTGACCGAGAAATACGGTATTACCGGGCGGGTGATTTATGTGCACGATGTTAATCTGCCCGCGCTGCTGACCCACACCCGGGGAGTGATCACCGTGAACAGCACCGCAGGTCTGTCGGCGCTGATCCACAACAAGCCGCTGATGGTGATGGGCAAAGCGCTGTACGACATCGAAGGGCTGACCTGGCAGGGGCCGCTCACCCAGTTCTGGCAGGCTGACTTCGCCCCGGATAAAAAACTGTTCAAGCGTTTTCGCGCTCACCTGCTGCACGACACGCAGATCAACGCCGTGTTTTACGGTAAGTCCGACTGGCTCGATACCCCTTACACCGTGACAACGCCGGAAACCGTGGTCGAACAGGAGCCGCAGCCCGCCCCTGAGACCGTGACCTCAATCACATAAAACCCCCTGCTGGCGGCGAGCCTGAACCACTCGCCGTCGCTGTTGACCGTTCATCCCGCCATATAACCTCTCACAGATTTACCTTCCTTTACGCGCGCGCCACTCTGGCAAGATCGCCTCAGCATTAATCAACATTTCTCACAGCGAACCCTGACCCTTTTACCCGCTAAAAAACCAGGTTTTATAATGGACATGAAAAAACTTCTTAAACATGCTCCCTGGGCCCTTCTCGGGATCCTTGGCGCATTCTGCCTGTCGGTGGTGGCCCTGCGCCGCGGTGAGCACGTCAGTGCCCTGTGGATCGTCGTGGCTTCCGTATCGGTTTATCTGGTGGCGTACCGCTACTACAGTCTCTATATCGCCCAGAAGGTCATGAAGCTTGACCCGACGCGCTCCACTCCGGCGGTCATTAACAATGACGGCCTGAACTACGTTCCCACCAACCGCTACGTGCTGTTTGGTCACCACTTTGCGGCGATTGCCGGAGCAGGCCCGCTGGTGGGGCCGGTGCTGGCGGCGCAGATGGGCTACCTGCCGGGTACCCTGTGGCTGCTTGCTGGCGTGGTGCTGGCGGGTGCGGTGCAGGACTTTATGGTGCTGTTTATCTCTTCTCGCCGTAACGGTGCGTCTCTGGGTGAGATGATCAAAGAAGAGATGGGCCGCGTGCCGGGCACCATCGCCCTGTTTGGCTGCTTCCTGATCATGATAATCATCCTCGCGGTGCTGGCCCTGATCGTGGTGAAAGCGCTGGCCGAAAGTCCGTGGGGCGTGTTTACCGTCTGCTCGACGGTGCCGATTGCGCTGTTTATGGGCATCTACATGCGCTTCCTGCGGCCTGGCCGCGTGGGTGAAGTGTCGGTGATTGGCATCGTGCTGCTGGTGGCCTCCATTTACTTTGGCGGCATCATCGCCCACGACCCGTACTGGGGCCCGGCGCTGACCTTCAAAGACACCACTATCACCTTTGCGCTGATTGGCTATGCCTTTATCTCCGCCCTGCTGCCGGTGTGGCTGATTCTGGCCCCGCGTGATTACCTGGCGACCTTCCTGAAAATCGGCGTGATCGTCGGTCTGGCGATCGGCATCGTGATCATCAACCCGGAACTGAAAATGCCTGCGGTAACGCAGTACATTGACGGCACCGGTCCGCTGTGGAAAGGCGCGATGTTCCCGTTCCTGTTCATCACCATCGCCTGTGGTGCGGTGTCTGGCTTCCATGCGCTGATTGCCTCCGGCACCACGCCGAAGCTGATGGCCAACGAAACCGACGCGCGCTTCATTGGTTATGGCGCAATGCTGATGGAATCGTTCGTGGCGATCATGGCGCTGGTGGCGGCGTCCATCATTGAGCCAGGTCTGTACTTCGCAATGAACACCCCGCCAGCAGGCCTGGGCATTACCATGCCGAACCTGCATGAGATGGGTGGCGACAACGCGGCGATGATCATGGCGCAGCTGAAAGACGTCAGCGCCCATGCGGCGGCGACCGTCAGCTCCTGGGGCTTTGTGATCTCGCCTGAACAGATCATGCAGACCGCCAAAGACATCGGCGAACCGTCGGTTCTGAACCGTGCCGGCGGCGCACCGACCCTCGCGGTAGGTATCGCCCACGTGTTCCACAAAGTGCTGCCGATGGCCGACATGGGCTTCTGGTATCACTTCGGGATCCTGTTTGAAGCGCTGTTCATCCTCACCGCGCTGGATGCCGGTACCCGTGCAGGCCGCTTTATGCTGCAGGATCTGCTGGGTAACTTCGTACCGTTCCTGAAAAAAACCGATTCGCTGGTGGCCGGTATTATGGGTACCGCGGGCTGCGTCGGACTGTGGGGCTACCTGCTGTATCAAGGCGTTGTTGACCCGCTGGGCGGCGTGAAGAGCCTGTGGCCGCTGTTCGGTATATCTAACCAGATGCTGGCGGCTGTGGCGCTGGTGCTCGGCACCGTCGTGCTGATTAAAATGAAGCGCACGAAGTACATCTGGGTGACCGTGGTGCCTGCTCTGTGGCTGCTGCTCTGCACCACCTGGGCGTTGGGTCTGAAGCTGTTCAGCACCAACCCGCAGCTGGAAGGCTTCTTCTATATGGCCAGCCAGTACAAAGAGAAGATTGCTGCAAATACCGGTGAACTGACCGCGCAGCAGATTGCCAACATGAACCATATCGTGGTGAACAACTACACCAACGCCGCGTTAAGCATCCTGTTCCTGGTGGTGGTGTACAGCATCATCTACTACGGGGTCAAAACCTGGATCAACGTGCGTAACGCCGACGGTCGTACCGATAACGAAACACCTTACGTTCCGATACCGGAAGGCGGCGTGAAGACCTCTTCACACCATTAATCTCTGCCACTTCCCCCTCTCCCATTGGGAGAGGGCTTGTAGGCCCGGTAAGCGTAGCGCCACCGGGCTTTTTCTATCTGGAAAGCACAATGTTTGGTAACTTAGGCGAAGCAAAAAAATACCTCGGTCAGGCGGCGAAAATGCTGATTGGTATTCCGGACTATGACAACTACGTTGAACATATGAAGGCCAACCATCCGGACAAGCCGTACATGACCTACAGCGAATTCTTCCGCGAGCGCCAGGAAGCGCGCTACGGCGGAAGTGGCGAAGGCGGCGTGCGCTGCTGCTAAAGGAGACACCATGACACCGATTGCAGTTACCCTACTTACCGGTTTTCTTGGCGCGGGCAAAACCACCCTGCTGCGCCATATCCTCAACGAACAGCACGGCTTTAAAATCGCCGTCATCGAGAACGAATTCGGTGAAGTATCCGTTGATGACCAGCTGATTGGCGATCGCGCCACCCAGATCAAAACCCTGACCAACGGCTGCATCTGCTGTACCCGCTCCAGCGAGCTGGAAGACGCCCTGCTCGACCTGCTCGACAGCCGCGATCGTGGGGACATTGAATTCGACCGCCTGGTGATCGAATGCACCGGCATGGCCGACCCCGGTCCGATTATTCAGACCTTTTTCTCCCACGAAATCCTCTGCCAACGCTACCTGCTGGACGGCGTCATCGCCCTGGTTGACGCGGTACACGCCGACGAGCAGATGAACCAGTTCACCATCGCCCAGTCGCAGGTGGGCTACGCCGACCGCATCCTGCTGACCAAAACCGACGTGGCGGGCGACAGCGAAAAGCTGCGCGAGCGCCTGACGCGGATCAACGCCCGCGCGCCGATTTACACCGTCACTCATGGCGCTATCGACCTGGCGCAGCTGTTCAACACCAACGGTTTTATGCTGGAAGAGAACGTCACGTCTAAACCGCGCTTCCACTTTATGGCCGACAAGCAAAACGACGTCTCGTCGATTGTGGTCGAGCTGGATTATCCGGTGGACATCAGCGACGTGTCGCGAGTGATGGAGAACCTGCTGCTGTCGTTTGCCGACAAACTGCTGCGCTACAAAGGCATGCTGTGGATCGACGGCGAGCCGAACCGCCTGCTGTTCCAGGGCGTGCAGCGCCTGTACAGCGCCGACTGGGATCGCCCGTGGGGCGACGAAACGCCGCACAGCGTGATGGTGTTTATCGGTATTGAGCTGCCCGAAGACGAGATCAGGGCGGGGTTTGCGGGGTTGCGTAAAGCCTGATGGCGCTGCGCTGATCAGGCCTACAAAGCCACTTAGTCATGTAGCCCCGGTAAGCGCAGCGCCACCGGGGAATGGCAGGTTCTTACCGCTGCACCTGCAAAATCTCCTGCGACTCCTGATGCGCCGCCACCTCCTGTGGGGTTAACCACAACGCCTTGCGGCCAAAGGATTCATACAGTTTCAGCTGATCGTGATAGTGCTTATCCGGCGTACCGTCCGGGGCGATAAAACCGCTCTGTCCGGGCGCCATCACATCCCACGCCAGGACGGGCGCTTTCTGTGATGTTGGCGCGAAGACAATCATGTCGTTTTCCGTGCCGCGGTTCTGGTATTCCGCCTGATGGACGGCCTCTTCCGGTGCCGCCTGCGGCACGCCAAAGAAGTTGTTTGCCCGGAAGGTCAGCGCCATCGCCGGGGTTTTCCATTGCGCGATATCGTTGCCGTACTGCTTCGACAGGGTCTGCCAGGCGTCCTGCAGAGCGGCAAGGATCACCTCCTGCTGCGGCTTGCCGCCGAACAGATCCACCGTCTGCGGGATGGCGGATTTATCCCCCTGCAAGGCTTCATACAGCACTTTCGCCCCCACGCTGATATTCAGCGAACCGGTTGGCCCGTCCTGAGTGGTTTCGTAGCCGCTGGCGCTATACCACTGATTAAACGGCTCCGGCACCGCCGCCGCGACGGTCTTTTTCAGCATGCTACTGAGCCAGGCGTTTAAAATCGCCGAGCCCGGCTGTTGCAGCGTTTTACCGTCCTCATTGAGGTGATTCACCCCATCCCAGTCGCTTAACAGCTTCACCAGCTGCTGGCGCGGATCCGTGGCAGGCAGCCCGGCGGTAGCGTTTTGCATCGCAGGTAAAAACAGTCGACGGGTCAGATCCTGACGGCTGGTGTGCTTGATCAGATCCCAGGCCTGTTCATAGGTGAAGGTCGGTTGTTTCTCGATAAGCTGGTCGATCTCGGTGACGCGATCCGCACTGCCCCATAAGAAGGCAAACAGATCCGAGGCCGGATATCCCTGCTGAGGAGAGTTGTTCCAGTTGGCGATATAGCCCGATGTTGGGTTATAGACCTTCGGATTCAGATCAAACGGCAGTAAACCCTGCCAGTCCCATTTCCCGGTGCCCGGCACGGGCAGACGCGGATCGTGCCCGGGCTGGCGCTGCGGGTAAGCGCCGCCATGCACATAGCCAATATTGCCGTCGATATCCGCGTAATACCAGTTGATAGTCAGAGCCTGCTTCGCCGCCTGCTGCGTCCACTCCGGCCAGTTTTTGGCCTTCATCTGATGGGTCCAGGCCAGCAGGGACGCCACCTCTTTGCCATCCCAGGCACGCGCTTTGGCATAGGCCGTCTGCGTTTTCGGGTCGATGTTAATGACGTTGCCATGCACGGTACGGTAAACGGTAAAGGTCTCCGGCTGCCCGTCTTTGACGACGATGCGCTCTTCGCGGCTAAGCATGTTTTTCCACTCACCGTTATGCAGGTACTGGCCGGGCTTTTTATCCGAGATTTGCTCTGCGAAAATGTCGACATCATCGCCAAAACCGGCGGTAGCTCCCCATGAAATGGTGCCATTGTGGCCGAATACCAGCCCCGGATAGGCGAACGGCGTATTGCCCGTGACATCGTAGCCCGCACCATGCAACCCAATGCCGTAGGTATAGGCCGGGGCATACCAGCCGAACTGCGGGCCATTGACCATAACGGCTTTCGCGTCCTGCGTTTTGCCCTTGCCCAGCACCCACATATTGCTGGTGGTCGGGTAGCCCGCCAGACCATTTGCCCCGCCGTGAGCAAACTGGGCCATGATCGTCTCGCGGTTTTTCGCTGTGGTTAATGCCAGTAAGCCGCCGTCGTCGCCCTTCGCCGGTCGATCCAGCATTGGCGGGGATTTATCGTAACGCGGTAACAGGGCGGCAGTTTGCGTGGTGTTGAGATCGAACTTAAGCGGATACTGACTCTCCTGCGGGGCGATGGTGGTCGGCGCAGCCGGGTTTACCAGCCACTTCAGCTGGTTAAATACCGCCATTCCTTTTTCACCGTACCGATCTTTTAGTGCGGTCAGCAGCGCCAGGTTGTCGATTTCGCTGGTCGCGTCGGAAAAACGGTTCGCCATGGTGCCAACAAACACCATCGCCACATCAAACGGGTCCCATTTTTTTGGCGTAAAGCCGAAGGTGGTGAACTGTTTAGGCAGCAGCTTGCCGGGGTCGCTGTTCACCCGGTCGATCCAGGCATTCATCCCATCGGCGTAGCCCTGCAGAATGGCTTTATCATCCTCACCGAGCGCATCGATTTGCGCGCGAATCGACGCCGGCCAGAAGTTTTGCCGAATATCCTTATCAAATTTAACAAAGGTCTGGCCCAGTACTTCCGCGACCGTCCCCTGGGTGCTGCGGCGCGCCATCTCCATCTGGAACAGGCGATCTTGCGCCACCACGTAGCCATAGCCATAAAACAGGCGGTACGTGTCATCGGCATAGATATGCGGCATGCCGTATTCGTCGCGTATGATTTTGACTTCAGTGGGGGCCGTTTCTGCGCTCGCAGACAGGGTCCAGCTACAGGCCAGGGAAACAGCAATGCAGTTCACGATCATACGATTTCTGTTTATCATTGTATCCTCTTGCAGGTGTATGATTAGCGATTTCATACTAGCAATGGACCCATGCTTAGCCAGAAAGTACGGATAATTTCTCTGCGAACTGTGAGGGCGTTAACCAATTAATGACACATAATTACCTTTAAATGACAATTATTGGTATCACTTACTTGGTGCTGCGAACAGTTCCCTCTCCCAGTGGGAGAGGGTTAGGGTGAGGGTGAGGGTTAGGGCATCAGGCGGCACGATCAGCGGCGGATCACCACCAGCTTCTGGTTCACAAACTCTTTGATCCCCAGGTCCGACAGCTCGCGCCCGTAGCCGGAGCGCTTAACCCCGCCGAACGGCAGTTCGGCTGCGGTATCGGTTAGCCAGTTAATCCACACCATTCCGGTTTCGATTTTCGAGGCCATCTTTTTGGCGCGTTCAATGTCTTTACTGAACACCGCCCCGCCCAGGCCGTAATGCGAGTCGTTGGCAAGCTTCACCGCCTCGTCATCGTTTTTCACCACGTAGATCTGCGCCACCGGACCGAAGAACTCTTCGAAATACGCCGGGTTATCACGGGAAATGTGGGTCAGGATCGTCGGCTCAAAGAAGCTGCCCTCACCTGCGACCGGCTTGCCGCCGTAATGCAGCGTCGCCCCGTTTTTCACCGCCTCGTTAACCTGTTTGGTCAGGGTCTCCCGCGCGTCTTTGGATGACAGCGGCCCCAGGGTGGTGCTCGCGTCCAGCGGATCGCCGATCTTCACCTGTTTAAAGGCCTCGGTGTATTTCGTCAGGAACTGCTCGGCCACTTTTTCATGCACGATAAAGCGTTTGGCGGCGGTACAAACCTGTCCGGCATTGGCCAGTCGCGCGTTGACGCCGATTTTGACCGCCTTCTCCAGATCCGCATCGTCCAGCACCACGAACACGTCATTACCGCCCAGTTCGAGGGTCGATTTTTTGAGGTGCTTCGCGGCCTGTGCGGCCACCACGCTACCGGCTTTCTCCGATCCGGTCAGGGCCGCGCCCTGCACACGATCGTCAGCAATGATCTTCGCCACCTGATCTGAAGAGATAAACAGGTTAGTCCAGGCACCTTCCGGGGCACCGGCTTCGCGCACCAGATGGGCGAAGGTCTCAGCACAATGCGGCACGATGCTGGCATGTTTAGCCAGAACCGGATTACCTGCCGCCAGGTTCGGGGCCAGCACGCGCATTAGCTGATAATACGGGAAGTTCCACGGTTCAACCGCCATCACCACGCCGATGGGGTGATGTTCGACCCAGGCTTCGCCGAGTTCGGACGGGTATTTCACCGGGGCAAGGTGTTGTTTGGCGTTATCGGCATAGTAGCGGGCGATCTGCGCGCAGAGTTTCACTTCGGCACGGCTCTGCTCGATGAGCTTGCCCATCTCCACGCTGGCAATTTTCGCCAGCTCTTCGCTGCGGGAGTCAATCAGGTCCGCCAGCTTATGCAGCACCGGCAGCCGTTTGTCGATGCTGCCTTTCGCCCACTCGGAGTGGTAAAGCGCATCGGCCGTTTTCAGCGCCGCCTCGACATCGGCATCAGTATGAGAAGCGTATTCTTTGATGAGTTTGTTGTTAGCAGGATTCACTGTCTGATAGGCCATTATTGCCTCCTTTTTGACTACACAGGCTATTAAGGGTAGTCAACATGGCCGGGTTTGAAGGTAAAGTTGGGTATACAGGCTGTAGTGAGCCTCACTATCAGACTTTTCCGCCACCCCATGCTATAAGCACCTGTCCCCCCGCACAGGTAGCCACCATGACCCAGACGCGCAACGTCAATCAGACCTTCCTCCGCAAACCTGGCGTTGAGCTGCGCAGCACATGGCAAAGCACCCAGGCCTATAAGCGCCACAGCCACGCGCAGCTTTCCATTGGCGCGATCCTCGAAGGGCAAACCTGCTGCACCTGTAACGGCGAGCCGTTTATCCTGCATCCCGGCGATTTGATTGTGATCCCGGCGGATGCGCCCCACAGCTGCAACCCCATCGCCGGGCAACCGCGCAGCTACCATATGCTGTGGATCGAAACCGACCTGCAGCCCACCCTGCAGGTGATCCGCAGCCCGGCGCTGTTCAGTAAGTACCTGTCTGCGGTAGAGACGCTGTCGGCGTCGGCCATTGAGCATCTGTTATCGGCACTTACCGACCGGCCCGCGCCAGCCGACACCCTGCGCCCCACCAGCCTTGCGCTACAGGACGCTTTACGCCACAGCCTGCTCGCGCCCCCCTCGCTGGACGCACTCGCCCAACGCTTTTCGCTGCGCAAAGAGACCTTAATCAGAACCTTTAAGCAGGATACTGGCCTGACGCCGGGCACGTTTCTGGCCATCTCGCGAATAGAATTCGCCAAAGCGCGACTGCGCGCCGGGGATGATATTGCAGACGTGGGCTACCAGAGCGGATTTGCCGATCAAAGCCATTTCCATAAAACCTTTGTCAGTTATACCGCCGCCACGCCGCGCCAGTACGCGACGGGCAGGTCAATATCTGACAATAAATAGGTTCCGCATCGCCGTACTCTGGCCTCCGTTTTGAATCTGAGGTCGCTATGGAACTGTTATTCCCTTCCGCTTTTCTCGCGCTGGCCCTGGCGCATTTTGTTGCGCTTCTCAGCCCCGGACCGGATTTCTTTTTACTGATGGGCTTTGCCGCGCGTCACCGCCTGCGCGGCAGCGCCGGGTTGTGCGTCGGTATCGCGGCAGGCAATGGGCTGTATATCCTGCTGGTGATTATTGGCGCTAATGTACTGCGTTCTTTCACGCTGCTTTTTAGCGTGATTGAGCTGCTGGGCGCGCTTTATCTGCTGTGGATTGGCTGGCAGCTGGCGCAAAGTCGGCCCACTACGCTCGCCATTGATCGCGCAGACGCTGCCTGCCCCTCGTGGCGCAGACAGTTCCTGCTCGGCCTCGGTTCGGCAGTCTTAAATCCGAAAAACGCCCTGTTCTATCTGGCGCTGATGACCGCCCTGCTCGGCCCGGACGTCACGCTCCTGCAGCAGTCGGTAAGTGGGATTTGGATGGTGACCGTGGTGCTGATATGGGATCTGGCGGTGGTGTCGTGTATTGCCTTGCCCGCGGTACAACAGCGCTTGCGACACAGCGTGTGGAAAATCGAACGCGCGGCAGGCGCGGTGCTGCTGGCGTTTGGCGGCTGGATCGTGTGGCGATTTTTGGCGTCACTTTGACTGCGGGGGAAACGCCTGATGGCGCTGCGCTTATCAGGCCTACGGATTGCCTTCGTAGCCCCGGTAAGCGCAGCGCCACCGGGGATTAATTCTTGTTTTGATCGCGCAGCATCGCTTCGCGCAGGATGGCATTAAGCCGGGTCTGATAACCTTTTCCCGCTCTTTTCAGCCACTCCATAACGTCGGCATCAATACGCACTGAGGCCTGCGTTTTTAAAGGGCGATAAAATTTACCGCGCACCGCCTCGGACCAGGTTTCATCCGCCGTCGCGGGGATATCGCTATAGTCGATTTCCTCATCCGGCTTATTTGCCAGCGCCTTGAGTTCCGCCTCACGTTTGGCGCTGATAACGGGTGCGTCGCCACGTTTATGTTTAACCATGCTCATAACGAATCCTCTCTTTTCGGTCTGCCTTACGTGCGCTGATAATCCGGATGACTTCATAGCCACTTTCAAAACGAATCGTGTGTGCAACCAGAATCACCGCTACGCCGTACACAAGTCCAATACTGTGCCAGCGAAACTCGCCGTTTTCGTATCGTTCCTGCAGGGATAAATGATGAGGATCATCAAAAATTAACACCGCATCCTCAAAGCGAACCCCGTGCTTCTGCAGGTTACTTTTGGCCTTGTGAGAATCCCATTCAAACTCCGTTAGCATAGTGCAGCCTCCCTGGATTGTATATACAAAAAAGCATATACAAATGCAGTGCAATACACACGCTACCCGCTGTAATTTCAATCAAAAATGGAATGCGGCTTCAGGAAAAATCCCCCTCTCGATGACACCCAAACCTTATTTTTGCTTTTCCCCCACACCTCCCTCTATCCTTAACCCTATGGAAAAACTCGCTGAACTCAAACGCGCCAAGCTCCTGGCGCTGTCGTTACTGCTGATTGCCGTTGCGACCTTTATCGTTACCCTCTTTTTGCCGCAAACCTTCTGGGTGCGCGGGGTGAAGGCCATTGCCGAGGCGGCGATGGTGGGTGCGCTGGCGGACTGGTTTGCCGTGGTCGCGCTGTTTCGCCGGGTGCCGATCCCGTTTATCTCCCGCCATACGGCGATTATCCCGCGTAATAAGGACCGGATTGGCGACAATCTCGGCCAGTTCGTGCAGGAGAAGTTTCTCGATACCCAGTCGCTGGTGACCTTAATCCGCCGCCACGAACCGGCGCAGATGATCGGGACCTGGTTTAGCCAGCCGGAAAACGCCCAGCGCGTCGGGCAGCATCTGATTCAGGTGATGAGCGGGTTTCTGGAACTTACCGACGACGGGCGCATTCAGCAGATGCTCAAGCGCGCGGTGCATAAGGCGATCGATAAGGTCGATCTCAGTCAAACCAGTGCGGTGATGCTGGAGAGCATGACCAAAAATAACCGTCATCAGGTGCTGCTGGATGCCATTATCAACCGGCTGATCACCCTGATCCAGCGCGACAGCACCCGGGATTTTATCGCTGCGCAGATCGTCCACTGGCTGAAGACCGAGCACCCGAACAAATCAAAAATCCTGCCCACCGAGTGGCTGGGGGATCAGAGCGCCGAAATGGTGTCGAATGCGGTGAACACCCTGCTGGATGACATCAGCCACGACCGCACCCACCAGATCCGTCAGGCGTTCGATCGCGCGGTGATGAAGTTTATCGACAACCTGAAAAACGATCCGCAGACCGCCGAAAAAGCGGAAAACATCAAACACTACCTGAAAAATGACGAGGCCTTTAACCGCTATCTGGGCGAGATGTGGACCGATCTGCGCCAGTGGTTAAAGACGGATATGCAGAGCGACGACTCGCGGGTGAAACAGCGCCTGGCGAATGCCGGGCTGTGGTTTGGCGAGACGCTGGTTGCCGACGCCAACCTGCGCGCCTCTTTCAACGAACATCTGGAGCAGGCCGCGCACCGCGTGGCACCGGAGTTTGCCGGCTTTCTCACCCGCCATATCAGCGACACGGTAAAAGGCTGGGATGCGAAGGATATGTCGCAGCAAATTGAGCTGAACATCGGCAAGGACCTGCAGTTTATCCGCGTCAACGGCACGCTGGTGGGGGGCACCATCGGGTTGATTCTGTTCCTGCTGTCGCAGCTCCCGACCTTGCTGCAGGCATAAAAAAACGGGGCATCACGCCCCGTTTTCGTTATCCCGCGGGTTGCGGTTCAGGGGCATCGTGCCCGCTTTCCCGCTCGCGAATCACCTCGGCTTCGAAGAATTCCTTAACCACCGTCACCGACAGACCAATCACAATCTGCAGGTTATTACCGCTACGGATGGTCCCCAGCGCACCGGCGGCTTTCAGCGCCTTGTCATCCAGCACCCGGGACGGATCGTTGACCACCAGCCGCAGACGGGTCTGGCAGTTGCTGATCACATCCACGTTATCCGCACCGCCCACGCAGTGCAGAATGGCGATCGCTTTCTCCCGATCCGGCTGGACGCCCGCCGCTTTTTTATCGCGGTAATCCTGCTTCGAGTACAGACGGACTTCGTCTTCATCCGGGTTACGCCCCGGCGTCATGATGTTGTAGCGCAGGATCACGAAGCGGAAGACAAAGAAGTTGATCGCCGCAAAGCTCAACCCGATCGCAATGTGGATCCAGATCAGGTTGGCGTGGTTCTGGGCGTAGAACACCCAGTTAAAGAGGATCATGTCGTTCAGACCACCACCCATAAAGCCGACCACGCCCGCCATATACAGCACCATACAAAGTACGGCCCCTACCAGCGCGTTCAGGGCAAACAGCAGCGGTGAAATAAACAGATAGGTAAACTCGATAGGCTCGGTGATCCCCACGGTCACCGCAGTGATGATCGCCGGGAAAATCAGCGCCGCCACTTTACGCTTCTGATCTTTGTGCGCGGTGGAGTACATCGCCAGCCCCGCGCCGATGGAACAGAACACGCAGATGTTGCCTTCCAGGCTGTAGCCCCCCGCCGGGAACTGCTCTTTCAGCGGAATCGGTGAAGCGGCAAACTGCGCCACGTGCTCAATCCAGTAAGTGTACAACCCGCCATCCACCACCGCCGGGCCAAAATAGAACGGGAAGTAGACGAAGCGGTGCAGACCCGTCGGCACCAGGAAGTGGTTAATAAAGGTAAAAATCCCCATCCCCGGCACGCCCGCGCCAATGTAGAACGTCTGCATGGCGTTGATGCCCAGCTGCACCTTCGGCCACAGCAGGCAGGTCAGCCACGCCAGCGGCAGCATCAGGAAGAAGGCGATGATAAACACCAGCGCCATCCCCTGGAAGATGGACAGGTAGTCGTGCAGTTTCTTCTCAAAGAAGCGGTTATGGATCCAGGTGACGATGCCGCCCACCAGCAGAGAAAAGACGATGCTGGTATCCAGCGTTTTGATGCCGCCGATCATCGTCAGGCCGCTCTCTTTGCCAATCTCCTGGCTAAAGTCGACGCCGAAATCCGGCCCCCAGAAGGTCAGAATGCTGCTGGTAAAATAGTTAAAGGCCATGTAGGCAAAAAAGGCCACCAGCGCCGCACGCGCCTGGGCCGATCGCGCCAGTCCGATCGGTAATGCCATGCAGAACAGCAGCGGGAAGTTGCGGAATATGGTCCAGCCGCCGGACTTCAGGATGGTCATCACCTTGTAAAAGTTAGACTCCGGACTGGCCAGCGATCCCATGATCTCCGGCATGGTCAGAATATTGGTGATGGCCAACAGCAAACCGGTAAACGGCAGGAAGGCTATCGGCACCGCCATCGCACCGCCAAACGTCTGGAAGGCGCCCATGAGGTTGAGTTTTTTCACTTATTATTATCTCCAGCTATCATCGTTCAGAAAGGATCACTTCACCGCGTGGTGCCCAGCCAGTTACCCTGCTCCACCTCCAGCAGGAGCAGCATGGTTAACGCCTGAGCGTAAGGAACCGGGGCCATGGCGATATCGCAGTAATACTGAATATCCCAGCCCAGCATGGTGCCGCGCGACGCTTCAAGGACAATGCCCCCGTCGTCGATCCGCGCCAGCACAGCGTCAAACGCCCGCAGCGCATGCACGGCCACGGCGTCATCAAGAATGCCCATCCGCACGCCGCGCAGCATGCCCCAGGCGATCCCCGCCGTGGCAGATGACTCCTGCGGCGAGAGCGGATCGTCGAGCACGGTGTGCCACATGCCGTTGTCGGCCTGGCACGCGCACAGGGTACGAACCTGACGGGCAACCACCTGCGCCAGATAGCGGCGGATCCCCGCATCCAGGTGTTCACCCATCAGTTCAATAAATTCTGGGATAGCGACCGTGACCCACGCATTGCCGCGCGCCCAAAACGCGCCCGCAAAGTGGTGCTTATCCACGAACGTCCAACCGTGATACCAAAGCCCGCTGGCCGGGTCGCTTAAGTAGCGGGTATGCAGCAGAAACTGATACCCCGCCTCATCAATCAGATCGCGGCGCTTAAGCACAATCCCCGCCACCCCGAGGAACAGGCAGGTCATAAACAGGGTGTCATCCCACAGCTGGCCGGTGTTGGGCTGCTCTTTCACCACGTGCTGAAACCCGCCCTCTTCGGTGCGGGGCAGATCGCGCAGCAGTGCGTCGGCCCAATCGTTGACCGTCGCCAGCAGATCCGGGCGCTGATGGTGCCCGGCCACCAGCGCCAGGGCGATCATCGGCGCGGTGGTGTTGATCTGAATCGCCGGCAGCCCTTTAGCGATCTGCTGCTCATACCATGCGAGGATCGACCGCTGCAGGGCCGCATCCTCGCAAAACTGTGCATAACGCCAGAAGCCGTACAGCCCGACGCCAACCTCCCACTCCCACTCTTCGAAATGGATCGCAAACCCGTCGCCTGTGCCGACCTCGTTCAGGTTCTTCAGGCGGCAAAAGCCGCGCACCACGCGATCCAGCGTGGCCATGGTGTCGTCCTTGATCATCCTTTCACTCCTGTGTGTTCCACCCACAGCTCGCTCGTTTCCAGCGCCGGGAACGGGTGGTGTGTCCCGGCCATATCGATGGTCATCACCTCGCCCGACGTAGCATCGCTTACCCAGGCCTTCTGCTGCGCCGCATCAAGCTGGAACTGCAGCCCCGCGATACGGGTGCAGAAGGCGGCAAAGTCCGCGTTGTCACCCTGTCCGGCGTCGAGATACCACGCCACCTGGCGCCCCATCGCCCGGCATTCGCTCCCGGCGGTTAACCCTTCGGTGATGGCCTGCAGCGGCGCGGTACAGAGCACCGCCGCGAAGGCCTGACCGGCGCGCACAATCCGCCCGGTTTCCAGGGTGATGACGCAGTCGAACGCTTCATTGGGTAGATGAACATGGGTCCACGGCAGGCAATCCTCGCCCGCGATATCCCATAACAGCATGGCGCGATGGTCCGCCTGCACCACGCGGGGCATCACCGCGTTCCCGGCCCAGAATGAGGGGCGTTTTTCTCCGCCCGGCTCGGCTTCGCCAGGGTGATTAATCCAGATTTTGGCGTCGAAACGCGAGGCAAACTGCAGATCGACCAGGTGCTGTTGATGGCCAGATTCGCCGGTGTGGTGATCGACGCAGGAGGACAAACTCACCCCTGGCGCTTTCCACACCACGATGTTGCCGCCGCCGCAGCGATACCAGGCCGACAGCGCCCCGTAGGTCAGCTGCGCAGACTGCGCCGCCTGTGCAGGCGGGACGTAATCGCTGGCGCAAAACAGCGGCAGCGACGCGCATTTACGGTTATAGCCGCCCTGGCCCCAGGCCACGGCCCCGTAGGCAGACAGCTCGGTCAGACTGCCGGCCAGCAGCTCTTTTTCATACACCCGGCCCATGGTGCCCGCCGCCACGCCGTGCTGATAGTGCAGCGCGCTTTGCTGCATCAGGCGGTCGATCAGCCCGCGTGCCCGCTCGCGGATCGCCGCGTGTTCCGCCATCTGATACAGGGCAAACAGGCCAATGTAATCTACCGGGTAATAGGGCGCGGAGTTCCACTCGACAAAGCCGTGGACTTCGATGGCGTCGAACCACTGCATCAGGCGCGCGTGGGCGATCTGCTGCTGCTCGCGCCCGCTGCGCCCGGAGGCGATAAAACGTTCGTCCGGGAAAAACTGCCCGGCCAGGTACTGGGCGGTGTGGAAGCACAGGGCGTGGTTTTCACTCCAGAACCACATCACGTCGCAGCCCGGCTCGTCCAGCCAGTAGCGATAGCCCAGCAGGGTCGATTTCACCCGCCGCCACAGGGTCGGCGGGAAATGTTCTCCCTGGTGATAGCGCCAGATCCACAGCAGCGGCACCAGCGAAAAATCAGCGCAGTCTTCCCGGGCGCTGATGCGCTTCAGGGTGCTTTGCAGTAAGCGCTCGCTCTCCGGGCCAACCTCGCCCAGGTGCAGCATCGCCAGCAGGCGACCGGTGCGATCCATGCCGTGTTGAGCGGTATAGCGCAGCGCTTCCTGCTTGCGCCCGGCCAGGGTATCGGCGCTGGCCTTAACGGGCGTATCCGGCATCACGTTTACGCCCAGGTAGCGGGTTAAGGTCACCCCGTCCCGGGTCAGCGTCAGGCGCAGCTGGTAGTGCGCCTCGCCCGTTTCCAGCGGTAACGGCAGCGACAGCGCCGTTGCGCCTGCCGCCACCGAGCCAAAATCGAGCGTCAGAGGCGTAAAGTTATCGTTGCCCATCCCGTGCAGTTCGCCGCCGCAGACCAGGCCATCTGGCGCAGGTTCTTTGCAGTGCACCCGCACGGTATGGTTGAACGCAGCCAGTTCCGGGCGCAGACCGCCCGCAAACTGGTTCAGGGCATTGACCGCCTTGCCATCGATATTCGGCAAGGCGACGCCCAGCGCGGGCGTATCCAGATAAACCATCTGCAGGGCAAAAATAGTGTCACGTTCGAACAGCTCATCAAGATGGATCAGCAGGCGGTTTTGCCCGGCAGTAAGCGGCAGTGTGACCTCGATCGGCTGCATCTGATTGCGGGTAAACGGCGTAAAACAGACCACCTGTTGGCCCTGATGCCAGATCCGCACCCCGCCGCAGGTGGCAAGACGAAAGCGGAACTCGCCGGTGGCAGGCGCAAAAAGATCGACCGTCAGCCAGCGCTGAACGTGGTAGGCGACGTGGCGAAAGTCAGAGAACGAAACGGTATCGCTTTCGCCGGTGAAAGTGACTTCATGGCAGGGCAAAGCCTGAAGAGGATCAACCGTGCGCCGGGCGTGGGTTTCGCGAAACACCCGCCGGCAGAACGACGCGTCTTTGGGTCCCGCGCCGTTGCGAAAGTGGTAATCGATCGCCGGATCCGTTGCTTCGCCGGTATAGAACTCGGCAAACCGCTCCGCTTTTGCCGCTGAAAACAGAAAGCGCGTCAGCGCGTCGCCCTGTGATAACTGCCAGTCCATAGTGCCCTCTTCTTGCGTGGAACTAATACATTGCGGCGATATCATCAGCGGGTTTGATAGATGTGGCGAGCAGCCATTATTAGGGATTGGCAGGATTTGCCCGGCGACTCACAAACCGTCAGCGCAGGCGCGACGCGGCGTGACGGGCATCACATTGCGCCCGGAAGGGATGCGTGAGGATGTGATACAGATCACCTCGCGATCTGCAGCCAAAAAAATAGCGTGATCTGCATCACGCTATATTGTCCATCGGGTCGGGATTAGCCTTTCAGGGTTTTCAGCTCATCGCTCAGGCTGTCCGCCAGGGCGCGAACGCGCGTGGGATCGAACAAAACATGCAGGCCGGGCGAGGCATCCACATGCTTCTCGCAGTAGTCTTCCATCTCGGCGGCGCTGCGATACAGCTCCTGAATGTTGATCTGGCAAATCTCGCGCATGCTCCAGCTGTTCTCCACCTCGCGGGCAAAACGCAGGGTGAAAAACGCTTTCTGCGCGTGCAGGAACAGATGGCAGTACAGGGCAAAGCCCTGCCACTCCTCGAGCCAGCGACGGTGAAGGGCATGGGGGAAGTCGGCGGTGCGGGCAAACGCCAGCGCCTGCTCGCGCAGCGCCGAGGAGGCCTCGCGGGCGTCGTCTTTCTCTTTCGCAATGCGCGACAGGCAGGCGGCAGAGGTGTCGACATCGCTGGCGTTGAAGAAAATATCGCGCTCCGAACCGGGGAGCCAGTGGGTGCGGTTCAGCTGGCCGTAGAGGCTCCACACCGCCTGGCCGTAGCTTTCCGGCACCTGGCTGTGGCGATGGAACACGTGATCGCGCACGTAGATCGCGCTGTACAGCACCTGCCCGGCCTGCTCCAGCAGCGCGCTGAACCGGGCAAAGACCTCTGGCTCGGGGTGCCAGCCGTAGCATTCGTCCAGCCAGTACATCAGCAGCTGCGTCCGGGAAAGATGCCGATCCTCGCTTGCCAGCATGCGGCTGCAGGCCAGTAAATTGCACTCGCTGAGGGTGCCCATGATCCAGTGGTTATCGACGCCTTCCCAGCTGGTTTTACACACCGCCCCGCGGATCGCCGGATTACTGCGACACCACAGCAGACGCCCCTGCAGCTCATCAATGCGCGGGAACGGGAAAATCCCCCAGCCCACCTCTTCGCCCACCAGATCAATATCGGCCCATACCTCACGCTCCTGCACCGCCAGCAGCGCCGGGTTGTTCGGGAACGAGGGCCAGAAGCGCTCCGGGGTTAGCTTGATAGAGACGCTGACGCTTTCAGGCAGCGGGCGAATAGCCTCCAGCACGTTGCCCAGATCGTGATTCCCGGCCGGGAATACGCGCAGCACCAGATGCTTATTCTCGTTTTGCATGGCGCGGGCCAGGGCGTTAAAGCAGCGGCTGTAGAGGGTCAGGCTGCGTTCATCCCGGGGGGAGAAACTCATCGCATCGGCGGGGGACAGCTCCCAGTTCGGGCGCGAAATGGGCAGCAGGCCGTCGGTGTTGGAAATGGCGATCAACAGCCCGCTCAGCGCCGGAATGCGCTGGCAGATCAGCGACACTTTGGCGGCAAGGTAGCCGCACCAGAAATCCACGTCAAAGCGGACGCCCTGCGCCGGATCAAACAGGTGGGGATGCGCCAGCAGTAGGTCGGTCGGGAAGTTAAACTCCTTCGCCTGCAGATAAAAACGCAGCCCTTTTTGCTGGCACAATGCCCCCAGCCGGTTGAGGTACACGCAGCGAGCGCGCTGCTGGCTGGAGAGGCGGTCGTTGTAGTGATGCGGCGTGTAGCCTTTGGGCGAGACCAGCATATCGAACAGCGCCACCTGCCCGACAATCACAGTGTTAAAGTCATGCGCGACGGCGTATTCCACCAGCTCACAGGCCTTATCCCAGTTCCAGTAAGCCTGATTATTTAACTCCAGCGCCCGCGTCTGCCACATGCCTTTTGTCCTTGTTATCGCTCAATTTAACGACCGACAGTGATAGCACAGAATGCAGAAAATGTGTGCGTTACTGTTCGCGAATGACGTAGCGCGTGGGAGCAAAGCAGTTGAGCAGCAGGTGCATCACAAATACCAGCGTCAGGGTCGCCACCAGCGCCACCGTCACCGAGACGATGCGGTACAGATCGCTGAAGATCAGGTCCCCGTCCGGGTGCATGTTCTGGCCGAACATAATCCCGATGGTGGTGATACTGGCGAACCCGACCCCGGCCCCGACCTTCTCCATCACGTGCAGGCGGGCGCCAAACGCCAGCCCGAGGCCAATCAGCGGCATCATCAACAGCATGTGGCTGCTGTGGTTGTACAACACCATCTGCACCAGCAGGATGTACAGGCAGCCGATCACTACCCCAACCACCCGCCACAGGGAACTGAGCACCGCCCCGCGGTAGTGCATCGGAAAGAGGATCAGGATCCCGGCCATCAGCGCCGACAGGGAATCGCTGAGATCGCTTATCTGGAACACCACAAAAATCACCGTCGCCACGGTGCCGGAGAGCAGCGACTCGTGGCGCACGCGGGCAACGTCTTTCTCCAGCCTCGGCGGGGGCTTGCGCGGCTCGACGTCCGGCAGCAGATAGTGCATTAGCGCGCTCAGGCACACCGCCATCACGCTGGCTTCGATGTTCGAAAACAGCAGCGTGTGCCAGTTGGTGGTGGGGTAACTCATAAAGTTGAGCATCGTGCTCTGGCACACCACCCCCATCGAGCCAAACAGGAACAGCGGCCCCTGGCTCATAAAGCGAAAGCGGATCACATACAGGCCGAACACCACCAGGGTCATGATCAGCGGCCACTGCGCCAGATAGCCGATAATAAACACCATTTCGATGCAGTTCAGCACCGAACTGAACACAAACTGCTTCGCGACGTGGCGATTAAACACCGGCACCAGCGACAACAGCATGATCGGGTAGATGACAAAAAAGACGCCATAGCTGGTGTTGTAAAAGGTCGACACGCTGAGGGCGATCATCCCGGCAAACACGATACGCAGCGTCTGGCGGAAATCGTTGGCGGTGTAGACGATGTTGCCGTGCGGGGTAAAGACCCGCGCGAGAGTATTAATAGACATGGTTAATACACATAGTGCAGCAGGCTGACGAGGTGGATCTGCATCCCGGAGAAGAAACGGGCAAACGGACCTTCGCTATTATACAGCTGCACGGTGGCGCGCGCGCCGGTCGGCAGGTGTTTCGGCAGCGGCTCGTCGAGCGCCACGTGTATGCGCATCCGCTGCGCGTCACGCACCCAGCGATTAGAGGTTTCCGGTTGCGACAGTTCGCCATTGACCGCCTCCTGACCCGCCAGAATACCGGCATCGCTGCTGGTGACGTGGGCGCGGAACACGTGGCCCGGGAAGGCATCAAACACCACGGCGGCGTCGGTGCCCTGGCGGGTATGACGCAGGCTTTTCTCGCGGAAGTCGGCCACGATATCGCTCTGGTTATTGACCAACGCCAGCGAGGCGCTGCCTGAGGTGGCATAAAAACCGGGGCTCAGCTGCACGTTGCTGACCGTGCCATCGGCCTCGGCGTACACCTTCGTCCAGCCAAGATTCAGCTCGGCTTCATCCAGCGCGTTGCGGTACTTTTGCAGGGTCACGTTGTGCGTTTCGTCACGATCGCCGCGCTCAATGCGCAGCTGATGGATGTTGGCATCCAGACTGGCGACCGACTGCTCACTGCTCTGCCAGGTCGTCCGCACCTTATCCAGATCCGCCTGCGAGACGTTCTGCATGGTGCTTAAACGCTGGTAGCGATCGAAGGTGACTTTGTCGTTGCGGGCGGTGAGCTGGGCCGTTTTCAGGCTGGCCTGGGCAGCCGTAATCTGGGCGTCGAGCTGCTGATTGGACAAACGCGCCTGCGCCAGCGCAATCTGTGCCGCTTCGACTTTGTTACGAAACGGCGTCGGGTCGAGTTCAAACAGCAGATCGCCCTTCTTCACCTGACTGTTGTTGTGCACATGCACCGCCGCCACATAGCCGGAAACACGCGCCGAAACAGGCGTGACTACGCGCATCACCGTGGAGTCCGGCGTCAGCGGGATCCAGATGTCGGCGACGATAAAATAGACAAACATCAGCAGGAAAGAGGCAATACTTACCCTTACCCAGCGGGCAAATTTTTGTTCAGGGGTCATGATTATGGGGTCTTGTTATCTTCTTCGCGGATTGTCCGCAAGTTGCAGGCGATTTGATTCAATGTGGCGCTGAAAATCTCGATATGCTCCGGGGCGATATTCTGCGATACCCGTTCCTGGAACGTTTCGATAACCTGGGTCAGCGTTTTCAGCACCGCGTTACCTTCAGGCGTGAGCGTTAACAGCCGGATGCGCTTGTCATAAGGCGATGTGGTGCGCAGCAGATAACCCTGCTTTTCCAGCTGTGCGAGTGTGCGCATCAGCGGCGGCAGTTCGATACCCTGCACTTCCGCCAGTTCACTCACCGAGACGTTATCCCCAAGCTGTTTAAGCTGCATCATCACCGTCCAGCTCGACTGGGTTAACCCGGTCTCGAGGATCGCGTCGTCAATCACCGCACGCCACTGGCGCACAATCATTGCCATGCGCATTCCCATTGGGCGGCGGCAGAACAGGTCATCTTCATTCATCGGGGGAACCTCGCTTCACACGATGAGAAGATAATAGTTATCAGGGTAAGTATCAAGAAACAGAGGGAGAAACCGCAGGAATTGCAAAAGCGACGCGTCGGGGATGGCGCGCCACTTGCCGCCTCAGATGCTGTGGTCGAATTTTTTATACAATCCGGTGAGATTGGTTACCGCGAATTTACGGTAGATATTGCGTCGATGGTGACTGACCGTTTTTCCGGTTAAATCCAGATAACGGGTAATCTCTTTATTCTTTTTCCCCGAGACAATATAGGGAAGGAGCAGGGTTTCCATGCGGGTTAAACGCTGCTCTTTTTCGAGATGATGCCAGCGAATATTTTTAAAAATGGTCACCTGCTGATCTTCCAGCGCAAAATGGGCCAGGCACGCGCTTAATTTACGTACCGCGCTTTTACAGTCGATGGTAAAATCGGCAATCGTATTAATCAGAATATTTTCTATCGTACTTTCAAAGCAGGCATCGCGGGTAATAAAAATAAAATAGCTTTGTTCGTAGCGGTTCTTTATTTCCAGCAACGTATTTAACACTCTTACTTCAGATTGCCCATAATCAACAACAATCGCTTTGGCGCGGGAAAAATCATCCGCGGTCGCTTTTTTGATATCGTCGACATACAGCACTTTTTTGAAGGATGGCGCTTCTACCATCAGGTTTTCCACTAACATATCAAAGCCCTGTTGAAAGTATCTACAGGATGTCAAAACAATAATCATCATCCATAACCTTATCATCTCTGTGGATTGAACCATAATCGTCGAGAATGTAATAATTTTCAATTAACAGTTTTCCACAGGATTATAAGAATATTCCTAGTCACGTAAGGGCGTATTGTGCGCTTCTTCACATAACCCAACAAATACAGAAAATATAACCACACAATAACAGACAGATATCTCCCTCATTAAGATTTATCCAATAGGGAGTAGACCAATCTGACCTCTCCAGTTTAATTCACCTGATATGATGCGAAATGTAACCAAGGATTAAACCGTGTATGGATTTTTATATTTGCGGCTGCGAAATAAAATCATTACGCAATTAAAGAGGGACACCCTAATGAATAAATCATTTCGCCTGAATCAGCTGGCTGTCAGCATGAGCGTGATTCTGGGCAGCAGTTTACTTTTGACACCGGCCCTGGCAAATACCTGCGCAGAAACCCTGTATACAGGAACCTGCGGATTAAAAGAAAACGCCACCTTATGGTCTTTCACCAAAGCGACCCAAGACGGTGCCATTGATAGTACGGCAAAAGCCCAGAATATCTATTTTTCCGGCCCTTCTCGTAGCGATTCCGACACCCAGCAAATTCTGGTCGATGGCGCAAATCTGAGCAACTATTTCATCAACGTCAGCAAGGGCGGCACCGCCAACGTTGAAATGGTCAATCACGCCGCGCTGGACGTTATCGAGGGCGGAAACAGTAAGGCGCAGACCAACACCCATATCGTCGTTGATGCGTCCACCCTGAACGGCGCCACTAAGGGGCGGCACTATGATGTGGATAAAGCGGCGACGGCGAAGGACTATCTTGCCGGGTACGCCATCTATCTGGATGTTGCCGACAACGGTAATGCCGATATTGATATCCAGAACAACAGCCTGATTAACGGCCGGATCTTAGCGGGCGGGGCGGGAACACACGATATTAGCGTGCAGGACAGCCGGATTCAGGCTGGCGGCATTTTGCTGAGCATGACCAAAAATGACAACGCCATCGCCATTCAAAACAGCGTCATCGACAGCACCGGCAACGTGGCCAAATCCGCCAATGCGATTGAAATATCCAATCTGGTCGCCCTGCCGGACAAAACGCAGGCCATTGTCGTCCACCGCAGCCAGCTTACCGGTTCGGTCACCCTTGCCAGCTCAGGCAGCACCAATACGCTGTCCGTTAGCGATTCCACCGTCACCAAAACCACGCTTAAAGACGGTAGCGCAATTAGCATGACCAATGGCAAAACCACCGAGTTGACCCTCAGTAACAGCCAGATCGTTGGCCATGTGACACTCTCCGGCGCGGCGACGGGTACGCTGACAGCTTCTCTGACAGATACGCACCTCACAGGCAATCTGATTGCTAACAAAGCCGCGCAGATCGCCATGGATATCACCCGCTCGGTGCTGGAAGGCAGCATCAATGCCACCACCGGGGCAGGCACCGTGGACCTGCATCTGACCGACAGCAGCCTCTCCGGGGATGTTGACCTGAAAGGCACGCCGTTGCTGCGCTCCGATGTCTGGCTGGATAACACGGCGGTGGCGGGCTATCTGTACGGCAGCGGCAACGCCAGCACCCTGCATCTGGCGAACATGCCGGTATTTGGCGGGACCCAGTTCAGCAACTTTGACACCCTGACTAGCGCCGGCGATCTGCTGCTGACCGACGGTTTTAGCGACGCTAACGTCGGCAACGCCCTGACCGTGACAGGCACCACGGTGACCGCCCCGGTGCAGCTGAGCAGCGGAAAATTAATCTTCGACGACACCAAACTGATTGCCGATACGCTGGCCCTGAGCAGTGGCGCATCGCTGAATATGGTCAACCATAGCCAGTTGCAAACCCGTTCCGACCAGCTGTTTAACCAGGCGGCCTCGTCCCTGCTGCCAGAGGGCTATAACGAGACCGGCGCGGGCATGGGCTTCACCGACAGCACGCTGATCCTCACCGATGACAGTTACCATCTGGACTATGTGAAGGCGGTTAATAGCCTGCTCGCTACGACAGCAGGCAACAGCCTGGTGATGCTCGGCACGCTAGAGAATGCCGATAACGTGGCGGGCACCGCCAGCGTTATCGACGCCGCCATGACCCAGGCGGTGCTGGCCAATACCCTGGTCACCTCCAGTAAAAACCAGCTCAATATCGGTGAGAAAAATGCGATTACCGATGAAACCATTTTCGTGCAGAACGGCTTTGGCGCGTCCCAGCTGCGCTTTGAAGGCGAAGGCCAACCGTCGGTGGACATTAGCGGCGGCCAGTCGCTGACCCTGACCGGGGCGGCAGGCGCGCTAATTGACGTGGCGGGTGCAGCGGATACGCCGGTTGCGGTGGCGGTCAATAATGGCACCCTGAACTTAGGCACCGCCGCAATGCAAAATGTCACCGGCCATCTGACCGGCACCGTCACCGTATCCCCGGATGGCACGCTGAATATTGTCGCGGGGGATCATACCCTGGTCTCTGGCGGCACGACGGCGGGCGTCATCAGCAGCGGCCGGGTTAACGTGGATCAGCAGGCCACGCTGCACGCCGACGTGGCGTTGCAGGATAACGCGCAAATGAGCGTCAACGGCTCGCTGCAGGCAGGCCAGTTGACCGCCAGCGAAGGGGCACAGATAACCGTGGGTAACGGCTCTGCCGCAGGTCTGTTGACGGCAGAGCGTCTGGATCTGCAGGGCGGGCGGATGTTTATCGACCCGGCCTGGACGGACGGTGGCACGCTGGCCAATGCCTCCCGCGTGGCAAGCGGCGGCAATGAGATCAATGGCCGCGTTACCGTCGGACAAAACGCCCTGCTGGTGCTGGGGGATACCTCCACCGCTGCGGCTGAAGCCCGTTTCGCCGACAGCGGCTTTATTTGGGGTGAAAACGCCATTACCGCGGCGGTCTCTGTCCATACCCCGCAGTACCTTAGCGCCACCCAGGGCGGGCTGCGCGTCGACGGCTCGCTGACCGGCAGTTCACCCGACCGTGACGCGGCCTTTAACACGGCCGAGTTTGCCGACCACTCCCTGCTGATGGTGAACAGCAAGGAGATGACCAACGGCCTGGCCGCGCTGAATGCGACCAATGGCAGCCTGAAAGTGGCAGACAGCGCCGCGCTGTACGTGGCGGACGCCAAAGCCAACCAGACCTACGCGGTGGCTAAAGGCTTTAGCGACGTCAATATCGTCGGCAACGGCTGGCAGAACGACAACCTGCAGTTGAACAAACTGCTGACCGCCACCACCGAGGAACGTGATGGCGAGGTGGTGGTCACCACGCAGGCACGTTCGGCGCAGGAGGTTCTGCCTGGGGTTGTGACGACTCATGCGCTGGACCAGCTGATCGCCAGTGGCGACAACTCGCGGACGGCGAGCCAGGCTGGGGCGCGCTATCTGTCGGTCGCCATCGACACCCCGCAGGTAGGGGTGAACGAGGTGGTCAGAACGATTAACAGCGCCGCGCAAATCGCCACCGCTGGCGGCGTGCAGCGCAACACCTGGGCGGCGGGCAATGCGGCAGTAGATGCGGTGCTGGAGCGTAACTCGATTGCCAACGCTGCCCTGCAACCGGCGGATACCGACGCCAGCGTCTGGGTTCATGCGTTGTACGGTAATCCGCACACCAGCGACCTGAGCGCCGGGAACCTGCGCTACGGCCAGAGCAGTGATTTTTACGGCCTGATGCTGGGCGGCGACAAAGCCTGGCAGACGGAACGGGGAACCCTGCGCAGCGGCGCGGCATTCCATGCCGGAAACGGCGACAGTGATTCACGCGGCGACGTCAACGCCACCCACAATGATTTCAGCTTCTGGGGCATTACCCTGTACCAGAACTGGAACCAGGATCGCTGGAACTTGACGGGCGACATCAGCCTGACCCAGACCAGCAGCGATCTCGGCCAGAAACAGCCGGGCTGGATGGCGGCGGGCGACAAGCTGCGGGCCAACGTGGACAGCACCTTGTTCAGCGTGGGCGTGCGGGGCGAGTATCTGATCGAGACCGGGGTGATGGATGTTATTCCCCATGCCGGGGTGCGTTATAACCAGCTCTCGACGGACGGGTTTGACACCAAAAACGGCCAGCATGAACGCGTGTTCCATACCGACAAAGGCACGCAGGATATCTGGCAGTTCCCGGTGGGGGTGAAGGTCGCCAAAACCTTCGCGCTGGATTCTGGCTGGAAGATGAGCACCCAGGCCGATGTTGGCGTGGTGGCCGTCACCGGCGACCGGGACAGTCAAAACACCCTGCACACGGTGGGCATCAGCAGCAGCGATACCCTCGGGGCGCAGATCCTGGATGACACCTCCTTTAACGGCCGGCTGGGCGTCAAAATGCAGAAAGGCAATATGACCGTCGGTGTAGGCTACAACGTTAACGCGTCGCAACACGATACCGATCAGATCGTGAGCGCCACCTGGGCACTCGCCTTCTAAGTCAAAAAAAGAGCCGCATACTGAGGTATGCGGCTTTGTTTCAGAAGCCGATATTAATGTTGATTGTTAATGTATTGCTCACTGCCCTGAAACACGCCCCTCTCTTCCGCCAATGAAATAAAGCTGGATGCCGAAATATATTGCTCGACGGCATTCCATGCCACCACATCAGAATATAATTCCGCAATCAAGGTTAACAAAAATTTCTTTTTACCCGTCCAGGCCTCATCACTGAATATGACTTTCCCGTTTGATTCGCAGAGCGTATTCAGAAGTACCTGGATGTCCTGAAGTAAACGCTTTTGTTCTATAGGCACATCCTTAACCCCGAGTCTTGAAATATACTCCTCTGAAAGGCAGGCCAGCTCTGCCGGGGTTGTCGAACGGGTCGACAACGCGACAATGCTCTGAAACAACACGCTTTCAGCATAGCTTTTCAATTTTGGCATACACGGTTCCTTGCTAATCAATAATTCCATTTAGACAATATTCAACCTGAACATTTTTTTAGTGGCTGTACTTATCCGTTTCTATAGCCTGAAAATGCCAACGTTGATTTTCCATGAGTCATTAATTTTAGCAATAACAATGCGAATAAATAGTGACGCAAGACAATTCTTAACGTTCACATATTTATTTGAGAAATGATTGGGTATTTTAATATATATAAAAGAAATAACTTTCCTGTTTTAATTATGCTGAGGCCGCTGCGGGCGGTTATGCCGGATGGCGCTGCGCTTATCCGGCCTACGGTTCGTTGCCGTTGTAGGCCCGGTAAGCGTGCGCCGCCGGGCGTGTTTCAGCAATGGAAGTGTTTATGAAGAGCAGCCTTTCCTGACGCGGTCACCGTCACCTCGCGAAACCCCACTTCGCGCTGGATCCACCCTTTGTTTTCCAGATGCACCAGCAACGCAGCACCCGCCTCCCCGCCCAGATGGAAGCGGCGCTCGCTCCAGTCCAGACAGGCGCAACAGGCTTTACGCCGGGCGCGGGAATTCATCGCAATCCCTAACTGCAGAAACCCCTCGCGCCCGCATACGGTAAGCGCCGAACCGTCCGCTACCAGCCAGCCCTGCGCCTGCATCGCATCATAAATCTGTACCGCGACCGTGCCCGCCAGATGGTCGTAGCAAGTGCGTGCGTGGCGCATTGATTCTGGCGCTGTCGTTTCTGGCGGCGTAATTCGTCCCCACGACAAGCCCATCATCTGTTCGACCATTTCGGCAACGTCGTGCCCCGCCAGCCGATAATAGCGATGTCGCCCCTGAGAAAGACAGCTGATCAGCGTCCCTTCCACCAGCCGGGTGAGATGCCCGCTGGCGGTTGAAGGTGCAACATCCGCCACGGCACTGAGTTCGGTGGCGGTCCACGCCCGTCCATCCATCAGGGCGCAGAGCATTTTGACCCGCGACGGGTCGGCCATCGCCGCTGCAACCGCAGCCATGGCCCGCTCCAGTGCAGCGCTGTTATCGGGGGATAAACTGGTTTTTAGCATCGGTTGCCCACGGCTCGGTGATCTCTGCGGCCAGCTTATCATTATCGGTCAGCAGAATAAGGTGATTCGCATGATCGCTGTACTGGGTCAGGACAGACACGCCCTGTGCGGCCAGCGCGGCGGCTATCTCCCTCAGCTCGCCCGGACGTTCCTGTTTCAGTTTACGGATCAGCGGTTTTCGCACCGGGCGTATTGTTGAATATCACATGTACGTCATACATCGGCGTGTCCTCCCTTTTCAGAGGTGTATTCCCGAATCACCTGCGCCACGCGAATATGATAGAACGCGAAAATCGACTCGCGCCCCTCGGCCTGCGCCGCGGCGTGAAACACGTTTTGCTTCCAGTGGCGGATCGCCTCTTCATCCCGCCACCAGGAGAGGGAGAGGATTTTTCCGTCGCTGGTCAGGCTCTGAAAACGTTCAATATCGATAAAGCCGTCGATATCCGCCAGCAGCGGCTTAAGCTCGGCGGCCAGTTGCAGGTAACGCGCCTGCTGCGCGGGCTGCGCTTTGGCTTCAAAAATAACTGCGATCATGGGGGTCTCTCCGTTATGAGGTTCAGGAGAGCATGACGGAAAGAAAAGCGGGATGCTTCGGCGAGGAGCGAAAGGTTGAAAATTGACCTGTGACGCGCTACTGTCTACGTACGGAATTTATCCGTACAAAAATAACTATCCCGGAGTAAAAAATGCCAGCAGTGAAAAAACAGCGCATTGATCTCAGGCTCACTGACGAAGACAAAAATCTGATCGAAGAAGCTGCGGCGATGAGTAACCAGACAATAACCCAGTTCATGGTTAACAGTGCCTCGGAGCGGGCTGCCGAAATCATTGAGCAGCATCGGCGGTTGGTTCTTAATGAAGGCTCCTGGAACAAGGTGATGGATGCGCTCGACACCCCGCCAGAACCCAACGACAGGATGAAATCCGCAACAAAACGCCTGCAAAACATGGAGTAAGATGTGGCTAATCTGACGATAAGGATGTTTTCGCAAGAGACTGATTATGATTTAACCGGCTTCGACTGCGGTGAAAGTAGCCTGAACCGTTTTCTGACCGATCACCTTGCCCGCCAGCACGATGGACGGCTTTTACGAGCCTATTTGCTCATTACTGACGAAGTTACGCCAAAAGTGTTGGGCTACTACACGCTGTCAGGGAGCTGCTTTGAGAAAGAGACCCTGCCCTCCCGAACCCAGCAGAGAAAAGTGCCGTATATCAACGTACCCAGCGTCACCCTGGGCCGCCTCGCAATCGATCTCACATTGCAGGGCCAGGGATGGGGAATGACGCTGGTGGCCCATGCGATGAAAGTGGTTTATCTGGCATCACAAGCGGTAGACATTCACGGGATGTTTGTCGATGCGCTTCACGATACGGCAAAAGATTTTTACCTGAAGCTGGGCTTTATTCCATTAACAGGGAGTAATGCCAGCTCCCTGTTTTATCCAACGAAATCAATTGAGAAGCTTTTTACACTCCAGGCCCGGTAAGGCGTAGCCGCCACCGGGCGCGGCACAGTGTTACTCCAGATTCGCCTTGTTCAGGCCATACGCGGCATCCAGTGAACCCGGTGCCATGCGGGAGGTAATGCCCAGGCGGTTCCAGGCGTTGATCGCCACAATCACAAAGTTCAGCTCGGCAATCTCGGTCTCAGAAAAATGCTCCGCCACGCAGCGGTACACTTCATCGCTCACCCCTTCGGCGGTGATGTGGGTCAGCGCTTCGGCGAAGGTCAGCGCAGCGCGCTCGCGGGCGCTGAACAGCGGCGACTCACGCCATACCGACAGATGATAAATGCGCAGTTCGCGCTCGCCGCCGATTTTCGCCTCTTTAGCGTGCATATCCAGACAGAAGGTACAGCCGTTCAGCTGCGAAACGCGGATGTCGATCAGGTGTTTCAGGCCCGGCTCGATGGACGTTTTGCCAATCGCCATGCTCAGGTCGGACAGCGATTTAACCAGGGCTGGGGTGATTTTGTGATGGTTTACGCGGGTGCTCATTGTCGTTCCTCTTTTGTGCGGTAAGGATGTTGCGATGGGGATAAATTACCTGAGTCATGACATAGTAAAAAGATACAAAACGATTGAAACGAGATAGGACATGAAACCGGGCTATCATGACATTTACTCCCGCTACCGGGACAACATCAACCGCGGCGTGCTGAAACCCGGTGACAAAGTGCCTGCCATTCGCGTGCTGGCAGAAGAGCTAAGCGTGGCGCGCAAAACCGTCGAAACCGCGTATGCCATTCTCATCGGCGAGGGCTATCTGGTGAGCCAGGGCGCGCGCGGCACGCGGGTCAACCCGGATTTAAACCTCTCTGTCACCCCGCCGCCGCCCGCTGATCCGCTTACCGGCCAGCTACCTGAGTCGCTGGTCAGCCAGCGTGAACGGTCGGGCTTTTTGCGCCCTGGGATCCCGGCGCTGGACAGTTTCCCGTACAAGAAGTGGCTGCTGCTGGCCGGTCAGGCGGTACGCGCCATGCGTCAGGAGGAGATGCTCAACCCGCCAGTGATGGGCTGGACGCCGCTGCGTCAGGCGATCGCCAGCTACCTGAACATCTCGCGCGGGCTGTCGTGCACGCCGGAGCAGGTGCTGATCACCAGCGGCTACAGCGGCAGCCTGCGCCTGATCCTCGACACGCTCGCCACCCGCAACGACAAAGTGGTGTTTGAAGATCCGGGCTATTTTATGGGCCAGCAGCTGCTACGGCGGATCGTGACACGCCTGCACACCGTGCCGGTCGATCGCGCGGGGATCGACACCGACTATCTGCTGCAACACCATGCCGACGCCCGCTTTGCCCTTGTCACCCCGTCGCACCACAGCCCGCTGGCGGTAACGCTGTCGCTGCCGCGCAGGCAACAGCTGCTCGACTGGGCGGGGCAAAACGAGGCGTGGATCATCGAAGATGATTACGACGGCGAGTTTCATTACACCCGCAAGGTACTGCCGTCGCTGAAAAGCCTCGACCGGCATGATCGGGTGATCTACATGGGCACTTTCAGCAAAACCGTGATGCCGTCGCTGCGCCTGGGCTACGTGGTGATGCCCGCCAGCACCGTATCGGCATTTACCGACTGCGCCGACATGCTGGCCAGCGGCCAGCCGGTGCTGACGCAGAAGATCCTCACCGCCTTTCTCAACGACGGGCATTTCTTCCGTCATCTGAAAAAGATGCGTGCCCTGTATCAACAGCGACGTGACTGGATGATCGCCGCCCTGCACGACGTCTACGGGGACCGGTTCTTCACTGAGCAAAACGACGGCGGGATGCACATCGTGGCGTTTTTAACGAAAGGCAGCTGCGACCGGGAGATCGCCCACTGCTGGCAACAGCAGCAATTGCAGGTGAATGCGCTATCGGCCTGGTACAGCGGCTCGGGCAAGCGCTACGGGCTGGTGATGGGGTACAACAATGTGCGCAGCTATGACGAGGCGGTTGCGCTGCTTACCCGCCCGAAGGCAAAAACCTGCGAGCTTCTTGCCTGACCGTCATCAGACTTAGCCTTACAGATTCCAGGGTGATAGGATTGGCACACCCATAAAGCTAAAAAGCGAAGGAAAAAAGATGCGCCAGAGAGTCATCGTGTGCCCCGTAATCCAAAATGAAGGTGAGTATTTACTGTGTAAAATGGCTGCCGATCGCGGCGTTTTCCCGGGACAGTGGGCGCTGTCAGGCGGGGGAATGGAATCGGGTGAGTCAATGGAAACGGCGCTCAGACGCGAAATCCGGGAAGAGCTCGGCGAACAACTGTGCATCTCAGAGATTAAGCCATGGGCTTTTCGGGATGACACCCGAATCAAAACCTATCCGGATGGCACCACCGAAGAGATCTACATGATTTATCTTATCTTTGACTGCATCAGCACTAACCGGGATATCACCTTTAACGACGAATTTCAGGCCATCGCCTGGGTCTCGCCTGAGTCGTTAAAAGAGATGGATTTGAACGAAGCAACCCGGATCACCTTTGCCCAGAAAGGGCTCATTTAGCCGTTCTCCGGCCTGCAAACCACACAATCCGTAGGCCCGGTAAGCGTAGCGCCACCGGGCGTTTCCAGCAAAACTACACATCAAATCGTGACAACCCAACATCCTTAAGCTGCTCATCACTCATGCGGCTCAGAATGCGGCGCGTGCGGTTGATGCGGTACCACTTTTTCACTGCGCGTCCGGTCCAGATAAACAGGGCAAACGGGCGTCTGGCACGGTTCTCGTTGAATTCCATGATGCTCTCCTCCGGTTTCAGTAGGGAGATCATCATGGAAATCGGGGTCAGCAATACAGATTCAAAAACAACTTTTGTTTAACATACAGATCCGTTAAAACAGTATCTGAATGCCGTTTATCACCGGCATCTGTACTGGTTATTCGATCTGTATGGTGAAAACAAAGGATACAGCATGACGCGCTATCAACATCTGGCCAATCTCCTGGCCCAACGCATCGAACAAGGGCTGTATCGCAGCGGGGAACGTTTACCCTCTGTGCGCGCACTGAGTCAGGAACACGGCGTCAGTATCAGCACCATCCAGCAGGCCTATCAGATCCTCGAAAACTTACAGCTGATTATCCCCCAGCCGCGTTCCGGCTATTTTGTCTCTTCGCGCAGGGCGCAGCCGCCCGTCCCGGCGATGACCCGCCCGGTACAGCGTCCGGTGGAGGTGACCCAGTGGGATGAGGTGATGATGCTGCTCGATGCCCGTGCCGATAAAGAGATGATCTCCTTCGGCGGCGGCTCGCCGGATCTTACCCAGCCGAGCCTGAAACCGCTGTGGCGCGAGATGAGCCGCATCGCCCAGCATAATCCCGGCGAAATGCTGAGCTACGACGTGCTGGAAGGTCGCCTTGAATTACGCGAACAGATTGCCCGCCTGATGCTCGACGGCGGCACCACGGTGGCGGCCAACGAAATTGTGATCACCAATGGCTGCCACGGAGCGCTGTCGCTGGCGCTGCTGTCGGTGTGCCAGCCGGGAGATATCGTGGCGGTCGAATCGCCGTCGTTTCACGGCACCATGCAGATGCTGCGCGGATTTAATATCAAAGCCATTGAAATTCCGACCGATCCGCAAACCGGGATCAGCATCGAAGCGCTGGAGCTGGCGCTGGAACAGTGGCCGATTAAAGCGGTGATCCTCGTGCCCAACTGCAATAACCCGCTCGGGTTTATCATGCCGGAAGCGCGTAAACGTCAGGTGCTGGCGCTGGCCCAGCGGCACGATATCGTCATCGTCGAGGATGATATTTACGGCGAACTGGCGGCGGTTTACCCGCGTCCGCGCACCATTCACTCGTTTGATATCGACGGCCGCGTGCTGCTGTGCAGCTCGTTTACCAAAACCGTGGCACCGGGGCTGCGCGTGGGCTGGATTGTGCCAGGTCGCTATTACGACCGGGTGATGCACATGAAATATGCTGCAGGCGGGTTTAACGTGCCGGGCACGCAGATGGCGGTGGCGGCGTTTATCCGCGACGGGCATTACCATCGCCACGTGCGCAGGATGCGCCAGATTTATCAGCTCAATATGGAGCGCTACACCTGCTGGGTGCGGCAGTATTTTCCGACCGAGATTTGCGTCACGCGCCCGCAGGGCAGCTTTTTGCTGTGGGTGGAGTTACCGGAACAGGTGGACATGGTGTGCGTCAGCAAGCAGCTCTGTCAGTTGAAGATCCAGGCCGCGGCGGGATCGCTGTTCTCGGCTTCGGGCAAGTATCGCAACTGCTTGCGCATTAACGTGGCCCTGCCGCCGAATGAGAGAAACCGCGAGGCGTTGAAGAAAATGGGTGAGGCGATTCATATCGCGATGGAGGAGTAGTGCGGCATAGTGCGGCCTGATGCCCTCACCCCGGCTCTCTCCCACTGGAAGAGGGAGAAAACCGTAGGCCCGGTAAGCGTAGCGCCACCGGGCGTTTTTCAGATCAGAACTTCCACGACACGCTGCCGACAATGCTGCGCTCGGCACCAAAGTAGCAATAAGACAGCGAGTTACAGGCCGCCACGTAGCTTTCATCCGTCAGGTTGTTGACGTTCAGCTGGGCACTCACGCCCGTCAGACCCACCTTCGACAGATCGTAGCCCACCGCCAGATCCACCAGCGTGTACGACGGCAGCGTGTGGGTGTTCAGGCGATCGCTGGTCACGCCATTCACGTAACGCACGCCGGATCCCACCGTCAGGCCATCGAGCGGGCCGGTTTTGACGTCATAGCTCAGCCAGGTGCTGGCCATATTACGCGGCGCATACACTGCGCGTTTACCCTGCTCTTCCGGGCTGCTCTTCTTGTAGCGAATATCGGTATAGGTATACGCCGCCTGCACGCGCAGGCTGTCGGTCAACTGGCTCACCGCTTCCAGCTCCACCCCTTCGGATTCGATTTCACCGATGGAACGGTACGGATCGGTTGGCTCCTCTTTGGTGGCGATGTTGGTCTGGTTGATGCGGAACACCGAGGCGCTGAACTGGCTGTTCATCCCTTCCGGCTCAACTTTCACGCCCGCTTCCCACTGTTTGCCTTCCATCGGTTCCAGCAGATCGCCGTTGGCATCGGCAAAGCTGGTCGGGGTGAAAGCGGTGGAGTAGCTGATGTACGGCGCAATCCCGTTGTCGAACAGGTACAACAGCGCCGCACGGCTGCTGAAGTTGTTTTTATCCAGGTCGCTGCGGGTGTTATTCAGCTTGTCGATATTCGACACGCTCACCTGGTCGTAACGTCCGCCCAGGGTCAGACGCCAGCGGTCCAGCGAGAGCTGATCCTGCAGGTAGTAGCCGGTCTGACGCAGCTTGTGCTTCTCCTGGCCATACATGGTGATGTAATCCGGCTGCGCGCCGTACACCGGGTTGAAGGCGTTGATCGGCGGGAAACCGCCGTAGTAGCCGGTGGTATCGTTGCTGCGATCCTGATAATCCATACCAATCAGCACCCGGTGGTTCACTATCCCGGTATCGAAGCTGCCGTCGATCTGGTTATCGAGGGTAATGGCGTCCATTTTCTCGTCAGAGCCGGAATAGCCGCGATTAAGATCGGTGGCGTTCAGCCATCCTGCGGCATACACCTGATTCAGCTCAACGTCGGTATGCAGGTAGCGCAGCTTCTGGCGCACGGACCAGCCGCTGTCGAACTGATGCTCAATGTTGTAGCCAACCATATTTTCGCGACGATCGTACTTGTCGTAATCGTCCTCGCCTTCGAAGAAGGTGTTAGAAATGCGCTGCCCGTTGTACGGAACCACCGTGCCCTCGTACGGCAGGCCGGAGTGGCTGCCGCCCTCGGGATCGCGGTGCAGATAGGCCATCAAATCGAGGCGGGTGTTATCGGTGATGCGCCAGGTCAGGCTCGGCATCAGGGCGTAACGTTCCTCTTTCAGCGGATCGAACTGGGAATCCGCATAGCGGGTCATGCCGCTCAGACGGGCCGCCACGCGATCGTTGTCATCCAGTGGGCCGGTAAAGTCGAACATCGCCCCGCGCTGCTCGTTATTCCCGGCGAACAGTTTGATTTCACCGCCGGCATCGAACGACGGCTTACGCGAGGTGAGCGCCACAATTCCGCCAGGGGATGAGCGACCATACAGCACCGAGGCCGGGCCGCGCACCACTTCGATATTGTCGAGGAACCAGGGATCGACCACCAGCGAGCTGTGCGAGTTGGTGTCGCCCATCATCTTCAGGCCGTCGAGATAGATATTGTCGAGGCTGCCGTCGGAGAAGCCGCGCAGCACGATGTAATCAAAGCGGTTGGAGGCACCAATCTGGTTGCTGTAGACGCCGGGGGTGTAGCTCACCGCCTGACGGACGCTGGTGGCCCCCTGCTCTTCGAACTGCTCGCGGGTGACAATCGACACCGCCTGCGGGGTCTCGATATCCGGGGTTGCCAGCTTGGTGGCCCCGCTTTGCATCTGCGAGGTGACGACAACGGTCTCTGTTTTCGGCGTATCCTGCGCCAGTACCGGGAAAGCGACGCTTCCGGTAACCCATCCCACCAGCAGTGCCAGCCGCGATTTAGCGAACATGAAAATCTCCAAAGGCATTTCTAATTGTTAATAAGAATTATTACCTTTTTCATTTCGAAGTTAGCTATGCGCGCCGCCAGATTATGTATGCGCAACGCCAAACCGCACCCAGGGGGTTGGCGATCGGGGAGAAAGGGGTTAGCGCCCGGGGCGAACCGTGCCGGGGCAGACGCCGTAGCGACGGCGAAACGCGGTGGCAAAATTAGTGGCGTGCTGATAGCCCGACATCCAGGCAGCCTGTTGAACGCTGTGGCCTTCCAGCAGATAGCGGCGCGCCAGCCCGAGTCGGCAGTCGCGCAGGTAGTCAAACACCGTGCAGCCGTAGGTCTGGCGAAACTTGCTGCGCAGGCTGCTGGGGCTCATCGCCGCCTGAATGGCCAGCCAGGCGAGGGTGTAATCCTGTTCCGGGGCCTGTTCCAGCAGCAGCCGGACCTGCTCCAGCCGCGCCTGCTCGCTGCCTGAGGATCGTACCAGCGCCGCCCCCTGCTGCTCGCGCAGGTGCAGACCGTGGCCGAGCAGCTGGTACATCACCCCTTCCAGCAGCAGCTGGCGCGACAGGCTGCTGCGCTCGCGCTGGCGGGCATGCTGGATCCCGGCCAGCACAAAGTCCGGCACCTGCCAGACAAAGGTCGGCGCCTTCAGCCTTTCCCATTGTTCCAGCAGCGAGGCGAGCAAACTTTCCCGACGGGCATCGTTGGGATAGACGCCAAAAGAAAGGGTGCGTAATGCGATATCGGCATCGTGGCGGGCAGACATCGCCTGCTGCTCGCTAAGTCTGGCGCTGAAGGCCATCCCAGGTCGCACCGAATACACTTCGCCGCTGAGGGTCAGGGTCACGCAGCCTTCCAGCACCACCAGCACATACAGCGGGCTGCTGTGGCGGGAGGTGGTTTCATAAGGTTGCAGAACACGCACATCGGAATGGGTTAAGGAAATGCCGGATGGCAGGGTCATCTCTTCCACATCGCCGTGCAGCACCGGGCTGGTAGTGGCACAGGCATCCGTCAGCAGCGGGAAGCGGTAGTCAATGCCGTAGCGCTCACCAAATACCTTAAAATCTGCGACGAAAAAGGTTTTTTTCGCCGCCGGGGCCGGGTCATTGAGCGTTGTGTTGGACATACCTGCGCCTGGAGGGAAGATAATAAAAATAAAACAGTATCACTCCTTCAGCGCGGCGGCAATGCAGGCAAATTTCCCGCAGGAATTATCAATATTACGCTCCGGCACAATGCCAGAGCGTAAATATAACAACGTCGTTTCTGCGGTTATTATGCTTATTGCCAGTCGGCCGTCGCCTCTTCATGATTCTTGTTCAGAATCACTTTATTACCGTCAACTTTATCGACCCATTCCAGCGGAATAAAGTGGTGTTGCCCACCGGCTGCCGGATCGCTTTTCGCCAGCTTGATACGTTCGCCATCAAGATGGTCAACAACGCCTACGTGCGTACCGCAGCTCGCGACAACCTCAGCATGATCCTTGATTTCACTCTTGTTTACCATTATCAATTCTCCTCAAAAGGTTATTTGGCTTGTCACACGAAATTAACTGTAGCTTAAAAAATCACTATTAATCGCCTCATTAGCATTTCGAAACATTATTGATTTAACGACATTCAACGACTACCTGAAAATAATCAGGCGCATAGCAATGATGATATAAGAATAAGACGATTAATATTTTACAGCCGTTATTATGATTCATAATTACCTTCACCTACTCAACATGGAGGCATATATGGTAAGCGAACCGCATGATACTGAAATATCCCTGGCTCTTGGTGAAGCGGTGTTAGAGATTGTGCAAAAAGGCCAGGAAGTGTCGAGAGAAAATCTGGCACGGGCCATGAAGAGTAAAGCGGAGCGCGAGAACGATGACGAGCGGCTTCTGGGTTACTGGAAAGCCTGTCATATGCTGGTGTAAACGCGGCGGCGCGGGGCCTGTGCCCTGCGCCGCCTGTATTTTACTCGTCGAAGAACCAGTAGCCCTGGTTAATCAGCCCGGTCAGTTCAGCCACGAACGCCGGGTTTTGCAGCGCAGCGCCCAGTTCGGCCTGGCCCAGTTCCGTATAGCGGCACAGCGCATCGGCAGCGTTAACATCGACCGTCTCGTACTGCTCGCTGTTGATAAAGAAACTGCCGCCGATGTTCAGCACCCGCAGCCCGCTCAGACGGCTCAGCGTTTCGCCGCCCAGCAGCGCGTCGAGCACCTCTTCCGGGGCATATTCCGGCTCGGCAGGCGCGACATCCAGCTCGTGACGCGGCGTGGAGATAAAGCTGCCAAACCATTTTTTGAAGTCTTCCGGCTGGCTGATCATCTCGATCATCATCGTGCGCAGACGATCCAGTTCGTAGGTTTCCACGCGGCCTGGATGTTCACGACAGGTCAGATCCGGATCGCTGTAGTGCTCGCCACCCAGATCGTTTTCCAGCGCGTAGTCGGCAAAGCTGCTGATCAGATCGCGGCCGTTCGGCCCACGGAAGCCCACCGAGTAGTTGAGCGCCGTTTCGTGGGTAAAACCGTCGTGCGGGAATCCAGGCGGGATATACAGGATATCGCCCGGGGCCAGATCTTCATCGATGATTGGCTCAAACGGATCGACATGCAGCAGCGCCGGATGCGGACAGAACTGACGCATCGGCAGCTTATCACCCACGCGCCAGCGACGGCTGCCCATCCCCTGGATGATAAACACGTCGTACTGATCGATATGCGGGCCCACGCCGCCGCCCGGCACCGAGAACGAGATCATCAGATCGTCTAAACGCCAGTCCGGCAACACGCGGAACGGACGCACCAGCTCAGCCGCAGGCGCATGCCAGTGGTTGACCGCCTGCGCCAGCAGTGACCAGCCGGTTTCGCCCAGGTTGTCGAAGTGTTCGAACGGACCGTTGCTGGCAGACCATTTACCCTCTTTATGGCTGACCAGGCGGCTGTCCACTTCCGGCTCCATCGCCAGCCCTGCCAGCTCATCCGGGCTGATTGGATCGATAAAATTCGGCAGTGCGTTTTTTAAAACGACCGGTTTTTTTTGCCAGTATTTTTCTAAAAATTCCGGCCAGTTCAGGTTGAGTTGATACGCCATGAGAAGCACCAGTAAGAAGACAAACGGGGCTGATTATAGGAAGAGAGGCCGCCGCATTGCCTTGTCTTGGGTCAAGCGCTGATGAAAACCCGACGCTTTAAGCCATTCGTATGACACGCCCTGACAGTTTCACGCTTTATCGTGAGCGCCAGATTAACCGCGACCTATATCGTTAACCCTAAGAGCGTGTTGTTATGAGGCCTGCGATGAGCCCGTATAGTGAAATTCCTGTTGTTGGCACGGTAAATACCCTGACAGGCGCGTTTACCCGCAAAGAGAGTCCGTCCGTGTTCGCACCCGTTGCCGACGCGCTGCCGGCAGGGAGCGGCGTCAGTATTCAGGCGGCGGTGCTGGGCGATGCCGTGCAGGGTAATCCGCACTGGTACCGGATTAATGAGGATACGTATATCTGGGCGGGGGCGTGTACCCGCATCGACCCCTATCCTGCGTTTCCGGAAAATACCCGAACCAAATGGACGGCGGTGGTATTTGAGGTGCGTTAGCGCCCGCGAAACGGGCGCCAGATACGGAGATTAATCCAGTTTTAACTCGTCATAATGGGTGATGATTTTACCCACAATGCCGTAGTCGAGGGCTTCTGCTGGGGACATCCAGAAGTTACGGTCGGTGTCTTTTTTCACTTTATCCAGCGGCTGACCGGTGGCGTCGGCAATCAGCTTGTTCACCCGATCCAGCATGCGAATAATTTCCCGCGCTTCGATCTCGATATCCGTCGCCTGACCGCGCACGCCGCCCAGCGGCTGATGGATCATAAAACGGGTATTTGGCAGCGCGTAGCGGTGCTCTTTTTTCGCTGCCAGGAAGATGGTGATCCCCGCGCTCGCTACCCAGCCGGTGCCGATGACATGCACGTCCGGGCGGATAAATTTAATGAAATCGTGAATGGTGTCGCCCGCTTCCACGTGGCCACCCTGGCTGTTGATGTACAGTTTGATCGGATCGTTGCTGATGCTTTGCAACAGGATCAGCTGGGCGATCACTTTTTCGGCCAGCGCCTGGTTAATCTCACCCGAAATAATAATTGAACGTGACTCCAGGAGCTTTTGCTGCAGCGCACCCGCGTCGTTTTTCTGCTCTGCTTTCTCGGTGTTGTCGTTCTTCTGTATGTATTGCATTGTTTTTTATCCTCAGCGCCTGATGCACAAAGACAGAGTGTAACCTGTTTTTTCCGCCAGGGGCGTCAGGCACAGGTATTCCACGTGATATCTGATGAAAGTCCGTCGTTATCACAAATGATCTGCAAAAAATCATCTCTTAGTCGGTTAGTAATTTTTGGATCCCACGCAACGCCAATACGCCAACATATTTGCTTTGTTGCAAGGGGCATCAATCTGACGCCCGCGGGCAAAATATTGCTGATACTGGCGGGTACAAATGCCACACCATTTTTTCCGGCAATCAACGCCAGCAAAGATGGAAGATCCTCTGTCACGGAGACAGGCGTGGTGGAAGGGTGATTATCTTTCAGAAAGCAGGCTGTTTGATGTGCGAGACAAGGGCTGGCAGCAGGATCGATTTGTAATAACGGATACGATAAAAGCACCTGCTGGATGTTACCGGGGTCGTCAAAACTCTCCGTAGGCACAGCAAGCATAAGTTGCTCTTCAATTAACACCTTGTAGGCCAGTGAGTCGGGTACCGGTAATCGTAAAAACCCCGCCTGTAATGTTCCTTCCAGCAACATTTTGACCTGCAAGGCAGAGGGCATTTGGCTAATCATGAATTCACATTGGGGAAATTGTTTTCGGAATATATTAATCCATGCCGGAGCACTCTTAAATGTCGAGATTCCAAAGCCGACTTTTATTTTCCCGTTATTAACCTTATGTATTTCTTGCGCGAAGGATAAAAACTCAGCATGAGACGTTAACAGATCCTGCGCTTTTGCATACAGTTGATTACCCGTCTGCGTCAGCATGGCACCATGCCTGCCTCGGTGAAACAAGCGCCCTCCAGTTGCCCGTTCTAACTGATTAATCTGCTTAGATAAAGCAGGTTGAGTCAGAAATAGAAACTCTGCAGCTTTTTGGTAATTGCCTTTATCCGCTAACGTAACAAATGCACGTAACAGTCTTATATCTATTCCAGTCATTTATCGAATCCATACGTAATGGAATTATACAAACCCTCGCAATAAGTGACATGATTGCGGTTTAGGGTCAATGGATAATAAAAGGAAATTTAACGTGTTTAATTCCATAAAAAGAATGACAGCAGTGCTATTCGATATGGATGGTGTGCTGATTGATTCCAATGCTGTTATTGAGCACGCCTGGCGTGAAGCGGCTAAGATGTATGGAAAAAATCTGACGCAAGACGATATTGTCCAGCATATTCATGGGCAACCGGGCCCACATACAATTCAGGCACTCTTTAGCGATCTCCCCCTCTCCGATCAGCAAAAGGTTCAGGCACATATTATTCATGTCGAAAACACTGCCGAATACGACCCTATCCCCGGCGTGGCAAAGTTGATCTCCGCCCTCGATGTAACGGGCATCTGCGTGGGTATTGTGACAAGCGGCTGGAAGGCGAAAATAGATCGCGTGGCGGCCATGCTCCAGGTTAAGGAGTGCATTTCAGTGATTGTCGAGCGCGATGACGTATCACGAGGCAAGCCTTTCCCGGATCCCTACCTTCTTGCCGCACAACGCCTTGCCATCCCGGCCAGTCAAACTCTGGTCTTCGAGGATTCCCGAAGTGGAGTAACCTCTGCGCACGCCGCGGGGGCATATTGTGTAGGGATCGGAGGCACGGAATTGCTGAAATACGGGGCCAGCGTCACTATTCCTGATTTCACAGGCGTGACAGTCATCCCCCGCACGGATGGCGAGGCGGTGATTGCGTTTTGCCCGGGCCATCAGGTGGTGGTGAAAACATGCACCCAAACGAGCGGATAATGTACTCTCTTTCAGGCACTGACAATCCGCACATCCTGCGAAGTAAACGCGTCACTGAGCGCGTTATCCATGCTCGCTTCGACCACCAGCACGTCGATGTCGCGGCTTTTTGCCACCACAAAACGCGCCACGCCGGGGATTTTGTCGGTGGTCAGGGCCACGATGGTCTGGCTGCTCTGGCCGATCACCGCTTTCTTGAACTCGCAGTCGGCAAAGTCGAACCCGGTCAGCCCCATGCCGGGATCCATCGCGCAGCCGCCGATAAATGCCTGATCGAAAATAATCCCCTGGATCTGACTGGCCGCCGTCGCGCCCACCGTGCCGCCAGAGGTGCGCTGGAGCTGCCCGCCGGTAATGATTACCTCACACAGCGGATGACGCAGCAGCTCGGCGGCAATCGCCGGGGAGTTGGTGACCACGGTGATCGCCAGATCCGCAGGCAGCGCCTTCGCCAGCGCGAGGTTGGTGGTGCCGGTGTCGATAAAAATACAGCTTCCGGGTGCGATCAGCGTTGCTGCTTTCTGCGCGATCCTGTCTTTTTTTGCATGATTTTTTTGCTCACGGCTAAAGAAATTACCCGCATCGGCCAGCTGTAACACCGCGCCACCGTAGACCTTTTTGCAAAATCCCTCTTTGCTAAGTTCATGTAAATCACGGCGAATGGTGTGTTCGGAGACCTGCATCTGGGTCGCCAGTTCGGCGCAAACCACCCTGCCATTCTCCTGCAGGATCTGGCGGATCAGGTCTTGTCGTTGTTCCGGGAAAGCTGCATAATCGAGCATAATTAATCTTCTCTGGATCTGAATCGAGCATCAATGCGCATAATGTTGCATGACGGCTCGCTCTGTCAAATCCTGCAGTCAGAAACGGGAGCGTCATGATGCAACGCTATGATCCACACCACCCACAGGTGGTCGCCAGTCAACCTCATGACGGGTTCTACTTTGAACCCGTCACCTCGGCGATCGCGCCCGGGAAACCGTCCAGCGGGAAGAGTTAGGCACCCTGACCCCCGTTCATGCCCAGCCGGGCGAATTCCGCCAACCTAAGGAAGTACGATGACCGCTTACACCGCCAGCGCCGGACAGCGCCTCTCGACCCGGGTGATCTTTTTTATCGCCGGGTTTGTTACCGCGATCTGGGCGGTGATCGTGCCGTTCGCCAAGGCCAATACCGGGGTGAATGAAGCCACCCTCGGTTCGCTGCTGCTGTGTCTGGGAATGGGGGCGTTAATCGCCATGCCGCTCACCGGGATGATGACCAGCCGCTTCGGCTGTCGCCGGGTGATTCTGGTGGCGATGGTTATCGTGATGCTGACCACCCCGCTGCTGGCAACGACTGCGGATCCACGCCTGCTGGCCGCCGTGCTGCTGATGTTTGGCGTCGGTGTGGGGGTGACGGACTGCGCAATGAACATTCAGGCGATTATCGTCGAGCGCGGATCGTCCACGCCGGTGATGTCCGGCTTTCACGGCATGTACAGCGTGGGTGGGATTGCGGGCGCGGGGGCGATGACCCTGCTGCTGACCCTGGGCAGCAGCGCGTTTACCGCCAGCCTGATCCTGACCCTGAGCGTGGCGGTGATGCTGGCCCTGAGCCTGAAAGGGCTGCTGCCGTGGGCCAATCCGGCCTCCGGCCCGGCGTTCGCCATCCCGCGCGGCGTGGTGTTATTGATTGGTGCCATCTGCTTTGCGGTATTCCTCGCCGAAGGCACGGTGCTGGACTGGAGCGCGGTGTTCCTGACCGAGGTGCGCGGCGTACCGGAGTCGCTGGGCGGGCTGGGCTTTACCTGCTTTGCGATGGCGATGACCCTGTTACGCCTGACCGGCGACAAACTGATTGCCCGCATCGGTGCCCTGCGCGCGGTGGTGGGTGGCGCAATCATCGCCGCCATCGGCTTTGCGCTGGTGACGTTCGTGCCGGTGTGGTACCTGTCGCTGCTGGGTTACGTGCTGGTGGGAGCGGGCTGCGCCAATATCGTGCCGGTGATGTTCTCCGCCGTCGGCCGCCAGACCCACATGCCGCAGGCGGTTGCCGTTCCGGCGATCACCACCCTGGGCTATCTCGGGGTGCTCGCCGGGCCCGCCATTATCGGCTACGTGGCGCACGCTACCTCACTCACCCAGGCGTTTATGGTCATTATGGTGCTGATGCTGATTGTCGCCGCGCTGTCCGTGACCGTCACCGCCAACCAAACGGCGCAAAACGAGGGTTAATATGAAACTCTGGATCCGCAACTGGACGCCCAGCAGCAGTAGAGATAGCGGATCCTGACGGCAAGCGGATTGAGAAGGTGGGGGAGTGATCTGCCTATTGGATAAGCGTTGAAGCAAAAGCCCGCAATGCGCTAACGGATCCTCACAAAAAATTGGCACGGTCGGCTCCCTCTCCATTCAGGGAGAGGGCTGGGGTGAGGGGGAGCATGAGGCTTAGGTGGTGGTTCCGTTCACTTTATTTTCTGTGCTTCTCTGTCAGTCACACCACCCGTGAACGTGCCAGGGGGGGCACCGCCTCCCCCCTGGCTACCCCGGCTCCCGGCAAAGAAAATCGCCGCTACGCGGTACCCTCAGCTTATTCCTTACGGCTTCGGGTCGGGCGCGATCCTACGTCCATGTAGGTCACGCCCTCTCGGCGCATCCCTGCGCCTCGCCCCGGCCTACAGGAAACGCTTCGGCGATCGCGCTTGCGTACCCGCACCTCTCCCACACAGACGATGGTCCGTCGATGCGCCCCTTCATTGCCTACAACTTAACCATTTCTGACCTACGCTTACCCAATGTGAAAAGTGGTTTTGAAACTCACCCATCGCCTTAATACCGTTATCACATTGTTAAATGATAATGATAACTAATGTGTTAGAGTGGTTACGTTCGAAAGCTGCCACCATAACCACTTGAACAGTAGGGGGTAGTTTTCACACTGAGCGAAAATCCTCTCATCTCTGTCAGGCTGAATCATTGGGGCTATTAATGGAACACATTGTTTACGTCGTTGATGATGATCACGCTGTCAGGCGGTCCGTGGTCGGGCTGCTGGAGTCCGCCGGGCTGAACGCCCTCGACTTTTCCTCGGCAGAATCTTTTCTGCAACACACCTTTGAAGACATCCCCTCCTGCGTGATCCTCGATATGCTGATGCCCACCATCAGCGGGTTTGAGGTGGCGGATACTCTGAAGGCCAGCGGGCGCGAGATCCCGATTATTTATCTCACCGGGCACGGCACGATCCCGATGTCGGTGAAGGCGATCAAAGGCGGTGCGTACGAGTTCCTCACCAAACCGGTGGCGTCGAACGATCTGATCGACTCGATCAGCGCCGCACTGAAACTGGCGGAAAATAACGCTTCGCAGCAGCGGGAACAGTACGCCCTGAAGCAGCGTCACCTCTCCCTGACCCCGCGTGAGCAGCAGGTGCTGCAGCTGGCGATCAGCGGCCTGCTGAACAAGCAGATCGCCGCCGAGCTGGGCGTCAGCGAAATCACGGTAAAAGTGCACCGCCGACGGGTGATGGACAAGATGCAGGCCCGTTCGCTGGCGGACCTGGTCAGGGCCGCCGAGCGTCTGACCCGCAGCCAGCCGTCAATGTGATGTTTCGTCTGCCGCCAGCGGCAGCGTAAAGGCAAAAACAGAGCCGTGCGGCGCGCGGTTGCGGGCCGTCAGCTTGCCACGATGGCGCTCGATAATGCTGTAGCTGATGGTCAGCCCCACCCCCATCCCCTGGGCTTTGGTGGAGTAGAACGAGTCAAAAATGCGTTCCGTCAGCCCCGGTTCGATGCCGGTGCCGCTGTCGGCAATTTCAAATGTCACCCCTCCGCCCTCCGGGTTCGACGTCGTCAGCAGCAGGCTGCCAGGGCGGTCTTTGATCTCGGCCATCGCCTCGACGGCGTTCATCACCAGGTTCAGCAGCACCTGCTGGATCTGCACACTGTCGCCCACGATCGTGCTGTTTTGCGCCGCCAGGGCCCAGGTCACGCTGATGCGTCTCAGCTCCAGTTCGCTGCGCGACAGGGTGATAATGTGGCGTACCAGATAGTGCAGATCGATGCGGGTAAAGGCGGGATCCTGTTTGCGGGTGAGGGATTGCAGGCTGCGGATGATCTCCCCTGCCCGCTCGCCCTCGGAGACGATCTCCTCCAGCCCGATTTGGGCCTTATCCAGCCGGGCCGGGTCGCGGTTGAGCCAGCGCAGGCTGGCCCCGGCGTTGGCGACGATCGACATCAGCGGCTGGTTGATCTCGTGGGCAATCGACGAGGTTAACTGCCCGACGGTGGTGGCCCGTGAGACGCGGGCCAGCTCGGCCTGCGCCACGCGCATCGCGTCTTCGGCCATCCGCTGGGTGGTGATATCGGTGATGATGCCGTAATACTCGTTCACTTCGCGCCCCACCCCGACCGGATCGCCAATCCCCAGAATAGTGCGGGTCGCCCCGTCGGCACGGATAATGCGGAATTCGGCGCGCATGGTCAGGCCGTCGCGCACGCTCTCGGTGACCAGGCTGCTGATGCGCGGATAGTCATCCTGATGCACAAACGTCAGAAACTCCGCCATTGAGATCATCTTTTGCTGCTCCGGCAGGCCCAGAATGCGCGCGTACTCCTCGGACATATACATCAGATCCTGCTGCAGCTCCCAGCGCCAGCTCCCGGTGTGGCTGATCTGCTCCCCGAGCATCAGCGAGGTCTGGCTGGCCCGCAGCTCTTTCTCGACCCGACGGCGCTGCAGGTTCTCTTCCAGCAGTTCGGCATACAGCCGGGCGGTCTCCAGCGAGATGGCGGCGTGCGCCCCCAGCAGGCTCACCACCCGGGAGTGCTCCACGGTGAACACTTCCGGCATCAGGCGGTTTTCCAGATACAGCACCCCCACCAGCCGCGCCTGCTTGAACATCGGCACGCACATGACCGCCGCACCGGAGGTCACCAGATAAGGATCCTGGCTGAAGGGGTGAAACGCTTCCGGTTTACCGGTGTGGATCTCCTGACCAGTGCGGATCACCGCCGCCAGCACCGTCAGCGGCATGTCGGTCGCTATCGGCACCTCTTTCATCATCCGCACCTGCACCCCGTCGGTGGTGGTGAGGGCGCTGGCCTCGATCTCCGGGATGTTGTTGTCGCTGACGTGGATCAACAAACCCCGCTGCGCCCCGGCCCGCTCCAGCAGAATGGTCATCAGGGTCTCAATCAGCCGCTCAAGGTTGATCTCTTCCGACAGCGCCCGCGAAGCTTTGATCACGCTCTGCAGGTCGCGGATCTCCTCGTTACGCGCAAAGGCTACCGTATCCCAGGCATTGGCCTGGCCGGGGGTCAGCAGGTAGGGGAAATCCCGCTGCAGCTGGCACACTTTAGACTGCGCGCCGGCGCGACCCCATGCGGTCATCGCCCCACGGAAGTGGGCATCGGCGGCAGTGGGGTAGCCGCAGGCGTGGGCAAAGCGTCCGGCCAGCTCGTGGGCCAGCGCATTGAACGGGTGAAAGCCCCCCTCGCGCGACAGGCGCACTGCCTTTTCGTACTGCTCGAGGGCGATGCTGTTCATGCCGTCCAGCCGCACAATTTCGGCGTAAATCAGCGCCTCTTTATCGGCAAAGGTGCCGGGATTGATCCGCGCCCACAGGGCGATTTTGTCGTAATGAAGGTGGATCTGACGGCGCAGATCGGCACTGAAGGTCTCCGGGGTAAGCTGCTGCGACAGCGCCAGCGCGCTGTAGAGATGGTAATCCAGCTGATGGATATGCCCGGGCGCAGACCACGCAAAGCGCCCGGCCTGCTCGAGGTTCTCGGCTGCCTGCGGGTATTCACCGCAGGCAAAGTGCGCCATCCCGCGATACAGCCAGAACCAGAACTGCAGGGTCGAAAGCTGCTCGCTGCCCCGATCCGCGGCGGCAGGCAGCAGCGATTCCGGCAGCACCGCGCGGGCGCTCCAGCTGCCGCTCACCGGGGTGCGCAGGTGTTCAACGTAGTGGCGCTGGATCAGCAGGGCCGCTTCCACATTCTGAAAATGGGTTTTGCGCACAAAGGCCAGCCCGCGCTCGATGCTGGTGAGCACCCCGTCGAGATGGTCGCCCCGGGTGAGGAAGTTGATCACCTGATGGCAGACGGCAAAGCAGGCCACCGTCATGTCGCCGTGGGTGACGGCCGAGGTGAAGCAGGCTTTGGCGCACTCTATGGTGTAGCCCAGCGGCTGAGTCCAGACGCTGAGCTGCTCCAGCGGCAGAAGGGTTTTAGCTTCGAAGGCATCGTAGCCGTAACGGTTCACCAGCTCCCGCGCCAGGGTGCCGTACTGAAAGCCCAACCGGTATTCGGCGTAGCGCTGGCCAATCAGTACCCCAAACCACGCCATCGCCGAAGTGGAAGCCCCGGTAATGCCGTGATCCAGCGTCAGGTGCATCATCCGGCACAGCAAAATGAAATGCAGTCGCGAACGGGTAAAGCTGGCAAACAGGCTGGCGCTATTCAGCAGGTTCATCACCGCTTCGGTCTCCGTGTCGGTCATCCGCGACAGCCCGGCAAAATGGCCCTGCGGGTTGTCGCTGACGCGGCTGCACAGGCTATGCCAGGCCTCGTCACACTCGGCGGCTTGCGGATCGCGGCTGACGTGAATACCAAACACCGCCAGCCAGCTCAGGGCCGTCTCCAATGCCAGTCGGTTGTCTGACTGGCGCAGATAGACTTCGGCCAGCAGGTTGGCCGCCAGCGCTTTTTCCGCCCGCCCGCCGGAGGAGCGTAGAATGCGGTCGCAGAGCCTGCGGGTGCTGTCGAGGTTGCCCAGCGCGAATTCGCACCCGGCCTCTTCGCTGTCGAGGGTAAAGTCGCTGGCAACGTCCAGCGCTAAACCCACGTTGCCCAGCGTGCGGGCGGTCTGGATATAGCTCAGGGCCGAGCGGTAATCCCCCGAACGGCGGGCCCGCCGGGCCGCCAGCAGGCTGAGCTCGCGGAACATCTGGCGCTGGGGCGCAGGTTGAATACAGTCCAGCGCCGCCGTCACGTGATGCACAGCGCGGAACAGGATCTCGTTGCCCGCCGCCTGCCGGGCCGACTCCGCCAGCAGGCTGGCGGTGGTCAGGTGCAGACGGCTTTTTTCGCTGCTATCCAGCAGGGCAAAGGCTGCCTCCTGCACCCGATCGTGGGTAAAGGCGTAGCCGTCGGCGCTGAGGGTGACAAGCTGCGCCGTCACTGCCGGATGCAGGGTATAGCGGATCTCCGCCACCGACATTCCCACCACCCGACAAACCATCTCCAGCTCGCCGCTGCCGCCCAGACAGGCGATGCTGCCCAGCAGCCGACGGGTGTCCTCCGGCATCTCTTCCAGCTGCTGCAGCACCAGAGCGACCACGTTTTCGGTGTAATGCCGGGCGCGGATAGCCTGCAGATCGTAGCACCACTTATCCTGATATTTATTGTGCGTCACCAGCCCGTCATCGACGATGCGGCGAAAGAACTCATGCACGAACAGCGGGTTGCCGCCGGTCTTTTGATGGATAAGCTCGGCCAGATCGGCGGTGCTGGCCGAGCGGGTATGAAAGATATTCGCCAGCCAGCGCGACACCGCCTTCACCGACAGCGCCTCCGGGCGCAGCTCGGTGGTGTTGCGCGAGGCGCGTTGCAGGCTCTCCAGCGGCTGTCGCAAGGCGTTATCCGGCAGCGCGCTGGCATCCCGGTGCGCCACCACCACCAGCAGCGGCACGTTGCTGGCGTTAATCAGCAGGTATTCCAGAATTTGCAGGCTGGCGGCGTCGATCCAGTGGATATCATCCAGCAGCAGAACCAGCGGGCAGCCCGCACTGGCGAAGGTGTTCACCAGCGCCAGCACCATCTGGCTGAAACGCACCCGGGCATCGATAGCAAAAGTGTCGCTGGCAAAACGCGGCGTGTTATCCAGCAGCAAGCGCAGCTCCGGCACCAGGCTGACGGCCAACGCTTCGTAGCCCTCCAGCTCGCGCGACAGGCGGACTTTCCACGGAGCCATCTCCTGTGCCGACAACCCCAGCAGGTGCAGCACCAGGCTGCGAAATGCCGAGGTCAATGCCGCATAGGGCAGCGTGGGGGAAAACTGATCCACCTTGCTCACCGCCAGCAGCGCGTTGCGGTGCTGCAGCATGCTGAGTCCCGAGGCGATGAGCGATGATTTGCCGATCCCTGACGGGCCGCTGATCGCCACCAGAACAGCGATGGCATCGCGGCTCACCCGGTCAAAGGCATGGAGTAACTCCCCCGCCTGCGGATGGGCAGTGTAGAGGGTGTCGAGAAGATGAAACGCCGGGGAGCGATCCTGCAGCCCAGGGGTAAAGGCGGCGATATCCCCGTCGTCGCTTAACGTCGCCTGGCAGCGGCGCAGGTCGGCGATCAGGCCGTCCACCGTCTGGTAGCGCTGCTCCGGTTTTTTTGCCAGCAGCTTTAGCACGATGGCCGAGAGCATCGCGGGCACGCCGGGGCATACTTCACCCGGCGCGCGCGGCTCAGAGGCGATATGGTAGTGCGCCCATTTGCCCTGATCTTCGCCGCCCAGTTCAAACGGCAGGCTGCCGGTGAGCAGCTCGTAAAACACCACCCCCAGGCTGTAGAGATCGCTGCGGTTGTCCACCGACCGATGGGTGCGAGTGGTGTGTTCCGGCGACATGTACGCAGGCGTCCCGCCCGCCAGCGGCATCGGCTGCAGCGTATCCGGGCTACCGGACGACAGGCCAAAGCCCCCCAGCCGACAGCTGTTGTCATCGTGAATAAAAATATTGCCGGGCTTGATATCCCCGTGCACCAGGTTGCGAAGATGCATCAGACGCAGCGGCAGGCTGATGCGGATCGCCAGCTCCAGAAAGCTCTGAATACAGGCCAGCGGCGCGCCGACGATGCGGGTCAGCAGCACAAACGAAAAGGGGGCATAAACCAGTGCAAAGCGCCCGTGGTACTGGGTGCTGGCGACCGGGCGAATGGCCCAGTCGTCGCTCAGATAGTCACGCAGGGCAAACTCGTTCTGCAGCAGACGCGTTGCGCTGGCCTCTTCGTCATCGCTCACCCCGGTGGCGATAATAAACGACCCGCCGGAGCTGGGTAGGCGGGCATTCAGCCAGCACAGGCTCCCCTCCTGCCCCAGCGGGGTAAAAATAACGTCTTCTTTAAGCACAAAAGCCCGCCCTTCGGATAAATGTCCGGGGGCGGGCCAGCAGGCAGGCAGCGATGGGGTGTTCATCCACGTTCCTTATTTTTCTTGATTAATGGTTCTCGTGGGGACGGTGCGACGGTGTCGTCAGGTGACGAGTGCGCGCTGAATATGCGCCAGCAGTACATCAACATTAATCGGCTTGCGTAAAAAAGCCACTGCGCCGTTCTGAACAGCGTAGCGTTGGATGTTGTTATCCGCATGACCAGAGATAAAAATGAGCGGCGGCGGCGAGGTGGCGATGAGGTTCAGTTTGTCGAGCATCTCCAGCCCGTTCATCCCGCGCAGGCGGATATCGGCAATCACCAGCGCCGACTCAGCCAGCGCAGTGGGGTGGCTGAGAAACCCCTCCGCAGAGTCGAAGGCTTCCGTTGCGTACCCCTCTGACTGCAGCAGGTTGCTTAACCCGCTGCGGACAGAACGTTCATCATCAATGATGGCTATGCGCTGCGGCATGCTGGCGTTCCTCAAATGAGTGTGATTATTCCTCGCGACCGTCGTTGGGACGGGATGGAGGCGGCGTGCCGCTGATTTTGGGTACACATTCGTGACGGAACCACGTCAGCGTAAGCTGGCCGCTGAGCAGACGGCGGCCAATCGGGATCAGTTGTTCACCCACCAGCATGCCAAACAGCCCCAACAGCGCGACGACCGGCGGCGCAGGCGAGTGTACCGTAATCGCGGCATAAATAACCCCTGCCAAAATTCCACAACCCAGCGAGACAACCCAGGCCTTCATGATGATGCTCCTGTGGTGCGGGTGACGGGGGCCTGCTGCGCGGTATCATCGGCGTGCAGCACATGGCGCATTGCCTGTTCGCCCGCCAGCATACCCAGCAGGCCAATCAGCGCCAGCGCGGGCGGGGCCGGGGAACGGACTTTCAGCAGCGCGTACAGCAGGCCGATTAGCACGCCTGCTGCGAGGGAAATTAACCCAGTACTCATGATCGACTCCAGAGAGGGGGAGCAGGCCGGATGAGGGCCCAGCCTGCTGCCGGAACTTAGCGGGCCGGAACCGGGGCCAGGGTGTTGTGCTCGCTTTTCTGGCGAGACTGTGCGCCGTGCACCATGGTGTAGGCGTAATCAACGCCCATGCCGTAGGCACCGGAGTGCTCACGCACGATATCCATCACCGCGTTGTAGGTCTCTTTGTGCGCCCAGTCGCGCTGCCACTCGAGCAGCACCTGCTGCCAGGTCACCGGGATCACGCCCGCCTGGATCATGCGCTGCATCGCGAAGTCGTGGGCTTCTTTCGAGGTGCCGCCGGAAGCATCTGCCACCATGTAGATCTCGTAATCGCCTTCCAGCATCGCGCACAGGGCGAAGGTGTTGTTGCACACTTCCGTCCACAGGCCGGAGACCACCACTTTCTTCTTGCCGTTGGCTTTCAGGGCGTCACGCACTTTCTGGTCATCCCAGGAGTTCATCGAGGTGCGCTCAAGAATGTCTTTCCCCGGGAAGACGTCCAGCAGTTCCGGGAAGGTGTTGCCGGAGAAACTTTGGGTTTCAACGGTGGTGATGATGGTGGGGATGTTGAACACGCTGGCCGCTTTCGCCAGCCCTACCACGTTGTTTTTCAGCACCTGGCGGTCGATTGACTGCACGCCAAACGCCATCTGTGGCTGCTGGTCGATGAAGATCATCTGACAGTTATCCGGGGTTAACACTTCGAGCTTTGAGTTAGACATAAGGGTATCCAGTGTGGTTAGCAGGCGAAACCCGGCGCACAATGTGGCGACGAGACGTTGGCTTTATCCTATGTTTCCCCCCCGGCGGGCGTAATTATCTCTTTGTATAATTAACCTTTCGTATAGTTATACTTTGGTATAGCTATCCCATTGTATAACTGGTTTTTTCCGGTAAGCGGTTCCAATAATCCTGACCATTCCCCTCTCAGTCAGGAGCAGTTATGACTTCCTCTGCTAAAGCAGATTTGATTCTGGTTAATGGCCAGTTTCATACCGTCGATCGTGAAAACCCCCTTGCCGAAGCAGTTGCCGTACGCGACGGCAAATTCCTCGCCGTCGGCACCGTTGCCGAGGTGATGCAGTACCACGACGACAGCAGTAAAGTGGTGGACCTGAAAGGTCACACCGCCATCCCCGGCCTGAACGATTCGCACCTGCACCTGATCCGCGGCGGGCTGAACTACAACCTCGAGCTGCGCTGGGAAGGTGTACCGTCGCTGGCCGATGCCCTGCGAATGCTCAAAGAGCAGGCCCTGCGTACCCCGTCGCCCCAGTGGGTGCGGGTGGTGGGTGGCTGGAACGAGTTCCAGTTTGCCGAACGCCGGATGCCGACCCTCGACGAGATCAACGCCGCCGCGCCGGATACCCCGGTATTTATCCTGCACCTGTACGATCGCGCCCTGCTCAACCGCGCGGCGCTGAAGGTAGTGGGCTACACCAAAGACACCCCGAACCCGCCGGGCGGCGAGATCCAGCGCGACGCCAACGGCAACCCGACCGGGATGTTGATCGCCCGTCCGAACGCGATGATCCTGTACGCCACCCTCGCCAAAGGCCCGAAACTGCCGCTGGAACAGCAGGTGAACTCCACCCGCCAGTTTATGCGCGAGCTGAATCGCCTGGGGCTGACCAGCGCCATCGATGCGGGCGGCGGCTTCCAGAACTACCCGGAAGATTACGAGGTGATCGCCGAGCTGCACGACAAAAAGCAGATGACGATCCGCATCGCCTATAACCTGTTTACCCAGCGCCCCGGCCACGAGCTGGAAGACTTCGAGAAATGGACCGACATGCTCAAGCCGGGCCAGGGCACCGACTTCTTCCGCCATAACGGCGCGGGCGAAATGTTAGTGTTTTCCGCCGCCGACTTTGAAGATTTCCTCGAGCCGCGCCCGGATCTGGCCCCCGGCATGGAGGACGAACTTGAGCGCGTGGTGCGCCATCTGGTCGAGCATCGCTGGCCGTTCCGCCTGCACGCCACCTATGACGAATCGATCGACCGGATGCTGAACGTCTTCGAGAAGGTCAACCGCGAGATCCCGTTCGACGGACTGCACTGGTTCTTTGACCACGCCGAGACCGTCACGCAGCGCAATATCGACCGCATCAAGGCGCTGGGCGGCGGCATTGCCGTGCAGCACCGGATGGCCTTCCAGGGTGAGTACTTCGCCGAGCGTTACGGCATGGAAGCGGTTCGCCATACCCCACCGGTTACCCGCATGCTGGAGACCGGCGTGCCGGTAGGCCTGGGCACCGACGCCACCCGCGTGGCGAGCTACAACCCGTGGACCGCGCTGTACTGGCTGGTGTCCGGCCGCACCGTCGGCGGGATGCAGATGTACGATCACAGCGCACGTCTGGATCGCGATACCGCCCTGATGCTGTGGACCCAGGGCAGCGCGTGGTTCTCGAACGAGCAGAACCAGAAAGGGCAGATCAAAAAAGGCCAGCTCGCGGATCTGGCGGTACTGAGCAAAGACTACTTCCGCGTACCAGAGGAAGAGATCAAGGGCATCGAGTCAGTGCTGACGGTGGTGGACGGCGATATCGTCTATGCCGCAGGCAGCTTTGGCCCGCTGTCGCCGCCGTCGATCCCGGTATTGCCGGACTGGTCCCCGGTGGTGAAAGTACCTGGTCACTACCGCAGTGCCCCACCGCAGGCCGCCCGCGTGGGCATGAGTGCCGTCCACCACTGCAGCGGCCCGTGCGGCGTGCACAACCACGGACACGACTTTGCCCGCAGCGCAGAGATGCCGGTGGCCGACGATAATGCCTTCTGGGGAGCGCTGGGCTGCAGCTGCTTCGCGTTTTAATCATGACGAACTCAACGCACCTCACCGCGCCCCGGATTGACCTGGGGCTGTTGTTCCTGCGCATCACCGGCAGCCTGCTGTTGCTGTACGTGCACGGCCTGCCGAAGGTGCTGCACTTCAGCGAAGAGCTGACCCGCATTGAAGATCCGTTTGGCTTCGGGCCGTATTTCAGCCTGATCCCGGCGATCGTTGCCGAAGTGGTCTGCCCTGTCCTGATCCTGTTCGGCATTGCCACCCGTCTGGCCTGCGTCCCGATCATCGCCGTGCTGCTGGTGGCGATGCTGGTGGTGCATCCGGGCTGGTCGATTGCCGAAGGTCAGTTTGGCTGGCTGCTGCTGATCATCTTCACCACGCTTGCGATCACCGGGCCCGGCGGGTGGCGGCTACGCACGCGGGTCACGGAGCGATTCGCATGACCCAGCTCAACGATGCCCATCTGCCACCCGTCAGCACCCCGGCGATCTCCACCTGGCAGCCGCTGCGCCAGCGGGTATTCCGCATGCTGTGGATTGCCACGGTGGTGTCGAACGTTGGCTCATGGATGAGCGACGTGGGGGTGAACTGGAGCATGCTGACCCTGAGCGCCGATCCGCTGGATATTGCGCTGGTGCAGGCGGCGAGCAGCCTGCCGATGTTTCTGTTCGCCCTGCCCTCCGGGGTGATGGCGGATATCGTCGACCGGCGTAAGTACCTGCTTTTCTCACAGCTGTGGATGTTTATCGCCGCTGCGGGGCTGACGGTGCTGTCGTTTACCGGGCATGTCACGCCGACGGTGCTGCTGGCGGCAGCCTTCCTGTTAAGCGTCGGCAGCGCCATGAGCTCGCCGCCGTTCCAGGCGATTGTCCCGGATCTGGTCAGCAAAGCCGAGCTGGGCCCGGCGGTGGCGCTGAACTCGCTGGGGGTCAACATCAGTCGCGCCATTGGCCCGGCGCTGGGCGGCTTTTTGCTGTCGCTGGCCGGGCCGTGGATGGTGTTCCTGCTCAATGCCCTGTCGGTGCTGGGCGTGGCCTGGGTGCTATGGCGCTGGAAGCCTGCGCTCGGCGTGCAGCGCCTGCCGCCGGAGCACTTTTTCTCGGCGGTGCGGGCCGGGGTGCGCTACGTGCATGCCGCCCCGGTGCTGCGTAATGTGCTGATCCGCACCGTGGCGTTTTTTGTCTTTGCCAGCGCCGGTTGGGCGCTGCTGCCGCTGGTGGCGCGTCGCGAGCTCGGCCTCGGCCCGGCAGGATACGGGATCATGCTGGCCTGTATCGGACTGGGTGCCGTGAGCGGTGCGATCCTGCTGCCGCGCCTGCGCCAGCGGCTGAATGCCGACCAGCTGATGGTGGCCGCGAGCCTGATGTTCGCTCTCACCATGCTGGCGCTGGCGTTTGTGCGCCACTTCTGGCTGCTGAACCTCTTTGAGTTTTTCACCGGCTTTGCGTGGATTGCGGTGCTCTCAACCCTGAACCTGGGCGCGCAGCGGAGTGCCGCGCGCTGGGTGAAGGCCCGGGCGCTGGCGGTGTATCTGACGGTGTTCTTCGGTTCGATGACCGCGGGCAGCGCCATCTGGGGGCAGATTGCCTCGCACTTCAATACCGCGACCTCGCTGTGCGTGGCGACCGTCGGGATGCTGCTGGCCAGCGCCACGGTGCTGCGCTGGAAGCTGGAAAAAGATCCGAACCTCAACCTGGATACCAGCGGCCAGATTGCCGATGACGCACGCGAGACGATCCCCAACGAACGTGGTCCGGTGCTGGTCTCCTGGGAATACCGAATCGACCCACAATCTGCCAACGACTTTTTGCAGGCGGTACACGAGCTGCGCCGGGTGCGGCGCCGGGCGGGGGCGATAAGCTGGGCGGTGTATGAAGATATCGACCAGCCGGGACTGTATATCGAGACCTTCCTGATGGGTTCGTGGGTGGAACACCTGCGCCTGCAGGAGCGCCACACCATGAACGATCACCTGCTGCAAAGCCGCGTGCTGGCTTTTCATCAGGGCGCTACCCCTCCGGCGATCCGTTATCTGGTCGCGCCGGTTTGTTGATACTAATAAAGACACTTTTGAGGAACACTCTATGGCGACGATTAAAACGCAAGACGGGACGCAGATTTACTACAAAGACTGTGGCGCAGGTAAACCGGTGCTGTTCAGCCACGGCTGGCCGCTGGATGCAGACATGTGGGACAGCCAGCTGAACTATCTGGCCGAGCGCGGTTTTCGCGCCATCGCTTTTGACCGCCGCGGCTTTGGCCGCTCGGATCAGCCGTGGACGGGCTATGACTACGATACGTTTGCTTCCGACATCAACGACCTGATCACTACGCTCGACCTGCAGGACGTGACGCTGGTGGGCTTCTAGATGGGCGGCGGCGACGTAAGTCGCTATATCGGCACCTACGGCACTTCACGCGTGGCCGGGCTGGCGCTGCTGGGGGCAGTCACGCCAATCTTCGGCAAATCTGATTCCTATCCGCAGGGCGTGGATCAGTCGGTGTTTGACGGTATCCGCGACGGGCTGCGCAAAGATCGCGCCCAGTTCATCAGCGATTTCGCCACCCCGTTCTACGGCATCAACGCCGGACAAACTGTGTCGGAAGGCGCACTGACCCAGACGCTGAACATCGCCCTGCTGGCGTCGCTGAAAGGGACTATCGACTGCGTAACCGCATTCGGTGAGACCGACTTCCGCCCGGATATGGCGAAAGTCGACGTACCGACGCTGGTTATTCACGGCAGCAACGACCAGATCGTGCCGTTCGAAACCACCGGCAAGGTGGCGGCAGAGTTGATTAGCCACGCGGAACTGAAGGTGTATGACAATGCGCCGCACGGTTTTGCGCTGACCCATCAGGACCCGCTGAATGAAGATTTACTGGCGTTTGTGAAGTCGCTGTAAGGGTTATGACCGGGGACTTTGCTCCCCGGTTGATCTTTTTTCCCCGCCTTATTCACACTCATCGTACCCGACGATACTTTTCCTTCCCGTCCACTATTACACTTAAGACATTGAATCCATTCCCGGAAGATAAAATGAACAGCACGGTCTTCGATGCATTCCGTTGTCTAAATTTGCTGGCGACCGGTAACCGTGCCTTTGGTATTCGCGAAATCGGCCGCGAAATGGGGCTGGATCCCGCGAAAGTATCCCGGCTGATGCAAACGCTGCTGGCGCTGGAGATGGTGCAGCAGGATGCGAAACGCAAGTACAGCCTGGGGATGGGTATCCACCGGCTCTCGGCCAGCGCGATCCATAACTCAGCGTTTTACACCGCGGTGCTGGAGATGCTGGAGGAGACAGGCAGCCACTCGGTATCGATCGTCGTTGGGGTGCTGAGCGGAAAGAATGTGGTGTACCTCATTCATACGCGTGGCGGAAAAAGCATTGCCAGAGCCATTGGCAACTATGAGTCTTACCCGGTGCATGACTCGGTTATCGGAATTAAATTGCTCGCCGCAATGAGTGATGAAGAAATCGTTGCCCGGCTCGGAAGCCATGATTACCAGTTGCTAAAAAGTGATATCGAAGAGGCCCGCCGTCATCAGGTGTTTGGTAAAACTTTTAACGACACAGATTATCGGATGGCCTGCGTCATTCCGGGTATGCAGGCCGCCATCGCCCTGTCGAACATTCAGGGCGATAAGCTGGACATCGCGAAGTTACGTGACTTTCTGATCTCTGCCGCACGCAAAATCAGCGGTGCTTCTCTCCCCCAACTGTAGCAGCCTGGCGCAACGCGCAGCCGTCGTCGCCACCGATTGCCCGGGGCGATAGAGCGAGCTGCCAATGCCCACGCTATCGTAGTAATGCAGATAATCAGCGGCGTTATCCACGTCGACGCCGCCCACCGCACAAAAGCGTACTGTCGTCGATAGCGGACCTTTGATCATCTCTGGATAGTTGCAGGGCAATGCGCTCGCCGGGAAAATTTTCAACACGTCGACACCCGCCTCACAGGCACTGAAAATTTCGCTGGGCGACATGACACCTGCACAGATACTCAGTCCATAGCGTTTTGCCGCCCTGATGACGCGGGTATCCAGATTCGGGGTCAGAATAAAATGCGCCCCGACGCTGGCACAGGTTTCCACATGCTCCGGGGTTAACACCGTACCAGCCCCTGCTCTGACCCGCCCACCAAAAGCGTTTTGTACCCTGTGCAGGCTGGTATCCCACGCGACCGAGTTGGTGGTGATTTCAATGGTAGTAACGCCATGATCCAGCAGGCAGGCCACATGCTCTACGCAATCATCGGGCGTAATACCGCGTAAAATCGCAATAATTTGTGAATCAACCAGCATGTCGAAATACCTCATTAAGCCCGGCAATCAGTGCAGTTTCCGCCTCAAGTGTGGAGCAGGAGACGCCTAATACCTCGCTGGCCTGCTGATACAGGGAGAGCAAAGCCTGGCTACCGATAAAACAGACGCTCGCATTGATCGGATGACCACACAGGATTTCGTGGCCAATTAGCAGGCCCGAGAGCCAGCTTGCAGCGAAGGCCGGGTCGAGCTTGCCGAAGATATAGCGGCCCCGGCAACGAAACAGCTCGCTGACCAGATCGCTGTGCTGCGCGCCCACAGATTGCGCCACGACAACGCCCTCGCTGAAGGCCGAAGCTGAGGCAACCTGTGGCGGCAGACCTTTCCCCACCACCGAATGGTTTAACACCAACTGATAGAGTTCGCCGGTCATCAGAGTGCGCAGGCCCGTCACGCGCTGTTGCTGGCGGTCGATGGTCATCCATTTGCTGTGGGTCCCCACGGCAGCGAAAGTGTGCGCATCCGTCAGGGCAATGGCCCCCGCCAACTGCATCTCTTCGCCACGACAAATCTCATTGACCCGCGGATCGCTGATGCCGGGTCGCAGCGTCAGGGGGTTGGGCAGGATGCCGTTCAATACCCGCCCCTTTCCCAACAGATCGCTGAAACTGAGCGGTAGCGTCAGATATCCCGCGTCGGCAAGGCCAATATTGCTGCCAATCATGCCGCAGAGCAGCACGGGTAGACTCGGCTCCCAGGCCTCTTCCAGCCGTAACAGCTGCTGGCGCAGGATTTCCGCCAGCGCGTCGCGTTCGCACTTTGCCACGCCGCAGGTGTCCTGCACCGAGCGGATGACCTGCCCCTCCCGCACGCTGATCGCCCGGAAATTACTGGTTCCCCAGTCGACGGCAATGTAGTTCATGCGCGCACTCCGAACACCGCCAGCGGCAGAGCGTCGGTGAGATCCTGAAGTTCTTCTCGTGTGGCCGCGTCCAGCCCTTTGGCCGGTTCTCGCACCACATCGGTAGCGAAGATCCCTGCGCGGTGCAGCACGGTTTTGTGGATGGCCACGCCAATACCTGACTGCACGCCATAGCGCAGGAAGGGCAGATAGCGATAAAAGAGCGATTGCGCTTCTCGCGGATTATGCTGCCAGGCCTGCAAAATCATATTAATGACATCCGGGAATTCACAGGCCGGCATGGTACCCGTCACGCCGCGACGCAGCTCTTCATACAGAAAACCCGCATTCAGGCCGCCAAACAGCCCGACGCTATCACCTAACGCCTGTTTCAAAGCGGAGATTTTCAGTGTGGTAGGCGGTTGCTCCACTTTGATGTATTTGATGGCCGGAAATGACTGGCAAAGTTTCACCAGCGTCGGCACCGGCATGTTCACCCCCGTCATCAGCGGCGCATCCTGAATCATGATGTCGATTGCACAGGCCTCGCAAATATCGCGGTAGAAAGTGACGATTTCATCAGGACCAGGTTTGACGACCGCAGGCGGGTTAACCATCGCCACCTGAGCCCCCCAGCGTTGCACCCGGCTAATGTCTTCAATAGCGACAGCGGAAGCGGCTCCCCCAGCGGCGGCCACCAGCGGGAGATCGCCAGTCAGTTTTTTGACGCAGGTAAAAAGCGCTTCTTTCTCACCCTGCGTCAAGGCATAACCTTCGGAAGCATTGCCGAACAGTGCCAGGCCATCAACCCCCTGCCATAACAGGAACTTAACCAGACGCTCAATGGAGGTGAAATCTACCTCGCCCTGAGCGTCGAACGCGGTGGCCAGGATCGGGATATTGCCTTTTAACATGTTGCCTCCAGTACTGCTGCTTCGTTGATTTCGATACCCAGGCCCGGCCCCTGCGGAAGCTGATAAGCCCCCTGCTGGCAGATTAATGGGGTGGTGAGAAGTTGGTTGGCAATCTCAAAAACGGGCGGTTGATACTCCAGCATAAAGAGATTTGGGATAGCGGCCGCGACGTGCAGCGAGGCGGCAATGCAGGGCGCAAGACCGACGCTAAGGTGTGGAGCGACCTTCAGATTCCAGGTCTCTGCCAGCGAGGCGATGTGCATGAGTTCGCTGATACCGGTACGGCCCACGTCCGGCTGTAAGATATCGGCCGCCCGCTGTTCGATAAAGGGTTTGAACTGGTAGCGGGTGCGCTCCGTTTCACCCAGTGCAATGGCCACCGGGCTTTTGGCCCGCAGTTCCCGATGCCCTGCCACATCTTCCGGCAGCAGCGGTGCCTCAAGGAAACCAACCCCAAGTTCCCGCAGCGCCCCACCCAGTTCAGCGGCCTCTGCCACGCTGTAATTCCAGTGGGCATCGAGGAAAATCTGTGCATCAGTACCCAAGGTTTCGCGAATCGCCCGCACGTTAGCGATGTCTTCGCGTACCCCGTAGCCCAGAGCCAGCTTCACGGCATTGAAGCCCTTTTTCTGCCAGCGTTTGGCCAGCTGACAGCGGGCGGGCAGATCCGGCTCGGGCAACCCGGAAACATAACAGGGAATCGTCTGCCGATAAGCACCACCAAGCAATTGCCACACCGGTAGGCCGAGCAGCTTGCCTTTAAGGTCCCAGAGGGCGATATCCACGGCGGCGATGGCGTCGATGTGGTACCCGGTAATATGGCCACGATCGCGCATCGCATCGTACATTCGCGAGTTAAGCACTGCGCTGGCAAAAGGAGATTGCCCTTCCAGCAGCGGAGCAAAAAGTTGGGTGATGAGTTCCGCAATCACCTGCGGGACCACCGGGGCCAGCGCCTCTCCCCACCCGACGCAGCCGTCGTCGGTCGTTATCTTGACCAGACAAGTTTCCATTTTGCGGGAATAGACGCAGCGGTACTCCGGGCGATAATAGTAATCGCTGTCGTGCCCCTCTGCGCTGCCCCCCAGATAGGCCTGCTCAGGGGTGATCTTCAGCGGAAAACATTCAACGTGACGAATTTTCATAACAACTCCGGGTGAGGTTAGTCCAGTTCTTTGCCGGCGGTCTCTTTGGCCAGCCATACGACAATGAAGGAGATAAGCGCAGTGATCATCACGTACCACGCAGGCGACAGCGGATCGCCAGTGAAGGAGATTAAGCTGGCAGCAGCCAGCGGCGTGACCCCGCCAAACACGGCCACGGTGAGGTTATAGGCAATGGCGATGCTGCCGTAGCGAATGGCGGTAGGGAACAGTTCCACCATGGCCGCCCCGCAACCACCGTTAAACATGGCGACAAACACCCCGAGCATGCTCATGGCTGCGATGGAAGAGCCGACCGAGCCCTGACTCATCACCAGCATCGCCGGCCATGTCAGCAGGATGAAACCGCCGCAGCCCATCAGCATCAGCGGGCGACGCCCCCAGATATCGGAGAGGTAGCCGGTAAAGGGCATGCACACCGCCACGCTCAATAACCCCAGGGTGGTGATGAGATACGAATCGGTTTTGCTGTAGTGCAAATGGGTAGAGAGGTAACCCGGCATAAAGGATTGCAGTACCCAACTGCTGACCGCTTTCACCACCACGAAACCGGTACAGAACAGCAATGCCCGCGAAGAGGTGGAAAACGATTTGCGCAGCGGGGATTTCTCCAGCTTGCCGCTGACTTTCAACTTCTGGAATTCGGCGGAGTCTTCCATGTTTCGACGCATGTACAGCCCGCCCAGCCCCAGCGGTGCCGCCAGCAGGAACGGAATACGCCAGCCCCAGTCATTCATAGCGCTTTCACCCAGCGTATGGGTCAGGAAGAGCACCAGACCCGAGCCGCAGACAAAGGCCATAAAGCTGAAGTTCTCGCTCCAGCAGGTGAGTGTGGCCCGGCGATGGGGTTTGGCGCTCTCCGCCAGATAGGTGATGACACCCGAGCTTTCGCCGCCGGCGGCAAAACCCTGCACCAGGCGCGTGATCACCAGCAGTACCGGCGCGAGCACGCCCACCTGATGCCAGGTAGGCAAAATACCCATCACGAAGGTGGAGCAGGAGGTGATGACGATAACCGTGACCAACACTTTTCGCCGCCCCTGCCTGTCACCCATGGAACCGAAGAAGAGCCCACCAAGCGGGCGCATCAGAAAACCGGATCCGAAGACCGCGAAGGATTTCAGCAGGCCGATAACCGGATCGCCACTGGCGAAAAAGTTAGTGGCGATAATTGCCGCCAGGGTGCCGTACAGTCCAAAATCAAACCACTCGATAAAATGCCCGATGCCCGCTGAGAGCATCATTTTGGTACGGCTTTGGGCGGGCGTGCCCTGCTCTGTAGACGAATAGCCGTCGGCGTATTCAGAATCGGTGTTAGCCATTTAACCTCCCGAGGTTAAGCACGGAGTTAATCTGTGTGATGTGTTTGGTATGAATGAACTGAGTGTAAGGAATCCGGGGAGGCTGGCGAGCGAGGGCGCGGGTTGCGTGAGGGATATCAAAGAAGCTGTGAAAGAAATGATTCACATAGTGAAACAGCGGTTAAAACACTGACGCCTGCTGAGCAGGCGTCAGGTATTCTTAGCTTGCCGTCACCGGGCGATCCAGCCGCTCCTCATCGTGTTTATCTCCCGAGCCATTCCTGCGCTCCGCCAGCAATCGGCAAATCTCCGCGTGCTTCTCTTCCGTGAAGGTGAAGCGCGACATCACCGCAAGGCGGATCAGCGAGCCTATCGCGGGCAGCAGGCAGATCCCGAAGAACAGCCCGGCAAGCACGCCGTCGCTCTGGGTTTGCGCCTGCGGCACGTAGCCAATAAGCGTGAGAAACACGCCGATTAACCCGCCGCCCACCGCCACCGACATCTTGCCGGTAAAGGTCTGCCCGGAGAAGGTGATCGCCGCGCAGCGCTTGTGGGTGTGGTACTCGGCATACTCAATGGTGTCGGCAATCATCGACGAGGTGAGGATGTTGGTCATCATCACAAACAGAGTGCTGAGGCCCAGCAGGATAAACAGCAGCGCCGTGTGCTGATAGCCCGCAAACCACATCACCCCCCGCACCGCGACATCCAGCCCGCAGAGGATCATAAACAGCTTTCGCTTCTGTATTTTGCGCGTCAGCATCGGGGCGATCAGACAGACCACCGCCGCCACGATCCCCATAATCCCGATCGCCATCTGCAGACTGCCGTCGCCCATGTTGTAGATAAAGAAGTAGATATAAATCCCGTTGGCGACGTTGTGGAACACGCAGAAAAAGAACGACATCAGGATGACAAACAGCGGCTTATTCTGACGCAGGTTGTGGAAGGTATCGCGCATCGTCACCTTTTCCGGGCTTGGCGGGACGCGCTCTTTGATCTGCATAAAGCCGTTTAGCATCAGCGGCAGGCCCACCAGCATCATCACCAGCGCCGCCATAAAGTAGCCTTTGTCGTTGCTGTGCTGGGCGAAGAACGCCGCCAGCTTCGGGAAGAAGATATTGGCGCAGGCAATCCCGGCATTGACCCCTAACATCGCCGCCGTCACCGCACGGGTGCGCTGGCCTGAGTCGTTGGTCATTACCGATGACATCGACCAGAACGGGATATCCGAGATGGCATACAACGTGCCCCACAGGATATAGGTCACCCCGGCGTAGAGGATTTTGGTGGTCATGTCCGCTTCGATTTTATAGAACGCCAGCAGCGTGACGCCGGTGATCAACAGCGGGGCGATCAGCATAAAGTGACGAAACTTACCGAAACGGCTGTTAATAGTGTCCATGATACTGGCAAACAGCGGATCGTGGATCGCATCCCAGGCGCGGGCAATCAGGAAGATGGTACTTGCCGCCAGCGCCGAGATCCCCAGCACGTCGGTGTAAAAATAGTTAATAAACGAACCCACTAAACCAAAGCTAAAGCACTGTCCTAAACCATAGCCAAAATAAGACCACAACTCGCGAGACGGTATTTTCATTGTCATTGCCATTGCCATAGTGCGTACCTGGTTGCCCGGTGGTGACCACCGGGTATTTATTATTATGCCTGCGCCTGCGGGGCGATTTTACGCAGCGTGCGGATCAGGGCGATTTCATTGCGCGAGAACGGGATGCCGTTCTCTTCGAAGACATCGTGGAACCACAGGCGGCAGTAGTCAGTAGACTCTTTCATCACCACCGGCCACGGTAGCCAGGTCTGGGTTTTGCCGCGCACCAGCCCCCACTGATAAGGCGCGACTTTCGCCATGTACATCAGCGGCAGCTGCTCTTCAATGGTGCCGCCGACGTGGCGCGCCAGCCATTCGGTGCAGAAGATCGGCCGGCCAAGCTGCTGCAGCTGCTGGATAATGGCCGTCATGCGCCCGGTGTGGGTGTAGGCGTGATAGCTCACCACGTCCGACAGGGCCAGCGCGGTCTGGTCCAGCGGATGCTGATAGAAGGTTTCGCCCTCTTCTTCTGCAGGCAGACGCCACGCGCAGACGGTGAGCGGCTGCGTGGGGTCTTCTTCACGCACCCACTGGAAGGCCAGTTTCATCAGCTCGTGGGCGTGGGTTTCCAGTTTTTCGTCGTACAGCACCTCTTCGGTGCCGGTGGCAAAAATGCCGCGGTTGCCCGGCTCGTTGTACAGATCCCACAGCAGGACGCGCTTATCGTCGCGGAACTGGCGAACAACGTCGCGGATATAGCGCTCAATGTGCGGCCAGCAGTCGCGATCGCAGACTTTCTCGCGCCCCGGGCTGGCGGCTGCCTGGCTGTTGTGTTTGCCCGGCACCGGCGGCTTTTGCGCCCCGAGGTACGGTTCATCACCCGAGAAACCGCAGTCGTCCATCAGCGTCAGCATGGTGCTGAAACCACGGTTATTGGCAATCGTCAGGAACTGGTCGATGCGCGCCATCAGGCCGTCGCGATCGTCCTCCCAGACGATAAACGGCAGGTTGATGCGCAGGGTGTTATAGCCCGCGTCGGCGGCCCAGCCCAGTTCACGGTCAATGGTGTCGGCATCGAAGGTCTCTTTTTGCCAGATATCGGTCCAGTTCACCGCCGTTGACGGCAGATAGTTAAACCCGCACAGCCAGCCCTGCTGCTGATACCACGTCTGCGCCTGTTGCTTGCTCCACTGTTCTTTCATGAACGTTCTCCTTGCTGATAATATTTAGCTAATAAATATTAGTTGATGGATGAATGAGCAAATTGCGCTGCGCAAATAAGCGACGGCAATCACAAAGATCGCTGCGGCATCAAGAAGAAACGTGATCGGCGGCGCGTCCGGGGGCAGTTAGGGTATGATGCGAATTCGCCAGAGGGAGAGAACGGATGAAGCGGAAAAACAAAGTCACGATGAACGATATTGCGCGGACGGCGGGCGTGTCGCAGGCGACGGTATCGCTGGTGCTTAACCAGTCGCGTAACATCAAGCTCAGCGACGAGACCCGTCAGCGGGTGATCGGCGTTGCCGCCGAGCTGGGCTACGATCGCCTGCCCGCCATCCATACCCCGCGTAATCAGGAGGAGATTGCGCTGCTGGTCAGTTCGTTGCAGAGCTACGATCCCTTTATCGATGCCATCAGCCAGGCGCGGGAAGCGGCATGGCGCAACGAAACGCTGCTCACCGTGTATGACTACGGCGACGACGTGGCGCTGGCCCTCAACATTATTCGCCAGCTGGAAAAGCGCAACTGCGTGGGGATTATTCTCGCCTCCCCCGTCACCACGCTGGTGGATATGCGTGATTTTCAGGACTGCACCCGCCTGCCGCTGGTGCTGCTGAACCAGCGCGATCCCGCCTCGCCCCTGCTGCCCTCGTTTATCCCCGACGACTACGCCAACGCGTTTCAGGTGACAAAACATCTGCTGGCCTGCGGCGCAACGCGCATCGCCCATATCACCGGAGAGAGCTGGATGGAGGCCACCCGCCAGCGGCTGGCCGGCTACCAGGCCGCGCTGCAGCAGGCGGGCTTGCCCTGCGACGACAGCCTGGTGCGCCAGACCAACTGGCAGTTTAACGAGTCGTTCACGGCGACCGAGTCCCTGCTGCAGCTGGACGAACGCCCGGACGCCATCTTTTGCGCCAGCGACTGGCTGGCGATTGGCTGCTATCAGGCCCTGACGGTCAGCGGCGTGAATATCCCCAACGACATGCTGCTGGCGGGCTACGACGATCAGAAGATTTCCGAGCAACTCACCCCGTCGCTCACCAGTATTCAGCTGCCGTACAGCGAGCTGGGACGCCTGGCGGTGGAGTATTTGTGCAACGAAGAAGATGCCGCCACGCACGTGACGCTGGCGGGCAGACTGAAGGTGCGGGCGTCGAGCTCGCGTTAACGCACGGGTGTTGTCGTTTTGTAGGCCCGCGCAAGCGCAGCGCCGCCGGGCAATTCTTACAGGCTTCTGTTTGCCCAGGCCGCACGCATTACAGGCATAAAGACCGGCGGGATCACGCCCATTTTCGGCAAGGGCGTGGTGATTTCCACGCCCGGCGCAACCGCAAACCACTCCGCGTTAAACGGCAGTTTTTGCAGACGATTAAGGTCAAACTTCGTCGGCCAACTTAACCCTGCCGTTTCAAGCTGACTGTCGATCACAAACTCGCCTTTATAACAGGGCTGCGTCCGGGATGTGCCGTAGACAATCAGCACGGCATGGATATCCACAAAGACGTTCAGAATCAGCCCGGGGCGCGCTTTTGGCCCCGGGTTACCCAGATCCTCATGCTGAGGAAAGTTACACCAGATAATGTCACCTGGCGCAGGCAACGGATGGTAATTATTGGCCATAAGCATCCTGCTTATTTAAATAACGGCGAGTCCACATCATCCTCTGAGATATCGAGGCTTGACTGTTTTTTGATGGCGAGGTGCTGGGCGTCACTCAGCGGGCCGTCGTCCTGCTCGTAGGCAGGTAGCACCTGTTTGGCGAGATTACGCAATGCCTTATGCACTAATTCGGTCTGGTTGAGTGATAGCTCAGCCATCAGGCGGATAAAGGTTTCCTCGCTCACTCCGAACTCGTTATCCAGTGACCGCAACTGGAAAAGGAATTTCTTAGGCGCGGTGCGTGTTGGGATTGGCATCAATGACCTCACTTTTGGCTATATGCAAAGTATATAGAGAGGCGGGGAAATTAGCCATATAGATTGTATATATCATTCGGTTCACCTGCGTTGAGCGCAGCCGGAAGATGGAGTCGACGATATCGCTATCGCGAACGATACTGGATCGGGTCTGGCTGACTGTTTTTATTCCCGCCCTTTGCAAGGGATAGCCTTGAAGATCATTGATAACTCAAAACACAGTCCCGGCCTTTACGACATCTGATTCCGGAGAACCGCTAATGAGCACCAATAAAGAGTTAATGCAGCGTCGCAGCAATGCCGTCCCGCGTGGCGTGGGACAGATTCACCCGATCTTTGCCGCTCGCGCGGAGAACTGCCGGGTGTGGGATGTGGAAGGCCGGGAATATCTTGATTTTGCCGGGGGCATTGCGGTGCTCAACACCGGGCATCTGCACCCGCAGGTGGTTCGCGCGGTAGAAGAGCAGCTAAAAAAACTGTCGCATACCTGCTTCCAGGTGCTGGCCTACGAGCCCTATCTGGAGCTGTGCGAGATCCTCAATCAAAAAGTGCCGGGCGATTTCCCGAAAAAGACCCTGCTGGTGAGCACCGGCTCCGAAGCGGTGGAGAACGCGGTGAAAATCGCCCGCGCGGCCACTAAACGCAACGGCACCATCGCCTTTACCGGGGCCTATCACGGCCGCACCCATTACACCCTGTCGCTGACCGGGAAAGTGGCCCCTTACTCGGCGGGCATGGGGCTGATGCCGGGCCATGTCTATCGCGCCCTTTTCCCCTGCGCGCTGCACGGCGTCAGCGATGACGACGCCATCGCCAGCATCCATCGCATCTTTAAAAACGACGCCGCGCCGGAAGATATCGCCGCGATTGTGATTGAACCGGTGCAGGGCGAAGGCGGTTTCTACGCCACCTCACCCGCCTTTATGCAGCGCCTGCGCGACCTGTGCGACGAACACGGGATCATGCTGATTGCCGATGAAGTGCAGAGCGGCGCGGGACGGACCGGCACCTTCTTCGCCATGGAGCAGATGGGCGTGGCGGCGGATATCACCACCTTCGCCAAATCTATCGCCGGCGGCTTCCCGCTGGCGGGCGTGACCGGACGTGCCGAGGTGATGGACGCCATCGCCCCCGGCGGGCTGGGCGGTACCTACGCGGGCAGCCCGATTGCCTGTGCCGCCTCGCTGGCGGTGATCAAGGTCTTCGAGCAGGAAGATCTGCTGCAAAAAGCCAAGGCGGTGGGCAACACCCTGCGCGAAGGCCTGCTGGCGATCGCTGAAAAACACCGTGAGATTGGCGACGTGCGCGGGCTGGGGGCGATGATCGCCATAGAGCTGTTTGAGGATGGCGACAGTCACAAGCCGAACGCCGCGCTGACGGCGCAGATTGTCGCCCGGGCGCGGGATAAGGGTTTGATCCTGCTCTCCTGCGGGCCGTACTATAACGTGCTGCGCATTCTGGTGCCGCTCACCGTGGAACCCGTGCAAATCCAACAGGGCCTGGACATTATCGCCGCCTGTTTTGACGAGGCGACGCAGGGTTAATTTTTACGCCCGGTGCAAGCCGGGCCGTATACAAGGAGCATGACGCTCATTACACAGTCGTCAGCCATCGACGGCTAACGATTGTTCTGGAAAAACGCTAAAGCCATGGCCAGTTTTTGTTGACCACCACAGCCGTACATTGACTTTTCACGCACTAAATAGTTTACTTTTTTTATTATAGTTACACCCTGAGTGAATCTATGACATCAAAATTAAACTGGCTGTTGCAAAACACCTCCCCGGGAAGCCTGGTTTTACAATCGTGGCTGACCCGGAACAACATATCGCCTTCTCTGGCCTTTAAATACGCGCAAAATGGCTGGTTAATAAAACTGCGGGCTGGCGTTTATGCGCGCGCAGGACGAGAACCAGACTGGAGTGATGCGCTATGGTGTCTGCAAAATCAGCTTGAAGCGCCGGTGCATCTGGCCGGACTGAGCAGTCTCTCCTGGCAGGGCCGTTCCCATTACCTGCAGCTTAAACAGAGCCAATGCTGGCTTAGCATTGAAAACAAAGCGATATTACCCAAGTGGTTTAAAGAATTTCCCGGCGTTGAGTGGTTGGTGGTATCGGCTCTGAAGCTCCCTAAATTGGATGAAAAATTCAGAACTGTGCTTGAGGTGAAAGGGAAAAGCATAACCGCCAGCGTACCAGAACTGGCAGCCTACGAGCTATTAAGCGCAGTACCTCAGACAATCTCATTTGAGCACGCTGCCGAGCTTTTTCAGGGGCTGGTCAATCTCAACCCACGTAAAGTGGAGAAGTTGCTTATGCTCAGCCAGTCCGTACAAACCAAACGCCTGTATCTGTTTTTCGCCAGTTTCTATGAACATGCATGGTTCAAACGCGTGGATACCAGCAAAATCGACCTGGGATCGGGCAACCGACAAATCGTTATTAATGGCAAGCTGAACACGCAATACCAGATTACTGTGCCCGAAAATTTTACTAAGAGGGGAATAAGTCATGGATAAAACCTCCCCCTACTACCACCAGGTCGCCCTTCTGGTGCCGCTCATCGTGGAACCCGCGCAGATCCAGCAGGGCCTGGACATTATCGCCGCCTGTTTTGACGAGACGACGCAGGCATAACCTATTCAATATCGCCCGCATTTCGGTGCGGGCTGGAGTCGATACTATGAGTCGCTACACCCAGGCACCGGAACTCGTTGTTGATCATTGGTTTAACACCCCGGCACCGATCACCCTGCAGTCGCTGCGCGGCAAAGTGGTGGTGATGGAGTCTTTCCAGATGCTGTGCCCCGGCTGCGTCTCCCACGGCCTGCCGCAGGCCACGCGGATTTTCGCCACCTTCCCGCAGGACAAAGTGGCGGTTATCGGGCTGCACACGGTATTTGAGCACCACGACGTAATGACCCAGCGGGCGCTTGAGGTCTTTCTGGCCGAATTCCGCATCCCCTTCCCCGTCGGCGTGGACAGACCCTCTGCGGACAGCGACATTCCGCAGACCATGCTGGCCTACGGCATGCGCGGTACACCTACGCTGACGATCATCGACCAGCAGGGGAACGTGCGGCAGCAACATTTCGGCGAAGTGAATGATTTGGCGCTGGGGGCGGAGATTGGGGCGTTGTTGAGTGAGGTGGTTTGAAGATTGGGGATTATCTGCGGAGCGGATACAGGTTATTTGTCAGGAAACGGTAGCAGAACACGGTGATCATCAGATTAAAGGCCGTGGCTGCTGCCATAGTGAAATCTGCGTGGGTTTGATCGGCGGGAAATATTGCCTGGTAAGGCAGAAAGCGAAGTAACGCCCAGAACAGGAAGGTGAAAAGGAATAGTTTTGCGAAGCGTCGCAATGTGGACGACGCCCACTCTTCAGGTATCTCAGAAAAATGGTTTCTGCGGGTTATTGTGTTGTAAGCGGTAATTATTGCACTCAGTAAAGGCATGCTAATTAGCGTATTGATTAACAGACTGAGGTAATCTCTTAATGATTCGCGGGGTTCGGGGTCGGGCTCACCCAGGATAAATTTCGCGATCTTTTCTGATTCATCAAGCGTGATGTGCTTACTGACAAAAGCGAAAATAAGATCGCTGTAAGGCACCGTCCAGGCGACGAATAGCATCATTAAAATGAATAATACGATTTTTATTAACAACTTCATGTATAAACCTGATTCAACTGGATGATATGAAATCTATGATAAGGTCGGTATAGTAGATGCGCCATATTACTTGCCTGACTTATTACCAAATATAATCTTATTTCGCGTTGATGGATTAAAGGGAGAAGCAGTTATGGAGCCGACGCTTGCGCAGGTTATTGAGGTCATAGTGGGATCCTTCGGGCCTTACCGCAAACCTATAGACGGGAATTCACGCATTGAAGAGGACCTGCATATCTGTGGAGATGATGGAGACGATCTTTTCGAAGCCTGTGAACAGTCATTTAATATCTCATTTGATACTGATGAAATGAGTTTTCGCAAAAGGTTCTCGCTCGCAGAAAATGAGTACCTTTTCACGGGAGAGGGAATAGACCTCTTTGGAATGTGTCGATTTGTAGACTGGATACGCGGCATACCGAAATCCATCATTCGTGATTTGACGGTAGGTGAGTTACATCGGGTGTTGGTAGAGGCCGTTCGGGAGCAGCACTTGAGGCATGAAGAGTGAGTGCTGGCCTGTGCCTGTTACTTTCACGGTCATTGGATCAGTAGGGAAATCTCAGTTGAGGTGCAATCCCCTTCGCTCATTGCTTATGTTTAGTCGTACAACCACTTCCCGGCTTTTGCTGATTCAATCATCATGCCGATTGTGAAGTCTGGCACAGGAACAGGTAGCGACTTTTTGAATGGATTCCAGGAGAAAGGCTCATCGGGATAATAGGTCTTTATATTAAAGCTACCTCTATTAACCTCGAACAGTTTAAAAAATTCTTCCATCAGCTCTTCTGCTTCGTAGACATCGAGTCGCATATCAGTATCAAGATCTGTTTCTGCATTGAGTAACTTTTGTTTTTTCTCATTGTTGATGAGATACACGCCATTATGACGTCTGGCAAGGGCATAGATACGCGCTTCGAGATCTTCTTCCATAATTTATCATTCCCCGTAGAAATGCGGTTGCAATCCGGCAATTAGAGAATATACATAAAACGGCAATTATCATCGCCAACCATTTATATCATTCATATTCAAAAGCTGTCTAATGGCGCTTATTACGTTTTATATTAATCTGGACTTAATTATATTTACTGGTTAGATTTACAGGGTAATTTAACGCGATACGGGCATGCGCCAACATGCCCGTATCGCTCATCACAATCACTATTTATAGGGAATAGCAATTATGACTGATATCGATTGTATTGCAGAATCTCTGCAACCAGAAGTATTTGAAGCTAACGACCGCATTTTTACCGTGAGTTATGCGACGCGCTATGAGGATCACGTCCGCATTCCTGCGTTTATCATGAAAGGGCTGTGGCTGAATGAAGCCGGGTTCAGCACCGGAACCAAAATAGACGTGAAAGTGATGAAGGGCTGCATGATCCTCACCTCACGGCAGGAAGAACCGGAGATTGAGAAGATGATGCGTGAGATGAGCAAGCTCTCGGCGCATGAACAAAATCAGGTGATGGATTTTGTTGGGGTCATCACCGGGAAGCTTCGAAAGGCTTAAGCTAGCGATTGAATGAGTAAGGCGCCGGTGGGCGCCTTTTTTGTAGGTGGTGAGAAGCTGGTAGGTTGATAAGGTTAGGTTTTACGAGCATCATCGCAATTATTTACCTTCTTCCGTAACGCGATGACTTCCAGTAAAACTCTCGAACAGGCAATTATCGACATCACTATCTGGCGTAAAGGCGATCAGCGTGCGCCGCATAAGCCGTTATTACTGCTTTATGTGCTGGCGAACTATCAGCAGGGGCATGCTCGCCTGTTTGATTACGGTACTGAAATTCGCGATCAGCTGCATAGCCTGCTGGAGCGTTTTGGGCCGCAGCGTGCGCAGTATCGCCCCGATATGCCGTTCTGGCGGCTGAAAGGCGATGGCTTCTGGGAGCTTCAAAATGATGAGTTTTGTTCGACAGCTGATAGCAGCAGACAGCCACCTGCGGGAGAACTGGTAAAACACAGCGTCGCAGGCGGGTTTGATGAAGAACACTATGCGCTGCTGAATAAGAACAAAAACCTCATCGGTTCGCTGGCGCAGCAGATTCTGGAAGCTCATTTTCCGGAAAGCATCCAGGAAGAAATTGCTGACGAGATGGGATTTGATATCAGGCAGATCCGCAAGGTTCGCGATCCGCAGTTCCGTCAGCAGGTGCTTCGCGCTTATAACTACCGATGCGCGATCTGTGGATTCAATATGCGTCATGATCATTCTCCCGTTGCGCTTGAGGCGGCACATATTAAATGGAAGCAGCACGGCGGGCCGTGTGAGATACCGAACGGACTGGCGCTATGTGCGATTCACCATAAGGCGTTTGATAAAGGGTCGATTGGGCTGGATGAGGATATGCGGGTGTTGGTTTCTCCGGCGGTAAATGGGACGGGGATTGTGCGGAGTTTGTTTTGGGATTTTAAAGGGAAGCAGATAGCGCTGCCAATGGGAAGAGTGGATTATCCGAAGGAAGGATTTGTGGAGTGGCATAGGAGGGAGGTGTTTAGGGGGTGAGTGCGAAGGCCGGACTCGCGTTTCCACTGTAACCCGCTTTAATTAAGGTTTTTTTTATTATAAGATCCAAATAAAGACTACCAAAATGACCCCTATAGGTTTTTTTAACTAAACTAACAATCCTGTAACGTTATAACTTTTAGAGTCAACCTCGTGGAAAATAAGATTCGTAGATGATGCTATTTCACACAATGTCAACCTAGGTTTTTGAAGTTTTTCATGGGGATAGTGACCACAACCAGTATCGATAAACAAATGATTCCCCAATAATACTGGAGTCTTAGTTGGAGTATGCCCAGAGATAATTAATGATACTCCCTTAGTAAATATTATCTGAGACTCTTTAAGTATCTCTCGATCCCACAAAATATTTTTAAGCTGAGCTTTGTCTAGCTCCACCTTATCTAATGTGGGCCATTCATGGAATGGATACCCAGAATGAATAACGCCAACATTACCCATAGCCGTTTCTACTGACAAAGAAATACTAAACTCACTAAGTATAATATCTTCTAACTGGACTCTCTCATATTCATTTGTTTCAGCCCACCACAAGCCTCCGTTTCTGAACCATACCTCTTTTTTGTAAGGGTTATCTTTTGACTCTAAGAGCATAGCTTCGTGATTGCCTAATACAGAAAAAAACCATTCATTCCGAGACAACTTTAAACATTCTACAGAAGCATCACCTCTGTCTATAGTATCTCCTGTACAAAACAAACGATCTTTTTCGAAATTGAAATTAATTTTTTTTAGAATTTTATTTAACAGTTGGATGCAGCCATGCAAATCACCCAGGAAAAAATCTCTTCCTTTATCATTAGCAGCAAATATTTTGTGATTATCAATTCCGTAATTATTACCCATTATATCCAACTTATAAAATCACTATACTATATAGATTCTAACCTAGAATCACACTATACTATGCAAGACATACTTGCAAACAGATAGTTAGAGGCCATGAAAAGCATATTAAAAACAACAAGATACACAAAAAAAATCAGTGTTGCGCCAAAGCCATTTGTGACTGAACTTGCATTGGTTGATATTTTCTCGTCTTTAGTGAAAGAAGACAGCAGAAACATTAACCTTGAGCATGAGTTTGATTGCGGATTTGGTATTGCAGATTTAGTTGTTTTTAAGACAAACAAAGACGACGACTTATTAGATTTAGGTAAAATACCTTCTGACTGGGCTTACACCCTCAAAGCACTCCCTTTCAAAAAAGCTTTTTCTTTAGAATATTTGACGTCTCTTTCTGGAACATCTGAAAACTCTTCCAAGAAGGCGTTAAATAAATTCATTGATGCAGGTTATTGTATTAGGATAGAAAATAACAACTACATCAAAATAAGACAACCAAAACCTCTGTGCTCATCAATTATTGCCATAGAAGCCAAACTTCGAGATTGGAAAAAAGCTCTATGGCAAGCTAGTAGATACAAGATTTTTTCTAATGAGTCATGGGTTGTATTAGATCAATATAGAGCAAATGCTGCCAAGCTAAATATTGAGGAATTTAAAAAATTCAATATTGGATTAGCAACAGTTTCTGTTAATGGTACTTATGAAGAAATATTTTCCCCTACACCTGAGTGCCACAAATCAGAATTGGCCTACTGGAAAGCCAATTCTCTTTTAGCTAAAAAGCGTCTTTCACTATCATCTTTTTGAAAATAGATTTATCGCATTTCTCCATGGAATAAGGTGTTCATCACTACCATTTTTTTCAAGTGTGAATACCTTTTTAATGTTATTATAGTTATCAATTGCCTGATCAACCATAGAAGTAACATATGCAACACGATGATTACCGCTATGCTTAGAGATATTATTTATTTGTTCGGCAAACGTTAAGAAATAATGCTTATATAATAATGGATTTTGGAAGGTAATAGTCGTTGTCGCATTAAAAGCATCTTCAGAATACTTAGTTGGTTTATAAATTGCGTTCCATAACTCAGGACTCTGCTTTCTAAGTAGTTTCGCCTCTTCGAAATTCACCCAATTAAGCAATTCCGGCATATAAATCCTTGGTTTTGGCCCTCTCCTATCTTCATCCGAAACAATAAACTTGTCTAAGGAAAATATCCTTGTATTTTCGAATGCACCAACTGTTAAAGATAAATCCCCACACAATGTATATAAAATTGATTCAGTATTGGTGTAACCAACAATAACTTCAAGATCAGCATCTATAGTTGATTTTATAGTATCCATATAATCAACTAGAAAACTTGCATCTGAAATTTGCTTTAATGATCTATCGTGCTGACAAATAAAATAAATCCCTGAAATCTCAGGAAAACTTGTTATCCAATTTAAAATATTAATTTTATACTCTACAACATTCAACATTCCTGATGTTATAGGAACAGTAAGAATTATTTTCTTCTTAGTGTTAATTCCTATTTTTTTAATATAATTAATAAATGGAATAACGAAACTTTCGCTTTGCTGCTCAATATATTTTGGATGGATTTGCTCATAAAATCTTGCAGGTATAACTATTTTTTCAAAATTATTTTTTATTTGAAAATCAACGCAACGTTTTGCTGACTCACTCGATATTGCTGTGTAATCTATTGTATTGAATCCTTTCTCTCCTAGAATAGTATTAGGAAAGAAATCATATGACTGAAATTTTTTCTTTTGTGAACTAGGAAGATAAAACTGAGGATCAAATATTGAAGTTTCTTTTAATTGTTTTTTTGCAGCATTTATATTTTTCGCGACTTCATGCACTGGACTATAACATAATCCAACTCCAACACCATCTTTCTCAAAGGAATCCTTGTTCCAGATAGAGTTATGTCCCATTTGATGTAATAATTTAATTGTCATAATTTATACTAAAGCCTCCAAATCTTTTAATAGTGATTCAACTGTACGATATCTTTTAAAAGGTTCCTTACTCATCATTTTTGCAATAACCCTTGAAAATTCATTTGATGCTCCATGCGTTTCTAGGGATGGTGGGTTATATGAGCACACACGTTCTAGAACATCATCGAAATATTGCTCACTATTTGCATCAATAAATGGATTAGAACCACTCAACATTTCGTAACAAATAATCCCTAAAGCAAACATATCAGTTTTGAATGATATATTCTTTTTATCGTTAGTAGCTTGCTCAGGGCTAGCATAACATGGAGTACATGGTCCAATTGCATTAAAACTATTGGTCACACCTTTCACTCCCTCCTGCCTAAGAATTCCCAAATCAATTATGACTAAACGGCCATTACGTTTAACTAAAATGTTGTCTGGTTTTAGATCTCTATGAACAAGAGCTTGTGAGTGTCCCCATAATAATCGTAATGCATTTATCATTTCAATCAGAAACGAAACCACTTTTTCTTCTTTATTATAAAGCTTCATAATGTCAGTTAAATTTTGCGAATCTACCTTCTCCTCTATACTAATAATCCTCATAGGATTCAGATTTTCCTCTGTCACAGGATCAATAGTTATCACCTCATCAAAAAACAACTTTGGAAAACAATCTGTTTTTAATGATTTCAAAATCTCAATTTCTTTTTGCAAATATGAAATTGAAGAGCGAGAAGTTGCTTCACTGATTTTCAAAACAACATCACCCCATGAATCACAATTATGAGGTTCAATATCTTGACGTGCAGAAAAACGACCGAAATAGACAACTCTCTGACCCGATGCTTTAGCCGTACTGTGTAAGCCAAAACTTGGATAGATGATTTTAATGAACTCACGGAGTTCAGGTGTATCTGCAAGCATTACAATGTTCCTTACTGTATATGTTTAAACAAATCTCTTACACCATCACACCGACACTAGCACCGCATAACACACATTCCAAGTTGTAAGACTCAAAATTATAAGCTATTTAACAACTCCGAGCGCAATGCTCTCCCCGCCACACCTGCCCGCTTAAGAGGTCGCTCTTAATGCAGGTGCATTAACGGCCTCAGAGCTCGCCAGTGCTGGCGTTGGCGTTGGCGTTGGCGTTGGCGTTGGCGGGGCATTATGTGTCGGCAAAACGAATGCAAAATCATGCACCTTAGGATGCATGGCTTTTTTACGGGAAAATGGCGGGATTCTCGGGAATTATTGAGCGGTCTACTGTGCAGCCAGTTCTGCGCGCTGGCGAGTGAAATTCAGGTTCTGTGCGGGTGTGCATTTTTCACGATTATCATCACGCGAAGCCGCGCAAGGCCTGAATCCGATGGCCGTTAAAATGTCATTATCCTGCGTAGAATAATAAATTTTTTCACCGGCGGCCAGCCAGACATTTAGTACCTCGCGCAGATAGTCGACCGAGTGCTGCATGGCGCAATTTCTGACGGCAGGATGCTGGCTTTTATAACCCATTAATTCAGGCGCGAGCGCTGCGGCCAGTTCCGCGCCATGCACCTGCATAAAATCATTCAGCCGGTTACGGATGCTGATACGCTGCACCTCCTCATGGGACCGGATGTAGCGACCGGCAGCCTGAGTAATTTCCCATTTCTTTACCCCAATAATATCGCGAAGAGTTTGCAGGCTCCGGCCGTTGTGACTGTCACCGTCAAGCTGTTCGCGGTATGTCTGTTCGGCCTGCGTCAGTTCTTCCCTGCGTTGCAGCCAGGCGGATTTGTTTGCCTGACAGGCCTCAAAGGCTTTCTGTAACGTCAGTGTGGTCACGTAAGTTTCTCCTGATGACTGGTAATGCTTAAGCGCCAGCACGGTTAACGGTGACCGCCGGTTCGGACGCAGGGATGACCGGCTCTGTCGGCGGTGAGCAGATAACTCCGTCAACGGATTCAAGCGTGCGGAAGGTTGCCGAGCACTCGATATTCACGCACTGGTAATAGCGCTGTTTGACGTTCTCAGACAGATAACGACTGGTACGGGCGTGCGCACCGGTTTTGCAGAACGGACAGTGAAACATACTTATGCCCCCGCCTTAGTTTCGTCATGTTCAGCCAGCTTCTGGGCGAGCATGTTTCGCTTAAGTGGACTGCGTAACAGTTCCATATCCACGCCGGTAAGACCGGCGCTTATTGTTCGAGTGCCAGTCTTTTGCCACTTTCTCAAAAGTATTTAACGTTGCTTGCTCCTGCTCTCTCAACTCTTCTTTTTTTGCATTAGAGCTAATCCCTTCAGCTAACAAGAGGCGTATCTCATCACGTTTTTCACGCGCTTTTGCGTGGGATACAAGAGGATAAGCACCCAAAGCAACCCTGCTTTCTTTTCCTTCAAAGCGGTACTTTAGATACCAGCGTTTAGAACCAGTTGGTTTAACTAAGAGATATAAGCCGTGGGAGTCTGTGAGTTTTTATTCTTTTTCGCGGGGCTTTGCTGTGCGAGCTGCTACGCCTGTGATAGCCATAAATTGGGGGTCAATCCTTTATCGAACCGAGCTGACTACCAGTCTGACCCCCATTAGTACTGGATGTCAACGGATGCCCTCGGACGAATCAGGACCAAAAAAAAAGCCATTCGGCTTTAATTTTAGTAACTTACGGACTGTTACGGACGTCTCAATCATACTTTTGGTGCCGAAGGCCGGAATCGAACCGGCACGTATTTCTACGGTTGATTTTGAATCAACTGCGTCTACCGATTTCGCCACTTCGGCACTGAAGGGGATGCGGAAACGTTGTGGATTATACCTGTCGCGCGCCGCCATGCAAGCGGCGACGCGCTAAACCGGTGCTAAGTGCCGAAAAAACAACCTTCCGTGTTAATCCGACACCGAGTAGCGAATCAACCCGGCGGCCTGCGGCTCTGGCAGCGCCAGCACGTTGTTCCACAGATCCTGCACCAGATCGCAGCTCAGCTTCTCTTTGCCCTGCCCTTTGTTTGGTGCCTGCAGCAGCTCGATATCATTCCCGTACTTCTGGGTCAGCTTCTGGATAATCGGCACCACGTCGGTCTCGGCGCGGGCGATCTCTTCCTGTGTCACGGTGTGTTTATTCGGCCCGGCGGAGGCCCGCATCATGTTGGCATCTGCCTCCATCCGGCGCTGCGTCAGGCCTTTGTCCAGCAGGCGCATCGGGTTGACGCCGCCTTTAACCTCCGGGTACACAAAGCGGAAGCAGTTGTCATCGCTCAGCTTCTGCATGGCGGCGATCTGCTCGATATTGAGCTTCATATACTCCACCACGTTGGCGTCCGGGGCGGTTTGCAGGCGCGCCATCTGCAGGTTCAAAATCTGCGGTTGGATGGTGTCGATGATCTGCTGCTCGGTTTTACCCGCCTTGTTCATCGCCAACATCTGATCCTGGATCTTGCTGCGAAACGCAGGTTCCTGCTCTTTGATCACCTGCCAGCTGGGCATATCACTGAACGCGGCGTCGAGCTGTTCAGCGGTGGGCTCTTTGTCGCGGTAGATCCAGCTTGCCGCCGCGATACCCACCACTACGGCGATGGCGATACGTACACCCTTTTTCATCGTTCCCTGTCCTTATTGTTAATTAAACCGGCACTCCGCTGTGGAAGCGAAACTCAGCATCCGGGGATAAGATCAGCGCGGCCTCCACCTCGCCAAAATGCTTCACCCTCGGGGTGATGTCGTCGTCACTCACCTGCTGCGCCAGCTGCAGATAGTCCTGATAGTGCCGGGCTTCGGAGCGCAGCAGCGACAGGTAAAACGTCTGCAGAGAGGCGTCGAGGAACGGCGCCAGCGCGGCGAAGCGTTCGCAGGAGCGCGCCTCGATATAGGCCCCGCAGATCAGTTTATCAATCAGCGTCAGCGGCTCGTGGGTGCGCACGGCTTTCAGCATCCCTTTAGCGTAGCGGCTGGCGGTAATTTTGACGTACGGGATGTTACGCGCCAGCATCGCCTCGCGCACCTGCCAGAAATGGTGCAACTCTTCTTTAATTAACAGCACCATGCTGTCGATAAGTGCCTGGCCCCACGGGTCGTCGGTCTTCGGCATTACGCTTTTGCTAATCTGCTTATGCAGAGCGATAAAGTCAGGTTCCGGCCCATCGCGAAAGGTGAAGTCTTCGTAGGGTCTGAGCCAGTCGAGGAGCGCCTCGGCCCCGCGCTTATCGGCGACGTATTTTCGCACTAATAACAGCGCAGTCTGGGCGGCTTTGAGTTCGCAGACCATATGGTCGGAAAGCAGCAGCGGCAGGTTCGCCGGGTCGCGGGCTTTATCAATCCACGCTTGAGGGGTCGGGCACGGGAGGAAGTTTAAAACAGGAGCGAGTATCTGCGGGTAATCCATCATTGAACCTTGCAAAGCGGCAGCCGAAGCTGCCGCAAGTCTTACTTAGTGACGCACGCCGGTGTCGTCTTCGTCGATGTCATCTTCGCCATCTTCGTCTTCGTCACCTTCTTCGCCGTTCGGATCTTCGAAGTAAGTGCCCCAGCCGTCGTATTCCACTTCAAACTTCTCGGCCAGGTTCATCAGCTGTTCAACCTGCTTGTCGATCAGGTCCGCGTTCAGTGCGCCTTCGCTCAGGATGTCGCAGCAGATGACGGTATCGCCCTCTTCCACTTCCAGCTCTTCTGGCTCGGTCACTTCGTAACCCATTTTAAAGGCTTCGACCGCCAGCTTTTCCAGCGCTTCGAAATCATCCGCAGAGAAATGATGCTCGATGGTGTACAGCGCATCCGGATCGCTGCCGTCTTCCAGCAGTTCTTCAATAATCAGTCGCGTCTCTTCGCGCTGTTCTTCCAGCAGTTCTGGGTTTGCCATGGCTCGTTCCTCTTTAAAGTGCGGCAGATACTTCTATTTTCACACACGGATGTGTTTGCCTCCACCTTTGTAAGAAAGATTTGTGAAACGGGGTTGCAACTGCATATTGATACATATAAATTGAATTTTAATTCAATAAGTGGCCTTTGCCATGTGAGGATAAAATGTCTGAACTGTATAAAAAACACTTCCTGAAATTGCTCGATTTTACCCCTGCACAAATCATGTCCCTGCTGACGCTGTCGGCACGCCTGAAGGCTGATAAGAAAAAAGGTACAGAAGTACAGCACCTTACTGGCAAAAACATCGCGCTCATCTTCGAAAAAGACTCAACCCGCACCCGATGCTCTTTCGAAGTTGCCGCATTTGACCAGGGCGCACGCGTCACCTATCTCGGGCCGAGCGGCAGCCAGATTGGGCATAAAGAATCAATTAAAGATACCGCACGCGTGCTCGGCCGGATGTACGACGGCATTCAGTATCGCGGTCACGGGCAGGACGTTGTCGAAACGCTGGCGCAATTTGCCGGCGTGCCGGTGTGGAACGGGCTGACCAACGAGTTCCACCCGACCCAGCTTCTGGCCGACCTGCTCACCATGCAGGAGCATCTGCCGGGCAAAGCCTTTAACGAGATGGTGCTGGTGTATACCGGCGATGCGCGCAACAACATGGGTAACTCGATGCTCGAAGCGGCGGCGCTTACCGGGCTGGATCTGCGTCTGGTGGCCCCCAAAGCCTGCTGGCCGGAAGAGAGCCTGGTGGCCGAGTGCAGCGCGCTGGCAGAGAAAAACGGCGGCAAAATCACCCTGACCGAGGATGTGGCGGCGGGCGTGAAAGACGCCGACTTTATCTATACCGACGTGTGGGTGTCGATGGGCGAAGCCAAAGAGAAGTGGGCCGAGCGGATCGCCCTGCTGCGCGGTTATCAGGTCAACAGCCAGATGATGGCCCTGACCGGTAACCCGAACGTGAAGTTCCTGCACTGTCTGCCGGCATTCCATGACGATCAAACCACGCTGGGCCAGCAGATGGCGAAAGAGTTCGACCTGCACGGCGGGATGGAAGTGACGGACGAGGTTTTTGAGTCGGCGGCGAGCGTGGTGTTTGATCAGGCAGAAAACCGGATGCATACCATTAAAGCGGTGATGGTGGCGACGCTAGAGAAGTAGGGTTGGGCCTCTGCGGTCTGGTGCCCTAACCCTGACCCTCTCCCACCGGGAGAGGGAATAAACTGTGCCTTTACCTTGCCACCAGCATCTTCACAACCACTTTACGCACCTGCGCGGGGTTGCCCACGGCGCACAGCGGTTTGTGGACTTCGCCCGGGTAGAACACCACAAAGTCACCTTCGTTTAAGACCACAGTTTTTTCCTGCACGCCTTCCGGCAGGAACGCAATGTCTTTGTCCGCCAGCCAGTCGGTGTCCGGCGTGCCGTTTGGCAGGGTGCTGAAAGTCATCCCTTCCTGGCCTTTCAATACAATCTGGATGTCCAGGTAGCGGGCGTGATACTCGGCGCGGCGCTCGGCGAACGGCTGGGTCATGTCTTCAGAGACCAGGAAGAACACATTGTTGCCGTCGATATCGTGTTTGCCGGTTGCGGTGGCATCGGTCACGTTCGCTTTAATGTGTTCAATCGCCTGACGCAGCTCTTCTGGCAGCCAGGACTGTAAGTTGTGAATGTTGCCAACGATCATGGTTAAACCCTCAATATAAAACATCGTTTCATTTTCAGCTTTTATACGAGAATTTGTGCTGCCATACCACCACTTTTTGACCGGGATTTGTTCTCACGCATAACCATGCACAGCAAACCGTTTACGTTGCTTAAAGTGTGCATTATTCGCTTGATCCGCGGTTCAGGCGGCGTATAATGCGCCACAATTTGCCAGGAGGAAGCATGCTCAAACATGTTCGACAGAGTGCCCTGACGCGTCTCAAAACAGACGCTGGCCTGCCGTTTTTCTTCCCATTGCATACCCTATTCCCAGAGCCCCTCATTTGAGGGGCTTTTTTTTGCCCGGCGTCAGGAGATAAACATGAATCCGCTTTATCAAAAACACATCATTTCCATAAACGACCTCAGCCGTGAAGAGCTGGAACTGGTGCTGGACACCGCGGCAAAACTGAAAGCCAATCCACAGCCAGAGCTGCTCAAACACAAAGTGATCGCCAGCTGCTTCTTCGAAGCCTCCACCCGTACCCGTCTGTCGTTCGAGACCTCGATCCACCGCCTGGGCGCCAGCGTGGTGGGTTTCTCCGACAGCAGCAATACGTCGCTGGGCAAGAAAGGCGAAACGCTGGCCGACACCATCTCAGTGATCAGCACTTACGTCGACGCCATCGTGATGCGTCACCCGCAGGAGGGCGCCGCGCGTCTGGCGACCGAGTTCTCGGGCGGTATTCCGGTGCTGAACGCCGGTGACGGCGCGAACCAACACCCAACCCAGACCCTGCTGGACTTGTTCACCATTCAGGAAACCCAGGGCCGGCTGGAGAACCTGAACATCGCCATGGTCGGCGACCTGAAGTATGGCCGCACCGTCCACTCCCTGACCCAGGCGCTGGCGAAGTTTAACGGCAACCGCTTCTACTTTATCGCCCCGGACGCGCTGGCGATGCCGCAGTACATCCTCGATATGCTGGATGAGAAAGGCATCGCGTGGAGTCTGCACGCCAGCATCGAAGAGATGATGGCCGAGGTGGATATCCTTTACATGACCCGGGTGCAGAAAGAGCGTCTGGATCCGTCGGAGTATGCCAGCGTCAAGGCGCAGTTCATCCTGCGCGCCAGCGACCTCGAGGGCGCGCGCGACAACATGAAGGTGCTGCACCCGCTGCCGCGTATCGATGAGATCACCACCGACGTGGATAAGACGCCGCACGCCTGGTACTTCCAGCAGGCGGGGAACGGTATTTTTGCTCGCCAGGCGTTGCTGGCACTGGTTCTGAATCGCGACTTAGCGCTGTAAGGGGAAATGACAATGACACACGATAACAAACTCCAGGTCGAAGCCATCAAACGCGGCACCGTAATCGACCATATCCCTGCGCAGGTGGGCTTTAAGCTGCTGACCCTGTTCAAACTGACCGAAACCGATCAGCGCATCACCATCGGTCTGAACCTGCCGTCCGGTGAGATGGGGCGTAAAGATCTGATTAAAATCGAGAACACCTTCCTGACCGACGAGCAGGTTAACCAGCTGTCCCTGTACGCCCCGGAAGCGACCGTTAACCGCATTGACGACTATGAAGTGGTGGGCAAATCCCGCCCTGGCCTGCCGTCGCGTATCGAGGGTGTGCTGGTGTGTCCGAACAGCAACTGCATCAGCCATGCGGAGCCGGTGAACTCCAGTTTTGCAGTGAAAAAACGCGCCAATGACATCGCGCTCAAATGCAAATACTGCGAAAAAGAGTTTTCTCATTATGTGGTGCTGGCCAACTAATGCCGGTGGTAATGCCTTCCCGGCTTTCCGATACACAAAATCATTCGCGCTGAATCAAGGCGGCAAGTCCGATTATCCCCGGTCACATAGTTAACTATGTGACCGGGGTAAGAGGACGCAGCCAACGATGAGTCAGCGTGAATGATGAAGTGTATAATGGCCGGGAACATTCATAATGCTGTAATTCAGGAGAAAACATGACCAAAGTACTCGCGACGGAAAATGCACCCGCAGCTATCGGCCCCTACGTTCAGGGCGTTGATCTTGGCAGCATGATCATCACCTCTGGCCAGATCCCGGTGAACCCAAAAACCGGCGAAGTGCCACAAGACGTCGCCGCTCAGGCGCGCCAGTCGCTGGAAAACGTGCAAGCGATCGTTGAATCCGCAGGCCTGAAAGTGGGCGACATCGTCAAGACCACGGTATTCGTGAAAGATCTCAACGACTTCGCCACCGTTAACGCGGCCTACGAAGCGTTCTTTACCGAGCACAATGCTACCTTCCCGGCGCGCTCCTGCGTGGAAGTGGCGCGTCTGCCAAAAGACGTGAAAATCGAAATCGAAGCGATTGCCGTACGTCGCTAATCCTTGATATTGATGTGCAAAAGGCAGCCTGCGCTGCCTTTTTTATTTTCCGAATACACAGCCTCAAATAACCTTCAAGCATTTTCATTATTCTTTTTCATCGCAGCTTAAAATGACTCATTTTTTATTCTGGAAGACACTACTCCCGCCCAAGAGTTATTAATCCCCTTTAATGGAATAAAAAATGAAATTGTCAAAAATTGCACTGGCACTTGCCACACTCACGGTTGCTTCATCTGCTTTAGCTCACGGTTATGTTGAATCTCCGGCCAGCCGCGCATATATGTGTAAGCTCGGTAAAAATATTGATTGCGGTACCGTACAATATGAACCCCAGAGTGTAGAACGCACTTCCGGCTTCCCTGAAGGCGCACTGCCGCCAGACGGACAGCTGGCCAGCGCCGGTATTTCCCAATATTCTCAGTTGGATCGTCAGGGCCTGAACGCCTGGACCAAAACCCCGATTACTGCCGGTAAAAATACCTTTACCTGGTATCATACTGCGCCGCATAAAACCGTTAACTGGCGTTGGTATATTACCAAGCAAGACTGGAATCCAAATAAACCGCTGACCCGCGACCAATTTGAATCCACGCCGTTCTGTAGCGTAAATGGTAATAACCAGGCGCCGGTTCAACGTATGGCAATGGATTGTAATGTGCCACAGCGTACCGGCTACCAGGTTATTTACGCGGTCTGGGAAATTGCCGATACCACCAACAGCTTCTACCAGGCAATCGACGTTGATTTCGGTAACGGCGGCAACGTTACGCCTGATGACGAAACTCCGGCAGTGGTGTCTGAGTGGACCAAAACGCTGGACGGCCAGATCTCCGGTAATAACATCAATGCAGGCGACAAAGTTATCGCGCGCTTCTTCGATGCGAACGGTGAAGTGACCTCCCTGCGTACCGAACTGACCGTGGCTTCTGCATCACAGGGCCAGGCAAGCCAGTGGTCTTATGACCTGGCGCAGGCGATCAACGCGGCACACAGCGATGTGCGTGTCGGTGTGAAAGACGAAAGCGGTGTTGTGAACCCGGCTCACGGCGCGAACAGCGTGTATGTGAAGGACGGTAGCACCCTGAAATCTGTCGCCATCTCTTATGAAGAGCAGCAGGCTCAGGTCAGCGAAGATATCGCCGTGACCAACGTCAACTTCAGCAAAATTGCCAACGGCAATGCGACCGTGACCTTCCACGTCAACACCCAGGGCAATGTGAATTTCGAAGCTCACGTGATGAACCACGCCGGTGCAGAGAAAGGTTACCTGAAGCAGGACATGAATAACGCCAACCAGGATGTCACCATCAACCTGACTGACGTGACGGCCGGTCACCACATGCTGAAATACTACGCGACCAACAAAGACGGCACCCTGTTCGCCCAGGACGTGATTGATATGATGCTGGAAGGCGAAGCGGCAAGCGGCGGTACCGCGAAGTACGACTACACCTTCCCGCAGAACATCGCCTCTTACAAATCCGGTACCGTGGTTCTGCAGCCGAAAGATGGCAAAACCTACCAGTGTAAGAAAGCGCCATACAATGGCTACTGCATCCAGTACGCCGCAGGCGCAAACCAGTTCGAACCAGGTGTCGGTTCCCACTGGACTATGGCCTGGACCCTGAAAAAATAAGGGTTCGTTATGCCCGGCAGCGTAAGCTTGCCGGGCGTTTTTGACACACTACGGATTGCGCGTCGCGCGCAGCAGCGTCTCCAGCGGATAAACCGCCGCAATCACCACTTCATCCTGAATCTGCGCCGCCTTATCCAGCTCGTTCTGAATCGACGCAATCTCCGCATCATCCAGCGTACCCTGTCGCGCCACCAGATCGGTCAGCCGCAGGCCAATCGCCGCCAGTTTATCCACCGTCTGAATCACCGGCTTTATCGCTTTCAGCTGATAGTTGCTGTCAGCCAGCGCCAGCGCGTCCGGGGTATTGCTCTGCCAGCGGGTAAAGAGGTGGCGCAGCGACTCCGCGCTTTCGCTGTCTTCGGCATCGCTCACCAACCTGTCGACCCAGCGGTTCATCTGCCGCACGGTGTTGCTCTCCGGAGCCAGCGCATCGGCCAGCCGGTTTAACGGCTCAAACAGGTCATAATTTCCAGCCTGGAACTTGAGATGGTTACGGGTGTAATACTGGGCTGGCTCCAGCGCCTGCGCCAGGATCGTCAGCGCCAGGGTGTCAGTGGTGTTTGCCAGCCGGGTGAACTGCACCTGCTGGCGGGCGTGCTGCTGTAGGCCCACCGACACCGTCGCCCAAGTGTCTATCGCCTGCAAACGGGTATACATGTTGTCGATATCGGTCACGTCCTGCGCCGACCATAGCCGCTCCGCCACCGCAAACGCCCGCGGCCACAGTTTGATATCCAGTACCGGCGCGGCGACATTTTCCGCCCACAGGGCCGCCTCGCCGCCCAGCAGATTCGCCTGCTGGCTGGCATCCGGTACCACCGGGGCGATCCCTTCCGGCACCGCCTCCAGCCGCTGGCCCGTCACCGGATAACGGCTGTTGCCCAGCAGGAAATAGCCGCCGATCTTGTCGTCATTCACCGTGACCACCGGGCGGGTTTCGCCCATCCAGGTATCGACGCTGAACGTCACCTGATTATCGCTGCGCCAGACGATGTCCTGCACCGCGCGACGAGATTTACCGTTGAAATCGATAAACCCGCGCCAGCCCGCCTCGCCTTTGACTAGCGTGAAGCTGCCGTCCACCGGTTTGCCTTTCAGGCGCGGCAGGGTAAAGGACCAGCTCTGGGCGCTGTCGCTATCGGTAATTACATCCACATTGTTCAGCCCCTGGGGGACAATCTCGTTGCGGTAGTGGTAGGCGGTGTACTGGGGCTGATCGAGATAAAACCCGGTGGAGAGAATGCCTTTGTAGCCCTGCTTCGCCACCTCGCCCAGCGCGTCCTGCCCTTGCCAGGACTGGATCAGGATGCTTTTCGGCAGATCCGGGTGGAAAATTTCATCCCAGCCGACCATCTGGCGCTGATTTTTCTCGAGGATCGTCTCCAGCTTGCGGTTGAAGTACGCCTGCAGCGCGTGGCTGTCGGCCAGCTTGTTATCGCGCATAAACTGCTGGATCGCCGGGTTGGCTTTCCACTGGCTGTCATCCACCTCATCGCCACCGATATGCAGATACGGATCCGGGAAGATCGCCGCCAGTTCGCCGATCATCGCGCTGGCAAAGGTATAAGTGGCCTCTTTGGTGGGATCCATCACCGGCTTGAGCACGCCCCAATGGCGCTCCATCTCGTAGGGCCCGGGCGCGCTCATCAGCTCCGGATAGGCCACCGCGATCGCCGAGGCATGGCCCGGCATGTCGATCTCGGGCACCACGCGAACGCCACGCGCGGTGGCGTAACGCACCACGTCGCGCATCTGATCCTGGGTGTAGAACTGCCCGTCACTGGCCAGTTGGGTCAGCTTCGGGTAGCGCTTTGAGGCAAAACGCCAGCCCTGATCGTCGGTTAAGTGCCAGTGCAGCACGTTCAGCTTGGCCGCCGCCATGCCGTCAATCTGGCGTTTGATGTCGTCAAGCGGGATAAAGTGGCGGGCGGAGTCGAGCAGCAGGCCGCGCCACGGGAAGCGCGGGGCATCTTTAATGCTGACCCACGGCAGCGAGGTGTTCTCCGGCCCGTTCTGAACAAGCTGCAGCAGGGTTTCCATCGCCCGCAGCGCACCGAAGCGGGTATTGGCGGCGATGTTCACGCCGCGGGCATCGACGGTGAGGGCGTAGCTTTCATCGCTGTCCGGTTTAGGCAGCGGGGCCACCTTGCGGGCAATAGCAATGGTGATGGTGGCGTTGTCGGGATTATCGGCCTGCGGCTGGAGGGTCCAGCCGGTTTGCAGGCTGATGCGCTGGCGCAAACGGCTCACCGCATCGCCCAGATCGTCCCCGCTCACGCGCACCGAAATGTCTTTGCTGAGCACCAGCGCCCCGTGGGTAGCCGGGCGTTCTACGCTCGTCGGCCAGGGCATCAGCGGCAGATCGCCCGCTGGCGCGGCAATGGCAGACGTGCCGAGCAAAAGCCCGGCGGTTAACAGGCTGTACCGTAACATGAATGTTCCTTATTTGACGGGCCGAAAAAAGGCAAAACATTCTGTTAACATGTGCGCAAATTAGCGTCAAGCGCGACGGGCGACGGAGATCACAGGTTGTTGAATTTGGGAAGAATACGATTGCCCTCACCCCGGCCCTCTCCCAAAGGGAGAGGGAGAAAACTGGCCTTACTGCCAGCCATACCGGCGGCTGTAAAACCCTTTCACCAGCTGCGTCAGCGCCATGTACCCGGCGAGGATCGCCACCAGCCACGGGAAGTAGCTCAGCGGCAGCGCCTGCAGCTGCAGGTAGCTCGCCAACGGTGAGAACGGCAGCGCGATGCCGAGCACCATCACCAGCACGGTCATCACCATCAGCGGCCAGGCGGCACGGCTCTGGAAGAACGGCACGCGGCGGGTGCGGATCATATGCACCACCAGCGTCTGTGACAGCAGCCCCACCACAAACCAGCCGGACTGGAACAGGGTCTGATGTTCCGGGGTGTTGGCGTGGAACACGAACCACATCAGGCAGAAGGTCAGAATGTCGAAGATCGAGCTGATCGGCCCGAAGAACAGCATAAAGCGTCCGAGATCTTTCGGGTTCCAGCGCTGCGGCTGCTGGATCTGCTCGTCATCGACGTTATCGAACGGGATCGCCACCTGCGACACGTCGTACATCAGGTTCTGGATCAGCAGATGCAGCGGCAGCATCGGCAGGAACGGCAGAAAGGCGCTCGCCACCAGCACGCTGAACACGTTACCGAAGTTGGAGCTGGCGGTCATCTTGATGTACTTCAGCATGTTGGCAAAGGTACGACGGCCCTCGATCACCCCCTCCTCCAGTACCATCAGGCTTTTCTCCAGCAGGATGATGTCGGCCGCCTCGCGGGCGATATCCACCGCACCGTCCACCGAAATGCCAATATCCGCCGCCCGTAGCGCCGGCGCATCGTTGATGCCGTCGCCCATAAAGCCCACCACGTGGCCTTCACGTTTGAGCAGGGTGACAATGCGCTCTTTGTGCATCGGCGTCAGGCGCGCAAACAGGGTGGTGCTTTTTGCAAGCTGGGCCAACTGGTCGTCAGAAAGGTGTTCAATCTCGCTGCCGGTGACCACCACCCCCGCGTCCAGCCCCACGTCGTGGCACACTTTCGCCGCCACCAGCTCGCTGTCGCCGGTCAGGATCTTCACCGTAATGCCGCTGGCCTTCAGCGCTTTCAGCGCCGGCGCAGTGGTCTCTTTCGGCGGATCGAGAAACGCGATATAGCCTTCGAGGATCAGGTCCGATTCGTCAATGCGCTGATAATCGCCTGTGCGGGCGGGCAGAACTTTGCTGCCCACCGCCACCACCCGCAGCCCCTGACGGTTGAGGTTGTCGGTGACGCGCTTAATGCGGCGCAGCATGGTGGCGTCCAGCGGCACGATCTCGCCGTTGTAGCGCACCAGGGTGCAGACGTTGAGCATCTCCTGCAGCGCCCCTTTGCAGATAAGCGTATGCACGTCCGCCTGCTCGCTTACCACCACCGACATGCGGCGGCGCTCGAAATCAAACGGGATCTCATCCACTTTTTGCCAGCGGGTTGAGAGCGTCCGCGCAGATTCTTCTTCTACCCCTTCCAGCACCGCCACATCGAGTAGGTTTTTCAGCCCGGTCTGGTAGTGGCTGTTCAGCCAGGCGGTATGCAGCACCCGATCGCTGGTTTTGCCGGCGATATCGGTATGGTTCTCCAGCACAATTTTGTCCTGCGTCAGGGTGCCGGTTTTATCGGTGCAGAGGATGTCCATCGCGCCAAAGTTCTGGATGGCGTCGAGGTGTTTGACGATCACCTTCTGTTTCGACAGCTTCACCGCCCCGCGCGCCAGCGTGGAGGTGACGATCATCGGCAGCATTTCCGGGGTCAGCCCCACCGCCACAGAAAGGGCAAACAGCGCCGCTTCCCACCAGTCGCCTTTGGTGTAGCCGTTAATCAGCAGCACGATCGGCGTCATCACCATCATAAAGCGGATCAGCAGCATGCTGACCCGGCCAATGCCCTGCTGGAAGGCGTTGGGTTCGCTGGACTGCTCGCTGACCCGTCCAGCCAGCTGGCCGAACCAGGTGCCGCCGCCGGTGGCGATGACGATGGCCTGGGCGGTGCCGCTCACTACGTTGGTGCCCATATAGCACAGGGTATCGCACTCAAGCGGGTTGCTCTGCTGCGGGTCGCGGCTGCGCGCCACCTTCTCGACCGGCAGCGATTCACCGGTTAACGAGGCCTGGGCGACAAACAGATCCCGCGCCTGCAGAATGCGCAGGTCCGCCGGGATCATATCCCCCGCAGCCAGTTTGATCACATCCCCGGGTACCAGCTGGTCGATGGGCAGCTCAAGCCAGCCGCTTTCGCCTTTGTCGTTGATCACCCGCAGCACGGTGGCGGTGTTGCTGACCATCGCTTTCAGCGCGTCGGCGGCTTTGGTGGAGCGCGCCTCCTGAATAAAGTTAAGCAGGGTGGAGATCCCGACCATCAGGCCAATCACCGCCGCCGCGAACAGATCTTCAGTGGCGTAGGAGATAATCCCCAGCACGGTGAGCAACAGGTTGAACGGGTTGCGATAGCAGCTCCACAGGTGTACCCACCACGGGGAGGGCTTCTGGGCCGGGATCTGATTATCGCCGTGCGCTTCGCGGGCTTTTTCGACCTCGCTGGCGTTCAGCCCTTCCGGGTGGGCACTAAAGGCGTGCCAGAGTTGCGGTTCGTCCATCACCGCGATTTTCAGGCAGTTCTCGCTCAGCGAAGCGGGGATTGCGGCCCCAGTGATGTTTTTAGCGTCCGGTAGCGGGTCGCGCTGCACCAGACGGCGCGGCAGGTGGCGGTTCAGCCGGGCTAATAGTTGGGTGATATTTTTCAGCATAATACGTTCCCCGCACCCGTCTGACCGGGTGCAGTTGATCCTTCAGGCGTGGCAAAGCCATACCTGAAAGGTAATAGAGTTTATGCAGGGACGTCAGAACGTCACTGCCTCACACGTCCGGCAAGGCAGTGAAAGCAGGCTTACCGGATAGAACGGGTTCTCCACAGGGGGAGAGGGGTGGGATCGGGATCCATACAGCCTCCGGTAAGTTAAAATCAGGATGTCGGCGCGCATTAAACGGATTTAGCCGTACCCTTTGTGCCGATTCGGACGATATGATAAGCCTCGTCAACTAAACCATACGTAAACCAGACTTTACCCATTGTTAATCGACCCGCCCGATTTAGGCTTACGGGTTACATATCGTCGCGTCACAGGGAATCAAGCATGCAGAACCGCCTTACCATCAAAGATATCGCGCGCTTAAGCGGCGTGGGCAAATCCACCGTGTCACGGGTGCTGAACAACGAAAGCGGCGTCAGCCAGCGCACCCGTGAACGCGTGGAGGCGGTGATGGATCAAAACAGCTTCTCCCCTTCCCGCTCGGCGCGCGCCATGCGCGGCCAGAGCGACAAAGTGGTGGCAATTATCGTCACCCGTCTGGATTCGCTGTCGGAAAACCTAGCCGTTCAGACCATGCTGCCGGTGTTTTACGAGCAGGGTTACGACCCGATCATGATGGAAAGCAAGTTCTCGGGGAAGATGGTAGAAGAGCATCTCGGCATGCTGCAGCGGCGCAATATCGACGGCGTGGTGCTGTTTGGGTTTACCGGCATCGACGAGGCGACTCTCGGTCCGTGGCAGTCTTCGCTGGTGCTGCTGGCGCGCGATGCCGCAGGCTTTGCCTCCGTGTGCTACGACGACGAAGGGGCGATTATCACCCTGATGCAGAACCTGTACGACAGCGGCCACCGGCATATCAGTTATCTTGGCGTACCGCACAGCGACGTCACCACTGGCCAGCGTCGTCACGATGCCTATCTGGCCTTCTGCAAACAGCACGCCCTGCCGGTGGTGGCCTCGCTACCCGGCCTGAGCATGAAGCAGGGCTATGAACAGGTCGCCAGCGTGCTGACCCCGCAGACGACCGCGCTGGTCTGCGCCACCGATACCCTGGCGCTTGGCGCAAGTAAGTACTTACAAGAGCAGCGCATCGACAGCCTGCAGCTGGCCAGCGTGGGCAACACGCCGCTGATGAAGTTCCTGCACCCGGAAATCATCACCGTCGATCCTGGCTACGCCGACTCCGGGCGTCAGGCCGCCACACAACTGATCGAGCAGATTAACGGCCGCAGTGAACCGCGTCAGATAATCATCCCCGCCACCCTGTCCTGAGCCCCCTGTGAGGCTTTATTGTGATCGCCGCCTGATTTCGGGAACGTTCCCATTTTCCGCGTTACGCTGAAAGAGTAGGCTTGCCTCCAGTTCATAACCCCCTCCCATCTGTCATGAGGCTTCATGATGAGTAAAGTGAAACAAACTGATATCGACCAGCTGATTGTGCTGGTTGGCGGACGCGAAAACATCGCGACAGTCAGCCACTGCATTACCCGCCTGCGTTTTGTGTTAAACGACCCGGCGAAGGCCGACCCTAAAGCCATTGAAGACCTGTCGATGGTGAAAGGCTGCTTCACCAACGCCGGGCAGTTCCAGGTGGTGATCGGCACCGAAGTCGGTGACTACTACAAGGCGCTACTGACCACCACCGGCCACTCGTCAGCGGATAAAGAGCAGGCCAAAAAGGCCGCGCGCCAGAACATGAAGTGGCATGAACAGCTCATTTCACACTTCGCTGAGATCTTCTTCCCGCTGCTGCCGGCGCTGATCAGCGGTGGCCTGATTCTGGGCTTCCGTAACGTGATTGGCGATGTGCCAATGAGCGACGGCAAAACCCTGGCGCAGATGTACCCGGCGCTGCAAAGCATCAATGACTTCCTGTGGCTGATTGGTGAGGCGATCTTCTTCTATCTGCCGGTGGGCATTTGCTGGTCGGCGGTGCGCAAAATGGGCGGCACGCCGATCCTCGGTATCGTGCTGGGCATCACGCTGGTCTCTCCGCAGTTAATGAACGCTTACTTACTTGGGCAGCAGGTTCCGGACGTGTGGAACTTCGGCCTGTTTACCATCGCTAAAGTCGGCTATCAGGCGCAGGTGATCCCGGCCCTGCTGGCAGGCCTGGCGCTGGGGATGATTGAAACCCGTCTGAAACGCATCGTGCCGGATTACCTCTATCTGGTGGTGGTGCCGGTATGCTCGCTGATCCTCGCGGTGTTCCTCGCCCACGCCTTGATCGGTCCGTTTGGCCGCATGATTGGCGACGGCGTGGCTTACGCCGTGCGTCACCTGATGACCGGCAGTTTTGCCCCGATTGGTGCGGCGCTGTTTGGCTTCCTGTATGCCCCGCTGGTGATCACCGGCGTGCACCAGACTACCCTGGCGATTGATATGCAGATGATCCAGAGCCTCGGCGGCACGCCAGTCTGGCCGATCATTGCCCTGTCGAACATTGCTCAGGCGTCGGCTGTGACCGGCATTATCCTGGTCAGCCGCAAGCATAACGAACGTGAAATCTCGGTGCCGGCAGCGATCTCCGCCTTCCTCGGCGTCACCGAACCGGCGATGTACGGCATCAACCTGAAGTACCGCTTCCCGATGCTGTGCGCGATGATCGGCTCCGGCCTTGCCGGGCTGCTGTGCGGGCTGAATGGCGTGATGGCCAACGGCATTGGCGTCGGCGGTTTGCCGGGCATCCTCTCCATTCAGCCGACCTACTGGCAGGTGTTTGCGATGGCAATGGCCGTGGCGATTATTGTACCCATGGCGCTGACCACCGTTGTCTACCAGCGCAAGTTCCGCCAGGGCGCGTTACAGACTGTTTAATCTTCTTCGGGGCGCAGTTGCGCCCCCTTCGCATTTGCAGGAACCCATTATGAATACCCTTCCGCAGTGGTGGCAAAACGGCGTCATCTACCAGATTTACCCTAAGAGCTTCCAGGACACGACCGGGCGCGGTACCGGTGATTTACGCGGCGTGACCTCGCGTCTCGATTACCTGAAAACCCTCGGCGTCGACGCCATCTGGCTGACGCCGTTCTACATCTCCCCGCAGGTGGATAACGGCTACGACGTGGCGAACTACACCGCCATCGATCCGGCTTACGGCACCCTTGACGATTTTGACGAGCTGGTCGCCGGGGCGCACAAACGAGGGATCCGCATCGTGCTGGATATGGTGTTTAACCACACCTCCACCCAGCACGCGTGGTTTCGCGAGTCGCTGAACCCGACCAGCCCTTACCGCGAGTTTTACATCTGGCGCGACGGCACCCCGGATCAGCTGCCGAATAACTGGCTCTCCAAGTTTGGCGGCAACGCCTGGCGCTGGCACGCCGAAAGCGAGCAGTACTATTTGCACCTGTTTGCCCCCGAGCAGGCGGATCTGAACTGGGAAAACCCCGAGGTGCGCGCTGAGCTGAAAAAAGCCTGCGAGTTCTGGGCCGATCGCGGCGTGGACGGCTTGCGTCTCGACGTGATCAACCTGGTGTCGAAGGATCAGGATTTCCCGGACGATTTACTGGGTGATGGCCGCCACTTCTATACCGACGGGCCGCGCATTCACGACTATCTGCAGGAGATGAGCCGCGACGTCTTTATCCCGCGCAATCTGATGACGGTGGGCGAGATGTCCTCCACCCGCCTGGAGCACTGCCAGCAGTACGCCGCGCTCGACGGGCGCGAGCTGTCGATGACCTTTAACTTCCACCATCTGAAGGTGGATTACCCCTTTGGTGAGAAGTGGACGCGCGCCAAACCGGACTTTGTGGCGTTAAAAGCCCTGTTCAGCCACTGGCAGCAGGGGATGCACAACCAGGCCTGGAACGCGCTGTTCTGGTGTAACCACGATCAGCCGCGCATCGTCTCGCGCTTTGGCGACGAGGGCGAATACCGCGTCCCGGCGGCCAAAATGCTGGCGATGGTGCTGCACGGGATGCAGGGCACACCTTACATCTATCAGGGTGAAGAGATTGGCATGACCAACCCGCACTTTACCCGCATCACCGATTACCGCGACGTGGAGAGCCACAATATGTTTGCCGCCCTGCGCGCCCAGGGCCGGGACGCCGACGAGCTGCTGGCGATCCTCGCGAGTAAATCCCGCGACAACAGTCGTACCCCGATGCAGTGGGATGCTTCGCCTGGCGCCGGGTTTAGCACCGGCGAGCCGTGGATTGCGCTGTGTGGCAACGCGGAGTCCGTCAACGTCGACGCGGCCCTCAACGATCCCGACTCGGTGTTTTACACCTATCAGGCCTTAATCAGCCTGCGTAAAACCCTGCCGGTACTGACCTGGGGCGATTATCAGGATTGTCTCCCGGAACACCCGTCGCTGTGGTGCTATCGCCGCCAGTGGCAGGGCCAGACGCTGATGGTGGTGGCAAACCTGAGCCGCGACTGTCAGCCGTGGCAGCCTGAAGCCGTGGAAGACACCTGGCAGGTGGTAATGAGCAACTATGCCGAAGTGTCGCCGCAGCCTGGTGCCATGACCCTGCGCCCGTTTGAAGCGGTGTGGTGGCTACAGTCGTAATCTCACATGCCGGGCAGCAGGCGCTGCCCGGCACAGACTTTTTTTGCTGAAATCAACCTGTTTCTGTCCTGAAACAATTTACAAATCACCGATCGCCCGCCCTCTGTACACTTCGTTTTTTACTTTGTCCTGAATCAAATAAATCGCAAACAAGTTTGATGCAAATCACTACATATAGAACTTAAAATGCACGCCGACCCAAGATGTTGTATTTGTCCTCTACAATTCCTAAAAGATAACCGTAGGGGTATGACTGACATCTGTGGATAACACGGGTCGCAATAACAAGATTCCTCGAGCGGGTCGGCTGTTACGCGCCGCGCCCGTTTCTGTCCTTTTGTGGATAACCTGTTTTTAAAATGGAGTGATCATGACACCGCATGTGATGAAACGAGATGGCTGTAATGTGCCTTTCAAATCAGAGCGCATTAAAGAAGCAATTCTGCGTGCAGCTAAAGCAGCGGGAGTCGATGACGCAGATTATTGCGCCACCGTCGCAGAGGTGGTCAGTCAGCAGATGAACGACCGCAGCAAAGTGGACATTAACGAGATCCAGACCGCGGTCGAAAACCAGCTGATGTCCGGCCCGTACAAGCAGCTGGCGCGCGCCTACATTGAATATCGCCACGACCGCGATATCGAGCGTGAAAAACGCGGTCGCCTGAATCAGGAGATCCGCGGCCTGGTCGAGCAGACCAACTCCGCCCTGCTTAACGAAAACGCCAACAAAGACAGCAAGGTGATCCCGACCCAGCGCGACCTGCTGGCCGGTATCGTCGCCAAGCACTACGCCCGTCAGCATCTGCTGCCGCGCGACGTGGTACAGGCGCACGAGCGGGGCGATATTCACTATCACGATCTCGACTACTCGCCGTTCTTCCCGATGTTCAACTGTATGCTGATCGACCTGAAAGGCATGCTGACCCACGGCTTTAAGATGGGTAACGCCGAGATTGAACCGCCAAAATCGATCTCCACCGCCACCGCCGTAACCGCGCAAATCATTGCCCAGGTCGCCAGCCATATCTATGGCGGCACCACCATCAACCGTATCGATGAAGTGCTGGCCCCGTTTGTTGCCGCCAGCTTTAGCAAGCATCGCCGCGTGGCCGAAGAGTGGAAGATCCCGGACGCGGACGGTTATGCCCGCTCGCGCACCGAAAAAGAGTGCTACGACGCGTTCCAGTCGCTGGAATATGAAGTCAACACCCTGCACACCGCCAACGGTCAGACGCCATTCGTGACCTTTGGTTTTGGGCTGGGCACCAGCTGGGAATCACGTCTGATCCAGCAGTCTATTCTGCGCAACCGTATTTCTGGCCTCGGCAAAAACCGCAAGACTGCGGTGTTCCCGAAGCTGGTGTTCGCTATCCGCGACGGCCTGAACCACAAGTTCGGCGATGACAACTACGACATCAAGCAGCTGGCGCTGGAGTGTGCGAGTAAGCGCATGTACCCGGACATCCTCAACTATGACCAGGTCGTGAAAGTCACCGGCTCGTTCAAAACCCCAATGGGCTGCCGCAGCTTCCTCGGCGTGTATGAAGATGAAAACGGCGAGCAGGTGCACGACGGGCGTAACAACCTCGGCGTGATCAGCCTCAACCTGCCGCGCATCGCGCTGGAAGCCAAAGGCAACGAAGAAGCCTTCTGGAAATTGCTGGACGACCGCCTGGTGCTGGCGCGTAAAGCGCTGATGACCCGTATCGCCCGCCTCGAAGGGGTGAAAGCCCGCGTGGCACCCATCCTGTACATGGAAGGGGCCTGCGGCGTGCGTCTGAAAGCCGACGATGACGTGTCTGAGATCTTCAAAAACGGCCGCGCGTCTATTTCGCTGGGCTATATCGGGATCCACGAAACCATCAACGCCCTGGCGGGCGAGCAGCATATTTACGACAGCGAAACCCTGCGCCAGAAAGGGATCGCCATTGTGCAGCACCTGCGTAACGCGGTGGATCGCTGGAAAGACGAAACTGGCTACGGCTTTAGCCTGTACAGCACCCCGAGCGAGAACCTGTGCGATCGCTTCTGCCGTCTGGACACCGCCGAGTTTGGCCTGGTGGACGGCGTGACCGATAAAGGCTACTACACCAACAGCTTCCACCTCGACGTGGAGAAAAAGGTTAATCCGTACGACAAGATCGATTTCGAAGCGGCCTACCCGCCGGTGGCGAGCGGTGGCTTTATCTGTTACGGCGAATACCCGAACATTCAGCACAACCTGAAAGCGCTGGAAGACGTGTGGGATTACAGCTATCAGCACGTGCCGTATTACGGCACCAACACGCCGATTGATGAGTGCTACGAGTGCGGCTTTACCGGTGAGTTCGAATGCACCAGCAAAGGCTTCACCTGCCCGAAATGCGGTAACCACGACGCCGCCCGCGTCTCCGTGACCCGCCGGGTGTGCGGCTACCTCGGCAGCCCGGACGCGCGTCCGTTCAACGCCGGTAAGCAGGAAGAAGTGAAGCGCCGCGTGAAACATTTAGGGAATGGGCAGATCGGCTGACGTGCGGATCGATTTTCCCCCTCACCCTAACCCTCTCCCTCAAGGGAGAGGGAACCGAACGAGCACATTATTGAGCCCGGCACCGGTTTTCTCCCTCTCCCTGTGGGAGAGGGAACCGAACGAGCACATTGTTAAGCCCGGCACCGGTTTTCTCCCTCTCCCTGGGGGAGAGGGAACCGAACGAGCACATTGTTAAGCCCGGCACCGGTTTTCGCCCTCTCCCTGTGGGAGAGGGAACCGAACGAGCACATTGTTGAGCCCGGCACCGGTTTTCTCCCTCTCCCTGGGGGAGAGGGCCGGGGTGAGGGCATCAGGTTAACGCTATGAACTTCCACCAGTATTACCCCGTCGACATCGTCAACGGCCCCGGCACCCGCTGCACCCTGTTTGTCTCCGGGTGCATCCACGAGTGCCCCGGCTGCTACAACAAAAGCACCTGGCGGCTGAACTCGGGGATGCCGTTCACCGCCGAGATGGAACAGCGGATCATCGACGATCTCAACGATACGCGCGTCAAGCGCCAGGGGATCACCCTGTCCGGCGGCGATCCGCTGCATCCGCAAAATGTGCCGGAGATTTTAAAGCTGGTGCAGCGCATTCGCGCCGAGTGCGCGGGCAAAGATATCTGGGTCTGGACCGGCTATAAGCTGGATGAGCTGAATGCGGCACAAATGGACGTGGTGGATCTGATCAACGTGCTGATCGACGGCAAGTTTGTGCAGGATCTGAAAGACCCGATGCTGATCTGGCGCGGCAGCAGCAACCAGGTGGTGCATCATCTGCGCTGAATCTTAAAGACGTTGATTTGTTTGACGGTAGACAGCTGATTTTTCGCGTTTTCCCACCGCAACGACAAAGACGGTGACAACGGTGTCTCTCACCTGATAGACCAGCCGATAGCCGGATGATTTGAGCTTAATTTTATAGCAGTCTGGTAAATCATGGAGCCTGGCAGATTCTATTCGCGGGTTCGAGAGTATGATTGCCAGCTTCTTCTTAAACTGGGCCTTAACGGTGTCGCCCAGTTTCTGCCATTCTTTCAGCGCACGCGGATCAAATTCCAGCTCATAAGTCATCCACACTGACCTTGATTCCCTGCTGCGGATCCGCCAGCCGTTGCCTGACGGTCCTGAGCAATTCATCTTCGCTGTCGCTCACCGTGACGGTTTTCACCGGCATACGGCCATTTTCAGCGACATATTGAAACAGAAGCCGAACGGCTTCCGTTGGGGTGATGTTCAGTTTTTCCAGCACGGCATAAGCCTCGGTTTTGAGTTTGTCATCCAGACGGACGTTAAGTGTGGCCATTATGCCTCCGACAATGTTGAAAATGTAATGCAGTTTAGCATTACATTCGCATTACATCGAATTCTGAATAACGCCTCTCAAAAACGGCTCAAACTCTCCATCGCCACGGTTTTGAATGCCTCAAAGTCGCGGCAGCCGCACAGTCGCGTCACCGCCCGTTCACGCAGGAAGGTGACGAAGATATCGTAGATTGCCATCGCCTCTTCATACTCGCTTTTGCTGATCGCCAGCAGGAAGATGACGTGGGCGGTTTCATCTCCCCACTGAATGCCGTGCGGCGCGAGGACGGTGTACACCACCGTTTTTTGCGCCAGCAGGCCAAGGGAGTGCGGCAGCGCGATCCCGTCGCCCAGTAGGGTGCTGACGATAGCTTCACGCTCGACCACCGAATCGAGAAACTCCGCCCCGACAAAGCCCTCTTCCTGCAGCTGAGCGCACAGTTGCTGGAACAGCGTCTGCTGATCGATGGGCTTGTCGATAATGCGAAAATGGCTGGCGTCGAAATACTTCTCCAGCATCCACGGACGGGTTCTGTCCACCAGCACCAGCTTGCCAATCTGCTCCAGCTGATACTCGGTGGGGAACGGGGCGATTGTCACCACCGGCTTGGCCTTTTCGGCGATCCGCGCAGTGGAGATCACGAAGTCTTCGCTGATGCTCTCCATCAGCTCGTATTCCCGCAGGGTCAGGGTGCGGCTGATTTCCACCTGGGGGTATTTGCGCTGCAGGACCGCCTCGATCATGCGCACCATCGCATTCCCGGCGTCGCACACCAGCAACACCCGCGGCTGGCGCTGGTATCCAATGTTGTAATGGCGCTCCAGCCCGACGCCGATGTGCAGCACCAGGAAACCAATTTCGTTTTCACTGATCGCATACGGGGTGTATTTCCCCCAACCCGACACCGCCGCCAGGGTCATGTCCCACGCCATCGGGTAGTGCTGTTTGATGTTATCCAGCAGCGGATTAGGGATCATGATCTGGTAGCGCACGCGGGTGATCATGGTTTTTATATGAGTGAGTAAATCGGCGTGCAGCTGGGTATCACTGAGCAGGTTGTAGTTATATTGGGTGTTGATGTAGCGCAGGATGTAGTTCACCAGTGCTTCTTCATCATCGGCGTTAATCGCACTCGGCGAGATCTCCTGCACCTGGCGGGCGGCGATATGGACGCACAGCCAGTTCTCTTCCGACGGCGAGAGCGCTTTATCGGCCAGTTGGGCGATGGCGCTGGCGATGTCCCGCGCGGCCTCGCGCACGTTCTCGGCCACCTCCTGCGCGCTGAACTCCGGCAGCGGATAGCCTTCGCTGATACGCCGCACCGACACCGCGCAGTAAAGACGTAAAAACAACTCGCCTTCATCGGTCAGGCGGATCTGGTGGCGGGTACAGGTCTCGTGCAACACCCGAACCAGTTGCTCAGGAACTCCGGCGTTAAGGGCCACTTCGGTGACCAGCGGATTCAGGCTGTCCTGCTGGGCCAGCTTCCACAGCAGGTCGGTCAGGCAGGCGCGGATCGCCATCTCACTGCCAAACAGCTTCATGCCGTGGCGCGGACGGGTTTCCAGGGTCAGATGATAGCGATGGAACCACTCCCGTACCTCCGCCATGTCGCTTTGCAGCGTGGCGCGGCTGATAAACCATTCGTCAGCCAGATCTTCCAGTTTCAGCGAAAAGGCCGAGGTGAGAAAACGCACCACCAGATAATGCACCCGCTCCGGGCTGCTGCGCGGGATGCGTATTGCCCGCGGGTGGGTGTCCTGCAGCAGCTGATAGCGGCTGGCATCGTCGATTTTAAGCTGATAGCCGTTACCCCGACTGAGGATAAACTGCACCCCGTGATCGGCCAGCAGCGCATTCAGGGCGGTGATATCCGCCCTGACGGTACGCGTGGATACCGACAACCGTTGCGCCAGCTCGTCCTGAGGCAGCGTTTCGTTTTGCAACATCTCAAACAGTTGCGCTAAACGCGGGTTCGCAAATCGCACGTCGGTATCCTTTCAGGGCTTAGGGGTGGGGGGCAAAGCCTACTTTACCCATTTTTTGGTCATCTCCAGCAGCGTGCGCACGTCTTCCGGACGGGTGTTGCCGCTGGCGCTGTCGATAATTGAACTATAGATATGCGGAATAATTTTGCTTACGCCCGCCTCCAGCGCAATGTGCAGGATTTCTTCGTAGTTTTCCAGATCGATGCCGCCGGTCGGCTCCAGCCAGAAGTCGTGACGGGCGCAGGCCTCGGCCACCGCCTGGTATTCGTCACGGCATTTCAGACCGCCCATCGGGAAGTATTTAATCGAGCTGCCGCCAAAATCTTTCAGCAGGGCGATCGCCGTGTCGACCGGCACAATGCCGTCCGGTGCCGTGCTGCTGAGCGGCCCGGTGGAGATTTTCACTAAACCCGGCGTGCCGGTGGGTGACACCAGACCGTTCACCACCGAGTCGCTCTGACCCAGCAGCGCGCGGCTGGTCGCCACGCCGGTAAACACCTGGTTAACGTGCTGAGGCTGCACCTGGCGGGCGATTTCACTGACCATCGCCGACTGATTCGGATCGCCCGCGCCGAGTCCGACAGAGAGCGCGTTGTCGATAAGCGCCGCATACTCGCGCATATCGGCCACGGCGCTTGCCACGTCCGGGTAATTTTTGGAGAGTACGCCCACCAGCACATGGCCTTCTGCGGCTTCGTAAATGGCGCTGGCGTTAGCTTTAGAGCCTGCCAGCACGTTCAGGCACACGCGGTCGCGGTAAAAATTGGGGGTCAGTTTCATGCCTGTTTCTCCTGGCCTAACACTTCGCTGATACGGCGATAGACAATGTTCAGTTGGTCAGCGTTGACGCTGCGCACGTCCGCTTCGATGATCCCTTCGTTGGCCTTATAGCCACGGAAGTAAATGGCGTATTCGCCCTGCTTGAGCTGGCTGACCAGATCGCCGGTGCCGACGCCAGTCACGCCTTCGTTGAAAGCGATCTCTGCCCGGGCAATATCACGCCCGGCGCTGTCCCACACCACGCGGGCGGTTACGCCGTTCAGCGTGTTTAGCGCATCGATAAAGGGGGTCATCTTCGCCACCATCTCCGCCCCGCTCTCTTTGGTCGCCGTCAGGTAGTGTTCGATGGCGCAGGTCAGGCCCAGAATGCCCTCTTTGCCCACTTTCATCGCCCGGCCAATGCCTGCCGTCTGGCGCTTCACCCACTCAACGTACTGCGTTTTGCCGATCACCAGCCCGCTGGTCGGCCCTTCAATCGCCTTCGCGCCGCTGTAGATCACCAGATCCGCGCCGGAGCGGTAGTAAACGTGCAGATCTTCTTCGGCTGCCGCATCGACAATTAACGGCAGGTTGTGTTTACGCGCCACCACCGCTGCCTGCTCCACGCTGAGCATGCTTTTCTGCACGCAGTGGTGGGATTTGATATACAGGATCGCCGCCGTGCGCGGGGTGATCGCCGCCGCCAGCTGATCGGCGGAGCATTCGTTGGCGTAGCCCGCTTCCACCAGCTTGCCGCCGCCCAGCGCCACCATCGAGCCCACCGGGGCACCAAAGTTAACGTTATGGCCTTTCGGCAGTACGATTTCGTTGTTCTCAATCGCGGTGACGTGCAGGTTTTCCAGCAGCCAGTCGCTGTCTTTCACCAGCACCGCCGCCACCGACTGGGCAATACCCGCCGAGGCGCAGGAGACGACCGTCGCCCCTTCCACATCCAGCAGCCTGGCAATGTATTCCCCGGTTTTGTTGACCAGATCTTTCATCTCGAAGTACTGGTTCATGCCGTCCATCGCCGCCTGCACCACTTCCGGGCGCGGGGTAGACACGCCGAGCGCCGTCATACGCCCGGAGGTGTTAATAACCTGTTTTAAATCGTATTTCTCATAAATCGAAGACATGTTCCGCGCTCCCTTGTTCGGTCATGTAGCCCTTGCCCGCCCGAATGGCGGCCAGCGGCACCAGAATGTGTTCAGCCTGCAGGCTGTCGTTTTCAGCATCCACCAGCAGCGTCGGCTGGCGTTTAATCGTGAACAGCGTCAGATCGGCATCCAGCCCCGGCTGAATGCGCCCTTTGCGCGCCAGCCGCAGGCCGTCGGCGGCGTGGGCGGTGACGCAGTCAATCACCTGCGGCAACGACATGCCGATGGCGAGGAATTTCGACATCACGCTCGCGAGTGAGCCCACCGGACCGTTAAGACGGTTGCGGCAGTAGATATCCGAGCTGATGGTGTGCGGCAGAATACCCAGCGCGATGGCGCGTTTCGCCACTTCAAAGCTGAAGCTCGCCGTACCGTGCCCCACGTCTAAACGCACGCCTCGCTTCAGCGCGCGAGTGACCGACGCCCGCAGTTCGCCGGTTGGGGTCAGAATGCGGTTGGGTTTACCGTTGTAGCAGTGGGTGATGATGTCGCCAGAGCTCAGCAGATCGGCAATCTCATCGAGGTTCGGCGGGTTGTTGCCGATATGCACCATCAGCGGCAAATCGCCGTTGGCTTTTTGCATCGCTTTGCCACGCTCCAGCGGCGTGATGCCGTTGTCGCCCACCACGCTGCTGCTCATCCGCGCTTTCAGGCCGACGATAAAGTCCGGGTGACGGGCCACCGCCTGCTGCACCGCGTCGGCGTCGATATTGTTCATGTCCGCCAGTTCGTTCTGGGCAATCAGCCCCACCCGGGAGATGTTCAGCAGGGCATACACCTCGGTTGCCGCCTGGCGGGTAATGGCATAAAAATCATCCACGTCGTTGGCTCCGGTGCTGCCGGCATCCACCACGCTGGTGACGCCCGTGGCAATGCCGACGCTGTCCGGCTCATCAAAGTAGATCGGGGAGTTCGGGTAGCAGTGGACGTGGGAGTCAATCCAGCCTGCGCTGACGTAGGTGTCGCCGTTCAGTTCAACGGTCTGCTGTGCGGGATCGGTGATGTCGCCCACCGCCGCAATCTTCCCGTCCTGGATGGCGATATCGGTCAGGGTATCGTCGGTGAGGCGCGCACGGCGCAGGAGTAAATCAAACATACTGCTCTCCTGTTGAAGCGGGCGCCGAAGCGCCCGAGGGTATTAAAGGGCGACCGGGAACAGCCAGCCTAAAAGCATTGCGCCGAGGATAGCGCCACCGGTGATCGGCTTCTGCCAGATATAGAACAGCAGCGCGCCGGCCAGCGATCCAATACCGATTGGAATCGAGGCGGTCATGGCGCTGAGGATAATCAACGGCCCGAGGAAGCGGCCGGAGGCGTTACCCGCGCCCATCATCACGTCAGCCCCGTAGGTGGAGTTGCTCTGATTGATGGTGAACTTACGCGCCAGGATGATGATGTAACCAATCGCCAGGCCAATAATCAGGCCGGTCGCCAGCGAGGCGATAAAGTTGGTCACCGGGAACATGATGCCTGCCCCCAGCAGCAGTGCTGGAACCCCAAGGCCCACGCCGGTCTGGATCGCGCCGCCGATGTCGAGGATCCCCACCAGCGAGCCTTCGATAATACGGGCAAACAGGAAACTGGCGCCGAACGCCGCCACCGCGCCGTAAGCACCGGTATCAATGCCTGCTTTCAGCATCGCCACGAAGGCCACTTCGTTAAATGCGCCGATGCCGTACAGGTAGTACATGTGTGTCCCGGCGAACACGCCGGAAGAGAGCAGGCCAACGAAGATCGGGAACGACCAGTCGGCATACCAAAAACCTTTATTCTGTTCCATTGCGAGGCTCCTGTTACTTGCCGCTGAGCGAGTTATGGATCATGTCGAGCCAGTTCGGCACGGTCAGATGGAAGGATTCGATCATCTTCATGTCGAAGCCGCGGAAGAAGCCGCTCAGCACGAACAGCAGAACGATGGCGACCATCATCACTTTGGTGACGCGGTTCCAGCCGCTCTCTTCCACGCCTTTACCGATCAGGATGCCCAGCACCAGACCCGGTACGGCGTTACCCATAATCAGCTGCGCAGCGCCGCCAAAGACGGTGGCCCAGAAGCCCGATTTTTTACCGGCATCAATGGCCGCCAGCCAGAAGATCACCGGCATGACGGTGTTAACCAGCAGGTTCGCCGCCGGAACCAGCACCTTAACAGCGGTAACTTGCAGCGCTGCCGGAACGGAAGAGGCAGTGAGGTTAAGGAAGGTGACAACCAGCATGCCGATCACGCCGCAGGCAATCGCCATTTTGCGTGGATCGTGCAGCGTCTCGCCGACGTTGCGGTTTTTCAGCATCAGTGCCGCAGCACCCCAGTTAGGGATAATGCGATGGTCCACGTCCTGGGTGAATGCCCCCGCCGCAACGGACGAGGCCCAGGCGTTAAAGAAGAACCCCAGACCGAAGGAGAAGTGAGAAGCCGGATCCCCTTCACAGGAGTTCAGCTCCCCCAATGTACGAAACGCGCCCATACCTTGTGTGGTAGGCGCATGAAACATGCGTGCAGCCCCGGCACCCACACCGACGCCAACCAGGCCGCCGATGATGAGCGATTTTATTAAAATTATCAGGAACATCTGTCTGCCCTTTTAGTCATTTCAGCGTTGCGTGACAAAATCGACCTGGTCGAGGTTGATGGCGGTCACGTTGACGGTCACGTCCAGCTCCACGCTGTAGGTGCGTCTTTCCCGGCGCAAAAAGAAAAACAAAAATGCCTCTTTGCGTACCGCTTCTCGCGCATGAATAACCTGCACGTCCTGTGGCTCTATGCGCAGTAGAATATGGGGCGAGGCTTTCATCACCGTCGCCTGTACGTGGTTCAGGGCGTCGGCAAAAGCGCGGGCTTTCGCCTCGCCTTTGCCGCTCACTCTCACCGTGGTGGTGAATTGTTCTTTCATGCTTACGCGCCGTACTTCTTCTGCCACGCCAGCACCAGACGCTCGCCCAGCTCTTCTTTATCCATAAAGCCAAACCCGAGCACGTTGTTGCCTTCGTTGATGGCGGTGACGCCCTCTTCCACGGAACGCATGCCGTATTTCGCTTTGTAGCCGTGCTTGGTCTGGGCGGTGATAGCACCTGCACCGCCGCTGCCGCAGAAGGAGATGCCGAAGGTGGCGTTTTCGGCCTTCATCACGTCGCCCAGCTTCATATCCGCCGCCACGCCCGGTACGACTACCGCACGGCCGCCCGCTTTTTCGACGCCTGCGGCCACTTTCTGCCCTTTACCCAGGCGATCGCCAATTACGACTGTAATCTGTTCCATCTTGTGCTCCTTAAAGGTTGTCTTTCGCGACTTCGAAGTGAACGGACAGCAGCCAGGCTTCTTCATCAGGAAGATTGCCAAACTGCGCCACCACTTCGCGGGCCAACGACATTGAATCAGGTGAAATTTCGTCAAACAGGTCCGCTTCGACCTCCGGCAGCGGCTCGCCGGTCACTGACCGGTGCGCCATCGCGCGGACGTGGGAAGTCAGCATCTGCTGCTGGACGTCATTGGGAATGATGTTGTGGCGAGCAAGCAGGGCATAGACCTGCTCAAGCATGGTATCGGCGAGCGTTTCAGTTTGCGCCGCCTGGTCCCCAACGTCGTTCATTACCGCTCCGTTAATCACTGGTCTTATCCCGTTAATGGCTCTGGAATAAAACTAACGCTGGCGGTTAAGAGTTTGTAGCGGGTTGTTTTCCACTTCGAAGTGGAAAGGAAAGCGGCACCAGTGATCTGTGCCACATAATTGCGCTGAATATGTATTATCAGCTGGCTTTACGTGATGGATGTCACGCTATTCGGCGGCAAATGAAGGGCAAGTAAAGTGGAATCGTTGATCAACGGAGGCACAGAAATGTGATGTGGATAAGGTTTTCTTATTACGCTTCAGCAAATAAAACGGGAGCATGATGCCCCCGTTGATGATGTCAGGTGAGACTAGCGGAACTTTTTGTGGTTTTCGTTGCGCGTAGCAACGAATCCATCTGCCGCGGCCTGGGCTTCTTTCACTTTGCCTTCGTTGACCAGCTTCACAGCACCGTCAATTTGGCCGACCAGTACGTCAAAACCGTGACGGTAGTCTTTCATCTCCGCGCTGTCAGCGGCCTTACCTTCCAGCTTCGGCGGGGTATCCTTTTGCGCATCCAGCGCAGCGGTCCGCATTTTGGTTAAGGCAGATTTCATCTCATCCGCATTATCCGTTTTCTGCACTACCTTCAGGTTCTCGCTGAGGGTGTCCATGTTGTCTTCCAGATCGGCAGCAAACACTGACGAACTCAGCACCAGCGAAGACGCCGCGAGGATAGCTAACAGGTTTTTACGCATTGCTCACGTCCTTTATTATTATGAAAAAAAAGCGCACCGGAGTGCGCTTGAATATTACTGACCGGCGATTTTCATCTCCGGCAACAGTACTGAACCACACTGAATATTGCTGCGGGTCTCAATATCGTTGCCTACCGTCACGATATTGCGCCACATATCTTTTAAGTTGCCGGCGATGGTAATTTCGCTCACCGGATACTGAATTTCGCCGTTCTCGACCCAGAAGCCGGACGCGCCGCGCGAGTAGTCGCCGGTCACGCCGCTGACGCCCTGCCCCATCAGCTCGGTCACCACCAGTCCGGTGCCCATCTCTTTCAGCATCTGCTCAAAGCTCAGGCCGCGGCCAGGGATGCGCCAGTTGTGGATGCCACCGGCGTGACCGGTGCTTTGCAGCCCCAGCTTGCGTGCGGAATAGCTGGTCAGCAGCCACTGGGTCAGGATGCCGTCCTTGATGATGTCGCGACGCTCGGTACGCACGCCTTCGCTGTCGAACGGCGTCGAGGCCAGCCCTTTCAGCAGGTGCGGATGCTCTTCAATGGTCAGCCATTCCGGCAGGATCTGGGTGCCCAGCGCGTCGAGCAGGAAGGTCGATTTACGGTACACAGAACCGCCCGCAATCGCGCCGACCAGATGGCCGAACAGCCCGGTCGCCACTTCATTGGCAAAAATAACCGGTGCTTTCATGGTAGACAGTTTTCGCGGCGCGAGACGGGACAATGTGCGTTTGGCACACTCTTCACCCACCCACTCCGGCGACTGCAGGTCGCTCAGTGCGCGGCCAATGGTATAGGCATAATCGCGCTCCATGTTGCCGTTCTCTTCGGCAATCACGCAGCTTGAGAGCGAGTGGCGGGTTGAGCTGTAGCCCTGCAACATACCGTGGCTGTTGCCAAACACTTTAATGCCGTAGTGGCTGTTAAAACTGCCGCCTTCGGTATTGGTGATGCGTTTATCGGCCTTCAGCGAGGCCTGTTCGGCGCGAGCGGCCAGCTCGATGGCTTCGTCAGGCGAGACTTCTGCCGGATGGAACAGATCCAGATCCGGGGCCTCAAAGGCCAACAATTCTTTATCTGCCACGCCCGCATACGGGTCCGGCGAGGTGTAACAGGCGATATCCAGCGCCGCCTGCACGGTACGCGCGATAGCGTCCGGGCTTAAGTCCGTCGACGAGGCGCTGCCTTTACGGTTCTGGTGATAAACAGTAATCCCTAAGGCGCCATCGCTATTAAATTCAACGGTTTCCACTTCGCCATAGCGCGTGCTTACGCTGATGCCGGTGGTTTTACTGACGGCGACTTCTGCCCCGTCTGATTTCGCTGACGCCAGCTCAAGGGCCATGGAGACGGCGTTTTCCAGTGCTTTACGCTGCGCTGCAACTTGTGAGATCACTTTCATCGTAAATGCCATAATGTAAGGTGTAGTTAGCTGAAGTCTAACAGAGAACCGTTTCTCAGTACGCGTCTAAACTGGTAACATTAGCCTCTTTTTTAAGGAGCCTGACATGACTAAGCAGCCCGAAGACTGGCTCGACGACGTTCCCGGTGATGACATCGAAGACGAAGATGATGAAATCATCTGGGTCAGTAAAAGTGAAATTAAACGCGACGCCGAAGAGTTAAAACAGCTTGGTGCAGAAATAGTAGAACTGGGTAAGAACGCGCTGGATAAAATCCCGCTCGATCCCGATCTACGCGCCGCCATCGAACTGGCACAACGCATCAAGAAAGAGGGCCGCCGTCGCCAGATGCAGCTGATTGGCAAAATGTTGCGCCAGCGCGACGTGGATCCTATCCGCCAGGCGCTGGATAAGCTCAAAAACCGCCACAACCAGCAGGTCGCCCTGTTCCATAAGCTGGAGCAGATCCGCGATCGTCTGATTGATAATGGTGATGACGCCGTAGCAGAAGTGCTGAACCTGTGGCCGGATGCCGATCGCCAGCAGTTGCGATCGCTTATCCGTAATGCGCAGAAAGAGAAAGAGACGAATAAGCCGCCGAAGTCTGCACGTCTGATTTTCCAGTATCTGCGCGAGCTGGCGGAAGCCGAGGCGTAATGGTGTTGTAGTGTGCCTGCTGTTTGCCGGATGGCGGCGTAAACGCCTTCTCCGGTCGACAAAAAAAGCCCGGTAAGCGTTGCGCTACCGGGCTTTTTTTACTCTACGGCTTCCGCCTTTCTCGCCAGACCGTCCAGCAGTTTCTGGTGGATGCCACCAAACCCGCCGTTGCTCATCACCAGAATGTGATCGCCAGGCTGCGCGGTTTTCACCACCATCTCCGCTAAGGTATCGACATCGGCATGCCAGTACGCGGGCTGAATGCAGGCGTCCGCCACTTCCGCCACCTGCCACGGAATATGTTGCGGCTGCAGCAGGAAGACTTCATCCGCACGGCCTAACGAGGGTGCCAGATCGTCTTTGCAGATCCCCATTTTCATGGTGTTCGAGCGCGGTTCCAGTACTGCCAGGATCCGCGCCGTGCCGCCCACTTTACCGCGCAGGGCGGCCAGCGTCGCCAGAATCGCAGTCGGGTGATGGGCGAAATCGTCATACACCGTCACGCCATGGGCTTCGCCGCGCAGCTCAAGGCGACGACGGGCATTAATGAACGAATCCAGCGCCTGAGCAGCATCGGCAGGCAGTACGCCCACATGGCGGGCCGCGGCAATCGCCATCAGACCGTTATGCATGTTGTGTTCACCCACCAGCGCCCATTTCACCTCGCCGACTTTTTCGCCATCCAGCAGCACTTCCCACTGGGAGGCATCGTTGGTCAGCTTTTTCGCGTGCCAGTGGCCCTGCTCGCCCACCAGCTCCTGCTCGCTCCAGCAGCCCATCGCCATCGTCTGTTTCAGGTTAATGTCATTTTCCGGCAGGATAATGCGCCCCTGACCCGGCACAATGCGCACCAGATGGTGGAACTGCTTCTGAATCGCTTTCAGGTCGTCAAAGATATCCGCGTGATCGAACTCAAGGTTGTTGAGGATCAGCGTGCGCGGGCAGTAGTGGACAAACTTGGAGCGTTTATCAAAGAACGCGCAGTCGTACTCGTCGGCTTCGATGACAAAGAACGGGCTGTCGCCCAGTCGTGCCGAGACCTCGAAATTACCCGGCACACCGCCGATCACAAAACCTGGCTTGTAGCCGCAGGCTTCGAGGATCCAGGTCGCCATCCCCGCAGTAGTGGTTTTACCGTGCGTCCCAGCGACTGCCAGCACCCAGCGGTCGCGCAGCACAAAATCATGTAACCACTGTGGGCCAGACTGGTACGGAATATTGCGTTCCAGTACCGCTTCTACGCAGGGATTACCGCGCGTCATCGCGTTGCCGATAATCACCAGATCCGGCTGCGGATCCAGCTGGCTGGCATCGTATCCCTGAATGAGATCGATTCCCTGGCTCTCCAGCAGCGTGCTCATCGGCGGATACACATTGGCGTCCGAACCTGTCACTTCATGACCCAGAGCGCGCGCCAGCATTGCCAGGCCGCCCATGAAAGTGCCACAAATCCCTAAAATATGAATGCGCATACGTCACTATCCTTCTTCTATGTGGCGCACATTTTACGCACATGTCGTCGGCAGAGGAACGCATTTCAGGAAAATCTGTATCTTGCTGGCGCGATTCACCTCTGCGCGAATATTTGAAAGTTTGTTAAGATTGTTGGGCATCAACAACTTTACTCAACATCGAATGCAGGGAAGGGGTTATGAAAACGTTAGGTGAATTTATTGTCGAAAAGCAGCACGAGTTCTCTCATGCAACCGGTGAGCTCACTGCTTTGTTGTCGGCAATAAAACTGGGCGCCAAGATCATCCACCGCGATATCAACAAGGCCGGACTGGTCGATATCCTGGGTGCCAGCGGTGCTGAAAACGTGCAGGGCGAGGTTCAACAGAAGCTCGATCTGTTCGCGAATGAAAAACTGAAAGCTGCACTGCGCGCACGCGACATCGTTGCCGGGATCGCCTCCGAAGAAGAAGATGAAATCGTCGTCTTTGAAGGCTGTGAACATGCAAAGTATGTCGTTCTGATGGATCCGCTGGATGGTTCATCTAACATCGACGTTAACGTTTCTGTCGGCACTATCTTCTCCATTTACCGTCGCGTCACCCCTGTTGGTACGCCGGTAACCGAAGAAGATTTCCTGCAGCAGGGTAACAAGCAGGTGGCCGCGGGCTACGTGGTTTATGGCTCCTCGACCATGCTGGTGTACACCACCGGCTGCGGCGTGCATGCCTTTACCTACGACCCGTCGCTGGGCGTATTCTGCCTGAGCCAGGAGCGCATGCGTTATCCGCAGAAGGGCAGCACTTACTCCATCAACGAAGGTAACTACATTAGATTCCCGTCGGGTGTGAAGAAGTACATTAAATTCTGTCAGGAAGAAGATATGGCTACCCAGCGCCCGTATACCTCGCGCTATATCGGTTCTCTGGTGGCGGATTTCCACCGCAACCTGCTGAAAGGCGGGATCTATCTCTACCCAAGCACCGCCAGCCACCCGGAAGGTAAACTGCGCCTGCTGTACGAGTGCAACCCGATGGCCTTCCTCGCGGAACAGGCCGGCGGTAAAGCCAGCGACGGTAAAGAGCGGATTATGGATATCATGCCGGAAAGCCTGCACCAGCGTCGTTCGTTCTTCGTCGGCAACGATCATATGGTTGATGATGTTGAACGTCTGATCCGCGAATTCCCGGACGCGTAATTTTTAGATTTATATCAGGGGCCTTATGGCCCCTTTTTACTTTTTTACCGGCATAATCTGCGCTTATTTATACTGTTGTCGGTATAACGCTATATAAAAATGCTGCTGTAACCCACCTGTCCAATCCGTCATCATGGCGGCGTTCAAATAGTGTTCATAGTTGGGAATCAGCAGATATGAAAAACCTCTCTCGATCCTCCACGGGTATCGATCTCAATCTTATTCCGGTCTTTATTGAAGTCGTCAGGTGCGGGAGTATGGCCAAAGCCTCTTTACGTCTGAATATGTCCAGACCAGCCGTTAGCCTGGCGCTAAAACGCTTTGGTATGCTGTTTAACGAGCCGCTGTTCACGCGAAAGGGACTGTTTCTGGATCCCACGCCGCATGCACTGCAGTTGACCGGCGAGATGGAAAAGCTGCTGGGCATGATCCACGATCATATCGCCAGCACCCCGGTAGATGGGCAAAGCCTTCCGACGCCTGCGGCGCCGGAATATGCTGAGACTACGCCTGCTGCATCGACAGTTTGAAAGACGACATCGCCTCGATAAGCTCGCGCGATTGATCTTCCAGCGAGCGCGTCGCGGCCGAAGATTGCTGCACCAGCGCGGCGTTTTGCTGCGCCGTTTCATCCATCTGATTGACGGCAATATTTACCTGCGCAATCCCGTGACTCTGCTCCTGCGACGCGTTGGCAATTTCCCGCATCAGCTTCGTCATCCGCAGCACTTCGGTAGCAATCTCATCCATGGTTTCACCCGCCTGCTGCGCCAGCTCGCTGCCCTCGCTGACGTGCGACTGCGAGTCGCTAATCAGGGTGCGGATCTCTTTGGCGGCATCGGCGCTGCGGCTGGCAAGATTACGTACTTCACCGGCCACGACCGCGAACCCACGTCCCTGCTCACCCGCGCGAGCGGCTTCCACCGAGGCGTTTAGCGCCAGAATATTGGTCTGGAAGGCAATCCCGTCGATCACGCTGAGGATATCGGCGATACGGCTGGAGCTGCCGGAGATATCGCGCATCTTCTCAATCACGTAGCACACCATTTCGCTGCCGCGATCGGCGGTATCAGAGACGGTCTTCGCCAGCAGGTGCGCCTGCTCGGCGTTGTCGGCGTTCTGTTTCACGGTGGCGGTGAGCTGTTCCATGCTGGCCGCGGTCTCCTCCAGCGAGGTGGCGTTCGATTCCGTGCGCTGGGCCAGGTGCATGTTGCCTGCGGTCAGCTCCCGGCTGCCGATGTCGATTTGCGAGCTGGCATCGCGTACCCGCAGTACCGAGCCCATCAGCGACTGGCGCATCGCTTCGATGGCCGCATTCAGGCGGTTAAACTCCTGGCTTGCAGGCGGATCCATGGTGTGGGTCAAATCGCCTGCGGCAACATGCTCCAGCTGGGCAATCGAAGCGGAAAGAGGCTTGAGCAGCATATGACGCAGCGCCAGCCAGGCCAGCACGATAATCCCGGCAGTCAGCAGCGCGGCAACGATAATCAGCAGCATCACCTGACGTTTACTCGCCTGCACTGCCGCCACTTCGGCTTTGCCACGGCTTTCGCTCCAGGCCTGGAAAGCCTGCATGTCGTTATCGAACTGACGCGCTACCGGTACCAGGCTGTTCTCCAGCAGGTCGTAATAGGCATCGGCGCTCTGCTCGTTCAGCGCCTTCTGCATCGGCACTATCCCTTTTTCGTTGTAGGCCGCCAGGCTTGTCGCCACCTGCTTCAGCAACTGCTCGCCTTCGGGGTTGCTCACGCCGCTGGCGAAAACGCCCTGCAGCGTTTTTTGCGCCAGCGCGATTTCGTTATTGATGTTTTTCACCGATTTCGACGCGTCATCCAGCAGGCCGACCTCCATCATGCGGACGGCCTGACCCGCTTCATTGCGCGCGCGCAGGATCAGGGTGTAGCCCGAACTGAGCTGCACCAGTTGTTCACCCTGTAGGTGGTTAATACGCTCCAGTGAGGAGGAGCTTTGGGTAAGGGCATAAATACCGATACCGCTGACGAGCAGCAGCAGGAAGGTCATAACGGCCAGTAACGAAAGCAAGCCGGTACGAATCGATAGCGTTTTCAGCATGATGTAATTTCCGGTAGCGAGATAAATCTGGACAGAATTAAAGATTATCGGCCGCTACCGGAAAATAATTAGACCTTTAGCAAATTCAGTATGTTACTACTTTGTGCTGGTTGTGCTCACGCGTGTAACAGGCGAGCTCTGGCGGTTCTCCCAGAGCACCGTCAAACCACGCTGCAGGGCAATAAAGATGAACAGCAGAATGCCAATCGCAATCTTGGTCCACCATGAGCTGAGCGTGCCGTCGAAGTTAATGTAGGTCTGAATCAGCCCCTGGATCGCCACCCCGAACAGGGTTCCGAGCACTGTTCCGACGCCGCCGCTCAGCAGCGTACCGCCAATCACCACCGAGGCAATCGCATCCAGCTCTACCCCCACCCCGGCCAGCGCGTAGCCCGCCTGGGTATAAATGGAGAAGATGATCCCCGCCAGCGTCGCCAGCCCGGTGGAGAGCATATAGATGCGGATAGTGGTGCTGCGGGTGGAGATGCCCATCAGGTTGGCGGAGGTCGCGCTGCCGCCCATCGCATACACTTCGTTGCCAAAGCGGGTACGGTGCGCGAGGAACATCCCAATCACCACTACGCCCAGCATAATCAGGCCAAGAATACTCAGACGACCGCCGCCGGGGATTTTCCACGCCAGACTTGAGAGGGTCTCGTAGATTGGATGGTTAATCGGGATCGACTCTTCCGACACCAGATAGCTGAGGCCGCGCAGGAAGAACATCCCGGCGAGGGTGATAATAAAGGCCGGAATTTTCAGCGCGTCGATCAGCAGCCCCATAAAGGCACCAAAGGCGCAGCCCATCGCCAGCACCAGCGGGAAGGCCAGCAGCGGAGAGATCCCCCAGAAGCCAATCGCTTTCCCGAGGAACACGCCGGTAAAGGCGATCACTGACCCGACGGAGAGGTCGATCCCGCCGGAGAGGATCACAAAAGTCATGCCGACGGCGATGATCCCGAGGAAGGCGTTATCGGTCAGGATGTTGCAGATGACGCGCGTCGAGGCAAAGCCGGGGAACTGCGTCAGACAGTAGAGATAGCCCAGCACGAACACGCCCAGGGTTATCATCAGCGGTAAATTACGTTTTATCATGACCACGCATCCCCTTAATCAGACTGATAAAGCGCGGCGACTGCACGATCAGCACGCAGAGCACCACCACCGCTTTCACCACCTGGTTGAGTTCTGGCGGGAACCCGGACAGCAGGATCCCGGTATTCATCCCCTGGATAATCAGCGCGCCAATCACCGACAGCAGCAGGTTAAAGCGCCCGCCCATCAGCGAGCCGCCGCCGATTACGACCGCCAGAATGGCATCCAGCTCCAGCCACAGCCCGGCGTTATTGGCATCGGCCCCGCGAATATCCGCCGCGACGATAATCCCGGCAATCGCGGCGCATACTCCGCTTAACACATAGGTCAGCATTACCATCAGGCGGGTACTGACCCCGGCGTTTTTCGCCGCACGAATGTTGATCCCCACCGCTTCAATGAACATCCCGAGGGCGGTTTTGCGGGTGAAGAGCCAGAAGGCAATCAGGGTCAACACCACGATGATCACCGGCGTCGGGAAGAAAAACAGCGAGCCGCTGCCAATCCACGCCAGGTTCGGGGCGTTAAAGGTCACGATCTGCCCGGAGGTAATCAGCTGTGCGACCCCGCGCCCGGCCACCATCAAAATCAGGGTGGCGACGAACGGCTGGATCTTGAGGATGGCGACCAGAATGCCGTTCCACAGCCCGGCCAGCACCCCGGTACCCAGCGTCACCAGCAGTACCACCGGCAGGCTGTGTCCGGCCACGGTCATCGACGCGGCCGTCGCTCCCGCAATGGCCATCACCGCCCCCACCGACAGGTCGATCCCGCCGGTGGCGATCACCAGCGTCATGCCAATCGCCAGCAGCGCCACCGGCGCGGCGCGGTTTAAAATATCAATCGGACTGCCGAACAGGCGGCCGTCCTGGAGGATTATCTGATAAAAATGCGGCGAAACGAGGCTATCGACCAGCAGCACCAGCAGCAGCGCAATAATTTGCGGCATCCCGGTGGGCCATTTGAAGCGGCGCTTCGGCTCGCCGGTTTGAGAAACGGAACGGGGCATCACGGTGCTCTCCTTAAGCCGCAATGGCATTCATGATGGCCGGAACGGACAGGGCTTCCAGCGGGATCTCTGCCACCTGCTGCCGGTCGCGCATGATGATCACCCGGTCGGCATAACCCACCAGCTCTTCCAGCTCCGACGAGATCACCAGCAGCGCCAGACCGTCGGCGCACAGGGTCTCGATCAGACGGATAATTTCCGCGTGGGCACCGACGTCGATGCCGCGCGTCGGCTCGTCGAGGATCAGGAACTGCGGTTTGGTCAGCAGCCAGCGCGACAGCAGGACTTTTTGCTGATTACCGCCGGAGAGGAATTCAATCGGCTGTTCCGCACTCGGCGTACGAATCCCCAGCTGACGAATAAAGCGCTCGGCAATGGCGTTTTGCTCACGCTTAGGGATTGGCCGCAGCCAGCCGCGCTGGGCCTGCAGGGCCAGAATGATGTTTTCGCGCACCGAGGCCGCAGCAATAATTCCGTCAGTTTTCCTGTCTTCCGGGCAGAAGCCGATCCCGAGGCTGGAGGCCTGATGCGGTGAGCGCAGGGTCTGAGGTTTGCCTTTGATCAGCGCGCTGCCGGTGTCGGCAGGTTTGATCCCGAAGATCACCTCGGCCGTTTCGGTGCGCCCGGATCCCAGCAGGCCCGCCAGACCGACGATCTCGCCGGGGCGAACCTCAAGATCAAACGGGGCGATGGTGCCTTTTTTGCCGTAGCCTTTAAACGCCGCCACCGGCTTATCGCTGAGCAAGGTGCGGCCCGCGCGCTGCAGGGCGTTGGTCTCCAGTTCGCGGCCCAGCATCATCTTCACCAGCTCAATTTGCGGCAGCTCGCGCGTTTCGCGACAGCCGACAAAGCTGCCGTTGCGCAGCACGGTAATGCGGTCACTGACCTCATACACTTGATCGAGGAAGTGGGTGACGAAAATCAGGCTCACCCCCTGGTCGCGCAGCTGACGCATCAGGGTGAAGAGCATCTCTACCTCTTGGGTGTCGAGGCTGGCGGTGGGTTCATCGAGGATCAGCACTTTAGCAGACAGATCGATAGCCCGGCAGATGGCCACAATCTGCTGCATCGCCACCGAAAAGCGGTTCAGGGGTTCACGCACGTCGAGAGAGAAGCCGTATGACTCCATTAATCGGGTGGCGCGCGCCACCATCTCTTTGCGTCGAATCAGGCCAAAGCGCTTCGGCTCCCGGCCAATAAACAGGTTATCGGCCACCGACATGTTCGGCAGCAGGTTCACTTCCTGATAGACCGTACCAATACCCAGCTGCTGGGCGTGGGCGGTGTTTTTTGGCGAAATGGTATGACCATCCAGCCAGATGGTGCCGCGATCGGCGTGATAGACGCCGGTCAGGGCTTTAATGAGGGTGGATTTCCCGGCGCCATTCTCCCCCAGCAGGGCCATGATCTCGCCACGGCGCAGGCTGAAATCGACGCTATCCAGCGCTTTTACGCCGGGAAAGTACTTGCTTAATCCTTCTGTGCGGAGGATTTCCTGGTGTTGGTCTGTGGTCATGCTTCCCCCTGCATCACGCCAGATGGCGCTACGCTTAACCGGCCTACAAAAAGCGTATCGTAGGCCGGGCAAGCGCAGCGTCGCCCGGCATTTTTATTGGAGCTTAGTAGCCCATATTTTTCTTCTTCTCTAACTCTTCTTTCGCGGTATCAGGCAGGTAAAGGGTGGATTTGGTGATGGTCACTTTTTCCGGCAGGGTGCCGTCTTTCTTGAATTTCTCGAGCGCGTCAAACGCCGGGCCAGCCATATTCGGGGTCAGCTCGACGCTGGCGTTGGCTTCTTTGTCGATCATCGCTTTGTAGATGTCCGGCACGCCGTCGATAGAGCCGGTCAGGATATCGCTACCCGGTTTCAGACCCGCTTCTTTGATCGCCTGAATCGCGCCGATCACCATGTCATCGTTGTGGGCGTAAACCATGCAGATGTTTTTGCCGTTGTTCTCGGCTTTGATAAAGCTCTCCATGACTTCTTTCCCTTTACTGCGGGTAAAGTCGCCGGACTGAGAGCGGATAATCTTGATGTTGGAGGCTTTGGCAATCGCATCAGCGAAGCCTTTCTTACGGTCAATCGCCACGCTGGCACCCACGGTACCCTGCAGCTCAACCACGTTACACGGCTTACCCGCCACCTGTTTGATCAGCCACTCACCGATCAATTGCCCTTCCAGCACGTTGTTGGCGGTAACGGTGGTCATATAGAGAGATTTGTCTTTTACATCGATGGAACGATCGAGCAGGAAGACCGGAATTTCTGCATCTTTAGCTTCTTTTAAAACCGGTTCCCAGCCTGTTGCCACCACCGGCGCAATGAAGATGGCATCAACGCCCTGGGCGATAAACGAGCGTACCGCTTTGATCTGATTTTCCTGTTTTTGCTGACCATCGGCGATTTTCAGCGTGATACCGCGTTTTTCGGCCTCACTTTTCGCGACGTTGGTTTCCGCTGCGCGCCAGCCTGATTCCGAGCCGACCTGCGCAAATCCTACGGTTAATGGGGCGGCCATCGCCATAGACGACATGGCTGCCGAAACTGCTGTGACAAGAAGTAAGCGCTTCCACATAGTGATACCCTCGTAGTCCAGGTTATTGTTGGTTAAAAGATGTTCCGCGAAAAAACTATAGACAATGCGGGATGTAACGGAGTGTGTTACATCACACTTCGGAAAAGTGAATAAAACGTTAATCACAACTTTGTAATCGCTTTCATTCACCCATTAAAAATGCGGCTGAGTTTATGGATATTCCTGTCATCAGAAGAGGCTGAAAAGGGCGCGCAGAACCGGGAACGGGAGAAAACAAGCGAAGACATTCGTCGCCAGTTGGCTATAATACTCGCCACTTGTTTACCAATCATTTTGAAGGACACAGACATGAGCTTACTCAACGTCCCTGCGGGTAAAGAACTGCCGGAAGACATCTATGTAGTTATTGAGATCCCAGCAAACGCCGATCCAATTAAATACGAAATCGACAAAGACACCGGCGCACTGTTCGTTGACCGTTTCATGTCTACCGCGATGTTCTATCCGTGCAACTACGGTTACATCAACCACACCCTGTCTCTGGATGGTGATCCGGTAGACGTGCTGGTCCCAACGCCATACCCGCTGGAGCCAGGCTCAGTGATCCGCTGCCGTCCGGTTGGCGTACTGAAAATGACCGACGAAGCCGGTGAAGATGCGAAGCTGGTTGCGGTACCGCACACCAAACTGAGCAAAGAGTACGATCACATCAACGATGTGAACGACCTGCCAGAACTGCTGAAAGCGCAGATCACCCACTTCTTCGAGCATTACAAAGATCTCGAGAAAGGCAAATGGGTGAAAGTGGACGGATGGGACAATGCCGAAGCCGCTAAAGCTGAAATCGTTGCCTCTTTCGAGCGCGCGAAGAAGAAGTAATGCTTCCGGTTGAATAAGCCCCGATTCGTCGGGGTTTTTTTTGGCTTAACGGCGGTGAAAGCCAACGATCGCAAATGTCACAAAAATGTCACAAATAACTTTTCTCTATTCATATTAATCAGATAGTGCTTTTACCCTGCCTTAACCTTCTTGTGCGCCCTTAAAGTCTGCCCGCGGCGGGTCGATACCCTCGTCACGTGATCGCGATCGCTTTATTACACAGGAAATGCCCGCTACAGATGAAACTCAATTCACTTACCATAGGCCAACGCCTGGGGCTGCTGGCCTCGCTGTTGCTGCTTGCTACGCTGTTTATCGGCCTGCGCGGGCTGGCGATTAACAGCAATAGCCTGGCCCAACAAGAACAGATCATGACGATGGAGCAGACCATCACCGAAAGCATTGATACCGCGCGCAATGCCCAGGTGCAGTTCAAAATCCAGGTGCAGGAGTGGAAGAACACCTTGCTGCGCGGTGCCCAGGGGCAAGAGGCGTTTGATAAGTACAGAACCGCCTTTAGCCGTGAAAGTCAGGAAACACAGGCGCTGTTAACCACGTTGAGCGAACTGCTGCCCAAAATCGGCATGGATAACCGCGAGCTGCTGGCCACGCGTGACATTCACGCCGGGCTGGAACAGAAGTACCTGGCGGCGCTGGCCGATTATCAGGTGGGCGATGCGACCAGCGCCCAGCGGGTGGATAAGCAAGTGACCGGCATCGATCGCGAGCCGACGAAAATGATCGACGAGGTGGTGGCCCGCACGCTGCAGCATGCTAAAGCGCTACACCAGCAGACCATCACCGAGAACGAAGCGCGCTACCAGCAGACCAAATGGCTGTTGCTGCTGGCCATGGCGCTGACCCTCGCCGCCGGACTGCTGGTGACCTGGTGGTTGATTCGCAGTATTACCCGTCCGCTGGCGCAGGCGGTGAGCATTGCCCGCACCGTGGCCGCCGGCGATTTGCAGTCCCGCTTTACCGTCGCCGGACGCGACGAGACTGCCGAGTTGATGCATGCGCTGCAGGAGATGAACGTCAACCTGACCCGCATTGTCTCGGGTGTGCGCAACGGTACCGAAAGCATCGCCACCACGTCGGCGCAGATTGCCAGCGGCAGCCATGAGCTCTCTTCGCGTAACGAAGCCCAGGCCAGCGCACTGGAGCAGACCGCAGCCTCTATGGAAGAGCTTACCTCGGTAGTGAAAAGCAACGCTGAAAATTCGCGTACCGCCAGCGAGCTTGCCCGCAACGCCCGCCAGGTGGCGCGTCAGGGGGAGAAAGCCGTGGAGCGCGCCGTGCAGACCATGAGCGAAATCCATGATTTTTCCAGCGAAATTAACACCATCATCAGCATGATCGACAGCATTGCCTTCCAGACCAATATCCTTGCCCTCAATGCCGCTGTCGAGGCGGCCCGCGCAGGGACAGAAGGACGCGGCTTTGCGGTGGTGGCCGCCGAAGTGCGCGGCCTGGCCCAGCGTTCTGCCTCGGCGGCGAAGGAGATCAGAGGGCTTATTGACCGCTCGGTTAACCGCATTGATGAGGGTAACGGCCAGGTCAAAGAGGCCGGTGCCGCGATGGCGGATATTCTGCAGAGCGTCAGTAAGGTGAGCGAGCTGATCGAAGCGATTTCGTTAGCCAGCAACGAGCAGAGCACCGGTATCGATCAGGTCAACGTCGCAGTGACCCACATGGATGCAGCCACGCAGCAAAATGCCACGCTTTCTCAGGAGTCGTCTGCCGCCGCGAAGGCGATGCATCGCCAGGCAGAACATCTGCTGGACACGGTGCAGATATTCAAGCTGCGCCAGGAAGAGGCTTAACAAAAACAACGCCACCCGAGGGTGGCGTTGTTCATTTCAGTACTGGTCTCTGTCTAACCAGTTACCGCTTTCAATCCGCGTTAACCCATCGACCGGACGCTGGTATACGTACATCCACGCAGTACCGTAGGGCGTCTGGATCAACTGGCGAGCGTATTCCCCGCCCCTGGTGCGCAAGGCATCAAGTTCGGCAAGCGTGGCGTTATCAATACGATAAACTTCACCCTGTACTGTTCCGTTCCCCGGAACTGCGCCTGGATAGTGGCCCAGACTGTACAACTGGTAGTTTTCAATATTGTAATTCCCCAGCAGCTGGGCGTTGGTCATCCAGTGGCTGTTGCCTTGCTTAGTTCGTAAACTACCGTAGACAAATATTCGCATTGCTAGAACTCAAACTGATAGAGCACATCGAGTGCCTGGTCTATGCCAGACACCGCTTCCAGATACAGCTTAGGCATCAGGCGATAGCGTAACGTGAGCGTCGCCAGTGAGTCAAAGATCCCCACACCATATTTCACCTGCAGACCCGGCAGTACATAGCCGCTGACCACCACCTGAGAAGAGTCACCGACCCCCTGGGTGTCCAGCGCCAGATTGCTTACGCCAAACGTCTCGCCGATTTTACCCACAACCTGACCACTTTGTGCAACCCCCAGGCCCACTAACATTGACGTCATTGCGGCACTGTCGCTCTGATTGCTGTCCAGACCTTGCCCGCGAAGCAGGTAAGACAGGGCTTCCTGCTGCGACATCGCCGGGTCGGAGAAGATCTCCGCCTTCGGCTCGTCAGCGGTGCCGGTCACCCGCACCCCGGCAATTACCTCGTCTTCGGTGGACTCCGGGTTACGGATCGCCTCGATATTCAGCAGCGGCTGATCCGGCGGGCCAGAGAACAGCAGCTCGCCTTTGCGCACAATCAGATCCTGGCCATAGGCGTGGAAGCGCCCTTCCGGAATATTGATCTGCCCGTTCAGGCCCAGCCCCTGTTTATCCTGCGCCACTTTCAGATCGCCCGTCAGCCTCGCCTTCAGACCAAAGGCATCCAGGCGCACGTTGTTGCCGACGTGCACAATCAGATTGCTGTTGATCGGGATCGCCGCCCGCTGGGTTTCTACCGGCTTCAGATCTTTGTCGAGCATCACCTCATCGCTGGAGACGCCCACCGCGCTTTCTGGCACGTCGTGCACCACGATACGCGCCCACGGCACATCGACTCGTCCGTCCAGCGTATACAGGTCTGGCGTCGCCTCGAAGACCACATCCGGCGAGACATCCAGCCGCACCATCGGCGGCACCGTAATGCGCACTTTGCTGCCTTTAGCCGCCACCCGCGCGCGCCAGTTATCAAGCTGATTCCAGTCCGCATCGCCGCTGAGGTTGATTTGCCCCTGCTGGGTACGCACCACGCCTGCGAGGGTCGAACTCTTGCCGTTGAAGTTCATCGCCAGCTGGCTGGGCTGCATATCGAATGGCATAAAGTTGCCGTCGACATCCACCCCGTTGAGCTGCATCTGGCCGAACAGCTGCGGGCTTTGCGCGTTACCGGCTAGCCGCAGATTGGCGCTCAGCATCCCGGCTACCTTCTCGCCGCGGGCGAAAATGGCGTTTGCCATCGCCAGGTTGAGGTTGCGGATATTGACGTTACCGCCCAGATTACGCTGACCCTGCGGATCGGTAACCTGGATCTGACCGTCGAACTGACCGTTGTTGGCCAGGCGGATCAGCCAGCCCAGCTCGGCGCGATTATTATGTAAATCGGCGGTGAGGTTCAGGGTGTCGAACGCCAGCGGCAGCGGCGCGTCGTTAATCACCTGGGTCACTTTGACGTTGCGCCCGGACAGGGTCACGTTGCCCTGCGGCAGCCCCGGTTTGGTGGTGTCCCACGCCACATCCGCTTTACCGCTGAAGACGCCGCTGGCCTGGGTGGCATCCGGCATAAACGGCTTGAGCATTTGAAGGTCGAAGCGGTTGAGATTCACCACCGCCCGCCCCTCGGCGCCAGCATCGATGGTCTGCGGCACGCACAGCTCGGCATTCGGGTTGGTCCAGCAGTGCGGCCCGATGCTAATTTTCTGCTCTGCGTTGCGGTAATCCAGCGCAATCGACCGGTTTAACGCCCACGGCCCCACCGGTGTGGCGAAGCGGGTGTTATCCAGCGTGCCTTTCCAGCGGGTCTCTTTGCGATCAAAACTCCCCGCCAGATGCAGCTGGCCGGAGACCGGCTCTCCCTGGATGCGCAGCTGGAGCTCGTGCTGTTTCTCGTTGCCCTTCGCTTCCAGCGTCACCTGATTCAGATTAACGCCCGGCTGGGATATCCGGTCGACCTGCAGGTTGAGATGCCCTGCAATCTGATCGGTTGATTTGACGTCACCATCCACCCGTACGCGGGCGATGGTCAGTTCCTGCCAGCGCAGGTTATTGGCGGTGATATCGGCCAGCAGCTGCGGTGCCTCGACCGTGCCGCGCACTTTTACCAGCCCTTTCGCCGTGCCACCCAGCCCCGGCAGGGCGTTGTCGAGATTTGGCGCATCGATGGTGGCATCCAGATCCAGATCTTTCACCCCCAGCTCGCCCTTGATGTCGGCGGTATTACGCCCCAGCGCCACGTGCATGCCCGGAATAATCCACTGCAGGTAGCTGTTGCCCTTTAACGAACCGTGGACATCGACCTTGTTCTGCTTCACGTTGCCGGTGATTTTTAGTTCCGGGACGTCCATCTGCCAGCTTCCGCCATACAGACTGCCGCGCGTTTTAATCAGGCCATCAAGCTTCGACGGCCAGTCCGGCACCTCTTTGCCGGTGTTGATGCCGGTAAGTTTCAGCTCGCCGCGCCAGCTGATCGCCTTCTGCCAGTCGAGCAGCGCCGTCAGCTCGGTTTTGCCTTCCAGCGCCGCCACCGTCAGCTTATCGAGGTTAATCTGCTGCTCGTTGCCCTTCGCATCCAGCGTAATGCCCGCGGACGGCAGCCCCTCGCCTTTCACCGCCGTGCGGAACGACAGGGTGTAATCGGTCATTTTTCCCGTGAGCTTCAGCTTCACGTCGTCAGCCTGATACTGCTTCTCGCCGGTAAACGGCCAGTACAGCTGCTCGCTGATCAGCTCCAGGTTGAGCGGCAGGCCTGCCTCTGCCAGCCGGGTCTGGCCGCGCAGCACCATGTCCACCGGGCCTGACAGGTTGACGCCAAATTCCAGCTGTTCACGCAGCGCACCGCCGACTTTTAGCTTTACCTTCTCGCCTTTTATCGGGTCGATATTCAGGGTGCTGTTGAGGGTGATATCCACCGGCCAGTTATCGCGCAACAGCGCATTGCCGGTCGCATTCACGCTGCCCTGGTTAGTGTCGATATCCAGCGCGTCGAGCTTCATGTTGCCGTCGATACTGCTCACTTTCAGCAGCATGTTGAACACCGTCAGATCGGTGTCGCCGGTCAGGCGCAGCTGCTCGCCTTTAAATTCTTCGATATTGAGATTCAGCGGCAGATGGACTTCTGTCATCTCCGGCAGCACCGGTTTGGAGAACAGATCTTTCAGCGTTTCACCCAGCGGTTTCTCGTCCGGCTGCGGGTTCTGAATTTTCGGATCGACGATCTCTTCCTGCGCCATATCCGCCACCTTCGGCAGGGCGATCAGCAGCCCTTGCAGATTGGTGGGCGTTAAGGTCAGGTTTTTCTCCTGCCAGCGCAGGCCGGAGGTGAAATCCATCACCGACACGGTGGTGTCGTCGATTTTGAGGTTGACGTTGTTCAGCGCCACCCGATAGAGGGCAATCGGATACGGCGTGGAGAGATCCAGCGGGCCGCTGTCTTCTTCAGCTACCGGTTCCGTTTTCGGCATTTTGCTGGAATCGATAGTCACAAAGACGTCTTTTAGCGCCAGATCGTTAATGCACAGGCTGCTGTCGCGCAGGCAGCCGAGCTTGACCGCCAGATGCAGATCCCCGGCATTCACCGCCACGCCCGGCTGGGTATAGCGGACGTTTTTCAGGTGCAGGTCGCGCCATCCGCCGGTGACCTGGCCGATCTCCAGCCCCGGTACCCAGCGGTTGGCCGCATTAAACAGCAGGTGGAGCCCGCTGGTGGTCCCCACCAGGAACGCCACGGCACCCAGCAGCAGCAGGATAAACAGCAACACGCCGAGGCTTATCTTCTTCCATAAACTCATAACTCAGGCCCCAGACCGATGTAAAACTGCAGATCGTGATTATCTTTATCACCCACCGGCACCGCGAAATCGAGCTTGATCGGCCCGACCGGTGACTCCCAGCGCACGCCGACGCCTGCGCCGGTTTTGAAATCGCTGCGGCGGATATCGCTCACCGCTTCACCGCTGTCGATAAAGGTCGCGCCCCACCATTTGCCGGTGACGTTGTACTGATACTCCAGCGAGCCGGTGGCCAGCTTCGAGGCCCCGATCAGCTTGCCTTCGCTGTCTTCCGGCGCGATGGATTTGTATTTATAGCCACGAATACTGCGATCGCCCCCGGCGAAGAAGCGCAGGTCCGGCGGGACTTTGGCGAAGTCTCCGGTTTCAATCCAGCCCAGATTGCCGCGCACCACAAAGCGATGGCGATCGTAGAGGGTACGGATCCAGACGTTTTGCGCCTGAACCACCGAGAAATCCACATCGGAGCCCCAGGCGGTATTCGAATAATCGACCGAATAACGCTGAGAATCGCCCCAGGTTGGCATCAGCCCCCCGCGTGAGCGTGTCCGGCTGATCATCACCCCCGGATACAGCAGCATGGTGGTGTTGGTGACGCTGGCCTGCGTAAAGTGGTCGAGGCTCCAGCGCAGATTAATCGCCCGCTGCCAGCCGCTGGAGAGGTCCCAGTAGCGCGACACGGCAAGGGTGGTGGAGTCCGATTCGGTATCGTTGAGGTCAGTGCGCTTAAAGCCGCCCTGCACCAGGTAATATTGCTCGAGCGGGTTTTTCAGCAGCGGCATTTTATAGCTGAAATCAAGCTGCTGTTCGGGGGCCGAGACGCTGAGGTTGGTGGTCAGGCTGTGGCCGTAGGAGTTCATCCACGGCTTTTTCCAGGTCGCCTTCACGCGCGGGCCAACGTCGGTAGAGTAACCGACCCCGGTCTCGATGGTGTTTTCGGTACGGGGCGAGACCACGCCGTGCAGCGGCAGCACTTTGGTCTTCCGCGCTTTATCAAATTCCGGTGCCACCACCACCGAGTTAAACCAGCCGGTCGCAGACAGGCGGCGGTTCAGCTCAGCCAGATCCTTCGACTGGTAATAGTCGCCTTCTTTAAACGGGATCAGGTTCTGCAGGTATTCATCGCGGATTTGCGAGCCTTCGAAGGTGACATCACCAAAGCGGTAGCGCTCGCCGCTGTCGTAGTCGATATCCCAGAACGCCTGGCGTCTTTCGAGAGAGACCCCGAGCTGGCTTTTATTGAACTGGCTGTCGAAATAGCCTTTGCGCAGCGCCACGCGGGTCAGATCTTTTTTGAAGTCGTCGTAGTCGCTGTGATTCAGGACGGTGCCGTTCTTCGGACGGGTGTGCAGCAGATCGAGATAGTCACGATCGGTACGCGCCCCGCCGCGCAGCACCACGTCAGTACCACCAATCAGCACCGGTTCGCCCGCCTTAACGCGGGCAATCAACACCTGCCGCCCTTTGGCCGGCGGTGGACGTAATTCGAAGTCGATGGTCGGGTCGTAGTAGCCGAGCGCTTTTAACCCGCCGCGAATCGCATCATCGACGCGCGCGCGAAAGCGCCGGTCCGGCGTCACTTCGTCGCTCTGGATCGTGGACAGCTGCGCACGTACGTTTTTTTCCAGCGCCCCGGATAACCCCTCAACCTGCAAACGAACATTCGCCGCACTGGCGACTCCGCTTGTCAGCAATAAACTGACCAAACATAACTGGCGGATTTTTGGCACGTTTTCTCCTGAATATCCTTGTTTCCACCCTGGAAGCACTTGAAGTGCCGCTCCGCGGCGTATCACGGCATAATGCCCAAAAACCAATTAGCGGGTTGAAAATTGGTTAAACAACCTAATATTTCTTATGTTTAAATCTAGACTCATTCACCGTGTTTATTGTGTTCAATTAAACGCTTCGTGACAACCTTAACCCAAACATCACCACCCCGGAGGCCTCACCGTGAGTTTATTCGATAAAAAACACCTTGTTGCTCAGGCGGATGCATTACCGGGACGAAATACCCCTATGCCAGTCGCCACCCTGCATGCCGTCAACAATCACTCCATGACCAACGTGCCGGACGGCATGGCAATCGCCCTGTTCGCGATGGGCTGCTTCTGGGGCGTGGAGCGCCTCTACTGGCAACTACCGGGCGTGTACAGCACCGCAGCAGGCTACACCGGTGGCTATACCCCTAATCCGACCTACCGTGAAGTCTGCTCCGGCGAGACCGGTCATGCCGAGGCGGTACGCGTGGTGTATGACCCGAACCTTATCAGCTACGAGCAGCTGCTGCAGGTATTCTGGGAAAACCACGACCCGGCGCAAGGTATGCGCCAGGGCAATGACCATGGCACTCAGTACCGCTCAGCGATCTATCCTCTGACGCCCGAGCAGGATACCGCCGCGCGTGCCAGCCTTGCGCGCTTCCAGCAGGCGATGCATGAGGCTCATGACGATCGCCTGGTGACCACGGAAATCGCCACCGCGCTGCCTTTCTACTATGCCGAGGACGACCACCAGCAGTATCTGCACAAAAATCCATACGGCTACTGCGGTATCGGCGGCATCGGCGTCTGCCTGCCGCCTCAGCTGGCATAACCGATAAACGCGCGCACCCGACCCTGCCTTCCCCGGCAGGATCGGGTTAAAAAGCGATCTCTGGCAGCTTTACAGTTGGTTACGCTATACTACCCGCTGAAATAACCGGCTCAACGCTACGAGCGGGTGTTCAATGTGTTTTCACACAAATGTAATTAACTTCCCTTCCGAGGATCTGGCGAGAAGCCGGATAAACTATGTTAAACAGTATTTTACTAATACTTTGTCTGATTGCCGTGAGTGCATTTTTCTCAATTTCAGAAATTTCACTGGCCGCATCCCGAAAAATCAAACTTAAGTTGCTCTCCGATGATGGCAATATCAATGCACAACGTGTGCTGAAAATGCAGGAAAACCCCGGTATGTTCTTTACCGTGGTGCAAATTGGCCTCAACGCGGTTGCCATTCTCGGCGGTATCGTCGGTGACGCTGCTTTCTCTCCGGTGTTTTACAGCCTGTTCGCCAACTACTTCTCCCCTGAACTCTCCGAGCAGCTGAGCTTTATCCTCTCCTTCACGCTGGTGACCAGTATGTTCATCCTGTTCGCCGATTTGACCCCGAAACGCATCGGTATGATTGCGCCCGAAGCCGTGGCTTTGCGTATCATCAACCCGATGCGCTTCTGCCTGTTCGTGTTCCGTCCGCTGGTATGGTTCTTCAACGGCCTGGCAAATATGATTTTCCGCCTGTTTAAGCTGCCGATGGTGCGCAAAGACGACATCACCTCTGACGATGTCTACGCGGTGTTTGAAGCCGGTGCGTTGGCGGGTGTGCTGCGTAAGCAGGAGCATGAGCTGATCGAGAACGTGTTTGAACTGGAATCCCGTACCGTGCCGTCGTCGATGACCTCGCGCGAAAACGTCATCTGGTTCGATCTCAACGAAGATGAGCAGAGCCTGAAGAACAAGGTTGCCCAGCATCCGCACTCCAAGTTCCTGGTGTGTAAAGAAGATATCGACCACATTATCGGCTACGTGGATTCCAAAGATCTGCTGAACCGCGTGCTGGCTAATCAGAGCCTGGCCCTGAGCAGCGGCGTGCAGATCCGTAATACGCTGATTGTGCCCGACACTCTGACCCTCTCCGAAGCGCTGGAAAGTTTTAAAGCCGCCGGGGAAGATTTCGCGGTGATCATGAACGAATACGCGCTGGTGGTGGGGCTAATCACCCTTAATGATGTGATGACCACCCTGATGGGCGATCTGGTCGGCCAGGGTCTGGAAGAGCAGATTGTGGCGCGCGATGAGAATTCATGGCTGATTGATGGCGGGACGCCAATCGACGACGTGATGCGGGTACTGGATATCGACGAGTTCCCGCAGTCCGGGAACTACGAGACCATTGGCGGCTTTATGATGTTTATGCTGCGTAAGATCCCGAAACGCACCGATTCGGTGAAGTTCTCCGGCTACAAGTTCGAAGTGGTCGATATTGATAACTACCGCATCGACCAGCTGCTGGTGACGCGCATCGACAACAAGCCGACGGTGCTGGTACCGAGACTCCCGGACGCCGAAGAGAACGCGTCGGCCTGAGTTTAGGCTACGCCACAAACATCAACGGCTCCCATCGGGAGCCGTTTTTCATACTGCATAGCACGGGGTTAAGCCATTTCAGTTTGCAGACGCATAACCTGACGGTTGACTTCGGACATCACAGAAAAGTGCTGTTTATCCTTTACCTTCGGCAGAAGGATCTTGCCCTTATCAAACTCAAAAGCGCCAACATCCTTGATGTACAAACGTCCACGGAACAGGATTTTTACGTACTTCGCCACCTGAAGCGGGTTGTATCGTTGGAAAATTTTCATTCTATGCTCTCCTGCGAATCATACGCTCTTGCAGCGCCACAATTGGGCCGACTTTCTGGAGCGCAAATTTTGTTGCCCAATGACTATAGACCAGTAACTCGGTGATACCCAGTGTGCATAAGTTTATTTACCTTTTGATGACAATTAATCAGAATTATCTATGTAAAGGATATATGCAGGCAGTATAAGCCATCGTTTTTGTGCCGTTATGTGCGTTCCTCCGCATTCTGGCACCGGGATTGCGGGTAAAGAGCATTGATCGCACTTATGATTAAAGCGCAAGACCAAGTGGTCGGATCACCTGCACATTATAAGGAAACACCATGACTCTACGTAACATTCTGGCAACAGCTTTCCTGATGCTGCCACTGATGGCCTCCGCACATAATTTTGAGAAGGGACAACGTGTGCCGCCGGTGGGCATCGCCGACCGGGGAGAATTGATCCTCGACAATGATAAGTTTAGCTACAAAACCTGGAATAGCGCGCAGCTCGCGGGCAAAGTGCGAGTGGTGCTACATATTGCTGGTCGCTCGTCGGCAAAAGAGAAAAACGCAACGCTGATAGAAGCGATCAAGTCAGCAAAATTCCCCCATGACCGCTATCAAACTACCACCATTGTGAATACCGATGATGCGATCCCAGGCTCCGGGATGTTTGTGCGCAACAGCCTGGAGAGCAATAAAAAGCTCTATCCGTGGTCGCAGATTATCGTCGACAGTAACGGCGTGGCGCGCGGCGCATGGCAGCTGGAAGAAGAGGGTTCTGCGGTTGCGGTGCTGGACAAAGAAGGTCGCGTACAGTGGGCGAAAGACGGCGCGCTAACGCAAGAAGAGGTGCAGCAGGTGACGGCCCTGCTGCACAAGCTGCTCGGTCAGTAAAGCGAGACCCTGAAGCCGGGGTTCAGGAACGATTCACGCGGGGTATAGTCAAGCGGCTTGCCCTGCCAGTCGTGAACATGCGCCCCGGCGGCAGCGGCGACCGCATGGCCTGCTGCCGTATCCCACACGTTGGTTGGCCCAAAGCGCGGGTAAAGCTGCGCCTGCCCTTCTGCCACCAGGCAGAATTTCAGTGACGATCCGATCGAGGTGGTTTGATGTTCGCCCAACTGCTGCAGGTACTCCTGCAGTTCGTTATCGGAATGCGAACGGCTAATCACCACCAGCGGCGGGCGGGCATCGCGCACGTGGATCTGCATCCGCACGCCGCACTCTTCTTTCCAGGCTTTGCCATCGGCAGCGCTGTACATCACCTTCAGCACCGGGGCATACACCACCCCCAGCACCGCTTTGCCTTTTTCAATCAGGGCGATATTGACCGTGAATTCACCGTTGCGCTTGATGAATTCTTTGGTGCCATCCAGCGGATCCACCAGCCAGTAGCGCTGCCAGTGTTGACGCTCCTCCCACGCTTGCGGGTCTTCTTCGGAGAGCACCGGAATATCGGGCGTCAGGGCCTGCAGACCCTGCAGGATCACCCCATGCGCCGCGAGATCGGCGGCGGTCACCGGTGAATCATCGGTTTTACGGACAACGTCCATCGGGAGTTTGCCATCGTAGACCTGCATAATGGCCTCGCCCGCATCCCGTGCGAGCTGACAAATTTTATCTAACATTCTCCACCTCTTTGCTTGTGACAGTGGGTATAACTTGTTGTTTTATTTATATCGCATTGTGCATAAATCCGCTATCTGTGAAGCAATTCCGGTTTCATTGCCGATTTTTCTGGCAGGATTCACAGTTCTGTAAGCAAAACAATATACATACATATTCTTTTGTGGCCTGGATCGAAAAAAGGACTCCTCAGATGATTAAGTTTAGCGCAACGCTCCTGGCGACGCTGATTGCCGCGAGCGTACAAGCAGCGACGGTAGATCTTCGCATTCTCGAAACTACCGACCTGCACAGCAATATGATGGACTTTGACTACTACAAAGATGCCCCGACGGAGAAGTTTGGTCTGGTGCGCACCGCCAGCCTGATTAACGCTGCCCGTGGCGAAGTGAAAAACAGCGTGCTGGTGGACAACGGGGACCTCATTCAGGGGAGCCCGCTTGGCGATTACATGGCGGCGAAGGGGCTGAAAAAAGGCGATATTCACCCGGTTTATAAAGCCCTCAACACCCTGGATTACGCGGTCGGCAACCTCGGCAATCACGAGTTCAACTACGGGCTGGACTATCTGCATATGGCGCTGGCCGGGGCGAAATTCCCCTACGTCAACGCCAACATCATCGATTTGAAAACGCAGAAGCCGCTGTTCACGCCCTACTTAATCAAAGAGACGTCCGTCGTCGATCAGGACGGTAAGCCGCAGACGCTGAAAATTGGCTATATCGGCTTTGTCCCACCGCAAATCATGACCTGGGATAAGAAGAACCTGGAAGGTAAGGTCACCGTTAACGACATTACCGAAACCGCACGCAAGTATGTGCCGGAGATGCGCGAGAAAGGTGCCGACCTGGTGGTGGTGGTTGCCCACTCCGGTCTGTCTGCCGATCCGTATCAGGCGATGGCAGAGAACTCGGTCTACTACCTCAGCGAAGTGCCGGGCGTGGATGCGATTCTCTTCGGCCATGCCCACGCGGTGTTCCCGGGCAAGGACTTCGCCAACATCAAGGGCGCCGACATTGCGAAAGGGACGCTGAACGGCGTGCCGTCAGTGATGCCAGGCATGTGGGGCGACCACCTGGGGGTGGTTGATCTGGTGCTGAATAACGACGGTGGAAAATGGCAGGTGACCCAGTCCAAAGCCGAAGCCCGTCCGATTTACGACCTGGCCGGCAAAAAAGCGCTGGTCGGTGAGGATAAAAAAATCGTCGAGGTGCTGAAGCACGATCACGACGCCACCCGCGAGTTCGTCAGCAAGCCAATCGGCAAATCCGCCGATAACATGTACAGCTATCTGTCGCTGGTGCAGGACGATCCCACTGTTCAGGTGGTGAATATGGCGCAGAAAGCCTACGTGGAACGCTTTATTCAGGGCGACCCGGACCTGGCCAAACTGCCGGTGCTCTCTGCCGCTGCGCCGTTTAAAGTGGGCGGACGCAAGAACGATCCGGCCAGCTTCGTCGAAGTGGAAAAAGGCCAATTGACCTTCCGTAACGCCGCCGATCTGTACCTCTACCCGAATACGCTGGTGGTGGTAAAAGCCACCGGTCAGGAAGTGAAGGAGTGGCTCGAGTGTTCTGCCGGGCAGTTCAACCAGATCGATGTGGCCAGCACCCAACCGCAGTCGTTGATTAACTGGGACGGATTCCGCACCTATAACTTCGACGTGATCGACGGTGTGGACTACCAGATTGATGTCTCGCAGCCGGCAAAATACGACGGCGAATGCAAGGTGGTGAATGCGCAGGCAGAACGTATCAAGAACCTGACCTTTAACGGCAAGCCTATTGATCTGAAGGCGACCTTCCTGGTGGCGACGAATAACTACCGCGCCTACGGCGGCAAGTTTGCCGGAACCGGCGACAGCCATATCGCGTTTGCCTCCCCGGATGAGAACCGCTCGGTGCTGGCGGCGTGGATCGGCGAGCAGTCGAAAAAGGCGGGCGAGATCCATCCGGCTGCAGACAACAACTGGCGTCTGGCTCCGATTGCCAGCAAGGTGAAGCTGGATATTCGCTTTGAGACCGCGCCAACTGAAAAAGCCGCGGCGTTTATCAAAGAGAAGGCACAGTATCCAATGAAACAGGTGGCAACCGACGAGATCGGCTTCGCCATTTATCAGGTGGATTTAAGCAGGTAAAAGCAAAACGGCAACCCAGTTGCCGTTTTTAGTGTTTGCGCCCTCTCCCGGTGGGAGAGGGTTGGGGTGAGGGCATCAGACCGCACCCTGAAATCACGCCGCACGCTCATCCCGATTCGTCATCACCTGGGGTAAGTGCAGCTCAATCCAGTCGGCCAGCGCCGCCACTTTCTCGCTCACCTCTTCCCCCAGCGGGGTCAGGCTGTACTCAACGTGCGGCGGCACCACCGGATACGAGACGCGGTTAATAAAGCCATCCTGCTCCAGCGCCTGCAGCGACTGGGCCAGCATCTTCTCGCTCACGCCACCCATTTTGCGCCGCAGATCGCTAAAGCGGTGCGTTCCCTGACGCAGCGCCACCAGAATCAGCACGCCCCAGCGGCTGGTCACATGCTTCAGCACATCCCGGGAGGGGCACTGCTCCGCGAAGAGATTGCCGTCGCGCATTTGCTCGCTAAGCGTTGGGTTCGTCATTTCATACTTACCTTTTTGTGCGTACTTACTTAAAGTTAGCTAAGGTGATAGTGTGCCACAACACTTACCTGAGACGAAGGATATTCATCATGATCGCGATTACCGGTGCCACCGGCCAGCTTGGCCAGCACGTTCTTGAACAGCTCCTGAAAACCGTTCCAGCCAGCCAGTTGGTCGCTATTGTACGTAACCCGGCGAAGGCCGGGGCGCTGAGCCAGCAGGGCGTGATCGTCCGTCAGGCCGATTACACCGACCAGGCCGCGTTCACCACTGCACTGGCGGGCGTGGACAAGCTGCTGCTGATCTCATCAAGTGAAGTCGGCCAGCGCACGCCACAGCATCTGAACGTGATCAACGCAGCAAAAGCTGCAGGCGTGAAATTTATCGCCTATACCAGCCTGCTGCATGCCGATACCTCCCCGCTGGGCCTGCACGTCGAGCACGTCGAGACCGAAAACGCGCTGGCGGCGTCGGGTATTCCTTATGCCCTGCTGCGTAACGGCTGGTACAGCGAAAACTACCTCGCCAGCGCGCCGCCTGCGCTGGAGCACGGCGTGTTTATCGGCTCCGCAGGCGAAGGAAAAATCGCCGCGGCCACCCGCGCCGACTATGCGGCGGCGGCTGCACGCGTTATTTCTGAAGAAGGCCATGCCGGTAAAGTATATGAGCTGGCGGGCGACTCTGCGTGGACATTAGCCGAGCTGACGGAGGAACTGAGCCGTCAGAGCGGGAAAAACGTGGTGTATCAGAACCTGAGTGAAGCCGATTTTTCCGCCGCGCTGAAAGGCTTTGGCTTACCGGCGGGTCTTGCGGATATGCTGGCCGACTCCGATGTAGGCGCGTCGAAGGGCGGTCTGTTTGACGACAGCCACACCCTGAGCAGCCTGATTGGCCGCCCAACCACCCCGCTGGCTGAGAGCGTCAAAAGCATCCTGTAATTGTTACATAGTGGTTAATTGTTGTGGCGTCCCCGTGGGTCATCTCTGATAATGAAAGCATGACCCACGAGGAGGCTCACCGTGCAAGGCGTACCCGAACAGTTCTTCGATGAGAGAGACAGCGCGCGCTTTCGCCATCTGGCGCAGGTACCGGGCGTCGAGCTGTATCACGCCCACATCTCCCGCTACGCGTTTGAGCCTCACACCCACGAAGCCTTCGGTATCGGCGCGATTGAAGCCGGTGCCGAGCGCTTTCGCTATCGCGGCACCCAATACGTCGCCCCCGTCAATTCCGTTGTCACCATGAACCCGGATGAGCTGCACACCGGCGAGGCTGAAACCGCCGACGGCTGGCGCTACCGGATGATCTACCTTGAACCGGATCTGCTTGAAGAGGTGACCGGCGTTCGCCACTGGTGGTTCAGTGACGTCACCCGCCACGACCCCAGGCGCTCGCAGCAGATCGGCCAGCTGATTTATGGCCTGTGGCACACCGAGGATCCACTGGCGCAAAAAGGGCTGCTGCTGGATCTGATTGAGACCTTCCGGCCACTGGCGCGCCATGCGCCGGTGCTGCGCGAAGGAGCGCACCGCTTCGACCGCGTGCGCGAGTATCTGCATGACAACTATATGCACGCGCTCACCCTCGACGAGCTAGCGCAGGTGGTGTCGCTCAGTCCGTATCATTTTCAGCGCCAGTTCAAAGCCCATTTTCACGTTACCCCTCATCAGATGTTGATGGCGATCCGCCTGTGGCGCGCGAAAGCCTTTCTCACCCAGGGGCTTCCGGCTGCTGAGGTGGCGGCGGCCACCGGGCTGACTGACCAGTCGCATCTGACCCGCGCGTTTACGCATCGCTACGGCATCACCCCCGTGCGCTACCAAAAACAGGTCGCGAAGCGCTAATGCGCAACCTCATACAATACGCCCGCCTTTTACCCCTCTACACTGCCCGCAGGTTAAGAAACAAGGGATGCAAAAATGATTAGCGGCGTGTTGTATGCCCTGCTTGCGGGTTTGATGTGGGGTCTGATTTTTGTTGGCCCGTTACTTGTGCCGGAGTACCCGGCGATGCTGCAGTCGATGGGGCGTTACCTGGCGCTGGGGCTGATCGCCCTGCCGCTGGCGTGGCTAGGCCGCAGGCGGTTACGCCAGCTTTCCCGTCAGGACTGGTGGACGGCGCTGGGGCTGACCATGATGGGCAACCTGATCTATTACGTGTGCCTGGCCAGTGCCATTCAGCGCACCGGAGCCCCGGTCTCAACGATGATTATCGGCACGCTGCCGGTGGTGATCCCGGTATTCGCCAACCTGCTGTATAGCCAGCGCGACGGCAAACTGGCGTGGTCGAAAATGATGCCCGCCCTGCTTTGTATCGCCCTCGGACTGGCGTGCGTGAACATTGCCGAGCTGCGTCACGGGATGGCCGATATCAACGGCTGGCGCTACGGTTCCGGCATTCTGCTGGCATCGATTTCAGTGGTCTGCTGGGCGTGGTATGCCCTGCGCAATGCCCGCTGGCTGCGGGAGAACCCGGATAAACACCCGATGATGTGGGCCACCGCACAGGCGCTGGTGACGCTGCCAGTCTCGCTTATTGGCTATCTGGCCGCCTGTGTCTGGCTGAATGCGCAACAGCCGGCGTTTGCCCTACCGCTGGGGCCACGGCCAGGCGTGTTTCTCGGCCTGATGGTGGCGATCGCCGTCTGTTGTTCATGGGTTGGGGCGCTGTGCTGGAACATGGCCAGCCAGAAGCTGCCGACGGTGATTCTCGGGCCATTGATTGTCTTCGAAACGCTGGCAGGGCTGCTGTACACCTTTTTGCTGCGCCAGAGCGTGCCGCCGTTGTTAACCGGGGCCGGGATTGTTTTGTTGGTGGTGGGTGTGGTGATTGCGGTCAGCGCGAAACCGGAAAAACCGAGGGTTATTCCGGCGTCGGAGATGTAGGTATCGCCCGGCGGCGCTGCGCTTGCCGGGCGATACCATCACAGGCCGGATAAGCGCGAGCGCTATCCGGCGTCTGTCAGAAGGTTTCCCAGTTGGCTTCGTTCAACGCCGCCACGGGTTTTGCCTTCGCGGTGGGGATTTTAACCGGAGCCGCTTTCACTGCCTGCCCGCGGGTAATTTTAAACACCGCCACTGCCTCGTTCAGGCGGGCCGCCTGATCTTCCAGCGCCGCTGCCGCGGCTGCGGACTCTTCTACCAGCGAGGCGTTCTGCTGGGTAACGCGATCCATTTCGGCGACCGCCTGGCCGACCTGATCAATCCCACGACTTTGCTCATCAGAGGCGGAAGCGATTTCGCCCATGATGTCAGTCACGCGGGTCACCGCATTGACGATTTCTGCCATCGTCTCTCCGGCCTCGTTAACCAGCGCGGAACCCGCGCTGACGCGGTTGCCCGAATCGTCGATTAATCCTTTGATCTCTTTCGCCGCCTGGGCGCTGCGCTGCGCCAGGGTACGCACTTCCCCTGCCACGACCGCAAAACCACGGCCCTGCTCGCCCGCTCGCGCCGCTTCTACCGCGGCGTTCAGCGCCAGGATATTGGTCTGGAAGGCAATGCCGTCAATCACGTTGGTGATCTGGGCGATTTTGCTGGAGCTGGTGGCGATCTCATCCATGGTACGCACCACGCCTTCAACCACGCTTCCGCCTTTCTTCGCGGTGGAAGAGGCATCCAGCGCCAGACGTGACGCCTGACGGGCGTTATCGGCGTTCTGCTTCACGGTGGCGGTCAACTGTTCCATACTGGCTGCCGTCTCTTCCAGAGAGGCCGCCTGCTGTTCGGTACGGGAAGAGAGGTCGTTACTGCCCGCCGAAATTTCGCCGGCACCAGTGAAGATGGTGTCCGCGCTTTCGCGTACCACGCCAACGGTGTTCGCCAGCGATTTTTGCATCTCGTGGACGTTCATCGTCAGCACCGCCATTTCGTTCTGTCCGTGGGCAGTGATCGGCTGCGTCAGGTCGCCTGCGGAGATGGCGCGAATGTGGGCGATCACTTCATGCAGCGGTTGCAGCAGCACCCGACGCATCGCAATCCAGCTGGCGACAATCACGCCAACCACAATCAGCATAATGGCCGAGAGGATCCACAGGATACGCTGGTAGTCAGCTTCGTTTTCGCTCACACCTGCATTGGAGAGTTTCGCCTGCACTTCACGCCATTCGCGATAGACAACCTGCATGGCAACCTGCTTCTGCTCGGCATTCTGCTTGAACATATCGTTCAAATTGCCCTGCGCCAGCAGCTCATTCATTTTTGCAAGCGTTGAGGAGTAGGCGCGGTACTGCTCTTCCAGCCGCTCCGACAATTTCTCATCCATACCTGGGGTGGCCGGCAGAGCATAATATTTATCGTAATGCCCCTGCGCCTCGGCCAACAGATTTTTCGCTGCTGTTACCAGCTCACCCAGCTGCGTGCCGTTAATCTCGGTTGCCGTGTTGTTTTGCAGGCGCAGCATGCCGCGGTTCAGGGTCACTCGCGCCTGGTTCAGGCTAATCCAGGCGTCGGTAAACTCCGCCACGTTCTGACTGGAGAGCTGGGAGACGTTGAAATTATCCTTATCGTTATTCAAGGCGTTGATAAAGACCGTCGCCGCAATGATTTGCAGTGCACCGAGGATCAAAAGCACCGAGATTAACAGGGTGATTACTTTAATACGTTTAAACATTGTAAGCCTTATGTTGCAGGGTATTGTCTGATAAGGCATATCGGCAGGGCTGGCGGGTTATTTAACATTTCGTGGTCTAACCACCTCTGTTTTTGGAAATTATTAAACCCATTCAGCAAGTTAAAACATAAGAAATTTTTGTGAATCCCCCTCCTTTTTGCTCCGTGCTCCCAAAGGGGTATATCCCCAGCATAAAGATGCATTTAAAATACACCTTATCAAATGACGATGAGGTAATTGCAATGGCCTACCGCGACCAACCATTAGGCGAGCTGGCGCTCTCCATTCCACGCGCATCTGCGCTGTTCCGTAAATACGATATGGACTACTGCTGCGGCGGTAAACAAACCCTGGCGCGTGCAGCATCGCGCAAGGAACTGGATCTGGACCTCATCGAAGCAGAACTGGCGACCCTGGCCCAGCAGCCGCTGGAGAAAGACTGGCGCAGCGTGCCGCTGGCGGACATCATCGATCACATTATCGTGCGCTATCACGATCGCCACCGCGAACAGCTGCCAGAGCTGATCTTGCAGGCCACCAAGGTTGAACGTGTGCATGCCGAGAAAGCCTCTGTCCCGCGCGGTCTGGCGAAAAACCTGACCATGCTGCATCAGGAGCTGTCCAGCCACATGATGAAAGAAGAGCAGATTCTGTTCCCGATGATCAAACAGGGAATGGGCAGCCAGGCGATGGGGCCGATCAGCGTGATGGAAAGCGAGCATGACGATGCGGGTGAACTGGTGGAAGTGATCAAACACATCACCGATAACGTGACCCCACCGGCGGATGCCTGTACCACCTGGCGCGCCATGTATAACGGGATTAACGAGATGATCGACGATCTGATGGAACACATCAGCCTCGAGAATAACGTGCTGTTCCCACGGGCATTGGCCGGGGAATAAAAAAAGCCCGGTGGCGGCTTCGCCTTACCGGGCCTACAACGACCTCGAACGTAGGCCGGGTAAGCGCTAGCGCCACCCGGCACACAGCCGCACTAATGCTTAACGCACCCCCGCCATTCGTTTCTTACCGATAAAAATCCAGCCCAGTCCCAGAGCAATAAACCACAGCGGCGTGACGATTAACGCCTGACGGGTATCCTCTTCCAGGGTCAGAAGGACCAGCACGAACGCGAAGAACGCCATGCACACCCAGCACATCACCTTGCCCCACGGCATTTTGTAGATCGATTTCTCATGCAGCTGTGGACGCTGTTTGCGGTACACGAGGTACGAGCACAGGATGATGGTCCAGACGAACATAAACAGGATCGCCGACACGGTGGTGATCATGGTAAATGCGCCAATCACGCTCGGGTTCACGTAGAGCATCACCACGCCACCCAGCAGGCAAATACAGGAGAAGGTGAGTCCTTTCGCCGGTACCGCACGCTTAGAGAGCTTAGCGAACGCGCTCGGCGCGACGCCTTCCTGTGCCAGACCGAACAGCATGCGGCTGGTGGAGAACACGCCGCTGTTGGCGGAAGAGGCCGCAGACGTCAGCACCACGAAGTTAATCAGGCTTGCGGCAGCAGGCAGACCCACCAGCACAAACAGCTCCACGAACGGGCTCTTGGTTGGGACAACCGAGCTCCACGGCGTGACCGACATAATGACGATCAGCGCAAAGACGTAGAACATAATGATGCGAATCGGAATGGAGTTAATCGCGCGCGGCAGGGATTTCTCCGGATCTTTGGTCTCTGCGGCGGTCGTTCCCACCAGCTCAATCCCCACGAAGGCAAACACCGCAATCTGGAAACCGGCAAAGAAGCCACTCAGCCCTTTCGGGAACCAGCCGCCATCATTCCACAGATGGGTCACCGAGGCCTGGACGCCGCTTGGTGAGGTAAAGTGCGTGAGCACCATCACCAGACCCACCACAATCAGCCCGACGATAGCGACGATTTTGATCATCGCAAACCAGAACTCCATCTCACCGAACATCTTCACGGTGGCGAGGTTGAGGCTCAGCAGCAGGGCAATCACCGCCAGCGACGCAACCCAGTCGGAGAGTCCGGGGAACCAGAACTGTGCATAGGCCGTAATCGCGACGACGTCGGCCATCCCGGTCACCACCCAACAGAACCAGTAGGTCCAGCCGGTGAAATAACCGGCCCACGGCCCTAACAGGTCGGAGGCAAAGTCGCTAAAGGATTTGTATTCGAGATTTGAGAGCAGCAGCTCTCCCATTGCACGCATGACGAAAAAGAGCATAAAACCGATGATCATATACACGAATATGATCGACGGCCCGGCCAGACTGATGGTTTTGCCTGACCCCATAAACAGCCCGGTGCCGATAGCCCCGCCGATGGCAATGAGCTGAATATGACGGTTTGTGAGATTACGCCGTAGTGATTGTTCAGACGGTGCCTCTTCGTCGGCAACGACTTTTACCTGATCTACCATGTGATTTATTCCTGTTGTAACTGCCTGTGTTGTTTAGGCTCTTCTGGCCTTTTATAACGTCGAAAAGCGACGGCCCTGTTTCAGGACTCATCGATATTAGGTAAGAATCGGCGGGATGAATACTGTGATTTAAATATTATGTTAATAATATGTTTAAAGTGAGTGTCATATCACTCATACAGCGCGAAACAGCTCACAAAAATACACTCACCGGCTACATTTGCAAGATAATCTGTTGATTAGCGCGTAACTATAGGTTTTTTAACTATTTTCCTCTCCCGAATGAGGAGAGGAAAAAGAAAACGCGTTTACAGAATTTCCAGCAGCTCGACTTCAAACACCAGGGTGCTGAATGGCGGAATGGACGCGCCAGCGCCACGCTCACCGTACGCCAGGTTCTGCGGGATAGTCAGTTCCCATTTAGAGCCTACTGGCATCAGAGTCAGCGCTTCGATCCAGCCAGGGATCACGCCGTTGACCGGGAATTCTGCCGGTTCGCCGCGCGCTACGGAGCTGTCGAACACGGTGCCGTCGATCAGTTTACCGGTGTAGTGCACACGTACGTGGTCAGTGCGCGCCGGAATAGTGCCTTCGCCCTGGTTGATGACGCGGAACTGCAGGCCAGTTTCGGTGCTGTTCACGCCTTCGCGCTCGCGGTTCTCTTCCAGGAATTTGACGCCTTCTGCGGCCATCTCTTCAAAATGAGCACGACGTACAACGTCAGCACGTTCGTGAATTTCACGCAGCGCACGGTGAACCACATCCACCGGAACCGCCGGGTGTTTGCCTTCCAGTGCATCGGCGATACCCGCCACCAGCGCTTCAGGTAACAGACCCTGCAGGCCTGATTCGCTCAGCTGCTGGCCTACCTGCAAGCCGATACCGTAGCTTGCCTGCGCTTCGATTGTGTCAAAAGTCGGGGTGGTCATGGGTTTTCCTTCCATCACATTTAAAGTAGCGGGCAGCATAACAGCCACCCCCCATCCGGTAAAACTTTGTCTTATTGAAAGATGACAAATTGCGACGAAACAGAAACAATAGAGACTATCTGGATTATTCCCGAATATGTCACGGAAGTCACCTTTGCTACGCCCATCAGTCAGTTAGCAAACTATACTTCTCGGGACAGGATAAAAGCGACGCGGAGCAGGAGGAAAGCCATGCCCGGGCCATTTGAAATAAAACCTACCCTGGCGAAAATCTGGCATGCGCCAGACAACTTTCGCATTATGGATCCGCTGCCGCCCCTGCACCGCAAGGGCATTATCATTGGGATGCTGTTGGTCATCATAGGTTTCTTGCTTCCGGGTGCTGACGACAGCGAGACATCACCCGTGCGCCGGGATGCCGAGCTGGATATCCGCTCGCAATCGCAGCCACAGCCCGACTCACAGCCAATGCAGACACAGCTGGTCGCACCGTCAAACGATCCAGGTCAGATGGCACCGATAGAACCCGAGCCTATCCAGGAGGAACAACCGCAGGAGCAGGCTGCCGCCCCGGTACAATCCCAGCAGCAACCACCGGGAATCGAACAGCAGTGGCGGACCTATCGCGTTGAACCAGGCAAAACAATGGCGCAGCTGTTCCGCGACCATAGCCTGCCGCCTACCGATGTTTATGCGATGGCGCAGGTCGAAGGCGCAGGCAAGCCTTTGAGCAACCTGCAAAACGGGCAGATGGTGCAGATCCGCCAGAACGCCAGCGGCGTAGTGACGGGCCTGACCATTGACAGCGGTAATGGTCAGCAGGTGCTGTTTACCCGTCAGTCAGATGGCAGCTTCCTGCGAATTAAATAGCCCTTCGCCGGGATCACAGGGCGGGCTTTTTGCTCGCCTTGTTAACCCACCAGATACCGGAACAGACCAGAACCAGCGCAATCGCGTATTTGATATCCAGAATATTTTCCCCGAGGAAGATAGCGGACAGCACCGTTCCGGCCACCGGGACGATAAAGTTGAACGGCGCGATCATGCTGACGCGGTTGTACTTCAGCAGCAAACTCCACAGCGCAAAGGCCACCGAGGAGAGCAGCGTCAGATAGCCCAGCACTGCCGCGGCTTTGACGCTGTGCACTTCCAGCGTACCGCCTGTCACATAACCCCCCACTACCAGCATCACTCCGCCCATTGCCAGCTGCCAGCCGGTCATCACCATAGGATCGACCGTCTGGGAAATACGTTTTCCATACAGCGTGGCGGCAGAGAGGATAAAGGCCGCCAGCACCACAAAACCGTCGCCATTCCAGACAAAATGAAAGTCCTGCAAGCCACTGTTAAAGTTAACGAGCATGACTCCCGCAAAGCCGAGGATACAGCCGAGGGCTTTGTTGAAGCTGATTTTGTCGTTCTGATAGATAAAGTGCGCCAGCATGACGCTGAAGAAGGTAGCCGTCGCGTTCATGATCGAACCTTTCGCGCCCGTGGTGTAGGCGAGGCCGATATAAAAGAAGGTGTACTGGATCGCCGTCTGCGTCAGGCCAAGCACAGTCAGCTGGCCAAACTGGCGTGGAGTGAGTCTGGCAATAGGTTTACGCTGGGCGAGAGCAAACAGCAGCAACAGCAGGCCTGCAAAGACAAACCGATAACCGGCAAAGACCACTTTTGAGGGAATATCATCGGTGGCGATCTGAAACAGTTCATAGCCGCTTTTAATCGCCGGATACGAGCTACCCCAGAGCAGGCAACAGAGCGTCGCGCTGGCATAGGCGATATTTTTACGCGCAAAAACAGGGGTGGGCAGAACGGAGTCCATAGCAAATCTCAGAGATAAAATGGTGTTTCATTTTATTATCAGAGAATGCGGCAGGAATAGCTACCATACAAGCTAAAAAGGCGAAGCGGGTCGCGTTAAAAAGCAAAACGCCGGCACAAGGCCGGCGCTTCGACGTAGTGACGAGTAATTACTTACTCAGCAACAACGTTAACAACCAGTTTCGCGAATACTTCGCTGTGAACCTGGAAGTCCACTTCGTGCTCACCGGTGGTACGCAGAACGCCGTTCGGCATACGAACTTCGCTCTTAGCTACTTCAACGCCAGCTGCAGTTACAGCGTCAGCGATGTCGCGGGTACCGATGGAACCGAACAGTTTACCTTCGTCGCCAGATTTAGACGCGATAGTAACAGTGCCCAGTGCGTTGATTTTCTCAGCGCGAGCGTTAGCAGCAGTCAGAACGTCAGCCAGTTTGGCTTCCAGTTCAGCACGGCGTGCTTCGAAAAACTCTACGTTTTTCTTAGTAGCTGGAACAGCTTTACCCTGTGGTACCAGGAAGTTACGTGCGTAACCCGCTTTAACGTTAACCTGATCACCCAGGCTGCCCAGGTTTGCTACTTTATCAAGCAGAATAACTTGCATTACCTTATCCTCTTAAAGTCGTTAATAGACGGCGGCCGATTACTGATGACGATCGGTATACGGCAGCAGGGACAGGTAGCGAGCGCGCTTGATGCAGCGAGCCAGCTGACGCTGGTATTTTGCACGAGTACCGGTAATACGGCTCGGGACAATTTTACCGCTTTCGGTAATGTAGTTTTTCAACGTTGCGATATCTTTGTAATCAATCTCAACAACGCCTTCCGCTGTGAAACGGCAGAACTTGCGACGACGGAAATAACGTGCCATTTGGCTAGTCTCCAGAATCTATCAATTCAATCTGCTCGGCATGCAAAACCATTTTGCTCAGACCGTTCTTTGCCTTGTGGCAAGAAATGAACCCCTGAACGGTTACTGCACTACCGACCGTTATACTGTGAGTAATGGCCTGGTTTTCGTGTCCGCTAATAATAACGGGCATTTGGCACCACGCCTGCCGGTGAAACCCGGCTTCCTCCTGCACTGAACGATGCTCAAGCACGAACTGGCAGTGAGGAATTCCTGATGGGCTGACCTTACGAAGGGGGGGCCTGCACACAGTGCCAGACAACACCAGACGGTTGGTCATCAGAAATTACTCTTCAGAATCCCCAGCATCAGCATCATCTGCGGTTTCATTTGCGAAATCATCGCGACGCTCACGGCGCTCGTCTTTCGCTTTAACCATCGGAGATGCTTCAGTAACTGCGTTCTTAGTACGCATTACCATGCTACGGATAACGGCGTCGTTGAAGCGGAAGTTAGTTTCCAGCTCATCGATCGCTTCCTGCGGAGCTTCAACGTTCAGCAGAACGTAGTGGGCTTTGTGCAGTTTGTTGATCGGGTAAGCCAGCTGACGGCGGCCCCAGTCTTCCAGACGATGAATCGTGCCTTCTGCTGCAGTGATTGCAGTAGTGTAACGTTCGATCATACCCGGAACCTGTTCGCTCTGGTCAGGATGGACCATAAAAACGATTTCGTAATGACGCATCGAATTGCTCCTTACGGATTATTCAGCCTCCTGTCTGGGTCAGCCGCGGCCCATGGAGGCAAGGAACGTGATTAAAGGGCGGCTGAAAAATTGACGCGCCATAATACTTGCCACCCCCTGGAAACTCAAGCTGATTGCGCAAATAATTCGCACAAAGCGCAAAGTCAGTCTAAGTGGGTGATTTACCATTACTCCCACGCCATTGCGCCGTTTTTTTGAACAACAGCATCAGAAATGGTCGCGATAGCCCGCCAGATTAGTGATTACACTTTAATCAGCAGAAGTGAATATCGTCGCACCGTAGGTTGTCGTGGAGCGCATATCATGAAAAAGATCACCCTTGCCATTCTGGCTGCGCTTTTGCTCAGTGCAAACGCGACAGCAGCCATAAAGGTTGATAGCCGACAGGCCAGAAATATGGATGATGTGCAAAGTCTGGGCGTCATTTATATCAACCATAACTTCGCTACGGAAAGTGAAGCCACAGAAGCGATTAACGCAGAAGCCGATGCGCGGGATGCCCGCTACTATCACGTCATGCTCACCCGTGAACCGGGCAGCAACGGCAATATGCACGTCAGCGCAGATATCTATCGGTAATGCTTTGACGCTAGCACCAGGAAAGCCAACAACGAGAATATTGTCATAGTGATTAGCCCCCTGCCCGGGGGCTTTTTTTATTTTTGTCCGTAATAGGCATCTGGACCATGCTTGCGCATAAAATGCTTGTTCATCAGGTAGCTGTCGATCGGCTGCAGGTGCGGATTAATGCCCTGCGCAATCCACGCCATTCTGGCTACCTCCTCCAGCACCACCGCGTTATGCACCGCATCGTGGGCGACTTTACCCCAGGCGAAGGGCCCGTGCTGATAAACGACAATCCCCGGCCTGTGCAGCGGTTCGCCGTCGCCCAGCGTCTCAATGATTACCTTGCCGGTGTTGAGCTCATAGCGATCCTGCACCTCCTCTTCGGTTAATGCCCGCGTACAGGGGATATCGCCAAAGAAATAGTCCGCATGGGTGGTACCCAGCGCGGGGATCGACCGCCCGGCCTGCGCCCAGGCGGTCGCATGCGTCGAGTGGGTGTGCACCACTCCGCCGATAGAGGGATAACGCTGATAAAGCGCCAGATGGGTTGCCGTATCGGAAGAGGGTCGCCATTTTCCCTCGACGACCTTGCCGCTGAGATCCACCACCACGATATCGTCGACGCCCATGCTGTCATAGGCCACACCGCTGGGTTTGATTGCCACCCACCCGCGCGCGCGGTCAATGGCGCTGACGTTTCCCCAGGTAAAGGTGACGAGGCCGTAACGCGGTAAATCCATGTTTGCCTCAAATACCTGCTGCTTAAGCTGCTGCATTCTCACCTCCCACCAGCCCGGCCTGCGCCATCTTCCCGAGTACCCAGTCGCGTGCTTTTGCGACTTCATGCTCCGGGTTGTCAGCGGTTTCGCTCCACATCTCAATCAGATAAGGTCCGCAATAGCCGCTCTGTTTGAGAGTGGTAAAGCACTGTTCAAAATCCACCACCCCGCTGCCGAAGGGAACGTTTTTAAACACGCCCGGGCGCGTGTCTTTGACGTGTACCGCGACGATGTGTCCCATTCCGGCCTGTAGCTCCATCTGCACGTCGTTATCCCACGCGGAGAGATTGCCAATATCGGGATAGAGCTGGAACCACGGGTTATTCAGGTAGTGGGCGTAGCCCAGCGCCTTGCTGATGGAGTTCATCAGCGGGTAATCCATGATCTCCATCGCCAGCGTCACCTGGGCACGACTCGCCATCTCGACGCTCTCTTTCAGCCCTTCGCGAAAGCGGCGGCGCGTTTCATCGTTCGCGTCCTGATAGTAAACGTCATAACCCGCAAGCTGGATAACGCGGATGCCCACGTCCTGAGCCAGGCGAATGGCTTTACGCATGATCTCCAGCCCCTGATGGCGCACCGCATTATCTTCGCTGCCGAGCGGGAAGCGACGGTGGGCGCTAAGGCACATCGACGGCACGCGCACGCCGGTTTCGGCAATAGCAGCCACCAGCGCCAGCCGCTGTTCACACGACCAGTCCAGACGTGACAAACGCAGATCGGTTTCATCCAGCGACATTTCGACAAAATCAAAACCCAGCTTTTTGGCGAGCTGCAGTCGCTCAAGCCAGCCCTCCCCGGCGGGGAGGGCCTTTTCATAGATCCCAAGTGGAACCTGTTTGCTTAACATAGCCGCTCCTTATCCCCACAGCTGGGCGATGGAACGTTTGAACTGGCGCGCAGCCTCAACCGGAGAGGCCGCATCGCGAATGCTGCGACCGGCAATAAAGACGTGAATCGGAATACCGGCGAACAGCGGTAGATCCTCTAGCGCCAGTCCACCCGTCACGGTCACTTTAAAGCCCATGTCTGCCAGACGTTTCACCGCGCTGATATCCGCTTCTCCCCAGGCAACGCCTGCGGCCTGTGCATCACGGCTGCGGTGATACACCACCTGCTGAATACCGGCATCGCGCCATTCTTTTGCCTGTTCCCAGGTCCAGAAACCCGTCAGTTCAATCTGCACATCGCCGTTGAACTCTTTCGCCACCTCCAGCGCTCCTTTGGCGGTGTTGATGTCAGCACAGCAGATCACCGTGACCCAATCGGCATTGGCTTCAAAACACATCCGCGACAGGATCTTGCCCGCATCGGCGATTTTGGCGTCCGCCAGCACAATTTTGTGCGGATACAGGGCTTTCAGATCGCGAACGGCGCGCACGCCCTCTCCCACGCAAAGGATGGTGCCCACTTCAATGATGTCGACCTCATCGGCGATAAGACGTGTGGTTTCATACGCGTGAGACAGCGTCTGGTTATCCAGCGCAACCTGGAGCATCGGTAACTGTGACATATTCATTCCCTCTTAAACTGCCACCGCATTGGCGCGGTCGATTAAATCCAACACGTCCTGCTCGCTGCGGCAGGCACGTAAACGGTCAAAATTGGCTTCATCTTCGAACAGATTGACGATCTGCATGATCCCCACTTCCTGATGGGTATTGGCATCAACCGCCGCCATGGTGATCAGGATATCGACCGGGTCATTGTCGTCGTGGTTAAACACCTGCGGCGTTTTTAGCGTCACCAGCGCAAAACCGGTTTTTTTAACGCCCTCTTCCGGGCGGCCGTGCGGCATCGCCAGCCCCGGGGCAATCACAAAGTACGGGCCAAACTGCTCAACGCCATCGAGGATGGCCTGGTAATAACGGGGTTCGACCACATCGGCCGCAACCAGTAAGTCGACACCGATTTTTACCGCTTCCTGCCAGCTGCTGGCGTCTGCCTGCAGCTTGATGGAGTGGTTCTGGGCCAGTGAATCACGTAATTTCATGGCGCTCCCTTATTTCACATCTGTCGGAAAGTGCGCGTTGATCACTTCCATCAGTTTTGGGCCAAAATCTGCCGGAGAGAGCATATTGCGTACGCCCACCACGTATTTATTGCCTGACACCGTGATTTCGCCGGCGATGTGGGTCGAGGCTATGATCACGTCTGCCCCACTGAGCTCGCTTTTGTACTCCCCGACGGCGCAGCTGTTTACCGTGTGATTAACACCTTGCTCGGTCAGGAACTGATCCACTTTCATTTTCATGATCATGGAGCTGCCTTGCCCGTTGCCACATACAGCCAGAATACGTACGGTCATAATCAGAACTCCTTATTAAGCAGAGTGCTCTGCCAGTTGTTTTTCTGCGTCTTCTTCAGCGCGTAATGCGCGCCCGGCGAAGACCATATAAGCCAGTGCAATCAGGATAATGACGGCCATAAAGACGATGCCGACGGAAGCAAACCCTTGCATCATGGGTGGCGCCAGAATCGACCAGTCCGCCATCCCCATCCAGGCGCTCATCCCGGTGAGTTTTACTGCCCAGACGCAGCCGAAAATTTCAATCATGCCCATCACCAGGCAAATCTTGAGCGCCGCGCGCCAGCCGCCGAAGTGGTTAGCAAATACGCCGATCGTGGCGTTGGAGAAGAACATCGGGATAAAGCCAGGAATGATCAGAATGGAAGAGCCGCAGCCAACCAGGATGCCGACCGCAATCAGTTGGCCGATGGTGCCCCACATAAAGCCCCACACCACCGCATTGGGCGCAAAGCTATAGATAGCCGCACAGTCGATGGCGAGCACCGCGCCGGGGATAAGACGCTGAGAGATGCCGTTGAAGGCTTCGGATAATTCAGCAACGAACATACGCACGCCCTGGGTGATGATGAAAATCGCCACGGCGAACGAGAAGCCCGTTTGCAGGATGTAGATAGTCCAGTGGGTTTTTCCGGCCATCGCCTGCACAACGTCAATGCCAAAGGAAAGCAGGATCGCACCGAAGAAAAGGGTCATCACAATCGCCGTGGAGACGATGTTGTCATGGAAAATGTTCAGCCAGCCTGGCAGCTTAAGATCTTCAACGCTCTCCTCTTTCTTGCCGAGGAACGGCGCCACTTTGTAGGCGATCCACGAGGCAAACTGCTGTTGATGGCCGATAGAAAAACCGCAGCCGTCAGTCACTTCCTGAGTGGGCTTGTACATCATATTGGAGGTGATACCCCAGTAGAGCGACACCAGTACCGCAGTACAGATAATGGTGGTCCACATTGGATAGCCGAAAATATAGAAAGATACGGCAATCAGCCCAGCCTGCTGGAACATGATGTGGCCGGTCAGCATGATGGTGCGGATGCCGGTTATCCGGCGTAGCAGGACATAAATGATGTTCAGCGCCAGCGCCAGTAGTACCGCGTAGCCCACCCAGCTGTAGGCGTCGCCCATCCGTTCAATGGTGGCCATCATTGAGGCATAGGTGTCGGATATCGCGCCATTAATGCCGTACACCTCCGACATTTTGGCGACGACCGGCTTAAAGGTGCTGGTTAAAATGCCCGAACCCGCCTGAAGCAACATAAAGCCGATGATGGTTTTGATGGTGCCTTTGACTATCACGCTCACGCTTTTGCGCAGCAGGATATAGCCCAGACACGTCACAATACCCAGCAGCAGCGGGGCGTTGGTCATTACCTGATTAAAAAACACGGTAAAGACGCTGTAGAGGATCTCCATAACACTCTCCGATAGGGAAGCACGATGCGCGATGCTTGTGCGAAAGTGCCCCCACTCTAGTAATCACAAATAATCACCACAAGATTGAATTTGATTATTTGTGATGTATCACGCAAATTATTTCCACACTCCGGGCAATGGCTTTAACTTCAACGATTTACCTCTACATAAAATCTTATAATTCAATTAATTAATAAAAAACGTCGTTACAAAAGGTAATGCTGACCTCATTTGGGACGAGCATCACATGAGAAACGAAACGGCCAAAATGCCGTTGCATTATTGATTCTCCGGTGCCAGTATAAATCAAAACAAATCACCATATGATTACTTATGATAAAAAAGGGAGTCTGGAAAATGAGTAAAGTGAACACCATCACCCGTGAATCATGGGTCCTGAGCACGTTCCCGGAGTGGGGCAGCTGGCTGAATGAAGAGATTGAACAGGAGCAGGTCGCTGCAGGCACCTTTGCCATGTGGTGGCTGGGCTGTACGGGGATTTGGCTGAAATCAGAAGGCAACGCGAATATTTGCGTCGATTTTTGGTGCGGGACGGGCAAGCAAAGCCACGGCAACCCATTGATGAAAGCAGGGCACCAGATGCAGCGCATGGCGGGCGTTCAAAAGCTGCAGCCTAACCTGCGCACCACCCCGTTTGTACTTGATCCTTTTGCCATTCGCCAGATCGATGCCGTGCTGTCGACACATGACCATAACGACCATATTGATGTAAATGTCGCCGCAGCGGTCATGCAAAACTGCCCTGACGACGTGCCATTTATCGGCCCGCAGACCTGTGTTGATTTATGGATCGGCTGGGGTGTGCCGAAAGAACGCTGCATCGTGATGAAACCGGGCGATGTGGTGAAAATCAAAGACATTGAAATTCATGCCCTGGATGCCTTTGACCGCACCGCACTGATCACCCTTCCTGCGGATCAGAAAGCGGCAGGCATTCTGCCGGACGGCATGGACCAGCGCGCGGTGAACTACCTGTTCAACACTCCCGGCGGTACGCTGTACCACAGCGGCGATTCTCACTACTCCAACTACTATGCAAAACACGGCAATGAGCATCATATCGACGTGGCGCTGGGCTCATATGGTGAGAACCCACGCGGCATCACCGATAAAATGACCAGCGCCGATATGCTGCGCATGGCGGAAGCGTTGAACACGAAAGTAGTGATCCCGTTCCACCATGATATCTGGTCGAATTTCCAGGCCGATCCGCAGGAAATCCGCGTGCTGTGGGAGATGAAAAAAGACCGCCTGAAATATGGCTTTAAGCCGTTTATCTGGCAGGTGGGTGGCAAATTTACCTGGCCGCTGGATAAGGATAATTTTGAGTATCATTATCCGCGCGGTTTTGACGACTGCTTTACGATTGAACCGGATTTACCTTTCAAATCGTTCCTGTAATTCTTCATACCATCGCCGGGCAACCTGCCCGGCGATTCCATCTTTTGCTTAGTATTTTCAGGCTATTTCAAATATCATCTTTTGAAATCAATTTATTTCGGAATAGCTCATGACAGAAGCACAGCGACACCAAATATTACTGGAACTCCTGGCACAGACGGGCTTTGTTACCGTCGAACAGGTAATTGCCAGACTGGGCGTTTCACCCGCCACCGCACGCCGGGATATCAACAAGCTGGATGAAAGCGGCAAACTGAAAAAAGTGCGCAACGGTGCAGAAGGCATCAGCCAGCAGCGTCCGCGCTGGTCGCCGATGAATATTCACCAGGCACAGAATCACGACGAGAAAGTACGTATTGCCCGGGCGGCATCGCAGCTGGTCAATCCGGGCGAAAGCGTGGTGATCAACTGCGGCTCAACCGCATTTCTACTGGGCCGCGAGATGTGCGGCAAGCCGGTGCAGATCATCACTAACTACCTGCCGCTGGCTAATTACCTGATCGATCAGGAGCACGAGAGCGTGGTGATCATGGGGGGGCAGTACAACAAGAGCCAGTCCATTACCTTAAGTCCGCAGGACAGCGAGAACACGCTGTATGCCGGACACTGGATGTTTACCAGCGGTAAAGGGCTAACCGCCGAGGGACTGTATAAGACTGATATGCTGACAGCGATGGCCGAGCAGAACATGCTGAACGTGGTCGGCAAGCTGGTGGTGCTGGTCGACAGCAGCAAGGTCGGTGAGCGCGCCGGGATGTTGTTCAGCCGCGCCGAGCAGATAGACCTGGTTATCACCGGTAAAAGCGCCAATCCCCAGATCCTCCAGAAACTGGAAGATCAGGGAGTGACTATCCTGCGCGTTTAGAGATGCTGGCGGAAAAACGCCACCGTGGCATCCAGGGCGGTCGGCGTGATGCGATGCTTCACCCCCGCTTCCCATAAACAGGTTAGCTGGTTATCCAGCCCTTCTCGCTGCAACGCCTGCTGTAAACGGAACGTCTCTGCGGCAGGCACCACGTCATCCTCTTCACCGTGCCAGAGCAGCAGCGGACGATCGCCCAGTCGCGGCAGCGCCGTGGTCACGTCCCAGTCGGCAAGCGGAGCAACGGCTGTGTCGAACGCCTCAGGCTGCTGCGGTGGAAACAGCGTACGGGCCAGGGTGGTAAAATAGCCGGAGCCCATCAGGCTCGCCACGCATGTCACCTCCGGGTGACGCGCCATGATCCCCAGCGCAGTCATGCCCCCCATCGACGCTCCGGCCACCGCCAGGCGCTCGTCCTGCACCAGTCCGGCCTGATACAACGCATCCCGTAGCCCGGCAAATTCAGTGAGGTTGCCGTGCAGAATCGGCCAGAACTGCCCGAGCCGCGCCTGTTCATCCCCCGTAAAACGCGCACCGTGATCCGGGGCGTCCGGCATCACCACCCGAAAACCGGCCTGCGCGAGGGCGACCGCAAAATAGCTGTAAACCAGCTTAGAGGAGGTAAACCCATGATAAAAGATAACAACCGGCAGGGGATGAGCCCCCCTTCCTGCCGGAACGGCGTGTACAATCTCACGATCGCCAAACTGTCGTATTTCGAGTTCAATCATTGTTGAGCCTCATGCTAATGGGTGATTCATAATGTTGAGAACTGGCTTACGCTTTCGCCAAATTTTCATTCGAAAATTACGCCACAGATAACAGTTTGGGAACATTCCCCCAAAATCAAATTAACAGAGATCTACACTATGGCTATCAGGAAACGAGATTGGGTTATGCGAAGGTTTGCTGCTTTAATGCTGATGCTGCTGTTAGGCGGATGTAGCGCACTGCAAGGTACGCCGCAACCCGCACCAGCGGTCGCCGATCATCCACAAGAGATTCGTCGTAATCAAACGGAAGGATTACAGCGAATGGGCACGGTCACCGCACTTGAGCGTGGCTCCCCGGACGATGTGGAAGATGCCATTAAAGCAAAAGCCGTCGCCGCAAAAGCAGATTACTACGTCATTATCCTCGTCGATGAAACTATCGTGACGGGACAATGGTACTCGCAGGCCATTTTATACCGGAAGTAATGACCGGTATTTAAACGATATTTACACTGCTTTGCGTCCATAGACGTTTTCCTGTCCACAATAAACTCCGTGCCTATGACAATGGAAGTGAGTTTATTTGCGAAGGATTGCCCGGCGGATACCGGGGACACGTAAAATGGAGCTGACGATGAAACGATCTCTTGCTTTGACCTCACTGTTACTCTCGGCCGGTCTGGTGAGTACGGCCGCGCAGTCAGCCGAATTTGCCAGCGCGGATTGCGTAACAGGTTTAAATGAAATTGGACTGATTTCCGTGAGTGATATCTCAGGGAGTCCGCAAGATGTTGAGCGCATGATTGCGCTTAAAGCTGACGAGCAAGGTGCCTCGTGGTATCGCATCATTAAAATGCAGGAAGACAGCCATGTTGATCGCTGGCGGGTACAAGCCATACTTTATGCCTGAAAAGCAACGATAAAAAGCCACTCAATAATAGTGGCTTTTTAATATTTACAATTCCATTATCCTTGTCATTACTACCCTGCGACCTTTTTGTAACATTTAGTTACATAAACTCAATAAATGTTATCCCCGCTCTGCCGTTGAAAAGCGATACCTTTTTAGCAATGAGCAATTTATGATCAATTTTTTTCGCCGTGCAGGTCTGGGCACTAAGCTATCGCTGCTTACCGGCTTGAGTGTGGCTACACTCTTTCTGCTGTTCACTTTTCTTCTGAGCTATAACACCAGTCAAAAACTCGAATCACTGGCCATAGAAGATCTGCATAATCAGTCTACCGGCGTAGTGGACATGGTGCAGATGTTCGATACCAGCCTCACCGAAGAGGTGGAGAGCTATACCCGCCTGTTTACCACCTTTTTGCCGCAGCCGCTGAACCTTGATGCCAGTCAGACCCGCACCATCAACGGTCAGACCGTCCCGTTGCTGAAAGGCAACGATACGGAACTCCATGAGAACAACACCACGCCCGATGATTTTCTGAATCGCACCGGCGCTATCTCGACGCTGTTTGTCCGCAGCGGCGACGACTTTGTCCGCGTGGCAACCTCGCTGCGTAAAGAGAACGGTGACCGGGCCATCGGTACGGTACTGGATCATGCCAGCCCGGCCTGGGCGATGGTCACCAAAGGCGAGGTGTATCGCGGCCTCGCTCTGCTGTTCGGCAAACGCTACATCACCCAGTACCAACCGGTAAAAGACGCGGGCGGACAGGTGATCGCCATTATTTTCGTTGGGGTCGACATTACCCACTCATGGAACGTCATGCGCGAGAAGATCCTCGGCCGCCGTCTGGGCGAGAGTGGCCGTTTCTTCGTGCTGGATCGCAGTAATGGCAAAAATCACGGCCAGTACCTGTTCCACAGCGCAGAAGAGGGGCAATTACCGAAATGGGAGAACGCTGTTCAGCAGCAACTGCTGGGCGATCGTCCCGGCACGCTGGAGCGCCAGAGCGCCGATGGCCGCACGCTGATTATGGCCTGGACCCCGCTTCCGGGATGGAACTGGACGATTGTGGGCCAGGTGGATAAAACCGTACTGCTGGCCGACGTGACCAGCCTGCGCGATCGCTTCCTGCTGGCCGGCGTGGTGCTGTCTGCACTTTTCGCCATGCTGTTCGTGTTTATTATCCGCCGCTGGCTGACACGCCCGCTGCGCGACGTGATTGGTCTTGCTCAACAGTATGCTTCAGGCGATCTGCGCGCCACCCTTCCAGCCAGCCGTCAGGATGAGGTTGGCCAGCTGATCAATGCCATCAACGGTATTGGTGGCGGACTGCAAAAAATCGTGCTGCAGGTGCGAGAAGCGGCGGGAGATATCCATCTGGGAACCAACGCTCTGGCGGCGGATACCGGCGAGATCTCTGCGCAGATCAACAAGCAGGCCAGCAGCGTGGAAGAGACCTCCGCCAGCATGGAACAACTGGCGGCCACCGTGCAGCAGAATGCGGCCAATATGGAGCAGACCCAGCAGCTGGTAGGTGAAACCTCCCGGGCGGTACATCAGGGCGGGGAGACCGTCAGTAATGCAGTCTCGACCATGGATGATATTCGCGAAGCATCGAAACGTATCGAAGCCATCACGCGGGTGATTGAGGGGATCGCTTTCCAGACCAATATTCTGGCACTGAACGCCGCCGTTGAGGCCGCCCGGGCAGGTGAGCACGGTAAGGGCTTCGCCGTGGTGGCGCAGGAAGTCCGCGCCCTGGCCGCGCGCAGCGCCAACGCGGTGAAAGAGATTGAACAGCTGATTGGCGATACGCTCAGTAAAGTGAGTGAGGGCCACGCCCTGTCGGAGCAGACCCGTCAGGCGATGGAAAGCATTACCGCGCACATCGACAATATCAACCAGTTGGTCACGGAGATTAACCACGCTTCCCGCGAACAGTCGGCAGGCATCGGTCAGGTTAATCTGGCAATGGCGCATATCGGTGAAGCGTCACATATCAACGCTGACCGCGTTTCACGCAGCGAAGAGACGGCGCAGACCCTGCGGGGGAAAGGATCGCACCTGACCGATCTGGTCAGCCTGTTCCGCCTGTAACACTCATGCTACGCCGCCCGTGGCGCGCAGCAGCAGGTCGTCCTGCACCTGCGCGCTGAGCAGGGAACCGCCACGGGCGTCGAGCATTTCACGGCACCAGGCCTGCGCCATCGGCGGCGACGTATGGCGCAGCATCTGCGCCCCCGCGCCCAGCAGATAAATCTGCCGGGCGATTTCCCTGCCCTGTGCCTCCTGCGGCTTACGCAGTTTTTGCTGCAGCTGTCGCCAGCTGCGATCGAAATGGCGGTCCTGCCCTTTCACTTCGGCAAAATCTGCAAACAGCATCTCAATAACGGCGGGCTGCTTCGCCAGCACCCGCAGCACGTCCAGCCCCATGATATTCCCCGAGCCCTCCCAGATACTGTTGACCGGCATCTCGCGGTACAGCCGCGGCAGTTCGCTCTCTTCGCAGTAGCCGATCCCGCCGAGGACCTCCATCGCCTCGGCGACAAACGGGATCCCGGCCTTGCAGAGGGCAAACTTTGCCGCCGGGGTAAACAGCCGGGCCCACAAAGCCTCCTGTTCGTCAGCACGACGATCCCAGGCTCGCGCCAGACGGAACAGCAGCGCGGTTTGCCCCTCCAGCTGCAGTGCCATCCGGCTCAGCACGTCGCGCATCAGCGGCTGATCGATAAGATTTTTGCCAAAGGTCTGGCGCTGGTGGGCGTGATACAGCGCCACCGAGAGTGCGCGGCGCATCTGACCATGGCTGCCGAGGGCGCAGTCAAAGCGGGTTAATCCACCCATCTTAAGGATCTGGCGCACGCCTTCGCCCTCTTCACCCAGCAGCCAGCCGGTGGCGTCGAGAAACTCGGCCTCGCTGCTGGCGTTTGAACGATTGCCCAGCTTGTCCTTGAGCCGCTCCAGATGCACGGCATTGCGCAGACCGTCGGGCAGAAAACGCGGAACGAAAAAGCACGACAGCCCACCTTTTGCCTGCGCCAGCACCAGATGTGCATCGCTTTGCGGCACCGATAAAAACCATTTATGGCCCACCAGCCGGTAACTGCCGTCGCTGCAGCGCTCCGCCCGGGTGGTGTTGCTAAGGACATCTGACCCACCCTGTTTTTCCGTCATCCCCATTCCAATCAGCAGGCCGCGCTTTTGGTTGCCTGGCGCCAGGTGCGAGTCATACCGGTCGCTGAGCAGCGGCGTTAGCCAGTCGTGCAAGCCTCGCGGCAGCGCCTGTTGCAGCAGCGGCGTGGCGGCAAAGGTCATGGTGACAGGGCACAGCGTGCCCGCCTCCACCTGCGCATGCAGAACAAAACGCGCCGCCCGGGCCACGAACGAGCCTTTGCGCGCGTCCTCTTCCCACGCCAGGTTGTGCACCCGGTTGGCGCACAGCCCCTGCATCAGCAGGTGCCACGCGGGGTGAAAGCGCACGTCGTCCAGCCGCGTGCCGCTGGCATCATAGCGCAGCAGTTCCGGCGGATTGACGTTGGCGAGCCTGCCTAACTCCAGTGATTCTGCGGTACCCAGCTGCTGGCCGATACTGGCGAGCAGGTCGGCGTCCCATTCGGCGCCTTCACGGTGGATCGCTTCACACAGGGCGCGGTCAGAGAGGAAAAGATTACTGTTAGTCAGCGGTAAAGGCTGATTGAAAACCGTATGCGTTTGCCAGTGCATGTTGTGTCCCTCCTTCAATGGCAATGAAGGTAAGTATGGACGCTACGAAAGGAGGTATTGCGCTCTGCAAGCGTGAAACAGCTCACACAACCTAAGAATAATTAATTTCCATGTCAGCTTATGGTGAATAATTTATTCTCATTTCTCAGGGAGAATCACGATGCACTCTACTCAACTTGCGCCAGAAGCCCATAAGCGCGCGTTAATTGCAGGCTCGATTGGTAACTTCATCGAATGGTATGAGTTTGCGGTGTACGGTTTTATGGCCACCGTCATTGCGAAAAACTTTTTTCAGCTGGACGGTGAAGCGGGGCTGACCAGCCTGATCCTCACCTACGCCTCCTTCGCCATCGCGTTCTTCTTTCGGCCGCTGGGTGCCATCGTCTTTGGCCGGATCGGCGATCGGATCGGGCGTAAACCGACGTTGATTATTGTGCTGGTGCTGATGACCCTGGCGACGGCGGCGATTGGGCTGGTGCCGGTGTATGCCAGTATCGGCATTGCTGCACCGCTTATCATTACTGGCCTGCGGATCCTGCAGGGACTGTTCGCGGGCGGCGAATACGGCGGCGCGGTGTCGCTGATGACCGAGTTCGCCCCGCGCGGCAAGCGCGGGTTGTACGGTGCCTGGCAGTCCTTTACCGTGGCGCTGGGCCTGCTGGCCGGGGCAGGGATCGTGGCGCTGCTCTCAGCGTTGCTGACGCCAGAGGCACTGCATGACTGGGGCTGGCGTATTCCGTTCTTTATTGCGCTGCCGCTGGGGGCCGTGGCCCTGTGGCTGCGGGTGAGCATGGAAGAGACGCCGAGCTTTGTGAAGCAGCAGGCAAAACCGGTGGCGGTGAAAGCGCAGACGTCGGCAACCCTGAAAGCGATCGTCATGGGCATCGGTCGGGTGATGGTGTGGTCTGCAGCCGGGTATACCTATCTGGTGATCATGCCCGCCTATCTGCAATCGGCGCTGCATACCGGTTTTAATCAAGCGCTGCTGATTGCGGTGATCTCCAATATTGGTTTTGCCCTGACCATTATCCCGTCAGGAATACTGAGTGACCGCATCGGGCGCCGGACGGTGATGGTTATTGCCGCCGCGCTGCTGTTGATCCTCGCCCTGCCGCTGCTGAAAATGTTGCAGGCAGAATCCAGCACGCTGGCGGTGAAAGCGATTGTGGTACTGATTGCGGGCGGTCTGGTGGGAATGCTGGCAGGTCCGGGACCGGCGATGCTGTCGGAGATGTTCCCGACGCGGGTGCGTTATACCGGGCTGGGTCTGGCCTACTCGCTGTCGAACGCGATTTTCTCGGGCTGCGCGGGATTGATCATTACCGGGCTTATCAAAGAGACGGGCAATCTGGATATTCCGGCCTATTACGTGATGGCAACGGCAGTAGTGAGTATCGTGGCGCTGATGACGCTGAATAAAGACGACCATTTGCGATCGTTAGAAGAGTGACAAATTGCCCGGTGGCGCTGCGCTTACCGGGCCTACGGGATGGGGCTTTTTGGTAGGCCGGGTAAGGCGTAGCCGCCACCCGGCAAAACCACAAAGACTTACCCGCGCTGGCGTACCGCTTCGAACAGGCAGATGCCGGTTGCTACGGAGACGTTCAGGGATGACACGCTGCCCGCCATCGGAATGCTGATCAGCTCGTCGCAGTGCTCGCGGGTCAGACGACGCATGCCTTCGCCTTCTGCACCCATCACCAGCGCCATAGGGCCGGTCATTTTGCTCTGGAACAGGGTATGGTCGGCTTCGCCAGCGGTGCCGACGATCCAGATGTTCTCTTCCTGCAACTGACGCATGGTGCGCGCCAGGTTGGTCACGCGGATCAGCGGAACGTTTTCCGCCGCGCCGCAGGCCACTTTCTTCGCCGTGGCGTTCAGCTGCGCAGAGCGATCTTTAGGCACGATCACCGCATGCACACCCGCAGCGTCAGCGCTTCGCAGGCACGCGCCGAGGTTGTGCGGATCGGTCACGCCGTCGAGGATCAGGAAGAACGGTTTTTCCAGGCTGGCGATCAGATCCGGCAGATCGTTTTCCTGATACTGGCGGCCTGGTTTCGCGCGGGCAATGATCCCCTGGTGTACCGCACCCTCGCTTTTCTCATCGAGGAACTGGCGGCTGGCCAGCTGGATCACCACGCCTTGTGCTTCGAGGGCGTGGATCAGCGGCAGCAGGCGTTTATCTTCACGCCCTTTCAGAATAAAAACTTCCTGAAAACGCTCCGGGGCGCGCTCCAGCAGGGCCTGCACCGCATGGATGCCGTAAATCATATCACTCATTAAACTTACTCGTTTTAGGCGGGGTGCGCCGGGTTAAATTGGGCCGTGAAACAGGTCACTTGCGCCTAGTATAACCGACACTGCGCCCAAATCGACCCTTGTCGGCGTTAGCCATTCACCACCACTTGCCCCGCGCCTGCCGCAACCGGGTGCGCAGGCAAAATAGCGTTGAGTAAATAACGGGTATACTCCTGCTGCGGATGCGTAAAAATACGTTGTGTTTCACCCTGTTCCACGATCCTGCCACGGTGCATCACCCCCACCCGATCGGCAATATGGCGCACCACATTCAGGTCGTGAGAGATAAACAGGTATGCCAGCCCGTACTCGCGCTGCAGCCCCATCAGCAGATTGAGGATCTGCGACTGAATCGACACGTCCAGCGCCGATACCGGCTCATCGCAGATAATCAGCTTGGGCTTGAGGATCAGCGCCCGGGCAATCCCGATGCGCTGGCGCTGGCCGCCGGAAAACTCATGCGGATAGCGGGCGGCATCCTGCGGGCGCAGGCCCACCTGCTCCAGCATCCCGGCGACCTGGGTTTTACGCTTGCCGATGCCGTGGATAATCAACGGCTCTTCCAGGCTGTAGCCGACGGTGCGCTTCGGGTCGAGCGAAGAGAGCGGATCCTGAAAAATCATCTGCATATCGCGGCGCACGCGCTTCCACCCACTGGAGTTTAAATCCGCCAGCGAGCGCCCTTCAAACTGAATGTCGCCCCCGCTTGCCGGTGTAAGCCCCAGCACCAGCCGTCCGGTGGTGCTTTTGCCGCTGCCGGACTCGCCCACCAGCGCCCAGGTTTCGCCCGCATTGAGCGTAAAGCTCACCCGGTCTACCGCCGCCACGGACTGCCCGCGGCGCTGGAAGGTTTTCGACAGCTGATTAACGCTCAGTAAAGGGGTAGTCATGTCATGGCTCCTGTCTCGTCGGCTCGCCAGCAGCGAACCCGCTGCGTATCGCGCCCCACGGCGCGCAGCTCGGGCGCCTGTCCCCGACAGCGAGGCTGTGCCAGCGGGCAGCGATCGGCATAGGTACAGCCCTGCGGCAGCGCATGCAGGGACGGCACCTGCCCGCCAATTTCGGCCAGCGGCGTTTTCGGCGGATGATCGGCCGACGGACGCGCCGCCAGCAGCGCACGGGTGTAAGGATGGCGCGGGCGCTCAAACAGCGTATAGACATCGGTCTCTTCCACCACCTGCCCGGCGTACAGCACTACCACCCGCTGGCACAATCTGGCCACCACGCTCAGGTCGTGGGTGATAATCACGATCCCCATCCCGGTCTCCTGCTTCAGCGCGTCGAGCAGATCGAGGATTTGCGCCTGAATGGTCGCATCGAGGGCGGTGGTGGGTTCATCGGCAATCAGCAGCGACGGCGAAGTGGCGATGGCCATTGCAATCATCACCCGCTGGCGCATCCCGCCGGAGAGCTCATGCGGCCAGGCGCTGGCACAGCGCCCGGGATCGGGTATGCCGACCTGCGCGAGCAGCGCGAGAGTTTTCGTCTGCCGCTGCGCGCGCGTCCGCGTCGTATGCAGCCGCAGGCTTTCGTCAATCTGCGCACCAATGGTCATCACCGGATTCAGACTGGCAAGCGGATCCTGGAAAATCATCGCCATGTCGCGCCCGCTCATCTGTCGACGGGCGTGTGCCGACAGCCGGTGCAGCGCTGTGCCTGCCAGAATCACCTCGCCCTCAACCCGGCTGGTGCGCGGCGAGAGCAGTCCCATCAGCGCCTGCGCCGTAACGCTTTTACCGCAGCCGGACTCACCAATAATGCCCAGCGTTTCATGGGCATTCACCTGAAATGAGACGCCGCGTACCGGGGAGATAATGCCCTGACGGGTGGCGAAACTGACCGCCAGGTCGTTGACCTGAAGCAGTGCCTCAGCCATGGCGTCCTCCTTGTTTTAACAGACGTAAGACGTGGCGCGGCAGCGGTTTAAGCCCCGGATCGGCGCTGTCGCGCAGGTCGTCGCCAATGATGTTCAGCCCGAGGATCAGCAGCACGATGGCGATACCGGGGAAGAAGGTCATCCACCAGGCGGTGAAGATCACTGCTTTCCCTTCCAGCAGTAAATTGCCGAGGCTGGGCATCGGGGCCGGAACCCCAGAGCCGAGGAAGCTGAGCGCCGCTTCGGTGAGGATCGCCACTGAAAAGACCCAGCTGACCTGCACGATAAAGGGTGAAATGACGTTGGGCAGCAGATGCAGCCAGATGATGCGCGAGGCGCTCGCTCCCTGCGCCCGCAGCGCTTCGATAAAGTTCTTCTCTTTAATCACCCTCGCCGCCCCGCGGATCACCCGGGCAATCGACGGGACATACACCAGCGACAGGGCCAGCACCACGTTGGCAATATTTGGCCCCAGCACCCCGACAATGGCGATGGCCAGCAGCAGCGAAGGGAACGCAAACAGACCATCGCAGACGCGCATTAACACCCGATCAACCGGGTGATACCAGGCGCACAGCAGCCCGACCACCATCCCCGTGATGCCCGCAATTACCGCGACGGCGGCACCCACCGAGAATGACACCCGCACCGCCAGCGCCACCCGCACAAACAGATCCCGACCAAAGTTGTCGGTACCGAACCAGTGTGCGGCAGAGGGGGGCTTCAGGCGACTTAACGGATCGATACTGTAGGGATCGTAAGGGCTTAAGCCGCTGGCAAAAAACGACAGCAGGACGATCGCGGCCAGCACCGCAGGCCAGATCAACAGAGCCGGATGACGCATCGGGATCATTTTTCACCCCCGTCGACGGAGAGACGCGGATCGGCGAGATAACTCAACAGATCCACGGCCAGATTGATCAGCACATAGCAGACGGTGAGCAACAGCACCACGCCCTGGATCACCGTCACGTCGCGCCGCTCGATCGAATCCACAATCAGCGATCCGATGCCGGGGATACCGAACACGCTTTCAATAACGATCGTGCCCGTCACCAGCGAGGCAAAGGATTCGCCGCAGATGGTGAGGATCGGGATCAGGCTGTTTTTCAGCGTGTGGCGCAGCAGCACCCACCGCTCCGGCACCCCTTTGGCTCTGGCGGTGCTGATAAATGGCTCCTGCATGACGTCCAGCATGACCGCCCGGGTCATACGCGCGATCAGCGCCGCAATGCGTAACCCCAGCGCAATCGCCGGGAGGGTCAGATACCAGACGTTGAGCCAGAAGGCGTCATTGCTCGAGCGATACCCCACCACCGGGAACCAGCGCAGCTGCACGGCAAAAAAGAAGATCAGAAACAGGCCGAGCAGAAACCCCGGTACCGACATCCCGAACGTCGCCAGCATGCGAATAGCGCGATCCGTCAGGCTACCGTGCTGCCAGGCGCTGAGTACGCCGCCCGTCAGGCCCAGCACCAGCGCGATGGCTTGCGCATACAACGCCAGCGCCAGCGTGGGAGTCAGATGCTGTAAAAACAGGGTCATCACGCTGGTATCCAGAAACAGGGAATGCCCCAGGTTGCCGGTCAGAATGTCGCCAAACCAGCTGACAAACTGAACCAGCATCGGCCGATCCAGCCCCATCTGCTGGCGCATCGCCGCAACGTCCTGCGGGCTGGCATCGTTACCGAGAATCACCAGCGCCGGGTCGCCCGGCGCCAGGTGAATCAGACAAAACACCACTACCGACACCACCAGCAGCACCGGTAGCAGTGCCAGCAGGCGGTGAAACAGATATCTTTTCATCGCCTTCTCCGGTCAGGGCTGCGTCACGCTAACGTTCCACAGAATGGGGCCAATCAGATCCTCAAAGCCCTTAACGTTATTTTTGATCGCCACCGCATCCGGGGTGGTGCGTCCCAGCACGATCACCGGCAAATATTGCCAACTGAGCACGTTGAGTTTGTCCACCAGCGGTTTTGCCTCTTGTAGCGACGGAGCCTGCTTGATCGCATCCAGCACGCTGTCGATCTCCGGGCTGTTGCTCAGGCCGGGGAATTTGGCGCGGGAGTCGAGGAACGGATACTGATGCAGAACCTGGCGCATGGAGAACTCCAGCGCGCAGAGATCGAAGTTTTTCGGATCCTGCCGGCGCTGCAGCACGGTCGGCCAGTCGTAGACGTCCAGTCGGGATTTGACGCCGATCTGCTTCAGCACCTGCTGGGCAACAATCGCCAGGTTGTACAGCTCGGCATACTCTTTGGTGGCGATGATCACCACCTCTTCGCCGTTATAGCCCGACGTTTTGACCAGCGCGCGCGCCTCCTCCAGCTTGTGCTGGTTCCAGTAAGGCTTGCCCGCCTCGCTGTACCAGTCCACCTGATCCGGGAAGCCCAGCGACGGATCCTCTTTGAAGAAGCGCGGATCGCTGTAGCCTGCCAGCAGAGTCTGATGCACGTCGAGCGCCAGATTAAAGGCCTGACGCAGCTTCACGTTAGCAAACGGCCCCTGGTTTTTGTTGAACAGATAGGTGATCAAGGATCCGCCGCCCTGCGGCTGAAACAGGGACAGATCCGGCGCACTGCTCAGGGTATCAATATTGTCCTTCGGCAGCTGGAAGACGAGATCGTATTCCCCGGTCATCGCCCCGGCGAGGCGGGTCGATTCGTCGGTGATGTAGCGGAACCAGATATCTTTCACGTCCGCTTTTTTCTGCCCTGCGAGCCCGCTCGCAGGCTCGGTGCGCGACTGATACTGGTCATAACGGGTTAAGTGCAGGTAATCACCGGGCTTAAACTCGGCCAGCTTGTAAGGGCCGGTACCGATGAGGTCGGTCACCGGCTTCTTGCTGCTGTTGGCCGCATCAATAATCCGCTTTGGCATGATGGCGGCGATGTTCTTCACATCGGCCAGCACGTTGAGGGTGATAAGCGAGGGTGCCGCCAGGGTGAAGGCTACGGTTTTGTCATCCACTTTGCTGAACTGCACGCCCGGCAGGTTGGCTTTGCCCTGGGTGGAGACCGCCAGCCAGCGATTCATCGAGGCCACCACGTCGTCGGCAGTCAGCCGTTGACCGTCGTGAAAATGGATCCCGTCGCGCAGCACCAGAGTGTAGGTTTTGCGATCCTCGCTCAGGGTGTAGCTCTGCACCAGCTCCGGTACCGGCTCGAATTTCGCATTGATGGTGAACAGCGTTTCGAAGATATGCCGGTCCACGTCCGAGGTGGCATTGTTGGTGGTCAGATAGGGATCCAGCGTGCCCGGACGGTTGCCGTAGGCAATATTCAGGGTCGCATTACGATCCACGCTTTGCGCCTGTGCGCTTCCCAGGGGTAAAACCGCCGCCAGCAATAGCGTGGCGGCAGAAAACAGCATTTTCATTATTCTATCGCTCCGGTCTACGTTAAGCGGCCTGGGTCGCGGTGGTGCGCCCGGCAAATTCGTCTTTTGCTGCCTGCAGCAGCGCGGCATCGGTCAGCAGGCGCAACCCGGTGCGCGCCAGTACTTGCGCCCCGGTCACCAGTGCGTTGTACCCCTGGGTGGAGTTGGCCGCTTCGCGGAAGGCCACGGTGTGGCCGATCAGATCGTCCGGACCAATCTTGATGTACGGATGCGCGGTTGGCACGGCGTGGCTGATGTCGCCAGCGTCGGTCGAACCCAGCCCCTCTTTCTCTTTCAGCTCTACCTGTTCGCCCGCAGCGGTGAACTCTTCCTGCAGGGCGCCATTGAGGGTGTGGTTGATATTGAAATCACGCGGACCGACCTGGTGTTCGATTTTCACGGTCGTGCCGGTTGCCAGCGCAACGCCGTCGGCAATCGCCCGAATGCGTGGCTCGAGCGCCAGCACCGCTTCCCGGGTGTGGGCGCGGATGTAGTAGTGGGCAGAGGCGTATTCCGGGATCACGTTTGGCGCTTGCCCGCCGTTGGTGATGATGCCATGGACGCGGATCCCGTCCGGCAGTTGCTGGCGCAGCACGCTGATGCCGTTGTACAGCAGCACCAGCGCATCCAGCGCATTTACCCCTTTATGCGGCGAGCTGCCCGCATGGGAGGGTTTGCCGTAGAAATGGAAGTAGAGATGGTTGTTCGCCAGCGACGGGCCTGAGAGGCGCGTTTTGCCTGCCGGGTGAACCATCAGCGCGACGTCGACCTCCTTCAGGAAGCCGTGCTCCACAAAGCGGGCCTTCACATTGCCGTTCGCGCCCCCTTTGCCGCGCAGCCCGCCCTCTTCCGCAGGCGTGCCCAGCACCACCACTTTGCCCCCGGTGTGGTCAAGCGTGTCGGCCAGCGCAATCGCCGCCGCAATACTGGTGACGCCGATGATGTTATGCCCGCAGGCGTGACCGATATCGATCAGCGCATCGTATTCCGCCAGATAGGCGATGGTCGGACCGGGCTTGCCGCTCTCCTTGACCGCGTAGAAGGCTGTCTCGTGTCCGGCGACGTTGACGGTGACGCTAAAGCCATGTTTTTCCAGCAGCTGCGTCAGCAGCCCGCTGGCGTAATATTCGTTATTGCCGGTTTCAGGATGGGCATGAATATCTTTGGCTATTGCCACGTACGCATCCCGGTGCTGCTGAATACTGGTTTCCAGACGGTCTCGTAATTCGCTGCTGCTCATTGCTTCCACCTCAGTCATGACAGTTAATGCATTCCCGACGCCGGGAATGGTGTTTACCCTAAGTGCCGCTTCGCCTCCTGGCGCACCCGGTGCAAAACGTGATGCTTGATCTCGCTGTAGCGCGGGTGTTCGGCAAGGGTTTCGATGTCGCGCTCGCGCCCAAACGGCAGCGCGATCTCTTCGACGATTTTCCCGGGTTTTGCCGACATGATCAGGATGCGATCGGCGAGAAACAGCGCCTCTTCCACATCGTGGGTCACGAACAGCAGCGTGGTGCCGGTGGACAGCCAGGCGTCACGCAGCAGCTCCTGCATCATCAGGCGGGTCTGCGCATCTAGCGCGCCGAAGGGTTCATCCAGCAGCAGCACTTCCGGCTGCGGCAGCCAGGCGCGGGCCAGCGCCACGCGCTGCTTCATGCCGCCGGAGAGCTGCCAGGGGGCGTGATGCTCAAATCCTTTCAGCCCCACGCGCGCCAGCCAGTCATGCGCCAGCGCGTTGGTTGCGTCTTTACGGTGTTTGCCAAGGCGCGGGCCAAAGGTGACGTTGTCCAGCACCGACAGCCACGGGAACAGATTCGGCTGCTGGAAGATCATCCCGCGGTCCGGTCCCGGCTGGCGCACCGTTTTCCCCCCTGCCGCCACCCGACCGCTATCCGGCTGAGTAAACCCGGCCACCAGGTTCAGAATGGTGGATTTCCCGCAGCCCGACGGCCCCAGCAGCACCACAAATTCCCCCTTGCTCAGGGAGAGGTTGATATCTTCCAGCACCGTGAAGGGCTGCGGTTTCGCCGCAAACGCGAGCGAGACATTTTCCAGCGTGATGGCACTCATTATTCTTTCCCCGCCCAGGGTACAACCAGCCGCTGCAAGCCCAGCAAAAGCAGGTCCAGCAGATAGCCAATACCGCCGAGCAGCAAAATGCCGAGCATCACGATATCGGTGCGCAAATAGGAGCTGGCGTTGATCACCATCCAGCCGAGGCCAGAGCTGGCCGCGACCATCTCCGCCGCAATCAGCGACGTCCAGCCGATACCAATCGACAGCCTGACAGTGGTGAACAGATCCGGCAGGGCATCCGGCAGCACCACGCGCAGGAAAATCTGCTGACGCGATGCGCCCAGCGTTTGTGCCACCCGGATCCTTGCCCGGCCAATGCGATCCACCGCCGCAGAGGCCCCGACCACCACGCTCAAAAAGGTGGCGATAAAGATCAGGAAGAATTTGGAGGCCTCGCCAATCCCCAGCCAGACGACGGCCAGCGGGATCAGCGCGATCTTGGGCAGCGGACGCAGAAACTGCACAAACGGGTTGAGCACCGCCGCCAGGCCATCGGACAGCCCCATCAACAGGCCCAGCGGAATCCCGATGATAATCGCCACCGCAAACGCGCCGAGGGCACGCGCCAGGCTGACGGCAATGTGTTGCCAGAGCGGCACCTGACGATAGCCATCGGCCAGCAACTCTTCGGTGGTGAGGCCGATATCGGTGAGCGACGGCAGCAGCAGCGGATCGACCCACTGCCGGGTGGCCGCCACCTGCCAGACGATAAAGAACACCGCCACCGACAGGATGCTGATGGCGATATGCTGACTCAATCTCATTGCGCGGCTACCGCCGCATCACGGATGTAGCGCGATTCGATCGCTGTATCCCAGTTGGCCGGAATATCACGCTGGCGGATCTCACCGATGCCCGCCAGGAAGCTGGAGGTTTTGCTCAGCGCTTTGCCAATGCCGCTGTCGGAGGTGTGCGTGCCATTACCCAGCCACTCTGCGGTGCCCTGCTGGGCCAGCGTCGGGTATTCCAGCCCGCCGAGGGTATTGGCGGCGGTAGTCACCGGGGCGCCGACCTCTTTGGCGACAATCGCGGCGGCGCGTTCCGGGTCTTGCTTGAACTCATCCACTTTTTGCTGGTGGACGCGCAGGAAAGCACTCACCGCCTGCGGGTACTGCTCGGCAAAGGCTTTACGCACCACGTAGTTGTTGTAGATCAGGTAGCCCTCTTTTTGCAGGTCTTTGGTGGCAAACACCTGATGCCCGCCGGAGGACTCCAACTCCTGAGCAAAAGGTGCCCAGACGTAGCCCGCATCTATGTCACCCCGTTTCCAGGCTGCCACCATTTCTGCCGGACGCAGCGGCAACAGGGTGATCTTGCTGCGGTCGAGTTTGTTAACGCTGATTGCCGCTTCCAGCGCGTACTGAGCGGTTGAGTTCGGTGGGTAGGCGACGCGTTTACCTTCGATATCCTTGATGCTGGCAATACCGTCTTTGCCGATCAGACGTTCGTAGCTGGCAATGACGCCGGAGACGCCAATAATTTCGACCGGCAGTTTTCTGACAATACCGGCCGTTGCCGGGCTGGATCCAAAGTTGGCAATATCAATCGCGTTGCTGGCGAAATAATTTAACGCATCGGCACCGGAGGCAAATTGCACCCACTTCACTTTGCTGTTTAATGCTTTATCCAGCGAGCCGTCGGCTTTTGCCAGCATTAATACCTGCGAGCCTCCGCTAAATGCCACCCGCACTTCAGCAGGATTGGCTGCATAACTGAAATTTGCCCATAAGCCACCCGCCGCCAGTAATAAGCAGATACTTTTCTTCATTTTATTTATCCCGTTAAAAATAAGATTTAATTGTGGTGTTTAATGGCCTTGCCATAATTGCGAACATCGCTGCGCCAGCGCCTGGGCCGGATCGAACGTTAAGGGTAAAAACGGTGCGTTAGCCGCCTGGAGCGCAATCGGAACTTCGGTACAGGCCAGAATCAGCTTCTGCGCTCCCCGGGCAAACAGCGCCTGCGCCTGCCTGACCAGCAGCGCGCCCCCTTCCTCCAGCGCCCCGCGCTTTACCGCATAGCAGCCCGGCACAAACCACTCCGCCAGCTCCTGCGCGGTCGGCTCAATAATCTCGATGTCCTGAGCAGCCAGTTTTTGCTGATACCAGCCTGCAGCAAGCGTGCCGTGAGTGGCGATAATGCCCACCCGCTGCGGCTTGACCGCCTCCTGATTCAGCACGGCAAGGGTGGCATCCACGATGTGCAAAATGGGTGCCTCACTGGCCTCGCTCAGCGCGTCGTACCAGTGATGCGCGGTGTTGCACGGAATGGCGATATGGCTCGCCCCGGCCTGGTTAAGGCGGGTAATCCCCTGAATTAACTGCGGGAGCGGTGAAGGGCCTGTGCCCGCCAGCGCCTGCTGCCGGTCCGCAATTTGCGGCACGTTCCAGACCACAGAAGGGAGTTGCTGCTGATCGCGCTGGGCGGGGGTGGCGTCAAACAGCCGGCGCTGAAAATCCAGCGTCGCCAGCGGCCCCATCCCACCCAGCACCCCAAGCAAAAACGGCTCAGACATGTTCCAGCACCTGACGGTAGCCAAAAAGCCCGGCCGCGCCGCCGGTATGGATAAAGACCACGTTCTCATCCTGACGGAAATGGCCTTTTCGAATCAGGTCGATTAGCCCCGCCATGCCTTTTGCGGAATAGACCGGGTCGAGCAGAATGCCCTCGTGGCGGGCCAGCAGCGACAGCGCTTCAAGCGTACCTTCGGTGGGTAATCCGTAGCCATCGCCCACGTAATCGCTGTTTGCCACCACCGCGTAGCGGGACAGCTCACCCGGCACACCGAGTAAATCGAGCGTGCGGGAGGCCAGATTCCAGACGTTCTCTTCCTGCTTCGCCTTCGGTGCCCGCACGCTAATGCCCAGCACCGGCACGTGGCTGTTGGTGGCGGTAAAGCCCGCCACTAATCCCGCCTGCGTCCCGGTACTGCCCGTGGCGTGAACCACGTGGTCGATGCGCAGGCGACGTTCGGACGACTGATACAGCAACTCTTCGGCACAGGCCACGTAGCCCAGCGCACCGATGGGGTTGGAGCCACCGCCGGGGATCACATACGGGTTGTGGCCCTGCTCGCGCAGGGTTGCCGCGTACTCTTCCATCGCCTGCTGCATATCGGTTCCGGCGGGAAGATGGGCCACGATTTCACCGCCCAGCACTTTATCGAGCAGGACGTTGCCCGAATGCTGATAATCGTCACCAAAGTCACTCACCCGTTTTTCGAGCAGGGCTTTGGCCTGCAGCCCCAGACGGGCGGCACCGGCGATGGTCTGGCGCACGTGGTTTGACTGCGTTGCGCCCTGGGTAATAATCACATCCGCCTTTTTTGCCAGCGCATCCGCCAGCAGGAATTCGAGTTTACGGGTTTTATTTCCCCCGGTTGCCAGACCGGTTGCGTCGTCTCGTTTAATCCATATTTTCGGCCCACCTAACAGACGGGATATATTTTCCAGGGGTTCAAGTGGCGTCGGGAAATGACCGAGAGAGACGCGAGGGAAACGAGCCAGATGCATATATGCTCCTTGCAAAGCAGGTAATGAATTTATTTAAACCGTAAATTCACTATACACATCGTGATGAGATGACTAATCAAAATTAATTAATAACGTTTGCAGGAAAATAACTAAGCAGGAAATATCAGGCAGGTGACGAATTATCTATTCTGTTCTGGAATGACTTACGGCTAAAAAGAATAACCCCTTCCGGCAGGAAGGGGTCAGAGGGGAAACATTATTCCGCAGTTTTCTTTTTCGCGGCTCGTTTCGCTTTGGTTGCGGCGGCGATTTTTTGAGTCTTTGCCGACGGTTTTTTCGCGGCTGGCTCTTTCTTCGCACCTTGATCTTTCTTCGCTTTAGGCGGTTTCGGTGATTTTGGCTTGCCATTATCACTGCGGAAAGCGCTGTCCGGCTCGAAGTTCACCTTCTTACCCGTCTGACGACGTTTACCCGGTTTGCCCGCCGCGCCTTTCTTCGCATTATCACGCGCGGTTTTACCCACGTTGCGTGGCGCACGCTCACTGGAGATCAGGCTGAAATCAATTTTGCGCTCGTCCATGTTCACCGCTTCGACCTTCACTTCCACGCGGTCACCCAGACGGTAAGTCTGGCCGCTGGATTCGCCGGTGAGACGTTGCCCAACCTGATCGTAGCGGTAGTAGTCGTTGTCGAGCGAGGAAACATGAACCAGACCATCGATAAACAGTTCATCAAGGCGAACAAAGAAGCCAAAGCCGGTGACGCTGGCGATGACACCTTTAAACACGTTGCCAACCTGATCCAACATGAAGTCACACTTCAGCCAGTCAGAGACATCACGCGTCGCTTCATCCGCGCGGCGCTCGGCCATCGAACAGTGCTGGCCCAGCTGCAGCATCTCTTCCATCGAATAGTGGTAGCCACCGGTTTCGGTGGTGTTGCCCTTCAGGCCCTGCTCCTGCGCCAGCAGATACTTGATCGCACGGTGCAGGGAGAGGTCCGGGTAACGACGGATCGGTGAGGTAAAGTGGGCATATGACTGCAACGCCAGACCAAAGTGACCGCGGTTCTCGGGATCGTAAATCGCCTGCTTCATGGAGCGCAGCAGCATGGTCTGCAGCATTTCTGCATCAGGACGATCGCCAATGGATTCCAGCAGTTCTGCGTAGTCACGCGGTTCCGGCTTGTTGCCGCCCGGCAGCTCCAGGCCCAACTCGGCCAGTACGGTGCGGAAGGCGGTGATGGCTTCGGTGGTCGGCTTATCATGAATACGGAACAGCGCCGGCTCTTTCGCTTTTTCAACGAAACGCGCGGCGGAGATGTTCGCCAGGATCATGCACTCTTCAATCAGCTTATGCGCATCGTTACGCTGCGTCTGCTCGATACGCTCGATGCGGCGCTCGGCGTTGAAGATGAACTTAGCTTCTTCACTCTCAAATGAGATACCGCCGCGCTCTTCGCGCGCTTGATCCAGCACCTTATAGAGGTTATGCAGCTCTTCGACGTGCTTCACCAGCGGCGCATACTGTTCGCGCAGCTCCTGGTCACCCTGCAGCATATGCCACACTTTGGTGTAGGTCAGGCGAGCATGTGAACTCATCACCGCTTCATAGAATTTGTAGCCGGTTAAGCGCCCTTTGGTGGAGATGGTCATTTCACAGACCATACACAGACGATCAACCTGCGGGTTCAGCGAGCACAGGCCGTTGGAGAGCACTTCCGGCAGCATCGGTACGACCTGCGACGGGAAGTACACCGAGGTACCACGGTTACGCGCTTCACCGTCCAGCGGGGTGTGGGTACGCACGTAATAGCTCACATCCGCAATGGCAACCCACAGGCGCCAGCCACCGCCGCGTTTTTTCTCGCAGTACACCGCGTCATCAAAGTCGCGGGCATCTTCGCCATCAATGGTGACCAGCGGCAGGTCACGCAGATCAACACGGCCAACTTTTGCCGATTCCGGCACCTGTTCTTTCAGCCCTGCAATCTGCTCTTCAACCTCTTTTGGCCAGACGTACGGGATTTCATGGGTGCGCAGCGCCATATCAACGGCCATACTGGTACCCATATTATCGCCCAGTACTTCGACGATTTTCCCGACCGCTTTGGTGCGGCGGGTTGGACGCTGGCTGAGCTCAACGACGACGACAAAGCCCATCCGCGCGCCCATCACCTCTTCCGGTGGGATCAGGATGTCAAAGCTCAGTCGGCTATCGTCCGGCACCACAAAGCCAACACCGGCATCGGTGAAGTAGCGGCCGACAATCTGGCTGGTTTTTGGCACCAGCACGCGCACAACACGCGCCTCACGACGGCCTTTACGATCGGCACCCAGCGGCTGGGCCAGGATCTGGTCACCGTGAATGCACATCTTCATCTGTTCAGACGAGAGATACAGGTCGTCTTTGCGGCCTTCGACGCGCAGGAAACCGAAGCCATCACGGTGGCCGATAACCATGCCTTTCAGCAGATCGAGACGTTCTGGCAGCGCGTAGCACTGGCGGCGGGTAAAGACTAACTGTCCGTCGCGCTCCATCGCGCGCAGGCGACGGCGAAGGCCTTCGATTTGCTCTTCGCCTTCAATATTCAGTTCAACGGCGAGTTCATCACGATTGGCGGGTTTTTCACGTTTTGATAAGTGATCGAGGATGAACTCACGGCTTGGGATAGGGTTTGCGTATTTTTCGGCTTCGCGTTCCAGGAAAGGATCTTGTGACATAGCGGTTCCTCCGTTGTCAGCTCCAGTGGAAATTTGCTTCATTCCACCAGCAATAATTTATAAAGCGGTTGATTCTCTTCAACCAAATCGGCCAGCGTGTAGTTATCCAGTTCCTTGAGAAAACCGAGCACGGCCTTAGAAAGTGCCTGCTTCAGACGACAGGCGGGGGTAATGTGGCAGAAGTCGCTGCTGCAATTCACCAGCGTCAACGGTTCCAGATCGCGTACCACATCCCCAACGCGAATACTCTGCGCCGGTTTACCGAGGCGAATACCGCCGTTTTTCCCGCGGATGGCTGTCACGTATCCGGCACGGCTAAGTTGGTTGATTATTTTGACCATATGATTACGGGAAACACCGTACACCTCTGTCACCTCAGAGATACTGGTCATTCGTCCATCGGGTAACGACGCCATGTAAATCAACGCTCGTAATCCGTAATCGGTGAAACTTGTTAACTGCACATCAACCTCAGGAAAAGGGTAAAACGCGGCATATCCGCGGAGATATTCACTACTGATGATAAACCAGCCAGATAGTTAACGGCGAATTTATTTGAACTGAAGGGATGAAATGAGGAGGTAAAAAGCCGAATGTGCGTGGCATATCCGGCCTGTAATGCGTTTGTTGACCCGGCAGGCGAAGCGCCGCCGGGCAAAACCATCATTATGCGTCGAACGGGTCGCGCAGAATCATCGTTTCAGTACGGTCCGGGCCGGTAGAGATAATATCAATTGGCACGCCGGTCAGTTCTTCAATACGCTTGATGTAGTCCAGTGCTGCCTGCGGCAGACCGCTGTGCTCTTTCACACCGAAAGTCGTTTCAGACCAGCCCGGCATGGTTTCATAGATTGGCTCAATACCCTGCCAGTCATCAGCCGCCAGCGGCGTGGTGGTGACTTCGCGGCCATCAGGCATGCGGTAAGCCACGCAGATTTTCACTTCTTTCAGGCCGTCCAGCACGTCGAGCTTGGTCAGGCAGAAGCCAGAAAGGGAGTTGATCTGCACTGCACGACGCACTGCAACCGCATCCAGCCAGCCGGTACGACGACGACGACCGGTGGTCGCGCCAAATTCGTTACCTTGCTTGCACAGGAACTCGCCGGTTTCATCAAACAGCTCAGTCGGGAACGGACCCGCACCCACACGAGTGGAGTAAGCTTTGATGATACCCAGAACGTAATCCACATAACGTGGGCCCAGGCCAGAGCCGGTTGCCACGCCACCTGCGGTGGTGTTAGAGGAGGTGACGTACGGATAGGTACCGTGGTCGATATCCAGCAGCGTACCCTGCGCACCTTCAAACATGACGAAATCGCCACGCTTGCGCGCCTGATCCAGCAGATCGGACACATCCACAACCATACCGGTCAGAATGTCGGCAATCGCCATCACGTCGTCCAGGACTTTCTGGTAATCCACGGCGTCAGTTTTGTAGTAATTGACCAGCTGGAAGTTGTGATATTCCATCACTTCTTTCAGTTTTTCAGCAAAGGTAGCTTTGTCGAACAGGTCGCCAACGCGCAGACCGCGACGGGCAACTTTATCTTCGTAAGCCGGGCCAATGCCACGACCGGTGGTGCCGATCGCTTTCGCGCCGCGCGCTTTTTCACGCGCCAGATCCAGTGCGACGTGATAGTCGAGGATCAGCGGGCAGGCTTCGGAGAGCAGCAGACGTTCACGAACCGGGATCCCACGGTCTTCCAGGCCTTTCATCTCTTTCATCAGCGCAGCAGGTGACAGCACAACACCGTTACCGATGATGCTGGTCACATTGTCACGAAGAATGCCTGATGGAATCAGATGGAGGACGGTTTTTTCACCGTTGATTACGAGAGTATGGCCTGCGTTATGACCACCCTGATAGCGTACAACAAATTTAGCACGTTCAGTCAGAAGATCGACGATCTTCCCTTTACCTTCGTCACCCCATTGGGTGCCCAGCACGACGACGTTGTTACCCATTTTCAAAACCACCGGTTGCTTAAAAATGGATTCTACCATCGGTTTTGATGATGTTCAGCTTTTTTTGTATACAAATCTCGGCGAATTTGCCGCGTTCATGCGTAGTTTAACGATTACCTCAACATCTTGTGTGACGAAGCGATAACCATCACAACAGGTACCTCCTGAGTGCGTGGCAAGATTGAACACAAGGCAAAATTCATACTCATGCCGTCAACTTCATCTAAGCCGATATATATGATTCCGGGTGATGAACAAAAAATCATCACCCCCCTCCATTGCTGGTTTCAATAAAAATTGTCAGTATTCCACCGTGTCTCAGAAGAGGCATTTTTTCTCATAATTAGGATGATTAGCATGAAAGAATTAACTGCATTTGAAATGGAATCCGTAAACGGTGCGGGTTGGCTGCAGGATGGTTTGGCCTCTCTGGGCAGTTCTATGGGCGCGTCAGCCTGGACTCTGAGCAGCAATTTGCTGACGATTGATTTACCGATAATCGGTACCATCAATCTTGAATCTATCGCGCCAAACCTGGGTTCTCAGGTGGGTAATATGATTGGCACCGTAATTGGTTTTACGATTGAAGGCTCATTGGCAAGCATACCGATGTTTGGTGGTTTTATTAATAAACTGCTGGGCAACTAAGTCAGCCATTCATGTTTAAAAAAAATGGCACCTCAGTGAGGTGCCATTATTGATTCCAGACCGCGTATTAACGCGTAACGGCCGGTGATTTCATGTAGCGGAAGAAGTCGCTATCCGGGCTCAAGACCATCACATCCTGATTGCTCTGGAAGCTATTTTCGTACGCACGCAGGCTACGAATAAAGGCGTAGAAATCAGGATCCTGGCTGAATGCGTCAGCGAAGAGCTTCGCCGCTTCTGCATCGCCTTCACCACGCTGGATACGACCCTCACGCTCAGATTCTGCCAGCGTTTTGGTGACTTCATAGTCCGCCGTCGCGCGCAGTTTCTCAGCTTCTTCCTGACCCTGTGAACGATGGCGACGGGCTACCGCTTCACGCTCGGCGCGCATACGGTTGTAGATCGCTTCGGACACTTCGGTTGGCAGGTTAATCTGCTTGATACGCACATCAACCACTTCAATACCTAAGGCCGCCATACTGTTCGGGTTGATCACCGGAACTTTGCCGTTGGTTTCAGTCTGAACACGCTCAGCGGCTTTAGCAATTGCATCATCAGCGGCTGGTGTAGAGACTTCATCTTCCGTGCCAGCAGAACCGGAGTTCAGCGCATCGCGAACTTCCAGGGTCAGGCGACCGCGGGAGTCGGTTACGATGTCTTTGACATCCAGGCGACCAATTTCAGAACGCAGACGGTCAGAGAACTTACGTTTCAGCAGGACTTCTGCCTGAGAAACATCACCGCCACCGGTAGCAAGATAGTAGCGGCTGAAATCACTGATACGCCATTTGATGTAAGAATCAACGATCAGGTCTTTCTTCTCTTTGGTCACGAAGCGGTCGGCCTGGTTATCCATGGTCTGGATACGGGCATCGAGCGTTTTTACCGATTCGATCATTGGGATTTTGAAGTGCAGGCCCGGTGCGTACACCAGCGGCTTGTTTTCGCTATCACGCAAAACTTTACCAAAACGCAGGGTAATGCCGCGCTCGCCCTCTTTGACAACAAAAATAGAGGTATAAAGCACGACCAGCACGATGATGATAATCGCTATAACTGACTTACGCATCGTTATTCCCCCTGACGCTGGTTGTCGTTACGCTGCGCGTTGGCGCGGCGTTGGTCCATGATGTCACCATCGTTTGAAGAAGAGCTGGAACTGCTGCTGGCGTTACCGGTCGACGCTGGCGGCAAACGCAACAGATTGTTTGCTCCGCTGTTATCGCCCTTCGCTCCACTCGAATTTCCGCCTTTCAGCATCTGATCCAGCGGCAGAACCATCAGGTTGCCATTTTTGCTGTCATTCACCAGCACCTTACGGGTGTGGCTCAGCACTTTCTCCATGGTCTCGATATACAGACGCTCACGGGTAATTTCCGGTGCGGCTTTATATTCAGGAAGCAGCTTCGCAAAGCGTGCCACTTCACCCTGAGCTTCGAGGATGGTCTGGGTCTTATAGGCGCGCGCTTCTTCAAGAATACGCTGTGCCTGACCGTTTGCACGCGGCTGCACTTCGTTGATGTAGGCTTCCGCTTCACGGATGTACTGCTGTTCGTTTTCACGGGCAGCAATCGCATCATCAAACGCCGCTTTCACCTCTTCCGGCGGACGAGCAGCCTGGAAGTTGACGTCCAGCAGGGTGATACCCATATTGTACGGGCGAATGGTCTCTTCCAGCTCACGCTGGGTATCGCTACGAATAACGGTACGGCCTTCGGTCAGAATACGATCCATCGTGTATTTGCCGATCACGCCGCGCAGCGCGCTGTCGGTCGCCTGACGCAGACTGTCATCCGCGCTGGTCACGCTAAACAGATAGTGCTGCGGATCGGTAACACGGTACTGCACGTTCATCTCAACGCGGACGACGTTCTCATCGGACGTCAGCATCACGCCGGACGCCGCCAGTTCACGCACCGATTCAACGTTAACGGCCTGCACGTTATCAACGAAGGTCGGTTTCCAGTTCAGGCCCGGCTCAACCAGATGGCTGAATTTGCCAAAACGGGTTACCACACCGCGTTCTGCTTCTTTGATGGTGTAAAACCCGCTTGCAGCCCAGATGATCACCGCTGCGGCGGCCACAATGCCCACCACGCGACCACCAATATGAGGACGCGGCCCCTGGCCAGAACTGCCGCCTGTGCCTCTACCACCGCCAAGTCCGCCCAGCTTTTTACTTAGCTTGCGGAAGATATCATCCAGATCGGGTGGCCCCTGCTCGCGACCACCTTTGTTGCCATTTCCCCCGGAGTTGCCGCCTTGATTATTGCTGCTCCCCCACGGGTCGCGGTCTTGTCCGTTATTATTACCGGGCTGATTCCACGCCATGTATGTGCTCCATATTTGTTATGCGGTGATATACCGTCCTTCGCAGGCATGCCGGAGCATCCATAGCGCGTTCGGGTATCCCAAAGGGCAAAAACCTTCAGGCTCTCCTTTCCGGTCAGACGATGTAGTCGACCAGCGCAGGTTCTTGTTTACAGAGGCGACGCCAGTCAACGATTGGCATACGGACTTGCAACCCCACGCTGCCGTCATCCTCCATCCACTCTTTTTCTATCGCCTGAAGCTGATAAAATCGGCTGCGCAGTCGGCCTTCCTGAGGCGGTAGACGCAGTGTGTGCTGCGCCACTTCACCAGCAAGTCGTTCTGTTAAAGCCTGGAAAAGCAGTGGTACACCGATACCGGTCTGGGCAGAAAGCCAGACCCGAATCGGTATGTTCTCTTCATCCCTGTCGATACGTGGCTCAAAGTTATCCAGCATATCGATCTTGTTCATCACCAGCAGCGTTGGGATCTCGTGCGCGTCTATCTCTTCCAGCACGATATTCACTGCGTCGATATTTTCCTGCACGCGTACGTCGGCGGCATCAATAATGTGTAACAGCAACGTCGCCTGACGCGTTTCCTGCAAGGTGGCTTTAAATGCAGCCACCAGATCGTGCGGCAGATGACGGATAAACCCTACGGTATCCGCCAGCACGGTTTCGCCTACGTCCGCAACGTTAATGCGGCGCAGTGTCGGGTCCAGGGTCGCAAACAGCTGGTCTGCGGCAAAAACCTGGGCCTCAGTTATCTGGTTAAACAGGGTGGATTTACCGGCGTTGGTATAACCGACAAGCGACACCGTTGGGATGTCCGCTTTTTGTCGGGAACGACGTCCTTGCTCACGCTGTTTCTCAACTTTTTCAAGCCGCGAGAGGATCTGAGTTATACGGCCACGCAGTAAACGACGGTCGGTTTCGAGCTGGGTTTCACCCGGACCGCGCAAACCAATCCCGCCTTTCTGTCTTTCAAGGTGAGTCCAGCCGCGCACCAGACGCGTCGCCAGATGGCGCAACTGCGCCAGCTCAACCTGCAGTTTCCCCTCGTGGGTACGGGCACGTTGAGCAAAAATATCTAATATCAAACCCGTGCGATCGATAACACGACATTCGCAAAGGGCTTCAAGGTTACGTTCCTGAGCAGGAGAGAGCGCATGATCAAACAGCACGACTGACGCACCGGTTGCTTTTACGGCTTCCGCAATTTCTACTGCTTTACCTTCACCAACAAAATACTTCGGGTGCGGTGCTTTACGGCTACCAGTAATCACCTGCAATGCTTCGACGCCAGCGGAAGAGACCAGAGCTTCAAACTCCTGGAGGTCTTCCATATTTTTGTCTTGCGTAAAATAGATGTGTACCAGCACCGCGTGTTCACCGGCATCATAGCGGTCAAACAAGCGTATAATCCTCAAAATAAATCAGCGGGGAACGCAGGAAACCTGGCTCCCCGTGTGGATAAACAGCCCGTAACCTTATTCGGTTTCTTCGCTGTCCTGCGCAGGAGCAGAAGAACCCTGCGCGTTGCTGCCATGATGGTAGTTACTACCGGTGCCGCCGCCAGCGTTATTGCTGTGATGGGATACTGGGCGAGACGGAACAACAGTAGAGATCGCGTGCTTGTAGACCATCTGGCTGACCGTGTTTTTCAACAGAATCACGAACTGATCGAAAGACTCAATCTGACCTTGCAGCTTAATACCATTCACCAAATAAATAGAAACTGGAACACGTTCACGACGCAGTGCGTTCAAGAACGGATCTTGTAAAGATTGCCCCTTAGCCATTCTATCTTTTCCTTATATGCTTGTTTTGTACTTAGAACCTTGCGATTCTGAAAAATTGCGCACGATACGGCTTAATTGTACACATTCAGTCTGCGATATCACCCACAACCTGTAAAACTTCGTTGAACGCTTGCTGTGGCTTTTCACTGTCTAACCAATGAATTCCGTCCCAACCGCGCAACCAGGTTATCTGGCGCTTCGCCAACTGTCTCGTGGCGCAAATACCTCGATAAACCATTTCATCATATGAAATCTCGCCGTCAATGTAAGACCACATCTGGCGATAACCCACACAACGAATGGAAGGCATATCCGTATGCAAATCTCCGCGAGCAAAAAGCGCCCGCACTTCTGCTTCAAAACCTGAAGCCAACATCTGATGAAAACGCTGCTCAATTCGCTGATGGAGCAGTTCACGGCTCGCCGGGGCGATGGCGAACTGATGCACCTGATACGGCAGAGCCTCTCCTGACGTTTGCGTCAGTTCCGTTAAAGTTTTACCCGAAATGAAAAAAACTTCCAGTGCCCGGGAAAGCCTTTGCGGATCATTTGGATGAATCCGGGCTGCTGCAACCGGATCGACGTCGGCCAGTTGCTGATGCAGCGCGCCCCATCCCTGCTCTGCCGCCTGTTGCTCAATCTTTGCTCTTACCGCCGGGTCCGCCGAGGGCAATGGCGATAACCCTTCAAGTAACGCCTTGAAATACAGCATTGTTCCGCCAACCAGAAGAGGTATGCGGCCTGCGGCTGTGATCTCTGACATCTGCGCCAGCGCATCGCGGCGGAAATCTGCCGCCGAATACGCCTGCGCCGGATCGAGAATATCCAACAGCCGGTGCGGTGCCGCGCGTAATTCTTCTGCGTCTGGCTTTGCCGTACCGATATCCATCCCCTGATAAATAAGGGCGGAATCAACGCTAATCAACTCTACTGGCAAAACTTTACGTAGCTCAACGGCTAATGCAGTCTTACCCGAGGCCGTTGGCCCCATCAAAAAAATCGCCTTTGGCAGGCTGGTATTGCTTATGTCACTCATTTTTCAGGGCGTTCTTAGCCGTTTGTAAATCGACAAGTTGTAATAAACCACCCGGCGGCGCTTTCACCAGCTGCGGGCAAAGGCGTTCGACCTCTGCCAACACGGTGATGGCCTGCGCCATGTTCCACGAAGGATGATCGCTGGCCAGATGGCGGGCGATCCACTGCGCGGTATCGGCGGCATCAAACGTCGTTTGCTGCGCCAGGTAGCCTATCAGTTCAGGAATCAAGTTTTGTAAATTTTGTTGGCGTAAGGGTAAAGGCACCGCACGAAGCGTGACGTGCTGGGCCTCAACCACAACTTCGATGCCCATTTCAGCAAGTGAAGCCTGATTACGCTGTAAAATCTGCGTTTCTTCCGGCGTAATTTTTATCCGCACCGGGATCAGCAGCGGCTGCGCACAGGCCTGATTACTGCCGGGTGTCAGGAGCGCCTGCTTTAACCAGCGCTCAGCCACCGGCAGAGACAGCAGTGTCAGCCTGCCGTCACGCTCCAGCAGCGCTGTATCCGGTGCCACTATCGTCAACACTCGACCAAAACTTTGGCTATGACCGGCCAGCGTTTCCGTTGCCGGAGTGACATCCTCCGCGCGATGCCCGGTTGTCGGAGTATCCAGCAGTTTGCGATACGCCACGCCCTGCTGCTTTTGATAGCCCGGCTGCGCATGTGGATAGTTAGCGCCCGCAGGCCGGGGGGTACCGCTACCGCTCGCGTAGCGCGGAGCAGAAGGTTCACGCGCGGCAGCCGGCTCCGCAAACTGGTTGCGCCCAGCGGCAACGCGATTCTCCGGGATCGGACGCGGCAGACTTTTCTCTTCACTCAACGGCAACGCGGGGTCATCCTGCTGCTGCAGTACGCTCAGCACGCCCTGGTAGATGAAGTCATGCACCAGCCGCGACTGATGAAAACGCACTTCATGTTTGGCCGGATGCACGTTGACATCAACCTGATGCGGGTCGATCTCCAGATAGAGCACAAAGGCGGGCTGCTGTCCGACGCCCAGCTTGTCTTCACAGGCCTGACGGATCGCATGATTGATCAGACGATCGCGCATCATGCGCCCGTTCACGTAGCAATACTGAATCTCAGCAAAAGCAGCACTGCTGACTTTCGGATCGGCCACCCAGCCGCGCAGGGCCAGATCGCCATGCTGCCACTCAATCGCCAGCGCCTGCTCGAGAAAAGGAGTACCGCAGATGGCGCCCAGCCGACGCTCTTTCTGCCCATCCTGCGCCACAGCGCGGTACTGGCGCATTACCTTACCGTTATGACTCAGGTTGATAGCGACATCGAAGCGCGCCAGCGCGATGCGGCGAATAATCTCGTCGATATGTCCGAATTCGGTTTTTTCGGTGCGCATAAACTTGCGTCGCGCGGGCGTGTTGTAAAACAGATCCAGCACTTCGAGGGTGGTGCCTACCGGATGCGCAGCCGGTTTGACCGTCACGTCCATGTCCCGGCCTTCGGCGTAAGCCTGCCACGCTTCCGGCTGTTCAGCGGTACGGGAGGTGAGCGTTAAGCGCGAGACGGAACTGATACTGGCCAGCGCTTCGCCGCGAAATCCGAGGCTGATAATGGCTTCCAGATCGTCAAGAGAGGCAATCTTACTGGTGGCGTGACGCGCCAGCGCCAGCGCCAGTTCATCTTTTTTGATGCCGCAGCCGTTGTCACGAATGCGGATAAGCTTCGCGCCGCCGCGTTCAATATCAATCTCGATCCGGGTGGCGCCCGCATCGAGACTGTTTTCCACCAGCTCTTTCACCACCGACGCAGGACGTTCTACCACTTCGCCGGCGGCGATTTGGTTCGCAAGCTGCGGCGGCAGAACCTGAATCGGCATGTGATCTCCTTAGTTGGTCGAGGTTGTCTCGCCAGGTAACGCTGCGCTGGCGGTCTGCCCCGCGCCACCCTGCGGTGCCGACTGGAGCGGATGGGCATCAAAATACTGACGCAGACCCTTGTAGATCGCTTCGGCAAGCTGCTGTTGATATCTGTCGCTGCCCAACAGTCGCTCTTCACCGTTGTTACTGATAAAGCCCGTTTCCACCAGAATGGACGGGATATCCGGCGAACGCAGTACGCCAAGGCTGGCATGTTCCGGGCGACGCTTGTGCAGGGAACCTACGCTTTGCAGCTGATTCAATACGTTAGTCGCCACATCATACCCGACGCGCTGAGAATGACCGAACTGTAAATCCAGTACCGCCTGGCTCAGGTAGGGGTCGGACTGACTGTTCGCCAGTACATCACCCGCACCACCCAACAGCTCGGACTGCTTTTCATGTTCCTCAAGCCAGTTTGCCATTTCGCTGTTGGCGCGACGGTTGGAAAGCACCCATACGGATGCCCCTGTCGCGTTACGGTTTGGAGCCGCATCAGCATGTACCGAGACCAGGAAATTGGCATTCTGCTGGCGTGCCACGTCAGAGCGGCCCATCACGGACAGGAAATAGTCGCCGTCGCGGGTCAGGACGCCTTTAAACATCGGATCGTCATTCAGCAATGTCCGCAGCTTGCGGGCAATCGCGATGGTCACGTTTTTCTCACGCGTGCCGCCCGGGCCGATCGCACCAGGATCGTCGCCACCATGTCCGGCGTCGATGGCTATGATCACTTTTTCGCCGTTCGCCGCGCGCGCCTGAACCGCCGGACGCGTCACCGTGTTGCTGCTGGTGACGGTGGTAATTCGGTCGCTGCCGGTTTTAAACGGGTTACGGGCCGGCTCGCTTGGACGTGGCGTCACAATCGGTGCCTCTATCCGCTTTGCCACCACCGGTGGTGGAGGCGGCGGCGGTGGGGCATCGGCATTAATGGTAAAGACAACCATATAGTTAGCGCCGTTTTGTTGCTTCACCGCCCGGGTTTTACCGTTTTGCGTCAGGTCGACCACCAGACGCAGGGACTGACCGTCTTTTGGCGTGCCGGAGCGAATGCTGCGCACCAGGTTATTACCGCTGAACTGCAGCGGCAGTCCCTTGATGACGCCGGTCTGTTTGATATCCAGCGCCACGCTGCGCTTATCGTCCTGTGAGAACGCGTATTCCGGATCGCCCATAAAGCTAAAGGTGATGCGAGCCTGATTGTCCCCGTTGGAGACCTGAATATCGGACAAACTTGCCGCCCCGGCCTGCGAGCAAAACAGCACCGTTGCCGCTATCAACCAACTTTTAACGTGATTAATCATCCCGTTGTCTCTTAGCTTAACCGGCCAAACGCGCCAGTATGGAATGTCCTGATGAGGAGACAGCAGTGACGCGGGCCTCACGCCCTTGCGCCTGATACTCCAGATGAATTTCAACATCCGGTTCAGGCAGTACGCCTGTCCCCTGTTGCGGCCACTCAACCAGGCAAATGGCATCGTTGGCAAAATAATCGCGGATCCCCATAAACTCCAGCTCCTCAGGATCCGCCAGGCGGTAAAGATCGAAGTGGTACACCATCAGGTTATCGAGGGTATAGGGCTCAACCAGCGTATAGGTTGGGCTTTTCACGTTTCCCTGATGACCCAGCGCCTGCAAAAAGCCGCGGCTAAAGGTGGTTTTACCCGCACCAAGATCGCCATATAGATAAATGACGGTCGCGCCCTCGCAGGCTTGCGCCATGCGCTGGCCGAGATCTAACGTTGCCTGTTCGTCGGGTAGAGGAATCACTCGATTAATCATTTTTAAGGTCAATCACTTCCGGGTTAACGACACGCCGCAGCGTGTCAAAAAGATCGGTTGCCAGCATCCCGCGCGTACCTAAGCGGGCGGCAAGGTGGTCGGCTGCCGCGCCATGCGCCACACATCCTGCGCAGGCGGCATCATAAAGGGCCAGCTTCTGGCCGAGCAATGCGCCGATAATACCGGAAAGCACATCACCCATTCCGCCGCTCGCCATACCCGCATTGCCCGCATCCACGATGCCAAGCATGCCGTTTTCACTGGCGACGACCGTGCCCGCCCCTTTCAAAACCGCAACACCACCGTAACGTTTTACCAGACGTTGAGCAGAATGTAAGCGATCGCTCTCAATTTCTGCAACGCTGCAGTTAAGCAACCGCGCGGCCTCGCCGGGGTGCGGCGTCAGGATGCGATTGTGACGTTTATCCGGATTGATTGCCAGAAGGTTCAGCGCGTCGGCATCCCACAGCATGGGTTTGCGAAACTGTTCGACTTTCTGCAAGGCTTGCTTGCCCCACGGCGACTGACCCAACCCCGGTCCAATCACCACCACATCCGCCCATTCCAGACTGTCTTCCAGCGCCTGCGGCGTGAGCGCGTGTACCATCAGTTCAGGCCTGGCGGTGACGATTGGGGTTATATTTTCACTGCGCGTCAGGACCCGCACCAGTCCCGCCCCCGCCCGCAGCGCTGCTTCGCCGGTCATGCGGATGGCGCCTGCGGTGCCGTGGTCGCCACCGATAATCACCAGCCTGCCGTGATCGCCTTTGTGCGACGTAGGGCGACGTGGCCGGAACCACTGCGCCAGCAGCGACGCATCAAACCGCGCCATCGCCGTTGTCTGCCCGGCTAACCAGCCTTCCAGCCCCAGCGCGTGGTGGTGCAGTCTGCCAACCACATCGCGCGCTTTACCCGTGAGCAGGCCGGGTTTTAGGCCGATAAACGTCACCGTATGGTCAGCGATAATCACCGCTCCCGGCGTAGTGCCCGTTTGAGCCATCAGTCCGGACGGAATATCCAGCGCCACAATCGGTGCAGCATGGTGGTTAGCGTGCGTAATGAGGTTGCTGACCGTCTCGCGCGGGGTGCTGTGCAGCCCGGTGCCGAGCAGGCCGTCGACGATCAGGTCTATCCCCTCGGGCCAGGGGATATCGGCGGCATGAATTGTTCCCGCCGCCTCGAGCCAGGCATCGCGCGCCTTAGCGGCCTCTTCGGGCAGCGGCTTGTCACTCTCCAGCGCCAGCAGCGTCACGTTGATCCCCGCCGCAACTGCCCTTCTGGCGACGACATAGCCATCCCCGCCGTTATTGCCATGCCCGCAGAGGATTAACCAGTGGCGCGCCTGCGGATAAGCCGCACGGGCTACCGAGAATGCCGCATCGCCGGCACGCAGCATCAGTTCGTAAAGGGTGAGCCCGAGGCTATCCGCTGCCGCTTTTTCTGCGCGACGCAGCGCCTCTGCAGGCCAGATGGAATGTGGTATACTTGCGGGGTTTTTCTTCACCGTATGGTCCGTCATGTCACAGCCCCTCGATCTCAATCAGTTAGCGCAAAACATTAAGCAATGGGGCGCCGAGCTAGGCTTTCAGCACGTGGGTATCACCGATACCGACCTCACTGCCAGCGAGCCGAAACTCCAGGCCTGGCTGGATAATCAATATCACGGCGAAATGGAGTGGATGGCGCGTCACGGTATGATGCGCGCCCGCCCGCATGAACTGCTGCCGGGCACTTTACGCGTCATCAGCGTACGCATGAACTACCTCCCCGCCGGCGCGGCGTTTGCCAGCACGCTGAAAAACCCGTCTCTGGGCTACGTCAGCCGCTATGCGCTGGGCCGTGATTATCACAAACTGCTGCGTAACCGACTCAAAAAACTGGGGGAGATGATTCAGCAACACTGCGCCACGCTGAATTTTAGACCCTTTGTCGATTCCGCGCCTATTCTTGAGCGCCCGTTGGCAGCAAAAGCAGGGCTTGGCTGGACAGGTAAGCACTCACTTATCCTCAGCCGCGACGCGGGCTCGTTCTTTTTCCTCGGCGAACTGCTGATTGATATCCCACTGCCGGTGGATGGCCCGGTTGAAGATGGCTGTGGACGCTGTGTGGCCTGCATGACGATCTGCCCCACCGGGGCGATTGTTGAACCCTACACCGTCGATGCCCGCCGCTGTATCTCGTACCTCACCATCGAACTGGAAGGGGCGATCCCGGAAGAATTTCGCCCGCTCATCGGTAACCGCATTTATGGCTGTGATGATTGCCAGCTGATTTGCCCGTGGAACCGCTATTCCCAGCTCACAGAAGAAGATGACTTCAGCCCGCGCAAAGCATTACACGCCCCGCCGCTGACCGAACTGTTTGCCTGGAGTGAAGCCTGGTTCCTGAAAGTGACAGAGGGATCGGCGATTCGGCGCATTGGGCACCTGCGCTGGCTGCGTAATATTGCCGTTGCGCTGGGAAATGCGCCCTGGGATGAAGTCAATTTGCAGGCGCTGGAAAGTCGCCGAGGTGAGCACCCACTTCTTGATGAACATATAGAATGGGCGATTGCGCAGCAGATGGAGAAACGAAACGCCTGCGCGGTGGACGTACAATTACCTCAGAAAAACAGGCTGGTGCGCGTCATCGAAAAAGGCCTTCCACGGGACGCATGATATGTCCACAGGCTGTGAATAAAATTACAGAGGCAGGAGACATCACGCCTGGGCGGAAGGTCAAGTGATCCACTTAACAATTTTAAATCAAATTTACTTGTTATTTTTCAGTGATTTGCGCGGATACTATTGATCGTGCGAAGTTTTTAAACATAGCAAGGGCAGATGCAAGTCTGTGGATAAGTCTGTTAAAAAGAGTTTGTCAGAAATGAAATAATTCGTCCCCAGCGAGGCTTTCCGCTGTGGATATCTGTTTGGGGGAGAAAAAATTTGGAGCGGGAAACGAGACTCGAACTCGCGACCCCGACCTTGGCAAGGTCGTGCTCTACCAACTGAGCTATTCCCGCTTGGGTGGTGCGTATCTTGCGATACCTTTCAAATTTTGGAGCGGGAAACGAGACTCGAACTCGCGACCCCGACCTTGGCAAGGTCGTGCTCTACCAACTGAGCTATTCCCGCTTGGGTGGTCTTACTGCTTAGCATATTCAAATTTGGAGCGGGAAACGAGACTCGAACTCGCGACCCCGACCTTGGCAAGGTCGTGCTCTACCAACTGAGCTATTCCCGCAAAAATCTGTGCTGTCGTAACGTGTAATTCTCTGTCGTTACGGGAGGCGCATTATACGAGATATTCGACCTGCTGCAACCCCCCCGAAAGCGATTTTTTAGAAATTTAACTCAATCGCTTGAATATTGATCACATCGTGCATTTTTACACCGATTTCAACCCAATACTCCGGCAGACAGCATGCTGCCGGGCACTTTTCTTATAACTTGATAAAGTGTTCACGGTAGTAAGCCAGTTCCGCCACCGACTCACGAATATCATCCATGGCCTGGTGCGTGCCCTGCTTTTTGAGGCCGTCCAGCATCTCTGGCTTCCAGCGGCGCGCCAACTCTTTCAGGGTGCTTACGTCGAGATAGCGATAGTGGAAGTACGACTCCAGCTCGGGCATGTACTTAAACAGGAAACGACGATCCTGGCCGATGCTGTTACCACAGATAGGCGATTTGCCCTGCGGTACCCATTTTTTCAGGAATTCCAGCGTGGCGAGTTCGGCTTCACGATCGCCCTGAGTACTGACTTTGACGCGCTCCACCAGCCCGCTGCCGGTATGGGTTCGCACGTTCCATTCATCCATCAGCCCCAGCTGCTCGTCAGACTGGTGAACGGCAATCGTCGGCCCTTCTGCCAGGATGTTCAGGTTGGCGTCGGTGACCAGCGTGGCGATCTCAATAATGCGATCGCGCTCGGGATCCAGTCCGGTCATCTCCAGATCGATCCAAATCAGGTTGTTTTCATCTGTGCTCATGTTATTTTCCACCCTTCTCGCTTAACCGGCCGTGGCAGGTTAACTAGTATTAATTAGTGTGTATCATAGAGGTTTTGCCCGATATGGGCGACCAGGAGCCAGCCCGATTGAGTAAAAATAAACTCTCCAAAGGTCAACAGCGCCGCGTTAACGCTAACCACGAGCGCCGTCTTAAAACCACCAGGGAGAAACCCGATTACGACGACAACCTGTTTGGCGAAGCCACTGAGGGCGTCGTGATTAGCCGTTTCGGTATGCATGCCGACGTGGAGGCCGCGGATGGTGGTGTTCACCGCTGCAATATTCGCCGCACTATCCGCTCGCTGGTGACCGGCGACCGCGTCGTATGGCGTCCGGGTAAAGCCGCCGCCGAAGGCGTAAAAGTCAAAGGGATCGTTGAAGCCGTCCACGAACGCACTTCCGTTCTGACACGCCCGGACTTCTATGATGGCGTCAAGCCAATCGCCGCCAATATCAACCAGATCATCATCGTTTCCGCGATTTTACCGGAACTTTCGCTCAATATTATCGACCGTTATCTTGTCGCCTGCGAAACACTGGACGTCGAGCCGCTGATTGTCCTCAACAAAATCGACCTGCTGGATGATGACGGCATGGCCTTTGTGAACGAGCAAATGGATATCTATCGCAAGATTGGTTATCGCGTATTAATGGTATCCAGCCATAAGAAAGATGGCCTGCAGCCGCTCGAAGAGGCGCTCACCGACCGTATCAGCATCTTTGCAGGACAATCCGGCGTAGGTAAATCCAGCCTGCTGAATAATCTCCTTGGGCTTCAGCAAGAAATCCTGACCAACGAAGTTTCTGATAACTCCGGTCTGGGTCAGCACACCACTACCGCCTCTCGTTTGTACCATTTCCCCCACGGCGGCGATGTGATCGACTCCCCCGGCGTGCGCGAATTTGGTCTTTGGCACCTGGAGCCGGAACAAATCTTTAACGGATTTGTCGAATTCCATGAGTATTTAGGCGCTTGCAAATACCGCGACTGTAAACATGATAACGACCCAGGCTGCGCCATTCGCGAAGCGGTTCAGAAGGGTGAAATTGCGGATACCCGCTTTGAGAACTATCACCGCATTCTCGAAAGCATGGAAGACGTAAAGACGCGTAAAAACTTTTCTGATTCTGACAACTGACAACTAAGCTAAGCGTCGCTAAAATCGTCCCCTTTTTCAGATTCCGGCTGCTCAACGCCGGATCAGGAACGACAAAACAATGGCCTGGAGGCTACCTTGTTAAACTCATTTAAACTTTCGCTTCAATACATTCTGCCAAAACTGTGGCTCACTCGCCTGGCGGGCTGGGGCGCGAGCAAACGAGCAGGCTGGCTGACAAAGTTGGTTATCGACCTGTTCGTGAAGTACTACAAGGTCGACATGAAAGAAGCGCAGAAGCCGGATACCGCCAGCTACCGCACTTTCAATGATTTCTTCGTCCGTCCACTGCGCGATGAAGTGCGCCCGCTGGATACCGACCCGAACGTGCTGGTTATGCCTGCCGATGGCGTCATCAGCCAGTTGGGTAACATCGAAGACGACAAAATTTTGCAGGCCAAGGGTCATAACTACAGCCTGGAAGCCCTGCTGGCAGGTAACTACCTGATGGCAGACCTGTTCCGCAACGGCTCGTTTGCCACCACCTACCTGTCACCGCGCGACTACCACCGCGTGCACATGCCGTGCAACGGCATTCTGCGCGAAATGATCTACGTGCCGGGCGATCTGTTCTCGGTAAACCACCTGACTGCGCAGAACGTCCCGAACCTGTTCGCACGTAACGAGCGCGTGATCTGTCTGTTTGATACCGAGTTTGGCCCGATGGCGCAGATTCTGGTCGGTGCAACCATCGTGGGCAGCATTGAAACGGTTTGGGCAGGCACCATTACTCCGCCGCGCGAAGGCGTGATCAAACGCTGGACCTGGCCTGCGGGCGAGAGCGACGGATCTGTCGCCCTGCTGAAAGGTCAGGAAATGGGCCGCTTCAAGCTGGGTTCGACCGTTATCAACCTGTTTGCGCCGGGTAAAGTGCAGCTGGTTGAGCAACTTGAAAGCCTGTCGGTGACCAAACTTGGCCAACCGCTGGCGGTATCGACGGAACCGTTCGTAAACGTGGATGCAGAGCCCGCCCCGCTGCCGGCAGAAGAGATTGCCGCCGAACTCGACGCCAGTCCGCTGGTTGACGACAAAAAAGACCAAGGCTAACTAAAAGGGTTACTGACGTGCGCCTGATTATCACTTTACTGATGGCCTGGTGCCTCAGTACGGGGGCGTACGCAGCGACCGCCCCCAACGCAAAACAAATCTCGCAAGAACTGGAGCAGGCAAAGGCGGCAAAACCCGCCCAGCCCGAAACCGTAGAGGTGCTCCAGGCTGCGTTGAACGCCCTTGAGGAGCGTAAAGGCTCCCTCGAGCGTGCTACGCAGTATCAGCAGGTCATCGATAATTTCCCCAAACTTTCGCAAACCCTGCGCGCGCAGCTCAACGATCTGCGTGAAGAACCGCGTCAGGTGCCTGCGGGCATGAACTCTGACACGCTCAATCAGGAGATCCTGCAGGTCAGCAGCCAACTGCTGGAAAAAACCCGCCAGGCCCAGCAGGAACAGGAGCGTGCCCGCGAAATCGCCGACTCACTGAACCAGCTTCCCCAACAGCAAACCGATGCTCGCCGCCAGTTGAATGACGTTGAGCGCCGCGCCGGAGCACAAACCGGCAATACCTCGCTCAACCAGGCGCAAAATCTCGGTATGCAGGCAGAATCCGCCAGGCTGAAAGCGCTGGTCGATGAGCTGGAGCTGGCGCAACTGTCGGCCAACAATCGCCAGGAGCTGGCGCGCATGCGCTCTGAGCTGGCGAAGAAACAGGGCGAGCAGCTGGATGCGTATTTGCAGGCCCTGCGCAATCAACTCAACAGCCAGCGCCAGCGCGAAGCCGAAAAGGCGCTGGAAAGCACCGAACTGCTGGCTGAAAACAGCGAGAACTTACCTGCCGGTATCGTCGACCAGTTCAAGATCAACCGTGAACTCTCTGCCGCGCTCAACCAGCAGGCACAGCGCATGGATCTGGTGGCGTCTCAGCAGCGACAGGCCACCAATCAAACTCTGCAGGTCCGCCAGGCGCTGAATACCCTGCGCGAGCAGTCACAGTGGCTGGGATCGTCCAATCTGCTTGGCGAAGCCTTGCGCGCCCAGGTGGCACGCCTGCCCGAGATGCCAAAGCCGCAGCAGCTCGATACCGAAATGGCGCAGCTGCGCGTGCAACGTCTGCGCTTTGAAGATCTGCTGAACAAGCAGCCGCAACTGCGTCAGATCCACCAGCCGGACGGTAAAGCGCTGACCGCTGAGCAAAACCGCATTCTGGAAGCCCAACTGCGTACCCAGCGTGAATTGCTCAATTCGCTGTTGCAGGGTGGCGATACCTTACTGCTCGAACTGACCAAACTGAAAGTCTCCAACAGCCAGTTGGAAGACGCCTTAAAAGAGGTCAATGAGGCCACTCACCGCTATCTGTTCTGGACCTCTGACGTGCGCCCGGTTTCTTTCTCCTGGCCGATTGATATTGTGCAGGATCTGCGCCGCTTGATTTCGCTGGATACCTTCAGCCAGTTAGGCAAGGCCAGCGTGATGATGCTCACCAACAAAGAGACCATTTTTCCGCTGCTGGGGGCACTGATCCTGGTTGGGTTTAGCATCTACTCGCGCAGGCATTTCACCCGCTTCCTCGACCGCTCGAGCGCCCGGGTGGGCAAAGTGACCCAGGACCATTTCTGGCTCACGCTGCGCACGGTGTTCTGGTCCATTCTGGTGGCCTCGCCGCTGCCGGTACTGTGGATGACGCTGGGCTACGGGCTGCGTGAAGCCTGGCCTTATCCGCTGGCGGTCGCTATTGGCGCGGGTGTGACAGCCACCGTGCCGCTGCTGTGGGTGGTGATGATCTGCGCCACCTTTGCCCGACCGAACGGCCTGTTTGTGGCCCACTTCGGCTGGCCGCGTAACCGCGTGGCGCGGGCGATGCGCTACTACCTGATGAGCATCGGGCTTATCGTGCCGCTGATCATGGCGCTGATCATGTTTGATAACCTGAACGATCGGGAGTTTTCCGGCTCGCTCGGTCGCCTGTGCTTTATGTTGATTTGCGGTGCGCTGGCGGTAGTGACCCTGAGCCTGAAAAAAGCCGGGATCCCGCTGTACCTCGATAAAGAGGGCAGCGGCGATAACATGGTCAACCATATGCTGTGGAATCTACTGCTGAGTGCCCCGCTGGCGGCGATTCTGGCGGCGGCAGTTGGGTATCTGGCTACCGCCCAGGCACTGCTGGCACGACTCGAAACCTCGGTAGCGATCTGGTTCCTGCTGCTGGTGGTGTACCACGTTATCCGGCGCTGGATGCTGATTCAGCGTCGTCGGCTGGCCTTCGATCGGGCGAAAAACCGCCGGGCAGAAATTCTCGCGCAGCGTGCGCGCGGTGAGGAAGAGCCTCCGCATTCACTCAGCACCGAAGGCATGGTGGATGTTGATGATACCGAGCTGGATCTGGATGCCATCAGTACCCAGTCTCTGCGCCTGGTTCGCTCAATTCTGATGCTGATCGCCCTGCTGTCGGTGATTGTGCTGTGGTCTGAAATTCATTCGGCGTTTGGTTTCCTGGAAAATATCACCCTCTGGGACGTGACCTCGACCGTGCAGGGTGTAGAGAGCCTGGAGCCGATCACGCTCGGGGCGGTGCTGATTGCAATTCTGGTGTTCATCATCACCACTCAGCTGATCCGTAACTTCCCGGCGCTGCTGGAGCTGGCGGTATTGCAGCATCTGGACTTAACGCCAGGTACCGGGTACGCCATTACCACGATTACCAAATACCTGCTGCTGCTGCTTGGCGGGCTAGTGGGCTTCTCGATGATTGGTATTGAGTGGTCGAAATTACAGTGGCTGGTTGCTGCTCTCGGTGTCGGACTCGGTTTTGGTCTGCAGGAGATTTTCGCCAACTTTATCTCTGGCCTGATCATCCTGTTTGAAAAACCGATTCGTATTGGCGATACCGTGACGATCCGCGATCTGACCGGGAGCGTCACCAAAATTAACACCCGAGCGACCACCATCAGCGACTGGGACCGTAAAGAGATCATCGTCCCCAACAAGGCGTTTATTACCGAGCAGTTTATTAACTGGTCGCTGTCGGACTCCGTCACGCGTGTGGTGTTAACGGTGCCCGCGCCGTCTGATGCCAACAGCGAGGAAGTGACACAAATCCTGTACACGGCGGCCGAGCGTTGCTCGCTGGTGATCAACATCCCAGAACCGGAAGTGTTCCTGGTTGATCTCCAGCAGGGGATCCAGATTTTCGAACTGCGTATTTATGCGGCCGAAATGGGCCATCGCATGCCGTTGCGCCATGAAATCCACCAGCTGATCCTGGCGGGCTTCCGTGAACACGGTATCGATCTGCCATTCCCTCCTTTCCAGATGCGTCTGGAAACTCTGGATGGGCGTAAGACGGGAAGAACGCTGACGTCAGCGGCGAAGAAACGCCCGGCAGGAAGTTTATAAGTCAGGTGAGGTGCACTCTGGTGCCCTCACCCAAACCCTCTCCCACCGGGAGAGGGTGCACAATCACATCAGGCGCGATCGACGGTAAACGCGATCACATCGCCCAGCTGTTCAGCACCCAGCGCCAGCATCACCAGACGGTCAACCCCCAGCGCCACGCCGGAACAATCTGGCAGGCCGGCTTTTAACGCCGCCAGCAGATTGTGGTCAATGGGTTGCTGCGGCAGGCCGCGGGCAGCGCGCTTGCGGTTATCCTGCTCAAAACGCTGCTGCTGTTCGCGGGCATCGGTCAGCTCGTGGAACCCATTCGCCAGTTCAATACCCTTAAAGTAAACCTCGAAGCGCTCTGCCACACGATGGTCTTCCGTGCTGATCTGTGCCAGCGATGCCTGGCTTGCCGGGAAGTGGTAGACAAAGGTCGGGCGGTCTTTGCCAATCTGCGGCTCGACGCCCATCGCAAACAGCAGCTGCAGCAAGGTATCGCGATCTTCTTCGGTGTCGGCAATATTGCTGAGATCCAGCTTTGCCGCCGCTTCGCGCAGCTGGGTTTTGTCCGCAGAGAGTGGATCAATTTCCAGATGACGCTGGAAAACCTGCTGGTATGAGAGCGTTTCGGCTCCCTGGCACTCGAGTACCTGCTGCAGCAGATCGTCCACCTCATTCATCAGGCGGTACATATCATAGTGCGGGCGATACCACTCCAGCATGGTGAATTCCGGGTTATGGTGGCGACCCATCTCTTCATTGCGAAAGCTTCGGCACAGCTGGTAAACCGGGCCACAGCCCGCGGCCAGCAGGCGCTTCATGTGGTATTCCGGGCTGGTCATCAGGTAGAGATTCATCCCCTGGGAGTGACCAGGGCCGACAAAACGGGTTTCAAACGGGAACAGATGAATGTCTGTTACCGTCGCCTGACTCATGCAGGGCGTTTCCACCTCCAGCACACCGCGATCGGCAAAAAAGCGGCGAATTTCCGCCATAATTGCTGCGCGTTTTAACAGATTGGGGATGGATGCGCTCGGCTGCCAGGTGGCCGTTTCGCTCATGTGAATTTCTCCGATTTCAGACAAGGGGACGAAGTCTACGCGTAACCCCCGACAGAGACAAATTTTGCGCAGGTAATTTGGAGGCTTTTATAACCTCTGATAATTTCACAAGGCAATTCATCAATTGTGATGATAATCCCCACCAAATAACCGCAAAAAAATCGAACACGTCAAATTTCCCTAAGCTTCCTGCGGCTATACTGCGTTACCCATAAAGGAGCAGTGGAACCGCTTTCGCATTTGGCCTCCCGGGCTGTGAACGTCCTTTGGAGAGTTGCGATGCGAAATATCAAAAATCTGGAGGAATGTCGTGCAAACCTTTCAAGCCGATCTTGCCATAATTGGCGCTGGCGGAGCGGGATTACGCGCAGCAATTGCTGCAGCTCAGGCTAATCCAAACGCTAAAATCGCCCTGATTTCAAAAGTCTATCCAATGCGCAGCCATACGGTTGCCGCTGAAGGGGGGTCCGCTGCCGTTGCGCAGGATCATGACAGCTTTGATTACCACTTTCACGACACCGTCGCCGGCGGTGACTGGCTATGCGAACAGGATGTCGTTGATTATTTCGTCCATCATTGCCCGACGGAAATGACCCAGCTGGAGCAGTGGGGTTGCCCGTGGAGCCGCCGTGAAGACGGCAGCGTGAACGTGCGTCGTTTCGGCGGCATGAAGATTGAGCGCACCTGGTTTGCAGCCGATAAAACCGGCTTCCACATGCTCCATACTCTGTTCCAGACCTCTCTGCAGTTCCCGCAAATCCAACGCTTCGACGAGCACTTCGTACTGGATATCCTGGTGGATGATGGCCAGGCACGCGGTCTGGTCGCGATGAATATGATGGAAGGCACGCTGATCCAGATCCGCGCTAACGCGGTGGTGATGGCCACGGGCGGTGCCGGACGCGTGTACCGCTATAACACCAACGGCGGTATCGTCACCGGCGACGGTATGGGTATGGCGTTGCAGCACGGTATTCCGCTGCGCGACATGGAGTTTGTCCAGTATCACCCGACCGGTCTGCCGGGTTCCGGGATCCTGATGACCGAAGGCTGCCGTGGTGAAGGCGGTATTCTGGTCAATAAAGATGGCTATCGCTATCTGCAGGATTACGGCATGGGTCCGGAAACGCCGCTGGGTGAGCCGAAAAATAAATACATGGAACTTGGCCCGCGCGACAAAGTGTCTCAGGCCTTCTGGCATGAGTGGCGTAAAGGCAATACCGTCCCTACCCCACGCGGCGATGTGGTCTATCTCGACCTGCGTCATCTGGGTGAAAAGAAACTGCTGGAACGCCTGCCGTTTATCTGCGAACTGTCCAAAGCCTATGTCGGCGTGGATCCGGTAAAAGAACCGATCCCTGTGCGTCCAACCGCACACTACACCATGGGCGGGATCGAAACCGATCAGCAGTGTGAAACCCGCATTAAAGGGCTATTTGCGGTGGGTGAATGCTCTTCCGTCGGCCTGCATGGCGCGAACCGCCTGGGCTCAAACTCGCTGGCTGAGCTGGTGGTGTTTGGTCGTCTGGCAGGTGAACAAGCCATAGCACGCGCCGCGACCGCCGGTACAGCCAACAGTGCCGCGCTGGATGCGCAGGTTGCCGACGTTGAACAGCGCCTGAAAAAGCTGGTCAATCAGGAAGGCAATGAGAAGTGGTCGGCGATCCGCGACGAGATGGGGCTTTCCATGGAAGAAGGTTGCGGGATTTACCGTACGCCGGAGCTGATGCAGAAAACCGTCGATAAGCTGGCCGAGCTGCAGGAGCGGTTCAAACGCGTACGCATAACCGACACCTCCAGCGTGTTCAATACCGACCTGCTTTACACCATTGAGCTGGGCCATGGTTTGAACGTGGCCGAATGTATGGCGCACTCCGCCCTGGCGCGCAAAGAGTCGCGCGGCGCGCATCAGCGTCTGGATGAAGGCTGCACGGAGCGCGATGATGTCAACTTCCTCAAGCATACCCTCGCGTATCGCGACGCGGATGGTGCCACTCGCCTGGACTATAGCGACGTGAAAATCACCACGCTGGCACCGGCTAAACGCGTTTATGGTGCAGAAGCGGAAGCCGCCGAGAAGAAGGAGACGACCCATGGCTGAGATGCAAAACCTGAAAGTGGAAGTGGTGCGCTACAACCCGGAAGTCGATAGCGCACCGCACAGCATGTTCTATGACGTGCCTTATGATGAGCAAACCTCCCTGCTGGATGCGCTGGGCTATATCAAAGACAATCTGGCGCCGGACCTGAGCTACCGCTGGTCTTGCCGAATGGCAATTTGCGGTTCCTGCGGCATGATGGTCAACAAAGTGCCTAAGCTGGCCTGCAAAACCTTCCTGCGCGAGTACCCGAAAGGGATGAAGATCGAAGCCCTGGCCAATTTCCCGATTGAGCGCGATCTGGTGGTCGACATGACCCACTTCATCGAAAGCCTGGAAGCCATTAAGCCGTACATTATTGGTAACCCGCGCACGCCAGATCAGGGGCCAAACACGCAGACTCCGGCGCAGATGGCCAAGTATCACCAGTTCTCCGGCTGCATCAACTGTGGTCTGTGCTATTCCGCCTGCCCGCAGTTTGGTCTGAATCCGGAATTTATCGGACCTGCGGCGATTACCCTGGCGCATCGTTATAACGAAGACAGTCGCGATCGCGGTAAGAAAGAGCGTATGGCACAGCTTAACGGCCAGAACGGCGTCTGGACCTGTACCTTCGTCGGCTACTGTTCAGAAGTGTGTCCAAAGCACGTCGATCCGGCCGCCGCGATCCAACAGGGTAAAGTAGAAAGTTCGAAAGACTTTCTTATTGCCACCCTGAAACCACGCTAAGGAGTGCATGATGACGACTAAACGCAAAGCCTATGTCCGGCCGATGCCATCCACCTGGTGGAAAAATCTGCCGTTTTATCGCTTCTATATGCTGCGTGAAGGCACGGCGGTACCGGCGGTATGGTTCAGTATCGAACTAATGTATGGTCTGTTTGCACTCAAACACGGCCCGGAAACCTGGACCAGTTTCGTCGGGTTTCTGCAAAATCCGGTGGTGGTGCTCCTGAATATCATCGTACTGGCGGCAGCGCTGCTGCACACGAAGACGTGGTTTGAGCTGGCACCAAAAGCGGCAAATATTATCGTGAAAGGCGAAAAACTGGGGCCAGAGCCGATTATTAAAGGACTCTGGGCGGTAACTGCGGTCGTAACCGTGGTCATTCTTGGCGTAGCCTTGTTCTGGTAAGGAGACCACTGTGATTAATCCAAATCCAAAACGTTCTGACGAACCGGTTTTCTGGGGGCTCTTTGGCGCAGGCGGCATGTGGTGCGCCATCATCGCACCCGTCATTATTCTGCTGGTCGGCATTATGCTCCCGCTGGGTCTGTATCCTGACGATGCGCTGAGCTATGAGCGGGTACTGGCTTTCGCCCACAGCATTATCGGCCGGGCATTTATCTTCCTGATGATTGTACTGCCGCTGTGGTGTGGGCTGCACCGTATGCATCACGCGATGCATGACCTGAAAATCCACGTTCCTAACGGTAAATGGGTGTTCTACGGTCTGGCTGCCATTCTGAGCGTTGTCACGCTGGTAGCGGTTGTCTTTATGTAATATCCCCCCGCTCTCCTGCCCATCGGCGGGAGAGCAAAATTCCTGACAGGTTCTACACTTAACAAAAATCTTGTAAGGAAATTCCTATGCGCATCTTGCCTGTTATCGCCGCCGTTGCCGCTGCGTTTCTGGTTGTTGCCTGTAGCTCTCCGACGCCCCCTCCTGGCGTAACTGTCGTCACCCCATTTGAAGCCCAGAAATTCCTTGGAAGCTGGTATGAAATCGCACGCTTTGACCATCGCTTTGAGCGCGGATTACAGAAGGTGACGGCAAACTATAGCCCAATGAGCGACGGGGGGATTCAGGTCATCAACCGGGGCTATAACCCGGAGCGTAGAATGTGGCAAAAAGTCACAGGGAAAGCGTACTTTACGGGCAGCCCGAATGTCGCAGCCTTAAAAGTCTCTTTCTTTGGCCCGTTCTATGGCGGGTATAACGTGATCGCACTGGACAGCAACTATCGACACGCGCTGGTGTGCGGGCCGGATCGTGACTATCTGTGGATCCTCTCCCGCACACCGACCATTTCCGATGACGTCAAACAACAGCTATTGAATACCGCGACCCGTCAGGGGTTTGATATCAGCAAGTTCATCTGGGTTGAGCAGCCCCACTAAGGGGTGCTGAGCTTTAGCCCGATAATCCCGGCGACAATCAGGGCGAGGCTGGCAATGCGCGCCAGGCTCGCCGACTCACCCAGCAATAACATGCCAGTGATGGCCGCACCGACCGCACCAATCCCCGTCCATACCGCATAAGCGGTGCCCACCGGCAGCGTCCGCATTGCCCAGGAGAGCAGCACAATACTGACGATCATTGCCGAAACGGTGATGATGCTTGGGGTCAAACGGGTAAATCCGTGGGTGTATTTAAGGCCGATGGCCCACACCACTTCGAGTAAACCGGCGATCAAAAGAATAATCCAGGACATAGTAGCTCCTAACGTAAACAACAGTCTGGGGCCGTCCCCGATGAGAGAAGCGCTTACGGGTCGTCCTGTAAGGCGGGTGACTTCACATTGTGGATAGCATGAAGTGTTTTTTCAACGAGTTTCTTTTAAGTCAAATTTGGCCGATTTAAAGCAAGAAATAGGTGCAGATAGCAGCGAAGTTCAGGCATTTATAACTCATCCGACTTCCTTATTATGGGATGCTTCCTGAAAGCAGGAAATGCTCACCCTTTGTCGACTGTGAAAACAATATGTTCAAAATTCTTTTGATTGATCGATGTTATTACACCCGGATGGGTTTAGAAGCATGGCTCAATCACTCTGGGCTGTTCCCATGCTCTTTACGGGTGACAGGCCTCAATAATCTCTACCTTGCCAGGGAACATATCCTGCAATGGAAACCCGCACTGGTGATCGCCGATTTGCAGGGTTTTAAGTCAGAAATGCAGCATATTGCACAGATCACCTCTCTGGTCAGCGCCAGTGAAAACGTGCCTTTTATCTCACTGCACTCTGCTGAAATGCCCGAGCTATCAGCGCTAAGGGATAAATTCCCCATCTGGGCTTCGTTGTTTAAAAACGCGCCACTGGAAGAACTCGCGCAGGTGATAAATGAGGCATTAATATTCCAGGCAACCTGCGAACCCGCACACAGCGTGGCACCATTATTGACACGTCAGGAAGAGAAAGTGTTATCACTGTGGATGGAAGGAGCCAGCAATCAGCTGATTGCCAGTAAACTGAGTATTCACGGAAAAACGGTCTATACCTACAAGCGCAATATCCGCATGAAGCTGCATATGGATACGCGTTACTCGCCGTTTCTGACTCGGTCTGAATCAGTAAACTGAGGGTACGGCGACTGATTCAGTCCCGTACCGCCCATCGTTGCTACTAATTCTGCGCTTTGGTCGCCGCGCCGGAGATCGCGCTTCCGCCGTCGGAGATATCCTCGCCAACGCCACGGGTGGTATTACAAGCCGTCAGCACTGAAGAAAGGACGATGACAGAAAAGATCGCTGCAATTGTTTTCTTAAACATAGGTTCTTCCTTTTTAGCCAAATTTATAGGTGTATAGCCACATAAGCATAGCCAGGATCCCGGCTAGTGACGGAAAAGAAAGCATTTTTAGGAAAACAGGAAAGGATGGCGGGACCCTTGAGAAAGGGTATTGCAAAGGCGCAGCTCACCGCCGCGCCTTCTATTCTGCGGTGGGTTACTTCACGCGAGAAACGTATTCACCAGAGCGGGTATCCACTTTGATGACTTCGCCGGTCTGAACGAACAGCGGAACTTTAACTACTGCGCCGGTAGAGAGCTTAGCTGGCTTACCGCCAGTACCTGCGGTATCACCCTTCAGACCTGGATCGGTTTCAACGATTTCCAGCTCAACGAAGTTAGGTGGGGTTACGGTGATAGGCTGACCGTTCCACAGGGTCACGATGCACTCGGCCTGATCCAGCAGCCATTTAGCGCTTTCACCAACCGCTTTCTCATCAGCTGAAAGCTGCTCGAAAGTAGAGTTGTTCATGAAATGGTAGAACTCACCGTCGTTGTAGAGGTAAGTCAGGTTCATGTCGACAACGTCTGCGCCTTCAGCGGAATCGGTGGATTTGAAGGTTTTCTCAACACGGGTACCGGTCAGCAGGCGGCGCAGCTTAACGCGTGCAAAAGCCTGGCCTTTACCTGGTTTCACGAATTCACTGGCTTCAACCGCGTACGGTTCGCCATCCATCATGATTTTAAGACCGGCACGAAAATCGTTGCTATAGTAAGTCGCCATAAGGCCCTCTGAAATTGTTAACTGGTAGCTTAGCCACAAAATGGCGCATATTGTAACCCTAAACACCCCATCCAGAGAAGATTGGTTATTGCAACTTGCCGATGTAATCACCAGTCCTGATGAACTGCTGCGTCTGTTAAATCTCGACGCTGATGAAAAACTCCTCACGGGCCGTGACGCTAAACGCCTGTTTGCCCTGCGTGTGCCGCGCGCATTTGTTGCACGCATGGAGAAAGGCAACCCTGACGATCCGCTACTGAAACAGGTACTTACCTCACAGGATGAGTTTGTCACTGCGCCCGGATTTAGCACCGATCCCCTTGAAGAACAGAACAGTGTGGTGCCCGGTTTACTGCACAAGTACCGCAACCGCGCGCTGCTGCTGGTAAAGGGTGGTTGTGCGGTAAATTGCCGTTATTGCTTCCGTCGTCACTTCCCCTATGCCGATAATCAGGGAAACAAGCGTAACTGGCAGGCAGCGCTCGACTATATTGCCGCCCATCCAGAGCTGGATGAGATTATCTTCTCAGGCGGCGATCCGCTGATGGCGAAAGATCATGAACTGGACTGGCTGATCACCCAACTGGAAACGATCCCGCATATTAAGCGGTTGCGTATTCATAGCCGTTTGCCGATTGTGATTCCGGCGCGTATTACTGAAGAGCTTATTTCGCGGCTGGCGCGATCTTCACTGCAAATTCTGCTGGTGAATCATATTAATCATGCCAACGAAATAGACGACATCTTCCGGGAGGCAATGTTCCGACTGCGTCGGGCAGGCGTGACCCTGCTCAACCAAAGCGTTTTGTTACGTGGCGTGAATGATAATGCCGCGACGTTAGCTGACCTGAGCAATGCCCTGTTTGATGCGGGGGTGATGCCTTACTACATTCATGTTCTGGATAAAGTTCAGGGGGCGGCCCATTTTATGGTCCACGATGAGGAAGCTCGCGCGATCATGCGTGAATTACTGACGCTCGTTTCCGGTTATATGGTGCCGAAGCTGGCGCGTGAGATTGGTGGAGAGCCGAGTAAGACGCCGCTGGATTTGGGGTTGAAACAGTATTAAACAAACTTGCCTGCTTTCAGCAGAGCCAGGCAAGCCACGCCTTAGTCCTCAAGATATTCCAGCACGAGAAATGTAAACCTTACCCGCCTAACCAATTGATAATGAATGATGTAATCTCAAGAACAGTGAAAATAATGAGAAGCAGTATCAGCCATTTTGGTAACTTTGTTTGATTACCTAAAGGCGTCTTGGCTGTTTCAGAGGAACTGGCGTGGGGAGAGTCTGTTACTATAAGCTGTGAAGTCACGGCAACCCCATGACATAAAGAATCGTCGCGCAGTGTGACCTTTTCATTTTCTAGCGGTTGAATGCGTGTATCAGCCGCCAGAATAAAACCCTTTCGACGAACCGTCACAATGATATCTTCTGTTAACCCTATATTTTTTAACGATTTTCTTAACAAAGAAATATTTTGATAGAACGTATTTTGAGATACAACTACGCCTTTAGCCTGCCAGACTTGCTCCATAAAGTTATCCCGTGAAACAACTTCGTCTTTTTTTTCAATTAGAAGGTGTAAACAACGGGAGGTTGGAACATTAAGGATAATGACCTCCCCAACATTCTTGAGCGATTTAAGCTCATAAGAATTCGCATCAAAAATAACTTCATCGTTAATTATAAATAAATTAAATACCATAGTTTGAAGGCCTTCCCTGTACGTTCAAAGGATTATACATAGCAACTTATCCCGAGTTGCATAGCACATCAATTTATCTAAATCACGCATGAAACAGCGCTTCATAAGATATAGTAATTGATATCATTGTGAATCTTAGCATAGGACAAGATATATAAGGAAGCACCTTGATGATGTTCAAAAACTGAATCAGGATAACATAAACACTTCAATTAAATCTTAATTTATAATAAATTCATACTTAAAACATCCTGGCAGGTTAAAGAGCATTGAACTCACGGTTAAACTGAACAAATAAGTGAAACATGTAAATCCTTCAGGTTCCCCAGCATTAGAAATGGATAATTTGATTAGCGGTTTTTTACGCCAATCATCATTCAAAATTCAGCCACAATGATAAAATAGCGAAAACCTTATGCATAACAACCGCAAACCATCCGACGGACAAACAATTAAAATGCAACGCATTGATCACTTAAACGCATAAACAAAATAAATAATTTCCGTAAAACGCATTCACCAAACATCTAAAAAGAAGCTTTGCACAACAAAAAACACTATCAAACACCTCCCAAAAATACAGTGATATTAAATTCAACAAAATTCACATGCACAAAATGCTAAAAGCCAATAGATTACCTCACGCCTCATTACGACAGCATTATCTATTTATTGCGTGGTAAATCAGCGACACCAAAACCGTTGTCGTCGTGCAATAAAAATTGTAAAGAGGTAAAAGAATAGAGCCGCATAAGATTTTGTATGCACTCAATTCACTATAGGAATAGTTATTACTTTTAATATGGATGAAGAAAATGAAAAAAAATATTATCGCTGTTCTGGTGGCTGCAACAGCTGTACTGAGTGCTCAGGCTTTCGCTAGCAACACCGCACAACTGGTCATTCACGGTACTGTATCTGATAGCGATGAATCTTGTAACGTTACTCCATTCGGCGCTATCACTGGTGGCACTGTTGTTCTGGATGATATTAAAGCATCAGTGTTAAACACGATGGCTATTAATACCCCATCTACTGCATCTGCAAAAGATGTGACTTATAAAGTAGCCGACTGTAAAAAAGATGGTAAGGATTTCACTGGTAACCTGAATGTGAATGTGAGCGGTGATTACGTTTCTGGTATGGCTGATGTGCTGAGCAACCAGGCTGCTAATCCTGCAGGCAACACTGGTATCGCACTGATTAACAGCGATTCTACCCGCGTTAAGTTTGACGGTTCTACTGTTAAAACCGTTGCTTACACTGGTGCACCTGCATTACTGACCTATAAAGCAGCATATGTTAAAACTGCAGAAACCGTAACTGCAGGTGATGTTAAAGGCGTCGCAACCTTTACTATCACTTACTAATATTTTACGGAGCCTGCGTTAAGCAGGCTCCGTTTCATTATATTCAAGGATTGAATTATGCGTAAGTCGATATGTCGGTGGGTTTCCCTGCTAACCCTCTCAATCAGCGGTATCGCTAACAGTGGTGTTGTTATCGATGCCACTCGCTATGTTTTTAACGAGGGTTCACGTGAAATTAGCGCACAAATGGAAAATAAGGATGACGGTCCATTTTTGATGAAATCATGGGTAGAGGCACCCGAGGGAGGTAGCAACTCTTACTTTATGGTAACGCCACCACTTTATCGACTCGAAGCAAAACAAAAGAATACGGTGCGTATTTTCCCTAATGCACATATTAGTAGTGCACCAACAGATAGAGATAGCATTTATTACCTAAATATAATGTCTATTCCTCCCACCGACAGTAGCGTTGAAGGTGAGAACAAACTGCAGCTTGCAGTGCGCCACAGAATGCGCCTTATCTATCGACCAAAGGCGATACAGAATTTTAAAATGAATGATGAAGCTAAAAAAATGGAATGGCGCAAAACAAATAATAAACTAACAGTTAAAAACCCAACTCCTTTTTTTATCTATTTTAAATCTGTGGTTATCAATGGGAAAGAGATAAAAGAAAACGTTGCACATATTGAAGCGTTCTCAACGAAGGAGATTAGTCTTCCTGCAGGTACTGATGGAAAACAGATTACCTGGAAAATCGCCACTGAGCATGGTGGATCGGGTTCTCCTCACACGTCATCTCTTTGATGGTTTAGTATTTAGACCGACCAGGGTAAATATATGCCTGCAATGTTCAAAAAATGGGAATGTATTCGTACAGTGATTTCCCCAAAGTTTGCCGTACTTATGCCTGCTATCATCGTCGGTATCTGCAATGAAGCATTGGCGCGTGATTTTTTTGACCCTGCGTTCATAAGTTCTGTTGGTCAAAATGAAGCGACATCATTACCTGACTTATCAATATTTTCAACTAAGGATGCCCAATCTCCCGGTGAGTATCGTGTAGAAATTTTGTTAAATAATGATTATCAGGAAACAGCAACTATTCGTTTTATTGAGGGAAATAAGGACCATGATAAAAAAACACTGGTACCCTGTTTCAGCCTGCAAAAGCTCAAAAGTTATGGATTACGTATTGAAGCTTTTCCTGAGTTAAAAGAAGATAGCACAGGTTGTACTAATACAAACATTATTTCTGATTTTAAAACTGATTTCAACTTTAATACTCAACAACTTTTCGTGTCTATTCCTCAGGCGGCTTTGAGCACGGTTGTCCAAGGTTATATTCCTGTAGAGGATTTTGATGACGGTATCAATGCCTTACTTGCTAATTATCAGTTTAGTGCCAGTAAAGATTTTCAAACCGAGAGCGAAAACTATAGTCTTAATCTCCAGTCAGGCCTGAATATAGGTGCGTGGCGTTTACGTAATCTAGGAAGCTGGAGTAAAGCGAACGGCGATGAAGGCAAATGGGACTCAGTATACCTGTATGCGCAACGCAATATTATTCCTTTAAAAAGCACGTTAGTAGTGGGTGAAAGCTCATCTCTGTCCAGCATTTTTGATAGCGTACCTTTTACTGGTATACAACTTGCTACAGATATTGACATGCTGCCAGACAGCCTTCGTGGCTATGCGCCTATCGTCCGTGGTATCGCGAAAACGAATGCCCGCGTGGTAGTCAAACAAAATGGTTACCAAATTTACCAGGCATTTGTCGCGCCAGGTGCCTTCGAAATCACCGATATGTATGCGACCGGGGGCAATGGTGACCTGTACGTTACGGTTGAAGAGGCCGACGGTACACAGCAAAACTTTATCGTACCCTTCGCTTCACTGCCCTTGATGCTGCGTGAAGGTCAGACTGAATATGAGATTACAACTGGTAAGTATCGTCCTTATGATAAAAGCACAGACGAGACTCCTTTCACTCAGGCGACCATCAGCCATGGGGCATTCAGCAACACTACACTGTATTCAGGAATCCAGGCTGCATCGAAATATCAAGCACTTGCTTTTGGTATAGGCCATAACCTTGGCCGGCTCGGCGCGCTCTCAGCTGATCTTACCCAAGCATGGTCCAAAATGAAGGATGAGGATAAAACATCAGGTCAATCCTGGCGCCTGCGCTACGGTAAAAACATTCTGGAAACGGGCACAAACATTACGGTAGCAGGTTATCGCTATTCGACAGAAGGATTTAGAACACTTTCCGAAGTGCTTAATACATATGATAATTCTTCGGGAATAAACGCACCTCGTTCTGTACGTAATAGAACAAACCTCACTCTTAACCAAAATCTAGGAGAAGGGCTGGGAAATCTGTCGATAACAGGTCTGTTTGAGGATTACTGGGATAACAAGCGTCGTAACAAGTCGCTTAGCGTTGGGTATAATGGTGGCTGGAACAGAATTAACTACAACCTGGGGTACAGCTACAGTCGTTATACCTGGAAAAATAATAATTCTGATCGCGCTAAAGAAGATGATCATCTCTTCTCGCTCAATATTTCTATTCCTATTGGTGAATGGCTACCAAACTCATATGTCACATATCAGTTAAACAACAGCAATCCGGGTTCAACAGATCAATATGTCTCTGTGGGTGGTGTCGCCCTTGAAAACAACAGTCTGGACTGGAGCGTGCAGCAAGGTTATAGCAATAGAGACAGTACTGATGGTGGTGTCTATACAAACTATCGCGGTTCTCTTGGTTCTGTTAATGGCAGTTATAGCTACAGCAAAAATAGTCAATTCTTAAGCTATGGTGCAAGTGGTGGGATTTTAGTGCATGCCGATGGCGTGACCTTAGGTCAGGAAATGTCTGATACTGCCGCATTGGTTAAAGCACCTGGGTTGAGCAACGTCCGGCTTGAAACGGATCCGACAATCGAAACCGATTACCGTGGCTACGCTATTGTTCCTTATATGAGCCCTTATCGTAGAACAAGTATTACCCTGGACAGCACGACGCTTGCAGACAATATGGAGTTGCCAAATGCGACTTTAAAAGTCGTTCCAACTCGCGGGGCGGTTACGCGTGCTAACTTTGAAGGTAACATTGGCCATCGCGCTTTCTTGATAATGAAGTTGGCTTCTGGAAGCTATGTACCATATGGTGCCACGGTCACATCAACCGCACAGCCAACCGCACAGGCAAGCATTGTTGCCGATAATGGCATGGTTTATATGTCAGGGCTCAAAGACTCAGGAGAGGTTTACGCCCGGTGGGGAGCAAGTGCAAATCAATCCTGTAAAGCAACCTATAAGCTGGAAGCTATAGGCGGAAATATTGCTCAAACGACAGCAGTTTGTCGCAACTAAGGACAGTGGAACAGCATGAAAAAAATCGTTCTCTTAATTGGCTTATTATTTTTTTGCTATCAGTCTGCAATAGCAGCATGTAGCTACACCGGCACTGATCAAAAAATAAACTTTAACTTCAAAAATGTTAAAATTCTTTCAGACGACAGCCTGCCGACAGGAACCGTCCTTGCAGTAAAAAAGGTTGGCGGAAACGTTGCCAGCATGAAAAAATTTTCAAACTGCTCCGCAAATGATGTTTACGCCATCATTGGCTCCGCAGGGCTTGTAGAAGCACCTGGGGTTAGAGGTGTACAGGCTGGAATTGTGTATGAAACGGGTATATCAGGCATAGGATTTCAGATTTCAGATGCCATCACCGGAACGAACTTACGTCCTGTAACTGCTGTATTCGGAAGTGTACCTGCACAGGGGTTGAGCAGTGGCAATGTTGAACAGATAACCGTCTGGTTGATCAAAACCGCAGATAAAATTGATACCAACGAAACAGGAAATAACGCAACCGTATCATTCCGGGCAGGACCTGCAAATCAGATTCAGAAAAGTGAATACTTACTGTTGCAGATTAATTTAGCTTTTGGTCCATTCACGTTCAAGCAGACATCTTGTGATGTCACGCCTATGACAGGTAGCACAGTATTACTACCTAAAATTGAAGCTAAAGTATTGAGAAATGGCGCATCGGGGATGAAAACTGACAGTCAACGCGAAATCATCCTTAGTATTGTTTGTCCTGATGAATCAGTTGGATCCTCGTATATCTACTGGTTCAACCCTATAACAGATAACTCTCCGACTGTTAATGGTGTCTTACTTAACAGTATTAGCGCTATTGCAGGTGGTGCAAAAAACGTCGGAGTAATAATTAAAATGGGAACTGCAGCAATTAAATTCTACGATTATAGCAGTTATAAGTATGCCAGTATTGGTCCGCGAGAGGTTATATCTCTTACTGCGGATTACTACAAACTGGCAACACCTGTAGAACATGGAGAGGTACATGCCATTTTTGAAATTGTCTTACAAGAGGAATAGTTCTGCGCACTTAAGAATAAATTATATTTGTCATTAAGTACTCATTTCACTCTGAACTCTGCACCTCCAGAGTTCAGAGCATTTCACCAACTATCAAGCACGACTCAATTAATTAACAATTCAAGTATGAATCTTTTATAATTGTATTGGAAAAAGAAATTTACCTCTTATAATTTCAGCGAAATCTAAATTAAACGAATTTATTTTGATATTTGTTTCGGTGGTGATGAAGTATAGAGCCTCTTCTATCCTCTGGTCAGAATCAAACGTTTATCGTTTAAGTAGAATTTAAAACATAGTTTATCTCTTTTACATAGGAAAATTGCAATGAAAGAATTAACATTAATCGAAATGAATGACGTTTCCGGTGCCGGCATCCAGGATATACTGGCTGGCAATTTCTCTGGTTTTATGGGTTTAGTTGGTGAAGTAACTGATACGATTGTAGGTGGTGTAATGGGTGCTATTTCTTTCTCTTCACTTTTCGGTCTGCAGGGAGGCACTACTGGAGGAAGTAAAGGTGGCGGTCTGCTTGGCGTCGGCGTTCTCACTATGGCCGTTGGTTCTATCTGGGGTGCTATTCAGGGTGCCGTATGGGGAGCCATTGCTGGCGGTTATAATGGTGCCGAATGGTCAAATACCCAGATGCAAGCCATGCTCGATAGCGTCATGAATGGCACTGGCGGCGGCTACAAAATTTAAAAAGTAACACATCAATATTATTTAAGAAAACATGCAAATTTAACTGCATGTTTTCTTATTGTTTTTATCATACTTCTATAATCTGTATCATATTATTCTTAGCAGGAACATTCTCTAATTAACTATAAGTGAAAATACATGGCGAACCAACTTTATCGCAAGGAAGCGATTGACTTTAAGAAAAACCACTGGAAGGGTAAGGCGCTGCTTTTGGCTGGGATGCCCGCTTGGTTAATTAGTTTATTATCGTTATTATTCCTGTTCATTCTTATTTCAACGCTCACTTTTTGTAGTTACACACAGCGTATTGACGTTCGTGGAGAGGTGATTACGCTGCCCCATTCAATTAACGTTTACGCGCCTCAACAGGGTTTTGTGATCAAAAAACACGTGGAAACGGGCAATATTGTGAGTAAAGGCACTCCCCTCTACGAGCTGGATGTTTCCCGAAATACTGTTACAGGTAATGTAACCGATGCCATGAATGCCGTTATATCGGAAAAAATCTCGAATGCTGAAGAGATCATCAGTAAGACATTAATTAATAAAAAAGAAACTCTCGAAGCCCTCGATACGCAAGTTAAGCAATATGACAGTTCGCTAAAGGAAACGAAGGTCATGCTTGCTAATGCTGGAACAGGTCTAAAAAAAATGAAGGACAACCTGTCTAGTTATGACACCTACCTTAAACAAGGTTTAATCACAAAAGATCAGTATAATTATCAGCACTCTCTTTATTTTCAGCAACAAAGTACTTATCAGTCCCTCATTAGCCAAAAAATGCAACTTGAGTCTCAACTCACACAATTAAAAAGCGATGTTGTGACTAAGGCTGCGGATTTTGACAATCAGATGTCGAGTCAAAAAAACCAAATAAATGACTTTAAAAATCAAGCTGTTGAATCGAATGCGAACGGCAATGCAGTCATCAAAGCGACTGCAGAAGGCAAGATTGAATCCGTCGCCGTAACGGTCGGTCAAATGGTTGATAAAGGTAGCAGCCTTGCACAAATAAAACCCATAGGGAACATTGAATATTTCCTGATACTTTGGCTGCCTAACAACAGCATACCTTACATCAAACCTGGCGATACGGTTAATATCCGCTATGACGCATTCCCTTCCGACAAGTTTGGCCAGTTTCCTGGAGAAGTTATTTCTATCTCCTCTGTACCCGCTTCTCGACAGGAGATGGCTGAATACACTAACGTTGCAACAGGGCCTAATCAACAAGAGTTAGCTCTTTATAAAGCAATAGTAAAAATTAAACATAAAACCTTTAATTACAATGGAAAAGCACTTGAATTATCCAATGGATTAAAAGCACAAGCTATTGTTTTCCTTGAAGAGCGCCCACTTTATATGTGGATGTTTACTCCATTGTATAAAATAACCCAGAGCGTAAGTGGACCTATCAATGAATAAAGAACTGTTTAAATCTATTACGGAAAAACTAAATTTTTCCTTAAGGAATAAAACCCCTGTTGTTTTGCAGTCAGAGGCTTCAGAGTGCGGCATTGCATGTTTAACAATGATTGCTGGGTTTTACGGTCTGAGCATTGATTTATTTAATTTCCGGCAACGCTTCGGGAGCCCATCTCAAGGCGTATCGTTACTCTCTTTAAGTCACATAGCAGAACGTGCCGGCCTCAAAAACCGGGCGCTATCTCTTGATCTTGATGAGATTCGGCAGCTCAAACTCCCCTGTGTGATTCACTGGGGAATGAATCACTATGTCGTTTTAACTAAGGTTAAAAAATCGAGTTTTATCGTACACGATCCTGCTCTGGGCAAACGTGTTATCGGTATGCAGGAGATGTCAAACTACTTTACTGGCATTGCCTTAGAGCTTTGGCCCGATCAATCATTCCAGCAAGAAAAAGCTAAATCACGCTTGCGCTTATTGGATTTGATGAAAAATATCGTCGGCTTAAAAAGCACATTACTGAAGATATTCGCACTTTCTGTTGTTATTGAAGCAATTGGCCTGCTTTTACCTGTCGGTACACAACTCGTCACAGACCATGTAATTATGGCGCATGACCAAAGCTTATTGTCTGTCATATGTATTGGGCTGGTTTCTTTTACTTTATTCCGCACATTCATCAGTATGTTGCGTGCATGGACATCGTTGACGTTAAACACACTTACCAATATTCAATGGAAAACGACGCTGTTTGATCATCTAACCAGCTTACCGCTTTCATTTTTTGAAAAGCGGCATCTGGGGGATATTCAGTCACGATTTTCATCGTTGGATGTCATCCGATCCACCTTCACAAATAGCATTGTCACGGGCGTGATTGATTCCATCATGACCATTGGTCTGCTCATCATGCTCTCACTTTATGGGGGCTGGCTGGTATGGGTGGTCGTTGGCTTTACAGCTTGTTATGCCATTATGCGTTTAAGCACTTATCGCTTTTATCGCCGGGTATCCGAAGAACAGGTCATAAAAGGGGCACGCTCCAGCTCGCACTTTATGGAGTCACTGTATGGCATTTCGACGATTAAAGCGCTTAACTTGAAAGAGCGACGTTCTAAATACTGGCTTAATATAAATGTTGATGCTTGTAATGCAGGCATCAAGCAGACGCGTTTCGACATGATGTTTAGCGGCATAAATACATTCATCTCCTCAATAGATCAAGTCGTAATTTTATGGCTAGGGGCATTGATGGTTATTGATAACAATATGACGCTCGGTATGTTCATGGCATTTAATGCTTACCGCGGACAATTTTCTCAGCGTGCTTCAAGCCTGATTGATCTCTTCATGCAGGTGAGAATGTTGTCATTACACAATGAACGTCTCTCGGAAATTGCCTTCAGTGAGCCCGAGGCAGAAATGCCAACCCGGCGTGTATTTGAAGAAAATACGGGTGTAAAGCTTGAGATTAAGAATCTGAGCTATCAGTATGATCCCTTCTCGCAGCCAATTTTCTCAAAGCTGGATCTTGTTGTTTCCCCTGGAGAGTCAGTAGCTCTGGTTGGCCCATCGGGCGTTGGCAAAACCACATTACTCAAGGTCATGTGCGGGCTCCTGTCGCCCACGACCGGCGATGTGACAGCTAACAATCTCGATATTAATAAAATAGGCCTGAATAATTATCGCCTTAGTACCTCGTGTGTGCTGCAGGAAGATCGTTTATTTTCCGGTTCTATTGCAGACAATATTAGCTGCTTTGAAGATAATGCTAATCAAGAGTTCATTGAGCAATGTGCCCGTAACAGCAATATCCATGACGAAATCATGAAAATGCCAATGGGTTATGAAACACTCATCGGCGAGCTGGGTTTAGGTATTTCAGGCGGTCAAAAGCAACGTATCTTGATTGCACGTGCACTATACCGCAAGCCAAGCATCTTATTTATGGACGAAGCGACCAGTCATCTTGATCTTAATAATGAATCATATATTAACAAAGCTATTTCAAATTTAAGCATCACGCGTGTGATTGTTGCGCATCGTCCATCAACCATAGCATCTGCAGATCGGGTTATCGATTTGTCGAATTACGCAATACACCCCAGCCCATTTAATAACTGAAAAGGAAGTCGACAAAATGGAAATCAAAGGCCTTAATACAGCCCCTATAAAACAGGGTGAACGCCTGTTCGTCATGACCTTAAAAGTAAAGGATAGCAACAATAACGATCGTATTCTTTTTATGCAAATTTCTACTCTCGTTGATTTCCTTATCCTGCTACGCAACCGTATGTCTCAGGTCATGCAACGCCTGCAAGAACGTGGGGAAGATTACAAAGCAATATTAATGGCGAGTGCCGAGTCGCTGACGAAAAATATTCCTGAAATTGTTCAGGAAGAAGTCATGCAACCTGATCCGGGTAATTTGATCATGTCAATGGCCCCTAAACTCGATGATGAGCGATTCACCCTTATCACAGTTTTAAATAATCAACATATTGTCACTCTGGAAATAGATGATTCACAAGTTGAATTTATTATTATGGCAATAATAAAAGCAATTGAAGTGTCAAACGATAAAGAAGCCCAGCAAACGATCGGAGCGGTACTTGATTTCCTGATGCTTTATAATGTTGACTTAGAAAATCATGAAAATTTACGATATCGTGAAGTAAAACATGAACCCTGGAAAGAAAGTCTGTTCTCTAACTATATGGCAGTTCTGTACTGTTACGATACTGAAGAAGGGAAGAAAGTTCTTGCTGGCGCTGTGATCAAGACAAATACGCCGGCAAACACACCTGAAACAGAAAATATTATCCAACGCGTGGCTATGTTAACCCAAACAATCAAAGAGATTCATGAAAAATATAAAACCTATCAGGTTTTTAGCCGGATAATTCCATCAGAACCTTTAAAAACACTGTCCAAAGATCATTGCCTTAAAGCACTCCATAGTTTCTGCCTGGAGATGCAGGGGCATCTCACTAAGTAGCGTACGTGGGAATCTACATGGATGTAGATAAGGCGGTATTTTGCCGCTGACCTGGGTTCCCCTCTCCTGTTGGAGAGGGATAACCCGAGGTCAGCTTAATTTGGACACTTATAAACCTGGCCCTGCATTTCACTGGCGGTCGGTACAAAGCTCGACAACATTCCCTGCGTCGGGCTGCTCACGCCATAAATCACGTTCCCGCCCATCTCTGCCGCCTGGTTACGTAACCCGTTCGCAGCACCGCGCATAGAGCCACCCTCTTCGCCATGCTGCCCGGAAAGCCAGTTGCTTTGTTTGCCGGTGGCGGTTCCAACCAGCTGACATTCGCTCCCCGGCTTATCTTCAACAAAGCGAACATTTTGCCCACCAGCAGACAGCTCATTACTGGAGCTACAACCCGCCAGCAGCAATGCTGCCCCTACAATCCCTGCACAGACTTTTACGCGCATGTTATTCCTCGTTTTCAATAAGCTGGGCAGGAACTGCCCGTGTGTAAACCTTATACTAAAAAGATGACCAAAAGAAAAACCCCCAGACATTTCTGCCTGGGGGTTTGTTCATTTCTGCGAGGTGCAGAACAACATGATTACATCATGCCGCCCATGCCACCCATACCGCCCATACCGCCTGCGCCTAAGTCAGGTGCATCGCCTTTAGGCATGTCGGTGATCATGCATTCGGTGGTGATCATCAGGCCCGCTACAGATGCCGCGTACTGCAACGCAGAACGGGTCACTTTAGTTGGGTCCAGGATACCCATGTCGATCATGTTGCCGTATTCTTCGGTTGCTGCGTTGTAACCGTAGTTACCGTCGCCCGCTTTCACGTTATTCGCGACAACAGACGGCTCTTCGCCGCAGTTCAGCACGATTTGACGCAGCGGAGCTTCCATTGCGCGCAGCGCAACTTTGATACCCACGTTCTGATCTTCGTTTTGGCCACGCAGTTCGCTCAGTTTAGATGCCACGCGAATCAGCGCTACACCACCACCCGCAACCACACCTTCTTCTACCGCTGCACGGGTCGCGTGCAGAGCATCGTCAACGCGTGCTTTCTTCTCTTTCATTTCAACTTCAGTAGCCGCACCAACTTTGATTACCGCAACGCCGCCAGCCAGTTTCGCTACACGCTCTTGCAGTTTTTCACGGTCGTAGTCAGAGGTCGCTTCTTCGATCTGCTTACGGATCTGAGTCACACGGCCCTGAATGGTCGCTTCTTCACCCACGCCATCAATGATGGTGGTGGTGTCTTTGTTGATGATAACGCGCTTCGCCTGGCCCATATCTTCCAGAGTCGCTTTTTCCAGCTCCATACCGATCTCTTCAGAGATCACGGTACCGCCGGTCAGGGTTGCGATATCCTGCAGCATAGCTTTACGACGGTCGCCGAAGCCTGGTGCTTTAACCGCAGCCACTTTCACGATGCCGCGCATGGTGTTAACCACCAGGGTCGCCAGCGCTTCGCCTTCAACATCTTCAGCGATGATAACCAGTGGCTTGCCTGCTTTCGCAACGGCTTCCAGAACTGGCAGCATTTCACGGATGTTGGAGATTTTTTTATCAGCCAGCAGGATGAACGGGCTTTCCAGCTCAACTGCGCCAGTTTCTGGCTTGTTGATGAAGTACGGAGACAGGTAGCCACGGTCGAACTGCATACCTTCTACTACGTCCAGCTCGTCTTCCAGGCCAGTACCGTCTTCAACGGTGATCACGCCTTCTTTACCGACTTTATCCATCGCTTCTGCGATCAGTTTACCTACGGTTTCGTCGGAGTTAGCGGAAATGGTACCAACCTGAGCAATGGCTTTAGAGTCAGAGCACGGTACGGACAGCGCTTTCAGCTCTTCAACAGCCGCGATAACCGCTTTGTCGATGCCGCGCTTCAGATCCATTGGGTTCATGCCAGCAGCAACGGCTTTCAGGCCTTCAGCGATGATCGCCTGCGCCAGTACAGTTGCAGTGGTGGTGCCGTCGCCTGCCGCGTCGTTCGCTTTAGAGGCAACTTCTTTCACCATCTGGGCACCCATGTTTTCGAACTTGTCTTCCAGCTCGATTTCACGCGCTACAGATACGCCATCTTTGGTGATGGTTGGCGCGCCGAAGGATTTGTCCAGAACCACGTTACGGCCTTTCGGGCCCAGGGTTACTTTAACTGCGTCTGCCAGTACGTTTACGCCGCGCAGCATTTTCACACGAGCGTCGTTACCGAATTTTACGTCTTTAGCTGCCATTTTAATCTTTCCCTTAAATTCGTATGTTCAGTGTCGTTCGCGGATTACGCTTCAACAATTGCCAGAATGTCGCTTTCGGACATGATCAACACTTCTTCATTGTCGATCTTCTCGGACTTCACACCGTAGCCATCGTTGAAAATCACGATGTCGCCCACTTTAACGTCCAGCGGCTGCACAGTACCGTTTTCCAGGATGCGGCCTTTACCGACAGCGATGATTTCGCCACGCGTTGATTTGGCTGCTGCAGAACCGGTCAGAACGATGCCACCAGCAGATTTGGTTTCAACTTCTTTACGTTTGACGATCACACGATCATGTAACGGACGAATACTCATTGATAGCTCTCCTTTGAGAAAGTCATTATCAGTTATGGGTGACGCCGGGCCGTAAGCGGTTTTCCGGCTAGTGCCCTGAGAGATGGGGGTCGGATTTTGCCCCTTCAAGGGGCAGTCGAAAAAAAATATGCGAAAGTGTTACCATCGCCCCTCTTTTGATGGCGGCAGGACGATGGAATGAGTGGACTGAAACAGGAACTGGGGCTAGCGCAGGGCGTGGGCTTACTTTCAACCTCACTGTTGGGTACGGGGGTGTTTGCCGTACCGGCGCTGGCGGCACTGGCTGCGGGAGACAACAGTCTTTGGGCCTGGCCGGTGCTCATTCTGCTGGTCTTTCCGGTCGCTGTCGTCTTTGCCATACTCGGGCGGCATTTCCCCAGCGCGGGCGGCGTGGCGCATTTTGTCGGGATGGCGTTTGGTCCACGTCTGGAGCGCGTTACCGGCTGGTTATTTCTCTCGGTCATTCCCGTGGGCTTACCTGCAGCCCTGCATATTGCCACCGGCTTCGGTCAGGCGCTGTTTGGCTGGCACGATGCGCAGCTGCTGTTTGCGGAACTGGGCACGCTGGCGATTGTCTGGTGGGTGGCCTCGCGCGGGGCAAGTTCCAGCGCCAACCTGCAAACCCTGGTGGCGGTGCTGATCGTCGCACTGATCGCCGCCATCTGGTGGGCGGGAGATATTCAGGTCGCGGCAATTCCCTTCCCGGCGATAACTGATATCAATAGTTCGCAGCTTTTTGCTGCCCTTTCGGTCATGTTCTGGTGCTTTGTCGGTTTAGAAGCCTTTGCCCATCTGGCCTCGGAGTTCAAACAGCCGGAGCGGGATTTCCCCCGCGCGCTGATGATCGGCCTGCTGCTGGCAGGTACAGTCTACTGGGCCTGTACAGTACTTGTGCTGCATTTTACCGCTTACGGTGAGGATAGGGCGGCGGCCGCTTCGCTGCCAGGCATTGTGGTGCAACTGTTTGGGGTGAAAGCGCTATGGGTCGCCTGCGTCATTGGCTACCTCGCCTGCTTCGCCAGCCTCAATATTTATATTCAGAGCTTTGCCCGACTGGTGTGGTCCCAGGCTCAATTTAAGCCGGAGAGCCGCTTAGCACGCCTGTCATCACGTCAGTTGCCACTCAACGCCCTGAATCTGGTGCTGGGTTGCTGCGTGATCAGCACGCTGGCGATCTACTGGCTGGAGATCAATCTCGACGCGCTGATCGTGTATGCCAACGGCATCTTCATCATGATTTATCTGCTGTGTATGCTGGCGGGTTGTCGCCTGCTGAAAGGCCGGTACAAAACGCTGGCGATTATCGGCGGGATACTCTGTTTACTGCTGCTGGCGATGGTGGGATGGAAGAGTCTGTACGCCATTGTAATGCTGGCGGGGCTATGGCTGTTTCTGCCGAAGCGTAGCGCGGTGTAAACCCCGAATGGCGCTGCGCTTATCAGGCCTACGGTTTCGTAGGCCTGATAAGCGCAGCGCCGCCGGGCACGTAATCAACGGTCGTCTTTATGATCTAAGCGGTCGCGTTGCTCATCTTTACGCTGATACTCCCCGTCAAACGTCTCCCCGCCACCCGTTCCGGCGCTAAACCCACCACCCGGCATGCGGTTAAAGCGTAAATGCGGCATCAGTTTCAGGGTTAACAGTTTTTGCACGGGTGGCAACAGCAGCAAAAGTCCGAGGAAATCGGTAACAAAGCCTGGAATAATCAGCAGGATACCGCCAATAATCAGCGACACGCTTTTGATCATCTCCGCTGCCGGGCTTTCGCCTGCGGCCATCTTCTGCTGCATTAACAGGAAGTTTTTGAAACCCTGATTACGCACCAGCGACATGCCAATAACCGACGTGAAAATCACCAGCACCAGCGTCAACAGGACGCCAAACACATGGGCGACCTGGATAAAAACAGAAATCTCTATGTAAACATAGAGGAATACGGCAATTAACGGTATCCAGCGCACTGGCTTCTCCTCTGTGGCAGACGCCCTGTGGCCTCTGTCGGGTGTAATTTTGCGAATCGCATTAGTCAGAAATGGAGGCAGTTAGCCAAAATTCAATCGGTTTGCACGGATATTTTTTTTGGAAATATTAAAGCGGTGATTCATTTCACAGATTAATAATTATCATGAAATCGGGTCGATAATAAGTGATCCAGATTACGGCATTTCGCTATCATCAGCATATGATCCCGGGTATCTGGTCGATTCAGGGGATAATCGTCGGTCAGAAAAAAGACATAACCACAGATGTACTGCGTGTTTAGTACATTCACTCTGCAGCTTGAAAAGAAGGTTCACATGTTAAACAACATTCGTATCGAAGAAGATTTGTTGGGTACCAGGGAAGTTCCAGCGGATGCCTACTATGGTGTTCACACTCTGAGAGCGATTGAAAACTTCTACATCAGCAACAGCAAAATCAGTGATATCCCGGAGTTTGTCCGCGGGATGGTGATGGTGAAGAAAGCCGCAGCGATGGCTAACAAAGAGCTGCAAACTATTCCGAAAAGCGTCGCAAACACTATCATTGCCGCCTGCGATGAAGTACTGAATAACGGCAAGTGCATGGATCAATTCCCGGTTGACGTCTATCAGGGCGGCGCGGGGACATCGGTGAACATGAATACCAACGAGGTACTGGCAAACATCGGTCTGGAGCTGATGGGCCACCAGAAAGGTGAGTACCAGTATCTGAACCCGAACGATCACGTCAATAAATGCCAGTCCACCAACGACGCCTACCCGACCGGTTTCCGTATCGCAGTGTACGCTTCCGTGGTGAAACTGGTTGATGCGATTAACCAACTGGGCGAAGGCTTCCAGAATAAAGCCGTCGAATTCCAGGATATCCTGAAAATGGGCCGTACCCAGCTGCAGGACGCCGTGCCGATGACCCTCGGCCAGGAGTTCCACGCGTTTAACGTGTTGCTGAATGAAGAAACGCGCAACCTGATGCGCACCTCCGAACTGCTGCTGGAGGTGAACCTGGGGGCAACGGCGATCGGTACACGTCTGAATACGCCGGATGGCTATCAGCAGTTGGCGGTGCAGAAGCTGGCAGAAGTCTCCAACCTGGCCGTCGTGCCGGCAGAAGACCTGATCGAAGCGACCTCCGACTGCGGCGCTTACGTCATGGTACACAGCGCGCTGAAACGTCTGGCAGTGAAACTGTCTAAAATCTGTAATGACCTGCGCCTGCTCTCTTCCGGACCACGCTCCGGCCTGAACGAAATCAACCTGCCGGAACTGCAGGCAGGCTCTTCTATCATGCCTGCCAAGGTGAACCCGGTGGTACCTGAAGTGGTTAACCAGGTGTGCTTCAAAGTGATCGGCAACGACATCACGGTCACCATGGCCTCTGAAGCCGGTCAACTGCAGCTGAACGTCATGGAGCCGGTAATCGGCCAGGCGATGTTTGAGTCCATTCACATTCTGACCAACGCCTGCTACAACCTGCTGGAAAAATGCATCAACGGCATTACCGCCAACAAAGCAGTGTGTGAAAGCTACGTCTACAACTCCATCGGAATCGTCACCTATCTCAACCCATTCATCGGACACCATAACGGTGATATCGTCGGTAAAATCTGTGCTGAAACCGGTAAGAGTGTACGTGAAGTGGTTCTGGAGCGAGGTCTGCTGACAGAAGCCGAACTGGATGATATCTTCTCGGCGCAAAACTTGATGCACCCGGCCTATAAAGCGAAAAGATATACGGATGAAAGTGAACAATAACAGTTCAGGTTAAATTCATGAAGGCACGTCACTTGTGACGTGCCTTTTTTCTTTTTAGGCGTTACCAAAACACAACAATTCAATATCAACTTGTTAATAAGCAAGGTAGGCACTTATGTTTGGAGCAGAACTCGTCGTCGTGCTGTTGGCGATATACTTAGGCGCAAGGCTCGGGGGAATCGGTATCGGTTTTGCCGGTGGTCTCGGCGTACTTATCCTTACCCTCGTTTTTCAAATTAAACCCGGCGCCATCCCGTTTGACGTTATTGAAATCATCATGGCGGTTATCGCCGCTATCGCCGCCATGCAGGTGGCGGGCGGTATGGACTATCTGGTGAGCCTGGCGGAACGTATGCTGCGCCGCCATCCCAAATACATTACCTTCCTTGCACCCTTGGTCACCTGGTTTATGACCATTCTTGCCGGTACAGGCCATACCGCGTTCTCCACCCTGCCGGTGATTACCGAAGTGGCAAAAGAGCAGGGCATTCGTCCGTCCCGTCCACTCTCTATCGCCGTTGTCGCCTCGCAGATTGCGATCACCGCCTCACCGATCTCTGCGGCCGTGGTGTTCTTTGCCGGTATCCTCGAGCCGATGGGCGTGAGCTACCTGACGCTGCTGTCGATCTGTATTCCGGTCACGCTGATCGCGGTGATGATCACCGCCGTGTTCTGTAACTTCCTTGGCGCAGAGTTGAAAGACGATCCGGTATATCAGGAACGTCTGGCTAAAGGCGAAGTGAAACTGCGCGGTAGCCAGGTGTTTGAGCTGAAACCGCATGCGAAACGCTCGGTGCTGTTGTTCCTGATCGGTATCGTCGCCGTCATGTTCTACGCGACGGCTATCAGCGACACCGTTGGTTTGATTCAGAATCCGGTGCTGCCGCGTAATGAAGCGATTGTGGTGTTCATGCTGACCATCGCTACGCTGATTAGCATCACCTGTAAAATCGACACCAGCGAAGTGCTCAACGCCAGCACCTTCAAATCCGGTATGAGCGCCTGCGTGTGTGTGCTGGGTGTGGCCTGGTTGGGTGATACCTTCGTGAAAGCGCACATCACTGATATCCAGACCGTCGCGGGCGATCTGCTGCACAACTACCCGTGGCTGCTGGCGGTAGTGCTGTTCTTTGCAGCGACCTTGCTTTATTCCCAGGCCGCCACCACTAAAGCGCTGATGCCTGCGGCACTGATGCTGGGTGTCACCCCGCTGACCGCCATTGCCTCTTTTGCGGCTGTTTCTGCGTTGTTCGTCCTGCCGACCTACCCAACCCTGCTGGCCGCGGTGGAAATGGACGACACCGGTTCGACCCGCATTGGCAAGTACGTGTTTAACCACGCCTTCCTGATCCCTGGCGTGATTGCTATCACTCTATGTGTGATCCTCGGGTTCATCATCGGCGGCGTGCTGCTGTAAAACGCTTTTGGTTGTAAAAACAGTTAAAGTCGGGCCGCTCAGCGGCCCGATTCATTAATGAGCGCCAGTCCGCCGTGATATAGTGATTTTTTACGCTGAGACGAGGTCGACTTGTGAACACGCATGACGCTGTTGTTGTACTTTGTACCGCCCCCGATGAAGCCACCGCCCAGGATCTTGCCGCCAAAGTGCTGGCAGAAAAGCTCGCCGCCTGCGTGACCCTCCTTCCCGGCGCCACCTCCCTTTACTACTGGGAAGGTAAGCTGGAACAGGAGTACGAGGTGCAGATGCTGCTGAAATCCAGCGTGGCAAATCAGCAGGCACTTCTCGACTGTCTCAAATCCCATCATCCCTACCAGACCCCGGAACTGCTGGTACTGCCAGTGCTCCACGGCGATAACGACTATCTCTCATGGCTCAACGCTTCCTTACGCTAATCCTGCTGCTGTGTAGCACATCAGCCTTTGCCGGGTTGTTTGACGCACCCGGCCGCTCGAATTTCACGCCTGCCGACCAGGCCTTTGTTTTCGATTTTCAGCAAAACCAACATGAACTGAACCTCAACTGGCAGGTGAAGGAGGGTTACTACCTCTATCGCAAGCAGATCAGCATCACGCCCGCGCAAGCCAAAGTGGGTGAACTCCTGCTTCCCAAAGGGGAGTGGCACGAAGATGAATTCTACGGCAAAAGTGAAATCTACCGTGGCCAGTTAACGGTACCAGTGACGCTTCAAGAGGCCGCGAAAGGCGCTACGCTAACGGTCACTTACCAGGGCTGCGCCGATGCCGGCCTGTGTTATCCGCCCGAAACCAAAGTCGTCCCGTTGAGCGAAGTCACAGCCGCTGCTGAGCCTGCCGCTGCGCCTCTCCCTGCCGTACAGCCCGACACCGCATCAGAGCGCCCGTTCTCGCCGCTCTGGGCGCTGCTGATTGGGATCGGCATCGCCTTCACGCCGTGCGTGTTGCCGATGTACCCGTTAATCTCCGGCATCGTGCTTGGCGGCAAGCAGCGCCTCTCCACAGCCCGCGCGCTGCTGCTGGCATTTATCTACGTTCAGGGGATGGCGCTTACCTATACCGCGCTCGGGTTGGTTGTCGCAGCCGCCGGGCTGCAGTTCCAGGCGGCGCTCCAGCATCCGTACGTTCTTATCGGACTGTCAGCGGCCTTTACCCTGCTGGCGCTGTCGATGTTTGGCCTGTTCAGCCTGCAGTTGCCCTCGTCCCTGCAAACGCGCTTAGCCCTGATGAGCAATCGCCAGCAGGGCGGCTCGGCTGGCGGTGTATTTGCGATGGGCGCCATCGCCGGGCTTATCTGCTCGCCCTGCACCACCGCGCCACTCAGTGCGATCCTGCTGTATATCGCCCAGAGCGGAAACGTCTGGCTCGGCGGCGGTACGCTCTACCTTTACGCGCTGGGCATGGGCCTGCCGCTGATCCTGGTGACAGTGTTCGGCAACCGGCTGTTGCCAAAGAGCGGTCCATGGATGGCGCAGGTCAAAACCGCGTTTGGCTTTGTGATCCTCGCCCTGCCGGTCTTCTTGCTGGAACGCATCATCGGTGATGTCTGGGGCCTGCGCCTGTGGGCGATGCTGGGGGTCGCGTTCTTCGGCTGGGCATTTATCAGTAGCTTAAGCGCCAGCAAGCCGTGGATGCGCATAATCCAGATCTTACTGTTGGCCGCCGCGCTGGTCAGCGTGCGTCCCCTGCAGGACTGGGCCTTTGGCGCATCTGCAGCACAAAGCCAGGCGCACCTGAACTTCACGCCAGTCGAGAGCGTCGAAGCGTTAAATCGCGCACTGGCGCAGGCCAGGGGGAAACCGGTGATGCTCGATCTGTACGCCGACTGGTGCGTAGCCTGTAAAGAGTTTGAGAAATACACCTTTAGCGATCCGCAGGTGCAACAGGCGCTGAAAAATACGGTACTGTTGCAGGCCAACGTCACGGCGAACAATGCCCAGGACAAAGCCTTACTTACCCAGCTCAAGGTGCTCGGCTTGCCCACCATCCTGTTTTTTAACGAGCAGGGTGTAGAGCAACCGGCGCAGCGCGTAACGGGCTTTATGGATGCGGCGGCGTTCAGCGCGCATTTGCGCGATCGCCAACCGTAAACGACACTTTAGGCGGGAAAGCGCAAAAGCATACGGAGGAGAAAACCGTGCAACGTGAAGATATTCTGGGAGCCACCCTGCAGTTACTTGAAATTCAAGGGATAGCCAACACCTCACTGGAGATGGTCGCCGAGCGCGTGAATTATCCTGTGGAGGAGCTCAGTCTGTTCTGGCCCGATAAAGAGGCGCTGCTGTACGACGCCCTGCGCTATCTCAGCCAGCAGATCGATATATGGCGCAGGCAGCTGATGCTCAACAGCGAGTTCACCGCACAGCAAAAACTGATGGAGCGTTATAAGGCTCTGACCGAATGTGTGCGTAATCACCGCTACCCGGGCTGCCTGTTTATTGCCGCCTGCACCTTTTTCCCGGATCCAGACCATCCGATTCACCAGCTCGCCGACCAGCAAAAGCGCGCCTCTCATGACTTCACTCATGAACTGCTGACCACCCTGGACGTGGACGATCCCGCCATGGTCGCGAAGCAAATGGATCTGGTGCTGGAGGGTTGCCTCAGCCGGCTGCTGGTAAACCGCAGCCAGGCCGATGTTGATACCGCGCATCGGCTGGCAGAGGATATCCTGCACTTCGCCCAGTGCCGCAAAGGCGGCGCGCTCACTTAAGCCAGCATCCCCGCCCAGGCTGAGGTGAACAGACACAGCGCCATCAGGCGCTGAAAACGCACCATCGCCGCTGGGGTGCGAAACAGCCTGTTCACCGCCTGCCCCAGCCATGCCCAACACACCAGACACGCAACCGAGATCAGCAGGAACCACAGCGCCATCAGGGCGATATCCCGTAATGCATGCTCCTCCGCCGGTGCAAACAGACTGACGACGGCCAGCGCCATCATCCAGGTCTTGGGATTGATCACCTGCAACAGCGCTGCCGCACGCGCGGTAAAGCGGGTATGCGCATCGCGGGATAAGTTTGCCGCAGGCGCACGAAACAACTGCCAGCTCATCCAGCTTAACCACAACACACCTGCCCAACTCATCAACTGGCGTACGAGTGGATACTGCTGCAGTAATTCCCCCGCCCCGGCCCCTGAAATCAACACAATGGTGCTGGCCGCAACACAAGCACTCACCAGCGCAGGCAGGGTTGCTCTCACGCCGTAATGCTGGCTGTTGGTCAGAATGAGGATGTTGGTTGGCCCCGGTGTGATAGAAGCAACGAAAGCAAATAGCAGAAACGGCATCAGACTCACAGGTAACTCCTTATTATCAGAGCCCTGACAGTGCCGTTATTTTCTGGAAACGTCTGGAAGGTTTGTGCACAAACGCCGGTAATGAGCGGGCGAAATGCGATACGCTCGCTGGAACCAGCGCCCGAGATGGCTTTGATCGGCGAACCCCAGCGTTGCCGCCACATCAACCGGCTGCTCCCCGCGTGCCAGCAGTTGCCGCGCTTTGGCCAGTCGTAGCTGGATAAGCCAGGCGTGAGGGGCCAGATGAAACTCGCGCTTGAAGCAGCGCGTGAGCGTGAAGCGATCGGTGCCCGTCTCCCGGGCGAGATCGGACAGGCCAATATTGTCGCCCAGATGAGCATACAGATAATCACGTGCGCGGTGGGCCACCGCTGCGCTCTGCAGCTGCGAAGGTAATCTTTTGCGCCAATGGCAATGTGACGTCAACTGGGCCAGCAGAGTATCCATTGTGCTTTGCTGCACGATTTTCATCTCGTCATTGTGAAGGGTGGCAAAGGTTTCGCCAATGGTACGCACCAGCTGCGGTTCGCGCGTCAGGGTCTGGGCGAAATGCAGCGAGTAACTGCCGGGCGTGGACTCATACAGGCCATGCAAGGTATTGGTGAGCCAGCGCTCATCGAGATAGAACGTCAGATAGGTAAAGCCCCCGGCGACTGGCGCGTCACCGTCGTGGATCTCACCCGGCTCGAGCAGGAAAGCATCGCCCGGATGGCTCTGATGGCGCTCGCGACGACAGTGGAACTGCTGGGTTCCGCTGAGGGTAATGCCCACCAGATAGCTATCGTGCCAGTGTGGATCGTAGGCATGCCCTTCAAAGTGCGCCTTGATCGTTTCAATCCCCGTATCTGCATGCTGTCGCAGCTCAAGCCAGTCATTCACTGTACCGCCCCCTTTGTCGCTGTCAGCATTGCCTGAGCTTACCGGCGTGTCTGGAAGATTTGTGCAAAATCGACGTGCAAACCGACAGGTTGCCGCAATCTTAAGCAGTTGAACAGCTTTTCCCGAAATAAGGTTGACGCCCGAGCGTGATTGCGGTTTAATGCGGCCCGTTGCCCGGATAGCTCAGTCGGTAGAGCAGGGGATTGAAAATCCCCGTGTCCTTGGTTCGATTCCGAGTCCGGGCACCACTATTTAAAGAAACCAGCCTAACGGCTGGTTTTTTGCTTTTGGGGTTCCGGTATTTCTCTCTGCCCCCCCTCTCCGCCATTCTTATCATTCGCACCTTTCCAGAAAAATATCGTATGCCCGCGCATTCGTGCAAACCGATATTTCAAACACTGAAACGATTCGACCTGAAAATATTAGTCAGACAGAACATGTATACCGGCATGCAATCTCAACATAGATTCTTGTTACCGGTATCACGAAAAAGACTTTCCATAATCCCATAGCCAAATATTGTAATTGTTAAGTTTCATCTCATGGTTAACCATCAATGCCAGAACATCTTCGAAAATAAACCTTACACTGGCAAGGTGAATACAATGACCGAGAAGATCACCCTTAAAGAAAAAATCAGCTATGGATTAGGTGATATGGCGAGCCATATTGGGCTGGATAACGTCATTATCTTTCTGACCTTTTATTATACCGATGTGGTGGGGCTTCCGGCCGCATTTGTCGGGACTATGTTCCTGCTGGCGCGAACTGCCGATGCCATTATCGATCCAGCAATGGGATATATTGCTGACCGTACAAAGACGCGTTGGGGTAAATTCCGCCCATGGATGCTGTGGCTGGCGCTGCCGTTCGGCGCCAGTTGTCTGCTGACGTATGCCGTACCCGAGTCGCTGGATTTGCACGGGAAAATGGTCTTCGCCACGGTGAGTTATACCCTGATGATGTTGATGTACACCGCCATTAATATTCCCTACTGCTCTATGGGTGCCGTGATTACGCCGGATAATGATGCGCGTATTTCCCTTCAATCCTATCGTTTCTTTTTAGCCACGCTCGGCGGTGCATTATCCACTTTCTTTATGATGCCTTTAGCCGAATTTTTAGGCGGTGAAGATAAACTCCTCGGCTATCGTTGGGCGATGGGAATTATGGCAAGCGTGGCGGTAATTATGTTCTGGCTGTGTTTCGCCAATACCCGCGAGCGCATTAACGCCCCAGCGACGCATAATAATTACCTGTCTGAACTACGTGATTTATTACGTAACGATCAGTGGCGCATTGTCGCAATTCTGGTATTAACCAACATTGGCTTTGGGGTTATTCGCCTCGGTGCGATGATGTATTTCGTCACCTATTATCTCGGCAGCGCCAGCTATTTCATGTGGATGCTCGGGGCACATATTTTGGGCAAAGCTGCTGGCAGCGCGCTGGCAAAACGCCTGACCCTGAACTACAGCAAAGTCCAGATGTTTGGCTACTGTGCCGTGCTGGCGGGCGTGCTAAGTATTGCGCTGTTCTTTGCGCCGAAATCCGTCCTCATCCTGGTGCCAATGACGTTTGTTATCTCCACGCTTTACCAGGCCACAACAACGCTGATGTGGGTAATGATGGCTGACGTGGCGGATTACGCCGAATGGAAACAAGGCAAACGCATGGACGGCGTGATTTTCTCCACCTTCCTCGCGGTGCTCAAACTGGGGATGGCCATCAGCGGGGCTATTGTGGGCTGGACGCTGGGTTTCAGCGGCTACGTCCCGAACGCGGCTGCGCAAACCTCCACCGCCATGTATTGCATTATCGCCCTCTTCACCGTAGTGCCAGGCCTGCTTTCACTGGCCGCATTTGCCACGCTGCGCTGGTATAAGCTCGACGACAGCACCATGAAATCCATCAACCTTGCCAGACAGCCTATTTTGTAAAAGGACGTGTTATCCATGAGTGAGCTCATTTCGCATTCCAACAGCATCGAGTGGCGCTTTGAACGCCAAATCCTGCGCATCGAAACCTGGGGACGCAACAGTCTTCGCGTCAGAGCCACCTGCGCGCCAGATTTCATTGACGAGCTACAGGCGCTGCTTCCCGCCGAGCCGTGTGACGCAGAGATTACTGCCGGGGCAGAAAGCCTGATGCTGCGCAACGGCAATCTTACCGCCACGCTTAATCTGAAGGGCCAGCTGGCATTCTATAACCAGCGCGGCGAACTTCTGCTCGAAGAGATGTGGCGTCAGCGTTCTACCGTTGGGATTGGCTCCAGCGAAAAAGGCCAGGATAAATATGTCAGCGCCCTGAAGCTTGATGGTCGTGAATTTAAGCCGCTGGCGGGCGGTAAATACCAGCTGACCGTGCGCTTTGAATCGCGCCCGGAAGAGCGGCTATATGGCATGGGCCAGTATCAACAGCCGTGGCTGGATCTCAAAGGCTGCACGCTGGAACTCGCCCAGCGCAACTCGCAAGCCAGCGTGCCATTTATGCAGTCGAGCCTCGGCTACGGCCTGCTGTGGAATAATCCGGCCATTGGCGAAGTGAACTTTGCCAAAAATCAGACCGAATGGCGCTCGCGCGTCACCGGTGAAATGGACTACTGGATAACCGCCGCCGACAGTATCGTCGACATCACACGCCAGTACGCGAAAGCGACCGGTACGCCACCACCCGCCCCTGAGTTCATCAGCGGTTTATGGCAGTGTAAATTGCGCTACCGCACCCAACAGGAAGTACTCGACGTGGCCCGCGAGTATCGCCGCCGCAACCTGCCGCTGGCGGTAATGGTGATAGATTTCTTCCACTGGCCGAATCAGGGCACCTGGTGTTTTGACCCGATTGACTGGCCCGACCCGAAAGCGATGGTCGATGAACTCAGCGCGATGGGTATTGAGTTGATGGTTTCAGTCTGGCCGACGGTGGAAGCGCGCAGCCCGCTGTACCCGAAAATGAAGGCTAAAGGCTGGTTGGTCAGTAGCGAACGCGGCGTACAGGTCAACCTCGACTTTATGGGCAATACGACGTTCTTCGATGCCACGCATCCGCAGGCACGGCAGTTTGTCTGGGAAACGGTGAAGGAGAACTACTACGATCTGGGCATCAAATTATTCTGGCTGGACGAAGCCGAGCCGGAATACCGCGCCTACGATTTTGATAATTATCGCTACCATGCTGGTCCGGTTCTGGAAGTGGGGAACCGTTATCCGCGCGATTTCGCTCAGGGTTTTTATGATGGTCTGAAGGCAAATGGCGAGCAGGATATCGTTAACCTGGTACGCTGTTCCTGGGCTGGCAGTCAGCGTTACGGCGTGCTGGCCTGGTCCGGCGATGTACACTCCTCATTCCATGCGTTGCGTAACCAGATTGCCGCCGGGCTGAATATGGGGTTAGCAGGTATTCCGTGGTGGACCACCGACATCGGTGGCTTCCAGGGTGGCAACGTCAATGACCCGGCGTTCCATGAGCTGCTGATCCGCTGGTTCCAGTGGGCGGTCTTCTGCCCGGTACTGCGCATGCATGGTTATCGTGAGCCGCAAATTCAGCCACCGGAACGCTATCGGGAGGGCATTCCACAGTGTAACAGCGGTTCGCCCAACGAGCTGTGGAGCTACGGTGAGGCAAATTTCGCTATCATGCAGCACTGGTTGACGGTGCGTGAAAAATTACGGCCCTATATAGATGCATTGTATGACAACGCCCACCAACACGGGGATCCGCTGATGCGCCCGCTGTTCTGGCACTATCCTCAGGAAAAACAGAGCTGGGAAATCGAAGATCAGTACCTGTTCGGCGAGGATTTACTGGTCGCGCCGGTTATCCATGCCGGGCAACGCCAGCGCGACGTCTGGCTCCCGGCCGGTGCTAACTGGGTCGATCTGAATGGCGAGCGCTACCACGGCGGCGAATGCATCACGGTAGACGCTCCGCTGGAGACCATTCCGGTGTTTATCCGTGAAGGCAGTGCCCTGGTTAACGTGTTATCGAACTGATGAAATACGCAACGCAAAAAGGCCATCCTTGCGGATGGCCTTTTTACTTAATTGATGCCTGGCAGTTCCCTACTCTCGCATGGGGAGACCCCACACTACCATCGGCGCTACGGCGTTTCACTTCTGAGTTCGGCATGGGGTCAGGTGGGACCACCGCGCTAAAGCCGCCAGGCAAATT
>NZ_JAMGZJ010000033.1 GCF_025564085.1 Silvania confinis | reverse complement strand
CGGCGGCATTTACCGGCGTATGCAGGTGGCACATCTGAAGCTGTGTGCCAGCCGTGCGTTCTGGCTTGTGGCGTATCCGAGCCAGGGCCATGAGATGTTATTTGACGCCCATACACGCTCGTTCGGCGCCTTGGGCGGCGTGCCGCGCCGGGGCATCTACGACAACATGAAGACCGCCGTCGACAAGGTCAATAAGGGCAAAGGCCGGGCGGTGAATGCACGCTTTGCGGTGATGTGCGCGCATTACCTGTTCGATCCGGACTTCTGCAACGTCGCCGCTGGTTGGGAAAAGGGCATCGTTGAAAAGAACGTGCAAGACAGCCGCAGGCGTATCTGGCTAGACGCCCAGGACTGTCAGTTTCACTCCTTCGAGGAACTCAATGCCTGGCTGGGCCAGCGCTGCCGCGCGCTTTGGAACGAGCTGACGCACCCTCAATACAGC
>NZ_JAMGZJ010000035.1 GCF_025564085.1 Silvania confinis | reverse complement strand
CATTATTGCCGCAGCTGAACATACTGGTCATCGGCGCGATACCCAGCTGTTTGATATCCTTGCGGGCGTACAGGTGGTTTTCCACGTCCATGATAACCTGGGTATCCTGGCAGTGGATGGTGAACTTGTAGGCGCCAGTGATGCTCGGGCTGTCCAGCAGCGCGTAAACGGTAAACACCGTGGCGTCCCCTTTGACCGTTTCGAACCAGAACGACGTAAAGTCGGGAAACTCTTCCGGGGTATCGGTAAAGGTATCCACCGCCAGACCGCGGGCCGACAGGCCATACTGATAGGTGCTGTCTACCGCGCGGAAGTAGCTGGCGCCGAGGAACGCCACGATATCGCGGCGCGCCAGCTCCGGCGCTTTAAACACCCGGAACCCGGCGAAGCCGAGGTCAGACTGTCCTTCCAGCTGACGGGTATCCACACCGGCGTCATTGTACTTAAAC
>NZ_JAMGZJ010000034.1 GCF_025564085.1 Silvania confinis | reverse complement strand
ATACAGGAGGCTTTGATTGATACTGCTGCGGATTCGCTACAGTAACGTTGGGCCAGAACGTAATGCCATCCAAGCAAGAGAGCGCACACTAGCGGCCATAAGCGGACATTCTGAATCGGAGGCGGCGAAAATCGCATACCACTCCGCCCAGCAGGGCTAACTTCCCAGTTCCCAATTCAGCAACCTCTAGGTAATGTAGCAATCGAACAAATTTCGTGAGATCGTTACATTGATTAATTGGCTATGTCTCGTGATGGCACTGCCTACGGCAAATGCCGCCGAGCGAATGCGCGCTTGGCGCACGTTGAAAAGCGCTGGGGCTGCGGTGCTACGCGATGGGGTTTATCTCCTGCCAGATGGCTCGGCTAGTCGTGAGGTACTGGAGTCCGTCGAGCGTGACGTGCTGGATAGCGGTGGCTCGGCGTCGCTCCTGCCGGTCACTGATCCCC
>NZ_JAMGZJ010000036.1 GCF_025564085.1 Silvania confinis | reverse complement strand
GCCCACTCTGTCAAGGCGGTTTTGGAGCGACACGCCGATGGGACTGTCAATTTTGCAACTCCCCGAGTGATAACTGGAACAGGTCCAGCCGACATTGTTGAAAAGCATTTCCTCAAAGATGCTGTACGAGAGCTTTTTAGCGGCGATGCAGATATTGCGCTGTTCTATTTTGCCGGGCATGGATACATTGAGGATACCGGCGGCTTCCTTTGCGCAGGAGATTGCAGAACGGGCGATGATGGACTTGCTTTGTCGGAAGTTATGACTCTAGCCAACAACTCTAGGGCAAAGAATAAAGTCATTATTCTGGACAGCTGCCATAGTGGTATTGCAGGAGACACCTCGAATCTGGCCGGATTTGCTGAAATAAAAGAAGGAACAACAATCCTCACTGCATCAACAGCAGAGCAATATGCCATGGAAGCTCCGGGCGGCGGCTCTGGTGTTTTTAC
>NZ_JAMGZJ010000037.1 GCF_025564085.1 Silvania confinis | reverse complement strand
TCCCGCGATAAATCTATCAAAGATAAATACATGGCTTACAGCGGCGCCCAGGTCCGGCTGAAAATCGCCGAGGCGTTTCCGCAAGGCCGGGGCGAGGCGCAGGGATGCGCCGAGAGGGCATAGCCTGCATGGATGCAGGCTGGTGCCCGACCCGAAAGCCTGGAGGAATAAGCTGAGGGTATCGCGTAGCGACGATTTTCTTTGCCGGGAGATGGGATTGTAAAGGGGGCGCGATAGCCCCCTTTACACGTTAACCGGTTCGGTGATGGCAGAGAAGCAAGGACGGTAAAGTGAACGGAACCACCACAGGTGCCAGCAGGCCCCTCACCCTAACCCTCTCCCCAAAAAGGAGAGGGAACCGTCCGTGCAAATCAGGAAGCCCGGGCTTCAGCTTTCTGCATCGGAATCAACGCAATTACCACCGCGCCCAGCACCAGGAACCCGGCGACCATA
>NZ_JAMGZJ010000038.1 GCF_025564085.1 Silvania confinis | reverse complement strand
GAGTTTGTGATGTTCGCCTCGCAGGACGGGGCGAACATCCGCGCACTGTGCCGTCACTACGGCATTTCACCTGCCACCGCCTATAAGTGGCTTCGCCGCTGGGCTGAAGATGGCGCTTCCGGTCTTCAGGACCGCTCCCGGGCACCGCGTCACTCTCCTAACCAGACCCCTGACGTCACGACCGACCTGCTGCGCATCGCCCATGCCACCCACGCACGCTGGGGGGCCCGCAAGGTTAAGCGCTGGCTGGAAGACCAGGGTCATGCCATGCCTGCCTGCAGCACTGTCCATAACCTGATGGCCCGTCACGGCCTGCTCCCGGGGCTCCCTCCGGGTATCCCCGCCACCGGTCGCTTCGAACATGACGAACCCAACCGGCTCTGGCAGATGGATTTTAAGGGCCACTTTCCCTTTGGCGGTGGCCGCTGCCACCCGCTCACCCTGCTGGATGACC
>NZ_JAMGZJ010000039.1 GCF_025564085.1 Silvania confinis | reverse complement strand
GGCCGAGCGCTGGCGCCTGGCGACCTTCGTCGACCAGGGCAACGCCTTCAACTCGCTGGACTTCCCGTCGATCAAGACCGGGGTCGGCTTCGGCGTGCGCTGGGTCTCGCCGGTCGGCCCGTTGCGCCTCGACCTGGCCCATGCGCTCGACGACGACGGCGGTTTCCGCCTGCACTTCTCCATGGGGCCAGAACTGTGAAGGCGCTGAAGATCACCTTGCTGGCCATAGTCGGGCTGCTCCTCGCGCTGCTCCTGGGACTCGCTGCGCTGCTCGGCACCCAGGCCGGCAGCGCCTGGCTGCTCGGCCGCGTGCCGGGCCTGCAGGTCAGCGGCTTCGAGGGTCGCCTCGGTGGCGCCTGGCAGGCACAGCGGCTGTCCTGGGCGCAGGACGGTACGCAACTGGTCGTCGAGCGGCCAGAACTGCGCTGGTCGCCGGCTTGCCTGGCGGGGCTGCGCC
>NZ_JAMGZJ010000041.1 GCF_025564085.1 Silvania confinis | reverse complement strand
AAAGAACAGCCTGTTGGTGTTCGAGTTGATTGGTTCATGATCTTCCTTCTGCAATAGTGATGGTTTATTTTGTTTTTGAGGATTTTCTTCTAGTTTTATTTGTGCTTAATGCCTTTTAATCAAGGCTGAGGGACTGTATGTTAAGACTCGATGATATGGAAATTTTCGTAGAGGTTGTTCGGCAGAATAGTCTTCGAAAAGCGGCGGAAAAACTAAAAATACCAGTTTCTACATTGTCAAGAAGATTGTCAGTTTTAGAGAAAGAGATAGGCGTTCGACTAATTCGGAGAACTACTAGAACCTTAGAGGTTACAGAGCTTGGGAACGCATACTATCAACGATGCAAACCAATAGTAGATGAGGCACGTGTAGCAAATCAAAGTTTGAGTGATATGGCTTCGGCGCCGTCTGGCCTGCTTCGAGTTTCAATGCCGGTAGATTTTTCCATAGCATATATA
>NZ_JAMGZJ010000040.1 GCF_025564085.1 Silvania confinis | reverse complement strand
CTACAACAGCTACAAGCTCGACGATCCGAAGATCAAGTACAGCGAAATCGTCAAGGCCGGCCACATCAACCAGGACCTGACCCGCTACGAGCTGCACCGCGTCTGGCATGTGGTCGCGACCCTGAAGCCGGGCGAGCGGCACATCTACGCCAAGCGTGACTTCTACATCGACGAGGACACCTGGCAGGCCGCCGAGATCGACCATTACGACGGTCGCGGCACCCTGTGGCGCGTGGCCGAGGCGCATGCCGAGCAGTACTACGACAAGCAGGTGCCCTGGTACGCGGTGGAAACCCTCTACGACCTGCTCTCCGGCCGCTACCTGGCGCTGGGCATGAAGAACGAGGAGAAACAGGCCTACGACTTCAACTACAGCGCTTCGGAAAGCGACTACACCCCGGCGGCGCTGCGCCAGGAAGGGGTACGCTGAGAAACGGCGTTCCTAGCCACGAAGAAAC
>NZ_JAMGZJ010000043.1 GCF_025564085.1 Silvania confinis | reverse complement strand
CAGCAGTTGAACGGCCCGCAGGTTCTTCGTCCTGCGATAGATCAGTGATGCCTTCGTGCGTCTCATTGTGTGAGTGCCATACATGGCTGGGTCAAGGCCAATGGCTTTCACCCAGCCTTTGACGATACGGGCGTACTGACGAGTGGATAGATGGTCTGAGTTATGCAGTCGACTCGGGAACAGGTAGTCCTCGCCGCGGAGCTGTACTTGATGTATCCAAGCCGCGAGCGCCGCCCGAGTTTGCTCAGTGATCTCGAACTGCACTGGCCGCTGTGTTTTCTGCTGCATCACTATTGCTCGTGATGACACCTGCTCACCATGGGCAACGTCCCGCACACGGAGCTTGGTTAAGTCGCAGGCTCGAAGCTTGCTGTCGATGGCCAGGTCGAAGAGAGCCAGATCCCGAGTTCTTTCTGCAATTTGAAGCCTTACTCGGATGGCCCAGAGATCTCTCAGTCG
>NZ_JAMGZJ010000076.1 GCF_025564085.1 Silvania confinis | reverse complement strand
TTTGCCTGGCGGCTTTAGCGCGGTGGTCCCACCTGACCCCATGCCGAACTCAGAAGTGAAACGCCGTAGCGCCGATGGTAGTGTGGGGTCTCCCCATGCGAGAGTAGGGAACTGCCAGGCATCAAATTTAGTGTGCTGATATGGCTCAGTTGGTAGAGCGCACCCTTGGTAAGGGTGAGGTCCCCAGTTCGACTCTGGGTATCAGCACCAGTTTTTAGGTTAAAGTTCGGCGCTTAGAAAAGAATTTGTCTGGCGGCTTTAGCGCGGTGGTCCCACCTGACCCCATGCCGAACTCAGAAGTGAAACGCCGTAGCGCCGATGGTAGTGTGGGGTCTCCCCATGCGAGAGTAGGGAACTGCCAGACATCAATTAAGTGAAAAGGCCATCCGCAAGGATGGCCTTTTTGCGTTTATCTGGCCTGAAAAACATCGTGCCCGGAGCGTCGAGGCCGCCGGGCATATCAAACTCAGTGAATGACTTGCGACAAAAATGCACGCGTACGTTCTGATTTCGGGTGGCCAAAAAACTCCTCCGGCGGTGCCTGCTCGACAATTTCGCCGCGATCCATAAAGATCACGCGATCTGCCACGGTTCGGGCAAAGCCCATCTCGTGGGTTACGCACAACATGGTCATGCCAGACTGCGCCAGCCCAATCATCGTATCAAGTACCTCTTTCACCATCTCTGGATCCAGTGCCGATGTGGGTTCATCAAACAGCATAATCTTTGGTTTCATGCACAAAGAACGCGCGATCGCTACCCGCTGCTGTTGTCCACCCGAGATCTGACCGGGAAATTTGTGCGCATGTTCAGCAATACGCACCCGTTCCAGATAGTGCATGGCCAGTGCCTCGGCCTCTTTTTTCGGCATTTTACGCACCCAGATCGGGGCCAGCGTACAGTTTTGCAGTACCGTAAGGTGCGGGAATAAATTGAAATGCTGGAAGACCATCCCCACTTCCTGCCGGACACGCTCGACGTTACGAATGTCATCATTAAGTTCGATGCCATCCACCACAATCCGGCCTTGTTGATGCTCTTCCAGGTGATTAATGCAGCGTATGGTCGTGGATTTACCCGACCCTGAAGGCCCGCAAAGAACAATGCGTTCGCCTTGCTTCACCTTCAGGTTAATGTCTTTCAGGACGTGAAATTGTCCATACCACTTATTCACGTTATCCAGCGTAATCATCGCGTCAGCGGGTGTCATAGTTATCTGGCTCATAAATTCCTCAGTGCGGTGTACGCCCGGTGTTAAAGCGCTTTTCCAGATGCTGGCTATAGCGCGACATGCTAAAACAGAAAATCCAGTAGATAAGTGCTGCAAAAACATAGCCTTCTGTCGACATTCCCAGCCACTCTGGGTCGACGGTAGCCTGCTGCACGCTACTGAAGAGATCGAACAATCCAATGATGATCACCAGACTGGTATCTTTGAACAGCGCGATAATGGTGTTAACCAGACCGGGGATCACCAGCTTCAGTGCCTGCGGCAGGATCACCAATCCCTGCGTTTTCCAGTAGCCCAACGCTAACGATTCGGCTGCTTCATACTGACCTTTTGGCAGTGCCTGCAATCCCCCACGGACCACTTCTGCCACATAAGCTGACTGGAACAGAATGACGCCGACCAGGGCGCGGATCAGTTTATCGATACTCGTGCCTTCAGCCATGAACAGCGGCAGCATCACGGACGACATAAACAACACGGTGATCAGCGGTACGCCACGCCAGAACTCAATGAAAATCACGGAAAGGACCCGTACGACCGGCATCGTGGAGCGGCGACCTAATGCCAGCAAAATACCCAGCGGCAATGCACCGGCAATCCCCACAGAGGCAATAATCAGCGTAAGCGTCAGGCCACCCCATTGGCGGGTTTCGACGTGCTCCAATCCCAGCGATCCGCCATACAGCAACCACCAGACGATAGCAGGATAAATCACCGCCCAGCAGGCAATGTACCGCCCGCGCCGCGGCAGCTTGCTCCAGAACATCGGAATGATAGTGAGCAGTCCGACGATCAGCGCAACGTTGATGCGCCAGCGCTGATCGTGAGGGTAGAGCCCATACATAAACTGGCCAAAACGTTGATGGATAAAGACCCAGCAAGCACCTTCTTTGGTGCAGTCGGCACGCGTTGTACCAACCCAGTTGGCCTGCAAAAAGGCCCAGTTCAGCAGCGGTGGGATTAACTCCCACATCAGCCAAAAGCACACCAGCGTAAGCAGGCTATTGCTCCAGCTGGAGAACAGGTTTTTACGCGCCCACTTGATGATGCGTCCATTACTGGTCCGGCCCGGAGACGCGGGGTGAGACAATACAGCTTTTGTCATCATGGCTCCTTAGCGTTCAACCAGTGCGATGCGGCGGTTATAGATATTCATCAGCAGTGAAATGGTCAGGCTGATAATCAGATAGACCGACATGGTGATGGCAATAGTTTCAATGGCCTGGCCAGTTTGGTTGAGTACGGTTCCGGCAAACAGTGAAACCATATCGGGATAGCCAATGGCCGCAGCCAGAGATGAGTTTTTTACGATATTCAGATACTGGCTGGTCAGCGGAGGAATGATGACTCGCAGTGCCTGAGGCAGGATTACCTGGCGCAGAGTGACCGGGTTCGGCAGTCCGAGTGAGCGGGCAGCCTCATGCTGGCCATAGGGAACGGCCTGAATACCGGAGCGGATAATTTCTGCGATAAAGGCAGAAGTATAGATTGAGAGTGCCAGGGTCAGCGCAGCCAGCTCCGGGATCAAGACCATGCCGCCGCGGAAGTTAAACCCCTGCAACTTTGGAATATCCCAGTGCAGCGCCGGACCAAAAATGACATGGGCCAGCCACGGCAGGATCGCCAGCAGAATGAGCGTCACAGGCCATGTGCGCCGCAACTGCCCGGTTTTCATCTGCAAGTTACGGTTAAAACGGAACAGCGCGACTGAAATCCCGGCCACACAGACCAGTGCCACGATCAGCGCCAGCATTCCCTCTGCAAACTGCGGGGCCGGAATATACAAACCACGATTGCTTAAAAAAGCCAGATCGAAAGCATCCACCGCCTGACGTGGGCCCGGAAGGTGGCGCAGTACGGCGAAATACCAGAAAAAGATCTGCAGCAGTGGGGGAATATTGCGGAAGGTCTCAATGTAAATAGTGGAGAGTTTACGCAGCAGCCAGTTATCAGAGAGCCTTGCGAGTCCGAGGAAGAACCCTAGCAGGGAAGCAAAGACAATGCATAGCGCCGAGACCAGCAGGGTATTCATCAGGCCGACCAGAAATACGCGGCCGTACGTGTCGCCTTCGCTGTAATCAATCAAATGCTGAACAATGCCAAAACCTGCACTGCGATCAAGAAAGGCAAAGCCTGACGTGATGCCCCGTGTGCTCAGGTTAGTCACCGTGTTATGGAATAAATAGATCGCGACGGCCAGCACAGCGAGAATAGCGAGGATCTGAAACAGCCAGGCGCGAACCGCAGGATTAGAAAAGGAGAACGATCCTTTTAGGGCTGAGCGGCGATGGGGCATAAAAAACCTCGGGTAACCATGACTCTGGATGGGGCACTGCACCAGCAGTGCCCGTTACAGCAAAGACTTAGCGAACTGGCGGTGCGTACTGGATACCACCGTTGTTCCAGAGGTTGTTCTGACCACGTTTGATCTTCAGCGCGCTTTCAGAACCAACGTTGCGCTCGAAGATTTCAGCGTAGTTACCCACTTTCTTAATGATGTTGTACGCCCATTTGTTATCAAGCTTCAGGTCTTTGCCGTAGTCACCCTCTTTCCCCAGCAGGTGCGCCATGTCTGGCGTTGACGGGTTAGCGGCTTTCTCATCCACGTTCTTTGAATTGACGCCCATCTCTTCGGCGTTGAGCATGGCGAACAGGGTCCAGCGAACCACCGAGTTCCATTCATCATCGCCGCGACGCACTACCGGACCTAAAGGCTCTTTGGAGATCACTTCCGGCAGTACCAGCCATTCCGCTGGGTTACTCAGCTTGATGCGCAGGGCATACAGCTGGGACTGATCCGACGCCAGCGTATCGCAACGGCCAGATTCCAGCGCTTTGGCGGATTCATCAGAGCGGTCGAAAGTGACCGGCGTGTATTTCATTTTGTTGGCTTTGAAGTAGTCGGCGACGTTCAGTTCAGTGTCGGTCCCTGCCTGGATACAAACAGTTGCGCCATCCAGCTCTTTCGCGCTCTTCAGGCCGGCTTTATTGTGCGTCAGGAAGCCGATACCGTCGTAATAGGTCACACCGGTGAAGGACATGCCCATTCCGGTATCGCGCGAGGAGGTCCAGGTGGTATTACGTGAAAGCATATCCACTTCGCCGGATTGCAATGCTGTGAAGCGCTCTTTTGCGGTCAGCGGGGTATATTTAACTTTAGTGTCATCGCCTAATACCGCTGCGGCAACGCCACGACAGATATCGACATCAATACCTGAGAATTTACCGCTGGCATCAGCGTAAGAGAAACCAGGCAGCCCATCACTGATCCCGCACTGCACAAAACCCTTCTGCTTTACGGCATCCAACGTTGCACCAGCCTGCGCCTGGCCGGCGATCGCAAGCAGCATACTTGCAGCGGCAAGGCTGGCCATCATCATCTTTTTCATAATGCATCCTGTGTGGCGAAAATTATCGTTATAGTGAAGCGTCTTAAAAACGCTTTAACCTGTCTGTGGCTATGTCCGACGTTAATAAAGCAAACGTGATGCCAGTTTTTGCATTAAACGTAATAAGCGATTACGCAACGCATAAAGCTGAGTGTAGACAGGGATAATTAAATCGAGCGCCCTGAAATGGTGCGAAATTACAACCTGTGCCACAAATCAGAGCAAAAGTCGGGTGCAGAGAACGTTTAATGAAAGGGGGAAGTTTAGGGTGTTAATAAAAGAGGAAAGGGCATTGCCTGTAAGCTGTGAGCCAAAGCATATTTATAAATTAAGCTAAATTTTGGCCGGATGTTTTATTTATCTTGCGAAAGGACGGTTTGCGCAGAAAGCAAAAGCGCGGAACGATCCGCGCTTTCTGGATTACTTGGACACTGCGATGATACCCAGCGTCAGACCTGCAATGGCCGCTGCACCGCCCGCTATTGCGCCGGCTGTTTCCCAGTTATCCTGAGTGGTTCCTTTCATACAGGTATTGGTGTGAACCAGTCGACCCTGATCGTCGTAAACCGGGACGCACGGAGATTCATGCGCGCAACCCGCAAGGAGTGCGGCAAGCAGAGCAACTGAAATTAATCTTTTCATGGTGTTACCTCAAAATTAAATCTTACTTCGCGATATCGCCAGCGAGGTCTTATCCAAAGCAGGTGGCTATTTTACCACCTGTTCAAAAAGGCAATGAAGAGTGAATAATCTCAAATTATGTTGATTGTAAAAATCATGGAGAAAACCTTCTCACGAGGTTCAATAATGGAGAAAGTGGGGAGGAGGGCGGGTAAAAATCTCATTCTTATGCCGAGACATAAATAATTAATTGCCGTGCTAATTAATAAGTAAAATAAATGGCTGGTACACATAGCCTGGTCATTTTCAAAATTAAAGGCGCCAACTGGCGCCTTTACTCATTACTGTTCGCTATGGCGCGTAAAGCGTCTTCGAACCACGACAAAGAACACCGGCACAAAGAAAATGGCCAACAGCGTTGCCGAAAGCATGCCGCCCATCACCCCGGTGCCTACGGCATTTTGCGCGCCGCTGCCAGCACCATGGCTAATGACCAACGGCAGCACGCCCAGTATAAACGCCAGCGAAGTCATCAGGATTGGACGAAGTCGCATGCGGGAGGCTTCCAGCGTGGCTTCAATAATCCCTTTGCCCTCTTTATCCATCAGATCCTTAGCAAATTCGACGATCAGAATAGCGTTCTTTGCCGACAGACCGATGGTGGTGAGCAGGCCCACCTGGAAATAAACATCGTTGTTTAAGCCGCGGAAGGAGGCCGCGAGCAAGGCACCAACCACTCCGAGCGGCACCACCAGCATGACCGAAAACGGTATCGACCAGCTCTCATACAGCGCCGCCAGGCACAGGAACACCACCACCAGTGAGATCGCGTAAAGGGCAGGCGCCTGGTTGCCTGACAATCGCTCCTGATAGGACATTCCCGTCCAGTCGGAACCGATACCGGTAGGCAGCTTAGCCGCCAGTTGTTCCATTAAGACCATCGCTTCACCGGTACTTTTACCGGGGGCTGCTTCGCCCAGGATCTCCATGGATGGGCTGCCGTTGTAGCGTTCGAGCCGTGGTGAACCATAAATCCAGTGTGACTGACTAAATGCGGAGAGAGGCACCATTGAGCCGCTGGCGCTGCGTACATACAGGCGATTAATATCTTCCGGTAGCATACGGAATGGCGCATCGGCCTGGACATACACTTTCTTCACCCGACCGCGATCGATGTAGTCGTTCACGTAAGTGCCGCCGAGGGCGGTGGAGAGGGTCTGGTTGATGTCCGATACGCTGACGCCCAGCGCCTGCGCTTTCTCTTGATCAACATCCAGCTTGAACTGCGGAGTATCCTCCAGACCGTTTGGTCGCACACGTACCAGCAGGTCCGGGTGCGCTTTGATCATGCCCAGCAGCTGGTTTCGGGCCTGCGTCAGCGAGGCATGGCCCAGGTTGGCCTGATCGATCAGTTCGAAATCGAAACCTGTTGCGGTGCCCAGCTCAATAATGGCAGGCAGGTTAAACGGGAACACCAGCCCGTCCTTGATCTGACTAAAGACCCGCGTTGCCCGGCTGACAATCGCGCCGACGCTGTTGGCCTCACCGGTACGTTCCTCCCAGGGCTTAAGGCTGACAAACGCTATCCCGGCATTCTGTCCTTGTCCGCTAAAGCTAAAGCCGTTAACGGTAAAGACCGACGCCACGTTAGCCTTCTCATTGTTCAGATAGTAGTGCTCAACCTGATCCAGTACCTGTTGGGTGCGGGTCTGTGTCGCACCGGCCGGGAGTTGCACCATCGTCATAAAGACGCCCTGGTCCTCTTCCGGCAGGAACGAGGTCGGCAGGCGCATAAAGAGCACCGTCATGCCGCCGACAATGACGACATACACCACCAGATAGCGCCCCGTTTTACGCAAAATATGGCTGACGCTGTTGCTGTAGTGCGCCACGCTTTTGTCGAACAGGGTATTGAACCAGCCGAAGAACCCGCCTTTTTTCTCATGATGCTCGTCGGGGGCTTTAAGCAGGGTGGCGCACAGCGCCGGCGTCAGGATCAGCGCCACCAGTACGGAAAGCGCCATCGCTGAGACAATCGTCAGGGAAAACTGACGATAAATCGCCCCGGTGGATCCGCCAAAAAAGGCCATCGGGATAAACACTGCCGACAGCACCATGGCGATACCGACCAGCGCCCCCTGAATCTGCTCCATCGATTTCTGCGTTGCTTCTTTGGGCGGCAGCTTGTCCTCGACCATCACACGTTCGACGTTCTCGACCACCACGATGGCATCATCCACCAGCAGGCCTATCGCCAGCACCATCCCGAACATGGTTAGCGTGTTAATAGAAAAGCCAAAGGCCGCCAGCACCGCAAATGTCCCCAGTAACACCACCGGCACGGCAATGGTCGGGATCAGCGTGGCGCGCAGGTTTTGCAGGAACAGATACATGACGAGGAAGACCAGGATGATGGCTTCGAACAGCGTCTTCACTACTTCATGAATGGAGATCTTCACAAACGGCGTGGTGTCATACGGATAGACCACCTTCAGCCCCTGCGGGAAAAATGCCTGCAGCTGCGCCAGCTTGGTTTTGATCGCCGCAGCGGTATCCAGCGCATTGGCGCCCGTTGCCAGTTTGATCCCCAGCCCGGTTGCCGCCTGACCATTGATTTTGGTCACCATGTTGTAGTTCTCGCCACCCGGCGCAATTCGGGCCACATCTTTCAGATGGACCATCGACCCGTCCTGATTCACCCTCAGAGTGATGTTGCCAAACTCCTCGGCGGTCTTCAGTCGCGTTTGGGCGATGATCGAGGCGTTAAGCTGTTGTCCCGGTACAGATGGTGTCCCACCCAGCTGGCCAGCAGCAATTTGGTTGTTCTGGGCTTTTAGCTGATTGATCACGTCCAGTGGGGTCAGCTGATAGGCATTGAGCGCGTTCGCGTCCAGCCAGATACGCATCGCATACTGGGCACCAAACAGCTGTACGTCGCCCACGCCGGAGGTGCGGCTGATCGCATCTTTGACGTTAGAGGCAACATAGTCAGAGATATCATCCTGGGTCAGATTTTTATTATCCGAGACAAAGCCTGCCACCAGCAGGAAGCTACTGCTCGACTTCTCTACGCCAATCCCTTGCTGCTGCACTTCCTGCGGCAGCAACGGCATTGCCAGCTGCAGTTTATTCTGCACCTGTACCTGGGCAATATCCGGGTCTGTGCCCGACTCGAAGGTCAGGGTGATCGTCACGCTGCCCGCCGAATCGCTGGTGGACGACATGTACATCAGGTTATCGATGCCGTTCATGTTCTGCTCGATAACCTGCGTTACCGTATCCTGTACGGTTTGCGCATCTGCCCCGGGATAGGTCGCGGAGATCGCAACCGCCGGCGGCGCAATGGTCGGGTACTGGGCAATCGGGAGCTTCAGGATCGCCAGCCCGCCCGCCATCATCAGAATGATGGCGAGCACCCAGGCAAAAATCGGGCGCTGGATAAAGAAGTTAGCCATGCTCTGTTCCTTATCCGGCTTTCTGCGCGGCGGTGTCTGGCGCGGCAACGACCGTCACGCCAGGATGGATTTTTTGCAGCCCGCTGATGATGACCTGGTCGCCGTCCTGCAATCCGTCATCGATCAGCCATTGATCGCCGATGGCCTGTGTTGCCACTACGCTGCGCGTTTCGACCTGATTTTTAGCATTCACCACCATCACGCTGGCATCGCCGCGCGGCGTTCGCGTAACGCCCTGCTGTGGAACCAGTATCGCCTTAGGCTGGATGCCTTCATCAATGCGCGCCCGCACGAACATGCCGGGCAGCAGGATATGCTGAGGGTTCGGGAAGATAGCGCGCAGGGTAATCGAACCGGTGGTTTCATCGACCGTTACATCGGTGAACTGCAGCGAGCCTTTGAGCGGATAGGGCTGACCATTTTCCATCAGCAGCTGCACGGTACTGGCCACTTCGCCCTTTTGCAGACTGGACTGCTTGAGGCGCATAAAATCATTGCTGGACTGGGTGACATCGACGTACATCGGATCCAACTGCTGCACCGTGGCCAGTGCGGAGGCTTGTCCGTTGGCGACCAGAGCGCCTTCTGTGACGCTGGATTTACCGATGCGTCCGCTAATAGGCGAGGTCACTTTGGTGTACGCCAGATTAATGCGCGCACTCTCCACGCTCGCTTTGGCGGCCATGACGCTGGCATCGGCCTGCCGGGCATCAGCCACCGACTGATCGTACTCTTGTTTACTGACGTACTGCGTGCCGACCAGCGGCAGATAGCGTTTGACGGTCAGGTGGGCGATATTCGCTGCCGCCCGCGCTTTGGCTAACTCGCCTGAAGCGCTGTCAAATGCGGCCTGGTAGGTGGCGGGATCGATCTGGTATAGCGACTCGCCTGCTTGTATATCGCTGCCTTCCTGAAAATTGCGCTTCAGCACAATGCCGTTCACCTGCGGGCGAACCTCGGCGACGCGAAAGGCATCTGTCCTGCCCGGCAGTTCGGTGGTGACCGTCAGCGGTGCGCTTTTCACCACATGCACAGTGACCTGCGGTGACGGTGGTTGCTGTACCTGTCCACCGTTATCATCACAACCCACGAGCAATGCGGCACCGATGATAAAACCGGATAAGGGTAAAAATCTGAAATGAAGCGTCATGACTATTCCTTCAAAATCCTTAACCCGCATTAACCGCACAGGGGTTAAGCGTTGAGGAGAGGTAAACAGAAAACGGCGGGCGTCATAATAAAGAATGAGCGGATAGGTTTATGATTTATAAGTGCGGCGATCGTGATGTTGAGTGGAGAAAAGGCATACAACAATAATAAACAACGAGATAGCAAATCAGGAAGGGTGAGTTAATTCATTTCTATAAAGCGCAATTCATATGTTTTATGAATTCAATTCAATTCAATTATCTGGTCAATCCATGAGTTACGCGGGCTGGCGTTTTTTGTTCATCTTTATTTTTTGGCTTGATCGATAATTCACACTCTGACGACATCACGTCGATGTTGTTTAAAAGTATTTAATACGTTAAACGAGTGGATTTTTATGGCGCGTAAAACAAAGGCTGAGGCTCTGAAGACTCGCCGGTCGTTGATTGAGGCAGCGATAGAGCAGTTTGCCGCACGGGGTGTCGCAAACACCACGCTGTCCGATATCGCCGACGCGGCCCGCCTGACCCGGGGAGCCGTTTACTGGCATTTCGCCAGTAAAACGGAAATATTTAATGCTATCTGGCAGGAACAACGCCCGCTACGCGAAATCATTCGCGATCGGCTTTTACTGGTTGACGAGGATGATCCCTTATTAATATTGCGTGAGCAGTTTGTTACTGCGCTGCAATATATTGCCCGCGATCCCCGCCAGCGTACGCTGCTGCAAATCCTTTATCACAAATGTGAATTTGAAAAGGACATGATTTCAGAATATGAAATTCGTGAAGGGATAGGATTCAACGATGAAAATGTTCGTGGAATACTGAAAAAATGTATTGCGCGGGGTCGCGTCTCTCCCAGGGTAAATATTGATACCACGTTAATTGTTTTTCATGGCTTTTTCTGTGGGCTGGTCAAAAACTGGTTAATGAGTCCGGAGCGGCTGGATCTGTATCAGCAGGCTCCAGAACTTGTCGATAATATTATGGCAACGTTACCGGCTGCACGGCTGTCACCCGGGGCGTACCACGCCGCCTCGTAGCGGCGTCGACCCGGTTAGTATTGTTCCGCCAGCATCGCCTGCGGATTGTGGCTCATCGCGTGGATGGTTTGCGGTGAGACGGGTTTACCCAGCAGATAACCCTGCAGCGTATTACAGCCGAGTTGCGTTAAAAATTCCTGCTGCTCCGGTGTTTCTACCCCTTCTGCCACCACTTTCAGATTGAGCGTTTTTGCCAGCGCGACAATAGCGGAAACGATGGTGGCATCGTCACCTTCGCCGCCGAGGTCTTTGACAAATGCCCGGTCGATTTTCAACTCGCAGGCCGGCAGCCGTTTCAGGTACAGCAGGCTGGAATAACCGGTACCAAAGTCATCGATAGACGCCTTTACGCCCGCCCGGGTCAGCTCAGTCAGCACCCGCACGCTCTCATCGGGATTGTTCATTGCCGTCGTTTCTGTCACTTCCAGAATCAGGGCATGAGGCGGAATATGATGTCGCGCCAGGCTGCTCATAACGGTATCAACCAGCTGGGGCTGCTCAAACTGGAGCGTGGAGAGGTTAACCGCAACGGACCAGTCCGTGTGGCCTTCCAGATGCCATTCCCGCAGCTGGCGGCAGGCTTCATCAATTACCCAGTTGCCAATAGGCACAATCAGCCCGCTTTTTTCTGCCAGCGGCAGAAACTGGTCTGGCGCGAGCAATCCCTGAGTCGGATGTTGCCAGCGCAGTAGCGCTTCGAAGCCCACGATTGGACCCACAGGTGCCTGGAATTTAGGTTGATACACCAGGTGCAGTTCGTGGCGGTCCAGCGCCAGCCACAGGTCATTCATCAGCTGCAGCTGTTGCTGCGCCAGCGCATTCATCGAAGGCTGGAAGAAGTGATAGTTGTTACGTCCCATGTGCTTGGTGTGGTACATCGCGGCATCGGCGTTGAACATCAATTCGCGCTGGGTTTTACCGTCATGGGGGTAGATAGCAATCCCCACGCTGAGGGTGACGACCAGTTCATACAGCTCAAGGCTGAAGGGTTTGTCGATGACATGCACCAGCGCACTGGCCAGCGACGCGGCATCGTTAGGAGTATCGATCTCCGCCAGCAGCACAAACTCATCCCCGCCAATACGCGCCAGCGTGTACTGGCCTTTCAGGGGCTGTTCCAGTCGTTCGGTGACCGCCACCAGCAGCTTATCCCCGGTGTCGTGTCCGTAGGCGTCGTTTACCGCTTTAAAGCCATCCAGATCCATAAACAGCAGCGCGAAGATGGCCTCTTCGCGGTCGGCTTTGTTGATCGCCTGGTCGAGACGATCTTCCAGCAGCACGCGGTTGGGCAGGCGCGTCAGGGTATCGTGCAGGGCAAGCTGGGCCAGCTCACGGTTAGCTTTGGCCAGCGACGAGGCAAGCAGCGATGTGCGGGCCTGCAGGCGCGCATCAAACATGGAAACCAGGAGGGTTATCCCCAGAACCGAGAGCGCGAGTACGCTCACCAGGACGGCCAGCCAGCTGCCGTTCACGCCATGATGGTGCATATGGCTCTGCACCGGGAACTGTGCGGCCTTCATTCCGGTGTAGTGCATCCCGGCGATGGCCACGCCCATCAAAATGGCTGCGCCCGCACGCATTAGCGTGACCTGAGCGGCATCGCGGCGGAGGCGAAACGTCAGCCACAGTGCCGCGAGCGACGCGAGCAGGGCGATGACGACGGAAAGCGAAACCCAGCGCATATCCCAGACGATAGCGGGCTCAACCTGCAGCGCGGCCATCCCGGTATAGTGCATCGCAACGATACCCGCCCCCAGAATCACTGCACCCGTCAGTAACCGGCGTCGGCGTAAATGATCGCGGCTCACCAGCCACAGGGCGAACAGCGACGCACCCACCGCAATCAGCATTGATAGTGCCGTCAGCAGCAGGTCGTAATTGAGCCGCATGGAGACATCCATCGCCAGCATGCCGATAAAGTGCATGGCCCAGATACCGATGCCCATGGCTATCCCGCCACCGGTCAGCCAGACGCGGGCCGCAACGCCGGTGCAACCGGCTACCCGGCCGGCCATATCTAGCGCGGTATAGGCGGCAAGAATGGCCACAACAAAAGAGATAACCACAAGGATTTGGTCGTATTGGCTAACCAGCATGATCTCATCAACTCATACGCAGTGAGGTATTACGTGATACCGGGGGAGACGGGCTGAGACATTATCATTCTCTATAAATGCCTCAAAGGGATTTAAGCCCGTACAATTATCGAGGGAAAGCAGTGATTTAATCTAAATCGGTGCAATTAATCAGCTTTAAAGGATTGACTGAATTCATGTTGCGGCACTTGTCTGTTTCCGTAGAGATAAGCTCGATCCAGTGCATTAACACAGCATCGAAAAGGAAAACGGTAATCGCAAAGACGACTAACCACCAATACTTACGGATCATTCTGGGTTCCGGGACAGTTGACAAGAGTGCGAGAAATATACACGAAAAATGACGGTAGAGAAGTGGGGTTACCCATGTTTACGTTTGTGGACAACGGTGGGGTTGCGGAGCACAGATGGGGCGGAATAGCAGATATAAAAAAGGCGCGTCCCCATGCCGAGTAGCGCCTTTTTAAACAAACACTTAGCTGATAGAAATCAGTTCATGCCGTATTTTTTCAGTTTCTTACGCAGCGTACCACGGTTGATACCCATCATCAGGGCAGCACGGGTCTGGTTCCCGCGGGTGTATTGCATCACCATGTCCAACAGGGGCTGTTCAACTTCAGCCAGTACCAGCTCATACAGGTCATTAACATCCTGACCGTTCAGTTGAGCAAAATAGTTCTTCAGTGCCTGCTTAACCGAGTCACGCAGGGGCTTTTGAGTCACCTGGTCCTGGGAGTTAACGGTAGAAACGGTCAGTACGTCAGAATTTACGCGTTGTTCGAACATAGTTCTGTCAGCTCTTTATTTCATTACGCAAGATTTTCGAAGTATGCCTCCAACGCCTCCAGCTGTTCGCTGGCATCCTCTATGGCGTTGAATGTGCGCCGAAACTGGTCATCTGGAGCATGTTCCTGGAGATACCAGGATACGTGTTTACGCGCGATTCGGTACCCCTTTGCCTGACCGTAAAAGTCATGCAATTCCCGAATATGTGCGCATAGCAAGCGCTTTACCTCTGCCAGTGGCAGTGGGAGCAGCAACTCCCCAGTGTCCAGATAATGCTGGATTTCCCGAAAGATCCAGGGTCTTCCCTGAGCTGCACGTCCTATCATCAGAGCATCAGCTCCCGTATAGTCGAGTACAGCTCTGGCTTTAAGCGGGTCAGTAATGTCGCCATTCGCGATAATCGGAATGGAAACTTTCTGCTTAACTGCCCGAATACTGTCGTATTCAGCTTCACCATTGAACAAACAGGCGCGAGTGCGTCCATGAATGGTCAGGGCCTGGATACCACAGTCTTCAGCCAGTTGGGCAATTTCTACACAGTTACGGTGTTCCGGCGACCAACCCGTGCGAATCTTTAACGTAACAGGGACGTCCACTGCGCTGACAACCGCCGTCAGGATAGACTTAACCTGGTCGGGGTATTGCAGAAGGGCTGAGCCTGCAAGCTTGCGATTCACCTTTTTGGCCGGGCAACCCATATTGATATCAATAATCTGGGCGCCACTTTCCACGTTAATACGCGCGGCATCTGCCATCTCTTCAGGCACGCTTCCGGCAATTTGCACGGTGCGAATACCTGGCTCATCAATGTGCACCATCCGTAGACGGGATTTATCGCTTTCCCAAACCTGCGGGTTAGACGACATCATCTCGGAAACGGTTAAACCTGCTCCCATCTCGTAGCACAGCGTCCTGAATGGCCGGTCGGTAATACCTGCCATAGGTGCTGCGATCAGGCGATTTCTGAGCTGGTGGTGTCCGATACGCATGAGTTAAGAAATGACCATACTGTGACTGCAAGGCGGCGTATCTTACGCATTTTTCGCATGAGATGAAAGGCCAAACTTTGAACAATCCTCTGTTGTAGATCAAGGAATCGCCGGTAAAGGTGAGGTTTAAAATATATATTTCATACTAATCATTTAGTTAGTTGATAATGGCTATTTTATGGTCGCTTACAATTTCCCAAAACTTCTCATTTTTTCTTAATGAATTACACCGTTGAGCGGGATAATCTGCTGTTTTAAACAGCAGATTATCCCTGTTCTTTGCGATCTTTATCGCATTTTAGAACAACATCTCAGCGCACTGATTGCGCGTTATTCAACCACAGTACGCCCGTGCAGTGACTGTACCGGACGGTTATTGTTGTGGTGCAAGGTATGGCTAAACATGGACAGCTGTGCAGCGGAGAGGGTCAAGGGATGTTTCATTACCATCCAGATGACGCCTTCCGAGCACGGCGGGGTAGTCAGAGAGCCGCTAAATCGCCAGAAGGTCTTATCCGTGGGCAATAGGGCGTTGATATCCAGATGCGCAGGTAGAACTGCTGACTGGTCCGCCTGCGCGGGCATTGTGCGCCAGAGTTTTTCCAGTTCCGCATTTGCAGCACCCTTTTCAAACATCACCGCGACCACGGCGATCTCGCCTTCCGCATTCTGGTGCACCAGATGCATCTCCATCGCGTAGGTCTTACCATGCACTTTGTTCTCACTCGGGGCATGGAAGTGGAACTGCTGCAGGGGCCAGTTTTTACTATCGAGGGTGATGCTGTCCTGCGTACCGACTTTTTCCCCCGCCTGAATCGTATGGCCATTGTTAATCAGCGTCACCGGGCCGTCGGTGTAGTGCGTGACCAGCGGTGCGAGGTGTGCGCTAAGCGTGGCATCAATATTGATGGGGGATTGGTTCATGCCGTTCTGACAGGTTTTCCAGGCCTGGTCCAGTTTGCCCCAGTACTCGGGGGCACCTTCTCCTTCATAGCTCCAGTGTGATGCATACGCCGAGGTGGACAGGATGCTGAGCGCCAGCAGCGCGGCCTTGCCAGGTTGTTTAGCCATAATATTCTTCCGGTGAATTGTGTATGAAAAAAACATCAACCCTATAAGTTGAAAGGATATTTTACCGGAGAGTAGGTGTGGAAGACGTGACAAAAATGGCGTGGCCTGAACGGCCACGCGACAGGACTACGTTATGACTTTTTACGACCGGTAATGCGACACCACTCTTCTTTCTCGACAACCGGGTCGAGTGCAAAGAGATCGGCATAGGCTTCACACACGCTGTCAGCCTGGCTGGCCAGGATGCCGGAAAGGCCCAGCAAACCGCCATCAACGGGCAGGACGCTGATCAATGGTGCCAGCTCGCGTAACGGACCCGCGAGGATATTGGCGACCACCACGTCGGCTTTCATGACCTCAGGCTGATCGTTTGGCAGATACAGCTCAAGGCGCTCGGAGACGCCATTACGTTCGGCGTTATCGCGGCTGGCCTGAATGGCCTGCGGATCGATGTCGATCCCGATCGCTTTTGCCGCGCCCAGCTTCAGGGCTGCGATAGCCAGGATCCCGGATCCGCAGCCAAAGTCGATTACTGTTTTACCGTCCAGATCCAGGCCATCAAGCCATTGCAGACACAGAGAGGTGGTTGGGTGCGTGCCGGTCCCGAATGCCAGGCCCGGATCGAGCATCACGTTGACTGCGTTGGCATCCGGGACGTCGCGCCAGCTCGGGCAGATCCACAGACGTTTGCCAAACTGCATCGGGTGGAAGTTATCCATCCACTCGCGCTCCCAGTCTTTATCTTCCAGCTGCTCAATCTTGTGAGCAAAATCTGCGCCCAGCAGCGGGTGATTTTCCAGAATCGCCAACACTTCGTTCATGTCGGTTTCAGCATCGAACAGGCCGATGACGTCGGTATCACCCCACAGGCGGGTTTCGCCTGGCAGAGGTTCAAACACCGGCGTGTCATGCGTGTCCTGGAAGGTGACGGAGACTGCACCGGTCTCCATCAGCGCATCACTCATTTCTTCGGCATTTGCGCCGGTTGTATTCAGTTTCAGTTGGATCCACGGCATGGCAAAACTCTTTATTTATCAGTAGAAATGACGGCGGGCTGCGGCGCAGGTTGACCAAAACGGTTCCCGACCACAAACGCCAGCAAACTCAGCAGTAACGAAGGCACGATCGGATGGAAGCCCAGATACTGAACATTAAAGGAGGCGAGCACGGCGTACAGCACGCCACCGACGATCATCGCACTCAGCGCTCCCGCAGCATTCGCGCGCTCCCAGTACAGTCCCAGCACCAGCGGCCACAGGAACACCGCTTCCAGCCCGCCAAAGGCCAGCAGGTTCAGCCAGATGATCATCTCCGGCGGCTTCCAGGCTGCCAGCAGCAACAGCGCGCCCAATAGCAGGGTGATTGCGGCTGACATGCGCTTCAGGCGACGCTCGTTGGTCATCTGTTCCGGGTGCATGTTCAAGTACAGATCTTTAATGATCGTAGCGGAACTTTGCAGCAATTGGGCGTTAATTGTCGACATGATCGCCGCCATCGGCGCAGCAAGGAAGATCCCAGCGGCAAACGGTGGCAGGACCTTAATCATCAGGGTTGGGATCACCAGATCGGGCACGGTAAGATCCGGGATCACCGCCCGGCCCAGCGCGCCCGCAAGGTGCATACCGAACATCAGGATCGCCACCACAATGGTGCCGATGATGATCCCGCGATGCACCGCCTTGCTGTCTTTGTAAGAGATACAGCGCACGGCCGTATGCGGCAGGCCGATTACCCCGAAGCAGACCAGCACCCAGAAGGAGGTCATAAAGGTTGGGGAGAGGATGTCATCGGCGCCCTGTGGGGAAACCAGTTTCGGGTCGATAGCCTGCAGGGTTTCCACTGCCTGGCCTAAACCGCCCGCAGCATGCACCACACCGACCAGCAGCACGATAGTGCCGATCAGCATCACCATGCCCTGCATCGTATCGTTGAGCACGCTGGCGCGAAAACCGCCAAAGGCAGTATACAGCGCGATGCTGATGCCAAAGATCAGCAGCCCTGTCTCGTAAGGGATCCCGGCTGCGGTTTCCAGCAGGCGTGCGCCGCCGATAAACTGCACCGTCATCGCGCCCACGAACGCCACCAGTAAACTGAGACTGGCCAGCCACACCAGCAGGCGACTCTGGTAGCGCGCAAAGAGCATATCGTTCAGCGTGACGGCATTGTAGCGACGCGCCAGGATGGCAAATTTTTTGCCCAGAATACCCAGCGAGAGCCAGACGGCAGGGAGCTGGATCATCGCCAGCAGTACCCAGCCCAGACCATATTTATAGGCGGCTCCCGGGCCGCCAATAAACGAACTGGCGCTGATGTAGGTCGCGGTCAGGGTCATGGCCAGCACAATCCCGCCCATTGAGCGGCTGCCGAGGAAATATTCATTAAGGAAAGGGCCGGTCGAGCGCTTACGCATGGCATAGATGGACAGACCGAACACTACCAGCAGATAAGCGATCAGCGGCAGAATGACTTCAAGCTGCATTGTCGTCCTCCAGCGAGATATCACGATAGATGAACTTCACCATCGCCCAGCACAGCACAATAAACACCAGTGGGATAAGCAGACAGGCCATTTCGAACCAGTGCGGCAGACCCGTTATCCCAATCTGTGAGTCAGGTAAGTAAGCAGCCACTAACCACGCTGCAAGATAGAGAAGGGTTAGCCACAGCGCCCAACGGGCTTCTTTATTGGCCTGAACAAAACGTTTGTCCATTTTTTGTCCCTGGTGGGAAAAGAAAGCGGGGATTGTACATGATGGGACTGAGCAACCCCCAGAAATAAAAAAGGCCGGATTAACCGGCCTTTTGTTGCTTACATCTGCTTATTTTTCATGAAGGCCGAGCTTTTTCTCCAGATAGTGGATGTTAGTCCCACCATGCTGGAAGTTCTCGTCGGTCATAATACGCATCTGCAGCTCAACGTTGGTTTTGATACCGTCGATGATCAGCTCCTGCAGGGCATTCTTCATGCGGGCAATCGCCACATCACGGGATTCGCCGTAACAGATAAGCTTACCGATCATTGAGTCATAGTACGGCGGCACAGTGTAACCGGCGTAGATATGAGACTCCCAACGCACACCAAAACCACCCGGCGCGTGGAAACGCGTGATTTTACCCGGGCTTGGCAGGAAGGTGTTCGGGTCTTCGGCGTTGATACGGCATTCCACCGCATGGCCTTTAACCACCACTTCTTCCTGTTTGATGGACAGCGGTTGACCCGCAGCGATACGCAGCTGTTCTTTGATCAGGTCAACGCCGGTGATCATTTCGGTAACCGGGTGTTCAACCTGAATACGGGTGTTCATCTCAATGAAGTAGAACTCGCCGTTTTCGAACAGGAACTCGAAGGTACCTGCACCGCGATAGCCGATATCCACGCACGCTTTAGAGCAACGTTCGCCGATGTAGCGACGCAGCTCCGGCGTAATGCCCGGTGCTGGTGCTTCTTCGACGACTTTCTGGTGGCGGCGCTGCATGGAGCAGTCACGTTCTGCCAGATAGATAGCGTTGCCCTGACCGTCTGCCAGCACCTGAATTTCGATGTGACGTGGGTTCTCGAGGAACTTCTCCATGTACACCATGTCGTTGCTGAAAGCCGCTTTCGCTTCAGCTTTGGTCATGGCGATGGACTGAGCCAAATCCGCATCGTTACGCACAACGCGCATACCGCGACCACCGCCGCCGCCGGACGCTTTGATGATAACCGGGTAGCCAATGCGTTTAGCATGGGCACGGTTAGCATCCATATCGTCGCCCAGTGGGCCATCGGAGCCTGGAACCGTTGGTACGCCTGCTTTCTTCATGGCGTTGATCGCAGACACTTTGTCGCCCATCAGACGGATAGTGTCAGCTTTCGGGCCGATGAAGATAAAGCCGGAGCGCTCAACCTGCTCAGCAAAATTGGCATTCTCAGAGAGGAAGCCATAACCCGGGTGAATCGCTACCGCGCCGGTGATCTCAGCGGCGCTGATGATAGCCGGGATGTTCAGATAGCTTTTAACGGACGGAGCCGGGCCAATACAGACCGTCTCATCCGCCAGTAAAACGTGTTTCAGATCGCGATCCGCGCTTGAGTGCACAGCAACGGTCTTGATGCCCAGCTCTTTACAGGCACGAAGGATTCGCAGTGCAATCTCGCCGCGGTTGGCAATAACAATTTTATCCAGCATGTTCGCCTCGTTACTCGATGACGACCAGCGGCTCGTCAAATTCAACCGGCTGACCACTTTCGACCAGAATCGCTTTCACGGTACCTGACTTGTCAGCTTCGATCTGGTTCATCATTTTCATGGCTTCAACGATGCACAGGGTATCGCCTACGTTAACTTTCTGGCCCACTTCGATGAACGCTTTCGCGTCCGGGCTCGGGGTGCGGTAGAAAGTACCAACCATTGGGGAACGTACGATGTGGCCACTGATTTCTGCTGCTGCTGGCGCTTCCATTGCTGGAGCGGCTGCCGGAGCGACAGCGTTAGACAGAGCTGGCTGCTGCATCATTGGTGCAGCGTAAGCTTGTTGCATCATCGGGTAGCCGACGTTTGGCGCGGCACGGCTGATGCGTACAGACTCTTCGCCTTCAGAAATTTCCAGTTCGGAGATGCCTGATTCTTCAACCAGCTCGATCAGTTTTTTAATCTTACGAATATCCATGAGTGGGTTCCGTACTCTTTGTTTAGTGTGATTGTGACAGGCGTTTTACCGCTGTCTGTAAAGCGAATGAATAGCCGTCAGCCCCCAACCCGCAGATCACGCCAGTGGCGATATCCGACAGATAGGAATGGTGGCGGAACGGCTCCCGCGCATGCACGTTGCTGAGGTGGATCTCGATAAACGGGATGCTCACCGCCAGCAGCGCGTCGCGGATAGCCACGCTGGTATGCGTAAACGCGGCCGGATTAATCAGGATATAGTCAGTTGTGTCTTTAGCCTGATGAATTCGGTCGATGATGGCGTACTCCGCATTCGACTGAAAATGGTCAAGTTCCACATTGAGCGCCGCCGCTTCGGTAGCGAGACGGTTAACAATGTCGGTTAACGACAGGGTGCCGTACTTCTCGGGTTCACGGGTGCCGAGCATATTCAGGTTCGGTCCGTTTAAAACTAAGATGTGAAACTTGTCAGCCATTGTGACGCTATCTCCTGCGATTCTCCGGTAAAAAACAAAATATACCTTCGATACGCGATTGTCACCCTCTCAGGGTATCAAAAACCCGTCGGGGAAAGCAAAGTCGCACATTATAACGATTTCGTAGCATTTGGCAGCTAAATACTGGTCTTATCAGGGAAGATTATCAACCGCATTGGGAAAAAGCCTAACGAAGGATAAACGATCTGCGGGAATCCGCACACTTTCGCGCACTATCGCCACCACTGACGAAACTTCTTATAACGCCATGCCAGCAACATCAGCGCCAGTAGCGCGTAGATGATCGGCTGCGGTGACAGGATTTTCACTGACCAAAGGTAGTGAATGGGCGTCAGGATCGCGACAAGATAGATGAAATTATGCAGAAGTTGCCAGCGTCGCCCCAGTTTTCGCTGAGCATACTGGGTAGAGGTGAGAGTGAGCGCCAGTAAGATTATCCAGCTGATAATCCCCAGCGTCAGGTACGGGCGAGTAACCAGCTCCCGGCCCAGCAGTCCCAGATTGTTGATGCCCAGCTCCAGCAGTGCATAGCTGGTGAGATGCAGGCTCGCCCAGGCGAAGCACCACAAGCCCAGCAGGCGCCGGGTACGGATCAGCAGGGGTTGTTTGCCGTAGCGTGCCAGCGGGGAGATAAGCAGGGTCGCCAGTAAAAATTTCAGCGCCGTCCTGCCGGTAAAATGCTGGATATCTTTTGCCGGATCGGCGCTGAATCCGCCGTGGCTGGCAGCCCAGAACAACCATATAATGGGAAGCAGCCCTGCCAGATGCAGGGCAACCTTCAGCCAGATAATCTGTTTTGCTGTAATCCGCACTTAGAAAAACTCCCGTAAGTCGAGGCCGCGATACAGTGACGCCACCTGGTCGGCATAGCCATTGAACAGCAGCGTGGGCTGACGTTTGACGTCCAGCGCACCGCCCGAGCCAATAAAACGCTCGCTGGCCTGCGACCAACGCGGATGATCGACGTGTGGGTTTACGTTGGCGTAAAAACCATACTCGTTCGGCGCCGCAAGATTCCAGGTAGTGGGCGGGCGTTCGCGGGTCAGCTTGATACTGACAATCGATTTAATCCCCTTAAAGCCATATTTCCACGGCACCGTCAGGCGGATCGGCGCACCGTTTTGCGGCGGCAACGCTTTGCCATACACGCCGACGGTTAGCAGGGTCAGCGGATGCATGGCCTCGTCAAGGCGCAGCCCTTCCACATACGGGTATTCCAGGCCGCCGCCGATAAAGCGGTCCTGCTGACCGGGCATTTCTTCTGGTGCGTAAAGGGTCTGGAAAGAGACATATTTTGCATTGCTGGTGGGTTGCACCATCGCCAGTAATTTATGCAGCGGAAAACCCACCCACGGCACCACCATCGACCAGGCCTCTACGCAGCGCATACGGTAGATGCGCTCCTCAAGCGGGAAGCGGGTGGTTAAATCGTGATAATCGAGGGTCAGCGGTTTGGCCACCTCGCCTTCAATTTTAAGCGTCCAGGGATCGATTTTCAGGCTCCCGGCGTTGGCGGCAGGGTCGGCTTTATCCAGCCCAAATTCATAGAAGTTGTTGTAGCCCGTGACTTTATCTTCCGGGGTTTTAGGCAGCGGACTCTGCCACTGGGCAGGCTGGGTAAAGGTGAGCGGTTTGCCCGGTGGCGCTTTCGGGCGATCGTTACCCTTAAACCAGTCCAGCAGATCGGCGTGGGCGAGGGGGGAAAGGGTCAGAGCACCGGCGCTAATGCCCAGCATCTTCAGGATCTGGCGACGCTTAAGCATAAAAACAGATTCCGCGGTGACATCGGCTTCCGTCAGGGGTTTTAATTTCATGGCATCCTCCGTCATGCATTTTTCTAAGCATGACGGAGGAGAAGGGTTAACGCGAATATGTCACGAAAATTTGAAGATTAGGCAATCTTCACCAGCGTACGACCCTGGATCTGATTATTGACGATCTTCGCGGCGAATTCCGGCGCCTGCTCAAGGCTAATCTGCGTGGCACTCTGCGCGTAGAAGGATTGCGGCAGATCCTGTACCAGACGTTCCCAGGCCTGCGCGCGGCGCGCGGCAGGCGTCATCACGGAATCGACTCCCTGCAGACGGACATTACGCAGGATAAACGGCATTACGGTCGTTGGCAGGGCGAATCCACCCGCCAGACCACAGGCTGCCACGCAGCCGCCGTAGTTCATCTGCGCCAGCACTTTTGCCAGCACTTTGTCACCCACAGTATCAACGGCACCTGCCCAGATCTGTTTTTCCAGCGGACGGGTTTCGGCAAACTCATCGCGGCTCAGAATGCGGCTGGCACCCAACTGACGCAGGTAGTCATGAGTGCTTTCACGCCCCGAGACTGCCGCCACCTTATAGCCCAGCTTGTGCAGCAGCGCGACCGCCGTACTGCCCACGCCGCCGCTGGCGCCGGTGACCACCACTTCGCCCGACTCTGGACGCACACCGGCGTCTTCCAGCGCCATCACGCACAGCATCGCGGTAAAGCCGGCCGTGCCGACGATCATCGCTTTACGCCCGTCCATCCCTTTTGGCATCGGCACCAGCCAATCACCGTTGACGCGCGCCTGAGCCGCCAGCCCGCCCCAGTGATTTTCGCCCACGCCCCAGCCGGTCAGCAGCACTTGCTGGCCCACATGGAAGCGCGGATCTTCGCTGGCATGCACGCGTCCGGCAAAGTCGATACCTGGCACCATCGGGAAATTACGGATAATTTTGCCGGTACCGGTAATGGCGAGTGCATCTTTGTAGTTAAGGCTGGACCAGTCGATATCAACCGTCACGGCACCTTCAGGCAGGCGGCTCTCCTCGATAGATTGCACTGATGCCAGTGTTTTGCCTTCCTGTTGTTCTAAGATCAAAGCCTGCATACGGATTCCTTACTCAGCATGATGATTGGAAAATATTTTTTGATGACTATACTCGCTCAGTGACATCCAATGCCGATTTAACGCAATAAATTGCCAGATACACCTGATTTGGTAGTATGCCGATGCATAATGCAAGTTAGCGCTCACTTGCTATCCCTATCTACTCACGGAGTAATCTCAAGGATGCGATTATCGACGAAGTTCTCCGCTTTCATTACTCTGCTTACCGGATTGACCATTTTTGTCACCCTGATCGGCTGTTCGCTGAGTTTTTATAACGCGATCCAGGGCAAGCTCGTCAACCGCATGCAGTCTGTGGCATCGGTCATTGATTCCCGTCTGGTCAGTACGCCTTTTTCTACGCTCTCGCGTCAGTTGGATGAGCTGATGGTACCCGTAGACATTACCCAGGTTGAGATTAAGCAGGGCGATAAAACCATTTTCAGCCACGCGGCACCGCACAGCTATCGCCCCGCAGGAACGCAGTACAACAATCGCGAACTGACGGTCGAGTCGCTGAAAAACCCCGGAATGACCATCCACGTGGTCTATCAGGATCCGATGACCAGCTACTTCCGCTCACTGATGACCACCGCGCCGCTGACGATAGCGATATTCTTGGTGGTGGCGGTGATTTTCTTCGCGGTGCGTTGGCTGCGCCGTCAGCTCGCCGGGCAGGAGCTGCTGGAGACACGCTCGGTGCGGATCCTCAACGGCGAACGCGGGGCGCAGGTGCGCGGTTCGGTCTATGAATGGCCGTCGCGTACCAGCAGCGCGCTGGACGCATTACTCTCTGATATCCAGTTTGCCAGCGATCAGCGCAGTCGGATGGACACGCTTATTCGCTCCTATGCCGCGCAGGACAATAAAACCGGCCTCAATAATCGTCTGTTCTTCGATAGTCAACTGGCGACCTTGCTGGACGACCAGGAGAAAGTCGGCTCGCACGGCGTCGTCATGATCGTCCGCCTGCCAGACTTCGATCTGCTGAAAGACAACTGGGGGCGCCCGGTGGCGGAAGAGAATCTGTTTACGCTCATTAATTTGCTCTCCACCTTTATTATGCGTTACCCCGGCGCGCTGCTGGCGCGTTATCGCCGCAGTGATTACGCAGTACTGTTGCCGCATCGCACCCTGAAAGAGTCGGAAAGCATCGCCAGCCTGCTGCTTAAAGCGGTGGACGCGCTGCCACCGAGCAAAATGCTCGATCGCGAGGACATGGTGCATATCGGCATTTATGCCTGGCGCAGCGGACAGGCAACCGAGCAGGTAATGGAACATGCTGAAGCCGCTGCCCGCAATGCGGTACTGCAGGGGGCGAACGGCTGGGCGGTTTACGATGATTCTTTGCCGGAAAAAGGGCGTGGAAACGTGCGCTGGCGTACCTTGATTGAGCAGATGCTCACCCGGGGCGGGCCGCGGATTTACCAAAAGCCCGCGGTACAGAATAACGGCCAGGTCCATCATCGGGAGCTGCTGTGCCGTATTTTCGACGGCAATGAAGAGGTGGGATCGGCCGAGTATTTACCGATGGTGCTGCAGTTTGGGTTATCTGAAGAGTACGATCGCCAGCAAATTTCACGAATGATGCCATTCTTATCGTTCTGGCCGGAAGAGACGCTGGCGTTACAGGTGACGGTGGAGTCGCTGATCCGCCCGCGTTTCCAGCGCTGGCTGCGGGATTTGCTGATGCAATGTGAAAAATCGCAGCGTAAACGGATTATTTTTGAACTTGCTGAGGCAGATGTTTGTCAACACATCAGTCGGTTACAGCCCATTGTCCGGTTGATCAGTGCATTGGGGGCGCGCGTAGCGGTTACGCAGGCGGGTCTGACGCTGGTCAGCACCAGTTGGATGAAGACGCTGGACGTTGAACTGCTGAAGCTGCACCCCGCGCTGGTCAGGAATATCGAAAAACGCACGGAAAACCAGCTGCTGGTACAGAGTCTGGTGGAAGCGTGCAAGGGGACACAGACGCATGTATTTGCCACCGGCGTGCGTTCCAGAACCGAATGGCAGACGTTGACAGAACGCGGAGTTACAGGGGGGCAAGGCGATTTTTTCGCGGCCTCTCAGCCTCTTGACACTAATGTGAAAAAATATTCGCAAAGATACTCTGTTTAACCTGCCGTTTGGTGAGTTTTCACGTAGAATATCGCGCCTGTAGCGTAAAGTATGACGCGCAAAAAGACAGTGAACGACCTTTGACAGGTTACGAATAAAAGTGAGAAACGCAGCTGTTTGCTCAGTCCTGAGGGAGTCAGGTGCCGATTTGTAACATAAGGTAACGTACTGCACTAATTTTCACCGTAGCAGACGATTTTTGCGCCTTGTCGCTGCTGCGCGTGGTTGATAAAGTAAGCGGAATTTAGTATTCCGCCCCAGCTTTCAGGATTATCCCTTAGTATGTTGAAAAAATTTCGTGGCATGTTTTCCAACGACCTGTCCATTGACCTGGGTACCGCGAATACCCTCATCTATGTAAAAGGACAAGGCATTGTACTGAATGAGCCTTCTGTTGTGGCCATTCGTCAGGATCGTGCTGGTTCACCGAAAAGCGTTGCGGCAGTAGGCCATGGCGCCAAGCAGATGCTGGGTCGTACACCGGGTAATATCGCGGCTATTCGTCCAATGAAAGACGGCGTGATCGCCGACTTCTTTGTGACCGAGAAAATGCTGCAGCACTTTATCAAGCAAGTGCACAGCAACAGCTTTATGCGTCCGAGCCCACGCGTTCTGGTTTGTGTGCCGGTTGGCGCCACCCAGGTTGAGCGTCGTGCTATTCGTGAATCCGCTCAGGGCGCAGGTGCGCGTGAAGTGTTCCTGATTGAAGAGCCGATGGCTGCTGCAATCGGTGCTGGTCTTCCGGTTTCCGAAGCAACCGGTTCCATGGTTGTGGACATCGGTGGTGGTACCACAGAAGTGGCCGTTATCTCACTGAATGGCGTGGTTTATTCCTCTTCCGTGCGTATTGGTGGTGACCGTTTCGATGAAGCCATCATTAATTATGTGCGCCGTAACTACGGCTCTCTGATCGGTGAAGCCACCGCAGAGCGTATTAAGCACGAGATCGGTTCTGCTTACCCGGGTGACGAAGTTCGCGAAATCGAAGTTCGTGGTCGTAACCTGGCCGAAGGCGTTCCGCGCGGCTTTACCCTGAACTCCAACGAAATTCTCGAAGCGCTGCAAGAGCCGCTGACCGGTATCGTTAGCGCTGTCATGGTTGCCCTCGAACAGTGTCCGCCAGAACTGGCTTCCGATATCTCCGAGCGCGGCATGGTGCTGACCGGTGGTGGTGCGCTGCTGCGTAACCTCGACCGCCTGTTGATGGAAGAGACAGGTATTCCTGTCGTAGTTGCTGAAGATCCACTGACCTGTGTTGCCCGTGGCGGCGGCAAGGCGCTGGAAATGATCGACGTGCACGGCGGCGACTTGTTTAGCGAAGAGTAATCGGGTGTGAAAGGGTAGCGAAGGCTACCCTTTCTCTCTGACGCGAGAGTACGCATAGCCTATGAAGCCAATTTTTAGCCGTGGCCCGTCGCTACAGTTTCGCCTGATACTTGGGGTGTTGGTAGCGCTTGGTGTCATTATTGCCGATAGCCGCCTCGGTACGTTCAATCAGATCCGAACGTACATGGATACTGCCGTCAGTCCTTTCTATTTTATTTCCAACGGTCCCCGTGAATTACTCGACAGCGTTTCGCAGACCTTGTCTTCACGCGATCAGCTCGAGCTTGAAAACCGCGCCTTACGTCAGGAACTGCTGCTGAAAAACAGCGAGCTGTTGATGTTGGGTCAGTACAAGCAGGAGAACGCTCGTCTGCGTGAACTGCTGGGTTCCCCGCTGCGTCAGGATGAGCAGAAAATGGTGACTCAGGTTATCTCTACCGTTAACGATCCGTACAGCGATCAGGTGGTGATCGACAAAGGCAGCGTTAATGGCGTGTATGAAGGCCAGCCGGTCATCAGCGATAAAGGCGTCGTCGGCCAGGTGGTGGCGGTTGCCAAGCTCACCAGCCGCGTGCTGCTGATTTGCGATGCGACCCACGCGCTGCCAATCCAGGTACTGCGTAACGACATCCGCGTCATTGCGGCGGGTAACGGCTGCACTGACGATCTGCAACTGGAGCATCTGCCGGCAAATACCGATATTCGGGTTGGCGATGTGCTGGTTACTTCCGGTCTGGGCGGGCGTTTCCCGGAAGGTTATCCGGTGGGCGTTGTCTCATCTGTGAAGCTGGATACTCAGCGTGCTTATACCGTGATTCAGGCGCGCCCGACAGCGGGCCTGCAGCGTCTGCGCTATCTGCTGCTGTTATGGGGGGCCGATCGTAACGGAGCCAACCCAATGACGCCGGAAGAGGTGCATCGCGTGGCAAATGAACGCCTGATGCAGATGATGCCGCAGGTTCTGCCTGCGCCTAACTCCATGGGACCACCTGCGCCGGTACCCGCGCCTGCCACGGGGCTGACCCCATCGACGTCTGCTACGCCGCCGCCGCGAGTCTCCCCGGGAGGGCAATAGTGGCGAGCTATCGTAGCCAGGGGCGCTGGGTAATCTGGCTCTCATTTCTGATCGCGCTGTTGCTGCAAATCATGCCCTGGCCGGATAACATTCTCGTTTTCCGGCCAAACTGGGTGCTGCTGATTCTGCTCTACTGGATCCTCGCTCTGCCACACCGCGTAAATGTGGGCACAGGTTTTGTGATGGGTGCCATACTGGATCTGATCAGTGGCTCGACGCTTGGCGTTCGCGCGCTGGCCATGAGCATCATCGCCTACCTGGTCGCACTGAAATTCCAGCTCTTTCGTAATCTGGCGCTCTGGCAACAGGCGCTGGTGGTGATGTTGTTATCGCTTGCTGCGGATATCATTGTTTTCTGGGCAGAGTTTTTAGTGATCAACGTCTCTTTCCGTCCGGAAGTGTTCTGGAGTAGTGTAGTAAACGGTGTGCTCTGGCCATGGTTGTTCCTGCTGATGCGTAAGATTCGCCAGCAATTTGCCGTGCAATAAAAGGTTTCTATGACGTCTTTGTATCTCGCTTCCGGCTCTCCGCGTCGTCAGGAACTCCTGACCCAGTTAGGGGTGTCTTTTGAACGTATCGTAACCGGCATTGAAGAACAGCGTGCCGCAGGCGAAAGCGCACAACAGTATGTTTCCCGTCTTGCGCGGGAGAAGGCGCAGGCAGGCGTGGCGCAAACGCCGCGCGACTTGCCGGTGCTGGGCGCTGATACCATCGTGATCCTCAACGGTGAAGTCCTCGAGAAACCGCATGACGCCGTACATGCGGCGCAAATGCTGCGTAAATTATCCGGGCATACGCACCAGGTGATGACCGCCGTCGCGCTGGCGGACAGTCAGCACGTGCTGGACTGTCTGGTTGTCACTGATGTCACGTTCAGAGTACTCACAGAAGAGGATATCGCCGGTTATATCGCCAGCGGTGAACCAATGGATAAAGCAGGTGCATACGGTATTCAAGGGTTGGGTGGCTGTTTTGTCAGGAAGATTGCTGGCAGCTATCACGCCGTAGTCGGCTTACCGCTGGTGGAAACGTATGAGTTGCTGAGCAATTTTAACTCACTACGTGAGTGAAGGGATAATTATGACGGCTGAATTGTTGGTAAACGTAACGCCATCCGAAACGCGAGTAGCCTACATCGATGGCGGAATTCTTCAGGAAATTCATATCGAGCGCGAAGCGCGGCGCGGGATCGTAGGCAATATCTACAAAGGTCGCGTCAGTCGTGTTCTGCCGGGTATGCAGGCGGCATTTGTAGATATTGGCCTTGATAAGGCCGCGTTCCTGCATGCCTCTGACATCATGCCGCATACTGAATGCGTGGCGGGTGAAGAGCAAAAACAGTTTACCGTGCGTGATATCTCCGAACTGGTGCGCCAGGGCCAGGACCTGATGGTGCAGGTGGTGAAAGATCCCCTCGGCACCAAGGGCGCGCGTCTCACCACCGACATCACCTTACCTTCCCGCTATCTGGTCTTTATGCCGGGTGCCTCTCACGTTGGCGTGTCGCAGCGAATTGAGAGCGAAACCGAGCGTGATCGCCTGAAAAAAGTGGTCGGTGCCTACTGCGACGAGCAGGGGGGATTCATTATCCGCACCGCTGCAGAAGGGATCAGCGAAGAGGATCTGGCTTCGGATGCCGCCTACCTGAAACGCGTCTGGACCAAGGTGATGGAGCGTAAAAAACGCAACCAGACCCGCTATCAGATGTACGGTGAGCTGGCGCTGGCCCAGCGCGTATTGCGCGACTTTGCCGATGCCCAACTCGACCGCATTCGCGTCGACTCTCGCCTGACCTATGACGCGCTGCTGGAGTTTACGGCCGAATACATTCCCGAGATGCCGGGTCTGCTGGAGCACTACAGCGGACGCCAGCCGATCTTCGATCTGTACGATGTAGAAAACGAAATCCAGCGTGCGCTGGAACGCAAGGTTGAGCTTAAATCGGGCGGCTACCTGATTATCGATCAGACCGAAGCAATGACCACCGTGGATATCAATACCGGAGCATTTGTCGGCCATCGCAACCTCGACGACACCATATTTAACACCAACATCGAAGCGACGCAGGCGATTGCCCGCCAGCTTCGTCTGCGCAATCTGGGTGGCATTATCATCATCGACTTTATCGATATGAGTAATGAAGACCACCGCCGCCGCGTGCTGCACTCGCTGGAGCAGGCGCTGAGTAAAGACCGCGTCAAAACCAGCATTAACGGCTTCTCGCAGCTGGGGCTGGTGGAGATGACCCGCAAGCGTACCCGTGAAAGCGTGGAGCATGTGCTGTGCAATGAGTGCCCGACCTGCCATGGCCGCGGCACGGTGAAGAGTGTGGAGACGGTCTGCTATGAAATTATGCGTGAGATTGTCCGCGTTCATCATGCATACGACTCAGACCGTTTCCTGGTCTATGCTTCTCCCTCAGTGGCCGAAGCTCTGAAAGGGGAAGAGTCACACGCGCTGGCAGAAGTGGAAATTTTTGTCGGCAAACAGGTAAAAGTACAAATTGAGCCGCTCTACAATCCAGAGCAGTTTGATGTGGTGATGATGTAACCCGCAGCATGCTGCGAGATAAGAACGGCTGACAAGGAGCGACGCGTGAGGCGACTGCCGGGGATTTTACTGCTTACAGGAGCAACGCTGGTTGTGATTGTCGCGTTGCTCGTAAGCGGGCTGCGTCTCGTATTGCCGCATCTGGACAGCTGGCGCCCGCAGCTGCTGCAGAAAATAGAATCCGCCACCGGCGTGCCCGTGGCGGCCAGCCAGCTCAGCGCGAGCTGGCAGAATTTTGGCCCGACGCTCGACGTGCGCGATATCAACGCCCAGTTGAAAGATGGCGGCCATCTCAAAATCAAACGTGTGACTCTGGCGCTGGACGTGTGGCAAAGCCTGCTCCACCTGCGCTGGCAGTTTCGCGATCTCACCTTTTATCAGCTGCAGTTTCTGACCAACACCCCACTGCGCAGCGACGAGCAGGGTGAAGGCTTTGAAGCTAACCGCATCAGCGATCTGTTCCTGCGCCAGTTTGATCACTTCGATCTGCGCGACAGTGAAATCAGCTTTATCACCCTTTCCGGTCAGCGCGCCGAACTCGCCGTTCCCCAGTTGACCTGGCTTAACGGCAAAGATCGGCACCGTGCCGAGGGGCAGGTGAGCCTCTCCAGCCTCAACGGCCAGCACGGCGTGATGCAGGTACGAATGGATCTGCGCGACGACGATGGTCTGCTGAATAACGGCAAGGTGTGGCTGCAGGCGGACGATGTGGACGTCAAACCCTGGCTCGGAGAGTGGCTGCAGCAGAATATGCAGCTGGAAACCGCACGTTTTAGCATCGAAGGCTGGATGACCCTTACCAAAGGTCAGTTCGCCAGCGGTGATATCTGGCTGAAGCAGGGGGGAGCCAGCTGGGCTGGCGAGCGCAGTCAGCATCAGCTCTCCGTTGATAACCTTACCGCACACGTGACCCGTGAACAGGGCGGCTGGCAGTTTGCCATCCCGGACACCCGCATCACGATGGATAGCAAAGCCTGGCCGCGCGGTGCGCTGGCGCTGGCGTGGATCCCGGCGCAGGACGTCGGCGGTGCCGACAGCAAGCGCAGTGACGAGCTGCGCATTCGCGCCAGCAACCTGAATCTCGAAAGCCTGGAAGGCATACGCCCCCTCGCGGTGAAGCTCTCTCCGGCGCTGGGAGACATCTGGCGCGCCACGCAGCCGGTCGGGGCCATCAATACCCTGGCGCTGGACATTCCCCTGCAGGCGACCGAGAAAACCCGCTTTAACGTCGCATGGACCGATTTAGCCTGGAAGCAGTGGAAGCTGCTACCGGGGGCCGAGCATTTCAGCGGAACGCTGGAAGGCAGCGTGGAGGATGGCCGCCTGACCGTCAACATGCGCGACGCTAAAATGCCTTACGAAACCGTCTTCCGCGCGCCGCTGGAAATCGAAAAAGGTACCGCGACCCTCAACTGGCTGAAAAACGAAAAAGGCTTCCAGCTCGATGGACGCAACATCGACGTGAAAGCTAAAGCGGTGCATGCCCGGGGCGATTTCCGCTATTTACAGCCGGCGGGCGATGAGCCCTGGCTGGGGATCCTGGCGGGTATCAGCACAGACGATGGTGCCCAGGCCTGGCGCTATTTCCCGGAAAACCTGATGGGCAAAGAGCTGGTGGATTACCTGAGCGGTGCCATCCAGGGCGGGCAATCCGATAACACCACGCTGGTGTATGGCGGCAATCCGCACCTGTTCCCGTATAAGCATAACGAAGGACAGTTCCAGGTTTGGGTGCCGTTACACAACGCCACCTATGCTTTCCAGCCAGACTGGCCAGCATTGAAAAACATGGATATTACGCTCGACTTCATCAACGACGGCCTGTGGATGAAAACGGACCGCGTCGCGCTGGGTGGGGTGACGGCGAGTAACCTGACGGCGGTGATCCCGGACTATTCGAAAGAAAAGCTGCTGATTGACGCCGACATTAATGGACCCGGTAAAGCCGTTGGACCTTACTTCGACGAGACGCCACTGGATGATTCGCTGGGTGCCACCCTTAAGCAGCTTCAGTTGGATGGCGATGTGAATTCTCGCTTACATTTGGATATCCCGCTGGACGGCACCCTGACCACCGCCAAAGGCGACGTCAGGCTTAAAAACAACAGCCTGTTGATTAAGCCGTTGGACAGCACTCTGACCAATCTGAGCGGCCAGTTCAGCTTCGTTAATGGCGACCTTAAGAGCGGACCGCTGACCGCCAGCTGGTTTGGTCAGCCGGTCAATATCGATTTCTCAACTACCGAAGGCGACAAAGCCTATCAGGTGGCGGTAAACCTCGACGGCAGCTGGCAGCCTTCGCGCATGGACGTCCTGCCAAAACCTGTCAGCCAGTCCCTTGAGGGGCGGGTGCCGTGGAAAGGCAACGTCGCCATAACCCTGCCATACCGTGGCGATGCGCATTACAAAGTCGACATTAATGGCGACCTGAAGAACATCAGCAGCGATTTACCGTCACCGTTGGCCAAGAAGGTGGGAGAAGCGCTGCCGGTGAAGTTAGCGGTCAACGGGGATCTCAACAGCTTTACCCTGACAGGCAACACCAGCGGCAAGAATTACTTCAACAGCCGCTGGCTGCTGAACCGTAAGCTGACGCTGGATCGCGCCATCTGGAGCACCGACAGCCACACGCTGCCGCCGTTGCCAGAACAGCCGGGCGTCGAACTCAATTTGCCGCCGATGGATGGCGCACAATGGCTCGCGCTTTTCCAGCGCGGCGTCGGGCAGAATGTGGATGATGCTGCACAGTTCCCGCAGCATATTACTGTGCGCACGCCATCGCTGGCGCTGGGTGGCCAGCAGTGGAATAACCTGAGCATTGTCTCGCAGCCAGTGGCGAACGGTTCGAAAATCGATGCACAGGGACGGGAAATTAACGCCACCGTGCTGATGCGTAATTCTGCGCCTTGGCAGGCGGATATCCGCTATCTCTATTTCAACCCGGCAGCAGCCAACTCCGGGAGTGGCAAAAATACCTCTCCGCTTGCGAACACCCCCCGGATTAATTTTTCCGGCTGGCCTGATTTGCAGCTGCGCTGCGCCGAATGCTGGCTGTGGGGACAGAAGTATGGCCGTATCGACGGCGACTTTACCATTAAGGGCAACACCTTAACCCTCGCGGACGGACTGGTGGATACTGGCTTTGCCCGCCTGACCGCCAACGGCGAGTGGGTAAACGGCACGGGTGAACAACGCACCTCACTGAAGGGGCAGTTGAAGGGCAGCAAGCTGGATGCGGCCTTCAACTATTTCGGTGTCAATACGCCGGTTCGCGATTCGTCGTTTGACGTCGATTACGATCTGCACTGGCGTAATCCGCCGTGGCAGCCGGATGAGGCCTCGCTGAACGGCATCCTGAAAGCCCGGCTCGGCAAAGGTGAAATTGCCAATGTGAGCACCGGCCATGCGGGACAGATACTGCGTCTGCTCAGCTTTGACGCGCTGCTGCGCAAGCTGCGTCTGGACTTTAGCGACACCTTTGATGAAGGCTTCTACTTCGACTCCATCCGCAGTACCGCGTGGATCAAAGACGGCGTCCTGCACACCGATGACACGCTGGTCGACGGGCTGGAGGCGGATATCGCCATGAAAGGCTCGGTTGACCTGGTGCGTCGCGAGCTCAACATGGAGGCCGTTGTGGCCCCGGAGATCTCGGCAACCGTTGGCGTAGCGGCGGCCTTTGCGGTCAACCCGATTGTTGGCGCGGCGGTGTTTGCCGCCAGTAAAGTGCTGGGGCCGCTGTGGAGTAAAGTCTCAATTCTGCGTTACCGTATTACCGGCCCGGTCGATAAACCTCAGATTAACGAGGTGCTGCGTCAGCCGCGCAAAGATGCACAGCAATGATTTGACGCGGGCAATTAATTGCCTCACTCTCAATAGATAAGATCTTAGAAACGTCCTGTGGACGGCAACGAACGAGTAGCAAAACGATGAGTCTGAACCTGGTAAGTGAACATCTGCTGGCAGCGAACGGCCTGAGCCATCAGGACCTGTTTTCCATTCTTGGTCAACTGACCGAGCGCCGTCTCGACTACGGCGATCTCTACTTTCAGTCGAGCTATCACGAATCCTGGGTTTTAGAAGACAGCATCATCAAGGATGGCTCCTATAACATCGACCAGGGTGTCGGTGTCCGCGCCATCAGTGGTGAGAAAACCGGTTTTGCCTATGCCGATCAGATCAGCCTGACTGCGCTGCAGCAGAGCGCTCAGGCGGCGCGCACCATCGTGCGTGACAGCGGTGACGGTCGCGTGAAGACGCTGGGCGAAATTCAGCATTCGGCGCTGTATACCAGCATCGACCCGCTGCAAAGCTTAAGCCGCGAAGATAAGCTCGATATTCTGCGCCGCGTCGACAAAGTAGCCCGTGCGGAAGATAAGCGCGTGCAGGAAGTGTCTGCCAGCCTGAGCGGGGTGTATGAGCTGATTCTGGTGGCCGCAACGGACGGGACTCTTGCCGCCGACGTGCGCCCGTTAGTGCGTTTGTCCGTTAGCGTGCTGGTGGAAGACGACGGTAAACGTGAGCGCGGTTCAAGCGGTGGCGGTGGTCGTTTTGGTTACGAATGGTTCCTCGGTCAGGAAGAGGGTGAAGTCCGTGCCGATGCGTGGGCGAAAGAAGCCGTGCGTATGGCGCTGGTTAACCTGTCTGCCGTGGCAGCACCTGCGGGTACGATGCCGGTGGTGCTGGGTGCTGGTTGGCCGGGCGTGCTGCTGCACGAAGCGGTCGGTCACGGTCTGGAAGGCGATTTCAACCGTCGCGGCACCTCGGTATTCAGTGGTCATATGGGTGAGCTGGTCGCGTCTGAGCTCTGCACCGTGGTCGATGACGGCACCATGACCGATCGTCGTGGCTCTGTGTCTATCGACGATGAAGGGACGCCGGGTCAGTACAACGTGCTGATCGAAAATGGCATCCTGAAAGGCTATATGCAGGACAAACTGAATGCGCGCCTGATGGGCGTTGCGCCAACCGGTAACGGCCGTCGCGAATCTTACGCGCACCTGCCAATGCCGCGCATGACCAACACCTATATGCTGGCGGGCAAGTCCACACCGCAGGAGATTATCGAATCGGTTGATTACGGGATCTTCGCGCCAAACTTTGGCGGCGGTCAGGTGGATATCACCTCCGGTAAATTTGTCTTCTCGACCTCAGAAGCCTATCTGATCGAGAAAGGCAAAGTGACCAAAGCGGTGAAGGGCGCGACCTTGATTGGTTCGGGCATCGAAGCGATGCAGCAGATCTCGATGGTCGGTAACGACCTGAAGCTGGATAACGGCGTAGGCGTGTGCGGCAAAGAAGGCCAGAGCCTGCCTGTGGGCGTCGGTCAGCCGACCCTGAAAGTGGACAATCTGACCGTCGGCGGTACCGCGTAATTGTGCATTGAGAAGCCCTCTGCCCGAGGGCTTCTGTTCACTCCTTCCTGCCTCGCATCTCCTGAAACAGCTTTGCGACCTCGACAAAATAATCCGTCAGATAGTTAATGCACACCTGCACCTTTAGTGGGAGCTTGTCTTTTTCTGTGTACACCGCATACACCGGACGCGGATCTGACTGGTAGCGTGGGAATAGGATCTCCAGCTCACCGCTGTTGATCTCGTTGATCACCCACATCAGTGGGACGTAAGCGATCCCGGCGCCCGCCACCAGCCAGCGGGAAATGGTCATCGGATCGTTGGTCACGAAGCGGCCCTGCGGAAGCAGGGTAGTGGAAAGTCCTTCGGGGGCAATCAGCTCAAATTCATTATCCGGACGCACGCTGTACTCTAGCCAGGCGTGATTAGCGAGATCGGCCGGTTTCTCCGGGATCCCCGCGCGCGTCAGATACTTTTTCGCCGCGCAGACCACCATGGGCATGCTGCCCAGTCGGCGCGAGAAGAGGCTCGAATCCTGCAGCGCACCCACGCGGATTACCACATCGAGCCCGTCGGCAATCAGATCCGGAGCAGGGATCCCGGTAACTAAATTCACCGTCAGTCCAGGATACTCCTGCAGCATATCGGCGGTCATCGCAGCCAGGACATTTTGTGCCATAGTTGATGAACACCCGATGCGCAGGGTGCCGATGGGGGTGTTATTGAAGGCGTAGAGTTGCTCATGTACTGCCTGAGCCTCATACAGCATCCGCCGACAGCCCTGGTAATAAATTTTACCGGCTTCCGTCAGACCGATGCTGCGAGTGCTGCGGTTGAGCAGCTTCACCTGGAGATCATTTTCCAGTTTTGCCACTGTCTGGCTGATCGATGAGACGCTCATCTGTAATTGCCTGGCGGCAGCGGTAAAAGACCCCAGCTCAACCACTTTGGCAAAAACTGACATTCGTTTAAGACGTTCCATTGTTCACTCTGGCTTAAAAGTGATTTAGATCACATATGATAGATAACAGCATAACAGTTACGCTAATATATTATTCATACATTATAGCGACACCACTCTCGCCCCGGCTGTTCTTGCTGCTTTTGCGGTGGTGTAAGCATAAAAATTCTGTCGCCTGCTCGCTCTCTAATCAAGGTCAACATGAGTCTGTTTCCCGTTATCGTGGCGTTCGGTTTATCGTTCCCACCGATATTTTTCGAACTGCTTTTATCACTGGCGATTTTCTGGCTGGTGCGAAAGGTGCTGGCTCCTACCGGGATCTATGATTTCGTCTGGCACCCTGCATTGTTCAATTCTGCGCTGTATTGCTGCCTGTTCTATCTGGTATCGCGGCTGTTTGTTTGAGGTAGATGTGAAAACGCTAACAAAAAAAATCTCCCGTACCGCCATCACCATGGCGTTAGTTATCCTCGCGTTCATCGCGATTTTTCGCGCGTGGGTCTTTTACACTGAATCGCCCTGGACGCGTGATGCACGCTTTAGCGCCGACATAGTGGCGATTGCCCCGGATGTGGCGGGGCTTATCACCGCAGTGAACGTGCATGACAATCAGCTGGTCAAAAAGGATCAGGTCCTGTTTACCGTCGATCAGCCGCGTTACCAAAAAGCGCTGGAAGAGGCTGAAGCCGACGTGTCCTACTACACGGCGCTGGCTTCAGAGAAGCGCCGGGAGGCAGGCCGTCGTAACAAGCTGGGGGTGCTGGCGATGTCCCGCGAGGAGATCGACCAATCTAACAACCTGCTGCAAACCGTGCTGCATCAGCAGGCGAAAGCCGAAGCGACGCGCGATCTGGCGAAGCTCGACCTTGAGCGTACGGTGATCCGCGCACCGGCTGATGGCTGGGTGACCAACCTTAACGTCTATACCGGCGAATTTATTACCCGTGGCTCCCCTGCTGTGGCGCTGGTCAAACAGCACTCCTTCTATGTTCTCGCCTATATGGAAGAGACCAAGCTGGAAAATGTCCGTCCCGGCTACCGGGTGGAGATCACCCCGCTTGGCAGTAACCGCGTCATGAAGGGGACAGTCGACAGCGTAGCGGCAGGGGTGACCAACTCCAGCGCCACCCGTGACAGTAAAGGGATGGCGACGGTGGACTCCAATCTTGAATGGGTACGCCTTGCCCAGCGCGTGCCGGTACGCATCCGTCTGGACGATCAGCGAGGCAATATCTGGCCGGCGGGCACCACCGCGACGGTGGTGATCACCGGTGAGAAAGACCGCGATGCCAGCCACGACTCGCTGTTCCGCAAAATTGCCCATCGCCTGCGCGAATTCGGGTAATCGCTATGGGTGTTTTTACTATCGCCAGCCAGCACCTGCGTTTTGCGGTTAAGCTGGCCAGCGCCATCGTGCTGGCGCTGTTTGTCGGGTTCCACTTTCAGCTGGAAACGCCTCGCTGGGCGGTACTGACGGCGGCACTCGTTGCTGCGGGCCCGGCCTTTGCGGCAGGGGGTGAACCCTATGCTGGCGCAATTCGCTATCGTGGGATGCTGCGTATTGTCGGTACCTTTATTGGCTGTATTGCCGCGCTAACGATCATTATTCTGATGATCCGCACTCCGCTGTTGATGCTCATGGTGTGCTGCATCTGGGCCGGTTTCTGCACCTGGATCTCTTCGCTGGTGCGGGTTGAAAACTCCTATGCGTGGGGGCTTTCTGGCTACACGGCGCTGATCATCGTCATCACTATTCAGGCCAACCCGCTGCTGACTCCGCAGTTTGCGCTGGAACGCTGCAGCGAGATCGTATTGGGGATCGTCTGCGCGATCGTCGCGGATCTGCTGTTCTCCCCGCGCTCGATCAAGCAGGAAGTGGATCGGGAGCTGGATGCGCTGATCGTTGCCCAATACCAGCTGATGCAATTGTGCATCAAGCACGGTGACAGCGAAGAGATGGATAACGCCTGGGGCGCTCTGGTGCGCCGCACTGCCGCGCTCGAAGGGATGCGCAGCAATCTGAATATGGAGTCTTCCCGCTGGTCGCGGGCCAACCGTCGCCTGAAAGCAATCAATACAGTGTCGCTGACCCTGATCACCCAGGCCTGCGAAACCTACCTGATCCAGAACGCGCGGCCGGAGGCGGTCACGGATACCTTCCGCGAACTGTTCGAAACCCCGGTCGCCACCGTTCAGGACGTGCATAAACAGCTGAAACGTATGCGGCGGGTGATCGCCTGGACCGGTGAGCGCGATACCCCCGTGACCCTCTACAGCTGGGTCGGGGCGGCGACGCGCTATCTGCTGCTCAAACGCGGCGTGGTCAGCAACACCAAAATCAGCGCGACGGAAGAAGAAGTGCTGCAGGGCGAAGTGGTGATCAAAGCGGAGTCGGCGGAACGCCATCACGCGATGGTCAACTTCTGGCGTACAACCCTTGCCTGTATGCTCGGCACGCTGTTCTGGCTGTGGACTGGCTGGACCTCCGGCAGCGGCGCGATGGTAATGATTGCCGTGGTCACGTCGCTGGCGATGCGCTTACCCAATCCGCGAATGGTGGCGCTCGATTTTCTGTACGGCACGCTGGCGGCACTCCCGCTGGGGGCGTTCTATTTTCTGGTGGTGTTGCCGTCCACCCAGCAAAGCATGCTGCTGCTGTGCATCAGTCTTGCGGTGATGGCCTTCTTTATTGGTATCGAAGTGCAGAAGCGACGCCTCGGCTCGCTGGGGGCGCTGGCGAGTACGATCAATATTCTGGTGCTGGACAACCCGATGACGTTTCACTTCAGCCAGTTTCTGGACAGCGCGCTGGGACAAATCGTCGGCTGTTTCCTGGCGATGATGGTGATCCTGCTGGTGCGAGACAACTCTCAGGCGCGAACCGCCCGGGTGCTGCTGAACCAGTTTGTCTTTGCCGCGGTGTCGGCGATGACCACCAACACCGCCCGACGTAAAGAGAACCATCTGCCTGCGCTTTATCAACAGCTCTTTTTACTGCTGACGAAATTCCCGGGCGATATCGCGAAGTTTCGCCTGGCGCTAACGCTTATCATCGCGCACCAGCGCCTGCGTAATGCGCCGGTGCCGGTCAACGACGACCTTTCGGCTTTCCATCACCAGCTTCGGCGCACCGCCGATCGGGTCATCGGTGCCTCGAATGATGACAAGCGGCGACGCTATTTTGTTCAGCTGCTGGAAGAGCTTGATATCTATCAGGAGAAACTGCGGATCTGGGACGCGCCGCTGCAGGTCACGGAGCCGGTTACAAGGTTGGTGGGGATGCTGCATCGCTACCAGCATGCGCTGATCGACAGCTGATGACCCTGAAAACCGACGCCAGAAACGTCGGTTTTTTTGTGGCTATACTTACCGGGCAAGCTCATAAATCCAGAAAGGGAGGATACATGACTACCCAGGCTCTCCAGGACAGTGCGCTCTTTCAGACCGGCTATCTGGTCGATGGCGTATGGAAAACCCTCGATACCACCTTTGACGTGCTTAACCCGGCGACCGGAGCGGTGATCGCCCAGGTGGCGAAAGCCGGTAAACAAGAGACAGAAGAGGCCATCGCCGCCGCGAGCCGTGCTTTCCCGGCGTGGCGCGCCAAAACCGCTAAAGAGCGATCGACCATTCTCTATCGTTGGTACGAACTGATCATTGAGAACAAGCAATGGCTTGGCCAGTTGATGACCACCGAACAGGGCAAGCCGCTGAAAGAAGCGGAAGGTGAGGTGGAGTACGCAGCCAGCTTTATTCAGTGGTTTGCTGAGCAGGCCAAGCGTGCAAACGGCGAAATCATCCCGCCTGCTAAAGCGGGCTCCCGGATTCTGGCAACGCGTGAGCCGATTGGCGTGGTTGCTGCCATTACGCCGTGGAACTTCCCGATGGCGATGCTGACCCGCAAGCTTGGCCCGGCACTGGCCGCAGGCTGTACCGGGGTAATTAAACCGGCGAACAACACCCCGCTCAGCGCGTTTGCGCTGCTCACCCTCGCAAAACAGGCGGGCGTCCCTGATGGGGTGCTCAATGCGGTGGCGGGCAACACTCAGCAGATCAGCGATGCGATCATGGCCAGCCACGAGGTACGGAAAATCTCGTTTACCGGGTCGACGGCAGTAGGCAAAACGCTGGTACGTAATGCCGCCGAGACCATGAAAAAAGTCTCTATGGAGCTGGGCGGTAATGCGCCGTATATCGTCTTTGACGATGCCGATATCGATGCCGCAGTAAAAGGCGCCATCGCCAACAAATTCCGCAATGCGGGCCAGGTCTGCGTCAGCGTTAACCGTTTCTACATCCATGAGTCGGTGTATGACGATTTCGTCAGCAAGCTTGCCTCGGCGGTGACGGCATTGAAAGTAGGTAACGGGCTGGAGGAGAGCACGGTTGTCGGGCCGCTGATTGAGCCTGCGGCAGTGACCAAGGTTCGCGAGCACGTTGAAGATGCGGTGGAGAAAGGGGCGACTGTCCTCGCGGGCGGTCAAGCACATGCCCTGGGCGGCAACTTCTGGCAGCCGACGGTACTGGGGGATTGTCATGAGGGGATGAAGCTTGCCAGCGAAGAAACCTTTGGCCCGGTAGCTGCCTGCTTCCGCTTTACCTCTGAAGATGAGGTGATTCAGCGTGCCAATAATACCCCCTTTGGTCTGGCGGCTTATTTCTATACGCAGAATCTGCAGCGCGTATTTCGTGTCTCACAGGCTATCGAGAGCGGGATGATCGGCGTTAACGAGTGCGCGGTCTCTACTGAGCTTGGGCCGTTTGGCGGCGTCAAAGAGTCGGGCCTGGGGCGAGAAGGGTCGGTACTGGGACTGGAGGAGTTCCTGGAAGTGAAAACCCTGCACATCGGGGGATTATAATCGACAGGGCGGCATCAGCCGCCCAGCTGGACGGGGTGGCTGGCAATGAATATCTATACGTTTGATTTTGATGAAATCGACAGTCAGGAAGACTTCTATCGTGAGTTTTCACGATCTTTCGGCATTGAACGGGGAAGGGTGGCTAACCTGGACTCACTGTGGGAGGTGGTGATGGGCAATCAACTCCCGCTCCCGCTGGAGATCGAGTTTGTTCATTTAGCGGAAAAGCAGCGCAGGCGGTTTGGCGCGTTGATTTTGCTGTTTGATGAGGCAGAAGAAGAGCTGGAAGGTCAAATTCGCTTCAACGTTCGTCCGTAAAAGCCATAAAAAAGCCCCTGACAGGCAGGGGCAAGTCGTAGGTCAATACGACGAGGGTTTATTTGTACAGCTCAGCCGTTGCGTGCCAATGGTCGCCCGAGCTCAGCTCGGTGACGCGATAGCTGCTGGCACCGGCTTTTTCAGCTTTTGCCGCCAGTGCCTGACGGACATCCATTGGCGAGCCGGACATTTCAGTGACGGAGATGCTACCCATTGATTGCAGGCTTTGCGCCTGATCCGTGTTCACTTGATGCACAGCTGCGCTGGCACCGAAAGAGAGAACGGAAGCTAAACCGAGAGTGGCGATGATTAATTTAGTGTTCATGGTCTTTACTCCTTAATCGGGTCAAATCAACGACGAGAAGGGTTGTACTGCTATTTTTATGCCTGGTGTCGTTGAGTCGTTATTTCGTTTTTACTCAGCAGAACTTATTTGTACAGTTCAGCTGTTGCATGCCAGTGGTCGCCAGTACGCGCTTCAATTACGCGGTAGGAAGAGGCACCTTGTTCTTGCGCTTTTTTGTTCAGCATCTGGTTCATATCCATTGGCGATGCAGCGACTGCGCCGATAGAGACTGTACCGATAGCTTCGCGGGACTGAGCCTGTTCAGCATTGATAGAGTCGGCAGCAAATGCACCGAAAGACAGGACAGACAGAACGCTCAGCGCGGCAACAGTTGTTTTGATTTTCATGATTATTTTTCCTCGTCATATTCTTTTACTGGGGTCGGTGTTTCGTGACCCTCATCACAAAATCAAGTATACACTAATCACGTAAAAAATTAATACCATGCTAATTATAAACTACGTAATTATGTTTTAAGTGAATGCTGCGTTATAACCAGAGAGAATAAAAACGGCAGGGATTGGGGCGTTAAAGGATAATATATTCAATAAATTCATGAGGATAAGAGGGTTTGATTATTCGTGCGATCGCGGCGTTTGTCATTCACTGGGTGAATGCTTTGAGGCGATAAAACGCACTATTTGTTAAAGGAAAGATAACGGAATGTAGGGTGAAACGAGGCGGGAGCAGAATATCCCCCGCTACAGGTGTAGCAGGGGAAAGGGATCAGAGTTCCTGTTCGAACAACACCAAAATGGCTTCGTAGAGATCTTTCACCGAGAAGCCGTTAGCCGGCGTGGTAAAGATAGTGTCGTCCCCGGCGATAGTCCCCAGAATACCTTCCGCCTTACCTAATGAATCGAGCAGACGGGCAATCAGCTGAGCAGCACCGGGACTGGTATGGATCACCACGACAGCGGCGTTATAGTCGATATCCAGCACCAGATTCTTCAGCGGGCTCGAGGTCGTCGGTACCCCTAACTCAGCAGGCAGGCAGTAGACCATCTCCATTTTGGCGTTGCGGGTACGCACCGCGCCGAATTTGGTTAACATGCGGGAGACTTTCGACTGGTTAATGTTTTCGAAGCCCTCTTCCTGCAGGGCCAGAACGATCTCACCCTGAGAGCTGAATTTTTCTTCTTTAAGCAGCGCTTTGAACGCTTTTACCAATTCTTCTTGTTTAGAAGAGACTCGCATAAATCACCCGAAATATAGCGGTAGAAACAACATTATTATGCACATGGATGAATTTTTATGCAAACTATCTGCCCAATCTTAGGCTGAAATAATGTTATGAAAGGGAGTGATTTTATCAAAATTCGTTATCAAGGAACATGCCTGCGTCACGCCTCGCAAATAAGCTTAAAAGTAAATTAAATGTTATCAAAATGATGTTGTTTTGGTGGCTTGCGTGGGTGTATTGTAACCCCCTCTTGATTCGTTGCTTAGTTAGCGCATAACGCCTGATAGCCTTCCGGCAGATGCAAAAAGCGCGTGACCCCAAATTCTGGAATGTCGAAGATTGTAATTATTGATCTGCTGAATTAAGGTCGCCGCGACGGAGTAACAGAAAGTTAGCTCACCATAATAAGGAGTTTAGGATGAAAGTCGCAGTCCTCGGCGCTGCTGGCGGTATCGGCCAGGCGCTTGCCCTACTACTGAAAACTCAGCTGCCTGCAGGCTCAGAACTCTCCCTGTACGATATTGCTCCGGTAACCCCTGGTGTGGCGGTTGACCTGAGCCACATCCCTACGGCCGTTAAAATTAAAGGCTTCTGCGGTGAAGATGCTCGTCCAGCGCTCGAAGGCGCAGACGTGGTGCTGATCTCCGCAGGTGTTGCGCGTAAACCGGGTATGGATCGCTCCGACCTGTTCAACGTGAACGCCGGTATCGTGAAGAACCTGATCCAACAGGTCGCGACCACTTGTCCGAAAGCCTGCATCGGTATCATCACTAACCCGGTTAACACCACTGTTGCGATTGCCGCGGAAGTGCTGAAGAAAGCGGGTGTTTACGACAAGAACAAACTGTTTGGCGTTACCACGCTGGACATTATCCGCTCCAACACCTTTGTTGCGGAACTGAAAGGCAAACAGCCTACCGAACTGGACGTCCCGGTTATCGGCGGCCACTCTGGCGTGACCATTCTGCCGCTGCTGTCCCAGATCCCGGGCGTGAGCTTCACCGAGCAGGAAGTGGCTGATCTGACCAAACGTATCCAGAACGCCGGCACCGAAGTGGTGGAAGCGAAGGCGGGTGGCGGTTCTGCGACCCTCTCTATGGGCCAGGCAGCAGCCCGTTTCGGTCTGTCTCTGGTGCGTGCGCTGCAGGGCGAGAAAGGCGTCGTGGAATGTGCTTACGTTGAAGGTGACGGCGAGCATGCGCGCTTCTTCTCTCAGCCACTGCTGCTGGGTAAAAACGGCATCGAAGAGCGTCAGTCTATCGGCACCCTGAGTGCGTTTGAGCAGCAGGCGATGGTTGGCATGCTGGACACGCTGAAGAACGATATCGTTCTGGGCGAAGAGTTCGTGAACAAATAAGCGACGCGCTTCCCGCAGGGCAATAAAAAACCGGAGAAATTTCTCCGGTTTTTTTATGTCTGCGGGTTTAGTTGGTTGCCGGGTATTCCTGAATGGTTACCTGCAGCGTCAGTTTCTTATCATCACGCATCACTTCTACCGGGATGATCGAACCGGGTCTGATCTCAGCCACCTGGTCCATGGTTTCCAGCGCCGACAGCGCCGGTTTGCCGTTCACCGAGACGATGACATCGTTGACCAGCATCCCCGCTTCTGCCGCCGGGCCACCGGCCGTCACTTCATTGACCACAATGCCCTGAATCTGATCGATGCCGCCACCCTGGGCATGCAGCGGAGCAATCTCTCGTCCGCCAATGCCGATATAGCCGCGGATCACTCGTCCGTCGCGGATCAGCTTATCCATGATCTTGTTTGCCAGCTGGTATGGGATCGCAAAGCCGATGCCTTCCGGGGTTTCTCCGTCATTGCTCTTATCAAAGGAGAGGGTGTTAATCCCCATCAGTTCGCCCAACGAGTTCACCAGCGCCCCGCCGGAGTTTCCGTGGTTAATGGAGGCGTCCGTTTGCAGGAAGTTCTGTCGTCCGGAGGGGTTCAGGCCGATACGCCCGGTTGCGCTGACAATCCCCTGGGTGATGGTCTGCCCAAGGTTATAGGGGTTGCCGATCGCCAGTACCACGTCGCCAATATGCGGCGCGCGTTTACGGTTAATCGGGATCACCGGCAAACCGCCGGTGGCGGTTATTTTCAGCACTGCCAGGTCGGTAAGATTATCTGAACCCACCAGCAGGGCTTCAAACACGCGGCCATCCTGCAGGGCGACGATGATCTGATCGGCATCGTTGATCACATGTTTGTTGGTAATGATATAGCCGCGTTCATCCATGATCACGCCGGACCCCAGGGTACGGATCTCCAGCTGATTATGGCTGGTGCTGTTCATCCCGCGGTTATAGACGTTAACTACCGCAGGCGCGGCGCGGCGCACCGCCTGATTGTAACTGGCAGGTGTTTCATCCGCGCTATCAAATTGCGGTGCCGCCAGTTGATTAAACTGACGTAAAGAGGGCATGGCGACCAGTAACAGGCCACCGACAACCAGGCCGATGGCGACCGAACGAATGAGCTTTAAAACCATGATACGGGCGTCGTTAAGGGATGATCGCAAGCAGCATAGCATGACTTATCCGGACATCACACGCGGTGATGTCCGGATACATCAATGCTTAACGCAGCAGAATATAAAGAGTGTCATTGCCGCGCACGATCTGCAGGGCGATGATCGACGGTTTGCCCTCCAGCACTTTGCGCATTTCGGCGATAGACTGCACGCGAGTGCGGTTCACCCCGATAATCACATCATCCTGATGAAGCCCTGCCTGAGCGGCCGGACTGCTCTTCTCCACGCTATTGAGGGTAATGCCTTTAGTGCCGTCCTTCAGTTGCCCGTCGCTCAGCGTCGCACCCTGCAGCGCGGGGGCAATCATCTCGGCGCTGGCGGATGACGAGGTGCTTTTATCCAGCGTGACCTGCACGTTAAGTGGTTTTCCGTCGCGCAACAGGCCAAGTTTAACCACGGCGCCCGGCTCAGTGGTGGCGATACGCGAGCGCAGTTCAGCAAAGCTGTTAAGCGGCTTATCATTCAGGCTGACAATCACATCCCCGGACTTCACGCCCGCTTTTGCCGAGCCGGAATTCGGCAATACTTCGCTGACAAAGGCGCCGCGTTGAACGTTCAGGTTAAACGCTTTTGCGATATCTGCGCTCATCTCCATGCCTTTAATACCCAGCAATCCGCGCTTCACTTCGCCAAACTGAATCAGCTGCTGTGCCAGCGTGCGGGCCATGTTGCTGGGGATGGCAAAGCCAATTCCGACGCTACCGCCGCCGGGGGCGAGAATGGCGGTGTTGATGCCGATCAGCTCGCCGTTCAGGTTCAGCAGTGCGCCGCCGGAGTTGCCGCGGTTAATGGAGGCGTCGGTCTGGATAAAGTTTTCCAGCCCTTCAAGGTTTAATCCGCTGCGACCCAGGGCTGAGATGATACCGGAAGTGGCCGTCTGGCCAAGGCCGAACGGGTTACCGACCGCGACGGCGAAATCGCCCACGCGCAGCTTGTCAGAGTCGGCAATCGCCATTTGCGTCAGGCCAGTAGGGTTTTGCAGCTGCAGCAGCGCGATATCGCTCTGATCGTCGCCGCCAATCAGTTTGGCCTCGAATTCGCGACCGTCGTTCATCTGCACGCTGATTTTATCGGCCTGGCTGATGACGTGATTGTTGGTTAGCACGTAGCCTTTCGCCGCATCGATCACCACGCCAGATCCCAGTCCTTCAAAGGGCTGCGCCTGGTCCGGGGCATCATCACCAAAGTACTTCTTTAACTCTTCCGGGACGCGCTGGCTTTGCACGGCGGTACCTTCGACCTTCACGCTCACGACCGCGGGTAAGACTTTTTCCAGCATCGGTGCCAGGCTTGGCAGCGCAGCCTGACCGGGCACCTGCGAAGGGATAGCGGCGGCCACCGAATACGTGGCCGACAGGGATAATCCGATGCTCAATGCTAACGCGCTCAACAGCTGATTTTTCTTGTTCATTTATGCTGGCTCTCGCAACCTGGATGAAGGAATAACGGCCCCAAAACAGTCTGATATTATTGAATTTTAAAATGCCGAACAATGAGGAGTTTGACTAAATAATAGCTGGGGTCGGGAAGAAAGGACGGGCGCAATCGCTGCGCCCGTAAAATATATTTGTGATGTGAGATTAACCGCGTTTTACGCCATTGCGCAGCAGGCCGGACGCGCCATCGGAGTAATCACGTGGCATCTGTACCGGTGCCTGGTCGTTACCGGCTTCGGATTCAGCCAGGCGGTTACGGAATGGGTTGGCTTCCGCGCTCATCTCTGGCAGCAGGCTGCTGGAGCTTTTCGCCATGTGCTGGTAAAGCTGACGGTAATCATCGGCCATGTTGTCCAGCAGCTCGGCGCTGCGGGCAAAGTGGCTTACCAGCTCTTCACGATACTCTTCCAGTTCGGCTTTGTTCTTTTCCAGTTCGTACTGCAAGGCCTGTTGCTGACGCAATTTGCGATTACCAAAACGCATGGCCACAGCACCAATAGCGATGCCGACGACTAAACCGATTAGCGCATATTCCCAGGTCATGAACTTCTCCCGTTATCTTGTGGTTCCGTAGGGTGTTGGCTCGGCTCCATGCCTGTGCCTGATTATGCCACTATAACCGCTATTCCCGTAGAAGTGGAATCCCGCCGTATCATCGCGTACTGTAGAACGGCCTTTTTTTCGTCAACTGTGCAGCCTGACGGGTATTAATTGAAGGAATAACAACAAGATTATGCAAAGCCTCTCCCCGACATCGCGTTACCAGCAGGCCCTGAATGAGGGTTCCCATCAGCCAGACGACGTGCAGCGTGAAGCGGTCAATCGTCTGGACAGCATTTATCAGGCGCTGACGACCCAGCCAACTGCAGAGGTTGCGCCTTCCGGTGGATTAAAAGCGGCGTTTGGCCGGTTGTTGGGGAAAAAAGAGCCGCAAACCATCATGCCAGTGCGCGGCTTATATATGTGGGGCGGCGTCGGGCGGGGCAAAACCTGGCTGATGGATCTGTTTTATCAGAGCCTGCCGGGCACGCGTAAACAGCGTCTGCACTTTCACCGCTTTATGCTGCGGGTACATGAGGAATTGACAGCGTTACAGGGCCACAGCGATCCGTTGGATATCGTAGCCGAGCGTTTTAAAGCCGAAACCGATGTCCTGTGCTTTGATGAGTTTTTTGTCTCCGACATTACCGATGCGATGCTGCTCGGCGGCTTGATGAAAGCGCTGTTTGCCCGCGGTATTACGCTGGTTGCCACCTCCAACATCCCGCCGGATGAACTGTACCGCAACGGTTTACAGCGGGCGCGTTTCCTGCCCGCTATCGATGCAATCAACGCGCATTGCGACATTATGAATGTTGATGCGGGCGTCGATTACCGCCTGCGAACCTTAACTCAGGCTCACCTGTGGCTGTCGCCGTTAAATGACCAGACCCGGCAGCAGATGGATACGCTGTGGCTGGCGCTGGCTGGCAGCAAACGCGAAAACGCCACACTGCTCGAAGTGAACCATCGCCCGCTGCAAACCCTCGGCGAGGTCAATCAAACCCTGGCGGTGTCGTTTGCGACCCTGTGCGTCGATGCCCGCAGCCAGCATGACTATATTGCACTCTCACGCCTGTTCCACACGGTCATGTTGTTCGAGGTGCCGGTACTGACGTCGTTGATGGAGAGCGAAGCCCGCCGCTTTATCGCGCTGGTGGATGAGTTTTACGAGCGCCACGTGAAGCTGGTGGTCAGCGCCGCTGTGCCTTTATATGACGTGTATCAGGGGGAGCGGCTGAAGTTCGAGTTCCAGCGCTGCCTGTCGCGCCTGCAGGAGATGCAAAGCGAAGAGTATCTCAAGCGCGAGCATATGCCATAAATGCCACCTTGAACCTGTGCGAGAAGGGCTGGGGGTGAAGGCACCAGACCGCACTTCTCATCCCCCGGAAAAACCCGGTTCAAATCACAATTAGGGGTCGACCTTTACCCCCGACTTCTCTATAATCTTGCGACCCCACGTTACAAGAAGGTTTTTTCCCAAAACTTTCTCTGCGCCGGCATAGGCTATTCGAAGGGGTAGGTTTGCTGGACAATGTCGTGTGAACCTCAACTACTAAAACGTTTGGGTGTTCACCAACGTGTAACTTATTTACTTGGGTAAGCTTTTAATGAAAACTTTTACAGCTAAACCAGAAACCGTAAAACGCGACTGGTATGTTGTTGACGCGACCGGTAAAACTCTGGGCCGTCTGGCTTCCGAACTGGCTCTTCGCCTGCGCGGTAAGCACAAAGCGGAATACACTCCGCACGTAGATACCGGTGATTACATCATCGTTCTGAACGCTGACAAAGTTGCTGTAACCGGCAACAAGCGTACTGACAAAGTGTACTATCATCACACCGGCCACATCGGCGGTATTAAACAAGCGACCTTTGAAGAGATGATTGCCCGCCGTCCTGAGCGTGTGATTGAAATCGCGGTTAAAGGCATGCTGCCAAAAGGCCCGCTGGGTCGTGCTATGTACCGTAAACTGAAAGTTTACGCAGGTAACGAGCACAACCACGCGGCACAGCAACCGCAAGTTCTTGACATCTAATCGGGATTATAGGCAATGGCTGAAAATCAATACTACGGCACTGGTCGCCGCAAAAGCTCCGCCGCTCGCGTGTTCATCAAACCGGGCAGTGGTAAAATCGTAATCAACCAACGTTCTCTGGAACAGTACTTCGGTCGTGAAACTGCCCGCATGGTAGTTCGTCAGCCGCTGGAACTGGTTGATATGGTTGAGAAATTCGATCTGTACATCACCGTTAAAGGTGGTGGTACTTCTGGTCAGGCTGGTGCGATCCGTCACGGTATCACCCGCGCTCTGATGGAGTACGACGAGTCCCTGCGTGGCGAACTGCGTAAAGCTGGCTTCGTTACTCGTGATGCTCGTGAAGTTGAACGTAAGAAAGTCGGCCTGCGTAAAGCACGTCGTCGTCCTCAGTTCTCCAAACGTTAATTGGTTTCTGCTTCGGCAGACAACAGTTAATGAAAAACCCGCTTCGGCGGGTTTTTTTATGGGTAACGACCAGGTTATCCACATTACGCATCTGTTTTTGACCTCTTTTTCCGCATTTCCAGAATCCCCTCACCACAAAGTCCTTAAAATCTGGTAAACTATCACCCACTTTTCTGCCCAGATAACGGTGAAGGCTCGATTTTTGTTCGCATTTTGAACAACGAAGAACATTCCCTGGGATGGGCGACAAAACAACTGGCTAGCCTGTATGGCTGGTAGCAGTAATATTCTGAATATACCTGGAGGTTTTCATGGCTGTCGCTGCCAACAAACGTTCGGTAATGACGCTGTTTTCTGGTCCTACTGACATTTATAGCCATCAGGTTCGTATCGTACTGGCCGAGAAAGGTGTCAGTTTTGAGATCGAGCATGTGGAAAAGGATAACCCACCTCAGGATCTGATCGATCTCAACCCGAACCAGAGCGTGCCAACGCTGGTGGATCGCGAGTTGACCCTGTGGGAATCCCGCATCATTATGGAATATCTGGATGAGCGTTTCCCTCATCCGCCGCTGATGCCGGTGTACCCGGTTGCGCGTGGCGAAAGCCGCCTGTATATGCAGCGTATCGAGAAAGACTGGTACACGCTGATGAACGTCATTGTGAATGGGTCTTCTGCAGAAGCTGACGCAGCGCGTAAACAGCTGCGTGAAGAGCTGCTGGCGATTGCGCCGGTGTTCGGTCAGCGTCCGTTCTTCCTGAGCGATGAGTTCAGCTTGGTCGACTGCTACCTGGCTCCTCTGCTGTGGCGTTTACCGACGATGGGCGTTGAGTTCAGCGGCCCAGGTGCGAAAGAGCTTAAAGGCTATATGACGCGTGTATTTGAACGCGACTCCTTCCTGGCTTCTCTGACTGAACCCGAACGTGAAATGCGTCTCGGCCGAGGCTAATCATTGTGGAAATGTCACAGCTGTCTCCACGCCGTCCGTATCTGCTGCGCGCCTTCTATGAATGGCTGCTGGATAACCAGCTCACGCCGCACCTGGTTGTGGATGTGACGTTGCCGGACGTGCAGGTTCCGATGGAATATGCGCGTGACGGACAAATCGTTCTGAACATCGCACCGCGTGCGGTCGGTGGTCTGGAACTGGCAAACGACGAAGTGCGCTTTAACGCCCGCTTCGGCGGTGTGCCGCGTCAGGTTTCTGTTCCGCTGGCCGCTGTGCTGGCTATCTATGCGCGTGAAAATGGCGCAGGGACGATGTTTGAGCCTGAAACCGCATACGACGAAGACGTTGCCAGCCTTAATGATGATAATGGCGCGACCGGGAGCGAGAGCGAAACGGTCATGTCGATTATTGACGGCGATAAACCCGATCATGACGATGGTCCTGACGACACGCCACCCCCGCGTGGCGGCCGTCCGGCATTGCGCGTAGTGAAATAGCCACTTTTCGGTCTACACTTTAAAAAACCACGTTCGCTCAGAACGTGGTTTTTTTATGTCCATTCATTGGTGAAAATCCTAAAATAAACATTAATTTATTCAATTCATTGCACGAATGATATGAGTAAATCATATATTCAATTTTAATTAAGAAGTTATGAAGAAAATATGATTGTTACAATCGTGATTAAAATGCAAAAATTCATTTGCTTTGTTTATATTTACCTTTGCGCTCTTCAGTTTTAATATTCTTGAGAGCTAGTGAATATATCTGGCGACCTATGGAAAGTTAAATTATTAATTAATTAGGAAGCATTAATGATGTCATATAAGGGAAAATTTTCCGCATTAGGCTTGTGCCTGGCGGCTACATTAGCGTGCGCAAATGTAAATGCAGCAACCACCGCAACAATGACTGTATCCGGGAGTTTTATTCCGGCCGCCTGTAATGCTGAGCTGAGCAACAGTGGTGCAGTGGATTACGGCACTATGAATCACAGCATGCTGGAAACTGCGTCATCAGGAAATACTCTGGTTCAATTGAATCATAAAAAGATTACTTTGACGGTAAATTGTGATGCTGCCACCACGATCGGTGTGATTGCACAAGATAACCGTTCAGCCTCAAAAGTAGCCCTGTCATCCACCACTTTTATTGATGATTATATCGGAAAAAGCGACCTGAGCACTACAGGAGCTGTATTCGGTCTCGGCACAGTAGGCAGCGCTAAAATAGGTGCTTATGCCCTGACCGCTGTCCCTGAGGACAGCAGCGCAGATGGCGAAGCAGTGTCTATCATTATCAAGGATACCGATTCAGGTAATGTCTGGAAAAGCGCTGATGCCGGTGGTCTTTTCTATCCGGATGGCACCCGTATTGTTACCGTCGCTGAAAAAGGCAAAATTGCCCCACTCGCGTTTACCGAAATGGTAATGCCACTGGAGATCGCTCCGGCCGTTCAGACCAAAGGTGTATTGGGCGCATCATCCGAAGTCGTGCTGGATGGTAATGCTACGCTGAGTCTTGTTTACCTCTAATTAGTTACCGTTAATAATTAAGACCCAATCATTAGTTTTAAATTGGGTCTTTTTTCTATTATATAAAACATAAGGAATATGTTTTATGAGAAGAAATATTTTGCTGTTCCTCTCTGTTATATCAACCCAATGTCTTGCCAATGGAATGCAGCCTGAGACATCCGTGTTGCTGGTGAATGAAAGCAAAGGTGAGGCGGGGATGAATGTGATCAATACTGATAATTATCCATCCTTGCTTTATACGAAAATTGTTGATGTAGCCGGTAGCAATAAGTCTGTTCGCTTATTAGTGACTCAGCCCGTGGTTCGTGTCGAACCCGGACAAACGCAGCGTGTGCGTTTTATGCTCCAGACAGATAAGCCGTTGCTGCAGGAAGAACTTAAACGCGTCACTTTCGAAGGCATCCCTCCTAAAGGGCAGGGAGGCAATGAACTTAAAGTCACCATTCGTCAGGATCTCCCCGTCATCATCCATCCTGCTGGTCTCGCCGAAGATTTAATGCCATGGAAACAGCTTACCTGGCGGAAAAAAGGCGATCAGCTTGAAGTCAGTAATCCCAGCAAATATGTTGTGCGTATGGTTGCGTCGTTTACAGCATTACCCTCAGGGAAAGGGGGAGTGCTTAAGCAAACATTTTTGCTGCCAGGAGCGAGCTTTACGGTGAAATTACCTGCGTCCAACGATACGCAGATAGAGTTTTACCCGGCTAGCCGATATGGCTATAAAGGAGAGCGCTTCGTCGCAACAATTCAGTAAGAAGAACTGTTCAAGGATGAACATTTATGCTCAGGAAAACTCTGTTAGCCTGCGTTATTAGCCTGGGTTGTTCGCAGATGGTCAGAGCGGATAATACCGAAACGCCAATTGAATTTGACCGCGAAACGCTTAAGTCTTTAGGGATGGATCCTGAGGTGGCTGGCTATTTCGCCCGTGAAGCCCGGTTTCTGCCCGGCAAACGGTCTGTATCGCTTACTATCAACGGCGATGCTGTAGGTTCTGTCATTGCGACTTTCAACGAGTCTGGTCAACTGTGCATTGATAAGACCTTTATGGAACAGGCCAAAATTCGGCTCCCTGATCGCTATCAGGATGGCTGCTATGACTATGAATCGGAATATCCCGGCACCATTATTACCTTAGTACCCGCTCAGGAGTTAATTCAGTTAGTACTTCCTCATGAGCAGCTTGAAAAACAGCAGCTTGATATGGGTGACTTTAATTCTGGTGGCACAGCTGGCCTGTTTAATTACACATTCCTGACCTCACGTAATAACTACGAAGGTGGGCATTCCGACTATTCGCAATTGATGCTGGATGGTGGCCTTAATATTAACGACTGGCTTTTTCGCTCCCATCAGTTAATAAGTAATAGTCAGGGGAAATACTCCAGTCAGAACTCACAAAATTATCTGCAACATACCCTGATGAAGTGGAAAACCACGATGAAGGCGGGAGAGGTCAGCCTGAACAACCGTTTGCTGGAAGGAAGCAGCATCTACGGTATAGAACTGGCTCCGGAAGATGCGCTTTCTGAGTCTGCAGTTGCCGTGCAGGTGACAGGGATCGCCAGCACCGCTCAGGCGCGGGTCGAGATCCGCCAGCAGGGCATTCTGGTCTATTCCACGCTGGTCCCTGCTGGGCCATTTACCCTGACCGATATTCCGCTGCGTAATTCATCCAGCGATCTGAATGTTACCGTTCAAGAGACTGACGGGACTCAGCGCAGCTTTGTCGTGCCTGCAACGCTTTATGCCAGAAACCCGGGCTCGCCAGCGGGATATTATATTTCCGCTGGCCGCGTCAGCGATAACTATGCCAGGAGACCCTGGGTGGTGAGTGCCTCTGGCGGCTGGCGGATTGCGCCTTCACACAATGCCAGCGGGGGGATCCTCGTTGCCGATGGCTACCAGGGGATCGGCCTGAGTCTGGACTCAACGCTGCTTCCGCGAACAATACTCACGCTACAAGCTAACCAGTCGGTTGATCGCAGCAACGCGTTGCAGGGACAAAAATATCAACTTACCGCTAGCACGTCGCTTCCTATGGATATGGCGCTAACGGCGTCGGTTATCAAGAAAACACTGAATTATCGTGATTTTACACAGACGATTGATGGTGATGCTCTCGATCGGAATAAGTATGAATATTCTCTCGGCATCGGCTGGGGTAACGCCTTGGCAGGAACGATGAGTGCCACGCTCTATGAAACCCGAGCCTATAACCGGGACGATCGCGCGCGTTTCGTCTCAGTTAACTGGGGTAAAAGTTTTGATAACTTCTCTTTGTCTGCCAACTGGCAGCGGCAGCTCAATAACGGAAGCTCAACCCAGAAAAGCGAAGACACCCTTTACGTCAATATTTCCATTCCATTGGGACGTCATAACATCAATGCCTGGTCCCAACGGAAAAAAGGCCAGGATCGTTACGGTTTAACCACGAGGGGCCAGTTAACGGAAGACACCAGCTACAGTCTTGGCACGGAGCGTGATGCGCAAGAGCGGCAGAATAACGTTTCGGCAGGAATTAACACGAATTTGCATTATGCCCAGCTCAGCGCGAATGCCAGCACCAGCGGCTCTCGCAGGAACAGTTACTCAGGCACATTGCAGGGAGGAGTGGTCGCGCACGGCAGTGGTGTGACGTTATCGCCCCTGGCGGTGCGCGAGACGTTTGCGATTGCACAGCTCGATAAACCTGTTGCGGGGGTGCGTCTTGATACCCCGCAGGGCCCAACCTGGACTGATTTTAGCGGCCAGGCGGTTATCCCGGCTGTGGATGCGTGGAAAAACTCGCGTGTGGAAATCAGCACCGAGACATTACCTAAAAATATGGATATCGGAAACGGTACCCGAATGCTTAAACAAGGGAAAGGCTCCGTCGGGCGCGTGCATTTTGGCGTGCTCACTCAGCGTCGCGTACTGCTGAATGTCACCCTGAGCAATGGACAAGCCCTGCCTAAAGGCGTGGCGATAACCGATACCGCAGGTAACTACCTGACAACCTCTGTCGATGACGGGGTGATCTTCCTTAATGATGTCGAAGGGCAGAAGACCCTTATTGCCATGCTTGAGAAGGGAACGTGCCGCCTGACGTTGTCGCTGCCCGAGGTTGCAGATGTTGCCGCAGCATCGTTTTATGAGAGCGCAAAAGGAGTATGCCAATGAAATATCCACTCTCCCTGCTGATGATGCTCACCTTCTCGTTCAGCGTTAACAGTGAATGCCGACTAATCGCCAGCCAGCAATCTGTTTCCTATGGCTCGGTGAGTGCCGCAGAACGCCAGGCGGCGGGGAGTAAACCTGTTGAACTGCCGGAAAAATATTTGCAGTTCAATGTTAACTGTGATGAACCGCAGCGCGTGCGTCTGTTGTTCAACAGCACGCTAACCCACAGCAATACCTTTGCATTTGGCTCTCAGGGCCAAATGACGTTCACTGCCATGAAAGCAACGGTTGACGAGCGTGAGGTACAGCTGGCACCGGTGCGTTCAGCAGATAGCGTGCTCTCTTCATCTGGCAGTCCGCTGGCCCTCATCATCCTGAATGAAGGCATCGCGTTTGTCAGTGGGAATGAGGTTCGGGGTAAGCATATTTCACTTACCGTTGCAGTTGGCGCGCGTTTCAGAAACGAAGCAATCACAGAGAAAATGACGTATCGCGGGAATTTGCACGTTAAGGTTGATGCACAATGAGATACACCGTCACCGTTTTATCCAGCCTTCTGCTTTGCATGCCGGCCTGGGCCAGCGATTCAGTCAGCATCGATTTTGACGTTTCTGTACAGGCTGCGGCCTGTACCCCGACCTTAAGCCATAACGGCATTGCGGATTACGGCACCAGCCGCGTTGCGGCATTATCGACCAGGACGTTTACCCAGATTGGGACACGAGATATCACCTTATCCATCCAGTGTGAGTCCGCGACGGGTATTGCCATCACCGCCAGAGATTCGCGAGCAAGCTCAGTGATATCCGGTATAGACGATCGCGGCACCGAGGGGGCGCGTTTTCAGATTAACGGCGGCGGATATGTTAGCGACAAGGCGAGGCTTTTTGGGCTTGGCGTTGGTGCCGACAAGAAACCGATTGGCAGCTATGCGATACAGATTATTGCTGACAAAGTAACGGCAATCGACGGGGAGCAGTCAGTGTGGATATGGGGGGGGCGGCCAGTAAAAATGGTCCCTGGGAAATAGCGTCGCTGCTGCCGCTGCCTGCGAATGAGGACTACTTCTACACCTTTGTTAAAAAAGGGAAAGCGGAACCACAGCCGATAACGAGTGCGACTGTACCGTTACAAGTCAGTGCCGCTGTATCGCCTGATATCGGGCGCAGCCAGACGATAAATTTAGATGGAAGTGCGGTGATTAGCCTGGTTTATCTCTGATGAGCAGGCCTGCGGATCCAAGGATCCGCAGGCACAGCATCACACTTCGAGGAAGTTCATAATCCCTTCAGCCGCTTTACGGCCTTCGGCAATGGCAGTCACCACCAGGTCGGAACCGCGAACGATATCGCCACCGGCGAAGATTTTCGGGTTGCTGGTCTGGAAGGCGTTGTCGCTGCCTTCAGGGGCAATAATACGGCCCTGAGAATCCAGCTCGACGCTGTGCTTCGCCAGCCACTCCATGCTGTGTGGACGGAAACCAAACGCCATCACTACCGCATCTGCCGGAACCACGTGCTCGGAGCCTGCCACGATTTCCGCGCGACGACGGCCTTTGGCATCCGGTGCGCCCATTTCAGTGCGCGCCATTTTCACGCCGCTCACTTTGCCGTTGGCATTCACTTCAACACCCAAAGGCTGAATGTTGAACTGGAACTCAACGCCCTCTTCACGCGCGTTCTTCACTTCGCGTTTTGAGCCTGGCATGTTCTCTTCGTCACGACGATAGGCGCAGATTACGTGGGTCGCATTCTGACGGATGGAGGTACGCACGCAGTCCATCGCGGTATCACCGCCGCCGAGAACGACAACGCGTTTACCTTCCATGCTGACGTACGGCTCAGCGGTGGTTTCGCCGTAGCCCATCATCTGCTTGGTGTTAGCAATCAGGAACGGCAGGGCATCGAATACACCCGATGCGTCTTCGTTTTCCAGTCCGCCACGCATCGACTGATAGGTCCCGACGCCGAGGAATACGGCATCGTAATCTTTCAGCAGATCGTCGAGCTGAACATCGCGGCCCACTTCGGTGTTGAGCTGGAACTCTATGCCCATGCCGGTGAAAATGTCACGGCGGCGGGTCATAACTTCTTTTTCCAGTTTGAACGCCGGGATACCGAAGGTCAGCAGACCGCCGATTTCCGGGTGACGATCAAACACCACCGCTTTGACGCCGTTACGGGTCAGCACGTCGGCACAGGCCAGGCCTGCCGGACCAGCACCGATAATGGCCACGCGTTTGTCGGTCTGACGCACGCCGGTCATGTCCGGGCGCCAGCCCATCTCGAACGCTTTATCGTTGATATAGCGTTCGATGTTGCCGATGGTCACCGCGCCGAACTCGTCGTTCAGAGTACATGACCCTTCGCAAAGACGATCCTGCGGGCACACGCGGCCGCACACTTCCGGCAGGGTGTTAGTCTGGTGAGACAGCTCGGCGGCCTCAAAAATACGTCCTTCGTTGGCCAGCTTCAGCCAGTTCGGGATGTAGTTATGCACCGGACATTTCCACTCGCAGTACGGATTGCCGCAGGACAGGCAACGGTCTGCCTGCGCTTTGGCCTGGCTTCCGGAAAACGGCTCGTAAATTTCAACAAATTCAATTTTACGGATCTTCAGCGGTTTCTTTGGCGGATCAACGCGCTGCAAGTCGATAAACTGGTATACGTTCTGGCTCATCTGAATTCCTTACTGCGCCTGCACACGCAGCTCTGCTGCGCTACGACTACGGTGACCCAACAGGGCTTTAACATCGCTGGACTTTGGTTTAACCAGCGCGAATTTCGAGGAGAACGCCGGCCAGTTGGCCAGGATCTCTTCGCCACGCGAAGAACCGGTATGATGCACGTGCTCGGTAATCAGGCCGCGCAGATGCTCTTCGTGGATCGCCAGGGTTTCAACATCCAGCACTTCCACCAGTTCCGGGTTCACACGCTTGCGGAAGTCGCCGCTTTCGTCCAGTACGTAGGCGAAGCCGCCCGTCATACCGGCACCGAAGTTAACCCCGGTTTTGCCCAGCACGCAGACAATTCCGCCGGTCATGTATTCACAACCGTTGTCGCCGATACCTTCCACTACGGTAATTGCACCGGAGTTACGCACCGCGAAACGCTCACCCGCACGCCCTGCGGCAAACAGACGACCACCGGTCGCACCGTACAGACAGGTGTTGCCGATGATGCTCGCATCACAGCTGCGGAAGGCTGAGCCCACCGGAGGACGTACCGCCAGCAGACCGCCCGCCATGCCTTTGCCGACATAGTCGTTTGCATCGCCGGTCAGATACAGCTCCACGCCGCCGGCATTCCACACGCCAAAGCTCTGGCCTGCGGTGCCGCTGAAGTGAGCGGTAATCGGATCGGCTGCCAGGCCCTGGTCACCGTGCGTTTGGGCAATGTAGCCCGAGAGCGTTGCGCCAACGGAACGGTCGGTGTTGCGGATATCAAACCAGAAGGTTTTGCTCTGCTTGTCATCGACATACGCTTTTGCCTGCTGCAATAGCTGGGCATTCAACACGCCATTGTCAAACGGCGGGTTTTTCTCGGTGCAGTAAACGGCTTTGCCTGGATGCGGCTCGGCGGTTTCCAGCAGTCGGGACAGCTCCAGCTTCTGCTGCTTGGCGGTAAAGCCTTCCAGCTCTTTCAGCAGGTCGGTACGACCGATAAGATCCACCAGACGCGTGACGCCCAGCTGCGCCATCAGCTCGCGGGTTTCGCGGGCGATGAAGTCAAAGTAGTTAGTCACTTTGAACGGCAGGCCGTGGTAGTGGTTCTTACGCAGTTTTTCGTCCTGGGTTGCAACACCGGTTGCGCAGTTGTTCAGGTGACAAATACGCAGGTATTTACAACCCAGCGCCACCATCGGACCGGTGCCAAAGCCAAAGCTTTCTGCACCCAGAATCGCCGCTTTAATGATATCGAGGCCGGTTTTCAGACCGCCATCTACCTGCAGACGGATCTTGTGACGCAGACCGTTGGCGACCAGTGCCTGCTGGGTTTCCACCAGGCCCAGTTCCCACGGACAGCCCGCGTATTTTACCGACGAGAGCGGGCTCGCACCGGTGCCGCCGTCGTAACCGGCGATGGTGATCAGATCTGCATAGGCTTTTGCCACCCCGGTAGCGATGGTGCCCACGCCCGGTTCGGAGACCAGTTTCACAGAAATCAGCGCTTTCGGGTTGACCTGTTTCAGGTCGAAAATCAGCTGCGCCAGATCCTCGATAGAGTAAATATCGTGGTGCGGCGGCGGGGAGATCAGCGTCACGCCCGGTACCGAATAGCGCAGTTTGGCGATGTACGGGGTGACCTTATCACCCGGTAACTGACCGCCTTCGCCAGGTTTTGCACCTTGGGCGACTTTAATCTGAATCACGTCGGCGTTGACCAGATAGGCTGGCGTCACACCAAAGCGGCCGGAAGCAACCTGCTTGATACGCGATACTTTATTGGTGCCGTAGCGCGCCGGATCTTCGCCGCCTTCGCCGGAGTTCGAGTTGCCGCCGATGCTGTTCATCGCTTCAGCCAGCGCTTCGTGGGCTTCCGGGCTCAGTGCGCCGATAGACATCGCGGCGGTATCAAAGCGTTTGAACAGCTCGCTGGCTGGTTCCACATCGTGGATATTGACCGTTTCGCCGCCGGGGTTCACTGCCAGCAGATCGCGCAGCGTGGCCACCGGACGTTCGTTGACCAGCTTCGCATACTGCTGATAATCGCTGTACTCGCCGCTCTGCACAGCCTGCTGCAGCGTTTGCACCACGTCCGGGTTATAGGCGTGGTATTCGCCACCGTGAACGTACTTCAGCTGTCCGCCCTGATCCAGCGGCTTGCGTGCCAGCCAGGCGCGTTTAGAGAGGTTGAGCAGATCCTGCTGGAAGTCGCTAAAGCCCGCTCCGCCGATACGGCTGATCACGCCCTGGAAGCACAGGTCGGCGACATCATCGTGCAGACCCACGGCTTCGAACAGCTTCGAGCAGCGATAAGAGGCAATGGTCGAGATGCCCATTTTGGACATGATCTTGTACAGGCCTTTGTTGATGCCGTTACGGTAGTTCAGCATCACCGCGCGGTACTCTTTTTCAATTACGCGGCCGTCGACCAGTTTGGCCAACGTTTCGTAGGCCAGGTACGGGTAGATGGCCGTTGCGCCGAAGCCCAGCAGCACCGCAAAGTGGTGTGGGTCGCGGGCGCTGGCAGTTTCAACAATGATGTTGGCATCGCAGCGCAGGCTCTTATCGACCAGACGGGTCTGGATCGCGCCGACTGCCATTGGCGCCGGAACCGGCAGGCGATTCTTAGCAATGTTACGGTCGGACAGCACCAGCAGAACCGTGCCATCACGCACCATCTGCTCGGCTTTGTCACACAAGGCTTGCACCGTGTCTTCGAGGTTCGCTTCGGTCACGTCGAACGTAATATCGAGCGTGTCGGCGCGGTAGTGCTCCTCGGTCATGGTGGTCAGCTGTTTAAAATCGGAGTACAGCAGGATCGGCGACTTAAAGCTCAGGCGGTGCGCCTGGCCTTCTGCTTCACAGAAGACGTTCATCTCACGGCCGATGCTGGTGGCGAGCGACATCACGTGCGCTTCACGCAGCGGATCGATTGGCGGGTTGGTCACCTGCGCAAACTGCTGGCGGAAGTAGTCGTAAATGATGCGCGGCTGGCTGGAAAGCACGGCAAACGGGGTATCGTCACCCATTGAGCCGACCGCCTCCTGGCCGTTTTCACCCAGCACACGGATGACGGAATCCAGCTCTTCTGCGCTGTAGTTAAACTGTTTCTGGAAGCTGGCGAGCGTGTCGTCATCCAGTTCGCGGCAGCCCACGTCCTGATCCGGCAGATCTTCGAACGGCACCAGACGGCGGACGTTTTTCTCCATCCACTCTTTGTACGGATGGCGGATCTTCAGATCGTAGTCGGTTTCCGCAGAGTGCAGGATGCGGCCGACGCGGGTATCGATCACCATCAGTTCGCCAGGTCCAACGCGGCCTTTCTCAACCACTTCGTCAGGCTGGTAATCCCAGATCCCCACTTCGGAGGCACAGGTGATCAGCTTGTCTTTGGTGATAACGTAGCGCGCCGGGCGCAGGCCGTTACGGTCGAGGTTACAGGCAGCAAAGCGACCGTCGGACATGACGATACCGGCCGGGCCATCCCACGGCTCCATGTGCATGGAGTTAAAGTCGAAGAATGCACGCAGATCCGGGTCCATATCCGGGTTGTTCTGCCAGGCTGGCGGAACAAGCAAGCGCATCGCACGCACGATATCCATCCCGCCGGCCAGCAGCAGTTCCAGCATGTTATCCATTGAGCTGGAGTCGGAGCCCGTTTCGTTGACAAACGGCGCAGCATCGTGCAGATCCGGAATCAACGGCGTCTGGAATTTATAGGTACGCGCGCGTGCCCACTGGCGGTTACCGGTGATGGTGTTGATCTCGCCGTTGTGCGCCAGGTAGCGGAACGGCTGAGCCAGCGGCCAGCGTGGTACGGTGTTGGTGGAGAAGCGCTGGTGGAACAGGCAAATGGCCGATTCCAGACGCAGGTCCGCCAGGTCCAGGTAAAAGCGCGGCAGGTCAGCCGGCATACACAGACCTTTATAGATGTTCACCAGGTTAGAGAGGCTACAGACGTAGAACTCTTTATCTTCCTGTAAACGTTTTTCAATGCGACGACGGGCGATGAACAGGCGGCGTTCCATATCACGCGGACGCCAGCCCGCGGGCGCGTTAACAAAAATTTGCTCGATACGAGGCAGCGAGGAGAGGGCGATTTCACCGAGGACACCTTCGTTGGTAGGCACAATGCGCCAGCCGACAATAGACAGAGTCTCGCGTTGAAGTTCTTCTTCGACGATGCGGCGTGAGGCGGCAGCTTTTTCAGGATCCTGATTCAGGAACAGCATGCCGACAGCGTAGTTTTTGGCTAAACGCCAGCCGCGCTCTTCCGCAACTATGCGAAAGAAACGATCGGGTTTTTGCAGCAGCAGACCGCAACCGTCGCCGGTTTTGCCGTCGGCGAGGATCGCACCTCGGTGCTGCATACGGGCCAGTGCGTGTATAGCGGTACGCACTACCTTGTGGCTAGGTTCGCCTTCTATGTGGGCGATCAGGCCGAAACCACAGTTATCCTTCTCAAGGGATTTATCGTACAACATATCAGTGAACCTCCCCAGGCTCTGCGGGACTCCCCTCCAGACCGTGACGCACAGGCACAGAAAGAGCGCGGCGACGGGGTTTGCGTTTCATACGCGTACCTCGCATTCGCCCTCTTAATATCCTTTTCGCACAGGTCAAACAAGTTTGAGGACTTGCTTCTAGAGGGAATCTCAATTACTGCATAAATATGATGAGCAGGCTGCTCATCCAGAAAGCTTCCAGCGGATTTCCAACTTATCGGGAATCGGTACATAGGTCAAATGGCAAACTTATTTATACAATAATGTGCTAAAGGGGGCTTAGTGCATTGATATATTTGATTATTTACCTAAATTCACATCCCAGTAACCTAACTGTAGCCGTCAGGATAGTGTGATCTGACTCACTATATGAAAGCGGTATTATCACCGTAGCGTGCTGAACGGCGTGATTTATGCGGAGTTTTATTCTGCCTTGAGGCGTAAACCCGCATGATGTCACTGTTTTTAAGCTCAGGCGCTATAAGTGAAAAAAACCTGCAGAACATAAGGAAAAGTAATTAAAAGAGGGTTGAATGAAATTGCAGTTATCCTGGGTAATTATGCAAAAGATAAAAGCGCACCAGGACGATTGATCCAGGTCATCGCCGATGGAGGCTAAAAATGGCAGGCTTGTCCCCTTTCAACGGGGCGGTCTATCAGATTATGCAGTTACAGAAATTAGTCAACATGTTTGGTGGGGATCTTTCGCGCCGCTATGGGCAAAAGGTCCATAAGCTGTCGCTCCACGGGGGTTTTAGCTGCCCGAATCGCGACGGCACCATCGGGCGTGGCGGCTGCACGTTCTGTAATGTGGCCTCATTTGCCGACGAGGCGCAGCAGCATCAGTCTATTGCCGACCAGCTGGCCCATCAGGCGACGTTAGTAAATCGCGCGAAGCAGTATCTGGCCTATTTTCAAGCCTATACCAGCACCTGGGCAGAAGTGCAGGTGCTGCGATCCATGTATCAGCAGGCGGTGAGCCAGGCGAACATCGTTGGGCTGTGCGTCGGTACGCGCCCGGACTGTGTGCCGGACGCGGTGCTCGATCTGCTCAGCGACTACCATGAGCAGGGGTATGAGATCTGGCTGGAGCTGGGGCTGCAGACCGCGCACGATAAAACCCTGCATCGCATTAACCGGGGCCACGATTTTGCCTGCTATCAGCGCACTACTCGTCTGGCGCGCGAGCGCGGGCTTAAAGTCTGCACCCACCTGATTGTCGGCCTGCCGGGGGAAGAGCAGCATCACGCGCTGGAAACCCTGCATAAAGTCATCGAGACCGGCGTTGACGGTATTAAGCTGCACCCACTGCACATCGTGACGGGCAGCATTATGGCCAAAGCCTGGAAAGCAGGGCGTCTGAGCGGGATCGAACTGGACGACTATGTGGCGACGGCAGGCGAGATGATCCGGCACACGCCGCCGGAGGTGGTTTATCATCGAATCTCCGCCAGCGCGCGTCGCCCGACGCTGCTGGCACCGCTGTGGTGCGAGAACCGTTGGACGGGCATGGTGGAGTTGGACCGCTATCTGAATGCACAGGGCGTACAGGGCTCGGCGCTCGGTAGGCCCTGGATGCCCGCGTTATCGACGTCGTCCGCCCAGTAAACTGCCCAGCATGCCGCGCACGATCTGGTTGGTCACCTGACGTGCGGCGCTTTTCGCCATGGTTTGCATCACGCCATCGCGCTTCCCGCCGCGCGGACCGGTGCTGCCAAACAGAATGTCTTTTAAGCCGCCGAAGATCCCCTCGTCGGCATCGGCAGGCTGGCCTTTAGCGGCAGGGGCCTGCTGTTGGTCAGGGCTGGTCTGAACGCCTTTTTGCAGCATTTCGAACGCGGACTCGCGGTCCACCTGATCCTCGTACTTACCGTAGAGCGGGGAGTGATTGATAAGCCCATTACGCTCATCCTCGCTGACCGGCCCCATCCGCGAGCAGGGGGCGATGACCATCGCACGGGCGACCATCGACGGGCTACCTTTGGCATCCAGAAATGAAATCAGTGCCTCGCCGGTGCCCAGCGCCTGGATGGCGGCTTCGGTATCGAACGCCGGATTGGCGCGCATGGTTTGCGCCGCGGCTTTGACGGCCTTCTGATCTTTTGGCGTAAAGGCGCGCAGGGCATGCTGAACGCGATTCCCTAACTGGCCCAGCACGTTGTCGGGAATGTCGCCGGGGTTCTGGGTCACAAAATACACCCCAACCCCTTTGGAACGGATCAGACGAATCACTTGTTCTATCTTGTCGAGCAGCACCTGCGGTGCATCGCTGAACAGCAGGTGGGCTTCGTCAAAGAAAAAGACCAGTTTGGGTTTATCCAGATCGCCGGCTTCCGGCAGTTGCTCAAACAGTTCAGAAAGCATCCACAGCAGGCTGGCCGCGTACAGCTTCGGCATCTGGTAAAGCTTCTCTGCGCTCAGAATGTTAATGATGCCCTTGCCGTTACTGTCGGTGCGCATCCAGTCTTTGATATCCAGCATCGGTTCACCAAAGAAATGCTCGGCGCCCTGTTGCTCGAGGGTAAGTAATCCGCGCTGAATCGCCCCGATGGAAGCCGGGCTGATATTGCCGTACTGCGTCTGGAAGGCTTTCGCGTTATCGCCTATGTACTGCGTAATGGCGCGCAGGTCTTTGAAGTCGAGGAGCAATAAACCCTGCTCGTCGGCGATGCGGAAGATAATGTTCAGCACTCCCGACTGGACGTCGTTCAGATTAAGCAGACGGGCCAGCAATAGCGGCCCCAGATCGGACACGGTGGCGCGCACCGGGTGGCCTTTCGCGCCAAAGATATCCCACACGACGACGGGATTAGTTTGCGGCTGCCAGTCGGTTACGCCGATGTTTTTGAGCCGTTCAAGCAGCTTCTCTGACCCGACCCCCTCCAGTGCGACCCCGCTGAGATCGCCTTTCACGTCGGCCATAAACACCGGCACACCGATGTCTGAAAAGGATTCGGCCAGCTTTTGCAGCGTCACGGTTTTTCCCGTGCCGGTAGCGCCGGTGATCAGGCCATGTCGGTTCGCCATGGCGGGCAGTAAAAACAGCTCGTTGTCCAGCGTGCGGGCAATCAGCAGGGGTGTACTCATGATGCGCTTCCTCGTTGAGTCCTGCGTCGAGTATAGGCAACCTGCCGGTAAAATGAGTGGGGCAATTGTTCAGTTTGCGGCGCAATATCCAGTGCGGACTATGCTTTTGCATACGGCTAACAATAATTTGAGGAACTATGTCCAGATTCTTTTTTAACGACCGTAAACAACTGGTTAATGACGCTATCGAAGGTATGCTGATCTCGGCCCCACACGGCAATCTTGTCAGACTGGAGAGCGATCCGGCCATTCGGGTGGTGGTACGCGCCGACTGGGATAAAAGCCGCGTGGCGGTGATCTCCGGCGGCGGATCGGGTCATGAACCGGCACATGCCGGGTTTGTTGGCAAAGGGATGCTCACCGCCGCGGTCTGTGGCGATCTGTTTGCTTCACCGAGCGTGGAGGCGGTGCTGAATGCCATCGTTGCGGTGACCGGCGATCGCGGCTGCCTGCTGATCGTGAAAAACTACACCGGGGATCGTCTCAACTTTGGCCTCGCGGCAGAGCGAGCCAAGCGCTACGGGCTCAAAGTGGAGATGGTGATCGTCGCAGATGACATTGCCCTGCCGGATAACAAGCAGCCCCGCGGCATTGCCGGAACGGCGCTGGTGCATAAGATTGCCGGGCATGCGGCGGAACAGGGCAAGTCGTTACGTGACGTGCGCGATGTCGCCCGTCAGGCCTGCGACAACCTCTGGAGCCTGGGGGTGGCGATGCAAACCTGTAGTCTGCCGGGCAGCGACGAGGAGGAGGGGCGCATTAAGCCGGGCCACGTTGAGCTGGGGCTGGGCATTCACGGCGAACCTGGGGCATCGGTGGTGGCGTCGCAAAACAGTAAAGCGATTATCGACACGCTGGTAAAACCGCTGGCCGAACAGGCGGGCGAGGGGCGTTTTGCGGTGCTGATTAACAATCTTGGCGGGGTGTCGGCGCTGGAGATGGCGCTGCTGACCAAAGAGCTGGCGCATTCGGCGCTCAAAGAGAAGATTGCGTATCTGATTGGCCCTGCACCACTGGTGAGTTCGCTGGACATGAAAGGCTTTTCGCTCTCGCTGCTCAAGCTTAACGCATCCTTTGAGCAGGCGCTTAACGCACCTGTAGAGACCCTGGGCTGGCAGAAGCCGGTGGCGTTTTCCCCGCTGCGCACGCTGGCGCACACCGCGCTCGAGGATCGCGTTGAGTTTACCCCTTCTGCCAATGCGCAGGTGGCAGAGTACGTCGCGGTGGCGACGCAGACGCTGATCGGTCTGGAAAGCCGCCTGAATGCGCTGGATGCCAAAGTGGGTGATGGGGATACCGGCTCGACCTTTGCGCAAGGCGCACGGGATATTGCGCAATGGCTGGAAGAGGATCGACTGCCGCTAAATGATCTGCCTGCGCTGTTGCTGCTGGTGGGCGAGCGGCTGGCAACGGTAATGGGCGGATCGAGTGGGGTACTGATGTCGATCTTCTTCACCGCAGCAGGCCAGGCGCTGGCCGACGGTAAACCGCTGCCGGATTCGCTGTTAAACGGTCTTTCGCAAATGAAGCACTACGGCGGGGCGGATCTCGGCGATCGGACCTTGATCGATGCCCTACAGCCCGCGCTGGAAGCGCTGCACAAAGGGGACATCCAGGCTGCAGCAGAGGCCGCGAAAAAGGGGGCAGAAGCCACGGCCAGCATGCAAAAAGCCGGTGCCGGACGTTCATCGTACGTCAACAAAGAGAATCTGACTGGGGTGACCGATCCTGGCGCGGTGGCGGTTGCAGAGGTGTTTGGCGCGTTAGTGCGGTAGTGGGGAAACGCCCGGTAAGCGTAGCGCTACCGGGCAATTACGGCTTAGAAATCCGCTTTCAGCACCACGCGATAACGGGCTTTGCCGTCGCGTACGTGCTGGATAGCTTCGTTGATTTTCGACATCGGATACAGTTCGGTCGTTGGCGCGACTTTGGTGCGGCCGGCAAACTTCATCAGCTTACGCAGCTCGTAAGGTGTACCTGTCGCAGATCCCGATACGCTGCGATCGCCGCCAATCAGCGTGAATGCAGGCACCGGCAGCGGCTTCAGGACGGCACCGACGGTATGGAAATTACCGCCGTAAGCCAGCGCTTCAAAGTACGGTTGCCAGTCGAGATCGACGTTAACGGTATTGATGATCAGATCAAACTGACCGGCCAGCGCTTTCAACAGCTCTGGATCGCGGCTGTTAACGACCTTATCGGCACCCATCGCCAGCACTTCTTTCTCTTTCGCCGGATTAGAGCTAAAGGCCGTGACTTCGCAGCCCATCGCATGCAGCAGCTTGATCGCAATGTGCCCCAGACCGCCAATACCAATGACGCCCACGCGGCTGGTGGCGGTGACGTGATGCATCAGGAGAGGTTTGAAGACGGTGATCCCGCCGCACAGCAGCGGACCGGCGGATTCAATATCAATGCTGTCCGGCAACGGAATAACCCACTGCCAGTCGGCGCGCAGTTTATCGGCGAAACCACCGTTGTTCAGGATGGTCGGCGTGGCGCCTTCGAGACAGTTAATCTGGTTGCCGCTGATACAGGCATCGCAATGCCCGCAGCTGCGGGCGGTCCAGCCAATGCCTACGCGCTGGCCGATCTTCAGCCCTTTTTCCTGCGCAGCGCTGCCGAGTGCGACCACGCGGCCAATGACCTCATGACCGGCAATCAGCGGATAGCTTGAGAAGCCCCATTCGTTATCGATCATCGACAGATCGGAGTGGCAGATGCCGCAGTAATCGACCTGAACTTCAACGTCTTCTGCTTTCAGCTCGCCCGCATCGTATTCGTACAGTTCAAGTTCTGCACCCGCCTGCGGTGCGGCGTAGCTTTTGATTTTCGACATCATTTTTCCCCATGTTGGTGTTGAACTGAGAGTGTAGAGCATTCAGTTTACAGCCGCTTAACAGAAGGGGGCAGGAAAGGGTTAAAGCGTTTTCAGCATCCGTACTTCGCAATCCACATGCCCGGTACAACCCAGAGGCTGGTCGATGTGCTCAAAGCCGAGATGCTCGTACAGCCTGATGGCTTCGGTGAGGAAGGCGGTGGTTTCAAGATAACAGCGAGTAAAACCTTGCGCACGGGCGTGATCCAGCGCCTGTAGCGCCAGTTTTTTGGCTAAGCCTTGTCCACGCACGACGGGCAGAAAATACATTTTTTGCAGTTCGCAGATATCCGGCTCGCTGCAGGAGAGCGGCGCAACGCCGCCGCCGCCCACCACCTGCCCATCCTGCTCGACAACCCAATAGGCATGGCCGGGCTGGCTGTACAGGGCGTACAGTTCGTCGAGATTGGGATCCGCGACGGTATAGCCTTTATCGGCCGTCAGGCCGAATTCAGCGGATACCCGGCGGATAACGCCGGCAATAGCCGGGTTATCCGTGGCGGTGATACGGCGCAGCTGCGCCGTTACAGGGGCATTTACATGCATTGCTTCACTCATCACAGCGCGCTAATGGTGGCCTGCTGCTCGATCAGCTTCGCTTTTGCATCGGCGAAACCAACCATTCTTTCACGCTCTTTGGCGATAACCGCTTCCGGGGCGCGTGCAACAAAGGCTTCATTAGACAGTTTGCTCTCGATCTTGCCGATTTCCACGTCAACTTTCGCCACTTCTTTCGCCAGACGCGCCAGCTCAGCTTCTTTGTCTACCAGGCCTGCCATCGGGATCAGCAGCTCGGCGCCGTCGATGATTTTGGTCACGGAAACCGGACCTTTATCATCTGCAGGCAGCACGGTGATGCTCTCCAGACGCGCCATGGTCTGCAGGAAGGTGCTGTTTTCAGTGACGCGACGCGCTGCAGCATCGCTGCATCCACGCAGCAGAAGCGCCAGCGGTTTACCCGGGGAGATGTTCATTTCGGCGCGGATATTACGCACGGCAACGATCGCCAGCTTCAGCCATTCGGTATCAGCAGCTGCGGCTTCATCAACCTGAGCGGCATCGAATTCCGGGTACGGCTGCAGCATGATGGTATCGGCTGTGTTGCCGGTAATCACTTTCACACGCTGCCAGATGGTTTCGGTGATAAATGGAATGATCGGGTGGCCCAGGCGCAGCAGACCTTCCAGCACAGTGATCAGCGTGTTGCGCGTGCCGCGCAGTTCAGACTCAGAACCGCCGTTCATGACGGGCTTGGTCAGCTCCAGATACCAGTCGCAGAACTGGTTCCAGGTGAACTCGTACAGGATGCCGGCTGCGATATCGAAGCGATAGCTATCCAGCGCTTCACGGAACGCTTTGGTGGTCTGGTTGAATTCAGCCAGGATCCAGCGGTCTGCCAGGGACAGTGTCATTTCGCCGCCGTTAAAGCCGCAATCCTGATCTTCGGTGTTCATCAGCACAAAGCGGCTGGCGTTCCACAGCTTGTTACAGAAGTTGCGGTAACCTTCCAGACGTTTCATGTCCCAGTTGATGTCGCGACCGGTAGAGGCCAGCGCCGCCAGGGTGAAACGCAGGGCGTCAGTACCGTGCGGCTCAATGCCGTCCGGGAACTGCTTCGCGGTGCGTTTGGCGATTTTCTCAGCCAGCTGCGGCTGCATCATGTTGCCGGTACGTTTCTCAAGCAGGTCTTCCAGGGAGATACCGTCAACCATATCCAGCGGGTCAATTACGTTGCCCTTGGATTTGGACATCTTCTGGCCTTCGTCGTCGCGGATAAGACCGGTCATGTAGATGGTCTTGAACGGGATCTGCGGCTTGCCGTCTTCATCTTTGATGAAGTGCATGGTCATCATGATCATGCGGGCAATCCAGAAGAAGATGATGTCGAAGCCGGAAACCATCACGCTGGTCGGGTGGAACTGACGCAGCGCGTCGGTGTTCTCAGGCCAGCCAAGGGTAGAGAAGGTCCACAGCGCAGAGGAGAACCAGGTGTCGAGTACGTCGTCGTCCTGACGCAGAGCCACGTCGGCACCGAGGTTGTTTTCCTGACGCACTTCTTCTTCGGTACGGCCAACAAAGACGTTGCCGTCGTTGTCGTACCAGGCCGGGATACGGTGACCCCACCACAGCTGACGAGAGATACACCAGTCCTGAATATCGCGCATCCAGGAGAAGTACATGTTTTCGTACTGCTTCGGCACGAACTGAATGTCACCGTTTTCAACCGCTTCAACCGCCGGTTTCGCCAGCACGTCAGCACGGACGTACCACTGGTCGGTGAGCATCGGTTCGATAACCACGCCGCCACGGTCGCCGTAAGGCACGGTCAGATCGTGTGGCTTAACTTCTTCCAACAGGCCCAGCGCGTCAATCGCGGCAACAACCGCTTTACGCGCGGCAAAACGTTCCAGCTTCTGGAACTCAGCCGGGATGTCGCTTGGGTAAACGTCAGACTCTTCGCCTTTGGTGTCATACACCTCTGCGCTTTCACGGATATCACCGTCAAAGGTCAGGATGTTGATCATTGGCAGGGCGTGACGACGGCCCACTTCGTAGTCGTTGAAATCGTGTGCCGGGGTGATTTTGACGCAGCCGGTACCTTTTTCCATGTCGGCATGTTCATCGCCCAGGACTGGAATGCGGCGATTAACCAGCGGCAGCACCACGAATTTGCCAATCAGATCTTTGTAGCGCGGATCTTCCGGGTTAACGGCGACGCCGGTATCGCCCAGCAGGGTTTCCGGACGGGTGGTTGCCACGACCAGATAATCTTTGCCGTCTGCGGTGGTTGCGCCATCAGCCAGCGGATAGCGGATATGCCACATGGAGCCTTTCGACTCGCGGTTTTCCACTTCCAGGTCAGAGATAGCGGTACGCAGTTTTGGATCCCAGTTAACCAGGCGCTTGCCACGGTAAATCAGATCTTCTTTGTACAGACGGACGAACACTTCTTTCACCGCATTGGAAAGGCCTTCGTCCATGGTGAAGCGCTCGCGCTCCCAGTCCACGGAGTTGCCGAGGCGGCGCATCTGGCGGGTAATGGTGCCGCCGGATTCTGCTTTCCACTGCCAGATTTTGTCGATAAAGGCGTCGCGACCGTAGTCGTGGCGGGTTTTACCTTCTTCAGCGGCAATTTTACGTTCGACCACCATCTGGGTAGCAATACCCGCATGGTCGGTACCCGCCTGCCACAGGGTGTTTTTACCCTGCATGCGCTGGTAACGGATCATGGTATCCATGATGGTCTGCTGGAAGGCATGACCCATATGCAAACTGCCGGTGACGTTCGGCGGCGGGATCATGATGCAGAAGGACTCTTTGCTTTCATCGCCGTTAGGCTTGAAATAGCCCTGCTGTTCCCAGTGCTCGTATAGCGGCTGTTCGATATCGCGTGGGTTATATGTCTTTTCCATTATTTCCAGGTTGCCGTATTCAGGTTAAAACCAGCCAGGCGGTACGCTTTGTAGCGTTCGCGCGCCAGTTGTTTCAAAGAGTCTTCGTGAGGGACAAAGTCTACCACTTCTGTGAAAGCGGTGGCAAAATCTGCAAAGCCGATACGCAGGCTGATCAGAATATCCCGCGGGCTGCTGTTGCGTTTTTGCGGCCAGGCGATCTCTACCGGCGCGCCACCGCGCGGCCCTTCCCCCGCCAGATTGTGCGGGACAAAGCTTTCCGGCGGTCGTGCCCACAGCGCTTCATCCAGGCGGATGGCCTGCTGTTCATCTTCGCAGGCAATGAGCACGCGTTTACCACCGCGCCAACGTTCTGCGGCAATCTCACACACCAGCTGTTCGACAGCGCTTAAGCCATCCTGCTGCGTGTCATTGTCCAGAAGATAGAACGTTGCGTTTTTCATATATGGGGCTTCTTGTTTTGTATTTAAATGCAAAGCCGGGTGGCGCTACGCTTACCCGGCCTACAAACGGCATTTTCACGTAGGCCCGGTAAGCGTAGCGCCACCCGGCATCTGACAGAGAGTTACTCTTCGCCGTTAAACCCGGCGCGGTTCAACAGGAACTGCGACAGCAGGGCGACAGGACGACCGGTCGCGCCTTTGGCTTTACCGGAGCGCCATGCGGTACCGGCGATGTCCAGGTGGGCCCAGTTGTACTTGCGGGTGAAGCGCGCCAGGAAGCAGCCTGCGGTAATGGCGCCGCCAGGACGACCGCCGATGTTCCCCATATCCGCGAAGTTGGACTCCAGCTGCTCCTGATACTCATCGCTCATTGGCAGACGCCATGCGCGATCGCCCGCCTGTTCAGAGGCGCTGATCAGCTCGTGCGCCAGCGGGTTGTGGTTCGACATCAGGCCGGTGATGTGATGGCCCAGCGCAATCACGCAGGCACCGGTCAGCGTCGCGACGTCGATAACCGCTTCTGGCTCGAAACGCTCAACGTAGGTCAACACGTCGCACAGCACCAGACGGCCTTCGGCATCGGTGTTCAACACTTCAACGGTCTGCCCGGACATGGTGGTCAGTACGTCGCCCGGACGATAAGCGCGGCCGCCCGGCATGTTTTCACAGCCTGCCAGCACGCCGATGACGTTAATCGGCAGCTGAAGCTCTGCCACCATGCGCATCACGCCGTAAACTGCTGCGGCGCCGCACATGTCGTATTTCATCTCATCCATGCCTTCGGCAGGTTTGATGGAGATACCGCCGGAGTCAAAGGTCAGGCCTTTACCGACCAGCACAATCGGGCGCACGTCTTCGGACGGATTGCCTTTGTACTCAATCACCGACATCAGGGATTCATTTTGCGAACCATTGCCAACGGCAAGGTAGGAGTGCATCCCCAGCTCTTTCATCTGCTGCTCGCCAATCACGCGGGTGACGACGTTTTTGCTGTAGGAGTCCGCCAGCTGACGCGCCTGCGACGCCAGGTAGCCGGCGTTACAGATGTTAGGTGGCATATTGCCGAGGTCTTTCGCCGCTTTAATACCGGCAGCAATGGCCAGGCCGTGCTGAATCGCGCGTTCACCGCTGGTCAGTTCCCGACGGGTAGGGACGTTAAAGACCATTTTACGCAGCGGGCGGCGCGGCTCGCTCTTGGTGGTTTTCAGCTGATCGAAGCTGTACAGGGTCTCTTTGGCGGTCTCAACGGCCTGGCGCACTTTCCAGTAGGTGTTGCGGCCTTTCACGTGGAGCTCGGTCAGGAAGCATACCGCTTCCATTGAGCCAGTATCATTCAGCGTATTGATCGTTTTCTGAATAACCTGTTTGTACTGGCGCTCATCCAGCTCACGCTCCTTGCCACAGCCAATCAGCAGAATGCGTTCAGACAGCACGTTGGGAACATGATGCAGCAACAGCGTCTGTCCCGGTTTGCCTTCCAGCTCACCGCGGCGCAGCAGCGCGCTGATATAGCCGTCACTGATTTTATCGAGTTGTTCGGCGATTGGAGAGAGTCTGCGGGGTTCAAATACGCCCACAACGATGCAGGCACTCCGCTGTTTCTCCGGGCTACCGCTTTTTACACTGAACTCCATGAACTACGCTCCTGAATCTTAAAGACAACAGCGGCGGCTACGGATAGAATTGCAACCTTTCGTAACGCATATCCGCTGTTGCGGTGACTTCGTGTTAATCTTAATTACGGTTTCGACACGTCATTACAACTCGTGAGGCGCGAATCCGCCGGGTGTTCTAATCTTAGCGATGATTTCGACGACTCAAGAGAATAAATGACGTTTAAGCCATGAAACAAGCGATTTTCCTGCAAAGAGATGGGTTTTTACGGGCGTATTTAATTTGATAATCATAAGATATCTGGTTCGGGAGACGCTCAAAAGCCAGCTGGCGATACTCTTTATTCTGTTACTGATTTTTTTCTGTCAGAAGCTGGTGAGGATCCTCGGTGCGGCGGTCGATGGTGAGATCCCTACAAATCTGGTGCTTTCCCTGCTCGGGTTAGGCGTGCCCGAAATGGCGCAGCTTATCCTGCCGCTCAGTCTTTTCCTCGGCCTGTTGATGACGCTCGGTAAACTGTATACCGATAGTGAAATTACGGTCATGCACGCGTGCGGCCTGAGCAAATCGGTGCTGGTGAAAGCCGCGATGGTGCTGGCGCTGTTTACCGGCATTGTTGCCGCCGTGAACGTCATGTGGGCTGGCCCCGTCTCTTCCCGCCATCAGGATGAAGTGCTGGCTGAAGCCAAAGCCAACCCTGGTCTGGCTGCCCTGGCGCAGGGTCAGTTTCAGCAGGCGGCTGACGGTAGCTCGGTCCTGTTTATTGAAAGCGTCGACAGTAGCCGCTTTAACGACGTATTCCTCGCCCAAATTCGCACTAAAGGTAACGCCCGTCCGTCGGTGGTGGTGGCTGATTCCGGTCAGCTCTCGCAGGGGAAAGACGGTTCGCAGATCGTCACGCTGAACAAAGGTACTCGCTTTGAAGGCACGGCCCTGCTGCGCGATTTCCGCATTACTGACTTCCAGAATTATCAGGCGATTATTGGTCATCAGACGGTGGCGCTGGATCCGACCGATACCGAGCAGATGAACATGCGTACCCTGATAAACACCGACAACGACCGCGCCCGCTCCGAGCTGCACTGGCGTATCACGCTGGTGTTTACCGTCTTTATGATGGCGCTGATGGTGGTTCCGCTGAGCGTGGTGAACCCGCGTCAGGGTCGCGTGCTGTCTATGCTGCCCGCCATGCTGCTGTATCTGGTGTTCTTCCTGCTGCAAACGTCAATTAAGTCGAACGGTGGCAAAGGGAAAATTGACCCGGTGGTCTGGACCTGGGTGGTCAACGGACTCTATCTGCTGTTGGCGGTGGCCCTCAATCTGTGGGATACCGTGCCGATGCGCCGTGTACGGGCCCGGATTATGCGTAAAGGAGCGGTGTAATGCAGGCGTTTGGCGTTCTTGACCGCTATATCGGTAAAACAATATTCACCACCATCATGATGACCTTGTTCATGCTGGTGTCGCTCTCCGGGATCATCAAGTTCGTTGACCAGCTCAAGAAGGCCGGGCAAGGGAGTTATGACGCGCTCGGCGCTGGGATGTACACCCTGCTGAGCATGCCGAAAGATGTGCAGATCTTCTTCCCGATGGCGGCGCTGCTGGGTGCGCTGTTGGGGCTGGGGATGCTGGCACAGCGCAGCGAGCTGGTGGTGATGCAGGCCTCGGGCTTTACCCGCATGCAGGTGGCGGCGTCGGTGATGAAAACCGCTATCCCGCTGGTGCTGCTGACCATGGCGATGGGCGAGTGGGTTGCGCCGCAGGGCGAGCAGATGGCGCGTAACTACCGCGCACAGCAGATGTACGGCGGCTCGCTGCTTTCCACGCAACAGGGGCTGTGGGCAAAAGACGGTAAAAACTTTGTCTATATCGAACGCGTGAAGGGCGATAACTCGCTCGGCGGCGTCAGCATCTACAGCTTTAACGATCAGCGTCGTTTGCAGTCGGTGCGTTATGCGGCCTCAGCAACCTTTGATACGGAAAACAAAGTCTGGCGTCTGTCGCAGGTGGATGAGTCCAACCTGCAGGATCCGAAGCAGATCACCGGGTCACAAACCGTCTCGGGTACCTGGAAAACCAATCTGACCCCGGACAAACTCGGCGTGGTCGCGCTGGATCCCGATGCGCTCTCCATCACCGGCCTGCACGACTATGTGAAGTACCTGAAGTCGAGCGGCCAGGACGCCGGGCGTTATCAACTCAATATGTGGAGCAAGATCTTCCAGCCACTTTCCGTGGCGGTGATGATGCTGATGGCCCTGTCGTTTATCTTCGGCCCACTGCGTAGCGTGGCGATGGGGGTGCGCGTCGTAACGGGTATCAGCTTCGGCTTTGTTTTCTACGTGCTGGACCAAATCTTCGGCCCGCTGACGCTGGTTTATGGCATTCCTCCGATGCTTGGCGCCCTGTTGCCAAGCGCCTCGTTCCTGCTGCTCAGCCTGTGGCTGATGCTGAAGCGCTCCTGATTGTCATTTGCCTCACTTCCTCTGTGGGAGTGGGGCGCATCTCCTGTTTTACACCTCACTTTTTCGCACAACCTTCAACGCCTTGCCTGGAATTTGCGTATGATTGTGCGATGACGTCGTGAAGAGATCCCCTATGAAGCAAATTCGGTTACTGGCGCAGTACTATGTCGATCTGATGATGAAGCTTGGCCTGGTGCGCTTCTCCCTGTTGCTGGCGCTGGCGCTGGTGGTGCTGGCGATAGTGGTGCAGATGGCCATTACCATGGTGCTGCATGGGCAGGTTGAGAGCATCGATCTTATTCGCTCTATTTTCTTTGGTCTGCTGATCACGCCGTGGGCGGTCTATTTTCTGTCGGTGGTGGTGGAGCAGCTTGAAGAGTCCCGCCAGCGCCTGACCCGGGTGGTGGAAAAGCTCGAAGAGATGCGTGAGCGCGATCTCAAGCTTAACGTGCAGCTTAAAGACAACATTGCCCAGCTCAATCAGGAGATCTCCGATCGTGTGAAGGCGGAGGCTGAGCGTCAGACGACTCTGGAGCAGTTGAAGGTCGAGATGAAAGAGCGCGAACAGACGCAAATTCAGCTCGAACAGCAATCCTCCTTCCTGCGCTCTTTCCTCGATGCTTCGCCAGACCTCGTCTTTTATCGCAATGAAGATAAAGAGTTCTCAGGCTGCAACCGGGCGATGGAGCTGTTGACCGGCAAGAGTGAAAAACAGCTGGTTAACCTGCGGCCGCAGGATGTGTATTCAGAAGAGGCGGCGGCCAAAGTTATCGAAACCGACGAGAAGGTGTTCCGCCATAACGTCTCGTTGACCTACGAGCAGTGGCTCGACTACCCGGACGGGCGTAAAGCGTGTTTCGAAATTCGCAAAGTGCCTTACTACGATCGCGTCGGGAAGCGCCACGGGCTGATGGGCTTCGGACGCGATATTACCGAACGTAAGCGCTATCAGGATGCGCTGGAGCGCGCCAGCCGTGACAAGACCACCTTTATCTCCACCATCAGCCACGAGCTGCGTACGCCGCTCAACGGCATCGTCGGCTTAAGCCGCATTCTGCTGGATACCGATCTGACGGCCGAGCAGGAAAAATACCTCAAAACTATTCATGTTTCGGCAGTCACGCTCGGCAATATCTTCAACGATATTATCGATATGGATAAGATGGAACGGCGCAGGGTCCAACTGGATAATCAGCCGGTGGACTTCACCAGCTTCCTTGCCGACCTGGAAAACCTCTCAGGCCTGCAGGCGCAGCAGAAAGGGCTGCGCTTTGTGCTGGATCCGACGCTGCCGCTACCGCATAAAGTGGTCACGGACGGCACCCGCCTGCGCCAGATCCTGTGGAACTTAATCAGCAATGCCGTCAAATTTACCCAAAGTGGCCAGGTCGCGGTTCGCGTGCGCTACGGTGAGGGTGAGATGCTGCAGTTCGAAGTGGAAGATTCCGGGATCGGTATTCCGCAGGAAGAGCAGGACAAAATCTTCGCCATGTATTACCAGGTGAAAGACAGCCATGGCGGCAAGCCTGCCACCGGTACTGGCATTGGCCTCGCGGTCTCGCGCAGGCTGGCGAAGAGCATGGGCGGAGATATCACTGTCACCAGCAATCCGGGTAAAGGTTCACTGTTTGCGTTGAGCGTTCACGCGCCTGCGGTGGCCGAAGAAGTCGAAGATACCTTTGACCAGGATGAAATGCCGCTGCCCGCGCTGCATGTGCTGCTGGTTGAAGATATCGAACTGAATGTGATTGTTGCCCGCTCGGTGCTGGAGAAACTCGGCAGCAGCGTGGATGTGGCGATGACCGGTAAAGCCGCGCTGGAGATGTTCACGCCTGGCGAATACGATCTTGTACTGCTGGATATTCAGCTGCCGGATATGACCGGGCTGGATATTTCCCGCGAGCTGACGCAACGCTACGCCCAGGACGAACTGCCGCCGCTGGTGGCGCTCACCGCCAACGTGCTGAAGGATAAAAACGAGTATCTGGATGCCGGGATGAACGACGTGCTAAGCAAACCGCTGGCGGTTCCGGCGCTAACCGCGATGATCAAGAAATTCTGGGACACCCGTGATGAAGAGGAGAGCACCATGACGACAGTAGATACCGAAAAATCGCAGTCCTTACTGGATATCACCATGCTTGAGCAGTACATCGATTTAGTCGGTCCGAAGCTGATCACTGACGGTGTTGCCGTGTTCGAAAAGATGATGCCGGGCTATTTGAACGTGCTGGAGTCCAACCTGACGGCGCGCGATCAAAAAGGGATCGTGGAAGAAGGTCACAAGATCAAGGGCGCGGCGGGCTCTATTGGTCTGCGACATTTGCAGCAACTGGGTCAGCAGATTCAGTCACCGGATTTACCGGCATGGTCCGATAATGTTGGTGAATGGGTTGAAGAGATGAAGCAAGAGTGGCAGAACGATGTGGCGGTGCTGAAAGCGTGGGTGGACAGCAGAAAAAAATGACCCCGGCTAAACCGGGGTGCGCGAATACTGCGCCAACACCAGGGAAATCGTGGCTGCGCCTGAATTATTATTGTCTGTCAGGAAGGGCGTAGCCTCAAAATTAAGGCCGTACGCACTTAAGATAGCAAATCTTAAATAACTTGTTACATGAATCAGTTAAATGTGTGAAGCATACCGTTTTAATCAGAATTATTAATGGGCGTGTAACATATTCATAAGGATTGGCAGGATGAAAAAGGTTGGCGTAATACTGAGCGGTTGCGGCGTTTACGATGGTTCAGAGATCCACGAAGCGGTGCTGACGCTGCTGGCACTGGCGCGCAGCGGGGCGGAAGCCGTCTGCTTCGCACCGGATAAAACCCAGTCGGATGTCATTAACCACCTCACCGGCGAGCAAATGGCAGAAAGCCGGAACGTATTGATCGAAGCGGCGCGGATCGCGCGCGGACAGATTCGTCCTCTTCATCAGGCCCGCGCCGAGGAACTGGATGCGCTGATTGTGCCGGGCGGGTTTGGCGCGGCGAAAAATCTCAGTGATTTTGCCCGCCAGGGGAGCGCCTGTCAGGTCGACAGCCATTTAAAAACCCTGACCCAGCAGCTGCATGCCGCGGGTAAACCGCTGGGCTTTATCTGCATCGCCCCGGCACTGCTGCCAGCAATCTTTGATATTCCACTGCGTCTGACCATTGGCACCGACATTGATACCGCCGAGGTGATTGAAGACATGGGCGGGGAGCATATCCCGTGTCCGGTTGAAGATATTGTGGTCGACGAAGACAACAAAATCGTTACCACGCCCGCCTGGATGCTGGCGCAAGATATTGCCGAAGCCGCGGTGGGCATTGAGAAGCTGGTGGCCCGCGTGCTGGTGCTGACTGAATGAGATTGACACGCCCGCGGGCAGGCTGGATGAGACGGGTCGTCGTGCGCATTTTGCTGGTGCTGGCGGTCTTCTGGGGCGGCGGCATCGCCCTGTTTAGTTTTCTGCCTGTGCCTTTTTCGGCGGTGATGATTGAGCGCCAGCTGAGCCGCTGGTTCACCGGGGATGTGAGCTATGTTGCCCATTCAGACTGGGTCAGCATGGATGAGATCTCGCCGTGGATGGGGCTCGCGGTGATTGCTGCGGAAGATCAGAAATTCCCGGAACACTGGGGCTTTGACATTGGGGCGATCGAAAAAGCCTTGGCGCATAACGAGCGTAATGCGAGTCGAGTTCGCGGAGCGTCGACACTGTCTCAGCAAACGGCGAAAAATCTGTTTCTGTGGGACGGACGTAGCTGGGTACGCAAGGGGCTGGAAGCCGGACTGACGCTGGGCATTGAAACCGTGTGGAGTAAAAAGCGTATTTTGACGGTGTACCTGAACATTGCGGAGTTTGGCGAGGGTGTGTTTGGCGTTGAGGCGGCGGCACAGCGTTATTTTCGTAAACCGGCAAGCCGTCTGACACCATCAGAAGCCGCACTGCTAGCGGCGGTGTTACCCAATCCGATTCGCTTTAAAGCCACTGCGCCCTCTGGCTACGTTCGCAGCCGTCAGGCGTGGATCATACGCCAGATGCGCCAGCTAGGCGGAGAAGGGTACATGCAGGCGCACAACCTGCATTAGTCTTCATCAAAACCGGCGTTAAACAGCGCAATGACTGCGGCCAACGCCTCTTCTTCTTGCGGACCGGTGGCTTCAATTTCGATTTGTCGGCCCTTTGCTGAATCCAGCATCAACAGCGCAATCACGCTGTTGGCTTCCGCTTCGGTGCCTTCGTCGTTGCGCAGCAAAACTTCCGCGTCAAAACCCTGCATCAGTTCAAACAGCTTCATCGCCGGGCGGGCGTGCATGCCCAGCTTGTTGGTGATTTCAACGGTCTGCTTTACGGTCATGTTTTACGTTTTTCCAGCGTACGATGACGAGACTGCACGTTTTTACCGCGCGAGCGGAAATAGTCAGCCAGTTGCTCAGCAATGTAAACCGAACGGTGCTTACCCCCGGTACAGCCAATCGCCACTGTCAGATAGCTGCGATTGTTTGTCTCCAGCATCGGCAACCAGAGTTCAAGGTAGCTGCGCGTCTGATAAATAAAGTTATGCACTTCAGTATGCCGGTCGAGAAACGCGGCCACCGGTTTATCCAGACCGGTCATCGGACGCAGCTTCGGATCCCAGTGCGGGTTCGGCAGGAAGCGCACGTCAAACACATAGTCCGCATCAATAGGAATGCCGTGCTTAAAGCCGAACGATTCGAAGACCATCGTTAGCTCACGCTCGCGTTTGCCCAGCAGACGCGTGCGCAGCATTTCTGCCAGCTCATGGACGGACATCTCCGAGGTATCGACGATCAGATCTGCCCGGGAACGCAGCGGCTCCAGCAGATCGCTCTCCTGGTCAATCGCACTTTCCAGCGACAGATTTTTACTCGAGAGTGGATGCAGGCGACGGGTGTCGCTGTAGCGGCGGATCAGCGTATTACGATCGGCATCAAGGAACAGCAGCTGAGGCGAAAACGCCTCCGGCAGGCTGCTCATCGCTTGCTCAAAGATTTCTGGTGATTCAGGCATGTTACGCACGTCGATACTGACCGCGGCAGAAATCTGTCGCTCGGCCAGCGTACGCGCCAGGTCGGGCAGCAGGACAACCGGCAGGTTATCCACGCAGTAAAAGCCCATATCTTCCAGCGCTCGCAGGGCCACCGACTTCCCTGAACCTGAACGACCGCTGACGATCATCAGCACCATGTACCGTTTCTCCTCAGGGCTACAGATGTCAATGCCATCACCCGATTACGCATCATCCTGATTGCCTTCTGCTTCCGTAATGATTTGATAAAGCTCGTCATCGCTCTGTGCCGCGCGCAGACGACGACAGATAGTTTTATCCGCCAGACGTTTGGCTACCAGCGAGAGCGTGTGCAGATGCGTTTTTGTCTGGTCAGCGGGCACCAGCAGCGCAAACAGCAGATCGACCGGTTGGTTATCAATGGCATCAAACGCGATCGGCGTTTCGAGTTGTACAAATACCCCCACGGCACGCAGCGTATCTTCTTCCAGTTTGCCGTGTGGAATAGCGATGCCGTTGCCGATACCGGTACTGCCCATTTTTTCGCGGGTCAGAATGGCTTCGAACACCACCTGCGACGGCAGGCCCAGCTGTTTTGCGGCCAGTTCACTGATGATCTCCAGCGCACGTTTTTTGCTCTGGCAGTGAACTGCACTGCGGGTACATTCCTGATTAAGGGCGTTGCTCAGTTGTAGAGTGGATTCGTTATTCATCATAATTTCACCTAAGCGCTAACTGTACAAAGGGCCCGTTGTGTTTCACAACAGGCCGTCCTGCACCCGTTAACAGCCCGGACAATTAGTGTTGTTTCAGTTTATCTTTATGTTTGTTTAGCTGCCGGGCCAGCTTGTCGATCAAGCCGTCGATAGCCGCGTACATGTCCTGCCCTTCCGCACTGGCATGGATTTCACCCCCGTTGATATGCAGGGTCGCATCCGAGATATGAGTCACTTTTTCCACTTTTAACACAATGTAGACCTGATTGATCCTCTCGAAATACTGTTCAAGTTTGGCGAATTTGGTGTTAACAAAATCGCGCAGGGCTTCAGTGATTTCGACGTTGTGTCCTGTGATGTTGAGCTGCATAGTGTCTTCCTTATCGGTTGTGTCAAACCAGTTGTTTACGCTGGTTAGACGGCGGAATGGATAAAGACTCTCGATACTTCGCAACAGTACGGCGTGCGACCATGATACCTTGTTCGGACAGGATGGTGGTCAACTTACTGTCACTCAGTGGTTTCGCGGGGTTCTCCGCGGCGATCAACTTCTTCACCAGCGCCCGGATCGCCGTCGACGAGGCCTCGCCACCGCCTTCGGTATTCACATGGCTGGAGAAGAAATACTTAAGCTCAAAAATACCGCGCGGGCTGTGCAAATACTTCTGCGTCGTCACGCGGGAAATCGTCGATTCATGCATCTCGACGGCCTGGGCGATATCGGCCAGCACCATCGGCTTCATAAACTCATCGCCCTGTTCAAAAAACGCCTGCTGCTGTTCAACGATGCAGCGGCTCACGCGCAGCAGTGTGTCATTGCGGCTTTCGAGACTTTTAATCAGCCAGCGCGCTTCCTGGAGGTTGCTACGGATGAACTGGTTATCGGAGTCGTTGCGCGTACTGGTACACATTGACGCGTAATGCTGGTTGATTTGCAGGCGCGGAACGCTGTCGGCGTTGAGCTCCACGGTCCACAGACCGTTGTGCTTGCGCACCAGCACATCCGGAATCACATACTCGGGCTCACCGGCCTGGATAGATTGCCCGGGGCGCGGATCCAGCGACTGAATCAGATTGACCGCTTCCTTCAGCACATCCTCTTTCAGTCGCGTGACGCGCATCAGGGAGCGGAAGTCGTGGTTCGCCAGCAGATCAAGATGTTCGCTGATGATCAGGCGCGCGTCTTCGAGCCACGGCGTCTCTTTGGCAAACTGGGAAAGCTGAATAAGAAGGCAGTCACGTAAATCTTTGGCAGCGACGCCGACCGGATCAAAGCGCTGTACGCGCTTCAGTACCGCCTCGACCTCTTCAAGCTCGAGTTCATCATCGCCAATACTCTCAAGAATGTCGTCCAGCGATACGGTCAGATAGCCCGTGTCATCAACAGCATCGACAATCGAGGTGGCGATGGCGCGATCGGTATCGGAAAATGGCGTTAGCTCCACCTGCCACATCAGGTAATCCTGTAGCGTCTGGGTGGTTTCACCCTGATAAACGGGGAGCTCATCATCCTGGTAGTCTGCACGCGTGCCGGAAGGTGTTCCGGCGGTATAGATTTCATCCCAGCTGGCATCGAGCGGAAGCTCGTCGGGCATCTCTTTTTGTTCGAGGGCCTCAACCGTATCGAGAGCTTCTTTATCCTGAGGCTGCTGGGTTTCTATCTCTTCGTGAAGATCGGTTTGCTCGAGCAGGGGATTACTTTCCAACGCTTGCTGAAGTTCCTGCTGGAGTTCTAACGTCGATAGTTGCAACAGACGGATGGCCTGTTGTAACTGCGGTGTCATCGCCAGCTGTTGGCTGAGCCTTAATTGCAAACCTTGCTTCATGTTCAGAGCATTTTTCTCCGTTTACGCGAGACTAAACTTCTACCCTATCAGAGTCTGAAGTCTTCCCCAAGATACACGCGCTTAACATGCTCGTCTTCAAGGATCTGCTGCGGTGTGCCGTGGGCAATAAGATGACCCTGGCTGACGATATAAGCGCGCTCACAGACCGCCAGCGTTTCACGGACGTTGTGATCGGTGATGAGCACACCGAGCCCGCTGTCGCGCAGATGCTCAATGATACGTTTTATATCGATTACTGAAATGGGGTCAACGCCCGCAAACGGTTCATCCAGAAGGATAAATTTAGGGTTGGCTGCCAATGCTCGGGCAATTTCCACGCGGCGACGTTCACCCCCGGAAAGTGCCTGACCCAGGTTGTTGCGCAGGTGCTCAATGTGGAACTCTTCCATCAGCTCATTGGCGCGATCGTTACGCTGTTCTGCGGAGAGATCGTCACGAATTTGCAGCACCGCCATCAAGTTGTCGAACACGCTCAGACGGCGGAAAATGGAGGCTTCCTGCGGTAAATAGCCGATGCCGCGGCGCGCACGTGCGTGAAGAGGCAGCAGGCTGATGTCTTCATCATCAATAATGATGTTTCCCGCATCGCGCGGCACAATCCCGACCACCATGTAAAAGGTGGTGGTTTTACCCGCACCGTTAGGACCCAACAGGCCGACAATTTCGCCGGAGTTGACGGTCAAACTGACATCTTCCACTACGCGGCGGCCTTTGTAGGCTTTTGCGAGATTCTTTGCAGTTAATGTTGCCATAACGAATTAGTTACTCTTTTTCTGTGCCGGAGCCTGATTGTTGTTTTTGTCCTGCAACTGCGACGGAACAAGTACAGTCGTAACACGCTTGCCCTTTTCGCTAAAGGCCTGCATTTTTTGCTCTTTCACCAGGTAGGTGATTTTGTCGCCTTTAATATTGCTGTCGAGCTGTTCCAGGAATGCGTTCCCGGTCAGAACGACGAAATCCTTCGCCAGTTCGTAGTGCATCTGCGAGGCGTGACCTTTGACGGGCTTGCCGTTGTCCTGCATCTGATAGAAGGTGGCCGGGTTGCCATAGCCATCAATCACTTCTTTCCCGTCTTCGCCGCCCGGACGGGTGACAACGACTTTATCAGCGTTGATTTTGATGGTGCCCTGGGTCACAACAACATTGCCGGTAAAGGTCACGACGTTACCCTGCATATCGAGTGACTGTGTGTCGGATTCGATATGGATCGGCTGCTCGGTATCACCCGTTACAGCAAGCGCGGGCAGGCTGACGGCCAGCAGCGTGCTGGCGATGATAAAATTAAGGCTGAGTTTGTTTGTTTTGAATTTCATAGGAGGTTCTAACCTTTTCAATCAGCTCTGCGTTCTTGCTGCGTAAGTTCCCGCGCATTCTCAGACCGCTGGAATTAAATGTGGTGCCATATAACGTAACCAGATCCTGAGACGTCACATCCTGCGTCACAAGGTTAATCTGTGCGTTATCGGTGGTGATTTTGCGCAGCTGTGAGTCAGCGGTCAGCGCATTCACTTCAACGTGACCATACAGATAAAGCATACGGTCATTTGTCAGTTTTGCCCGGTCTGATTTTATCGACCATGTTGGAATTTTATTGGCATCAAAGGTGGTCATTACCGGTTGGGTAAACCACGACACACCCTGTTCGGAAAAATACTCAACGTGCTGGGCGATCAGGCGGTAATTCAGGGCACCTTCCGGGCTATAAACTACCGTATCGCTGTGATCGCTTTTATAGGTTGGATCGTTGGTATTCACCGTCGGCGCTTGTGTGTCGTCGCGGTCAGCGAGATTCACGCCAATCAGTATCAGAGCGACCAGCGACAGTAGAATAATCACCCAACGTCTGGTTTTACTCATATCGATTGCCCTTTGGCCTCATCAAGCTTACCTTGCGCCAGCAGCAGCAAGTCACACACTTCCCGAACTGCACCGCGACCGCCGTTAATACGGGTGACATAGTCAGCGCGCGGGATCAACAGCGGATGGGCATCGGCAACGGCGATGCTCAAACCCACTTCTGCCATCACTGGCCAGTCAATCAGGTCATCGCCAACATAAGCAACATGTTCCGGGGCGGTAGCCAGTTTACCAAGTAAGTCCCTGAAAGCGACTATCTTATCCGATTGTCCCTGGTAGAGATGGGTAATACCCAGCGTCTCGCAGCGATCTTCTACTAGTTTAGCCTTACGCCCGGTGATAATGGCAACTTCTATGCCAGAAGTGAGCGCGCAGCGAATACCATAGCCATCGCGCACGTTGAAAGCCTTCAGCTCTTCACCATTATTACCCATATAAATTAGACCGTCGGACAGAACACCATCCACATCCAGGATCAGCAGGCGAATGTTTTCTGCCTGCGCCATCATCTGCGAACTGACCGGGCCATAACAGGTTGCAACGGACGCACCCGCATTACTCATTGTCTTATCCTTCATTACACTACGCCTGCGCGCAGCAGATCATGCATATGTATCACACCCAGCAATTGGTCGCCATCGGCAACCATAACGGAGGTAATATTGCGGGACTGCATCAGGTTTAACACTTCGACGGCCAGCAAGCCGGGACGCACCCGAATACCGCCAGTGGTCATCACGTCGGCGATACCCAGCTTGCGGACGTCGACGCCCATATCAAAAACCCGGCGCAGGTCACCGTCAGTAAAGATGCCTTCAATCTTCATCTGGTCATCGCAAATGACCGTCATACCCAGATGCTTGCGGGTGATCTCCAGCAGAGCATCGCGCAGGGAGGCCGTTTTACTGACATGGGGAATTTCGTCGCCGGTGTGCATAATGTCGTTAACCCGCAGCAGTAATTTTCGCCCCAGCGCACCGCCCGGGTGCGAGAGAGCGAAATCTTCGGCGGTAAAGCCCCGAGCCTCCAGCAGGGCGACGGCGAGTGCATCGCCCATTACCAGCGCTGCGGTTGTGCTGGACGTCGGTGCCAGCCCCAGTGGACAGGCTTCTTTTGGCACTTTAACGCACAGATGGATATCTGCGGCGCGCGCCATACTGCTCTCCGGACGGCTGGTAATACAGATGAGGGGAACGTGAAGCCGCTTTAGCACCGGGATCAGCGCCAGCACTTCATTGGATTCGCCGGAATTGGATAACGCAATCACGATATCATGCGCGGTGACCATCCCCAGGTCGCCGTGGGCGGCTTCGCCAGGGTGAACGAAAAATGCCGTGGTGCCGGTGCTGGCAAACGTAGCCGCCATTTTCCGGCCAATATGACCGGATTTACCCATTCCCATTACCACGACTTTGCCAGTGCAGCGGAATAACGCTTCACACGCTAAGCTAAAATCCTGATTAATATATTGATCTAACTGCGCCAGACCTTCACGTTCAATCTCCAGAACCTGTTTTCCTGCTTTCTGAAAGTCAAAACCCGGCTGCAATTCTATTTGCGACATAATGCGTTTCCGTTTACCCAGAGAGAAGAGGCGAGAGCCAGTAAAGCATCGCCATCCATACGATAAATCCCACCGTCAGCAGCGCACCTACGCCCTGACCAATCTGTTGCTTTCGCCGCCAGCAGAGCAGGGCGAAAATTGCGCTGACTATCACCATCACGCCGTAATCACGGCTAAAGGCGAGCGGGTTAAAAGCGCCTGGGGCAATCAGGGCAGGCAGGCCAAGCACGATCACAATATTGAAAATATTCGAGCCGATAATATTGCCAATCGCAATGTCATCCTCGCCTTTACGTGCCCCGGCGATAGCGGTGGCCAACTCAGGCAGACTGGTGCCAATGGCAATCACCGTCAGGCCGATGGTTAATTCGCTTATCGCGAAGTAGTTCGCCAGAACCGTCGCGTTATCGACTATCATTTGCGTGGCCATCGGCATAATGATCAGCGCGACGCCCAGCCACAGTAACGCAACGGGTAAAGTGCCTTCCCGTGGGAGCTCGGCAACTTGCTCCTGGGTTAAGGTGTCCTGACCTTGCTTTTCAGCCACTCTGGCAAGTTTTACAATGTAAAACAGCCAAATGACCGCCAGGGCCAGCAGAAAAATGCCGTCGCTAAAGGTTAATTGCCCATCATAAAGGACACAGCCTGCCAGCAGGCTGACAATTAACATTAGCGGCAATTCACGGCGCAGAACATCAGAATGTACGCGAAATGGATGCAGCAGCGCGGCAAGGCCCAGAATTAACAATATGTTGACGATATTGGAGCCAATGGCGGTGCCGACAGCGAGATCCACCTGATCGTGCAGCGAGGCTGCAACGGAGACAATGATCTCCGGCAAAGAGGTGCCGATGCTGACCACCGTCATCCCAATAATCAGGGGGGGGATACCAAACAGACGACACAGAATTGATGCGGAGAACACCAGACGGTCGGCACTGTAGACCACCAAAAGTAAACCAATTATTAACAGTGCCGTTGCTAGAAGCATCAAAAGTCCTTTCTTCAGGTATACTCGCCGGTCCACTGAGAAAAAATCTCTGGCGCTGCATACAGTCTGTAGACGTAACGAATTCCTAATTTTGACTTTATGCGCCGTAAAAGTAAAACAAATGCCAGCTTTCGCTAACCTCAGTGGGTAATATTCTGTAAAAATGTTGGGTTTGCGGCTGAATTAAGCCTCATGGTGATCCTGCACCAGCAATAGAAAGGAAATTTGCATGAGCCTGAATGGGGCGAATATTGTTGATGTCCGTGGCGTCAGCTTCACGCGCAGCAACCGGGTCATTTTTGACAACATCTCTTTGACTGTGCCTCGCGGTAAAATTACCGCCATTATGGGGCCATCCGGCATTGGTAAAACCACCTTATTGCGCCTGATTGGCGGCCAGATCCCCCCGGCAAGCGGAGAGATCCACTTCGACGGTGAGAATATCCCGACCATGTCGCGCTCGCGCCTGTACACCGTGCGTAAGCGCATGAGCATGCTGTTCCAGTCGGGTGCGCTATTTACCGATCTGAACGTTTTCGATAACGTGGCCTATCCGCTGCGGGAGCATACACGTCTGCCTGCAGAGCTGCTGAAAAGCACGGTGATGATGAAGCTCGAGGCGGTGGGGCTGCGCGGTGCGGCTAAACTGATGCCTTCGGAGCTCTCTGGCGGCATGGCGCGTCGGGCAGCATTGGCGCGCGCCATTGCCCTGGAACCGGATTTGATCATGTTCGATGAACCCTTCGTCGGACAGGATCCCATTACCATGGGTGTGCTGGTTAAGCTGATTTCCGAGCTTAATAGTGCCCTGGGTGTCACCTGCATCGTGGTGTCGCACGATGTCCCTGAAGTCCTCAGCATCGCCGATTACGCTTACATTGTGGCGGACAAAAAAATTGTTGCTCACGGTAGCGCACACTCTTTGCAGAATAACAGCGACCCGCGGGTACGACAGTTCCTGGACGGTATCGCTGATGGCCCTGTGCCGTTCCGCTATCCGGCAGGTGATTATCATCAAGATTTATTGGGAATAGGGAGTTAAGCCGCTCATGCTGTTAAATGCGTTGGCCGCTCTCGGACACCGTGGCATAAAAACCATCAGGACGTTCGGGCGTGCCGGGTTGATGTTATTCAATGCGCTGGTCGGGAAACCGGAATTCCGCAAGCATGCCCCTCTACTGGTACGCCAGCTGTATAACGTCGGCGTACTGTCGATGCTCATTATCATCGTTTCCGGTGTCTTCATCGGGATGGTATTAGGGCTGCAGGGGTATTTAGTGCTGACCACCTACAGCGCAGAAACCAGCCTCGGCATGCTGGTGGCGCTCTCCCTGCTGCGAGAACTGGGTCCGGTGGTTGCGGCGCTGCTGTTTGCTGGTCGCGCCGGGTCGGCGCTGACCGCCGAAATTGGCCTGATGCGTGCCACTGAGCAGCTCTCCAGTATGGAGATGATGGCGGTGGATCCACTGCGACGGGTCATTTCGCCGCGTTTCTGGGCGGGGATGATCTCTTTGCCGCTGCTGACTATCCTCTTTGTCGCCGTCGGGATTTGGGGCGGCTCGCTGGTTGGCGTGCAATGGAAAGGGATCGATGCCGGTTTCTATTGGTCTGCGATGCAAAGTGCGGTTGACTGGCGTCTGGATCTGATTAACTGCCTGATTAAAAGCGCGGTATTCGCCGTGACTATCACCTGGATTGCGTTATTCAATGGCTATGACGCAATCCCGACTTCAGCTGGCATCAGCCGGGCAACAACGCGTACCGTTGTGCATTCGTCGCTTGCCATACTGGCTCTGGATTTTGTGCTCACCGCACTGATGTTTGGGAATTGAGTTCATGCAAACGAAAAAAACTGAAATTTGGGTAGGCATTTTTGTGTTGCTGGCACTGCTGGCCGCACTCTTTTTAAGCTTTAAAGTCGCGGATGTCACGACGATCCGTACCGAGCCGACATATCGTATCTATGCCACCTTCGACAACATTGGCGGCTTGAAAAATCGCTCACCAGTGCGTATTGGTGGCGTAGTAGTAGGGCGCGTGGCGGATATTACGCTGGATGAGAAAAACTATCTGCCTCGCGTTGCGCTGGACATTGAAGAGCGCTACAACCATATCCCGGATACCAGTTCCCTTTCTATCCGTACTTCCGGTCTGCTGGGAGAACAATACCTGGCGCTGAACGTCGGTTTTGAAGATCCCGAACTGGGAACGACTATTCTTAAAGATGGCGGTGTGATTCAGGATACGAAGTCAGCCATGGTATTAGAAGATATGATTGGTCAGTTCCTTTACAACAGTAACAGTAAAGGTGGCGATCAGGATCAGGCTGCTCAGACCCCCCCACAAACCGATGCTGTGCCGCCTGCTGGTACGACGAATTCATCTCAGGAGAAGTAATTCATGTTTAAACGACTGTTAATGGTTGCCATGCTGATGATTGCCCCTCTGACTGCCGCAAATGCAGCCGATCAGACCAATCCCTATCAACAGATGACCGAAGCGGCTAAGAAAACCTTCGATCGCCTTAAAAATGAACAACCTAAGATTCGTTCTAATCCCGATTACCTGCGTGACGTGGTTGATCAGGAACTGCTGCCTTATGTGCAGGTGAAATATGCCGGTGCACTGGTGCTGGGTCGTTACTACAAAGACGCGACCCCGGCCCAGCGTGAGGCCTATTTCAGCGCATTTCGTGAATACCTGAAGCAGGCCTACGGACAGGCGCTGGCGATGTATCACGGCCAGACCTACCAGATTGCCCCTGCGCAACCGCTGGGCGATGCAACGATAGTGCCTATTCGCGTCACTATCATCGACCCGAACGGTCGCCCTCCGGTGCGTTTAGACTTCCAGTGGCGTAAGAACAGCCAGTCCGGCAACTGGCAGGCGTACGACATGATTGCTGAAGGGGTGAGCATGATCACCACGAAGCAGAACGAATGGAGCGATCTGCTGCGTACTAAAGGCATCGATGGCCTGACCGCGCAGCTGAACAGCATCTCGCGTCAGAAAATCTCCCTGGAAGAGAAAAAATAATGCTGACGCAGCTCAGCTGGGCCCGCGAGGGTGAGACGTTATTGCTCACTGGCGAGCTGGATCAGGATTTTCTGAATCCTCTGTGGGATGCGCGCCACGAAGCGATGCAGGGCGTTTCCTGTATCGATCTCGGCAATGTTTCTCGCGTTGATACGGCGGGGGTTGCGCTGCTGGTCCATCTGGTGGCAACAGGCAAACAGCAAGGGCGGCAGGTCTCACTTTCTGGCGCCAGCGACAATGTTATTACCCTGGCTCAGCTCTATAATTTGCCGGTAGACGTTTTACCGCGCTAACTTTTTCAGTACGTTACTATCGAAAGCCCCGACAGTTTCATCGTCGGGGCTTTTTGCTTGTTTAAGACTGCGCCACTTTGCTCTAAGATGTTGGGCTTGTTTTCACTACCAGATGATATGAACCCCCATGGAAAATCATGAAATCCAGACCGTGCTGATGAATGCACTTGCCCTTCAGGAAGCCCACGTCTCCGGCGATGGCAGTCACTTTCAGGTTATTGCTGTGGGTGAGGTATTCGACGGCATGAGCCGCGTGAAGAAACAGCAGGCTGTCTATGCGCCGCTGATGGAATATATCGCGGATAATCGTATCCATGCCCTGTCGATCAAGGCGTTCACCCCGACTGAGTGGGCACGCGATCGCAAACTAAACGGTTTTTGAGCTGAGGGTGATTGCCCGCAGCACGGTTGAATTTATACAGAGAGTAATCACATGGACAAATTTCGTGTTCAGGGGCCAACGCGCCTTCAGGGCGAAGTCACAATTTCCGGCGCTAAAAACGCCGCGCTGCCTATCCTCTTCGCTGCACTGCTTGCTGAAGAGCCGGTAGAGATTCAGAACGTACCGAAGCTGAAAGATATCGACACCACCATGAAGCTGCTCGGTCAGCTCGGGACTAAAGTTGAGCGCAACGGTTCCGTGTGGATCGACGCCAGCAACGTCAATAATTTCTCCGCGCCTTACGATCTGGTGAAAACCATGCGTGCCTCCATCTGGGCGCTGGGTCCGCTGGTGGCCCGTTTTGGTCAGGGTCAGGTCTCTCTGCCGGGCGGTTGTGCCATCGGTGCCCGTCCGGTCGATCTGCATATCTTTGGTCTCGAGAAACTCGGCGCAGACATTAAGCTGGAAGAGGGCTACGTCAAAGCGTCAGTCAATGGTCGTCTTAAAGGCGCGCACATCGTAATGGACAAGGTGAGTGTCGGTGCGACCGTCACCATTATGTCTGCTGCGACGCTGGCTGAAGGGACTACCGTCATTGAGAACGCCGCACGCGAGCCGGAAATCGTCGATACGGCGAACTTCCTCAACGCGATCGGTGCGAAGGTCACTGGCCAGGGTACGGACCGTATTACCATTGAAGGCGTTGCCCGCCTGGGTGGCGGTGTTTATCGCGTTCTGCCTGACCGTATCGAAACCGGTACCTTCCTGGTTGCTGCAGCGATCTCCGGCGGCAAGATTGTCTGCCGTAATGCCCAGCCTGATACGCTGGACGCCGTGCTGGCGAAGCTGCGTGATGCCGGTGCGGATATCGAAACCGGTGAAGACTGGATCAGCCTGGACATGCACGGCAAGCGTCCTAAGGCCGTCAACGTCCGTACGGCTCCGCATCCAGCATTCCCAACGGATATGCAGGCACAGTTCACTCTGCTGAACCTGGTAGCGGAAGGGACGGGCTTTATCACCGAAACGATTTTCGAGAACCGCTTTATGCACGTACCGGAATTGATCCGTATGGGTGCGCACGCGGAAATCGAAAGTAACACCGTGATCTGCCATGGCGTAGAAAAACTGTCCGGTGCGCAGGTGATGGCGACGGATCTGCGTGCTTCTGCGAGCCTGGTGCTGGCGGGTTGTATTGCGGAAGGGACGACGACGGTGGATCGTATTTATCACATCGATCGCGGCTATGAGCGTATCGAAGATAAACTGCGTGCGCTGGGTGCAAATATCGAGCGTGTGAAGGGCGAGTAATCGTTCGGGCAGCCCCCTGTCACAGTGACCGGGGGGTTGCTATTCCGATGATAAGAAAATCATTCCTGATTTTCTTTTGCGGGTCTTCTCTGACGCATCATGCGTGTTCTGTCGACAAATTCGTGGGTAATTGGGTCATGATAACGCGAAGGCCAGATTGTCCAGGGATCGGTTCCTAACGCAGTTGCAATGATCAGCTCTCCCTTTGGCCAGGGGCGGGTGAGCGCGTTTGCTAGCGTGGATGAACTGAGGCCATTGCGGCGTGATTCCGCGGCCAGCGACGTTCCCTTTTTACGCAGCGCGGCGATAATATCTGCCGGGTGCCAGTCGATAAATTTCTTCTCCATTCCGTTGTCCCCTTTGTTCAGGTTCGTACACGTCATTCATCTTAAATGACGCGGTTACTATACCTACTTCGAACAAGGGTTCTAAAAAGTTCGCGTTACTGTGAGCCACATTCAGATTTTGCCAGGGCTTTATTCATGCGGCCTGTAAGCGAATTCATTAACAATTTTATGGATAAAAATTTGGAATTTATAAGAACTCTCTGTTGACGAAAAAGAGAGTTCATTGACCCTCAGCGATCGCGCTGAACAGCAATATGTGCGAGGCCGATAAGGGCATCTCGCCACGGGCTATCCGGGATGACCTGCAGTGCGACGATAGCTTTGTCTGCCTCTTCCTCGGCACGCTGGCGCGTCCATTCCAGGGAACCACAGGCTGCCATTGCTTCCAGTACGGGCTCCAGAAGGTGTCGGCCGTTACCTTGCTCAATGGCTTCACGTATCAGCTTCGCTTGCTCAGGGGTGCCATTACGCATCGCATGCAGCAGTGGAAGCGTTGGTTTGCCTTCGTTCAGGTCGTCGCCCACATTTTTACCCAGCGTTTCACCGTCGGCGCTGTAATCGAGCAGATCGTCAATCAGCTGGAAGGCGGTGCCAAGATAGCGTCCGTAATCCTGCAGACCGCGTTCTTGCTCCTCGGAGCAGCCTGCGAGTAAACCAGAGCACTGCGCCGCAGCTTCGAAAAGACGTGCGGTTTTGCTGTAGATTACCCGCATGTAGTTCTCTTCAGTGATATTCGGGTCGTTGACGTTCATGAGCTGCAGAACTTCGCCTTCAGCAATCACGTTCACCGCTTTGGACATCACTTCGAGCACTTTCAACGAACCCAGGCTGGTCATCATCTGGAAGGCGCGGGTATAGATAAAGTCACCGACCAGTACGCTGGCAGCATTACCGAAGGCCGCGTTAGCGGTAGCTTTACCACGACGCATATCCGATTCATCCACGACATCATCATGCAACAGCGTTGCGGTGTGGATAAATTCGATCAGGGCGGCAATCGTAACGTGCGCATTGCCTTGATAGCCAACCGCGCGCGCGGCCAGTACAGCGATCATCGGACGGATGCGTTTGCCTCCGCCGCTGACGATGTAATAACCCAACTGATTGATTAGTTGAACGTCAGAATCGAGCTGTTCCAGAATTGCTGCATTCACACCCGCCATGTCTTGCGCGGTTAACTCATTGATTTTATCTAAATTCATCGCAAAAGCCGGGCTTGTAATCCTGTTCACCCCATATTACATGGGCTAACGAAGGGTTCGGTTTATCAATAGTATTGCTGATTGTACTGAAAAAACGCGCCAGATAAACGTTACCTTACGTGTTGTCTTTTTTTTCTTCATCTGTTGATGGTAGCACTTGTCAAAGGCTCGCGTTTTGCGTAATATTCGCGCCCTATTGTGAATATTTATAGCGCACTCTGAATCACACGAGGATGTGCGCGGAAGCGGAGTTTTATATGTACGCGGTTTTCCAAAGTGGTGGTAAACAACACCGAGTAAGCGAAGGTCAGACCATTCGCCTGGAAAAGCTGGACATCGCAACTGGCGAAGCTGTTGAGTTCGCTGAAGTGCTGATGATCGCAAACGGTGAAGAAGTCAAAATCGGCGTTCCTTTCGTTGATGGCGGCGTTATCAAGGCTGAAGTTGTTGCTCATGGTCGTGGCGAGAAAATTAAGATCGTTAAGTTTCGTCGTCGTAAACACTACCGTAAGCAGCAGGGCCACCGTCAGTGGTTCACTGATGTGAAAATTACTGGCATCAGCGCCTAAGACCTGAGGAGAGATTTAAATGGCACATAAAAAGGCTGGCGGCTCAACTCGTAACGGTCGCGATTCAGAAGCTAAACGCCTCGGCGTTAAGCGTTTCGGTGGCGAAACCGTTCTGGCGGGTAGCATCATCGTTCGTCAACGTGGTACCAAATTCCACGCTGGTAACAACGTAGGTTGCGGTCGTGACCACACTCTGTTTGCTAAAGCAGACGGTAAAGTGAAATTTGAAGTTAAAGGCCCGAACAACCGTAAATACATCAGCATCGTTGCTGAGTAAGGTTTTCTCGGTCCGGTAACGGATTAAAGCCCCGCAACGTGTTGCGGGGCTTTTTACATTGGAAACCCGGTCATTTTTTCTGTAGGGAAAACGGGCATGAAGCAGCAGGCTGGCATTGGTATTCTTTTGGCACTCATTACTGCGATGTGCTGGGGTGCACTGCCAATTGCAATGAAGCAGGTTCTCGATGTGATGGAGCCGCCGACAATAGTGTTCTATCGCTTCCTGATGGCCTCTGTCGGGCTCGGAACAATCCTGGCCATCAAGGGTAAGCTTCCACCGCTGCGTATCTTTCGCAAGCCGCGCTGGCTCATCATGCTGGCGATTGCGACAGGGGGCCTGTTCGGTAACTTCATTTTATTCAGCTCTTCCCTGCAATATCTCAGTCCTACGGCCTCGCAGGTTATCGGTCAACTTTCACCGGTTGGCATGATGATCGCCAGTGTCTTCATCCTCAAAGAGAAGATGCGCGGTACGCAGATTATTGGGGCTGTAATGCTGCTCAGTGGCCTGGTGTTGTTCTTCAATACCAGCCTGATAGAAATATTTACCCGGCTGACAGATTACACCTGGGGCGTCATTTTCGGCGTAGGCGCCGCGGCGGTCTGGGTGAGTTATGGCGTCGCGCAAAAGGTGTTATTGCGTCGACTGGCCTCACAGCAGATCCTGTTTTTGCTGTACACTTTATGTACTATTGCACTGTTGCCGCTTGCGAAGCCTGGAGTCATCTCTTTGCTCAGCGACTGGCAGCTCGCGTGTCTGATTTTCTGTGGAGTGAACACGCTGGTAGGTTACGGCGCACTGGCAGAGGCGATGGCGCGCTGGCAGGCAGCACAGGTGAGCGCATTGATTACGCTGACCCCGCTGTTTACGCTATTATTTTCAGATTTATTATCAATGGCCTGGCCCGATTTCTTCGTCAAACCGATGTTAAACCTGTGGGCTTATCTCGGTGCGTTTGTCGTGGTTGCGGGCGCGATGTATTCCGCCATTGGTCATCGTCTTTGGGGACGTTGGCGCAAAAGTGAAGCGGTTGTAGTTGTCCCCCGCTCAGGCGAATGATTTACGGAGAGTAAAATGAAGTTTGTTGATGAAGCAGCGATCCTGGTCGTGGCAGGTGATGGCGGTAATGGTTGCGTAAGCTTCCGCCGTGAGAAATACATTCCGCGAGGCGGCCCTGACGGCGGCGACGGCGGTGATGGTGGTGACGTATGGTTCGAAGCCGACGAAAACCTCAACACCCTGATCGACTACCGTTTTGAAAAGTCTTTCCGTGCTGAACGTGGTCAGAATGGCCAGAGCCGTGACTGTACCGGTAAGCGCGGTAAAGATGTAACGGTCAGAGTCCCGGTGGGGACGCGCGTTATCGATCAGGGCACTGGCGAAACCATGGGTGATATGACCAAACACGGTCAGCGCCTGATGGTGGCAAAAGGCGGCTGGCACGGCCTGGGCAACAGCCGTTTCAAATCCTCCGTTAACCGTTCCCCTCGTCAAAAAACGATGGGTACGCCGGGCGACAAACGCGATCTGCAGCTTGAACTGATGCTGCTGGCAGACGTGGGAATGCTGGGGATGCCGAATGCCGGTAAATCCACCTTTATTCGTGCGGTGTCTGCGGCCAAGCCAAAAGTGGCTGACTATCCGTTTACGACGCTGGTACCAAGCCTCGGCGTGGTCCGTATGGACAACGAGAAGAGCTTTGTGGTCGCGGATATCCCGGGTCTGATCGAAGGTGCTGCAGAAGGGGCTGGATTAGGCATTCGCTTCCTGAAACACCTTGAGCGCTGCCGCGTGCTGCTGCATCTCATCGATATCGATCCTATCGACGGTTCTGATCCGGCAGAAAATGCCCGTATCATCATCGGTGAGCTGGAAAAATACAGCGACAAACTGGCAGGCAAACCACGCTGGTTGGTCTTCAACAAGATTGACCTGATGGACAAAGCGGAAGCCGAAGCGAAAGCTAAAGCTATCGCAGAAGCGATGGGTTGGGAAGAAAAGTACTATCTCATCTCTGCCGCAAGCCAGATGGGCGTGAAAGATCTGTGCTGGGACGTGATGACCTTCATCATTGAGAATCCGATTACGCAGGCAGAAGAAGCGAAACAGCCTGAGAAAGTCGAATTCATGTGGGATGACTACCACCGTCAGCAGCTTGAAGAACAAGAAGTTGAAGTCGAAGAAGACGACGAAGACTGGGACGACGACTGGGATGAAGATGACGAAGAAGGCGTCGAATTTATCTACAAGCGTTAGTACAGTCAATGGCCCCCTGAATCAGGGGGCTTTTTTTTAGCCCAAGGTTGTCGGCAACCAGCACTGTACGACCAACCCGCCTTCCGGGCGATTGTTTAGCTGCAGTTTACCGTGATGGAGCTGAATAATACGCTGCACAATACTCAATCCAAGACCGCTGCCACCGTAACGCTGATCGATGCGACGAAACGGCTCAGTAATTGACTGGCGATGGGCTTCATCAATGCCCGGGCCATGATCGAGAACGCTGATTAGCGTACCCTCATCCTGCGTCTCAAGCCGAATCTCAATAGTGGAGCCTGCTGGGCTATAGCGCACCGCATTTTCATATAAATTACGTACCATCAGGCGGAGTAGCACAGCATCGCCCTGGGCCGTCAGCGCAGCAGGTTGCGGCCAGACAAGGGTATGCGTTTTAGTCTCATGCTCAAGCGCCAGCGGCGCGATGATCGTATCCGATAAGTTTATCGTCTCGTAGTGACCGCTTGCCATCGCCTGGCCAGCCCGGGCCAGCATCAGCAGCTGCTCGACGGTATGCATCAATTGGTCAATACGGGTGATCAATGGCGCGGCCTGAGAGGAACCCGATTGCACCATTAGTTCCAGATGCAGGCGAATACCCGCCAACGGCGTTCGCAATTCATGGGCGGCGTCGGCCGTGAATAAGCGCTCCTGCTGGATCGTATGATCCAGCCGGGCAAGCAGCAGATTGAGTGAGGTGGTGACAGCGCCAATCTCTTCCATATCGGAATACATCGGCAGCGGGGTGAGATTGTCGGCAGACCGGTTTGCCAGGCTGGTACGAAGCTGGTTTAGAGGACGTGTGATCCAGCTAACGGCCCAGAATGAGAACAGTAGCGTAAAACCGACCATCACCAGGGAAGGCACCAGTAGGGAGGCAATCGCCTCACGGATCTCTTTTTCAACGTGCTGATTACGGGATTTTGCTGACAGCGTCTCGCTGACCAGAAAACTAATCTGTTCCCGGCTTTCATGCCAGAGCCAGACCACGCTTATCAGTTGAAAAAAAAGCAGGATAACTGCCAGCAACACCATCAGGCGACGGCGCATGCTATTCATTTTTGGCTTTCCAGACGATAACCCACGCCGCGTACCGTTTTGATCCGATCTTTACCAAGCTTGCCTCGTAGATTATGAATATGAACCTCAAGGGTATTCGAGCCCGGATCGTCCTGCCAGGAGTAAATATCCTGCTGCAAGGTTTCACGGTGAACGGTTTGCCCGGTGCGCATGATCAGCCGCGTCAGCAGGGCAAACTCTTTGGGCGTAATTTCAACCGGCAGGGATTGCTGTAGAACCTGCTGCGTTTGCAGATTCAGGGTCAGATCGCCGTCGCTGAGCAGGTTATCACTGTGCCCTTGATAGCGCCGGATCAACGCACGGGCACGCGCCTGAAGTTCAACCAGCGCAAAGGGCTTAACCAGATAGTCGTCAGCCCCTGAGTCGAGGCCATTGATGCGGTCTTCCAGCGCATCGCGTGCCGTCAGGATCAGCACTGGATTCGCCACACCCCGGCGACGCCACTGGCTCAGTAGCGTTGCACCGTCTTTATCCGGCAGCCCAAGATCGAGGATCACCAGGCTGTATTCGCCGCTCTGGATCAGCCCATCGGCTTCGGCAGCCGTACCTGCGCAATCCAGCGTGTAACCCTCGGCAGAGAGTGCCAGCGCCAGGCCTTGCTGGAGCAGTAAATCATCTTCAACAATGAGTAGTTTCATCGCTAGTTATTCTGATAAATGTCCTTGTACAGCCGGCTCTCAAAGCGCACCAGCGGGATACGGCGATTGCGTTGGTCTGCAGGTTCTACCGCGTAGCCAGAAAGATATTGTACAAATGCCATTCGCTGCCCACTGGCGGTGGTGATAAACCCGGCAAGATTGTACACCCCCTGCAGGGAGCCCGTTTTGGCGGAGACTTTGCCATCGACGCCGGCAGCATGTAGCCCCGCGCGGTATTGCAAGGAACCGTCGTGGCCGGCGAGCGGCAGCATCGAGATAAAGTTTAGCTCAGTGTCGTGTTGAGCAATGTACTGCAGGACCTGCATCATGGTGGCTGGCGAGATCAAGTTATGGCGCGACAGACCTGAACCATCCACCGCAATGGTATTTCCAAGATCAATGCTCGCTTGCTGACGAAGGATCTGACGGACGGCATCTGAACCGGCACGCCAGGTGCCAGGTACGCCGAAGCGGGCATGGCCGATCATGCGAAACACGGTATCGGCGATCATGTTGTCCGACTTTTTCAACATGATCTTCAACAGATCGTGCAGCGGTGCGGACTGCTTGCTCGCAAGTACGTTGCCGGGTTCGTTGGTCTGCGTCTGGCGCAACAGTGTGCCAGTGTATGTGATATTGGCCTGCTTCAGTTCATCTTTCAGAATAGCGCCAGCGTAGCTTGCACCATCCTGGATAGCGAATGCCAGCGGTAACGGGTCGGCACGTTGCGTGAGGCAGCCTGTCACCGTGAACCGGTTTAAATCACCAGGCACTACATCCAGCTCGCAATACTGCGCCTCCGGAGAACCTTTCGCCAGAGTACGAACCTGGCTGAACATGTTGACCGGGTAATAAGATGCTACGCGGATAAAGGCCAAATCATTCGGTTTTGGCGCGCTGTACAACGAGATGGAGAAGCAGTTGCGATCGACGATTGCCGCTGCTGGCGGCGCGCTAAAGCACTGGGTCATGTCATTCCACGGCCAGCCCGGGGCTTTATCGTGGCTGGCAAAAATGGACGTGTCGATAAGCACATTACCCTCAATGCGCTGAACACCAGACTTCTTTAATACGGCGACCATATTGCGGATATCCTGCCGCTTAAATGTCGGATCACCGCCAAAACGGGCAATAAGATCGCCTTTCAGTACACCGCTCTCGACGTTGCCTTTGCTCTCAAGCGTTGTTGTGAAGCGAAAGTCAGGCCCGAGTTGCAGCAGGGCTGCCAACGCAGTGATCACCTTTTGGGTGCTGGCAGGAAGCGCCATCTGCTGACTGTGATAGTCAATCTCTGGTGCCTGGGCTCCCACTTTTTGCACAATCAAAGCAAGATTGGCGCCATCGGGCAGCTGATTAATATACTCGTCGACGTTCGCTGCCTGGGCAGTGAACGCAATACTGGTGGTCAATCCGATGATAAATCTGGAAAATCGCATAATCTCGCGCTAACAACCCGGAAACAAACCGTCATACTACGGCCCAACGCCCTGTAAAGTAAACGATGACCCATACTGAACTTCGCGGTAAAATACGTATCAAATTGAAAAATTGCTGCTGACCTGGAACTTTGCTTCCGGGTCAGTTTTCTTTTGTCTCTGACTTATGCCAGGCTGTGATGCCTGCGGAGGCAGTAGTCGGGGCGGTTTGCCGCCGTACCCAACAGGAATGTTTAAGAGGTATAACAAATGCAAGCTATTCCGATGACCTTACGTGGTGCTGAAAAACTGCGTGAAGAGCTGGATTTTTTGAAATCTGTTCGCCGTCCTGAGATCATTGCCGCCATCGCCGATGCGCGTGAGCATGGTGATCTGAAAGAGAATGCGGAATATCACGCTGCGCGTGAACAACAGGGTTTCTGCGAAGGACGTATCAAAGATATCGAAGCGAAGCTGTCTAATGCGCAGGTGATCGATATCTCAAAAATGCCCAATAACGGACGGGTCATTTTTGGTTGCACGGTAACCGTTGTTAATGTGGACAACGACGAAGAGGTGTCTTATCGCATCGTAGGCGATGATGAGGCCGACTTTAAACAAAATCTTATCTCAGTAAACTCGCCAATTGCACGTGGACTGGTGGCTAAAGAGCAGGGCGATGTGGTGACGATTCGCACCCCAGGCGGGGAAGTGGAGTTCGAAATTCTCAAGGTTGATTACCTGTAATTCGCATCTCCGGCAAGTTGTTGATACATTGTAAAGATAGGAAAAAGGCCGCATCGCGGCCTTTTATCAACTCAAGGAGCATGGCATTTTGCTCACCTGCGAAAGAAAAACCCCTCATTAAGCACATCACAATGTGTTTAATTCAGGATAATCTTAGCGAGGAAGCGAAATTTTGCGCTCTTTAGTTGGGCGATAGAGCACCAGCGTTTTACCGATGACCTGTACATTACAGGCGCCGGTTTCGCGCACGATAGCTTCCACAATCAGCGTCTTAGTCTCTCTGTCTTCAGAGGCGATTTTGATTTTGATTAACTCGTGGTGCTCCAGCGCTAGTTCAATCTCGGCCAGTACCCCTTCGGTCAAACCATTGTTGCCAAGCATAACTACAGGCTTGAGCGGATGTGCCAGACCTTTAAGGTGCTGTTTTTGTTTAGTACTCAGATTCATCGTATATTTTTGCTTACGTTGGGATTGAAAACGGTTCATTCTACCGCCATCTCCCTTATATCGCCAAATTGCTATGTGGAAATTTACACCGCTGGCTACGATGAACCCGGACGGAAAGTAAAATGACAGGTAAAAAGCGTTCTGCAAGTTCGAGCCGCTGGCTCCAGGAACACTTTAGCGATAAATATGTTCTTCAGGCACAGAAAAAGGGGTTACGTTCCCGTGCCTGGTTTAAACTTGATGAAATACAGCAAAGTGACAAACTCTTTAAACCGGGGATGACGGTAGTTGACCTCGGCGCTGCACCCGGTGGATGGTCGCAATATGCAGTGACGCAAATCGGTGGGAATGGTCGAATTATCGCATGCGATCTTTTACCTATGGATCCCATCGTTGGTGTGGACTTCCTTCAGGGCGATTTTCGTGATGAATTAGTGCTGAAAGCGTTACTTGAACGTGTGGGTGACAGTAAAGTACAAGTTGTGATGTCCGATATGGCACCAAATATGTGCGGAACACCGGCGGTGGATATCCCCCGCTCCATGTATCTGGTAGAACTGGCGTTAGAAATGAGTCGTGATGTATTAGCGCCAGGTGGTAGTTTTTTAGTGAAGGTGTTCCAGGGCGAAGGTTTCGAGGAGTATCTAAAGGAAATTCGCTCCCTGTTTGCGAAGGTCAAAGTTCGTAAGCCGGACTCTTCACGTGCGCGTTCACGTGAAGTGTATATTGTAGCGACCGGGCGAAAATAATAGCCGGTTGGTTTCAGGCGAAAGTGTGAAACAAACTGGTTATAAAATATCCTGCCGCTGTTTTTAACACAGTTGTAATAAGAGGTTAATCCCTTGAGTGACATGGCGAAAAACCTAATTCTCTGGCTGGTCATTGCCGTTGTGCTGATGTCAGTATTCCAGAGCTTTGGGCCCAGCGAGTCTAATGGCCGCAAGGTGGACTACTCTACCTTCCTGCAAGAGGTCAATCAGGATCAGGTTCGCGAAGCGCGTATCAACGGACGTGAGATCAACGTTACCAAGAAAGATAGTAACCGTTACACGACTTACATTCCGGTGAACGACCCTAAGCTGCTTGATAATCTTCTGACTAAAAACGTCAAGGTGGTCGGTGAGCCGCCGGAAGAACCAAGCCTGCTGGCTTCAATCTTCATTTCCTGGTTCCCGATGCTGTTGTTGATCGGTGTCTGGATCTTCTTTATGCGTCAGATGCAGGGCGGCGGTGGCAAAGGTGCCATGTCGTTCGGCAAGAGCAAGGCGCGTATGCTTACGGAAGACCAGATAAAAACCACTTTTGCTGACGTAGCGGGTTGTGACGAAGCGAAAGACGAAGTGGCTGAACTGGTGGAATACCTGCGTGAACCGAGCCGTTTCCAGAAGCTGGGCGGTAAGATCCCGAAAGGCGTTCTGATGGTCGGTCCTCCGGGTACCGGTAAAACCTTGCTGGCGAAAGCCATCGCAGGTGAAGCGAAGGTACCGTTCTTTACGATTTCGGGTTCTGACTTCGTGGAAATGTTCGTGGGTGTCGGTGCATCTCGTGTGCGTGACATGTTCGAACAGGCCAAAAAGGCAGCACCGTGCATCATCTTTATCGATGAAATCGACGCCGTAGGCCGCCAGCGTGGCGCGGGCCTGGGTGGCGGTCACGATGAACGTGAGCAAACTCTTAACCAAATGCTGGTTGAGATGGATGGCTTCGAAGGTAACGAAGGTATTATCGTTATCGCGGCAACTAACCGTCCGGACGTTCTTGACCCTGCGCTGCTGCGTCCAGGCCGTTTTGACCGTCAGGTCGTTGTGGGTCTGCCAGACGTTCGTGGTCGTGAGCAGATCCTGAAAGTGCACATGCGTCGCGTACCGCTGTCTCCGGACATTGACGCGGCAATCATTGCGCGCGGAACACCTGGCTTCTCTGGTGCGGATCTCGCTAACCTGGTAAACGAAGCAGCGCTGTTTGCTGCCCGTGGCAACAAGCGTGTGGTTTCAATGGTGGAGTTCGAGAAAGCGAAAGACAAAATCATGATGGGTGCGGAACGCCGCTCTATGGTGATGACGGAAGCGCAGAAAGAGTCCACGGCTTACCATGAAGCAGGCCATGCGATCATCGGTCGCCTGGTACCGGAACACGATCCGGTGCATAAAGTGACGATTATTCCGCGCGGTCGTGCGCTTGGCGTGACGTTCTTCCTGCCGGAAGGCGATGCCATCAGCGCCAGCCGTCAAAAGCTGGAAAGTCAGATTTCGACTCTGTACGGTGGCCGTCTGGCGGAAGAGATTATCTACGGTGTTGAACGTGTTTCAACCGGTGCGTCTAACGACATTAAAGTCGCGACAAACCTGGCGCGTAACATGGTCACGCAGTGGGGCTTCTCCGACAAACTGGGTCCGCTGCTGTATGCGGAAGAAGAGGGTGAAGTGTTCCTCGGCCGCTCAGTCGCTAAAGCGAAACACATGTCCGATGAAACGGCGCGTATTATCGACCAGGAAGTGAAATTGCTCGTTGAACGTAACTACGGTCGCGCGCGTCAGATCCTGAACGACAATATGGATATCCTGCACGCGATGAAAGATGCGCTCATGAAATATGAGACCATCGATGCACCGCAGATCGATGACCTGATGGCGCGTCGTGATGTGCGTCCGCCAGCGGGCTGGGAAGATCCAGGTACGTCCAACAACTCTGACAGTAATGGCACCCCGCGTGCACCGCGTCCGGTCGATGAACCGCGTACGCCGAACCCGGGTAACACCATGTCAGAACAGTTGGGCGACAAATAAGCCACTGCTGTCGATGATGTTTTCTTTACCTTAAACCCTGGGGCTTGCCCCGGGGTTTTTCTTGTCTGCTTAATCAAAACCAGGGATTAGCCATGAAACTCTTTGCCCAGGATTCTTATCTCGATCTTTCACATCCACATGTGATGGGGATCCTGAACGTCACGCCAGACTCTTTCTCTGACGGTGGCACGCACAACACGCTTATCGAGGCGGTCAAGCACGCGAATCTGATGATCAACGCTGGGGCGACGATTATTGATGTTGGCGGCGAGTCGACGCGGCCCGGTGCGGCGGATATCAGCGTTGATGAAGAGTTGTCACGGGTAATTCCGGTAGTTGAAGCCATTGCGCAGCGATTCGAAGTGTGGATTTCGGTTGATACCTCCAAACCTGAGGTGATCCGCGAATCAGCGAGAGTGGGCGCTCACATTATAAATGACATTCGTTCCCTGAGCGAACCGGATGCACTGGAGGCGGCGGCTGAGACAGGCCTGCCTGTTTGTCTGATGCATATGCAGGGACAGCCGAAGACAATGCAGGAAGCGCCAAAATATGCAGATGTGTTCGCCGATGTAAATCGCTACTTTGTTGAGCAAATTGCACGTTGTGAACGTGCTGGTATCGCAAAAGAGAAATTGCTGCTCGACCCGGGATTCGGTTTCGGTAAAAATCTCTCTCATAACTACGAGCTTCTTGCGCGCTTATCTGAGTTTCACCATTTTGGCCTGCCGCTGCTGGTTGGAATGTCACGAAAGTCCATGATAGGGCAGTTGCTGAACGTGGGGCCAACGGATCGCCTGAGCGGCAGCCTGGCCTGCGCGATCATTGCCGCGATGCAGGGTGCACATATTATTCGCGTCCATGACGTAAAAGAAACTGCAGAAGCAATGCGCGTGGTGGAAGCTACCCTCGCCGCTAAGGAAAACAACCGCTATGAGTAATCGTAAATATTTTGGTACCGACGGCATTCGTGGACGAGTGGGAGATGCGCCAATCACCCCTGATTTTGTTCTGAAATTAGGCTGGGCGGCAGGCAAGGTGCTGGCAAGCCACGGCTCACGCAAAATCATCATTGGTAAAGACACGCGTATTTCTGGCTATATGTTGGAATCCGCGCTGGAAGCCGGTCTGGCGGCGGCGGGGCTCTCGGCTTCCTTTACCGGTCCAATGCCGACGCCGGCTGTAGCGTATCTCACCCGTACCTTCCGTGCTGAAGCGGGTATTGTGATTTCTGCGTCCCACAATCCGTTTTACGATAACGGCATCAAGTTCTTCTCAATCGACGGCACCAAGCTGCCGGATGATGTGGAAGAGGCCATCGAAGCTGAGATGGAAAAAGATATCACCTGCGTTGACTCTGCTGAACTCGGCAAAGCCAGTCGTATCGTCGATGCTGCCGGTCGCTATATCGAATTCTGTAAAGGCACTTTCCCGAATGAGCTGAGTCTGGGTCACCTTAAAATCGTGGTTGACTGCGCTAACGGTGCAACTTACCACATTGCTCCTAATGTCTTCCGCGAGCTGGGTGCAAAAGTGGTCGCCATTGGCTGTGAGCCAAACGGTGTGAACATTAATGAAGAAGTGGGTGCGACCGATGTCCGTGCCCTGCAGGCGCGCGTGTTAGCGGAAAAGGCCGATCTGGGGATCGCCTATGACGGCGACGGCGACCGCGTGATCATGGTTGACCACGAAGGCAATAAAGTCGATGGCGATCAGATCCTGTACATCATTGCCCGTGAAGGCCTGCGTCAGGGCCAGTTGCGCGGTGGTGCAGTCGGCACATTAATGAGCAATATGGGACTGGAACTGGCGCTTAAGCAGCTGGGTATCCCGTTTGTGCGTGCGAAAGTGGGTGACCGCTATGTGCTGGAAAAACTGCAGGAGAAAGGCTGGCGTATTGGGGCAGAAAACTCCGGTCACGTCATTCTGCTTGATAAAACCACCACCGGTGACGGTATCGTGGCGAGCCTGCAGGTAGTTGCCGCGATGGTGCGTAACCATATGACCCTCCACGATCTGTGCAGTGGAATGAAAATGTTCCCACAAATCCTGGTCAACGTCCGCTTTACGGCCGGCAACGGCAACCCGCTGGAAAATGACAATGTGAAAGCGGTCATGGCCGAGGTGGAAGCTGCGTTAGGGGCTCGTGGTCGCGTCCTGTTGCGTAAATCCGGTACCGAGCCGCTGATCCGTGTGATGGTAGAAGGCGAAGACGAAGCGCAGGTTACCGAGTTCGCGCATCGTATTGCGGATGCCGTTAAAGCCGCATAAGTACGTTAAGTGTCTAAAAAGGCGGTGCTTGCCGCCTTAATTTTGCACAGTTACTGCGGTTTTGCTGTTTTTTTCTGCAGTTGATACAATGTGCCGAAATTGCCCTTGCGAAGGCCATTCGCTTTGGTTAGTATTCACACCCGCTTCATCAGGAAACATGTATTCCTGGTTATTGGTCGAAGCTTTGGTATGCGGCAAATCCGCAAGGAACAGGTTGATTATGTACGAAGCTCTTTTGGTAGTTTTCCTTATTGTAGCCATCGCTCTAGTAGCGTTGATTATGCTGCAGCAAGGTAAAGGCGCTGATATGGGAGCCTCCTTTGGAGCAGGCGCTTCTGGTACGCTGTTCGGTTCAAATGGTTCTGGTAACTTTATGACCCGCGCAACGGCGATTCTGGCAACGCTGTTTTTCATCATCAGTCTGGCGCTGGGAAATATCAACAGCAACAAGACCAGTAAAGGAAGTGAGTGGGAAAATCTGAGCGCACCGGCGAAATCCGAGCAGACTCAGTCCGCAGCGCCGGCTAAGCCGACCAGCGATATCCCACAGTAATTGCAGTATCTGTGCTGAGGTGGTGGAATTGGTAGACACGCTACCTTGAGGTGGTAGTGCCCTAACGGGCTTGTGGGTTCGAGTCCCATCCTCAGTACCAATATTCCGAAAAAAAGACATCGCAAGATGTCTTTTTTTTCGTCTGTACTTTTTGTTCAGGATTTTGCTAGGCCCGCTTAGCGGGCCTAAACACGACGGAACAGATAACAAAAAAGGCGCCATCAGGCGCCTTTTTCATTTCACGTCAGCGATTACTTATCGCTGTTCTCCAGGTTCTCAACCTGCGGCAGACCGTTGCTGCTTGATACCGAGAGCAGGCCGTTCTGAGTGTAAGTGAACAGCTTGGCACGGGTATCGGTGATATCAAGGTTACGCATGGTCAGCTGGCCAATACGATCGTCCGGCGAGAATACAGAATCACCTTTCTCCATGGTCAAACGTTCTGCCTGGTAGGTCAGGTTGTCGGAGACTGTGTTCAGGATCGAATAGTCGTTACCACGACGCAGTTCCAGCGTCACTTCACCGGTGATTGCGCTAGCAACCCAGCGTTGCAGAGCGTCACGCAGCATCAGCGCCTGCGGATCGAACCAGCGGCCCTGATACAGCAGTTTACCCAGCTGGCGGCCGTGTGAGTGATACTGCTCAATGGTGTCTTCGTTGTGAATACCGGTCAGCAAACGTTCGTAAGCGATATGCAGCAACGCCATCCCCGGGGCTTCATAGATGCCACGGCTCTTTGCTTCGATGATTCGGTTTTCAATCTGATCGCTCATCCCCAGACCGTGACGACCGCCGATGCGGTTTGCTTCCAGCATCAGTTCTACGTCATCAGAGAAGGTTTGACCGTTCAGGGCAACCGGGTGGCCACGATCAAAACGGACGGTCACTTCTTCCGCCTGAATTTTGACGTTTTCGTCCCAGAACTTAACGCCCATGATCGGGTTAACGATCTTCACGCTGGAGTTGAGGAACTCGAGGTCTTTGGCTTCGTGCGTTGCACCCAGCATGTTGGAGTCGGTGGAGTAAGCTTTCTCTACGGACATCTTATAGTCAAAACCGCAGGCGATCATGAATTCGGACATTTCGTGACGGCCACCGAGTTCGTCGATGAAGTCAGTATCCAGCCACGGTTTGTAAATCTGCAGTTCAGCATTGGTCAGCAGACCGTAACGGTAGAAACGCTCAATGTCGTTACCTTTATAAGTACTGCCATCACCCCAGATATTCACGCCATCGTCTTTCATGGCGGCAACCAGCATGGTGCCGGTAACAGCACGGCCCAGCGGGGTGGTGTTAAAATAGGTCAGGCCGCCGGTGGTGTTGTGGAATGCCCCACACTGAATAGCAGCAATGCCTTCTGCAACCAGCTGCTTACGGCAGTCAATCAGGCGTGCGTTCTCTGCACCATACTCCATGGCACGACGAGGAATGGTCTCGTAATCGTCCTCATCCGGCTGACCGAGGTTCGCAGTATATGCATAAGGAACCGCTCCCTTCTGGCGCATCCACAGCAGTGCAGCGCTGGTATCCAGGCCGCCCGAAAAAGCGATGCCAATACGTTGTCCTTGCGGAAGATGCTTGAGAATCGTCGTCATAAAATAAAACCCTGCTTGATTGACTGATGAGTGATTGCTTTCACCTTAATTGCATTTTTATGCAGAATAAGTGAGTTTTCATTTAATCATCTTTTGGCGAGTACCGGAAGAGATTCGTGTTTTTTTTGTCAAAATATCGCGCCTTAACACCTGTTGTTCATAGGGTTGACAGATGGTGCGCGCTATCAATATACTGTAGGCCGATTTTACGTCCCGTCCTCGGTACCAAATCCCAGCATTATTTGCAATTTTTACCCATAGCGAGTAGAATTTGCCACGTTTCAGGCGCGGGGTGGAGCAGCCTGGTAGCTCGTCGGGCTCATAACCCGAAGGTCGTCGGTTCAAATCCGGCCCCCGCAACCACTTTCCTGTAAAGTTCTTTTTTCAAATATACTGTGAAGACCAAACGCCTTCGTAGCTGGATTTGAAAAAATTCTTTTTGAAAGTGCTCCAGGCCACTGCTGTGGCTATAGGGTTCAGTTATCTAAAGCCCCGATTTATCGGGGTTTTTTGTTATCTGACTACAGAATAACTGGGCTTTATGCCCTTTTTTTACGTCTTGGGGGTGGGCTTGTCCACATTAGACCAAAAATTAACAGAGATGATTAAAGCACCAGTCGAAGCACTGGGCTACGAACTGGTCGGCATCGAATTTATTCGCAGCCGTACATCCACGCTGCGCATCTATATTGATAGTAAAGATGGCATCAATGTTGATGATTGTGCTGATGTCAGCCACCAGGTAAGTGCGGTTCTTGATGTTGAAGATCCTATTACTGTCGCCTATAACCTGGAAGTTTCCTCACCTGGCCTCCATCGCCCGATGTTTACTGTTGAACACTACACTCAGTACATTGGTGAAGAAGTGGCTCTCGTTCTGCGTATGGCTGTACAAAACCGCCGTAAATGGCAGGGCGTTATTAAGGCCGTTGATGGTGAGATGATCACAGTAACAGTCGAAGGCAAAGATGAAGTGTTCGCGCTGAGTAATATCCAGAAGGCGAACCTGGTTCCCCACTTTTAACAGTCTGGATGAGGTGAAAAGCCCGCGATGAACAAAGAAATTTTGGCTGTTGTTGAAGCCGTCTCCAACGAGAAATCACTGCCGCGTGAGAAGATTTTCGAAGCGCTGGAAAGTGCACTGGCTACGGCAACCAAGAAAAAATACGAACAAGAGATCGATGTCCGTGTAGAGATCGATCGCAAAAGCGGTGACTTCGATACTTTCCGTCGTTGGATTATTGTTGAAGAAGTAACCCAGCCGACGAAAGAGATCACGCTGGAAGCAGCACGTTATGAAGATGAAAGTCTGAACGTTGACGATTACGTTGAAGATCAGATTGAATCCGTCACCTTCGACCGCATCACGACGCAGACTGCAAAACAGGTTATCGTACAGAAAGTACGTGAAGCTGAGCGTGCAATGGTTGTTGACCAGTTCCGCGAGCACGAAGGTGAGATTATCACTGGTGTGGTGAAGAAGGTTAACCGCGACAACATCTCTCTGGATCTGGGTAGCAACGCCGAAGCGGTGATTCCGCGTGAAGATATGCTGCCACGCGAAAACTTCCGTCCGGGTGACCGCATCCGTGGCGTACTGTATTCAGTGCGTCCAGAAGCGCGCGGCGCACAGCTGTTTGTGACCCGTTCTAAGCCTGAAATGCTGATCGAACTGTTCCGCATTGAAGTGCCAGAAATTGGCGAAGAAGTTATCGAGATAAAAGCGGCGGCTCGCGATCCGGGTTCCCGTGCGAAAATCGCAGTGAAAACCAACGACAAGCGTATCGACCCGGTCGGTGCTTGCGTCGGTATGCGTGGCGCGCGCGTTCAGGCTGTCTCGACTGAACTGGGCGGCGAGCGTATTGATATCGTTCTGTGGGACGACAATCCGGCGCAGTTTGTGATTAACGCAATGGCACCGGCTGATGTCGCGTCTATCGTTGTAGACGAAGATAAGCACACCATGGATATCGCCGTTGAAGCAGGCAATCTGGCGCAGGCTATCGGCCGTAACGGTCAGAACGTGCGTCTGGCTTCACAGCTGAGCGGCTGGGATCTCAACGTGATGACCGTTGATGACCTGCAGGCTAAGCATCAGGCTGAAGCGCATGCAGCGATTGATACCTTCACCAAATACCTGGACATCGACGAAGATTTCGCCACTGTTCTGGTTGAGGAAGGTTTCTCATCCCTGGAAGAACTGGCCTACGTGCCAATGAAAGAACTGCTGGAAATCGACGGCCTGGATGAAGCCACCGTTGAAGCCCTGCGTGAACGCGCTAAAAACGCACTGACCACCCTGGCACTGGCTCAGGAAGAAAGCCTTGGTGATAACAAGCCGGCTGATGACCTGCTGAATTTGGAAGGTCTTGATCGTGCGATTGCGTTCAAGCTGGCTGCCCGTGGTGTTTGTACGCTGGAAGATCTCGCTGAGCAAGGCGTTGATGACCTGGCTGATATCGAAGGTTTAACCGACGAGAAAGCCGGCGAGCTCATCATGGCCGCACGTAATATTTGCTGGTTCGGCGACGAAGCGTAATAAACTGTAGCAGGAAGGAACAGCATGACTGATGTAACTGTAAAAACGCTGGCTGCTGAGATTCAGACTTCCGTGGACCGCCTGGTACAGCAATTTGCTGATGCAGGGATCCCGAAGTCCGCTGATGACTCAGTGACCGCGCAAGAGAAACAAACTTTGTTATCGCACCTGAACCGTGAACACGGTTCGGCGCCTGACAAATTGACGTTACAGCGTAAAACGCGCAGTACGTTAAACGTTCCAGGTACCGGTGGAAAAAGTAAATCGGTACAAATCGAAGTCCGCAAGACACGCACCTTTGTAAAACGTGATCCGCAAGAGGCTGAACGCCTTGCCGCGGAAGAGCAGGCGCAGCGTGAAGCGGAAGAACAAGCTCAGCGTGAGGCGGAAGTTACCGCCAAACGTGAGGCAGAATTAAAAGCTGAACGTGAGGCCGCAGAAAAAGCGAAGCGCGATGCCAGTGACAAAGTAAAGCGCGACGCTGCGGAAAAAGACAAAGTGAGCAATCAACAGACTGACGAAATGACCAAAACTGCCCTGACGGATAAAGCCCGTCGTGAAAATGAAGCTGCTGAGCTGAAGCGTAAAGCAGAAGAAGAAGCTCGCCGCAAGCTGGAAGAAGACGCACGTCGCGTTGCTGAAGAAGCCCGTCGTATGGCAGAAGAAAATGCAGGTGTTTGGGCTGAGCAAGAGAAAGCCAAAGGTGAAGAAGATAAGAGCGATTATCACGTCACCACTTCTCAGCATGCACGCCAGGCCGAAGACGAAAACGACCGTGAGGTTGAAGCGGGTCGTAGCCGTACGCGTACTGCGACTAAAGCTGCTCGTCCTCAGAAGAAAGGCAACAAGCATTCTGAATCTAAAGCTGACCGTGAAGAAGCACGTGCTGCTGGCCGCGGTGGTAAAGGCGGCAAGCGTAAAGGTTCTTCTTTACAGCAGGGCTTCCAGAAGCCAGCGCAGGCTGTTAACCGTGACGTCGTGATCGGCGAAACCATCACCGTTGGCGAACTGGCTAACAAGATGGCGGTTAAAGGCTCTCAGGTCATCAAAGCGATGATGAAGCTGGGCGCAATGGCCACCATCAACCAGGTCATCGACCAGGAAACAGCACAGCTGGTTGCTGAAGAGATGGGCCACAAAGTTATCCTGCGTCGTGAAAACGAACTGGAAGAAGCGGTAATGAGCGATCGTGACACTGGCGCAGCGGCTGAAGCCCGTGCACCGGTTGTGACTATCATGGGTCACGTTGACCATGGTAAAACCTCGCTGCTTGACTACATTCGTTCCACGAAAGTAGCGTCTGGCGAAGCAGGTGGCATTACTCAGCACATCGGTGCTTACCATGTTGAAACTGACAACGGTATGATCACCTTCCTGGATACCCCGGGTCACGCCGCGTTTACCTCTATGCGTGCTCGTGGTGCTCAGGCAACGGATATCGTTGTTCTGGTTGTCGCAGCAGACGATGGCGTGATGCCACAGACTATCGAAGCAATCCAGCACGCGAAAGCGGCGCAGGTGCCGGTTGTCGTTGCGGTGAACAAAATCGATAAACCTGAAGCGGACATGGATCGCGTTAAAAACGAACTGTCCCAGTACGGCGTTATGCCGGAAGAGTGGGGCGGTGAGTCTCAGTTCATCCCAGTTTCTGCGAAAGCAGGTACCGGTATTGATGACCTGCTGAACGCTATCCTGCTGCAGGCTGAAGTTCTGGAACTGAAAGCAGTTCGCAATGGTATGGCGAGCGGCGCAGTCATCGAATCCTTCCTGGATAAAGGCCGTGGCCCGGTAGCGACTGTTCTGGTACGTGAAGGTACCCTGAACAAAGGCGACATCGTGCTGTGTGGCTTCGAGTATGGCCGTGTTCGTGCAATGCGTAACGAACTGGGTCTGGAAGTTCTGGAAGCAGGTCCGTCCATTCCGGTGGAAATCCTGGGTCTGTCCGGTGTTCCGGCTGCGGGTGATGAAGTTACTGTTGTGCGTGACGAGAAGAAAGCCCGTGAAGTTGCACTGTATCGTCAGGGCAAATTCCGTGAAGTTAAGCTGGCTCGTCAGCAGAAATCCAAACTCGAGAACATGTTCGCCAACATGACCGAAGGTGAAGTTCACGAAGTGAACGTTGTCCTGAAGGCAGACGTTCAGGGTTCTGTAGAAGCGATCTCCGATTCCTTGCTGAAACTGTCTACCGACGAAGTGAAAGTGAAGATCATCGGTTCTGGTGTGGGTGGTATTACCGAAACCGACGCAACTCTGGCTGCGGCTTCCAATGCTATCCTGGTTGGCTTTAACGTACGTGCTGATGCATCTGCGCGTAAAGTTATCGACTCAGAAAGCCTGGATCTGCGTTACTACTCCGTCATCTACCATCTGATCGACGAAGTGAAAGCGGCGATGAGCGGCATGCTGTCTCCGGAACTGAAACAGCAGATCATTGGTCTGGCTGAAGTTCGCGACGTGTTTAAATCACCGAAATTCGGTGCAATCGCGGGCTGTATGGTTACCGAAGGCTTGATTAAACGTCACAACCCAATCCGCGTACTGCGCGACAACGTGGTTATCTATGAAGGCGAGCTGGAATCCCTGCGCCGCTTCAAAGATGACGTTAACGAAGTCCGTAACGGCATGGAATGTGGTATCGGCGTTAAGAACTACAACGACGTTCGCGTTGGCGACATGATCGAAGTGTTCGAAATCATCGAGATCAAACGTAGCATCGATTAATCTTAGTAAGATTAACGGAATCAAGGCCGGGTAAGCGAAGCGCCACCCGGCAAGAATTATCAAAAGGGGCATTTAGCCCCTTTTTTGTCTGGAGAATTTATTATGGCGAAAGAATTTGGTCGCCCGCAGCGCGTTTCCCAGGAGATGCAAAAAGAGATCGCCATCATCCTGCAGCGCGAAATTAAAGACCCGCGCCTGGGTATGATGACGACCGTATCCGGCGTTGAAGTGTCACGCGACCTGGCCTATGCCAAAGTTTTCGTGACCTTCCTGAATGATAAAGATGAAGCTGCCGTTAAGTTGGGTATCAAGGCTCTTCAGGATGCATCCGGTTTTATCCGTTCCCTGCTCGGCAAAGCGATGCGCCTGCGTATCGTGCCGGAACTGACCTTCTTCTACGACAACTCGTTGGTCGAAGGGATGCGCATGTCCAACCTGGTCACCAGCGTGGTGAAACAGGATGATGAGCGTCGTGTGAACCCGGACGATAGCAAGGAGGACTGATGAGTCGTCCTCGTCGTCGCGGCCGCGACGTGCACGGAGTCCTGCTGCTGGATAAACCTCAAGGTGCCTCCAGTAACGACGTGCTGCAAAAAGTGAAGCGTCTCTATAATGCCAACCGCGCCGGGCATACCGGTGCGTTGGATCCGCTGGCGACCGGCATGCTGCCAGTCTGCCTGGGCGAAGCGACGAAGTTTTCCCAGTATCTGCTGGATTCGGACAAGCGCTACCGCGTCATTGCGAAACTGGGTCAACGCACAGATACTTCTGATGCCGATGGGCAGGTGGTGGAAGAGCGTCCGGTGACGTTCACTGCCGCGCAACTTGATGCGGCGCTGGAGACCTTCCGCGGTGACATCCAGCAAGTTCCGTCGATGTATTCTGCGCTGAAATATCAGGGCAAAAAACTCTACGAGTACGCGCGTCAGGGTATTGATGTTCCGCGCGAAGCCCGTCCAATCACGGTCTATGAGCTGCTGTTTATTCGCCATGAAGGTGATGAGCTGGAGCTGGAAGTACACTGTTCAAAAGGCACCTACATCCGTACCATCATCGACGATCTGGGTGAAAAACTGGGTTGTGGCGCGCATGTTATCTATCTGCGTCGTCTGGCCGTCAGTAAGTATCCGGCTGAACGCATGGTTACGCTGGAGCAGCTGCAGGCGCTGGTTGAACAGGCGCAGGAGCAGGACATCCCGGCCGCCGATTTGCTGGACCCGCTGCTGATGCCGATGGACAGTCCTGCGTCGGACTATCCGGTCGTGAATCTGCCGTTAACCTCGTCGGTGTACTTCAAAAACGGTAACCCGGTTCGCACGTCTGAGGTCCCTTATCAAGGGCTGGTGCGGGTCACTGAAGGCGATGAGAATGCCTTTATCGGTATGGGTGAAATTGACGACGAAGGTCGTGTTGCTCCGCGTCGTCTGGTGGTTGAATATCCGGCATAAGCTGACGGCTTACCTTGCGATAAGCAGGGGAGGCGGGTAGAATATCGCCGCTTAACGTCTGGCCAATTGTTTAACAATTGGCGAGCGTTATACATGGGATAGCTGAATTAGAGATCGGCATCCTTACATTCTTTATACTTTGGAGTTTTAAAATGTCTCTAAGCGTTGAAGCTAAAGCTAAAATCGTTTCTGAGTTTGGTCGTGATGCTAACGACAGTGGTTCTACCGAAGTTCAGGTTGCACTGCTGACTGCACAGATTAACCACCTGCAGGGTCACTTTGCAGAGCACAAAAAAGATCACCACAGCCGTCGTGGTCTGCTGCGTATGGTTTCTCAGCGTCGTAAACTTCTCGACTACCTGAAACGTAAAGATGTTGCACGCTACACCGCGCTGATCGAGCGTCTGGGTCTGCGTCGCTAAGTCTTGCGAGTTTCAGAAAAGGGGGCCTTATGGCCCCTTTTTTCAACCAGGCCGCAGCAATTCACTGGAAACTAATGTATTGTTGCTATAAATGATCTTCATTGCAGAGGTTCGCGCGGCTAATGAGAGGCTTTACCTGTTTGGGTTAAGGTTGTCATTAGTCGCGAGGATGCGAAGAAGGTCCTGCTAAAACGTCAGCACGCCTCTGGTGTGCTGTCATTCATTTAAGAAAGGACAGAATCTTGCTGAATCCGATCGTTCGCAAATTCCAGTACGGTCAGCACACCGTTACGCTGGAAACCGGTATGATGGCACGTCAGGCCACTGCTGCCGTTATGGTAAGCATGGATGACACTGCTGTATTCGTGACCGTGGTTGGCCAGAAAAAAACTAAACCGGGCCAGGACTTCTTCCCGCTGACAGTTAACTATCAGGAGCGTACTTACGCTGCTGGTAAAATCCCGGGTGGTTTCTTCCGTCGTGAAGGCCGTCCAAGCGAAGGCGAAACCCTGATCGCGCGTCTGATTGACCGCCCGGTTCGCCCGCTGTTCCCAGAAGGCTTCATTAACGAAGTTCAGGTTATTGCCACCGTTGTTTCCGTTAACCCACAGGTTAACCCGGACATCGTTGCGATGATCGGTGCCTCTGCGGCGCTGTCACTGTCCGGTCTTCCGTTCAATGGCCCAATTGGTTCTGCTCGCGTAGGTTACATCAATGACCAGTACGTTCTGAACCCAACTCAGGACGAGCTGAAAGAAAGTAAGCTGGATCTGGTTGTTGCCGGTACCGAAGCTGCAGTATTGATGGTTGAATCCGAAGCAGAACTGCTGAGTGAAGACCAGATGCTGGGCGCTGTGGTCTTTGGCCACGAGCAGCAGCAGATTGTTATCCAGAACATCAACGACCTGGTGAAAGAAGCCGGTAAACCACGTTGGGACTGGCAGCCAGAAGTGGTGAACGAAGCGCTGAACGCGCGCGTTGCAGCCCAGGCTGAAGCACGTCTGAGCGATGCATACCGCGTCACTGACAAACAAGAGCGTTATGCTCAGGTTGGCGTCATCAAATCTGAAACCATCGCGACGCTGGTTGCAGAAGATGAATCCCTGGACGCTAACGAGCTGGGCGAAATTCTGCACGCTATCGAGAAAAACGTTGTTCGTAGCCGCGTTCTGGCAGGCGAGCCGCGTATCGATGGCCGTGAAAAAGACATGATCCGTGGTCTGGATGTGCGTACTGGCGTGCTGCCACGTACTCACGGTTCTGCACTGTTCACCCGTGGCGAAACTCAGGCGCTGGTTACCGCGACTCTGGGTACCGCACGTGACGCGCAGAACATCGACGAACTGATGGGCGACCGCACTGACAGCTTCCTGTTCCACTACAACTTCCCTCCGTACTGCGTAGGTGAAACCGGAATGGTTGGCTCGCCAAAGCGTCGTGAAATTGGTCACGGTCGTCTGGCGAAGCGCGGCGTGCTGGCAGTAATGCCAGACTCCGACAAATTCCCGTACACCGTTCGTGTGGTTTCTGAAATCACCGAATCCAACGGTTCTTCTTCCATGGCTTCTGTTTGTGGCGCATCTCTGGCCCTGATGGATGCAGGCGTGCCTATCAAAGCTGCTGTTGCGGGTATCGCAATGGGTCTGGTGAAAGAAGGCGAGAACTTCGTGGTTCTGTCTGACATCCTGGGCGACGAAGATCACCTGGGTGATATGGACTTCAAAGTAGCGGGTTCCCGCGACGGTATCTCTGCACTGCAGATGGATATCAAAATTGAAGGCATCACCAAAGAGATCATGCATGCGGCACTGAACCAGGCTAAAGGTGCGCGTCTGCACATTCTGAGCGTGATGGAACAGGCGATTAACGCGCCACGTGGCGATATTTCTCAGTTCGCACCGCGTATCCACACCATTAAGATCAGCCCGGACAAGATTAAAGACGTTATCGGTAAAGGCGGTTCTGTTATCCGTGCCCTGACCGAAGAAACTGGCACCACCATCGAAATCGAAGATGACGGTACTGTGAAGATCGCTGCGACCGACGGTGAGAAAGCGAAATTCGCTATCCGTCGTATCGAAGAGATCACTGCAGAGATCGAAGTGGGCCGCATCTACAATGGTAAAGTGACCCGTATCGTTGACTTTGGCGCATTCGTTGCCATCGGTGGCGGTAAAGAAGGTCTGGTTCACATCTCTCAAATCGCTGACAAGCGCGTTGAGAAAGTGACTGATTACCTGCAGATGAACCAGGAAGTGCCGGTTAAGGTTCTGGAAGTTGACCGTCAGGGTCGTATCCGTCTGAGCATTAAAGAAGCGACCGAGCAGTCCTCTGCTGCTGCACCGGAAGCTCCGGCAGTAGAACAGGGCGAGTAAGCTTGCCGTTTGCCCTCCGCATATGCGGAGGGCTTGTTATCAGGCAGGACGCCTTGTTGAGCCGCCGGGGGACAGGACGTTCATCCAATAGTTGTCTTCGGGAGTGGGAAATGAAGCCTTTTCTGCGCTGGTGTTTCGTTGCGACAGCTTTGACGCTGGCAGGATGCAGCAACTCTGCCTGGCGTAAAAGTGAAGTCCTCGCAGTGCCACTGCAACCGACTTTGCAGCAGGAAGTGATTCTGGCACGCATGGAACAAATTCTTGCCAGTCGGGCTTTAACCGATGATGAACGCGCACAGCTTTTATATGAGCGCGGAGTGTTGTATGATAGTCTCGGTCTGAGGGCACTGGCGCGAAATGATTTTTCACAAGCGTTAGCGATCCGACCGGATATGCCGGAAGTATTCAATTACTTAGGCATTTATTTAACGCAGGCAGGCAATTTTGATGCTGCCTATGAAGCGTTTGATTCTGTACTTGAGCTTGATCCAACTTACAACTACGCGCACTTGAATCGCGGTATCGCCCTCTACTACGGCGGTCGTGACAAGTTAGCGCAAGATGATCTGCTGGCGTTTTATCAAGACGATCCTAATGATCCTTTCCGTAGCCTGTGGCTTTATCTTGTTGAGCAGAAGCTCGATCCAAAGCAGGCAAAAGAGGCGTTAAATCAGCGCTTCGACAAATCGGACAAGGAACAATGGGGATGGAATATTGTCGAGTTCTACCTGGGGAACATTAGCGAAGCAACGCTGATGGAACGCCTCAAGGCGGACGCAACGGATAACACCTCGCTCGCTGAGCATCTCAGTGAAACCAACTTCTATTTAGGTAAGTACTACCTAAGTCTGGGGGATATGGACAGCGCCACGGCACTGTTCAAATTAGCGGTTGCTAACAACGTACACAACTATGTTGAGCACCGTTATGCATTGTTGGAATTATCGCTCTTGGGCCAGGAGCATGACGACCTGGCAGAATCGGACCAGCAATAGCTGACGTCAACACATCAGCCCATAATCATTTTTTGATTGTCATCATCTTCACGGGTGAGGGCGTTGTTGTTCGTCAATACACCTACTTTGAGCCGGTTCACACTTTTCAATGAAAATTGCTAATCATTTTCACGACGAGTTATGTAGACTGGCCGCCATTAATATCGAGGCACTTGTACTACATGGCTGAATTCGAAACCACTTTTGCAGATCTGGGCCTGAAGGCTCCTATCCTTGAATCCCTTAACGATCTGGGTTACGAAAAACCATCTCCGATCCAGGCAGAATGTATCCCACATCTGCTCGCGGGTCGTGACGTGCTGGGCATGGCCCAGACTGGTAGCGGTAAAACTGCGGCGTTCTCGCTGCCGCTGCTGAACAACATTGATCCTGATCTGCGCGCACCGCAGATCCTCGTCCTGGCTCCGACCCGTGAACTGGCTGTTCAGGTTGCGGAAGCGATGACTGAGTTCTCTAAACATATGCGCGGCGTAAACGTGGTTGCCCTTTACGGCGGCCAGCGTTATGACGTGCAGTTACGCGCCCTGCGTCAGGGCCCACAGATTGTCGTCGGTACGCCGGGTCGTCTGCTGGATCACCTGAAACGCGGTACACTGGATCTCTCTAAACTGAGCGGTCTGGTACTGGATGAAGCTGACGAAATGCTCCGCATGGGCTTCATCGAAGACGTAGAAACCATTATGGCGCAGATCCCAGAAGGTCATCAGACCGCTCTGTTCTCTGCAACCATGCCGGAAGCGATCCGTCGTATTACCCGTCGTTTCATGAAGGATCCGCAGGAAGTGCGTATCCAGTCCAGCGTAACCACTCGCCCGGACATCAGCCAGACTTTCTGGTCTGTACACGGTATGCGTAAAAACGAAGCGCTGGTGCGTTTCCTGGAAGCAGAAGATTTTGATGCGGCGATTATCTTCGTTCGTACCAAAAATGCGACCCTGGAAGTGGCAGAAGCACTGGAGCGTAGCGGTTATAACAGCGCAGCGCTGAACGGCGACATGAACCAGTCACTGCGTGAGCAGACTCTGGAACGTCTGAAAGACGGCCGTCTGGATATTCTGATTGCAACCGACGTGGCAGCACGTGGTCTGGACGTTGAGCGTATCAGCCTGGTTGTTAACTATGACATCCCGATGGACTCCGAGTCTTACGTTCACCGTATCGGCCGTACCGGTCGTGCGGGTCGTGCGGGTCGTGCGCTGCTGTTCGTTGAGAACCGCGAGCGTCGTCTGCTGCGTAACATCGAACGCACCATGAAGCTGACCATTCCAGAAGCCGACCTGCCAAACGCAGATCTGCTGGGCAAACGCCGTCTGGAGAAGTTCGCCGCGAAAGTACAGCAGCAGCTGGAAAGCAGCGACCTGGATCAGTACCGTGCTCTGCTGGCGCAAATCAAGCCGAGCGCAGAAGGCGAAGAGCTGGATGTTGAAACGCTGGCAGCAGCACTGCTGAAAATGGCTCAGGGCGAACGCGCGCTGATCGTTCCGGCTGATGCACCAATGCGTCCGAAGCGTGAATTCCGTGAACGCGATGAGCGTTTCGAGCGTCGCGATCGTAATGATCGTGGTGACCGTAACGATCGTGGCCCACGTGGTGACCGTCCTGAACGTGCAGCAGGTGCGCCTGGTGAAGACCGTCCACGTCGCGAACGTCGTGATGCTGGCGAGATGGAACTGTACCGCATTGAAGTGGGCCGTGATGATGGTGTTGAAGTTCGTCACATCGTTGGCGCGATCGCTAACGAAGGCGACATCAGCAGCCGTTACATTGGTAACATCAAGCTGTTCGGTACTCACTCCACCATCGAGCTGCCAAAAGGTATGCCGGGCGATGTGCTGCAGCACTTTACCCGTACCCGCATCCTGAACAAGCCGATGAACATGCAGCTGATGGGCGATGCCCAGCCGCGTCCTGACCGTGGTCCTCGTCGTGAAGGCGATCGCCCAGCTGGCGACCGTCGTAGCTTCGGCGGCGGCGAGCGTCGTGAAGGCAACCGTGGTCCTCGTCGTGATGGCGCAGCACCAGCAGGTGCAGGCCGCTTCAGCGGTGAGCGTCGCGAAAACCGTGGCCCACGTCGCGAAGATGGCGCAGCGCCTACCCGTCGTCGTGACGCGTAAGCCTTACGCTTCTGTCGTAAAGTAATATATACAGCCCCGATAGCGATATCGGGGCTTTTTTTATTCCTTTTGTACTCTTGTACTGGTACAGTGCGACGCATTAAGATTCGGTAGCAAAACTTTTCACTGGAGAATTGGCTGTATGGCGACACTAACCACCACCCAAACGTCACCCTCGCTGCTCGGCGGCGTGGTGATCATCGGCGGCACAATCATTGGCGCAGGTATGTTCTCCCTGCCGGTGGTCATGTCCGGGGCGTGGTTCTTCTGGTCGCTGGCGGCGCTGGTATTCACCTGGTTCTGTATGCTGCATTCTGGCCTGATGATCCTCGAAGCGAACCTGAATTACCGTATTGGCTCGAGCTTCGACACCATTACCCGCGACCTGCTGGGTAAGCGCTGGAATATCGTCAACGGCATTTCTATTGCCTTTGTTCTCTATATCCTGACCTACGCCTACATCTCTGCGAGCGGCTCGATTCTGCACCATACCTTTTTGGAGATGTCGTTGAATGTTCCGGCACGGCTGGCGGGTCTGGTGTTTGCTCTGGCGGTGGCTTTTATCGTCTGGATGAGCACCAAGGCGGTGAGCCGGATGACGGCGATCGTGCTCGGAGCCAAGGTCATCACCTTTTTCCTGACCTTTGGCAGTCTGCTGGGGCATGTCACACCGACCACGCTGTTTAATGTTGCCGAGAGCAATACCTCGTACTCTCCGTATCTGCTGATGACCCTGCCGTTCTGCCTGGCATCGTTTGGCTATCACGGCAACGTACCGAGCCTGATGAAGTATTACGGTAAAGATCCGCACACCATTATCCGCTGCCTGGTGTACGGCACGCTGCTGGCGCTGGGGTTATATGTGATCTGGCTGCTGGGGACGATGGGTAACATTCCACGCCCGGAGTTTATCGGTATTGCGCAGAAGGGCGGCAACATTGATGTGTTGGTGCAGGCCCTGAGCGGGGTGCTGAACAGCCGTAGTCTGGAACTGCTGCTGGTTGTCTTCTCCAACTTTGCCGTGGCAAGCTCTTTTCTTGGCGTAACGCTGGGCCTTTTTGACTATCTGGCGGATTTGTTCGGTTTTGATGATTCTGCGCTGGGGCGTCTGAAAACTGCGCTGCTGACCTTCCTGCCACCAGTGGTTGGTGGTCTACTGTGGCCGAACGGTTTCTTGTATGCCATTGGCTATGCAGGCCTGGCGGCCACCATCTGGGCGGCGATTGTGCCAGCGCTACTGGCACGCAAATCACGTAAACGCTTCGGCAGCCCAAAATTCCGCGTCTGGGGCGGCAAGCCGATGATTGCACTGATCCTGGTGTTCGGTATTGGCAACGCGCTGGTACACGTACTTTCCAGCTTTAATTTGTTGCCGGTATATCAGTAAAGAATTTGCCCGGTAAGCGTAGCGCCACCGGGCAAAGCAACACGTTATCCCACCAACTCTTCTTTTACCTGCATCGCCAGATCAAACGAATGCAGCCGCGCCTGATGATCGAAAATCTGGCCGTTCACCATGATCTCGTCCGCCTGTGTCTCACGCAGAACTGACTCCAGCCCGTGACGGACCTTAGCCTTATCGCCCACCAGCGACATGCTCAGCGCCTGCTGGACGCCATACTGCTCGGACGCAGACCACAGTTGATGCATATTCTCTACCGGCGGCGGTAGCTGGCCTGTCTCGCCACGGCGCAGCTTCATAAACGCCTGCTGCATGGAGGTGAACAGGAATTCCGCATCGCGGTTACTGTCGGCAGCAACGATGTTGATACACACCATCGCGTACGGTTTTTCCAGCCGCTCGGACGCTTTAAAGTTTGTGCGATACAGATGCAGCGCCTGGTGCAGCATATCCGGGGCAAAGTGCGAGGCGAACGCAAACGGCAGGCCAAGTTGTGCCGCCAGTTGGGCGCTGTATAAACTCGAACCCAGCAGCCAGACCGGGACCTGTTCGCCGTAACCGGGAACCGGGCGTACGTGCGGGTTCGGGTCGCGGGCATCGAACCAGTCCACCAGCTCGGCCACATCGCGGGGGAAGTTGTCGATATCGCCGCTCATATGCCGGCGCAAGGCCCGCATGGTGGGCTGATCGCTACCCGGTGCACGGCCCAGACCCAAATCGATACGGCCAGGATAGAGAGTATTAAGCGTGCCAAACTGTTCGGCGATCACCAGCGGCGAGTGGTTGGGCAGCATTACGCCACCAGAGCCTAAATGTAGCCGCGTCGTATTGGCCGCCAGATAGCCTATCAGTACCGACGTGGCGGCACTGGCAATCCCGACCATGTTATGGTGTTCGGCCAGCCAGTAACGATGATAACCGCGCTGTTCAGCAAGACGGGCAAGGTCCAGAGAGTGGGAAAAGGCAACTCCAGCCGAGGATCCTTCTGGGATGGGTGCCAGATCCAGCACCGAAAAGGGAATGGTTTTATCAGTCATAACAGCTCACTTTGTCGACGGCGAATCTTTTAATAGTGCATTAAAAAATGATAACCGTTGTTAACAAAGTGAGCTTTTACACTTCATCCTTTACTCTTGCAGCTCCAGCCCGGCCAGCCGCTTCCAGTAGCCGTTGCACTCGCTGTTTGCAGTCAGGGGCAGCGGGGAGGTGCCGTTTTCATTCGCACGGAAGGCATCAATCATCGCCAAGGTATCGGTGCCCAACGGCGACAGGCGGACCATATCCACCAGCCCTTTCATTGAGGCCAGCTCATTACCCAGGTTGTACACGTAGCCGCTCATGGTCTGAATGCCGTTCAGCACAAACACCTGCTGATTCTCCTGTGACAGCATGCTGCGCCCGTTAGGGTATTTGATGCAGCAGGTCTCACATTCATCTTTTGGCAGATTTTCTGAACGCGCGGTAAAGCAGCGGGCAGAGTACGCCAGCGGCAGATGCCCGTAACTCAGCACCTCGACTTCGAACTGATTGCGGATACCCAGCTCGTCGCACTGAGTTAATACGTTAACCAGCCAGTCGCGGGAAAGTTCTACCGGCATGCACCAGCGCGTCATGCCCTGCTTGAGCAGCAGGCGCAGGGTGACGGCGTTATAGCAGTTCAGCGCGTGCCCGGCGACAAACGGCAGCTTACGCTCGGCGCACAGATTCACCACCCCCAGGTCGCTGGCTTCCAGCAGAAAATCACCGTTATCGACATAGCGTTTCAGCTCATTCAGCTCAGACGAAGCCTGCACCAGTGCCAGCGTGGACAGCACCACCTGCTTGCCGCTGTCCGCCAGGTTTTTCGCCATCTCCAGCCAATCGCCCACTTTAGTGGCGCGGCGTTTGCTGCACACCGCTTCGCCGAGATAAATCACGTCGGCCTGGCTGTTCGCCGCCTGCTGGTAGAAATCCTCCAGCGTCTCTTTTGACCAGTAGTACAGCACCGGTCCTAATGAATATTTCATGCGTTATCTCACTGCCATTTACGGTGATAGGCACCAAGCGTAGTCTGAGTGCCTTCGGACAAGGATCCGAGTGCTTCCATCCAGGCGGACTGCGGGGCATAGTGCTGTGGGTCCGCCATACAGCGATCGATCGCCTGGCGCCACACTTTCGCCACCTGGCTGACGTATGCCGGGCTGCGCTGACGGCCTTCAATTTTCACCGACGCAATGTTAGCTGCCAGCAGTTCCGGCAGCAGTTCCAGCGTGTTCAGGCTGGTCGGCTCTTCCAGCGCGTGGTACAGCTCGCCATCCACCCGATAGCGACCTTTGCACAGCGTCGGGTATCCAGCGTTTTCGTCGTCCTGATAGCGGTCGATCAAAACCTCGTTCAGGCGTGACTCCAGCCCCTGTGGCGTTTGCTGCCAGCGCACATAGCGGGCCGGGGAGCAGGCACCCACGGTGTTTGGCGATTCGCCGGTTAAGTAAGAGGAAAGGTAGCAACGGCCTTCGGCCATAATGCACAGGCTGCCAAAGGCAAACACCTCCAGCGGGACCGGCGTCACGCGCGCCAGTTGCTTAACCTGATGAATAGAGAGCACGCGCGGCAGCACCACGCGCGCCACGTCGAAGTGACGATGGTAAAAGCGAATAGCCTCTTCATTGGTGGCCGATGCCTGAACCGAGACATGGCGCTCAATATGCGGGTAACGTTCAGCGGCATACTCCAGCATGGCGAGGTCGGCAAGGATCAGGGCATCGGCACCCAGTTGGGCGGCCATATCCACCGCCCGCTGCCAGCGTTGATAGCCGTCCGGGTGCGCAAAGGTATTGATCGCGATATGCAGCTTGCGGCGATGCTGATGCACAAAGCTCACCGCTTCCTGCAGTTTTTTCTCGGTAAAATTCAGTCCAGCGAAATGACGGGCATTGGTATCGTCCTTCAGCCCGATATAAACCGCATCGGCACCGTTTTCGATGGCCGCCTTAAGCGCCGGTAGATTTCCAGCAGGGCAGAGCAGCTCCATAATTTATCCTGGCGTTTACCGCCCCAGAGGGCGGTAAAATTGTTATCGAGGAGGGATTTTAATTAACCATCTGGCGACAATTTTTGATTTAAGGCAGCTAATGGCGTATTGATGACACCAATATTGAATTACGCCGGATGTCAGTTTGTTGATTTACGCCGCTATACCGTCGACTGGATATGGCAAAATATTGGAACTATAGATATCAGGGAGTAATGCTCGTGCTGGATAAACTGCGTTCACGTCTCGTCCACGTTGGCCCGTCGCTGTTGAGCGTACCGGTCAAGCTGGCACCGTTTGCGCTTAAGCGCCAGGTGCTGGAGCAGGTGCTGAGCTGGCAATTTCGCCAGGCGCTGGCGGAGGGCGAGCTGGAATTTCTGGAAGGACGCTGGTTAAGTATCGACGTGCGGGATATTGGCCTACGCTGGTACACCTCGGTCGATAACGGTCAACTTATCGTACGTGAATCGGCCGATGCAGACGTCAGTTTTAGCGCTAACGCCAGCGATCTGCTGATGATCGCAGCGCGTAAGCAGGATCCTGATACGCTCTTTTTCCAGCGCCGTCTGGTGATTGAAGGCGATACGGAGCTAGGGCTGTACGTCAAAAATCTGATGGATGCGATTGAACTGGAGCAGATGCCAAAGGCGCTGCGCATGGCGTTGCTGCAAATGGCCGATTTTGTCGAGGCGGGTTTAAACACTCCGCCGGAAAGTAAACACACTTCTGTAGGTGAGCCATGCTGATTCGAGTTGAAATTGGGATCGATGCGCCGGGTATTGATGCGTTATTACGCCGGACGTTCGAAAGTGACGGCGAAGCGCGACTGGTGCAGGATCTTCGTGAAGACGGCCTGATTACACTAGGCCTGGTCGCTACCGACGATGAAGGCCAGGTGGTTGGCTACGTCGCTTTTAGCCCCGTTAGCGTACAGGGTGAAGAGCTGCAGTGGGTTGGCATGGCGCCGTTGGCCGTTGATGAGAATTACCGTGGACAAGGTTTGGCGCGCCAGTTGGTCTATGAAGGGCTCGATTCGCTGAACGAATTTGGTTATGCGGCGGTCGTGACGCTGGGCGATCCGGCCTTTTATAGCCGTTTAGGCTTTGAGAAAGCAGCGAACTACGATCTGCACTGCCGCTGGCCGGGCACCGAAATGGCCTTCCAGCTGCATGGCCTGGCGGACGATGCCCTGAACGGTGTCAGCGGCCTGGTAGAGTATCACGACCACTTCAATCGCTTTTAATCAGCGACGTTTGCAGGCTCTCGCGTAGCGCCTCAAACGACCCGTCCCCGGCGACGAGGCGCTCTTTCTGGCGCTTCGTCAGCTGTTTTATGCGGTATTCCAGTCTCAGCGCAAGCGAGCGTTCACCCACGATGGCAGAAAAGGCCAGCGTCAGTTCGCCTTTGCCTCTCAGCGCCTTCGCCCCTTTTCCTGTTTGATGTTGCAGAAAGCGACGCGCGACATCAGTGGTGATGCCGGTATACAGCGCATTATCAGCGGTTCGGACCAGATAGAGAAACCAGCACACGGCGGACAGATTCAGTATGTTAAGGTGAACGCACCTTAGCACGAGAGAGAAGCGAAATGGAAACTCTGGCCGCCATCAACCGCTGGCTGGCGAAGCAGCACGTCGTCACCTGGTGCGTACACCAGGAAGAGGAGATGTGGTGCGCCAACGCCTTTTACTACTACGATCCGCAGCATGTGGCGTTCTATGTTCTGAGTGAAGATAAGACCCGTCACGCGCAGATGACCGGTAAACAGGCGAAGGTGGCAGGCACGGTCAACGGGCAGCCGAAAACCGTGGCGCTGATCCGCGGGCTGCAGTTCAAAGGGGAAATTCGCCGCCTGGAAGGGGAGGAAAGCGACGCTAAGCGTAAGCACTATAATCGTCGCTTTCCGGTGGCGCTGGCGCTGTCAGCCCCGGTATGGGAAATTCGCCTCGACGAACTCAAGTTCACCGACAACACCCTGGGCTTTGGTACAAAACTGCACTGGCTACGCCCCGAGTAAGCGCAACGCTTCGCGATTAAAGGCGGGCAGATCGTCCGGGGTTCGGCTGGTCACCAGCTGATCCTTGTCGACCACCACTTCCTGATCGTAAAAATCCGCGCCGGCGTTTTTCAGATCGATAACGATCGGCTTCACCGCCGTGAGTTTACGACCGCGCACCACTTCGGCGCTGATCAGCAGCTGCGGGCCATGACAGATGGCAAACACCGGTTTCCCGGAAGCGACAAAATCGCGGGTGAAGGTGACGAAGCGTTCGTCGCCGCGCAGGGTGTCCGGGGAGTGCCCTCCGGGCAGCAGCAGGGCATCAAAATCAGCCGGATTGACATCGTCAATGGCCTTGTCGATGGTGACGCTGGCCTCGCCTTTGTGGCCTTTCACCGTTTTCCCGGCCTCTTTATCGATCGTAATCACCTCGTGCCCCGCTAAGCGAAACGCCTCGGCAGGCGAGGTGAATTCTGAATCTTCAAACTCGTCGGTGATCAAGACCGCTATTTTCTTGCTCATGTTTCCTCCGTTGTTTTGGCTTCAGACAGCTTTTTTTCGGTGAGTGGTAAATACTTACCGATAAGACTACTCAGTGTGGTTGAAATGCATCAAATCGCATACGGACTAATCTGCAAAGGAGGAATCATGAGTCAGGTTTTAATTACCGGCGCCACCGGTCTGGTGGGAGGGCATCTGCTGCGGATGCTGATTCAGGAGCGGAAGTTCAACTATATCGCGGCACCTACGCGGCGACCACTGGGGGATATTGACGGGGTCTTTAACCCGCACGATCCCCAGCTCACTGACGCTCTGGCACAGGTTCAGGATCCGGTGGATATTGTCTTTTGTTGTCTGGGCACCACGAAGCGCGAGGCGGGCAGCAAAGAGGCCTTTATCCATGCCGATTACACCCTGGTGGTGGATACGGCGCTGACCGGCAAACGGCTCGGGGCAAAACACATGCTGGTAGTCAGCGCAATAGGAGCCAACGCGCACTCGCCGTTCTTCTACAACAAAGTGAAAGGGAAAATGGAAGAGGCGCTGATTGCCCAGCAGTGGGAGCGGCTGACCATTGTGCGTCCGTCGATGCTGCTGGGGGATCGGGAAAAGCATCGCTTCAGTGAATCGCTGTTTGCGCCGGTGTTCCGTCTGTTGCCGGGTAACTGGAAGTCGATTGATGCCCGCGACGTGGCGCAGGTGATGCTAAAAGAGGCACTGACTGCGGCACCGCCCGGGACAACGATCATTCCTTCGGCAAAACTGCGGGAGATGGCGCAGGGTGAAGGATGATGTGTTGCGCCCTCTCCTGAATGCAGAGGGCGCAAGGCAGAGTTACTTGAGATAGGTAAAGGCAGTGGTGACGTGCTTAACGCCGCTCACCCGGCTGGCGAGATCGGCCGCTGCTTTGCCTTCACGGTCGGTCACCAGGCCAAGCAGGAACACTTCGCCATTCTCGGTGGTCACTTTCACATTCGACGATTTCACCTGATCGCTGCCCAACAGCTGGGAGCGCACTTTAGTGGTGATCCAGGTATCGTTCGACGCCGTTCCCAGGCCAATCGGCTGGCCCTGGCGCACTTCGTTAAACACCTCGGTTGTCCCCTCTACACCCATCGCGATTTGCTTCGCTCGGGCGGCGAGTTCGGTATTCGGTGCTTGGCCCGCCAGCAGCACTTTGCCCTGATAAGCGGTGACGTTAATGCGTGCGTCTTTCTTGATCTGCTGGTCTTTGGATAATGCGCTGTTTACGCGCAGCTCCAGCGTGCTGTCATCTACCTGCGTGCCCACTGAACGCGGGTCAGTTGCGGCTTTGGTGCTGACCGCCGCGGTACCCACGACCGCTGCAGCAACACATCCCTGAAGCAGCAGTGCAGAAATAAGGACTGCGAGGGGCGAAAATGCCTTCATGTAAACTCCTTAATCATCCTGGTGAGGGAAAAGCGTGTTATCAATCAGATCGCACAAACAGTTCACCGTCAGCATGTGCATTTCCTGAATACGCGCGCTGCGGTGGGAGGGAATGCGGATCTCAACATCATGCGGGCCTAACAGCCCGGCCAGCTCGCCGCCGTCGTAGCCGGTCAGTGCGACAATGGTCATATCGCGGGTGACGGCAGCCTCAACGGCTTTTACGATGTCGCGGCTGTTACCGCGCGTGGAGATAGCCAGCAGAACATCACCGGCATGTCCTAACGCGCGGACCTGCTTGGCGTAGATCTCGTCATGAAGACGATCGTTAGCAATCGCCGTTAAGACCACATTATCGGTATTAAGTGCAAGGGCAGGTAAACTGGGACGCTCAGTTTCAAAACGGTTAATCATACTGGCAGCAAAATGCTGGGCGTTGGCGGCCGATGTGCCGTTGCCACAACAGAGGATTTTGTTGCCGTTAAGCAGGGATTGCACCAGTGTCATCGCCGCGCGGGAAATGGCGTCCGGCAGCGCTTCTGCCGCTGCAATCTGAGTCTGAATGCTTTCCGTGAAGCAAGCCTTAATTCTTTCGAGCACAGTATCCCTTAACGATCTGATTTACGCGTCTTCGCCGAAGGCGTTTTTGAGCCATTCGATGGCGTTGCCGGTGAAGGCTACCACATCGAACCGGCAATCCACAGTATCAAAGCTCCCATTCTGCCGGGCAAGCCACAACTGGGCGGTGTGTAATAATTTTTGCTGCTTGGCCCGGGTGACGCTGGCGGCGGCACCGCCAAATTGTGATGACTGGCGATAGCGCACCTCGATAAACACGATCACCGGGCCGTCTTGCATAATGAGGTCAATTTCACCGCCGCGCCCGTGTATGTTCGCGGCGATAAAACGCAGTCCTTTGCGCTCAAGCCAGCGACGTGCCTGTAACTCCCACGCGGCGCCGGTCTGTTTGCGGGTTAACTGGCCGGAACGACCTGTCCCTGCTGGTATTTGAGCCATGATAACTTCCTGTTAATCACGCAATCCTGAGTGGCGGTAAGATCGCCGGTGTTGCCGTTAATCTGGAAGCCCAGCACCTGGCGCATCTGGGTGAAGTGATTTGCCAGCGCCCAGGCGTCAGCGCCCATGGCGTACAGGCGTGCCAGCGAGTAGTCGTTACGCACGCTGCTGAGCGCCTGCTGCATCAGCTGGGGATTGCTGCCCGCAAGCATTGGGATTTCGCTGTACTGCAGGCCTTCCATTTCAAGACGAAAGTCCGGCCCGGCGGTGCCCTGTGCGCTGCGGGAGCTGGCGTACAGCGTGGCACCGCTCTGGCTGCCGTTACGCATCGCAATCATCGGTTTGATAAAGGCGATTTCGTCCGGGGTTGCCACGATATAGGCCGCGTCCACAGCGCCACCGCCGCTGATTTGCGCGTCGGTTGGCGGGGCTGGGATGGTCAGGCCGCCGACGGTTACGCTCTGCTGCTGCGGCAGGCTGGACGCGATTGGGCTGCCGCTTAGGGCAATGCCGGACCCGCCGTTAACGCCCATTTTCAGCTCGGACAGCGAGCCAAATTTTTGCTGCAGGACGATACCGCCGCCCAGATGTTGCCACTCGCTGGCAAAGGCGGAAGCGACACGTTCGCCCAGCTCGCTGCGCGGCGTCAGCAGCAGTGGAGCTTGTTTACCCTGCTGGTGGATGTGGCGCGCGGCATCGCGGGCTTCATCTTCTGGCGACAGGGCGAAGTAGCAGACGTTTGGACGGTTCTGCACTTGCTCAGGCTGGTTCAGCGCCAGCACGTTCAGCGGGGTGTTGCTTTTCATCAGCTCTTCAACGTTACCTTTCAGCAACGGGCCAACCACAATGCTGGCCCCATCCTGCTGAACCTGAGCCAGCACCTGGCTCAGCGGTTGCGCGCTGGTGTCATACACTTTCAGCTCGGCAGCCGGGTTGGCGGCAACGGGCGATGGGCTCACGGCCTGTGTCGCCTCGGCAGTGACAGGGGCCTGAACCGGCGCCTGTACGCTGTCTTGTGGTGCGGCGACAGGTTGTTGTGCTGCGACAGGTTGGGCGCCGGTCAGATCGCCGGTTTCCGCTGCTGACGGGCTGACCACATCACCTGTGTTGGCGGCCTGCGCCACCTGGGCGGGTACGGCGTCGCCTGCAACAGCGGTGGTGCCATTTTTCGCCGCTTCAAAACCCTGCTGGATGGTGCGGCCGAAGACGGCGGCCTGGCCGCTCAACGGCAGCAGCAGCGCAATTTTGCTGGTGGAGGCCGGTTTGAAGTTCTGCACATTCACCAACTGGGTTGGCAGCAGAGTCGCCCCTGGGTTGTTCGGATAGCGGGTTTGCCAGTCGCGGATCCCGGCTTTCAGCATATCCGGGTCATTGCGGTTATCGAACCAGACGCGCTGCAGATCCAGCCAGCCCTGCAGGACATTTTCATCGGCGTTGATCACCAGCGCGTTGGCCTGATCCGGGTTCATGGCGGAGAGCGCCTGCCAGGTTGCATCGATATTTTTCTGTTTATCGGCTCCGGCGAGCAGCGGCTCCTGGGCGATCAGGGCGCGCAGCAGAGTCAGGGAAGGGCGTCCTTGTTCAGCGGCAATGCCAGCTTGCCAGAAACGCGCCTGTTGGTTTTTATCCAGCGCGCTGATGTCGATATCGGCGAGGATCTTTTTCGCCCCGGCGGCATCGTTCTGCGCAACCTTCAGTTCGGCGGCCAGCAGTGACTGCTCGCGGCGCTGGCTGTCGCTTATGGTTTGCGGCAGTTGGTTAAACAGTTCGGCGGCGCGCTGGGTTTTACCTTCTTTCAGCAGTGCACGAATGGCGAGTAATTGCCAGTTGATCCGGGTATCATTTGCGCTCTGCTCCATCTGGTGCAGGTAGAAGCCGGAATCAGCCTGCGCTGTACCCGCCATGTGGGCAGCACTTTGATCGGGCGCCTGCGTACCGCAGCCAGCAAAGATGAGGGCTGCCAGCACCAGCGGAAGGCTGCGCGTGACTTTCTTACGAAGAAACGTTAAGGGTACCATACTGTATCCAGTGATATTTTTTACGCAATGCTCAATATTAAATCGGCAATACGGATGAAACAATGAAACAACACGAAACGGCAGATAATTCTCAGGGTCAGCTCTTTATTGTACCTACTCCCATCGGGAATTTGTCTGATATTACCCACCGTGCACTGACCGTATTGCAAGACGTTGATCTTATTGCGGCTGAAGACACCCGTCATACTGGCCTGCTGTTGCAACATTTCGCGATTAACGCCCGCATGTTTGCCCTGCACGATCACAATGAGCAACAAAAAGCTGACACCCTGGTGGCGAAGCTGAAAGAGGGACAGAACATCGCGTTAGTCTCCGATGCCGGGACGCCGCTGATCAATGACCCTGGCTACCATCTGGTGCGCACCTGCCGCGAAGCGGGCATCCGGGTGGTGCCATTGCCGGGGCCGTGCGCCGCCATTGCCGCATTAAGTGCGGCGGGCCTACCGTCAGACCGCTTCTGCTACGAAGGGTTCCTGCCCGCTAAATCGAAAGGCCGTCGTGATGTGCTGAAAGAGCTTGAAGCCGAACCGCGCACGCTGATTTTCTATGAATCCACCCACCGCCTGCTGGAGAGCCTGGAAGACATGGTGGCCGTCTGGGGAGAGGCGCGTTACGTGGTGCTGGCGCGTGAGCTGACCAAAACCTGGGAAACCATTCACGGCCTGCCGGTTGGCGAGCTGCTGGCGTGGGTGAAAGAAGATGATAACCGCCGTAAGGGCGAGATGGTGTTGATCGTCGAAGGGCATAAGGCGCAGGAAGATGCATTGCCAGCTGATGCGCTACGTACCCTGGCCCTCCTGCAGACGGAGTTACCGCTGAAGAAAGCGGCAGCGCTGGCAGCGGAGATCCACGGCGTGAAGAAGAATGCGCTGTATAAGTATGCCCTGGAGCAGCAGGGGGAATAACTCAGTGCGCTGAGTAAAACCTTCCGACATGTCGGAACAAATGTCGGAATAAAAAGGGAACCTGGCAGGTCATGCGATAACCTGCCAGCGTGCATTCAGACAATAATTACATCGGCGTCACTCTTGCCCAGTAACTCTCTGTCGCGTTGGCCGATCCCCTCATCTGTAATGACGCAGTCAATCATCTCCATCGGCAGTACCTGGTTGAATCCCCGGCGATTAAATTTACTCGCGTCCAGCACGGCGATCACTTTATGCGCCGCCGCTGCCATCACGCTGCTGATCGAGTAGCCTTCGTTGAAGGTTGTGATGCCGTTGGTAGTGTCGATACCGTCCGCGCCGACAAACATTAAATCGGCGCTGATGCCGGATAATGAGCGCTCGGCGATGGTGCCGTGCATCGAGTGGGTTTTATGGCGCACGGTTCCCCCGCACACCACCAGGGTGATGTCTTTGTTGTCGGACAGCGTAAAGGCCGCCGGCAGGCTGTTGGTGATCACCGTAATATTGGCTTTTTTCGCCAGCCCTTCGGCGATCAGCATCGTGGTGCTGCCGCTGTCGAGGATCACCGTCATCCCCTCTTCAATCATTGCTACGGCCGCGATCGCGATCCGTTTTTTCGGATCGCTGGCGAGGCTATAGCGATCTTCCAGCATCACTTCCTGGCTTTCGCTTTCGGCGAGATTACTGCCCGGCCGGGCTGCGCCGCCGTGAAAGCGTGTCACCAGCCCTTTCTCTTCCAGCAGCCGCAGATCGGCACGGATGGTCACCTCGGAGATGCCAAAAGAATTCGAAAGGTCGAGCACCAGCACGCTACCGTTGGCATTCACCAGATCGACGATTTTGTTCCTTCGCTCAAATGAGTTCATTTTGATTTGCCTGATAATTAACTTGCTCCAGTTTAATCGAAGGGATGCGAAAGGTGAACGCTAGCGTTCGAAAGTAAATGTGAGCCAGCTCCGGTTGCTGGCTCATGGGCTCAGCTCAGGCGCAGCAGGATTTTACCCTGCATCGGAGAACCATTCAGAGATTGAATGGCTTGAGCGAAACTTTCGCTGTCGCCGATATGGGCAATCAGCGGTGCCAGCTGCAGTTTTTTCTCGGTAAGCAGTCGCGCCGCCGTTTCCCACTCAACGCCTGGCCAGGGGGCGGAATAGTTCATCCAGCTACCGAGCAGGGTCAGCTCTTTACGCAGGATCTGCCCGAACGTTGCGGCGGATAGCGTCAGATCCTGGTGCAGGGTGCCCACCAGCGCCACCTGTGCACGCGGGCCGGCGATATCAATCGCCAGTGAGACGGTTTGCGGCGCACCGGCAGTTTCCAGAATCAGCTGGTCGAAGCGATTCTCCTGCAGTCCGGCGAGGATCCCGGCGGCACTCAGCGTTTTGCTGTTGAACACCTGGGTCGCGCCAAGCGAGGCGGCGAGGGTCAGTTTGTCCTCGTTAATGTCGATAGCCGTCACGCTGCGCGCGCCCAGCGCCTGCGCGCACTGCATCGCGAGCAGACCAATGGTGCCCGCGCCGACAATCACCACGTTTTTACCCTCACACCCTTTCGCCAGATGGAACGCGTGCAGGCCGACGGTGATCGGTTCGATAAAGGCGCCGTCCTCGATGGGCATAGCGGCAGGCAGCCGATACAGATTGGCCCGCTTCACCACGATAAACTCCGCATTCCCCCCTTCGCTGCGCGAGCCGACAAACTGATACTGCTTACACAGCGAGAAATAGCCTTTTTCACACTCCGGGCAGGTAAAACAGGGCAGCAACGGCACGCAGGCGACTGCATCTCCCGGCGCGAGATCCGCAACCTGATCCCCGGTGGCTTCAACGTAGCCGCTAAATTCGTGACCGAGGGTGATGGGGTAATAGTGGGCCCCTTTAGCAAAAATACGCGGGATATCGGATCCGCACAGCCCGGAGCAGACGATGCGCACCAGCACATCATCCGCGTCCTGAATCTGAGGCGCAGGACGTTCTTCAACGCGCACGCTGCCCTCAGCGTGAATTACCACTGATTTCATGATTCACTCCAGAAAAAAAAGGGGAGCATCGCTCCCCAGGGATCAAGATGCAGTCTGGTTTTGCTGAATGGCGGTCTGTTTTTCTGCCGCGATAAAGCTGCGTGCCCGACGCCAGGTGAGCAGTACGCCCGTCAGATAGATAGTTGCGATGACGATAAAGCCCACCACGTTTTGCCAGGTGAAGAGCTGGATCAACAGCCAGGTGACGGGAGATCCGCCCTGATCCATTGAAGCCACCAGTCCGCCCGCTTTCAGTGCGCCGGCATTTTGCGCCAGCAGCGTGTGCAGACCGATGGTCTGGGTGGCGATCCACAGGGTGATACTCATGATGATGACGCCGGAGATCAGCGTGCGGAACAGGTTGCCCTGATGCACCGCCACGGCCATCGCCACGAAGAAGCCGATGGTGGCCAGGTCGCCAAACGGCAGAACCTGGTTGCCCGGCACCAGCACCGCAATCAGAATGGTTAACGGGATAAAGATCAGGCTGGCGGAGACCACCGCGGTGTGGCCCAGCAGCAGCGCCGGATCGAGACCAATTAAGAACTCCTGGCCACCAAATTTTGCCTGCAGGCGCTTGCGGGCATGTTTAGCTATCGGGTTCAGGCCGTCCATGATCGGTTTAATCACCCGCGGCATCAGCAGCATCACCGCCGCCGTTTTCACTGCCAGCTGCAGGACGCCTTTTGCGTCGTAACCGGCCAGCATGCCGATCGCCAGACCCATCACAAACCCGACGGTCACCGGCTCGCCAAACGGCCCGAAGCGCTTCTGCACGTCATCGGCATTGAAATGAATGCGGTTAAGTCCCGGAATTTTTTCGATAATCGTATCGACCAGCACCGCAATTGGCCCAAGGTAAGCGGAGGAGCCGTGGGGGATAGCAATGCCTTCAAGGCCGAAAAAGTCCCGCGTATCTCTGGCGAACCAGTCGCCCAGCTTGTAGACAAATGCCGCGTGTACCACCACGCCTAAGATCCCCAGCCAGTACGAACCGGTCGCCAGATGCAGCATTGCGCCGGTAAACGTCATGTGCCAGATATTCCAGATATCGACGTTCACCACCCGCGTCATGCGGGTGACCAGCATCAGGATATTCACCCCGATGGCGACAGGAATGGCGACCAGTGCAATCTGTGAGGCCCAGGTCATCGGCGATGACCCCGGCCAGCCTACGTCCACCACGTGCAGGTTAATCTGGAACTGCTCTGCCATCGCTTTGGCGGCGGGCCCGATCGAGTCGAGCATCAGACCGATCACCAGCCCAATGCCAACAAAACCGATCCCGATATGCAGCCCCGATTTAAAGCAGTCGCCGAGCTTCATCCCCAGCAGCTTCGAGAAGACGATGATCACTAAAGGCAGCATCACCGTCGGCCCCAAATCGAGGATGTAACGCATGATTTCGTTAAACATGGCCTTACCCCTCGAGGATGGTCAGGATTTTTTGCTGCAGGGCTTCAATACCGACACCGGAGATAAACGGCATCCCGTGCACTACCGGAATATCGCCGAAGGTGCGGTCGACCTTCGCGGTGGTGCAGATCAGATCCGCCCCATCCATGTAGGTTTCGATCTCATTAACCCGACACTGCACCAGATCGAGGGTAATGTTGTGCGCATCGCACAGCTCTTTGATCTCTTCTGCGGCCATGGTCGAGGTCGCAACGGCACCGCCACAGGCAACAATCACTTTACGTTTCATAGGGTACTCCTTCTTATTATCAGTATGTTATGAGGCCTGTTTGCAGGGTTCAGAGGTCAGGATGAAACCCCGAAACAGTGCCGCCAGCTGGTGGTCCGGCGCGGCAAGCAGCGCCGTAAGCGTGGCTGGGTTCTGTAGCTCACTAAATAACCGGCGCAGCAGGGTGAGCTGCGCCGCAGGGTTTTCAACGATCAGCGCGATAATGAGTGATACGGCGATTTCCGCATCATCGTCTGCCTGTTGAAAATTCACCGGTTTGTCCGGACGAATCAGGTAGATGGCCGGTTCTCTGGCGTGGATGGCTTCGCAGTGCGGAATGGCAACCGCATGGCTTTCAAGGACAATGCCGGTCGGGAACACCGCTTCCCTTTCCAGCAGCGCGGCAGGGTACGTGGCATGAACCACCCCTTTCGTCAGCATCTCTTCGCCAATATGGGCCAGCGCCTGCTGGCAGGTGGCGAATTCAATGCCGGTACGGACAAACAGTTTGCTCATGGGATCTCCGGTTTTCAGGCAGCGTCAGGGGCGCAGCCGTAGCGGTAAGCGCGCAGTACGTCCTGGATTTTATCGAGGATAAGATCCTGCGGCGTGGCTGCGAGCGTCCGGGCGGTTAAGCGTTCAAACTGCACCGGCAGGTACTGGCTGACAAGCCCCAGCGGCAGAGTCAGGGTGCCGAGGTTGGCGAGCAGTTTGTCCACGCTTTGACGAATGCGCGGGTGCGGCCAGTAGTAGCGAATGCGGTCCGACAGGCTAAAGTGAATGTCCACCATCGCCTGGCTCCAGGTCGGGCGATAGTATTTTTTCCAGTAATCCGGTTCGTTCAGCATCACTTCATCGATCACCTCCATTACGCGGCTGCGGCTCTCCGGGGCGATCAGCACCTCTTCCATCTGCGCGAGGGCAAATATCGCTTCGCGCAGGGCGAAAGTGAGGGCCGGGCCAACCTTCAGGATCGCAAAGTGATCGCGCACCAGCGCCCGGTAAGCCTGGCGTGACTGGTAGTCGGTAGAGTGCGCTTCGTAGACCATCGGGGTCTGGCGGATCCAGCCCGACAGCGCTTCGGCAGCCTGCGGCTGATAGTGGATAATCTGCGTATGGTCGAACTCCACGCCGGGCTGTACCACGATGCCGATCACGCGTTCCATCGCCGTATCCAGCCCCAGAGCATGAAACGCCTGCTGGTGGGTTTCCAGGGTGCGGGCGGCATCCTCCACCCGTGTGACGTGCACGCTGTCGATGCTGTTGGCTTCCCCGCCCGGAACCGGCACCTCGGTGCCAATCACGTAGGTTAGCGCGGCTTTTTGCGCGTCAGTGGCGATCGCTTCTGCGGCCTGACATAAACGCGCTGCCCGCTGGGCCACCACGTCAGGATCCAGCGGGACTGGATCGTCGACGCAGGACATCGACGCATCGAGATGGATCTTGCTAAAGCCCGCCGCGACGTAAGCTTTTATCAGCGTAACGGCCTTCTCCATTGCCGCCTCTGCGGGTTCGTTCTGCCAGCAGTTGGGACCCAGATGGTCACCGCCGAGGATCAGTCGCTCCGTGGGAAAGCCCACTCTGGCGGCAATGGTCAGCACGAAATCGCGGAAGTCGGCAGGCTTCATGCCGGTATAGCCGCCAAATTGATTCACCTGGTTGGACGTCGCTTCAATCAATACTTTATTGTCGGTCGGCAGGTCGAAGCGCAGGGCGGCTTCAATCACCAATGGATGGGCTGAACAGACCGAACAAATTCCGAGATGCTCTCCCGCCTTATGACGGGCAATAATATTTTTCACCGTTTCCTCCGGTTAGCGTGGTTTACAGTTTGCCTTCGCAGCCGCAGTCATTAATGACTTTGCGCACCACCTCTTTCATGGCGGCTTTGGCGGGGATCATGTAGTGGCGTGGATCGCTGGCCTCAGGATGGATGGCCAGATAGGTTTTTAGCGCGTCGGAGAAGGCGATTTTCAGCTCTGTGGCGACGTTAACTTTGCAGATGCCCAGGCCGATCGCGCGGCGAATGTCGGCCGTCGACAGGCCCGATGCGCCGTGCAGTACCAACGGGACATCAACCTGATTGCGGATCGCTTCCAGACGCTCAAAATCGAGTTTCGGCGTGGCGGTATACAGGCCATGAGCGGTGCCAATGGCGACGGCAAGGGAGTCGATGCCGGTGAGGGTGACAAACTCCCGGGCCTGCTGCGGATGGGTGTACAGCGCATCTTTGCTGTCCACCACCAGATCGTCTTCCTGACCACCGAGACGCCCCAACTCCGCTTCGACGCTAACGTCATAGCGATGGCAGTAGTCGGCGACCCGTTTCACCAGCGCCACGTTGTCGGCAAACGGCAGGTGCGAGCCGTCGATCATCGCCGAGCGAATGCCTGCCTGCACTTTCTGCGCGATATCGTCGAAATCTTCATGGTGATCGAGGTGGATCGCCAGCGGCTGGTTATACGTTTTCGCCAGATCCCCGGCGATGGCAATGATGTTGCCGGTACCGGCGTAGCTGAACGTGCCCGGCGTGCCGGCAACAATCAGCGGGGAACGCATCTCGGCGGCGGTTTCCACCACCACCTGCAGTGTTTCAAGGTTATGAATATTAAAAGCCGGAACGGCGTAACCGGCATGTCGGGCCTTCGTCAGCATCGCTTTGGTCGAAATGATGTACATCCTTCCTCCGAAACCTTTCGTTTGTTTTCTTCGAAAGAAGATATAGTGTTTCGGAATGCTTTTTTGTGATTGATATCGTAAAAACGAAAGAATCGAAAGTGAAAGGAAGGTTGCGAAAGAACGAAAGGCAAAAAAAAAGCATGGCCGAAGCCATGCTAAAGGAGGTTTACAGCATTATCAGGTCACAGGTGCCGGGTTAAATACCGCCAGCTGGTTGTGGAGTCCCCACTGATCCGAGAAGGTTTTCTTACGTCCGCTCGCGACATCCAGAATGAAGTGGAACAGTTTCCAGCCCACGTCCTCAATGCTCTCTTCGCCGGTGGCGATAGTGCCTGCGTTGATGTCCATCAGATCGAACCAGCGGTTGGCCAGTTCGGTGCGAGTCGCCATTTTAATAACCGGCACGGCCATCAGGCCGTACGGGGTGCCGCGACCGGTGGTGAACACCTGCACGGTGATCCCGGAAGCCACCTGCTGGGTGCCGCAAACAAAATCGCTGGCCGGCGTGGCGGCATAAATCAGACCACGTTTGGTTGGGCGCTGGCCCGGTGAAAGCACTTCAACAATGGCGCTCTGTCCTGATTTAGCAATCGAGCCCAGTGCTTTTTCCACCACGTTCGCCAGACCACCTTTCTTGTTACCCGGAGACGGGTTGGCGCTGCGATCGGTCTGGCCCATCTCGAGATAGTTATCGTACCAGGCCATCTCTTCCAGCAGGCGTTTGCCCACTTCTTCGTTGATGGCGCGCGGCGTTAACAGATGGATGGCATCGCGGACTTCGGTCACTTCCGAGAACATCACCGTAGCACCGCAGCGCACAAACAGGTCGGATGCATAGCCAACCGCCGGATTAGCCGTCACGCCGGAGAAGGCGTCACTGCCGCCGCACTGGGTGCCCACAACCAGCTCGGATGCCGGGCAGGTTTCACGTTTACGCTGGTTCAGTTTCGCCAGATGGCGTTCTGCAACCTGGAGGATGTCATCCACCATCGAGCGGAAACCGACGTGATGCTCATCCTGCAGACGCACAATGCTGGCGCTGTCCACCGGGATGGCCTGCACGTCTTCGGTGCCCTGTAGCAGTTTTTCTGGCACGAGCTTCTCGCAACCGAGACCCACCACCATCACTTCACCGCCGAAGTTCGGGTTCAGTGCGATATTGTGGATGGTACGGATTGGCACGATTGCCGCCGGAGCGTTGATTGCCACACCGCAGCCGTAAAGGTGGTTCAGGCCGACGACACCGTCGACGTTCGGGTATTTTGGCAGCAGATCGCGCTCGATAATCTTGACCACATAATCGACTACGCCTGCAACGCAGTGCACGCTGGTGCTGATACCCAACAGGTTTTTGGTGCCGACGCTGCCGTCTGCATTGCGGTAACCTTCAAAGGTATAGCCTTCCAGCGCTGGCAGCGGTTCCGGCACGCGGGTTGCCAGCGGCAGGGTGTTCAGCGGCGGCGCTTCCGGTAGTGAGACCAGCGATTCATCAATCCAGCTGCCCTGCGGGATTGCGCGCACCGCATAACCTATCACTTCGCCGTAACGCACGATTTCGCCTTTTTCGGCAATATCCACCAGCGCCACTTTATGACCTTGCGGAATATGCTCGATAAGTTCGAGTCCGTCCGGGAAACGCGTTCCGGCTTTTAACCCATGATCATTAACAATAATCGCCACGTTATCGGTCTCATGAACCTTAATATAAAACGCGGTTGGCGACTCTTGTCGAATTTCGATATCGGCCATTTTCCAGTATTCTCCAACAAGGGGTAGATAAATTTTTGGTAAAAGAGTGCGTATATTTTCTTGTAGTCGGAAATAAAGACTCTGCTCAGTGGAATAAAGAATGTCAGGCGCAGCGAATTGAAAACGTGATCAAGATCACTCATTTTTGACATCAGATCCCGCCCTGGTAGGGTAATGCATAAATCTGTGCATCAGCGCCCAGGATGTTGTGCATATGCTCAAAATATTATTGTTGCACCCGTCTAAAATTGAGCAATGCGACAGTGCGGAGGGTAGGGCAGTTGATTATACTCAATAACGATTTCAATGCGTCTGGTTAATTACCTGATATTGCCTGCTATCAATAAATAATCAGGAACGCCTCTTTCTTAAAATAATAAAAATAACGACACCGATGTGCCAGAGGAAATAAAAATGTTGCTGGATACTACCGTGAGTGCAAAAAAGGGTGCTCCCACCCGCTACCTGATTCTGTTAATTATCTTTATTGTTACGGCGGTCAATTACGCTGACCGCGCGACGCTCTCTATTGCCGGTACCGCAGTGGCCGAGGAGCTGCAGTTAAGCGCGGTGGAGATGGGATACATCTTCTCCGCCTTCGGCTGGGCCTACCTGCTGATGCAGATCCCCGGCGGCTGGCTGCTGGATAAGTTTGGATCGAAAAAGGTCTATACCTACAGCCTGTTCTTCTGGTCGCTGTTTACCTTCCTGCAGGGCTTCGTCGATTTCGTGCCGCTGGCCTGGGCTGGTATCTCGATGTTCTTTATGCGCTTTATGCTGGGCTTCTCTGAAGCACCGTCGTTCCCGGCCAACGCCCGTATTGTGGCGGCCTGGTTCCCGACCAAAGAGCGCGGCACCGCATCAGCGATTTTTAACTCCGCACAGTACTTCTCACTGGCGCTGTTCTCTCCGCTGCTCGGCTGGCTGACCTTTGCCTGGGGTTGGGAACATGTCTTTACCGTAATGGGCGTGATTGGTTTTGTACTGACCGGTCTGTGGGTGAAGTTAATCCATAACCCAACCGATCACCCACGTATGACTGCCGAGGAGTTGCAGTTCATTAAAGACGGTGGCGCGGTTGTCGACATGGACCATAAAAAGCCGGGCGACAAAGCGGCAAGCGGTCCTAAACTGCACTACATCAAGCAATTACTGTCGAACCGCATGATGCTGGGCGTGTTTTTCGGGCAATATTTTATCAACACCATCACCTGGTTCTTCCTCACCTGGTTCCCGATTTATTTGGTGCAGGAAAAAGGCATGTCGATTCTGAAAGTGGGTCTGGTGGCTTCTATTCCGGCGCTCTGTGGTTTTGCCGGTGGCGTGTTGGGTGGCGTCTTCTCCGACCATCTGATCAAGAAAGGCAAGTCGATTACCCTGGCGCGTAAGCTGCCGATTGTGGTCGGTATGCTGCTGGCATCCACCATTATTCTGTGTAACTACACCAACAACACTGCGCTGGTGGTGGCGTTGATGGCACTGGCATTCTTCGGTAAAGGTTTTGGTGCGCTGGGCTGGCCGGTAATTTCTGATACTGCGCCAAAAGAGATCGTCGGTCTGTGCGGCGGGGTGTTTAACGTCTTTGGCAACGTAGCGTCAATCGTCACGCCGTTGGTGATTGGCTATCTGGTCAGCGAACTGCACTCGTTCAACGCGGCGCTGGTATTCGTAGGGTGTTCAGCACTGATGGCGATGTTCTGCTACCTGTTCGTAGTGGGCGACATCAAACGTATGGAATTGCAGAAATAAGCAAAGGTATAAACGATGAGTAACGATATTTTCCCGAACAAATTTAAAGCGGCCCTCGCGGCAAATCAGATTCAGATCGGCTGCTGGTCCGCACTGGCAAGCCCAATCAGCACCGAAGTGCTGGGGCTGGCAGGTTTTGACTGGCTGGTGCTGGACGGTGAACATGCTCCGAACGACGTCACCACGTTTATCCCGCAGCTGATGGCGCTGAAAGGCAGCAACAGCGCGCCAGTGGTTCGCATCCCGACTAATGAGCCGGTGATCATCAAGCGCCTTCTGGATATCGGCTTCTACAACTTCCTGATCCCGTTTGTGGAAAACGTGGAAGAGGCGGTACAGGCTGTCGCGTCTACCCGCTATCCGCCGGAAGGGATCCGTGGGGTGTCGGTTTCGCATCGCGCCAATATGTTTGGCACCGTGCCGGACTACCTCGTGCAGTCGAACAAGAACATCACCATCCTGGTGCAGATTGAAAGCCAGCAGGGTGTGGACAATGTTGATGCCATCGCCGCCACTGACGGCGTGGACGGCATCTTCGTCGGCCCAAGCGACCTGGCGGCAGCCTTTGGTCACCTCGGCAATGCCAACCACCCGGAAGTGCAGCGCGCCATTCAGCACATCTTTGCCCGCGCCAAAGCAAACGGCAAACCGTGCGGCATCCTGGCCCCGGTTGAGGCCGATGCCCGCCGCTATCTGGAATGGGGCGCGACCTTTGTTGCCGTCGGCAGCGATCTCGGCGTGTTCCGCTCCGCGACCCAGAAGTTAGCTGATTCCTTTAAAAAATAACCACCACTGAATAGAGAGAGACGCAATTATGACACTGAAAGTTGGTTTTATTGGCCTGGGTATCATGGGTAAACCAATGAGTAAAAACCTCATTAAAGCAGGTTACTCACTGGTGGTTTCTGACCGCAATCCTGAAGTGGTGGCCGAGCTTATCGCGGCAGGTGCCGAGACTGCGACCACGGCAAAAGGCATTGCCGAGCAGTGTGATGTGATCATCACCATGCTGCCAAACTCCCCACACGTGAAAGACGTGGCGCTGGGTGAGAACGGCATCATCGACGGCGCCAAGCCGGGCACGGTGGTTATCGACATGAGCTCCATCGCACCGCTGGCGAGCCGTGAAATCAGCGAAGCGCTGAAAGCGAAAGGCATCGACATGCTGGATGCGCCGGTCAGCGGCGGCGAGCCAAAAGCTATCGATGGCACCCTGTCTGTGATGGTGGGCGGCGATAAAGCGATTTTCGACCAATATTACGACCTGCTGAAAGCGATGGCCGGTTCGGTGGTTCACACCGGTGATATTGGTGCAGGTAACGTTACCAAGCTGGCAAACCAGGTGATTGTGGCCCTGAACATTGCCGCGATGTCCGAAGCGCTGACCCTGGCGACCAAAGCGGGTGTTAACCCGGATCTGGTGTATCAGGCAATCCGTGGTGGCCTGGCTGGCAGCACCGTGCTGGATGCCAAAGCGCCAATGGTCATGGATCGTAACTTCAAGCCGGGCTTCCGCATTGATTTGCACATCAAGGATCTGGCGAACGCCCTGGACACCTCTCACGGCGTCGGCGCGCAGCTGCCGCTGACCGCTGCAGTAATGGAAATGATGCAGGCACTGCGTGCTGACGGTCATGGCAACGACGACCACAGCGCCATCGCATGCTATTACGAAAAACTGGCGAAGGTCGAAATCTCTCGCTAACAAAGACGGGCGCGGGAACGCGCCCGCTATTTTTGCTTCAAGCGGTAACAGGCTACAACTATGAAAATCGTAATCGCCCCTGACTCTTATAAAGAAAGCCTCTCTGCCACCGAGGTAGCGCAGGCGATAGAAAAAGGCTTTCGGGAAATCTTTCCTGATGCAGAGTATGTTTCTGTTCCCGTTGCAGATGGCGGAGAAGGAACGGTTGAAGCGATGATTGCCGCCACTCAGGGTACGGTACAACACGCTGTAGTGACCGGGCCGCTGGGAGAGAAAGTCGATGCCTGCTGGGGAATTTCCGGCGATGGCGTCACGGCATTTATTGAGATGGCCGCGGCGAGCGGACTGGTGTTAGTGCCTCCGGCGCAGCGCGACCCTCTCATTACCACCTCCCGCGGGACCGGGGAGCTGATCCTTGCTGCGCTTGATAAAGGTGCGCGCAACATCATTATTGGTATTGGCGGTAGCGCCACCAACGACGGCGGTGCCGGTATGGTGCAAGCCCTCGGCGCAAAGCTGACCGATGCCAATGGCACCGAGATCGGCCATGGCGGCGGTAGCCTGATCGCACTGAACAACATTGATATTTCGGCGCTCGATCCGCGCCTCAAATCCTGCGCCATCCGGGTGGCCTGCGACGTCAGCAATCCGCTGGTCGGCGAGCAGGGTGCATCCCGGATCTTTGGCCCGCAGAAAGGGGCCACTGAAGCGATTATCGTCGAGCTCGACACCAATCTCGGTCACTTCGCCGATGTGATTAACGCTTCGCTGCACATCGACGTCAAAAATGTGCCCGGTGCGGGCGCTGCAGGCGGCATGGGCGCGGCACTGATGGCCTTCCTCGGTGCAGAGCTGAAAAGCGGCATCGAAATTGTCACCCAGGCCCTCAACCTCGAAGAACATATTCATGACTGTACCTGGGTCGTTACCGGGGAAGGGCGCCTGGACAGTCAAAGTATTCATGGCAAAGTCCCGGTGGGCGTGGCGAGTGTCGCCAAAAAGTACCATAAGCCGGTGATTGGTATTGCAGGCAGTCTGACCAACGACGTGGGCATCGTGCATCAGTATGGCATCGACGCCGTATTCAGCGTTCTGACCCGGATCAGCACCCTTGAAGAGGCTTTCCGTGGCGCGTTTGACAATATTTATCGCGCCTCACGCAATATTGCCGCCACCCTACAGGTGGGGATGCGCACGGAAGGGTGACAGCAGCGGCTAAACCCTCTATACTGCGCGCCGAAGCTGACCAGACAGTCGCCGCTTCGTCGTCGTCCCTTTCGGGGGAGACGGGCGGAGGGGAGGAAAGTCCGGGCTCCATAGGGCAGGGTGCCAGGTAACGCCTGGGGGGGAAACCCACGACCAGTGCAACAGAGAGCAAACCGCCGATGGCCCACGTAAGTGGGATCAGGTAAGGGTGAAAGGGTGCGGTAAGAGCGCACCGCGCGGCTGGTAACAGTCCGTGGCACGGTAAACTCCACCCGGAGCAAGGCCAAATAGGGGTTCACAAGGTACGGCCCGTACTGAACCCGGGTAGGCTGCTTGAGCCAGTGAGCGATTGCTGGCCTAGATGAATGACTGTCCAACGACAGAACCCGGCTTATCGGTCAGCTTCACCTCTTCAAGAGAAACCCGCTTCGGCGGGTTTTTTGCTTTCTGACACTCCCCTGGTAGATGAACCAATTCTCATATTTGCGACAATAAGCACATTTCACTGCTTTTTGGTAAAACAGTGCCACGTATCAAATGTGAGTGGTCTGCATCACAAAATTACGCGCTATAAAATTGCCATTTTTCAGTGTTGGGTTAATGTTGCGTTTGTTGCTTGTACGTGACGAACTTTGTTATTCATTAACCAGATATTGATGTTCATTACATTCACCTTGTGAATGATGTGATGCACACCACTCTTTATTCCAACGTACGCGTTTATTTATTCATTTATTTGATAATTTACATATTTTTTTAATTAGTTTAACGGCTATTTATTAGTCTTTAATTGCCTGAAATATCACCTTTATCGGCTTGTTAAATTGTCTGTATTCCCACGTAGTTATCGCCATAAAATAAATTCATCTCGCCGGTTTTTGTTGATCGATATCAGGCAAAACTGTGATGGATAAATTTTAAGTTATTGTTTTTTAACGGTTAATATGGTTGTTTTTCGCCGTGCAATATAAAAGGAAAAGTAATTTGTGAGTAACAGCACATACCCTCGTTATCAATAATGGGTAGAATTCTGTATCGGGATAAGGAAATAAGCGCAGAATATGATGAACACTATTATTCTACCGAAGACGCAGCACCTGGTCGTATTTCAGGAAGTCATTAAAAGCGGATCCATCGGGTCTGCTGCCAGACAGCTGGGTCTGACGCAGCCGGCGGTCAGCAAAATCATCAACGATATCGAATCCTACTTCGGCGTTGAGCTGATCGTGCGCAAGAACACCGGTGTGAAGCTGACCAGTGCCGGACAGACCTTGCTCGCGTACTCCGAATCCATCACCCGCGAAATGAAGAACATGGTCAGTGAAATGAGCACGCTGAGCTTCAGCACCGTCATCGATGTGTCGTTCGGCTACCCGTCGCTGATTGGCTTTACTTTTCTCTCCAGCATGATCAAGAAGTTCAAGGAAGTGTTCCCGAAAGCGCGCGTATCGATGTTTGAAGCGCAGCTCTCCTCCTTCCTGCCTGCGATCCGCGACGGCAGACTGGATTTTGCTATCGGCACGCTGAGTGATGAAATGCTGCTGCAGGATCTGCACGTCGAGCCGCTGTTTGAATCCGAGTTTGTGCTGGTGGCAAACCGTTCACGAACGAGCACCGGCCCGACGACCCTGGCATCGCTCACCCATGAGCAGTGGGTGATGCCGCAAACCGATATGGGCTATTACAAAGAACTGCTCACCACGCTTCAGAACAACCACATCAGCATTGAAAACATTGTCCAGACCGACTCCGTGGTCACTATCTATAACCTGGTGCTTAACGCCGATTATCTCACCGTGATCCCGCGTGACATGATCGCGCCATTCGGTTCGGATCAATTTGTGGTACTGCCGGTCGAAGAGAAATTACCCGTCGCGCGCTACGCGGCAGTATGGTCAAAAAATTACCGAATTAAAAAATCCGCTTCGGTATTAGTCGAACTCGCGAAGCAATATTCTGCGCAAAATAGCGTAAGGCGAAAACAAGCCGAAATAGCGGAATAAATAAACGAACGATAAAGATATACCCATCAGGCGAATATTGATGATTCGCCGGCGGCCGAACTTTGCCTACAGAACATAAATGATTATAAAGAGGATTATATGCACATTACTTATGACCTTCCGGTAACGATTGAAGATATTCAGGCTGCACGCCAGCGACTGGCGGGTAAAATATATAAAACCGGCATGCCGCGCTCTAATTATTTAAGCGAACGCTGTAAAGGTGAAATATACCTCAAGTTTGAAAATATGCAGCGTACCGGCTCTTTTAAAATTCGCGGTGCATTCAATAAATTAAGCTCACTGACCGATGCCGAAAGACGTAAAGGCGTGGTGGCCTGTTCGGCGGGTAACCACGCACAGGGCGTATCGCTCTCCTGCGCGATGCTGGGTATCGACGGCAAAGTGGTAATGCCGACCGGCGCGCCAAAATCCAAAGTTGCCGCCACTCGTGACTACTCGGCAGAGGTGGTACTCCACGGCGAGAACTTCAACGACACGATCGCCAAAGTCAGCGAAATCGTTGAGATGGAAGGCCGTATTTTTATCCCGCCCTATGACGATGCGTTAGTCATCGCCGGGCAGGGAACCATTGGTCTGGAAATTCTGGAAGACCTGTACGACGTGGATAACGTGATTGTGCCGATTGGCGGTGGCGGGTTAATTGCCGGTATTGCCACGGCGATTAAATCGATTAACCCCACTATCAATATTATCGGCGTGCAGGCTGAAAATGTTCACGGCATGGCGGCCTCGTATTATGCCGGGGAAATAATAAATCACCGCACTACCGGGACATTAGCCGATGGCTGCGATGTCTCTCGCCCGGGTAAATTAACCTTCGAAATTGTGCGTGAACTAGTGGACGACATCGTGCTGGTCAGCGAAGACGATATTCGCAACAGCATGGTTGCCCTGATTCAGCGAAATAAAGTGGTTACCGAAGGCGCAGGCGCGCTGGCAACGGCGGCGCTATTAAGCGGCAAACTTGACCACTATATTCAGGGCCGGAAAACGGTAAGCATTATTTCCGGCGGCAATATCGATCTCTCCCGCGTTTCACATATTACTGGCTTAGTTGACGCATAAAAGGATCTCCTATGAGCAATACTGAAAGCATTATCATTGGCCAGACAAAAGCATCGTCCTGGCGAAAATCTGACACCACCTGGACACTCGGATTATTTGGTACGGCGATTGGTGCCGGGGTTTTATTCTTCCCTATTCGCGCCGGTTTTGGCGGGCTGATCCCTATTTTACTGATGCTGGTGTTGGCCTTCCCGATCGCCTTCTACTGCCACCGTGCGCTGGCGCGTTTGTGTCTCTCCGGCAGCAACCCATCCGGTAACATCACCGAGACGGTTGAAGAGCACTTCGGCAAAACCGGCGGGGTGGTGATCACCTTCCTCTATTTCTTTGCGATTTGCCCGCTGCTGTGGATTTACGGCGTCACCATTACCAACACCTTTATGACCTTCTGGGAAAACCAGCTCCAGATGCCAGCCCTGAACCGTGGCTTTGTGGCGCTGTTCCTGCTGCTGCTGATGGCATTCGTTATCTGGTTTGGTAAAGACCTGATGGTGAAAGTGATGAGCTGGCTGGTGTTCCCGTTCATTGCCAGCCTGGTACTGATCTCCCTGTCACTGATCCCTTACTGGAACTCTGCCGTTATCGACCAGGCGAGCCTGAGCGACCTCTCCTTTACCGGGCACGACGGCATTCTGGTCACCGTCTGGCTGGGGATTTCGATCATGGTCTTCTCCTTTAACTTCTCGCCTATTGTCTCCTCGTTTGTGGTATCGAAGCGTGAAGAGTACGAAGGGGAGTTTGGTAAAGAGTACACCGAGCAGAAATGTTCCAAAATCATCGGCCGCGCCAGCATGCTGATGGTGGCCGTAGTGATGTTCTTCGCCTTTAGCTGCCTGTTTACGCTCTCTCCGCAGAACATGGCGGAAGCCAAAGCCCAGAACATTCCGGTGCTCTCTTACCTGGCAAACCACTTTGCTTCCATGTCGGGTTCAAAATCGACCTTTGCCACCGTGCTGGAATATGGCGCCTCGATCATCGCGCTGGTCGCTATTTTCAAATCCTTCTTCGGCCACTATCTGGGCACCCTGGAAGGGCTGAACGGCCTGGTCCTGAAGTTCGGCTACAAAGGTGACAAGAAGAAAGTCTCCGTCAGCAAACTGAACACCATCAGCATGATCTTCATCATGGGATCAACCTGGGTGGTGGCGTATGCCAACCCGAACATTCTCGATCTTATCGAAGCCATGGGTGCGCCGATTATCGCCTCCCTGCTGTGCCTGCTGCCGATGTTCGCCATCCGTAAAGTCCCTGCGCTGGCGAAGTTCAGAGGCAGAACTGAGAACATCTTTGTCACCGTGATTGGTCTGCTGACCATTCTGAATATCGCCTACAAACTGTTCTGATTTAAGCTCAGGAAGAGCGGAGTAAAGAGATGAATGAATTTCCGGTTGTATTGGTCATTAACTGTGGATCGTCCTCTGTTAAGTTCTCGGTGCTCGATGCAGCAAACTGTGACGCGCTGGTAACGGGCCTGGCAGACGGCGTGAACACCGACAACGCCTTTATATCCGTGAATGGGGGCGAGCCAGTCAGCCTGGCTCGCAAGGACTACGAAGGGGCGCTGGCAGCCATCGCCCTGGCGCTGGAAAAGCGCGACTTGATGAGCAGCGTGGCCTTAATCGGCCACCGCATTGCCCACGGTGGCAGTCTCTTTCGCGAGTCTACCCTCATCACTGAGGCGGTGCTTGACCAGATCCGTCAGGTGTCTCCGCTGGCGCCACTGCACAACTATGCCAATCTCAGCGGCGTGGAAGCGGCACAGCATCTTTTCCCGGGCGTGCAGCAGGTGGCGGTGTTCGACACCAGTTTCCACCAGACGCTGCCGCCACAGGCCTATCTGTACGGGCTCCCGTACCGCTATTTCGAAGAACTGGGGGTGCGCCGCTACGGTTTTCACGGCACGTCGCACCGCTACGTTGCCCGGCAGGCGTATGCGCTGCTGGATCTGCCCCAGGACGACAGCGGGCTGGTGATTGCTCACCTCGGTAACGGGGCGTCGATCTGCGCCGTGCGTAATGGTCAGAGCGTGGATACGTCGATGGGTATGACCCCGCTGGAAGGGCTGGTGATGGGCACCCGCTGCGGCGATGTTGATTTTGGCGCGATGGCGTGGATTGCCGAGCAAACCGGACAATCACTTGAGGAACTCACCCGTGTGGTTAACAAAGAGTCCGGCTTGCTCGGGCTCTCCGGCCTGTCGTCCGACCTGCGCACGCTGGAAAAAGCCTGGCACAACGGACATGCGCGCGCGCGTCTCGCCATCGAGACCTTCGTGCAGCGTATCGCGCGACACATCGCCGGGCACGCGGCCTCCCTGCATCGTCTGGACAGCATTGTCTTTACCGGCGGCATCGGTGAGAACTCGGTGCTGATCCGCCAGCTGGTGACAGATCGTCTGCGGGTGTTCGGCATCGAACTGGATCCTGTTCGCAATGCCCTGCCAAACAGTGAAGGCGAACGGGTGATCACCGCCGCTGCCTCCCGCGCCGTCTGCGCGGTGATCCCCACCAACGAAGAAAAAATGATCGCGCTGGATGCCCTCCGTCTCGGAAAGGTGAGTCTGGCTGCGACGTATGCCTGATACAGAGAGAACATCATGAAAGTAACAATGGATACCCGCGTTGCCCCTTACAGCGATGCGTGGGCCGGCTTTCGCGGCAACGACTGGCAGGACAGCATTAACGTGCGTGATTTTATTCAGCACAACTACACCCCGTACGAAGGTGATGAATCCTTCCTGGCACAGGCCACGCCTGCTACGACGGCGCTGTGGCAGAAGGTGATGCAGGGCATTCGTCAGGAAAATGCCACCCACGCCCCGGTCGATTTTGACCTCAACGTAGCAACCACCATTACCGCCCACGGGCCGGGCTATATCGACCAGGATCTCGAAACGGTGGTGGGGCTGCAAACGGATAAAATGCTCAAGCGCGCGCTGCACCCCTACGGCGGGATCAACATGATCCGCAGCTCGTTCGAAGCCTACGGGCGTGAAATGGATCCGCAGTTCGAATACACGTTCACGCATCTGCGAAAAACCCATAATCAGGGCGTATTCGACGTCTATTCACCGGAGATGATGCGCTGCCGTAAATCGGGTGTGCTCACCGGCTTGCCGGACGGTTACGGTCGTGGGCGTATTATTGGCGACTATCGCCGCGTGGCGCTGTACGGCATCAGTTATCTGGTGCGCGAGCGCGAGCAGCAGTTCGCCGACTTACAGCTCAATATGGAACGCGGGGTGGATCTGGAGGCGACGATCCGCCTGCGCGAAGAGTTATCGGAACATAAACGCGCGCTGATGCAGATCCAGCAGATGGCGGCGAGCTACGGATGCGATATTTCCCGCCCGGCGATGAATGCCCAGGAAGCGGTGCAATGGCTCTATTTCGCCTATCTGGCAGCGGTGAAATCGCAAAACGGCGGAGCGATGTCGCTGGGGCGCACGGCGACCTTCCTCGATATTTATATTGAGCGCGATATGCAGGCCGGGCGTCTGAACGAGATCCAGGCCCAGGAGCTGATCGACCATTTCATCATGAAGATCCGCATGGTGCGCTTCCTGCGTACGCCGGAGTTCGACACTCTGTTCTCCGGGGATCCGATCTGGGCGACGGAAGTGATCGGCGGGATGGGGCTCGATGGCCGTACCCTGGTGAGCAAGTCGTCGTTCCGTTATCTGCATACGCTCCACACCATGGGGCCGGCACCGGAGCCGAACCTGACCATTCTGTGGTCTGAACAACTGCCGATCGCCTTTAAGAAATACGCCGCAGAGATGTCGATCGCCACTTCGTCGCTGCAGTACGAAAATGACGATCTGATGCGGGTTGATTTTGACAGTGACGACTATGCGATTGCCTGCTGCGTCAGCCCGATGGTGATCGGCAAGCAGATGCAGTTCTTTGGTGCGCGTGCCAACCTGGCGAAAACGCTGCTGTACGCAATCAATGGCGGGGTGGACGAGAAGCTCAAAATCCAGGTCGGGCCGAAAACCGAACCGCTGCTGGACGATGTGCTGAACTACGACACCGTTATGGCGAGTCTCGATCACTTTATGGACTGGCTGGCGGTGCAGTACGTGAGCGCGCTGAACCTGATCCACTACATGCACGACAAATACAGCTACGAAGCCTCGCTAATGGCGTTGCACGACCGGGATGTCCATCGCACCATGGCCTGCGGAATGGCCGGTCTTTCTGTGGCAGCGGATTCCCTGTCGGCCATTAAATACGCCACCGTTAAACCGGTGCGCGACCATACGGGCCTGGCGGTTGATTTCGTGATTGAAGGCGAGTACCCGCAGTACGGCAACAACGACGATCGCGTCGACAGCATTGCCTGCGACCTGGTTGAGCGCTTTATGAAGAAGATTCAGGCGCTGCCAACCTATCGCAACGCCGTGCCGACTCAGTCGATTCTGACCATTACCTCGAACGTGGTGTACGGCCAGAAGACCGGGAACACGCCTGACGGTCGTCGCGGCGGCACGCCGTTTGCGCCGGGGGCCAACCCGATGCACGGCCGCGACCGCAAAGGCGCGGTGGCCTCGTTGACCTCGGTGGCGAAGCTGCCGTTCACCTACGCCAAAGACGGTATTTCGTATACGTTCTCCATCGTGCCGCAGGCGCTGGGCAAAGACGAAGGGATCCGCAAAACCAATCTGGTGGGGCTGCTGGACGGCTATTTCCATCACGAAGCGTCGATCGAAGGGGGGCAGCATCTGAACGTCAACGTGATGAACCGGGAAATGCTGATGGATGCGATTGAAAATCCAGAAAACTACCCGAACCTGACGATCCGCGTCTCGGGCTATGCGGTGCGCTTTAATGCGCTCACGCGCGAGCAGCAGCAGGATGTGATATCCCGGACGTTCACTCACGCGCTTTAAGCCTGATCCTTACTCCGCCCCCTTCCTGCAAGGGGGCTTTTTTTTGCCCGCTCAACATACAAAATTGTTTATATAATTATTTACAGATGATCATCCGTTCTTGAAAAACAATGAGCCTGCTGTCCCCCCTAAACAGTATTGAGAAGGACATTAAGATGATGAAAATGACCCGTATTGCTCTGGCTGCTGCCGCCCTGGTGGTGTGCAGTTTTACGGCGCAGGCAGCCAATGTAGAGGCCGCCCCGTCTCCGGCGCAGGATCCGCTGGTACAACACCTGAAACTGAGCCCTGAGCAGGTGAAGAAAATTGAAAGTCTGCACCAGCAGCTGGCCGATAACGTCAGCAAGATCCCGATGACCGGCGTCAAAGACGGTGCGCTGATGGATATGTTCCATAGCGGTAAATGGGATGAAAGCACGGTTAAAAATCAGCTGGCGGCGTTCAGCAAGATTGAAGAGCAAACGCGCTATTACCGCGTGAAGTACTACTTTGATGTGAGCCGAGTGCTGACACCCGAGCAGCGTACGCAGGTTAAATCTGATATGGCTGAAGCGCTGGCCAACTGATAGAAGTCCCTCTCTTCGTGCGAAGAGAGGGAGATGTTACACCGGTAAATCAATCAACAGCGCACGCAGCGGCGTGTCGGCCACCAGGGTGATATTCGCCTCATCGCGGATAAACGCCCCGTCACCGCAGGTCAGCGCCTCTTTTTCTTCCGCAGTGGTTAACGCATGCACCGTCCCATGGATGGATTGCAGGTAGGCGCGCGGTCCGTGAAGCTGGAAGCTCAAACGCTCGCCTTTATCCAGTTCGATATGGTGCAGCCACACCTGCTGGCGCAGCTGCAAACTGTTCGTGCTGGCATCCGGCGAGGCCAGCAACTGCTGCTTATCCCCGAGTAAATCAATCTTTTGCACCGGCGGGTTTTCCCGCTCCGGGCAGGCATCCAGCCACAGCTGCAGGCGGGTCAGGGTTTTATCTTTGCTGAGATTATGCTCGCTATAGCTAATACCTGGCTGGGTGGCGATCAGCAAGGCTTCGCCCGCTTTCGCCTGCACATGGTTGCCTTCGCTGTCGCGGTACTCGGCTTCGCCTTCAAGAATCAGATTCAGGATATCCACTTTCGGATAGGTGCGCGGCTGGAAGGAGGCACCAGGTGCAAGCACCTCCTGATTTAACACGCGCAAAGAGGCATAGCCCAACAGCTTCGGGTCAAAGTAGTGGCCAAAGGAAAAGGTGTAGCGGGCCTGCAGCCAGCCGAAATCGGCTTGTCCGCACTGTTTAGCTGTTCTTGTCGTAATCATAATTCTTGACCTCTCTTTACACTAAAACAATGGTAAAGGTATGGACGCTGCATTGTTAGCCAGATATTCTGCCCGGTATGTTCAAATTTCCTGAATGAGAACGCCATGGCTAAAGAGAGAGCATTGACCCTTGAAGCACTACGGGTTATGGACGCAATTGACCGGCGGGGCAGCTTTGCCGCCGCGGCGGATGAACTGGGGCGCGTGCCATCGGCCCTCAGCTACACCATGCAGAAGCTGGAAGAAGAGCTGGATGTGGTGCTGTTTGACCGCTCCGGTCATCGAACAAAATTCACTAATGTAGGCCGGATGCTGCTTGAACGTGGCCGCGTGCTGCTGGAAGCGGCAGATAAGCTGACCACCGATGCCGAAGCACTGGCGCGCGGCTGGGAAACCCACCTGACGCTGGTCACTGAAGCACTGGTCCCCACCTCGGCGCTCTACCCGCTGGTGGACAGGCTGGCGGATAAGGCCAACACTCAGCTGTCGATCATCACTGAAGTGCTGGCCGGGGCGTGGGAACGTCTGGAGCAGGGCAGGGCAGATATCGTGATTGCCCCGGACATGCACTTTCGATCCTCGTCCGAGATCAACTCCCGCAAGCTGTATAAAGTGATGAACGTGTACGTGGCGGCCCCGGATCACCCGATTCACCAGGAGCCTGAGCCGCTGTCCGAAGTCACCCGCGTGAAGTATCGCGGGGTAGCGGTGGCTGATACGGCCCGCGAGCGTCCGGTATTAACTGTACAGCTGCTCGACAAACAGCCGCGCCTCACCGTCAGCACCCTGGAAGACAAACGTCAGGCGCTGCTGGCCGGGCTGGGCGTGGCGACCATGCCATATCCGTTTGTGGAAAAAGACATTGCTGAAGGGCGGTTGCGGGTGGTTAGCCCGGAGTACACCAGTGAAGTGGACATCATTATGGCGTGGCGTCGCGACAGCATGGGCGAGGCCAAATCCTGGTGTCTGCGCGAGATCCAGAAGCTGTTCACCCAACGATAATGCGGTGTGCAGTTTGTAGGCCCGGCAAGCGGTAGCGCCGCCGGGCGATTCCTCAGCCTTTCAGCAACGGATCCGGCCCGAAACGGTTCTCACCTTCCGTGCCGCGCTGGCAGTTGAAGAGCAAGATTATCAGCCAGCCGAGCACCGGGATCAGCACCAGCAGCAGCCACCATGCTGAACGGTCGGTATCGTGCAGGCGACGAAACAGCACCGCCCACCAGGGCAGAAACACCAGTACGCCATAAATTGTGGTGAGAATGCCTTCTCCGCCAGCGCGCTCCCAACCCAGCATTTTATCGATCAGGCTCAGGACGCAAATCAGGATGAAGTTCACCAGCGTAAACATCCAGAACTCTTTGCGCCGCGCGCGCCCCTTAAACCCAACATAATTTTTCAGTACGTGTAGATACCAGTCCATTTTTTGCCGCCTCAGTAGCAATTAATCGCTTGTTTTCTAGAAGCATAGACGGGAATAAAAGGAGGGTAAAGGGCGCCAGAAAGCGCCCTGAAGGCTTAGCGGAAGCGGACGTCGCGTCCGTGAGGTTCGTTCAGATCCTGCCACGGGCCAATAGAGATAATGCCCGTCGGGTTGATCGTCTTATGGCTGCGATAATAGTGATGGCGAATATGATCAAAATTGACGGTTTCGGCGATGCCCGGCATCTGATAGATGTCGCGCAGGAAGCCATACAGATTGAGATAATCGCTGATCCGGTGCTTATCACACTTGAAGTGGGTGACATAAACCGGGTCAAAGCGCACCAGCGTAGTCCACAAACGCAGATCGGCTTCGGTCAGTTGGTCGCCGGTCAGATAGCGATGCTGCCCCAGAATTTGTTCCAGGCGTTCCAGCGATTCAAATACCTTCGTTACCGCCTCGTCGTACGCTTCCTGGCTGGTGGCAAACCCGGCTTTATAGACACCGTTATTGACGTTGTCGTAGATCCAGCTGTTCAGGTCGTCAATTTTTTCGCGCAGTGCGGGAGGATAAAAATCACCGGCCCGCGCCCCGTGGGCATCAAAGGCCGTATTCAGCATGCGAATGATTTCCGCTGATTCATTGCTGACGATGGTCTGATTTTTCTTATCCCATAATACCGGGACGGTCACGCGTCCGGTGTAATGCGGATCGGCCTGCAGATACAGTTGATAAAGGAAATCGTGGTGATACAGCGTGTCGCCGGTCGCCGCCGGGAAATCATCCCCAAAGGTCCAGCCGTTTTCCAGCATCAGCGGATGGACGGCAGAAACGGGAATTAACGATTCCAGTCCTTTGAGCGCGCGCACGATCAGCGTGCGGTGTGCCCAGGGGCAGGCCAGCGAAACGTACAGGTGGTAGCGGTCTTTCTCGGCAGCAAATCCGCCTTCACCGCTGGGGCCGGGCGCACCATCGGCCGTCAGCCAGTTGCGGAAGGCGGAAGCGGAACGTTTGAATCGCCCTCCGGTGGATTTGGTGTCATACCAGATGTCCTGCCAGACGCCGTCAACGAGTTGTCCCATCTATTCCTCCTCAGATAGCAAAAGCGAGGAGATATCTCCTCGCCTTTTTATTTCAGTATAGCGTGCTTACCACTTCTTATTCAGGACGCGGTCAATACTGAACGCACCCGGACCGGTGATTGCCAGCAGCAGGTAGCCGCCAGAGATGGTCAAGTTTTTCATGAACATCAGAGAGTTCATCCCTTCCGCAAAGTTGCTGTGGAACAGGAACGCGGTCAGCAGCGTAAAGCCAGCGGTGAACAGCGCCGTGGTACGGGTCAGGAAACCGAACAGAATTGCCAGACCACCACCCAGTTCAAGCAAAATGGTCAGCGGCAGCAGGAACCCTGGGACACCCATCGCTTCCATGTACTGCTGGGTACCTGCGTAGCCGCCGATTTTGCCCCAACCTGCGGTAATAAACAGGATTGGCATCAGAACGCGCGCTACCAGTACACCAACATCTTCTAATTTTTTCATCTTACTCTCCAGGGAACCACGTGGGCTGTAAATACGGTTTAGTGTGCAAAATCGGGCGGATGCCGCGGTGTTGCTGTCGATGGAGAGAATCATAAACGGGGCGAATGACAATTGTTAGCAAGGAAAACTGTCAATCTTCATCAAAGATATTGAGTAAGCGCAGCGGGAAAGGGCGGGGCAGAAATAAATAAAGCGCCCTCAGGCGCTTTATCAGATGGAGCAGATTGTCACGTCAACGCGCGTCGAATTTACGCAATTGCTGCTGGTTAATGGTGGTCTTAACCAGTCTCCAGGCGCTCCAGATACCCAGACCACGGCGCGCCCAGCGGATCAGCAAATTCGGATGACGGACTGCCCGCACCGCCAAAATGCTGCTTCCTACTAACGCCCAGCCGCGCAGGTTGAGGAAGGTATTCCATCCGCGATCGTACGCGTGCGTGACCTCCAGCCAGTCCCGGCTGCTGGCTGACAGATCCAGCCTTTGCTGCTGGATCTGACTCAGCAAGAAGGCCTTATGCCGCTGACGTTCTGAATGACTGCTCACGACTTGTCATCCTCCAGCAGGGACCGATCGTTGGCCAGTTCCTTACGGGTATGGCGCAATAAGGTTGAGTGGCGCACTTTGCGCATCGTCCAGATTGCACCAATCAGGGCACCAAGCAGCAGCACCACGGTCGTTGCGATCATCGCATTTAGGCGGTACTGCGGGTCGATAGCCCAGATAATCAATACCATCAGGCTCATAAGACCAAAGGCGGCGAAGAGCATGGTCAACCCCAGCATCAGCAGCAGCTGGAAGAGGTTTGCTTTCTCCTCTTCCAGTTCGACCACCGCCAGCCGGACGCGCGTCTCCGCAATGCCAACGAGGGTGGTCAAAATCCGCTGTCCGATACCAAGAACGTTTTTAGCGGGGCCGTGTGGTTGCCGTGAATCGTCCATAATTAACGTCGCGTAAGCAGCATGCCGATAACGACGCCGACTGCGGCACCGATACCCACGCCTGCCCACGGATTGTCGCGCACGTATTCATCGGCGCGGGCGGCGGCTTCACGGGTCTGTTTCGCCAGCGCATCACCGGTTTCACCCAGACGATAGCGGCTCTCTTCTAAAGCCTGCTGTGCCTTGCTGCGCAGCTTGCTCAACTCTTCTTTCGACTTATCGCCCGAAGAACTCAGCACTTCTTCCAGGGTATCCGCCAGGGACTTCAGTTCAGCTCGTAAATGTTCTGACGTGGTATCTTTTGACATGATTCTCTCCTGTTGAGACTTCCGTTAACTCAATAATCCCGAGATTCCAGCGCTTTCAGTTCGTCCTGCGCTTCTTTCAGTTTTTGCTCACGTTTAGCAATTTTGTCTGCATCGCCTTTCTCTTTGGCCTCCGCCAGATCGCGGCGGCGCTCGGCAATCTCATCTTTCTGCTCAGCAATCTTTTTCCGGTGATCGGCACGCAGCTTGCTGTCGGAGCAGTTAGCTTTCACTTCGCTTAACGCTTTCTTCAGCCCGTTGATTCGGTTCTGATTGTTATGCTTTTCAGCGTAACTGATCTCGCGCTGGATATCTTGTTCCTTCTCCTGGCAAGGAGAGTTCGCGAACGCTGCTGTGCTTAGCGAAAAAAGGGCGACGCCCAGAATGATGCGGTAATTCATTATTGAACCTTCCATTGTTTTCGACATTCCCTGTGGGGATGTCGATTTCCAGAGTCATGCGGAGTACGAGTGACAGGTGCTCCGCGTACTTAAGCATAGTAAGTAAACGGTGATATCACCAAAGTGAGTGAAAAGATTCAGAATAGTGGAAGTTTAGCCGGCGAGGCGTGAGGTATCGCGCAGACGCGTCAGCCAGACAGCAGCCTGATTGTCTTCATCCTGTTGGGCAATAATGTAGTCGTGGGCCAGACTGCGGTCGAGCACCTTTTTCGCCGCGGCGCTCTGCGCGCTGGAGTCAAAGGTGATCAACAGAACGTCGTCTTTTGGCGTAATGCTTTTGAACTGAATGCCGTTGGCATCAAGATGATGCCAGACGGAGAAGCCGTCCGGCATGCTGGCGCCGCGATTAACGGAGCGGATAGCCAGCGTCGAGTCCTGTGTCTGCATAGCAGCCCACGCCAGCAGCAGGGCGCTGAACATGATCAGCGCGGCCATGGCCCAGGATAAACGACGCAGTGTAAGGTTCGGGCTGGCCATAATTTACCCCTGGCTCCCGTGCTTTTTCTTCCACAACACCACCAGCGAGCCCACCAGACCGAACACCAGCAGCACCACAGGCAGGATCATCAGACAGGACATCAGTTGATCTTCGTACTTGAGGAACACCGGGGTCTTGCCTAGCAGGTAGCCCAGCGTAGTGAGGATCAGCACCCACAGCAGGCCGCTCATCCAGTTGAAGAACTGGAAACGTGCGCTGTTAAGACCGGAAAGTCCGGCAATAGTCGGCAGTAATGTGCGCACAAAGGCAATAAAGCGCCCAACTAACAGCGCAGAAAGACCGTGTTTGTGGAACAGGTGATGCGCGCGTTGGTGATAGTGAGCCGGTAAATGCGAAAGCCAGTTCTGCACAATGCGCGTATTGCCGAGCCATCGTCCCTGGATATAGCTCACCCAGCAGCCGAGACTCGCTGCAATGGTCAGCAGCACCACGGTTTGCGGAAATTGCATTGCCCCTTTCGCGCACAGCACACCCACCAGCACCAGCAGGCTATCGCCAGGCAGGAACGCGGCCGGCAGCAGACCGTTCTCAAGAAACAGAATCATAAACAGGACAAAATAAAGCATGCCAACCATGGAGGGATTGGCCAGCGTTTCGAAATCCTGAGCCCATAAGGCGTTCAGTAGTTGGGTCAAAAGTTCCATTCAGTATTCCTGGAAATCGGTTAACGTCTCACCTGTCAACCGGGTCAAAACAGCACGGCGACATTTTTTATGATTTCATTATGGTCGCTCGCGGACACATTGTGTGGCCAGAACTGATCCCTGTTAAACGGCTAGGTAAGCAAGTACTAACTAACTTAAATGCAAAATGAATCCAATTGTAACAAAGCCAGAGGTTGTTCGTCACAGATTTTGCATCTTACGAGGTTGATTTTGGCTAACCCGGGGAGTTGACGCGAGGGTATTTACACAGGCTGACACTATAGAGGTTTGTTTACCCACTTCAGCCGGAAGGCGCGGAGAAGCGCCTGCCGGAGGATCAGGTCATTATTTTGCATGACTGGTAGCAGTATCGAGGTGAACCACCGGATTATCAGCAAAAAGATAGCGGTCGGCATTGAATTCGAAGTCGTCACTGGTTTCGTTGAACAACATCTGCTTGGTGTTCTCAAGATGCTGCCACATCGCCAGTTTTGCCGCATGCGGGTCTTTGCGAATCAAGGCCTTGAGAATTTGATCGTGGTCATCGCACCAGTTATCAACGGTGCGTGAGTCGATATGATCGTGCAGTTTTTTCCAGTACGGGTTATGAACGCGCTGAGTCCACATTTTTTCGACAATTGCAGCCAGCGCAGTGTTTTGCGTAGCCAGTGCGACCTGAACGTGAAACTGCAAATCCCACTCGGAGTCGCGGAAACATTTTTCTTTGCGCGCATTTTCCTGGATCTCCAGCAGCTTCATGATGTCCTGCTTAGTGACCTGGGTAGCAGCAAACTCGGCAATGTTGCTTTCAATCAGCTGACGCGCCTGAAGCAGCTCAAAGGGACCGTAATTGGCAAATTCCAGCTCTTCATCCGGCACCGGGGAGTGTTTTGGCTGGCTGGCGATCACATGAATACCCGACCCTTTACGCACTTCGACGTAGCCTTCAACCTCGAGCATGATGATGGCTTCACGAACCACGGTGCGACTCACGCTCTTCTCATCAGCGATATAGCGTTCCGCAGGTAACTTCTCACCTACCAGATAAACGCCCTGCTCAATGCGCATTTTCAGCTCAGCGGCAAGTTGCTGATAAAGACGACGGGGTTCGTTGATTTCCATATGCGCTCCAGGAAGGGGAAGACTGATAATTTGTTATACCACTTTTGCGAGTCAGCCTCCAGATTTGCCAATAAAAAAGCCGCTCCAGGGAGCGGCATTTTCACTGAGCGACCGCGCTAACTTTGCGTCGCGGGCCCACCGAGAGAGCTTTTTGCCAGCTCTTCGGCGGACTGATTTTTCAGCACCGTCCAGATAAGCACTGCACCCATCAGGTCGAAGATGGCCAGCACGGCGAACAGCGGGCTAAAGCCGATGGTATCCGCCAGTGCACCTACCACCAGGGCAAACATGGTGCTGGCTGTCCAGGCCGCCATTCCGGTGAGGCCGTTGGCGGTTGCGACTTCGTTACGACCGAAGACGTCAGAAGAGAGCGTAATCAGTGCACCGGACAGAGACTGGTGAGCGAATCCACCGATGCACAGCAGGCCGATGGCCACGTACGGGCTGGTAAACAGGCCGATCATCCCAGGGCCAATCATCAGCACTGCGCCCATGGTCACGACCATTTTGCGCGAGACAATCAGGTTCACGCCAAACCAGCGCTGGAACAGCGGTGGCAGATAGCCGCCGACGATACAGCCCAGGTCAGCGAACAGCATTGGCATCCAGGCGAACATCGCAATTTCTTTCAGGTTAAAGCCGTAGACTTTGAACATGAACAGCGGGATCCAGGCGTTAAACGTACCCCAGGCCGGTTCTGCCAGGAAGCGCGGCAGAGCGATACCCCAGAACTGACGGGTACCCAGAATCTGCCAAACGGTCATTTTCTTGCCGTTGTTGGTCTGGTGCTGAGACTCCTGGCCGCCAATGATGTATTCACGTTCTTCTTCAGACAGTTTTTTCTGATCGCGTGGGTGCTTGTAGAAAATCAGCCAGGCCATTGCCCAGGCAAAGCTCAGTACGCCCGAGATAATGAACGCCAGCTGCCAGCTGTGCATCACGATAGCCCAAACCACCAGAGGTGGGGCAATCATCGCACCGATAGAAGAACCGACGTTGAAGTAGCCGACCGCGATGGAGCGCTCTTTCGCCGGGAACCACTCAGAGGCGGCTTTCAGACCAGCCGGGATCATTGCGGCTTCAGCTGCACCGACTGCACCACGTGCCAGCGCCAGGCCACCCCAGCTGCCTGCCAGCGCGGTTGCGCCGCAGAAAATCGCCCAGGTAACGGCGAAGACGGCGTAGCCGATTTTCGTCCCCAGAACATCCAGAACGTAGCCCGCAACCGGCTGCATGATGGTGTAAGCCGCAGAGTAGGCCGCGATAATGTAGGAATACTGCTGTGTGGAGATATTCAGTTCCTGCATCAGCGTTGGCGCAGCCGCCGCTATGGTATTACGCGTCAGGTAACCCAGCACGGTGCCCAGCGTCACCAGTGCGATCATGTACCAACGTAACCCTTTAATTTTACGCATGTAAAACCTCATCGTTATGTTATTTCCGCCGCGAATGCGGTGCCTCCCTACGCGGTGCGGGAGAGGCTTGTAACGGGAGGGCGTAGCCAGGAGAGACTCCCGGAACGGCCCGAACCTTGCCATAAGTAATCGTGCATAAGTCGGTATCCGTACCGCTAAATCCGATGCCTGAAGCACCGGTATTGCATTCCGTCGGCTTATATTTTGCGACGGCCAAAAGATAACTTGTCATACAGCTTTAAAAGGTGAGAGCCATCACAAATGTGTCAATATTTGTAAGGGCATTGTAATTGCTGCGTCAAGCCAGTGCTGGCGCGGGGTTGCACAGGGTTTACCCCTTAGGGCTTACTTTTTTTGTTGACGTTTATTGATCTAACTCACGAAAAAATCATCTGACTCTGGAAATTGGTGTGATAACTTTGCAGCATCTAAACATTAACTTTCTAACGCACTCGTAAGCTCGTAAGAGGAAGACGCTAATGACCCCGTTTATGACCGAAGATTTTCTGTTAGATACTGAATTTGCCCGCCGCCTGTATCACGACTACGCCAAAGATCAGCCGATTTTCGACTATCACTGCCACCTTCCACCGCAGCAGGTTGCCGAAAATTACCGTTTTAAAAACCTGTATGACATCTGGCTGAAAGGCGATCACTACAAATGGCGCGCGATGCGTACCAACGGCGTAGCAGAACGCCTGTGTACCGGCGACGCCTCCGATCGTGAGAAATTTGACGCCTGGGCGGCGACCGTGCCGCACACCATCGGCAACCCGCTGTATCACTGGACGCACCTCGAGCTGCGCCGCCCGTTCGGTATCACCGGCAAGCTGCTCTCCCCGAGCACGGCCGATGAAATCTGGAACCAATGCAATGAACTGCTGGCGCAGGACAAGTTCTCTGCCCGCGGCATCATGAAGCAGATGAACGTGAAGATGGTCGGCACCACCGACGATCCGATTGATTCTCTGGAGCACCACGCTGTTGTCGCCAAAGACACCTCTTTTGATGTCAAAGTGCTGCCGAGCTGGCGCCCGGATAAAGCCTTCAACATTGAACAGGCGACCTTTGCCGACTACATGGCGAAGCTGGGTGAAGTGTCTGATACCGAGATCCGTCGCTTTGCCGATCTGCAAACGGCGTTAACGAAACGTCTGGATCACTTTGCGGCACACGGCTGTAAAGTCTCTGACCATGCCCTCGACGTGGTGCTGTTTGCCGACGCTAACGAAGGCGAGCTGGACAGCATTCTGGCGCGTCGCCTCGGCGGCGAGAGCCTTAACGAACGTGAAGTGGCGCAGTTTAAAACCGCTGTGCTGGTGTGGCTGGCTGCGGAATATGCCCGTCGTGGCTGGGTGCAGCAGTACCACATCGGTGCGCTGCGCAACAACAACCAGCGTCAGTTCAAACTGCTGGGTGCCGACGTGGGCTTCGATTCCATCAACGACCGCCCGCTGGCAGAAGAACTCTCTAAGCTGCTGAGCAAACAGAACGAAGAAAATCTGCTGCCAAAAACCATTCTGTACTGTCTGAACCCGCGCGATAACGAAGTGCTGGGCACCATGATTGGCAACTTCCAGGGCGAAGGGATGCCGGGCAAAATGCAGTTTGGTTCCGGCTGGTGGTTCAACGATCAGAAAGATGGCATGGAACGTCAGATGACCCAGCTGGCACAGCTCGGCCTGCTGAGCCGCTTCGTTGGTATGCTAACCGACAGCCGCAGCTTCCTTTCTTATACTCGCCATGAATATTTCCGCCGCATCCTGTGCCAGATGATTGGTCGCTGGGTGGCTGCGGGCGAAGCGCCAGCGGATATCCAGCTGCTGGGCGAAATGGTGAGAAACATCTGCTTTAACAATGCGCGCGACTACTTCGCCATTGAACTGAACTAAGCCTTTGAGGTTGATATGCAATACATCAAAATCCATTCGCTGGATAACGTTGCAGTAGCGCTGGCCGACCTGAGCGAAGGCACGGAAGTGACTTTCGATAACCAGGTAGTCACGCTTCGTCAGGCGGTTTCGCGCGGGCATAAATTCGCGTTGGGCGAAATTGCCAAAGGCGAAAACGTGGTGAAATACGGCTTGCCCATCGGTCATGCGCTGGCTGATATCGCGGCGGGTGAATTCATTCACTCCCACAATACGCGCACCAATCTTAGCGATCTGGATGAGTACAGCTATCAACCTGATTTTCAGGCTGAAGACAACCAGCAAGACGATCGTGACGTGCAGATCTACCGCCGCGCCAGCGGTGAGGTGGGGATCCGCAATGAGCTGTGGATCCTGCCGACCGTCGGCTGCGTCAACGGGATCGCCCGCCAGATCCAGAGCCGGTTCCTGAAAGAGACCCACGATGCCGAAGGTACCGACGGGGTGTTTCTGTTCAGCCACACCTACGGCTGTTCCCAGCTCGGCGACGATCACATTAACACCCGCACCATGCTGCAAAACATGGTGCGTCACCCGAATGCCGGGGCGGTGTTGGTGATTGGCCTCGGCTGCGAGAACAACCAGGTCGATGCGTTCCGCGAAACTCTGGGTGATTTCGATGCCTCGCGCGTGCATTTCATGGTCTGTCAGCACCAGGATGATGAAGTGGAAGCCGGGCTGGAGCACCTGCATCAGCTGTATGAGGTGATGCGTCACGACCAGCGCGAAGCGGGTAAGCTGAGCGAGCTGAAGTTTGGCCTCGAGTGCGGCGGATCGGACGGTCTGTCCGGTATTACCGCCAACCCGATGCTGGGCCGTTTCTCGGATTACGTGATTGGCAATGGCGGCACCACCGTCCTGACCGAAGTGCCGGAGATGTTTGGCGCAGAGCGTATTCTGATGAGCCACTGCCGCGACGAAGAGACCTTTGAAAAGACCGTCACCATGGTCAACGATTTCAAACAGTACTTCATTGCCCACAACCAGCCGATCTACGAAAACCCCTCCCCGGGCAACAAAGCGGGCGGGATCACCACGCTTGAAGAGAAATCCCTCGGCTGTACCCAGAAAGCGGGTGCCAGCCAGGTGGTGGACGTTCTGCGTTACGGCGAGCGCCTGAACACTCACGGTCTGAACCTGTTAAGCGCCCCGGGCAACGATGCGGTCGCCACCAGCGCGCTGGCGGGAGCAGGCTGTCACATGGTGCTGTTCAGTACCGGTCGCGGTACGCCGTACGGTGGTTTTGTGCCCACGGTGAAAATCGCCACCAACAGTGAGCTGGCAGCGAAGAAAAAGCACTGGATTGATTTTGATGCAGGTCAGCTGATCCACGGCAAAGCAATGCCGCAGCTGTTGAACGAGTTTGTGGATGTGATTGTGGATATTGCTAACGGCAATCCGACCTGCAACGAACGCAACGACTTCCGCGAGCTGGCGATCTTTAAGAGTGGTGTGACGCTGTAGTCCGGCGCGGTCTGATGCCCTCACCCTGACCCTCTCCCACAGGGAGAGGGTACAAACATTTAAAACGGCAACCTCAGGGTTGCCGTTTTGCTGTTAACCTCGTAACGCGTTTTTCGCCAGACGCGCGTCTTCCGCCTGACACACTGCGGCGGTAAACATCACGTCAGTCGAGGAGTTGATCGCCGTTTCACAGGAGTCCTGCAGCACGCCAATAATGAAGCCTACCGCCACCACCTGCATGGCGATTTCGTTCGGGATGCCGAACATATTACAGGCCAGCGGGATCAGCAGCAGCGAACCGCCCGCCACGCCGGATGCACCGCAGGCACACAGGGCCGCAACCACGCTCAGCAGCAGCGCCGTCGGCAGATCCACCGGAATACCCAGCGTATAAACCGCAGCCAGCGTCAGCACGGTAATGGTGATCGCTGCACCCGCCATATTGACGGTCGCGCCCAGCGGAATGGACACCGAATAGGTATCACGATCCAGGTTCAGCTTCTCACACAGTGCCATATTCACCGGAATGTTGGCGGCAGAGCTGCGGGTGAAGAACGCGGTAACGCCACTTTCACGCAGGCACATCAGCACCAGCGGATACGGGTTGCGACGGATCTGCAGGAACACCAGCAGCGGGTTGATAACCAGCGCTACCACGGCCATACAGCCAATCAGTACCAGCAGCAACTGGGCGTAGCCCCACAGTGCACTAAAACCGGTGGTTGCCAGCGTCGATGCGACCAGGCCGAAAATACCAATCGGCGCAAAACGGATCACCAGCTGCACGATCCATGTCACGGCATTAGAGAGGTCGTTGATCAGATTTTTGGTGGAGTCATTGCTGTGGCGCAGGGCAAAGCCGAGGCCGATGGCCCACACCAGAATCCCGATGTAGTTGGCGTTGAGCAGGGCATGAATCGGGTTCGCGACGATGCTCATCAGCAGGCCGTGCATCACCTCAACAATACCCGCAGGCGGCGTAATATCGGTCGCACCGGTGGTCAGCTGCAACGAAGAAGGGAAAATAAAGCTCACCACGACGGCGGTCAGCGCGGCAGCGAAAGTACCGAATAAATAGAGCCAGAGAATAGGGCGGATATTGGTTTTCTGCCCCTGCTGATGGTTGGCGATAGAGGCCATCACCAGCGTTAACACCAGCACCGGCGCAACGGCTTTTAGCGCGCCGACGAACAGCGTGCCGAGCAGGCCGGTAGCAACCGCTGCAGGTTTAGAGAGAAGTGCCAGCGCGATGCCCAGCACCAGGCCTATCAGTATTTGTTTAACGAGACTGCCGCGCGAAAGACGCCCGAGCAGACCAGAAGATTGTATGGTCATGGGTATTCCTTAAATGAAATTGCGTTCCGTCCCGGCGGTGCTCTGAGGCACTTGTCATCCCGGATTGAGGTCTGTGTTTGCCTGGTTGAGTATATTGAAAGTGCGGGGGCTGGGAAGTGTAAAATGCTGGGTTTTACGTACTACGTCATACTTTTTAACTTTAATTTTACAATTTTGCAGGCCCGGCTAGCGCTGTTGCGAAGCCGGGCACAAACCTTACAGTGGCTGCTGTTTCTTATCACGCAGGTGGTTAACCCAGGCATTGATAATCAGGGTCAATACCAGGATGCCAAACACCACGCCCAGCGAAATGGCGATCGGAATGTGGTAGAAATCGACGATCATCATCTTGATGCCGATAAACACCAGGATCACTGACAGGCCATATTTCAACATTGAGAAGCGCTCTGCCACGCCCGCCAGCAAGAAGTACATCGCACGCAGGCCGAGGATCGCAAACAGGTTTGAGGTCAAAACAATGAACGGGTCGGTGGTCACGGCAAAAATCGCCGGGATGCTGTCGACGGCAAAGATCACGTCGCTCAGCTCAACGAGGATCAGCACCAGCAGCAGCGGTGTCGCGAACAACAGGCCATTCTTGCGCACGAAGAAGTGCTCATTGTCGATGGTGTCGGTCATTCGCAGGTGGCTGCGGATCCAGCGCACCAGCGGCTTCTCGCCGATTCCCGCTTCATCTTCTTTCGCCAGCGCCATCTTCACGCCGGTGAATAACAGGAACGCGCCGAAGACATACAGCAGCCACTCGAACTGTGAAATCAGCCAGCTACCGGCGAAAATCATGATGGTACGCAGCACAATCGCGCCCAGCACGCCGTACACCAGCACCCGACGCTGCAACGCCGCAGGAACGGCAAAATAGCTAAACAGCATCAGCCAGACGAAGACGTTATCGACGGCCAGCGCTTTTTCAATCAGATAGCCGGTGAGGAACGCGAGTGCCTGCGGATCGGCAACAGCGCGACCCTGGGTAAGGGAGAGATGCCACCAGAAAGCAGCACAGAACAGTAAAGAGAGCGCGACCCATACCAGCGACCAGCTGGCTGCCTGCTTCATGGTCATGCCATGTGCGCCGCGACGCCCTTGCAGTAAGAGATCTACCGCCAACATGATAATCACCACGACGGCAAATCCGCCCCACATCAGCGGCGTACCTACAGTATTCATAATCGTGTCCTTATGCATATAAAAACAAAACGGCTAGCGTCAGAAGACGATAGCCGTTGCGTTTTTTATGCATAGACCTCGCCTTCCGGCAAGGTCTCACTTACAACCAGAAAGGAATACGATTGGCGTACACCTTTTTCGTTGCCCGGCGACCGGGTGCGGTTTTGTACGCACCGTAATGACGATCCACCGGCAAGGAAGTTACTCCCCTTTGCAGGTAACAAAATATGTCAGGCCAGAAACCTCGTCAATGGCCTGCACGTATTCATTACGCAGCTTTACGCGGGAACTTCTGCGCTCACGCCGTCTGCCGGGAAGACCACACCTGTCTGGCGACGGATCTCGGTTTGCAGCTTCGCCGTTGTGCGACTCACTGCCAGACCCGGGTGGTTAACTTCTTCGGTTTCAACCAGGCGCGCAAACACCTCTGCCTCATACAGCATAGTGTTAATATGCTGCGGCTGCGTCAGCTCCTGGGCTTTGCCGCCGCGCGGCACGAAGCTCAGTTTCTGGCATTCGGAGATCTTCTCGATAACCAAAGAGCCGTTCTCGCCCTGGATTTCGCTTGGCAACACTGAGTCACTTACTTTGGAGTGCTGCAGCGTGACGCTGAAATCGCCGTAATCCAGCACCGCCAGTCCGTGTGCATCCACGCCGCTCTCCAGCAGGCTCGCGGTGGCCTGCACCCGATGCGGTTCACCCCACAGCGCGACCGCAGAGGCCAGGCAGTAGAAGCCGATATCCATAATCGACCCGTTGGAGAAAGCCGGATTAAAGGTATTCGGATTCTCGCCGTCCAGATAGCGCTGATAGCGTGACGAATACTGGCAGTAGTTAATGAAGGCTTTACGCACTTTGCCGAGTTTCGGCAAAGACTGTTGCAGCAGCAGGAAGTTCGGCAGGCTGGCAGTTTTAAACGCTTCGAACAGCACTACATGGTTTTCCCGCGCAAGCTGAATGGCCTCTTCGACTTCCTGAATGTTCGACGCCAGCGGTTTCTCGCAAATCACATGTTTTTGATGGCTGAGGAACAGTTTCGTTTGCAGGAAGTGGAGCGAATTGGGGCTGGCAATATAAACCGCGTCAATGGCATCACTTTGTGCCAGATCGTCCAGAGAGGTAAACAGATGCTCGACGAGGTAGTCGCTTGCAAAAGCCTGGGCCTGCTCAAGGCTGCGGGAATAGACTGCGGTGAGTTTATATTTGCCGGTTTCATGGGCGGCATCGACGAACTGACGGGTGATCCAGTTCGTGCCAACGACTGCGAAACGTATCATAACGCTTTACGTGCTCCGTAGAGGGGACCTTTTGTCACTGTAACACGCGATGATGACAAAACCAGTGCGCCATCACGCATTACTCTTTAACGATAAATGCGTCAGCCACAGACGGGTATCAAACTCGAGTTGGTGATATTGCGGCTCCATATGACAGCACAGAGAATAGAACGCTTTGTCGTGTTCTTTCTCTTTCAGGTGCGCCAGTTCATGCACCACAATCATGCGTAAAAAGGCTTCCGGTGCGTTGCGAAACACGGTTGCCACGCGGATCTCGGCTTTGGCTTTTAGCTTGCCGCCCTGCACGCGGGAGATGGCGGTATGCAGGCCCAGCGCGTTTTTCAGCACGTGGATCTTATTGTCATACATCACCTTATTGATCGGCGGGGCGCTCTTCAAATACCGGTTTTTCAGGTCCTGCGTATACTGCCAGAGGGCTTTATCCGTCGCGAAGTCGTGGGTGCCCGGATAGCGTTTTTCCAGCACGCTTCCCAGCTTTTGCTCGCTAATGAGTGTGCGCACCTGGGACAATAAAGTGTCCGGATAGCCCTGGAGATAGGTTAGTTGGTTCATCAAAACCCCAAATGAAGATGAAAACGGGTATACTCACGCACCCTTTTCAGGGATAACGCCAAAATTTTACCATTCAGGAGGGCCGATGAGCCACTTAGACAACGGTTTCCGTTCACTCGACTTAAAACGTTTCCCGGAAACGGATGACGTTAACCCGCTCCAGGCGTGGGAAGCGGCGGATGAATATCTGCTGCAGCAGTTGGATGACACCGAAATTAGCGGCCCGGTTCTGATCCTGAATGATATTTTCGGTGCATTAGGCTGCGCGCTGGCTGAACATACGCCGTACAGCATCGGTGACTCTTATCTGAGCGAGCTGGCGACGCGTGAAAACCTGCGTCACAACGACATTGCGGAATCCAGCGTTAAGTTTCTCGACAGCAACGCCGACTACCCGCAGGCGCCGGGCGTGGTGCTGATTAAGATCCCGAAAACCATGGCATTGCTGGAACAGCAGCTGCGCGCGCTGCGCCGGGTTGTTACGCCGCAAACGCGCATTATTGCTGGTGCAAAAGCGCGAGATATCCACACCTCAACGCTGCAGCTGTTCGAGAAAGTGCTGGGCCCGACCACCACCACGCTGGCGTGGAAAAAGGCGCGTCTGATCAACTGTACCTTCAGCGAACCTACGCTTGCCGACGCACAGCAGATTTTAAGCTGGAAACTGGAAGGCACCGACTGGACCATCCACAACCACGCGAACGTCTTCTCTCGTACCGGGCTGGATATTGGTGCGCGCTTCTTTATCGAGAATCTGCCGGAAAACCTCGAAGGTGAAATCGTCGATCTCGGCTGTGGTAACGGGGTAGTGGGTCTGACGCTGCTGGCGAAGAACCCAGAGGCGAGCGTGCTGTTTACCGATGAATCGCCGATGGCGGTGGCCTCCAGCCGTCTGAACGTTGAAAGCAACATGCCCGATGCGCTGGATCGCTGCGAGTTTATGATCAACAACGCCCTGTCAGGCGTCGAGCCGTTCCGCTTTAACGCAATCCTGTGCAACCCACCGTTCCATCAGCAGCATGCGCTGACCGATAACGTCGCCTGGGAGATGTTCCACCACGCACGCCGTTGCCTGAAAATCAGTGGTGAGTTGTACATCGTGGCCAACCGTCACCTGGACTACTTCCACAAGCTGAAGAAGATCTTCGGTAACTGTGAAACGGTCGCCACCAATAAAAAATTCGTGGTGCTGAAAGCGGTGAAGACCGGTCGTAACCGCTAAGATTCAAACGGGTGCGGCCTGATGCCCTCACCCCGGCCCTCTCCCACGGGGAGAGGGTGCAAACACTAAAAACGGCAACCAGGTTGCCGTTTTGCTTTTACCTCGCCTCCCGGCGATGCCGTTAAATCTCCAGCGCTAATTTCGTCCCTTGGGCAATCGCCCGCCGGGCATCCAGCTCCATCGCCACGTCGCACCCGCCAATCAAATGTACCGTTTTTCCTGCTTCACGCAGCGGATCGGCAAGGCCGCGCTTTGGCTCCTGACCGGCGCAGAGGATCACCTGATCCACCCGCAGCAGCTGCGGTTCACCGCCGATCAATACGTGTAGCCCGTCATCGTCGATCTTCTGATAACTCACTGCCGGGATCATCTTCACGCCGCGCGAGAGCAGGGTCGTCCGGTGGATCCAGCCGGTGGTTTTCCCCAACCCATCCCCCGGTTTACTGGCTTTACGCTGCAGCATCACGATCTGACGCGGGCTTTTTGGCAGCTGTGGCCCTTGCGGGCGTAAACCGCCGACCTGGTTCAGCGTGGTGTCGATTCCCCACTCCTCGCAGAATTCGGCGATATTCAGGCTGGTGGTCGGCCCCGGCTGGCTCAGGTACATGGCCGTATCAAAGCCGATGCCGCCGCAGCCGATAATCGCCACGCGCTCGCCCACCGGGGCTTTGTCGCGCAGCACGTCGAGATAGCTCAACACTTTTGGATGATCGATACCGTCGATCTCAGGCATTCGCGGGGCGATCCCGCTGGCGAGGATCGTTTCATCAAAGTCGAGCAGATCCTGCGCGGTGACAAACTGATTAAGCCGCAGATCGACACCCGTAAGTTCGATCATCCGCGCGTAATAGCGCAGGGTTTCATAGAACTCCTCTTTGCCGGGGATCTGTTTAGCGATATTAAACTGCCCGCCGATCTCCGGGGCCGCATCAAATAGCGTTACCGCGTGACCACGCGCGGCGGCATTCACCGCAAACGCCAGTCCCGCCGGGCCTGCGCCCACCACCGCCAGCCGCTTTTTGTTTACCGCCGGCACAATTGGCATCAGGGTTTCGTGGCAGGCACGGGGGTTCACCAGGCAGGAGGTCACTTTGCCGACGAAGATCTGATCCAGACAAGCCTGGTTACAGCCGATACAGGTGTTGATCTCATCCGCTCGCCCGCTTTGCGCTTTGGAAAGGATCTCCGCATCGGCGAGGAACGGCCGCGCCATCGAGACCATATCGGCATCGCCGTTCGCCAGCAGGTCGTCTGCCACTTTTGGATCGTTGATGCGGTTGGTGGTCACCAGCGGGATCGATACTTTGCCTTTCAGCTTGCGCGTCACCCAGCTGAATGCCGCGCGCGGCACCGGGGTGGCGATGGTGGGGATCCGTGCCTCGTGCCAGCCGATCCCGGTGTTAATGATGGTCGCGCCTGCCGCTTCAATGGCCTGCGCCAGCTGGACGGTTTCATCAAAGGTGCCGCCGCCCTCCACCAGATCGAGCATCGACAGGCGGAAGACGATAATAAAGTCAGCCCCCGCACGTGCCCGTACCGCACGCACCACTTCCACCGCAAAGCGCATCCGGCGCGGATAGTCACCGCCCCATTCGTCATCGCGCTGGTTGGTGCGGGCGGCGAGGAATTCGTTGATCAGATAGCCTTCGGAACCCATCACCTCCACGCCGTCGTAGCCTGCTTCCCGCGCCAGCGCGGCGCAGCGGGCAAAGTCGTCGATCAGGGTCAGGATCTCATCATGGGTGAGGGCATGAGGCGTAAAGCGGTTGATCGGAGCCTGGATCGCGGACGGGGCCACCAGCTGCGGCTGATAGCTGTAGCGCCCGGTGTGCAAAATTTGCAGGGCGATTTTACCGCCTTCCCGGTGCACGGCATCGGTGACAATCCGGTGATGCGGCAGCTGTGCCGCATCGTTAAGCACCGCGCCGCCCTCCATCCCGACGCCCGAAAGCGCCGGGGCTACGCCGCCGGTAACAATCAGCGCCACCCCATGACGGGCGCGCTCGGCGTAGAAGGCCGCCAGCCGCTCAGCGCCGTCCGGGCGCTCCTCCAGACCGGTATGCATCGAGCCCATTAACACGCGGTTTTTGAGCGTAGTAAACCCCAGATCGAGGGGGGCAAATAACGACGGGTAGCGGCTCATAGTCTCTTCCAATGTAAAATTATTGTTATGTGGTCGGATGAGTTACTAATTTAGCCAGCGGCGGGGAAAAGGTAAAAACAGGATCCAATGATTGTGATGAGATTCAAAAAGCGCGGCGTTTTTCCCCGGTGGCGCTGCGCTTACCGGGGCTACGGACAGGTGTGTTGTAGGCCGGATAAGCCCAGCGCCATCCGGCGTTTAACGTGCTGCGGGCACCAACCCCGGCGCCTGCCACATCGAGGTGGTCAACCCGCTGTCCACCAGCCCGAGCTGATCGGCGTACACCGCCTGCCATTTCTGCATCATGCCGTCGTACAGCTCCCGGTGTGCCGGGTTTGGCGTAAACTCCCGGCTCCAGCGCACCAGTTTCTCGCCCGTCGCGGCCATGTCGGTAAACAGCCCCGCGCCCGTTCCGGCGGCAATCGCGCAGCCCAGCGCGGTGGCCTCTTTCACCTCCGGCACCCGCACCGGCAATCCGGTCACGTCACTCAGGATCTGGCTCCACAGCGCCCCTTTGGCGCCGCCCCCGGCAAACACCAGCCCGTCAAAGGTCACGCCAGAAAACTGCGAAATCTGCGCCAGATTGCAGGCGGAGACAATCGCGGCGTTCTCTTCCAGCGCGCGGAACAGCGTGGCTTTGTTGCATTTTTCTGGATCGATGGAGAGGTTAATAAACGACGGTGCCGCGTGATACCACTGCTTAAAGTGCATCGCGTCCGAGAAGATTGGCATCACCCCGTGAGAACCCGGCGGCACCCGGCTGGCCATCTCTTCCATCAGTTGATAGGTGTCCACGCCCAGCCGCTCGGCAATCAGCTTCTCCTCGGCGCAAAAAGCATCGCGGAACCAGCGCATGGTCAGCCCGGTAAAGAAGCTGATCGACTCCGCCTGCGCCATACCGGGGATCACGTGCGGATTCACGCGGATGTTCATCTGCGGATCGGTACGCACCTGCGGCAGATTCACCACTTGCTGCCAGAAGGTGCCGCCCAGCACCGCAGTTTGCCCGGCGCGCACCACGCCCAGCCCGAGGCAGCCCAGCTGCACATCGCCCCCGCCCATCACTACCGGGGTGCCTTCACGCAGGCCGCTTTGCTGCGCGGCATCACGAGTAACAGCCCCTAAAACGGTGCCGGTCTCTTTTACCGGCGAGAGGATGTCGGCGCGCAGCCCGGCCATATCCAGCAGCGCCGGACGCCAGTTGCGGCTGAACAGATCGAGCATCCCGGTGGTGCCCGCGTTAGACGGGTCCACCGCCAGCTCGCCAGAGAGCTTCGCCGCCAGCCAGTCGCTGATCATGGTGATGGTGGCGGCCTTGCGATAGATATCCGGGCGATGGTGCGCCAGCCACAGCAGGCGCGGCATGGCGCTCAGGGCCAGAGTCTGGCCGGAGACGTCGTACACTTCGGATTCAAAGCGGAAGTCGTGGATCTCTTTTAGCTCTGCCACTTCGCGGCTGGCGCGGGCATCGACGTTGGCACAGGCCCAGATGGCCTCACCGTTGCGGTCGTACAGGACGATCCCTTCGCGCATTGAGCAGCAGGCGACGGACTGGATATCCGCCGCGCTTAGCTGCGCCCGCGCCAGCGCCTGGTGAATGCACTGGCAGGCCAGCCGCCAGTTGGTGTCGAGATCGAACTCCATCGAGCCGGGGACATTCTCCACGCTCAGGTGTTTCCACTCCGCCTGGCCGACCGCTATCTGATTGCCGTTAAGATCGAACACCACGGCGCGAACGCTTCCCGTCCCTGCATCTAACGCTAAAAGGTAACTCATCAGTTTGCCTCGTGTCAGGCGCGGGATTGGCCCTTAGCTTGCCAGAGCCAGCACCGCGCGGGCTGTCATCTCTTCCGTCACCAGGCCATTGATACGGCGGCCGTTCAGTGCGGCATAAATCGCATCGGCTTTCTCTTCCCCTCCGGCCACGCCAACGATGGTGGGCAGCTGCGCCAGCTCGTCGAGCGTCACGCCCAGTAACTCCTGATGGATGGCCAGATCTGGCACCCGTTCCCCTTCGGCATTCAGGAAATAGCCCAGTATGTCCCCGACTGCACCTTTGCGGGCCAGCATCAGCTGCTCGCCCTCGCTGATGTAGCCGGAGCGCAAAATGGTGGCATCCCGGCGCTGATTTATCGATCCAATCCCGACCACGGCGACGTCGGCGGCGCTGGCGGCGAGGATCACATCCCGCACGCTGGCTTCACGTTTTAAGATCCCGGCTACCTCTGCGGATGACACCCGCAGCGGGGCAGGGATCATGCTGACGCTGCAGGCCGCATCCAGCTGGCCGATGCCGGTCATATACGGCCCAACTCCGCCAGAGAGTGTTACCAGTCGCACCTGCTGGGAACTGATAAAGCCGCTCAGGTGCTGCACGCAGCTCATGGTGGCTTCACCAAATCCCACCGCCAGCAGCTGGCCGGGGGCCAGCACGCCCATCAGCGACTGGGCGGCACCAATCCCTAAGCGCACGTTCATCGGCGGGGTGTTCAGCGCCGGCAGCACGCGGGCAAGCTTCAGGCCGAAGCGCTGCTGCAGCTCGGTTTCCAGCGCCAGACAGCCTTCATAACGGGAGTTGATCTGCACGCGGATCACCCCCGACTGGCGTCCTTTTTCCAGCAGGCGCGAAATCTTCAGGCGCGGCAACCCCAGCCGCTCGCCAATATCGTTCTGCGTCAGGCCGTCGTGGTAGTAACACCACGCCACACGTGCCACCAGCTCCTCTTCCGCCAGCGCCAGCCCGGCAAAACGTCCCTCTTCGACACTGCGTTTCTCGCTCATAGATGAACTCTTATCAAAATTTAGATCATATGTTCGGTGTGCCACAGGGCGAAAGTGTGAGCCACACGGCAAATTGCATATTCAGGAAGGTTTCTGCTTTATCGCGATCCTGGTCATAAAAGTGTGATCCCTGCACGGTTGTAAATATAGTTCAGGGTCTACGCTTTTGAACATTATTAAATCAAAAAATCATTTGTTCAATGGCGGAGCGATAATGACAGCACTTATCGAAGCGCGCGGGATCCACAAGCAGTTTTCCGGCGTTCCTGTATTGAAAGACATTGATTTCACGCTGCTGGCGGGCCAGGTGCATGCCCTGATGGGCGGCAACGGCGCGGGCAAATCCACGCTGATGAAGATTGTCGCCGGGGTTGAAACCCCCGACCGCGGTGAACTTTATATTGCTGGCCGCCCGTTTGCTCGCCTGAAGCCGGTCCAGGCGCACCAGCTTGGCATTTACCTGGTGCCGCAGGAGCCGATGCTGTTCCCTAATCTCAGCGTGCGGGAAAACATCCTCTTCCGTCTGCCGCGCAGCAACGCTACCGCTCAGCGCCTTGCCGATAAACTGGAGCAGCTCCAGTGCCAGCTGAATTTAGACGTCGCCGCCAGCACCCTGGAGGTGGCGGATCAGCAGATGGTGGAGATCCTGCGCGGGCTAATGCGCGAAGCGAAGATCCTGATCCTCGACGAACCCACCGCCTCGCTGACCCCCGGCGAAACGGAGCGTCTTTTTCGCCAGATCCGCGCCCTACAGCAGCTGGGCGTCGGCATTGTCTTTATCTCGCACAAATTGCCTGAAATCCGCCAGCTGGCCAGCCACGTCTCGGTGATGCGCGACGGGGCGGTGGTGCTGAGTGGCGAAACGACGCAGTTTGATGACGCGGCGCTGATTGCCGCCATGACCCCGGTCAGCCGCGAACAGGGCCTGACGGACACGCAAAAGCTGTGGCTGGCGCTGCCGGGCAATCGCCGCACGCAGGCCAAAGACTTCCCGGTGCTGCGAGTAGAAAACCTCACCGGGGAGGGCTTTATCGATCTGAACCTTGAGATCTACGCCGGGGAGATCGTCGGTCTGGCCGGGTTAGTGGGATCCGGGCGCACCGAGTTTGCCGAAACGCTGTACGGCTTACGCCCATCGCGCGCAGGGCGAGTCTGGCTGGAGAACCAGCAGATCGACGGCGATCCGGTCAGCGCCCGGCTTAATAAAGGGCTGGTCTATCTCCCGGAGGACCGGCAGGTATCCGGCCTGTTCCTTGATGCTCCAGTGCGCTGGAACACGGTGGCGCTGAACGAACCGTCGCTGTGGCAGCAAAAGAGCCGCGAGGCGGCGGTGGTCGAGCGCTATCACCGGGCGCTGGGGATCAAGCTCAACAGCCCGGATCAGACCGTGCGCACGCTGTCGGGTGGCAATCAGCAAAAGGTGCTGCTGGCGCGCTGCCTGGAAGCCAATCCTTTATTGCTGATCGTCGATGAACCGACCCGCGGGGTGGACGTCTCGGCCCGCGCCGACATCTACCAGTTGCTGAAAAGCGTGGCGGCGCAGAACGTGGCGGTGCTGATGATCTCCAGCGACATGGACGAATTCCCCGGTCTTGCCGACCGGGTGCTGGTGATGCACCAGGGGATGCTCAACGGCGAACTGCCGCGCCATGCTGTCAGCCTCGAGCGGATGATGGCCCTGGCCTTTGGAGGACAGGCATGAAAACACTGTTGAAAAACCGCGAACTCAGCGCCTTTCTCGCCATTGTGGCGCTGTTCGCGCTGCTGGTGGCGCTCAACCCGGCGTATCTGAGCCTGCAAACGCTGGGGATGATTTTTGCCAGCTCGCAGATCCTGATCCTGCTGGCTCTTGGCGCAGCGCTGGTGATGCTGACGCGTAACATTGACGTGTCGGTGGGCTCGACGGTGGGGCTCAGCGCCATTGCCGTGGGGGTGGCGCTGAATAACGGCTACGGCCTGCCGGTGGCGATCCTGTTCGCGCTGGCGATGGGTGCGCTGGCGGGGGCGTTTAACGGCCTGCTGGTGGTCGGGCTGCGCATTCCGGCGATTGTTGCCACCCTCGGCACCCTGGGACTGTATCGCGGGGCAATGCTGCTGTGGACCGGCGGCAAGTGGATTGAAGGACTGCCCCCGAGCCTGAAATCGCTTTCGGCCCCGCTGGCGCTCGGCATATCGCCGCTGGGGATGGTGGTGCTGGCGTTAGCCGCCGTCGGGGCGTGGACCCTGTCGCGCACCGCCTTTGGCCGCGATTTTTACGCGGTTGGCGATAACCTCGCCGCCGCCCGTCAGCTGGGCGTGGCGGTCAATCGCACCCGGATGGCGGCCTTCACCCTCAATGGCGTGCTGGCGGCCTGCGCCGGGATTGTGTTTGCCGCGCAGATTGGTTTTGTGCCCAACCAGACCGGCAGCGGGCTGGAGATGAAAGCCATCGCCGCCTGCGTGCTGGGCGGCATCTCGCTGCTCGGCGGTACCGGGACCTTGATCGGCGCGCTGCTCGGGGCCTTCTTCCTGACCCAAATCGATACCGTGCTGGTGCTGTTCCGCCTTCCTGCATGGTGGAACGACTTTATCGCCGGGCTGGTGCTGCTGGGGGTGCTGGTGCTCGACGGGCGGCTGCGTCAGGCGCTGGCGCGTCATCAGCGGGCACTGAAGTACAGCCGCTTCCAGCCGGGCAACAAAGGCGGGAAGCACGTCACCCCATTTCCGAAACGCAAAAAAGAGGTGGCGTAAATGAAGCTTAACTGGGAGTGCGCCCTGCTGGTGTTACTGGTGCTGGAGATCCTGCTGTTTGGCGCCATCAATCCGCGGATGCTCGACATCAACATGCTGCTGTTCAGCACCAGCGATTTTATCTGCATCGGCATTGTGGCGCTGCCGCTGACGCTGGTGATCGTCAGCGGCGGGATCGACATATCGCTCGGATCCACCATCGGCCTGTGCGCCATCGCGCTGGGGGTGATGATGCAGGCCGGGCTGCCGATGGCGGCGGCGATCCCGCTGACCTTATTGCTCGGGCTGCTGTGCGGGTTGTTCAACGCGGCACTGATCCACTACACCGGGATCAGCCCGCTGGTGATCACCCTCGGCACCCTGTACCTGTACGGCGGCGGGGCGCTGCTGCTCTCGGGAATGGCGGGGGCAACCGGCTACGAAGGCATCGGCGGCTTCCCCGACAGCTTCACCGCGTTTGCCAACCTGACGCTGCTGGGCCTGCCGATCCCGCTGGTGCTGTTTGCGGTGATTACCTTCTTCTTCTGGCTGATTGCCCATCGCGGGCGCTTTGGCCGCCATCTGTTTTTGATAGGACAAAACCCGCGCGCGGCGCGCTATGCGGCGCTGTCGGTCAACGGCATGCCGTATGCGCTGTACGGCCTGGTGGGGGTCGCCTCGGCGATTGCCGCGCTGGTGATGGTCTCCTATTTCGGCTCGGCGCGTTCCGATCTCGGGCGCGACCTGCTGATGCCCGCGCTCACTGCCGCGGTGCTCGGCGGGGCGAATATCTACGGCGGTTCAGGTTCGGTAATCGGTACAGCGCTGGCGGCACTGCTGGTGGGGTATCTACAACAGGGTTTACAGATGGTCGGCATCCCCAACCAGGTGTCGAGCGCGCTGTCAGGGGCGCTGTTGGTTGTGGTGGTGATGGGGCGTTCGCTGAGTCTGCACCGTGAATGGGTGCGGTCTCTTCTCACAAAAAATACCCGGAGCGTATGATGAAAATAAAACTGATGGTGCTGGCCGTAGCGTTAAGCGTGGCCTCGGCGCAGGCGGCGGATCGCATCGCGTTTATCCCGAAACTGGTGGGGGTAGGCTTCTTTACCAGCGGCGGCAACGGCGCAAAAGAGGCAGGTAAAGCGCTGGGTGTGGACGTCACCTACGATGGCCCGACCGAGCCGAGCGTCTCCGGCCAGGTGCAGCTGATCAATAACTTCGTCAACCAGGGCTATAACGCCATTATCGTTTCGGCGGTATCGCCGGACGGCCTCTGCCCGGCGTTGAAACGCGCGATGCAGCGTGGGGTCAAAGTGCTGACCTGGGATTCCGACACCAAACCGGAGTGCCGCAGCATCTACATTAACCAGGGCACCCCGGAACAGCTCGGCGGCATGCTGGTGGCGATGGCCGCAAAGCAGGTGACTAAACCGGCCGCCAAAGTGGCGTTCTTCTACTCCAGCCCTACCGTCACCGACCAGAACCAGTGGGTCAACGCTGCGAAAGCGAAGATCGCGAAAGAGCATCCTCAGTGGCAGATCGTCACCACCCAGTTTGGCTATAACGACGCCACCAAATCCCTACAAACCGCGGAGGGGATCTTAAAAGCCTACCCGGATCTGGATGCGATCATCGCTCCGGACGCCAACGCGTTGCCAGCGGCAGCGCAGGCGGCAGAAAACCTGAAGCGCGAAGGGGTGGCGATTGTCGGATTCAGTACGCCAAACGTCATGCGTCCGTACGTGGAGCGCGGCACGGTAAAAGCCTTTGGCCTGTGGGATGTGGTGCAACAGGGCAAAATTGCGGTCAATGTCGCCGATCGGTTGTTGAAAAAAGGCGATCTTAACGTCGGCGACAGCGTAGAGGTCAACGATATCGGCACCCTGAAGGTCGAACCGAACAGCGTGCAGGGCTATCAGTATGAAGCGAAAGGGAATGGCATCGTGCTGCTGCCGGAGCGGGTGGTGTTCACCAAAGAGAACATCGGGAAATACGACTTCTGACGGGGGAAAACATGGCTGATTTAGACGATATCAAAGAAGGTAAAAACTTTGGCCTCGGGCGGCCGCAAGAAAACGCACCTTTTACGCTGAAAGGCTGCGGGGCGCTGGACTGGGGCATGCAGTCGCGGCTGGCGCGGATCTTTAACCCCGCCAGCAACCGCACGGTAATGCTGGCCTTCGATCACGGCTATTTCCAGGGGCCGACCACCGGACTCGAGCGCATCGATCTCTCCATTGCGCCGCTGTTCGCCGAAACCGACGTGCTGATGTGCACCCGCGGGATCCTGCGAAGCACCGTGCCACCGGCCACCAACAAACCGGTGGTGCTGCGTGCCTCGGGAGGCAACTCGATTCTGGGCGAGCTATCGAACGAGTGCGTGGCGGTGGCCATGGAGGATGCGCTGCGCCTGAACGTCTGCGCGGTGGCGGCGCAGGTGTATATCGGAAGCCCGTTCGAGCATCAGTCAATCAACAACATCATCAAGCTGGTGGATGCCGGGAATCGCTACGGCATTCCGACGCTGGCGGTGACCGGGGTTGGCAAAGAGATGACCCGCGACGCGCGCTACTTTTCACTCGCCAGCCGCATCGCCGCCGAGATAGGGGCGCAGTTCGTCAAAACCTATTACGTAGAAGAAGGGTTCGAGAAAGTGACCGCCAGCTGTCCGGTGCCGATTGTGATCGCCGGGGGGAAAAAATTGCCGGAGCTCGAGGCGCTGGAGATGTGTTTCCACGCCATTGATCAGGGCGCGTCCGGCGTCGATATGGGGCGTAACATCTTCCAGTCCAGCGCACCGCTGGCGATGCTCAAAGCAGTAAAAAAAGTGGTGCACGAGAACGTCAGCGCCCGCGAGGCGTACCAGTTCTGGCAGGAGGAAAAACAGGGAGAAGCAAAATGAACGTAACGTTAGTCGAGATCAACATCAAACCGGAGCGGGTGGACGAGTTTTTGCAGGTCTTTCGCGCCAACCACGAAGGGGCGATTCAGGAGCCGGGCAACCTGCGCTTTGACGTCCTGCAGGACCCGCGTGTCAAAACCCGCTTCTTTATTTATGAAGCCTACAAAGATGAAGAGGCGGTGCTGGCGCACAAGCAAACCCCGCACTATCTGGCGTGTGTAGAAAAGCTCGAAGCATTAATGTCGGAGCCGCGTAAAAAACGCTGCTTTGTGGGATTGATGCCGGAATAAAAAACGCCCGGTGGCGCTGGCGCTTACCGGGCTTACCGGGCTTACGGGGTTGATGCGGTTTGGGTTTTGTAGGCCGGGCTAGCGCAGCGCCGCCCGGCATTTCTACGCTTCAGTTACGCTCACCCGCATCGCAGCCAGCGCCTTACGGGCCGCTTTCAGCACTTGCTCGCACTGCTCAACGGTCAACGTCAGCGGCGGTTCAATGCGGATGGTTTTCGAGTTGTTGAGCGTTCCGGCCACCAACACCCGCTGGCGGAACATCTCGCTCGCGAAGTTGTAGCCGGTTTCGTTATCGACAAACTCGATCGCCATCAGCATCCCTTTGCCGCGTGCATCCTGCACCAGATCCGGGTACTCACGTCCCAACTGGAGGAAGCCGTCCAGCAACATGTCGCCTTTCTGCTCCGCCTGGGCGGGCAGGTTCTGCTCCAGCAGCACGTTGATGGTCGCCAGCGCTGCCGCACAGGCCAGCGGGTTGCCGCCAAAGGTGGTGGTGTGCAGGAACGGGTTATCGAACAGCACTGAGAACACCTCTTCGGTGGCGACCGTCGCGCCAATCGGCATCACGCCGCCGCCCAGCGCTTTGGCCAGGCACAGAATGTCTGGCTGCACGTTCTCATGCTCGCAGGCAAACATCTTGCCGGTGCGACCCATCCCGGTCTGCACTTCATCGAGGATCAGCAGCGCGCCAAACTCATCGCACAGCTTGCGCACCACGGGCAGATAGCCCGTCGGCGGCAGGATCACCCCGCCTTCGCCCTGAATCGGCTCAAGGATAATCGCCGCCACGTCGTCGCCGGTTTTACGGCAATCGCTCAGCACGCTGCGCATGGCGTTGATATCCCCGAACGGCACATGGCGGAAGCCCGGCAGCAGCGGCATAAAGGGTTTACGGAAGGTCGATTTTGCCGTCGCAGAGAGCGCGCCCAACGACTTACCGTGGAAAGCCCCGGTGGTGGCGATAAAGGTGAATTTCCCGCGCGGCGACTGGTACGCTTTGGCGAGTTTAAGCGCCGCTTCGACCGCTTCCGTGCCGCTGTTGCTGAAGAAGCTGTACTTTAGTTTACCCGGCGTCAGTGCTGCCAGCGTCTTTGCCAGCATCGCCCTGAGCGGGTCGAGTAGCTCCTGACTGTGAAGGGGTTGTTTCGCGAGCTGATTTTGTACGGCGGAAACCACGACTGGATTACGGTGCCCCACATTGAAAATACCAAAACCACCCAGGCAATCGATAAATTCCTGTCCCTGGGTGTCAACAAGCGTATTCAGACTTCCCGCTTGCCACTCTACGGCTCCGTAATCCCCGCCAGCGGTAACAGATTTTCGGTACTCTAAAAACCCCGGATTCACATGCTCTTTGAAGTAATCAATCACCTCTCGGTTTAATTGTTTCATCTCCTCATGATCAAGCGTTCGCTTCTCAATGAGATTCAGTGCGTGCGCGGTACAGGCAAGGGCCGATGCGCTGGAAGGTAACCTGTTCAAAATGAGCTCCCGGGTATCGCGTATCACATGATACTGAATTAAGTATTGCAGGGATTACGCCACTTCCGATGACTTAACGAAAATCGGGATAAACGCCTGTTCAACCCAATATTGCGCAAAATTTAATCGTGCCGGGGCGAGAAGCCGACGCCTTGCCGCTGAACGGATGTGCCCCTGAATGGTTCACGCGCACGGCGGTGGTGCATGCCTCATGTTAAGCAGGAATTAACTGGTACCACTTTGAGAGTAATTTCTCTATGAAAGTATTTGAAATCAATCAATTACAAAAACGCACAAAAAGTGCGGTTTAACTGAAATTTGCGATCGCGATCGGTTTTAACAACTAAAGATAAATTTTTTACCGCCGAAAAAAGATTAACCCTAAAAATTAACATTCAAATAACCTGCAAGGGATGCCTGCCATGTCCGCTCAACCGTATGTCACTCAGAATGACTATCCTCTGGACGACGACACCACCTTAATGTCCACCACCGATCTCAACAGCTACATGACCCACACCAACGATACTTTCGTGAAGGTGAGCGGTTATCAACTTGATGAGCTGCTGGGGCAACCGCACAACCTGGTGCGCCACCCGGACATGCCAAAAGCCGCGTTCGCCGATATGTGGTCCACGCTGCAACAGGGTGAACCCTGGAGCGGGATCGTCAAAAACCGACGCAAAAATGGCGATCACTATTGGGTGCGCGCCAACGCCGTGCCGATGGTGCGGGGCGGGCAGGTGACGGGCTACATGTCGATTCGCACCCGGGCAACGGAGGCCGAAATAGCCGCCGTGGAACCGCTGTATCAGGCCCTGAACGAAGGGCGCAGCAACAAGCGCATTCACAAGGGGCTGGTCAGCGCAAAAGGCTGGACCGGTAAACTGCCCGCGATGCCGCTGCGCTGGCGGACGCGCAGCGTAATGAGCGCTTTGTTTCTGGTGCTGGCCGGAAGCCTGTATGCCACTGACGCAGGATGGGTATCGCTTACCGTCAGTGCGCTGGTGATGCTGTTGGGCACGCTGCTGTTTGAGCAGCAGATTGTGCGTCCGGTTGAGAACGTGGCGCGCCAGGCCCTGAAGGTGGCAACCGGTGAGCGTCATAGTGTGGATCACCTGAACCGCAGTGACGAGCTGGGGCTGACGCTGCGCTCGGTGGGCCAGCTGGGGCTGATGTGCCGCTGGCTGATCAACGATGTGTCCAGCCAGGTCGCCAGCGTGCGTGACGGCAGCGATCGGCTGGCGAAGGGCAACGAAGATCTGAATGACCGCACGCGCCAGACGGTGGCTAACGTGCAACAGACGGTCGCGACCATGAATCAGATGGCGGCGTCGGTGCAGAGCAACTCAGAAACTGCCGTGGCCGCCGACAAGCTGTCGATGGCGGCGAGCGGGGCGGCAAGCGAAGGTGGTAACGCGATGCAGACCGTGGTGAAGACCATGGATGAAATTGCCGACAGCACCCAGCGCATCGGATCCATCACCAAACTGATTAACGATATCGCCTTCCAGACCAATATTCTGGCGCTGAACGCGGCGGTTGAGGCCGCGCGTGCGGGTGAACAGGGTAAAGGCTTTGCGGTGGTGGCGGGTGAAGTCCGTCATCTGGCCAGCCGCAGCGCTAACGCGGCGAACGACATCCGTAAGCTGATTGATGCCAGCGCCAGTAAAGTGCAGTCCGGTTCCGATCAGGTTCATGCCGCAGGGCGCACCATGGATGACATCGTTGAGCAGGTGAAAAACGTCACGCGGCTGATTGCGCAGATCAGCCATTCAACGTCGGAACAGGCGACGGGGCTGAATGATTTAACCCGTGCTGTGGCGGAGCTGGACGGTATCACCAAGAAAAACGCCGATCTGGTCGAAGAGAGCGCGCGCGTCTCAGCGATGGTGAAGCATCGCGCCGGGCGACTGAAAGACGCGGTCACGGTTCTCCATTAAGTCAATAATGTTCCAATAAAGCCGCTTATTTCGTAAGGAATAAGCGGCTTTTGTATTTCTGTTATTGTCGTAATAGTGATCTTATTGTGTTAAATAAACATTAAATAACTAAAGAAACTGAAAAGTTATTTATCACTTCCTAAGGCAATTTCACGCCATTGTATTTCAGCGCGCTTGCTGCGTTGGCTATATAACGATCGATGCGGATTATTCAATAGGTGTGACCTATCCATAATGTCATTATTAAATAAAAAAACGATCAATCTCATAAAGTTAGCGAAAGTGTTACCGATAACGATGATCGTCTGAGAAATAATCACATTGATGGAGTAAATATGTTCTTACATGGCGTAAAGATCGGCACAAAATTATTTCTGGCCTTTGGATTATTTATTATCCTGATAGTGGCGAGCGCAACGCTCTCCCTGCTGAGCCTGAATCGGGCAAATAATGAGATGCAAGACATTATTGTTGACGACTACCCCACGACGGTAAAAGCCAATCAGCTGATCGATAATTTTCAGGAATTTATTAGCACGCAACAGCTGATGCTGCTGGATGACCAGGGAACCTATGCCGCAGAGTCGCAGCAGCGCCTGAAGACCATCAGCGAACAGATCACCCTTATCCTGAAAGCGCTGAACAGCGCGCTACCGGACCAAAAATCGCAGCAAATCCTGGCCGGGATCGGCGAGGCGCGCCAGCAGTATCTGGATTCCCGCTATCGCATTCTGCAGTTCGTGCAGAACAACGACCGCGCCGGGGCGATTCAGGAGATGATGACCAACACCGTTAACCTGCAAACTGCCTATAAGGCCAAGGTGCAGGAGCTGATCGCGGTGCAAAACGCCGAAATGCAGAACGCTGGCCAGCAGGTCGACGCGGATTATCACACCAACCGCCTGATGCTGATTTTACTGACGCTGGTCAGCGTGCTGGCCGGTAGCGCGATGGGCTGGTTTATCGTGCGATCGATTACGCGTCCACTGGGCGAAGCGGTGAGCTTTGCAGAAGCCATCGCGGAAGGGGATTTGACCCGCAACATCTCCACCCAGGCCAAAGACGAAACCGGACTTTTGCTCCAGGCGCTGATGGAGATGAAAACCCGCCTGCTGGATATTGTGCAGCAGGTGCAGTCCGGCTCAGAGAATATCTCCAGCGCGGCGGCGCAGATTGTGGCCGGTAACCAGGATCTGGCGGCGCGCACCGAAGAGCAGGCCAGCTCGGTTGAACAGACGGCGGCCTCGATGGAGCAGATCACCGCGACGGTGAAAAACACCGCCGCCCACACCGGGGAAGCCACCAATCTGTCCGCCGACGCCGCAACGGTGGTGAAACACAACGGCGAGATGATGAGGCAGGTCACGCAAAAAATGCGCCTGATTAACGAAACCTCTAACCGCATGTCCGACATCATCAACCTGATCGACGCGATTGCCTTCCAGACCAATATTCTGGCGCTGAACGCGGCGGTCGAAGCGGCACGCGCGGGCGAGCACGGGCGTGGTTTTGCGGTGGTTGCAGGCGAAGTGCGGCAGCTGGCGCAGAAGAGCGCCTCGTCGGCCAGCGAAATTCGCCAGCTGATTGAAAGCTCCACCAGCCAGACTCAGGACGGGATGAATCTGGTGGAAAAAGCCAGCGGGCTGATTAACGGGATGGTCGGCAACGTGGAGGAGATGGATGTGATCCTGCGCGAAATCCGCCAGGCCAGCCACGAGCAGACGGAGGGGATTTCACAGATTAACAGCGCCATTGGCCTGATTGACTCCACCACCCAGCAGAACTCTGCGCTGGTGGAAGAGTCCGTTGCGGCGGCGGCGGCGCTGAATGACCAGGCATTGCACCTGAAAGCGCTGGTTAAAGTGTTCCGCGTGCGCGAGGACTTAATCTAACTGATTGATCTCCAGCGACGCGCGGTCAATAACAGCGATAATCTGTTTCAGCTGCGCGTCGCTCAACCCTTCCTGATTGACCTTTAAATCCAGCACTGCTTTAAAATTATCTAATGCCCGCTTCATCTGCGGGTTTTTACGCAGCTGAAAGCCCACACAGCGCGCTTTAATACGCGCCTGGATGTTCTCAAGCTGTTCCAGGTTCTCATCCAGCCAGCGCTGCCCGGCCACGGTGATGGCAATCTGTTTGCGCCCATTCTCTTCTTCGGTGATAGTGATAAACGCCTGGTCCTGCAGGAAATCGAGCGTCGGGTAGATCACGCCAGGGCTCGGCGTATAGTTCCCCTGGGTCATGCTTTCGATGTCTTTAATCAGCTCATAACCGTGGCTGACATTGCGGGTCAGGAGGTCCAGAATCACCAGCCGTAACTCGCCGTGACCAAAAAAGCGCTGACGGCGTCCGCCGCCTTCGTGTGGATGTCGCATACCATTTCCCTTTAATTTGATATATCTAATTTATATCGAAGTTAGTTTTAGATGCAATCTAAAACATCTTGCATTTTTCTTTATTAGCAATCATTATCATTTGAAATTAATTTAGATATATCGTATTCACCGTATGAAGGGATAAAAATGACCTCTACCCGCTACCCCCAACGTGTCCGCAATGACCTGCGTTTTCGTGAGCTGAACGTATTGCGCGTCGAGCGCATTAGCGCCGGTTTTCAGCGCATCGTCTTAGGCGGCGAGGCGCTGGACGGCTTTAGCTCCCGCGGCTTCGACGACCATTCCAAGGTCTTTTTCCCGGAACCCGGCACAACATTTATTCCCCCGGTGGTGACCGACGAGGGCGTGGAGTGGGGCGACGGCGTGCGCCCGCAGGCGCGCGATTACACCCCGCTGTATGACGGCGCCCGCCACGAGCTGGCGCTCGATTTCTTTATCCACGACGGGGGCGTTGCCAGCGGCTGGGCGATGGAGGCTAAGGTCGGTGATCGGCTGTCTATTGGCGGCCCGCGCGGATCGCTGGTGGTGCCGGAAGATTACGCCTGGCAGCTGTACGTCTGCGATGAGTCGGGCATGCCGGCCCTGCGTCGCCGTTTAGAAGCCATTGCCAAACTGCCGGTTCGCCCGGCGATCCAGGCGGTGGTGACGGTGGGTGACGCGTCGTATAAGGATTATCTGGCGCACCTGAGCGAGTTCAATATCCACTGGGTAGTAGGACATAGCGAACAGGCGGTGGCCGACCATCTGGCGACGCTCAGCGTGCCCGCAGAGGATTACTTTATCTGGCTGACCGGGGAAGGGAAGGTGGTGAAAAACCTGAGCCGCCAGTTTGAAACCGACGCTATCGACCAGAAACTGGTGCGTGCCAGCGCCTACTGGCACGCCAAATAATCAGGCTACGTCGTCGAGATGCGCGGCGCTGACCTGATGTTCAAGGGCGGCGCGCACCTCGTGCAGGGCTTTCTCCTGCTGGGCAAAATAGGTTTCCATATTGCTCAGCGAAGAGACCAGTAGCCAGGACTCTTCTTTCTCCAGCTCTGCCAGCTCGCTCACCAGGGTGTCGATCTGCTCGCGCACCTGGGCCATCTTTTTGCGCAGCCGCGTCAGGTCGTTAAGCCGATCGCTGGCCATCAGCGGTTCAAACCCCTGATGCAGACGGGCCACCAGCGAGCGAATGGTTTTGACGTCGCCACGCTGCCGGGCCTGATTCAGCTGCACCATCATGGCGTTGGCCTCTTCTTTCAGATCGTCCGCCACCAGATCCGGATGGCAAAGCTTACTCGCCTGGCGCCAGAGCCGTTTTAACTCATTCTGATCCTCTTCTGACAGATCGTTGCCTTTGCGCAGACGCACTTCGGCATCGTGATGCTGCTCGCGGTATTTCTCGTACTCGTCGTTAGCCTCGTCACGCGCCTGGCGGGCGGGCTCTTCTTCGCGGGTGAGGCCCATCTCCAGCTCCTGCGCTTCGGCCAGCAGGTTGGCGATCAGGTTGCTCTGCTGCTGCAGATGCTTACGCGCCCCGGCCGCCTGCACCGAATCGGCAGGCAAATCGCGCCAGTGCCCGGTCAGGGTGGTCAGCACCTCCACCGCCTGGGCCACATACTGCTGGCAGCGGCGATAGTCTGCTTCCCGGCGACGGGCCTCCGCCTGCTGACGGCGCAGGTTGAGCTCCGCCAGCGTTTTGCGCAGAGCGAGAATTTGCGTCATCAGCGGCCCGAGGCGCGAGAAATAGAGATCGTTAAACTCATCCAGCTGCTGCACGCGGGCGTTGCGGCGATCGATCAGATCGCGCAGGCGTTCTTCCAGCGCCTTCAGCTCCAGCTTGCTGGCGGCAAGCTGCGGATCGCGCCACGGGGCAACGGCACGCTGGCTTTGCAGCCAGTCGGTGATGGCCGCCAGCGCGGCGGTGTAGTTTTTATGCTCAAGCGCCACGACGATCGCCAGTAGCTCATCGTCAAACGCGTCGCTTTTTAACCGTGCCAGCTGGCTTTCAATGATGTCGTCATCTTCAAGTTCAATGGCATTTTTAATGATTTCTAGCCGTTTGATCGGTGTGCTCATGATGCTTTTCGCTTTTGCGCTTAAGTATTTGAGTTAAGGTTAGTTGTTGTAAGAACGACAAGGAATAATACACACGTCTGATGTCTGGCGCGACGAGGGAATGCGCAGAACACCGCTCATGGCACGTTAAAAAAAGGCAGGATCGGCATTCACTCATAAACTCCGCTTATCATTATTTTACGCTATAAAATGTTTGTAAGTGTTTACATGGCAACCTAACTCACTACTCCATTGATTTATGTCGATGTTTTATATTTATGTTGTGCTTTAGTAAGCGAAGAAAGTGGAGAAATTTTGCAATCAGTCGATAAGCTTGTACATATTATTAGCACTACGTAAAATGTATTAGTCATTCGCTCTGTAAATGTTAAAACATCCGAAGGGAAGCTCTCATAACGCTGTGTATTATCAACCCTTTGAATGTTTTTAATTCCCGCAAAAAGCTGTCCCTGGCATGGTTGTGCAGGTACGAACACATTGGCTTGTAAATCAAGAGTAATGCCATGAAAAATTATGATGATTTGCAGCGTTTTAAGGATAAAACGCGCACGGGCGACATCAAGTTCAAAGATTTCTCAGCACAGAAGCAGAATGCTGCCACCAGCGACTGGGCGATTATCAATCAGCTTGCGGGCGGCGATAGTGACTCTGCACTGGCAAAAGCTGGCAGCGTTGCCGTGCCCGTTCCTCAACCGCTTAAGCCTGGCGAACTGGAGGCAGCGTTTGCGCCTTTCGCGCAGGCTCCGATTGCCCCCATGACAGAACCGGCTGCACCCGCGGCATCCCTTTTTGAACAGCTGATCCCGCAAGCGCCTGCCGCTGCGCCCCAGCCGCTGATTCAGCCGGCACCGACGTTGGCACCGACACCCGCACCGGTAGCTGCGCCTGCGCCGTTGGTTGCGTCTGCACCCGCGCCTGCCGCGCCGCTGGCCGCACCTGCGCCCGTTGAGCCTGTGCGCTTTGAGCAGCTGTTTGCCACCAAAGCCAGCGCCCGCGCCAGCCATCCGGTCAAAGACCTCCCGTTACAACCGCTCCTGGAGAAAATCGCTTCATGCCGTTAGTGTGTATTTGCTCGCCAAAAGGCGGAGTGGGAAAAACCACGGTCACGGCCAACCTGGCGTACGCCCTGGCTCGATCCGGCAGCAAAGTGCTGGCCATTGATTTCGATGTGCAGAACGCGCTGCGTCTGCATTTTGGCGTGCCGCTGTCCGACGGGCGCGGGTACGTTGCCCGGGCCAATGAATCTGCCGACTGGAGTCAGTCAGTGCTCACTGCGGGCAGTAATATGTTCGTTCTGCCCTACGGTGAAGTGACCGAAGAACAGCGCATAATGTTCGAGCATAATCTCGCCACCGACAGCCATTTCCTGATGCGCGGTTTAAGCTCCCTGCTGAACTATCCGGGGCTGATCATTCTTGCTGACTTCCCACCGGGGCCGAACCCGGCGCTGAAAGCGATCTCCCCGCTGGCGGATATGCATCTGGTGACGCTGCTGGCCGATACGGCCTCTCTGTCGCTGCTGCCGCACATTGAAAACCACCGCCTGACCGGCGGTACGCCGCCGAAGAATCCTGCGGGCTATTCGTTCCTGGTGAACCAGAGTGACAGCCGTCGCCATATCAGTCGCGATGTCACCGCCTTTTTACAACAGCGCCTCGGCGATCGCCTGCTCGGGGTGATCAATCGGGATGAAAGCGTGGCAGAGGCGAATGCGTCACAGCAATCGATCCTCGACTTCAACGCGACCTCGGCCGCTGCGTTTGACATCGAACTGGTGAGCAAGCGTATTGTGGGTATGTTGGGGGTTAATGTGGGTGACGGCGCAGTGCACGCTAACCTGAAAACTTCTAATTTCTGACGACAATTTCAGGACGTCCTATGAAAAAGGTGCTGTTTTATTTGCTGCTATTGGTGTTATCGCCAATTGCGGTGCTCATTGTTATTACCCCGATGGACAGCCAGAAACAATATATCTTTGGCTTAATCACTATTGGCGTATTGTTTCTGTTGGGATTCAGCAAAAATCACCGTATCTCGATAATCATGATGGTGGTGGCAGTGCTCATGTCCACCCGATATATCTGGTTCCGGGCGACGCAAACGCTGCACTTTAATTCCGAAATAGAAGCCATACTCGGGATCGGGTTATTTATCGCCGAACTCTATATTTGGGTGACGATTTTACTGAGCTACCTGCAGAATCTTTTTCCGCTGCAGCGCAAGATTGTGCCTTTGCCCGAGGACATGTCGACGTGGCCGACGGTGGATATTTATATTCCCTCGTACAACGAAAGTCTGGACGTGGTGCGCGATACGGTGCTGGCCGCCCAGTGCCTGGATTATCCGGCCGATAAGCTCAAGATTTATCTGCTTGATGATGGCAAGCGCAATGAGTTTGCGGTCTTTGCGGCTAACGTCGGGGTGGGCTACATCACGCGTAATGACAACTCCCATGCCAAGGCGGGCAACCTCAACCACGCCATGAAGCTGACCAAAGGCGAGCTGATTTGCGTCTTTGACTGTGACCACGTCGCAACGCGCATCTTCCTGCAGGCCACCGTTGGGGCGTTCCTGGTCGATCCAAAACTGGCGCTGATGCAGACCCCGCACCACTTCTACTCGCCGGATCCGTTCGAGCGTAACCTGTCGGCGGGCCGCGATATTCCTAACGAAGGCCAGCTGTTTTACGGCCAGATCCAGCGCGGAAACGACAACTGGAACGCGACCTTTTTCTGCGGCTCCTGTGCGGTTATCCGCCGCTCGGCGTTAGAAGAGATTGGCGGCTTTGCAGTAGAAACCGTCACCGAAGATGCCCACACCGCGCTGAAGATGCAGCGTCTGGGCTGGAAGTCGGCGTATCTCGATATTCCGCTGGCGGCCGGGTTAGCCACCGAGCGTCTGGTGGTACACGTCATTCAGCGTACCCGCTGGGCGCGCGGGATGACGCAGATATTGCGCGTTGATAATCCGCTGTTTGGCCGGGGCTTAAAGTGGCAGCAGCGTCTGTGCTATCTCAACGCGATGCTCTCTTTCCAGTTTGCTTTACCGCGCGTGGCGTTCCTGACCGCGCCGCTCGCCTATTTGCTGTTCAACCTGAATATTATCCACTCGTCGGCGAGCCTGATTTTTGCCTATATGTTGCCGCACCTGTTCTTATGTATTTACGTCAGCTCGCGGCTGAACGGACGTTTCCGATATAGCTTCTGGGGCGAAATTTATGACCTGGTGCTTGCCTTCCATTTGGTATTACCGACCATTATTACGTTGATATTCCCGAAACGCGGCAAGTTTAACGTGACGGATAAAGGCGCGTTGCTGGACGTGGGTTATTTCGACTTCAGCATTGTGCGTCCGCATCTGGTTATTGCGGTGCTGCTGGCGGCGGGGGTTATTGCCGGGATTGTGCGCGCCTTTGCCCACGACTATTTCAACGTCGACCCAATGGTTATTGCCTTAAACGTCGGCTGGGGGCTGTACAGCTTAATCTTCCTGCTGGCCGCCATTGCGGTGGCGCGTGAAACCCGTCAGACGCGTAAAACCATCCGTATCGATGTCAGCGTGCCGGTCGTTATCCACTACGCCAGCGGTATCTCTTCGCGCAGCCACACCGCCGATTTGTCGATGGGCGGGTGCCGTATTGCGACCGTCGACGATCGTCACCTGAACGATGAGATTGAAGAGATCGAGCTGCAGCTGCAGTCGGGGGCGATCAGTATTCCGGTCAGCGTGATTGCGCACGATGAGCAGTACATTCGCCTGATGTTTGATGAGATCCCACTGGACCGTCGCCGTGAACTGGTGCGCGTGGTGCTGACCCGAGCCGATGCGTGGATCAATCCACTCAAGCCGCAGGACAACCCGTTCCGCTCGCTGTTTATTATTATTCGTAGCGTCTTCGATCTGTTCTGGCTGACCTGGAAATCACGGCGCGAGAACAGCCGTCGACGTCAGGACGAAGCGCGCCGCAGCAAAAGTGCCAGCGAGGATACCGCGGTATGAAAGGGATGACCCGTAAAGCTTTCCAGATGCTGATGGTGTGCAGCGTGCTGGCTCTGCCCGTCAGGGCGGAAGAGCCAACCACCGTCGAGTCACTGCTGCCGGTGGATCTGCCGCCACCGGTGATGGAGTCAACGCCTGTGGCCGAAACCCCAGCGGTGGCCGAGCCCGAACCGGCCATGGATGCGCCTGTGGCTGCGGACGCGTTCCCGGCTCCCGATACCCTTGCGGCGAACCCGGTTCCGATGGGCATCACCCCCGGGACGACCAGCAGCATTACCATCGCGCAGATGGGCCAGCCGAATGGCGTGGTGCTCAGCGGTGGGCAGTTGCAGGGCGGGATCGATTTTACGCTCTCGGCGGACCAGGTGATCACCAACGCCCAGCTGGAGCTGAACCTGAAAGTCTCTCCGGCAATGGCAGCACGTAACACCACCATGCAACTGATGCTTAACGGCCAGCCGCTGGGCACGGTGCCGCTGGGTGCGGCCGACACTAACGTCTCGAGCTATCAGCTGGATATTCCGGCGGCGATGGTGGTGTCACGTAATAACATCAGCTTCAAAATCAACGACGGTGATGCGCTGCTGTGCCAGCGCGATCTCTCCGACAGCTATCAGGTCACCGTTATGCCGAACAGCCGCCTCGACCTGGAGGCGCAGCAGTTGAATATCGGCGCGGATCTCAGCCATTTCCCGCGTCCGTTCTTTGACGCTATGCAGATGACGCCCGCCACCATGGCGTTCGCGTTCCCGGCCAAAACCCTGCCGGAACAGGTGGGGGCGGCATCGCTGCTCGCATCCTGGCTGGGGATTGAGGCGGACTATCGCGGCATCTCGTTTGAGGTGTTGCACGATCGCCTGCCAGAAAAAAACGGCGTGCTGTTCGGTAAACCCGGCGAGACGATTGGCGGCGTGACGCTGCCCGCCAGCACCGGGGCAACGCTCACAATCATCGATAACCCTGGCAACCCGATCTACAAGCTGCTGCTGGTGGTGGGTAATAACGAGCAACAGCTGAAAAGCGCTGCGTGGCGACTGACGCGGGGGGAGTTCAACACCCAGACGGTCAGCACCCCGGTTGACGCGCAAAACATCCCGCTCAGTAAACCGTACGATGCGCCGCGCTGGATCTCTACCGAACGCCCGGTGCGGCTGAGCGAGCTGGTGCGCAAAGATCAGAGCATGACCGTGACCGGCATCTGGCACGAGCCGCTGACGCTGGCGTTCCGCGCCGCACCGGATCTGTTTATGTGGGATGGCGACACCATTCCGCTGAAAGTTTCCTATCGTTTCCCGTCCGAGAGCTGGATTGATGAAGAGCGCTCCTACCTGTCGATGACCTTCAACGGCGCGTTCCTGCGCAATCTGCCGGTCAACAAACAGGGGCTGCTCGAAGGGCTGTGGCACAAGCTCGGCGGCGATGCGCGTCAGGAGAAGATTGAGGTGCCGCTGGAGCCGTATTTGATTTACGGCGACAACCAGCTGCAGCTGTACTTCAACATCGCCACCAAAGAGGCGGCACCGTGCAGCGTCTTGCTCAATAACAACATCAAGAGTCGTATCGATGAAGATGCTCAGATTGATTTGACCAAAACGCGTCACTTCACGTTGCTGCCGAATCTCTCTTACTTCGTGGGGGCGTCGTTCCCGTTCACCCGCCTGGCGGACTTCTCCCAGACGGTGCTGCTGCTGCCGGAAAACCCAAGCGAAAATGAAATCAGCACCCTGTTGGACTTGTCTGCCCGCTCGGGCACCGCGACCGGCACCACGCTGAATAACAACCGCGTGATGTTTGGCCTGCCGACCGGTGGAGCGAACCTGCTGCGCCTGAGTGACAGCGATGTGCTGGCGGTCTCCACGCTGGATCAAAGTGCGTTTAACCGGGCGCTGCTGGCCCAGTCGCCGTACATCAGCCAGGAGCATACGTTTGGCGTACGCGAACCGAAGCTGCTGGAAAAAGTGCAAAGCTGGCTGGAAGGGGACTGGAAAGCGTCGAGCGTCGATGCCGACCGCTACTTCTCGTCGAACGAAGCCTGGCGCGGATTTGTCAGCTTCCGTTCGCAGTGGAACCCGTCGCGGCTGGTGGTAATGGCGGTTGGCAGTAACAACGAACAGCTTTCACGCCTGCATACCGATCTGAACTCGGCCCGCATTAACGCCGGGATCCGCGGTGATACCGCGATCATCACCGATGAAAACGGGGTGCGCAGTTTCCGCGTCGGGCCACAGTTCCCGAGCGGCCAGATGCCCTGGTACATGATGGTGGTGTGGTATGCCACGCAGCACTCCGCCATGCTGGCAATTTTTGGACTGCTGTTTGCGACGATTATCGGTCTGAGTCTCTACACGATCCTTAAAAAACGCGCGCACAAACGTCTTAACCCTCAGGATTCAGATCGTGAGTAAAGGTGGTAACAAAATGGAAAATAAGAGCAAAACCGCCAGACATCTGCCTGTACTTTGTCTGTTCAGTGGCCTGGCGCTGGGGGGCATTAACGCCGCCCTGGCGGCAGACGCCAATAACCCGGCACTGAAAGCGCTGTTCGATCAGGCGAACTACTGGCACGAAAAATCTCACGACGATCTGGCAAAGGAATCGCTGCAGAAAGTGCTGATGGTGGATGCCAACAACACCCAGGCGATGTACCTGATGGCGCTGTGGTCGCAGCAGGCCGGTGACATAAAAGGCGCGGCCCAGTGGCGCGCGCGCTTAACGGCGGTTTCACCGCAGGATGCCAATCTGCAGGCGCTGGACAATGCCAAACAGATGCAGCAAGTGCCGCGCGGTCAGCTGGAGCTGGCCCGTCAACAGGCGCGCAGCGGTAACATTCCGGCAGCGCTGGCCACCTGGAAGAACCTGTTTAGCGGCAATCAGCCGCCGCCGAGCCTCGCCCCGGAATATTATCTGACGATGGCGGGGGATAAATCCCTCTATCCGCAGGCGGTGAGCGAACTGCGCCAGCTGCGGGTGCAATATCCTCAGGATAACAACATCAAAATCGCGCTGGGCAAGGTGCTGACCTATCAGGAAAGCACCCGCCGGGAAGGGATTGACGTGTTGCAGGATCTGGCGAGCGGCAGTCAGGATGCGGATCGTTCTCTGCGTCAGGCCCTGTTGTGGCTGGGGCCGCAGGCGGGCGATGACGCGCTTTATCAGACCTATATTCAGCGCCACCCGAACGACACCGCGTTACGCGATTATTACCGTAAAAGCATCGGCGGTGCGGCAAAAGGCGAGGGCTTTGAAGCGCTGAACAGCGGCAATACCGATACCGCCCGCAGCCAGTTTGAACAGGTTTTACAGACCAACCCGGAAGATGCCGACGCGCTGGCCGGGATGGGCTACGTTGCCCTGCGCAAGGGTGACTACGCCGCAGGCGCGCAGTACCTCAATCGCGCCGCCAGTCTGGGCGGTTCTGCCTCTGAAGAGCGTAAGCAGCAGGCGGTGGATGCCGAATTTTACGGTCAGCTTGCCCAGGCGCAGGCGGCCTACAAGCAGGGTAATATCAGCCAGGCGCTGGCCCTGAGTGCCCCGCTGGCCCAGCGGAGCGGCGAGCAGGGGGCGGCGGCGAAGCTGTTCCGCGCCGACGTCCAGCGTCATAACAAAGACTACACCGCTGCCGAGCAGACACTGCGCGGGTTGTTAACGGAGCAGCCGAATAACGGCTCGGCCCGGGAAAACCTGTACTACGTGCTGCGCGAGCAGAATAAAGCGCCGGAAGCGCAGGCGATGTTGCAAACCCTGCCCGCCAGCCTGCAGGCGAAGCTCCAGCCGCGTGTCTCCGGCGGCGGCAACCCAACCGATCCGCTGCGTCGTCAGGCGCAGCAGGCCGTCGCCAATGGCGATCCGCAGCGCGCTATTGCTTTACTGTCGCAAGGTACCGCGCGCTATCCGGCCGATCCGTGGCTGCGGCTGGATCTGGCCCGTCTGCTGCAAAAGCAGGGCCGTGACGCAGAAGCAGCAAGCGCCATGGCACCGGCGTTCCGGCCGAACGCCAGCGCCAGTGAACTGTATGCGGCGGCGCTGTTTGCCAGCGAGAACAACGCCTGGCAGCAGTCCCAGACCTTGCTGTCCCGCATTCCGGCTAATAGCCAGAACCGGGATATGCGCGAGCTGTCGCAGCGGGTGAATTACAACCTGCAAATGAACGTCGCCGAACGCTATCTGGCCCAGGGCGACCGGGCGGCGGCGGCCAACACCCTGAAAGCGCTGGCGGCCCGTCCGCCACAAAGCCCGGCAGATGCGGGCAAGCTGGCGCGGATGCTGGCGCAAAGCGGGGATGTCACCAGCGCGGTAAGCGTGGTGCGCGACAACATGCGCCGCGGCGTGCAGGGTAACGCCGGGGATTATGCCGATCAGGTGACGGTCCTCAATCAGGCGGGGCTGGGAAGTGAGGCGCAGGCCTGGCTTGCCAACCCGGAACTGCAGTCGCGCAGCACTCCTACGCAGCTGGCCAGCCTTCGCAACGGTTACGTGATCAACGATGCCGATCGCCTGCGCACCCAGGGCAACTACGCGGCGGCATACGACAAACTGATCCGCGCGATGCAAAACGATCCGCAAAACACCGATCTGATGTTTGCGATGGCGCGCGTGTATCAGTCCGGCAAGATGAACAAAGAAGCCGGAGTGGTGTACGACTACCTGATGACCCGCGACACGCCGCAGCAGGATGCGCGCGCCGGGGCTATCAACGTAGCGTTAGCCAACAACGACGTAGATAAAGCGAAGCAACTGACCGCCGGGCTGAAAAACGACAGCACCCCGGAACGTCTGCTGCTGCTGGCCCGTGTCTCCGAGGCCGAAGGTAACCATCAGCAGGCCATGAGCTACCTGCGCACCGCGCGCGGACGCCTGCTGGGGCTGAAGGACAACAACGGCGAAACCGCGCCGATGCTGGGCGGGCTGGCTTTAGCCGATAACCCGTTTGTCGGCACCACCCGTGCGGGTGACCTGAACACCTCCTCATCGCTGTATGGCGAAGCGATGCCGTGGCAGGTGGCCCAGCTGGCACGTAATCCACAGACCGCCCCGCCGGGCACCGTGCGTACCGATTTACCGGTCGAGACGGCGCAGGCCGGTACGCTGCGTCAGGTGGATAACATGATGGAGATGCTGGTCGACAAAACCGCCACCTGGGTACGCGGCTCGACGGCGATGCGCTCGCGTGACGGCGAAGAGGGGCTCAGCAAGCTCACTGAATTTAAAGCTCCGCTGCAGTGGTCGACGGTGCCGTTTGGCGATTCGCGTCTGGATGTCAACGTGTCGCCGATCACCCTCGATGCCGGGAGCTCGTCTGATGAATCCAGCCGTCGCTTTGGCACCGGGGCGCTGATCTAGGGCGAAGTGGCCGAAGAGGTGTATAACGCCTCGACCACCACGCCGCCTGAACTGCCGAATCTCGACAAAATCAAGGTGCCTTCGCAGGGATCGCAAAGCGCGTCGGGCGTCGAAGTGGCGATGGCGCTCACCGGCGATCAGTACAAAATTGACGTTGGATCCACGCCGCTGGGCCAGGATCTGAATACCGTGGTGGGCGGCGTGCAGTGGTCGCCGCAGCTGACCGATTACCTCAAGCTGGTGCTGGTGGGGGAACGTCGTGCGGTGGTGGACAGCCTGCTGTCGTACGTCGGTGTCGAAGACAAATACAGCGGCAAGAGGTGGGGCCAGGTCACCAAAAACGGCGGCAGCGCGCAGCTTAGCTATGACAATACCGATGCGGGCTTTTACGCTGGTTTTGGCGTGTACGACTACGTCGGGGAGAATGTCCCAAGCAACACCAGCGTTAACGGCTCGGCGGGGGTCTATTTCCGCCCGTATTACTCAGACGATCGCGAGTTAAAAACCGGCATCAACATGAGTTATATGAACTTCGACAAAAACCTGAGCTACTTCAGCTACGGTCAGGGGGGCTATTTCAGCCCGCAGGACTATGTCAGCGTCGCCTTCCCGGTGGATTACACCCAGAAGTTCGACAACTGGAAGCTGGGGTTAGGGGCGTCGATTGGCTACCAGTCCTACTCCCAGGATGAAAGCCCGTACTTCCCAACGGATGCGGCGATGCAGAGACAGCTGGAAGATTATGTGGCTCGTGGTTTGGCCAAAGAGTACTTCTACAGCGGCAGCAGCAAGAACGGCATGGGGTATAACCTGCGCGCCTCAACCGATTACAAACTTAACAAAGACATGAGCATCGGCGGGCAGATTGGCTATGACACCTTTGGCGATTACAACGAAAGTACAGCCAACCTCTACTTCCGCTACATTCTGGGGAACAAGTGATGAATGACCAGCAGCTTTTGCAGTATTACCAGAATCAACAGTCCCAGTCGGGTTGGTTTTCATTGCTCCACGTGATGATTGAAGGGATGGTGGCGAACGTCGGCGAGGCGCAAAGCCATCCGTTCCTCGTGCAGATGGGGGAGACGCTGGCCGAGCGTTTCCCGCTCACCCCGGCGCATACTGTCGGTGAGCTTGAGGGACAGATTAACGCCCGGCTGGCGGCGTTTAACTGGGGCATGATTGATATCGATGCCAGCGACACGTCGATCCGTATCAGCCATATGGCGCTACCGGTTCCGGCTGAACCGGCGCAGCAGCTGGCCTGGAACCACGCGTTCAGCGCGGTGCTGGAGGGGCTGTACGCACGCTGGATGCGTGAGCAGGGTGGGAAATCCCACGTTTCTCTGTGGCGGGAGGCATCACCCTCAGCTACGGTTATCCACTTCAGATATCAAAATAATCAGTAAGGAACAGGCATGTGGCAGCGAAGTAAAACCCTGGTTCTGATGCTGGGTCTGTTAGTCAGTTATCAGGCCGTAGCCGGTAGCGCCTGGGACAGCTACAAAGGGCGATTTTTGATGGCGGATGGCCGCATCATTGATACCGGCAACAACAGCGTGAGTCACACTGAAGGCCAGGGCTTCGCCATGATGATGGCGGTGCGCAACAACGATCGGGCAAGCTTTGACAAAATCTGGGGCTGGACGAAAAAAAACCTGCAAAACCCGGAGACCGGCCTGTTCTACTGGCGCTATAACCCGGTTGCCGCCGATCCTATTGTCGATAAAAACAACGCCACCGACGGCGACACTTTTATCGCCTGGGCGCTGCTGAAAGCCGGCACTCAGTGGAATGAGAACAAATATCTAACCGAGTCGGATGCGATTACTAAGGCGCTGGTGGCCCGCAACGTCATCAGCTTTGCCGGTTATCGCGTGATGCTGCCCGGTGCGAAAGGCTTTAACCTCAACAGCTACGTTAACCTCAATCCGTCGTATTTTATCTTCCCGGCGTGGGAAGATTTTGCTCAACGTAGCCACCTGACGGTGTGGCGTGAGCTGATCAACGACGGGCAAAAGCTGCTGGTGAAAATGCGCTTCGGTAACACGCAGCTGCCGGCGGACTGGGTCTCTCTGTACGCTGACGGACGCGTCACCCCGGCGAAAGAGTGGCCGGCGCGCTTTAGCTACGATGCGATCCGCGTGCCGCTGTACGTGAAGTGGGCGCAGCCCGCCAGCCCGCTGTTAGCGCCTTACAGCGCATACTGGGGACGTTTCACGCGGACCCAGACGCCTGCCTGGGTGAACATCACCACCAACGATCCAGCCCCGTACATGATGGACGGCGGTTTGCTGGCGGTGCGCGACTTCACAATGGGGCAACTCCCGGCAGGCGAGCCGCAGATTACTATCAAAGAGGATTACTACTCTGCGAGCCTGAAAATGCTGGTATCGCTGGCGAGATAGGGTCTCTCCACCTGGTTCTGGAAAGCGCCTCGCAAGAATAACTTGCGGTGGCGCTTTTTGCGTTTTGGGGGCAGGGGATCTGGCCGTGATCCCTTGTTCGAATAGGGATCCTGCATTTGGATCCGGTTTTTTTATTGTTTAAAGGACTTTTTTGCCCACCGTAAAGTAAGAGCGCAAAATAATCCCCCAGCTGCACAAACATCCTTAGCTTCTCACAAATAATGCCATGTTAGCTTAACCCCATCGTTTATTGCTGCTTACCGTGCCGGTATCCTGATAAAGGTTTTAACACATGGCCAGTTATTGTTTTTCCTGCCCTGACATCTATTTTGGCGAGGAGGCGATCACCTCCCTGAGCCAGTTTAATGGTAAACGTGTCGGTATTGTCACCGACGATTTTATGGTGACGTCAGGTAAAACCCGTTATTTGATTAATTACATGCCTCAGGCGTCGGTGTCTATTTTTGGTGAGGTTAAACCCGATCCGGATATTGATATTTTGACTGCGGGTGCGGCGCATTTTAAAACCTTTAAGCCTGAGGTGATTATTGCCCTCGGCGGGGGGTCGTCGCTGGATGCAGCGAAAGGCATCAAAGTGACGCTGGAAGAGTATTTTGCCCATCATCCTATCGATCTCATCGCTATTCCCACGACCAGTGGATCCGGCTCTGAAGTGACCTCCTACGCGATCATTTCCGATCCGCAGAACGGGCGTAAATATCCGCTGATCTCCGGGCATCTGGTGCCGGATATTGCCATTCTCGATCCCAACCTGGTATTAACGGTACCGCGCCATGTGGCGGTGGATACCGGTATGGATGTGCTGACTCACGCCATAGAGGCGTTTGTCGCCACCGGCGCAAACGACTTTAGCGATGCGCTGGCGGAAAAATCCATCGCACTCACCTGGCGCTACTTGCCGCAGGTGTTCAACGATGAAAAAGACATTGTGGCGCGCACCCATATGCACAATGCCTCCTGCATGGCGGGAATGGCGTTTAACGCCGCCGGGCTGGGACTGGTTCACGGTTTGGCCCATGCCATTGGCGGTATGTTGCATATTCCTCACGGCAAAATTAACGCCATGCTGCTGCCGATTGTTGTCGACTTCAACAGCAAGCAGGCTTCTCTACACACCCGCGACCGCTACCACCGCTGCGCGCAGATCATGGGTATCGATCATGCCGTTCCCGAGCAGGCTATTGCGCAGATGACGCAGGCTATCCGTCAGATTAACCGCCATTTTGGTATTCCCGCCACGCTGAGCGCGTTGGGCATTGAACGGGCGAAAATCAGCGCGCTGCGCGCGGCACTGGTGAGTTCCGCGCTGGCTGACGGGTGTACGGCATCGAACCCACGGCCTGTTACCCCGCAGGACGTTGAAGCCCTCATCGATCAGGTGACTGGCTAACGGGAACCTTTTGTCCTGCTCGCATGAAGCAGGCAAAAAAGTCCTGTCGAACAACAAATATCGGGCGTCGTGACTCCTTATCCTGATGAACAGACGCTCAGCACCCATGAGATAACCCAATGATCAGGTCGTTTCCGTTATGAATTACACCGAACAACAAGCTGAATGGATCACCCAACAAATACTGCATGAGCTCGCCGCCCGTAAAAGCCCAGCTGCGTCCGCCACTGCGCCGGTTGCGCTGGAGATCCCGGTGGGCGTGTCGAACCGTCACATTCACCTGTGCCGGGAGGATATGGACATTCTGTTTGGATACGGCTCAACGCTGACCCGTTTTAAAGCGGTTAAACAGCCGGGGCAATATGCTGCTGAAGAGGTGGTGACGCTGCGCGGCCCGAAAGGTGAACTGAGCAACGTGCGGGTATTAGGCCCGCTGCGTAACACCACCCAGGTGGAAATCTCTGTTGCCGATGGTTTCGCGCTGGGCGCCAAAGCGCCCGTGCGCATGTCGGGCGATCTGCTGGAATCGCCAGGGATTGACATCATCGGCCCGAAAGGGCGCGTGGTGAAGCACAACGGCATGATTGTCGCCTGGCGCCATATCCATATTTCACCGCAGGAAGCCGAGCAGCATGGCCTGCGTGACGGGATGGAAATCGATGTTAAGACCGACGGCCCGCGCGGCGGCGTGCTGAGCCACGTGGTGGTACGTGTCACGGCGGATGCGGTGCTGGAACTGCATATCGATGTGGAGGAGGCCAACGGCTTTGGCCTGCGTAACGGCGACAGGGTACGCGGTATCAAACAGGATGTGCGCCATGGCTGACAGCCGCGAAAATCGCCGTTTGCACGAACTGGCCGCGCTGATTGACCGCGCGATCGCTGAATTGTTGGCACAATCCGTGGTGCCAAAAAATGTTCGCGTGGTGGTGACCGGCGACGATCTTGCTTCGCTCCCTGACACCTTGAACTGTCTCACGGCACTTGAGCAGGCGGGCTACTCGTTATGGGTGAGCTTTTCTCACAGTGCCAGCCAGTCGGCGCTGAAAGATGCCTGCATCGATACGCTGCGCCAGTGGGGTTCCCACGCCGGATTCGACCGCCATTACGGTGACTATGACGCACTCTATCTCCCGGCGCTCTCGATTAACAGTATGAGCAAAATTGCGCTGGGCATCCGCGACAACCTGGCATGCGAGGCGGTATTCCAGGCGTTGCAGCAACATAAACCGACGATCGCCACGCTGCATCCGCAGTGCCATGACAGCCGCTTGCCGCTGCCGCTGTTGGCGCGGCTGGAAGGGTATACGCAGATGCTGGAAAGCTACGGAGTGACGCTTACGGGCAAAAAAATGGCCCACGTCGGATCTCTCCCGGTGAGCCCGTCCGCGCCCTTCACCCGCCAGCCGTTCGCCGATAAAAAACGCTTAATCGCCCTGCGCGATATTCGTCTGCTTGCCCCCGGCGAAGAGTTGCGGGTCGAGCGCGATACGCTGATCACCCCTGCCGCGAAAGACGAAATCAAGCGGCGCAATCTCACCGTTATTTACGGCTAACCGGAGGCAGTATGTACCTCGCAAAAGTCACTGGCGCGTTAGTGTCCACCACCAAACACGCCTCTCTGAATGGCTCGAAACTGCTGATAGTGGCGCGCTTGGATGAAAACTATCGGCCGACCGGCCATGCTCAGGTGGCTGTAGATACCGTCGGTGCGGGTAACGGCGAGATTGTCATCGTGACCACCGGGAGCTCGGCGCGGATGAGCAACAGCAAAGAGCATTCGGTGATTGATGCTGCCGTCGTGGGCATCGTGGACGCGCTCGAACTTAACGACAAATAGCGGCGCTCAGAGGAGGGTAATGGATGGCTGCGTACGACGCTTTTCTCGACAACTGGATTAACAACGCTATCGCCACGCACCTGCCGGAGCGGCGTACGTCCCTGAGCCTGGAGGACTGTGAGCGGCTGGCGAAACTGGCGCGAGAGGCCGCCATCGCCTGCCATGTACCGATTGTTTGTAGCCTGGTGGATGCCTGCGGGCAACAGCGGTTCTTCTTCAGCATGGATAATGCCCTGCTGGTGAGCCATATCCTGGCGCCGCAAAAGGCCTGGACCGCCGTGGCGCTGAAGATGGCGACCCATGAACTGGCGACGCGCGTGCAACCGGGCGGCGAGCTATACGGTCTTGATAAAGAAAAAGGGATCTGTTGCTTCGGCGGCGGATTTCCCTGTTGGTCGGGCGGATGTCTGCTCGGCGGCATTGGCATTAGCGGTGGCAGCGTGGAAGAAGATATGTCCATCGCCCGCCAGGCGCTGGCGCAGTTTAGCGCGCTGCGTTTTCCCCTCGCAATAACACGTTAATTTTTCATCGCAGTCCATTTCAGGGGTCACCATGTCCTTAGTTTGTGTATTAGTGATTAACTGTGGTTCTTCCTCAATGAAGTTCTCCGTCATCCCTCAGGATGCCGACCAGCCGGTACTGTCTGGCCTGGCAGAGCGGCTGGGGAGTGATCATGCCACCATGACATTTAAAGACCGCGACGGTAATACAACCCGCGTGGCGCTGGCGGAAGCCAGCCATCAATGCGCGTTGCACGTCCTGTTCGGGAAGCTCGAGCAGCAGCAACTGCTGGGTACTCTTACCGCCATCGGGCATCGCGTGGCGCACGGCGGCAGTGATTTTAAATGCTCGGTGCGGGTGACCGACGATGTCATTGAAAAAATCCGTGCGTTGTCCGCACTGGCGCCGCTGCATAATCCCGCCAATCTGATGGGGATAGAAGCGGCGCGCGCGCTGCTGCCCGCGTTGCCGCAGATTGCAGTGTTCGATACCGCGTTCCATCAAACGTTATCCCCGGCGGCGTATACCTACGCTATCCCCCTGGATTACCAGCGTGACTATCAGGTACGTCGCTACGGTTTCCACGGCACCTCTCATCGTTATATTGCCAGCGAAGCGCTAAATGCATTGGATCTGGACCCAACGGATCACGGCATCGTGATTGCCCACCTGGGCAATGGGTCGTCACTTTGCGCCGTGCAGAACGGCGAGAGCGTCGATACATCGATGGGGATGACGCCGCTGGAAGGGCTGGTGATGGGCACGCGCTGCGGCGATCTGGATTTTGGTGTCGCCGCCTATCTGGCGAAGTGTACCGGGCAGTCTCTCGACGCCCTGTACAAAATGGTTAACAGCCAGTCCGGATTAATGGGTCTCTCCGGGTTGTCCAGCGATTGCCGCACCTTGCAGGACGCCCGTGCTGCGGGGCATGAACGGGCGACGCTGGCCATCGACGTAATGGTGCATCGACTCGCCCGGCATATCGGCGGCCATATCACGTCTCTTAAACGCTTCGATGCGCTGATTTTTACCGGTGGTATTGGCGAGAACTCGGCGCTTGTCCGTGAACTTACCGTGCAACGGCTTCAGGCGTTGGGGCTGGTGTTAGATGGGGCGCGCAATCAGCAGTTGTTCGGCGGCCGCAGCGGGCTGATTTCAACAGCGGGCTCGACGACAATCGCCGTTATCCCAACCAATGAAGAAAAAATGATTGCCATAGACGCGGCGAACATTGCCCGTGACCTGGCATAACCCTCAGCATTTTATTGCCGTGGGGAGGTGGATTTTATTGTCGGTGGGGTGAATCTGAAAACAAGATAGTCCCGCTAGCGCGCAAAACATTTTGTCCGAACAACCTTAGTATCATTATGCGTAAATAATTAACGCACAGGGTAAATGCGTGGGTTTCTATTCCTCTGTGCACGTTTTCTTTCTATCAGAAATATCGAGGTTGATATGCAACAAGAAGCATTAGGAATGGTTGAAACAAAAGGCCTGGTCTCTGCAATTGAAGCTGCAGATACGATGGTGAAATCTGCCAACGTGACCCTGGTGGGTTATGAAAAAATCGGTTCAGGCCTGGTCACCGTGATGGTTCGTGGCGACGTGGGCGCAGTGAAAGCCGCTACCGATGCGGGTTCTGCCGCTGCGGGTAAAGTGGGCGAACTGGTTTCCGTACACGTTATTCCACGCCCGCACATTGAGGTGGAAAAAATTCTGCCGAAGGCCGTCGGTTAATAACAATAAAGGATACTGATCATGAGAGATAATCTTGTTGAGCAGATTATATCTGACGTAATGAATAAACAAACCGACACCAAACCGAAAGCCAAAACCGCTGCGGATTTTGCAGGTTGTGGGATTACGGAATTTGTCGGCACTGCGTTGGGTCACACTATCGGCCTGGTGATTGCCAATGTCGATAGTCAGTTACATGAAATTATGAATATCGACAAGAAATATCGCTCTATCGGTATTCTGGGCGCGCGTACCGGCGCAGGCCCGCAAATTTTTGCCGCTGATGAAGCCATCAAAGCCACTAACAGTGAAATCATTTCTATCGAGCTGGCTCGCGACACTGAAGGTGGCGGCGGACACGGTTGCTTGATTATTTTCGGTGCGTCTGATGTCTCCGACGTCAGACGTGCAGTTGAAGTGGCGCTCTCAGAAATTGAACGCACCATGGGCGATGTCTATGGCTCACCGGCTGGCCATCTCGAATTTCAATACACCGCGCGTGCCAGCGATGCACTGCATAAAGCGCTCGGTGCACCGATTGGTAAATCCTTCGGGATGACCTGTGCCTCGCCTGCGGCGATTGGGCTGGTGATTGCTGACGCTGCGGCGAAATCCGCCATTATCGACCCGGTGGGCTACGCCAGCCCGGCAAAAGGAACCAGCTTCAGTAACGAAGTGATCTTTACCTTTTCCGGTGATTCCGGTGCGGTACGCCAGGCCGTTATTGCCGCACGTGAAGTGGGCCTGCAACTGCTCTCCACGTTAGATCCGGCGGAAATTAAATCCACCACGACGCCGTATATCTAAGCATCGGGTGACGACGCGCGCGACGCGGTCGGTAGTAAGGAATTTAAAGATGAATGATATTGAAATCGCTCAGGCTGTCTCGACCATTCTGAGCAAATTCACCAAAGCAACACCGGATACGGCCCCGGCTGCGGCTCCCGCCACCTCAGATGCGGCGCGGGTTGAAAGCCTGGATGATATCGTCGCTAAGGCGCTGGCGCAGCAAACGTCCGGGCGCGCCGCCAGTGCATCATCGTTGGTCACGAATGTCGGAAATGGCGCATTCGAGACGATGGACGAGGCGATTTCAGCGGCCGTACTGGCGCAGGTGCAGTATCGCCACTGTTCGATGCAAGACCGTACCTCATTTATTAATGGCGTTCGTGACGTTTTCCTGCAGGAGGAGGTGCTGTGCGCCATTTCCCGTATGGCAGTGGACGAAACCGGCATGGGTAATTATGAGGACAAACTGATCAAAAACCGCGTCGCAGCGCTAAAAACGCCAGGTCTTGAAGACCTGGCGACCCGCGCGATTACCGGAGACGGCGGGTTAACGCTGATCGAGTATTCCGCGTTCGGGGTGATTGGTTCGATTACGCCAACCACTAACCCGACCGAAACCATCATTAACAACAGTATCAGCATGCTGGCGGCGGGCAACACCGTAGTGTTCAGTCCACACCCACGTTCGCGCAAGGTGTCGCTGTACACGGTTGAGCTGATCAATACCAAACTTGCTCAGCTGGGCGCACCGGCAAACATGGTGGTCACGGTGACGAAACCGTCAATCGATAACACCAACGCCATGATCAACGACCCGCGTATCAACATGCTGGTGGCAACCGGCGGTCCAGCGATTGTGAAAACCGTGATGTCATCCGGCAAGAAAGCGATTGGCGCAGGCGCAGGCAACCCGCCAGCCGTCGTGGACGAGACGGCGGATATCGAAAAAGCGGCCCGGGATATTATTAAAGGCTGTAGCTTCGACAACAACCTGCCGTGCGTGGCCGAAAAAGAGGTGATCGTGGTGAATCAGGTCGCTGACTATCTGATCCACTGCATGAAGAAAAGCGGCGCTTATCTGCTGTGCGACAAGAAACTGATTCAGCAGTTGCAGACGCTGGTGCTTAACGAAAAAGGCACCGGGCCGAATACCGGGTTCGTCGGTAAAGATGCGCGCTACATCCTGCAGCAGCTGGGGATCACGGTGGGGGACGATATTAAAGTCATCTTAATCGAGACGGAGAGAACCCATCCGTTCGTGGTGCATGAGCTGATGATGCCCGTCCTGCCGGTGGTGCGCGTCGATAACGTTGATGAAGCTATCGAGCTGGCGGTGAAAGTGGAGCACGGCAATCGACATACCGCGATTATGCACTCCACCAACGTCGAAAAGCTGACCAAAATGGCGCGCCTGATCCAGACCACCATCTTTGTGAAAAATGGTCCCTCATATGCGGGGATCGGGGTGGGGGGGGAAGGGCATGCCACCTTCACGATTGCCGGGCCGACCGGTGAAGGGCTTACGTCAGCACGCGCTTTTGCACGGCATCGTCGCTGTGTAATGGTTGAAGCGCTGAATATTCGCTAACCATTGCGAAGGGTGACTCAAAGATGAAAACACGGATCATAAACGCGCCGACCCCGGATATTCTGGCGATGCTGAAACGGCGCATGCCCGGGGAGTTTCGTTCGCGTCTGGAGTTGATTCGCATCGATGCTATTGGGCTGTTAATGCTGCCGGTTCCGGATCTCTATTTTTATGCCGATGTCGCCAGCAAAAGTGCCAATGTGGTGGTTTCGGAAATCTTTGGCAGTTGCCCTCAGCACATCACCACCTTGGCCATTTTTGGTGAAGTCGCGGCGGTGTATGAAGCCATGCGAATTATTGAGGAAAACGATAACCCGTTCTGAGAGTTCGCTTATGAAGAAGATATTACTTATCGCAGGCGATTTCTCTGAAGACTATGAAGTCATGGTGCCATGGCAGGCATTAAGCATGTTAGGTTTCAGAGTGGATGTTGTATGTCCGGGCAAACGAACTGGCGAGTTTATTAAAACCGCGATTCATGATTTTGAAGGTGACCAAACGTACACTGAAAAACCCGGACACCTTTTTAGATTGACTGCATCATTTGACGAAATAAAGTTACAAGAATATTGCGGTGTGTATATTTCAGGTGGGCGTTCATCGGAATACCTGCGATTAAATAAATCGGTCCTGAATATCATCCATTATGCAATGAATTTCTCATTACCTGTTGCCGCAATTTGTCATGGCCCACAAATTCTGGCCGCTGCGGGGGTATTAAAAGACAGGAAGCTGACAGGGTATTTTACGGTGAAACCCGAAGTGGAAATGGCGGGTGGCCTGTGGGTTACTGCTGCGGATAATGAGGCTGTCGTCGATGGCAACCTCATCACTGCGACCACCTGGATGGGACATCCTGAAATATTACGTCAATTTATTACTCAGATAGGTATCAGCATTATTCATTAATACCCCGGCACTGCCGCAAGGTTATCAAAATATATTCGGGAGTTATCTATGTTAGAGAAAGGCTTTTCTAATCCGACTGACCGTGTTGTAAGACTGAAAAACATGATTCTGACGGCGAAGCCGTATGTGGAATCAGAGCGCGCAGTACTGGCAACCGAAGCATATAAAGAGACGGAACAGTTGCCGGCTATTATGCGCCGCGCAAAAGTGGTTGAAAAAATATTTAACGAATTACCGGTGACGATTCGTCCGGACGAATTAATTGTGGGTGCGGTAACCATTAATCCACGCTCGACGGAAATCTGCCCTGAGTTCTCCTACGACTGGGTGGAAAAAGAGTTCGAGACAATGGAAAGCCGCGTCGCCGACCCGTTCATTATTTCGAAAAAGACTGCCCAGGATCTGCATGAAGCGTTCAAATACTGGCCGGGTAAAACCACCAGTTCACTTGCCGCCTCGTACATGTCAGAAAGCACCAAAGAGAGTATGGCGAGCGGCGTATTCACCGTAGGCAACTACTTCTTCGGTGGCGTCGGCCACGTTAGCGTCGACTACGGCAAGGTGCTGAAAATCGGTTTTCGCGGCATCATCAACGAGGTAACCCGTGCGCTGGACGCGTTGGACCGCACCGAACCTGGCTATATCAAAAAAGAGCAGTTCTATAACGCGGTGCTGATAAGCTATAACGCGGCGATTCGTTTTGCCCATCGCTATGCGGAAGAAGCGTCCCGTCTGGCGCAGCTGGAAAGCAATCCGGCCCGTAAACGCGAACTGGAGCAAATCGCGCAGAACTGTACCCGCGTACCGGAATACGGTGCGACCACGTTCTGGGAAGCGTGTCAGACATTCTGGTTCATTCAGAGCATGCTGCAGATCGAATCCAGCGGTCACTCTATCTCCCCGGGCCGTTACGACCAGTACATGTATCCGTATCTGGCGGCGGACAAATCGATCTCACGCGAATTCGCGCAGGAACTGGTCGACTGCTGCTGGATCAAACTCAACGACATAAACAAAACCCGTGACGAAGTGTCTGCCCAGGCGTTCGCCGGCTATGCCGTCTTCCAGAACCTGTGCTGTGGCGGCCAGACTGAAGACGGTCGCGACGCGACCAACGATCTGAGCTACATGTGTATGGAAGCGACCGCACACGTGCGTTTGCCGCAGCCGTCGTTCTCTATTCGCGTATGGCAGGGTACCCCGGATGCGTTCCTGTATCGGGCTTGCGAGCTGGTGCGCATGGGCCTTGGCGTTCCGGCGATGTACAACGATGAAGTGATCATCCCGGCGCTGCAAAACCGTGGCGTATCGCTGCGTGACGCGCGTGATTACTGCATCATCGGCTGTGTGGAGCCGCAGGCACCGCACCGCACTGAAGGCTGGCATGATGCGGCGTTCTTTAACGTCGCAAAAGTGCTGGAAATCACCCTCAACAACGGGCGCGCCGGTAGCAAGCAGCTCGGTCCGGTAACGGGTGAACTGACTCAGTACACCAGCATGGACGATTTCTACAACGCGTTCCAGAAACAGATGGCGCACTTCGTTCATCAACTGGTTGAAGCCTGCAATAGTGTGGATATTGCCCACGGCGAACGCTGCCCGCTGCCGTTCCTGTCTGCGCTGGTAGACGATTGTATCGGCCGGGGTAAATCCCTGCAGGAAGGCGGTGCGATCTATAACTTCACCGGCCCGCAGGCGTTTGGTGTTGCGGACACCGGTGACTCTGTGTATGCCATCCAGAAGCAGGTGTTCGAAGATCGCAAGCTCTCCCTGAGCGAGCTGAAAAGCGCACTGGACAGCAATTTCGGTCACGCGGTGGGCGCCAACCCGCATAGCCCAACGGCAAAAACCTCGCTCAACGAGCAGGACATTTACGATGTGGTGAAACGCATCATTGAGCAGCATGGCGCGTTAGATCCGGCGGCGATTAAAAACGAAGTCTATCGTCAACTGACATCCGGCAATGCCGCTCCGGCGCAATCCGGTACTTTGTCCCGTCATGAAGAAATCCGCCGTATCCTGGAAAACACCCCTTGCTTCGGTAACGATATCGACGACGTGGATTTAGTGGCGCGCAAATGTGCATTGATCTACTGCCAGGAAGTGGAGAAGTACACCAATCCGCGTGGCGGCCAGTTCCAGGCCGGTATTTACCCGGTTTCCGCTAACGTACTGTTTGGGAAAGACGTTGCTGCGCTGCCGGATGGACGTCTGGCAAAAGAGCCGCTGGCAGATGGTGTCTCACCGCGTCAGGGTAAAGATACCCTTGGCCCAACGGCTGCAGCCAACTCGGTGGCCAAGCTTGACCACTTTATTGCCTCTAACGGCACGCTCTATAACCAGAAATTCCTGCCATCGTCACTGGCTGGCGAGAATGGTCTGCGTAATTTCAGCGGCCTGGTGCGTAACTACTTCGATAAGAAAGGGATGCACGTCCAGTTCAACGTTATCGACCGCAACACGCTGATTGAAGCGCAGAAAAACCCTGAGCAGCATCAGGATCTGGTGGTGCGTGTAGCCGGCTACAGCGCCCAGTGGGTGGTGCTGGCGAAGGAAGTACAGGACGATATTATTAGCCGTACTGAGCAGCAACTGTCGTAAATACCCCACGGGCCAGAGAGGACAACCAATCTGGCCCGTTATTATTCATTTTTACCTTCCAGGGTAAATCCACTGGCTAATATAGAGTGCTGTTATGAATAAAGTCGATTACGAAACCGAAGGCGTCATTTTTAATATTCAACGCTATTCTTTGCATGATGGCCCAGGCATTCGCACCATTCCTTTTTTTAAAGGTTGTCCGCTTTCCTGCAAATGGTGTAGTAATCCTGAGTCACAACATCCGCAGCCAGAGTTGTTATTTAAAAAGAATGATTGCATTCGCTGTGGGAAATGTATTGATGTTTGCCCGCAACAGGCGTTGTCAACCGCTAATACCTGGTTTATCGATCGTGACCGTTGTATTCAGTGCGGTAAATGTACGGACGTTTGTCCGACACGCGCGCTGGAAATGAAAGGCAAGCGGATGTCGGTGGCGGCGGTGATGCGTGAGCTGGAAAAAGAAGAGAATTTATACCGTCGCTCCGGCGGGGGCATTACCTTGTCTGGCGGCGAACCGCTGGCGCAACCTGAGTTTGCCCGTGAACTGTTGAAAGCGTGTAAAGCCAAGGGCTGGCATACCGCCATTGAAACCACCGGCTTCACCACTAAGGCGGTGATTGACGAGGTTTTTCCCTATGTCGACATGGCGCTAACCGATATCAAAGCGATCGACCCCGACGTGCATGAGCGTAACACCGGCGTGAAAAACAGCGTGATTCTGGAAAACCTGCTGCGCATTTCATTTTTAACTAAAGTGGTGGTGCGTATTCCGGTGATCCCCGGCGTGAACGATAATCCACAGGAAATTCATCATATCGCTGAGTTTGCCCGATTAATGCAAAATGTCGATACCATTCACTTATTGCCTTATCACAGCTTTGGCGAGAATAAATATAATTTATTAGGCCGTCAGTACCCGATGGGTGATGCAAAAAGTATTGCCGAGGCCAAAATGGAAACGTTGAAAGCGACGGTTGAGTCATCAGGGTTTAACTGTCATATCGGTGGTTAAAAAACGTTTTTTGTTCGCGATATTATTCTAATAATAAAATTACCCGGAGTGAGTCTGCATTCTGTATTTAATTTATGTTGTCCTTTAATTTAATCCCATTACAGAGGTGAGCTATATGAATAGCTTAGATATTCTCGTTGCCTTCGGCGGCGGCATATTTGGCGCGGCGATTGGCGCGCTGGCGGCTTTTGAATTCGTTGGGCTTCTGGTGATCGCCATGGCGGTAGTGCAAATTATTACCGGCGCGCCATCGGATTTTATTACGTTTCCGTTTGGTCTGTTTGGGCCGCACACTGGCGGCTTTGCCGCAGGCGTGGCGGCGACGGCATACGCGGCTAAGAAAGGCAAACTGGGCTCCGGGCGCGATATCACCGCCGGGCTGAGCGGGCTGGCGGCCTATGACGTGCTGCTGGTGGGCGGGATATTCGGGGCGGGCGGTTACCTCATCGCCTGGGGGCTGAACCAGATCCCGGCGTTCCCATCCGGTAATGCCTGGACCGATACGGTGGCGCTGACGGTGGTGATCTCCGGAATAGTGAGCCGACTGATGTTCGGTAAAACGGGTCTGTTTGGCAAGCCGGAGAAGGGGATCCGTCACTGCTACCCGCCACAGGATAAATGCTGGATGCCTTACCACAGCCGCATTCCGCAGCTTTCGGTACTGGGCCTGGGTATCGGCCTGATGGCTGGGTTTTTAGGGCTGAAGTTCGGCGGCAACGGTGCGCTGCTGGCGTTCGGTATTTCTGCGTTCTCGCTGATCTTTTTGCATTTCAACACGCAGGTGCCCGTGTCGCACCACATCGCACTGCCCGCCGCGCTGACGGCAGTGCTGTCGGGCAGCCTGATATGGGCGGGCGTTGTCGGTATTATTTGCGCGCTGCTAGGTGAACTGATGTCGCGTATCTTTCTGGTCCATGGCGATACCCATATTGACCCGCCGGCGATGGCCATCGCCATCATGACGACGGCAGTTAACGTGCTGGCGACTATCGGGCTGTTCACGTTAGTTCCGTTAATGTAGTTGTTTGATGTTTAAGAAAAGCCAGTGGGTTACGCCTGCTGGTTTTTTTGTTTTGTGCGGGATAAAAAAATGCCGCGCTGAACGGGTATTCAGTGCGGCATTTTTACGCCTGGTCGCGTTATTTTTTCTTCGGGCCCGGACGTGGCACTTTCTTCATGGGATCTTGCGGCGTTTCATCAGCAATATCCATGCAGGATGCGCTGCCAGATGTCTCAATATTGACCACCGGGATGGTCTGAGCGGGCGTTTCTTCAACCTGTTGTTCGACGACCGGGACGGGTGTTTCAAGCTCAGGCTCAGGCTGGACGACGCCGACCGTCTCTGTCGAATGAATAATATGCTCAATATTCTGAGCGGTACGGGCGATAACTTTGTGGGCGTAGACCTTCCCGACCCGGCTAGCTGCGTTGATGGCTGCTGCCACGGCGGCGTTAATCGCGCCAATTTCGCCTTCCAGTTTTACCGTGACCATCCCGCCGCCTTTGGTTAGCTCATAGCCCACCAGGCTGACGTTAGCGGATTTCATGGCGGCATCCGCGGCTTCCACCGCCGCTGCCATTCCGACGGTTTCGATCAAGCCTAAACTTTGCCCGGACATACTCTTCTCCTGTAGATAAATTCACATTATGCTGCGCGCGCGTCGGCTTACTGGCCAACGTCTTCGCGTAATAGCGCCGCTTTATCCGTGCGTTCCCACGGAAAGCTGTCGCGACCAAAGTGGCCGTAGCAGGCCGTTTTACGATAGCGGGGGACCAGCAGGTCAAGCATGCTGATGATGCCGTAGACGCTGAGATCAAAATGACGGTTAACCGCCTGCTGCAACACGTCTGCTGACACGTTTTGCGTGCCAAACGTGTTGATCCTGACGGAAACGGGGTGGGGCAGGCCGATGGCCCACCCCAGTTGGATTTCACAGCGCGACGCGAGGCCGGCAGTGACAATATTTTTCGCCACGTAACGGGCGGCGTAAGCGGCAGAACGGTCAACCTTTGACGGATCTTTACCGGAAAATGCGCCACCGCCGTGACAGGCCGCACCGCCATAAGTGTCGACGATGATTTTGCGCCCGGTTAAACCGCAATCGCCCACCGGGCCGCCAATCACAAACGGCCCTGCCGGATTGACCAGAAAACGGGTGTGCGGCGTAAGCCAGCGTGATGGCATGACCGGTTTGATGATCTCTTCGATAACGGCTTCACGCAGTGTCGCCAGCGAAATATCCGGGCTGTGCTGGGTAGACACCACCACGGTGTCCACCGAATGCACCTGGTTATCCTGATAGCGCAGGGTGACCTGGCTTTTGGCGTCGGGCAGTAAAAATGGCAGCCGTTGAGACTTACGCAGCTGTGCCTGGCGTTCCATGAGGCGATGGGCGTAAATCAGCGTGGCGGGCATCCGTTCCGGGGTTTCATCACAGGCGTAGCCGAAGGTGATGCCCTGGTCGCCTGCGCCCAGCGCTTCTGGAGAGCGACCGCGAATGCCGTCGGCAATATTACTGGACTGTTTGCCGAGAATATTCAGTACGCCACAGGTATTGCCGTCAAAGCCTAGCCGAGAATGATCGTAGCCAATCTCTTTAATGGTGCTGCGGACGATTTGTTCGATATCGACCGTGGCATGGGTAGATATTTCACCTGCGACGATAGCGACGCCGGTTTTGACCAGGCATTCGCAGGCCACTTTGCCCCACGGGTCCTGCAGCAGAATGGCATCCAGAATGGCATCGGAAATCTGGTCGGCCATTTTGTCCGGATGGCCTTCAGCAACGGATTCGGAGGTAAACAGGTAGTCGTTCAAAGCGAGGCCACTTGTCTGGAAGGTTTATTCCTATCTTAGGGGGCAACCAGACAAGGGGGCGTAAACTATCTTGCGGGTGTGTTGGACTATTTTGTTTTCATTTGCAGGCTAGCGCAAAATTACGCCAGGGCTGCCGACTCCGCCGGTGTAACGATTTTCCGGTAATCAGAAGGGGCCAGGCCGGTCTCTTTTTTGAAGATCCGACAGAAGTAGTTGGAGTCCTGATAAGCCAGCTCCAGCGCAATGGTATTTACCTTCATATCGCTAAACTGCAGCAGCGATTTGGCGATAGTGATTTTGCGCGTGGCGATATAATTCGAGAACCCGATGCCGGTGATTTTCTTGAATGCCCGGCTCAGGTAGCAGGGACTGACGAACGATTTCGCGGCAACATCGTCGAGGGTCAGATTTCTGAGAATGTTTTTTTCAATATGAAATTTCGCCCGCTCAATAAAATCGATATTGCCGCTATAATTTTTAAATGCATAGTCAAACAGCTCTTCGCTAATGGTCAGCAGGCCAAATATCACCCGAAAATAACGGTTTTCTATGATGCCGTACTGATTGATGTCTTTTATCATGGCGGTGACTTTACGGTGGGTTGGCGCTAATTTTTCGCCCTGCACGGTCGTATACTGACTGACGATCTCCAGGAAATCGATAACCTCTTTGCGTTGTTCCTCGTTATGCCCGTCGATATGACACGCGCCGTTAATCATGTCGAAAAGCAGACTGTGCCACGGGGCATAGCGGCATTCGTCGATCAGGGTGAACACTTTTTGCTTCAGCGCCCGGGATTTTTCGTTATCGTCTTCGTTAACCTCGAGCGTTTTTTTGATGGTGTCGATCAGGATGCTTTTTTTCACCGGCTTCAACAGATAATCATTCACTTTGAGGTTATACATGCTGCGCACGATATCGAAATCATCATTCGCCGTCGTGACGATGACTTTGGTGTCAGCGCTTTTTTTTCTCAGATATTCAATCACCTGATTGCCGTTTGGCAGCGGAATATTGATATCCACGAAGATCATGTCGATGTGGTTAAATTGGTCGATCAGCTGAATGGCTTTTTTGCCCGTGGAGGCTTCGTGAATAACGGCGTTTTCCACACACTGGGAAATTATCCGTCTCAGTGATTCAAGTTCGATGGGCTCATCTTCAACGATAACAATGTTAAACATATGTCCTCTTCCTGCTATCAGGCTTCCAGCATGGGGAACCGAAGTTTAATGGTTGTACCCATCCTGGGCTTGTTGGCGCTCATGATTTCCAGGCCGTAGCTCTCACCAAATAACAGCGTTAATCTATTTTTTATGTTGTTGATGCCGATGCTGCCTTTTTGAAGATTTTGATCGCCGGATAAAATCTGGGTGATAGCATCCGCAGGGATGCCGTCGCCGTTATCGGTGACCTCGATAATCACATCCTGACCGTCATCGGTGGCGCGGATCAGCAGATGACTGCTGGTGTCACGTGGCTCTACCACGTAATTAAAGAAGTTCTCCACCAGAGGTTGCAGGATCAAAAAGGGGCAGACCACATCCAGATACTTCTCGGGGATGTCGTACAGATAATCGAAGCGGTCGCTCATCCGCACTTTCTGTATCGACATATAACTGTTCACGTAATTCATTTCATTGCGCAGCGTAATCAACCCATGGTTATTTTTGCGTAAGAGATAGCGCATCATGTCGGAAAAATCGTGCACCATGGTTTCGGTGCGCTGGGCATCTTCAAGAAATGCCAGACGGCCTATGGTATTTAATACGTTGAATAAAAAATGTGGGTTGATCTGATAAGATAGTGCTTTGAATTCGGCTTCGTGTAACGAACGCTCAATTTCAACGCGCATTCTTAATTCATTGGTCAGCTCAAGATCTTTTGTACGCAACTCACGCTGAATATTATTGGCGTGCGCCTGTTCCACCAGGTATGAAGAAACGTGTAATAGCGTAGAGGCAGTGGATTCAAAACGTTCGTAGTTCATTCTGCGCGTAGTTTGATGCAGATTGATCAGCCAGGGATTCTCTTCCCAGATTTCATTGTTATTAAGAATATAAGGAATACTGCGCTCTTTTTCCTCTTCTACCTTTACCTGACCGGAAATAAATGCGCCGAGGTAGTGATCGTTAATCATGATCGGGACGGCAAATTCCACAAAACCGCAGTAGCAGCGGTACACCACCGGTTCGCGGGCCTGCATCGCCGCACGCCCGCCGGCTTTATCGCTTTCATAACAGTGATGGGTCAGATTAGGGTTGAGGCGAGAGCGTGCGCAGAAGTCCGAAAAACCGCTGGGCCTGGTGACGGGAACGCCATTTTCATCCACCACCACCAGCGCGATCATCATCGATTTTGAAAAATTATCCTGCAGGGTCTGAAGACGTTGTACATCCAAAAACTCATGTAATTTGTATTTATTCATCATACCTTCAGCCTGCATTTGTAGAGCAATATTGCATATTTGAAAATAAACGATTTGATGAGGAAAAATATTGAAATCGGTCACGGCAATAAAAAATGAATTAAAATTCATGTTAATCCCATGTCGATAATGTTATCTGAATGTAACTAAATTCGTAAATTATATGAACATTGGATTAATCTCAATAACAACCGTGGATATTTAGATTAGGGGTTATTTTAATGTGAATCGATAACACGCTTGATACGGGTTTTTATATATTATGGGCAATAGGGATATTCTGTTCGAGAACATCTCTATTCACCCTGCTCTCGTGATATGGAGTGGGGTGAAGGTGTTCTTATGCTTTAACCTTCCGTACTCTCTTTATCCAGGCACTCACCCTTACTCTGCTCCCAGTCCATCCGCTGTTCCCGACGGCGAAACTCACTGGGCGATAATCCCACCGCGCGATGGAAATCGCGGGAAAAATGCAGGGGATCGTTATATCCCACCTGGCCTGAGATACGACCGATGGTCTCCTGGGTTTCGACCAGCAGCCGACGCGCCTGTGACAGGCGATAGTTCTTCAGCCATTTCAGCGGGCTTTGGTTAAAGGTGGTTTGAAACAGGCGGAACAGCTGGGACTTGCTCACCTGACAGTGCTGCATAAATTTCTCAATATTCCAGTCGTCGCTGTAGTGGCTGTGGATCTGGTAAATCAGCCGTCCCAGCCCGCGATGGGTAATGACCGGGGACTTCGTTGCCTCGGCGCTTCGGTTCTCCAGCAGGGTGCAGATCAGCCGGGCGCAGAGTTCGTCGCACTGCGCATCCGTCACTAAGGTGTGGCTGTGCATCAGGCTGAAGATATGGTGATAAATCTCAGTGATCTTCTCGGGGTTGTCGAACTGGAAAACGGGGTTCTGAGTCACATCCAGTATCTGCATGATATTGCTGAGCTTTGCGCTATCAATGCGCAGCCACAATATCTCCCAGGGATCGTTTTTGTTCGGGTAATGCTCGTGCGGCCAGCGGACGGGCAGCCAGACCAGACACCCGGCCTGCACCTCATAGAGGGTGTTTTCCAGCCGCACAAACCCGCTGCCTTGCAGGCAAAAAATCAGTTCATGCCCCACCACCGACTGGCGTCGGACGCGGAAGTTCTCGGCTGTTCGAATATGTCCGGCGCGCAGGATCTGGTAGTTCATTAACGTCGAAAACTTGTCTGATTCCCGATACCAGTTCGCCAGAACCTGAGTTTGTTGCATCCGCTTATCCCTACCTGATTCCAATGTGAGCAAGAAAATGCCGCTGAGCCCTTGATTCATCAAAGCATGGCGCGGGGAAAAAGACATGTTCTGTCGCCCGGGCACCGGTAGATTTTTGAACAGGCTCACAACTTTATAGACGTGGAAATTCTGTCCATGCAGCGGGGAATCCTGACCATCACACTTTTGGCGGCGGCTGCCTAAATTGAATGTCATCAACGTAGCCAACAGGAGTAGATGTAGATGATTGATTTCAACGATCCCCGCCAGGTCGCCAAGGCCATCCAGTTCACTAACGTCAACGCAGATTTGACCTATGACGGGCTGATCCAGCACCTGAATATTTGCATGGAGTATCAGTTTGACGCTGCGATGATCGCCCCCTGCTGGGTTGCTGTAGCGAAGGACGTCCTGAAAGGCAGCGGCGTGCGCGTGGCGACCACCGTGAATTTCCCGCAGGCCAATGACACCACCGCAATGAAAGTCGCCGTGGTGCGTGAGCTGGCCAAAGAGGGCGCTGATGAGTTCGATTTCCCGCCGAACCCTGGATTCCTGCTCGGGGGCATGGATGACCGCTATTTCAACGAGCTGAAAGAGGTCACCCACGTTGCCCACGACCTGGGGATGAAAGTGAAGGCGATGCTGGAGTTCGGGTTTATCACCGAAGAGGCGATGAAAATTAAGGCCACTCGCTTTGCGTACGAAGCCGGTATTGATTGGGTGAAACAATCCAGCGGCTGGGGCAAAGGAGGATGCGCCGCAACAGCGGAAGATGTACGACTTCTCAAAGCCAATATTCAGTCACCTTGCCGCGTAAAAGTTTCCGGTAAAGTCAACACGTTGGAAAAAATGAAAGAGATGTTTATCGCGGGAGCGGAGTTAGTCGGCACCAGTTCTGGCCCTGAACTGGTGAAAGGCCTGACAGGCGATATTAACGCTTACTGATTGACGGATGCCGTCGGCATTCCGCTGACGGCACTTCGTTCTGCAAAGAAAAACAAACAGCACAGTGAACGGAGAAAGCGATGAGTGTATTTATTCTCGGTAGCTACGCGAAAGCGCTGGTGATGACAACCGACCGTATCCCTCTGGCCGGGGAAACCCTGATCGGCCGTGATTTTCGCCAGACCTGGGGCGGAAAAGGGTCCGATATGGCCGTTCAGGCCGCCCGGTTGGGCGCGACGGTCGCTTACGCTGGCGTGGTCGGCGATGACGCCTTCGGACATGAGTTTGTCAGCCTGATGCAGCAGGAGGGGGTGGATATTCGGGCGCTGACGCTCACCAACGCGTTACCTACCGGGGCCGGACTCATCGTTAAAGATAACGATGCGCGCAATATCATCGTGGTGGACATGGGAGCCAATAAGCTCTTTACCCCCCCGTTGGTGGATGACGCGCTGTCGCAGATCCGGGCGTGCAACGTGGTGCTCGCTCAGCTTGAAATCCCGCTCGAAACCGCACTGTACGGCCTGCGAAAAGCCAAAACGCTGGGGAAAACCACCATTCTTAACCCGGCACCCGCGCGCGATTTACGCGGTCTCGACCTGAGCGCCATCGACTACCTGACCCCGAATGAAACCGAAGCCCGCGTGGCGCTGGGGCTTGCTCCGGATGATGCGCGCAGTAACCGCGAGATTGCCGATCTGCTGCTTGAAACGGGTTGTCAGTATGTGGTGATGACCCTGGGGGAGGCGGGCTCGGCGGTCTTCAGCCAACACGACACGCAAGAAATCCCACCCTGTAAAGTCGAGGTGGTCGACAGCAATGGCGCGGGCGACAGCTTTAATGCCGCGTTGGCTGTTGCCCTGGATGAGGGCATGCCGATTGCAAAGGCCGTGCTGTTAGCCAATGCGACGGCTGCTCTTTGCTGCACCGACTGGGAAACCGTCCCTTCGTATCACAATCGTTGTGATGTCGACGCCTTTATGAACAGCATCAACGTTGCAGAGGAATAAAAAATGAGACCCGACAGAATTTTACATCCTGAACTTGCCGCTGCATTAGCCACCCTCGGCCACACCGACATCGTGCTGGTGACGGACGCGGGTTTTCCAATACCTCCTCAGGCTAAACGTATCGATCTCGGATTCTGGCCCGGGACGGTAGACGTCCTCGAGATCCTGCAGGTGCTGCGCCAGGAGATCTTCGCCGAGGAGGTCCATTTTGCCAGCGAAGTCCGGGATTGCCATCCGCAGCTGTACCGTGACGTGCAGTCCATCTACACCGGTTCCGGGGCGGAGTTTCACGCGGCCAGCCACGAAACGCTGTGCCACGACATTGCCCACCGGGCCAAAGTGGTGATCCGCTCAGGCTCCTTCAACCCATGGGCCAACTTTGCGCTGGTGGCGAGTACCGATCCGTTTGCGTGGTTTACCGAACAGTCCGGCGTGCAGCCGCTCCCGGCCTATGTCGCAAGACGCCAGCGTATTCGTGACAACGTTGTACCTGAGCTGCGTTAACAGGATCACAGGCTGTCGTTCGCTACTTCAACGTGATGATGAGGTTTTATGGACACGCTATTACATCAATTAGAGCAGGCCACCCGACCTGCTATGCCCAAACGACAGGATTATAAAATCGGGATTATCGGCGCCGGTTTTATTGTTGAGCATTGCCACCTGGTGGCCTATCAGAAGGCCGGGTTTACGCCCGTCGGTATTACCTCGAGGGAACAACACCATTGCCACCGGCTCGCCGAAGTATTTGGCATCGATAAAATCTACGAGACGTGGCAGGAGATGGTCTGCGACCCGTCCATCGAGATTATTGATATTGCGGTTCCCCCGCATGTCCAGCTCGAGATCGTGCGCTTTATTTGCGGCCCCAATTCTCCCGCCCGCCACATTAAAGGCATTCTGTGCCAGAAGCCGCTGGCGATGTCGCTGGAAGCGGGGCGCGAGATTGTGCGCCTCAGTGAACAGAGCGGTATTCCCATCGCGGTGAATTCGAATATGCGTTACGACCCATCGATACGCGCGTTGAAATATATCCTTGAGAATCAACTGATAGGTAGCCCGGTTATTGCCAGCATCGACATGCGCGCCATTCCGGACTGGCAGCTCTTTTTGCAGGAATATAAAAAGCTCGAGCTGTATGCCATGGCGATCCATCACATCGATACCTTCCGCTTTTTATTTGGCAATCCGCTTAAAGTCACGGCGATATGCCGTACCGATCCGCGAACGTCTTTCGAGCATACCGATGGCATCACTCAGTACAGCTTCCAGTATGCGAATGGTCTTATCGCCACAAGTCTGGATGACGTGTGGGCCTGGCCCGGCGAACCCTGTGCAAAAAATAACTACATCAACTGGCGCGTAGAGGGAACCGAAGGGCTGGCAGAAGGCGATTTTGGCTGGCATCGCCGGGCGCCGGAATATTGCGGCAGCACGCTGAAGCTGGCGACGCGAAATAACCCAGAGTGGGTGACGCCGCAGTGGGAACGGCAATGGTTCCCGGATGCCTTTATTGGGACCATGGCCAATTTGCTGTGTGCGATTGAAGAGGGGGTGGAACCTCTTCTTAGTGCCAAAGACAACCTCAGTACCCTGGCCTGCATTGAAGCTTGCTATGTCTCTATTCAGGAAGAGAGAACCGTTTATCTCAATGAAATTCTACTGGAGAATACACAATGATTAACGTCGGCATTTTCACCGGATATTACCCGGGCACCCTGAATCATACCATCGCCAAAATACAGCAGGCAGGGATGGGCTGCGTGCAGCTGGATCTTGAGTTCACCGATGTGGATCTGCGTCGGGGGCATATCACGCCAGAAAAAGCGCATCAGGTGCGGGACGCGTTTCGTCGGGCCTCGCTGCCGATCGTGGCGATTTCGGCCTACACCAACTTAGTGCATCCGGATCCGGTGAAGCGCGCCGAGAATATCGCCGCAGTGAAAGAGATCCTCGCCCACGCCCGCGATTTTGGTACTCCGTACGTCATCAGCGAAACGGGGACCTATAATACCGACAGCGACTGGCTGTACGATCCTAAAAACAGCACCGAAGAGGCGTACCAGGAATTTAAAGCGATCGCCAAAGATCTGGCGACCTTTGCGTATGAACATAACGCAGTATTCCTGGTCGAGAACTACGTCAACAATATTATCGGTTCGGTCGCGCAGGTCGCCAGACTGTTGCGCGAGGTTGATCATCCCGGCATCGGCCTGGCGCTGGATCCCACCAACTATTTTGACGATAGCAATATCGACCATATCGACAGCACCCTGCACAGTATTTTTGATGTGCTGGAGAGCAAAATCAAAATCGCCCATGCCAAAGATTGCAAAAGAACCGATGCGGTCGCCGAGAAATTTGGCGGCGGGGCGGCAGAGCATAACAGCTTCCGTGGGGCGGGCTCGGTTGAGCTGCCGGCAGCCGGATTAGGCGCGCTGAACTATCCGCTGTATTTGAATCTGCTGGCGCAAAAGTACCCGAACATCCCGCTGATCATTGAACATGTTGATGAGCATGATATTCCGCGTGCCAAAAGCTTTGTCGATGAAGTGCTGATGGTAACCGGCGGCTGAAAATGAAACTTTTTCCAGTTTAATATAATTAACATTTAGCGGGTTGATACCAAAACCCGCGGCGCGCATCATTATTGCAGGGGAAAACGGACGTTGTCCTCGGGAACTGAATTGCAATCATGGATCTGAATTATGCAACTGATGAAACTGGAAGATGATGTTGTCCTGCGCGTCAAAGGAATGGAAAAGCTGTTAGAAGGGATCGTGCGCGAGCTCAAGGCCAACAAAGGAGAGGTCGATGAGTTTATCAGGGATGACATCCAGCATTTCCGGCATTGTTCAAAAGATATTATTACCCACTATGTCAGCCAGAGGCGCACTGCTCACAACCTGCTGGAAAACATCACTATCAGCAATCGTAAGCGGATGCGGGTGATGGCGCAGCATAACTGGGTGTATGGCATCACTTTCGGCATGGTCATCTCGTTGGTATTCCAGATGATGTAAGGTGTTGTCACGTTTAGCGGGAGGGGCGATAGTCTCTCTCGCTTTTTTATTGGGGTAGGGGGATGTGGGTTTTGGATGTTGTTAAAAGCAAAAGGGCCGACGATTGCTCGTCAGCCCTTGTAGTGTCTGGTGGCCCCTGCTGGACTTGAACCAGCGACCAAGCTATGAAGAAAAAGTATCTACAACCAGAGCCACAATCACCTATTCGAGATCAGTCCGGAGGCCTTTAAACAGACCTCGTCGTAATGATAGGAAATACCTGATCTGGTGCGGTCAGTCCAGTTTCTTTCCATCATAAATCAAAGAAACTATGTCCAGAACAATTTATTTCAGGAGATGTTTTTTGACATGAGCAATATTATTCATATGGGACAGTCAGCAAAGTGTAGTCAGGCGATAAAATAGCCAGTTTATTTCTCATCGCCTCCTGAACAACTGAGAATGTAGAGCCGCAGATAAAAACAGGGTTTTCCCCATGCATAAAATTATAATTAACAGGATCTTTAAATACATGGATGTTTTGAAAAATATCAAATTCATATTTAGTGTCAAATATTCCTTTGACCTTTCCAGGTGTCTTTCTGATAGCCTCTGCTGCAAATGCGGATAATCCCCACAAATAAATAGAATGCGTAGCACTATGTTTATTTATAATCTCTGCAATCTCGTCGCTAACTAATTGAAGATGTTCTTCATAGTCTCCAATGGAGTTAATTAAATCACTTGCATTACATAAAACCCGCAACGCTGGAACTAATGGACTACTTTGGCGCTCAAAAGCAATGATATTAAACCCAGTATTTTGGATTAGAGATAAAAATGACTGCGAATTGAAGTAGTGAATATGGTCAGGGCAATTAATAGAATATCTTAAATCAAGTTTGCTATGTGGAACGCCAAAATCAGGAACCTCAATGAAGAAATAACTATTCTTAAATTCTTTCAGAACGCTCAGCAATTCAGATGGTTTAAAAATATGCTCAAGAACATGGGACAAAACAAATATATTTCTTTTGTGTTTGATATTGTACTCTGCAAGCGATGATGCGAAATGATCCTTACAATCGTTTAAATCAGAATGAACAAAATTTAAACTTTCGAAAGATACCCTATCAACAAAATCAACCACTATGCCTTTTTCATGCCCACATTCGCTGCGAAGATCTTCAGCAAGTTCACCAGGACCACCACCAATTTCAATCGCAAGGCCATCGATAGTGCTTAAATTTAGATTCCTTTTTATAAATTCTTTTCTAAAGTCACCTAATTCTCTATCCGTAGCCAGAGCTGTTTCTGCTTTGTAAATTATATCCAAAGGAACATTATGATAAGTGCAGGAGTGCTTACACTTCTCACAAAGATATTGTCTGAATTCTAACTCATTAAAAACAAGCTCTGATCTAATTTCACAAAATTTATTATCAATAACTTTCAGGTCTGAATTACAAACAGGGCATGAATAGAAATCTTCCATAACAACCTCTATTGTGTTAAAAATAAATATTATGAAGTTATCATAAAAAAAGTATTACAATCGATAGATAAAAGAGAAAAAAACAGCATATTTCATTGGTTAAGGTATGACCAGTCACCAGAGGTAGAAACAACCTTCAGTGAGTAATGTCTGTTGGTTTTTATTCATATCTCCAATTTTGCCAGTCCGCTGCAAATTCAGCTGGAGTCTGGTAATCGAGCGATGGATGTGGACGGCACTCGTTATAATCCTGCCGTCAGTCGCTAATCGTTTTCCTTGTGTGAAAAAATTCGCTGAACCACTGCTCATTCAGGCACTCATCTCGAAATCGTTTATTATAACTTTCAATAAATGCGTTCTGAGCGGGCTTGCCCAGCAGGGAAAGACTCCATGACGCCACGCGAAATAGAGTTACTGACCATTGCCAGACTCGAGCATGGCGGCCTCCAGCTCGAACCGGTAGAACTGCGGGAACTGAAGCGCCAGTTGGAAGAGGGGGCAGCTATATCCAGGCGGAACCGCGAAATGATGACCGGCCCTGCATTGCGGCACGCGAGGTGATTGGCGTCATTTCACCGTCAGGTAAGAACTTTGCAGGATGATCGAGTCTGAAAAAAAGCTATTGGCCGCGGGAGTTGCTAAAGGTTTGGGGCGAGATTAGTACCAGCTTCTAACTGTTAATACTGTGCTGGGGTGTCCTAAAGGTATACTGGGAAAAGTAAGGGCTCACATTGTTGGTGTAAGCCCTTGTTTTATCTGGTGGCCCCTGCTGGACTTGAACCAGCGACCAAGCGATTATGAGTCGCCTGCTCTAACCACTGAGCTAAGGGGCCGTGGCGGAGGATTATAAAGTAACTCCTCGCGGCAATCCAGCTATACGCGCCTGCCTGCTGTTTTTATAAACAACACATTTTCAATCCTTTATACTTGCTGAGTGATCTATCAGCAGGAGTAAAAATGATCGGCGATATTCTTGCACCCGGGCTGCGGGTGGCGTTCTGCGGTATCAACCCGGGCAAGTCCTCTGCCCATACCGGTTTCCACTTTGCGCATCCCGGAAACCGTTTCTGGAAGGTTATTTACCAGGCCGGGTTTACCGACAAGCTGTTGAAGCCGGAAGAGGAGCAGCAACTGCTGGATACCCGCTGCGGTATCACCATGCTGGTGGAGCGGCCGACGGTGCAGGCAAGCGAGGTGCATCTCCATGAGCTGCGCAGCGGCGGGCGTGAACTGATTAAGAAGATTGAGGACTATCAGCCTGCGGTGTTGGCGATTCTGGGTAAGCAGGCGTATGAACAGGCGTTCAGCCAGCGAGGAGCGCAGTGGGGCAAGCAGCGCATCACCATCGGCGTGACCCAGGTGTGGGTGCTGCCGAATCCGAGTGGATTGAACAGAGCGACGCTGGAGAAGCTGGTCGAGGCGTATCGTGAGCTGGATGAAGCGCTGATGGTGCGGGGACTGTAGGTTCGGTGCGGTGTGATGCCCTCACCCAGGCCTTTCCCACAGGGAGAGAGAAAAATCCGAGGCATGTCCGCCCAGATAGCAGGCATAAAAAAAGCTCCCATTGGGAGCTTTTTCGATTCCGGCGAGATTAGTCGTCCAGGAAGCTACGCAGCACTTCAGAGCGGCTCGGGTGGCGCAGTTTGCGCAGGGCCTTCGCTTCGATCTGACGGATACGTTCGCGGGTAACGTCGAACTGTTTACCCACCTCTTCCAGCGTATGGTCGGTGTTCATGTCGATACCGAAACGCATACGCAGAACTTTCGCTTCACGGGCGGTGAGGCCCGCCAGAACGTCGTGGGTGGCGGCACGCAGACTCTCAGTGGTGGCAGAGTCCAGCGGCAGCTCGAGGGTAGTATCCTCGATGAAATCACCCAGATGCGAATCTTCATCGTCGCCGATTGGCGTTTCCATGGAGATTGGCTCTTTGGCGATTTTCAGCACCTTACGGATTTTGTCTTCTGGCATCAGCATGCGTTCTGCCAGCTCTTCTGGCGTCGGCTCGCGGCCCATCTCCTGCAGCATCTGGCGAGAAATACGGTTGAGCTTGTTAATCGTCTCAATCATATGCACCGGAATACGGATGGTGCGCGCCTGATCCGCGATAGAGCGGGTGATTGCCTGACGGATCCACCAGGTTGCGTAGGTGGAGAACTTGTAGCCACGACGGTATTCGAACTTATCAACCGCTTTCATCAGACCGATGTTACCTTCCTGAATCAGATCCAGGAACTGCAGGCCGCGGTTGGTGTATTTCTTCGCGATAGAGATAACCAGACGCAAGTTCGCTTCAACCATCTCTTTCTTCGCACGACGGGCTTTCGCTTCGCCGATAGACATGCGACGGTTGATGTCTTTAACCTGCTCGATAGTCAGGCCGGTCTCTTCTTCAATCTGCTGCAGCTTCTGCAGGCCACGATGCACGTCGTCAGACACGTCACGCAGTTTTTCAGACCATGGTTTGTTCATCGCGATAGCCGCGTTGAACCAGGTTTCGCTGGTTTCGTTGCCGGTGAAGAGGGTGATGAAGTTCTTCTTCGGCATTTTGCACAGTTCAACGCACAGCTTCATGATGATACGTTCCTGGGTGCGTACGCGATCCATCATCACGCGCATGCTGTTAACCAGGTAATCGAACTGTTTTGGCACCAGGCGGAACTGTTTGAAGACTTCAGACAGTTTCTGGATCTCAGCCTGCGCGGCAGCATGGCTACGGCCTTTGGCTTTGATGGTGTCGCGGGTGATTTCGTACTGGGTACGCAGTTCACCGAATTTCTCACGCGCCAGCTCAGGGTCGATGCTGTTGTCGTCATCGCTGCTGTCGTCGTCGCTCTCTTCCTCTTCTTCTTCTTCTTCGTCAGCCATCTCTTCCTGAGACAGTTCAGAACCGACGTGCGTCGCCGTTGGCGCCATGTCTTCTTCAGCGTTCGGATCGACAAAACCGGTGATCAGATCGGACAGACGCGCTTCTTCAGCTTCAACGCGATCGTACTGTTCGAGCAGATAGGTGATGGCTTCCGGGTATTCGGCAACGGAGCACTGAACCTGGTTGATCCCGTCTTCGATGCGCTTAGCGATGTCGATTTCGCCTTCACGGGTCAACAGTTCAACGGTACCCATTTCACGCATGTACATGCGAACCGGGTCGGTTGTGCGGCCGATTTCAGACTCAACGCTCGACAGAACCTGTGCAGCAGCTTCTTCTGCATCTTCGTCGGTGTTGTTTGAGTTTTCAGCAAGCAACAGATCATCGGCATCCGGTGCTTCTTCCATCACCTGAATGCCCATGTCATTGATCATTTGGATGATGTCTTCGATCTGATCGGAGTCGACGATATCTTCCGGCAGATGGTCATTGACCTCGGCATAGGTCAGATAGCCTTGCTCCTTACCACGTTGGACAAGAAGTTTCAGCTGTGACTGCGGGTTTTGCTCCATAAGACGGTATCCACACTTATTCGTTTGATTGGTGTTGGCGGTGCAGCTACCAACATTTAAAGCGAGGGCGTACTTATATTTTTGCCGCTGCCTCTCAGTGCGGCTGTCGGGATCTACCCGAACGATATTCGGCACTTAAGCCGTTAAATTCATTTTTTTTCCAGGGCCTGTCTGATTTCCCAGAACTCCCTGCGCTCTTCACTGCTTAAACCTTGTGTGCGATCGCGAGCTATCAACTCTTCTTGTCGCTGTTCAAGCATTGAATCAAAAATTCGGTTTAGCGTGTCGGTGAACATTTTTTCAACGTTCTCATCCTTTATATCGTTCCAGGCTGAGAGTTTTTCAAGTGTTGAGTATTCACCTTTACCGCGATAACTCTCTAAAAGCTGGCCTGTTGTCAGGCCCGGTTGCGCAACACAAATGTTCACCAGCTCGGTAAACAGGTTGAGCCCTGGTAACTTTGCCTGAGTCAGCCCATGCATAGCGGGGACGAGCGGCGCCAGGTTTGGATTTTGCACCAGCAACCCTATAAGTATACGCATAGGAGTCTGTTTTATCTGCTGCGTTGGGCGCACGACCCCACTTTCGGCCTGTTTCGGCATCAAACGATCCAACTGAGAATCATCAAAAATCCCCAGCTTCAGGCCCAGTGTCTGGCGCAGCTGAATTCGATGCGCGTCGCCCGGAACCTGGCTGATCAGCGGTAACGCCAGGGCAGCGAGCTGCGTACTTCCATCTGGCGTACTGAGATCAACCTGCGGTAAGAGCCTGTTAAATAAGAACATGGAGAGCGGTTGTGCATGCTCCATCCGTGCCTCGAAAGCGTCTTTACCTTCTTTACGTACCAGCGTATCCGGGTCTTCACCGTCGGGCAGGAACATAAAGCGTAGCTGACGACCGTCAGTCATGTATGGCATTGCGGTTTCCAGGGCGCGCCATGCGGCATCGCGCCCGGCGCGGTCGCCGTCGTAACAGCAAATAACGTTGTTTGTCGCTCGGAATAACATATGCATGTGGTCAGCCGTGGTAGACGTACCCAGTGAGGCAACGGCATAGTTGATACCGTATTGTGCCAGGGCGACAACATCCATATAACCTTCGACAACCAGCAGACGCGGTGGTTCAGCGTTGTGCTGCTGGGCTTCATAAAGGCCATACAGCTGGCGGCCTTTATGGAAAATATCGGTTTCCGGGGAGTTCAGGTATTTCGGCGTATCGTTACCGAGTACGCGGCCACCAAAACCAATAACCCGGCCTCGTTTGTCGCGAATCGGGAACATCACACGATTGCGGAAACGGTCGTACGTTCTTCCCTGGTCGTTAGTGACCAGCATCCCGGCATCGAGCAGTAGCTGTCTGTTATCGACATTGCCACCGAAACGTTTTAACGCGTTATCCCAGCCTGGTGGTGCAAAACCAATAGCAAAACGCTCGACTATCTCGGCGCTTAGACCGCGTTGCTCCAGATACTGGCGTGCAGGCTCAGCGTTGGATTGGGTGAAGGATTGCTGATAAAACGCATTCAATCCGTCCATAAGCTGATAGAGGTTTTGTCGTTGATGACGTTCTATCTGGCTAAGACCCGTTCCGGCTTCATAGGGCACTTCAAGATTGTGCATGGCAGCCAGCTCTTCGACGGTTTCCACGAACTCGAGCTTGTCGTAGTTCATCAAAAAGTCGACGGCGTTGCCGTGCGCGCCACAGCCGAAGCAGTGGTAGAACTGTTTATCACCGTTTACGGTGAAAGAGGGGGTTTTTTCGTTATGGAACGGACAGCACGCATGGTAGTTCTTGCCCTGCTTTTTCAGCTTTACCCGCGCGTCGATGAGATCGACGATGTCGGTTCTTGCCAGCAGATCATTGATAAATACGCGTGGGATTCGTCCAGCCATAGGCCCCGTGATTACACTTCATCCTTCAAACTGTCTTCTTTGATCCAGTGTGAATAATTTGGTGTAAATACTGATTCATAAACGAAAATAAGCCGCGCATTCCTTCCGGAAGCACGGCCTTACGACTACTACTCTGTCTGTCAATTGAGGACGCGTGTCCTCAACAGATTAGTACAGACGAGTACGGCGTGCGTTTTCGCGAGCCAGTTTCTTCGCGTGACGTTTCACAGCAGAAGCTTTAGCGCGCTTACGTTCGGTCGTTGGTTTTTCATAGAACTCACGACGACGAACTTCCGCCAGAACACCTGCTTTCTCGCATGAACGCTTGAAGCGACGCAGTGCTACGTCGAACGGCTCGTTTTCACGTACTTTAATTACCGGCATGTAACTCTCACCTTTATAAATTCGGTTTGCCGCTGGCATCAACGCCAGCTTATTTCAAAATGGTGCGGAATTTTACTGCAATTGCTGCTGCTTTGTAAAGCACCGCGGCCGTTTTTGAAAGGGACTTTTATAAGGGTGAGGAGTATACACGAAGAGAACAGTGGGGGTGAGGAAAGTTTTACATCAACCCGCCCAGGCTCTACACTGCGCGGTATCTGAGTGAGGTAAAACAAGTCATGCGTGTACTGGGTATTGAAACATCCTGCGATGAGACCGGCATCGCCATTTACGACGATGAAAAAGGGCTGATTGCCAACCAATTGTATAGTCAGGTGAAATTGCATGCTGACTACGGCGGCGTAGTGCCGGAACTGGCCTCTCGCGACCATGTGCGTAAAACGGTGCCGCTTATTCAGGCGGCGCTGAAAGAGGCCGGCTTAACGGCAAAAGATATTGATGCGGTGGCTTACACCGCCGGTCCGGGCCTGGTGGGTGCGCTGCTGGTGGGTGCAACGATTGGACGGTCGCTGGCGTTTGCGTGGGATGTTCCGGCAATTCCGGTTCACCATATGGAAGGGCACCTGCTGGCGCCGATGCTGGAAGACAATCCGCCGGAATTTCCGTTCGTGGCGCTGCTGGTTTCCGGCGGCCATACCCAGCTTATCAGCGTGACCGGCATTGGTGAATATGCTCTGCTGGGCGAATCTGTTGATGATGCGGCCGGAGAAGCCTTCGACAAAACCGCCAAGCTGCTGGGTCTCGATTATCCCGGCGGCCCGATGCTGTCGAAGATGGCTGCGCAGGGCACCGAAGGCCGTTTTGTCTTCCCACGCCCGATGACCGACCGACCGGGGCTGGATTTCAGCTTCTCGGGCCTGAAAACTTTTGCAGCGAATACTATCCGTAATAATGAAAGCGACGATCAGACGCGTGCGGACATCGCCCGTGCCTTTGAAGATGCGGTAGTGGATACGCTGATGATCAAGTGCAAACGTGCGCTGGATCAGACCGGCTTTAAGCGTCTGGTGATGGCGGGGGGCGTCAGCGCCAACCGCACATTACGTGCAAAGCTGGCGGAGATGATGCAAAAGCGCCGGGGAGAAGTGTTCTATGCCCGCCCGGAGTTCTGTACCGATAACGGCGCGATGATCGCCTATGCGGGTATGGTGCGTCTGAAACCTAATGAAACGGCGGATTTGAGCGTCTCTGTCCGTCCGCGTTGGCCGCTGGCGGAGCTGCCCGCAGCCTGATCCCCGACGCCCGGATGTTAGATAGCGATATCAAACATCCGGGTACTGGCCAGCAGACTGTATAGCTGGCAGCTGTTGCTTACCCCCAGTTTTTCCATCGCCCGCATTTTATGCGCACTCACGGTTTTAATGCTGAGGTGCAGACGCCGTGCGATATCCGTCAGGCTCAGACCCCGGCATATATAGCGCAGCACCTCATGTTCGCGCAGGGAGAGCGTCTCCCGGGGGGCTTTTCCACTCTGAAAAAGCATGCTCGTCAGCGTGTGATCAACATAAATGTCGTTATTCACCACCGAATTCAGCGCCTGCTTAAGGGTTTTCTCGTCAGCATGACGACTGAGATAGGCTCTGACACCGGCTTCCAGCATCAGTCGGATCAGCAACGGGTTCTTATCCGGCGACAGCATCATGACTTTTAGCGCAGGGTAGTGATGGGTTAACCACTTCACTAGCGCCAGCCCCTGCATCCCGTTGAGCGGATTCTGGCTCTGCGGAGAGGAGAGCGTGCGTCCCAGCAACAGAATATCGGGCGTGTGCTGTGCAAGCAGGGCAATCAGCTCAGCGGTCGATGCCGCTTCGCCGGTGAAACAGAGTGTCAGAGCATCAAAAGTATCCATCCCGGCAGAACGGCTCCCCATGAGCATGGCATTCACACCCCGACGAACAATGGTGTGCTCGTCGGCAATGGCAATATTGAGCTGCATCGTTTTATTCCTTAATCGTGTTATACGATGATAATTATTATCAGGGCAGGCAGACCGCATTTTATATTAAGGTGATACCGGCTAAATGCGGTCATAGAAACATTTTTATAGTAAAGTATACTTGCGTTAGCTATTTTAAATCCTTGGGACGTGTTTTTGGTTATTTTTACTCTCATCCTTTGTTGACATATTCAATGTCGATTATTTTATTGTTTCTTGAGAGTATTCTTATTCTTTGCAGGGAGAGGTCTTATAGGCCTGATGATATTTTTAATTCATGCTGAAAAAGGAAGGGGGTTTATTCATGTCAAAGTAAAAGGATGTTGGCCAAAATGAAAAAAAGTATTTTATCACTGTTAATTTGCGCAGCCATTACCTGCGCCGCTCATGCTGAAACCGCCCCGCAAACCCAGCTCGCTGAGGATGGCGTTGCCTACGACTCGATTGTGGTTAAACTGAAAGCCGCTTCAGATTCGGCAGCCAGGCCAGCATTAACGCTGAACGACCCTGCGCTCACTGTTGCCGAAATGTACCCAGTCGATAAAAGCGCAGGTGAAGCCGCTGCCGAAATGACGGCGATCAATAAACGCTATGGTTTCGATCGGTACTTACGGATTTCCTTGCCGGGCAATCAAACTCAGAATAAAAACTACATCAACAGCATTATTAACGAACTGGAACACAATCAAAATATTGAATCCGTTTATCCTGAAGCGATTCCTGTTTCGTTAGACGAAAGCCCGGAAGGCACTACGCCTGCGAAGCCTAAATTAAAATCTACCGCAAACAGTAACCTTGGTGTCACGGCTATCCCCGATTATCGCGATATGCAGGATTATTTAAAATCACCCACCGAAAAGCGTCCCGGCTATTATATGGGTGGGATTAACCGCGACAGTGTCAATTCCTATAAGGGCAACGAAGGTGAAGACATTACTATCGTCTCTTCCGAAAACTGTATGTGGAACGTTAATCACCAGAATTTACCGCCCGCTGCTTTCAGTAAGGGGAGTGCGACAAGTACGTCGAGCACCTGCGGCGAGCGGGAACACAATACCGCGTCTACCGGGATTCTGGCGGCGCGGGATATCGGTACCGGCGTGCGTGGCATCACCTGGAAAACCAAGGTTGCCTATGCTGGCTTTCCATCATCACACCTGTTTAATTTGATCCCGCAGCTAAAAGCGGGGGACGTTGTTTCGCTGAACATGCAAACCTACGGCGGTGAAGTGGCCGGTACCTGTACATCAGCCTGCTATGTCCCCATCGAAAACGATCAGGGCTATTTCAACGTCATCAAAGCGCTCACCGATAAAGGCGTTTTTGTGGTGACCTCTGCGGGTAACGGCAACATTAACCTCGATGCGCCGGGCTTTAATGGCAAATTCGATACCCAGGTGCGTGATTCCGGGGCGATTATCGCCGGGGCATTCTGTGCGAAAACGGGGCAGAGAGCCTACTTCAGTACCTACGGCAAGCGTGTGACCAGCTCATCCTGGGGTTGCAGCGATGTCTTCACAACGGGTTATGGCGCGTTCAATAATATGCTCAACGCCAACTACACCCACTCCTTCGGTGGAACCTCGTCGTCTACGCCCATTGTTGCGGGCGTGGTTGCCAGTCTGTCGGGGATTGCAAAAGCTCACGGCATTACGGTGACGCCACTACAGATGCGACAAATCCTGCGGGAGACCGGTACACCAGCCGCGAATGGTACCTCGGCGGTCCTCGGTACGCAGCCGGATATGGAGCGCGCAGTGGCTAAAATCATGGCGCTGAAGAACGGCGGTGAAACGCAGCCAGCTCCGACAGCGGCAGCGGGGGCGGATTACACCATGATCTCGTCAGCGACCGGTGTCAGCACGTATCCGCTGGACGGCAGCAAAAGCCTGAACGCGAAGTCGTATAACTGGAGCGTGACCAAAGGGGCGGGCACCTTCTTTGTGGAAGCGAGGCTCAATGGAACGCTGGTGAATAGCGTAGACAGTGCCAATGCTTACGCTGTGATCCCGGCCAATAGCGAAGGTGAAGCAACCTACACCCTGACCACCACCGGCGCAGACGGACGTACCGCGCAGGACAGTATGACCATCAAGGTCACTAAACCGGCGGTACCGGCGCAGGACGACACCCCGGCGAAGGACGATACGCCAGCGAAGGATGATACTCCGGCGAAAGACGATACTCCGGCCACAGAGACCGTCCCGGCGTACAATGCGAAGATTGCTTACCCAATCAAGTGCACCAAAGTGTCCTATAACGGCAAAATCTGGATGAATCAGTGGTATGTCAACCCGGGTCAGGAAGAGCCAGGTAAAGGCGGTCAGTGGGGAGTATGGCGTCAGCAGGGAGTTTCAGGAAACAGCTGTAAATAACAGGAACCGCCTGGCGTGATGCCAGGCTTTCTCATGCCTGGCCCGGACAGCATCGCTACGCGTCAGGCTTTTTCTTTCTCTTCAGCCGGGTCCAGATTTTCGATTCCTGACGACGCCACAGGCGCTGGATGTTGTCATGGTGACGCAGGAGGATCAGACAAGAGAGCATAGAGACGGGGAAGGTGAACTGCGGTTTGAACCACCAGACGTAAAACGGCGCAATTAACGCGCTAACAATCGCACCAATGGATGAGTAGCCGCTGAGTAACACGCTTAGCAGCCAGGTGCCCGCCATCACGCCGGTCAGATCCCAACCAATAGGAGCAATCGCGCCAAATGCAGTGGCAACACCTTTTCCACCTTTAAAGCCGAAGAATGCTGGCCAGATATGGCCCAGACAGGCAGCAATCGCAATCAGCCCGAGCCAGAATGGCGTCACGCCCAATACATATGCGCCCCAGACGGGAAGCATTCCTTTCAGAACGTCAAAAATCAAAACCGCTACCGCTGCTCCTTTGCCGCCAATTCGTAGTACATTGGTCGCCCCCGGATTCCCGGAACCACTCACGCGTGGGTCAGGTAACCCGGCGATACGGCAGACCAGAATGGCGCTGGAAATTGAGCCGCAAAGGTAGGCGAGGAGGATCATTCCAGGCGCGATTGCACTCATAACGCTGTTCCGTTTTGAAAATGTCGTGTTGTACTTAGCATCTGTGGATAATACGCATAATTCGCCGGGAGTGGTATCCGGTTTAGCCAAAAACCAGGCAGGTCGTGATGGATATAGTATTTATAGAGCAACTTTCGGTAATCACCACTATTGGGGTGTATGACTGGGAACAGACCATCGAACAGAAGCTGGTGTTCGATATCGAAATGGGCTGGGATAACGCGGCCGCGGCCAAAAGCGATGACGTAAATGACTGTCTGAGCTACGCCGATGTGAGCGAAACCGTCATTAGCCACGTGGAAGGCCAGCGGTTTGCGCTGGTGGAGCGCGTGGCGGAAGAGGTGGCCCAGTTACTGCTTAGCCGCTTTAACTCCCCGTGGGTGCGTATCAAGGTCAGCAAACCCGGTGCTGTGGCGCGGGCGGCGAATGTGGGTGTGGTTATCGAGCGTAGCCAAAATCTTAAAGGGAATATTTAACGTCATAATAGCTAAACCAATTCCTGTTAAATCGGTCTTACAGCTGTTCCTTATACGGTTGCCCGTGGGGTAATCCGTTTTTTCTGTCTTTTTAGGGGTTTATTGATGAGCGATATGCACTCCCTGCTGGTCGCAGCAATTCTGGGTGTGGTCGAAGGATTGACAGAGTTTTTACCGGTTTCCAGTACCGGCCACATGATCATCGTGGGCCACCTGCTGGGATTTGAGGGAGAAACGGCAAAAACCTTTGAGGTGGTGATTCAGTTAGGATCGATTCTGGCCGTGGTGGTGATGTTCTGGCGTCGCCTGTTCGGCCTGATTGGCATTCACTTTGGTCATCCACAGCACGAAGGCACTGGCAAAAAACGTCTGACGCTGCTGCACATCCTGCTCGGGATGGCGCCTGCGGTAGTGCTGGGGCTGATCTTCCACGACACCATCAAGTCGTTGTTTAATCCGATCAACGTGATGTATGCGCTGGTGGTGGGCGGGGTCCTGCTGATTGTTGCCGAAGTGCTGAAGCCGAAAGAGCCTCGCGCACCCGGTCTGGATGACATGACCTATCGCCAGGCGTTTATGATTGGCTGCTTCCAGTGTCTGGCGCTGTGGCCGGGCTTCTCGCGTTCCGGGGCGACCATTTCTGGCGGGATGCTGATGGGCGTGAGCCGCTATGCGGCATCAGAGTTCTCATTCCTGCTGGCCGTTCCCATGATGATGGGTGCAACCGCGCTCGATCTGTATAAGAGCTATCACTTCCTGACAACGGCCGATATCCCGATGTTTGCCGTCGGCTTTATCACGGCGTTTATCGTGGCGCTGTTCGCGATTAAAACCTTCCTGCAGCTGATCAAACGTATCTCGTTTATTCCGTTCGCCATCTATCGCTTTATTGTGGCGGCCGCGGTGTACGTGGTGTTCTTCTGATGACCTGCCCTCAGTCTTTCGGCTGAGGGCAACGCTGTTCCTTCCAGTCGGCAACCGCCTGAATCCGTCGTTTGGTTAACTCTTCCCGAATTTCATTGCCTTTAAATCCGGCCTCGACAACCGCTTTCGTTGGTACCGCTTTCGCAATCAGCCAGGCTTCACGCAATAACCGCCCCTGCGGATAATCGCAGGCTTCAAATCCGGTGCGTCCGCGCACGTCGGCTTCGCTGGTCAGCGCTATCTGCTCCACGCGCTGCGGTTTGCGCCAGGCGTCAATGCTGTCGAACAGCTTGACGATGGTGGCGGGTTTCAGGATCGGGAAGGTGTGGATCAGGTCGTGGAACTCGGCGACCAGTTTTGCCAAATCGCGGATCTCGTTCGGTACCCGCAGGCGCAGACAAATTGCTTCAACCAGCTTCACGCCTGCCGGGCCGTGGCCGTGATGGCGCGGCCAGAACTCGGGCGGGGTTAATCCCTTGCCGAGATCGTGACACAGGGTGGCAAAGCGGACGTCCACCTCCGGGCTGAGCATGGCGGCCATGCTTAAGGTCATTAGCGTGTGGATGCCGGTATCGATTTCCGGATGCCACTTTGCCGGAGCCGGTACGCCAAACAGCGCATCGATCTCCGGGAACAGAATTTTCAGCGCCCCGCAGTCGCGCAGCACCTGGAAATAGACCTGCGGATTACGCGTGCTGAGCGCATTCTCGGTCTCTTTCCACACTCGTTCCGGGGTGAGATGTTCCAGCTCGCCCGCTTCGGTCATTGCCGTCATCAGGGCCATGGTTTCATCGGCGATGCGAAAACTCAGGTGTGCATAGCGGGCAGTAAAACGTGCCACGCGCAGCACGCGCAGCGGATCTTCAGAAAATGCTGGGGAGACATGGCGCAGAATACGGTTTTGTAGATCGGCTTTACCGCCGTATGCATCGACGATATGACCGGTTTCATCCTGCGCGAGGGCGTTGATGGTCAGATCGCGACGCTGCAAATCCGCTTCAAGGGTGACGTCCGGAGCTGCGTAGCAGGTAAAGCCGGTATAGCCGAAGCCGGATTTACGCTCGGTGCGCGCCAGAGCGTACTCCTGCTTGGTTTGCGGATGCAGAAAAACAGGGAAATCGCGGCCTACCTGCTGGTAGCCCGCGTCGAGCATCGCCTGAGGGGTGGCGCCCACCACCACCCAGTCCTTGTCTTTGACCGGCAGGCCTAATAACGCATCGCGAACCGCACCACCGACCAGATAAATCTTCACGCCACACTCTCCCGTATCCAATGTTGGCAAAATAATACGTAAGTGTGGCAGAGATGACTATTTAGTTCATCCAACGGTCTTTACGTTTACGGCTTGGGATCAGATGCGGCAGGGCCAGACCGACCAGCAGACCCACACCCAGCACGCCGCCGCCATACATAAACCACTGCATGATGATGGTGCGCTGTTTATCGTCCAGCTGCAGGTTAGCGGCGCTCACCTTCTTCTGGGCGACGATCAACTCGTTTTTCAGCTTCTGGTTCTCATCTTTGAGACCGTTGATCACCCCGTCACTCTGCGCCACTTTCTGCTGCATCTCAGCGGTGCGCTGGTTCCAGGTGGAGTCGATATTGGTCAGCTTATCGGTCAGGGTTTTGACCTGGTTTTCCAGATCCGGTACGCGGGTGCGCAGGCTCGGGCTGGTGCTAAGCTCTTTCAGGGGGATCCAGGCGGTACGGCCGCTGTTGTCGCGAACCTGGCCATAACTGGAGTCCGGGTTGCTTTGTAACAGCGCCACTTCCTCACCGGCATTAATCGTACCCACGAGGCGATAATTGTCACCCGGGCCGCTGCGTACCCAGGTATTCAGTTCGTCAGAAACGTAACGTTTCTCTTCGGCATGGACCACTGTAGCAGCGCTAAAAGCAAGTAAAGTGAGTCCAATCAGGCGTAATTTAAGCATCGGCAGTCGTTATTTTCATAAAAAGTGGAACGATAGTAGTGGCAACAGTGCGTCCGCGCAAAGTATTCGTCAGTATTCGGAATCCTCTGTGGGTTTCTGGCCACTAGAGTAAAGACAACGGCGTTCAAATTGTTCATTGCGTGGCAATCTGACGCAAAATACTATGTACTGACAAAAAAGTGGCGAGTAAGTTCGCCGTAATTTACCCCGCGATGCTGCAATCAAAAGAACAAGGCCATGGCTCAGGAAATCGAATTAAAATTTATCGTTGAAAGCGACAGCGTTGACGCGCTGAAAAACCATCTGCATCAGCTGTCTGGCGTTCATCACGAGCCGGTACAGTTGCTCAACATCTATTACGAAACGCAGGACTTCTGGCTGCGCCGTCATGATATGGGGCTGCGCATTCGGGGCGTTGACGGGCGTTACGAGATGACCATGAAAATCGCCGGCCGCGTGGTCGGCGGCCTGCATCAGCGCCCGGAATACAATATTGACATCAGCCAGCCCCAGCTTGAGCTGGCGCGCTTCCCGACGGAAGTCTGGCCGCAAGGCGAGCTGCCTGCGACTCTGGCGGACGATGTCCAGCCGCTGTTCAGCACCGATTTCTGGCGCGAAAAGTGGTTGGTAAATGAAGGCAACAGCCGCATTGAAATCGCCCTCGATCGGGGGGAAGTCAAAGCGGGTGAGTTCCAGGAAGCCATTTGCGAACTGGAACTGGAGCTGCTGGAAGGCAACGCCGGAGACCTGCTGAAGCTGGCTCGCAAGCTGGTGACCCAGTCAGGTCTGCGCCAGGGGAGCCTGAGCAAGGCCGCCCGGGGTTATCATCTGGCCCAGGGAAATGCCTCACGCACCCTGAAACCGACCGAGATCCTGCGCGTCGCGCCGAAATCAACGGTCGAGCAGGGCTTTGAAGCGGCACTTGAGCTGGCCCTGAGCCAGTGGCAGTACCACGAAGAGCTGTGGATCCGTGGCATGAAAGCGGCGAAAGCCGATGTGCTGGCGGCGATCGCGCTGGTGCGCCACAGTCTGACGCTCTTTGGCGGCATTGTGCCACGTAAAGCGAGCACTCACTTACGTGATCTGCTGACCGAGACCGAAACCCTGATGGCCTCTGACGTCTCTGCCGATACGGCGGTTTACAGCTCTCAAACTGCGACGGCGAAACTGGCGCTGACCGAGTTTCTGGTGACCCGCGGCTGGCGTTCTTTCCTCGACGCGAAGGCGCAAGCCAAAATCGACGATTCATTTAAACGCTTTGCCGATACTCATCTCTCACGCCACGCCGCCGAATTGAAAACGCTCTTCGGGCAAGCGCTGGGCGATCAGTACGCCGATCAGCTGATTCGTCTGGCGCGCAACGTTGACAGCATGCTGTTGTTGTCAGGCGCCTATGACGGCCCTGTGGCCCGCGCCTGGCTGGAAAACTGGCAGGGGTTGCAATATGCCATCAAGACCCGCCAGCGTATTGAAATTGAGCACTTCCGCAACGAGGCTATTTCGCAGGAGCCATTCTGGCTGCACAGCGGAAAACGTTAACGCAGGCAAGGAACCTTTAAGATGCCGCTTTCTTCACAGTTACAGCAGCAGTGGCAGACGGTGTGTGAACGTCTGCCGGACGCATTGCCCGCCGGATCATTGAGCGAGCAGGCGCAGCAGATGTTGACGTTCAGCGACTTTGTGCAGGAGAGCGTCACCGCCTGTCCTGAGTGGCTGGCGGAGCTTGAAGCCTCGCCACCTCAGGCGGACGAGTGGCAGCACTATGCCCAATGGCTTAACGACGCGTTAGGGGATGTCGGCGATGAAGCCGCGCTGATGCGCGTGCTGCGCCAGTTCCGCCGTCGGATCATGGTACGCATCGCCTGGGCGCAGGCGCTGATGTTGGTCAGTGAAGAAAGCACCTTACAGCAGCTAAGCCACCTTGCTGAAACCCTGATTGTCACCGCCCGCGACTGGCTATACGCCGCCTGTTGCCGCGAGTGGGGTACGCCGTGCAGCGATGAGGGCACCCCGCAGCCGCTAATGATTTTAGGGATGGGCAAACTCGGCGGTGGCGAGCTGAATTTCTCCTCAGATATCGACCTGATTTTTGCCTGGCCGGAGAAGGGGGCCACCCGCGGCGGACGTCGCGAGCTGGATAACGCTCAGTTCTTTACCCGGCTGGGACAGCGGCTGATTAAAGCGCTGGATCAACTTACCCAGGATGGCTTTGTCTATCGCGTGGATATGCGTCTGCGGCCGTTTGGCGACAGCGGTCCACTGGTATTGAGCTTTTCTGCGCTGGAAGATTACTACCAGGAACAGGGCCGCGACTGGGAACGCTATGCGATGGTCAAGGCGCGGATCATGGGCGATACCGATGATGTATACGCCAACGAACTGCGGGCGATGCTGCGGCCGTTCGTGTTCCGGCGCTATATCGATTTCAGCGTGATCCAGTCCTTGCGCAACATGAAAGGCATGATCGCCCGCGAAGTGCGCCGCCGTGGCCTGAAAGACAACATCAAGCTCGGGGCGGGCGGGATCCGCGAGATCGAATTTATCGTGCAGGTCTTCCAGCTTATTCGCGGGGGGCGCGAGCCGTCGCTGCAATCCCGCTCTTTGCTGCCGACGCTGACTGCCATCGCCCAGCTGAACCTGCTGCCGGAAGGGGATGCGCTGATCCTGCGCGAGGCCTATCTCTTTTTGCGTCGGCTGGAAAACCTGCTGCAAAGCATTAATGACGAGCAAACCCAGACCCTGCCGGGCGACTCTCTCAATCGCGCCCGTCTGGCCTGGGGGATGCGGCTCGCTGACTGGCAGGCGCTGACCGAGGCGCTGGATAGCCATATGGCGGCAGTACGACGTATTTTTAACGACCTGATCGGCGACGATGAGAGCCAATCGCCGGACGATGAACTCTCTGAACACTGGCGCGAGCTGTGGCAGGATGCGCTGCAGGAAGACGACACGACGCCGGTTCTTGCGCACCTCAGCGATGATGACCGTATTCGGGTGGTGGCGCTGATTGCTGATTTCCGCCTCGAACTGAACAAGCGGGCGATTGGCCCGCGCGGACGCCAGGTGCTTGATCATCTGATGCCGCATCTGCTCAGCGATGTTTGTTCCCGTGCCGACGCCCCGGTGCCGCTGTCGCGTTTGACCCCGCTGCTGAGCGGTATCATTACCCGTACCACTTATCTGGAGCTATTAAGCGAATTCCCCGGTGCGCTGAAGCACCTGATTTCGCTGTGTGCCGCCTCGCCGATGGTGGCCAGCAAGCTGGCGCGTTATCCGCTGCTGCTGGACGAGCTGCTCGACCCCAACACGCTGTATCAGCCAACGGCGACCGATGCCTATCGGGATGAGCTGCGCCAGTATCTGCTGCGCGTACCGGAAGAGGATGAAGAGCAGCAGCTGGAGGCCCTGCGTCAGTTTAAGCAGGCGCAGATGCTGCGTGTAGCCGCCGCCGATATCGCGGAAACCCTGCCGGTAATGAAAGTGAGCGATCACTTAACCTGGCTGGCGGAAGCGATCATCGACGCGGTAGTGCATCAGGCGTGGGTGCAGATGGTGGCCCGCTACGGCCAGCCGAAGCACCTGGCCGACCGCGAAGGTCGTGGCTTTGCGGTGGTGGGTTACGGCAAGCTGGGCGGCTGGGAGCTGGGCTACAGCTCCGATCTGGATCTGATTTTCCTTCACGACTGCCCGGTGGATGTCATGACCGACGGTGAGCGTGAAATCGACGGGCGCCAGTTCTACCTGCGCCTTGCCCAGCGCATTATGCATCTGTTCAGCACCCGCACCTCATCCGGCATTCTGTATGAAGTGGATGCCCGCCTGCGTCCGTCCGGGGCGGCGGGCATGTTAGTCACCTCTACCGAGTCGTTCGCCGAATATCAGTTGAATGAAGCCTGGACGTGGGAGCATCAGGCGCTGGTGCGCGCCCGCGTGGTGTATGGCGATCCGCAGCTAAAAGCGCAGTTCGACACTATTCGTCGCGACGTGCTAACTGCCCCACGCGAGGACGGGCCCCTGCAAATCGAAGTGCGCGAAATGCGCGAGAAAATGCGCGCGCATCTGGGTAACAAGCACAAGGATCGCTTTGATATCAAAGCGGATGAAGGCGGTATCACCGACATCGAATTTATCACCCAGTATCTGGTGTTGAACCACGCGCACGCCAAACCGAAGCTGACCCGCTGGTCTGACAATGTGCGCATTTTAGAACTGCTGGCGCAAAACGACATTATGGACGAGCAGGAAGCGCAGGCGTTAACCCGCGCCTACACCACGCTGCGCGATGAGCTGCACCATCTGGCCCTGCAGGAACAGCCAGGCCATCTGCCGCTAAGCTGCTTTGAGCAAGAGCGAGAGCTGGTGCGGGCCTGCTGGCAGAAGTGGCTGGTGGAACCGTGCGTAACAAAACAAGTGTGATATTATCGCGCGCAAATTGTGAATCTTTCTGGAGTCAGGAATGAAAGTAACACTGCCAGAGTTTGAACGTGCTGGAGTTATGGTTGTTGGCGATGTGATGCTGGATCGCTACTGGTATGGGCCGACCAGCCGCATTTCCCCGGAAGCCCCGGTCCCGGTGGTGAAAGTTGATACCATCGAAGAGCGCCCAGGCGGCGCGGCAAACGTGGCGATGAACATTGCTTCCCTTGGCGCGCATTCGCGTCTGGTGGGGCTGACCGGTATCGACGATGCTGCGCGCGCGCTGAGCAAAACGCTGGCGGATGTGAACGTAAAATGTGACTTCGTTTCGGTTCCGACGCACCCGACTATCACCAAGCTGCGCGTGCTGTCGCGCAACCAGCAGCTTATCCGCCTCGACTTTGAAGAAGGGTTTGAAGGCGTGGATCCTGAGCCGCTGCACGAGCGTATCAGCCAGGCGCTGGGCAATATCGGTGCGCTGGTGCTCTCCGACTACGCCAAAGGCGCGCTGGCCAGCGTTCAGCAGATGATTTCATTGGCCCGCAACGCCGGTGTACCTGTGCTGATCGATCCGAAAGGCACCGACTTTGAGCGCTATCGCGGGGCAACGCTGCTGACGCCGAACCTGTCTGAGTTTGAAGCGGTGGCCGGGAAGTGCAAAACCGAAGAAGAGATTGTCGAGCGCGGCATGAAAATCATCGCCGATTTTGATTTCTCTGCGCTGCTGGTGACCCGCTCCGAGCAGGGGATGACACTGTTGCAGCCGGGCAAACCGCCGCTGCATATGCCGACTCAGGCGCAGGAAGTGTATGACGTCACCGGTGCTGGCGATACGGTGATTGGCGTGCTGGCGGCGACGCTTGCGGCGGGTAATTCGCTGGAAGAGGCCTGCTACTTTGCCAACGCCGCCGCAGGCGTGGTGGTAGGTAAACTCGGTACCTCGACCGTTTCACCTGTCGAGCTGGAAAACGCAGTGCGCGGTCGTGCCGAGACCGGTTTTGGCGTGATGAGCGAAGCTGAACTGAAAGTTGCCGTGGCAGCTGCGCGCAAGCGTGGTGAAAAAGTGGTGATGACCAACGGCGTGTTCGACATTCTGCATGCGGGCCACGTCTCTTATCTGGCAAACGCGCGCAAGCTGGGCGATCGTCTGATCGTGGCAGTCAACAGCGATGCCTCAACAAAACGTCTGAAAGGTGAAACCCGTCCGGTGAACCCGCTTGAGCAACGGATGATCGTGCTCGGTGCACTGGAAGCCGTGGACTGGGTGGTATCGTTCGAAGAGGACACGCCGCAGCGCCTGATCGCCGGGATCCTGCCGGATCTGCTGGTGAAAGGCGGTGACTATAAGCCTGAACAAATCGCGGGGAGCGAAGAAGTGTGGGCCAACGGCGGTGAAGTGATGGTGCTCAACTTTGAGGACGGGTGTTCAACCACCAACATCATCAGAAAGATCCAGAAGGACAGCGAGAAATAAAAAAACGGGCCGAAAGGCCCGTTTTTCTTGCCGTGTACTATTTCGCGTCGTCTACCGGTGGGATTGCCGGCGCCGGTTTAACTTCCTCAACGGCATTGCGGTTTTCCAGCTCGGTCAGACGCTGTTCCAGCAGGGCGATTTTTTCGCGGGTGCGCAGCAGCACCTGAGTCTGCACGTCAAACTCTTCACGGCTTACCAGGTCCAGACGCATCAGCTGCGTTTGCAGCACTTGACGGATTTTCTTCTCAACGTCATCACCAAATTCACGCACGCCTTTTGGCATCGATTCATGGACCTGGCGGGCAAGTTGTTCAATTTTTTTCGGGTCGATCATTGTAGTTCCCTCAATGAAAAGGTTATGACGACCATTGTAGCGCGTTACGGGGATCCTTAAACCACAATTGTGCGATGCTTAAGCGTTGCCGAACATAATCATTAGCGTTATAGTTATTGCGCTTATTCTCAGGGCGGGGCGAAATTCCCCACCGGCGGTAAATCAACCTTGCGTTGAAAGCCCGCGAGCGCTTTGGGTGCAAACTCAAAGGTCAGCAGATCCGGTGTAATTCCGGGGCCGACGGTTAAAGTCCGGATGGGAGAGAGTAACGAACCAGTCGGGCGAGGCCCGCTCACGTTATTTTTTTGCCGTACTACGGCGCTCCTAAGACTGCCCTGATTCTGGTAACCATAATTTTAATGAGGTTTTTTTACCATGAATCAGACGCTCCTTTCCTCTTTCGGCACCTCTACTGACCGTGTTGAACATGCACTTGCTGCGCTTCGCGAAGGTCGCGGCGTAATGGTGCTTGACGATGAAGACCGTGAAAACGAAGGCGATATGATTTTCGCCGCTGAAACCATGACCGTTGAGCAGATGGCGCTCACCATCCGTCACGGCAGTGGTATTGTCTGCCTGTGTCTCACCGAAGATCGCCGCAAACAGCTGGAACTGCCAATGATGGTAGAGAACAATACCAGCGCTTACGGCACCGGTTTTACCGTCACTATCGAAGCTGCCAGCGGCGTAACCACCGGCGTTTCTGCCGCTGACCGCGTTACCACCGTGCGTGCCGCGATTGCCGATGGCGCAAAACCGTCTGACCTGAATCGTCCGGGCCACGTATTCCCGCTGCGCGCGCAGCCGGGCGGCGTCCTGACTCGCGGCGGTCACACCGAAGCGACCATCGACCTGGTCACGCTTGCAGGCTTCAAGCCAGCCGGTGTGCTGTGTGAACTGACCAATGATGATGGCTCTATGGCGCGCGCGCCGGAGTGCATCGAGTTTGCCGTTAAGCACAACATGGCCGTGGTCACTATCGAAGATCTGGTGGCGTATCGCCAGGCGCACGAGCGTAAAGCCAGCTAATCGCGAATCAATAAAAAACGCCGGGATAACCCGGCGTTTTTTTAGCCTATACCTGCCGTCTGCAGTAGCACCAGACTCAACCCCATGACCGACATCCCACACAGCACCCCGTAGCTGGGGTTGTTATTGGGATCAATCTCTTTGGCCAGCGGCATCAGTTCATCGACCGACAGTGCCACCATAATACCGGCCACGGCCGCCATAATGGCTGCCATCACCACCGGTGAAACCAGGCTGCCGAGAATTAACCACGCCAGCACCCCGCCGAGGATCTCCGCCATTCCGGATATCCCCGCCCAGAACACCGCTTTGCGTTTTGAGCCGGTGGCTGCATAAATCGGGCCCGCCACCGCCAACCCTTCAGGAATATTGTGCAGCGCCACTGCCAGCGCAATACCAAATCCTAACTCCAGATTATTGCTGGCCGTCACGTAGGTGGCGACGCCCTCAGGGAAGTTATGCAGGCTGATGCCCAGCGTCAGTAAAAGGGCAGTGCGTTTGAGATTGGGTAACGGCTGCGCCCCTTTTTGCATCAGATCCTGCGGGTGTGCGTGGGGTAAAATTCTGTCCAGCGCAAAGTAGCCCAGCAGGCCGACAACGAACATCCCGTAGCCCAGCATCGGCGACATGCCTTTGGTGCCGAGAGCGGCGGGAAGCATCTCCATCAGAGAGATGAGCAGCATAATACCGGCGGCAAAGCCGAGGGAAAACGCCAGCAGGCGGTTAGAGGGCTTTTGGCCCAATACGCCGAGTATCGCACCGATAAAGGTGGCGGCGCCTGCAAGAATAGTCAGAGTCAGAGGAACTGACATTTACCTCTCCTATGATAATGATTCTCATTAATATTAAGGGCTAAACTCGCGCAAAGCGAGAGGGTATAGTCGCCTTTACAGAACCCTTACATTCAAATTTCCTGATGATCTTCATCATGGTTATCTGAGTTCATCTTAACCAGATAGCAGGTAAGGTACAGCAATCAAATCGACATCTTATGTAAGGATATCACCATGACTTCTTCTCGTATGCCAGCGCTGTTTTTGGGACACGGTAGCCCAATGAACGTGCTGGAAGATAATGTCTATACCCGCGCCTGGCGTCATCTGGGAGAGACCTTGCCGCGTCCGAAAGCAATCGTGGTGGTTTCTGCACACTGGTTCACCCGTGGGACCGGCGTGACCGCGATGGAAGCCCCGAAAACGATCCATGATTTTGGCGGTTTCCCGCAGGCCCTGTACGACACGCACTATCCGGCACCCGGCTCACCGGCGCTGGCGCAGCAGCTGGTTGAACTGCTGGCACCCATCCCTGTTACGCTTGATAAAGAAGCGTGGGGCTTTGACCATGGCTCCTGGGGCGTGCTAATCAAAATGTATCCGGACGCTGATATCCCGATGGTACAGCTCAGCATCGACAGCACCAAACCGGCCGCCTGGCATGTAGAGATGGGCCGCAAGCTCGCCACCTTGCGTGATGAAGGCATTATGCTGGTGGCCAGCGGCAACGTAGTACATAACCTGCGCACCGCACGTTGGCATGGGGAAAACACGCCGTATCCGTGGGCAACCTCGTTTAACGACTATGTTAAAGCGAATCTGAACTGGCAAGGGCCGACAGAGGATCACCCTCTGGTTAATTACCTGGATCACGAAGGTGGCTCGCTCTCAAACCCAACTGCAGAGCATTTCCTACCGCTGTTATACGTGCTGGGCGCGTGGGACGGTCAGGAACCGATTACGACGCCGGTAGATGGCATCGAAATGGGCAGCTTAAGTATGTTGTCGGTTCAGGTGGGGTAATAAATGCCGGGTAAGGCGAAGCCGCCACCCGGCATATCAAGCTATTCCACAAAAATATGCGGATAGAAGCGCGACAGATCCTGGGTGATCAGCGCGCGATCTTCACGAATGCCAATCCCGGCTGGCTGATCGTTGATAAGCCAGCTGCCGATCAGCACATAGCTGTCGCCATACTTCGGCAGGGGGCAAAACTCCTGCACGATCATGCCTTCTTCGCCGTAAGGACCTTCAGCTGATTCCAGCATTTTACCGTTTTCAATAATGGAAACGTTGGCCCCTTCGCGTGAGAAGATCGGCTTGATGACGTATTTATCCATTGGCGGATGATCGTCTTCAGCGAAATACGCTGCCAGCAGGTTAGGATGGTCCGGGAACATCTCCCACAGCATCGGCAGCAGCGCTTTGTTAGAGATAATGCTCTTCCAGGCAGGTTCCAGCCAGCGTACGCCCGCGTCTTCCAGTTTGGTCGAGAACACTTCACGCAGCATATATTCCCACGGATAGAGCTTGAACAGGTTGCTGATCACCTGATCCTGCGTATCCGTGAACTGCCCACGCTCGCCTAAACCGATATCTTCGATATACAAAAATTCAGTTGCGACTTCTGCCTCTGCGGCACAATCCTGCAAATACTGTACTGTGCCCCTGTCCTCGACCGTGTCGCGGCAGCAGGCAAGATGCAGCAGATTAAAACCGTGTTGTTCACGCAGCTCGGCGAAACGCGCGATCAGCTTTTCCTGCAGGCTGTTGAACTGGTCGCTGCCTTCTGGCAGGTTGCCGGCCGCGACCTGATCTTCAAGCCAGATATACTGGAAGAATGCCGCTTCGTACAACGAGGTAGGGGTATCGGCATTGTTTTCCAGCATCTTAGGATCGCCAATGCCATCCCACGCCAGATCGAGGCGCGAATATAAGGAAGGTTGCTGGGTTTGCCAGGAGTGACGCACAAAACCCCAGGTGTGTTTCGGGATGCGGAATTTCGTCATCAGCTCATCGCTGGCAATCACCTTCTCCACGACCTTGAGGCACATCTGGTGTAATTCTGCAGTAACGTCTTCCAGCTTATCAACCTGGGCGAGCGTTAGCTTGTAGTAGGCATCCTCACACCAGTACGGCTCGCCGTACATGGTGTGGAAGTTAAAACCGTATTCGGTGGCTTTTTCGCGCCAGTCCGGGCGCTCGACAATACTGACTCGTTCCATTATCAGCCGCCCATTGAGCGAGTGGTAGAACCTGTCGCACTACGCTGCATGGTGGACTGTTTGGCAACCGAATCGCCAAAGCCGCCACGGGTTACGGTGCTGGTGGTCGCCGGTTTTGGTGCCATCGCGGTTTTTGGAACTGTCATCGTACGGCCTGGCTGTGCCGCACCGTAGTTTTTGCCGCCCGCATCGGTGTATTTACCGTAAGCCGGACTGGATGGGTTTTTCGAGCTGAACAGCGGCTGTTGCTGGAAGCCTGCCCCGCCGCTCATCATGCGGCCCATCATGTAACCTGCCATCAGCGGCATCCAGAAGCTACCGCTGGATTGCGTCTGCGCCTGGTTTTCTGGTGCCATACCCGCCTGAGCCGGTGCCTGCTGGCACTGCCCTTCACCGAATTCAGCGATACAATCTTCACGCGTGGCGTATTTCGGTGCGGTACGTTCCGCTTCTTTCAATGCGTTGTTGTAGGCAGTGGTACATTCAGCGCTTTTACCGGTGGCCGTTGAGCAGTCGTCAGCGTTCTGGTACATCGAGACCGTTTCGTCGCTTTGCTCACAGCCTGCCAGCATAAAGACGGCAGTAAACGCCAGCGCGACAGGGGTGAGATGACGCGCGTTCCAGCTTTTGCGGAACGAAGCGTGATTAATCGTTTTTGTCCGTTTCATTATTGTCTTCCTGGACCCAGTGGTAATTCATAGAAAATAACGCTCAGAATAGAGTATGAGTGGTCGAAATTGAAGCGACAGGGGCAAAACAGGGGGATTTTTACGTTGGCTTACGTATTTTTGTCGGGTCAACCCGGTCTGGCGAAACCAGACCGGGTTGTGACATCAGTTACGGACTGCGGCGGTCGCCGGGTATCCATCGGCTGATGCGTTTTGCTGTAGAGTTTCCGGTGCCACGGCGTCTGGTGCGGTGGAGATCGGTTTACCCAGTGCGCCGTTAAGCGCCAGCAGATCCTGCTCGTTGAGCGTACCCAGCGCAGACTTAATGTTCAGCTGGTTGATCAGGTAGGTGTAACGCGCGTTCGAGAGTTGCTGCTTCGCGTTAAACAGCGTGGTCGTGGCGTTCAACACGTCAACGATGGTACGCGTCCCGACAGAGTAACCTGCTTCCATCGCATCCAGAGAGCTCTGGGCAGAAACTACAGCCTGTTTGTAGGCATTGATGCTGCTGACAGAGGCGTTCACGTTGTTGAAGGATGAACGTACGGTCTGCACGACGCTACGATGCGCGCTTTCAAGCTGCTCGCTGGCACCAACAAAGTTGTACTGTGCCTGTTTGACCTGAGAGGTGACCTGGCCGCCCTGGTACAGTGGCAGGGAGAAGTTCAGACCCACTCTGTTCTGGCCGACGTCCGCATCCTGGCTGACAGCATTTGAACCACTGTAATCGGTATTTGAAACGCTGGTTGACGCGCTTAGGCTCAGGGTTGGCATATGGCCGTCCTGTGCCTGACGGATTTGCTCACGGGCAAGATCCTGGCTCAGACGTGCCTGCAACAGGCTGAGGTTGCGGTTTTCAGCTTCTTTCAGCAGGGCGTTCACCGCCTGCGGCTTATCGGTTTTGAAGCTGTCAACGTTCAGCGAAGCCAGCTGCGGGTAGTATGTGCCGGTCACCTGGCGCAGCCCTTCGAGCGCGTTATCCAGATCGTTACGGGCAGTCACTTCATTCGCCAGCACGCTGTCGTACTGTGAACGGGCGTTCTGCACGTCGGTAATGGCAACCAGACCCACGTTAAAACGCTGAGTGGTTTGATCTAACTGACGGTAAATAGCCTGTTTCTGCGATTCGGTATAGGTCAGGGTATCGATCGCGTTCAGCACTTTAAAATAGGCAGTTGCCGTATTGAGGATCAGCGTCTGCTGGTCGGTCTGGTAGGTCACATCCTGGATGCCGGCCGCTTTTTCCTGCAGAGTCAGCTGACGCCATTTCGACATATCAAACAGCGTTTGCGTTAACGAGAGTGAACCACTGGTGACGTTGGAGTCAATGCCGTTAGCATCACGGTAACCGTTGTTATAGGTATAATCGGCACCTAAACCCAGCTGTGGTAATAATGGGCTACGTGCTTCGTTAATCTTTTCAAATGCAGAATCACGATCGGCAGCGGACTTACGCAGTTCCGGGTTGCTCAGACGTGCCTGTTTATATACCTGCATCAGGTCTTCTGCATGGCTCAACGCACTGAAACCCGTCAGGCTCAGGCCGATGAGGATGGGGAGCAATTTCTTCATTTGCTTTCCTTGTTGTGAAGCTTTGTTAGCGCTGATCTAATTGAAATTTATTTACCCGATTCTAGCAGACTTTGCCACTGCAAAAGGTTGGCGTTCCGTGCCATCCGGCGGTAACTTGCAGCAATTTACCATACTGTAGTAGAAACCGCAGTTTAGCAGAATTGAATTTGACATTAATGTCACCATTTGTACCGGGAGGCCAAGGTGGATAAACCAGAAAACATGCCAGTAACTTTCACAAAAAACGATGTAGAAATTATTGCACGGGAAACGCTTTACAGCGGTTTTTTTTCACTGGAGTTATACCGTTTTCGCCACCGTCTATTTAACGGCGAAATGAGCGGCGAAGTGAAGCGCGAAATTTTTGAGCGCGGGCACGCTGCAGTGTTGCTACCCTTTGACCCAGTGCGTGACGAAGTGGTACTGGTAGAGCAGATTCGGATTGCTGCGCTGGATACCAGCGCCAGCCCCTGGCTGCTGGAGATGGTGGCAGGGATGGTCGAAGCGGGTGAAACCCCGGACGATGTCGCCCGTCGTGAAGCGATGGAAGAGGCAGGGCTGGTGGTTGGACGTACCAAACCGATTTCGAACTATCTGGCAAGCCCCGGTGGAACCAGCGAACGTCTGTCGGTTCTGGTGGGTGAAGTGGACGCCACGACCGCGCAAGGTATTCACGGTCTGGCTGATGAAAACGAAGATATTCGTGTTCATGTGGTAAGTCGGGAGCAGGCTTATCAATGGGTAGAAGAGGGGAAAATCGACAACGCAGCCTCTGTCATCGCCTTGCAATGGCTGCAGCTGCATTATCAAGACTTACGACACGAGTGGACAAAATGAAGCGTTATACACCTGACTTCCCTGAAATGATGCGCCTGTGCGAAACCAATTTCGCGCAACTGCGCCGATTGCTGCCGCGTAACGATGCGCCCGGCGAAACAGTGAGCTATCAGGTGAGCAACGCGCAGTATCGGTTAACGATCGTCGAATCAACCCGTTACACTACGCTGGTTGAGATTGATCAAACGGTGCCCGCGATCAGCTACTGGAGCCTGCCGTCGATGACGGTTCGTCTTTACCATGACGCGATGGTCGCCGAAGTGTGTTCAAGTCAGCAGATCTTCCGCTTCAAAGCGCGGTATGATTACCCAAATAAAAAGTTGCATCAACGTGACGAAAAGCATCAAATTAATCAGTTTCTGGCCGATTGGTTAAGATACTGTTTTGCACATGGAGCGATGGCGATTCCGGTTTGTTAGCGTCGTGAAACTCACCTAAGGACACCATTTGGAAAGCCTGTTGAACCTGACTGTTGCTGGTGGGGCGCCAGTCAGGGTATTACAAATTACCGATACTCACCTGTTTGCCAAAAAGCATGAAACCCTGTTGGGGGTGAACACCTGGGAGAGCTATCACGCTGTTCTGAATGCCATTCATGCTCAGAAGCGCGAATGTGACCTGATTGTCGCTACGGGCGATTTGGCGCAGGATCAAACTGCCGCGGCGTATCAGCATTTTGCTGAAGGTATCGCGAGCTTTAACGTTCCCTGCGTCTGGTTACCGGGAAATCACGATTTCCAACCCGCGATGTACAGCGCGCTTCAGGATGCGGGGATCTCACCTGCAAAACGAATTTACCCAGGCGACAACTGGCAAATCCTGCTGCTCGACAGCCAGGTTTTCGGCGTGCCGCACGGCGAGCTGAGCGAATTTCAGCTGGAATGGCTCGAAAACAAACTGATGGCCGAGCCGCAACGCCACACCCTGTTATTACTGCATCATCATCCGCTGCCGGCGGGATGCAGCTGGCTCGATCAGCACAGCCTGCGCAACTCCGCAGCCCTGGATCGCGTTCTGATGAAGTTCCCACGGGTCAACAACTTGCTCTGCGGACACATTCACCAGGAACAGGATCTCAACTGGAACGGGCGTCGCCTGCTTGCCACGCCGTCCACCTGCGTGCAGTTTAAACCGCACTGCGCCAACTTCACGTTAGATACCGTTGCACCCGGCTGGCGCTGGCTGGAACTGCATGCCGACGGCTCGTTGACGACCGAAGTCTGCCGCCTGCAAAGCGCCCGGTTCAGCCCGGATACCGCCTCAGAAGGATACTGATGTCTGCGCTCCTTTATCTGCACGGGTTCAACAGCTCCCCGCGCTCCGCAAAAGCGACGCTGTTCCGCCAATGGCTGGAAGTTCATCATCCGCATATCGAGATGATCGTCCCGCAGCTGCCGCCGTACCCGGCCGAGGCTGCCGAGATGCTGGAGTCGATTGTGCTGGCCCACGGCGGCGAGCCGTTCGGCGTGGTGGGCTCATCGCTTGGGGGTTACTACGCCACCTGGCTGTCTCAGTGCTTTATGGTGCCTGCGGTGGTGGTGAACCCGGCGGTGCGGCCTTTTGAGCTGCTGGTGGGCTATCTTGGCCACAACGAGAACCCCTACACCGGACAGCAATATGTGCTAGAGTCTCGCCATATTTACGACCTCAAAGTTATGCAGGTAGACCCGCTGGAAGCGCCAGATCTCCTCTGGCTGCTGCAACAGACGGGTGATGAAGTGCTGGATTACCGCCAGGCAGTAGCGTATTACGCGCTCTGCCGCCAGACTATAGAAGAAGGCGGGAACCATGCTTTCACGGGCTTTGAGGATCATTTCACCCAGATTGTCGATTTTCTTGGACTGCAAAGCCTCTGACAATCGCTGCGAATTGCTAGTTTAAATCATGACGCAAACCTATAACGCTGATGCCATTGAGGTACTCACCGGGCTTGAGCCGGTTCGCCGCCGTCCGGGGATGTATACCGATACCACGCGCCCAAACCATCTGGGCCAGGAAGTTATTGATAACAGCGTGGACGAAGCGCTGGCGGGTCATGCCAAACGCATTGACGTGATCCTGCATGCCGATCAGTCGCTGGAAGTCATTGACGACGGTCGCGGCATGCCCGTCGATATCCACCCGGAAGAGGGTGTCCCGGCGGTTGAGCTGATCCTCTGTCGCCTGCACGCGGGCGGAAAATTCTCCAATAAAAATTACCAGTTCTCAGGTGGCTTGCACGGGGTCGGTATCTCCGTGGTCAACGCCCTGTCAAAACGTGTTGAAGTGACCGTGCGCCGCGACGGCCAGGTGCACAACATTGCGTTTGAGAACGGCGATAAAGTGCAAGAGTTGCAGGTCATTGGTACCTGCGGTAAACGCAATACCGGCACCAGCGTCCACTTCTGGCCGGATGAAAGCTTCTTTGATAGCCCGCGTTTCTCTGTTTCGCGCTTAACGCACATTCTGAAAGCCAAAGCGGTGCTATGCCCTGGGGTTGAAATCACCTTTAAGGATGAGGTCAACAACAGCGAACAGCGCTGGTGTTATCAGGATGGCCTGACCGATTATCTGTGCGAAGCGGTGAACGGCTTGCCAACCCTGCCGGAACGACCGTTTATCGGGAACTTTTCCGGTGATACCGAGGCAGTGGATTGGGCGCTGCTGTGGCTGCCAGAAGGCGGCGAGCTGCTGACCGAAAGCTACGTTAACCTGATCCCGACCATGCAGGGCGGCACGCACGTCAACGGCCTGCGTCAGGGCCTGCTGGATGCGATGCGTGAGTTCTGCGAATACCGCAATATCCTGCCGCGCGGCGTGAAGCTGTCGGCGGAAGATATCTGGGATCGCTGCGCTTACGTGCTGTCGGTCAAGATGCAGGATCCGCAGTTTGCCGGGCAGACCAAAGAGCGTCTGTCTTCACGTCAGTGTGCGGCCTTCGTCTCTGGCGTGGTGAAAGATGCCTTTAGCCTGTGGCTGAACCAGAATATTCGGATCGCAGAAATGCTGGCGGAACTGGCGATCTCCAGCGCCCAGCGCCGGATGCGTGCGGCCAAGAAAGTGGTGCGTAAAAAGCTCACCAGCGGCCCAGCGCTGCCGGGTAAACTGGCGGACTGCACCGCGCAGGATCTGAATCGCACCGAGCTGTTCCTGGTCGAAGGGGACTCGGCCGGCGGTTCGGCCAAGCAGGCGCGCGATCGGGAATTTCAGGCGATCATGCCGCTGAAAGGTAAGATCCTCAATACCTGGGAAGTCTCTTCCGATGAAGTGCTGGCTTCGCAGGAAGTACACGACATTTCCGTGGCGATCGGCATGGATCCGGACAGCGATGATCTGAGCCAGCTGCGCTACGGCAAGATCTGTATTCTCGCGGATGCGGACTCCGATGGTCTGCACATTGCCACCTTGCTGTGCGCGCTGTTTGTGAAGCACTTCCGCGCGCTGGTGAAGCACGGCCATGTCCACGTGGCGTTACCGCCGTTGTACCGTATCGATCTCGGTAAAGAGGTCTATTACGCGCTGACGGAAGAAGAGAAAGCCGGCGTGCTGGATCAGCTTAAGCGTAAGAAGGGCAAACCGAACGTGCAGCGCTTTAAAGGGCTGGGCGAGATGAACCCGCTTCAGCTGCGCGAAACCACGCTCGACCCGAACACCCGCCGTCTGGTGCAGCTGATTATCAGCGACGAAGATGAGCAGCAAACCAACGCCATGATGGATATGCTGCTGGCCAAGAAGCGTTCGGAAGACCGCCGCAACTGGCTGCAGGAGAAAGGCGATCTGGCGGACATCGAAGGCTGAGGGATCCCACAAAAAATTGGCACGGTTGGCTCCCTCTCCATTTAGGGAGAGGGCCGGGGTGAGGGGGAGCATACGGCTTCGGTGGTGGTTCCTTTCACTTTACGTTCATTACTTCTCTGGAATGACCAAACCGGTGAACGTGCCATGGCGGCTCAATCGCCGCCGCCCTGGCAACCCGCACTAACATCAGAAATCCATCTTCACCGTAAACTGCACTTCGCGCGGATCGCCAATCTGGTTGCCCAGGTTATTGGTGCCAATCGACGACGTGTAGTAAGTCTTATCAAACAGATTCTTCACGTTCACTTGCAGCGTCACCGGGTACTGCCACTTCATCTTATAAGCCGCAAAAGCGTCCGCGACAAAGTAGCCCGGCAGATAATAGTCCGCGCCGTTAGTGGCTGAGCGACGACTCACGCCGTGCCCGCCGCCGCCAAGCGTAAGCGTATTCCCGGCATACACATTCTGAATATCGTAAGTCAGGAACAGCGATCCGGTATGGCGCGGCACGTTAGGCAGTGGTTTGCCCGCGTAGTCTGGATCTTCCTCGACTTTAGCATCCGTGTAGCCATAGCTGGCGATAAGGTTGGTGTTCTCGGTCAACGAACCTGCCACGTCCATTTCTACGCCCCGCGACCGTACGCGGCCGGCGGTTTTGGCATAGGTTTCGTCACCGATGCTTTCGGTGTACAGCACGTTGCGTTTGTGGGTATCAAACAGGGCGATGTTGGCGGTTACGCCGTCGAACAGGTCAAACTTAGCACCCACTTCGTAAGCATTTGACGTTTCAGGCGGCAGATTGCCGATATAGCTGGCAATGGACGACTGCGGCATAAACGTTTGCGAATAGTTAGCGAACAGCGACATCGCAGGGGTGACTTTGTACACCAGGCCGACTTTCGGCGTCCACTGGTCATCGCGGCTGTCGGTATTGACGTTAAACGGACGGCCCTTGCCCGCATACTGGGTATACGACTGATAGCGGATCCCGGTGACCGCAATCCATTTATCCGTCAGATACAGCGCATCCTGCACATAGGCGGAGTAGCTTTCCTGCTGAATAGTCTGGTCGCTGTCGGCGGCAGACACGGTCGTACACTTATCCAGACTGCCGTAGGACGGGTTATAGATATTGAACCCTTTCACGTTCTTACAGCGGATCATATCCGTACGCAGCAGATCGTAATTCTCATAGGAGATACCGGTCAGGATCTCATTGTAGAACCCGGCGATATCAACATTCCCCTGCAGATCTGCGCGGGTAGAGTGCATACGCTGGGTCGATCCCTGGGTGGCGTCTACGCGCCGCGTCAGGTTACCGGTGGCAGAATCATAGGCCATCACGCGGGCCTGATTATCCGTATATTTGTCCTGGCTAAAGCTGTAGTCGAATGTGGCGGTCCACTGGCTGTTCAGGCGGTATTCCGCGTTCAGCTGCGCCAGATCCGACTCGCCGTCGGTAATGTTAAACGGCTCGTCAAAACGGGTTTTACGATCGACAGTGACCGGCTTTTTGGTGCTGAGATCGAAGATCGTTCCGCGATCGAACGGGGCCTGATAATCGCGATGGGAATAGAGCACCGTCACGGTCGCATCGTCGCCGAACCAGGTCAGCGAGGGGGCGATAAAGGTGCTGCGCTCTTTGCCGAAACTGCGCCAGTAGTCTTCATCCTGATATTCACCGGTCAAGCGATAGGCCAGCCGCGTGCCCTCAATCGGGCCGGTGACATCCAGCTGCCCGGTACCGCCGCCAAAGCTGGTGGACGTCGCAGAGACAGACCCGCCGAACGTTTTTTCCGGGCGTTTGGTGACCACGTTGATCAGACCGCCCGGATCGAGGATCCCGTACAGCGTGGACGCCGGGCCTTTCAGCACCTCCACGCGCTCGGTCGCGGCGTTAAAGCTGCGTGGTAGCACGGTACGCAGCCCGTTAGTCATGATTGAGCCGTCGCGGTTGGCACCAAAACCCCGGCGCACGAACGCATCCTGAGTGCCGCCCAGGGTGTTGGTTTGCACCACGTTGCTGACGTTATACAGCGCCTCGTCAAGCGTAGTGGCATGCTGATCTTCCAGCACCTCGTCACTCACGGTATTCACCACCTGCGGAATATCCAGCATCGGCATAGTGGTCAGCGTGGCAGTGGAGGTATTCAGCGGCTGATAGCCGTTTGTGGCTTCGGTCCTGGCGCCGGGTGTGGCGATAACGGTTAACGTCTCGCCGTCTTTTGTCGTTGTTTTTTCTGCTGACTGCGCCAGCGGCGCGATAAACAGCAGTGAAAAGAGCGCGCGCCCTTTTACCCCAGAGAAGGAAGGTGTGAACTTAAGCATTTAATCGTTATCCCGAAATACCCTGCGAATGCTCGCGGGTGAAGCTGGTGTGTCATTGCCCGTACAGCGCTACCCGTTCGCCTGAGTGGGTGCGGGTATGTAATTGAGAATCATTCAACCACGCGGAAATGTAGTAGTAAATGGAAAAAAGCAAAAATCAGCTACAGCCAGAATGCCCGACATACTCCTAAATGAATATCCAATTAACAAATTGAAAAATAACCAATAATTAATATTACTCCTGGGCAATGTAGTGATATTTACCCCTGCTTTTTCCAGGGTGTTTATCCCCTTGACTACTACATGGCCCAGCGGCAAAATCGTATGAGAATGAGTTTTATTTTTATTTGTCTGTAACTGGATTAAGTTGGCACACACGTGGCTCAAAACGCGACAGAGCAGGGACTGAGGCTCGACAACCTCTCTGCTGGCTATCAGAAAACAATCATCATTGAGGGGATTTCCCTCACCATTCCGTCCGGGAAAATGACCGTGCTGGTGGGGGCGAATGGCTGCGGGAAATCCACGCTGCTCAGTACGATTGCGCGTCTGCTGCAGCCGATGGGCGGTACGGTACTGCTCGATGGCAAAGCCATTCATCACCAGCCCACTAAAGCGGTTTCGCGTCAGCTCGGCATTTTGCCGCAGTCACCGCTGCTGCCCGAAGGGCTGACGGTTTTTGAGCTGGTCGCGCGCGGGCGATTTCCGTGGCAAAACTTTATGCGCCAGTGGACCGATGCCGATGAACAGGCGGTGGAAGAGGCGCTGCGCTTAACCGGCACGCTCGATTATGCTCATCTCCCTGTCGAAAGCCTCTCCGGCGGTCAACGCCAGCGCTGCTGGATTGCGATGGCGCTGGCGCAAAACACCCCCTATATCCTGCTTGATGAACCGACCACCTTCCTTGACCTGCGCTATCAGGTTGAAATCCTCGAGCTTCTGCACGATTTAACCCGTCACCATGGGCGTACCGTGGTGGTGGTGTTACACGATCTCAACTTTGCGGTGAACTACGGCGATACGCTGGTCTTTTTACGCGAGGGGAAAGTGCAGGGCGTGCTCAACGAAGACGATGTTTGTACGCCTGAACTGATCGGCGCGGTGTTCGACGTTGACGTACACATGTCGATCAATCCACTCACCGGGAAACCGTTCTTTCTGCCGTTTCGACGTAGCGGAAAGGCATGATGCGCACCAGCCTGGCGTCTGCTGTATTCATCGGCCTGCTGCTGCTGGGCGCGATTGTCCATCTTGGTATTGGCGCGCGTTTTATTCCTCCGCAGACCGTGGTGCAGGCCTTTGTCGCGTTCGATCCGCGCAGCTTTGACCATAACGTGATTATCAATCTGCGCCTGTTGCGTCTGACTGCTGCTCTGATGATTGGGGCCGCGCTGGGCGTGGCGGGCGTGCTATTGCAGGCGGTGATCCGCAATCCTCTTGGCGAGCCGCATATTCTGGGCCTCAACGCCGGTGCGGCCCTGGCGGTGGTGATGACCAGCGCGCTGGGGCTGACGCTGCCTGTGGGTCGCCCGATCATTGCCGCGGTCGGAGCGGGAGCGCTATTTTTGCTGGTGTTTGGCCTGTCGTCTGCCGGACGAACCGGGCTGACGCCGATGAAAGTCACCCTTTGCGGGGTCGCGCTGTCGGCATTTGCCTCGTCAATGACCGCTGCGGTGCTGATCCTCGATGAACAAACCCTGCTGGCGATGCGCACCTGGCTGGCGGGCGATCTGGCGGGGCTAAACTGGGCTGCGACCCGCACCGCCGCCTGGGTGTCCGCCATTGGCTTTGTGCTTGCCATCGGGCTGGCCCCGTCGCTGAACATGCTGGCGCTGGGCGACCGCATGGCGCAGGGGTTGGGCGTTTCTCTGATGCGCACGCGTATTTTAGCGTTGCTGGCGATTGCGCTGCTTTGCGGCGCGGCGGTGTCGGTGGCCGGGCCGATTGGTTTTATTGGCCTGGTGGTGCCGCAGATTATCCGCCGTCTGGTGTCGGTCGATTTACGGGTGCTGATGCCGCTGTCAGCCTGCTGCGGGGCGCTGGTTCTTCTGCTGGCTGATATCGCCGCCCGAACGCTGTTTGCGCCGCATGAGCTGGCGACCGGCGTGGTAACTGCGCTGGTGGGTGCCCCGGTGTTTATCATTATGGCGACGAGGATTTTTAAATGAGCCGGGCAATCCTGCGCGCGGGCCTGCGTCCGCTGCGCGTTGGTCGCTTTTGTGCTGTGGTTCGCCCTAAGGCGCTGCTTGTGCTGGCGGTACTGGTCCTGCTGGTGCTGGGCATGATGCTGTACGGCCTGATTCAGGGGTCGCTGCCAATCCCCACGTCGGCGATAGCGCGCGGGCTGCTTTATCCGGATGCGCTGAGCGTTGACGCACGCTATATCGTTGAAGATATTCGGCTGCCGCGCCTGCTGATGGCGCTGCTGTGTGGCGCAATGCTGGGGGTGGCGGGGGCGTCGATGCAGTCCATCACCCGCAACGGCCTGGCCGATCCCGGTCTGATTGGCGTGAAAGAAGGCTGCAGCGTGGCGGTGTTACTGCTGATTTTTCAGTTCCCGTCGCTGGGCGTGGTCTGGCGTCCGGTCATTGGGATGGCGGGTGGTTTGTTAACGGCGCTGCTGGTTCTGCTGCTGGCCCGGGATATCTCCCGTCCGCGCTTTATTCTGGTGGGTATTGGCGTGTCGTGGGCGTTTGCGGCGGGCATCGGGGTCTTTATGACCACAGCCGACGTGCGCGACGTGCAGACCGCACTGCTGTGGCTGGCCGGAAGCCTGCATGCGGCTAACTGGACGCTGGTGGGTGTGGCGGCTGGCTGGGCGCTTCCCGCCTTTGCACTGCTGCTGTTCACCGCCCGCGCGGCAGATGTGGCGCTGCTGGGCCACCAGGCCGCCACCGGGCTGGGCGTGCGCACTGCCCGGCTGGCGCTGCTGCAGGTCATCGCCCCGGTGTTACTGACCGCGGCCTGCGTATCCTGCGTGGGCAGCATCGGATTTGTCGGGTTGATCGCCCCGCACATGGCGCGATTTTTACTGCGCGGCGGCCAGGCCACGCTGCTCGCAGGCAGTGCGACGCTGGGCGCACTGCTGGTTGTACTGGCGGATAACCTCGGGCGGCTGGCGTTTTTGCCGCTGCAGCTGCCCGCGGGCATTATTGTCTCGCTGATTGGCGGGCCGTTTTTCCTGGTGCTGCTCTGGCAGCGTCGGGATCGCTTTTAAAAGGGGAAAGCGCGATGCGCATACTGTTATCGATGCTACTGCTGGCGGGGTTTTCCGTCGGCGCGGCACAACCTGTTCAGACATTTACCGATGATTTAGGCCGCGCGGTGGAAGTGCCCACCCACCCGAAACGCATCGTGTCGCTGCACGATCTCGACATCACCATCCCGCTGATTGAGCTGGGGGTTCCGCCCATCGCCAGCCACGGACGCACGCGCCCGGACGGCAGCCATTTTATTCGATCCAGCGGAATGCTGACCGGGGTCGACTTTGATAATTCTGACATTAAGTTTATCGGCACGGCGGATATTGATATTGAAGCCATTGCCGCCGCCAGGCCGGATCTGATCATCACCGAGCCGACCCGCAACACGCCGGTGGCGCAACTGGCGCGTATCGCCCCGACGGTCAGTATCGATCATCTGGACGGCGGCGCGCCGGAAATCTATCGCAAGCTGGCGCAGCTGACCGGTACCCAGGCGCGGCTGAGCATTCTGCAACGCCGCTACCAGGAACAGATCAAAGCGCTGAAGGCCACCCTCGATGCCCGCAAGATCTCCGTCTCCGTGATTCAGGCCAACCAGGGAAAAATCACCGCCATGCACAGCTACCATTCGCTGGGCCGGGTGCTACGTGACGCCGGATTTACCTTCCCGCCGCTGATCGATAGCATCCCGGAAGGCGGGCGGATCGACGTGAGCGCCGAGCGCCTGCCGGAGCTGGACGCTGATTTTGTCTTCGCCACCTGGCGCGGCGATACCGGCGGCAAGCCGCAGGACGAGCTGGCGGCGATGGAGGCGGTAATGCCCGGCTGGTGCCAGTTCCTCAACGCCTGCCGCACCGGACATTACGTGCTGATCTCGCGTGAAGAGGCGATCTCCAACTCCTTCGCCTCGCTGGGCTTAATGGCGGCGCAGGTGCAATCGCAGATCGCAGGCCGTCCGCTGCCGGAGGCGAAATGATCCGCAAAGATAAATCGCGCGTGGATGTGTATGGCGATCGCTTTCGCGCCCGCGCGCACCAGCTGACGCCGCGCCTGAATCAGGTCGCCACGTACATCAATGAGAACCGCGAAGCGGTGATGGAGCAAACGGCGATGGAAATTGCCGGGCAGCTTAAAACCTCCGATGCCACCGTGGTGCGGGCCATCCAGGCGCTGGGGTTTGCCGGGCTGCGCGATCTGAAGCAAACGCTGGAGCACTGGTTTGGCCCGGCGGTCAGCTCCAGCGAAAAGATCTCCACCACGGTCAATATTCTGACCAGCGACGTCAACTCCAGCATCGATTTTGTGCTGGAAGGCCATCAGCACACCTGCGAGGTGTTGTCTGAGCCGGGCAATCGTTACGCGATGGCGCAGGCGGTGGCATTGCTGAGCGAAGCGCGTCAGGTGGCCATTTTTGGCATTGGCGCGTCGGGGGTTCTGGCGGAATACACCGCCCGCATGTTCAGCCGCATGGGGCTGCCCGCCACACCGCTCAACCGCACCGGGATCGGGTTGGCTGAGCAACTTATTGCCCTACAGCGCGGCGACGTGCTGGTGATGATGGCGCAGAAATCCGCCCATCGCGAGGGGCAAACGACGCTACGTGAGGCGAAGCGGCTGGGCATTCCGACCATACTGCTGACCAACGCGCTGGATTCCCGCTTTAGCAAAGAAGCGAACGTGGTGATCCACGTGCCGCGCGGCGGCGAAAAAGGCAAAATCCCGCTGCACGGAACGGTGCTGTTGTGCCTGGAGATGATCGTACTGTCGGTGGCGTCCACTGCGCCGCAGCGCAGTATTAAATCCATCAAGCGTATCAATGAATTCCATCGCGGCTTAAAGCCGGGGAAGAAGAGTGCTTAGGTGATTCTTCCGGTACTGTAAGGGCGTCTCGCCGATGCCCTTTTTGAAGGCGCTGATAAAGTACGTCACATCCGAAAACCCCACCCGCGCGGCGATGTCGCGCACGCTGGCATCAGAGTGCAGCAGGCTTTCGCAGGCTTTGCGCAGCCGCAGCGTATTCAGATAATCGTGAATTTTCTCGCCCGTTTCTGCATGGAACTTTCGCGACACGTAGCTGCGCGATTTCCCCAGTTCACCTGCCAACGCATCGAGGCTGAATTTCTGCCGGTAGTGCTCATCGAGCCAGAACATCACCTGGCTGGCGATCCCCTGACTGTTACCGGTTTGCCCTTTATCATCGTGCGGCAGCATGGCAAACAGGCCGATCAGCAGACCGGCCACCTGCTCGCTGTTCATCGGCGGCTGATAGCAGCTAAACAGATGATTGAGATGGCCATGGCAGTGGGCCATATCCGCCACCCACGCTTCTCCTCCGCGCTGAGACAGCTTTTGCAGCCGCTGCTGGGTCTGGGGAAAATCACGTAATGCCTTCAGCACCGCATGCTGGTCGAGGTGAATGATGGTGCGCCGGTAGTTCGCTTCGGCCTGGGGATCGACCATCACCTTGTGCAGGGTAAAGGGGGGAAAGAAAAACAGCCGACCCGGGCGCATGGTGTAGTGGCGGTTATCGACAATCGCGATGCCAAAGCCCTCTTCGACGTACAGGATCTCCAGGCACTGGTGCCAGTGGTGATAACGCACGGTGTTGGCGAACAGGCGGCTGAACGACACGAGGGTGTCATTCAGCGTTATAAGTTCAAGATGTTCCGCAGTTGGCGTGTGGCGCATAGTGCAATAAAACTCAACTTTTCCCTTTCCCTTGCCCTTTATAAACCACCTTTTTAAATTTCCTCAATTGCCGGTTTATTCATCTCTCACGCGTGTGACCGGGCTAACATTTCTGCCCCTTGCTGATTCACTATTCTTTGCCGCAGTTGATTACGAGGACGAGCGCATGTTGGCGGCACAGAAAGAAAAATCAAATCCGTTGTCTACCCGTCAGGATCTGGTGGCGGCCCTGAACACCCTGCTGGCGGCGGTAGACCGGCAGTTTCCGGCGGGCAGTTCCCGCTTTTCGCTGGGCGATACCTGCGCGCACTACGCCACCGACGTGGCGCAAATGGAAGGATTATCCCGGGTGCTGTGGGGCCTGTTTCCGCTGATGGCGGCGGGCGACAGCACGCCGTACAGCGACAAATACCTCGCGGCGATCAAAATCGGTACCGATCCACAAAGCCCGGGCTACTGGGGTGAAACCCAGCCTTACGATCAGCGGCTGGTGGAGATGGCGGCCTATGGCCTGGGGCTGACGCTGCTGCAGGACAAGCTCACGGCGCACTTTAGCGAACCGGAACTCGCCAACCTGCACGCGTGGCTGAACCAAATCACTGATGCGCAGATGCCGGACAGCAACTGGAACTACTTCGCCATCATGGTCCAGCTCGGCTTTAAGCGCGCCGGTTTGCCCTACGACCAGCAGGCCATCGACCGTCGCTTTGCGATGATCGACGCCTACTACCTGGGCGATGGCTGGTATTCCGACGGTGTGGGCCGTCCGAAAGATTATTACATCTCGATGGCGTTTCACTTCTATGGGTTGATCTACGCCACCCTGAGCGGCGATGAGGCGCGCGCTAACATCCTGCGCCAGCGTTCGCGCCAGTTCGCCGAAGACTTTATTTACCTGTCTGCTGCCGACGGTGCCTCGGTGCCGTTTGGTCGTAGCCTGACCTATCGCTTTGCAATGGTTGCCTTCTGGAGCGCGGTGGCCTTTTCCGGGCTGGATGTCTTCACCCCGGGGATTGTGAAAGGGGTGATCCTCCGTCATCTGCGCTGGTGGCAGCAGCAGCCGATTACCGATCGCGACGGGATTCTAACCCTCGGCTTTGCTTACCCAAATCTGGCGATGTGTGAGGACTACAACTCGCCGGGCTCGCCGTACTGGGCGCTGAAAACCTACCTGATCCTGGCGCTGCCGGACACGCATCCGTTCTGGCAGGCACAAGAACAACCGCTGCCAGCGCTGGCCGAAAAGCGCGTGATCCCGCACGCCCAGCAGATCCTGATGCAGGCTGACCACGTGACCATGCTCACCGCCGGACAGCTGGAGCTGAACAACTACGTCAACACCGAGGCGAAATACACCAAATTTGCCTACTCCAGCCGCTTTGGTTTCACCATCGAGCGCGGGCGCTTTGGTATTAAGCACGCCGCCTGCGACTCGATGCTGCTGCTGGCAGATGGCGATAACTACTTCCGCGGCCGCCGTGAGTGCGAGCAGGTGAGGGTGGATGAAAACTACATCTTCTCGCGCTGGTCGCCGTGGCAGGACGTCACGATTGACACCTGGCTGGTGCCGTTCGGCGAGTGGCATCTGCGCCTGCACCGCATCAACAGTGCCCGCACCCTGCAAACGGTTGAGGGGGGTTTTGCGGTTACCAAAACCGAGCATCAGCGGCTCAGGCGCGGCAGCTGGCTGAACGCCGCCAACGGCAGTAGCGCGATCGTCGATCTCTCACCGGCCATTACCCGCGAGCCTGACAGCATCGTCACCCCGCCGAACAGCAGCATCATGTTTGCAGAATGTGCCTCAATACCGGTGCTCACCACCACGCTCCCGCAAGGGGAAAGCTGGCTGTGCTGCGCGGTGATGGCCTGCGCGAATGCGAGTCAATCGGCGGTAAGCCCGCAGCTCGAAATCAACAATAACCAGGCCGTTATTCATCAGCCTGGAAGCGAACGTCAGCTGTCGTTCTTTTTATAAGCCCTGGACCTGAATATCGGCGAGGATGGTATGAGTAACAAAACTGAATATTACAAAATCAGCAGTTTTATTTTTCTCTATTTCTTTACCTGGTCCGCCAGTATTGGCCTGTTGGCCATCTGGCTCGGACAAAAAGCCAATCTCAGCGGCTCGGTGATTGGCACTGTATTTGCGGTGAACGGCATCTTCTCGGTGATCCTGAAACCGATCTACGGCTATATTCTGGATAAGATCGGCATGAGCAAATATCTGCTCTATTTCGTGGTGGCGATGTCGGCCCTGATGGCCCCGTTCTTTATCTATGTTTACCAGCCGCTGTTAATGTCCAACACCTTACTGGGGATTATTATCGGCGCGCTCTATTTAAGCTTTGCCTGGTATGCGGGCGTGGCGGCGTGCGAGTCCTATTCCGATCGCTTCAGCCGCCTTAATGGCATGGAGTTTGGCCAGATCCGCATGTGGGGATCGCTGGGCTGGGCGGTGGCGTCCTCGTTCTCGGGCCTGCTGTTTAACCTCTCACCGTCGTACAACTTTATTATGGGCAGCGTGGCCTCGGTCATCATGCTGATCGTCCTGTTAAACCTGAAAGTGAACACTAACTCCGTTCATGCTGACGAGGTGCTGACCAAAGACAAAATCGCCCCGTCAGACGTCTACGCTCTGCTGCGCAGCCGCAAGTTCTGGGCCTTCTGCCTGTACGTAGCGGGGGTGGCGTGGATGATGTTTATCGCCGAACAGCAATTCTCCCGCTATTTCGTCACCTTCTTCGACGATATTCATCAGGGCAATGCGGTGTTTGGCTATCTGGGTACCGTCCAGTCTGGCATGGAATTCGTGATGTATATGGTGATCCCGCTGTTCGTCAACTTTATAGGTGCTAAGCGCGGGTTATTAATCGTCGGCCTGATTGTCGGTGCACGACTGATTATTTCCGGGATGTGCGATTCCCATCTGTTAATTTCGGTGTTGAAACCGCTTTACGGCCTGGAAATATGTCTGCTGCTGGTATCGGTATTTAAATATATCGCCGAGCATTTCGATAAACGCGTTAACGCCACCATGTATTTATTGGGCTATCAGGCGATGCTGTATGTCGGCAACGTGGTGGTGTCATCCCCGGCGGGTTATATGTATGACCGCATCGGCTTCGAGCAGACCTATATCATCATGGGCGCAACGGCGCTGACCTTTACGGTTATCTCTGCCTTTACGCTGTCGGCCTGTCAGAGCAAATGGCGCGGCACCCGGACGCTGAACGTAGCAGAACAACCTTCATCACATTAATTTTTGCCGTCAAAGAAGGAACCGAAAAATGTTAAATCATATCGCCCTGGAGCCGTTGGCTGATATTCCTGTCCCGGTCGAGGCACGTGCGTTCAACGACGAATTACGTTCCGCACGCAGCCACATTCTTGAGCTGATTAGCCGTCATTTAACCGAGTTCGGTGAGCAGTTCCCGGCCGAAACCTGTCAGGACGGGTACTATCCGCTGACCGAAAACGTCGAGTGGACCACCAGCTTCTGGACCGGGCAGCTGTGGCTGGCGTGGGAGATGAGCGGCGACGAGAAATTCCGCGCGATGGCGGAAAAACACACCCGTTCGTTTGGCGTGCGGATCGCCAGTCGCAACGACACTAACACCCACGATCTTGGCTTTTTGTACACGCTCTCCTGCGTGGCGGCCTGGCGACTGACTGGCGACCGCGAGGCGCGGGGTTTCTCGCTACTGGCGGCTGAAGCACTGCTTGAACGCTTCCATGAGAAGGCGAAGATCATCCAGGCGTGGGGCGATCTGAGCGATCCCGAGCAGGCCGGACGGATGATCATCGACTGCAACATGAACCTGCCGCTGCTGTACTGGGCAACCGAGCAGACCGGCGATCCGCGCTTTGCTGATGCGGCGCAAGCCCACGTGATGCAGGCGGCGCAATTCCTGATCCGCGAAGACGCGTCGACCTTCCACACCTACTATATGGATGTGAAAACCGGCGCGCCGCGCTATGGCAATACCCAGCAGGGCTATGCGGACGACTCCTGTTGGTCGCGCGGTCAGGCGTGGGGGATTTATGGTTTCCTGCTGAGCTATATCTACACCGGCGACGAAACGATGATCGCCCTGTCGAAACGGCTGGCGAATTACTTCCTCAACCGTCTGCCGGAAGATTACGTCTGCCACTGGGATCTGGCGCTGGTGGGCACCGACGCGCTGCGCGACGCTTCTTCAGCGGCGATTGCGGTGTGCGGCCTGCTGGAGCTGGTGAAACATCTGCCGGTCACCGACCCGGACAGAGAGCGTTATCAGGCGTGGGCGCAGGGCATTATGTCCTCGTTGACGAAGCACTATCTGATGGGCAAAACGGAGAAAGGTAACGGCGTGCTGAAGCACTCGGTTTACCATCTGGCCAGCAATAAGGGCGTGGATGAGTGCGCCAGCTGGGGGGATTATTTCTACGTCGAAGCGCTGGTGCGTTGTACTCAGAGCTGGAAGCTGTACTGGTAAACAGAACGGCCCTCTTTGTAAGGAGAGGGCCGCAACGATCAGGCTTTCGGGATACGCAGCGTCTGCCCGGGATAAATTTTATCGGGGCTCGAGAGCATAGGCCGGTTAGCTTCAAAGATTTTGTTGTACTGCGAGGCATCGCCATACACGGTTTTTGAGATGGCGCTGAGGGTGTCGCCGGATTTCACCTGGTAGTAGGTGGCTTCGCCGCTGGTGTCGCTGGCGGTGATATTGTTTTCCACCTCGCTGACGCCCGCGATATTCCCCACGGCAATCTGGATTTTCTCTTTCTGTTCCTGCGTCAGCCCGTCGCCGGTGACGCTGGCTTTACCGTCGGTCACATTGACCTGCACCTTATCGGCACCCGGTATATTGAGTTTTTTAAGATGGTCTGCGACTTTATCGCTTTGCCCTTTGTGGTCCGTCAGGTTGTCCCACAGTTTTTCACCTGCCTCTTTTACGAAGCTGAAAATACCCATTTCGTCCTCCGGTTAGCAAACACGTAAGACTCTAAGCATAGCAGGTAGGATCAAAAACAGGCCGGGCAAACGCAGTGCCGCCCGGCGTTACTACAAAACTTAAACCCCTTGCTCCAGAATACGGATATGGGTTTCCAGAACGTCCCCTTTCACCGCTTCGCTCCACGCTTTCATGTGCGGGGTTTGCAGGTGGGCTTCCAGGTGGGCCACGGTTTCCCACTGCTCAACCATGATGATTGAGTCCGGGGCGGTGGTCTGGAAGCTGACGCCTGCGGCAGTGTCGACCATCGGCGCGTAGCCGTGGCAGCCTGCTTCGTCTAAAACGGCCGGGATAATTTTTGCAAACTGATCCAGCACCGCCTGACGGTGATGTTGGCCAGGGCGGGTACGGATTTCAGCAATTACGGTAAGCATGGTCCACTCCTTATGATTCCAGCTTCCAGTTAAGCAAAAATTTCCGTCAGATGCTTGCGGTATTCTGCGATATAGCGCGGCACGTCCGGCATTTTGATCACGTCGTTGGTGATAAAGGTCGGCAGCGCTTCCATTCCGAGGAACTGGTTGGCTTTGTGGAACGGCAGATAGACACCGTCAACGCCCACGCCGTGGAAGAACTGGTCTTCATCGGTGAACGCATCCATCGGGGCGTTCCAGGTCAGGGAGAGCATGTATTTTTTACCCTGAATCAGGCCGCCTGAACCGTATTTTTTTGAGGCGTCAGAGCGGGTGCGGCCATCGCTGGCGTACAGCGATCCATGACCTTCGGTAAAGACATCGTCCATGTATTTTTTAATGGTCCACGGCGCGCCCATCCACCAGCCCGGCATCTGCCAGATAACCACGTCAGCCCACAGGAAGTTCTGCACTTCGGCTTTGATATCGTACTCGCCGTCGGTACGCACGACCTTAACATCATGTCCGGCGTCGCGCAGGAACCCGTCCGCGACCTCGGTCAGGGTGTCATTCAGCTGGCCGTTGGAGTGCGCGAATTTCTTCGCACCGTTGATAATCAGAATGTTGCTCATAATGTGACCTTGCAGGAAAGAGTATGGCGACGATTCTACGCGCGACAGCGGGGCGGTAAAATGAGCAAAATGTGTAAAGTCTTTTGCTCTGAGCGCAATAATCACCCTACCAGCCAATCCGCGCTTCAAACCCCCCGCGGTCGATATTGCTAAGCGACACCGTCATCCGGTGCAGGGCGGCAATCCGCTTGACGATGGATAAACCCAGCCCGCTGCCGGTTTGCTGCTGGCCCGGCGGGCGATAAAAGCGCTCGCCAACGCGCGCAAGGGCTTCGGGAGCGATCCCCGGCCCGTTATCCCGCACGCTAAAGCTGTGCGTGTCGAGCGTGACATCCACCACGCTACCGCGCGGGCTGTAACGGACGGCGTTATCCAGCAGATTACGTACCAGCAGGCTCAGCAGCAGCGCTTGCCCGACGTGTCGCGCCTGCGGGGCGTTGAGCGTCAGGCGGATCTCAATACCCGCCTGCTGCGCCGGATGATAGCTGTCCATCACCGCCGATTGCAGCAGATCGGCCATCGGGATCGGCTCGATTTCGTCGAGATTCGCCAGCGAGTCCAGCCGCGACAGGGTCAGGAGCTGCTCCACCAGCCGGGATGCGCGATCGATACCCGCGTGCAGCTGCATCAGCGCTTTTTCCTGCGCCTGCGGATCGTCCTGCGACAGCAGCGCGACGTCGGTCTGTACCTTCAGCGCCGTCAGGGGGCTACGCAGTTCGTGGGCGGCATCGGAGGTGAAGCGCCGCTCGCGCAGCATCGCCTCCCGGGTGCGGGTGAAAAGATGGTTCAGCGCCTCCACCAGCGGGCGCACCTCGCCCGGCAGTCCCGTGGTGGTCAACGGGTCGGTGGCATCCGGGGCGCGGTGGCGCAGGTTTTGCGTCAGATTTTTCAGCGGACGTAGCTCGCGGCCGAGCAGCACAACCAGCAGCAACAGCATCACCGGCAGCGCCACCAGCCACGGCGTCAGCTGCGACGTAACGATATCCAGCGCCATCTCCTGACGGTACTCGCGCTCCTGACCGACCACGATGCGGGTATTGCCGTCGGGCGCTGTCAGCCACAGAAACCGCCATTCGTCGTTATCCCCCTGCAAGTAGCCGTCATCAAAGCCGTCGCGACCCGGGTGCCAGGCAATATCCCGGCCGTTTTCTCCGTCATGCAGCAGCATTTTTCCGTCGCGGGAATAGATAGCAAACGCCAGCGCGTCATCGTCCAGATGGCCGTTTTTGGCCTTCTTCGGCATGTCGCGTACCTGAACGGTGCCGTTCAGGGTGCTGAGATCCATCGCCATCAGCCGTTTGGCAAACAGCATCTGCTGGGTGTCGAACAGCTTATCGAGCTTATGGCTGGTCTGCTGCCAGGCCACCACGCTGGCGGCACACCACGCCCCCAGCGCCAGCAGTAAAAACAGCAGGGTCAGGCGCAGCTTCAGGCTCAAACGTTGCGTCAGTTTCATGCCTCTCCCAGGGTATAACCGATACCGTGCACGGTGCGGATAGAGCCCGCGCCGAGCTTGCGGCGCAGATGATGAACGTGGACTTCCACGGCGTTGCTGGAGACATCGTCATCCCAGCTGTAGAGCTTCTCTTCGATAAGCTTGCGCGGCAGCACGCGCCCGGCATTACGCATCAGCAGCTCCAGCAGGGCGAACTCTTTTGGTTTCAGGGTCAGCGTCTCGCCGTCGAGGGTGGCGGTGATGGCGACCGGGTCGAGCCTCACCTTGCCGTGCTGGAGTTCGCGGCGGGTCTGACCGTGGCTGCGGCGCACCAGCGCCTCCAGGCGGGCGGCCACTTCGATCAGGGCAAACGGCTTGCACAGGTAATCATCGGCCCCAAGGCGCAACCCCTCCACCCGCTGGTCGAGCGCGTCGCGGGCGGTGAGGATCAGCACCGGTTCGCTGCGCCCGCTCTCGCGCCATTCGCGCAGGATCGTCAGCCCATCGAGTCCGGGCAGGGTAAGATCCAGCACCACCGCATCGTAGGGCGCAGAGAAGAGGGCGCTTTTGCCGGTGGGGCCGTCGGTAAACCAGTCGACGAGAAAGCCCATTTTACTCAGCCCGACCTTAATGCCGTCGCCGATAAGCCGATCGTCCTCTACCAGTAAAATACGCATTCCCTCTCCTTATGATCGCCATTTACAGGGCAGTAAACCTCTGCGGAGTCATCGCTGTACAGCAAAAAAAATTAAATTTTCGGCTTAAGAATTCGTTAAGGTTTACCCTGTGTAATGGACATCTAAACACGTTGAAAGGGAGAATTACCGATGAAAAAATTCGCTGCAATGGCTGCCATTATGATGATCACCACCGCGCCGGTGTTTGCCGCTCAGGGCGGATTTACCGGTCCGTCGGCTGCACCATCCACGCAAACCGCGACCCAACCGGGCGGCTTCGTTGACGCCAACGCCAATCTGACCACGGCGGTAAAAGCCAAAGATCTGAAAGACAACAGCTGGGTGAAACTGCGCGGCAATATCGTCGAGCGCCTGTCTGATGACCGTTACCTGTTCCGCGACGCCAGCGGCACGGTCGAAGTCGAAATCGACACCAAACACTGGAATGGTCAGACCGTCAGCCCGCAGGCTCAGGTCGAGCTCCAGGGCAAAGTCGATAAGGACTGGAACGAGTTTGAAATCGAAGTGAAACAGATCACCAAAGTGAATAAATAAGCTGAGAAAGGGCCGGTTTCGCGGCCCTTTTCTTTGTGACTCAACTCGCCAGATAGGGTAGTATCTGCGGCAATATTGCCTGAAACCAACTGGTTTCTGAGTTGAGGGATCCCATTTAATGAGCGATATGGCAGAGCGCCTCGCGCTACATGAATTTACTGAAAACGCCTATCTGAACTATTCCATGTACGTGATCATGGACAGGGCACTGCCGTTTATCGGCGATGGCCTGAAACCGGTTCAGCGCCGCATCGTTTATGCGATGTCCGAACTGGGTCTGAGCGCCAGCGCAAAATTCAAGAAATCCGCCCGTACCGTGGGTGATGTACTCGGTAAATACCATCCGCACGGCGACAGCGCCTGCTACGAAGCGATGGTATTGATGGCACAGCCGTTCTCCTACCGCTATCCGCTGGTCGACGGCCAGGGCAACTGGGGGGCACCGGACGATCCTAAGTCGTTCGCGGCAATGCGTTATACCGAATCCCGTCTGTCCAAATATGCCGAACTGCTGCTCGGTGAACTGGGCCAGGGCACCGTCGACTGGGTGCCAAACTTCGACGGCACCATGCAGGAGCCGAAAATGCTGCCTGCGCGCCTGCCGAACATTCTGCTGAACGGCACCACCGGTATCGCGGTCGGTATGGCGACGGATATCCCGCCGCACAACCTGCGCGAAGTGGCGAAAGCGGCGATCACCCTGATCGAACAACCGAACACGACTCTCGATGAAGTGCTGGATATTGTACAGGGGCCGGACTACCCGACCGAAGCCGAAATCATCACCTCGCGAGCCGAAATCCGCAAAATCTACCAGAACGGTCGCGGTTCGGTGCGCATGCGCGCGGTGTGGACCAAAGAGGACGGCGCGGTCGTGATCACCGCGCTGCCGCATCAGGTTTCCGGTGCCAAAGTGCTGGAACAAATCGCCGCCCAGATGCGTAATAAAAAGCTGCCGATGGTCGACGATCTGCGTGACGAATCCGATCACGAGAACCCAACCCGGCTGGTGATCGTCCCGCGCTCTAACCGCGTGGACATGGAGCCGGTGATGAATCACCTGTTCGCCACCACCGATCTGGAAAAAAGCTACCGCATCAACCTGAACATGATCGGCCTGGATGGTCGCCCGTCGGTGAAAAACCTGCTGGAGATCCTCACCGAATGGCTGGCGTTCCGTCGCGATACCGTGCGTCGTCGTCTGGACTATCGTCTGGAGAAAGTGCTCAAGCGCCTGCACATCCTCGAAGGTTTGCTGGTGGCGTTCCTCAATATCGACGAAGTCATTGAGATCATCCGCGGTGAAGATGAGCCAAAACCGGCGCTGATGTCGCGATTTGGCATCAGCGAAACCCAGGCTGAAGCGATCCTCGAACTGAAGCTGCGTCATCTCGCCAAACTGGAAGAGATGAAAATTCGCGGCGAGCAGAACGCGCTGGAGAAAGAACGCGATCAGCTGCAGGCGATCCTCGCTTCCGAGCGCAAGATGAGTAACCTGCTGAAGAAAGAGCTGCAGGCCGATGCTGAGGCTTTCGGCGACGATCGTCGTTCTCCGCTGCACGAGCGCGAAGAAGCGAAAGCGATGAGCGAGCATGACATGCAGCCATCCGAGCCGGTGACCATTGTGCTGTCACAAAGCGGCTGGGTACGTAGCGCCAAAGGTCACGATATCGACGCGCCGGGCTTAAGCTACAAAGCGGGCGACAGTTTCAAAGCCGCAGTGAAAGGCAAGAGCAACCAGCCGGTGGCGTTTATCGACACCACCGGGCGCAGCTACGCCATCGATCCGATTACGCTCCCGTCGGCGCGCGGGCAGGGCGAGCCGCTGACCGGCAAGCTGACGCTGCCGCCGGGTGCAACGGTTGAACATATGCTGATGGAAGGTGATGAGCAGAAGCTGCTGATGGCCTCCGATGCGGGCTACGGTTTTATCTGTACCTTTAACGATCTGGTGTCGCGTAACCGCGCGGGCAAGGCGTTAATCAGCCTGCCGGATAACGCCCGCGTGATGGCGCCGCTACTGATTGAGGACGAGAGCCACATGCTGCTGGCGATCTCGGCCGCAGGCAGGATGCTGATGTTCCCGGTGAGCGATCTTCCGCAGCTGTCGAAAGGCAAAGGCAACAAGATCATCAACATCGCTACGGCGGACGCCGCATCAGGAGAAGACAGTCTGGCGCATCTCTTGATTCTGCCACCGCAGAGCACCCTGACCCTTCACGTGGGTAAACGCAAAATCAAACTCCGCCCGGAAGAGCTGCAGAAAGTGGCGGGCGAACGTGGACGTAAAGGTTCGTTGATGCGCGGTTTGCAGCGTATTGATCGACTGGAGATCGACTCTCCACATCGCGGCACAGCGAGCGAAGACGACGCGTAATCTCGTTTCTCCCCCGCCGTTCAGGCGGGGGTTGTCGTCAACACATCCGTTATAAAAACAAAGCAGTTACCCGAATACAGTTGCAGTATAATTGTCAGCTGTTCGGGTTTTAGAGGTCGCTATGCTATTAATCGTTCGTTTAATCCTGGTTGTTATCTACTGCATCCTGGTCTGTTTCTTCGGCTGCATTTACTGCCTGTTCAGTCCGCGTAATCCGAAGCACGTCTCCACCTTTGGCCGTATGTTTGGCCGTATGGCACCGCTGTTTGGTTTGAAAGTCGAGACCCGACTGCCGGAAGGGGCAGAGAAGTTTGGCAACGCTATCTATATCTGTAACCATCAAAATAACTACGATATGGTCACCGCTGCAAAAATCGTACTGCCACCAACCGTCACCGTGGGCAAAAAGAGTCTGCTGTGGGTACCGTTCTTCGGCCTGCTCTACTGGCTGACCGGCAACCTGCTGATCGATCGTAACAACCGCACCAAAGCGCATAGCACTATCGCCGAAGTGGTTAACCATTTTAAGAAGCGCAGAATTTCTATCTGGATGTTCCCGGAAGGCACCCGCAGCCGTGGGCGTGGCCTGATGCCGTTCAAAACCGGCGCGTTTCATGCCGCAATTGCAGCCGGCGTACCGATTATTCCGGTGTGTGTTTCCTCCACATCGAATAAGATTAATCTTAACCGCCTGAACAATGGCCTGGCGATTGTTGAGATGCTGCCGCCGGTTGATGTCAGCCAGTACGGTAAAGACCAGGTGCGGGAGCTGGCGGCGCATTGCCGTGAAATCATGCTCAATAAAATCGCTGAGCTTGATAAAGAAGTCGCAGAGCGCGAAGCCGCTGGCAAGGTTTAAGCCGGCAAGAAGGGAAAACGAATTCCCGCGTGGTTAGTACGTTTATACATGGAGCTAATATGTCACTCAGTCGCCGTCAGTTTATTCAGGCATCGGGGATCGCCCTATGTGCAGGTGCGGTTCCGCTGAGGGCAAACGCCGCCGGGCAGCAACAGCCGCTGCCCATTCCGCCGTTACTCGAATCCCGTCGTGGACAGCCATTGTTCCTGACGATGCAGCGTACCCACTGGACCTTTACCCAGGGGACGCGCGCTTATGCGTGGGGGATTAACGGGCGCTACCTCGGCCCGACGATCCGCGTCTGGAAAGGCGATGACGTAAAGCTGATTTACAGCAACCGCCTGACGGAAAACGTCGCCATGACCATCAGCGGTTTGCAGGTGCCTGGCCCGCTCAAGGGCGGTGCGCCGCGTATGATGTCCCCGAGCGCCGACTGGGCGCCGGTCCTGCCCGTTCGCCAGAACGCGGCCACCCTCTGGTATCACGCCAACACCCCAAACCGCACCGCGCAGCAGGTCTACAACGGCCTGGCGGGCATGTGGCTGGTGGAGGATGAGATCAGTAAATCGCTGCCGATCCCCAACCACTACGGCGTGGACGACTTCCCGGTCATTATTCAGGATAAGCGTCTGGATAACTTCGGTACGCCGGAGTACAGCGAGCCGGGCAGCGGCGGGTTTGTCGGTGATACGCTGCTGGTCAACGGCGCGCAAAGTCCGTATGTCGAAGTCTCCCGCGGCTGGGTGCGTTTGCGCCTGCTGAATGCCTCTAACTCGCGTCGCTATCAACTGCAGATGAGTGACGGCCGTGCGCTGCACGTGATCGCTGGCGATCAGGGCTTTTTACCCGCCCCCGTCCCGGTGAAACAGCTGGCACTGGCTCCGGGCGAGCGACGCGAAATCCTGGTAGATATGACCAACGGCGATGAAGTGTCGATTACCTGTGGCGAAGCGGCGAGCATCGTTGACCGGCTGCGCGGCTTCTTTGAGCCGTCGAGCATTCTGGTCTCGACGCTGGTGCTGACCCTGCGTCCAACCGGCCTGCTGCCGCTGGTGACTGACACCCTACCGCTGCGCCTGCTGCCGGAAGAGATCCTAAGCGGTACCCCGGTACGCAGCCGCGATATCAGCCTCGGCGACGATCCGGGCATTAACGGCCAGCTGTGGGACGTCAACCGCATTGATATCACTGCCCAACAGGGCACGTGGGAGCGTTGGACCGTGCGCGCCGAAATGCCGCAGGCGTTCCATATCGAAGGGGTCAGCTTCCTCGTGCGCAACGTCAACGGGGCGATGCCGTTCCCGGAAGACCGAGGCTGGAAAGACACCGTCTGGATCGATGGGCAGGTCGAACTGCTGGTTTATTATGGCCAACCGTCGTGGCCGCACTTCCCGTTCCTGTTCCACAGCCAGACGCTGGAGATGATGGACCGGGGCTCGGTGGGTCAGCTGCTGGTCAATCCGGCACCGTAAATCGCCGGGTGGCGGCTTCGCCTGACCCGGCCTACAGGCCCGTAGGCCCGGTAAGCGCAGCGCCACCGGGCACAAACAATCCCGCACAATACTCCTTCAATTCCCGTATTGATCCAGCGTATAATCCCCGCCCTTTTGATTATTTTTTCTTCGGAAGCATTATGAGCGCAATATCCTTGATCCAGCCGGATCGAGACCTCTTCTCCTGGCCCCAGTACTGGGCAGCCTGTTTTGGACCGGCGCCATTCCTGCCGATGTCCCGTGAAGAGATGGACCAACTGGGCTGGGACAGCTGCGACATTATTCTGGTGACGGGCGACGCCTACGTCGACCACCCGAGCTTTGGCATGGCGATCTGTGGCCGTATGCTGGAAGCCCAGGGTTTTCGCGTCGGGATCATTTCCCAGCCGGACTGGAACACCAAAGATGATTTTATGCGCCTCGGCAAACCGAACCTGTTCTTCGGTGTGACCGCGGGCAACATGGATTCAATGATTAACCGCTACACCGCCGACCGCAAGCTGCGTCATGACGACGCCTACACCGCGGATAACCTGGCGGGCAAGCGTCCGGATCGCGCCACACTGGTGTACACCCAGCGTTGTAAAGAAGCATGGAATGACGTGCCGGTCATCCTGGGTGGCATCGAGGCGAGCCTGCGCCGTACCGCACATTACGACTACTGGTCTGACACCGTGCGCCGCTCGGTGCTGGTGGATTCCAAAGCTGACATGCTGATCTTCGGCAACGGTGAACGACCGCTCGTAGAAGTGGCGCACCGTTTGTCCCAGGGTGAGCCGGTAACCAGCATTCGCGACGTGCGTAACACGGCGATCATGGTCAAAGAAGCGCTCCCGGGCTGGAGCGGCGTCGATTCGCGCATCATTGATATGCCGGGCAAAATCGATCCGATCCCACATCCTTATGGCGACGATCTGCCGTGTGCGGATAACAAACCGGTCGAGCCGAAGAAAGCCGAAGCGAAAGCCGTTGTCGTGCAGCCGCCGCGTCCCAAGCCGTGGGAAAAAACCTACGTGCTTCTGCCGTCCTTCGAGAAAGTGAAGGGCGACAAAGTGCTGTACGCCCATGCGTCGCGTATTCTGCACCATGAAACCAACCCGGGTTGTGCGCGCGCGCTGATGCAAAAGCACGGTGAGCGCTATATCTGGGTTAACCCCCCGGCGATCCCGCTGTCGACTGAAGAGATGGACAGCGTGTTCGCTCTGCCGTACAAGCGCATTCCGCACCCGGCGTATGGTGATAGCCGTATTCCGGCGTATGAGATGATCCGCTTTTCGATCAACATCATGCGCGGCTGCTTCGGGGGCTGTTCTTTCTGCTCCATCACCGAGCACGAAGGGCGCATTATCCAGAGCCGTTCCGAAGAGTCGATCGTCAACGAGATCGAAGCCATTCGCGACACGGTTCCGGGCTTTACCGGCGTTATCTCGGATCTCGGCGGCCCAACCGCCAACATGTACATGCTGCGCTGTAAGTCGCCGCGTGCGGAGCAGACCTGCCGTCGTCTCTCTTGTGTCTATCCGAGCATATGCGAGCACATGGACACCAACCACGAGCCGACGATCAACCTGTACCGCCGCGCCCGAGACCTGAAGGGTATCAAGAAGATCCTGATCGCCTCCGGCGTGCGCTATGACATCGCAGTAGAAGATCCGCGCTACATCAAAGAGCTGGCAACCCACCACGTGGGCGGCTATCTGAAGATTGCCCCGGAGCATACTGAAGAAGGCCCGCTGTCGAAGATGATGAAGCCGGGCATGGGCAGTTACGATCGCTTTAAAGAGCTGTTCGACACTTACTCCAAACAGGCCGGGAAAGAGCAGTATCTGATCCCATACTTTATCTCTGCGCACCCGGGTACGCGTGATGAAGATATGGTGAACCTGGCCCTGTGGCTGAAACAGCGTCGCTTCCGTCTGGATCAGGTGCAGAACTTCTACCCATCGCCGCTGGCGAACTCGACCACCATGTATTACACCGGCAAGAACCCGCTGAGTAAGATTGGTTATAAGAGTGAAGATGTGGTGGTGCCGAAAGGTGACAAACAGCGTCGTCTGCATAAAGCGCTGCTGCGTTATCATGATCCTAAAAACTGGCCGCTGATCCGTCAGGCGCTGGAAGATATGGGTAAAAAGCATCTGATTGGTTCACGTCGCGACTGCCTGGTGCCTTCGCCTACGCTTGATGAGATGCGCGAAGCGCGTCGCCAGAACCGCAATACGCGTCCGGCCTTGACCAAACACACGCCGATTGTGCATCAGCGTTCGAACGGGACGGCAGGTGCGAAGAAACCCGTGAATCGCAAAGCGTAAAAGAAAAACCCCGGCTCGCCGGGGTTTTTTATTCAACCGCCAAACTGATCTGGATCCGGCCCTAAACGCTTACCTTGATCCAGCTTCGCTATCTCGCTCAGCTCGTCTTTATCCAGACGGAAGTCCCACACGTCGAAGTTCTCGGCGATGCGCGACGGGGTCACGGATTTCGGGATCACCACGAGACCACTGTCCAGATGCCAGCGAATGACAATCTGCGCCGGGGTTTTGCTGTACTTATCGGCCAGCTCGCGAATAATTTTCTGATCGAAAACGCCTTCGCCGCCCTGCGCCAGCGGGCTCCAGGATTCGGTCTGGATCTTGTGGGTTGCATTCCAGGCGTGCAGCTGACGCTGCTGCATCAGCGGATGGAGTTCGATCTGGTTGATCACCGGGGCGACGCCCGTCTCATCAATCAGCCGCTGCAGATGGTGGATCTGGAAATTACACACCCCGATGCTCTTCACCAGACCGGCTTTTTGCAGGTCGATCATGCCATGCCAGGCGTCGACATAGTGATCGATAGCCGGAACCGGCCAGTGCATCAGATACAGGTCGACGAAATCGAGCTGCAGCTTATCCAGGCTCTCCTGGAGCGCGTCAGCCGGACGTTTTTGATCGTCGTTCCACAGCTTGGTGGTAATAAATAACTCATCGCGGGGCAGACCGGCGCTGGCCAGTGCGCTTCCCACGCCGGTTTCATTTTTGTATGCAGCAGCGGTGTCAATCGACCGGTAGCCGACTTCCAGCGCCTTATGAATGGCGGACACGACCTCGTCGTTACCGGCTTTCCATACGCCGAGCCCCAGTTGGGGCATTACGCTACCGTCCTGAAGCTTGATTACGGTTGGGTTTGCCATCTTTCCTCCTTCATTTGCTCATCCACCGGGAGCAAGCCCCCGGTGGCGTATGTGCATTAAGCCTGGCCTAAATGCCGAAAAACGAAAGGTAAGATCGAAAATCGCTTAGCGAGCGGCTTCGTAAATGCGACGGCTGACGTCGAGGGTAATGTCGCCATGTTCGCCGATTTGCGTCATCCCGTGCTCTTCAAGTTTTGCCAGCAGGGCAGGGATGGTGCTGCCGTCCAGACCGTAACCGGAAAGGCGCGTCGGCACGCCCATCTGCTCGAAGAAGTTGCGGGTCGCCACGATTGCGGCATCGATACGCTCGTCTTCAGAACCGGCGGTGATCCCCCACACACGCTCGGCGTACTGCAGCAGTTTGGCGCGTTTGGTGTCGCGTTTTTCGTTCCACAGCGCAGGCAGAACCACCGCCAGCGTCTGGGCGTGATCGAGGCCGTGCATCGCGGTCAGCTCGTGGCCCAGCATGTGGGTTGCCCAGTCCTGCGGGACGCCTGCACCGATCAGGCCATTCAGCGCCTGGGTGGCGGCCCACATCACGTTGGCACGCACGGCGTAGTTTTCTGGCTCTTTCAGGGCCAGCGGGCCGTCTTCGATCAGGGTCAGCAAAATGCCTTCCGCGAAGCGATCCTGGATTTTGCCATCGACCGGGTAAGTCACGTACTGCTCAACGGTATGCACAAAGGCATCCACCACGCCGTTCGCCACCTGACGCGGCGGCAGAGTGTAGGTGTAAACCGGATCCAGCACCGCAAAGACCGGCTGAACGTGTTCGTTCATAAAGGCCTGCTTGTCGCCAGTGGTTTTACGCGAGATCACTGCGCCTTTGTTGGATTCCGAACCGGTGGCCGGCAGGGTCAATACTGAACCCATCGGGATGGCGCTGTTAATGTCGCTGCCGCCGTTTTGCAGGATCTGCCACGGGTCGATACCGTCCGGGTAGTGGGCGGCTGCTGCGATAAACTTGGTGCCATCCAGCACCGAACCGCCGCCGACTGCCAGCAGGAAAGTGATGTTCTCTTCGCGGGCAATTTTCACCGCGTTCATCAGCGTTTCGTAAGACGGATTCGGCTCGATGCCGCCGAACTCACGCACGTCCAGACCGTCCAGCGCGGCATACACCTGATCCAGCACGCCGGTTTTCTTCACGCTGCCGCCGCCGTAGGTGATCAGCACACGAGCGCCGGTTGGGATCTGCTCGCGCAGGTCGGCGATAGCGCCTTTACCAAACAGAATGCGGGTTGGGGTATGCAGATTAAAATTGTTCATTGCTCGTTCCCTTTGGTGGGTGAAAAACGTGGCGGCGCAGAGGGCTGCCTGATGGTGCTCATTGTGGCGAGCGCAGACGATCCTCTCAATGCACATTTCTGCCGATGTCTTGCCCATTTCTACACAGTGCTGGAGAAAATGGGTAAATCTGCGCACACTGTCATCATCGGAAACCGTACCCGGATACAGCAAAGATGAACCGCGAAGAGACGTGTTTGCAGCTAACTGCGCAAATTAACACACTGAAAGATAATGAAAATATTCTTAACGATCTGCTACCGGACGTTCGCCTGCTGTACGGCACGCAGCCCGCCCCGCGCACGCCGGTGATGTATCAGCCCGGTATCATTTTTCTCTTTTCCGGTCATAAAACGGGTTATATCAATGAGCGGGTGTTCCGCTATAACACCCGTGAATATTTGCTACTGACAGTACCTTTACCCTTCGAATGTGAAACCTTCGCGACAGACGCGGTGCCGCTGGCCGGTATTCGCTTAAATATTGATATTCTGCAGCTGCAGGAGCTGCTGATGGACATTGGCGAAGACGAACTGTTTTGCCCGTCGATGGCGGCCAGCGGCATCAACTCCGCCACCCTGTCGGATGAGATCCTCTGCGCCATTGAGCGCCTGCTGGACGTGATGGCGCGCCCGCTGGATGCGCGGATCCTCGGCAAGCAGATTATCCGCGAGATCCTCTATCACGTCTTGTTGGGGCCGGGCGGCGGGGCACTGCTGGCGCTGGTCAGCCGTCAGACTCACTTTAGCCTGATCAGCCGGGTACTGAAGCGCATCGAGAGCCAGTACACCGAAAACTTGAGCGTGGATCAGCTGGCGGCCGAGGCCAATATGAGCGTTTCGGCGTTCCACCATAACTTTAAGTCAGTCACCAGCACCTCGCCGCTGCAATATCTCAAAAGCTATCGCCTGCACAAAGCGCGGATGATGATGATCCACGACGGGATGAAGGCCAGCGCGGCGGCGCTGCGGGTGGGCTATGAAAGTGCGTCGCAGTTCAGTCGGGAGTTTAAACGCTACTTTGGCGTCACACCGGGGGAGGATGCGGCGCGGATCAGGACAATGCAGGGGATATGATGGTTGGACGTAGGCCGGGCAAACGCGGTGCCGCCCGGCCTCAGAACATCAGGCGCTACAATACTTCTTCTTAATCACCACCGCGATGGTGCCCACCAGCCCTGCAACCAGCAGGAACATCGGCAGGATCATCAGGAAGGTCATCACCTGGTCTTCGTGGCGCTTCACGAAGGGGATCATGCTCAGGGCATAGCCAAACGTGGTCACCACGCCAACCCACAGCAGCGCGCTCAACCAGTTAAAGAACTGGAAGCGGCGGTTAGACAAGCCTGAGATGCCCGCCATCGTGGGCAGTAGTGTACGTATAAAGGCCAGAAAGCGTCCGGCCAGCAGAGCCAGCAGGCCGTGGCGATCAAACATGCAGGTCGCCCGTTGATGGTACTTATACGGCAGCTGCGCCAGCCAGCTTTTCACGAGCCGCGTGTTGCCAAGCCAACGACCCTGCAGATAGCTGAGCCAGCAGCCCAGGCTGGCGGCGGAGGTGAGGATCACCATCGTGGAGGTAAAGTCCATGACCCCTTTCGCAATCAACGCGCCCGCCAGAAGCAGCAGACTATCGCCGGGTAAAAAGGAGGCGGGCAGTAATCCATTTTCCAGAAACAGGGTGGCGAACATAACGAAGTAAACCACCCCGACCACATGTGGGTCCGCCAGTGCTGCAAAGTCGTGTTGCCAGAGTGCAGCGATAATATCGTGAATAACAGCCATGGGCTTTCCTGTGGAACAGCGTGTATGAACCTAGTGTACTCCCTATTTCGCCTGCGGGCTTTGATCGCAGGCGCAACAATTAAGACTTTTCTGTAGGCAATAAGAAGAAAAGTGTCCTCAATGTTGTTTGGTCTTCCTTAACTACTCGATGCGCGCAAAGCCTGCCGCTAAATCAGCGATGAGATCGTCAACGTTTTCCAGCCCGATATGCAGGCGGATCAGCGTGCCGGTGAAGTCCACTTCGCCACCCGGGCGCAGCTCGGCAATCTGCTCTGGCTGGTTCGGCAGGATCAGCGATTCAAAGCCGCCCCATGAGTAAGCCATGCTGAACAGCGAGAAGTTGTCCAGATACGCCGCCAGCTCATCATTACTCAGACGCTTATTAAGAATGAAGGAGAACAGACCGCTGCTGCCGGTAAAATCCCGTTGCCAGAATTCATGGCCTTTGCTGCCCGGCAGCGCCGGATGGTTAACGCGCGCCACCTGCGGATGCTGCGCCAGCCATTCGGCCACCTGCACGCTGCTTTCGTGGTGCTGACGCAGGCGTACGCCCAGCGTCCGCAGACCGCGGCTGGTCATATAGGCGGTATCGGCGTCCACCATTTGCCCCATCAGATAGGCGTTCTCGCGCAGCTGATCCCAGCAGCGGGCATTGGACACCGCCGTGCCGATCATGCCATCAGAGTGGCCAATCAGGTATTTGGTGGCGGCCTGAATCGAGATATCGATATCAAAGTCGAGCGCTTTAAACAGCACGCCCGCCGCCCAGGTGTTGTCGATCATGATAATGGCTTCCGGCGCCTTACTGCGCACCGCCTGAACGATGGCAGGCACATCATGAACTTCCATGGTGATCGAGCCAGGAGATTCCAGGAATACAATGCGGGTGTTGGGCTGAATCAGGTCGGCGATGTCCGCGCCGATCTGCGGATCGAACCAGCCGGTGGTGACCCCCAGTTTGCTGAGAATTTTGGTGCAGAAGTCCTGGCTGGGCTCGTAGGCGGTGTTGGTCATCAGGATATGATCACCCTGTTCGACAAACGCCAGAATGGTATTGGCCACTGCGGCCGCCCCGCAGGGGAACAGCGCACAGCCTGCGCCGCCTTCCAGCTCGCACATCGCTTCCTGCAAAGAGAAGTGGGTCAGCGTCCCGCGGCGACCGTAAAATAGCTCGCCTTTGGCCCGGTTGCGGGTGGCGTGCTTTTTGGCTTCGACCGTCTCAAATACCAGCGACGACGCGCGTTGGATCACGCTGTTCACCGAGCCGAGGGTATATTTCTTACTGCGTCCCGCCTGGACAAGCGTGGTATCAAGATGCTTCTCTTTCATGTTTGCGCAACCTGTTTTTATACGTCTGGACGTCCAGACTACCATGAAAGTAAAAATGGTCACGAGAAGGCTGGTACATTAAGACGAAAATTTCTTAAAATTTGTGTCCGGGAATTTTTTACTGCGTAAGCGCAAGGAAAATTAAACGAAATTACGGCACCATGTAAATACTAATGAGAACTACTATCAATTCGACGCGTTTTTGATATTATTATGCTCAGATTTTGTGATTTGCGTCCTGGAGATACCGAGTGGGTAATAATTTGATGCAGACGGATCTTTCCGTCTGGGGTATGTATCAGCATGCCGACATCGTGGTGAAGATTGTGATGATCGGCCTGATTCTGGCGTCTGTCGTCACCTGGGCTATTTTCTTTAGCAAGAGTGTTGAGCTGATTACGCACAAACGCCGTCTTAAGCGCGAGCAGCAGCAGCTGGCCGAAGCCCGCAACCTGAATCAGGCGAGCGACATGGCTTCTTCCTTCCAGGCAAAAAGCCTGACCACCCTGCTAATCAATGAAGCTCAGAACGAGCTCGAACTTTCTGCTGGCAGTGAAGACAACGAAGGCATTAAAGAGCGTACCGGCTTCCGTCTGGAACGTCGCGTTGCGGCTATCGGTCGTCACATGGGCCGGGGTAACGGTTTCCTCGCCACCATCGGTGCGATTTCGCCATTCGTGGGTCTGTTCGGCACCGTCTGGGGCATCATGAACAGCTTTATCGGTATTGCCCAGACGCAAACCACTAACCTCGCCGTTGTGGCACCCGGTATTGCCGAGGCCCTGCTGGCGACGGCAATTGGTCTGGTTGCGGCTATCCCGGCGGTGGTTATCTATAACATCTTCGCCCGTATGATTGGCAGCTACAAAGCGACCCTCGGCGACGTTGCCGCGCAGGTCCTGCTGCTGCAAAGCCGCGATCTGGACCTGAGTGCCAGCTCCGCGAAACCGGTCCGTTCGGCTCAGAAATTACATTTAGGTTGATTCGTCATGGCAATGCGTCTTAATGAAAACCTGGACGATAATGGCGAAATGCACGAAATCAACGTGACGCCGTTTATCGACGTCATGCTGGTTTTGCTGATTATCTTCATGGTTGCCGCGCCGCTCGCGACAGTGGACGTCAAAGTCAATCTGCCGGCTTCTTCAAGCCAGCCGCAGCCGCGTCCGGAAAAGCCGATTTATCTGTCGGTGAAAGCGGACAAAACGATGTTCCTTGGTAACGATCCGGTGACCGAGGAGTCGGTTATCCCGGCGCTGACTGCGCTGACCGAAGGCAAGAAAGACACCACGGTGTTCTTCCGTGCCGATAAGTCGGTCGACTATGAAACCATGATGAAGGTAATGGACACGCTGCATCAGGCGGGTTACCTGAAGATTGGTCTGGTCGGCGAAGAGAAGACTGTCGCCAAATAAAGGCAAAAAGGCAACGTAAGTTGCCTTTTTTAATGCTTTCACCCTCTCCCGTGGGAGAGGGCCGGGGTGAGGGCATCAGGCCGCAGCTACCGATAACGCAACACTACCCCAGATGCTCCCCTCCGCACACGCCGTGCACTTCCGCCGTCACGTAGCTTGATTCCTGACTCGCCAGATAGACATACACCGACGCCAGCTCTGCAGGCTGTCCTGCGCGCTTCATTGGCGTCTTCTGACCAAACTGGGGGATTTTTTGCTGGGTCTGGCCGCCGGAAATCTGCAGCGCCGTCCAGATTGGGCCAGGCGCGACCACATTGACGCGTATCCCGCTTTCCGCCACCTGTTTCGCCAGCCCGCGGCTGTAGTTCAGGATCGCCGCTTTCGTGGACGCATAGTCCAGCAGATGCGGGCTCGGCTGATAAGCCTGAATTGACGAGGTGGTGATAATGCTGGCTCCGGCAGGCAGCAGCGGCAGCGCCTCCTGGGTTATCCAGAACAGCGCCAGCACGTTCACCGCATAGGTTTCTTTGAACTGCTCGGTGGTCAGATCGGCAATCTTCTCTACGGCGACCTGCTTTCCGGCCACCAGCGCCAGCACGTCCAATCCGCCCAGCGCCGCGTGCGCGTTATGCACCAGCTTTCTGGCAAAGGTTTCATCGCTCAGATCGCCGGGGATCAGCACCGCCGTGCGTCCCGCTTCCTCGATAAGCCTTTTGACCTGCTGTGCGTCTTCTTCTTCGGCGGGCAAGTAGTTAATGGCGACATCTGCCCCTTCACGCGCGTAAGCGATGGCGGCAGCGCGTCCAATCCCGGAGTCGCCTCCTGTCACCAGTGCCTTACGATCCTGGAGTCTGCCGCTACCCTTGTAGCTCGTCTCACCGCAGTCCGGTACCGGATCCATTTTGCTTTGTACGCCAGGCGCGGGCTGAATCTGCTGCGGGTATTCACCGGTGTAATACTGGGTGGTGGGATCCTGCATTTTGCTCTGCGAAGTGGTCATTCATGTTCTCCTTGCTTGCATTGTCAGGCTTTAAGCTTAGGAGAGTCGCCGGGGTGGGGCGGATCATTCAGGATATTCCTGAACGCGGAGGGGGAGGTTAGGGCTTTACTGGGGTGGGGGTGATTTTGGCGACCAGCGCCTCTTCATCCAGTGCGACGGAGGTGACGCTGGAGGTCCGATAACCTTCTTCGGCCAGCTTGCGGGTTACGCGCAGGGTGGCGGTTTCACGTGCCAGTAAATACTGGTAATTACTTTCCAGGCGGGCGAGGATTTTTTCTTTTAATTCCGGGCGTTGCTCCATGATCGCATTGATCGTCGCGCCGTAGATCTCTTCTTTAATCTGTAAGGGATAAATCTCACGCCGGTTTTGCCATTTCAGCCGCACCAGACCTGCCGGGATCGACAGCAACTCTTTAGCAATGCGCTGCAGTTCACCGTTCTTAATTTGTTTAAGCGCCTCAAGGTTTTGCTCTAAGATAAACTCATCGCTTTTCTTGTCATCTAAAGTCAAATAAACGTTATTATTATCAATTTCCTTCACGTCATTCATCCTCCAGCTTATAAAAAACAGGTGAATTTCGTTCGCAGGTAATTAGATTTAACCAGATTTCATTGCCCGCTTCATTTATTTCATCCGTTTTTTCTGTCAATATTTGACTTAGTGCCTGCGCATCTATTTCGCCTTCCGCCTGCAGGTCATTGAGCAGGCGGGCGAACACCTCGATTTTAACCACCCGGAATAACCGGTCCTTAATATGCCGGTCGTGCTCTTCAAGCAACATATTGCGCGAGTTGCCAGTACGGGTAACACCAATTAATATATCGGGTGCCAAATCTGCGAGCGTTCTTTTCCCCTTAGTGAAATTTGCATTGCTTTCTGCTTCTGGCGGTTTAGGTTCCACGGAAGAAATGTGAAACTTGGCCGGAACCAGATTGTCGGGCAACATTTTATATTTCCTTTAATTTCAACGGGGTGGGGTTGTCTGGAGTGTGAGATTCGTTGACAATAACATGAGGCAAATTTAAAATCAAAAAAAATGGAGCCTGCCTATGAACAGCATTTTTTATACTGTCATTACATTGTTATTGCTTACCGCCGGGATTCTTTTATTGATGCGTGAGTTCAATAAAAGTAGCGAGGCGCAGAATGCGCACAGCCCGACTCCGTCAGAGCGGATGTCCAAAGAAGAGGGCGAAGACCATTTTTCAGTGCTGATGAATGCGATTACGCCGGTCTGGTACTGGCGCGTCAATCATGAATATATTGATTTTCTCCATGCCACTATTAAACGAATGAATATGGTAGAAATAAATAGCATTCCCGATCTGTTTGATGCCCAGCGTCGTTGCAGCGATCTGAACTCGGCGGTGTACAAATATTACGACAATATCAAGAAACGCTGCCTGAACGGCGAGAAGGTATCGCACTCCGACCTGGAGGTATTGAACCTACGCCAGTGTTTTCGTGAGTTCAGCCTCGAAGCCTATCCGTCTCTGGTGGTACTGGTGTGGCCGGAGTACGAACGCCCCATCGTAAAGCCACAGGAAGTGTAATGTTTTTGTTGTTTTGTTGTTGCAAACAATTTGGGTCAGTGAGATATACTGCGCGCTGGTTTCGTTTGCAGACAGGACACTATGGAACGCTTTTTTGAAAACGCAATGTATGCCTCCCGCTGGATACTCGCCCCGGTCTATTTTGGGCTCTCACTCGCGCTGATAGCTCTCTGTATCAAATTCTTTCAGGAAATTTTTCACGTCCTGCCGCATATTTTCAGCATCGCTGAATCCGATCTGATCCTGGTCCTGCTGTCACTGGTGGATATGACGCTGGTGGGTGGGCTGCTGGTGATGGTGATGTTCTCGGGCTACGAGAACTTTGTCTCACAGCTGGATATTGATCCGGAAAAAGAGAAGCTGAGCTGGCTCGGTAAGATGGATGCCTCGTCACTGAAAAACAAAGTGGCCGCATCGATTGTCGCGATCTCGTCGATTCACCTGCTGCGGGTATTTATGGATGCCAAAAACATCCCCGATAACAAGCTGATGTGGTATGTGATTATCCACCTGACGTTTGTGCTGTCGGCGTTTGTGATGGGGTATCTGGATAAGCTGAGTCGCAGCAGTAAATATTAACATCGCCTGATGGCGCTGCGCTCATCAGGCCTACGGGGATCGGTAGGTCGGGTAAGCGCAGCGCCACCCGACATTTTCACTACTTATCCGATGACGCCTGCCATAAATTGAGCTGTCCGTCCGCCACGTGCTGGTCAATCCGCTGCAGCTCGTCCTCGCTAAAGTGCAGATTGTTCAGCGCCTGTACGTTCTCTTCCAGCTGCTCCGTGCGGCTGGCACCAATCAGCACCGAGGTCACGCGGTCGTCTTTCAACAGCCAGCTCAGCGCCATTTGCGCCATGGTCTGGCCGCGTTCCTGCGCCATCTCATTCAGCATCCTCAGGCTGTTCAGGTTGGCCTCGGTCAGCATCGTCTCCGTCAGGCCGCGCACTTTCTTGCCTTCGCGCTGCATGCGTGAACCGTCCGGGATCCCGTTCAGGTATTTTCCAGTCAGCAGCCCCTGCGCCAGCGGCGTAAACGCGATACAGCCCGTGCCGTTGGCCGCCAGCGTATCCAACAGGCCGCTCTTATCCACCCAGCGGTTAAGCAGGTTGTAAGACGGCTGATGGATAAGCAAAGGGATCTTCCATTCGCGCAGCAGTTCGGTCATTTTCTGCGTACGTTCCGGGGAATAGGACGAGATACCGACGTACAGCGCTTTGCCGCTCTGCACCGCCTGCGCCAGCGCAGAGGCCGTCTCCTCCATCGGCGTGTTTTCATCCACGCGGTGTGAATAGAAGATATCCACATACTCCAGCCCCATGCGCTTGAGGCTCTGATCCAGACTGGCGAGCAGATACTTGCGTGAACCGCCCGCGCCGTATGGGCCCGGCCACATGTCGTAGCCCGCTTTGGTGGAGATAATCAGCTCATCGCGATAGGCCGCGAAATCATCGCGCAGCAGGCGGCCAAAATTTTCTTCCGCGCTGCCCGGCGGTGGGCCATAGTTATTGGCGAGATCAAAATGGGTGATCCCGCAGTCGAAGGCTTTGCGCAGCAGGGCGCGCTGGGAATCGAGGGGCTGGACGTGGCCGAAACTGTGCCACAAACCGAGGGAGAGTGCGGGTAAGCGCAGGCCGTTTTTTCCGCAGTAGCGGTATTGCATATTCTCGTAGCGGTCAGGGGAAGCGTTCCAGGGCATGATGTCTCCTTTGTTAGTGATTAACTTTCGAAACAGCGTTTCTATTCTATCCTTAGTTTGTTCACAATTCATGGAGATATGCGATGACGCGTATGACCGCCAAAGACTTTCCTCAGGAATTGCTCGACTACTACGACTATTACGCTCACGGCAAAATAAGCAAGCGTGAGTTCCTCAATCTGGCGGGTCGCTATGCCGTTGGCGGCATGACGGCGCTGGCGCTGTTTAATATGCTCAAACCCAATTACGCTCTCGCCGAGCAGGTGAAGTTCACCGACCCCGAGATCCTCCCCGAGTACATCACCTATCCCTCGCCGGACGGGCATGGCGAGGTGCGCGGCTATCTGGTGAAACCGGCCAAAGCCAGCGGTAAAGTCCCGGCGGTGGTGGTGGTGCACGAGAACCGCGGCCTCAATCCGTACATTGAAGATGTCGCCCGTCGGGTGGCGAAGGCGGGGTACATTGCGCTGGCACCGGACGGCTTAAGCTCGGTGGGCGGCTATCCCGGTAACGATGAAGAAGGGAAGGTGCTGCAGCAGAAGGTCGATCCTACGAAGCTGATGAACGACTTCTTTGCCGCCATCGACTTTATGCAAAAGCACCCGGATGCCACCGGCAAAGTGGGGATCACCGGCTTCTGCTACGGCGGCGGCGTCTCGAATGCGGCGGCAGTCGCCTGGCCGGAGCTGGCCTGCGCGGTACCGTTTTATGGCCGACAAGCACCTGCTTCCGAAGTCGCCAAAATAAAGGCGCCACTGCTGCTGCACTATGCGGAGCTGGATAAGAACGTTAACGAAGGGTGGCCGGCGTACGAAGCTGCGCTGAAAGCGAATGGGAAAGTGTATGAAGCCTGGATCTACCCCGGCGTGAACCACGGGTTCCACAATGATTCGACCCCGCGCTACGACGAACCGGCTGCGGAGCTGGCGTGGAAACGGACGTTAGGCTGGTTCGAGAAGTATTTGAGTTAATAAAAATGCCCGGCCAGCCTCAGGCTGCCGGGCACGCGTGGTTAGAAGCTGTAGCTCATACCTGCCTGAACGCTGGCGTCGTTATCCACGTCGCCGGTGCCGTAGTAAATGCCGGTATTCACCGAGAAGTTATGCGCGACAGTGGCATTCACGCCCGCACCAAACATCCCCATGCTGTTGTTATGACCGGCGGTGTTGTGATAATCCGCCGCCTGGATATCGGTATCATCGCTGAACTCTTTCTGCACGCGCACATCCAGCCATGGCATGACCTGCACGTTTTTGTTCAGATCGGTCAGGGTGGTGGTTAAACGCAGACCCGCACCGCCGTTCCATGAGGAGACCTGGCTGTCAGCAAAGGTCACTTCGCTGTCGGAGAAGCCGTTGGCCTTGGTCTGATCCCAGCCGAGGATGGCGTACGGTTGCAGCACGGTTTCGCCCGGCAGCAACACGTTCACCCCGGTACGCGCCTGAGCCATGTACAGGCTTCCGTCGGTGGAGCCGTGCAGGGCTTCGGTCATCCCGCTGGTGTCGCCGGTAACGTTGTGGGCAGAGAGCGAGTAGCGCATATCGCCATAGCTGAAGCTGCCGTCAGCGAACAGGCCCCACTGACGGCCGTCCAGCGCCTGCTGCCAGCCGCCGTACAGGCTGTAGTAGTTGCCGTAAACGGTGTCCTTGAAGCTGTCCGGGCCGTTGTCGGTATCTTGTACGCGGCTGCGGGTCCAGGCCAGCGCCACACCGCCGGTCACGCTATCGCCGTTGGCAAGGTACGCCGTCCAGTCAACGCCGCCCTGCGCGCCCTGGGTGATGCTCTTGTAATCCACATCGTTGCTGAAGTTGCCGTTCTGATAGAGGAAATCCCCCCACAGCTGAGCGCCTTCCTGCTGATTGCCCATCAGGCCAGCAAAGTGCAGACGATCCAGATGGCTGGTGATGTCATCAGTCACCTGATGACCGGCCTGTTCGGCGGCATCCAGTCCGGCAACCATTCCCTGCACGTCGCTGGCCAGTTCACCGCGCGAGCTGTTAAAGACAATATTCCAGTCCTGACTGTTGTCCGCGGTGAGCAGCGTTTGCGGTGCCGTATCGGCGGCAACAATGCTCAGGTCATTGTTGTAGTTGTACGCTGCGCTGCGGTTTTCGACCTGCTGCTGACCGTTGCTGAAGGTCGCGTTGGCGGCATTTTGCGGCGTGCTGGTGGCGGTGGTGGTAGTGAAAGTACCCAGTACGCGGTTCTGCTGATTGAGGGCTGAAGCAGTGATGTTATCCACCACCACGGAATTACGGGAGCCGGTGATCTCGCCAAAGTTGACCTGGCTGTCGGTGCTCATGGTCACTTCGGCATTGCTGCCGGTGGTGGTGGCAGTGAGCGTGGAACCGTTTTGCAGATTCCAGCTGGTAGCATCGTTGATGGTGTCGAGGGTGATGCTGTTATCGCTGGTGGTATTCACCGTTTCAAACTGATTAATTTGTCCGTTAATCGAGCTGCCTGCATCCATCGAAAGCGTATCGTTGCCGTCGCCGCCGGTCACATTGCCGCTGACGTGCGAGTCATTCACCAGCACCACGGTGTCATTGCCTTTGCCGGTAGTGATATCACCGTTCACATTGGCGCTGTTTTGCAGGGTGATGGTGGTATCGCCGCTGTTCTGGCTGGCGTTCACGTCGCCATTAATGGTGCTGTTATCCACCAGCACGGTATTGGTGGAATTTCCGTCGAGCGTCACATTGCCGTTCACCACGCTGTTGTTACTGAACGACAGGTTGGTCTGGCCTTTCTCGTTGATGACCCCGACATCGCCGGTCACGGTGCTGTTATTCAGCGCCAGCGTGTCCTGAGTGGTGCCGTACATCGCCACCGCCACGTCGCCAAAAGCATCGATGTTAATATTTTTGAACGGTTCGTAATGACTCAGTTGCTCAACCACGGTGTCGAGGTTTTTTGCCACCAGGCTGTTGGTCGCATCCACGGTGGCATTGGTCAGGTTAATGGTGGTATCTGATTTATCGCTGCCGACGTAAATGCCGCCGTTATCCATGACGCTGTCGCTGATGGCGATGCTCTGGCTTCCTGCACCGGCACTGATAATACTGCCATGAAGCGCGCTACCGTTGCTGATATCCACAGTGTGGTAGCCCGCATCAAGCGGATCGAGATAGATGGCGGCACCCATCATATAGGCTTTATTTCGCTGATAGGTTCCATCGCTGTTTTCACCGTCCAGCGTGGAGTGATCGACATTGACGTTGGTATTGGTAGTGGCATCTTTGTTACCGACTTCAATCATATCCACGGTCGCATTGTTGGTGACGTTAATATTCACCGTCCCGCCGTTGCTGCCCTGAATATAATGGCCCGACATGTCCGTGCCGGAAACGGTTAAGGTCTGGGTATCCTCCGCCGTGCGGTGGCCGTCCATGTAGATGTTAGTCGCCGTGGCATCGGCCATCACGGCGTCGGTGACGCCCGAGTTTTGATAGAAGCTACCATCGGTATATTTCGACAGGCCGCAGGTCTGGGTCGTATCGCCATTTTGACAAGACGTAGCGGGGGTATTTTGTGCCTGAGCGGCAAAGGAGGTTAATGCCAGTAATACACACTGCGACAGCAAAGTCCGTTTTGTTAAATTACGCATTTGATAATCTCTTAAATATCTCGAATGAAGTGGCCTCTTTTTAAATTAAATTTGCGCAATTAAGAACTTTCTCAGGCGAAAAGGATGTAATGAAATTTGAAAAAATATCCAGCGAATAATCAACCGATTAAATAGAGATATTTAATTGATATTTTTAAATACATTTATGGTGTGAATATTACAGTTTTATTTACGTACAAAAAGTGGGAGTTTTGACGCAAGGAGGCGCGATTGATTGCTGATAGCGAACAGCTATCTAACCCTTAGGGATTATATGGGTAATGAATGGAGAGAGTGATTTACATTTACAAACTGTATGAAATCTAAAAACACGTTATTTCCAGGGGTATCTGCCCAGCCTGATTATCATTTTCCGCTTCGCTAAACGGAAATGAAAAGTTTTCTAAAATTAACCTAAAAAGGTATGGCTTCGCTGTTTATTGCCGATAACGAGGATAAGACTCGCCTGCAGGCGAGATCTCCCTCACGGCAAGGAAACGATTATGCAAGTGCTTCGTAATTTCACGATCCGGTTCGTTATGCTGACGATACTGGGGATCTTTTGTTTAATGTGGGCGGGAGTTGGGCTGTACAGCACCTGGGCGCTGTCACGCGTTGCGGACGGTAATGAAGTGGATCGGCAACTGGTAAAACAGATGACGGTGCTGAGCCAGGGCAACGATCAATACTTCCGCTTTGTCACCCGTCTGAGCCGTGCGATGGACGCGCAGGCGGCGGGTGGCACGGCTGACCTCGCGTCGGTACAGCAGGCGCAGGACAACATGGCCAGCAAGCTCGATGAACTGAAAGCGATTTCGCCGGGGCCAATGGATGCCCAGATTTCCGCTCAGGTGATCGCCAGCTGGCAGGCGCTGCTGGAGAACGGCGTCAGGCCGCAGATGCAGCTGGCGCAGCAGGGGAATGTTGACGGCTATCGCCAGCAGGCGAACAGCGTCACCCCGCCGTTGAGTCGTGCGTTTGGTGCCAGCGCTGAACAGTTCAGCAAAGCCGCCGACACCATCCTCGACAGCACCCGCGTGGCAGTGGATGGCCTGACCAGCTTCACCCGCACGGCCATTATCACGGCGACGATTATTGGCCTGCTGATCCTGCTGTTCACCGACCGTTATCTGGTCGCGATGCTGGTGAAGCCGCTGGATCGCATCCGCGAGCATTTTCGCCAGATTGCACAAGGCGATCTCAGCCAGCCTATTGCGCCGTTTGGCCGCAACTGCGTGGGGCAACTGGTGCCGCTGTTGAGTGCCATGCAGGACAGCCTGCGCGAAGCGGTGAGCACGATTCGCTCTGGCAGCGAGAATATCTGGCGCGGTGCCACCGAGATCTCCAGTGGCAATAACGATCTCTCCTCACGTACCGAAGAGCAGGCCGCCGCCCTGGAAGAGACCGCCGCCAGCATGGAGCAGCTCACCGCCACGGTGAAGCTGAATGCGGACAGCGCCCGCGAGGCAAGCCAGCTGGCCGACGTGGCCTCGACCTCCGCCAGCCGCGGTGGGGTGCTGGTGGAAAAAGTGGTCAGCACCATGAACGGTATCTCCGTCAGCTCGCAAAAAATTGCCGAGATCACCAGCGTCATCAACAGTATTGCCTTCCAGACCAATATCCTGGCCCTGAATGCCGCAGTGGAAGCCGCCCGCGCGGGCGAGCAGGGGCGTGGTTTTGCGGTGGTTGCGGGCGAAGTGCGTAATCTGGCAAGCCGCAGCGCAAACGCGGCCAAAGAGATTGAAGGGCTGATTGCCGATTCGGTCTCGCGCGTGGAGCAGGGAGCAAAACTGGTGAACGACACTGGCACCACCATGGAAGCCGTACTGCGCGACGTCAGTGAAGTGACCACCATCATGAAACAAATTGCCGCCGCCTCGGAAGAGCAGAGTAAAGGCATCTCGCAGGTGGGGGTGGCGATCACCCAGATGGACGGTGTGACCCAGCAGAACGCCTCGCTGGTGGAACAGGTTTCAGCGGCGGCGCTGGCGCTGGAGCGTCAGACCGAAGAGCTGCAGCGATCGGTACAGAAGTTCCGGCTTTCGGCTCAGTAGTTGCGCTATTTTATGGCCGGCTACCGTCTGGAAAGCTGAGCGTCGGTAATGATTTGCGTCACCTGAGACAGGTCACCAATCTTCACTTCGCTGGAGCGCCGGAACTTACTTTTGTCGATCAGCAGCAGCGACTGGCTGGCGCGGCTCAGCAGCTGCGTCTTAAATCCGGCATTGTGCGGGGCGGGATCCCACATCACGCCCTGTTCATCCACCCCTTCGCAGGAAAAGATAAACAGGTCGATCTCCAGCGATTTCAGCTGGGTGACCAGCGCCGGATTCACATAACAGCGGTACTTACGTTCCAGCGTCCCGCCCGAGCAAATCAGGGTCACGCGTTCACGCTTCGCCATCTCGTGGCAAATGGGCAGGCTGTTGGTAAACACCGTCAGCGGGATGTCCGGTAGCTGCCGCGCAAGGTGAAAACAGGTCGAGCTGGCATCGAGCGCCAGGATCATCCCTTCGCTGACCCAGTCCAGCGCATGGCGGGCAATATCGGCTTTATCCGCGTAGTGGCTTTTCAGGCGTGCGCCAAACGGCTCGCCGCCGTCGCGATGATCCGGATGGATCGCCCTGGCGCGCCCGTGATGGCGGACGATCTTCCCCTGCTGCTGAAGCTGTTGCAGATCGCGGCGAATCGTCTCTTTGCTCACCGCAAGAGATGCGGCAAGCGCGTCTGTCGTGAGGCCGTCGCACGCCGCCAGCTGGCGGAGAATCTCCTGCTGGCGGCTGTTTTTCATGGCTGGGTTCCGCTGCGCGACACCGAAAGCAGCATCTGGCCGATGGCCACGTCGTTTTTGCCGGTGTGCTTAATCTGGTACATCGACTGATCGGCGCGTCGCAGGGCATTGATGAAATCATCCTGCGGCTGGACCTCATCAATCCCCACCGATGCCCCTACCTGCGCCTGTCCGTTGTCGAGTTCGAATGGGGTGAGCGCCGCGTTCAGGCAGCTGTGCGCGGTTTGGTTGATCAGCAAACTGGCGAGTGGGAAGGGCAGCAGCAGTACAAATTCATCGCCACCCAGCCGTCCGACTATCGCCCCCGGCGGGCAGGTGTTGCGCAGGCGTTGGCTGAGCTGGATCAGCAGCTCATCGCCGCTGCGGTGGCCAAAGGTGTCGTTAACCGTTTTAAAATCGTCAAGATCGATAAAGGCGACGCACAGCGGCCCGTGCGTTTTAAGCTGGGTGAAGTGTTTGATCAGCGCATGGCGGTTGGCCAGCCCGGTGAGCGGGTCGTGATTCGCCAGCAGCGCCAGCTGCTCTTCGTACTGCTTCTCTTTGGTCATGTCGATGTGCGTGCCGGTGACCTTAAGCGGGTTGCCATGTTCATCCCACTCGCTGACGCGGCCGCGATCCAGCACCCAACTGACGGTGCCGTTTTTGTGCTGCATACGGTGCAGCGCTTCGTAGAAAGGGGTTTTGCCGTGCAGGTGATCGTAAAACGCATCGAGGACGTTTTGCTTATCATCCGGGTGCAAGTGTTCCCGCCAGACTTCAAACTGGGCGTTCAACTCTTTGGGCTGATAGCCCAGCATCGATCCCCAGCGGCGGTTATAAATAATCAGCTTGCCGCTCGGAACGTCGAGCTGCCACAAACATAATCCCGTCCCGTCGAGCGCAGCACTGAGCTTGCTGCGGGCGTCGCGCGCCAGCCTGGCAAGCCGGGTATTATGTTTTTTCAGATTCTGGATCTGCTGTTTCAGCGACTTTTCTGACATGCGATTTATCTGAATAAAAAAAATATTGATGCCAGTTTAACGGACGGAAGTAAATATGCTGTTGAAAAAAGACAAGGGTTTGCGTCAGGAAAATATCAGATGCGCTAAGTCTGAGCAGAGATAATGAATGACCAAAAGCCGGGCAGCAAACTGCCCGGCACGGAAATTAACCCTGACGTTTATCTTCGGTCTGGGTGTCGAAGTCGCTGGCGGCATGACGCTCATGCAGCTGTTCGTTCAGCTCGCCGTTGGTGCGGTTGACGATGCGACCGCGCTTTACTGCCGGACGGCTGGCGACATCCTTCGCCCAGCGCTGCACGTTCTTATAGCTCTCTGCATCGAGGAACTCGGCGGCACCATACACCTGGCCGAGTGCCACGCTGCCAAACCACGGCCACACCGCGATATCGGCGATGGTGTACTCTTCACCCGCCAGGTAGCGGCTGCGCGAAAGCTGTTTATCCAGCACGTCGAACAGTCGTTTGGCTTCCATGGTGAAGCGGTCAATTGCGTACTCAATTTTCACCGGCGCGTAGTGATAGAAGTGACCAAAACCGCCGCCGAGGAACGGGGCAGATCCCTGCAGCCAGAATAGCCAGTTCAGGGTTTCAACCCGGCCTGCCGGATCTTTTGGCAGGAAGTGATCGTATTTTTCGGCGAGGTAAAGCAGGATGTTGCCGGACTCAAAGACGCGCGTCGGCGGGGTCGTGGAGTGGTCGCGCAGGGCCGGAATTTTGGAGTTCGGATTCACCTCAACAAATCCGCTGGAGAACTGATCGCCCTCACCAATGCGGATCAGCCACGCGTCATATTCCGCGCCCGTTACCCCAATCGCCAACAACTCTTCCAGCAGGATCGTCACCTTCTGGCCGTTTGGCGTGCCCAGGGAATAGAGCTGCAGCGGATGCGAGCCGACCGGCAGCGCTTTCTCGTGCGTCGCGCCAGAAATAGGGCGGTTGATACTGGCAAACGCGCCACCGTTATTATTCTGCTTCCATTCCCAGACTTTTGCTGGCTGATAAGATTCATCTGACATGCTGATCTGCCTTTTACGTGATGTGTTGAGGCAGTTTAGCAGGCATTCCGTGAACGGTTTAACGAACTGAGCGCATAAGGATATGAGCCATTCCTTAATAAGCTTATATATATCTAAATCGTTATAAGCTTAATCAAAAATCGCATTTTCATTGTTAATGCGTCTGCCCCTAAAGCTGAATATGATGCGCACTCAGAGATCGTTAAAATAACAATCTGCAGTTAAAAAAACTTTCAAGGCAAGGAGTTAGTGAGATATGCGTAAGCCAATAGTATCTGCTGTTCTGGTCGCTCTGGCGTTGCTCGCCGCCGGCTGTGATGATGCCAAAAATAAAGACAACGCAGCGGCCCCGGCGGCCAAAAGCGATGCGCCAAAAGAGGGTGGCTCGCTGATTATCGGCATTACCTCCGGCGACCCGTTAGCGGTGAACCCGCTGTACGCCAGCGACCGAACCACCCTGACCATCATGCAGGCGCTGTATGCCCCGCTGTACAGCTTTAACGACGGTAAAATCGAATGGGGCCTCGCCGAAAGCCTGACGCCCTCTGCGGATAATCTCAGCTACACCCTGACCTTAAAGCCGAATCTCAAATGGCAGGACGGCCAGCCGCTGACCGCCGATGACGTGGTGTTTACCTTTAACAAACTGCTGGATGAGAAGCAGCACAGCTTCTTCCGCAGCATGTTCACCTACGGCGGCAAGCCCGTTGCGGTCAGCAAAGTGGACGATCGCACCGTCAAGTTCACCCTGCCGCAGGTGAGTGCGGCCTTTACCGGCACTCTGGTGCAGATCTACCCGATCCCGCAGCACGTCTTTGCCAATGAAGGCGATCTGGAAAAAAGCACTAAAAACGATGCGCCAGTAGGCTCCGGGCCGTTCAAATTTAAAGAGTACCGCACCGGACAGTATTACGCGCTGACCCGTTTTGACGACTACTGGAACGGCAAAGCGAAGCTTGATTCCGTGACCTATCGTTTTGCCAAAGACAGCAACTCCGCCAACCTTGCGCTGCAAAACGGCGAAATCAACCTCAAGATGGTCGATCCGCAGGACGTGTCGCGCCTGAAAAACACCGGTAAGTTTGACTTCGTGGTGTACCCGGAAGGGCGTCTGGCCTACATGACCTTCAACCAGAACGTGCCGGTGATGAAAAGCAAGGCGCTGCGTCAGGCCATTGCGTACGCCATCAATAAGGACGAACTGACCCAGACCGCCTTCACCTCGCTGGATTACGCCAAACCGGCGACCTCGTTCCTGACCCCGGATACGCTGTACCAGACCGACGACGTGGAACAGTACAAATTCGACCAGCAAAAAGCCAAAGAACTGCTGAAGGCCTCCGGCGCGCCGGAAAACCTCAAGCTGCGCCTGGCTTACGTCAACACCAATAAAACCCAGGAGAGCCAGGCGCTGTACATTCAGCAGGCGCTGAAGGGGATTGCGGTAAACGTTGAGCTGATGCCGCTCGACGCTAATGCCATGTCCCAGCGTAGCCTCGACATGAACAACACCGCGTGGGAGCTGAACCTCGGCGGCTACATCATGGGTGCCGAGCCGGACGGTTACAAATCGCTGTTTATGAGCAACGAAGCCTATAACTACGCCCACTATAAGAACCCGCAGTTCGATGCCCTGTGGGATCAGGGTGCGGTAGAGACCGACGCGACTAAGCGTGCCGCGACCTACAAACAGATCCAGCAGACGGTCGCCAGCGACATGACCTACTACCCGATCGCTTACACCAACGCCACCGTTGCGGTGGATAAACGCTTTGGCGGTACGCAGGAAGCGGAACCGAAGCCGGTGTACATGTTCCAGGATCTGTCGAAAATCTATCAAAAATAAACCCTGGCCCCGGTCTGCTGGCCGGGGCTTTTGTACGGGTAAGTCGTGTAAGGGCAAGTCGTGAACTCATTACTGATGCGTCGGTTGCTGCAACTGATACCGATGCTGTTCTTTATCTCGCTGGTGGCGTTTTTGCTGGTCAAACTCGCCCCCGGCGATCCGGTGGCAGCGTACATCACTCCGCGCATGGCCCCCGAGGATATCGAGCGGATCCGCCAGAGCCTGGGGCTGGATAAACCGCTGGTTACGCAATATTTTCTGTGGCTGAAAAATGTTCTGCAGGGCGATCTCGGTTATTCGCTGATCTATCACCGCCCGGTGCTGACGATGATTGCCGAGCGCATTCCGGCGACATTGGGCTTAATGGGTGCCTCGCTGCTGATGGCGATTGTATTCGCTATTCCGCTGGGTCTGCTGGCGGGCGCGTTTAAGCACCGTTGGCTGGATCATCTGTTGAATGTGTTTGCCTATATTGGCATTTCGGTGCCGATCTTCTGGTTCGGGATCCTGTTGATCACCGTCTTTGCCGTGCAGCTCAACTGGTTCCCCAGCATGGGAATGCGCACCATCGGCATGGAGGATAACTGGCTGGACGTGGTGCGCCATGGTGTGCTGCCGTGCATCGCGCTGACCTTCTATAACCTCTCCAGCTACGTGCGCTATATCCGCTCGAATACCATTTCTCAGCTCTCGGCCGATTACGTGCAAACCCAGCTGGCCTATGGCGCGACGCGCACCAGCATCCTGTTCCGTCATGTGCTGAAAAATGTGCTGCTGCCGGTGATCACCCTGTTTGGCCTGTCGTTTGGCGAGCTGGTGGTGGGTGCCTACGTCACCGAGAGCGTCTTCTCGTGGCCGGGGATGGGGCTGCTGGGGATCCAGTCGATCACCTCACTGGACTACCCGCTGATTATGGCGATCATCATGCTTTCGTCGCTGATGCTGATCGTCGGTAACCTGATCGCCGACCTGCTGTATCGCTTCGCCGATCCCCGCATACGTACCCTGAGGTAACCCGGATGAGCAGACGCTGGCAACAGGTTGGTCACCAGTTTCGCCGCAATCGTCCGGCGCAATTTTCGTTATTTATTCTGTTTATTTTCCTCGCCGCTGCGCTGTGCGCCGGCTTAAGTCCGTACGATCCGGATCAGATGTCGCTCGGGGCGCGCACCCTGCCACCCGACGGTGCGCACTGGTTCGGCACCGATGAGTATGGTCGGGATTACTTCACCCGGGCCCTGTACGGCGGGCAGATTTCGCTGATGGTGGGCGGGCTGGCGATGGTCTTTTCCACCCTGATTGGCACCGTCGTCGGGACGGTCAGCGGCTACTTCGGCGGCTGGCTGGATAACCTGATGATGCGCGCAGTGGATATCCTGATGGCGATCCCGGCCTTCTTCCTGCTGCTGGTGCTAAACGCGTACCTCAAGCCGGGGGTGGATAACATCATCATGATCATCAGTCTGCTGACGTGGATGAGCATGTCCCGACTGGTGCGTGCCGAAACCCTGTCGGTGAAAGAGCGCGAGTATGTGCTCTATGCCCGCGCCTCGGGCGCGCATCCCCTGCGGATCATCGTGCGTCACATTATTCCCGGGGTGCTGCCGACCATTATCGTCGCCGCCACGCTGAATATTGCCTCGGCGATCCTGATGGAATCGACGCTCAGCTTCCTCGGGTTGGGTGTACAAGCGCCTGCCGCTTCGTGGGGCAGTATGCTCAATAACGCCCAGTCGTATATTGGCGAGGCCTCGTGGCTGGCGATGTTCCCCGGCATTCTGATCCTGCTGACGGTATTCAGTTTTAACGTGCTCGGCGACGTCTTCCGCAGCGCCTTTGAGCCGGGAGCGAACCGTAATGAGTAACTTACTCGAACTTGATAACCTGCAAACCACCTTCCGTACACACGATGGCGATGTCCATGCGGTACGCGGAGTGAGCTTCAACGTGCAGGCTGGCGAGCTGGTGGGGATTGTGGGTGAATCCGGCTGCGGCAAAAGCGTCACCTGCAAGTCGATCATCCAGCTGCTGGGCAGTAACGGGCGCATCACTGGCGGCCAGATCCGCTTTAATGATGACGACCTGGCGCAGAAAACCCCGCAGCAGATGCGAGCCATCCGTGGGAACCAGATTGCGATGATTTTTCAGGATCCGATGACCGCGCTCAACCCGGTGCTGACCATCGGCAAGCAGATGACGGAGATCCTGGTCCGCAATAAAGGCTTAAGCAAAAAAGCGGCTAAGGCCGCCAGTATCGGCATGCTCGAGCAGGTCGGGATCGCCGAGGCGGCGCGGCGCTACGATCAGTACCCGCACGAGTTCAGCGGCGGGATGCGCCAGCGGGTGATGATCGCCATTGCACTTTCCTGCGACCCTCAACTGCTGATTGCCGACGAGCCGACAACCGCGCTGGATGTCACCATTCAGGCGCAGATCCTGCGCCTGCTCAAAAGTCTGCAGCAGAAGACCCACACCGCAATCCTGCTGATTACCCACGATCTGGGGGTTGTCGCGCAGGTGTGCAGCCGGGTGGTGGTGATGTACGGCGGGCTGGTGATGGAAGAGGGCAGCGTGGAGGACATTTTTTACCGACCTCAGCATCCGTATACCCAGGGTTTGCTGGCGTCGTTACCGCACCCAGAGCAGGTCAGCCATCGCCTGTCGCCCATCGAAGGATCGCCGCCGGGGTTGCTGAATCCGCCGCCTGGCTGCCCGTTTGCCGAACGTTGCCCGCAGCGGATGCCGCAGTGCGCCCGCCGTCCGGCGTTTTACAGCCAGGGCGCAGGGCATCGTGCCGCATGCTGGCTGTTAGAGGATAAGGGAGTTCAGGTATGAGCGAACACAATGCCCCGCTGGTGAGCGTGCGGGATCTGCGAAAACACTACAGCCTAAACGGCGGCCTGCTGCGCAAAGGCGTGGCGGTAAAAGCCGTGGATGGCGTCAGTTTTGATATCCAGCCGGGGGAGACCTTTGGCCTGGTGGGCGAGTCCGGCTGCGGCAAATCTACTCTCGGGCGCGCCATTCTGCGCCTGTTTGATATCACCTCGGGCGAGATCTATTTTGCCGGGCAGGCGATCGCCCAGGCTAACGAAAAACAGCTCAAGCCGCTGCGTAAGCGCATGCAGGCGATTTTCCAGGATCCCTGGTCGTCGCTCAATCCGGGGATGACCGTGCAGCAGCTGGTGGCGGAGCCAATGCAGATCCACGGCTACAGCCGCGAGGAGCAGCGGGAGCGTGCTGAAACCCTGCTCTATAAAGTGGGGCTCAGACAGGAACACTTGCAGCGTTACCCGCACGAGTTTAGCGGCGGCCAGCGCCAGCGGATCAGCATTGCCCGGGCGCTGTCGGTGCGCCCGGAGTTTGTGCTGTGCGATGAGCCGCTGTCGGCGCTGGACGTGTCGGTGCAGGCGCAGGTGGTGAACATTCTGCAGGATCTCCAGCAGGAGCTGGGGCTGACCTATCTGTTTATCGCCCACGATCTGTCGATGGTGCGCCACATTTCGACGCGGATCGGGGTGATGTACCTCGGCAAGCTGGTAGAAGTGGCTCCGGCGAATGCGCTGTATCAGCACCCGGCGCACCCTTACACCCGAGCGCTGCTGGCCGCGGTACCGCAGCCGGACCCGCGGATCCGTAATCTGGAACAGGCGACGCTGCGCGGGGAGATCCCGGGCCCGACCTCGGTGCTGCCGGGCTGTAAATTTTGCAGCCGCTGCCCGCACGTGATGCCGGTATGTCGGCGCGAAGAGCCGGCGATGGAGGAGATTGCCCCCGGCCATTTCGCGGCGTGTTGGTTATTTAAGGTGTGAGGATGTTCCTGGCGGCGAGAAAGCCTTAACATTCAATTCGTATAGTGAATGATTACAGGAGTCGCCATGACGCTGGCAATTATGCTGCAGGGCACCGCCTCCGATGTGGGCAAAAGCGTGCTGGCGGCGGGCTTGTGCCGCATTTTTTATCAGGATGGCTGGCGCACCGCCCCGTTTAAGGCGCAAAACATGGCCCTTAACTCCGGGATCACCCCGGATGGCAAAGAGATGGGCCGGGCGCAAATCATGCAGGCCGAAGCCGCCGGGATCGCCCCGGACGTGCGGATGAACCCCATTTTGCTCAAACCCACTAACGTCAGCCAGGCGCAGGTGGTGTTGATGGGCGAGGTCGCAAACGCGATGGATGCGGCCCAATACCACGATTTTAAACCGCGCCTGCGCGAACAGGTTGCCGGAGTCTACCGCAGCCTGGCGCAGGACTATGAGGTGCTGGTGCTGGAAGGGGCCGGCAGCCCGGCCGAGATCAACCTGCGCGATCGGGATATCGCCAATATGGGGATGGCGGAGCTCGCCGAATGCCCGGTGATCCTGGTGGCGGATATCGATCGCGGCGGGGTGTTTGCGGCGATCTACGGCACCCTGGCCCTGCTGCAGACGCACGAGCGCTGGCGGGTCAAAGGGGTGATCATCAATAAATTTCGCGGCGACGTGTCGCTGCTTGCCTCCGGATTAGAACAGATTGAGGCGCTCACCGGCGTGCCGGTGCTCGGCGTCATGCCGTGGCTGACACTCGATCTGGACGAGGAGGACGGGGTTGCCTTGCAGCGCGAGAACCGCCTGCGCCAGCCTGCGCGTGATGTTGACATCGCGGTGGTGCATCTGCCGCACATTGCCAACTTCACCGATTTCAACGCCCTGTCGGCGCAGCCGGACGTGCGGGTGCGCTACGTCAGCCAGCCGCAGGAACTGGACGGTGCCGACCTCATAATCCTGCCCGGCAGTAAAAATACCCTCAGCGATCTGACCTGGCTGCGCGAGAGCGCGATGGCGCACGCGCTGCTGATCCGTCACCGGGACGGCGTGCCGCTGCTCGGGATCTGCGGCGGCTATCAGATGCTGGGCGAGACCCTGATTGATGAGGTGGAATCCGGCCTCGGTCGCATGCCGGGCCTCGGGCTTCTGAACACCACCACCCGCTTTGCCCGCCACAAAACCACCACCCAGGTGAACGCCTGCATGGCGGCGTCGCTCCCCGGCTGGCTGGCGGCGCTGGCCGGGATCCCGCTCTCTGGTTACGAAATCCACATGGGGCAAACCGTGCTCGGCGAGGGGGCGCAACCGGCCCTGTGGCTGCAAAAAGAGAACGAGCATATTGCCGACGGCGCGGTGAGCGACGACGGGCAGGTGTGGGGGACCTATCTGCACGGCCTGTTCGACAGCGACGCCTTTACCCGTGCGCTGGTGGATGGCCTGCGGGCGCGTAAAGGGCTGCCTCCGCGGGTAGTGACATCCGATTACGCCGCGTACAAAGCGCAGCAGTTTGATACCCTGGCGCAGACCCTGCGGCAGCACATCGATATACAAAAAATCTATCAGATCATGCGCGAGCATCAGGAGTTAACGGAATGATTTTAGTGACCGGCGGGGCGCGCAGCGGTAAAAGCGCCCACGTCGAGGGGCTGGTCGCCCGGCAGTATTCGCAGGTGCTGTACATTGCCACCTCGACCCTTACCGACGATGAGATGGCGGCGCGTATTGCCCGCCATCGCGCCCAGCGGCCTGCGCACTGGCGCACCCTCGAGGCGTATCGCGATCTCGGGCCGCTGATCCTGGCGCAGGTGCAGCCGGGGGAGGCGGTGATCCTGGAGTGCATCACCACTCTGCTGGCGAATCTGCTGTACGACGAATCGGGCGGGGCCGATCCCGATACGCTGGATTTTGCGCCGCTGGAAGCGTTTTTGCACCAGCAGATCGACGGGCTGATCGACGCCTGCCAGCAGAGCGGGGTGCCGGTGTACATCGTCACTAACGAGCTGGGGATGAGTATCACCCCGGAAAACCGGCTGGCGCGCCATTTTGTCGATATTGCGGGCCGGGCGAACCAGCGCCTGGCTCAGGTGGCAGAGGAAGTCTGGCTGGTGGTATCAGGGATAGGAGTCAAAATTAAATGAGATTAAGCCTGTTGTGGGCCACGCTGCGCCTGATGAGCCGTATCCCGGTGCCGGAAAAATGGGCCGACGGCGTGGAATTTCGCAACCTCGCCCGGGGTGTGCCGTGGTTTGTGCTGATTGGCGCCATTATTGGCACGCTTGCCGCCCTGGTGGCGCTGGTGGTGAGTCAGACCGGCGGGGGCATTTATGTGGGTGCAGCTGCTTACGTGCTGGCGCTGGTGCTGCTGACCGGCGGGTTTCATCTCGACGGGCTGGCTGACACCTGTGACGGAGTTTTCTCCGCCCGCAGCCGGGAGCGGATGCTGGAGATCATGAAGGACAGCCGACTGGGGACCTTTGGTGGCCTGGCGCTGGTGTTCGCCATTCTTATCAAAGTCTTCGCCGTCATCGGCCTGGCGCATCTTCCGGTCAGAGAGTGGTTCGCGCTGCTGGTTTGCGCCCCGGTTGCCGGGCGTGCGACGCTGGTGCTGGGCATGTATGGCCAACGTTACGCTCGCGAGGGGGAAGGGATGGGCAGTCTGTATATCGGCCAGGTCAGTTTTCGCGAAACGGCGATGACCTTGCTGGGTGGGGCGATCGCCGTAGGGCTTGTCGGCGGACTGCACGGGCTGGCGGCCATTCTGGTCACCTACGGGGTAATATATGGTCTGGTGCACTATCTGCGTCGCCGGCTGGGTGGACAAACCGGCGATACGCTGGGGGCGCTGGCAGAAAGTGCCGAGATGGTGTTTCTGGTGGCTTTATTGTGGGTCTGAAGATGCGCATTTTTCTGGTTCGTCACGGACAAACCGCCGCCAATGAAAGCGGTCTGTTCTACGGCAGTACTGATGTTCCCCTGACGCCGCTGGGGGTTGAGCAGAGCACGCGGGTCGCCGGTTTACTGGCACAGGTGTCGTTTAGCGCTGCGCTCACAAGCCAGCTGCAGCGCGCGCAGCATACCGCGCAGCTGATTGTGCCTCTTGCAGAGCGCGATCCGCGGCTCAATGAAATGGATTTTGGTCGCTGGGAGATGCGCCACTTCAGCAGCATTGCCGCAGAGGAGCCTGACGCCTGGCAGCTCTGGGTGGATGACTGGCAAAACGCCACGCCGGGTGATGGCGAGGCGTTTCCCCGCTTTGCCGAACGGGTGAGGGCGGTGGCTGATGAATTATCGCTGCGTCAGGAACCGGGCGACATGTTGATTGTGGCGCACCAGGGGGTTCTTAGCCTGCTGCTGACGCGCTGGTTGGGTATGCCGACCGCGTCTTTATGGCATTTTCCGTTTAAGCAGGATGCTTACACGATGGTGGAAAATCGTGACGGATTTATGGTGTTACGCGCCTTTAACGACCGAAGCCCTTTTCGGTCAGATGAATGAGAACAACGAACATGCAAACCATCGCGCAACTGGTGGCGGCCATCAGGCCACTGGATGAGAACAAGCAGGCCGAGGCCGTTCAATATATTAATGGCCTGGTAAAACCGTTAAACAGCCTCGGACGGCTGGAAGCGCTGGCCGTGCAGCTGGCGGGGATGCCCGGGCTGACAACGCTGGAAAATCTGCAAAAAGAGATTATCGTGATGTGCGCCGACCACGGCGTGTATCAAGAGGGCGTGGCTATCAGCCCACAGCAGGTAACGCATCTGCAGGCGCTGAATATGCAAAAAGGCACCTCCGGCGTCTGCGTGCTGGCGAAAAGTAACCACACTTCGGTGCTACCGGTGGATATTGGCATCGACTGCGAACCGATAGAGGCGATGCTGACCCTGAAGGTGGGGCGCGGGAGCGGCAATATCACCCGGGGCCCAGCGATGTCGCGTGCCGATGCCGAGCTGTTACTGCTGTGCAGCGCGCGGCTGGTGCAGCAACGGGCGGCAGAGGGCATTGCGGTATTTGGCACCGGCGAGCTGGGGATGGCCAACACCACGCCCGCCTCGGCGATCATCAGTGTGCTGACCGGCTGCGATGCGCATGAGGTGGTGGGGATAGGCGCAAACCTGCCTGCGGAGCGCCTGCAGCATAAAGAGGCGGTGGTCCGCCAGGCCATTGAGGTTAACCAGCCCGATCCTACGGATGCCATCGACGTGCTGGCAAAAGTGGGCGGGTACGATCTGGTGGGAATGACCGGGGTGATCCTCGGCGCGGGCGCGTGCGGATTGCCGGTGGTGCTGGACGGTTTTCTCTCCTATGCCGCGGCGATAGCTGCCTGCCAGATTGCACCCGAGGTGAAGCAGTACTGCATTCCGTCGCACTTCTCGGCGGAAAAAGGCTCCCGGCGCGCGCTGGAGCACCTCAACTTAACCCCGTATCTGTATCTTGATTTGCGTCTCGGCGAGGGGAGCGGGGCGGCGCTGGCGATGTCGATTATCAGCGCCGCCTGCGCCATGTACTGCGAGATGGGTGTGCTGGCGGAAAGCGGGATTAGTTTGCAGGCGTAGGGTATCAGCCTGAGATTCTGGCCTGGCTGAGGCGTGCCAGCTGGCGCTGATGCCATGGCCCGAGGATCAGCACTGTGGTGAGCGCGCCAAGCAGGGCGCAGAACATGTCGGACTGGGTATCCCACGGATCGCCCTGAGTGCCGAGAAAATCGTCCGCGCCTTGCCCCATCGCCAGCGCTGCCCACCACTCGATCAGCTCATAGGTGGCACTGATCGCCAGCGCAATACAGCACACCAGGAAGGCGGTCATTTTGCGGCCGTTAACGTAGCCGCCGCGGACCAGGATCTCCCGGGCAGCCAGCGCGGGCACCAGCCCCTGGAAGAAGTGACCCAGCTTGTCGTACGGGTTGCGGCTCAGATTAAACATCTCCTGCACCTCAAAACCGACCGGCACTTTGGCATAGGTGTACATGCCGCCGACCATCAGAACGATCGCGTGCCAGAAAATCAAAGTGTAGAGCAGGGGCGTCAGCGGGTAGCGCTGTTGGGTGGCGAGCAGCAGGGGCACGATAATGACCACCGGCGTGACTTCCATCAGCCAGGTGATACGGTCTGCGGTGTAGAGGCCGGTATAAATCAGTCCCAGCAGCAGAAGCAGCGCGCCGCCTTTTAAGGCAAGAGAGTGAGTCATGTCATTTTACTTAGCAGGAAAATGAGCACTATCGCCCTGGCAGGTGAAAAAGACAATCCTTTGTCGAGAAGGAAAAAAACGGGTCCCTGTGCGGCCCCGTTTAGCGTCATTAATGATTAGAACGACTTGCGTAAGCGCAGACTGAAGGTGTGCGCCTGATAGCGCTCGCCTGCCTGCAGATCGTAGCGCGCGTCGACGCTCAGCTCGTTCGCATCGTACAGCGTGCTGCCGATCGCCAGACCAGCCATATCTTTAACCGGCGAGGCGCCTTTGGTGATAAAGCGGGTTTCACCGACGGCGTCCGCGGCGTAGGTCGCATGGCTGCTGACCTGGCGGTTGTCGTACTGGTGGATCCACGAGACCTGGGCGAACGGCGTCAGGCTACCCAGGCCAGTGGCGAAGGTTTTCTCGATGCGGGCACCGATATCGCTGACGACCGACTGGGCGTGCGTGCTGCCAACATCCAGCGCCATACCGTTGCCGCCGGTTTCGTTGTAGCCATCAACATGCTGATAACCGTAAGTCAGCGCGGCCAGCGGCGTCAGAACCACGTCTGCTGGCAGTGTGAACGGATAGCCGAACTCGGTTTGCAGGGTCACCGACTGTCCGTTGAACTTGCCGTGTGCTGCCCCGGAGAAGCCAGTGAAATCAGCGCGACGCACGGAGCTGTAGTTCTGACGGTTCAGACCTGCCGAGAGGTTCAGGTACCACGGATCGCCGGTGTAGCCTGCGTAACCAATCACGCCGTAGTTATCGGCGGTGGAGGTATTGCCGCTCAGGTTGTCTTTGCCGTGAACCGAGGTGTTGCTGTAGTTCACTGCGGCACCCAGACGCCAGTCATCGCCCAGCGCACGGTCGGCACCGATGATCAGGCCGCCAAACTTAGCGGTGTAACCACTGACCTGATCGCTGCTGTCCTGACGGGCATAGCCGCCAAACGGCTGGCCCCAGACGATCCAGTTGCTGGCGTAGTCGTCGCCGGTTGCCACACCGCTGGTGCCTGCGGCTTGAGGATTACGTACGGCATCGATGTGAGCACCCACCACGGCCTGCGCGGTAGAGGTGGCAACGGTTGCCGCCGAGCTGGCGTTCAGGTTCTGGCTGGTGGAGAGCTGTTCGCCTGCGCGGTTCGCTTCGGATTGACCTTCAACGGCCAGTGAGGCGTTGTACAGATCCAGCAGCTGCGGGGAAGAAATGCCGGTGTAGCTCGCCAGACCACCCAGTGCCGCCGTGGCGCTCGGAATGGTTGCCCAGTTGCGTTTGCCAGGCTGGGCAGGCGTTGGATCCGCTGGCGCAGGCTGCGTTGGCTCCGTGACAATCGGGGTCGTGACATCGGGTGGTGTCATGACTGGTGGAGTCACTTCTGGCTGCGGCTCAGGCTGAGGCTCAGGGATAACCGGCGCGGTGGTCAGGGTTAATACCAGCGCCTTGCTTTCCGCTTCATCGTAGACAGAACCTTTCACCTCACCGTCGTAGCCCACGGCTTTGTAGTTCAGGCTCTCGGCGTTGTAGTGGGTGTCGCTACCTGCGGCAGCGATCACCACATAGCGCTGGCCTTCAGCAAACTTGTAGCTACTGCCGGTGCGCAGCAGGTTAATGCTGGAGCCTGCATCGACGGTAGCATTGCCGGTGACGTTCAGCCGGCCATAACCGCTATCGGTCAGCACATCGCCGTTGGCGGTAGTCAGATCGGCTACGCCAGAAATCAGCGTGGCGGCCGCTTTCTGATGGTAATCGCCGGTAATCGTGATGTTGTTGTTGACCTGCAATGAAGCCGCTTCGTTCACCACAGTACCGGTTGTCATGTTCACCGGCTCACCCATATTCAGCGAAGCCAGGTTCATGATCATGCCGCCTGCGGTATTGACGTTATCGTTCAACAGCAGTGAGCCGGTGCCGAATACCACGTTGGAACTGGTGAGGGTGCCTGTCGCGTCATTGAGGCCGGTCAGCGTACCCTGCGTGGTGGTGCCGCCGTTAATAACGAACGGCATATCGCTGGTGGAATAAATATCCCCGCGGATAACACCGGCGTTGGTGATCGTCACCGCCTCGCTGGAGTTGCTGTTAACAAACAGGGCAAAGCTCCCGCCGGTTAACAGACCGTTGTTTACGATGTGCGTGGACGGACCCTGGTTATTGTAGTTCCACAGATAAATACCACTCCAGCCACCGTTGAGCACACCGTTATTAACGATAGTACCGACGGTGCTGCCATTATTGCTGTTGCTGTAGATTGCAGTCTCTGTGGCGGTTATCTGGCCATTATTTTCAAGGCTGTCGATGGCACCCGAGTTATACACGCCATACCCGCCGCCATTTATCTCACCATCATTGATGAGCGACGTCATCGTGCCCTGGTTATAAATCCCCGAGGCGCCGTAGAAATAGGTTGAACTCGCCTGAAGGGTGCCGCTGTTGGTGAAATTATTCACCACGCCGGAGGCGTTCAACGCCACGACATGGCCAGATTGATATTGATTATTATTGGTAATGGTTCCGTTGTTATTAAACGTGTCGACCGTGCCATCAATCTGAACCGTATTGTTGCTGGTAAACAGCAGGAATGTATCAGTATTACTGATGACTCCATCGTTGGTCAGAGTGTTGACGGTGACGCCATGATTAACCGATAACGCCGGGGCAGGTCTGCCGGTAATCGAGCCCTGCCCGGTGATATGTACCCAATCCGTTGCGTTAGCAATCTGAACGTTGCTGACCGGGGAGTCGATGATCATGTCTGTGGCTGCGTAAGACTGCGCTGCCGTTGAGGCTAGCAGCAGGGAAATAAGCTGGCTAAGTCGTTTCTTTTCCATGGTGTCCGTCATAACGTTGCGAGAGTTGTGCAAATAGCAGGTGTGATTTTCTTCGGATTAATCCGATATCTTCGCGCGAAGAATATACAATTGGTTGCTAAAAACAATAAGAGTTACTTAATTATTGCTTGCTGAAACAAACCCTTAATTTTTGTAGTGTTTACGATTTGATTTAAGGCTGGTAGCGGTTATGAAGATATATCCTCACATTTTGCAGGGAACGCTATTGATTAGTTTATCTTTATTATTCTCTGGCTGTGTTTCGCATGATCCTTATCGCGAGGGAAGGGCGATCGCTGCACAGGGTGGTCTGATCAGTGAAAAAATTGATACGCCGTCTTTTCCGATTGCCGCCTGGCAGCGAATAACCCCCCCGGTGCATTTACTCCGCGTCTATATTGAGGGCGACGGTTTTGCCTGGAAAAGCCGTACCCAGCCCTCCGATAACCCCACCCCGCGTAACCCTGTCGGCCTGGCGCTTGCCGCAGCGGATAATGGTGAAAATGTGCTGTATCTCGCCCGGCCGTGCCAGTTTATCGGGCCGCCGTTACCGTCCTCGTGCAGCGTTAACATGTGGACGAGCGAGCGTTTCTCGCCTGCGGTGGTTGAGACGATGAACGCGGCGCTCAATCAGGTTGTGCAGCGATATCCGGGGGTGAAGGTCGATCTGGTTGGCTATTCGGGTGGCGGGAATATTGCCGCGCTGCTGGCAGCAACGCGCGACGATGTGCGCTCGCTGCGCACCGTGGCGGGCAGTCTCGACGTGGCGTATGTGAATGAGATTCACCGTGTTACCCCCATGCCTGCGGCGCTCAGCGCCATCGACAGGGCTTCGGCACTTCGCGCGCTGCCGCAGATTCACTACAGCGGCGGGGAGGATAACACCGTGCCATCTGCGGTTGCCCGGCGTTTTCAGCAAGCCGTTGGCGGGCGATGCGTTCAGGTTGAGACCCTGGAGGGAATTGCACACGGCTCGGACTGGGCGGCAGTGTGGCCACAGCTACTGGCGAAGGGGCTGCCTGGCTGCTAAGGAAAACGGCTTAAAGATGGTAATGAGATTTATTATCAAAACTGCTTTACGGGTCAAAATTAAAGATGTATTTTAAATACATGTTTAGAGCCGGAGACCATCATGAGCCATCTCAGAATTCCTAAAAACTGGACCATCAAACGTTCAACCCCTTTCTTTACCAAAGACAACGTCCCTGCCGCGCTGCTGAGCCATCACAATACCGCCGCCGGTATTTTTGGTCAGCTGTGCGTGATGGAAGGAACGGTGACCTACTACGGTTTCGCGAATGAAGAAGCGACAGAGCCGGAAGTGAAAGTGGTGATTAACGCAGGAAACTTTGCGACCAGTCCGCCGCAGTACTGGCATCGTATTGAGATTACCGACGACGCGCAGTTCAATATCAATTTCTGGGCTGAACCAACGTTCTCGGGCGATGAAGTGTACAGCGCGAAAAAAGCCTAAACCCATGGCTCCCTTATTCTTCAATGGGGGAGCCTGTTCAGACGGTGGGAACGCCTTATGATGAATTTCTTTACGCAGTTTTCAACGAAGGTCGACTACGGTGAGAGGGAATCTTGTTGTGAACAGGCCCTGCTGCACGTAGCTGAATATCAGGAATACCTGTCCTGCGATGTGCAGTTTTGCCCGGTGATGAACGCTGAGATGCTGACAGTCGTTGGTGCCCTTGAGAGTAAAAGCCCGCTTTAAAAAGCATTTATGATCGTTTTCGTCAGCAATCCTGACGGTCATCAGGAACAGGTTGAAATTTGCTCACGCGCACCTAAAATATAGCTTAAATATCTTATTGAGTGTTTTAAGGTGCGCGATGAAGCGAACGCAGCAGGAACTTCTCTCTTCAGAACAACTTCTCCAGCTAGCCACATTGGGCCGAACGCTGGCGCAAAGTAGAATTGCCCGCAAAATGCTGCAGGCAGAGGTTGCTGTACGGGCGAATCTCAGCCGTAACACGGTAAGCCGCATTGAAAACGGCGATGCAGGCATTGCCATCGGCCAGATCCTGCGCTATCTCGACGTCATTCGCCCAGGCGCAACGCTGGCAGATGTGTTGACCAGGAAAGATAACGTGGTTGATGCTCTAGAGTCCGCGAACCGTCCCCGCCGTGCAAGACCGTTAAGTAAGCAGGAACTGGAAGACTATGACTTCTGAACAGACGCTAATGGTGCATGCGTTTTTGCCGGGAGCAACTCAGTCTGTTCCTGCCGGTAAATTGCAGATGCAGGAAGAAGGCATTGCGCTTCGGGCATCGCGTTTTGTCTATGGCTTGAAGTACCTGAAACGCAATGGGGCACTTGAAATCGATCCCGTTGGGCTGGGGATGCTACAAGGACAGCGGGTGGCCGGGCAGGCGTTGTTTGCGCAAGAGTCTGCGCTGTTTGGTGGGATCCGTGATGCCGCGCCTGATGCATGGGGCCGCCGCGTCATTGAAGCTAAAAAACGGGCGCCGGCGAACGCTTTACCGGAGTCAGTTTATCTGCTTGAAGCAGGGCCAAACCGAACCGGGGCATTGGATATCACTCCCGATGGTGAATCCGCAAGAGCATTAGGGGCTTCAACAGATATCAAATCACTAGGTTATCTGTTCGAGGCAGCCGAGAGGATTGAGAATGGATTGCCGTTACCTGCAAATCTTCATGGGATATTTGATGCCGGGTCCAGCATGGGTGGAATGCGCCCTAAAGCGACTGTCCTGATAGAAGATGGCAGTCACTGGCTGGCGAAGTTCTCTTCCCGTAGCGATCGGGGTTTTTGTTATCCGGCAATTGAACATGCAGCCTTAAGGCTTGCACATGCGGCGGGGCTTGATGTCCCTGAGACGCGCCTCGAAGAGATCGGTACGGGACATTTCGCGATGCTGATTAAGCGTTTTGACCGTGTGGGGGCAGGGGAGACCACAGGGCGACGCCATTTTGTGTCGGCACTGACATTGATGAACATCCATGAAATGGCATCGATAGAAAGCAGTTATGCTGATCTCGCAGATGTCATGCGCCGCCACCTTGCTGCGGCCAGCCTCGCTGATGATTTGAAAGAACTTTACCGCCGGATGGTCTTCAATATTTTGGTCAACAACGATGATGACCATTTACGCAATCACGGCTTTATCCTGATGGAATCACCAGAGCAAACACCTGTCAGAGGGGCACAAGAACCTCAACATGCTGTCAATCTCGAATGGCGTATTAGCCCCTTATACGATGTCGTTCCTCGCCCCGTTCATTCCCACCATCGTCGTCTGCACCTTGGCGTTGGCGCATTTGGTAAAGAAGCCACGCTGGTTAATGCGCTCTCGTGGTGTGAGCGTTTTGGTTTAAACCGGGGGGATGCGATTGCGGAAATTGACCGTATCTGGCGGGTAGTCAGGGAATGGCGAAATCATTTTGAGGAGCATGGCGTGGCCGGAAACGATATTGATGCGGTCAGTTCCGCATTTTTGCATGCTCGCGATCTGGGGGGAGATGAGTCAGGGATCTGTTAACCGAAAGTTCACCAAACCCCAGAAAGCAAAAAACCAGCCCGTAGGCTGGTTCTTCTAAATAGTGGTGCCCGGACTCGGAATCGAACCAAGGACACGGGGATTTTCAATCCCCTGCTCTACCGACTGAGCTATCCGGGCAACGGGGCGCATTAAAACCGATCCGCTCCGCGTCGTCAACGAAAATTGCTGAATTCGCTACTAAGCGCACACTCTGTCGCCAGCTTGCTGCTTTCTCAGGCAAAAAAGGCTGTCCACAGGGCGGAGAGCGGCATCGCGATAACCAGCGCGGGCAGCATGTTCACCACCGCAAACATCTTGATTCCGCAGATCCTAAGCCCGGTGGCCAGCAGCAGCAGGCCGCCGACGGCAGTGAAGTCTGCCATCATCGCCGGGGTGGTGAGCGGTAAAATCAGCGCGGCGCAGGTGGCCAGCGTCAGCTGGATAACCAGCATCGGCACGCAAATCGCCGCCACAGCAACCCCTAAGGTGGTGGCAAAGATAGTGGCAGTAAAGAAATCGAGAAACGATTTGGCGATCAGGATGCTGGGGTCGCCGGTCATTCCCTCCTGCATAGAGCCAAAAATCCCGGTGCCGCTGGCACAGAACAGAATAATGATCGCCACGTAGCTCTGGATAAATGTGTCGTGCGAGCCGCCTTTCCCCTGGCCTCGTGAGAGCAGGTTTTTGGCTTTGCCGACGGTACTGTTGATGCCTTTTTCCAGATAACAGAACTCGCCAATCAGCGCGCCGACAAGCGTAGCCAGCACCATCACTGGCAGGTTGGCGCATTTAATCACCAGCAGAATACCGATCCCAAGCGAGGCCAGGCCAAAAATTGAGGGCATGGAAGTGCGAATACGCTCCGGTAGACGCTGGCTGAGTACCGCGCCAAGGACACCGCCCAGCAGAACGGCGCTTGCATTGATAAAGGGTCCAATAACCAAGATAAACTCCTGTTATTTACTCACTGATATTGCATTATTATTGCGCTTATCCGCGTGCGATAGCGATGCTAAAACGCTTTTTTTGCATAATGTTCGCGTCTTGCGCCCTCTGGCGAAAAGTGACATTATTGCGCGAATTTTCTCCTCTCAGATACGGGGCCGCCAATGAACAACGTCTTTATTGCTGCGCAATTGCCCGAACGTATCGACGCTTCCTGGTCTACGCTCACCGTGCGGTGAGGGTAACGCAGGCTCACTGCAGGACATCAGTAAAACCAGACGCGTTCTGCTTTTACTGATGTCTGGCGGTCGGAGCTGAACTCCGGTCAGACACATTCATTGGGCAGGGAAGATTTCCTGTCCGGGGCTTTTCTCGCCTTGCACGGGTATTTGCGCTTATGAAATCAATGAAAATTGCCGTCAGCCGCGAGCTGGCATCCGCCTTGTCTACGCACCGCGAAGTGGTGACGCTGGATAACACCGATTTTACGGACGTGGCGGCAGTCGTCATTACCGTCGCTGAGAGTTACAGCGGCATCCTCGCCTTACTGAAACGTACGGGCTTTCAGCTCCCTGTTTTTATGTTCTCAGAAGAGCCAGTAGAGGCGCCCGCTGGCGTTGACGCGACGATCAACGGTAAAGCGCAGGAGTGGCTTGAGCTGGAATCGGCCGCCTGTCGCTATGAAGAGAATCTGCTGCCGCCGTTTTTCGACACCCTGAGCCAGTACGTGGCGATGGACAACAGCACTTTTGCCTGTCCGGGGCATCAGCACGGGGCTTTCTTTAAAAAGCATCCCGCAGGCCGTCAGTTCTTCGAGTTCTTCGGTGAGAATCTCTTTCGGGCCGATATGTGCAACGCCGATGTAAAGCTCGGCGATCTGCTGATCCACGAAGGCTCTGCCAAGCACGCGCAAAAGTTCGCGGCGAAGGTGTTTAACGCCGACAAAACCTATTTTGTCCTGAACGGCACGTCCGCCGCCAACAAGGTGGTGACCAATGCGCTGCTGACCCGTGGCGATCTGGTGCTGTTCGACCGCAACAACCACAAATCCAACCACCATGGGGCGCTAATCCAGGCCGGGGCCACGCCGGTGTATCTTGAAGCGGCGCGTAATCCGTTTGGCTTTATTGGCGGCATCGACGATCGCTGCTTTGATGAAGCATACCTGCGCCAACAGATCCGCGAGGTAGCCCCGAAAAAGGCCGATGAAGCGCGCCCGTTCCGCCTGGCGGTGATCCAGCTTGGCACCTATGACGGCACGATTTATAACGCCCGCCAGGTGATCGACAAGATTGGCCAGCTGTGCGACTACATCCTGTTTGACTCCGCATGGGTGGGTTACGAGCAGTTTATCCCGATGATGGCAGACACCTCACCGCTGCTGCTGGAACTTAATGAGAACGATCCGGGGATCTTTGTCACTCAATCGGTGCACAAACAGCAGGCCGGGTTCTCGCAAACCTCGCAGATCCATAAAAAGGATAACCATCTTCGCGGTCAGGCGCGTTTTTGCCCGCATAAGCGTCTCAATAATGCGTTTATGCTGCACGCCTCAACCAGCCCGTTTTACCCGCTGTTTGCCTCGCTGGACGTTAACGCCAAAATCCACGAAGGGGAGAGCGGACGTCGGCTGTGGGCAGAGTGTGTGGCGCTCGGCATTGAAGCGCGCAAGGCGATTATCGCTAACTGTAAGATGATTCAGCCGTTTATCCCGCCGGTGGTGGCCGGGCGTCCGTGGCAGGATCATGCTACTGAGACTATTGCCCGCGAGCTGCGTTTCTTCAGCTTTGAGCCGGGAGCGAAATGGCATGGGTTTGAAGGCTATGCTCGGGATCAGTATTTTGTTGACCCGTGCAAGCTGCTGCTGACCACGCCGGGGATCGATGCCGAGAGTGGGGAATACACCGAGTTTGGTATTCCGGCGACCATTCTGGCGCACTACCTGCGCGAGAAGGGCATTGTGCCGGAGAAGTGCGATCTCAACTCCATTCTGTTCCTGCTGACCCCGGCAGAGAGTGCAGAGAAGATGGCGCAGCTGGTGGCGATACTCGGTCAGTTTGAACAGCACATCGAAGACGACACCCCGCTTGCGGACGTTCTGCCGACCATCTGGAAGAAATACCCGGTGCGCTACCGGGACTACACGATTCGTCAGCTTTGCCAGGAGATGCACGATCTGTACGTCAGCTTTGACGTCAAAGATCTGCAAAAAGCGATGTTCCGCCAGGAGAGCCTGCCCGCGGTGGCGATGAACCCGCAGGATGCCAACCAGGCCTTTATTCGCGGTAACGTCGAGCTGGTGCGCATCAGCGAAGCTGAAGGGCGCATTGCCGCTGAAGGCGCGCTGCCTTATCCACCGGGCGTTCTGTGCGTCGTGCCGGGCGAGCTGTGGGGCGGGGCGGTGCAACGCTACTTCCTGGCGCTGGAAGAGGGCGTCAACCTGTTGCCGGGGTTTTCACCGGAGTTGCAGGGCGTCTATAGCGAGAAGGATGCGGACGGGATCAAGCGCTTGTACGGATATGTACTGAAGTAAAAGAATTCCCCCTCCGACAGGAGGGGGACGTTAATGCGATTAATGTGCGATAGGCTGTGTAGCAGTTGGCGTACGAACATGTTTGTACTTGAACAGCACCATGAACGCAAAGGCCAGAACCAGCGAGTAACCTGCAAAGATCAACCACACTGGCTGCCAGTTAGTGATGCCGTTGGTGGTGTACATCTCAACCACTTTTCCGCTCACGATCCCGCCAAGAATACAGCCGAAGCCGTTGGTCATCATCAGGAACATACCCTGGGCACTGGCGCGGATTTCCGGACGCACTTCTTTTTCGACAAACACCGAACCGGAGATGTTGAAGAAGTCGAAAGCACAGCCGTAGACAATCATCGACAGCACCAGCAGCACGGTACCGAACGCTGAAGGGTCACCGTAAGCGAACAGACCGAAGCGCAACATCCACGCGAAGATACTGATCATCATGACGTTCTTGATGCCGTAGCGGCTCAGGAAGAACGGAATGGTCAGGATAAACAGCGTTTCAGAGATCTGCGAAATCGACATCATCACCGAGGCGTGTTCAACGATAAAGCTGCCGGAGAACAGCGGGTCGTTATCGAAGCTGTGCAGGAAGGTGTTGCCGAACATGTTGGTGATCTGCAGTTCTGCACCCAACAGCATGGAGAAGATAAAGAAGATCGCCATGCGTTTGTTTTTAAACAACGCGAATGCATCCAGGCCGAGCATGCTGCTCCAGCTCTGGTTTTTCTGTTGATTTGAGACCGGGATATGCGGCAGAGTCAGGGTGAACAGGGCCAGCACCACGGACAGCACCGCACCGATGTACAGCTGCATATGGCTCAGTTCAAAGCCGGAGAAGCTCACAGCCCACATCGCCATAATAAAGCCGATGGTGCCCCAGATACGGATTGGGGGGAAATCGTTAACGATATCCATTCCGGCTTCTTTCAGGCGATAGTAGGAGATGGTGTTTATCAGGCCCAGCGTTGGCATATAGGCCAGCGAGTTAAGCAGGATAACCATAAACATCGCCCCAGGCGTGGTGACCTCGGCTGCCATAAACAGCGTACCTGCCCCGACCAGGTGGCAAAGGGCGTACACCCATTTTGCGCTGATCCACTTATCCGCCACGATCCCGAGTAACGTCGGCATAAAGACGGCGGCGATACCCAAAGAACTATAGACCGCACCAATAGATGCGCCATCGAACTTGAGCGTGACAAACATGTAGGAGCCAAGCGTGGTTAGCCAGCTCCCCCATAGGCAGAACTGCAGAAACGATAAGATTTTAAGCTGCAGCTTAAGGTTCATGTAACTATCCTCACAAGAGAGCGGGCTGTGTGTTGAATTAAAAACATTTGTCTACGGTATTTGATGCAATTCTATCAGCGAGTGGCGTGATGTTTTGTTACCTCCCGCAAAAAAATGCAATCCTTATTAATTTGCAGTCTGGATTGTGATGCAAATAACAATTTCGTATGGATGGCGTGCGGGTGCAAGCACCCTCTCCCGCAGGAGAGGGTGAAACGAAGGGGATTACTTACGACGGTAGTTCTTCTGCGCCGTGTTGACCTTGTACAGATAGCGGCGTGATTCCGCTGCCGGGTGACGGGTTGTCAGGGTCTGGTAAACATCCCCTGGGGTCATGCTGTTGATGATGCTGGCCGCTTTTATTTTGTCGCTGGAGAAGACCCGCAGCACGCTGCCCGCGCCACCGTTATAGGCGGTGATCACCGCATAACGGCGCGAGGTTGGGTTATCAATGCCACCCAGGTAGACGTTGTTCAGCATCGCCAGATACGCGGTGCCAGTATCAATGTTGCTGGCGGGATCGAACAGATAGTTACGGCTCGGTGTGCCGGAACGCCCCTGCGAGCGGAACACATCTTTGCCGGCACTGTGCTGGACAACCTGCATCAGGCCCAGCGCATCGGAGCGGCTCACGGCATACGGGTTAAACGACGACTCGGTCTGCATAATCGCCAGGATCAGCGACTCATCGACGCCGTATTTGCGTGACGCCTGGCGGACCATCCCCACGTATTTATGTGCACGTTTGTCGAGGTGATTCGGCACCAGGTTGATGGTGACGCTGTAGATAATGCGCAGGCCGTTACTGCGGCTTTTCAGGCGCGTTTGCAGCAGATAATCAGCAAAGGTGTTGGCGCGACCTTCCCAGCGAATGGCCTGGCCGGTTTGATCCACCACCTGACCGTACAGGTACGGCTCTTTGGAGATGGTAATGTCGTCGACGTCGGAATAGAGGTCGATAGAGCCCGGATCGTCGCCCATCAGCAGGGTTTTAACGATCGCCTGGCGTAAACGCGCGGTGGGATCGGTGCCGGCAATGGTTTCGACGGTGATGGTGCCATCATCAAAGTTGATGTGGCTGCGGGTCTGATAAGCGTCGGTGTACTTAACGTAGTCCTTTGGACCTGCAATCAGGACTTCGTTAAATCCCCAGATGTTTTCGATGTTATGGGCAAACTGCCCCATCAGAATGTCAAAACCGTTAGTGTCCTTCACCCAGGCGTCGTTATAGCTATCGACTTTTTTATTGGAAGAACACGAAACAAGTAACGGTGCAACAAGAGCCAGCGCTAAAAATTTTTTCATCATTCCGGGTGTGCGTGTTGTGTTTGTTTTGCTGCTGCTTTCGCCGGGTGGCGCTACGCTTACCCGGCCTACAAGCCGTAGGCCCGTGCAAGCGTAGCGCCGCCGGGCATCAGCCCGTAGAGTATTATTTTTCTGGCGGCGTGTAGCCTTCGATGTGCACGTCTTTCCCTTCAAACAGGAAATCGACCATCTGCTGCTCAAGCAGTTTGCGGTGTTCAACATTCATCATATTGAGCTTCTGCTCGTTAATCAGCATGGTTTGCTTTTTCTGCCACTGTGCCCACGCTTCCTTAGAGATCTCGTTATAGATGCGCTTACCCAGATCGCCCGGATAAAGCTGGAAATCCTGACCATCCGCGTCGCGTTGCAGGTAGGTACAAAAAATTGTTCTGGCCATACTCATTCCTCTTTGTCGCCCCGGAGCTAAACCGTTGCTCCGACACGTAATTGCTGTAACAGGCGCTCTACAGGTGCCGCCAGTCCCACTGACGGCGGTTGCGCTAAGTTATACCAGAGAGCGTTGCCTTCATCCATGCACGCGGTGAATGAGGACACGGGAAGCCACATTGGCACGATATCCAGGTGGAAGTGGCTAAAAGTGTGGCGGAACGCGGTTAACTGCCTGAGAGTATCGCCGCTGATACCGCGTTGCGCCAGCCAGTCCCGCAGGCTGGCCTCATCTTCAAATTGCGGAAAACAGAACAAGCTTCCCCACAGGCCACTCGGGGGACGCTGCGCAAGGAACACCGTCTCGTCGTGCTGCATCAGCAGAAAATAGCCGGTACGTTCCGGTAACGTCTGCTTTGGCTTTTTACCCGGATACTGCGCCCAGCTGTGATTGGCGTAGGCCACGCAGAGAGTATTCAGCGGGCAAAGCTCGCATTTGGGTTTGGATCGGGTGCAGACCATCGCCCCTAAATCCATCATCGCCTGGTTAAAGCGTTCCACGCCTTTGGCAGGCGTGACCGCTTCGCTGATTTCCCATAAACGCTTTTCAACGTCCTTCTTACCTGGCCAGCCGCTCACGGCCGAACAGCGGGCCAGCACGCGTTTCACGTTGCCGTCGAGAATAGGGAAGTGCTTGCCCAGCGAAAGAGAGAGAATCGCCCCGGCGGTCGAGCGCCCGACGCCCGGTAGGTCGGCAACCTCTTCGAAGGTTTCCGGGAAGGTACCGTTATGTTGGCTGACCACCTGCTGCGCGGCTTTATGCAGATTGCGCGCGCGGGCGTAATAGCCGAGCCCGGTCCACAGGTGCAGTACCTCATCGAGCGGGGCGTTGGCTAAATCACTGACCGTTGGGAAACGCGCCATAAAGCGCTCAAAGTACGGAATAACGGTCGCGACCTGCGTTTGTTGCAACATCACCTCAGAGAGCCATACTTTGTACGGCGTTTTTTCAATTTGCCAGGGCAGGGTTTTACGCCCGTATTTGTCGTACCAGTCCAGCACCTGGGCTGAAAATTGAGAGGCTTGCATGGTCTTCGCTTCGCGATATCAGGGACGCAGATTGCAGCACAGAGGCATTCGGCTGTAAACCGGATCTTTCCCATGCTTGCATCCGACCTTTAACTTTGGATAATGCCCGTTTCCCGAACATTCTCACAAGCAGACAACTCTTTTATGAAAAACGACGTCATATCACCGGAATTTGATGAAAACGGCCGCCCACTGCGCCGTATTCGCAGCTTTGTCCGCCGTCAGGGCCGTCTGACTAAAGGGCAGCAACACGCGCTGGATAACTACTGGCCGGTGATGGGCGTTGAGTTCACCGAACAGCCGCTCGATTTCGCTGAGCTTTTTGGCCGCGACGCACCTGTCACGCTGGAGATCGGTTTCGGCATGGGCACCTCGCTGGTGACGATGGCGAAGGTGCGCCCTGAACAGAACTTTATCGGTATTGAAGTTCACTCTCCGGGGGTGGGCGCCTGCCTGGCGACGGCGCATGAAGAGGGCGTAGAGAACCTGCGCGTCATGTGTCACGATGCGGTAGAAGTGCTGCACAAGATGATCCCTGACAATTCTCTGAACATGGTTCAGCTCTTTTTCCCTGACCCATGGCACAAAGCACGTCATAATAAACGCCGTATCGTTCAGGCACCCTTTGCCGAGCTGGTAAAGAGCAAGCTGAAGCTGGGTGGTGTTTTCCACATGGCGACCGACTGGGAGCAGTATGCGGAGCATATGCTGGAAGTGATGTCGGCGCTCGACGGGTATAAAAACCAGTCGGCAAGCAATGACTACGTACCGCGTCCTGACTCACGTCCGGTGACGAAATTTGAACAGCGTGGCCATCGTCTTGGTCACGGTGTATGGGACTTAATGTTCGAGAGGGTGAAATAATGGCAAAGAATCGTAGCCGTCGTCTGCGTAAGAAAATGCACATCGAGGAATTCCAGGAAATTGGATTTTCCGTCGCATGGCGTTTCCCGGAAGGCACCAGTGTAGAACAGATCGATAAGGACGTTGATGCCTTCATCGATGAAGTCATTGAGCCGAATAAACTGGCCTTTGACGGCGGTGGCTATCTGGCGTGGGAAGGTTTGATCTGCAAGCAAGAAATCGGTCAATGTACCGAAGAGCAGCAAGCTATCGTGCGTAAGTGGCTGGAAGACCACAAATTCGAAGAGGTGCGCGTGAGCGAACTTTTCGACATTTGGTGGGACTAATAAAGCATCAGGGGCCAGCAATTGCTGGCCCGTTTTGTATGAGGGAGTTTTTATGATGCGCAAAACGCTGCTCGCGACGGCTTTAATGACCACCGCTCTGACGGCTCACGCGGAATACAAATGCGAAGTCACGCCGCGCGACGATGTGATTCTGAGCCCGCAAACCGTGCAGGTAAAAGGCGAGAACGGCAATCTGGTGATTACCCCGGATGGCAACGTCATGTTTAACGGCAAGCAGTACACCCTGAGCGCTGCCCAGCGCGAGCAGGCAAAGGATTATCAAGCCGATCTGCGCAGCGCACTGCCGTGGATCAATGAAGGCGCACTGACCCGGGTTGAAAAAGGCCGCGTCGCGCTGGATAAAATCATCGCCAAAGAGGTGGGGGAGAGCAGCAATATGCGCTCGCGCCTGACCAAACTGGACGCGCAGCTCAAAGAGCAGATGAACCGGATTATCGAGCGCCGCACCGATGGCCTGACGTTCCACTATCAGGCGATTGATCAGGTTCGCGCCGACGGACAGCAGCTGGTGAACCAGGCGATGGGCGGCATTTTGCAGGACAGCATCAACGAAATGGGTGCCAAAGCGGTGCTGAAAGGCGGCGGTAACCCGTTGCAGGGTGTGCTGGGTAGCCTGGGCGGCCTGCAAACCTCGATTCAGAACGAGTGGAAAAACCAGGAAGCGGACTTCCAGGCATTCGGCAAAGACGTGTGCAAACGCGTGGTATCGCTGGAAGAGAGCCGCAAAGGGCTGGTCGGGACGCTGAAGTAGTTTAGTGCGGTCGGGGTCCCTCACCCCGGCCCTCTCCCCATGTACAGACTGGGGACATAGTGAACGCTTGTTCGGGGACATGGTAGACACTTACAACTAAGGCATAAGAACCCGTATATGGAGTCGCTTATGCCGTGGGATGCGAGAGATACCATGTCATTACGTAC
>NZ_JAMGZJ010000042.1 GCF_025564085.1 Silvania confinis | reverse complement strand
CACCGCCGAGGTCGCCGTCGCATCGTTCCTCTTCGCCAGGATCAGGTAGCCGCTGGTACGCTCGACCCGGGTGGCTACCGCCGAGGCGTTGGCCGTGCCCTTGATCAGATCGCCCTCCCAGTGACCGGGCATCAGGCGGTCTTCGATCTCCGGTGGGCGTACGTGGATGCTGACCATGTCGGGGATCTGGCCACGTCGATCCACCCCGCCGGAGCGCGGCCGGCGGGTAGTCTTGCCCTGCCGCAGACAGATGATCAGCTCCTTGCGCAGCTCGCCGACCGGCAGGGCATAGATCGCGTTGTAGATTGTCTCGCGGCAGACGTAGGCGTCTTCGAAGCTTGGGGATTTCATGGTTCGCAGCTTGCCGGCAATCTGCTCGGGAGAAAAGCGCTGTCGCAGCAGGTGGGCGACCAGCTCGAACAACTCGTTGCCGGGCACCAGCCGTTTTGCGGGTCGACA
>NZ_JAMGZJ010000044.1 GCF_025564085.1 Silvania confinis | reverse complement strand
AGAACGTAAGGCCAAGCCCGGCCCCGCTGCTGCGCAAGGAGCGGATGATCTGCAGATACTGCACCCCGAACGCGAGATCGAGGTCGCCGGCCGCAAGCTGACCGTGCGCGAGTACGGATTCGTCGAAGGGCTGCGGCTACGCCCCATGATCCAGCCGTTGCTCGATGACCTGTATGCCATCAGTCAAGGGGCTGTGCTTCCCGACCTAGAGCAGATCCTGGTGGTGCTCGGCCAGCACTCGGATCTCATCCCGCACCTGATGGCAGTGGCGGCCGACGTCGACGAAGAATGGGTGAAAGGTTTGCCGCACCGGGATGGAAACTTCCTGCTGTACGTCTGGTGGCTGGTGAACGGCCCTTTCTTTATCGGGGCGGTGGTGGACCGAATTCAAACCGAACGGGCAGCCGAAGAGGCCAGGAAGGCCGTTGGGCAGACATCTATGCTTGCCTCATCGCCGGAGGATACGG
>NZ_JAMGZJ010000045.1 GCF_025564085.1 Silvania confinis | reverse complement strand
ACTGTAGAGAATTACTCGTTGACAACCACCCTCGGCAACGGTTTCCCAAGGTAAACCACGAACATTCAAGTATTCTTCATCTGCTTCAGGCAAGCGAAATTGCTGCCGTGAGGAATAGCCCTCTGTTTGGTCGAGTGGCAGAGTCAAGAAACACTCAACTCCTGGCAGTGCTAGGTTAACTTCTTCATCGAGTTCAATATGTTTAGTTTTCCCGCCTCGGAACTTTTGATCGATTCTGAATCGCTCTGGTGGGGTTTTGTCGGCTAGCTTGAGTAGCTCGCGTCCTGTCATGATTGAACGGGTCACAGTGTATGTTTGCTTCCCAATACGAATTCTATATCCGCGACAGCGCACTGGGGGTACTTTCCCCGCTTTAGCAAACTCCTCTAAATCAATGATTTCATCAACAAACGGTTGTCCTTGGTCTAGATTGACCATGTTTGCATCTTGTAGCTGTTTGTGCTTTAAAT
>NZ_JAMGZJ010000046.1 GCF_025564085.1 Silvania confinis | reverse complement strand
ATGGATCACGGACCCGCGCCCGTGACGGCAAGGCGGAAAGGCTTTCCGCCAACGGAGCCGGGCAGAGCGACCGGCCCATGACATTCGAGCGACCCGACGGCGGCTATGGTTCCTGGAGAAACCCGGCGCGATACCGACAGGTTAACCCGTTGACGTTGCTGGAGTTTTAACAGGCACGCCGGTTTCTTATCAAGAAATGTCAGGAATGGACGCCAGCAGCGGCAAACTTCTGCGTTTTCTTATGAAAAGCTGCGAAAATTCGCGAAACGGCATCAGGTCCGAAGCGGGCTCGACCGGACACCGGCAGCCTTCTTCAACCGTCTTCGCGAATCGCCTGGTAGCGGGCCTCCAGCTCCGCGCGCAGCTGGCGGCGTTGCTGGGCCTGGGCGAAGCGGCGCTTCTGCTCGGCGGTTTCCAGCTCCAGCGGGCGGACGGCCACCGGCTTGCGCTCGTCATCCAAGGCGACCATGGTGA
>NZ_JAMGZJ010000047.1 GCF_025564085.1 Silvania confinis | reverse complement strand
CTGCTCGGCCTGACCGACGAAGTCCACCGAGAATGAATTGATGTCGCCGCCGTGCTCCGCCTTCGCGATGCGCTGGGCGATGCCGGTCAGGGCGGTCGAATCGAGCCCACCCGATAGCAGCGAACACACCGGAACGTCGGCGTGCAATTGCGACCCCAGGGCGCGGGTGACCAGTTCGCGGGTGCGCTGCACGGTGCTCTGCAGGTCGTCGGCATGCTCCTGGCGGCGCACCTCCCAGTAGCGGCGTAACTTCGCCTGGGAATTGGGACGCCAGGACAGCAGGTGGCCGGGCAGCAGTTCCTGGACCTCGCGGAACGGCGTCTGCGAAGTGCCCCGGGACAGCGTCAGGAGGTCGACCAGGCCGACCGCGTCGAGCCTGGCGGCGAATTCCGGATGCGCCAGGATGGACTTGATCTCCGAGCCGAACAGCAGTCCCTCGCGGTGCCGCGCGTAATACAGCGGCTTGATGCCCAAGC
>NZ_JAMGZJ010000048.1 GCF_025564085.1 Silvania confinis | reverse complement strand
GCACGGAGACCACGCCGCGTCCCGCGGAATAACCGCCACAAGGAAAAACGGGGCTCCCCTGGAGCCCCGTTTTTTTCCTCTATGGGACGACCTCAGACCACGCCCTGCGCCAGCATCGCATCGGCGACCTTGACGAAGCCGGCGATGTTCGCCCCCTTCACGTAGTTGACCCGCCCCTGCTCCTCGCCGTACAGCAGGCAGGCATGGTGGATCGACTGCATGATGCCGTGCAGCTTGGTATCCACCTCGCCCTCGCTCCAACGCAGGCGCATGGCGTTCTGCGACATCTCCAGACCGCTCACCGCCACCCCGCCGGCGTTCGACGCCTTGCCCGGCGCGTAGAGGATGCCGGCCTCGAGGAACAGGTCGACGGCTTCCAGGGTCGAGGGCATGTTGGCGCCTTCGGCGACACAGACGCAGCCGTTGGCCAGCAGGCGCCGCGCATCCTCGGCATCCAGTTCGTTCTGGGTCGCGCAGGGC
>NZ_JAMGZJ010000049.1 GCF_025564085.1 Silvania confinis | reverse complement strand
AGCCGCGCCATGATCCAGCGCTCGACCACCTGCACCGCCACCTCGGCCTTGGCCTTGTCCTGAGGCTTGCGTGGCCGTGCCGGCAGGATCACCGTCTGGTAATGACGCGCGCACTCCAGCGTGGCCCGGTTCAGGCCCGGCTCGTAGCGATCCGGCTGGGCGACCAGGGCGCGCGGATTGTCCGGCACAACCATTTCCGGCACGCCGCCAAAGTAGGTCAGAGCCTGGCCCAGCGAGGTCAGCCAGTCCACCTGGGTTTCGCCTGGCGTCGCGCAGGCATAGGTGTAATTCGAGGCGCCCAGGGCGGCGACGAAGATGTGCGCCCGGCGCACTTCGCCGGTGGCCGGGTCGACCACCGGCAGCGTCGGCCCGGCATAGTCGATGAATAGCTTCTCGCCCGCACGGTGCAGCTGACGCATCGAACGTTTGAGCGTCTGGGCGTAGCGCCGGTAGTGCTCGACGAACTGGGTGTAGCGGTAGGTCGGCTGGCCCGCATGCGCGGCGAGATATTCCTCCCACAGCAGCTGCAAGGTCACGCCCTTGCGTCGCAACTCGCGGTGGATGCTCAGCACATCGGGCAGCACTCGCTCACCGCGCGGCTTGTTCGTCGACGTCGGTGCAAACAAGGCGGCCGCCAGCGCGGCCTCGTCCATGGC
>NZ_JAMGZJ010000077.1 GCF_025564085.1 Silvania confinis | reverse complement strand
AATTTGCCTGGCGGCTTTAGCGCGGTGGTCCCACCTGACCCCATGCCGAACTCAGAAGTGAAACGCCGTAGCGCCGATGGTAGTGTGGGGTCTCCCCATGCGAGAGTAGGGAACTGCCAGGCATCAAATAAGAAGAACCCCGTACCGTAAGGTGCGGGGTTTTTTCGTGCCTATTATTCATACCCAAAATCTTCCCTCTGTACGGCAAACCGGGCAATATCTGGCTAAAATAGTGAGACACACCGTGATGTTGAGGTTATTTTGCCGAACCGCCCCTTTAATTATCAGCAGGATTTCGCTAATACAAATTTTCGCACTCATCCTGAACGCTATCAGGTCGGGCGAGGGGAACAAGGCGTTCTGTCAGTTGAACCCTATAAAAGCGAAATTTTGCCTCACTGGCGATATAAAAATGCTGAAGTTGCCACCACCTCTGCGCAGGAAATCTATGCGCTATTTGAGCAATACCGCCAGCAAAACGATTTTGTGGGAATGGATATGGCAAGAAAATTCATTCAAATGGGATATACCCGTGCAAGGCGCTATGCCAATCACAAGGGTGGAAAAAAATACGATGAAGAGGGCAATGTTCGGCCATTAGATCACGACCCTGTCAAAGCGGAAGCGGCTGGGATCTTTAAAGAATGGTGGGATAAAATTCGCGCCGATCGGGATTATGTGCAACGAAAACAGGCGCATCAAAAACAGTGGGGATGAGTCAGCGCTTACTCTCGCTAATGTTCCGCTAGCTGCCAGACAGCGTAACCGGTCGTTGCACCCGCTACATCCCAGGCAAAGTCTTTCCAGCTCCATCCACTTCCTTCAGCGCGACTATCCCAGAGCTCTTTCGATGCCCCAAGGCTGACAGAAAACATAAACCCAATGGCCGCGCTGCGGTCGGGACTGTGACCCTGATGCTGCGCATATTCATTTCCGGCGGCGGAGAGCATAGCTGATGCAAGAAAGTGCTGGGCTTTATCCTGGCCCTGCCAGCGATCGTTTGCCGTATGGCTGCAGCCTGTCAGAAACATAACAGTGAGGATCAAAGCTAAACGCATAGCGGATTCCATAAAAAAGCCCCGTCGAAGACAGGGCCTGTGGGTTACAGAATACGGCTGATTAAGCGGTCGATTCGGATACGGCGTAAACGACGAATCAGCTTACGCACTTTGACCGGGTAATCGGCGATGCTTTGCAGATCGCGATAGTGACGCACCGCCGTGGTATGAGTGCGAATCAACTCCAGCTCACGATCGCGCTGGGCTGCGAGCTCCTGGCGTGGATCGTGGATCAAAATAGCGTTCTCAAGATCCAGACGCCATGCGCGCGGGTTAAGGTTGTTCCCCGTGAGCAGCATCCATTCATCATCAACCCACATCCCTTTCAGATGATAGCTATTGTCTTCATCTTTCCAGAGGCGCACGACCAGCTGATCGGTATTAACATAATACTGCAGACGGCTGAGGAAACGACGCAGGTTAATCTCGTAAAGATAAGGCAGCGCGCCAATGATTTTAAACGGCTGATCTTCCGGGATAAAGAAGTCGTTAGCCGTTTTATCACCGACAATAATTTCCACCTTTTTACCGTCGCGCAGAAGCTGAATAATATTGCGCACCAGTACAGCCGGCAGGTTGAAGTATGGCGTGCAAATCGTCAGCTTATGCTCTGTGCAGGGCATCAGATGAAAGATGGTTTTATTGAGCAGGCTCGATTTACCGAGACCCACTAATGGCGTCACTGCGAGCTGCTCGTTATCAGCATCACCCTGGAAATGGAAAGTGGCATCGCGCAGTTCCTGACGCAAAACGCGAATGTCGTTTTTGATCTCCGGGCTTTTTGGCCGATGCGGATCGTCAAGGCGATTCACGCCGCGACCCTGTATCAGGTTCTGATCCACCCATTCGAACATAACGTCAGTCATCCGGGCATTGCGGACCAGGTGGTAGCGGTCGTAGCGGTACTTATCGAGCTGATGGAGATAGACATCATTCAGACTGGCGCCACTGTACAGCACGCTGTCATCAATAATGAAGCCTTTAAAATGGAGGACGCCAAGCGCTTCGCGGGTATTCACCGGCACGCCATAAACGGGCACATCGACGCCTGGGTTTTCCTGGGCCATTCGGCAATACCAGTCGGCATTGGTGTTAGAGGCGGCGGCGCCAATGCGTCCGCGCTGACCACGGTGCCAGTCGACCAGAACGCGAACGTCAAGCTCCGGGCGCAGACGTTTGGCATCATACAGTGCACGTAAAATGGCGCTGCCACCCTCATCCTGTTCAAGATAAAGGGCGATAATGCAGATACGGTGCGTTGCGCTGGCAATTTTTTCCAGAAGCGTATCCCGAAATTGGGCGGGAGCATAAAAGAACGTTACATCATCAACTGATTGAGAAATCTTCGGTAGTTGAGCAAGGTGTTGTTGATGTTTATTACGCTTAAATTTTGACAACATCACAGTGCGTTTCTTCTCTGTTCATTGAAGGATTATATGTACTATGCAGACGACATAAGCCGGCAATGATACCACCAGTGCCGTTTAAAGTGGTCAACATTTCCAGTACCTTACTCTTGTTTACCTGCTGGCATCAGCTGCAGCGTCAGTCCGACAATGCCCTCTTCGAGCTGGACATCAACAGTGAAGCCTAATTTCCGCGCCAGAGCGACCATGCCACGATTGTTGGGCATCGTAATGCCATTCAGACGGAGAAGCCCGTGATCGCGCGTGTAACCGATAAGCTTTTCCAACAGCTTTCTTCCCAGCCCCAGGCCTTTCAGATCTGAGCGGACAAGCACGGCAAATTCCGCATCGACATTATCCGGATCGGAGATCGCACGCGTGACGCCAAGGATCTCATCGCCTTCCTCCGTTCGTCGAACGGCTACAAAAGCCATTTCCCGATCGTAGTCGATCTGCGTCATATTGGCTAAATCTTCATGGGTAAATTCGTTGATTTCGCTAAAGTAGCGATAGTACAAATCTTCTTTTGTCACCTGCGCAATAAAGCGCTGAAGCTGCGGTTCATCTTCCGGAAGAATGGGGCGAAACAGCGATGGTTCGCCATTTTTCATCTCTACCCATTCTTCAAGCTGATGAGGGTACGGACGGATGGCGAGTCGGCTTTCGCGGTCACCGGTATATGCGGCAACCTCCAGCGTGACATCCAGCGCGGTCAGCTCACAGCCCGATACCAGTAAAGGATGAATATCCAGGCGCTGAATTTCCGGGCTGTCGACAATCAGGTTCGAGACTTGCACCAGAAACTGGCTGAGTGCGGCAATGTCCAGTGGGCGCAGGGCGCTGCGACCGCGGATCTTCTTACTCTTGATCGCCTGGATCACCAGATAGCGCGCCAGGTTCATGTTTAGCGGAGGTAGAGCAACGACCGCCTGTTCTTCCGGGCGCCACTCAACGCCTCCCTCGCCCAACATGATTAGCGGACCAAACACCGGATCCTGTTCGACAACCACTCGTAGCTCTTGTGCCCCCGCGCGGTTGGCCATACTTTGCACCAGCAGGCCGTGGATCCGCGCCTGAGGCCAGGCCATTTTTACACGATCGACGATCGCATCCGCAGCCTGTTGAACTTCCGCAGCGGTGCGCAGATACAACATCACTCCCTGAACTTCAGATTTATGGGGGATATCGGGTGAACGCAGCTTCAACGCCACCGGATAACCGATCTGTTCGGCAATGTGCACCGCTTCTGCGCTATCGCTGGCAATCCAGGTTGCCAGAGTATGCATGCCGTAGGCATTCAGAATGGGTTGCACTTCATGGGTGTCAAGCCGCCGTACACCGTCGTCAATGGCACTTTGCAACAGGCTGCGTACGTGGCCGGTATTTGCCGTCAGATTGCCCGGCAGGGCAGGGGTTTCCCGCAGCTGCTTCTGGTTACGCCGGTACTCAACCATATGCATAAAGGCAGTGATCGTCCCTTCCGGGGTGCGATAGGTTGGTAACCCCGCTTCACTGAACAGACGGCGCGCCTCCTGAGAGGAGAACTCACCGCACCAGTTGGTCAGCAGAGAGACATACTTCCCGCGAGGATGCTTATTGATCACTTCAATCAGAGAGCGAGCACTTTCACTGCCGGGTGCCACGGCGCTGGGAGAGTGAATCACCATCAGAGCGTCAAAATCCTGGCTATCCAGCAAAATATTCAGGGCGCTGAGATAGTGATCGCTGCTGGCGTCATCACGGAGATCGAGTGGATTGCCAGGCTCCACGCCGGGCGGCATGGCATCCTGCAGGCGCGATAGCGTCGGTTCGCTAAGCGTGGCGAGTTTGCCATTACGCAGCCAAAGCTCGTCCAGCGCCAGTGCTGCCGGTGCGGCACCGTTGCTGATAATCATCAGTCGCTCACCCCGCAGCGGACGCATATGGCTGAGCGTTTCTACCGCTGAGAAGAGCTCGTGCGTATCCTGCACGCGTAGCAACCCAGCACGCTGAATAGCGGCATCCCATGCCGGGTCCATCCCCGAATGCGAATGCAGCAGGCGCTGGGCGGCCGGGCTACGGCCACTTTTGATGACCAGAATGGGCTTATTGCGTGAAGCACTGCGCGCGGCCGAGACAAAGCGTCGCGCGTCGCTGAGATGCTCAAGGTACAGCAGGATGGCACTGGTTTTGGTATCTCTTGCCAGAAAATCCAGCAGTTCATCAACATCAATATCCAGCCCATCACCGAGGGCGATGAAATAGGAGAAGCCCATTTCGCGCTGCTGGGCCCAGTCGAGGATCGTATTTGAAACCGCTGCCGACTGGGAGATAAAGGCCAGCTTACCTTTGCGAATGGGAACAGGAGAGAAACTGGCGTTCAGCCCTTGCCACGGCGCCAGAAGTCCCAGGCTGTTTGGCCCCAGCAAACGCATCTGGTATCGCGTGGCGCAGGCCAGCAACGCGGCCTGCTGTTCAGACGGCGAAGAGAGAATAATGCAGGTTTTACAGCCTTTTTTCCCCAACGCCTCAAGTAACTCAATGTTGCGTTTGGCGTGAACGCAGAGCACCGCGAGATCGGGAATGAAGGGCAGGCTGTCGACATCTGGCCAGGCGAGTACCCCGAGCACCGCTTTATAAGCAGGCGTCACTGGCAGTACCGGGCCGTTAAAACCGCCTGCCAGCAGGTTTCGCATCATCAGATAACCGGCGCGATCGGGTTTCATCGATGCGCCAATAACGGCGATGGATTTAGGGCGGAGTAACGCTTCTAACCCGCGCTGGCTCATGCAAGTCTCCTGAAAAGGCGAATGACCTGATGATTTTAAACGCTTTCCAGCTCCGCTGCTGTGATGCTTCCCGTACGATTAGGTTTTCCCGCCAGATAGCGTTCGCGAAAATAAGAGAAGTGATTGCCCAACGCGTTTGCCGCCTCGATGTCGCTCGCCAGATCCAACAGGGCAATGGCCACTTCGGCGGTGCAATACTGGCCCTCGGCATGTGCTTCACGCAGTCGGTAAGCGGATACGCGGGACAGATCGACAGAGATTACCGGCAACGCATCCAGATAAGGACTCTTACGGAACATTTTGCGCGCTTCGGTCCAGGTGCCATCCAGCATGATAAACAGCGGCGGCTTTCCACAAGGGGGGGCGGCAAGCACCTGGCGCTCCGCACCTGCATAGGATGCCGGGAACACCACCATTGGCTGATAATCTGGGCTGGCGACCAAATCCAGCAGTGCCTGCGGCGGCTCGGTGCGTGACCACTGGAAGGCGGCGGTATCCGGTAAGATATCGGCGATCAAACGACCGGTATTGCTGGGCTTCATCGGTTCGGTATCAAACATCACCAGACAGAACCGGCTCCGGGCGTGGCTGGGTGCCAGAGTGGCGCACAGGCACTGTTTTAACGGCAACAGACAGCGTTGGCAGCGTCGAACACGGTTACCACGGGCAAGAAAAGGGCGGGTTGCGCGGGCCAGGCGTTCGGCACGCAATTGCAGTACGGCGTTATCAGTCATGGGGGGGAGCGCAGGAAAAACGCCATTCTCGCAGAGGCGAGAGCGGGGCACAAGTTACGTGCCCCGGAATGTCAGAGAGATTCGTTCAGCCAGCTATCAAAGGGGGCTTTTGGCACTGCGCCATTCAGCATGTCCACGACTTCACCCTGTTTAAAAATCATGATGGTTGGAATACTGCGAATGCGGAAACGGGCGCTAAGCTCAGGTTCAGCTTCGGTGTTGACCTTAACGAAACGCACTTTGCCGCTACGCTCTTCAGCGACATCTTCAAAGATCGGCGCAAAATTACGGCACGGGCCACACCAGGGTGCCCAGAAGTCGACAACTACGGGCAGATCGTCCTTGAGGAGTTTATCCAGAGTTGCACCGGTAGCATTAATGACATCACCATCGAACAATTCCTCACCGCAGCGACCGCATTTTGCACCATCATCAATTCGATCGTCTGGAATGCGGTTAAGGGCCTGGCAGTTGGCACATACGGTATTCATAACTAACCTCAGGTAGAGCAGGGGGAGCAAACCGGCATGACGCCGATCATGTTTCTAATATGTTACATATTATCAACGACCCTGTTTGAAACGACAATGCGTTTTATTCAATGAGAACAATAGTCACAGGCTTTGATACGAAGTAATGGCTATGCGCGGGTACATCGGGTAATCTGCGCGCTTCGCGCAGCGCTGGTGGAGAAAAGCATGAACGACGAATTGAAAAACAAAAGCGGCAAGGTCAAAGTGATGTATGTCCGCAGTGATGATGACTCAGATAAACGCACCGAAAATCCGCGTACCGGAAAAGGTGGCGGACGTCCAGGGCCATCTCGTGCAGACGGTGGCCGTCGCCCCGCCCGCGATGAAAGAAATAGCCGCGGTGATGACCGCAAACGCGACGATCGCAAACGTGACGATCGTAAACGCGATGATTTTAAACGTGATGACTTTAGTCGCGATGCGTCCCCATGGCGCACTGTTTCTCGCGCTCCAGGCGTTGAATCGACGGCACCTGTCGATCATGGCAGCATGAGCGGTAAAACGGTTATCGATCCTGAAGTTATCCGTCGTCAACGTGCGGAAGAAACCCGTGTGTATGGCGAAAATGCCTGTCAGGCCCTGTTCCAGAGCCGCCCTGATTGCATCGTTCGCGCCTGGTTTATCCAGAGCGTTACGCCGCGTTTCAAAGAAGCGCTGCGCTGGATGGCGGCCAACCGTAAAGCTTATCACGTTGTAGATGATGCTGAGATCGCCAAAGCGTCTGGCACCGAGCACCATGGTGGTGTTTGCTTCATCATCAAAAAACGTAACGGCACCACCGTAGAGCAGTGGGTCAGCCAGGCTGATGAAGACGACTGCGTGCTGGCGATGGAAGATGTGGGTAACCCACATAACCTGGGCGCAATGATGCGCAGCTGCGCACATTTCGGTGTCAAAGGCGTGCTGCTGCAGGATGCAGCGCTGCTGGAATCTGGTGCTGCAATCCGTACTGCAGAAGGCGGAGCGGAACACGTTCAACCGATCACCGGTGACAGCGTACTGGATGCAATCGAGCAGTTCCGTAAAGCTGGCTATTCCATTGTGACGACGTCCAGCCACAAGGGCACTACGCCGCTGTTTAAAGCAACATTGCCGCGTAAGATGGTACTGGTGCTGGGTCAGGAGCGTGATGGTTTGTCTGATGCAGCATTGGAAAGTGCCGATCTCAGCGTTTCTATCGATGGCACCGGCAAAGTTGAAAGTCTCAACGTTTCCGTTGCAACCGGTGTGCTGTTAGCCGAGTGGTGGCATCAGAACAAAGCGTAATCAGGCTTTGCTTGTAGGCCCGGCGACTGCCGGGCAATGTGCCGGGGGGGCGGCTTCGCCTTACCCGGCACACAAAACGTATTTACTCGCTCTCGGCCGGTAGCACCGGCATCCAGTCAATTGGCGTTTCTCCCTGTTTTTCCAGCCATTCATTTGCCAGTACAAAATGACGACATCCCATAAAACCGCGATGTGCTGACAGCGGTGAAGGGTGCGGCGCTTTCAGCACATGGTGACGCTGGGTATCAATAATTGCCCCTTTCTTCTGCGCATGTGCACCCCACAGCAAGAACACTACACCTTCGCGGTGCTGGTTAATCAGGCTTATCACTTTATCCGTAAACGTTTCCCAACCCAGACTGGCATGTGAATGCGCCTGTCCGGCACGTACCGTCAACACCGTGTTCAGCAGCAGCACGCCCTGTCGCGCCCAGCTTTCCAGGTAACCATGTGCCGGTCGGCTAAAACCCGGTACCGAAGCTTCAAGTTCTTTATACATGTTCAGCAACGACGGCGGCGTCGCCACCCCCGGACGCACGGAAAATGCCAGTCCGTGGGCCTGATCCGGCCCGTGATAAGGATCCTGACCGAGGATCACCACTTTCACATCGCCCAGTTCGGTAAAGCGAAAGGCGTTAAAGACATCTTTCTGCGGGGGAAAAATGGTGATATCTGCCTGGCGTTCGGCGGCAACGGTATTCAGGGTATTCACGAAATAGGGCTGCTGTTTTTCATCGGCCAGTACGTCGTGCCAGGTCAAAAGGGTTGTCATCTCGCTCTCCTGCGAATTTTCTCTGCGTCTAGCTTAACTGCTTATGACGACGGAGCAAAATCGACAGGCCAAAAACGGCATCCTGCTGAATAATATTTAAAAATTATTAAAAAAGTTGAAATCAGGCAGGGGTTAAAATTGATATAAAACAATAACACTAAGTCATCACCCTTGTTCTGGTGTGGTTTTTATTGATTTAGGTCAATGAATGACGGGTGGTCGACTGATATATATACACTCAAGCAACAATGGTTTTACCAATTGCCCTGAACAGGGCAGACACCTAATACTGTCGTTTAAGGGAGAAACATATGATTACGGGTATCCAGATTACTAAAGCTGCAAATGACGACCTGCTGAACTCTTTCTGGCTGCTGGACAGCGAAAAGGGCGAAGCGCGCTGCGTTGTCGCGAAAGCCGGTTTTGCTGAAGATGAAATTGTACCGGTAAGCAAATTGGGCGAAATCGAATATCGCGAAATCCCAATGGAAATCAAACCGGAAGTGCGCGTAGAAGGTGGTCAGCATCTGAACGTTAACGTTCTGCGCCGCGAAACGCTGGAAGATGCGGTGAAACACCCGGAAAAATATCCGCAGCTGACGATTCGCGTTTCAGGCTATGCCGTTCGCTTCAACTCACTGACGCCAGAACAGCAGCGCGACGTTATTGCTCGTACCTTTACCGCAAGCCTGTAAGGTTCGCTGGAAATAAAAACGCCGGGTGATAAGCCCGGCGTTTTTTTATTCTTCTTTCGCAGAAGTCGCTGTTGTGCCACTCGGCTTACGGCGTTTGCCAATGTTCTTGGCGTCGCGGTGACGTTTCTTCTCGCGCGGCTTTTCTTTGTCTTTCTGCTTCTGCTCTTCGCGCTTCGCGAGCACTTTCTTAGACGGCTTACCCGTCATTTTCTCACTCGGTGGACGCGTTGTCGGTCGCAGTTCATCGATTACGCGCGCTTTCACAGGCTCTTCGATATAGCGACCTACTTTCTGCAGCAGCAAGTAGTCATGCGCTTCAACCAGAGAAATAGCCGTACCTTTGAGACCAGCACGTCCGGTACGACCGATACGGTGAAGGTAGGTATCCCCGCTGCGTGGCATGTCAAAGTTGATGACATGGCTTACCTCAGGAATGTCGATACCACGTGCCGCTACGTCGGTAGCCACCAGGACATTAACGCGACCTTCAGTCAGACGTTTAATCCCTTCGGTGCGCTTCACCTGCGGCATGTCACCTTCAAGATAACAGTTATCGATGCCTGCAGAACGCAGCTGAGCGGCCAACTCATGCACTCGCTCACGTTTACGGACGAAAATGATGGTACGCGTCGTATCATCTTGTTTCAGCACGTGTTTGAGTAACTCAAACTTGTGCTCATAGTTATCCGCGCGGTAATACCACTGGTGAATTTTCTTGCGCTCACGCGTGGACGGCGTGGCAGAAACTTCTGCCGGATCTTCCAGCAGACGCTCCGCAAAGTCTTTAATCGCATCGCCTTCAAGCGTGGCGGAGAACAGCATCGTTTGTTTGCGCCAGCGCGTTTCGCCTGCGATATGTTCAATGTCCTGCGCAAAGCCCAATTCCAGCATGCGGTCTGCTTCATCCAGAATCAGCGTTTCAACAGCACGACAGTCAAAGTTTTCTTCTTTGATGTACTGCATCAGTCGCCCGGTCGTGGCGACCACGATATCCTGGTTCTCACTGAACACTTCGGCGTGGTTCATATAAGCTACGCCGCCGGTGATGGTGGCAATATCCAGATGGGTATTGGCGGCCAGTTCACGCGCATGTTCTGCAACCTGTACGGCTAACTCACGTGTCGGTGTCAGAATAAGAATGCGCGGTGGACCAGATTTCTTGCGTGGAAAATCAATCAGATGCTGCAAGACGGGCAGCAGGTACGCCGCCGTTTTACCGGTGCCTGTCGGCGCTGAACCGAGTACGTCGCGGCCTTCTAATGCAGGCGGAATGGCTGCCGCCTGGATGGCAGTCGGGCGTGTGAAGCCTTTATTCTGGAGGGCTTCCAGCAGGCTTTCATCGAGTTCAAGTTCGGAAAAAGTCGTTACAGTCATGTTCTACCTCTGTGTGGGGCGCTGATTATAGACGTTATGGCTGCAATCTTCATCTGTTTGTATGGATATCCCTTTTCCACCACTTCGCTTTCCCCTATGCTACTCCAGTTTTGAAGAAGAAGGTTGCTTTGACATGTCTCAACTCAAAGCGCAATTGCGCCGCGATGGTTTTACCTTTAAGCAGTGCTTTGTGGCTCACGATCGCTGCGCGATGAAAGTCGGCACGGATGGCATTTTACTGGGCGCCTGGGCGCCGGTTGCTGGCGTTAAGCGTATCCTTGATATTGGCAGCGGTAGCGGATTACTCGCGCTGATGCTGGCCCAGCGTACCGAAGCATCAGTCACCCTCGATGCGGTTGAACTGGATCCCCAGGCAGCCGGGCAGGCAGGTGAAAATGTGGCCGAATCACCCTGGGCTTCGCGTATTACGCTTCATTGTGCGGATGTTCTCAGCTGGGCGCCAGAGCAAACGGCGCGCTATGACTTAATTATCAGCAATCCTCCTTATTATGAAACAGGCGTCCAGTGCGCGACGCCTGAGCGCGACCAGGCCCGCTATACGGGCTCGCTCGACCACAGCGCACTGCTTACCAGTGCGGCTGAGCTTATCTCTGAAGAGGGCTTCTTCTGCGTGGTGCTCCCGGAAAGTACGGGCAGCGCATTTGTTAAAAACGCGCTGGAGATGGGCTGGTTTTTACGCCTGCGTACTGATATTGCGGATACTGAGGGCAGACTCCCACATCGGGTATTGCTGGCGCTGTCGCCGAAAGAGGGTGAGTGCTTCAGCGACAGGATGGTGATCCGCGGGCCAGATCAGCGTTATTCCGACGATTACACGGCGCTGACCCGCGAGTTTTATCTGTTCATGTGATCCAGCGGTGAAAGCACGGATGGCCCGGAGTGCTCAAGCTGCTCCGGGTAGTCCAGCGTGTAATGCAAACCACGACTCTCTTTACGCATCATGGCGCAGCGTACGATAAGCTCAGCCACCTGCACCAGATTGCGTAATTCCAGCAGATTGTTCGAGACGCGGAAATGGGCGTAGTACTCATCCATTTCCTGCTGAAGCATCGTAATGCGGCGCAAGGCTCGCTCCAGGCGCTTGCTGGTACGCACAATTCCTACGTAATCCCACATAAAGAGGCGCAGCTCGTGCCAGTTATGCTGAATAACAACCCGCTCATCCGGATTTTCCACCCGGCTTTCATCCCAGGCCGGCAGGATTTCAGCATGGCGTGCGTAAGGCATGCGCTTAATAATATCCTCTGCCGCCGACCAGCCGTACACCAGACATTCGAGCAGAGAGTTGGATGCCATGCGGTTAGCGCCGTGCAGGCCGGTATAACTCACCTCGCCGATAGCGTACAGACCGTCAACATCGGTTCGCCCGTGATCGTCCACCATCACGCCGCCGCAGGTGTAGTGCGCGGCAGGTACTACAGGCACTGGATCTTTGGTGAGGTCGATACCTAATCCCAGCAACTTTTCATAAATGGTTGGGAAGTGCTGGCGAACAAACTCCTCGGGCTTGTGGCTGATATCCAGATACATGCAATCCACGCCTAAACGCTTCATTTCATGATCAATGGCGCGGGCGACGATATCGCGCGGGGCCAGCTCGCCACGTTCATCGAAATCCGGCATAAAGCGCGTCCCGTCAGGACGTTTTAAGTGCGCGCCTTCGCCGCGCAGGGCTTCGGTGAGCAGGAAATTACGCGCCTGCGGATGGAATAATGCAGTCGGGTGAAACTGGTTAAATTCCAGGTTTGCTACCCGACAGCCAGCACGCCAGGCCATGGCAATGCCATCTCCTGAGGAAATATCCGGGTTGGTGGTGTATTGATAGACCTTGGACGCGCCGCCGGTCGCCAGCACAACGGATTTTGCCCGGCAGGTTTCAACCGTTTCTTTATTCCGGTTCCAGACCCAGGCACCGACTACGCGACGCGTACCCGGCAGGCCAATTTTATCGGAAATGATCAGGTCGACCGCATTACTGCGTTCCAACACCTGAATGTTCGGGTGATTCAGCGCCTGGCTTACCAGTGTGGTTTCGACTTCTTTACCGGTGGCGTCTGCTGCGTGCAGGATCCGGCGATGGCTGTGCCCGCCTTCCCGCGTCAGATGGTAGCCCTCTTCACCGTTTGCCTGCACGTGGGTATCAAACAACACGCCCTGATCGATAAGCCACTGTACGCACTGTCGAGCGTTACTGGCGACAAATCTGGCGGCGTGTGGATCCACAATCCCGGCCCCGGCAATCAAGGTATCGTCCACGTGCGAATCGATGCTGTCGGTCTCATCAAACACCGCGGCGATACCGCCCTGGGCATAGAATGTTGAGCCTTCGCTGACAGGACCTTTGCTGAGGACAATCACTTTTTGATGTGATGCGAGACGCAGCGCCAGCGAGAGCCCGGCGGCGCCGCTGCCGATAATCAGTACATCACAGGTAAGTTCAGACTTTGCATTCATGATGTTTGTTTAATTTACTAAACATTGTCGGGCCAGCATAGCACCCGAATGCGATGAATCGCACGTTTTATTTGAGCTAGGTTGCAATGGCTAAACACGCGGGGCGACACGATGCCAGCACAAAAAGACGAAAATATTTTGCGAAGCAGATCGTTAGCTTCAGATTTTGTGATGAAATAAAGCCCGTCTTGCGGTAACCTTCAGGCGGAAAATGCCATTTCTTATCAGAAATTGGGTGCGTATCAGTATCAGACTTATAATGATAGAAAATGAACAGTCTGCGACGTGATTAACAAAAACAAAGGCGTGACGGAACTAATTGAAAAAAAGACCCTCAAAGCAACTGCTTGCTCACAGTGCAGTGTTTGGAGTGGCGTTTCGATAACGCGTGGATTTTAGGTTTGGGGAGACATTACCTCGGATGAGCGAGCAGTTAACGGACCAGGTCCTGGTTGAACGGGTCCAGAAGGGAGAACAGAAAGCCTTTAACTTACTGGTGGTACGCTACCAGCATAAAGTGGCGAGTCTGGTTTCCCGCTATGTACCGTCAGGGGATGTCCCTGATGTAGTGCAAGAATCTTTTATTAAAGCCTATCGCGCGCTGGAATCTTTCCGGGGGGATAGTGCTTTTTATACCTGGCTGTACCGTATTGCCGTCAATACGGCCAAAAATTACCTGGTTGCTCAGGGCCGTCGTCCGCCTTCAAGCGATGTGGACGCTATCGACGCAGAGAATTTTGAAAGCGGCGGCGCGCTGAAAGAAATTTCGAACCCTGAGAACTTAATGTTGTCAGAAGAACTGAGACAAATAGTTTTTCGTACCATCGAGTCGCTCCCGGAAGATTTACGCATGGCAATTACGTTGCGGGAGCTGGATGGACTGAGCTATGAAGAGATAGCCGCTATCATGGATTGCCCGGTCGGTACTGTTCGCTCGCGAATTTTTCGCGCGCGAGAAGCTATTGATAATAAAGTTCAACCGCTAATCAGGCGTTGACTCTAGCGGGATACTGGAAAAGGTATTAGGCATGCAGAAAGAAAAACTTTCCGCTTTAATGGATGGTGAAACGCTGGACAGTGAGCTGCTCGACGAGCTCTCTCGCTCTCCTGAGATGCAAAAAACCTGGGAGAGTTATCACCTCATCCGCGACTCCTTGCGTGGTGATACCGGCGACGTCCTTCATTTCGATATCTCAGCACGCGTAATGGCTGCTATTGAGAACGAACCTGTTTCTCAGGCCACTCCGCTGATTCCTGAAGCCCAACCTGCACCGCACCTGTGGCAGAAGATGCCGTTCTGGACCAAAGTGCGTCCCTGGGCGAGTCAATTGACTCAAATGGGAGTGGCTGCTTGCGTATCGCTTGCAGTTATTGTTGGCGTCCAGCAGTATAATACCCAATCTGAAGCGAACCAGCAGCCAGAAGCGCCAGTGTTTAATACGCTGCCGATGATGGGCAAAGCTAGCCCGGTTAGTCTGGGCATACCCTCTGATGCATCGGCGGGAGCCGGTCAGCAACAGCAGGTACAAGAGCAGCGCCGTCGCATTAATGCGATGTTGCAGGATTATGAATTGCAGCGTCGTCTGCATTCCGAACAGCTCCAGTTTGAGCAGGCACAAACCCAGCAAGCTGCTGTGCAAGTGCCCGGAAACCAAACCTTAGGAACGCAATCGCAGTAATGAAGCAGCTTTGGTGCGCCATGTCTCTGATGGCGGGTAGCCTGTTCTTCTCTGTAAACGCCTCGGCTGATAATTCATCCGGGGCGTTGTTGCAGCAAATGAACCAGGCCAGCCAGTCACTCAACTACGAACTGGCTTTTATTAGTATCAACAAGCAAGGTGTAGAGTCTTTACGCTACCGCCATGCCCGACTTGATAAACAGCCGCTTGCCCAGCTCTTGCAGATGGATGGCCCGCGCCGCGAAGTGGTGCAGCGTGGCAATGAAATCAGCTACTTTGAGCCGGGGCTTGAACCCTTTACGCTGAACGGCGACTACATTGTTGATTCGCTGCCTTCGCTGATCTATACCGACTTCAAGCGTCTTGCGCCTTACTACGACTTTATCTCGGTAGGCCGCACCCGTATTGCCGACAGGCTGTGCGATGTTCTGCGTGTGGTTGCAAGAGACGGTACGCGCTATAGCTATATCGTCTGGATGGATGCAGAAACTAAGCTGCCGATGCGTGTCGACCTGCTGGATCGCGACGGTGAGACGCTGGAACAGTTCCGGGTGATCTCCTTTACTGTGGATAACCAGGTGGGTAACAGCATGCAGAATCTGGCAAAAGCCAACCTGCCGCCGCTGCTTTCCGTGCCAGTGGGCGATACGGTTAATTTCAACTGGGCGCCCAACTGGATCCCGCAAGGGTTTAGTGAAGTCTCCAGCAGTCGACGTCAGCTGCCTACGATTGATACGCCGGTTGAATCGCGTCTCTATTCCGACGGGTTGTTTAGCTTCTCGGTGAATATCAATCGGGCCACACCGGTGAGCGCCGATCAGATGCTGCGCACCGGTCGTCGTACGGTGAGTACCACGGTCCGCGATAACGCCGAGATCACCATCGTCGGTGAACTGCCGCCACCGACGGCCAAACGCATCGCTGACAGTATTAAATTCAAGGCCGGACAATGATCAAAGAATGGGCAACCGTTGTTTCATGGCAGGACGGTGTCGCACAGGTCAGCTGTGATGTTAAAGCCTCCTGCAACAGCTGCGCCTCCCGAGCTGGCTGCGGAAGCCGGGTCCTCAATAAGCTGGGCCCACAAACCACGCACACCATCGTCGTACCCAGCGCTCAACCGCTGGTCGAAGGACAAAAGGTGGAATTAGGCATCGCTGAAGGCAGCCTGCTGGGTTCTGCCATGCTGGTCTACCTTTCCCCGCTGGTGGGCCTGTTTGCGCTTGGCGGTGTATTCCAGGTCATGTTTGGCACCGATCTGGCCGCAATGTGCGGCGCGGCGCTGGGCGGCGTAGGCGGCTTTTTACTGGCGCGCGGTTTTTCGCATAAGCTCGCAGCGCGTGAAGCATGGCAACCGGTTATCCTCAGCGTCGGGTTACCGCCCGATGAGCTTCGTGTTGAAATTCTCTCTTCAGAAGCCCGGTGAATTTAACCGGGCTTTATTATATTTATATCTCATAAAAGAAAATGCCGAATCTTCACGCTAAGCTTGCGGGAAGAGCATTTCCTGGTTAAGGAGATGTAGTGTAGAATGCTGCGTTTTCGCACTGAAAAACGTCAGGCTAAGAACCGCGGCCTCCAGGAATTCGTAAGGCATAATTATTAACTATATGAAGAACATACGTAACTTTTCGATCATTGCTCACATTGACCACGGTAAGTCGACGCTGTCTGACCGTATTATCCAGATTTGCGGTGGCCTGTCTGATCGTGAAATGGAAGCCCAGGTACTGGACTCCATGGACCTGGAACGCGAACGTGGTATCACCATCAAAGCGCAAAGCGTAACGCTCGACTTTAAATCTGCTGATGGCGAAACTTATCAACTGAATTTCATCGATACCCCAGGCCACGTTGACTTCTCTTATGAAGTTTCCCGTTCGCTGGCGGCCTGTGAAGGCGCGCTGCTGGTGGTTGATGCCGGGCAGGGCGTAGAAGCCCAGACGCTGGCTAACTGCTATACCGCGCTGGAAATGGATCTTCACGTGGTGCCGGTGCTTAACAAAATCGACCTGCCTGCGGCCGATCCTGATCGTGTAGCGGAAGAGATTGAAGACATCGTCGGTATCGATGCCACCGACGCGGTGCGCTGCTCGGCGAAAACCGGCGTGGGCGTGACCGACGTTCTTGAACGTCTGGTGCGTGAAATTCCGGGCCCGGAAGGTGATGCTGATGGCCCGCTGCAGGCGCTGATCATCGACTCCTGGTTCGATAACTATCTGGGCGTTGTCTCGCTGGTGCGTATTAAAAACGGCACCATGCGTAAAGGCGATAAGATCAAGGTTATGAGTACCGGTCAGGTCTATAACGCCGATCGCCTGGGGATCTTCACGCCGAAGCAGGTTGACCGTACCGAACTGAAGTGCGGTGAGGTTGGCTGGCTGGTGTGTGCAATCAAAGACATTCTGGGCGCGCCGGTTGGCGATACCCTGACCCAGGCACGTAACCCGGCAGATAAAGCACTGCCAGGCTTTAAAAAAGTGAAGCCGCAGGTTTACGCGGGTCTGTTCCCGGTGAGCTCCGACGATTACGAGAACTTCCGTGACGCACTCGGCAAACTGAGCCTGAACGATGCCTCTCTGTTCTATGAGCCAGAAAGCTCAACGGCGCTGGGCTTCGGCTTCCGCTGTGGCTTCCTTGGCCTGTTGCACATGGAGATCATCCAGGAGCGTCTGGAACGTGAATACGATCTGGATCTGATCACCACGGCACCGACGGTAGTTTACGAAGTAGAGACCACCTCCAAAGAGACTATCTACGTCGACAGCCCGTCCAAGCTGCCACCGCTGAACAACATTGCTGAACTGCGCGAGCCTATCGCGGAGTGTCACATGCTGCTGCCGCAAGAATTCTTAGGCAACGTTATTACCCTGTGTATCGAAAAACGTGGTGTGCAGACCAACATGGTCTATCACGGAAATCAGGTGGCGTTGACCTATGAAATCCCAATGGCGGAAGTGGTACTCGACTTCTTCGATCGCCTGAAGTCAACGTCGCGCGGTTATGCATCGCTGGACTACAACTTCAAACGTTTCCAGGCATCTAACATGGTACGTGTGGATGTGCTGATTAACAGCGAGCGTGTTGATGCGCTGGCGTTGATCACCCACAACGATAACGCACCGTATCGCGGCCGTGAACTGGTGGAAAAGATGAAAGAACTCATCCCACGTCAGCAGTTCGATATCGCGATTCAGGCTGCTATTGGTAACCACATTATCGCCCGCGCAACGGTCAAACAGCTGCGTAAAAACGTTCTGGCGAAATGCTATGGCGGTGACGTCAGCCGTAAGAAAAAGCTGCTCCAGAAGCAGAAAGACGGTAAGAAACGTATGAAGCAGGTCGGTAACGTCGAGCTGCCGCAGGAAGCGTTCCTCGCCATTCTGCACGTGGGTAAAGACGGAAAATAATTCTTAAGGAGTTGGCATGGCGAACAAGTTTGCCCTGATCCTGGTGATTGCCACACTGGTGACGGGGCTGTTGTGGTGTCTGGATAAGTTTATTTTTGCACCGAAACGTCGCGAACGTCAGGCTGCCGCACAGGCGGCCACTGGCGACCAGTTAGATCCGAAAACCCTGAAAAAAGTTAGCCCGAAACCAGGCTGGCTGGAAACGGGTGCTTCGGTCTTTCCGGTGCTGGCTATTGTGCTGGTGGTACGTTCGTTCATCTATGAACCTTTCCAGATCCCATCCGGTTCGATGATGCCAACGCTGCTGATCGGTGATTTTATTCTGGTGGAGAAGTTTGCCTACGGCATTAAAGATCCGATCTACCAGAAAACGCTGATCGAAACCGGCCATCCGAAGCGCGGTGACATTGTGGTGTTTAAGTATCCGGACGATCCGCGTCTGGACTACATCAAACGCACCGTCGGCGTACCGGGCGATAAAGTGACTTATAACCCCGTATCCAAAGAAGTGACGGTTCAGCCAGGTTGCAGTTCGGGTACCGCCTGTGGCAGCGCGTTAGCGGTGACCTATTCCGGCGTTGAACCAAGCGATTTTGTGCAGACCTTTGCCCGTCGTAACGGTGGCGAAGCGACCAGCGGTTTCTTCCAGCTGCCGAAAGGCGAGAGCAAAGAGAACGGGATCCGTCTCAGCGAGCGTAAAGAGACGCTGGGTGATGTGACCCACCGTATTCTGACCGTCTCGATCGCCCAGGATCAGTTGGGTATGTACTATCAGCAGCCAGGCCAGCAGCTGGCGACCTGGATTGTGCCACCGGGACATTACTTCATGATGGGTGATAACCGCGATAATAGCGCGGACAGCCGTTACTGGGGCTTTGTGCCGGAAGCGAATCTGGTGGGCAAAGCGACCGCTATCTGGATGAGTTTTGAGAAACAGGAAGGCGAGTGGCCGACCGGCGTACGCTTAAATCGTATTGGCGGCATCCATTAATTGCTGATAAATGAATACGTAGCCTCCTTTATGGGAGGCTACGTTAATTATTTAACGGATAAATGCCTGGAGACTAACGACAACCCTTGTCGTTGCGTATAGAATATTCCCCCGAAGTTTAAGGTTGGCGCTGACTCAGTGCCACGGCACACGAAACCGCGTTGGCTATCTCAGGACGGTTTCGTGTGCTGCATTTTTGACGCATTCATTTATTGGTATCGCATGAACCCCATCGTAATAAATCGGCTTCAACGAAAGCTGGGCTACACTTTTCAGCATCAGGAGTTGTTGCAACAGGCATTAACCCACCGCAGTGCCAGCAGCAAACACAACGAGCGTCTCGAGTTTCTGGGCGACTCCATATTGAGTTACGTTATTGCCAATGCGCTTTATCATCGTTTCCCGCGGGTGGACGAAGGTGATATGAGCCGCATGCGTGCAACGCTGGTTCGTGGCAATACGCTTGCTGAGATTGCTCGCGAATTTGAACTGGGTGAATGTCTGCGACTCGGTCCTGGCGAACTGAAAAGCGGCGGTTTCCGTCGTGAATCTATTCTCGCGGATACGGTCGAAGCACTGATCGGCGGTGTTTTCCTCGACAGCGGCATCCAGACGGTTGAACAGCTGATCCTGAACTGGTATCAGTCGCGTCTGGATGAAATCAGTCCCGGCGATAAACAGAAAGATCCAAAGACCCGTTTGCAGGAGTACCTGCAGGGTCGCCATCTGCCGCTGCCATCGTATCTGGTGGTGCAGGTTCGTGGCGAAGCACACGATCAAGAATTTACCATCCATTGCCAGGTTAGCGGCCTGAGTGAACCGGTGGTTGGCACAGGTTCAAGCCGTCGTAAGGCTGAACAGGCTGCCGCCGAACAGGCGTTGAAAATACTGGAGCTGGAATGAGCGAAGAAAAAAGTTACTGCGGTTTTATCGCCATCGTCGGACGCCCGAACGTTGGCAAATCCACCCTGCTGAATAATCTGCTGGGTCAGAAAATTTCCATCACCTCTCGCAAGGCGCAGACCACGCGTCACCGCATTGTCGGTATTCATACCGAAGGTGAGTATCAGGCCATTTATGTTGATACCCCGGGCCTGCACATCGAAGAAAAACGTGCCATCAACCGCCTGATGAATAAAGCGGCGAGCAGCTCTATCGGTGACGTTGAGCTGATTATCTTCGTGGTCGAAGGCACCCGCTGGACGGCGGACGACGAGATGGTGCTGAACAAGCTGCGTGACGGCAAAGCCCCGGTGATCCTCGCGGTCAACAAAGTGGACAACGTACAGGAAAAAGCCGATCTGCTGCCGCACCTGCAGTTCCTGGCAACCCAGATGAACTTCCTCGATATCGTCCCGATGTCTGCGGAAACCGGGATGAACGTGGATACCCTCGCGGGCATCGTGCGTAAGCATCTGCCGGAAGCGATTCATCACTTCCCGGAAGATTACATCACTGACCGTTCTCAGCGCTTTATGGCGTCTGAAATCATCCGTGAAAAGCTGATGCGTTTCCTTGGCGCTGAGCTGCCGTACTCCGTTACCGTGGAAATCGAGCGTTTCCAGACCAACGAGCGCGGTGGGTACGACATCAACGGGTTGATCCTCGTTGAGCGCGAAGGGCAGAAGAAGATGGTTATTGGCAACAAAGGCGCCAAAATCAAAACCATCGGTATCGAAGCCCGTAAGGACATGCAGGAGATGTTTGAAGCCCCGGTTCACCTTGAACTGTGGGTGAAGGTGAAATCTGGCTGGGCCGATGACGAGCGCGCACTGCGCAGTCTGGGTTACGGCGACGACGTCTAAGCCACGTAAACGTGGAAGGCTGGCAGCGCGCATTCGTCCTGCATAGTCGTCCGTGGAGCGAAACCAGCCTGATGCTGGACGTCTTCACGGAAGAATCCGGTCGCGTGCGCCTTGTTGCTAAAGGCGCACGTTCCAAACGTTCGAACCTGAAGGGCGCTCTGCAACCCTTCACACCCCTGCTGGTGCGTTTTGGCGGACGCGGAGAAGTCAAAACTCTGCGCAGTGCTGAAGCCGTCTCTCTGGCGCTCCCCCTCTCTGGTATTACGCTGTATAGCGGTCTGTATGTGAACGAGCTTGTCTCGCGCGTACTGGAACATGAGACCCGCTTTTCTGAACTCTTTTTCGACTATCTGTACTGTATCCAGGCGCTTGCAGGCAGCACCGGCTCGCCGGAGCCTGCGCTACGCCGCTTTGAGCTGGCGCTGCTCGGGCATCTGGGATACGGCGTGGATTTTCTGCACTGTGCGGGCAGCGGTGATCTTGTGGATGACACCATGACCTACCGCTATCGCGAAGAGAAAGGGTTTATCGCGAGCATTGTCATCGATAACAGCACGTTTACCGGACGGGATCTCCGGGCGCTGGCGGAACGCGAATTTCCTGATGCCAGCACGCTGCGGGCGGCAAAACGCTTTACCCGCATTGCGCTCAAGCCGTATCTTGGTGGCAAGCCCTTAAAGAGCCGAGAATTATTCCGGCAGTTTTTGCCGAAGCGTTAACGAACGAAAAGAAAACCGAGGATTGTCATGGCTGAATTACTGTTAGGCATCAACATTGACCACATCGCCACGCTGCGCAATGCGCGCGGCACCGCGTATCCTGACCCGGTTCAGGCGGCATTTATCGCCGAGCAGGCGGGTGCAGACGGCATTACCGTGCATCTGCGTGAAGATCGCCGTCACATCACCGACCGTGACGTGCGCGTGCTGCGTCAGACGCTGGATACGCGCATGAACCTGGAGATGGCGGTTACCGAAGAGATGCTGGCGATTGCCGTTGAGACGAAGCCGCATTTCTGCTGCCTGGTGCCGGAAAAACGTCAGGAAGTGACCACCGAAGGCGGGCTGGATGTCGCCGGGCAACTGGACAAAATGCGCGATGCCTGCAAACGTCTGGCCGATGCCGGTATTCTGGTGTCGCTGTTCATTGATGCTGACGATGCGCAGATTAAAGCCGCTGCGGACGCGGGCGCGCCATACATTGAAATTCATACCGGCTGCTATGCCGATGCTGAAGACGAAGCCGCTCAGGCCAAAGAACTGGCGCGCATCGCCAAAGCCGCAACCTATGCGGCGGGCCTTGGCCTGAAGGTCAACGCCGGTCACGGACTGACTTACCATAACGTCAAAGCCATTGCGGCGATCCCGGAAATGCACGAGCTGAACATTGGTCACGCGATTATCGGTCGTGCGGTGATGAGCGGACTGAAAGAAGCCGTTGCCGAGATGAAGCGCCTGATGCTGGAAGCGCGCAAGTAATGGCCATCCTTGGCTTAGGAACCGATATCGTTGAAATCACCCGTATCGAAGCGGTGATTTCCCGCAGCGGCGATCGCCTGGCGCGACGGGTGCTCAGCGATAACGAATGGGCCATCTGGGAAACGCACCAGCAGCCGGTGCGTTTTCTTGCCAAACGTTTTGCCGTCAAAGAAGCGGCGGCCAAAGCCTTCGGCACCGGGATCCGCAACGGTCTGGCGTTTAATCAGTTCGAAGTGTTTAACGATGAGCTGGGCAAGCCGCGGCTGCGTCTGTGGGGCGAGGCGTTAAAACTGGCAGAAAAGCTGGGCGTGGCGCACATGCACGTGACGCTGGCGGATGAACGTCATTACGCCTGCGCGACGGTGATTATCGAAAGTTAGATTTTGTCCGCGTGGTGCATCAGGACAAACTTATCCCACAGCTGCTCGTCGGATTCAGGACGTGCCGGGTCTTTCAGGATCGTATTGGGGATCGGGCACACCTTCTGGCAGGTCGGTGTTTCATAATGGCCGACGCATTCGGTGCAGAGGTCGCTGTTAATCTCATAAATGTCGTCACCCATCGAGATGGCCTGGTTAGGGCATTCGGGCTCGCACATATCGCAATTGATGCATTTTTTGGTAATTAACAGCGCCATCAGGAAATTCTCAGAAACATTACTAACAGGGCGGGCATTATACTCTCATACCCTGCTCAAACCAGTTTTTTTACCAGCGCCTCACTGTGGCGAATACGCTCCGGGGCATGCTCCAGATCCTGCTGAACCAGCGCCATAAACAGCAGGTCGGTCAGCAGCATCTGTGCGCTGGTGGATGAAATCGCTGCGCTGCGGGTGGCCTGCTCCTCGGCGATGGTGTACAGACAGCGCGTCGCACGCTGCTGCAGGGCATTGGGAGTAAAACCAGTGATCGCCAGAATTTTGCCGCCTACGCGCAGCGCCTCATCGGCGGCGAGATTGATCTCCCGTCGTTCACCGGAGTAGGAGATGGCCAGCAGCAGATCGTCGGGTGCCATCGCCTGGACCGTCGCCAGCAGGGCGTGCATGTCCTGCTCAGCAATGGCGATCAGGCCAATTTTATTCAACTTCCAGCCAAAATTACGCGCCACCAGCCCGGAGGCACCAATCCCGGTCAGGATCACCCGCCGCGCCGCGCGCAGCATGCCAACGCTTTCGAGCAGCTTCTCTTCGCTGTTAACGTCCAGCGTGGCGTGCATCGCCGCGACCTTCTCTTTGATCAGCTTCTCGCCGACGAGGCGCATCGGGTCATCGCCACGGATCTGATTATGCACCGGCATCGACTGCGGGTTAGGGTTACTGGCCAGCGCTTCGCTGATCGCAAGTTTCAGCGCCGGAAAGCCTTTAAACCCCATCTTTTGGGCAAATTTAACCACGCTGGACTGGCTAACGCCCGCTTCGCTGGCCAGCTGCTGCGAGCTTAAGTGGCGCGCGCGATCGGGCTGGGAGAGCAAAAAATCCGCCAGCTTTTTGTCGCTCTGGGCAAGACCCGCATAGCGCTGGCGGATCCGAATTAAACAGTTCATGCGTACTCCTGGCGAAATGTGATGACTACAGCAATTGCGAATTCTTCTCGCCTGAATGAATTTTATATTCCATTATAGTGTGACTATTATGAATTAAAAATTCTTGAGGTACAAAAGATGAATCTCGGCTCACTCGTTTCAGAATCCCGCAACCCACAAACACTGGATCTGGACGCGCTTTCCACGCTTGACCTTGTTACTCGTTTTAATCAGCAGGATACGCTGGTCGCGCAGGCAGTAAAAGAGACATTGCCTGAAGTGGCCAAAGCCGTGGATGCCGCCGCTGTCGCGCTGAAAGCGGGCGGGCGGATCATTTACATGGGAGCGGGAACCAGCGGACGTCTCGGGGTGCTGGATGCCTCAGAATGCCCGCCGACCTTCGGCGTGCCACACGGTCTGGTGATCGGCCTGATTGCCGGCGGTCCCGGCGCGCTGCTGAAAGCGGTAGAAGGGGCTGAGGACAGCAAACAGCTTGGCGAAGATGACCTGAAGGCCCTCAACCTGACCGCTGTCGATCTGGTGGTGGGGCTCGCCGCCTCCGGCCGCACGCCGTATGTGATTGGCGGGCTGGAGTATGCCAACCTGACCGGCTGTACCACGGTGGCGATCTCCTGTAATCCGGGCTCGCCAATCGCCCAGGTTGCGGCGATTGCTATCTCCCCGGTCGTAGGGCCAGAAGCCCTGACCGGATCAACGCGCATGAAATCCGGCACCGCGCAGAAGCTGGTGCTGAACATGATCTCCACCGGGGCAATGGTGAAATTTGGCAAGGTGTATCAGAACCTGATGGTGGACATGAAAGCCACCAACGTGAAGCTTGTCGACCGGGCGTGCCGGATGGTGGTTGAGGCCACTGGCGCGGCGCGTGAAGAAGCCGAAGCGGTACTTCAGCAGACCGGGTATGACGTCAAACCGGCCATTTTGATGATTCTCAGCGGGCTCGATGCCGCCGCAGCGCGGGCAAAACTCGATGCGCATCAGGGATTCTTACGGGCAGCATTAGAAAACTAAAGAGGCGTGTATGGAAAAAACAGTGGCGCTCGCCAGCGATATTCTTGCTGGTATCGGCGGGGAGCACAATATTCTGCGTCTGGAAAACTGCATGACGCGGGTACGCGTTGAAGTCCAGGATGATGACAAGCTCGATCTGACGCGGCTCAAAAAACTGCCCGGCATCAGTGGCTATGTAAAGCAGGGGGCGCAGCACCAGCTCATTGTCGGCCCCGGCAAAGCCGCGCAGGTGGTGGATGCCATGCGCTCGCTGATGGGCGGCGCGGTGGTTGATGACGCCGATCGCACCAAAGCGCAGGCCAAGGCCAAATATAAAGCGCCGATGAGCGACGCGTTGCGCCAGCTGGCGAACGTGTTTATTCCGCTGATCCCGGCCTTTATCGCTTCGGGGCTGATCACTGGCATTATTAACATTCTTAAACGCCCGGACATTGTCGGCGACTTTGCGACCCACTATCCAAACCTGCTGGGGATCCTCGGCATTTTTGGCAGCGCGGTGTTTGCCATCATGAACATTCTGGTGGGGGTCAATACCGCCAAAGTGTTTGGTGGATCGCTGGCAATGGGTGGGGTGATGGCAGGGATCCTTTCCAGCCCGCAGCTGGCGCAAATCACCCTGTTTGGTGAAGCGCTGCAGCCGGGGCGCGGCGGGGTGATCGCCGTCCTGCTGGTGGTGGTGCTGATGTGCTGGATCGAGAAAAAGCTGCGCAATGCTCTGCCGGGCTCGCTGGAGCTGATCCTTAATCCGCTGTTGACCACCTTAATCACCGGCAGCGTGGCAATCATTGCCCTGCAGCCGCTGGGCGGCGTGATTTCTGAATCCATCGCCCACGGCGCTTCCTGGGCTATCGATCGCGGCGGCTTCCTGGTGGGGGCGGTGCTGGCGGGGACCTTCCTGCCGCTGGTATTGACCGGATTACACCAGGGGCTGGTGCCGATCCACGTGGAGCTGGTGCAGGCACACGGCTACAATGCGCTGCTGCCGATCCTGTCGATGGCGGGAGTTGGGCAGGTCGGGGCGGCCATTGCGGTGCTGATGAAAACCCGTAATCAACGCCTGAAAAAGGTGATAAAGGGCGCGCTGCCGGTGGGTTTGTTGGGGATTGGCGAGCCGCTGATTTTTGGCGTCACGCTGCCGCTGGGCAAGCCGTTTATCGGTGCCTGCCTGGGGGGCGCAGTGGGTGGAGCGCTGATCAGCTACTGGAAAGTGGCAACGGTCATTACCTTCGGGATTTCCGGTTTGCCGCTGGCATTAACCATCGTCACCGGAAAAGTCATGCTCTATCTGTTAGGCTATTTGGTAGCAGTTATCGCCGGGTTCCTGTTTACCTGGCTGTTAGGGTTCAACGATCCAGAGGAGTAAGGTTTGGTTAATCACGAGCGTCGCGTTGTATTTTTTGATTTAGACGGAACGCTGCATCAGCAGGATATGTTCGGCACCTTTATGCGCTACTTGCTGCGCCGACAACCCTTAAATGCGTTGCTCGTGTTGCCCCTTCTGCCGATAGTGGGCGTGGCGCTGCTGATCAAAGGGCGCGCCGCTCGCTGGCCGATGAGCCTGCTGCTGTGGGGATGTACCTTTGGCCACAGCGACGCGCGGCTCAAACAGCTTGAGAAGGATTTTGCCAGCTGGTTTCGCGGGCACGTTACCGCGTTTCCGGTGGTGCAGGAGCGGCTGACCAACTACCTCAACGCCAACGATGCCGACATCTGGCTGATTACCGGCTCGCCGCAGTCGCTGGTCGAGCAGGTCTATTTCGATACGCCCTGGCTGCCACGGGTCAATCTTATTGCTACCCAGATGGGGCGCGCATACGGCGGATGGGTGCTGACCCTGCGCTGCCTCGGGCATGAGAAAGTGGTGCAACTGGAGAAACAAATCGGCACTCCGCTGCGGCTGTACAGCGGCTACAGCGACAGCAAGCAGGATAACCCGCTGCTCTACTTCTGCCAGCATCGCTGGCGGGTCACGCCGCTCGGCGAACTTCAGCAACTGGAATGATTTTGTGATTATGTATAGCGGGTGTGTATAATGCGCCCGCTTTTCAGACTGGAGTAATCAGCGTTGTCCGACCTCGAACACAATCATGAATACTGGATGCACCATGCACTCCAGCTTGCTAAACGCGCCTGGGATGAGGGCGAAGTGCCCGTTGGTGCCGTACTGGTGCACAATAATCAGGTGATTGGCGAAGGCTGGAACCGTCCGATTGGCCGTCACGATCCCACTGCCCACGCCGAAATCATGGCCCTGCGCCAGGGCGGACTGGTGCTGCAAAACTACCGTCTGCTGGATACCACCCTGTATGTCACCCTTGAGCCTTGCGTGATGTGTTCCGGCGCAATGGTCCACAGCCGGATCGGGTCGCTGGTTTACGGCGCGCGGGATGAAAAAACCGGTGCGGCAGGTTCACTGCTGGACGTGCTCAGACATCCCGGCATGAACCACCAGGTGAATGTTATTGGGGAGGTACTGGCACCAGCGTGTTCGGCGATGCTAAGTGACTTCTTTCGAATGCGGCGTCAGCAGAAAAAGCAACAAAAGGCAGGATTGGCGTTATCGGGCGAGTAAGCTCTTTCGGCGCCACCACCGGGTAACTTTGTGCCAGCTGCTCTGCCGCCATCGCCTTTTTCTCTTTCTCCATCAGATAGCCGACCAGGCTTATCTGATATTTACGAATATTTTCCACGTAGGCGTAAGCCTCGTGACCCCGTGCGTAGCCGTAGGTCAGCTTGTTGTAATACGGCTTCTGGCTCAGCAGCGGCAGGCGCTGTTTGACATCTGACCAGCTGTCGGGATTGCCTTTGGTTTTCGCCGTCAGGGCGCGGGCGTCAATCATGTGGGCATAGCCCATGTTGTATGCCGCCAGTGCAAACCAGATCCGCTCCTCTTCCGGCACCGTCTCCGGAACCTTATCCATCATATCCTGCAGATAACGCGCGCCGCCGCTGATGCTTTGTTCGGCATCGGTACGGTCGGTCAGCCCCAGGCTCTGGGCGGTGTTTTTAGTCAGCATCATCAGGCCGCGCACGCCGGTAGGCGAGGTGGCTTGCGCATCCCAGTGGGATTCCTGATACGAGATAGCCGCCAGTAAACGCCAGTCAATCTCCTGGGCGTACTTCTCAAACAGCGGCTGCAGATCCGGCAGGACATTATCCACTGCCCGCAGGAAGCTGCGGGTATCGACATAATCAAAGCCACCGCCGTGGCCGAGATACTTCTCTTCCAGCCGCGCCAGGGTGCCGTCTTCATTCATACCGTTGAAGAAATCGAGCATTGCCGCAGACAGGGTCTGGTCGTCGTCCAGTCGGCTGAACCAGGTCACCGGTTGCTCGTCGGTGACATCCAGCGCCACCGCCAGCTCCGGGTGGACACGCTGATACAGGCTGATCGCGACCGAGTCGGCAATGGTATAAGGCAACTTGCCGTCCTTTACCTGCTCCAGCAGTTCGGTGGTGCCGAGCTTCTCGTCGACCGTCCAGCCAAGGTTGGGGTATTTTTTCTCTTTCAGCGTGCGCAGATCGTCAATCACCACGTGCCCGGGGGCGACGGTGAGATTTTCCGCATTAAGGGCCGCCAGCGTGCGCGGGCGCAGGCTGCCTACGCGATAAACCAGTTGCTGAGAAACTGAGTAATAGGTTGGGCCCGGCTGATAGTTTTTGCTGCGCTCGCTGTTATAGACCAGACCGGCGGCCAGCATGTCGGCCTCGTTATGATCCAGGTCGTCAAACAGCTGGCTGATGTTCTGGCGCACGGTGATTTTGAGCTTCACGCCCAGATAGTCGGCAAACTGCTGCGCCAGTTCGTAATCCAGCCCAATCACTTTGTCGTTAATGGCGGTATAGATCAGTGGCGAGGTGAGGGTACTGACGCGCAGCTCCCCCCGCGCCTGGATGGCGGCGATGCGGTTATCGGCTTTACCGAACCAGGGTATGGAAGGCCATAACGCCGCTGCCAGCAGCAACGTGACAATGCCAATAAAAAGGTAATTAATCTTTAATTTTTTCAATAAGTTAATTCTATGTGCTGTGTGTTGGTTCGCTCTGTACTGGCCATAGTAAAAACAAGTATTGCCAAAGATTTCGCGGCATTTTGCGCAAAGTTACGTCACTTGGCAACTTATTAGCGGGAAAGGCAACACCGATGGTTAAAAAAATGCATCGATTTTATTACGACGCAAACGGTTTCGTCGGCGCTCAGGATCCACTATAATGACGCCCGTTTTCCCCCTTGCGCACACTGTAAGCGCCTCCGGCGCTTCGAAGACGAGAGACTTATGATGGAAATTCTGCGTGGTTCGCCTGCACTGTCTGCCTTCCGTATCAACAAACTGCTGGCACGTTTCCAGGCGGCCGACCTCCCGGTAAGCAATATTTACGCTGAGTATGTCCATTTTGCTGACCTGAGCGCTCCCTTAACGGCAGAGGAGCTGACCCGACTTGAACGCCTGCTGAAATACGGCCCAAGCCTGAGCAGCCATACCCCGAACGGTAAACTCCTGCTGGTTACGCCTCGCCCGGGCACCATCTCCCCCTGGTCTTCTAAAGCAACCGACATCGCCCGCAACTGTGGCCTGAGCCAGGTGAGCCGTCTTGAGCGCGGCGTCGCCTATTACGTTGAAGCCTCCACTCTGACTGACGCACAGTGGGCGGTTGTGGCGAGCGAACTGCACGACCGCATGATGGAGAGCGTGTTTGCCTCTCTGGATGATGCGCAAAAGCTGTTCTCTCACCACCAGCCTGCGCCGGTGCAGAGCGTAGATCTGCTGGGTGAAGGCCGTCAGGCGCTGATCGACGCCAACCTGCGTTTAGGTCTGGCGCTGGCAGACGATGAAATTGATTACCTGCAGGATGCGTTTGTGAAGCTCAACCGCAATCCGAACGACATCGAACTGTATATGTTCGCGCAGGCAAACTCTGAACACTGCCGCCACAAAATTTTTAACGCCGACTGGATTATCGACGGCGAGCAACAGCCTAAGTCGCTGTTCAAAATGATCAAGAACACCATGGAAAAGACCCCTGACCACGTGCTGTCTGCCTATAAAGACAACGCCGCGGTGATGGAAGGTTCCGAGGTGGGCCGCTTCTTCGCCGATCGCGAAGCAGGGCGCTATGATTTCCATCAGGAAGCAGCACACATCCTGATGAAGGTTGAAACCCATAACCACCCGACGGCGATCTCCCCATGGCCGGGTGCGGCGACCGGTTCAGGCGGCGAAATTCGTGACGAAGGCGCCACCGGACGCGGGGCAAAACCGAAAGCCGGTCTGGTGGGCTTCTCGGTCTCTAACCTGCGTATTCCGGGCTTTGAACAGCCGTGGGAAGAAGATTTCGGCAAGCCGGATCGCATTGTTACCGCACTCGACATCATGACTGACGGCCCGCTAGGCGGCGCAGCATTCAATAACGAATTTGGTCGTCCGGCGCTGACGGGCTACTTCCGTACCTACGAAGAGAAAGTCGAGAGCCACAACGGCGAAGAGCTGCGCGGCTACCACAAACCGATCATGCTGGCTGGCGGGATCGGCAACATCCGCGCCGATCATGTGCAGAAAGGCGAGATCGTGGTCGGCGCGAAGCTGATCGTCCTCGGCGGCCCGGCGATGAATATCGGCTTGGGTGGCGGGGCGGCCTCGTCGATGGCCTCTGGCCAGTCTGACGCCGACCTCGATTTTGCCTCGGTGCAGCGCGATAACCCGGAAATGGAACGCCGCTGCCAGGAAGTGATCGACCGCTGCTGGCAGCTGGGTGAAGCCAACCCGATCCTGTTTATTCACGATGTCGGCGCGGGCGGCCTGTCTAACGCCATGCCGGAGCTGGTGAGCGACGGTAATCGTGGTGGTCGTTTCAACCTGCGTGACATCCTGAGCGATGAGCCAGGGATGAGCCCGCTGGAAATCTGGTGTAACGAATCCCAGGAACGCTACGTGCTGGCCGTCGCCCCGGATCAACTGCCGCTGTTTGATGAGCTGTGCCGCCGCGAGCGTGCGCCGTACGCGGTGATCGGTGAAGCCACCGAAGAGATGCACCTCTCCTTAAGCGACACCCATTTCGACAACCAGCCGATTGACCTGCCGCTGGATGTGCTGCTGGGCAAAACGCCGAAGATGACCCGCGACGTACAAACCCGCAAGGCCAGTGGCAAAGCCCTCGACCTGCAGGGTGTCACCGTGGCCGACGCGGTCAACCGCGTGCTCCATTTGCCTGCCGTGGCGGAAAAAACCTTCCTCGTCACCATCGGTGACCGCACCGTAACCGGTATGGTCGCCCGCGATCAGATGGTTGGCCCGTGGCAGATCCCGGTGGCGAACTGCGCGGTGACCACCGCCAGCCTCGACAGCTACTACGGTGAAGCGATGTCGCTGGGCGAACGCTCCCCGGTTGCGTTGCTGGACTTTGCAGCCTCCGCCCGTCTGGCGGTCGGTGAAGCGCTGACCAACATTGCCGCTACTCAGATTGGTGACATCAAACGCATCAAACTGTCCGCGAACTGGATGGCCGCAGCCGGTCACCCGGGCGAAGACGCCGGGCTGTATGAAGCGGTTAAAGCGGTGGGCGAAGAACTGTGTCCAGCGCTGGGTCTGACCATTCCGGTGGGTAAAGACTCGATGTCGATGAAAACCCGCTGGCAAGAAGGCGCCGAGCAGCGCGAGATGACCTCTCCGCTGTCGCTGGTGATCACCGCCTTTGCCCGCGTGGACGATGTGCGTCACACCATCACCCCGCAACTTTCTACGGAAGATAACGCCCTGCTGCTGATCGATTTAGGCAAAGGGCACAACGCGCTGGGCGCAACCGCGCTGGCGCAGGTTTACCGTCAGCTGGGCGATACGGCAGCCGACGTGCGCGACGTAGCGCAACTGAAAGGCTTCTACGACGCCATCCAGGCGCTGGTTGCACAACGCAAACTGCTGGCCTATCACGACCGTTCCGATGGCGGCCTGCTGGTAACGCTGGCGGAGATGGCCTTTACCGGCCACTGTGGCGTGGAAGCGAACATCGCTACGCTGGGCGACGATCGTCTGGCCGCGCTGTTTAATGAAGAACTGGGTGCGGTGATTCAGGTGCGTGCGGCCGATCGCGAGGCGGTTGAAGCGCTGCTGGCGCAACACGGCCTCGGCGACTGCGTGCACTATCTGGGTAAAGCGGTGACCGGGGATCGTTTTGTTATCGAATCCAACGGTCAGACAGTGTTTGCCGAAAGCCGCGCCACGCTGCGTATGTGGTGGGCAGAAACCACCTGGCAGATGCAGCGTCTGCGTGATAACCCGACGTGCGCCGACCAGGAGCACGAGGCGAAAGCCAACGATAACGATCCGGGTCTGAACGTGAAGCTCTCGTTCGACATCAATGAAGACGTAGCCGCGCCGTACATCGCGAGGGGCGCGCGTCCGAAAGTGGCGGTTCTGCGTGAGCAGGGCGTTAACTCGCACGTGGAGATGGCGGCAGCCTTCCACCGCGCGGGCTTTGATGCTATCGACGTGCACATGAGTGACCTGCTGGCGGGGCGTACCGGTCTGGATAGCTTCCAGGCGCTGGTGGCGTGCGGCGGTTTCTCTTACGGCGACGTGCTGGGCGCGGGCGAGGGCTGGGCGAAGTCTATCCTCTTCAACGACCGCGTGCGCGATGAGTTCGAAACCTTCTTCCACCGTCCGCAGACCCTGGCGTTGGGCGTGTGTAACGGCTGCCAGATGATGTCGAACCTGCGCGAGCTGATCCCAGGCAGTGAAGCCTGGCCACGCTTTGTGCGTAACCAGTCCGATCGCTTCGAAGCGCGTTTCAGCCTGGTCGAAGTGACGCAAAGCCCGTCTCTGCTGCTGCAGGGAATGGTGGGCTCGCAGATGCCAATCGCGGTTTCCCACGGTGAAGGGCAGGTTGAAGTGCGTAACGCTGCCCATCTGGCAGAGCTGGAGAGCAAAGGTCTGGTGGCGCTGCGCTTTGTCGATAACTTCGGCAAAGTGACGCAAACCTACCCGGCGAACCCGAACGGCTCGGCAAATGGGATCACCGCCGTGACCAGCGAAAGCGGTCGCGTAACGGTAATGATGCCGCACCCTGAGCGCGTGTTCCGTACCGTCAGCAACTCCTGGCACCCGGAAAACTGGGGTGAGGATAGCCCATGGATGCGTATCTTCCGCAACGCGCGTAAGCAGTTGGGTTAAGCATCACCGCTGTGCCCGGTGGCGCTTCGCTTACCGGGCCGGCAACACCTCGGTGTCGCATATTTACGACAAACCCTATAACACGATGTCGCCAAATGGCGACATTTAAGTTATTGATTTTACTGGTTCTTAGAATAACCCTGCCAGCGTGTTGCTAATTAGCGACAGATCGCCTGAAAACCGTACCGAAACACGCGGGCAATCATTTCATTAAATGTCTTTATATTTCAGATGTTTAAAATTTATATTTGCATTGTGGCACATCTGTTGCATAATAATACCCAGTGGCTCATTCACCCTCTTATGTCAGCCCCTTCGGGACGTGCTACATAAACTTCGAATGACGCACAAAAAGGTGCCTGCCGTCCAACTACTGATTATTGCTTTGCTTTATCAGACCTCCGGGCGAAACGTCGAGTTAGGCACCGCCTCATTTCACAACAAAGCCGGGTTTTCACCCGGCTTTGTTGTATCTAACGTATTGTCCAGTTAGCATCCTCCTACACGCCCCCCTGCGACAGAGAGTAATGCGTTGAAACGCTGGTCAGTTTTCCCTCGCTCGTTACGACAGTTAGTCATGATGGCTTTTCTGCTGATCCTGCTCCCGCTGCTGGTGCTGGCGTGGCAGGCATGGCAGAGCCTGAACGCGCTCAGCGCCCAGGCGGCACTGACCAACCGCACCACGCTGATTGATGCCCGACGCAGTGAGGCGATGACCAATGCGGCGCTGGAGATGGAACGCAGCTACCGCCAGTACTGCGTGCTCGACGACCGGACGCTGGAGCGGGTGTATCAGAATCAACGTAAACGCTACAGCGAAATGCTCGACGCGCACGCCGGCGTGCTGCCGGACGATAAGCTCTACCAGGCCCTGCGTCAGGATATTAATGCGCTGGCGCAGCTGCAGTGTCACAACAGCGGCCCTGATGCCCAGGCCGCGCTGCGGCTGGAATCCTTTGCCAACGCCAACACCGAGATGGTGCAGGCCACCCGGTCGGTGATCTTCTCACGCGGGCAGCAGCTTCAGCAGGAGATTGCCGAGCGCGGCCAGTTCTTCGGCTGGCAGGCGCTGGTGCTCTTTTTGGTCAGCCTTGGTTTAGTGCTGCTGTTTACCCGCATGATCATCGGCCCGGTGAAGGGCATCGAGCAGATGATCAACCGGCTGGGGGAGGGGCGAACGCTTGGCAATACCGTCGCCTTTACCGGGCCGCGCGAGCTGCGCTCGGTCGGGCAGAGGATCATCTGGCTCTCAGAGCGGCTGGCGTGGCTGGAGTCCCAGCGCCACCAGTTCCTGCGCCATATCTCCCATGAACTCAAAACCCCGCTGGCCAGCATGCGTGAAGGCACCGAACTGCTGGCCGACCAGGTCGCCGGTCCGCTGACCACCGAACAGCGGGAGATTGTCGAAATCCTTGATGACAGCAGCCGCAATCTGCAAAAACTGATCGAGCAACTGCTCGACTACAACCGTAAACTGGCAGACGGTGCGCCCGAGCTGGAGACGGTAGAACTGGCGCCGCTGGTGGATATGGTGCTCTCCGCTCACAGCCTGCCTGCCCGCGCTAAAATGATGCATACTGAACTGGCGCTCGCGGCTCCCGTTTGTTTTGCCGAGCCGATGCTGCTGATGAGCGTGCTGGATAATCTTTATTCCAATGCGGTGCACTATGGTATTGAATCCGGTACCATTTATATCCGCAGTTTCACGCACGGCTCGCGGGTCTTTATTGACGTGGCTAACACCGGAAGCCCGATCCCGAATGACGAAAAAAAGATGATCTTCGAACCGTTTTTCCAGGGGAGTCATCAACGAAAAGGGGCGGTTAAGGGGAGTGGTCTGGGGCTGAGTATTGCCCGCGACTGCATCCGCCGTATGCAGGGAGAGCTCAATCTTGTCACTGACGACCGTACCGATGTCTGTTTTCGCATCGAACTACCGCTTGAGTCGGAAAAATCACTGAAATGAATCTAAGTCTGGTGAGTATGTCACACGTCTTTTCCCGCGCCATTAACGCGGTGTTTTGCGCTAAAAGAATTCGCTTATCCCTCTCCTGCGTGCTGCTGGCGGGATGCGTTTCGCATGCCCCGACCAGCGCCATTAGCGATAAGCAGGATGAGAAATTACCCGATCATCAGCTGGCGGATTTCCTCGCCACCGACTGCAATAATATCTGGCAGCTGGAGGGGCACGAAACCGAGAGTAACCCGCTTTACTGGCTGCGCGGCATGGATTGCGCGGAACGTCTTGCGCCTGCCGCGGCCCGCACAGAGGCCCGTCAGTGGACGGACGACATCTGGCAGGCGCGCTTTAAACGGGGCATTTTACTCGCAAATGCCAAAATTAATCCGGTGGAGCGGCGACTGCTGACCACCCGCCTCGATGCTCTGAGTGCGCAAATTCCTGCCCAGGTACGCCCGCTGTATCAACTGTGGCGTGACGGACAGGTGTCACAGCTGCAGCTGGCGGAGGAGCGCTCCCGCTACGGCAAATTGCAGCAGTCTGCAGATGCCCAGTTGGATACCCTGCGCCAGCAGCAGCAGTATTTGCGCTCGCAGCTTGATACCACCACCCGGAAGCTGGAGAACCTGACCGATATTGAACGGCAGCTTTCGACCCGCAAACCGGCCAGTAATTATCTGCCGGATACGCCGAAAAGTGCGGCAGCACCGGCCAAATCCGACGCCGCGCCAGCAGAGCCGGGCAACGCTGCCCCGCAACAAGAGGACGTGAAGCCATGACAACCCGCAAACCTGCACATCTTTTGCTGGTGGATGACGACCCCGGCTTGCTGAAACTGCTGGGCATGCGCCTGGTGAGTGAGGGCTACAGCGTGGTGACCGCTGAAAGTGGTCAGGAAGGGCTAAGAGTGCTGGGGCGCGAGAAGGTCGATCTGGTGATAAGCGACCTGCGAATGGACGAAATGGACGGCATGCAGCTGTTTGCTGAGATCCAGAAACTGCAGCCCGGCATGCCGGTGATCATTCTGACTGCCCACGGCTCGATCCCGGATGCGGTGGCGGCCACCCAGCAGGGCGTGTTCAGCTTCCTCACCAAGCCGGTGGACAAAGACGCGCTGTACAAGGCGATCGACAATGCCCTTGAGCACGCGGCGCCTTCCGGCGATGACCAGTGGCGGGAGGCGATTGTCACCCGCAGCCCAATCATGCTGCGCCTGTTGGAGCAGGCCAGAATGGTGGCGCAGTCCGACGTCAGTGTGCTGATTAACGGTCAGAGCGGCACCGGGAAAGAGATCTTCGCCCAGGCCATTCACAACGCCAGCCCGCGCGGCAAAAAGGCCTTTATCGCCATCAACTGCGGGGCACTGCCGGAACAGCTTTTGGAGTCGGAGCTGTTTGGTCACGCGCGCGGGGCTTTTACCGGCGCGGTCAGCAGTCGTGAAGGACTGTTCCAGGCGGCGGAAGGCGGCACATTATTCCTCGACGAAATTGGCGACATGCCTGCGCCCCTGCAGGTCAAGTTGCTGCGCGTCCTGCAGGAGCGCAAGGTCAGGCCGCTGGGCAGCAACCGCGATATCGACATCAACGTGCGTATTATCTCCGCCACCCACCGGGATCTGCCCAAAGCGATGGCGCGCAACGAATTTCGCGAAGACCTGTTCTATCGCCTGAACGTTGTTAACCTCAAAATCCCGGCGCTGGCGGAACGGGCAGAAGATATTCCCCTGCTGGCCACCCAACTGCTGCGTCAGTCCGCCGAGCGGCATAAGCCGTTTGTGCGGGCATTCTCCACCGATGCGATGAAACGTCTGATGACCGCCAGCTGGCCCGGTAACGTCCGCCAGCTGGTAAACGTGATTGAGCAGTGCGTGGCGCTAACCTCCTCGCCGGTGATCAGCGACGCGCTGGTGGAGCAGGCGCTGGAAGGGGAAAACACCGCCTTACCGACCTTCGCCGAAGCGCGTAACCAGTTTGAACTCAACTATCTGCGCAAGCTGCTGCAGATCACCAAAGGCAACGTCACCCATGCCGCGCGGATGGCTGGGCGCAACCGCACCGAGTTTTACAAACTGCTGTCGCGCCACGAGCTGGAAGCAAACGACTTTAAAGAGTAATTCCGTAAAATCCGAATGATATGCTACTGTGAGCAATCGATTACGAGGCTGCTGACAGGCAAGAAGGACCCCATGAAAAAGATTGATGCGATTATTAAACCGTTCAAACTGGATGACGTACGCGAAGCGCTGGCAGAAGTCGGCATCACCGGGATGACGGTGACGGAAGTAAAAGGCTTTGGGCGTCAGAAGGGCCACACGGAGCTGTACCGTGGCGCGGAATACATGGTCGATTTCCTGCCGAAGGTCAAAATTGAGATCGTGGTGTCGGACGACATCGTTGATACCTGCGTGGATACCATTATTCGTACCGCGCAGACCGGCAAAATCGGTGACGGCAAAATCTTCGTCTTTGACGTCGCGCGCGTGATCCGCATCCGTACCGGTGAAGAAGACGACGAAGCGATTTAACAGCTAAAACCCGCAGGCCCGCGCAAGCGAAGCGCCAACGGGCAAAAAAAAGCCCCTCCAGAGTGAGGGGCTTTTTGCATTACAGCACCTTATGCGGGCCGAAGCATTCGTAGTGAATGTTGTCTTTATTCGCGCCCAGTTCAACCAACTGCTGAGCGGCAAACTGCATAAACGCCACCGGACCACAAACGTAGAACTGCATATTCGCTGCGCTAAGCTGCTCTTTATACTGCGCTAAATCCATCAGACCTTCGCTGCCAAACAGGCCCTGGGCACGATCGTCGTCGCTCGGCAGACGGTACCAGGTGTGAGCGTGGAAGTCCGGCAGCGCGGCGGCAATGGTTTTTACTTCGTCGTCAAAAGCGTGCACATCGCCGTTTTCCGCTGCGTGGAACCAGTTCACCTGCGCGCCATGCGCAGATTTCGCCAGCGTATCCAGCATCGCCAGCATTGGGGTCTGGCCCACGCCTGCGGAGATCAACGTCACCGGGGTCGTGGCCTCTACCGCCATAAAGAAATCGCCTGCTGGTGCGGCCAGATGTACCACGTCACCGACGTTAGCGCTGTTATGCAGCCAGGTTGAGACCTGACCGCCGTCTTCACGTTTCACCGCGATACGGTAGCCTTTGCCGTTCGGCTTGCGGGTCAGGGAGTACTGACGAATTTCCTGATGCGGGAAACCTTCCGGCTTCAACCACACGCCCAGATACTGGCCAGGTTGATAGTCCGCAACCGGCTTGCCGTCGACGGGTTCGAATTCAAAACTGGTGATAAGCGCGCTGCGCGGGGTTTTTTCCACGATCTGAAAAGCACGGGTGCCTTCCCAACCGCCGGTTTTCTCGGCATGTTCGCTGTAAATCTGCGCTTCACGGTTAATAAACACATTTGCCAGCACGCCGTAGGCTTTGCCCCACGCGTCCAGCACCTCCTGACCCGGGCTGAACATCTCATCCAGGGTGGCCAGCAGGTGACCGCCGACAATATTGTACTGCTCAGGCTGGATCTGGAAGCTGGTGTGCTTCTGGGCAATCTTTTCCACCGCCGGCAGCAATACCGCCAGGTTCTCAAGGTTGCTGGCGTAGGCGGCGATGGCGTTGAACAGCGCTTCACGCTGATCGCCGTTACGCTGGTTGCTCATGTTGAAAATCTCTTTGAGCTCCGGATTGTGGGCGAACATGCGATCGTAAAAATGGGCGGTGAGTTTAGGTCCGGTTTCAACCAGCAGGGGGATGGTGGCTTTCACGGTGGCGATGGTTTGGGCGTCTAACATAGCAGCTTCCTTTGAGATATGACTTATAATATGTATTTTGTATGCATCTTATAAAAAATAACCCTGCATTGTAAATGGTTCTGTGTAACATGAATTATGTGCATCACAAACCTGAAAAGAAATCCGCTGTAAAAACGCCAGCTCTTTATTCCTCAAACCCTTGCGCTACGGGCAGGTAAACGTTTGCGTAAAATCGTTTGTCAAGACCTGTTATCACCGTGCTAATCAGTTATACTGTTGCCCGTCGTCCAACTGGACTGCCTTTTTCAGGGCAAAAATTTACTTGTTAGCTGAGTCAGGAGATGCGGATGTTAAAGCGTGAAATGAACATTGCCGATTATGATGCCGAACTGTGGCAGGCTATGGAGCAGGAAAAAGTACGTCAGGAAGAGCACATCGAACTGATCGCCTCCGAAAACTACACCAGCCCGCGCGTGATGCAGGCGCAGGGTTCTCAGCTGACCAACAAATACGCTGAAGGTTATCCGGGCAAACGCTATTACGGCGGTTGCGAGTACGTTGATATCGTTGAACAACTGGCGATTGACCGTGCAAAAGAGCTGTTTGGCGCTGATTACGCCAACGTGCAGCCGCACTCCGGTTCTCAGGCTAACTTCGCGGTGTACACCGCGCTGCTGCAGCCGGGCGATACCGTTCTGGGTATGAACCTGGCGCAAGGTGGTCACCTGACTCACGGTTCTCCGGTTAACTTCTCTGGCAAGCTGTACAACATCATTCCTTACGGTATTGATGAAGCCGGTAAAATTGACTACGAAGACATGGCGAAACAGGCTCAGACCCACAAACCGAAGATGATCATCGGCGGTTTCTCGGCGTACTCCGGCGTTGTTGACTGGGCTAAAATGCGTGAAATCGCAGACAGCATCGGCGCATACCTGTTCGTTGACATGGCGCACGTTGCCGGTCTTATCGCCGCAGGCGTTTACCCGAACCCGGTTCCACATGCACACGTTGTCACCACTACCACCCACAAAACCCTGGCGGGTCCGCGTGGCGGCCTGATCCTGGCGAAAGGCGGTGATGAAGATCTGTACAAGAAACTGAACTCTGCCGTCTTCCCGAGCGCGCAGGGCGGCCCGCTGATGCACGTTATCGCTGCTAAAGCTGTGGCGCTGAAAGAAGCGATGGAGCCAGAGTTCAAAGTTTACCAGCACCAGGTTGCTAAAAACGCCAAAGCGATGGTGGAAGTGTTCCTGAACCGCGGCTACAAAGTGGTGTCTGGCGGTACAGAGAACCACCTGTTCCTGCTGGATCTGGTTGATAAAAACCTGACCGGTAAAGAAGCTGACGCTGCGCTGGGCCGTGCCAACATCACCGTCAACAAGAACAGCGTACCAAACGATCCGAAGAGCCCGTTTGTGACCTCGGGTATCCGTATCGGCTCCCCGGCTGTAACGCGCCGCGGCTTTAAAGAAGCGGAAGTGAAAGAGCTGGCTGGCTGGATGTGTGATGTGCTGGACAACATCAACGATGAAGCGATTATCGAACGCGTGAAGGGCAAAGTGCTGGATATCTGCGCACGCTTCCCGGTTTACGCATAATTCTGCCTGGCAGAAATAATTAAGGCCGCGTAAGCGGCCTTTGTTTTATCTAGCGTCGGTCGATGGAGAGAGAGCCCGGCCCGGTAACCGCCAGCAGCAGAAACGCCCCCGCAATACTGACGTTCTTATAGAAGTTAATCATATTCGGCATCACCGCATCGCCACTCATATCCCAGTAGGGGTGACCAATCACTGCCGTGCCCAGGGTATAAAAGACAAACAGCACCGCCAGCGGCCGGGTGAAAAAGCCCAGCACGATCAGGATCGCGGCCGGTACTTCCATAATCACCGCAATGATGGCGGCCAGCATTGGCATCGGGGTACCCAGCCTGGTCATGTACTGCACCGTACCGTCGAAACCGGTCATCTTAGGCAGGCCGAAGATAATAAACAGCGCCACAATGGCGATACGGGCAATCAACAGGATCAGCGGGCGGGACTGGCCGAAATCGAAATAGCGTAGTGCGTTCATGGCAGGCTCGTTTGTGGGTGGGTTTCTCTTAAAGCTAATACACAAATTGCCGGCCCGCCATGCCACTTTCCTTCATCAATCAGACATCAGGATGATGTCATTTCGCGCAACTGCGACATGTTCCCGCTAGCCGGCTTCCAGTGCATCCTCGACAAACAAATACCCGATGCCGATGATTTGCTGCTGGCGGGTTAAGCCACCAAATGCGATCTCAGTCTGCCGGGTGCGTCCCGCATCACCCTGGTCGAAAGGAGTAAAACCAATCTGGCGATTAATGGTCTGCAGCCAGGGTTCACCAAACGCGCAGCTGCGGCCGTAAAACCAGATCTGATTGATATTGAGGATATTGAGCAGGTTGTATAGCGTCAGCCCGATGGCGTTGGCCGCCTGTTCTGCCCAGCGCTGAATATTGGCGTCACCGTGACGCCAGGCGTCCAGCAGTTGCAGGCTGGTGAGCGCATCCGGGTCGAGGCTCAGGGAGCCGGGCTGCGATTTGAGCCACACCCGCGCCTGTTTTTTGAGTGCCGACAGCGACGCAACGGTTTCGAGGCAACCATAGCGCCCGCAGGCGCAGGCCACGCCGTCGCGATCAAAAATGGTGTGGCCAATTTGTCCGCTGCCGTTAAGCGTGCCGCGATACACTTGCCCGTTGATAACAAACGAAGAGCCGATGCCGTAGTCGACGTTTATCACGCAGAAATCGTCCCGGTTCTGCGGGTTTTGCCATTTTTCCGCCAACGCCAACATCACGCAGTCGTTATCCACCCTCACCGTGATCCCCAGTTTTTCTTCCAGCAGATACTTAATCTGCACCGGTTTTTTCCACGGTGCCTGCGGCATGGTCTGGGACACCCCGGTGGCGGTATCGACCTGTCCGTGGATCCCCAGCGCCAGATTGATCCGCTGGCCCGGCCAGCGTTTGCGCTGCTGTTGCCACAAATTTTCGATGGCTTTCAACAGCGCTTCTGGCGTCTGGGCGTTGACGTCGGTCCAGCTAAAATCCCCCACTGGCAACATGCGGGCGTCGATCAGCTGGCTTTCGATGCTGGTGGGGCTGACATTCATGCACAGTATCAGTGGGCCATCGTCCGGGATTTGATAGTGGCCGCTGTTCATCCCCCGGTTGCTGAGATTTTCACTGGAATGGCTCAGTTTTCCGTCCGTCACCAGCTCATCAATGATTTTGCTGACAGCAGGAATAGACAGCCCGGTGTGCTGGGCCAGCTGCGATTTGCTCAGGCGCTTGAGGCGCCAGACCAGAGTCATGATCGTGCGTCGGTTATGCTGGCGCACCCTTTGGTTATTCAGACCGCTTATTCGCATTTCACTAAACTCCGTTAATTGTATTGCGTGAGCATTACGCAATCTGCCCGCTGAATTCCTCTCTACACTGCCATCTTATCGTCTTTCACTGTTATTTGTTTACTGGAGAGGGAATATGTCTGGAGCCGTTAAAGTATGGCGGGAGACCGTCGCATTACCGACGTGGACCACCGGTGCTGAAGATACCAACCCGATGTTTCTCGAGAAAAGGGTTTATCAGGGCTCGTCTGGCGCGGTCTATCCATACGGTGTGACCGATACCCTGACGGGGAAACGTGAGGTTCGTGATTACCAGGCCGTGTGGATGGAAAATGACTTTATCCGCATTATGCTGCTGCCGGAACTGGGCGGACGTATTCATCGTGCGTATGACAAGGTCCAGCAGCGCGACTTCGTTTACTACAACGAAGTGGTGAAACCGGCGCTGGTGGGCTTGCTGGGGCCGTGGATTTCCGGCGGGATCGAATTTAACTGGCCGCAGCATCATCGCCCGACCACCTTTATGCCTGTCGATGCCATCTTCCAGCAAACGGATAACGGCGCACAAACCGTCTGGATGGGTGAAGCCGAGCCGATGCGCGGTCTGCAGGTGATGACCGGGTTCACGCTGTACCCTGACCGGGCATTGATTGAAATTACCGGCAAAGTCTTTAACGGCAACGCCACGCCGCGCCATTTCCTGTGGTGGGCGAACCCGGCGGTGAAAGGCGGGGACGATCATCAGAGCGTCTTCCCGCCGGATGTCACCGCGGTGTTCGACCATGGCAAGCGCGACGTCTCCGCCTTCCCGATCGCCACGGGAACCTACTATAAAGTCGACTACTCGGCGGGGGTGGATATCTCGCGCTACAAAAACGTGCCGGTGCCGACGTCATACATGGCCGAAAAGTCGGCTTACGATTTTGTCGGCGCGTACCATCACGGCGAGCGGGGCGGCTTACTGCACGTGGCCGATCACCACGTTTCACCGGGCAAAAAACAGTGGTCGTGGGGTCATGACGATTTTGGCCGCGCCTGGGATCGTAATCTGACCGACGACAACGGCCCGTATATCGAGCTGATGACCGGCGTCTTTACCGATAACCAGCCTGATTTCACCTGGCTTGCACCGTACGAAGAGAAGATCTTTGTGCAGAACTTCCTGCCATACAGCGAGCTGGGAAGGGTGCAGAACGCCAACACCCAACTGGCGATCAAGCTGGAGCGCGCTGAGCAGCAGCTTCATCTTGGCCTTTACGCCATCGCACCGCTGAATGCCGTGCGCCTCGAACTGACCGCCGACGGACAGCCCGTCTGGGAAACCGAACTGACCCTGCAACCGGGGGAAAGCTGGCAGCATCAGCTTGCCGACAATGGCCCGCAGTGTTTAACCCTGACGGTCAAAGACGCAGCGGGCCGCACCCTGCTGCATTATCTGGAGCATATTGCGCAGGAGACGCCGCTGCCCGATCCCGCGAGCGCACCTGCGCTGGCAGAAAACATCAGCAACAGCGATGAGCTCTATTTTATTGGTCAGCATCTGGAGCAGTACAACCACGCCAGCCGCTCTGCAGAAGATTACTACCGCCGGGCGCTGGCGCTGGACGCCCACGACTATCGTAACAACGTGGCGCTGGGTACGCTGGCACTTAACCGCGCCGACTGGTCGCTGGCGCAGCGCTGTGCCGAGGCGGCGCTGGTTCGCGCCCATCATCTGAATAAGAACCCGCGCGATGGTGAAGCCAGCCAGCTGCTGGCGACGGCGCTGGAGCGTCAGGGGAAAGACGACGCCGCGTGGGATCACTACTACAAAGCCTCGTGGAGCGGGAACTGCCGTGATGCGGCATTCTGGTCGCTGGCGCGGCTGGCGATGAAGCGCGGCAATTATGCCGATGCGCTGGAAAAAGTCGACGTCAGCCTGGGAATCAATGCCAGCAACAATCTGGCGATGGGGCTGAAGGCGCTTGCGCTGGCTGAGGTGGGCGGCAAAGAGGCGGCGCTGACCTACATTGAGGGTTGCCTGCTCAGTCATCCCCTCAGCTATGCGCTGCACTGCGCACGCTGGGCGATAAGCCAGGATGCGGCGTCGCGCGACAAGCTGGTGCAAGTTACCGGACGCCGCGGGGCGAATGCCTGTGTGCTGGCGGGCTGGTTGACCTCGATGGGCATGGGCGATGCCGCGCGTGCGATGCTGGATGTGATCGACAGCCAGGAAACCCTGCCGCAGCTGTGGCGCGCCGCGCTCAGCCATGAGCCTGCTGAACGTGCGCGCTTTATTGCGGCCGCCCGACGCTGCGAGCCCAACCGGGTGCGTTTCCCGAACGCGTTGGATGAAGTGCAAATGCTGCAAAGCCTGCAGGACGATCCGTTCGCCCGCTATCTGTTGGGCTGCTTCTGGTACAGCAAACGCCGTTACGACGAGGCGGTGAGCTGCTGGCAATCCACCCTTGAGCACGAGCCGCAGTTTGCCCCTGCACACCGCCTGCTGGGGATCTACGCCTGGAACAAACAGCACAATCTGGCGCAGGCGCAGCGGTATCTGCAACGTGCCGTGGCGCTGGAGCCAGACAACCCGCGCTTCCTGTTTGAGCTCGACTACCTCAATAAGCTCACCGGCCAACCGGTGGCGACACGGCTGGAGCGGCTCACTGTGCGAGAAAAGGTGGCGCTCAAGCGCGATGACCTGACCGCTGAGCTGCTGAGTTTATGGCACTGCGCCGGGCAGTACAGCAGTGCCGCCGAGGTGCTTAGCGCCCGCCAGTTCCACCCATGGGAAGGCGGTGAAGGCAAAGTGACCGGTCAGTATCTGCTCAATCAGCAGCATCGTGCGTTACAGCACATCGCCAGCGGCGCGTATGACGATGCCATTGCGCTGCTGCAGTCGGCACTGCGCTATCCGCATAACCTGGGGGAAGGGCGGCTGCCGGGGCAAACCGATAACGATATCTGGTATCTGCTGGGCTATTGCCACGCCCGTTGCGACCGTCAGGCCGAGGCGCAGCGCTGCTTTACCCGTGCGGCGCAGGGCGGCACAACGCTTGACGCGGGGCGCTACTACAACGATCAGCCTGCCGATTATCTGTTCTGGCAGGGAATGGCGCTACGCCAGCTGGGCGACAGCGCGGCGGCTGAGCGTCACTTCGAGGGGTTCCTCGCCTGGGTACAAGCCCATCGCGACGACGTCCCGGAGGCCGATTTCTTTGCTGTCTCGCTGCCGGACCTGGTGGTGCTGGATACGCCCGCCGGGCAGCAGCATCAGCAGCATTGCCTGTTCATCGAAGCGCTGGGCCAGGCCGGATGCGGCGACAGCGCAGCCTGTTCACGCCTGCTCGGTGCCTTACTGGCGCTGCATCCGGCTCATGACAAAGCGCATCTGATTCAGCATGCGCAAGCAGCAGGCATTTTCCATTAACTGACCCGACAGGTGGGGGAACTCACCTGTTAACCCTCTGTACCCTGCGTTTCCCTTAAAGAGGAATCAACATGAATAACTGCGCGCAGACACAACTGAAAATGGGCTACGTCTGGACAATTTGTCTGGTCGCCGCCTGCGGTGGATTACTGTTTGGCTACGACTGGGTCGTGATTGGCGGGGCCAAGCCCTTCTATGAGGCCTGGTTCTCGATTACCGATCCGGCGCAGTCTGGCTGGGCGATGAGTTCCGCGCTGGTGGGCTGTATCTTTGGGGCGTTGATTTCCGGCTGGTGCGCCGACAAATTTGGCCGTAAACGTCCGCTTATCCTCTCGGCGGTGCTGTTCAGCGCATCGGCGTGGGGCACGGCGGTGGCGACCAGTTTTGATATGTTCGTGGTGTATCGCATCGTCGGCGGGGTTGGGATTGGCCTGGCCTCCGCGCTCAGCCCGCTGTATATCGCCGAGGTCAGCCCGGCGGAAAAACGCGGTCGTTTCGTGGCCATTAATCAGTTAACCATTGTGATTGGCGTGCTGGCGGCGCAGCTGATCAACCTGATGATTGCCGAGCCGGTGGCGGCAGGGGCAACCCAGGAGACCATCGTCCATACCTGGAACGGACACACCGGCTGGCGCTGGATGTTTGGTGCCGAGCTGGTCCCGGCACTGGCGTTTCTGGTGCTGATGTTCTTTGTCCCGGAATCACCACGCTGGCTGATGAAGGCCGGAAAGCCGGAACGTGCGCGCGCGATGCTGGAACGCCTTGGCTCGCCGGAGTACGCCAGCCAGACCTTAAAAGAGATTGCTCACACCCTGGAAAAAGATACTCAGAAGGTGGCGTTCTCGACGTTGTTGCAGCCACAGGTTAAACCGATCGTCATCATCGGCATGGTGCTGGCGATGTTCCAGCAGTGGTGTGGGATCAACGTCATCTTCAACTATGCGCAGGAGATCTTTGCCTCCGCCGGGTTTGATATCAACGACACCCTGAAATCGATCGTCGCTACCGGCATCATCAACCTTATCTTTACCCTGGCCGCGCTGCCGCTGGTGGACCGCATCGGCCGCCGCAAGCTGATGCTGCTGGGCGCGTCGGGTTTAACGGTCATCTACGTGCTGATCGCCAGCGCCTACGCGATGAACATTATGGGCTGGCCGGTTCTGCTGCTGGTGCTGGCGGCGATTGCCATCTATGCCCTGACGCTGGCCCCGGTGACCTGGGTGCTGCTGTCGGAGATTTTCCCCAACCGCGTGCGCGGGCTGGCGATGTCGATGGGGACGCTGGCGCTGTGGATTGCCTGCTTCCTGCTGACCTACACCTTCCCGCTGCTGAATGCAGGGCTGGGCGCGGCGGGCAGCTTCTTGCTGTACGGCGTGATTTGTGCCGCGGGGTATCTCTATATTCTGCGTAACGTCCCGGAAACCAAAGGCGTGACGCTGGAAGCGCTGGAGGAGCAGCTGGAAAAACAGCACAGCAAAACGGCTGCCAACCCTGATGCCGGGCGCGTGCACTGATGTCCTGTCTGCTGGTGATAGAAAACGCGCATCTGCGGATGCGCGTCAATCCGCAGGGAGGCGGATTGCAGTCGCTGGATTCCCTTACGCACGGGCAGCCCGTTTTATGGGACGGGGGCGACAGCGCGTTGTTCCCGATGTTGCCGCTGGCAAACCGGGTCGCCGGGAATCGCTTTGCGTTTCGGGGGCGGGAGATTGTGCTGCCGAAAAGCCCGGTTGATGCGCGCTTCTTTTTGCACGGTGATGGCTGGCTTCAGCGCTGGCAGGTGGCCTCGCTGACGCAGACCGGTTGCGTACTCACGGTGCGCAGCCAGCATCCCTGCGGCTTTGATTACCAGGCCAGGCTGCATTATCAGTTGCGTGACCAGGTTTTGCGCGCGGAGCTGACGCTCACCCATCTTGGCAAGCAACCCATGCTGTACGGCCTGGGATTTCACCCATGGTTTTGTTTTGATGCGCACAGCCGGGTGCAATTTGGTGCGAGCGGTTTCTGGCCGGAAGGCGAGCACCATTTACCGCTGGCGTGGCAGGGCGACATCCCGCCCGATATCGATTTCACTCGCGCACAGCACGGGGGCGATCGCTGGCTGAATATCGGCTATTCCGGCTGGAATGGCGTGGCGACGATAGCGCGCGATGTGATGAATATCACAATTGCAGCGCAAACTCCGTGGTTAATGCTGTTTCGAATGTCGGGTGGATCGTTCCTGTGCCTTGAGCCGCAGAGCCATCCGGTCAACGCCCATCAGATGGCCGGACAGCCTGGACTGGTGGCGTTGGGCCCGCAAGAGAGCACCCATCTGGCGATGGAAATTGCGGTCGAAACCGCAGCCCAGGGATGTTAAAACGCGGTTAATACCCGCTTGCGCCAGCCCTGTTTAAACGCCAGACTAGCGCCTCCAAAACGGGAGGGATTCATGGTTTTGCATTCCACACGCTGGCTGGCGCTCAGCTACTTCACCTATTTTTTCAGCTACGGTATTTTTCTGCCTTTCTGGAGCGTCTGGCTCGCGGGAATCGGCCTCACCCCGGAGATGATCGGCATCCTACTGGGCTCCGGCCTGGTGGCGCGTTTTCTCGGCAGCCTGCTGATTGCCCCGCGTGTCAGCGATCCCGCGTTACTGATCAACGCCGTGCGCGTGCTGGCGCTGCTCACACTGGTGTTTGCGGCGGGCTTCTGGGTCAGCCAGCAGTTCGCCTGGCTGGTGGTGGTGATGGTCGGCTTTAACCTCTTTTTCTCGCCGCTGGTGCCGCTGACGGATGCTCTGGCCAACACCTGGCAAAAACAGATCACCATGGACTACGGCCGGGTGCGGCTGTGGGGCTCAATTGCCTTTGTGATTGGTTCGGCGCTGGTGGGTAAACTGGTGAGCCTGTATGACTATCAGGCCATACTGGCGCTGCTGAGCGTGGGGCTTCTGTCGATGCTGCTCGGGATGCTGCTGCGCCCTTCGGTGATGCCGCAGGGGGAAACCCGTCAGCAGGAGAGCGCAGGCTGGCCAGCCTGGCGTGCGCTGGTGGCACAGAGCTGGCGTTTTCTCGCCTGCGTCTGCCTGCTGCAGGGCGCACATGCGGCCTACTACGGCTTTAGCGCCATCTACTGGCAGGGCGTGGGGTATTCGGCGTCGGCGGTGGGCTACCTGTGGTCGCTTGGCGTGGTGGCAGAAGTGATTATTTTTGCCCTCAGCAACCGGCTGTTCCGCCGATTCAGTGCCCGGGATCTGCTGCTGCTGTCAGCCGTCTGCGGCGTGCTTCGCTGGGGGATTATGGGCTGGACGCATGAATTGCCGTGGCTGATAGTGGCGCAAATTCTGCACTGCGGCACCTTTACGGTGTGCCATCTGGCGGCGATGCGCTACATTTCTGCGCGGGAAGGCAGTGAGGTGATCCGCCTGCAGGCCGTCTACTCTGCGGTGGCAATGGGCGGCAGCATTGCGATCATGACCGTTTTTGCCGGGTTCTTGTATCAGCATCTCGGTCACGGTGTCTTCTGGGTAATGGCGCTGGTGGCGCTGCCCGCGATGCTGCTGCGCCCGCAGGTCGCAGCGCGCTAAGACTCCAGCATTACGCGAATATGTTCCTGCTGCTGCGCATTCAGGGTCTCAACGGCATGAATGAGCGGCGGCGAGAACAGCGGCAGGGCGGTGGCGTAGGGGGTGATCACCAGCGCGGCTTCGCGCGGCGCGCCCTCTTTCTGGAAGGTTTGCAACGTCACATAGCGAATGTTGAGCGGCAGCAGGGTCAACTCCCGCAGCTGCTGTTCAATCAACTCCTCACAGGCTTTATCTCCCCCGGTCAGTAACACCACCTGCTTTTCATGCAGATCGTTCTCCTGCATCAGCCACGCGCCAAAAATCACCGCTACCAGGCTCGACTCCTCTTCGGAAAAGCGCAGACCAAACTCGGCTTCCAGCTCAAACATCACCTCCCGGGTAGTGCGCATCAGCCGCGGGTAGAGGCGGGTGATCTCTTCGGGCAGGCTGTTGTCGATGCCAATGCCAAACAGGGAGCGATCCAGCGCCTGGGCCAGATGAATATACAGCTGGTCGGTCAGCCCCTGTTCGTCGCTGAAATGCATCCCGGTTTGCCCGCGAAAGCGCGCGATCATCCGGGCGATGGTGCGGCGCAGGCGCTCATCCTGCTGATGGGCGTCGCGCACGGGGTCGGGGGTACGCAGCATCATAAACAGCAGGGTCAGAAACGGTTGCTCATCGACGTGGGGCAGCAATACCACGCGGCGCTGCCAGTGGCGGACGATCTCCTGCGCCATCAGGTATTCGCCGCGCGACTCGGTCCAGCTGCGCTGCACCGGCGAAAACTGCGGAGTCTGGCCCAGATGATGTTGCAGCAGACAGTACTGCAAATAGAGCTGTAAAAACTGCACGTCGCGGCACTCAAACTGACGCTGCAGGCGACGGGCGCAGAAATTGATCAGCGCGCGCAGATTGGTATCGTCATATAAGGTTCGCGCAATGCCGAGTTGCTTTAGCGTGGTCTTCAGAGATGGGGTAAACTGCTGCGCGATAAAGTGCGGGCACAGGCGTAACGCCCGGCGCAGCCAGTGCAGCAGGCATAGACGTTGGTCGAGGTGGGTGCCTTCAATCCGGTAGCTGCCATCAGGGTGTGTCGCAATGTCGAGTCGGTGATAGCGCTGGATCTCAATGCGTGTCTCGGCAATATCCTGCCGGGTCAGAGTGCCATCAACGCCATTGATTTCACCGATGCGTTGCACGGTGGCGCTGAAGCCCGGAATATAGAGCATTAACAGAACCTGGCAGCGACGCTGCGAACTGGAAAGTGCAGATGGCATTTCGAGAGTCATCATCATCTGTCGGGTTCCAGTAAGTGTGTCTGATAAGAATAGCTAAAGGATGCCCGCCAGAAAGCGCACCGGAAGGTCTTTCCTTCAGGAATGCTGGCGAACATCACAGAATTTTTGACGTGAGGAACAGATGCAAATAGTTAAACACAGCGCGACCGCGCTTTTTTTGGCGGTTTTATCTTTTGCCGTTGCCGCGCATCCTCACAGTTTTATCACCTTGAAAACGCAAATCATGGTGAAAGATTCGCAGCTGACCGGCCTTAAGATGCGCTGGACGATGGATGAGCTAACCTCGGCCGACCTGCTTTATGATGCCGGGGAGGCGAAACCGGGGGATGAGATCTGGAAAAAGCTGGCGGCAGAAGTGATGGCCAACGTGCTGGGCCAGCACTATTTTACCGAGTTCTGGCATAACGGGCAGAAGGTGAAATTCCTTAACCGGCCAACCGAGTATGGCATGACTCGCCAGGATCATCAGGCGGTGCTGACTTTTGTCCTGCCGCTGGCAGAACCCCAGCCGCTGGCCGGGCAGAAATACACCTTTTCCACGTTCGATCCTTCGTACTACGTGGACATGAGTTACGCCGAAGACAATGATGCCTCGCTGCCTGCCGGCCTGAACGCGACGTGCTCGATTAAGATGGATACGCCGGAGCCGAGCGACGAGACGCTCAACTTTGCCAGCGCGCTGGATAAAGACGATGCCCCGCCGGAAGACATGGATCTCGGCAAGCAGTTTGCCCAGACGGTGACGCTACAATGCCAGTAAATCGCACCCGTCGCTGGCTGCACCTGTGGCCGCTGGCGCTATTTTTAGGGGTCGCGGGATTGGGCGCGATCTGGCTCTGGCAGGCGTGGCCGCAGGTGTTGCGCCAGAGCATTCTCTGGCAGCGGGACGTGAACCAGCAGATGAGCGGTTTACTGAAAGCGGTGGCCGCTAATCCAACCGCGGCGGGCGGTTCCCTGCTGGCATTCAGTTTTTTGTATGGCGTGCTGCATGCTCTGGGGCCGGGGCACGGCAAAATTGTGATCACCACCTGGCTTGCCACCCATCCTTCAAAGCTGAAATCGAGTATTGGCCTGACGCTGGCCTCTTCATTATTGCAGGGCTGCGTGGCGGTCGGGTTGGTGGTGGTCGTGCTCACGCTGCTGCAACTTCCGGCGCGGGAACTGCACATGAGCAGTTTCTGGCTGGAGAAGGGCAGCTATGCGCTGGTGGGGGTGCTGGGGTTGATCCTGAGCGTCAGGGCGCTAAAAAAACTGCGCGCGCTACTGCGTAAGCCTACATTCATCTCCTTTACCCCGCAGCATGTTCATGACCAGCATTGCGGCTGCGGTCATCAGCATCTGCCCACTCAGGCGCAGCTTGAGGGTGGAGACGACTGGCGCGCACGGTTAATGATTATCCTGTCGATGGGAATGCGACCCTGTTCCGGGGCGATCATGGTGCTGCTGTTCAGTAAGGTCATCGGTGTGTTTAGCTGGGGCGTGGCATCGGCGCTGGCGATGGCGTCAGGCACGGCGCTAACCATTTCATCGCTGGCGCTGCTGGTACACAGTTTTCGACAGTTGGCGGTCAGACTCAGCGGCAATAAAACGCCGGTACTGTGGCGACAGGTTGGCTGGACAACGCTTGCGCTGGCAGGGGGGATGGTATTGCTGGTAGCAGCGGTAATGATGTGGATCAGTGCGGTGCCGGTGGGGCGAGGGATTAGACCGTTTTAGTCGAGTCCGGCCCTCTCCCACAGGGAGAGGGGGGACAACCCGGTCAGCGTTAACGCCACCGGGCAAAACAGAATTAACGCTTCAGCGCTTCACTCAGTTCGTCACGCATGTTCGCCAGCATCGCTTTCACTACGCGCGGGTTACCTGCAACCACGTTGCCGGACAGCATGTAGTTGTGGCCACCGGTGAAATCACACACCAGTGCGCCTGCTTCGCGAGCAATCAGTTCGCCAGCAGCGAAGTCCCACGGTTTCAGACCAATTTCAAAGTAACCATCCACGCGGCCAGCGGCAACGTAGGCCAGATCCAGCGCAGCGGAGCCCGAGCGGCGGAAATCAGCGCATTCGGTGAACAGTTTGCCCATGATTTTCATGTAAGCAGGGGCGTGCTGTTTGGCTTTGAACGGGAAACCGGTCGCCAGGATGGTGCCGTCGAGATCGCGAGCGGTAGCGCCGCGCAGACGGTAGCCGTTCAGCTGTGCGCCCTGACCGCGGGAGGCAGTGAAGAGTTCGTTACGCATTGGATCGTAAACCACCGCCACTTCAGTACGACCTTTGATGCGTACGGCGATAGAAACAGAGAAGTGTGGCAGACGTTTAACGAAGTTGGTGGTGCCATCCAGTGGATCAATAACCCATTGAACATCCTGATCTTCGCCTACATGTTCACCGCTTTCTTCGGTGATGATGGTGTGCTGCGGGTAAGATTTGCGAATGGTTTCGATAATCATCGCTTCTGCGGCTTTATCGACGTTAGTCACAAAGTCATTGCTGCCTTTCTGGCTGGTTTCTACAGAATCAGGTGTTTCGTAGTGTTTGGCAATTACATTACCCGCCTTGCGCGCTGCGCGCACGGCGATGGTCAACATAGGATGTTGCATCGGTTACTCTCACTGGATGTTAAAGAACAGGGAAACGAAAACGGCGCAGAGTATAGCAGTGGGATCGGATTCTGTCTTCCGTTTATGGTAGCATGGCTGAATATTCTTCAAACTCAGAAAAATTATGCTGCAAAATATCCGAATCGTGCTGGTCGAAACCTCGCATACCGGCAACATGGGCTCCGTTGCCCGTGCTATGAAAACCATGGGCTTAACCAATCTCTGGCTGGTTAACCCGCTGGTCAAACCTGACTCCCAGGCCATTGCTCTCGCGGCAGGTGCCAGCGACGTGATCGGCAACGCCCAGATCGTGGATACCCTGGACGAAGCCTTAGCCGGCTGCAGCCTGGTGGTGGGCACCAGCGCTCGCTCGCGCACCCTGCCGTGGCCGATGCTCGATCCGCGTGAATGCGGGCTGAAAAGCGTGGGCGAAGCCGAACATGCGCCCGTCGCGCTGGTGTTTGGCCGCGAACGCGTAGGGCTGACCAATGACGAGCTGCAGAAGTGTCATTATCATGTCGCGATTGCCGCCAACCCGGAGTACAGCTCACTGAATCTGGCGATGGCCGTGCAGGTTATCGCCTACGAAGTGCGTATGGCATGGCTGGCAACTCAGGAAAAAGAGGCCACTGTACAGCCGGAAGAGACCCCGTATCCGCTGGTCGATGACCTGGAACGTTTCTATGGCCACCTGGAGCAGACGCTGCTCGCGACCGGCTTTATCCGTGCAGACCACCCGGGTCAGGTGATGAACAGACTGCGTCGCCTCTTTACCCGTGCGCGCCCGGAAAGCCAGGAGCTAAACATCCTGCGCGGTATTCTGGCGTCGATTGAGCAGAAGAATAAACCGTAGTGTGGTTTTCGCCCTCTCCCTGTGGGAGAGGGCATCAGGCCGCACCTCAGCGAAGCGCCGCCCGGTAATAACATTACAGCACAGAAGGTTAAATACCTGACTAAAACAGTCAAGTAAATAGTTGACCAATTTAGTCGGGAATGTCAGACTCAGCCCTGCTATGCAATACCCCCCACTTTACAATAAAAACCCCGGGCAGGGGCGAGTTTGAGGTTAAGTAAGACATGAGACTGACATCTAAAGGGCGTTACGCCGTGACCGCGATGCTGGACGTTGCGCTCAACTCCGAATCGGGCCCGGTTCCGTTGGCTGATATTTCTGAACGTCAGGGAATTTCCCTCTCTTATCTGGAACAGCTGTTCTCCCGACTGCGTAAAAATGGCCTGGTTTCCAGCGTCCGCGGTCCAGGCGGTGGTTATCTGTTAGGTAAAGACGCGGGCAGTATTGCCGTTGGCGAAGTGATTAGCGCAGTTGACGAATCCGTCGACGCGACCCGTTGCCAGGGCAAAGGCGGTTGTCAGGGCGGCGATAAATGCCTGACCCACGCGCTGTGGCGCGATCTGAGCGACCGTCTGACCGGCTTCCTGAACAACATCACCATTGGTGAACTGGTTAACAACCAGGAAGTGCTGGACGTCTCTGGCCGTCAGCATTCGCATGAGTCCCAACGCAATACCCGCGCACAAGACGCAATCGACGTTAAGTTACGCGCTTAGTAAAACGATAAGAATTTTAGAATCAGGCCGGGGCGTTTATTCGCCCCGATGATCGGGTTGTACATCCGACCCGCCGCCTGGTTCCTTGCATTGAAGCGATGTACGGAGTCTATAGAGCAATGAAATTACCGATCTATCTCGATTACTCCGCAACCACGCCGGTGGACCCGCGTGTTGCCGAGAAAATGATGCAGTGTCTGACCCTGGACGGAAACTTTGGTAACCCAGCTTCCCGTTCTCACCGTTTTGGCTGGCATGCTGAAGAGGCGGTAGATATCGCCCGTAATCAGATTGCCGAGCTGGTTGGTGCCGATCCGCGTGAAATTGTTTTCACCTCCGGCGCGACCGAATCCGATAACCTGGCGATCAAAGGTGCGGCCAATTTCTATCAGAAAAAAGGCAAGCACATCATCACCAGCAAAACCGAACACAAAGCCGTGCTCGACACCTGTCGTCAGCTCGAGCGTGAAGGTTTTGAAATCACCTACCTGGCGCCTCAGCGTAACGGTATCATCGACCTCAAAGCCCTCGAAGCGGCGATGCGTGACGACACCATTCTGGTGTCCATCATGCACGTCAACAACGAGATCGGCGTGGTGCAGGATATCGCAACCATCGGCGAACTGTGTCGTGCGCGTGGCATCATCTACCACGTAGATGCAACCCAGAGCGTGGGCAAACTGCCTATCGATCTGAGCCAGCTGAAAGTCGATCTGATGTCCTTCTCCGGCCACAAAATCTATGGCCCTAAAGGCATTGGTGCGCTGTACGTGCGTCGTAAACCACGTATTCGTATCGAATCTCAGATGCACGGCGGCGGTCACGAGCGCGGCATGCGTTCCGGTACTCTGCCTGTGCACCAGATCGTCGGCATGGGTGAAGCCTACCGTATTGCTAAAGAAGAGATGGAAGGCGAGATGGCGCGTCTGCGCACGCTGCGCAACCGTCTGTGGGAAGGCGTGAAAGATATGGAAGAAGTGTATCTTAACGGCTCCCTTGAGCAGGGCGCACCTAACATCCTCAACGTCAGCTTCAACTATGTTGAAGGCGAGTCGCTGATCATGGCGCTGAAAGACCTGGCCGTCTCTTCCGGTTCTGCGTGTACCTCCGCAAGCCTCGAGCCGTCCTACGTTTTGCGTGCCCTGGGCATGACTGACGAACTGGCACACAGCTCTATCCGTTTCTCTTTAGGTCGTTTCACAACCGATGAAGAGATTGACTACACCATCAATCTGGTTCGCAACTCCATTGGCCGTCTGCGTGACCTGTCCCCACTGTGGGACATGTTCAAAGAAGGCGTGGATCTGAACAGCATTGAATGGTCACATCACTAATCGGTTTGTAAGGAGAATTCAACATGGCATACAGCGAAAAAGTCATCGATCATTACGAAAATCCACGTAACGTGGGTTCTTTTGACAACAGCGACGCGAGCGTTGGTAGCGGCATGGTTGGCGCACCGGCATGTGGCGACGTGATGAAGTTACAGATTAAAGTCAACAATGAAGGTATTATTGAAGACGCCCGCTTCAAGACCTACGGTTGCGGCTCCGCAATCGCCTCCAGCTCCCTCGTCACCGAATGGGTGAAGGGCAAATCTCTGGACGAAGCGCAGGCCATTAAAAATACCGATATTGCTGATGAGCTCGAACTGCCGCCGGTGAAAATTCACTGCTCTATCCTGGCGGAAGATGCGATCAAAGCCGCAATTGCGGATTACAAAAGCAAACGTGACGCAAAATAATTAGTTGAGGTTGTTATGTCGATTACCCTTAGCGACAGCGCTGCCGCGCGAGTAAATGCCTTTATGGCAAACCGTGGCAAAGGATTTGGCCTGCGTCTTGGTGTGCGCACTTCCGGCTGTTCCGGTATGGCTTACGTACTGGAATTTGTTGACGAACCTGCGGCGGAAGATACCGTATTCGAAGACAAAGGCGTGAAGGTCGTGATCGATGGCAAGAGCCTGCAGTTCCTGAACGGCACCGAGCTGGACTTCGTGAAAGAAGGCCTCAACGAAGGGTTTAAATTTACTAACCCTAACGTGAAAGACGAGTGCGGTTGCGGCGAAAGCTTCCAGGTTTAATTGCGTATCACCTGTTAACCCCACCGCAGCCCGTCTGCGCGTGGGGTTTGCTTTAATCAGCTAACCCTGAGATTGTTATGGATTACTTCACCCTCTTTGGGCTATCCGCCGGGTATGAGATTGATACTCAGGCGCTGATGACCCGTTTCCAGGATCTGCAACGTCAGTATCATCCGGATAAATTCGCCAGCGGCACGCAGGCGGAGCAGCTGGCTGCGGTACAGCAGTCTGCGACCATCAATCAGGCGTGGCAAACCCTGCGCAATCCGCTGAGCCGGGCAGAATATCTGCTGTCGCGCCACGGTTTCGATCTCTCAAGCGAGCAACACACCGTCCGCGATACCGCGTTCCTGATGGAACAGCTGGAACTGCGTGAAGAGCTGGATGAGATTGAACAGGCGAAAGACGAAGCGCGTCTGGAAGGTTTTATCCAGCGTGTAAAAGGGATGTTCGATTCCCGTCATCAGCAGATGGTGACCCAATTGAATAACGAGACGTGGGACGTGGCTGCGGACACTGTGCGCAAGCTGTGTTTTCTCGATAAACTGCGAAGCAGTGCTGAACAACTCGAAGAAAAGCTGCTCGATTTTTAATTTCGGAAGCAATTATGGCCTTATTACAAATTAGTGAGCCTGGCTTAAGTGCCGCGCCGCACCAGCGTCGTCTGGCGGTGGGCATTGACTTAGGCACCACCAACTCGCTGGTCGCCACCGTGCGCAGCGGTCAGGCAGAAACGCTGCCCGACGCTGACGGTCAGCACCTGCTGCCGTCTGTGGTCCACTATCAGCCGCAGGGCCACAGCGTGGGCTATCACGCCCGCGCCAATGCCGCGCAGGATCCGGTCAACACCATCAGTTCGGTAAAACGGATGATGGGCCGCTCGCTGGCGGACATCCAGACCCGTTACCCGCATCTGCCGTATCAGCTGCAGGCAAGCGTTAACGGCCTGCCGATGATCGCCACGGCCGCCGGGCTGTTAAACCCGATTCGCATCTCTGCCGATATCCTGAAAGCGCTGGCGGCCCGCGCCACCTCGACGCTGGAAGGCGAACTGGACGGCGTGGTGATCACCGTTCCGGCCTATTTCGATGATGCACAGCGTCAGGGCACCAAAGACGCTGCGCGTTTGGCTGGGCTGCACGTGCTGCGTCTGCTGAACGAACCGACTGCTGCCGCCATTGCCTACGGGCTGGATTCCGGCAAAGAAGGGACGATCGCGGTCTTTGACCTCGGCGGCGGCACCTTTGATATTTCGATTCTGCGCTTAAGCCGCGGGGTGTTTGAAGTGCTGGCGACCGGCGGCGACTCTGCCCTCGGCGGCGACGACTTTGACCATCTGCTGGCAGATTATATCTGTGAACAAGCCGGGATCAGCGGCAGTCGTGATGCACGCCTGCAGCGCGAGCTGCTGGATGCAGCTGTGGCCGCCAAAATCGCCCTTAGCGATGCGCAGTCCGTCAGCGTGACGGTTGCGGGCTGGCAGGGCGACATTACCCGCGCCCAGTTTAATGAACTGATTGCCCCCCTGGTTAAACGTACCCTGCTGGCCTGCCGCCGCGCATTGAAAGATGCGGGCGTCGAGGCAGAAGAGGTGCTGGAAGTGGTGATGGTGGGCGGTTCAACCCGCGTGCCGCTGGTGCGTGAACGCGTGGGCGACTTCTTTGGCCGCACGCCGCTGACCGCAATCGATCCGGATAAAGTGGTCGCCATTGGCGCCGCTATCCAGGCGGATATTCTGGTCGGCAACAAGCCGGACAGCGAGATGCTGCTGCTCGATGTTATCCCGCTCTCGCTGGGGCTCGAAACCATGGGCGGACTGGTCGAGAAGGTTATCCCGCGTAACACCACCATTCCGGTGGCGCGCGCGCAGGAGTTCACCACCTTCAAAGATGGCCAGACGGCGATGTCTATCCACGTGCTGCAGGGCGAGCGCGAGCTGGTGCAGGACTGCCGCTCGCTGGCGCGTTTTGCGCTGCGCGGTATTCCGGCACTGCCTGCCGGTGGGGCGCATATTCGCGTCACTTTCCAGGTGGATGCGGACGGCCTGCTGAGCGTCACGGCAATGGAAAAATCAACCGGTGTCGAATCCTCCATTCAGGTGAAACCGTCCTACGGTCTGACCGATGGCGAAATCGCCACCATGCTCCAGGATTCAATGAGCTACGCCGCGCAGGATGTGAAGGCGCGTATGTTGGCTGAACAGAAAGTCGAAGCGGCTCGCGTGCTGGAAAGTGTGCATAGCGCGCTCGCTGCCGATGCCGCGCTGTTAAGCGCCGCTGAACGTCAGGCCATTGACGACGCCATCGCGCAACTGCGCGAGGTAGCGGACGGCGATGACGCTGACGCCATAGAACAAGCGATTAAAAACGTTGATAAACAAACCCAGGAGTTTGCCGCTCGCCGTATGGACCAGTCGGTTCGCTCTGCGCTGAAAGGCCACTCCGTGGACGAGGTTTAATATGCCAAAGATTGTTTTTCTGCCACATGCGGACCTCTGTCCGGATGGCGCAGTTCTGGAAGCTGAGACCGGCGAAACCATCCTTAACGTTGCCCTGCGTAACGGTATCGAAGTGGAACACGCCTGTGAAAAATCCTGTGCCTGCACAACCTGTCACTGTATCGTCCGCGAAGGGTTCGACTCTTTAGTGGAGAGCACGGAAGATGAAGACGACATGCTGGATAAAGCATGGGGTCTGGAGCCGGAAAGCCGTCTGAGCTGTCAGGCGCTCGTCACCGATGAAGATCTGGTGATCGAACTTCCGCGTTATACCCTCAACCACGCACGCGAGCATTGATATGGGACTGAAGTGGACAGACAGCCGTGAAATCGGCGAGGCGCTGTACGACGCCAATCCGGATCTCGATCCGAAAACCGTACGGTTCACCGATATGCATCAGTGGATTTGCGATCTGGAAGAGTTTGATGACGATCCTAACGCCTCCAATGAAAAAGTTCTGGAGGCGATTCTGCTAGTCTGGTTAGATGAAGCAGAATAGTTAATGTAACGGGCTGCCTTCGGCGGCCCGTTTGCTTGTTGCTAATAAGGATAAATAAAATGACCGAAGCGATGAAGATTACGCTTACTACTCAGCCTGCGGATGCGCGCTGGGGCGAAAAAGCCACTTACAGCATTAATAACGACGGCATAACCCTGCACCTGAACGGCAGCGACGATACCGGTTTGATTCAGCGTGCGGCGCGTAAAATCGACGGTTTAGGCATTAAGCATGTGTTACTTGCCGGAGAAGGCTGGAACACTGACAACAGCTGGGCGTTCTGGGCGGGTTACAAAGGCCCGAAAGGCACGCGCAAGGTTGAGTGGGCTGATCTGGATGCCGACGCGAAGAAAGAGCTCGAAAGCCGTCTGAAAATTATCGACTGGGTGCGCGACACCATTAACGCCCCGGCAGAAGAGTTAGGCCCGGAGCAGCTGGCGCAGCGCGCGGTGGATCTGCTGAACGGCGTGGGCGGCGAGAAGGTCTCTTACCGCATCACCAAAGGTGAAGATCTGCGTGAACAGAACTATATGGGTCTGCACACTGTGGGTCGCGGTTCTGAGCGTCCGCCGGTTCTGCTGGCGCTGGATTACAACCCAACCGGCGACAAACAGGCTCCGGTTTATGCCTGCCTGGTCGGGAAAGGTATTACCTTCGATACCGGCGGCTACAGCCTGAAGCAGAGCGCCTTTATGGATTCGATGAAATCCGACATGGGCGGCGCGGCCACCATTACTGGCGCGCTGGCGTTTGCCATCACCCGTGGCCTGAACAAGCGCGTGAAGCTGTACCTGTGCTGTGCGGACAACATGGTCAGCGGCAACGCGTTCAAGCTGGGCGACATCATTCGCTACCGCAACGGCAAGAATGTTGAAGTGATGAACACCGACGCCGAAGGCCGTCTGGTGCTGGCCGATGGCCTGATCGACGCTTCTGCACAAAAGCCAGAGCTGATTATCGACATGGCAACCCTGACCGGGGCTGCGAAAACGGCGCTCGGTAACGACTATCACGCACTGTTCAGCTTCGACGACAAGTTGGCAGGTAAACTGATGGCCAGCGCGGCGGCAGAAAACGAGCCGTTCTGGCGTCTGCCGCTGGCCGAGTTCCACCGCAGCCAGCTGCCGTCTAACTTTGCCGAGCTGAACAATACCGCTCCCGCCACCTATCCGGCGGGGGCCAGCACGGCTGCTGGATTCCTGTCGCATTTCGTTGACAACTACCGCGAAGGCTGGCTGCACATCGACTGTTCAGCAACCTACCGTAAATCTGCCGTTGAGCAGTGGTCAGCAGGCGCGACCGGTCTGGGCGTGCGCACGATTGCCAATCTGTTGACGGCTGAGTAATGGGTTTGCCCGGCGGCGCTGCGCTTGCACGGGCCTACGGGTTTTGTAGGCCGGGTTAGCGAAGCGCCACCCGGCCTTTTTTGAAGTAGCGAAATTATGTCTGAAACCAAAAACGAATTAGAAACCCTGCTGGAGAAAGCGGCGAACGAACCCGCCCATCGTCCGGCATTTTTCCGCACTCTGCTGGAGTCCACCGTCTGGGTGCTTGGCACCGCCGCCGAAGGCGAACAGGTTGTGGATGACAGCGCGCTGGATCTGCTGCACTGGGAAAAAGATGACGGCACCTCGGTGATCCCGTTTTTCTCTTCCCTTGAAACGTTGCAGCAGGCTGTTGAAGATGAGCAGGCGTTCGTGGTGATGCCGGTGCGCACGCTGTTTGAAATGACGCTCGGCGAAACCCTGTTTCTGAATGCCAAACTGCCGACCGGCAAAGAGTTCACCCCGCGTGAAATCAGCCATCTGATCGGGGAAGAGGGGAATCCACTCAGCACCCAGGAGGTGCTGGAGGGCGGTGCGTCACTGTTGCTGTCGGAAGTGGCCGAACCTCCGGCGCAGATGATCGACTCCCTGACCCAGCTTTTTAAAACCATCAAGCCAGTGAAACGCGCGTTTCTGTGTTCGATCAAAGAGCAGGCTGACGAACAGCCGGTGCTGCTGATCGGCATCGAAGCGGATGGTGAGATCGACGAGATCATTCAGGCGACAGGCAGTGTAGCAACCGATACCCTGCCGGGCGATGAGCCGATTGATATCTGCAGGGTGATCAAAGGCGAGAAGGGCGTCAGCCACTTTCTCACCGAACACATCACGCCGTTCTATGAACGTCGCTGGGGTGGTTTCCTGCGCGATTTCAAAAACAACCGCATTATCTGACGCTGACGGGGTGAGGCTTCACCCCGTCGCTTCCAGCAGCAGTAAATCCATCAGCAACACCAGGTTCGACTCAAAAGACGTCACCCCGGCGGCTTCGGCGGCGAAATGTACTGCTTCGTCGTACAAGGCAAAATGCAGATCTGCCATTCCTGCCAGCGTATTGGCCGAGGCGCGGGTAAACGCCACCACCGTCATCCCCACGTTTTTCGCGATGCGCGCCTTATCCAGTACCTGTTCCGTTTCGCCGCTGCGCGACACCGCAATAAACACCTGATAGCGCGAGGCGTTGCTGAGAAAAATATTGCGGCTATCGCCGGGGCCGGAGATAAACGCTGTCTTACCCAGCACCTGTAATTTTTTAGTCAGATACTCGGCAAACAGGTAGGAAAAGCCCGCCCCGTAGAGAAAAAAGTGCTCTTTTTCACGCAGCAGATCGGCAAAGCGGCGGCGTTTTTCCGCCGTCGCCCACTGCAGGGTTTGCTGATAGTTGGCGATAAACTGGTTAAATAGCGCCGGTAATTCAGTTGACGGGCTGGCTTCGGCGGCAATGTGCGGCGTATCGGACAGCAACTGCTTGCAGTGCCAGGTGAACTCGCTAAAGCCGCTGAACCCCAGTTTACGGCACAGGCGCATAATGGTGGCGGTAGAGACAAACGTGGCCTGCGCCAGCTCCCGCACCGTGATGTTCCCCACCAGCAGCGGATGCTCGGTCAGATGCGCCAGCACGCGATACTCTGCGCGGGTCAGTGACTCCCCGCGCGTCAGCAAAGTTGCCAGTCGGTTATCCATTAATGCGCCGGTTCAATCGGCAGATCGTCGCGTGCGCCCCATTCGCTCCATGCCCCGTCGTACAGCGTCACGTCGGTTTTACCGAGCGTCGCCAGCGCCAGAATCACCACGCAGGCGGTGACGCCAGAGCCGCAGCTGGTAATGGTGGGCTGGTGCAGATCCACACCCTGGCGGGCGAAAATCTCGCGCAGTTCGTCGGCGGTTTTCAGCTCGCCGTTAAACACCAGATCCCCCCACGGGACATTGCGCGCGCCGGGAATATGTCCACGCTTCAGGCCAGGGCGCGGCTCGTCGGCCTCGGCATTAAAGCGCGGGGCAGGGCGGGCATCGATAATTTGCGCAGTCTGTTCATGGCTTGCCAGCAGCACGTCGGTCAGGCGTCTGATTGCGCTGGCGTCGATGCTTGGGTCAAAATCCCCTTCCGGCAGGTCAACATTTCCCTGCTGGAGAGGCAGTTCAGCGCGCTGCCAGCCTGCCAGCCCGCCCGCCAGAATCGACACGTTTTCGACGCCGAAGGTTTTCAGCATCCACCACGCGCGCGGGGCGGAGAACAGATTGCCCTCATCGTAAACAACCAGATGCTTATCGCGGCTAATCCCCAGCTCGCGCATTGCCACGGCAAACGACTCGGGACGCGGCATCATGTGCGGCAGGGAAGAGGTGTGATCGGAGAGGGCTTCGATATCAAAAAAAACCGCCCCCGGCAGATGCCCGGCGCGGTATTCAGCGGGTACGTCACGATGCTCCTGGCCCGGTGGCGCCATGCGCGCATCGAGGAGTTGCACTTCAGGATCGTTCGCGTGTTCAGTCAGCCAGTCGGCTGCGACAAAATATGAGGTGGACATGGTTGCCTCCAGCAATGAAATCATCAATGGATTGTCGATGTTTTTTCTGACATCGACAAGCAAACCACGTCCAACTCGCGAGCCGTCGCCTAATTTTTCACTGCTTCCCCGTCTCGCCACGCCTGCTGCAGCGCTGGCCAGTAATCACGGTTGGCCTCAATCATCTCGTCGAGAATGGCTTTGGCGTGTTCCATGGTCGGCACGGTGCGGTTAAGGGTGAATGCCTGCAACGCTTTTTCGTAGCTCCCTTCGATGGTGGCTTCCACCAGCAGCTGCTCAGAAGCCAACTGCTGTTGCAGCAGGGTCTGATGGAATAGCGGCACCTTGCCGATGCGGACCGGCTCTGGCCCTTCACTGGTGATATATGCCGGTACCTCAACCATTGCGTCATAGGGCAGATTGACGATTGCGCCGCGGTTTTCGACCATCACCAGATGGCGCTGACGCAGGTTAAACGCCAGCGAGCGGGCCACATCCACAATAAACTCGCCGTGGACCCCCACGTGGAAGGCGTCTGATAAAATTCCGGTCTTTTTATACTCCTCCGCCGCCGCAAACAGCTTTTTCTCGCGGCCGTTCATCACTTCGTTGGCGCGGGTATAGTCCGGGTTTTGATGCTCCACGATCTGGTTTGGCATCAGGTAATACTGCAGATACGGGTTCGGCAGATACTCCGGGAAGTTATCCATGATCGGCTTGATGTTGCGCCAGGTTTTCACCCACGACGGATCCGAGTGCTGCGGATCGGTTTTGGCGGCATCTTCGGTCAACAGGCCGAATTTTGCGATATGACGACGCAGTTCCGGCAGGCGATCAACGCCGTCCACCAGCACGCGGGTAAACCAGCCGAAGTGGTTCAGACCGAAGTAGTCCACCTCCAGCTTGTGGCGATCCACGCCGAGAATGGCACCCATATTGCGCATCGCCGCCACCGGCATATCGCAAATATTCAGCACCCGGGCATCAGGACGCAGGCGGCGCACGCCTTCAGCAACAATCGCCGCCGGGTTGGAGTAGTTGACGATCCACGCTTTCTCGTGGGCATAACGGTCAACCATATCGATAAGCTCGACCATCGGCAGAATGGTACGCAAGCCGTACGCCAGCCCGCCGGGGCCGCAGGTTTCCTGGCCGACCACGCCGTGGCGAAGGGGGATCTTCTCATCCTGCTCGCGCATTTTGTACTGACCGACGCGCATCTGAGCGAAGACGAAATGGGCTCCACTGAACGCCACTTCCGGATCGCCGGTGACGGTAAATTTAATGCTCTGGCTGTGATCGCGAATGACCTTTTCGACGACCGGCGCGATGGTGTTCTGCCGCGCTACATCGATGTCGTAGAGGCGAATTTCTGCCAGCGGGAACTTGTCCAGCTGCACCATCAGACTTTTCACAATGCCCGGCGTATAGGTGCTGCCGCCACCGGCGATAGAGAGAATAAAGGGGGGTGTAAACATGTTTGTCTCCTTCAGAGAATCGTCTCAACGGCTTCTCGCATTTTTTTGACGTGCAGCCCGTAGACCACCTGAACGTTGTTACCTTGCTTGATAATGCCTTTCGCGCCCGTCGCTTTGAGCCGTGGCTCGTCGACGATCGCGACATCTTTGACTGTGACGCGCAGGCGGGTGTAGCAGTTATCCACGACCTCGATGTTGTCGCGCCCACCCAGACCGACGACGATCGCCTCGCCTAATCCGTCATTGCTGCCTTTCGCCTGATACTCCTGCTTGCTGTACAGACGCGTCTCCTGATCGTCCTCCTCGCGGCCCGGCGTTTTCATGCGGAAATGAAGGATCAGGAAGCGGAAGATGACGAAGTAGAGCACCGACATAATCAGCCCGACCACGATGTACATTGGCCAGTTGGACTTTTCCGTGCCCAGCGGCAGGTTATACAGAATGAAATCGATAATGCCGTTAGCCCCGATGGCGTGAACGCCCAGCAGAGAGAACAGCATCATGCCAATCCCGGTAAGTACCGCATGCACCACAAATAGCAGCGGGGCAACGAACAGGAAGGAAAACTCAATTGGCTCGGTGACGCCCACCAGCAGCGAGGTGAGCGCCGCCGGGATCAGAATCGCTTTGGCTGCGGCTTTTCGTTCCGGTTTGGCGGTGACATACATCGCCAGTGCCGCCGCCGGCAGGCCAAACATTTTGCTGATGCCGCGCGCATCCCAGACCACGGTGCTGCTGAGCTGCTTCACGTCCGGGCAGGCCATCTCGGCAAAGTAGATATTGCGCGCGCCCTGGTACGTTGCGCCGCAGACGTCCTGGGTGCCGCCCAGTTCGGTATACAGGAACGGGGTGTAAACCAGATGGTGCAGACCGGTCGGCACCAGGATGCGCTCGAGGAAGCCGTAAATCGCCACCCCAAACGGCCCGGAGCCTTTAATGGCGAGCGCCAGTGTGCTGATCCCGTGCTGAGCAAATGGCCACAGTTCACTCATCACTACGCCCAGCAGCATTGAAACCGGCAGCATAATGATGGCGACAAAGCAGTGGCCCGAGTAGATCGCCATCGCCCCGTTGAATTGCACGCTGGAGTATTTGTTATAAAGATAGCCTGACAGCGCCCCGGTGAGGATCCCGGCGAATACGCCCATCTCCAGCACCTGCACGCCCAGTACCATGCTTTGCCCGGCGGCCTTCATCTGGTCTGCCGGGGCAAGCGCGCCTTGTAGCTGGAGCGTGACGTTCATGGCGTTGATAAACACCACAAAGGTCACCAGACCGATCAGCGCGGCGTAACCTTTGTCTCGCGTTGCCAGACCGATGGGGATGCCCACGGCAAATACCAGCGCGAGGTTGACCAGCACCGAGACGGCTGACTTCGATATCAGCAGACCCATGCTCTGGATCAGGGGATGACCGAGGAACGGCAGATACCCGGCAAGGGCACCGTTACCCAACACATTACCAAAGGCGATGAACAGACCGACAATCGGTAGAATGAGGACCGGTCCGTAGAGGGATTTTCCAAAATTTTGTAGGGCGTTCACGGCTCGTTTCATGACGTTCTCTCTTAGTGAACCGCGCACTCAGGGTGCGTCTCAGCATTAAAATTAGCAGGTCAAGCGACGCCTTATCCAGCTATCTTATTGTTTTAAAAACAAATGACGTAAAAGGTAACATGTAACGTTTCAGGCTGTGATCCGGGTAACAGGGCGTATCGTGCATGACAGGCAGATTTGCGAGGCACTGTCCGGAATCTCACATTGGACTTTTGTTCTTTTGTATTAATGAACGTTGCGGATAATAATTACCCCGACGACGATCAACAGGCCCGTGAGGCCAGGGATAAAGGATGAAACCGTTTCGCCTTGCCGCGCTTTCAATAGCGCTGTTTACCACCATGGCACTTGTCGGCTGTGACAACAGCGACGATAAACCCAGCACAAAGGCGCCCGCTGCGGCTGCCGAAATTACCGCCAAAAAGCCTGAAGCGACCAAACCGGACGACGCTACGCTTGCGAAACTGGCTGCGCTTAGCCAGGGCAAAGCGCTGACCCTGCTGGATGCGTCGGAAATTCAGCTCGACGGCGCGGCCGCGCTGGTGCTGACTTTCTCTGTGCCGCTCGATCCGAAACAGGACTTTGCACATACCGTGCATGTGGTAGACAAAAAAAGCGGCAAGGTCGATGGGGCATGGGAGCTGGCGCCCAACCTGAAAGAGCTGCGCCTGCGCCATCTGGAGCCAAACCGTAACCTGGTGGTGACCGTCGAGCGCGGCCTGCTGGGGCTGAACAAAAGTACCTTTGGTATCGATTACGAAAAGACAATCGACACGCGCGACATCCAACCAAGCGTCGGTTTTGCCAGCCGCGGCTCGCTGCTGCCGGGTAAGGTCGTCGAAGGGCTGCCGGTGATGGCGCTGAACGTCAATAACGTCGACGTGAACTTTTTCCGCGTTAAACCCGAGTCGCTGGCCGCGTTTATCAGCCAGTGGGAGTACCGCAGTTCCCTCACTAACTGGGAATCCGACAATCTGCTGAAGCTGGCGGAGCTGGTGTACACCGGTCGTTTCGACCTTAATCCTGCGCGCAATACCCGCGAAAAGCTGCTCCTGCCGCTGCGTGATATCAAGCCGTTACAGCAGGCGGGGGTCTATATCGCGGTGATGAATCAGGCCGGGCATTACACCTATAGCAATGCGGCCACGTTGTTTACCCTCAGTGATATTGGTCTGTCCGCACACCGCTACCATAACCGGCTGGATGTCTTTACCCAGAGCCTGGAAAACGGCGCGGCGCAGTCTGCCATCGACATCATGCTGCTCAACGACAAAGGGCAGACCCTGGCGCAGGGCACCAGCGACGCAGATGGCCACGCCACGCTTCAAACCGACAAAGAAGCCGCGCTGCTGCTGGCCCGCAAGGATGGGCAAACCACGCTGCTGGACCTTACCCTCCCGGCGCTGGACCTGGCGGAGTTTGCTATCAGCGGCGCGCCAGGCTTTAGCAAACAGTTCTTTATGTTCGGCCCGCGCGATCTCTATCGCCCGGGCGAAACCCTGATCCTGAACGGGCTGCTGCGCGACAGCGACGGCAAACCGCTGCCGGATCAACCGGTCAAGCTGGAGGTACTCCGCCCGGACGGCCAGGTGGCGCGTACGGTGGTCAGCCAGCCGCAAAACGGTCTCTACCGCTTTAACTACCCGCTTGAAAGCGGGGCAAAAACGGGCATGTGGCACGTTCGTGCCAGCACCGGCGATAACCAGCAGCGGCTGTGGGATTTCCACGTCGAAGACTTTATGCCCGAGCGGATGGCGCTGAATTTGAGCGCGCAAAAAACACCGATTGCGCCAGCGGATGACGTCGCTTTCGACGTGACCGGCTATTACCTGTACGGTGCGCCCGCCAACGGCAACAACCTGCAGGGGCAGTTGTTCCTGCGCCCACTGCGTGAAGCCGTGGCCGCACTGCCTGGCTTCCAGTTCGGTGACATTGCCGAAGAGAACCTGAGCCGCAGCCTGGATGAAGTGCAACTGACGCTGAACGAAAAGGGGCGCGGGCAAATTACCACCGAAAGCCAGTGGAAAGAGGCTCACTCCCCGCTGCAGGTGATTTTGCAGGCCAGCCTGCTGGAGTCCGGCGGGCGTCCGATCACCCGCCGGGTGGAGCAGGCGGTATGGCCAGCGGCTACGCTGCCGGGTATCCGGGCGCAGTTCGCCAGTAAAGCGGTATACGACTACCGCACCGATACCACCGTTAACCAGCCCATTGTCGAAGAGAACAGCCTGGCCGGGTTCGATATTGTCTATGCCGATGCGCAAGGGGCGAAAAAGGCGGTGTCAGATCTGCAGGTACGCCTGATCCGTGAGCGCCGCGACTACGCGTGGAACTGGTCAGAGAGCGAGGGCTGGCAGTCGCAGTTCGATCAAAAAGATCTGGTCGAAGGCGAGCAGATCCTGAATCTGGCCGCGGATGAAACCGGCAAAGTGAGCTTCCCGGTTGAATGGGGCTCTTATCGTCTGGAGGTCAAAGCCCCGAATGAGACGGTCAGCAGCCTGCGCTTCTGGGCCGGTTACAGCTGGCAGGATAACAGCGACGGCACCGGCGCGGCCCGCCCGGATCGCGTCACCATGAAGCTGGATAAACCGTCCTATCAGCCTGGGGATACCATCAAGCTGCACATTGCCGCCCCGGCGGCAGGGAAAGGCTATGCGATGATCGAATCCAGCGAAGGGCCGCTGTGGTGGAAAGAGATCGACGTCCCGGCAGACGGGCTGGAGATGACCATTCCGGTCGATAAGGCCTGGAAGCGACACGATCTGTATCTCTCCACGCTGGTGGTGCGTCCTGGAGACAAATCCAAATCGGCAACGCCAAAACGGGCGGTGGGCTTACTGCATCTGCCGATGGGGGATGAAAATCGCCGTCTGAGCCTGGCGCTGGAAAACCCGCCAAAAATGCGTCCGAACCAGACGCTGACCGTCAAAGTGAAGGCCAGCGTGAAAGAGGGCGCTGTGCCGCAAAAAGTGAATGTGCTGGTGTCGGCGGTGGACAGCGGGGTGTTGAACATCACCGACTACGTCACCCCCGATCCGTGGCAGGCGTTCTTTGGCCAGAAGCGCTATGGCGCGGATATCTACGATATTTACGGCCAGGTGATTGAAGGCCAGGGCCGACTGGCATCGCTGCGCTTTGGTGGCGATGGTGATGAGCTCAAGCGTGGCGGCAAACCGCCGGTCAACCATGTCACCATTATCGCGCAACAGGCGCAGCCGGTGACGCTGGATGCCAACGGTGAAGGTACGGTTTCGTTACCGATTGGCGACTTCAACGGCGAACTGCGTCTGATGGCGCAGGCCTGGACAGAGGACGATTTTGGCAGCAGCGAAAGCAAAATTATCGTCGCCGCGCCGGTGATCGCCGAACTGAACACCCCGCGCTTCCTGGCAAGCAATGATAACGCCCGGCTGACGCTGGACCTGACCAACCTCACCGACCAGCCGCAGACCCTGACGGTGGCCCTGACCGCCGGAGGCAATCTGGCGCTGGAGGGCGCGCAGCCGCAGCCGGTGAAGCTGCCTGCGGGCGCTCGCGCCACGCTGTTTATCCCGGTGCGGGCGTTGGACGGCTACGGCGAGGGTGAAATTGCCGCCCAGGTCAGCGGTCTTACGCTGCCGGGTGAAACCTTCGCTCCACAGCAAAAGAGCTGGAAAATTGGCGTCCGTCCGGCATTCCCGGCGCAGACCGTCAATACCGGCACGATGCTGAATCCGGGGGAAAGCTGGCATGCGCCGGAACAGCATCTCGCTAATTTCTCACCGGTGACGTTACAAGGGCAGCTGCTGCTCAGCGGCAAGCCGCCGCTCAACCTGGCCCGCTATATTCGTGAACTGCAGGCCTACCCGTATGGCTGTCTGGAGCAAACTACCAGCGGCCTGTTCCCGTCGCTCTATACTAATTCCGCTCAGCTGGCCGCTCTCGGCATTAAAGGCGACAGCGATGATAAACGCCGGGCGGCGGTGGAGATTGGCATCTCTCGCCTGTTGCAGATGCAGCGCAGTGACGGCGGATTTGCGCTGTGGGATAAAAATGGCCCGGAAGAGTATTGGCTGACCGCCTACGTCACCGATTTCCTGGTGCGTGCGGGGGAACAAGGTTACAGCGTCTCTGCTGAAGCCATTAACAATGCCAATACCCGCCTGCTGCGCTACCTGCAGGACCCTGGCATGATTTCCGTACGCTACAGCGAAGAGACGCAGGCCAGCAAGTTTGCCGTGCAGGCGTATGCCGCGCTGGTGCTGGCGCGTCAGCAAAAAGCGCCGCTGGGTGCGCTGCGCGAGATCTGGCAGCGACACGCTGAGGCCAAATCCGGCCTGCCGATTATGCAGCTGGGGCTGGCCCTGAAGCTGATGGGGGACGCGCCGCGCAGCCAGCAGGCGCTGGATCTGGCGATCAACACTCCGCGCAGCGACTCGCAAGGCTGGATGGCCGATTACGGCAGCCCGCTGCGCGATAACGCGATGATGCTCAGCCTGCTGGAAGAGAATAAATTGCTGCCGAATGCGCAAAACACCCTGCTGAATATCCTGTCGCAGCAGGCATTCAGCCAGCGCTGGCTCTCAACTCAGGAAAGCAATGCCCTGTTCCTCGCGGGCCGTTCCCTGCAGACCCTTTCCGGGGCGTGGCAGGCGACGACCAGCCTCGCGGGTGAAGGGCTGCGCGGTGACAAACCGCAGGTACAAAACCTGAATGCCGACCAGCTGGCCGCGCTGCAGGTGACCAATACCGGGACCGCGCCGCTGTGGGTGCGCCTCGACAGTAGCGGATACCCGCAATACGCTCCGCAGCCTGCATCCAATGTGCTGAAAATCAACCGTCAGATCCTGGCGACGGACGGCAGCAGCAAGTCACTCTCTTCACTGAAGAGCGGCGAACTGGTGCTGGTCTGGCTGGAAGTGACGGCCAGTCAAAACGTGCCGGATGCGCTGGTGGTGGATTTACTGCCTGCCGGGCTGGAGCTGGAAAACCAGAACCTCGCCAGCAGCAGCGCCAGCCTGCAGGAGAGTGGAGCAGAAGTGCAAAACCTGCTTAACCAGATGCAGCAGGCGGATATTCAGCATATGGAGTTCCGCGACGATCGCTTTGTTGCCGCTGTGCCGGTGAACGAAGGCCAGCCGGTGACGCTGGTTTATCTGGCGCGCGCCGTGACGCCGGGGACCTATACGGTGCCGGTGCCGATGGTGGAATCGATGTACGTTCCGCAATGGCGGGCAACAGGTGCGGCCAGCGGCCCGCTGATTGTCGTGCCGTAACGTGCGAGGTTTACGTCTGATGCGCGCCCGCTGGCTGTGGTGGCTGGCGGGCGCGCTGCTTATCCTGTGGGGAATGGTGGTTGCGGCCGATCGGCTGTGGCCGCTACCGTTGCAGGAGGTCAATCCCGCGCGGGTGGTGGTGGATGAAAACGGCACCCCGCTGTGGCGTTTTGCCGACCAGGAGGGCATCTGGCGCTATCCGGTCACCCTCGAAGAGGTCTCCCCCCGCTATCTTGAGGCGTTGATCCAGTACGAAGATCGCTGGTTCTGGGAACATCCCGGAGTCAACCCGTTTTCCGTGCTGCGTGCGGCCTGGCAGGATCTTCGCGCCGGAAAGGTCATCTCCGGCGGCAGTACCCTCACCATGCAGGTGGCACGCCTGCTGGATCCCCATCCCCGCACGCTCGGCGGTAAAGTGCGTCAGCTCTGGCGGGCGCTCCAGCTGGAGTGGCACCTGTCCAAACGCGAAATCCTCACCCTCTATCTGAACCGCGCGCCGTTTGGCGGCACGTTACAGGGGGTGGGGGCGGCAAGCTGGGTTTATCTGGGCAAAGCGCCCGCGCAGCTGAGCTACTCCGAAGCCGCGCTGCTGGCCGTCCTGCCGCAGGCCCCGAGTCGTTTGCGTCCGGATCGCTGGGCTCAGCGTGCAGAAGCGGCGCGCAACAAAGTCCTCGACAGGATGGCCTCGCAGGGCGTCTGGGAAGTCAGCCAGGTTCGCGAGTCGCGGGAAGAGCCGGTGTGGCTGGCACCCCGGCAAATGCCGCAGCTGGCACCGCTGTTCTCACGCATGATGCTGGGTAAAAGCCGCGACAGCAAAGTGGTCACTACCCTGGATGCCACCCTGCAACGTCAGCTTGAAGAGCTGGCCCTCAACTGGAAGTCACGGCTAGCGCCGCGCAGCTCGCTGGCGATGATCGTCGTTGATCACACCGACATGAAAGTGCGCGGCTGGGTCGGTTCCGTCGACATCCACGACGATACCCGGTTCAGCCACGTGGATATGATCTCAGCGATCCGATCCCCGGGATCGGTACTGAAGCCCTTTATCTATGGGATGGCGATGGATGACGGGCTGATCCACCCGGCATCGCTGCTGCAGGATGTTCCCCGGCGGACGGGGGATTATCGTCCCGGCAATTTCGACAGCGGTTTTCACGGGCCGATCGGCATGAGCGAAGCGCTGGTTCGCTCGCTGAACCTGCCCGCAGTTCAGGTGCTCGAGGCCTATGGGCCGAAAAAATTTGCCGGCATGTTGCGTAACGCCGGGCTACCGCTGCTGCTTCCGGCGGGTGCCCAGCCCAATCTCTCGTTGATTCTGGGCGGTGCCGGGGCACGTCTTGAGGATATCGCTGCCGCGTACAGCGCCTTCGCCCGACACGGCAACGTGGGCAAGCTGCGTCTGCAGCCCAATGACCCGCTGCTTGAACGCCCGCTGTTATCGCCGGGGGCGGCGTGGATTATTCGTCGCATCCTCGCCAATGAAGCGCAGCCGCTGCCGGACAGCGCGCTGACGCAGGTGGTCCCGCTGGCCATAAAAACCGGCACCAGCTACGGCTATCGCGATGCCTGGGCGATAGGGCTGAATGCGCGCTACGTGATCGGCATCTGGACCGGCAGGCCTGACGGCACCCCGGTGGCAGGGCAGTTTGGTTTTGCCAGCGCCGTGCCGCTGCTCAATCAGGTTAACAATTTGCTGCAGTCGCGATCGGCGGTGGACGAGGCGCGTCTGCCTCGTGACCCGCGCCCGGCATCGGTGGGGCGCGGCGTGATTTGCTGGCCGGGCGGGCAATCGTTGCCACAAGGCGATACCAATTGCCGCAGGCGGCTCTCGACCTGGCTGCTCGACGGTAGCCAGCCGCCAACTTTACTGCTGCCGGAGCAGGAAGGGATCCGCGGCCTTCGCTTCCCCGTCTGGCTCGATAACGCCGGTCAACGCGTGGCGCCCGACTGCCCGGTGGCGAAAGAAACGACTGTTGAAGTGTGGCCGCTACCGCTGGAACCGTGGCTGCCGCAGGCAGAACGGCGTGCGGCGCGGATCCCGCCCGCGTCTCAAACCTGCCCGCCACTGAGTCAGGCTTTCCCGGCACCGCTGATCCTCTCGGGGATCCGCGAAGGGGCGGTCATCCGGCGTCTGCCGGGTGAATCGCAGGTGTCACTGCCGCTGGTGGCCAGTGGTAGCGATGGCGTGCGCTGGTGGTTTCTCAATGGCGAACCCCTGAATGCAGAGGGGCGGGCATATACGCTGCGGCTCGACAGGGCTGGAGAGTATCAACTGCTGGTGATGGATGAGGTGGGACAGGTGGCAACGGTTAACTTTTTGCTGCAATAGTGCGTTGCCAGAATAGAAAACACGATCCAGCGCCGATCTGTTGTTAATATTCGTCTTATTTTAAAAAAATGTTACATACATCCATAGGCAATGACCGGAATGCTCATTATAATCCGCGCCATATTTCGCAGTTATGCAAAACAACAGAACAAATCACAGGGGTTATCATGGCTATTGAACGTACTTTTTCCATCATCAAGCCGAATGCGGTGGCAAAAAACGTTATTGGCAGCATCTTTGCTCGCTTTGAAGCGGCAGGGTTCCAGATTGTCGGCACCAAAATGTTGCACCTGACCGTTGAGCAGGCGCGCGGTTTCTATGCAGAACACGACGGTCGTCCGTTCTTTGATGGTCTGGTTGAGTTCATGACCTCTGGCCCAATCGTGGTATCCGTCCTGGAAGGCGAAAACGCTGTTCAGCGTCACCGCGATCTGCTGGGTGCAACCAACCCGGCTAATGCCCTGGCCGGTACGCTGCGCGCTGACTACGCAGACAGCTTCACCGAGAACGGCACCCACGGTTCCGATTCCCTGGAATCTGCTGCCCGCGAAATCGCTTTCTTCTTCGCAGAAGGCGAAGTGTGTGCCCGTAAGCGCTAATCGCGCAGGTTTACACTTTATTTCGTAAATGCCACGTGCAGACGTGGCATCAATGCGCCAGACTTTGTACAATGCAACGCCCCGGATGAGCCGACTGCTTTCCGGGGCGTTTCTTTTTAACCCTCCAGGGGCCATAACGTGTAACAACGAGGCCGGAATCTATTATGTCTGAATTAGTAAACACCTCCGAAGTTGTCATTCCTGTCGTTGCGAATAAAAACGGTAAAATCAACCTGCTGGATCTGAACCGTCAGCAGATGCGTGAGTTCTTCCTCAATATGGGCGAGAAGCCGTTTCGTGCCGATCAGGTGATGAAATGGATGTACCACTATTGCAGCGACGACTTTGATGACATGACTGATATCAACAAAGTTCTGCGCAATAAGCTGAAAGAAGTGGCTGAAATTCGCGCCCCGGAAGTGGTGGAAGAGCAGCGTTCAGCTGACGGCACCATCAAATGGGCGATTGCCGTGGGCGATCAGCGCGTTGAAACCGTCTATATCCCGGAAGAAGACCGCGCCACGCTGTGCGTCTCTTCTCAGGTAGGCTGTGCGCTGGAGTGTAAATTCTGCTCAACAGCGCAGCAGGGCTTTAACCGTAACCTGCGTGTTTCAGAAATCATTGGCCAGGTATGGCGCGCGGCGAAAATCGTCGGTGCGGCGAAAGTGACCGGTACCCGTCCGATCACCAACGTGGTGATGATGGGGATGGGCGAACCGCTGCTGAACCTAACTAACGTGGTTCCGGCGATGGAAATCATGCTTGATGATTTCGGTTTCGGTCTGTCCAAACGCCGCGTAACCCTGTCCACCTCAGGCGTTGTTCCTGCGCTGGATAAGCTGGGCGACATGATTGACGTGGCACTGGCGATCTCTCTGCATGCGCCGAATGACGCGATTCGCGATGAAATCGTGCCAATCAACAAGAAGTACAATATCGAGACCTTCCTGAACTCGGTGCGGGGCTACATTGCGAAGTCCAACGCTAATCAGGGTCGCGTCACCATTGAGTACGTCATGTTGGATCATATTAATGATGGCACCGATCACGCGCATGAGTTGGCCGCGCTGTTAAAAGATACGCCGTGTAAGATCAACCTGATCCCATGGAACCCGTTCCCGGGCGCACCGTATGGCCGTAGTTCTAACAGCCGTATCGACCGCTTCTCCAAGGTTCTGATGGATTACGGTTTTACCACGATTGTGCGTAAAACCCGCGGCGACGATATTGATGCCGCCTGTGGTCAGCTGGCGGGTGAGGTCATCGACCGTACCAAGCGCACGCTGCGTAAACGTATGCAGGGCGAGGCAATCGACGTCAAGACCGTGTGATTTTTATGCCGCTGCGGTGCGTAATCTGCACCGTTGCTGCTGATTGCACGAATAAAAAGTCAAAGCACTGTGGTATGGGTAATAATTACGGTGCGTTTTATATGACTTTAAGGCAGTATGTAGCGACGCAACAACAGTTTAGCCTTACTGACAAGCCGATTCTGTCAAATGAAAAGCTGACAGTTATGTGCTGCTTTACTAAGGTTAACTGACCAGAAGTTTCGCGGTGCAGGCGCATTGTGATTCACCGGCGCCTGGATCCTCAATTCTCACGTACCAGTAGTTGTAGCGAATGAATACTGAAGCCACTCACGACCAAAATGCAGCACTTTCCACTGGCGTTCGTCTTCGCAACGCCCGTGAACAACTCGGCCTGAGCCAGCAGAATGTTGCTGAACGCTTATGTCTGAAGGTTTCCACGGTCCGCGATATTGAAGAGGATAAGGCTCCTGCCGATCTTGCTTCGACGTTCCTGCGTGGCTATATCCGCTCATATGCGAAACTGGTGCATATCCCCGAAAATGAACTGCTGCCGATGATGGAAAAGCAGGCACCGGTCAGACCGGCGAAAGTCGCACCGATGCAGAGTTTTTCGCTGGGTAAACGCCGTAAAAAACGAGATGGCTGGCTGATGAGCTTTACCTGGCTGGTGCTGTTTGTGGTGATTGGCCTGACGGGCGCGTGGTGGTGGCAAAACCACAAAGCGCAGCAGGAAGAGATCACCACCATGGCCGACCAGTCCACCGCTGAGCTGAACGGCTCGGCGGGCGATGGCGCACAGAGCATCCCGTTGAATACGGACCAGTCCGTCACTGCGAACGAACCGCAGGCACCTGCCAGCGATACGCCTGATGCGGTCACGGCGCAAAATAGCGCGCCTGTTGCCGGCCAGACTGCGCAAGCGCCTGCCGATAACGCCGTTGTTTCACCTTCTCAGGTTAACGTCGAGACCGCACCCGCGGTCACGGCGGATAACGCCGCCCAGTCGCTGCCAGCCGATCCGGCTGGCGTGTCTGCTACCCCTGCCGATCCCAATGCGCTGGTGATGAACTTCTCTGCCGATTGCTGGCTTGAAGTGACCGACGCGACCGGCAAAAAACTGTTCAGTGGTCTGCAGCGTAAAGATGGCAGCTTAAATCTGGCAGGCCAGGCACCGTATAAACTTAAGATTGGTGCTCCGTCAGCGGTGCAGATTCAATTTCAGGGAAAACCTGTCGATCTGAGCCGTTTTATCAGAACTAACCAGGTTGCGCGTCTGACCCTCAATGCCGAACAATCAGCAGCACAGTAACAGTCAGGCAACGCGGGAGATTTTTCATGCATAACCAGGCTCCTATTCCACGTAGAAAATCGAAACGTATTTACGTCGGGAATGTGCCGATTGGCGATGGTGCCCCTATCGCCGTTCAGTCAATGACCAACACCCGCACCACCGATGTGGCGGCGACGGTCAATCAGATCAAAGCGTTAGAACGCGTTGGCGCAGACATCGTCCGCGTCTCCGTGCCGACAATGGATGCGGCAGAAGCGTTCAAACTCATCAAACAGCAGGTCTCTGTTCCGCTGGTTGCCGATATTCACTTCGACTACCGTATCGCACTTAAAGTGGCGGAATACGGTGTAGATTGCCTGCGCATTAACCCCGGCAACATCGGCAGTGAAGAGCGTATCCGCGCGGTAGTGGATTGTGCCCGCGACAGAAATATTCCCATCCGCATCGGCGTCAACGCCGGTTCTCTGGAAAAAGATCTGCAGGAAAAGTACGGCGAGCCGACGCCCCAGGCGCTGCTGGAATCCGCCATGCGCCATGTGGATCATCTCGATCGCCTGAACTTCGATCAGTTCAAAGTCAGCGTTAAAGCCTCTGATGTCTTCCTGGCCGTTGAGTCTTATCGTCTGCTGGCGAAGCAGATCGATCAACCTCTGCACCTGGGGATCACCGAAGCCGGTGGCGCCCGCAGCGGTGCGGTGAAATCGGCGATTGGCCTCGGTCTGCTGCTCAATGAAGGCATTGGCGACACCCTGCGCGTTTCGCTGGCCGCCGATCCGGTCGAAGAGATCAAAGTCGGTTTTGACATTTTGAAGTCGCTGCGCATTCGTGCCCGCGGGATCAACTTTATCGCCTGCCCCACCTGTTCGCGTCAGGAGTTTGACGTGATCGGTACGGTCAATGCTCTCGAGCAGCGTCTGGAAGATATCATCACGCCGATGGATATCTCGATTATCGGTTGTGTGGTGAACGGTCCGGGTGAAGCGCTGGTCTCGACGTTGGGCGTTACCGGTGGCAACAAGAAAAGTGGTCTCTATGAAGATGGTGTCCGCAAAGATCGTCTGGATAATAACGACATGATCGATCAGCTTGAAGCCCGTATTCGCGCCAAAGCAGCGATGCTGGATGAAGCGAAGCGCATCAGCGTGCTACAAGTAGAAAAATAACGTGATGGGAAGCGGTATGCTTCCTGTGTATGATTGAACCCTTCGGTTAATGAACCCCAGGGTTCATTTTTGTCTATAGAAAGAGAACAAACGTGGCAAAGAACATTCAAGCCATTCGCGGCATGAACGATTACCTGCCTGGCGAGACCGCCATCTGGCAACGCATTGAAGGCACCCTGAAGCAGGTGCTCGGCGGTTACGGTTACAGCGAAATCCGTTTGCCGATTGTAGAGCAGACCCCGTTATTCAAACGCGCCATCGGTGAAGTCACCGACGTGGTTGAAAAAGAGATGTATACCTTTGAGGACCGCAACGGCGACAGCCTGACCCTGCGTCCGGAAGGTACGGCGGGCTGTGTACGCGCCGGCATCGAGCATGGTCTCCTGTACAATCAGGAGCAGCGCCTGTGGTATATCGGTCCAATGTTCCGCCACGAACGTCCGCAAAAAGGACGCTATCGCCAGTTTAACCAGCTGGGTGTGGAAGTGTTTGGTCTGCAAGGACCTGACATCGACGCCGAGCTGATTATGCTCTCCGCCCGCTGGTGGCGTGCGCTGGGCATCTCTGAACACGTCACGCTGGAGCTGAACTCTATCGGTTCTCTGGACGCGCGCGCGAACTATCGCGATGCGCTGGTGGCGTTCCTGGAACTGCATCAGGATAAACTGGACGAAGACTGCAAACGTCGCATGTACAGCAACCCGCTGCGCGTGCTGGATTCCAAAAACCCGGACGTGCAGGCTCTGCTGAATGATGCGCCAGCCCTCGGCGATTATCTGGACGAAGAATCCCGTGAACACTTCGCCGGTCTGTGCAAGCAGCTGGAAGCCGCAGGCATTGCCTATACAGTAAACCAGCGCCTGGTTCGCGGTCTGGACTACTACAACCGCACCGTGTTTGAGTGGGTTACCACCAGCCTCGGTTCGCAGGGTACGGTCTGTGCGGGCGGTCGTTACGACGGCCTGGTCGAACAGTTAGGCGGTCGCGCAGCACCTGCGGTTGGCTTTGCGATGGGCCTTGAACGACTTGTTTTGTTAGTTCAGGCAGTTAATCCGGAATTTAAAGCCGATCCTGTTGTCGATATATACCTGGTGGCCTCAGGCGCGGAAACGCAGTCTGCGGCAATGCAGCTTGCCGAACGCGTGCGCGATGCGCTGCCGGACGCTAAGCTGATGACCAACCATGGCGGCGGCAACTTTAAAAAACAGTTTGCGCGTGCCGATAAATGGGGCGCGCGTGTCGCACTGGTACTTGGCGAGTCAGAAGTGGCTAACGGCGAAGTAGTAGTGAAAGATCTGCGCTCTGGTGAGCAAACAACGGTAACGCAGGACGGCGTTGCGGCGCACTTGCGCACTCTACTGGGCTAAGGAGAAAGACAGCGTGGAAATGTACGAGAACGAAAACGACCAGGTCGACGCGGTTAAACGCTTCTTTGCTGAAAACGGCAAAGCGCTGGCTGTCGGGGTGGTTTTAGGTATTGGCGCGCTGATGGGCTGGCGTTACTGGAACAGTCATGAGGTCGACTCTGCGCGCGGTTCCTCTTTACAGTATGAAAATACGGTGAGCGCTATTCGTGCCGATCAGCCACAAACGCTGGCGGCGGCAGAGAAATTTGCGGCAGAAACCAAAAATACCTATGGCGCACTGGCCTCGCTTGAAGTGGCTCAGCAGTTCGTTGATAAGAACGAACTGGATAAAGCGGCAGCACAGCTGCAGCAGGGGCTGGCCGCAACAAAAGACGCCAACCTCAAAGCGGTGATTAACCTGCGTCTCGCCCGTATTCAGGTTCAGCAGAAGAAAACTGATGAAGCACTGAAAACGCTGGAGACCGTGAAAGGTGAAGGTTTTGCCTCGATTGTGGCCGACTTGCGCGGTGAAGCACTGCTCAGCAAGGGCGACAAACAAGGCGCGCGCAGCGCATGGGAAGCGGGCGTGAAAAGCAACGCCTCACCCGCACTGAGCGAAATGATGCAGATGAAAATAAATAATTTGTCCGTCTGAGAGGGACCCAATGCAATTGCGTAAATTACTTCTGCCAGGACTGCTTTCCGTTACGTTATTGAGTGGCTGTTCACTGTTTAATGGTGAAGAAGATATTGTCACCATGTCACCGTTGCCAACGGTTGAAAATCAGTTTGCACCGTCCACCGCCTGGAGCACCTCCGTCGGCGGTGGTATTGGTGATTTTTATTCCAACCTGCATCCGGCGTTTGCTGACAGCGTTGTCTATGCTGCTGACCGTAAAGGTACCGTCAAAGCGGTAAATGCGGACGACGGCAAAGAAGTGTGGTCGATAAACCTCGCTGAAAAAAGCGGCTGGATCTCCCGCACGCCTGCACTGCTCTCTGGTGGCCTGACCGTTGCTGGCGGCCATGTGTACGTGGGCAGCGAGAAGGCGCAGGTTTATGCCCTGAACACCAGCGATGGCTCTATTGCATGGCAAACCCGCGTGGCAGGCGAAGCCCTTTCACGTCCGGTTGTCAGCGATGGCATGGTGCTGATTCATACGGCGAACGGTCAGTTGCAGGCGCTTAATGAAGCTGACGGTGCAGTGAAATGGACCGTCAACCTGGATATGCCTGCGCTCTCCCTGCGCGGCGAATCTGCCCCGGCTATCGCGTTTGGTGCGGCTGTTGTCGGCGGTGATAACGGTCGTGTGAGTGCCGTATTGATGCAGCAGGGCCAGCTGATTTGGCAGCAGCGTATCTCTCAGGCAACCGGTCCGACCGAAATCGACCGTCTGAGCGATGTGGACACTACGCCGGTCATTGCCAATGGCGTTGTGTATGCGCTGGCCTACAATGGCAACATGACGGCGATGGATCTGCGTAGCGGCCAGGTAATGTGGAAACGCGAGCTGGGTTCAGTCAATGATTTCGTGGTTGAAGGTAACCGCATCTTCCTGGTTGACCAGAACGACCGCCTGCTGGCGCTCAGCACCGACGGTGGCGTGACGCTGTGGACGCAAAGCGATCTGCTGCACCGCCTGCTGACCGCTCCGGTGCTGTATAACGGCAGCCTGGTAGTCGGTGACAGCGAAGGCTACATGCACTGGATTGACCCGACCAACGGTCGTTTTGTTGCGCAGGAAAAAGTCGACAGCTCTGGTTTCTTGACCGATCCGGTGGTGGCTGACGGTAAACTGCTGATTCAGGCAAAAGACGGCACGCTGTACGCGATCACGCGTTAATCACCGCGGTTGTAGTATACTCAACGGCTCCTGTTGCTTCAGGGGCCGTTTTGATTTTTTAAAAAACGCCGCAAACGCGACGTGATATCGAATTTTATGAGGCTTTAATCATGGTACCTGTGGTCGCGCTTGTCGGGCGCCCGAACGTTGGAAAATCCACTCTGTTTAACCGTTTAACACGCACCCGAGATGCGCTGGTTGCGGATTTCCCGGGGCTCACGCGTGACCGTAAGTACGGTCGTGCAGAAGTGGAAGGTCGCGAGTTTATCTGTATTGATACCGGTGGTATCGATGGGACAGAAGACGGCGTCGAAACTCGCATGGCGGAACAATCCCTGCTGGCGATCGAAGAGGCAGACATTGTGCTGTTTATGGTTGATGCGCGCGCGGGCCTGATGCCTGCGGATACCGCCATTGCCAAGCACTTGCGCTCGCGTGAAAAAGCCACCTTCCTGGTCGCCAACAAAACTGACGGCATCGATGCCGATCAGGCGGTAGCCGACTTCTGGTCGCTGGGTCTGGGTGATATCTACCCGATCGCTGCTTCTCACGGTCGCGGCGTCACCAGCCTGCTGGAAACCGCACTGCTGCCATATGTTGACGAGATCAACCCGCCAGAAGAAGTCGATGAAGATGCGGCATACTGGGCGCAGTTCGAAGAAAGCGAAGAGGGCGCAGAAGAGCCTGAAGACGATTTCAACCCGCAGGATCTGCCGATCAAGCTGGCCATCGTCGGTCGTCCGAACGTGGGTAAGTCCACGCTGACTAACCGTATCCTCGGTGAAGATCGCGTGGTCGTTTACGACATGCCGGGCACCACCCGCGACAGCATCTACATCCCGATGCAGCGCGACGAGCGCGAATACATTCTGATCGATACTGCCGGGGTGCGTAAGCGCGGCAAAATCACAGATGTGGTCGAAAAGTTCTCGGTGATCAAAACCCTGCAGGCGATTGAAGACGCCAACGTGGTGATGCTGGTGATTGATGCCCGTGAAGGCATTTCCGATCAGGACCTCTCGCTGCTGGGCTTTATCCTCAATAGTGGGCGCTCACTGGTTATCGTTGTCAACAAGTGGGACGGCCTGAGTAATGAAGTGCGTGAGCAGGTCAAAGAGATGCTGGACTTCCGTCTGGGCTTCATCGACTTTGCCCGCGTTCACTTTATCTCTGCCCTGCACGGTAGCGGCGTAGGTAATCTGTTCGAATCCGTACGCGAAGCCTACGACTGCTCGACCCGCCGTGTCGGTACCGCGATGCTGACCCGTATCATGACCATGGCGGCAGAAGACCATCAGCCGCCGCTGGTGCGCGGTCGTCGCGTGAAGCTGAAATACGCCCACGCCGGCGGTTATAACCCGCCAATCGTGGTTATCCACGGTACCCAGGTGAAGGATCTGCCGGATTCTTACAAACGCTACCTGATGAACTACTTCCGTAAATCGCTGGACGTGATGGGTACGCCGATCCGCATCCAGTTTAAGGAAGGGGAAAACCCGTTTGCTGGCAAGCGTAACACCCTGACCCCGAACCAGATGCGTAAGCGTAAGCGTTTGATTAAACACATTAAGAAAGGCAAGTAATTTTTGCTGATTGCCTGGAAAGCTCGCGCCTGTCGCGGGCTTTTTTTATGTCTGAACCGAGTAAATGACGATTATCACGGTAATGCAACGAACGAGGTAAACACATGCAGATTGGCTTTGTCGGGCTGGGCGCGGTGGTGGAAACGGCGTACTTACCCGCATTACAACGCACCTTTGGCCCTTCACTTAGCTGTGTCGGGTTTGATATTCAGCCGGAAAGGACGCTGGCGGGCGTCACCCGCTGTGCTTCGCTGGCAGAACTCCTCGCACAGCCCCTGGACACGTTGTTTATCACTACGGCATCGCTGCAGCATCTTGAGGTGCTTGAACAGGCGATAAGTAGCTCGATTCCCCGCATTGTGGTGGAAAAACCCATCGTCGCGACGCTTTCGCAAATCGCAACACTGAAAACCCTGCTGACAGCGTCCGACGTTGCCGCCCGCGTGCTGGCGCTCGATCACTGGATGGCACGCCTCGGTACAGTGCAACTGGCCCAAGTCGATAACGTCACCGACATCGTAAAAATTGAAGGGTTCCTCCAGGAGCCGAGCGGGTTTAACGCTGCGGGTGAGCCCATCGCCCTGAACTTTGCCACCGGCGAGCCAGATACGCGCACGCTTCGCCACCCTGATGGCGTGATTCTGGATATCGGTACGCATGTGCTGGCGATGCTGCGTGAAACGATGCGCTTTATGGGCGGTAGCGACGAGATGGACCTGCAGGTGATGACCGCCAAAGACCGGTTGGGGCAGGATATTGCCAAAGGTGACCTGATCACCGCAGAAGGTGAAGCACACCTTCAGGGGCGGATTAGCGGCGTGCCGGTGGACATCTGGCTCAACAAATATGCGGGACCGTCAGGCGGGCAAAAAGGGCTCCGGCTGTCCCTGCGCGATGGCACAATCATCAGCCACGACAGACAGGGTGCAGAAGATGTGCTGGAGCGGATTAAGGGCGAGGCTATCGAACGCTGGCACATCCCTGGCACGATCTATGAGCGCTGTCTAACGGAACATATTCTGGGGGCGAAAAGTCTGTTTGAGCGCGACCCACAGGAGGTTCCCCGCACGACCCGGCGCAGGCTTGAAGAGGTCGAACTGCTGCTGACCCTACAGCAGCAGCTGCGTGGCCCGCACTGAGCGCATCGTGTAAAATTATCGTATTCATCAATTTGCAGAAAAGGAGTCACCATGTCGATTACTTGCCCGGACTGTCAGGCACCGCTGGTAGCGCAAAACGGACTGGCACACTGCGAGACCTGCAATAAGGACCTTCCGCTTGAGCCGCGCTGCCCGGAGTGCCATAAGCCACTCCAGGTATTAAAAGCCTGCGGTGCAGTCGATTACTTTTGCCAGAACGGCCACGGATTGATTTCGAAAAAACGCGTGGAATTTGTGCCGGTTTAGACCGGCTTTTTCTTGCGCGTTTTTTTGGCGGGGGTGACGCCTTTTACTTCACTCTCGACCCAGCCGTCGGCCAGCCGGGTGGTGAGCACATCCCCGGCTTTAACCTGTTTGGTCTGTTTCAGCACGCTGCCGTCGGTGGCGGTAGTGACGCTGTAGCCGCGTGCCAGCGTCGAGAGCGGGCTGACGGCTTCCAGATGGGTGACCGCATTACCAAAACGCTCGCGCGTGGCACCAAGTCGCGCACGCAGGTTATCGGCAAGACGATACTCCAGCTGCTGGATCCGCGTTTGTGCGCGATAAATACGCGGCTGCGGGTTGTGCTGATTCAGGCGCTGGGTCGTACGCTGCTGGCGCTGCCCCGCCCGCTTAAGCTGAGCATCCACCGCCAGGTTCATCCGCTGGCGCAGACGTTCCAGCACGGTTTGCTGGCGTGCCAGACGCAACTGGGGATGTTGCTGCTGCAGGCGATGGTGGAGCTGGGTAAAGCGCCGCGTGCGGTTGGCCAGAAAGTAATCCATCGCCATTTCGAGGCGCTGCTGACCGTTCTGAATCTGACGCAGCAGCTCCTGTTGGTTGCGGCTCACCACTTCGGCGGCGGCTGATGGAGTAGGCGCGCGCAGGTCGGCAACAAAATCGGCGATGGTAACGTCTGTTTCGTGCCCGACGGCGCTGACGACCGGAATGAGGCTAGCGAAAATCGCTCTCGCCACGCGCTCATCATTAAAACTCCACAGATCCTCCAGCGAGCCGCCACCGCGTCCGACGATCAGCACATCACACTCCTTGCGGGCGTTAGCCAGCGCAATGGCGCGCACGATTTGCCCCGGTGCGTCATCGCCCTGAACTGCCGTCGGATAAATAATGATCGGCAGGGAAGGGTCGCGGCGTTTCAGCACGTGCAGAATGTCATGCAGCGCGGCACCGGTTCTGGAGGTGATCACTCCGATGCAGCGGGCAGGCGAGGGAAGGGGTTTTTTGAACTGCTGATCGAAAAGGCCCTCGGCGGCCAGCGCTGTTTTAAGCTGCTCGTATTTCTGCTGTAGCAGGCCTTCACCCGCGGGCTGCATGCTCTCGACAATGATTTGATAATCACCGCGCGGCTCGTACAGGGTAATATTGGCGCGAACCAGCACCTGCTGCCCGTGCTGAGGGCGGAATGTCACCCGGCGGTTGCTGTTGCGGAACATCGCGCAGCGCACCTGGGCGTTGTCATCCTTCAGCGTAAAATACCAATGGCCGGACGACGGCTGCGTGAAATTAGAAATTTCACCGCTGATCCAAACCTGTCCCATTTCCTGCTCGAGCAGCAAACGAACCGTTTGATTAAGGCGGCTAACGGTAAAAATTGAGGGGGTCTGAGAGGATAACATGTGAGCGGGATCAAATTCTAAATCAGCAAGTTATTCAGTCGATAGTAACCTGATGAGAGGCAATCGCAAGCATTTTTTATAAAAAAGTGTAGATGCAATCGGTTACGCTCTGTATAATGCCACGGCAATATTTAACCACCCAGGTCAGAGATATTGCCCATGCTACGTATCGCTAAAGAAGCACTGACGTTTGACGACGTCCTCCTTGTTCCAGCTCATTCCACCGTTCTGCCGAATACTGCCGATCTCAGCACCCAGTTGACTAAAACCATTCGTTTGAACATTCCTATGCTCTCCGCGGCAATGGACACCGTGACTGAAGCGCGTCTGGCTATCGCTCTGGCGCAGGAAGGCGGCATTGGCTTTATCCATAAAAACATGTCTATCGAGCGCCAGGCGGAAGAAGTTCGCCGCGTGAAGAAGCATGAATCTGGCATCGTTTCCGACCCGCAAACCGTTCTGCCAACCACCACGCTGCAGGAAGTGAAAGCCCTGACCGAGCGTAACGGCTTTGCAGGCTACCCGGTTGTGACTGCGGATAACGAACTGGTGGGCATCATTACCGGCCGTGACGTGCGTTTCGTTACCGACCTCAGCCAGCCGGTTAGCGTCTACATGACCCCAAAAGAGCGTCTGGTGACCGTACGTGAAGGTGAATCCCGCGACGTGGTCTTCGCGAAGATGCACGAAAAGCGCGTTGAAAAGGCACTGGTTGTCGACAGCGGCTTCCACCTGCGCGGCATGATCACCGTTAAAGATTTCCAGAAAGCAGAACGTAAACCGAACGCCTGTAAAGACGAGCATGGCAGTCTGCGCGTCGGTGCGGCGGTTGGCGCAGGTGCGGGCAACGAAGAGCGCGTTGATGCGCTGGTTGCCGCAGGCGTTGACGTACTGCTGATCGACTCCTCTCACGGCCATTCCGAAGGCGTGCTGCAACGCATTCGTGAAACCCGTGCTAAATACCCGGATCTGCAAATCATCGGCGGCAACGTGGCGACGGGCTCCGGCGCGCGCGCGCTGGCAGAAGCCGGCTGCAGCGCGGTGAAAGTCGGTATCGGTCCTGGCTCCATCTGTACCACCCGTATCGTGACCGGCGTGGGCGTTCCACAGATCACCGCAGTGTCCGACGCGGTTGAAGCGCTGGAAGGCACAGGTATTCCGGTTATCGCCGATGGCGGTATCCGCTTCTCAGGTGACATCGCTAAAGCGATTGCTGCCGGTGCGGCAGCGGTGATGGTCGGATCCATGCTGGCCGGTACCGAAGAGTCCCCGGGCGAGATCGAACTGTTCCAGGGCCGTTCTTACAAATCCTATCGTGGGATGGGCTCGCTGGGCGCGATGTCCAAAGGGTCGTCTGACCGTTACTTCCAGACCGATAACGCAGCTGACAAACTGGTACCGGAAGGGATCGAGGGTCGTGTGGCCTATAAAGGCTACCTGAAAGAGATCATTCACCAGCAGATGGGCGGCCTGCGTTCCTGTATGGGTCTGACCGGCTGTGGTACCATCGACCTGCTGCGTACTAAGGCGGAATTCGTACGTATCAGCGGTGCGGGTATTCAGGAAAGTCACGTCCACGACGTGACCATCACCAAAGAGTCCCCGAACTACCGCATGGGCTCCTGATAATTTCCACGCCCGGCTTCATGCCGGGCGATTTTGTTTCACTTGCCTCGGAATTAGCGTCAATGACGGAAAATATTCATAAACATCGCATTCTTATCCTCGATTTTGGTTCGCAGTACACTCAGCTGGTTGCACGTCGCGTACGTGAACTCGGCGTTTATTGCGAGCTGTGGGCATGGGATGTCACGGAAGCACAAATTCGCGAATTCAACCCAAGCGGCATTATTCTTTCCGGTGGCCCGGAAAGCACCACCGAGAACAACAGCCCGCGCGCGCCGCAGTATGTGTTCGAAGCCGGTGTTCCGGTATTCGGCGTCTGCTACGGTATGCAGACCATGGCGATGCAGCTGGGTGGCCACGTTGAAGCCTCTAACGAACGTGAATTTGGCTATGCACAGGTCGAAGTGCAGACCGACAGCGCCCTGATCCGCGGTATCGAAGATTCCCTGACCGCCGACGGCAAACCGTTGCTCGACGTGTGGATGAGCCATGGCGATAAAGTGACGGCTATCCCGTCCGACTTTGTCACCGTCGCCAGCACCGAGACCTGCCCGTTTGCGATTATGGCCAACGAAGAGAAACGCTTCTACGGCGTGCAGTTCCACCCGGAAGTAACCCACACCCGTCAGGGTATGCGCATGCTGGATCGCTTTGTGCGTGACATTTGCCAGTGCGAAGCGCTGTGGACCCCGGCAAAAATCATCGACGACGCCATCGAGCGTATTCGTCAGCAGGTCGGTGACGATAAAGTCATCCTCGGCCTGTCCGGCGGCGTTGACTCCTCCGTGACCGCGATGTTGCTGCACCGTGCCATCGGTAAAAACCTGACCTGCGTCTTCGTGGATAACGGTCTGCTGCGTCTGAACGAAGCGGAGCAGGTGATGGACATGTTCGGCGACCACTTCGGTCTGAACATCGTTCACGTTGAAGGCGAAGAGCGTTTCCTGACTGCGCTGGCAGGCGAGAACGATCCGGAAGCCAAGCGTAAAATCATCGGTCGCGTGTTCGTCGAAGTGTTCGACGAGCAGGCGCTGCGTCTGCAGGACGTGAAGTGGCTGGCACAGGGCACCATCTATCCTGACGTGATTGAATCGGCGGCATCCGCGACCGGTAAAGCGCACGTCATCAAATCTCACCACAACGTGGGCGGCCTGCCGAAAGAGATGAAGATGGGCCTGGTTGAACCGCTGCGTGAGCTGTTCAAAGACGAAGTGCGTAAGATCGGTCTGGAACTGGGTCTGCCGTACGACATGCTGTACCGCCACCCGTTCCCGGGTCCAGGTCTGGGCGTGCGCGTGCTGGGCGAAGTGAAGAAAGAGTACTGCGACCTGCTGCGTCGTGCGGACGCGATCTTCATTGAAGAGCTGCACAAAGCCGACCTGTACAACAAAGTGAGCCAGGCGTTCACCGTGTTCCTGCCGGTCCGTTCTGTGGGCGTGATGGGCGATGGCCGCAAGTACGACTGGGTTGTCTCCCTGCGTGCCGTCGAGACCATCGACTTTATGACTGCCCACTGGGCGCACCTGCCGTACGACTTCTTAGGCCGCGTGTCTAACCGCATCATCAATGAAGTCAACGGCATCTCGCGTGTCGTGTATGACATCAGCGGTAAGCCACCTGCGACGATCGAGTGGGAATAACCTCCCTCTGACCGTTAAATAAAGCCCTCGGATCCTTCCGGGGGCTTTTTTGTTTCCCGCTGCCCCATCCACAGCATCACCGCCAGTCCGGCAATCACCAGCGTCAGCCCCCACGATACCCACATCGCGCCAATCGTTCCTGATATCCGGTTCAACCATGCATACGCCAGCGGGGAAGCTGCGGCCATCAACTGAGCGGGGATCAGTAATACCCCGGTGCGCTTCGCGTACTCTTCCGGCGCAAACAGCTGTAATGGCAGGGTGGCTTTGACTATCGTCACCAGCCCGTTTATCGCCCCATAGCCGAGTACAAAACCGGCTGCCGACCAGAGGTAAAACGAGCTGCTCAGGCCGAGCAAAAAACAGACCGGCATCGCCAGGGCTGTGACGAGGGCCAGGCGCAGCGGCGTGAGTCCGTTGCCTGCCACTACTTCCAGAAAACGAGCCCCCGTTTGCCCAATTCCCCACAACATACCGATGGCCACCGGCAGACCAACGCTTGCGATAAACTCCGGCAGGTGCGTGGAGGTGCCGTTAGAGACAAAGGTGATCAGCGCGATAAACGCCGCATACAGCCAGCCGTTACGCCGGGTTTTGACCCCGACAGGCGCAGTGGGTTGGTGCTTACTCACTGCCGGAAGGGTCTGGTTAGGCAGCGAGCGGGTCAGCGCCGCGCTTAGCAAACCAAACAGGGCATAGACCAGCAGCGCCTCACGCCAGCTCATCAGCGTCAGCAGCGCTTCGCCCAGCGGCCAGAACACCACCGAGGCCAGCCCGCCCGCCAGCGTCACGCGGGAAATTGTCCGTCGCGCCTGCTGACCGTAGAGATTGACCAGCGCGGCGAACAGCGCGTCATACAGCGACAGGCGCATGCCGATCCCGGTTACTGCCCAGGCGAGATACCAGCCCACCAGCGACTGACAATACGCCATCGCCACGCAGCTGGTAGCAATCAGCAGCGTACCGATCATCACCGTGCGCTGCCCGCCGATAAGTGCCAGTAAGTGTGCGACAAGCGGGGAGAGGGCGGCCATTACCAGCATGGCGAGCGTCAGGCCAGAATAGATTTCAGGTGACGACCAGCCCGTGTCGGCCGCCAGCGCGCGGGCCAATGTGCCCGGCATATAAAATGAAATCCCCCAGTTGATAAGCTGATTACAGCCGAGAGTAAAGGGGATCGCGCGTGTCAGGACCGGGGATGTCATTATTTTTCATTCCGTTAGAGAGTTGTCCTGAGCATAGCCTGCGCGGTATGGTGCTGGCAGGCCTGTATGTTTATGACTCCTATAAGAGAAACTTTGCGATGACGACGCTCAATCTGGGACATCTGGCGACCTTTCGGTTGGTCGTTCAGCGGGGGAGTTTTTCGGCGGCTGCGGATGTGCTGGGGCTTTCGCAGCCGGCGGTCAGTTTGCAGATCCGTCAGCTGGAGCAATTTTTGCAGGCGCGTTTAATCGAGCGCACCGGGCGGGGGATCAAAGCCACGGCCGCCGGGCTGGCGCTGGTGACGCACGGCGAGCGAATTGAGCAGGCGGTAGATGAAGCGATCCGTACGGTGGCCGGGTTCAGTGATGAGGTGAGCGGAACGCTCGCGATCGGCATGGGGGCGACGGCCTGCATCCATCTTTTACCGCCGCTGTTGCAGCAGCTTCGTCAGGATCACCCTCTGCTAAGGATAGGCGTTACGACCGGCAATACCCTTGATATTGTCCGTGCGATCGAGGAGAACCGCCTCGATCTCGGGCTGGTGACGTTACCTGCCGCCGGGCCTGCGCTGGCGATTACGCCCGTGCTGGAGGAAGAGTTTGTGTTTATCGTCGCAGAGGATCAGCAGGAGCAGTTCACGACGCTGACCGCCGAGAATCTGTACCAACAGCCCTTTATCGCGTTCAGTGCCGGCAGCAGCACCCGACTGATGATCGACGGCTGGTTTCAGGCCAGCGGCGTGCAGGCCGTTCCGATCATGCAGTCAGGCAGTATCGAAGCCATTAAACGCATGGTGTGCGTCGGGCTGGGCTACAGCATTATTCCCCGGATGGCCGTCAGCAGCGAGCAGGATCGCCAGGGATTGTGCGTGCGTTCGCTTACACCGGTTTTACAGCGTCAGTTGGCGATAGTGATGCGGCAGGATAAAATTTTGAGCAAGGGCATCGGAGAAGTGATTCGACTTTTACAGAATCTCAGCTAATTGAATGGGTTAATGACTCATGCACTAATTAATTTTCGGCGAGGAAGGTTCGACATAATCGACAGACAGGCCGGACTGTTGAGCCTGTTTTTTTTCCTGATGGTGATACCAGGCGCCGATAGAGGAATAGACAAAACGGCCAAGGAAAAAGAATAAACTGATTAGCAGTATGATACGCGTCATTCGAGTGTTAAACCGATGTCGTTTGCGCATACGTGTGGCCTGACTCACTGTGGATTTCCTGAAATGCCCTGCGGGCGATGGGCTCATTAAGGCACACGGGCGCACAGGGGTCAATTATTCGTAATGTAAAATTCCGTCAACGATTAATGAGTTTAATGTTATGTATAATAATTAGAATATTTACGCCATTGATAATTAGCACAAAAGTATGGTTAAAAAATGTAATTATCTTTTCTCGTTATTAATATGTTTGATTTAAGTCAACTGTTGCCAGCCGTTGCTCACTAAAATCTTTGCTCCACTTCGTGTAATCCGTATTACGTCTGCACGGCAACGTTGTCAGGTTGGATGCCTGTCTGAACTACCCCTGGATGAGTGGGTTAACTATGGCATCTATGACTATCTTATCGTTCTACCAAAAACATAAAGATCGCTGGTGGGCACTTCCGCTGATCCTGCCTGGCGTTATGTTACCGCTGGCGCACATTGCCACCACCTACACTCAGGTTCAGGGAAGTCTGGTGGTGCTGTATTACATGCCGCTGGCGCTGCTATTGTCGCTGATGCTGTTCTTCGGAATGGCGGCGGTTCCCGGCATCATTATTGCGCTCTTCCTGCACTATTTTCCCACGCTTGGCGGTTACGAAACGGCGGTGGCGATCGGCCACTTTCTGATCCCGATAATCCTCAGTTGGGGGGGATACCGGGTCTTTTCCCCACGACGCAATATGATCTCCTACGGTGACGGGCAGCTGATGGCGCAACGCTTGATCTGGCAGATGCTCTGCCCGGCGACCCTTTTTCTGCTGCTGTTCCAGTTTGCCGTTTATCTGGGTGTCTACGAAAAACGCTTTAATCTGGCGGGCATCAGTGAACCGGGTATCCGTGCGTTAATCAACTATCAGGGATTGTTGGTCGGGTGTCTGACCGGCGTGCCGTTTTGCTATCTGCTGATCCGTATCATCCGCCATCCTCGCTATCTGCGCAGCCTGCTGTCACAGATCCTGATCCAGATAGACCGCAAGGTCACGATTATCGAAATTGTCGTCTGGATGCTGGTCAACGGCGCGCTGCTGGCCTTGCTGCTGTGGCCAATTAACGAGAACAGCACCATCTTTAGCACCAACTATACGTTGTCGCTCCTGATGCCGGTGATGCTCTGGGGGTCGATGCGCTATGGCTACCGGCTGATGTCGCTCATCTGGACGCCGGTGCTGATTATCGCCATCAACTACTTCTACCGTTATATTCCCTGGACTCAGGGCTATGACATGCAGCTCGCCATTACCTCATCGAGCTATCTGGTTTTCACCTTCGTGGTGGTCTACATGGCGGTGCTGGCGACGCGTCAGCGGGCAATCACCCAGCGCGCCAGCCGGCTGGCGTTTCTTGACCCGGTGGTGCATATGCCGAACCTGCGCGCCCTCAGCCGTGCGTTGGGCAAAAAGCCGTGGTCGGTGCTCTGTTTCTTACGCATCCCGGAGCTGGAGGTGCTTGGGCGCAACTATGGCGTACTGCTGCGTATCCAGTATAAGCAGAAGCTGGCAGCGTGGCTGAACGACTATTTACAGCCTGACGAGTGCGTATACCAGCTTTCAGGGCACGACCTGGTGCTGCGGCTGAATACCGAAGCGCATCAGTCGCGAATGGATGAACTGGATCAGCACATTAAAAACTTCCGCTTTTACTGGGACGGGATGCCGCTCCAGCCGCAGGTGGGGGTGAGCTACTGCTATGTCACCTCTCCCGTGGTGCACCTTTATCTGCTGCTGGGCGAACTGAGTACGATTGCGGATCTCTCTCTGTCGACGAATCATCCGGAAAACCTGCTGCAGCGGGGCGCCATAAATCTGCAGCGCGGCCTTAAAGATAAAGTGGCGATGATGAATCGCCTGCAGCAAGCGCTGGAAAAGGACGAATTTACCCTGATGGCTCAGCGGGTGCTGGGTGTGCGGGGCGATAACTATTATGAGGTGCTGATCCGCCTGCAAAATGATGATGGGGAGTTGATTTCGCCCGATACGTTTTTGCCCGTGGCGCAAGAGTTTGGCCTCTCGTCGCGCATTGATCTGTGGGTACTGGAAACGACGCTAAAGTTTATGGCTGACAATCGCGAGACCCTGCCAGCGCTGCGCTTTGCCATCAATCTTTCGCCCACTTCCGTCTGTCGGGCGCAGCTGCCGCTGGAGGTCAACCGCCTGTTACACAAGTATGCAGTTGAAACCTGGCAGCTGGTTTTTGAAATCACCGAGAGCAGCAGTTTTGGCAACGCCGGGCTGGCGAATCAGACGGTCAATCAATTGCAGCAGATGGGATGTCGCATCGCGATTGACGATTTTGGTACCGGCTATGCAAGCTATGCGCGCCTGAAAAGCGTGGATGCAGATATCCTCAAAATCGACGGCAGCTTTATTCGTAACATTGTCAGTAACAGCCTGGATTACCAGATTGTGGCCTCGATTTGCCATCTGGCGCGGATGAAGAAAATGCAGGTGGTGGCGGAATATGTCGAAAGCGAAGAGATCCGCACCGCTGTACTGGCGCTGGGGATTGATTACCTGCAGGGGTATTTGATTGGTAAACCGGAACCGCTGAACACGTTGCTAAAAAATGAGGCGCTCAATAAGAGCGCCTGAGTATGAGGCTATGCGGCCACGTCCGGGGAACGCTCTTCTTCAATTTTTAAGCACCAGCCAGTGACGGCGCTCCAGAACTGCTGTTCTCTTTCCAGATCCAGCAATACCAGCGCGTTCTGGCTGAACCAGTCGTGCGGGAAGCTGAGGGTCCAGTGGTTATCATCCGTGGTCAGCGTCAGAGTTGGCGGGGTAGTCGTCGCCTGACGCTGGTTGTTCAGCAGCACGCCCAGGCGCAGCAGCTGGATCAGCGGCATAAACTGTTTTTTCTTGAACAGCGTAAAGCGCGGCATGTCGTCCAGCTTGACGGCTTTACGGTGGTAGCGCACCAGCGAGGCCATCATCGTTTGCTGTTCCTGATTAAAGCCCGGTAGATCGCTGTTTTGCAGAATATACGCCGAGTGGCGGTGCATTCCGCTGTGATTGATGTTCAGCCCGACTTCATGCAGCATCGCCGCCCATTTGAGTAACGCGGCCAGCTGCGGATGCGCCAGTTTCGGATTCTGGGCCTCCCACTGATCGTAAATATGGGTGGTGGTTTCCAGCACGCGCTTCGCCTGCTCGCGGTCGATGTTGTACTGGTTAGCCAGGCTCTGTGCGGTACGGCTGCGAATATCCTGATGACGGAAACGACCTTCCATCTCATACAGCACGCCTTCGCGCAGGGCACCGTCAGACAGACGCAGCTCGCGAATAGCCAGCGCATCAAACACGCCGCAGAGGATCGCCAGCCCTGGCACAAACACCGCCTTGCGCTCTTCTGACAGTCCCGGCAGGCTCAGGGCGTCAAAGCTTTTATGCTTGAGCACCTCTTCCACCAGCATCGTCAGACGTTCCGGGGTAATAAAGCCGTCTTTTTCGCCCATCTCAACCAGCACTTCATGCGCTGCTTTAATAGTACCGGAGGCGCCGAGCGCCACGTTCCAGCCCTGCAGACGATACTGCCAGGCGAGCGTTTCCAGCTTTTGTACTGCTGCCATGCGCGCGCGTTGGAAGTTCTCGCGGGTGATGGCGCCGCCAGGGAAGTAGATCTGAGCAAAGCTAACGCAGCCCATCCGACGGCTTTCGACCAGATGCGGTTCAAAGTTTTCACCAATCACCAGCTCGGTGGATCCACCGCCGATATCGATCACCAGCTTACGGCCTTTTTCCGGCTGGGTATGTTCCACGCCCATAAAAATCAAACGTGCTTCTTCGTTACCCGAAATGATCTCGATAGGATAGGGGATCACTTTTTCTGCGCGTTTCAGGAATTCTGTCGCGTTCGATGCCTGGCGAAGCGTATGGGTGCCGACAATGCAGACGCTTGACGGGGTGAAACCCTGCAGGCGTTCGGCAAACAGCGACAGGCAGCTCAGCCCGCGCTCCATTGCTTCTTCACTGAGCATGTTGTCTGCGCCCAGTCCATCGGCCAGATGGACGCGCTGCTTCAGACGACCGATGATCTGCATTGCGCCATCCACTTCACGGGCAATGACCATGTGGAAGCTGTTAGAACCAAGGTCGACCGCGGCAAACTCCTGCGGTCGTGGGGTCTTATCGTCGTTTATCGGCATAGGTTAATCGGGTTGCTCGAGTGATTTGATATAGTCGTAAATCGCCAGCTGCGCGCGCACTTTACGGCGATTGCCGCGCGGCACATAGCGGTTACTCAGTTCTTTATCGACATAGCGTGCTTTCACGGTGTCGCTTAACAGTAAATCAACAATATCAAGAACTTGTTGTTTAAGGCGCGGATCGAGTAGCGGCGCCGCCACTTCAATTCGGTAGTCTATATTACGCGTCATCCAGTCGGCGGAAGAGAGATACACTCGCTTATCGCCGCCGTTCTCAAAAATATAGATCCGATCGTGCTCAAGATAACGGTCAACGATGCTGATGACGCGAATATTTTCACTGATGCCCTCAAGATCGGGGATCAAGGAACACATGCCGCGGATCAGGAGATTGACGATGACGCCGGAGCTGGAGGCCGCATACAGACGATCGACCAGCCCTTTATCCACCAGGTTGTTGATCTTCAGCGTGATCCCGGCTGGGCGGCCGTTTTGCGCATTGGCGATCTCTTTATCGATCATATCGTACAGCAGGCGGCGCGAGTTCTGCGGAGAAACCAGCAGGTAGTCGAAGCTGACCGGGCGATACGGGTTCTCGATAAAGTTAAACACCCGGCGCACCTCGTTGGTGATCCGCGCATCGGCGGTGAGCAGCGAGTAGTCGGTATAAATGCGCGCCGTCTTTTCATTAAAGTTACCGGTGCCGATGTGGGCGTAACGCACCACATCCTCGCCCTCTTTACGAGAGATAAGGAACAGCTTGGCGTGGATTTTCAGCCCTGGCGCGGAGAAGATAACATGCACGCCCGATTCAGTCAGACGGCGAGCCCAGTGGATGTTCGCTGCTTCATCAAAGCGAGCCTGCAGCTCTACCACCACGGTCACTTTCTTGCCGTTATGCGCGGCATGGATCATGGCATCGATGATGCGTGAATCTTTCGCCACGCGGTAGATATTAATTTTGATCGCCAGCACGTTGGGATCGAACGATGCCTGACGCATCAGTTCCAGGACGTGCTCGAAGGTGTGGTACGGATAGTAGAGCAGGACATCGCGCTCACGAATCGCGTCAAAACCGTTGCGGAACTTATCGAACCAAATATGGCGCAGGCGCGGCAGCGGCTTGTTCACCAGGTTGGCTTTGCCCACGTTCGGGAAGCCAATAAAATCTTTAAAGTTGTGATAACGACCGCCCGGCACGATGGAGTCATAGCGCGAGATGTTCAGCTTTTCACGCAGCATCTCAACCATCGCATCTGGCATATCGCGCTGATAAACAAAGCGGACTGGCTCGGCGGTCAGGCGCTGCTTCAGGCTCGACGACATCAGCTCCATCAGGCTGGCTTCCATCTCGTGCACCAGGTCGTACTCGGCGTCACGGGTCATCTTCATCGAGTATGCGTTCAACGCATCGTAATCGAAGAAGCCCTGGAAGATATCATCCAGGCAGTAGCGCAGAATGTTATCCAGCAGGATCATTGGCTTGCGGCGACGCGGCGTTTCTGGCGGCAGGTTGACGAAGCGCGGCACTTTATCCGAAGGGATCTCCAGCAGAGCGTAGCGAATGCTGTCGCCGCGGATAATCTCGACCGCCAGATAGGTGTAATCATCCTTCAGGAACTGCACCAGGTCGGTTTCGCGGTTGATCAGAATCGGGGTGATGTGCTGGCGAAGATAGTGCTTGAAGTAGTGGCGCAGCCAGCTCTGTTGGTTGACGGAGAGTTGACGCTCGTTAATCAGGAAGATTTGATTGCGTGCCATCTCCAGCAGCAGTTCATTATACAGGCCGTCGAATTCCTGATCGGCTTTCAGCACGCGGGACTGGATCTTGCCCAGCAAATGGCGTGAATTCGAGACTAACCCCTGCTCTTCGCTAATAATGATGCGCCGTTTAAGTTCAGCGAAGCGAACTTTATAGAACTCATCCAGGTTATTGGAGTAGATACCCAAAAAACGCATGCGCTCAATCAGCGGGTTGCTTTTGTCAGCCGCTTCCTGAAGTACACGCTCGTTGAATGCTAACCAGCTTAGCTCTTTCTCGATGTATAACTTTTCCTGACCCATTACTGCTCACACTCCAGTTCAATCACAGGACGTGGTAAATCCGTCTCGCCCTTATTATGGCGAGCATTTCCACAATATGTCCAACTGTGTCAGAAAAGTATGACAGTTAAATTATTTTATGAGGGTTATTAATCAGTTGGAATGAGGTAAGGGATTGCCCGGCGGCGCAGTGCCGCCGGGTGAAAGACTACTCTTCTGCTGCGTGGCCTTGCGGGGGTAAAAGGACGTCATCCAGCCAGGCCGCGCCATCGCGCATCCCGAGCCGTCCGTCGACAAACCAGCCCACCACCAGCGGGTAGATGGCATGTTCCTGGGTTTGCACCCGGGCGGTAACGTCCTCTTCGCTGTCGCCTTCGAATACCGGCACCTTCGCCTGCAGGATCACCGGGCCGCCGTCCAGTTCGTCAGTAACGAAATGGACGGAAGTACCGTGCTCTTCATCGCCGTTTTCCAGCACCTGACGGTGGGTGTGCAGGCCGGGATATTTTGGCAACAGGGAAGGGTGGATATTCAACAGACGCCCGGCATAGTGCGCGACAAACGCCGGGCTGAGGATCCGCATATAACCGGCCAACACCACCACGTCTGGCGCGTAGGCGTCGATCTCCTGCACCAGCTCGCGGTCAAACGCTTCGCGGCTGACAAACTGGGAGGCTTCGAGCGCATGCGCGGCAATACCGGCCTCGCGGGCGCGTTCAAGGCCGAATGCACCGGCCTTATTACTGAATACTGCACGAATGGTGCCGCTAATTTTCTTTTGTTTGCAGGCATCAATGATGGCCTGCAAATTACTTCCGTTACCGGAAATAAGCACCACAATATTTTTCATGCAATGACCACACGCTCTTCGGAATCAGATGCTTTGATAGTACCGATTTTCCACGCGTTTTCACCTTTCGCGTTCAGCAGCGCGAGGGCGCTCTCAACTTCACTGGCAGGCAGGGCGATAACCATCCCCACGCCGCAGTTGAAGGTGCGATACATTTCGTGATCGCTGACGTTGCCGGCATCCTGCAGCCAGTTAAACACTGCTGGCCACTGCCAGGAGGATTCGTCAATCACGGCCTGGGTGTTATCCGGTAATACACGCGGAATGTTCTCCCAGAAACCGCCGCCGGTCAGGTGGGCGATGGCGTGAACGTCGACGTTGGCGATCAGATCCAGCACCGATTTCACATAGATGCGGGTCGGTTCGAGCAGGTGATCGGCAAGCGGTTTGCCTTCCAGCTCGGTGGTCAGCGGGTCGCAGCCGCTCACTTCAACAATTTTGCGCACCAGCGAATAGCCGTTAGAGTGCGGGCCGCTGGAAGCCAGCGCGATCAGCACGTCACCGTCGGTCACTTTGCTGCCGTCGATAATTTCGGATTTTTCGACCACGCCGACGCAGAAACCGGCAACGTCGTAGTCTTCGCCGTGGTACATCCCCGGCATTTCGGCGGTTTCACCGCCCACCAACGCACAACCGGACTGCAGACAGCCTTCGGCGATGCCGGTGATCACGCTGGCAGCGGTATCCACATCCAGCTTGCCGGTCGCGTAGTAGTCGAGGAAGAACAGCGGCTCAGCGCCCTGAACCACCAGGTCGTTAACGCACATGGCAACCAGATCAACGCCGATGGTGTCGTGGCGCTTCAGATCCATCGCCAGACGTAATTTGGTGCCCACGCCGTCAGTGCCCGAGACCAGAACCGGTTCGCGATATTTTTGCGGCAGCGCACACAGTGCGCCGAATCCTCCCAGACCTCCCATCACTTCCGGGCGGCGGGTCTTTTTCACCACACCTTTGATACGGTCGACCAGCGCATTACCTGCGTCAATATCAACACCGGCATCTTTGTAGCTGAGAGAAGTTTTGTTGGTCACGGCTCGAGTCCCCACGCGATTGCATTGCGATAGTAAGAAAAATCGGCGCAATTCTAACAGTCCAGGCAAACGTTTGCGAGCCCATTCTGCAACAGAAAACAACGCGGCTAAAAATGGGCACCAAATCGGGAATGGCTGCACAAACTTGAACCCGTTCACGAAAATGAAACCGGGTACATTCTTATTCTTGCAACCCTTGTGATGAATGCACATCATTCCACTGAAACCGGTTTCTGTACTCTTTTTTGCCGATAATTAACGCTGAATGAGGGATATCGCATGTCAGGATTTAAAGAAGGTTTTCTGTGGGGCGGCGCAGTAGCGGCGCATCAACTTGAAGGCGGCTGGCAGGAGGGTGGGAAGGGCGCGAGCGTAGCGGACGTGATGACCGCTGGCGCACATGGCGTCCCGCGCGAAATTACCGACGGCGTGCTGCCGGGCAAAAACTACCCCAATCACGATGCCATCGATTTCTATCACCGCTACAAAGAAGACCTCCAGCTGTTTGCCGAACTGGGCTTTAAATGTTTTCGCACCTCGATTGCCTGGACGCGTATTTTCCCTAAGGGCGATGAACAGCAGCCCAACGAAGCAGGCCTACAGTTTTACGACGATCTGTTTGATGAGTGCCGTAAGCACGGTATCGAGCCGGTTATCACCCTGTCGCATTTTGAGATGCCTTATCACCTGGTCAGCGAGTACGGCGGCTGGCGCAACCGTAAGCTGATCGACTTCTTTGTGCGCTTTGCCAGCGTGGTGTTTGAACGTTACCAGCACAAAGTGAAGTACTGGATGACCTTCAACGAGATCAACAACCAGGCTAACTTCCACGAAGATTTCGCCCCGTTCACCAACTCCGGGTTGAAGTATCAGCCGGGCGAAGATCGTGAGCCGGTGATGTTCCAGGCGGCGCACTACGAGCTGGTCGCCAGCGCGTTGGCGGTAAAAGCCGGACGTGAGATCAACCCGTCGCTGCAGATTGGCTGCATGATAGCGATGTGCCCGATCTATCCGCTGAGCTGTGCGCCGAACGACATCATGATGGCGATGAACGCCATGCACCGCCGTTACTGGTTCACTGACGTGCACGTGCGCGGTGCGTATCCGCAGCATCTGCTCAACTACTTTGCCCGTCGCGGCTTTGAGCTGGATATCACCGAAGAGGATCGCGCAGCGCTGAAGCAGGGCTGTGTGGACTATATCGGTTTCAGTTATTACATGTCGTTTGCGACCAAAGCCACGCCAGACAACCCGCAGCTGGATTACGACGAAAGTAAAAGCCTCGTATCAAACCCTTACGTGCAGAAATCCGACTGGGGCTGGCAGATTGACCCGGTGGGCCTGCGCTACTCTCTGAACTGGTTCTGGGATCACTATCAGCTGCCGCTGTTTATTGTCGAGAACGGCTTTGGCGCCATCGACGTGCAGGAGAGTGACGGCACGGTTGACGACCAGTACCGCATTGATTATCTCGCCGCGCATATCAGTGAGATGAAAAAAGCAGTGGAAGAGGACGGCGTCGATCTGATGGGTTACACCCCGTGGGGGTGTATTGACCTCGTTTCTGCCGGCACCGGCGAAATGAAAAAACGCTACGGCTTTATTTATGTCGACAAAGACAACGAAGGTAACGGCACGCTGAACCGCAGCAAGAAAAAGTCGTTTGCCTGGTATCAGAAGGTGATTGCCAGCAACGGCGAATCGCTTTAATCGCCTGACGAGAGTTATTATCAAAACCGGAGCTCCCCCTCCGGTTTTTTTTGTCTGTTTTATAATCTCTGTCGGCCTGTAAACACTTTGCTTGATCGACGTCAAGCAAGATGGGTATGGCGCATACCGAAAAAAGCGGTATAATCCGGCGATTTTTTTTGTGGCTGCCACCCGAAGGAGAAAGAGAATGAAGATTGTGGAAGTGAAACACCCACTCGTTAAACACAAGCTGGGCCTGATGCGTGAGCATGACATCAGCACTAAGCGCTTTCGCGAACTGGCCTCTGAAGTTGGCAGCTTACTGACGTATGAAGCGACGTCCGACCTGGAAACCGAAACGGTAACCATCGAAGGCTGGAACGGCCCGGTGCAGGTTGAGCAGATCAAAGGCAAAAAAATTACCGTTGTGCCTATCCTGCGTGCAGGCCTGGGTATGATGGAAGGCGTGCTGGAGCACGTGCCAAGCGCGCGTATCAGCGTGGTCGGCATCTACCGTAACGAAGAGACGCTGGAGCCGGTTCCGTATTTCCAGAAGCTGGTGTCTAACATCGATGAGCGTATGGCGCTGGTGGTTGACCCGATGCTTGCCACCGGTGGTTCAATGATCGCCACCATCGACCTGCTGAAAAATGCAGGCTGCACCAGCATCAAGGTGCTGGTACTGGTTGCGGCACCAGAAGGCCTCGCCGCGCTGGAGAAAGCGCATCCGGACGTTGAATTGTATACCGCGTCAGTCGATCAGGGGCTGAACGAGCACGGGTACATCATCCCGGGTCTCGGCGATGCCGGCGATAAGATTTTTGGTACCAAATAATTGAATAATAAAAAAGAAGCCGACTTTGATAGTCGGCTTTTTTTTGAATAAAAAACCAACCGCTAAAAACACACAACACTTGAGGAAGACACTATGACGCGCCGTGCTATCGGGGTGAGTGAAAGACCGCCGCTTTTACAGACAATCCCGCTTAGTTTGCAGCACCTGTTCGCCATGTTTGGCGCAACCGTGCTGGTGCCAATCCTGTTCCACATTAACCCGGCCACCGTGCTGCTGTTTAACGGAGTCGGGACGCTGCTTTATCTCTTCATTTGTAAAGGGAAAATTCCGGCCTATCTGGGCTCCAGCTTTGCGTTTATCTCCCCGGTTCTGCTGCTGTTGCCGTTAGGATATGAAGTGGCGCTGGGCGGATTTATTATGTGCGGCGTGCTGTTCTGCATCGTGGCGTTTATCGTCAAGAAAGCAGGTACCGGCTGGCTGGACGTGATTTTCCCGCCTGCGGCAATGGGCGCAATCGTTGCCGTTATCGGTCTTGAGTTGGCAGGCGTTGCGGCGAGCATGGCGGGTCTGCTGCCAGCCGACGGCCAGGTACCGGATTCCAAAACCATCATCATCTCGATGGTGACGTTGGGCGTGACCGTTTTTGGCTCGGTGCTGTTCCGTGGCTTCATGGCCATTATCCCGATCCTGATTGGCGTGCTGGCGGGCTATGCGCTCTCCTTCGCCATGGGCGTAGTGGACACCGCACCAATCGCCCAGGCGCACTGGTTCGCGCTGCCGACCTTCTATACTCCGCGCTTCGAATGGTTTGCGATCTTCACCATTCTGCCTGCGGCGCTGGTGGTCATTGCCGAGCACGTCGGGCACCTGGTGGTGACGGCAAATATCGTCAAGCGCGATCTGATCCGCGACCCGGGTCTGCACCGCTCGATGTTTGCCAACGGCTTCTCAACCATTATCTCCGGGTTCTTTGGCTCCACGCCAAACACCACCTACGGCGAGAACATTGGCGTTATGGCGATCACCCGCGTGTACAGCACCTGGGTTATCGGCGGGGCGGCGATTATCGCCATCCTGCTCTCCTGCGTCGGTAAGCTGGCGGCGGCCATTCAAATCATTCCGGTTCCGGTGATGGGCGGTGTGTCTCTGCTGCTGTACGGCGTGATTGGGGCATCCGGTATCCGCGTGCTGATCGAATCCAAAGTGGATTACAGCAAAGCGCAAAACCTGATCCTCACCTCGGTGATCCTGATTATTGGCGTCAGCGGCGCGAAGGTACACATTGGTGCCGCAGAGCTGAAAGGCATGGCGCTGGCGACCATCGTCGGTATCAGCCTGAGTCTGATCTTCAAGCTGATCTCCGTTCTTCGCCCGGAAGAGACGGTGCTGGACGCTGAAGAGAGCGAAAAAGCCTCGCATTGATCGTTAAACCGGGCGGCCGATCCGCCCGGTTTCTCTCCCTGCGAGTTACGTGTTAAACTCGGTGCCGATTCCGAGTAAGACCTGGTTGAGGTATTTCTGAACGCACCGGCACAGCTCTCTTTGCCACTTTATCTTCCCGACGACGAGACTTTCGCGAGTTTCTGGCCGGGTGATAACCCCTCTCTACTGGCTGCACTGCAAAACGTGTTGCGCCAGGATCACAGCGGTTACATCTACATCTGGTCGCGTGAAGGCGCGGGCCGCAGCCATTTGCTGCATGCAGCCTGTGCCGAACTGTCCGGGCGCGGCGATGCGGTGGGTTATGTGCCGTTGGATAAACGCACCTGGTTCGTGCCGGAAGTTCTTGATGGCATGGAACAGCTTTCGCTGGTTTGCATCGACAATATCGAATGCGTGGCGGGTGATGAGCTGTGGGAAATGGCGATTTTTGATCTCTATAACCGCATTCTGGAATCGGGCAAAACCCGGCTGTTGATCACCGGCGACCGTCCACCGCGTCAGCTTAATCTGGGTCTGGCGGATCTGGCTTCACGCCTCGACTGGGGGCAAATCTACAAATTACAGCCGCTCTCTGACGAAGATAAACTGCAGGCATTGCAGCTGCGGTCGCGACTGCGCGGGTTTGAACTGCCGGAGGACGTGGGGCGTTTTCTGTTAAAACGTCTGGATCGCGAGATGCGTACTCTGTTTGTGACCCTCGATCAGCTGGATCGAGCTTCTATTACCGCACAGCGAAAATTAACTATCCCGTTCGTCAAAGAAACGCTCAATCTGTAGCCCGGCAAGCACGCGCCGCCGGGCCACTTCATGCTTAATTCACAATCTCAAGCACCTGTTCAGGCGGCCGTCCAATACGCGCTTTGCCGTTAGCCACCACAATCGGGCGCTCAATCAGCTTTGGATTGTTGACCATCGCCTGAATCAGTTCATCTTCGCTGAGATGGCTGTCATCCAGACCCAGTGAGGTATACAGATCCTCTTTCTGGCGCATTAACTCTCTGGCACTGACCATTCCCAGCTGACTCAGCAGCGTGCGCAGGGTCTGCGCATCGGGCGGCGTCTCCAGATAAAGCACCACCTGCGGGTCAATACCGTTGGATTTCAGCAGGCTCAGGGTATCGCGGCTCTTTGAGCAGCGCGGGTTATGGTAGATCGTGACGTCAGACATCTCTTCTCCTTGTTACATCTTTTCGTACGGGCGATAGCGCAGCTGCAACTGGCGCAGCTGATCGATGCGGGCATCGTAGCGCGCCTGCTGCAGACTACCCAGTTTCACCTGTGAACTGGCGCTGCTCAGCAATGAAATAGCCTGATCAAGGCGTCCGGCAAGGGCATAGCCTTCGGCGCGCGCGGCAAGCTCCTGATCGCGATGACCCAGCGCGGCTTCTGCCTGGGCCAGCAGATCCCAGCCGTTAGGATCATCTTTATTGCTAAAGGTGTAGCGGTTGAGAATGGTGGTCGCATCCTGCGGCTGCCCACCCTGTAAGTAAGCATTCGCCAGGTTTAACTGCAACACCGGATTAATGCGCAGCTCACGGGCGCCTTTAAGACGGTTAATCGCATCCTGGGCCTTGTTCTGCCCCAGATCGATATCGGTCGCCAGGTCGAGATACCAGGCATTGCCCGGCTCTGCCGTCAGCAGCGGCTGCAGCTGTTTGCGTGCTTCCGCGTAGTTGCTGGTTTCCATTGCCTGCAGTGCCCGGCCATACTGCGCCGCGCGCTGTTCACGCACGTTGCCTTTGTTCAACCCATCGAGCAGATCGTTGGTGAGCTGATTGCGCCCCGAGTTATACATCCCCAGAATTCTGACCTTCGCCATATAGAAGTCTTCTGAGGACTGCACCACCACCGGGCGCATCTGGTTTGCGCGGTTGCGGGCGTCAGAGAGACGGCTTTCAGGCAGGGGGTGGGTGAGCAAAATCTCCGGCGGACGCGAAGAATAGCGCGCCTGATCGAGTAATTTCTCGAGGAAACCTGGCATCGCCTGGGGATCGAAGCCGGAGCGTTGCAGCACCTGGATCCCGATACGGTCGGCTTCCTGTTCGTTTTGCTGGGTAAAGCTGATCATCCCCTGACGCGTTCCTGCCAGGGTACCGGTCAGCGCCGCCATCCCCGCCTGCGGACTGGCCATTGCCAGCAGGATAGAGCCCAGCGCACCAACCCAGGTGAGCGGCGCATTGCGCTTTTGATCTTCCATCGCGCGCGCCAGATGACGCTGGGTGACGTGAGAAATTTCGTGCGCCATTACCGATGCCAGCTGGCTTTCGTTATCGGAATAGCGGAATAACGCTGAATGCAGCACCACGTTTCCGCCGAAGAAGGCGAAGGCGTTGATTTCATCGTTATTAATTAAAAAGAAGTGAAAAGGGGTTTTCACCGAGTCCGCATGCGAGACCAGACGCATCCCCAGCGAATTGATGTACTGCACCAGCAGCGGGTCGTTAATCAGCGGCGCACTGCCGCGCAGCTGACGGACATAAAAGTCGCCCATCTGCATCTCCTGACCAATGGAGAGCGTGCTTCCTGCCGAGGTGCCCATGTCGGGCAATGATTCGGCAGAGTCAGCGAAAGCAGGCATCATCTGGCCTGCGGTCAGCGCAGCAATAAGCGTCGCAACCAGCGTTTTTTTCAACTGCCTGAACATAACCTCTGTCCTGTCTTTTGGGTGTGCTATTTTGACCAATGAACCTGTATATCGTTCACCGCTTGCTGCTCTGCGAGTGTAGCCGTGTCAGGACGATAAGAACATCCCCCTTTTCAGGCTTTTGCGATTTGTGACAGCGCGATAAAAAGCGAAGTCTTTTTTGTGACACTTCGATACAATTCACACTTTTCATCCAGCCATCATAATCAGGGAAGGGATGTATGCTCGAGTTATTAATGCAGTGGTACCGCCGACGCTTTAGCGACCCGGAGGCCATTGCTTTGCTGGTTATTCTGGTCGCCGGATTTGGCATTCTCTTTTTCTTTAGTGGACTGCTGGCACCGTTGCTGGTGGCGATTGTGCTTGCCTATTTGCTGGAATGGCCCACGGTTCGCCTGCAAAACATCGGCTGTTCCCGCCGCTGGGCCAGCGTCATCGTGCTGGTCTTCTTTGCCGGTATTCTGCTGTTAATGTCGTTTGTGGTGATGCCGATTGCCTGGCAGCAGGGGATCAACCTCATTCGCGATATGCCGGGGATGCTCAGTAAGCTCTCTGACTTTGCCGCTACGCTGCCGCGCCGTTATCCGGCATTGATGGATGCGGGCATTATTGATGCGATGGCGGAAAACGTCCGCACCCGCATCATGACGATGGGGGATACGGTGGTGAAATTCTCCCTCGCATCGCTGGTCGGCCTGTTGACGCTGGCAGTGTACCTGGTGCTGGTCCCGCTGATGGTCTTCTTCCTGGTGAAGGACAAAGAGCAAATGCTGAACGCGGTGCGCCGCGTATTGCCGCGCAATCGCGGGCTGGCGGGGCAGGTGTGGCAGGAGATGAACCAGCAAATTACCAACTACATTCGCGGCAAAGTGACGGAAATGATCGTCGTGGGCGTCGCCACCTGGATTGGTTTCTTTGTTTTTGGCCTCAACTATTCCCTGCTGCTGGCGGTGCTGGTCGGGTTCTCGGTGCTGATCCCCTACATCGGAGCATTTGTGGTCACTATCCCGGTGATCGGCGTCGCGCTGTTCCAGTTTGGTCTGGGCACGGAGTTCTGGAGCTGTTTCGTCGTCTATCTGATCATTCAGGGACTGGATGGCAACCTGCTGGTGCCGGTGCTGTTCTCCGAGGCGGTGAACCTGCATCCAATCGTCATTATTCTGTCCGTGGTGATTTTTGGCGGGCTGTGGGGATTCTGGGGCGTGTTCTTTGCAATCCCGCTGGCTACACTTATCAAAGCGGTGGTCCACGCCTGGCCGGATGTGCCTGCTGTTGAAGAGTAATTGTTGCCGGGTGGCGCTACGCTTACCCGGCCTACAAAACCTGTAGGCCCGTGCAAGCGTAGCGCCGCCGGGCGAAAAGCCGACTCAGGCGTTCGCTTTCACCCAGTTCAACACCACGTCGTGGTGGTTACTGGTTTTGAAATCATCAAACACATGTTCAACTTTCCCGTCGGCATCGATCAGGAAGCTGATGCGATGAATGCCGTCGTAGGTTTTGCCCATAAAGGATTTCTCACCCCAGACGCCAAATGCTTCACAGACCTGATGGTCTTCGTCAGAGAGCAGCGTAAAGTTCAGCAGCTCTTTTTCAACAAATCGGGACAGTTTTTCTGGCTTATCGGTGCTGATACCCAGCACGTCTACGCCTGCCGCTTTCAAATCGTCCATGTTATCGCGTAGACCGCACGCTTGTACGGTACAGCCTGGCGTCATGGCTTTCGGGTAGAAATAGACCAGAACACGCTGTCCCTGGAAGTCGGTTAAATTTACTTGCTCGCCGTCTTGATCGGGCAGGCTAAATTTCGGTGCGATGTCACCGGCTTTCAGTGGATTCATTGCTTAACTCCATCTTGTTCATGCTGGGAATAATTTACGACGTTTATACTGCCTTGCGCGTGTAATTCTGTACAGAGGGCTTTGAACGCTTGCTCAATATTTGATGCGTCCTGCGACGCCGGGCTATGCGCGGTGATCTGGATAAACAGCTTCGGTACAGAGTCGCCATCGCCGGGCTGGGTGCGGGAAGCCAGCTCGGCAACGTTCATTTGATGGCTGTCGAACAGTGCCGTAAAGCGTTCAATTAAATGGGGGGAGTCGGTCACTTCAACCTGCACCCACACCGTTGCAGGCATGGCCGGGCGTGGGCGGGCGTTAGTGCGCTTCATCACGATCAGCAGATCCAGCTCCGCGCCTTTTAACGGCAGGGTCGATTCAATTAAGGTGATGGCATTCCATGATCCGGAAAGCAGCATAATGAAGGTGAACTCTTCCCCCAGCATCGCCAGTCGGCTGTCTTCGATGTTACAGCCGCAGCTACTCACATGACGGGTGATGGTGTTCACAATACCCGGCCTGTCGGCACCCAGCGCAGTGATAACCAGGTAATGTTGTGATGAGGTTGTCAAACCTGTTCTTCCTTTGCGTGGTTAAGTGTTCTAAGGAAAGCATAAAAAAAACCGGCATACAATAACCTGGAGGCCTCACGTCGCTTGCTTTTATTACAGCACCAAACGTACCATTGAGGCTCTTGCACGCACAGAGGATGGCCCATGTTCACGGGAAGTATTGTTGCGCTTGTTACACCGATGGATGAGAAAGGTAATGTCTGCCGGTCAAGCCTGAAGAAACTGATTGATTATCATGTCGCCAGCGGAACCTCGGCGATTGTTTCGGTAGGGACTACCGGTGAATCTGCTACGCTGAGCCACGAAGAGCATGGTGAAGTGGTAATGATGACCCTTGAGCTGGCTGACGGACGTATTCCGGTCATTGCCGGTACGGGCGCCAACGCCACAGCTGAAGCCATCAGCCTGACCCAGCGTTTTAACGACAGCGGCGTGATCGGGTGCCTGACGGTAACCCCTTACTACAACCGCCCGACGCAGGAAGGTCTGTTCCAGCATTTCAAAGCCATCGCTGAACATACTGACTTGCCGCAAATTCTGTATAATGTGCCGTCGCGTACTGGCTGCGATATGCTGCCAGAAACGGTAGGCCGCCTCGCGAAAGTCAAAAATATTATCGGTATTAAAGAGGCGACCGGGAACTTAAGTCGCGTTCATCAGATCAAAGAGCTGGTTTCAGATGACTTTATTCTGCTGAGTGGTGATGATGCGACCTCGCTGGACTTTATGCAGCTCGGCGGCCACGGTGTGATTTCCGTGACCACCAACGTTGCAGCCCGCGATATGGCCGAAATGTGTAAACTGGCCGCGGCCGGTCATTTCAATGAAGCACGCGTGATTAACCAGCGTCTGATGCCGCTGCACAACAAATTATTTGTCGAGCCCAATCCTATCCCAGTGAAATGGGCATGTAAGGAATTGGGACTTGTAGCGACCGACACGCTGCGCCTGCCGATGACCCCGATTACCGACTACGGTCGTGAAACGGTCACTGGCGCGCTGAAGCATGCCGGTTTGCTGTAAAGTTTAGGGAGATTTGATGGCTTACTCAGTACAGAAATCGCGCCTGGTGAAGGTTGCGGGTGTTTCGCTTGTGATGCTGCTCGCTGCCTGTAGCTCAGATTCGCGCTACAAGCGCCAGGTGAGCGGGGACGAATCCTATCTGGATGCTGCGCCGCTTGCTGAAATTCACGCACCTGCTGGTATGATCCTGCCGGTTCAGAATGGCGACTACAACATTCCGGTCACCAATGGCAGCGGTGCGGTAGGTAAAGCACTTGATATTCGTCCGCCAGCTCAGCCTCTGGCGTTGGTGAGCGGGGCGCGTACTCAGTTTACGGGCGATACCGCGACGCTGCAGGTCGAGAGTGCGCGTAATGCCGCCCTGTGGCCGCAGGTGGTCAGCGTGATTCAGTCGAAGAACTACGCGATTGATAAACGCGATGATGCCAGCCAGACGCTGACGACAGATTGGATCCAATGGAGCCGTCTGGATGAAGATCAACAGTACCGTGGCCGTTATCAAGTCTCTGTTAAACCTCAGGGTTATCAGCAGGCTGTGGTGGTTAAGCTGGTGAATCTGGAGCAAGCGGGCAAGCCAGTGGCGGATGCCGCTTCCATGCAGCGCTACAGCACCGAGTTGCTCAACGTTATTGCCGCGGGCCTCGATAAAACCGCGACCGATGCCGCCAATGTGGCGCAGAGCCGTAATGGCGCGACCTTTGACGTGCAGAGCGCTGCCGACGATACCGGTCTGCCAATGCTGGTCGTGCGTGGTCCATTTAACCAGGTCTGGCAGCGTCTGCCTGCCACCCTTGAGCGCGTTGGCATGAAAGTGAATGACAGCACCCGCTCAACCGGTAGCCTGGCTGTGACCTACAAACCGCTGTCCGACAGCGGCTGGGAAGCATTAGGTGCACGCGATCCGGGCCTGTCTTCTGGCGACTACAAACTTCAGGTCGGCGATCTGGATAACCGTAGTAGCCTGCAGTTTATCGACCCGAAAGGTCATACGCTGACCCAGTCGCAGAACGATGCGCTGGTGGCTGCCTTCCAGGCCGCATTCAGCAAATAAAAAAAAGGGGCTGGTTAATCCAGCCCTTTTTATTTTAGTGCTACGCAAACGTGTGCGTGGCATAATGTGCCGGATTTTTTACACCAATCATCACACCAGGAGTAATGAAGATGCAGAAGCAAGCTGAGTTGTATCGTGGCAAAGCGAAAACCGTATACAGCACGGAAAATCCCGATCTGTTGGTGCTCGAGTTCCGCAATGATACGTCAGCAGGAGATGGCGCGCGCATTGAACAGTTCGACCGTAAGGGGATGGTGAACAACAAGTTCAACCACTTCATTATGAGCAAGCTGGAAGAAGCGGGTATTCCGACGCAGATGGAAGCGTTGCTGTCCGATACGGAATGTCTGGTGAAAAAGCTGGAGATGGTTCCGGTGGAATGTGTCGTCCGTAACCGCGCCGCTGGTTCCCTGGTGAAGCGTCTGGGTATCGAAGAAGGTATCGAGCTCAATCCGCCGCTGTTTGACCTGTTTCTGAAAAATGACGCCATGCACGATCCGATGGTCAACGAATCTTACTGCGAAACCTTTGGTTGGGTGAGCAAAGAGAACCTGGCGCGCATGCAGGAACTGACCTTCAAAGCTAACGACGTGCTGAAAAAGCTGTTTGATGATGCCGGTCTGATTCTGGTCGATTTCAAACTGGAATTTGGCCTGTTCAATGGCGAAGTGGTGCTGGGCGATGAGTTCTCCCCGGACGGCAGCCGCCTGTGGGACAAAGAGACGCTGGATAAGATGGACAAAGACCGTTTCCGTCAGAGCCTGGGTGGCCTGATTGAAGCCTATGAAGCCGTTGCCCATCGTCTGGGCGTCAAACTCGATTAATCCTGCGCTTTTGTGCCAGAGAAGCCTCTGTTTCTCTGGCATCTCATCCTTGTTTCCTGTGGTAATCTTTCCCTGAACCGCCTACGATCATACTCATTATCAAAACGATATTTCGAGGTGGTTATGCGTTGGCAAGGGCGTCGCGAAAGCGACAACGTAGAAGACAGACGTAGTGGCGGCGGTCCATCAATGGGCGGCGGTCCTGGCTTTCGTTTGCCGGGTGGCAAGGGCGGCATTATTTTACTGCTGGTCGTGGTGGTCGCGGGCTATTACGGCGTCGATCTGAGCGGCTTACTGACCGGACAGCCGATACAGCAGCAACAGCAGACCCAGCGCTCTATCAGCCCGAATGAAGACGAAGCCGCCAAATTTACTTCTGTGGTTCTCGCCACCACCGAAGATACCTGGGGACAGCTGTTCGAAAAAATGGGCCGCACTTACCAGCAGCCGAAGCTGGTGATGTATCGCGGCGCGACCCGTACCGGCTGCGGCACCGGGCAGTCAGTGATGGGGCCGTTCTACTGTCCGGCCGACACCACCGTCTATATCGATCTCTCCTTTTACGATGACATGAAACGCAAGCTGGGCGCTGACGGTGACTTTGCTCAGGGCTACGTCATCGCCCACGAAGTCGGGCACCACGTGCAAAAGCTGCTCGGTATTGAGCCAAAAGTTCGCCAGCTTCAGCAGAATGCCAGCGAGTCCGAAGTGAATGCGTTGTCGGTGAGTATGGAGCTGCAGGCGGACTGCTTTGCCGGGGTCTGGGGCCACAGTATGCAGCAGCAGGGCGTACTGGAAGCGGGCGATCTTGAAGAAGCCCTCAACGCCGCTCATGCCATTGGCGATGATCGCCTGCAACAGCAGAGCCAGGGGCGAGTGGTGCCGGACAGCTTCACCCACGGCACCTCGGAACAGCGCTATCAGTGGTTCAAACGCGGTTTTGACGGTGGCGATCCCGCCCAGTGCAATACTTTCGGTAAGGCCCTGTAATCAGCGATGTCAGGGATGAGATTAACGGGTTTACCTGAACAACTGGCACGAGAGGGGCACCGGCGACTGCTGGTGCTAAGTGGGGAGGCGTTCTGGACCGGGCAGCAGGCGCTGACGCTGCGCGATGCCCATCCCGGCGACTGGCTGTGGGTTGGCGATAACGCCCCTGTAGCCGACGCCTGTTCGCCGCAGGCGTTGCATCAGCTGTTAGGGCGCGAGTTTCTGCATGCCATCTTCGATGCCCGCCACGGGTTTGACGTCTCGGCGTTTGCCGCCGCAGGCGGTACGCTGCGGGCCGGTAGCCTGCTGGTGCTGCTGGTCCCGGACGTTGACCGATGGCCTGCACAGACCGACCATGACTCCCTGCGCTGGAGCGACAGCCCATCGCCCATCGCCACCCCGAATTTTATTCATCACTTCTGCCGCCACATCGCCCGCGATCCGCAGGTGCTGTTGTGGCGGCAGGGTCAACCCTTCACTCTGTTGCCCACTCCGGCAGCGCCCGAATGGCAGCCCGCCAGCGGCGAGCCGCAGAGCGAGCAAGCGGCAATCCTCGATAACCTGGCCCGCATGTCTGATGGTATCGCTGCGTTAACCGCCCCGCGCGGACGCGGTAAATCGGCGCTGGCGGGCATGCTGCTGCAGCGTATTCCGGGCAATGCCATTGTGACCGCACCCGCCCGCGCTGCGACGGAGGTCATCGCCCGCTTTGGCGGAGAACGCTATCACTTTATGGCACCCGATGCGCTGCTGGACTCGACGCAGGTGGCCGACTGGCTAATTGTCGATGAAGCCGCCGCCATTCCCGGTCCGGTTCTGGAGCAACTGGTGGCGCGCTTTCCCCGCGTGCTGCTCACCACCACGGTGCAGGGTTATGAAGGCACCGGCAGAGGCTTTTTGCTGAAATTCTGCGCCCGTTTTTCCGGGCTGCGCTACTTCACCCTCAGCGCCCCGGTACGCTGGGCCGTAGGGTGCCCGCTGGAGCGGATTATTGCCGAGGTGTTGCTGTTCGATGACCAACCCGACGACACCCCGCCTCAGGGGCCGGTGCAGTTTATGCCGCTGGAGCAGGAGGCCTGGCAGCGGGAACCGGCCCAACCGGCCGCGGTCTACAAGCTGCTGTGTGCAGCCCACTATCGAACCTCGCCGCTCGATCTGCGGCGGATGATGGATGCGCCGGGGCAGCATTTCGTCGTTGCCCGCGCCGGTGAGACGGTCTGTGGGGCGCTGTGGCTGGTGGACGAAGGGGGATTGAGCCCGGCCCTCAGCCAGGCGGTGTGGGCGGGCTATCGGCGTCCACGCGGCAATCTGGTCGCGCAGTCGCTGGCCGCGCACGGGGGCTCGCCGCAAGCGGCAGCGCTCACCGCCCGACGGGTGACGCGGGTGGCGGTGCATCCTGGCCGCCAGCGTGAGGGGATTGGCCTGGCGCTGGTCGCTCACGCCCGCCAGCTGGCACAAACGGACTACCTCTCCGTCAGTTTTGGCTACACCGACGCGCTGTGGCGCTTCTGGCAGCGCTGCGGTTTTGTACTGGTGCGGATCGGCAGCCACCGGGAAGCCAGCAGCGGGTGCTACACGGCGATGGCGATGCTACCGGTCAGCGAGGCGGGACGCGCGCTTTGCCAGCGTGAGCATCAGCGGCTCTGTCGCGATGCGACAATCCTTGAGCACTGGAACGGCGAAAAGATCCCGGTAGCGGCAGGTGCGGCGTCTACCCTTAATGATGATGACTGGCTGGATCTGGCCGGGTTCGCCTTTGCGCACCGTCCGTTCTCCGCGGCGGTCGCCAGCCTGACGCGGTTGCTGCTGACTACGCCACTGCCGCTAACCGGGCTGCGCGGTAAAATCGAATCGAGCCTCGACGATGCGGCCCTGAGCCGTACCCTGAACCTGAGCGGACGCAAAGCGCTGCTGGCGCATTTGCGCCGTGAAACGGGGTCAGCGCTGGCGCAGCTCGACCGCGAACGCTGCCAGCAGCTGCAATCTACTATTTTGCAATGGCAATTTTTTCAATGAGTTCATCAGTAAACCGGCATGTTCATTCTGTTTGTCAGGCGTAGAATTCAGCCTATCAATTAAGGAGATCGCCATGAAACATGACCATTTTATTGTCCAGAGCCCCGCACAACCGGCCAAACAGCTGCTGTTGCTGTTCCATGGCGTCGGCGATAACCCGGTCAACATGGGGCAGATCGGCAGCTGGTTTGCGCCGCAGTTCCCGGATGCGCTGGTGGTCAGCATCGGCGGCGTAGAGCCGTGCGGGCCAACCGGCCGCCAGTGGTTTTCCGTGCAGGGCGTCACCGAAGAGAACCGTCAGGAGCGTGTGGATGCGATCATGCCGGTGTTTGTTGATACGGTTCGCTACTGGCAGCAGCAAAGCGGCGTCAGGGCGAATGCCACCGCGTTGATCGGTTTTTCGCAGGGCGCGATCATGTCGCTGGAGAGCGTGAAAGCCGAACCGGAGCTGGTATCGCGTGTGATTGCGTTTAATGGCCGCTATGCCACCCTGCCAGAAAGTGCCACCACCGCGACCACCATCCATCTGATTCACGGCGGTGAGGACCGGGTGATTGAGCTGTCCCATGCGGTGGCCGCTCAGGAAGCGCTAATCCGCGCGGGCGGCGATGTGACGCTGGATATTGTGGATCAACTGGGACACGCCATTGACGATCGCAGTATCCAACTGGCGCTGGACCACCTGCATTTTACCGTGCCGAAACACTACTTTGATGAAGCGCTCAGCGGCAGCAAACCGAAGGACGACGATATCGTCGAATTCTTGTAGGGAACAGCCTCTCCCCGGCAGGGGAGAGGCGTAACATCTTACTTCTTCTGGTCTTTCTTCGGCCAGTCGTCTTCATCGTCCCATTTATCGTTAAAATCGCGATGCGGGGGAAGTTCGGGTTTGTTGGCGAGGAATTTCTTGTGATCAACGCGCTTGAGATCCTTGATCACGTTCAGCAGTACGCCTACAAGAAAAACCAGTACCAGAATCCACCAGTATTTAGCCAGCCAGTCCATTCGCTTATCCTTCTTCAGGGCAATCGTCAGGCGACGAGTTGCTCCATGATACGTTGATACATTCGGGCCAGCAGTTGCAAATCAGCTGCATTCACGCATTCATTGATTTTATGAATGGTGGCATTAACCGGCCCAAGTTCCACCACCTGCGCACCCATGCGCGCAATAAAGCGCCCGTCGGATGTGCCGCCCGTGGTCAGCAGTTGCGGTTTAATTTCATTATAGTGCGCGATAGCGTTAACCACCGCATCCACCAGCTTACCGCGTCCGGTGAGGAACGGCTGACCAGATAACCACCAGTCAACGCTGTAGCGCAGCTGATGCTTCTCGAGCAGCGCCGCCACGCGAGCTTTGATCATCTCGTCGGTGAGTTCGGTACTGAAACGGAAGTTAAACTGCACAAACAGATCGCCAGGGATCACGTTGTTGCTGCCGGTGCCGGCCTGCATGTTGGCTATCTGCATGCTGGTTGGCGGGAAGTATTCGTTGCCTTTATCCCATTCGATCCCGACCAGCTCGTTGAGCATCGGGGCCGCGCGATGAACCGGGTTATCGGCCAGGTGCGGATAGGCGACGTGACCCTGCACGCCGTGAATGGTCAGGTTGCAGGTGATAGAGCCACGACGGCCATTTTTCACCACGTCACCCACCACTTCGGTGCTGGACGGCTCGCCGACCAGGCAATAGTCGAGGCGTTCGTTACGCGCCATCAGCGTTTCGACCACTTTCACCGTGCCGTTTTTGGCGCTGGCCTCTTCATCAGAGGTGATCAAAAACGCCAGCCGGCCTTTATGGTTCGGGTTTTGCTCAACGAAGCGCTCAGCGGCAACCACCATCGCGGCCAGCGAACCTTTCATGTCCGCAGCACCGCGGCCAAAGAGCATACCGTCGCGGATGGTCGGTTCGAAAGGGGGATTGATCCAGCGGTCGGCATCACCTGGCGGCACAATATCCGTATGTCCGGCAAACGCCAGCGTTTCGCCCTGACCACGCCATGCCCAGAAGTTTTGCGTGTCGCCAAAATCCATGGGTTCGACGGTGAAACCGATCGCCCGCAGGCGTTCGATCATCAGAGCCTGACAACCCGCATCGTCCGGGCTCAGGGAGGGGCGGCGAATAAGCTGCTGAGTCAGCTCAATGACCGGGCATGACATAGACTACACCTCAATAAAATAGGTTTGGTATTGGGATTCTTTGAAACCCAGCAGCATAGGCTTACCGGGCGCCCAGAGCAATGGGCGTTTGATGATTGCCGGCATTTCAATCATCAGGGCAGCGGCGCTGTCGGCATTATTGATGCTGCTACGTACCGTTTCATCCAGCTTGCGCCAGGTGGTGCCCCGGGTATTCAGCAGCGCTTCCCAGCCCAGTTCGCCGATGAATTGTTGCATTAAATCCGCATCGAGGCCGTCAACGCGGTAGTCGTGAAAACGGTAATCAACGTGGTTATCCTCAAGCCAGCGACGGGCTTTTTTTATGGTGTCGCAGTTTTTGATGCCGTAGAGGGTGATCATGGTGAATCCTTTTGTCTTAAACAGCGATGAATTGCTCAGTGTTTTCGATGATGCAGGGAGGCGAAAATATAACACATTTGTTTTATAACATTATTTAATATTCATGATTAATGCGGAAATCACCCCTGTTCTGAATATTCTCTCATCTTAATCGCATAGAAGCGCAAAGGGAAAAATACCCTGTAAAACAGTTGCTAATTAAAGTTTTCACCCTAAAGAGTGGTTGTTTCAAAATATTGCAGTGCGTCACATAAAATTTATGGTCTTAGACGCATAGTTAGTACAAGTCAGTGGTACCAAGGGAGGTAGCCGACCACCATTGATTAAAAAGTCTTCACAATGCTGATATATTTTCGTAGAATGACGATAATAATAAGAGAGGTAGTTATGATTGAACGTGAACTGGGGAACTGGAAAGATTTTATCGAAGACATGCTTCGTAAATGAAATTCAGGAAGAACTGCAAGAGCACTTAATTAGCAAAATAACAATAGTGTGTAAATAAACACACAAAAAAGGCGTCCGGGAGGGACGCCTTTTTTATTTTAAGCGCTTTATTTTTGTCGCTCTTTTAACGGAAAACGACGGCGCACCAGCACAAAGAACAACGGGACAAAGTAAATGGCGAGGACAGTCGCTGAAATCATGCCGCCCATGACGCCGGTCCCGACCGCATGCTGGCTACTGGAACCTGCGCCGGAGCTGGTGGCCATCGGCAGGACGCCAAAAACGAACGCCAGGGAGGTCATCAGGATCGGACGCAGACGCTGGCGACAGGCTTCGAGCGTTGCCGACAGCAAGTCCTGACCTTGTTCATTGCGCTCGTTGGCAAATTCAACAATCAGAATGGCGTTCTTCGCTGACAGGCCAATTACCGTCAACAGCCCCACCTGGAAGTAGACGTCATTTTCCAGACCGCGCATCCAGGTGGCGAGCAGGGCACCGATCACCCCCAACGGCACTACCAGCATCACCGAGAACGGCACCGACCAGCTTTCATACAGCGCGGCCAGGCACAGGAACACGACCAGCAGCGACAGGGCATACAGCGCCGGGGCCTGGGCCCCGGACAGGCGTTCCTGATAGGACATTGCGGTCCACTCCAGGCCAAACCCGGTTGGAAGCTGTTGCACCAGATTTTCCATCACGTCCATCGCGGTACCGGTACTGACCCCCGGCGCGGCCTCCCCGACAATCTCTACCGCCGCATAGCCGTTATAACGCTCCATGCGCGGTGAACCCGTCTCCCAGCGCGAAGTGGCGAAGGCCGAGAAAGGTACCATCCCGCCCTCTTTGTTGCGCACGTACCATAAGTTGATATCGTCCGGCAGCATGCGGTATTTGGCATCGGCCTGGACGTAGACCTTTTTCACGCGACCACGGTCCATGAAATCGTTCACGTAGCTTGAGCCCCAGGCGGTTTGCAGGGTGTCGTTAATATCGTCAATCGACACCCCCAAAGCCTGAGCCTTACGCTGGTCGATATCCACCTGCAATTGCGGGCTATCATCCAGACCGTTGTGGCGCACGCGGGTCAGCGACGGCTCTTCGCCTGCCAGTTCCAGTAGGCGGTCGCGCGCGGCCATTAGTGCGATGTGTCCGGCACCGGCGTGATCCTGCAGCTCCATATCAAAGCCTGCCGAGCTGCCGAGCCCGCTAATCGCGGCCGGACTGCTGGCAAAGACCCGCGCCTCTTTAATGTGGCTAAAGGCTTTAGTGGCACGCTCAATAATGGCAAACGAACTGCCGGTATTCGGGTCACGCTGCTCCCAGTCTTTCAGACGCACAAACATCCGCGCCACGTTCTGCCCGTTGCCGCCAGGGCCCGAGCCCACGGTGGCAAACACCGACAGCACGGTATCCTTCTCTTTGGTGAAGAAGTACGACTCAACCTGCTCGACCACTTTCAGGGTCTGCTGCTGGGTGGATCCGCTCGGTAACTGTACGGAGGTGATAAACATCCCCCGGTCTTCCAGCGGCAGGAACGAGGTCGGCAGACGCAGGAATAAGAAGATCATCCCGCCGAGCAGCAGAACATAAATCAATATCCAGCGCAGGCTGCGCTGCAGGATACGGCCCACGCCCGCCTCGTAGCGCGCGGCGCTGCGGTTGAACATGCGGTTGAACCAGCCGAAGAAACCTTTCTGGCCGTGCTGTTCGCCTTTGTGCAGCGGTTTAAGCAGGGTGGAGCACAGGGCCGGGGTGAGGATCATCGCCACCAGCACCGACAGCACCATCGCCGAGACAATAGTGATGGAGAACTGGCGGTAAATAGCGCCGGTGGTGCCGCCAAAGAAAGCCATCGGCACAAACACCGCCGACAGCACCATCGCGATACCGACCAACGCGCCCTGGATCTGTCCCATCGACTTACGCGTCGCCTCGCGCGGCGAGAGCCCCTCTTCGCTCATGATGCGTTCGACGTTCTCCACGACCACGATGGCATCATCGACCAGCAGGCCGATCGCCAGCACCATCGCAAACATGGTGAGGGTGTTAATGCTGTAGCCAAAGGCGTACAGCACCGTGAAGGTGCCGAGCAGTACGACCGGGACGGCAATGGTTGGGATCAGCGTGGCGCGGAAGTTTTGCAGGAACAGGTACATCACGAGGAACACCAGCGCGATGGCCTCGAGCAGGGTTTTGACCACGTCCTCGATGGAGGCTTTAACGAAGGAGGTGGTTTCGTAGGCGATTTTATATTCCAGCCCGTGCGGGAAATAATGCGACAGCTCGTCGAGACGGCTGATGACCTGCTCCGCCGTTGCCATCTCGTTGGCGCCGGAGGCCAGTTTGACCCCCAGACCGGAGGCCTGCTTGCCGTTAAAGCGGCTCAGGTAGTCGTATTTTTCCGCCCCCATTTCCACCGTGGCGATATCCCCAAGGCGCACTTCCGACCCGTCCTGATTAACGCGCAGGGTAATGTCGCGGAACTGCTGCGGCGTTTGCAGCAGCGACTGGGAGTTGATGGTGGCATTCAGCGACTGCTTATCGACCGACGGCGTTCCGCCCAGTTGGCCGACGGCAATCTGCGCATTTTGCGATTCGATGGCGTCGGTAACGTCTTTCGCCGTCATCTGGAAACTGTTCAGCTTCGCCGGATCGAGCCAGATGCGCATTGAATATTGTGAGCCGTAGGCGTCGATATCGCCCACGCCGTTAATGCGGCTCAGGGGATCCTGAATATTACTGGCCACATAGTCGGCGATGTCCTGTTTATCCATTGAGCCGTCGGTGGAGACAAAGGCGATGGTCAGAATGTTGGTATCACCGGTTTTACGCACCGTCACGCCCTGGTTTTGCACCGCCTGCGGCAGCTTACGCAACGCGGACTGAAGCTGGTTTTGCACCTGCTGCACCGCTTCATCGGGATCGGCACCGGCAGTAAAACTCAGCGTGACCGTGGCCTGGCCGGTGGCGCTACTCTGGGAGGACATATACATCAGGTTATCGAGGCCGGTCATGTTTTGCTCAATGACCTGGGTGACGGTGTTCTCCAGCGTTTGCGCCGAGGCGCCAGGATAGTTGGCCGTGATGCGCACGTTCGGCGGGGCCAGATCCGGGTACTGCTCAACGGGAAGAGAAAGAATAGCCAGCGTGCCCGTCAGGCATAACAAAATTGCCAGCACCCAGGCAAAAATGGGGCGATCAATGAAGAAATTCGCCATTAAATTGAGACCTCGTTTTGCTGCGCATCGCGATGATAGATTGCCGCCTCACTCTAGCGGCAACGTGGGTGTCAAACGTGGAGAAATAAAGGAGATAATGTAAATTATCATGCGTCTTTACTGTTATTTACCGGCGAACGGAAGCAGACATTCACCTGGGTGCCGCCATCCACTGGCTGCGAGAAGTGCAATGTGCCCCCGAGTCGCCCGGCACGCTCGCGCATGATGTTCAGGCCATAGTGCCCTGGCGGTTCGCTGGCATCGCCAATGCCGATCCCGTTATCGCGAATATACACAGTGTGGACGCCCTCCGGGGCGGTGGTGCAACTGACGGTGATCTCGCTGGCCTGCGCATGCTTAATGGCATTCAGCACCGCCTCACGGACGATCTGCAGTAAATGCACCTGCTTGTGCGCATCCAGCGCCAGCGTCGACAGCTGACAGTCGAGGTGAAGCCTGGCGTGGGTCTGGTTCTGCAGGCCATCCATCGTCTCCTGCAGCGCGGCGGGCAGGTTGGCCTGGTTCAGCGTCAGACGGAAGGTGGTCAGCAGTTCGCGCAGCTGTTGATAGGCAGCGTTCAGCGCCTGAGAAAAATCAGTAATGATGTTTTGCGCCGGGAGGTTCTCTGGCGGAACCGCATGCTTAAGCAGCGTCAGCTGGATGCGCAGGTAAGACAGCACCTGCGCCAGCGAGTCGTGCAACTCCCTGGCAATGATGGCCCGCTCCTCCATCAACAGCAGTTGATGGTAGTGCTTCTGCGCCTGGTTAAAGTAGATCCCGCGTCCGAGCAGGATGGCGACGTTTTTCATCAGCGGCAGCGACACCGCGCTCTGTTCACTCTGCCAGCGCAGCTCGCCGAAGCGGGTTTCCAGCATCACTACGGGCAGGGCCTGCATCTCAAGATCGCCAGAGGAACTGCCTTCCTGCAGTTGCCAGCCATCGCTGGCGTGCAGCGCCACATAGCGCATCCCGGAATATTCCTGCACGATTTGCAGAACATGACGGAAACAGTGGCTGTCGATCTGGCTGGTATTCATCGCCTGGGAGCACTTAAACAACATCTCCAGCTGCTGATGGGCTTCATGCAGGTGGCGGGTCTTCTCTTCAACTGAGCTTTCCAGCGAGCGGTACAGGGTGTGCAGTTCCGCCGACATGTGGTTAAAGGTGCGTGACAGCAGGCCCAGCTCGTTCGGCAGATCGCTGTCCGGCACCGGGTGATCGAAGCGACCTTGTTCAATTTGCTGGCTGGCGGCGACCAGGTGCGTAAGCGGGGCGACGACCTGTCGGCGGATGCGGCGCAGGGTGAGAAACGCCAGCAGACAAATCGCCAGCCCGCCCGCCAGCGAAATGGCGACCACCAGTTGGATTTTGTGTTCGGCGTAGTGTTGCAGGGAGAGAACAAACGCGTCGATACTCCGCACATACTCGCTGATATGGCTGTGATACCAACGGTAATCACCCTGAGCGAGCTTCTGATCCACCGTCTGCCAGCTAAGCTGCAACTGGCGATAGCGCTGCTTCACTTCATTTGGGACATACCAGCGGTTCAGGCTCTGCAGGGCCGGGGCGTTCAGCGTCTGCTGCCAGGCCAGACGATGTGCCGCCAGATCGTTTTGCCCACCTTGGATCTCGTAACCCAGGCGATAGCTCTGCATCCTCAGCGACCCGGCCAGGTTGATGGCTTCGGCATCGCGCTGGCTGCTGGCGAGCGTAAACAGCGCAATCGCCCCCGTCAGCAGGGACAACACAATAATCGAGAACAAAGCCCGGGCGAGGCTTCGTGAAACGGGCTGTTTAACGGTCACAAATAGCATCCTGAGCAGAGTAAGGTCCTGACCGGGCGAGCGTGTCGCCAGGGTTCGAAACGTCATTTTAACCGCAATGAAATTAATTGATCTGCCACAGGTTCAGGCGAAATAGATCGCTTTCCTGTGCAATTGAACATTGCCTGATACCGTTGCGGTCGGTAAATACAATATTCATACAAAGAATAAGGTTATGGAAGACAGGACGGGTATCTTATGAATCATTTTATCATGGCCAACAGCCAGCAATGTATTGGATGTCGTGCCTGCGAAGTGGCCTGCGTGATGGCCCATCACGACGAGCAGCACGCCCTCAGCGCGCGCCATTTTACCCCGCGCATCACCGTGGTCAAAGAGGGTAACAGATACAGTGCCGTGGCCTGCCATCACTGTGAAAATGCCCCCTGCGCACAAAGCTGCCCGAACGGCGCGATCGCCAGAACCCGCGACAGCGTACAGGTGGACAGCCAAAAATGCATCGGCTGCAAAGCCTGCGTGGTGGCCTGCCCGTTTGGCACCATGGAGATTGTGACGACCGCAGAAGCAGCTACCGCGCAGAAATGTGATTTGTGCCTGGACCGCCCGCAGGGCCCGGCCTGCGTCGAAAACTGCCCGGCAGATGCCTTGTCGCGCGTCACCCCGGAGAGCCTTAATCATTTGGCCCGCAGCCGACGCTTGCGCACGGCCCGGCATGAGGCGCAGCCGTGGCAGACCCGCGAGAGCAGCCCGGTGGGTATCAGCAAGCGTGACCAGATGCAGGCTCTGCCACCGCGCGGCGAGCCGGATAAACTTACCCCGGCGGCGCGAGCCAATAATTTTGCCGAAATCTACCTGCCGTTTCGTCCGCAGCAGGCGCACCGCGAGGCCGAGCGCTGCCTGAAGTGCGGCGAACATTCGGTGTGCGAATGGACCTGTCCTCTGCACAACCATATTCCCCAGTGGATTGAGCAGGTTTTGGAAGGCAACATCGAGGCCGCCGTCGAGCTTTCTCATCAGACCAACTGTCTGCCGGAAATCACAGGTCGGGTCTGCCCGCAGGACAAGCTGTGCGAAGGGGCCTGCACGGTGCGCGATGTTGCCGGTTCAGTGACCATCGGCAACATTGAGCGCTATATCTCTGACCAGGCGCTGGCGAAAGGCTGGCGACCGGATCTGAGCGGCGTGCAGCCGGTGGATAAACGGGTGGCGATTATTGGTGCCGGGCCTGCCGGGCTGGCGTGCGCCGACGCGCTGATCCGTCGCGGCGTCAGCGTTACGGTATTCGACCGTCACCCGGAGATCGGCGGCCTGCTTACCTTCGGCATTCCGGCCTTCAAGCTGGATAAATCCCTGCTGGCCCGTCGTCGGGAAATCTTTACCGCGATGGGCATCCGCTTCGAACTGAACTGCGAAGTGGGGAAAGACGTTCCGCTCGCACAGCTTCTGAGCGACTACGACGCGCTGTTTGTAGGGGTGGGAACGTACCGATCAATGAAAGCCGGGATCCCGCAGGAAGACGCGCCGGGCGTATACGACGCGCTGCCGTTCCTGGTGGGCAATACCCGCCAGCTAATGGGGCTGGCCTCTACGGCTGACGAACCCTTTGTCGATACTGCCGGGCTGAACGTGGTGGTGCTGGGCGGCGGCGACACGGCGATGGACTGCGTGCGCACCGCGCTGCGTCACGGAGCGGCAAACGTCACCTGCGCCTATCGTCGGGATGAAGCCAACATGCCGGGCTCGAAAAAAGAGGTCAAAAACGCCAAAGAAGAGGGGGCGGCGTTTGAATTTAACGTCCAGCCGGTAGAGCTGGTGCTCGACGATGCCGGGCGCGTCAACGGTATTCGCCTGCTGCGCACCCGTCTGGGCGAGGCCGATTCGCAGGGCCGTCGCCGCCCGCAACCGATCCCCGGCAGCGAGTTTGTGATGCCTGCCGACGCGGTGATCATGGCCTTTGGCTTTAACCCGCACGCGATGCCCTGGCTGCAGGCGCAGGGCGTCGACGTCGATGACTGGGGGCGAATTGCCGCCAGCGTCGACAGTCGCTTTCGCTATCAGACCAGCAACCCGCAGATTTTTGCCGGTGGCGACGCGGTACGTGGGGCGGATCTGGTGGTGACGGCGATGGCAGAAGGGCGGCACGCCGCCCAGGGGATCGCCGACTGGCTGGGGGTAAACGCGCCCGCCGCCCATTAATCAGGCGGGCGACAAAGCGGGCTTCACCGCGTAGTATGGCGCTACTGCCTTGCGCTATGGAGCCCGTATGTCACTGAAAATTGACCTGATTAAAGATAAAATCCTTTCTGAAAACTATTTTGTTCTGCGCAACGTTACCTACGATCTGACCCGCCGCAATGGCGAGGTGATCCGTCACAAGCGTGAAGTGTATGACCGGGGTAACGGTGCCACCATCCTGCTGTACAACCGCGAGAAAAAGAGCGTGGTGCTGATCCGTCAGTTCCGCATCGCCACCTGGGTGAATGGCAACCTCGAGGGTCGGCTGATTGAAACCTGCGCCGGACTGCTGGATGACGATGAGCCCGAAGTCTGCATCCGCAAAGAGGCCGTCGAAGAGACCGGGTTTGCAGTGGGCGAGGTGCGTAAAGTCTTTGAGCTGTACATGTCCCCCGGCGGCGTGACGGAAATCGTGCATTTTTTCATCGCGGAATACAGCGAAGCGCAGCGCACCGGCGCGGGCGGCGGCGTAGAAGATGAAGATATCGAGGTGCTGGAACTGCCCTTTACGCAGGCCTTGTTGATGATACAAACGGGTGAAATACGTGACGGCAAGACGGTGATATTATTACAATATTTACAGAGTTCTGGGCTAATGCCTTGATCTTAATAGGCTTAAAAAGATGCATTTTGGATAAAGCTATCCGATAAATCTGATTGAGCAACCCCGGCCTGGGCAGGAAGATAGCGTCTGTCTGTCCCGTCTGCTTCCAGGATCGTGCTATTCATGCGTCACTGCATTTTTCTTATTCTCATGCTCTGCGTGCTGCCCGCGTCATTTGTTCAGGCGGCACCGGCACAGCAGTCTTTTACTGACTGGCAGGTTACCTGCAACAATCAGAATTTTTGCATCGCACGCAACACCGGTGAGCATAACGGGCTGGTGATGACCCTGAGCCGCAGTGCTGGCGCTAAAGCCGATGCGGTAGTGCGCATCGATCTCGGTGGGCTGATGACGCCCGATCCGAAAGAGCCCGCCATTGCTCCCCGCTTACGCCTTGACGGCGACCCGCTCCCGCTGGATGTGAAGCACTGGCAACTGACGTCCTGGCGTCTGACGACCGACGATCCCGCCATCATTACCTCCTTACTGACTACGCTGCAGCAGAAAAAAGCCATCACCCTTGATCCGGGCAAGCAGATGCTCTCGCTTAACGGCTTGAAAGAGGCGATCCAGTTTATCGACGCCCAGCAAAAACGCGGTGGGAGTGAAACCGCGTGGATCAATAAAGGTGACGACCCGCCGCTGAGCGTACCGCCCGCGCCGGCCCTGAAAGAGGTGGCGGTGGTCAACCCGACCCCGACGCCGCTGTCGCGCGAAGAGCGCAGCGACCTGGTGGATTACGGTACCTGGCGCATGAACAATAGCCAGTGTTCCCTCGATCCGACGCGCCGCGAAGTGCGGGTGACGGCGTTAACGGATGACAAAGCGCTATTGATAATCAGCTGTGAGGCGGGTGCCTATAACACAGTGGATTTGGCCTGGCTGGTGTCGCGCAAAAAACCGTTCGCATCCCATACGGTGCGCCTGCGCCTGCCGTTTGTCGCCTCCAGTGAAAGCAGCGACATGGAGTTGATGAACGCCAGCTTTGATGAGAAAACCCGCGAGCTGACCACCCTGGCCCTGGGGCGCGGCATTGCCGACTGCGGTATCCAGACCCGCTGGCGTTTTACCGGCCAGCGTTTTCGTCTGGTGCGCTACGCCGAAGAGCCGAGCTGCGATAACTGGCATGGGCCGGATGCCTGGCCCACGCTGTGGATCACAAGGTGATAAAAGTAAAACGGTAACCACAAGGTTACCGTTTTTAGTATTTGCGCCCTCTCCCTGTGGGAGAGGGCATCAGGCCGCACTGCCGGGCAAGGCACTCCTGGCTACAATAATCGCTGCGCCTTCTCCACCACGTTCTCGACCGTAAAGCCGAAGAACGGGAACAGCTTGTCGGCAGGTGCCGATTCGCCATAACTGGTCATCCCGACGATAGCCCCCTTCAGCCCGACATACTTGTACCAGTAGTCGGCGATCCCCGCTTCAACCGCCACGCGCGCGGTCACATCCGAAGGCAGCACCGACTCGCGGTACGCCTCGTCCTGGGCATCAAAGATATCCGTTGAAGGCAGCGACACCACCCGCACGGCGTGACCTTCTGCCGTCAGCTTCTCGGCAGCCTTGACGGTTATCTCCACTTCTGAACCGGTGGCAATCAGGATCACATCCGGTTTGCCGCCGCTGTCTTTCAGGATATACCCGCCGCGAGCGATGGCCTTGACCTGATCCGGCGTGCGCTCCATCTGCGCCAGATTCTGCCTGGAGAGGATCAGCGCCGTCGGGCCGTGGTGACGCTCTACCGCCAGCTTCCAGCCGACCGCGGCTTCCACCTGATCGCAGGGACGCCAGGTGCTGAAGTTCGGCGTCAGGCGCAGGCTGGCGAGTTGTTCTACCGCCTGGTGGGTCGGGCCATCTTCCCCCAGCCCGATGGAGTCGTGGGTATAGACCATAATCTGCCTGGCCTTCATCAGCGCCGCCATCCGCGCCGCGTTACGGGCGTATTCGACAAACATCAGGAAGGTGGCGGTGTAGGGCACAAAGCCGCCGTGATGGGCGATGCCGTTGGCAATGGCGGTCATGCCAAACTCGCGCACCCCGTAGTGGATATAGTTCCCGGCGAGATCCTCTTTGATCGAGGTCGAGCCTGACCAGATGGTCAGGTTGCTGGGTGCCAGATCCGCCGAGCCGCCAAGCAGCTCGGGCAGGATCGGACCGATCGTGTTCAGGGTATTTTGCGAGGCCTTACGGGTGGCGATTTTCGCCGGATTAGCCTGTAAATTCTCAATCAATGCCTGAGTCGTCTCTTCCCAGTCCTCCGGCAGCCCGCCGCTCATGCGACGGTTAAACTCGGCCGCAAGTTCCGGGTGGGCTTTCTGGTAGGCAGCAAACTGGTCCTTCCATTCAGCCTGTGCTTTTTCGCCGGATTCGCGGGCATCCCACGCTTTGTAAATTTCTTTCGGGATCTCAAAGGCCGGGTATTTCCAGCCCAGCTTCTGGCGGGCCAGGGCTACTTCCTCTTCGCCCAGCGGCGAGCCGTGGGCTTCTTCCTTCCCGGCTTTGTTCGGTGAGCCAAATCCGATGACCGTGCGACAGATAATCAGCGACGGCTTATCGGTGACGCTCTGCGCCTCCTCAATCGCGGCTTTCAGCGCCTGCGGATCGTGACCGTCAATCTCATGCACCACGTGCCAGTGGTAGGCTTCAAAGCGTTTGGCCGTGTCGTCAGTGAACCAGCCCTCGGTTTCGCCGTCGATGGAGATGCCGTTGTGATCGTAGAAACCAATCAGTTTGCCCAGCCCCAGCGTCCCCGCCAGAGAAGAGACTTCGTGCGAAATCCCCTCCATCAGACAGCCATCGCCCATAAACACGTAGGTGAAGTGATCGACAATCTCATGTCCCGGCTGGTTGAACTGCGCCGCCAGCGTGCGCTCGGAAATCGCCAGCCCGACCGCGTTGGCCAGCCCCTGACCCAGCGGCCCGGTGGTGGTTTCGACGCCCGGCGTATAGCCCAGCTCCGGGTGTCCTGGCGTTTTCGAGTGCAGCTGGCGGAAGTTTTTCAGCTCCTCGAGCGGCAGGTTGTAGCCGGACAGGTGCAGCAGGCTGTACAGCAGCATCGAGGCGTGACCGTTAGAGAGAATAAAGCGGTCGCGGTCGTACCACGTCGGATCGTTCGGGTTGTGTTTCAGGAAGTCGTTCCACAGCACTTCGGCGATATCGGCCATGCCCATCGGTGCGCCTGGATGACCGGAATTGGCTTTTTGCACGGCATCCATGCTGAGGGCGCGAATGGCATTGGCTAACTCTTTACGGGACATAATTCACTCCATGGCAGGGTTAAAGTTTGGCGGCGAGCAGATCTTCAAGTTTGCGCTGGTCGACCGCGAAAAGGCGGATCCCCTCTGACAGCTTATCAACCGCCATGGGGTCCTGATTATGCTCCCAGCGGAATTCGGCTTCGGTCAGCGGTTTCGGTTTTGGCAGGACGGTGGAGGAGGGCACCAGGCGACGGATCACCGGTTCCTCTTTTTCCTGTAGCTCTTTGAGCAGGTTGGGGGAGATGGTCAGCCGGTCGCAGCCGGACAGGGCAAGGATCTGCTCGGTGCGACGGAAGCTGGCACCCATCACGATGGTTGCGTAGCGGTGCTGTTTAAAGTAATCGTAGATATTGCGTACCGATTTGACCCCGGGATCTTCTTCCACCACGTAGGGGTCCATCGGTTTACGGGCCTGATACCAGTCGTAAATACGCCCGACAAACGGTGACACCAGGAACACCCCGGCTTCGGCGCAGGCGCGTGCCTGCGCAAAGGAGAACAGCAGCGTCAGGTTGCAGTTGATCCCCTCTTTTTCCAGCACTTCGGCGGCGCGGATCCCTTCCCAGGTGGAGGCCAGCTTGATCAGAATGCGCGACTTATCAATATCCTGATCCTGATACAGCTGCACCAGATGCCGCGCTTTGGCGATGCTTTTCTCCTGATCGAACGAAATCCGGGCGTCCACTTCGGTGGAGACGCGCCCCGGAACGCTTTTCAGTATTTCGCAGCCGAAGTTGACCGCCAGCTTATCGCTGGCCTCGGCTACCTGCTGCTCTTTGGTTTTGCCGCGCGATTTGCCATAGCTGATGGCGTCATCGATCAGGTGGGCGTAGCTTTCGAGCCCGGCGGCTTTAAGCAGCAATGACGGGTTAGTGGTCGCATCTTCCGGCTGATAGTGGCGGATCGATTCGATATCGCCGCTGTCGGCGACCACGGTGGTGAATTGTTTGATGCCGTCTAGTTGGTTCATAAGTGATGACTCCTTGAAAATAAAAGAGTTGGTTGAGTGTGTTCGATCACACTTCTGTCAATTTCGCGACGTACTTAACAAAAAAGCATAGCAGACAGGTAAGGTCTTGCTTTGATGGGCGGGTAACATGATTGTTATAAATTGATAACAATTTTTGCTTTTTGATGGTGAGAGTTTGGCAGCCTTCAAAGTTTGAACGGCAGTCAGCGGCGATACTATCCGCCACCCAGGGTGAACATCAGACCATAACAACATCACCCTTTTTGTACACTACGTGAAAGGAACCCTACAATGGACGAGCAGTTGAGACAAAGTGCCCTCGATTTTCATGAATTTCCCGTTCCCGGTAAAATTCAGGTTTCCCCGACCAAGCCCCTCGCGACTCAGCGTGACCTGGCGTTAGCCTACTCGCCTGGCGTAGCCGCTCCGTGCCTCGAAATCCAAAAAGATCCGCTGGCAGCCTACAAATACACCGCGCGCGGCAATCTGGTGGCCGTGATTTCCAACGGCACCGCGGTGCTGGGGCTGGGCAATATCGGCGCGCTGGCGGGCAAACCGGTGATGGAAGGCAAGGGCGTGTTGTTCAAGAAATTCGCCGGTATCGACGTGTTTGATATTGAAGTCGATGAACTCGACCCGGACAAATTTATCGACGTGGTGGCCGCGCTGGAGCCCACCTTTGGCGGCATCAACCTCGAAGACATCAAAGCGCCGGAATGTTTCTATATCGAGCAGACGCTGCGTGAGCGTATGAACATTCCCGTGTTTCATGATGACCAGCACGGGACGGCGATCATCAGCACCGCCGCCATTCTGAATGGCCTGCGGGTGGTAGAGAAAAACCTGTCCGATGTACGGATGGTGGTTTCTGGTGCCGGTGCGGCAGCCATTGCCTGTATGAACCTGCTGGTCGTGCTGGGCATGCAGAAGCACAACATTGTGGTCTGCGACTCCAAAGGGGTGATCTACAAAGGCCGCGAAGCCAATATGGTCGAAACCAAAGCCGCCTATGCGGTAGAGGATGACGGCAAGCGCAGCCTGGCGGACGTCATGGACGGGGCGGATATCTTCCTCGGCTGCTCGGGCCCGAAAGTGCTCAATGAAGAGATGGTGCTGAAGATGGCCCGCGCGCCGCTGATCCTCGCCCTGGCGAACCCGGAGCCGGAGATCCTGCCGCCGCTGGCGAAAGCGGTGCGCCCGGACGCGATTATCTGTACCGGCCGCTCAGACTATCCGAACCAGGTGAACAACGTTCTGTGCTTCCCGTTCATCTTCCGTGGCGCGCTGGACGTAGGTGCCACCGCCATCAACGAAGAGATGAAGCTGGCGGCGGTTCACGCCATTGCCGAGCTGGCGCATGCTGAACAGAGCGAAGTCGTTGCGTCGGCATATGGCGATCAGGATCTGAGCTTCGGCCCGGATTACATCATTCCAAAACCGTTCGATCCGCGCCTGATTGTCAAAATCGCTCCGGCCGTGGCGAAAGCGGCGATGGACTCCGGCGTGGCGACGCGCCCGATTGCTGACTTTGATGCCTATGTGGATAAGCTGAGCGAGTTTGTCTATAAAACTAACCTGTTCATGAAACCGATCTTCTCCCAGGCCCGCACCGATGCAAAACGCGTGGTGATGGCTGAGGGCGAAGAAGCGCGGGTGCTGCATGCGACTCAGGAACTGATTACTCTGGGACTGGCGAAGCCGATCCTGATCGGGCGTCCGAGCGTCATCGAGATGCGTATTCAGAAGCTCGGTCTGCAGATCAAGCCGGGCGTGGACTTTGAGATCGTCAACAACGAATCGGATCCGCGCTTTAAAGAGTACTGGAGTGAGTACTACAGCATCATGAAGCGCCGGGGGATCACCCAGGAGCAGGCCCAGCGGGCGGTGATCAGCAACACCACGGTGATCGGGGCGATCATGGTACATCGTGGCGAAGCCGACGCGCTGATCTGCGGCACCATTGGGGATTATCACGAACATTTCAGCGTGGTGCAGGAGATCTTCGGCCACCGCGAAGGCGTGCATACGGCGGGGGCGATGAATGCGCTGCTGCTGCCAAGCGGCAACACCTTTATTGCGGATACTTACGTTAACGACGATCCTACCCCGGAGCAGCTGGCCGAAATTACGGTGATGGCGGCGGAAACCGTGCGTCGCTTTGGTATTGAGCCGAAAGTGGCCCTGCTGTCGCACTCTAACTTTGGTTCATCCAAATCGGCGGCGGCCTGCAAAATGCGCCAGACGCTGGAGCTGGTGCGTAAGCGTGCACCGGAGCTGATGATCGACGGTGAGATGCACGGCGATGCCGCGCTGGTGGAAAGTATCCGCAACGAGCGGATGCCGGACAGCCCGCTCAAAGGCTCTGCCAACGTGCTGATCATGCCGAACGTGGAGGCGGCGCGCATCAGCTATAACCTGCTGCGCGTTTCCAGTTCTGAAGGGGTAACCGTGGGGCCGGTCCTGATGGGGGTGGCGAAACCGGTGCATGTGTTAACACCGATTGCCTCGGTTCGCCGTATTGTGAACATGGTGGCGCTGGCGGTGGTTGAGGCGCAGACTCAGCCGCTGTAGGCGGGTGTTGTCGGGTTTTGTAGACCCGGCGTTAAATCCAGTCCCGAACCTTAATAAACTCACTCAAGGCAGCCTCGCGGCTGCCTTCTTGCGCTTCAAAGCCGTACTCCCAGCGCACCAGCGGCGGCATCGACATTAAAATCGACTCCGTACGCCCGCCGGTTTGCAGGCCGAACAGCGTCCCGCGATCCCACACCAGGTTGAACTCCACGTAACGCCCCCGACGATAGAGCTGAAAATCACGCTCGCGCACGCCGTAATCGAGGTGTTTACGCCGCTCGACAATCGGCAGATAGGCGTCGGTATAGCCCTCGCCAACCGCCTGTATAAATTTAAACGCGGTATCAAAATCGGGCGTGTTCAAATCGTCGAAGAACAGCCCGCCGATGCCGCGCTGCTCGTTACGGTGTTTGAGATGGAAATAGTCATCGCACCACTTTTTATAGCGGGGATAAACGTCGTCACCAAACGGCTGGCACAGGTCGTGTGCCGTCTGGTGCCAATGAACCGCATCTTCCTCAAAGCCATAAAACGGCGTCAGGTCAAAGCCGCCGCCAAACCACCACACCGGATCGGCCCCCGGTTTTTCAGCGATAAAAAAGCGCACGTTGGCATGGCTGGTGGGGACAAACGGGTTATGCGGGTGCACCACCAGCGAGACGCCCATCGCCTCAAAGCTGCGGCCCGCCAGTTCCGGGCGGTGCGCGGTGGCCGACGCGGGCATTGCCTCGCCATAAACGTGGGAGAAGTTAACGCCGGCCTGTTCAAAGATGCCGCCGTTACGCAGCACCCGGCTGCGCCCGCCGCCGCCGGCTTCGCGTTGCCACTCATCCTGCTGGAATTGTGCCCCATCAACGGCGGCCAGCTGCTGGCAAATGGAATCCTGCAGCTGCAGAAGAAAGGTTTTGACCGTTTGCGCGTTAGGTTTCATCAGCGTCTCTTCGCGTGGGCTTTTTGATTATCGAACCAGTTAAAGTAACTGATGATCCCTGAGGCAATCGCGTTGGCGATTTTCTGCCGGAACGCGGTCGTCCCGAGCAGACGCTCTTCGTTGGGATTGGTAATAAAGGAGGTTTCCACCAGCACGGATGGGATCGACGGTGATTTCAGCACCACGAATGCCGCCTGTTCGGTGCCTTTACTGTGCAGCTTATGCACCGGCTTAATCTTTTTCAGGATATGGGAGCCGAGCGTCAAGCTGTTCTTGATGGTGTCGGTTTGCACCAGGTCAAACAGCACCTGCTGGAGCAGATGGTCTTTGGCGGTGGTTTTTTTTCCGGCCACTTCATCGGCGCGGTTCTCACGTTCGGAGAGGTATTTTGCCATCGCGCTACTGGCGCCGCGATTGGAGAGGGCAAACACCGATGCCCCGGCGGCATCCGGGTTAGTGAAGCCGTCCGCGTGGATCGACATAAACAGATCGGCACCGTGCTGATGGGCAATCTCTACCCGATCGTACAGCGGGATAAAAGTATCGCCGGAGCGAGTCAGACGGGCGTCAATCCCGTTGCTGCGTAAAATTGACCGCACGTTTTTTGCAATCGCCAGCACGACGTGTTTTTCTTTAGAGCCGTTGCGACCAATGGCGCCGGTATCAATGCCGCCGTGGCCGGGATCCAGCACCACCACCCGCTTTGCGCCGCTCTTTTTGGCTTTGGGTTTGCTGTGGCCATTGCTGGTTTTTAGCGTTGATTCTTCTTTTGCCTGCGCGCTGGCCATGCCTGTTAATGTTAATGCCGCCAGCCCCGCTTTAAGAACCTGACGACGCGATGTGAGAGTTTTTAAGAGTTTGAATGTGCTCATGCGGCCTGAAGTGTAAAAAATAGGTGTCTGGTGTTATATCGTATCGTCTTTTAGGTTACGACATTCCATGTTGAGAATTGTTTTACTTTTCATTTCAATACGTGACAGCCTGTCATTATGCCAAATTTCCTGACCTTTTTCGCAGGATATTGGCGAAAGAGGGCGTTCGCGTCATAATCACTGTTTTTGAACCCAAAAAGGCGGTTAATACCATGGAGATACGCGTTTTTCACCAAGCAGACTTCGAAGAGGTCATCACCCTTTGGGAGCGCTGCGATCTCCTGCGGCCGTGGAACGATCCGGAAATGGACATCGAACGGAAGGTGAATCACGACGTCAGCCTGTTCCTGGTCGCGGAGGTGAACGGTGAAGTGGTGGGGACCGTAATGGGCGGGTATGACGGCCATCGCGGTTCGGCCTATTACCTGGGCGTTCATCCGGAATATCGCGGACGCGGCATTGCCAATGCGCTGCTGAATCGTCTGGAAAAGAAACTCATCGCCCGCGGTTGCCCAAAAATTCAGATCATGGTGCGCGAAGAGAATGAGCTGGTGATGGGCATGTACGAGCGCCTCAACTATGAACCCGCGGACGTTATTACGCTGGGCAAACGCCTGATTGAAGATGAAGAGTACTGAATTCCACCCTGGCGATTATGACAGCCATGGTCGGGTCCGCCTGCCGTTTCTGTTCTGGTGCGTATTACTGCTGCAGGCGCGCACCTGGGTGGTATTCGTGGTGGCGGGGGCCTCGCGCGATCAGGGCAATACCCTGTTGAATCTGTTTTATCCCGATCACGATAACTTCTGGATTGGGCTACTGCCGGGGCTCCCGGCGGTGCTGGCGTTCTTACTCAGCGGGCGGCGTCATCTTGTGCCGCGTCTGTGGCAGGCGCTGCGCTGGCTGTTGATCTTCGCTCAGCTTATTTTGCTTGGCTGGCAGCCGCTGCTGTGGCTGAACGGCGAGGCGCTGAGCGGCATTGGCATTACGCTGCTGGTGGCCGATATTGTGGCGCTGCTGTGGCTGTTGACCCATCCCCGTCTGCGCGCCTGTTTTACGCCAGAGAAAGATTAAACGGCACTTTTTAGCGATGCTGCACTCCAACAAGCGTCGAATTAACCAGAAAGGAACTCCCGATGAAATCGCTGCGTTTACTGTTATGCGCGTTTCCCCTTATCTTAACCGGCTGTTCAACGCTCTCCGCCGTGAACTGGTCTGCGGCCTATCCCTGGAACTGGTTTGGCTCGTCCACCGACGTGACAGAACAGGGCGTGGGCAATCTCACGGCCGCCACCCCGCTGGAGCAAGAGGCCATTTCGTCTGCGCTGAGCGGCGACTATCGCCTGCGCAGCGGTATGAAAACCCAGAACGGCAACATCGTGCACTATTTCGAAGCGCTGAAGGATGACCAGCTGGCGCTGGTGATCAACGGCGATAAAAACAGTATCGGACGCATCGAGGTGCTGGACAGCGAGATCGAAACCGAAAGCGGCGTCAAAATTGGCACCCCGTTCAGCGACCTGTATCAGAAAGCTTTTGGCAACTGCGTCAGCGCCCCGGCTGATGAGGGTGTCGCGGTAGAGTGCAAGGCCGAAGGCAGCCAGCACATTAGCTATCTGTTCAGCGGCAGCTGGAGCGGTCCACAGGGGTTGATGCCTTCTGACGACGCGCTGAAAAACTGGAAAGTCAGCAAAATTATCTGGCAGCAGTAAATTGCGCCTGAACAAGCTGCCCCGTTGAAAAAACGGGTATAATCGCCGCCAACAATGCCACGCTGTCGTGGCATCTTTTTTTTCAGGAGGAGCGATGTCTCAGGTTCAGAGTGGCATTTTGCCAGAACATTGCCGCGCGGCGATTTGGATCGAAGCCAGCGTAAAAGGGGATGTGGATGCCCTGCGTGCGGCCAGCAAAATTTTTATCGATAAACTGGCAACCTTTCAGGCCAAATTCCCGGATGCCCACTGCGGCGCGGTAGTGGCTTTTGGCAACACCGTCTGGCGTCAGCTGAGCAGCGGCGAAGAGGCGCAAGAGCTGAAAGACTTTATCCCCTACGGAAAAGGTCTGGCCCCGGCCACTCAGCACGACGTGTTGATCCATATTCTCTCGTTGCGCCACGATGTTAACTTCTCGATTGCCCAGGCTGCGCTGACTGCGTTCGGCGATACCATTGAGGTGCAGGAAGAGACCCACGGCTTCCGCTGGGTGGAAGACAGGGACCTGAGCGGCTTTGTCGACGGCACCGAAAACCCGGCAGGCGATGAGACGCGTCGCGCGGTGGCGGTGATTCAGGATGGCGTGGATGCCGGTGGCAGCTACGTGTTCGTGCAGCGCTGGGAGCACAACCTCAAGCAGTTGAACCGCATGAGCGTGCAGGATCAGGAGATGATGATTGGCCGTACTAAAGAGGCCAATGAAGAGATCGACGGCGACGAACGTCCGGTGACCTCGCACCTGAGCCGCGTGGATCTGAAAGAAGACGGCAAAGGGCTGAAGATTGTGCGCCAGAGTCTGCCGTACGGCACCGCCAGCGGCACTCACGGCCTCTATTTCTGCGCTTACTGTGCGCGTCTGTATAACATTGAACAGCAGCTGCTGAGCATGTTTGGCGATACCGACGGTAAGCGTGATGCCATGCTGCGCTTCACCAAACCGGTGACCGGTGGCTATTACTTTGCGCCGTCCGTTGAGCGTCTTCTGGCGCTGTAATCGCACCCTGTCTGTTCAGGCCGGGTAGTTGTTCTCGCTACCCGGTACTTTCTCTGTACCCTTATTCCCTTTTCTGCTTCCAAATCACCAAACGGTATATAAAACCGTTACTCCTTTAGTACTCGTTATAAATATGATGACCCTAAGAAAAACATCACATCTATAAGGGTGCGCAATGGCCGTTACTGTACTGAAAAAAGGAACTCTGGCGCTGGCAGGTTTGCTGCTGGTGGCACAGGCGCAGGCAACGGAGCTGCTCAACAGCTCATACGATGTCTCTCGTGAGCTGTTTACCGCCCTTAACCCGCCGTTTGAACAGCAGTGGGCGAAAGATAATAATGGCGACAAGCTGACCATCAAGCAATCGCACGCGGGCTCCTCAAAGCAGGCGCTGGCGATTTTGCAGGGGCTGAAAGCCGACGTTGTTACCTATAACCAGATAACCGACGTGCAGATCCTGCATGACAAAGGTAAGCTGCTCCCGGCCGACTGGCAGAGTCGTCTGCCGAATAACAGCTCGCCGTTCTATTCCACGATGGGCTTCCTGGTGCGTAAAGGGAATCCTAAGAATATTCACGACTGGAATGACCTCGTGCGTTCAGACGTGAAGCTGATTTTCCCGAACCCGAAAACCTCCGGTAATGCGCGTTATACCTATCTCGCCGCCTGGGGCGCAGCAGACAAAGCGGACGGTGGCGATAAAGCCAAAACCGAACAGTTCATGACCCAGTTCCTGAAAAACGTCGAAGTGTTTGATACCGGCGGTCGCGGTGCCACCACCACCTTCGCAGAACGTGGTCTGGGCGATGTGCTGATCAGCTTCGAATCGGAAGTGAACAACATCCGCAAACAGTATGAAGCGCAGGGCTTTGAGGTGGTGATCCCAAAAACCAATATCCTGGCTGAATTCCCGGTTGCGTGGGTCGATAAAAACGTGCAGGCCAACGGCACAGAGAAGGCGGCGAAAGCGTACCTGAACTATCTCTACAGCCCGCAGGCGCAAACCATCATCACCGATTACTACTACCGGGTGAACAATCCGGAGGTGATGAACAAACTGAAAGACAAATTCCCGCAGACTGATTTGTTCCGCGTGGAAGACCAGTTCGGCTCCTGGCCTGAAGTGATGAAAACCCATTTCATCAGCGGCGGTGAGTTCGACAAACTGTTGGCGACGGGGCGTAAGTAATGTTTGCAGTGTCCTCCAGACGTGTGCTGCCGGGCTTTACCTTAAGTCTCGGGACCAGCCTGCTGTTCGTCTGTCTGATTTTATTGTTACCGCTCAGTGCGCTGGTGGTTCAGCTCTCTGAGATGAGCTGGTCCCAGTACTGGGAAGTGATCAGTAATCCGCAGGTGGTGGCGGCGTATAAAGTGACGCTGCTGTCGGCGTTTGTTGCCTCGATCTTCAACGGCGTGTTTGGCCTGCTGATGGCGTGGATCTTAACCCGCTATCGTTTTCCGGGCCGCACGCTGCTGGATGCGCTGATCGATTTACCTTTCGCCCTGCCAACGGCGGTGGCGGGCTTAACGTTGGCTTCGCTGTTCTCGGTGAACGGTTTTTACGGTGAGTGGCTGGCGCAGTTCGACATCAAAGTGACCTACACCTGGCTGGGCATTGCGGTGGCGATGGCCTTTACCAGTATCCCGTTTGTGGTGCGTACCGTGCAGCCGGTGCTGGAAGAGTTAGGCCCGGAATACGAAGAAGCGGCAGAAACGCTGGGCGCGACCCGCTTGCAGAGCTTTCGCAAAGTGGTGCTGCCTGAGCTGTCTCCGGCGCTGCTGGCCGGGATTGCGCTGTCGTTTACCCGCAGCCTCGGTGAATTTGGCGCGGTGATTTTTATCGCCGGCAACATCGCGTGGAAAACCGAAGTCACCTCGCTGATGATTTTTGTCCGCCTGCAGGAGTTTGATTATCCGGCCGCCAGCGCGATTGCTTCGGTAATCCTGGCCGCCTCGCTGCTGCTGCTGTTCTCGATTAACACTCTGCAAAGTCGCTTTGGTCGACGCGTGGTAGGTCACTAATGGCGGAAGTTACTCAGTTGAAACGCTACGACGCCCCCCGCGTTAACTGGGGTAAATGGTTCCTGATTGGTACCGGCGTGCTGGTCTCGATCTTTATTCTGATCGTGCCGATGGTGTATATCTTCGTGCAGGCCTTCAGCAAAGGTATTATGCCTGCGCTGCAAAACCTGGCCGACCCGGATATGCTGCATGCCATCTGGCTGACGGTTATGATTGCGCTGATTACCGTGCCGGTAAACCTGGTGTTTGGCACGCTGCTGGCCTGGCTGGTGACGCGCTTTAACTTCCCGGGTCGCCAGCTGCTGTTGACCCTGCTGGACATTCCATTTGCGGTGTCGCCGGTGGTGGCCGGTCTGGTGTATCTGCTTTTCTACGGCTCCAACGGCCCGCTGGGCGACTGGCTGGATGAACATAACCTGCAGATCATGTTTGCCTGGCCAGGCATGGTGCTGGTGACCATTTTCGTCACCTGTCCGTTTGTGGTGCGTGAGCTGGTACCGGTGATGCTGAGTCAGGGCAGCCATGAAGACGAAGCCGCCGTATTGCTGGGCGCGTCGGGCTGGCAGATGTTCCGCCGCGTGACGCTGCCGAACATTCGCTGGGCGCTGCTGTATGGCGTGGTGCTGACTAACGCCCGCGCGATTGGCGAGTTTGGCGCGGTGTCGGTGGTATCCGGCTCGATCCGTGGCGAAACGCTGTCGCTGCCGTTGCAGATTGAATTACTGGAGCAGGACTACAATACCGTCGGCTCCTTTACCGCCGCAGCGCTGTTGACGCTGATGGCAATTTTGACCCTGTTTTTAAAGAGTGTGGTGCAGTGGCGTTTAGAGAATCAGGAAAAGCGTCAGCATCAGGAGGGAAATCATGAGCATTGAGATTGCCAATATTAAGAAGTCCTTTGGTCGCACCCAGGTGCTGAATGATATCTCGCTGGATATCCCCTCCGGACAAATGGTGGCACTGCTTGGGCCTTCTGGCTCCGGTAAAACCACGCTGCTGCGTATTATCGCCGGTCTGGAGCATCAGACCAGCGGGCACATTCGCTTCCACGGCACTGACGTCAGCCGCCTGCACGCGCGCGATCGCAAAGTGGGCTTTGTGTTCCAGCATTACGCTCTGTTCCGCCATATGACGGTGTTCGACAACATCGCCTTTGGCCTGACGGTGCTGCCGCGACGCGAGCGCCCGAATACTGCCGCGATCAAAGCGAAAGTGACCAAATTGCTGGAGATGGTGCAGCTGGCACACTTGGCCGACCGTTTCCCGGCGCAACTTTCCGGCGGGCAGAAACAGCGCGTGGCGCTGGCGCGCGCGCTGGCGGTAGAGCCGCAGATCCTGCTGCTGGATGAACCTTTTGGCGCGCTGGATGCACAGGTGCGTAAAGAGCTGCGTCGCTGGCTGCGTCAATTGCACGAAGAGCTGAAGTTCACCAGCGTGTTCGTTACCCACGATCAGGAAGAGGCGATGGAAGTGGCCGACAGGGTGGTGGTGATGAGCCAGGGGAACATTGAGCAGGTGGATGAGCCAGAACAACTCTGGCGTGAACCGGCCACTCGCTTTGTGCTCGAATTTATGGGGGAAGTGAACCGTCTGCATGGCAACATTCGCGGCGGTCAGTTCCACGTAGGCGCCCACCGCTGGCCGCTGGGCTACACTCCGGCGTATCAGGGGCCGGTCGATCTGTTCCTGCGTCCGTGGGAAGTGGACGTCAGCCGCCGCACCAGCCTCGACTCGCCGCTGCCGGTACAGGTGCTGGAAGCCAGCCCGAAAGGGCATTACACCCATCTGGTGGTCCAGCCGCTGGGCTGGTATAACGAACCGCTGACCGTGGTGATGCGCGACGACGAGCCACCGCACCGCGGCGAGCGCCTGTTTGTCGGCCTGCAGCACGCCCGCATTTATCATGACAAGGATCGTATCGAAACGCCTGGGGTTCTTGCTCTGGCGGAGTCAGCCTGATAGGTTAATTCCACGTAGTTTTGCCGGGTGGCGCTGCGCTTACCCGGCCTACAATATGATCCCTGTAGGCCCGGTGAGCGTAAGCGCCACCGGGCTTTTTATTGGACAGCGATCATGAACACATTAGAAAACACTATCGGCAATACCCCACTCATCAAATTACAACGCATGGGGCCGGACAACGGCAGCGAAATCTGGGTCAAACTGGAAGGCAATAATCCGGCGGGTTCGGTCAAAGACCGTGCCGCGCTGTCGATGATTGTGCAGGCAGAAAAACGCGGTGACATTAAGCCCGGCGACGTGCTGATCGAAGCAACCAGCGGTAACACCGGCATTGCGCTGGCGATGATTGCCGCGCTGAAAGGCTATCGTATGAAGCTGCTGATGCCGAGCAACATGAGCCAGGAGCGCCGCGCTGCAATGCTGGCCTACGGGGCCGAGCTGATTCTGGTGACGCCAGAGCAGGGCGGTATGGAAGGGGCGCGTGATATAGCGCTATCGATGTCTGAGCGCGGCGAGGGTAAGCTGCTGGATCAGTTCAACAACCCCGATAACCCGCTTGCCCATTACACCACCACCGGCCCGGAAATCTGGCAGCAGACCGCAGGCAGGATCACCCATTTTGTCTCCAGTATGGGCACCACCGGCACCATCACCGGGGTCTCCCGTTTTCTGCGCGAGCAGGATAAAGCGGTGAGCATCGTCGGCCTGCAGCCGGAAGAGGGCAGCAGCATTCCGGGCATTCGCCGCTGGCCAGCGGAATACATGCCCGGGATTTTCAATGCCTCGCTGGTCGATCAGGTGCTGGATATTCATCAGCGCGAGGCAGAAAATACCATGCGCGAACTGGCGGTGCGAGAAGGAATCTTCTGCGGCGTCAGCTCCGGCGGTGCGGTAGCCGGTGCGCTGCGGCTTGCCGCGACAGCGCCGGGTGCAGTGATAGTGGCGATTATTTGCGATCGCGGCGATCGCTATCTTTCTACCGGTGTGTTTGGTGAAGAGAGCTATGCGCAGGGCGCAGGAATTTAAACGACATGGACATGATCTTATTCCGGGACAAGACCCGGGCGCAGCAGACCGACATTGTGGCTGTGCAATCGCAGGTGGTGTACGGCAGCGTCGGTAACAGCATCGCGGTGCCCAATATTCGTCAGCATCAACTCACCGTGACGGCGGTACCGACGGTGCTGTTCAGTAATACTCCGCACTATGACACTTTCTATGGCGGCGTGATCCCCGACGAGTGGTTCAGTGGCTACCTGAGAGCGCTGGAAGAGCGCGATGTGCTGCGCGAGCTGAAAGTGGTCACTACCGGATATATGGGCAGCGCCAGTCAGATTGCGATCCTCGCCCAGTGGCTAACGGCCATCAAGCAACAGCATCCTGATCTGGTGGTGTTGATCGACCCGGTGATTGGCGATACCGACAGCGGCATCTACGTGAAGCCCGAAATCCCTGACGCCTATCGTCAGCACCTGCTGCCGCTGGCGCAGGGCATTACCCCAAATGTGTTTGAGCTGGAAGTGTTAAGCGGTCAGTCGTGCCGTGACATCACCCGTGCGGTGGCGGCGGCAAAAGGACTGCTTTCTGATACGCTGCAATGGGTGGCGATAACCAGCGCCCCGGTTGAAGGCGATGCGGACAGCATCCACGTGGTGCTGGTGTCCCATGACAACGTAACGGTAAGCGCGCATCCGCGTATCAAAACGGATCTGAAAGGCACGGGCGATCTGTTCTGTTCAGAGTTGGCGAGTGCGCTGGTGCAGGGCGAAAACGTGGTGGCGGCGATAGCGCGGGCGGGCGATCGGGTGACGCAGGTGATGAAGTACACCCAACAGAAGGGTTATGACGAGCTGGTGCTACCGGCCTGACCAACAAAAATGGCGCCCGAAGGCGCCATTTTTCTGTGCGGCAAGAATTACTTCTTGATGCGGATAACCGGGGTTTCACCCACAGTAACGCTGCCAGACAGTTTGATCAGTTCTTTGATTTCGTCCATGTTGGAGATAACAACCGGCGTCAGGGTAGACTTGGCTTTCTCTTCCAGCAGTGGCAGATCGAATTCAATGACCGGGTCGCCAACTTTAACACGCTGGCCTTCTTCAGCGATACGCTTGAAGCCTTCGCCTTTCAGCTCGACAGTGTCGATACCGAAGTGAACGAACAGCTCAATACCGCTATCGGATTCGATCGAGAATGCATGGTTGGTTTCAAAAATTTTACCAATTGTGCCGTCAACCGGTGCAACCATTTTGTTACCGGTTGGTTTGATAGCAATGCCATCACCAACGATTTTCTCAGCAAACACTACATCTGGCACGTCTTCAATGTTGACGATCTCGCCAGAAAGCGGAGCAATAATCTCAATAGTTCCGGAGTCTTTTTTATCATCAGAAACCAGAGATTTCAGTTTATCGAACAAACCCATGATCTTCTCCTAAGCAGTAATTTGGGCCGCATCTCGTGGATTAGCAGATTGTTTTTTCTTCAATGAACTTGTTAACCAGCGTCATTAACTCGTCCGTTGTCGGTTGAGCAAGAGCCTGCTCTGCTAACACCTTCGCATCTTCGAAGTTCGTGTTACGGATAATCTTCTTAATGCGCGGGATGGAAATGGCGCTCATAGAGAATTCGTCCAGACCCATACCCAGCAACAGAAGTGTAGCACGTTCATCGCCTGCAAGCTCACCACACATGCCTGTCCATTTGCCTTCAGCATGAGAAGCATCAATAACTTGCTTGATCAGCGTAAGCACCGATGGGGACATTGGTTGGTAGAGATGCGCAATCATATCATTACCACGGTCAACTGCCAGGGTGTACTGGGTTAAGTCGTTGGTACCAATACTAAAGAAATCGACTTCTTTGGCTAAATGACGGGCTATCGTTGCCGCGGCAGGGGTTTCTACCATTACGCCGACTTCGATGGTTTCATCAAACTCTTTACCTTCGTCACGCAGTTCCTGTTTGTAGATTTCAATCTCTTTCTTCAGTGCACGCACTTCTTCAACAGAGATGATCATCGGGAACATAATGCGCAATTTACCGAAAGCGGAAGCACGCAGAATAGCGCGGACCTGGTCACGCAGGATCTCTTTACGATCCATAGCGATACGCACTGCACGCCAGCCCAGGAACGGGTTCTCTTCTTTCGGGAAGTTCATGTACGGCAGCTCTTTATCGCCACCGATATCCATGGTACGCACGATTACCGCCTGGGAGCCGCAAGCCAGAGCAACGGCTTTATACGCCGCAAACTGCTCTTCTTCGGTTGGCAGGGCGTCACGGTCCATGAACAGGAATTCGGTACGGTACAGGCCGACACCTTCTGCGCCGTTGCGCTCAGCACCGTCGACATCACGAACGGTACCGATGTTGGCACAGACTTCAACCTGATGGCCGTCCAGCGTAATCGCTGGCAGATCTTTCAGTTTAGCCAGTTCGGCTTTCTCCGAAGCAACCTGCTCCTGAACAGCACGCAGCTTGTCGATTTCTTCGTTGGTTGGGTTGACGTAAACCAGATTGTTTACGGCATCCAGAATCAGATAGTCGTTGTTTTTCACCTGGGCGGTGACGCTACCGGTTCCCACGATGGCTGGCAGTTCCAGAGAACGCGCCATGATAGAGGTGTGGGACGTACGGCCGCCTGCATCAGTGATAAAACCCAGCACCTTGTTCAGGTTCAGCTGTGCGGTTTCTGATGGGGTCAGGTCAGCAGCAACCAGGATAACTTCGTCCTGAATGGAGCTCAGGTCGATGATAGCCAGGCCGAGGATGTTGCGCAGCAGGCGCTTACCGATGTCACGCACGTCAGCCGCACGCTCTTTCAGGTATTCATCGTCCAGCTCTTCCAGAGCCGTTGCCTGACCTTCGATAATCTCATGTGCAGCCGCGTCGGCTGTCATGTTCTTATCTTTAATGAGGGCTATGATTTCCTGCTCCAGCTCCTCATCTTCGAGCAACATGATGTGGCCTTCGAAGATGGCTTCTTTTTCTTCACCGAAAGTTTCGCCGGCTTTAGTCTTGATTGTTTCCAGCTGCGCAGATGCTTTTGCACGACCACTGAGAAAACGCTCAATTTCCTGACTAACCTTGTCGGCAGAAATCTTTTTCCGGTCGATGACGATCTCGTCTTCCTTCAGCAGTAATGCTTTGCCGAAAGCGATACCCGGGGATGCTAAAATGCCTGAAATCATAACCCTACCTTACTTGTGACTGATATTAAAAAGAACCCGGATACTTACTCGAGCTCAGCCATCAGTTTAACCAGATGCTCAACTGCTTTCTGCTCGTCTTCGCCTTCTGCGGAGATAGTAACAACGGTACCCTGAGTCAGGCCCAGAGTCTGCAGTTTGAACAGGCTTTTGGCGCTTGCGCTTTTGCCGTTGGAAGTCACAGTGATCTCAGAAGTGAAGCCTTTCGCTTCTTTAACAAACTGAGCAGCAGGGCGGGTGTGCAGACCGTTCGGAGCGGTAATGGTAACTTCTTGCTGGAACATTGTATTTCCCCAACTTATTGGTTTAGTGTTGTGGAACTAAAGTCTAGCCTGGCGGTTGGACTTTAGCCTGTATTGTTAGCACCGGCTTAACGGTACGTAGCGCAGCTTGTGTCAAACGCATTCCGATGCTGGCATGTCAGGCTGCTGACGTTTCGTTCGACATTAAACATTATGCCGCGAAAGCAAGACTTGAACCAAATCATAAAATCGATTCAGCCACGTGATTTCGTGATCCGATTAATTTCGCGCATCAAAATAATTGTCAGCTTAAATACCAGAGCCAACCGGGTGAAGCAATGCCAGACGAGGTAAAACTTTGAAGCAGGCCACAAAAAAGCACCCTGAAGGGTGCTTTTTTACGCGCTATTTACATTTTGGCACTACTGTTGCAATTCTTTCTCTGTGAAGAGATCGGCAAACAACGCGGTGCTTAAATAACGCTCACCCGAGGACGGAAGGATAACCACAATATTCTTGTTGGTAAAGGTTTCATCTTCAAGTAGCTGAAGTGCCGCAGCAACCGCCGCACCCGAAGAGATGCCTGCCAGAATACCTTCTTCTTCCATCAGACGGCGTGCAGTAGAGATTGCCTCGTCGTTAGTGATAGCGACCACTTTATCAATCAGTTTCAGATCCAGGTTACCTGGAATAAAGCCTGCGCCGATACCCTGAATCTTATGCGGGCCCGGTTTCAGCTCTTCACCTGCCAGCGCCTGAGCGATAACCGGGGAATCGGTTGGCTCAACGGCAACGGTAATCAGATCCTTTTTGCCTTTTGTGCCTTTAATGTAGCGGCTGACGCCGGTCAGCGTACCGCCGGTGCCCACGCCTGAAATAAACACATCAACCTGACCGTCGGTATCTTCCCAGATTTCCGGGCCGGTGGTTTTTTCGTGGATTTCCGGGTTAGCCGGGTTGCTGAACTGCTGCAGCAGCAGATATTTAGCCGGATCGCCGGCAACAATTTCTTCTGCCTTCTGGATTGCGCCTTTCATGCCTTTGGCACCTTCGGTCAGCACCAGGTTTGCGCCCAGCGCTTTAAGCAGCTTGCGGCGCTCAATGCTCATGGTTTCTGGCATGGTCAGCGTCAGCTTGTAGCCGCGCGCTGCCGCCACGTAGGCCAATGCAATGCCGGTGTTACCGCTGGTTGGCTCAACCAGTTCAACGCCTGGTTTCAGTACGCCGCGTTTCTCCGCATCCCAAATCATATTGGCACCGATACGGCATTTTACACTGAAGCTTGGGTTACGAGATTCTACCTTCGCCAGAATGCGTCCATTACCGATACGGTTCAGTCGAACCAGGGGCGTGTGACCGATAGTCAGCGAGTTGTCTTCAAAAATCTTACTCATGGCCTGTCCTTAACTGTTTGAAATTGGGATACCGCATCAGCATACCTTCCAAAGGGAGATGGGGAAGAAAGGAATTCGCATATCTATATACTGCAAAGAAATAATGGGGATCCGTATGGAATAAAGGGTGGCATAAGCCTACCCGTCATCCTTCACGCCGCAGGCGCGTTGGCTGAGTTCTTTCACCCCGGTCACTGACTTATGTAAGCTCGCGGGGATTCGCTCACTTGCCGCCTTCCTGCGACGCGAATGATTTAGAGTAATTTATCGCCATAACGCATGTTTATCACGATAACAGTCGACCCACATTGCCGTCGCACCGCAAACTGCAACCGGCATGATGAACAGATTCAGGACCGGGATCAGCGTAAACAGGCTGGTCAGGGCACCAAACTGCATATTGGTCATTTTGCGGCTGCGCAGGGCCATGCGCATCTCTTTAAACGGCACCTTGTGATTATCAAACGGGTAATCGCAATACTGGATCGCCAGCATCCACGCACTGAACAGGAACCATACCACTGGGGCAACGGTCTGCCCGATGCCCGGAATGAAATAGAGGATAAACAGTACCAGCGCGCGCGGCAGATACCAGGCGAGCTTTTGCCATTCCCGCTTCATGATCCGCGGAACATCCTTCATGATCCCCAGCACGCCCGTGTCGGGTGGGGTGGCACCGGTGAGTCGCGCCTCAAGCTGTTCGGCCAGCAGGCCGTTAAAAGGGGCGGCAATCACGTTGGCAATTGTCGAGAAGAGATAGCCAAACACCAGCAGAACCGAGAGCACCAGCAGCGGCCACAGTAAGTAGCTCAACCACTGCAGCCAGTCTGGAACGTGGCTCATGATGGCCGGGATCCAGCTGTCCAGTTGAGTGAAGAGCCACAAGAACGCGCCGCCCATCAGCAGAACGTTGATCAGCAAGGGCAAAATGACAAAGCGTCGGATGCCTGGCAGTGAAACCAGTTTCCAGCCCTGTGAAAAGTACCAGACGCCGCTGCGTGGGGGGGAAGAAGTTGATGAAACCATAACCAGGTGGAGCTCCTTTTATCACAACCAGTGAAATTGCCCGCCTATATTAGCCAGTTGTAGCGCCTTGACCAGTTAAGAAATGTTCGAAAAAACAGCAAAAAGCACGATTTCGTCCATCTTTATGCTGCGAATGCTCTGCACGCACTTGCACTTGAGGTAATCGGCAAATACTCTTAGTGAGTAAATGTTTGCCGTGGTGGCAAGGTGTTAGAACAACAGAGAATATAATGATGCAGGATTTGCGTCTGATATTAATCATTGTTGGCGCGATCGCCATAATCGCTTTACTGGTACATGGTTTCTGGACCAGCCGTAAAGAGCGCTCTTCTATGTTTCGCGATCGGCCATTGAAGCGCATGAAGTCGGCCCGTGAAGACGATAGCGATAACAATATCGATGAAGCGGAAGATGACGGTGTGGGTGAAGTTCGCGTTCATCGCAACAATACGGCACCCGGTGCAGGCCAGGGGGAGCAAGAAGCGCCTCGCCAGTCTCCACAGCATCAGTATCAGCCGCCGTATGCCTCCGCGCAGCCACGTCCTGCGCCGACGCAGCCTGTGGAAGAGCCAGTACGCCAGCCGCAGCCGCAAGAGCCTGTGCGCCAGCAGCCTGCGCCGCAACCTCAGCATGCCGCTCAGCCTGAACCTCAGCCTCAGCCGGTTGTACAGCAGGCTCCGCAGCCTGTGACACCGCAACCCGCACCTGCCCCTGTCGTTGAGCCAGAGCCGGTTGTCGAGGCCGCCCCCGTGGTTGAAAAACCGCAGCGCAAAGAGACCGTCATTGTTATGAGCGTTGCCGCCCATCAGGGCACGGCCATTAATGGCGAAGTGCTGATCAACAGTATCGAGCAGGCGGGCTTTAAGTTTGGTGATATGAATATCTTCCATCGCCACCTCAGCCCGGACGGCAGCGGCCCTTCACTGTTTAGCCTGGCCAATATGGTGAACCCGGGAACGTTCGATCCAGAGATGACCGGTGATTTTACCACCCCGGGCATTACCATCTTTATGCAGGTGCCGTCGTACGGTGATGAACTGCAAAACTTTAAGCTGATGCTGCAGTCTGCCCAGTATATCGCCGATGAAGTCGGTGGCATGGTGCTCGACGATCAGCGTCGTATGATGACGCCGCAGAAATTGCGCGAATATCAGGACCGCATCCGCGAAGTTAAAGAAGCCAACGCATAATACTCTGCGTGTGTTTCACTCCTACACAACCCCCGCCTGTCGGGGGTTTTTCTCATTGATGGTGCGACATGGACTCTATCGAACAACAACTCACTGAACTGCGAACCACGCTTCGCCATCATGAATACCTCTATCATGTGATGGACGCGCCAGACGTCCCTGACGCGGAGTATGACCGTCTGATGCGTGAGCTACGCGAGCTGGAAGCGCAGCATCCGGATTTAATCACGCCTGACTCGCCCACTCAGCGCGTGGGCGCGGCGCCGCTGTCTTCGTTCAGCCAGATCCGCCACGAAGTGCCGATGCTGTCACTGGATAACGTCTTCGATGAAGAGAGCTTCCTCGCGTTTAACAAGCGCGTGCAGGACCGGCTGAAAAGCGCCGAGCCGCTGAGCTGGTGCTGCGAGCTGAAGCTGGACGGTCTGGCGGTCAGTATTCTGTACGAAAACGGGGTGATGATCCGCGCCGCGACCCGTGGCGACGGTACCACCGGCGAAGACATTACCGCCAATGTGCGCACCATCCGCGCCATCCCCCTTAAATTGCGCGGCGAGAATATTCCCGCACGGCTGGAAGTTCGGGGCGAAGTGTTCCTGCCGCTGGCTGGCTTTGAAAAAATCAACGAAGAGGCGCGCCGTACCGGGGGCAAGATCTTTGCTAATCCGCGTAATGCCGCTGCCGGATCGCTGCGCCAGCTCGACCCGCGCATTACCGCGAAGCGACCACTTACTTTCTTCTGCTACGGCGTGGGGATTCTGGAGGGTGGTGAATTACCGGATACCCATCTGGGCCGCCTGCTGCAGTTTAAAGCCTGGGGATTGCCGGTGAGCAATCGCGTTCAGCTATGCGACTCCCCGGAGGCGGTGCTGGCCTTTTATCGCCAGGTCGAAGTCGATCGTCCGACCCTCGGGTTTGATATCGACGGGGTGGTGATCAAAGTTAACGCCCTTGCCCTGCAGGAACAGCTAGGCTTTGTTGCCCGCGCGCCCCGCTGGGCGGTGGCCTTTAAGTTCCCGGCCCAGGAGCAGATGACGTTTGTCCGCGACGTTGAGTTTCAGGTAGGGCGCACCGGGGCGATAACGCCGGTGGCACGCCTCGAGCCGGTTCAGGTCGCCGGGGTATTGGTCAGCAACGCCACCCTGCATAACGCCGATGAAATCGACCGCTTAGGGCTGCGCATTGGCGATAAAGTGGTGATTCGCCGCGCGGGGGATGTGATCCCGCAGGTGGTCAACGTGGTGGAGTCCGAACGCCCCGAAGATACGCGCGCCATTGAATTCCCGGCCCACTGTCCGGTCTGCGGCTCGGACGTGGAGCGTGTGGAAGGTGAAGTCGTGACGCGCTGCACCGGCGGCCTGGTCTGCGGGGCTCAGCGCAAAGAGGCATTGAAGCATTTTGTCTCCCGCCGGGCGCTGGACGTGGACGGCATGGGCGACAAAATCATCGACCAACTGGTTGAGAAAGAGTATGTCCATACGCCCGCCGATCTGTTCCGCCTGACGCCAGGCAAGCTGACGGGTCTGGATCGGATGGGGCCAAAATCGGCGCAAAACGTGTTTAATGCGCTGGATAAGGCCAAAGACACCACCTTTGCCCGCTTCCTGTACGCTCTGGGCATCCGCGAAGTGGGCGAGGCGACAGCCGCCAACCTGGCAGCGTTTTTTGGCACGCTCGATTCGCTCCAGAAAGCATCCATTGAAGAACTGCAGAAAGTCCCGGACGTGGGCATTGTGGTCGCCACTCACGTGTTTAACTTCTTCGCGGAAGAGAGCAATCGCGACGTGATCGGCCAACTGCTCAACGAAGGCGTACGCTGGCCTGCGCCGGTGGTGATCAATGCCGAAGAAATCGACAGCCCGTTTGCCGGTAAAACGGTGGTGCTGACCGGCAGCTTGAGCCAGCTTTCCCGCGATGATGCAAAAGCGCGTCTGGTGGCGCAGGGGGCGAAAGTGGCGGGCAGCGTGTCGAAGAAAACCGACCTGGTGATCGCCGGTGAGGCAGCGGGCTCCAAGCTCGCCAAAGCGCAGGAGCTGGGCATTGACGTGATTGATGAAGCAGAGATGCTGCGTCTGTTAGGGGAGTAACGTGGATAAAACGCAGCTTATCGAGATCGCCAATACCGAGATGCCTTTCGGTAAGTACAAAGGCCGCAGGCTGATCGATGTGCCGGAAGAGTATTTGCTGTGGTTTGCCCGTAAGGATGGATTTCCTGCCGGGCATCTTGGTGAGCTGATGGCGCTGACGTTACTGATCAAAACTGAGGGGCTGACCCAGCTGGTTCAGCCCCTGAAACGTCCTTAAGCTTTGGCGGCGCGGGCTTTCTCCTGCGCCTGCAGCTCCTGGGTCTGGCGCTGGTAGCGACGCGCCAGCACCGAGCAGATCATCAGCTGCAGCTGGTGGAAAATCATCAGTGGCAGCACCATCATCCCAATCACCGAGGTCGGAAACAGAATATTGGCCATCGGGATCCCGTTCGCCAGGCTCTTTTTCGACCCACAGAAGACAATGGTAATTTCATCGGCTTTGCTAAAGCCGAAGCTGCGGGCGGCAAACACGTTAATCGCAATGATAATCGCCAGCAGTACCAGACTGACCACCACGATAAACAGCAGTGACCCAACCCCCACTTTATTCCAGATGCCGTTAACCACCGCTTCGCTGAAGGCCGAGTAGACCACCAACAGAATCGATGTCTGGTCGGTTTTGCCAATCCATTTCTTATGCTTCGCGACAAACGCCCCGGTCCACGGACGGGAGAGATGGCCCAGCACGAACGGCAGCAGCAGCTGGAGCATGATCTTCCCGACCTGATCCAGGTTGCCTTCCGCCCCGTGCATATTCATTACCAGCCCCACCAGTAGCGGCGAGAGAAAAATGCCTAACAGGCTGGAGGCCGATGCGGAACACACCGCCGCCGCCACGTTACCGCCCGCCATCGAGGTAAAGGCGATTGCCGACTGTACGGTGGCCGGCAAAATGCACAGATAGAGGAAGCCGGTATACAGCGCCGGATCGACATTGACTGGTGCCCACCAGGCAAACAGCACGCCCAACACCGGGAAGATGACAAAGGTGCTGCACATCACCCACAGATGCAGGCGCCAGTGGCTGCCGCCTGCGACAATCGCCTCGCGCGAAAGCTTGGCCCCGTGCATAAAGAACAACAGTGCAATCGCGGCGGTGGTCAGCCCTTCAAAGAAAGGCACAAAGCCACCGCGGGCCGGGAACAGTGAAGCCAGTAAAACAACGCTGATTAGCGTAAGCGTGAACGGATCGAGGATGCGGAAAAGTTTCATAAACACTCCTGAAAACAGATGGCGCTATTGTGCTTCCTTCCCTTTGAGAAATAAAATTGATTTATTGCATCAATATATGAGGAAAACAGATGAATTACTCTCTGCGTCAGCTTCGTGTTTTTGTCACCGTCGCGCAGGCCAAAAGTTTTAGCCGGGCAGGGGAGATCATTGGTTTGAGCCAGTCGGCGGTGAGCCACAGCGTGAAGGAGCTGGAGCTGCAGACCGGCGTGCGTTTGCTCGACAGAACCACGCGCGAGGTCGTGCTGACCGAGGCGGGCCAACAGCTGGCGGCGCGTCTGGAGCGCATTCTGGACGAGCTGTCGACCACCCTGCGGGATGTTGGCAGGGTCGGGCAGCAGCTTTCTGGAACGGTGCGCGTGGCGGCCAGCCAGACCATTTCGGCGCATCTTATTCCGCACTGTATCGCCCAAAGCAATCACCAGTACCCGGAAATTAAATTTGTCCTGCATGACCGACCGCAGCAGTGGGTGCTGGAGAGCATTCGCCAGGGAGAGGTGGATTTTGGCATTGTGATCGACCCCGGTGCGGCAACCGATTTGGAGTGTGAAACGGTTTTATCGGAACCCTTCCTGCTGCTGTGCCGGGACGATCACCCTTTTGCCGGACGGGATTCGGTGCGCTGGCATGACCTACAGCATCAGCGACTGGTATTACAGGATTACGCCTCCGGTAGCCGACCGCTGATCGACGCCGCGCTGGCGGGATTTTCGGTCGAGGCCAACATTGTGCAGGAGATTGGTCACCCGGCAACGCTGTTTCCGATGGTCGAGTCGGGGATTGGGATCAGCGTATTACCCGCGCTGGCCCTGCCGTTGCCGCAGGGCCATCATCTGCGGGTCTTGAGGCTCACCCCAGTGGTTGAGCGGCAGCTGATGCTGGTACGACGTAAAAATCGCTCGCTATCAACCGCAGCTCAGGCGCTGTGGGACGTGGTTCGCCAGCAGGCCGGCGAGCTGACCGCTGGCCGGGTGCGGGATCCGCTGTACCAGAAGTAGCGGATCAATCGATTCGAAACGCCTATCGATCGGCCCGACAAAGTGTATTGGTAATGGGTTAGCCACTGTCGCTATAAGAAGAAGGTACTCCACATTATTCCAATTATTCAGCTTTAAGGATTTAGCATGAGCCACTCACTTTTTTCACAGAATCCCTGGTATAGCGCCGACATCATCCGGGGTTACAAACCGGACTTTACGCCGCGCGTGGCCTTTATTCTTGGCTCCGGGTTAGGCGCTCTGGCAGAACAAATTGAAGACGCGGTGGCGATCTCCTACGAGAAGCTGCCGGGTTTCCCGGTCAGTACCGTCCACGGACACGCGGGTGAGCTGGTGCTCGGCCATCTTGCCGGCGTCCCGGTAGCGTGCATGAAGGGACGCGGGCATTTCTATGAAGGCCGCGGCATGAGCGTCATGACCGATGCGATTCGCACCCTGAAGCTGCTGGGCTGTGAGTTGCTGTTTAGCACCAATGCGGCGGGCTCTCTGCGCCCTGAAGTGGGGCCTGGCAGCCTGGTTGCGTTAAACGATCACATCAATACCATGCCGGGTACACCGATGGTTGGGCTGAACGATGAACGCTTTGGCGATCGCTTCTTCTCGCTGGCGAATGCTTATGACGCCGAGTACCGCGCGGTGCTGCAGACGGTGGCGGGAGAAGTCGGTTTTCCGCTGACAGAAGGGGTCTTTGTCTCTTACCCGGGGCCTAACTTTGAGACGGTGGCCGAGATCCGCATGATGCAGATTATCGGCGGTGACGTGGTCGGAATGTCGGTCGTGCCGGAGGTGATTGCCGCCCGTCACTGCGGGCTCAAGGTGGTGGCCGTCTCGGCAATCACGAATCTGGCGGAGGGGCTGGGCGACATCAAACTGTCCCATGAACAAACGCTGGCCGCGGCAGAACTGTCCCGGCAAAACTTTATTGACCTGATCTGCGGGTTCTTACGCAAGTTAGCCTGACACTCATAATAGTAATGACCCCGCACGCGGGGTCATTTTTTGCGGCAAGGAACAGAATATGGGTATTGCATCCCGATTAAAGGTCATGTCGTTTTTACAGTATTTCATCTGGGGTAGCTGGCTGGTCACCCTGGGTTCTTACATGATTAACACCCTCGATTTTACCGGTGCCAACGTCGGCATGGTGTACAGCTCCAAAGGTCTGGCGGCGATCATCATGCCCGGCATTATGGGGATTATTGCCGATAAATGGCTACGTGCAGAACGTGCCTACATGCTGTGTCATCTGGTGTGCGCGGGTGCGTTGCTGTATGCCACCACCGTCACCGATCCGGATACCCTGTTCTGGGTGATGCTGATTAATGCCATGGCCTATATGCCGACCATCGCCTTGTCCAACAGCATTTCCTACTCCTGCCTCGCTCAGTCGGGCCAGGATCCGGTTAGCGCTTTCCCCCCCATCCGCGTGTTTGGCACGATAGGCTTTATTGTCGCCATGTGGACGGTGAGCCTGATGGGGCTGGAACTCAGCAGCGCGCAGCTCTATATCGCCTCCGGCGCGTCGTTGTTGTTGGCGATGTATGCCATGACGCTACCCAAAATCCCGGTAGCGAAAAAGAAAGCCTCCACCACGCTCGCCAGCAAGCTGGGTCTGGATGCGTTCGTGCTGTTTAAAAATTCGCGGATGGCGATCTTCTTTCTGTTTGCGATGATGCTGGGGGCGGTCCTGCAAATTACCAACGTCTTCGGTAATCCGTTCCTGCATGATTTTGCCCGTAACCCGGTGTTTGCCGACAGCTTTGTGGTCAACTATCCCTCCATTTTGCTGTCAGTTTCGCAAATGGCGGAAGTGGGCTTTATCCTCACCATCCCGTACTTCCTTAAGCGTTATGGCATCAAAACGGTAATGCTGATGAGCATGCTGGCGTGGACGCTGCGCTTCGGCTTCTTCGCGTTCGGCGATCCTTCTCCGTTTGGTTTTGTGCTGCTGCTGATGTCGATGATTGTGTATGGCTGCGCATTCGACTTCTTCAATATCTCAGGATCGGTGTTCGTTGAGCAGGAGGTGGATCCCAGCATCCGTGCCAGTGCGCAAGGGCTGTTTATGACCATGGTAAATGGCGTGGGCGCATGGGTCGGATCGATTCTGAGCGGAATGGCGGTGGATTACTTCTCGGTGGATGGGGTGAAAGACTGGCAAACCATCTGGCTGCTGTTTGCTGCCTACTCGCTGGCGCTGGCGGTTATCTTTGCTCTGTTCTTCAAATATCAGCATCAGCCAGAAAAACTGGCGGCCAAATCACTGGCACATTAGTGCCTTTGATTGGTGAGGAACGCTTAAGTTATTGTTACGCTGGGCCCTGTGGTAAATTCCCTGCATCACTCTCTTATTAATGGAGCGCAGTTGGGATGGAACGAGCCCACCGTATCGATCTGAAATTATTGCGTTACTTTCTCGCTGTTGCCGAAGAACTGCATTTCGGACGGGCTGCGGCCCGTTTGAACATGTCTCAGCCCCCGTTAAGCATTCATGTCAAAGAGCTGGAACAACAGCTCGGCACCCTGTTGTTTGTGCGCCACTCGCGCAGCGTTGCGTTAACCCACGCGGGTAAGATCCTGATGGAGGAGTCGCGACGTTTGCTGGCCAGCGCCAGCCAGGCGATGGCGCGCGTCGAGCAGATCGGGCGCGGTGAGGCAGGGCGTATCGAGCTTGGCGTGGTGGGAACCGCCATGTGGGGGAAAATGCGTCCTGTGATGCGCCGTTTCCTGAAAGAGAATCCCAATGTTGAGGTGATGTTCCGCGAGAATATGCCCACCACGCAGATGGCGCTGCTGGAGCGACGCGAGTTAGATGCGGGGATCTGGCGAATGGCGACGGAACCAATGCCGGGGTTTACCCGCTTACGCTTACATGAATCGTCATTTCTGGTGGCGATGCCGCAGGATCACCCCCTGATTGCCTGCGATGCCGTGCCGCTTGAGGCATTGCGCAATGAATATTTCGTCACCATGCCGTCGATGCATACCGACTGGGCCTTTTTACAGCGCGTCTGTCAGAGTGCCGGTTTTTCACCGATGATTGTCCGGGAAGTCATGGAACCGCAAACGGTGCTGGCGATGGTCAGCATGGGGATTGGTATAACGTTGATCGCAGACAGCTACGCACAGATGAACTGGCCCGGCGTGGTGTTCCGTCCCCTCGAAGCGCGTATTCCGGCAGACCTGTATATCGTCTTTGAACAGCAGCAGGTAACGCCTGCAATGGTAAAGCTGGTCGAGGCGTTGACGCATTTAAACCGGGCGTGATGGGGGAATGCAGGCGCAGGGATAAGCTCTGGCCTGCATCGGTGACGCATCAGACGTAGATATCAATCTTGTGCTCGTCGGAAGGGGAGTTCACACCTTCCGCTTTACCCTGCTGCTGTTCCTGCTTTTGCTGGGCTTCTTCTGCCTGACGACGCTGCAATTGCGCCAGCTGGGCCTGCAGCATTTTGATCTGAGTCTGCAGCAGTTCTTGCTGCTTTTTCTTGTCTTCGGCGGTGCCGCTGCCGTTGGCAACATCTTTCAGTTGCTCAGTCAGCTTGGTGATTTGCGAAGTCAGACGGGCGATCTGTGAGGAAACGTCGCTGCCAGTACTGCGACTGCTGCCGCTGCTCTGGGTTTGTACCGATGCTGCGGATGTTTGTATTGTTGTCATGCTGAAAACCTCTTGCCAAAAAAGAGATATCGGCAAGAAATAGAAGAGCTTGAGGAAGCCTACCAGTATTGAGAGGGGGATCGTGGATATCGCAGATAGCAAAAAAGCGCCTTTAGGGCGCTTTTTTACATTGGTGGGTCGTGCAGGATGACTCGCTTCGCTCGCCCTTCGGGCCGTCGCCGCAAGCGGCTCCGGTGCCTCTCTGCGTTCGGCTCGAACCTGCTGCAGGTTCGAATCGTAGATATCGCAGATAGCAAAAAAGCGCCTTTAGGGCGCTTTTTTACATTGGTGGGTCGTGCAGGATTCGAACCTGCGACCAATTGATTAAAAGTCAACTGCTCTACCAACTGAGCTAACGACCCGAATGGTGGGTGATGACGGGCTCGAACCGCCGACCCCCTCCGTGTAAAGGAGGTGCTCTACCAACTGAGCTAATCACCCATTTCGGTACTACTTTGATAAGAAATCGCATTAAGAATGGTGGGCGATGACGGGCTCGAACCGCCGACCCCCTCCGTGTAAAGGAGATGCTCTACCAACTGAGCTAATCGCCCATTCTTAACTTCTTATCTACACTGCGGTATCTACGTGAAGTAGATGGTGGGTGATGACGGGCTCGAACCGCCGACCCCCTCCGTGTAAAGGAGGTGCTCTACCAACTGAGCTAATCACCCCCGCTGTGTGGAGTCGCATTATAGGGAGAGTTGAAAATGAGTCAACGCCTTTTCTCAAGTTTTTATTTGTTCGTCGTAAAATTAAACAAAACGATCGCCAAAGCGGCAATGGCGCATGATTTCTAAACAAAAACAGCCGGGAAGGAGGATCTCACCGCAACAAGATTGAGGAATCGGACTGGAGTGATAGAATATTGCCCACTAAGTTTCCAGGATATGCCGGTTGTCGGCATCTTTATCACTGTAAGGCCATTTCATGAAAATCAAAACTCGCTTCGCGCCAAGCCCGACCGGCTATCTGCACGTTGGCGGTGCGCGCACTGCTCTCTATTCCTGGCTGTTCGCACGTAACCAGGGGGGTGAGTTTGTGCTGCGTATTGAAGACACCGATCTCGAACGCTCAACGCCGGAAGCAATCGAAGCCATTATGGATGGCATGAACTGGCTGAATCTGGAATGGGATGAAGGCCCGTATTTCCAGACCAAACGTTTTGACCGCTACAACGCGGTGATTGATGAGATGCTGGTCGCGGGAACCGCCTATAAATGCTACTGCTCTAAAGAGCGTCTGGACGCGCTGCGTGAACAGCAGATGGCGAATAATGAAAAGCCGCGCTACGACGGTCGCTGCCGTCACGGTCACGAGCATCATGCGGATGACGAGCCGTGCGTGGTGCGATTTGCTAACCCGCAGGAAGGTTCGGTTATTTTTGACGACCAGATCCGCGGCCCGATCGAATTCAGCAATCAGGAGCTGGACGATCTGATTATTCGTCGTACCGATGGCGCACCGACCTATAACTTCTGCGTGGTGGTGGATGACTGGGATATGGCGATCACCCACGTTGTGCGTGGCGAAGACCATATCAATAACACCCCACGTCAGATCAACATCCTGAAAGCGCTGAATGCTCCAGTACCGGTTTATGCGCACGTATCGATGATCAACGGTGACGATGGCAAAAAACTGTCCAAACGTCATGGCGCAGTCAGCGTGATGCAATATCGCGACGATGGCTACCTGCCCGAAGCGCTGCTGAACTACCTGGTGCGTCTGGGCTGGTCCCATGGCGATCAGGAGATCTTCAGTCGTGAAGAGATGATTGAGCTCTTCTCCCTCGAGGCGGTCGGTAAATCTGCCAGCGCGTTTAACACCGAAAAACTGCAGTGGCTGAACCATCACTACATCAACACCATGCAGCCAGAGTATGTTGCAACCTATCTGCAGTGGCACATTGAACAGGCTAACATTGATACCCGCAATGGCCCGCAGCTGGCCGATCTGGTCAAACTGCTGGGTGAGCGCTGCAAAACGCTGAAAGAGATGGCGGAAAGCTGCCGCTACTTCTATGAAGAGTACGAAGAGTTTGATGCCGACGCGGCGAAGAAGCACCTGCGCCCGGTTGCGCGTCAGCCGCTAGAAGTGGTGCGTGACAAACTGTCTGCCATTACCGACTGGAGCGCTGAAAACGTGCACCATGCCATTCAGGCAACGGCAGATGAGCTGGAAGTCGGGATGGGTAAAGTCGGTATGCCGCTGCGCGTTGCGGTGACCGGTGCCGGTCAGTCTCCAGGTCTGGATGTGACGGTACACGCGATTGGCAAAACCCGCAGCATTGCGCGCATCAACAGAGCGCTGGGTTTTATTGCTGAACGCGAAAGCCAGCAGTAAGCATGCTGTAAAACGGCAGGGTCTCCTGCCGTTTTGTTATTCCTCTGGCTCGTGGATATCAAGCCGAACGAGGAAACCCTTCAGTCCTTCCCGCGCAAGCAACACATCAAGCCGCTGCTGTTCCGCAAAAGTCATGTTCTCTAGCGTATTGAATATTTGTCGAAGGGGCCCGGCAGGCTTAGCGGCGTCATAGCTGGCCGCGGTTTCCGCCAACTGGTAGAGCGCCTGGCGTTTACGAATGGCCGGAATGTTCATGATATGATCACGCACCTGAGCGTCAATGTGAATAAGACGCGCTCGACCGCCTTTCACACCGTTGATACCTTCCGTCTTCCAGCCGTTCTTGCGCACCCAGCGATTGACGGTCTGTCTGGCGACACCCAGGGTATCGGCCAGCTCTTCGGTGGTCATTTTATTCGATAATTTTTTCATAATCGTTCTGCTCGCGAATCCCTAAGCGTTGCAACAATCCGGTAATCCCTTCCCGCAACAGCAGCGAGGTAAGTTGCTTCTGTTCTTTCTGGGTCATCTCACTGACCAGCGTTAGCAGCAGTGCCGCAAGCGAGTTATCAGCCGTGAGATCGGGTAGGGATGGAACGTCCGGTGCCCTGCGCGCGTTACGGATAAAATCCCGTACCTTTTCATTCACATGAACCAGACGGGCCTTGCCACCCTGCACGCCAGGTTTTGGCGATGTTGACCACCCCTCTTTGCGTACCCATTTATTGATGGTCTGTCGGCTATAGCCAGTGAGTCGGGCCAACTCTTCTGGGGTCATTCGTTCCTTGATCATACAATTTCCTGAGGAAGAGTAGGGTTAATGAGTGATTCATTTTATAGCATCGTTTTACGTGAAGACGTGACAGGTTTAACGTATGGCTGCGAGCATCCTCGCAATGTGATTTATTTGCATGAATTTTCAGCGGTTGAACGCGAGTGGGATAATTTGCCGTTGACACTCTGCAATGGAATTCATATTATGCCGCCCGTCAACACGACACGCTTTACGCGATGGGGCTATAGCTCAGCTGGGAGAGCGCTTGCATGGCATGCAAGAGGTCAGCGGTTCGATCCCGCTTAGCTCCACCAAACTCTGAACCCAACAGAGTCTGGTGCGTAAACAAAATTGTGGGGCTATAGCTCAGCTGGGAGAGCGCTTGCATGGCATGCAAGAGGTCAGCGGTTCGATCCCGCTTAGCTCCACCAAAATTCAGACCCTCGCCAGTGGCGAGGGTTTTTTTATGCCTTTCTTTTACCTCCTCTTCACAAAAAAGCCGCAATTCTGAACAGAACATAAATCCATACAAAGCAGGTGACTTTTTACGTCCGGGAAGTTTGATTCGCACATTTAAAAAATTTACTATAATTGCGCTCATTAAATCGCTAGAAACAATAATTGATATCATTCAATGAAAAGCACGATGTCTATTAATTTGCGCAGTTTTACGCTTGCCTTGATGTTATGTATGGTATTCGTGCCGTTCTCACGCCTTATTTCACCGCGCGCGGTTGTTGATGGCTTTGACGTTTATCTTGCCTGGATGCCGCTAAGCGTAATGCTGGCCATTATTTTTCTGTTTGGTCGTCAGGCGATAATTCCGGTAGTGATTAGTTTTGCCGTAATTAACGAATGGAGTTTTCAACTGTCTCTCACCGAGGCGGCGATATTATTATTTTGCCAGCTTTTCAGTACGTTTGCGGTCTGCGGCATCGTCAGATGGCAACTGGGGTCGCGCTGGCGTTACAACATACCCAGCCGCTTCATTGGCGTGCGCATATTCTGGCTGGGGTTTATTATCCCGCTCGGCATCAAGTCGTCCATGTATTTAGCTGGCTATCTATTGCATTACCCTGTTGCGCTGGCGACCTTCTATGGAGAAGGTACGGCTATCTATAATATTGTGGATATTCAGAGCCTCATCTGCGCCGTTCTGATCTTCACCATGATGTTCTATTACCTGTTAAGAATGATCCTTAATCCCAATTATGCCCGTGCTTTCTGGCAGCGTAATTTACGGCACTATTCCTCAACCCAGCATCCTTTTTTTACGCCAGTCATCATTTTCAGTCTGATTGCAATCCTCCTCCTGCTCTGTTTGCCCTTCCGGGCGAATATTATTGCGGGCTATCTGGTACCGGTTATTTTCATTCTTTTTACCCTCGGTATCAGCAGGTTCCGCTATGGCATCATCTCCCTGGGCTGGGCGTTGAGCGCAGGCCTGCTGCTGACCTACAGTCAAAATTTTCTTCATGGCGTGCAAAGCGGTTACTCGCTGGCATTTGTGTTGTCGGTGCTGATCTCCTTTTCGATCTGCCTGGTGTATATGGCGCAAATTTTTCAGCGCAGCGAATGGCTCAAACAGGGCTGGAAGGAGAGGGCGTTGACCGATCCACTGACCGGGCTACCGAACCTGCGGTCACTGGAGTTGTTTCTGGCCGAGAACAAAGATGTCACTTTGTGCTGTCTGCGAATGCATAATATGGAGTTTCTGAGCCGTCACTATGGCCTGCTAATGCGCGTGCAGTGTAAGCGCGCCATCATTCATCATACGCAGCCTTTGCTGATTCAGAATGAGCAGCTTTTCCAGATACCGGGTAACGAACTGGCACTGGTGCTGTGTGGCCCGGAAGCGGGGGCCCGTCTGCAGCACATTGTCGATCGCCTGAACAGCCGCAAAATCTACTGGAACAACATTGGGCTGGACATTGAGTTTGGTGCCGCCTGGGGCGGTGTGGCATACAACTGCGGTGAGAGCCTGCACCATATCCTGGGTCAACTCAGCTGGCTGGCGGAACAGGCCTGCTCGTCGTATCAGGTGTTGTCGCTGACCAACAGTCTGGAGACCGTCTCGGGGCAGACCACCGATCGCGTGCTGATGCTGGGGCGGGTGAAACGGGCGCTGGATGAAGGCGGGCTGCGTCTGTATGCCCAGCCGATCCAGAAAGCGGACGGCACCGGCTACCACGAAATCCTGTCCCGGCTGGAAAGCGACGGTGAAATCCTCACGCCGGATAAGTTTCTGCCGCTGGTGGCGCAGTTTAACCTGAGCCGGCGGTTTGATATCAGCGTGGTCGAAGCCCTGCTGGCATGGTTACGCACGTACCCTACGACCCAACCGTACGCGCGCTTTTCGGTAAACCTGATGCCGCTGACGCTGATGCAAAAAGACGTGGCACCCGACATCATTGCCCTGTTTGAACACTACGCTATCGCGCCGCAGGCGGTGATTATCGAAGTGACCGAAGAACAAGCGTTCTCGAATTCAGAAGTCAGTATTCAGAATATTCAGCAGCTGCGCGATTACGGCTTTAAAATCGCCATTGATGATTTTGGTACAGGCTATGCCAACTTCGAGCGGCTGAAGCGCCTGCATGCCGATATCGTCAAGATTGACGGCTGCTTTGTGAAGGATATCTGTCGCGACAGCATGGATGCGATGATCGTCCAGTCCATCTGCAACCTGGCGAAGGCCCGTTCGCTGTGCGTGGTGGCGGAGTATGTGGAACTGCCGGAGCAGCGTGAGATCCTGCTGGCGTGTGGTGTCGATTATCTGCAGGGCTATTTGATTGGTAAACCGCAGCCGCTCGCCGATCTGCAGGCGTAAAAAAACCGGGGAATTCCCCGGTTTTGTTTATGGCTGATTACAGTACCAGTGCGGCGATAGACGCAGACAGGACGCTGACCAGCGTAGAACCGTATACCAGTTTCAGACCGAAGCGAGAAACCACGTTCCCCTGCTCTTCGTTCAGGCCTTTAATCGCGCCCGCGATGATACCGATGGACGAGAAGTTAGCGAAGGAAACCAGGAATACAGAGAGAATACCTTCGGCGCGCGGCGAGAGCGTACCGGCGATTTTCTGCAGATCCATCATCGCAACGAATTCGTTAGACACCAGTTTGGTTGCCATGATACTGCCCACCTGCAGTGCTTCGCTGGCTGGCACACCCATTACCCAGGCAATTGGGTAGAAGATGTAACCCAGAATGCCCTGGAAGGAGATACCCAGTACAGCAGCAAACAGGGCGTTCAGCGCAGAGATCAGGGCGATGAAGCCGATCAGCATTGCCGCAACGATAACTGCCACTTTGAAGCCTGCCAGAATATACTCGCCCAGCATTTCGAAGAAGCTCTGACCTTCGTGCAGGTTAGCCATCTGCAGGTTCTCTTCACTCTCATCCACGCGGTACGGGTTGATCAGTGACAGAACGATGAAGGTGCTGAACATGTTCAGAACCAGCGCAGCAACCACGTATTTTGGCTCCAGCATCGTCATGTACGCGCCCACGATAGACATGGAAACGGTAGACATTGCGGTGGCCGCCATGGTGTACATGCGGTTGCGGGACATTTTGCCAAGGATATCTTTGTACGCGATAAAGTTCTCAGACTGACCGAGGATCAGGGAACTTACGGCGTTGAAGGATTCCAGTTTGCCCATGCCGTTCACTTTCGAAAGCACCGTACCGATGGCACGGATCACAATCGGCAGAATACGGATGTGCTGCAGAATACCGATCAGGGCAGAGATGAAGACGATAGGGCACAGCACTTTCAGGAAGAAGAATGCCAGACCTTCATCGTTCATTTTACCGAATACGAAGTTGGTCCCTTCATTGGCGAACCCGAGCAGGCTTTCGAACATCTCGGAGAAGCCTTTCACGAAGCCCAGGCCCACGTTGGAGTTCAGGAAGAACCAGGCGAGTAACACTTCAATGACGAGTAACTGAACTACATAGCGAATGCGGATCTTTTTACGATCGCTGCTGACCAGCAGCGCAAGCGTAGCAACAACAACAAGTGCCAGGACAAAATGCAGGACGCGGTCCATATTTGCTCCAAATATGAGGCAGGTTTAATTTCCGTGCACATTCTATGAAACAAGAGTAAAGAAAACGAGATCAAAGCCACACTATAGTCACATCCTGTGACGAAACTCATAATTAGGGATAAAAGATACATTTTTGTTATGTTATGTAAATGAGTTCAAAGTTAAGTTTGTGTGCTACGCTTCACAAAAGACTGCACGCGTTTTCGCCAGTCGATCACCCTCCTTCCAGCCTGTTTATTGCTCTTCGTTATCACAGTAATCGTTCTAACCTACGCAAATGATCTTGATAATCATTCGCATTTTGATAGCATTAAACATAGCAAAGGCTATATTTCAGAGGCACAGATGACCAACAGTCGCGTTGAGACTAGCACCGGCAGAGCGGCACGCAAGATGCGCTTTGCATTAATGGGACCGGCGTTTATTGCCGCCATTGGCTATATCGATCCGGGTAATTTTGCGACCAACATCCAGGCCGGGGCCAGCTTTGGCTACAAACTGCTGTGGGTGGTGGTGTGGGCAAACCTGATGGCGATGATGATCCAGGTGCTGTCGGCAAAGCTGGGCATCGCGACCCACAAAAACCTCGCCGAGCACATCCGCGACCGCTATCCGCGCCCGATGGTCTGGTTTTACTGGGTGCAGGCCGAAATTATCGCGATGGCAACCGATCTGGCGGAATTTATCGGTGCCGCGATCGGCTTTAAGCTCATTCTTGGCGTCTCGCTCCTGCAGGGAGCGGTGTTAACCGGTATCGCCACGTTTCTGATCCTGATGCTGCAACGTCGCGGGCAAAAACCGCTCGAAAAAGTGATCGGTGGTCTACTGCTGTTCGTCGCGGCGGCCTACATTGTGGAACTGGTTTTCTCCCGGCCCGACCTGGTGCAGTTAGGGAAGGGGATGGCGATCCCGAACCTGCCAACCTCCGAAGCGGTCTTCCTCGCCGCCGGGGTGCTGGGGGCAACCATCATGCCGCACGTTATCTATCTGCACTCCTCGCTGACCCAGAATCTGCACGAAGGCTCGCGCCATGAGCGCTACTCGGCAACAAAATGGGACGTGGCGATCGCGATGACCATTGCCGGGTTTGTGAACCTGGCGATGATGGCGACCGCCGCGGCGGCTTTCCACTTCAACGGCCATACCGGCATCGCCGATCTCGATCAGGCTTACCTGACGCTGGAACCCTTACTGAGCCATGCGGCAGCCACGATCTTTGGCCTGAGCCTGGTGGCAGCGGGACTCTCATCGACCGTGGTTGGCACCCTGGCAGGGCAGGTGGTGATGCAGGGGTTTGTTCGCTTCCATATCCCGCTGTGGGTGCGTCGCTCTGTCACCATGATGCCGTCATTTATCGTGATCCTGATGGGCCTCGATCCGACTCGCATTCTGGTGATGAGCCAGGTGCTGCTGAGCTTTGGCATCGCGCTGGCGCTGGTACCGCTGCTGATTTTTACCAGCGATAAAACGCTGATGGGCGATCTGGTGAACACGGTGACGGTGAAACGGATTGGCTGGGCGATTGTGGTGCTGGTGGTGGCGCTGAACCTGTGGTTGTTAATCGGCACGGCGCTGGGCCTGTAAAAGGGGGGGTGTGCCGGGGCCGACAAAACCCGTAGGCCCGCGCAAGCGAAGCGTCGCCGGGCCAAGCGTAGTCAGCCACAAAAAAGGCGCCTTGCGGCGCCTTTTCCATTATCAGTGGCGATGACCATGCCCGCCGTGTCCATGACCGCGGCCTCTGCCACGGTGGTCATCACGGTCGCTCCAGCCTTCGCGGTAGCCGCGCTCGTAGGCGTTACGTTTATCCCAGCCACGATGGTAGCCGTTATTATGTTTACGCCAGCGGTGGTCGCGCCATTCATAATTGCGCTGCCAGTAACCGCGATCGCGCCAGCCGCCGCCGTCCCAGTAATTACCGGAGTTATCCCGATCGCCAATTTGTAATTTTACAGATGGCAGCAGGGTGATTTCGCCAGCAGTAGCGACCAGCGGGGCTGAAGCCAGTAAGACAGCTGCCAGAATCAGGGACCTGAACATGGTAATTCTCCTTCACGATCGGAGCCGTAATCGGCTTGTTAACGCAATATTAATGGGCGGTAAAGCCCTGTTTAATCGCCTTAACTCCTAAATCAGAAGGCATAGCACTTTTTGCTAATAGTGCGCTTACTGGGCGCCGGACAGAATCGCTTCTATTTCGCTCAGTTCGGCTGCTGAGAAGTGCCGGTTCGCCAGCATGCCCACCGCATCGTCAATCTGCGCAGTCTTACTGGCACCGATCAGCACCGAGGTCACCGCGTCATGCTGCAGCACCCAGGCCAGCGCCATCTGCGACAGCTTTTGCCCACGACGTTGTGCCAGGGCATTGAGCTGGCGAACTTTGCCCAGCGTCTCTTCGGTGAGCTGATCCGGATTGAGGAAGCGACTGCCGCTTGCCGCACGGGAATCGGCCGGAATGCCGTTCAGGTAGCGGTCGGTTAACTGACCACCCGCCAGCGGTGAGAAGGCAATGCAGCCCACGCCATTCTGCTGCAGCACATCCAGCAGTCCCTCTTCAGGCGCACGCTCGAACATCGAGAATTTTGGCTGATGGATAAGGCACGGCGTCCCCAGGTCTTCGAGGATGGCGATCGCCTGTTGGGCCTGCTCCGCCGGATAGTTGGACAGGGCGACGTACAGCGCTTTCCCCTGACGCACGATATGGTCGAGCGCGCGCATCGTTTCGCGCAGCGGCGTTTCCGGGTCCGGGCGATGATGGTAGAAGATATCGACATACTCCAGCCCCATGCGCTTCAGACTTTGGTCGAGGCTGGCGATCAGGTATTTACGTGAACCCCAGTCACCGTAAGGCCCTTGCCACATGGTATAGCCGGCTTTGGAGGAGATGATCAGCTCATCGCGCAGGCCATGAAAATCCTCCTGCAGGATCCGCCCAAAGTTACGCTCCGCCGATCCTGGCGGTGGGCCATAGTTGTTTGCCAGATCGAAATGCGTAATGCCGGAATCGAATGCGCGATGTAAAAGTTGACGGCTGTTTTCAATCAACGTGCTATCGCCAAAGTTATGCCACAGTCCAAGGGAGATAGCCGGCAGCTTAAGGCCGCTCTGTCCGCATCGCTGGTACACCATTGACTGATAACGATTTGTGTCCGCCTGATAAGCCATATCTATTGTTTCTCCGGGTACGAAATATTTCAGTGTATACGTTTACACAATAACTGCGTTCGACAGATTACCTCGCCTCAATTTGTAAAGCATTTGTTCCATGACCTGAATATCACCATTCCTGGACAGCTATCACGCTTCTTCAATACTCAAATTGAGGTCAACATCATAAGGATAACTGCCATGCATTCCCCCTACTGCGTCGCTGATTACTTGCTAGACCGTCTTACGGACTGTGGTGCCGATCGTCTGTTTGGCGTGCCGGGCGACTACAACCTGCAGTTTCTCGATCACGTTATCGCCAGCCCGGATATCGGCTGGGTGGGCTGTGCGAATGAGCTCAACGCGGCGTATGCCGCCGATGGCTATGCGCGCTGCAAGGGCTTTGCCGCGCTGCTGACCACCTTTGGGGTAGGCGAACTGAGTGCCATCAATGGGATCGCGGGCAGTTTTGCCGAGCATGTTCCGGTGCTGCATATTGTCGGCGCACCGGGTATTGCTTCGCAGAAAAAAGGGGAACTGCTGCATCACACCCTCGGTGATGGGGAGTTTCGTCACTTCTTTAAAATGAGCGAAGCGATTACCGTGGCCCAGGCGCAGCTGACTGAACAGAACGCCTGCTATGAAATCGACCGGGTGTTGACCGAAATGCTGCGCGAGCGCCGTCCCGGCTACCTGATGTTGCCTGCCGATGTGGCAAAAAAACCTGCCACCCCGCCTGTAAACGCTCTCATAGATCGTCTTTATGAGAGCGACAGCTTCCGCCTTGATGCCTTCCGTGAAGCCGCGGAGAAACGACTGGCCGCCAGCGATCGTACCGCGCTGCTGGCTGATTTTTTGGTGCTGCGCTACGGCCTGCAAAATCAGCTCCAGCGCTGGATGGAGCAAACTCCGATGGCGCACGCCACCCTACTGATGGGCAAAGGCATTTTTGATGAGCGCAAGCCTGGCTTCGCGGGCACCTACAGCGGCTCAGCCAGCATTGGTGCCACCAACGACGCCATTGAAGGTGCCGACACCGTAATCTGCGTGGGTACCCGATTTACCGATACGCTGACGGCCGGATTTAGCCAAAAGCTCACGCAACAGCAGACCATCGACGTTCAGCCCCATGCCTCCAGAGTGGGAGACATCTGGTATACCGGGATCCCAATGGCGCAGGCGATTGAAGTACTGTCCAGCCTTACCCACCAGTATGCCAGCGGCGCCGCCGTGCCGCGCCCACCGCACCCGCTACACGCCGTCCAGCCCGGCTCGCTGACGCACGACAGCTTCTGGAAAACGCTGCAAACCTTTATTCGCCCCGGCGATATTATTCTTGCCGACCAGGGGACCTCGGCCTTTGGAGCCGCCGCGCTGCGCCTGCCCGAGGGGGTGAATTTTATCGTCCAGCCGATCTGGGGCTCGATTGGTTACACTCTGGCTGCGGCCTATGGTGCGCAGACTGCCTGCCCGGATCGTCGGGTGATTGCGATCACCGGCGACGGTGCAGCGCAGCTCACGATCCAGGAGTTAGGTTCGATGCTGCGCGACCAGCAGTGTCCAGTCATCATGGTGCTGAACAACGAAGGCTATACGGTCGAGCGGGCGATCCACGGGCCGAACCAGCGCTATAACGATATCGCGCTGTGGAACTGGACGCAGATCCCGCAGGCGCTCAGCCTGAACTGTCAGGCCGAGTGCTGGCGGGTAAGTGAGACGGTACAGCTTGAGGAGGTGCTGGAGAAAGTGGCGCACTGCGAGCGGCTTTCGCTGATTGAGGTCATCCTGCCGAAAGCCGATCTGCCGCCGCTGTTAAACGACATTGTTCAGGCGCTTGGCGCACGTAAAAGTGCCTGACTATTTGTCCTGACGCCAGGCCATCAACATCGGTCTGCCCGCCAGCAGGAGCCAGGCGGGCAGCATCACAATACACAGCAGCGGCATCAGGGTGGTGTCTGGCACCACCACTGCCGCCATAAACAGGCTCAGCCAGGCATCCCGCGTTACCACCAGCACCAGACCCAGAATCGAACAGGAGATGGTGATCGCTGCCGGAACCGCCTCGACGTGCTCATGCAGCATCAACCCTAAGGCGACACCGATAAACACCGCCGGGAAAATGCGCCCCCCGCGAAAACCACACGCTGCCGCCACCACCAGCGCCGCCAGTTTAATCAGGGCGATGAGCAGATAATCGGAAACGCTAAACGTCTGGCTAAAGGCCAGCTGCTGCATCTCATCGAGTCCTTTAAACAGGGTAATGCTGCCGCCAATGGCCCCCAAAATCCCCAGTATCAGCCCACCCGCGCCGAGGATCAGTACCGGGTGTTTCAGGCGATGCATCAGCCGGTGCAGGCGCGGCAGGCACCACACCGCCACCATCCCAAGGGCGATGGCAATGGCAGCAACAATCGCGCCGCTAAACAGATCGGCGAGCTGCATCTGGCCGTAAGGCGCAATCGGCAGGGAGAAATGCGGGTGGAAAAACAGGCTGGTGGTCAGCGCGCCTGCCGCAGCGGCCAGCAGCGGGGCGAAGAGCTTGTCCCACAGCGGGATGTCGTTGTTGCCGTTCAGGGTCTGAGAAAAGATCAGTGCCGCCGCCACCGGGGTGCCAAACAGCGCGCCGATGGTGCCGGCAGAAGCGAGGATCGTCCAGTCGAGGGCCGCCACCCGAGGGAAGACGCGCGAGCCCACGGCGACCGCCAGTGCAATATTCACCGCCATCACTGGGTGCTCCGGGCCAAGACTCACGCCGCCCGCGAGGCCGATAATCAGCGCCATCACCAGCCCCGGCAGGGCGGAAGCGTCCACCGGAGCACCGATCAGCGGCTCGCTGGCCGGATCCGGCCCGGCATGGCCCGGGCTAAAGCGGATAACCAGTCCCACGGCAATGCCGGTGAGCGTCAGCATCACAATAATCCAGCCCGGTGAGGTCATGTCGATGCCGAAGGTCGCCGGCAGGGACGACCACAAAAAGGTCTGCAACACCGAGGCGACTTTCATAATAACAATCAGGATCAGGCTGGACGCCACGCCAATAATCAGGGCGGGCGGGGCCAATAACAGCATCGTTCTGGCTCGCGGATGGAGCATGATGATTTCCTTGTAGAAAATGACTGGCCTCACTTTGCCTGGTCAGGCTGGCGCGAACAGTGCAAAAGGTGCTGAAACGGAACCTTAATTCTGTGACGTAGATCGATAATCCTGGGGCACTTGTATTCAGGCGTTGTTGTTCTGGAGCCATGAATTTAGAGTGTGCCAAAGAGTTATTTTGACTTTAGCGGAGCAGTTGAAGAATGACAAAGTATGCTTTGGTAGGTGATGTAGGGGGCACGAACGCGCGTCTGGCTTTATGTGACGTCAACTCCGGGGAAATTTCCCGCGCCAAAACCTATTCCGGGCTGGATTATCCCAGCCTCGAAGCGGTGGTGCGTGTCTATCTGACGGAGCACGATGTCAGCGTCGAGGATGGCTGTATTGCCATTGCCTGCCCGGTAACGGGCGACTGGGTGGCAATGACCAACCACACCTGGGCCTTCTCTGTTGCCGAGATGAAAAAGAACCTCGGTTTTGCGCATCTGGAAATTATTAACGACTTTACTGCGGTGTCGATGGCGATCCCGATGTTAAAGCCAGAACATCTGATCCAGTTCGGCGGCACTCAGCCGGTCGTAGACAAACCGATTGCGGTCTATGGCGCGGGTACCGGCCTTGGCGTCTCGCATCTGGTGCACGTTGATAAGCGCTGGGTCAGCCTGCCGGGCGAGGGCGGCCACGTCGACTTCGCGCCAAACAGCGAAGAAGAGGGCATTATTCTTGAAGAACTGCGCGCCGAGATTGGCCACGTGTCGGCAGAGCGCGTGCTCTCCGGTCCAGGGCTGGTGAATCTGTATCGTGCGATTGTGAAATCAGACGGCCGTCTGCCGGAAAACCTGCAGCCGAAGGATGTGACCGAACGCGCGCTGGAAGACAGCTGCATCGACTGCCGTCGCGCCCTGTCGCTGTTCTGCGTCATTATGGGTCGCTTTGGCGGCAACCTGGCGCTGAATCTAAGCACCTTTGGCGGGGTTTATATCGCCGGGGGCATCGTGCCGCGCTTCCTCGAGTTCTTTAAAGCGTCCGGCTTCCGCGGTGGGTTTGAGGATAAAGGCCGCTTCCGGGCCTACGTGCAGGATATCCCGGTCTACCTGATCGTTCACGACAACCCAGGCCTGCTGGGCTCGGGCGCGCATCTACGTCAGACGCTGGGCCAGGTACTGTAATTTCCCGCCCCGGTGACATCCGTCTGCCGGGGCACTTTCCTTAGAGGTGCATCAGCTGGCGAAACTCTTTCACCCGGCTGCGACTGACCGGCACCTGAAAATCCAGATCTTTAAGCCGCAAAATGTAGGTGTTGTTGAACCACGGCTCAATCTCGCGGATTTTGTTCAGGTTGACGCAGAATGACCGGTGACAGCGAAAGAAGTGGCTCGCGGGCAGCTTGCTGCAAAATTCCGTGATATTCATCGGCATCACGAACGATTCGCGGCGGGTGTAGACAAACGTCATCTTTTCATGCGCTTCGGCATAATAAATATCGTCCATCGGCGTCACGATGATCCGTTCATCTTTGATGAGATTGATGGTGTCGTTTTCGCGCGTCATGAGCTGGGCGGTGCTCTGCGCGGGGGATGACTGCTGTTGCCAGGCTTGCTCCAGTTTTTGCAGCATGCTGACAATGCGCGATTCCTGATAGGGCTTCAGAATGTAGTCGAAGGCTTCCAGCTCAAAGGCCTCCACCGCGTGCTCTTTCCAGGCAGTGACAAAGACGATAAACGGCTTGCTGGCAAACTGGCTGATGTTTTGCGCCAGCAGCACCCCGTCCAGCGACGGAATATTGATATCCAGAAAAATGGCGTCGACCTTGTTGTGCTGCAAAAATTTCAGCACGTCCAGCCCATCCTCAAAGGTGCCGACGATCTCCATCTGGCTGTGCTCTTTTATCAGCCAGCTTAGCTCCTGTTGAGCCAGTATTTCATCTTCCACAATGATGACTTTCATGCGTTCCTCCGACTAGGGCAACAACAACGTCTGTGCGCGAACGGCTGAGCGTTCATTGGGCACGTAAAACGCGATTTCGGTGCCCGGCTCCAGGCGGCGGATATGCAGCCCCTCGCCATACAGCAGCTTAACGCGATGATGAACATTCAACAGGCCAATTTTATTGCCGGGCATTTCGTTTGATTGCACACGCTCAATCACCAGTGGATCGATGCCGTGCCCGGTGTCGCGCACCGAAACCCGCACCCGGTTGCCGCATTCGGCAACGCTTATCGTCACCACGCCCTTGCCTTTGCGCGGCTGAATGCCGTGAACGATGGCATTCTCAACCAGCGGCTGGATCAGCAGGCTGGGGATCACGCAGTTGACCTCTTCATCGATGTCATAAATCACCGTCAGCTTATCGCCGAAGCGGGCCTGCTCAATCGCGATGTAGTCCTTTATCTGGTACAGCTCTTTCTTGATATCGATGTGCTCGTCGTCGTTGAGCTCAATGTTGTAACGCAAATAGCGCGACAGATTAAAAATCAGCTGCCGGGCGGTGTCCGGATTAAGGCGCACCGAAGAGGAGATCGCATTCAGCGCGTTGAACAGAAAATGAGGATTGATTTTGCTTTGCAGGGCGCGCAGCTCTGCCTTATTTGCCATCTCCCGCAGCTGTTCGGCGCGGGAGACTTCCAGCTGCGTCGAGATAATTTGCGACAGGCCCACCGCCATCTCCTGCAGCGAGGAGGTGATCTGGTGTGCGTGGCAGTAATAGATTTTCAGCGTGCCGGTAACGACCCCTTTTTCCCGCAGCGGTATCACCAGCATCGAGTGAATTTCCGGTGTGCGGTGCGCCTCATCATTATTCTTAATAATGATTTTGCCGTCGTTGATGGCCTGCTGGGTGGTGGGGCTGATGGTGTCGTTATTGTCCTGGTAGTTGTGCTCGCCCACGCCAACGTAGGCCAGCACCCGGTCGATATTGGTGATGGCGACCGCGTCGGCATCAATATCGCGGCGGATGATGTCGCACACCTGGCGCAGCGATTCGACGTTGATATCGCGAAACAGCGGCAGCGTTTTATTGGCAATATCCAACGCCAGCTTGGCCTGACGCGCGGCGCTGGCCTCTTTTTCGCCTTCCACGCTCTGCACCAGCAGCACGATAAAGCCCACGCAGACGCTGCCGAGGATCATCGGAATGCCGATTTTAGAGACAATATCCAGCCCGAGTGCAATGGACGGTGCCCAGACCACCACCAGAATCATGGTCAGGGTTTCGCAGATCATGCCGGCGATGATCCCGGCGCGCCAGTGCTGCTTTTTCGGGATTTTGCGGTTGATCCAGCCCGCGAGGATCCCGGCGATGATGCTGGTAATCAGGCAGGGGATCGCGGTCACGCCGTCGATGTCGATCAGGTAGCGGTGCACCCCGGCAATCACGCCGGTGATGATCCCGACCCACGGGCCAAACAGGATCCCGCCGGACATCACCGCGATCACCCGCACGTTAACCAACGAACCTTCTACCGGCACGCCGGACCAGGTGCTGAACAGGGCGAACATCGAGAAAATCGCGGTGACCGCCAGAAGCTCTTTGGGCGAGTGGGCCGATTTATGCAAAAGCTCGCGGAACAGGCGGATGCGGATTAAAAAGAACAGACAAATCAGCATCAATGCCGCGCGATCAAAAACCGCCAGCAGCATATCGAATATTTCGTGCACGAGTGAACCTGAGAAAGCGGGAAACAACCATGATAAAAAACCTGACGCCCAATGACCAGCCATCTGTCCGTTTTATCAAATGAGGATAAACCATAACTTTCAAAGGGGATTGAGGCACTTTCCAGAGGTTACGGGGGCGGGATCACGTCGCGGAGCACACCAGTAAAAGTATTGATATCATAATGTTACTGAAATGATATCCGTAATGCCTGTTTGTCACTTTTCATCCCTGTTTAGCCGCAGCAGTGTTCCTGTTTTCGTGCTGCGAATTTTTTTTAATTTTCCCTCTCGACAAGCCGTTTTTCTTCAGGTTATTTTCTAAGCACGCCACCAACGTGGCGACGTCGCTCGGATGGTCCGGGCGCTAACGTTATCTGAGGTATCTATGGCTGACTCACGCCCTGAACGTCGTTTTTCGCGTATCGATCGTCTTCCTCCCTATGTTTTCAATATTACAGCCGAGCTGAAAATGGCTGCGCGTCGGCGCGGCGAAGATATTATCGATTTCAGCATGGGCAACCCGGACGGCCCCACGCCGCCGCATATCGTCGAAAAACTGTGCACCGTCGCCCAGCGCCCGGATACGCACGGCTACTCTACCTCGAAAGGGATCCCACGTTTACGCCGTGCCATTTCGGGCTGGTATCAGGACCGCTATCAGGTGGAGATCGATCCCGAAAGTGAAGCCATTGTCACCATCGGCTCCAAAGAGGGGCTGGCGCATCTGATGCTGGCGACGCTGGATCATGGCGATACGGTGCTGGTGCCGAACCCGAGCTATCCGATCCATATCTACGGTGCGGTCATTGCCGGGGCGCAGGTGCGCTCTGTGCCGCTGGTGGAAGGCGTCGACTTTTTTAACGAGCTGGAACGTGCCATTCGCGAAAGCTATCCGAAGCCAAAGATGATGATCCTCGGCTTCCCGTCCAATCCGACGGCACAGTGCGTTGAACTCGATTTCTTTGAAAAGGTGGTGGCGCTGGCGAAGCAGTACGACGTGTTGGTGGTACATGACCTGGCCTATGCCGACATCGTCTACGACGGCTGGAAAGCGCCGTCGATTATGCAGGTGCCTGGTGCACGCGATGTGGCAGTGGAGTTCTTCACTCTGTCGAAAAGCTACAACATGGCCGGCTGGCGAATCGGTTTTATGGTGGGCAACAAAACGCTGGTTAATGCCCTGGCGCGCATCAAGAGTTACCACGACTACGGCACCTTTACCCCGCTGCAGGTCGCGGCGATTGCAGCGCTCGAAGGCGATCAGCAGTGCGTGCAGGATATCGCCGCACAGTACAAGCGCCGACGCGATGTGTTGGTTAAGGGGCTGCATGAAGCGGGCTGGATGGTCGACGTGCCAAAAGCGTCGATGTACGTCTGGGCGAAGATCCCGGACGCCTACGCCGCCATGGGCTCGCTGGAGTTTGCCAAGAAGCTGCTGCAGGACGCGAAGGTCTGCGTCTCACCGGGCGTGGGTTTTGGCGATTATGGCGATACGCACGTGCGCTTTGCGCTGATTGAGAACAGCGACCGTATCCGTCAGGCGATCAGGGGCATTAAAAGTATGTTCCGCGCCGATGGGCTATTACCGCTGGCGGTAAAAAGTCCGCCAGAGCAGGACGCTCAGTAAACCCCAAAAAAAACAGGCGCCTGAGGCGCCTGTTTTTTAACTGCAATTTCTTTGCTCAGTTCATCATCAGGGCAAAAGTACCGACCCAGGCGAAAACAATTACAGAAAAACCCATAAAGAAATATTTCACGTTCATCGCTCCGCGCATCTCATGATACGCATTAATTTCAGAGTCCAACTGAGTATAGAGAGGTGAAGTCAAGCCAGGGCAGAAATGAGAACTTTCCCGTTTTAGCCTCAACTCCAGCTCGGAATTCTGTGCGTTTAGATTGCCAGACGGCGCTAATGTACGCCTAAAAATGAGGAGTGACAAGCGTGGTTTTTTTAAACGTTTTCCGTTACTTAGCACTGTCGTGGAACGGCGACAGTTTAATTTCATTCGGTAATAAATTGGCCCTGAGCAACATAGCCGGCTAACGATAAAACAGGGTGATTACCCGGCAGTCACCCCCCCTGTAACAAGAAGGTTTTACACGATTTTAATACTGTCACTGTTGGCGATTAATATATTTAAATAAACTGGTAGTTGAATTTACATCCTTAAATATTGTAAGTTGCGGTTGCCAGTTAATTGCTGGTCTATAGGCTATGACTACAAATAAATCACGATCTACCTTATTGGTATTATAAATATACCCACTTTAGTCATTACATCGCGCAATTCAATTGAGAATGTCGTTGTTTATTTAAAATAATACCTCCTGTTAGTTACGTCATCCTTATATTTAGAGGGTGGTTGCTACCTCTATACAGTTAATTCTGAGATGAATTTCCAGGTATAGAATTTAACGTGTTTATCGATGGCAATTAAATGAAAAATAACATTCAGGGTCTGGACCATTATGAGGGCGCCGCAGGCGGCTGGGGCGCAGTTAAAGCCTGTGCATCTTACGTAGTGAGCCAAAAGTCTCCTCTGCGCGACACTATCGCGCTGTTCAAAATGAATCAGGATAAAGGATTTGACTGCCCCGGATGTGCCTGGCCCGATCCAGAACATCGTTCACCTATGGAGCTGTGCGAAAATGGCGTTAAGGCCGTTTCATGGGAAACAACTCACAAAAAAGCCTCAGCGGAATTTTTTGCCCACCATACGGTACAAACATTATTGGGTTGGAGTGACTACGCGCTGGAAAATCAGGGCCGACTCACGCAGCCCATGAAATACGACATTATTACCGACACTTTCCAGCCGGTTGAATGGGAACACGCGTTCGCGGAAATAGGCGGCATCATGCGTGGCCTGGCCCCAGAGCAGGTTGAATTTTATACCTCCGGGCGCACCTCGAATGAAGCGGCTTTTTTATATCAACTGTATGCCCGCGAATACGGCAGCAATAATTTCCCTGACTGTTCCAATATGTGCCATAGCCCAACCGGCACCGGACTCGGATCGTCGATTGGCATCGGTAAAGGCACCGTCGAAATCAGCGACTTCGACGCCGCCGATCTGGTGATCTGCGTCGGACATAATCCTGGTACCAACCACCCGCGGATGCTGGCGACCCTACGCGAAGTCGCACAGCGCGGCGGCAGGATCATGTCTGTGAATCCGATGCGTGAACGAGGTCTGGAACGCTTTAGCTTTCCGCAGTCGCCAAAAGAGATGCTCACCGGCGGGCACACTGAACTCTCTGAGGATTACTTCCAGATACGCATTGGGGGGGATGCCTGGTTCTTCCGTGGGGTAATGAAAGCCCTGCTTGAACTCGACGCCCAACAGCCTGGGGTGATTGATACTGACTTTATCGCCAACCACACCTCCGGGTTCCGCGAGCTTGCTGACGATCTGCATCGCCTTGAGTGGGCGGATATCGAACGCGGTGCCGGGCTCGATCGCCAGACCATGGTTTACTTCGCTGAGATCTACGCCAGCCATAAGCGGGTGATCATCAGCTATGGCCTCGGCATCACCCAGCACCGGAACGGAACGCAAAACGTCCAGCAGCTGATCAACCTGCTGCTGATGCGCGGCAATATGGGGCGTGAAGGGGCGGGGATCTGCCCGCTACGCGGCCACTCGAACGTGCAGGGCGATCGCAGCGTCGGCATTAACGAAGCGCCGAGTGAAGACTTTAACCTGCGTCTCGAGCAGTATTTCGCTATCACCGTGCCTCGCGCCCACGGTCGCGCCTCGGTTGAGAGCATTAAGGCCATTGAGAGCGGCGAATCGCGCGCCCTGATCTGCATGGGCGGCAACCTGGCGGTGGCAATGCCGGAGCCGCAGCGCACTTTCCCGGCGATGCGCAAACTGGATTTGCAGGTCCATGTGGCGACCAAACTTAACCGCTCGCACCTGCTGGTGTGCAAAGACAGTTGGATCCTGCCGGCGCTGGGGCGCAGCGAGCGGGATGTCCAGTCCTCTGGCGTGCAGTCGGTGACGGTGGAAGACTCCATGAGCATGGTCCATGCCTCCACCGGAGGCCTCAAACCCGCGTCGCGCTGGCTGATGTCCGAACCGGCCATCGTGGCCGGTCTGGCACGCGCCACGCTGCCGAACAGCCCGGTGAAGTGGGAACAGATGGTGGGTGATTATCGTTTGATTCGTCAGGCGATCGAGGCGGTGATCCCGGCGTTTTATCAATACAATGCGCGGATCGAAGCGCCCGGCGGTTTCCGTCTGGATAACCCGGCCTCGCGCGGTGAATACCGCACAGCGTCTGGTAAAGCGACCTTCCACGTCTGTACGACAGAAGCCATTGCTGATGACTGCCTGACCGGCAACGAGCTGATTCTGGCCACCATCCGCAGCCATGACCAGTACAACACCACCATTTATGGCATGGACGATCGCTATCGCGGGGTGACCGGACGTCGGGACGTGATTTTCCTCAGCGCGGAAGAGGCCAGCCAGCGCCAGCTTAAACAGGGGGATGTGGTGGATATCGCGGCGCTCGACGACAGCGGCCAGGTGTGTCATCAGCGGATGATGCATCGCCAGACGGTACACATTGTGCCGATGGGCACAAAGTCGATTGCGGCGTATTTACCCGAAGCGAACGTGCTGCTGTCGCTGGATGCGGTGGATGAAGAGAGTCTGACGCCTGCCTATAAGAGTGTCCCGGTGACGCTCTTTAAATCAGCAGGCGTAAACGACGCTTAACGGTAGAGGGAGGCTTCGCCGTTGGGACGGGTTTTAAAGCGGCGATGCACCCACAAATACTGCTCGGGCGCGCGCAGGATCTCGCTTTCGATCACCTTGTTGATATAGGCCGCTGCGGCGGTCTCATCCTGCGGGTAATTTTCCAGTTCTGGCGAGATAAACAGGCGATAGCCGCTGTTGTCCGTTTTGCGGATCATGGTGACGGTCAGCATCGCGGCTTTAGACAGGCGTGAAATCACGAACGTTCCGTTGGTGGTGGCGACGTCTTTTACTGCAAAGAATGGGGCGAAGCTGCTGCCTTTGCGGCCATAATCCTGATCGGGGGCAAACCACACCGCTTCGCCTTTTTTCAGGGCACCGACCAGACCGCGCAGGTTATTACGGCTGATCATCGCTTTGTTAGAACGCATGCGACCGCGCGTCTGTACCCACTCCATCAGCGGGCTGTTGTGCGGGCGGTAAGTGGCCATCATCGGCTGACACAGGCCCATCACGCGACCGCCAAGCTCCAGCGACATAAAGTGCACGCCAATCACCATCACGCCGCGATTTTTGGCCTGCGCACGCTGTAAATTCTCCAGACCTTCAACTTCAAACCACTTGCGCACCCGCGCGTCCGGCCAGTACCAGGCCATCCCGGTTTCCAGCAGCGCCATGCCGATGGACTTAAAGTTCTCGTCAATCAGGCGTTCGCGCTCCAGGGTTGATAACGCCGGAAAGCACAGTTCAAGGTTTCTGCGCGCAATGGACTCTCTGCGTTTTAAAAAACGGCGCGAGAGGCTCCCGAGGGTCGCACCCAGCCAGCACAGGGCCGGATAGGGAAGCTGAACCAGCAGCCACAACACCCCCAGTCCAAACCAGGTAAACCAGTAACGGGGATGCAAAAGTGCGCTGGTGAATTTGCATTGAGACAAGATTAAACGACCTTTATGAAGAGTGTGGAGGTAACGCCAGACGGGCGATACGCCGTAATGATTTTTGACTCGCGTCTATGCTAATGGTTCCAGACGGTTACGTCACCTGTAGCCTTGTCTGAAAAAGGGGATTGTCGCGGGGCGGCGTAATGTAGCATAGCCGCCCTCAATTGCCGCGTAATTTCAATACTGTAATTATTATCCTGTTTCAAAAAAATGATACCTGCCGGGCGGGTTAAATATCCCGCCCTAGCGCGCGCCGAAGCGGCTGTCCAGCGCCAGGCTGAGCATGCACTGCTGGTTAACCCTGACCGCGCGCCAGCCCGGACCGGTTTCCCCTTCCTTAACAATCGACATGCCCTGGGCCGCCAACTGAGTTAGCAGTTCGGCAAATTCCTCCTCGCTGACCGGGCGAGGCTGCCAGAAGGTGCGTTTGTTGTCGGTAAAGATCGGCAGCAGCTGAATCTGCGGCGCGCACCCGCCGAGCCGCAGGCGGACGATAAATCCCCAGGCGGGCACCCCGCGCGTCTGGTACTCGCCGTTACTGTTGAACACCGCATTGCCAATGCTGTAAACCACCAGGCACTGCCCGAGTTGGGCTGCGTCACCGGCCATATGGGGCCCGGAGCCGATAATCAGGTCCGCACCGGCCTCGCTCAGGCGCTGGGCCTGTGCCCGCTGGCCGGGGGTGGTCCAGCGATAGTCCAGCCCCCAATGGGCAAGGACAATCGTGGTTGCCGGATCCGCGCTGGCTTTCTCGCGACGTAGCTGCTCCACCAGCCCGCCGCTCAGGCAGGCGACGCCCGCGCGCCGTGGGCGGGCATAAAAGGCGCACTCCTGCTCCATGTAGCGGCGATACCAGTAGGCGCTGAAAATCTTATATCGCCGGCCGCCTATCGTCAGCAGCAGCGGCGCCTGGGCCTGTTCGGCATTTACCCCGGCACCGATGCAGGCAATCCCGCCTGCGCGAAACGCTGCCAGGGTGCTGTGCAGCCCCGGCAGGCCGGCATCCATGGCGTGATTATTGCCGAGCGCCACCGCGTTGATGCCCTGTTTGCAGAGTGCCGCAACGGACGCCACCGGTGAGCCGGTCAGGCAGAAGGGTTTTCGTCCTTCGAGGCTGGCGCTCAGGTCGGTGGTCAGCGCGGCTTCAAAATTGGCGAGGGTAAAGTCGCTGCCCTGCAGCAGCGGGGCGATAGCCGCGAAGCTGTGATCGTAGCCGTGGCGCTGCAGGGCATCATCGATCCCGCGCGCCTGCCGCTGACGGGTGTACCACTCGCCAAAATAGGTATCGCCCAGCAGGGTGACGGTCGCCTCAGGCGAGTTGATCTGCCGCGCATCAGCCGGTTCGCAGAGGGTGTCGAACCCGGCCAGCAGGGCATCAAGCTGATAGTCGAGATGGAAGGCGTCATCCGCCCCGGCGATGCAGGCCAGCCACAGCTCGCCGTCGACCCACTGCAGGGCAAACCCCCAATGTCCGGCGCTGAATTGCCCCCACGCGCTGCCGTTGTCGTGCAGGTTGCTGGTTTTGCGGTACACACCTTCGCTGATGACCGCCTCATGCTCGCTAAACCACGTCAGCAGGTGCGGGTAACGCTGGTGGAAATAACCCATCAGCCGGGCGATGTCCGCAAGCGTCGTGCGCTGTCCCGGGCGGGCACGGCCGGAGACGTTATTGATCCGGGTCTGGCCCATGTTGAGTTCAGTCGCCAGCTGCCGGAGCAGAGTAAGCGCCGAGGCGCAGCTGCCTGCCAGCTGTTCCGCAAGGTTAATGGCGGCATCGCAGGCATTGTGGATTAACATCCCCTGCAGGAGCGATTTCAGCTGCATGGTGCTGCCCCGCTGGAGTCCGATTGCCGGGTTCCCTTTGAGGATATCCGCAGCAATGCCGCGCACGGCGATGGGGGTCTCGAGGGTGATCTTTTTCTTCAGCAGGCGCTCGGCAAAGCAGCAGACCAGCAGCAGCTGGCTGAGATAAGCAGGAGCAAAGGTGCTCCCGATCTGTTCGGCCACCCGCTGTTCGCCGGTAGACAGGTTAACCAGCAGGCGCGCCGTTTGCCCTTTCGCCAGCGCGGGCGGGGCGGCAAGCCGCGCTTTCAGTTGGCCGACGACCTGCTTAAAATCGGAGTTTCGCACGCTGCCTTTGACCAGCACCACGTCCCCGTCACGCAGGGCCGGGGCCGCAGCATCAACCAGCGCCTGCGCCGTCGAAAAATGCCCACCACGCACGCTGTCCGGCAGGGCCGCGTGCAGGGCCGCCATCTCCTCGCCGTGCAGGAAGGCCCGCTGGCAGCCCGCGTCCAGCAGCGGTTGTGCCAGCGCCCGGTGGATCGCCGCGTGCTGATCGCCAAGGTTAACGATCCGCCCCAGCAGGGCGATCACTCGCCCTCCGGTGTGCTGGGCCACGCCAAAGGCGTTGAGCATCGACAGGTATTCGGCGTTGTAGCTGTCGTCAATCAGCGTCGCTGAGCCGCCGTCCGGCAGCGCCAGCGCGGTGATGCCCATATGCTGCCCATCGCCGCGATAGCCTTCGAGGCCGGTAATAATTTGTGCCAGGCTGACGCCCAGCAGATCGGCGGCGACAAGCGACGCCACCGAGTTGAGCGCCGCGCCCCGACCGGGAACCGCCAGCCGGTAGCGCAGGGTGTGATCCCGCAAGGCGAGGGTGATGTGGCTCCCGCGCTCGTCGGGAATAACGTCGAGGATCCGCACGTCGGCGGCGGCGTCGAAGCCGTAGCTAATAATCCGCGCCCCGTCGCGTGCAACATTCGCCGCCACCGTGGCGTATCCGGCCATCTCGCGATTCAGGACAGCGTAACCGCCGGGGATCAGGCCGTGGCTGATACGCGATTTATAGCGCGCCACGTCGTCGAGGGAGGTCACGCTCTTGCCCACCTGGGTCATGCCAATTTCGGTAATGATAACGATATGCGGCTTGATGCGCGGACCAATACCGCCGTTACGCATCCACAGGGCGGAGATCGCTACCTCCATCACTACCGCCGCGGGATCGCAGGCCGCCCGCGCCAGCGTCACCGATGCGCCGGTGCGGGTATTGTGGTTGCCCCGGCTTGCCACCACCGGCATCGCGCTGGAAAGGATCCTGTCCAGCATCTCTTTGGTCGAGGTTTTCCCCACCGTCCCGGTGATAGCCACCACTTTGCCGTTGAGCCGCCGCCGCGCCTCTTCGGCCAGCATCAGTAGCGCCTGATAGCTGTCGCCCACCACCAGTTGGGGGAAGTCGGGCGGCAGATCCGCCAGGTGACGCTGGACGATGGCCCCGCAGTAGCGGGCGACATGGTGCGATAACGTCAGATGAGTATCGTTCCAGCCTGCGTAAATACCGGTATTGCCGGAACCGCGCTGCCAGGTGTCGGGGTCGATGGCGACAAACAGGCAAGGGCGGGAGTCATCCGTGTTGTCGTGCAGGATCGCGATATCGCCCGCCACCCAGTCGGCAGCCGGGCGATTGTGCCAGACGCTGCCAGGCAGCTTTTCGAGGTCGGCGACGGTCCAGCCTGCCGGGCGCGAGGGGTGACTCATAGCGATGTCCTTACTGTCTGGCGGCGTGCCCGCGGCGCGGACACAGATTAATTGCGTTAATGCCCGCATTGCCCAGCAGATCGTGATACTCCGGCGGTGCGGCAGGGCGTTCGAGCAGTTGTACCTGATGACCCCGATTGCCCAGCGCCCTGGCGTAGCGCATCTGCAGGTCGAACGGGGTGTTGCGATCCTGCGGATTGCCGATCACCAGGATCAGACGTTGGGGATCGGGGGCAATACTGTCGAGGTGATCGAACGGATCCCAGGGATGGGGCAGTCCGGTACCGTCCAGCGCGGGGGCAGGTGCCTCGCCGCGCTGCTGGCGCAGACGCTCGGCCCGCTCCAGCAATCCCCATGCGCCGGAGGTCAGTACCGCACAGTCAATGTCCCGGCGGCCATATGCGAGCAGCGCCGAGGCGGCGGTCGCGCCGCCGCTGTGTCCGCTGAGGATAAGGTGCTGGATCCCGTAACGCGCTTTGATGGCGTCGACGGCGGCATTGAGGGCCAGAAATTCTTCCGGCTGGCGGCGGCGATAATGATTGCCGCTCGAGCCGTAGGTGCCCGGCCGGGCGATAATCACCGTGGGCAGACCGGTCTTGCGCATTATGGCCTGCGCCTGACGGCGCTGGGCATCGGCGGTATTCGCGGGGATGGTCTGTGGCGGACGGGTAATCAGGGACACCCGGTCGCCTTTAAACACCATCAGCGCCACGGGGGCGTTTTGCAGACGACCGGCGCTAAAATAGCGGATGCAGGCCTTACCGCCAGGGTAGTCTACCCATGCGGCATCGTCCCCAGGCGGACAGTTTTGCTTGCTGGCCGGTTGGTTCCACAGCAGCGGCGTGTTGGCGTGAGCCGCCAGGCCTGTCAGCAGCAGAACGAAAAGTGCCCAGCATCGCCTCACAACACCGCCCCGGTTAAACCTATATATGCACAGAATACACAACTGATGATGCATAATGTTACTATATATTAAGGAATTTTACGGCAGGGGGTTTCTCTGGCGCAAACAGGAGTCCACATATTGCTCAGCCACTTTCTTGCGCAGATCCGTTCGGAGCTGGACACGCTGACGCTGGCCCCAAAACCCGCTCCGTGCCCGGCATGGGTGCTGTTTTTTAGCGTCTCTGACGGCAAAAGTCGCGCGCACGTTGTGCACTGCTGCGGCGAGACCTTCGAGCAGGCCTGGAGCCAGGGAACGCAGGTGCTGGCGCAGTGGCAGCAAAAGAGCAAGGCGGAGGTCTGCTGGCTGCGGGTCGACCTCGTCGATAAAGTGCAGGCGCTGCGCTGGGATGCACTGGAAGCCCGTTTAGCGCAAACCAAACGCAACTATTTCCGCTTTGGCCTGAGCCTGGATCCGGCGTTTCGCTACGCGATGCTGGAGCAGGAGATTGGCGCTAATGCGCTGCTGTACCACGGCGACCACGGCGTCGCCACGCCCAACGCCAATAACCTGGCCCACTTTTCCCGTCGTCGTTTTGGCGCGCTGCTGAACTGGCCTGAGCAACCTGACCAGACGATCTGGCGCTTCACCACCCGATCGCTGTTCTGCGACGGCGAGCAGGTGTTGCCCATCGAATCGACCGGGCGTAACAGCGGCTACCGCCAGCTGCCGGACTGGCAGGAGACCGCGCTTACGCCGATGATCGCCTCGGCCACCGACTATCTGGCCCGTCAGGTCACGCCGTCCGGGCGCTATCAGTACGGCTGGTTCCCCTGCTTTGATCGCGCGATCCCTACCTATAACGCCCTGCGTCACGCCAGCTCGACCTACGCGCTGCTCGAAGGATGGGAAGTGACCCAACAGCCTGCGCATTTTGCGGCGATTGAGCGGGCGCTGGCGGATCTCTGCGCCACCTTTATTCGCACTTACGCGCTCCCTGACGGCAGCGAAGCCGACTTCCTGGTGGATACCGGGGATGAGATCAAGCTCGGCGGCAATGCAGTGTGCATCCTGGCGATGAGCAAATACTGCGAGCTGACCGGCGACAGCCGCTACGTCGCACAGATGGAACGGCTGGCTAACGGGATCGGCTTTATGCAGGATCCCGGCAGCGGCGGTTTTGTCCACGTGCTGAACGCCGGGGATCTGTCCCTGAAGGCGGCGCACCGTATCATCTATTACGACGGGGAAGCGGCGTTCGCCCTGATGCGCCTGTACGGTCTGACGAAGGAACCGCGCTGGCTCGCGATGGTCGAGCGCGCGATGGATCACTTTATCGAACAGAAGCACTGGCAGGCGCATGACCACTGGCTCAGCTACTGCGTAAACGAGCTGACCCTGTACCGCCCGCTGGAACGCTACTACCAGTTTGGGCTGGACAACGTGCGCGACCATCTCGACTTTGTGCAGAATCGCGTCACCACCTATCCCACGCTGCTGGAGTTAATGATGGCGGCCTCGCGGATGATTGAGCGCCTTGCCGATTCGCCGCACGTGCAGCTGCTGGCCGGTTTTGACCGGGAGACATTCAACCTGGCGCTGGAAACCCGCGCCCGTTATCTGGCCAATGGCTTTTTCTGGCCGGAGGTGGCGATGTTCTTCAAAAATCCGGCCTGCATCGTCGGCAGTTTCTTTATTCGTCACCACAGCTACCGGGTGCGGATCGATGACGTTGAGCACTATCTTTCCGGCTATGTGGCGTACCGTAAACGCGGGCTTCTTGAGCGGACAGGCTGACGGATGAACCGCCGACGCGCACTTTTTTCGCTGAGCGCCTGGCTGCTGGTGCTGCTGGCTTTCTCTACTGGCCTCGGTGCCGGCTGGGATTTCAGCGCCATCAGCACCCGCACCGAGCGGCTGTACGGTCCGGCCACGCCGGCGGCCAGGCAGCGGATCGACGAGTGGGCAACCCTGCTGAAGAACCCGCCGCAGGGCACCATCCAGCAGAAGCTGAACGCGGTGAACCAGTTTTTTAACGATCGGATGGCGTTCCGGGATGATATTGTCGTCTGGAATCAACAGGATTACTGGGCCACGCCGATTGAGTTTTTACGCAAAGGGGCAGGGGACTGCGAAGATTATGCGCTGGCGAAATACTTCACCCTGCGCGAACTCGGCGTTCCCGCCAACCAGTTGCGCATTACCTACGTTAAAGCGCTGCAGCTGAATCAGGCGCATATGGTAGTGACGTGGTACGCCACGCCGGATGCCATTCCGCTGGTGCTCGACAACCTTAAAACGACCATCCTGCCTGCCACCCAACGTACTGACCTGCTGCCGGTGTACGCGTTTAACGGCGAAGGGTTGTGGCTGCCGCAATCCGGCGGCAATAAGCGCGTGGGCGACAGCAAACGGCTCTCCCGCTGGCAGGATCTTCTCACCCGAATGCGTGCAGAGGGATTTGAAATTAATGAATAGGAAAGACCATGTCTCTTTATAAACAGCTACTGATTGGCATCTGTTTATTTACGTTCGTCATTTTCTGCGGCAACTTTGTCGTCACCCTGGAAACGTCGCGCGAACAATATCGCAATCAGCTGAGCGCCCACGCGCAGGACGCGGCGACGGCGCTGGGACTGTCGTTAACCACCCATATCGATGACCCGACCATGACCGAGCTGATGGTGAACTCGATCTTCGATAGCGGGTATTTTTATCGCATCCGGGTGGTCGACATTACCACGAATAAGCCGATTATCGAGCGCAACGATGTGCCGCAGGATACCCGCGTCCCGCAGTGGTTTGTGCGGCTGGTGAACCTGAGCCCGGGGGAAGGCGACGCCATTGTGATGCGCGGCTGGAGCCAGGTGGCCCGCGTTGAAGTGGTCAGCCATCCGATGTTTGCGCTGGCGCGCCTGTGGGACGGGATGGTTGCCAGCTTCTGGTGGCTTACCGGCTGCAGCCTGCTGTTTATTCTCGGCGTGACCCTGCTGCTGCGCCGGATGCTGCGACCGCTCAACTATATTGTCGGCCAGGCAATGGCTATCTGCCGCCGCGAGTTCCTGAACGTTCCGGCCCTGCCAAAAACCCCGGAACTGCGCCGGGTGGTAGAAGCCACCAACATGATGGTCACCCAGCTTAAGGTACTGTTCAGCGAGCAGGCCCAGCGCAGCGAAACCCTGCGCAAAGAGGCCTATTCCGACAGCCTGACCGGCCTGAGCAACCGCCGAGCCTTTGATATGCAGCTCCAGTCGCGCCTCAGCGATGAAGAGAACGCTTCGGGCCATCTGATGCTGCTGCGGGTGCAGGATCTTATTGGGATGAACCAGCGTCTGGGCGGGGCCAAAACCGACCAGCTGTTGACCAGCGTCGCCACTATCCTGACCGGCCTGCAGCGCAATTACTTCCATAACGAAGGCTTCTTATCCCGCGTGCGCGGCGGAGAGTTCGCGATCATCGCCCCGCAGATCCTGCCGCAGGAGATTGAGAACCTGACTCAGACCCTCAGCACCCAGCTGAAGGCGCTGGCGGAAACCGGCATGAGCGACGTCTCGCCGGTGGCCCACTTCGCGCTGGTACCGTTCCAGGTTGGCGATACGCCGCAGGCGGTTCTGATGCAGGCGGACCAGGCGCTGGCGATGGCCGAAACCGAGATGCGCTTTTTTGCCAGCCCCGAAACCCCCTCCGCCAGCGACAGCGAAGCGGATCTTCACAGCTGGCACACCCGGCTGGATACGGTGCTGACGCACGAGGCTTTCGAGCTGTTCTCCCAGCCGGTGTACCAGTGCAATAACGCCCACGTGGTGCTGCACCACAAGATCCTCGCCCGTATCCGCACGCCGGAGGGCGAACTGGTGCCTGCCGGACGCTTTATGCCGTGGATCCATCGTCTCGATCTGAGCCGGAGAATGGACATTGTGATGCTGCAGCAGACGCTCAACGAAATGGCAAAATCCACCCGACCGCTGGCGCTGAGCATCAGCGGTGCCAGCGTGGCCGACGATCAGAGTCTGAATGCGCTGCTGCAACCGCTGAAAAATGTGCCGCAGCTTGCTGCCCGTCTGACGCTGGAGCTGGACGAAAATGAACTGCCTGATGCCGAGCGCGTCAATATTCTGGTCAGCCGACTGAAAGATCTGGGCTGTCGTCTGGGGATCCAGCATTTTGGTGGTCGCTTCCACCTTATCGGCAATTTACCGCAGTGGGGGCTGGCGTGGATTAAGGTTGACGGCAGCTATATTCGCGATATCGATAGCGAAGAAGATAAAAAACTATTTATTGAGGCTATCTACTGGGCAACCCGTCAGATTAATTTACCGTTAATTGCCGAACGTGTAGAAACGGCCGGTGAACTGGCGGTACTCGAAAAAATAGGCTTGTATGGTGCGATGGGTCGCTATTTTGCGGATGCCAGTACCTTAGGTGTAAATTAACCTCGCACAAATAATGGGGCCGAATATGTACTACATACAATGCGATGCCGAAGGGCGAATTATTCAGGTAGAGCTGACGCCGTTTCGCGGCATGACGCAACAGCATGAAGCCAGTACGCCCGAGATTGATGAGTGGCTACGCCAGCGGGAGACGCGCGAAGCCACGCTGACCCAGTTGCGCCAGAGCGACCTTGAAATGGTCCGCGTGCTGGAAGATTTGATTGAAGTCCTGATGAGTAAAGGGGTGGTAAGCATTACCGATCTGCCGCCTGCCGCGCAGGCCAAACTTACCAACCGCGCGCAGGCGCGACGCTCGTTAAGTGGCCTGGAGGGATTAATTGCCGATGAGGATGAAGGGCTTATTTAAGCCTTTTTTGTGCGTTAACTCGCATTATGTTTCCCAAAGTGATTGAGGGGGCGAATGATCTAGCCCCCTGGATTTATCAGGTAACCATCTGCGCACTACTTTTCATTCATCATATCTATTAATATACGCCCCAAGTTGCACCAGCATCAAAAACACGCCTGCTGAGGCGCGTATTGTCGTTTTTGTTACACAGCGAATGAAAAATATTAAATAAATTCTCTTTTAACATTCAGGCTCGATCAGCGGAAGAATTGGGCGAGAAAAGGATTGAGGGAAACAAACTATGAGTGGCGTATCTGGGATCGTCAAAGCAGTTATTGGAGAGGTTTTTGCCGTAGGGCCTGATGGTAACAGGCGTTTACTGGTTGAAGGCGATAGGATCCTCGAAGGGGAGCAGGTTCAGACCGGCGCATCCGGCGCGATCACCCTGACGCTGGCGGATGGCAAACATCTGGATCTGGGACGTGACAGCCAGTGGGATGGCTCCGGCAGCGTAAGCACTGACGCGACGGCTGCACAGCAGCAAGATGTTGCTGCCCTCCAGCAGGCCATTGCCGACGGCCAGGATCCAACCCAAACCCTGGAAGCGACTGCGGCCGGCCCTCAGTCTGCGGCGACGGGCGGCGAGCCCGGCGGCAGCGGCGGGGGATCCCATACCCACGTTGTGCTCGATTTAACCGCTGATATTGTTGATCCCAATGCAGGCTACCCAACGATCGGCCTTGACTTCCCTGATGACGAACGTCCGGAAGAATTAACGCTGCTGGATACCGACGATTCCGACGCTGATGCCGATGCGGATGCGGATGCGGATGCAGATGCCGACGCCGATTCTGATGCCGATGCCGACGCAGATTCTGACGCCGATGCCGATTCAGACGCGGATGCCGACGCCGATTCTGATTCTGACGCAGATGCCGATGCAGATTCTGATGCCGACGCCGACGCCGACGCCGACGCCGACGCCGACGCAGATTCCGATGCCGATGCCGATGCAGATTCTGACGCCGATGCTGATGCTGACGCAGATGCCGACGCCGACGCCGATTCTGATGCCGATGCCGACGCAGATGCCGATGCCGATACTGATGCCGACGCAGACGCTGATGCCGATGCCGATGCGGATGCTGACGCCGATGCCGATGCCGACGCCGACGCCGATTCAGATGCGGATGCAGATGCGGATGCCGATACTGATGCCGACGCCGACGCCGACGCCGATGCGGATGCCGATTCAGATGCCGATGCCGATGCCGATGCCGATGCCGACGCAGATGCAGATGCAGATGCAGATGCGGACGCAGATTCTGATGCCGACGCCGACGCCGATGCGGATGCGGATGCGGATGCGGATGCGGATGCCGATTCCGATTCCGATTCCGATGCAGATGCAGATGCAGATTCTGACGCCGACGCGGATGCCGATTCTGATGCCGACGCCGATGCAGATGCTGACGCCGATTCAGACGCCGACTCTGATGCAGATGCCGACGCGGACGCAGATTCTGATGCCGATGCCGATGCCGATGCCGATGCCGATGCCGATGCGGATGCCGATGCGGATGCCGATTCTGACGCAGATGCTGATTCTGACGCAGATGCTGACGCCGATGCGGATGCCGATGCGGACGCAGATTCCGACGCCGATGCTGATGCTGATGCTGATGCTGATGCTGATGCCGACGCGGACGCAGATTCTGATGCCGATGCCGATGCCGATGCCGATGCTGATGCTGATGCGGATGCGGATGCGGATGCGGATGCGGATGCGGATGCAGATTCTGATTCCGACGCGGATGCAGATGCAGATGCCGATGCGGATGCCGATTCTGATGCCGACGCAGATGCCGATGCGGATGCTGACGCGGATGCGGATGCGGATGCCGATTCCGACGCAGATGCCGATGCGGACGCAGATGCAGATTCTGATGCAGACGCTGATGCCGACGCCGACGCCGACGCCGATTCAGATGCCGATTCAGATTCCGATTCCGATGCGGACGCAGATGCCGACGCCGACGCCGACGCCGATGCAGATGCGGACGCAGATTCTGATGCCGATGCCGACGCGGATGCGGATGCGGATGCAGATGCGGATGCAGATTCTGATTCCGACGCGGATGCAGATGCCGACGCCGACGCCGACGCCGACGCGGATTCAGATGCCGATGCCGATGCTGATGCTGATGCTGATGCTGATGCGGATGCTGATGCGGACGCAGATGCGGATGCCGATGCGGATTCTGATGCCGACGCCGACGCGGATTCTGACGCCGATGCAGATGCCGACGCGGATGCCGATGCTGACGCAGATGCCGACTCCGATGCAGATTCTGATTCCGACGCGGATGCCGACGCGGATGCAGATGCGGATGCGGACGCAGATTCTGATGCCGACGCGGATTCTGACGCCGATGCAGATGCTGATGCCGATGCGGACGCAGATGCAGATGCCGACTCCGATGCAGATTCTGATGCCGACGCGGATGCGGATGCGGATGCCGATTCTGATTCCGACGCGGATGCAGATGCCGACGCGGATGCGGATGCTGACGCCGATGCCGATTCTGATTCCGACGCCGATGCTGACGCGGATGCAGATTCTGATGCAGACGCAGATGCCGATGCAGACGCAGATGCCGATGCCGATGCCGATGCCGATGCCGATGCAGACGCCGACGCCGACGCCGATTCAGATGCCGATTCAGATTCCGATTCCGATGCAGATGCAGATGCTGATGCCGACGCAGATGCCGATGCGGACGCAGATGCCGACGCCGACGCCGATTCTGACGCAGATGCGGATGCGGATGCCGATTCTGATGCCGACGCAGATGCCGATGCCGATGCGGATGCCGATTCAGATGCCGATGCGGATTCTGATGCCGACGCGGATGCGGATGCAGATTCTGATGCCGACGCGGATGCTGATGCAGACGCAGACGCCGACGCCGACGCCGACGCCGATGCAGATTCTGATGCCGACGCCGACGCCGACGCCGACGCCGACGCGGATTCAGATGCCGATGCTGATGCGGATGCCGACGCCGATGCCGATGCGGATTCTGATGCAGATGCGGATGCGGACGCAGATTCTGATGCCGATGCCGATGCCGATGCCGATGCCGATGCCGATGCCGACGCCGACGCAGATTCTGATGCCGACGCAGATGCCGACGCCGACGCAGATGCAGATTCTGATTCCGACGCGGATGCAGATGCCGACGCAGACGCTGATGCGGATGCGGATGCGGACGCAGATTCTGATGCCGACTCTGATGCAGATGCCGACTCTGATGCAGATGCCGACGCGGACGCAGATTCTGATGCCGATGCGGATGCCGATGCCGATGCGGATGCCGATGCCGATGCGGATGCCGATGCGGATGCTGACGCCGATGCTGATGCTGATGCTGATGCGGATTCTGATGCGGATGCCGATGCCGATGCCGATGTAAAACTGACCGTCACCGTCACCCCTGGCAGCAAGACCACGGAAACGTCAGATGACAAGATTACCCATATCAACGGCGGCAGCGGGGATCCGAACGGTTACGATATCCAGAACGGCGTTATCGTGGCGATCGGCAGTAATGTGCACGTCTGGCTCACCCCGGACAGCCCGGATGGCAAGATCCAGGGCGATTTTGTGCCGAAGTCCGCCAGCCCGGATCAGATCCATTATTACACCAGCCAGGGTAACGCCAACGCTAACGACGTCACGCGGGGACACACCGATATCTTCGTGGTCGGCGACCATACGGGCGGCTATTACCAGCAGGGCGACTGGTCAAATGACCGATATGACTTCAGACCGCTGAACGGCATCACCGGTAACCAGGGCGTGCCGGAAGGCGATGTCGGCAAAGACTATATCTTTGTCCAGGGCGACGCGAAGGATTACACCGTCACCGGTGTCGATCATCCGCAGAACCACCAGAACAACGATATCGATAACCTCCACGTTGTCGAAAATGGCACCGGGAAGTCACCGTTCCAGAATGCGAACGGTATCGAAGGCGTGATCTTTGGTGATGGACCATCGTCGTCGCATGGCGGCAATACCACCTCCAGCACCAACGTAACGCTGAACCTCGACGTTAACCTCGAAAGCTCAGACAGCAGCGATCACCTGAACAGCATTACCTTGAGCGGGATCCCGGAAAACGCCACCTTTACCGGCAACCACGTCAGCGCCACCTATGACGCGGTGAATAAGGTCTACGTCCTGACCTTTGATAACGACACCACCCACTACACCGGCCAGGTCAGCGCCGAGTTCCCGGGGGCGAAGGGGGATTTCGACGATATCACCCTGAAGGTGGACTCCACGGCATCCGATCATCACGACAGCGAATTTACCTTTGATGGCGAGAAGGGCGGAACCCAGGTCAGCGAACATCATGCCGGTGACAGTGCGTTAGATCACGACGATGACATTGCCCTGGCGTCCAGCCACAGTGTCGATGACGCACATACCGATAACCACAGTACGGACACCGGGCCACACAGCGCGTCGTTAATTGATGACGATAACCTGATGTTCAGCACCACGGCTGTCGATCCTGAGCAACGTTCCGATGACACACAGACGGTGAAGATGGAGAGCGCCAGCAGCACGCTGTCAGGGGAAGAGCAGGATCAACAGCTGGACTTCAACGACCTCATCCATGACGAAGAACATAACGATCTCAGCAGCCTGATCCAGGCGGGGCCGCAGAGCGAAAGCGCTGACGGACCGGCGGAGGTCGCCCACGTTGCTGCCGAAGGCGGTGAGACGGTAGGGACAGACAGCTACGATGCGGGTCATGAAGCAATGGTGGATAGCCTGATCGCCAAACCGGAAGAGATTTCCTGACCGGTCGCCGCGCAGGAGACTGCGCGGCGGACAATCGCACCATCATTTCAGGTCAGACGACGGAAAACGTCCGATCGTAAAAATCGCAGGATGCATTTTCCCCTCGGTCGAATGGGATTTTCTCTGGTGGATATTGACCAACAATCAAGGGATATGAAGGAAAAAACGACAACATGAAACAGTACAGTCAAATTTTTATGGGTGCAGCGCTGGCGCTGGTGGCAACACAGAGCCAGGCAACGACCATTGAGCAGGCGGTAAAAGACAGCCTGCTGTGGCACCCGGAAGTAAACGCTACGGTCAACAGCCGTTATTCCGCCGATCAGGATCTGCGCGCCGCCAAAGGGGGCTACCTGCCGACGCTGGATCTCACCGCCGGCACCGGCTGGGAACAGACGGATAACGCCAGCACCCGCGCGGCAGGCGATCATCTGCGCGACCTGCACCGCAGCGAGTCCGCCATCAATTTGCGCCAGAACGTGTTTAACGGTTTTGCCACCAGCAGTGAAGTCGACCGCCAGAAAGCAACGGTCAACTCCCGCGCCTGGACGGTGCTGAATACCAGCGAAAATACCGCCCTGAAGGCGATCCAGAGCTATCTCGATGTGCTGATGCGCCAGCAGATGGTGTCCCTTGCCGAAGATAACCTGAAGAACCACCAGCGGGTGTTCGATCAAATCCGTCTGCGCACCGAACAGGGCGTGGGGCGTCAGGCCGACTTCGACCAGGCCGAAGCCCGTCTGGCGCAGGCGCGCAACAACCTGCTGACCGAGCAAACCAATCTTGAAGACTCCCGCGCCAACTATGAAAGCGTCACCGGTAAAGAAGCCGACACGCTGGTGATGCCGGCGAAGATCGCGGTTCCGGCTACGCTTGCGGCAGCGCGTACCGTGATGCAGAATAACAGCCCGTTGCTAAAACAGGCCGATGCCGACGTGGAAGCCACCCGCCAGCAGTACGAGGCGGCAAAATCGCGCTTTTACCCGGATGTGAACGTAGAAGTGGGCCGCACGATGGACAACAACATCGACGGCACGCGCGGGCATAGCCAGGAGTGGCAGGCAATGGTGCGCATGCGCTACAACCTGTATAACGGCGGCAGCGATCAGGCGATCCTCACCTCCTATGCCTACAAAATGAAAGAAGCACAGGATGTGAAAAACAACGCCCAGCGCCAGCTGAACGAAGAGCTGCGGCTGGCCTGGAACGCCCTCAACAACGCCGGGCAGCAGGTGCCGATCGCTAAAGAGTATGCCGATCGCAGCGTGAAAGTGCGCAGCGCGTACCAGGAGCAGTTCAGCCTCGGCGACCGTACCTTGCTCGATATGCTGGACAGCGAAAACGAAGTGTTCAGCGCTCAGCGCCGCTACGTTGAACTGCAGTTTGTCGATATGTTCACTACCTACCGTATCAGCGCCCGCACCGGCGAGTTGCTTAAAAGCCTGAACATTCAGGCGCCATCAGCCGCGCAGCCGCTCGATCAGGCGCAGCGTGTGCAGGCCGAGCTGCCTGAGTTAAAATAGGCCCTTCGAAGGCTGACGGGGGTGTTTCCGGTTCCGGTAACGCCCCTCTCTTTTTTTATCTGCGGCCCCGGTCTGCAGAACACTGAGGCACAGAATGACGCCTGATATTACCGCCGCGGATCGCGCCGACACACCTCCGCAGGCTCCGCTCAGACAGGATCCCCGGCAAATGCATGACGACCCGCTGCTCGATGCGCTGATGATCGTCTGCAAACTGCATAATATTGCCACCAGCCGCAATGTCCTGACGACGGGGCTGCCGCTGGGATCCCACACCCTGACGCTGGACGCTTTCCCGCGCGCCGCCGGGCGGGCAGGGCTCAAGGCGCGCGTTGTGCAGCGTCCGCTGGAGCACATTACCGCGCTGTCGCTGCCCGCTATTCTGCTGCTGAAAAACGACCAGACGGCGGTGCTGATTGGCTGGGATGCAGAGCAGCAGGCGCGTCTGCTGCCGAGCGAAACCGAAGGCGGCGAAATTACGCTCTCCCCTGAGACGCTGGCGGAGCATTACAGCGGCAGGGCGATTTTTATCTCGCCGGAACATGAATTCGATGCCCAGCCGACGGCGACGCTGCCGCGCACCAAAGCCTGGTTTCAGGACACCCTGAAGCTGTCGAAAGCCCTGTATCTTGATGCAGTGGTGGCCAGTTTCCTGGTCAACCTGGTGGCGCTCGGCGCCCCACTGTTTGTGATGAACGTCTACGACCGGGTGGTGCCAAACCAGGCCACTGCCACCCTGTGGGTGATGTCGGTCGGTATCCTGATTGCCTACGTGTTCGACTTTGTGCTGAAAATTCTGCGCGGGATGTGCCTCGATCTGGCGGGTAAAAAAACCGATCTGGTGGTCTCCTCGGCCCTGTTCGAGCGGCTGCTGGGGATGAAAATGAAGCTGCGTCCGCCGCGGGTGGGCAGCTTTGCGCAGAACTTCCAGGAGTTCCAGTCGATCCGGGAGTTCCTCTCGTCGCTGACCCTGACGGCCTTTATCGATTTCCCCTTTACGCTGCTGATTCTGGTGGTGATCGCGGTGATCGGTGGCCCGCTGGTGTGGATCCCGGTGCTTTGCTATCCGCTGGCGCTGGGGGTGAACTGGCTTATCCAGCGGCCGCTGATGTCGCGGGTCAAAAAAACCTACCAGTTGTCTAACGAACGCCAGGCGATGCTGGTCGAAACCCTGACCGGCCTTGACGCCATCAAGATTAATAACGCCCAGAGCGAGCGCCAGTATCAGTGGGAGCACCTCACCGGTCAGCTCAGTAAGCTGGAACTGCGGGTCAAATCGCTCTCCAGTGTGGCGGTGAACTTTACCTCATGGCTGCAGCAGGCCAGCGGCGTGGCGATTATCGTCGCCGGGGTATACATCATTATTGGCGGCAACCTGAGCATGGGCGGGCTGATTGCCTGCTACCTGCTGCACCGTCGCGCCATGATGCCCATCGGCCAGCTGTGCAGCCTGATTACCCGCTACCAGCGCGCGCGCATGACCAAAGCGACCATCGACAGAATGATGGATCTGGAGCAGGAAGTGCAGGACGGCGAAGTGCCGTTGAAGCGCGAAACCCTCTCCGGGGCCATCGAGTTGCGCGACGTGACGTTCTGTTATCCGGGTAACCAGTACACCTCGCTCACCAACGTCTCGCTGACGATCCAACCCGGCGAGAAGGTGGGGATTATCGGGCGCAGCGGTTCTGGTAAAAGCTCGCTGGCGAAACTGCTGGTCGGTTTTTACCAGCCTGACGGCGGCAATGTGCTGATCGACGGGATTGATCTTCGCCAGCTGGATGTTCACGACCTGCGCCATAACATCGGCTATGCCCCGCAGGATATTCACCTGTTCAGCGGCACCCTGCGCGAAAACCTGGTGTACGGTGCCAGCTACGTGGACGATGAAACCATGCTGCGAGCCGCCACTCTGACCGGGGTTCACGAGTTTGCCCGTCGCCATCCGTCCGGCTACAACATGCAGGTGGGCGAGCGGGGAATGAGTCTCTCCGGTGGCCAGCGGCAGGCCGTGGCGCTGGCGCGCGCGCTGCTGCTCGATCCCCCGGTGCTGTTGATGGACGAACCCACCAGTTCGATGGATAACACCAGCGAAGATCTGATCAAAAAGGCGCTGGCACCGGTGATTGCCAACAAAACGCTGCTGATGGTGACCCATCGCGCGTCATTGCTGGCGCTGGTGGACCGTCTGATTATCGTCGACAACGGCAAAATCATTGCCGACGGCCCGAAAGAGAGCGTGATGAGTGCGCTGAAGAAGGGACAAATTCATGCGAATCGTTAATGCGCTCAGCCGTCTGATGAGCTGGCTGTCGGGCGGTAAACAGCCCGCGCCTTTTACCACCAATGAGGTCAACAACGCGCTGCTGGATGACGCCCCACGCGTGGTACGCGTGACCCTGTGGGCGATCTTCGCCTTCTTTATCGCGATGATTATCTGGGCCTCGCTGGCCCGTATTGATGAGGTGACGCGCGGGGAAGGGCGAGCCATTCCCTCGTCCCGGCTGCAAAAAGTGCAAAACCTCGAAGGGGGGATCGTCGCTGAAGTTTTCGTCCACGAAGGCGAAGTGGTCAAAGCCGGGGCGCCGCTGCTGCGTCTGGATGATACCCGCTTTCGCTCTAACGCCGGGGAGACCGAAGCCGACAAGCTGGCGCTGCAGGCGCGGATCCTGCGGCTGACTGCCCAGCTTGACGATGCCACGTCGCTGACCCTGACGCCGGAGATCGTTCAGCAGGCACCGGATATCGCTAACGGCGAACTGGAGCTATTTGCCAGCGTTAACAAGCGCATTCAGAGCGAGCTGTCCGGGTTAGACGAACAACTGGTGCAGAAGCAGCAGGAGTTGCTCGACTTCCAGAGCAAAATCAACCAGTACCGTCGTAGCCTGGCCCTGCAGCAGCAGGAGGTCAATATGTCTGAGCCGCTGGTGTCCAAAGGCGCGATTTCAAAAGTGGAGATGCTGCGCCTGCGTCGTGGGGTGGTCGAAACCCAGGGGCAGCTGGACTCGGTGATTCTGGCGATCCCGCGCGCGCAAGCTGCCATCAAAGAGATTGAGAGTAAGGTGGGCGAAACCCGCGGCCGCTACCGCAGCGAAGCGCTGGGGCAGCTCAACGAAGCCCGCACCGATCTCAGCAAAATTCAGGCCTCGGGCAAGGCCATCACTGACCGGGTGAACCGCACCCTGGTCACCTCGCCGGTGCGGGGCGTGGTCCAGCAGCTGCTGGTGAACACCATCGGCGGCGTGATCCAGCCGGGTAATGACCTGGTGGAGATTGTCCCGCTCGACGATCAACTGCTGGTGGAAGCTAAAATTCGTCCGCAGGACATCGCGTTTTTGCGACCGGGACTGGAAGCGACGGTCAAGTTCACCGCCTATGACTACACGATCTACGGTGGGCTGAAGGGCAGGCTCGAACAAATTAGCCCGGATACGGTGACGGACAAAGACGGGAAAAGCTTCTATATCATCCGTCTGCGTACCGACAAAAACCACCTTGGCACGGATGAAAAACCGCTGTTGATTATTCCGGGGATGGTGGCGTCGGTGGATATTATTACCGGCAAAAAAACGGTGCTGACCTATCTGCTGAAACCGATCCTGCGCGCGAAGGCGGAGGCGTTCCGCGAGCGTTAAGGCATCGCATCAGGCCTGCTACATGCAGGCCTGATTTTACCCCATCAGCTCGCGGTCATTGCATCGGTGAGGCGGGCAGTTGGGGCTCTTTCGTTTAAGCATGCGGTGAGCATCGCTTCCAGCTTCTCCTGATCCTGCGCGAACAGGCGAATACCTTCCGCCAGCTTATCGACCGCCATCGCATCCTGATGATGCTGCCAGTTAAACTCGGCTTCACTTAACGGCGAGGGGCGCACTTCTGCTGGCGCATCGGCCCGCAGCTTCTGTTCGATCTCGCCGCTGTTTGCGTCCAGCTCGGCAAGCAGGGGAGGCGAAATGGTGAGGCGATCGCAGCCAGCCAGGGCCAGCACCTGTTCGACTCTGCGGAAGCTGGCTCCCATGATCACCGTCGGATAGCCGTGCTTTTTGTAGAAGTGGTAGATGTTACGCACTGACACCACGCCCGGATCGTTCTCCGGCTGATAGACCTCCTGCGGCTGATGCTGTTGATACCAGTCGTAGATCCGTCCGACAAAAGGCGAAATCAAAAAAGCCCCGGCTTCGGCGCAGGCGCGGGCCTGCGCAAACGAGAACAGCAGGGTTAAATTACAGTTGATGCCTTCCCGCTCCAGCTCCTCAGCAGCGCGAATCCCCTGCCAGGTGGCGGCCAGTTTGATCAGGATCCGCGACTTATCAATCCCGTGCTGCTGATACAAACGGATCAGTTTCCGCGCTTTTGCCACGCACAGCCCACGGTCGAATGAGAGGCGGGCATCCACTTCTGTCGACACGCGTCCAGGCACCTGGCGAAGTAGCTCGAGGCCAATATTGACCGCCAGTTTGTCGCTGGCGTTGATGATCTGCGTCTCCTGTGACCCCCCTTGCGTCAGGGCATAGTCCAGCGCATCGTCAATCAGCGATTGATACTGCGGGATTGCTGCTGCTTTCAGGATCAGCGAAGGGTTGGTGGTCGCGTCCTGCGGTTGAAAGCGGCGTACCGCTTCAATATCGCCGCTGTCAGCCACAACGGTGGTGATGCGTTTGAGTTCATCTAACTGACTCATGATCTTTATCCTTCTCAAGAACAGAGATTAAGCCGCTGTCGGGGTTATGCCGGTTTACCTAATTTTTCGTAATAGCTGATTTTGTCGACTTTCGGCGCAGAGCGTCCCCCTTCAAATTCGGCCGCCAGCCAGACATCAATAATGTTTTTTGCCAGCTCCGGGCCAATTACGCGGGCACCGAGGGTGATGACCTGCGCATCGTTACTCTTACGCGCACGTTCAGCGGAATAAGTATCGTGACACTGGGCAGCGCGCACGCCGGGGACTTTGTTGGCAACGATGGCCATCCCGATCCCCGTCCCGCAGAGCAGGATCCCGCGCGGATAGGTGCCGTCGCCAATTTTGCTGGCGAGATTAAACGCGATATCGGGGTAGATCCGCTGGTTGTCGTCAATATCGTGGCTGAAGTCGATGACTTCGATACCTTTTGCCTGCAGATGGGACTTCACCAGATTTCTCAGCTCTGTCGCAGCGTCATCAGCACCAATCGCAATTGTTAACATCGTGGTTACCTCACATCAGGATAGTCAGGGGATTACTGTTCATATGAACGACAAGTAATCATATGAACGAAATTTGCCTAAGAAAAAAATAGCTTCTCTTAAACATAAGTTCAACATGTTTTCATATGAACAGTTTAAATTTGCGATATGAGCCATTTTTGACCCTGTAAGGGTGCTGTGACGGTGATAAAAAGACATTTTGAGGGTGATCACATTTTCATTTGATGACCATATGCACAAATCTTATGAGCTGTTAATGTTCATTTGTCATGTAGCAAGAATGTGAACAACCAGCATTGCAAGATATGAAAGGTTGCGTATTCATAAATGCGAATTATGCAAAACAACATTTACCCTCTGATCCCACCGGTAATGCGTTACCTGGAAGGAGAGACACTGTGACCCCTACTCACCTGAATGCCGTGCCTGACGTCGAAAAGTCAGCAATTAGAAAGATCTCTATCCGTCTCGTACCCTTTGTTGCGCTGATGTTCTTTATTAACTTCCTCGACCGAACGGCCATCTCGTTCGCGGGGCCAAACGGCATGATGCAGGACCTTGGGCTGCAGGTTGCCCAGTTCGGCCTGGCTTCCGGCATTTTCTTTATTGGTTATATTCTCCTCGAAGTCCCCAGCAACCTGGCGCTGCATCGCTACGGCGCTCGCCGCTGGCTGGCGCGGATCATGGTCTCCTGGGGCGTGGTGTCGTTGCTGTTCACCTGGGTGAGCAATATCGAAGGGCTGTATATTCTGCGCTTCCTGTTGGGGGTGGCAGAGGCCGGTTTCTTCCCTGGGGCTATTTTCTTCCTAAGTGCCTGGGTGCCTGCGCGTCATCGCAGCAAAATCCTTGCGCTGTTCTACCTGGCCCAGCCGCTGACCGTGGTCTTTGGGGCACCGCTGGCCGCCTGGTTTATCAACCAGCATGGGCTGTTCGGGCTTGAAGGCTGGCGCGTGATGTTCCTCGGCGTATCGCTGCCTGCGATCGTGGTCGGCTTTATCGCCTGGTTCTATCTGATTGATAAACCGAGCGACGCGAAATGGCTGACCGACGAAGAAAAAAACTGGCTCAATACCGAACTGGCGCGAGAAGACGCGCAGAAATCTCACGCGGCTAACCACAGCCTGCGGCTGGTGCTGTCCAACGCCCGGGTGTGGGTGCTGTGCCTGATCTACTTCGGCTTTGTCTACGGACTGTATGCGCTGGCCTTCTTCCTGCCGACTATTGTTGGCGGTTTCCAGAGCCAGTTTAACGTCACCTTTGGGGTGATGGAGAAAGGACTGATTACCGGTGCACCTTATCTGGTGGCGGCGATAGTGATGTACTTCTGGTCGCGGGATGTCTCCCGTCGCGGCTGCAAAACCTGGCATATTGCGATCCCGGCCTTAGTGGGTGCCGTCACCGTCCCTGTGGCGCTGTTTATGGAGACGCCGTTTGCCACCATGGTGGTGATCTCGCTTACCGCCAGCGCCATTTTCGCCGCCTTACCGAATTTCTGGACCTTACCGACGCAGTTCTTGTCTGGCGCATCGGCTGCGGCGGCAGTGGCGCTAATCAATACCCTCGGCAACGTGGCCGGGTTCTCGGCGGGCTTTATTACCGGTGCGTTGCATGACGCAACCCACAGTTACCTGGCCCCGATGATGGTGGTTGGCGGATTTATGCTGTTGTCTGCGCTGTTGATGCTGGTCTTAAGCCGTATCCCGCATACCCGGGCCGCGAAAGATGTGAATTTGAACCGAGCAGGAGAGCACTAATATGACATGGCTGGTAAATGATCCCTCTGAGTTTGCCAAAGAGATGGTGGCGGGTTTTGTCAGTGCCAATGCTGAAATTGTGCGTCAGGTCCCCGGTGGGGTGGTGCGTAACACCCAGAGTCAGCACAACACGGTCGCCATTGTGATCGGCGGCGGGTCCGGCCATTACCCGGCGTTTGCCGGGCTGGTAGGTCAGGGGCTGGCCCACGGGGCGGCGATGGGGAATTTGTTTGCTTCGCCTTCGGCACAGCAGATCTGCTCTGTGGCACGGGCCGTCAATAACGGTGCCGGGGTGCTGCTGGCCTTCGGTAATTATGCCGGTGATGTGCTGCACTTTGGCCTGGCGCGGGAACGTTTGATCGCCGAGGGAATCCCCTGTGAGCTGATAGCCGTGACCGATGACATTACCAGCGCTTCGCGGGAAGAAAGTGAAAAGCGCCGCGGCGTGGCGGGGGATTTGGTGGTGTTTAAAGCCGCCGCTGCCGCAGCCGAGCGGGGCGACTCACTGGATCAGGTGCTGACCGTTGCCCGGGAAGCCAATGCCCGCACCCGCACCATCGGCGTGGCGTTTTCCGGCTGTACGCTGCCAGGTGCGGAACAGCCGCTGTTTAGCGTCCCGGAAGGCTGCATGGGCTTCGGGATGGGCATTCACGGTGAGCCCGGTATTCGCGAGATCGCCGTTCCGACGGCGGATCAACTGGCCGATATGCTGGTTGAACAGCTGCTCAATGAGTTGCCCGCAGGCGTGAGCATCAACGGCGCACGCGTCGGCGCGATTTTAAATGGTCTGGGGTCGGTGAAGTATGAAGAACTGTTTGTCCTGTGGCAGGGTATTCAACGCCGACTGCTGGCACAGGGCATTGTGCTGGCTGATATCCAGGTAGGCGAGTTTGTCACCAGCTTTAATATGGCTGGCTTATCCCTAACCCTGGCCTGGTTTACCGAAGAGCTGGAGGCGCTGTGGATGGCACCCGCCTACAGCCCGGCGTTTAAAAAAGGCTCCGTGATTTTCGCCGCACCGTTGCAGGTCATCGTTGACGGCGAATGTCAGCAGCAAACCCTGCCTGAGGGCTCAACCCAATCCCGCGAAGCGGCTATTTTGGTGGTCGCGATGGTTGATGCGCTGGCCGACGTGGTGATTGAGCATGCTGCAGAGCTGGGGCGGATCGATGCGGTTGCTGGTGATGGCGACCACGGTATTGGCATGGAGCGCGGCGTTCGCGCGGCCCGCGACAGGGCGCACTACTGTTTGTCGCTGGGTGCGGGGGCGGGTACCGTCCTGCAGCAGGCCGCCGATGCCTGGGCGGACAAAGCCGGTGGAACGTCCGGTGCTATCTGGGGCGTGATTTTAAATACCCTCGGAACCGGGATCGGCAACCAGCAGCGCCCGGATGCCGCGAGTGTGGCCAAAGCGGTGAACGATGCGGCTCACGGCGTGATGCATTTTGGCAAAGCGAAGCTCGGGGATAAAACGCTGGTCGATGTGCTGCTGCCGTTTAGCGAAACGCTGCTCAGCGAGGTTAACGACGGCAAAACGCTGGCTCTGGCCTGGGACTGCGCGGCTCGCCACGCCGATCGCTGTGCCAAAGAGACAGCGCATCTTGTGCCTAAAATGGGCCGTGCGCGACCGCTTGCAGAACGCAGTCTTGGAACGCCAGATGCCGGCGCTGTTTCTCTGGCCCTGATCGTGACCGCGCTGGGGCAGTGTCTGACCTCTGCTGCAAACCGCGAGAAAGAGGGGGCCACATGTCAGTCAATCTGACCCTCGGCGTAAGCCTGAAAACCTATTTTGGTTACCAGCAAACGCTGGAATGGAGCCGCGAAGTCGCAGAAATTGTGCGCCAGCATCCGCTCTTGCAGCAGTATCCGAACACTACACTCTTTACCTTCCCGTCCGCACCCACTATCGACGCCACCCTGCGCGCCTTTAGCAACACGGCGATGCAGGTGGGCGCGCAAAATATCGCTCCGGCCCCGGCGGGCGCATGGACCGGTGAAAACAGCGCTGAACAGGTCAGCGAAATGGGCTGCACCTTTGTCGAAATCGGCCATGCCGAGCGCCGTCGTCATTTCCATGAAGACGAAACCATGATTTGTCGCAAAGTACAAATGGCGCTCGACCATGGCTTAACGCCGGTGATTTGCCTCGGCGAGGCAGAAAAAATGTCTGATCAACGCGCCACCGCGTTTGCGATTGCAGAAGCCAACGTCATTGTTGATTACCTGCGTGAGCACACCCTGAGCGGTGATTTGATTTTTGCCTGGGAGCCGCAGTGGGCGATTGGCGCACCGAAACCGGCATCCAGCGAGTATATCCAGTCCGTCTGTTCCGGGCTGCGGGCGCATCTGTCGTCTGTGCCTGGCGATCACCGGGTGATTTATGGCGGCAGTGCTGGCCCTGGCCTGCTGTCCCAGCTCTGGCCGCACGTTGACGGGATTTTCCTTGGGCGTTTTGCCCATCAGCCCGCCGCGGTCAACGCCATTCTGGATGAAGCCCTCGCCCTGCTCGTCCCCGCAGATCACAAGGAGCACGCATGAAAATTGGACTCAGTACCTACGCTTATTTCTGGCAGTTGTCGGATAAAGCCCCGACCACCCTCAGCCTGTTCGATGCGCTGGAAGACAGCGCTCGGCTTGGGGCCAGCGTGTTTCAGATTTGTGATTACCCGCAAATTACCGATTGGTCATCCCGAGATCGGGCGCGGCTGGTTGCGCAGGCGGAACGCGCAGGTATAACGCTGGAACTGGGCACCAAAGGGGTCAAACCCGCGCATCTGCAGCGCTATCTCGCGATTGCCGGGGAGCTGAACTGCACTCTGCTGCGCACCATGATCAACAGCCCGGATTACCGGCCAACGCTCAGTGAAGCGCAGCGCGATGTGGAGAGCGTTTTGCCCGCGTTTGAGCAGCAGGGCGTGGCTATCTGCTTTGAAACCTACGAGCAGGTGCCGACCGATGACAATATCGCGCTGGTGCAGGCCATTGATTCGCCACTCGTGGGGATTTGCCTCGACCCGGCAAACTGCGTCGCCAGCCTGGAATCGCCGATGGAGGTGGTGGCAAAAACCGCCCCGTACGTTCTGAACTGGCACGTCAAAGATTTTGCCTTTTCGCGCCGCGACGGCTGGGTTGGCTTTACGCTGGCGGGCACCCCGCTGGGTGAAGGTTTGCTGCGCTACGATGAGATTTACCAGTATCTTCAGCCGCACACCTGCGGCATTAATCAGATTATTGAGCACTGGCTGCCCTGGCAGGGCGAGGGTGAAAGCACCTGCCGGGCAGAAGCGGCCTGGACGGCACACAATATGAAGTATTTGCTTGATAAACAAACCTCTACAAACATTATCTCGACACTATCCAAGGAGTCACATCATGTCTGCTGAATTAAAAACAATTACCGTAATTGGCGCGGGCGGAAAAATGGGGATGCGCATTTCGGCCAATTTCCAGAAAAGTGATTACCACGTTTTCTATTGCGAAAACTCCCCTGCAGCGCAGCAGCAGGTCACAGAAAAAGGACGCGAGCTGTCAGACGCCCAGTCTGTGGTGCCGGTCAGCGATGTCGTGATTCTGGCGGTGCCGGATATCGTACTGGGTAAAGTATCAGAAGCCGTGGTGCCGCAGATGAAGTCAGGGGCGATTTTACTGACCCTCGACCCGGCAGCGGCGTACGCGAACCTGATTGCCCAGCGTGACGGCATCGAATACGCGGTGGCACACCCCTGCCATCCATCGGTATTCCTTGAGCGTTATACCAAAGAAGAACATGCGGATGCCTTTGGCGGTATCGCCGCCATCCAGCACGTCGCCGCTTCTTACGAGACAGGTAACGAACAGCAAAAAGCCGAGTTAAGCAACATCATCAGCTGCATGTACGGGCCGGTTGAGCAGGTTCACTGGGTGACGGTAAAACAGCTGGCCTATCTGGAGCCGACGCTGGTCGAGACCGTGGCCTGTATGGTGGGCGCCTTTATGAAAGAAGCGCTGGATGAGACGGTAAAACACAGCGGGGTGCCGGAAGAAGCGGCAAAAGCGATGCTGTACGGGCATATTCAGATTGCTCTTGCGGTGGCCTTCCGCGCCACTAACCCGTTCTCGGATGCCTGCATGATCGCCATGGAATATGGCCGTGAGAAGATTGTGAAGCCAGACTGGAAGGTCATTTTTGAAGAGCAGGAGCTGGATAAAGTGATTGCCCGAATGTTGAAAATTGACAGCATCAAGCGCTAGTAAAATGGCTCTGCCATCAATGCGATGGCAGAGCAGGCTTTTTTATATGACGACGTATATCTGATACACTTTGCCCCATTATCCCTTCCTCTTAATGGAGAATTCGCCTCGCATGGATAAGTCCAGTCAGTCTCAGGATTTTGAACTACTCACCGAGATAGCCATTGCCTACTACTGCGATGAAGTCACTCAGGAGGAGATCGCCAACCGGTTTGGCTATTCACGCATTAAGATCGGACGTCTGTTAAAGCGCGCGAAGGAAGAGGGCATCGTTGAAATTAATGTCCGTTACCATCCGGTATTTAGCACCCAGCTTGAAAAGCAGATGCAGGAACGCTTTCCCATCAGCCGGGCCTTAATTGCGCTCGATCATAATGATGAGGATGAGCAGCGTCGTCAGGTTGCCGCGCTGGTCTCCAGCTATCTGGCCAATAACCTGCGCGAGAATATGGTGGTGACGGTAGGCCAGGGGCGTAACGTGGCGGCAGTTGCCGAATATACCAGCCCGATTCAGGGCAAAGATTGTCGCTTTATCTGCGGCATTGGTGGAACGCACCGCACCGGAGATGTGATCAACGCCGATCATATCAGCCGTCTGCTGGCGAAAAAGTTTGGCGGCAGCAGCGAGTCGCTGTATGCGCCTGCCTATGTGGAAAACCCCGAGTTGAAAGCGGCGTTGATGCGTAACGGCACGATCAAAGATACCCTCGACCGGGCGCGCAAAGCGGATATCGCGCTGGTGGGGATTGGCGATATGAATGAAAACAGCTATATGGTGAAGCTGGGTTGGTTTACCCCCCAGGAGATTAACGATGCCAGTCTGCATCAAGGCGTCACCGGGGACATTGCGGGCTATGACTTTTTTAATGCCCAGGGCAAGCACGTGAATACGGTGATGGACGACCGGGTGATTGGGCTGAGCGTAGAAGAGCTGCGGCAGATCCCCTGTGTCATCGCCATTGCCGCCGAAAACACCAAAGCGATGTCGATTATGGGGGCGTTACGCACCGGCGCGATTGATATTATCGCCACCAGTGCGCGTAATATCCGCACCATATTAAGCATGACGCAATAACGGAACACAGTAAAACAGGGCTGATATCAGCCCTTGAATTGCTGGCTTACCACATCAAATCATCCGGCACGACAAAATCGGCATACGGATCGTCTTCGTCCTGCGCTTCCTGACTCAACTCGCTGCTCAACACGATATAGCTCGCATCACGCTGGGCAATTTTGCTGGCGACCACCGCCGGGATGACGGCGTATTCGCTCTCGCGGCCAGCTTCAGTCGCCAGACGCGCGATGGCCAGACGGCCGTTGATCAGTTGCGTTTGCGTCTGCTTATCGACGTAGATTTTTTTAATCAGATTGTTATCGGTGAAGTTAAAACCGATATCGCCTCTGGCGATTATAACCCGGTTCATCTCAATGAGTTGCTTGATCTGAGCCTTATACTCTTTCGCCAGGCTGGCCTGCTTTTGCTGCTCGCTCAGTTCTTTATCGCGCTCAATCTGCGCTTTTTTATTCTCTTCTACCGCCTCACGGGCTTCGCGAGCCTGCACGCGTGACTTCTTGGCGGTGCGCTGCACCTTTGCCACTTTTTTACTGCTGACTAAGCCAGCTTTGAGCATCTGTTCCTGCAATGTGAGTTTTGTCATGTTCGTTTCGAAAGCCAGTCAAAAGATAGCCGGGATTATACCCTTTCTGTGCGGGGTTGTGCCAGGCAGAGCAGGCGCCATGAGTGCAGAAAAGCGAAAACCCGGCATCAGAAAGCTGAGGCCGGGTTGAGGTTGTGCTGGTTCAGATTAGCTGAAGAGTCTGAGGATATAGTCCAGAATCAGCGACGGGATAGTGAAGTCCGGGTCGGCAAAGGTTACACCGTGCGCACCAAGTTGCGAGAAGATAGGCAGCGTCAGTGCTGGCAGTACACACAATAGTAACCCGTTGATGCCGCTGGCAATAACCGCGCCGCGGAACCCGCCAGTGGCGTTGCCGAAGATGGCTGCCGCACCGCCTGTGATGAAGCTTGCCATGATCCCTGGAACAATAATAGGCAGGCCAAGCACCGGGAAGATCAGGATACAGACCAGTTCAACCACGAAGCTAATCAGGAAGCCAATCAGCGTGGCGTTTGGCGCTTTAGTAAACAGCACCATCACGTCAACAGCAGGAACCGCACCCGGCGCAAAGACACGGGCAAAGCCTTTAAAGGCAGGCACGATCTCAGCGGTAAACAGATTCACGCCCGCTTTAGCAAGATACAGGCCGCAGGCAAAAATCGCCGACTGCTCAAGAACAAAGATCACCACATTCTTATCACCTGCACCTGCGCCATATACCAGGGTCATGGCATCTTTAACCTGCGGTGTCGTCGCAAAAATGCAAGAAATCAGCAGCAGCACCAGCATGGTGAGCAGGGTCGCAATGTTAGGTTCACGGATAAAATCGAACTTATTGCTGATATTCAGGTGTTCGGTATCGGTACTTTTATTACCGAACCATTTCCCCATGTAAGAACCAATAATATAAGAAGAGATCGCCGCGTGAGAAATAGCGTACTCATCTGAACCGATAATTTGACGGCTAAAGCGGTTAAGCACCCATGGAGAAACCGCCATATAGGTCCCGATCAGTAGCGACGAGATAATAACCATTTCATAATTACTGAAGCCAAATTGCATCAGTACGGCAGTTAATGCAAACGCCATAAATAAAACCAGATGCAATGACAGATAAATAAATTTGAAGCGCGTCAGACGTGCCAGAATGATGTTTAAAATCATTGAGAACAACAGGATTAATGCGGCGGTTGCACCCAGTTTATCGATGGTCGCCGCCATAATTGCTTCGTTGCTTGGTACCACGCCCACAATATCAAAGGCTTTAGAGAACAGTGAACTGAATGCGGTAAGCACTTTCATTAAAATGCTGCCGCCCACTTTTATCATGGTGAATCCAATAAAAGAAAGGGCCGTGCCTGTTATTAATCGGGAAATTGATGTTTTTTGAAAAAGTAAACCCAGGAACGCCACGATAGCAATAATTACCGCAGGCGTTTTGACCAACCCTAACAAGATATCCATGATTTTTCCTTGAGGATGCTATACATCATTTAATGCTTTTTTATTAACGTTATAGAATTAATACAGCAGCATGTTAACACTCACGGTAAGTGACTATCTGATAGCTGAATCACAAAAGAAATACTATTTGCAATAAATTGAAATATTGTTTCATTAATGTGTTTTGGGATTGTGTTTGCCGTGTAATAGCGCTGTTAATGGGCTTTTAAGGGTTGGGTTTTTTCGTGCAAAAATAAAGCAGGTTATGAGGGGAGGGCGTAAAGCGTTAAGCGGCCCAACATAACGGCAGAAGCGTTTTGTTGGGCCTTAAGGCAGGAACATCAAATTAAGCCGTCACTCCACGCGCTCTGACTTTGAGGGTCTGGTAGAGCCAGATGACCAACACCGCGCCGACACAGGCTAATGCCCCCCAGGTTATGGCACTAAAGACATCAATATAGGCATTGATGCTGTAGTTAATTGCCCCTGAGGCATCAAATTCCCCTTGCGAAGTCTGGTCGGCAATCACACCGGCGAGATAGTTGGCAATCGCACCGGAGAGCAGCATATAGATGCCCGTCAGCACGCCGGTGACGCCCGGGATGGTAATACGGGTAATTTGCGACATGGCCACCGGATCAATAAACAGTTCTGCAAAGCCCATCACCGCAAGACCCAGCACCATCAGCGGCATCGAGGATTGGCCGTGCGCCGCAGACCAGTGCGCGCTTAAGGTAAGAATGCAGAAGCCCGCACTCATCAAACCCAGCCCGAGGGCAAATTTACCCCACAGGCGGACCGTCCGGTTGCCGCTGACGCCCTCTTTTACCAGCCAGGCCAGTACGATGCCGCAGAGCATGACGGCAAACGCGTTAATCGACTGGAACATGGCGGTGGGTACGGCATACCCCAGCACATCGCGGTTAACAAAACGGTCGATATACAGGCTGATAGAGCTGCCGCCCTGCTGGGCGAACGCCCAGAACAGCAGGCTAAAGAAGGTCATCACCACAATCAGCTGCAGTGATTTGCGCTGCTCGTGGGTCTCGGCCTGACGGTAGATCCTTAACAGCACCGCCAGCCCAACGACGGTGGCGGCAATCAGCGCGTATACCGCCCACTCTTTCCAGAACAACAGCGTGATCAGCATCGGGGCGGTGATCAGCAGCACTAACAGCCAGGCCCAGACAGGCATCATCAGCTTTGTGGAGCACAGCAGCTCTTTATTCACCCCGGTGGTGTGCGCGAAGTGGCGCTTACCGGACATAAAGATAATCAACCCGGCAAACATGCCGATAGCCGCCAGCGCAAAGCCCATCGCCCAGCTGTACTCCTGCTGAACATAGCCGCAGGCAATAGGGGCAACGATAGAGCCGACGTTACCCGCGGCGTACAGCAGCGAAAAGCCCCCGTCGCGACGCGGATCGTCGGTCGCATACAGCTCACCCAGCAGGCAACTGACGTTGGATTTAAACAGGCCGTAACCGCAGACGATAATCGCCAGCGACAGATACAGGAACGCCGGGGAGATCTCGCTGGCCCCCAGCACCAGATGCCCAAGCGCCATCAGCAGGGCACCGATCATCACCGCCATGCGGTTGCCGAGTACTTTGTCGGCGAGGTAGCCACCCAGAATCGGGGTGACATACACCAGCGAACAATAGGCGCTGAACAGGGCGTAGGCGTGAGTATCGTCGAATTTGAGCTGATTGGTGAGATACAGGATCAGCAGGGCACGCATGCCGTAAAAGCTGAAGTATTCCCAGATTTGCAGTGCCACGATGTAATAAATGGCGCGGGGCTGTGATGATTGTTTATTCATAGTCATTTCTGAAACGGAAGTTGTTGCCTGGTTAAATATGCGTCATTGCGGTGTTTTCATGGTGTTAAACACGAGAGTTAAGGCAGTGGCGTAATTCAATATGCGGTATTCGTGCATAAATATACATTAAAAACGCTGTTTGGAAAGTGCTAATCGCAGCGATATTCCGCGTGAGCGGAGAGAAAGGTCGGCAAGGTAAGTATGACGTGGGGGATTGTCAGCGAGGGGGGGAAGATGGGGAGCCCCACGATTGTGGAGCTCCGTCGTATTATCTATTCAGGAAGATCGCATTGCCTTTGCGCTGCATGGACTGTCCCAGCGTGAGGGATTCTGGAAGGCTCCAAAGATGGTTGCCTTTCTGGATCTGGCCCGACTGACTCCCGACTATTATCGTGATGCGACAAGTCACTGGGATGAACATCACTGGATTGATATGACCTAAACACAATCCCATAATACCGGATGGAACAATTAACATGAGTACACAAAAAGGCTGTAAATTCTGTATTCGTCATGGGTTGCCTGTTTTGCCTATTCGCCCGGCTATCGTTGCAAGTGAGGATACGCTCCCCCATCTGTCAGACAATATAAAAGTACCAGTAAAAGCACAGGGCGAAACGGCGTGGACAGGGCGTTTGCTGCGTGAGGGCTTTCTCTATATTTAGGCTGAGTCCGGGAAACGCTGGGTAAATTACTTTGCGACAAGTGAGGGGTATTATTATCCATTGCCACAAAACGGTGATGTTCCACTTGATATTGTGAATGGAAAGGTGAAACCGTGTATTACTCAGCCAGAAGAGTTAGCGAGTGCATCACTGATTACGCTCCCGGTAAAACCGGCAGGTATGAAAAACGGAGTGTTCTGGTTAAGTTGGTCGGAAGTAGAATGGACCCCGGCGGTGCGGAAAAGGCATGAAGATGCGACTTATCGCAGCCAGTATATGCAACGCTTTGATATGGATGCATGGATTAAAACGGGCAAGGCAGAACAGGTTGTTGATATATCAGCACTGACGGAAACTGTCGCTGAGTATAGTAGTAAAGGCAAAAGCAGCAACGCGACCAAGTGGTCAAGATCTCCATGGAAATTGGCCACAATATTTGAAGGGTCGATGATTCAACAAACTGCGAATAAACTGTATCCCCATAAAGGTGCCATTGTTGTATTGCAGGACCCTCCCGCGGTATTACAGGATTTATCCGCTATTATTGATTATGAATTACAAGGGAAAGTTTACCAGAAAAAGGATTATCAACGAGAACTGGCTTTGGCATCTGCGATCACAGGTTTGAAAGAGTCTATGATTCGTCAGTTTGAGCGTGATTATATTGAAAAAAGCGAAAGTCAAGAGCGGAATGCCCTTTATGGGCCATTTGGATATGCTGGCAACAGTGATGTACCAGATAATAATATGTATGCCCCGATCAACGATCGAAAAATGAAACCTGAAGCAGTCAGCAAGTGGGCAGAGTATGAGCAATATTATGATCCTTCAAAAGTGACAGGCTTTCAGAAGAAATTTAATCAAATTCTAAAAAAGTATAACGAAAGTATCGTTAGTCCGCGTACTGAAATGTATCTGGATTGGATAAAGGGCAGCGTATTGTTGGGGTATTTTAAGCATAATTTTGATGCCAAAGATTTAAAAAGTGGTATTGAATATATCCAGACGCTTAATTACTGCATTGCTGGCATGCAGGATAAGGTTGGAGTGTCCCGACACTTCAACGAGTTACTATCGGGTACACCGACAGATGTAACGAACATATTAGCTCGGGCGCTTATATTGAATCAGGATGTTTTGGCTGAAAAGTTAGTTGAAGCAACTGAGGGTTTTTCAGACTGGTTTACTATTCCCTGGAATGGGATAGCCGATGCGTACAAAGATGGCATCGAAAAAATGCGTGATAATGCAGCCGGTGTGGCGGGAATATTCATCGGATTGCTCTCAGGAATCCTGACCAGAAAAATTACTCAGGCACTGGAGTCAAACAAAGTATATGGTTGTTTAGTCGCCATGGGAGCAATGACAGATAGGGCCTTGGTTCCTTTAGAAAAAACAGGTAAATATAAAGAATTTGTTTCTGAAGTTGTTACCCAGCTGGCTAAAGAAAGTGGACTTGATAGCAAAGCAAATAAAGACAGCTTACGGCATCATGTCAGGCGAGAACTGAGACGACTCAGGGTTGACGGATTACCAATAGAAGCTGAGGAAACAAAAAAATTTCTGGTTATGGTTGATATCGACAAAGTTCACGAGATGGCAGCATTGCCACCTAAAGAGCGCACGATTGCAGTGAGTAAATTACTCCGAACGTCGGCTGATGTTGAAGCACAGCAATTCAGCCGCTGGCAAGGCGCAGTCCAGCGCGGAGTCAGAAAAGTCGGGGAGGCAATGCCGTTTACATTGGGCGTATTTTCTGGAGTACTTCAGGTTGCTGCACTTTTTATTTCTGCTGATATCCACAATAAAAAAACACTGACTGCCGATCAAAAAGAAGCGCACTCCCGATTTTGGGCAGGGGTTATTGGCCTTGGAAGCACTACATTAGGCATCATTGAAACGGGTATAAAACAATTTAGGCTATTTACCAGTGCTGCATCAAGGCTACGAGTTTTCAGTTCTGAAACCTTTCTTCGATGGGTTGGCTATGCGGGGAAAGCATTAGGGGTAGTGGCTGGGGTGATTGCTATGGGGTATGATTTTTATCACTTTGGGGATGAAATATATAAAGGCCATCGTGGGCTTGCCGCTGCATATTTTTTTTCAGGATTAGCAGGGTTGTGGCTTACTATTGCTGTTATTTGGGCTATACCTGTGTTAGGTACTCTAATCGCAGTTACGATTTTAATAGGTACAGCTATTTATCTGGCGTTTCAGAATCGCGATAATATTCAAAAATGGTTGGTCCAATGCTTATGGCGTAGAATACCTGTAGATACAGTTGGCCTCAAAAAAGAACAGGAAAAATACAAGGCTAGAGAGGCGATTGATCTCCCTATATGGCCAACCATGAAAATGGAAATGGATGAACTTAAACTAGCGTTGGATGTTGAGGGGTAACATGGACTATTACGGACTTTTTCCAAAGTTTAAGCTAAATCGCCCGCTTAATGAAGCTGAAATAAAATACCAGTTAAATAATGGTGATGTCATAAATTGCCAATCAATTATGCCGGATGCTAAAGTTATTTCAATGAATTCTAATTTCCTTGAAATGGTCGATAAATATTACTCTTCGAAAGGATTAGGGAGTCTGGTTGCTTTTTTTGGATTTTCAAGTATGTTATTTGTTATAACATTAGTGACTTTTTTTTGTTTTTTTGATTCGAATTACATCTCTCTTAATGATGTTGTATTTTTTTTAATTGTTTTTATTCCAAGTTGTCTAATGGCAATTTGGATGTTAATTTTATTAAAATCAGAATGGTTTGCCTGGACACACTACCCCGTTCGTTTTGACAGGAAAAATAGGCTAGTACATGTTTCCCGATTAAATGGTTCAACCTACAGCGTTCCCTGGGATAGCGTATTTTTCACTTCCGGGTTGAACCACAGAAAAGATGCCAATAAAGACTATTACATCAGCGGGCATGTGCTGGCAGATGATGGCGAAACCGTGATTGACACCTTCTGTCTGCCCGCCACGCATTCAGACAGAAAACAACTTGAAAGGCACTGGGAGTTTGTCCGCCGCTATATGGAAGAGGGGCCTGATTCAGTGGTTGGCGTGGTTGATTTTTGTCTTCCCATAGCTAAAAAGCGTGAAGGTTATCGCTTTGGTCTGCTCTGTTTATTATCAGGGTTTAACGGTGCGCCGTTATTTCTGTTTCCGTTCCTGTTTGTGCTGGCGTTTATTTTCAGCATTCCGCGCTATCTGGCCATGGTGACAAGCAGAGTGCCCGTCTGGCCTGAGAGTATTGAGTTGCAGTGTCAGGTTGACAAAGATGATCCCTATCTGGTTGATGCTTCTCGTAATCCAAAACATCCATGGCGAAATCTCTTCAAGAAACCATCCACTCATCATAGGGAATCAAGATGAAAGGTGTCATTGAAATGGATGAACTTAAGTTAGCTCTGGGAGTGGAAGGATAAAATGGATTATTACGGGCTTCTACCTAAGTTTAAACTTAATCGTTCTCTTAATGATGTTGAAAGAGAATGTCAGTTAAAACAAACGAGTGTTACTGAGCTTAATGGCCAGTCAATAGTGCCTGATGCTAAAATTATCTCTGTGAACTCTCATTACCTTGAGCTGGTGGATAAGTATTTCTCAGTGAAAGGGTTTCTTAGTCTGATCGGTGTAGTTAGTTTTTTTGGATTTTCACTGTTGTACTTGACAGTACTTATTGGCACAGTTCCTTATCTAAGGTGGACGATTTCGGGCAGTGAAAAAATGCTTTTGTCGATGAGCTTACTTTGTATTCCGAGCATAATTATGACATTTAAAGTTCTAAAAACTGAATGGTTTGCCTGGACACACTACCCCGTTCGTTTTGACAGAAAAAACAGGCTGGTGCATGTTTTCAGACTGAATGGTTCAACCTACAGTGTTCCCTGGAATAGCGTATTTTTCACTTCCGGGTTAAGCCACAGAAAAGATGCCAATAAAGACTATTACATCAGCGGACATGTGCTGGCAGATGATGGCGAAACCGTGATTGACACCTTCTGTCTGCCCGCCACGCATTCAGACAGAAAACAACTTGAAAGGCACTGGGAGTTTGTCCGCCGCTATATGGAAGAAGGGCCTGAGTCAGTAATTGGTGTGGTTGATTTTTGTCTGCCCATAGCTAAAAAGCGTGAAGGTTATCGCTCTAGTCTGCTCTATTTATTATCAGGGTTTAACGGTGCGCCATTATTTTTTTTCCGTTCCTGTTTGTGCTGGCGTTTATTTTTAGCATTCCGCGCTATCTGGCCATGGTGACAAGCAGGGTACCCGTCTGGCCTGAGAGTATTGAGTTGCAGTGTCAGGTTGATAAAGATGATCCTTATCTGGTTGATGCTTCTCGTAATCCAAAACATCCATGGCGAAATCTTTTCAGGAAATCATCAACAAATAACAGGGAATAAAGATGAAAGGTGTCATAGAAATGGACGAAATTAAGATGACGTTGGGAGGGTAGGGGGTAAATGGATTATTACGGTCTTTTTCCTAAGTTTAAATTAAATCGATCTCTTAATGATGAAGAATTAAAGTATCAGCTTAAGCAACAAAAAACAGCTGAGATCGATGGGCAATCCATAATTTCTGATATGAAAGTGATAACACTTAATTCCCATTATCTTGAGCTGGTTGATAAATATTTCTCAGCGAAGGGTTTCGGTGGATTTGTCGCTGCATTCGGTTTTTTTTGCTTTTCACTGCTTTATTTTAACGTGCTGGTAAGAAGTGTTCCTTATATTGACTGGAAATTTTCTACCAGTGAAAAAATGTTTCTATCGATGAGTGTGATTTGTATTCCAACAATAATAATGACATTCAAAGTCCTTAAAACTGAATGGTTTGCATGGACACACTACCCCGTTCGTTTTGACAGAAAAAACAGGCTGGTGCATGTTTTCAGACTGAATGGTTCAACCTACAGCGTTCCCTGGGATAGGGTATTTTTCACTTCCGGGTTAAGCCACAGAAAAGACTCCAATAAAGACTATTACATTAGCGGGCATGTGCTGGCAGATGATAATGAAACCGTGATTGACACCTTCTGTCTGCCCGCCACGCATTCAGACAGAAAACAACTTGAAAGGCACTGGGAGTTTGTCCGCCGCTATATGGAAGAGGGGCCTGAGTCAGTGATTGGCGTGGTTGATTTTTGTCTCCCCATAGCTAAAAAGCGTGAAGGTTATCGCTTTGGTCTGCTCTGTTTACTATCAGGATTTAACGGTGCGCCGTTATTTCTGTTTCCATTCCTGTTTGTGCTGGCGTTTATTTTCAGTATTCCGCGCTATCTGGCTATGGTGACAAGCAGGGTACCCGTCTGGCCTGAAAATATTGAGTCACAGTGCCAGATTGATAAAGATGATCCTTATCTGGTTGATGCTACTCGTAATCCAAAACATCCTTGGCGAAATCTTTTCAAGAAACCATCCACTCATCACAGGGAAGCAAGATGAAAGGTATCATTCGTATCGGTGATAAAACCACCGGCGGCGGTCAGGTTATTGACGGCTCAAAAAAAATGAAATTTGCTGGCATTGGTGTGGCTCGTAAAGACGACCCGGTCATTTGCCCAATCTTAGGTCACAGCCCCTCTTTTATCGCCGAAGGGCATCCGACAATTAAGGATAATGGCCTACCAGTTGCGTTTCACGGATACAAATGTACCTGTGGATGCACTCTGATCACTTCTTTAGGTAACGCAACCACGAGTAAATGATGCCTGTTGACCTCTCCTGCATTCCCGGCCCTGCAAAGCGGCGGGCAGCACCCTCCTTTGAACGCTGGCTGGTACTTCTGATTGTCCTTATCGCGATCGGCGGCTTTGTTACAGTCTATTTTTGGCCAGTTGGTGCACCCACCCTTACAGCTACGTTCTGGTTCTGCTTTCTGGGATTTCCGATGGCGGTCGGGGGCATTATTGTCGCACTTCGCTGGCTGGTTTACCTTGCTGGTGAATGGCTCGCTGATGGCTGGGACAGGGCCAGGGAGTGGGACCTTGCCCAGGATATTCACAACGGCCAACGTAGTCTCGCCATGCTGGGGCAGGTTGTTCACCTGCCACATGTTATTTCGGCTGAGTCCGTTTCACAGCAACTGCTGATGCCTGACGGTATTACGCTGCCGTCACAGGTTGATGAAACGGGCGAAATTCTTATTCATCAGGCCAGTTTCAGCGATGTCGCAATGCCTGTGCAGGACAGAGTGAAAGAACGGATACATTTGTTGCTGACAGAGGCTTCGTTACAGAGTGCATTTCAGCGTCTCCCTCAGAAGGCTTCCCTGTCGGTGTTGTTTCAGTTCAGCCCGGATATATCCGTTTCACCAGAAGAACGCCGCGTATTGCAAGAATTTGTGAAGGGATGTCCAGGTTTCCCCTTCAATATGACTTTTGTCCCTGGAGAAGGATTGCAGGTCGTCGATGCCTGGCTGGATCAACCGGAGATGATGCAGCACTTACTGGTCATCGCCTTGAATCTCTCGGATAAAATGACCGATGGTATCGGGGAGGCGGCAGTTGCGTTACTGATGAGCGCATCTGATACACCAGAAGCCGCTCGTGACATCGTGGCTGAGATCCACCGGCCCGAACAAGTGAAGGGTGCGCAGAGCTTTAATCGTGCACTTTTGCAGGCAGTTGACTGGGGAAAAACTACCCCCGAAGAGATTAAACATGTCTGGCTGACGGGCACGGGAGTCAGCAATGAAGCCACATCTTTGCTATCGGGAGCAGGCGTTCGTTTCCCTGCAGCTGGGCAGCCGTGCGATATCGATTTAAAAACCGGCCTGACTGGGTGTGTTTCACCCTGGCTGGCAATGGCTGTCGCTGCTGAGCAGGCAGGACAGTCTGCATCACCGCAGGTTGTCATGTGTGTTCCCGGTGACAACACCCCCCCCTGGTTTATGACTATTTGCCCTGCGGCGAAATAAACTCTCAATTATTCATTACCTGTGAATCGGTAAATTTTTTCCGGTGTCTGATTTTCCTTAACTGATAAAACTACCATCAGCTTCCTGTTCGGAGTGCACCGAAGTGACGCGTTTTTTTACAATATTTAAAAATACTACATTCCAGCTATGGGTGGTTCTGCTGTTATTTTTGGTGGCAGGGTCGATGTTATTTTGGTTGCTGAAATTCTCGCCCGATATACTGGGCGTTACGGACGGCTCTCCGCGGCAGGAATATTTGTTATTCATCTGCGTATTGTTTACCTGCGGTCTGTTGTTATTCATTCTTCTCTTTTTTATTGTCACCCGTTTATTTGGTGAGAAGGATTATAAGACTGTTAAGGCCGCAGCAGCCGGGAAAAACACGAAGGTTAAGTCTGAAAAGAAAAATGAAAACGCAACTCAGACCGAAATCGCCATGCTCAAAGCCCACCTTCGCCGTCGCTACCCCCTCTTCTGGCGGCGTAAAACACGTCTGCTGTTAATCACTGGTGATGAAGCGGCAATAGAACAACTGGTACCTGGCCTGCAGGAAAACCAATGGCTCGAAGGCAACCGTACCGTTCTGATTTACGGCGGCAGCCTGACATCGGAACCTGACCGCGAAAAATACACCGCGCTGCGTAAATTGCGCCGCGGACGCCCGCTGGACGATATGTCCGGCTGGCGCGATGAGTCGGTCAGTGTTGTCAGTGGGACGGATAACGATATCCTGACTCTCGAGCCGGAAGCGCTGGAGAAAGCGGACACTGACGGTCTGGATGCCACACTCTACTGGCTGCAGACTCGCCCAGGCACCGACTCCACAAAAGACAAATGGTTGCTGCGTTTGCTGATGGCCCGTGTGGCCGAGCAGAAGGGCAAGAATGAGCTGGCCCTGCATCTACTGGGTGAGCTCGACAGTGCCGCACAGTCCATCACCCTCACACAATGGACACCGGCGCTGTTATTTGAAGTCAAATCACGCCGCCTCAGGTTACTGCGCATCAAAGCCACACGCAGTGAAACCGATAAATCACGGCTTCAGCCCGAGATGGATTTGCTTCTGTCCGGTCTGATTGCGCTCGATCCGGCCAGCAGTGCGGTGCTTTGCGGGTAATAACGCCTGCCATACCTTTACAACACATATATTCAGGTTTTTATGGATGACTTAACCCTGCGTTATTACGACGCTGAAATGCGCTACCTGCTGGAAGCCGGTGAAGAGTTTGCCCGTGCTCACCCCGAGCAGGCGGCAATGCTCAATCTTGATAAAGCGGGCGCGCGCGACCCGTACGTGGAACGTCTGTTCGAAGGCTTTGCCTTCCTGATGGGGCGCCTGCGTCAGAAACTTGACGACGACCTTCCGGAGCTGACCGAAGGGCTGGTTAGCCTGCTGTGGCCGCATTACATGCGTACCATTCCGTCGATGTCGGTGGTGGCATTCACCCCTGACTGGCGCGAGATGAAAGAGCAGATGCGTATTGTCAAAGGCTTCGAGGTGAACTCGCGACCAATCGGTGAAAAGGGCACGCGCTGCCGGTACACCACTACCAAAGAGATAACGGGTCATGAATGACATTACCTCACGTAAAATCAAAATCGGTGGCGACCCACGCACGCTAGCGGATTATGCCAGCCTGCGTGATGAACTGAGTAAATTGACACATCCGGCACGTCCGGATGTGGACTGGCAATATGTTGAAAAACAGTGTCTCTCACTGTTTGAGCAGAACGGTGTGGAGCTACAGACAGCGGCCTGGTATACGCTGACACGGACGCAACTGGGCGGGTTGGGCGGGCTCAATGAAGGTCTGGCGATACTCGAGGCCCTGATAAGCCATCATTGGGGGGCGCTGTGGCCGCAGCCAGTCCATGCCCGCATGGAAATCCTCAACAGTCTGAGTCAGCGTCTGCAGCAACGGATGCGTTCGCTCGCGCTAAATTACAGTGACCTTAGCCAGCTGTATCGGGCGGAGCAATTGCTTGTCAGCCTTGAAGTTGTACTGCAGCGTATGGAGCTTAAACATCTCAGCAAGCTTGATACCCTGCGTACGCTTATTCACACCAATGCCGTCCGGCTGGAAAACAGCGATAGTACAACCCGCACTGTGCCGACCATTCCGTCTGAGATTGTGTTGCCGGCCAGCGTTATAAATGGTGCAGCAACATCCACGAAAGTCGCTGCTGCCAGTTCACCTGAAGACAGGTCAGGCAGCACGGTTAAAAAGTGGAAACCCTTCTTTGCCGGGATGTTTACCATGTTGGTGATAAGCGAGGCTGCAATGTGGAGCTGGCAATATCTTCACCGGCCAGATCCCCTGCAGGCCAGGCTTGCGGCATCCCTCGCGCCTTTACCTGTAACGCCTGCGCCTGAGCAACTGGATAGGCTGCAGCAGCACTCTCCGTTACCAAAATCAGGCATCACGCAAACGCAACAACAGCTTGCCCGACTGGATAAATTGCCGCCTGACTGGAATATTGCGTTGAGTCGGCAGCTCATCAAACAGGCGCAGATACTGTGGCCGGAGCAGGCAAAACCCCTGATACAACAATGGCAGCAACAACTCAATGCTACCGCTTTACCCACGGAGCAGCTGTATGGCTGGTATCAGGGAATGATGACGCTACAGAAACTGAGCAACCGGCTGAACGGTTTGGATGAAAAGAAGGGACAATACATGACGGTCAGTGAGCTGAAATCAGTGGTTTTTTCCACCATTCAGTCATTTAATCAATCCAAACCGGCTGAAGAACAACTGCGAGTGTTGTCAGAAAACCCGGCTGGAGAACCATTACCTGCTGCCGCCAGGGCTCAACTGGAGATGCATCTAAAACAATTGGCAGCGCGCTATGCTGAAATAAAACAGAACGCATCCGAGTAAATGGTGTCCCCTGCAGGAATCGAACCTGCAACTAGCCCTTAGGAGGGGCTCGTTATATCCATTTAACTAAGGGGACGAAGCGGCACGAGTATAACGCCATTTATACAGTGCGTTAAGCGCATCGCCGCCTGACTGCTTAAAGAGTCGCCATTCAGTCCGCTTTTTTCTCGTCTTTTTCCTGCTTGAGTCGAGCCTGCTCATTCGCTTTCATCTCGGCCTTGCGCTTGTTCGACATGTCGTTGCGGATCTGCGCGTGGCTGAGCAGGGCAAAAATAAAGGTCCCGCCGCAGATGTTGCCTGCCAGAGTGGGGATTGCGAACGGCCAGAAGAACTCGCTCCAGTGCAGGGTGCCGTTAAACACCAGATATAAAATTTCTACGGTTCCCACCACAATATGGGTGGTATCGGCCAGCGCGATAAGCCAGGTCATTAAAATGATGACCACGATTTTTGCTGAACCGGCGGACGGGAACATCCACACCATGGTGGCGACGATCCAGCCGGAGATGATGGCGTTTGAGAACATCTCTGACGGGCTGTTCTCCATTACCCCCATCCCGATCTTCACAAACGCATCGCGGGTCGGTTCATCAAAGATAGGCATATACTCAAATGCCCACGCCGCAACGCCCGTGCCGATAATATTACCCAGCAACACCACGCCCCACAGACGCATCAGCAGGCCAAAATTGCCCCATGTCGGGCTCTGCATCACTGGCAGCACGGCGGTGACGGTGTTCTCGGTGAACAGCTGCTGGCGCGCCATAATCACGATCACAAAGCCAAACGTATAGCCCAGATTCTCCAGCACCAGTCCGCCAGGGATGCCTTCAAACTGGACGTGAAAAATCCCTTTCGCCAGCAGGGAGGCACTCATCGATAACCCGGCGGCAATGGCTGACCAGAACAACGCCATCGCATCGCGTTCCAGCTCTTTCTCGCCATCCTGGCGAATATGTTCATGAATTGCCATGGCGCGTGAGGGAAGGCGGTCCTCATCCACTTCAATTTTCTTGCCCCGGCGTTTCTCTTCGCTTTCGACTTCCAGTTCTTCGGTGTGCTGATCGATCTTCTCTTCTTTTAGTTCGTCCATTTCGGTATTCCACAGGGGTCAGATATCCTTAAGCGTAGCGGTTTTTATCCCGTCTCCCTTGGGGATGCTCTTAAATTCTGCATAAGGCAACAATGGCGATACATCTGTTACAAAGCGCGTATAAAATAGCCGGCCAACCGAAAACGGTAAGCCAGGCTATTCTGAGATCATAAAAGCGGTGAACGCGGCCCGCGATTGTGTTCGTGAACATCAGTAAACGTGCTGATACAATCACTTGCATGTTTACAGGCGGAGCGAAAAAGCTCCGTTACGGATGGCTTTTGAAGAGAGCCATACTTAACAGGGAGAAAGATATGAAACTTCGGCTGTCGGCGCTTGCGCTGGGCACCACATTGCTTGTGGGCTGTGCCAGCTCCGGCGAGCAACAGGGGCGCTCCGATCCTTTAGAAGGATTTAACCGCTCCATGTATAACTTCAACTATAACGTGCTGGATCCCTATCTGGTGCGGCCGGTTGCGGTTGCATGGCGTGATTATGTTCCCCAGCCAGCCCGTAACGGTTTGAGCAACTTCACCAGCAACCTCGAAGAGCCGGCGGTGATGGCCAACTTATTCCTGCAGGGCGATCCCTATCAGGGGATGGTGCATTTTACGCGCTTCTTCCTGAATACCCTGTTGGGGATGGGCGGCTTTATTGACGTGGCCGGAATGGCGAATCCGAAGCTGCAGCGCGAACAGCCTCACCGCTTCGGCAGTACGCTGGGTCATTACAATGTGGGTTACGGCCCGTATGTGCATCTGCCGTTCTATGGCAGCTTCACCGTGCGTGACGACGGCGGCGATATGGTCGATACCCTTTACCCGGTACTGTCATGGCTGACCTGGCCGCTCTCTGTGGGTAAATGGACGCTGGAAGGGGTCGAATCGCGTGCGCAGCTGTTGGATTCCGACGGCCTGCTGCGTCAGTCTTCCGATCCGTACATCCTGGTACGTGAAGCCTACTTCCAAAACCACGACTTTATTGCCAACGGCGGTAAGTTGAAACCGGAAGAAAACCCGAACGCGAAAGCGATCGAGAATAATCTTTCCGAGATTGATGCGGAATAAATAAAAAAAGGTGAGCATCGCGCTCACCTTTTTCATATTACGACGTTATCAGAACGCGTAGTTGAAGTTCATGCCGTAAAGCCAGGCTTTACCTTCTGACGTGAATTCATACGGACCTTCGTTGAAGGTGACTTTCTGACCGTGCATGTAAGACACACCCACGTCCACAGACGCATCTTTGTTAAACGCGTAAGTGGTACCGGCGCTCAGCCAGAAGCGATCCTGGTCCGGGATGGAGATCGAGCGGTTGTCAGCCGGGACCGGGCTGTCATCAAACGCGATACCGGTACGGAACGTCCAGTTATCATCCATATAGTAAGTCGTACCCAGCGCGATACGGTACGCGTCATGGAAACTCTCTTCTTTATAGAACAGCGTCTGGCCATTGTTACCCGTGGCTTTCAGCTCCTGGAACTGACTCCAGCTGGTGTACGCCATGCTGTAGTGGATAGCCCACTGTGGCGCAATGCGGTTATAACCGGAGATCTCCCACATTTCAGGCAGATTCAGCGTCAGCGCACCTGGGATGGTCTGGCCTGATGTTCCCCACGGTACGGAGACACCCGCACCAGGTCGGGCGTTTACTGCGGTCACGAGGCCGCTTTTATAATCGCCGTCGAAATCAATTTTGACTTCTGAACGATAGGTTAAGCCGTAGCGGTTATTTTTATCCACTTCATACAAAATACCCGCGTTCCAGCCAAAGCCCCATTCGTCACCTTTCAGGCTGGCGATTTTGTTGCTGGTTTTCGGCAGTGGTCCGGTGAGTTCACCGGAGTAACGCTCAATTTTCGCATCGGCATAAACCGCGTTAACACCCAGGCCGAAGCTAAAGTTTTCGTTCAGACGATAGGCGCCGCTCAGGTTGAGGTTAACGGTGGTCAGGTCGGTTTTACCGGCGTATTCGCCAGCGGGGTAATTGGTATTGAATTCGGTTGCCAGGCCGTAGTTAGAGGTAACAGACGCCCCCCAACCAAACTGTTCGTTGACCGGTGCAACAAAGTGCAGGTTCGGTACCCAGGCGGTTGGCGCGATGTTATTGGCATCCAGGCTGCGACCGCTGAACTGTGATCTGCCGGAAACATCCACACCCGGATCGATAAAGACGGCACCGCCAGAGAAGGTCGGACGGTCAAACATGGTGATCAGTGCTGGGTTACGGCTTGCGTTCCCTGCGTCATCAGCCATAGCGCCTTCCCCGGAGTAGGCACGGCCCAGCCCAGAGGAAGAGAACTCATTAAGCTGAAAACCCGCGGACCAGGCGGAGGTGGAGACGATTGCCACTGCGACTGCCAGCGCAGTTTTGTTAAACAGGGTTTTTTGGCTCATGACCATAACCTCATTGAGTTATTTTTGTTCAATCTTTGTTACATCGAGTAACAGGAGCGCGAAGTGTAGGGTCTGTTGTAACACTTAGAAATCAGACCAGTGGCGAGAGTATAGGTCTGACCAGATGGAATGTTGCAAGTATGTTTATTAATTTTTTCTAATCTGTTTATCGAAACGGGATCTGGCTGGCAAAATTGTGACCAGATTGGGTCATGCGGATGGGTGATTTTTGTTTTAGATCATTTTTAAGCGTGATATTACTCACTTACCTCTTTTTACGTCATTAACGACTGGAGCCACCTCCGGTCGGCGCGTAAAATATCAGCATTGTGTTTATCTCGCGCCGAGCGCGACTACAGAGGAAATCTACTATGAGTAAATGCAGTGCTGATGAAACCCCGGTTTGCTGCTGTATGGATGTGGGTACCATCGTGGACAATACCGATTGCACCGCCTCTTACAGCCGTGAGTTCGCTAACCGTGCAGAAGCAGAAGAGACGCTGGCCGCACTGACCGCGAAGGCGCGTGGCGTCGAGTCGGAACCGTGCGAGATCACCTCGACCTTCACCGAAGTCGACGGCGGCGTTCGCCTGGATATCGACTTCGCGTTCTCCTGCGAAGCAGAATCCCTGATTTTCCAGCTCGGCCTGCGCTAATCCTGTTAACGCCTCTGATTCCAGAGGCGTTTCTTTTGCTCTCTTGTGTGTTCGCTCGCAATTTTTCTTCTCCCCGATTGGCTAATGTAAAAATTTGGTTAAGACTGTTATCAGGTCAGACCACTTTGCGCATTTGTTAGACACAGGGGAGCGTTATGAGTCAGGCATTACCGCTAATCACCCGCCAGGGCGATCGCATTGCCATTGTCAGCGGATTACGTACGCCATTTGCCCGTCAGGCAACGGCCTTTCATGGCATACCGGCTGTCGATCTGGGAAAGATGGTCGTCGGCGAAATGCTGGCGCGCAGCGAAATACCTCCCGAGGTGATTGAACAACTGGTTTTTGGCCAGGTAGTACAAATGCCCGAAGCGCCAAACATCGCCCGTGAAATCGTGCTCGGTACCGGCATGAACGTGCACACCGATGCCTACAGCGTCAGCCGTGCCTGTGCAACCAGCTTTCAGGCGGTAGCCAACGTCGCCGAAAGCCTGGTCACAGGGACTATTCGTGCCGGGATTGCCGGGGGCGCTGACTCCTCTTCCGTGTTACCGATAGGCGTCAGCAAAAAGCTCGCCCGCGTGCTGGTCGACGTCAGTAAAGCCCGCACCACCGGGCAGCGGCTGTCGCTTTTTTCACGCCTGCGCTTGCGCGATTTACTTCCCGTACCACCGGCCGTCGCGGAATACTCTACCGGCTTACGGATGGGGGATACCGCCGAACAGATGGCGAAAACCTACGGCATCACCCGTGAACAGCAGGATGCACTGGCGCACCGATCTCACCAGCGCGCGGCGCAAGCCTGGGCCGAAGGTAAACTGGCAGGTGAAGTGATGACGGCGTACACCCCGCCATACCGCGAACCCTTTAGCGAAGACAACAACATCCGAGGCACCTCAACGCTGGCAGATTACGCCAGACTACGTCCGGCATTTGACCGCAAGCACGGCACAGTGACTGCCGCCAACAGCACGCCGCTCACCGACGGCGCGGCGGCAGTGATCCTGATGACCGAATCCCGCGCCAAAGAGCTGGGGCTGACCCCGCTCGGTTATCTGCGCAGCTACGCCTTTACCGCCATTGATGTCCGGCAGGACATGCTGCTGGGGCCGGCCTGGTCTACGCCGCTGGCGCTGGAGCGTGCAGGGCTGACGCTGGGCGATCTGACGCTCATCGACATGCACGAAGCCTTTGCCGCGCAGACCCTGGCCAACCTGCAGTTGCTGGCCAGCGAGCGTTTTGCCCGCGATGTGCTGGGCCGCGCCCATGCTACCGGTGAAGTGGATGACAGTAAATTTAACGTGCTGGGGGGGTCTATTGCTTACGGACACCCGTTTGCTGCGACTGGCGCGCGGATGATCACCCAGACACTGCATGAGCTGCGCCGTCGTGGCGGCGGCTTTGGCCTTGTCACCGCCTGTGCGGCGGGCGGCTTGGGTGCCGCGATGGTTCTGGAGGCAGAATAATGGAGATGACAACGGCGTTTAGCCTGCATGTACGCCTGGACAACGTGGCGGTGGTCACCATCGACGCTCCGGGCGAAAAAATGAATACCCTGAAAGCTGAGTTTGGCGCGCAGGTGCGGGCGATCCTCAAGCAAATCCGCGAGAACAAAGATATTCGCGGGCTGGTGTTTATTTCCGCCAAAGCGGACAACTTTATTGCCGGGGCGGACATCAACATGATTGCCCGCGCCACCAGCGCACAAGAGGCAGAAGATTTGGCCCGTCAGGGCCAGCAGATTATGGCGGAAATCCATGCGCTGCCCGTCCCGGTGATTGCCGCGATTCATGGTGCCTGTCTGGGCGGCGGCCTGGAACTGGCGCTGGCCTGTCATGGGCGAATCTGTACCGACGATGGCAAAACGGTACTGGGCCTGCCAGAAGTTCAGCTGGGATTACTCCCGGGCTCTGGCGGGACGCAGCGTCTGCCGCGTCTGGTCGGCGTCAGCACTGCGCTGGATATGATCCTGACCGGTAAACAGCTACGTCCACGTCAGGCCCTGAAGGTCGGGCTGGTGGATGAGGTCGTGCCGCAGGCCATTTTGCTGCAGGCGGCGGTTAAAATGGCCCAGCAGGACAAACCGGCTCGCCGTCGCTTACCAGTGCGCGAACGCGTGCTGGCAGGCCCGCTGGGGCGCGCGTTGCTATTCCCGCTGGTCGGCAAAAAAACCGAACAAAAGACGCTGGGTAATTACCCGGCGACAACCCGTATTCTGGAGGTGGTGCAAACCGGTCTGGCGCAGGGCAGCAGCAGTGGATACGCCGCAGAAGCCAAAGCCTTTGGCGAACTGGCGATGACCCCGCAGTCGCAGGCGCTGCGCAGTATCTTCTTTGCCAGCACGGATGTGAAAAAAGATCCCGGCAGCGATGCTGAGCCGGCCCCGCTTCAGACGGTGGGCGTGCTGGGTGGCGGATTGATGGGCGGCGGGATCGCTTTCGTTACCGCCAGCAAAGGCAAATTGCCGGTGCGAATCAAAGACATCAATCCGAAAGGCATTAACCATGCGCTGCAGTACAGCTGGCAGTTGCTTGATAAGAAGGTTAAGCGCCGCCATATCAAAGGCAGCGAGCGTGACCGGGAGCTGGCGCTGATTTCAGGCACCACTGACTACAGTGGGTTCCGTCATCGCGACGTGGTGATTGAGGCAGTATTTGAAGATCTGGCCCTCAAGCAGCAGATGGTCGCCGAGGTCGAGACGCACTGTGCGCCGCACACCATTTTTGCCTCCAATACCTCTTCGCTACCGATCGGTGATATTGCGGCCCAGGCCATGCGACCGGAGCAGGTGATCGGGCTGCATTTCTTTAGCCCGGTAGAAAAAATGCCGCTGGTGGAAGTGATTCCGCATGCGGGGACCAGCCCGCAAACCGTGGCCACCATCGTTAAACTGGCCAAGCTGCAGGGTAAAACGCCGGTAGTGGTAGCAGATAAAGCCGGATTCTACGTTAACCGCATCCTCGCACCTTATATTAATGAAGCTATGCGCCTGCTGACCGAGGGCGAGAAGGTCGAACAGATCGATCATGCGCTGGTGAAGTTTGGTTTCCCGGTTGGCCCAATCCAACTTTTGGATGAGGTGGGAATCGACACCGGCACTAAAATTATACCTGTGCTGGAAAGCGCTTACGGTGAACGTTTCAATCCGCCTGCAAATGTCGTTGCAGCGATTTTGAATGACGATCGCAAAGGCAGAAAAAATGGTCGCGGTTTCTATCTTTACGATCCAAAAGGGCGTACAAGCAAGAAGCAAGTTGACCCGGCGATCTATGGGCTTATTAAGCCGGTCGGCGAGAGCAAACTCACCGCGGCTCAGTGCGCAGAACGCTGCGTGATGATGATGCTTAACGAAGCGGCGCGCTGCTTTGATGAGCGCGTGATTAAATCGGCTCGCGATGGCGACATTGGCGCCGTGTTTGGCATTGGTTTTCCACCTTTCCTGGGTGGCCCGTTCCGCTATATGGATAGTCTGGGCGCGGGTGAAGTTGTTGCGATTTTGCAGCGACTGGCTGTGCAATATGGTCCGCGCTTTACGCCGTGTGACACTTTATTGCAAATGGCGGATCAGGGGCTGCGATTTTGGCCAGCAAAGGAACCTGACCTCGTAAGTTAAGGTCAAAGAAGAGTAAATCCACCGTTGAATGACCCGGTCTTGTCTAATTTTTAAACGGACATTGACTATACTTACGCCGTTGAGGTAAAAAACAGCGTTTCATTCAACGGATGGATCAGGCACAATGCCCGGCCATCAGGTTTTCTACCTCGTTTTTGGTTCACGCAGGTAGTAACGCTGGTGATCCTGGTCAACAAAAGCGGTGCAATATGCAAGTTTTTATCATGCGTCACGGTGACGCGGCACTCGATGCTGCCAGTGACTCTGTACGTCCTCTGACACCTTGTGGCTGCGACGAGTCTCGTCAAATGGCAACGTGGTTGAAAGGGCAAAAAGTGGATATTGAGCGTGTCCTCGTCAGCCCGTTCTTACGTGCTGAACAGACGCTGGATGTGGTAGGGGAGTGCATGAACCTGCCTGTCGGTGTCGATATCCTGCCGGAGCTCACCCCTTGTGGCGATGTGGGCCTTGTCAGCGCATATCTTCAGGCGCTGAGCAATGAAGGTGTCGCCTCTGCGCTGGTGATCTCTCACCTGCCGCTGGTCGGTTACCTGGTGTCTGAACTCTGCCCGGACGAAACGCCGCCGATGTTCAGCACCTCCGCCATTGCCAACGTCACCCTCGACGAAACCGGCAAAGGCGTGTTCAACTGGCAGATGAGCCCCTGCAATCTAAAGATGGCAAAAGCCATCTGACGTGACGCACGGCAAGGCGGGTAGCGTTAGCCACCCGCCTGTCTGTCAGGGCAGCTCAGGCGGTTGCCACTCTTCTATCTCAATCAGCACCAGCAATGCGGCATCTCCGCCGTACTCTTTGGGTGCCTGATGAAAAGCCATCACGTGCGGATGTTGAGCAAGCCACAGCGGCGTTTGCTGCTTGAGAATGTGCTTTCCGTGGCCGTGCATTACGCAGGCGCAGAACAGATGTTCCCGACGGCAGGCGGCAATCAGCGCCCCCAACTCCTGTTTGGCCTGCAGCTGCGTCAGACCGTGCAGATCGAGAAACAGCTCCGGCGAATAATCCCCACGGCGTAACTTTTTCAGCTCGAAATGGCTGACGTCCTCGCGCACATATTTCATTGCCCCTTCGGTATTCAGCAGCGGCTGAAACTCATCGGAAAAATAGTGGCTGGCATCGACCTGCTCCTGCATCAGCCGTTTGGCCGGAACTTCACTCACTTTTTTGCGTAACGGACGATGCACAATGGTGTCCTGAGTGATTTTTCGCGTCCCGGTCATGAGCTGACGAAACAGCGTTTGATCCTCCTCGCTAAGCGATGTTTTCTTTTTCATGGGCCTGTCTCATCTCAATTTTTCAACAGTGTACCTGACTCGTCGTGTGGCAAAACGCATTTTTTAACCGCGGGCAGTAAGTGACAGTGCTGATTTATCGCCGTCTTCGTGGCAAACTAGCCGCCGAAAATTTAGCGAGCATGCCCTGGAGAAAATAGTGGATAAAATTTTTGTCGATGAAGCGGTAAATGAACTGCAGACCATTCAGGACATGTTGCGTTGGGCGGTCAGCCGTTTCAGCGCGGCCAACATCTGGTACGGTCACGGCACCGATAACCCGTGGGATGAGGCGGTGCAGCTGGTGCTGCCGTCACTCTATCTGCCGCTGGATATTCCGGAAAACATGCACGCTGCGCGCCTGACCTCAAGCGAGAAACACCGCATCGTTGAGCGCGTGATACGCCGCGTTAACGAGCGCATCCCGGTCGCGTACCTCACCAACAAAGCCTGGTTCTGTGGCCATGAATTCTTTGTCGATGAACGCGTACTGGTGCCGCGCTCGCCGATTGGCGAGTTGATTAACAACCAGTTTGCTGGCCTGATTGACCATCAGCCGCAGCATATTCTGGATATGTGTACCGGCAGCGGCTGCATCGCCATTGCCAGCGCGTACGCTTTCCCGGAGGCAGAAGTGGACGCGGTGGATATCTCCACCGATGCGCTGGCAGTTACCGAACACAACATTGAAGAGCACGGCCTGATCCATCAGGTGACGCCGATCCGCTCGGATCTGTTCCGCGAGCTGCCAAAAGTGCAGTACGACCTGATCGTCACCAATCCGCCGTACGTTGATGCAGAAGATATGTCCGACCTGCCAAACGAATATCGCCACGAGCCAGAGCTCGGCCTGGCGTCTGGAACCGACGGCCTGAAGCTGACCCGCCGCATCCTGGCCTGCGCCCCGGATTATCTGACCGATAACGGTATTCTGATTTGTGAAGTCGGAAACAGCATGGTACATCTGATGGAGCAATATCCGGATGTTCCGTTCACCTGGCTCGAGTTCGACAACGGTGGCGACGGCGTCTTCATGCTGACCAAAGCGCAGCTGCTCGACGCGCGCGAACACTTCAGCATCTACAAAGATTAATCAAACGGGCTTCGGCCCGTTTCACATTGCTCAAACACAGAACAACGAAAACGGAGCCGTGATGGCAGGAAACAGTATTGGACAATTATTCCGTGTAACGACGTTTGGTGAGTCGCACGGGCTGGCGCTGGGCTGCATCGTTGATGGCGTGCCGCCAGGCATTGAACTGACCGAAGCTGACTTACAGCACGATCTCGACAGACGTCGTCCAGGCACGTCGCGCTATACCACCCAGCGCCGCGAGCCGGATCAGGTCAAAATCCTGTCAGGCGTCTTTGAAGGCCGCACCACTGGCACCAGCATTGGCTTGCTGATTGAGAACACCGATCAGCGCTCCCAGGATTACGGCGCCATCAAAGACGTATTCCGTCCGGGACACGCCGATTATACCTATGAACAAAAATACGGTTTTCGCGACTATCGCGGCGGCGGACGTTCTTCTGCCCGCGAAACGGCCATGCGCGTCGCCGCAGGTGCCATTGCCAAAAAATATCTGGCGCAGAAATTCGGCATCAACATTCGCGGCTGCCTGACCCAGATGGGCGATATTCCGCTGGCGATCGAAGACTGGGATCAAGTCGAACAGAACCCGTTCTTCTGCGCCGATGCCTCAAAGCTGGAAGCGCTGGATGAACTGATGCGTGGCCTGAAGAAAGAGGGCGACTCCATCGGTGCCAAAGTGACGGTGGTGGCCGACGGCGTACCGCCGGGCTGGGGCGAGCCGGTCTTTGACCGCCTCGACGCCGATATCGCCCATGCAATGATGAGCATCAACGCCGTCAAAGGCGTGGAAATTGGCGACGGTTTTGGCGTGGTGGCGCTGCGTGGCAGCCAAAACCGTGATGAAATCACCAAACAGGGCTTCCAGAGCAATCACGCGGGCGGCGTGCTTGGCGGGATCAGCAGCGGTCAGCAAATTGTGACCAACATTGCGCTGAAACCGACCTCCAGTATTACCGTGCCGGGGCATACCCTTAACCGCGATGGCGAAGAAGTTGAGATGATCACCAAAGGACGTCACGATCCGTGCGTCGGGATCCGCGCCGTACCGATCGCCGAAGCGATGCTGGCGATCGTGCTGATGGATCACTTCCTGCGCCAGCGCGCGCAGAATGCGGATGTGACGAGCCCTCTTCCACGCTGGTAACCATGAAAAAAACCGCAATTGCTCTGCTGGCACTGCTCGCCAGCGGGGCCGCAGTGGCGGCAACGCCCTGGCAGAAAATCACTCACCCGGTCACGGGCAGCGCCCAGTCGATTGGCGCCTTCTCGAATGGCTGTATTGTTGGCGCGCAGGCGCTGCCGCAGCAGTCCACCACCTATCAGGTGATGCGCACCGATCAGCGCCGCTACTTTGGCCACCCGGATCTGGTGCTGTTTATTCAGCGTCTGGGTACGCAGGTGCATAACCTGGGGCTGGGCACCATGCTGATTGGCGATATGGGGATGCCGGCGGGCGGGCGCTTTAACGGCGGCCATGCCAGCCATCAGACCGGACTGGATGTGGATATTTTCCTGCAATTGCCGAAAACCCGCTGGTCGTCGTCACAGCTGCTGAAGCCGCAGGCGCTCGACCTGGTTGCCAGCGATGGCAAGCGCGTGGTGCCGTCGCTGTGGTCACGGGACGTCTCCAGCATGATTAAGCTGGCGGCAGAAGACAACGACGTGACGCGGATCTTCGTCAACCCGGCCATCAAGCAGCAGCTGTGCCTGGATGCCGGAACCGATCGCGACTGGCTGCGTAAAGTGCGCCCGTGGTTCCAGCATCGCGCGCACATGCACGTGCGTCTGCGCTGCCCGGCAAACAGCATGGAGTGCGAAGACCAGCCGTTACCGCCGCCGGGCGATGGTTGCGGCGCGGAGCTGCAGAGCTGGTTTGAACCCGCAAAACCTGGATCGACTAAGCCTGAGAAGAAGACACCGCCTCCGTTGCCGCCTTCTTGCCAGGCGCTACTGGATGAGCATGCATTGTAATGGACCAATTTACTGAATTGTTTATGGTGTCACCGCTGCTGCTGGCGGGACTTTTCTTTATCGCCATGCTGGCCGGTTTTATTGATGCCTTAGCCGGTGGCGGCGGACTGTTAACCGTTCCGGCGCTGCTAGCGGTTGGCATGACGCCCGCGCAGGCGCTGGCGACCAACAAGCTGCAGGCCTGCGGCGGGTCGCTCTCTGCATCGATCTATTTTGTGCGGCGCAAAGTGGTGAGCCTTGCCGATCAGAAACTCAATATTGCGATGACCTTTATCGGCTCAACCACCGGTGCGCTGTTGGTTCAGCACGTGCAGTCCGACATCCTGCGCCAGATTTTACCGATCCTGGTGATCTGCATCGGTCTCTACTTTTTGCTGATGCCTAAACTCGGTGAAGAAGACCGTCAGCGTCGCCTGCACGGGTTACCCTTCGCCCTGATTGCGGGCGGCTGCGTCGGCTTTTATGACGGCTTTTTTGGCCCCGGCGCGGGCTCGTTTTACGCGCTGGCATTTGTGACGCTGGCCGGTTTTAACCTCGCCAAATCCACCGCTCACGCGAAAGTGCTTAACGCCACCTCTAACCTCGGCGGTCTGCTGCTGTTTATCATCGGCGGCAAGGTGATTTGGGCGACCGGTTTCGTGATGATGGCCGGACAGTTTATGGGCGCGCGAATGGGCTCGCGCCTGGTGTTAAGCAAAGGGCAACAGCTTATCCGTCCGATGATTGTGATTGTCTCGGCGGTGATGAGTGCCAAACTTCTTTATGACAGCCACGGACAGGAGATCCTCCACTGGTTGGGGATGAACTAATGAACAGTACGCATAAATACGAGCAGCTGATTGCGGTTTTCGACGGCTGTTTTGCCGACGATTTTAATACCCGTCTGATTAAAGGTGACGACGAACCGATCTATCTTCCAGCGGATGCCGATACGCCGTATCACCGGATCGTCTTTGCGCACGGTTACTACGCCAGCGCGCTGCACGAGATTTCCCACTGGTGCATCGCCGGGAAAGCGCGTCGCGAGTTGGTGGACTTTGGCTACTGGTACTGCCCGGATGGCCGCGACGCGGCAACCCAGGGGCAGTTCGAAGATGTTGAAGTCAAGCCGCAGGCCTTTGACTGGCTGTTTTGCGTGGCGGCGGGTTATCCGTTCAACGTCAGCTGCGACAATCTTGAAGGGGACTGCGAGCCAGATCGTATTGTGTTTCAGCGCCGCGTCCATGCTCAGGTGATGGATTATCTCGAGAAGGGCATCCCGGAACGCCCGGCGCGCTTTATGCGCGCGCTACAGCAGTATTACCACACCCCGGACATCACGGCGGAACACTTCCCGTGGCCGGAAGATCTTAATTGAGGAAAGAAGATGATCGCAGAATTTGAATCACGCATTCTGGCGTTAATTGATGACATGGTGGAACACGCCAGTGACGATGAACTGTTTGCCAGCGGTTATCTGCGTGGTCACCTGACGGTGGCCGTTGCCGAGCTGGAAGCCGGAGACGACCACTCGCCTGAAGCCGTTCATATCGAAGTGACCCGCAGCCTGGAAAAAGCGATCCAGGCCGGTGAGCTTTCCCCGCGCGACCAGACCTTAGTGCTGGGCATGTGGGATACGCTGTTCCAGCAGGCTAAGCTGAAATAACCTGTTATGCCCGGTGGCGCTACGCTACCGGGCCTAAGGTTTGACCTGTTTCCCTTTCAACAACTTCCTCACCCATAGTCGATTCGGGTTCAGCCCGGCCAGCGTGTTACGATCCAGCGGGATCGGTTCATGGCTCATTTGCGCGGCGAGGATCTCGGCGGTCAAAGGCGCCGAACACAGTCCACGCGAGCCCAGTCCACCCAGCATAAACAGATTCGGGTACACCGGCGCGCTCACCGCCTGCTCCCGGTTGTTCACCAGGTCCTGATACGCCGTCAGCGTTGCCTCATAATCCGGCACCGCGCCGGTCATCGGCAGATGATCGCGGGTGGCGCAGCGAATGCCGTTGCGGGCTTCTCCCGCGCTGACATCCACCTCTTTTGCCCACTCCGCCTGCGGCAGGCAGTTTAGCAATCGCTGGCGATTTTGCTGCTGATCGTCCTCGCTGTACTGCGCATCCGTCTGCCCGCGATGGTAGCTCGCGCCAATACAGTGATGGCCGTTGGTCGGGTTTTGTGGCGTCAGATAGCCGTCGTAACACAGCACCTGGCGAAGCTGGCTCAACTGCGGGGCGGCCGGAACATGGCTGACCTGGCCGCCCACCGGGTAGACCGGCAGGTGCGCCGTTTGGCTAAACTGGCTGATGCGATGTCCGTTCGCCAGAACCACGCTGGCGTGTTGGGCCTGCGAACCGTCGCTAAACTGCAGCGTCCATTGCGCCTCGCTGCGATCCAATGATTCAAGCTGGCGACCATAGTGCACCGTTGCTCCGCGCGACTGGGCCAGCGCGATGGCCGCGGCGGTCAGCTCTGCCGGGCACAGCCAGCCGCCGAGCGGATACTGGATCCCGCCGCAGCCGGTATCGACCCCGATGCTGTCTGCGACCTGCTCTGCATTCACCTCCACGGCAATCTGCTCCGGCAGGCCCAGCAACAGCATCTGGTTAATTTTGTGCTGGCTCTTCTCGTCCCAGCCAAGCTGGGTGACGCCGCACCAGGCATTATCAAACGCTACCGGCAGGGCATCGTACAGGCGACGGGCAAAGGTAAACGCGGCTGGGAAAAATTGGCTCAGGGCCGCATCCTGGGCGCTCAGCAGCGGATAGAGCGCGCCCTGGCGATTGCCGGAGGCTCCCGCCGCAGGCGCTTCGTCGGCGCAGTAGAGCGTTACCTGCCAGCCGCGGCGCAGCAGCGCCAGCGAAAGCAGGGCGCTGGCGATCCCGCCGCCGATAATGGCCGTTTCGCGCACATCGCTGGCGGGGCGCGCAAACCACGGCGTACGGGCAGGAGAGGGCAGATCCTGTTCCATTACCCCGACGAGCATTTCGCGCTTGCGGCCAAAGCCTTTGGTTTTTTTCACCGTGAAACCGGCTTCCTGCAAACCACGGCGCACGAAACCGGCGCAGGTAAAGGTGGCAAGTGTGGCGCCAGGCCGCGCGAGCCGGGCCATCGCGGCAAACAGATTCGCGCTCCACATCTCCGGGTTTTTGGCGGGCGCAAAGCCGTCGAGGAACCAGGCATCGACCTGCTGGTTCAGGGAATCATCCAGTTGGTCGGTCAGGTCGTTGATATCACCGAGCCATAAATCGAGGGTAACGCGTCCCTCGTCCAGCAGCAGGCGATGACAGCCCGCCAGCGGCAGCGGCCACTGGTCCTGCAGTTGCGCAGCCCATGGGGCCAGTTCTGGCCAGTGCTGGTGTGCCAGACGCAAATCGTCAGCGGCCAGCGGAAATTTTTCAAAACTGATGAAATGTAATCTTTGCAGCGTAGCCTCAGGGTGTTCGCGACAAAAACAGTCGAAGGCCTGCCAGAGGGTCAGAAAGTTTAAACCGGTGCCAAAACCGCTCTCCGCCACCACCAACAAACTGCGGGGATGGGTGGGGAAACGGGAATTTAACTGGTTTCCATCGAGGAACACATAACGGGTCTCTTCCAGTCCATTATCATTAGAGAAGTAGACATCATCAAAATCTCGGGAAACAGGTGTACCCTCAGCGTTGAATTCAAGGTTGGCAGGTTGTATGGCGTTATGTTTCACGTAAGTTACTCGTCTGACAGGCTGTGCCGCGATCTTAACGATGTCCGTCTGCTGGTGCAAATTTCCGCAGAAATTGCTGATCGGACTTGTTCGGCGTACAAGTGTACGCTATTGTGCCACTCGAAACTTACATAGTGCGACTTACAGAGGTATTGAATGAAACGTGCAGTGATTACTGGCCTGGGCATCGTTTCCAGCATCGGTAACAACCAGCAGGAAGTCCTGGCATCTCTGCGTGAAGGACGCTCGGGGATCACCTTCTCTCAGGAGTTTCTGGATTCTGGTATGCGTAGCCACGTATGGGGCAACGTCAAACTGGACACCACCGGTCTGATTGATCGCAAAGTGGTCCGTTTCATGAACGATGCCTCCATTTACGCCTATCTCTCCATGCAGGAAGCTATTGCTGATGCTGGTCTGAGCGAAGAAGTTTATCAGAACAACCCACGTGTGGGTCTGATTGCAGGCTCCGGCGGTTCGTCTAAAGCCCAGGTCTTCGGTGCGGACGCCATGCGTAGCCCGCGCGGCCTGAAAGCAGTCGGCCCGTACGTTGTAACCAAAGCGATGGGTTCTGCGGTATCCGCGTGCCTCGCGACGCCGTTCAAAATCCACGGCGTAAACTACTCCATCAGTTCCGCGTGTGCGACCTCTGCACACTGTATCGGTAACGCTGTTGAGCAGATTCAGCTGGGCAAACAGGACATCGTGTTTGCTGGCGGCGGCGAAGAGCTGGGCTGGGAAATGGCCTGTGAATTTGACGCGATGGGCGCACTGTCCACCAAATATAACGAAACCCCGGAAAAAGCCTCCCGTACCTATGACTCCAAACGCGACGGTTTTATCATCGCAGGCGGCGGCGGTATGGTGGTGGTTGAAGAGCTGGAACACGCTCTGGCCCGTGGCGCGCACATCTATGCTGAGATCGTTGGCTACGGTGCAACCTCCGACGGCGCAGACATGGTTGCTCCATCAGGTGAAGGCGCAGTGCGCTGCATGAAGATGGCGATGCATGGCCTTGATACCCCAATCGACTACCTGAACTCCCACGGTACGTCTACTCCGGTAGGCGACGTGAAAGAGTTGGGTGCGATCCGCGAAGTATTCGGCGACAACAGCCCGGCTATTTCTGCGACCAAAGCCATGACCGGTCACTCACTGGGCGCCGCTGGCGTACAGGAAGCCATCTACTCGCTGCTGATGCTGGAGCACGGCTTTATTGCCCCAAGCATCAACGTTGAAGAGCTGGACGAGCAGGCTGCTGGCCTGAACATCGTCACCGAGCCAACCGAGCGTGAACTGACCACCGTCATGTCCAACAGCTTCGGCTTCGGCGGCACCAACGCCACGCTGGTCATGCGTAAGCTGAACGCGTAATTTTTACGCCGGATGAAAAAAAGGGAGCCTGATGGCTCCCTTTTTGTTGGCTAAATAACCAGCCAGATGACGAGCATCACCACCAGCAGGGCGACAAACATCAGCCCTGGACGGGCGGACATCGATTTCAGCGAATCGACCACCGGTGCAAACAGCGGGCTGTAAATCGGCTGGATATTGCGCACTTCCAGCGTGGCATTTTCGCGCTCGGCGCGGCGCAGGAAAATTTCTCCCAGCAGGCTCTGAACCTGCGCGGTGGTCAACACTGTCTGCGGCGTCGCCTGCCAGTTCTGGCGGGCATAATCCTGAATACTGTCCCACTCCCGTGCTTCCAGCGGCTGTTTCAATGCAGCCTGCAATGTATGCAGGGTGGGTGCGCTCTGGGTGCTCAACGTCTGTCGCGCCTGCAGCCAGGTAGCAAGATGGGTAAACTGTTTGGCCGGGATCAGCTCGCCAGCCTTCACGCCTGACAGCTCCAGCATCGATTGCCAGATAAGCTTAGTCGGCTCACCCGTTGCGGCAGCAAGCTTGTTCACCATCTGCTTGAGCGTGTTGTGCTCGGCAGGCAGCAATGGGCGTTCAGTTGCCGGGCGCTGCTGTGGCTGCGGAATTGACAGCTGATTATTCTGCATCAGCGTCAGCACGTTCCTGAGCTGGTCAGGTGTCAACTGGCTCAGCGCGGTCTGCCCATACTGCTGACGAATAAAATCGCTGACTGCCTGGCGGTTATTGCCCTGGCTCAGGAGCTCCGTCAATTGGGAGACAATCTGTCGGGTGGTGTGATTCTGCTGGGCAGTGCTCAGGCGCTGGTTCAGGTTCTGCTCTGCCGCAGGGAAGTGGCGCGACAGGAAAGGCGCATCACTCTTCAACCCCAGGTCGTGTTTAACCCCGGCCCATACCTCCGCATTTTGCTGCGATGTCAGGGCGATCAGCCGGGTAATCAGGCGCTCCAGCACGGTACGCTGCTGCGAGGATAGGGGCTGTTCGCCAGCAACACTGGACGTGGCGGGGCCGTCACCCGGAGGGCGCGGCGGCGTACCTGAAATGGGCTGCATCGTTAAAAAAATCCTTAAAGTCGTTACTCATCGCAAACCAGGTTACATATATGCCTGGCGGCCAGATTATGGCACACTTGGCAGGTTTTCTTCCTCTCAAACAGGTACTCAGTCGTGAAAATCCTCGTTGATGAAAATATGCCTTACGCCCGTGAGCTGTTTAGCCGCCTGGGTGAGGTTAAGGCTGTCCCTGGCCGCCCGATTCCGCTTGACGAGCTGGATGATGCCGACGCGCTGATGGTGCGCTCCGTGACCAAAGTGAATGAAGCGCTGCTGGCGGGCAAAGCGGTGAAGTTTGTCGGCACCGCTACCGCAGGAACCGATCATGTGGATGACGCATGGCTACAGCAGGCGGGGATTGGTTTTTCTGCCGCACCGGGCTGTAACGCCATCGCGGTTGTCGAGTATGTTTTCTCATCATTATTGATGCTGGCCGAGCGCGACGGGTTTGCGCTTGCCGATCGCACTGTGGGAATTATCGGCGTCGGTAACGTCGGCGGTCGTCTGCAAAAGCGCCTTGAGGCGTTAGGCATTCGCACGCTGCTGTGCGATCCCCCGCGCGCTGACCGCGGCGACGAGGGCGATTTCAGTACACTTGACCAGCTGGTGGCCGAGTGCGATGTGCTGACGTTCCACACGCCATTGTTCAAAGACGGGCCGTATAAATCCCTGCATCTGGCCGATGACGCGCTGATTAATCGCCTGAAGCCGGGCACCATTTTGATCAACGCCTGCCGCGGCCCGGTGGTCGACAATGCTGCGCTGTTCCAGCGCCTGGAGTCCGGGCAGGATCTGAGCGTGGTGCTCGACGTCTGGGAGCCCGAGCCGGATCTTAACGTCGCGCTGTTGGATAAAGTCGATATCGGCACGGCGCATATCGCGGGCTACACGCTGGAAGGCAAAGCGCGCGGCACCACCCAGGTGTTCGAGGCTTACAGCACCTTTATTGGCAAGTCTCAGCAGGTGGCGCTGGATACTCTGCTGCCGACCCCGGATTTTGGCCGCATTACGCTGCACGGCCCGCTCGATCAGTCTTCGCTGAAACGGCTGGTGCATTTAGTGTATGATGTGCGCCGCGACGACGCGCTGCTGCGAAAAGCGGCGGGTAAACCCGGTGAATTCGACAAACTGCGTAAGCACTATCTTGAGCGCCGCGAATGGTCCTCCCTGTATGTGATCTGTGATGACGCTGACGCGGCATCATTACTGCATAAGCTGGGTTTCAACGCCGTTCATCACCCGGTTCGTTAAGGTCTTCTTAATGCTCCCTGGCGGATAATCCGCCGGGGACGCTTATTTATTTCTGGAGTAAACCACCATGTCTGAAGGCTGGAACATTGCCATACTGGGCGCTACGGGCGCCGTGGGCGAAGCCCTGCTCGAAACTCTTGCTGAGCGTCAGTTTCCGGTGGGGGATATTTATGCCCTGGCACGGAACGAGAGTGCCGGTGAACATCTGCGGTATGAAGGCAAATCCATAAGGGTTCAGGATGCCGCTGCGTTCGACTGGACGCAGGCGCAGCTGGCCTTTTTCGCTGCCGGAGCTGAAGCCTCGGCCACCTATATTGAAGAAGCCACCAACGCGGGTTGTCTGGTGATCGATTTAAGCGGCCTGTTTGCTCTTGAGCCGGACGTGCCGCTGGTTGTGCCAGACGTTAACCCGTTCGTGCTGGCCGATTACCGTAACCGCAACATCATCGCTGTCCCGGACAGCCTGACCAGCCAGCTGCTGGTTGCGCTGAAGCCGCTGATCGATGACGGCGGACTCTCCCGCATCAGCGTCACCAGCCTGCTGTCAGCCTCTGCCCACGGTAAAAAAGCGGTGGATGCGTTGGCAGGGCAGAGCGCGAAGCTGCTGAACGGTATTTCGGTTGACGAAGAGGACTTCTTTGGCCGTCAGCTGGCGTTCAACATGCTGCCGCTGCTGCCGGATCGCGAAGGCAGCGTGCGCGAAGAGCGCCGTATCGTCGATCAGGTGCGCAAGATCCTGCAGGACGAAGGGCTGATGATCTCCGCAAGCTGCGTGCAGTCGCCGGTCTTTTACGGCCACGCGCAGATGGTGAATTTTGAAGCGATGCGTCCGCTGGCGGCAGAAGAAGCGCGCGACGCCTTCTTGCGTGGCGAGGACATTGTGCTGTCAGAAGAGCGTGAATTCCCGACCCAGGTTGGCGACGCAACGGGTAATACTCAGCTTTCCATCGGCTGCGTGCGTAACGATTACGGCATGCCGGAGCAGGTCCAGTTCTGGTCAGTGGCTGACAACGTTCGTTTCGGCGGCGCGCTGATGGCGGTAAAAATTGCTGAGAAGCTGGTGCAGGAGTACCTGTACTAATGTCCGACGTGGAACAACTGCCCGTGCATAAGATTGCCCTCGGGATTGAATACGACGGCAGTAAATATTATGGCTGGCAGCGCCAGAATGAAGTGCGTAGCGTCCAGGAAAAGCTGGAAAAAGCGCTCTCTCAGGTGGCGAACGAACCGATCGGCGTGCTCTGCGCCGGTCGTACCGATGCCGGTGTCCATGGCACCGGACAGGTTGTGCATTTCACCACCACCGCCGTGCGTAAAGATGCGGCCTGGACGCTGGGCGTAAATGCGAATTTGCCTGGTGACATTGCGGTGCGTTGGGTCAAAGATGTGCCGGATGATTTTCACGCGCGTTTCAGCGCCACTGCGCGCCGCTACCGCTACATCATCTATAATCAGCGCCTTCGTCCGGCGGTTCTGGGCCAGGGCGTGACGCATTATTACGCGCCGCTGGATGCGGACCGCATGCAGCGCGCGGCCCAGGCACTGATTGGCGAAAATGATTTTACCTCGTTTCGTGCGGTTCAGTGCCAGTCGCGCACCCCGTGGCGTAACGTGATGCACATTAACGTGACGCGTTACGGTGCATACGTGGTGGTCGATATCAAAGCGAATGCCTTTGTACATCATATGGTCAGGAATATCGTAGGCAGCCTGATGGAAGTGGGCGCCGGACACCAGCCGGAGAGCTGGATTGCAGAGTTGCTGGCAGCAAAGGACAGAACGCTAGCGGCAGCAACGGCGAAAGCGGAAGGGTTGTATCTGGTCTCGGTAGATTACCCGGATCATTTCAACCTTCCGAAACCGCCAATGGGCCCGCTGTTTTTAGCGGACTGATAGCCGTGCAATCGTGGTAATAAAGGTTTAGACAATATGGATTTAATTCGCTTTCTGATTGATTTCATTCTGCATATTGATGTTCACCTGGCAGAACTGGTCGCTGATTATGGCGTCTGGGTATATGCCATTCTGTTCTTGATCCTGTTCTGCGAAACCGGGCTGGTGGTGACGCCGTTTTTACCGGGTGATTCACTGCTGTTTGTGGCGGGCGCGCTGGCGTCGCTGGAAACCAACGACATCAACGTACACCTGATGGTGGTGCTGATGATCATTGCGGCAATCCTCGGCGATGCGGTGAACTACACTATAGGTCGGCTGTTTGGCGAGCGGTTGTTCAGTAACCCGGACTCGAAGATTTTCCGTCGTAGCTATCTGGATAAAACCCATGCGTTTTATGAGAAGCATGGCGGCAAAACGATTATTCTCGCGCGCTTCGTGCCGATCGTCCGAACCTTTGCCCCGTTTGTGGCGGGGATGGGGCACATGTCTTACCGTCAGTTCGCCCTCTATAACGTGAGCGGCGCGCTGTTATGGGTGCTCAGCTTTACCTACGCAGGTTATTTCTTCGGCACCATCCCGATGATACAGGAAAACCTTAAGTTGCTGATCGTAGGGATAATTGTCGTTTCTATTCTGCCGGGCGTGATCGAAATTATTCGCCACCGGCGCGCGGCGGCAAAACAGATTAAATAAAAGCACATCCGCGGTTCGACCACTTTTTTATCCAAAGTTTCGGGCTGTTATGTTTTAATGTGCAACATTCATGGTCTGTCGGGGGCAAAAATGGCATTATGCGCCCCTTACAGCAAAGCTGGCATAGAACCAGGTTCAGGCAGAAAGGTTATCAATGAGCTGGATTGAACGAATTAAAAGCAACATTACCCCAACCCGTAAGGCGAGTATTCCTGAAGGGGTGTGGACCAAGTGTGACAGCTGCGGTCAGGTCCTGTACCGCGCCGAGCTGGAACGTAATCTTGAAGTGTGCCCGAAGTGCGATCACCACATGCGCATGTCGGCGCGTAATCGCCTGCACAGTCTGCTGGACGAAGGCTCTATGGTTGAGCTGGGTAGCGAACTTGAGCCGAAAGATCTGCTGAAGTTCCGTGACTCCAAGAAATACAAAGATCGTCTGGCCACTGCGCAAAAAGAGACCGGCGAGAAAGACGCCCTGGTGGTCATGAAAGGCACTCTGCATGAGATGCCGATTGTGGCGGCCGCTTTTGAGTTCGCCTTTATGGGCGGTTCAATGGGTTCCGTTGTCGGTGCGCGTTTTGTCCGTGCTGTTGAGCAGGCGCTGGAAGACAACTGTCCGCTGATCTGCTTCTCCGCTTCCGGCGGTGCACGTATGCAGGAAGCGCTGATGTCGCTGATGCAGATGGCGAAAACCTCTGCGGCGCTGGCAAAAATGCAGGAGCGCGGTCTGCCGTACATCTCTGTACTGACTGACCCGACCATGGGCGGCGTATCGGCAAGTTTTGCGATGCTGGGCGATCTGAACATTGCTGAACCTAAAGCGCTGATCGGTTTTGCTGGCCCGCGTGTTATCGAACAAACTGTTCGTGAGAAACTGCCGCCGGGCTTCCAGCGCAGTGAGTTCCTCATCGAGAAAGGCGCTATCGACATGATCGTCCGCCGTCCGGAGCTGCGCCTGAAACTGGCAAGCGTGCTGGCGAAGCTGATGAACCTGCCGTCGCCGAGTCCGGATGAGCCGCGCGAAGCCGTGGTGGTACCGGATCAGGAACCCGAGGCCTGATAACTGAAAAGGGCAGAGCCAGATGGCGCTGCCCTTTTGCTTTCTAACCGTAACTGAAAAGCGCGCAACATGGAAAACAACACTCTTCCCCAAGCCACGTCGCCCCTTGCCACGTGGCTTTCTTATCTGGAAAACCTGCACAGCAAAACCATCGATATGGGACTTGAGCGCGTCAGTAAGGTCGCGGCGCGTCTTAATGTTCTGAAACCGGCTCCCTTTGTCTTCACCGTCGCTGGCACCAACGGCAAAGGCACCACCTGCCGCACGCTGGAAGCGGTACTGATGGCGGCGGGTTATAAGGTGGGCGTCTACAGTTCCCCGCATCTGGTGCGCTATACCGAGCGCGTGCGCGTGCAGAATACGGAGCTGGCGGAATCCGAACACACCGCCTCTTTTGCCGAAATCGAAGCCGCGCGCGGTGATATTTCGCTGACCTATTTTGAATACGGTACCCTGTCGGCGCTGTGGCTGTTTAAGCAGGCGCAGCTGGACGTGGTGATCCTCGAAGTGGGCTTAGGCGGGCGTCTGGACGCCACCAACATGGTAGATGCCGATGTCGCGGTGGTGACCAGCATTGCGCTGGATCATACCGACTGGCTCGGGCCGGATCGCGAAAGCATTGGTCGTGAAAAAGCCGGTATCTTCCGCGCGGGTAAACCGGCAGTTATCGGCGAGCCTGATATGCCGCACACCATCGGCGATGTCGCGCAGGAGAAGGGCGCAAACCTGCTGCGTCGCGACGTTGACTGGCGCTATAGCGTCGCGGAAAACGGCTGGCACTTTGAGGATGCGCTGGGCGCACTGGATAACCTGCCGCTGCCGCAGGTGCCGCAGCCGAATGCGGCCACGGCACTGGCGGCGTTGCGGGCCAGCGGTCTGGCGGTGAGCGAACAGACCATTCGTGACGGCATCCGGGATGCGCTCCTGCCCGGACGTTTTCAGATTGTCAGCGAATCGCCGCGTCTGATTCTGGATGTGGCGCATAATCCCCATGCTGCGGCATACCTCGCAGGACGTCTCAAATCCCTGCCAAAAACCGGGCGCGTGTTGGCGGTTATCGGTATGCTTCATGATAAAGATATTGGCGGCACGCTGGCCTGCATGGAGACTGTGGTCGATAGCTGGTATTGTGCACCTCTGGAAGGCCCGCGCGGGGCGACTGCCCAACAGCTGATGGAACACCTCGGTACGGGCGCAGTCTTCGCTGACGTGGCGCAGGCATGGCGAGCCGCAATGGCGGACGCCAGACCAGAAGATACCGTGCTGGTGTGTGGATCCTTCCATACGGTGGCACATGTCATGGACGTAATGGATGCGGGGAGAACCGGTGGCAAGTAAGTTTCAGAACCGTTTAGCAGGCACCATTGTGCTGGTGGCGCTGGGGGTGATTATCCTCCCGGGGCTGCTTGATGGGCAGAAAAAACATTATCAGGATGAGTTCGCGGCGATCCCGCTGGTGCCAAAACCAGGCGACCGCGATGAGCCCGATATGCTGCCCGCCGCGGCCCAGGCCCTGCCTACCCAGCCGCCTGAAGGCGCGGCAGAAGAGGTGCAGGCGGGCGATGCCGCTGCGCCATCATTAGATCCCTCGCGCTTCCCGACCAGCAGTAATCGCGATATGGATACGCTCCCGGCAGAGCAGCCTAAACCTGCCCCGCAGGCTAAGCCGGTTGCGAAGCCCAAACCGGTTGAAAAACCGCAGACCCGGGCCAGCGAACAGCTCGCTGCCGCCGCTGAAACACCGCCTGCGAAGCCGGTTCAGGAAGAGAAGCCTGCACCTACCGGCAAAGCCTACGTGGTTCAGCTTGGTGCGCTCAAAAATGCCGATAAAGTCAACGAGGTCGTGGCGAAATTACGTGGCGCGGGATACCGCGTATACACGTCGCCTTCGACGCCGGTACAGGGTAAAATTACCCGCATCCTCGTCGGCCCGGATGCCTCACGGGACAAACTTAAAGGTTCGCTCGGCGAGCTCAACCAGCTCTCAGGTCTGAGCGGAGTAGTGATGAACTACAGCGTCAACTGATACCTCTTTCTCCGGCAGGAGAGGGCCGGTGGGAAGGAGAGGCAGGCGTCCAAAGAGACGCAACCGGCCAACGGCGCTGAACATTTTTTCAGCGCTTTTTTTATTTACGCGCGGGAAGGAAATCCCTACGCAAACGTTTTCTTTTTCTGTTAGAATTCGCCCCGAACTGGATGACAGGGCGTTTAATCGTGGGACATATATGGTCTGGATTGATTACGCCATCATTGCGGTAATAGGTTTTTCCTGTCTGGTTAGCCTGATCCGTGGCTTTGTTCGTGAAGCGTTATCGCTGGTGACATGGGGTTGTGCTTTCTTTGTTGCCAGTCATTACTACACTTACCTGTCTGTCTGGTTCACGGGCTTTGAAGATGAACTGGTACGAAATGGGATTGCCATCGCGGTACTGTTTATCGCGACGCTACTGGTTGGCGCCATCGTCAACTACGTGATTGGCCAGCTGGTTGAAAAAACCGGTCTGTCAGGAACCGACAGGGTGCTGGGGATCTGTTTTGGTGCGTTGCGAGGTGTGCTGATTGTCGCCGCCATACTGTTCTTCCTTGATACCTTCACCGGGTTCTCGAAGAGCGCAGACTGGCAGACGTCGCAGCTTATCCCGCAGTTCAGCTTTATCATCAGATGGTTTTTTGACTATCTGCAAAGCTCGTCGAGTTTTTTGCCCAGAACGTAACCTGTTCTGAGATGTGGCTTAACGAGGAAATGTCGAATGTGCGGTATTGTCGGTATCGCCGGTTTCATGCCGGTAAACCAGTCTATTTATGACGCATTATCGGTGCTCCAGCACCGTGGGCAGGATGCTGCGGGTATCATTACTATTGATGCACACAACTGCTTCCGTTTACGTAAGGCCAACGGCCTGGTAAACGATGTGTTTGAAGCCCGCCACATGCAGCGTCTGCAAGGTAACATGGGTATTGGTCACGTCCGTTACCCTACCGCTGGCAGTTCCAGCGCTTCTGAAGCTCAACCGTTTTACGTTAACTCACCGTATGGCATCACGCTTGCCCACAATGGCAACCTGACCAACGCCCATGAGCTGCGTCAAAAGCTGTTTGAAGAGAAGCGTCGCCACATTAACACCACGTCTGATTCTGAAATTCTGCTCAATATCTTTGCCAGCGAACTGGACAACTTCCGTCACTATCCGCTGGAAGCAGACAACATTTTTGCAGCCGTTGCCGCAACCAATCGTCAGATCCGCGGCGCCTATGCCTGCGTAGCGATGATTATCGGCCACGGTATGGTCGCTTTCCGCGATCCGAATGGTATTCGCCCGCTGGTGCTGGGTAAGCGCGATATTGGCGACGGTCGTACCGAGTATATGGTGGCTTCTGAAAGCGTGGCGTTGGATACGCTGGGCTTTGAGTTCCTGCGTGACGTCGCCCCTGGCGAAGCGGTCTACATCACCGAGAAAGGCCAGCTGTTTACCCGTCAGTGCTCAGATAACCCGGTCAGCAACCCGTGCCTGTTCGAGTACGTCTACTTTGCCCGCCCGGACTCCTTCATCGACAAAATCTCCGTCTACAGCGCCCGTGTCAATATGGGCACCAAGCTTGGCGAAAAGATTGCGCGCGAGTGGGAAGATCTGGATATCGATGTGGTCATTCCAATTCCAGAAACCTCCTGCGATATTGCACTGGAGATGGCGCGAATTCTGAATAAACCTTATCGCCAGGGCTTTGTTAAAAACCGCTACGTTGGCCGCACCTTTATCATGCCTGGCCAGCAGCTGCGCCGTAAGTCAGTGCGCCGTAAGCTGAACGCTAACCGCGCTGAGTTCCGTGATAAAAACGTGCTGCTGGTGGATGACTCCATCGTGCGCGGCACCACCTCAGAACAGATTATCGAGATGGCCCGTGAAGCGGGTGCGAAGAAGGTCTATCTGGCCTCTGCGGCACCGGAAATTCGCTTCCCGAACGTGTACGGTATCGATATGCCAACCGCCACCGAGCTGATTGCGCACGGTCGTGAAGTGGACGAGATCCGCCAGATCATCGGCGCCGACGGTCTGATTTTCCAGGACCTGAACGATCTGATCGACGCGGTACGCGCCGAGAACCCGGACATTCAGCAGTTTGAGTGCTCGGTGTTTAACGGTATCTACGTCACCAAAGATGTGGATCAGCAGTATCTTGACTATCTCGACTCTCTGCGTAACGACGATGCGAAAGCCGTGCAGATGGCGAACGATCTCGAAAGCTTAGAGATGCACAACGAAGGTTAATCATCTTCACAAGCGAGGGCGTCTGCCCTCGCTTGCAACTCCCGTCAAAATCCTGCACAGTCTGCCCAGTTATGGAAAGGGCGATAATCATGAAACGACTGATAGTAGGGATCTCAGGGGCCAGCGGCGCGATTTACGGCGTACGTTTGCTGCAGGTATTGCGTGGCGTTACCGACGTCGAAACCCATTTGGTGATGAGCCAGGCGGCACGGCAGACCCTCTCCCTCGAAACCGATTATTCCCTGCGTGATGTTCAGTCGTTGGCGGACGTGGTGCATGATGCGCGTGATATCGCCGCCAGCATCTCTTCTGGCTCGTTTAAAACCGCGGGCATGGTGATCCTGCCCTGTTCGATTAAAACCCTCTCCGGCATCGTCCACAGCTATACCGATACCCTGGTTACCCGTGCCGCCGACGTGGTGCTGAAAGAGCGCCGCCAACTGGTACTGTGCGTGCGAGAAACCCCGCTGCACGTAGGTCATCTGCGGCTGATGACCCAGGCCGCTGAGCTGGGTGCGGTGATTATGCCCCCGGTCCCGGCGTTTTATCACCGTCCACAAACGCTGGATGATGTGATCAATCAAACCGTGAATCGGGTCACCGACCAGTTCGACATTCAGCTCCCGGCGGATCTGTTTGCCCGCTGGCAGGGCATCTGAGCCCCACTGTGCGCCGCCTGAGTGCATAAACCCGCAAGTTGCCCTGTTACAGGGCAATTCTGCAACCGCGATCATATCCTCAACATTTAATTCGTTTATTCCTTTCTGACCACTGCGGTTCGTTTGGCAGACCTGCTATCTTTCACCATTAAGGCAGTCTTGCAACCTTTCATTAACATATTTAACGCCGTAATTTTGCGAAGTTCGCAATCTGGCATAAGACCTGCAAGAGTTCGCCTGCAACACACAACACAACCTATTACATAATAAAATCATGACACTTGAGGGTAATGTATGAAGAAGACGGTTCTGGCTCTGTCTTTGCTGGTGGGATTAAGCGCGGCGGCAAGCAGCTATGCCGCGCTCCCACAGACCGTACGTATCGGTACTGACGCAACCTATGCCCCATTCTCATCGAAAGATGCGAAAGGTGACTTCGTTGGTTTTGATATCGACCTGGGAAATGAGATGTGCAAACGCATCTCGGTGAAATGTACCTGGGTGGGCAGCGACTTTGACGCGCTGATCCCGTCCCTGAAAGCCAAGAAAATTGATGCGATTATCTCTTCGCTGTCGATTACCGAAAAGCGTCAGCAGGAGATCGCCTTCTCTGAAACGCTGTATGCCGCAAACTCTCGTTTGATCGCAGCTAAAGGCTCCCCGATCCAGCCGACCATTGACTCGCTGAAAGGCAAGCACGTTGGCGTGCTGCAGGGCTCTACCCAGGAAGGGTATGCTAACGCCAACTGGCGTGAGAAGGGCATCGAAGTTGTGGCGTATCAGAACCAGGATTTGATCTATTCCGATCTGTCCGCAGGTCGTCTGGATGCGGCATTCCAGGATGAAGTGGCTGCCAGCGAAGGCTTCCTGAAACAGCCTGCGGGTAAAGAGTTTGTCTTTGCCGGCCCGGCAGTCAAAGACAAAAAATACTTTGGGGACGGTACCGGGATCGGCCTGCGTAAAGATGATACCGAGCTGAAGGCAGCGTTTGATAAAGCGTTTAACGACCTGCGTAAAGATGGCACGTACGACAAACTGGCGAAGAAATATTTCGATTTCAATGTCTACGGTGACTAACGACGGCTGAACGGCGCGCACCATAATGACTCACTGTTATGGTGCGAGCCTGCCAATCATGAACCAGAATGGTGCAGTGCGTGCGCCATCCTGCTTACAAAGTGAATAGTTAAGCACGGATGATGCACTTTTTTGCGTTTGTCGGGCATTATCTTTTGCCTTGCTGCCGCGATTAATGGCACATTACCACCACCCCGTCGGCGTAAAAATCCCGTAAGAAGACAGTTTGTTGAGGATAGATATGAAAAAACTGGTTTTGTCACTTTCTCTGGCTCTGGCATTTTCCAGCGCTACTGCGGCATTCGCAGCAATTCCGCAAAAAGTTCGTATTGGTACTGACCCTACTTATGCCCCCTTCGAATCGAAGAACGCGCAGGGCGAACTGGTAGGTTTTGATATCGATTTGGCAAAAGAGCTGTGCAAACGTATCAAAACCGAGTGTACCTTCGTTGAAAACCCACTGGATGCGCTGATCCCCTCGTTGAAAGCGAAAAAAATCGACGCCATCATGTCTTCTCTCTCGATCACCGAAAAACGCCAGCAGGAGATTGCCTTTACCGACAAACTCTATGCAGCAGACTCGCGTCTGGTGGTAGCAAAATCGGCTGACATTCAACCGACGCTGGAGTCGCTGAAAGGCAAGCGCGTCGGTGTACTGCAGGGCACGACTCAGGAGACCTTCGGCAATGAGCATTGGGCACCGAAGGGGATAGAGATTGTCTCCTATCAGGGCCAGGAAAATATTTATGCCGACCTGACCGCAGGCCGTATTGACGCCGCGTTCCAGGATGAAGTGGCTGCCAGCGAAGGCTTCCTCAAGCAGCCGGTTGGTAAAGATTACAAGTTCGGCGGCCCGTCCATTAAAGACGAGAAACTTTTCGGCGTGGGTACCGGTATGGGCCTGCGTAAAGAAGATAACGAACTGCGTGAAGCACTGAACAAGGCGTTTGCCGAAATGCGCGCCGACGGCACCTACGGAAAACTGGCGAAGAAATACTTCGACTTTGATGTTTACGGTGGCTAATCGCCCCGCAAAATAACGTGCGACCCCTCCTGTTTCGGGAGGGGAAAAGACACGGTTTCACCACTCACGACAGGGTAGGCGGTATGCTGTACGGATTTTCTGGCGTAATTTTACAAGGCGCAATCGTCACCCTCGAACTGGCGCTCAGTTCGGTGGTGTTGGCGGTGCTCATCGGCCTTGCGGGTGCAGGGGCGAAACTGTCGGCCAACCGGGCGTTGGCGCTGCTGTTTGAGGGATACACTACGCTCATCCGTGGCGTTCCTGACCTGGTACTGATGCTGCTGATTTTTTATGGTCTGCAAATCGCACTCAACAGCTTGACCGATGCCGTCGGGATGGCACAGATTGATATCGACCCGATGGTGGCCGGTATTATTACCCTGGGCTTTATCTACGGTGCCTATTTCACCGAAACCTTCCGCGGCGCGTATATCGCCGTACCAAGAGGGCATATCGAAGCGGCGACCGCCTTCGGTTTTACCTCTTCGCAAACCTTTCGTCGAATCATGTTTCCGGCCATGATGCGCTTTGCGCTGCCGGGGATTGGTAATAACTGGCAGGTTATCCTCAAAGCGACCGCGCTGGTCTCGCTGCTGGGACTGGAAGACGTGGTCAAAGCCACGCAGCTGGCGGGTAAAAGTACCTGGGAACCGTTCTATTTCGCCATCGTTTGTGGGCTGATTTATCTGGTGTTTACCACCGCCTCTAACGGTGTGCTGTTGCTGCTTGAACGTCGCTATTCCGTGGGTGTGAAGAGGGCTGACCTGTGATTGAGATTATTCAGGAATACTGGAAATCCCTGCTGTGGACCGACGGTTATCGCTTTACCGGCGTAGCGATCACCCTTTGGTTGCTGATCTCCTCGGTGGTGATGGGCGGCGTGCTGGCGATTTTTCTCGCCATCGGTCGCGTTTCCAGCAATAACTACATTCGCTTCCCCATCTGGCTGTTCACCTACATATTTCGCGGTACGCCGCTGTACGTGCAGCTGCTGGTGTTCTATTCCGGCATGTATACCCTCGAGATTGTCAAAGGCACCGATCTGCTGAACGCCTTTTTCCGCAGTGGATTGAACTGCACCGTGCTGGCGCTGACGCTGAATACCTGCGCATACACCACCGAGATCTTCGCCGGGGCGATCCGTTCGGTACCGCACGGTGAAATTGAGGCGGCGCGCGCATACGGCTTCTCTTCGGTGAAACTCTATCGCTGCATTATTTTGCCGTCGGCGCTGCGCATTGCGCTGCCTGCTTACAGTAACGAAGTGATTTTAATGCTGCACTCCACCGCGTTGGCCTTTACCGCCACCGTGCCGGATCTGCTGAAAATCGCCCGTGATATTAACTCGGCAACCTATCAGCCGTTTACCGCTTTTGGCATTGCCGCGGTGCTGTATTTGATTATTTCCTATGTCCTGATTAGCCTTTTCCGTAAAGCGGAAAAACGCTGGTTGCAGCATGTCAAACCTTCGACGCACTGAGAATTATGATGGCTGAGAACAAATTAAACGTTAAAGATTTGCATAAACGCTACGGCGAACATGAAGTGCTGAAAGGGGTATCGCTACAGGCTAACGCGGGCGATGTGATCAGTATTATCGGCTCATCGGGATCCGGTAAAAGTACCTTCCTGCGCTGCATTAACTTCCTCGAAAAGCCCAGCGAAGGAACGATTGTGGTCAGCGGGGAGAACATCAATCTGGTCCGTGACAAAGACGGCCAGTTGAAGGTCGCGGATAAACATCAGCTGCGGATGCTGCGTACCCGTCTGACCATGGTGTTCCAGCACTTTAACCTCTGGAGCCATATGACGGTGCTGGAGAACGTGATGGAAGCGCCGATTCAGGTGTTGGGTTTAAGCAAACAGGAAGCCCGGGCGCGTGCCGAAAAATACCTCGCGAAAGTGGGTATTGACGAGCGTCAGCAGATTAAATATCCGGTGCACCTCTCTGGTGGTCAGCAGCAGCGTGTCTCTATTGCCCGTGCGCTGGCAATGGAGCCGGAGGTGCTGCTGTTCGACGAACCAACCTCGGCGCTGGATCCTGAGCTGGTGGGCGAAGTGCTGCGCATCATGCAGCAGCTCGCCGAAGAGGGGAAAACGATGGTGGTCGTGACCCATGAGATGGGCTTCGCCCGTAACGTCTCAAACCACGTTATTTTCCTGCATCAGGGCAAGATTGAAGAGCAGGGCCATCCGGATGAAGTGTTAGCTAATCCGAAGAGCGCACGCCTGCAGCAGTTCCTGAAGGGATCGTTGAAGTAGTGTGGATGTTTTCCCTCTCCCTGTGGGAGAGGGCCAGGGTGAGGGCATTCAGGCCGCACCGCTCTCCAGCCGATACACCCAGTCGTCATACCGTACGCCGTTAATCTCATACGCCTTTTCCAGCACCTGAGTGCGCACAAACCCCGCTTTTTCTAACACCCGCACTGAACCGCCGTTATCCGCCAGCACAAACGCATTCACCGCTGTGACGCCTGCACGGATAAAGGCATAGTCGCACACGGCGCGCAGCGCCTCGCTGGCGATACCCTGGCCCTGAGCTGCGGGGATCACCGTATAACCAATATCGGCTTCCTGCGCGAATTGTGCGCTGATTTGCAGCCCGATATCCCCCAGCGGCGTGGGGTCATCGTGACGGCGAATCACAAACGTATGCTGTGCAGTCAGGCGCGCGGCAAACAGGCGTCGGGTCTCTTTTTCTGAGGCGATAGCGGCCATGTAGCGCATGACCTCGGGCGCTTCACGCAGCCGGCGAAAGAAAGCCCAATCTGAGGGCTCGAAAGGGGAGAGAGAAAGCCGGGAAGTGGTTATGGTTGCCATCATGACGCCTTTTCCGTGGTTCAGACGCATCAATTTAACATGGCCGCCTGGGGAAATTTAACCTACCACATCTCCCAGGGCTTCTTCTAAGTCGTACCACCGGAAGGCAAATCCGGCGGCTTCGAGCCGTTTTGGCAGCGCGCGTTGCCCGCCCAAAACCAGCACCGACGATTCTCCCATCATCAGGCGAATAGCGGTGGCCGGAGCACGGATAATGGCGGGACGATGCAGGGCGTGACCCAGCGCATGGGCGAACTGCTCGTTGCGGACCGGATAAGGGGAAACCATATTGAACGGGCCGCGCAGATCGTTATCCAGCAGCCAGAGAATGCCGTTGACCATGTCATCGATATGGATCCACGCCAGATACTGACGTCCGCTACCGATGGGGCCGCCAAGCCCCAGCTTAAACACCGGCAGCATCTTCGCCAGGATGCCGCCTTTGGGCGCCAGCACTACGCCGGTGCGCAGCAGACAGACGCGGGTGTGTTCACTCTGCGCGCCGCAGGCGATTTGCTCCCAGCGGGCGCAAAGCTTGTGCGTAAACTCGTTGTGCGGTGGCTCCTCTTCGGTGACCACCACTTCCCCCAGATCGCCGTAATAACCGGCGGCTGAACCGGAAATAAACACTGAAGGTGGGGGGCTGCTGGCCTTAAACATCTCGACCAGCCGCTGGGTAATGTTCCAGCGGCTGTTGCACAGCCGCTGCTTTTGCTCTTCGGTCCAGCGTTTGTCGGCGATAGGCTCGCCTGCGAGGTTAATAACGGCGTCAAAGCCGTTCAGATCCTGATGTTCGGTAAGCCCTTTCCAGATATCGAGACCTGCTCCGAGCAGCTGGCGCACCTTCTCCGGGCTGCGGGTGACCACCGTCACCTCGTGACCCAGCACCTGCAGGCGCGGGATAAGATGACGGCCAATCAGGCCGGTGCCACCGGTTACCAGGATCTTCATACTGCCTCCAGGGTTACGCCTGGCGCTCCCAGCTTAACGTCATCGAGACGGAGTCGGCATAGCGCAGCGCGTGAAGTTTATCGATCTCTACTTCAGCATAGGTGACCCAGTGATGATCGCATGCGATATCCAGCACATCCTGAGTTAATTTTTCCAGTAAAGAGAACCGGTTACTTTCAACATGGCTAATGATGCTTTTGGTGATAGTGCGATAGTTGAGAGCGTCATTGATATCTTCGCTGGCGCGGGATTTGTCAGCCGGATAGTGGATCACCACATTGACGACAATATCCTGCTTGTTGGCGCGCTCTTCATCCTTGATGCCGATATAGGTGCGCAAGCGTAAATTTTTAATGCGAATAATAGCGTTGTGCTGGGACATTGCAGGCTTCCTCCGTGTCATTGTTTCCATCATGATACATGAGGAAACCGCCAGTACGCGCTTAAATTTGCTGGGATTTCTGCAGCGCACGATCCGTCGCCGGGCGGGTACGAATGCGCTCAAACCAGTTGTTTACCGCCGGCCACGAGGCTAAATCGACGCGATGGCTGACATGCGTATTCACCCACGGCCAGCAGGCAATATCGGCAATACTGTAATGATCGCCGCCGAGCCACGGTGATTTTTCCAGGCGTTTATTCAGCACGTTATACAGCCGATGTGTCTCCACCTGGAAGCGTTCGATGGCATACGGAATAGGCTGCGGCGCGGCGTGATTGAAGTGATAATTCTGCGCCAGCATCGGCCCCAACTCACTCACCTGCCAGACCAGCCACTGCAGCGTTACATGGCGCTCACGCAGCTCACCACTAAGCAACTTGCCGGTTTTTTCTGCCAGATACAGCAAAATCTCGGCGGATTCAAACAGGCTCAGCGGCGCGCCGCCGTCGGCGGGATGTGTATCGACAATAGCGGGGATTTTATTGTTCGGTGAAATGGCAAGAAAGTCGGGACGAAACTGATCGCCTTTACTGATATCGACGCGCTGGATGCGGTACTCCAGCTGTGCCTCTTCGAGAAAAAGTGTGATCTTATGGCCGTTGGCGGTAGGGGCATAATAAAGGTCAATCATTTCATCTCCTGTGGAGTCTATTTTCCCGGCATAGGATCGAGTATAGGTGGTGGTGATAAATCGTGAATTTCATCAAGTGACAGTCGGCCCTGGAGGTTATATTTTGATGACACACCCATCACTCAACGAGGATGCTATGAGCCAACCTGCAATGACCCTGTGGTCAGATGCCGATTTTTACTCACCGTACGTCATGAGCGTGTATGTCGCGCTGGCCGAGAAGGGTTTGCCCTTTACCCTGAAGAGCGTGGACCTCAGCCGTGGCGAGCATCTTCAGCCGCAGTGGCGGGGCTATGCGCTGACGCGCCGCGTGCCGGTGCTGGAGATTGAAGGCTTCGAACTCAGCGAATCGTCCGCCATTGCGGAATATCTGGAGGAGCGCTTTGCACCGCCGGAGTGGGAGCGGATCTATCCTCTGGATTTGCAGAAACGTGCCCGTGCGCGTCAGATCCAGGCGTGGCTGCGCAGCGCGCTGGTACCCATCCGTGAAGAGCGTTCAACCGATGTGGTGTTTGGCGGCGCGAAGAAACCCGCTCTGAGCGAAGCCGGTCAGCACGCGGCCAGCCAGCTGTACGAAACCGCGTCTTCGTTGCTTGCGCACGGCAACCCGAATCTGTTTGGTGAATGGTGTATTGCGGATGCCGATCTGGCGCTAATGCTTAACCGCTTAGTTCTTAATGGTGACGATGTCCCGCCGCGGCTGGCGGACTATGCCTCCTTCCAGTGGCAGCGTGCCTCCGTCCAGCGCTTTGCGGCGCTTTCAGCGAAGCGCGGTGGCTGATAAGCCCGGCTGATTCGGGTATGATGTGGCAGCTTTTCTTCACATGGAGTCATTGATGAAACTGATGTTTGCATCGGACATTCACGGTTCGCTTCCGGCGACAGAAAGGGTGCTTTCTCTGTTTAATCAGAGCGGTGCGCAATGGCTGGTGATCCTCGGCGATCTGCTCAATCACGGTCCACGCAATCCGCTACCCGACGGTTATGCGCCCGCTCAGGTTGCCGATCGGCTGAATGCCTTTGCCTCACGCATCATCGCCGTGCGCGGCAACTGCGACAGTGAAGTTGACCAGATGCTGTTGCACTTTCCGATCACCGCGCCCTGGCAACAGATATTGCTGGAGAGGTGCCGCCTGTTTATCACACACGGCCATCTCTTTGGCCCTGACAATCTGCCGGCACTGAGCGCTGGCGATGTGCTGGTTTATGGTCATACTCATATTCCACTGGCCGAAAAGCGGGGCGACATTTTCCATTTCAACCCCGGTTCCGTTAGCCTGCCTAAAGGCGGTATTCCCCCCAGCTACGGCCTGCTGGAAGAGAACCATTTGTGCGTTATGACGCTGAATGATGGCCAGGTTATTGCGCAGTCCGAGATTAATCCGTAATTTACTCCTCAACAGTAAACGCGCCGCAAGAGCGCTTTAAAGAGAAGGTTTCCCGATGGTGGAGCACAGTCATTTGGCAAGTACTGAATGGGTCGATATTGTCAGCGAAGACAATGAAGTCATTGCGCAGGCGAGCCGCGAGCAAATGCGGGCGCAGCGTCTGCGTCATCGCGCAACCTATATCGTGGTGCATGATGGCATGGGCAAAATTCTGGTCCAGCGCCGTACAGAAATAAAAGACTTTATGCCGGGCATGCTTGATGCCACTGCCGGGGGCGTGGTGCAGGCCGATGAGCAATTACTCGAGTCCGCCCGCCGGGAAGCAGAAGAAGAGCTGGGTATTGCCGGTGTGCCGTTCGCCGAGCACGGGCAGTTCTATTTTGAAGACCCGCACTGTCGCGTCTGGGGCGGGCTTTTCAGCTGCGTCTCTCATGGCCCGTTTGCGCTGCAGGAAGAAGAGGTGAGTGAGGTCAACTGGATGACGCCGGCTGAGATCACCGCGCGTTGCGACGATTTCACCCCGGATTCGTTGAAAGCGCTGGCCCTGTGGATGAGCCGCAACGCCAGTAACGAACCGGCTAAGCACGAAGAAGCCTAACCGCAGCAGCAATAAAAAAGGCGACCATCAGGTCGCCTTTTTGCGTTGGGGTGCTGCTTACTGCTGCTGTGAAGACTGAATCGCGGTCAGGGCGATGGTGTAGACGATATCGTCAACCAGCGCGCCACGAGACAGGTCGTTCACCGGCTTGCGCATACCCTGCAGCATCGGCCCGATGGAGATCAGGTCGGCAGAACGCTGTACCGCTTTATAGGTGGTGTTACCGGTGTTCAGATCCGGGAAGATGAACACGGTAGCGCGACCCGCAACCGGAGAGTTAGGCGCTTTGGATTTCGCTACGTCAGCCATTACTGCGGCGTCGTACTGCAGCGGGCCATCGATAACCAGATCCGGGCGTTTTTCCTGTGCCAGACGCGTCGCTTCACGCACTTTCTCAACGTCGCTACCTGCACCAGAGTTACCGGTGGAGTAAGAGAGCATTGCCACGCGTGGTTCGATACCGAAGGCAATCGCGGAGTCCGCAGACTGGATAGCGATCTCGGCCAGCTGTTCAGCGGTTGGATCCGGGTTGATCGCGCAGTCGCCGTAAACGTAAACCTGTTCAGGCAGCAGCATGAAGAACACGGAAGAAACCAGCGAGCTGCCAGGGGCTGTTTTGATCAGCTGCAGCGGTGGACGGATGGTGTTCGCAGTGGTGTGAACCGCACCGGAAACCAGACCGTCAACTTCGTCCTGCTCCAGCATCAGCGTACCCAGAACCACGTTGTCTTCCAGCTGTTCGCGGGCAACGGCTTCGGTCATGCCTTTGCTCTTACGCAGCTCAACCAGACGAGCAACATAGCTTTCGCGAACCACTTCTGGATCCACGATTTCGATACCAGAACCCAGTTCAACGCCCTGAGACGCGGCAACGCGGGTGATTTCATCCGGGTTACCCAACAGCACACAGGTCGCGATACCGCGCTCTGCACAAATTGCAGCTGCTTTAACGGTACGTGGTTCATCGCCTTCTGGCAGAACCACGCGCTTGCCGGCTTTACGCGCCAGCTCGGTGAGCTGGTAACGGAAGGCTGGCGGAGAGAGGCGACGGCTGCGCTCGGAGGTCGCGGTCAGGGATTCAATCCAGTCGGCGTTGATGCAACCGGCAACGTATTCCTGCACTTTCTCGATACGCTGGTGGTCATCAACCGGCACTTCCAGGTTGAAGCTCTGCAGGCTCAGAGAGGTCTGCCAGGTGTTGGTGTTGACCATGAATACCGGCAGGCCGGTCTCAAACGCGCGTTCACACAGTTTGCTGACGCGTGGGTCCATTTCGTAGGCACCGGTCAGCAGGATCGCGCCGATTTCTACGCCGTTCATCGCGGCCAGGCACGCTGCAACCAGCACGTCTGGACGGTCAGCGGAAGTCACCAGCAGAGAACCTGCGCGGAAGTGTTCCAGCATGTGCGGAATGCTACGCGCACAGAAAGTCACAGACTTCACGCGACGGGTCTGGATGTCGCCTTCGTTAACTACGGTCGCATTCAGGTGACGAGCCATGTCGATCGCACGGGTTGCGATCAGATCAAAGCTCCACTGCACTGCGCCCAGAACTGGCAGAGAACTGTATTCCTGCAGTTTAGCCGGATCAATTTTCACCACTTTCGCTTTGGAAGAGTCGTCGAAAATTTCGGACAGATCGGGACGGGTACGGCCTTGCTCATCAACCGGTGCGTTCAGCTTGTTCACGATAACGCCGGTGATGTTAGCATTTTTCGCGCCGCCGAAGCTGCTACGGGTCAGCTCAATACGTTCTTTCAGCTGTTCCGGGGTATCGGTACCCTGAGACATCACGAACACGATTTCTGCGTTCAGGGTCTTGGCGATTTCGAAGTTCAGAGACTGGGCAAACTGATGCTTGCGCGTCGGAACCAGGCCTTCAACCAGCACCACTTCCGCATCCTGTGCGTTAGCGTGGTAGTTAGCGATGATCTCTTCCATCAGCACGTCTTGCTGGTTGCTGGAGAGCAGAGATTCAACGTGGCTCATCTTCAGCGGTTCAGCGGCAGGCAGAGTCGAGTTTGCGCGAATAATCGCGGTGGTCTGGTCAGGGGCATCGCCACCAGAACGGGGTTGAGCGATAGGCTTAAATACGCTCAGACGAACGCCTTTGCGTTCCATCGCACGGATCACACCGAGGCTGACGCTGGTCAGGCCTACGCTGGTTCCGGTCGGGATTAGCATAATAGTACGGGACACGATTAATCCTCTTTCGTTACCGCCCAAAACGGGCGGGCTACAAAACAGCACCGCCAGCATTGCTGGCGGTGTGGAATCAGGCAGTCAGACGGTTTGCGTCTTGCGCGATAACCAGCTCTTCGTTGGTTGGGATAACCATCGCGAGGCGAGTACCTTCTTTGTTGATGAAGCCAGACTTACCGAAGCGCGCAGCCAGGTTACGTTCGTGGTCAACATCAAAGCCCAGCACGCCCAGTTTGCCCAGGGACAGCTCGCGTACCATTGCTGCGTTCTCACCGATACCACCGGTGAAGACAATCCCGTCCAGACGACCGTCCATCAGCGCAGTGTAAGAGCCGATGTACTTCGCCAGGCGGTGGCAGTAAACGTCCATCGCACGCTTAGCATCTTCTTTAGCGGTGTAGTTGTCTTCAACGTAACGGCAATCGCTGGTTACTTCAGTCAGACCCAGCAGGCCAGACTCTTTGGTCAGCATGGTGTTGATCTGGTCAACGCTCATACCGAGGTTGTCGTGCAGGAAGAAGATGATTGCTGGATCGATGTCACCGGTACGGGTGCCCATTACCAGGCCTTCCAGCGGGGTCAGACCCATGGAAGTATCAACGCATTCGCCGTTACGGATAGCAGAAACGGAACCGCCGTTACCCAGGTGACAAGTGATGATGTTCACTTCTTCAACCGGCTTGTTCAGCATTTTCGCGGCTTCCTGAGTCACATAGAAGTGACTGGTGCCGTGGAAGCCGTAACGACGCACGCCGTGCTCTTTGTACAGGTTGTACGGCAGGGCGTACAGATAAGACTCTTCCGGCATGGTCTGGTGGAACGCAGTGTCGAACACGGCCACGTTTTTGTCTTTTAAATGCGGGAAGGATTTCAGTGCTTCGGTGATACCGATCAGGTGAGCCGGGTTATGCAGCGGTGCAAATGGCGCAGCATCTTTGATACCCTGAATCACGGTTTCATCGATGATGACAGATTTGGTGTACTTCTCGCCACCATGAACGATACGATGACCGATAGAGGTCAGCTGAGCGGACAGCTCTGGTTTTTGTGCCAGAATAGTGTTAACGATAAAGTTCAGCGCTTCACTGTGAGCGGCGCCTGCACCTAAAGCCGCTTCTTGTTTGCTGCCGTCCATTTTCCACTTAAGACGTGCTTCAGGAAGATGGAAACATTCGGCCAAACCAGAGAGGTACTCTTCACCGTTGAGCGCATCGATGATGGCGAATTTCAGTGAGGAGCTACCGCAGTTCAGAACCAGTACTAACTTACTCGACATGGAAGTACCTATTATTGATACGTGGCTAAAAAAACGTCAGTGAGTCTTAGAGCGTAACGCAAGATGCCGCTGACATTTATGATTAACATCATGCCGGAAGTACATTCAGGCATGACGAAAGGAATACATATGATTTTATGCCATTTTGCGCATTTTTCCGGCAATGGCATAATGTGCGATAATTTGACGAGTTAACGATTCTCGCCTATGGCCTTTGCAGACCGGCACAGGATACCTGATACTGGGTAGCGCTGACAAAAGTTTTTGAACGTTGTCATGACCAGTTGTGGATTTGCACGAATTTTTTAAATTTTATATGTGAAGTTGAGGTAAGCCATGTCGACACCCGTGAACCCTTCCGTGAGCTTCTTTAGTCTGTTTCGTCGGGGACAGCACTATTCGAAGACGTGGCCGATGGAAAAGCGCCTGGCGCCCGTCTTCGTTGAAAACCGCGCGATACGCGCCACCCGCTATGCGATTCGCCTGATGCCGCCAATCGCCATCTTTACCCTGTGCTGGCAGATCGCGCTGGGCGGACAGCTAGGACCAGCGGTCGCCACTGCCTTGTTTGCTCTGAGTCTGCCGATGCAGGGATTGTGGTGGTTGGGCAAACGCTCCGTTACCCCGTTGCCGCCGACGGTCTTACAGTGGTTTTATGAGGTCCGTGGCCGATTGCAGGACGCGGGCCAGTCCCTCGCGCCGGTAGAAGGCAAACCGGATTATCAGGCGCTGGCTGACACGCTTAAGCGGGCATTCAAGCAACTTGATAAAACATTCCTCGATGACTTGTGATTGATCATCGAAACGGTCACAAAAAAAAGGCACAGTAACAAACCGTTACCGTGTCTTTTTTTTAATGCTGCATCGCCGCAACAGGAGTCGAAAGATGGAAATGACCCACGCTCAACGTCTGATTTTGTCTAATCAGTACAAAATGATGACTATGCTTGATCCCGATAACGGCGAGCGCTATCGCCGCCTGCAGACAATCGTCGAACGTGGCTTTGGCTTACAGATGCGCGAGCTGGATCGCGAGTTTGGTGAGCTTAAAGAAGAGACCTGTCGCATCGTGATCGACATTATGGAGATGTATCACGCGCTGCATGTGTCCTGGACGAACCTGAAAGATACTCAGACTATTGATGAACGTCGCGTGACTTTCCTCGGCTATGACGCAGCCACCGAATCCCGCTACCTGAGCTATGTGCGCTTTATGGTGAACGTGGAAGGGCGCTATACCCATTTTGATGCCGGTACGCACGGCTTTAATGCCCAGACGCCAATGTGGGATAAATACCAGCGCATGCTCAGCGCATGGCACGCATGCCCGCGCCAGTACCATTTGAGCAGCAACGAGATCCAACAAATTATTAATGCCTGACGGAGGTTGATGTGCAGTGTAAAGGTTTTCTGTTTGATCTGGACGGTACGCTGGTGGATTCGCTGCCGGTTGTTGAACGTTCCTGGTGCCGCTGGGCCGACAGACATGGCATCGACCATCAGGACGTGCTGAATTTTATCCATGGCAAACAGGCCATTACCTCTTTACGGCACTTCTTATCCGGGCGAAGTGAAGCGGATATTCAGGCGGAGTTTCGTTGGCTTGAGCAAATAGAAGCCACCGATACCGAGGGTATTACCGCACTGCCGGGGGCGCTAGAGCTGCTCAGACACCTGAATGAAAGCGCGATCCCGTGGGCCATCGTCACTTCCGGCTCTGTTCCTGTGGCCCATGCGCGCCATAAGGCTGCAGGGTTGCCGATGCCGGAAGTGTTTGTTACCGCCGAGCGCGTGAAGCGCGGCAAGCCTGAACCGGATGCCTTTTTACTGGGCGCAGAGCTGCTGGGGCTGGCCCCTGAAGCGTGCGTGGTAGTAGAAGATGCCGCAGCCGGCGTGCTGGCTGGTCTCAATGCCGGTAGCCACGTTATTGCCGTTAATGTCCCCGCCGGTTCACCGCGCCTGGATGAGGCCGATTTTGTGCTCACCACGCTGGAGGCGCTGGCGGTGAGCCGCTCCGCTGACGGGAATGTAACCGTCACGCGGAAAGTGTAATCACATGATGTAGCCCCACATTGTTGGGGCTTTTTTATGGCACTATTCCCCGCACTCTTTTCTGACAAGGATCTGTTTTGAACGGTGAACTAACCTGGGTGTTGAGCCTGCTTCTCATCGCCATCATCCTTTTTGCGACCGGCAAAGTACGCATGGACGCCGTGGCGCTGCTGGTGATCGTAGCTTTTGTCCTCAGCGGCACATTGACGCTCCCGGAAGCCTTTTCCGGTTTTAGCGATCCCAACGTTATTTTGATTGCTGCGTTGTTTATCATCGGCGACGGGCTGGTACGTACCGGTGTCGCGACCAGCATGGGCGCCTGGCTGGTGAAGGTGGCGGGTAGCAGCGAAACCAAAATGTTGGTTTATCTGATGCTGACCGTCGCCGGGCTCGGGGCGTTTATGAGCTCTACCGGAGTGGTGGCGATCTTTATTCCCGTGGTGCTGAGCGTCTCAATGCGAATGCACATCTCGCCGTCGCGCCTGATGATGCCGCTGAGCTTCGCCGGGCTTATCAGCGGCATGATGACGCTGGTCGCGACGCCGCCGAACCTGGTCGTCAACAGCGAGCTGCTGCGCGAAGGCCTGGAAGGGTTCAGTTTCTTTAGCGTCACCCCGCTGGGGCTGGTGATTCTGGCGATGGGCATTGTTTATATGCTGCTGACCCGCTTTGCGCTGAAAAGCGAGAGTCAGGATAAGTCCCGCGACGGCTGGAAGCGCCGCACCTTCCGAGATTTGATTAAAGAGTACCGGCTGACCGGTCGGGCTCGTCGCCTGGCTATCCGCCCCGGTTCGCCACTGATTGGCCAGCGGCTGGACGACCTGAAGCTGCGCGAACGCTATGGGGCTAACGTCATCGGCGTTGAACGCTGGCGCCGATTCCGCCGGGTTATCGTTAATGTAAACGGCGTGTCCGAGTTCCGCGCCCGGGACGTACTGCTGATTGATATGTCATCGGCAGATGTCGATCTGCGTGATTTTTGCAGCGAACAGCTTCTGGAACCGATGGTATTGCGTGGCGAGTACTTTTCCGATCAGGCGTTGGACGTCGGCATGGCCGAGGTTTCGTTGATCCCCGAATCGGAACTGATCGGCAAGACCATGCGTGAAATTGGTTTCCGTACCCGCTTCGGCCTGAACGTGGTGGGATTAAAACGCGACGGCGTCGCGCTGGATGGCGCGGTGGTCAATGAACCGCTGCAGCTGGGCGATATCTTCCTTGTGGTGGGGAACTGGAAGCTGATCACCCAGATGGGACAGGCAGGGCGCGACTTTGTGGTGCTCAACCTACCGATTGAAGTTAGCGATGCGTCTCCGGCCCACAGCCAGGCACCGCATGCCATTTTTTGTCTGGTGCTGATGGTCGCTCTGATGTTAACCGATGAAATTCCCAACCCTGTTGCCGCTATCATCGCCTGCCTGTTGATGGGTAAGTTCCGCTGTATCGATGCCGAAAGCGCCTATAAAGCGATCCACTGGCCGAGCATCATTCTGATCGTCGGCATGATGCCCTTTGCCCTGGCGCTGCAAAAAACCGGCGGTGTGGATTTAGTGGTGAAGGGATTGATGGATCTGGGCGGTGGTTACGGCCCTTACATGATGTTGATTTGCCTGTTCGTGATGTGCGCCACTATTGGGCTGTTTATCTCGAATACTGCCACCGCCGTGTTGATGGCCCCCATCGCGCTGGCAATGGCGAAATCGATGGGCGTTTCGCCTTATCCGTTTGCCATGATGGTGGCGATGGCCGCGTCCGCTGCGTTTATGACGCCGGTTTCATCGCCGGTCAATACGCTGGTACTGGGGCCGGGTAACTATAAATTCAGCGATTTCGTGAAGCTTGGCGTACCGTTCACCTTCCTGGTGATGGTGGTATGCGTCATCTTAATTCCGGTACTGTTCCCGTTTTGAGTCCGTTTCCGGGTGGCCTACAGCGTGTAGGCCCGCGCAAGCGTAGCGCCGCCGGGCGCTGCTGTCAGAGCGGTGAATCCTGGCTTATCTCATCCAGCGACAGCTGGAAGCTGGGAACAAAAACCTGCATGAAGTAGTCCATCTCCTCGCTGCGGCGGGCCTCGAGCGTTTTTTCCAGCCGGGTTTTGGCCAGTAAAAATTCGTGGTTACCGGCGGAGAGCTCTTCCAGACATTTCAGATAAGCGCACAGGGCGTCGGCCTGCTTAACAATCGAACGCTCCTCTTCGCTGTAGCTGTGCTCATCAATCAATGGCTCAAAAATATCGCGCAGCTCTTCCGGCACCATCTGTACCAGTTTTTGCTGGGCAATTTTCTCAATGGCTTTGTACTCCTGTGCAATTTGCGCATTGAAGTATTTGACCGGCGTTGGCAGATCGCCCGTCAGCACCTCAGAGGCATCATGGTACATCGCCAACAGGGCAATACGCTCGGCGTTGGCCTGGCCGTTGAACTTGCGATTTTTGATCGCTGCCAGCGCGTGAGCCACCATCGCAACCTGCAAGCTGTGTTCAGAAACGTTCTCGGTGCGCACGTTGCGCATCAGCGGCCAGCGGTTGATGAGTTTCAGGCGGGAAAGATGGGCGAAAAAATGACTCTGACTCATAAGTTACCTTTTGTCTTGCACGGCGAGGTTTGATTGTGAGGGGAGGGGAAGCGATATGCAAATCGGGCTGCCAGAGGCAGCCCGATTATCGTGTTACTGGTGGTATCCACCAAGGAAGCGACCAAATCGGCTGATGGCCATTTCCAGCTCATCTTCGCGCGGCAACGTCACGATGCGGACATGGTCCGGCCATGGCCAGTTAAACGCGGTGCCCTGTACCAGCAGCACTTTTTCCTGCAACAGGAAGTCGAGCACCAGCTTCTGGTCATCAAAAATGTTGAAGCGTTTAATGTCGATTTTCGGGAACATGTACAGTGCGCCGTTCGGCTTCACGCAGGAGACACCCGGAATATCGTTAATCAGTTCCCATGCGCGATTACGCTGCTCATACAAACGCCCGCCAGGCACAATAAATTCACTGATGCTTTGATAGCCGCCCAGCGCGGTCTGGATGGCGTGCTGCGCCGGGACGTTCGCGCACAGGCGCATAGAGGAAAGCATTTCCAGCCCTTCAATATAGCCTTTCGCGTGTTTTTTCGGCCCGTTCAGTACCATCCAGCCCTGGCGGAAGCCTGCGACACGGTAGGTTTTGGACAGACCGTTAAACGTGATCGTCAACAGATCCGGTGCCAGGGCAGCGATAGAGTGATGCTGCGCGGCGTCATACAGGATCTTGTCGTAAATTTCGTCGGCAAAGATGATCAGATTATGCTGACGGGCCAGCTCGACGATCTCCAGCAGCAGCTCTTTTGAATAGACTGCGCCGGTAGGGTTGTTAGGGTTAATGATCACAATACCGCGAGTACGCGGAGTGATTTTGGCGCGGATATCATCCAGATCGGGGAACCAGCCTGCCGATTCATCGCACAGATAATGCACTGCCTTACCGCTGGAGAGCGATACCGCGGCGGTCCACAGTGGATAATCTGGAGCAGGCACCAGCATCTCGTCGCCGCTGTTCAGCAGGGCTTGCATCGACTGGACGATCAGCTCGGACACGCCGTTGCCGATAAAGATATCTTCAACCGTCACATCGCGCATGCCGCGCGCCTGATAGTGCTGCATGATGGCTTTACGCGCAGTATAGAGACCTTTCGAGTCGCTATAGCCTTGCGCCGTCGGCAGGTTGCGGATCACATCAACCAGAATTTCATCCGGTGCATCAAAACCAAATGGCGCCGGGTTGCCGATATTAAGTTTAAGAACTTTATTGCCTTCTTCTTCGAGACGTTTTGCCTCTTTAAGAACCGGACCACGAATGTCGTAACAAACGTTATCTAACTTGCTGGATTTTTCGATGGGTGACATGAACCTTTAACCTTTTCGCTGTTATTGCTACTTCCTGCCGTGGAAGTCAGCACGAAACAATGTACTCCTGCATTGCCCGGTTTTGAAGCGTAAACAGGAGAAGATTTTGCACATGATGTAAAACTACCGGTAATATTTTTGTCTATATTTTTGATTGAGATGAATTCCCCATGCCGGGCAGTGGCGTTTTTGTGGTTTAATATTTTGATTAATGCGGTTTGTTGTGGATTTTCCACTGCGGAAATGCGTCGCGCCGGGTGATTTACGGCGGCGGTGCTAAAGTTTCTGGTAGCAATCTTTCGTAAAAGCTGAGGCAAGCGTGACGCGTAAACTAAAAACGCGTTTTATATAAACGTTACGCGTATGAAAATAATGTTAAGCATTATTAATCAATAAGTCCTGATTAAAATATTATTTATTTCTTAATAAATATGAATTCGCAACATTCGTTAATATAAATTAAATTAGTTTAGTCAGTTATCAATCATGTTAAATCAGATAAGATGCGATAAGGCTTATAAACATAAGGGATTTGAGTTAAGATGACCTACAAGGACAGGCAAGGAAAGAAGCTGTTGCAGGTCTTGTTGCCGTTCCCTTTATTAGTTTATTGTTATTGCTAGAATTATCTCTGCCTTGCTAAGTTAAGCAATACCATTGCTGCGTAGCCTTTACTGCGATAAAGTTGGCGCTGGAAATGCTGTTCCTTTTATGGCATTTACATTATCCGGCAAACATCTATATATCTCGAGTGTTGTTGAGAATAAAAATATCGTCAGATAAGTTGTTTCTGACCGCTGATATACCCAGCACAATTACTTTATGCAGGCACACTGCCAGACCGGGACGTCAGAGGGTTTTGTTCAGAAGGAACTGTTTTACTTTTACGCACACAGCTTAACCTCGGGGCAGCTCCGCGCGAGTAACCTGTAAGTGAAAAGACATGAATAATGCAAATCGTCCGATACTGAATCTCGACCTCGATCTGCTGAGAACCTTTGTTGCGGTCGCCGATCTGAACACCTTTGCTGCTGCTGCGGTAGCAGTTTGCCGCACCCAATCTGCGGTCAGTCAACAAATGCAACGGCTGGAGCAACTGGTCGGTAAAGAGCTTTTTGCCCGTCATGGGCGCAATAAGCTGTTAACCGAGCACGGTATTCAGCTACTGGGTTATGCCCGAAAAATTCTTCGTTTCAATGACGAAGCATGTACGTCATTAATGTTTAGTAATCTCCAGGGAGTCTTAACGTTAGGCGCTTCGGATGAGTCGGCCGATACCATTCTGCCGTTCCTGCTCAATCGCATCAGTTCGGTTTATCCGAAACTTGCGCTGGATGTCAGGGTTAAGCGCAACGCATTCATGGTTGATATGCTTCAGGAGCAGGAAGTCGATCTGGTGGTAACCACGCACCGTGCCGGGCAGTTTGATTGCCTGACGCTGCGCACCTCGCCGACGCACTGGTATTGTGCTGCCGAGTTTGTATTACAGCGCGGTGAGCCCGTACCGCTGGTTCTGCTGGACGATCCCAGCCCGTTCCGCGATATCGTGTTATCAACGTTGACTGCCGCCAATATCCCCTGGCGACTCGCCTACGTGGCCTCCACGTTGCCTGCCGTGCGCGCTGCCGTGAAGGCGGGGCTTGGGGTGACAGCCCGCCCGGTAGAGATGATGAGTCCCGATTTACGGGTATTAGGTAAGTCGGACGGATTGCCGCAGCTGCCGGATACGGAGTACATGCTCTGCCATAATCCCTCCAGCAACAACGAACTGGCGCAGACTATTTTTACGGCGATGGATAACTACCATAATCCGTGGCAGTACAACAATGTTACCCCGGAAGGGGGGGATGACTCCCTCGTGATTGAGCGCGATTTCGAGTAAACGAATCGCTCATATTCCGGTAACAAATTGCTTCAGCAAAAAAGAACCACGGAGGCCCTTTTCCGGCTCAGTGGTTCTTTTTTTCTCTCCTGGGTTCGATAGTTTTGCTTAAGTCACTATTAATGATTATATTTATCAATAGGATAGCCATTCTATTTTCCTTTCTTTCCTCGTCCGCCTGTCCCTGTTCAATGTCAATGGGCATGTTAAAAAAGCAGCAAAGATGTTGCCGTTTTTTTGATTGAATTAACAAAAGCGTGTCACAGATCAAGAAAATACTCCTCTTTGGGGGGAGGAATCAGCGGCAAATCCTGTCAAACTAAGCGGGTAATCTTGGCATTACTACATTACGGACACGATTCAACACCCTAACGCAGGAACGTGCCTCATGCCTCGCGAGGTGAAAAGGGCATTAAATGTTAATGAAGATCGGACGATGTAATCTAATGTGAAGAAACTTTTGTTAAAGTTGACAAAAGGTTATAGAAAGGAGTAAAAAACCTCATCATTTTGCTGTCTATGCCTCATTTTCGACAGTTAGTGTACGGTTATTTGTTCCTCCCCATGAATCGATGTGATGCCCATCTGCCAGTAAGAGCAGGGTTTACAGGTATCACTTTTGATGAGTAAGCAATGAGTATGTCAACATCCACAGAAGTCATCGCTCATCACTGGGCATTCGCAATCTTTCTTATCGTTGCCATTGGTCTGTGCTGCCTGATGCTTGTCGGCGGCTGGTTCCTGGGCGGTCGCGCCCGCGCAAGGCACAAAAACACGCCATTCGAATCGGGTATCGATTCGGTGGGTACGGCGCGTCTCCGCCTGTCTGCCAAGTTCTATCTGGTGGCCATGTTCTTCGTCATCTTCGACGTGGAAGCGCTTTACCTGTTCGCATGGTCTGTCTCTATCCGCGAAAGTGGTTGGGTAGGCTTTGTCGAGGCCGCAATTTTCATTTTAGTGTTACTGGCCGGTCTGGTTTATCTGGTGCGTATCGGCGCGCTGGACTGGACACCTGTACGCTCACGCCGTGAACGTGCCAACCCGGAAAACAGTATCTCTAATCGTCAGCAGTAACAGCGAGGCAATAAGATGGATTATACGCTCACCCGCATAGATCCTAACGGTGAGAATGACCGTTACCCCCTGCAAAAGCAGGAGATCGTAACCGACCCCCTGGAGCAAGAAGTCAACAAAAGCGTGTACATGGGCAAGCTCGAGAATGCCATGCACGATATGGTCAACTGGGGACGTAAGAACTCAATCTGGCCGTATAACTTCGGTCTTTCTTGCTGCTATGTTGAAATGGTGACGTCATTCACTGCGGTGCATGACGTTGCGCGTTTTGGTGCAGAAGTACTGCGCGCCTCTCCGCGTCAGGCTGACCTGATGGTAGTGGCAGGCACTTGCTTCACCAAAATGGCGCCAGTCATTCAGCGTCTTTATGACCAGATGCTTGAGCCTAAATGGGTTATCTCCATGGGCGCTTGCGCGAACTCTGGCGGCATGTACGACATCTATTCCGTCGTGCAGGGCGTAGACAAGTTCATCCCGGTGGACGTTTACATCCCGGGCTGCCCACCGCGTCCTGAGGCCTACATGCAGGCCCTGATGCTGCTGCAGGAGTCGATTGGCAAAGAACGCCGTCCGCTCTCCTGGGTTGTGGGTGACCAGGGCGTGTACCGCGCTAATATGCAGTCTGAGCGCGAGCGTAAACGCGGCGAACGTATTGCCGTCACCAACCTGCGTACACCAGACGAAATTTAATTTGCGCCTGTGGGCTGGAGATAACCTTCGCATATCACTATTCAAATAGCGCGAAGCCACGCCCAACAGTCACCACCGACCATTTGCAATGGTGAACACTATGACCGACTTAACCGCGCAAGAAGCTTACTTGCAAACCCGGGATCATCTCGATGACCCGGTTATTGGCGAGCTGCGCAACCGTTTTGGGCCGGATGCCTTTACTGTTCAGGCCACCCGCACCGGGGTACCCGTTGTTTGGGTGAAGCGTGAGCAATTACTGGAATTGGTTGATTTCTTAAAGAAACTGCCTAAGCCTTACGTCATGCTGTTCGATCTGCACGGCATGGACGAGCGTCTTCGCACGCACCGTCGCGGTTTACCTGCGGCGGATTTTTCCGTTTTCTACCACCTGATCTCAATAGACCGCAATACGGATATCATGCTCAAGGTGGCATTGTCTGAAAACGACATGCATCTGCCGACCATCACCAAACTGTTCCCGAACGCTAACTGGTATGAGCGTGAAACCTGGGAAATGTTTGGCATGACCTTCGATGGCCACCCGCACCTGACGCGTATCATGATGCCGCCAACGTGGACCGGCCACCCGCTGCGTAAAGACTACCCGGCGCGCGCCACCGAATTCGATCCGTTTGAGCTGACCAAAGCCAAGCAGGATCTGGAGATGGAAGCGCTGACCTTCAAACCGGAAGACTGGGGCATGAAGCGCGGCACCGAAAACGAGGACTTCATGTTCCTCAACCTCGGTCCGAACCACCCGTCTGCGCACGGTGCATTCCGTATTATTCTTCAGCTCGACGGCGAAGAGATTGTCGACTGTGTGCCAGACGTGGGCTATCACCACCGTGGCGCAGAGAAGATGGGCGAACGTCAGTCCTGGCACAGCTACATTCCGTACACCGACCGTATCGAATATCTCGGCGGCTGCGTGAACGAAATGCCTTACGTGCTGGCGGTTGAAAAACTGGCAGGCATTAAGGTGCCGGAACGCGTTGACGTGATCCGCGTGATGCTGTCTGAACTGTTCCGTATCAACAGCCACCTGCTGTACATCTCCACGTTCATTCAGGACGTCGGCGCGATGACCCCGGTCTTCTTCGCCTTTACCGACCGTCAGAAAATTTATGACCTGGTAGAAGCGATTACTGGCTTCCGTATGCACCCGGCCTGGTTCCGTATCGGTGGTGTTGCACACGACCTGCCGCGCGGCTGGGATCGTCTGCTGCGTGAATTCCTCGACTGGATGCCAAAACGTCTGGCGTCTTACGAAAAAGCCGCCCTGCGTAACTCGATCCTGATTGGCCGTTCGAAAGGCGTTGCAGCTTATGGCGCGAAAGAGGCGCTGGAGTGGGGCACCACCGGTGCTGGCCTGCGTGCGACCGGTATTGATTTCGACGTGCGTAAAGCCCGTCCTTACTCTGGCTACGAAAACTTCGACTTTGAAGTGCCGGTTGGCGGCGGCGTGTCCGACTGCTACACCCGCGTGATGCTGAAAGTCGAAGAGCTGCGTCAGAGTCTGCGCATCCTTGAGCAGTGCCTCAATAACATGCCGGAAGGCCCGTTCAAGGCGGATCACCCGCTGACGACGCCGCCACCGAAAGAGCGCACGCTGCAACATATCGAAACCTTGATCACGCACTTCCTGCAGGTTTCCTGGGGTCCGGTAATGCCGGCCAACGAATCCTTCCAGATGATTGAAGCGACCAAGGGGATCAACAGTTATTACCTGACCAGCGACGGCAGCACCATGAGCTACCGCACGCGCATCCGTACGCCGAGCTTTGCGCACCTGCAGCAAATCCCGTCCGCCATTCGCGGCAGTCTGGTCTCTGACCTGATTGTGTATCTGGGTAGTATCGATTTTGTTATGTCAGATGTGGACCGCTAATTATGCACGAGAATCAACAACCACAAACCGAGGCTTTTGAGCTGAGTGCCGCAGAACGTGCAGCGATTGAGCACGAGATGCATCACTACGAAGACCCGCGTGCGGCGTCCATTGAAGCGCTGAAAATCGTTCAGAAACAGCGTGGTTGGGTGCCAGATGGAGCAATCTACGCCATCGCAGACGTACTGGGTATCCCGGCAAGTGACGTCGAAGGCGTGGCAACGTTCTACAGCCAGATCTTCCGCCAGCCGGTGGGCCGTCACGTGATCCGCTATTGCGACAGCGTGGTGTGTCATATCACGGGTTATCAGGGGATCCAGGCCGCTATCGAGAAAAAACTCGATATCAAGCCGGGACAGACCACTTTCGATGGTCGTTTCACCCTGCTGCCAACCTGCTGCCTGGGCAACTGCGACAAAGGGCCGGCGATGATGATCGATGAGGATACTCACGTTCATGTGACGCCGGAAGCGATTCCTGACCTGCTGGAGCAGTACAAATGAAAACCGTAATTCGTACTGCTGAAACTCATCCGCTGACCTGGCGTCTGCGCGATGACAAACAGCCGGTATGGCTTGACGAATATCAGAGCAAAAACGGCTATTCCGGCGCACGTAAAGCGCTGGGCGGCATGGCGCCTGATGAGATCGTCAACGCTGTTAAAGACGCTGGCCTGAAAGGGCGCGGCGGCGCGGGCTTTTCCACCGGTCTGAAGTGGAGTCTGATGCCAAAAGACGAATCCATGAACATCCGTTACCTGCTGTGTAACGCCGATGAAATGGAGCCGGGCACCTACAAAGACCGCCTGCTGATGGAGCAGCTGCCGCACCTGCTGGTGGAAGGCATGCTGATCTCCGCCTTCGCGCTGAAAGCCTACCGCGGTTACATCTTCCTGCGCGGCGAGTACATCGAAGCGGCAGAGAACCTGCGTCGCGCGATTGCCGAAGCGACCGAAGCGGGCCTGCTGGGTAAAAACATTCTGGGCACCGGTTTTGACTTCGAACTGTTCGTGCACACCGGCGCAGGGCGTTACATCTGCGGTGAAGAGACCGCGCTGATCAACTCCCTTGAAGGCCGCCGTGCGAACCCGCGTTCCAAGCCTCCGTTCCCGGCGAGCTCCGGCGTATGGGGTAAACCGACCTGCGTTAACAACGTCGAAACCCTGTGCAACGTGCCGGCTATCCTTGATAACGGCGTGGAATGGTACCAGGGCATCTCGACCAGCAAAGATGCGGGCACCAAGCTGATGGGCTTCTCGGGCCGTGTGAAAAACCCAGGTCTCTGGGAACTGCCTTTCGGCACCACCGCACGCGAAATTCTTGAAGACTACGCCGGCGGTATGCGCGATGGCCTGAAATTCAAAGCCTGGCAGCCGGGTGGGGCAGGGACAGACTTCCTGACCGAAGCCCACCTTGATCTGCCGATGGAATTCGAAAGCATTGGTAAAGCAGGTAGCCGTCTGGGTACGGCGCTGGCGATGGCTGTCGACCACGAGATCGGCATGGTATCGCTGGTGCGTAACCTGGAAGAGTTCTTTGCCCGTGAATCATGCGGCTGGTGTACGCCATGCCGCGACGGTCTGCCGTGGAGCGTGAAGATCCTGCGCGCTATTGAGCGGGGCGAAGGCCAACCGGGCGATATCGAGACACTTGAGCAACTGTGTCGATTCTTAGGTCCGGGTAAAACCTTCTGTGCCCATGCGCCAGGTGCCGTTGAGCCACTGCAAAGCGCGATTAAATATTTCCGCGACGAATTCGAAGCAGGCATCAAGCAGCCGTTCAGCAATACCCATTTGATTAATGGTATTCAGCCGAACCTGCTTAAAGCGCGCTGGTAACGACGAAGAATTTTGATTAACGCTCGAAGTTAATTCGAGCCAACTGGAAGCATGCTAATGGCTACGATTCATGTAGACGGCAAAGAATACGAGGTCAACGGCGCGGACAACCTGCTAGAAGCTTGTCTGTCTCTCGGCCTTGATATTCCGTATTTTTGCTGGCATCCGGCGCTGGGGAGCGTCGGTGCTTGCCGCCAGTGTGCGGTGAAGCAATATCAAAACGCGGAAGACACGCGTGGTCGCCTGGTGATGTCCTGTATGACACCAGCCACCGAAGGTACCTTTATTTCTATCGACGACGCGGAAGCCAAACAGTTCCGTGAAAGCGTGGTGGAGTGGTTGATGACCAACCACCCGCACGATTGTCCGGTTTGTGAAGAGGGCGGTAACTGCCATCTTCAGGATATGACCGTGATGACCGGGCACAGCTTCCGTCGCTATCGCTTTACCAAACGTACCCACCGCAATCAGGATCTGGGGCCGTTCATCTCGCATGAAATGAACCGCTGCATCGCCTGCTACCGCTGCGTACGTTACTACAAAGATTACGCTGATGGCGAAGATCTGGGCGTGTATGGCGCACATGACAACGTCTACTTCGGTCGTCCGGAAGACGGCGTGCTGGAAAGCGAGTTCTCCGGCAACCTGGTCGAAATCTGCCCGACCGGCGTCTTCACCGATAAAACGCACTCCGAGCGTTATAACCGTAAGTGGGACATGCAGTTTGCGCCAAGCATCTGTCAGCAGTGCTCCCTCGGTTGTAACACCAGCCCGGGTGAACGCTATGGCGAACTGCGTCGTATCGAAAACCGTTACAACGGTACCGTAAACCACTACTTCCTCTGCGACCGTGGTCGTTTCGGCTATGGCTACGTGAACCTGAAAGACCGTCCGCGTCAGCCGGTTCAGCGCCGTGGTGATGACCTGATTACCCTCAACGCTGAACAGGCGATGCAGGGGGCTGCGGATATTCTGCGCCAGTCGAAGAAAGTGATCGGTATCGGCTCCCCGCGCGCCAGCGTCGAAAGCAACTTCGCGCTCCGTGAGCTGGTGGGTGCAGATAACTTCTACACCGGTATCGCCCAGGGCGAGCAGGAACGTCTGCAGCTGGTGCTGAAAGTGCTGCGTGAGGGCGGTATCCATACCCCTGCGCTGCGCGAAATCGAATCTTATGATGCGGTTCTGGTATTGGGTGAAGATTTAACCCAGACCGGTGCCCGCGTTGCGCTGGCGGTTCGTCAGGCGGTGAAAGGGAAAGCGCGCGAAATGGCAGCGGCCCAGAAAGTGGCTGACTGGCAGATTGCGGCAATCATGAATATCGGTCAGCGTGCCAAACACCCGCTGTTTGTCACCAACATCGATAACACCCGTCTGGATGATATCGCGGCGTGGACCTACTGCGCACCGGTTGAAGATCAGGCGCGCCTCGGTTTTGCGATTGCCCACGCGCTGGACAACAGCGCCCCGGCGGTTGAAGGCCTGGATCGCGACCTGCAAAACAAGATCGATGTGATCGTCCAGGCGCTGGCCGGTGCGAAAAAACCGTTGATTGTTACCGGTACTAACGCCGGTAGCGTAGAAGTGGTGCAAGCGGCGGCCAACGTGGCGAAAGCCCTGAAAGGTCGTGGCGCAGATGTCGGCGTGACCATGATTGCTCGCGCGGTTAACAGCATGGGTCTGGGTATGATTGGCGGCGGCTCTCTGGAAGCGGCGCTGAGCGAACTGGAATCCGGTGCGGCTGATGCCGTTATCGTGCTGGAAAACGACCTGCACCGTCATGCTTCTGCTGCTCGCGTAGATGCTGCCCTGTCCAAAGCGCCGCTGGTGATGGTGATTGACCATCAGCGCACGGCGATCATGGATAAAGCGCATCTGGTTCTTTCTGCGGCCAGCTTCGCAGAAAGCGACGGGACGGTGATCAACAACGAAGGCCGCGCACAGCGTTTCTTCCAGGTTTACGATCCGTCTTACTACGATGCCAATACCGTGATGCTGGAAAGCTGGCGCTGGTTGCACTCACTGCACAGCACCGTCCAGAGTCGTGAAGTGGACTGGACTCAGCTCGATGACGTGATCGATGCCGCCGTTGCCGCTCTGCCGCAGCTGGCAGGAATTAAAGATGCGGCACCGGATGCTTCCTTCCGCATTCGTGGTCAGAAACTGGCCCGTGAACCGCACCGCTACAGTGGCCGTACTGCGATGCGCGCCAACATCAGCGTGCATGAACCGCGTCAGCCGCAGGACAAAGACACCATGTTCGCCTTCTCAATGGAAGGGAACAACCAACCGTCTGCGCCGCGTTCACAGATCCCGTTTGCCTGGGCACCAGGCTGGAACTCCCCGCAGGCATGGAACAAGTTCCAGGCTGAAGTGGGCGGCTCTCTGCGTCACGGCGATCCGGGCGTACGCCTGATTGAAGCCAGCGCAAATGGTCTGGATTACTTCACCACCGTTCCGGCGAGCTTTGAAGCGCAGGACGGCAACTGGCGTATCGCGCCTTACTACCATCTGTTTGGTAGTGACGAGATGTCCCAGCGTTCTCCGGTGTTCCAGACGCGCATGCCGCAGCCTTACATCAAGCTCAACCCGGTCGATGCCGCGAAGCTTGGCGTGAATGTGGGCAGCCAGATCTCCTTTAGCTACGAAGGCCAGACGATCAGCCTGCCGCTGATTATCACCGACGGTCTGAGTGCAGGGCAGGTGGGTCTTCCGATGGGATTACCGGGCATTGCACCGGTACTGGCGGGCGCGCGTCTCGATAATCTGCAGGAGGCACAAGCATGAGTTGGTTAACGCCGGATCTTATCGACATTCTGCTGAGCATCCTGAAGGCGATCGTCATTCTGCTGGTGGTGGTCACCTGTGGCGCGTTCATGAGCTTTGGTGAACGTCGTCTGCTCGGTCTGTTCCAGAACCGTTATGGACCGAACCGCGTGGGCTGGGGTGGTTCACTCCAGCTGGTCGCGGATATGATCAAGATGTTCTTTAAAGAAGACTGGGTGCCGAAATTCTCGGACCGCGTCATCTTTACGCTTGCACCGATGATCGCCTTCACCTCGCTGCTGCTGGCCTTTGCTATTGTCCCGGTCAGCCCGTCATGGGTTGTGGCGGATCTGAACATCGGGATCCTGTTCTTCCTGATGATGGCAGGCCTCGCGGTTTATGCGGTTCTGTTCGCAGGCTGGTCCAGTAACAACAAATACTCTCTTCTGGGCGCGATGCGTGCGTCTGCCCAGACGCTGAGCTACGAAGTGTTCCTGGGTCTCTCCCTGATGGGTGTGGTCGCGCAGGCCGGTTCATTTAATATGACCGACATCGTTAACAACCAGGCCGATATCTGGAACGTGATCCCGCAGTTCTTTGGTTTTATTACCTTCGCCATCGCGGGCGTGGCGGTGTGTCACCGTCACCCGTTTGACCAACCCGAAGCCGAGCAGGAACTGGCCGACGGTTATCACGTTGAATATTCCGGCATGAAGTTCGGTCTGTTCTTCGTGGGCGAGTACATCGGTATCGTCACCATTTCCGCGTTGATGGTAACGCTGTTCTTTGGTGGCTGGCATGGCCCGTTATTACCGCCATTCATCTGGTTCGCGCTGAAAACCGCGTTCTTTATGATGATGTTCATTTTGATTCGTGCGTCCTTACCGCGTCCGCGTTATGACCAGGTAATGTCCTTCGGCTGGAAAGTGTGCCTGCCGCTGACGCTCGTCAACTTGTTGGTAACGGCGGCTGTCATTCTCTGGCAGCAGCCATAAGGGGCTTTAGACCATGACCTTAAAAGAATTATTGGTAGGCTTCGGCACCCAGGTACGCAGTATCTGGATGATCGGCCTGCACGCGTTTGCGAAACGCGAAACCCAGATGTATCCGGAAGAGCCGGTATATCTGCCGCCGCGCTACCGTGGCCGTATCGTGCTGACGCGCGATCCGGATGGTTCGGAGCGCTGCGTTGCCTGTAACCTGTGTGCGGTAGCGTGTCCGGTAGGCTGTATCTCTCTGCAAAAAGCCGAGACCAAAGACGGCCGCTGGTACCCGGAGTTCTTCCGCATCAACTTCTCACGCTGCATCTTCTGCGGTCTGTGTGAAGAAGCGTGCCCGACCACGGCGATTCAGTTGACCCCGGACTTTGAGCTGGGTGAATACAAGCGTCAGGACCTGGTGTACGAGAAAGAGGATCTGCTGATTTCCGGTCCGGGCAAATACCCGGAATATAACTTCTACCGGATGGCGGGTATGGCAATCGACGGCAAAGATAAGGGCGAAGCAGAGAACGAAGCTAAGCCTATCGACGTCAAGAGCCTGTTACCGTAAGGAGAGGGGCAATGGAATTCGCTTTTTATATCTGTGGCCTGATAGCCATCCTGGCTACGCTGCGAGTGATTACGCACACCAACCCGGTGCATGCGCTGCTGTATTTAATCATCTCGCTGCTGGCTATTTCTGGGGTGTTCTTTGCACTGGGCGCACACTTTGCCGGTGCGCTTGAAATCATCGTCTACGCCGGGGCCATTATGGTGCTGTTCGTGTTCGTGGTGATGATGCTGAACCTCGGTGGGTCGGAAATCGAGCAGGAACGTCAGTGGTTAAAACCGCAGGTGTGGATTGGTCCGGCAATATTGTCGGCGATCATGCTGGCGGTAATCGTATATGCCATTCTGGGCGTTAACGACCAGGGCATCGACGGTACGCCAATCAGCGCCAAAGCGGTAGGCATCTCACTGTTCGGGCCTTACGTTCTGGCGGTTGAACTGGCTTCTATGCTGCTGCTGGCAGGCCTGGTTGTAGCATTCCACGTCGGTCGTGAAGATCGCGCTGGCGAGGTGCTGAGCAACCGTTCTGACGACCGTGCGAAAAGAAAAACGGAGGATCACGCATGATCCCTTTACAACACGGACTGATCCTCGCAGCGATTTTATTCGTGCTGGGCTTAACCGGTCTGGTTATCCGCCGCAATCTGCTGTTCATGCTGATTAGCCTGGAAATCATGATCAACGCCGCCGCGCTGGCCTTTGTGGTCGCCGGTAGCTATTGGGGCCAGACCGATGGTCAGGTCATGTACATCCTCGCCATCACCCTTGCGGCTGCAGAAGCGAGTATTGGCCTGGCGCTGTTGCTACAGCTCCATCGTCGCCGCCAGAACCTGAACATCGATTCAGTAAGTGAGTTGCGTGGATGAACATGCTTGCCTTAACCATTATTTTCCCGTTGATTGGCTTCCTGCTGCTGGCCTTCTCACGCGGTCGCTGGTCGGAAAACCTGTCTGCGACCGTGGGCATTGGCTCCATCGGCCTGGCCGCGCTGGTTACCGCGTATGCGGGTATCGACTTCCTTAACAACGGCAAGCAGGCGTATACCCTGCCGCTGTGGAACTGGATGTCGGTCGGCGATTTCAATATCGGTTTCAGCCTGGTGCTGGACGGCCTCTCCCTGACCATGCTCTCGGTGGTCACCGGCGTCGGCTTCCTGATCCACATGTTCGCCTCCTGGTACATGCGCGGTGAAGAGGGTTACTCCCGCTTCTTCGCCTACACCAACCTGTTTATCGCCAGCATGGTGATTCTGGTGCTGGGCGACAACCTGCTGCTGATGTATCTCGGCTGGGAAGGCGTGGGCCTGTGCTCCTATCTGCTGATCGGTTTCTACTACACCGATCCGAAAAATGGCGCAGCGGCAATGAAAGCCTTCGTCGTGACCCGTGTGGGTGACGTGTTCCTCGCGTTCGCGCTGTTCATCCTCTACAACGAGCTGGGCACGCTGAACTTCCGCGAAATGGTTGAACTGGCACCTGCGCACTTCGAGGCCGGTAACAACATGCTGACGTGGGCAACCCTGATGCTGCTGGGCGGCGCGGTAGGTAAATCCGCACAGCTGCCGTTGCAGACCTGGCTTGCAGATGCGATGGCGGGCCCAACGCCTGTCTCCGCGCTGATCCACGCCGCGACCATGGTGACCGCGGGCGTCTACCTGATTGCCCGTACTCATGGCCTGTTCCTGATGACGCCTGAAGTACTGCATCTGGTAGGGATCGTCGGTGCGGTTACGCTGGTGCTGGCAGGCTTTGCGGCGCTGGTGCAGACCGACATCAAACGCGTTCTCGCTTACTCCACCATGAGCCAGATTGGCTACATGTTCCTGGCGCTGGGCGTGCAGGCGTGGGATGCGGCGATTTTCCATCTGATGACGCATGCGTTCTTTAAAGCGCTGCTGTTCCTCTCGTCCGGTTCGGTGATCCTTGCCTGCCACCACGAGCAGAACATCTTCAAGATGGGCGGACTGCGTAAGTCCATTCCGCTGGTTTACGCCTGCTTCCTGGTGGGCGGCGCGGCGCTGGCGGCACTGCCGTTGATCACCGCGGGCTTCTTCAGTAAGGACGAAATCCTGGCGGGAGCAATGGCGAATGGCCATATCAATCTGATGGTTGCCGGTCTGGTCGGTGCGTTTATGACCTCCCTGTATACCTTCCGTATGATTTTCATCGTCTTCCACGGAAAAGAACAAATTCACGCGCATGCAGGGAAGGGGATTACCCACCATCTGCCGCTGATTGTGCTGATGGTCCTGTCCACCTTCGTTGGCGCACTGATTGTGCCGCCGCTGCAGGGTGTGCTGCCGGGTACCACCGAGCTTGAACACGGTCGTGTGCTGACGCTTGAAATCACCTCCGGCGTGGTCGCTATCGCGGGCATCCTGATTGCCGCCTGGCTGTGGCTGGGTAAACGTACACTGGTGACTGCCGTTGCCAACAGTGCGCCAGGCCGTCTGCTGGGGACCTGGTGGTACAACGCGTGGGGCTTCGACTGGCTGTATGACATGATCTTCGTGAAACCGTTCCTCGGCATTGCGTGGCTTATCAAGCGCGATCCGCTGAACGCGATGATGAACACCCCGGCGATCCTTTCCCGCTTTGCAGGTAAAGGCCTGCTGTTCAGCGAGAACGGTTATCTGCGCTGGTATGTGGCATCAATGAGCATTGGCGCGGTGGTCGTACTGGCGCTGCTGATGGTTCTGCGTTGATTCATAAGTGAATTTATAAGAATTCGTTGAAAATCAGGCCCCTGTCGGGGCCTTAAAAAGGAATAAAAATCGCCATGTTATTACCCTGGCTAATCTTAATTCCCTTCATTGGTGGGTTCCTGTGCTGGCAGACCGAACGCTTTGGCGTGAAGATGCCGCGCTGGATTGCGCTGATCACCATGGGATTGACGCTTGCGCTTGGCCTGCAACTTTGGTTGCAGGGCGGCTATTCACTGACCCAGTCTGCGGGCCTGCCGCAGTGGCAGTCTGAATTTATCCTGCCGTGGATCCCGCGTTTCGGCATAACCATTCACCTGGCGATTGATGGTCTGTCGCTGCTGATGGTGGTGCTGACCGGTCTGCTCGGCGTTCTGGCGGTACTGTGCTCCTGGCAAGAAATTCAAAAATACCAGGGCTTCTTCCACCTGAACCTGATGTGGATCCTCGGCGGCGTGATCGGCGTGTTCCTGGCCATCGACATGTTCCTGTTCTTCTTCTTCTGGGAGATGATGCTGGTGCCGATGTACTTCCTGATCGCGCTGTGGGGCCACAAGGCATCCGACGGTAAAACGCGTATCACGGCGGCAACCAAGTTCTTCATCTATACCCAGGCGAGCGGTCTGGTGATGTTGATTGCTATCCTGGCGCTGGTGTTCGTGCACTACAACGCGACCGGCGTCTGGACCTTTAACTATCAGGATCTGCTGAAAACGCCAATGTCGCACGGCGTGGAATACCTGCTGATGCTGGGCTTCTTCATTGCCTTCGCAGTGAAAATGCCGGTAGTTCCGCTGCACGGCTGGCTGCCCGATGCTCACTCCCAGGCCCCAACGGCAGGTTCCGTTGACCTGGCAGGCATCTTGCTGAAAACCGCAGCCTACGGTCTGCTGCGTTTCGCACTGCCGCTGTTCCCGAACGCCTCCGCAGAGTTTGCGCCGATTGCTATGTGGCTCGGTGTGATTGGTATCTTCTACGGTGCCTGGATGGCCTTCACCCAGTACGACATTAAACGTCTGATTGCGTACACCTCGGTGTCCCACATGGGCTTCGTGCTGATTGCCATCTACACCGGCAGCCAGCTGGCGTACCAGGGGGCAATCATTCAGATGATCGCGCACGGTCTGTCGGCGGCGGGTCTCTTCATCCTGTGCGGCCAGCTGTACGAACGTCTGCACACCCGTGATATGCGTCAGATGGGCGGTTTGTGGAGCAAAATTAAATGGTTGCCAGCGATGTCGATGTTCTTCGCAGTGGCCACGCTGGGGATGCCGGGTACCGGTAACTTCGTCGGCGAATTTATGATCCTGTTCGGCAGCTTTAAAGTAGTGCCGGTCATTACGGTGGTATCAACCTTCGGTCTGGTATTCGCGTCCGTCTACTCTCTGGCGATGCTGCATCGCGCCTACTTCGGTAAAGCGAAGAGCGAAATCGCGGCGAAAGAGCTGCCGGGGATGTCACTGCGCGAGCTGTTTATCATTCTGTTGCTGGTTGTGCTTCTGGTACTGCTTGGCTTCTATCCGCAGCCGATTCTGGATACCTCGCATTCCGCGATGGGCAATATCCAGCAGTGGTTTGTTAATTCTGCTTCTACTACAAGGCCGTAAATCGCCATGACTTTAACTCCACAACACCTGATTGCGCTGCTACCGCTGCTGATCGTCGGATTGACGGTGGTGGTAGTGATGCTCTCCATTGCGTGGCGACGCAATCACTTCCTGAATGCCACGCTGTCGGTTCTGGGCCTTAACGCTGCATTGGTTTCCCTCTGGTTTGTTGGCCAGGCGGGAGCGATGGACGTGACGCCGTTGATGCGCGTCGACGGCTTTGCCATGCTCTATACCGGGCTGGTTCTGCTGGCGAGCCTGGCGACCTGTACCTTTGCCTACCCGTGGCTGGAAGGTTACTACGACAACAAAGAAGAGTTTTACCTGCTGGTTCTGATTGCCGCGCTGGGCGGCATTCTGCTGGCGAATGCCAACCACCTGGCGGCGCTGTTCCTCGGCATTGAGCTGATCTCTCTGCCGCTGTTCGGCCTGATTGGTTATGCCTTCCGCCAGAAGCGCTCTCTGGAAGCGAGTATCAAGTATACGATCCTGTCTGCTGCTGCTTCGTCCTTCCTGCTGTTTGGTATTGCGCTGGTTTATGCCCAGTCCGGTAACCTCTCTTTCATTGCGCTCGGCAAGAGCCTCGGCGACGGTATGCTGCATGAACCGCTGCTGCTGGCAGGTCTGGGCATGATGATTGTTGGCCTGGGCTTTAAACTGTCGCTGGTACCGTTCCACTTGTGGACGCCAGACGTTTATCAGGGTGCACCCGCACCGGTTTCTACCTTCCTGGCGACGGCGAGCAAAATCGCTATCTTCGGCGTGGTGATGCGTCTGTTCCTGTACGCACCGGTTGGTGAAAGCGAAGCAGTACGCGTGGTGCTGGGCGTTATCGCCTTCGTGTCGATCATCTTCGGTAACCTGATGGCGCTGAGCCAGACCAACATTAAGCGTCTGCTCGGTTACTCCTCCATCTCGCACCTGGGCTATCTGATGGTGGCGCTCATCGCACTGCAGAGCGGTCAGATGTCGATGGAATCCGTGGGTGTTTACCTGGCCGGTTATCTGTTCAGCAGCCTCGGCGCGTTCGGCGTGGTGAGTCTGATGTCCAGCCCGTACCGCGGCCCGGATGCTGACTCTCTGTACTCTTACCGTGGTCTGTTCTGGCACCGTCCAATCCTGTCGGCAGTCATGACCGTGATGATGCTGTCGCTGGCGGGTATCCCGATGACGCTGGGCTTTATCGGTAAGTTCTACATCCTGGCCGTGGGTGTGCAGGCGAACCTGTGGTGGCTGACCGGTGCAGTGGTTGTCGGTTCCGCGATCGGTTTGTACTACTACCTGCGCGTGGCGGTGAGTCTGTATCTGAATGCACCGCAGCAGCTTAACCGCGATGCGCCAACCAACTGGCAGTACAGCGCCGGCGGGATTGTGGTGCTGATTTCAGCTCTGCTGGTACTGATCTTCGGTATCTACCCGCAGCCGCTGATAAGCCTCGTGCAGCACGCGATGCCGCTGATGTAAGGCAAAAGCAAAAAAGGCAACGAAAGTTGCCTTTTTTAATGTTTATACCCTCCCCCCGCGGGAGAGGGCATCAGGCCGCACCAAACAAAAAACCGCCGAGGCGGTTTTTTTTATTGCCGGGTAAGCGAAGCGCCACCCGGCAAAAACAGTGCAAATCAGGCCAATTGCTTACGGCTAATCAACGGCCCATCAATCTGCTTCGTCGCCCGCTCCAGCACTTCCGCAATCACCGAGGAAAGCTCGTTCAGCTCGAACTTCGCCACGTAGCCATCGGCCTTCACTTTGCGGATATGATCTTCGTTGGCGTTGCCGGAAAGGGAGGAGTGGATCACCACCGGAATGGCTTTCAGGATCTCATCGGTTTTGATTTTGCGCGTCAGGGTAAAGCCGTCCATCTCAGGCATTTCGAGGTCGGTCAGCACCAGTGCAATCTTGTCGGTGATCGGCACGCCTTCTGCCTGAGCTTGCGCGGCCAGTACGCCGATCTTCTCCCACGCCTCTTTGCCGGTAATGTGCATCAGCGCCGGGATTGCCATCGCCTGCAGCCCTTTTTCCAGCATTGAACGCGCCACTTTCGAGTCTTCTGCCACAATCGCCACGGCACCCGGTTTGATATTGAATTTCGGGGTGTTGAGGTTGTTAGCGTGCAGATCGTGGTTGGCGGGGGTGATGTCGTACAGGATCTGTTCCACGTCCAGCACCATCGCCAGATCGTTGGTATCAGTTTTCTCGTCGAGACAGGCGATGCTGGTGATATAGCGTCCGCTCACGGCGGTCTCGGCCGCATGTACCTGCTTCCAGTCCAGACGCATAATATTCTCGACCGACTCCACCGCAAAGGCCTGCACGCTGCGGGCATATTCGGTGATCAGCAGAATGTTCAGCCCGGTAGTCGGTTTACAGCCTGCTACCGCAGCGAGGTCGATGACCGGGATCACCTGGTCACGAATATTCACCATTCCCATCAGCGGCGACTTCATGCCCGCCGGTTTGGTGAAAGAGGGCATCGGCACAATCTCGCGAAGCTTAAAGACGTTGATGCCGAACAGCTCAGATTTGTTGTCATTCATTGATGTGCCGAGACGAAACAGCAACAGCTCAAAACGGTTCGACAGGGTCAGATTTGCCCTGTCATCAATGTCCTTCTGGAAATTATCCATGTCTTTCCTCATGTGAAAATACCGACCTGTAAATTGTTATCGGCAGTAATGAGGAAAAATCGAGCGTTAAACGCGAAGCAGGGTGAAATCTTGCGCCAGTTCACAGTCGGCAAACCCGGTGCGGCACTCTGCCAGCAGCATGGCGCAGCCCTCGGCGTCATAGCGCGAGCTGACGTGGGTGACGACCAGTTTTTTGACCTGCGCGCGGTGGGCAAGCCCGGCGGCCTGACGCGTCGAACTGTGACCGCGGCTGTTGGCTTTCTCCTCCATCGCGGTCTCAAGCGTCGCCTCATGCACCAGCAGATCGACGCCCTGAGCCAGCGCCAGCGCAGCGTCACAGGGGGCGGTATCACCGAAAATCGCCAGTTTTTTACCGGGACGAGGGGCAGAGAGGTAATCCGCGCCGTTAACCACCCGGCCATCCTGCAGCGTAACGCTTTCCCCTCGCTTGAGCTGCTGATACAGCGGCCCGGAGGGAACGCCCGCGGCCGCGAGCGCTGCGCCATCCAGGGCGCCAGGTTTATCGTGCTCTTCAATACGAAAGCCGTAACACTCTACGGGATGGTTTAGCAATGCGGCGGTCACCGTCCAGGCATCGTCGCGAAACACCACCCCTTCGGCTATTTCGATTATCTCCAGCGGATAGTCAGTCCACGAGCCGCTCAGACGCAGGCTGGTTTCGACAAACTCGCGGATCCCGGCCGGGCCATAGATTGTCAGCGGATGGACGATCCCGGCCATCGAGCGGCTGCACAGCAGTCCGGGCAGCCCGAAGATGTGATCGCCATGCAGATGAGTAATAAAAATTTTATCCAGCTTGCCGGGATGGCTGGTGGTGCGCAGCAGCTGATGCTGGGTGCCTTCGCCGCAGTCAAACAGCCACAGACCGCTACGGGTCGGGTGCTGCAAATCAAGCAACATTGACGTAACATTGCGCGCACGGGTCGGCACGCCAGCGGATGTTCCCAAAAACAGCAGTTCCATAGTGCAAAAGCCTCTGTGCCAGACGCGAAAAGTCATGAGTATAACGGCAACCCGCCGATAAGGAGATAGCGATGATTCAGTGGCAAGACCTGCACCACAGCGAACTGACCGTTCCCGAACTGTACGCTTTGCTCAAGCTGCGCTGCGAAGTCTTTGTGGTTGAGCAGACCTGCCCCTATCAGGATGTTGACGGCGACGACCTAATCGGCGAAAACCGGCACATCCTTGGCTGGAAAGATAACCAGCTGGTGGCGTATGCGAGGATTCTGAAAAGCGACGATGATTTTTCGCCGGTGGTCATTGGCCGGGTCATTATCAGCGGTCAGGCGCGGGGCGAAAAGCTGGGATACGCCCTGATGGAACACACTCTGCTCTCGTGCGAAAAACACTGGCCGGACAACGCGTTATACCTGGGGGCGCAGGCGCACTTGCAGCCATTTTATGGCCGTTTTGGCTTTGCGCCAGTCACTGAAATCTATGATGAAGATGGCATCCCACATATCGGCATGGCGAAAGAAGCGTAGCGGATGGCGCAGGCAAAATCGGCAGGCGTTGTCTATAGTTAGCGGACTGATGCAACCACATGGAGAAAACTATGTCCTTCCATTCCTCGGAAACGCATGTTGATGATGATCTGACGCTGCTAAGTGAAACGCTGGAAGAAGTCCTCCGTTCTTCAGGCGATCCGGCCGATCAAAAGTATATTGAACTGAAGGCGCGTGCCGAACAGGCACTGCACGACGTGAAGACGCGCGTGAGTCATGCGTCCGACACCTACTATTATCGGGCCAAAAAAGCGGTGTATCGCGCGGACGACTACGTTCGTGAAAAACCGTGGCAGGGCATCGGAGTAGGTGCTGCCGCCGGTCTGGTTCTGGGTATTCTGCTCGCCCGCCGTTAACCCACGCCCCACCTTCTCCCTGCCAACTCCCTGCCAAATCGTGGGTACTGCTTTTTCAGGCCAGTACCCCGTATAATGTGTGGTTTTGAGCGGGGAGAGGTTCACGTGCATTCGATTTCTATCGCGCTGGAAGGCCTTGCCGGACAGCTGTCAGCCGCGTTTCCTGACGCACCAGGCCTGCATCATCTTGATGTCTCTTTTGCGCTTAACGATGCGTTCGACCCCCTCGCCTGGCTGAATGCCCAGGTCAGCTACCCACAATTTTACTGGCAGCAGCGTAATGGCGATGAAGAGTACGCCGCGCTGGGAGCCGTGAAGCGCTTCCGTTCCTTATCCGCCGCCCGTCAGTTCTTACAGCGATTCCCCGCTTATCCTGAAACCCGCATCGTCGGTATCAACGCCTTTGATCCGCAACGAGGTGATCTATTCTTACCGCGCCTGCTATGGGAGCGCTGCGGCGGTAACGCCACGCTGCGTCTGCTGCTCTGGAGTGAGACCTCGCTCAACGACGACGCACAACGTGCCCGCGAGGTGGTGCACACGCTGCGTCAAATCACAGCGATTTCGCCACTCAGCCAGCAGGTAGTCAGTGAAATGCATCGGCCAGACAAATCGGGCTGGATGGATCTCGTTACCCGGGCAACCGACGCTATTGCCCAGAGCGAGTTCGATAAAGTGGTGCTGGCCCGGGCTACGGATTTGCAGTTTGACGGTGCAGTTAGCCCGGCTGCGCTGATGGCGGCCAGCCGTCAGGTCAATTTTCAGTGCTACCACTTTTTGATGCGCAGTAATGCCGACAACGCGTTTTTGGGCTCGTCCCCGGAACGGCTGTGGCGGCGGCGAGGTTCACTGCTGCGCACCGAAGCGCTGGCCGGGACGGTCGCCAGCCATCACGATGACGCTCACGCCACCCGGCTCGGTAACTGGCTGATGCACGATGACAAAAATCAGCGTGAAAACATGCTGGTAGTCGAAGACATTTGCCAGCGCCTGCAGCACGACTGCGGGGTACTGGACGTACTCCCGCCGCAGATTGTGCGCCTGCGAAAGGTTCAGCATCTGCGCCGCTGCATCTGGACGGCGCTGCAACAGCCCGATGATGAACAGTGCCTGATGCTGCTCCAGCCCACGGCGGCGGTGGCCGGCCTGCCGCGCCAGGCAGCATGGGATTTTATTGCTCAGAATGAACCCTTTGACCGAGAAGGATATGCCGGTTCGGCAGGCTATCTTTCACTGGCGCAGAGTGAATTCTGCGTGGCGCTGCGTTCAGCCCGGGTGCAGCATACACGCGTTCGACTGTACGCTGGAGCCGGGATTGTCAGCGGTTCCGACCCAGAGCAGGAGTGGCAGGAGATCGAAAATAAGGCTGCCGGACTGCGCACTCTCCTCCTAAAGGATTAATACTGAGTCGTACATTCCCGATTCATATCAAAATTACATCTTTTTCTATTATTTATACTTAGTCGCAATATTGATACCGGACAAATCCATGTCAGTGAGTTCTTTTAACCGACGCTGGGCGGCGGTGATCCTTGAAGCCCTGACCCGCCATGGCGTCAGGCATATTTGCATTGCGCCGGGCTCACGCTCAACGCCGCTGACCCTGGCCGCAGCCGAAAACCGTGGCTTTATTCATCACACCCATTTTGATGAACGCGGTCTCGGCCACCTGGCGCTTGGGTTGGCGAAAGCCAGCAATGCGCCGGTGGCGGTGATTGTCACCTCGGGTACGGCGGTGGCGAATCTGTATCCGGCGCTGATTGAGGCCGGGCTGACCGGCGAAAAGCTGGTGCTGCTGACCGCAGATCGTCCGCCGGAGCTGATTGACTGCGGCGCCAACCAGGCCATTCGCCAGCCGGGCATCTTTGCCTCGCATCCTTCTGAAACGCTGTCGCTGCCGCGCCCAACCCGTGATATCCCCGCCCGCTGGCTGGTGTCGACGGTGGATAACGCGCTTTCTACCCTGCGCGCTGGCGCACTGCACATCAACTGCCCGTTTGCCGAGCCGCTGTATGGCGAAATGGATGATGTCGATTTGGACTGGCAGCAGGCGCTGGGTGACTGGTGGCAAAGCGATAAGCCATGGCTGCGGACGCCGGTTGTACTCGAAAGCCCTAAACAGCGCGACTGGTTCTTCTGGCGACAGAAGCGCGGCGTGGTAGTGGCCGGCAGAATGAGCGCCGCCGAAGGCAAGCTGGCGGCAGAGTGGGCGCAAACCCTGGGCTGGCCGCTGATTGGCGATGTGCTTTCCCAGACCGGGCAACCGCTGCCGTGTGCCGACCTGTGGCTGGGTAATGCGAAAGCGGTTACCGAACTGCAGGATGCGCAAATTGTGATTCAGCTCGGCGCCAGCCTGACCGGTAAACGCCTCCTGCAGTGGCAGGCTACCTGTAGCCCGGAAGAGTACTGGTTGGTCGATGGGCTGGAAGGGCGGCTGGATCCCGCGCATCATCGCGGACGTCGGCTGATTTCGACCGTTGCCGATTGGCTGGAACAGCATCCGGCGGAGAAGCGCGCCCCGTGGGCCACAGCGATCCCGGCGCTTTCTCGTCAGGCCTGGCAGCTCACAGCAGAGCACAGCGATGCCTTCGGTGAAGCACAGCTGGCGCACCATATTCGTCGCTATCTGCCCGAACAAGGGCAACTGTTTGTCGGCAACAGCCTGGTGGTCAGGCTAATTGATGCGTTATCCCGGCTCCCGGCGGGGTATCCGGTGTTTAGCAACCGGGGAGCCAGCGGGATTGATGGCCTGATATCGACTGCCGCCGGCGTTCAGCGCGCTAACGCCCGTCCGACGCTGGCTATCGTCGGCGATCTGTCGGCCCTGTATGACCTCAACGCGCTGGCGCTGCTGCGCCAGACCTCAGCGCCGTTTGTGCTGATGATTATCAATAATAACGGCGGGCAGATTTTCTCCCTGCTGCCGACGCCGCAGAGCGAGCGCGAGCGCTTTTATCTGATGCCGCAAAATGTGCAGTTTGAACATGCGGCGGCGATGTTCAGCCTGCGCTATCAGCGCCCGGAAAGCTGGGCAGAACTGGAGAGTGCGCTGAAGGCGGCGTGGAGTAAGCCGAAAACGACGTTGATTGAAGTGGTGGTTAATGACAGCGACGGGGCGCAGATGCTGCAAAACCTGCTGGCGCAGGTCAGCCACCTGTGATCCTCGCAGGCGAACAACGCACCGGCAATGCGGACCAGCCCTGGCTGGTATTCCTGCACGGTTTCTCCGGCGATCGCCACGAATGGCAGCAGGTCGGGGCGCGGTTTGACGCCTGTCCCCGGCTGTATCTGGATCTGCCGGGCCACGGCGACTCGGCGCACATTACGGTGAACGATTTTCACGCGGTCAGTACGTTGCTGAATGCCACCCTTGTTAGTTACAACATACTCAATTACTGGCTGGTGGGATATTCCCTCGGCGGCCGCATTGCGCTGTATCACGCCTGCCAGCGCCCGGACGGGCTACGGGGGCTGATCGTCGAAGGCGCACATCCGGGGCTTAGCAATGCGCAGCAACGCGCCAGCCGCCGGACCGCCGATGTACGCTGGGCGGCCCGCTTTCGCGATGAGCCGCTTGAGGCGGTATTTGCCGACTGGTATCAGCAGCCGGTATTTGCCCATTTAACCGATGAACAACGCCAGCAACTGGTCGCACTGCGCAGCCGCAATAACGGCGCAACGCTTGCCGCCATGCTGCAGGCCACCTCGCTCGGCGAACAACCTGATTTACGGGTTGCGCTCGCTGAGTACCCAGACCCGTTTTACTTTATTTATGGCGAGCAGGACGACAAGTTCAGATTTATTGCCAGTGAACTTGCCGCCATTCGCCATAAAATTCCGCATGCCGGACACAACGCTCACCGGGAAAACCCCGGTGCGGTGGTCGAGCGTCTGGCTCAGATACTCCGTCTTCCCATTAAGGACACGCTATGATCTACCCTGATGAAAACATGTTGTACGCCCCAGTGGAATGGCAGGACTGCTCCGAAGGCTATTCCGACATTCGCTACCACAAATCGGCTGACGGGATCGCCAAAATCACCATCAACCGCCCGCAGGTGCGCAACGCGTTCCGCCCGGTAACTGTTAAAGAGATGATTCAGGCGCTGGCGGATGCCCGTTATGACGACAACATCGGCGTGATCGTGCTGACCGGGGAAGGTGAACAAGCCTTCTGCGCTGGCGGCGATCAAAAAGTACGCGGCGACTACGGCGGCTATCAGGATGACTCTGGCGTGCACCATCTGAACGTGCTCGACTTCCAGCGTCAAATCCGTACTTGCCCGAAACCGGTCGTGGCGATGGTCGCGGGCTATTCCATCGGCGGTGGCCACGTGCTGCACATGATGTGTGACCTGACGATTGCGGCGGAAAACGCCATCTTCGGCCAGACCGGCCCGAAAGTCGGCTCCTTCGACGGCGGCTGGGGCGCATCCTACATGGCGCGGATCGTCGGGCAGAAAAAAGCGCGTGAAATCTGGTTCCTGTGCCGCCAGTACAACGCCCAGGAAGCACTGGATATGGGGCTGGTTAACACCGTTGTACCGGTTGCCGAGCTCGAAAAAGAGACCGTGCGCTGGTGTCGTGAAATGCTGCAAAACAGCCCGATGGCGCTGCGCTGCCTGAAAGCGGCGCTGAACGCCGACTGCGACGGTCAGGCCGGATTGCAGGAGCTGGCGGGTAACGCCACCATGCTGTTCTACATGACTGAAGAAGGCCAGGAAGGACGCAACGCCTTCAATGAGAAGCGTCAGCCGGACTTCAGCAAATACAAACGGAATCCGTAATGCGCAGCGCGCAGGTTTACCGCTGGCAGATACCGATGGATGCGGGCGTAGTGCTGCGCGACAGGCGGTTAAAAACCCGGGACGGGCTGTTTGTTCATCTGCAAATGGCAGACCGGGAAGGGTGGGGAGAGATTGCCCCCTTGCCGGGCTTTAGCCGTGAGTCGCGGGATGACGCCGAGGCTGCGTTGCGGGCGTGGAGTCTGGCCTGGCGCGACGGCGGTGAACCGCTGCTGCCGGGCCTGCCTTCAGTGGATTTTGGCATCAGCTGCGCGCTGGCGGAGCTGGAGGGAACCCTCCCGCAAGAGGCTGACTATCGCGCTGCGCCGCTTTGTACCGGCGATCCGGACGAACTGTTTGCCGTGCTCGCCGCCATGCCGGGCGAGAAAGTCGCGAAAATCAAGGTTGGCCTGTATGAAGCGGTCCGCGATGGCATGGTGGCCAATCTGTTACTGGAAGCCATCCCGGATCTGCGTCTGCGCCTTGATGCCAATCGCGCCTGGACGCCGCTAAAAGCGCAGCAGTTTGCGAAGTACGTCAACCCGGCATACCGGGAGCGGATCGCATTTCTCGAGGAACCGTGCAAAACCCGCGCTGACTCGCTGGCGTTTGCCCGCGAGACCGGGATTGCTATCGCCTGGGATGAAAGCCTGCGCGAAGATGATTTCCGGTTTGTTGCCGAGCCGGGCGTTCGCGCCGTGGTGATCAAACCCACGCTGACCGGCAGCATCGCGAAGGTGCGCGAGCAGGTGAACGCCGCACAGGCGCAGGGGCTGACGGCAGTGATCAGCTCGTCGATTGAATCGAGCCTCGGCCTGACCCAGCTGGCGCGGATCGCCGCCTGGCTTACGCCAGATACCGTTCCCGGGCTGGATACTCTGAACCTGATGCAGGCACAGCTGCTGCGAACCTGGCCGGGCAATACGCTGCCGCATCTGGGGCCAGAGGCGCTGGAGCCGCTGCTATGATCTTCTCCGACTGGCCGTGGCGACACTGGCGTGCGCAGCATGCGGACAAACCGGCGCTGCGGCTTAGCGGGGTGTGTCTGAGCTGGGACCAACTCTGCCAGCGCATTGATGCGCTGGCGAGCGGTTTTGTGCAGCAGGGCGTGCGTGAAGGTGATGGGGTGATGCTGCAGGCGCATAACCATCCCGACACGCTGCTGGCGTGGCTGGCGCTGCTGCAATGTGGCGTGCGTATCCTGCCGGTCAATCCGCAGCTGCCGCGACCGTTGCTGGAAACTCTCCTGCCGTCGTTAACGCTGCGTTTTGCGCTGGTGCTCAACGGAGATGGCGGTTATCCCCACCTGTCGCCACTGAGAATGCTGAACCCTCACGGCAGTGCGGGTGCGGTCTGGCAACCCGCGCGGCTGGCGACCATGACCCTAACCTCTGGCTCGACCGGGCTGCCAAAGGCGGCGGTACATACCTGCGCGGCGCACGTTGCCAGCGCCGAAGGTGTACTGGCGCTTATGCCCTTCGGAGCTGACGACGACTGGCTGCTCTCCCTGCCGCTGTTTCACGTTTCCGGGCAGGGCATTTTATGGCGCTGGCTGGTGGCGGGTGCCAGGCTGACGGTTTGCGAAAAGCAGCCTCTGGAACAGATGCTGCAGGGCTGTACTCATGCGTCGCTGGTGCCCACCCAGCTCTGGCGTCTGCTCAATTCTGGTGCCGAAGTGGCGTTAACCGCGGTGCTGTTGGGCGGAGCCGCGATCCCGGTTGACCTCGCCCGTCGTGCGGCGAGCCGCGGCATTCGCAGCTGGTGCGGGTATGGCCTGACGGAATTTGCCTCCACGGTCTGTGCCAAAGAGGCAGATGGCAATGCCGATGTCGGATGCGCGCTGCCCGGCCGCGAAGTCCAACTGGTTGAGGGTGAAGTGTGGATCAAAGCCGCCAGTATGGCCAGTGGCTACTGGCGTGACGGCAAACTCGTGCCGATCGGTAATGCGCAGGGCTGGTTGGCCACGCGCGATCGCGGCGAGATGGCAGACGGACGTCTGACGATCCTCGGGCGGATGGACAATCTCTTTTTTAGCGGCGGGGAAGGGATCCAGCCGGAAGAGGTCGAGCGCGTGATCGGCACCCATCCGCAGGTCAGTCAGGTGTTTGTGGTGCCGCTCGACGATGCCGAATTTGGTCAACGCCCGGTGGCGGTGGTTGAATGTGAGAGCGGAGCGGATATTGCGCAGCTGCCTCACTGGCTCAGCGACAAGCTGGCGCGCTTTCAGCAGCCAGTACACTGGCTGGTGCTACCTGCCGAACTTAAAAATGGCGGCATTAAAATTTCCCGCCGCGCCCTGCAACAGTGGGTTCATCAGTCGTTGAAGGGCTGATTTGCGAACCTTCTCGGGGAAGGAAATCTCCAGACTTTCCCCTTGCTAAAGCTGTGCTATGGTGCGGGTCAAGGCACTGGCGCAAGGGAAAATATGCACAGCCCATCTTCACCGACACCGCATGATGCGGTTTTTCGTAGCCAGCGCTGCGTATTGCGAAAGCGATGCTGAGTAATGGCCTGTAGCCGGAAAAGGTAACAAAATTGATCGGTCTACCTCCCGAGATTGTCGAGCAGGCCAGACATTAAACCAGCACAAACAACGGGAGCCTGTACTCCCGTTGTCGTTTTCCCCTTCGGCCCGGCGCATCAGGGCGTACTGAATAATCTGTTTTCCATTATTTAACATTGTTAAAACCTGTGAGTATCAACTCGTTACAATCTAATTATCCATTGCCTCACATCAGTATTGATCGCTGGCGAACTCACGTTAAAATCACGCGGTTTGGGACTTTCGATAATTAATTGTGTGGGATCACGACAATGAAAAAAGTGGCATTACTGGGCCTGGGCGGCCTGATGTTTGTTTCTGCAGCGGCGAACGCGATTTCCATCAGCGGTCAGGCCGGTGAGGACTACACCAACCTTGGTTTCGGTTTTGGTACTGAAACGTCGGGTCTGGCGCTGAGCGGTAACTGGACGAACAACGATGATGAAGGTGATATCGCAAGCCTGGGTCTGGGCCTGAATATTCCTCTCGGTCCGTTCCTGGCGACCGTCGGCGGAAAAGGGATCTACACCAACCCGAAAGCAGGCGATGAAGGCTATGCGGCAGCCGTCGGTGGCGGTCTGCAGTGGAAAATCGGCGACAGCTTTGGCCTGTTTGGCGAGTACTACTACTCTCCGGACTCCCTCTCCAGCGGTATTGATAGCTACGAAGAAGCGAATGCCGGTGCGCGCTGGACCATCATGCGTCCTATTACCCTCGAAGCAGGCTACCGTTACGTCAACCTGGCGGGTAAAGACGGCAACCGCGATAGCGCAATTGCCGATGGCCCATACGTTGGTGTGAGCGCAGGTTTCTGATCCCTCTGGCGCGGCCTTCTGCCGCGCCTTGTTTCTCTCTTCCCCCGGCATCCGTTTGCGTTATAGTGTTTTCACCACATAAGCGGGAGAACACAATGATAAACGTGGAGATGCTGTCCACCGGCGATGAAGTACTGCACGGGCAAATTACCGATACCAATGCAGCCTGGCTGGCGGATCTTTTCTTTGAGCAAGGATTACCTTTAACGCGCCGTAACACCGTTGGCGACTCGCTGGAGGCGCTGGTGAACATCCTGCGCGAGCGCAGTGAGCATGCGGATGTGCTGATCGTCAATGGCGGCCTCGGTCCGACCAGCGACGACCTGAGCGCGCTGGCCGCCGCAACGGCCAAAGGTGAAGAGCTGGTGCTGCATGCTGAGTGGCTCAGCCATATGGAGCAATTCTTCAGCGAACGTGGCAGGGTGATGGCACCCAGCAACCGCAAACAGGCCGAAATTCCTGCCAGCGCGGAGTTAGTCGACAATCCGGTCGGCACCGCCTGTGGTTTTGCCGTTCAGCTTAATCGCTGCCTGATGTTTTTCACCCCCGGCGTACCGTCCGAATTTAAGGTGATGGTTGAAAAAGAGATCCTGCCTCGCCTGCGGGCGCGCTTTACCTTACCTGAACCGCCGCTCTGCTTACGCTTGACCACCTTTGGCCGTTCAGAGAGCGATTTAGCACAGAGCCTCGATCACCTGCAGCTTCCGGCAGGCGTCTCGATGGGCTACCGCTCATCTATGCCGATTATCGAACTGAAATTAACCGGTCCGGCAACCGAGAAGGCTGCCATGCTGGCGCTGTGGCCCGAAGTGCAGCGCGTGGCGGGAGAAAGTTTAATATTTGAAGGGACCGAGGGCTTACCGGCGCAAATTGCCCGTGAGCTGCAGGCTCGACAGCTGAGCCTGACCTTAAGCGAACAGCTCACCGGTGGACTGCTGGCTCTCCAGCTCTCCAGAGCCGATACGCCGCTGCTGGCAAGTGAAGTGGTGCCTTCTCAGGAAGAAACGCTGGCGCAAACGGCGCACTGGGCTGCCGAACGACGGGTAAAACATTTCGCCGGACTGGCGCTGGCGGTATCAGGTCTGGAAGAGGAGCATCTCAACATTGCGCTTTCCACGCCGGAAGGCACCCATGCGCTGCGGATGAAAATGAGCGCCACACGTTACAGCATGGCGATCCGTCAGGAAGTTTGCGCGATGATGGCACTCAATATGCTGCGTCGCTGGCTGAACGGGAAGCCGGTTGCCAGTGAGCATGGCTGGATCAACGTGGTCGACACGCTGTTCCTGCCGTAATCGCAGTGGGTTACATCTCGATTTCGATATCGCCTTTTGCCCGGCAGCAGCAGGGCAAAATTTCCCCTTCGCTGATAAACGCCAGCGGTTCGGTGAGCCAGTCAACCTGGCCCGCGATCAGCCGGCAGCGGCAGGAGCCGCAGTAGCCTTCGCGGCACTGGTATTCGACTTCGACCTGGTGGGATTCTAGCGCAATCAGCAGAGAGGGATGCTCTTCCTGGCACAGGAGTTCTGTGCCAGAAAGACGAAGGGTCACGCGGCTCATCAGAGCTCGAAGCTGCTCAGATCGTCAGTGTTGACTTCAGCATCAATCTGACCGACCAGGTAAGAGCTCACTTCCACTTCCTGCGGCGCAACCTGCACGTTATCCGACACCAGCCAGGTGTTGATCCACGGAATAGGGTTGGAGCGAGTCTGGAACGGCAGATCCAGTCCTACCGCCTGCATGCGGATATTGGTGATGTAATCAATGTACTGGCAGAGAATGTCTTTGTTCAGGCCGATCATTGAACCGTCCTGGAACAGGTATTCTGCCCACTCTTTTTCCTGCACTGCCGCTTCAACAAACAGGTCATAGCTCGCCTGTTTGCACTCTTCAGCGATTTCAGCCATTTCCGGGTCATCCACGCCGCTGCGCAGCAGGTTCAGCATATGCTGGGTACCGGTCAGGTGCAGGGCTTCATCGCGGGCGATCAGGCGGATGATTTTGGCGTTCCCTTCCATCAGCTCGCGTTCAGCAAAGGCGAAGGAGCAGGCGAAGCTAACGTAGAAGCGGATCGCTTCCAACGCATTCACGCTCATCAGGCACAGGTACAGTTTCTTCTTCAATTCACGCAGGTTCACGGTCACGGTTTTGCCGTTGACAGTGTGCGTGCCTTCACCCAGCAGATGCCAGTAGCTGGTCATCTCAATCAGATCGTCGTAGTAGTGTGCAATACCCTGGGCACGCTTCAGGATCTGATCGTTGGTCACGATATCGTCAAACACGATTGCCGGATCGTTAACGATGTTACGGATGATATGGGTGTAGGAGCGGGAGTGGATGGTCTCTGAGAACGCCCAGGTTTCAACCCAGGTTTCCAGCTCTGGAATAGAGATCAACGGCAGCAGCGCCACGTTCGGGCTACGTCCCTGGATAGAGTCCAGCAGCGTCTGATATTTCAGGTTGCTGAGGAAGATATGCTTTTCATGCTCTGGCAGGGCCTGGAAGTCGATGCGGTCGCGAGAAACATCAACCTCTTCCGGACGCCAGAAGAAGGAGAGTTGCTTTTCAATCAGCTTTTCGAAGATGTCATATTTTTGCTGATCGTAGCGCGCCACGTTAACCGGCTGGCCGAAGAACATCGGCTCTTTGAGCTGGTCGTTTTTCGTCTGTGAAAAGGTGGTGTATGCCATGAGTGTGTCCTGTGAGAGATTTTGTCAGTCAGACAAACAAAATCGTAGGCCGGGTAAGCGAAGCGCTACCCGGCATTTACATTAAATCTTACATGCGCCGCTTTCGCAGCCGTCGTCCTGAATAGAAGGCACCAGATCGCCCTGCGCATCTTCTGCACCGTCGCGGGTGTTTTGATAGTACAGGGTCTTCACACCAAACTTATAGGCGGTGAGCAGGTCTTTCAGCAACTGCTGCATCGGCACTTTCCCAGACGAGAAGCGGGATGGATCGTAGTTGGTGTTCGCCGAGATAGACTGGTCGATGAATTTCTGCATGATGCCAACCAGCTGCAGATAGCCGTCGTTATTCGGCATTTCCCACAGCAGTTCATAGTTGTTCTTCAGCAGTTCATAGTCCGGCACCACCTGACGCAGGATCCCATCTTTCGACGCTTTGATGCTGACATGACCGCGCGGTGGCTCAATACCGTTGGTGGCGTTAGAGATCTGCGAGGAGGTCTCGGACGGCATCAGGGCAGAGAGCGTGGAGTTACGCAGACCGTGCGTCTGAATCGACTCACGCAGTCCATTCCAGTCAAGATGCAGCGGCTCATTGACGATCGCATCCAGGTCTTTCTTGTAAGTGTCAATTGGCATCACGCCTTTGGCGTAAGTGGTTTCATTGAACCACGGGCAAGCGCCTTGCTCTTTTGCCAGTTCGTTAGAGGCTTTCAGCAGATAATACTGAATAGCTTCAAAGGTCTGGTGCGTCAGATTGTTGGCGCTGCCGTCGGAATAACGCTTACCGTTTTTCGCCAGCCAGTAGGCATAGTTAATCACGCCAATACCCAGCGTACGACGCCCCATTGCCCCGCGTTTTGCCGCCGGGATTGGGTAATCCTGATAGTCCAGCAGGGCATCCAGCGCACGTACCGCCAGCACCGCCAGTTCTTCCAGCTCATCCAGGCTCTTAATAGCACCGAGGTTAAAGGCTGACAGCGTACAGAGCGCGATTTCGCCGCTCTCGTCGTTCACATCGTCCAGCGGTTTGGTCGGCAGGGCGATTTCCAGACACAGGTTGGACTGGCGCACCGGCGCAACAGCTGGATCGAACGGGCTGTGGGTGTTGCAGTGATCGACGTTCTGAATGTAGATACGACCGGTCGACGCACGTTCCTGCATCATCAGGGAGAACAGTTCAACGGCTTTCACACGCTGCTTACGGATGCTGTCGTCGTTTTCGTACTGCACGTACAGACGTTCAAATTTGTCCTGATCGGCGAAGAAGGCATCATACAGGCCAGGCACGTCGGATGGGCTGAACAGCGTGATGTCGTCGCCTTTCAGCAGGCGGGTGTACATCAGCTTGTTGATCTGCACGCCGTAATCCATGTGGCGCACGCGGTTGCCTTCCACGCCACGGTTGTTTTTTAACACCAGCAGGCTTTCAACTTCCAGATGCCACATCGGATAGAACAGGGTCGCAGCACCGCCACGCACGCCGCCCTGGGAGCAGGACTTCACTGCGGTCTGGAAGTGTTTGTAGAACGGAATACAGCCGGTATGGAACGCTTCACCGCCACGGATTGGGCTGCCCAGCGCACGAATGCGACCGGCATTGATGCCGATACCGGCACGCTGGGAAACGTATTTCACAATCGCGCTGGAGGTGGCGTTGATGGAGTCGAGGCTATCGCCGCACTCGATCAGCACGCAGGAGCTGAACTGACGTGTTGGAGTACGCACGCCGGACATGATCGGCGTTGGCAGCGAAATTTTAAAGGTAGAGACCGCGTCATAGAACCGCTTCACGTAGGTCAGGCGGGTGTCGCGTGGGTAGCCCGAGAACAGGCAGGCCGCGACCAGGATGTACAGGAACTGAGCGCTCTCGTAGATCTCACCGGTGACGCGGTTCTGCACCAGGTATTTGCCTTCGAGCTGCTTCACCGCCGCGTAGGAGAAATTCATATCACGCCAGTGATCGATAAACCCGTCCATCTGCTTGAACTCTTCTTCCGTGTAGTCTTCCAGCAGATGCGTGTCATATTTGCCCAACTCAACCATTTTCACCACATGATCGAACAGCGCTGGCGGCTCAAACTGGCCGTACGCTTTTTTACGCAGGTGGAAAATCGCCAGACGGGCTGCGAGGTACTGATAATCCGGTGCATCGCGGGAGATCAGATCGGCCGCGGCTTTGATGATGGTTTCGTGGATATCAGAGGTTTTAATGCCGTCATAGAACTGGATATGGGATCGCAGTTCAACCTGAGAAATTGATACGTTATTCAGTCCTTCTGCTGCCCAGTCGAGAACACGATGGATTTTGTCCAGATTGATACGCTCGGTAGCACCGTCGCGCTTTGTCACCAGCAGACTCTGATTCATGTGGGTTTTTACCTGTCCGTGAAAAAAGAAAATATCCCCCGCTTATCCACAGACTGCTGTGGATAAATACTATATGTAGGGGTTTTACGATAAGAATAACGCAAGATGGTGAGTATTCTAGTAAGGATTCTTTTCAGCACAAGAGTTGCTTTTGAAGTTAAATTCAGGTTGCTAAAGCGTAATAAAGGCTAAGTCCACGTACTGTAAGGCCTGGACGAGATGTCAATATTCAGCAAAAAAAATCGAAAATTTGATCGAGTGCTGATTTCTTCATCGCGAGGAGAGAATTGCGCAACGGATGCTGCGCAATCTTTAGAAAAGCAAGTACTGACGTTAGTCTTTTTTTGCGGTTGTGTGCAGCATGTAGTTAACATCCACACCCGGTGCCAGTTTGAACTTGTCCGTTAACGGATTGTAATGCAGGCCGGTCATGTGCTGCTCCTTGAGCCAGGTCTGATCTACCCAACTCAGCAATTCCGCCGGTTTGATGAACTTTTTCACGTCGTGTGTGCCTTTCGGCACCATGCGCAGCACATACTCCGCACCGACCACCGCCATCAGCCACGCTTTGCCGTTACGGTTGATGGTCGAGAAGAAGACCTGTCCACCCGGCTTCACCAGTTCCGCGCAGGCTCTCACGACCGATTGCGGATCCGGAACGTGCTCGAGCATCTCCATGCAGGTGACAACGTCATACTGATGGGCGAACTTCTGGGCATGCGCTTCGACCGTCTCCTGAACATACTCAACCTGAATACCGCTTTCCAGCGCATGCAGACGCGCCACCTGCAGCGGCTCAAAGCCCATATCCAGTCCGATGACCGTTGCGCCTTCGCGCGCCATGCTCTCAGCCAGGATGCCGCCACCGCAGCCTACATCCAGCACCTTTTTACCGAACAGGCCGCCGGAACGTTCGGCGATATAGCCGAGGCGCAGCGGGTTAATACGGTGCAGCGGTTTAAACTCACCTTCAAGATCCCACCAGCGCGAGGCGACGGCTTCAAATTTGGCGATCTCTTGATGGTCAACGTTGTGAACCACCGGCGTTTTTTCGGCATTCATGGGCGCTTTTACTCCTTTTTTGTTCAGACCCGGGAGTATATCAGTTGGCTGGCGTGAATAAACCGTATTGGTTTACCTCTATCACTATGGCTGTGTTATAATTTGCGACCTTTGAATCCGGGATACAGTAGAGGGATAGCGGTTAGATGAGCGACCTTGCGAGAGAAATTACACCGGTTAACATCGAGGAAGAGCTTAAGAGCTCCTATCTGGATTATGCGATGTCGGTCATTGTTGGCCGTGCGCTACCGGATGTCCGCGATGGACTTAAGCCGGTACACCGTCGCGTACTATACGCCATGAACGTATTGGGCAATGACTGGAATAAAGCCTACAAAAAATCTGCCCGTGTCGTTGGTGACGTAATCGGTAAATACCATCCTCATGGTGATTCCGCGGTGTACGACACCATCGTACGTATGGCGCAGCCATTCTCACTGCGTTACATGCTGGTTGATGGTCAGGGTAACTTCGGTTCGGTCGATGGCGACTCCGCTGCGGCGATGCGTTATACCGAAATCCGTATGTCGAAAATCGCTCACGAGCTGATGGCCGACCTGGAAAAAGACACCGTTGATTTCGTCGATAACTACGACGGCACGGAAAAAATTCCGGAAGTGATGCCAACCAAGATCCCTAACCTGCTGGTGAACGGTTCGTCCGGTATCGCTGTAGGGATGGCGACCAACATTCCGCCGCACAACATCACAGAAGTGATCAACGGCTGTCTGGCGTATATCGACGATGAAGACATCAGCATTGAAGGGCTGATGGAATACATCCCGGGTCCGGACTTCCCGACCGCCGCCATTATCAATGGCCGCCGTGGCATTGAAGAAGCGTACCGCACCGGTCGCGGCAAAATTTATATTCGTGCCCGCGCCGAAGTCGAAGCTGACGCCAAAACCGGCCGTGAGACGATCATCGTCCACGAAATTCCGTATCAGGTGAACAAAGCGCGCCTGATCGAGAAAATTGCCGAGCTGGTCAAAGAGAAACGCATTGAAGGTATCAGTGCCCTGCGCGATGAGTCTGATAAAGACGGCATGCGCATCGTCATTGAAATCAAACGTGACGCAGTGGGTGAGGTGGTACTGAATAACCTGTACTCCCTGACCCAGCTTCAGGTTTCCTTCGGTATCAACATGGTGGCACTGCACCATGGTCAGCCGAAGATCATGAACCTGAAAGATATCCTCGGCGCGTTCGTGCGTCACCGCCGTGAAGTGGTGACTCGCCGTACTATTTTCGAACTGCGCAAAGCGCGCGACCGTGCACACATCCTTGAAGCACTGGCCGTTGCGCTGGCTAACATCGATCCGGTCATCGAGCTGATCCGTCGTGCGCCAACCCCTGCGGAAGCGAAAGCAGGATTAGTCGCACAGCCGTGGGCGCTGGGTAACGTGTCCGCGATGCTGGAACGTGCGGGCGATGATGCTGCCCGTCCGGAGTGGCTGGAGCCCGAGTTTGGCGTGCGTGACGGTCAGTATTACCTGACTGAACAGCAGGCCCAGGCAATTCTGGATCTGCGTCTGCAGAAACTGACCGGCCTTGAGCACGAAAAACTGCTCGACGAGTACAAAGAGCTGCTGGAACAGATTGCTGAACTGCTGCACATTCTGGGCAGCGCCGATCGTCTGATGGAAGTGATCCGCGAAGAGCTGGAACTGGTCCGCGATCAGTTTGGCGATGAGCGTCGCACTGAAATCACCGCAAACAGCTCTGATATCAACATTGAAGATCTGATCAACCGCGAAGACGTGGTGGTCACCCTGTCTCACCAGGGCTATGTGAAATATCAGCCGTTGACCGACTACGAAGCACAGCGTCGTGGTGGTAAAGGCAAATCGGCAGCACGCATTAAAGAAGAAGACTTTATCGACCGCCTGCTGGTGGCCAACACCCATGACACGATCCTCTGCTTCTCCAGCCGCGGTCGTCTGTACTGGATGAAGGTCTATCAGCTGCCGGAAGCAAGCCGTGGCGCGCGTGGACGTCCAATCGTCAACCTGCTGCCGCTGGAGCAGAACGAGCGTATCACCGCAATCCTGCCGGTTCGCGAGTATGCTGAAGGTGTGAACGTCTTTATGGCGACCGCCAGCGGCACCGTGAAGAAAACCGCCCTGACCGAGTTCAGCCGTCCGCGTTCTGCCGGCATTATTGCCGTCAACCTGAACGAAGGCGACGAACTGATTGGCGTGGATCTGACCTCCGGTTCCGACGAAGTGATGCTGTTCTCTGCTGCCGGTAAAGTGGTGCGCTTCAAAGAGGGCGCAGTGCGCGCAATGGGTCGTACGGCGACCGGCGTGCGCGGTATCAAACTGGCGGGTGAAGACCGTGTTGTTTCCCTGATTGTGCCGCGTGGTGATGGTGCGATCCTGACCGTAACGCAGAATGGTTACGGTAAACGTACCGCTGAGACCGAGTATCCAACCAAGTCTCGCGGCACCCAGGGCGTTATCTCCATCAAAGTGACCGAGCGTAACGGTTCCGTTGTTGGCGCGGTACAGGTGACGGATACCGATCAGATCATGATGATCACCGATGCCGGTACGCTGGTGCGTACTCGCGTGTCGGAAATCAGCGTGGTGGGTCGTAATACTCAGGGCGTGATCCTCATCCGTACTGCGGAAGACGAAAACGTGGTGGGTCTGCAGCGTGTCGCTGAGCCGGTGGATGACGAAGAGCTCGATTCCATCGACGGCAGTGCGGCAGAAGGCGACGACGAAATCGCGCCAGAAGCCGACACCGACGACGATGTGGCGGACGACGACGCCGAGTAATGTCTCCTGATGATAAAGGGCCGGTTTCCGGCCCTTTTCTTTTGCCGCGCAGCTGAATTGCAGACAACCGAACATTGCGACGGCGGTGATTTACCGCTACCTTAACCCATTCCTTATGACCCTGACGGCGGAGCCTCGCCCCCTTGAAATACCTCGTCTCCTTTCGAACCACGCTGAAAGTTTCTCGTTATCTTTTTCGGGCGCTGGCGCTCCTGATCTGGCTGCTGATTGCCCTATTTTCGGTGTTTTACATCGTTAATGCCCTGCACCAGAAGGAATCGGAGATCCGTCAGGAATTTAATCTTAGCTTCGATCAGTCCCAGCGCTATATCCAGCGCACCTCGGACGTGATGAAGGAACTCAAGTACATCGCCGAGAATCGTCTGACGGCGGAGAACGGCATTCTGGCGACGCGTGGACGCGACAGCAAAGCCGATGTGCCCAACTTTGAGCCGCTGTTCCCGGATTCCGACTGCTCGGTGATGGGCAATGCCTGGCGCGGTTCCCTCGAGTCGCTGGCGTGGTTTATGCGCTACTGGCGCGATAACTTCTCGGCCGCCTACGATCTAAACCGTGTCTTTTTGATTGGCAGCGAAAACCTGTGCATGGCCGACTTTGGCCTGCGCGATATGCCGGTGGAACGCGACAATGCGCTGAAAAGCCTGCACGAGCGGATCGTAAAATACCGCGATGCACCTCAGGACGAGCGCGGCAATAATCTGTTCTGGATAAGCCAGGGACCGCGCCTGGGCGTGGGGTATTTCTATGCCCTGACCCCGGTCTATCTGGGTAACCGCCTGCAGGCGATGCTCGGTACAGAACAAACCATCCGCATGGAAAACTTTTTCACCCCGGGCACGCTGCCAATGGGGGTGACCATCCTTGATGAAAATGGCCATTCCCTTATTTCACTGGTGGGGCCGGAAAGCCGCCTGAAGGTCGATCCACGCTGGATGCAGGAGCGCTCGTTCTTTGGCTATACGTCCGGGTTCCGCGAACTGGTGCTGAAAAAAAGCCTGCCGCCGTCGTCGCTGAGCATTGTCTACTCAGTTCCAGTGGATATGGTGCTGGAACGGATCCGCATGTTGATCCTCAACTCGGTTCTGCTGAACGTGCTGGTGGGGGTGGCGCTGTTCACATTGGCGCGAATGTACGAGCGTAAAATCTTTATCCCGGCGGAGATCGACGCCCAGCGACTTGAAGAGCATGAGCAGTTCAACCGCAAGATAGTCGCTTCTGCTCCGGTTGGGATCTGCATTCTGCGCACCCTCGACGGGACCAATATCCTGAGTAACGAGCTGGCGCACAATTACCTGAACATGCTGACCCATGAGGACCGACAGCGGCTGACGCAAATTATTTGTGGTCAGCAGGTCAACTTTGTCGATGTGCTGACCAGCAACAACACCAATCTGCAAATCAGCTTTGTCCATTCGCGCTATCGCAACGAAAACGTGGCCATCTGCGTACTGGTGGACGTCTCTGCGCGCGTCAAAATGGAAGAGTCACTGCAGGACATGGCCCAGGCCGCGGAGCAGGCCAGCCAGTCGAAATCGATGTTCCTCGCCACCGTCAGCCATGAGCTGCGTACTCCGCTGTATGGCATTATCGGTAACCTCGATCTGCTGCAAACCAAAGAGCTGCCGCGGGGTGTCGATCGTCTGGTGACGGCGATGAATAACTCCTCCAGCCTGCTGTTGAAAATCATCAGCGATATTCTCGATTTCTCGAAAATTGAATCGGAGCAGCTGAAAATTGAACCGCGGGAATTCTCCCCGCGCGAGGTGATGAGCCATATCAGTGCCAACTATCTGCCGCTGGTGGTGCGTAAGCAGCTGGGGCTGTACTGCTTTATTGAACCGGATGTGCCGGTAACGCTGGAGGGCGATCCGATGCGCCTCCAGCAGGTCATTTCAAACCTGCTCAGCAATGCCATTAAATTCACCGACATGGGCTGCATTGTTATGCATGTGTCCAGGGCAGGGGACTACCTGAGCATCCGGGTGCGCGACACCGGGGTGGGTATTCCGGCCAAAGAGGTGGTTAAACTGTTCGACCCCTTCTTCCAGGTGGGTACCGGGGTGCAGCGTAACTTCCAGGGGACCGGGCTGGGGCTGGCGATTTGTGAAAAGCTGATTAGCATGATGGACGGCGATATCTCGGTAGATACTGAGCCGGGCATGGGCAGCCAGTTCACCATCCGTATTCCGCTGTATGCCGCGCAGCCATCGGACAACGCATCGCCAGAAGGCCTGAGCGACAAGCGCTGCTGGCTGGCGGTCAATAACGCATCGCTGTTTACCTTCCTCGAGTCACTGCTGACCCAAAGCGGCATTCGCGTGGCGCGATACGCCGGTCAAACGCCGGATGCGGAAGATATGTTAATCGCTGACGATGAACTGGCGCAGCCGTGGCAGGGCAAAGCGGCGGTGATCTTCTGCCGACGCCATATCGGTATTCCGCTGGAGTACGCTCATGGGGAGTGGGTGAACAGCGTGGCATCGCCGCACGAGCTGATCGCTCTGCTTGCGCGAATTTATCGCGTAGAAATGGAGGCCGGGGGTACCAGCAACGCACTGCCGTCGCCGGAGTCGGAGCAATCGCTGAACGAAGACATGATGATTCTGGTGGTCGATGACCATCCGATCAACCGCCGCCTGCTGGCTGACCAGCTCGGTTCGCTGGGCTATCAGTGTAAAACGGCGAATGACGGCGTGGATGCCTTGAACGTGTTGAGCAAAAACCATATCGACATTGTCCTGAGCGACGTCAACATGCCGAATATGGACGGTTATCGACTGACCCAGCGTATTCGCCAGCTTGGCCTGACGCTGCCGGTGGTGGGCGTGACGGCTAACGCCCTGGCAGAAGAGAAGCAGCGCTGTCTGGAGTCGGGAATGGACAGCTGCCTGTCCAAACCAGTGACGCTGGACGTGTTAAAGCAGACGCTGACGGTGTACGCCGAGCGGGTGAGGAAAACGCGGGTGTAAGGGGGGCCTGATGCCCTCACCCAAACCCTCTCCCGCCGGGAGAGGGCGCAAACATAAAAAAAGGCAACTGACGTTGCCTTTTTGCGTTTACCTCGCCACCCGGCGTCTTACAGAATCAATCTTTATCTGCCGGACTCAGCGTCACAGAAGAGAGATAGTTCAGCAGGGCGATATCGTTTTCCACACCCAGCTTCATCATTGCCGATTTCTTCTGGCTACTGATGGTCTTAATGCTGCGGTTCAGCTTTTTGGCAATCTCGGTGACCAGGAAGCCTTCTGCGAACAAGCGCAGCACTTCGCTCTCTTTCGGTGACAGACGTTTGTCGCCGTAACCGCCCGCGCTGATTTTTTCCAGCAGGCGAGAGACGCTTTCCGGGGTAAATTTCTTCCCTTTCTGCAGCGCAGCGAGCGCTTTTGGCAGATCGGTAGGTGCGCCCTGTTTCAGGACAATCCCTTCGATATCGAGTTCCAGCACGGCGCTTAAGATGGCCGGGTTGTTGTTCATGGTCAGCACGATAATCGAAATGCTCGGGAAGTGGCGCTTGATGTACTTGATAAGCGTAATCCCGTCACCGTACTTATCTCCAGGCATGGAAAGGTCGGTGATGAGTACGTGGGCATCAAGTTTTGGCAAATTGTTAATCAGTGCTGTGGAATCTTCAAATTCACCAACAACGTTCACCCATTCGATCTGTTCAAGTGATTTGCGAATACCGAACAGTACAATCGGATGGTCATCGGCAATAATTACGTTCATATTGTTCATGTATAGGGCTACCTTGCTACAGCAAGCTTTTGACATAGGCGTCAATGTCGCTGATGTATTTTTCTATGCTGGCGGCATCTTTCTCGCGAATAAGATGTTCCAGCGTTTCACATAATTGCTTGCCTGGAACCAGATTAAGCATGGCAAACACCCCTTTAAGCCGGTGTGCTGTCTGAGCCAGCGCCGCAAAATCGTTCGCGGCCGACTCAGTATACAACCTCTTAACATCATCTGGTACTGTGTCTACAAAGAGCGAATAATAACCGCTGGCCTGAAGTTCGGCATTTTCATTACCGCCCAGTGGGGATTCCGGGGTCGCTTCCTGCGCCAGCTGCTCCTCTATTAGTTGTAGTACAGCTTCCTGCATAGCATTGCTCATATTAAAGTTAACGCGCACCTGACCGGGGCCTATTTTGCGCACGCCAGACTCATCATCGCTTAAAAGCAAGCCCGAGGCAGTAAGATTAGACGGATTATCCGTTATAAAGAGATCATATTCTTGACTTGCCAGCCTTTCATCCGGCGAAATGCAGGTTGCCCCCCAGTTTTCCAACTGACGCACCACGATACTGCGGATCTCATTCGAAGTGACGTCCACCATGGCCACCACCTCATCCAGCAGGCGTTCGTCATCTTCCGCTTCCTGCGGGCTGGCAGGCATTTTGACATGCAGCGAGTAACGGGTGCCAAGCGATTCGCGTGCTTTAATGTTCAGATGGCCGCCGAGCTTACGCGCCAGTTGATCGCAGAGCCAGAAGGTGAGGGCATTCGCTTTGCCGTAATTATCATTCTGCGTATCATTGAGGAACGGGAAGTGCAGATTGTCGATCTCGCTGGTCGTGACCCCTTCTCCGGTATCGAGGATACGGAAGGTCAGACGATCTTCGGCAGATTCGTCGTTGCCCACTTCGAGGGTGATTTTACCGATTTGGGTAGTGGTGACCGCATACTGGATCAGCATCAGCAGGATCCGGCGCAGCGCGTCACGGTCGCCGTGGCGCTCATCGTTGGCGGGCAGCGGATTGTTAATCAGCAGCTGCAGCCCTTTGCGCTTAATCACCGGCAACACTTCCGGTACCACTTCGTCGATCAGATCCTGAATAGAGAACAGCGTTGCGCTGCTTTTCCAGCTCTCATTTTCGAGCATGTTGGCGAGCTGGATCTCATCCACCAGACGCACCAGCGTATCGGCATGACCCGACAACTGAAGGCTTTCCGGGCTGGTTAAATGCGCCGCTTCGCTGGCCAGCGCCTTCAGTGGCAGCTTAAACGCTTCGCCAATATTCTGCATAAACGCGGCCCGGCCCTGCTGGTTCTTCTCGTAAAGTCTCTGCGCCTGCTTAAGCTTTTTATTCACCAGCACCTCGCGATCCTGATCGCGAATGATGAATATCTGCGTCCGGGAGGCCACCTGGCTGCGGAACTGGCGGATCTCGTACAGCTCATTATTGATGGTGGCCTGAATGACCCCCTGATGCTGATCTGCCATGCTGGTGATGTTTTGCAGGTTCAGGTGCGGCAGCAGGTGGTCGGCAATTTTGTTGCTGATAATCGTCCGGTTCGCTTCCTGATCGTGCACCAGCAGGCCCAGGGGCAGCACGGAGACGATCTCTTCATTTAATGCCCGCAGCACCCGCAGTTCGTTGCTGGAGGCGCTGGTGGCCGGGAGATCGCTCTGACGGCCGGGCTGTGAGCGGAAGGTACTGTAGCCAAACAGCGCCAGGGCCAGCAGCCCGATGTTAAGCAGCAGCGGCAACAGGATATTTTGCAGCGTATCCAGCAGGAGCGTACCGAACGGCACCTGCCAGACCAGACGCATCCCGGTGGTGTTCAGCGAGGAAGCAATCTCAATTTTCGACCCGTTAAAGGAGATCGCTACGCTGTCCGGGCTCTCTTTATCGTTGGGCGCGCGCAGGTTTTGAGCGGCGGTATCCGGTTCCAGGCGGAAGCTCTCCAGCGGCATATCCGGCGGGATCAGATCGTTAATCGGCAGATCAAAGGCGACCACCGTCGCCAGATGCCCTGGCTGGTTGAAGGTGGTGCGCAGAGTAAAGTAGTGGCCGTTTTGCCACGCCAGTCGGCGCAGGGAAGAGAAGCTCTCGCGCTCGTCCAGTGCATTGGCTTGCTGCAGCATCTCCGCACGACGGGAGTCAACAACCGTGCCGACCGTCGATTCTTTAAAGCCCGAAGAGAGATCTTTCAGCGGCAGCGTCGAGATCAGGATCATGCTGTTGTCCTGACCGTTGAGATAGTACATCGACCAGGGCACGGTCTCGGCACCCCACAACGTATCCAGATAAGAAGACATACGCTGGGTCATTTCAAGCGTGGCGCTGTCATGCGAACCGAAAATCAGCGCTTCGGTTTTGCGGCGTGTTTTTTCAAGATAGTAGACGTCCTGCTTCAGGCGCGTTTCCTGCAAACCGGCAGCGGAAGAGGTGGTGGGTGTCGCCGCAATGTTGTCGTAAATCTGCCAGGTCGCGTAGCGCCACGTATCGATGCGTTTATGCAGCGCGTGGCTGATGTCCACAATTTGATAGCTTCTGTCTTTTAACCAGGTGTTAACCGCGCTTTGCACCATCACGCCCATGGTCACTAACAGCACAACGATCAATAGAAGAAAGAAACGGGTGATGCTGCCCGGAAGCAGAGAGAATTTGTTCGCGGCGGTGGTTTCTGACTGACTCATTGATGTGTTTGACCCGTTATGGCTGCGCTTGCGACGAATAGGGCAGTATAAAGAGTAATAATCGAATTTCCAGCGCCGCGCCATCGGCGAGGCTGACTTTTTATCCCGCTCACTTGCGGCGGGGGCGTTGTTTTAAATTTGTACGCAGAGAGAAGAGTTGTACAAATTGCCCGCAATAACGCCGAATAAATAGCACGAATAAACAAGAAATTATATTATCCACTCTATTTTTAGGGCGGGGAAATGTTCACCGGAAGGATGATTAATAGGGGTTATAGTTTCAAGCGGGTAGCACAGATAATTAAATTTGCGTAAAGAAGGGTAAAAAAAAACCGAATGCATTGCATTCGGCTGAGTACAGATAAACAGACATTCAAAATTGAATGACGGTAATAAATAAAGTTAATGATGATAGCGAGAGATATTCTAGCTGCGAGGGAGAAATTTGTTTTGTCAATCAGTGCTATAAAAAATTATTAAGTAAGCTATTGTTTTTACTATGTGTTTTGTATTTTTTGATTTTTAATGCTTTATTTTTTAGCTAATCGTGCGATCAAGAAGTTCCCTTGAATTTACAAATTGAAACACCAATATGGCAAAATGAAACATCTTAAAAGTTTTAGTATCATATTCGTGTTGGATTATTCTGTATTTTTGAGGAGAATGAAGTTGCCGACTGGTTGAGAGGGTCAACCAGAAAGCAGTGGCAATAATAAAAGACATATAACAGAGGGTTAAAATAATGAAAGTTAAAGTCCTGTCCCTCCTGGTACCAGCACTGCTGGTAGCGGGCGCAGCAAATGCGGCTGAAATTTATAACAAAGACGGCAACAAATTAGATCTGTACGGTAAAGTTGATGGTCTGCACTATTTCTCTGATGACAAAGGTGCTGATGGCGATCAGACCTACATGCGTCTCGGCTTCAAAGGCGAAACCCAGGTTAACGATCAGATCACCGGCTACGGTCAGTGGGAATACCAGGTTCAGGGTAACACCACCGAAAGCGACAACCAGTCCTGGACGCGTGTTGCCTTCGCAGGTCTGAAATTCGCTGAAGCGGGTTCTTTCGACTACGGCCGTAACTACGGCGTTGTTTATGACGTCACCTCCTGGACCGACGTGCTGCCAGAATTCGGCGGCGACACTTACGGTTCCGATAACTTCCTGCAATCCCGTGCTAACGGTGTAGCAACCTACCGTAACCAGGACTTCTTCGGTCTGGTTGATGGCCTGAACTTTGCTCTGCAGTATCAGGGCAAAAATGGCAGCGCCAGCGGTGAAAACGACACCGGTCGTAGCCTGCTGAAACAGAACGGCGACGCATTCGGCGGCTCCGTAACTTACGATCTGGGCGAAGGCTTCAGCGTAGGTGCAGCAGCAGCATCTTCCAAGCGTACTGCTGACCAGAACGGTGCAGACGTGTACGGTCACGGCGACCGTGCTGACGTGTACAGCGGCGGTCTGAAATACGACGCGAACAACCTGTACCTCGCAGCGCAGTACTCCCAGACTTACAACGCGACCCGTTTTGGTAACTCTCAGAACAACAGCACCGTTTACGGTTTTGCTGATAAAGCGCAGAACTTTGAAGTGGTTGCGCAGTACCAGTTCGACTTCGGTCTGCGTCCATCCGTGGCTTACCTGCAGTCTAAAGGTAAGGACGTGAGCAACGGCACCAACAACTTCGGCGACCAGGATCTGCTGAAATATGTTGATGTTGGCGCGACTTACTACTTCAACAAAAACATGTCCACCTACGTTGATTACAAAATCAACCTGTTGGATGACAGCAGCTTTACTCGCCAGGCGGGTATCAGCACTGATGACATCGTAGCGCTGGGTCTGGTTTACCAGTTCTAAGTCGCACGCAGTATTGTAAAAGGGGCCAATCGGCCCCTTTTTTTGGCATCCACATTAGGGTCTTACAAACCCGACTTTTTGGTGTACTCTTGCCGGTCTCAGGCTTGAGGATAATAACGAATGGAAATTACTTTTCTTCGTGTCGGCTTCCTGGCGACACTTTTTATGCTGGCTGCATGTGACAACACTTCCCCTCCGGTAAAGGTCGAGACGGCCGCCGCGACGGTGCTGGAAGGCAAAACGATGGGTACGTTCTGGCGCGTCAGCGTCATGGATATCCCCGCAACCCGAGCCGATGAACTGCGCGCAAAAATTCAGTCCCAGCTGGATGCCGATGACCAGCTGATGTCCACCTATAAACCCGATTCCGCCTTGATGCGCTTTAATCAGTCGCAGAGCACCTCGCCGTGGCCGGTGAGTGAAGCGATGGCGGACATCGTCACCGAAGCGCTGCGGGTTGGCTATAAAACCAAGGGAGCGATGGATATCACCGTCGGCCCGCTGGTCAATCTGTGGGGGTTTGGTCCCAATAAACAGCCGCTGACAACCCCCGAACAGGCGCAAATTGACGATGCGCGGGCGCAAACCGGCCTGCAGCATCTGACGGTGATCAACCAGTCCGGGAAGCAGTATCTGGAAAAAGATATCCCGGATCTGTTTGTCGATCTCTCGACCGTAGGCGAAGGCTTTGCGGCGGATCATCTGGCGACGCTGATGGCCGAAGAGGGGATCTCCCGCTATCTGGTCTCAGTGGGGGGGGCGCTGGTTAGCCGGGGAATGAACGCCAGCGATAAGCCGTGGCGGGTGGCGATCCAGAAACCGACCGACCAGCAGAATGCGGTGCAGGCGATTGTCGACATCAACGGCCATGGCATCAGCACTTCCGGCAGCTACCGCAACTATTATGAGCTGGACGGAAAGCGTATTTCGCACGTAATCGATCCGCAGACCGGCCGCCCGATCACGCATAACCTGGTGTCGGTGACGGTTATCGCACCCACCGCGCTGGAAGCGGATGCCTGGGATACCGGCCTGATGGTGTTGGGCACCGAAAAAGCCCAGGAGATCGTGCGTGAGCAAGGTCTGGCGGTGTATATGATCACCCGGGAAGGGGAAGGTTACAAAACCTGGATGTCCCCACAATTCGCCAGCTTCCTGGTGAACGGACCGAATTAAAAAGCAAGGTTGCGGGTTTATGATCGGTGGCGCTCAGGCAGGGTATGAGTATGCTTAAAGAAGGAGCCGATCATGAAAACCCCGAACCTGAATAACGACGATCTGCGCTGGCTGGCGGTGCTGGCCCGCGATCCCCATGCCGACGGTCAGTTTGTGTTTGCCGTACAAACTACCGGTATCTTCTGCCGACCCTCCTGCCGGGCACGTCACGCGTTGCGTGAGAATGTCCGCTTTTATCCTGATGCCCACCAGGCAGAGCAGGCCGGTTTTCGCCCCTGCAAACGCTGCCGCCCCGATCAGCGCGATCCTGACGCGCAGCGCGTTGCTACCATCGAAAAAGCCTGCCGTCTGCTCGAGCAGGATCAGCCTCTGACGCTGGAGCAGCTGGCGCAGGCGGTGGCGATGAGCCCGTACCATCTTCATCGGCTGTTTAAAGCCGCGACCGGCATGACGCCTAAAGCCTGGCAGCAGGCGGCGCGGGTGAAGCGTCTTCGTCAGGCTCTGGCGCTGGGCGACAAGGTCACCGACTCGGTGCTGGCGGCCGGTTTCCCCGACAGCAGCAGCTATTACCGCAACGCCGATGCGGCGCTGGGGATGACCGCGAAGCAGTATCGCCGCGGAGGGGGATCCACTACCGTGCATTACGCTCTGAGTGACTGCGCGCTGGGCCGCTGCCTGGTAGCGGAAAGCGTGCGCGGGATCTGCGCGATTTTGCCCGGCGATGACGACCACAGCCTGGTTGCCGAGCTGGAGACGCTGTTTCCCCACGCGCAGCGCGAGCAGGCTGACGCCGCGTTTGCGGCGCGAGTGAATCAGGTGATTGCCAGTATCGATAACCATGCCCTGGCGCTGACTCTACCTCTGGATATCCGTGGGACTGCTTTTCAATTGCAGGTCTGGCAGGCGCTGCGCGCCATACGCAGCGGAGAGACGGCGAGTTACCAGCAGGTGGCCAACGCCATTGGTAATCCTGGCGCAGTGCGCGCGGTTGCCCGGGCCTGTGCTGCCAATACACTGGCGATTATCATTCCCTGCCACCGGGTGGTGCGCAGCGACGGCGGGCTCTCTGGCTATCGCTGGGGAGCGGCCCGTAAAGCCGCGCTGCTTAAGCGCGAAGCCAACCCGCAGGAGGAATAATGCTTGATCTGTTTGCCGACGCCGAACCCTGGCATGAACCTCTGGCCCCCGGCGCGCTGATCCTGCGCCGTTTTGCGCTGGCGTGCGCGCCTGAGCTTATGCACGACATCGGACAGGTAGCCGCCCTGTCGCCGTTTCGCCAGATGGTAACGCCAGGCGGATACACTATGTCGGTGGCGATGACCAACTGCGGCGCGCTGGGCTGGACTACCGACGCGCGCGGTTATCTCTATTCACCCCTCGACCCGCTCACCCATGCGCATTGGCCGCCGATGCCGCAGGCGTTTGCACAACTGTGCCAGGCGGCCGCCACGGCTGCGGGCTACCCTGACTTTCAGCCTGATGCCTGCCTGATAAACCGCTATGGCATCGGGGCAAAGCTGTCGCTGCATCAGGATAAAGACGAAGCGGATCTGCGGGCGCCGATTGTCTCGGTGTCGCTCGGTCTGCCCGCTGTGTTTCAGTTTGGCGGGTTACATCGTAACGATCCGCTGCAGCGCCTGCTGCTGGAGCACGGCGACGTCGTGGTGTGGGGCGGGCCTTCGCGGCTGTTTTACCACGGCATCCAGCCGCTGAAAGCGGGCCATCACCCCCTGACCGGCGACTGTCGTTACAACCTGACGTTCCGCCAGGCAGCGAATAACGAATAAAAATAAGAATTATTCTTGCTGTCAGCGGCGGGCAGTTTACACTGCTGGCTGTTTTTTCTTGTGTGGATTGCTTTGCATGGAACTCCTGTTACTGGTCTGGCGTCAATACCGCTGGCCGTTTATCGCGGTGATGGCGTTAAGCCTGCTCAGCGCTGCGCTGGGTATTGGCCTGATCGCCTTTATCAACCTGCGCCTAATTGAAACCGTCGACACTACCCTGATGGTGTTGCCGGAATTTCTGGGATTGCTGCTGCTGCTGATGGCGGTGACCCTCGGCTCACAGCTGGCGCTGACGACCCTCGGCCACCACTTCGTCTATCGTCTGCGCAGTGAGTTTATCAAACGCATTCTGGATACCCAGGTTGAACGCGTGGAACAGCTTGGCAGCGCCTCGCTGCTGGCGGGGCTGACCAGCGATGTGCGCTCGATTACCATCGCTTTTGTCCGTCTGCCGGAGCTGGTGCAGGGGATTATCCTGACCTTCGGTTCAGCCGCCTATCTGGCCTGGCTGTCGACCAAAATGCTGGCGATCACCGCCCTGTGGATTGTGATCACCATCTGGGGTGGCTACATGCTGGTATCGCGGGTTTATCGCCATATGGCCGTGCTGCGAGAAACCGAAGACAAGCTCTATAACGATTATCAGACTGTACTGGAAGGGCGCAAAGAGCTGACCCTCAACCGCGAGCGCGCCGAGCATATCTTTAATAACCTGTATGTCCCCGATGCCCGCGAATATCGCCACCACATTGTGCGCGCCGACACCTTCCACCTGAGTGCGGTGAACTGGTCAAACATTATGATGCTGGGCGCGATTGGCCTGGTGTTCTGGATGGCCAACAGCCTGGGCTGGGCCGATACCAACGTGGCGGCGACCTACTCGTTGACCCTGCTGTTCCTGCGCACGCCGCTACTCTCGGCCGTTGGCGCGTTGCCAACCTTGCTCAGCGCCCAGGTGGCTTTTAACAAGCTGAGAAAGTTTGACCTCGCGCCGTATAAAGCGGAATTCCCGCGTCCAGAAGCATTCCCGAACTGGCAAACGCTGGAACTGCGCAACGTGACGTTCACCTATCAGGACAACACCTTCTCCGTCGGACCGGTGAATCTCACCATTAACCGTGGCGAACTGCTGTTCCTGATTGGCGGCAACGGCAGCGGTAAATCGACGCTGGCGATGTTGCTGACCGGGCTGTATCAACCCCAGTCTGGCGAAATCCTGCTGGACGGCAAACTACTGAGCGCAGAAAAGCCGGAAGATTATCGCAAGCTGTTCTCTGCCGTGTTTACCGACGTCTGGCTGTTCGATCAGCTACTGGGCCCGGAAGGCAAACAGGCCGACCCGGCGCTGGTGGAGAAGTGGCTGGCGCATCTGCAAATGTCGCACAAGCTGGAGCTGCAGGATGGCAAAATCCTCAACCTGAAGCTGTCGAAAGGGCAGAAAAAGCGCGTGGCGCTGCTGCTGGCGCTGGCGGAAGAGCGCGATATCATCCTGCTGGATGAGTGGGCCGCTGACCAGGACCCACATTTCCGCCGCGAGTTTTATCAGGTGCTGCTGCCGCTGATGCAGCTGATGGGCAAAACCATCTTTGCCATCAGCCATGACGATCACTATTTCATTCACGCCGACCGCCTGCTTGAGATGCGCAGCGGCCAGCTGAGCGAACTGATCGGAGCCGAGCGTGACGCCGCGTCGCGTGATGCGGTAGCCCGTACTGCCTGAGTGACAATGTGCCGGGTGGCGGCTTCGCCTGCCCGGCCTCAATTCTGATTTTTTCTCCTTTCCTGTCATTCGTTTATTAAAATTTACACAACCTCGCGCTATGCTTAATGCCAACTCATTTCATGGATTAATGATTGATGCCTGGATTATCGAAAAATAGCGCAAGGTTGCGCGATCAAGAGCGTGCGCGTCTCATCTGGTTGATGACCACCGACAAAGCGCTCACCTCCAGCCTGTTGGGCAAGCTGACCCTGGCTGAGCAATATGATGTCGGTACTTTAGCCGACGATATTGCTGAGGTAGGGGCACTGGTCGCCCATTTACCGCCGCCGGATCTCGCCGATACCCTGGAGGCGCTACCTTCGGAAGAGCGCCACGCCCTGTGGCGTCTGGTGCAGGATCACGAGCGCGGTCAGGTGCTGCTGGAAGCCTCCGAAAACGTCTGGGAAGATCTGATCGACGAGATGAGCGATCACGATATTCTCGACGCCCTACGTACCCTGGATATCGACGAGCAGATTTACCTGGTTCAGCACCTGCCACGTAACCTGACCGGTCGCCTGCTGGCATCACTGCCCGCCGGGGAACGGGCCCGCGTCCGTCAGGTCATGCACTACGAGAAGAACCGCGTCGGCGCGATCATGGAGTTTGGCGTCATTATGGTGCGCCCGGACGTTACCCTGGGCACGGTGCAACGCTACCTGCGCCGGCTGGGCAAAATGCCGGAGAACACCGACAAGCTGTTTGTCACCTCGCGCGATAAAATCCTGCTTGGCGAGCTGGAGCTGAAGACCATTCTGCTGAACAGCGCCCAGCGGCGGGTCAGCGAGGTGATGGAAACCCAGCCGATGATCTTCTCCCCGGAAGATGATGCCGAAAAAGCGGCCCGTACCTTTGAACGTGACAACCTGATCAGTGCCGCCGTGGTGGACTCGGTGGGCAAGCTGATGGGGCGTCTGACCATCGATGAGATCGTCGATGTGGTGTATGAAGAGACCGATAACGATATGCGCGCCCTCGGAGGGTTAAGCGCCGAAGAAGATGTGTATGCCCCGGTGAGCAAAGCGGTAAAAACCCGTTGGGCATGGCTGGCGATCAACCTCTGTACCGCCTTTATCGCCTCCAGGGTGATCGACGGATTTGAACACACCATTTCACAGCTGGTGGCGCTGGCCTCGCTGATGCCGATCGTGGCGGGGATTGGCGGCAACACCGGTAACCAGACCATCACCATGATTGTGCGCGCGCTGGCGCTGCAACATATTCAGCCGGGTAACTTTACCTTCCTGATTATGCGTGAGCTGGGCGTGGCGCTCGTCAACGGGCTGGTGTGGGGCGGGATTATGGGCGGGGTCACCTGGTGGTTATACGATGATATGGCGCTGGGTGGCGTAATGACGCTGGCGATGGTGCTCAATCTGCTGGTGGCGGCGATGATGGGGGTGATTATCCCGATGGGTATGATCCGCTTCGGGCGCGACCCCGCAGTGGGGTCGAGCGTACTGATCACCGCCATCACCGATACCGGCGGGTTCTTTATTTTTCTGGGTCTGGCGACGGTGTTTCTGCTCTAGCATGCCGATGCTTGATGCGGGCCGGCATTATTACCATTGCAAGAATGCCGCCCAGCACGCCTATCGCCAGATTGCCGGTTGAGACGGTGGCCGCAACGGTCACCAGCATCACCAGCGTTTCGGCGATCGGCGCGCCCTTCACGCTGGACGGTTGAATGCTGTGCCAGTTGAAAGTTTTGACCGCCACAATCGCCATAATCCCTGCCAGCACCGCCATCGGGATTTTTGCCATCACCTCGCTGAGCGCGGTAACCAATAGCAGCAGCACCAGCCCGGCGGCGAGGGTAGAAACGCGGCTGCGCCCTTTGCCCATCTCAACGTTCACAATGGTCTGACCGATCATCGCGCAGCCCGCGATCCCGCCAAAAAAGCCCGCCATGATATTTGCCACGCCAAGACCCATGCTCTCCCGGCGCTTGCTGGACGGGGTGGCCGTCAGCTCATCCACCAGTTTGGCGGTCAGCAAAGATTCCATCAGACCGACGAAGGCGATACTGAGTGCGCAGGGCCAGATGATGCTCAGGGTGTGCAGATTAAGCGGGACCAGCATCTGGGTGATGCCCGGCAGGCCGCCGCCAATCGAGCCTTCGTCGCCGACGGTCGGCAGCAACTGGCCGCTGGTGACGGTAAACAGCGTCAGGACCACAATGGCGATCAGCGGTGAAGGGATGCTTTTAATGTAGCGGGGCGCCCACAGTACAATCAGCAGCGTCAGGACAAACAGGCCGACAATCAGCGGGCTTTTGCTCCAGAAATGCGGCACCTGGGCAAAGAAGATCAGGATCCCCAGCGCGTTAACAAACCCGGTCATCACCGCCTGCGGAATAAAGCGCATCAGGCGCGCCATCCCCAGTGCGCCGAACAGGATCTGGATAACCCCCGCGAGCAGTACCGCTGGCAAAATGTATTGTGCGCCATGCTGATGGACCATCGGTCCAATCACCAGCGCCACCGAACCGGCCGCTGCCGTCACCATCGCCGGACGTCCACCCATTACCGACAGCGCCAGGCACAGTACTACCGAGGCAAACAGACTGACCTTGGGATCCACCCCCGCCACCACCGAAAACGAGATCACTTCCGGGATTAACGCCAGGGCAGTGATCATCCCGGCCAGGGTTTCACGCATGAATAACGACGGAGATCGCAGGACCGTTAGGATCCGGGGAGAGACATGTGTCTGGGACATAGTTTTTCGCAGGTTAGTGGTGCCAGCAGGATAAGCGTATTTGTGCGATTGATCACAAAGGGCAGCATAGTAGCGGGTAAGTGAGCCTTTTTCCAGCCCGACAAATTGAGTAACCCTACAAATTGCGCAACATTAAATATCATAATTACAATAATTATTTAACCTTTAAACAATATTTAAATGTTGCTACCGTTGGGCCCGCACTCGACTACCCGTCTTAACAGCAATAAAACCGCTTATACGAAGGCATTAATCATGAAAAAAATGACTGCCATGCTCTTGTCTGTGGCTGTAAGCCTCAGCGCTGCCCCAATGGCGGCACAGGCGCAGGCACAAGAGCAGGAAACAGACGTTCTTTTAATTGGCGGCGGCATCATGAGCGCCACGCTAGGGACCTATCTGCAAGAGCTTGAGCCAGGCTGGTCGATGACCATGGTCGAACGCCTCGATGGCGTGGCGAAAGAGAGCTCCAACGGCTGGAATAACGCCGGTACTGGCCACTCGGCATTAATGGAGCTCAACTACACGCCGCAGAAGAAAGACGGCACCATCAGTATTGAGAAAGCCGTTGAAATCAACGAAGCGTTCCAGATTTCGCGTCAGTTCTGGTCCCATCAGGTTAACAGCGGCGTGATGCACGATCCGCATGCTTTCATTAACTCCGTGCCGCACATGAGTTTCGTCTGGGGCAATGAGAATGTTAACTTCCTGCGCGCGCGTTACGCTGCGCTGCAGCAAAGCACGTTGTTCCGCGGCATGAAGTACTCCGAAGACCACGCGCAGATTAAAGCCTGGGCGCCGCTGGTGATGGAAGGCCGCGACCCGAACCAGAAAGTGGCGGCGACGCGCACCGACATTGGTACCGACGTCAACTACGGTGAGATCACCCGTCAGCTGGTCAGCGGTCTGCAGAAGAAAGAGAACTTCAGCCTGGCCGTGAACACCGAAGTGCGTGGCTTTACCCGTAACGCGGACAACTCCTGGAACGTGACCGTTGCCGATCTGAAAAACAACGACGCTGAACGGGTGATTAAAGCGAAGTTTGTCTTTATTGGCGCAGGCGGCGCGGCGCTGAAGCTGCTGCAGGAAACCGGTATTCCGGAAGCGGATAACTACGGTGGCTTCCCGGTTGGCGGGCAGTTCCTGGTGTCGGAAAACCCGGATGTGGTGAATCGCCATCTGGCAAAAGTGTACGGTCAGGCCTCGGTGGGGGCACCGCCAATGTCGGTTCCGCACATCGATACCCGTATTCTGGACGGTAAGCGCGTGGTGTTGTTTGGCCCGTTCGCCACCTTCTCGACGAAGTTCCTGAAAAACGGCTCCCTGTGGGATCTGCTGAGTTCAACCACCACCTCCAACGTGGTGCCGATGATGAACGTGGGGATGGATAACTTCGATCTGGTGAAATACCTGATTAGCCAGGTGCTGCTCTCTGACGACGATCGTTTTGAGGCGCTGAAAGAGTACTACCCGGACGCGAAAAAAGAAGACTGGCGTTTGTGGCAGGCAGGTCAACGCGTGCAGATCATCAAACGTGATGCGGATAAAGGCGGCGTGCTGCGTCTGGGCACCGAAGTGGTGAGCGACAAAGAAGGCACCATTGCTGCGCTGCTGGGGGCTTCTCCGGGCGCGTCAACCGCGGCACCGATCATGCTGCATCTGATGGAAAAAGTGTTCAAAGATAAAGTCGCCAGCCCACAATGGCAGGCGAAGCTGAAGACCATTATTCCGTCTTACGGTACGGCGCTGAACGGTAACGTTGAGGCCACGGAGCAGGAACTGGAGTACACCAGCCGCGTTCTGCAGCTGAACTATGACAAGCCGCAGGCCCCTGACGTTGCGCCGCAGGCTCAACTGCAGGCGAAGCCGGAAAGCAAACCGGTAGCGGATATCGCGCTGTAACCTTGTATGCCCGGTGGCGCACGCTGCCGGGCATTTTTGCCTTAACGCTCGACGGCGTTGTCGACCTTCTCGTCGGCCTTCCAGATGCGGTACTTCACCTCGACGTTGGCAGGCGTATACACCACAATCGGCAACTTGCTGTTGTAGCGCAGCAGGCTGTTGTCACCCAGATTTGCCATCACAAACTGCGTAGATTTTTTCCCGTCCGGGCAGGCCATCATGGTTGAAACCGGTGACGTCACCTTATCGAACACGTAATAGTCGTAACCCCAGCCTTCCAGCGTTTTTTGGCTTAACTGGCCGCCGAGCCGATGGCGATTGCAGTCCACTTCCAGCGTCTGACCGATCAGCAGTTCAACCTTAAAATTCGCTTCCTCAGGCTGGGTGGGCAGGTCGATGACCTGGCGTTTCATCCCGTGTTCGGCCTGCGGATAAGGTGCGGTTTTGCTCAGGGGTTGGGTCGGCTCACTGGCCCAGACGTTAAGCGAGGTCAGAGCCAGCAGGGCAATGACGCTTTTCGATGTGTTTTTCACAGTTATTCCTTTATGTCGATCCGTTCGTCTTCAGACTATCACGTAGATGTTTTTACCTTAAATTTATTTTTAACCGGCTAATGTGACTGAATAATTAGCTTGGTAATAGTTTTAAATGCTGAATTGGTGCCGTGAAGGGGTTCGTGGTAGGGTGAGCGGCAATCATTGTTATTCATCTGTGAAGGAAAAAGCCATGGTACGTGAAAAACTTAACACCCCGGCGGGGCGCAAATTTCTGCTGGCGCTGCTGACGGTTTTTCTGATTGCGGTTGCGGGCGTGGGGCGCGTCACCATTATCGGTGTGGTTGAACAGTACAACATTCCGCTGACGGCGTGGACCACCAGCATGTTCTTCCTGCAGTCGGCAATGGTGCTGGTCTACAGCACGGTGTTTACCGTCCTGCTGGCGATCCCGCTGGGGATCTTTTTCCTCGGCGGCAGCGATAAACACTAAGGTGTTTTCAGGCGCGATCAGTGATTGATCGCTGGCGTGGCGCTGTAAAGCGTCGCGCAGAAGAAAATTATTGCGTAAACAATTCGGCGCGTTAGCGCGGTTTTGATACCAATGTGCTCCTTTATTTCAGGAGCACATGATGAAACGGACCACACTTTACACCGCCCTGGCATCAGCCCTGTTGCTGCCATCACTGTATGCCCATGCCGGCCCGCAGGCGCACGTTGTCTGCGCGTACAACCACACCCTGGGCGATGACGCCATTATGATGTCTGGTAAACCCAACCAGGCGATGTGGCATGATTTTTTCGGCAACACCCGTACGGATGCCTATTCAACCTATCCGTCGCTGCAAAAACAGTCGGAAACCACCTGCGATAATAAAGCCGACAGTTCGGCCTACTGGGCGCCGTCGCTGCGCCTGCTGGACGGGACGGTGGTGCAACCTGCTTACCAGAAAACCTATTATCAAGCGTCCAACGTTGATCAGCATCCCCTCAGCCCATTCCCGGCCGGACTGGCGCTGCTGGCGGGCGATCACCACGGCACCCAGCCTAACTCCCGCATCACCTTCCTGTGCGCCAACGGTAAAGGCTACAGCAATAAAGTCGGTGAGGTCTGTGGCCTGAGAAAAGCCAAAGATGCGGTGCAGTTTAATATCGGGATCCAGTTCCCCAACTGCTGGGACGGCATCCATTTGCAGCCGATGCACGGTATGGCGAATGCGACTTATGATGTGAAAGGGCAGTGCCCGTCCGGCTTCCCGGTGAAAATCCCGACGGTTAATATGAACGTGGCCTATGTGCTTAAAGGGATAACGTCCCTCGATACGGCTAAAGCGCAGCTTTCTCTCGATCCCACCATGAACGGCGATGCACGCGAGGAGCACTGGGGCAGCCTGTATACCGCTCATGCCGATTTTTTGAATGGCTGGACGGAGCAGGGCGCGCGGTTTATGACCGATATGTGCATGAATGAAGGCACCGACTGCGGGAGCAACATTCCTTATGGTTATTCGACAGCGCAGGCAAACGTCTGGGTGAGCAGCGAGACGCCGACCACAACGGTTCCGCAGGCGCAGATGCTGTTGATTCAGGATAACTGGAAAAACGGTGGCCGAACCCGCAACGCGGAGACCATGAGCCTGGTGAAATTCAAAATTCCTGCGTTGCCAACGGGCCAGGATCCGTCCCTGTTCAAGTACAAGGTGCGTATCTACGGTGGGAAGGTCGAGGCCAATGGCGCAGACCAGATCTTCTTCTACCCGGCCAGCAACAGCTGGAACCCTGCCACGGTGACCTGGAAAAAGCGCCCATCCTGCAGCTACAACTCTGATGCGGTGCTGTACCTCAACAACAAACGTGAGTACCGGATGGTGGATGTCGACAAAGCGGTGCGTAAAGCGCTGGCCGCTGGTAAAACGGAGATCTCCTGGTACATTGGCGGCGACCGCCAGGGCAACCACTATCAGTTTAACCCGGCATCGTCAAAAGAGAGCCTGCTGCTGATGCTAACGGGTTTTAAAAAGACGCCAGAAATTTAAACGAATAAGTGATGGGTAAGGCATGGGCCAGTCAGGGTGCTGACTGGTTTTTGTCTTACAATTGTTTACACTTGTTGGTGATGTCTATAAAGGATTTAAATTTCAGTGTGTTAAGACTTGAGGTGAGCGGTTTCTCTTTCATTCGAATACGCTGGTTACCCGGTCAATCCGTGCTTTTTCCCAATCAAAATAACAGGCTATCTTCCTGCCCTGACTTATATCAAATTTTTATTAGTTTACATGCGTAATATTTTCGTTTGTGAATCACCACACGCGATGCTAATTTTTGAGCCGAATTAACAATGCATGTTTACACTGGCTGTTAATCCTCATTTTCTTACTTGTGGTGGTTACTGGTATGTTTAAGAAATTAATTATCTCTGTTGTGTTGTCTTCTTTCGTGGCGGCCCCGGCGTTTGCCATTAGCGCAAACTATCGCGCGCAGCTGGAACGCTCCGGCTGTACGCAAGTGAGCGAAGCCGACGGCACCTGCAATATCCATAAAACCAAAGCCGAAAACCAAAAGGCGGCGAAAGCCTCGACTAAAGGCGCACAGAGCGAGCTGGAAAGCTTTTTGCGTGACAGCGTTCGTGGGCAGAAAACGGATGCTGCTTACAATGCGCTTGAGGGATATGGTTTCCAGAATACGCAACCTCTGATCTGGGTCAAAGGAAAGCAGAAGGTCACACTGAAAGTGAACGGTGCTGACGTTGTGACGAGTGCCACGTCCAGCCACTGATAATTGACGGATTTCAGATAAAACAAAAGGGATGAACTCGTAGAGTTCATCCCTTTTTTAATCGATTTGGTCGGCACGGAGAGATTTGAACTCTCGACCCTCGCCACCCCATGACGATGCGCTACCAGGCTGCGCTACGTGCCGACACTGGGAATTTATAGTACGCACTTCCGCGTTTATTGCAAGATGAGCACGGGCTAACTGATTTAATATTAATCAGTTAGCAATGAACCGCTTCTCATCCGTCAGCACCTGCAGCAGCAGGCTCAGCTGCGGCGTGTGGTCGTTGAGTTTCTCGCCCTGCGCATTATAGGTTTTGTAGCTGCCGTTACTGTTCAGCACCAGCGTCAGCGCGGAGGTGGTAACGGCCAGCGTGTTGCTGCTGGCAGCGGTAACCCAGTAATGGCGACGCGTTGCGCTGAACAGATCCTGACCCTGCGAATACTCATTGGCTGGCGTGCTAACGTGCAGCAGACGCTGCATCAGGGTCGTCATCACGTCTTTGTGATCGGTCAGGGTGTTGATGCGCTGTGACGGCGTGCCAGGCCAGTGGATCACCAGCGGAACCTGCAGTCGTGGGCGCGACCACTCAACGCTATCGCGTTCGCTGCCCAGCGGGACACCGTGACCGGCGGTGATCACCACCACCGTGTTTTCCAGCTTGCCGGATTCGCGCAGGGCGTTCAGCACCCGCGCAATCTGGGCATCCACTTCGCCTGCGGCCTGCGCATAGCGGCGAGCAAAGGTTTTCTGGTTGCTGTCATCAAGCGACGTACCATTAAGGGCAACCCACGAGAACCAGCGGTTATCGTCCTGCGCATAGCGGTTAAGCCAAGTGATCCACTGACCGGCGGTCTGCTCGTCTGACTGACTTTTCGCCGCAGGCAGCGAGAAGTCGGACAGCAGTGCCTGGCGATACAGCGGGCTGGTGAAACCATCTGAAGAGAACAGCCCCAGCTGATAACCCTGTTGATTAAGACCGGTAATCAGCGCGGCAGGCGTACGCGAGGACAGCACGCCATCCATATAACCCGGTGAAATACCGTAGAACAGGCCAAAGATCCCGGCATCGGTGGCGTTGCCGGAACTCATGTGTTGGGTAAAGTTGATGTTCTTGTCAGCAAATTCCGCCAGGGCAGGCATCTGCTTCTCGTAGCGCGAGTAGTTCAGTCCGTCGACGGTGATCAGCAGGACGTTCTGGCCCTGGCCCATATCGCGATAGCGCAGTTCGCTCAGTGGATACTGCACCGATACGGCTTCGGGATCGCCCTGTTCAACCAGCCGACGCTGATACTCCTGCGCATCCAGTAGACCGTGTTTTTCCAGGAAGCGACGCGCCGTCATCGGATAGGAGAGCGGCAGATTCGCGCGCTGCATGGTCACCGGACGATAGAAATTGGCATCGGCCCAGATGTACATGACGTGTGAGCTGATAAAGGCGACAAAAAAGAGGGCGGCGACAGGCCGGGCATAGTGACGACGACGCGTCAGGCTGCGCAGCTTCTGCCAGCTCCAGGTGGCAAACAGCATCTCAATCAGCAGGATTATCGGCACGCTGATAAACATCAGCTGCCAGTCGCGCGCGGTTTCGTTCTGGTCGGGATTGATCACCAGTTCCCAGACAATAGGGTTGAGATGCAGGTGGAAGCGGGTAAAGACTTCGCTGTCGATAAGCAGCAGCGTCATGCCCACAGTGGCCAGAATCGCGGAGATAAACCGCATCAGCCGCTGCGACATGACGACAAACGTCAGCGGAAACAGGATCAGTAAATACGTGGCGAAGACCAGAAAGCTAAAGTGGCCAATGACGCTAATCCACGAGTAGACGCGCCCGACAAGGGTTGTCGGCCAGTCGGCAACAAACAGATAGCGGCTGCCAAGCACCATCGCCAACAAAATGTTGAACAGTGCAAACCAGTGCCCCCAACTAACCATCTGGGAGACTTTTTCACGATAGCGCTGACGATTCGTCACCATAAACTGTCGTTCGTTTCCCTTTAGTGCGCCTGGTCGTCGTTAACCGAAGACTGTAAGGCCTGAGCGAAAGATTTTGCGATCGCCTGGCGCTGGGCCGGCGCAACGCTGGTATTAATAAGGTTCGTTACCATATTTCCCAGAACCATCAGGGAAAGGTCGGTCGGAGCCTTATGTTTTTCCAGTACGTTGAGCAGCTCACTGAGCATTTGTTCAACGTGTTCATCACTGTAGCGGGAGAGTTGTGGCATAAATCGAAATCTGTTTGTGGAGGAAAGGGCAACATATTACCGTAGCAGCAGCTTTTTTTCCCCATTTTTATCTTCTGTTGCACAGATGACTGGGGGGTGGTTGAATACGGCCCGGTCTAAAAGGAGAGTTTATCATGAGTCTGGATATCAACCAGATTGCCCTGCACCAGCTTATCAAGCGTGATGAGCAAAACCTTGAGCTGGTGCTGCGCGATTCGTTACTTGAACCGACAGCTACCGTTGTTGACATGATGGCGGAGCTGCACCGGGTGTACAGCGCCAAGAACAAAGCCTATGGCATGTTCAATGAAGAGAGTGAACTGGCGCAGTCGCTGCGCCTGCAGCGTCAGGGTGAAGAGGATTTCCTCGCGTTCAGTCGAGCGGCAACCGGACGCCTGCGCGACGAGCTGGCCAAATACCCGTTTGCTGACGGCGGGATCGTGCTCTTCTGCCACTATCGCTATCTGGCGGTTGAGTATTTGCTGGTGACCGTGCTGAACAACTTAAGCAGCATGCGCGTCAATGAACAGCTGGATATCAATCCGACACACTACCTGGATATTAACCACGCGGATATCGTGGCGCGTATTGATTTGACCGAATGGGAAACCAATCCGGAATCGACCCGCTATCTGACGTTCCTGAAAGGACGGGTAGGGCGCAAGGTCGCCGACTTCTTTATGGACTTCCTCGGCGCCAGCGAAGGCCTGAATGCCAAAGCGCAGAATAAAGGCCTGCTGCAAGCGGTGGATGATTTCACCGCAGAAGCGGAGCTGGATAAATCCGAGCGTCAGAACGTGCGCCAGCAGGTTTACGCCTACTGCAACGAACAACTGCAGGCCGGAGAAGAGATCGAGCTGGAATCGCTGTCAAAAGAGCTGGCGGGCGTCAGTGAAGTGAGTTTCCAGGACTTTACCGCAGAGAAAGGTTACGAGCTGGAAGAGAGCTTCCCGGCGGATCGCAGCACGCTGCGTCAGCTGACGAAATTTGCCGGTAGCGGCGGTGGGTTAACCATTAACTTTGACGCCATGCTGCTGGGCGAGCGCATTTTCTGGGATCCGGCGACCGACACGCTGACCATTAAAGGCACGCCGCCAAACTTGCGCGATCAGCTCCAGCGTCGCAGTTCCGGCGGTAAATAAGCGCCATAAAAAAACCCCGCAATGCGGGGTTTTTTCTCGACGTGTTGGCGATTACGCGCGAACGAAGTCGATGTGGGTCAGTTTTGGCTTGAACGGGTGACGCTGAACAGCCTGAACTTTCACTTTTTCTTCTTTACCATCAACAACGATAGTCAGAACTTCAGTGTAGAACCCTTCTTTAGTCTGCAGGTTCCAGACTTTGTCATGTTCCAGTTCGATTGCTACTGGAGCAATATCGGCACCGTAAACGATAGCCGGGAACTTGTTAGCTGTGCGCAGGCGGCGGCTCGCACCCTTACCCTGCACTGCACGTACTTCTGCATCGATAGTGAACATTGATTACTCTCTGTAAATTAGTCCTGCTACAGGCGACCCAGTAACAGGTAAGTGTTCTGCCCCACGGATGTGAAGCGGGCGGCATTTTATACTTAAACGGCCCCCACATCAACGAAAACTGCCCCTATCCCCGCAATTCGTTGGCCCGACGGTAGCGGCCTTCGTAATCAAAAACCTTCTCGCGCACCTGCCAGAACTGGCCTTTTTTGCGCGCCACCACGAAGTCGGGATAGCGTAATAACGGCTGCTGATGAACGATATCGGCTGCGGTTATCCAGCGCAGCGGCACGCCGGGGGTGCGGGTATGCGGGCGAATAAACAGCTGTTCAAAGGCGGTGCGCTGGGCGGGCGTCTGCAGACGGAAGCGCTCACTCACGTCGGCACCGTCTTCGTCGTAATAGGTGATTTTCAGCCACTCACCTTTCTCATCCGCGCCGTGCGCCAGCGCCATGCCGCTGCAGCGCAGCACCAGCGCGTCTTTTAACTTGAGGGCGGCCTTTAGCATATCGTCCGGATCGACCAGCACCGTATCGCAGGTGCTGCAGCGGCGGGCGGCAATGTCATTTTCGGCATTGCACTGCGGGCAGTTTTTAAAGCGGAAGCGGAAATCGCACTGCTCCCGATGGCCTTCATCATCTTCAAACCAGCCCTGACAGCGGCGACCAAAATGTTCAATGAGCGTGCCGTCGGCGGTGGTTTTCCCCCAGAAGGTATTGGCAAAGCCGCAGGCCGGGCAAAACACCTGCACCGGCACGTTGTCGCTTTTGCCTTTTGGCGCGCCCACTTCCGGGGCATACAGATCGTGCGGGTTACCCGCGTAATCCAGAATCAGGCAATCGGTTTTGCCTGGTGCCAGGCGCAACCCACGGCCGACAATCTGCTGATAAAGGCTGACAGATTCGGTTGGACGCAGGATCGCAATCAGATCTACGTGCGGGGCATCAAAGCCGGTGGTCAGGACAGAGACGTTAACCAGATAGCGAAACTGTTGCGCCTTAAACGCGTCGATCAGTCGATCGCGCTCCGGCCCCGGCGTTTCGCCGGTAATCAGTGCGGCATCCTCAGTGGGCAGCAGGCCGGTTATTTCACGGGCGTGTTCGACGGTGGCGGCAAAAATCATCACTCCTTTGCGCGTCCCGGCGAACTCCATTATCTGGCTGATGATGTGCGGGGTAATGCGATCCTGTTTTTTCAGCTCGAGGTTGAGATCCGCCTCGCTGAACAAGCCGTTGCTTTGCAGCTTTAGGCGACTGAAATCGTACTGCACCACCGGCATATCCAGCCGCTCCGGTGGCGTCAGATAACCATGCTTGATCATATAGCGCAGCGGCAGCTCGTAAATACAGTCGCGAAACAGCGCCTTTTCTGTGCCGCGTACCATGCCGTGATAGTGGAAGCGGTAAATCCAGCCTTTGCCCAGCCGAAACGGCGTGGCGGTCAGCCCCAGCAGCCGGATATGCGGATTGACGGTTTTCAGGTGCGTGAGGATCTGCTGATACTGGCTGTCGTCGTCATCGCTGATGCGGTGGCACTCATCCACAATCAGCAGTGAGAATTCGCTGCGAAACAGTTCCAGATTACGCGCTACCGACTGCACGCTGCCAAATACCACTTTGCCGTGACTCTCTTTACGCTGGAGCCCGGCGGCAAAAATGTCGGCGTCGAGACCCAGCGCCAGATACTTGGCATGGTTTTGCGCCACCAGCTCTTTGACGTGCGCCAGCACCAGCACGCGCCCGCGCGCCAGCCGTGCCAGTTCGGCGATCACCAGGCTCTTGCCCGCGCCGGTGGGCAGCACAATGGCCGCCGGTTCTTTATGCTGGCGAAAGTGGGCGAGGGTAGCGTCGACAGCTTCCTGCTGATAGGGGCGAAGTGTAAAAGTCATGGTTTCTCGGTTTGGTTATCTCGCACATAGTATGCCACGAAACTTTTTCCCTTGAGTGGCGCAGATACCCCGCTATACTGGGCTGTTATTACTGCTTCTTTCGGACCTGTGGTCCGGCTCCTGGCACCCTTAAGGCTTAAAATATTTCATGCGACTTGATAAGTTTATCGCTCAGCAACTCGGCGTAAGCCGCGCTATTGCCGGGCGTCTGATCCGCGGCAGCCATGTGACTGTGGACGGTGACATTGTGCGAGACAGCGCTTTTAAACTCCAGCCTGACCATCAGGTGGAATATGAAGGCAACTCGCTGACGCAGCAAAATGGCCCGCGCTATTTCATGCTCAACAAACCCGAAGGATACGTCTGCTCAACCGACGATCCGGATCACCCGACGGTGCTCTATTTCCTCGATGTGCCGGTGGCCTACAAGCTGCACGCTGCCGGACGTCTGGATATCGACACCACCGGTCTGGTGCTGATGACCGACGATGGCCAATGGTCGCATCGCATCACCTCCCCGCGCAACGACTGTGAGAAGACCTATCGGGTGATGCTGGATTCGCCGGTCAGTGACAGCACCGCAGAGCAATTTGCTCACGGTGTCCAGTTGCATAATGAGAAAGATCTGACTAAGCCTGCCGTGCTGGAAGTGATCACCCCAACGGAGGTGCGTCTGACCATCAGCGAAGGGCGTTACCATCAGGTGAAGCGTATGTTTGCCGCCGTGGGTAATCACGTCGTCGGTCTGCATCGCGAACGTATCGGGGCGATTGCGCTCGATCCAGAACTTGAGCCAGGCGAATACCGTCCGTTGACGGAAGAAGAAATTGCCAGCGTTGGTCTGCTTTCACGTTAATCTCAGGAGCATATTGTGACCACCAGGCCACACTCGTCGTACAGCATCGTCTTTATCCTTGGCTTGCTGGCCATGCTGATGCCGTTGTCCATCGATATGTATCTGCCCGCGCTACCGGTGATTTCCGAGCAGTTCGGCGTGCCGGCGGGCAGCACGCAGATGACCCTCAGTACCTATATTCTGGGGTTTGCTGTCGGGCAGTTGCTGTACGGTCCAATGGCGGACAGCATCGGGCGTAAGCCGGTGATCCTCGGTGGCACGCTGGTGTTCGCCGGTGCGGCGATGGCCTGTGCACTGTCGCAGACCATCGATCAGCTGATTGTGATGCGTTTCTTCCACGGTCTGGCGGCTGCGGCGGCAAGCGTGGTCATCAATGCCCTGATGCGTGATATCTACCCGAAGGAAGAGTTCTCGCGCATGATGTCCTTTGTCATGCTGGTCACCACCGTTGCGCCGCTGGTGGCGCCGATGGTAGGGGGCGCGGTACTGGTGTGGTTTAGCTGGCACGCGATTTTCTGGATCCTGGCGCTGGCAGCTCTGCTGGCCTCGGCCATGATTTTCTTCTTTATTAAGGAAACGCTGCCGGTTGAACGTCGGCAGAAGTTCCACATTCGCACCACTCTCGGCAACTTTGCCTCGCTGTTTCGCCATAAGCGCGTGCTGAGCTATATGCTGGCCAGCGGTTTCAGCTTTGCCGGAATGTTCTCTTTCCTCAGCGCCGGGCCGTTTGTCTACATAGAGCTTAACCACGTCTCGCCGCAGCATTTTGGTTACTACTTTGCGCTGAACGTGGTGTTCATCTTTGTGCTGACGATGATTAACAGCCGCTTTGTCCGTCGGGTGGGGGCGCTGAACATGTTCCGCATCGGGCTGTGGATCCAGTTCGTGATGGCGGTGTGGATGGTGGTGACCGCTTACTTCGACGTTGGGTTCTGGGCGCTGGTATTCGGCGTTGCGGCGTTTGTGGGCTGTATCTCGATGGTCTCATCCAACGCGATGGCGGTGATCCTCGACGAATTCCCGCACATGGCCGGCACGGCTTCGTCGCTGGCGGGCACTTTCCGCTTTGGTATCGGCGCCATCGTCGGCGCGTTGTTGTCGTTAGCAACCTTTAGCAGTGCCTGGCCGATGCTGTGGTCAATCGCCCTGTGCGCCACCGGTTCGATTCTGTTCTGCCTTTACGCGAGTCGACCCAAAAAATCGGTGAGCTAAATCACAAAAAAGGGTCCCGATGGGGCCCTTTTTTGATGCATATCAACCAGGATGCCGTTCATTCCCGCCTGTTTTGTTTCTTTTATGTAAAATCTATTTATGTAAATAGTCACAACCTTGTAGTTAAAAAGGTTGAGTTGGATCGCAAAAACGGGTAAATATAGCGCCGACAGCGACCTGAAACGCTTACAAAGAGCCCTGACAAAAAAGACGCCAACGCCGATGGATTCTGGCTGTAAGCGTTTTCTTACTAAAAACAGAGCAGCTCAGTTACGATGTGTTACTATAAATGTAAATGAATTGTGAAGTATATTTGCTTCCGGGGAACGAACGTGAATACATTACAGCACTCCATTGTCCACCGCTTGCCGCAGAGCTATCGCTGGTCGGCGGGTTTTGCAGGTTCGAAGGTTGAACCGATTCCGCAAAGCACCCCGAACGGTGAGAACTGTCTGGTGGCGCTCAGACTGCTGAGTCCTGAAGAGGGCAACGCGTGGCCGGTAATGGAAAGACTGAGCCAGGCTCTGACCGACATTGAACTCTACAGCTCGGTGCTGGAGTGCGAAGGCGAGCCGTGCCTGTTCGTAAAAAGCCAGGATGAGTTTGCAGCGACCTGCCGACTGAAGAACTTTGGCGTGGCGATTGCCGAGACGTTTTCCAGTCAGAACTCTGCCTGAGCGTCAGCGCAACGCTAACAGCTGACGCGTATACGCCTGCGTCGGCGCGGCAAACACGCGCTGGCATTCCCCCTGCTCGACCACCTCTCCCTCACGCAACACAATCACCTGATGGCAAAGTGCGCGTACGACCTGCAGGTCATGGCTGATAAAAATATAGGCCAGTCGGTGCTTTTCCTGTAAATCCTTCAGCAATGCCAGAATTTGCGCCTGTACGGTCTTGTCGAGCGACGACGTGGGTTCGTCGAGGATAATCAGCTCCGGGCGTAGGATCAGCGCGCGGGCGATGGCGATGCGTTGACGCTGCCCACCGGAGAAAGCCGCCGGATAGCGATGGCGAGTCTCAGGATCGAGCCCCACTTCACGCATCACGGTAATCACTTCCTCTTCACGCGCCTGCAGGCTCAGACCTGGCTGATGGACGCGTAGACCCTCTTCGATAATTTGCTGCACGTTAAGGCGCGGGTTGAGCGAGGAGTTAGGATCCTGAAAAACCACCTGCATCCGGTGACGGACGGGCAGCATTTGCCGACGATCCCAGTTGTGCAGCGGCTGATCGTCAAACAAAATCGTCCCCTGGGAGGCAATCAGACGCAGCAGCGCCAGCCCGGTCGTGCTCTTACCGGAGCCGGATTCGCCCACCAGCCCCAGCGTTTCCCCGGGACGCAATGTAAAGCTGACGTTGTTCAGCACCTGTTTATTCTCTACTACCCGACGCAGCAGGCCCTTGCGGACCGGAAACGCCACCGACAGATCCTCGACCCGCAGCAGCGGCTGGGCATCCTGCGCCAGCGGCACCGGATCGCCTGACGGCTCGCTGTCGAGCAGCCGCTGGGTGTAGGGGTGCTGCGGGGCCGCAAACAGTGACGAGGTGGTGTTCTGCTCCACGCAGCGCCCGTTCTGCATCACCGCGACCCGGTCGGCAAGTTTTTTCACAATGCTGAGGTTGTGGGTGATAAACAGCAGGCTCATGTTCAGCTCGTCGCGCAGTTCACGCAGCAGCTGCAGGATCTGCGCCTGCACCGTCACGTCCAGCGCGGTAGTCGGTTCATCGGCAATCAGCAGTTCCGGACGGGTGAGTAATGCCATGGCGATCATCACCCGCTGGCGTTCACCGCCGGAAAGCTGATGCGGAAAATCGCCGAGCCGTTTCGCCGCATTGCGGATCCCGGTGCGTTCCAGGCAGTCGAGCATCTCGCCGCGCGCCGCCTCTTTGCGCATGCCGCGGTGCAGGGACAGCACTTCATAGAGCTGCTTTTCCAGGGTGTGCAGCGGGTTAAGCGATACCATCGGCTCCTGGAAAATCATCGCGATCTTGTTGCCGCGCACGCCGCGTAGCGTACGCTCGTCAGCATGCAGCAGCGACTGGCCGCGAAACAGAATATCGCCCTGCGGATAAACCACGGGGGGAGTGGGGAGCAGGCGCAGTATCGACAGCGCCGTCACGCTCTTACCCGAGCCTGATTCGCCCACCAGCGCCAGCGTTTCGCCTTCGGCAATCTGCAGGGAGATATCGCTTACCACGGGGCGGGTTTCATCCTGCTGACGAAAGGCGATGGAGAGCGCGTCAATGTGAAGAAGGGGCTGCGTCATCTTATACCGCCTTGTTAGGGTCAAAGGCATCGCGTACCGCTTCGCCAATAAAAATCAGCAGCGACAGCAGCACGGCCACCGACAGGAAGGCGGTGATCCCGAGCCACGGCGCCTGCAAATTATTCTTGCCCTGCAGCAGTAGCTCGCCCAGCGAAGGGGAACCCAGCGGCAGACCAAAGCCGAGAAAATCGAGGGAGGTGAGGGTGGTTATCGAGCTGCACAAAATAAACGGCAGGAAGGTCAGCGTCGCCACCATCGCATTGGGCAGCATGTGGCGGAAAATAATCCCGCGATCGCTGACCCCCAGCGCCTGCGCCGCGCGAATATAGTCGAAGTTACGGGTGCGTAAAAACTCCGCCCGGACCACGCCCACCAGCGCCATCCAGCCAAACAACACCGTAATACCCAGCAGCCACCAGAAGTTAGGCTGCACCACGCTTGAGAGCAAAATGATTAAAAACAGCGTCGGCATCCCGGACCAGACTTCTATGAAGCGCTGACCCCAGAGGTCGATTTTACCGCCGTAGTAACCCTGGACCGCCCCGGCCAGCACCCCCATCACGCTGGAAAAAAGGGTCAGCATCAGGCCGAAGAGGATTGAAATCCGCGTGCCGTACAGAATGCGCGCCAGTACATCGCCGCCGTTGGCATCGGTGCCCAGCCAGTTTTGCGCCGAAGGTGGGGACGGGAAGGGGGTCTCAGTGGCAAAGTTGATGCTGTTGGCACCAAAGCGCACCGGCGCCCACAACACCCAGCCACGCGCGTCCAGCTGCGCACGCAGCCACGGGTCCTGATAATCTGCCGCGGTGGCAAACGGGCCGCCGAAATCTCGCTCGCTGTAATCTTTCACCACCGGCACGTACCAGCGATCGTCAAAATGCACCAGCAGCGGCTTATCGTTGGCCACGATCTCAGAACACAGGCTGAGGATGAAAAACAGGGCGAAAATCCACAGCGACCAGTAGCCACGACGGTTATGGCGAAAACGTGCCCAGCGGGCCTGGTTAACAGGGCTTAAACGCAGCATCAGCGGCCCTCAAAGTCGATACGCGGATCGACCAGCGTGTAGCAAATATCACTGAGGATATTCAGCAGCAGGCCAATCAGCGTGAAAATATAGAGCGTGCCAAACATCACCGGATAGTCACGCGAGACGGTCGCCTCGTAGCCGAGCAGGCCGAGGCCGTTAAGGGAGAACATCACCTCGATGAGCAGCGAGCCGGTAAAGAACATGCTGATAAAGGTGGCGGGAAAACCGGCAATCACCAGCAGCATCGCGTTGCGGAAAATATGCGTCCACAGAATGCGCCGCTCGCTCACCCCTTTGGCGCGGGCGGTCACCACATACTGCTTGCGGATCTCGTCGAGAAAGGCGTTTTTGGTCAACATGGTCAGCGCCGCAAAGCCGCCGATCACCGTCGCCAGCACCGGCAGGGTGATGTGCCAGAGATAATCGGTGATCTTTTTGTACCACGGCAGGCTGCTGAAGTCGGTCGACACCAGTCCGCGCAGCGGGAAGAGATCCAGGTAGCTGCCGCCGGCAAAAAAGACGATCAGCAGCACCGCGAACAAAAACGCCGGGATCGCATAGCCGACAATAATAAACGTGCTGCTCCAGATATCGAACCGGCTTCCGTTATCCACCGCTTTACGGATGCCGAGCGGGATCGAGACAAGGTAGATAATCAACGTACCCCACAGCCCCAGCGTAATGGATACCGGCAGGCTCTCTTTGATCAGATGCAGCACCGAGGCGCTGCGGAACAGGCTGTCGCCAAAATCGAAACGCACGTAGTCCCACAGCATTTTGAAATAGCGCTCATGCAGCGGCTTATCAAAACCGTAACGCTGGGTGATCTCGGCGATCACCTCGGGATCGAGTCCGCGCCCGCCGCGATACTGGCTTTCATTGATATTGCCGACCCCGGTGCGGGCATGGCTGGCGCGTAACCCTTCGCCACCCCCGCCGGGCAGCGTGCCGCTGTTACCGAATTCAATGGCGGCGATAGCCTGGTCGACCGGGCCGCCAGGGGCAATTTGCACAATAAAAAAGTTGATGGTGATAATGGCCCACAGAGTGGGGATCACCAGCAGCAAGCGACGAAATAAATAAGCGCCCATTGTTATTCCTTAACGCCGTTCGGCGGGTAATTTCGCCGCTTTGTTAACGTCATACCACCAGTTTTCAAACCCCAGTGCGTACACCGGGCGCTGGGCGGGAAGCGAGAACTTATCCCAGTGGGCGACTCGGTCCTGCCCCATAAACCACATTGGCAGCATGTAATGGTTCCAGGTCAGCACCCGGTCGAGCGCCCGTCCCAGCGGCAGCAGTTTTTCTTTATTGCCCTGTGCGGCGACGATTTGGGCGATCAGAGCATCGACCGCCGGGTTTTTCACCCCCGGCGCGTTGTAGGTTGAATCAATATATTGCGAAGCCCAGGAGATCTGCAGATCGGTACTCGGCCACGGCATGGCCCGCCACAGGCGCGGCATCATGTCGTAATCACGGTTACGCATTCGGTTGGTGATTTGCGAATTATCCACCTGACGGATGTTCAGGGTAATGCCCAGCCGTTCAAGATTGTGCTGGAACGGCAGCACCCACTGGTTGTTGCCCCCGGAGGAGAGCAACAGTTCAAAACTCAGCGGCTTGCCGGTTTTCGTGTTAATCCGCTTCTTATTTTCAATCTCCCACCCGGCCTCATCCAGCAACTTGCTGGCCTGCAGCAGGTTATCGCGGTCGAAGCCGTCACCTTTTGAGCGCGGCGGCTGGTAGATTGTGGTGAACACCTCAGGGGGAACCGCCTCTTTCAGCGGAGCAAGCAGCGTCAGCTCGGCGGCATCCGGGTAGCCGTGTGCGGCATATTCGGTATTCTGGAAATAGCTGTTCACCCGGCTATAGGCGCTGTAAAACAGCGCTTTGTTCATCCACTCAAAATCGAAGGCGAGGGTGATCGCCTGACGCACGCGGCTATCGCTGAATACCGGGCGCTGAATATTAAACGCCAGCCAGCGTGTATCCTGGGCGGAGTCATTCTTTAACGCCTCTTTGACGATGTAGCCGCGACTGAAGTTTTTGCCGTTGTAGCGCGTCGCCCAGTTTTTGGCGCTGCTCTCTACCCGCATATCAAATGCGCCCGCTTTAAACGCCTCGAATGCCACATTGTCGTCGAGATAATAGTCATAGCGCAGGGTGTCAAAGTTCCAGCGTCCGCGGTTAACCGGCAGGTTGGCTGCCCAGTAATCTTTCACCCGGGAGTAAATCAGATACTGGCCCATCCGCCAGTGGGTGATGCGATATGGCCCGCCTGCCAAAGGCGGGGTGGACAGGGGATCGCTGAGCTTATGATCCTTCCAGAACTTTTCCGGCATCACCGGCAGCGTCAGCAGGCTCAGCATGTCTTCTTTATTTGGATGAGTGAGGGTAATGCGTACGGTCAGCGGGGCGATAGCGCTGACCGTGGCACCTTTATAAACCAGACGAAACTGCGGCACGCCTTCGGTCATAAATTTGTGAAAGGTAAAGGCGACATCGCTGGCCTTTACCGGGGTGCCGTCATGAAAGCGCGCCTGCGGATTGAGGGTCAGCTCCATCCACGAAAAGTCATCGGCATAGCGCGCCATCTCTGCTACCAGCGGATAATAGCTGCCCGGCTCGTCGTCAGAGGTGGTGAAGAGGGTATCGTAGAGCGCGTCCGTGCGCTCGGCCGCCACGCCGCGTAGAGCGTAGCGGTTGAAGTTGTCGAAGGTACCGTTAGCCGACAGGGTCACACCGCCGCCCTTTGGTGCGGCCGGGTTAACGTAATCGAAATGGTCGAAGTTAATGGCGTATTTTGGCTCGCCAATAACCGCAAAGGCGAAGCTCTCTTTAATAGTTTGCGCCTGACAAAGTCCACTTATCATCGCAATCAGCAGCACCACCGCGCGCACAATCATTCCGCTACGTATTCCTTTTTTGTTGTGACCCGCAGGCAGCGGACCGGTTGATTATCTGAATAATAAGTGAGGTCGCGGGGGTTGTGAAATTATTCCCCGTCCAGTTGAACATCGGGCTCCCAGACCATCAGCTGATCCAGGCGCATCGGGCGGCTGATCCAGTACCCCTGCAGCAGGCTGACACCGTGCTCACGCAGCCATTTTGCCTGTTCGGGCGTCTCGACCCCTTCTGCTACCGTCACCATATTCAGACGGCGGGCCAGGGTCAGCACCGTATCCAGTACCGGCGAGGTGACGGTTTCGGTACCAATAGCGTTAATGAAACCCCGATCGATTTTGAGATAGTCCATGGTAAAGCGCTCCAGATAAATCAGCGCGCTGTGCCCGGTACCAAAATCATCTATCGCTACTTCAAATCCTTCCAGATGCAGCCACTCAAACAGCTTGGTCGCTTCCATCTGGTTGAGCATGTCGCGCTCGGTAATTTCGAGCACCAGCTGGAAATGATCCGGCGGCAATGAGGCGGCGAACTGGCGCATATCCTCTTTAAAACTGTCGGCGTGCAGGTGGCCAGGCGCGATGTTGATCCCCAGCTTGGCACCCGGCGGCAGCCGTTTCTTCAACATTGGCGCATCACGCTTGATCAGGTCGAAAAGGTGCAGCGTCAACGGCACGATCAGCTTCTGGGCTTCGGCAAAATTAATAAACGCATCCGGCGGGATTTCTCCGGCACCGGGATGGTTCCAGCGCATCAGCACTTCTACGCCGCGCATCTCTAAATCTTGCGCATCCACCACCGGCTGATAAACCACGTAAAACTGATTCTGCTTGATGGCAGTGAGGATCTCTTTGCGCGGATTGGCGCGAGTGATGATGACGAAGTAGGCGAGCGCACTGGCGAAAATGCCGCAGATCAGGCCAAACAGCAGGGCAAACTGCAGCTCTTCCAGCATCCAGGTGTCGGCGTACAGATAGATTTTAAGCGGCAGCCCTTGCAGCTGCACCGAGCGCACGGGCTGGCCATGTAAATCAGTAGCCAGCAGTGGCTGGTCCGAATAGCTGGTAAACGCCATATTGCCGATAACCAGCGCCACCCCGGTAAATTCATTCTGGCGGGTGGTATCCAGAATATAGGGCATCAGGTTGACGTTAATAGAGGTAAAGACGCCGCCGTTTGCCAGCAGCGGATTACTGACCCACAGCAAAATGGCCGGTTTTGCCGGCATCATCGGCGTACCGGGCAGCAGGGCCATGTCCACCTCTTTACTCATGTCGATAGACGGCACCAGCTCCGCGAGCGGCATTAGCATCGATCCCGTGGCTGAGGAGCAAAAGGCGACTTTATCTTTAACCAGCAGAAAGGCACGGACGTTGAGGCTGAATGAGGCGCGGGAAGTGAGTTCAGATCGAATATCGGCGCACTGACTTAGCGTCAGGGGCTGCAACATATCAATGGAGCGGCGCAGCTCGGCAAAATAGTTGTTCATATAGCCGCCAAGACCGCTGATCAGGCTATCGTATCTGACTTCCTGTTTATGGTGGCTCATTAAAAACTGCGATCCCCCGCTGAGCAGGGCGACAAGCAGACCGATAATCAGGCTGAGGAACAGCGCTTTTCGACGGGAGGATAAATAGCGGGTGAACATAAACGTTAATCCTGATATGCCGCTCGCGTCATCTTGACGGCTAAACTCACGTAACTACACGACTATAGCCTGGAACGGCCAGACCCGCGTCAGATGGAGACATATCGCAGATCGTAATACAAAAAAAGCACTGCCGTAGCAGTGCTTTTATGCTGGGCTGTCAGCCAAGGGAAACGGACAGCACAGAGTTAGGTACGGGTCAGAACACGACGCGCTTCATTGTAGCGCTTCTTCCAGTATGGCTCGTTCATACTGGAGATCGTCACACCGCTGCTGGTGGACGCGTGAACAAACTGGTCGTTACCAATATAGATGCCGACATGGCGGCCGGTTGAACCCGCACGGAAGAGCACTAAATCACCGGTGCGTAAGCTGCCACGCGAGATAGATTTGCCCATTTCCTGTTGTTCATACGTTGAACGCGGAAGTTCTAAACCAAACTGCTCGCGGAACGTACGCTGTACGAAGCCGGAACAATCAATACCTTTTCTGGTTTCACCGCCAAGGCGGTAACGCACGCCTTTCCAGCTGGCGTACTGGTCCATAAGTTTGGATTTGATATCCAAATTACTGACCATCTTTTCAAATTCATCCTGAGAGGCTTGCAGTGAAGAGTTATCTTCCGAACCCACAACACGCGTCTCAGGATGCATATTCTTTGCGGTATTGGTGGTACAAGCCGAAAGCAGAACCGCTACTGCTATCGCCGGGATTACCCGTGAGATGTATCTCAAAATCGGTTGAGATTTGACCATGTTGTTTATTATCCCTTGAAGTCCTTAACGACCTTTATCGTTATAAAAAAATGCCAAGCGAGACGAGACTAAATACCTGCGCACAATGAGACAATTCTTTATGGTCAAATCTGTGGCGAAACGCACAAATTTATTTACATTAAAAAATAATAACCGCGCTGGGGTAAAACGAGTTTGAGATTACCCCATCGGACGGGGCATTGCGAGCAATAATATCCATTTTTTATAAGAAAAAGTGATACCTAAAGTCACCGGGCGGGAAAGCGAAACACAACCATTACGCTGGTTAATAATTGTGCAACTCGTTCATTTTTCGAGGGATTGTTTTCGTCGCAATCGGATATTTCGGAAATGAGAGGGTGAAGAATCACCCTCGGTCATTAAATATTCGGTAATGGTTGTTGTTAATAACGGTGCGAAATTTGTTTTAAGTTTGTTGTATTAACCAGGTAAATAACGATCGAATAAAGCAATAACGCGATCGCTTAAGGGGGTCATCAGACACCAGGGAAGACCAATCAGGGCGACCGAAAGTGAGCCAACGGCAATATCACTGAACCAGTGCGCACCGATCATTACACGCGGGAAAGCAAAAACTATAAAAATAATCAGGGCTAATACGAAAGTCTTACGGCCAAAATATCGCCACATAAAAGCGGAGAAAATAAGCAGCATCATGCCGTGATCGCCAGGGAAACTGTCCTTTGAAGCGTCTTTTGTCGAGATATTCAGCAGCTCGCTGACGCGGTAGATATCCGGGAAGAACAGCGTCGGACTTGAGCGCTTAACCGGGATCAGGGCCTGTGCCAGTTGATTGATCACCACCGCAGCCAGCAGCATCGTCAAACCCATCATCACAATGCGACGGCGTCCGACCGCATTCTCCTGACGCCAGAAGCTCAGCATCAGATAGCCCATTGCCAGCAGCGAACAGGCATCAAACGCGCGGTTGTTGGTGATCGCCACCAACCATAAGAAGGCACGGCTTTTCACCAGCTCCTGGTTAAAGAAGTGGAAAATCCCACTGTCCAGCGGGAACCAGAAACCGTGGTTCACTGGCAGGTACCAGGATAAAAAGAGCGCCAGACCGGCGATATTGAGCAGTAAAATAAGCGGTAATCGGGTTGTCATCATCATGTCGTCAGCAGTTAAAACGGGGGCAACGTTAGTCGCCCGAGGTTAAACGAAGCTTCAACAGGCTGGACTGAAGCACATTCCAGTCGGTGTTAACCGCACTAATTAACTCTATACGGCTATCCGGTGGCGCGACATTCTGCGTTTCGATATGGAAATCAGTCCCCTGACGGTTGACGCGCACCAGCCCTTCGGGAATGCGCATCACCCCTTTTACCCGTTCGACCGGCGCAAGGCGCGCCCACTCCAGCAGGCCGATGGTATCGAAGCAGGTGTCGGCATCAAATACCCAGCCGCAGGCCTGATGCCCCTGGCCGCTGTTCAGGCTGCGACGCCAGCGCTGGTGCGCGGGCAGGCTCAATGCTGCCAGACCCTGTTTATCGCCACCACCGTGTGAATGCTCCGCGCTGGCAGGTAATTCGGCGACGTTACGCCGCGGCAGGTCGAGGAGGGCATTATCAATATTGCCCTGCGTGGTGTGCAGCAGTTGGCGGTCGCCGCCAAAATGCTGCCACCAGAGTTCCAGCGCGGCACGGCTGTCGGCGGTGGCGCGGTCATCTTTATTGGCAATGATGATGTCGGCGGCGGCAAGCTGATCGCGGAAGTTATCGTTCTGGACGCTTTTCTCATCCAGCAGCTGGCGCGTGTCGAGCAGGCACAGGGTGGCGCGCAGGTCTATCCACGGCTCATACACCGGGGCGGTCAGCAGGTCGAGGATCTGTTTTGGATGACCGAGGCCCGTGGGCTCAATCAGTAAACGGTCTGGTTTGCCCTGACGCAGCAGGGTATTCAGCCCTACCTGCATCGGTAAACCATTCACGCAGCACATGCACCCGCCTGGGATCTCCTTAATCAGAGCCCCGCTTTCGGCCAGCAGCGCGCCGTCGATACCGACCTCGCCAAACTCATTGACCAGTACGGCCCATTTTTCGTCAGGATCTTTGTTGGCCAGCAGGTGCAAAATCGACGTGGTTTTTCCGCTACCGAGGAAACCGGTGATCAGGTTGGTTTTAGTCACATGTGCTCCAGGAGTGATAAATGTAATGCTATAACAATTATCAGTAATCCTGGCGCAAAAGAACAGCGTTGAGAAGGGAAGAAGCGAACGGGAAGACGCCCGTTCGCGTATCAGGTACCGATCGTTAAAGATTCAGCGTATCAATAACAGCCTGCCGGGCGCCCGACTGGCTGATGCGCTGCCAAGCCTGAGTGACGGCCTCGACAAACAGCGGATCCTGCGGCAGGTCGTTGCCGAAGATTTCACTGAGCGTCAGCAAGGCCGTGACACGTTCCTGCTCGCTGCTGTTGGCGACAAGGGCGCGGATTTTATCGCTGAGCGGATCGCGCACGTCGATGGCGTTGCCTGCATCATCCACGCCGCTGACGTAGCGCATCCAACCGGCTACACCGAGCGCCAGCAGCGGCCAGGCGGTATTGTGCTGGCGATGAATTCGCACGCTCTCGAGCATTCGCTGCGGGAGCTTCTGGCTGCCGTCCATCGCAATCTGCCAGGTACGGTGCTGCAACGCCGGATTCGCAAAACGGTCGATCAGGCTGTCGGCATAGGCAGTGAGATCCACTCCGGTGATGCGCAGGGTCGGGGCCTGTTCGTTCAGCATCAGGCGGCGAGCGGCTTCGCGCAGGCTGGCATCGGCCATGCAGTCGTTGATATGAGCGTACCCGGCCAGATAGCCCAGGTAGGCCAGGAAAGAGTGGCTGCCGTTAAGCATGCGCAGCTTCATCTGTTCCCACGGCAGGACGTCCTGCACCATTTGCACGCCGGCGGCTTCCCACTCAGGGCGACCGGCGACGAAATTGTCTTCGATAACCCACTGGATAAAGGGTTCGCAACTGATGGCGCACGGATCCTCAACGCCCACTTCACGGGCAATTTCTGCCAGCGTCGCGTCGGTGGCGGCGGGAACGATGCGGTCAACCATGGTACCAGGGAAGCTCACGTGATCCGCAATCCACGTTGCCAGCTCCGGCGAGCGCTTGTGGGCCATCCCCAGTACCGCGTTTTTCACCACGTGGCCGTTATCAGGAATGTTATCGCACGAGAGGACGCTGAACGCCGACAGGCCCCGCGTGCGGCGGCGATGTAAGGCTTCGACCAGGATCCCCGGCGCGGAGTGCGGCTGATCCGGGTTTTCCAGATCGTGAATAATGCGTTCATTATGGATATCCAGCGCGCCGGTGGCCGGATCAATGCAATAGCCTTTTTCGGTGATCGTCAGGGAGACAATCGCCACCTGCGGCTCGCAAAACTTTTCAATGATCGCCGCCAGTGAATCCAGCTTCGCGTTCAGGCACTCATGCACCGCCCCGACGATAATCGGCTGATTTCCGTCGGCACCTTTCTCCAGCACCGTAAACAGATGGTCCTGGGCACGCAGCTGGCTCATCAGCGTATCGCCGCTAAACAGGCTAATCTCACATATCCCCCAGTCGCCGCCTTTGGCGTTCAGCACCCGGTCAGTCAGTAACGCCTGATGGGCGCGATGGAAGGCGCCAAAGCCGAAATGCACGATGCGGGAGCGCAGCTTCTGGCGATCGTACTGCGGCTGCAGTACATGAGCGGGTAGCGTGGCGGAGGCAATTGTCTTCATGAAATAAACACCTGATTAACCGTTAATTAACAATCTCAGTGTAAAGTTATATGACAGCAAATTGAATTGGTAAGCCGGAATTATCCGGGAACTGTGAGATAGATCAATCAATCTGGCGAGGCGCGTTGACCCTTATTCGCAAGCCTGTATGGTAGTCGTCATCGTGGTCATTCATATTGGTATAACAACTTTAGAGGGCGAAGCAATGGAACAAACATGGCGTTGGTACGGGCCAAAAGATCCGGTTTCTCTTGATGATGTGCGTCAGGCAGGCGCAACGGGCGTCGTGACGGCGCTGCACCACATACCTAACGGGCAAGTGTGGCCGGTAGAGGATATCAAGCAGCGTCAGGCACTGCTGGCAGAGAAAGGGCTGACCTGGTCCGTGGTCGAAAGTATCCCGGTTCACGAAGAGATCAAAACGCACTCGGGCGACTACGCCACCTGGATTGCCAACTATCAGCAGAGCATTCGCAACCTGGCGGCCTGCGGCATTGATACCGTGTGCTACAACTTTATGCCAATCCTCGACTGGACGCGTACCGATCTGGAGTACGAACTGCCGGATGGCTCCAAAGCGCTGCGTTTCGACCAGATTGCCTTTGCCGCCTTTGAGCTGCACATCCTCAAGCGCGAAGGCGCTACGGCGGATTACAGCGCAGAAGAGCAGCAGCAGGCGCAGGCGTGGTTTAACGCCGCCAGTGACGCTGATATCGAAAAACTGACCCGCAATATTATTGCCGGTCTGCCGGGTGCGGAAGAGGGCTATACCCTCGATCAGTTCCGCGCGCGTCTGGCCGAATACGGCAAGATAGACAAAGCGCAGCTGCAGCAAAATATGGCCCATTTCCTGCGCGCTATCGTGCCGGTGGCTGAAGAAGCCGGCGTGCGCCTGGCGGTTCACCCGGACGATCCACCGCGCCCGATCCTCGGTCTGCCGCGCATTGTCTCGACCATTGAAGATATGCAGTGGCTAAAAGAGGCCGTCGATAGCATTCACAACGGCTTTACCATGTGTACGGGCTCTTATGGCGTGCGCGCCGATAACGACCTGGTGCAGATGATCGACACCTTCGGCGACCGTATTCACTTCACCCATCTGCGTGCTACCTGCCGGGAAGAGAATCCGAAGACCTTCCATGAAGCCGCGCACCTGGGCGGTGACGTCAATATGGTGGCGGTGGTGGATGCGATCCTGCGTGAAGAGCAGCGCCGTAAACAGGCGGGCGATCTGCGTCCGATCCCGTTCCGTCCGGATCACGGCCATCAGATGCTTGACGACCTGCGTAAGAAAACCAATCCGGGCTACTCGGCGATTGGGCGGTTGAAAGGGATGGCGGAAGTGCGCGGCGTAGAGCTGGCGCTGAAGATGACAAAATATCCTGAGCTTCTGTAATGACCTTGCCCGGTGGCGCTGCGCTTACCGGGCCTACAAAAAAACCGGCCAATGAGCCGGTTTTTTTATGCCTGTTTTTGTAGGCCGGGTAAGGCGAAGCCGCCACCCGGCACAAACAGCGCACGATCAGTCAGCACGACCCATATAGCGTTTTTCTTCGATATGGATGCGGATTTTCTCGCCAGCGGAGAGATATTCCGGTACCTGCACAACCAGACCGGTGGTCAGGGTCGCAGGTTTGTTACGTGCACTGGCAGACGCGCCTTTGATGCCCGGTGCTGTATCCACGATTTCCAGATCAACCGTCTGCGGCAGTTCCAGCGCCAGCAGCACGCCGTCCCACGTCAGAACCTGCATATCCGGCATCCCGCCTTCTGGGATGAACAGCAGCTCTTCTTCAATCTGATCTTTGGTGAAGATGAACGGGGTGTAGTCTTCTTTATCCATAAAGACGTATTCGTTGCCGTCAACATAGGAGAAATCAACATAGCGACGGGTCAGGGTAACGGTATCCACGATATCGTCGCCTTTAAAACGTTCTTCAACTTTCAGGCCGGTGCGGACATCGGCAAAACGCATTTTGTACAGCGTTGCGGCACCACGGGCGCTGGGTGCCTGAATGTCGATGTCTTTCACAATCAGCAGCTTGTTGTTGTAGTTCAGCACCATACCTTTCTTAATTTCGTTCGCTCTTGGCATTGCTTTAATCCTGTTAACGGGAAGGTCAAAAATATCGCGTCAAAGTACTCGCGCGCAGCATTTCAGGCAAGCGGAATTCGCGGCTTTTGCTATCAATATATAAAAGGTGTTACTGTGCGCGACACCCCCGCTGATGCGGGTTTCAGTTAACCCGGAGAGCGTATATGGATTGTCGTCCAGACTGCGGAGCCTGCTGCACCGCACCGTCCATTTCGAGCCCCATTCCCGGGATGCCTGATGGCAAGCCTGCCAATACCCCCTGCGTGCAACTCGATGCGCAGCAGCGCTGCAAAATATTCGGCTCGAGCTCGCGCCCGAAAGTCTGCGCAGGGCTACAGCCAGCGTGGGAAATGTGCGGCACCTCGCGTACTCAGGCCATGACCTGGCTGCTGGATCTCGAAGCGCTCACCGCGCCTTAAATATCCTTAATACGCGTCAGGCAGAGCGTAGTAAGGATGCACATCCCCAGCGCAATCCAGAACACGGCGTGATAGCTCCAGAACTCAGCCACTACTCCGGCCACCGATCCGGCGATAATCCAGCCCACGCGGGTGGTATTAGTGTACAAGGTGGTGGCCGCACCCGCCTGGCCTGGCATCAAATCCTGGAAGTAGAGCATGCCGATCCCGGCGAGAATCCCAATATAGATGGCATTCAGCAGTTGTAACCCCAGCAGCACTACCGGCGAGTGGGCGGTCAGCATTCCTGCGTAGAACAGCAGGCCCGCGACGGCAGCGATGCGCATCAGGAAGCGCTTGCCGAAGCGTTTAGCATAATAGCCCGCAATCAGCATGGTCGGGATCTCCAGCCCGGCTGCGGTACCCATCATCACCCCCGCCAGTTTTTCTGACAGGTGCAGTTCATTAATAATGAACAGCGGCATATTAATGATGTACAGGCTGTTGGTGCCCCACATTAAGGTGCAAACCGTAAACAGCAGCAGCGCATCGCGTCGGTTGCGGCGCGGAGACTCGAGCACGCCGGTCGCCAGCTTCGGCTCTTTGCGCATCGACGGCAGGAAGAACCACACCATCACCCCGCAAACCACAAACGCCACCGCTGCGCTGATGTACATCACCGCAAAGCCAAACCCCATCGCCAGCGCATAGGCCAGCGGCGGGCCGATGACCCACGCCAGCGACACCTGCGCACGCAGGATCGAGCTGAACATCACCGCCTCGCGACCGGTGTGGTCGGCATGTTCCCGGGCCAGGGCAAACATCTGCGGGTTGGCGGTCGAACCAAAGCTGCTGAGAAACACCCCGACAAACAGCAGCACAAAATAGTTACGGTTCCAGGCGAACAGCAGGCAGGCAAACACGCCCAGCAGGCAGCAAAAGACAATCAGCGATTTACGATCGCCTTTTCTGTCCGAACGCCCCGCCAGAAACTGGCTGACGAGAATGCCGATAATCGCGCTGCCGGTAAAAAAGAAGCCAACCATTGCCGGACGGGCATGGACCTCGTTAGTCAGGAACAGGCTCAGCGTTGGGGTCTGTAACGCACCGGCGATACCGGTGAGAAAGGCAACAATCAAAAACGCCGATGAGGTCAAATCAAATGATTTGGGAGAGGCAGCCGCGGGGGTTGTGTGCATGTTTCTGTATCAGTGATAGTGAAGAGACGCGGAGTTTACGCCGCTTGTCAGAAAATGAACAGGTGCCCGGATCAATTCCCCCACAATAAATCAAAATCCCATTTCAGATTAAAAATTACTGTTGCTGAAGTTGCTGAAACGCAGCGGTAAAAAGCAAATTCGCTACGCGAAAGTGAATGGCCTGCAACGAAAATGTGCTGCATATCTAACTTCTGCATGCTGAATTGTAACTTTACTTGCAAGGTTTTGTAGAAAGAGCAAGACTTCTTGAAACGTTTCAGCGCTATCGGGTATCAATCAGCCACACCGGAATAGCGTATTTTTTTTCATGTGAGCTGAAACGATTCAATTTCAGCAGGAGTGGAGAACCATGTTCCAGTTATCCGTGCAGGACATCCATCCGGGCGAACAGGCCGGAACGAAAGAAGAGGCCATCCGTCAGGTGGCCGCCGCGCTGGTGCAGGCAGGCAACGTCGCCGACGGTTACGTTGACGGCATGCTGGCGCGCGAGCTGCAAACCTCAACATTTCTCGGCAATGGCATCGCCATTCCGCATGGCACCACCGATACCCGCGATCAGGTGCTGAAAACCGGCGTTCAGGTCTATCAGTTTCCGCAGGGTGTCCTGTGGGGTGAAGGCCAGGTCGCCTATGTCGCGATCGGCATTGCCGCCAGCAGCGACGAACACCTGGGCCTGCTGCGTCAGCTGACGCACGTCCTGAGCGACGACGCGGTGGCTGAACAGCTTAAATCCGCCACCACCGCTGAAGAGCTGCGTGCGTTGCTGATGGGCGAAAAGCAGAGCGAGGCGCTGAAGCTGGATAACGCGACGCTGACGCTGGACGTGGCCGCCTCCGATCTGGTGACCCTGCAGGCGCTCAACGCCGGTCGCCTGAAAGAAGCGGGTGCGGTAGATACCGCCTTCGTGGCTCACGCCATTAACGACATGCCGCTGAACCTCGGTCAGGGCATCTGGCTGAACGACTGCGCGCAGGGCAACCTGCAGAGCGCCATCGCGGTCAGCCGCGCGGCCACCGCTTTTGACACCGCAGGCGAAAAAACCGCGCTGCTGGTCACTGTCGCCATGGCCGATGAACAGCCGGTTGAGGTGCTCAAGCGCCTGAGCGACCTGCTGCTGAACAATAAAGCTGAAAAACTGCTGAACGCTGATGCCGCTACCCTGCTGGCGCTGCTGACCAGCGACGATGTTTCGTTAGACGATGTGCTGAGCGCTGAGTTTGTGGTGCGTAACGAGCACGGCCTGCACGCCCGTCCGGGCACCATGCTGGTGAATACCATCAAGCAATTTAGCAGCGACGTGACCGTCACCAACCTCGACGGCAGCGGGAAACCGGCTAACGGCCGCAGCCTGATGAAAGTCGTCGCGCTGGGCGTTAAAAAAGGCCATCGCCTGCGCTTCACCGCGCAAGGTGCCGATGCTGAACAGGCGCTGCAAGCGATTGGCGATGCCATCGCGGCAGGTCTGGGGGAGGGCGCATAATGAGCAGACGTGTTGCGACTATTACGCTAAACCCGGCTTACGATCTGGTGGGCTTTTGCCCGGAAATTGAGCGCGGCGAAGTCAACCTCGTGCGGACCACCGGCCTGCATGCTGCAGGTAAAGGGATTAACGTCGCGAAAGTGCTCAAAGATCTCGGTATCGACGTCACGGTAGGCGGCTTCCTCGGTAAAGATAATCAGGATGGTTTCCAGCAGCTGTTTAGCGAGCTGGGGATCGCCAACCGTTTTCAGGTTGTGCAGGGCCGTACCCGCATCAACGTGAAAATGACCGAAAAAGACGGCGAAGTGACCGACCTGAACTTCTCCGGCTTTGAAGTCACCCCGTCCGACTGGGAGCGTTTTGTGACTGACTCCCTGAGCTGGCTGGGTCAGTTCGACATGGTATGCGTCAGCGGCAGCCTGCCGTCCGGCGTTAGTCCTGAAGCCTTTACCGACTGGATGACGCGCCTGCGCAGCCAGTGTCCTTGCATCATTTTTGACAGCAGCCGCGATGCGCTGGTGGCCGGTCTGAAAGCCGCGCCGTGGCTGGTGAAACCGAATCGTCGCGAACTTGAGATCTGGGCTGGCCGTAAGCTGCCAGAATTAAAGGATGTGATTGAAGCAGCCCATGCGTTGCGCGAGCAGGGTATCGCTCACGTGGTGATTTCGCTGGGTGCAGAAGGTGCGTTGTGGGTTAACGCGTCTGGCGAATGGATCGCCAAGCCGCCGTCGGTGGAAGTGGTTAGCACCGTTGGCGCAGGGGATTCGATGGTTGGCGGGCTGATTTATGGTCTGCTGATGCGCGAATCCAGTGAACATACTTTACGTCTTGCCACCGCCGTTGCTGCCCTGGCCGTTAGCCAGAGCAATGTCGGGATTACCGATCGTACCCAGTTAGCCGCGATGATGGCGCGCGTTGACTTGAAACCCTTTAACTAACAGCAGGAGAGGCATAATGAAAACGCTGCTGATTATTGACTCTGCCCTCGGACAGGCTCGCGCCTATATGGCGAAAACGTTGCTGAGTTCGGCAGGACATAAAGCACATCTTGATTTCATCGACAACCCGGGCGATGCCGAACTGGTTATCGTTCTGGCGGATAAGATCCCGGCTGACAGCGCGCTGAACGGCAAAAAAGTGTGGCTGGGCGATATCAATCGCGCCGTGGCACACCCGGAACTGTTCCTGAGCGAAGCCAAAGGCCATGCAGCGGTGTACAGCGCACCAGTTGCAGCAACGGCTCCGGCAGTGGCCAGTGGTCCAAAACGCGTGGTGGCGATCACCGCGTGCCCAACGGGCGTAGCGCATACCTTTATGGCGGCTGAAGCCATTGAAACCGAAGCCAAAAAACGCGGCTGGTGGGTAAAAGTCGAGACGCGCGGTTCGGTGGGGGCAGGCAATGCCATCACCCCGGAAGAAGTGGCTGCAGCCGATCTGGTGATCGTCGCGGCAGACATTGAAGTGGATCTGGCGAAGTTCGCCGGTAAGCCGATGTACCGCACCTCTACCGGCCTGGCGCTGAAGAAAACGGCCCAGGAGCTGGATAAAGCTCAGGCAGAAGCAAAGCTGTATCAGCCTGCGGGCAACACGGCATCTTCTGCCAGCGAAGGCAAAAAAGAGTCGGCGGGCGCCTATCGTCACCTGCTGACGGGCGTCTCCTACATGCTGCCGATGGTGGTTGCTGGTGGTCTGTGTATCGCGCTGTCGTTCGCCTTTGGTATCGAAGCCTTTAAAGAGCAGGGCACGCTTGCTGCGGCACTGATGCAGATTGGCGGCGGTTCAGCATTCGCGCTGATGGTGCCGGTGTTGGCTGGTTATATTGCGTTCTCCATCGCGGATCGTCCGGGCCTGACGCCGGGTCTGATTGGCGGGATGCTGGCGGTAAGCACCGGTTCGGGCTTTATCGGCGGTATCATTGCGGGCTTCCTTGCCGGTTATGTGGCGAAGTTCATCAGCTCGAAGCTGAAGCTGCCGCAGAGTATGGAAGCGCTGAAACCGATTCTGATCATTCCGCTGTTCTCCAGTCTGGTGGTCGGTCTGGGCATGATCTACCTGATCGGCAAACCGGTTGCGGGCATCCTCGAAGGCCTGACCCACTGGCTGCAAACCATGGGCACGGCTAACGCGGTTCTGCTGGGTGCAATCCTTGGCGGCATGATGTGTACCGACATGGGTGGTCCGGTGAACAAAGCGGCTTACGCCTTTGGTGTTGGCCTGCTGAGTACCCAGACCTACGCCCCGATGGCGGCCATCATGGCAGCCGGTATGGTGCCACCGCTGGCTCTCGGTATGGCGACCATCATTGCTCGTCGTAAGTTCGACAAAGCGCAGCAGGAAGGCGGTAAAGCGGCGCTGGTTCTGGGCCTGTGCTTTATCACCGAAGGGGCAATCCCGTTCGCTGCCCGTGACCCGATGCGCGTGCTGCCATGCTGTATCGCTGGTGGCGCGGTGACCGGTGCTATCTCGATGGCGATTGGCGCAAAACTGATGGCGCCGCACGGCGGACTGTTCGTGCTGTTGATCCCAGGCGCTATCACCCCGGTGCTGGGTTACCTGTTCGCGATTATCGCCGGTACGCTGGTAGCCGGACTCTCTTACGCGGTGCTGAAGCGCCCGGAAGCCGAGGCTGTCGCTAAAACCGCATAAGTACATTTCAACTGAAAAGGGCAGAGGCGACTCTGCCCTTTTTTTTACTTAAAGCGAAACCCATTCTACCGTTTCATTCATCATTATGCGGTCGCCTCAGCGTGCTGTTGCGCCTTCAGCCATGCAATCTCTTCGGCCCAGATATCCGGATTAATGGTTTCGAGAACCATCGGGATGCCGTCAAAGCGCGGGTCCTGCATGATAAAGCGGAACGCATCATGGCCGATATTGCCTTCGCCCAGGCTGTGGTGACGGTCGACGCGGCTGCCAAAGGCGCTTTTCGCATCGTTGAGGTGCATGCCGCGCAGGTAGTTAAAGCCGACTACTCGCTCGAATTCGGCGAAGGTTTTTTCACATTCCTCAACGCTACGCAGATCGTAGCCTGCGGCAAAGGCGTGGCAGGTATCAATGCAGACCCCGACGCGGGTTTTGTCTTCCACGCCATCGATGATCGCCGCCAGATGCTCAAAGCGAAAACCGAGGTTGCTGCCCTGGCCGGCGGTGTTTTCGATAACCGCCGTCACGCCTTCAGTTTGCGCCAGCACGATATTGATCGACTCAGCGATCCGCGCCAGACAGGCGTCTTCGTCGATCTGGCTCAGATGGCTACCGGGGTGGAAGTTCAGCAGCGTCAGGCCGAGCTGCTCGCAGCGCTGCATCTCATCGAGAAACGCCTCGCGGGATTTATCCAGCGCTTCCTGAACCGGGTGGCCCAGGTTAATTAGGTAGCTGTCATGGGGAAGGATCTGGCCAGGACCGAAATGGTATTTTTCGCAAGCCGCTTTGAACTCATCAATCACCTGGGTGGTTAACGGCGCGGCGCGCCACTGGCGCTGATTTTTGGTGAACAGGGCGAAAGCGGTCGCCTCGATTTCGGCGGCACGAATGGCGGCATTGGCCAGACCGCCTGCAGCGCTAACGTGCGCTCCAACGTATTTCATAGAAAACTCCCGTTAACCGGCAAACGCTTATGATAGCGGGTTAACGGGAGAAGGTTGAAAGGATTTATGCCATCAGGCTATGAACCGCCAGATTAATGGCGCCGCCGCCGACAATCAGCCAGACAAACAGTAGCAGGGCCATCAGCAGCGGTTTAGCACCGGCTTTTTTCAGCGCGCTGACGTGGGTGGTTAAGCCCAGCGCCGCCATCGCCATTGCCAGCAGGACGGTATCCAGCGTCACCAGCATATCCACGACGGCTTTTGGCAGCAGGTGGAACGAGTTGAACACCGCCACCACGATAAACAGGAGCGCAAACCACGGGATGGTGATTTTGCTTTTCTCACCGTTGCCCGCCGGTGCCAGCTGTTTTACCCGCGCGGCCAGAATCAGCAGGAACGGTGCCAGCATCATGACCCGCAGCATTTTGGCGATCACCGCTGCATTTTCCGCTTCCGGGCTGATGGCGTGACCGGCGGCAACCACCTGCGCCACTTCATGCATCGTCGAGCCAATGTAAATCCCGTAGGTTTCCGGGCTAAACCAGTGTGCCACCAGCGGGTACATCGCCGGGTAGAGGAAGATCGCCAGTGTCCCGAAGATCACCACGGTCGCCACCGCCACGGTGACTTTGCTGGATTCGGCTTTCACCACCGGTTCCGTTGCCAGCACCGCCGCCGCGCCGCAGATGCTGCTGCCCGCACCAATCAGCCAACTGGTCTGTTTATCCAGCCCGAACACCTTTTGTCCGACAAAACAGGCCAGTAAAAAGGTGCTGGTCAGGGTTAATACGTCGATGGCAATCCCGCTAACCCCGACGTCGGCAATTTGCGCAAAGGTCAGGCGAAAACCGTACAGGATAATTCCGAGGCGCAGCAGGTGCTGTTTAGCAAAAATTACGCCGCCATCGCACGGCTTATAAATGTGGGGATAGACCGTATTACCGACCACCATCCCCAGCAGGATGGCCAGCGTCAGGGCGCTGAATCCTGCCTCCGCGACCGCTGGGATGCTGCCGCCCCATAATGCGAACCCGGTGACCAGCGCGCTCAGCGCCAGGCCGGGAATGTAACGCCACACTGAATGTTGATGCTGTAGGGTGAGTGTTGTCATAACCTTCTCCTTTATCTGGCTAAAAGGTTACGGTGCTCTGGCTTAAAAATAAAATTGATTATATATTTATAATTAATCTCTATAAGTGGTAAGCAGCGCGCTTGCCGGACCGGGTGACCCTATGCACATTACGTTACGTCAGCTCGAAGTGTTCGCTGAGGTGCTGAAGAGCGGCTCGACGACCCAGGCTTCACAAATGCTGGCGCTGTCGCAGTCCGCCGTCAGTGCTGCCCTGACTGACCTCGAAGGTCAGCTTGGGGTTCAGCTGTTTGACAGGGTAGGGAAGCGGCTGGTGGTCAACGAACATGGGCGCTTGCTTTACCCACGGGCGCTGGCGCTGCTGGAGCAGACCGTCGAAATAGAACAGCTGTTTCGCGAGGATAACGGCGCGATCCGCGTTTTTGCCAGCAGCACCATCGGCAACTACATCCTGCCGGAAGTGATTGCCCGCTACCGCCGGGACTTCCCTGCGCTGCCGCTGGAGATGAGCGTCGGCAACAGCCAGGATGTGATCAATGCGGTGATCGATTTTCGGGTCGACATCGGGCTTATCGAAGGACCATGCCATAACGCCGACGTGATTGCCGAGCCCTGGCTTGACGACGAGCTGGTGGTCTTTGCCTCGCCCGCGTCGCCGTTATTGCAGCAGGACGTGACCCTCGACCAGCTGGCGCAGGCACCGTGGATTTTGCGTGAGCGCGGTTCCGGCACCCGCGAGATCGTCGACTATTTGCTGCTCTCGCATCTGCCGCAGTTTCAGATGGGGATGGAGCTGGGCAACTCCGAGGCCATCAAACACGCGGTGCGTCACGGCCTGGGCATCAGTTGCCTGTCGCGCCGGGTAATTGCCGAGCAGCTGGAATCCGGTACGCTTGTGGAAATCCCCGTGCCGCTGCCCCGGCTGGTGCGCACTCTGTGGCGCATTCATCACCGCCAGAAGCACCTCTCCAACTCGCTGCAGCGCTTCCTGCGCTACTGCGGGCAATAACCTCTCGCCCTCTTTTCAGAAGAGGGCGCAACTGTCCCGATCTCAGTCTTACTTATAATCCTCGGCCCGTCATGAAGCTCTCTTATAACAGGGCATTTGTGCCAGAAGGTACGGCGATCGTCTGCTACAATCTCGCCTCATTTTTTGAATGGACAGCATTTTCATATGGTTTCCGAAACTAAAACCACAGAAGCGCCCGCGCTACGTCGCGAACTCAAGGCGCGTCACCTGACGATGATCGCCATTGGTGGTTCTATCGGTACAGGGTTATTTGTCGCCTCGGGTGCGACCATTTCTGCAGCGGGCCCTGGCGGCGCGCTCTTTTCTTATATTCTGATCGGTTTGATGGTCTATTTCCTGATGACCAGCCTGGGTGAACTGGCGGCGTACATGCCTGTGTCCGGTTCCTTTGCCACCTACGGCCAGAAATATGTCGAAGAAGGCTTTGGCTTCGCGCTGGGCTGGAACTACTGGTACAACTGGGCGGTAACCATCGCCGTTGACCTCGTGGCCGCGCAGCTGGTGATGTCCTGGTGGTTCCCGGATACGCCGGGCTGGATCTGGAGCGCCGTGTTCATGGCGGTGATTTTCCTGCTGAACTACATCTCTGTGCGCGGTTTCGGTGAAGCAGAATACTGGTTCTCGCTGATCAAAGTGGCCACCATCGTCATCTTTATCGCCGTGGGCGTGGCGATGATCTTCGGTATCTTCCAGGGCGCCAAACCGGCGGGCTGGAGCAACTGGGAAATTGGCGATGCGCCGTTTGCCGGGGGCTTCGCGGCGATGATTGGCGTGGCGATGATCGTCGGCTTCTCTTTCCAGGGCACCGAGCTCATCGGGATTGCGGCCGCAGAATCTGAAGATCCGCAGAAGAACATTCCGCGCGCGGTGCGTCAGGTGTTCTGGCGTATCCTGCTGTTCTATGTGTTCGCGATCCTGATTATCAGCCTGATTATTCCTTACACCGATCCGAGCCTGCTGCGTAACGATGTTAAAGACATCAGCGTCAGCCCGTTCACGCTGGTCTTCCAGCACGCGGGTCTGCTCTCGGCGGCGGCAGTAATGAATGCGGTGATCCTGACGGCGGTGCTGTCTGCGGGCAACTCCGGCATGTATGCTTCAACCCGTATGCTCTATTCCCTGGCCTGCGACGGCAAAGCGCCGCGTATCTTCGCGAAACTGTCCCGTGGCGGCGTGCCGCGTAACGCACTGTATGCAACCACCGTGATTGCCTGCCTGTGTTTCCTGACCTCGATGTTCGGTAACCAGACCGTGTACCTGTGGCTACTGAATACCTCCGGGATGACGGGCTTTATCGCCTGGCTCGGTATCGCCATCAGCCACTACCGTTTCCGTCGCGGTTATGTGAAGCAAGGGTTTGATATTAACAACCTGCCGTACCGCTCCGGGTTCTTCCCGCTGGGACCGATCTTCGCCTTTGTGCTGTGTCTGATCATTACGCTGGGTCAGAACTACGAAGCCTTCCTGGCCGACACCATCGACTGGGGCGGCGTGGCAGCAACCTATATTGGTATCCCGCTGTTCCTGGTCATCTGGTTTGGCTTCAAACTGACTAAGGGATCGAAATTCGTGCGCTACAGCGAAATGGAATTCCCGGACAGCGTTAAAAAGTAATTGCCCCTCTCTTCAACCCGCTCATTCGAGCGGGTTTTTTTATCGCCATAATATGAACAATTGACATAACTTTTAACAATTGAATTGATAATAGTTATCGTTTGCTTTATCGTTAGCATCGCAATAAAAAGGATGAAGGCGTTCATGTCATCGCCCTGGTCAGGGGAGGACGTGACTGCCACACCTTCAAAAAAGCACTCAACCGACTCGCCAGAGAAGCGGGCGGTTTGCGATGCATAGTGAGCATGAATCATTTGATTTTGCTGTGTTTACCTCATGGAGATTTTGGAATGTTTAGGTTGAATCCCTTCGTACGGGGAGGGCTGTGCGCGTCTGCTCTGTCCTTCGCCCTGCCAGTTGTTGCCGCTGAACCTGGCGAGACGATGGTTGTTACTGCATCGGCCAATGAGCAAAACCTGAAAGATGCCCCTGCCAGTATCAGCGTCATTACCCAGCAGGATCTACAGCGTAAGCCGGTACAGAACCTGAAAGATGTGTTACAGGAAGTTCCAGGTGTGCAACTCACTAACGAAGGGGACAACCGCCAGGGCGTCAGCATTCGTGGCCTCGACAGCAGCTATACGCTGATCCTGATTGACGGTAAGCGCGTCAGCTCGCGCAATGCGGTCTTCCGTCATAATGACTTCGATCTTAACTGGATCCCGGTTGACGCCATCGAGCGTATCGAAGTCGTGCGTGGCCCGATGTCTTCCCTGTACGGCTCAGATGCGCTGGGCGGCGTGGTGAACATCATCACCAAAAAAATCGGCCAGAGCTGGACCGGCACCCTCACCGCAGATACCACTATCCAGGAACACCGCGATCGCGGCGATACCTACGGCGGCCAGTTCTATACCAGCGGCCCACTGGTGGACGGCGTTCTCGGCATGAAAGCCTTCGGCAGCGTGCAGCAGCGCGACAAAGACAAACCGCAGGAGTCCACCACCAGCGCCACCGGTGAAACCCCGCGTATCGAAGGCTTTACCAGCCGCGACGCCAACGTGGAATTTGCCTGGACGCCGAACGAAAATCATGACTTCACCGCCGGCTACGGCTTTGACCGTCAGGATCGCGACTCCGACTCGCTGGATCAGAACCGCCTTGAGCGCCAGAACTACTCCCTGAGCCACAATGGCCGCTGGGGATTAGGTAACAGCGAACTGAAATTCTACGGTGAAAAAGTCGAGAACAAGAACCCGAGCAACAGCAACCCGATCACCTCTGAAAACACCTCCCTTGACGGTAAATATGTTCTGCCGCTGAGTGACATCAACCAGCTGATCACCCTCGGCGGGGAATGGCGTCACGACAAGCTGAAAGATCCGATTAACCTGACGGGCGGCAGCAGCAGTAACACCTCGGCCAGCCAGTACGCGCTGTTTATCGAAGACGAATGGCGGATTTTCGAGCCGCTGGCGTTGACCACTGGCGTGCGTATGGATGACCACGAAACCTACGGCGACCACTGGAGCCCGCGTGCGTATCTGGTCTATAACGCGACCGATACCGTGACGGTGAAAGGGGGTTGGGCAACGGCCTTCAAAGCGCCATCTCTGCTGCAGCTCAGCCCGGACTGGACCACCGGTTCCTGTCGCGGCGCCTGTGAGATTGTCGGTAGCCCGGATCTGAAACCGGAAACCAGCGAAAGCTTTGAACTGGGTCTGTACTATACCGGTGAAGAGGGTTGGTTAGAGGGCGTGCAGGCCAGCGTCACCGCCTTCCAGAACGATGTTGACGATCGCATCAGCATTCTGCGTACCGCGAACGCCAATCAGGCACAGAGCTACCCGAACTATGTCGGTCTGAACGCCGATGGCGAGCCGATTTTCCGTTATTACAACGTTAACAAGGCGCGTATTCGTGGCCTGGAAACGGAGCTGAAGTTCCCGCTGGCCGAAGACTGGCGCGTGAGCCTGAACTACACCTACAACGACGGGCGTGATGTCAGCAACGGCGACAACAAGCCGCTGTCCGATCTGCCGTTCCATACCGCAAACGGTACGGTTGACTGGCAGGCTACGCAGGCGTGGTCCTTCTATGTGCAGGGTAACTATACCGGTGAGAAACGCACCATCACCAGCGGCGGCACCACGCCGGGTGGCTACGTGGTATGGAACACCGGTGGCGCATGGCAGGCGAGCAAAAGCGTCAAGCTGCGCGCGGGCGTCATGAACCTGCTGGATAAAGACCTCAGCCGTGACGACTACAGCTACAATGAAGATGGCCGCCGTTACTTTATGGCGGTGGATTACCAGTTCTGATGCTGAAAACGCCGGGCGGCGCGTTGCTTGCCCGGCCTACAAATGGCACCCGTAGGCACGGTAAGCGAAGCGCCACCGGGCACGAGGCGGGCACTTACTTGAATAAATGCTGCGCATGGAAGCGCAGATGATCGTCGATAAATGACGCCATGAAATAGTAGCTGTGATCGTAGCCGGGCTGGATGCGCAGCGTCAGCGGCCACGACGTCTGGCGTGCGGCTTCGGCCAGCACCGCGGGCTGTAACTGGCTGGCAAGGAACTGATCGCCGTCGCCCTGATCGATAAGCGTCGGGATTGCCTGTTCTGGCTGGCTGTTAAGCATCAGCGCGCAGCTGTCCCACTCCTGCCAGGTCGCCGTATCTTCACCCAGATAGTTCGAGAACGCTTTCTGTCCCCATGGCACCTGAGTCGGATTCACAATCGGCGCAAAGGCCGAGACGCTGACGTATTTGCCTGGGTTTTTCAGCGCCATGATCAGCGCGCCGTGTCCGCCCATGGAATGCCCGCTGATGGCACAGCGATCGCTCACCGCGAATTGTGCCTGAATCAGTGCAGGCAGCTCATCACGCAGGTAATCGTACATCCGGTAGTGACGTGCCCAGGGTTGCTGGGTGGCGTTGAGATAGAACCCGGCGCCTTTGCCCAGGTCGTAACCGGCGTCGTCCGCCACGTCATCGCCGCGCGGGCTGGTGTCCGGCATCACAAGGGCGATCCCCAGTTCAGCCGCCACGCGCTGGGCGCCCGCTTTGGTGGTGAAGTTTTCATCATTGCAGGTCAGGCCGGAGAGCCAGTACAGCACCGGCGGTTTTGCCGCGCCGTTGGCAGGCGGCAGAAAAATGCTGAACGTCATTGCGCAGTTCAGCACGGCGGAGTCATGCCGCCAGCGCTGCTGTCGACCTTCAAAACAGTAGTGCTCTTCGAGCAGTTCCATGCAGGGCTCCTTCAGGAAGGGAATATCGAGGGTTGAAAGCCATAATACAGATTATTCAATTACGTGTGAGCAACTTTCACTTCCGCATTTTCTTCATATCCTGCATCATGAATTTACGAAACTTTAACAACTGGAGTGGTCATGGCGCTGCGTATCGCGCTTAGCGGATTTGTGGTTCTGGTCGTGGCGATGGGAATAGGGCGTTTTGCCTTTACCCCGCAGGTGCCGCTGATGATTGCTGCCGGGCAACTCACCCTGACCAGTGCCGGGCTGGTGGCCGCCATGAACTACCTCGGCTATCTGGTGGGGGCGTGGGATGCCATGCGCGCGCATCGCTTTGTCGAAGGCCGCCTGTGGCTGGGTATCATTGGCGCTGTGGCACTGACCTTGCTTTCGGCGGTGGCCGATAACGCGGTTATTCACGGATTGCTGCGCTTTGTGATTGGCTGCATGAGCGGCTGGTCGATGGTGCTGATTGCCGCCTGGACCAACGAACGGCTGGCCCATTTTGCCAGGCCGGGCTTAAGCGCGGCGGTGTTTGCCGGGCCGGGTGCCGGGATCGCCATCAGCGGGTTGCTGGCGGTGTGGATCCAGGCGCAGGGGCTCACTGCCGGGGCCGCCTGGCAAATTTATGGTGTGCTGGCGCTGGTGCTGGTGGCGCTGATTGCTCGCTACCTGCCGCGCGCCGGGCAGCTGCACCGTCCGGGCTCCACCCCTGAGCCACTGACGCTGACCCGCGACCTGCGTCGCCTGGTCTGGAGTTACAGTCTCGCCGGGTTTGGCTACATCCTCCCGGCGACATTTCTGTCGCAGATGGCGGCGCTGCGTTTTCCCGGCAGCGTGTTTGCCCAGTTTGTCTGGCCGGTATTTGGCGTTGCCGCCGTATTAGGCATCGCCCTGAGCATCGCCCTGCGTCATGTTTCCACCACCCATCGCAGACTGGCGCTGGTATTGTGGCTGCAGGCGGTGGGGGTAATTGCTGCCTGGCTGCTGCCGGGGATGGCCGGTCTGGTGACCGGTGCATTGCTGGTGGGCGGAGGATTTTTATGCGCGGTGCAGCTATCGTTGTTGTACGGTCGCGAACTGGCCCCGAACCACACGCGCTATATGGCCGGATTGCTCACCACCGGCTATGCCGTCGGGCAACTGATTGGCCCGATGACCTCGGCGTTGTCGAGCTGGCTGATGCACAGGCTTGAGCCCGCGCTGGGCCTCGCCGGCATTGCCCTTTTTATCGCGGGCGGGCTGGTCTGGCGGCGTCACGTTGAAAGGTAACGGCAATCGTATTAATTATCGCGGTGAATACTGGATTATGCTCGCCGCCTCACGCACAATAAGTGCACATTTTGCCCCACGGAGGGCAGAAGAGCGCCACACCTGCAGGAGAACAGAATGTCATCAATGAGTAAAGAAGCAGCCCTTGTCCACGAAGCGCTGGTTGCGCACGGCCTTGAAACCCCGTTGCGTCCACCGGTTCAGGATCTGGACAACGAAACACGTAAACGTCTTATTTCCGGGCATATGACCGAAATCATGCAGCTGCTGAATCTCGATTTGAGCGATGACAGTCTGATGGAGACCCCGCGTCGCATCGCCAAAATGTACGTCGATGAGATCTTCTCCGGGCTGGATTACGCTAATTTCCCAAAAATCACCGTCATTGAAAATAAAATGAAGGTTGATGAGATGGTGACCGTGCGCGATATCACCCTGACCAGCACCTGCGAGCATCACTTTGTGACTATCGACGGCAAAGCGACGGTGGCCTATATCCCCAAAGAGGCGGTCATTGGTTTGTCGAAAATTAACCGTATCGTGCAGTTCTTTGCCCAGCGTCCGCAGGTTCAGGAGCGTTTAACTCAGCAGATCCTGATCGCGCTGCAAACGCTGCTCGGCACCAACAACGTGGCGGTATCGATTGATGCAGTGCATTACTGCGTGAAAGCGCGCGGCATTCGTGATGCGACCAGCGCCACCACCACCACCTCGCTGGGCGGCCTGTTTAAATCCAGCCAGAACACCCGCCAGGAGTTCCTGCGCGCCGTGCGTCACCACAACTGATCGTCAGGGCAGAGTACATGGAAAGAAATGTCACGCTGGATTTCGTCCGTGGCGTCGCGATTCTGGGTATTCTGCTACTCAATATTAGCGCCTTCGGTTTGCCGAAGGCCGCCTATCTAAACCCCGCCTGGTATGGCGACATCACTCTGCGCGATGCCTGGACATGGGCTGTGCTGGATCTGTTCGCCCAGGTCAAATTCCTGACCCTGTTTGCCCTGTTGTTTGGCGCAGGGCTCCAGCTGTTACTCAAACGCGGCAAACGCTGGATCCAGGCCCGGCTTTCGCTGCTGGTGCTGCTCGGTTTCATCCATGGGATCTTCTTCTGGGATGGCGATATTCTGCTGGCCTACGGGCTGGTGGGTCTGATCTGCTGGCGCATCATTCGCGATGCTCATGATGTCAAAAATCTGTTCAACACCGGCGTGGTGCTGTTTGTCATCGGCGTCGCTATTTTACTGCTGCTGGGGATGATCTCTGGCGGCTCCACCAACCGTTCGTGGGTGCCGGATGCAGCAAACCTGCAGTACGAACAGTTCTGGAAGTTGGGTGGCGGCATGGAAGCGGCCAGCAACCGCATCGATATGCTGGGCAGCAATCTGCTGGCCCTTGGGGCACAGTATGGCTGGCAGCTGGCGGGGATGATGCTGATCGGCGCGTCGTTGATGCGTACCGGCTGGCTGAGGGGCGAATTCAGCCTGCGCCACTATCGACGCACCGGCCTCTGGCTGGTGTTGATTGGGCTGGTGATTAACCTGCCAGCGGTGATTGCGCAGTGGCAGCTCAACTGGGATTACCGCTGGTGCGCCTTTTTACTGCAGGCCCCGCGCGAACTGAGCGCGCCGTTCCAGACCATCGGCTATGCTGCGTTAATTTACGGCTTCTGGCCACAGCTCAGTCGCTTCAGGCTGGTGATGGCGATTGCCTGCGTCGGACGAATGGCGCTGAGTAACTACATTTTACAAACGCTTATCTGCACGACGCTGTTTTACCATCTCGGCCTGTTTATGCATTTTGACCGTCTGCAGCTGCTGGCCTTTGTCCCGCTGGTCTGGCTGGCGAACATCCTCTTCTCTGTTCTCTGGCTACGCTACTTCCGCCAGGGCCCCCTCGAATGGTGCTGGCGGCAATTAACCGCACGTGCTTCAGGGGTATCATCAAACAATACATCCGGATAACGATCCAGATCACAATCATTAACAAAACGGATGTAACCGTTTTCATCGTTGTGAGCTTCTTCACGTAGTCGCTGCCTTCTCGCTGCCAGAATAGTCACCTTGCTAAACACAGGGGGTGTCTGTGAGCTGCTGCAAATTAAATAAGTGTGGTGAATATGATCACCATTCGTGACGTCGCCCGTCAGGCGGGCGTCTCTGTCGCCACGGTCTCCAGAGTATTGAACAATAGTGCGCTGGTCAGCCCGGAAACGCGCGAGTCCGTGATGAAAGCAGTCACGGCGCTGGGCTATCGCCCTAATGCCAACGCGCAGGCGCTGGCGACCCAGATGAGCGATACCATCGGTGTGGTGGTGATGGATGTATCGGACGCCTTCTTTGGCGCGCTGGTGAAAGCCGTCGATATGGTTGCCCAGGAGCACAATAAATATGTGCTGATTGGCAATAGCTATCACGAGGCGGAAAAAGAGCGCAATGCTATTGAGGTGCTGATCCGCCAGCGCTGTAACGCACTGATTGTCCACTCCAAAGCCTTAAGCGACGAAGAGCTGTCGGTGCTGATGGGGCAGATCCCCGGCATGGTGCTGATTAACCGCATTGTGCCCGGCTTCGCCCATCGCTGCGTCTGCCTTGATAACGTCAGCGGCGCGATGATGGCGACGCGGATGCTGGTCAATAACGGCCATCAGCGCATCGGATATCTGGCGTCCAGCCACCGGGTTGAGGATGACGACATGCGCCGTGAAGGCTGGCAGAAAGCGCTGCTGGAGCAGGGGATCACCGCCTCCGAAAGCTGGATTGGCACCGGTGCGCCGGATATGCAGGGCGGGGAAGCCGCGATGGTGGAGCTGCTCGGACGTAATCTGCAGCTAACGGCGGTCTTTGCCTACAACGACAGCATGGCCGCAGGGGCATTGACTGCGTTAAAAGACAACGGCATTGCGGTGCCACAGCATTTGTCATTGATTGGTTTCGATGATATCCCGATTGCCCGTTACACCGACCCGCAGCTAACGACCGTGCGTTACCCGATCGCCTCTATGGCGCGGCTGGCCACTGAACTGGCGTTACAGGGCGCGGCAGGGATGCTGGATATCAACGCAACACACTGTTTCATGCCGACTTTAGTGCGTCGCCACTCGGTTGCCATTCGGCAAATTGTGGCTCCGATCACTAACTGATAATGCGAGGTGATGTAACCGTTTTCAATCTGTGAGTAAATTCACAGTATCTTAACAAGGCGCTGTCTATGATGTCAGCGTTTTAGAGACTGAAACGCTATGTAACGGTGATTAATCACTTTCACTATAGCCAAGGTACGTGAAACAACCAAAAAAACGCATTCTGGAGCGTTACCGACCAAGGAAGATAGAAATTTTATAAGTGGACTTCGGCCGGCATTAACGTTTCATTAACATGCTGCCTGCCGATCGTTATTCACACAAACTACCCTGCATAAAAACCGGAGATATCATGAATAAGAAGGTGTTGGCTCTGTCTGCTGTGATGGCAAGTATGCTTTTTGGGGCGGCTGCGCACGCTGCAGATACCCGTATTGGTGTGACTATCTATAAATACGACGACAACTTCATGTCTGTTGTACGTAAAGCAATTGAGAAAGAAGGTAAAGCATCACCAGACATTCAGCTGCTGATGAATGACTCCCAGAACGACCAGTCCAAACAGAACGACCAGATCGACGTTCTGCTGGCTAAAGGCGTGAAAGCACTGGCCATCAACCTGGTTGACCCGGCTGCTGCAGGCACCGTTATCGATAAAGCGCGTGGCCAGAATGTGCCAATCGTGTTCTTCAACAAAGAGCCTTCCCGTAAAGCGCTGGATAGCTACGATAAAGCCTTCTACGTGGGTACCGACTCTAAAGAATCCGGCATTATTCAGGGCGACCTGATTGCTAAACACTGGGCGGCAAACCCGAACTGGGACCTGAACAAAGACGGTCAGATTCAGTTCGTACTGCTGAAAGGCGAGCCGGGCCACCCGGATGCTGAAGCCCGTACCACTTACGTTATCAAAGAGCTGAACGACAAGGGTCTCAAAACCCAGCAGCTGGCTTTAGATACCGCAATGTGGGACACCGCGATGGCGAAAGACAAGATGGACGCCTGGCTGTCCGGCCCAAATGCTAACAAAATCGAAGTGATTATCGCTAACAACGATGCAATGGCAATGGGCGCAATCGAAGCACTGAAAGCACACAACAAATCCTCTATTCCGGTCTTTGGTGTGGATGCCCTGCCTGAAGCGCTGTCACTGGTTAAATCTGGTGCAATGGCCGGTACCGTGCTGAACGATGCCAACAACCAGGCGAAAGCGACCTTCGATCTGGCGAAAAACCTGGCAGATGGCAAAGGCGCTGCTGACGGTACTAACTGGAAAATCGAGAACAAAATTGTTCGCGTACCGTACGTTGGCGTAGATAAAGAAAACCTGGCGCAGTTCACCAGCAAATAAGTTTTAGCACTCCCTGGGCGCAGATTCTGCGCCCTTTTATTACGCGATCTGCGAGGCCGATAAGGTATAATTATGGTCAGCACAACTACTCAGTCGTCCGGTGAATTCTTGTTGGAAATGAGCAACATCAACAAGTCCTTTCCCGGGGTTAAAGCACTGGATAATGTTAATTTAAAAGTACGGCCTCACTCCATTCATGCATTAATGGGGGAGAACGGCGCGGGTAAATCAACATTATTGAAATGCTTATTTGGGATCTATCAAAAAGATTCTGGCAGCATTGTTTTTCAGGGGAAAGAGATCGATTTCCATTCCGCCAAAGAAGCACTGGAAAATGGGGTGTCGATGGTTCACCAGGAACTTAACCTGGTGCTGCAGCGTTCTGTTATGGACAATATGTGGCTGGGTCGTTATCCGACCAAAGGCCTGTTTGTCGATCAGGACAAAATGTATCAAGACACGAAAGCTATTTTCGATGAACTGGATATTGATATCGATCCGCGGGCCCGCGTCGGTACGTTATCCGTTTCACAGATGCAGATGATCGAAATCGCCAAGGCTTTCTCCTATAACGCCAAAATCGTTATTATGGACGAGCCAACATCTTCTCTGACGGAGAAAGAGGTGAACCACCTGTTCACCATTATTCGTAAGCTGAAAGAGCGCGGTTGCGGCATCGTTTATATTTCGCACAAGATGGAAGAGATCTTCCAGCTGTGTGATGAAATCACGGTTCTGCGTGATGGCCAGTGGATTGCCACGCAGCCACTGGAAGGGCTGGACATGGACAAGATCATCGCCATGATGGTCGGCCGTTCCCTGAACCAGCGCTTCCCGACAAAAGAGAACAAACCGGGTGAAGTCATTCTGGAAGTTCGCAACCTGACCTCGTTGCGCCAGCCTTCAATTCGCGATATTTCGTTCGACCTGCACAAAGGCGAAATCCTCGGGATTGCCGGTCTGGTGGGGGCCAAACGTACTGATATCGTCGAAACCTTGTTCGGTATTCGCGAGAAATCGGGCGGGACAATTACCCTGCACGGTAAAAAGATTAATAACCATAACGCCAACGAAGCCATTAACCACGGCTTTGCGCTGGTAACCGAAGAGCGTCGCTCAACCGGTATTTATGCTTATCTGGATATTAACTTTAACTCCTTAATTTCTAATATTCACAATTATAAAAATAAAATCGGTCTGCTGGATAATTCCCGTATGAAGAGCGATACCCAGTGGGTAATCGATTCTATGCGCGTAAAAACCCCAGGGCACCGTACGCAAATTGGCTCGCTGTCCGGAGGTAACCAACAAAAGGTTATTATCGGGCGCTGGCTGTTAACCCAGCCGGAAATTTTAATGCTGGATGAACCTACTCGTGGTATTGACGTGGGGGCAAAGTTTGAGATTTATCAGCTGATTGCAGAGCTGGCCAAGAAAGATAAAGGGATCATTATTATTTCTTCCGAAATGCCGGAATTGTTAGGGATCACAGACCGTATTCTGGTAATGAGCAATGGTCTCGTTGCCGGAATTGTTGACACCAAAACGACTACGCAAAACGAAATTTTGCGTCTTGCGTCTTTGCACCTTTAAGATTAGGGGCTCCTCATGAGTGCGTTGAATCAAAAAAGTTTTCTCACTTACCTGAAAGAAGGCGGTCTTTACGTTGTTCTTTTGGTGCTGCTGGCCATTATTATTTTCCAGGACCCTACATTCTTAAGTCTGCTGAACCTCAGTAACATTCTGACGCAGTCTTCTGTACGTATTATTATCGCCCTCGGCGTGGCCGGTTTGATTGTCACCCAAGGTACTGACCTGTCAGCCGGTCGTCAGGTCGGCCTGGCCGCGGTGGTTGCGGCAACGCTGCTGCAGTCGATGGAAAACGCCAACAAGGTGTTCCCGGAAATGGCGACCATGCCGATTATCGTGGTGGTCCTGATTGTTTGCGCCATTGGTGCCATCATCGGTCTGGTAAACGGCATCATCATCGCCTATCTGAACGTGACCCCGTTCATTACCACCCTGGGTACGATGATCATCGTTTACGGTATCAACTCCCTGTACTACGACTTCGTGGGTGCATCCCCGATTTCCGGCTTTGACAGCGGCTTCTCGACCTTTGCGCAGGGCTTTATCGCGCTGGGCAGCTTCCGCCTGTCGTACATCACTTTCTACGCGTTGATTGCGGTAGCCTTTGTTTGGGTGCTGTGGAACAAAACCCGCTTCGGTAAAAATATCTTCGCTATCGGCGGTAACCCGGAAGCGGCGAAAGTATCAGGTGTTAACGTTGCGCTGAACCTGCTGGTGATCTATGCCCTGTCAGGTGTGTTCTACGCGTTCGGTGGTTTGCTGGAAGCGGGTCGTATCGGCTCAGCGACGAATAACCTCGGCTTTATGTATGAACTGGATGCGATTGCCGCGTGCGTCGTGGGTGGTGTGTCCTTCAGCGGCGGCGTGGGTACCGTTCTGGGCGTGGTGACCGGTGTTATCATCTTCACCGTTATCAACTACGGTCTGACCTATATCGGCGTCAACCCGTACTGGCAGTACATTATTAAAGGCGGAATCATCATCTTCGCCGTGGCACTGGATTCCCTGAAGTACGCGCGTAAGAAGTAATCATCCTGTAGCTGACAAAACCCGCTCATATCGAGCGGGTTTTTTTATGTTAAGAGCGCAGCACGGCGATGAACATTTTGTCTGATGCGTGAAATATCACTCATTATGATTTGATGTGGATGTCTATTTCTGCTGCTCCAGCAACTGCTCTGGCGTGACCGCGGGATACCCCTGGGCATCTTCCGGCACTTCAGTGACCGGCGGGATTGACACCAGCGGCCCTAAGAAGCGCGGTTCGCGTTTAAAGATATACAGGTCGGCCAGCGCGCCCAGACGCGCGCCAAATTCACGCACCCGGACGGTAAGCATATCTTTTGGCGATGGGACGGCATAACACTGGGCCTGAATCCCCCGGTGCAGGGCGATGAACAACGCGCGCTCGCAGTGAAAGCGTTGGGTGATGATGATGAAATCGTTGGTATCAAATACCTTACGCGTGCGCACGATAGAATCGAGGGTTCTGAATCCGGCATAGTCGAGCACGATATCTTCTGGATCGACGCCCGCGGCAATCAAATCTTTTCGCATCGTGACCGGCTCATTGTAGCTTTGCAGCGCGTTGTCGCCGCTCAGTAGCAGATAATTCACTTTGCCGCTGTTGTACGCGTTGAGTGCGCCCTGAATGCGATAGCGATAATACTGATTGATAACCCCGGTGCGGTAATACTTGGCGGTGCCGAGCACCACGCCCACCTGGCGGTAGGGTAAATCCTGAAGGTCATCAAAGATATAAGGGGCCGTTTTCCAGCTCATCCAGCGGTCAAGCGCCAACGCAGTCAACAGCACGATGCCGATCAGGACAAACAGGCTGTAAAACATGCGCTTTAACATACAGATGACTCGTACCAAAGATGAAATTTCAATCAGGCTACTTTACCCGCCTGGTAAGCGCAAGAAACGGCGGTTCAACTGGAGGGATTTTCATCAGATCTGCGGGCATTTCTGCCCGCGGCAAATATTACGCCAATAAAACGCGGTCAACGCTGGTGCAACCCAGCGCACGCAGCGTGGCGGCGGTGGCATCCCACTGGATCAGCGGCGCATCGGCTTTTTCTGCCAGAATGGCGCGCTGGATGTCCGGATAGTCGTAGCCGTTGAGGCTGAGCAGGTTCAGTGCCCCCTGCAATGGCGGCAGGGTCGGGTTAAAGGCGGCATTCTCGGCATAGCTGCCGGTAAAGATGCGGCCATCGCGGCACTCCAGTGCCACACCGCTTGGCGAGTTGCTGTACGGCGCATGACACATGTTGGCGGCCTGGATTGCTGCCTGCGCCAGCTCATCGCCGGTCAGTGCATAGCCATGATCCTGCTCGTCCATCAGCAGGGTTTTAATCTCCAGATCTTTGGGACCGAATGCGTCCGGCAGATAATCGGCCAGTGTGTGCGGGTCGCGACCGGGCAGGTTGATACGCAACTGCAAACCACTGTTCAGCTCGTTCATAAACTGACGGCAGTGGCCGCAAGGGGTGTAATTGACGGTCACGGCCTGCAGGGCTTTTTCGCCGCGCAGCCAGGCATGACTGATCGCGCTTTGCTCGGCGTGCACGGTCTGCTGCATGGTCGCCCCGAGGAACTCCATATTACCGCCGAAGTACCAGGTGCCACTGACGCCGCGCGCAATTGCGCCAACGTTAAAATGGGACAGATCGGCGCGGGCGCAGGCAGCCGCCAGCGGCAGCAGCGCGAAGGACAGCGCGTCATCATCCAGATCCGTGGCTTGTTTCAGTCCGGCAACCTGAACAGCGGTGAGCAGGGCAGGAAAGTGTGCATCCGCCAGAACCGGGGCCAGGGCTGATTGCAAATTCTCTGCAAGCTGAGCGAAAGCTGATTGAAAACGGGGATGCATGGCGTTGCCTCATAAGGGTTAATGGATCAGTAGTGTACGGAGCCGTTAAGGCTTTATATGTGATCCTGATCTCATTATGTGTGCAACTTATGAAACTCAAATGAAAATTGCGCGACACGTCGCAAATTTTAGCCCACGACCGCCAGAATAATCGGGAACAGGAACGGGGCAATCAGTGAGGTCATGATCCCGCAGATCACCAGCGCCAGCGAGCTAAAAGCACCTTCCTGATAATCCAGCTCTGCGCAGCGAGCGGTGCCGAGGGCGTGCGAGGCGGTCCCCATCGCCAGACCACGGGCCGATTTGGTGCGGATGCGCATCGCATTCAGCAATGTGTGGCCCAGCACTGCGCCAAGAATACCGACGTAAATCACGCACACGGCGCTGATTGCCGGGATGCCGCCGAGACTGCCGCCCACCGCCATGGCGATAGGCGTGGTGACCGATTTAGGTAAAATAGAGGCCGCGATTTCTGGCGTTGCACCCATCAGCAGCGCTACCGAGGTGCCGGTGATCATCGCCACCACGCTGCCGACCAGGCAGATGGTAATGATCGATTTCCAGCGGGCGCGAATCTGATGCAGTTGCTCATACAGCGGAAATGCCAGCGCCACGACCGCAGGCTGCAGCAGATCGTTAAGCACCTTGCTGCCCTGGAAGTATTTCGCGTAAGAAATGCCGGTCAGCAGCAGGAACGGGATAATCACCACCATCGCCACCAGCAGCGGGTTAAGCAGCGGGAACTTCAGGCGCACCGCCAGTTTGCGGGCGGCAAAGAACACTGCCAGGGTGAGGGGCAGCGACCACCAGATATTGGCCATCATTTTTTCTGTCCTTTCTGACCCACCACGTTACGCTCCCCGTGCGCCAGATGCGTGCTCCAGCTCACCACTAAAAACACCACCAGCGTACTGATAGTGCAGGAAACAAAGATCGGGCCAAACTGTGCGCTCAGCAGATCGTAATACTGCATCACGCCCACGCCGATGGGCACGAACAGCAGCGCCATATAGCGGATAAGCACAGAGCAGCCGGGCTTAACCCAGTTTGCCGGCAGGATTTGCAGCGCCAGCAGCACAAACAGGATCAGCATCCCGATAATGCTGCCGGGAATAGTAATGGGCAGCAGCGAGGCGAGAAAAATACCTGCATACAGGCAGGCATAAATAAGGACGAACGCGCGCAAATATTGCCAGACGACCATCAGTGATTTTTTCATTGTGAAAGCCCTTGATGAAACGCATTCATCATACAATTAAAATTGAAACCGTGCTACGGATCACATCATGACTTTTGAGCATACCAGACATTACTTTCTGGAACGTCGGGCATTTCCCCAAACAGGGGGGTGACAATGCTGCACTATCATTATACGATTCATATATGAATCGTAATGGAACATATATATGGGCATCGTAAAAATCTCCGATCTGCTGCACGACGACATTCGTGATGCCAGCAAAGCCATGTCGCGTTCGGTCAACGCGCAGGCGGAATACTGGATCCGTCTTGGCATGATGAGCGAACTCTACCCGGACCTTAACCATCAACAAATAAAGATGATGATGCTGAAATCCGGTTCCGACCGTTTACTGGAGGTGATCAATGCCATCAATTCTCATTAAAACGGCGGATGAACTGGCGCGTCAGCGCCATGCTGGCGAACTGCTGGCGTCGGTGTTCACTATGCTGGACGACGTGATTAAACCTGGCGTAACTACCATGGAGATCAACGATCGCGCAGAGGCATTCATCGTTGATCAACTTCAGTCTCGCCCCGCCAGCAAAGGGCAGTATGACTTTCCGTATGTGCTGAACACCTCGGTGAATGAGGTGGTGTGCCACGGGATCCCGAAGGCCTCTGAACACCTTAAATCGGGTGCCATCGTTAACGTCGACATTACCCTCGAGAATGCGGGCATGATTGCTGACTCCAGTAAAATGTACCTTATTGGCGACGTTTCGCCGCTGGCCCGCAGGCTGGTGAAGACAACCTATGAAGGGATGTGGAGAGGGATCAAGGTCGTTAAACCGGGCGCGACGCTTGGCGACATCGGCCACGCCATCCAGTCGTTCGTTGAAAGCCAGGGCTACAGCGTGGTGAGGGAATATTGCGGGCACGGTATTGGCAAAGAGATGCACGAAGAGCCACCGGTGATGCACTACGGGAAAGCAGGCGAGGGCACGGTGCTGCAGGCGGGAATGGTGTTCACCATCGAACCGATGATCAACCAGGGCGACAGCCGCATCAAAACCAAAAAAGACGGCTGGACGGTCGTCACCCGTGACAAAAAGCTCTCTGCGCAATGGGAACACACCATCGCCGTCACTGAGGAAGGATTTGAAGTGCTGACGCTGCGCCCCGAAGAGACGATCCCCGACTAAGCTGTCGCGCATTTTCCTCTGATCCTGAGGCTTTCCACCTTTCGCGGTTGCGGCTACTATAGCGCGTCTTTTTTTACGGGTACTGATATGCGTGTATTACTGGCACCGATGGAAGGCGTGCTCGATTCGCTGGTGCGTGAGCTGCTAACCGACGTTAACGATTATGACCACTGCATCACCGAGTTCTTACGGGTGGTGGATATGTTGTTGCCGGTAAAATCGTTTTACAGGCTCTGCCCGGAGCTGCATCGCCAGAGCCGGACCTCCTCCGGCACGCTGGTGCGCATTCAACTGCTGGGGCAATATCCCGAGTGGCTGGCGGAAAACGCCGCCCGTGCGGTTGAACTCGGCTCCTGGGGGGTGGATCTCAACTGCGGCTGCCCGTCGAAAATGGTTAACGGCAGCGGCGGCGGGGCCACGCTGTTAAAAGATCCGGAGCTTATCTATCGCGGTGCCAAAGCGATGCGCGAGGCGGTGCCTGGCCATCTGCCGGTGACGGTTAAAATTCGTCTGGGCTGGGACAGCGGCGACCGGCAGTTTGAAATTGCCGACGCGGTGCAGCAGGCGGGGGCCAGCGAGCTGGTGGTCCACGGGCGCACCAAAGAAGATGGCTATAAAGCTGAGCGCATTAACTGGCAGGCCATTGCCCAAATCCGCCAGCGGCTGACCATTCCGGTGGTGGCGAACGGCGAAATCTGGGATCGCGAGAGCGCGCTAGCCTGTATGCAACAAACCGGCTGCGATGCGGTGATGATTGGTCGCGGGGCGCTGAATGTGCCCAACCTCAGTCGGGTGATTAAATACAACGAACCGCGCATGCCCTGGCCAGAAGTGGTGACCCTGCTGAAGAAGTATTCCCGCCTCGAAAAACAGGGCGATACCGGGTTATATCACGTTGCCCGCATTAAGCAGTGGCTCAGTTATTTGCGTAAAGAGTACGACGAGGCGTTGGGGTTATTCCAGGAGATCCGCACCCTGCAGACCTCGGCAGATATTGCGCGGGTGATCCAGTCAAAATAATAAGCGTTAAACCGCTCACACTTTTTTAGATAATAAAGCATTCACGGTTTGCAACCGGGCGCGATGGTGTTAAGGTGCCCGGGTTTTATTACGCAGGGTTGTTACTGGTTACCAGGCAAAACCTAAGCGTTCCACGGCCTCATCCGCTGTGGAGCGCTTAGGTTTTTTTTTGCCTGTTATTTACTCAACAGAATACGCAGGATAAAAAATTGCCGTAACGCTAAATACAGACTGACATTTCGATCCCTTTTTGTGGTTATTCAATGCCGCAGGGATAGCTATTACCTGAAATAAAGAAAATCCGACGGGCAATATATAAATTGCCTGCGACCGATTACGCCCTAAATACTCAATCACAGGTTTAAATGATGGCACAAAAATACACCCGCTTAACAGCCTGCGCGCTGGCTTTCCTCGTCTCATCACCGCTGGCAATGGCGCAGGAGTGGAATGGCACGGTGCTCGGCTTCGAAGCGCCGCCGGACCCAATTCTGGGCGAGATGCTCGGCATCCGCAACATCCTCAGTGACAACGGTTTTACCTATAACCTCGGCTATCTGAACGAAATCGCATGGAATGGCGGCGGAGGCTATAACCACGATCCGCGCGTCGCCTACATCGACCAGTTCGCGTTGACCTTCAACCAGGATCTGGAGCGCTGGACCGGCATTGCGGATGCGCGTATCGAAGGCAACATCGTCAACCGAAACCACAACGACGATCTCACCACTCGGCGGGTGCAGGATCCGCGGGTCAACTTCAACGATCTGACCCAGGAGAGTTGGGGTGGCCAGTCCATCACCCGGCTGGGCTGGTTGACCTTTGCGCGCAGCTTTGACGATCGCCGTCTGACCTGGCGTATCGGGATGATGAACAAGGTGCAAACCTTCGATCAGATTATCCCCTGCGATTTCCAGATGCTGTCCCAGTGTGGCGGTAAATCGGCGAACTCGCTGACCTGGAACAACTGGAATGTCCACACCTGGGGCACCACCCTGGCATACAAAATCACGCCGACCGTCACCCTGAAGGGCGGGGTGATGGAGCAGAATCCGGATGCCTCCAGCCGTAATCACGCATGGAGCTGGTCGACGAAGGGCAGCAAAGGGGTGCTGCTGCCGCTGGAAATTGAAGCGCGTCCGCAGATTTTCGGTCTGCCGGGAGCGTACAACCTTGGCGTGCTGTACACCAACGCCCCGCAGCGCGATCTGTACACAGGCAAATCCGGTGGGGCAGGGGCCAGCGATCCGAACGGCTATGCCGAACACGATGACACCTGGTTTATGTACGCCGGGTTTAACCAGCAGCTGACCCGCCATCAGGACGATCCGAACCGTGGCCTGAGCAGCTCCTTCAGCATGAGCCTCTCGGATCAGCGCAGCAACTACATGCACTCCGTGTACGCGGGCTCGCTGCGCTATCGCGGCCTGTTCGACGCCCGCCCGGAAGACTGGATTGGCTTTGGTCTGACGTGGATTGACATGAGCAACCAGTACGCCCGCAACCAGCGCGAAATGAACACCCTGAGCGGCGTCACTGACTACAACAATCCGGCGTACCATCCGGTGCCGGGCCACTCGCTGAACGGCGAATTCTATTACCGCTTCCGCCCGGTGAAGTGGCTTGAGCTGCAGCCTGGCATCCAGTACTGGCACCATCCAGGCGGGGTGGCAAAAACGCAGGATGCGTGGGTGACCGAACTGAAGACCGTTGTGACCTTTTGACCGGCTGAACAGCGATCTGTATCACGTTTTTATCGGTGATACGTTGAGGCTGCGAATGAAAGTGATAGAGTGCCAGAACTGGATTGTTACTGCTGCGGCAGGCAAAACCTGATTTCTGGCTAACACCGGGGGTCAGGTTTTTTTGTTTCTGGGGTTCCGATGATAATCGCCAAAATTCTTAATAATAACGTGGTGGTTGTTCAGGATGAGCACGGGTGCGAGCAGGTAGTGATGGGCCGTGGGCTGGCCTTTCAGAAGCGCGTCGGTGAGCGTCTGGATAAAGAGAAAGTAGAAAAAGTGTTCGCGCTGAAAAGCAACGAACTGGTACATCGCCTGGGGGAGTTACTCAGTCAAATTCCCCTTGAAGTGATGACCACCTGCGACCGCATTATCGGGCTGGCGGCGCAGCGACTGGGGAAATTGCAGGAGAGTCTGTACATCACCTTAACCGACCACTGCTACTTTGCGATTGAGCGGCAGAAAAAGGGGCTGGCGATCAAGAACGTACTGCTGTGGGATATCAAACGCCTGTACCCGAAAGAGTTTGAGCTGGGCCAGGAAGCGCGGGCCATTATCGCCAAACGGCTGGAGGTGGAGTTAGCCGAAGATGAAGCCGGGTTTATCGCGCTGCATCTGGTCACCGCCCAGTTAAACAGCGAAATGCCGGAAGTGATGCACGTCACCCGCGTGATGCAGGAGATCCTGCAGCTGGTGAAGTATCAGCTCCAGCTGGAGTATGACGAAGAGTCCCTGAGCTATCAGCGCTTTGTCACCCATTTGAAGTTCTTTGCCCAGCGGATGCTGACCCGCACGGTGGTGCAAGACGACGACGTCTCGCTGCACACGGCGGTAAAAGACAACTACGCGAAAGCGTGGAAATGCGCAGAGAAAATCGCGCAGCATCTGCAAAAAAGTTATCAGCGTGAGCTGACAACCGAAGAAATTATGTTCCTCGCCATTCATATCGAACGGGTGAGAAAAGAGGGGCGTTAAGCTCCAATAATCTGGATTGTTACTGCATAACGCAGGCAAAACCTGAGCGCGGCACCCGAAAGGGCGCTGTTCTCGGGTTTTTTTATTTTTACGACTCAGTCAAACCCTGCCTGCGGGCAGTGAAGAAGGAAATCGAGATGGAATATCAAGCATTGGCGAAAGATATTCTCGGCCATGTGGGCGGCAAAGAGAACATCGTCAGTCTGGTTCATTGCGCCACCCGGCTGCGCTTTAAATTGAAAGAGAACCAAAAAGCGGACGCCGAAGGGCTAAAGAAAAATCCTGGCGTGATCATGGTGGTCGAAAGCGGTGGCCAGTTCCAGGTGGTCATTGGTAACCACGTGCACGACGTCTGGCAGGCGGTGCGCGGTGAAGCGGGTCTCAGCGATGACACCCCCGTTGCCGATGACAGCGGCGATAAAGGCAGCCTCTTCGGGCGCTTAATCGACATTGTTTCCGGCATTTTTACGCCGTTTATCGGTATCCTGGCCGCCTCGGGGATCCTGAAAGGGCTGCTGGCACTGGCGGTGGTCTGCGGCTGGTTAAGCACCGACAGCGGCACCTACAAAATCTGGTTTGCCGCCAGCGATGCACTGTTCTTCTTCTTCCCGATGGTGCTGGGCTACACCGCCGGTAAGAAGTTTGGCGGCAATCCGTTTATCACCATGATGATTGGTGGGGCGCTGATCCATCCGGTGATGATTAAGGCCTTCGAGGCCAGCCAGCAGGCGGGCGCGGTGGGGGAAGCCTTCCTCGGCATACCGGTGACCTGGTTTAACTACAGCTCATCGGTGATCCCGATAATCCTTGCCGCATGGGTCAGCTGCTGGCTTGAAAAGCAGAGCGCGAAGCGCCTGCCGTCGTCGATGAAAAACTTCTTTACCCCGCTAATCTGCTTAGCCGTCACCGTGCCGCTCACCTTCCTGGTGATTGGCCCGATCGCCACCTGGCTGAGCCAGCTGCTGGCCAACGGCTACCAGTGGATTTACGTGCTGGCCCCGTGGCTGGCGGGTGCGGCGATGGGTGCGCTGTGGCAGGTGTGCGTGATCTTCGGCCTGCACTGGGGGCTGGTGCCGCTAATGATCAACAACCTTGCGGTACTGGGTCATGACTCCATGCTGCCGATGCTGTTACCGGCGGTGTTTGGCCAGGTGGGGGCCGCACTGGGCGTGTTCCTGCGCAGCCGCGATGCGCGGCAGAAGATGCTGGCGGGCTCCTCGGTGACGGCGGGGATCTTCGGCATCACCGAACCGGCAGTGTATGGCGTAAACCTGCCGCTGCGTCGTCCGTTTATCTTTGGCTGCGTGGCGGGTGCCATTGGCGGCGCGATTGTCGGCTTTAGCGATACCCACGTTTACTCGTTCGGTTTTGCCAATATCTTTACCGTGGCGCAGATGATCCCGCCGGGCGGGGTGGACGCCACCCTGTGGGGCGGCATTATCGGCACCCTGGTGGCGCTGGTACTGAGCTGCGTAATGACGCTGGTGGCCGGGATGCCGGGCCGCGCGGCAGAGGCCACGCCGGTCGCCGTCACCGCGGGTGAAAACGATGTTCTGTCACCGATGACCGGTACCGTACTGGCACTGGATCAGGTCCCGGATGCCACTTTTGCCAGCGGCCTGCTCGGCAGCGGCGCGGCGATTATTCCCTCGGACAACAAGGTGATTGCGCCCTTTGCCGGAGAAGTGGCCTCGCTGTTCGCCACTAAACATGCCATCGGCCTGCTGAGCGACAGCGGTATCGAAGTGCTGATCCACGTCGGGATCGACACCGTCAAGCTCGAGGGCAAACCGTTTACCGCCCACGTGAAGGTGGGTGACAAAGTTCAGCCAGGAGATCTGCTGCTGGAGTTCGATCGCCAGGCCATTATCGATGCCGGATACTCCCTGGCGACCCCGATTATTATCAGTAACAGCGACGAGTATCGCGATGTGGTGACCGTGGCGGCAACGGCCGTCCAGGCCGGTACGCCGTTACTCTGCGTCAGCCATCAATAACAGGAGAACGTAATGAAAACTTTCCCAAATGATTTCTTGTGGGGCGGGGCAGTTGCCGCGAATCAGGTAGAAGGCGCGTATCTGGAAGATGGCAAAGGCCTGTCCACCTCGGACGTCCAGCCGCAGGGCGTGTTTGGTCAGGTGGTTGAGCGCGTCGCGGGCGACAGCGGCATCAAAGACGTGGCGATCGATTTCTACCATCGCTACCCGGAGGACATCAAACTGTTCGCCGAAATGGGCTTTAGCTGCCTGCGCGTGTCCATTGCCTGGACGCGTATCTTCCCTAACGGCGACGAGCAGCAGCCGAACGAAGCCGGACTGGCATTCTACGACACGCTGTTTGACGAGCTGGCGGCGCACAACATCACCCCGCTGGTGACGCTGTCGCACTACGAAATGCCGTGGGGCCTTGTCCAGCAGTACGGCGGCTGGGGCAGCCGTCAGGTGATTGGCTTCTTCGAGCGCTATGCCCGCACCGTTTTTACCCGCTATCAGCACAAAGTGAAGCTGTGGCTGACCTTTAACGAGATCAACATGTCCCTGCACGCGCCGATGACCGGCGTCGGCCTGCCGGAAACCAGCAGCAAGGCCCAAGTGTATCAGGCTATCCACCATCAGCTGGTGGCCAGTGCGCTGGCGGTAAAAGCCTGCCACGAGATCGTCGCCGACGGCAAAATCGGCAACATGCTGCTGGGCGGGCTGGTCTATCCGCTGACCTGCAAGCCGGACGATGTGCTGGAAGCCCTGCAGGAAAACCGTGCCTGGCAATTCTTTGGCGACGTGCAGTGCCGCGGGGCCTATCCGGGCTACATGCTGCGCTTCTTCCGTGATAACGGCATTCAACTGGAGGTCACCGACGCAGATCGCGAGGCGCTGAAATCGACCATCGACTTTATCTCTTTCAGCTACTACATGACCGGCTGCGTCACCACTGACGAAGCTCTGAACCAGCAGGCCCGCGCCAATATCCTGAACATGGTGCCGAACCCGCATCTGGCGAGCTCCGAGTGGGGCTGGCAGATTGACCCGGTTGGCCTGCGTAACCTGCTCAACGTGCTCTGGGATCGCTATCAGAAGCCGCTGTTTATTGTCGAAAACGGTCTGGGCGCGAAAGACAAGCCGGACACCGAGGGCGTGGTGCAGGATGATTATCGTATTAGCTACCTTAATGACCATCTGGTGCAGGTGCGCGAGGCGATTGACGACGGTGTTGAGGTGATGGGATACACCAGCTGGGGGCCGATCGACCTGGTCAGCGCATCCAAAGCAGAGCTGTCTAAACGCTACGGTTTTATCTATGTCGATCGTGACGACAGCGGCGCAGGTACCCTGGCGCGCAGTCGTAAGAAAAGCTTTTACTGGTATCAGGAAGTGATTGCGACAAACGGTGCATCGCTGAAAGCATAATCGCCGGAGAGGGCCCGGCAGCATACCGGGCCCCTTATATTAAAAGATCGCCTTAAATACGCCCGTCACTACCAGTAACCCAATCAGAAATATAATCAGAATCACCCACAGTAATATTTTCATTCGTTTCTCCTGCGCATTTGTGTCGCTATTAAGTGTAGCAGCCGCCGGTCAGTTGCTTGATCAATCGCCCCGGCCCCGCCCTTTGCTGGATATGTAAAGGTATGACAAAGTGTGGATTGCCACCGATACCTAAAAAAACACAACGCAGCAGGCGTAATTTGCATCTTTCTTTTTTGTGTGAATAACGTGATGAACCGTTCAAGTCTTTATTCTCTTTGCTTGCCTCTCTCTCTTTTGCTGGCTGCCTGTGCGCCCCGCCACGATACAACCGCATCCCTTAATCCACAGATCCCTGCCGCCAAAATAGAGACCGGGCTGGCCGCTGGGCAATGGCCAAAAAATGAATGGTGGAAGGATTTCCACGATCCACAGCTGAATGCGCTGGTTGCCAACGCACAGGCCGATGCCCCGGATATGCAAATCGCCCGTCAGCGTATCGCCCTTGCCGAAGCGCAGGCAAAAATGGCGATGGCTGCAGATGGCCCGGAAGTGGATTTTTCTGCTGATGCAGAACGGCAAAAAATGTCCGCAGAAGGGCTGATGGGGCCGTTCGCGCTGACCGATCCGGCGGCAGGCACCACCGGACCGTGGTACACCAACGGGACCTTTGGCTTAACCGCCGGCTGGGATCTGGATTTATGGGGTAAAAACCGTGCGCAGGTCGAGGCGCGCATTGGAAAGGTCAATGCGCAAAATGCCGAGATGCAGCAAACCCGGCAGCTGCTCGCCAGCAGCGTAGCGCGTCTGTACTGGGAGTGGCAGACCGAGGATGCCGTCGGGCAGGTGTTAACCACCATCAAACAGCAGCAGAGGGCGATTATTGGCAGCGACCAGGAGCTGTATCAGCACGGGATCACCTCTTCCGTTGAAGGCGCTGAAACCGATATTGACGCCAGCAAAACCGATGAACGGCTGGCCGAAGTCAACGGCAAAAAGAAAGCCATTGAGGCCCGTCTTGAAGCCCTCACTCACCGCTCGTCGATGAGGCTGACCCCGCACGCGTTGCCCGCCGTAGAGACCAAATTACCCGCCTCGCTGGGGTACGAACTGCTGGCCCGTCGCCCGGATTTGCAGGAAGCGCACTGGTTTATCGATGCCTCCCTGAATGAGGTGGAAGCAGCAAAAGCGGCGTTTTATCCGGACGTGAACCTGATGGCGTTTATTCAGCAGGATGCGCTGCACTTAAGCGATCTGTTCCGCTCCTCGGCGCAGCAGATGGGCGTAACGGCTGGGCTGACCCTGCCGATTTTTGACAGCGGACGGTTAAACGCCAATCTCGATATTGCCGAGGCGCAAAGTAATCTGTCGGTGGCAAATTACAACAAAGCGGTGGTGGAGGCGGTCAATCAGGTGGCGCGCAGCGCCAGCGAAGTGGAAACGCTGATGGCGAAAAACCAGCACCAGCAGCGGGTCGAAGCCGATGCCGCACGCGTCGTGGCGCTGGCCCAGGCGCGCTTTAACGCCGGGATCATTGCCGGGTCGCGCGTCAGCGAGGCCAAAATCCCCGCCCTGCAGGAACAACTCGCCGGACTGATGCTGCAGGGGCAGTATGTCGATGCCACCCTCCAGCTCACCTCCGCACTGGGCGGCGGCTATCACCACGGGTAAAACAGGAGGATTATCTATACTTACCTCTTTGCAGTTTTCTGGAGGTGAGTATGGCGTCAACCCATCGTGTCGCAATTGTTACCGCATCCGATTCCGGGATCGGCAAAACCACCGCGCTGATGCTGGCGGAGCGCGGGTTTGATATTGGTATCACCTGGCATTCTGACGAAGAGGGGGCGATGAAAACCTGTCGCGAGGTCGAGGCCCGGGGGCAGCGGGCAGAGGCCATCCATCTGGATCTCAGTCATCTGCCGGACGGTGCCGAGGCCATCAACACCCTGATCGCCCGATTTGGCCGCATAGACGTGCTGGTCAACAACGCCGGGGCGATGACCAAAGCGCCGTTTCTGGAGATGGCCTACGACGAGTGGCGAACGATTTTTACCGTCGACGTGGACGGGGCGTTTCTCTGTTCGCAGATTGCCGCCCGGCAAATGGTGAAGCAGGGGAAGGGCGGGCGGATCGTGAATATTACCTCGGTGCATGAACACACCCCGTTGCCTGAAGCCAGCGCCTACACCGCCGCCAAACATGCGCTCGGCGGTCTGACCAAATCGATGGCGATTGAGCTGGTGCAGCACAACATACTGGTTAATGCCGTCGCACCGGGGGCCATCGCCACGCCGATGAATGGCATGGACGACAGTGAAATCGAGCCCGGCTCGATGCCCAATATTCCGCTGGCCCGGCCGGGATATACCAAGGAGATAGCCAGCCTGGTGGCCTGGCTGTGCGACAGCGACGCCAGCTATACCACCGGACAGTCGTTTATCGTCGACGGTGGGTTTATGCAGGCCAACCCGCAGTTTAAGCCTGCCGAGTAGGCGGCTAGCGGGAACTCCGGCGCTTGAACCACAGGCGGACTGCGATAACCAGCACCAGCACCACAGCCAGCCAGATCCAGTGGCGCAGGTGCTGGTTAAGCGAGTGCAGCCACGGCTCCAGCACCTCGCCGCCCACGTAGCCTAAGGTGGTGAAGATCAGCGCCCAGGCAATGGCACCGGCAATGTTCAGCGGCAGGAAGATTTTCGGCGGCAGGCGGCTGGCACCGATCAACAGCGGGCCGATAATGCGAAAGCCGTACATAAAGCGGGTGCCAATAACAAACAGATAAGGGTGGCGCTGGATCAGCTGCTGGGCGCGGTCGATTTTCTTCTGATGACGGGAAAAACGGCGCAGGATCGTCGGGCCAAAGCGCATGCCAATTAAGTAGAGCAGTTGATCGCCGATCATGCCCCCCAGCGCTACTGCCGCCACTACCAGCGGAAAACGCAGCAGCCCCTGATGCGCCGCCACGCCCCCTAACAGGGTGATGGTTTCGCCTTCTGCCAGACTGCCGACCACTAACGCGGCATAGCCATATTGTGTAATCAGTGCATTGATATCCATCGAATAAGCGTAGCGCAGTAACCCCCCAGGATCAGCTATTTTCTGCCTGTACAGAAAATAATCGCAGGCCTGCATTATACTTGAGATATCGCTGGCGGGCCGACAACAAGGGGGCGTTATGAACCATGTCTGGGGACTCTTTTCCCATCCCGATCGTGAAATGCAGGTTATCAGAAGCGAGAACGAAACGGTCAGTCATCATTATACCCACCACGTATTGATGATGGCCGCGGTGCCGGTGATCTGCGCCTTTATCGGTACGACGCAAATTGGCTGGGACTTTGACGACGGTACCATTGTCAAACTCTCATGGATGACCGGACTGGCGCTGGCCGTGGTGTTCTACGGTTTGATGCTGGCGGGCGTGGCGGTGATGGGACGCGTGATTTACTGGATGGCGCGCAAATATCCGCAGCGGCCGTCGCTGGCCCACTGCATGGTGTTCGCCGGTTACGTGGCGACGCCGCTGTTTTTGAGCGGCATCGTGGCGCTGTATCCCATCGTCTGGCTGTGTGCGCTGGTAGGAACCCTGGCGCTGTTTTATACCGGCTATCTGCTGTATGTCGGCATTCCGACCTTCCTGAATATTAACAAAGAAGAGGGCCTGAGCTTCTCGGGTTCGACCCTGGCCATTGGCGTGCTGGTACTCGAAGCCCTGCTGGCGCTGACGGTTATTCTCTGGGGTTATGGATACCGTCTCTTCTGACCTCTCTGCATTGCTGGTGTAATAGCCAGCAATGCAGCATCTGTTCACGATTAACTACTGGCAGCAAGGCATTCGGGCGGCTATTATGCCTGTGCCAGCCCCTGCGCACGGCTTTGCACGGGCGGTGCACGTATTACGTGCATGAATAATTAGCAGAAATCTCACCATGCTCAAATTCCGCATTTCTATACTGAGTCTTGCACTGTTGCTGGCTGTGCCAGTGGCGACCCCCGCGCTCGCCAAAACCGCCGCCGTAACTGCTGCGGCGCAACCGGAAATTGCCTCCGGTAGCGCAATGATTGTCGATCTGGAAACCAACAAAGTGATCTACGCCAGCCACCCGAATCTGGTGCGCCCGATTGCGTCTATCACCAAATTAATGACTGCGATGGTGGTGCTGGATGCACGGCTGCCGCTGGATGAAAAGCTGCGCGTCGACATTAGCCAGACGCCTGAAATGAAAGGGATCTACTCCCGCGTGCGCCTGAACAGCGAAATCAGCCGCAAAAACATGCTGCTGCTGGCGCTGATGTCCTCGGAAAACCGCGCGGCAGCTAGCCTGGCGCACCACTATCCGGGCGGCTATAACGCCTTTATCCAGGCGATGAATGCGAAAGCCAAATCGCTGGGGATGACCCATACACGCTTTGTCGAGCCTACCGGCCTGTCGATTCAAAACGTCTCGACCGCCCAGGATCTGACTAAGATGCTGATCGCCAGCAAGCAGTATCCGCTGATCGGCCAGCTCAGTACCACCCGTGAAGAGATGGCGACCTTCTCGAACCCGGCCTATACGCTGCCGTTCCGCAACACTAACCATCTGGTTTACCGGGATAACTGGAATATCCAGCTGACCAAAACCGGCTTTACTAATGCCGCGGGCCACTGTCTGGTGATGCGCACGGTCATTAACGGTAAACCGGTGGCGCTGGTGGTGATGGATGCGTTTGGCAAATATACCCACTTTGCCGATGCCAGCCGCCTGCGGACCTGGATTGAAACCGGAAAAGCCCAGCCGGTTCCGGCGGCGGCCCTGAGCTATAAAAAGCAGAAAGCCGCGCAGATGGCGACCGCGCAAAACGATTAAGTTGTCTTTTATTGCCGGGTGGCGCTGCGCTTACCCGGCAAAACCGCATTATTCAGGCGGGGTCCAGTCACCGTCGTTGAGCGGGCGCTGCATAATCAGCGTATCGCGCCAGTCACCTTTCTTGAATCCCACACTTCTGAGCTGTCCCGCCACTTCAAATCCGTGTTTCTTGTGCAGGCGTAGCGAGCCGGTGTTATTCGGGCCGTCGCCAACGATGGCGATCATCTGCCGCCAAGGGCCTTGTTCGCTGCGGGCAATTAACGCGCTGAGCAGGGCGCTGCCAAAGCCGCGCCCGGGGGTGCTGGCTTCAACGTAAATGGATTCTTCGATGGTGTAACGGTAGGCCGGGCGAGGGCGGTAGGGGGTGGCGTAGCAGTAACCCACTACGATGCCCTGATAAATGGCCACCAGCCAGGGTAAGCCTGTGCTCACCACCGTACTCATGCGCTGGCGCATCTCTTCGACGGTAGGGGGAACATCTTCAAACGATGCACGTCCGTTGAGGACGTGCCAGGCATAGATGGCGGTAATCGCCGGCGCGTCTTCTGCCTGGGCATCGCGTATTTTAAGGTCAGTCCCGATTGAAATTTCAATAGCCGACATGGTATGCCCGCTCCTCAGCGAAAAAAGCCAGAGAAACGTATCTCTGGCGACCTGTCGCTACTCTAGACCTATTTTTCAGGGCTTAACAGTGGTTAACGGTGGCTAACTGGTTTGATCAGTGGCTTGCATATTGATAGTCGCTGTTGGCGGCGTTTCCTGCCAGTTTTTATGCTTGGTTGTTTTGCCGATGCCGGGATTCATGCTGTTGGTTGGATCATTCTCGCGATAAAACTGCTTTAATGCCTCCGGTGCTTCATAGACATGACCGACATTATGTTCTGCAGGATATTGCGCGCCGCGCGCCTGCAGCAGGGTCAGCATTTGCGCCTTCAGCGCATGGGCATCGACCCCTTTTTTGACGATGTAATCCTGATGGAAGACATAGCACATAAAGTGGCCGTAATAGAGCTTATGCACCAGTTGGCTGTCGATCTCCGGCGGCAGGGTTTCAAACCAGTCGGTATCGTTGCGACGCAGGGCGATGTCGAGCGCCAGAATGTCTTCCACGTCGTCGGCATGTACAGCCTGATAGCGGATCGCCGCACCCGCCGCGGCAAAGCGGTGTAAGAACGCCTTGCTGCCCTCTTCCGGGGTACAGGCAAAGAAGTCGCCCTCGGCCGTTTTAAAGAACTCAGCCAACCACGCCTGCGCTTCTGCAATCCCGTCGCCTGACATTTTCAGAAGCAGGTGATGTTCATACTTATCGCGCCAGCTTTTCATGCGCGGCGGCAGATGGGCGGGGAAGGCGCTGCCCAGCTTTTGCATAAAGCGGTCGCTGAAGTGCGGCTTAAACAGCGACACTTTTTCCAGCATCGCATCGGTGCGCCCCTTCATGGTGAAGAAGAGCGGCATCTTGTCGGTGCCGAGCTTGTCGATCATCAGGAAGGTATCTTTGCCGTAGCGTTCGGCGATGTCGTAGATGTCCCGGTGCATATACTCACCCGCCACCGGCAGATGGGTGAACTCACCAAGAATATGGCGACGAATGGTGGTCAGCACCTCGGGCTGGTTGGTGCCGATGTAAAACACCTGCTGCTGCTTTTGGGCCGGGAAGGTATCCAGACGTACGGCAAACACCGCCAGCTTGCCCGCGCAGCCGGAGGATTCAAACAGCCGATCCGGGTCAGCGTTATAGCGCGCCGGGGTGTCGGCGTCGATTTCGCGCACCCGGGTAATATAGTCATGATCGTGGGCGTGGCGGCCGTCGTGCAGCACATCGCCGTCTTTGACCCGCTCATCGTCAAGCTTGCTGAGAATCTGTTCCGGGGTGACGCCAAGGTCAATGCCCAGATGGTTCACCAGCTGCAGCTTGCCGCGCTCATCAATGCGGGCGAACAGGGACATTTCGGTATAGGCCGGGCCGCGCTGCACCAGCGAACCGCCGGAGTTATTGCAGATCCCGCCAATCACCGAGGCACCGATGCACGAGGAACCAATCACCGAATGCGGTTCCCGACCCAGCGGCTTCAGCGCTTTTTCCAGCGCGTACAGGGTGGTGCCGGGGAAGGCCAGCACCTGCTCGCCTTTATCCAGCAGGTGCAGCTTGTCGAGGCGCAGGGTGCTGATGATCACAATGTCGCGGTCATAATCGTTGCCGTTAGGCGTGGAGCCCTCGGTCAGACCGGTATTCGCTGCCTGCATCAGAATGATTTTATCGGCCGCGACGCAGGCGCTGAGTACGCGCCACAGCTCCAGCAAGGTTCCCGGGAAGACCACGGCGAGCGCATTGCCCTGGCCTGAGCGAAAGCCCTTGCGGTAGCGGGCGGTCTTCGCCGCATCGGTCAGCAGATGCGCGTGGCCCACCAGGCGCGCCAGGTCGTTAATAAAAGTCTCGTTATCGTGATTTCGAACAGAGGACATCTTCCACCCCTTGTGGTAAGTCAAAATGATCGCCATAAAGCATAGCGCGATTAATGTTTAAGCGAACACCTATTCACCTGCAAAATCAGATAATAAACCCTGCACCCGGCTCAGGGTTTATGGCACACTGCGCTCTTCGCACGGTCTGGCCGCGACTATCCGGCGGTTTTTGATGAGAGAGTAAACGAGATGAAATGGCTTTGTTCTGTAGGTATCGCTGTGAGTCTGGCGTTGCAACCTGCGCTGGCAGATGACCTGTTTGGCAATCATCCGCTGACGCCGGAAGCCCGGGACGCATTTGTTACTGACCTGCTCACCAAAATGTCGGTTGATGAGAAGATCGGCCAGCTGCGTTTGATAAGCGTCGGCCCGGATAACCCGAAAGAGGCGATCCGCGAGATGATCAAAGCCGGGCAGGTGGGGGCGATTTTTAACACCGTCACCCGTGAGGATATCCGCAAAATGCAGGATCAGGTGATGGAACTCAGTCACCTGAAAATCCCGCTGTTCTTCGCCTATGATGTGGTCCACGGTCAGCGCACCGTTTTCCCTATCAGCCTCGGGCTGGCCTCCTCGTTTAATCTCGATGCGGTGAAAACCGTCGGTCGCGTTTCGGCCTATGAAGCGGCGGACGACGGCCTGAATATGACCTGGGCGCCGATGGTCGACGTCTCGCGCGATCCGCGCTGGGGCCGCGCCTCGGAAGGCTTTGGCGAAGACACTTACCTGACCGCGACAATGGGCAAAACCATGGTGGAAGCGATGCAGGGCAAAAGCCCGGCAGATCGCTATGCGGTGATGACCAGCGTGAAACACTTCGCCGCCTATGGCGCGGTCGAAGGTGGTAAAGAGTACAACACCGTTGATATGAGCCCGCAGCGCCTGTTCAACGACTATATGCCGCCGTACAAAGCGGGGCTGGATGCGGGCAGCGGCGCGGTGATGGTGGCCTTGAACTCCCTGAACGGCACGCCGGCAACCTCCGACGCCTGGCTGCTGAAAGACGTGCTGCGCGACCAGTGGGGCTTTAAGGGCATCACCGTGTCCGACCACGGGGCGATCAAAGAACTGATCAAACACGGCGCGGCGTCCGATCCGGAAGATGCGGTGCGCGTGGCACTGAAGTCCGGCATCAACATGAGTATGAGCGACGAGTACTACAGCAAATACCTGCCAGGACTGATTAAAAGCGGCAAAGTGACGATGGCCGAGCTGGATGATGCCGCCCGTCACGTGCTGAACGTGAAATATGACATGGGTCTCTTTAACGATCCGTACAGCCACCTGGGGCCAAAAGAGTCCGACCCGGAAGACACCAACGCGGAAAGCCGCCTGCATCGCAAAGAAGCGCGCGACGTCGCGCGTGAAAGCCTGGTACTGCTGAAAAACCGTCTCGAGACCCTGCCGCTGAGCAAATCCGGTACCGTGGCGGTGGTCGGTCCGCTGGCTGACAGCAAACGCGACGTGATGGGCAGTTGGTCTGCCGCAGGCGTGGCAGACCAGTCCGTCACCGTGCTGACGGGCATCAAGAATGCGCTCGGTGACAACGGCAAGGTGATTTACGCCAAAGGCGCTAACGTTACCGGCGACCAGGACATCGTCACCTTCCTCAACCAGTATGAAGAGGCGGTGAAGGTTGATCCGCGTCCGGCGCAGGCGATGATCGACGAAGCGGTTAACGCCGCGAAGCAGTCTGACGTAGTCGTTGCGGTGGTGGGCGAAGCCCAGGGAATGGCGCACGAAGCCTCGAGCCGTACCGATATCACTATCCCGCAGAGCCAGAAGGCGCTGATTGCCGCGCTGAAAGCCACCGGTAAACCGCTGGTGCTGGTGCTGATGAACGGTCGTCCGCTGGCGCTGGTGGAAGAGAATCAGCAGGCTGACGCGATTCTGGAAACCTGGTTCGCCGGGACCGAAGGCGGCAACGCGATTGCCGACGTGCTGTTCGGCGATTACAACCCGTCGGGTAAACTGCCGATGTCCTTCCCGCGCTCCGTGGGACAAATCCCGGTGTACTACAGCCACCTGAACACCGGCCGTCCGTACAACGCGGATAAGCCGAATAAATACACCTCGCGCTATTTTGACGAAGCCAACGGCCCGCTGTATCCGTTCGGGTACGGTCTGAGCTACACCAGCTTCAGCATGTCTGACGTGAAAATGTCTTCACCGACGATGGCCCGTGACGGCAGCGTGACCGCCAGCGTGGAGGTGACCAACACCGGCAAACGTGAAGGGGCGACGGTGATGCAGCTGTACCTGCAGGATGTCACTGCCTCGATGAGCCGTCCGGTGAAACAGCTGCGCGGTTTTGAGAAGGTGAACCTGAAACCGGGCGAAACCAAAACCGTCAGCTTCCCGATTGACGTCGACGCGCTTAAGTTCTGGAACCAGCAGATGAAATATGACGCCGAGCCAGGCAAATTCAACGTCTTTATCGGTGTCGATTCTGCCCGCGTGAAGCAGGGCGAGTTCGAGCTCCAGTAACACCGCCCGGCGGCGCTGCGCTTGCACGGGCCTACGAAATGCGTAGGCCGGGTAAGCGCAGCGCCACCCGGCAATCGCCAGACGACGCCTTACTCCCTGATTCGTGACCGGCCCCGCAGATTGACTTTCCTTCGCCCTCAAAGGCGCTTAATCTTCGCGTTTATCACGCTTTGCCAACCGTGAATTGTGAATAGCTTCACATTTCATTTTTGCCTCAGCCGGCAAAACGTGAACCCCATCAAAAGCACTTCGCAGCACCTCATCCCGCCGTGATGCTCTTCACTGTTCGTTAAAAATCCCCGGAAACCGCGCACGAGCCGTGCCTTGAAACGGCGTTAAATGCCCGTCACTTAACAGCTGACAGGTACCCACATGAAGCTCTCGTTAGACGACATCGACCTCGACCGCAGCGGTCTGTCCCTCGTCACCCACACCCTACAGGGGTTAATCGATACCCTGGGGCAGGCGGGCGGCGGTACGCTGGTGGTGACACCCGGAACTTACTTGATCGGCACGCTGGTGTTGCCGTCAAACTTCACCCTGCACCTGGAGGCGGGTGCACGTCTGCTGGCCAGCCCGCAGGAGGCCGACTACCAGGCCGCCGAAACGCAGAGTATGGCGGAGCTGTCGCGGATGGCGCTGCTGTACGCCCGCGATGCGCAGCATCTCACCCTCAGCGGCGCTGGCTGCATCGACGGTAACGCCAGCGCCTGGTTTGCGCCACAGCCGGATGTCCAGGGCTATCGCCAGCCGAAAACCCATCGCCCGCGGATGCTGGTGCTGGAGGGCTGCCAACAGGTACGCATCGGTGATATTACGATCTGCGATGCGCCGATGTGGACTGCGCATCTGGTCAGCTGTCGCCATGTGTTTATCAACAACCTCACCATCGATAACGATCTGACGCTCTCCAATACCGATGCGCTGGATCTCGACAGCTGCCAGCACGTGCACCTCAGCAACAGCTATTTCAGTGCCGCCGATGACGGCATCTGCCTGAAAACCACCGCCAAAGCGGCGGAACTTCAGCAGGCGACAGAGAACGTCACGGTCAATAACTGCATCATCCGCTCGAAGAGCTGTGCGATCAAAGTTGGGACCGAGACCTTCGCCGATATCCGCAACATCGTGGTGAGCAACTGCGTCATTGTTGACTCCAACCGCGCCATCGGGCTGGTCTCTCGCGACGGCGGCCAGTTCAGCCAGATGCTGTTCAGCAACATCCTCTTCGACTGCCGCCACGGCGATCCGTGCCACTGGGGCAAAGCCGATCCGGTGTTTGTTTCGGTGCGTCACCGCGCCCCGCACATCACGCCGGGACCGATACGCCAGGTCACTTTCTCCAACCTCAGCGGCAGCGGCGAAGGGGCGATTAACCTGCACAGCGACATGCCGGGCGCGATTAGCGACATCACCTTCAACGGCCTGACCTTCTCCCAGCGGCTGAGCGAGAGCGACGAGCAGGGCAGCTACGACGTGCGCCCGCCGTGCAATCCCGCACGCCCGACCGGCATGGGGCTGGATAACGCGTACCTCGTCAACCCGCAAACCGGGCGGGCGCACGGGGTTGAGCCCTATCCACACGGCCTGCCCGCGCTGTATGCCACCGGCGTGCAGGGGTTGCAGCTTAACGCTCTCACCATTACCCGGCCGCAGCCGCTTCCCGCAGGCTGGGATGACGAGGCCGTCCGGGTTTATCCGCCACATTCAGGGAACCGAAAATGATTAAAAACGTGCGTGAAATAAAACTGCGTAACTACGTCTGCTACGGACTGGCCGACGTGATTGGCTCCGGCGCGTTTACGCTGGTCAGCGCCTGGCTGCTGTTTTTCTTAACCACCTTCTGCGGTCTGTCGCCGATCGAGGCGGGTTCGCTGTTTGCGGTGGCGCGAATTGTCGATGTGATCATGTGTCCGGTCATCGGTTACGTTTCCGATAACTTCCACAAAACCGCGTTGGGCCGTCGCTTTGGCCGTCGCCGCTTCTTCCTGCTGGCCAGTATTCCGCTGGTGTCGGTCTACAGTCTGCTGTGGGTCGAGGGCTTTAACTACTGGATGTACCTGCTGTTCTACATTTTGTTTGAGATCGTCTACACCATGATCATCATCCCTTACGACACCCTGTCGGCAGAGATGACTTCTGATTTCAACAAGCGCTCTAAGCTCACCAGCGCCCGGATGTACATTGCCCAGCTGGCCGGTTTTGCCGCCGCGTTCCTGCCGGGGCGTCTGGTTTCCTACTTCGGCCCGGAGTCGTCCGACTCGTTCTTCTATACCGGGGCCATCTTCACCGTCTCGTTTATGATCGTTCTGTTCTTTGTCTATTTCGGGACCTGGGAACGCTCGCTCGAGGAGATCCAGCAGAGCGAAGTCCACGATGAAGAGGAACAGAAAATGCCGCTGGCGACCCGCGTCTACCCTATCTATTACGATTTCGTCTCGACCCTGAAAATCAAAACCTTCCGTTCTCATCTGGGGATGTACCTCGGCGGCTCGGTGGCACAGGATATTTTCAACTCGGTGTTTACCTATTTTGTGGTCTTCGCCCTGATGACCTCGTCGGTGATGGCCTCGAACCTGCTTGGCGTCATCAACGCGCTGCAGTTCTTTGGCGTAGGCATTGCCACCTGGCTGACTCTGCGCTACTCCCCGTCCCGCGCCTTTGCTACTCAGGCGTCGATGGCGCTGGTGGCGTTTGCGCTGCTGGTGTCGGCGTACTTCAGTGAAACCCGCGGCATGATGTTGTTGTATGTTGGCGCGGCGGTTGCCGGTCTGGCACGCGGCGGGATCTATGCCATTCCGTGGAACAACTACACCTTTGTGGCGGACGTGGATGAGATCCTCACCTGCCAGCGTCGGGAGGGGATTTTCGCCGGCTTCATGAGCCTGCTGCGTAAAGCCTCGCAAGCGCTGTCGATTTTCCTCGTCGGGGTGGCGCTGCAGATGTCCGGCTTTGTCTCCGGCCAGAGTGCCCAGCCGCAGTCGGCCATCAACATGATCATGGTGATCATGATTGTCTTGCCGGTGATCCTCACCCTGTGGGGGATCTGGTCGGCTTTCCAGTTCCGCGTGAACAGCCGCACGCACGCCATTCTTAACGAAGAGGTGGCGCGCCTGAAGCAGGGTGGCAGCAAAGCCAGCGTCAGCGCCCAAAACCGCCTGGTTATCGAAAGCCTGACCGGGATGCCGTACGAACACTGCTGGGGTGACAACAGCGTCGGCTATCTCAACCGCAAGCGGATGCTGGCGCGCCAGAGTTCGGCGCAACTGACCAACGCCTGACCCTCCAACCCGGACCGGGCTTGTGGGCCCGGTCTGCTCAAGACGAAGCAAAATGACAGAACACAGCGTTTACATTCAGCACGGGCTCTGGGCCAGGCTGGGACTCCCCCGCGAACTGAGCTGGGGCTTTATCGGGATTTTTCTCTTCATTACCGGAGCCACCATCGAGCAGAGCTGGCTGGCCGCGATGTTGCAACACCGCGGCTTCGACGCCTTCCACATCAGCCTGCTGTCGTCGGTGTTTGGCCTGTGCGTGGCAGTGGTGTCGTGGTTCTCCGGGATTGGCGCAGGCGTGCTGGGCCTGCGCCGCCTGATGTGGGCAGCAACGGTGGTCTACTTTGTCGGATCGATTCCGTTTATCGGCTATGCTCTGCCGCAGGGGAACTACCCGCTGATGGTGGCGAGCTATGCCCTGCGCGGCGTGGCCTACCCGCTGTTTGCCTACTCGTTTCTGGTGTGGATTACCCAGCGCTGCGAGCCGCGCATTCTCGGGCGTGCGGTCTCCTGGTTCTGGATTGCCTTTGGCGTGGGGATGACCATTGTCGGGCCGTGGTACTCCGGGGTGATGCTGCCGGCGATCGGTGAAACCGTGACCCTGCTGAGCGGCTTTGTCTTTGTGGTGCTGGGGGCATTCTGCGCGCTGGTGTTGAACCGCGATCGCCCCGAGGTGGCGCAGGGCGGTAGCATGGGCGCGGCGCTGAGCGAAGGGATCAGGGTGCTGGTACGCGAACCGAAAATGCGCCTCGCAGTGATCGTCAAAACCATCAACGACATCGGCAAGTTTTCGCTGGTGATCCTGATGCCGGTTTACCTGCCGCACTTTGGCTTCAGCATCGCCCAGTGGCTGACTATCTGGGGGCTGGTGAACGTGGTCAACATCTTCGCTAACTACTTCTTCGGCTGGCTGGGCGACACCATTGGCTGGCGCAATACGGTGGTCTGGTTCTCCGGCACCCTCTGCGGGCTGGCGATGCTGGCGGTTTGCTATGCCCCGGTGCTGTTTGGCAACAGCGAAACCGCGTTGTTCTGTGCCCTGGCGTTGTACGCCATCGGACTGGGTGCCTTTGGGCCGCTCAGCGCGCTGATCCCGTCGCTGCTCCCGGATAACAAAGGCGCGGCCATCTCCTGCCTCAACCTGGGATCGGGCCTGAGCAACTTTGTCGGGCCGCTGATCGTCACCCTGTGCGTGGCGCCGTTTGGCATCGAGGGGACGCTGTGGACGATCGCCATTCTGTACTTTGCTGCCAGCGTGCTGACCCTGCCGTTAAAACTGCCCGACTCGCGCTAAAACCTGCGATATCGACTACGCTTTTCTCTCAAGCCTCTGAAAAAGGCGGCAAAATAACGAGGAAAGCAGAATGACACTCTCAAAGGGGATCATGGGTTCGGCGGCGCTGCTGGCGGCGTTGAGCCTGCCTTTACAGGCGGCGGAGCCGATTAAAGTCGGGTCAAAAATCGATACCGAAGGCGCGCTGCTCGGCAATATCATTTTGCAGGTGCTGGAAAGCCATGGCGTGAAAACAGTCAATAAAGTCCAGCTCGGCACCACCCCGGTGGTGCGCGGAGCGATCACCTCCGGCGAGCTGGATATCTACCCGGAATACACCGGCAACGGGGCCTTCTTCTTCAAAGATGAAAACGATCCGGCGTGGAAAAATGCCAAAAATGGCTATGAGAAAGTCAAAAAACTCGATGCCGAAAAGAACCACCTGATCTGGCTGACTCCGGCCCCGGCCAACAACACCTGGACCATCGCGGTACGCAAAGACCTGGCGGAAAAGGGCAAACTCACCTCACTTGAAGATCTCAGCCGCTACCTGAAAGACAAAGGCGATTTTAAGCTGGCCGCCTCGGCCGAGTTTATCGAGCGCCCGGATGCGCTGCCAGCGTTTGAAAAAGCCTACGACTTCAAGCTCGATCAGAGCCAGCTGCTGTCGCTGGCGGGCGGCGATACGGCGGTCACCATTAAAGCGGCGGCCCAGCAAACCTCCGGCGTGAATGCGGCGATGGCCTACGGCACCGATGGCCCGGTGGCGGCGCTCGGCCTGCAAACGCTGACCGACCCGAAAGGCGTCCAGCCGATCTATGCCCCGACCCCGGTGGTGCGCGAAGCGGTGCTGAAAGCCTATCCCGAACTGGACGCGTGGCTGAAGCCGGTATTTGCCAGCCTGGACGAGAAAACGCTGCAGCATCTGAATGCCAGCATTGCCGTTGAAGGGCTGGATGCCAAAAAAGTGGCGGCAGATTACCTGAAGCAAAAAGGGCTGGTGAAGTAGCCCCAGGACGGATGCGTGCCAATACGCTGTCATAACCGCGTCCTGCTGCTGCTGGCGTTGATTGCCGTGGTCGCAGGCGCGCTGCCGTTTGTGAATTTCGCCCCCAACCGGCTGATGTCCGGGGAAGGGCGTGCCGCCTGGCAGGTGTGGTCGTTTTCGCCTGCGCTGCTGCTGATGCCGTTATGCCTGCTGCTGGGGTTATCCCTGGCGCGCGGGCGCTGGGCATTGGTCGCGACGCTGGTGGTCTGCCAGCTGCTTTTTACGCTGCTGGTCTGGAGCGCCGGGCTTGCCGCCTCACATCTCGCCAGCAGCGAAAGCCCGCTGGCGCGTACTGGCGTGGGTAGCGGACTGTGGCTGTGGCTGGCGCTGTGCCTGCTGGCCTGCAGCGATGTTATCCGCCGACTCAGCCCGCAGCCGCTCTGGCGCTGGCTGCTGCAGGCGCAAATCTGGATCCTGCCGCTGCTGATACTGTTTCACGGCGAACTCAACGCCTTGTCGCTACTTAAGGAGTATGCCAATCGCCAGGATGTCTTTAATGACGCGCTGTCGCAGCATCTGATCCTGCTGCTGGGAACGCTGTGTCCGGCATTACTCATTGGCGTGTTTCTGGGGATTTTCTGCTATCGCCAACCGCGCTATCAGGGGCCGGTGTTCGCGGTGCTGAACGTCATTCAGACCATTCCCTCGGTGGCATTATTTGGCCTGCTGATTGCACCGCTGGCCGGGCTGACCCACGCCTGGCCATGGCTATCGTCGCTGGGGATTGCCGGGACCGGGATGACACCGGCACTGATTGCGCTGGTACTGTATGCCCTGTTGCCGCTGGCGCGGGGTGTGCTGGCCGGGCTCAGCCAGGTGCCTGCCGAGGTGCTGGAGAGCGCCGACGCGATGGGGATGAATACCCGCCAGCGCTTCTGGCAGATCCAACTGCCGCTGGCACTGCCGGTACTGCTGCGCGGCCTGCGAGTGGTGGCAGTGCAAACGGTAGGGATGGCGGTGATTGCGGCGCTGATTGGGGCAGGGGGATTTGGCGCGCTGGTGTTCCAGGGGTTGCTGAGTAGCGCCCTGGATCTGGTGCTGCTGGGGGTGATACCGACCATTGCGCTGGCGGTGGTGATCGACGCCCTGTTTGCGCTGTGGATTGCCCTGCTAAAAAGGAGTTCCGATGATTGAGTTTCATGACGTCAACAAAACCTTTGCCGGGCAGCCTGCGGTCAGCAACCTGAACCTGACCTTTGCTGAAGGGGCTTTTTCGGTGCTGATCGGCACCTCAGGCTCGGGTAAATCCACCACCCTGAAGATGATCAACCGGCTGGTGGAGCATGACAGCGGCCTGATCCGCTTTGCCGGGGAGGAGATCCGCAGCCTGCCGGTGCTGGAGTTGCGTCGGCGGATGGGCTACGCCATTCAGTCGATTGGCCTGTTTCCACACTGGACGGTGGCGCGCAACATTGCCACCGTCCCGCAGCTGCAAAAATGGTCCCGGCAAAAAATCAACGATCGGGTGGATGAACTGATGGCCCTGCTCGGGCTGGAGCCGGTGCTGCGCGAGCGCTACCCGCACCAGCTTTCCGGCGGCCAGCAGCAGCGGGTCGGCGTGGCGCGTGCGCTGGCGGCTAACCCGGAGGTGCTGCTGATGGACGAACCCTTCGGCGCGCTCGATCCGGTCACCCGCGGAGCGCTGCAGCTGGAGATGACCCGCATCCACCGTATGCTCGGGCGCACCATTATTCTGGTGACCCACGATATCGACGAAGCCCTAAGGCTGGCCGATCATCTGGTGTTGATGGACCACGGAGAAGTGGTGCAGCAGGGCACGCCGCTGACCCTGCTGACCCAGCCTGCGAATGCCTTCGTGCGCGAATTTTTTGGCCGCAGCGAGCTGGGCGTGCGCCTGCTGTCGCTGCGCACGGTGGGCGAATCCATGCGCGAGGAGATCGCCCCGAGCGATGCCACCCCGCTGCGTGACGTTATGAGCCTGCGGGATGCGCTCTCGGCGTTCGTCACCTGCCGCTGCGAAGCGCTGCCGGTGATCAACGCGCACAATCAGCCGTGCGGCACCCTTTATTTTCGCGATCTGCTGCATACGGAGACAGCGCATGACGTGGCTCCGTGATCCGCTCTTGTGGCTGGTAGCGCTGTTTATCGCTCTGCTGTTGGTGATGCCCCACAGCGCACCGCTGTTCAGCACGCTGTTTCCCGCGCTGCCGCGTCCGGTGTATCAGCAGGAGAGCTTTCTCAGCCTGACGCTTTCCCACTTCTGGCTGGTGGGGGTTTCCAGTATTTTTGCGATGGTGCTGGGGATTGGCGCGGGGATTGCGGTCACCCGCGAGGCCGGGCGCGAGTTTCGCCCGCTGGTCGAGACCATTGCGGCGGTCGGGCAGACATTTCCACCGGTGGCGGTATTGGCGATTGCGGTACCGGTGATGGGATTTGGTCAGCAGCCGGCGATTGTCGCGCTGATCCTCTACGGGGTGCTGCCGATTTTACAGGCGACGCTGGCCGGGCTGGCGGCGGTACCTGCGGCGGCCATTAGCGTGGCCGAAGGAATGGGAATGAGCGGCTGGCAGCGCCTGCGTAACGTCGAGCTGCCGCTGGCGGCACCGGTGATGCTGGCCGGGATCCGCACCTCGGTCATTATTAACATCGGGACGGCGGCGATTGCCTCAACGGTGGGTGCGAACACGCTGGGAACGCCGATCATCATCGGCTTAAGCGGTTTTAATACCGCCTATATTATTCAGGGGGCAGTGCTGGTGGCACTGGCAGCGATTGTGGTGGATCGCGCGTTTGAAAGGCTGGCGCGCAGACTCAGCCGACACCGCCGCGAACAATAAACGAATAGCCTGCCAGCATCACGCCGCCGATACCGCTGACAGCCATGAGTACGAACAGGGTAATAACGGCCACTTTGGCTGCGTTCATAATGTGCTCCTTATGTTATCGGCACGATTATACGGTGAAGCGCAGGTGTTAATGAACCATTAATTGCCGTTTAGCGGGAACACCGGGTAGCCATTCTCCTGCCACTGGGTCAACTGCAGCTGCTGGGCGGCGGTGGGGGACTCACCGCACCACACCAGCAGCGTCTGGCCATCGAACAGTTCAGGGCGTAGCTGCGCCAGCGAGTGCGCCAGCACATCGACGCGCCAGCCCTGCTGGGCGGCAATCCACGCTTCCAGCCACAGGCGGGTGGTATCGTGAACATTCCAGCCGACCACCAGCGCATCTTTGCTGTTCTTTTTGCGCGCTGTCGACAGGCAGATGCAGATGTAATTAATCAGGACGCCATCCAGTGCGCTCAGCAGCGCCTGGAGAGTGGGTTGTTGCGACTGCAGGCGTCGACGCAGCGGAATGAACAGGGAGGTAATAAGAGTCTGGGCGGGATATTCGCTGCCTCGTTCCTTGAGCCACACGCGCAGGCGATGAAGATGACCGGACTGCAGATAACGCAGCAAGACCTCCTGCTGTTCGCGCCAGATATCCTGCTCGTCGCTGTTTTCCGGGCTCAGCAACGATTTGACTTTGCCAACCTGTACGCCGTTATCGATCCAGCTTTTGATCTCACGGATCCGGTCGATATCGGCATCATTAAACAGGCGGTGCCCACCGTCGGTTCGCTGCGGTTTGAGCAATCCGTAACGCCGCTGCCATGCCCGTAACGTTACAGGATTGATATCACACAGGAGTGCCACTTCCCCTATCGTATACAGCGCCATGTTATCCCCCGGCTTGCGCTTACCCAGATTAACTGTAGTCGCAGATTGTCGAACCAGGAAGGGTTGATCTTTTTTTGCACAAAAAATGCGATAATCGGATTATGTTCAGAAAAAGATGTGACGATGAACACGAAAAAGCATCTTTCCAGAACTGCTTCAAAGAAAGTTACAGCGCATCAGTGTATGTTACGCGCTTTTAGAATTTTCGGTTTCCAGTATGTACGAATTTAATCTGGTGTTGCTGCTGCTACAGCAGATGTGCGTGTTTCTGGTAATTGCCTGGCTGATGAGTAAAACGCGTCTGTTTATTCCTCTGATGCAGGTCACCGTGCGCTTGCCCCACAAGCTGCTTTGCTATGTCACGTTTTCGATTTTCTGCATTCTGGGTACCTATCTGGGTCTGCATATCGAGGATTCCATCGCCAACACCCGTGCCATTGGTGCGGTGATGGGCGGGCTGCTCGGCGGCCCGGTTGTCGGTGGCCTGGTGGGACTCACTGGCGGGCTGCACCGCTATTCGATGGGCGGGATGACTGCCCTGAGCTGTATGATCTCGACCATTGTCGAAGGCCTGCTCGGCGGGCTGGTGCACAGCATCATGGTCAGGCGCGGTCGCCCGGATAAAGTCTTCAGCCCGCTGACTGCCGGTGTCGTCACCCTGGTGGCAGAACTGGTGCAGATGTTGATCATCCTGCTGATCGCCCGTCCGTTCGACAATGCCCTGCATCTGGTAAGCAATATTGCGGCACCGATGATGGTCACCAACACCGTCGGCGCAGCGTTGTTTATGCGCATCCTGCTCGACAAGCGGGCGATGTTTGAAAAGTATACCTCGGCGTTTTCCGCTACCGCGCTGAAAGTTGCGGCCTCGACGGAAGGGATCCTGCGCCAGGGCTTTAACGAAGAGAACAGTATGAAGGTGGCGCAGGTGCTGCATCAGGAGCTGGATATCAGCGCCGTCGCCATCACCGATCGCGAGAAGCTGCTGGCGTTTACCGGCACTGGTGACGATCACCATCTGCCCGGCAGACCGATCTCCTCGACCTATACGCTGCGCGCCATTGAAACCGGGGAAGTGGTTTACGCCGACGGCAATGAAGTGCCGTATCGTTGTTCGCTGCATCCGCAGTGCAAGCTGGGCTCGACGCTGGTGATCCCCCTGCGCGGTGAAAATCAGCGGGTGATGGGCACCATCAAACTGTATGAAGCCAAAAATCGGCTGTTTAGCTCCATCAACCGCACCCTCGGGGAGGGGATTGCCCAGCTGCTGTCGGCGCAGATCCTCGCCGGGCAGTACGAGCGGCAGAAAGCGCTATTAACGCAGTCGGAAATCAAGCTGCTGCACGCCCAGGTCAATCCGCATTTCCTGTTTAATGCGCTCAACACCCTGAAGGCGGTGATCCGCCGGGACAGCGAGCAAGCCACGCAGCTGGTGCAGTTTCTGTCGACCTTTTTCCGTAAAAACCTGAAGCGACCCTCCGAAATTGTCACCCTCGCCGATGAGATCGAGCACGTGAACGCCTATCTGCAAATCGAGAAGGCGCGCTTTCAGTCCCGCCTGCAGGTGCAGCTTTCTGTGCCGGATGAGCTGGCCTGGCAGCAGTTGCCCGCGTTCACCTTACAGCCGATTGTGGAAAACGCGATCAAGCACGGCACCTCGCAGCTGCTGGGTACCGGTGAAATTGCCATTACCGCCAGCAGTAACAACGGCTATCTGGTGCTGGATATCGAAGACAACGCCGGGCTGTATACCTCTGCTCAGGAGGGGGGTGGCCTGGGGATGGGGCTGGTGGATAAACGCCTGCGCGCCCATTTCGGTGAGAATTGCGGGATTGCCGTGGCCTGCGAGCCGGACTGCTTTACCCGCATAACCCTACGACTGCCACTGGAGGAACACGCATGTTGAATGTGCTGATTGTTGATGATGAGCCTTTCGCGCGGGAAAACCTGCGCTTCCTGCTGCAGGGGCAGAGCGATATTGAGATCGTCGGCGAATGCGCCAACGCTATCGAAGCGATCGGCGCGGTGCATAAGCTGCGGCCGGACGTACTGTTTCTGGATATCCAGATGCCGCGCATCAGCGGCCTGGAGCTGGTGGGGATGCTCGACCCGGAGCACCGGCCCTATATTGTATTTCTCACCGCGTTTGATGAGTACGCGGTCAAAGCGTTCGAAGAGCATGCCTTCGACTATCTGCTGAAACCGATTGAAGAGCCGCGGCTGGAAAAGACCCTGAACCGCCTGCGTCAGGAGCGTAACGTGCAGGATGTGTCGCTGCTGGCGGAAAACCAGCAGCCGCTGAAGTTTATCCCGTGCTCCGGCCACAGCCGGATCTATCTGCTACAGATGGATGACGTGGCCTTTGTCAGCAGCCGGATGAGCGGGGTGTTTGTCACCAGCCACGAAGGCCAGGAGGGCTTTACCGAGCTGACGCTGCGCACGCTGGAAAGCCGTACGCCGCTGCTGCGCTGCCATCGCCAGTTTCTGGTCAATCTGGCGCATCTGAAAGAGATCCGCCTGGAGGAGAACGGTCAGGCCGAGCTGGTGCTGAAGGCGGGTCAGACGGTGCCGGTCAGCCGTCGCTATCTGAAGAGCCTGAAAGAGGCGATAGGGCTGTAAAACTGGTACACTGCGCCATCGCTTCACCGACAGTTAAAGGCACTCATGCTTAGTAATGACATTCTTCGTAGCCTGCGCTACACCCTGAAAGCAAATAATAACGATATGGTGCGCATTCTTGCGCTTGCCGACATGGAAGCCACGTCCGCCAGTTTTGATACCTGGATGACCAAAGAAGAGGAAGAGGGATTTATCCGCTGCCCGGATATCATCCTGTCTGGCTTTCTGAACGGTTTGATCTACGAGAAGCGCGGCAAAGATGAATCCGCCCCTGAGCTGGCGCTGGAGCGTCGTGTTAATAACAACACGGTGCTGAAAAAACTGCGCATCGCCTTTTCTCTGAAGTCCGACGATATTCTGGCGATCATGACCGAGCAAAAATTCCGTGTGTCTGTCCCGGAGATCACTGCCATGATGCGTGCGGCGGAACATAAAAACTACCGCGAATGCGGCGATCAGTTTTTACGTAATTTCCTGCGCGGGTTGACCCATCGGGTGCACCACCCGAAAGCGTAAATGCGCACGGGTGCGGCCTGATGCCCTCACCCCAACCCTCTCTCACGGGTGAGGGAGAAAATTGCATAAAAAAGCCGGATAATAATCCGGCTTTTTCGTTTATTTCACCTGATGACCAGGCTGTGCACCGCTGTCCGGGCTCAACAGGAAGATATCTTTCCCGCCTGGGCCTGCAGCCATCACCATCCCTTCCGAGATGCCGAAGCGCATTTTACGTGGCGCGAGGTTCGCGACCATCACCGTGTGACGACCAATCAGCGTCTGCGGGTCCGGGTACGCGGAGCGAATGCCGGAGAAGACGTTGCGCTTCTCACCGCCCAGGTCCAGCGTCAGGCGCAGCAGTTTGTCAGAACCCTCGACAAATTCCGCGTTTTCAATCAGCGCCACGCGCAGATCGACTTTGGCGAAATCGTCAAAGCTGATGGTCTCCTGAATCGGCTCGTCTGCCAGCGGACCGGTGACCGGTGCGGCGGCGGCTTTCACCTCTTCCTTCGACGCCTCGACCAGCGCTTCAACCTGCTTCATCTCAATGCGATTATACAGGGCTTTGAAGGCGTTCAGCTTATGGCCGAGCAGAGGCTGATTGATGCTGTCCCAGCTCAGTTCGGTGTTCAGGAACGCTTCAGTACGTTCTGACAGCTGCGGAAGAACCGGCTTCAGATAAGACATCAGCACGCGGAACAGGTTGATGCCCATTGAGCAGATAGCCTGCAGGTCAGCGTCGCGGCCTTCCTGTTTCGCCACCACCCAAGGCGCCTGCTCGTCAACATAGCGGTTGGCGACATCCGCCAGCGCCATGATTTCGCGTACCGCTTTGCCGAACTCGCGGCTTTCCCACGCATCGCCGATGGTCGCCGCTGCGTCGATAAAGGTCTGGTACAGGGCCGGATCGGCCAGCTCATCCGCCATCACACCGTCGAAACGTTTGGCGATAAAGCCGGCATTACGCGACGCCAGGTTGACCACCTTGTTGACGATATCGGCGTTCACGCGCTGCACGAAATCTTCCAGATTCAGGTCGATATCGTCGATACGGGAAGAGAGCTTCGCCGTGTAGTAGTAGCGCAGGCTGTCGGCGTCAAAATGGTTCAGCCAGGTGCTGGCCTTAATGAACGTGCCGCGCGACTTGGACATCTTCGCGCCGTTGACCGTCACGTAGCCGTGAACGAACAGGTTGGTCGGCTTGCGGAAGTTGCTGCCTTCGAGCATGGCAGGCCAGAACAGGCTGTGGAAGTAAACAATGTCTTTGCCGATAAAGTGGTATAGCTCGGCGTCAGAATCTTTTTTCCAGTATTCATCGAAGCTGGTGGTGTCGCCGCGCTTGTCGCACAGGTTCTTGAAGGAACCCATGTAGCCAATTGGCGCATCCAACCAGACGTAGAAATACTTGCCTGGCGCATCCGGAATTTCGAAGCCGAAGTACGGCGCATCGCGGGAGATGTCCCACTGCTGCAGGCCGGATTCAAACCACTCCTGCATTTTGTTCGCCACCTGCTCCTGCAGCGCGCCGCTGCGGGTCCACGCCTGCAGCATGGCGCTGAATGACGGCAGGTCGAAGAAGAAGTGCTCGGAATCACGCAGCTCAGGCGTGGCGCCGGAGACCACGGATTTTGGCTCAATCAGCTCGGTCGGGCTGTAGGTCGCGCCACAGACTTCGCAGTTATCGCCATACTGATCCGCAGACTTACATTTCGGGCAGGTGCCTTTCACAAAGCGGTCCGGAAGGAACATGCCTTTTTCCGGATCGTAGAGCTGAGAGATGGTGCGGTTTTTGATGAAACCGTTCTCTTTCAGGCGCGTGTAAATCAGCTCAGACAGCTCGCGGTTCTCGTCGCTGTGCGTCGAGTGATAGTTATCGTAGCTGATGTCGAAGCCAGCAAAATCGGTCTGATGCTCCTGACTCATTTCGGTGATCATCTGCTCAGGAGAAATTCCCAACTGCTGTGCTTTCAGCATGATCGGCGTGCCGTGGGCGTCGTCCGCGCAGATAAAGTTAACCTGATGGCCGCGCATTCGCTGGTAACGGACCCAGACATCAGCCTGGATATGCTCCAGCATGTGGCCGAGGTGGATTGAACCGTTTGCGTACGGCAGGGCGCACGTTACCAGAATTTTTTTCGCGACTTGAGTCATAGTGAGCATTACTTCTTTTACAGTAAAAAGGGTTTTTGATAGTACCAAAAGGGTCATTATTAAGTAAGCACAAACCATGGCCTTTCAGGTAAACTTGTCTGACAAAGGTCTTATTCACAAGAACAAAGGAGTCGGGATGAGTTCTCAATCCCAGGCCAAATCACCGGAAGCCTTACGCGCAATGGTCGCTGGAACACTGGCTAATTTTCAGCATCCAACCCTCAAGCATAATCTGACGACGCTGAAAGCGCTGCACCACGTCGCGTGGCTGGATGACACCCTGCATATCGAACTGCAGATGCCGTTTGTCTGGAGCAATGCGTTTGAGACGCTGAAAGAGCAGTCGAGCGCTGAACTGCTGCGCATCACTGGCGCAAAAGCCATTGACTGGAAGCTGACTCACGCTATCGCCACCCTGAAGCGAGTGAAAAACCATCCAGGCGTGAACGGCGTGAAAAACATCATTGCCATCAGTTCCGGCAAGGGCGGTGTGGGTAAGTCATCCACCGCCGTGAATCTGGCGCTGGCGCTGGCCGCCGAAGGGGCAAAGGTCGGGATCCTGGATGCCGATATCTATGGCCCGTCGATCCCCAACATGCTGGGGGCAGAAAACCAACGTCCGACCTCACCTGATGGCACCCACATGGCGCCCATCATGGCCTACGGCCTGGCGACCAACTCAATTGGCTATCTGGTGACTGACGATAACGCTATGGTCTGGCGCGGGCCGATGGCCAGTAAAGCGCTGATGCAGATGCTGCAGGAGACAATGTGGCCGGATCTCGATTATCTGGTGCTGGATATGCCGCCGGGTACCGGTGATATTCAGCTGACGCTGGCGCAGAACATCCCGGTCACCGGGGCTGTAGTCGTCACTACGCCGCAGGACATCGCCCTGATCGACGCCAAAAAAGGCATTGTGATGTTCGAAAAAGTGGAGGTGCCAGTGCTGGGCGTGGTCGAAAACATGAGCATGCACATCTGCAGCAACTGCGGCCACCACGAAGCTATCTTTGGCTCCGGCGGTGCCGAGAAGCTGGCGGAACAGTATCACACTCAACTGCTCGGCCAGATGCCACTGCATATCACCCTGCGTGAAGATCTGGACAGCGGTAAGCCGACGGTGGTGAGCCGTCCGGAGAGTGATTTCACCGAGATGTATCGCCAGCTGGCGGATCGTGTTGCCGCGCAGCTTTACTGGCAAGGTGAGATTATCCCGGGCGAAATCGCTTTCCGCGCGGTATAAAACATTCAGGCTGCTCATTGCGGGCAGCCTGAATTGTGCAGCAAGCGTCGATTAACGGTGGTAGAAGATATCGCCGTTATAGATCTTCATGATTTTGCCGTCCGTATTGCCAATCAGGACGTAGTTTTCACCCATGTAGGTCCAGTGGGCGCCTTCCGTCGGAGCTGGCAGGTTACGCAGATTCCACTGTTTGATGGTGTATTCCGGGGTGAGGTACTGTGCCGGGGCAAAATCACCAATCTTAAATTTCGTAAAATCGGCAATAAACTCCTGTTCCTCATAGGCCTGGATACCCGAGGGTGCTGCTGCGGCTTTCGGTACAGCAATTGCCGCGCTCGCAACGGACATCAATACGCCCAGAAGCAGTAATTTACCTTTAGTCATTTTTTCTCCAGATTTACCATGGCTGTTTTACGCTGCTGTTCCCTCATTGAGCAACAGACGCGCTAGTTTAGGGTTTTGCCAGACAGCCCGTTTGCAAAAAAATGTAACAAATCTGTACATTCGCATGGGGGCTGGCGCAGTAACGATTATTGTTGGTGTGAATGTTATCAATTATTAACCACTATATAATTAATAATTACGTTAATGGAATCCTAAAGTAACGGCTACTTATAGAATAGTGAGTGTTAGCCTGTATTTTTTTCATAGCGTAATGTTTATGATGCGTCCTGAATTATTGATCCTGCTTTTTTTTCCTCTTCTTGAATCCATAATCAGGTATTTATCAGTTCGGTAAGTCTTGTTTTTTATATTCGGTTTTTTGTAACTCTATAATTATAAGTGCATTTTTTAATGGCGCTCGCTACGCTTTCTGCGTCGGGATTAATGGAATATTAACGCAATCACCAGAGTTTTATTATTAATGAAAACGACACTCCGCGCAGGTGCCGGTTTTTTTGCAGCATTCTTATTAACCGGCTGCACAATTATTCCCGGTCAACATCTTAATACGTCCGGGAAAAATAACGTTACCGTAGCCGATCACCCGGTGGATCTTAATAAAGCCGTGGATGTCTGGCCGCTGACCCCCTCTGTTATTGAAAAGCTTCGTCCTGCCAGTGCTAAATCTCAGGTAAATCCGAATCTTGATGAAGAGTTAACGCGCTGGGAATACCGTATCGGGCCGGGGGATGTTCTGATGATCACCGTCTGGGATCACCCTGAACTTACCACGCCAGCCGGGCAATACCGCAGCGCCAGCGATACCGGAAACTGGGTCGGAGCCGACGGCACGCTGTTTTATCCGTACGTGGGTAAACTCCATGTTGCTGGCAAAACGCTGGCGCAGGTGCGAGAAGAGATCACCGCCCGGCTGGATCGGGTGATTGAAAGCCCGCAGGTCGATGTCAGTATCGCCGCATTCCGTTCGCAAAAAGCCTATATCACCGGCGAGGTGAATAAGTCGGGCCAGCAGCCCATCACCAATATTCCGCTGACCGTGATGGATGCCATCAACGCGGCGGGCGGCCTCTCGGCTGACGCGGACTGGCGCAACGTTGTACTCACGCACGACGGCAAAGACTCGCGGATTTCGTTGTATTCCCTGATGCAGCATGGCGATCTGACGCAAAACCGGTTGCTGTGGCCGGGCGATATTCTGTTTATTCCACGCAATGATGCCCTGAAAGTGTTTGTGATGGGTGAGGTCGTCAAACAGAGCACCCTGAAGATGGACCGCAGTGGCATGACGCTGGCCGAAGCACTGGCTAACGCCGGAGGCCTGAATCAGGACATGGCCGATGCCACCGGTATCTTCGTCATCCGCTCCACTGCGGGTAAAAGCCGCGACGGCAAGATCGCCCAAATCTATCAGCTCAACGCCCGTGATGCCTCCGCCATGGTGCTGGGGACGGAGTTTCAGCTACAGCCTTACGACATTGTCTACGTCACGACGGCACCGCTGTCACGCTGGAACCGGGTACTGATGCAGCTTGTACCGACTATCAGCGGCGTGCATGACCTGACGGAAACCGTGCGTTTTATTAAGTCCTGGCCTGAATAATGATTCATTCCATTCTGGTGGTGTGCACCGGCAATATTTGTCGCTCTCCCATGGGCGAGCGCCTTTTACAGCAGCAACTTCCCGCGCTACAGGTCTCTTCTGCAGGCATCTGCGGCCTGGTCGGCCAGCCTGCGGACGTCCTTGCGCAGAGTGTGGCGGAGTTGCACGGCGTCGTGCTCAAGGATCACATCGCCCGTCTCCTGACGGTGCCAATGATGCGACAAAGCGATCTGATCCTCGCCATGGAGTCAGAGCAGATCAATCGTATCTCGCTTATTGCACCGGAGGTGCGAGGCAAGGCGCTGCTGTTTGGGCAATGGATAGGGAGGCAGGAGATCCCCGATCCTTACGGTAAAAGCATGGATGCTTTTGAGTATGTCTTTCGCCTGCTGGGCGAGGCGAGTCAGGAATGGGCCAAACGGCTTACAGTTAAGGGATTACGTACATGTCGCCAAAAAACATAACCGCACAGGGTTATTCTGCAGAAAATCAAGAGTTGGATCTGGCGCGTCTTCTGGGAGAGTTCATTGATCATCGCCTGTGTATATTTAGCTTCACGTTATTTTGCGCCCTTTGCGGCGGCGCGTATGCGTTATTTACGCCGCCGGTCTATATCGCTGATGCGATGGTGCAAATAGAAGAGAAGCAGCAAAACAATCTGCTTAAAACCTTAAACCAGCTGTCATCGGATATGGCACCGGATTCGTCAGCCGAAATTCAGCTCCTGAAATCCCGCATGATCCTCGGTGAAACGGTCGAAGCGCTGCGCTTACGCGATGAGATAACCCCGGTCTATTTACCGTTGGTGGGTAAGGGCTGGGCCAGACTTACCGGTCAAACGCCCGCTATCCTGACGCTCGATGCGTTGACGCTGCCTGCATCAGGCTCGCTCACCGTAACGGCAGAGAGCCAAGACAACTACCGGCTGGAAGGCGAGGGCGTCAGCGCTCAGGGTACCGTAGGCAAGCCCTTGCAAACCGCGGAAGTGAGCATCACGGTGCGCGAGCTGTCAGCGCCGCCGGGCATGCGTTTCACGGTTAAGCAGCGCTCGCAGCTGGAAGCCATCAATGCCCTGAGCCGCCAGTTTAACGTGACGGAGCAGGGCAAAGAGAGCGGGATCCTCGGGTTAAGCCTGACCGGGGTCGATCCCGGGCGCCTTGCCCGCACGCTGAACCACATTGCCCAAAGCTATCTGCAGCAAAACATTGCCCGCCAGGCGGCGCAGGATTCACAAAGTCTGGACTTCCTTCAGCGTCAGATGCCGCTGGTGCGTAGCGATCTGGAGGATGCAGAAGAGCGCCTGAATGCCTATCGTAAGAAAAGCGACTCGGTAGATTTAACGCTGGAAGCGAAGTCGGTGCTGGAGCAAATCGTTAACGTCGACAATCAGCTGAATGAGCTGACCTTTCGCGAAGCGGAAATCTCCCAGCACTTTAAGAAAGATCACCCAACCTATCGTGCGCTGCGTGAAAAACGTCAAACTTTAGAAAGCGATCGCGATCGACTGAACAAACGCGTCACTGCGATGCCCTCGACGCAGCAGGCGATTGTCCGTCTGAGCCGCGATGTGGATTCGGGCCGCGCGGTGTATCTGCAGCTTCTGACCCGCCAGCAGGAGCTGAATATCTCCCGCTCCAGCACCATCGGCAACGTGCGGATTATTGACCCCGCCGTGACGCAACCTGCGCCTGTAAAACCGCGTAGAGCGCTGATCGTAATAATGATGACGCTGTGCGGGTTGTTCATATCGATGGGGCTGGTGCTGGCAAAATCAGCGCTGCGACGCGGTATTAGTAGCCCGGAGCAGCTGGAGAGCGAGGGCGTCAATGTCTACGCTACTCTGCCGCGCTCAGAATGGTTGAGCAAAAAAACCCGCTTAAGCGGCAAATACTTCTCCTGGTGCTTCAAGCACAGAACCACCGATGTGCCGTTTTTACCGGTAGACCGACCGCTGGATATTTTTGTCGAGGCCATTCGCGGATTACGCACTAGCCTGCACTTTGCCATGATGGACGCACCGAATAACATCCTGATGTTCAGCGGGCCGACGCAGGACTGCGGCAAAACGCTGGTCAGCACCTCGCTGGCGGCGCTGGTGGCGCAGGTGGAACAGCGCGTACTGTTTATCGATGCCGATATGCGTAAAGGCTATGTGCACAATATTCTTAAACTAAAAAATGACGTAGGTTTATCCGGTGTGCTGTCCGGAAAGGTGGAGTTCCAGCAGGCGGTTCAGACCTATGCCAGCGGCAAGTTCGATGTGGTGACCTGCGGGCAAAACCCGCCTAATCCTGCCGAGCTGCTGATGCACAGTCGTTTTCGTGAGTTTATGCGCTGGGCCAGTGAGCATTACGATATGGTCATTGTCGATACCCCGCCGATTCTCGCCGTCACGGATGCCGCCCTGGTGGGCGAAATTGCAGCCACGACCTTGCTGGTTGCCCGCTTTAATGTCACCAGCGTCAGGGAGATGCAGGTCAGCTACCGACGTTTGCAGCAGATGGGGGTCAACATTAAAGGTGCCATTCTGAACGATGTCATGAAATCGGCCGCCAGCTATTACAGCTCGGGTTACGATGCCTACGGTTACGCTGCTGCGCAAAATGAGGGTACACAGACAACACGGCGCCAGAAGGGGATTTAAAGACCCGGCAGCCGAGCGGCGGCCGGGTATAACGACTTACTTGTTCAGCAGTTCGAGCGCCGTGCGTTCCACCAGCGACAGCAGGACTTTGACATCCTCCAGCGTCACGATTGGGTTCAGCAGGGTCAGCTTCAGGCAGGTGACACCGTTGTGCTCGGTCACACCAACGTTGGCACGACCCGAATCCAGCAGCGCATCGCCAATCTTCTGGTTGAGCAGCGCAATAGCCGCATCGTCCAGATGCTGCTCAGGGCGGAAGCGGAACAGCACGCTCGCCAGCTGCGGTGGCATTACCAGTTCCAGCAGAGATTGTTCCGTCACGTAAGCGGCAACCTGCTGGGCCATGGTTACGCCATGATCGATGATCTCAGCGTACTTCTTCTCACCCAGCGCTTCCAGGCTCATCCACAGCTTCAGCGCGTCGAAACGACGGGTCGTCTGCAGGGATTTGGATACCAGGTTCGGCACGCCCGCCTCTTCGTCAAACTCAGAGTTCAGGTACGCCGCCTGATAACGCATCAGCTCATAGTGACGCGCTTCTTTCAGCAGGAACGCGCCGCAGCTGATGGTCTGGAAGAACTGCTTGTGGAAGTCCAGGGTAACGGAATCCACCAGCTCAATGCCGTCCAGGTAATCGCGATATTTCTCGGACATCAGCAGTGCGCCGCCCCAGGCCGCATCCACGTGAACCCAGATATCGTGCTTCGCTGCCAGCCCGGCAATCGCACGCAGCGGGTCGATTGCACCCGCGTCGGTGGTGCCTGCCGTGGCAACAATCGCCAGAATCTGCTCGCCGTTGGCGCTGCACTGGTCAATCTTCGCGGCCAGATCGTTAAGATCCATTCGCGAACATTCGTCCGTTTTCACCTGGATAACGGACTGGTAGCCAAGGCCCATCAGCGCCATGTTCTTCTGCACGGAGAAATGCGCGCTGTCAGAACACAGAACGCGAATTTTACGCAGATCGCCCACCAGCCCATCCTGCTGGACAGAGTGGCCAAGACGCGCAAAGAACGCATCGCGCGCCAGCATCAGACCCATCATGTTGCTCTGGGTTCCACCGCTGGTGAACACGCCCGCATCGCCAGCCTGATAGCCCAGGCGGGTACGAAGCCATTCAATCAGTTTGATCTCGATAATGGTCGCCGACGGGCTCTGATCCCAGGAGTCCATGCTCTGGTTGGTGGCGTTGATCATCACTTCCGCCGCCTGGCTAACCACCAGGCTTGGGCAATGAAGATGCGCCACGCACTGCGGATGATGCACCGCCAGGCTGTCTTTCAGGAAATATTCAACGGCACGCGCGATGGCGGTTTCGTTGCCCAGCCCTTGCGGGCTGAAATCCAGGTTGATACTTTCGCGCAGTTCGGCGACCGTTTTGCCCTGGTACATTTCCGGCTGCTTCAGCCACTGCATGACCGCCTGGGTGCTCTGCTCGATAGCCTGCTGATAGGCTTCAATGCTTTGCGCCGATGACGACAAAATCGGGTTTAAATCTGACATCTTATGCTTCGTCTCCGGTTCGGTTAGGCTGGGCGTACGCCCGCAGCAAGCAGGGCCTGCTCAAATTTGTCGAGGAACACGTTCAGTTCCTGATCGCTGATCAGCAGGGAAGGCAGCAGGCGAACAACGTTGCCGTTACGACCACCACGTTCCAGAATCAGACCTGCTTCGAAGCATTTCTTCTGGATCAGCGCAGACAGATCGCCATCGCCCGGGAAGCAGCCCATGTGGTCTGCCGCTTCGTGCGGTTTCACGATCTCAATACCAATCATCATGCCCAGACCGCGCACGTGACCGATAACCGGATAGCGTTTCTGCAGCTCAACCAGTTTTGCTTTCAGCCACTCGCCCTGGGCGGCAACTTTATCAGCAATGTTCTGCTCTTTGAGGATCTGCAGCGTAGTCAGGCCAGTGGCCATCGCCAGCTGGTTGCCACGGAAGGTACCGGTATGGTGCCCCGGAGACCAGGCATCGAACTGCTTTTTGATGCCGAGAACGGCCAGCGGCAGACCGCCACCGACAGCTTTGGACATCACGATGATGTCAGGCTGGATGCCCGCGTGTTCGAAGGCGAAGAACTTACCGGTACGGGCAAAGCCCGCCTGCACTTCGTCGAGGATCAGCAGAATGCCGTTCTCTTCGGTCACTTTACGGATGCGCTGCAGCCACTCGACCGGAGCCGGGTTCACGCCGCCTTCGCCCTGAACCGCTTCCAGAATCACGGCAGCTGGTTTACGCACGCCGCTTTCAACGTCGTTGATCAGGTTTTCGAAGTAGTAGCTCAGCGCTTTTTCACCTGCTTCACCGCCGATACCCAGCGGGCAGCGGTACTGGTGCGGGTAAGGCATGAACTGCACTTCTGGCATCATGCCGTCGACGGCTTCTTTTGGAGACAGGTTGCCGGTCACGGACAGTGCGCCATGCGTCATCCCGTGATACGCGCCAGAGAAGCTGATAATGCCGCTGCGGCCGGTGACTTTTTTCGCCAGCTTCAGTGCGGCTTCAACTGCATCCGCGCCGGACGGGCCGGTAAATTGCAGGCAGTACTCTTTGCCCTGACCAGGCAAAACAGAGAGCAGGAATTCTGAAAACGCGTCTTTCAACGGCGTTGTCAGATCCAGGGTATGTAACGGCAAGCCGCTGGTAATGACACTTTGGATGCTTTTCAGCACATCAGGATGGTTATGACCCAATGCCAGCGTTCCCGCTCCGGCAAGGCAATCAAGATATTCTTTGTTATCCGCATCAGTGATCCACACGCCGTCCGCCTTTGTAATCGCTAAAGGCAGTTTGCGTGGGTAACTTCTGACGTTGGATTCCATTTCGGCCTGACGGGCCAGATAGGTTTCGTTGGTTTTGAAAGAAGAGGCATTCAAAGTATCAATACGGACTTTATCCGTCATCATATCACTCCTACAACCGCAGCTCAGCGTGTGGCCACGATTGAATAATTAATTAGAAAAATGAGAAGGGCTTCAAAAATCGCGGCCAATATAGAGCCTTTTTGCGCGGGGCTCAATGGTTAATTGTTTATCGTTTTGTTACGCCCGCTTCGTTGAGGCGTTCAGGGCGTAAACCCGCATGGCGGCTAGGGTTGGCCCGCGGGCGCTCAGGCAAAAAAAGAGGGGGAATCAGGGGGGTAAAAATACCCTCGCCAGCGCATGACTGACGAGGGTAAAAAAACGATAAATTTACTTTTTAACGTGGGTTGCCGCCTGGGCATTCTCCAGCGCCTGCTTTTCAGCGGCCGCATTAATCGTGGCCTGGCGGTTCTGATCGGCGACATAGCACGCATCGCGGCTAACGCCCTTCGCTTCACAATTTGCTAAACGTTGCTCTTCTGAGACGCAGCCGGAGAGAAGAATCGCAACAATACCTGCTAAAACAATCTTATTCATACATTAACCTTAATTGAGCGGAGAACGCGTCGGTGTGATTGCTTTGTTTCTATAGAAGTAACGGCTTACAGACGCGAGATGACTATCTCGGAATGGGGCATAAAACAGTTTGATGCAGATCACACTTAGCACGAATAGCTAAAAAGCTAAGACTTATCCCAGGATGTGTCAATGTTGACGGGCGTGATCCTTCTGCCGTTTACATGATTATCAGCGGGGATTTGAATCCTGACCAGCCGTTAACCTTAGGTTAATCGCAACGTATTGATGTCAATAATTCAAACATTAGTTACGCCGAGCCCTGTGCTCGAATCATTGTTGTCGAATCTGATTGCGTCAGAACGCAAAGTGTTAAGCCTTGCTGATTGTATAAAGATGAGAAGGGCGTAACTGGACAAAATCTTTCTCGATGGCAAATGAGCGTTACATGGAAGTTGTTAAAAACCTCCCTAAGCACGTTATCCTGCCTAATCATGGGGGTAATTCTTAATAATAAATTCAAGGGGCATCTGAGCCCCTTGGTTCGTCTGGAAATCATAATGTTTTGAGTTTAAAAATAACTAATAACCCAATAAAACATAATAACCCAATTAACATTGCAAGATGTTTTTTATAGAACCATGAAATTTCAATTCTATCCAGGCCCTTAAAAAAATCAACTTCCTCTTGCGTTAATGTCTTTTTTGTTGCAGGAAAATTCGTGAAAAATAATGCACAAATCAAATAGGACTCTTTATAACCCCAAAAGAAGAAGCCACCATTTCGTCCAGCCGTCATTGAAAATGGCATGTATCCAAATTTTTTGTTAAATTTTTCTGCAATAATATCAAATTTTCTTTCTGTAAACTTACCATAAATTAGATAGAATAATAAAGATAGAAAAAATAATGACGTTAAAATGATTATAATTAAATTCAAGGGTTTCACTTAGCCTCCTGGATCACATTATAGAGCGAGTTACCTACTTTCTCTCCTCCCCAGCTACCAGCTTCACCACCAGCGTAACCTAAAGTCCCGCCAGCTATTATGGTACAAACTAAGCCGCCTGTTCCGGCTGTTCCAATGCCAATAGCGATGCACAGGGGGACAGCAAGAGAGCCAGTTAAAATACCACCACCAACTCCTCCAGAAAAACTGCCTATTTCAATGTATTTCTTCTTTGTGCATTCAGCTTCGCGACCAATCGAGCAAGCCTCATTTATTTCATTTGTTGAGTGAACCGCACTGAAGCCTATGCCTACGTAGCCAATATATTTCATAGCTTTAAAGTATTTTGCTGCTCGTTCGATGTGCGTTGCATAACCTTCTATGTCGCTGACTCCAGTTTCATTCCATTTATGAGTGATTGAACTGGTAGATAAACCAAGCGCATTTTTTATCTTTGTATACTCGCCAAACTTCATCGCCTTATTTAAGAAGGCAACTTTTAGCACGCGGTCAAGCTCATTAAATAACTTCGAACGTCTGACGTAAAATTGTTCACCAATTAAAGCGCCACGAGTTCTGTAGGTGTTTTTATACGTTTCCTGGATCTCTTTAAGAATTTTCTCGATGTTTTCAAAATATTTACCAACCGGATCGGCTGCAAGTCCAATTCCCATATCAGCATAGCTGGTGAAATTAGCTATTGTAGCGTAATGCTTATGCAGGAAATTAGCTTCTTTATGTGTCAGCGGCTCAAGGGCTGCATCAATCCGTGCTTTTGCTTGCTGCATGTGGGCGATCTGCTCGTTGTCCTGTTTCTCAGGATCAACCAGAAGCATAATAGAACCAGCTTTATATTTTTCGTTTGCACCATTCAGTGTCACGAATAGCTCTTTGGCTCCTGCTGGTGGATTCTCAGTGAACAGCAGGCGTTGCCAGGCTTCTGTCGTGCCGCCATAGGGGATAACGGCAAAACCTGCATCCAGGCCTGTTTTCTTCTTCGCTGTCTGCGCGTGCTGTTCTGGCTCTGGCTCAATCGGCCCAGGGAGTAAAGGCATCTCGATGAGGTGAGATAGATCGGTGTGCGCTACTGTTTTTTCTCGACTAAATTCGTAATCATCATCGATGTTTGAAGGGACGAATTTCGATTTGCAGGGGCAGGAGCTATAGCTGTGCAGCGTTCCGGCAATCCTTTTACCATGTATGTCGTCGGTATCAAGACCGCCACAGATACGGTAACGACCTGGATGATTACCACAGGTTACTTGATGGCCTTCGCAGGCCATGTCTTTACCGAAAAACTGATGATCACTCCATCCTTCGATAATCCGACCGCCGCAGACCGTCTTATCACCCCTGAACAGAAAGTAACCTTTGGCTGCCATTAATGTTTCCTCCCTGACATGGTCAGGAATCCTTTAGGGAATGCGTCACCTTCACGAAATTCCAGTCTGCTGCAGGATTGTGGTGTTGAGATTATTTCGTCTCCGTTATCGAGCATACTGCCAACCAATGTCGCAGATGCGCCCTGCATAATACGCGCTTCACCTGCACCGGAAATAATAGTGGCTTCACTGCCGTCAGCATAAACAACGTTATCTCCAACGCGTGCAATCTTATACCCGCCAGTCGTACTACCTCCCGAAGCATTGACTATCACTCCGCCGTTACGGGTAACGCTTCCAATTACAGCGAATCGAAAAATGTGAGTTATCGGGCGGGTAACGTGTTTGTTTAAATCTTCAAACTGTTCGCGTGTCTGAATGTCACAGCACGCTAAGAAATCTTCGTTGTAGGGTGGTTGTGAGGAGGATTCACGGAGTTCAGACGTGATCTCATTGGTGTATTGCTGCATAAGTCCCTCTACTTGTTATAGAAATAATCCTGGTGGTCATTTTACAAACAATCACTACATGCGCAACAAGTATTAGACTTAAGTGAAACTCCATTTTGGAAAAGAAGCACTTCCACAAAAGCACATTCTGCATTGCTTTAATGAGAGGGGGTTGTGTCTCGGTTTGCCTGCTGGCATGATCCTGACCGGGATTAGTGCAGAGCATTAATCGCCAGTATTGATGTCAATGACTCGGGGTGCCCTTCTTTGTGAAGGCTGAGAAATACCCGTACCACCTGATCTGGATAATGCCAGCGTAGGGAAGTCAGATGCCCTCCGGGCTATCGCTTCTTCGCGCAAGGCAGGAGCGATACCATGCAGCCTGACCTGCTTAATCTACACGCCTTACACCACTTCCGAACCCGTTCCCCGCTGACCCACTGCATGACCAATGATGTGGTGCAGACCTTTACCGCTAACGTGTTGCTGGCTCTCGGGGCGTCACCGGCGATGGTGATTGAAGCCGAAGAGGCCGAACAATTTGCCAGCGTGGCCGATGCGCTGCTGATTAATGTCGGCACCTTGACCGCGTCTCGCGCCCAGTCGATGCGTCGGGCAATCGAAAGCGCCGTCGCCGCTGGCAAGCCCTGGCTGCTCGATCCGGTAGCCGTTGGGGCGCTGGCGTACCGCACGCGTTTCTGCCAGCAAATCCTCATCCTGAAACCCGCCGCCATTCGCGGTAATGCCTCGGAAATTATGGCCCTGGCCGGGATGAGTGCGGGCGGGCGCGGGGTGGACACCACCGATACGGCGGCCAGTGCCTTGCCGGCCGCGCAGGCGCTGGCGCGCCAGACTAACGCGATCGTCGCGGTGACCGGCGAGGTGGATTACGTCACCGACGGGCAGCGCATCCAGGCCATTCACGGCGGCGATCCGATGATGACCCGCGTGGTGGGCACCGGTTGCGCGCTGTCGGCGGTGGCGGCAGCCAGCTGTTCGCTGCCGGGCGATCGGCTCGATAATATCGCCGCCGCTTGCGGCTGGATGAAGCGGGCGGGCATCCTTGCGGCCGCGCAAAGCCGGGGGCCAGGCAGTTTTGCAACGGCGTTTGTGGATGCTCTGTGGAATCTGGGGGAACAGGCATGAAGCGTATTAACGCGTTGACTATTGCCGGTACCGATCCCAGCGGCGGCGCAGGGATCCAGGCCGATCTGAAAACCTTCTCCGCGCTCGGGGCCTACGGCTGCTCGGTGATCACCGCCCTGGTGGCGCAAAATACCCGTGGGGTGCAGTCGGTGTACCGCATCGAACCGGATTTTGTGGCCGCGCAGCTGGACTCGGTATTCAGCGATGTGCGTATTGATACCACCAAGATCGGTATGCTGGCAGAGACGGATATTGTTGAGGCGGTGGCAGAGCAGCTTAAACGTTATCAGGTGCAGAACGTGGTGCTCGATACCGTGATGCTGGCAAAGAGCGGCGACCCGCTGTTGTCTGTTTCCGCTGTCGATACGCTGCGCAAAAAGCTGCTGCCGCAGGTGGAGTTGATCACTCCCAACCTGCCCGAAGCGGCTGCCCTGCTGGATGCCCCACACGCGCAAAACGAGCGCGAAATGAAAGAGCAGGGCATGGCGCTGCTCGCCATGGGCTGCGGGGCGGTACTGATGAAAGGCGGTCATCTGGATGATGCCGAAAGCCCGGACTGGCTGTTCACTCGTGACGGCGAACTGCGCTTCACCGCCCCGCGCGTGCAGACCAAAAACACCCACGGTACCGGCTGTACACTCTCTGCCGCGTTGGCGGCGCTGCGTCCACGCCATGACAACTGGGCGGATACGGTACAGGAGGCCAAGGGCTGGCTCTCGGCCGCGCTGGCCAAAGCCGATAGTCTGGAAGTGGGTCACGGTATTGGGCCGGTACACCATTTCCACGCGTGGTGGTAAGCCGTATACTGACGGGATACATCAGGCCTGAGAAAAACAGAGATGGAACAAGCGCATACCCGGTTAATTGCTCAACTCACTGAACGGATCGCGGCAGCGGACAACACGCCGCTGTACCTGAAGTTTGCCGAAACGGTAAAAAATGCGGTGCGCAGCGGGGTGCTGGCGCACGGCAATATCCTGCCGGGCGAACGCGATCTGAGCCAGTTGACCGGGGTGTCACGTATCACCGTGCGTAAAGCGATGCAGGCGCTGGAAGAAGAGGGTGTGGTGACGCGTGCCCGTGGCTACGGGACGCAAATTAATAATATCTTTGAATATTCTCTGAAAGAAGCGCGCGGGTTTTCTCAGCAGGTGGTGCTGCGCGGTAAAAAGCCCAATACGCTGTGGGTCAACAAGCGGGTGGTGAAGTGTCCGGAAGAGGTCGCCAGCCAGCTGTTGCTTGCCCCGGAAAGCGACGTCTTTTTGCTGAAGCGTATTCGTTATGTGGATGATGACGCCGTCTCGATTGAAGAGTCCTGGGTGCCGGTTGCGCTGATCCCTGACCCGGATGCGATTGGCATTTCGCTGTACGACTACTTCCGCAGCCAGAATATCTTCCCGCAGCGGACCCGCTCTCGCGTCAGCGCCCGCATGCCGGACAGCGAGTTTCAGACTCACATCAAAATGGATGACAAAATACCGGTGCTGGTGATCAAGCAGGTTGCGCTTGACCAGCAACACCGGCCTATTGAGTACAGCATCAGCTACTGTCGCAGCGACCTATACGTCTTTGTGTGCGAGGAGTAATTCTGCGCGCGTGGGCGCACAGTCTCCCCCGCGATGGCTGACCACCCAGGCGGCCACCGCATTGCCCAGCATCACGGCGTCCGCCAGGCTCCATCCCGCCGCCAGCCCGGCGAGCGTGCCGCCCGCGTGGCTGTCACCTGCGCCAATGGTGTCGACCACGCTGGCCGCAAACGCAGGAACGTAGCCCGAACTCTCAGCATCGTACCAGGCTGCACCGTCCTTGTCGTGACGTACAATCAGCACGGAGCCGAACCGTTGCTGCCAGTAAGCGCCCAACCTGTCATCTTCGACCCCCCATCTTTCAGCAGCCAGTTGCGACTCCTGACGATTGAGCGACACGATCGGCTTGCAGGCCATAATCCGCGTCATCAGCGCGTCAGGAATATCCGCAATCCGTGGGCCAAAATCGATAAACGCCGTCACGTTCTGCAGGCCTTCCAGCCAGTCTGTCAGTAACGCCCCGCACGGTGAGGCCAACTGATAACCGGACAGATAGACCAGGCTGTTATTCGGCACATTAAGCGCATCAAGCCAGGATTGCTGCCACTGATTCTCCACGCCGCTGAACGACATAAACGTGCGTTCGCCGTCGGGCTCCACCAGCGCCAGGCACCAGCCGTTGTCGCCGGTGTCGGCTTCCACAACGCTGTGCAGATCCTGTTTTGCCATCGCGTGACGAATAATCTCCGCCCACACGCCATGACCGACAGGCAGCGCGTTTTGTGCGCTGATCCCCAGCCGTTTCAGGGCGATGGCGATATTCAGCGCACAGCCGCCAATGTTGACGCCCTGCTGTTTAAGCTCGATGTCACACCCGCGCCAGGGCAGGGCATAGGCATCGGCGATCACGTCAATCACTGCGGCACCCAGCACCGTGACCGGGCGGGTAGTGTGTAACGCTGCAAGCCGTTGGGAAAAAGAACTCATAGGCCCTCCCTTTGCTCCCGATAGTGCAGGAGTTTGTCGCAATAAGCGCCAAAATCGAGCTGGTTAACGGCATCGAGCTCGCCCTTAAGCGCCGGGTCAATCGCCTGCACGCCGTGCAGTGCCCCGCAGATAGCCGTTGCCATCGCGCCAATGGTGTCGGTATCACCGCCCAGGTTGGCGCATAAAATGGCGCAGCGGTTCGGGTCAGTCGCTGCCAGCTCGACCATCGCGATCGCCGCCGGAACCGACTCAATGGTGCTGGTTCCCGCCCCAACCAGGTGATAAACCTGCTCGCTGGCGGACTCTGTGCCATTGGCCTCTCGCACGGTTTTGAGCGCCAGTTCAATGCGCGCGGCAAGCGATGCACTGAAGGTTGTGGGTTTGGCTTCCTGCGCATAGCGAGCGATGCCCGGCAGGGCGTCAACGATGTTCTGCCAGCTCTCCCCGTCGATGGCGCGCGAAATCGCCCAGGCAATCACCACCGCACCGGCGATGGCGAGATCCGATTTATGGGTCGGGCTGGAGGCCAGCGCGACCTGCTCAACAAACTGCTCCAGAGGGACTGTTGGGAGCAGGCAGCCCAGCGGGGAGGCACGCATCGCCGCCCCGTTGGTGACGCCGTTATTTTCCAGCTCGCTGACCGGTTTACCGTCGCGAATGGCGTTGAGGGCGATTTTCGATGTCGGACCGAGCACGTTTTTATTAAAGGCGTCGAAATCAAGCGCCCAGCGCAGGATATGTTTACCGATCGCGTCAGCGTTTATCTGCCCGTCGCACTCGATAATCGCATCTGCGAGACACAGCGCCATCGAGGTATCATCGGTAAACTCCGCGCGGTTGAAATAACAGGCCGCATTGTTTTCCGCCGGACCGGGTAAAAACCGGTCGATCCAGCCGAAGTGCGCTTTGACGCGCTTTCTCGGCCACAGCTCCGATGGCATGCCCATCGCATCCCCTAACGCCTGCCCGTAAAGGGCACCGAGAACACGTTCTTGTTTCATTTAACTTCCCCTCGTGTCAGCGCGGTATCGCCATCAACCACCTCAATTGCGGTGATCTCTTTATCCGATTCGCGGAAAAACAGCATAAACAGCACGGCAATCACCGCAATCATGATTGCACCAAATGTCCACATCCCGGCCCAGTTGAAGGTCAGCCCATTCACCGGCTCTTTGTAAGCGAACATTTTTTCCATCATCACGCCGCCCAGACGGTAGCCCAACAGGCTACCAAAGCCCTGACAGCACAGCGTAATCAAGCCCTGCGCGGCGGTACGCATGTGCACCGGCGCCTTTTTGTCCACGTAGATGTACGCGGTCACGTAGTAGAAGTCATAGCTCACGCCGTGCAGCAAAATACCGAGGAACAGCAGGCCGTAGGTGAAGTACTCTTCCGCGCCGCCGAAGACAAAAAAGGCGTAGCGGATGGCGGCGGTAATCAGACCCAGCAGCAGGACCTTTTTAATACCAAAGCGTTTGGTGAAGAACGGCAGGGCCAGCATAAAGAAAATTTCTGAGAACTGACCGAGCGTCATCCAGCCCGTGGCGTTTTTCATGCCCACTTCCGTCAGGTAGCCGGTGGCGAAGATGTAGTAGAACGCCAGCGGCATCGCGAACAGGAACGAGCAGAAGAAGAACACCAGGAAGTTCCTGTCGCGCAGCAGGATCAGGGCATCCAGCCCCAGCATCACTTTCAGATCCAGCTTGCCGGTACTCTTCGGTGGCGTGTTTGGCAGAAACAGCGCGAATACGCCGAGCAGGGCAGAGCTGGCGGCAGTCATCAGCAGCGGAATATTGGTATCCGAGATGTCGCTAAAGCCCAGCATCTGCGGCAGGAACCCGCAGGCCAGGCCGGAGGCGATCCAGCCGATAGTGCCCATGACGCGAATGCGCGGGAAATCCGCCTCCACATCGTCAACGTTGGCAAAAGCGATACTGTTGGTCAGCGCGATGGTCGGCATATAGGTCAGGGAATAGGCCAGCAGCAGCGGGAAGAAGGAACTGAACTCGGTTTGTTGTGCGGCAAAGTACATCAGCACCGCGCCGGCAAACATCAGCACTGCCAGCACTTTCTGGGCGGCAAAGAAGCGGTCGGTCAGCGAGCCAACCAGGATTGGTGAAAGGATCGCCGCAATCGCGGTACAGGCATACGACCAGCCGATTTCTCCTGCGCTAAAGCCGCTTTTACTCAGCCACAGCCACAGCGGCACAAACCATGCGCCCCAGATAAACCATTCAACAAACATCATGAATGACAGTTGGACTTTCGTTTTCATTGTTTAATCCTGCATGTCAGAGAGGGTACGCCTTTAACATACCACTCAATAATACCTTTGAAATACCTTTGTGGAGAATGTTTGATCAATGTAACAAAAATGTTGTACACCAAACGCGCCAGCAACCGGCACGGAAATGCGCGGCAGGTGGTGGAAAATCTGTTCAGGCGGTACCAGGCTTAGTCTGCTCACAAAAATGTGAGCCTGGATACTACGCGCCGACATCACGTCGGCCCTGACGGGAGCAAAGCTATGACTGATATTGCGCAGCTGCTTGGCAAAGACGCCGACAGCCTGTTACAGCATCGTTGTATAACCATTCCAGCCGACCATCTTTATCTGCCTGGTCACGACTACGTTGACCGGGTGATGGTCGACAATAACCGCCCACCTGCCGTGCTGCGCAATATGCAGACGCTGTATAACACCGGGCGGCTGGGCGGAACGGGCTATCTGTCGATTCTGCCGGTTGACCAGGGCGTGGAGCACTCAGCGGGGGCGTCGTTTGCCGCCAATCCGCTCTATTTTGATCCGAAGAACATTGTGGAGCTGGCGATTGAGGCGGGCTGTAACTGCGTGGCTTCTACTTACGGCGTGCTGGCCTCAGTGTCGCGGCGCTATGCCCACCGCATTCCGTTCCTGGTGAAACTGAACCATAACGAAACCCTGAGTTATCCCACCGAATATGACCAGACCCTGTATGCCAGCGTCGAGCAGGCATTCAATATGGGCGCTGTTGCGGTGGGGGCGACCATTTACTTTGGCTCAGAGCAGTCGCGCCGTCAGATAGAAGAGATTTCAGCGGCCTTTGAGCGCGCGCACGAGCTGGGCCTGGTGACGGTGCTGTGGGCCTATCTGCGCAACCCGGCGTTTAACAAAGACGGTACCGATTATCACGTCTCCGCCGACCTGACCGGGCAGGCTAACCACCTGGCGGCCACCATTGGGGCGGATATCGTGAAGCAGAAAATGGCCGAAAATAACGGCGGTTACCAGGCGGTCAAATTCGGCTATACCGACGATCGGGTGTACAGCAAGCTGACCAGTGACAACCCTATCGATCTGGTGCGCTACCAGCTGGCAAATTGCTACATGGGCCGCGCCGGGCTGATTAACTCCGGCGGTGCGGCGGGCGGTGAAAACGATCTCGCTGATGCGGTGCGCACGGCGGTGATTAACAAACGCGCGGGCGGGATGGGGCTGATCCTGGGTCGCAAGGCGTTTAAAAAATCGATGGCCGACGGCGTGAAGTTGATCAACGCGGTGCAGGATGTCTACCTGGACAGCAAAGTGACAATTGCCTGACGCTCAAATTTCCCTCTGGTGTGGGGGAAATCTGCTGTCCTGTTTTCGCCCTTTCCCCTCGGGAAAGGGCCGGGGTGAGGGGTATTATCGCCCCCAACCTTATTCGAAACTCCATTTCATTTCACCCCACTCACTAGCCCGATCCACATCACACTTCCCCCGCCTTTTGTGAAAAGTGTCACTTCTTGCCGTGCAGATGCACAGAAAATGGTCGACGCTTAGCGGAATTTGTCTAAGGCTGTGGATGAAATTTGCGCTTAAAGTTAGTTTCGAAACAGCTTTTCATATTGCGAAGCCGCGCAGAACCAACGTTGTTTTAAGGACTGATAATGAAAATCGAATCTGTAAATGTCACCGTCTTTCAGTATCCCACGCGTCGGGTTTCCGACACTGCCGGGCACTCTCATCCGGGGCCGGAAAGTCTGGCTAAAATGGCGATGCTGACCATTACCGCAGACGATGGCACCAAAGGGTATTCATTTGCACCGCCGGAAGTGGTGCGCCCTTTTGTAGTCAATACCTTCTTTCGTAAAGTGATGATCGGCCAGGATGCGTTCAACCGCGAGAAAATCTGGCAGGAGCTGGCGCACTGGCAGCGCGGTAGCGCCCATCAGCTGACCGAGCGCGCGCTGGGATTTGTCGAGCAGGCGCTGTGGGATCTGATTGGCCGCAAGCTCAACGTGCCGGTGTGGAAACTGCTCGGCGGCTATCGCGATAAAGTCCCGGCTTACGGCAGCACCATGTGCGGGGATGACCTGCCGGGCGGCCTCTCAACCCCGGACGAATACGCCAGCTTTGCTGAAACCCTGGTCGCGCGCGGCTATAAAGCGATCAAGCTGCACACCTGGATGCCGCCGGTCTCGTTTGCCCCTAACCCAAAGATGGATGTCAAAGCCTGTGCCGCAGTGCGTGAGGCGGTCGGTCCGGATATCGACCTGATGATCGACGGCTACCACTGGTACAGCCGCACCGAAGCGCTGTACATCGGTAAGGAGCTGGAAAAGCTCAACTTCGCGTGGTTCGAAGAACCCATGGAAGAGGAGAGCATGTCCTCATACGCCTGGCTTGCCGAAAACCTGTCGATTCCGATCATTGGGCCAGAAAGCCTCGGCGGTAAACATCACAGCCGTGCCGACTGGATCAAAGCCGGGGCCTGCGACATTCTGCGTGCCGGTTCCAACGGCGTCGGCGGCATTTCACCAACCCTGAAGGTGGCAAATCTCGCCGAAGCATTCGGCATGGACTGCGAAGTGCACGGCAACGGCGCGGCAAGCCTGGCGGTGATTGGTGCCATCAAGAACTGTCGCTGGTACGAGCGTGGCCTGCTGCACCCGTTCCTCGACTACGATGTCCCGGCCGCGTATCTCCACAGCATCGTCGACCCGATGGACGAGAACGGCATTGTCACCCTGCCGGATCGCCCAGGATTGGGCGAAGACATTAATTTTGCATATATCGAAGCCAATACCGTCAGCCACGACTGACAAATAAAAACGTACCCTACAGGCGATATATACATGAAACGATCTCCCTTAGCCGGGGCGTGTTTACTCGCGCTCTCGCTGATGATGGGGAGCGGGGCGGCGAACGCAAAAACGCCGTCCGATCAGCTCATCATCGGCATGAACATGAACAACCTGCTGACCCTCGATCCGGCCGCGATGACCGGTAACGAAGTGGTCGGCATTGTGGTCAATCTCTACGATTCGCTGGTGGAGCTGGATCCTAATACCCTCACCAACGTCAAACCGGCGCTGGCGAAGTCCTGGGATATTGCCCCGGATGGCAAAACCCTGACCTTCCACCTGCGCGACAACGTGACCTTCCACTCCGGCAACCCGCTCACCGCCGAGGACGTGGTGTGGTCGATGCGCCGCCTGCTGCATCTCAACCTGGCTCAGGCTTCGGTGTGGAAATCCTACGGTTTTAGCAAGAAGAACATCGATCAGCAGGTCAAAGCCGTTGATGACTACACCGTGCAGCTTACCCTGCCGAAGGCCAACGACCCGCAGCTGGTGATCTACTCCCTTGGCGCGCTGGGCAACCTCGGCGTACTGGATCGCAAAACGGTGCAGAGCCACGAGGTCAATAACGACTGGGGCAACCGCTGGCTGACCACCAACGAAGCCGGTTCCGGGCCGTTTATGCTGGAAACCTGGCAGGCGAAAGACGTGCTACGCATGCAGCGCAACCCGAGTTACTGGCGCGAAGAGCCGAAGATGAACCGGGTGGTGTTGCGCCACTTCCAGGAATCGCAAACCCTGCGCCTGATGGTGGAGAAGGGCGATCTGGATATTGCCAGCAATATGGCGGTAGCCGACATCAATGCCCTGCGTAAGGATCCGCAGCTGACCGTGGAAGCCGTGCAGAAGGGCACGGTCTACTACGTGGCGATGAGCATGAAAGAAGATCACTTCGCCAACCCGAAAGTGCGCGAAGCGGTGCGCTACCTGATTGACTATCAGGGCATCAACAAAGCGCTGATGCCGGGCTACGGCGTGCTGCACCAGCGCCCAATCAAGGCCGGGATGCCGTCAACGCTGCCGGATCCAGGCTACGCGTTGGATATTCCTCGCGCCAAAAAACTGCTGGCCGAAGCGGGCTATCCAGATGGTTTCGACACTACCCTGCGGGTGCTGGCGGATCAGCCATTCCTTAATATTGCCATTGCGGTGCAGTCCACCCTGATGCAGGCGGGGATTAACGCCAAAATCATCACCGGCACCGGCAACCAGATTTACGGCGCAATGCGCGAACGTAAGTTCGACATGCTGGTCGGGCGCGGCGGCAGCGGCGTTGAGCCGCATCCACACTCCAGCCTGCGCGCGCTGGTCTACAACCCGGATAACAGCGACGAAGCCCGCCTGACCAACTTCCAGGGCTGGCGTACCAGTTTTTACGACAAACCGCTGAACGAGATGATCGACAAAGCGCTGCTCGAGCGCGACCCGAAGCAGCAGATTGTCGATTATCAGCAGATTCAGGTGCGTTATGACCAGCTGATCCCGGCGCTGATCCCGCTGTCGCAGATGGTCGATTCGGTGGTGGTGCGTAATGAGGTGAAAAACTTCCAGTCGCATCCGTCCGCCACCACCTTCCTGCGGGAAGTGTATAAAACCGGAGGTGAAAAATGAGTATTGCGATCCTTTCGCCTGGCTCCCGCACCCGGCGTTTCTCAAAACGGTTAACCCAGGTGCTGGTGACGCTGTTCGGCCTGCTGGTACTGACCTTTTTCATCGGCCGCGTCATGCCGGTGGATCCGGTACTGGCGATTGTCGGCCCGGATGCTGACCACAGCACCTATCAGCAGGTGTATCACCAACTGGGCTTTGATCAGTCGCTGCTGACTCAGTTTGGCATTTACTTTAACAACCTGCTGCACGGCGATTTAGGCAACGCGCTGCTGACCGGCAAACCGGTACTGGATGACATCCTGCGCGTCTTCCCGGCGACGCTGGAGCTGGCGACGATGGCGATTATCGTGGGTGCCGGGCTGGGGATCCCGCTGGGAGTACTGGCTGCGGCGCGTCGTAACAGCATTTCCGATTACGTGGTGCGCATCATCAGCCTGGCCGGTTACTCCACGCCGATCTTCTGGGTGGGGATGATGGGGTTGCTGCTGTTCTACGCCTGGCTCGGCTGGGTAGGCGGCGCCGGACGGCTGGATTTGGGCCTCGAAGGCGTGGTGCCGCGCCGTACCGGACTGATGACCGTCGATGCCTTACTGGCAGGTAACAGCGCGGTGTTCTGGAATGCGGTTAACCACCTGGTGCTGCCGGCATCGCTGCTCGGTTTCCACTCGCTGGCGTACATCAGCCGTATGACCCGCAGCTTTATGCTGGCCCAGCTGTCGCAGGAATTCATCATCACCGCCCGGGTAAAAGGCTTAACCGAGCGTCAGGTAATCTGGAACCACGCGTTTCGTAACATCCTGGTGCAACTGCTGACGGTCGTGGCGCTGGCCTACGGCTCGCTGCTGGAAGGGGCGGTACTGATTGAAACCGTCTTCTCCTGGCCTGGGTTTGGCTCGTATCTGACCGGCAGCCTGCTGCTGGGCGACATGAATGCGGTAATGGGCTGCGTGCTGCTGGTGGGGACGATCTTCGTGATGCTCAACCTGCTCTCCGACATGCTGTATCAACTCTTTGACCCGAGGACGAAATCATGACCGTTTCTCTGGATACACCGCTGCAGGCTGGACGCAGCGAAGGACGCCAGCGCCTGGCGCGTACCGCCCGCCGTGCGGCGGGGTTTGTCGGACAGATGGCGCGTAATCCGCTGACGGCGATTGGCGGCGGCATCATCCTGCTGCTGTTGATTGTTGCCGCCTTCGCGCCGTGGATCGCCCCGTATAACCCGCTGGTGCAGGATCTGAATAATGCGCTGGTGGCACCGAACGCCCAGCACTGGTTCGGTACCGATGAGTTTGGCCGGGATATTTTCAGTCGCCTGGTGTACGGCTCGCGCATCACGCTGTATATCGTGCTGCTGGTGTCGGTCACCGTTGGCCCGCTGGGGCTTCTGCTTGGCGTCACCGCCGGATACTTTGGTGGTAAGGTCGACGCGGTGCTGATGCGCGTAACCGACATCTTTATCTCCTTCCCGAGCCTGGTGCTGGCGCTGGCGTTTGTCGCCGCCCTCGGTCCAGGGCTGGAGCACGTGGTGATTGCGATTACCATCACCGCCTGGCCGCCGATTGCCCGTCTGGCGCGTGCCGAAACCCTCTCGTTACGCCAGGCGGATTTTATCTCTGCCGTGCGTTTGCAAGGGGCCTCCCCGGTGCGCGTCCTGTGGCGTCACGTTGTCCCGCTGTGCCTGCCGTCGGTGATTATCCGTATCACCATGAACATGGCCGGGATCATCCTGACCGCCGCCGGGCTCGGCTTCCTCGGTCTTGGCGCACAGCCGCCAGAGCCGGAGTGGGGGGCGATGATCTCCAGCGGTCGTACCTACATGATGGAGTGCTGGTGGGTGGTGACTATTCCGGGGCTGGCAATCCTGATTAACAGCCTGGCGTTCAACTTCTTAGGAGATGGCCTACGTGACATCCTCGATCCTCGCAGCAACTAATGAGCCGCTGCTCGACGTGCGCGATCTGCACGTCGACTTTATCAACGGACGCGCGGTCACCAACGCAGTGCGCGGCGTCTCCTTCCAGCTCGGACGCGAAAAGCTGGCGATTGTCGGTGAATCGGGTTCCGGTAAATCCACCGTCGGACGGGCGCTGCTGCGCCTGCATCCGGCCAAGGCGCAGATCACCGCCACGCGGATGCAGTTTGGCGATGTCGATTTACGTACCGTCAGCGAGGCGCAGATGCGCGGCATTCGCGGCAAGCGCATCTCGATGATCATGCAGGACCCGAAATACTCACTTAATCCGGTGGTGTGCGTCGGAGATCAGATTGCCGAAGCCTGGCTAACCCACCATCCGGGACGCAAAGCCGAGGCCAAAGCCAAAGTGCTGGAGATGCTGGACGTGGTGCGCATTCGCGAGCCGGCACGCGTGTATCAGCTTTATTCGCACGAGATTTCCGGCGGGCAGGGGCAACGCATCATGATCGCCATGATGTTAATAACCGACCCGGAGCTGGTGATTGCCGATGAACCCACCTCGGCGCTGGACGTCTCGGTGCGCCTGCAGGTGCTGGGACTGCTGGATGACTTGGTTAAGTCGCGCGGGCTGGGCTTAATCTTTATCAGTCACGATATCAATCTGGTGCGCAGCTTCTGCGACCGGGTGCTGGTGATGTACGCCGGGCGGGTGGTGGAATCGATTGCCGCCTGCGATCTGCACAATGCGAAACATCCCTACACGCAGGGGCTGATCAATGCCCTGCCGGAAATGAACCACCGCCGTCCGGTGCTGCCGGTACTGCAGCGCCAGGCCAGCTGGCTGACCGAATAAGGAGCGAAGATGATCGAGGTAAAAAACCTGAATCTGGCCTTCGGCGAAGGCGAGAAGCGCAGCCAGGTGCTGTATGACGTCAATATTAACGTCCAGCCGGGCGAGATTTACGGTCTGGTGGGGGAGTCGGGTTCTGGCAAGACCACGGTGCTGAAGTGCCTGGCCGGATTGTTCACCCACTGGGACGGGGCGCTGGCGATAAATGGGCAGGCGCTGGAACGGCGCATTAGCCCCCAGCGCTGCCGACTGGTGCAGATGGTGTTTCAGGATCCGTACGGTTCACTGCATCCGCGCCACACCATCGGCGATATTCTGGAAGAACCACTGCAGATTCATGGAATCAACGACCGGGATCGGCGCATTCATGCCCTGCTGGATAAAGTGGGCCTGAACCGCGCCTTTCGCGACCGCTATCCGCATCAGCTTTCCGGCGGGCAGCGCCAGCGTGTGGCGATCGCTCGGGCGTTGATTCTGGAGCCGCAGGTGCTGCTGCTCGATGAACCGACCTCGGCGCTCGACGTGTCGGTACAGGCGGAGATCTTAAACCTGCTGGCGGAGCTGCAGCGCGAGTCGAAACTGACCTATCTGATGGTGACCCACGATCTGGGGGTGATTGCCCACCTGTGCCAGAAGGTAGCAGTGATGCAATATGGCAAGATCCTCGAAACGCTGAGCGTCGATGAGCTGGTGGCCGGGAATGCCAAAACCGACTATACGCGGATGTTAGTGACTGCCAGCCAGCAGTATTCACGCGAGATGGCGCGCGAGGTGGCGGTGTATTAGTGGGTTTAAGTGCGGCCTGACGCCCTCTCCCCAACCCTCTCCCACAGGGAGAGGGCGCAAACACAAAAAACGGTAACCTTCAGGTTACCGTTTTGCTTTTACCTCGCCACCCGGCAACCCTAGCGGAGCAAAGGACAATCCGGCGGCAACCGGCACTGGATCGCCCCTGGCAATAGTGCAATGCGGAAATGTTCCCCGCTCAACGGCTCGCCATCAAGGTTGAAGGTCATCCCGTGCGGGGCCGTGATGTCAAACCACGCTGACTGACCGTCAACAATGTGCGGGCTCTCTTCCGGTTTGGTCAACGTGGTCAGCAGGGCAGGTAGCAGCTCATCGCCGGTAATAATCCTCACCTGCAACTGACCGTCGTTGATCAGCGCATCCGGGCACAGCTGTTGTCCGCCTCCCGCCTGACGGCCATTGCCGATGCCAATCACCAGCGCATTGCCCTGCCAGTGAAAGTCTTCCCCGGTGATTTCGCACTGATCCGGTTTCAGGGTATCCAGGCGCACCAGGCCGTGGATCAGATACGAAACGCCCCCGAGCGCGGCTTTGAGTTTTTCCGGGGTTTCGCTGGTGATCCGCGTACCGAACCCGCCGGTCGCCATATTTATAAAACAGGTTTTGTCGTTGACCCGGGCAATGTCGATCGCCGTCGCTTTGCCGACAATTGCCAGCTGGAGCGCTTTATCCAGGGCTTCGGGGATCCCGGCGCTGGTGGCAAAATCGTTGGCGGTGCCGAGCGGCAGAATGCCCAGCGCCGGACGCTGCGCGTCGGGCAGGGCGATCAGCGCGGTGGCCACCTCGTTAATGGTGCCATCGCCGCCGCCCGCAATCACCGTCTCAACCCCCAGGGCGTGAGCTTCATCGATATAGCGCGCCGCGTCGCCTTTTTCCCAGGTCACCCGCACGTGAATGGCCACGCCTTCCTCGCGCAACAAAGAGACGGCCTGACGGAGCAGATCGTCACCGGCGCTTTTACCGTTGAGAATTAATAAACTTGCCGGATATTTCGCCATTCACATTACTCCTTTTCAATTAAGAAGAAGTGTAGAGCAGAGCGGGAAAAGGAAGCCAGGAAGAAGATGAAAGGCAAAAAAAAAATTAGCCTGAGTAAGGGAGATTACTCAGGCTAAGGAGGTGGTTCCTGGTACAACTAGCATTTATGGGTTATGTTTTTCAGCGTTATCAATAATAACCGTATTGAACGCAGCGGTATGTGATCGGATTCTAAGAATTATCTCATGCCTGAAAAAATACCCCCGGCAATTATTTAGCGTGCGGGTTGCGGGTATTTTCGCCGTCGAAATTACGCATCAGCAGCGCATAGTCCAGCGCGATATCTGCCGGAACCGGCAGCCACACTTTATGACCGTCTCCCGGTGCAACCGACACCGCTTCACCTTTGCCGTTCTGCATATGTTCCAGCGTAAAGTTGATATTGCCCTGTGGGGTCATCAGCTCCAGGCTATTGCCGACGAGGAACTTGTTTTTTACCGCCACTTCCGCGAGGTCGCCTTTACGCTCGCCGGTGAAGTCACCGACAAACTGCTGACGCTCGGAAATCGAGTGGCCGTATTCGTAGTTCTGGTAATCGTCGTGGGTGTGACGACGCAGGAAGCCCTCGGTATAACCGCGATGGGCCAGCCCTTCCAGCGTGGTGAGCAGGTTTTCGTCAAAAGGTTTGCCTGCTGCGGCATCGTCGATCGCTTTGCGATACACCTGAGCGGTACGCGCGCAGTAGTAATAGGATTTGGTACGGCCTTCGATCTTCAGCGAGTGCACGCCCATCTGGGTCAGGCGCTCAACGTGGGCGATGGCGCGCAGATCCTTGGAGTTCATGATGTAGGTGCCGTGCTCATCTTCGAATGCGGTCATGTACTCGCCAGGCCGTTTGGCTTCTTCAATCATAAACACGCTGTCGGTCGGGGCCCCTTCGCCCAGCGTTGGCTCGACGGTTTTCACCGGGATCGGCTCGTGCTTATGGACGATGTTGCCCACATCGTCCTCTTTCCCTTCCTGAACTTTGTATTCCCAGCGGCAGGCGTTGGTGCAGGTGCCCTGGTTGGGATCGCGTTTGTTAATGTAGCCGGACAGCAGGCAGCGGCCGGAATAGGCCATGCACAGCGCACCGTGAACAAAAATCTCCAGCTCCATTTCCGGCACCTGGGTGCGGATCTCTTCGATCTCTTCCAGCGACAGCTCACGGGACAGGATCACGCGGGTCAGGCCCATCTGCTTCCAGAACTTCACCGTCGCCCAGTTAACCGCATTCGCCTGCACGGAGAGGTGAACATCCATCTCCGGGAAGTTTTCCCGCACCAGCATGATCAAACCCGGGTCGGACATAATCAGCGCATCCGGCCCCATTTCGACCACCGGTTTCAGGTCGCGGATAAAGGTTTTGAGCTTGGCGTTGTGCGGCGCAATGTTAACGACCACGTAGAATTTTTTCCCCAGCGCGTGGGCTTCATTGATGCCGAGCTGCAGGTTTTCGTGGTTGAATTCGTTGTTACGCACGCGCAGGGAGTAGCGCGGTTGGCCCGCATACACGGCATCGGCACCATAGGCGAAAGCGTAACGCATATTCTGCAGCGTTCCCGCCGGGGAAAGGAGTTCTGGTTTAAACATGTTTGTTCTCGTTCTGATGACAGGTCAGATGCGCGACACCAGAGTGTGCGCCGGGAGGAGATCCCATACTTTAAGGGCGGGCATTGTAGCGCTGTGGGGCAGGGAGGTAAACCATTAGCTGTTAACGAAACGCCGACGGCAGGACAGTGCCGTCAGCGTTTAATACTATGAAGGGCATTCAAAGGTCGTCCAGGGTGTGATCGACAATAATTTCCAGCGTCTTACGGATAATATCGGCTCTGACAACGTCGCGGGTGGCCTCAATTTCATGAATGAGGCGCAGGATGATGGCTTTATTGGTCAGTGGCTCATTCGCATCGGCAATAGCGGCAACAACGGAATGATACAGCGCTGATTCATCAGCCAGTAACCCTGCAGCGTTACGAAAATAGTTGGACAGCACAGGGTTAGGCAGTGGTTGATAAAAATCATTGTTCTGGAGCATAGCCTGGCTCATAGGATCACACCGATTTAGTTGATGGCTGAATAATTGCAGTCAGTGTTTTTTACTGCTGCGTGATTGCTGGCTTGTGCCAAACAGTGGATACACATTACTGCTGTTCAGGCCGTCCTTGTCCCATGCTTGCTGCTCACTTTCGGCGTTGCGCGAAGGCGCACCGTTACTGTCACTGGAAATTTCCAGAATAATTTGTGCCAGTACGCTGCGTCTTTCTCCGTCTCCCTCTGCCGCCAGCATAGCGCTTAGCCTTTCCAGCAACGCCTTGATGCTGATCGGGCCATGCTCCTGGAGCAAAGAAAGAGTCGCTTCGCCGATAAGTTCGTCAGTCAGTCTTTCATGTTCACTTCGATTCATAACTACGTCTCTGTTGCCACATTTTCCTGCAAGGGGAAACGCGGCATGATGTCAGTTTTAGCAGCAGTATAAGAAAACTGCGCACAAGAAAAAACTGACGAAAAGCAAGGTAATTAGCGGCTGTAGATGGACTTCTCTTAACGTTCAAACAGCAGGCCAATCAGCGTTTGGTAGCGGCTCTCCTCTTCCTTATCCGACGCCAGATCCATGCGGGAAAGCAGTTTGGTGCAGAGCGACTTTCGGTTGAGGATTTTTCCCTCCCGCAGGATCTCCACCACGATCTGGCCCAGCATCTCCTGCTGAGTAGGCTGGTTAGCTTTCGTAAAATACTGAGTTATGGCATTGGCTGTATTCGGTGCGAACCCGTTCTCGCGCATATGTCACTCCTGGGAATCTGCGTTTTTGTTAATGTGTTAACGCGTTGTAAATTTATAAATACTGTACACACTGGCTGTACAGGTTGACAGTTTAATTTTGATCATTAAGTGCTATTGAATTATATTCAATAAGTTAATGTTGTTATTTGATACGGTAAAGACAGGAAATATTGTACATTCTGTACGGTTTTCAGCCGTTACGATGTTAAATAACACCGCACAAAATCCCGCCCAAAGGGATAAAGAGCGATATATCCAACCATTTGATAATGTGGCTTTTCATTCACTTCCTCTATTGGAAATCCTATGCTCACTACCATTATTTACCGTAGTCACTTTCGTGACTACGTACCGGTTACCGTGCTGGAAGACATGGTTGTTGCAGCTAATGAGAAGAACAGCAAAGCCGGCGTCAGCGGCATTTTACTGTTCAACGGCAAGCTGTTTTTTCAGCTGCTTGAGGGACCCGATGAGAACGTGAGGGCCATCTATCAGACGATTTGCGAAGATGAGCGTCACCACAACGTGGTTGAGCTGATGTGCGACTACTCACCTTCACGGCGCTTCGGTAAGAGCGGCATGGAGCTGTTTGATTTACGTACGTACGATCGGCACGAAGTGCTGCAAACGGTGATGGATAAAGGGACCACCCGGTTCCAGCTTATCTATAACGACCGGGCGCTGCAGTTTTTCAGAACCTTCGTAGCAGAGAGTGAAATCGAGAACTACTTCGAAATCCCGCCGGCAGACTACTGGGAGTTTATCCCCGATAGCACCAGCGTGCGGACGTTGCCAGGGCGCTACAGTGAGACCTGCAGCTTCGCCTTCCAGCCGATTATCGACCCACTGGCCCGTGAGCGGGTCACGCTGGAAGCGTTGATCCGCACCCCGAGCGGGGAGCCGGCCCAGCGCTGGTTTGACGGGCTGCAGGGCGATGAGATTTACGAAGCCGATCTCAAAAGCAAAAGCGTGGCCTTTGCGATGGCCAGCGCCCTGGGGCTGGCCGGGCAGAGCCTGTCGGTGAACCTGCTGCCGATGACGTTGGTCAAAGTGCCCAATGCGGTCAGCTACCTGCTGGAGGAAATTGCCGCTCACGGACTGGTGCCCGAGCAGATCGTGGTGGAGTTTACTGAAAATGAAGTCATCTCCCGTCTCGATGATTTCACCTGCAGCGTGCGCGAGTTAAAAGCGGCCGGGATTGGGGTGGCTATCGACCACTTCGGCGGCGGTTTTGGCGGACTGCTGCTGCTGGCGCAGTTTCAGCCGGACCGAATTAAGATTAACCGTGACCTGATCCGCGATATCCATAAAAGTGGCCCGCGTCAGGCCATCGTGCTGGCTATTATCAAATGTTGTACAACGCTGGAAATACTGATCTCTGCGGTCGGCATTGAGAAAGCGGAAGAGTGGATGTGGCTCGAATCCGCCGGGGTTTCGCAGTTTCAGGGGCATCTGTTTGCCCGCCCGCAACTGGCCGGGATCCCCGCAATCGCGTGGCCTGAGCGGACGGAGGATATTTAAGACTAAGTCTCACCGGGTAGTGATACAAAATTGTTGTACACTATTACAGGTTGTACAGCCTGGTGAGATTCGTTACTTTGGACACAAAATATATCGATTAGCAGGGAGAATCGATGGCCTATTACAGTATTGGCGATGTAGCAGAACGATGTGGCATAAACCCCGTCACGTTGCGTGCATGGCAGCGCCGGTATGGCCTGCTTAAGCCACAGCGCAGCGAAGGGGGGCACCGTCAGTTTGACGACGAAGACCTGCTGCGGATTCAGGAGATCAAACGCTGGATCGAACGCGGCGTCCCGGTCGGTAAGGTTAAAGCCCTGCTTGACCAGGGAAAAGCGCCTGAGCCGGGAGACTGGTCTGCGCTGCAGGAAGAGTTGATCGCGACGTTGCGCCAGGTGAGCCCGGCGAAACTGCGCGCTAAAATTGCGGCCTTTAGTGCGCACCATCCCGTGGATATCCTGATCGACAACGTCTTTGAGCCCCTGAGGAATACCCTGAGTCTCGATCGCGATACCGCGCGCGCCATGCGCAGCCTGCTGGACGGCATTCTGATTGAGCATGCGGTGTCGAGCCTGACGGCCTCGCGCGTTAAAGCGGGCAGGGATGCGTTGCTGATTGGTTGGGGAATTGAGGATCGTACAGGCCTGTGGCTGGAGGCGTGGCGTTTATCGCAGCGCGGCTGGCGAATTGATGTCTTTGCCGAACCGCTTGAATTACCGCACCCGGAGTTCTTCCCCGGGCAGCAAATTCTGGTCTGGGCGGGGCATGCGATTTCGGCGGAACAGCGCCAGCAGCTGGAGCACTGGCAAAAGCAGGGTTATGCCATCAGGGCATACGGGGCGGCAAACGCCGCCTGATTGTGTTACCTCACTGACCCATCCGGCACGCATCCGCTTCCCAGCGATACCCCACCCCGTACACCGCGCGAATAAACGACTGTTCGGCGTCGAGCGCTTCCAGCTTGCGGCGCAGGTTTTTAATGTGGCTGTCGATAGTGCGGTCGGTCACCACCCGGTAGTCGTCGTAAAGCTGGTTCAACAGCTGCTCGCGGGAGAACACTTTTCCCGGCTCGTGCGACAGGGTTTTCAGCAGACGAAATTCCGCAGGCGTTAAATCCAGCATCTTGCCGCGCCAGCTCGCCTGGAAGCGCCCTTCGTCAATGATCAGTGGGCTTTCGGCATCCATTTCTTGCAGTTCACGCCTTGGCTTGCAGCGGCGCAAAATGGTCTTCACCCGGGCCACCACTTCGCGCGGACTGTACGGTTTGCAGATGTAGTCGTCAGCGCCGATCTCCAGCCCCAGCAGGCGGTCGATCTCTTCGATTTTGGCCGTCACCATCACAATCGGCACTTCCGAGAAGCGGCGGATCTCGCGGCACAGGGTCAGGCCGTCGGTGCCGGGCAGCATCAGATCCAACAGGATCAGATCCGGCGGCGTCTGGCGCACATACGCCAGCACTTTATCGCCGTGGCTGATAAGCGAAGGGGCATAACTTGCCGCACGCAGATAGTCGATCAGGAGCTGTCCCAGCTTCGGTTCGTCTTCGACGATCAGGATCCGGGGGGTGTTTTCGTCAATCGGTAACTCAGTCATGCTTCTCTCGATAAATCGCGTTCCAGCGGTAGCTCTACTGTAATGCTAACCCCACCAAAAGGCGAATGGGCGGCACGGAGGGTTCCGCCGTGAGCTTCGACAATGTTGACACAAATCGCCAGCCCCAGCCCGGAGCCGCCGCTGGCGCGGTTACGGGAACCTTCGGTGCGGTAAAAGCGCTCAAATAACTTTGTTAACTGTTCATCGGTCACGCCCGGCGCGGTGTCGGCGAAGGTGAGCGCAAAACGCTGATCTTCACAGATGCCGGAGATGCGCAGCGCGCCGCCCGGATCGGTATAGCGCAGGCAGTTTTCCAGCAGATTGTTGAACAGCTGCATTAGCCGGTCGCGATCGCCAAACACCACGGCGTTCTCCGGCAGCGACAGCTCAATGCGCAAATCCCGGCTGGCAAAGCGATCGCGGAAGGCACCGCTGGCCACTTCCAGAATATTAATCACGTCGACCGGCGCTTTTTGATACGCCAGGGCTCCTTCGTCGGACATCGACAGCTGGTGCAGATCGTTGACCAGCTTGGTCAGGGTGCCGACCTCGGCCTGCAAAGAGGTGACCGATTCCGGGGTGAACTTGCGTACCCCGTCCTGGATCGCCTCCAGCTCGCCGCGCAGCACCGCGAGCGGGGTGCGCAGCTCGTGAGAGATATCCGCCATAAAATCCCGGCGCATCTGCTGGTTCTTTTCCAGCGTGCTGGCGAGCTGATTAAAGTCCTGCGCCAGTTTGCCCAGTTCGTCCTGGCTGCGGGTATCTACCCGGGTGGAAAAGTTGCCCGCCGCCAGCTGGTGGGTGCCGTCCACCAGCCGTTTCACCGGGGCCAGCAGACCGCGCGCCACCGGGAAGGTGGCCAGCGCCGCCAGCAGGGTGGAGAGGGCGACAATCAGCCAGCTGGTCTGGCGCTGCTGGCGGTCAAAGTTGATATCGGTATTGCGCGTCAGCCGCTCGACCGGCGAGGCAATCACCCAGCCGACCGCCTCGCCGTTCACCTGGATTGCCCGCTTTGAGCCGTCTTTCGGTACCGGCGCGCGCGGGCCAACCAGCACGCGCTTCTGCTGATCGACAACCCAGAACTGGGTGCGCCAGCCGTGCGGCGGCATGCCCGCGCCGGGGCGATCGTCGTCGGTGTCGTGCTCCAGCGAGCGCAGGATCTGGAAGACAAAGCGATCATTGTTGCGTAAAAAGCGCCAGTTGCCGTGCAGGGCATACTGCTCGGCCAGCGCGTCGCTCAGCCCCTGCAGCCGCTGCTCGTTGCCGTGCTTAATGTAGTCGATAAAGCCGCGCTCAAAGCTGACTCTTACCGCCCAGTGCATGGTGACCAGCAGGACAATACAAGTGGTGAATATCGCCAGAAACAGCTTGCCGGTAATGCCGGGACGCCATAATTTCATGGTTCACTCCTTTTGCGCCGACGGATGACGTCATTCTTGCTGGTGTCATCGGGAACCCGGGCGAAGACGGCAGCGGGCAGGGCGATAATCAGCGCCATGCTCAGGTAGGTGTACAGGAACACCTGATGGACCACCGGGCTGTCAGCCGCCAGATGCTGCTGGCCGTACATCCCCAGCAGCAGCCCGGCGACGGTCACGCCGATACTCATTGAGAGCTGCATAACCATCGACAGCAGGCTGTTGCCGCTGCTCGCCAGTTCATCGGGCAGATCTTTCAGCGTCAGGGTATTCATCGACGAGAAGCGGATAGAGTTGATTATTCCCTGGAAGAACAGCACCAGCGGCAGGACGTAGTACCAGCCCAGCAGGGCGACGCCCATAAACAGCAGGCTGACCAGCGCCAGCCCCAGCGTGGAGGCCACCAGCACCCGGCGATATCCGAAGTAGTTCACCACCTGCACCACGATGCGCTTCATCCCCATGCTACCCAGCACCATCGGGATCATCATCAGCCCGGCATGGAACGGCGAAAAGCCGAGTCCAATCTGCAGAAACACCGGAGTCATAAACGGCAGCATGCCGCTGCCGATGCGCCCGGCAAAGCTGCCGAGCAGCCCGAGCCGGTAGGTGGGATTGCGAAACAGCGTCAGGCTGAACAGGGCGCGGTCGTTGTCTCTGGCATGCCACAGATACCACAGAATCGAGATCGCCCCAATCGCCACCAGTCCGGCCAGCGACAGGGTGGAGATCCCAAGCCCTTTCTGGCCATCGAGCGCGAGGGTCAGCGTCGCCATCCCCGCCGCCAGCAGGAAAAAGCCCACCAGATCGAAGCGGCGGGTTTGCATGGTGTAGTTCGGCATCAGCATTAAGGTGGCAATTGCCCCGATAATGCCCACCGGCAGGTTGATCAGGAAGATCCAGTGCCAGGAGGCGTACTCCACTAACATTCCGCCGAGCGCCGGGCCGAGCAGCGGCCCGACCTGTCCGGGCAGGGTGACAAAGGTCATGGCTGCCATGTACTGCGCGCGCGGCACGATCTTCATCACCGTCAGCCTGCCCACCGGTACCATCATCGCCCCGCCGACGCCCTGCAGTACCCGGGCCATGATCAGCTCATTGAGGGTGTCAGCCTGGGCACAAAACAGCGAGCCGGCGGTAAACAGCACAATGGCGGTAAAGAAGATATTACGCACCCCGACCTTGTCCGCCAGCCAGCCGCTGGCGGGCAGCATCACTGCCACCGTCAGCACGTAGGCGACAATCACCATATGCATATGCAGCGGGCTCTCGCCCAGGCTTTTGGCCATCGAGGGGAGGGCCGTGTTGACGATGGTGGTATCCAGCGCCTGCATAAAAAAGCCAAAGGCGACTATCCATAGCTGCCAGCGAACGTTGCGCGGAAGGTCAGTCATTTATCCCCTTACCGTCTCTTTGTTTTTAGATGAAAAACGCACCCGCAGGCGGTCAAAGAACAGATAGACCACCGGCGTAGTGTACAGCGTCAGCAGCTGGCTCATCACCAGCCCACCCACAATGGTGATCCCCAGCGGCTGGCGCAGTTCTGCGCCGTCGCCTGCGGAAATCACCAGCGGCAGCGCGCCAAACAGCGCCGCCAGGGTGGTCATCATGATCGGACGAAAACGCAGCAGGCAGGCCTGGAAGATGGCTTCCTGTGGGGTCATATTACCGTTGCGCTGCGCCTCCAGCGCAAAGTCGACCATCATGATGGCGTTCTTCTTGACGATGCCGATCAGCAGCATAATGCCGATCAGCGCAATCAGGCTGAACGGCGCGCCAAACAGCTCCAGCGCCAGCAGCGCCCCGACGCCCGCCGAAGGCAGCGTCGAGAGGATGGTCAGCGGGTGGACATAGCTTTCATACAGGATGCCGAGCACGATATAGACCGTGGCGATCGCCGCCAGAATCAAAATGACCTGCGAGTTCATGGTCTGCTGGAAGACCTGCGCAGTTCCGGCAAAACTGCCGCGCACCGTGGACGGCACCCCAAGCTGGGTCATGGTGCGGGTGATCGCCTCGCTGGCCTCAGAGAGCGACGAGCCGGTCGGCAGGTTGAACGACACGGTCGACGCCGCCGACAGTCCCTGGTGGTTGACCGACAGCGGCGCATTAGACGGCCGCCAACTGGCGAAATAGGCGAGCGGAATCGCCTTACCCTCGTTATTGATCACAAACATCTTATCCAGCGCGCTGATATCCTGGGTATAGCGCGGATCGACCTCCATCACCACCTTGTACTGATTCATCGGCTGATAGATGGTCGAGATTTGCCGCTGGCCAAAGGCGTTGTTCAGCAGGCTGTTGGCGGCCTCAACGTTGATCCCCAGCCGCGACATGGTTTCGCGGTCGTAGGTCAATGCCATCTCGGCACCGTTGTCCTGCTGGTCGGAGTTAACGTCCGCCAGCTCCGGCAGTGCCGCCAGCGCTTTGCGGATTTTGGGTTCCCACTCGCGCAGCGCGGCGAGATCGTCCGACAGCAGGGTGTACTGATAGCTGGCGTTAGACTGACGCCCGCCGACGCGAATATCCTGCACCGCCACCAGGAACATATTCGCCCCCGGCTCTTTTGCCAGTTTGACGCGCAGGCGGTCGATCACCTGCTGGGCACTTTCGTTACGCACGTCGCGCGGTTTGAGGGTGATGAACATCATCCCGCTGTTCACCCGCGATCCGCCGGTAAAGCCGGTGACGTTATCCACGGCCTGATCTTCACGGATGATCTTCATGAAATCCTGCAGCTTGCCGCGCATCGCCTGGAACGAGATGCTCTGGTCGGCCTGAATACCGCCCATCAGCACCCCGGTGTCCTGCTCCGGGAAGAAGGTTTTCGGGATGGTGATGTACATCCAGACGTTGAGTGCGATGGTGCCAATCAGTACCAGCCCGACGACCCGGGTATGATTCAGCACCCATTTTAGTGATTTGCCGTAGCCTTCCTGCAGGGCGATCAGCATCCGGCCAAAGCCCTGTTTACGCGGCTGAGAATGGGGCGGGCTGCGCTTAAGCATCCAGCCGCACATCATCGGGGTCAGGGTCAGCGACACCACCAGCGAAATGCCGATCGCCACCGACAGCGTGACCGCAAACTCACGCAGCAGACGCCCCGGCAGGCCGTCCATCAGCAGCAGCGGCAGGAATACCGCCACCAGCGACAGGCTCATCGACAGCACCGTAAAGCCCACTTCGCGGGTGCCCTGTAACGCCGCCTGCAGCGGCTTCATGCCCGCCTCAAGGTGGCGGGAGATGTTCTCCAGCACCACGATGGCGTCATCCACCACAAAGCCGGTGGCGATGGTCAGGGCCATCAGCGACAGGTTGTTGAGGCTAAAGCCGCACAGGTACATGGCGGCGAAAGTGCCAATCAGCGACACCGGCACCGCCACGGCGGGGATCAGCGTCGCGCGACCGGATCGCAGGAACAGGAACACCACCAGAATCACCAGCGCCACCGAGATAATCAGCGTTTGCTCGACTTCCTCCAGCGAGGCGCGGATGGTCGGGGAGCGGTCCTGGGCAATCTGCAGGTCGATAGCCGCCGGAATGGTCTCCTGCAGCTCCGGCAGTCGCGCGCGGATGCTGTTCACCGTCTGAATAATATTGGCTTCCGGCAGCTTGCGGATCATCAGTAGAATGGCCGGTTTGGCGTTGGTCATCCCGGCGTTGCGTACGTCCTGCACCGAGTCGGTGACGCTCGCCACGTCGCTTAAGCGCACCGCCGCGCCGTTGTTGTAATGAATGATCAGCGGCTGATATTCGGCGGCGGTTTTTAGCTCATCGTTGGTCTGGAGCTGCCAGCGGCGCGAACCGTCCTCGACCGCCCCCTGCGGTCGGCGCACGTTGGCGTTGCTGATGGCGCTGCGCACGTCGTCGAGCGAGACGCCCTGGTTAAACAGCGCCTGCGGGTTCAGCCCCACGCGCACCGCAGGCAAAGAGCTGCCGCCGACGTCGACATCGCCCACGCCGTCGATCTGGGCGATGGTTTGCGCCAGCTGGGTGGAGGCAAAATCGTACAGCTGACCCTGGGAGTATGTATCCGAGGTCAGGGTCAGGATCATGATCGGCGAATCGGACGGGTTAGCTTTCCGGTAGGTCGGGCGGCTCGGCATCCCGCTTGGCAGCAGGCTTTGGGCGGCGTTGATCGCCGCCTGCACGTCGCGCGCCGCGCCGTTGATATCGCGGTTAAAGTTAAATTCCAGAATGATGCGCGTGCTGCCCAGCGAGCTGCTGGAGGTCATTTCGTTGACCCCGGCAATGCGCCCGAGCGAGCGCTCCAGCGGGGTGGCAACCGACGACGCCATCGTCTCTGGCGAGGCACCCGGCAGCGAAGCGCTGACCATGATCACCGGGAAATCCACCTGCGGCAGCGGGGCAACCGGCAGTAAACGAAAGCCCAGCACGCCGCACAGGGTAATAGCCAGCGAGAGCAAAATCGTCGCCACCGGGCGGTGAATGAAGAGGGCGAAAAACCTCACTTATGCCTCCTCTTCACGCGTCGGGAAACGCGCCTTGATCTTCAGCGCCAGGCTATCAAACAGCAGATAGATAACCGGCGTGGTGAACAGCGTCAGCACCTGGCTGACCAGCAGACCGCCGACCATGCCAATCCCCAACGGACGCCGCAGCTCTGCACCGACGCCGGTACTGAGCATGAGTGGCAATGCGCCTAACAGCGCCGCCAAAGTCGTCATCAGGATCGGACGAAAACGCAGCAGGCAGGCCTGGTAGATGGCCTCACGCGGTGCCATTCCCTGTTCGCGCTCGGCGGCGAGGGCAAAGTCGATCATCATGATGGCGTTTTTCTTGACGATCCCGATCAGCAGGATGATGCCGATGATGGCAATCACATCCAGCTCGCTGCCCGCCAGCATCAGCGCCAGCAGCGCCCCGACGCCCGCAGTGGGCAGGGTCGAGAGAATGGTGATCGGGTGGATAAAGCTCTCGTACAGCACGCCGAGGACGATATACATCGCCACAACCGCCGCGACAATCAGCCAGATGGTATTGCCGAGCGCCGCCTGGAAGGCGAGGGTGCTGCCCTGGAACTGGGTCTGGATGTCGGACGGGAAGCTCAGTTCTTTCTCGGCGGCGAGAATGGCTTCGACCGCCTCGCCCAGCGAATAGTCGTCCGGGACGTTAAACGAGATGGTGGTGGACGGGAACTGATCCAGATGGTTAATCGCCAGCGGCGTATAGCGCTCTTCCACTTTTGCAATCGCGCTCAATGGCACAATGCCGCCGCTGCTGCTGGTCATGCGCACCGAGTCGAGCCCCGCCAGGCCCGGTGTCTGCCGGGTATCGTGCTCCAGCACCACCCGATACTGGTTGGCCTGGGTATAGATAGTGGAGATCAGCCGCTGCCCGAAGGCGTTGTACAGGGCGTTATCGACATCGGCCATGGTAATGCCCAGCCGGCTGGCGCTGTCGCGATCGACGTTAATGTACGCCGCCAGCCCTTTGTCCTGCCAGTCGCTGCTGACGTCCGAAAGCTGCGGCAACTGCTGCAGACGCGTCACCAGCTGCGGTACCCAGGTGCTGAGGGCGTCGAGGCTGGTGGCCTGCAGGGTGAACTGGTACTGCGTCCGGCTCACGGTGGTATCGATGGTCAGATCCTGGGTCGGCTGCAGATACAGTTCCACGCCCGGGATCCGGTCCACGGCGCTTTGCAGACGGTCGATCACCGTGTTCACCCGGTCGTCACGATCGCTCAGCGGTTTGAGGTTAATTTGCAGACGGGCGCTGTTCAGCGACGGATTCGTGCCGTCAACGCCGACAAACGAGGTCAGGCTTTCGACCGCCGGATCTTTCATCAGCACCTGCGCCACCTGCTGCTGGCGCTGGGCCATGCTGGCAAACGACACCGACTGCGGTGCCTGCAATGTGCCCTGAATAATGCCGTTATCCTGGATTGGGAAGAAGCCTTTCGGGATCATCACCCACAGCAGCACGCTCAGGGCCAGGGTGCCCAGCGCCACGCCGAGGGTCGCCCACGGATGGTTAAGCACTTTGGTCAGCATCCGGCCATAGGCAGCAATAATGCGCTCGAACATCCGCTCCGAGGCGCGGGAGAAACGGTTCTGCTTGCGCAGGGATTCGGCGCTGAGCATGCGGGCGCACATCATCGGGGTGAGCGTCAGCGACACCACGGCGGAGATCAGGATCGCCACCGCCAGCGTGACCGCAAACTCGCGGAACAGACGCCCGACGATATCCCCCATAAACAGCAGCGGGATCAGCACCGCAATCAGCGAGAAGGTCAGCGAGATAATGGTAAAGCCGATTTCGCCCGCGCCTTTCAGCGCCGCCGCCAGCGGCTTTTCACCCTTCTCGATATAGCGCGAGATGTTCTCGATGACCACGATGGCATCATCCACCACAAAGCCGGTGGCGATGGTCAGGGCCATCAGCGTCAGGTTGTTGATCGAAAAATCGAGAAACACCATCACCGCAAAGGTGCCCACCAGCGACAGCGGCACCGCCACGGCGGGAATAAGGGTCGCCGGTACGTTACGCAGAAACAGGTAGATGATCATCACCACCAGCGCCATCGCCAGCATCAACTCAAACTGGGTATCGTTGACCGAGGCGCGAATGTTGGTGGTGCGGTCCGACAGCACCTTAACGCTGACCGACTTCGGCAGGCTATCAATCAGTGCAGGAAGCATGGTGCGAATGCTGTCGGCGGTATCAATAATATTGGCCCCTGGCTGGCGCTGGACGTTCATCACAATCGCCTGCTGCTGGTTCGCCCATGCCCCGAGCCAGCTGTTTTCAGCCCCTTGTTCCACGGTTGCCACATCGCCCAATCGGATCGCCGCCCCGTTCTGGTAAGCGACAATCAGCTGGCGATACTCGTCGGCAGACTGCATCTGGTCGTTGGCGGAGAGGGTGACTGCGCGAGTCGGGCCATCGAGCGAGCCTTTCGCCGAGTTGACGTTGGCGCTGCTGATAGCGGTGCGGATGGTTTCGCTGGTCAGCCCCAGGGCGGCAATCGCCTGGGCGTTCAGCTTAACGCGCACCGCCGGGCGCTGGCCGCCGGAGAGTGTTACCAGCCCGACGCCGGAGACCTGAGAGATCTTCTGCGCGACGCGGGTTTCGACCATGTCTTCGACCTGGGTCATCGGCATGGCGGATGAGGTGACGGCGAGGGTCATGATCGGCGGATCCGCCGGGTTAACTTTGCTGTACACCGGCGGGTTGGGCAGGTCAGACGGCAGCAGGTTAGTGGCGGCATTAATCGCGGCCTGTACCTCCTGCTCGGCCACGTCCAGCGGCAGGGTCAGCTGGAACTGCAGCGTCACCACCGAGGCACCGCCGGAGCTTTGCGAGGACATCTGTTTCAAGCCCGACATCTGGCCGAACTGACGTTCCAGCGGGGCGGTAATGGCCGAGGTCACCACATCCGGGCTGGCGCCAGGGTAGAGCGTCACCACCTGGATGGTGGGGTAATCTACTTCAGGCAGGGCAGAGACCGGCAGGAAGCGGTAGCCGATGATCCCCGCCAGCAGGATCGCGACCATCATCAAGGTGGTGGCAACCGGACGCAGGATAAACAGGCGTGACGGCCCGCCCGTGGAGCTGGGTGGTAACACCTGCATCAGGAGTGTGCTCCCTGGGTTTTATGTTCACGCTTAGCCGGTTGGGCCGGGGTGGCGCTGTGGGCGTCCACCACTTCGACGGTCGCGCCTTCGGTCAGACGGTCGATGCCGTCGGTGACCACGCGATCGCCCGCTGACAGCCCGGCGGCGATCACCACGGTCAGGCTGTCCTGAATGCCCGGTTTCACCAGATGCTTACTGACCTTGTTTTCGCTGTTCAGTACCCAGACGAAGTTACCTTCGTTACCCATCTGCAGCGCGGCGGTAGGGATCACCACCGCGTTCTCTTCGGTGGCGACCAGCATGCGGGCGTTAACAAACTGGTTGGGGAACAGGGCGTCATCCTGATTGCTAAAGCGCGCTTTCAGCTTGATGGTGCCGGTGGTGGTGTCGATCTGGTTGTCGAGGCTCAGCAGGGTGCCGTCGCTCAGCTTCTGCTTGTTGGCCCGATCCCAGGCTTCTACCGTCAGCGACTGGCCCGCTTTCTGCGCCTGCATCACGGTGGCGATATCGCTTTCCGGCAGGGTGAAGATCAGGTCGATAGGATGAGTCTGGGTGATCACCACGATCCCGGTGGTATCGCCGCTGGAGATTTGATTGCCGATATCCACCTGTTTTAAGCCCACGCGCCCGTCGATGGGGGCGGTGATGCGGCTCCAGTCCAGCTGCAGCTGGGCGCTGGCGACGGCGGCCTGGTCGGCTTTAATCGTACCGAGGCTTTCACTGACCAGCGCCTGCTGGGCGTCAAGCTCCTGGCGGGAGACGAGGTTGGTCTTCACCAGCTGCTGGTAGCGCGCCAGATCGCGGCGGGCATTGGCAAGGGTAGCGTTATCTTTCGCCAGTTGTCCCTGGGCCTGGGCCAGCGCCACTTTGAACTGGCTGGGGTCGACTTCGGCCAGCAAATCGCCGGCTTTCACCTGCTGTCCTTCCTGGAAGTGCAGGGCCAGCAGTTGACCGTCGACGCGGCTGCGGACGGTGGCGGTATTGGCGGCAGTAATGGTGCCAAGGCCGGAGAGATAGCGCGGCACGGACTTGCTGACCGCCGTCGCGGCCTGCACCGGTGCCAGCGCAGCGCCACGCATCCCGTGGCGTCCACCGCCCGCAGCGCGCGACGGCTGGCTGGTAGCACCGGCCGGGGCCGAGGTGTGTTGATGCCAGTACCAGGCGGCGGCAACGACCACCACAATGATGCCAGCGGCGATTGCCCAGCGGGATTTTTGTCGGCCTTTCATCGTTATACGTACTCTTCCTGAATCAATGCGGGAAATGATACTAGTTTAGTCAGGCAGGGGAGCAGAAAAATGGAGGAAATATGGAAGACTGTCTGGAATTGTCTGATTAGGGGGATAGTGCAGTTTGTGTGCCGGGTGGCGGCTGCGCCTTACCCGGCCTACGATGCGGGTTTTGTAGGCCGGGCAAGCGCAGCGCCGCCCGGCATGTGCACACTAGCTAAAAACCACCTGCGCCCAACGGGCCAGTCCGGCGGTGACGGAGCCGAAGTCATCGCCCCCGGCAATCGGAATGCCCGGCAGTTGTTGCGCCAGCGCTTTCTTGATCAGCGGTGAACGAGCGCTACCGCCGGTCAGGTAGATCACATCCGGCTTTTGGTTGCCGTTATCCAGCGCCAGCTGAACCTGCTCCAGAATGCGCTGCAGCGGCTGTGCAAGCGCTGCCTCCAGCCCTTGCTGGCTGATGGCGGTGGCCAGTTCATCGCTTATAAACGGCAGAGTGACCGCGTGTTCCGTGGCGTCTGACAGCGCGATTTTGCTCTCTTCGGCGCTGCGCACCATGCGGTAGCTCAGGCGCTGACGCCACACTTTATGCAGCAGCGCCACTTTGTCGCCGTCCTGCGCATCGCGCACCAGATCGTTGAGGAAACGGCCATTGGCAACGCTGTAAAAATCGCTTTGCGCAGGGACGTCGTTGATTGCGACGGCGTTCCACCACGGCAGGATCGGCAGCGCGGTGCCTTTTTCAGTCTGTCCGCCCATACCCAGCAGCGGCATCAGGCTCTTAAAGGCCAGCGCGATATCCAGGTCGTTACCGCCGATACGGCAGCCGCTGTGTCCCAGCAGGCTGGTTTCGCGATCGCGACGCTGACGCCACTGCGGGCCCATCAGCAGTAATGAACAGTCGGTGGTCCCGCCGCCGATATCGACAACCAGCACGCGCTTCTCTTCGCTGAGGGTGGCTTCAAAATCCAGACCGGCGGCAACAGGTTCGTACTGGAACACCACATCGCGGAAACCGGCCCGCTGGGCGGCGCGTTCAAGAATACCCTGCGCCTGCTGGTTGGCCTCATCGCCACCCAGCCCCTGGAAGTTGATCGGGCGACCAATCACGGCCTGGGTTATCTCTTCCGTCAGCTGCGACTGCGCCTGCTGGCGAATATGCAGCATCATGGCGCAGACCAGATCTTCAAACAGCGCCACCTGCTGCGGCTTCAGACCGCTGGCACCGAGGAACGATTTCGGTGACTTAACGAAGTACACCTCTTCCGGATCCTCAATATAGTGACCCAGCGACGACAGGCCAAACTGCACGCTGGCCGGCGTCACGTCGATATCTTCGTCGCGGTTGAAATTCACCGCGCGGCGCAGCAACGCCTGGGTTTCCGCGCCGGTGGCCGGAACCTGATGATGGCGGAACAGCCACTCGCTCACCGCTTCGCGGGTCGGCGCACAGATCATCGACGGCAGCAGCGTGCTGTTGTTTTCCATTTTGAGCAGCTGTGGCTGCCCGTTTTGCATCACCGCAACGGAACAGTTGGCGGTGCCATAGTCAAATCCAATAAACACTGCAGGATCCCCATGCCATTGAGAAGGGGCGAGACTTTAGCGAAATGTCAGGCTGGCGACAACAGGAATATGAAAGCAAGGCACAACCGCCTAAGTCCGTTTATGCTGTGATAACACCTAAAAGGAGCAACCATGTTTACCCTCAGCTGGCAGCCACCCTATGACTGGCAATGGATGTTAGATTTTCTCGCCGCCCGTGCTGTTGCCGGTGTGGAAACCGTCACCGCCACGGACTACACGCGCAGTTTTGCCTGCGAAGGGCACCGCGGGCTGATCCGCGTGACGCCGGATTTGCAGGCCTGCGCGTTACAGGTGACGTTGAGCGAAGGCCTGCTGCCGGTCGCCGATTTGTGTCTGGAGCGTATTAGCCGCCTGTTCGATCTGGATTGCGATCCACAGCAGGTGTTAGAGACCCTCGGGGATCTCGGTGAGGCGCGGCCCGGTCTGCGCCTGCCGGGCTCAATGGATGCGTTCGAACAGGGCGTGCGCGCCATTCTTGGACAACTGGTCAGCGTGTCGATGGCGGCGAAGCTGGCGGGTCGGGTGGCGGCGCAGTATGACGAACCCCTTGCGCAGACCGACTACGTCTGTTTTCCGACCCCGGCGGCACTGGCGCAGGCCGACCCTATGGCGCTGAAAGCGCTGGGAATGCCGGTCAAGCGGGCGGAATCGCTGATCCATCTGGCACAGTCGGCGGTAGCGGGGCAGTTTCCGGCGCAGACGCCGAGTGATATTGAAAGCGCAATGAAAGCCCTGCAAACCCGGCCGGGGATTGGTCGCTGGACGGCAAACTATTTTGCTCTGCGCGGCTGGCAGGCGAAAGATGTCTTCTTACCGGACGATTATCTGATTAAACAGCGCTTTGCCGGGATGACCCCCGCGCAAATCCGCCGCTATGCTACGCGCTGGCAGCCGTGGCGCTCTTATGCCCTGCTGCACATCTGGTACACCGAGGGCTGGACGCCGTCAGTTGATGGCGAAATAGCTGGTATTGAGTAGCAGTTCCAGCGGCTGCGGTTCGCCAATGGTGTCGCCAAAGATATAGTCGATGCCAATCCCGGAGAGGGTATCCATCATGATGGGCTGATTGCTTGGCCCGGCGATGGTTTTCATCCCCAGCCGCACGGCGTGGCCTTGAATAATGGTCACCAGCATCTCATCCATCAAATTGCCGTGGACGTTGATCACCAGTTCCGGGTCGATCAGCAGGTAGTCGGCCATGTGGCTATTCAGGTGGTTAAACACCTCCATATCGCGCCCGACGTGGCTGAGCACAATCCGGCACCCGGCATGGCGCAGCTTCTGCAGATTCATGCGGAGTTTGTCATCCGCCTGAGTCAGCACGCTGACGTGCACCACCAGGTGCAGCAGACGCGACGGGAGCAGACTTTTGTCGAGCATCTCCAGCAGCTCATCCACCAGCGTGATGCTGGCCAGTCCGGCCATCGACAGCGGCAGGGCCACGCCCATGCCTTTATGGGTCAGCGGCGCGGCAAAATTACGGAAAAATTCCTGCAAAATACGTCTGTCGAGAGCGTGGATCAGTTCAGGTTCGGCCAGCCCGGCGCGGAAGGCCTGCTCTTCAAGCATCTTTCCTTCACTGGTCCACAGACGCAGGGACAGTATCCAGAAGTTGCTGCTTTCCGGAATCCGCGGGGAGGCGACGCTGCGGGCGATCATCAACAAATGGTTGTCTTTGATCATGTGCCACTGCTCATCGAGCGAAATCGCGTCCTGCGCGTTCTGCATCCGTTCCTGCTGCGGCTCATAGACCGTCACCACTCCGCGACCGCTATTTTTGGAGGAGTAACAGGCAATATCGGCCTGCGACATCACTTCGGCCGCCTGGTGGTTACGATCGTCTATCTGAGTGATCCCGGCGCTGGCACCAATCCGGTGCAGCCGGCCTTCCCACATAAAGTGATACTCGTTGATCGCCGTAATCAGGCGACCGACGATATAGCGTGCGCTTTCGGTGTTGCAGTCCGGCAGCAGCAGGCCAAATTCATCTCCGCCCAGACGCGCCAGCATGTCGCTGGAGCGCAACATGCTCAGCATCAGCGAGGAGAGCTCCCGCAGCAGGGCATCGCCCGCCGCGTGACCTGCGGTATCGTTGACGGCTTTAAAGCGATCCAGATCGATAAACACCAGCGCATGGCGCTGACGCGTCTCCTGCACGGTCTGCAGCATTCGCTTGAGATAGCTTTCGAAACTGACGCGGTTTGCCAGGTGGGTGAGGGCGTCATGAGAGGCGTTGTAGCTCAGCTCGCGCAGCATCTTGCGCGATTCGGTGACGTCCTGGATCACCAGCACCGAGCCGATATTCTGCCCGTCGAGGGTGCTCAGTGGCGTAATGCTGTAGTGGATGTCGTAGCTGCCGCCGCTGCGGCTGTGCAGCACCACGTCCTGTTCCATGTCAGTACGCGACATATCGCCGCTGTGAATATTCTCCATCAGCGGGCCGTTATCGCCGAAGGTGATGTGCAGCACCGAGAGGATCGGCTGGGACAGCGCTTCATGCTGCAGCCAGCCGCTCATTTTTTCTGCCACCGGGTTCATAAAGGTGACGTTCATATTGATATCGGTACAGAGCACCGCTTCGCCGATGGAGTCGAGGGTAATGTGCAGACGCTCTTTTTCCTGGAACAGCGCCTCGTTCAGCTCTTTGACCTCGGTCATGTCCATGTTGATGCCGAGCAGGCGCTCCACTTCACCCTGCTTATTCAGTACCCGGTTTGCCAGCGCACGGATGTGGCGCACGCCGTCTTTCACCCGGATGCGGAACTCAATCTTGAACGGAGTGCGGGCCGCCAGCGAGTCGCGTACCACCTGTTCGGCCTGGGCGCGATCTTCAGGCAACATGCATTCGTGCCACAGTTGCCAGGTCGGTTTGATGTGCGCAGGCACCTCGTACAACTCGAACATGCGCTTATCCCAGCTGATCACGTCCGGCTTAACATCCCACTCCCAGATGCCAATGCCACCGGCTTCGTTGGCCAGCGTAATCCGCTCCATCAGACGTTTGTTGACCCACTCGGTATGCTTAAGATCGTTAATGTCTTCGATCTGGGCGATAAAGTAGAGCGGCGTGCCGTCGGCGTGGCGCACCAGCGACACGGCCAGCAGCGCCCAGACCACTTCGCCGTTGCGGGTGTAGTAGCGTTTCTCCAGTGAATAGCTGTTTATCTCGCCTCTGAGCAGCCGGTCCAGCTGCGTCATGTCGTTATGCAGATCTTCCGGCCAGGTCATCTGCTGGAAGGAGAGTGACTGGAGTTCGGACTGGCTGTAGCCGAGGAACTGGCACAAGGCTTTGTTGGCTTGTAGCCACTGGCCTTCGATACCGACCAGCGCCATGCCGATAACGGAATACTCCATCGCATTGCGGAAGCGTTCTTCGCTCTCGGTGATGTGCTTGCGCTCGGCGCGGAAGGCATACATCACCATGGTCATCACGTTGGCGGGGAGCAGCATCATCAGGAACGGCAGCCACGGGGCATTGACCATCGCGCTGGCATTTTGCGTCACCAGCGGGATCGGGTTGGTGGCGATCATCAGCGAGACCATCATCACCGTCACCAGGAACACCAGAAACGCTTCAAGGCGCGGCAGGCGCACCGCACTCCACATTAGCAGCACGATAATGGCGGTAAAAGGCCACGGCAGAAAACGCAGCGAGATCCAGCTCAGCACCATAGTGATGACCATAGTGACCAGCGTTTCTAACAGCAATTTGGGGTTGCGATGACGCAGCAGATAGTGCGGTTTGAACAGCAGGCCCAGCGGCACCAGCGCCAGCGAACCGACGGACTCTGAAAGCACCCACACAAAAAAGTTGCGCAGCGGCGCATCGCCCGGCGCCAGTAAATAAACCAGCACGCCACCCAATACCGGCGGGATCAGGGCGCTACCGATTGCCAGGCGGATCCAGTCCCCGAGATTTTGCAGCGGATTATACCAGGGCAGCAGTTTGCGCAGTAACAGGGCGCCAGCGCAGGCTTCGAGAACGTTGATCAACCCATACCACAGATTGATCATCTCCCAGGAGAAGAGCATCCATGAGGCCGCCAGATTACCTAAGGTGCACGCCAGGGCAATGCCCGGCCACATTTTCCCGGCGTGGCGATAAAACGCCACCATCATAATGGCGGTCGGGAACCACAAAGGTGCGAGAAATGTTCCGAAACGCGTTAATTCGAGTGAGAAAAGGGCAAAGATAAAGGTAAGTAAACCAAGACTGACAAGCCGTAGTAAAGGATGGGGCGTAGTGACCAAAACGCGCTGGTATTTTTTATTCATTACCGCTTATCCGAAGACGCCGTGCCGCCAGGAGTCAACTCCGGACGCGTTCATTTTTTAATTTCGATCATGCTAGTACAAACAATTTACAATTAATATGGCGACCGCTCATAATTTGACATCGCAGGGTTATTAAATACTTATCCTGCAAAAAATTCATCTTTAACGCGTTAAAACTGAACGTTTAAATTTGCGTCAGGGGGAATTCGCGCGCACTTTGAACGCGTCTCGCAATACCTGCCTATTCGACTGGTATCGGGCCCGCGAAATCCCTATAATTGACGGGTTTGACGCTCAGGCGTCGTCCTTCCTTACATCCAGGTTACTCAGGTCGCAAAATTTATGACTGATAAGTCTCATCAGTGCGTCATTATAGGCATCGCCGGCGCATCGGCTTCAGGTAAAAGTCTCATTGCCAGTACGCTTTACCGTGAATTACGTGAACAGGTCGGTGATGAGCACATCGGCGTCATTCCAGAAGACAGCTATTACAAAGATCAAAGCCATCTGTCGATGGAAGAGCGTGTTAAAACCAACTACGACCATCCAAGTGCGATGGATCACAGTCTGCTGTTCCAGCATCTTCAGGCTCTGAAGAACGGCATCGCCATTGAGCTGCCGGTGTATAGCTATGTGGAACACACCCGTCTTCAGGACACCGTCCGCATTGAGCCGAAAAAGGTCATTATCCTCGAAGGGATCCTGCTGCTGACCGACGCTCGCCTGCGCGAATCCATGAATTTCTCGATTTTTGTCGACACCCCGCTGGATATCTGCCTGATGCGCCGCATCAAGCGCGACGTCAACGAGCGCGGCCGCTCAATGGATTCGGTGATGGCGCAGTATCAGAAAACCGTCCGTCCAATGTTCCTGCAGTTTATTGATCCATCCAAACAGTATGCCGACATTATCGTGCCGCGCGGGGGTAAAAACCGCATCGCGATTGATATTCTGAAAGCGAAAATCAGCCAGTTTTTTGAATAACACGCGCAAATTGTGTACCGTTCAACGATAACCGCGTTCGCCCTCTGGCAGGGTTTGCCCGAGGGCGCAGTGCACGAAAGGAGAAAGTGGCATGCGTCTTTGTGACCAAGATATTGAAGCCTGGCTGGACGAAGGCCGTCTGGTAATCACCCCGCGCCCGCCGGTAGAGCGGATTAACGGCGTGACCGTCGATGTGCGTCTGGGCAATAAGTTTCGTACCTTTAGCGGCCATACCGCCCCCTTTATTGACTTGAGCGGGCCAAAAGACGAAGTTAGCGCTGCGCTTGAACGCGTGATGAGCGACGAAATTGTGCTGGCTGATGGCGAGGCTTTTTACCTGCATCCGGGTGAACTGGCCTTAGCAGTGACCTTTGAGTCGATCACCCTGCCTGCGGATCTGGTGGGCTGGCTTGACGGGCGCTCGTCGCTGGCGCGTCTTGGACTGATGGTCCACGTCACCGCACACCGTATCGATCCCGGCTGGTCCGGCCGCATCGTGCTGGAATTTTTCAACGCCGGTAAACTGCCTCTGGCCCTGCGTCCCGGCATGATGATTGGCGCATTGAGTTTCGAGCCATTAAGCAATCCGGCGGTGCGTCCGTACAACCGCCGTCAGGATGCCAAATACCGCGACCAGCAAGGTGCAGTCGCCAGTCGTATCGATAAAGACTGACCCCCCGGCGCACAGAGGAAGCCATGAGAAGAGTTCTGACCACGCTGATGATCTTGCTGGTTGTGCTGGTTGCTGGCCTGTCAGCGTTGGTTCTGCTGGTTAATCCCAACGACTTTCGTGCCTACATGGTGCGTCAGGTTGAGGCGCGTAGTGGCTACACGCTGAAACTGGACGGGCCGCTGCGCTGGCACGTCTGGCCGCAGCTCAGCATTCTTTCCGGGCGCATGTCGTTGACTGCGCCGGGCGCTTCTGCGGCGGTGATTGCCGCAGATAATATGCGTCTGGATGTGGCGCTGCTCCCGCTGTTGTCGCACCAGTTGCAGGTCAACCAGGTGATGCTGAAAGGGGCGGTGATCCAGCTCACCCCGCAAACCGAGGCGGTGCGCAATGTTGATGCGCCGGTAGCACCGCGCGAAAACACCTTGCCTGACAAAGCCGAAGATACCGGCTGGTCGTTTGATATTGGCCGCCTGAAAGTGGCGGACAGCGTGCTGGTGTTCCAGCATGAAGACGACGAGCAGGTCACGGTGCGCAATCTCAACCTGCAAATGGAGCAGGACGAACACCACAAGGGCACGCTCGAATTCAGCGCCCGCGTGAACCGCAATCAGCGCGATCTGACGATCGCGTTCCATGCCAACGTCGATGCCTCTGATTACCCGCATCTGCTGAGCACAGATATCCAGCAGCTTAGCTGGCAGTTGACCGGTGCCGATCTGCCGACCCAGGGCATCACCGGCAAGGGCGATCTGCAGGCGCAGTGGCAGGAGGAGCATAAAAAGCTCGAACTCAATAAGCTCAATCTGCAGGCCAATGACAGTGCACTGACCGGCCAGGCCAGCGTGATCCTGAGCAACGAACCGCAGTGGAACATTGACCTGCAGTTCGACAAGCTCAATCTGGAAACCTTGCTCCCGGCGCAGGCGGCGGTCTCAGCGGCCGATCGCGAGGCGACCCAGCAGGGGCAAAAGCAACCGAAGCAGACGCGCCCGGTGATCTCCTCTAACCTCGACCAGCCGGACTACAACGGTCTGCGCGGCTTTGATGCTGACATTCTGCTGAAGGCGAACAGCGTGCGCTGGCGGGGAATGGATTTCACCCAGGTAAGCAGCCAGATGAGCAACGCCAACGGGCTTCTGACTATCACTGAACTGAGCGGTAAGATGGGGCAGGGGCATCTGTCGCTGCCCGGTACGCTGGACGTGCGTAAAGCCAACGCCCAGGCGGCCTTCCAGCCGCGTCTCGACAATATTGAGATCGGTACCATTCTGAAGGCGTTCGACTATCCGATCTCGCTGACCGGCAGCCTGACGATGGCGGGGGATTTTGCGGGCAGCAAGATCGATGCCGAAGCGTTCCGTCGCAGCTGGCAGGGCGATGCGCACATCGACATGCGCAACACCCGGATGGAAGGCCTTAACTTCCAGCAGTTAGTCCAGCAGGCGGTCGAGCGCAGCAGTAACGTCAAAGTGCAGGATAACTTTGACAACGCTACCCGTCTGGACAGTTTCGTGACCGACCTGTCGCTCAACAACGGTCAGCTGGCGCTGGATAACATGCAGGGCAACTCACCGATGCTGACCCTCGAAGGCGACGGTAAGCTCGACCTGGTGAAAGAGACGGCCAACACTCGCTTTAAAATCCGGGTGCTGGAAGGTTGGCTGGGCGAAGGGAAGCTGATCGATTTCCTGAAAGAGACGCCAATCCCGCTGAACGTCTACGGCAACTGGCAGGCGCTGAACTACAGCCTCCAAGTGGATCAGCTGCTGCGTAAACATCTGCAGGATGAAGCGAAGCGGCGGCTGGGAGACTGGGCCGAGAAAAACAAAGATTCGAAAAACAGCAAAGATGTGAAGAAGTTGCTGGATAAGCTTTAGCCGTGAATAACGCTCATGCTTGTGGTGTGAAGGTTAGGATGAGGGGAACATGATGCTCTGGTGGAGGTTCCGTTCACTTTACGTTCCTTGCTACTCTGAAATCACCGAACCGGTGAACGTGCCATGGCGGCTCAATCGCCGCCGCCCTGGCAACCCGGGCTACCGGCAAGAAAATCGTCGCTGCGCGGTTCCCTCAGCTTATTCCTCCAGGCTTTCGGGTCGGGCACCAGCCTGCATCCATGCAGGCTATGCCCTCTCGGCGCGTCCCTGCGCCTCGCCCCGGCCTTACGGAAACGCTTCGGCGATTTTCAGCCGGACCAGGGTGCCGCTGTAACCTGTTTATTCTCTTGTCAGAGTGTTATGGCGTTAGAAAACTATAACTTACAGCTCGTAATCCCCATCCTCATCGATGCTTAGCGGGATCAGCTGCACCTTCTGCACCCGGTGGTTCTCCACCTCCAGCGTTTTCAACGCATAATCCCCCACCTGAACTTCTTCTCCTGGCTGCGGAATACGCTGTAGATTCTCCATCAGCAGACCGGCTATCGTGTGGTATTCGCGCTTCTCGTCCAGCGGCAGCGGCACGTACTGCACCAGATCCTCCAGCGGCATATGGCCGTTGGCGGTCCAGCTGCCGTCGGCGTTCTTCTGAATATCATGCCGGGCGTCGAGCTCTTCCACTTCGTTAGGCAGATTCCCGGCGATGGTCTCCATCACGTCGCTGAGTGTCACCAGCCCTTCCACAGAACCAAACTCATCCACCACAAAGGCGAAGTGGGTACGGGCATTGCGGAACTGTTCCAGCGCCTGCAGCAACGGCAATCCTTCCGGGAAGACCAGCGGCTGGCGTATCAGCGCGCGCAGGTTCAGCGCCTCGCCGTGCAGCTGTTGATTGAGCAGGTCGATAACATGCACCACCCCCAACAGCTCCTCTTCCTGTTCGCCGCCAGTCACCACGATGCGGGTGTGCTGGTTCTTCTCCAGCAGGGCGCGAATACTCATCTCCGGCGCATTCAGGTCGATATGCTCGATATCATGGCGCGAGGTCATGATGCTGCTAACGGAACGCTGATTGAGGTTCAATACTCGCTCAATCATCCGCCGCTCCTGCGGATCAAAGATCGGGTTGTTATCGTGATCCGCCAGCAGCGAGGACGACTGCGCGTCCAGTTCAGCATCCTCTTTTCGGCCGCTCAGCAGGCGTACGACTGTTTCTGCCGTACGCTGGCGCAGCGTCTGGTTAGCCCACAGGAACCGACGGCGGTTGAAGATCGCCAGCTGGTTCAGCGCCTCAATAATGACCGAGAAGCCAATTGCGGCGTACAGATACCCTTTCGGAATATGGAAGCCAAACCCGTCGGCCACCAGGCTGAAGCCAATCATCAGCAGGAAGCTCAGACAGAGGATCACAATCGTCGGGTGGTTATTCACAAAGCGCGTCAACGCCTTGCTGGCCATCAGCATCAGGATAATGGCGATAATCACCGCGGCCATCATTACCGGCAGATGGTCGACCATCCCTACAGCGGTGATCACCGAATCCAGTGAGAAGACGGCATCCAGCACCACGATCTGCGCCACCACTGGCCAGAATCTGGCACCGCGCCGCTGGGTGGGATTGTCGCTGTCTTTCCCTTCCAGCCTTTCGTTGAGTTCGACCGTGGCCTTGAAAATAAGGAACAGCCCGCCGAAGAGCATGATCAGATCCCGGGCGCTAAAGCCGTGGTGGTACACCGTAAACAGCGGGCGGGTGAGCGTCACCAGCCAGGAGATAGAGGCCAGCAGCAGCAGGCGCATCACCATCGCCAGCAGCAGGCCGGTGATACGGGCGCGGTCGCGCTGCGCGGGAGGCAGTTTTTCGGCGAGAATGGCAATAAAGACCAGGTTATCGATACCGAGCACAAGTTCCAGCAACACCAGGGTCACCAGACCGGCCCATATTGATGGATCTGCTATCCATTCCATAGTGGGAGTAATACCTCATGTGAGATGACAATTGTCACATTCCGATCATGGATACCAGGGCGAGAAAATGCAACCCGGTCGGCAATTTCTCGCGACTGTCTGGCGGAAAAAACGACAGTTATTCTCCCTGCACTCTGTGCGTTAATAGCGTAAATTGTCTGGAATACGTTAAAATAAGAAATATCGCATGCTGAATTTATCCCTTTAATAATGTCAATATAAAGTAATTCCTAAAAGCATGGGAATGATACCGTTAATATTAATCTTAAAAGGCATTTCCTTGCGGATGTTTCCTTGCCTGCTATTCCGTTAGCTGCAACAATTCTTCCAGCATCACATACCTCTGTATCTTGCTGCTATTTTTTGTGTCGGTTTAATCGCCTGAAAAATAATATTAGGTTCGGATTTATCCTGCCTGACATATTTTTTCATTAAGCCATGCCAATGAGGGTGTTTATCCATAACTTACTGTTTATGCAGTGGATTGGTAACTGAAAGCCAAGGGCGGTAGCGTGCCTGAAGGCGTGTTAATCAGCCTCGATTATTCTGTCAATAGCCTGGTGGTGCATTAAACGCTTTTAGGACTGATACCAGTTATATTTCTGTTTTATTAACTGCATGCTAAAAGTAATCCCGCACCTCGCTTATTTAATTGTACAGGGTAATTACTCTGCCAAAGTGATAAATAATCAATGATGAAATCCAAACTGAAATTGATGCCATTATTGGTGTCTGTGACCTTGATGAGTGGTTGCACGATCTTACCCGGCAGCAATATGTCGACGATGGGCAAGGATGTGATTAAACAGCAGGACGCTGATTTCGATATTGACCGCATGGTGAATGTTTATCCCCTGACCCCTCGACTGGTCGAACAATTACGCCCGCGCCCGAATGTGGCGCAGCCAAACGTCAGCCTCGACCAGGAGATTGCTGCCTATCAGTACCGCGTCGGGCCGGGTGATGTGATTAACGTCACCGTCTGGGATCACCCCGAGTTGACCACCCCCGCCGGTCAATATCGTAGCTCCAGCGATGCCGGTAACTGGGTGCAGCCGGACGGCACCATGTTCTATCCCTACGTCGGCAAAGTGCGCGTCGTCGGCAAAAGCCTCTCCGAAATCCGCAGTGATATCACCGGGCGTCTGGCGCAGTACATCGCCGATCCGCAGGTGGACGTGAACATCGCCGCCTTCCGCTCGCAAAAAGCCTACGTTTCCGGCCAGGTGAATAAATCCGGCCAGCAACCTATCACCAACGTGCCGCTGACCGTGCTTGACGCCGTCAACGCCGCGGGCGGTCTGACCGATACGGCGGACTGGCGCAACGTGGTGCTGACCCATGAAGGCAAAGAGCAGCGCATCTCGCTGCAGGCGCTGATGCAGAACGGCGATCTGAGCCAGAACCGACTGCTCTATCCGGGCGACATCCTGTTTGTCCCACGCAATGACGATCTGAAAGTGTTCGTGATGGGTGAAGTGAAAAAACAGAGCACCCTCAAGATGGACTTCAGCGGCATGACGCTGACCGAAGCGCTGGGCACGGCGGAAGGGCTGGATATGAACACCTCCAACGCCAGCGGTATCTTCGTGATCCGTCCGCTGAAAGGCGAGGGCAGTGCGAAAGGCAAGATTGCCAACATCTACCAGCTGGATATGTCCGATGCCACTTCGCTGGTGATGGCGACCGAATTCCGCCTCCAGCCGTATGACGTGGTGTATGTCACCACCGCACCGGTTTCTCGCTGGAACCGCCTGATTAACCAGTTGCTGCCAACCATCAATGGCGTCCGCTACATGACGGACACGGCACGCGACGTCCATACCTGGTGATCCGCGATGTTTAACAAAATTCTGGTGGTATGCGTGGGGAACATCTGCCGTTCCCCTACGGCTGAGCGGCTGTTGCAGCAGTATCAACCGAGGCTGACCGTGGCGTCGGCCGGGCTCGGGGCGTTGGTCGGCAAAGGGGCTGATGCCCAGGCCAGCCGCGTGGCGGCAGACAATCAGCTTTCGCTGGACGGGCACTGTGCTCGTCAGGTTTCTGCCCGCCTGTGTCGGGACTATGACCTGATCCTCACGATGGAAAAACGCCACATTCATGCCCTGTGCGACATCGCACCGGAAATGCGCGGCAAGGTGATGCTGTTTGGTCACTGGGACAATGAGCGCGAGATCCCCGATCCGTATCGCAAAAGCCGTGAAGCGTTTGAGGCGGTTTACACCTTACTCGACCAGTCTGCTCGCCAGTGGGCGCAGGCACTGAACGTTCAGCAGGGATAACAATGACAGCAAACGTAAAACCTTCTGCCGCCTCCTCTACGGGCAGCGATGAAATTGATATTGGTCGCCTGGTCGGGACCGTCGTAGAGGCGCGCTGGTGGGTACTGGGGATCACCGCGGTATTTGCCGCCGCGGCAGTGATTTACACCCTCTTTGCTACCCCGATCTACAGCGCCGATGCGCTGGTACAGATTGAACAAAACAGCGGTAATTCATTGGTGCAGGACATTGGTTCCGCGCTGTCGAACAAGCCACCGGCTTCACAGGCAGAAATTCAGCTGATCCAGTCCCGTCTGGTGCTGGGTAAAACGGTGGACGAGCTGGATCTGGATATCGGCGTCAGCAAAAACAGCTTCCCGGTGTTTGGTGCTGGCTGGGATCGACTGATGGGCCGGGCGAACGACACGGTGAAAGTGACCACCTTCACCCTACCCGCTGGGGCAGGGGGGCAGATCTTCACCCTCGAGGTGCTGGGGCCTAAGCAGTATCAACTCACCAGCGATGCCGGCTTTAGCGCCAAAGGCGAGGTCGGGACGATGCTGGAGAAAGACGGCGTCAGCATGATGGTCAGCGCTATTCAGGCCGGGACGGGCAGCGAGTTTACGGTCAGTAAATTCTCGATGCTGGGGATGATCAACAATCTGCAAGGCAACCTGACGGTCACCGAAAACGGCAAGGACACCGGGGTGCTGAGCATGAACTTCACCGGGGAGGATAAAGACCGGATCCGCGCCATCCTCAACAGCATTACCCGCAACTACCTCGAGCAGAACGTGCAGCGCAAGTCGGAAGAGGCGTCAAAAAGCCTCGCCTTCCTCGCGAAGCAGCTTCCGGAAGTCCGTGCCCACCTGGATGAAGCAGAGAACAAGCTTAACGCCTATCGCCAGGACAAAGACTCTGTCGACCTGCCGCTGGAAGCCAAGTCAGTGCTGGATTCGATGGTTAATATCGACGCCCAGCTGAACGAGCTGACCTTTAAAGAAGCCGAGATCTCCAAGCTTTACACCAAACGTCACCCGGCGTACCGCACCCTGCTGGAAAAACGCCAGACCCTCGAAGACGAGAAGTCGAAGCTCAATGGCCGCGTCACCGCGATGCCAAAAACCCAGCAGGAAATTGTGCGTCTGACCCGCGACGTGGAGTCCGGTCAGCAGGTCTATATGCAGCTGCTGAACAAACAGCAGGAGCTGAAGATCACCGAAGCCAGCACCGTGGGCGACGTGCGTATCGTCGACCCGGCCATCACCCAGCCCGGCGTGCTGAAGCCGAAGAAAGCGCTGATTATCCTGGGCAGCATTATTCTTGGCCTGATGCTCTCCATCGTCGGCGTGCTGCTGCGTTCGCTGTTTAACCGGGGAATCGAAAGCCCGCAGGTGCTGGAAGAGCACGGGATCAACGTCTACGCCAGCATCCCGTTATCCGAATGGCAGAAGTCGCGCGATAGCGTCAAAACCGTCCATGGCGTGAAGCGCTACAAGCAGAGCCAGCTGCTGGCGGTGGGTAACCCGACGGATCTGGCCATCGAAGCCATTCGTAGCCTGCGCACCAGCCTGCACTTCGCGATGATGCAGGCCAACAACAACGTCCTGATGCTGACCGGGGTCAGCCCGTCAATTGGTAAGACCTTTGTCTGCGCCAACCTGGCGGCGGTGGTCAGCCAGACCCAAAAGCGGGTGCTGCTGATCGACTGCGATATGCGTAAGGGCTATACCCACGAACTGCTCGGCACCAATAACGTTAACGGTCTGTCGGACATCCTGCTCGGTAAAGGTGACATCAGCCAGTGCGCCAAACCGACCTCGATCACCAATTTCGACCTCGTGTCGCGTGGCCAGGTGCCGCCGAACCCGTCGGAGCTGCTGATGAGCGAGCGTTTCAGCCAGCTGGTGGAGTGGGCGAGTAAACACTACGACCTGGTGCTGATCGATACCCCGCCAATTCTGGCCGTTACCGACGCGGCGATTGTCGGTCGCCACGCCGGCACCACCCTGATGGTGGCGCGCTATGCGGTCAACACCCTGAAAGAGGTGGAAACCAGCCTGAGCCGCTTTGAACAAAACGGCATCGCGGTGAAAGGGGTGATCCTCAACTCCATCTTCCGCCGCGCCAGCGGGTATCAGGACTACGGGTATTACGAGTACGAATACAAATCGGACAGCAAGTAATGAGCCATTCGGGGAACACCATGACAACACGTCCTTTGATTTCTATTTATATGCCGACATGGAACCGTCAGCAGCTGGCGATCCGCGCGATAAAATCGGTTTTGCGCCAGGACTACGACCACTGGGAATTGATCATCGTTGACGACTGCTCGGCCTCGTATGAGCAACTGCAGCAGTTCGTCGAGGGGCTGAACGATCCGCGCGTTAAATACACCCACAACCCGATCAATTCCGGGGCCTGTGCGGTGCGCAATCAGGCCATCATGCAGGCCAGCGGCCAGTATCTGACCGGCATTGACGACGACGACGAGTGGACGCCGAACCGACTGTCGATTTTCCTCGCGAATCAGCACCAGCTGGTGACCCACGCGTTCCTGTATGCCAACGACTATGTCTGCGAGGGCGAAGTCTATTCCCAGCCCGCCAGCCTGCCGCTGTACCCCAAGTCGCCTTACTCGCGCCGTCTGTTCTACAAGCGCAACATCATTGGCAACCAGGTGTTCAGCTGGGCATGGCGCTTTAAAGAGAGCCTGTTCGATACCGAACTGAAGGCCGCCCAGGATTACGACATTTTCCTGCGGATGGTGATGGAGAACGGCGAGCCGTGGAAAGTGGACGAGGCAACGCAGATCCTGCACATCAACCACGGCGAGATGCAGATCACCTCTTCGCCGAAGAAGTTTTCCGGCTACTTCCATTTTTATCGCAAACATAAAGACAAGTTTGACCGTGCCAGCCGCAAGTATCAGCTGTTTACGCTGTATCAAATCCGCAACAAGCGGATGAACTGGCGCACCTTGTTAACGCTGCTTTCAGTGCGAAACGGTAAACGTCTGGCTGACGGACTGCGGGGGAAATAATGCTGCTGGAAGATTGTCGTGCCAACAGCTGGAGCCTGCGCCCGTGTTGCATGGTTCTGAGCTACCGCATCGCCCACTTCTGCTCGGTGTGGCGCAAAAAAAACGTGCTCAACAATCTGTGGGCGGCCCCGGTACTGGTGCTGTACCGCATCATCACCGAGTGCTTTTTCGGCTACGAAATCCAGGCCGCCGCTACCATTGGACGGCGCTTCACCATTCACCACGGCTATGCCGTGGTGATCAACAAATTCGTGGTCGCCGGGGATGATTTTGTCATCCGCCATGCGGTGACCCTCGGCAATCGCGGCGCCAACAGCCTGGCCTGCCCGCAGATCGGCAATAACGTCGAGCTGGGCGCTAACGTGGTGATGCTGGGCGATATCACCATTGGCAATAACGTCACGATTGGCGCAGGCAGCGTGGTGCTCGACAGCGTACCGGACAATGCGCTGGTGGTGGGGGAAAAGGCCCGGGTGAAGGTGATCAAATGAACATTCTGCAATTTAACGTGCGCCTCGCGGAAGGCGGGGCAGCAGGCGTGGCGCTGGATCTGCACCAGCGTGCGCTGCAGCAGGGGCTGGCGTCGCGCTTTGTCTACGGCTACGGCAAGGGCGGCAAAAAAAGCGTCAGCCACGATCGTTACCCGCAGGTGGAGAAACACACGCCGCGCCTGACCTCGGTGGCCAACATTGCCTTGTTTCGCCTGTTTAACCGCGATCTGTTCGGCAACCTTAACGGTCTGTACCGCACCGTCACCCGCACGTCGGGCCCGGTGGTGCTGCACTTTCATGTCCTGCACAGCTACTGGCTGCGGCTTGAAGAGGTGGTGGCGTTTTGCGAAAAGGTGAACGCCCATAAGCCGGACACCACGTTCGTCTGGACCCTGCACGATCACTGGAGCGTCACCGGGCGCTGCGCCTTTACCGACGGCTGCGAAGGCTGGAAAAACAATTGCCAGAAATGCCCGACGCTCGGCAACTATCCGCCGGTGAAAGTGGACCGCGCCCACCAGCTGGTGGCCGGTAAGCGGGCGCTGTTTCGCCAGATGCTGGCGCTCGGGTGTCAGTTTATCTCCCCCAGCCAGCACGTGGCCGACGCGTTTAACAGCCTGTACGGGGCAGGGCGCTGTCGAATTATCAACAACGGCATCGACGTGGCGACGGAAGAAATTCTGGCAGAACTGACCCCGGTTGCCGTCACGCCGGGTAAACCGAAAATTGCAGTGGTGGCGCACGACCTGCGCTACGACGGCAAAACCAATCAGCAGCTGGTGCGCCAGATGATGGCGCTCGGCGACAAGATTGAGCTGCATACCTTCGGCAAGTTCTCGCCGTTTGAGGGGGCGAACGTGGTCAATCACGGCTTCGAAACCGATAAGCGCAAACTGATGAGCGCCCTCAACGGGATGGACGCGCTGGTGTTCAGCTCGAGGGTGGATAACTATCCGCTGATTTTATGCGAAGCGCTGTCGATTGGTGTGCCGGTGATCGCCACCCACAGCGATGCCGCGCGGGAAGTGCTGGAAAAGTCGGGCGGAAAAACCTTTGCGGAAAGCGAGGTGCTGCCGCTGGTGCAGCAGGCGAAAGCCGACATCGCGCAGGCGGTTTTTGGCACGACGCTTGAAGCCTTCTGCGCCCGCAGCCGCCAGGCCTACAGTGGACAACAGATGCTGGAGGAGTATGTCTCGTTCTATCAGAGTCTGTAGCTATCTGCTGCTGCCGCTCATCTATCTGCTGGTCAACGTCAAAATCGCCCAGCTCGGCGAAAGCTTCCCCATCACCATCGTCACCTTCCTGCCGCTGTTATTGCTGCTGTTTGTCGACAAGATAAGCGTCAAGAAGCTGATGATTGCGCTGGGGCTCGGCGTTGGGCTGACCGCCTTTAACTACATCTTTGGTCAGTCGCTGGATGCCAGCAAGTACGTCACCTCGACGATGCTGTTTGTCTATATCGTGATCATTATTGGCATGGTGTGGAGTATTCGCTTTAAAACCATCTCGCCGCACAATTATCGGAAGATCCTCAGGTTCTTTTATCTTGTCGTCGGAATAATTGTCACCCTGGCCGCACTGGAGATGGCGCAAATTATTTTGACCGGCGGCAGTAGCCTGATGGAAATAATTTCGAAATATCTTATTTACAGTAATAGCTATGTTCTGAACTTTATTAAGTTTGGTGGCAAGCGTACCACGGCGCTCTATTTTGAACCGGCGTTCTTCGCTCTGGCGTTAATCTCAATTTGGCTCAGCATCAAACAGTTTGGTATCAAAACCCCCAAAACCGATGGTATGATTCTCGCAGGCATAGTGCTGTCAGGTTCGTTCTCCGGGGTAATGACCTTTATTCTGTTTTACCTTCTGGAGTGGGCGTTTCAGTATCTCAATAAAGAGGCCATCAAGAAAAAGTTACCGCTGGCAATTATTTCATTATCCGTATTTTTGGTAGGGATAGTGTTTGCGTTCCCGTATATATCCGAACGTCTGGGTGATTTGGGTACGGAAGGATCGTCATCGTATTATCGTATAATTGGTCCGTTAGTGATGGTCGGTTATTCCTTGACCCATATTGATGGCGTAGTCAGATTCGGCTCACTTTATGAATATGTTGCATCATTCGGAATCTTTAACGGTGCGGACGTCGGGAAAACAATAGACAATGGCCTGTATCTGCTGATTATTTATTTCTCGTGGTTTGCGGTGTTATTAACCGGCTGGTATCTGACGAAAGTATTTAAAATGACCATTAGTGCCTTTGGCGATAATCAGAATTTTCGCGTGCAGCTTTATCTTTTTACGCCGGTGTCACTGTTTTTTACCGGCTCAATATTTAGCCCGGAATATGCATTTTTAATCGTATGCCCGTTTATTTTGCGCAAGGCGCTGAATATTACGCATTCATAACGAGGTGGTTTATGTTACTTAGCGTCATTACGGTTGCCTTTCGTAACTACGAAGGAGTGGTCAATACCTGGCGGTCACTGCGCAATCTGGCACGCGATCCCAGCCTCCGTTTTGAATGGATTGTGGTCGATGGCGGCTCTGACGACGGCACCGCTGAGTTTCTCGAAAAACTGAACGGTGAGTTCAACTTACGCTACGTCAGCGAGAAAGACCGCGGCATTTACGATGCAATGAACAAAGGGGTGGCGATGGCGCAGGGGCGCTACGCCATCTTCCTTAACTCCGGTGATATCTTTCACGACGACGTGGCACAGACGGTTCGCCAGCTCGCCAGAAAGCCGGATAACGCCATGTACATTGGCGATGCGCTGCTCGATTTTGGCGACGGGAATAAAGTCCGCCGCGCCGCCAAACCCGGTTGGTATATTTATCACAGCCTGCCGGCCAGCCATCAGGCGATTTTCTTCCCGGTTAGCGGTTTAAAAGCGTGGCCGTACGACCTGCAATATAAAGTGTCATCGGATTACGCCCTGGCGGCCAGGCTGTATAAAGCCGGTTATCCGTTTAAGCGCATTGACGGACTGGTGTCCGAATTCTCAATGGGCGGGGTGTCAACCTCGAATAATCTTGAATTGTGCCAGGATGCAAAAAAAGTGCAGCGTGAAATATTACGCGTGCCGGGCTTCTGGGCGGAATTGTCTTATTTATTACGTCTGAGAACGACAGGCAAAACGAAAACCTTATATAACAAAGTCTGAATATAAGGAAAGACGATGCAGGAATTAAACGGCTTCGCGGTACCGAAAGGATTTCGCGGGGCAGGTGGGATTAAAGTTCAAATCTGGTGGGCGGTGCAGGCAACGTTATTCGCCTGGTCGCCGCAAATAGCCTATCGCTGGCGCGCTTTTTTATTACGTCTGTTTGGCGCAAAAATAGGAAAAAACGCAGTAATACGACCGTCAGTCAAAATTACCTATCCGTGGAAATTAACCCTTGGTGATTACGCCTGGGTGGGCGATGACGCGGTGCTGTATACGCTGGGTGAGATTACGATTGGTGCCAATGCGGTGGTGTCGCAGAAATGCTACCTCTGCACCGGCAGCCACGATTATATGAGTCAACATTTTGATATTAATGCGCAGCCGATCGTAATTGGCGAAAAATGCTGGCTGGCAACGGATGTATTTGTTGCCCCCGGCGTCGCAATTGGCGAGGGTACCGTTATCGGTGCGCGCAGCAGTGTTTTTAAATCGCTACCGGCAAATACGCTTTGCCGTGGCAATCCCGCAGTGGTGATACGCGAACGCGTTGAAACTGAATAACTTCGATAAGTCTGGAGAAAATAAACATGTCTAAAGTCGCTCTCATCACCGGCGTAACCGGACAGGATGGTTCTTACCTGGCGGAACTCCTGCTGGAAAAAGGCTATGAAGTGCACGGAATCAAACGTCGTGCCTCTTCCTTCAATACCGAGCGCGTGGATCATATCTATCAGGATCCACACGCAGCAAACCCGAAATTCCACCTGCACTATGGCGATCTGACCGACAGCTCCAACCTGACCCGTATTCTGCAGGAAGTGCAGCCGGATGAGGTCTACAACCTGGGCGCCATGAGCCACGTTGCGGTCTCCTTCGAATCGCCGGAATACACCGCCGATGTGGATGCGATGGGTACCCTGCGTCTGCTGGAGGCAATCCGCTTCCTCGGTCTGGAGAAGAAAACCCGTTTCTATCAGGCATCGACGTCAGAGCTGTACGGTCTGGTGCAGGAAACGCCGCAGAAAGAGACCACCCCATTCTACCCGCGCTCGCCGTATGCGGTCGCCAAACTGTACGCCTACTGGATCACCGTTAACTACCGTGAATCCTACGGTATGTACGCTTGCAACGGCATTCTGTTTAACCACGAATCCCCGCGCCGTGGCGAAACCTTCGTGACCCGCAAAATCACCCGTGCGATCGCCAACATCGCCCAGGGTCTGGAGAAGAAACTGCACCTCGGCAACATGGATTCCCTGCGCGACTGGGGCCATGCCAAAGACTACGTGAAGATGCAGTGGATGATGCTGCAGCAGGAGACCCCGGACGACTTCGTTATCGCCACCGGCGTGCAGTACTCCGTGCGTCAGTTTGTCGAGATGGCCGCCGCGCAGCTGGGCATCAAACTGCGTTTTGAAGGCACCGGCGTGGACGAAAAAGGCATTGTGGTGTCGGTCACCGGTCACGATGCACCGGGCGTGAAGCCGGGTGATGTGATTATCGAAGTCGACCCGCGCTACTTCCGTCCTGCAGAAGTAGAAACCCTGCTCGGCGATCCGACCAAAGCGCACGAAAAGCTGGGCTGGAAACCGGAGATCACCCTGCAGCAGATGGTATCCGAGATGGTTGCCAACGATCTTGAAGCAGCCAAAAAGCATTCCCTGCTCAAGTCCCACGGCTACGAGGTTGCCATCGCGCTGGAGTCCTGAGAATGAGCAAACAACGTATTTTTGTCGCCGGGCATCGCGGGATGGTGGGGTCGGCGATTGTTCGCCAGCTCCAGGCCCGCGGTGACGCCGAGCTGGTGCTGTGCACCCGCGACGAACTGAACCTGCTGGATGCCAGCGCGGTACAGGCTTTTTTCGCTGAACAGCGCATCGATCAGGTGTATCTGGCGGCGGCAAAAGTGGGCGGTATTGTCGCCAACAATACCTACCCGGCAGATTTCATCTACGAAAACATGATGATCGAGAGCAACATCATTCACGCCGCGCATCTGCACAACGTGAATAAGCTGTTGTTCCTCGGATCCTCCTGCATCTACCCGAAGCTGGCGAAACAGCCAATCGCTGAGAGCGAACTGCTGCAGGGCACGCTGGAAGAGACCAACGAGCCGTATGCGATTGCCAAAATCGCCGGCATCAAACTGTGCGAATCCTATAACCGCCAGTATGGCCGGGATTATCGCTCGGTGATGCCGACTAACCTGTACGGGCCGTTTGATAATTTCCACCCAAGCAACTCCCATGTGATCCCGGCGCTGCTGCGCCGGTTCCATGAAGCGACCCTCAACAACGCGCCGGATGTGGTGGTGTGGGGCAGCGGCACGCCGATGCGCGAGTTCCTGCACGTCGACGATATGGCTGCCGCCAGCATTCACGTGATGGAGCTGGCCCGCGAGGTGTGGCAGGAGAACACCCAGCCGATGCTGTCGCACATCAACGTCGGCACCGGGGTGGACTGCACGATCCGCGAGCTGGCCCAGACTATCGCCAAGGTAGTGGGGTATCGCGGCCGGGTGGTGTTCGATGCCAGCAAGCCCGACGGCACGCCGCGCAAGCTGCTGGACGTAACCCGTCTGCATCAGCTGGGCTGGTTCCACGAGGTCTCCCTTGAACAGGGTCTGGCCAGCACCTGGCAGTGGTTCCTCGAAAATCAGCACCGCTACCGGGGGTAGACATGTTTTTAAGTCAGGAAGATTTTGCCACGGTAGTACGCGCCACGCCGCTTATCTCCATCGATTTGATTGTGGAGAATGAACGCGGCGAGTGCCTGTTCGGGCAGCGCACCAACCGTCCGGCGCAGGGCTACTGGTTCGTCCCCGGCGGACGGGTGCAGAAAGACGAGACGCTGGAAGCGGCGTTTGAACGCCTGACGCTGGCGGAGCTGGGGCTGCGCTTGCCAATGGCTGCGGGCCAGTTTTACGGCGTCTGGCAGCACTTCTATGACGACAACTTCTCCGGCAGCGATTTCTCCACCCACTACGTGGTGCTCGGGTATCGCCTGCGGGTCAATCAGGCAGACCTGCACCTGCCCGATGCCCAGCACGACGCGTACCGCTGGCTGACGCCTGAGGCGTTGCTTGCCAGCGACCACGTTCACGATAACAGCCGGGCCTATTTCCTGGATCAGACTGGGGTGCCGGGATTATGAAAATCCTAATTTACGGCATCAACTACTCGCCGGAGTTAACCGGGATCGGTAAGTACACCGGCGAAATGGTGGAGTGGATGGCGAGCCAGGGTCATGAGGTGCGGGTCATTACCGCCCCACCTTACTACCCCGAGTGGAAAGTGGGTGAGCGTTACTCCAGCTGGCGCTATCGCCGTGAGCAGGGGGCCGCCACCGTCTGGCGCTGCCCGCTGTACGTGCCAAAGCAACCTTCAACGCTGAAACGGCTGATCCACCTGGGCAGCTTTGCCCTGAGCAGCTTCTTCCCGCTGATGGCCCAGCGCCGCTGGAAGCCCGATCGCATTATCGGCGTGGTGCCGACGCTGTTTTGCACCCCAGGCATGCGCCTGCTGGGCAAGCTCACCGGCGCGCGCACCCTGCTGCATATTCAGGATTATGAAGTGGACGCCATGCTCGGACTGGGGATGGCGGGCAAAGGCAAGGGCGGCAAGGTGGCGAAACTGGCCAGCGCCTTTGAGCGCAGCGGCCTGCACAACGTCGACTACGTTTCGACCATCTCGCGCTCGATGATGAACAAAGCGCAGGAGAAGGGCGTGGCGGCGGAAAAAGTGATCTTCTTCCCCAACTGGTCCGAAGTGGCGCGTTTTCGCGACGTCACGCCTGCCGATGCGGCAGTGCTGCGCGCGCAGTTGGGGCTTACCGACGCGCAAAAAATCATTCTCTACTCCGGCAACATCGGCGAGAAGCAGGGCCTGGAGAACGTGATTGAAGCCGCCGCACAGCTCCGTGATAAGCCCTGGCAGTTTGTGATTGTCGGCCAGGGCGGCGGCAAAGCGCGGCTGGAAAAAATGGCCCGCGAGTGCGGCCTGCACAACATTCAGTTTTTCCCGCTGCAGTCTTACGACGCCTTACCGGCGCTGCTGAAGATGGCCGACTGCCATCTGGTGGTGCAAAAGCGCGGCGCGGCGGATGCGGTATTGCCCTCCAAGCTGACCAACATTCTGGCGGTGGGCGGTAATGCGGTGATCACTGCTGAAGCCCACACCGAGCTGGGCCAGCTGTGTAGCGACCTGCCGGGGATCGCGGTATGCGTGGAGCCGGAATCGGTACCCGCGCTGGTCGCCGGTATAGAACATGCCCTCACGATGCCCGCGCAAAACGCCGTGGCGCGTGAGTACGCCGAACGCACGCTCGAGAAAGAGAACGTGCTGAGCCAGTTTATTGCAGATATACGGGAATAAGTCATGAGTCAAAATACGTTGTACCCGGTAGTGATGGCGGGTGGCTCCGGTAGCCGTTTATGGCCGCTGTCCCGCGTGCTTTATCCAAAACAGTTCCTCTGCCTGAAAGGGGAACTCACGATGCTGCAGACCACGGTCTCTCGCCTGAACGGTGTGCTGTGCGAAAGCCCGGTGGTGATCTGCAATGAGCAGCACCGCTTTATCGTCGCCGAGCAGCTGCGTCAGCTGAACAAACTGACCGAAAACATCATTCTGGAGCCTGCCGGGCGCAACACCGCCCCGGCGATTGCCCTCGCGGCGCTGGCGGCCCAACGCAGCAGCCCGGATTGCGATCCGCTGATGCTGGTGCTGGCCGCTGACCACGTTATTCAGCAGGAAGATACCTTCCGCGAGGCGGTACGTGCAGCGATCCCGTATGCCGAAAGCGGCAAACTGGTGACCTTTGGCATCGTGCCGGATATGCCGGAAACCGGCTACGGCTACATTCGTCGCGGTGAAGTGACCCCGGGCGAGGGCGACAACATCGCCTTTGACGTGGCGCAGTTTGTCGAAAAACCGAATCTTGAAACCGCGCAGGCCTACGTTGGCAGCGGGGAGTATTACTGGAACAGCGGTATGTTCCTGTTCCGCGCCGGACGCTATCTGGAAGAGCTGCAAAAGTATCGCCCGGACATTCTGACCGCCTGCGAAAAGGCGATGGCGACCGTCGACCCGGATCTGGACTTTATCCGCGTTGATGAACAGTCCTTCCTCGCCTGCCCGGAAGAGTCGGTGGATTACGCGGTAATGGAGCGCACTGCCGATGCGGTGGTGGTACCGATGGACGCGGGCTGGAGCGACGTCGGCTCCTGGTCTTCCCTGTGGGAAATCAGCGCCCAGACGCCGGAAGGCAACGTCCATCACGGGGATGTGATCAGCCATAAAACGGAAAACAGCTACGTGTACGCCGAATCGGGGCTGGTGACCACCGTTGGGGTAAAGGATCTGGTGGTGGTGCAGACCAAAGACGCGGTGCTGATCGCCGATCGCAACGCGGTGCAGGACGTCAAAAAAATCGTTGAGCAAATCAAGGCCGAAGGCCGCCATGAGCACCACATTCACCGGGAAGTTTACCGTCCGTGGGGCAAATATGACTCTATCGACGAAGGCGAACGCTACCAGGTGAAGCGCATTACCGTGAAGCCGGGCGAGGGACTGTCGGTGCAGATGCACCATCACCGGGCCGAACACTGGGTGGTAGTGGCGGGTACCGCCAAAGTCACCATCGACGACGTGGTGACGCTGCTGGGTGAAAACGAATCGATCTACATCCCGCTGGGTGCCACTCACTGCCTGGAAAACCCGGGGAAAATCCCTCTCGATCTGATTGAAGTGCGCTCCGGCTCGTATCTGGAAGAGGACGATATAGTCCGCTTCGAAGACCGCTACGGCCGGGTATAGCGCTAACCATCATCTTTCACGTTGCAGATGCGTTGGCTTCCGTTGCGCGCCCCGGTCACTTAGTTAACTAAGCGACCGGGGATACACAACGTCGCCGCCTTCCTGCAACGCGAAATCTAATGGTTCTTGAATTTATAAAAAATATCTCCTGCCGGGAGAGGGCCAACTGTTGCCTGAAAAAGGGGTAATGATGCAAAAATTAACCTGTTTTAAAGCCTATGACATTCGCGGCAAGCTGGGCGAAGAGCTGAATGAAGATATCGCGTGGCGCATTGGCCGCGCGTACGGCGAATATCTAAAGCCGAAAACCATCGTGCTGGGTGGCGACGTGCGCCTGACAAGTGAAGCCTTAAAGCTGGCGCTGGCGAAAGGGCTGCAGGATGCCGGCGTCGACGTGCTGGACATCGGTCTTTCCGGCACCGAAGAGATCTACTTCGCCACTTTCCACCTTGGCGTGGACGGCGGAATCGAAGTGACGGCCAGCCATAATCCAATGGATTACAACGGCATGAAGCTGGTGCGCGAAGGCGCGCGGCCGATCAGCGGCGATACCGGCCTGCGCGACGTGCAGCGTCTGGCGGAAGCGAACGACTTCCCGCCGGTCGACGCAGCGAAACGCGGCAGCTATCAACAGATCAACCTGCAGCAGGCGTACATTGACCACCTGCTGGGCTACATCAATCCAGCCAACCTCACGCCGCTCAAACTGGTGATTAACTCCGGTAATGGCGCGGCAGGCCCGGTGGTGGATGCGCTGGAGGCCCGCTTTAAGGCGCTCAACCTGCCAGTGACCTTTATCAAGGTACACAACACCCCCGATGGCACCTTCCCGAACGGTATTCCGAATCCGCTGCTGCCGGAGTGTCGTGCCGATACGCGTAATGCGGTGATCGAACACGGTGCCGATATGGGCATTGCCTTTGACGGTGATTTCGACCGCTGCTTCCTGTTCGACGAGAAAGGGCAGTTTATCGAGGGTTACTACATTGTCGGCCTGCTGGCAGAAGCGTTCCTCGAAAAACACCCTGGCTCACGGATCATCCACGACCCACGCCTGGCCTGGAACACGGTGGATGTGGTCGCTGCTGCGGGTGGTACGCCGGTGATGTCGAAAACCGGGCATGCGTTTATCAAAGAGCGGATGCGCGCTGAAGACGCCATCTACGGCGGCGAGATGAGCGCCCATCACTATTTCCGTGATTTTGCCTACTGCGACAGCGGGATGATCCCGTGGCTGCTGGTCACCGAGCTGCTGTGCCAGAAGGGCCAGTCATTGGGTGAACTGGTGCGTGACCGGATGGCGGCCTTCCCGGCCAGCGGGGAGATCAACAGCACGCTGGCCGCGCCCGCCGAGGCGATTGCCCGCGTCGAGCACCACTTTGCCCTGCACGCGCTGGAAATCGATCGCACCGACGGTATCAGCATGGCGTTCCCACAGTGGCGCTTCAATCTGCGCTCATCCAACACCGAGCCGGTGGTGCGCCTGAACGTGGAATCCCGTGCGGATACCGCGCTAATGCAGGCGCGAACGCAGGACATTATGGCGCTGTTGAATCAGTAATCCTTTCTCCTCTCCCGACGGGAGGGGAGACCCTGAAACAGGAACAACGATGACAAATCTAAAAAAGCGCGAGCGAGCCAAAACGAATGCATCGTTAATCTCTATGGTGCAGCGTTTTTCTGATATCACCATCATGTTCGGCGGATTGTGGATGGTGTGTAAACTCAGCGGGCTGCCCTTCCTCTATATGCATCTGCTGATGGGGCTGATTGCGCTGGTGGTCTTCCAGATGATCGGCGGCATGACCGATTTCTACCGTTCGTGGCGTGGCGTCAAGATTGCCACCGAGCTGCAGCTGCTGCTGCAAAACTGGACCTTAAGCCTGGTGTTTAGCTTCGGGCTGGTGGCCTTTAATAACGACTTTGATAACCGCTTTGCCACCTATTTTGCCTGGTATCTGCTGACCAGCGTCGGGATGGTGGTGTGCCGGTCGCTGATCCGCTACGGCGCGGGCTGGCTGCGTAACCGGGGTTACAATACTCGCCGGGTGGCGGTGGCGGGCAGTTTGCCGGTGGGGCTGACGCTACTGGACAGCTTTCGCAAAGAGCCGTGGCTGGGGTTTGATGTGGTCGGGGTGTATCACGACGCGCAACCCGGCGGTGTGCCTGCTGAGTGGGCCGGTAACTATTCGCAGCTGGTTGATGACGCGAAAGCCGGAAAGATCCACAACGTCTATATCGCCATGCCGATGAGTGACGAAGCCCGCATCAGAACCCTGATGCGCAAACTGGCGGATACCACCTGCTCGGTGATCCTCATTCCTGATGTCTTCACTTTTAACATTCTGCACTCGCGTATTGAAGAGGTGAATGGCGTTCCGGTGGTGCCGCTGTACGACACGCCGCTGTCCGGTATCAACCGGGTACTGAAGCGCGTCGAGGACATCATCCTGTCGTCTCTGATCCTGCTGCTGATTTCGCCGGTGCTGTGCGCCATTGCGCTGGCGGTGAAGCTCACCTCTAAAGGGCCGGTGATTTTTCGCCAGACCCGCTACGGCATGGACGGTAAGCCGATCATGGTGTGGAAATTCCGCTCGATGAAGGTAATGGAAAATGCCCAGGTGGTGACTCAGGCGACGCAAAACGATCCCCGCGTTACCCGAGTGGGTAACTTCCTGCGCCGCACCTCTCTCGACGAACTGCCGCAGTTTATCAACGTACTGACCGGGGGAATGTCGATTGTTGGCCCGCGTCCGCACGCGGTGGCGCATAACGAGCAGTACCGAGCCCTGATTGAAGGCTACATGCTGCGCCACAAAGTGAAACCGGGCATTACCGGCTGGGCGCAGATCAACGGCTGGCGCGGCGAGACCGACACCCTCGAAAAAATGGAAAAACGCGTTGAGTTCGACCTGGAGTACATCCGCGAGTGGAGCGTCTGGTTCGATATCAAAATCGTTTTTCTGACCGTCTTTAAGGGCTTTGTCAACAAAGCGGCGTACTAACATGAGCTTACGTGAAAAAACCCTCAGCGGTGCCAAGTGGTCGGCGATTGCCACGGTGATCATCATCGGTCTTGGCCTGGCGCAGATGACCGTGCTGGCGCGGATTATCGACAGCCACCAGTTTGGTCTCCTGACCATTTCGCTGGTGATTATCGCCCTCGCCGATACCCTGTCGGACTTTGGCATTGCCAACTCGATTATTCAGCGCAAAGAGATCAGCCAGCTGGAACTGACCACCCTCTACTGGCTGAACGTCGGCCTCGGGGTGGTGGTGTGTGTGGCGCTGTACCTGCTGAGCGATGCAATTGCTGATGCGCTGAATAATCCGGAACTGGCACCGCTGATGCGGGCCCTGTCATTTGCCTTTATCGTGATCCCCCACGGACAGCAGTTCCGCGCCCTGATGCAGAAGGAGCTGGAGTTCAGCAAAATCGGCATAATTGAAACCACCTCGGTGCTGGCTGGATTTACGTTTACCGTGGTGAGCGCCCACTTCTGGCCGCTGGCAATGACCGCAATCCTGGGCTATCTGGTCAACAGCGCGGTGCGCACCCTGCTGTTCGGCTACTTTGGCCGCAAGATTTACCGTCCAGGCTTGCACTTCTCGCTGGCGTCGGTGGCCTCCAACCTGCGCTTTGGCGCGTGGCTGACCGCCGACAGTATCATCAATTATGTGAATACCAACCTCTCGACGCTGGTGCTGGCGCGTATGCTCGGCGCCAGCGTGGCCGGTGGCTTTAACCTGGCCTGGAACGTGGCGGTGGTGCCGCCGATGAAACTTAACCCGATTATTACCCGGGTGCTGTTCCCGGCGTTCGCCAAAATTCAGGACGATACCGAAAAGCTGCGGGTCAACTTCTACAAGCTGCTGTCGGTGGTGGGGATTATTAACTTCCCGACGCTGCTGGGGCTGATGGTGGTTTCCGGCAACCTGGTGCCGCTGGTGTTTGGTGAGAAGTGGGTCAGTATTGTCCCGGTCCTGCAGCTGCTGTGTGTGGTGGGGCTGCTGCGCTCGGTCGGCAACCCGATTGGCTCGCTGCTGATGGCGAAAGCCCGGGTTGATATCAGCTTCAAATTCAACGTCTTTAAAACCTTTCTGTTTATTCCGGCGATCGTCATCGGCGGCCTGATGGCGGGCGCGATGGGGGTGACGCTGGGCTTCCTGCTGGTGCAGGTGATCAACACCGTGTTGAGCTACTTCGTGATGATTAAACCGGTGCTGGGTTCCAGCTATCGCCAGTACATTTTGAGCCTGTGGCTGCCGTTTTACCTCTCCTTACCCACGCTTGTGCTGAGCTACGCCCTGGGCGTGGTGCTTAACGGCCATTTGCCGCTGGCGGCGCTGCTTGCCGTGCAGGTAGCGGCCGGGGTGCTGGCTTTTGCGGTGATGATTGTGCTGTCACGCAATGCGCTGGTGGTGGAGATGAAGCGCCAGTTTTGTCGCGGCGAGAAGATGAAAACACTGCTTCGCGCAGGCTAATTTTAAGAGGTCATGATGAAATTATTGATTCTGGGCAACCATACCTGCGGCAACCGCGGTGACAGTGCGATCCTGCGCGGCTTACTGGATGCGATCCACACCCTTGCGCCTGAGACCGAGGTCGATGTGATGAGCCGCTACCCGGTGAGCTCCTCCTGGCTGCTGAACCGTCCGGTGATGGGCGATCCGCTGTACAGCCAGATGAAACAGCACAATAGCGCTGCGGGCGTGGTGGGGCGGGTCAAAAAAGTGCTGCGCCGTCGCTATCAGCACCAGGTTCTGCTCTCCAGGGTGACCGACACCGGCAAGCTGCGCAATATCGCCATCGCCCAGGGCTTTACCGATTTTGTCCGTTTGCTCTCCGGCTATGACGCCATTATTCAGGTCGGCGGGTCGTTCTTTGTCGACCTGTACGGCGTGCCGCAGTTTGAGCACGCGCTATGCACCTTTATGGCGAAGAAACCGCTGTTTATGGTCGGGCACAGCGTCGGGCCGTTCCAGGATCCGCAGTTTAACCAGCTGGCGAACCATGTTTTTGGCCACTGTGATGCGCTGATCCTGCGTGAATCGGTGAGCCTGAACCTGATGCAGCGCAGCGAAATCGACACCCGTAAAGTGGAGCAGGGGGTCGACACCGCCTGGCTGGTCGATCATCAGGATGCCAGTTTTACCCCGAGCTATGCGGTGCAGCACTGGCTGAACGTCGCGGCGCAGCAGAAAACCGTCGCCATCACCCTGCGCGAACTGGCACCGTTTGATAAGCGGCTGGGCACCACCCAGGCCGCGTATGAAAAAGCCTTTGCCGAGGTGGTCAACCGGGTGCTGGCGAGCGGCTATCAGGTGCTGGCGCTCTCAACCTGTACCGGGATCGACAGCTACAACAAAGATGACCGGATGGTGGCGCTGAACCTGCGCGAGCACGTCAGCGATCCCTCTCGCTACCACGTGGTGATGGATGAACTTAACGATCTGGAGATGGGCAAACTGCTGGGCGCTTGCGAGCTGACGGTGGGCACGCGACTGCATTCAGCGATTATCTCAATGAACTTTGGCACCCCGGCGATCGCCATCAACTACGAGCACAAATCTGCCGGGATCATGCAGCAGTTGGGCATGCCGGAAATGGCGGTGGATATCCGTCATCTGCTGGATGGCTCGCTGAGCGCCACGGTGGCCGATACCCTGGGACAACTGCCTGCCATTAACGAACGGCTGGCGGTGGCGGTGAAAGCCGAGCGTGAGAACGGTATCCGGATGGTGAAATCGGTGCTGGATCGGGTCGGGGGGGATAAATGAAGGTTGGTTTCTTCTTACTGAAATTTCCGCTCTCTTCCGAAACCTTTGTTCTGAACCAGATCACCGCATTTATTGATATGGGTTATGACGTGGAGATTATTGCCCTGCAAAAGGGCGATACCCAAAATACCCACGCGGCCTGGACCCAGTACGATCTGGCCAGTAAAACCCGCTGGCTTCAGGATGAACCCCAGGGCAAGTTGGCAAAGCTGCGCTATCGTGCCCGCCAGACCTTGCGCGGGCTGCACCGGCCGGGTACCTGGCGGGCACTGAATGTCTCCCGCTATGGCGCCGAGTCGCGCAACCTGATCCTCTCTTCTATCTGCGGCCAAACGGCGCAGACCTGGCGGGCGGACGTGTTTATCGCCCACTTTGGCCCGGCAGGGGTCACCGCAGCCAAGCTGCGCGAGTTGGGCGTTATCGAGGGCAAAATCGCGACGGTGTTTCACGGGATCGATATCTCCAGCCGTGAAGTGCTGAACCATTACACCCCTGAATATCAGCAGCTGTTCCAGCGCGGCGACATGATGCTGCCGATCAGCGACCTGTGGGCCGGACGCCTGCAAACGATGGGCTGCCCGCCGGAGAAGATCGCCGTATCGCGGATGGGCGTGGACATGCAGCGTTTTTCCCCGCGCGCAGTTAAAGTGCCGGGCAAGCCGCTACAGATCATTTCTGTGGCGCGTCTGACCGAGAAAAAGGGGTTGCACGTGGCGATTGAAGCCTGCCGTCAGCTGAAAGCGCGCGGGGTGGATTTCCACTATCGCATTCTCGGGATTGGCCCCTGGGAGCGCCGGCTGCGCACCCTGATCGAACAGTACCAGTTAGAATCCTGCGTTGAGATGCCGGGGTTTAAGCCCAGCCACGAAGTGAAGGCCATGCTCGATGAAGCGGACGTGTTTTTGCTGCCGTCGATTACCGGCGCGGATGGCGATATGGAAGGCATTCCGGTGGCGCTGATGGAGGCGATGGCGGTGGGGATCCCGGTGGTCTCCACGCTGCACAGCGGTATCCCGGAGCTGATTGAAACCGATCGTTCCGGCTGGCTGGTGGCCGAGAATAACGCTGAGGCGCTGGCCGATCGGCTGGCGGCCTTTGGCGACATCGCGCACGAAGCGCTCTCGCCAGTGGTGCACAACGCGCGCCGCAAGGTGGAGACCGATTTCAATCAACAGCTGATCAACCGGCAGTTAGCCACTCTGCTGCAAACGCTTTAAACGGAGGCTGTATGCCGAAAGAAATGACACGCCGCGCATTTGTCACCACCTGCAGCGTGCTGGCGGCAGCCCCTATGGTGGGCGTGCGGGCCGCGACGGCGGGCGGTACGGTGGACATTCGCCAGTATAACCGTCGTGACTGGATCGCGGCCTTTAAGCAGGCTTTTAGCGAAGGCGACACGGTGGTGGTACCGGCCGGGTTGACCTGCGACAACATTAATACCGCCATTTTCATCCCCGAAGGCAAAACGCTGCGCATTCGTGGCGCGCTGACCGGTAACGGAAGAGGGCGGCTGGTGCTGCAGGATGGCTGCAAGGTTATCGGTGAAGGAGGGGGGCGCAGTGAAAATATCACGCTGGACGTACGCGGCTCCGACTGCGTGATCCAGGGCCTGGCGATGAGCGGCTATGGTCCGGTGACCCAGATCTACATCGGCGGCAAAAAACCGAAAGTCATGCGTAACCTGCTGATCGACAGGCTCACCGTCACGAAAGCCAACTATGCGATTTTGCGCCAGGGATTTCATACCCAGATGGATGGCGTCACCATCACTAACTGCAATTTTAGCTATCTACAGGGCGACGCCATTGAGTGGAACGTGGCGATTAACGACCGCAATATCCTGATCTCAGACCATGTTATCGATCATATCGACTGCACCAACGGCAAAATTAACTGGGGAATCGGCATCGGTCTGGCGGGGAGTACCTATGACAACACTTACCCGGAAGACCAGGCGGTAAAGAACTTTGTGGTGGCCAATATCACCGGCAGCAATTGCCGCCAGCTGGTGCATGTCGAGAACGGTAAACACTTCATTATTCGTAATGTGAAAGCGCGAAATATCACCCCGGATTTCAGCAAAAAAGCGGGGATCGATAACGCAACGGTAGCGATATATGGCTGTGATAACTTTGTTATCGATAATGTGGAGATGACCGACAGCGCGGGGATGTTAATTGGCTACGGCGTGATCAAAGGGAATTACCTGTCGATACCGCAGAATTTCCGCCTCAACGATATGCATCTGGATAACCAAAATCTCACGCGGAAATTACGCGGGATCCAGATCTCCTCCGGCAATGCGACCTCGTTTGTGTCGATTACCAATCTGGAATTGAAGCGCGCCTCTCTGGAACTGCATAATAAGCCTCAGCATCTTTTTATGCGCAATATCAAGGTGATGCAGGATGCGAGCCTCGGGCCCGCGCTGGCGCTGAATTTTGATCTGCGCAAAGATGTACGCGGTAAGTTTATGGCCAAGGACGAGACGCTGCTGTCACTGGCGAACATTAAAGCGGTTAATGAGAACGGTCAAAGTTCGGTCGATATTGACCGCATTGATCAGCATACGGTGAAGGCGGAACGGTTGAATTTTGCGCTACCGAAGCGCTGAATATCTTGCCAACGGCACTTTGCGAAGATTCCTGGAATTAATGCCGGGCGATTCGGATTGCTACTACTGTAATATGCGCAATAGCTGCGTACTATCCATTTAAGCGTTGTAGCAAATCGTGCTGGCGAAAACAGCTTTAAGAGCTATAATTCGGCAACCATTTTTAAGGTGGAAGAAACATGATTAATTTGAAAGCGGTCATTCCGGTAGCGGGTCTGGGCATGCATTTGCTCCCGGCCACAAAAGCCATTCCTAAAGAGATGCTGCCGATCGTTGACAAGCCGATGATTCAGTACATCGTCGACGAGATTGTTGCTGCAGGGATCAAAGAAATCGTTCTGGTCACCCATTCCTCAAAGAATGCGGTAGAAAACCACTTCGACACCTCCTACGAACTTGAAGCCCTTCTGGAGCAGCGCGTTAAGCGTCAGCTGCTGGCGGAAGTGCAATCGATCTGCCCGCCAGGCGTCACTATTATGAACGTACGCCAGGCGCAACCGCTGGGTCTGGGTCACTCTATTCTGTGTGCACGTCCGGTTGTGGGTGATAACCCGTTTGTGGTTGTGCTGCCGGACATTATTCTGGATAACGCCACAGCCGATCCGCTGCGTTATAACCTTGCGGCAATGGTAGCGCGTTTCAACGAAACTGGCCGCAGCCAGGTACTCGCGAAGCGCATGCACGGCGATCTGTCCGAATACTCCGTTATTCAGACCAAAGAGCCGCTCGATTCCGAAGGTAAAGTCAGCCGCATCGTTGAGTTTATCGAGAAACCGGATCAGCCGCAGACCCTCGATTCCGATCTGATGGCCGTGGGCCGTTACGTCCTGAATGCTGAGATCTGGGCAGAACTGGAAAAAACCGAGCCAGGCGCCTGGGATCGTATTCAGTTGACAGATGCTATCGCGGAAATGGCGAAGAAGCAGTCTGTAGATGCGATGCTGATGACCGGCGACAGCTACGACTGCGGTAAGAAAATCGGCTATATGCAAGCTTTTGTGCAGTACGGCCTGCGTAACCTGAAAGAAGGGCAGAAGTTCCGGGAAAGTATGAAGAAATTATTAACCAGCGAGTAATATCCGCTTGGTTGTATACGAAACGGCAGGGGGCATTCAGAGACTTTGATAGTCTGCGTGAATGCCACTGCCGTTTTTTGTTTCTAAATATATTCTTAAATTTCAGCCAGTTAACTGCTACTTTTTTGTATTGTAAGCCTGCTTTTTTCCCTTGTTTCTACAGGCATTTAATACGACAATTATTGGCTGACTTGCAGATGTACCTGCCGGCTCTTTGCTGGCATTTTACTGCAAAAAGTCCACATTCTGACCCTGCTCAGTGCTCTGGTAGCTGTTAAGCCAGGGGCGGTAGCGTGGTTGTTTTCTGGCATGGTGCTCAAATACCGTTCCTGAATTCATTATCCGATCTCTTTATTTAACGGAAATTAACGCGTGAAAATTCTTGTTACGGGTGGTGCTGGTTTTATTGGCTCTGCGGTTGTACGACATATTATTCAAAACACTCAGGATGAAGTGGTTAATGTCGATAAATTGACCTACGCCGGTAATCTGGAATCACTGGCAGAAGTGAACAGCAGCCAGCGTTACGTTTTCGAACATGCTGATATCTGCGATAAAGCGGCGATGGAACGTATTTTTGCGACGCACAAACCGGATGCGGTTATGCACCTGGCAGCAGAAAGCCACGTTGACCGCTCTATTACCGGGCCGGCTGCGTTTATCGAGACCAATATTGTCGGAACCTATGTGCTGCTCGAAGCCGCCAGAGCCTATTGGTCTACGTTGACTGCAGAGGTGAAACAGGCGTTTCGCTTCCATCACATATCCACTGACGAAGTGTATGGCGATCTGCCGCATCCTGATGAGCATTCTGCCGGTACGGTACTGCCGCTGTTTACTGAAGAAACGGCTTATGCGCCGAGCAGCCCGTATTCAGCGTCTAAAGCATCGAGCGACCACCTGGTGCGGGCATGGTTACGTACCTACGGATTCCCGACCATTGTCACTAATTGCTCCAATAACTACGGCCCTTATCACTTCCCGGAAAAATTGATCCCGCTGGTGATCCTGAACGCGCTGGACGGCAAAGCGTTGCCGATTTACGGTAAGGGCGATCAGATTCGCGACTGGCTGTACGTTGAGGATCATGCGCGTGCGTTATATACCGTGGTGACGACTGGCGTTGTGGGTGAGACCTACAACATTGGCGGCCATAATGAGAAGCAAAACCTTGAAGTGGTGCATACCATTTGCGATCTGCTTGATGAAATTGTGCCGAAAGAGGGTTCTTATCGCGATCAGATCACCTATGTGACTGACCGCCCGGGGCATGACCGCCGTTACGCCATTGATGCTGAGAAGATTAACCAGGCGCTGGGCTGGAAACCGCAGGAGACATTTGAAAGCGGGATTCGTAAAACGGTGGAATGGTATCTGGCTAACTCCCAGTGGGTTGAGAATGTGAAAAGCGGCAATTATCAGTCGTGGATTGAGCAGAATTACGGGGAACGTCAGTAATGAGTATCTTCCTGTCTGGTGAAACAGAACAGGCAGAGCGGGAACTCCTCTGTTCACTGGGCACCTCGCGTAATTATGTTGCTGTTGGTATTCACTCAACAGAAAAGTGCGGTGATTTCGAAGGGATTGCTGCGGCACGACAAGGCTGAGTGTGAAACGCATTTAAATGCCCGTTTGCGGGCATTTTCACATTAAAGAGATGATGAAATGAAAGCGTGTACAGGAACAAATAAGTCACTCTTCTAAGTTCGTTAATTTGTTATTGGCAAAAATAATACAACTGAACGTTTGAAAATTATGTTAAGGAAATACAATGATCCCGTTTAATAAACCCTACCTTGCAGGCGTTGAGTTAGATTATATTGCCGATGCTATCAAAAAAGGAAAATTGTCTGGGGATGGATACTACACCAAAAAGTGTAGTGAGTATTTTGAACAACGATATGGTTTTAAAAAAGTTTTACTGACCACATCATGTACAGATGCCCTGGAAATGGCAGCAATTCTGTTAGATATCAAGCCTGGCGATGAGGTTATCTCTCCTTCATATACATTCGTATCCACAGTCAATGCGTTTGTATTACGCGGGGCTAATATTCGTTTTGTGGATAGCGCTGAAGAACATCCTAATATTGATTATCAAGAAATTGAAAACAATATCACCAGTAAAACCAAGGCGATCATCGTCGTGCACTATGCGGGTGTAGCATGTGACATGGACAAGATCACAGCAATTTCCAAAAAGCATAATATTCCTTTGGTTGAGGATGCTGCGCAGGCGGTTGATTCCTTCTATAAAGGAAAGCCGCTTGGATCCTTTGGTGCACTATCAGCTTTTTCCTTCCATGAAACCAAAAATATCATTTCAGGAGAAGGCGGGATGCTGGTGATTAATGATGAAAATCTTATCGCCAGAGCGGAAGTTATTCGTGAAAAAGGCACTAACCGGGCATCATTTTTCCGCGGCGAAGTGAATAAATACGGATGGGTGGATATTGGCTCGTCATTTCTTCCATCTGAGTTGAATGCTGCTTATTTGTATGGACAACTTGAGAATCTGGATGATATTCAAGCCCGAAGAAAAGAAATCTGGCAGCGTTATGAATCGAATCTTAAAACTCTCCAGCAACAGGGGAAAATAGAACTTCCAGTCCTCTTCGATTACGCAACGAATAATGCACATATGTTTTACATTATTTGCAACAGCGTTGAAGATCGCTCAGGTTTAATCGAAGAACTTAAAAAACGCGGTATATACTCTGTTTTCCATTATTTATCTCTTCATAAAAGCGATTATTTCTTGCAAAACAATGATCTGATCGATCTGCCTAATAGTGATAAATTCCAGGATACATTACTTCGTTTGCCTATGTTCTACGAGTTAACTCTGGAGCAAGTGGATTATATTTGCGAAAGTATTGCTGCCTGTTTTGCATAACAAAAATGGAGGGTTGCCCTCCATTTAAAGATATAAAATGAAAATAAATAAAGATATATGGGTACTTAGTTATATCTACATCGCTCGGATATACACCGCAGTAATAGCAGTTGTGATGATTCCGTTCCTTATCAATTTTTTAGGCAACGAGTCATATGGTCTCATTGGTTATTTCGTTGTGGTGCAGGCCTGCCTGAGCATCTTTGATGCTGGAATCGGTGGTGTCCTAACAAGACAAGCCATACTAAGCAAAAACAATAAAAAAGAATTCGAGAATTTCGTCAAGATTTTTTATAAAGCAATATTGTTTTTTTTATGTATCTCGGCGGTGATCTGGTTATACGGACATTTCTTTTCAGACTCGTTGGTCGGAATGTTAAACTCGAAACTACCGACTTCAACAATTTCACAATCAATAGCATTAATGCTGATGATATTCTCTGTTAAATATATACAGGGCCCGTTTCGAAGTATATTGCTGGCTAATGAAAGACAGGTGTTGTTAACAACGATTAATGTCATTTATATGACATTGTCACAAGTCGCGGTATATTACTTCTTAATCATTAGTAATGATGGGATAGTGCTTTATTTCAAGTTGCAACTTTTATTTGCAGTTGTTAATAGCATTATGATTATTTATTTTGGCTTAAGAACCTTAACGACTATTAAAGCGCAAAGTAAAGAGTCTAACTTGAATGATGGTGAAATAGTCTCTGATAGTTTTAGAACGATTCTGTTGTTTGCTCTTCAACTTTCAGTTCTTTCTATTCTGTGGGTTTTAGTCAATCAGTCAGATAAACTTGCGTTAGCTAAATATTTACCTCTTGCTGAATATGCTCATTACACCGTGGCTATATCATTTGTGAGTATGTTGGCGGTACTGAGTGATCCGCTAAACCAGTTCCTACAACCAAGATTGACTGGGCTATTTTATAGAAAGAACTATCAATCTTATAGCAATATGTTTAATAAGAGCTTTGACTTTATATTGTTATTAACGCTGCCTTTAGCGATATTTTTGTTTTTCCATTCCAGAGAATTAGTCTACTTGTGGACGCGTGACAATGATTTGGCTGTAAGCATATCAAATTATCTTCCGTGGTTATTCATGGGAGGGGTGTTTGCGGTCTATTCTAACTTTATATTCTTAATCCTATACAGTATAGGGAAGTTAAAGTTACATACCATTGTCTATGCGGCTTTTAGTATTGTTATCGTCCCTGTAAATTTCTATATGGCCAAATATTATTTGGGAGAAGGTACCTCCCGATTCTACTTAGTAAACTCCATTTTTCTATTCGTGATGTGGGGAGGGTATGTCTTTAATAAGTTCTTCCATAAAGGACTTTACCCGATTGCATTTAAAATGGCTCCGTTGATAGTGATAAATACACTGTACTTTATGTGTTTTGACCGGGTTGATGTGAGCCCAATGATGAATGAACCTGTTTTGCTTTTCTTTTCTTTATTAGGCATTGGTATGGCAGCAGTGATTATATCTTTCTGTTATTTAATGCTTATCAATAAGATAATTAAACCTGGTGTTTTACGAGTAAATTAATGAAAATTGTTATCTGCGCTCCCACTTTCGATGAAAATAGCGGTGGAGCTATAGTGTTACATCGGCTCTGTGATATTATTAATGAGAATAAATTGGGCTCAGCTTTTATCACGCCTTTATTACCGGAGTATCTTGTTGCTGGAGGCCTGAGGAAGTTATTTAGCCAGGCGAAGTGGTTGTTAAAACTACAGCGTGAGTATCGTGTTAATAGTAGCTGGAATACACCAATAATCACCAGGCAGCAGATTGCAGACGATTATATTGTCATTTATCCAGAAATTGTATTGGGTAATCCTTTAGGTGCAAATAATGTCGTGCGATGGTTCCTTCATCAGCCAGGTTTCCATACTGGTAAATTTGATTACGGACGTAATGAACTGTACTTTAAATTCAATACGGCAATCGATGATTTCGAAAATGAAGGCTCCACTCTTTCTACTAATGAAATGAAAATTATCTTTTATCCGCTAGATATTTATAAGAAAGATGATGAAGTCATTAGAGATATTGAGTGTTGTCACATGATTCGAAAAGGTGGTTATAAGAAGAAAGTTCATCCAGAAAATTCAGTTTGTGTAGATGGGCTTAATCATAAAGAAACAGCTGATATATTTAAGCGATCTCAAAAGTTCATTTGCTATGATGATTATACTGCCTATTCACTATTTGCAGTATTAAGCGGCTGTGCATCCTACGTTGTCCCGGGTGACGATGTAACGATCGAGCAGTGGTACCCAAATGTTGAAGATCGATATGGGCTTTCTTATGGATTTAGTGATGCCCAGCAACTGTGGGCAAATAGCACTAAGGATAGGGTAGAACAACATCTGATCAAAGAGCATGAGTTAAGCGTTGAGCGTGTTAGAAGGTGTCTTGAAGAAATGAAATTATTCTTCAGTAAAACACTCGATAACAATAAGACTCTATAACTCTGGATTATTGTATCAATGAGTTATCACAACTGATGCGAATTCATGAAAGAAAATAAAGAAAACATTGTTAATCTGGTTTTTTTCGCAGTGCTTGGAACGTTAGTTTTGAGTTTCTTCATGTCTAACACTCAATTTTTTGGCTTGAGTCGAGATTATGAAAACTATAAAGCTATTTTTTCTGGTAGCGCGGCTGATGAAGTTCAACTTGAATTGTTCTATCGTATTCTACTAGCACTGACGAACAGTTATCAATTGATTATTTTCACCGTTTTACTTATTTCACTGGTTATCAAGACTTCGTTCTTTGTAAAGAATACAAAAAGTAAGCAAGGGCTAATAATATTTTTACTGTATTATGCCTTTGTATCATGTTGGATCTTAGATTACACACAAATCAGAAATGGATTGTGTATTTCTATTCTGATGTTTTCAATTTATTATCTTTTTAATAAAAGATTAACACCATTCTATATCTCTGTCTTTATTGCAATAACAGCGCACTGGTCAGCACTACCTTTTCTCTTATTGTACCCTTATGTTCATTGGAGGAAAGCACGGATTATAGGGAATGCGATTGCGGGTGTTTTTGTTCTCATTTATCTATCGGGTAATGCAGATACGCTTATTTCAATAATTCGTAATTACGGGATTGGTCAAAAAATTGGTAATGATGGTGATGTAAACCTTCTGAATTCATTATCACTAACGTTTATCACATGGTTTTTGATTTCTATTCCGGAATTTAAAGTTCCGACGAGAAAATATTTCATTAATTTTTTCGCGTTCGCATTTTTGCAATATATGATTTTTGTTATGTATTCTTTACCGGTAACCGCATTTAGAGTGCTTGAAGCCTATTTCTTCTTAATGGTTACGGCCAGCGTAATTTCTGCTAGAGAAAAAAGAACTATTCTAATATTTTTGATGAAAATAGTTATAATATCTTATATGGCATTTTATTATCATGTAATGTTTGGAGTTTTGAATGAGTAATGGCGTCACAGCAATTGTAATTACATACAATCCTGATAAAAATAAAATTCTAAATTGCATTATGTCCTTAATCAAACAGGTCGATAATGTCCTTGTTATAGATAATGGTTCAACCGACTGTGATGTTTTAAATGAGATAGCAGAACCGAACGTAGACATTGTGTTGTTGAATGACAACAAAGGTATTGCTTTTGCACAAAACCATGGTGCTGAAATAGCGCTTCAAAATCCACAGCTTAATTATCTCTTTTTCTCAGATCAGGATACGATTTTCCCTGAAAATTCTGTAGGTACTTTGATTACGCACTATGAAAAGCATAATCTTGAGTCTGGAAATAAAATTGGTTGCTGCTCACCATTTTTTAAAGACCATCGTACAGGCCATATTCACCCTTCGGTTACACTGGACACTTTCACAAGCCGCAAAGTGATTGCTACCAGCGACTCAGATGATCTGTTTCCTTCACATGTCATCGCCTCCGGGATGCTAATTTCTAAACATGCCTGGGAAGCTGTAGGTCCATTTCGTGAAGACCTGTTCATCGATTGGGTCGATACCGAGTGGTGCTGGCGAGCGCATTCTAAAGGATATCTCGTTGTGCAAACGCCGTCGGTAATGATTTCTCATGAATTAGGTTATGGTCAGAAGAATTTTGCTGGTAGAAATGTCACTATACATAATTCGTTCAGAAATTATTATAAAATTAGAAATGCCTTATACTTGATGGTGTACTCTAATTATTCATTTAAATACAGATATCATCTTTTCTTCCACTCAGCCAAAAATATCGTATTTGAAATCATTTATTCTAAACATAAACTGAAGTCAGTGGGTGTTGTGTGGAAGGCTATCGCAGATGCATTTCAAAAGAAAATGAATAAAGGCAATTAATTCAAAGGTGCAACATGTGTAGTTCTTCTCGAAAAAAAATAGCTGTGGTTGGAACTGTTGGGGTTCCAGCATGCTATGGCGGATTTGAGTCTTTAGTCCAAAACCTGGTTGACTATCAATCAGGGAATATCACTTATCAAGTTTTTTGTTCGTCAAAAAAATACAAAGATAAAATAAAAAAATATCGTGATGCGGAACTCATTTATTTGCCGGTAAGCGCTAATGGGCCATCCAGTATTTTATACGATATTTTATGCCTGTTAGTTTGTTTGATTAAAAGGCCGGATGTTGTATTGATTCTGGGTGTGTCTGGATGTATTTTCTTACCTGTGTATCGATTATTATCTAAATCACGAGTGATAACGAATATTGATGGTCTGGAATGGCGTCGGAACAAATGGAGCCCTAAAGTAAAGTGGTTCCTGAAAAAATCAGAAAAGTTGGCGGTGAAATACTCGGACATTGTCATCTCGGATAATCAGGCAATCGCAGAATATGTCGAAAGCGAGTATGGACGTAAGAGTGAAGTCATCGCTTATGGTGGTGATCATGCTGTCGCGGTTACTGCCACAGGAGAGCCTACCGAGGCGGTAGTGAAAGGTTATTTTCTCTCGCTGTGTCGAATTGAGCCTGAAAATAACGTGGATATGATCCTTGAATCATTCGTAGCATCAAATGAAAAGCTCAAATTTATGGGTAACTGGAATAACAGCGAATATGGTCAAGCCCTGAAGAGAAAATACAGTGCTTACTCGAATATTGAGATCCTTGACCCTGATTACAATATCGATAATTTGTATCGCCTGCGCAAAAATTGCATTGCATACATTCACGGGCATTCAGCAGGTGGTACCAATCCATCGTTGGTTGAAGCTATGCATTTCAGCGTTCCTGTAATTGCGTTTGACTGTACATTTAACCGTTACTCTACAAACAACGTGGCGCTGTTTTTTTCTGATTGTGATGCCCTTCAACTTGCGGTGCATGAGGTTATAAGTGGATCTGTTCCGAACATGGGACAAGAGTTAAAGAATGTTGCTAATGATAAATATTGCTGGGAAAGTATCGCTTCGGCATATGAAAGTTTATTTTAGCGTATGTGATCGGGCTTACTATGTTTAAATTGAATAATATTGAGCTGCAATGAAATTAAAAAACCCATTATTTTTTTCTTTTTGTTTTGCGCTACCCTTTGCAGCCATGCTTGCCTATGTTGGCCGATTAGACCTCCTTTCTTCTTTTGTCATCGAGTTTGTGTTTCTTTGCTTCGCCAACAATTTTATCAGAAGCGATATTGTTCGTAGAATTCTCTGGGGTGCTTATTTCATCATTTTAGGTGTTCAGGCTGCCTCTTTGTTTTCTTCTGGACAGTATCTCATGCCACTGGCGCTGTCCAACAGCGCAGAGTTTGGTTCGCTGGGCATTTCAGCTTTTATTAAAATTATAGGTGTGTTTGTATTATTTGTTTTGTTTTCACAAGTGATGGTCTGCCGCGGCAGGCCAACGAAAAGTAGATATGTAAATATTGTTGTTGTTATTTCCGCCCTGGCTCTCTCTTGCGTTGTTCAGGGCCCCATACAGTCATTGTATAACACCTTCAAATTTTACTACTTACAAGTTACTTTTACTCCAAATGCAAAAGTCGGTGATGAGGGTAAATTATTCCTGAAAACTCATTTCTACAATGATCCAATTGACAGGAAAATGAGTTTTAAGGATTACAATGTCATTGTGATCTTTACGGAAGGTATTTCATCAGAAGTTATCGGTAAAACAAATGGAAGAACATTTTCAATTACACCGAATCTGGATCGCCTGACGCACGAAGGGATCAATGTAACAAATTACTATAACCATACTGCTGCTACTTTTCGCGGATTACGCGGACAGTTAACATCCGGATACCAGTATCGCGATGGCGTGACGAATGAAGGCACTGGTATCAATCAATTATCAACTAATGAGATAAATAATATTTATCTTCAACGCCAGATAACCCTGCCTGAAATTTTAACTAAATCTGGTTATCACAATTACTTTATTGCCTCTACCGAAAAGAACAGTGCGCTTAACACTATGCTCAAAACATTAAAGTTTGATCAGGTTTTGGGGATGGGTAATTTTGTTGGTTATCAACATGACAGGATGACGGATAAACAAACATTTAACGCATTACGTGATTTCCTGCGCGGCAAAGAAAAAAATAACGAGCGTTTTTTTGTAGGTGTTTATCCATCAGGTACGCATCACGGGCAGGATAGCCCCAATGAAAAATTCGCTGATGGAACGAATGCGCTATACAATAAATTTTATAATTTTGATTTTCAACTAGGCAAGTTTGTTGAGTCCTTTAAAAACAGTGCTCTTTATGATAATACCTTACTGATTATTACTGCAGATCATGCGACATTCCCATCAACTGATTACAAAAAAAGTTTTAACAGCAATGCACAGTTTTTTGTGAATGACATGCCATTGATTATTATTGGCAAGGATGTGAAGCCGCAAGTTATTAATGCTCATGCTCAAAACTCATTAAGTCTGGCGCCTACATTACTTCATATGTTAGGTATTCAATATTCAATGAACTATTTTCTGGGATGTTCATTATTTGATGTGAGCTGCAAGTCGCCATTTTCTCATTCGACCGCTATTGGCGATGACTTTTTTATTACCAATGAAGACGGAACGGTCACGTTGTTACCATATAACGACAGCAGTGAGACAAAACGCCTTATCAGACAATTTTATAACATCAGCGGTTAACGCCTGAAATAATGGATGTGCTGGGTTGAGCTATGCGCTTTAGTGCACCTTTAGCTATCTGCCAGACCTTAAACTGAGTTAACATCTAAGTCACTTTTCAAACCGCGCACACGTCGCGGTGACCACACCTGACAGGAGTATGTAATGTCCAAGCAACAGATCGGCGTCGTCGGTATGGCAGTGATGGGGCGCAACCTGGCGCTCAATATCGAAAGCCGTGGTTATACCGTCTCCGTGTTCAACCGCTCTCGTGATAAAACCGAAGAAGTGGTTGCAGAGAACCCGGGCAAGAAACTGGTTCCTTTCTATACGGTTCAGGAGTTTGTTGAATCCCTGGAAACGCCTCGTCGTATCCTGTTAATGGTGAAAGCCGGTGCTGGTACAGATGCTGCCATCGACTCCCTGAAGCCATATCTGGAAAAAGGCGACATCATCATTGATGGCGGCAATACTTTCTACCATGACACCATTCGTCGTAACCGTGAGCTGTCTGCTGAAGGCTTCAACTTCATTGGTACCGGTGTTTCCGGTGGCGAAGAAGGTGCTCTGAAAGGCCCATCCATCATGCCTGGTGGTCAGAAAGATGCCTACGAGCTGGTTGCGCCGATCCTGACCAAGATTGCTGCCGTTGCAGAAGACGGTGAGCCGTGTGTAACCTACGTCGGTCCAGACGGCGCGGGTCACTATGTGAAGATGGTCCACAACGGTATTGAATACGGTGACATGCAGCTTATCGCAGAAGCCTATTCCCTGTTGAAAGGCGGTTTGAACCTGTCTAATGAAGAGCTGGCGCAGACCTTCACCGACTGGAACAATGGCGAGCTGAGCAGCTACCTGATCGACATCACTAAAGACATCTTCACCAAAAAAGATGAAGACGGTAAATACCTGGTCGACGTGATTTTGGATGAAGCAGCCAACAAAGGTACCGGCAAATGGACCAGCCAGAGCTCTCTGGATCTGGGCGAGCCGCTGTCTCTGATTACCGAGTCTGTCTTTGCGCGTTACATCTCTTCTCTGAAAGAGCAGCGTGTCGCGGCCTCTAAAGTGCTGAGCGGTCCGCAGGCCAAGCCTGCAGGCGACAAAGCCGAATTTATCGAGAAAGTGCGTCGTGCACTGTACCTGGGCAAACTTGTTTCTTATGCTCAGGGCTTCTCTCAGCTGCGTGCCGCATCTGACGAGAACAACTGGGATCTGAACTACGGTGAAATCGCGAAGATCTTCCGCGCAGGTTGCATCATTCGCGCCCAGTTCCTGCAGAAAATCACCGATGCTTACGCAGAAAACGCGGGCATTGCGAACCTGATGCTGGCGCCATACTTCAAGCAAATTGCTGACGATTATCAGCAAGCGCTGCGTGACGTGGTTGCCTATGCAGTGCAGAACGGTATTCCGGTTCCAACCTTCTCTGCAGCAGTGGCCTACTACGACAGCTATCGTGCTGCCGTTCTGCCTGCAAACCTGATTCAGGCGCAGCGTGACTACTTTGGTGCGCACACTTATAAGCGTACTGATAAAGAAGGTGTGTTCCACACCGAGTGGCTGGATTAATCTGATTTAACTCAGTCATATAGCGAAACCCGGTGATATTAGCCGGGTTTTTTTACGTCTCCGATCCCCATGTTTTCTCGGTTAACCAACACACTGCAATGTTCGCCGGTACAAAATACCGCATTCCTGCTTTTACACAGTCATTTCAGCTGCTTGACATCAACTTAGCATACGCGCTAAAAACCTCATCAGTTGCTTATTACGGTGGAGCGGTAGTCGCTTCCTGATACTCACTCATATAGAAGTTGAATGAATGAAAATAACAATCTCCGGAACGGGTTATGTTGGTCTCTCAAACGGGATCCTGATTGCGCAACACCATGAGGTGGTGGCACTGGATATCGTAAAGGCTAAAGTAGATATGCTAAACCAGAAAATCTCTCCGATTGTTGATAAAGAGATCCAGGAATACCTTACCCACAAGCCGCTGAATTTCCGTGCAACCACCGATAAAGCGGATGCCTATCGCGATGCCGATTTCGTGATCATTGCCACTCCGACGGATTACGATCCAAAAACGAACTATTTTAATACCTCAAGCGTAGAGGCGGTGATTAAGGATGTGACGGCAATTAACCCAAACGCCGTGATGATCATCAAATCAACCATTCCAGTCGGCTTCACCCAATCGATCAAAGCAGAGCTGGGTATCGATAATGTCATTTTCTCACCAGAGTTCCTGCGTGAGGGGAGGGCCTTGTACGATAACCTGCATCCATCGCGGATTGTCATTGGCGAGCGCTCGGAACGTGCAGAACGCTTTGCGGCTCTGTTACAGGAAGGTGCGATCAAGAAAGATATCGATGTGCTGTTCACCGATGCAACAGAAGCTGAGGCGATCAAGCTCTTTGCCAATACCTATCTGGCAATGCGTGTGGCCTATTTTAACGAGCTGGACAGCTATGCTGAGAGTCTGGGGTTGAACTCCCGACAGATTATCGAAGGCGTATGCCTGGATCCGCGTATCGGTAACCACTACAACAATCCTTCCTTTGGTTACGGGGGGTATTGCCTGCCGAAAGATACCAAGCAGCTACTGGCTAACTATCAATCCGTACCAAACAATATTATCTCAGCGATTGTGGATGCCAACCGCACGCGTAAAGACTTTATTGCAGATTCCATTCTGGCGCGCCACCCTAAAGTGGTCGGTGTCTATCGTCTGATTATGAAGAGTGGTTCCGATAACTTCCGCGCCTCGTCCATTCAGGGGATTATGAAGAGAATCAAAGCGAAAGGGATCCAGGTCATTGTTTATGAACCGGTTATGCAAGAAGATCACTTCTTCCATTCACGGGTGGTTCGCGATTTGGATGCTTTTAAGAAAGAAGCTGACGTGATTATGTCTAATCGTATGGCGGAAGAGTTGTCAGATGTGGCGGATAAAGTGTATACCCGCGATCTTTTTGGCAGCGACTGAATATCTTTATCTGTTTAGAAAATGTCCGGCAAGGTTGTCGGGCATTTTTTGCGCTTGTTAACAGCGGTACTGGTTGTCGACAATGCGGCTCCACAGCACAGGGAATTCATTTATATTACCTTAAGATTATAGTTTATCGATTTCCTATAGATAATCTGGCAACAATCGATACACTATGTCGTAACTTTTTGCGCTTTTTATGCTTTTTGCATTTGTAAGGATTATATGACGCACAACAACAATAACGCGGTCACGCGAAGCAATGACCCTGAGCAGATTGATTTGATTGATCTATTGCTGCAACTTTGGCGCGGAAAATGGCTAATTGCTGCATTTGTCGCCGTTGCTATTGTCATTGCCGTAGCCTATCTCGCATTCGCTAAAGAAAAGTGGACCTCCACAGCGATTATTACCCAGCCTGATGCGGCGCAAATCGGTAGCTATAGCAATGCGCTGAACATTCTTTATGGTAGCGCGGCACCGAAGTTAAATGATGTTCAGGAGAGTGTCATTACCCGTTATAACGCCTCTTTCTCGGCATTGTCGCAAACGCTGGCAAACAAGGCAGAACCGGAAAAACTGACCATTGAACCTGCCGTGAAAGGCCAGCCTTTGCCACTAAGCGTGAGCTATGTGAATGGTTCAGCCGAAGCGGCGCAGAAGCAGGTTGCACAGTATATCCAGCAGGTTGACGAGCAGATTCAGAAAGAACTTGAAGTTGATCTTAACGACAACATTAAGCAGCAGGTCGTCACCCTGAATGATGCGCTGACTAACCAGCAGACGATCGCGCAGGAGCAGAAAGATCTGCGTATCAAGCAGGTTGCCGAAGCCCTGAAGTATGCCGAGGCGGCAAATATCACCACGCCGAAAATTCAGCAGACTCAGGACGTTACCCAGGAAACAATGTTCCTGTTAGGTACCGAAGCGTTGCAATCGATGATCGCGCGTGAGTCATCGCGTCCGCTGACCTTTTCAGAAAGCTATTACCAGAATAAACAGAAATTGCTGGATATCGAGAAGCTGAAAATCGACCCGGCCACCATCCATGCTTATCGTTATGTGATGAAACCGGATCTTCCTGTATATCGCGATAGTCCTAAGCGTTCGCTGGTGCTTATTCTGGCGGTACTGCTGGGAGGCATTATTGGCTCCGGCGTGGTGTTAGGTCGTAGCGCACTGCGTAACTACCACAGCAAGGCCTGATACCGGTCTACAAGCTGAAAAAAAACCGGGTTTCCCCGGTTTTTTTTATTTGTGGCGCTGGCGGAGATTTTCTATAACCGCCGTTAAGTCCAGCTCCTGATCCTGCAGCAACACCAGCAGGTGATACATCAGATCCGAGGCTTCATTGGTCAGCTCATGACGGTCGTTGACTGTCGCCGCCAGTGCCGTCTCTACGCCTTCTTCCCCCACTTTCTGCGCGATACGCTTGGTGCCGCTGGCGTACAGTTTTGCTGTGTAGGAGCTTTCCGGGTCGGCGTTCTTACGTTCAGCCAGCAGTTGCTCCAGCTGATACAGGAACAGCCACTGGTGGCTGGCGTCACCAAAGCAGCTGCTGGTGCCCAGATGGCAGGTTGGACCGACAGGGTTAACCAGCACCAGCAAGGTATCGTTATCGCAATCCGGGGTGATGCTGACGACATTCAAAAAGTGACCGGAGGTCTCGCCTTTGGTCCACAGACGCTGTTTGGTGCGGGAGAAAAAGGTCACTTTACCGCTGTCGAGAGTCTTCGCCAGCGCATCCTGATTCATATACCCCAGCATCAGCATTTCGCCGGATACCGCGTGCTGCACCACCACCGGCATTAATCCGTCGGTTTTTTCCCAGTCCAGCTGCGCGCGTTGTTGCTCTGTTAACATACCCTGATCTCCACGCCCTGATTCTTCAGGAACGTTTTTAACTCACCAATATTAATGATCTGCTTGTGGAACACCGATGCCGCCAGCGCGCCGTCGACGTCGCTGTCGCGGAAGGCTTCGAGGAAATGTTCCATTGTCCCCGCTCCGCCAGAGGCAATCAGCGGTACATGACATACGTCGCGTACTTTTTGTAGCTGCACCAGGTCATAGCCGTTACGCACGCCGTCCTGGTTCATCATGTTCAGGACGATCTCGCCAGCGCCACGCTTCTGCACTTCCTGCACCCAGTCCTGCGTTTCCCATTGGGTGACGCGGGTGCGGCTCTCATCGCCGGTATATTGATTCACGTGATATTTGCCGGTGGCCTCATCAAACCAGGTATCAATCCCCACCACAATGCACTGCACGCCAAAACGATCGGCCAGACGGGTGATCAGCGACGGGTCGGCCAGCGCCGGGGAGTTAATGGAGATTTTATCCGCGCCAAACGTGAGGATTTTTGCCGCATCGTCAGCAGACTTAATGCCGCCCGCCACGCAAAAGGGGATATCAATCACTTCCGCGACGCGTGCGACCCAGCTTTTATCCACCACGCGTCCGTCGCTGGAGGCGGTGATATCGTAAAAGACCAGCTCATCGGCGCCTTCTTCCGCGTAGCGTTTTGCCAACGGGACGATATCGCCAATGATCTCGTGATTGCGGAACTGCACGCCTTTAACGACCTGGCCATCACGCACGTCGAGACAAGGAATTATCCGTTTTGCCAGCATTGAATCGCCTCCGTTACCGTAAATTTGTCTTCCAGCAGGGCGCGTCCAACGATCACACCCCGTACGCCGGTCCCGCGCAGGGCGGCGATGTCATTCAGATCGCCAATGCCGCCGGAGGACTGAAACGCCACCTGCGGATAGCGGGCGCAGACTTCTTCATACAATGACACGTTGGAGCCCGCCAGGGTCCCATCGCGGGAAATATCGGTGCACAACACGTGCTTAAGGCCGACCGGCAGATAGGTCTCCACCAGCGCTTCCAGCGTTACGCCTGAGTTCTCCTGCCAGCCGCTGACCGCGACCTGCTTCTGCCCCTGCTCATCGATGCGTACGTCCAGCGCCAGCACCAGCGCGTCGGCGCCAAAGCGACGGAACCAGCCTTTCACCGTCTCGGGCTCTTTCACCGCCGTCGATCCCACCACCACGCGCGCCACACCCGCGTCCAGCAGAGCCGCCACGTCATCTTCGGTGCGCACGCCGCCGCCGACCTGCACCGGAACATTCACACCCGCAACCAGCGTTTTCAGCAGCGGGATCTGGCGTTTGGCCGGATCTTTCGCGCCAGTCAGGTCCACCAGGTGCAGCACTTCGGCACCCTGGGCGGCATAATCCTGCAGCCGGGGCAGCGGATCGTTACCGTAGTCGCGCTGCTGGCCGTAATCGCCCTGGTGCAGACGGACAACCGTACCGTCAATTAAATCTAAAGCAGGAATAATCATCACATCTCCAGGAAGTTTTTCAGCAGCTGCGCGCCCGCAGCGCCGGAACGCTCCGGGTGAAACTGCACGCCGTAGAAATTGTCTTTCTGCACGGCGGCGGTGAAGGGTTCACCATAATGGCACTGGGCGATGGTACTGGCATTTACCGGCATCGCGTAGCTGTGGACAAAATAGAAATATGCCCCGTCTTCAATCCCCTGAAACAAGCAGTTGCCCGCTTTCGGGTAGACGCGGTTCCAGCCCATGTGCGGTAGCGGCAGGCCGTGGTCGGTCATCTTTGGCACGTCCTCATCGATGATACCCAGCAGATCCACACCGTTGGACTCTTCACTGCGGCGGCCCAGCAGCTGCATTCCCAGACAAATACCCAGCACCGGCTGGGTACAGGCTTTAATCAGTTCGACCAGTTCGCGCTGCTGGATCTGATCCATCGCGGCTTGCGCGGTACCGACGCCCGGCAAAAAGAGCTTACTGGCGCGCAGCACCACATCCGGGTCACGGCTTACCAGCGGCTCATAGCCGTGGCGGGCAATGGCTGACTTCACCGAATTAAGGTTGGCGCAGCCGGTATCGAGGATCACCACGTTCATCACAGCACTCCTTTCGACGACGGCAGCGTATCGCCTTCCACGCGAATGGCCTGGCGCAGGGTGCGGCCAAAGGCCTTGAACAGGCTCTCAACGCGGTGGTGATCGTTCTTGCCTTTGGTTTTCAGGTGCAGCGTCAGGCCCATGGTGTAGGAGAGGGAGCGGAAGAAGTGCTCAACCATCTCGGTGCTCAGGTCGCCCACGCGCTGATAAGCAAAATCGGCTTTATATTCCAGGTGCGGGCGGCCGGAAATATCCAGCGCGCAGCGCGCCAGGCACTCGTCCATCGGCAGCACAAAGCCAAAGCGGTTAATGCCGCGCTTGTCACCCAACGCCAGCTTCAGGGCTTCGCCCAGCGCCAGGCCGGTATCTTCCACCGTATGGTGATCGTCGATGTAAAGATCGCCTTTCACGCCAATCTCCATGCGGAAGCCGCCGTGGGTCGCGATCTGATCCAGCATGTGATCGAAAAAGCCGACGCCGGTGTGGATCTTGCTGCTGCCTTCGCGATCCAGCCAGACCTTCACGTCGATCTGCGTCTCTTTGGTATTGCGCTCAACGTGCGAATAACGATCCCGTTTGGTCAGCTGTTCGCCGATCATCGCCCAGTTCAGGGTGTCGCTGTGATAGCGAAGACCCACGATACCCATATTGCTGGCCAGCTCAAGATCGGTGGCGCGATCGCCAATCACGTAGCTGTTGGCTTTATCCAGCGCGTCTTCGGCCAGATACTGCTCAACCAGCTTCACTTTCGGTTTGCGGCAGTCGCAGTTGTCCGCCGGTAAGTGCGGGCAAATCAACACGTCATCAAAGGCCACGCCTTGTGAGGTCAGGATCTGCATCATCAGATTGTGCGGGCCGTCAAAATCGACCTGCGGGAAGCTGTCCGTCCCCAGACCGTCCTGATTGGTGATCATCACCAGTTTAAAACCGGCTTTCTGCAGTTTAAGCAGCACCGGAATGACGTCGGCTTCAAACGCCAGTTTGTCGAAGCGATCGACCTGATAATCACTGGGTGGTTCTGAAATGATGGTGCCGTCACGATCGATAAAGAGGTACTTCTGGCTCATACTTTCTCCGCATTCAGGGCGTCGATAACGCGCTGGCTCTCTTCACGGGTACCTACGGTAATGCGTAAGCAGCCACTTAAAGAGGGTTGTTTGTTCTGGTCTCGTAAGATAATGCCCTGATCCCACAAAGATTTAAATACTGCACTTGAGGCGGTGAAGCGCGCCAGAATGTAATTGGTTTCTGAGTCGAAAACCTGCTCAACGCAGGCGATGTTCCGCAACTGGCTGACAAGATACTGACGCTCATCAAGAATTTGCGCCACCCGCTCACGCATGGCGGTGATACCCTGCGGGCTCAGCGCCTGCGCCGCGATATCGGCAACCGGCGTCGAGAGTGGGTACGGGGCAATCACTTTCATCAGCAGGTCGATCACCTCTTTATTCGCCAGCGTAAAGCCGCAGCGCAGCCCGGCGAGGGCGAAGGCTTTCGACAGCGTGCGCAGCACCACCAGGTGCGGGTAATCGGTTAACCAACCGGCCAGCGACGCCTGCGGGCAAAACTCAATGTAGGCTTCATCGGCAACTACCAGCGCTTTGCCCTGGGTCATCTCCAGCAGCGCGCGGAGATCCTGCGGATTGATCAACTGCCCGGTTGGGTTGTTCGGGCTGCAGACGAAGACCACCTTCACGCCATCGAGATTATCAGCAATGCCCTGCAGATCGAGCTGCCAGTCATCGCGCACCGGCACTTTGCGCAGTTCCACGCCGAAGGTCTCGGCGCTGACGGTATACATTCCGTAAGTCGGCGGGCAGTACAGCACCGCGTCCTGGCCAGGCTCGCAGAAGGCGCGGATCAGCAGTTCGATGCCTTCATCCGCGCCACGGCTGACCAGCACCTGCTCGGGTTTAACTCCGGCATAGGCTGCATAGTTGTCGATAACCGCTTTTGGCTGGCACTCCGGGTAGCGGTTCAGCGTCTGCTGGGTCAGGCCAAAAGGCACGGCGGTCGGGAATTCATTGGCATTCAGCCACACGTCGCCATTTCCGCCCAGACGACGGGCAGATTGATACGGGGTCAGGGCGCGAACGTTTGCGCGGGCTAACTCTTCAATACTCATGCTTGCTCCTTCAGGGCGGCAACGCGCAGCGTCACGGCATTTTTGTGGGCCGTCAGGCGTTCGGCGGCAGCCAGAATTTCGATGGTGCTGGCAAGGGCGGCAAAGCCCTCGCGGGAGAGCTCCTGCACGGTCATCCGTTTCTGGAAGTCCGCCAGCCCCAGGCTTGAGCAGGTGGAGGTATAACCGTAGGTCGGCAGCACGTGGTTAGTACCGGAGGCGTAATCACCCGCAGATTCCGGTGACCAGTCACCGAGAAACACCGAGCCGGCGCTGGTGATGCTGTCTACCAGCTCACGGGCGTTTCGGGTCTGAATGATCAGGTGCTCAGGGCCGTACTGGTTGGAGATAGCGATGCACTGCTCAAGGTCTGTTGCCACAATCAGGCGGCTGGCCGCGAGCGCCTGGCGAGCCGTATCGGCGCGCGGAAGATCCGCCAGCTGACGCTCAACCGCGGCACCCACCCGTTTTGCCATATCGGCATCCGGGGTCAGCAGGATCACCTGCGAATCCGGGCCGTGCTCGGCCTGCGACAGCAGATCGGAGGCAACGAAATCCGGGGTTGCGCCGCTGTCGGCAATCACCAGCACTTCCGACGGCCCGGCCGGCATGTCGATGGCGGCACCGTCCAGACGCTGGCTGACCTGGCGTTTAGCTTCGGTGACGAAGGCATTGCCCGGACCAAAGATTTTATCCACTTTGGCAATCGACTCGGTGCCCAGCGCCAGCGCGGCGATGGCCTGCGCGCCGCCCACTTTGAAGATGGCCTGCACGCCGCACAGCTGCGCAGCATACAGAATTTCGTCGGCAATCGGCGGCGGGGAGCAGAGCACCACTTTGCGGCATCCGGCGATGCGCGCCGGGGTGGCCAGCATTAATACCGTCGAGAACAGCGGTGCCGAGCCGCCGGGAATATACAGCCCGACGGAGTCGACCGGGCGGGTCACCTGCTGGCAACGCACGCCAGGCAGGGTCTCCACGTCGATGATCGGCAGGGCTTGAGCCTGGTGGAAGGTGTCGATGTTTTTGACCGCCACCGCCATCGCCTGCTTAATGTCGTCGCCCAGTCGGCTACAGGCGTCGGCAATTTCCTGCTCGCTGACTTTCAGCGCGCCGACCTCTGTCTTATCAAACTTCGCGCTGTATTCCCGCAGGGCATCGTCGCCGCGGGCTTTTACGTTGTCCAGAATCTCCGCCACGGTGCGGGTAATGCTGTCTGAGGCAGAGATCGCCGGGCGCATCAGCAGCGCGCGCTGCTGTTCTGCGTTACAGGTGTTCCAGTCGATAACGGTGTTAAAGGTCATGGTGGTTACTCCATCATCTTCTCAATCGGTAATACCAGGATTGAGCTGGCGCCCAGCGCTTTCAGTTTTTCCATGGTTTCCCAGAACAGGGTTTCGCTGCTGACCATATGCATCGCCACGCGCTGCTGATCGCCAGCCAGCGGCAGAATGGTAGGACGTTCCGCGCCTGGCAGCAGGGCGATCACTTCATCCAGACGTTCGGTCGGGGCATGCATCATGATGTATTTCGATTCGCGCGCCTGAATCACACCCTGAATACGGGTCAGCAGACGGTCAATCAACTGCTGTTTGGCGGCAGGCATCTCGCCGTCGCGCTGAATCAGACAGGCTTTTGAGCGGAACATCACTTCCACTTCACGCAGGCCGTTAGCCTCGAGGGTCGCACCGGTGGACACCAGGTCACAGATGGCATCAGCCAGTCCGGCACGTGGGGCCACTTCAACGGAACCGTTCAGCAGGCAGGATTTGAACTGCACGCCTTTCTGGTCGAGATAACGCTTCAGCAGGTGCGGGTAGGAGGTGGCAATGCGCTTGCCGTTCAGGGAAGCCGGGCCGTCCCAGGCTTCGTCAGCCGGGGTTGCCAGCGACAGGCGGCAGCCGCCAAAGTCCAGACGACGCAGCGTGAAATAGCGCGGATCTTCTCCCTGAGCACGGCGGGTCAGCAGCTCTTCTTCCAGCACGTTTTCGCCAATAATGCCCAGATCCACCACGCCGTCCATCACCAGACCCGGGATGTCGTCATCACGTACGCGCAGAATATCAATCGGCATATTCTCGGCCAGCGCAATCAGGCGCTGGGTGTGCAGGTTGATTTTAATGCCACAGCGCGCCAGCAGTTCGCGTGAATCATCGCTCAGTCGTCCGGATTTCTGCATAGCTATGCGCAAACGTGAATTATCTAACATGATGGTTTCCTTGTGATCCTGTTGTAACTTGCCTGAATACGGTCCAAAAAAAAGCCCCCGGAAGGTGTTCTTCCGGGGGCTCTCGCTTGCGTTCATGCACCACTGGAAGATCTAACTGTCTTCCAGCACACATCGCCTGAAAGACTAGTCAGGATGATGGTGATGATGGTGGTGTTTAAATTGAACGCGTGTCATAAAATTCTCGATGAATGCTTATTCATGTGATGTCGTTTAACCTAAACCACTTACGCTACCGAAAGCAAGGGCTTTTTTTTATCATTAAATGATTTCATATTGGCGCTATCAATTGTCAGTTCCATATGGCTGGCGTAGCCTTAAAGCAGAGGCATACATGTCAGGAGAAAACGGATGAAAAAGGTCGCAATTGTCGGTTTAGGATGGCTCGGAATGCCGCTGGCGATGTCGCTTACGGCACAGGGCTGGCAGGTCACGGGCAGCAAAACTACCCCTGACGGCGTCGAAGCGGCGCGCATGTGCGGTATCGAGAGCGTTGAACTGCGCCTTGAGCCAGAGCTTATCTGCGACGCTGAGGATCTGGACGCGCTGATGAACGTGGACGCGCTGGTGATTACTCTTCCGGCACGGCGTACCGGTGCCGGTGAGAACTATTATCTGCAGGCGATGCAGGAAATCGTCGATAGCGCGCTGGCGCACCACATTCCGCGGATTATTTTTACCAGCTCCACCTCGGTGTATGGCGCTGTGGAAGGTACGGTTAAAGAAAATATGCCACGCCAACCGGTGACCGCCAGCGGACGGGTGCTGAAAGAGCTGGAAGACTGGCTGCATAATTTACCCGGCACGCAGGTGGATATTTTGCGTCTGGCGGGGCTGGTGGGGCCCGGGCGTCATCCCGGCCGGTTTTTTGCCGGAAAATCAGCGCCTGACGGGCAACATGTCGTCAATCTCGTGCATCTTGAAGACGTGATCGGCGCAATTACCTTGCTTTTACAGGCTCCGAAGGGCGGTCACATCTATAATATATGTGCACCCTCTCATCCTACACGCAGTACGTTCTATCCGGTGATGTCACGCCAGCTTGATCTGGCCCCGCCGCAATTTCACGATACCCCGGGTGAGGGGACGGGTAAATTGATTGACGGGAATCGCATCTGTCACGAACTGGGATTTGAGTATCTCTTTCCCGATCCGCTGGTTATGCCGATGGAGTAATGCCGCTGGCGGAGCGTCGCGCACCACAAGGGGGTGAGCATGAAACCGCTGCTGGATGTCCTGATAATCCTTGATGCGCTCGAAAAAGAGGGGAGCTTTGCTGCTGCGTCGGCAAAGCTCTTCAAGACGCCCTCCGCCCTCAGCTACACCGTCCACAAGCTTGAAAGCGATCTCAATATCCAAATCCTCGACCGTACCGGCCACCGGGCGCGATTTACCCGCACCGGGCAAATGCTGCTGGAAAAAGGACGGGAAGTGCTGCATTCCGTCAGGGAGCTGGAAAAGCAGGCCGTCAAGCTGCATCAGGGCTGGGAAAACGAACTGGTGATTGGCGTGGACGATACGTTTCCCTTTTCCCTGCTTGCGCCGCTGATTGAGGCGTTTTATGAGCGCCACAGCGTGACCCGTCTGAAGTTTATCAACGGGGTACTGGCAGGTTCATGGGAGGCGCTGGTACAGGGGCGGGCAGATATTGTGGTCGGTGCGCTGCATGAGCCGCCCCAGTTAAGCGATTTTGGTTTTGCCCCACTGGGGAAACTGGAACAGGTCTTCGTTATCGCACCGCATCATCCTTTGGCCCAGGAGCCGGAGCCTGTGAACCGGCGGACGATCAAAAATCATCGCGCCATTGTGGTGGGTGACAGCGCATTACCCGGTTGTATCGCCTCTTCGCAACTGCTGGACGATCAGGAAGCGATCACCGTTTTCGATTTCAAAACCAAGCTCGAGCTGCAAATTAGCGGCTTAGGATGCGGATTTTTGCCGCGATATTTAGCGCAACGGTTTATCGAAAGCGGGGCGCTTATCGAGAAGGAAGTGATGGCACAATCCAGTTATGATTCAGTATGGATAGGCTGGAATGAACAGACTGCCGGGCTTGCAAGCGCATGGTGGCGACAAGAGATTTTAGCAAATAGTGCTATTGCTGCGGTGTACGCGCAGCATGAGGCCGATAAAACAGGCGATTAGTAAAAAATTTACACCTGATGGGCGTGCCGAAGGCTTGCCTTTTTGCACCAAATTAAGGAAAATGCCGCCGCTGCAAAAGCATTGGAATAATCGACGATATAAAAGGCGTCGATTATTTTTTTTTGCATGTACGAAAATCATTTAAATCAAGAGGCCGGGCTTCGTACCGGATAGATACTTACTAAAATCCGACAGTTGTTGTCGCTGAGGAATACAGAAAATGGGGCAATCTTTTGCTTACGCGGCGGTATTTACCGTAATGGAGAATCACCATGTCGCATAACGCTACTCCAAAAACCTCTCGCGTGGAATTACGTAAAACGCTTACGTTGATTCCGGTTGTAATGATGGGCCTTGCCTATATGCAACCGATGACGCTGTTCGATACGTTTGGTATCGTTTCAGGCCTCACTGACGGTCACGTTGCAACGGCTTACGCCTTTGCGCTGGTCGCTATTCTCTTTACTGCGTTGAGCTACGGTAAACTGGTTCGTCGTTTCCCTTCTGCAGGCTCTGCGTATACCTACGCTCAGAAATCCATCAGCCCGGCTGTCGGCTTTATGGTGGGCTGGTCATCGCTGCTGGACTACCTGTTCATGCCGATGATCAACATTCTGCTGGCGAAAATTTATTTCGAAGCGCTGGTGCCATCCGTACCTTCGTGGATTTTCGTTGTCGCGCTGGTGGCCTTTATGACCATCTCGAATCTGCGCAGCATCAAGACCGTGGCTAACTTCAACACCCTGATTGTGGTACTGCAGATGGGTATTGTGTCGGTTATTGTCGGTCTTATCATCTACGGTGTTGCCCACGGTGAAGGGGCAGGCACGCTGATGAGCTCCCGTCCGTTCTGGTCTGAGAATGCTAACGTGGTGCCGATGATTACCGGTGCAACCATCCTGTGCTTCTCGTTCCTGGGCTTCGACGGCATCTCTTCTCTGTCGGAAGAGACTAAAGACGCTGAGCGCGTGATCCCGAAAGCGATCTTCCTGACTGCACTGATTGGCGGCGTAATCTTTATCGGTGCCTCTTACTTCCTGCAGCTGTACTTCCCGGATATCTCTCGCTTTAAAGAGCCGGATGCGTCGCAGCCAGAAATCATGCTGTACGTTGCCGGTCAAACCTTCCAGTGGGGCGTACTGGTCTTCTCCAGCGTCACCGTTCTGGCCTCCGGCATGGCCGCGCACGCAGGCGTTTCTCGTCTGATGTACGTAATGGGTCGCGATGGCGTCTTCCCGAGCCGCTTCTTCGGTTACATTCACCCGAAATGGCGTACCCCGGCATGGAACGTACTGCTGGTTGGCGTGATTGCCCTGATGGCGATTAAATTCGACCTGGTGACGGCGACCGCCCTGATTAACTTTGGTGCGCTGGTGGCGTTTACCTTTGTTAACCTCTCGGTGATCTCCCAGTTCTGGATCCGTGAGAAGCGCAACAAAACCCTGAAAGACCACTTCAACTACCTGCTAATGCCAGTGTGTGGTGCGCTGACTGTCGGTGCGCTGTGGATCAACCTGGAAGAGAGCTCGATGATTCTGGGTCTGATCTGGGGTGGTATCGGCCTGATTTACCTGGCCTGCGTGACCAAAAGCTTCCGCAACCCGGTTCCTCAGCACGAAGATATCGCGTAATTGATTGACCTCATTCCCCGTCGGCCCGCGCACGCGTAGCGCCGGCGGGCAAAAAAAAACCGGAGATTAATCTCCGGTTTTTTTATGTCTGCATCCCGTCAGACAATTTCCTGCACATACTGATACAGCGCTTTTAACAGCGCCTGCTTCTCACTGTTCCCTTCATACTGGCTATACAGCATCGAAAGCTCCTGCGCGTAGGCCTGCAGGATCTCCGGAGTAAATACGTTGCGGCGATGCTGCAGCCAGCGCTCTTGCTCCACTTCATCCAGCGTGCCGGGGAAATTGCGCGCGCGGTAGTTAAAGAGCAGCTTCTCAATACGCTTATCTACAAAAGTGATATCCAGCGCGGGCAGGTTGCGCGGCTCGGTGCGTAAAACGATATTCATGGCCGCACGGTCGGCATCGCTGAAAAAGCCGTTGTAGAGCTGGGCATCGACGTTTTCCGACGGCGTAAACGGCTCCGCTTCGGCAAAGATCGCCACCAGTTTCTCACGGACCTGCGGGTTGTCGCGCAGCAGCTTCAGGTTGTCCAGACAGCGTAGTCTGTCGATACCTAACCGTTCAGCGTCTTCCGGGCGCAGGGTGCTGGCGGGCGCCAACACCGGGCACTTATTAATGTGCACCAGCTTCACCGGGACGGCAGCATTATCACCAAGCGCCTCTTTCGGGGTATAGAGCCGTTCACGCAGCGTGTCGCTGTCAAGCGTCAGCAGGGGAGACATATCGCCCGCCAGATCCACCATAATCACCGCATTGCGGTTTTCCGGGTGCCAGGCCAGCGGGGCAACCCAGCTGGTATTACCGCGCCAGGCACCGAACATGCCGGAGATATGCACCAGCGGTTTCATCTGCGGCACGTCAATCAGGGTGGTTAATTTTTGCTTGCTGCGATGGCTGAGCAGGTATTCAAACAGTTTGGGCTGATGGGTCTTTACCAACTTCGCCATCGCGATAGTCGCGTAGACATCTGCCATCGCGTCATGAGCATTGCTATGTTCAATACCGTTGGCACGGGTCAGGTGCTCGAGACGGAAGCTGGTCAGCCCTTCGTCATTTTCTGGCCAGTTAATTCCCTCGGGGCGCAGCGCATAGCAGGCGCGCATGACATCCAGCAGATCCCAGCGGGAATTGCGATTTTGCCAGCTCCAGGCGTAAGGATCGTAGAAGTTACGGTAAAAAATGTGGCGAGTCACCTCGTCATCGAATCGCACGTTGTTGTAGCCCACCACGCAGGTATTCGGGACCGTAAACAGGTCGTGGATGCGGCGGGCAAACTCGGCTTCGTTAACGCCTTTCTCGCGGGCTTCCTGCGGCGTGATGCCGGTAACCATCACCGCTCCGGGCTGCGGTAAATAGTCATCAGCAGGTTTGCAGTAGAACACCTCGGGCTCGCCGATGATGTTGAAATCGGCATCGGTGCGGATCGCGGCAAACTGAGAAGGGCGATCCAACGAGGGGCTGGTGCCAAAGGTTTCGTAGTCGTGGAATAAAAATGTGGGCAGCGCGGCGGAGTCAGACACCAGTAATACCATCCTGTTTATGAGTGACGGCGCTATGGTAAACCATCCGGCCAGGCACGCCGAAGAAAAAGCGCCTTCAACCGTGAAATTTGCGACCTTATTTCCGGGAAAAACCTGAGTGCTGTCACATTTTTTTGCAATTATTCCAGGTATCGACAACAGAAGTTCCGTAAAAAGGGCAACGATTTTAAATGACCTGAGGATACACCGTTGAAACGCCGTCTGTTTATTGCTGTTTCTTTACTCACTTTGAGCATCTCATCCGCGCTGGCTGCCGATCCCATTAACTATGCGCCGCAGCCGCCTGCTATCCAGGCGGGGTCGTGGGTGCTAATGGATTACACGACGGGGCAGATTTTAACGGCGGACAATGAACATCAGCAGCGTAATCCGGCCAGCCTGACCAAGCTGATGACGGGCTATGTTGTCGATCGCGCGATCGACAGCCATCGCATCACCCCGGACGATATGGTCACCGTCGGTCAGGATGCCTGGGCGAAGGGCAATCCGGTGTTTGACGGTTCCTCGCTGATGTTTTTGAAAGCCGGCGAGCGGGTATCGGTGCATGATCTCAGCCGTGGCCTGATTGTCGACTCCGGCAACGACGCTTGCGTGGCGCTGGCAGACTATGTGGCGGGCGGGCAGCCGCAGTTCGTTAAGATGATGAACGACTACGTGCAAAAGCTGAATTTACGCGATACCCATTTTGAAACGGTTCACGGTCTGGATGCCCCGGGCCAGCACAGTTCTGCCTTCGACCTGGCGGTGCTCTCCCGCGCGATTATTCACGGTGAGCCTGACTTCTATCATATGTACAGCGAGAAAAGCCTGACCTGGAACGGGATTACCCAGCAGAACCGCAACGGCCTGCTGTGGGACAAATCACTCAGCGTCGACGGTCTGAAAACCGGGCATACTTCCGGGGCCGGTTTCAACCTGATTGCCTCAGCTGTGGACGGCCAGCGCCGCCTGATTGCCGTAATTATGGGGGCGGAGAGCCCGAAAGGCCGTGAGGATCAGGCGCGCAAGCTACTGCACTGGGGGCAGCAGAATTTCGATACCGTGCAGATCCTGAATAACGGCAAGCAGGTGGGCAGTGAGCGCATCTGGTACGGCGACAAAGAGAAGATCTCGCTGGGTACCGACCAGGACTTCTGGCTGGCGCTGCCTAAGTCAGAAGTGCCGAATATCAAAGCCAAATACGTACTGGATAAAAAAGAGCTCGAAGCGCCCATCGCGGCGCACCAGCGGGTTGGGGAGATTGAGCTTTACGATCGCGATAAAGTGGTGGCTCACTGGCCGCTGGTGACGCTCGAAAGCGTTGGCAAAGGGGGAATGTTCTCCCGTCTGAGCGACTATCTGCATCACAAAGCCTGATCCGGCAGTGAGCAGGCTGGCGACGCTGCGAGTCTGCTCACATAATAAACACAGCGTAATTGTTAAACAGGTTTTCTCTGCTTTATAGTGTATGCATATACAGTAATCAAACGGAGGCAGCATGGACTACAGCATCACGCACCAGAACAAACGCAAAATCGCCGGTTTTCACCTGGTTGGCCCCTGGGAGCAGACCGTTCAACAGGGTTTTGAGCAACTGATGATGTGGGTGAAGGGTCAGCAGATCCAGCCGCTGGAGTGGATCGCGGTCTATTACGACAACCCTGATGAAGTACCGGCTGAAAAGCTACGCTGTGACACGGTCATCACCGTGCCGGACGATTTTACGATCCCCGCCAACAGTGAAGGGGTGATCCTCACCGAAGTGGCAGAAGGCGACTACGCCGCAGCGACTGCCCGGGTCGAAAATCATGACTTCGCCACCCCCTGGAATCATTTCTTCGACAGCCTGCTTGAAGACGGCAAATACCAGATTGCAGCGAAACCCTGCTTCGAACGTTACCTGAATGACGGCAATGCCGACGGCTACTGGGATATCGAGATGTATATTCCTGTCCAAAGCAAGATGAGCTAAGCGGTTGCCAATACCCACACTTTGTCGGGCTTTTCTGCCGGGGGCCGCGCCTTCGGCAGAAAACACAGTATAATCAGGGTTTGCCGTAATGCTGGAGAGCGTGAGTGCGCCCCGACAAATCATTAACCCCTTTTGAAATTCGCCTGTATCGCCATTACCGCACGGTTCATGGATGCCGTATTGCGCTGGCCTTTATCCTCACCTTTTTGCTGGTGCGTTTGCTGCACGTGCCGGAAGGAACGTGGCCGCTGATCACGCTGGTGGTGATCATGGGGCCGATCTCCTTTTGGGGTAATGTCGTCCCGCGCGCGTTTGAGCGTATTGGCGGCACGATTTTTGGCTCGGTACTGGGGCTGATAGCCCTGAAGCTGGAGCTGTTCTCTCTGCCGCTGATGTTGCTGTGGTGCGCGGTTGCCATGTTCCTGTGCGGCTGGCTGGCGCTGGGCAAACGGCCCTATCAGGCGCTGCTGATTGGCATTACTCTTGCGGTAGTGATCGGTGCACCGACAGGGGATATGCATACCGCCCTGTGGCGCAGCGGCGACGTCATTCTGGGTTCCCTGCTGGCGATGCTGTTTACCGGTATCTGGCCGCAGCGGGCGTTTTTGCACTGGCGGATTCAGATGGCGAACTACGTCACCGCCTTTAACCGGGTTTATCAGGCCGGTTTTTCCCCGAATCTGGTCGAGCGCCCGCGGCTTGAGAAGCACCTGCAATCCATCCTCAACGACGTGGTCAAAATGCGCAGCCTGATCACCCCGGCCAGCAAAGAGACCCATATTCAGAAGTCCATCTTCGAAGCGATCCAGACCGTCAGCCGTAACCTGGTCTGCATTCTGGAACTGCAAATTAATGCCCATTGGGCCTCCCGAGCCAGCCATTTTGTGATGCTGAACGCCCGGACGCTGAAAGAGACGCAGCAGATGACACAGCAAACGCTGCTCACCATCGCGCATGCGCTGTACGAAGGCAATCCACAGCCGATTCTGGCCAATACCGAGCGGCTGAACGAAATCGTTGCCGAGCTGCGTCAGTTGATTAACGATCAGCGCGGTGAAAACGTGGCGGAAACGCCCATTCACGGCTATGTATGGTTGAGCATGGAGCTGGCTCGCCAGCTTGAGCTGCTGTCGCATCTTATCTGCCGGGCATTGCGCAAATAAAAAGCGGACATGCGCAGTTATGATGCCTGCTGCTTCGATTCAGCAGAAATTGAGGTTATGATAGGGACAAAGGAAAAATTATTGTCATCAGCAATCGCTGTCAGTAAGGTTAACGCCATCGCGGTTGTTTAAACGAATCCGAATCTCACATTATCAGGGGTGTAAAAATGGAAACTACTAAGCCTTCGTTCCAGGACGTTCTGGAATTTGTCCGTCTGTTCCGCCGCAAGAACAAACTGCAACGTGAAATTCAGGACGTTGAGAAAAAGATCCGTGACAACCAGAAGCGCGTGCTGCTGCTGGACAACCTGAGCGACTACATCAAGCCAGGCATGAGCGTAGAAGCGATTCAGGGCATCATTGCCAGCATGAAAACCGACTACGAAGACCGCGTAGACGACTACATCATCAAGAATGCAGAGCTGTCGAAAGAACGTCGCGACATCTCCAAAAAGCTGAAAGTGATTGGCGAAATCAAAAACGGCGAAGCCAAAAGCGAGTAATCGCTGCTGGCTGGACAAAAGGCTCTCTGCTCAGGCACAGAGCCTTTTTTGTTGCCTGGTTCGCGGCGTTTAGCTTACGCAGAAAAGCAAAAAGCCTGCTCGTGAGCAGGCTTCTTAAATTTGGCTCCTCTGACTGGACTCGAACCAGTGACATACGGATTAACAGTCCGCCGTTCTACCGACTGAACTACAGAGGAATCGGTGTGGAGTGCTATCTTATCGGCGAAAAAAGTTTTGTCAAACCTGATCTTACCTAATCTGTATCAAGTGCTGATTCTGTCGACAGTTTGACGTCAATCCCAACATATTTTTGTGGGAAATACTTTGCAGGATCGTCTATTCTCCCTCATTATTTGAAAAGGAGTTTCAACTTTCTCTCGCTAAGGTCCATTTTGAACGTCACCTCCGCTTTACACCGGGCTGTGAAACGCACGCCCTGGTATGCCAAACGTAAGAGTTACAAAGTTCTTTTCTGGCGTGAAATCACCCCCCTTGCCGTGCCTATCTTTCTGGAAAATACCTGCGTCCTGATGATGGGGGTGCTCAGTACCTTCCTGGTGAGCTGGCTCGGTAAAGAGGCGATGGCGGGCGTGGGACTGGCCGACAGCTTCAACATGGTGATCATTTCGTTTTTCGCTGCTATCGATCTCGGCACGACGGTGGTGGTGGCCTTTAGCCTGGGCAAACGCGATCCACGGCGCGCAAGGGCGGCGGCCAGGCAGTCGCTGGTGATTATGACTCTGTTTTCCATCGTGCTGGCGGCGGTGATCCACTACTTTGGCGAAGAGATCATTAACATCGTCGCCGGAGAGGCCAACGCAGAAGTCAAAGCGATGGCCCTGTCGTATCTCGAAATGACGGTTCTCAGCTATCCGGCTGCGGCAATTGCGCTGATTGGCAGCGGGGCGCTGCGTGGGGCAGGGAATACTAAAATTCCGCTGCTGATTAACGGCGGGATGAACATCCTGAATATCATGATCAGCAGCGTGCTGATTTATGGCATCTTTTCCTGGGAAGGGCTTGGCTTTATCGGTGCTGGCCTGGGGCTGACCATCTCTCGCTATGTGGGTGCCGTCGCCATCATTGCGGTGCTGGCGGTGGGCTTTAATCCGGCGCTGCGGATCAGCTTAAAGAGCTATTTCAAACCGCTTAACTTCGCCATTATTTGGGAAGTGATGGGCATCGGCGTACCCGCCAGCATTGAGTCGGTCCTGTTTAACAGCGGCAAGCTGCTAACCCAGATGTTTGTCGCCGGAATGGGTACCGATGTTATCGCTGGCAACTTTATCGCCTTCTCCATCGCCGCGCTGATCAACCTGCCGGGTAACGCCCTCGGTTCAGCATCTACCATTATTACCGGCAAACGGCTGGGGAAAGGACAGATAGGGCAGGCCGAGCGCCAGCTGCGTCATGTATTCTGGCTCTCGACCATTGGCCTGACCGCCATTGCATGGGGAACCGCGCCGTTCGCGAGTCTGCTGGCGTCGTTCTATACCCAGGAGCAGGACGTTAAAGACGTGGTGGTGATCCTCGTCTGGCTGAACGCCGCCTTTATGCCGATCTGGGCCGCCTCGTGGGTGCTACCTGCCGGGCTGAAAGGGGCACGTGATGCCCGTTTTGCCATGTGGGTTTCGATGCTGGGGATGTGGGGCTGTCGCGTGGTGGCGGGTTATACGCTGGGGATCATGCTCGGAATGGGCGTGGTTGGCGTCTGGCTGGGGATGTTCCTCGACTGGGCGGTACGCGGCGTGCTGTTCTACTGGAGAATGGTCAGCGGGCGCTGGTTATGGAAATACCCCCGCCCGACGCGTGAATTACCCCCGACGATTCCCGCAGAACGGTTACCAGATGGACAAAGTGGAGAATAAATCGGCAAACGATGCAAAATGTGCATTCTGCCTTTGACAACACCAGGTGGCGTCGCTAATATTCGCCCCGTTCACACGATTCCTCTGTAGTTCAGTCGGTAGAACGGCGGACTGTTAATCCGTATGTCACTGGTTCGAGTCCAGTCAGAGGAGCCAAATTAGAAAAGCCTGCTTTTAAAGCAGGCTTTTTGCTTTTCTGCGCCGGGTAAAAGCAAGACGATAACCCGAAGGTTACCGTCCTGTCGTTATCGACTAACGCGAATCGGCGCCGTTGCCGCAATCAGCCACGGACGTGCCGCGCTGTCGATACGTGAGGAGAGTGCCTCGCGAACCTGTTGGTGATAGTCGTCCAGCCACTGCTTCTCTTTGTCGCTCAGCAGATGCAGCTCCACCTGGCTCAGGTCGATCGGCGCGAGCGTCAGCGAGGCAAAGCGGCAGAACCCCGCAACGCTTTCGACAATCTCCACCTGATTTTCAATACGGATCCCGTACTGATCCGCCAGATAATAGCCCGGCTCGATCGTCATGATATTCCCCGCCACCAGTGGCCACGGATTGACCTTCTTCGCGATCCGCTGCGGATTCTCATGGATAAGCAGCTGATGGCCCACGCCGTGCCCGGTGCCGTGGTCAAAATCCAGTCCCAGTTCCCACAGCCCACGCCGCGCGAAAGCATCAATGTGATGCCCGCAGGTCCCGGATGGGAACTGCAGAGTAATCAGTGATAAAAAGCCTTTCAGGACTGCGGTGTAATGCAGGCGACACTGCGCGCTCAGCGTGCCAAACGCCAGCGTGCGCGTGGCGTCGGTGGTGCCATTGTGGTACTGGCCGCCGGAATCATTCAGGTAAAAATGGTGACGGGTAATCGCTTTATTGCTTTGCTCGCTGGAGTGGTAATGGCACATCGCTGCATTGCTGGCAGATGCCGAAATGGTGGCAAAGCTCTGCTCGATAAAACCCGGTTGCTGCTGACGAAACGTCAGTTGCTTAGCCTGTGCTTCCAGCTCCGTCAGCGGATTGCCCGCGGCTTCGCGACGGGGCACTTCGTGCGCCAGCCAAGCGAGGAAGTTAACCCACGCCGCGCCGTCCTGGTGATGACTGTCGCGATAGCCCGCCAGTTCGGTCGGGTTTTTGTGCGCTTTCAGCAGGGTAATGGGCTCGACCTGCCAGACGATCTCGCCCTGTGGCTCGACGGCAAAGCGCAGGGCGACGGGGGCGCAATCGGCATCCACCATCACCCGCTTCCCGGCGCACAGCTGCTGGCTACGTGCCAGAAATGCCGACTCTGGCGACAGGGTCAGGCTCTCCAGCAGCGTGGCTGAAAGCGCCTGCGTTTTCTCGGGCGTGACAAACCACTCCACTGCACCATCGCCGCCCAGCAGGGCAAACGAATTCGGGACCGGGCTCGTCGGGATATCGCTGCCGCGCACGTTAAGCAGCCATGCAATATTGTCCGGCTGGGTAATGGCCAGATAATCAACGTGCTGTTCGGCAAGCAGGGCGGCTACGCGCTGGCGTTTATCCGTACTGCTTTCTCCGCTGACCTCAACGGGCATTTCACGGATCGCACCGGTCGGGGGCGCGGGACGATCCTGCCAGAGGACATCAAACGGTGATTCGTTGAGCGGGACAAGGTCGCAATGGCTGGCATTCAGCGCCTCGTACTGGGTGTTGGTCATCAGTAGGGCTTCGAAAGCGATACGGGCGCCTGCTGCGACGTGCTGCGTCAGCCATGCCGGCAGGGGATCGTTGTGCAGATGCTGGATCTCAACGTCTGCCAGATCAACCTGCTGGCGGGCCTGAACCTGATAACGACCGTCAACAAACAGCACGGCGCGATCGCGCAGGATCAGCGCGTGGCCTGCCGAACCGTCAAAACCGGTCAGCCAGGCCAGAATATCGGCATGGGGGTGACAATATTCGCTCTGAAAGGCATCGGCACGCGGGACGATAATACCGTCCAGTCCCTGTGACGCCAGCCACTGGCGCAGTGCCGCGAGCGGGGTTGTGGTGTGCATAACTTTCCTTTTTTATGATTAGCGGAACGGCGGCTCGTTAAAGGTGCGCAGTTTACGCGAGTGTAATTTATCGCCCTCGGCCCGCAGCAGGTCGATGGCACGAATGCCAATTTGCAGGTGCTCGGAGATCGCCCCTTCGTAAAAACGGTTCGCCTGGCCGGGGAGCTTAATCTCACCGTGCAGTGGCTTATCCGAGACGCACAGCAGGGTGCCGTAAGGCACACGGAAGCGATAGCCCTGGGCGGCAATAGTGGCGCTCTCCATATCGATCGCCACTGCGCGGCTCAGGTTAAAGCGCAGCGCCGAGGCCGAGTAACGCAGCTCCCAGTTGCGGTCGTCGGTGGTGACCACCGTACCGGTACGCAGACGCTGTTTGACCTCTTCACCCGGCATCCCGCTCACCTCTTTGGTGGCGTCGTACAGCGCGCGTTGGACTTCGGCAATGCTCGGGATCGGAATGTCTGGCGGCAGCACCGCATCCAGCACGTGGTCGTCGCGCAGATAGGCATGCGCCAGCACGTAATCGCCAATCAGCTGGCTTTCACGCAGGCCGCCGCAGTGGCCAATCATCAGCCAGACATCCGGGCGCAGCACCGCGAGGTGATCGCAAATGGTTTTGGCGTTCGACGGGCCGACACCAATGTTAATCAGCGTAATGCCCTGGCCATCGGCGGTGATCAGGTGCCAGGCCGGCATCTGGTGTTTTTTCCATGCCAGATCGGAAACCGCCTGCTCCGGCGCCTCGGTTTCTGCGGTGATCCAGACCCCGCCCGCGCAGGACAGCGCGATGTAAGGGCTGTCGGGATCGAGGATCTGGCTGCAGCCCCAGCGGACAAACTCATCCACGTAGCGGGTGTAGTTAGTGAACAGCACAAACGGCTGGAAATGTTCCGCTGGGGTGCCGGTGTAGTGACGCAGGCGCGCCAGCGAAAAATCAACACGGCGGGCGTCGAAGTGCGACAGAGGGGAAAACTCTGCCGGATGATAGATCCCGTCGGCAGTTTCATCGCCAATTTGCGACAGCTCGGTGGTCGGGAAGTGACGCGTCAGCCCGGCGCTCATGGAGCGGTCGAGCGTCAGCTCCGATCCGTCGATAACGTACGGATAGGGGATCTCGTGGCGCGACGGCTCCACGGTAATATGGGCATTGTAATCCTGATACAGCAGCGTCAGCTGTTCTTCGAGATACGGGCGAAACAGCTGCGGGCGGGTGATGGTGGTGGAGTAGCAGCCGGGATGGGTAAAGCGCGCATAGGCGCGGGTCTTCGGCAGATTAGTGGCGTTACCATCCCAGGTCACGGAGAGCGAGGGATAGACAAAGAGGCCTTTCAGTCGGGCCTCTGCATCGGGAAGCGTCCCGTCTTCAATATAATGACTGATTGCGCCGCGCAGCGCGGTAACCGCCTGCTCATACATCGTATTCAGCGTGTCCAGTGCCTGAGTTGGGGTCAGGCTGGAGCCCTTATTATTCATCTCTGTCTCCTTAATACAGGTGTGCGGCGTTATCCGATAGTATGTCACCTGTATGTGAAACAAAAGTCAGGAGATCGGGGCGCGGCCTCTTTCATCGGGGCTATGCTTATCGAACGCGCGGAGCGACAGAGGAAGGGAATGATGCGTCGTATAAACTTGTTGGGTTATTTAGCTGCTTTATTGATCAGTCAGAGTGCGCTGGCGGTAAGTTACCCCTTGCCGCCTGAAGGGAGTCGCCTGGTGGGGAACCCGCTGGTTATCACCGTTCCGCAGGGCAATACCCTGCCGCTCGAGGCCTTTGCGGCGCAGTACAGCCAGGGCCTGAGCAACATGCTGGAGGCCAATCCTGGGGTCGATCTGTTTTTACCGCAATCCGGCTCGCAGCTGATCGTCCCGCAGCAGGTCATTCTGCCTGACACGGTGCGCGAGGGCATTGTGGTGAATGTGGCGGAAATGCGCCTCTACTATTATCCACAAGGCAGCAACACCGTTGAGATCCTGCCGATCGGCATTGGTGAGGCCGGACGCGAAACGCCGCGCAACTGGGTGACAACGGTTCAGCGCAAGCAGGAAGGGCCGACCTGGTCACCGACGGCGAACACGCGTCGCGCCTATGCTAAAGAAGGGAAAACCCTGCCCGCCTTTGTCCCTGCCGGCCCGGATAACCCAATGGGGCTGTACGCCATTTACATCGGCAGGCTGTATGCTATTCACGGCACCAATGCGAATTTTGGTATCGGCCTGCGCGTGAGCCAGGGGTGCATTCGTCTGCGTGACGACGACATCAAATACCTGTTCGATAATGTTCCGGTTGGCACCCGCGTTCAGCTAATCGATCAGCCGGTGAAAGTGACCACCGAACCCGATGGCAGCCGTTGGGTGGAAGTTCACGAGCCGCTGTCACGCAACCGAACGGAATTTGAGTCCAGTAATAAAGTACCGTTGCCGATCACCCCAGCGCTACGTACCCATCTGAAAGGGGCGGGGATGGATAGCGTGCGGGTTGACGGGGCGCTGGAGCGGCGGTCCGGGATGCCGGTGAATATTGGCTATGGGGCCCTCGATACCCCGCTGGTGGCAACCCCAGCTCAATAAGCAGGAAACAGAGTAACCCCCTGCCACAGCAGGGGAAATTTTTTTGCGCGTAATATTACGCGGCGTTTTTATTGTTGGCTGTGCTCGAAAGATAAATACTCTCTGCAGATTATTTATAAGCCTGCTGCGGTTGAACAGGCCTTTTTAAGCGTATTAAAGCCACAGGTTTGTTATGAAACGTTTCCTGAATAACCTCTTGCCAGGTTTGCTGGCGCTATTATGCGCGTCGTCAGTCCACGCGGGCGTGAATATCGGCGGAACGCGCGTGATTTACGACGGTGGAAAAAAGGAAGCGGCGATCGGCGTTTCAAATCCGGATAGCGTGCCTTATCTTATTCAGTCATGGTTTGACAACCTGGACAACAGTGCCGGGAAAATCCCCTTTATCATTACGCCTCCCTTGTACCGACTGGATCGCGGTCAGGAGAACGTCATGCGCATCGTCCGGGCGGGAAATGTGCCTGATAATAAAGAGTCGATGTACTGGTTAAATATTAAAGCCATTCCTGCGGCTGAGAAAAAAGCAAATTCACTGCAAATTGCAGTAAAGACGCGTATTAAATTAATTTACCGCCCGGCCTCCTTAAAAAGAGAATCTCCAGAAGATTTTGCTGAGAAACTGGTCTGGACAATCTCGGGAAATCATATATCTGTGCGTAATCCTGGCAATCTTTATATGAATTTTAATGAGATTACCGTCGCGGGAAAAAATGTCCCTGAACCTACCTATGTGGCACCAGGGGCGTTGGCGACATTTTCCCTGCCTGCGGGCGTCAGTTCCGGTCCGGTAACGTTCAAACTTATCAATGATTTTGGTGGCGTCGGAGTGACCCATCACGTCGCAATTTAACGGGTTTATTCTCCAGGGAAAGGAAATAAAAACTGATTATGTGCAAGAGTGTAGATCCCTGGTTTCCACCGGCTCGTCTGGCCTGGTTGATCGCCCTGGCATTGGCCGGTGTCATGCAGAGCGCCAGCGCAGAGGAGTATTTCAATCCGGCACTGCTGGAAGTGGATAACCCTGCCATGAAGGGGGTTGATCTCTCTTCTTTTGCGCGTGGCACGCAGAAGCCGGGTAAATATCGCGTGGAGGTCGTTGTTAACGATCAGTCGATGTATACCCGAGAGATCGAATTTAAATCGGTTGCCTCACCGCAGGGCGAGCCTCTCCTCCAGCCTTGCCTGTCGACAGGTTTATTGCAAAGTTACGGTGTAAAAACCGAACAGTTTCCCGATCTCGGTCAAGAAGGCGAATGCGTCAATTTTGCCGCGATCCCGGATGCGTCGGCCGATTTTATCTTTGGCGCGCAAAAACTGTTGTTAAGTTTTCCGCAGGCATCGCTCAATGCCCAGGCTCGCGGCTATGTCGCGCCGGAAATGTGGGATGAAGGGATCAACGCCTTGCTGCTGAATTACAGTATCAGCGGGGATAACACCTGGGGCCGAAATAGCGCCACCAATAACAGTCAAAGCCAATACGCTAACCTGCGTCCGGGTATCAATATTGGACCCTGGCGTCTGCGTAACTATTCCACCTGGCGTCGCGATACCGACGGCAAAGCGCAGTGGGATTCGGTTTATACCTATGCTCAGCGCAACATTGTGCCCTTAAAAAGCCAGATGACGCTCGGCGACAGTTCATCACCTTCAGACGTTTTTGACAGCATTCCCTTTCGTGGGGGGCAGTTGGCGTCCGACGATGAGATGCTGCCGGACAGCCAGAAAGGTTATGCCCCTGTGGTGCGCGGTATTGCGCGCACCAACGCCCAGGTGGTTATCCGTCAGAACGGCTACATCATCTATCAGAGTTATGTTGCGCCAGGCGCATTTGAAATCACCGACATGTACCCCACCGGTGGCGCCGGGGATTTAAGTGTTTCCGTTAAAGAAGCGGACGGCAGCGAGCAGGATTTTGTCGTGCCCTATGCCTCTGTGCCTGTTCTGCAGCGAGAGGGTCGCCTGAAGTACAGCCTGACGGCGGGTCAGTATCGTCCCAGTGACAGCAATGTTGAAAATCGTCCGCTGATGCAGGGAACGGCTATTTATGGTCTGCCGCAGGGCTTTACGCTGTATGGCGGTGTACAGCAATCCCGTCCGTATCAGTCATACGCGCTCGGCGTGGGTAAAAATATGGGGGATCTCGGCGCGATATCGGCGGATGTCACCCAGGCGTGGTCGAGTCCCGAAAAGATGAGCAAAACGAGCGGGCAAGCCTTGCGCTTACGCTACAGCAAAAACTTTACCGATACCGGAACCAATTTCTCGGCGACCAGCTATCGCTACTCTACCGCTGGCTATTACGGTATGCAGGAGGTGATGGACAGCGACGGTGACAGCAATGCATTACAGGATCGTCGGCGTAACCGTGCTGAATTGACCCTGAGTCAGAACCTGGGACCCGCCTTTGGCTCCCTTACCGGCAGCGCAGTTCGGGAAGATTACTGGAATGCTGACAAGACGATGAGTTCGTATAGCGTCAGCTATAACAACGCGTGGAACGGTATCACCTGGGGATTAAGTTATACCTACAACAATAATACGGGTGCAGGCGGCAGCGACGGGGATAAAACCTACAATAAGGATCAAATCCTGGCGTTAAATATCAGCATTCCGTTAGATCGTTTCCTGAGTAATACCTGGGCCAGCTACAGCCTGAATACCAGCAAGAAAGGCGACACCACCCATACGGTGAGCCTGAGCGGCATGGCGCTGCAGGAAAATGCCCTCAACTGGAGTGTGCAGCAAGGGTATGGCAATGACGGCGTCGGTCATAGCAGTAACCTCAGCGCGGATTATCACGGAACCTATGGCGAAGTCACCGGCGGCTATAGCACCGACAAAAATATGCAGCGCATGAACTACGGCCTGAACGGGGGGATTTTGGTTCATGCCAACGGGGTGACGCTGGGGCAACCTTTTGGTGAAACCATCGCCTTGATTAAAGCCCCTGGCGCAGCGGGTGTCGGCGTTAAAGGCCAGACCGGCGTGAGAACCGATTTCCGGGGTTACACCGTTGCCAGCAATGTATCGCCATATCGCAAAAATAGCCTGAGCCTGGACACTGAAACGCTACCTGATGATGTTGAACTGCAATTAACCACTCAGACGGCGATCCCTACGCGTGGGGCGGTGGTACGCACTGAATATATTACCAGCGTGGGCGCCCGCGTATTAATGACCCTGTCACGGATAAACGGAAAGCCGGTGCCCTTCGGCGCCACCGTGACGATTGCCACGGATAGAAACTCTGCCGGGTTTATTGTCGGGGATCAGGGGCAAGTGTACCTCACCGGACTGGAAAACAGTGGCGTGCTTATTGCGAGATGGGGCATGGATAATGATGAACAGTGCCGGATTAATTACAGGCTTCCTGAAGCGGATGCCGGAGTGGTGTTAAACAATGAAATATGCAAATAAAATTACGCCTAAAAAAGTTATCGGTGCGCTATTGCTGGTGATAGGTTGGTGTACCAGTTTTTATGTATTTGCAGATTGTAAATTCATTGACGGTTATGGTCCGGTAACGTTGAACTTTAGCCCTAACATTATTACCGTGCAAAAAGATGTGCCCGTTGGCGCAGTGATATATTCAAGTACCACCCAGTTAAATCAGACTCCCGTCGCTTGTGAAACTGATACGAACACTAACTATTATAAAATGAGTTATCTGGGTGGGGTGGCGACATCCATTCCCCATGCTTATGCGACGAATATTCCCGGCGTAGCGATTGAGGTGAATGTTGTGTGGGGATATCTGGACAACCCGCCGTCAACGGATAATACCAGAGCGGGCTCGGTACCGTTGCCGCCGGTTAGCTATAAATTGTATAAAACGGGTGAAATTCAGTCCGGGCAATTCAGTGTCGGGCAAATTGGCACCTGGACGGTCACCGGGATTACGCCATTAACGGTTAACATGTCGGGCGGCGGGGTGACGCAGGTAGCCTGTTCAGTTAGCACGCCCAATTTAACCTTCCCGATAGGCGATGTATCGAAAGCCGATTTTGGTAGCAGCATCGGGTTTACACCTGAAAAAACCAGCACCCAGAATTTGTTATTAGACTGTGATCGATGGACCAATATTAATGTGACCTTAAACGGACAGCAAAATCCCGACGTCAGCGATCCCAGCGTACTGGCATTAAATAACCCGGGCGGGGCGAATACCGCGCAGGGCGTTGGGGTGCAATTATTATACGGGGGTAACCCATTGGTTATTAACAGCAGCCTGGCGTTAAAAACGTCCAGCGGGGGAAAAGAGGCTTTTCCTGTGACCGCGCGTTATTACCAAACACGAAATTCAGTAACCGTTGGTGAAGCGAATACAACCGCGACGCTAACGCTGACATATCAATGACATTATGTAATGTCTTAATATCATGCCAAGGTGGGCTAAAATGAAAAAATGTTTATGTTATTTGACCGCATCCATTTCTGCTGTTCTGTTTGCTGGCAATATTTACGCGGCGGACACTGTTAATCTCAATGTCACCGGCAAAGTAATTGCTTCTCCGTGTACCACGCTTAACGGAGGTTCCGATGCGTTAAACGTGGACTTAGGGCAAAGCATTCAGGCGGATACTTTATCGGTAGCCGGATCGGGTACGCCAATGACGACCTTTGATTTACCGGTGACCGGCTGCCCGGCCAGTACCACGAATGTCAAAGTGACGTTTACTGGCAACCCGGACGAAACAGATACTGATAAGTGGAAAAACGAAGCCGCGCAAGCTGCAGCCAACACGGCCGTTGAGTTATCCCAACAAACCTCAGGAACCATTCTGAGCAACAACAGCTCATTAACCGGTAAGGTGGAAGGGGGGGCTACCACCTTTAAGCTCCAGGCCCGCGTCTATTCTAAGGCAGGCAAAGTCCTGCCTGGCGACGTTTCTTCCGCTATCGTTGCCGCTTTCGAATATCAATAACCCTTGTGGTGTCGGCTGAGCCGACACCCAAACAAAAAGCCCGCTTAAGTTTCCTTAAGCGGGCTTCTCTAATATGGCTCCTCTGACTGGACTCGAACCAGTGACATACGGATTAACAGTCCGCCGTTCTACCGACTGAACTACAGAGGAATCGTGTGAACGGGGCGAATATTAGCGATGCCGCTGGCGGTTGTCAAAGGGTGTTCCTCCATGTTTGGATCGTTTGCTGACAAAACCAGCAAAGTGGCTGTTTCGCCAACGAATCCGCACACTTTTGGTGCAGGTATACCCCTTATGGGGCAGATCATAAACCGTTGTTTCACTTTCAAAAGCGGCCTCATTGATTAGATTCTCTTATTTTCAGCCGTTTAGCGAACATATCGGACCTCTTTTAAAAACTGGCAAGCATCTTGCAAAACCCCTTGTACATTCGCGCCGGAACCGGCAACGCATTTCGTACAGGGGGCAAAATGAACTTAAGACGACTGAAATACTTCGTAAAAATCGTCGATATCGGTAGCCTGACCCAGGCTGCTGAAGTGTTGCATATCGCACAGCCGGCACTGAGCCAGCAGGTGGCCACTCTGGAAGGTGAACTGGATCAGCAGCTGTTGATTCGCACCAAGCGCGGCGTCACACCTACCGAAGCGGGCAAGATCCTCTATACCCATGCGCGTACCATTCTGCGTCAGTGCGAACAGGCGCAGCTGGCCGTTTGCAACGTCGGGCAGACTCTCAGCGGCCAGGTTTCGATTGGGCTGGCACCGGGCACGGCGGCGTCGTCGATTACCATGCCGCTACTGCAGGCGGTGCGCAGTGAATTACCCGAGGTGCTGGTCTATCTGCACGAGAACAGTGGCTCAGCATTGAACGATAAACTGCTCAGTGGGCAGTTGGATATGGCGGTGCTGTACGATCGTTCACCCGTGGCGGGGATCACCAGCCAGCCGGTGTTGAAAGAAGATCTTTTCCTGGTTGGAACGCGCGACTGCCCGGGGCAGAGCGTGGATTTAACCGCCGTCGCTGAGATGAATCTGTTCTTACCGCGTGATTACAGCGCCGTGCGTTTACGCGTGGACGAGGCCTTCTCGTTGCGTCGCCTGACGGCGAAAATCATCGGTGAAATCGACTCTATCTCGACGCTGACCGCCGCAATTGCCAGCGGAATGGGCGTGACGGTACTGCCGGAATCTGCGGCCAGGTCGCTCTCAAGCGCCGCTAACGGCTGGATGGCGCGGATCACCACCCCGTCCATGAGCCTGCCGCTCTCCCTGAACGTGTCGGCACGCGGCTCACTGTCGCCGCAGGCGCAGGCGGTAAAAGAGATCTTAATGTCACTGGTTAGCCGACCGTCGCTGGAAAATCGCGAGCTGCAGTTGGTGAGCTGATATTCCATAAAAGCATAAGATGCTGGTTTTTATTATTTGTTCTCACGGCGGGCACACTCTAACAATAGCGTTATGTCAGATACGCCGGAGTGAACCGTGAATTTCCAGCAACTTAAAATTATCCGTGAGGCGGCCCGTCGGGATTACAACCTGACCGAGGTCGCCAATATGCTTTATACCTCTCAATCGGGCGTCAGCCGCCATATCCGCGAGCTGGAAGAAGAGTTGGGCATTGAGATTTTCATTCGGCGTGGCAAGCGTCTGCTCGGGATGACCGAACCCGGTAAAGCGCTGTTGACCATTGCCGAGCGAATTCTCAACGAAGCCAGCAATGTCCGTCGTCTGGCGGATCTTTTCACCAATGATGCCTCCGGCGTGTTGACCATCGCGACCACCCACACTCAGGCGCGCTACAGCCTGCCGCCGGTGATCAAGGCCTTCCGGGAATTGTTCCCCGAAGTACGCCTGGAGCTTATCCAGGGTACGCCGCAAGAGATCGAAGTCCTGCTGCAAAACGGTGGGGCGGATATCGGGATCGCCAGTGAGCGCTTGAGCAATGACCCGCTACTGGCGGCCTTCCCGTGGTTTCGCTGGCATCACAACCTGCTGCTGCCGGTTGACCACCCGCTGACACAGATTTCCCCTTTGACGCTGGACGATATCGCCAGATGGCCGCTGATCACCTATCGACAGGGGATCACTGGACGTTCGCGCATCGATGAAGCGTTTAATCGCAAAGGGCTGACGCCGGATATTGTGCTGAGTGCGCAGGATTCCGACGTGATCCGCACTTACGTCGAGCTGGGGCTGGGCATTGGGCTGGTGGCAGAACAGTCCGGTGGCGAGAGCGAGCAGGGCAGCCTGGTGCGACTCGATACCCGCCATCTGTTTGATGCCAATACCGTGTGGCTTGGCCTCAAGCGTGGACAGCTTCAGCGCAACTATGTCTGGCGCTTTATCGAACTGTGCAACGCCGGGCTGTCGGTGGATGAGATTAAACGTCAGGTGATGGAGTCAGAAGAAGTGGTGCTGGATTATCAGATTTAGTCGTTTTGATTAATGTCCTTATTAACGCAAAAGTTATCGATGTCGCCAACGATAACTTTTGCGGGACAGACCTACGTGTGCGTTATGCTTTAGGCAGTTTGCCTTCGCCAAGACGGGTCATACCTTTAATCACTTTGATTAATGACCAGATAAACCAGGCAATCCCGGCAATCATACCAATGATAAATACCCAGGTCAGTAAGGCAGCAATAACCCACACCAGGCTTATCCAGAACAGTTTGATAAGATAGTTAAGGTGCTCTTTTTCAAACTCTGTTGCGCTGGAGCGATTGACGTAGGCCATAATTACGCCAACAAGCGCGGCCAACCCGCCGGTAAAATAGCTGACGATGAACAGAATATAAATAATTCTGATGGTAGTGACTTTCGATTGTGCGGCGATCGCTGGGTTCTGCAATTGTTCAGACATAGAATATTCTCGTGATTTTAGTTAAGGTGAAAGTAGTGCTGGGAATACATTTTTTGCATTATTCTGACGATCGTGACTTGAATTACCCCATTGGAATGGATTGTTGTGACAGGGTGATGAAAAAAATTATTATCGTTATTCACTGTCACGCGCAGGTAAAGGGCTAGCCCCAAAAAAGCCTGAAGAATCTAGCACGTGAGCCCGTGCAGTCAATATCCAATTCTGGTAGTTTCTGGCAAGATAAACCTTTTAAATTGAAGGTTATATTCAATTCATCCAGGCAAAAGGATAATTTAAAATAAGGAACAATAACCGGGTTAAATGGACGGCAAGACGCGCGATGATGATATTTGATGTAAGCAGAACGTGTTCAGAATGGTCAAAGCTCAAATCTTGCCCATTGCGATTTTAGCGAGCATCGAGCGGCTAAAATGCAAAAAGGTGTCAGATCTGAGGCCATTACGCAGTACACTCCCATGGTCAGACTGCTGTTGCCCTGGATGCTGCAAGCAGCACTGATACAGACATTAACCCTTGGGGGCGACTTATGAATAATGAAGTACCGATTAAATATTATGACATCGCGGACGAGTACGCGACGGAATCCGCAACGCCAGTGAGCGAGTCAGAGCGTGATTCCCTGGCATGCTACTTCCAGCTGCTGCTCACCCGCTTAATGAACAATGAAGAAATCAGTGAAGAAGCGCAGCAGGAGATGGCCACTGAAGCGGGTATCAATGCGCAGCGTATAGATGAGATAGCGACGTTCCTCAATCAATGGGGCAATGAGTAGCTTCTCTCGATGTTATGCCGCCTGGTGAAGGATCCGGAAATGCGCTGCGTTTCCGGATTTTTTTATGTATCGCCCGAAAGCAAAAAGCCCGCTTAAGTTTCCTTAAGCGGGCTTCTCTAATATGGCTCCTCTGACTGGACTCGAACCAGTGACATACGGATTAACAGTCCGCCGTTCTACCGACTGAACTACAGAGGAATCGTTTGAACGAGGCGCATGTTAATGGCCTCGCTATTTTGTGTCAACCCTAATTTCAACGCACTGATTCAGTTGATTAATTAAGGTGCAAAATGCGGGTTTAATGTACTTGATTGGCGGGATCGTCGCCATCTTCGCTATTGTCACGTAAACGCTGCATCGGATCCTGCTGGTAAAAATAGCAAAAACGTTGCCACAGTGCCGGGAAGCGCGGGGCGAAAAGCTCCGGTGCGCTAAAGAAATATTCCGACAGCACGGCAAAACACTCGGCCGGATCGGTGGCCGCGTAGGCATCGATGCTGGCTGCGCTTTCCCCCACCAGGTCGATTTCATCCTGGATGTTGTTCATCGCCGCGTGTAAATCATGCTCCCAGCCTGCCACTTCCCGTAGCGCGATAAACGGCACACCGCTGGCGCGATCGCCGTTACGGGTATCCAGCTTGTGCGCCACTTCATGCACGATCAGGTTAAAGCCCGAGGCGTCGAACGAGTCCTGAATATCCAGCCAGTTGAGGATAATGGGCCCTTGCTGCCAGCTTTGTCCGGACTGGACCACCCGCTGATTGTGAACCAGCCCGAAGTCGTCTTCCCATTCGTCATCCACCACGAAGGGTGCCGGGTAGATCAACACTTCATGGAAACCGTCCAGCCACTCGATACCCAGTTCCAGCACCGGCAGGCAAAAGAGCAGGGCGATGCGCGTGCTTCGGCGATCGTCGAGTTCAAAACCCTGTAGTGGAACGAGCCGTTTTTGCTGTAAGAAACGCTGGGCCAGATGGACCAGGCGAAGCTTGTCCTCATCCGACAGTGTAGAGAGCACGGGGATTGCCAGAGCCTCATCCCACGGCAGCGCCGTACTTCGGGCGGATTCATTCGATTTCCAGGGCCATTTAATCATCGCTTTGCTCGCAAACTCGTCACATGAACAAAATTGAAAGGGTTTGGTCTGTTAAAATGCCAAATTACCTGGCATGATGGCAACCATCAATACGGAGAGATGCCGGAGCGGCTGAACGGACTAGTCTCGAAAACTAGAGTAGGGGCAACTCTACCGGGGGTTCAAATCCCCCTCTCTCCGCCACTTTTCCTCGCCAGTCACGCTTCCCGAACGCGTTTTTCTCAGACCTCCCGGACGTGGTGTACCTTATCATTCTGATTATGAGAAGGCACAGCGCTTTACCGCTTCGTAACAATATATGTGAACTGACTCAGGGTGTTTGCCTGAATGAGTTGCATTGCTTTCATCAGCTTAGTGACAGTACTGTCTGAGCAATGCTACCTGTGCGGGCTGCAGACGATAGCGATACACCGGGCGTCCGGTTGCGCCATAGTGAATGCTGGTAAACAGGATATTGACCTGCGCCAGCCAAATCAGGTATTTGCGGCAAGAGACCCGGGAAATATTGACCGCATTCGCCAGATCGTCAGTGGAAAACTCGATCCCCTGATGCGCGTCGATCCACAGGCACAGGGTGCGCAACGTCTGCGGCGTAAGTCCCTTCGGCAGGCGTCTACTGTCCGCCAGTCCCGGCGCACCGCCGCGCAGCAGCCGATCAACGTCAGCCTGTTCATAATACTGGTGCGAATCCATCAGGTTTTTCTTCTCGCACCAGCCGATCAGCGCTTCTTCAAAACGCGGAAACTGAAACGGTTTGATCAAGTAATCCACCACCCCGTAGTGCATGGCTGTCTGAATGGTTGCCGCATCGGATGCCGACGAGATCATAATCACATCTATTTTGCGCCCTGAGGCGCGGACAATTGGCAGCAGCTGCAGGCCATTGTCTTTTTGCATGTAGACGTCGAGCAGGATCAGATCCAGCGACCGGGCAGGATCGTTAATCACCGCGGCGGCTTCAGCGAGCGTTGCTGCCATTCCACAACAGCGAAAACCCTCCATCCGGCTCACGTACTGGCGGTTGAGGTCGGCTACCATGGCATCATCATCGACAATCAAAACATCTATCACGCGATCTTCCTTTCACATTCCCACGGGATCTGCACAAAAAATTGGGTAAACATGCCCGGTTCGGATTCGACGGCTATCTCGCCGCCCAGGTTTACGGTTTGCTGACGGGCGAGGAACAGGCCAACCCCGCGGTTTTCTCCCTTGGTGGAGAAGCCTTTATTAAAAATAACACTCAGTTGCTGCGGGTCGATGCCGGGCCCGTCATCGCTCACCTCGACGCTGAGCCAGCCGCTCTGATAATGCAGTAGCAGGTTAATTTCGCCTTCGGGCTGCGCGGCCATCGCATCCAACGCGTTTTCTATTATATTCCCCACAATGGTGACCAGCCCGGCAACCTGCTTTTCATTCGGGTTATCCGGAACGTCACTCTCTGTGGCCAGCGTCAGGCGGCAACCGGACTCTCTGGCGCGGTTGATTTTAGCGAGCAGGAACCCGGCGACCACCGGCGATTTGACAGTACGCTGGATGGCACCGATATCGTTCTGCCAACTGTTGGCGGTGAGCAGGACGTACCGCTCCAGTTGCTCATAGTGCTTCATGTTCAGCAGACCGAGGATCACATGCAGCTTATTCATAAATTCATGGGAATGGGTTCGCAGCGCATCGAGGTAATTCACCATTCCATCCATACGCTGCATCAGCTGGCTGATTTCCGTTTTGTCGCGAAAGGTGGTGATGGCACCGATCAACTGCTGATCACTTCGCACCGGCAGGGTGTTACAAAGCAGGAGTCGGCCGTGGCAGTTGAGCTCCTGATCCTGGCGCGGCTGGCCAGAGCGTAACACCTCGCGCAAGTTTGCCAGCAGTGGCGCATCGTGGAATGCGTCGCCGCTGATATTCAGGATCTGACGGGCTGCGTGGTTTACCATCGTTACATGTCCCTGCCGATCGACCGCGATGACGCCCTCCCGCAGCGACTGCAGCATCGCCTGCCGCTGTTCAAACAGGGCTGAAATTTGATATGGCTCGAGGCCAAACAACACCCGCTTTAACATCCGCACCAGCCCCCACGCGCCCAGCGCCCCAAGCAGTGCGCTGAACAGGACCAGCCAGATGGCGTCCCATCGGTTGCGGGCGATTTGTTGCTCCACCTTTTGCAGGGAGATGCCCACGGCAACAACCCCAATCTGCTGACGTTGAGCGTTATACACCGGCGTAAAGACACGCAGTGCCTCGCCGAGTACCCCGTGGTTAATGGCGACATTCTCTTTATCCTCGAGCGCGGGCCGCAGATCCTCACCAATAAAGGCTTTGCCGAGCAGTGTGCTGTCAGGATGGGAATAGCGGATCCCCTGCATATCGGTGACCACGGCAAACAGCAGGTTATTACGCTGCATAACCGCGAGGGCGACAGGCTGGATAACGTTGCTCTGCGGAGGGAGGGACAAGCCGTGGATCACTGCCGGGCTGTCGGCCAGAGTTCTGGCGACGGCCAGCGCGGTATCCCGTACCCCATCGCGGGTGGCTTTGGTGATTTGCGCAAAATAGAGCGCGAAGATCACCAGCAATATACAGCCGGTCACACCGTACACCATCAGGGTGACCAGGGTGTTCAGTTTCATTGGGCGCTTGTGCGGGGTGGTGACGGGCGGCAAATCGCGCATTGAAACTCCAGGCAGGGCGGAAAGGGGGCATTATCGCTGATGCAGGGAATTTGTTAAAGCTATGTAAAGGTTGTACAAGGGGATGGGGCAGAGGAATAACGAAAAAAGCCCGCGTTGCAGCGGGCTTGAAGGGGATTTTAGCCAATCAGAACTGGTAGACAATACCCATCACGAACTGGTCGTCGGTGTCGGAACCGGTGATCGCCGCGTCTTCGTCGTCCAGCAGGTTGAACTTATACGCACTGTAGACGTTCATGTTTTTGTTGAAGTAGTACCAGGCACCCGCTTCGATATAGTTGACACGATCGGCATCCACGCCGCCGACGCCATTTTTGGCACCCAGATCTTTGCCTTTGGAATAGACATAGCCGAGGGAAGGGCGCAGGCCGAAATCAAACTGATACTGGACAACCGCTTCAACGTTCTGGGTTTTGTTGGCAAAACCAATCGTGTTGCCAGTCCATGTCATATTGCGGGATTCACCGTACAGCACGGCGGCATAGATGTCATTGGCATCGTATTTTGCCGCCAGTGACCAGATTTCTGCCGTATCGCCGTAGCCATCTGCGGACTGCATATCAGTACGGTCAGATTTGCCGTATACGCCGACCACGCTGAAGCCGTCGAAGGTGTAGCTCAGGGAAGTGCTGTAGCCATCGCCGTTGGCTTTCTTCACCTGATCGTCGTGGTTTTTGCCCTGGTATTGCAGCGCAAAGTCCAGACCTTCAACTTCGCCGAAGAAGTCAGAATTACGGTAGGTTGCCACGCCCGTGGTACGGCCGGTCATAAAGTTGTCGGTGGTGACCCAAGAATCTGCACCCCATTCCACGAACATATCGGTGTATACGCCGGCGTCATAGGCCACGCCGTAGTTGCGACCGTAATCGAAGGAGCCAAAATCACCAAACTTCAGGCCAGCGAAAGACAGACGGGTGCTTTCATCCTGTTGGCCTTCCGGGGCGCTGGCGTTCAGGTTGTGCTCAAACTGACCAAAACCGGTCAGTTCGTTGCTAATCTGTGTTTCGCCTTTGATGCCGAAACGGGCATAGGAGTCATCAACGTTATCGCTGTTGTTATCACCGCTGCTGTTCCAGATATGCTTACCGACCATTTTCCCATAGAGGTCTAACTTGTTGCTGTTTTTGTTGTAGATCTCAGCAGCATTTGCTGCGCCAGCGCTTAATAAAACAGGTACGAGGACGGCCAAAACTTTTCTTTTCATTATATATTCCCTTTTATATATTAACTTTATGAATATAAATAACCCCCTCCGGGTTACGGGTAGATACTATTTCAGTCGGGGTTTTGATCGTTCAATAATAAATGTAACGATATCATTTAGATTATTTCTAAATATGAACAATGATGTCTTTATATGTTTTTTTGATAGATTAATTTCAGGCGTATTTCATGTGTATTGATATTTATATTGAATATTTATCAATACCTTAAAAGCATTTTCATTGATTATGTATTTTCGTCGTCAGACGGGCGAAAAAAATCCCGATTAAAATCGGGCGAAGGATAATAGCGCATAAAACAGCATTAAATGAGCGAAGTTAAAAAAGCACGTAACCGATTTATCATTACACAGCGACCCGGTGAATTAAAACGCTTTAGCCGTTAAACGAGAGCGAAATAATCCTCTTTATCCTTTTCTTATCAGGAATTCTGTTCAGATGAATAAATGTGGCGAAACAATAATCACCATCAATCAAAACTTGCCGAAGATCAACTTAACGCAAACTGACCGGTGGGGATCGTCAGCAAAAGGTGCGCAAGATTGAAAAATGTGATTTATTTCACGGTTTAAAATAGCGATGTGAGAGTGGCAAGGACGAACATCATGGAAAAAAAGCACAATCGCAGCCTGGGGGGCAAACTTGCCCTGTGGGTGTTCTACGCTTTTTGCGGGTATTTCATCTGGGCGATGGGCCATTATTTTTGGGTGATCAGTAAAGTTAACGCGGTATCGGGCCCAATTATAGACGGTGAGGTGGGATCGACAGCGGGCAAATGGCTGGGGGCGCTGCTCGGATTTCTGCTGCTGGGGGCGGTGGGGCTGATCCTCGGGGCGATTGCCTGGTATACCCGACCCCGCGATGTGGCAGAAAACTAAATAATTGCTATTGTACGGTTTTCCTTTTTGTGGAAAGTACTATGGACCTCGTTCAGTGGCAGCAACGCTTTGAAACCTGGCTGGCGGCGCATCATCCCGCGGAGGATGCGGCTCATGATGTTTCGCATTTCCGCCGCGTCTGGCAGACGTCACAGCAGTTAATGGTGAACCAGCCGGTCGACGGGCTGGCAATTTTGGCGGCCTGTTATTTTCACGATATCGTCAGCCTGCCAAAAAACCACCCTCAGCGCGGTCGTTCCTCGCAGCTGGCGGCAGAAAAGACGCGCGCTATCCTCCGTGAGCATTTCCCTGACTTCCCGGACCAGCATTATGCCGCCACTCTGCACGCCATCGAAGCGCACAGCTTCAGTGCCGGGATTGCTCCGCAAACGCTGGAAGCCAAAATTGTGCAGGATGCCGACAGGCTTGAAGCGCTCGGGGCGATTGGCCTGGCGCGCGTATTTGCCGTGTCCGGTGCGCTGGGCGTTGCGCTATTCGATGCGAACGATCCCTTTGCTGACAGGCGCGAGCTGGATGATCGGGCATTTGCGCTCGACCATTTCCAGACCAAGTTGTTACGCCTGCCCGATACCATGCAAACCGCTGCCGGAAAGGCGCTTGCGCAGCATAATGCCGACTTTCTGATCCAGTTTATGGCCAAGCTCAGCGCCGAGCTGGGCGGTGATTGTCAGGGTATCGACAGCGCGGTGTTGCGGCGTTTCGGCGGCAGTCTGTAGTGCCTTTCTGTGTTACTCTGTTTTGAGTCCCTTTTGGCCGGTTAAATGTATGCAGGAAAATGTATCAGTGACGGAGTCCACGCTTGCGCTGGCAGAGAAATCAACGGCGTCGGTTCAGGCGTTGTTGTGTCAACTGCTGGAAATTTACGATGCCAGGTCGCTGGCAAATCAACTCAATGCGCAGGGCGAGAGCCACTGGAGCCCGGCGATTATTAAGCGGCTGGTCACCAGCGATCGCGCAGGCCAGCGCCTCAGTGACGGCGAGTTTAGCTTCTTGCAAAACCTGCTGCCCCGTCCTCCGGCCCATCATCCGCAGTATGCCTTTCGCTTTGTCGATCTGTTCGCCGGGATTGGCGGGATCCGTCATGGCTTTGAGGCGATTGGCGGCCAGTGCGTGTTTACCAGCGAGTGGAACAAACATGCGGTGCGGACTTACAAAGCCAACTGGTACTGCGATCCGCAGGCCCATCAGTTCAACGAAGATATTCGTGAGGTGACGCTCAGTCATCAGAGCGGCGTGACCGATGCCGAGGCGGCAGGGCACATCCGCAGCGCCATTCCGGCGCACGATGTGCTGCTGGCGGGCTTTCCGTGTCAGCCCTTTTCGCTGGCGGGCGTGTCGAAAAAGAACGCGCTGGGCCGCGCGCACGGCTTTGCTTGCGACACCCAGGGCACGCTGTTCTTCGACGTAGCGCGCATCATCGATGCCCGCCGTCCGGCTGTCTTTGTTCTCGAAAACGTTAAAAATTTGAAGAGCCATGACGGTGGGAAAACATTCCGTATCATCATGCAGACGCTGGACGATTTGGGCTATGACGTGGCCGATGCCGGGGAGAGCGGACCCGACGATCCGAAAATTGTCGACGGCAAACATTTTCTGCCTCAGCACCGCGAGCGCATTATCCTGGTGGGTTTCCGCCGCGATCTCGAACTGAGCAACGGTTTCAGCCTGCGCGATCTTCCGGCGCTGTGGCCCGTCCGCCGACCCACCATCGCCGATCTACTCGAGCCGGCGGTGGACGCCAAATTTATTCTCACGCCGGTGCTGTGGAAGTACCTGTATCGCTATGCGAAAAAGCATCAGGCGAAAGGCAACGGCTTTGGCTTCGGGATGGTGGACCCCACCAATCCCAATAGCGTCGCCCGCACACTGTCGGCACGCTACTACAAAGATGGCGCCGAGATCCTGGTCGACAGAGGCTGGGATAAAGCGCTCGGCGAGCGTGATTTTGACGATCCGCACAACCAGCGTCACCGTCCGCGTCGCCTGACGCCCCGGGAGTGCGCGCGCCTGATGGGCTTTGAAACGCCGCAGGGCTATCAGTTCCGCATCCCGGTGTCGGACACCCAGGCCTATCGCCAGTTTGGTAACTCGGTTGTGGTTCCGGCCTTTGCGGCGGTGGCCCGACTGCTGGAGTCGCGGATCCTGCAGGCCGTGCAGCAGCGCCAGGACGAGGCCGTCAATGACGGATGTGCACAGTAAAGCTACCCGCAGCAAGAACATGCGCGCCATTGGCACGCGTGATACCGCCATTGAGAAACGGCTGGCGGCGCTGTTAACCCAGCTCGGTATTGCGTTTCGGGTGCAGGATGCCAGCCTGCCCGGGCGTCCTGATTTCGTCATCGATAGCGGCCAGGGTGTGATCTTCACCCACGGCTGCTTCTGGCATCACCACGACTGCTATCTGTTTAAAGTCCCGGCAACCCGTACCGATTTCTGGCTCGAGAAGATTGGCAAAAATGTGCTCCGCGATCGGCGCGATATCGACTTGCTGCATCAGCAAGGCTGGCGGGTGCTGGTGGTGTGGGAGTGCGCGCTGCGCGGCAGGCTGAAGCTGGATGACACGGCGCTAATGGAGCGGCTGGAAGAGTGGATCTGCAGCGGCGGTGCCACCGCGCAGATCGACACGCTGGGCATTCGCCCGCTTAGGGTTTCTCCGCCTGGCACGGCGTCACCACCGGTTTAGCCGGGAGCAGATACTTGCCTAACGTTACCAGCACCACCGCCATAATAATAATCCCCAGCGCCATCCACTCCACGGATGAGAGCGATTCCCCGCCGAGTCCGGTTCCGAGCAGCACTGCCACCACCGGGTTGACATAGGCATAGCTGGTGGCGACCGCCGGAGAGACGTTGCGGATCAGGAACATATAGGCGTTAATCGCTATCACCGAGCCGAAAATCGCCAGATAACCCACTGCCAGGAAGCCCGACAGGTCAGGCATCGCCGTCAGTTTCTCGCCCGCCAGCAGCGAGGCCGCCAGCAGGACAATCCCGGCGGTCACCATCTCAATGGCCCCGGCCATCATGCCGGTCGGCAACTCAATACGTGAACCGTACACCGAGCCAAACGCCCAGCTCATGGAGCCAATCAGGATCAGCAGGGCGCCCCACGGATTGCCGCTGAGGTTGCCGCCGCTGTTGAGCAAAATAATGCCCACCATCCCGATGGCGATCCCGAGCCACTCCAGTTTGCGCGTTTTGATGCCAAACAGGCGGCTGAAGCACAGTGTAAACAGCGGCACCGTAGCCACAACCACCGCGGCGATGCCGGACGGCACGTCCTGATGTTCAGCGACGGTGACAAAGCCGTTACCGACAGCCAGCAGCAGAACGCCAATCAGAGCGGCGTTGAGCAGCGGCCGCAGTGGCGGCAGCTTATGCCCGCGCAGCAACAGGAACGCCAGTAGCAGCACGCCCGCCGAGAGAAATCGCACCCCGGCCATCATCAGCGGTGGCCAGCTCTGCACGCCAATACGAATCACAAAGTAGGTGGAACCCCAGATGATATACAGCGCAAATAGCGCGCTCATTAATGGTAATAAGTGCCTGAAACGCATACTCCCTCACGGCGAATTAAAAAGGTCGCATATAGTTAACGTGAAAACTATCACGCTGGCGAGTCCTTTAATTGTATCGATGATGTGAATTAATTGTTGACTTAAGCTGGGTGGTTTCGGGTCGCCAGCTTTTACTCCATACTGTTCAGGTTACTAACAAAAAAGAAGGAATCTCATTTTGGCGGGAAGTAGTTTATTAACATTGCTGGATGATATCGCCACGCTGCTGGACGATATTTCGGTCATGGGGAAACTGGCGGCCAAGAAGACCGCTGGGGTGCTGGGGGATGACCTGTCCCTGAATGCGCAGCAGGTTTCTGGCGTGCGCGCCAACCGTGAGCTGCCCGTGGTATGGGCGGTAGCCAAAGGGTCGATGATCAATAAAGTGATCCTCGTGCCGCTGGCGCTGTTAATCAGCGCCTTTATCCCGTGGGCCATTACGCCGCTGTTGATGATTGGCGGCGCGTTTCTCTGTTTTGAAGGGGTGGAGAAAGTGCTGCACACCTTCGAATCGCGTAAAGAAAAAGAGAGCCCGGCCGCACGCCAGCAGCGTCTGGAAGCGTTGGCCTCCCAGGATCCCGTGAGCTTTGAGCGCGATAAAATTAAGGGCGCAATCCGCACCGATTTTATCCTCTCGGCAGAAATTGTCGCCATTACGCTGGGGATTGTGGCGGATGCACCGCTGCTGAATCAGGTGCTGGTGCTTTCTGGCATCGCGCTCGTGGTCACCGTGGGGGTTTACGGCCTGGTGGGGATCATCGTCAAGCTGGATGATGTTGGCTACTGGCTCAGCGAAAAAACCAGCACGCTGGCGAAGATGATCGGTAAAGGGCTACTGGTGGTGGCCCCCTGGCTGATGAAATCGCTGTCGGTGATTGGCACGGTGGCCATGTTCCTGGTCGGCGGCGGGATTATCGTTCACGGTATTGCCTCGCTGCACCATGCGATCGAGCAGATGGCTGCGCAGCAGGGCGCGTTTGTCGGCGCAATCCTGCCGACCCTATTGCACCTGGTGATCGGTTTCATCGTCGGGGCCGTTGTCGTTGCGGCGGTGAAACTCGTGGCAAAAATGCGGGGTAAGTCACATTAAAAAACAGCGCTGATACCAGGCATAACGGTTAATCCTCGTCTAAATTGATACAGTTTCACACTGATAAAGGAGGCGGTTATGGTCTTTCTGGTCAGCGATGAAGTTAAGCCAAAAAACGGCGGCCCAAATATGGTGGTGACCGGCTTTGCCAGTGGAATGGTGGAGTGTCGCTGGTATGAGGGTTACGGTATCAAGCGCGAAGCGTTTCATGAAGATGAGCTTCAGCCTGGTGACCATTCCCGACGCCACGATCAGGCTTAAGTCACGCTACGCCCGGCATTGCCGGGCGTTTTTGTGCGCTATAATCGCTACAGAGTGTAATATCTTGTTCATGTCGCGCGGATGGCGCTGGTGGCTTTCATGGAGTGTTTGTGCAGCACGACAACGTTGTGAGAAAAGAATCTTTTCTGGCGCGTCACCGTATTCAGCCGGGCCGGATTGTTAATATTTGCTTCATCTCTGTCCTCATTTTCTCCACGTTGCTGACCTGGCGTGAGGTAGTGGTGCTGGAAGATGCCTACGCCGCCAGCCAGCGCAATCATCTGGAGAACGTGGTCAACTCGCTGGATCGTCAACTGGAATTCAGCGTCGAAAAACTGCTTTTTTTTCGCAACGGTATGTATGACGCGCTTGAGGCGCCGCTGGCTTCTACCGTGCTGCGCGACACCGTATCCCGCTTCAACAGCCTGCGCGATAAACCCTTCTGGCAACTCACGTTCGATGAGCGGCGCACCCTGCCGGTCAATGGCGTGTCCGATGCCTTTGTTGAACAATCCACGGCCTTGCAGCGCGACGACACGCAGATTGTTAATGAGTTGAGCGCGGCCTTCGAAGTGGGCTATCTGCTGCGGATCTCGTCCCCGGAACGGCTGGTGAAGAAAGTCACCTACGTCTCGCGTGCCGGTTTTTACGTTTCCACCGATCCCACCGACTGGCGGGATGACATTACCGCCCGCTACTATCAACTGGTGACCCGCCCGTGGTATGTCGGGCAGACGGAACGTGACAACCCGTCGCGCAGCGTGCGCTGGTTTACGCAACCCGCGCAGGCCGAAGCCGAAAACGGGCAGACCGTCACCGTCAGCGTGCCGGTCGATTTTAAGCGCTACTGGTACGGCGTGCTGGCGATCGATTTTTCCTTCTCCACCCTCAAGCATCTATTACAGGATGCGGTGAACGGGCGCGGGGAAGGGGAGTATCAGCTTTACGATAACCGTTTTAACCTGCTTGCGACGTCGGTGAGTGATGCCAGCAACGTCTACCGCTTCGACGCGCGTGAAATGGCGCAAATTGCCCATGCGCGTGAGGAAAATACTCACGGCGTCATGCGCGTGGGCAGCCGCTACGTCAACTGGCAGAATCTCGACCACTTTGAGGGGGTGCTGCTGCGCATGCATACGCTCAGCGAAGGGGCTCGGGGTGATTTTGGCAGCATCAGTATTGCGTTGGCCCTGCTGTGGCTGCTGTTTACCAGCATGCTGATCGGCTCGTGGCTGGTGATCCGTCGTACGGTCGGCAATATGTCGACGATGCAGCAGTCGCTGCAGTGGCAGGCGTGGCACGATCCCCTGACGCGCATGAATAACCGCGGCGCACTGTTTGAGCGTGCGCAGGCGCTGGCGCTCAAATGCCAGCAGTTGAAGCAACCCTATTCGGTAATGCAGCTGGATCTGGACTATTTCAAAAATGTGAATGACAAGTTTGGCCACCAGGCGGGGGATAAAGTGCTGACCCACGCGGCCGGGCTAATTACCAGCACCATCCGCGAGGGCGATGTCGCCGGGCGCGTGGGGGGCGAAGAGTTTTGCATTGTGCTCCCGGACACCTCTCTGGAAGAGGCCGCACAGATTGCGGAGCGCATTCGCGCGCGCATCTACCGTCGCGAAATTCTGGTAAAAAAGAGCCGGACAACGCGCATTAGCGTCTCGATTGGCGTCAGCAGCGCGCAGGAAAGCGGGAATTACGATTTTGAACAACTGCAGTCCATCGCTGACGCCCGTCTGTACCAGGCGAAACAGCGTGGACGTAATCAGGTGGTGTCTCAGGAGCCGATAAAGTGATCCAGGCCTTCACGCCAGCCCGCCGGGCCGGGTTGTTGGGTATGGTAAACCCGTTCCGGGCTCTCTTTTTTTAGCTGGATGCCGTGGCGGTTAATGCCTTTGACCACCACGGCAAAGTCTACGCTGTCCAGCAGCGGCGCGTCGTTTGGCCCGTCCCCCAGCCCGAGGGTTGTAGGCAGTGTGCCCTCGCGCTGAAGGTACTGGGCGTTGAGCCAGTTAATCGCCTGATCCTTACCGCCGCGCGCGTCGAGGATGTGCCAGAAGCGGGCCCCCTGCACAAACTTCAGACCCAGCTGCACCAGCGCCGCCTCAAACTCCGCCATTTTTTCGTCGCTGTCGCGCCAGATGAGCGTGGCTGAGGCTTCGTGCAGCTGCGCCAGCGCCGCTCTTTCATTATTCAGCCCGGTCCACTCGCCAATCACCCGCACGTCCACATCGTCAAAGCTGGTGAACTTGTAGCCGTCGCGGCTGCGCAGCTGATTGATGATGTTAACAATCTCTGTGTGCGGAGTGCCGTTGATTAACCGGGGCGCGTCGGGATGATCGTCCCAGCGGACGTCAAGCTGGATCACCGCGCCGTTTTCGGCAATAAAGGGCAGACCGTCGAGCCCGAGGTCGCTCTGGATCGCCAGCATCTCTGCCGCCGTTTTACTGCTGCATAAAATGACCGGGATTTGATTATCCTGCAGGGTTTCCAGCCAGCCGGCAGCGGGTTCCCAGCTGTAGGTATGAATATCCAGCAGGGTGCCGTCCAGATCGCTGTAAACAAGCAGGGGATCCTGAAGTGATGGCATGTTATCTCCCGTGTATGATGAGGGTTGATTAGGAATATTCTTAAAAAAAGAGAGGCGGCTAAGTATACAAACTGGGACCGTTACCGCTCAGCTACCGGCCCGGCCCCTATCCGTAACCATAACCTAAATCGCATATCTGAGTTTTTCCTATTCATATTGTAAATATATCCTTGTCTTACAAATTTTTTGCGGATAAGGTTTGTCCGACATCAGATTTCCTGATGTAACGAATTTACAAGTGCTTCTTGCTTAAGCAAGTTTCATCCCGGTCACCCCATGACCGGGATTTTTTTCGCCTCAGCGATTCACTTCTGACACGCTAAAATCGTGGATATCAAGTTCAAACGCCTCTGCCAGCTCCCGCCAGGTGTGGTAATCTCGGTCGTTGACCCGCACGTGATAAGGGTCATCCTCAACGCGGCGCACCTCGCTTTCGCTAATCTCATTAATGGCCGCGAGCAGGGCATCGACATCCACATTGACCTCACGTTTTGCCGTTTCGCTGTACTCTTTAGCAGTCTTCATCGTGCATTCCTCTCTTCACCGAATTCAGCTATAAGTATAGACCGCTGATTAAAGCGTCAGTCGCGCGGAGAAGGCGCTGCCAGTTTTCGCGTTTTGTTCTACACTGGCTCAAAACCACAGGAGGAATCTATGAAGGTCAACGATCGGGTTACCGTTAAAACAGACGGCGGGCCACGCCGTTCGGGTGTTGTGCTGGCTATTGAGCAGTTTAGTGAAGGGGTTATGTACCTGGTCTCGCTGGAAGACTATCCGCTCGGTATCTGGTTCTTTAACGAGGTTGGCCATCCTGACGGTATTTTTGTCGAAAGCGTCGAGTAGTCGCTGGCGTGTCGGGCGGCATCTGGCTGACCCGACGCGTACGGCCGTAATAGAAGAATCTCTGGCGTAGCCAGAGATTAGGGAACAACCTCAGGGCGCGAATCAGCGCAGATTAACAAAAATACCGTTGGTCACATTGTCGGTCAGGCGCACCACATGGTAGATCACCTGCTTATTATGCGTTTTTATTTTCCTTTTAATATTTCCCTTATGTGACGAAACGGTCTTCGCCTTGATATTCATCTGGTCGGAAATCTGGATCGTACCCTGACCCGCCATCCACATCCGCAGCATACTCGATTCGGTACGGCTCAATGATAATGTCGGAAATTTCTCAGCGTGATTGTTTATTTCTTTACTTAAATAATCGCCCAACAAATCATCCAGTGACTCGGGCGTAATGGACTTCGAACTAATAAGAAGATTCTGACGTACCCGTAAATATTCATCGAAATGGAGATTGGCAATAGCCATAAACACAATAAACAAGGTTGCGGGATGTTGATTAATGATCTGCTTTATTTGCTGACTGTTGGCGGGGTCGTGAATGAAACAGTCCTCATTAATAAACACCACACCAGGCGTGAACTGGTCGCATGCGGCGGCGAGTTCGTCAACGGTGTGTACATCGTTGATGTCTCGTTTTTTTACCCCCCTGCTGTTCAGATACCCGGTTAACCCTAACCGGGTGTAACTGCATAAATCCATAATGATCGTTGACATGGCATACCCTCACTCAATGTATAACGATAATTCACCCACTGCCCGATAATTCTTAAACAACCAAACGGGATAAAATAATTAAATTACCTGCGCGCATAACAAGGACTTTCAGGCGAACTCACTATCCCGTAAAGTTACGTATAATTTGCCAGGAATCATCTTAAAGTAAAGTAAATGTTGAGTATTGTGAGGCGCGTGGAAACAATTAACCCGCGCCAGATATATCCTGCCGGATGATTCTCATAATTTATTTTAGGAATATCCTCAGAGAAGCAGGATAAAGTGCAGGGGTATTTATTTCGCCGGGAGCTCTTTAATAATATCGGCCAGCAAATTAAATAATTCACTGAATAGTCGCTCACAGAATGGGGCAATCATCGGCATCAGCAGAGAAATAAGCAGCATGCCGACGGTCAGCGTGACAGGGAAGCCAATCACAAACACTGAGAGCTGCGGCGCCATACGGTTCAGCAAACCGAGCGCCAGGTTGATGGTCAGCAGCAGGGTGATGACCGGCAGCGCCAGCATCAGGCCGTTGAGGAAGATCAGCCCCGCCGCGCGGGTCAGGGACATAAATGCGTTACTGTTCACCGGGTCGCCGCCAATGGGCAGCGTATGGAAGGTGTCCGCCAGCATCGACAGCAACCACAGATGCCCGTCGAACGTCAGGAACAGCAGCAGAGCCAGCATATCGATGATACGCGCCAGCACCGGCATGTTGAGATGGCTGGCAGGATCAAAGAAGGTCGCAAACGACAGGCCCATCTGTAACCCGATCAGTTCCCCCGCCGTACGGATAGCCGCAAAGGCGAACTGCATGGTAAAACCGAGCGCCACGCCAATCAGGATCTGCTGCAGCCCCAGCCACAGGGCGGCAGGGGAAAATATTGGCACGTTAACCGGCGGCAGCGTCGGGGCGATGAGAATGGTGATGACGATCCCGAGGGCGATTTTCACCCGCTTTGGCACCATGCGTTCGCTGAAGATAGGCGCAGTAGAGATCAATGCCAGCACGCGCAGCAAAGGCCAGAAATAGAGGCTCAGCCAGTGCATCCATTGGTCGCTGGTAAAGTGCAGCATCCGTCAGTCAGCCGATGATGTAAGGCAGGTTGGTGAACAGATTACGCATGTAATCCAGCAGCAGGTTCAGCATCCACGGCCCGGCGATAATGATCGCCACAAACACGGCGATAATTTTCGGGATAAACGAAAGGGTCATTTCGTTTATCTGCGTGGCGGCCTGCAAAATACTGATAATCAGGCCGGTGACCAGCGCCACCATCAACAGAGGAGCGGCAACGGCAATCGCAACTTTCATCGCTTCCGTGCCCATCATCATTACCGATTCAGGGGTCATTGCGCGCTCCTTAACTGTAGAAACTTTGCGCCAGCGAACCGACCAGCAACTGCCAGCCATCCACCAGTACAAACAGCATCAGCTTAAAGGGCAGGGCAATGGTTGCCGGGGGCACCATCATCATCCCCAGCGCCATCAGGACGCTGGCGATCACCAGGTCGATAATCAAAAACGGAATAAAAATGGTAAAGCCGATCTGGAAAGCGGTTTTAAGCTCGCTGGTGACGTAAGCCGGCAGCAGGATGCGCAGCGGCACTGCTTCCGGTCCTTGCATCGGCCCGGCATTGGCGAGGCGGGCAAACAGGGCCAGATCCGCTTCACGGGTCTGACGCAGCATAAATTCACGCAGCGGTTGCGCCCCTTTCTCCATCGCTTCCTGCATCGAGATCTTCTCTTCGCTGAACGGCTGGTAGGCATCGACATAAATCTTGTCGATCACCGGGGACATAATGAAAAAGGTCAAAAACAGCGCCAGACCCAGCAGCACCTGATTCGGCGGCGCGGAGGGCGTACCCAGCGCGTTACGCAGCAAGCCAAACACGATAATGATGCGGGTGAAGCTGGTCATCATCAGCAGGATGGCCGGGATAAAGGTCAACGAGGTGATGAACACCAGCGTCTGGATCGGCAGAGACCAGCTTTGGCCGCCACCGGCCATCGGCGTAGAAATCAGGCCCGGCAGTTGGGCAGACACGGCAGGGGCAAACAGGGCAAGACCTGCAAGCGTAAGGGACAACACAGGGCGCATCACGATCTCCCGGAACGCTTAAGCAAACTCTTCATCACCGACTGAAAATCCGGTGCAACATCGGTGCGGCTGTCGTCAACGACGGGCGCAGGGGGCAAGGTGTGTAGCAGGTTAATCTGAGAGGCCGTCACACCCAACACCAGCCGGGCGTCGTCAACTTCAACAATCACCACCCGCTCGCGTGGACCTAACGAAGTGCTGGCGCACAGTTTCAGACCGCGTGCTCCGGCGGTTTTTCCCGCCAGCCCGACGCGTTTTGCCAGCCACGCAGCAATCAAAATAAAGGCAATAATCCCCAGCAGCGCACCGCTGACCTGCAGCAGCGGCGAACCGGGTACCGCAGAGGGTTGAGAGACGGTGGCCTGGGTGTTCATGCTTAACGGCTCAGACGACGCATACGTTCGGATGGGGTGATGATGTCGGTGATACGCACGCCGTATTTATCGGCAACCACCACCACTTCACCCTGGGCAATCAGGTAGCCGTTGATCAGGATGTCCAGCGGCTCACCGGCGAGGCCATCGAGCGCCACCACCGAACCTTGGGTCAGGCGCAGCAGCTCTTTAATGGTCATCCGGGTGCGGCCCAGCTCCACGGTCAGCTTGACCGGGATATCCATAATCAGATCGATATCCTGCAGCGTGCCGCTGACGTCGCCGCCGCCCAGCTGCTGGAACACCGCATCGGCCACGCTTTTGCTGGCCGGTGCTTTTTGCTCGTTTAATGCCTCAGCCCACAGATCGTCCATTGCTCCGTTATTGTCATCGGACGGATTGTTCATATCACTCATTTGGGCTGTTCCTCATTCAGAGAATTCAAAATCGGGTTGATCAAGTGCTCAACGCGTAGCGCGTATTGATTGTTCACGGTGCCGTACTGGCTGGTCAGGACAGGCACGCCATCCACATGGGCAATGATGCGATCGGGTTTATCGATCGGCAGCACGTCGCCGGGTTTTAATTTTAAGATCTGTGACAGGCGCAGCGGCACATCGGCAAAATTCGCCACCAGCTCCAGCTGAGAGTGCTGTACCTGGCGGACCAGGTTCTCACGCCAGTTCTGGTCTTCATTACGGGAGTTTTCCAGCGGCGGGTTCACCAGCACTTCGCGCAGCGGCTCAATCATGCTGAACGGCAGGCAGATGTTGAACTCGCCGGTCAGGTTGCCGATCTCCACGTGGAACGGGGTGTTGACCACGATGTCGTTTGGCGAGGTGGTGATGTTCGTGAACTTCACCTGCATCTCGGAACGGACATACTCCACTTCCAGCGGGTTAATGGCTTTCCACGCGTCGCTGTAGGATTCCAGTGCCAGCTTCAGCATCCGGTTGATGACCCGCTGTTCGGTATGGGTGAACTCGCGGCCTTCAACTTTGGTCGGGAAACGTCCGTCGCCGCCGAACAGGTTATCCACCGCGATAAACACCAGGCTCGGCGAAAACACGAACAGGCCGGTGCCGCGCAGCGGTTTCAGGTGGATCAAGTTCAGGTTAGTTGGCACCGGCAGGTTGCGGGCAAACTCATGATACGGCTGAATGCGGATCGCCCCGACGGTGATATCCGGGCTACGGCGCAGCAGGTTAAACAGCCCCATACGGAACTGACGGGCAAAACGTTCGTTGATGATCTCCAGCGCCTGAAGCCGTTCGCGTACCACGCGGCGCTGCGTATTAGGATCGTAGGGGCGAATATTGCTTTCGCCCGCCGAACCCGGTGCGGGTTCATCGCTCTTATCGCTGTCGCCGTTGAGCAGCGCATCGATTTCCGCCTGTGAAAGAATACTGTCGCCCATGTCGTTACCGCAAAATAAAGGCTGTATACAGAACGTCAGTGACTTCCTGCTTAGGTTGACCACTCACCAGAGGGGCGGCCAGCGTTTGCTTAATGGCGTCTACCAGCTTCTGCTTACCTTCATCGGTCGAGAGCTGGGAAGCATCCTGGCGTGCGAACAGCAGCAGCAGACGGCTGCGCACTTCCGGCAGGTACTCACTCAGGCGCGCACGGGTCGCGTCGTCTTTCAGACGCAGCGTAATCCCCACGTACAGCACGCGTTCCGCGTCACCCAGGTTAACGGTAAACGTATCCAGCGCGAAAAAGACCGGTGCGGCAGGTGGTAGCGGCTCGACTTTGGCTTCGGCAGAAGGCGCTTTGTTCATACGCCAGTAGCTGTAGCCCGCAGTAGCGCAGGCGGCGAGCGTAATTAACACCAGCAGCGGGATCCAGATGGAACGCTTACTTTTTTTGGTGATAACGGAGTCAGTCATCTGATGCGTGCTTCCTGTTTCGGGACTGCTAATAAGATGATTATCCCGTGTCCTGTCACCGTCAAAGGGTGGAAAAGACGGGGATAATCACGCTACCTCTGGCGTTTACGCGAAGATATCCACGGCGCCGTTTCCACGCGCCACGGACTGCAGCGAGGCCGGGGTGGCCAGCAGTTCATCGCTCTCTTCGTCAAATCCGCCCTGATTACCGGAGCGGGACGCATGCTGCTGTTGCTGAGACGCAGCGTGCTGCTGGCCGCTGAAGTTTTCGCTGCTGATGTTGCTTTGCGTCAGCTGGATACCGTTTTCCGCCAGCTGGGTACGCAGCATCGGCAGAGCCGCCTCCAGTGCAGCACGCACATGGCTATGACCTGACACCATCTGCAGCTGCGCCTGGTTATCATCCAGTTTAAGCGAAATTTGGATCTGACCCAGATCTTCCGGGTGCAGGCGCAGTTCGGCGCTCTGCTGGCCCTGACGGGTAAACAAAGTGATGTGCTGGCTGACAGTCTGCTGCCACTCACCGCTGCCGAGCGGCGCGCTCACCACCGGGACTGCGGCAGGCGCTGGCGCGGCAGACGACTGGCTGCTGAGGATCGGGGCCATCGTGGCGGTTGGGCCGCTCGGTGATGGCGTGCTCTCTGCGTCCTGTTTGTTGACGGTGGCCGCCATCGCTGGGTTCAGCTGCGTATTCGAGACTAACGCTGCATCTTTATCCTGGGCGACGGTTTTTGCACTGCGCAATGCATCGGTATCCAGTGCCGGCTGGCGGCTGTTGCTCGCAGGCGTGGTCTGGATCCCGAGCGCATCAGCCTTCACCGGTTTAGGCGCGGCGGTGGTTGCCGTCTGCTGGTGCGGCAGCATCGCCATTAAGGCGCTTAATCCGGCCAGCTCTTCGTCGCTGAGGTCGGTTTTGCTGTCGGCTTCTTTGACGGCCTGAACCAGCGTTTTCAGCACCTCGCCTTTGGAGGTAGGCAGCAGACCGCTGGTTAGCCCTGGCAGGGCGGCCAGTGGTGCGCTGTCGTCGCCGGTGACGATCTCAGACCGCGCCAGCAGCTCTGCCAGTTTGCCGGTTTCTTTGCCTTCTGCGTCCGCGGTCAGGCCCACTTTCGGCAGCTTAGCGCCTGCGGCGTGCAAATCATTGAGCGTCAGTCCTGCTTCTTTGCCCAGCCCCGGCGCATCGGTTAATGCCCCCGTCAGCAGGGCAAGAAAGTCCTGCGCGCCATCGGCGGCTTTCCCGCCGCGGGCGCTGCCAGCAAGCTCGGTATCGCTCGAAAGCAGTTGTTGCACTGTGATCATTCCGGTTTCCTCATTGATGCGCGCTGGGCGAACTCATCCATTTTTTTCTGATCGAGACGGTTTTCGGCAAGGGCGGCGGCGGTAAGCTGGCGATCCTGTAACGTCTGCCAGGCCTGTAAACGCTGCTTCTTTTCGCGCCAGAAATTCAGCGCCTTGTCGACTTTGTTGTGCCACTGATCCAGCTGATGACGATGCTGATCGATCGCTTTCTCCAGGGTCTGGATAAACTGCTGATAGTTGATCCAGCGCTGGCTGCCGATGCCCTGGGTCATATCGCTGTTGAGGTTAGTGCGATACTCATGCTGATAGTCAATCAACATCTTCAGCTGCTCTTCAGCCTGCTGATGCCCGCGGCGCATGGCGCCAAGCTGCTGGGCGGCAGTATCCACTTCCTTCTCGGCCAGATCTTTTAGCGTGGCTAATGCGCCGTGTTGCGCCATAACGTTCGCCCTCTATCCTGATTACGCCTGCGGGAAAATATACTCCAGCATCTGGATCGAACTTTCCCAGTCGGCTTTTTCAAAAATACCCTGTTGCAGATAGGCTTCCAGCTGCGGCCACAGCGTGATGGCTTTGTCGAGCATCGGGTCGCTGCCTTTTGCATAGGCGCCGACGCTGACCAGATCGCGGTTGCGCTGGAAGCTGGAGAGCAGTTGTTTGAAGTTACGCACCCGGGCGTAGTGCTTCTCGCTGATAAGTGAGGTCATCGCACGGCTGATCGACGCTTCGATATCAATCGCCGGATAGTGGCCGGCTTCGGCCAGACGACGCGACAGGACGATGTGTCCGTCGAGGATCGCACGCGCCGAGTCGGCAATCGGATCCTGCTGGTCATCGCCCTCGGTCAGCACCGTGTAAAAGGCGGTGATCGAGCCACCACCGGAAATGCCGTTGCCCGCGCGTTCAACCAGCGCCGGGAGTTTGGCAAACACCGACGGCGGATAGCCTTTGGTGGCCGGTGGCTCGCCGATCGCCAGCGCAATTTCACGCTGCGCCATCGCATAGCGGGTGAGGGAGTCCATGATCAGCAGCACGTGCTGACCGCGGTCACGAAAATCTTCCGCGATGCGCGTGGCATACGCGGCACCCTGCATACGCAGCAGGGGAGAGACATCCGCTGGTGCGGCAATCACCACCGAACGGGCGCGCCCCTCGGTGCCGAGAATGTTCTCGATAAAATCTTTGACTTCACGGCCACGTTCGCCAATCAGCCCCACCACGATCACGTCGGCCTGGGTGTAGCGCGCCATCATCCCGAGCAGCACCGATTTACCGACGCCGGAACCGGCAAACAGGCCCATACGCTGGCCGCGACCGACGGTCAGCAGGGCGTTGATTGGGCGTACGCCGGTATCCAGGACATGTTCAATTGCGGTACGTTGCAGGGGGTTAAAAGGCTGAGTGATCAGCGCCCCGGTTTCGGTGGTATCCGGGGAGGGCAGGCCATCCAGCGGTTTGCCGCCACCGTCCAGCACCCGGCCGAGCAGCGCCGGACCGAGCGGCAGTTGTTTGCCGCTGTGCAGTCCGTCGGCGGAGAAATTTTTGGCATACACGCGGGCACCCGGCAGTACCCCTTCGACCTCTTCCAGCGGCATCAGGAACAGCCGTTGGCCGTTAAAGCCGACCACTTCGCTCTCGACTTCGCGGATCTCGTTTCCGTCCTGGCGCTCGATAATGCAGGTCGCACCCAGCGGCAGCTGCAGGCCGGTGGCTTCCAGTACCAGACCGGTGGCGCGGGTCAGACGGCCGTAGCGACGCACGGACGGCAGTTGCGTCATCTTGTTTTCAAAGTTGTCGAGGCTGTTCAGCCAGCGGGTGAGGCGCGCGGTCATCAGATGACTCCCGGTGCCGCCAGGCGGCACAGTTCCTGCCAGCGCGTCGCCACGCTGGCATCCAGATCCCCTTCATCGGCAGACACTTTGCAGCCGCCGTGATGCAGGGTCGGATCGCCGCGCAGACGCCAGCCGTGCAGGCTGAGGGTCGCGCCGAGCATCTCTTCCACCCGCTGCAGATCGTCCGGGTGGACGCGCAGCTGCGGTTTGCCGCTGAACAGCGGCTCCTGCTGCAGCAGGCCCTGAATCTGTTTGATCAATGACGAGTTATCGACCGGCGGCGTGTGGCCGATCACCTGACGAGCAGCCTCCAGCGCCATCTGCATCAGACGCGAGGCGATCACGCTGTCCAGTGCATCAAGCGTATTCTGGAATTCGCTGACCAGCTGCTGCATGCGGGCGTGGATCGGTGCCTGCTGGGAACGCGCCTGCGCCAGCCCTTGCTCAAGCCCCTGGGCCAGCCCTTCCTGATAACCCTGCTCCTGACCTTTTTGTCGGCCTTCGTTCATGCCGGCGGTGTAACCCTGCTCGTGGGCCTGAAGTTGGATCTGCGCCAGCTGTTGGGCGCGCTGCTCCTCTTCACTGAGTTCAGGCTCGCCTTCTTCGTCCCCGGCCAGCACCGGAGCGACGGTGGCGGGAACAAATTCGGCGAGAGGAGGGGCGAGGTCATCCGGCTTCCAGATTTTCCACGGCAGTTCATCAGACATAGGTATCCTCGCCGCTGCCAACTACCATTTCGCCGGTTTCGGCCAGACGACGCACAATAAGCAGGATGGCTTTCTGTTCGTTCTCTACCTGAGACAGACGTACCGGGCCACGGTTAGCCAGATCGTCGCGCAGGATATCTGCCGCACGCTGGGACATGTTGCGCAGGAACTTCTCGCGCAGCGGTTGTTCGGCACCTTTGAGGGCGATAAGCAGCGATTCGGAGTCCACTTCCTGAAGCAGGCGCTGGACACTGCGATCGTCCACGTCGACCAGGTTTTCGAACAGGAACATCTCGTCGATAATTTTCTGCGCCAGCTCGCCGTCGAATTCGCGCACAGCGGTAATAACCGCCTCTTCCTGCTGCGTTTTCATCAGGTTGATGATCTCGGCCGCGGTTCTCACGCCGCCCATTTTGCTGCGCTTGAGGTTCTGGCCGTCGAGCAGGCCATTCAGCACTTCGGTCAGTTCCGCCAACGCCGCTGGCTGCACGCCGCCGAAGGTGGCGATACGCAGCATCACATCGTGACGCAGACGTTCGTCGAACAGCGCCAGAATATCCGCCGCCTGGCCCCGCTTGAGGTGAACCAGGATGGTGGCGATGATCTGCGGGTGTTCGTCGCGAATCAGGTCGGCAGCGCTCTGCGGCTCCATAAAGTTGAGCGTTTCGATGCCGCTGGCGGTGTCGCGGGTTTCGAGAATATCTTCCAGCAGGCTGGCGGCACGCTCTTCGCCGAGCGCCTTGACCAGCACGGTACGCAGGTATTCGTTGGCGTTGACGTTGAGCGCGGTGAACTGTTCCGCTTCCTGCTCAAACTCGGCCAGCACGTCGGTGAGCTGTTTGTTGGAGATCTGCCGCACGTTGGCCATCGCCGCACTGAGCATCTGTACTTCGCGCTGGGAGAGGTGTTTGAACACCTCTGCCGCCCGATCCTCGCCAATGGTCATCAGCAGAATGGCGCTTTTATCTATTCCGGAAAGGTTACTCATTTTCGTTGCTCATCCACTGGCGAATGACCAGCGCCACGACGCGCGGATCGTTATCTGACATTTCGCGAATACGCTGGCTCATCACTTCAGCGCCCAGGCGCTGATTTGCCCGACGCTGTTGCACCTGTTCGTCTTTGCTGAGGCGAACTTCCACGGCTTCGTGGGTTTCCTGACGTTGCAGGGATTGCTCTTTAAGAGCCTTAACTTCTTCTGCACGGCGAACCAGCTGCGGACGCACCGCTTTACGCCACAGGATCCAGGCGACAATCAGCACCAGCAGCCAGCGACCGGCTTCGATCAGCTGATCGATAAACGCCTGCTGTTGCCAGAACGGCAGCTCACCGCTGGCATCGTCAACCGCGCTGAACGGTGAGTTCACCACGTTAAGGGTGTCGCCGCGTTTTTCTGAGTAACCCATTGCTTCACGGGTCAGGTCTTCAATCTGCTTCATCTGCTCGGTGGTCAGCGGCAGCGGTTTACCGTCCGGCAGGGTTTTATAGTTGACCACTACGGCTACCGAGAGACGCTCAACATCGCCGACGTTCATTTTGGTGTGACGGATGGTGCGGTCGACTTCGTAGTTGGTGGTTTCGTTGCGGCTGCTGGTACGTGGCCCGCTGTTGGCCGCCGTGGTAGTGGTTTGCTGCTGTTGCTGCGCATTTGCCTGTTGGCCGTTCTGCGGGTTTTGCGGCGGCGTAGTAATCGGGCCCGCGTTGGCCGGGGCAGGCTGGTTAGAGAGCGCACCCGGCACGCCGCCAGGATTATTGCCGCCAACCTGTTCATTTTCGTTCAGCTGACGCGAACGCATCACCGCCCGGGAGGCATCGCCATTCGGGCTGTACTGCTCTTCGGTCTGCTCTTTATTGGCAAAATCAATCTGCGCGTTGACCTGGGCGTGGACGTTACTGTTGCCGACAATCGGGCCAAGAATGGCTTCGATGCGGCGCTGCACGCGGCCTTCCACGTCGGTGGCGTATTTCAGCTGCGCGTCATTCAGATCGCGCCCGGCGGTGTTGGACTGGGTGAGCAGGTGCCCGCCCTGGTCCACCAGCGTCACGTTACCCGGTGGCAAACCTGCTACGGCGCTGGAAACCAGATGTACGACGGCGCTGATTTGTCCTTCATCCAGCGCACGACCAGGCTGCAGATTGACGGTGACGGAAGCGGAAGGGGCTTTTTGTTCGCGAACGAACAGTGACGGTTTTGGCATCGCCAGGTGAACGCGGGCGCTTTTCAACGGCCCCAGCGTTTCGATGGTGCGGGCCAATTCGCCTTCCAGCGCGCGCTGGTAGTTAACCTGCTCGCTGAACTGGCTGATGCCGAATTTTTCCTGATCCAGTAATTCAAAGCCGACCGCGCCGCCTTTTGGCAGACCTTGTTGCGCAAGGCGCAGGCGGAGTTCGTGAACTTTATCGGCAGGGACTTCCAGTGCGCCGCCGTTATCCGCGAAGCGGTAGGGGACATTCATCTGGGTGAGCTGGGTGACGATGGCGCCGCCATCCTGATCGGAGAGATTGCTGAACAGCGTGCGATAGTCGGGCTGTTTTGCCCATAAGACCATGGCGACAAGAATGGCGATAGCGGCAGCACCTGCCACGATCAACGGTACTTTAGGGTTCGCGCGCAGGCGGCTCATCCATTCGAGAGATTTAGTTTGAGGGCCGGTCGTTGCTGTCGCACTCATCGCGCACCTCGTAGCTCTTCGTGAATGACATTAATCGTGTTGAGAAACAAAACAGACTCCCGGGTCGGCAAACACAACAAAAATTCCATAATCATGGCCGTGCCATTATTTGTTGAATCAGGAAATTCTATGGGCCAAATAACCTGGTTTTTTCACGCTATTTAACGCCTTTATCTCATTGACAGACTGGTACTCTTGAGCGCGTAAAAATCCATCAGGGGAAAGTCATGGCAATACAGGGTATTGAAAGCGTCATCAGCCAGTTGCAGGCGACGGCAATGACCGCCCGCAATCAGAGCGTTGCTGACGTGCAGCCTACCGTCAGTTTCGCCGGCCAGCTGCACGCTGCGCTGGACCGGATCAGTGAGACCCAGGGCGCTGCCCGCACGCAGGCTGAGAAATTCACGCTCGGCGAGCCGGGTATCGCGCTGAACGATGTGATGGCCGATATGCAAAAAGCGTCGGTATCGATGCAGATGGGCATTCAGGTGCGTAATAAACTGATGCAGGCGTATCAGGACGTAATGAGCATGCAGGTTTAGGTCTGGCGCGCCCTGATACTGGCAACGCGCCAACATTTTATTGGGGCTGGTGAACGTGTAACCAGCTCGCTTTAATGGCTTTCAGTTCTTCAAGCAACGCAATTGTCTTCGCCTCATCGACAGTAAAATCAGTCAGGAAGTAGGGATTAATGACCTTCAGCCAATTCAGCAAGTCTGGCTGTGCCCACCACTCCAGCTCCAGCAGTGATTCAATGATGTTGTCAGAAAAACGGAAACGAATTAAACGTGCTGGCGTCCCGGCATAAATCCCGAACGGCTCTGATTTGAAATTGGGTGGAAGCAGTGAGCGCGCGCCAATCACGCAGCCATTTTCAATGACACCACCGCCAAGCATCATCACCTCATCGCCTATCCAGACATCATTTTTAATGACTGAATCGCCATACTGCGGCTGTGCAGGGTGTTGCAGGTCAGGATGATGAAACATCAGCATGGACGTGGACATGGTCCTCATCTCGTGTTGGCCATTGAGTAAGAGTTTTACCCTCAACCCCCCAGAGACAAATCTTCCCACCTTGAGATTTTGCCGACCCGCATCATATTTAACGATTGAACCAATACCAAATCCCGAACATTTCCCAAGATGCATTGAACCTGTGTCAGAAGGCTCGCCTAACCAGTTCTGAAAAAACTGCTTTGGTATAAAGCTATGTAAACCATCGCTGTAGCTAATAACGTCAAAAAAGGAGGCCAGGTGATGGTTGGGATCGATGCCCGTGCAATCGCTATCTGTTTCAATGTTCACTGAATGTCCTTTTTATTAAAGCGAAAGAGGTTCTGCAATTTTTATCTATATATCGGCACAGATTTTCAGGGGTTTAATATTTATTGCCTGTGTGAGCCTGATTGAACACTTTAGTGTTTATGACGCTGGCGACGAGATGCCTTTAATGCCACACTCTTTTTTTTCTCCGTAGACGGATAAATGATGAAAAAAATAGCAATGATGGCAGGGCTGCTGGCGCTAACGGGCTGTGTGCAGGTCGAAAAATATGAGGATGTGATTAAACATCCCGTCCCGGCAGAGATGGCGGGCTACTGGCAGTCGAAAGGGCCGCAAAGCGCGATGGTCAGCCCGGAAGCGATCGCGACGCTGGTGGTGACGCAAGAGGGCGATACCCTCGATTGTCGTCAATGGGTGCGAGTGGTTGCCGTGCCGGGTAAAATCATGCTGCGTTCAGATGATTTTTACAACGTGACCATCAAGCGGGATGTCTACCCGCTGGAACGTGACGGCAGTGCTATCGAGTATGACGGCATGACCCTGCAGCGCGTTGATCGTCCGACCGTAGAGTGTGCGGCGTATCTGAGCAAAAATCCGCTGCTCAGCAAGCTGCCATAAGATTTGTGAAAGCCGGGCAGGCATCGCCGCCCGGCTATCCCTTCATTACAACACCGCCTCCATCACCCACACGCTGACGCTACCGCCATTGCAGGTAAACACGCCTTCACCGTTTTCGTCGGTGGTGACCACTTCTTCCCGGTTGCCGAGAAAGTCTTTCCAGCTCCGGTTGCCGTAGTTCTCGCCCAGCGCGATGGTCTTTTCACCCTCGTCACCGTTGGAGAGCACCACCACGCAGCCGGGATCCTCGTCGGTACCGCTGCGGCTGAAAGCAATGCAGTTGGGGTGATCGAACCACAGGGTCTGGATGCCGTGGGCAAAGCGCTGGCGGGCAAGGATCAGCTGGTCGAGGTGCTCAATCACCGGCATATCGATGTGGTACGTCTCGCCGTCACCGCCGGTATCGTCATAGCTGGCGCCGTACAGATCCGGATAGAAGACGCTCGGTACGCCGTTTTCGCGCAGCAGGATCAGCGCATAGGCCAGCGGTTTAAACCAGGGTTCGACCGGGGCCTCCAGCGCCTGGAGTGGCTGGGTGTCGTGGTTAGCGACCAGCGTCACCGCGTGGAACGGATCGGCTTCTACCAGCGTGCCGGTAAAAATCTGGCTCATGTCATAATCGCGGCCCTGGAGAGAGGCTTCGTGGAATTTCATGTGCAGCGGGGCGTCAAACAGCATCGTCTTGCCGTCCACCTGGTCGATATAGTGCTGCAATTTATCGACATCCGGCGACCAGTATTCCGCCACGATAAACAGCGGCTTCGGTGCCACTTCCTGCACATGCTCTATCCACTCTTTATAGAACCATGCCGGGATATGTTTTACCGCATCGAGACGAAAACCGTCGCACTGGGTTTGCTCCATCACCCAGCGCGCCCAGTATTTGAGCTCTTCGGTGACCGCATGATTGCGAAAGTCGATATTCTCGCCCATCAGATAGTCAAAGTTACCCATCTCGGTATCGACCTGATCGTTCCAGCCGTCGCCGGTGTAGTCGTTGACGATCTTGAAGATGCTGTCTTCATCGGGATTTTCGATGTGGTCGATGCCGCTGAAGCATTTGTAATCCCAGATAAACTGCGAGTACTGACCGGCCCGCACCGGGAAGGTGTAGCGGGTCCAGGCTTCGCACTCGATAACCTCTTCGTCGATCTGGGTCCGATCGTCGGCATTGACCCGCTGGACGCGGATATGCTCTTTCTCGTCAGCGCCCATTTTGTGGTTTACCACCACGTCCATTAGCACCGCGATGTCGTTGCGCTTGAGCGCCTCGATGGCGGTGAGCAGCTGGGTTTTGTCGCCGTATTTGGTAGGGGTGGAGCCTTTTTGATCGAACTCGCCGAGATCGAACAGATCGTAGGAGTCGTAGCCAACCGAGTAACCGCCAGAAGCCCCTTTATATGCCGGGGGAAGCCAGACCATGTTAATGCCGATATCGTTTAAACCGTCAGCGCGATCGGCCACTTCCGGCCAGAGCTGGCTGCCGTCAGGGTAATACCAATGGAAAAACTGTAAGAGGGTGGGGTTTTTCATCTTCCTTGCTCCAGAAGCCATTTAGGCGGACTTCTGGAGTATGGATCATCAAAATCATAACTGTGGGTCGCGAGTTAAATTTTCCGGATAAAGAATATTGCCTGACAGCTTGCCGTAGGTTGAGGTGACTGACTGTTGTTTGCCGGTCTGGGTAATTAAATTACGCAGATCATCCATCCTTGTCTTCAACAACCCTTTCAACTCAGTCTCATTCTGCAGGACTTTTTCCAGGATAAAGCGCGCCTGTTCAATCTGCGCGGGCGGGCAGGCCGAGATGGGATTTTGTGCGATGCCCTCGACGAGCTGAACATACTCCATCTCTTTTTCGATCAGCTCATCCCATTGACCGGAATGCGCGAGTTTCAGCATGGCGATACTAAGGGCATGCAAAGCATGCCAGTTATTGAGAACAGTACCGGGATTGTTCATCAAAATTATCCTGAAATAGAGGAAGCATTGGGACCGATTTGTTTCCACGCATCCGCAATGTTATTCAATAAGCCCTCAACCTCAACGATCGCCTCAACATCATTACGTAAATTCGCATGCAACAGACGGCGAACCATATAGTCATAAAGTGCCGCGAGATTACCGGGTAAGTCGCTTTCGACATCCATGTTCAGGCCAGCTTTTAAACCGTTGTCGATGATGTTGATGGCTTTAGACAGGGCCTCGCCTTTCGCAGGAATATCACCCTGTTCAAGAAAAAGGCGCGCTCGCACGAGCGCGCTGTAAGCACCGTCAAACAGCATGACAACCAACTGGTGTGGGCTGGCACTCAAGACGGCAGATTCAAGACCTACCTTCTGATAGGCCTGAACACCAGAATTGTTATACATATTAATTCCTTTATTATCAGCTGCTTGTTTTAAACTGTTGCGTCAGGTAGTTGGCCGTTCCATTGAATTTGGTGACCAGTGAATCTAAGTCACTAAATTGCTTTTTATAACGCGCCATGGTGGCTTCAATGGTCAGTTCCATCGCTTCATAGCGCTTGCCGATGGATTTCAGCGTAATGTTAATACCGTCTTTCGCACTCTGAATAACGCCTTCTTTACCTGTAGAAGTGCTCAGCATATCGGTCAGCTTGTTATTCATTTGGGTGGCGAAACCGGTGGTTTTACCGTCGCCGGTAAAGTAAGCCTGTACGCCTGCCGGGTCATCCGTTAACACCTGAGTCAACTTCTTGTCGTCGATTTTCAGATTGCCTAACGCGCCGTCAGCGCCTTTTAACGGATCCTGAGTAATACCCAGTTGCGCCATAATGGCATAGGAGCCTTCCTGCACATTGGTCAATAAAGCACGCAGATCTGACTGTACTCCCCTGATAGTGCTGTCGCCCATCAATACGCCGTTGCTTGAATTCTGGGCGGTCGCACCCACAGCAGGCGGTTCGTATTTGGTCAGAGAAGCAATGGTCGATTGCAGGGAGTTATAAGCAGTAACCCAGTCGGTAACGGCTTTTTTGTTATCAGCAGTTGAACGCGTAACTGACAGGGTTTCATCCGCTGTGCTTTTCGCTTTCAGGGTTAATGTGACCCCAGGCAACGCGTCCGTCACAGTATTGCTCTGGCGGATGATATCAATGCCGTTAACATTAATGACGGCGTTTTGCGAAGGAACCTGTTTATCAAGCGCATCGCTGCCGATCACCGCTTTCAGCGTATCATCGCCGGTTACCGTCACGGTCATATCCGAGTCCGTACCGGTAGTTTTTGAAGACAGCATCAGACGGTAATCACCGTTATCTGCTCTCACAATACTGGCTGATACGCCGCCATTGGCTGCGTTGATGGCTTTAGCAATCCCGTTCAGGGAGGTGTCACCGTCGGCGAGCGTGACCGTCATCGGTTTGCTGTCGGCACCGGCCTGGGTGATGGTGATAGTACGGCTGTCAGTACCTGTGGTTCCGCCCAGCTGTTTGGTGTTGCTGTCAATGGTGCCAGGTTTGGTCGTCAGAACCTGACCTTTGGCAATTTTGCTGACATTAATCGTGAATTCGCCGACGTTTGCCCCTGTGGTGGTGGTCGCCGAGAAAGCAGTATTGGTACTGGTAACTGAGGTTGAGTTCCAGGTATCGGCATTCCCCAGTTTAGCCGCAGCGGTTTGCAGAGTGGTGAGGGCGCTCTGTAATTTGCCATAACCGGTGATCTGCGCGTCATACTTGGTTTTTTGCGTGGCGATAGCCGTGAGCTTTATCTCTTCTGCAGCCTGTAACTTATCGTACAGATCTGACAAGCCTGGCATCCCCACTCCGAGGTTGCTGATAGTCGCCATAAATAATTCCTTTCCAAGGGTTGTTTCAGTCCTATATCGGCCAAAACGCTGAAAAGTTTACGCCATGCCGAAAAAATAAATCGCGCAATAAACGTCCTTTGATTGGGTGCTTATACATCGGTTGAGGTTTTCTTTGCAGTCTGTCTCCTGCTCGCACCCTCTTAAGGTGAGAACCGCGTTGATATTCCACGGCAATTTTAGATAGTGACAAAATACATTGAGAACCAAACTCATAAAAACACCTTAAAAAACATAAAGATAAATTTTTTATGAGATATTTTCTAAAGTCTATTGCCTGAGCGTCGATAACCTTGAAGACGGTGAGAGACGCCGTGAGTGTTAGGCACCGACCTAGAACCCATTTTGAAGGAATTAAAATTATGGCTGTTATCAATACTAACCTGTTGTCCCTGACCACTCAGAACAACCTGAACAAATCTCAGTCTTCCCTGGGCACTGCTATCGAGCGTCTGTCCTCCGGTCTGCGTATCAACAGCTCTAAAGACGATGCTGCTGGTCAGGCAATTGCTAACCGTATGACCGCTCAGGTTAAAGGTATGACCCAGGCGGCGCGTAACGCCAACGACGGTATCTCCCTGGTTCAGACCGCTGAAGGTAACCTGAACGAAATCAACACCAACTTACAGCGTATCCGTGAGCTGGCTGTTCAGGCTGCGAACGACACTAACGGTACTACCGACTACGCTTCAGTCAGCACTGAAATTACTCAGCGTCTGAGTGAGATCGACCGTATCGCTGGCGCAGCTAACTTCAACGGCAAAAAACTGCTGGACGGTAGCCTGACTGCATCCCTGAGCATCCAGGTTGGCGCAGGTACTGGTACAACTGATACCATCTCTATCACCACTGGTTCAACTGGTGCACTGATCGATGCTAAAGCGACGAGCCTGGATACTGGCCTGACCGGTACTATCACCAACAACTCCACCGCTAAAGCATTCATCACCGCTGCTGACAACGCTATCACCAAAATTGATACCGCGCGTTCAAACATGGGTGCGATTCAGAACCGTTTCGAATCTACCATCAACAACCTGAACAACTCTATCTCTAACCTGTCTGCTGCACAGTCCCGTATCCAGGATGCTGACTACGCGACCGAAGTTTCCAACATGTCTCGCGCGCAGATCCTGCAGCAGGCTGGTACTTCTGTACTGTCTCAGGCAAACCAGGTTCCACAGGCGATGCTGTCCCTGCTGCGTTAATAGACGCTATGATTTCAAAAAAGGTTGCTGGAAACAGCAGCCTTTTTTTATTGCATTAAGTCGGAATATCCCATTTCGTAATGTTCAAATTAAGCTAGCAATTAGCGGTGTTTTCCTTCCATAGCCCCTCATCGTGCAATGCTAATCTGCGTAAAATCCCCTTTCAGGTCGTCTGACGACATATTACCGATGAGTAATTACGATGAGTGAATTTGCACGTAGCCGGGCTATGCGTCAGTTTTATCGCAATGTATTTACCAGGCATATTGAGCTCATTGAAGCCGATGTTATGCCTGTGCATCTTGTCGCTGAGATCTTTACGTTTAAGAGCGCCAAACTCGATATTCTTGGACCGCAGATACGTGACGTAAAAACCGGTCTGGCACCCGAAAAAGACGAGGCCTTAAAAAATCTCCTTTGTGCAATCATTCTGGCAAACCATGCGCTTGACGAGGCCAAATCAGAAGAGCAGTTACGGATTTCTGCAGAAACAGCCACCCAAATCATCGAGTACGTTGTCGCAGCCTTAAAAGATGATAATAACGTTAACTATCTTGTCGCCGCGATTCAGATTCTGTTCCGCGTCAATGAGATCGCGTCTGCACTGTTTTTAATCAACAACAACCTGTCGTTAGTCAGTCATTCAGCGCCGGTGCTGAAAATCCTCCTGCTTATCTGCTTAATGGAGGATGACTACAATCAGGCGATGGTCGTGATTCAAGCATTGACCGAAGATGCCGCGCTGATCGGCGAAGATCCTATCGCGCTGTTAATGATCACCTGCGGCATCTATAAGCTCGGTGGTGTACCGGATTCCTACATTGATTTCAGATCGCTGAATGATGACAAGTATGTGATTGCTGACGCTGGCTACGACGCGTGGTTTGAAAAAACCTCAAGCGACAAAACAACGGTGCTGGTGACCTGTAATAAAGAAGAATATTTCGAACACGCACTACCGCTGATCTACTCGGCTTATGAAACCAACCGTGATGTTCTTGACGTCCACCTGCATCTCTACAATTGTGATGATGAAGTTAAACAGAGCATCACGTCGCTTCGTGATCGACTGCCTGAACTCCATATTTCTGCCAGCCTTGAAAAAATAGCCGTGAATGATGACATGGCCATTTACGCCGCATCGCGCCGTCTCATTTTCCTGCGTCATGCGCTGCAGACATTCGGCACGCCTGTTATTGCAGTCAATTGTAACGTGCTTATTCGTCAGCGCTGGTCACCTTCAGAGAGCCCGCTGATGTTACTACACAGCGAATCCTCCCCGTTCTGGGAAGACGTTTTTGCTGGCTTTATCTATGCAGCACCTGGTGGGGTTGCCCAACGCTACTTTGAGCGGGTTGCGCGTTTTATCGACGCCAACCTGAGCGGCGGGAACTCTGCAGCGGGTCTCGAACAAGTTGCTCTCTCTGCAAGTCTGGACACCCTCGCCGCGATGGATCAACTGGCTGTCTCCCGACCTGAACGAACATCAATACTTGATAGCGAATACACGGTGGAAGCCTTCTGTTGGCTCGCTGAGACGCTCGACGGACCGGCAAAAGATTATAAAGCGTCGCTGATACAAAAGTTTAAACGCTAATTATTCATATACCGCTATCAGAACAACCAGGACCTGGAACCAACCGTGACGACTCTCTATCCGAGCTACCGGGTTAGCCCCGAAGCCATTCATGCCGCTGCCGCGCTTAATGAGCTTGCGACGCCACTCCCTGCAACCGCCCGCATCCTGGAGATCGGCTGTGGTTCGGCGTCCCGGCTTATTATGCAGGCCCATGCCTACCCTCAGAGCATTGCCATCGGTATCGATATTGATGAGCAGGATATTTTGCAGGGACAACAGCATGTAGCAGAGGCCGGTTGCACTAACGTAGAGTTGTTTGCCGCCGGATTGGGCGACCTGATCGCCGCGGATCCCGGTGAATTTGATTACATCATCATTCATCAGAAATTTTCATTCCTTGGAAAAATCGAACGGGAAGCGCTGCTTCAATGGAGTAAAGCGCATTTATCCTCCCATGGCGTGATTGCGATCAGGTGGATGTTACTGCCAGGAAGCGCGCCCTGCGTGTCGTTAGGTGAGGCGTTACGCTTCCATCTTGCGCGTGCCGGTGAGGAGAGCGATCCGCTCGAGACGGCCCGGGCCATGCTGAGTTTTATGCTGATTACGCTGGAAGAAGGGGCGTTGAAAGACGAAGCACTTGCCGCTGAGAAAATGGATGATACCACGCTGACGTTGGCTTACCTGACTCCTGCGGATGGCGTCTGCACGCTGGATGACTTCACTACACAGGCTGAAGCAGCTGGTTTGCAGTATTTAGGGGATCTCCTGCCGCAGTATGAGGCGGGGAGCTATTACGGGCCTGATATTGAACAAATGCTCAGTGCAGTGAGCACCGGTGCCAGCCGCGCGATGGCGCAACAGTATCTCGATTACGCTGTTCAACGGCGTGAGCGTTTTACCCTGCTTTGTCAGCAACACATCATCACGACGCCGGTAGCGCCGAACTTTAGTCATCTGAAAAAATTGCATTGGGCTGGATGTTTTATCCCTGCAGAGTACCATGCAGAAAAAGCCCCTCATCTCTTCAGGACCAGCAACGGCAAGCTTATCCGCAGCGATAATGGATTAATCATCCGAATTATGGAATTGCTGGGCAGTGCCTGGCCGATGTCGTTAAGTTTCGAGCAGTTAGTGTTTAATTGTCGTGCACCTGAAACACAGGATGATATTCAGGAGAGCGTGCTGGAAACATTGAAGACGCTCTTTATGACCAGTACAGAGGGGCTATTCTGGAGTGTTTCTCCGGGTCCATACAATGCTGCGCAGAATGTTTCTCTGGAACCTATAGGGGGGTTACCCGACGCTCGTCCCGTTGCAGATATATCGATGATGAATCTCTGGGGAGAGTCGGTTTCATTAACGCCTGAAGAATGGAATTATCTTCGCCACGAAATGCATACTCCGAATCAAGACGGCTGGACCCATTTTTCAACGTTGAAAATGAAAGGCTTACTGATTGGTTCGCCAGAAGCGTGGAAAAAACAGGTGCAATGTTATCTTCGTGCAGGAATGCTCGATGTCCTAAAACCTCAGATAATGTTCTTACTGTTATTAAGTGTCAGCGACAAACAAGGTGGACTGATCGGCGATGACATGTTGGGAACGGTCATGGCCGATACCGGTGTTAATGATACTTATGACCATGTTAATGCTTTCATTAATAAAGGGAATTTTAAAGGCGCCAGGGATTATGCGCGCGAATTAATGGATAAAGACCCTGAAAATATTCATGTGCTCCGCTGTCATTCCAGGGCTTGCGTTTTAACCTTTGCCTGGGATGATGCTCTCACTTCTCTCTGCCGATTAATGAGCCACTATTTCTCCAGCATGGATATTTTCTATGATCTCGCTATGACTCTTCAGCGAAAGCGTGAGTTTTATGCGGCGAGACAAATTGCTCGCGCATTGCTTCGCCTGAATAAGAAAAATATCGATTACTGGCTAATTCTTGCGTCACTGCATCATGCCTACGGGGATATGACCCTGGCGGAAAAATGCTGTCGTGAAATTATGCGGTTCCAACATCCAACGGCCAGTTCTCTCGGATGGACGGGGATTGTGTTGAGCGACATCCATAAAATGGCTGAAGCGCGTTACTTCATGGAAAAAGCCGTTGAAATGAGTGAGTTTAATTTCGGTCATTTCAGTAATTTATTATTTATCATGAGCCACGATGCGACGGTAGATCCTCAGAATCTCCTGGAGAAACATCGAGAATTTGGTCGCCGTGCTAATGAGTGGGCTAAAGGGTGCGAGTTAAAACCTACTTTAAAAAATACCAAAGAACCCGGTCGTAAACTGCGGATAGGGTTTGTCTCAGGAGATTTGCGCCATCATCCGGTGGCTAATTTTTTACTTCCTTGCTGGAATGCGGTGGATCGCGATAAGTTTGAACTGATCGCTTATAGTACGTTTTTCATAAGTAATGACAGTATGTATCAGCATTTCCGCGATACATCGACTTTATGGCGTCAGGTCGATGCTCTCAGCGATATTGAACTGGCAAATCTCATCGCGGAAGATGAAATAGATATCCTATTCGACCTGTCAGGACATACCGCTTATAACCGCTTGCCCGTTTTCGCTCTGCGCCCGGCTCCGATACAAATAACCTGGATAGGTTATCCCGGCACGACGGGTCTTGATCAAATGGATTATTTTTTACTGCCGACGACCCTGATGCACTCCCGGGTTCTCAGAGAACAGTTATCTGAGAACATCATGTTTGTCGAAACGCGTAAGTGCTTTGAACCGCATCCACGCTGCCCGGAAATTTATGAGCTACCTGCACTGCGCAATGGATATATTACGTTTGGGAGCTTTAACCGGGCCAAAAAGCTCAATGACCATGTGCTTGGCGTATGGGCAAAAATTATGCGGGCGTATCCGCAGTCAAAACTGCTCATGGGGTTTATGGCAGATGCAAACATGGTCGCTGCCATGTCAAAACGCATGCAGAGTCTGGGTATTACTGAAGACAGGTTGATATTCAGAGAACGGGTTGGACTGGATGAATACCTTTCCTATCATCATGAAATCGATATTTTATTGGATACGTTCCCCTACACCGGTGGGACCACGACGCATCACGGCGCCTGGATGGGGGTGCCGACCCTTACGTTGAGTGGCCCAACCCTTCCTTGCCTGCAGGGAGTCGATATTATGAGCGCTTACAAACTTGAGCAGTTTATCGCCACTGACGAACAGGATTACATCAATAATGCTGTTAGCTGGGGAGATAAGATCCCTGAACTTGCGGCGATTCGTCGGGGAATGCGCGCCAAAATTCCTGTTGAAAATGAAGCAGGCTTTAATGTTGCCGCCACTTTTGAAAAAGCGCTTCGTGAGGCATGGCAAATATATTGTTCTGGAGAAGCGCCACGTGAGTTGGTCATTGCGAATTAGAGACTGCCGGACTGGCATCGCCTGACGACTCGCCCGGAAATAAGGCAGGCAGCGCATCAATGCTATCTGTTTGCCTGAATACCTGTCAGTCTCTATTTGAAGTAATATCAATGCCTGTTGGGCGTAGGGCGGGGACGGGTAATATTGAACTGGCAGCAAACTTTGTGGGAAATTCTCCGCCGAAGGTGCAAAACAGATGCCTTTTTCATCGCTTAACTCGGTGATGGCGGGGCCTGAGAAACGGTGCATCTGGTCAGTTCAAATAGGCTGTAAAATGTAGGTTATTTTGCCGATGAACAGATGCTGCCTTTCGCTATGATGAGACAATTTCTCATTACTCGCAGGTTTGCCCATGGGCGATAATATTTTTGTCACCAGTCCCTTACTGCCTCCTCTTGAGGAGTTCATGCCGTATCTTGAGAAAATCTGGCAGAACCGGATCCTCACTAATGGCGGTGAATTCCACCAGGAACTGGAAGAAGCTCTGGCGCGTTACCTTGGCGTGAAGCACGTATGTCTGTTTGCAAATGGGACGCTTGCGCTGTTGACCGCGTTGCAGGCACTACGCGTAACAGGTGAAGTGATCACCACACCGTATTCATTTGTTGCGACATCACATACGTTGTTGTGGAATGGCTTAACGCCGGTGTTTGCCGATATCGATCCGCACACCTTTAATATCGATCCTCAGCGCATTGAGGAGCTCATTACTCCACAGACAACGGCAATTATGCCCGTTCATTGCTACGGCATTCCCTGCGACGTTGATAAGATTCAGAAAATTGCTGATATTTATGGTTTGAAAGTCATTTACGATGCGGCTCATGCCTTTGGGGTCAAAAAAAGCGGGCAGAGTATACTTAACTGCGGCGACCTTTCTATTCTCAGTTTCCATGCGACCAAAGTTTTTAATACTATTGAAGGGGGGGCTATTATCTGCCCTGACATCAAAATGAAACAGCGCATTGATTACTTGAAAAACTTTGGTTTTGCCGGGGAAACAACGGTAGTCGCACCGGGCATTAATGCAAAAATGAACGAAGTCCAGGCTGCTTTTGGGCTGGTACAAATGAAGCATATTGATGCGGCTCTGGCAGCGCGTAAAGCCATTTACGAACGCTATTGTGAATTGCTGAATGATGTTGAGGGTATTTCATACTTCAATGCACCGGAGAATGTAGAATGGAATCACGCTTATTTTCCAGTCATTGTGGATGAGTCTTATCCTGTTAGCCGCGACGCGCTTTATGAGAAGCTGAAAGAAGATAATATTTACACTCGTCGCTATTTCTATCCGTTGATCAGTTCATTTTCTATGTACCGACATTTGCCTTCTGCCAGTCCAGATAAACTGCCAGTGGCGGAAACGACTTCCCAAAAAATCCTGTGCCTGCCCATTTTCCCTGACTTAACGCATGAGGATCAGGATCGCATTGTGCGATTGATTCGTCAGTATGGGGCGATATCGGAAAACCAATCGCCATCTTCGTTGATTGTCGAGGAACTGGCATGAAACTTGGTATTTTTGGCGCAGGTGGATTAGGCCGCGAAATACTCATGCTCGCCCAACAAATTAATCGTTCCTCCCGGTGGGATGAGATTTTTTTTATCGATGACGTCATTGACGATGCTGAGGTTTCTGGTGTCCCAGTCTATCGTTTTGCACAGATTGATTATGGCATTACCGAAATAAGTATCGCGGTGGGTGAACCTGTCGCGCGGCAGAAATTAGCAGAAAAGATTCTCAGCAAAACATGCCTTGCCACGCTTATCCATCCTTCAGTATTCATTCCGCCGGGAAGTGATATTGGCGTTGGTGCAATTATTTGCGATCGCGCATTTATCTCCTGTGATGTCTCTGTTGGGGATAACACGCTGGTTCAACCGCATTGTTGTCTTGGTCATGACACCCGCCTGGGGGCGCACAGTGTTGTCTCCAGTAATGTTACGTTGGCCGGACATTGTCAGGTAGGGGATCGTGTATTTATTGGCATGAACTGCGCAGTAAAAGAGAATACCACCATTGGCTCTGATGCCATTATTGGGCTGGGAAGCGCGGTCTTTAACGATATTCCTGAAGCAACGATTGCTTTGGGGAATCCTGCTCGTGCGATGCGTAAAAATGAGCAGCGAAAAGTTTTTAAATAATTTGTTTTATATGGAGTTAAATGCAATGACTAATTTAGTAAAATACAACACGATTTTCGTTGAAACCTTTGAGGTTTCTGAGGATGTTTTGTCCGGATATAAATATCAGGATACACCGTCATGGGATTCTGTCGGCCATATGAGCATGATTGCTGCGTTGGAAGAAACCTTCGATATTATGATGGATACCGAAGACATTATCGATTTTTCTTCCTGGGAAAAAGGTAAAGAGATCCTTAAAAAATATGATGTTGAAGTAGCCTGATGAAAAGAGAGGCAAATATGTTGCTGGCTGGGAAAACTGCGGTTATTACAGGATGCTTGCAGGGGATAGGTAAATCGACGTTGACTACCTTTGCCCGCCAGGGGGCCAACCTGTTTGCCTGCATCCAGCATGAAGATGCCGATTTTTTAACATTTATCGAAAAATTAGGCGAAGAGCATAATGTGACGATAACCCCTGTCTGCTTCGATATGCTGGATGATGCTTCTATTAAACAGGCGGCTATAACGATTCAAAAAGCCAAACAGCCTGTCGATATCTTAGTGAACGTGGCAGGTGTGGCAATGGATGCGCTATTCCCCATGATGACGATGGATCAATTGCAAAAAACGTTTAGCATCAATTTCTTTTCGCAGATGATCTTCACTCAATACATCACACGTTTGATGCTGCGTAATAAAAGTGGCTGTGTTCTCAACATCGCGAGTATTTCAGGGCTTGACGGTAATGTTGGGCAATTGGCCTATTCCGCATCGAAAGCGGCAATGATAGCCGCCACCAAAACACTCTCTGCCGAGCTTGCGCCGCAGGGTATTCGCGTTAATGCAGTTGCACCTGGTGTTATCCAGACAGCGATGACAGAAAACCTGCCGGAATCGGTATTGTCAGGAAAACTATCGACTGCGGCGATTCCGCGCCTTGGGTTAGCGGAAGAGGTGGCTAATACCTTATGTTGGCTCGCTTCCGATGCAGCAAATTACGTTACGGGTCAGGTCATTCGCGTTGATGGTGGGATGGGTCATTAAGGAGCTTTTAAGATGCTAAAAGATAAAAATGTCATTATCACCGGCTGTAAACGCGGAATTGGGCGCGCAATGATTGAGGTCTTCGCGGCAAACGGTGCAAATATTTATGCGCACGCCCGCAGCGCTGACGATGATTTTTTAACCGATATGGCATCAACTGCCATGCGTCATGGTGTGGAAATTTGGCCGCTCTGTTTTGAGCTCACGGACACAATAGCAATGAAGCTCGCGGTGAAGAAATTGATGAGCGAGAAACGTCCGCTGCATGGGCTGGTAAATAACGCGGGAATCACGCTCAATGCGTTGTTTCAGATGACCACAGAACAAGCTTTGCGCCAGCAATTCGAAGTGAATTTTTTTGCATTATTCAATTTTACACAAGCGGTATCCAAACTGATGGTTCGGCAGAGACAGGGCAGTATTGTGAATATAGCCTCAACCGCCGCTCAGGATGGTAATGCGGGCAAATCCGCTTATGGAGCGTCGAAAGCAGCTGTTATCGCTTTGACTCAATCAATTGCTGCAGAATTGGGTGATTCAGGGATTCGTGCGAACTGCATTGCACCGGGAATCACGGATACGGATATGTTGGAAACAATGCCAGCGGCTGTGATCGAATTGACCCGTAACCAAACTGATTTACGCCGTCTTGGCAACCCGACAAACATCGCGGATGCTGCGGTATTTTTAGTTTCCGAACTTTCAAGTTATGTCACCGGGCAAACCCTCCGTGTGGATGGTGGATTACGATGACTTCATACAGCCCGTTGCAACAGGCGGCGCGTCAAATTCGTCGCTCCATTATTGATGTGGCTTTTCATGCCCCTGTGGATGGCGTGCATCTGGGATCGGCATTGTCGATGGTCGATATCGCGACGGTGCTGTATGGATCAGTCATGCACTTTCAGCCGAATGACATGGCGTCGCTGGAACGTGACCGCTTTCTACTAAGCAAAGGGCATGCGGCTTTGGCGCTATACACGACGTTGCATCACTACGGCGTAATAAGCAGCGAACAGTTGATGACATTTGATCACAATGGATCCTTATTCCCCGCGTTAACACCGATGAATCCAGCGCTGGGTATTGATTTTGCTGGTGGTTCACTCGGACATGGGATTGGCTATGCCAGTGGCATTGCCTGGCATCAGCACCTCAAGCAGCAACCCTGGCACAGCTATGTCGTGATTGGTGATGGTGAGTGTAACGAAGGATCTATCTGGGAAAGTGCACTGTTTGCCGCACATCATGGATTAAACAATCTCACGGCGATCGTGGATTTGAATGGCTTTCAGTCGGATATTTCCTGTGAGCAAACACTAAAGATGAATTTCCCTGCGCTCTGGCAGGCTTGTGGCTGGCACGTAGAAACATGCGACGGACATGATATCGATGCATTGCAACACGCGTTTGCAGCAATGTCGAATGGCAAGCCTAAAGCCATTATTGCCAGCACAATTAAAGGAAAGGGGATCTCCTTTATGGAAAATAACAATGCTTTTCACCGAGCAAAACTCTCGAAAGAACAGTACCAGGCAGCGCTGGAGGAACTGAAATGAAGATTTCCGTCTCGCCAGCTGACGTCCGTGCCTGGTCGATGATGGGAACGCGTGGAGCATTTGGTATCACGCTGTTGAACCTGGCTCAACAAAACCCGAATATCGTAGGATTGACCGCCGATCTTGGGATCACTTCAGGTATGGAGCGTTTTAGTCTCGCATTTCCTGAGCGTTATCTTAATGTTGGTATAGCCGAGCAAAACCTGATTGGCGTCGCCGCAGGAATTGCTTCCCAGGGAAGCATTCCATTTGCAACGACGTTTGCCAACTTTGCGGCACTGCGAGCCTGCGAACAGATGCGACATTATCTGGGCTATCTGCAGGGTAACATTAAGGTCGTCGGGTTAGCTTCCGGCTTTGCGATGGGGATGTTTGGTACGACGCATTACGGTATCGAAGATATTGCCGCATTACGTGCCATCGCGAATTTGACGATCCTTTCCCCAGCAGATGCCACCGCTACAGCGTTAATGACGTTGACTGCCGCCAAATATGACGGGCCTGTGTATCTTCGTCTGACGGGGGGGATGCGAACACCGATTGTTTATCGTGAGTTCTGCGAATTTATTCCTGGCAAATCAAACCTGCTACGTGAAGGTGCCGATGTGTCGCTTATCGCGACCGGCAGCATGGTATCGGCTTCGCTTAAGGCCGCAGAACTACTCAGTGAACGTGGGATCCAATGCAGCGTGGTCGATATGTATTCCATCAAGCCGCTTGATATCGAGACGCTGAAGAATCAACTTGGTTGCAAACTCATCGTAAGCGTGGAAGAGCACAGCGTGATTGGGGGTCTGGGTAGCGCTATCGCGGAGTTTCTTGTTACGCAGCAGAATGCACCGCGTTTGTTAACGCTGGGGATCCCGCAGGGATACGGCCACGCGGGAGAATATCAGTGGATGCTTGAACAAAACGGTCTCACCGCGCCGCAAATTGCGGGAGCAATTTTGGAACAGGAATTATGACCGCATTCTGGCAGCTTGAGCGCTACGGCGATAACATCGCGATTATCGACGATCAAAATGTTGAACTAAGTTACCGCCAGTTGGCAGATTTGGTCACGTCATTAGCGGCACGGATCCCGGCTCGTTCGCTGGTATTTTGTCTATGCAATAACAGCGTCGATTCCCTTGTTGGATATCTCGCCTGCTTGAATGCGCGCGCAGTTACACTGTTGCTGGATAACGATATTGCCCCTGAGTTGCTCAAGCAACTCATTGGATGTTACCAGCCGGGGTATCTTTGGCGGCAAACAGAGACAGGCTATGCGCTGCAAGATTTGAATCAAAACGCTCCCGAAATGGACAATCAGCTCGCATTGCTGATCGCGACTTCGGGTTCTACCGGTAGCCCAAAAGTGGTGCGTCAGAGCTATCAAAATTTGATGGCCAATACGCGCAGCATTGTCGATTATCTCGACATTGACAGTTGTGAGCGTCCCCTCGCTTGGCTACCGATGAATTATGTCTATGGTTTATCGATCATCAATACTCACCTGGCGCAAGGTGCAACCTTGCTGCTTACCAATAGCAGTCCTGTACAACCGACATTCTGGCGCTTTCTCAAGGAGAATAAGGCGACATCACTTTCAGGTGTGCCTTACAGCTGGGAAATACTGCATAAATTACGGTTTACCCGCATGGAACTCCCTTCGCTAACAACGCTTACTCAGGCTGGAGGTAAGTTGCGTCCGGAATTGCACAGCCAGATGGCGAAGTGGGCGTCAGACAAAGGGCTGCGCTTCTTCATAATGTATGGTGCTGCAGAAGCAACGTCGCGCATGGGGTATCTGCCCGTCGAAAATACAGTAGAAAAACCCGGAGCGATGGGAATAGCGATCCCGGGTGGATCTTTTGCGCTTGAAGATGATGAAGGAAATGAAATTTCCGATTCAGGTAAATGTGGTGAACTTGTTTATTATGGTCCAAATGTCTCTCTGGGTTATGCGATTCGTCGCAGCGATCTGGCAAAAGGTGATGAGCGACAAGGAAGGCTGGCAACCGGGGATCTGGCTGTAAGGGACAGCGATGGGTTTTATACTATTGTGGGCCGTAAAGCGCGATTCCTGAAAGTATTCGGTAATCGTGTAGGACTGGATGAACTTGAACATCTGGTATTGAATGAGTTTCCGTCGCTGGAGTGTGCCGCTATTGGCAGTGACGACAATATTAGAATCTTTATTACCGACGCTTCGGCAACCTCTGCTGTCAAACAATATCTGGCGCAAACCTGCCATCTTCATCATTCAGCTTTCACAGTGAACAGTATTGATGCAATTCAAAAAAATGCTGCGGGTAAAACGCTTTATCATCAGTTAGAGGTACAAAGTGAAGGAATTTGAAGCCTGGTTGGCACATCCGCCTTACGCTTTTACTCGTGAAGTGAAGCGTCAGCATCTAATTAAACGTCTGAATGCGCTCACCGAACTGCATAGAGAGAATTGCGAACCCTACCGTAACATTTTACAAGGACTCGGTTACGACAGTTCAGAAATGGCACAACCTGAAGATGTCCCTTTTCTACCTGTTGCGCTTTTTAAAACCTTAAAGCTAAAAAGTGTTCCTGAGGAATCAGTGGTAAAAACCATGACTTCATCAGGTACCACTGGGCAGGCAGTGTCGCGTATATTTTTGGATAAAACGACTGCAACTCACCAGCAAAAAATACTCGTGCGGATTGTCAGCCATTTTACCGGTGCAGGGCGTTTGCCTATGCTGATTATTGACACTCCCGCGGTGATGAAAGATCGAAATATGTTTTCAGCGCGCGGGGCGGGGATTCTCGGGTTTTCCATGTTTGGTTCTGAACGCTGCTGGGCATTGACAGAATCAATGGAGTTGGACATTGAAGCTGTCGACGCATTCCTGATGCGACATGAAGGTAAACCTGTCTTGCTTTTTGGTTTTACATTTATGGTTTGGCAGCATTTTTACCAGGCCCTAAAAACAAGCGGCCGCAGAGTTAATCTCTCAAATGGCATTCTGATTCATGGTGGCGGCTGGAAAAAATTACATGCACAGGCAGTATCCGCCAATGCTTTTGCCGAAGCGCTATATAGCGTCAGCGGGCTGACAAAAATATATGATTACTATGGCATGGTGGAACAGACCGGTTGCATCTATATGCAGTGTGAGCATGGTCATTTACATGCCAGTATTTTCTCCGATGTAATTATTCGCGACCCGCTGACGTTGTCCGTCTGCCCACAGGGGACGCCGGGTATTATTCAGGTATTGTCTACCATTCCGGAATCCTATCCGGGTCATTCGCTGCTCACTGAAGACGAGGGTGTGCTGTTGGGTGAAGATGATTGTTTGTGCGGTAGATCAGGTAAGTATTTCCATATTTTAGGGCGCCTGAAAAATGCTGAAATCAGAGGATGCAGTGATACCTATGCGTCAGAATATTGAGCAATTGCGTTATCGTGTGGGTGATGCAGGCGTCATGCAAAAGATGCATGTTGTAAAACCACGTGTACCTTTCGATCCTGAGGTGATGGGTTTTCTTCAAACATTGTCCAAAAAACTGCTAGCGTTCCCGGCTGCACGTGCCTATAGCGATATCATTTCCCTGGGTTTCTGGTGTCGTAAAGCCTCTCTGGAGCAATTAAAGAAAACGCATAGTACGAATGACTTTCTGCTTGGTCGGGGCGTTGCATTTCATATTGCGCCATCAAATGTTGCAGTCAATTTCGCTTACTCTTTGATTGCGGGGTTACTCACAGGAAATGCAAACATTGTACGTTTACCTTCCAGATCCTTTGCCCAGGTTGATATTATTTGTCAGTTGATAAATTTGGCGTTGGATGAGCATGACGTAATACGTGATTTTATTTGTCTGGTTGAGTATGGTCACGAACGAGAGATTAACAATGCCTTGTCTGCAATGTGCCAGTCTCGTTTAATTTGGGGCGGAGATCAGACGATTTCATTAATGCGCCAGATTCCGCTTACCCCTGGTGCGATTGATATTGCATTTGCTGACCGCTATTCGCTTGCAATTATTGATGCGGATTTTTATCTGACAGCCGTTAATAAACAACGTATTGCTGAAGATTTCTTTAATGACACACTCTTAACTAATCAAAAAGCATGTACCTCTCCTAAGTTAGTCGTGTGGCTTGGTGAAAATAAGGAACTTGCGAGGAAAGTATTCTGGCAGCATTTTGAAGAGTGGTTGAGGCGCAAACCTGCACCGGAGGCTACCTCGGTCATCAACGCGCTTGTGGCATATTGTCAGCGAGTGGCCGAAGATCCGATGTTGAAATATGTACCTTCTGCGACCAGGCATATCTTCCGTGTTGAGGTAAAAAATGTTACCCAGGAGATGTTGGGAAATCATCAAGGCGATGGTCTTTTTTATGAATGGTCAGTGGATAAGATTGATGAAATTCTTCCTGTTTGTGGTGAGAAATGTCAAACATTTGCTACCCTGGGTGTATCAAATAATGTCGTCGAGCAGTTTATTCTCAGACATGCCCCGAAGGGCATAGACCGCGTGGTTGCTGTTGGTCAAACGATGAATTTCTCCCTGCATTGGGATGGTTACGATCTGCTAAAAACATTAACCAGAACATTGAGTTTGTAGACTAACTAATTATGGGGTTGGCTGCATTAGCAGGATAACCCCCAAATAACCCCCCATTTCACCCACTATTCACACGATTAAAACCCCTCCAGAAACGGATAATCATGCCGATAACTCAATTAACGCAGGGCTGTTTATCGTGAATTCACTCTATACCGCTGATGGTGTAATGGATAAACACTCGCTGTGGCAGCGTTATGTCCCGCTGGTGCGTCACGAAGCATTGCGCCTGCAGGTGCGACTGCCGGCGAGTGTGGAACTGGACGATCTGCTACAGGCGGGCGGGATCGGGTTATTGAATGCAGTAGACCGGTATGACGCCCTGCAAGGAACGGCATTTACGACTTATGCAGTACAGCGTATTCGTGGTGCGATGCTGGATGAACTGCGCAGCCGTGACTGGGTGCCGCGCAGCGTCCGCCGCAATGCACGCGAAGTGGCGCAGGCGATGGGACAGCTGGAACAGGAACTTGGACGTAACGCAACCGAAACCGAAGTGGCGGAGCGTCTGGGTATCGCGATTGTCGAATATCGTCAGATGTTGCTCGATACCAATAACAGCCAACTCTTCTCCTATGACGAGTGGCGCGAAGAGCATGGCGATAGCATCGAACTGGTGACTGACGATCACAAGCAGGAAAACCCGTTGCACCAGTTAATGGAAGGCAACGTGCGCCAGCGCGTAATGGAAGCGATTGAAGCTTTACCAGAACGTGAACAGCTGGTGCTGACGCTCTATTACCAGGAAGAGCTCAATCTCAAGGAGATTGGTGCGGTGCTGGAAGTGGGGGAGTCACGGGTTAGCCAGCTGCACAGCCAGGCCATTAAACGCTTACGTACCAAACTGGGTAAGTTATAGGTGATGTATATCACCCGATAAGTGCCGCACAACGTATTGAAACCAGGAGTTATCATGACGGTGCAGCAATCTAAAAGACGGCCATTAAGCCGCTACCTTAAAGACTTTAAACACAGCCAGACGCATTGCGCCCACTGCCAGAAGTTACTTGACCGCATCACGCTGGTTCGTCGCGGCGAAATCGTCAATAAAATTGCGATTTCACGCCTCGATACCTTGCTCGATGAAGCTGGCTGGCAGGAAGAGCAGCAGGAGTGGGTGGCATTATGTCGTTTCTGTGGCGATCTGCATTGCAAAGAGCAGAGCGACTACTTCGACATCATCGGCTTTAAGCAGTTCTTGTTTGAACAAACAGAGATGAGCCACGGCACGGTGCGCGAGTATGTCGTGCGTCTGCGTCGCCTTGGCCAGCATCTGACCACGCAGCGTATCTCCCGCGATCTGCTGACCTCCGGCTATCTGGATGAAAATCTGGAACCCTGGCTGCCTGCTACCAGCACCAATAACTATCGGATTGCACTGCGCAAATACGCGCAATTTAAAACGCAAATGCCGATGGCGACCAGGCAGAAAGTCAGCCTCGAGACAACATCTGATATATATTAAAAATGAATATACCCGTCATACTTCACGTTGCATGCGCGTTGGCTTTCCTCGTTCACCCCAGTCACTTACTGGAGTAAGCTCTTGGGGACTCACTGCGTCGCCGCGTTACTCGGCGCAAGGCCTCGCCCTTTCAGGGCCAACGCTTTGCGTTGTTCAAAGCGCATGCGCTTTGTCCTGCAACTCGAATTATTTTGGGTATAACATATAGCGCAGTCGTGTTTGACCTTGCGGTTGAACACCCTACACTACACTCAAAATTTTCAATGATATCGGGGTAAGTATGAAATTAGCACTTCTGGGTCGTCAGGCGCTGATGGGTGTTATGGCCGTTGCGCTGGTTGCCGGTATGAGCGTCAAAACATTCGCGGCAGAAGGTCTGTTAAACAAAGTTAAAGAGCGCGGCACGCTGCTGGTGGGGCTGGAAGGGACCTATCCTCCGTTCAGCTTCCAGGGCGATGACGGCAAACTGACCGGTTTTGAAGTCGAGTTCGCGGAAGAGCTGGCGAAGCACCTCGGCGTGAAAGCGTCGTTGAAACCGACCAAATGGGACGGCATGCTGGCCTCGCTGGACTCAAAACGTATTGATGTGGTGATTAACCAGGTCACTATTTCTGACGAACGTAAGAAAAAGTACGATTTCTCCACGCCGTATACTGTCTCTGGTATCCAGGCACTGGTGAAAAAAGGCAACGAAGGCACCATTAAATCGGCTGCAGACCTGAAAGGGAAAAAAGTCGGAGTCGGTCTGGGGACCAACTACGAAGAGTGGCTGCGCCAGAACGTACAGGGCGTGGACATTCGTACCTATGATGATGACCCGACTAAATACCAGGATCTGCGCGTAGGCCGTATCGACGCCATTCTGGTTGACCGTCTGGCGGCGTTGGATCTGGTGAAGAAAACCAAAGACACGCTGGCCGTTGCCGGTGACGCGTTCTCCCGTCAGGAAGCCGGTGTGGCGATCCGTAAGGATAATGAAGACCTGGTCAAAGCTGTCGATGCTGCCATCGCTGAGATGCAAAAAGACGGTAGCCTGAAGGCGCTCTCCGAGAAGTGGTTCGGGGCAGATATCACAAAGTAAGCTATTAGCTAACAAAAAAGGCGCTTATCAAAGCGCCTTTTTTATTTCCTCGCGATCAGCGTGCATAATAAAAAGCATCAGACTTAGACAGGGTTACGGAGGTTTTCATGTCACTACAGAACTTAACGCGTTTTCCACGCCTGGAATTTATCGGCGCACCGACGCCGCTGGAGTATTTACCCCGCTTATCGGACTACCTCGGGCGCGACATTCTGATCAAGCGTGATGACGTGACGCCGATGGCAATGGGCGGCAATAAGCTGCGCAAACTGGAGTTTCTGGCGGCGGATGCCCTGCGCGAAGGGGCCGATACGTTGATTACCGCCGGTGCCATTCAGTCCAACCATGTTCGTCAGACCGCCGCCGTGGCGGCCAAACTGGGCCTGAACTGCGTCGCGCTGCTGGAAAACCCAATGGGTACCCGGGCGGAAAACTACCTCAGCAACGGCAACCGCCTGCTGCTGGATCTGTTTAATGTGCAAATCGAAATGTGCGATGCACTGACCGATCCGCAGGCGCAGCTTCATGAGCTGGCGACCCGCGTCGAAGCGCAGGGTTTTCGTCCGTACGTTATTCCTGTGGGCGGCTCGAACGCGCTGGGTGCGCTGGGCTATGTCGAAAGCGCACTGGAAATTGCCCAGCAGTGTGAAGGCGCAGTAGGGATCTCCTCGGTGGTGGTGGCCTCTGGCAGTGCGGGCACCCACGCCGGACTGGCGGTTGGGCTGGAGCAGCTGATGCCGGAAGTTGAGCTGATTGGCATTACCGTCTCGCGCAGTATCGCGATGCAAAAGCCGAAAGTCGTCACCCTGCAGCAGGAGGTGGCACAGCAGCTGGAGGTGAGCGCCAGTCACGATATTATTCTATGGGATGACTACTTCGCGCCAGGCTACGGCACCCCGAATGAAGAGGGGACGGAGGCGGTAAAACTGCTGGCGCGTCTGGAAGGGATCCTGCTGGATCCGGTGTATACCGGTAAAGCGATGGCGGGCCTGATCGACGGTATTAGCCAGAAGCGCTTTAAGGATGAAGGGCCGATTCTGTTTATTCATACGGGCGGCGCACCGGCGCTGTTTGCCTATCATCCTCATGTCTAAAGCACAGGCAGAAAAATCATAATGCAAGAAAGTATCCAACTGGTGATTGATTCATTGCCCTTCCTGCTGAAAGGTGCGGTGTTTACGCTGCAGCTGAGTCTCGGCGGGATGTTCTTTGGACTGGTGCTGGGCTTTGTGCTGGCGTTGATGCGCATGTCGCCCATCCTGCCCGTCCGCTGGCTGGCGCGGTTTTACATCTCGGTATTTCGCGGTACGCCGCTGATTGCCCAGCTGTTTATGATCTATTACGGCCTGCCGCAGTTTGGTATCGAGCTCGATCCGATCCCGGCGGCGATGATTGGCCTGTCGCTGAATACCGCAGCCTATACTTCGGAAACCCTGCGCGCGGCGATCTCCTCCATCGAAAAAGGGCAGTGGGAAGCGGCGGCCAGTATCGGCATGACGCCGTGGCAAACCCTGCGTCGCGCTATCCTGCCGCAGGCGGCGCGCGTGGCTCTGCCGCCGCTCAGCAACAGCTTTATCAGCCTGGTGAAAGACACCTCGCTGGCGGCCACCATTCAGGTGCCGGAGCTGTTCCGTCAGGCGCAGCTCATCACCTCGCGCACGCTGGAGGTCTTTACCATGTACCTCGCGGCCTCGCTGATCTACTGGGTGATGGCAACGGTGCTTTCGGCGCTGCAGAACCATTTTGAAAACCAGCTTAATCGCCAGGAGCGTGATCCGAAATGAGTGCTATCGACGTCAAAAACCTGGTGAAGAAATTTCACGGACAGACCGTTCTGCACGGGATCGACCTCGACGTGCAGGAAGGGGAGGTGGTGGCGATCATCGGGCCGAGCGGCTCGGGCAAAACCACGCTGTTGCGCAGCATCAATCTGCTGGAACACCCTGAAGGCGGCACTATCCGCGTGGGCGATATCACCATTGATACGGGGAAATCGCTTAACCAGCAGAAAGGGCTGATCCGCCGCCTGCGTCAGCAGGTGGGGTTTGTGTTCCAGAGCTTTAATCTGTTTCCGCATCGCACGGTGCTGGAAAACATTATTGAGGGGCCGGTGATCGTCAAAGGCGAGCCGAAAGAGGACGCCATCGCCCGCGCCCGCGAGCTGCTGGCGAAGGTGGGGTTGTCGGGTAAAGAGACCAGCTACCCGCGTCGCCTCTCTGGCGGTCAGCAGCAGCGCGTGGCCATTGCCCGCGCGCTGGCGATGCGCCCTGACGTGATTCTGTTTGATGAACCGACCTCGGCGCTGGATCCCGAGCTGGTGGGGGAGGTGTTAAACACCATTCGTCAGCTGGCGCAGGAGAAACGTACCCTGGTCATTGTGACCCACGAAATGAGCTTTGCCCGCGACGTGGCGGACCGGGCCATCTTTATGGATCAGGGGCGTATTGTTGAGCAGGGCCCGGCAAAAGAACTGTTTACCCACCCGCAGCAGCCGCGTACCAGGCAATTTCTTGAAAAATTTCTGATGCAGTAGCATGTTTGCCCTCTTTTGCTCCGGAATTAATCTCCGGAGCAAATTATTGTTCCCATGAATGCATCTGAGCGTGATTAAATCCTGTCAGTATGGTGCTAACTCCATAAATTCTGTAGATATTTCTCTGCTGGCCGATATTTTATATATATAAATAAGATTTATGTGTTAGTTTATGAATACATAATAATGATTATCTTTTACAGGGGTTTTATTCCGTAAGTATGAAGGATTTAGACTTTTTCACATGGCGACGGGAATGCTTTGTGCGGTTTCAGGAGATGACTTCTGCCGACGAGCTATATTCCGAACTACAACGACAAACCCAGAAGCTGGGTTACGATTTTTATGCCCTCTGCGTGCGTCATCCGGTGCCTTTCACCCGGCCTAAACTCTCGCTGCATTCGACCTACCCGCAGCAGTGGATGTCTCAGTATCAGGCAGAAAACTACTTTGCGATCGATCCGGTGCTCAAACCCGAGAATTTCGTGCACGGCCATTTGCCGTGGAATGATGAATTATTCGCGGAGGCACAACCCCTGTGGGACGGTGCGCGTGACCATGGTCTGCGCAAGGGAATAACCCAATGTCTGATGTTGCCGAATCATGCGCTCGGTTTTCTATCTGTTTCCAGTACCAGTCTGTCAGGGCAGGTAATAGCCGGCGAAGTGGTTGAATTGCGACTGCAAATGCTGGTGCAGATGGCAATGACCACGCTGCTGCGTTTAGAGCATGAAATGGTGATGCCGCCGGAGATGAAATTCAGCAAGCGCGAAAAGGAAATTTTGAAATGGACGGCGGAAGGTAAAACTTCAGCAGAAATAGCCATCATTCTGTCTATTTCTGAAAACACGGTGAACTTCCACCAGAAGAATATGCAGAAGAAATTCAATGCGCCCAATAAGACGCAGATCGCGTGTTATGCGGCCGCGACGGGGATTATCTGACAATACTTTGTTCTGCGTGGCAGGCGAGTAAACGGCTGAATGCGATGCTTTCAGCCGTTTTTATTTTATTGACGGTAAGCTTGTTTGATTTGCTTAACGGTGCCGGAAAATACCTCGGCCTGTGCCTGGTCTTCCATCTGCGCGATTTGGCGTTCCATCTTAATGATCACCCGACCCGCGTCTGCCTGGCCCATCGCCTGCAGCATCAGAGTCAGCAGTGATTTCAGACAAGAGACTTCCTGTGCCAGTTCTTGATTATTCTCAGCGGTGGCGAAATCAGGTGTGCTCATTTATTTTCCTCATTATAAAAACGGCGCTTGAGCGCTTAGATCAAAGTTATGGCGGCGGAGTATACCACAAGCTGTCTGGAAAAACGCAGTGGTTGTTTTTTGTACTTTTCCGTATTTTGTTTATTTAACTGAACAGTCAATAAGTTTACGCTTTCTGCGTGTTTAGCCGTAATTAATTGTTTGGCTAAGGTTTGTGCAGCGTTAATTATTGTTACAAAAAGATATTAGATATTTTAACAATGCTAAAATAGCGATCAAAAGATGTTGTTTCCGAAAACAACAGGCTGCAAACCTGCATGCCGCGCCTTACGCAAGCCTTTCGTTTCCAGTTGATGTACAAGTTAATTTCCAGAAATGAGAACACCCGCGCGGGCGTCCCGTTTTAACGTTTTTAAGTTGAGTTAAAAACCGTTAATATATGCAGAATTTAGCTGTCCATAGCGTTATCCCTATTCTGGAGAATGTCCTTTGATCAACGTCCTTCTTGTTGATGACCACGAACTGGTGCGCGCAGGGATACGACGCATTCTTGAAGATATAAAAGGTATTAAAGTTGCCGGTGAGGCCTGCTGCGGTGAAGATGCCGTAAAATGGTGCCGCTCAAATACCGCAGATGTTGTTCTGATGGACATGAATATGCCCGGTATTGGCGGGCTGGAAGCGACCCGCAAGATCGCCCGATCCTTTGTGGATACTAAAGTCATCATGCTGACGGTTCACACTGAAAATCCGCTGCCTGCAAAAGTAATGCAGGCGGGCGCGGCGGGCTATTTAAGTAAAGGTGCCGCCCCGCAGGAGATGGTCAACGCCATTCGTTCCGTGTTTTCCGGGCAGCGCTACATCGCCTCTGATATCGCCCAGCAGATGGCGTTGAGCCAGATTGAGCCAGAAAAAACTGAAACGCCGTTTGCCAGTTTGTCTGAGCGCGAATTGCAGATTATGCTGATGATCACCAAAGGTCAGAAGGTGAACGAGATTTCTGAGCAGCTGAATCTCAGCCCGAAAACGGTGAATAGTTATCGCTACCGTATGTTCAGTAAACTGAACATACATGGCGATGTCGAACTGACTCACCTGGCCATTCGCCACGGTCTTTGCAATGCCGAGACTCTAATCAGCCCGTGAGTAGTAACGTGTTTGAATCCAGTGCTTTTCTTAAAACTGTAACCAGCCAGCCAGGCGTCTACCGGATGTACGACGCGGGCGGCACGGTTATCTATGTCGGAAAAGCAAAAGACCTGAAAAAACGCCTTGCCAGCTATTTCCGCAGCAATCTCGCCTCCCGCAAGACGGAGGCGCTGGTCGCGCAAATCCAGCAAATCGATGTGACCGTCACCCATACGGAGACCGAGGCGCTGCTGCTGGAGCATAACTACATCAAGCTGTACCAGCCGCGTTACAACGTGCTGCTGCGTGATGACAAATCCTATCCCTTTATCTTTCTCAGCGGCGATACTCATCCGCGACTGGCGATGCATCGCGGTGCGAAGCATGCGAAAGGTGAATATTTCGGCCCGTTTCCTAATGGCTATGCCGTGCGGGAAACGCTGGCCCTGCTGCAAAAAATCTTCCCGATCCGTCAGTGCGAAAACAGCGTCTATCGCAACCGCTCCCGCCCCTGCCTGCAGTATCAGATTGGCCGCTGTCTGGGGCCATGCGTGGAAGGGTTGGTTAGCGAAGAGGAGTATGCCCAGCAGGTAGACTATGTCCGCCTGTTCCTCGCCGGAAAAGACGATCAGGTGCTGACGCAGCTGATTGCGCGCATGGAAAAGGCCAGCCAGGCGCTGGCCTTTGAAGAGGCCGCGCGCATTCGCGATCAGATCCAGGCGGTGCGTCGGGTTACCGAAAAACAGTTTGTCTCCAACACCGGCGACGATCTTGACGTAATTGGCGTGTCGTTTGACGCGGGTATGGCCTGCGTGCACGTGCTGTTTATTCGTCAGGGTAAAGTGCTGGGTAGCCGCAGCTACTTCCCGAAAGTGCCAGGCGGCACGGAGCTTGGTGAAGTGGTCGAAACCTTTGTTGGCCAGTTCTATTTGCAGGGCAGCCAGATGCGTACCCTGCCGTCAGAAATCCTGCTCGACTTTAACCTCAGCGATAAAACGTTGTTGTCGGACTCGTTATCGGAGCTGGCCGGGCGACGGGTGAATGTTCAGACCAAACCCCGTGGCGATCGCGCCCGCTATCTGAAGCTGGCACGCACCAACGCGGCTACGGCGTTAACGACGAAGCTGTCCCAGCAGTCAACCGTCCATCAGCGCCTGAATGCGCTGGCTGTGGTGCTGAAAATGCCGGAAGTAAAGCGGATGGAATGTTTCGATATCAGCCACACTATGGGGGAACAGACGGTTGCCTCCTGCGTGGTGTTCGATGCCAACGGCCCTCTGCGGGCTGAATATCGCCGCTATAATATTACTGGCATCACGCCCGGTGATGATTATGCAGCCATGAATCAGGTTCTGCGCCGTCGCTACGGTAAAGCAATTGAAGAAAGTAAGATCCCGGACGTGATTGTCATCGACGGCGGTAAAGGCCAGCTTGGTCAGGCCAAAGCGGTATTTGCCGAACTGGAGGTGCCCTGGGATAAGCATCACCCGCTGTTACTGGGCGTGGCAAAAGGTACTGACCGTAAAGCCGGACTGGAAACGCTGTTCCTTGAACCCGAAGGGGAGGGCTTTAACCTGCCACCGGACTCGCCTGCGCTGCATGTGATTCAGCATATTCGCGATGAGTCACACGATCATGCGATTGGTGGTCACCGTAAAAAACGGGCAAAAGTTAAAAACACCAGCACGCTGGAGACGATCGAAGGCGTTGGACCAAAACGTCGCCAGATGCTGTTAAAATACATGGGCGGTTTGCAAGGATTACTCAACGCCAGCGTCGAGGAAATTGCAAAAGTGCCGGGTATTTCGCAAGCACTGGCAGAAAAGATCTACTACTCGTTGAAACATTGAGGGCTCTGTAGCAACATAGGGCTAATAATTACTGACAACAAACAGTTACCGTCACTATGCGATTAAATATCCCTACGTTGTTAACGCTTTTTCGCGTTGTCCTTATCCCGTTCTTTGTACTGGCTTTTTATCTGCCGTTCGTCTGGGCTCCCTTCGCATGTGCACTGATCTTTTTTGTCGCGGCAGTGACAGACTGGTTTGATGGATACCTGGCGCGTCGCTGGAACCAGAGCACCCGTTTTGGTGCGTTCCTCGACCCGGTAGCGGACAAGGTGATGGTCGCCATCGCGATGGTGCTGGTGGTTGAGCATTATCACACCTGGTGGGTGACGCTGCCTGCCGCCACCATGATTGCCCGCGAAATCATTATCTCGGCGCTGCGCGAGTGGATGGCTGAGTTGGGCAAACGCAGCAGCGTGGCAGTTTCCTGGATAGGGAAGGTCAAAACCACCTCGCAGATGGCCGCGCTGGTGTGGATGCTGTGGCGTCCAAACGAGTGGGTTGAGTTGGCCGGTATCTGCCTGTTTATGGTCTCAGCGGTGCTGACGTTGTGGTCGATGCTGCAATATTTGAATGCCGCGCGCGGGGATTTGCTTGATCAGTGATCGTTTCGCCGTAATTTTCAGCAAACGATCTGTGGTTGCGAAAAATAACGTTGACTCAAAACGTCAGGTAAGTAGAATGCAACGCATCGAACGGCGGCACGTTTCGCCAGTCGATAGCAAAATCAAGTGATTAGCTTGATAATGCGGGAATAGCTCAGTTGGTAGAGCACGACCTTGCCAAGGTCGGGGTCGCGAGTTCGAGTCTCGTTTCCCGCTCCAAATTTAAAGCATCGGCAATTGCGGATGCGAGTCGTAAGACAGAAGATTTAAGGCGCGTTAGCAAAGCGGTTATGTAGCGGATTGCAAATCCGTCTAGTCCGGTTCGACTCCGGAACGCGCCTCCAATTTCTTCCCGAGCCCGGATGGTGGAATCGGTAGACACAAGGGATTTAAAATCCCTCGGCCTTAGGCTGTACGAGTTCAAGTCTCGTTCCGGGTACCATGGGAAATAAGCAGAATAATCAAAGCAATAAGCAGTGTCGTGAAACCACCGAAAGGTGGTTTTTTTGTGCCTGAAATTTGTCTACAGGCCCCGCAACGCGCGCCGCGGGGCGACAACCCTACACCAACCCCACATCAACCTTAACAATAATCTTGCGCAGTGGCGCGCCTGCTCCCAGGCTGCCCATCGGGCGGTGCAGCTCGCCGGGGAACAGTACCGCCAGCTCGCCAGGGTGCAAATGGATCAGCGTTTCGCTGCTGATCTGTGTGCAGAATCCAATGTCCTGCGCGGTGTTAAATGCCCCGTCCTCAACGATCTCCAGCCCCCGGTTTCCGGCACCGATAATCTCTTCGCCCGCCAGCACAATGTGAATATCAATATACTGCCGATGATATTCCGGGCGCAGTCCGGCGAGGAGACGGGTTTCACCTTCGACGACGTTAAAGAAAATAGTATCGCCATCGACCGTATATTTACCGGCTGGCAGCGTATGCGGCTCCTGATGGATAATGGCGCGCAGCGCTTTGCGGATGGCGGCAGGGTAAAACGGGTTTGGCTCGGCGCCAGTCAGGGTATCAATGATCATGCCGGGATCCTCTGGAGGGAGTGATGGTTAAGTAAGGCTAACGCGTGGTCGACAATATGGGCGACGTCTGGGGCAATATCGACAGCCAGAATATCCGACTCGCTTTCGTCCGGGGCTTCCAGGGCGGCAAACTGGCTGCGCAGCAGCGCTTCTGGCATAAAGTGACCTTTACGCTGCTGCATCCGCTGCAAAATGCAGTCGTAATCTCCGGTGAGCCACACAAAGCGCAGGGCCGGATTCCCCTGACGAAGCTGGTCGCGATAGCGCTTTTTCAACGCTGAACAGACCAGAATACCCGACTCGTTTTTTTGCCCGAGGCTGAAAATCACATCGCCGATGCGATCCAGCCACGGTAGCCGGTCGCTGTCTTCCAGCGGCTGGCCGGAGGCCATTTTGACGATATTCTGTCGGGGATGAAGATCGTCGCCGTCAATGAATTTAGCGCCGATGGCCTGCGAGAGTGCCAGCCCGACGGTGGTTTTTCCGGTGCCGGAGACACCCATTAAAATAATGCAATGTTCTGCCATGGTGCGCTCCTTCATCAGACGGCAACCAGCATCCCGCCGTCGACAAACAGCAGATGCCCGTTAACGAAGTTAGATGCACCGGATGACAGGAATACCGCCGCGCCAACCAGCTCTTGTGGGTCGCCCCAGCGCGCAGCAGGCGTGCGTTTGCATAGCCAGTCGGTAAAGTCGCGATCGTCGACCAGCGTCTGGGTCATCGCGGTTTTGAAATAGCCGGGAGCAATGCCATTCACCTGGATGTTATGTCGGGCCAGCTCCACGCACATGCCGCGGGTCAGCATTTTGACCGCACCTTTGGCGGCGGCATACGGCGTAATCGTGTCGCGCCCCAGTTCGCTCTGCATTGAGCAGATATTGACGATTTTCCCCGCGTTGCGCGTTACCATCCGTTTAGCAACCGCCTGGGAGACCAGGAATACGGCAGTCTGGTTGACCGCAATAACGTCATTCCACTCCTGAACCGGGAATTCGGTAAAAGGATGACGCCGCTGAATACCGGCATTATTAAATAAGACATCAATCGGCCCGATATTCTGTTCTATCTGGTGAATGGCCGTTTCAACGGAATCCGGGTCGGTGACATTAAATACCGCGGTATGGGCCGTTGCGCCTTCATCACGTAATGTCATTGCCGCCTGTTCGGCGCGTTCGGGGGAAATATCATTGATGATAATTTCTGCGCCATATTGCGCCAGACCCTGCGCCATGACAAAACCGATACCCTGTCCGGAACCGGTAATTAAAATACGCTTGCCTTGTAAACTGAATAAATTTTTCATCACTGTTTCCTGTATTACGACGGAATTGCATCTAGCAGACGCTGTCTATCTCACGGTTTTTATGCCGGATAAACTGTGATGAAGATCACTGGCCATTATGTTACGAAAAGGGGTTACAGCATCTGTGATCCGGGGTGGGCATTTGCCGGATAATCCGCGCCACACGGGCTCTGGCGAGGGAGAGGCAATTCTCTTTTGCGCCGTCAGCAGGCATAATGGCGGGATACGGTTTCGGTTATGACGGGCAACAGCAATGAAAGTACAACGTATCACTTTAGATGATGTCGCCACCCTGGCTGGGGTGACCAAAATGACCGTCAGCCGCTATTTACGCACCCCAGAAAAAGTAAAACCCGAAACTGCAGAACGTATTGCCAGCGTTATTGCCGAAGTCGGCTATCAGCCCGATCCTGATAATCCGGCCGTCAGCAGCCAGGCGACGCCACGCATAGGCGTGTTAATTCCCTCCTTTAATAACCAGATCTTTGCCGATGTTCTGGCGGGCATTGAGTCAGTAACAACCGCCCACGGATACCAGACGCTGGTGGTTAATTATGATTATGATAGCCAGCGTGAAGAGGAGCAGATTGCAACGGTGCTGGCGCTGAACGTCAAGGCGCTGCTATTAACCGAATCGGTGCATACCCTGCGGGCTGAGAAATACCTTAAAGCGGCAAAAATACCGGTAGCGGAAGTGATGGGGTTATCCACTAACCCTGACCGCATTAACGTCGGCTTTGATAATTACCGCGCCGGATTTGATATGACCAATATGCTGCTGGCGAGCGGCAAAAAGCAGATTATCTATTTTGGGTCGATGTCTGATATCCGCGATGAACAGCGCTATGCCGGATATTGCCAGGCGATGAGCGAGGCCGGGCGGGAAGTGGGGCGGATTGCGCCGAATAAAGTCTCGTCGGTAATGATTGGCACCGGGATGATGACCCTCGCGCGTCAGATGTATAAACAAATGGATGGCATTCTCTGTACCAACGATGACCTCGCCGTCGGCGTGTTACAGGAGTGCATTGCCTCCGGTATCAATGTGCCACAAGAGATGGCGATTGCCGGTTTTCACGGTCTGGAAATCGGGCAGATCATCACGCCGCGGCTGGCGAGCGTACTGACCCCGCGTCTGGAAATGGGCAAAGTGGCGACTGAGATCCTGATCAAAAAGATAAAAGGCTTACCGACCATCGAAAAAGTGGACCTCCACTATCGTCTGTCTCTGGGCGAAACAATCTGAGCCGCCGGTTTTTAGTCTCCAGATCACGTCATCCGTAACACGGATTTCTAACACGATTCAGCGTGATGCAGATCGCAAAACGCTACCCGGAAAAGCCGTTTGATAGGACAACGCAAATGTTGAAACTCTCAAACAGGTACGCCAATGACGATTGCAAACCCAAAAACTGTATTGTTGATTGCTCCGGTAGTGAACGACTTGCTGGATAAACTCTCCTCCGCCTTCGAGGTTTTTCGCCTCTATGATCAGCCCGATCCCCACGCGTTTCTTCAGCAGGTGGGGGCGCAGGTCCAGGCTGTAGTGACGCGCGGCGATGTGGGCGTCACCGGTGACGTGCTGGCGCAGCTGCCGAACGTCGGGCTGGTGGCGATCTTTGGTGTGGGCACCGATGCCGTCGATCTCGACTATACCCGTGCCCATCACATTGCCGTCACCATTACTTCTGGTGTGCTGACCAACGATGTGGCGGATCTGGCGATGGGCTTACTGCTGACCGGTGCCCGTCAGCTCTGCCAGGGCGATAAGTTCGTCCGCGAAGGGCGCTGGCTCACACAGGGGCCTGCGCTGGCAACCCAGGTCAGCGGCAAGCGGATCGGGATTTTTGGCATGGGGAATATCGGCCAGGCCATCGCCCGTCGCGCGACGGGCTTCGATATGGAAATCCTCTATACCGATCGTAAAAAACTCCAGCACGTCGATTATCAGTGGTGCGCAGACCTGCATACCCTGGCGCACGAAAGCGATTTCCTGGTGATTGCGGCTTCGGGTGGGGCGGCGAACCGGGGGCTCATTGATGCCAGTGTGTTTAATACCATGCCAAAACATGCCTGGCTGATTAATGTTGCGCGCGGCAGCCTGGTGGATGAACCGGCCTTAATTCGCGCGTTACAAAACGGCGTGATTGCCGGGGCGGGGCTAGACGTGTATGAAGACGAGCCGCACGTGCCTGCTGCGCTGATCGCGCTGGACAACGTGGTGCTGCAGCCGCATGTGGCCAGCGCCACGCATGAAACCCGGCAACGCATGAGTGAGGTGGTGTTTAACAATGTCACCGCGTATTTTGCGGCTGCGCCACTGCCGAATGCGATTGATTAACAGGACAGTATTGCCCTCACGATAACGTTATTTCCCTCGAGAGAGTATGAATGATGAATGAGAAAATACCTGGCACTCGCTGGTTGCGCATCATTGCGCCGGTTCTGATCGCCTGCATTATTTCTTTTATGGACAGGGTTAATATTAGTTTTGCCCTACCGGGCGGCATGGAGGCCGATTTAGGTATTACCAGCCAGATGGCTGGGGTCGCCAGCGGTATATTTTTTATCGGTTATTTATTTTTGCAAATACCGGGCGGGCGCATTGCCGTTAATGGCAGCGGCAAACGCTTTATCGCCTGGTCGCTGCTGGCCTGGGCGATTGTGTCGGTGGCCACCGGCTTTGTGACCCATGAATACCAACTGCTGGCGCTGCGCTTTATTCTGGGTGTCTCGGAGGGCGGGATGCTGCCGGTGGTGCTGACAATGGTCAGTAACTGGTTCCCGGAAAAAGAGATCGGTCGGGCCAATGCCTTCGTGATGATGTTTGCCCCGTTGGGCGGCATGTTAACGGCTCCGCTGTCTGGGGCGATTATCGCCGCTTATGACTGGCGCTGGCTGTTTATCATCGAAGGTTTGCTCTCGCTGGGGGTGCTGCTGGTGTGGTGGCTGATGATCAGCGACCGTCCGGAAGAGGCTCGCTGGCTACCCGAACGTGAGCGTGACTACTTGCTGACCACGCTGCGTGCCGAACGGGAAGCGCGCCGCACGGAAGCGCCGGTCAGCAATGCACCGCTGAAAGATGTCTTTCGCAACCCTGGCCTGATGAAGCTGGTGGCGCTGAACTTCTTCTACCAGACCGGGGATTACGGCTACACCTTGTGGCTGCCGACGATCCTCAAAAACCTGACCGGCGCCAGTATGGCCAGCGTCGGCGTGCTGGCAGTCCTGCCGTTTATCGCCACCCTCGCCGGGATTTACGTCATCTCGCTGTTCAGCGACCGCAGCGGTAAACGTCGACTGTGGGTGCGTTTTTCACTCTACAGCTTCGCGGCCGCGCTGTTGGCATCGGTGATCCTGCGCGATCATGTGGTGGCGGCGTACATCGCGCTGGTGGTATGCGGCTTCTTCCTCAAATCGGCGACCAGCCCGTTCTGGTCGATTCCGGGGCGCATCGCCATGCCGGAGGTGGCAGGGAGCGCGCGTGGGGTGATCAACGGTCTGGGGAATTTAGGCGGGTTCTGCGGGCCGTATCTGGTGGGGGTGATGATCTACTTCTACGGGCAAAACGTGGCGGTTTGCGCGCTGGCCGGCTCGTTGATCATTGCCGGTTCGATTACCTTCTTCCTGCCGAAACAATGTGACCTGAGCCCGACCCCCGACGTGCCGCCAGCCGCGGACAGCGGGCTGCGTCAGGCGCAGTAATGGCTAAGGGCGCGCGCTGCGCGCCCTTGCTTAGGGTGTGTAATGCACCGCCAGCCATAACGTCGGCTCCTGCGGATCGGTCCATTCCACTCGATGGCGACACTGGGCGGGAATATGCAGTGAATCCCCCGCGCGCAGGACTCGCACCGTATCGTCCTGTTCGAACTTCACTCCCGCCGAGCCTCGGATCACCACCACCCATTCGCTTTGGCTCTGGCAATACCAGAAGCCTGGCGGGCTGGCCTGGCCGGTGGAGAGGATGCGCTCAATTATAATCCCAGGCGCAGACAGCAGGACGTCAAAGATTTCCGCCTCGCTGCGTAACCCGTTATCGGGAAGATTAGAGAACAGATTTAACCCCATCCGAATACCTCCACTGATGTTTACGACCGGCGAAATAGCTGTGAGAGATGAGCGCCTTTCAGGAAAATAAACGCCAGCAGCAGGCCGCCCCACAGCGCCATGGTGATGTAGCTACTTACGCCCAGAATGTTGAGCCCGCTTTCCAGCATTTGCAGCAGAACCAGCGCCATCACCATGCCGAAAACTTTGCCAAAACCGCCGTCGGGATTCACGCCGCCGAGCACTGCCGCCAGAATTGACACCAGCAGGTAAGACTCACCGTAAGAGGCTTTGGCCGAGTTGAGCTTCGACATCATCAGCAGCGCGGCAATCACGCACAGTACCGAAGAGAGAATATAGACCCAGATAAGGGTTTTGCGGGTATTGATCCCGGAATAATGGGTCGCCTGTTCGTTGGAGCCAATCAGATACAGGCTACGGCCAAAGGCCGTTTTTTCGAGGATCACCCACAGCACGCCGACCACCGCCAGAAACACCAGCAGCGGCAGTGGGATGCCGAAAATACTGGCGCTGTTAATCACCAGGATATAGTCCGGGAAGTTGGAGATCGCCGAACCTTTGGAGATCAGAATATTAATGCCTTTCAGCAGGGTCATGATCCCAAGCGTCGCCAGAATAGGCGAGACGCGCACCACGGCAATCAGAAAGCCATTGATTGACCCAATCACCACGGCCATCGCCAGACCCGCCGCAATCACCAGCAGCATACTGGCGGGGGAAGGGGGATAGTGGGTGGCGACCCAGGCCATTACCAGCCCGCAGGCGTTCATGGTGGCAATGATGGACAGGTTGATCCCGCCGGTGAGGATCGTCACCGCCATTGCTAAGGCCAGCACGCCGAGGATCGGCATCTGGGAGGCGATAGACTGGAAGTTGGCGGAAGACCAGAACACGGACGGGATCAGGAAACTAAACGCGATAACGACAGCGGCGATCAGCAGGCTGAGGTAAATCTCAACGCGATCGTGCGGTTTTCTGCTGCTCATACTCGTACTCCCTGGCCTTTGCGCTGGCTCCACGCGGTCATGCTGATGCTGGTGACGATAACCACCCCGGTGACCACCGTATGCCAGTAAGAGGAAATCCCTAACAGGTTAAGACCGTTTTGTAACACCGCCAGTAAAATGACCCCCAGCAAGGTGCCCAGCAGCGTGCCGCGCCCGCCGACAATGCTGGTGCCGCCTAACACCACCGCGGCGAGAACCGTCAGCTCATAGCCCAGCAAGGAATCCGGGGCGACGGTTAACACGGTTGCCGACTGCACCACCCCCGCAACGCCGGACATCAGCCCCATATAGCCGTACACAAACAGCTGCAGTTTTAAGATGCCAAAGCCCATTCGCGACGCCGCCTCGCGGTTGCCACCCATGGCGTAAATCATGCGCCCCACGCTGGTCTTATTCATGATAAAACCGGTCAACGCCACGACCGCGATCAGGGTCAGGATCGGCAGGCTCAGGCCATAGTCGTAACCATCGGCGGCGGTGAATTTAAACAGCATCACCCCCTGTTCAAACCACTCCGGATAACTGTACAGCCAGACCCCTTTGGTCAGGTACAGCAGCAGGCCGTAAAAGATATTGAGGGTGGAAATAGTAATGATGATCGACGGCACGTTGAGGCGGTTAACCAGCACGGCGTTGACCAGCCCCAGCAGCAATCCCAGCCCGCCAGACAGGGCAAAGGCCAGCGCAAAGTTGCCGCTGGTTCCCTGAATCAAGGTGATCATCACGTATTGCGCAATGATGGTCATCGCCGGAAACGAAATGTCGATCCCGCCGGAAATCAGCACGATAAACAGGCCGCAGGCGAGAATGGTCAGCATGGCGTAGTTGTTGATCAGGTCATAGATATTGCCCAACGTCATAAACTCGTTGCTGGCAAACGACAGATAGCCGCCAATCACCAGGATCGTCAGCCCTAAGAAAAGTTCGTGGGTTTTAACCCCGAGGTGCTTACCCATTGACGACCTCTGCCAGCGCGGCTTCCGTGGTTTGTTCGGGGAGAATGTCGGCGATGATTTCGCCTTTACGCATCACTAAAATCCGATGGCTGTTAAAGAACGCTTCATCGATTTCATCGGTGATCATCAACACGGCGATCCCCTCGCGCGACAGGGCGGAGATAATCTGATAAATCCCCGCTTTATTGGCGATGTCGACGCCGACGGTGGGCGAATCAAGAATCAACACCCTGGGATTAATGGCCAGCCATTTGGCAATTGCCACTCGTTGGGCGTTGCCCCCTGAAAGGGTATTCACCGGCAGATTAACGCTGCCAATTTTAATACTCAGTTGGGCAATAAGGTCGGCGACAATACGGTCGGATTTTGCGGTGTCTAATAAGCGGAAAGGGGTTTTCAGCCGCTGCAGGACCGTCGATATAATATTGTCATTGATTGACTGATCCATCACCAGGCCGGTGCTCATCCGATCTTCCGAGACATAGCCAATCCCGGCGTTTACCGCATCCCGGTTGCTGGTGAAATGCACCACTCTGTTTTCCAACAGGATCTCACCAGAATCGGGTCGGGTAAGCCCGAATAAACTCAGGCAAAGCTCCGTGCGTCCGGCACCCAATAAGCCGGTGATGGCCAGGATCTCGCCCTGATGGATCTGAAACGAGATGTCGCGATACTGGCCCTGTTTAGTCAGGTTTTTTACGCGTAATGCCACCTCGCCGATTTTTTCTACCGGCGGCAGTAGCGCATATGAAAACTCTTTTCCGGTCATCAGGAAGGCGAGTTTTTTATTGTCGATGTCGCGGGCAGGGTACGTGCCGATCAGGGTGCCATTTTTGAGCACGCTGATGCGGTCGGAGATTTCCATGACCTCATCCAGCCGGTGGCTGACGAACACCACGCAAATATTGCGCTTCTTCAGGTCGCCGATCACCCGCAGCAGCCCCTTAACCTCCTGCATAGTGAGCGAGGCGGTGGGCTCATCCATAATAATCAGCCTGGCTTCCTGGGCCAGCGCCCGACAAATAGCCACAATCTGACGCTGGGCAATCGGCAGGGACTCCACGCTGGCGTCGAGGTCTAATTCTGCTTCAATGCTATTAATGGTCAGGGCCGCAATCCGACGAATTTCGCGCTTATTTACCAGCAAATTATGGTGATGCTGGTGGATACCGATATTTTCAGCGACGGTTAAGTTGGGGAATAAAGAGAGATCCTGATAGATAACCTGGATCCCGGCTTTGACCGAGTCGATGGGGGAGAGGTGGGAATAGCGTTTTCCTTCGATCGTAATTTCAAAACCGGGGTCGGGTTTATAGACGCCAGAGATGATTTTAATCAACGTGGATTTGCCGCAGCCATTCTGCCCGGCCAGACAGTGAACCTCGCCGGGAAATAGCGTCAGGGCGATGTTATCCAGCGCTTTCACACCGTAGAAGGTTTTGCTGATGTTACCCAGTGAAATAAACGGCTTCATTCCTACCTCGCAGGGGTTCAGAAAACACGCCCTTGTCAGAAGGGCGTGCTGATGCGGCTGATTAATACAGGCTGTCGATATTCTCTTTAGTTACGCGGAGCACTTTGTGGAATTTGATGATGCGTTTTTCGGTATCCACTTCGGCTTTGCCGAGGTTCGGGATATCCAGCTCTTTACCGATCTCTTCCCCTTTGAGGATTTTGTCCGCCACGGCGGTTAAGGCATAGCCTGCAGAGGCCGGGTCGTAGGTGATCCCCATAGTAATATCGCCGCTTTTAATCAGCGAGGCGGCCTGGGAGGGGATCATCATGCCGTAGACAAACACTTTCCCTTTAGCGCGTTTCTCTTTCACCGCACGGCCTGCACCAATTGGTCCCTGGGAACCAAACGACACTATCCCTTTCATATCCGGGTGAGCTTTCATCAGGTCAATGGTGGTGCGGCGAGCATCGTCGATATTCTCGGCCACCGGCATTCGGTTGGTGACTTCAAACATCTCCGGGTAGTGCTCTTTCTGATATTTAACGAATAAATCGGCCCACAAATTATGTTGAGGTACGGTCAGGCTGCCGACATAAATGACATACCCGCCTTTCCCGCCCATCGCTTTCGCCATCTCTTCGACGTTATCGGCGGCAAATTTTTGGTTATCGATAATTTCGACATCCCAGTTGGCGCTGGGTTGCCCCGGCGATTCATTGGTTAATACCACAATGCCCGCTGCACGGGCTTTTTTGAATACCGGTTCCAGCACGTCGGCATCATTGGGCACAATAGAAATTGCGGATACCTTTTTCGCAATCAGGTCTTCAATAATTTTGACCTGCTGCGGAGCATCGGTACTGGAAGGCCCGACCTGCGTGGCTTTAATGCCGAGGTCGCTGCCCGCTTTCGTCACGCCTTCGCCCATGCGATTAAACCAGGGCATACCGTCAATTTTGGAAATATTAACCACTTCAATTTCTTTCGCCATTGCAGCGGTGGAAAAAACCATCAGTCCCAGCAAGCCAGCGGACAATAATTTTGTTACGCACATTTTACTCATTTCATACCTCTGAATGGTGGTGAAAATAAAAAAGAGTGATAACGTTGTTTGGCTGTTTGATATTGCGATGCGCATTTAAATATTAGGCGATGAACGTGATTCCCTCCCATTCAATATCCCCGTTTATTCAGTGGGTAATAATAAGGTCAATCTCACTGGATAAGAATAAACAGTAGGGTTTTCATATTTATAATGTTATGGAACTATTAGCTTATGCCATGGACGATTATGCGAATGCGCAGGTTTGCGCGTCAGGTCACATCTTAACCATCTGAGCGACAGCCCCTGCTTTAATTGCGGTTATTCCCCTGTTTTTTGACTTCGCGCCTGTACTTCGGGGCCGGGATCCCGCCTAATAACCGCGCTTCGATTTTTCATTCACAGTTAACAGGTCTGTTATTGATGAATAAACCCCATCTCTTCGCCTTGTTGCGCCCGACGCTGTCCGCTGTGATGAACCTTCACCTTCAAAGGACAGGACACCATGCTGCGTCGACAATTTCTTAAAAATAGCGTTCTTCTTTCTGCCGCAGGTATCGTCGGCCCGGCCGTTGCAAGCCCAACGGCAATGAGCCTGAAGTCGCTCGCCGCGTCCGCCGCACCGGTGATGCGTCGCCGTTTTGTGCTTTCCCAAACCTATAAACTGGCGGCCCCGCAGGGCTCCAGCGGGGTGGTCAAACTGTGGATCCCGCTGCCGGTGGATACCGCGTTTCAGCAGTTGCTCGGGCTGTCGTTCAGCGGTAACTATCAGCAGGCGTACATCACCACCAATAACGCCTACGGTGCCAAAACGCTGTTTGCCAGCTGGCCGGAGTCCGCGGGCGAATTGCTGCTTCAGCTCGATCTGGAGATCGAAACCGCCGACTGGGAGCCGCTAAAACACGATGCGCTGAAAAACTGGCGTGCTCCGGAGACCCTCGTCTATCCGCTGGACGTCAAACCGTATCTGCTGCCGACCACCCATACCCCGGTTGATGGCGTGGTGCGTGAAACGGCGCAAAAAATTACCGGCGACGAGCAGGATCCGCTTAAAAAAGCGCGTCTGATTTATGAATGGGTCAGCAGCCATATGGAACGTGATAATGACGTGATCGGCTGCGGGACCGGGGACGTGGCGACCATTCTGCAAAGCGGCAAGCTCAGCGGTAAATGCACCGACATGAGCTCGGTATTTGTGGCACTGGCGCGGGCCAGCGGGATCCCGGCGCGCGAGCTGTTTGGTATTCGCCTCGGCAAAGCCAACAAGCTCGAGCGTTACTCTGCCAGCGCCTTCGGTAAAGCCGACAGCGCCGGAGTGGCCGACGTCAGCGGCGGTCAGCACTGCCGGGCAGAGTTTTATCTGGCGGGTTACGGCTGGCTGCCGTGCGATCCGGCGGATGTCACCAAAATGCGGCTGGCGGAGAAAAAATCCCATCAGGATCCTGACGTGCAGGCGGTGAATACCTACCTGTTTGGCAACTGGGAGATGAACTGGGTGGGTTTCAACTACGGGCGCGATTTTGAACTGTATCCGGCGACGGAGCAGGGGGCGATGAACAACTTTGGCTACCCGTATGCCGAAGTGGACGGCGACCCGCTTAATTTTTACGATCCGAAAGTGTTCACCTATCACTATGTCTCGACAGAACAACGCTAAAAGCGCGGGCGTCACTCTGCTGACGGCGGCGGTGGCGGCCGTCACTGCCGGCCTGTGCTGCGTCGGGCCGCTGCTGTATCTGCTGTTTGGCATTTCGGCGGCCGGTTTCGCCGGGCTCAGCCAGCTGGAGTTTCTGCGTGTGCCGATGATCGTCCTGTCGCTGGGGCTGATGCTGCGGGTATTCTGGCGGCTCTATTTTTCAAAACGGCTGTGGTGTACCGGGCGATTAACGCTTGGGCAGACGCGTTTTCTTTTTTGGCTGATACTGCCTTTCATGCTGCTGATCCTGTTCTACCCGACAGCGGTCGCCTGGTTTTACGAGGTATTTGAATGAAACGACTGGCGCTGATCGCGTGCGTATTCCTTCCGCTGTTCGCCCAGGCGGCGAATCAAAAAGTGGTGCTTGATGTGCAGGGCATGACCTGCTCGCTGTGTGTGATTTCGGTGAATCAGGTGCTGCGAGAAACGCAGGGGGTGATCAAAGCAAAAGCGTCTTTAAAGACCCGGCAGACCGAAGTGATCGTGGCGGAGGGATTCCCCACCGACACTTTGCTAAAGGCGGTGGCGAAAACGGGGTACACGGCGTCAGTCAACCGTATTGATAAATTGCCTTAACTCCCTGCCGCGCCCGGCAGCGCCGGGCGCAGTCGGGGTTTACACGCCGCCGAGATAGGCTTTGCGCACGTCCTGATTGCCCAGCAGCTCCTCGCCGCTGCCGCTCAGGCGGATTTGGCCATTGACCATCACGTAACCGCGATCCGAAAGCTTCAGCGCGTGGTGCGCATTCTGTTCGACAAGGAAAATCGTCATCCCGTTGCGGGCCAGCTCGCGCAGCGTCTGGAAAATCTGCTTCACCACAATCGGCGCTAACCCCAGGCTTGGCTCATCCAGCAATAACAATTTAGGCCGGCTCATTAACGCCCGGGCGATCGCCAGCATCTGCTGCTCGCCGCCGGACATGGTCATGGCCCGCTGTTTGCGCCGCTCTTTTAAGCGCGGGAACAGATCGAACATGCTTTGTAGATCCTGCGCCGCATAGGTGTTGCCGATGGGGATAGTGCCCATCAGCAGATTCTCTTCGACGGTCATATCCGGGAAAATGCGTCGGCCTTCCGGGGCCTGAGCAATCCCGCCCGAGGCCACGTAGTGCGTGGATTTATGGCTGATGTCCTCGCCGCAAAACAGGATCTCCCCGCTGCGCGCCCGCGGCTGGCCGAATATCGACATCAGCAGGGTCGATTTTCCCGCGCCGTTGGCACCGATCAGCGCCACCGTCTCTCCCGGGTTGACCTGCAGGGAAACCTGTTTGAGCGCCTGGATCACCCCGTAAAACACATCCACCTGCCGGAATTCCAGCATCGGCTCACTCATAGGCTGACCTCGCTCTCATCGGTGCCGAGGTACGCGGCAATCACTTTGTCGTCGTGCTGGATCTGCTCCGGTTTGCCCTCGGCAATCACGTCTCCGTGGTCGAGAACAATAATGTGATCCGATATCTCCATCACCATCCCCATGTCATGTTCAATCAGCAGCACCGTGATGTCGTGATGATCGCGCAGAAAACGGATAATTTTACTCAACGTGCGCGTTTCCACCGGGTTCAGCCCGGCGGCCGGTTCATCCAGGCAGATCATCTCGGGTCGGGTACACATGGCGCGGGCGATCTCCAGTCGCCGCTGCTGGCCGTAAGACATCTCCCCCGCCAGCCGGTTGGCGCAGTCCACCAAATCCACCACCTCCAGCCAGTAAAAGGCCCGGTCGAGGGCGTCGCTTTCTGCCCGTCGATAGGCGGGGGTGTTCAGCACCCCGGCCAGCAGATTGCGGTTAACCTGCATGTGCTGGGCCACCAGCAGGTTTTCCACTACCGACATTTCACGGAACAGGCGGATGTTCTGGAAGGTGCGCGCCAGCCCGGCCCGGTTCACCAGATGGGTGCCGCCGAACATTTTGTAGAACAGGCGCTGCCCCAGCTGCGCCGGGTTGACCCAGTCGCCGGGCTGGAATTTCTGCCCGAGGATCTGAATCACGTTGGTGGTTTTGCTGCGGGTATTGAACAGAATGTTGCCCCCGGAGGCTTTATAAAACCCGGTCAGGCAGTTAAACACCGTGGTTTTACCCGCGCCGTTCGGGCCGATAAGCGCGGTGATAGACCCGCGCCGCACCGCCAGATTCACGTCGTTCAGCGCCTTGATGCCGCCAAAGTGCATCATCAGATGCTCCACGCTCAGGATCATATCGCTCATGGTGCCACTCCCTTACGCACCGCAAAGCCGCTGCGGTTGATGCGGATCAGGCCGCGCGGCCGCCATATCATCATCACCACCATCAGCACGCCAAATAGCAGCACGCGGTACTCTGCAAAGGTACGCAGCAGTTCCGGGGTGACGGTGAGCACAAAGGCTGCCAGTACCACCCCGAGGGTGGAGCCCATCCCACCGAGCACCACAATGGCGAGGATCAGGGCTGATTCAAAGAAGGTGAACGAGGTCGGGTTGACGAACCCCTGATAGGTGGCGAAGAACACCCCGGCAATGCCTGCGGTGGAGGCCCCCAGCGTAAAGGCCGACAGTTTGACCAGCACGTGGTTAAGCCCCATTGAGCGGCAGGCGATTTCGTCTTCGCGCAGTGCTTCCCAGGCCCGGCCAATCGGCATCCGGGTCAGGCGGTGCTTGATGTACAGCACCAGCAGCACCACCACCAGCAGAATGGCGTAGATAAAGATGAACTTCAGGTTGGGGTTGAACGTGGTATTGAAAAACTCATGGAACGGCACGCCGCCGTCCTTGGCCCGTCGGCCAAACTCAAGGCCGAACAGGGTCGGGGGCGGGGCAGAAATGCCGTTCGGACCGCCGGTGAAGGTCAGCCAGTTGTTCAGCACCAGGCGGATAATCTCCCCGAATCCGAGAGTCACGATCGCCAGATAATCCCCGTGCATACGCAGCACCGGGAAGCCGAGCAGGGCTCCCGCGGCGGCGGCCATTAGCGCCGCCAGCGGCAGCATGCTCCAGAACCCGAGCCCCAGATACTGATAGCCGAGCGCCAGACCGTAAGCGCCAATTGCATAGAAAGCGACATAGCCGAGGTCCAGCAACCCCGCGAGTCCGACCACGATATTCAGCCCGAGGCCTAGCAGGACGTAAATCAGCCCGAGGATCGCCACCGTCAGTACGTATTTGGTGGCGACAAACGGAAAGCAGATCGCCAGGGCGACAATCAGCGGAATAATCCAACGCATCCGGCTTTTGTATTCCGGCGGGCGCACGTATACCCCCGAATTATCATTATCAAAGCGCGAGGCCACCCGTCTGCCTGGCGCGGTCATCAGAAAGGCGCTGAGGATAAAGCGTCCGATCATCACCGTGGCAATGATCCACACCAGCCGCTGGCCTTCAAAGTTAAAGCTGTAGCCGTCCAGCACTACGCCCACGACCGGGCCAAAAATGATTAACGCGACCATGCCCGCAAAAATGGCATCAAGGACGCAGCGTTTAAGCGAAAAACTGTCGTGAGAAACGGTCTGCGAAGTCATTGTTTATTCCCTCACACCTTGGCCACGACAGGGCGGCCAAGCAGTCCCTGAGGACGGAAAATAAGGATCACCACCAGCAATCCAAAGGAGAACACGTCTTTATAATCGGAGTTCACCATCCCTGAGAACTGCGCTTCGGCAATCCCGAGGATTAAGCCCCCCAGCATCGCGCCGGGCAGCGAGCCGATCCCACCGAGGACGGCGGCGGTAAAAGCTTTAATGCCGATAATAAAACCGGCATAAAAATCAAAGGTGCCGTAGTTCATGGTGATCAGCACCCCGGCCAGCCCGGCCATCGCGGCGCCAATCACGAACACCAGCGAAATAATCCGGTCGGTATTGATGCCCAGAATCGACGCCATCTTGCGATCCTGCTGCACGGCGCGGCACATCCGTCCTAAACGGGTGTGGCTGATTATCCAGGTTAACAGCAACATCCCGGCAAACGAGGCGATCAGAATGAACACTTTGGTGTAGGTGATCTGGACAAAACCCTCGCCAATATGAAAACGCAGCACGCCGTCGAGCAGGGTCGGAACCCCTTGCTGGCGCGGGCCCTGGCTAATCTGGGCGTAGTTTTGCAGGATCAACGACATGCCAATCGCGGAGATCAGCGGTGCCAGGCGCGTGGAGTTGCGCAGCGGTTTGTAGGCGATGCGTTCGATGGTCCAGCCGTAAACCCCGGTCACCACGATGGTGAACACCAGTGTGCCGAGGATCAGCAGCGGAAACGACTCCAGCCCGAAGAACGACAGCAGCGCCAGGCCGATGGCGCAGAGATAGGCGGAAATCATATACACTTCGCCGTGCGCGAAGTTAATCATGCCAATAATGCCGTATACCATGGTGTAGCCGATGGCAATCAACCCGTACACGGACCCCAGCGTTAAGCCATTTATCAACTGCTGCAGAAAGAATGTTTCCATCGTCGCGCGCTCGTGTAATAGGCCGCCTTGCGAACGGCCTGAGGATTATCGTGCGTCGGCATGCGCACATGCCGACGTTGAGCGTGACTCCGTCCCGTTACTGCACTTCCTTATATTTTCCCTGGTCGTCCCACTCATACACCACGTAGTCGGAGACTTTCAGGTCGCCTTTGCTGTCCCAGGATTTTTTGCCCATTACCGTCTCCACCGGGTTGGCTTTCAGCCAGGCGCTGGCCTTGGCCGGATCGGATCCGCCGGTGGCTTTGAACGCCGCAGCAATGGCCTGCACAGAGGCGTAGGAGTAGAGGGTATAGCCTTCCGGCTCAAATTTACTGGCGCGGAATTTATCGATAACGGCTTTACCTTCCGGGATCAGGCGCGGATCTTTACCGAAGGTCATGTAGATACCGTTGGTGTATTTCGCGCCCCCGGCGGCGGTGACCATCTCTTCGTTAACGATGCAGTCGCCGGAGAAGAATTTGGCCTGCACCCCTTGCTCACGCATCTGGCGTACCAGCGGCCCGGCTTCAGGGTGGCAGCCGCCGAAGAACACCACGTCCGGCTTCTGGGCACCAATTTTGGTCACCAGCGCGTTAAAGTCTTTTTCACCGCGCGACAGGCCTTCGTACATCACATCCTTGACGCCGCGTTTGGCCAGCGCCGCCCGGGTGGCATCCGCCAGCCCCTGGCCGTAGGTGTCCTTGTCGTGAATGATAACCACCCGTTTGGCTTTCAGCTTATCGATAATAAAGTCACTGGCGACCTTGCCCTGTTGGTCATCGCGCCCGCACATGCGGAACATATCGCTCATGCCGCGTTCGGTGATCAGCGGGTTAGTTGAGCCCGGGGTGATCGCCAGTACGCCTGCGTCGTTATAGACCTCCGAGGCGGGCATCGTTGAAGACGAACAGAAATGGCCGACCACGGCTTTGACTTTATCCTGGTCTACCAGCCGGTTGGCGACCGACACCGCCTGTTTGGGTTCACAGGCATCATCCCCCTGCACCAGCTTGATTTTTTCGCCGTTGATCCCCCCGGCGGCGTTGATGTCTTCTGCGGCCTGCGTCGCACCGTGCCAGTATTGATCCCCGTAGGTGGCGTTGGGTCCGGTAAACGGCCCGGCAACGCCAATGACGATATCAGCCTGGGCGGAAAATGCCGTCACCAGGCAACCTGCCAACATAAGAGAAAGCGGACTTCTGATAAATTTCAGCGACATGTGTACGTACCTTTCAGGAGGTTTATATAACGGCGTTCTAAGCCTGCAACATTAAGCAAAAGGGTTGCCAGAATTGACTGCGCGCCGCTGGGTTTCGACAATTTTCAGTATAGAGCGCCGTTTTACGGCCCCTGGCGCGGTGAAGTGAAATTACAGCGGGGATCACATCTCATTAACAACAAGGCACATAAGTGGTGCGAGGGTCACGATTCGGACGCTGTTGCACCATCACTGACCGTTGGGTGCAACAGCGCGTGTTCAGGGGCGTTCTGTGCTACCCTGCAGCCAAATTTCTATTCTGCTGGAGAATGACCATGAGCGAAGGTCCGTTAAATGAAAGTGAGCTGGAGTGGCTGGAAGAGACGCTGATGACGTACGGCCATGACGAGTCTGTGATGGACGTGTCAGAGCTCGACGGCATGCTGACGGCGATCCTCTCGGGCCCGGTGGTGGTTGAGCCCGATCGCTGGCTGGTGGCGGTCTGGGGCGGCGAGAAACACATTCCGCGCTGGAAGAACGATCGCGAGATGAACCGTTTCCTCAACCTGTGCTTTAAGCATATGAACGATATCGCCGAGCGCCTGAGCGACTACCCGGATCAGTTTGAGCCGGTGTTTGGCGAGAATGACATCGACGGCAAGAGCTATACCGTGGTGGAAGAGTGGTGCTTCGGCTATATGCGCGGCGCGGCGTTGACCGACTGGTCATTCCTGCCGGAGTCGCTGCGTGGCGATCTGGACCTTATCGCCCTGCACGGTTCTGAAGAGAACTTTGAGCGTCTGGATACCTTAAGTGAAGAGGAGTTCGAGGCGAACATCGAGAATATTCGCCCGGCGGCGTTGCGTCTGTATAACTACTGGAGCGCCAATCCTCAGCAGCCAACCACGCTGCAGCCGGTGATCAACGGTACCAAAGTCGGCCGCAACGATCCTTGTCCGTGCGGCAGCGGCAAAAAGTTCAAGAACTGCTGCTTGCATTAATAGAAGAAGGGCTCATCGAAATGAGCCCTTTTTTTTATCCCACTGCCGGCAATATCCCCGCCGCAATGCCAAACTGCACCAGAATAATCATCACCCCGCAGGCAAACACCAGGCACAGGGCCGGTTTCCCACCCGGTACGCGGTACTCGCCGTTCGGATGCTGCTTACGGCTTTGCCACACCAGCAGCGACGGTATCAGCAGGGCCAGCACCGCCAGCGCAACGCCAGCATAGCCCAGTGCCATCACAAACCCGCGCGGATAGAACAGGGCAAACGCCAGCGGCGGCAGGAAGGTGATCGCCCCGGTCTGCAGACGCCCAGCGACAGTCCGACGGCGCTGGAACAGGTCAGCAAGATAATCAAACAGCCCCAGCGCCACCCCGAGGAACGAGGTTGCCAGCGCCAGATCGGCAAACAGATGCACCGCCAGCTCCACGTGCGGTGATGCCACCACTTCACGCAGCGCCTGCAGTAATCCATTGAGCCCGGAATGGCTGGCCAGCATCCCCATAAAGGTGGATGAATCGATGCTGCCGAGCGTGACTAACTGCCAGAAAATATACGCTACCAGCGGAATGGCGCTGCCGGTAATAAAGATCCAGCGCAGCTTGCGCACGTTGCCGTTCATATAGCTGACAATGCTCGGCACGCTGCCGTGGAAGCCAAACGAGGTGAAAATCACCGGGATCGCCGACAGCGCCAGCCCTTTTTCCAGCGGCAGCGTCAGCAGGTTGACCTTATGGATATGCGGTGCCAGCAGCGCCAGCATCACCACCAGGAACACGATTTTCGCCGAGAACAGGAAGCGGTTGAACAGATCGACCAGCGACGTTCCCACGCAAACCACGCCGCCGCCAATCAGCGTAAAGAAGATCACCCCGGTTGATGGGGAGATATCGGCATTGAACCAGTCGTTGATGCTGGAAGCGATCAGCTCCCCTGCGCCGCTCATATACGCTGCAGTCAGGGCGTACATCAGGAACATCATGCTAAAGCCGGTTACCCACTGACCAAAACGGCCCAGATAGCGACCGGCCAGCGACCCCAACCCGGTATCGGCGGGAACGTGCTGATACACCTCGAGCAGCAGCAGGGCGGTGTAACACATTAGCGCCCATAACGTACCCAATAACACCAGCGTAACGCCAAACCCGACGCCTGCCGCCGCCAGCGGCATCGCCAGCATCCCTGCACCAATCGTCGTTCCGGCGACGATAAAAATACTACCGAGAGTTCTGTTTTTCACGCTTTCCTCTAAAACCACACGTCATCGCGACCAAATCTGCCGCGCAGCGTAAGGGAAAAGCGCAGATTCGTCAAACCGGCGTTACAAAGGGTGTAACTGAAAGTTTACATGATTTGGGTTAAGTCCTGAGCTGGGCGTATGCCCGGCAAATTGTGGGTAGGTGCCTGGTTCATAAGGAGAATGTTTTCGGCTGATAATCAGGCGTAACGTAAACAATTCTAATAAATAATCAAAAAAAGTGAGGCATCGATGCCCCAGAGTAATCCCTTCAGCGCAAAATGGAGTCGGTCAGGCAATTTATTGTGTCATGGGCACTGGATCCTGCACTGGCAGGGACAACCGCTGACACTGCCCGAATCCCGGCAGGAGAAGGATATGGGGACCTGGGCCATCTACTCGATTATCGATCCCGAAGATGACACCTTCGCTCAGGGGTTGCCGGAGGATGAGTGGATTATTGAGAACGTAGAATGGCTAACCGATCTCTTTTATGATCACGGCATCCCGCTCGAAACAGACAACTATCGCCAGTTTTACCACGCGGTCAACCGCGACGACTGGCGCTGCACCAGCTGTGCGGGCTGCATGTAAACCTGAGCCAGCGCAAGGCGGACAGGAAGGGAAGGGTTTACGCTGCGCCTTTCTTTATGGAGGGGTTATGGCATCTGTTCATGGGCACGACGTGCTAACAATGATGATTGATTCTGGCGAGCAGTATACGGAACAGCGGTTAGTGGCGGCGATTATCGCCCGCTTCGGGGAGGAGGCGCGGTTTCACACCTGTTCGGCGTCGGAGCTGACGGCAGCCGAGCTGGTGGCGTTTCTGGCGGCACGCGGTAAGTTTATTCCGCTGGAAGCGGGATTTTCAACGCACGAAAGTAAAATCTGCCGCCATTAATAATAAGACGGCGCCCTTTCGGCGCCGTGCATTGATTATTTCTGAGCGTCGAGTGTCGACAGCTCTTTATCAATAAAGTACAGACCTTCACCCGATTTACCCGCCAGCGACAGTTTATCGAGAACGGATTTAAACAGCTTCTCTTCTTCGTGCTGCTCAGCCACATACCACTGCAGGAAATTAAAGGTTGGATAATCCTGGTTGGTCATCGCGGCATGGGTCAGGGCATTAATCTGCTGGGTGATCAGCTGCTCATGCTCGTAGGTGGCGCGGAACAATTCGTCGAGGGAGGCATATTCTGCAACCGGAGACGCCACTGGGTTAATGCGCGGCAGGCTACCGGTATCGGTAAGATAATCAAAGAGACGCTGCATGTGGGTCATCTCTTCCTGCGCGTGACGACGCAAGAATGCCGCCGCACCTTCAAAGCTGTGATAGCTACACCAGGCACTCATCTGCTGATACAGCAGGGAGGAGAACAGTTCCAGATTCATTTGCTCATTGAGCTTTTCGATCATTTCGGGTTTAAGCATGGTGTAGCTCCGTTTTATTATTAACAGGTCAACGTGAGCGCCACTATAATTTGTTATTTAATTATTTGCAAAAGGTAAAATAATTATTTAAATGATGATAACAGGAATGGGAATAACACGCATTGCGCTGAATTAAATATTATTAATGAGAATTATTCTGTTTCGTGTTTCAGGTTATTATTGCCAGCAGGCTCGCTGGCAATATACTTAATAATATGCTGATGTCGTCACGGCTGGGCGCGGCGCATAGCCATGACACTGATACTGGACGGTGAGGGTAGAATTCAGACACAGCGAGCCGCTGATGACGCTGCAGGTTTCCACCGGCTGGCCGTAAGCTGTGGCGGCGCTGTAGCCTATTGCCTGACATTCGCGGGTCGCGGTGGCATTTGTGATATAGGCGTCATCGTGTGAAGTCTGAAAGATGGGCTGACCATAATCGAGCCGGACGATACCCGACGTTACATCGACGCTGCTGACTTCTGCCTTGCGGGTAATCCCGCAACCCGCCAGCAGCAGGACCAGTCCAACCGTGCATAATCTCTTCATAGAACGCTCTGGATAGAGTTGAAATAACCTATACTACTGCCACGCGCGCGTCGCAATGCCAGGATTAACCACGTTTTTTATCCCTACACGTCGCGACGAGCGACGGACTCCTTCAATGATATGTCATCCGTTCAGGTATTGGCGTCAAATCCCCTCTGATTGCAAAATTGTGAGCGCATCTTTGTTTTTTGAAACTATTTTTCACTTAATTTGAAAGTGCGTTTGCTTAGTAGTAAGGTTGGTCTGGTTAGCACTTCACAGCGGGACGTCCGCATCGTATTCAGGAGACGAAGAATGAAAATTGCACTGATGATGGAAAACAGTCAGGCGAACAAAAACGCCACCATCCTCAATGAGTTAAAAGCTGTTGCCGATGACAAAGGCTTCCCGGTTTATAACGTAGGGATGAGCGATGAAAACGATCATCACCTGACCTACATCCACCTGGGGATCATGGCGAGCATTCTGCTGAATTCAAAAGCGGTCGATTTCGTGGTCACTGGCTGCGGCACCGGTCAGGGCGCACTGATGTCCCTGAACATCCATCCGGGTGTGGTGTGCGGCTACTGCATCGATCCTGCTGATGCGTTCCTGTTTGCCCAGATTAACAACGGTAACGCGCTTTCACTGCCATTTGCCAAAGGCTTCGGCTGGGGTGCAGAGCTGAACGTGCGCTTTATCTTTGAAAAAGCCTTCACCGGCCGTAAAGGCGAAGGCTATCCGCCAGAGCGTAAAGAGCCACAGGTTCGTAACGCCGGCATCCTGAACCAGGTTAAAGCGGCGGTGGTGAAAGAGAACTATCTCGATACCCTGCGCGCTATTGACCCGGAACTGATCAAAACCGCGGTTTCCGGTCAACGTTTCCAGCAGTGCTTCTATGAGAACTGCCAGGATAAAGAGATCGAAGCTTTTGTCCGCGGCATTACTGGCTAAGTAGCCAACACCCGGTTAAAGCCAGCATTTGCTGGCTTTTTTTATGCCTGCTTTTTCGACACCGCACTGCCGGCGTTTTTGACCAGCCGCAGGGTATCAAACATTCCCAGCAGACAGACCAGCGCGATGGCCACAAACGCCAGCCGGAAGCTGATCCCCGGCAGCGCAGCCATCCCCAGCATCTCGCTGAACACTTCTCCAATGCGGATCCCGATAGCACCGAGCGTGATCCCGAGTCCCACCGCCAGCTGCGTGGCCGTTGAGAACAGGGTATTCGCATAGCTCATCTGCGGGGAAGGCACGTCGGAGAAGGCGAGGGTGCTGATGGCGGTAAACTGAATTGAGCGGAACACCCCGCCGAGATACAGCACCAGCATAATCACCCATACCGGCGTGCTCGGCGTCAGGAACGCACAGGCCAACAGGGCCAGCACGTTCAGCGCGCCGTTAATCAGCAGCAATTTTTTAAAGCCGAGGGTGCGGATCAGCGGCGTGGTGGCGGGCTTAATGGTCAGGTTGCCGACAAATACCGCCAGCACCAGCAGCCCGGAATGAAACGCGTCCATCCCGAATCCCACCTGAAACATAAGCGGCAGCAGGAAAGGCACGGCGCTGATCGAGGCCCGAAACAGCGAGCCGCCGTACATGGTCACCCGAAACGTCGGTACCTGCAGGGCATCGAGGCGGATCATCGGCCACGGCGCGCGGCGGAAATGGCGCAGTGCATAGGTCAGCGTCACGCCCCCGAGTGCCAGCAGCGCCACGGTCAGGCCGGTATTAACCTGCTGCGCGCCCATCGATTCCATGGCGTAAACCAGGCTGACCATCGCCACCGAGGTAGCAATAAAGCCCGGTATATCAAAGGGACGGCGCGTCTCTTCATAGATGTCGGGAATAATACGCAGCGCCAGCACAATGGCAATCAGCCCCAGCGGCACGTTAATAAAGAAGATCCAGCGCCAGTCGGCGTAGCTGGTAATAAACCCGCCCAGCGGCGGGCCGATTATTGGTGCCACCAGCGCAGGCCAGGTCAGGGTGGCGATGGCGGTGATTAACTGATGTTTTGGCGTGGTGCGTAATACCGCCAGCCGACCGACCGGCACCATCAGCGCGCCTCCCATGCCCTGCAGCACACGCATGGCGACAAACTGATCGACGGTGTTTGCCAGGCCGCACAGCACCGAGGCGAGGGTAAAGATCGCCAGCGCGAGGGTGAAGACTTTGCGTGCGCCAAAGCGATCGGCGATCCAGCCGCTGGCGGGGATCAGCACCGCCAGGGTGATCAGATACGCACTGATGCCGATATTCAGATCGACGGCCTGCACGCCAAAGCTTCTCGCCATATCGGGCAGTGCCGTGGCGATCACGGTGCCGTCGAGAAACTCCATAAAGAACGCACCTGCCACCAGCAACGCGGCGGGGGACATCCCGCTGGACGCTTTTTGGGAGATATTGTCTGCCATTTTCCTCTGCCACCTAAAAAATATTTGAAATTTTTACTGGAACACGGTGTTATTCAATTATCTGATTTATAATATTTTTTAATCGGAACGTGGTTTTATTATAAATAAACCTGCGTGATGAATGTCACAAAATGATTGAAATTTGTGATGAAGGTCATATTATGTGCGTATCAAAAGAAAACACCTGCATAACACATAATCTGGAGTACACCGATGAAATTGCGCAAAATCCTGAAAAGCATGTTTGAAAGCTACTGCAAAACCTTTAAGGACGTACCGCCTGGCGCGATGTTCTGATAAAAAAACCTGCTTCGGCAGGTTTTTTTATGCCTGTAAACGGCATCGGTGCGAGCGTTTTGCTACTATGGCGGCCTTTCAATACAGGAGAAGCTTATGTCTCAAAACCTGAGTGCCGATCAGGAACTGGTCTCTGACGTCGTTGCCTGCCAGTTGGTTATCAAACAGATCCTTGATGTGATCGAAATTATTGCGCCAGCCGAAGTGCGTGAGAAGATGTCCAGCCAGTTGAAAAGCATCGATTTCGCCAGCAATCCTGCCTCGGCTGACCCGGTCACGCTGCGCGCGGTGCAAAAAGCCATTGCGCTGATCGAGCTTAAGTTCACCCCACAGGGCGAATCTCACTAAAATAAACCGATGTTTCGAGTTTAGAAATGGGTTTGTGAAAAAAATGTGAACGGGCGGCCGACGGCCGCCCGGATTAACTACATAAAGGTTTGCACCAGCAGATAGCTCATGGCGCAGGCGCAGCTGACGCCGATCAGCCCCGGTATAATAAAGCTGTGGTTGATGATGAATTTGCCGATGCGCGTGGTGCCCGAACGGTCAAAGCCAATGCAGGCCAGATCGCTGGGGTAGGTCGGCAGGACAAAGTAGCCATACGACGCCGGGAAAAAGGCAATCAGCATTTTCGGATCGATCCCCAGCATCAGCCCCATCGGTGCCACTGCCGTCAGCGCGGCGGCCTGGCTGTTCACCAGCTTCGACACCAGAAACAGCACAATCGCATAGGTCCAGGGATGGCTTTTCACCACGCCTTCAAGGGCCATCTTCAGCTCGTCCAGATGGGCCTGGAAAAAGGTGTCGCTCATCCACGCCACGCCAAAGACCGAGAAAATCGCCACCATCCCGGCCTTAAACACCGCTCCGTTTGAAATCGCCGCCGCATTGACTTTGCAGACCATCAGCATCACGGCTCCGGCAATCAGCATCATCATCTGGATCACCAGATTCATCGACAGCGCCGTCATTTTGCCTTTCACCTCGAACGCCGGACGCAGGTCGGGCAGGGCACCTAACAGAACCACAACCGCAATACCGGCGAAGAAGATCCACGTTGACCAGTAGGCCTGTTTCGGGAAGCGCTGATCCATCAAGGTCTCGGTGCTGCCGTAGATGAATTTACGCTGCTCGGGATCCTGAAGCCGGGCCTGAAATTCCTCATCATCGGCCAGGTCTTTACCGCGACGTAAGCTCCAGAGTGCGGCAATGGCTACCCCGGTCAGCGAAGCGGGAACCGAGACTGCCAGGATCTCCAGAATGCCAAACGCGTGGCCAATTCCGTGCCGGGCGGCGAGGATCGACACCAGCGACACCACGGCCACCGACACCGGCGAGGCGGTGATCGCCATCTGCGAAGCGATAGATGCCACCGCCATCGGGCGCTCCGGGCGGATCCCTTTTTTCAGGGCGATGTCGGCAATGATTGGGAACATGGTATAGACCACGTGTCCGGTGCCGCACAGGAAGGTCAGCGTCCAGGTGGTGAAGGGGGCGAGCAGGGTGATATGTTGCGGATGCCGTCTCAGCAGGCGCTCGGCAAACTGCATCATCACGTTCAGACCGCCGGCGGTTTGCAGGGTGGCGGCGCAGCCTATCACCGCGAGGATGGTCAGCATCACATCGACAGGCGGCTTGCCGGGCTGGAGGCCAAAAACAAAGGTCAGAATAAACAGGCCAATACCGCTTATCAGGCCCAGCCCCATGCCGCCGAACCGGGTTCCGATTAGTAAGCAGAGGATAATGACAATAAATTCAACAGTGATCATGAGACTCCCTTGTCAACGATAGCGAAAATTCGTCAAATCATTACACGTTGTAAGGGTATGTGGTGGGAGCCAGATCGGATTTGTTAAAAGTTAATAAAAGCAAAGGGTTGGTAACTTTATTGCAACAAGTTACCCGGCGCAGGCCGGGTATTTGCTCAGAAGGCAGGATTAATGATGCTGACAGTTGACGACGTTAAGTAGGTGACGATCGGTCTGTTCAGGACATATGCCAGCCTGACGAGCCTGACGGACTTCATCAAGGACCGTTTTCAATAATATTCCGTCCTGCTGCTGTTCTTTTTCAATATCATGCAGGAAGTTGAGCGTGGAAATATCTTTCGCTTCTCGTGCTTCATCGGTTAATTGATTGAGCGTCAGGCAACGTTGCTCATACTCTTCCAGCGTGCGCTGGAAAACGGCTTCCAGGCAACTACAGTCTTCATCAAATATGTCCAGGGGCTTCAGAACCGGCATGGCGCCTGACTTTTTCAGATAATCGAAAACGCGCATCATCTGCGTGACGTTGCTCTGTGCCTGAATGCGCAAAAATGTCGCGGAGCCATTGAGTTGATGTTCAGAACACCATTCACTGAGGTGCAAAGAGAGATTTGAAGCGTGAAACTCAAGGTTCATCTGCGTATTGAGTTTGTTAATCATATCCGAGACAGCCATATCCATTCCCTTTCTTCGTTTATGTAACCTAAAAAAATCATCATTAACGATAGTTCACGACAGAATAATTGCATTCTGTTTTCCCTGTTTGTGATCCCTTATTCATTTCAGGAATCTCTTAAAATCATAATAACAGCGGATGGATTATAAGAAAATGCTTATAAATATATTCTTACGAAACCTTACTTTCCAGCAGGAATTAAAAATAGAGTAGGATTTAGAGAGATTAAATCGGAGTTGTAAATTCGTAAGGTTCTGTATTTTAAGGGTTCGTACGAATTTAATACAGTTGAATTGATTACAGACTGTAATGTTTTACTGGGTAACATATAAAATATGCCCTTAGCAAGTTAATTCATCAATATATTCACCAGCCGGGATAGAGATAATTCCTGCAATTAATAGATTTTTACAGCAGATGAAAATTGCGCAGGATCATTTTTGTGGGAAATAGTGCGAGATGTGATCCAACAGAAAGTTTACCGTCCCGCCCTCTGTAAAATGAAACATTGTTTTATGTTTATAGCTAACGGAGTTCATCATGGCAAAAGTGGCGGTGCTGCTGGCACCCGGGTTTGAAGAGGCGGAAGCGATCATCACCATTGATATCCTGCGTCGTTTGAATATTGAAGTCGAGACACTGGCCTGCGCCGAGTCGCGCGCGGTAGTGAGTTACCACAACATCCCGATGGTTGCCGACAGCACCCTGACCGAGAAAATCGACACTTACTACGATGCTGTCGTTCTGCCGGGCGGCCCACAGGGCAGCGTGAACCTGGCGGCCAGTGCCGAGGTGCTGCGCTTTGTCGCGGCACACGACGAAGCGGGCAGGTATATCTGCCCCATCTGCTCGGCGGCAGCGCGCGTGCTGGGCGGTAATGGCTTGTTGAAAGGTCGTCGTTACGTGTGTTCCGGCGATCTCTGGCAGGACGTGCAGGACGGTGTCTACGTTGATGCGCCAGTGGTGGAGGACGGCAATCTGATCAGCGGTAAAGGCCTGGGCCATGCGTTTGATTTTGCCCTGACCATTTCTGCCCGCCTGCTGGGTGATGAAGCCCCAGTGCGTGACCACGCCGATCACATCTACTACCCCTGGTAAGTCGTAGTCCGGGCGTGAAGGCGCCCGGATGACAAGGATGACTTAGCTGGTCTTATGGACTAATCTGCTTTATTCATTTCTATTTGTCTGACAAATAACCGCTTTTTTATGTCATTTATCGCTGAATGTATGTACGCAATTACTGTAATTCTGCGGTGTGATGGCGCTCTCTTATGGATGATCAATTTCCCGCTAAAACTATCTTAAGCAAATGCGCTTTAACCGTTTGTTGCGCTAATGCCTTGTTTTAAGTCCAATAAAATAAATTTGAGATGTTTTCCCCCTACATATTAGAACGCTAAAGCTGGAGTTTACCATGCACAAATTTACTAAAGCGCTGGCGGCCATTGGTCTGGCTGCCGTTATGTCACAATCCGCTATGGCGGAGAACTTAAAGCTTGGCTTTCTGGTGAAACAACCGGAAGAGCCCTGGTTCCAGACCGAGTGGAAATTCGCCGACAAAGCCGGGAAAGATTTAGGCTTTGAAGTGATCAAAATCGCCGTGCCCGACGGTGAAAAAACGCTGAACGCCATCGACAGCCTGGCAGCCAGCGGCGCGAAAGGCTTTGTCATCTGTACTCCGGATCCGAAGCTGGGCGCGGCAATTGTTGCCAAAGCCCGCGGCTACGACATGAAAGTGATCGCCGTGGATGACCAGTTCGTCAACGCCAAAGGCGTGCCGATGGATACCGTCCCTTTGGTGATGATGGCGGCGACCAAAATCGGCGAGCGCCAGGGTCAGGAGCTGTATAAAGAGATGCAAAAACGCGGCTGGGATGTGAAAGACACCGCCGTGATGGCCATTACTGCCGATGAACTGGATACCGCGCGTCGTCGCACCAGCGGTTCGATGGACGCGCTGAAAGCAGCCGGCTTCCCGGAAAAACAGATCTACAAAGTGCCAACCAAATCGAACGACATCCCGGGTGCCTTTGATGCGGCCAACTCGATGCTGGTTCAGCATTCCGAAGTGAAACACTGGCTGGTGGTCGGCATGAACGATAACACCGTGCTCGGCGGCGTACGTGCCACTGAAGGGCAGGGCTTTAAAGCGGCTGACGTCATCGGGATCGGTATCAACGGTGTGGATGCGGTCAGCGAACTGTCCAAAGCACAGGGCACCGGCTTCTACGGCTCCCTGCTGCCAAGCCCGGACGTCCACGGCTATAAATCCAGCGAAATGCTCTACAACTGGGTGACCAAAGGGGCAGAGCCCGCGAAATTTACCGAAGTGACCGACGTGGTGCTGATCACCCGCGACAACTTCAAAGCCGAGCTTGAGAAAAAAGGACTGGGCGGTAAGTAATTTACTGTGATTGCGCCCCCCTGCTCTGGGGGGCCAGACGTTCACTACTCGATCCTCGGAGACGTTATGCACCAGTCAGAACCGTATCTCTCTTTTCGCGGTATCGGCAAAACCTTCCCTGGCGTCAATGCGCTGACCGATATCAGCTTTGACTGCTATGCCGGCCAGGTCCATGCCCTGATGGGGGAGAACGGCGCCGGAAAATCCACGCTGTTGAAAATCCTCAGCGGTAACTACGCCCCCACGACCGGTACGCTTGCCCTGCAGGGCAAAGAGGTCGCCTTTGCCGACACCACTGCCGCGCTGAACGCCGGTGTGGCCATTATTTATCAGGAGCTGCATCTGGTTCCTGAGATGACCGTCGCGGAAAACATTTACCTCGGGCAGCTTCCGCATAAGGGCGGTTTCGTTAACCGTTCGTTGCTCAACTATGAAGCCGGGTTACAGCTCAAGCACCTCGGGCTGGATATCGACCCGCAGACTCCGCTCAAGTATCTCTCCATCGGCCAGTGGCAGATGGTCGAAATCGCCAAAGCGCTGGCGCGCAATGCCAAAGTCATTGCCTTCGATGAACCGACCAGTTCGCTGTCGGCGCGTGAAATAGACAATCTGTTCCGCGTGATCCGCGAGCTGCGCAAAGAAGGGCGCATCATTCTGTACGTATCGCACCGTATGGAAGAAATTTTCGCCCTGAGCGATGCCATTACCGTCTTTAAAGATGGGCGTTACGTACGCACCTTCGCCGATATGCAGCAGGTCAATCACGATCTGCTGGTGCAGGCGATGGTGGGCCGCGAGCTGGGCGATATCTATCACTGGGAATCACGCCAGTATGGCGGCGAGCTGCTGCGTCTTGAGCAGGTCAAAGCCCCAGGCGTGCGCAAGCCTGTCAGCCTGACGGTGCGCAGCGGTGAGATTGTCGGCCTGTTTGGGCTGGTGGGTGCCGGGCGCAGCGAACTGATGAAAGGGCTGTTTGGCGGTACCCGGATTACGGACGGGCAGGTGTTTATTGACGGTCAGCCTGTCGATATCCAGAAGCCCGCGCACGCCATTCGTGCGGGGATGATGCTGTGCCCGGAAGACCGTAAAGCCGAGGGGATTATTCCGGTGCACTCCGTGCGGGACAACATCAATATCTCGGCGCGACGGAAGTCTATTCATGCCGGATGCCTGATCAACGACGCGTGGGAGACCAGCAATGCCGATCACCACATTCGTTCTCTGAATATTAAAACGCCAGGGGCCGAGCAGCTGATTATGAATCTTTCCGGCGGTAACCAGCAAAAGGCGATTCTGGGCCGCTGGCTGTCGGAAGAGATGAAGGTAATCCTGCTGGATGAACCGACCCGCGGCATTGACGTGGGTGCCAAGCACGAAATCTATAACGTGATTTACGCACTGGCCAAACGCGGGGTGGCGGTGCTGTTCGCCTCCAGCGACCTGCCGGAAGTGCTGGGCGTGGCCGACCGGATCGTGGTGATGCGGGAAGGTGAGATCGCCGGTGAATTGCTACATGAACAGGCGAATGAAAAGCAGGCGTTAAGCCTCGCGATGCCTAAAGTCAGCCAGGCCGTCGCCTGAGTAAGGAGAATAAGATGTCTTCTGTTACTACATCCGGAGCGCCGAAATCGGCCTTCAGCCTTGGGCGCATCTGGGATCAATACGGCATGCTGGTGGTTTTCGCCGTGCTATTCCTGGGCTGTGCGATCTTTGTCCCTAACTTTGCCACCTTCATTAATATGAAGGGACTGGGACTGGCGATTTCGATGTCCGGGATGGTCGCCTGCGGGATGCTGTTCTGTCTGGCCTCGGGCGACTTCGACCTGTCAGTAGCGTCGGTGATTGCCTGCGCCGGGGTCACCACTGCGGTAGTCATCAATATGACCGAAAGCCTGTGGATTGGCGTCGCGGCCGGTCTGCTGCTCGGTGCGCTCTGCGGGCTGGTGAACGGTTTCGTCATCGCCCGCTTGAAGATTAACGCCCTGATCACGACGCTCGCGACCATGCAGATTGTGCGCGGCCTGGCCTATATCATCTCCGACGGTAAAGCGGTGGGGATTGAAGACGAGCGCTTCTTCGCCCTTGGCTACGCCAACTGGTTAGGTCTGCCAGCACCTATCTGGCTGACGGTCGCCTGCCTGATCCTGTTTGGTTTTCTGCTTAACCGAACCACCTTTGGCCGCAACACGCTGGCGATTGGCGGTAATGAAGAGGCGTCTCGTCTGGCCGGGGTGCCGGTGGTGCGCACCAAGATCATCATCTTTATGCTCTCCGGTCTGGTGTCGGCGGCGGCAGGGATTATCCTTGCCTCACGCATGACCAGCGGCCAGCCAATGACCTCTATCGGTTATGAACTGATCGTGATTTCTGCCTGCGTGCTGGGCGGGGTTTCACTGAAAGGCGGCATCGGAAAAATCTCATATGTGATCGCCGGTATCCTGATCCTGGGCACCGTGGAGAACGCGATGAACCTGCTGAACATCTCGCCGTTCTCGCAGTATGTGGTTCGTGGCCTCATCCTACTGGCGGCGGTGATCTTCGACCGTTACAAACAAAAATCCAGGCGCACCGTTTAACCGCTTTCCCTCCCTTTCTCGACCCCAACTTTTAAGTGTAGCCCCCCTTTCCAGACGTAGCGGAAGGGGGGCGTCAAATGGCGAGCAGCGTCACACTGTCTATACTTACATGGCTACTGAGATGTTAACTGTTTTCATCTCGCCAACCGTAAGGAGGATCAGGGTGGCCGATACGTTAACTTCACCGCCTTTATTATCTGAAGATTTTGCCTGGTTTTTTGACCTCGACGGGACCCTTGCCACCATCAGGCCTCATCCCGATGAGGTGGCTGTACCCGACGATGTGTTGCATGCACTGAATCAGCTGTCGCTGCTGAATCAGGGAGCGTTGGCATTGATATCAGGGCGTTCAATGGCTGAGCTGGACAAGCTTGCCGAACCTTACCGTTTCCCGCTTGCCGGTGTACACGGAGCGGAGCGCCGCGACATCCATGGCCATGCGCAAATCGTCACTCTTCCCCAGGAACTGGTTCAGACGCTGCATGCACAGCTGGCGACGGCGCTTGCGTGGCTGCCGGGCACTGAACTGGAAGCCAAAGGCATGGCCTTTGCGCTGCACTATCGTCAGGCTCCCCAGTATCAGCAGGACGTTCAGGCGCTGGCGGAACAAGTGGTGCATGACAATCCCCAGCTGTCGCTACAGCCGGGCAAATGCGTGGTCGAAATCAAACCGCGCGGGATCCACAAAGGCGAGGCTATCTCGGCCTTTATGCATGAAGCGCCTTTTGCGGGCAGAACGCCGGTGTTTTTTGGCGATGACCTGACGGATGAACATGGCTTTGAGGTGGTTAACCAGCTCAAGGGTGTGTCAGTGAAAGTCGGCACAGGCGATACCAAAGCCCGCTGGCGGCTGGCAACGGTGCCTGATGTCTGGGAATGGATAATAAAAGCCGCTAACCATCAACAACAAAAAAAAATAGCGCAAACTAACAGGAGAACACCTTATGGGTCGCTTGATCGTAGTCTCTAACCGAATCGCTCCCCCGGATGACAAAAAATCCAGCGCGGGTGGCCTGGCGGTAGGGGTGCTGGGTGCCTTAAAAAGCACCGGGGGACTCTGGTTTGGCTGGAGCGGGGACATTGGTCAGGATGACAAACCGCTAAAAAAGGTGACGCGCGGGAACATCACCTGGGCCTCGTTTAACCTCAACGAGCAGGATTACGATGAATATTACAGCCAGTTTTCCAATGCGGTGCTGTGGCCAGCCTTTCACTATCGCCTGGATCTGGTGAAGTTTAAACGTGAAGCCTGGGAAGGGTACATGCGGGTTAACCGCCTGCTGGCCGATAAACTGCAGCCGCTGGTCAAACAGGATGATGTGCTGTGGGTTCATGACTACCATTTGCTGCCGTTTGCCAGCGAGTTGCGCAAGCGTGAGATCAATAACCGCATCGGCTTCTTCCTGCATATCCCGTTCCCGACGCCGGAGATCTTTAACGCACTGCCGCCTGGCGAGGAACTGCTCGAGCAGCTGTGTGATTACGATCTGCTGGGCTTCCAGACGGATAACGACCGGCTGGCCTTTCTGGACTGCGTCGCCAGCAAAACGCGGCTGATTGCCCACGATGACCGGTCGCATACTGCCTGGGGCAAGCGCTTTTACACCGAAGTCTACCCGATTGGCATTGAGCCTGACGATATTGCCGAGCAGGCCTCCGGGCCGTTGCCGCCTAAGCTGGCGCAGCTCAAAAACGAGTTGAAACACGTTAAAAACATCTTCTCCGTCGAGCGACTGGATTACTCCAAAGGGCTGCCGGAACGTTTCCAGGCCTATGAAACCCTGCTGGAAAGATTCCCTGAACACCACGGCAAAATTCGCTACACGCAGATTGCACCCACTTCGCGCGGGGAGGTGCAGGCCTATCAGGACATTCGTCATCAGCTGGAAACCGAAGCGGGACGCATCAATGGCCGTTACGGGCAGCTCGGCTGGACGCCCCTGTTCTATCTCAACCAGCATTTTGAACGCAAAATCCTGATGAAGGTGTTCCGTTACGCTGACGTTGGGCTGGTCACACCGCTGCGTGACGGGATGAACCTGGTGGCGAAAGAGTATGTTGCGGCGCAGGACCCGAAGGACCCCGGCGTGCTGGTGCTTTCGCAATTTGCCGGTGCCGCCAATGAGTTGACCTCGGCACTGATTGTCAATCCTTACGACCGGGATGATGTGGCTAATGCGCTGCATCGTGCGTTGAACATGCCGCTAACGGAGCGCATATCGCGTCATGCTGAGATGATGAAAGTGATCCGTGATAACGATATCGATCGCTGGCAGGCGCGCTTTATCAAGGATCTGAATGACATTGCTCCCCACAGTGCGGAGAGCAATCTGCAAAAAAAGGTCGCAACCTTCCCTAAACTGGCCTGATGTTTGCCACTCAGCGGCTCAGACAGCGCTGAGTGCAATTAACAGCACATCGACTTTGCTGCTGCCGACAATGGTTTTTGCACTGCACGCCGCGCGTGAAAAAAAGCTGCGGTTGTGATTGCCGCATATCACCAAATCCACCTGCTGCTTTTGACATATATCAAAAATACACTGACTTATTTCGCCGGTCGCAATAACGGTTTGCGCAATCGGATATTCCGCGTGCGCAATCAGCGTATCCAGAAATTGCTGTGTTTCCTCGAGCAGTACGCCGCGAATATCTTCCAGCATGGGGGCGGCCAGTTGGTTGTACATTTCAGGTTCTGTTGACAACGTAACCAGCGTGATGCGCGCCTGCGACGGGCGGGCGATGGCAACCGCTTTGCACAGTAATTGTTCGCTTTCAGGGGAAAGAGCAACACAAACAAGTAGATGGGAGTAACTCATGGCGTCCTCCTGCGGGTTCAGTAAACCGTCTATCCATCAGCATTAACGAGCTTCGTTTCTTTGCGCAAGAGGCGAAAATGACATTAGTGTGATGCTCATCATAATTATTCATTAATAATTCTTATGCAATGAATAGCATGGCCATGCACAAGTCGGCAGCAAACCAACACTTAACGTAAACCATACAATTTTAATTACCTGTAATACATACTTTTTAACCTTGCATCAACCTCTAAAAAGAAGTAACGGAAGGGAATTGGTTACGCATTTTGTAGGGTTAACTGGCTGTTTTAGAACAGGTTCGATTCAGCGTTTCTATCATAGATATAGCGAGGCCGGACGGGCATTCGCTCGCTGTCAACCCTCGGCAAGTAACATGCCGCCTCAGTTCATGCTTCTGCATGAATATTCGCATGCAGAGAATATATCCAACGGTTAATCGCTCAATAAAAAGACAATTTAGAAGCGGTACTGATGGATTTTTGGATCAGATTCAGGCAAATTATGTGATGTAGATCACATTTATTCCAAATTTCACGCGGGGCTGCATTGTATGTGGTAAACCGGACGGGTAGAGTTGCGGCGAATTAGGAAAAATCTTAGTTAATTGTAAGAAATGATAAATGTGTAAGAGAGGACGACTATTCTTCTTTACGTGATTCATCTCTACACAACTTAATTCGACTATGTGTTTTAGCCTTTGCTTATTTTTTTTACCGGGGTTTTCCCGGCGACATCACGGGGTGCGGGATGACCGCACAAAAAATGATTGTAGGTTATTCGGGAAGGAACCGATGCATACATCCGAATTGCTAAAACACATTTATGACATCAACCTGTCATATTTACTGCTTGCGCAACGCTTAATTAGCCAGGACAAAGCTTCGGCGATGTTCCGTCTGGGTATCCATGAAGAGATGGCTACCACGCTGGGTGCGTTAACGCTGCCGCAAATGGTGAAACTGGCCGAAACCAATCAACTGGTTTGTCAGTTCCGTTTCGATAGTCACCAGACCATCACTCAGCTGACGCAGGATTCCCGTGTGGATGATCTGCAGCAGGTTCACACCGGCATTTTACTTTCTACCCGTCTGCTCAACGAAATCAGCCAGCCTGATGACGCAGCCCGTAAGAAAAGGGCATAACCATGAGCGAGAAGAGCATTGTTCAGGAAGCGCGTGACATTCAGCTAGCGATGGAATTGATTACCCTGGGTGCTCGTTTGCAAATGCTGGAAAGCGAGACGCAGCTGAGCCGTGGTCGTCTTATCAAATTGTATAAAGAATTACGCGGAAGCCCGCCGCCAAAAGGCATGCTGCCGTTTTCCACCGACTGGTTTATGACATGGGAGCAAAATATTCATGCTTCTATGTTCTGCAATGCCTGGCAGTATCTCCTCAAGACCGGCTTATGCAGCGGCGTCGATGCGGTCATTAAAGCCTACAAACTGTACCTGGAGCAGTGCCCGCAGCCTGAAGAAGGACCGCTGCTGGCGTTGACTCGCGCATGGACGCTGGTGCGTTTTGTTGAGAGCGGACTGCTCCAACTTTCTCGCTGCAACAGCTGTAGCGGTAACTTTATTACCCATGCGCATCAGCCTGCTGGCAGCTTTGCCTGCAGTTTGTGCCAACCGCCGTCTCGCGCGGTAAAAAGACGTAAACTTTCCCGGGATCCTGCCGATAGTAATCCACAACTGCTGGATGAACAGATCGTACAAGCTGTTTAACCCGATCCCAGGGGCAAGATTCCAGCAGCGGTAAGCCATTACCGCTGCTTTTTTTATGCCCAAAGGGCGGGTAAAACCCCGAACTGCGCATCCAGCTAAAGTCACTAGCGGAAGGATGATGTCGTGCTTATCTTATTAGGTTACCTGGTAGTTATCGGTACAGTTTTCGGCGGTTATATGATGACCGGCGGGCACCTTGGGGCACTCTATCAACCCGCTGAGTTGGTCATCATCGGCGGTGCAGGGGTGGGTGCTTTTATCGTTGGTAACAACGGCAAGGCGATCAAGGCAACTTTAAAGGCGTTGCCGTTACTGTTCCGTCGTTCGAAGTACACCAAAAGCATGTACATGGATCTGCTGGCGCTGCTGTATCGCCTGATGGCCAAATCGCGCCAGCAGGGGATGTTCTCGCTGGAGCGTGATATCGAGAATCCACAGGAGAGCGAGATTTTTGCCAGCTATCCGCGCATCCTCGCCGATAAGGCGATGCTGGAATTCATCGTCGATTATCTGCGCCTGATCATCAGCGGCAACATGAACACCTTCGAAATCGAAGCCCTGATGGACGAAGAGATCGAAACCCACGAAAGCGAAACCGAAGTTCCGGCCAACAGCCTGGCGATGGTGGGGGACTCCTTGCCTGCCTTCGGGATCGTTGCGGCGGTAATGGGGGTGGTTCACGCCCTGGCCTCGGCGGATCGCCCGGCGGCAGAGTTGGGCGCGCTGATTGCCCACGCGATGGTGGGGACCTTCCTCGGCATCTTGCTGGCGTATGGCTTTATCTCCCCGCTGGCGACCGTACTGCGCCAGAAAAGCGCTGAAACCAGCAAAATGATGCAGTGCGTCAAGATTACCCTGCTTTCCAACCTGAACGGGTATGCCCCGCCGATTGCGGTCGAGTTTGGGCGTAAAACCCTGTACTCCAGCGAGCGTCCATCGTTTAACGAGCTCGAAGAGCACGTGCGCGCGGTGAAGAACCCAAACCAGCAGACGAGCACTGAAGACGCATGAAAAACCAGGCCCATCCTATCGTCATAGTCAAAAAGCGTAAGCACAAAGGCCATGGGGGCCATCATGGCGGCTCGTGGAAAATTGCCTATGCCGACTTTATGACCGCCATGATGGCCTTCTTCCTGGTGATGTGGTTGATCTCAATCTCTAGCCCGAAAGAGCTGATTCAGATCGCCGAATATTTCCGTACCCCGCTGGCGACGGCGGTGTCGAGCGGGCCGCGAATGGCTAACAGCGACAGCCTGATCCCCGGCGGTGGCGATGATTACACGCAGAAGCAGGGCGAAGTGAAGCGCGAGCCAAACATTGATGAGCTCAAAAGACGTATGGAGCAGAGCCGTCTGCAAAAACTGCGCGGCGATCTGGATCAGCTGATTGAGGCCGATCCAAAGCTGCGCGCGCTGCGTCCGCACCTGAAGATCGACCTGGTGCAGGAGGGGCTGCGCATTCAGATTATCGACAGTCAGAACCGCCCGATGTTTAAAACCGGCAGCGCCGATGTGGAACCCTACATGCACGACATCCTGCGTGCTATTGCACCGGTGTTGAATGGGATCCCTAACCGAATCAGTCTTTCCGGTCACACCGATGACTTCCCTTATGCCAGCGGCGAAAAAGGCTACAGCAACTGGGAACTCTCTGCGGATCGCGCCAACGCCTCCCGCCGTGAGCTGGTGGGCGGAGGCCTTGATGATGGCAAAGTGCTGCGGGTTATCGGCATGGCCGCCACCATGCGCATGTCCGACCGCGGGCCGGACGATGCCATCAACCGTCGTATCAGTATTTTAGTGCTCAATAAACAGGCGGAGCAGGCCATCCTGCACGAAAACGCCGAAAGTCAAAATGAGTCACTGGATGATTTAAAACAGCCAGGCGCCGTGCCTTCGGTTGCCGTTACAACATCGCCACCAGCCAATCCGAGGTGATAGCGTGAGCATGGATATTACCGATTTTTACCAGACGTTTTTTGATGAAGCCGACGAGTTGTTGGCTGATATGGAGCAACATCTGCTGGATCTGGTGCCCGAAGCGCCGGATTCAGAGCAGCTCAACGCCATTTTTCGTGCAGCCCACTCCATCAAAGGGGGCGCCGGCACGTTTGGCTTTACCATCCTGCAGGAAACCACGCATCTGATGGAAAACCTGCTTGATGAAGCCAGACGCGGTGAGATGCAGCTCAATACCGACATTATTAACCTGTTTTTGGAAACGAAAGACATTATGCAGGAACAGCTCAATGCCTATAAAAGCTCGCAGGAGCAGGATGCTGCCAGCTTTGAATACATCTGCAACGCGCTGCGTCAGTTAGCCCTTGAAGCCAAAGGTGAAGCGGCTGCGCCCGCTGTCGCCCCGGCAAAACTGAGCGTGGTGGATGCCGCTCCCGTCGCGGCGCCCGTTGCAGACGACCGTCTGCGAATTGTGCTGTCCGGCCTGAAAGAGAGCGAAGTCAACCTGCTGGAAGAGGAACTGAGCAATCTGGCCACCCTGAGTAACGTGGTGAAGGGCAAAGACACCCTTGCGGCCACACTCGGCGGTGGGATCGGCAAAGACGACGTGATTGCGGTGCTGTGCTTCGTGATCGAGCCAGAACAGATTGATTTTGAAGCGGTGATCGATGAACCGGTGGCCGAAGCCGCAGTAGAAGCAGAAGCGCCAGCCGCCCCGGCGGTTGTCGCTGCTGCCCCTGCGCTGAAGGCGGTTCCGGCAGAAACCGCTGCGCCAGGCCGTGTCGAACGTGAAAAACCGGCCGCACGCGCCAGCGAATCGACCTCCATTCGTGTGGCGGTAGAAAAAGTCGATCAGCTGATCAACCTGGTAGGCGAACTGGTGATTACCCAGTCGATGCTGGCCCAGCGCTCTAACGAGCTGGATCCGGTGAACCACGGGGAACTGATCACCAGCATGAGCCAGCTGCAGCGCAACGCCCGTGACCTGCAGGAATCGGTGATGTCGATTCGTATGATGCCGATGGAATACGTCTTCAGCCGCTTCCCGCGTCTGGTGCGCGATCTGGCGAGCAAGCTCAACAAGCAGATTGAACTGACGCTGATGGGCAGCTCAACCGAGCTGGATAAGAGCTTGATCGAGCGCATTATCGATCCGTTAACGCACCTGGTGCGTAACAGTCTCGATCACGGGATCGAACTGCCTGAGAACCGCGTGGCGGCAGGGAAATCCCCGGTCGGCAACCTGATCCTCTCCGCCGAGCATCAGGGCGGCAATATCTGTATCGAAGTGATCGACGATGGTGCAGGCCTGAACCGCGAGCGCATCCTGGCAAAAGCCCTGTCGCAGGGGATGGCGGTCAACGAAAACATGACCGACGAAGAGGTCGGGATGCTGATTTTCGCACCGGGCTTCTCCACCGCCGAGCAGGTGACTGACGTCTCCGGGCGTGGCGTAGGCATGGACGTGGTGAAACGTAACATCCAGGAGATGGGGGGTCACGTTGAGATCAAGTCGAAGCAGGGGACCGGCACGACCATTCGCATCCTGCTGCCGCTGACGCTGGCCATCCTCGACGGCATGTCGGTAAAAGTGGCGAACGAAGTGTTTATCCTGCCGCTTAATGCGGTGATGGAATCACTGCAGCCGCGTGATGAAGATCTGCATCCACTGGCGGGCGGTGAGCGCGTGCTGGAAGTGCGTGGCGAATACCTGCCGCTGCTGGAGCTGTGGAAAGTGTTCGACGTGGACGGGGCCAAAACCGAAGCCACTCAGGGGATTGTGGTGATCCTGCAAAGCGCAGGCCGCCGCTATGCGCTGCTGGTCGATCAGCTGATTGGTCAGCATCAGGTGGTGGTGAAAAACCTTGAGAGCAACTACCGCAAAGTGCCGGGAATTTCTGCCGCCACCATCCTCGGGGATGGCAGCGTGGCGCTGATCGTCGACGTGTCGGCGCTTCAGGGATTAAATCGTGAACAACGTATGGCGCACACAGCCGCCTGATTCAGTTAAGAAGGTAAAAACATGACCGGTATGAGTAATGTAACGAAGCTGGCCGGCGAGCCATCAGGGCAGGAATTCCTGGTTTTCACTTTAGGTGATGAAGAATACGGTATCGATATTCTGAAAGTGCAGGAAATCCGTGGCTATGATCAGGTGACCCGTATCGCCAACACGCCTGAATTTATCAAAGGCGTGACCAACCTGCGCGGCGTGATCGTGCCTATCGTTGATCTGCGCGTGAAGTTCAATCAGGGCGACGTTGAGTACAACGAGAACACCGTGGTGATTGTTCTCAATCTGGGCCAGCGCGTGGTGGGGATTGTGGTTGACGGGGTATCAGATGTGCTGTCCCTGACCACCGATCAGATCCGCCCGGCACCGGAGTTTGCCGTGACGTTGTCCACCGAATACCTGACGGGTCTGGGTGCGCTTGGGGATCGGATGTTGATTCTGGTGAACATTGAGAAACTGCTGAACAGCGATGAAATGGCGTTGCTGGATGTGGCGGCGAATCACGTAGCGTGATGTTTTCTCCCTCTCCCGTGGGAGAGGGTCGGGGTGAGGGCATCAGGCCGCAGAAGCGAAATGAACGCCAATTGTGAGCTTTAGTGGGCTGTTCCGTTCACCTTAAGAACGGGAGTCCATGAAACTTGCACAGCACGTGAACGTGATAAGGGGGCCACCGCGGCCCCCTTATCAATCCCCGCGGCCCCGCAATGAAATCGGTGCTTCGCACTACGCTCACCTCCCGACCTACTGCCTGCGGTCGGCTCAACTCGACATCCTGTCTCGCTTCGCCTCTGTCCGCCATCCCTGGCGTCCAGCCCTTGTCATTCGGTCTCCGGTTCGCCGATTTCAGCGGGGACTCAACACCGTGCCGTATTCAGGCAATGAAGAAAATGAAGAAGGTGGAGGGAGCGCAAGTCCGGCAGAAAATCGCTGAGGCGTTGACCGTAGGCCGGGGCGAGGCGCATGGATGCGCCGAGAGGGCGTGACCTACATGGATGTAGGATCACGCCCGACCCGATAGCCGAAGGACATAAGCCGAAGGAACCGCGAAGCGGCGATTTTCATGGCCGGGAGCCGGGATTGACAAGGGGGCCGCGGTGGCCCCCTTGTCACGTTCACCGATTCTGGAACGTCATATTCTGTTGGACGTAAAGTGAACGGAACCTTTCCACTACGTATACATAAGAGCTTACGCTTCCTGGCGAGCCAGCCCAGCCTCCTCCTCCAGTAACCCCTCATTCTGCGCCAGCATCGCCGTCGCCACGCCATTCCCCAGCACGTTAATCGCCGAACGCCCCATGTCGAGGAAATGATCAATCCCCATCAGCAGCAAAATACCCGCCACCGGAATGTTAAAGCTCGGAATGGTCGCTGCCAGCACCACCAACGCAGAGCGCGGTACCCCGGCGATGCCTTTCGAGGCCAGCATCAGGGTTAACATCAACACCACAATCTCGGAAAAACTCAGCTGAATATTGTACGCCTGGGCAATAAACATCGACGCAAACGAGCAATAGACCATCGATCCCACCAGGTTAAACGAATACCCAATCGGCAGCACGAACGAGACGATATTGCGTGAACAGCCAAAGCGGGTGAGCTGCTCCAGCGTTTTCGGGTAGGCGGCTTCCGAGCTGCTGGTGGTGAACGCCACCAGCACCGGATCTTTCAGCATGCTGACCAGCCGGAAGACCTCTTTTTTTAGCACCATGTAACCCACCGCCAACAGCACCAGACAGGTGAGGACGATCGCCAGATAGTAACCGCCGATAAACGAGGCGTAGTTCAGCAAAATGCCCAGCCCCTGGGTGGCGATCACCGAGGAGATGGCCGCGAAGATCGCCAGCGGCGCAACGTACATCACATAGCCCGTGACCTTCAGCATGATATGGGACACCACGTCCAGTGCCGCCACCAGCGGGGCGTTAAATTTCTCACCCAGCGACGCGCCGGCAATGCCAAAGAACATCGAGAACACGACAATCTGCAGGATCTCGTTATTGGCCATCGCCCCGGCAATGCTGGTCGGAATGGTGTGGGACAGAAAACCCTTCAGGGTCATGCCGCCGGTGGCCAGCCCAGTCTCGACAGCGCCGGTCGGCACCGCCAGATTCAGGCCGCTACCCGGGTGCAGCAGGCTGACGATAAACAGGCCAACCAGAATAGAGAGCACCGATGAGCTGATAAACCAGACCATCGCTTTGCCGCCCACGCGGCCAATGGTGGCGGTTTCGCCAAGGCGCATGATCCCGACCGTCAGAGTGCTAAAGACCAACGGCGCGATCACCATCTTGATGAGCCGCAGGAACATGTCGGTAAATATCGTGATGTTGTCTGACCAGGTTGCTATCGCGTCGGCTGACGCATACTGATGAATAACTGCGCCGGACAGAATGCCCGCCAGCATAAAAATCACGATAAAGATCGTGAGTTTGTTTGCACTTGCCACCAAAAAATCCTCGTTGAAGGTATGAATTATTCAATTGGCTGATTTGTATTGGTTTTATTATTCAGCGCATCAATGAATCCATTACCTAAACTGAAGTAAATCGATTGCTATTTCAATATTTTTTTAATAATTATTAATTTTGTTGCTAAATTCGCGTGGATATATTGTGAAGTAAATCACGTTTTAACCAATATATTTTCCAATCTTGCTTGTGAATCCACGTAAGACATTTCTTATCTAATTGTTTTAGTTCGTAAATTTACGTCAATACGGCAAAGGTATGAGGCACCGCGCGAAAAGTGGTTGAGTCGTGATCCATAAACTAAATTTCAGATTAATCACCCGACAGAAACGTAATGGGTGCTAACAGATTGAGCGTTATCAGAAAACGGCGGTAACCCGATACGACATTTTCTGGAGGGTGGAAAATGAATAAAACACATCTGATGCTATTTACCGGCGGGATGCTCGCGATTGTTGCATCCGGCCCGGCGCAGGCGGTGACCAGTAGTGGCACCATTGGCGCAACCCTGACGTTGACCAACGGCTGCCTGATTAACGGCTCGCCGACCCAGAATGGGATCAACTTCGGTACCCTCGATTTTGGCACGCATCCCGCTACGTTCTCGACGCTGACCACGCAGTTATCCGGTGCCAGCGGTGGCAACACCTTTACCATTCAGTGCACCACCGATAGCTATACGGTGGCGATCACCGGCAACACCAACTCCACCGCGCCTGGCACGGTGGTCGGGACGCCGGGAACGCCTAACCGCTATCTGGTGAACAATGCCGACGCCAGTCAGGGCGTGGCCTACAGCCTGTACAGCGATGGTGGATTTAGCAATATCATCGCCAACAACGCACCGCTGCCGGTGGCCTCCACCGCAGGCGGGGTAAACAGCTATACGCTGTACGGACGGATAACCGGCGGCGGCAACAGCGTCACCGTGGTGCCAGGCACTTACACCGACACCATTAACGTCAGCGTCACCTATTAGCGCCAGCTCCCGATGATCGGCCATTCGCCATCGCTCCAACGCCAGGGAGAGGGCAAGCTGCGCGCTTTTTTTATCCTGAGTCTGCTGCTGGCGACGGGCAACGTTCGGGCAGTAACGACCCAGTCTTTTCAGGTCAATGCCACCATCACCCCCGGTTGTTCGGTGGTGGCGGGCAGCGGCGGGCTGCTGGGTACGCTTAATTTTGGCACCCATACCGGGGTGGAACGTGGATCGGTGAATACCAGCTTTGTGCCGAACGGATCGCTGTCGATCGCCTGTACGCCAGGGGTGGCGCTGAGCATGAGCATCGACGGCGGTCAGCACTACAGCTCGGTGCGCAACATGCAGCGGGCAGGGGGCACCAGTCAGGTGCCTTACCGCCTTTACAGCAGCAGTTCACTGGCGGCCAACAGTGAAATCGGCGTCAACCAGTCGGTGTCCGTGACCTACACCAACAGCAATAACATTGCGCTGCCGCTATTTGGCGTGGCGCTTCTGACCGGGTTTAGCCCGGCCGGAAATTACGCAGATCAACTCACCGTGACCTTAACGTGGTGAAAAAGGGAGAAGGATGATGAAGGTATTCTCGCGGCGTTGCCTGTTGGGCCTGATGCTGGCGCTGGGCGGTACGGTGGGCCAGGCGCAGGGCGCGGCAACCATTCTGCTGTGGCCGATTGATCCCTGGCTGGCAGCCGATACCAAAGCCACTGAACTGTGGGTGCAGAATCAGGGCAACAACGCCACCACCATGCAGGTGCGCATTGTGCGCTGGAAGCAGGAAAATGGTCTTGAGCGCTATACCGCGCAGCAGGAGGTGGTCGCCAGCCCGCCGATCGTCACTATCGGCAAGGGCAGCAAGCAGTTGATCCGCCTGATCAAGCAGGGGGATGTTCCGGTGGGGGTCGAGCAAGCCTATCGCATCATTGTGGATGAAATCCCTCAGCCTCAGGATAAAGAGACCCCGCAGATGGGGTTAAAGCTGCAGATGCGCTACTCCATTCCGCTGTTTGTTTACGGACAGGGGATTGAAACCATCAAAGAGGGGGCGCATCACGCATTGGTCGAGCCGCGTGAACTGAGCTGGCGGGTGGTGCGTGAGAACGGGCAACCTGCGCTGCAGGTCCGTAATCAGGGCGATGTACATGTCCGGCTCAGCCAGGTCACCTTACAGCAGGGCGGTCAGACGCGTACCCTGGCGGATGGCCTGCTGGGGTATGTGCTGCCGGGCAGTGCGCGCAGCTGGCCACTGCCGTCAGGTGTCGGTCAGCCGGGCCAGATGCGTGCGCAAATTAATGCCAGGGATACGCAATGGCAGTCGGCACCCGCCAACTGAAGTCGTTGATGGGTATCCTGCTCTGCGTCACTACAGCAAGCTGGGCCGAATCCGGTGACGATATGTTGCCCCCACCGCCCGCGCCACAGCCGGTCAACGACGAGGCGCTGTTTCAGCTGGCGCTGGTCCTCAATCATTACGACACCGGGCTGGTGGTGCCTGTCACCCGGCGAAAGGGTGATTACTGGGTGGGCAGTGCCGATCTGCTGCGCGCCGGGCTGCCCGCCGACCAGGTTGCGCCGGGAGAGGTAAACGTCTCGCGCCTGAACGAAGTGCGCGCCGAGTACGATAGCAGCGGGCAGCGCCTGCTGCTCAGCGTCCCACGGGAGTGGGTCGGCGCGCGCACGACGCCGTTCAGCGGTCAGATGGTGCAAAGCACGCCGCACTTCGGCAAAGGGGCGCTGCTCAACTACGATTTCTACACCAACCACACCGAACACAGCGGCGGCCAGGCTTCTCTGTGGCATGAGTTTCGCTATTTTGACGAACGGGGATCGTTATCCTCCACCGGCTATGTGCGGCAAAACTTCACCGGCGGCAGCGGGCAGCAGGAGGGATACGTGCGCTACGACACCACCCTGTTGGTCACCGACGAAGAGGACGCCACCACCTGGACCGCCGGGGATGTGATCAGCGATGCCCTGAGCTGGAGCAGCAGCGTGCGCATGGGCGGGATAAGCTATGGTCGCGACTTCTCTCTGCGCCCGGATCTGGTCACCTGGCCGCTGCCCGAATTCTCTGGCGAAGCGGCGGTGCCCACTGCCGTGGATCTGTTCGTTAACGGCTACCGCGCGGGCTCGACCAATCTGCAGCCGGGGCCGTTCACCCTCACCAATCTGCCGTACATCAATGGGGCGGGGGATGCGGTGCTGGTCACCACCGATGCGCTGGGACGCCAGGTCAGCACCACGCTGCCGTTCTACGTGACCAGCGAACTGCTTAAGCAAGGACTCAGCGACGGAGCCGTCACGCTGGGCAGCCTGCGGCGCAATTACGGCATCGACAGTTTTGACTACGGTCCGGCAGCGGGCAGCGGCTCATATCGTTACGGCTTGACCGACTGGCTGACGCTGGAGAGCCACGTGGAAGGCGCGGAGCAGCTGGCGCTTGGCGGGGCCGGGACGGTGGTTAAACTGGGGCAGTTCGGGGTGGTCAATACCGCCTGGAGCCAGAGCCAGATGCGCGGCGATACCGGTGGGCAGCTGAACTGGGGCTATCAGTACAGCACCAGCACCTTCAGCCTTGCTACCCAGCACAGCCGCCGCGATCGCGGGTTCGGCAACCTGGCGCTGTACGATCAGCCAACGGTCTATGACGAATATGATCAGCCCATTGCCAGCCTGAGCCGCAATACCGACCAGTATTCTCTGACCTTCAACATGGGTGAATACGGCAACATTGGCGCGGCGTGGATCGGCGTCCAGAGCTTTGATAACCAGAAAACCGAGTTGCTAAACCTCTCATGGAGCCGCAATTTGTGGGGCAGCAGCAGTATTTATCTTGCCGCCAGCCGGGATCAGCAGCAGGGCGACTGGACGGTGGCGATGTCGCTGCAGATCCCCCTCGGCGAACGCGACAGCGCCGCCCTCACCGTGGAAAACACCCCAACTTCCGGCAGCACTCAGAGGCTTAACTACAACCACTCGATGCCCAGCGACGGCGGTTTTAGCTGGAACATGGCTCTCGCGCGCCAGTCGCGTTCCAGTAACTATCAGCAGGGTTCACTGGGCTGGCGTAACAGTAATATCGAACTTCAGGGCGGCGGCTACGGCGAGCGCGACATGATGACCTGGTGGGGCGAAGCGCTGGGCTCGCTGGTGCTGATGGACGGGGAGCTGTTTGCCGCCAATAAAATCAACGACGCCTTTGTGGTGGTCAGCACCGACGGGCAGCCGGAGGTGCCGGTCAGCTACGAGAACCAGCCGGTCGGCAAAACTAACCGCAACGGCTATCTGCTGATCAGTGGCGTGTCGGCTTACTATCCGGCCAGCTACAGCATCAACACCCTTAACCTTCCCGCCGACACCCGGCTCAAGGAGACCGAGCGGCGGGTGGCGCTGCGGCGCAACAGCGGCTATCTGGTTGATTTTCCGATGGAGCAGGAGCGGGTGGCGAGCGTGATCCTCCACGACGGTAAGGGGCTGGACATCCCGCTCGGCAGCCAGGTGTCGCGTCCGGGCAGAACCCCGGCGGTGGTGGGCTACGACGGGATCGCGTGGCTGGAAGATCTGACGGACGTCAATGCCCTGACGGTGCGCACCCCGGACGGTAAACGCTGTCAGGTGACGCTCACCCTGGACGCCAATCCTGGGCATAAGCTGCAAACTTACGGGCCGCTGACCTGTCGGGAGGGGCAATGAAACGCCTGCTGCTGATACTGGTGTTGCTGCTGGTCTCCACGATGAGTTGGGGAGCCTGTACCGTCGGCACCGTTAATGCCAACTTTGGCAGCGTCACCTCGTTTGCCCTCAGCGGCAGCGGGGAAGTGCCAACTACCGGCACGCTGGTGGTGACCTGCGATGCGACGCTCAACCTGCTGACCAACGACTCCATTACCCTCAATTACATTGGCGCGACCGTCAATGCCAACAGCCGTGCCACCCTGAAGCGCACCGATAATGCGGCGATAACCGACGTGATCCCCACCCGCCTGTGCGGGCTGGCCGGGTGCGGGAGCAACAGCGAAGTGCAGATCGGCAAAGGCTACACCTGGAGCGGCCCAACGCTGCTGAGCCTGCTCGGTGCCAAACAGTACAATATCCCGCTCTATTTCCGCACCGTCCCCGGGCAGAACGTCAGCGCCGGGCCCTATCAGGTGACGCTTAATTTCAGCATCAACTACAACGTCTGCGCGGTGGGTATACTGGGTCTGTGCGGCACGCCGCAAATCGGCACCGCCACGACCAGCATCGTGCTGAATATGACCGTCACCAACGACTGCAGCGCGATGAGCACCCCGACCGTCAATTTCAACACCGCGCCGCTGGTGCAAAATTTCCCCACCGTATCGCAGGCCATTTCGGTCACCTGTACCAAAGGCAGTGTCTACACCATCGGCATCAATAACGGTGCCAATGCCAGCAACAACGTGCGCCGCATGGCGAGCGGCACCAACCGCATGAGCTACGAAATTTATAAAGAAGCGACCAGCAATCGCTGGGGCAGCAGCGGCACAGAACGCTGGTCCAGCGGGGTATCATCTCAGGTCAGCGCCGATGGCCTGCTGCGCCGCTATAACTACACCGCGAAAGTGTTGACCACCCAGACCACCCCGCCCGCAGGCAGCTACAGCGATACCCTGGTGGTCGACATCGCCTTCTGAACCACGCTTTTCCCTTCGGGAGCGTAAAGTTCCCGCCAGTTGTGCCGATAACTCCGGGAACAAATCCAGTTAGAAGGTGTTGTATGTTGAACCGTATGCGCGTTGTCACATTGCTGATGTTGGTGCTGGTTGTCTTCGCACTTCTGCAACTTATTTCCGGCAGCCTGTTTTTCTCGTCTCTCAAACATAATCAGGCCAGCTTCGCGGCCTCCAACGATTTACGCCTTCAACAAAGTGAACTCACCACCACCTGGGATTTAATGCTGCAAACCCGTATCAACCTCAGCCGCTCGTCGGCGCGGATGATGATGGATGCCGCCAACCAGCAGAGCAGCGCCAAAACGGAGCTGCTGAAAAACGCGCGGACTACCCTCGATGAAGCCGGGAAACACTTTGCCGCCTTCAAACAGATTGCCCCGCTGCCGTCGATGGAACAGGCGAGTCAGAACATCGACGAAAAGTTTCATAACTACGCCGCCGGTCTGGCGGAACTGATCCAGTTCCTCGAGAGCGGCAATACCGACGCCTACTTTGCCCAGCCGACCCAGGGAATGCAGAACGCCCTGGCCGCCGCGCTGGGTGAATACGCCAAAGCCAGCGACGCGCAGTACCGCACCGCCTTTACCGCCAGCGTGGATGATTACCGTTTTGCCAAGTGGCAGATGGCGATCCTCGCTCTGGCGCTGGCGATTGTGCTGATCGCCGTCTGGTACGGCATTCGCCATATCCTGCTTAACCCGCTGGGCCGTGTCATTACCCACATCCGCGAGATTGCCAGCGGCAACCTGATGCATACCCTGGCGATTTCGGGTCGCAATGAAATCACCGAACTGGCCAGCAGCGTCGACCACATGCAGCGCTCGCTGATTGAAACGGTCACCAACGTGCGTCAGGGATCCGATGCCATCTACACCGGCACCAGTGAAATCGCGATGGGTAACAATGACCTCTCATCCCGCACCGAGCAGCAGGCGTCGGCGCTGGAAGAAACGGCGGCCAGCATGGAGCAGTTGACCGCCACCGTGAAGCAGAACGCCGACAATGCGCGTCAGGCTTCGCAGCTGGCAGAGAGCGCCTCCGAAACCGCCCTGCGCGGCGGCAAAGTGGTGGATGGGGTGGTGAAAACCATGCACGACATTGCCGACAGCTCGAAGAAAATCGCCGACATCATCAGCGTGATCGATGGTATCGCCTTCCAGACCAACATCCTGGCGCTGAACGCGGCGGTTGAAGCCGCCCGTGCCGGTGAACAGGGGCGTGGATTTGCGGTGGTCGCCGGGGAAGTGCGCAACCTCGCCAGCCGCAGCGCCAATGCCGCCAAAGAGATCAAAACCCTGATTCAGGACTCCGTCTCGCGCGTGGATACCGGCTCGGTGCTGGTAGAAAGCGCAGGCGAAACCATGGCTGACATCGTTAACGCCGTGACCCGGGTGACGGACATCATGGGTGAGATCGCCTCAGCCTCCGACGAGCAAAGCCGCGGCATTGATCAGGTGGCGCTGGCGGTTTCGGAAATGGATCGTGTGACACAACAAAACGCCGCGCTGGTGCAGGAGTCCGCTACGGCGGCAGCTGCGCTGGAAGAACAGGCGAGCTTACTGAAGATGGCCGTTTCGGCATTCCGTCTTACCTCTACGCCCGCAAAAACGGTGGCAACGCACGCTGGACATTCGATGACGGCGCCTGCCGCTGCATCGACTAAACCGCGCGCGCAGGCAACCGGACAGGATGAAAACTGGGAAATATTTTGACTGAACTTTAACCCGCGGCTGCTGGCCGCTGAATGGGAGCGTGGATGTTAAATCGTATTCGTATCTCGACCACACTGTTTTTGATTTTGATTCTGTGTGGGGTATTGCAGGTTGGCAGTAACGGCTTGTCGTTTTGGGCGTTTCGCGACGGCTATCAGAATTTGCAGGAAGTGGAGGTCGGCAATCAGCAACGCGCGTTGCTCGATCAGACCCGTGGCGTACTGCTGCAGGCCAGTACCGCGCTGAACAAGGCCGGGACCTTAACCGCCCTGAGCTATCCGCCGGATGATATCAAGGCGCTGATGACTACGGCGCGCGACAGCCTGAAGCAGGCTGACGGTATGTTCAAGGCCTTTATCGAGCATAAGGCGATAAGTGCTAAAGGCGATGAACTGAAAAAAACCGTGCAGGCGGGTTACACCCAGTGGCATGGCGATTTAGAGCATCAGGCGACGTGGCTGGAGAACAACCAGCTGTCGGACTTCCTCACCGCGCCGGTGCAGGAATCGCAGGCGGCGTTTGACGCCAGCGCGCAAAACTGGCAGCAGGAAATTAACCACTTTGTCGACGCAGCCGGGGCCAGCAGTCGCAACAGCTACCACATGTCGGGGGTGATCTTCGCCACCATGGTGATAGTCGCGGCGCTGCTGACCAGTGCGGCGCTGTTCTGGTCACGCAGAATGATTGTCCAGCCGCTGGCGATCATTAGCAGCCATTTCGACAGCATTGCCAAAGGTGACCTCGCGCGTCCGGTGGCGGTGTATGGCAAAAACGAAATTTCGGCCATTTTCGCCAGCCTGAAAACGATGCAAAGCTCGCTGCGCGAAACAGTGACCCAGGTGCGTCAAGGTAGCTACGCGATGCACACCGGGATCTCCGAGATCGCCGAAGGCAATAACGATCTCTCGTCGCGTACCGAGCAGCAGGCGGCCTCGCTGGCGCAAACGGCGGCCAGCATGGAGCAACTGACGGCCACCGTTGGGCAGAATGCCGACAACGCCCGTCAGGCCTCGGGTCTGGCGAAAAATGCCGCGCAAACGGCGAAGCAGGGCGGGGAACAAACCACCCGCGTCGCGCGCACCATGAATGATATTGCCGCCAGCTCGCAAAAGATTGGCGACATCATCAGCGTGATCGACGGCATTGCCTTCCAGACTAACATTCTGGCGCTGAACGCCGCGGTCGAAGCGGCCCGCGCGGGTGAGCAAGGGCGCGGATTTGCCGTCGTGGCCGGGGAAGTCCGTAACCTCGCCAGCCGCAGCGCCAACGCAGCAAAAGAGATCAAAGTACTGATTGAAGAATCGGTGTCACGCGTGCAGCAAGGTTCAGCGCTGGTGGATACCGCAGCGAAAACCATGACCGAAATCGTCGGTTCCGTGACCCGAGTGAACGACATTATGGGCGAAATCGCGTCGGCTTCTGATGAGCAGCGTCGCGGTATTGAGCAGGTTGCCCAGGCGGTAAGCCAGATGGATCAGGTGACACAGCAGAACGCCTCCCTTGTAGAAGAGGCGGCCGCAGCCACCGACCAGTTGGCCAGTCAGGCAGATCATCTGACCTCGCTGGTGTCAGTTTTTAATGTCAATGAGCGTGTTGAAACGGTAACAGAAGTCGGGCGGTCGCAGACCGTTCCAGTGGGTTCCTGAAAGTGATTAAGAAGGCGCTATGACATCATCTCTGCCCTCAGGGCAATCGTCATTACTGTTACAGATGACACAGCGCCTCGCGCTGTCCGATACGCATTTCCGTCGGATATGTCAGTTAATCTACCAGCGCGCGGGGATCGTCTTAGCCGATCACAAGCGCGACATGGTCTACAACCGCCTCGTGCGGCGCTTGCGCACCCTCGAGCTGGATGATTTTGGCCGCTATCTGGGGATGCTGGAAGCGAATCCAAACAGCGCGGAATGGCAGGCGTTTATCAACTCGCTGACCACCAACCTGACCGCCTTTTTCCGCGAAGCGCACCACTTCCCGGTGCTGGCGGATCACGCGCGCCGTCGCAACGGAGAGTATCGCGTCTGGAGTGCGGCAGCGTCGACCGGCGAGGAGCCGTACTCCCTCGCCATCACCCTTGCCGATACGTTGGGTACCGCGCCGGGTCGCTGGAAAGTGATTGCCAGCGACATTGACACCGAAGTGCTGCAAAAAGCGCAGAACGGCATCTACCGTCAGGAAGAGCTGAAAACCCTGTCGCCGCAGCAGCTTCAGCGATACTTCATGCGCGGCACAGGCCCGCACGACGGGCTGGTGCGGGTGCGCAGCGAACTGTCGAACGGGGTAGAGTTTTCGGCGTTGAACCTGCTCGAAAAGCAGTACAACGTGGCGGGGCCGTTTGACGCCATTTTCTGCCGTAACGTGATGATCTATTTTGATAAAACGACGCAGCAGGAGATCCTGCGCCGCTTCGTGCCGCTGCTCAAACCGGACGGTTTGCTGTTTGCCGGACACTCGGAGAATTTCAGCAATCTCGCGCGCGAGTTTAGCCTTCGTGGCCAGACGGTCTATGCGCTGAGTAAGGATAAAGCATGAGTAAAATCAGGGTCCTGGCAGTCGATGACTCGGCGCTGATGCGCCAGATCATGACGGAGATTATCAACAGTCACAGTGACATGGAGATGGTGGCAACCGCCCCCGATCCGTTGGTTGCCCGGGATTTGATTAAAAAATTTAACCCCGACGTGCTGACGCTGGATGTTGAAATGCCGCGCATGGACGGTATCGATTTTCTTGAGAAGCTGATGCGCCTGCGTCCAATGCCGGTGGTGATGGTCTCATCGCTGACCGGCAAAGGATCGGAGATCACCCTGCGGGCGCTGGAGCTGGGGGCGGTGGATTTTGTCACCAAACCGCAGCTGGGCATTCGTGAAGGCATGCTGGCCTACAGCGAGATGATCGCCGAGAAAATTCGCACTGCGTCCCGGGCGCAGATCGCGATGCACAAGCCGATGGCGGCGCCTGTACTGCTGAAATCCGGCCCGCTGCTGAGCTCGGAAAAGCTGCTGGCGATTGGCGCGTCAACCGGGGGAACAGAGGCAATTCGCCATGTACTCCAGCCATTGCCGCTCTCGAGCCCCGGTATTCTTATTACCCAGCATATGCCGCCGGGCTTTACCCGTTCGTTTGCCGAACGCCTGAACAAGCTGTGTCAGATCAGCGTGAAAGAGGCGGAAGACGGCGAACGCGTCCTGCCGGGTCATGCCTATATCGCCCCTGGCGACAGGCATATGGAGCTGGCGCGCAGCGGGGCTAACTATCAGATTCGAATTCATGACGGTCCGGCGGTTAACCGGCACCGGCCGTCGGTGGATGTGCTGTTTCATTCGGTAGCGAAATACGCGGGGCGCAACGCCGTTGGGGTGATCCTGACGGGGATGGGCAACGACGGCGCTGCCGGAATGCTTGCGATGCACCAGGCTGGCGCCTGGACCATCGCGCAGAATGAAGCAAGTTGTGTGGTGTTCGGCATGCCGCGCGAGGCCATCAATACGGGTGGCGTGAGCGAAGTGGTCGATCTCAGTCAGGTTAGTCAGCAGATGCTGGCAAAAATCAGTGCCGGACAGGCAATACGTATTTAACGAGGAGTGTAGTTTTATGGCGGACAAAGAGCTCAAGTTTTTGGTTGTGGATGACTTTTCCACCATGCGTCGCATCGTACGCAACCTGCTAAAAGAGCTGGGTTTTAATAATGTTGAAGAAGCGGAAGACGGTGTCGATGCGCTGAACAAACTGAACGGCGGCGGTTTTGGTTTTGTGATTTCCGACTGGAACATGCCGAACATGGACGGTCTGGAACTGCTGAAAACCATTCGCGCGAATGGTGCCATGTCTTCACTGCCGGTGCTGATGGTGACCGCAGAAGCGAAGAAAGAGAACATTATTGCGGCGGCACAGGCGGGCGCAAGCGGGTATGTAGTGAAGCCATTCACTGCAGCAACACTGGAAGAGAAGCTCGGGAAGATCTTCGAGAAACTCGGCATGTGAGGTACGGGTGATGATGCAGCCTTTGATTAAACCTACGGATGATCATTCAGCCGGCGATATAATTGCCCGGATCGGTAGCCTGACGCGTATGTTGCGCGACAGCCTGCGTGAACTGGGTCTGGATCAGGCGATTGCCGAAGCGGCGGAAGCGATTCCCGATGCCCGCGATCGCCTCGATTACGTAGTGCAGATGACCGCCCAGGCGGCAGAGCGCGCGCTGAACAGCGTAGAAGCGTCTCAGCCGCATCAGGACGAAATGGAAAAGGGCGCGAAAGCGCTGACCAAACGCTGGGACGAATGGTTCGAAAACCCTATCGAACTGACCGACGCGCGTGAGCTGGTCACCGATACCCGTCAGTATCTTGGCGACGTACCGGGCCATACCAGCTTCACCAATGCCCAGTTGCTGGACATCATGATGGCGCAGGATTTCCAGGACCTCACCGGTCAGGTGATCAAGCGCATGATGGATGTTATTCAGGAAATTGAGCGTCAGCTGTTGATGGTGCTGCTGGAGAACATCCCGGAACCGTCGTCGCGCCCTCAGCGCGAAAACGATAGCCTGCTGAATGGCCCACAGCTCGATGCCAGCAAAGCCGGCGTCGTGGCAAGCCAGGACCAGGTGGACGACCTGCTGGACAGCCTCGGCTTCTGATGCCCGGCGGCGCTGCGCTTGCACGGGCCTACAGCTATCGTTTTGTAGGCCGGGTAAACGCAGCGCCACCCGGCCGAAACGCCATCTGAGAAGGTGGCGTTTTTTTTGCTTTATCTGCAGCACCCCTTCCAGAATCATTCCCTGCTTCGACATCCCCCTCTTACGAGACTGAGCATTCTGATAATCTGCCTGGCGTCTGTTGCTGGCCGTAGACAGCAGCGAATGACGAAGCAAAGAGAGTATTGTGTTGACGGATGTCAACGAAATGCGTAAGGTTTGAGCAACGGAGGCTGATGAAGAAACATCCAGACAAGCATATCCAGCAAGCCATTGGCTATGCATTGAGTAAAGGCTGGGTTTGGGTTCCTGCAGGCCATTCCGCACACTGCTTTTGCAGGTTGCGTTGTGGTCATCCAGAAGGTGAACATCGGGACCACCAAATGAGTGTATGGTCGACGCCGAAAAACGCGCAACACCATGCTATGCAAATCATCCGCAACGTCAAACACTGCCTATGATTTCGCCCGGCCAGGCGTGGTTCCCGCCACGCCTGGCCGGATAATATTAACGACTAAACCAGGAGGTTTTATGACGCTGTTTAGCTTTACGCTGACGCTCTCAGGCGTGACATATGACAAGGAAGGCCTGGAAGATGCGCTGCACGCCAGCGGTTGTGATGATGCGCTGATCTGCGCATACGGTAACTCAGTGTATGTTGAGTTCGATCGTGAAGCACAAACCCTGGATGACGCCATCTCCTCAGCAGTCGACAATATCGAATCCGCCGGGATCGGCGCGATTGTAGAATCTGTTGATTCTGCTCTGGTGGGATTGAGCGACATTGCTGACCTGACGGCGATGTCTCGTCAGGCCATCGCCATGCTGAAAGATGGCACGCGCGGAAGCGGCGATTTCCCATGCCCCATCCAGCGTATTAAAGGTCAGTCTCCACTTTGGGATTGGGCTGAAGTGGCTAACTGGCTGCTCAAAAATGGCAGATTAAAAGAGGGCAGCGAGCGGGTCGTTAACGCCCGGATAGTGAGCAAGTGGAACCTGATCCTGCGAAACAGCGCTTCGAGAGACTTTGCAGAAATTGAGTCCATCGCCACATCACTTCTGGAACGTCGCCGTAAACAGGTTCAATGTGCATAAATTAACGGCTCAGAAGATGAAATCCCGTTCACCCGCGCGTCTGCTCATACCGAAAGGGTTAAATCAGCCCTTTTAACCCGCCTATTTCGCCCATTGTTCACGCCCTGCTTTGGCATCATAGCGTCCAAACCTCTACCTGCGAGATGCTTGCCGTGGCAGACGACAGCGACGACAAAACAGAAGCCCCCACACCCCACCGACTAGAAAAGGCGCGTGAGGATGGGCAGATACCCCGATCCAGAGAACTCACCTCGCTGCTCATTATGTTGGTCGGCGTGTGCATTATCTGGCTTGGCGGGGAGTCCCTTGCCCACAGACTGGCAGGCATGCTCTCGGCCGGGCTGCGCTTCGATCACAGCATGGTGAACGACCCCAATTTGATCCTCAGCCAGATAATTCTGCTGATCAAAGGCGCAATGATAGCGCTCCTGCCGCTGATTGTCGGCGTGGTGCTGGTGGCACTGGTGTCGCCGGTGATGTTGGGCGGTCTGGTGTTTAGCGGCAAGTCGCTGCAGCCTAAATTTTCCAAACTCAACCCGCTGCCCGGTATCGCGAAGATGTTCTCGGCCCAGACCGGGGCAGAACTGCTGAAAGCGTTGATGAAAGCCACCCTGATGGGCAGTGCCGCCGGGTTTTTCGTCTGGCATCACTGGCCGGAGATGATGCGCTTAGTCAGCGAACCGCCGATGAGTGCGATGCGCAATGCGCTTAACCTTGTCGGGCTGTGCTCCCTGCTGGTGGCGCTGAGTATTATCCCGATGGTGGGGTTTGACGTCTTCTTCCAGATTTACACCCACATCAAAAAGCTGCGCATGTCCCAGCAGGACATCCGCGATGAATACAAGCAGATGGAAGGCGACCCGCACGTGAAGGGGCGTATCCGCCAGATGCAGCGCGCCGCGGCGCGGCGGCGCATGATGGAAGATGTACCGAAGGCGGACGTGATCGTCACCAACCCGACCCACTACTCCGTTGCACTTCAGTACGACGAAAATAAAATGAGCGCGCCAAAAGTGGTGGCGAAAGGGGCGGGGCTTATCGCTCTGCGGATCCGCGAAATTGGTAATGAAAATCGTATTCCGATGCTTGAGGCTCCGCCGCTGGCACGTGCCCTGTACCGGCATGCGGAAATTGGACAACAAATCCCGGGCCAGTTGTATGCCGCTGTGGCGGAAGTACTGGCGTGGGTATGGCAGTTGAAACGCTGGCGTCTGGCGGGAGGTCAACGACCTGTCAAACCTGAGAATCTCCCGGTGCCTGCAGCGCTGGATTTTATGAACGAGAAGGACACTGATGGCTAATCTGGTGGCAATGTTGCGCTTGCCCAGCAACCTGAAATCGGCTCAATGGCAGATCCTTGCCGGGCCGATCCTCATCCTGTTAATCCTGTCGATGATGGTGTTGCCGCTCCCGGCCTTCATCCTTGACCTGCTTTTCACCTTCAACATTGCGCTCTCCATTATGGTGCTGCTGGTGGCGATGTTCACCCGGCGCACGCTGGAGTTCGCCGCGTTCCCGACCATCCTGCTGTTCACCACGCTGTTGCGGCTGGCGCTGAACGTCGCCTCAACGCGTATTATTCTGATGGATGGCCATACCGGTGGCGCGGCGGCAGGTAAGGTGGTTGAAGCCTTCGGCCACTTCCTGGTCGGCGGCAACTTTGCCATCGGCATCGTGGTGTTCGTGATTCTGGTCATCATCAACTTTATGGTTATCACCAAGGGTGCGGGACGTATCGCCGAGGTTGGCGCGCGTTTCGTACTCGACGGGATGCCGGGCAAACAGATGGCGATTGACGCCGATCTTAACGCCGGACTGATTGGCGAAGATGAAGCCAAAAAGCGCCGTTCAGATGTGACCCAGGAAGCGGACTTCTACGGTTCGATGGACGGTGCGAGTAAATTCGTGCGCGGGGATGCCATCGCGGGCATTTTGATCATGGTGATCAACGTGATTGGTGGCCTGCTGGTCGGCGTATTACAGCACGGCATGGACATGGGCCATGCGGCAGAAACCTATACGCTGCTGACCATCGGTGACGGCCTGGTCGCTCAGATCCCGGCACTGGTGATCTCCACGGCGGCGGGCGTGATCGTAACCCGTGTTGCCACCGATGAGGATGTCGGCCAGCAGATGGTCACTCAGCTGTTCAGCAACCCGAATGTGATGCTGCTGTCAGCGGCGGTGCTCGGCCTGCTGGGCCTGGTGCCGGGGATGCCTAACTTTGTCTTCCTGCTGTTTACCGGCATGCTGCTGGGGCTGGCCTGGTGGCTGCGTGGACGAGAAAACAAACCTCAGGCCGAAGCCGCGCCCATCAAAATGCCGGAAAACACCCAGGCGGTGGAAGCCACCTGGAACGACGTGCAGCTGGAAGACTCGCTGGGGATGGAGGTGGGCTATCGCCTGATCCCGATGGTTGATTTCCAGCAGGACGGGGAACTGTTGGGGCGTATCCGCAGTATCCGTAAGAAATTCGCCCAGGACATGGGCTTCCTGCCGCCGGTGGTGCATATCCGCGACAACATGGATCTGCCGCCTGCGCGCTACCGTATCCTGATGAAAGGGGTCGAAATCGGCAGTGGTGAAGCGTATCCAGGACGCTGGCTGGCCATCAACCCTGGCACGGCGGCGGGCACGCTGCCAGGTGAACAGACGATCGACCCGGCGTTTGGCCTGGCGGCAATCTGGATCGAAAGCGCCCTGAAAGAGCAGGCGCAAATCCAGGGATATACCGTTGTCGAGGCCAGTACCGTGGTGGCGACACACCTTAACCACCTGATTGGCCAGTTCTCAGCCGAACTGTTTGGCCGCCAGGAAGCGCAGCAGTTGCTGGATCGCGTCACCCAGGAAATGCCGAAGCTGACCGAAGATCTGGTCCCGGGCGTGGTGACATTGACCACCCTGCACAAGGTGCTGCAAAACCTGCTCGACGAGAAAGTGCCAATCCGCGATATGCGTACCATTCTGGAAACCCTGGCCGAGCATGCGCCGTTGCAAAGCGATCCGCACGAGCTTACCGCCGTGGTGCGCGTGGCGCTGGGACGTGCAATTACCCAGCAGTGGTTCCCGGGTACCGGTGAAGTGCAGGTGATTGGTCTGGATACGCCGCTTGAGCGTCTGCTGCTGCAAGCGTTGCAGGGCGGCGGCGGGCTGGAGCCGGGGCTGGCCGATCGCCTGCTGGCGCAAACCCAGGAAGCGTTGCAGCGCCAGGAGATGCTTGGCGCACCGCCAGTGTTACTGGTGAATCATGCTCTGCGTCCACTTCTGTCCCGCTTCCTGCGTCGTAGCCTGACCCAACTGGTGGTGCTGTCGAATATGGAACTGTCGGACAATCGTCACATCCGCATGACCGCCAGCATCGGAGGTCATTAATGCGTAAATGGCTCTGGCTGTTGGCGCTCCCACTGATGGCCCAGGCCGCAGGGGAAGGGGCATGGCAGGCCAGCAGTATCGGCCTGACCTTAAACAATCGCGGCGTGGCGGCGTCATCGCGCCCGCTTTCGGCGCAGCAGCCGGTGTCGGGGTTGATGACGCTGGTGGTCTGGCGCTATGAACTCAATGGCCCGATCCCGGCCGGGCTGCGGGTGCGGTTATGTTCCCAGTCGCGCTGCACGGAGCTGGACGGTGCCAGCGGCAGCACGCGGGCGTTTGAAAACGTACCGGCTGTCGAGCCGTTACGCTTTATCTGGGAAGTCCCCGGCGGTGGCCGGTTGATCCCCGCGCTTAAGGTCCAGCGCAACGAAGTCATTGTAAACTACCGTTAATTGCCCGCTTTTTCACCAGCCGTCAGGATATTCTGGCGGCTGGCTCGCAAATCTGACACCTCCTTTTGATGCAAGAGAAACGCTGTTTTATAAAACAGTGACACGCGTAGTAAATCTCTTTGCATTATTGCCAGTTGCCGCCAGGTGATGGCAGCAACAGAAAGGTATCCCCGTAGCGATACTCTTACTGTAACCGTGTAGTCACTCCCGTTCACGTCTGTGTTCACAGGGAGTCTTCTAAAACTTACAGGGTCGACGGTAATGAAAACACGTAAAATTGGACTCGCGAATTATCTGGCCTACGGTTCGGGCGATTTTCTCGGGGCGGGAACGACAGCGCTGACCGCTGCCTGGCTGTTATATTTCTACACGACCTTCTGCGGCCTTACGCCGATTGAAGCCACCTTTATCTTCGCGGCGGCAAGGGTCCTGGATGCCGTGGTCAGCCCGCTGATGGGGTTCCTGACCGATAACTTTGGTACTACCTGGTTGGGCAAACGCTTTGGCCGCCGCAAATTCTTTATCCTGCTCGGTATCCCGTGCGTCTTCAGCTACTCACTGATGTGGGTCGGCGACATGGGGTTCTGGTACTACCTGCTCACCTATCTGGTGTTTGATATCGTCTACACCATGATTCTGGTGCCGTACGAAACGCTGGTGCCGGAAATGACCGACGATTTCAAACAGAAAACCAAATTCTCCGGCGCGCGTATCTCCATGGCGCAGATGTCGGCGATCCTCGCCTCTTTCTTGCCAGGCATTCTGTTAACTCACTTCGGTAAAGACAACGCCGTCTCCTTCTTCTACGCCAGCCTGGTGTTCTCGGTGCTGTGCGCCCTGATGCTGACCTTCGTCTGGTTCTTTACCTGGGAGCGTCCGCGCGAAGAGTGGTCCGAAGCCGCGCTGCGTGCCGAAGAAGAGAAGAAACAACTTAATCTGAGACAGAGTCTTAACCGCCTGTTTGTTGAACTGAGCTCCACGCTGCGGGTGAAGATTTTCCGCCAGCATCTCGGGATGTACCTTGGCGGCTACATCGCCCAGGACGTGTTCAACGCTGTGTTTACCTACTACGTGGTGTTCGTGCTGATGCAGGAGGCGTCGATGGCCTCGAATCTGCTGGGTACGATGGCTATCTTCCAGTTTATCGCCGTTATCGCGATGATCCCGCTGTGCATCCGCTTTGGCCCGGCGCCGTCTTACCGGATGGTGGTGGTGCTGTTTGGTCTGGCGTCCATTTCGTATGCGATGCTCTATTACGCAGGACTGAGCGACGTCTACTCTCTGCTGCTGCTGGTGTCTGCCCTCGCAGGCCTGGGTCGCGGCGGTATCAACTACGTACCGTGGAACGTTTACACCTACATTGCGGACGTGGATGAAGTCATCACCGGTCAGCGTCGCGAAGGTATCTTCGCCGGCATCATGACCCTGACCCGTAAAGCGTCTCAGGCGGGTGCCATTATGCTGGTGGGGATTGTGATGCAGCTGTCCGGCTTTGTCAGCGGCCAGAAAGTGCAGCCTGAAGAAGTGAGCCATACCATTCTGATGATCCTGAGCGTGGGCACGGTGCTGGTGCTGATCTGCGGTTTCCTGGTCTCGCTGCGCTTCAAACTGAACCTGCAAACTCACAGCACGCTGCGTGAAGAGACGGCCAAAATGCGCGAGTCCGGTCGTGCGATGCCGGAAGCGGCGACGCCGCAGGCGCGTGCTACCGTGGAAATGCTGGCCGGCTTGCCGTACGAGTGCCTGTGGGGCAATAACAACATCGGCTACCTGAACCGCAATAAACCTGCGGCACCGTCCCTGAATGAGCGTGCTTCACTGAATTCGACATATAACAGAGGTTAATATTATGAAGGTTTGGCCTGTCAAACATAGTCCGTTACTGCGTCAGCCGGAGCGTTTTATCGCCCGGGATGAGCTGAAATCACTGATTCAAAAAGTGACGCATAACCTGGTCAACATTCACGATAAAACCGGTGAGTTTTTACTGCGCCTCGACGACGGTCGCGTGATCGACACCAAAGGCTGGGCGGGCTGGGAGTGGACGCACGGCGTTGGCCTCTACGGTATCTGGCAGTATTACTGCCAGACTGGTGACGTGGCGATGCGCGATATTATCGACAACTGGTTTACTGAACGTTTCGCGGAAGGCGCGACCACCAAAAACGTCAACACCATGTCGCCATTTTTGACCCTGGCGTATCGTTATGAAGAGACGCGCAACCCAGCCTGGCTGCCGTGGCTTGAGAGCTGGGCCGAGTGGGCGATGAATGAGATGCCGCGCACCGATCACGGCGGGATGCAGCACATCACCCTGGCGGAAGAGAACCATCAGCAGATGTGGGATGACACCCTGATGATGACCGTGCTGCCGTTGGCGAAAATTGGCAAACTGCTCAATCGCCCGGACTACGTGGAAGAGGCGGTCTATCAGTTCCTGCTGCATGTGCAAAACCTGATGGACCGGGAGACCGGCCTGTGGTTCCACGGCTGGAACTACGACGGTCAGCATAACTTTGCTCACGCCCGTTGGGCACGCGGCAACAGCTGGCTGACCATCGTCATCCCGGACTTCCTCGAACTGGTGGATCTGCCGGAAAACAACGCCGTGCGCCGTTATCTGGTGCAGGTGCTGAACGCGCAAATCGCGGCGCTGGCCAAGTGTCAGGATGATAGCGGTCTGTGGCACACGCTACTCGACGATCCCGACTCTTATCTGGAGGCCTCGGCTACTGCCGGGTTCAGCTACGGGATACTCAAAGCGGTGCGCAAGCGCTATGTGGGGCTGGAGTATGCGGAGGTGGCCGAAAAAGCCATTCGCGGGATTGTGAAAAACATCTCCCCGGAAGGCGAGCTGCTGCAAACCTCATTCGGCACCGGGATGGGCAGCGATCTGGAATTTTATCGCCAGATCCCGCTGACCTCGATGCCGTACGGTCAGGCGATGGCGATATTGTGTCTGACGGAGTATCTGCGCAAGTACTTCTGAGGACGGTGAGCATTCCCCGGTGGCGCAGCGCTTACCAGGGCGACAAAACAAAAAACCCGGCTTGCGCCGGGTTTCTTTTTACATACGTTCTACGGTGTCGATACCCAGCGTATCCAGACCCTGTTTCAGGGTCTTCGCGGTCAGCTGCGCCAGCTTCAGACGGCTATTGCGAACGGCTTCGCTTTCTGCCGAGAGAATAGGGCAGTGTTCGTAGAAGCCCGAGAACAGGCCAGCCAGATCGTACAGGTAAGCACACATCACGTGCGGTGTACCGTCGCGGGCCACCACGGTCAGCGTCTCTTCGAACTGCAGTAGACGTGCCGCCAGCTGTGCTTCACGATCTTCGGTAATCACGACGTTGGTATTCACCAGCACGCTCTCGTCGATCGCCGCTTTACGGAACACGGACAGCACGCGGGTGTAGGCATACTGCATATACGGCGCAGTGTTGCCTTCAAACGCCAGCATGTTGTCCCAGTCGAACACGTAGTCGGTAGTACGGTTTTTGGAGAGATCGGCGTATTTCACCGCGCCAATACCCACAGCGTTGGCCAGTTTTTCCAGCTCGTCGGCAGGCATGTCCGGGTTTTTCTCGGCCACCAGGCGACGGGCACGTTCCAGCGCCTCGTCCAGCAGGTCCGCCAGCTTCACGGTACCGCCTGCACGGGTTTTAAACGGCTTGCCATCTTTACCCAGCATCATGCCGAACATGTGGTGTTCCAGCGGTACGGAGTCTGGCACGTAGCCCGCTTTACGCACGATAGTCCACGCCTGCATCAGATGCTGGTGCTGACGGGAATCGATGTAATAAAGCACGCGATCCGCATGCAGCGTCTCATAACGATACTTGGCACAGGCGATGTCGGTGGTGGTGTACAGATAGCCGCCATCCTTCTTCTGGATGATCACGCCCATCGGTTCGCCTTCCTTGTTTTTGTACTCATCAAGGAATACCACGGTAGCGCCTTCGCTCTCAACCGCCAGACCTTTGGCTTTCAGATCGGCGACGATACCGGCCAGCATCGGGTTGTACAGGCTTTCACCCATCACGTCTTTACGGGTCAGGGTGACGTTCAGGCGATCGTAGGTCAGCTGGTTCTGGGACATAGTGATGTCAACCAGCTGGCGCCACATCTGACGGAAGTACTCGTCGCCGCCCTGCAGTTTAACCACGTAGCTACGTGCGCGCTCGGCAAAGACGTCGTCTTCGTCGTAGTGTTTTTTCGCTTCGCGGTAGAAACCTTCGAGGTCCGCCAGCGCCATTTCACCGGCATTTTCCTGCTGCTGTTTTTCGAGATATGCAATCAGCATCCCGAACTGGGTGCCCCAGTCGCCAACGTGGTTCGCGCGGATCACCTTGTGTCCGAGGAACTCGAGGGTACGCACCGCGGCATCACCGATGATGGTGGAACGCAGGTGACCCACGTGCATCTCTTTCGCTACGTTTGGCGCAGAGTAGTCGACCACGATGGTTTGCGCTTGCGGCTGAGCGACGCCCAGACGATCGGATTTCAGCGCGGCATCCACGTGTTCCGCCAGGAAGGCGGGCTCAAGGAAAATGTTGATAAAGCCCGGCCCGGCGATTTCGGTTTTGCTGGCGATACCCTTGAGATCCAGGTGCATCAGAACCTGCTCTGCGAGCTGTCGCGGCGCCATGCCCAGTTTTTTCGCCACTGCCATCACGCCGTTAGCCTGATAGTCGCCAAACTGTACTTTTGCTGACTGACGAACCTGCGGTTCGCAATCCGCAGGTGCACCTGCAGCAATCAGAGCCTGACTGACTTTTTCTGAGAGAAGAGCCTGAATATTCACCGGGATACCTTACATTTTTGTCGCGGCTTTGAGGCTGCCGCGCCAGTTAAAGAAATTAGGCCAGGAGTATACTGCAATTGCCTCTTGCCGTCAGCACTGGCTCAAATCAGCGGTTGGTCGGCGGCCAGCAACAGAGTAAATTAACGCTTTTGCACCATGACAAGAGTATTGATGATGGCAAACTGGCTCTCTATTGACGACCTGCAGGACATTACAGCCGATTTACCGCGCTTCACCGAGGCGTTCACCACCCTGGCTTCTCGCCTCGGTCTGGATATCGCCCCTCTCGCAGCAGATCACATCTCCCTGCGCTGTCACCAGAATGCCACGGCAGAACGCTGGCGGCGCGGGTTTGAACAGTGCGGCGAACTGCTGTCGGAAAACATCATCAATGGCCGCCCGATCTGTCTGTTTAAGCTGCATGAACCGGTTTGCGTGGCGCACTGGCGTTTTGAGGTGGTTGAGCTGCCGTGGCCGGGCGAAAAACGCTATCCCCACGAAGGCTGGGAGCATATTGAAATCGTTCTTCCCGGCGAGCCGGAAAGCCTGAATGCGCGCGCGCTGGCGCTGCTGTCCGACGACGGACTCAGCCAGCCGGGGATCTTCGTCAAAACCAGTTCGCCAAAGGGTGAGCGCGAACGTCTGCCGAACCCGACGCTGGCGGTGACCGACGGCAGCGTCACGATCAAATTCCATCCGTGGACAATCGAACAGATTGTCGCCAGCGAAGAATAAAGGAGGTTTCAATGGCATTACTGGAGATTTGTTGTTACAGCGCGGCATGCGCCGTGACCGCACAGCAGCAGGGCGCCGATCGCGTTGAACTGTGCGCGGCACCGAAAGAGGGCGGGCTGACCCCGTCCTGGGGCGTACTGAAATCGGTGCGTCAGGCGGTGACGATCCCCGTGCACCCGATCATTCGGCCGCGCGGCGGGGATTTTTGCTACAGCGGGGATGAGTTTAACGCCATGCTGGAGGATATTGCCGTCGTGCGCGATCTGGGCTTCCCGGGGCTGGTGATTGGCCTGCTGAATGAAGACGGTGATGTCGATATGCCGCGGATGCGCCAGATTATGGCCGCCGCACAGGGGATGGCGGTGACTTTTCATCGCGCCTTCGATATGTGCGTCAATCCGCAGCAAGCCTTTGAAAATCTGACAGAACTGGGGGTGGCGCGGGTGCTTACATCCGGTCAGCAATCGTCCGCCGAAAAAGGTATTTCATTAATTAAGGAACTAAAAGCGCAATCAGGTGTTCCAATAATAATGGCAGGTGCTGGCGTTCGCGCCGCCAACCTGGAATTGTTTCTACAGGCAGGGGTAGAAGAGCTACACAGCTCGGCAGGCAGATGGTTGCCGTCACCCATGCGCTATCGCAATGCAGGCTTGTCGATGTCGACGGAGAGTGAAGCGGATGAATATTCCCGCTACGGTGTTGACGGCGAGTCGGTTGCAGTGATGAAGGCGATGATCGAAAGGTTTCGCCGCTAACCGTTTTTACCGCGCATCATGTCGCCCAATATGATGCTTGTTTGTACCAGGCCCCTGCAATTTCAACAGGGGCCTTTTTTTATCCTTTTATCCGTCATATTTCACGCTGCAGCGACGTTGGCTGCCTCGCGAAATAGTGTAGATAAAGAATATTAAGGCTTGGTGGCAATCAACACCGCACGTACTGGTGCCGGATAACCTTCGATCGTTTTCGTCGGGTCTTGTGGATCGAGGAACTCGGCCAGCGACTCGGTGGTCATCCACTCGGTGCGGCGCTGCTCTTCGGTGGTGGTGACGCAAACGTCGGCGATACGAATATCGACAAACCCGCATTTCGCCAGCCAGTTTTTCAGCGCCAGCGCTGACGGAATAAAGTAGACGTTGCGCATCTGGGCGTAGCGATCGCCTGGCACCAGCACTGCATTTTCGTCGCCTTCAATCACCAGCGTCTCCAGGACCAGTTCGCCCCCGCTGACCAGCTGGTCTTTCAGCTGCCACAGGTGTTCCAGCGGCGAGCGGCGGTGATAGAGCACGCCCATCGAGAACACCGTATCAAACGCGGCCAGCGCCGGAAGCTGCTCAATGCCCAGCGGCAGCAGATGCGCGCGCTGATCGTTGCCCAGCAGCTTGCGCACGGCCTCAAACTGGCACAGGAACAGCTGCATCGGGTCGATGCCGACCGCCAGATGTGCTCCGGCACCGATCATCCGCCACAGGTGATAGCCGCTGCCGCAGCCGACATCCAGAATGGTGCGCCCGGTTAAATCGGACAGGTGCGGCAGCACGCGATCCCATTTCCAGTCGGAATGCCATTCAGTGTCGATATCCATGCCGTACAGGGAAAACGGCCCCTTGCGCCACGGCATCAGGTTACGCAGCAGTTTTTCGAGACGAATTAACTGGCCTTCGCTCAGCGGCGTTTCACTTTCGGCGGTGACGCTGTGCAGCAGATCCAGCTTATACGGGGTCATTTCTGGTAGAAATTCGACCGCATTGCTCCACTGCTTAAACTGACCGTGCAGGGCATCGCGCTGCCAGGTCGCAATCTGGGCGGGCAGGGTTTCGAGCCAGTGTGACAGATGGTTTTTGGCAATCAGCTGATAAAAGTTACCGAATTCAATCATGCTGTACCGCCTTTCAGTGCCACCAGCGAACCAAAGTTAAAGCACTGGAACCACAGCTCGCTGTGCTCAAAGCCGGCCTTTTGCAGGCGCGCTTTATGAGCTTCGACCGAATCGGTCAACATGACGTTCTCCAGCATGCTGCGCTTCTGGCTGATCTCCAGCTCGCTATAGCCGTTTGCCCGTTTAAAATCGTGGTGCATGTTGAACAGCAGCTCGCCAACGGCGGCATCTTCAAAGCTAAACTTCTCGGACAACACCAGTGCGCCGCCGGGATTGAGCCCCTGATAAATGTTGTTCAGCAGCAGTTGCCGATCGTCTGGTTCAAGGAACTGCAGGGTAAAGTTCAGCACCACCAGCGAGGCGTTTTTGATCTCGACATGGCGGATATCGCCTTCGACCACCTCTACCGGCGTTGGGGCTTTCCAGGCGTCGATATGGCGACGGCAGCGCTCGACCATCGCCGGGGAGTTATCGATAGCGATAATTTTGCAGCCATCCTGACGAATGTTACGACGAACCGACAGCGTGGCTGCGCCCAGCGAACATCCCAGATCGTAAACCTGCGTGCCGGGCTGGACAAAACGTTCCGCCAGCATGCCAATCATAGAGATGATATTCGAGTAGCCGGGTACCGAGCGCTGGATCATATCCGGGAAGACTTCAGCCACCCGTTCATCAAAGGTCCAGTCGCCCAGACTGGCGATAGGCGCAGAAAAAAGCGTGTCGCGATCTGACATAACGTAAAAATCCGGGAAAAATAAAGTGGCGTATTGTGCGCTAATGCAGGGAGAAAACCAACTCCCAAGGCATATACCACAGGTTAGCCAGCACCATCAGCACAAGCGAACTCCAGGTGGCGCTCATGCCGGAACGTCGCCAGCGGATCAGGCGATGGTGAAATCCATAATAGTGCATCAGACGACCGGCGATCAGCAGCAGGCCACAGACATGCACCATCCACGTCTCGGCACCGTTCATCTCCATAAACAGCATCAAAATAAGCGCGATGGGGATGTATTCCACCGCATTGCCATGCACGCGGATCGCAGATTGCAGTTCAGAAAACCCGCCGTCTCCGTAGGAAACGCGATACAGCATCCGCAGGCGCACAACGTCGAACGAAAACTTAATTAACAGTAATGCACCCAGTACCGCATACAGCGCGCAGACCATACAAACTCCCTTTTTTTGCAGATGGCACTTCTATGATAGGGGCTGCATTCAGAAAAGAGAAGATTGCTGAGGGATGGCAGGGGCGTCGCCAACCGACGGCACCGCAGCCTGCAAGGCTTGCCAGAGAGCTTCGACCAGTTCCGGGGCTTGGGCAATATCGGGCGTATGCAGAAAGAGATACGGGGTGGTGGTCTGTTCCCACTTCGCCAGGGTCTGTAGCCAGACGGCAAACAGCGCCTGGTTTTGCGGCATGTTGTCGCTGCCGATAAAGCGAACCATCGGGTTGTCGGCGGTCAGCACGGCATGCACCGGCACCTTCGGCTTTTTGCGCTGGGCATCGATAATGGCCTCGCTGTGCGGCACGGCCGCATGGACCGGACGGCTGTCGAGGATCACCCGGTTGACGCCGCGCTGGTGGAGCCCACGGTTAAGCGCTTTCTCCGCATCGCCTTTGGCAAAAAACTCCGGATGCCGGATTTCGACGCCGTAGGTAAACTCACGGGGCAGGGCATCGAGAAACGTCCACAGCGCGGGCAGGTCGCGCGGGCCAAAGGTGGCGGGCAGCTGTAACCAGTATTGACCCATCCGGTTGGCGAGCGGCGACATCCGGCTGAAAAACTCCGCGGTCAGGTCGCCACAGTCGCGCAGCTTCGCCTGGTGGGAAATGGTGGACGGGAATTTAAAACAGAAGCGAAAGTCATCGTGGGTCTGCTCCCGCCAGCGCGCCACCACCTCGGCCTTTGGCAGGGCGTACAGCGTGGTATTGCCCTCCACGCAGTTAAAGTGGCGGGCATACTGTTCAAGGCTGGTAATGCCGAGACGCACCCATTTCGGGTGCGACCATTGGGGGAGACCCAGATAGATCATAGGGCGTTGATAATCTCTTCCGTGCTGCGCACCCGGCCAATCCGCGGGAAGATATTCGTCATGCTGCCCTGATGCTGATCGGCACTGGCCGCGCTGCAGGCATCTTCGGCAATCACCAGGTTAAAGCCTAACTCCCAGGCGTTACGCGCGGTGGACTCGACGCCAATGTTGGTGGAAATCCCGCACAGGATAATGGTGTCGATTCCACGACGGCGCAGCTGAAGCTCGAGATCGGTGCCGTAAAATGCGCCCCACTGGCGTTTGGTGACTTCGATATCGCTGTCACGTTTGCCGAGTGAGACCGGATAAGTCCACCAGTTGTCCGGCAGGGCATGGGCAGGTGTTTGGGCATCCACCGGCTGCTTCAGCGCTTCGGCGAAGTCAGCCGACCAGCCGACGCGCACCATCACCACAGGCGTTCCACTGGCGCGGCATTTGTCTGCCAGACGCGCGCTGCGGCTGACAACGTCGGACGCGCTGTGCGGTCCCCCGGCGAACGGCAGGATCCCTTCCTGTAAATCAATGACCACAAGGGCGGTTCTGGCGGCGTCGAGTGTAAACATGTTTTTTCCTGTTAAAGAGTGAGCGTCGGTGACACCTTACGCTGCAGAGGCTGGGTGTGGGTCGGATAATTTTGTTAAATTTTGTGAGAATATGCCAGATGCGCGCAGCAATCGCGCGTCTGGCGCGCTTCTCTCTTATCGTCTGGCGGAATTTCCAGTATAATAGCCCCCTTTTTTCATCCAGTTTGACATTCATAAAGCTGCGACCTAATAGCCTGCGGCTAAGTTAAGGGATATCTCATGCGTACAGAATATTGCGGGCAGCTGCGTCAGTCCCACGTTGGGCAGCAGGTGACCCTGTGTGGTTGGGTCAACCGTCGTCGTGATCTCGGCAGCCTTATCTTTATCGACATGCGCGACCGTGAAGGCATCGTGCAGGTATTTTTCGATCCGGATCGCGCCGATGCGTTAAAACTGGCCTCTGAACTGCGTAATGAGTTCTGCATTCAGGTCACCGGCACCGTGCGTGCGCGTGACGAAAAAAACGTCAACAGCGACATGCCCACCGGCGCGGTCGAAGTGCTGGCCTCCGATCTGACCATCATCAACCGTTCAGAATCGCTGCCGCTTGACTTCAACCACGTCAATACCGAAGAAGCGCGTCTGAAATTCCGCTATCTGGATCTGCGTCGCCCGGAAATGGCCGACCGCCTGAAAACCCGCGCCAAAGTGACCAGCCTGGTGCGTCGCTTTATGGACGATCACGGTTTCCTCGATATCGAAACCCCGATGCTGACCAAAGCCACCCCGGAAGGCGCGCGCGATTACCTCGTGCCTTCTCGCGTGCATAAAGGCAAATTCTACGCGCTGCCGCAGTCTCCTCAGCTGTTCAAACAGCTGCTGATGATGTCCGGCTTCGACCGTTACTATCAGATCGTTAAATGCTTCCGTGACGAAGACCTGCGTGCCGATCGCCAGCCAGAATTTACCCAGATCGACGTCGAAACCTCCTTCATGACCGCCGAACAGGTGCGTGAAGTGATGGAAGCGCTGGTGCGCAGTCTGTGGCTGGACGTGAAGGGTGTGGATCTGGGCGATTTCCCGATCATGACCTTCGCCGAAGCGGAACGCCGTTACGGCTCCGATAAGCCGGATCTCCGTAACCCGATGGAGCTGGTGGACGTGGCGGACCTGCTGAAGGCGGTTGAGTTCGCGGTCTTCTCCGGCCCGGCTAACGATGCCAAAGGTCGCGTGGCTGCCCTGCGCGTGCCAGGCGGTGCGAGCCTGAGCCGTAAGCAGATCGACGACTACGGCAACTTTATTAAAATTTACGGCGCGAAAGGCCTGGCTTACATCAAAGTCACCGAACGTGCGAAAGGCATCGAAGGGATCACCAGCCCGGTGGCAAAATTCCTGAATGCTGAGATTGTAGAGTCCATTCTTGAGCGCACTGGCGCGCAGGATGGCGACATGATCTTCTTCGGCGCTGACAACAAGAAAGTGGTTGCCGATGCGCTGGGCGCCCTGCGTCTGAAAGTGGGTAAAGATCTGAACCTGACCGACGACACCAAATGGGCGCCGCTGTGGGTTATCGACTTCCCGATGTTTGAAGACAACGGTGAGGGTGGTCTGACCGCCATGCACCACCCGTTCACCTCTGCAAAAGAGATGACGGCGACAGAGCTGCAGGCTGCGCCGGAAACGGCTATCGCCAACGCTTACGATATGGTGATCAACGGTTACGAAGTGGGTGGCGGTTCGGTGCGTATTCACAGCAGTGAAATGCAGCAGACCGTGTTTGGCATTCTGGGCATTAACGAGCAAGAGCAGCGCGAGAAGTTCGGCTTCCTGCTGGATGCCCTGAAATATGGCACCCCGCCGCACGCGGGCCTGGCATTTGGTCTGGATCGTCTGACCATGCTGCTGACCGGTACCGACAACATTCGTGACGTTATCGCCTTCCCGAAAACCACCGCTGCTGCGTGTCTGATGACCGAAGCGCCAAGCTTCGCTAACCCTGCCTCCTTAAGCGAGCTGGGTATCGAAGTGGTGAAAAAGGAAGAGAAGAACTGATATGGCATTTAAGCGTCCCGTTTCGGTGCTCGTGATCATTTTTGCAACCGATACGAAGCGGGTGCTGATGTTGCAGCGTCGCGACGATCCTGATTTCTGGCAGTCGGTAACCGGCAGCCTGGAAGAGGGTGAAACCGCGTCGCAGGCCGCCGCGCGTGAAGTAAAGGAAGAGGTCTTGATTGATGTTGCCGACGAGCAACTGACCCTAACGGACTGTCAGCGCACGGTGGAGTTTGAAATTTTTAGCCATTTACGTCATCGCTATGCGCCGGGAATTGCACGCAATACCGAATCCTGGTTTTGCCTTGCACTTCCCCACGAGCGGGAGATCGTGTTCACCGAACACTTGACCTACCGCTGGGTGAATGCGACGGATGCCGCCGCGCTCACTAAGTCGTGGAGCAACCGGCAGGCGATTGAAGAATTTGTAATTAACGTTGCCTGAAAAGGTGCGATCTTCGAGGAAATTTATATGGCAGGTCATAGTAAGTGGGCCAACACCAAACACCGCAAAGCGGCACAGGATGCCAAACGCGGTAAGATCTTTACCAAAATCATTCGTGAGCTGGTGACCGCAGCGCGTCTGGGCGGCGGCGATGCTGCGTCCAACCCGCGACTGCGTGCGGCGATCGATAAAGCACTGTCTAACAACATGACGCGTGACACCCTGAACCGTGCCATCGCCCGTGGCGTTGGCGGCGATGACGACGCGAACATGGAAACCATCATCTATGAAGGTTACGGTCCTGGCGGCACGGCGGTGATGATTGAGTGCCTGTCCGACAACCGCAACCGTACGGTGGCGGAAGTGCGTCATGCGTTCACCAAAACCGGCGGCAACCTCGGTACCGACGGCTCTGTGGCGTATCTGTTCAGCAAGAAAGGGGTGATCTCTTTCGAAGCGGGCGATGAAGATGCCATCATGGATGCCGCGCTGGAAGCCGGTGCTGAAGACGTAGTGGCCTATGACGACGGCGCAGTTGATGTCTATACCGCATGGGAAGAGATGGGCGCAGTGCGCGATGCGCTGGAAGCGGCTGGCTTTAAAGCCGACGCGGCCGAAGTGTCGATGATCCCGTCCACCAAAGCGGATATGGATGCAGAAACTGCACCAAAACTGCTGCGTCTGATCGACATGCTTGAAGATTGCGACGACGTGCAGGAAGTCTATCACAACGGCGAAATCTCCGACGAGGTTGCGGCTACGCTGTAATGGCCCATCGTAAACCGACAGCCGGAGAGGCGTGATGGCCATTATTCTCGGCATTGACCCGGGTTCACGCATCACCGGTTATGGCGTTATCCGCCAGGTCGGGCGTCAGTTGACCTACCTTGGTAGCGGTTGTATCCGCACCAAGGTTGAGGATCTGCCGTCACGTCTGAAGCTCATCTATGCAGGCGTGACGGAGATCATCACTCAGTTCCAGCCGGACTATTTCGCTATCGAACAGGTGTTCATGGCGAAGAATGCCGACTCGGCGCTGAAGCTCGGTCAGGCGCGTGGTGTGGCGATTGTTGCGGCGACGAACCAGGATTTGCCGGTGTTCGAATACGCCGCGCGACAGGTGAAGCAGACCGTGGTGGGAAATGGCGGTGCAGACAAAAGCCAGGTGCAGCACATGGTGCGCACTTTGTTAAAGCTGCCAGCCAATCCCCAGGCGGATGCCGCCGATGCGCTGGCCATTGCGATAACCCACTGCCACATCAGCCAGAACGCGATGCAAATAAGCGACACGCGGCTCAATCTGGCGCGAGGTCGATTGCGCTAAATATCAAAATCAGGCTGGATGTTTATCCAGCCTTTTTTTATGATGGCAGCGGTAACTTTTAGCCCTTAACGCAGGAGCGTCACGTGATAGGCAGACTCAGAGGCATCATCCTTGAAAAACAACCCCCGATAGTGCTGCTTGAGGCGGGAGGCGTGGGCTATGAAGTGCATATGCCGATGACCTGTTTTTATGAACTCCCGGATGCGGGCAAGGAAGCGATTGTCTTTACCCATTTTATCGTGCGTGAAGATGCTCAGCTGCTGTTTGGCTTCAACAATAAGCAAGAGCGGACGCTGTTTAAAGAGCTTATTAAAACCAACGGCGTCGGCCCGAAGCTGGCGCTGGCGATCCTGTCCGGTATGTCAGCCCAGCAGTTCGTTAACGCCGTCGAGCGTGAAGAGCTGGCGCTACTGATCAAACTGCCGGGTATCGGCAAGAAAACCGCAGAACGCCTGATTGTCGAAATGAAAGATCGCTTCAAAGGCCTGCATGGCGATCTGTTTACCCCGGCCGCGGATCTGGTGCTGACATCGCCTGCCGGTCCGGTGGACGATGATGCGGAACAGGAAGCGGTTGCTGCGCTGGTGGCGCTGGGCTATAAACCACAGGAAGCGAGCCGTATGGTCAGTAAGATTGCCAAACCGGACGCCTCCAGTGAAACCCTGATTCGTGAAGCGCTGCGCGCCGCATTGTGAGGTAAAGGATGATTGAAGCAGACCGTCTGGTGTCGGCAGGCAGTGTTCAGACAGAAGATCTGGTCGACAGGGCGATCCGCCCAAAGCTGCTGGATGAGTATATCGGCCAGCCGCAGGTGCGTTCGCAGATGGAGATCTTTATCCAGGCGGCGAAACTGCGCGGCGATGCGCTCGACCACCTGTTGATCTTCGGCCCGCCAGGGCTTGGCAAAACCACTCTCGCCAATATTGTCGCCAATGAGATGGGGGTGAATTTACGCACCACTTCCGGCCCGGTGCTGGAAAAAGCCGGCGATCTGGCGGCGATGCTGACCAACCTTGAACCCCATGACGTGCTGTTCATCGATGAGATCCACCGTCTTTCACCGGTAGTGGAAGAGGTGCTCTATCCGGCGATGGAAGACTACCAGCTGGATATCATGATTGGCGAAGGTCCGGCGGCGCGTTCGATTAAAATCGATCTGCCGCCGTTTACCCTGATTGGTGCCACGACCCGTGCGGGCTCGCTAACCTCGCCGCTGCGCGATCGTTTTGGCATTGTGCAACGTCTGGAGTTTTATCAGGTGGCCGATCTGCAGCACATTGTCAGTCGCAGCGCGCGTTATATGGGACTGGAGCTGAGCGACGAGGGGGCCTTTGAGGTGGCGAAGCGATCCCGCGGCACACCGCGTATCGCCAACCGTCTGCTGCGCCGGGTTCGTGACTTTGCGGAAGTGAAGCACGATGGCACCATTTCGCTGGATATTGCTTCTCAGGCGCTGGATATGCTGAACGTTGATGCTGAAGGCTTTGACTATATGGACCGCAAGCTGCTGCTGGCGGTGCTGGACAAATTCTTTGGCGGACCGGTGGGGCTGGATAACCTGGCCGCCGCGATTGGCGAAGAGCGTGACACCATTGAAGACGTGCTGGAGCCTTATCTGATCCAACAAGGCTTTCTCCAGCGCACTCCGCGCGGCCGTATGGCAACCGTGCGGGCGTGGAACCATTTCGGTATTACCCCACCCGCAATGCCTTAGCCACTGTAAGCCCGGTCAGCGAAACGCCACCGGGCAATACCTCAGCTGGCAGGCTTTTTCATCATGCTGAAGATAAACATCAGCGCGGCGCACAGAACGACGGACGGCCCGGCAGGGGTGTCGTAAAACGCTGAGAACGTTAATCCACCGGTCACCGCCAGCATTCCCACGCCGACGGCCACACTGGCCATTTGCTCCGGCGTACGGGCAAAACGTCGCGCGGTGGCAGCGGGGATAATCAGCAGTGAGGTAATAATTAACGCCCCGACAAACTTCATCGCCACACCAATCGTCAGCGCAGTCACCAGCATCAGCAGCAGCTTAACCCGCTGCAGCTTTACGCCGTCAACAAAGGCCAGATCCGGGCTGATGGTCATCGCCAGCAGGTTGTTCCACTGCCACAGCAGGATAGCCAGCACCACCACCACGCCAATGGCAATAGCAATCAAATCGTCCGGCGTCACTGCCAGCAGGTCGCCAAACAGATAGGCCATCAGATCCACACGGATATTGTGCATCAGGCTGACCACGACCAGCCCCAGCGACAGGGCGCTATGGGCCATGATCCCGAGCAGCGTATCCACCGCCAGGTGCGGGCGCTTTTCCAGCCAGACCAGACCTGCCGCCAGCATCAGCGTGACCGCAATCACCGCGTAAAACGGATTTACATCCAGCAGTAAACCAAAGGCCACGCCCAGCAGTGAAGCATGTGCCAGTGTATCGCCAAAGTAAGACATTCTGCGCCAGACGACGAACGAGCCCAGCGGACCCGCCGCACAGGCGAGCATCATCCCGGCCAGCCAGCCGGGCAGTAATAATTCAATCATGAGTTACCGTTTCCCCGGCGCAGGACAATGCGGCCCTGCAAATCATGGCGGTGGTTGTGATGGTGGCGATAAATGCCCAGCTGTTCCGCACCGCGTGGGCCAAACATCGAGATAAATTCCGGATGCATGGAGACCACTTCCGGCGTGCCGGAGCAGCAAATGTGTTGGTTGAGACACAGCACGTCGTCGGTCTTCGCCATCACCAGATGCAGGTCGTGCGATACCATCAGTACGGCGCAATTCAGCTCTTTGCGCAGCTGATCGATCAGGTCGTACAGTGCGACCTGGCCATTGACATCCACGCCCTGAGTCGGTTCGTCGAGTACCAGCAGCTGCGGTTTATTGAGCAGCGCCCGGGCCAGCAACACGCGCTGGGTTTCACCGCCGGAGAGCTTTTGCAGCGGCGCGTCGATCAAATGCCCGGCCTGAACCCGCTTGAGGGCAGGGAGGATATCGTCCTTACGGGTATCGGGGCGCAGGCGCAGAAAGCGGCTCACGGTCAGCGGCAGCGTGGCGTCCAAATGCAGCTTCTGCGGGACATAGCCAATCCGTAACTTACCGTCACGCTTGATAATACCGGTGTCCGGCGCTACCAGACCCAGCACCACGCGCACCAGCGTTGATTTGCCCGCACCGTTCGGGCCGAGCAGGGTCAGAATTCTACCGGCTTTCAAATCCAGCGACACGTCAGAGAGGACGCGGCGCTGACCATATGAAACCGAAATGTTTTCGAGAGATACTAAAGTCGTCATGTCAATTTATGCTTGCAGAAGTTATCGAATGTTATAATATCACATTCCACACACTCATTACGATGAATAGTCGCATTATGTTACAGAAAAATACGCTTCTTTTCGCAGCATTATCCGCTGCCCTTTGGGGTTCAGCAGCACAAGATGTTAACGCCGCCGTTGTCGCTTCGCTTAAGCCGCTCGGGTTTATCGCTTCAGCCATTGCTGATGGCGTCACAGAAACCGAAGTTTTGCTGCCGGACGGGGCTTCAGAACATGATTATTCGCTGCGCCCTTCAGATGTAAAACGTTTAAAAAACGCGGACTTAGTTGTGTGGATTGGCCCGGACATGGAAGCCTTCATGCAAAAGTCAGCGGGTCAGCTACCAGAGGCCAAACAGGTTACCATAGCTAATCTTTCGGGTGTTAAACCGTTGCTGATGAAAGGCGACGATGATGACGGGGATGAGCACGACCACGATCACGGCGCTGAGGCAAAAGGTGACGAGCATCACCATCATGGCGAGTACAATATGCATCTTTGGCTTTCGCCAGAGATCGCCCGGCTGTCAGCGATTGCAATCCACCAAAAATTAGTGGAACTTATGCCGCAAAGTCGAGCCAAATTAGACGCCAACCTGAAGGATTTTGAGGCACAACTTGCCGCAACCGACAAGCAGGTAGGTACCGAGCTCGCACCATTGAAAGGTAAAGGATATTTCGTTTTTCATGATGCCTATGGCTACTACGAAAGACACTACGGTCTGACGCCGCTTGGCCACTTCACCGTAAACCCCGAACTTCAACCTGGTGCGCAGCGTTTACATGAAATCAGAACACAGTTGGTTGAGCAAAAAGCGACCTGCGTTTTTGCTGAGCCACAGTTCAGGCCAGCCGTCGTTGAAGCCGTGGCAAGGGGAACGTCCGTGCGTATGGGCACCCTTGACCCGCTTGGAACCTCTATCCAGTTGAGCAAAGCGAGTTATTCGCAGTTTCTCAGCCAACTGGCGAACCAGTATGCGAGCTGCCTGAAAGGAGATTAACGAGGAAGTGAATACGTGCAACAGATAGCCCGCTCTGTCGCTCTGGCATTTAATAATCTGCCCAGGCCCCACCGCGTCATGCTGGGGTCGCTTACAGTCCTTACCTTAGCGGTCGCTGTCTGGCGGCCCTTTGTTTACCATCCAATATCCACGCCTATCGTCAAGACTATAGAGCTTGAGAAAAGTGACGTTCGCTCGTTATTGCCAGAAGCCAGTGAGCCTATCGATCAGGCCCCTCAGGAAGAGGAAGCGATCCCGCAGGATGAGCTTGATGACAAGACCGAAGCGGAAGTCGGCGTCCATGAATATGTGGTTTCAACCGGCGATACGCTCAGCAGCGTCCTGAACCAGTACGGCATTGAAATGGGCGAAATCAGCCAGCTTGCCGCCTCGGATAAAGAGCTGCGTAACCTGAAAATCGGCCAACAGCTCTCCTGGACGCTGACCGATGGCGGTGATTTACAGCGCCTGACCTGGGAAATGTCGCGTCGTGAAACCCGTACTTACGATCGTGCTGAAAACGGTTTCAAGATGACCAGCGAACTGCAGCAGGGCGATTGGGTCAACAGTGCGATGAAAGGCACGCTTGGCGGCGGCAGCTTTGTTGCCAGCGCGCGTGACGCAGGCTTGACCAGCGGCGAGATCAGTTCGGTGATCAAAGCTATGCAGTGGCAGATGGATTTCCGGAAGCTGAAAAAAGGCGATGCCTGGTCGGTACTGATGTCCCGTGAAATGCTTGACGGCAAGCGCGAGCAGAGTCAGCTGGTCGGGGTGCGTTTGCGCTCGGACGGCAAAGACTATTACGCGATCCGCGCCGAAGACGGTAAGTTCTATGACCGTAACGGTACCGGGCTGGCGAAAGGTTTCCTGCGCTTCCCGACGGCGAAACAGTTCCGCGTCTCCTCTAACTTTAACCCGCGTCGTCTGAACCCGGTGACCGGTCGCATTGCGCCACACCGTGGCGTCGATTTTGCGATGCCTCAGGGTACGCCTGTGCTGGCCGTTGGTGATGGCGAGGTGGTGATGGCGAAACGCAGCGGTGCCGCAGGCTATTACGTTGCCGTGCGTCACGGGCGGACCTACACCACCCGCTATATGCACCTGCGTAAGCTGCTGGTGAAGCCTGGGCAGAAGGTGAAACGTGGCGATCGCGTTGCGCTGTCGGGCAATACCGGACGCTCTACCGGTCCGCATCTGCACTATGAAGTGTGGATTAACCAGCAGGCCGTCAACCCGCTCACGGCGAAGCTGCCGCGTACCGAAGGGCTGACTGGCAAAGACCGCAGCGATTATCTGGCGCAGGTCAAAGAAGTCATTCCGCAACTCGGCCTGGATTAATCTCCGGGCAATCAAAGCCGGTGCAGACAATGCGCCGGCTTTTTCTTTTGTGCCTGGCGCATGGCCTCGCTAAACTAATGCCTGACTCTTTTCGCATCACCCGCCCTGGAAAAAGCATGGAAACTAAAAAAAATAACATTGAATACATTCCTGAATTTGAAAAATCGTTTCGCCATCCGCGCTTCTGGGGTGCCTGGCTCGGGGTCTTTGCCTTTGCCGGTATTGCTCTGCTGCCTGCCGCCGTGCGCGATCCGGTACTGGGAAAGGTCGGACGTCTCGCGGGTAAATTCGGCAAAAGCGCCCGTCGTCGCGCACAGATAAATCTTCTCTACTGCTTCCCGGAAAAGAGCGAGGCGGAACGTGAAGCGATCATCGACGAGATGTTCACCACCGCGCCGCAGGCGATGGCGATGATGGGCGAGCTGGCGTTACGCGGCCCGGACAAAATTGCCCGCCGCGTCGACTGGAAAGGGCTGGAGATCATCGAGGAGATGCGCCGCAACGACGAAAAGGTGATTTTCCTCGTGCCACACGGCTGGGGCGTGGATATTCCTGCCATGTTGATGGCGTCGCAGGGCCAGAAAATGGCAGCGATGTTCCACAACCAGGGCAATAAAGTTTTCGATTACATGTGGAATACCGTACGTCGTCGCTTTGGCGGGCGTCTGCATGCCCGTAACGACGGCATTAAGCCGTTTATCCATTCGGTGCGTCAGGGCTACTGGGGCTATTATCTGCCCGATCAGGATCACGGCGCAGAGCATAGCGAATTCGTCGATTTCTTCTCCACTTATAAGGCAACACTGCCTGCGATTGGCCGCCTGATGAAACTGTGCCGGGCGCGCGTGGTCCCGCTGTTCCCGGTTTATGACGGTAAAACCCACCGCCTGACGATTGAAGTGCGCCCGCCAATGGACGATCTGCTGACTGCTGACGATGTGACTATCGCGCGCCGGATGAACGAAGAGGTCGAGAATCTGGTGGGACCGCATCTGGAGCAGTACACCTGGATCCTGAAACTGCTGAAGACGCGCAAGCCCGGCGAAACTGAGCCGTATCAGCGCAAAGAGTTATATCCGAGGAAGTAAAATAACCCTCTCCCGAACGGGAGAGGGAAGAGACCTGTTATTCGACGGTCATTACGCGGGTGGTGTTGGTTGAGCCGATGGTGCTCATCACATCACCCTGAGTCACGATGACGATATCGCCGGAGACCAGGTAGCCTTTGTCGCGCAGCAGGTTCACCGCATCGTTTGCCGCCGAAACACCGTCGCTGGTGCTGTCGAAGTAAACCGGGGTGACGCCACGGTACAGAGCGGTCAGGTTCAGGGTGCGCTCATGACGGGACATGGCAAAAATCGGCAGACCGGAGCTGATACGTGAGGTCATCAGGGCGGTACGACCCGATTCGGTCATGGTGATGATGGCGGTGACGCCTTTCAGGTGGTTAGCCGCATACATCGCAGACATCGCAATCGCTTCTTCCACGTTGTCGAACTGAATGTCCAGACGGTGCTTGGAGACGTTAATGCTTGGGATTTTCTCTGCGCCCAGACAAACACGTGCCATTGCGGCCACGGTTTCTGCCGGGTATTGACCGGCCGCGGTTTCGGCTGACAGCATCACGGCATCGGTGCCATCGAGCACGGCGTTTGCCACGTCCATCACTTCTGCACGGGTCGGCATCGGGTTGGTGATCATCGACTCCATCATCTGGGTGGCGGTGATAACCGAACGGTTCAGCTGACGGGCGCGACGGATCAGCGCTTTCTGGATCCCGACCAGTTCCGGGTCGCCAATCTCAACGCCGAGGTCGCCACGGGCAACCATCACCACGTCAGAGGCGAGGATGATGTCATCCATGGCATCCTGGCTGCAGACGGCTTCTGCACGTTCTACTTTGGCCACGATTTTAGCGTCGCAACCTGCGTCACGCGCCAGACGGCGGGCGTAGTTCAGATCTTCGCCACAGCGCGGGAAAGAAACCGCCAGATAATCCACGCCGATTTCGGCGGCAGTGAGGATATCGGCTTTATCTTTCTCAGTCAGGGCTTCAGCAGAGAGACCGCCGCCCAGCTTGTTAATGCCTTTGTTGTTGGAGAGCGGGCCGCCAACGGTCACTTCGGTAAACACTTTCATGCCCTGGACGCTGAGCACTTTAAGCTGTACGCGACCGTCGTCGAGCAGCAGGATATCGCCCGGAACCACGTCAGCCGGCAGGCCTTTGTAGTCGATCCCCACTTTCTCTTTATCGCCTTCGCCTTTGCTCATGTTGGCGTCGAGCAGGAATTTATCCCCGATATTGAGGAAGACTTTGCCTTCTTTGAAGGTTGAGACGCGGATCTTAGGCCCCTGAAGGTCCCCAAGAATGGCGATGTGGCGTCCCAGTTTTGCCGCGATCTCACGGACTTTATCCGCTCGTAATTTATGATCTTCCGGTGAACCATGAGAGAAGTTCATACGTACCACGTTGGCACCTGCGGCGATGATTTTCTCGAGGTTATTATCGCGGTCAGTTGCCGGGCCTAAGGTGGTAACGATCTTGGTTCTGCGAAGCCTTCTGGTCATTTAATACTCCATTGACTGAAACAACCTGGTGTTGCGTGAACGATAATTCGGCACTCTGTTCACCCTATGCGAACAAGAAACTTACCGAATCCTGAAAAAGGTAACAAGCGTGTAATGGACTCTCAGGGAACATCACCCTTGATGAACAATTCTTTATCAAAACGCGATTCCTTGAGCGCTTCTTTGACCCGCTTCAAGTTATCTCTGAATTTAGCGCCACGGCGCAGGGTAAAACCGGTTGCCAGCACGTCAATCACCGTCAGCTGCGCCAGGCGTGACACCATTGGCATGTACATGTCGGTGTCTTCTGGCACATCTAAGGTGATCGCCAGCGTCGCTTCACGCGCCAGCGGCGTACCGGTGGTGGTGAGGGCAATCACAATGGCATCGTTTTCACGCGCCAGCTGAGCCAGCTCGACCAGACTTTTGGTGCGTCCGGTATGCGAAATCAGCACCACCACGTCATCATCGTTACAATTCATACAGCTCATGCGTTGCAGGACGATGTCGTCGGAATAGATAACCGGCACATTAAAGCGGAAAAATTTGTTCATTGCATCGTGGGCAACCGCCGCCGATGAACCCAGCCCAAAAAAAGCAATCTTCTTGGCCTGGGTTAGCAGGTCGACGGCACGATTCACCGACGCCATATCCAGCGACTGGCGAACCTGATCTAACGTCGCCATCGCCGATTCGAAGATCTTGCCGGTGTAAGCCTCCACGCTGTCGTTTTCATCGACGTTGCGATTTACGTAAGGCGTTCCGTTAGCCAGACTTTGCGCCAGATGCAGTTTAAAATCAGGAAAGCCACGCGTCTCCATACTGCGGCAGAACCGGTTGACGGTCGGTTCACTGACCCCCGACTCCTGAGCCAGGGTGGCGATGCTGGAATGAATGGCCTGAGCGGGAGTGGCGAGAATTACTTCAGCCACTTTCCGTTCGGATTTGCTAAGGTGTTCCAGTTGAAACTGGATTTTTTCCAGCATGTTCATTATTAACACGACACTCATCGGTGGAAACGATTTCATTAATGGGTGAAATCGCGATTCGAATTAGCAAGAATATACGCCTGTGATCGCCCGAAAGGGGCAAGCCCTGAAAAAAATGTTGTTGTTTTTTTTCATTACTTGATCGCTGTCGGATTTTAGCAACCTTCGGACAGCACAGAATTTAAACAGCTCTTTCGTCATTACCGGGCATGAAGCGATCCGCGGGGCAAAAATCGCCGTTTCGCACGACAGGATAAGTGCTAATGGTTTCGGGAATGACGTAAAAGCAGTACAGTGCATTGTAATAAAATTACAACGGTAATCTGGCAAAAGCACCAGGATATCCAACTGAGGAGAATGACATGGCGGTAACGCAAACAGCCCAGGCATGTGACCTGGTCATTTTCGGCGCGAAAGGCGATCTTGCACGCCGTAAATTGCTGCCTTCCCTGTATCAACTGGAAAAAGCGGGTCAAATCCACCCGGATACGCGCATTCTGGGCGTGGGCCGTGCGGACTGGGATAAAGACGCGTATACCAAAATCGTGCGCGAAGCGCTGGAAACTTTCATGAAAGAGAAAATCGATGAAAGTTTGTGGGATACGCTTAGCGGACGTCTCGATTTCTGTAACCTGGACGTTAACGATACGAAGGCATTTACCCAACTGGGTAAAATGCTTGACCAGAAAAATCGCGTCACCATCAACTATTTCGCCATGCCGCCAAGCACCTTCGGCGCCATCTGCAAAGGGCTGGGCATAGCGAAACTGAACGCTAAGCCGGCTCGCGTGGTGATGGAGAAACCGCTGGGAACGTCGCTGGCGACCTCTCGCGAAATCAATGACCAGGTTGGCGAATATTTCGAAGAGTGCCAGGTTTACCGTATTGACCATTACCTCGGTAAAGAGACGGTGCTGAACCTGCTGGCGCTGCGCTTTGCCAACTCCCTGTTTGTGAATAACTGGGATAACCGCACCATCGACCACGTTGAGATCACCGTGGCGGAAGAGGTGGGTATCGAAGGGCGCTGGGGTTACTTTGACCAGGCCGGCCAGATGCGTGACATGATCCAGAACCACCTGCTGCAGATTCTGTGCATGATCGCCATGGCGCCTCCGTCCGATCTCTCTGCGGACAGTATTCGCGATGAGAAAGTAAAAGTACTGAAGTCCCTGCGCCGCATCGATCGCTCGAACGTGCGTGAAAAAACCGTCCGCGGCCAGTACACCGCCGGTTTTGCTCAGGGCCAGAAAGTGCCGGGCTATCTGGAAGAAGAAGGTGCTAATAAATCCAGCAGCACCGAAACCTTCGTGGCGATCCGTGTGGATATTGATAACTGGCGCTGGGCGAGTGTGCCGTTCTACCTGCGCACCGGTAAACGTCTGCCGGCCAAGTGTTCTGAAGTGGTGGTTTACTTCAAAAACCCGGAACTGAATCTGTTCAAAGAGTCCTGGCAGGAGTTACCGCAGAACAAACTGACTATCCGTCTGCAGCCGGACGAAGGCGTGGATATTCAGGTTCTGAACAAAGTGCCGGGCCTCGACCATAAGCATAACCTGCAGACCACCAAGCTGGATCTGAGCTACTCCGAAACCTTCAACCAGACTCATCTGGCCGATGCGTACGAACGTCTGCTGCTGGAAACCATGCGCGGCATTCAGGCGCTGTTCGTGCGACGTGATGAAGTGGAAGAAGCCTGGAAGTGGGTCGACTCCATCACCGAAGCCTGGGCGGCCGATCAGGATGCGCCGAAGCCGTATCAGGCAGGCACCTGGGGCCCGGTTGCCTCAGTGGCCATGATCACCCGCGATGGTCGTTCCTGGAATGAGTTTGAGTAAAGTTTATCGCTAATCCCTACGGGGTATTTTACCGGTAACATGATCTGGCTCAGGCTGGCGCACAATAATTAATCATTCAAGCTCCGAGTGGATTTCCACCCGGAGCTTTTTTTATTACACTGGCTGAAGCGATTTTGCCCCAGAGCTCCGGCCATCAAGCGTTTCAGGGATGTTAAAGCCCGCCAAACGACTTGTTAACTCCAGAGCGAGGACAGATAAATTACAGGAGCTTCTATGAATCCGAAATTGTTACGCGTAACACAACGCATTGTTGAGCGCTCAAAAGACACCCGTTCAGCCTACCTCGCGCGCATCCAGCAAGCGAAGTCAGACACGGTACATCGCTCGCAGCTGGCCTGCGGTAATCTGGCGCACGGCTTTGCCGCTTGCCAGCCTGAAGATAAAGCCTCGCTGAAAAGCATGCTGCGTAACAATATCGCGATCATTACCTCCTACAACGACATGCTCTCGGCGCATCAGCCGTACGAGACCTACCCGGATATCATTCGTAAAGCGCTGCACCAGGCCAATGCGGTCGGGCAGGTAGCAGGCGGCGTGCCGGCGATGTGCGACGGCGTCACCCAGGGTCAGGACGGCATGGAGCTTTCTTTGCTGAGCCGTGAAGTGATCGCCATGTCGGCGGCGGTCGGCCTGTCGCATAACATGTTTGACGGCGCGCTGTATCTCGGCGTGTGCGACAAAATCGTCCCGGGCCTGGCGATGGCAGCCCTGTCGTTTGGTCATCTGCCTGCGCTGTTCGTGCCATCAGGACCAATGGCCAGCGGTCTGGCGAACAAAGAGAAAGTGCGCATTCGTCAGCTGTATGCTGAAGGCAAGGTTGATCGTATGGCGCTACTGGAGTCAGAAGCGGCCTCTTATCACGCCCCAGGCACTTGTACGTTTTATGGCACAGCCAACACCAACCAGATGGTGGTGGAATTTATGGGAATGCAGCTGCCGGGGTCATCGTTTGTTCATCCGGACGCTCCGCTGCGTGAAGCGCTGACGGCAGCCGCCGCGCGGCAGGTCACGCGCCTGACCGGGAACGGCAACGAATGGATGCCGATCGGTAAAATGGTTGACGAAAAAGTGGTGGTGAACGGTATCGTGGCGCTGTTGGCGACCGGCGGTTCTACCAACCACACCATGCACATGGTGGCGATGGCGCGGGCGGCAGGGATCCAGATTAACTGGGATGATTTCTCCGATCTCTCGGAGATCGTTCCGTTAATGACCCGTCTGTACCCGAACGGCCCGGCGGATATTAATCACTTCCAGGCGGCGGGCGGCGTACCGGTCCTGATGCGCGAGCTGCTGAAAGGGGGTCTGCTGCATGAAGACGTCAACACCGTGGCCGGGTTCGGCCTGACGCGTTATCTCCAGGAGCCATGGCTGAACGACGGTGTACTGGACTGGCGTGAAGGAGCCACGGTGTCGCTGGACGACGCCGTGATCGCCACCTTCGATAAGCCATTCTCGCACCACGGCGGCACTAAAGTGCTGAACGGCAACCTGGGTCGCGCAGTCATGAAGACCTCTGCAGTGCCTGTCGAAAACCAGGTCATCGAAGCGCCGGCGATTGTTTTTGAAAGCCAGCATGACGTTCTGCCAGCGTTTGAAGCGGGTCTGCTGGACAAAGATTGCGTGGTTGTGGTCCGTCATCAGGGACCAAAAGCGAACGGGATGCCAGAATTACATAAACTAATGCCGCCGCTTGGTGTATTATTGGACCGCCGTTTCAAAATTGCGTTAGTTACCGATGGACGCCTCTCCGGCGCATCAGGTAAAGTGCCTTCGGCAATCCATGTTACCCCGGAAGCCTACGACGGGGGATTGCTGGCAAAAGTGTATGACGGTGACATGATCCGTGTTAACGGCCAGACCGGTGAGTTAACCTTACTGGTCGACGAAGCGGTACTTGCCGCGCGTAAGCCACATATTCCTGACCTGAGCGCATCGCGCGTGGGGACGGGGCGCGAAATGTTCAGCGCGCTGCGCGAGAAACTCTCGGGCGCAGAGCAGGGCGCGACCTGTATTACGTTTTAAGACGACAAGAATAATCGATCTGGTGAGAGAAAAACTCTGATGAAAAACTGGAATACAAGTGCAGAAGCAATCCTGAAAACTGGCCCGGTAGTGCCTGTTATCGTGGTGAATAAGCTGGAACATGCTGTACCAATGGCGAAAGCGCTGGTTGCCGGTGGCGTCCGCGTGCTGGAAGTTACCCTGCGTACCGCCTGTGCAATGGATGCGATTCGCGCCATCGCTAAAGAAGTACCGGAAGCGATCATTGGCGCGGGCACCGTGCTGAACCCGCAGCAGCTAGCTGAAGTGACTGAAGCTGGCGCGCAGTTCGCGATTAGCCCAGGCCTGACCGAGCCGCTGTTGAAAGCCGCGACCGAAGGCTCTATTCCGCTGATCCCGGGCATCAGCACTGTGTCTGAACTGATGCTGGGTCTGGACTACGGTCTGAAAGAGTTCAAATTCTTCCCGGCTGAAGCCAACGGCGGCACCAAAGCGCTGCAGGCGATTGCAGGTCCGTTCGCGCAGGCCCGTTTCTGCCCGACTGGCGGTATCACTCCGGCTAACTACCGTGACTACCTGGCGCTGAAAAGCGTGCTGTGTATCGGCGGATCCTGGCTGGTGCCAGCGGATGCGCTGGAAGCAGGCGACTGGGATCGCATCACCAAACTGGCGCGCGAAGCCGTTGAAGGTGCGCAGCAGTAAGGTTATCGAACTCAGTAAAAACGGGCCGAATGGCCCGTTTTTTTTATCCTGCGACCTGGACGCTCGCGGCGGCCTTTTTGGCCCGCTCAACCGCCTCGTCGGGGGTTCCGCCCACTGCCAGCGCCACGCCTAAACGACGCGATCCTTCAATCTCCGGTTTACCAAACAGACGCAGCTGCAGTCCTGCGCCGACCGCCGCCTCGATGTTATCAAAGGTGACGTTTTGGCTGTTCAACTGCGGCAGGATCACCGCCGACGCCGCCGGGCCATACTGACGAATGCCGCCAATCGGCAGGCCGAGGAAGGCGCGCACGTGCAGCGCGAACTCAGAAAGATCCTGCGAAATTAAGGTCACCATGCCGGTATCGTGCGGGCGAGGGGAGACCTCACTGAAAATCACCTCGTCCCCACAGACGAACAGCTCGACGCCAAACAGCCCGTAACCCCCCAGCGCCAGCACCACTTCGCGAGAAATCGCCTGGGCGCGTTCCAGCGCCAGCGGGCTCATCTGCTGCGGCTGCCAGGATTCACGGTAGTCGCCATCTTCCTGACGATGGCCAATCGGATCGCAGAAATGCACGCCATCAACGGCGCTGACGGTCAGCAAGGTGATTTCGAAATCAAACTGCACCACGCCTTCTACGATCACCCGTCCGGCACCTGCACGACCGCCTTGTTGGGCGTAGTCCCACGCTTTATCCAGCTGGTCGGCGCTGCGCACAAAGCTCTGACCCTTGCCGGAGGAGCTCATCACCGGCTTAATGATGCACGGGTAGCCAATTTGCGCTACGGCCTGTAAAAAATCGGCCTGACTGTCGGCAAACTGGTAGCGGGAGGTCGGCAGCGCCAGCTCTTCTGCGGCCAACCGGCGAATACCTTCCCGGTTCATGGTCAGTTTTGCCGCACGGGCGCAGGGCACCACGCGCTGGCCTTCGGCCTCCAGCGCCAGCAGGGTGTCGGTGGCGATGGCTTCGATCTCCGGGACGACGAAGTCCGGTTTCTCCAACGCGATTAGCGCGCGCAGGGCGTCGCCGTCCAGCATATTAATGACGTGCGCGCGATGCGCGACGTGCATCGCTGGTGCGTCTGCATAGCGATCGACGGCGATGACTTCAATGCCTAACCGCTGGCACTCGATGGCCACCTCTTTACCGAGCTCACCTGATCCCAGCAGCATCACGCGCGTCGCTGCCGGTCGCAGCGCAGTTCCTAAACGAGCCATAATAATCCCCCTGAAAAAGTTGTGCGCAGTATAAACGAAAACGTTTGCGTCTGTCTTGCCTCGCGAAAATATCCCCGCCAGACAGGTCGTTATTTGCATAGCTGCATTTTTCTACCATGCTTTTGGGGAACCAAAACCAAAGGAGCACGTGATGAAGAAAACAGGGGTCGTGATAGCGATGGTGCTGCTGGCTGGCAGCCTGACGGCGCAGGCCGCGCAGACCAAAACGGTTAAATTTCCCGCCTGCGAAGGGCAAAATGCCGAAGGGATCGCCGCCAGCGTGAAGCGGGATTATCTGCAAAACCGGATTGTGCGCTGGGCCGACGATCAAAAGACGCTGGGACAGGCCGATCCGGTCGCCTGGATCAATCCTCAGCAGGTAAAGGGTGAGAACGATCGCTGGACGGTGCCGTTGACGGTGCGCGGAAAGAGCAGCGATATCCATTATCAGGTGAAAATTGACTGCAAAGCGGGCAGTGCGGAGTATCAGACGCCCGGGAAGTGATTTTTCGCTTCTTTTGTAACTGCAGACATTTCCTGACATCCCCTCGCCTACGCTGAGAAATTCATGCACCGAAACGTGAGGGGAATCATGTCAAACTGGTTGAATCAATTGCAGTCGTTGCTGGGGCAGAAATCATCGTCCGGGTCCGGCGAAGGGCTGAGCAAGCTACTGGCACCGGGCGCACTTGGCGGCCTCGCCGCACTGCTGGTCGCGAATAAATCATCGCGTAAACTGTTGAGCAAATATGGCACCGGTGCGTTACTCGCAGGCGGCGGCGCGATTGCGGGCTCGGTGCTGTGGAACAAGTACAAGGAAAAAGTGCGCAACGCCCATCAGGATGATCCGCAGTTTGGCCAGCAGGCCTCGGCGCTGGATGTGCGCAGCGAGCGTCTGATCCTGGCGCTGGTATTTGCTGCCAAAAGTGATGGCCACATTGATGACCAGGAGCGTGCCGCCATTGAACAGCAGCTGCGCGAAGCCGGCATTGAAGAGCAGGGCCGGGCGCTGGTCGCGCGGGCTATCGAACAACCGCTCGATCCTGCGCGTCTGGCGCAGGGGATCCAGAATGAAGAAGAGGCGCTGGAACTCTATTTTCTGAGCTGTGCTGCGATCGATATCGACCATTTTATGGAGCGCAGCTATCTCAGTGCATTGGGCGATGCGTTGAACATTCCGCAGGATGTTCGCGACGGCATTGAGCAGGATATTCAGCAGCAAAAACAGACGCTGTCAGGCTAGTTTTTACCTGCGGCTGTCACGTTTCGCTTGCATCATGCGTATGTTTTGCCAACCTTATAGGGTGTAAAACGCAAAAGAATCATACCGACATGCCACCTAAAGCCCGACGTATACCGCACGCCATCACCGTCCACGGTGATACACGTACCGACAACTATTACTGGTTGCGGGACGACAGCCGCTCGCAGCCAGAAGTGCTGGATTATCTGCATGCAGAGAACGACTACGGCCGTAAGGTCATGGCGACCCAGCAGGCGTTGCAGGATCGCCTGCTCAGCGAAATGGTGGAGCGGGTGCCGCAGCGCGACGTCTCGGCACCCTGGAGCAGGAACGGCTATCGCTACCGACACATTTATGAACCCGGTAACGAATATGCCATCTATCAGCGCCAGTCAGTGCTTTGTGCCGAGTGGGAAGAGTGGGAGATCCTGCTGGATGCCAACCAGCGGGCAGCGCACAGCGAGTTTTATACCCTTGGGGGAATGGGAGTATCACCGGATAACGCCGTCATGGCGCTGGCTGAGGATTACCTCTCCCGACGCCAGTACGGTTTACGCTTTCGCAATCTGGAGACCGGAAACTGGTATCCGGAAATGCTTGATAACGTCTCGCCCGGCTTTATCTGGGCCAATGATTCCGAAACGGTCTATTACGTCAAAAAACACCCCACCACGCTGCACCCTTATCAGGTGTGGCGGCATACGGTAGGGACGCCTGGGGCCAGCGATGAACGGGTGTATGAAGAGAAAGACGAAACGTTCTACGTGAGCCTGCATAAAACCACCTCGAAGCACTACGTCATTATTCATCTCGCCAGTGCCACTACCAGCGAAGTGCTGCTGCTGGATGCTGAGCTACCGGACGCGCAGCCGCTGTGCTTTCTGCCACGTCGCAAAGATCATGAGTACAGCCTCGATCACTTTCAGCACAGCTTTTACTTGCGATCCAACCGCGAGGGCAAAAACTTTGGCCTCTACAAAACCAAAGTGCGCGATGAACGTAAATGGGAAGTGCTGATCCCGCCGCGCGAACAGGTGATGCTCGAGGGCTTTACCCTGTTTACCGACTGGCTGGTGGTGGAAGAGCGCCAGCGCGGGCTGACCAGCATCCGTCGGATCAACCGTAAGACCCGGGAGGTGATCGGTATCGCCTTCGACGATCCCGCTTACGTCACCTGGATTGGCTACAACCCTGAACCGGAATCATCGCGCCTGCGTTACGGCTATTCATCGATGACCACCCCGGACACTTTGTTCGAGCTGGATATGGATACCGGGCAGCGCAAGGTGTTGAAGCAGGCTGAGGTGAAAGGATTTGATGCCGCGATGTATCGCAGTGAGCACCTGTGGATTGTCGCCCGCGACGGTACTGAAGTACCGGTTTCGCTGGTGTATCACATCAATCATTTCCAGAAAGGGAAAAACCCGATCCTTATCTACGGCTACGGTTCGTATGGTTCCAGCATTGACGCAGACTTTAGCAGCAGCCGGTTAAGCCTGCTGGACCGGGGGTTCGTCTACGCCATCGCGCACATTCGCGGCGGCGGTGAACTGGGCCAGCACTGGTATGAAAACGGTAAATTTCTGAAGAAAAAAAACACCTTCAACGACTATCTGGATGTTTGCGACGGCTTGCTCAGTCAGGGCTATGGCGATCGCTCCCGCTGCTTCGCGATGGGCGGCAGCGCGGGTGGTATGCTGATGGGCACCGTGATCAACCAGCGTCCGGGATTGTTTAAAGGCGTGGTGGCGCAGGTACCGTTTGTCGACGTGCTGACCACCATGCTGGATGAGACCATCCCGCTGACCGTCGGAGAATATGAGGAGTGGGGCAACCCGCAGGACGAAACCTACTACCGCTATATGAAAGCCTATAGTCCGTACGACAACATCGAAGCGAAGGCTTATCCGCATATGCTGGTCACCACCGGGCTGCATGATTCTCAGGTGCAGTACTGGGAACCGGCAAAATGGGTCGCGAAACTACGCGAAATGAAAACCGATAAAAATCTGCTGCTGCTCTGTACCGACATGGACGCCGGACACGGGGGTAAGTCCGGGCGTTTTAAGTCGTATGAAGGGGTGGCGCTGGAGTATGCGTTTATCGTTGGCCTGGCGCAGGAGTCGCTCACAGGCCAGGCGGCAGATTAAGCCTCACCGAGATAGTGCTTCAAGGTCAGGCGCAGTTCCGGGCTCATTCTGTCGAGGTTATTGTACAGCCAGCGCAGATAGCCCGGATCGTTGTCCGCCACTTCCGACACTGCTTTGCCGCGATATTTACCGAAGGTAAAGGTGGTCAGCAGCGCCGGACGACCGGTGATGGTCGCCATTTCGTCCGGGGTCCATCCGGTGGCATTCATAATATCGATCAGTAGCGCGGCGGTGATGTAGCAATCGTACAGGGCGCGGTGATGATGTAATCCTTCCGGCGTCCTGACGCTGAGCTTACGCGATTTATACAGCGCCATATTGCTGTACTTAATCCCCGGCCATAAGCGACGTGCCAGCTTCATGGTACAGATCCACTCCCCTGGCATCTCAGGCAGAACGCGGCGATCGAAACTGGCGTTGTGCGCCACATACCAGGCGCTCCCGTGATAGTGCGGGATGACCTCGTCGATCCAGGGTTTATCGGCGACCATGGCTTCGGTGATCCGATGGATTTCCATTGCCTGAGGGCTGATCGGACGATCCGGGCGCACCAGATGGCTGAGTGGATTGACGATCTGTCCGTTCACAACGTCAACAGATGCCACTTCCACAATCCCTCCCTGCAGATCGCAGGTTTCAGTGTCGATGACGCGCAGCATGGCTCTCTCCTGGCCGTAAAACGTCTAGCGTAATGGAATGATCTCACCTTGCCAACCTTGGTCGGCAAAGCGTCCTGTCAACAGTAGCTCACCGCCATCAGCCCGCACAATTAATTGTCCGCCAGCGTCCCACAGAGCGCTGCCGCCATCGCCATTCGCGACCAGTACCGGAATGGCGTAACGATGGGCAAACTGCTGAAACTGGTCAAGCGAGCAGAACCAGTCGCATTCGTTGACCGCCATGTTATGGGTAAACAGCGCAGCATCCGGCGTAATGTTGGGCTGGTCAGCGTGTAAATCGACAATGGTCAGGCTGCTTTTGCCGCTCTCCACGCAGGCCCCAGTGCCGTGCGGGTAAATCATCACCTGCGGGTTGTCAGGGGTAAAGTACGCCAGTCCACGGCGGCGCAGCCCTTTATCTTCTACGGTGATCCCGGCAATAACCGACAGATTACAGCTGTGCGCGGCCTCAAGCAAAGGGGTGAGCAGGCGGGTGTCGGGCGGGGCAGGTAGCGCGGCATTAGGCTGTGCAGGGCCGGTTAAAGACAGTTCCGGGAATAGCAGCAGATTGCAGTGATGGCGGGCAGCGGCGTAGATAAAGCGCAGGTGATGCGCAACATGAGCGTCTACGCAATGATGCTTTGGGCGGTATTGAGCCGCCGCAATATTCCAGTGTGACATCGTGATTTCCTTATGCACCGAGTCGCAGTGATTTATAAAGCCCCTGAATAGGTTGGGGCTTTATTATCCTGACATAAACAGTGTAAGGAATTGTAACTTCTTTTTAAGTTTACTTAACTTTGGGTTCCCACGGCAGGCGGGAGAGATTGACGGAGGCTAAACGATGCGCAATTAATCGCTGACGAAACCAGTCGCGCAGGTGCGTGGGTTGTTCGCGTTCTACCACTTCGGCGATCACCGGCATGTTGTAGCGCTCTTTAAATGCGACCCCGGCGGCCGCCAGGTCGACATTCACTTTGTCCATCTCCTCCTGGGGGAGGATGGCGAGATTAGTTTTCATTACCGTCTCCTTCATTTGCGGGCCAACGTTACCCAAACTGCGGCGTGATGACAAGCCCGGGGAGGATGATCCTCGACGCGATCATGATACGGCGTTATCCTCTGGCACTCATTGTGCGGGTGAATCGGTTTGTTCTGGTGCCGCAATTGCGTTTTGACGAGGTAAAAACGATGAAAAAAGCAGTACTTTCTCTCTTATTGCTGGCCTGTTCTGGCGCGGCGCTGGCTGCGCCTCAGGTGATTACGGTTAGCCGGTTCGAAGTGGGTAAGGATAATTGGGCGTTTAACCGCGAAGAAGTGATGTTGACCTGCCGTCCGGGCCATGCGCTGTATGCCATCAATCCCAGCACGCTGGTGCAGTATCCGCTGAACGACGCGGCGCAGCAGCAGGTCGACAGCGGCAAAAGCATCGGTAAGCCAATTAGTATTATCCAGATTGACGACCCGGCAAACCCAGGACAGAAGAAGAGCCTGGCACCGTTTATTACGCGCGCCGAAACGCTCTGCTAGCACTTGGGTTCCAATAAAAAAACCGCAGGCTTCTCTTCGGAAGCGTTGCGGTTTTTGTATTTAAGGACAGACTGAGGCTTTTTTTCAGGCCACTTTTACTGCGGACTGGAAAACCTGGCATCGTCATCTATTCTTAAAGGGCAAGGCGACTTAGCCTGCATTAATGCCAACTTTTAGCGCACGGCTCTCTCCCAAGAGCCATTTCCCTGGACCGAATACAGGAATCGTATTCGGTCTCTTTTTATGTCTTTGTTTTATATGGGTTTTTTCGGTGTCATCACGAAATCCCACTAAAATTACTCGAAATATCCATATCCTGTCTAAACCATAACATACTCTGCACCGCGTGCGTCCAGGTATTTTTTCGTCATTGTTAAATTTTTGTGGCCCAGTAATCGCTGCGCAAAATCCTCTCCCCGCTCCTTTTCATATAGTCTGCTCGCCAAGCTCCTGATCTCATGGTACGGAGGCGGGTTAGGCCCAAATTTTAACGCGGTCGCATCCCGAACGTCGGCAAATGCCTGAGTTAATCCATCTGGGGTTAATGGCCCCGGCTTTCTCCCCCCACGACGCACCGGGGAGTAAAGCATAAAATCTGACGGGTTATTCATTCTGCACCGTTCTATCACTTCCCCCAATTGCAGGCCGACTACCTCCAATCTCAGATCGAGTGGAAGCGCCAGTTTGTGACCCGTCTTCTCCTGCGCAACAAACAATCGCCCATCTTTCACATCACTGAACCGGAATAGTGAAATATCTTCGCGGCGCTGCCCTGTAACCAACGCGAGATCGCATGCATTGGGCAGCCATTCGGAATGAACAACAGCAGCAGCCCTGATCGCCACAAAGTGCTCGAGCAACAGGCGTTCACGTTTAACCTTTGGTGTCGGCGTTCGTGTCGGTTCCGCAGGGTTCCTCTCTATATGCCCCTCAACAATTGCCTCCCTGAAAATATCCAGCAGCACAGACCTCAGGCCGGATGCCATGCTTTTCTTGTCGCAGACAATGTATGCCTCAAGAAAAGATGAAATCTCTTTGGTTGTAACCGAGGAGAGCGGCGTACGGCCAAACTCATCCTTTATAGTGGCGATCTGGTTTCGCCTGACCTTCATCGTATTGGGCTTAAGCTCTCTACGTTCCAGAATTACCTCGTATCGCTCAAGCCATGCCGACACCGTAAACGTAGGCACTTCCTTTATGCGGTCTAGCAGGGAGGAGGGAAGATAATTCTGGTCGATATAGTTGTTGGCTTCGAGTGCCTGGGCGACAGCGTCTTTCCTGTCGATCCGGCCAAGAGAGAGCTCTTGACCGGTTGTCGGATTACGCCAGCTATAAAGCCTGTCTCTTTTACGATAGGTCAGGTTACGGGGCAGGTTAGCGTCGTAACGAACTGGCCTTTTCGCCATGAGTCAGTCTCTCCAGTAAGGTGCCACCCGTTGGCAGCTTCAAGTGCTTTGGTTTAGGACGCAGGTTCTTTTTGCTTGGATCCACGTAAGTGGCATCAGGCTGAACCTTGTATTCTTTGCCGTGCAGCTCCGGTGCAGGGTAAATGCGACCCTGTCGTGCCCAGCGGCGAAGCGTTGAAAGGGAAGGCGGCTTTGAGTAAGTCTCTTCTGCCCATTCCTGTAAATTGAGAAGCTTGGCCATATAACCTCCTGCTTCCGACAACTCATTATAAAGTTGCCGGATTTATGTATGTGATATTTCGATATCAGGCGACCTGACCTGGAAGGGATCGCAGGCGGCGCATGCCGGTCATCGCCGTGGCCACGTAGCTTGCCTTACGGTTGACCACCTCAACCCAGACCTTCACCCCTTCAACTCTCACTGTGTACGTTTCCCGCATCTTGCTGCGACCGTAATCGCCGTAACGTTCCTGGTGGGCAGCCAGCGCGAGCTCGCATGCCTGGCGCGCCAGAGGGGATTGCTTGCTGCGGTTAATCAGTCGCATGATCATCTCCTTCGATACGCTTAAACTCGATCACCCACACCCAGGGGTTCGCCTGCCATGACTCTTCTCCGTAGAGTGATTGCCATAGCTGAGCGAATGCCGAGCGAGAGAAATCTGGATACCCCAGACCCTGCGATACAGCGTCAATTGACGGGTGGCTAGGCGGCATACCTTCCGCGATGGCATCTGCCCGGCTGATGTCGTTCAGGCGCTCAACGCGCACGTTAGTGATTTCCAGCAAAATGCGGCATGCCCAACGCGGCATATGAATGGACGGACGCCATGCACCTTCAAACTTTTGATTTTCGGTGTGAGGCTTCCAGTCAGCATCGTCAGGTATCGACCATAGGCTATAGTCTCCAGCGCGCTGCTCACAGCTGGCGCGATAAATTCGTGCTGCTGACTTTTCATCGCCTTTACACAGGTTGTCGCGCCAGTCCACGCAACAACCATCCTCATTACCCAGAAGCGCCCACGTCTCGCGCACCCAGAGGCGGTCGCCCGGCTGGCCGAACGGACACAGCATCGGGGCAAGCCTGCAAGAGACGGATGAAATTTCGCCATTGCGCCCGCGAACTACCGGATTCAGCATGCCGCGCTCATGCGACAGTTTGATCACCCGGCGCGTCTGGGTTTTGCGCCCGTCGAGAATGGCCCGCACCATCTCACCGTTGAAAATCATTCCGCGCTCAATCATTCCAGGCCTCCAGCTCGTTCTGAATCTCTTCGTCGATAGCTTCATTGCTGGCAAACGCATCAAGGATGGTCTTTGCCTCTTTGCGATATTGCTCCCGGCGTTCGTCGTACCAGCTGGAGAACTCAGGCGACCAACCCTTAATACCAAAATCGGTGCGGGCATTATCTTCGGCCATGCGCTCAACCATGCAGTCGGCAGTTATCAGGGCGCACTCGCGGATGTATCCGCGCAGATGGTGCTTGCGCCAACAAAGACTGAATTTCGAATCGCAACGGCCCTTGAACTCAACTTCCCAGCGGCGGATGCAGCGTGCTTTTAATGATTTGCTCATGTCGTTACCGGGAGGGCGAACCCTCCCGCCTCCCTTAGGCCACGTATTCCGGTTTCATATCTGCCAGGGTGATGCTGAACTTATCGTGCAGCTCGTCGCCCATGTGACGTTTTGCCGCCGTCAGCACCCGCTCAGCTTCAGCAAACTGCTCAGCTGCGCCCGGTTCATCCGGTGAAGGCAGGGAGTTGATCGCCGCCTCTACCTTGTTACGCGCATCCACCAGGTGATAACGCTTCACTGCCTTGTTCTTCAGTTCGGTGTACAGGGATGAACCCAGCGTGTTCTTGGCGCTTTCGATGTCGGCCCGTACTGCTTTGGCTTTATCCACGCCCTGAGCCGCTTCAATGCGATCCCGGAAATCATCGGCCAGGGCATTTATATTGGCGGCCGATTCCTGCGCGCTGTGGGTGGTTGTTACAGTGTCACCAGCAATATCCGCCAGGCTCACGCGCTGCGCGGGGGCTGGGTTGATTTCCTTCTCGGTGCGCTGCTCGACTTCATCCTGGGTATACACGCCCAGAATTACCGCCGGGCAGTACAGGCGTGCCCAATACTTGAGAGCCAGATACGCGATCTGCTGCTTAGGGTTTGAAATCCAGAGTGGTGAGTTGCGTGTGATGACGCTTGAGAGATAAACCGGCTCGCCCCAGGTGATTTCACTTTCGCCGCGAATGACCGCGCCAACCCGTACAGAGAGGCCTTGCTCATCAGCGCTGGTCCAGCCGCGTACCATTTCTTTCTTGTCGTACGTCCCGCCACCTTTGGCCGGCTTCTTAACGATCTCCTCGCGGCTGCTGGCGCACTTCGACCAGTCGCCCTCGTACTCATAGTGGAAGCGGCCCACGATGGCGTTGGAGCTGGAGATCACCGCGTTAACCAGCTGCGCTTCGTAGCCCAGCACGCCGTTGACCAGGTGCGTTTTCTGCGCGACCGCATAAGGGTTCATACCCCACTGCATTGCCTGCATGACGATCGCCATGCAGTCGGCGGGGTTGCCGCGAAGGTGCTCAGGAACAGTGACGGCAGACTGCGCCATTAACCCTGCGAACGCCTGGAGCTGCCCCAGTGCCTGGATGTTGAAGATGGCGTTGCTGGCAGAGATAGTGTTTGGAGCCTGCTGCTCCGCGGTTACGATATTCATGTTTTCCATCGTCATTCCCCTTATGCCTGAGTACGCAGCACTTCAAGGCGGCGCAGGTCGTAGTCGTTCAGTTCGTCGGTGTAGTCGTCGGTGATTGGCGCTGGCCACTCGCCAGTGTCGAATGCGTTGCCGATACGGTTCATCGTCTGGCGATACTCGAGCATGCCCAGCTCAATAAGTTCTTCGCTGGCCTCGACGATGGCGATCCAGTGGTAGCCCTCGTCTTTGTTGACGAAAATCCAGAAGAACTGGTCCAGCGCTGCGGTGTTCATGTACATGGCCGCGCTGAGGTGATAATCGCGGTCGATGATTTCGCGGTGCAGGCGGGCGCGCAGGCCGGTCTGCTTCACGTTCCACATGCTGATGGTTTTCAGGTCGGCGCCGATACGCACAGCCTCGATGTCGATCTCCAGATCCGGGCGAACGCGGATTTCCAGCCCGGTCTCTTCGTCGATACCGAAATAGCTCGTTTCAACAGCGCGATCAGGGTGCAGGAGCAGCTTGCCGGCGGTCGGGTGCGAGTGCAGTGCCTTCTGAATGGCCAGCGCCGTTTCCATCTGCTGGTGGGTAACCAGAATTTTGTCGTCTGGGTTCTCACGCCACGCATCCAGCAGTTCGTCAGCGAATACGGCATTCGGGTTAACGGATTTCACAGCCTGAATCAGATCCGCTTTGGTACCGGACACTTTCAGCGGCGCAGGCTTCTGCGCTTCCTGTGCGACCAGGTCAGGGTTGATGATTGCCAGCTGCTCGAGCAGAGCGTCACGGCTGCCGCTGGTTTTAACAGGCGCGGCTTTGTTAGCTTCCTGCGCGACCAGGTCAGGATTGACGATCGCCAATTGCTCGAGCAACGCGTCACGGCTGCCACTGGTTTTAAGGGGAGTAGGCAGGGTGGCGTTGTATTCCTTGATGCAAGCCTTCATCGCTGCAGCAGTTTGTTTCTGGTCTGCTTCGATACGCTGGTATTCCGCTGGCAGCGCCATATAGCTTTGCGCTGTTTCATCCAGGGCGGCACCGAGTGATACCTGAGCAGGCAGAGTGGCGTTATGTTCGTCCAGCAGTGCTTTAATGTCATCGGCACTGAGCGGCGCGGGCAGGGTAGCGTTGTGCTGCTCGAGCAGCACTTTGATATCGTCAGCGCTCAGCAGGGCTGGCAGGCTGGCGTTATGCTCGTCGATAAAGGCGCGGATAGTCGCCGCCGTAGTGAAGGCCCCTTCCGGGATTACCGGTTCAACGCTGAACTCTTCATCGAGGTTTTCAGGCTGCAGCGCAAGGCCGTGTACCAGGTTGCCCATATCCAGCACTTTCGAGCCTTCGCGCGGGATGGTTTTAGCGACGTGGCGCGCGTTGAAGTACATCAGGCTGACGCGGGCATCCTTCACCTGGGTGCTGCTGATCCCGTTCGCTGCGTGATACACGTTATTCGGCAGGCCCTCATAGCGGCCCGGTTCGAAGTACGCCGGGTATTCCGGGGCCGGTTCCTGCGGCATCAGCTCGCCTTCAAGCGCGCTGGCGGTTTCCTCCGGCGCTTCGATGGTATCTTCCGGCGCAGTGGCTTTAGCCAGTTCCGGCGCGGCGGCGGCCAGCACATCAGCCGGGTTCAGGGTAACTGTTTGCGCAGCAGCTGCATCAGAGCCTTCGCCTGGTGGAATCGCATCAACAACTTCTCCTTCCTGCGGGTTAGTCGTTTCCATCTGCACATTGCCGGTTGTCTCCTCATTAACCGATGAACGGTCATCTGTTTGTGGTTGTTTTTCGTTCATCAGGCCTTCGATAGAGAACACGCCGCCGCCAAGGCTGGCGACCTGTGGCTGACTGGTAGAGGCTGGATGTACCTCTTTTTCCTGGGGGGCATTGCGTGAATCTTCATCCCACTCCGGGTATCCTTTTGACCGGTCGCCGTTTTCATAAAATCCGTTCGCTGTGAACCACTCGCGAACCAATCCACGCAGTTCAGAAGAGGTTTCTTCGCCAGTCCACGAAATAGCGCGGGTAACGCCGAAAATACTGTTGGCGTCGTAATCAAGAATGTCCGTGGTCTTGCCCAGAACTTTCAGTGCTTTGACGTGGGCAGGATCCTTTTTGTCTGCAAGCTCTTTAGCGGCAACAAGTTGAGGGCGGATAATCTTGCCTGGCTGCGCATCCGGGTACAGCAGGGCAATCGCGATCTCGATGCTCAGGTTCGCCATGTTCTGTGCGACGGCGCGCTTATAGGGTTCGGAAGGTTGCGGCTCTTCGGATTTCTGGTCTATTGGAATCCCAACACCTGAGATGCGATTGCCAGCAGCCCATTCGGACGTGAGGATTCCCCGGTCAACATGGCCAGTTACCATCCATGCGTTCATGAACTGAATGAGCAGGCCCAGCTCAGGGCGACGGTCCTGCGGGAAGACTTCTTTAATGGCCTTCGTCAGTTTCCACAGGCCGTTCATGTCGTATTTTTTGAGGTCAGGAACATTGCCGGCAGCCAGCAGCAGGTTCTGGACATAGGCGTTATCCGTGTCCATTTCCAGCGCGGACAGCTTGGCCTGAGTTTCTTTGTTGATGTGGTAAACGTGAATATCTTCGGCGTTGAATTGCGCCAGCAGCTGCGTGCGGAATGGCATTGGCGCGATGGTGTAGGCGGAGTCAACGATGTGGCTCACGTAGCCTTCGTCACCAGCAGTACCTTCATCATCGGTATCATCACCTTGTGCATCATCTGCCTGGGCTTTCAGGTTCCAGGTGCGCTGGTCGTCGGCTAGTTCGTAGCGATCGCACCAGGTTAAATCGATGGTGCTTTCTTCCGGCAGGTCATTGAATATCGGGTAATCGGTACGGACAGGTTTGGCGTAGTCTTTGCCGCGGCCAGTTTCGATGCCAGCCTCTTCCAGCTCAACATCGAGCGTCAGAGCGGCACGCGCTTCGCTTTTAGCAGTGAACCAAATCACTGCATCTTGCTTACCGGATTTCTGAGTGGCCTTGACCACATAAAAGAATTCCATGTCAGATCCTCATTTTTGGATGTTAGAATCCCCGGACCATTGATAGCGCCCATTGGGTGTGTTTTTGGTTTAGGTATAAATTCCGGTGTAACTTTGGTCGGTACCACCGGACGTAGATCCCGCCTTGCGCGGGTTTACGTTATGCTTCGTGGGCCATCTGGTCGTAAGAAGCGCAACGCACAGAGCAATATTCGTGTTGTTCGCGCGCCAGCTGGGCTCCGCGGATGAAGAGCAATTCGTTTTTAACTTCTTTCCCTTGCTCGATCGGTTTGCGGCAGTACGCGCATTTCTTCTCTTGCATGACTCCCCCGTTAATGGCTCAGGCCATTCCCCACGCCATTTAGAAAAACTTCGACCAGCAACTCTGTGGTGTAAGTGCGCTCAATTCCGCGATGCAGATAGAGCTTTCCACGCTTATTGGCTGATGCCGTCCAGGTGCTGTCTTTGTGCTTTACGAGCATTCCGGGCAGAACTGCGCCGCGGTTTACTGTTTGGGTGCCGTAGTGCTGATGAACCATGATGATTCCCTCTTTGCCCTTGTCGCCAGGCTGGCGGAACATTGCTTTAACCTGACAACGGTGCGCTTGTTGTCGATGGGCTAACAATACAAATAAGATTTGCAATTGACAAGCTAAATGAAAAAAATATTTTCAATTAAGGGCGGCAAGATGCAACCATCTAAACGGCTGCATTGAAAATAATTCTGTGAGAGGGCTACTTCTGAATGCTTTGAATTATGTTCAAAACATCATCCTTAAGAAGGTCGAGCTCTTTGAGGGTGGTTTTTGCGTGGACTATCAGGCGTAACTTTTCTGCTTCCGGCATTTGGTTGAACAAAGCGAGAAGTGTTGTTTCTTTTTCATCAAGTTGTCGGGGGGCTGATGGAGCGAGAACGTCGCCATCTTCTGCGCCCGGAGGAATGAAAAACCAATGCTCAGGTTTGCCTGCAGCCGCAGCAAGGCGCTTAAGCCTTTCCCCGCGAGGAGCTGACTCACCTTTCGCCCATTGCTGGACCGCTTGGGGGGTCACCATCGCCCTCCGAGCTATATCGGACATATTCCAACCAAACTCATCTCTAACGAGCTGAAGTCGATGGGCAAACGCTTCGTGAGGTGCTTTTTTCATGACTTCCATTCTACAAGGTAGCCTTTCATTCCGCATTGCAAAGATTATTTTCATTCCTCATTGAAAAAAATATTTTCATATTGTAATCTTGATTTTCATTCACTGAGGGCTTGGTATGACAAAATCAATCAAACAACGCGTTTGCGCTGTCATGACGCAGACGGAGATAGCGAAGAATTTAGGCACCTCATCACAGGTGGTGAGCCTCTGGTTGAATCACGGGGTGCCTCCTCACCGTGTGCTGCCTGTCTGCAAATTGCTGGAATGGAAAATTACTCCTCACGAGATTCGCAGTGACATCTATCCCAACCCTACCGATGGTTTACCTCAGCAGGAGCCATAACCATGCAAACACACAATTTCAGCAATGTTAGCAGCCCTTTAACAGTTCAGGTGATATCGAAATATCAGGAGCTTAGCCGCCAATCTGCCAAGCTGTCGAATATTCGGGAGGCGGTTAAAGCCTGGAACAGGGCGACGCCTGGTGATGCACAGAACTACATCTCGCAGCTGGTTGCGAAAGAGTGGATGGCCACCGGCGGGCGTGGCCTGCTGCTGGCCGGTTCGGTGCACGGTACCAAGGTGAACTTCTTCCGGATGATCAACACGCCGGGTCCGAAGTACGACAAGTACCTGGAAATGCTGACGCCAGTGATCGTGGCGGTTATGACGCGTGATAACGAGCGAGTTGCGCGCGAGTTCGGACTGGTGACGGGTAAGACGCATGGGCAGAGGATTGCAGACTCTATCAAAGAGTCGAGTGATGTACATCAGGCTGCGGCGCTGGGCGCTCCAGTACCGGTGCTTTGCAAAGAAATCAGTGAGTCCATCGTTGCCAAGATTCACCTGGTAGGGATCGAGTCATTCTCGATGATTATGGCTCAGGTCACGATGATGCTGGGGGCTGCATGACGGGTTCTAAAAAGGCGAAAGCCACTCTGCACGAACAGAAGTGGCCTTCAGTTGCAACAAACGTCAGTCAATTGCGGAGATGAGTATGTCAAATACCGCTGAAGTTATCAAATTTCCTACCAAAACCGAGCAAACAGGAGGTCCCATGGCCGACCTGTCCAACGGGTACACCAGGATCGCAAACGAAATTCAGAAGCTGAAGCCGCGCCTGCGCATGTCAGGGCGTGAATGGCAGTGCCTGGAAGCGGTGATCTGGCTGACCTACGGATGGAACAAAAAACAGGACCGGGTTACGAACACTGTAATTTCGGGGCTCACTGGCCTGGCAGATTCGCACGTTTCTGATGCGATCAGCGCACTGGCTGAGCGTGGAATTATTTTCAGTCACAAGCAGGGCGTGATGAAAATTGTCGGTATAAATACTGACCTTTCTGCCTGGATTTTGGACAAACCGAAAACGGGAAAAGTCTTCCCGGAAACGGGAAAAGTCTTCCCGAAATCGGGAAAAACCTTCCCGGAAACGGTAGACACCCAAGACTATAACAAAAACAATATTAAAAGATCTTCGTCAGAGAATTCTGTCGAATCCTCCGACGACCGCCTGAAGAAGTTTTTATCAGCTCATCCTGAAGCCGTGATTTACACCCCCAACTTCACCAAGTGGGGAACGGTTGCTGACCAGCAATGTGCAGAATGGATCATTCTCCTGCTCGAGAAAGTTAAACCCTTCCCGAAGAAACCCAACCTGACAGCCTGGGCCAATGACGTTCGCCTGATGCGCGAGCTGGACGGCCATAGCCATCGTGATATTTGCGAGCTGTTCCAGTGGGCCAGCAAAGACGCGTTCTGGCACGCCAATATCCTCTCGCCCGCAAAGCTCCGCGCAAAGTGGGACACCCTGAGCCTTCGACGCGACGCTGGCGGATGCCGTGCAGCCGCCGGAAACGCCCACGGCATCGACTTCAACAACACAGACTGGATTAACGAGGTGTTCGATGGAAAGACTATCTGAGCAGCTGATGAACTGTGATCGCGATAACTTCCGCCGTATTGCCCAGGGCATGCCTGAGGCTCCAGCAGAACGCCCACAGGCAGAGCAGACGGCTGAAATCTTCAACGCCCTGTTCAGTGCGCTGCGCGCTGCGTTCCCGGCGGCAATGGCTGGCTTTCGTGAGCAGAGCGATTTCAACGAACTCCGCCGCCAGTGGGCCATGGCCTTCCAGGAGAACGGGATAACCACCATGGCACAGGTATCAGCCGGTATGCGCATCGCTCGCCGCCAGGAAAAGCCGTTTCTGCCTTCACCCGGGCAGTTCGTCGCCTGGTGCAAAGAGGGGCATAACCTGCTGGGGTTCAGCGTCGACGACGTCATGACTGAATACTGGAAATGGCGCCGTCTGGTCTTCCGGTTCCCGACCAGTGAGCAATACCCATGGCCAGCACCAGTCCTGTATCACATCTGCATAGAGCTGCGCCGGCAGAGTACAGATCGCCAGATGACCGAGAAGGAAATGCGCCAGGCCGCCAGCAGCACTCTGGCCGGGTGGGAGCGACGTGTCGCCGAGGGCAAGCCCATCCCGCCAGTTCGCCGCGCCTTGTCCGCGCCAGCGAAAGACAGCGGCCCCACGCCAGCAGAAATGCTGAAAGCTCAATACACGCAGCGCAAAGCCGCTGGTTTGGTTTAACAGGAGACCCCCATGCCAAGCCCAAAAACGCATAGCGAGCGCACCCTGTTCATCGCCTGGATTATTGAGCTGGTGAAAAAGCATGGTCACGCAACCACCAACGAGGTCGTCGCCATGTTCGGCCTGCATCGCAACACCGCTGAGAGGTACATCCGGGCAGCTGTGGAGCAGGGCGGGATCATCCGGCACGGACGCTGCGGCGTATTCCGCGACCAGCGGGCAATTATCGATTTCGACCTTAAGCGCTACACACATAGCAAGGCGGCAGCATGAGCAAAGTTAAAACCCATACCGGCACCATCATCACCAAAGACGGTGAGAAGACCGTGAAACTGCATGAAACCCCGACGACCTGGTGTGTAGGTCAACGCGAAACCTATCGCAAAGAAGATGGCCGCCGCTGTGGCGCGCCGCTGACAGCTCGCCGCCTGAAGCTGGCGACCGTTAAGCCGAGCGAAGGCGGTGCCCAATGAGCGATTCACTGAATAACAAAGAGCTGATCGCAGTAGGGCATGAGTTCGCCCGCACAATGGGCAGCGACACGCCGATCATCGATATGGCGAAGATTGTGACGCGCCTCGCCGAACGGCTGGACTGCACCACCGCGGCGCTGGGCGGCACGCAAGCACAACGCGATCAACTGGCTGCGGAGAATGCAGCGCTGAAGGCAGCGTTTGATAAGCCTCAAGCCTATCTATCCTGGCACGCTATTCCACCAACATGGGAAGACCCTCTGCCGTGCGGTGAATATCTTGATGTTCATGATGAGGCAGGACACAAAAATTCCGACGGTACTGATTGCTGGCCGGTATTTGCCAAGCCTGAAACTGAAACCCCGGCCACCGACGTCTTCCTGGCTGAAGTGCGGGCTCAGGGTGTGGATGATTTTGCTGCGGATACCGGACGGTTGTACCAAACCTTTAGCCCGTCAAGCGCACAAGCCAAAGCTCTTAAATCAATGGTGTATCGTGCAACAGCTTTCGCCGCCCAACTTCGCCAGGGAGGTGCAGAGTGAGCAATTCAATCGCAGATGGCGCGAAGCTAACGCCGGAAACATTCGCAGATTTTATTGAGCGCCTGAAATATCACCATCGCGGTGATGGTGTTAGCCGGCATATCACCGCTGATCCAATTTTCATGGTTCAGAAGAACGCGACGATTTACGGCCTGGCTGACGAATACTGCGAAGCCAGGATTGTACATTGTGATGATTGCGAGTGGGGGTCTCCTCAGGAGTATTGGGACGACGCTGACGAAGATGAACGGGATGAATTGAACAGCCTGGCCCAGGATATGTGGGAAAGCGATTTTCTGGAATGCGAAGAGGATGAGCAGTGGCTACTCCTTGCTGACCTCGACAATCACACCGTAAGTGGAACCCGCAAAGAATGGCAGCACGTCAACGCTCACCTTACCCGTGAAGCCGCAGAGGCGTTCATTCGTCGCAAGCAGCATGACTACCCGCCACTTCGCGTCTATGTCGAAAGCATGTGCTACGGCTGGGAATACCAGGAAATCATCGCGGCGTTGTGTGATGGTCGCTTAGTTCTCGCGGATAGCCAGGAGGTTTCCCAATGACCATCACCTTCACAAAGGGCGAGTTAACCATGATCGCCTCAACAGGAATCGTTCGGCCTGGCGATGCTTCGGATTTGGCTAAGTTTGCGCTGGCGCTAATGGAAACCCGGACAGTAACACTTCCTCAGCGGCAGGAACCAACATCAAGCGGCCATTATGGCGAAGGATATCTGGTACCGAGCAATGCCGGTAGCGCGCTGGATTACGAAGATACGGTTGAGGCGCTGGCAGAAGCTGGCATAAGCATCAAGGGGGAGTAGGGGTATGGCTCTGACGAAAAAACAGCGCGCAGAACTGCGCATGAAATTCGACGGTCGCTGCGCGTACTGCGGCCGTGAGTTGCCAGAAAAGGGCTGGCATGCTGACCACGTTGAGGCGGTTTTCCGTAAATGGGAATTTGGCGAACGCCGAAGCGATGGCACCCGCCGAACCGTGGCGACCGGAGAGCATTTCAGGCCTGAGAATGATGCTATCGAAAACATGTTCCCGGCCTGCGCCCCGTGCAACCTGTTTAAAGCGACATTCACCATTGAGTTGTTCCGCCAGGAGATAACGGCGCAGGCAGATCGCGCCCGCTCTTACAGTGTTAATTTTCGCACAGCGGAGCGTTTCGGGCTGGTTGAGGTAGTCAAAAAGCCAGTGGTGTTCTGGTTCGAGCAATATCAGGAAGGAGTGTCAGCATGACCAAATTCACCAAAGAGCAGTTGATCGAGCAGGCAAAAACACGAATGGAAGCTAACCAGTGGCTACTGGCGCGGCTGCCGCCGGAGCTGGCAACGGCAAAAGAAGTGGCAATGAATCTCGCTGTGGATGAAATCGCGCTGGCAGTGCTGACGGCTGGAATGCAGCAGGAGCAGGAGCCGGTGGCGAAACGCCTGCGCTACAAAGACGGCCCGTGGCTATACAAGCAAATTGGCGAAGACGGCCCGGCTGGGGAGTGCTATACGGAGCAGATGCTCTACGCAGCACCACAGTTACCGCGGCCAGCTGTGGTAATCACCAATGAGGGAATTGATAGCATCGTTATTCCTATAAGCCCTGATGGGTTGGATGAAGAAAAATACCCAATCGAATGGCATTTGCACCACGACAGAGAGCGGATTCGAAAAGCTTTGCATGAATACGCCTGCCGCGCCGCCATGCTTCAGGGTGCCGAACAACAAAATCGACAACAAAATATTCCTGAAAATATTCCGACGCTGCGCGATGGGCTGGCAGCCATTCGCAACTCCGGCATAGCAATCGACGCTGAGAGGATTCAGGCAGAGCGCGATGCTCTGAACGAGCCTGAGCAAGGGTGGATTCCGTGCAGTGAGCGGATGCCGGAACGCGACTACGTCTTAGCAGCCGATTTCAGTGGAGCGTATTACCTGCCAAGCCTGCCAAATACGCAGGTCGGTATTTATGCTGACTGGTTCGAAGATGGTAATCCATCCTGGGATGAAGGAGATGGAAATGACCTATACCTCAAACAGGTGACCCACTGGATGCCGATGCCAGCAGCACCGCAGCAGGAGGCGAACTGATGGAACCGCAGCTGCAATACGCAACAAAACGGATCGTCGAACTGGAAAGCCTGCTGCTGGTGGACGTGGCAGAAACCGTCTGGCCTGCCGAAGTCGGCATGGTCTACGGACAGATTGAAAACGCCGGGGATCTCCCGGCGCATCACCAGCGCCGCCTGAAGCATCACATCAACCGCATGTGGCTGGAAAAAATGCCGGTACCGGCCATCGTCACGGCGGCTAAGTCGCTGGCCAGCGCAATGGGAGAATACGCGTGAGAGAAATTATCGTTGATAACTTTGCCGGCGGTGGCGGGGCGAGTACGGGCATTGAGCTGGCGATTGGCCGCAGCGTGGATATTGCGATTAACCATGACCCGAACGCCGTGGCGATGCACACCACGAACCACCCGGATACGCTGCACTATTGCGAGAGTGTGTTTGATGTTAATCCCCTTGTGGCGACCGCTGGCCGCCCGGTGGGGCTGGCGTGGTTCTCCCCGGATTGCCGTCACTTCTCGAAGGCCAAAGGCTCGAAGCCGGTGGAGAAAGAGATTCGCGGTCTGGCGTGGATCGTCATCCGCTGGGCGCTGGCGGTGCGACCTCGCGTGATGATGCTGGAGAATGTGGAGGAGTTCAAAACGTGGGGTCCGCTTATCGCTGCCGAGGATGGAGGGCTGCGGCCTGACACCCAGCGCGCTGGCGAAACCTTCGAAGCGTTCTGCGGCATGCTGTCCGGCGGCATCCCTGCCGGGCATCCGGCGCTGGCGGAGTGCTGCGAGTTCCTGGGCATTGCCGCCGATGGCGAGCAGGCGCAGCAGCTGGTTGCCGGGCTGGGTTATGCCGTTGATCACCGCGAGCTGCGCGCCTGCGACTTTGGTGCGCCGACCATCCGGAAGCGGTTCTTCATGGTGATGCGCTGTGACGGAGTGCCGGTGACCTGGCCGGAGCCGACCCGCGGCGATCCGAAAACGCCAGCAGTGCAGGGCGGTAAGCTGAAAGCGTGGCGCACCGCCGCCGATTGCATCGACTGGTCTATCCCTGCAGCGTCCATCTTCGACCGCAAAAAGCCGCTGGCGGAGAACACCCTAAAGCGTATAGCCCGCGGCATCCAGCGCTTCGTAATTGATAGCGCCTCGCCGTTTATCGTGAAGTGCAACCACACCACGACGAAGGGGAAATACGACTGCTTCCGGGGGCAGGCGCTGGCAGAACCGCTGCAGACCATCACCAAAACGCATGGCTCTGCGATCGCGGTACCGCACCTGACGAAGTTCCGCACCGGGGCGATCGGACAGCCTGTTACTGAACCGGTGCCGACGGTTACCGCTGGCACTTCGGCGCGCCCGGGCGGGAATGGGCACGCCCTGGGTGTCGTTGAGGCGGCGTTGGCTCCGTTCCTGGCAGGCAATGGTGGTAGCGAGTACCAGGCGAAGCCACGCCCACTGACAAAACCGATGCATACCATCCTGAAAGAGTCCCGGGCATGTGTTGTTGCGCCGGTGATTGCCCGGCAGTTCGGTGCCAGCATTGGTCACCGCGCTGACGAGCCGAGCGCCACAATCACCGCTGGTGGTGGGGGTAAATCTCAGCTGGTATCGACAACCCTGATTCAGATGGGGTACGGCGAACGACCGGGGCAGGAACCGCGTGTGCCTGGCCTGCATAAGCCGCTGGGCACTGTGGTCGCTGGCGGTGGTAAGTTCGGGCTGGTGGCAGCGAATCTGGTCAAGCACTTCGGCGGGAACTATCAGGGCGCTGGCGTAGCGCTGGATGAACCGGTCCATACGGTCACTACTACGGATCATCATGCGGTTGTCGCTACGCACCTGATGGTCAATAACACCGGGCACCCAGGTGGTGCTGTTGACCAACCCGCGCACACTGTCACAACGGGCAATCACCACGCTGCAGTCACATCGCATCTGGTGATGCTGCGCGGTACTTGCCGGGATGGCCGGGTGATTGACGCGCCAGCGCCGGGATTAACCGCTGGTGGCCTGCATGTGGGCAATGTTGAAACCAGTCTGGCAACCGATGGGTATAACGAGCAGCGCGCGGCGCAGGCGCTTGCGTTCCTGCGAGAGTATTGCGGCGAAGAGTCCGACGGGCTGGTGACGGTCGAAGGTGTGGTGTATCGCATCGTCGATATCAGCATGCGCATGCTTCAGCCAGCAGAGTTGTACCGCGCCCAGGGCTTCCCGGAGTGGTACATCATCGACCAGGACTTTCGCGGGGTGAAGTACGCGAAGGACAAGCAGGTAGCACGCTGCGGCAATGCCGTCCCACCGCCGTTCGCTGAAGCGCTGGTGAGGGCGAATTTACCTGATATGTGTCAGCCTAAAGAAATTGCAGCATAACGAATGAGGCCTCACGTGAGGCCTCATTTTAAATCACCCGCTTGGGCCATCGTCTTTTTCGTGGCGTGGGAATGCATGCATTAGGGGTGAGCCTTGAACCACATACGGTACAGACTGCACCATGAGGGCGGTTTTCGGTGGGGCAAAAAGTGGTAAATCTGAACCTCTTGCAGCCACAAACCGGACACTTAAATGTGAGATTGGGGATAGGCCCCTCCTGCAAGTTGAATGGGGAATTCACCATAGCAGGTATGTGGATTTATAAAAATCACACTTTTTTACTATAAGAGGGCACCCGGCATTCGCAGTATGCCCTCCTAAGGAACCCCTTCTGAAGCATGATCGATATAACCGATCGATATAGTGAAATTGATCTGCTAAATCGATTATGAAATAGACACCGCCTGGTAACAAATTACCAACCTGACAGGCGCGGGCCCGGCTGCGAAATATCAGTTGTTGTAGGCGGCTACCACCTGACAGAGCGCCTAAAGTTTCCGAATCATATATTTACAAACCCCAATGCAGCGCACCTCTCCTGTTAAAATTAACGATCATTTTTTACGCAAAAGTAGCGAAAATAATTATTCAAATCAAATAGATAAATGAACTTGCCTAAACATGCCGTTCAGGTGCATACTTTATCAAAATTACTAAACACTGTTTATCCATACAGTAATTTGATGTATGGTTTAAACACTGATTCAAAAAAGTTTCATTTTTCCTGCGGCTAACCTATTTGGAAATTTAAGCCATTTGCTATTTTGGCTTCATAGAGGGGCGATGCTCCGGCCGATTGGATAGATTTTGTTGATACCAGAGAGGGGGTTGATGTGGCTGAGGTGTGTTCTGATGGAGGGGAGTTTTACGATCTCGTGAGGCGTTCAGATGGAGGGGCGGCGGGTTCGTTCAAGCTCCGGCCCGGTGACCGAGTGCTTTTAAGCCGCGACGGCGTAGAGATAGGGCATAAACATCTCCAGGCGGACGAACGCATCGTTGCCCGTGACACCCTTGTCGAAATTGTGAAGGAGTTATCAGCCCACAATTGACCTTTTTAGTATCTGAATAGCATAATGTTTGTATCGGCCTGAACAACCGGTAACCTGACCACGATGCGCCACGGAGAACGTCCATGGCGCAGTTACAACTCATCAAGCAGTCCTCAGGAATCCTGATCCCCGCGACGCCGGAGACCAGCGAGTTACTGCAATCAAAATTCAAGCTCGGTGCCGTGCTGGTGGCCGACTTCAAACAGGTCCGTAACCCGGCCTTTCACCGTCGTTTCTTCGCACTGCTGAATCTCGGTTTCGAATACTGGGAGCCAACCGGCGGCGCTATCTCCTCGAACGAACGCAAGCTGATCACCGGCTATGCGAAATTCCTCGCCTCGTTTGGCGGCAGCGAAGGCACGCTGCTGGATGCTGCTGAGCAGTACCTCGAGCAGGTTGGCAGCCGCCGCATCACCAATGGCATCAGCCTGTGCAAATCCTTCGACGCCTACCGCGCTTGGGTGACCATAGAATCCGGCCACTACGACACCATCCAGCTGCCTGACGGCACCCTCCGAAAACACCCCCGAAGCATCGCCTTCGCGAACATGGACGAGACCGAGTTTCAGCAGCTCTACAAGGCCGCGCTCGATGTTCTGTGGCGCTGGATATTGTCACGGTCATTCAAGGACCAGAGCGAGGCGGAGAACGCCGCTGCGCAGCTGATGAGCTTCGGGGGATAACCAGATGGCTAAATCATGGTTCCACTACACCGAATGCACCACGGCGCAGGCCGACGAGCTTGAACGCCAGTACCAGCGCCGCGGTGTAGTCGTCACACGCAGCCTCAACCCTGATTACGTTACCTGGACCGTCAGCGTAGAGCGGCAGGAGGTTAAACACCTCGTGCCCACGCCACGGACGTTCCGCCAAAAGGTCTGGGGTTGATCATGGCTAAGAAACCCCGCCGTAAGTGCGCAAACCAGAGTTGCCGTGAATGGTTTCACCCGGCTCGTGACGGCCAGGTGGTCTGCTGCTACGAGTGCGCCAGCGCAGTTGCCAAAGAACAGACCGCCAAGACCCGCGCAGAAGCACAGCGCGCGAAGGTGAAGCGTCAGCGCGAAGAGGAGAAAGAGCAGCGGGCGCAGCAGGCCGAACGTCGCCAGGCAGTGAAACCGCTCAGCCACTTCGTCAAGCTGGCCCAGATGGCATTCAACGAATTTATCCGGTACCGGGATCGACATCTGCCATGCATCAGCTGCGCTCGCCACCATGACGGGCAATACCACGCAGGACATTACCGCACCACCGGCGCTAACCCTGAGTTGCGCTTCAATGAGGACAACTGCCATCGCCAGTGTGCCCCCTGCAATAACCATCTCTCCGGCAACCTGACTGCATACCGCCCGGCGCTCATCGCCAAAATCGGCCAGGCGCGCTTTGACGTGTTAATGGGCCCGCACGAATTACCGAAATGGAAACGCGACGACTACATCCGGGTCCGGGATGAGTACCGCACAAAACTCAAAGAACTGAAACAGCAGGTGGACGCATGAAACCCGAACTGATTGAATCGCTTCGCCTGCGCTGGCAGCGCCTTCGCATTTACCGCCGCCCGGGAACGGTGCTGGTGGACTACCGCATTCTTCGGAACTTTCTTCGCATTGAACAGATAGCAGGAGCTGCTGCATGAACCTCGAAAACACGGTGAAATACCACTTCGCGAAATCGACGCTGATTAGCGATTCCCCGCGCGCCACCGCATCTGATTCACTGACTGGCACCGATATCATGGCGGCAATGGGTATGACGCAGGAGCGTGCTGCGATGGGATATAGCGCCTTCCTCGGGAAGATGGGCATCAGCCGGAACGACCGGGAAAGAGCGATCGCACTGTTGTCGGAGTATGCCCTGACAAAATGCGACAAGGTTGCCGCACTGCGCAAGTTAGGGGACGAGGTTAAGGCCCAGGTGATGCGTCAGCTGGCTACGTTCGCCTTTGAGGATTACTCGCGCAGCGCCGCCAGCGTGAAGCAATGCGATTGCTGCGCCGGGCAGGGGTTCATTGAGGCTGACGTGTTTAGTATGAAAACCAGCATGTCTGGGTGCGCAAAGGACATCATCCAAAAATCAAAAAAATGGGGGCTGAAGGTTATCCCCTCGCAGCACCAGGATCGGCGTCAGGTGAAAGAGGTTGCCCGTGTTCTTTGCTCGACCTGTAAGGGGAAGAAGGTTGTGAGCTGCGCCTGCAATGACTGCCGGGGGCGCGGGAAAGCCGTAGACCAGGAAGAAACAAAGAAGCAGGGCGTACCGGTATTCGCCAACTGTAAACGCTGCAGCGGGCGCGGACATGAGCGTATCCCTTCGACTGAGGCGTATGCAGCTGTTTGCCAGATTACTGGTGCCATCACTGTCGCTACCTGGGAAAAATCAGTTAAACACTTCTACGACCAGCTGATCACCAAATTCGATATCGAGGAAGCATGGGCTGAGGCTCAGCTGAAACAGATAACACGATAACGCTCACGAAAATGGCTTACGTTTCAAGCGTGAGCTATTTACTTTTCCGGAATCTGTGTTAATTTTATCCCAACGATGGGTTACTGCCTTCGTTACAAGCCCTGCGGTTAACACCGTGGGGCTTTGTCGTTTCTGGAGGATGCTAATGAAATTTTCTGAATTGCCTGAAGATTCGAAATATCTTGCCCGCGAGGCGTTATCAAATGCTGCTGCTTCTATGGATGGCGACGCAGGAATTGCTGCATATGAAAGGCTGGGCGAGGCTGTTGCTGCTGCGTTTGTCAGCATGGAGCGCTATGATGGCGCCCCAGAAAAATGTGACTACGGCACGGGGTCTTAAACTACTTTCAGGCCTCGAATTGCACGTCCTGCTGATTTTGTAACAAGGACTCGAGAACTTTTTTTAACAGAATCTGCAATCGATTTAACTTCGTTCGCCACTTCGTTCTCATCTTTTGTTGTGCTTGAGTGTGTATATTCGGCATCAGGAAGTTGATAGTTTGTTCCTGAGGTTGCCTCGATTTGTCTGTGGTATTGTTTTGCTGCCATCTTTTTATGAAGGCTCTCATAATCATCCCAGTCAGCATTTTGCATTTCTACACGAACTGTAAAACTAGCCATGTAATACTCCTTGTGTTTGATATGGTTACTTTTGGCGATTTAACAATATCAAACGTAAGGTTGTTCTGCCAGAAGCACGATCTGGCACTTTTTTTAGCCCTGGCATTCGCCGGGGCTTTTCTATTTCAGGCTCCCGGCCCCCCCCCCCCATCAGGTGCTTTGTCGTTAAGCGTCCGGTGAGCCTGAATCTTTCAAAATGGAAAACCTATGTCCGAACCACTATCCGGCAGCGCCACGGCGCATGCTGCGGTTACGACTGTCACTTTTGCCGGATTCTGGGCAAATACTGAGGCTGGCGTAATCCTTGGGGCGCTGGCCGGGGCGCTTATCTACGTTCTCACGTCCCACAACCTGAGCATTCTTGAGCGCTGCCTGTACGGCATTGCAGCCTTTATCTCCGGCATTCTCGGTGCAGCAACGGCCACGCGGGTAATCAACAAGGTCATCGGCAACCTTATCCCCGGCATCGACGGTGCGGGAATCCCTGAATCTCTCGGCGCCATGGTTTCGGCTGCATCGGCCATCACCATCGTTCTCGCTCTCAAGAAACGCGCTGAGAAGAAGGCGGCTGAGGAGGAGCAATGATCCTGACTCCATTCGTACTGCTTCAACTGCATGCGGTAATTGCCCTGTGCACGGGGCTGCTGATTGCTGGCTTCAGTCGCGGTGGTCGCAAGCATAAAAGGCATTATTCAGCGCTGGCCTACCTGCTGGCGCTGGCGTTCTTCTCCATCCCCATTCGTATCTGGGTTGGCGATTACCTCTACATCGACCGCTCAGAGCTGGTGGTCAACATCGGTTTTCTGATTGTGATGATCCTCTCCCGGGGGAACATTACCGGCAAAAGGAGTTAGGCGTGACTAGAGACGACATCTTCAACACCATCCTCGGCAAAGAGGGCGGCTACGTTAATCACCCGAACGACAAAGGCGGCCCGACTAACTGGGGCATCACCCAGGCGACGGCACGCGCCCACGGTTATTCCGGTGATATGCGCGACCTGACCCGCCAGCAGGCTCTCGACATCCTCGAAGCCGATTACTGGTATGGCCCACGCTTCGACCAGGTGGCGGCTGTATCACCGTCCATCGCCGCCGAGCTCTGCGATACCGGCGTGAACATGGGGCCATCGGTACAGGTGAAATGGTTCCAGCGCTGGTTGAACGCGTTCAACAATCAGCAGCAGCTCTATCCCGACCTGATTGCCGACGGCCAGATTGGCCCTCGTAGCATCAGCGCGTTGAAGTCCTACCTGGCGAAACGCGGCAGTGAAGGGGAAGCCGTATTGCTCCGCGGACTGAACTGCAGTCAGGGTCAGCGTTATCTCGAGCTGGCAGAGCAGCGCCAGGCTAACGAGGCATTCATCTACGGTTGGGTACGCGAACGGGTGAGCCTATGACGAAGCTGAAAGCCATTCTGGCTGCAATCGGATTCGCAATCCTGATGGTGCTCGGTGCCTTCGGTCTGGGCAGTATGCGTGGACGCGAAAAGGCCGAAGCCAAAGCGGATAAGCAACGAACCGATGATAACGCCGCAGCCACCAAAGCAGCTGCCGAACGTCGCGTAGAAGTAACCAAGGAGGCCAGCAATGTACAGCAGACGGTTAGCCATATGCCTGATGACGATGTTGATCGCGAGTTGCGCGGAAACTGGACCCGCAAGGGTTGAGGTCATCGATGCCAGCTGTGACTGGGTGAAAGCGATTCGCCTCACTGAGCACGATATCGAAGTGATGGATCGGCAGACGAAGAAAGACGTGCTGGCGCATAACAAATCGTGGCAGGCGAACTGCCAGAACAAAACGAGAAGGTAATGCAATGAGCGAAAACACAGTTACACCTGCCCAGCAAATCCGCTTAGACCTGCTTGCAATCTTGAATTATGACACTGCTGCAGCCGCAGAGGCTATTAAGTTTGTTGGTGACGATCCCCTGAAGTATCAAATTTTCACTAACCAACTTCCCAGAGTAACAACTGAAAATGGAACGGTGGCCAGAACCATGAAGGCCATCAAAGAGTCGGAAGAAGCGCTTCTGCTGTTTGATGCTGAATCTGGAAGTTGATCATTATCGATATCTGACTGGCCTAGCAATAGCGGGGCCTTTACTAACTGAGGATCCAACATGTCCGTACGCGCTAAATTCCGCTGCCACTTCATTCAGAAAGCCGAAGACGATTCACACCGCACAATCCACATGAGCCCTGTAACCGCAGACACCTCCGAAAACAAAATGTGGTCTCACTATACGCCAGGCGGCCTCCTGCAAATGCACATCTCTAACCCGGCGGCATATGGCCAGTTCGAACAGGGCAAAGAGTATTACATCGATATTCAGCCAGCTGAATAAGCCATTCCAAAGCTCATCTGCTGGTGGGCTTGATAATGTCTATAGCGGATAAATCGTAAATATACCCTATAGGGGATAAGTGGAGTTAACCATGGCTGAATACGATGACCGCAGGCCATATCCGCCGGTTAACTTCACCAGCGGCGATAACTGGCAGCCATACACCCGCCTGATACCAGCCAATGAGATTCACGACTGGGTTAACCTGCAGGTCCTCAGCGAAGACGGCAATATCCATAACCCTGACCATGCCCACCTGATTGGTGCGGATCTCTGCTTCATGTGGGCATCTGACTGCTTCGCGAAAAAGGGGCGGTCAGTCCTCGGTCAGGCTGAGCAGGTAATGCTGCGCGCTGGTGGATGGCAGAAGGCCCGGATGGAACAGCAGATGCATGAATGGTTCGGGCGCATTCCGAAGTACATCATCACGCTGGCTGCCGATTACTGCTCACAGTGCAGTGACCTCGAGTTCTGCGCGCTGGTGGAGCATGAGCTTTACCACATCGGCCAGGTCACCGATGATTTTGGTGCGCCGAAGTTCAACAAAGAGACCGGGCAACCAGTGCTTACACTGCGTGGCCACGACGTCGAAGAGTTTGTTGGTGTCGTGCGCCGTTACGGTGCCAGCAAAGATGTGCAGGAGCTAGTTGACGCGGCTAATGCGCCAGCGGAAGTGGCTCACCTCGATATCGCCAGATCGTGCGGAACGTGCATGCTGAAACTGGCTTAACTTTATGACTGATTATGACAGGCAGGTGATTTATGGCAGCACTGAAAGGTGAGGTCAAAGCCTTCATCGTTCAGTCCCTTGCCTGCTTCGATACTCCATCCCAGGTGGTTGAGCTGGTCAAAAAAGAATTTGGCCTGAGCATCACTCGTCAGCAGGTCGAATCCCACGACCCGACGAAAGCAAACGGCAGGGGGCTGGCCCAGAAATGGGTTGAGCTTTTCAACGATACCCGTAAGCGCTTCCAGAGTGAAATCTCCGACATCCCGATCGCCAACAAAGCGTACCGGCTGCGCGTTCTCGACCGCATGGCTACGCGGGCCGAGGGAATGAAAAACCTCGCGTTAACCGCCGAGATTATCGAGCAGGCCGCCAAAGAGTGCGGCGACGCGTACACCAATAAGCATAAGTTTGAACATTCCGGCCCCAATGGTGGCGCCATCCAGACGATCACCATGAGCAAGGACGAATACAGGTCAGCAAGGCAGGAGATGATGGAGGATGACGACTGCTGAGCAAAAGACATTTGCCCGCCGGGTAGAGTGTGAAGAGGATGGCCTGTATTACGCGCGCTACTTCTTCAAGCAGCGAACAAGCGGCAAGATGATTATCGCGCCTCATCACAAGGTGATTCAGCAGACGCTGGACCGCGTAATCGATGGTGAGATACAGCGCCTGATCATCAACGTCCCGCCTGGCTACACGAAAACGGAACTGGCTACCATCAACATGATGGGGCGCGGGCTGGCGCTGAACTGCCGGGCCCGCTTCATGCACCTGTCCTATTCGCACAACCTGGCGCTGCTGAACTCCTCGACAGCGCGCGGCATGATTAAGTCACAGGCTTATCAGTCGATGTGGCCGATGTCTCTGCGCGATGACGCTGACAGTAAGGCGATGTGGTGGACTGAGCACGGCGGCGGTGTTTATGCGTCGTCAGCTGCGGGGCAGGTTACTGGCTTTCGTGCCGGACACATGGAACCAGGCTGGCAGGGCGCGCTGATTATCGATGACCCGGTAAAGCCGGATGATGCTTATTCGGAGATCGTCCGCGACGGCGTCAACAACCGCTTTAACGAGACAATCAAATCACGACTGGCGATCGAGACGACGCCGATGATTGTCATCATGCAGCGCATTCACTACCACGACCTGAGCGGCTATCTGCTGCGGGGCGGCAGCGGTGAGAAATGGCATCACCTGAATCTGCCGGTGCTCATCAACAACAGCCAGGCATACGCCGACCAGTACCCGGAAAACACCCACGCGATTCCGATTGACCACGGCCTGCCTGATGGCTGGCTATGGCCGTTTAAGCACAACGAATCGCATCGGGTTTCGCTTTTCTCTCACCGGCGCACCGCCGAGGCCCAGTACATGCAGAACCCGAAACGCTTCAATGCGGAGGGGGCTTTGTGGACTGAGAACATGATCGGTGCGGCGCACGAGATGCGGATCACCCAGGAGCTTGCCCGAACGGTGGTGGCAATCGACCCGCAGGCCACCAACAGCGAAGAGAGTGACGAATCAGGCATTGCCGTCGCCAGCGTTTACGGTACCGGTGATGAGCGGCAATACAGCCTCGATGCGGATTACAGCGGGAAATATTCACCCAACGGCTGGGCTACCAAGGCCATTGAAGCCTATGAGCAGCACGAAGCTGATGCGATTGTCATCGAAACCAACCAGGGCGGCGATATGGCGGAGGATACGCTACGCAATGCCGGGTTCGGCGGACGCATCATTCGTGTTCACGCCAGTAAGGGTAAGTACGCGCGTGCAGAACCCATCTCCGCGCTGTATGCGCAGGGCCGGGTCGCTCACCGTGGCAGCCTCTACGAGGTCGAGAATCAGTTTATGGAGTACGTGCCATCCACTGCGAAGAAATCACCTGACCGGCTTGATGCCGCGGTATACGCGCTCACCGAATTATCAGAACCACAATCAACCGGCATGTTGGTGCGCTCGCGCTGACGGAGGAAACCGTGAACGAAAGCCAGATGAAAGAACAACGTGCCACCAATGCCAGCGTCGAACGCGATCGGATTCGCAACCTGAGCACACTGTTTAACGGAACCAGTAACACAAAGCGCCAGCGCCTGTATCAGGAATTCGGGTACCCGCAGGAACTCTGCTTTGATGACTTCTATCGGGCGTATCGTCGTAATGCCATCGCAGGCGCCGCGGTGACGCGTGTCGTTGATGGCTGCTGGGAGGATTACCCGGACATCTACGAAGGCGACCAGACGAAGGATTCCACGCAGCAGTCAGTGTGGGATAAGCGCGTCAACAAGCTGCTTAAGCGCTGCTGGAAGCAGATTAAAGGTGCTGACAAACGAAATCTCGTGGGCCGCTACTCTGCGCTGCTGATCCAGGTCAAAGATAGCCAGCCATGGTCTGCGCCCGTCGATAAAGTTACGGTCGGTAGGCTACAAGAGAAGGCGCTTGTCCGGCTCATTCCGGTCTGGGAGGCGCAACTCGACCCGATCAGTTATGACCAAGACGAGAACAGCGAGAACTATGGCGCTGTCAGCATGTACTCATTTACCGAGATACCGGTGCAGCAGCAGCGCAGCGGCCAGCCCGGGCGAATCATCAACGTTCACCCCGATCGCGTCATTATCCTGGCTGAGGGCTCAGATGATGGCCGGCTTGATTCCGGCGAGTCGCTGCTGGAGGAAGGCTTCAACAAACTGATGGACATCGAGAAAGTGTCCGGCGGCGCGTCAGAGGGCTTTCTTAAGAACGCGAGCCGCCAGCTAAACTTCTCCTTCGGGGAGAAAACGAACTTCTCCGCACTTGCTAAAGCGCTTGGCGTGGCAGATAACCAGCTCGCTGAGGCACTCGACCAGCAGGTGCGACGCCTGAACGACAGCACCGACAGCGCCAGCTTTATGCAGGAGGGAACAGCTGAGGTGTTAAGTGTGACAGCCTCAGATCCCGAACCCACCTGGAGAACGGCGCTCAATGAGTTCTGTGCGACTGTACCGATCCCTGTGAAAGTGCTGGTGGGCATGCAGACCGGAGAGAGAGCCAGCACCGAAGATGCAAAGGATTGGGCTAAAACCCGTATGAGCCGCCGCAAAGGTTTCCTGGCTGATCTCATCACCGACATCATCACCCGTTTCTGGACGCTTGGGTTTATTCCTCCGGCGAAGGGTGAGGAAATCACTGTCGGATGGTCTGATCTGCTGGCACCCGGCCAGGCGGAGAAGATTGCCAATATGGATAAGCTGGCTGACGTTGCCGTTAAGTCGACGAATGCCTTTGGCCGCTCATCTATAACCGAGAACGAGATACGCGCGGTAGGCGAGATGCAGGCCCTGCCAGAACTTGATGACGAGGTGCCGCCAGATGGCAATAAGCCAAAGCCTGATCCACTGGCCGACCCAGAATCAGAAACCGAAAAGTCCGGTGATACCACGGTCGAAAGTTGACCCCACAATGTCGCGCAAGCCAGTCAGCATGATGGATCACGACATTGAGGACCGCTATTACGCGATTAAGGTCGCGCTGAAAGCCCTGTTCGACCAGCGCCTGACCGGGCGTGACCGTGAGGTCAATGGCAGTAACTGGCACTTCCTGAGCCACGTCAACGGTGAGGACCTGACGCTCTATCAGGTCAACGCCGGGAAATTCATATACGACATGTCGCCGCAGGAGCTGGCGGACCTGTTGGTAATAGTTCAGACCATACTGGACGATCACTTGCTGGAGGGGGGCGAACAGAAGCACTGGGCGTTTGATTATGTAGCCGCCCAGGCGCAGCGCGGTACGCTGGAGGCGTTCAATAACCTCTCGCAGCAGTCGCAGGTGTACGCCAGCCAGACGACGTTACAGCAGCTGCTGAGTAGCCCTGCTTACCAGAACCAGATCGCCAGCGCCTACATCAGCACTTACAGCGACTGGATTCTGGAGAGCGATCGGGCGCGTGGGGATCTGGCGAACATCATTTCCGATGCTATCGGCCGGGGCGTTAACCCGCGCGAGACGGCCAACGTCATCAGTAAACGCCTCGATGTCAGCATGGCGCGGGCCAAGAACATGGCCCAGACCGAACAGGTAGGCGCGCTGCGGCAGGCGCAGTGGAACGAAACGGACTGGTCGCGCGAAAGGCTGGGGCTAAATACCGGCCTGATGTGGCTGTCAGCACTCAAACCGACAACTCGCAGCTGGCACGCCAGCCGTCACGGCAAGGTCTACACCACCGAAGAGGTGCGCGACTTCTACGCCGAGAATGGCAACCGGTACCACTGCTACTGCAGTCAGATACCGGTGCTGCTGAATGACGACGGCAGCATTTTCAATGAGGGACTGGCGAATAAGCTGGCTAAAGAGCGGAAGCAGTGGACGAAAGCTGAGGCTGCTTAAAGAAAATGAGGTGTAACTCAATTCCCGCGTGCGGGTTAGATGGGTAGAGTAATGCATTAACCGGTAACCCGGCAGGGCAGGCATGATGCTAATGCTGAACCTGAGTGCTGGTTCGAGTCCAGCCACCTCAACCCACTTAACAAGGTCGCTTCGGCGGCCTTTTTTATTGCCTGAAATCCACCAATGAGGCCCGTATGTGGACACTTAAGCATGACCCGACGCTGTATGGACATGGCTGGATTTATTCAAAGCCGATCGAGCAGATCAGCCCATCCGGCGAGATGATTAAATTCGAAACCTGTTGGTGGTTCCCGGTTAAGCCCACCAAGAAACAACTCCGCCAGGCGCGAAAAAACAAACTTCATTAAGAGGACGCAGCGTGAAGCTATCCAGCATCCACGTTAAATCCCTCGCCATCAACGCCTCTAACATCTCAACGACAACCATCAACGGTCAGGAACACTACGTCATTCGTGGTGCGGTTCCGATCGTCGATGACATCGTGATGAATGGCGGCCTTTACCCGGCGGAGGAGATTAACAACAGCTACCAGACGATGGAGCGCAAGTTAATGCCGCTCGGGCATCCGATGGTGAACGGCAAGTACGTCAGCGCCAACGACCCGCAGGCGGTGAACGATTATTACGCCGGGGCGTGGGCCCAGAACGTCAGCAAGTCCAGTGACAAGGTGGTGATGGACGTTTACGTCAACAAGGCGGTGGCAGATGCCAAGCCTGACGGCAAGCGACTGATTCAGCGCCTCGACGACATGATCACCGGCAACAATGCCGAGCCGATCCACGTCTCCACTGGGCTGCTGCTGAACAAAGAGCAAAAGGCTGGTGAGTCGAAGGGGAAAAAGCACTCCTGGGTCGCACATAACATGCAATTCGACCATGTCGCCATCCTGCTCGACGAGCCAGGCGCTGGGACGCCGGAAGAGGGCGTCGGCATGTTCGTGAACGCTGACGGGCAGGAGGGTGAAGTCGAAACCGCCAGCATCATCGATGCCGCCAACAGCATGAAGGACGGTTGGTGGAATAAGGTGAAGTTTTTCATCAGCAATGCCTCTGAGATGTCATTCGACGACATTTACCAGGCGCTGCGCATGTCCATCAAACAGGACGACAAAAAGTGGCGCTATGTCGTCAGCGTGTGGCCTGACCATTTCGTCTACGAAGAAGACGGAGAGAACGCCAAGCCGAAGCTCTTCGACCAGAAGTACCTCATCTCTGACAAGGTCGTAACGCTTGTCGGTGACCCAATCGAAGTCGTGCGAAAGCCCACTGAGTACGAAGTCAAAACCAACGGAGAACAAAACCCGATGAAACAGAAGATGATCGCCGCGCTCAATGCCGCTGGCGTTAAAACCGAGGGGCTGACCGACGATCAGGTCTGGGATGCCTATAACCAGCAGATGAAGAAGAAAGAGGGCGGCGGCGACCCGGGCGGCGTTCAGTTCAATGCCGAGGCGATTGCCGCAGCTGTGAATCTGGCAATCAAGCCGCTGACTGACGAGATCGGCACGCTGAAAACTCAGTTGCAGGCCAATGCCGAAAAAGACCTCGCTACTAAACGCCAGGCAGTCAAAGCGAAATTTTCGTTCATGACCGAAGCGGCGATTAACTCTCTCTCTGGCGATGCGCTGAACGACATGTTCTCGCAGTGTCAGACAAGCACCGGGCTGAATCCGTCATTCCAGGGTAACAGCGGTCAAAGCGATATTCTCACGATGGAGGCACCTGAATAATGGCTCTTGCACCTCGTTTTCATACCGTAATTGCGGGCCCGGCCCGCAAAAATGACCCGCAGGTCATTGAAGCCATCATGGCGGCTGCAATTAAACCGGGTTCGCTGGTCATACTCGACAGCACCGGGAAGATTGCTGTGCATTCCACCGCTGGCGGTTCTGGCGTCGCGCTGGTGCTCCAGCACAACTATATCGGCGGCGGTGATATCCGCGATTCCGTTCCTGCTGGCGATATCGGCGCAGCCATCATGTGCGAAGACGATGTTGACTACCACATGCTGGTTAAGGCTGGCGATGTCCTGCTGGAAAACGAAGGACTGATTTCAAATGGTGACGGAACGCTGGCGAAATCAGCAGCACCGACCACTGACAAAGTCCTCTTCTTCTCACGCGAGAAAATCACTGTTGGTGCCGAAGCCCAACTGGTGAAAGTCCGCAAATCAGGGAAAGCTACCGCATGATTATTTTCACTAACAAGCTGGTTACTGAGCATAACCAGATTAAGAAGGCATGGAATCAACTGCTGATGCAGCGTGAGGCCTTCAACGTCAACCAGAACACCATCACGGCCCAGTACAATGGCGCGCTGGAAGTTAACCAGGCCGCGCTGATCTCCAAAGACTACTGGCGTGAAGTGGATAACATCACCACCCGTGTCTTCCGCAACGATGAAGGCAACGCGTTGCTGGATGACCTGCTTGGCCTCGGTACGCCGATCTCCATCGGCAAGACAGCCGCGCTGTACCGTGTTTCCAGTGACGCTGGCAAGGTCCATCGCTCCCTGACGGGCCACGTGCCGGAAGAACTGGATAAGGTCATCTACGATGAGACCGGTGACCCGATTCCGATCTTCAACACCGGCTACGGCCGTGAATGGCGTGAGTGGAACGGTATGCAGTCCGAGAACCTCGACGCAATGGCCGATGACCAGGAAGCGCACGTTGCGGCTATTCGTGCTGACATGGCGGACTACATGCTGTCAGGCGACGCGAAAGTGAAGGTGAAGGGCTATGTTGGCGCGGGCATCACCAACCACGCCAATACCAATCAGGTTGATTTGGGCGCATCCGGGCTGAACATTGACCTGACCACCTCCACCCCAGATCAGAGCGTGGCGTTCTTCACTGGCCCGTTCGCCAAACTGCTGGACGATAACTTTGTCCAGGAAAAAGTGAAGCTGTGGGCTAGTCCGGACATCATGCGTAACCTGAACAGACCATATTCCGACGCAGCCGGTTTTAAAGAAGGTACTGTGCTCGAATACATCCTTCGCTACGGGCGTGTTGAGTCGTTCAACCAGACCTTTAAGCTGACCGGTAATCACTTCATTGCGTATGTGCGCAATGCCCAGTACATCAAGACCCGCATCGCCGCGCCGGTGGGCACCTTCATGATCCCGCGCACGAATCCGTTCGACAACTACAACTCCTTGGTCTGGAGTGCGGTCGGTCTGCAGATTAAGCGCGATTTCAAAGGTCGCTCAAAAGTGTTCAACGCACAGGGCTAAGGGGCTTAGGCCCCTTTTCAATTGGAGAGAGCATGAAACAGTTACGAGTTGATAAGCGCGGCTGCTATGGCGTGATTGATGGTTCCTTCCAGGAACTACCTGTCGGCCATGAATTTGCAGCCGAAAAGGTTCCGCCAGCGTTTTCTGGCCGCGTTACCGTTATTTCAGAAGTTGATGAAATAACGCTTGAAGTCGCTACACCGGATAGCACTACTGCAGAGCAGGCAGAGCAGGCAGAGCAGGCAGAGCAGGCAGAGCAGGCAGACGCCCCATCTAAATCGAAGAAGGCAAAGTAAATGGCGACCCCAATAACGGCTGACGATGTGAAAGGCTTCCTCTCCGAGCTGGGGTACACCATTCCCGACGCTTTGCTGACGCCGATCCTTTGCGTGGTGAACAAAATCACCCCGTGCCTTGATGGTGCGGGATATGACGAATGCACCGCTAAGCTGATCCTGCTGTACGCCGCCGCGCTGATGGCGACGTCGTCCGGCGCGCGCCGCATCAAATCGCAGGGTGCGCCGTCTGGTGCGTCACGCTCGTTTGATTACGGCGAAGACAGCATCACCTGGCTGCGCGAGTCGCTGACCAAACTGGATGCCAGCGGCTGCACCGGTGAGCTGCCCATCAGCGCCGGTAACAGCGTTGGCCTGTTCATGGTCGTTGGTGGCTGTTGATGACGTGGAAATCCGTTAAACATGGCCTGCCCAGGGCATTCACCCGCGTCTGGGTGCTTACCGATACCGGGCGAGAGACCACCGGCTACGTGAAGTCGGACGGCGAGTGGTTCATCAACTGCCCACGCATCCGGGCTACCGGCGCGGTGGTGCTGCGCTGGAAGGAGGGCTGATGTCATCTATCGCGAACTGGTCCTATACCGCTAAGGCCATCATCTGGCGGAATCTTGGCAAAGATGAGTATGGAGATCCGCTAGGGTACTCCGCGCCCGAAGTCATCATGTGTGACTACGAGGGCGGGCTCTCGAAGCGTATCGGCAGCCTGGGCGCTGAAATCGTCGTGAAGAATACCGTGTGGACGGAGTTCTCACTGGCCAACTCCGGTGATTACTTGCTGATTGGCGAATCTACCGACGCAGATCCGGTTGCTGCTGGCGCTGACGAGGTGCGGCAGGTTATCCGCTACGCCGACACGTTCGAGCGAGTGGCGGACGATTTCGCCATCCTGACGGGAGTCTGATCATGGGTGTTAAAGTTCGAGGTATTCAGAGCGCCGCCCGCAACATGAATCGCATCATTAACAACATTCAGGGGCGGAAGGTAGTCAGGGCGCTGCAGTCGGCAATGCTGATTGGCGGCGCGAGGGCGGCACTGTACACCCCGATCGACACGTCAGCTCTGCTGAACAGTCAATTCAGGGAAATCATCACTAACGGCGCCGTCGTGACCGGGAGGGTGGGTTACTCAACCAATTACGCAGTATTTGTCCACGACCCTGCAAACCCCCAGAGATTCCGGCGCTCCACGGCCAAGAAAGAGTTCCTTACTCTTGGCTTCGAAGAGGAGCGCAGCGCCATTGATGCTGTTGTTGCTAAGGAGCTTTCGCTATGACGCCAATGATGCACGAGCGGGTGCGTAACCTGTTCGTCGGCGCTGGCCTTACCGCCGGGTTCACCGTGCAGCAGCTGATGTATGACGACCCTGGCAGGCTCACAGAGGCGGTGATGGTTTTCAGGCCGAACGGCGGTACCAATATCCGCACCGAACTCGGGTCTGAGTATTACGTCCTGGTCGATGTGATCGCAGCGAAGGACAAGCGGGGGAATGCTTTATCAGCAGTGCAGCGCATTGTCGACTACGTTCAGGCCAATCCTATGGCTGACGAGTGCGTTGGCTATATCGAAAACATGGGCGCGATTCCGCCGCCGGTGCTCACTGAAGAAGGGAGGCTAGTATTCCGACTTCAATTTTCCTGCAATTTTGGCAATTAGCCATATCACCCAATCCCGCTCCGGCGGGTTTCTTTTTATTAAAGGAGTTTTGCTATGGCTAATTGCCCGAATAGCAATGAGCGTCTATTTGGTGGCGCGGTCGTCCTGGAAGTAGCCGATGGCTGCCCGGACGTCAAACCACTTGAGGACGAGTGGCTGTCGCTGGCAGCCGGTACGTCTAAAGGTTTCGACTTCAACCCGAACTCTGTCACTTCGGATGCTGATGATGGTGGTGGCTACGTCGAAACCATCATCACCAACAGCGATTTCACTATCAGTTTTGAGGGTGAGGTGCGCAAAAAGGACAAGCTGGACCAGTATGGCATCGGTAAGTTCATCAAGTATTTTGCCGATGAGCTGAAGGCCAAGCGTCAGCCTGGGATCTGGGTCCGCATGGACTACGGCCCGGTTGAATTTGTTGGATACATGACCGTTACCGCGCTCAGTTCTGATGGCGGCACCAACGATATCGTCACGTTCTCCACTGAATTCAAAGTGGGTGATGCGAGCACTATCGAAGTCAACGAAACTGACGCGCCTGTTACCGTGCCGCTGGCGTTCACTAAAAACCTGCCAGCAACCAAAACAGCTGACGAAGATAACGACGTCGTCTGGGATGTTGAAGTCACTGGCGGCCGCGTGCCGTACTCATTCGCGTGGTACTACGGCAGCGTACTGATCAACCCAGCAATTAACCCAACAGCCGCCACGGCGACGCTGGTTAACCGCGCAGTAACCTCGGCCTCTGCAGGCAGTTATCACTGCGTGGTGACCGACAAAACCGGCGCGACGATTACCTCGGTAACGTCGGTACTGACAGTCAACTAACGGCTATTCCAAAGGGTCGCGTGCGGCCCTTGATAATAACCGCTATACGGAATTAACCATGACCCCACTCAAAGAGATCGGTGAGTGCCTGATCACCTGTGGAAATGAGGAGTACTTCTTCCGCCCGTCGTTTATCAACATGACACGCATCGGCGAGCCGAAAGAGATTGTCCAGACCTTCTACGATCTGCATCACGATGAAGTGTCAGGCCTGCTGCAATCGGCGCTGGCGTCGTACGGACTTATTCCCGGCTGGCTGATCCAACACATCAAGTCGACCAGTTACGGGCGCAAGGCGTTCCTGGCTGCTATGACGGTGCTGGATGCCTGCTGCGATGATGACCTGACGCCGTTAATCGGAGAGATTCGACCGGCAAAAGCATCAGGAAAGTCGTTTAAAATCCGCCGGGGCTCGATGGACGACTTCGACATGCTGGTGATTGCGCAGTCGTTAATAACCCACGGCATCATCGGCAAAGCGAAGGTTCGCAAGCTTCAACGCCATGAGGGCGGGGAGGCGACAACAGATTTTAAGGCCTTCGAGTATATCAGCGCAGCGCGTAATCATTTCGGCATGAGTCGGGGAGAGGCTGAGCAGCTTTCGATGACTGAATTTACGCTACTGATCGCCGCCAAATATCCCGACCAGAAAGGCTTCACAAAAGACGAGTACGACGCGGTTGCCGATGATTACCTGGCCAAGCAGGCGGCGAGAAGGGCGAAAGCCAGTTGACGGCCTGTATATTCCCTTCGGCAACAGTCTGAGATCAATAAATCAGCGTTTGCCGTTGCGCCTGTGCTATTCCTGGGTAGGATGATTCCACTTTTACCAATGGGGATAGGGATATGACTGAAGAGGAATGGCTAAATGGTATGCGTGGGTTGCCTGATGCAGCAATTCTTAAAATTCACTTTGAACTGCAAGATAAAATCAAGAAACACTACAAGCTGCGCAGCGTAGGGGGGAATCTCCAAAAAGCCATTCATTTCTGCCAGCAACAAATAGCTCTTGGCCCACTGTCCATGTCTGCCCTAAAAAATAAACAAACCATGTGCCACGGAGGGGAGTTCTATGCGCCAGCTCATCACGGATATAGGCAATACATAATTATACTTCGTCGTGAAAAGGATTTTGAGGCACTTAGTAAATTAGAATTGAAGAGAATATCTGAAGGGTGGGCAGAATAATGGGAGTAGGGAAAATGAAGACTTTAATTATGGTTGGCTGTATGGCGTTAACGCTTGCTGGCTGCGCCCAGGATCGCCCATTGACATCTTATGATGATGTGGGGTTATGCACGCTTAAAGGGCAAGCTATGGGGTACGGAAACACTGAGATAATGCCAAAAATTCAGGCGGAGTTTGCTCGAAGAGGTAGTTTATCAATTAGCCAGGCTGATTGTGATCTCTACATCCAAACCGGTCAACAAGATGCCAAGGTGAGAATGAAAACAACCGATAATATCATTCAGCAGTCAAATCAGACTCAAACAATAAACGCAATACAAGGCTTTTAAATTACCGTCAATTCCCGAAACCTCGTCACGGCGGGGTTTTTTTATGCCCGGAGATAAATAATGTCTGGCACTGTTAGCGCAGGAACAATCGTTTACGAAGTGGATATGGACACTGCCCGCCTGCTCCAAGGGCGTCGGGATATCGATGCAGCACTGAACGGATTAAATGGCAGCATGGGTCGCCTTGAAGCCAGCGTTAACCGAACAGAACGTTCAATCGGATCGATGGAGCGGACAATGTCCAGCTTGAGCGGAGTCGCCAAGGGCTTGATGGCCGCGCTATCCGTGCAGCAGGTGGCGCAATATGCGGATGCCTGGGTGACGGTGAACAACAAACTCGCTAATGCCGTCCGGCCTAATGAGCAACTGGCTGATGTTACGCAGCGGATCTTCGATATTTCACAGAAGACAATGTCGAGCCTTGACGCTACGGCGGCGCTCTATGGCCGACTGGAACGTGCCACGCGCAGCGCCGGTACAAGCACGGAAGATCTGTCGCGCATCGTTACCACGATCAACCAAGGTCTTGCTGTCTCTGGTGCTACCGCGCAAGAGGCGAGTTCCACGATGATTCAGCTTTCTCAGGCACTGGCGTCTGGCGTGCTGCGCGGTGAGGAATTTAACGCCATTTCAGAAAACGGCTCGCGTCTAGCTGTGGCGCTTGCCGATTCTTTGGGTGTAACCGTTGGCCAACTTCGCAGCATGGCTGCGGAGGGCAAGCTTACTACGGATGTTGTGGTTAATGGGTTGCTAACTCAGGGCGATCAGATTGCCAAGGAATTTGCCAATACGGCCATGACTCTTGGGCAGGCTTTCGAAGTTGCATCAAATAATGTAACCAGGTTCGTCGGCGAATCAACAACCATCAAATCGGCTTACGCTGGGTTTAATAGCACCATAGTCACTCTCAGCGAAAATCTTGACACGCTTGGTGCTGTGTTCGCCGGTCTTGGCCTGATTATGGGTTCAAGGTTTGCCGGAGCGCTGGCGATGGCAACGTCTGAAAAGGTTAAAGCCATTGCGGCTGCAAGGCAGCTCATCATTGCGGAAAATCAAGCTGCACAATCGGCAGCATTGCAAGCTGCAGCGACATTAAGAGGCGCAGAAGCTGCAAAAATAAGAGGTATCGAAGAAATCAGGCTGGCGCAGATGATGAAAGCAACTGCATTTGACGCCGCGAATCTTGCAGCAGCAGAAACCAGGCTTTCAGCTGCCCGCGTCGAGGCTGCTGCGCTAACGGACAACTATAATCGCGCATTGGCCACAAACGTCGCTGCTCAGGATGCGGCAGCTGCAGCTGCATCAAGAGCGTCTGTTGCCGGCGGTCTTCTGCGTGGCGCTCTTGGCTTAATCGGCGGCCCGGTAGGTGCGGCCATGATTGCTGGCGCTGCCATTTACTATTTTTGGCAACAGGCTAAGGAGGCCAGGGAAGAAGCGATAAAGCTTGCTGACACTGTAGACACTCTCACTGGGAAAATGCGAGAAATGTCGCAGGTTCAGCTCTCTGCTGAAATATCTAAACTGCGCGCAACTATTCCTGAACTTACCGATGCCGTAAACGACGCGCAGAACGCGTATGACAAAGCGACAAACAAAGTAAAAGACTACCAGAAAGAGATTGCTAACTGGGGAACCTCAACAAAGCGTGGAAAGCAGGCTCAGGACGCCATGCGCGATGCGCTCGATAATCAGGCCATTGCTGCTGCGGAGCTGCAGAATGCACAGAACCGATTATCACGAGTTAATAGCACCGTTGGCATTGCTCAAGCTGAACTTAACGGCCAGTTAAAGCAGGGTCTTGAGCTCCTGCAGCGTAATGGCCAAGAGGTTGGCGTAGTTTCAGGTTTAATGAACCAACTTGGCAAGTCCATTAACTTTGCCTCATCGGCAAAAGAAAGGTTTAACTCCCAGTCCCTGCGGGTCGATCGGCCAGCAAAGGTTCAGGATTTTCTGGATAAGCAGCTGCAGCAAATTGATCTGCAAAGTGAGCTAAATGCGAGAAAGAGAGAGCAATTAAAGGCTGAGCAGGAGATTCGCGCCCTTGGCGGTAGCGATGCAGATATCCGTATGGCTAGGGAAAGGGCTGGGGCTGAATACGATGCTCTTGAGGCTCAAAAGCAAAACAAAAAGGAACAGAAAGAAGGCGAAAGCCAGGCAAAAAAATCCGCCGCTGCTGCTGAATCCATTGCGCAGAAAATTGCCAAACTTCGCGCTCAATCAGACTTAACCACCGAGTCGGTTGAAAAACGCCGCATCCAGGAGGCAGGGCTCCGCGCGGAGCAGTCGCTGGGAAGTTCAGCAACACAGCAACAACTGTCCGAAGCAAAGGCGCTAGGGGAGGCAAACGAGCGGGCCGCTATTTCCATTCAGAAACGAAAGGAGGCTGAGCAGGGCCAGAAGTATGCGAAGCAGGAGATAGCTGCTGGAGGTACCTCTGTTAATCCCATGACAGGGTTTGCTGATGACCCGCTTGCGCAGATAAATCTTCAAGAAACTCAGAAGCTTGAGGCTCTGGCCAATTATCAAGAGATTGATAAGCAAAACACCCAGCTTTATGAGGATGCAAAAACAGCTATTCAATTGCAGGCATCAAATGCCCGCATGCAGATCGTAAAAGCAGAGGCGGAACAACAAAGAGCCTCCATTCTTTCAATTCTGGGGTCTGCGTCCCAAGGGTTAGATGGCTTGGCATCGATAATCGCAAACTCTGCTGGCAAGAGTAACGCCGCGTACCAAGTCATGTTCGCGGCCAGCAAAGCGTTTGCCATTGCCCAGTCCACCCTCAGCCTGAATACCGCAATCATGCAGGCTATGGCCGATCCAACAGCGCTTACGCCAGCGCAAAAGCTTGCGAACTATGCAGCCATCGCCTCTGCCGGGGCGTCACTGCTGTCGAACGTTGCGAGCATCTCATATGGCGGCGGTCGAGAGCGCGGCGGCCCTGTATCAGCCAGCTCCATGTACCGCGTTGGTGAGGGCGGCAAGCCTGAGATTTTCAAAGCCAGCAATGGCAGCCAGTACATGATCCCGGGCGATAATGGTCGCGTCATCAGTAACCGCGATATGGGCGGCGGTGGCGGTGGGTTCAATTACAGCCCGACTATCCAGATCAACGGTAACCCCGACGATAAAACCATTGCACTGGTGGAGGCAGCCGTTGCCCGTGGTGGCAAGCAGGTCTACCAGCAAATCAGTGGTGACCTGGCCTCAGGTAAAGGAAACGTTTCTAAAGGCTTGCAAAGCGGCTGGACCGCTAAAAGGAGGATCGGTTAATGGGTAAGCAATCCGACATCAACTACCCCCATGAGTACCTGCCAATGCCCCAGCGCTCCGGGCATGGATTCACTCCGGTAAGCCCTCTTCAGCGCTCAACCATGACATCCGGCCGCACGCGCCAGCGACGCAAATACACTTCGGTTCCGACTGAGGCGGGCGTTTCATGGGTGTTTAATGATGCACAGTCTCAACTGTTCGAGGTGTGGTTCCGGGATGTAATCACCGACGGCGCAGCGTGGTTCAACATGCGCATGCGTACGCCGATGGGTGTCGGGGACTACGTCTGCCGGTTCAAGGATATCTACGATGGGCCAGTGCTGTTCGGGTTAGGGTTCTGGAAATTCACGGCAACACTGGAACTGTGGGAACGTCCAATTCTGCCGCCTGGCTGGGGTAATTTCCCTGAGTTCATCGTCGGGCAGAGCATTATTGATTACGCGCTCAATAAGGAGTGGCCGGAAGCATGACAATCCCAACGCTCAACAGGCTTTACGCCAGCGGCGGCAGCGAGATCCTCTTCAACACACTCCAGATTACCGTCGGCGGACAGGAATATTGGCTGGTTGAGAACTTCGAGGATATCACCGCTGTCACGGAAAGCGGTGCGTCAGTGACGTTCCAGGCGGCTGCCATGGCCGTTGCGCTACCAGCAAGAAATAGTGACGGTACGCAGGACCTGAAGTTTGCGGTCAGCAATATCGACGGGGTGGTTTCCACCGCTATCCGTAAAGCGCTGAGCAACCTGAACGACGCTAAGCTGATCATGCGGCAGTACATATCAACACAGCTGAACGCACCGGCTTCACCACCGATAGTTCTTCAGATTAAAGATGGTTACTGGAAAGCGACCGAAGTCCAGATCACTGCGGGCTTTCTGAACATTCTCAAAACTGCGTGGCCGCGCTACCGCTACACGCTGCCTGGCTTCCCGGGCCTTCGCTACCTGCAGTAGGAAATCACCATGTTCAATCCTGACAAATACCTCTCCGTCATCTGGCGGATGGGCGGCCGCGCTTACCCGATTCTGGACTGTTATGGCGTAATTCACGAAGTGCGGCGCGATCTCGGCCTGCCGCAGTGGCCTGTGTTTGAGGGAGTGATCAACGAAGGCTGTCAGATGAATGACACCTACAACAGTTTCCGCAGCAGGGTCCAGAAATGCGAGCCCGAAGATGGCGCAGTGGCGGCCTGTTACACCGCGGGTCTGGTTACGCACCTGGGGATTGCAGTCACCGTGAATGGGGCGTTACACGTCCTCGAGGCTAACCCCAAACGCAACGTGACCATCTTGCCGCTGGCTCGCTTTCTCCGGCAGTACGTCAAAGTGGAGTTCTATAAGTGACGATCCGAATTTACCCATCCCGGCTCGAAGGCGAACCGCTGGAGACACATCAGCACGCCAGCACCACCATTGCGGGCTGGTTTGCCAGAAACGTGCAGGGCTGGCGGCCTGATATGGTCCACCCGGTAGCGCTCGATTTGAATGGTGTTTCGATCCCTCCTGGTGAGTGGGGCTCGCAAATTATCACCCCGGATGATGACGTGCGACTGTATCCCGTGCCGTTCGGACCGGCAGCGCCTGCCTGGCTGGTCTGGACTGCCGTTGCGATCGCCGTCGCGTCGGCGGCGTACTCTATCTACATGATGAGCACCATGTCGCAGCCGGGCAGCGCTGCTCAGCCCGGCAACGGAGACCAGATTGACCTGAACCCGGCGAAGGCGAATGCGGCAAAGCTGGGAGGGGCAATCAGGGAGATTTTTGGCAGATACCGTGTCTGGCCCGATTACGCATTGCAGCCGGTGAGCCGCTTTGTGAATGAGACCAGCATGGAAACGAGCATGTTACTGTGCGTCGGCGTCGGCAATATGGTCATCAACCAGTCTGATATCCGGATCGGCAATACGCCCATCTCTGCGTTCGGTACCGACATCCGTTACACCCTTTATCCGCCAGGTGCGGTGGTGTCCGGTGATGCACGCACTGAGAACTGGTTCAACAGTCCGGAAGTAGGCAACACAGGTTCCGGCACCGCCGGGTTAGACCTCGGGTCGAGCGGGCCGGAGACAGTCAGCATCATCGCTGACGCGCTGGTAGTGTCCGGTAACGCAATCACGCTGGTAGATGTGTCATCCTCTGGCGGTGATGCAGAGATCCCGCCATCATGGACGGCCGGAACGGTAATCACCGTACTGGCACCTGATTCATTCACGGTGGTGTCTTCCGGCGGCTACAGCGTTATTTACGGCGGCATTGAAGAGCTGGCTCCAGTCGTAGGACTGCCTGTGACGCTGAACTACAACGGCAATGATTACGATCTGGTGGTCGCCACTTACGCCCCTGGCGTACCGGCGGTACCAGGGGTGGGCGGCAGCTCTGCGACAATTACCGCGAGTGCAGCGCCGACGACCTACGATTTCAGCAGCGCACCGGTGACATTCAGCCTGAGCTGGCAGGGTACGACTTACCCGGTTTCGCTGGTGACAAACTACGTCACCATGTCGGGGCTGGTTTCCTCGATCACCTCCCAACTCTCCGGCTCCGGTCTGGTTGCCCGCGATAACAGCGGGCGGCTGCAAATTGGTGAGGAAAGCAGCCCATTTGCGGGTGGCGCGATCACCAACAGCGTGCTGCCCGATGCAGTATTTGGCGCAGCGCCCGTCAACACGCCGGGCGTGAAATCAACCGGCGGAACGGCAGCGGTCAGGGCGCACATTACCCTGGCGTATAACAGCGCCGCCGGTACGCCGTTCACCGGCTTGCCGGAGGGTAATCAGCGCTTCTCACTGGGCCTTTTCGGCAATCAGTTCCGGATCACCGACGTCGACAGTCAGACGGTCACCGTTGAGCGCCTTACGGTAACCATTGGGCCTGGCGGTGAGCCAGTCACCACAGCGGATCCATCCTGGCCAGGATTCACTGAACGCACGCTGCTGGATGCAACGGTAACGGGAGTTAGCGACGATTACGAATGGCTGGGGCCGTTCCTTGCCTGTCCGGATGGCGAAACGCTGGACGCTTTCGAGGTGAATATTAACTTCCAGAGCGGTCTGGTTCGTTACACGGACGCGGGCAATAAGCGGTCGATGCCGGTGCGGCTGGTGATCCAGTATCGCAAGGTTGGCGCCACCGCCTGGCAGCAGCAGTCCCCGTTCTACTCACGCAGCACCGAAAATCAGATCGGGTTTACGCATCGCTATAACGTATCGCCGGGGCAATATGAGATCCGGATGCGCCGCACCGAACCGGTTAAGGGTGGCAGCACGCGCGACCAGGTATTCTGGCAGGCACTGCGTTCACGGCTTAGCAAGCGCCCGGCAAAATACGAAGGCGTCACCACCATGGCGCTGACGGTGCGCACCGGGAACCGGCTGGCGGCCATGTCTGACCGCCGCATCAGTGTCACGCCAACCCGGCTGTATAACGGTCACGCTTCACGCAGCATTAGCGGCGCGCTCTATCACGTTCTGGAATCGCTGGGGTTCACTTCCAGCCAGATTGACACCGCGGCGATCGACGCACTCGAGTCAACTTACTGGACACCGCGCGGGGAAACCTTCGACTGGGCGACAAGCGACAGCAAGTCAGCACTCGAGGTGCTGCAGACAATAGTCTCTGCCGGCATGGGTTACTTCCTGCTTTCTGACGGGCTGATTTCTGCTGGACGGGAAGGGGTAAAGCCCTGGGTCGGCATGATCACCCCACAGGAAACTACCGAGGAGCTGCAGACGGCGTTCAAGGCACCGAGTCAGGACGATTACGACGCCGTGGACGTTACGTACATCAGCAGCACAACCTGGGCGGAAGAGACGGTGCAATGCCGGCTGCCGGGGAGCGCAACGCCGCAGAAGGTGGAAGACTTCAAACTGGACGGCGTGCTGAACGCCGATCGCGCTTATCGTATCGGTATGCGCCGGTTGCTGGGCTACCAACTGCAGCGCCTGCAGCACACCACCTCTACTGAAATGGACGCGCTCTGTTATCAGTTCATGGATCGCATTGTGCTGGCCGACGACATCCCGGGCGGTCAGACGCTGAGCTGCCTGATTGCTGATATGACCTATGACAGCAGCAAAATCACCATGGTGCTTAGCGAGCCGCCTGACTGGTCCTTCGAAAACCCGCGCGTGATCATCCGCCACCAGGACGGTCGGGCGGCGGAAATGCTGGTGCCAACACGTATCGATGACTTCACTGTTTCGGTGCCGTACAGCGCAGCACTGGAGCCTGAGTTGTGGGCGATGAACGACGCGTACATTGAGCCGCCGCGCCTGCTTTTCTGTTCGTCGGTGCGTGTGCCGTATGACGCGCTGGTGGGTGAAATATCCCCAGGGAGTGACGGTATCAGTCAGGTAACGGCGATTCAGTATCACCCGGGGAAATACCAGTACGATGACGCGAATTACCCCGGTGACGTCTCTTAACAGCATTTTCAAATTATCTAACCCGCTTCGGCGGGTTTTTTTATGCCCGGAGCGAGCATGACTAAATACGCCACTAATAATCCGCTGGGATCTACTGACCCCAAGGATCTTTTTGATAACTCCCAGAATCTGGACTTCGCGGCAAACGATATCACCCAAGCGATTTGGAAGGACAGGTTTGGTAGAGGCAGGCAAACCTTCTGGGGAATGGAAGAGCGGTTTAACCTGTTTATTCAAAATTCAGGTTATAAGGTTATTGGGGATTACACTTCCGGACCACTGGTAATTACAGAATATAATCAGCTAATCCGCTACCAGGATGAGTTCTGGAAACTTACCGCAGCAACCAGCTTACCATTCACTACTTCCGGCAATAACTCTGCATCCTGGATTATTGATTCTGTCCATTTTGTTAGTGTTGGAGATGCTGCATTACGGCAAGAATTAGCCGCTCCAGGTGGCGCGGGTCTTGTTGGCGGACTTCTAAAACCGATTACATGGTATGGATTTGCGGGAGGAGCCGACCCGACCGGCGTGAAGTTATCGACCGCAGCTTTCCAGGCTTCTTTAGATCAAGTTGGCTATATCAACATTCAGCCTGGTGAGTATTTAATTGACCGCAGCTTAATCATTGCAAAGTCAGCAGTAATATTTGGAGCGGGAAGGGGAATTTCAAAAGTTAAATTCTCTGGAGATGCATCAACACCATTGCTCAAGATATCGCTGGGTTACGCTTCTCAGGCAATGGTCTGTTTGCGCGATGTGACATTTAACTCAACAATCCCTAACTGCGGACCGCTGGTGTCAATATCCACCGATGCTGCAAGTCAGGCTGCCGCGCAGGTTGTAGTGGGTGATATCGACAAGCTGATTATTGGTAATGTCGATGCGTATGGTGATATTGCTACTGGGAACTACTGGAATTGTGGTATTGAAGCTATTGACTGTGGTGGCCTGAATATTAATGGCTTTACGCTCAATAACAAAACGACTGCTGCGCAAACAAATTCAGCGACAGCGGGCTTCAGACTTAAGACAACTGATCCCAAAGTCAGCGTTATCAGAGCTATCACAGCCAGCAATTTCTATATTCTCCGGGCATATTACGGGCTTGAAACCGCGCCGTTCAGCAATGCCGCAGGTGGCATTACCAGTTATTATCTTTCAGACTTCGAAATCGTCGGTGTTAAGAACGGCATCAAGGCTAAAAACTGGTGTGCGGCATGGCACGTTACCGGACACATCGATTCAACCGAACAATGCCTGAATTTCCAGGGCGCTGCACTGACCAACGCCCGCTTTGCCGATTGTGATTTAAGGAAGGGGAATAACGGCGCGCTGGGGTATGTGGCTGGCCCAATGGTGACACTGGATTACGGCGAACAGATTACTTTCTCTGGATCTACGTTCTCAGGGATAAACCTGAATCTTGCAGACGCAAGTAATGTTGCGTTTAGCTTCACGAATGCCTACAACGGATCGTATACATTCCTGATGTCCATACTGGGTAATACCTTCACCAAATTCCAGAATGTGCTCGGCCAAACCAATAGCGCAGCCAATATCGTTATCGGCCCTAATGCTTATAACCAGATCGCTGATGCAATTACCTTCGACGCAAATCTCGACAGTAGCTTTAATTTACACACGCCAATTGCCAGCCTTAGTCCGACGGTTGCTCTGACCGTAGGTGACAGTTCATTCACAGTGGATTTACCGCCGAACAGGTTCAAAAGCGCGCCGAATTACGCAGACGCCCGGCCGGTAAATAATCCTGGTCAGGCTATAAGGGTGGTTTATGACTACGCAGCGTCAACTGCGAGCAAACTGACTTTCAGGGTTTATGGAGTAACTACTGGCGGAACCTTTAGATTTGGCATCACCACAGCATGAGCATACAGGAGAGATAAATGCGTGATATTTCACCTCTGCTTCATGCTGTGGCCGCTGTCGCAGCTCAGGCTGCATATGGCTTTATCTCTGGGGATTGGATAACTGGAGGCTTGTTGGGATGCATCTGGTTTATTTCCCGCGAGCACGCCCAGACTGAGTATCGATGGATAGCGCAATTCGGCAACGGCAAGCGGGCCAACATGCCGTGGTGGGGTGGGTTTGACTGGCGCGCATGGAATCCGCCCAGCCTGCTCGACTGGGTGGTTCCCGTGCTGGCATGCTCTGCAGTTTACTTTGCTGTAACCGCTTAGCGCCTTACAACGGATCGGTGGTGAGTTTGCACAGGGAGGTGTGCCGGGTAAAGCGTAAGGGTTTGCTTTTGGAAGGTGCTGCGAATAGTTTTGATAAGAGTCTGTAGAGTGCGTCAGCGATTTGATGAGGAAGCTTTTCCGAGGTGTAGTCTCACCACGAAGTTTACTCGTCGCGCACTCGAATAGCGTGGCAAGGGTTTGATCTTCAAAGGAGGTAATGGTAAGTTTTGTAACGTTTATTTATGTGGGTTTTGTAACGTAACTTATTGATTTAAAGCGGATAACTCAGGCTACACCGTAAACAGGAATCGTATTCGGTCTCTTTTTATCTGTTGAAAGTAAACGTATTTTTCCGTTACGCACTTTCACAGGCGGGCAACATCCTCTGTTCTTCGTTAAACCATACCACACTCCCGCATGAGGAAGTCCAGCGCTTTTTAGCCGTTTTGTTAAATTATTGCTTATTACCGGCGAAAGCAGGCATTAGCGATAAAACCGCGTGCCAGCAGGCATCAGTCGGGGCTATGCAGCGACTATACTGAACAGAGGAGGCGCTATGTATCTCAAACTTGATGGTCACAACTGGCGACACGTCTGGGTGGTCAGCGATCTGCACGGTTGTTATCCGATGCTGATTGAGGCGATCAAGCAGCACCGTCTCGATCCGTATCAGGATCTGCTGATTTGCGTCGGCGATCTGATCGATCGTGGACCGCAGAGCGTGAAATGCCTGCAGCTTCTCAACGAAAAGTGGTTCTGCGCCGTGCGCGGAAACCATGAGCAGATGGCCCTGGATGCGCTGCACACCCATACGTTTGCTCTGTGGATGATGAACGGCGGCGTCTGGTTTGCTGAATTACAAGGGACGCAAAAGCAGCAGGCGGTGGATCTGTTTACCCGCTGTGAAGCCCTGCCGTGGATTATCGAAATTACCTGTGCCAATGGTGTTAACGTCATTGCGCATGCGGACTATCCTGCCGCGCACTACGCGCTGAACCAACCTGTCGATAAGCAGCGTGTTTTATGGGACAGGGATCGTTTGCGTGGATTAATGGCCGGGGAAGGGGAAGGCATAACCGGGGCGGATCACTTCTGGTTCGGCCACACGCCGCTTAATCAGCGTTTCGACAGCCACAACCTGCATTATATCGATACCGGGGCGGTGTTTGGCGGCACGCTAACCCTGGTGCAGCTGCAGTAACTACATGTCCGCGTACTCTTGCGCCGGTCGCCAGAAGCCGTCGATAAAATCTTCAACCGGGAAGCAACCGCCGTGGCGAATACGCTGAGCGTCCATCGATGCCACGCACTGTGGTTCGGTGTTGTACACATCCACCACGATGTCCTCGCAGCCAGCGTCCAAATAACAGATAAACAGTACCAGTGCGAACATCATTCCCTCAACATAAACTACTCAGTTGATATTGTAGGGGAAGATTGCGAGGTAGGGGAAATTAAGGCAACAAATAACCCGCCTGCGGGCGGGTTCTCTCTGGATCAGGCAAGGCGCATGATCCAGGCATCAGAACGTTGATCGTAATGCTCACGGTACAGAACGGAATGTTCGCCATCGAGGATTGCCGGAACGCTGGTGTCTGCATCCCAGGCGTCAAGCTGCATGCACAGGTCAGGGTCAGATTTACAGGGGATCGTTAACGTTCGTTCGCCCTGATTATCGCCGTTCAACTCGGCATCATCGATTTCGAATGCGCCAATGCGCACATTGGTTTTCGTCATAATGCTCTCCGGTAGGGTGCTGTATTCTGGTACGACCAGTATAGTCGCCCACTTTTCAGCCTGGTCAATGGAGAGCAAATCCGCCAGTAAAAAAATGCTTTTTTTAGCTGTCGTTGCGGTTACCGGTAAACAGTCGTCCGTCGCGCACCAGCTCGCGCGGATAGCTATTTTTCAGGCGCGAACCCACTTTTTTGGCATGACCAATCGGAAAACCTTGATACGTTACAACCGCATCATCGCCTGACGGCGTTTCATGCGGATAGACGTCGCGCCCGCGATACCACTCTTCGGCTTCCTGCTGAGTTAAGGCAAAGGTGTTGTCCTCACCGGCCAGTGCGATCACCGCCTCATGCTGCCAGCGAAAGCCTTTGTTGTGTGTCTCGGCCAGCCGGATGCCAATGCGCGAAAAGCGTACTTTACCGATCAGTGGCTCGATCTCCGTCGGGAATAACCACACTTCTTTATCACGCTGCCACAGGCGCAGATTATCGCCCCACACAATCCCAGCCTGACTGGCGGCTGCGGCGATCTGCGCGCTTTCGCGCGTTTTCATCGGCACAAAGGGGAAATTGCCCACCTTGTATTTAGGTGCAGGTAGGGGGGTGATGGCCGCGGTTTTGCGTAGACGGGCCACGAAGAAGCCTTCGCAGTCGAAGATTTGCGGGAATACGTGCAGGAATCCCTCTGGCGTGACGGCTTCACCGGCGCTGGCAAACAGCCCGTCCAGCGGCAGAATCTCAACGGCGTCGGGATACTGGGCTTGTAGCCACAGGCACACGGCTTCGTTCTCATCGCGGTTCAGGGTGCAGGTGGAGTAGACCAGCGTGCCGCCGGGGCGCAGGGCGTGAAATGCGCTGTCGATAAGCTCGCGCTGAGTGGCCGCGATCGCCAGATTGCTGTCGACGGACCAGTTTTTCAGGGCATCGGGATCTTTGCGCACCACCCCTTCGCCGGAGCAGGGGGCGTCAAGCAGGATCGCATCAAAGGCTTCCGGCAGTGCGGCACCAAAGACGCGACCATCGAAATGGGTCAACGCCACGTTACTGATCCCGCAGCGACTGATGTTGGCGTGCAGGACCTTCACGCGGCTGGCAGAAAACTCATTCGCCAGGATAGCGCCCTGGTTGCCCATGCGGGCGGCGATTTGCGTGGTTTTAGAACCTGGCGCGGCGGCAACATCCATCACTCTGGCAGGCATCTGTCCGTCAGCGAACAGGGCAGCAACCGGCAGCATGGAACTGGCTTCCTGGATATAGAACAGCCCGCTCAGATGTTCAGCCGTACTACCCAGCGGCAGCGCTTCTTCGTCGTCACGCTCGATCCAGAATCCCTCTTCACACCATGGAATGGGGGTCAGCTGCCAGTCGTACGGTGCCACCAGGGTCAGAAAATCGGTGACGCTAATTTTCAGCGTGTTAACGCGCAGGCTGCGGCGCAGCGGGCGCTGACAGGCGTCGATAAACGCATCAAAGGAGAGATGTTCAGGCAAGGCCTGGCGCATTTGCGCCAGAAATTCTTCAGGGAGATAGACGGAACGTTGAGCCACGGGCGCACCACAGGGAGTCAAAGAGGCGCGCAGTGTACCATAAACGCTCCGGTGGGTTGCCACCGGAGCGTCAGGGTTAACGCGGCAGGGCAGTTCCCCAGTTGCGCCACTCTTTCGGCTCGCTTTCCTGCAGCAGGAAGTGCTTACCGGGCTGCGACTTCGGTGCCAGCGGTGTGCCTGGCGGCGTGGCAAATGCAATGCCGCCGCGAATAAACTGATTAAAGGTACCGGTTTTCACCACGCCGCCGGTCAGACCAAAATCAAGCGTATAGCCGGATGCCAGCCAGAAGACCGAGTTGTTGCGCACCAGGTGCTGATAGCGATCGCTGATGCGCAGGCCAACCATCACCCGGTCGGAAAGCGTGCCCAGCGTCAGGCCCGTTACCGTACCCACTTCCATTCCGCGGAACAGCACCGGCGTACCAATGGCAAGCGAGGAGGCCTCCGGCACTTCCACCACGATGCTCAGACCGTCGAGATAACGTGAATCGGTAATGGTGGCCTCCTGCAGCTCAAAGTCGCGGCGCGGATTGCCCCGGCCTGGCTCGACGTTGATATAAGGCTGCAAGATGGTATCCAGATGCTCCACGCCAGCGGCAGAGATTTGCGGTGTCACCACCGAAAAACGCGTCCCGGCGCGGGCGAAGTTATCGACATATTCCGGGTACAGCACCGCCGTAGCCTGCACTTCGTTGCGGGAGGTGATCAGCTTCAGGGTCTGAATTTGCCCGATATCAATTCCCAGATAGCGCACCGGCATCCCTTCGGCGAGTTTACCCGCGTCAAAGGCGTGCAGAGTGATCTGTCCACCCACCGCACGGGCGGCAGTTTCTGATGCATAGAGGATCCGCTTATCGCCTTTGCGCTGGCTGGCGCTCGCTCCGCTCAGGTTATCGAAGCTGATTGCGCCGCGCAGCGCGCGGGAAAGCGGGGAGGCCTGCACCGTCAGCCCGCTACCGTTGAGCTGCACTTTCGCGCCGCCTTCGGCCCAGAAGACGCTGTTACTCGTCAGCAGCTTGCGGTATTCCGGCTTCACGTGGAGTTCGATATCGAACGCATTGGCGCGCGGTCGGACGGTGATCACTTCTCCCACCTGGAATTTACGGTACAGCACCACCGAACCCGCCTGAACGTCCGGCAGAGTTTCGGCCACCAGCGTCAGGGTGGTGGTAGGGAGATCGCTCAGGCTGTTTTCGATTGCCTTATCGAGATTGGCGAACAGCGGGTAGCTGTCGCGCATCGCCCCTTTTTCACCCGGTAAAATACGGATCCCGCCGCTAATCCATTCGCTGGCACTGGCCGCCAGAAACTCAACGCCGTCGAGACCGACTTTGACATCCACCCGACTGTTGACCACGAATTTACTGTCGCCATGCACCAGCTCGCGGTACTGCGGATCGATGGCGACGGAAAAGCTTACGCCCTTGCCGGTCAGGGTCCGTTCCAGCACTTGCCCAATCTGCACGCCGTGTAAGGTCAGCGGCTGACCGGCATCGATGCCGTAGCTTTCCGGCGCGTTAAGCGTCACGGTTAACACGCCCGGCTTTTGCAGCAGGGCTTTATCTGCCGGGGCGATCACAAAGCTGCTGCTCGGTTCCCCACCGCCAGGAAGCAGCTCGAAGGTACTGCCGGTGAGCAGGCTGCTGAGGTTGGCGTCGCTGAGGGACAGTTTAGGGTTACGCAACTCGATGCGGGTTTTTTCCCGCAGCAGATCGACCACGCTGGGATCGACGGTCATTTCGCCGGTCACTGAACCGCCGGGATTGAGCGTCAGGCGGGTGAGCTGTCCAACCTGTAAACCCTGGTACATCAGCGGCGTGGTGTCCGCTTTCAGACCATCGGCCGAGGGCAGGGCCAACTTCACAATCACGCCGCGCTGGCTGTGGGCCAGATCTTCGTACAGGCCGAAATCATCGTCCGGGGTGGCGGCCGTTGAGTTTTCCGGTGAATCAAAGGCAATGGCACCGTTGACCAGCGCCGCCAGGCTTTCGAGTTTGACTTTCGCTCCGCTCAGGCTCAGGTCGGCATCGACGCCGGAGACATTCCAGAAACGGCTGCCTTTTTTCACCAGCGAAGTAAAGCGCCGCTCGATCAGCACGTCGATTGTCACCCCCTGCTTGTTCGGGGTGATGGCGTAGTCGTATACCCGCCCGACCGGGATCTTGCGGAAATAGACCAGCGAGCCACTGTTCAACGAGCCGAGATCCGGGGCGTGCAGATGGATCATCAGATCGCCGTTATTGAGCCGGTAGCGAGGCTGGGTATCAAGGGCGGTAAAGTGATCCTGCGGTTCACCCTTGCCAGGCATCATGCCGATGTAGTTGCCCCCCACCAGCGCATCCAGCCCAGAGACTCCCGCCAGCGAGGCTTTGGGCGTCACCAGCCAGAACTGCGTCTCTTCACGCAGTGCATCCGCCATATCGGATTTGATGCTGGCGCGGACGTTGATTTTGTTCAGGCCTTTATCCAGCGAAATATCCTGAACGGTGCCAACCTCAACCCCCTGAAAACGCACGGGGGTGCGGCCAGGTACGATGCCGTCAGCAGTCTGGAAGGCGATAGTAATGGTATTGCCGCGATCCTCGTAGCTGGTCCAGATCAGCCAGCCGGCGATCATCAACGCGATGACCGGCAGCAACCAGAATGGCGAAATACGGCGTTTTGTTTTAATTCGCGCTTCAGTCGGCGAAGCGGGCGTTTCCTGACTCATGTGCATCCCAAAGTAAGCGGCTATCCAGCCATTCCACTGCAAGAATAGTCAATATCACCGCAGTACCGAAGTACAACGCGGCGGGTCCCATAGTAAAAGCAAGCAGCTGATCGCGGTTAATCAGCGACATCATCAACGAAATAACAAACAGATCCAGCATTGACCAGCGGCCAATCCAGGTGACAAAACGCAACAGCTGTATGCGGGTTTTTAGCCCTTGTTCACATTTGAAGTGAATACTGATCAGCAGGGTAAACATCACCACCACTTTGGTAAAGGGAACCAGGATACTGGCGATAAACACCACGGCGGCCACCGCGATATTACTGTCCGCCAGCGAGATAATCCCCGACATAATCGTATCTTCCTGCCGCCCACCGTTGACGTAAATTACCGAGATAGGCAGCAGGTTAGCCGGTAACAGTAGCACCATCGAGGCGATCAGTGCCGCCCAGCATTTTTGCAGGCTGTTGTTGCGCCGCAGCCGCAGAGGAATGTGGCAGCGAGGGCAGCGACCGCGCGCGTCGGGCAGCCCGGTGTAATGGCAGCCCAGACAGACCCGCAGCGCTGGGTTGTAGCGGGTCGCGGGGCGCTGAGGGTAGAAGCGCTCCCACAGCTGTTCGACGTTCAAATGGATCAGGGTCAGGATGCTTAAGATCACCAGTGCAATAAACGCAAACAGGCCGCCTCCTGGCTGTAAGAAGGCATAATCCTGAACTTTTATCGAAGCAACAACAATCCCCACCAGATAGATATCCAGCATCACCCACTCCTTCAGCTTCTCGAGCATCAGGAGCACCGGGCGCAAGTTCATCCCCAGAATATTGCCAAACCACAGGTAAGCGATGGCCGCCACCAGCACCACTGGGGCACCCACGGTACAAAACAGCACCATCGATGCGGTAAGGGGATCGCCCTGACGGGTCATCTGCCAGATCCCCTGAAACAGATTGGCGTCGATGTGTACGCCCAGCAGGTACAAACGCAGCAGCGGTTCATTCCAGGCAAACGGCATCAGCAGCATCATGGTGACGGCCATCGCCGCCAGTCGGGTCAATGACCAGTCACGTCCATCGCGGATTTTCGCGTTGCAGCGCGGACAAAAAGCACTTTGGTGTGATTTCATCTTTGGCAACGTAAAAAGCGTATCGCATTGGGGGCAACGCTGATAATGTGCACGAGGAAGCGCATCGCCGACCGTATAGACGGTTATCTTTTTAACCGGCGTTATTTTTGGTGTTTTAAGAGCCATGAGTCGCGCATTAAATGAATAGTTACTAGTTATCTTAACTCATGAATTGATTCATCTTGAGCATGAACGTAAATAATGCGTATTTTAATAAGCTATGCTGTAACTCTGTAAGACAACCAAGTGATTGAATAATGAACAAAACAGAATTCTACGCGGACCTAAATCGCGACTTTCAGGCATTGATGGCGGGAGAAACCAGTTTTTTGGCGACACTGGCCAATACCAGCGCGCTCCTCTTTGAGCGCCTGTCCGATGTCAACTGGGCCGGTTTTTACCTGCTGGAAGGCGAGACGTTAGTGCTGGGGCCTTTCCAGGGCAAACTGGCCTGCGTACGTATTCCTGTCGGACGCGGCGTGTGCGGTACCGCGGTGGCACACAATCAGGTGCAGCGTGTTGAGGATGTCCACGCATTCGACGGGCACATTGCCTGCGACAGCGCCAGCAACGCGGAAATCGTTCTGCCGCTGGTGGTTAATAATCAGATTATTGGTGTACTGGATATCGACAGCACTGTCTTCAGTCGCTTTACAGCCGACGACGAACAGGGCCTGCGCGAGCTGGTGGCGAATCTTGAAAACGTCCTCGCCGCGACCGATTATCAAAAATTCTTTGCGTACGTCGCAGGATAATCAACGGATAACGTAGCATTTACGGATGGCGTCATTATAATGTCGCCTGTTCATGCCTGCGGCTTGTCGGCAACGTCCGTTGTAATCAGGAAATTTCATGGAAAATCAACCTAAGTTGAATAGCAGTAAAGAAGTGATCGCGTTTTTGGCCGAACGTTTTCCACAGTGTTTTAGTGCCGAAGGCGAAGCTCGTCCCCTGAAAATTGGTATTTTTCAGGATCTGGTAGCACGTGTTGAAGGTGAGATGAGTCTCAGCAAAACCCAACTGCGTTCTGCCCTGCGTCTTTATACTTCAAGCTGGCGTTACCTTTACGGTATCAAAGCCGGTGCGACGCGTGTTGATCTCGACGGCAACCCTTGTGGTGTGCTGGATGAGCAGCACGTTGAACATGCTCGCAAACAGCTTGAAGAAGCCAAAGCGCGCGTCCAGACCCAGCGTGCCGAACAGCAAGCGAAAAAACGCGAAGCTGCAGCGGCCAATGGTGAGGAAGAAGCGCCTCGTCGCGAACGCAAACCGCGCCCAGCGCCGCGCCGCAAAGAGAATACCGAGCGTAAGCCACGTGCTGATCAACCAGCGGCTAAAGCCCCGCGCGCGCCTCGTGAAGAGCCGCGTCATACTCCGGTTTCTGACATCAACGCCCTGAGCGTCGGTCAGAATCTGAAAGTAAAAGCGGGTAACAATGCGATGGACGCCACCGTACTGGAAATCACCAAAGATGGCGTTCGTGTACAGCTGACTTCTGGTATGTCAATGATTGTACGCGCAGAACACTTGTTGTTCTGAAACGGAGGCCAGGCCCGGCATGAACACATTTTTTAAGCTCACCGCGCTGGCGGGCCTGTTTGCCATAACAGGTCACGCCTTCGCTGTGGACGAGATTACGCGTGTTGATCAAATTCCTGTTTTGAAGGAAGAGACTCAACACGCAACGGTCAGTGAGCGCGTTTCGTCGCGCTTCACCCGTTCGCACTATCGTCAGTTCGACCTCGATCAGGCTTTCTCGGCTAAAATTTTCGACCGCTATCTGAACCTGCTGGACTACAGTCATAACGTCCTGCTGGCGAGCGATGTCGAACAATTTACCAAAAGACAATCTGTCGTCGGCGATGAGTTACGCAGCGGCAAACTGGACCTGTTCTACGACCTGTACAACCTGTCGCAGAAACGCCGTTTTGAGCGCTATCAATACGCGCTCAAGGTGCTCGAGCGCCCGATGAATTTCACGGGTACCGACACCTTTAATCTTGACCGCAGTAAATCGCCGTGGCCGAAAGATGAAGCCGAGCTCAACATGCTGTGGGACAGCAAAGTTAAATATGACGAGCTGAGCCTCAAACTCACTGGTAAAGATGAGAAAGAGATCCGCGAAACGCTGACCCGCCGCTACAAATTTGCCATTCGTCGCCTGGCGCAGACCAACAGTGAAGACGTGTTCTCGCTGGCGATGACGGCCTTCGCGCACGAAATCGATCCGCACACCAACTATCTGTCCCCACGCAACACCGAACAATTCAACACGGAGATGAGTCTGTCTCTTGAAGGGATTGGCGCTGTGTTGCAGATGGACGACGACTACACCGTGATCAACTCCATGGTCGCCGGTGGCCCGGCAGCCAAAAGCAAGGCGATTAGCGTAGGCGATCGCATTGTCGGTGTGGGTCAGACCGGGCAGGGCATGGTGGATGTTATCGGTTGGCGACTGGATGACGTGGTGGCGCTGATCAAAGGGCCGAAAGGCAGCAAAGTCCGCCTCGAAGTGCTGCCTGCCGGTAAAGGCACCAAGACCCGTATCGTTACCCTGACCCGCGAGCGTATCCGTCTGGAAGATCGCGCGGTGAAAATGTCGGTGAAAACCGTCGGTAAAGATAAGGTCGGCGTGCTGGATATCCCTGGCTTCTACGTGGGACTGACGGACGACGTCAAAGTCCAGCTGCAGAAGCTCGAAAAACAGAACGTGAAGAGCGTGATCATCGATCTGCGCACTAACGGCGGCGGCGCACTGACCGAAGCGGTATCGCTTTCCGGTCTGTTTATCCCGTCCGGTCCGGTGGTGCAGGTGCGCGACAACAACGGTAAAGTGCGTGAAGATGCCGATACCGATGGCGTTGTGTACTACAAAGGTCCACTGGTGGTGTTGGTCGATCGTTTCAGCGCCTCGGCGTCTGAGATCTTTGCCGCAGCAATGCAGGACTACAGCCGCGCGCTGGTGGTCGGTGAGCCGACCTTCGGTAAAGGCACGGTGCAGCAGTACCGCTCCCTGAACCGTATTTATGACCAGATGCTGCGCCCGGAATGGCCTGCGCTGGGCTCCGTACAGTACACCATTCAGAAGTTCTATCGCGTAAATGGCGGCAGTACCCAACGTAAAGGTGTGACCCCGGATATCATCATGCCAACTGGCAACGAAGAGACGGAAACCGGCGAGAAGTTCGAAGATAACGCCCTGCCGTGGGACAGCGTCAACGCTGCCACCTACGTTAAGTCGGGTGATATCAGCCAGTTCGGACCTGCGTTACTCAAGCAGCACGATGAACGCATCGCCAAAGATCCTGAGTTCCAGTACATCGCGAAGGACATTGCCCGTTTCAATGCCCTGAAAGCGAAGCGCAATATCGTCTCTCTGAACTACGCTCAGCGTCAGAAAGAGAATGACGAAGATGATGCGACGCGTCTGGCGCGCATCAATGACCGCTTCAAACGCGAAGGCAAACCGGAACTGAAAAAACTGGACGATCTGCCTAAGGATTACCAGGAGCCCGATCCGTATCTTGATGAGACGGTCAAAATCGCCATTGACCTGGCGAAGCTCGAAAAAGACCATCCTGCCAGCGACCCCGCTCCGGCAAAATAGTCTCCCAACAGGCACAAGAAATTGTGCCTGTTTTTTTGTTAACCGCATCACGTCGTCAGCCAGTGATTTGAATGTGTAAAGTTGTGTCTTTCTGGTGACTTACGCCCCGACAACCCTTGAAAATGCGCGGAATAACCCTACGATGTGGGTAATCGTTAAGTGCGTTTTGTTAAACAGAGGTTAAAAGAATATTATGATGCGAATTGGGCTTTTCCTGCTCACTAACCTTGCGGTTATGGTGGTTTTCGGGCTGGTACTCAGCCTGACAGGAATCCAGTCAAGCAGCATGACGGGCCTGTTAATTATGGCGCTGCTGTTTGGTTTTGGCGGCTCCATTATCTCGCTGCTGATGTCAAAGTGGATGGCGCTAAAATCTGTGGGTGGCGAGGTTATCGAGCAACCGCGTAACGACATGGAACGCTGGCTGATGACCACCGTGGCGAATCAGTCCCGCCAGGCAGGGATTGCGATGCCGCAGGTCGCTATTTATCACGCACCGGATATTAACGCGTTTGCGACCGGCGCACGCCGCGACGCCTCTCTGGTGGCGGTCAGCACCGGGCTGTTACAGAACATGAGCCGTGACGAAGCCGAAGCCGTTATTGCCCATGAGATCAGCCACATTGCCAACGGCGACATGGTCACCATGACCCTGATTCAGGGTGTTGTGAACACCTTTGTGATCTTTATCTCGCGTATTCTGGCGCAGATCGCGGCCGGATTTATGGGGGGTAACCGTGAAGAGGGCGAATCAAACAACGGCAATCCGCTGATCTACTTTGCTGTCTCAATGGTACTGGAGCTGCTGTTTGGTATTCTGGCAAGCATCATCACCATGTGGTTCTCTCGTCACCGGGAGTTTCACGCGGATGCAGGTTCCGCAAAACTGGTGGGCCGCGAGAAGATGATTGCCGCGCTGCAGCGTCTGAAAACCAGCTACGAGCCGCAGGAAGCGTCCACGATGATGGCGTTCTGTATCAACGGTAAATCGAAGTCGTTGAGCGAGCTGTTTATGTCTCACCCGCCGTTGGATAAGCGCATTGAAGCGCTGCGAAACGGGGAATACCTGAAGTAATCCGGCAGGTGAAAAACTGAAAGCGCGTCTTAAGACGCGCTTTTTTTTACTCCGATGTCTGCGGCTGTGTCACCCGCAGGCCGCTGATGATCGCCGCGACGGTCGCCAGTGCACCGGCTGTAAACAGCGCCACGTGGGTGCCGCCCTGGCCAAACAGGTTGAACATTAACGCCACCAGTGCCGCACCGGTGCTTTGACCCAGCAGTCTGGCAGTGCCCAGCATCCCGCTGGCACCCCCGCTGCGATGGCGGGGCGCTGCGGTAATAATCGTATGGTTATTGGGCGACTGGAACAGGCCAAACCCGGCACCACACAGAACCATCCGCCAGATAATATCCAAATCGTGAGGGGCTGCCGGCAGCAGGGCCAGTGCAAACAGACCCACGGCCATCACGCCCATACCTAGCGTCCCCAATAGTCCCGCATGCACCCGACCAATCAGGTAGCCCGCCAGCGGTGCCATTACCATGGTCGCCAGCGGCCAGGGAGTCAACAGCAGGCCGGTTTCCACTTCCGATCGGCCAATCACGCCTTGCAGGAAAAAGGGCAGCGAGACCAAAGCCAGCATCTGCGCGCAAAACGAACAAATCGAGGTGCCGATGGAGAGGGAAAAGAGCGGAATGCGCAACAGATCCACCGGTAGCAGCGGCACCGGAAGCGCCAGCTGGCGACGAACGAAAAAGAAACCGACGATCAGCAGAGCGATAATTTCGGCGCCGATCAGCGTCAGCGACTGACCTTGTGCAAAGCCGCTCAGGGCGGTGATCAGCAGGCCAAACGTCAGGGCGTTCATTACCGCGCTTGGCAGATCGAACTTCGGCATAGTGCTTTTGGTCCCGTTAGCCGGGAGATAGCGCAGGGCGAACAGCAGGGCGATGATACCCAGTGGGACGTTGATCAAAAATAGCCACTGCCAGGAGGCGACGGAGAGGATCGCCGCCGCAATCGTTGGGCCCGCCGCAGACGACACGGCAACAATAAACGAGTTAATACCCATCCCTCGCCCCAGCTGGCGCTGCGGATAGATAAGCCGAATCAAGGCCGTGTTGACGCTCATTAGCGCTGCGCCGCCGAACCCTTGAGCAATACGCGCCAGCGTCAGCAGGTGTAGCGTATCCGAAAGGGCGCAAAACAAGGAGGTGATCGTAAACACCACCAACCCGCACTGGTAGACCCGACGATAGCCAAACATATCACCGAGAAACGAAAACGAGAGCAGCGAGATAACAATCGCTATCTGGTAGGCGTTAACAACCCAGATCGAACTGGCAGGGGAGGCGTTCAGGTCGCTGGCGATGGTCGGCAGGGCGACGTTGGCGATCGCGCCATCCAGCACGGCCATCGAAATACCGATAATAATCGTAAAAATTGCGCCATACCGCTGCGGCAACGGCAGGCCATCTGAGGGAGCTAGAGTCATGGGGATTAATTAGCATTATGGTGATTATTATGAGGATAGTGAGTTTAGCACCGTTATTTTGGTTGTATGTCGCAGATTTGTAACCAGGTTAGCCAGTAATCAGGCCCGTGACGCGATGTGGAATTGATAAAAAAACGATTCAGGATTACATAAAGCGCGTCTTTTGACGCGCTTTATAGATGCTTGCGATCGCCGCTATGTCACACTACGTAGCGGCGGCTAGCGTTATCACCCATTAACGTGCGGATCACCAGTTACCGTGGAAACCGCCGCTCTGCGCAGAACCACCACCAATATGGGATCCACCGCCCAGCCCATGTGCGCTCGCGCTATTCGCCGCATTATTACTGCCGTTACCGGTGCCACCATGCGTTGAGGTAGAACGCTGATCGTGATTTTGCCCACTTCTTACCAGCGTTTTCTGGAAATAACTCGATGGCATTGGAACAGAAACCTGAACCTGTGGATCGAACTGAGCCACCGCTCCTGCCGTCGTTGTCTGCTCCGTACCATTCACCGTAACGCTGACAGGTGTGTTCGGATTCAGGGTCGTTGCTGCAACATTGATCGTCGCCATGGGTTGGCTGTCCATACCCACGAAGCGTGCATCATGAGCAATCACTTCCTGGTGTTCTAAAATAGCCTGTTTCATCGCGGCTGCGCGTTCAGCGCTCATATCAGGTGTATCAAGGTGAGGCGTTGGGTTAGCGACCTGCGCCGCCGTTTCTGCTGTGGTCAAGGCGGCAACCTGTGATGCGGTGCGCAGCTGGTTAGCTTGAGCCAACGCCGCACCTTGCGCGTCATTCAAGGCGGCAACCTGTGATGCGGTGCGCAGCTGGTTAGCCTGAGCCAACGCCGCACCTTGCGCATCGTTCAGGGCGGCAACCTGTGATGCGGTGCGCAGTTGGTTAGCCTGAGCCAATGCTGCACCTTGCGCGTCGTTCAGGGCAGTAACCTCTGATGCGGTACGCTGCTGATTAGCTTGAGCCAACGCTGCACCTTGCGCGTCATTCAGGGCGGCAACCTGTGATGCGGTACGCTGCTGATTAGCCTGAGCCAATGCTGCACCTTGCGCATCGTTCAGGGCAGTAACTTCTGATGCGGTACGCTGCTGATTAGCCTGAGCCAATGCTGCACCTTGCGCGTCGTTCAGGGCAGTAACCTCGGATGCGGTACGCTGCTGGTTAGCCTGAGCCAATGCTGCTCCTTGTTTATCAGCCAGGTCTTTTGCAGCCTGTTGGGCATCAGCCAGTGCGACCGCTTGATCATTAGCGCGATGCTGATTAGCGGCAGTTAATGCAGCGCCATCAGCATTACTGTTCATCGGGGTGCCAGTCGGATCGTTTTTGGTGCCCATGTTGGCAATCTGCTTATCAGCGCGATCTTTTGCTTCCTGCTTAGCATCAGCCAGTGCGACGGCTTGATCGTGACCACGATGTTGGTTAGCGGCGGTTAACGCCGCACCCTTTTCGGCGTCGTTCTGGGCCGCAACCTGCGATGCAGTGCGCTGTTGGTTAGCCTGCACCAACGCCGCGCCTTTTTGCGCGTTGTTCAGGGCAGTAACCTGTGATGTGGTGCGCTGCTGGTTGGCCTGAGCCAATGCCGCACCCTGCGCGTCCTTCAGGGCGGTAGCCTGTGATGACGTACGCTGCTGGTTGGCCTGAGCCAATGCTGCACCTTGCGCGTCGTTCAGGGCAGTAACCTGTGATGCGGTACGCTGCTGATTAGCTTGAACCAATGCTGTACCTTCCGCGTTATTCTGGGCGGTAACCTGTGATGATGTGCGCTGCTGGTTGGCCAGAACCAACGCTGCACCCTGTTTGTCAGACTGGTCTTTCGCAGCCTGCTTAGCATCAGCCAGTGCGACGGCCTGATCATTTGTGCGGTGCTGGTTTGCGTCAGTCAGGGCTGAGGCAGTCTTAGGATTGTTGAAGGTGTCCACCTGATTCTGGGTCAACTCACCTGCGCTGACACCAAACCAAACCGATCCGTTCTGCAGGACAGAGTAGGTGCCGTCGGCGGCATGTGCGACGATTTGACCGTGAGTGTGGTCAACGGTTGCATACGCACTGGAGGTTGTCACAGCAGTCAATACGAGAACAGCGATTGTCGAGAGTTTCATTATTTTTGCCATCAAAAGTAGTTAAGTTAATTATTTTTCGTAGAGAACTAACTTGACGTAAATTGACATTGCTAACTTTGCGCTACGACAATAAAAGTGTGATATCCATCGCAAATTTGATTTTAGTGGGGGGCGGAATCCGATTTGCAACAAACCTGCGCCATGGCAATTGCAGGACCCCGAAGGGTTATTTCAGGTCAATTAATAAGCCCTGGGGGCATTATTTTTGATAATTGGGCTATTACCGCATTTATTTTGGTTGTATGTCGCAGATTTGTAACCAGGTTAGCCAGGATTGTTTGCAGCAAGGCGGCGTCGAATTTATAATAAAAACCGGTTCTGAATTTTATAAAACACTTGGGTTGAGGTGATGAATGGCAATCGCAGATTTGGATAAGCAACCAGATTCTGTTTCTTCTGTGTTGAAGGTGTTTGGCATCCTGCAGGCGCTTGGAGAAGAGCGCGAAATTGGTATTACTGAGCTGTCACAGCGTGTGATGATGTCGAAAAGCACTGTTTATCGCTTTTTGCAGACCATGAAGTCACTGGGCTATGTCGCACAGGAAGGTGAGTCAGAAAAATACTCGCTGACCCTGAAATTGTTCGAACTGGGCGCACGTGCGCTGCAGAACGTCGATCTTATTCGTAGCGCGGATATTCAGATGCGTGAGCTCTCTCGTTTGACGAAAGAGACCGTTCACCTGGGCGCGCTGGATGAAGACAGCATTGTCTACATCCATAAAATCGACTCCATGTATAACCTGCGTATGTACTCCCGCATTGGTCGTCGTAACCCGCTGTACAGTACCGCTATCGGTAAAGTATTGCTGGCGTGGCGTGACCGTGAAGAGGTGAAACAAATCCTCGAAGGCGTTGAGTACAAGCGCAGCACTGACCGTACCATCACCAGCACGGAAGAGCTGCTGGAGGTTCTGGATCTGGTGCGCACGCAGGGTTATGGCGAAGATAATCAGGAGCAGGAAGAAGGCTTGCGCTGCATTGGCGTACCGGTATTCGACCGCTTTGGCGTGGTGATCGCCGGTCTGAGTATCTCCTTCCCGACGCTGCGCTTCTCTGAAGAGCATCTGCACGAGTACGTGGAAATGCTGCACACGGCGGCACGGAAGATTTCAGAACAGATGGGTTACAACGACTATCCGTTCTGATTGCGACCGGAAATGAAAAACGCCGCCTTGATGGCGGCGTTTTTTATCCATTCGGTTAGCCGTTATCGACCACCATCTCGCTCTTACGCAGCAGCGGGCAGCGGGAAAGTCCGATAATGCCGCTATCACTATGAATATACTGCGCCGTGCTGATCCCGCGCGCGGTGAGATACTGGCACTGGATACCCAGCCCGGCGGCATTCTCTTTACTGCCAATCAGCACGCCGTAGCCTGCGAGCAGCAAACCCGTCCAGACGAGTGCTATAACAATCAGTGTGCGAATAAAAAAGCGCATTATGGCCTCAGTTTTTTTTTTATGACTGCTGCGTAGCGTAATCGATACAGGCACTTAAACAAGTGTATGATTCCGAAAGCAACGTGTTCACATTACGGTTAGCCGTGGTTTAAGTTGCCCATGATAACCTGGGAACATGATGTTAGAGGACGGAGAGTGGAGTGAAAAAAATACGCTGGATAATTCTGGCTGCGGTGTTGATTGCCTGCGTGGTGCTCTGGACACAGACCCTTAACGTGATGTGTGACCAGGATGTACAGTTTTTTAGTGGTATTTGTTCTATCAATAAGTTTATCCCCTGGTAATCGTCATTTTTATCGCAAATGATTTCCTTCCTTGGCGCGAGTGGTAAGATGAGCGCTTTTATTGAGGGGGTTAAATGGGTGAGTTACTGAATACTGGGATGTTGAGTGTTGCATCGCTGGTTGTCTCGTTAGTGCTGCTGGTGGTCGGGCTGGTCGCGTGGTTTTTCGTCAACCGTGCCAGTTCTCGTACCAGCGAGCAGATTGAACTGCTGGAAACGCTGGTTGATCTGCAGAAGCGGCAGAATGCGCTGCTGCGTCGCCTGTGTGATGCCAACGAGCCGGAAGTCAAAGACACGCCGAAAGCGGTAGAAGAAACGTCCAGCAATGAAAACGATGATTTTATCCGTCTGGTAGCAGAACGTTAAGTAGACCGGGAGGAACATATGGCCTGGCGTAATCCCTGGTATAATTCCTCCCTTGCACACCATACTCCGCAGGGTTTTCGCAATGTTGATGCTCCTGCTCATCAACCTGGCGATGTCGAACGCTGGCGTAAAGAACGTAAAGCCGCCGGATTGCCCAAACCGCCTTCTCAAGGTTATGACCATTTTATTCGCCAGTGGTGGCAACCTGTTGCGCTGAACAGCGAAGAGGAAGACGGTGTCTGGTGGCTGGGACATGCCAGTCTGCTGTTGCGCCTGAATGGCCGCTATATTCTGACGGATCCTGTTTTTTCCCCTCGCGTGTCGCCTTTACCTTTTGCTGGTCCACAACGCAAAACCCCTTCAGTGATGTCGGTGGACACGCTTCCCACGCTGGATGCGCTGGTTATTTCCCATAATCATTACGATCATCTGGATAACGCCACGGTGCGTCAGCTATTAAAGCGGTTCCCGCAGTTGACCATTTTTGTGCCGTTGGGGCTCGGGGAGTGGTGTCGTCGTCGTGGCGCTAAGCATGTTATTGAACTGGACTGGTGGCAAAGCTACGTTTTCGAAGGTCTGACGTTCACCGCCGTGCCGGCCCAGCACTGGAGTATGCGCCGCCCGTGGGATCGTAATCGCACCCTGTGGTGTGGCTGGGTGATGGAAGGAAAGCACCAGCGTTTTTGGTTTAGCGGCGATACCGGCTACTCCCCGGAGCTCCTGACCATTGCGCAGCGTCTTGGGCCGCTCGATACGGTTGCCTTACCGGTGGGCGCTTATGCACCACGGTGGTTCATGTCGATTAACCATATGGATCCGCAGTCGGCTGTTACTCTCTGGCAGCAACTCGGCATGCCAAAGGCCATTCCTGTTCACTGGGGAGTATTTGAGCTGGCAGATGAGTCACTCGACGAGCCGGTTTTCGAGTTAAGCCAGGTGTTAAAGGATGTCGCACCGGATAACGATCGCTTTCACATTTTGCGGATCGGTCAATATTTATCCTTATAACAATTCTGCACCGGGTTACTGAATATTCTGTATTAAGTCGACGCGAGTCATACATTATTTTAATCGAAACGTTTTGCTTGCCTTTTTTTGATGCAGATTCATAAAAATATCATTATTTTGGTGCATGGCGATAAAGAGTACAGCGGTGTATATAAGTTGAACAAGCGAAACGATATACAATGTTTTTTCATTACAACCATTGCTTAGCCTTGCAATCAATTCAGCATAACTTGTCATGAAAAGGACTAACTGAAATAGCCCCAGGGATAAACATTTTCATCTTGCTGGACGTGTTAGATGTCGTGCGCTAGAGTAAAAAAGTCTTTGATTACAGCGCCTACGCTGTCAGGGATGGTGCAAGCAGCCTGTCAGCATGGAATACGCCGTCAGCGTGTATTTGTGCAGATTGTGGCAAATCAGTCTCAGAATTTGTGCGACTGATCGAGACATGTTTAAAAATGGCTTGCCATTATTTAAGTAGTATGTGATAACACGGTTTAGGTCAAACGAGGTACAGTTCTGTTTATGTGTGGCATTTTCAGTAAAGAAGTCCTGAGTAAACACGTTGTCGTTGAATACCGCTTCTCTGCCGAACCTTATATTAGTGCCTCATGCAGTAATGTCTCAGTTTTATCTCAGTGAATGCCTGCGGGCTAAGAAAACATTCTAAGGAATTTTGCAAATGGCAAAGATTAAAGGTCAAGTTAAGTGGTTCAACGAGTCTAAAGGTTTTGGCTTCATTACTCCTGCTGACGGCAGCAAAGATGTATTCGTACATTTCTCTGCAATCCAGGGTAACGGCTTCAAAACTCTGGCTGAAGGCCAGAACGTTGAGTTCGAAATTCAGGACGGCCAGAAAGGTCCGGCTGCTGTTAACGTAACCGCTATCTGATCGAACACCTGCCAAATCTGAATCGTTCCGACGCTTCAGTTGCAGAGATAAAGCCTCGCGAATGCGGGGCTTTTTAATGCGTTTTTTTTCAAAGTGTTACCACATCTGCCTCCGTTAGCAATTTGTTGCAAAGCTACGAGGTTATTAGCATTGTTTTTGCCCCCGCCGGTCCGTTTTCCCGTTAAATCAGTGCGTTATTAACTAGCCCTGGAGCACTGGTGAAAAAGAAACCTGCCGATCCCGCCGCAAACTTCACCCCGTTACGTTTTGCACTTCTCTGTCTGGCTATTTTAGTCAGTCTGGTATTTCTGCTGGGGCGTGTTGCCTGGCTGCAAATCATTAAACCAGACCCACTGGTCAAACAGGAAGATATGCGCTCATTGCGTGAAGTGGCGATCGATGCTCCCAGGGGGATGATTGTCGACCGGGAGGGGAAAGCCCTGGCCGTCAGCGTACCGGTGCAGGCAGTGTGGGCTGATCCGAAAACGGTGCTGGGAAAAGGCGGCGTGGGTTTCGACGATCGCTGGCAGGCCTTAGCCAGTGCGCTGCACTTGTCGCTTTCGGACCTGGCCGCACGCATTAACGCCAATCCTAATGGCCGCTTTATCTATCTGGCGCGTCAGGTGGATCCCACCCAGGCCCACTGGATCGAAAAGCTGCATTTGCCGGGCATCAGCCTGCGCGATGAATCCCGACGCTTTTACCCGGCCGGGCACGTGGCGGCAAACCTGATTGGCTTTACCAACATTGACGGACAAGGCATCGAGGGGATCGAAAAAAGCTTCAATTCCCAGCTCACCGGCAAGTCGGGTGTACGGCGGGTGCGTGAGGATCGCTATGGTCATGTGGTGGAGAATATCACCGAAGTCCCGCCGGTACCGGCGCACGACATTCAGCTCAGCATTGATAAACGGCTGCAGACGCTCACCGAAGATGCACTGGATAACGCTGTCGCATGGAATAAAGCAGAATCGGGTGCGGCGGTGCTGATCAGTATCCAGACCGGTGAGATCCTCGCAATGGCGAGCTTCCCGGACTTCAACCCCAACAATCGCGAAGGCGCAACGTTGAATGATTTCCGCAACCGCGCCATCAGCGACACCTTCGAGCCAGGTTCCACCGTTAAACCGCTGGTGCTGATGACGGCCCTGCAGCAAAATCTGGTGCAGCCGGACAGCGTGATCGACACCCATCCCTATACCCTGGCCGGGCACCGCATCCGCGATGTGGGCTATTATCCGGAGCTGACTCTCACTGGCATCCTGCAAAAATCGAGTGACACTGGCGTCTCTCGACTGTCGCTGGCGATGCCGATCCAGCGTCTGCTGGATACCTATAAGGCGTTTGGTTTTGGCCGCAGCACCGGGCTGGGGTTAACCGGCGAAAGCAGCGGCCTGCTGCCGACGCGAAAATTCTGGAGCCAGTTGGATCGCGCGACCTTCGCGTTTGGCTATGGCCTGATGGTCACGCCGCTGCAGCTAGCTCATGTCTATGCCACCATCGGCAGCTACGGGATCGAACGGCCATTGTCGATAACCCGAATCGATCCGCCCGTCATCGGAACCCGAGTGATGCCGGAGGAGATTGCGCATGAAGTCGAACATATGATGGAAAGTGTGGCATTACCTGGCGGTGGCGGGACCAAAGCCGCGGTGCGCGATTATCGGGTGGCAGTCAAAACCGGTACCGCCAAGAAAATTGACGACAGCGGCCAGTATGTCGACAAATATGTGGCCTATACCGCAGGCGTAGCCCCGGCCAGTCGCCCGGTGTTTGCGCTCGCGGTGGTAATCAACGATCCGCAAAACGGGGCTTATTATGGCGGCGCGGTCTCTGCGCCGGTGTTCAGCCAAATCATGGGCGATGTGTTGCGCATTGAAAACATTAAACCGGATGGTTTACCGGCTGATTCCAGCCATCTCATTGTCATGCGCTAAGGCCGTTTTATCGTGGGGCGATTAGCGGTACACTTTCGCCCTTTATGATTGCCCGGAGTTCCCATGACATTCTGTTGTCCTCTTTGCCACGCGCCGCTGGCGCACATGGATAAAAGCTACGCCTGCCCGCAGGGGCATCGCTACGATATGGCGAAAGAGGGGTATGTCAATCTGCTGCCGGTGCAGCATAAGCGATCCCGCGATCCGGGCGATAGCGCCGAGATGATGCAGGCGCGCAGAGCGTTCCTGGATGCCGGGCACTATCAGCCGCTGCGCGATGCGGTGGCCAGCAAGCTGGCAGAGATCCTGCCTGTCGGCGCATCGTCGATTCTGGACATTGGCTGTGGGGAAGGGTACTACACCGCCGCGTTTGCGCGCATCGCCGAAGAACAGGGTGCCATCACGTTTGGCCTGGATGTCTCTAAATCCGCCATCCGTGCGGCAGCCAAACGCTATTCCGGGGTGACATTCTGCGTGGCATCCAGCCACCGTCTGCCGTTTGAGCAGAGCAGTATGGACGCGGTGATCCGTATTTACGCCCCCTGCAAAGGCGAAGAGCTGGCCCGCGTGGTGAAAGAGGGGTGCTGGGTGATCACCGTTACACCGGGTCCACGTCACTTAATGGAGCTAAAAGGGCTGATTTACAGTGAGGTTATGCTGCATGCTGCGCATTCCGAGCAATTGCCGGGCTTTGAGCTCCGGCAAGAGCTGTCCCTGGGCTACGAAATGTCATTGACGGGGAAAGAGGCGGTTGCGCTGCTACAGATGACGCCGTTTGCCTGGCGGGCGAAGCCTGAGGTATGGGAAACGCTGGCGGCGCAGGAAACGTTCAACTGCCAGACGGATTTCAGCATCCATTGCTGGCAGCGAGTCAATTAACCGGCGAAATGATTCCACATGATTTGAGCGCCAATCCCAATCAGCACCACGCCGCCGAGGATCTCGGCGCGCTTGCCTAACAGTGGGCCGATGTAGCGGCCAACCATGATCCCCAGCGTCGACATAATGAAGGTCGCGCAGCCAATCGCCAGCGCGGTGGTCAGGATGTTGACCTGCAGGAAAGCCAGCCCTACGCCGACGGCCATCGCATCCAGACTGGTGGCGATGGCGGTGGTCACCAGCAGCCAGAAACCGTGACGGCGGACCGGTGTTTCGTCCTCGTCGATATCGTTACGAACGCCTTCAATTACCATACGGCCCCCGAGGAAGACCAGCAGAGTAAAGGCGATCCAGTGGTTCCATTCGAGCACGAACTGGCTGGCGAGCATGCCCAGCGCCCAGCCGATCAGCGGGGTCAGGGTTTCGATAGCGCCAAAGATTAGACCGGTACGCAGGGCTTCAGAGAATCTAGGTTTGTGGAGCGTCGCGCCTTTACCAATGGAAGCTGCGAATGCGTCCATCGACATACCAAAGGCCAGAAGAATTGTTGCGGAGAGGTTCATCAGCGTGTCCAGACCGGGAATATCCATATGACACATCACTGCCCCCAGTAAACAGCAGTAAATGCATCTATGGTCTCACCTGATCGTTCTGCATGACGCAGAAACCATCCGTACGTACCACGTTTTTCAACGAGTATGTTGACACGTACATTTCCGACACAGCGGAAATCGGTTACTCCCCAACGACGGGCGCAACCTTAACATATTATGAGAATGTAAAACAACAACAGAGATGTATTATTAAATTAACTAAATGATAACGATTTTCATTAAGATTAATTGGTAAAGATATCGTTAAAAACATATCGTCATTAAGGTTAAATAATATAGCTTTGGCTATAATCGATTGCGAAAAGCACACCATAATATAGCCATTGCTATTTCTTTAACTCATTGAACTTTAACAAGTAATTTGTATATTCTTTCCAGGTCGTCTATATTTCGTACCCGAACAAGCAGGCGTCGTTGCTCTAATTGCATCACCAGTACGCCATCTTCAGATAAATTCATCTCTTTAATACGGTTATATTCTATCCAGACGTTGGCGAAAAAGAATCCAGCGCTTTTAAAGATTATTTTCGGCGCGCGAAGCCAGAACAGATAAAAGGCCATTAATGCCAGCACACATAATAACCATGTGGTTAATAAAGCACCCTGGCTCATCACGTTGTTATAAATCAGGATCATCAGCAGACCGGCGAAAATCACCGCATCAACGCGGCCACGGCGCAGAAGAGGGACAGTGAGCAACGTCTTGCCGTTGCGGCGGGGCATGATCAATTCGTCGTAAATGGCATACGCCAGAAGAGCAACAATAAACAGTACCAGTACGATGTCCGTGATCGTCATTCATCCTCCAGATAAAAAAAACCGGGGGCAGACAAGCCCCCGGTTTATCAGGTCAAAACTTACAGGCCCAGCAGGCCGATAGCGTAGCCAACAATACCGATGACGAAGAAGCCAACGATAATCCAAAGGGCGTTAACTTTCTTACGCAGCAGCCACATACAGGCGAAGGTCAGCAGCAGCGGAACCAGGCCCGGCATCAGCTGATCGAGGATCGTCTGTACGGTGGTGACGCGGGTCTGACCATCCTGACCGGTGATCGTCGAGACCACCAGCGGTATGTTGACGTGGGTCCACTTGTTAACCAGTGCCCCCATGACAAACAGGCCCAGAATCGACGCCCCCTCAGTCAGTTTCTGCAGGAAGCCGCCGCCCATATCTTTAACGATGTCGATGCCTTTACGGTAGCCGTATGCCACGCCGTAGTAACGGGTTGCCAGACGGACGGCGTTAAACAGGATAAAGAACAGCAGGGGACCCAGCAGGCTCCCGCTCATCGCAATACCCGCTCCCAGTGCTGCAAAGACCGGACGCACGGTACCCCAGAAGATCGGGTCACCCACGCCTGCCAGCGGCCCCATCAAACCAACTTTGATCCCGTTGATGGCACCATCGTCAATCTCTGCGCCATTGGCACGCTGCTCTTCCATCGCCAGCGTCACACCGAGAACCGGGGCCGCAACGTACGGATGGGTGTTAAAGAATTCCAGGTGACGTTTAATCGCCTGGCGACGCGCTTCGTTATTTTCCGGATACAGGCGTTTGATCGCCGGTACCATGGAGAAGCAAAAGCCCAGCGCCTGCATACGTTCGAAGTTCCATGAACCCTGGAACAGGTTAGAACGAATGAATACGCCACGAATATCACTCGGAGTGAGTTTCTTCTCCGGGGTAGTTTTTGTCATATCAACCATTTCGCTCACCTGCTAGTCCAGTTCGTTATCGAGATCGTTGTTGCCAGCAGCCTGCGCTGGTGCACCCGCGACGCGGTTATATTTCGGGCTCAGTTGGATATAGAGGATGGCCATAACTGCACCAATCACACCCAACGCCACGAGGTTAAAGTTAGTAAACGCCGCGGTAACAAAACCGAGATAGAAGAACGGCATCAGGTAGCCCGCACGCATCATGTTGATGACCATTGCGTAACCGACAACCACGATCATGCCACCGGCAATGTTCAGACCGCTGGTGACCACTTCAGGAATGGCATTCAGGAGACCCTGGACTTCGCTGGTGCCAACGGACACTGCTACGATAACCGCAGGGATTGCGATACGCATTGCTTGCAGGAACAGGGAGGAGACGTGGATCCAGGACAATGCCGTCAGGTTTCCGTTGTCGGCCGCCTTATCCGCCGCATGCTGGAAGGCAACGGTGATGGTACGAACGATAATGGTCAGTACCTGACCGGCTGCAGCCAGTGGGATTGCCAGCGCGATACCAGCGCCGATGTTCTGATGACCGGCGATAACCAGAACGGTCGAGATGATGGATGCCAGCGCGGCGTCCGGCGCAACCGCCGCACCGATGTTCATCCAGCCGAGGGCGATCATTTCCAGCGTACCACCGATGATGATACCGGTTTTCATATCGCCGAGAACGGCGCCAATTAACGTACAGGCGACCAGCGGACGGTGAAACTGAAATTCATCAAGTACGGATTCCATACCGGCAATACACGCTACGACGAACACCAGCACAATCTGAAGAGTGGTAATCTCCATTGTACTTCTCCTATAACTTAAGCTTTATGTGAAAATCAGCGCAGGGTTAGTTCCCAACTTTGCTGATTAAATCCATCATTTTCAGTTTCTGATCGGTGGAAACCTTACGGGCTTCCAGTTCAATACCGCGGGCATTCAGTTTTTTAAATGCTTCGATATCATTCTGATCGACTGAAATCGCGTTGTTCACCTGGGTTTTGCCCTGCCGGAACGCCATACCCCCAATGTTGACGGAAGTAATGTTAACGCCGCCTTCGACAACGCGTTCGACGTCCGTTGGGTTGGTAAACAGGAGCATGATGCGCTCGCCTGCATATTTCGGGTTGTTATAGACGCGGATCATTTTGGCGACATCCACCACGTGCGCGGTTACGCCTGGAGGAGCGACCTGAGTCAGAAGGGTTTTACGCACCGTATCGGCGGCAACTTCGTCGCTGACAACAATAATGCGCTGTACGTTGGTCTCTTTGGTCCAGCGTGTTGCTACCTGGCCATGGATCAGGCGGTCATCGATTCGTGCAAGGCCAATCTGCATGTAATCGTTCGGGCCCATGGGCTTGAGGGGCGCTGCAGCTTTAGCGGCCACAGGGGCGGCAACCGGTGCGGCTTTCTCGACCGGTTTTGCTTTTAGCGCTTTCACGCCTTCGCGACCGGTTTCGACGGCTAATGCCACCAGTTCGTCAAAGCTCGGGTTGTCATCACGCGCCATCAGCGTTTCAACCAACATCGGGATATTTACCCCAGCCACGACTTCGTGCTGTTCTTTATCGACAACAATACGGCTGGCGGCGTTGAACGGACTGCCACCCCAGGTATCGACGAGGAACAGCACGCCACTGCCGGTATCCAGTTTTTCGAGTTGGGCCGTATATTTCTCAATCAGCGTCTCGGCGTTTTCACCGGGAACGAAATCGATCCAGCCGACGTTTTCCTGCTCGCCTAACAACATTTCTGCGGTTTTAAGTAACTGCTCTGCGGCCCAGCCATGTGTGCCTATTACAATAGCAATGGTCACTTGCTACCTCCTTTTATTATCGTTTATGCACCTGTGTGACGAGGGCATCAGAATTCATCTTCGAAACAGCGAATCGATTCAGATAAGGGTTAGAGTCTAATTAACTAAGACGTACGCGATTTATTTTAGACAGTGAAAAAATAATTTATGTGATGAAGATCCGTAATTTAGCCTAAGCCTATAAGATAATTCTGTGCGCAAAAAAATGCTGAAACATCTGTTTGCAAAGGAAAGTAAATCTTTGCCAATAAGCACATGTCTCTGATATGTTTACCCTCCATTTCATTGTCAGGAGTATAGGGCAGTAGCCCACTGTATGGACCGTCACCGACGCCAGTCATTAATCCGGCCAGCTCTGGCCAGCCTTATCGGCGATTCACGCCACTCACTTTCTACGTCTTTTAACGCTTCGCCCGAATTTTCAGCGGCGCCGTTTAGTCATTCCTTTAGCAGGAGCTTGTCATGGAATTATTAATGGACCCGCAGATCTGGGTGGGGCTACTCACGCTGGTCGTGCTGGAGATCGTACTCGGCATCGATAACCTCGTCTTTATCGCTATCCTTGCGGACAAACTGCCGCCAAAACAGCGTGATAAAGCCCGACTGATCGGCCTGTCGCTGGCACTGATCATGCGTCTTGCGCTGCTGTCGGTGATCTCGTGGATGGTCACGCTCACGCAGCCGCTGTTTACCGCCTTCAACTTTACCTTCTCAGGGCGCGACCTGATTATGCTGGTGGGGGGGCTATTCCTGCTGTTCAAGGCCACAACAGAACTCCATGAGCGACTCGAAAACCGTCAGCATGACGGTGGACACGGTAAAGGCTACGCCAGCTTCTGGGTAGTAGTGATGCAGATTGTGGTGCTGGATGCGGTGTTCTCCCTCGACGCGGTGATCACTGCGGTGGGGATGGTGAGCCACCTGCCGGTGATGATGGCTGCGGTCATTATTGCGATGGCGGTGATGCTGCTGGCCTCGAAACCGCTGACGCGATTCGTTAACCAGCACCCGACGGTGGTTGTGCTCTGTCTGAGCTTCCTGCTGATGATCGGTCTGAGCCTGGTCGCAGAAGGTTTCGGTTTCCATATTCCTAAAGGCTATCTGTACGCTGCTATTGGTTTCTCCATCCTTATTGAGATGTTTAACCAGATTGCCAGCCGCAACTTTATTCGCCAGCAGTCGAATCAGCCGCTGCGTGCCCGTACCGCCGATGCGATTTTGCGTCTGATGGGCGGTCGCCGTCAGGCTCAGGTGCAGCAGGATAGCGAAAACCATATCCCTGTGCCGGTGCCGGAAGGCGCGTTTGTCGAAGAAGAGCGTTATATGATTAACGGCGTACTGTCGCTGGCCTCGCGCTCCCTGCGCGGCATCATGACACCGCGCGGTGAAATCAGTTGGGTCGATGCCAGCCTCAGCGTGGCAGAAATTCGCCAGCAGTTGCTCTCGTCACCGCACAGCCTGTTCCCGGTATGTCGCGGTGAGCTGGACGAAGTGATCGGTGTGGTGCGTGCGAAAGAGATGCTGGTGGCGCTGGAAGAGGGCGGCGACGTCGAATCCATTGCTGCCGCAACGCCGGCAATCGTGGTGCCGGAAACGCTCGACCCGATCAATCTGCTTGGCGTGCTGCGCCGTGCCCGAGGCAGCTTTGTTATCGTGACCAACGAGTTTGGTGTGGTACAAGGCCTCGTTACGCCGCTGGACGTGCTGGAAGCCATTGCCGGTGAGTTCCCGGATGCTGACGAAACGCCGGAAATTATCAATGACGATGGCGGCTGGTTAGTTAAAGGTTCAACCGATATTCACGCGTTGCAGCAGACGCTGGGCCTGGAGCACCTGACCAACCACGATGACGATATCGCCACGGTTGCAGGGCTAGTGATTGCCATCAACGGCCAGATCCCGCGCAGCGGCGATGTGCTTGAATTACCGCCGCTGAAGATCACCATCGTCACTGCCAATGATTACCGTGTTGATCTGGTGCGCATTGTTAAAGAGCAATCCGCCCATGACGATGAAGAGTAATCAGGCCGGCACTACGGTATAAACTGCATTATCGGCTGATGATGTGAGGCTGGCGGAGGCGTGTTCTCCGCCAGCCACTTCGGGAAATGGCGCAGTGGCATCGGCTCTGCATACAAGAACCCCTGCAAAATATTGACCCCGTGACGGCGAAGATGACTCGCCTGATCCTTTGTCTCAACCCCCTCAGCCACCAGTTCGATATTCAGCCGCTGACCCAGCGCAATAATAATGTCCGTCACCGTTGAGTTCACCGCATCAGTCCCGATAGCAGCGGTAAACGACTTGTCGATTTTCAGCACTTCCGGGTTGAGTTTTTCCAGCCAGGAGAGCGAGTTGGTGCCCGTGCCAAAATCATCAATTGCCAGCTTCACACCCTTGCGGTGCAACTCGTCGACGATGAGATAATCCACCTCCAGCAGCGAGTCGCGTTCTGTCAGTTCAACCATCAACTGCTGGGTGGGTTTCGCGCTGAACCAGACACGATTCAGATCCTGCAACAGCACGCCGTCGCGAAAATGGCTGGCTGCCACGTTGATGCCGATATGAAAATCCCGTGCGGTGGGGAACATGGCAAGGTGGCGCACGGTTTCAATCAGCACAAAGCGGGTTAGCGGGACGATCAGGTTATGCTCTTCGGCCAGCGGAATAAAAATTTCTGGCGAAATCCATCCCTGGCGCGGATTGTTCCAGCGCAGCAGGATCTCCACCCCCACGCAGCGCTGGGTTTGCGCATTCACCAGCGGCTGGCAAAACAGCTCAAATTCCCCCGCGGCCAGCCCCATGTTGATTTCCCAGGTAAAGCTCATGCGGCTGGCGGTCGCAAGCCAGGCGATATAGCCAACCAGCATGCTAAAGATCACGGCCAGCGGAAGTTGCTTCGGCAGGTATTCCAGCGCCAGCGCGCTTGAGCCAGGGCCGCTGACGGTTATCGTGAAAGGGAATTTTTTCGAGGTTTGCTGAAAGATACGGTCATGATTGTCAAACTCCAGCGTATCTGAGAGCTGGCTGAAATAGCTGAGATGCTTACCGCCTACGCTTAGCCTGACGTCACTGATTATCGGTAGCAGCGGCTCCAGCAGCATCCGGGCAATCAAATCGATATTCACAATCTGTATGATGCCGTCATCACTTTTACCGGGTGCCGGATACCACTGGATCAGAACCGGGCTACCGGTCAGCAGCGCCTGGTCGGTGGTCAGCAGCAGCAGCGGCTCGGCGGAGGGCAACTGGGGCAGAAACTGGCGAATGGGAATATCACGGCGGCCAAAGGTGCTGGAGCAATAAAGAATACCCTTCTGGATCAGGCCAATAGAGCGAACGGATTGCAGGGATGCGGCCTGCTTGCGCAGGAGAAAATTGACCTCCAGGCAGGGCCTGCCGAGCAACGGCTCGACGATGGCCCGCCCGGCCTGAATCGGCAAGAGGATTTTTTCCAGCGTTTCGACGGCGTGATTGACGAAGGTGGCGGTGGTTTGCTGATTTAAATTGCGCTGTGAAATAAAACTGCAACCCAGCGTGGTGAGCAGGGTGAGAAGTGAAAGCGACGCACAGACGATGATACGCTTGCGGCGATAATTTTTAATGATCGTCTGCGCTGTTTGCATGCCACGGCCATCCCAAAAGCCACGGGTGCATATGCCCATGGCAACAGAGGTAGTGTAGTGGGCAATTTTTCGGCTAACGAGAAAAGGGGGGCAATTTCGCCCATCTGTATCAGATGGGCGTAGGGAGTATGAGAAACGAAACCCACCGCGAAAGCGTGAGGGTTAGTCGCACTGCACCTTAATAGCCAGGCCGCCGCGGGAGGTTTCGCGGTATTTGGCGTTCATGTCCTTGCCGGTTTCGTACATGGTTTCGATAACCTTATCCAGCGATACGCGCGGCTCGCTGGTACGGCGCATCGCCATGCGGGTGGCGTTAATCGCTTTTACCGAGGCGATGGCGTTACGTTCGATGCAGGGCACCTGCACCTGACCGGCAACCGGGTCGCAGGTCAGACCGAGGTTATGTTCCATGCCGATCTCTGCCGCCACGCACACCTGCTCAGGGCTTGCGCCCAGCAGTTCTGCCAGGCCTGCAGCCGCCATCGAACAGGCCACGCCAACTTCACCCTGACAACCCACTTCCGCACCGGAAATCGAAGCGTTCATCTTGTACAGCACACCCACTGCACCGGAGGCGAGGAAGTAACGAATGTAACTTTCCGGGGTAACCGGTTCGATAAAGTGGTCGTAATAGGCCAGCACGGCTGGCACGATCCCGCAAGCACCGTTAGTTGGGGCGGTGACGACACGTCCGCCGGCGGCGTTCTCTTCGTTCACTGCCAGGGCAAACATGTTGACCCAGTCCACCACGTTCATTGGATCGTTGGAGTATTTATCGGTGGTCACCAGCATGCGACGCAGCGCCGAGGCACGACGCGGTACGCGCAATGGACCCGGCAACACGCCTTCGGTATTCATGCCGCGATCGATACAGGCCCGCATGGTTTTCCAGATATCGGCGAAATAGTCTTCAATCTCTTGCTTGCTGTGCAGCGCCAGTTCGTTCTGCATCACCATGCCGGAGAGCGACATGCCGGTCTCGTTGCAGTAATCGAGCATCTCTTTCGCTGATTTGAACGGATACGGCACGTTGACATCGCTGGCAGCATCGTTGCCGAAATGCTCCTCGTCGACGATAAAACCACCGCCGATAGAGTAATAGGTTTTGCTATAGACCACTTTCTCGCCGTTGAAGGCATGGATCTGCATACCGTTTTCGTGCAGCGAGAGGTTGTCGCTGCGAAAACGCATCCCGTCATCGTGCGGGAAATCGACTTCATGCTGGCCGTTCGCCAGCAGCAGACGGCCACGTGTTTCCACGTCGCGAATAAACGCCGGAATGGCGTCAATATCTACGGTGGCCGGCATATTGCCAGCCAGACCCATAATAATGGCGATATCGGTGTGGTGGCCTTTACCCGTTAAAGAGAGCGAGCCGTACACATCCACGGCCACGCGGGTAACGCTATCCAGTAATCCTTTTTCGACCAGGTCATCGACGAACTGTTTACCGGCCTTCATCGGCCCTACAGTGTGGGAAGAAGAGGGGCCAATACCCACTTTGAACATGTCGAATATACTAATCACTTTAACACTCCTGACAGGGTTACCGGGTTTCCAGTAACGATGTAATAACTGCGCATAGTGTATGAGGGATACCGGCCGTCAGCTCAACTATTCACATGAATTTAACTAATGGCTAAGGCCGGAATAACTAATAGCGAGAGGGCGATCGCAAAGGCGTAAAAAAAGTACGAATGTAAAGTATAGTCAAGGTTTCAGGCCGATCTGTAGCGCCAGCTCACGAATAATTCCGGCCGTCATGCCCCAGACAAAATAATGCTGATACCACGAAAGCCAGACCCGATGTTCGTGCCCACGACGTTGAATATCCAGCGGATGATAACGGCTCAAACGCAGGGCTTCGATCAGCGGCATTTCAAACACCGATTCCACTTCGTCCACGCTGGCGTGGTAGTGCAAATCCGGGGGGATAATGCCGACCACCGGCGTCACCTGAAAGCCGGTGACGCTGTCCACCGGGGGCAGCACGCCAATCACCTCGACTTTCTCCGGTGGGATCGCGACTTCCTCCTGCGCCTCGCGCAGTGCGGCGGCAATTAACGAGGCATCGGTGCTGTCCACCGCTCCGCCGGGAAACGCCACCTGACCAGCGTGTTTACGCATCTGCGACGAGCGGCGGGTAAGCAGCAGTCCTGGCTGCTCCCGACGCACGACTGGGATCAACACCGCGGCCTGGCGCTGGTTCAGCGAGGATTTATTAACCTGCGGGCGTAACAGCTGAAAACGCGATAAAAAATCGTCGAGGGTCAGGTTGCGGGTATCCATTGGTTAAGACTCCAGTTGCTGCAAAATGCGGTTCACTTTATCAAACGTTTCCTGGTACTCCGCCGCGGCCTGGCTGTCGGCGACAATCCCACCACCCGCTGAGCAGTAAAGCTCTCCGTTAAACGCGGTCAGCGTGCGAATGGTAATGCTGGTATCCATGCCGCCGCACAGGCTGAGGTAGCCGATGCTGCCGCACCAGGCATTCCGCCGGTGCGGTTCCAGTTCGTCAATGATCGCCATCGCCCGCACTTTAGGCGCGCCGGTAATCGATCCGCCGGGAAAGGCGGCGCGCAGCAGATCGCAGGCGGTACGCGTGGGCGGCAATCGGGCGGTGATGGTGCTCACCAGATGGTGCACGGCGGGGAAGGGCTCCACGACGAACAGTTCCGGCACCCGCACGCTGCCGGGTTCCGCCACCCGGCCAATATCGTTACGCATCAGATCGACAATCATCAGATTTTCGGCGCGATCTTTTGGCGAGGCGGCCAGTTTTTGTGCCTGCTGGCGGTCGGCCTCAGCATCCGCCAGCCGCGGCAGGGTGCCTTTAATGGGGCGAGTCTGGATAGTGCCTTCCGCCAGATGAATAAAGCGTTCCGGCGACAGGCTCAGGATCGCCCCTTCATCAAGGCGCAAAAAGGCGCTGAACGGCGCACGATTATTGGCATTCAGAAGGGTAAACGCCTGCCACTCATCGCCTTCGTAGCGGGCCTGAAAACGCTGAGCGAGGTTAACCTGGTAACAGTCGCCGCTGTGCAGAAAAGCCTGCACCTGATCGAATTTCTGCCGGTACTCGGCCTCGGTCATATTGGCCTGCCAGCCGGAGGTCAGCCGGAATGCGGGGACATTCTCAGGCGAGCGGCGGGATTCCAACCACGCCAGCCGGGCCGCCGCATCGCCATGACAGACCAGCGACACCTGCTGTTTGTGGTGATCGACGATCAGCGCCCAGTCGTACAAGCCCACGGCCATATCGGCCAGGGTGATATCGTGCGCAGCCTGTTCCGGCAGCTGTTCGAAGCGGCGTCCGAGATCGTAACCGAATAAACCGAGTGCCCCACCCTGGAAGGGCAGATCGGGATTAGGTGTGACGGGCTGGCCTATCGCGTCAATAGCCTGCTGCAGTAACGTCAGCGGACAGGCGTCGGAGGCGACGTCATTGATGAGCGTCTGCGCACCGTGCGTCACCAGCGTGGTGCGCGGCTCAGCCACCAGGATATCAAAGCGGCTGTAGGGGTGATCTGCATGGCCAGAATGCAGCAGCATCGCCCACGGCAGATGGCTTATCGGCGCAAACCAGAATTCTGCGGCGTCGGGGCGCCACGGTAATGTCAAAACAGTGGGGGATAACGGGTTCATCGGTGGCATACTACCGGGCAGCGTGAAATAATTAGCGTTGATAATTTAGCAGGAGTTGACGATGTTTGCAGGTTTACCTTCACTGAGCCATGAGCAGCAACAAAAGGCCGTCGAGCGCATTCAGGAGCTGATGTCCAATGGGATGAGCAGCGGGGAGGCCATTACTAAGGTCGCAGCTGAGTTACGCGCCACCCACACCGGTGAACGGATTGTGGCGCGTTTTGAGGATGAAGAAGAAGAGTAACGCGCCTTATACCGCGGCGATAATCTTAATCTCAACCTTATACTGCGGTTTCATCAGCGTCGCCTGTACCGTGCAGCGTACAGGCGCGTGACCTGCCACCACCCACGCATCCCACGCTTTGTTCATCGCCGCGAAATCGTCTTTATTCGCCAGAAATATCGTCGCATCCAGAATGCGGGATTTGTCGCTGCCCTGTTTCTCCAGCACTGCGTCAATCTGTGCCAGGGTGTTGGCGGTCTGCTCACACGCGTCAGCGTCCAGATTCGCCGGTACGCCGGTGTAGTACAGGGTCTGATTGTGGATAACCACATCGGACCAGCGGGCTTCAGCATCAATGCGCACAATTGTCATTTACGATTCCTCGTTTTTGTAAATTTCAGCGGCCAAGACTGCCATATTGTTTTGCCCGCGTCACTCTCGACTGGCGCCAGGGCGAGTGGCCTGACATAATCCCCTGTGCAAAAATACAGGGGGCAGAGTGGCAGACGATTTCTTAGCAGATGGGCAATTAGCGCAGGCAATTCCCGGTTTTAAGCCGCGCGAGCCGCAGCGTCAGATGGCGCACGCGGTCGCCAAAGCCATCAACAGCGGCCAACCGCTGGTGGTGGAAGCGGGTACCGGTACCGGTAAAACCTACGCCTATCTGGCGCCTGCGCTGCGCGCTAAAAAGAAAGTGATCATCTCCACGGGATCGAAAGCCCTGCAGGATCAGCTCTACAGTCGCGACCTGCCGACGGTGGCAAAGGCCCTCAAGTACAAAGGCCGTCTGGCGCTGCTGAAAGGGCGCTCCAACTACCTGTGTCTCGAACGCCTTGATCAGCAGGCGCTGGCGGGCGGCGACCTGCCGGTACAAACCCTCAGCGACGTCATTATTCTGCGCAGCTGGGCCAACCAGACCCTCGACGGCGATATCAGCACCTGCGCCAGCGTGGCCGAAGATGCCCCCGTCTGGCCGCTGGTCACCAGCACCAACGACAACTGTCTGGGCAGCGACTGCCCGCTGTACAAAGACTGTTTCGTGGTCAAAGCGCGTAAAACGGCGATGGACGCCGACGTGGTGGTGGTCAACCATCACCTGTTTCTGGCCGATATGGTGGTCAAAGAGAGCGGTTTTGGTGAGTTAATTCCCGAGGCCGACGTCTTAATCTTCGATGAAGCCCATCAGCTCCCCGATATCGCCAGCCAGTATTTCGGTCAGTCGCTCTCCAGCCGCCAGCTGCTGGACCTGGCCAAAGATTTCACTATTGCGTATCGCACCGAACTGAAAGATACCCAGCAACTGCAAAAGTGCGCCGACCGTCTGGCGCAAAGTACGCAGGATTTTCGCATGCAGCTCGGCGACCCGGGCTATCGCGGCAATCTGCGTGAGCTGCTGGCCGACAAGCATATCCAGCGTGCGCTGCTGTTACTCGACGACGCGCTGGAGCTCTGTTACGACGTGGCCAGGCTGTCGCTGGGCCGCTCGGCCTTGCTGGACGCTGCCTTTGAACGCGCCACGCTATATCGCACGCGCCTGAAACGCTTAAAAGAGTTTAACCAGCCGGGCTACAGCTATTGGTACGAATGCAACTCCCGCCATTTCACCCTCGCCCTGACGCCGCTGACCGTGGCCGATAAGTTCAAAGAGGTGATGGCACAAAAACCGGGTAGCTGGATTTTTACCTCGGCGACGCTGTCGGTAAACGACGATCTGCATCACTTTACGGAGCGGCTGGGTATCGAGCAGGCGGAATCGTTGCTGCTGCCCAGCCCGTTTGATTACGCCACCCAGGCGCTGCTGTGCGTACCGCGCAACCTGCCGCTGCCCAATCAGCCGGGGGCGGCCCGTCACCTGGCCGCAATGCTAAAACCGCTTATCGAAGCCAACAATGGCCGCTGCTTTATGTTGTGCACCTCGCACGCCATGATGCGCGATCTGGCCGAACAATTTCGTGCGACCATGACCCTGCCAGTGCTGCTGCAGGGTGAAACCAGCAAAGGCCAGCTGCTCCAGCAGTTTGTCAGCGCGGGCAATGCTCTGCTGGTGGCGACCAGCAGCTTCTGGGAAGGGGTGGACGTGCGCGGCGATGCGCTGTCGCTGGTGATCATCGATAAACTGCCCTTCACCTCGCCGGATGATCCGCTGCTGAAGGCGCGAATGGAAGATTGCCGTCTGCGCGGGGGCGATCCGTTCGACGAAGTGCAACTCCCGGATGCCGTCATCACCCTCAAGCAGGGTGTTGGACGTCTGATTCGTGACGTGGACGATCGCGGGGTGCTGGTGATCTGCGACAACCGGCTGGTGATGCGCCCTTACGGTGCGACTTTTATCGCCAGCCTGCCGCCTGCGCCACGTACCCGCGACATCGATCGCGCCGTGCGCTTCCTTGCGGCGACCCGGACGGAGTAATTTGCCCTGGGGTGTGCTAAAATATGCGCCATTTTGTGACTGACCCTTGCGAGAGCGCGACAACGAATGCGAATTCTGGCTATTGATACCGCCACAGAGGCCTGCTCTGTTGCCCTGTGGAACGACGGTGCTATTTGTGCTCATTTCGAAGAGTGCGCCCGGGAACATACCCAACGTATCCTGCCTTTGGTGAAGATGATCCTCACCGAAGGCAACTCCTCCCTGCAAAACCTTGATGCTCTGGCCTATGGCCGTGGCCCCGGTAGCTTTACCGGCGTGCGCATTGGTATTGGCATTGCGCAGGGGCTGGCGCTGGGCGCTGAACTGCCGATGATTGGCGTTTCGACGCTGGTTACCATGGCGCAGGGCGCGTGGCGCAGCACCGGGGCAACCCGCGTGCTGGCAGCCATTGACGCGCGAATGGGCGAAGTCTACTGGGCTGAGTACACCCGCGATGAGCAGGGCGTCTGGCACGGCGAAGCGAGCGAAGCAGTGCTGACACCTGACGCGGCTGGCGAGCGCATGAAGCACCTTTCAGGCGAATGGGCGACGGTGGGAACCGGCTGGGTGGCATGGCCAGAGATGGCCAACGACAGCGGTTTGACGCTGGTCGATGGCAAGATGTTACTGCCTGCCGCAGAAGATATGCTGCCGATTGCCTGTCAGCTGCTGGCAGCCGGGCAAACCGTCGCGGTCGAGAACGCCGAGCCGGTTTATTTGCGAAACACCGTAGCGTGGAAGAAACTTCCGGGCCGGGCGTGAATCTCAGTAATAGAATCTGAGAAAAGGAGTCGCATATGGCGGTTCAACAAAGCGTAGTTCGCCTGCTGGCGGTGGGGGCATTAACCCTGGCCCTGAGCGGGTGTGTTTCGGTTCCTGATGCGATCCAGGGCAGCAGCCCAACGCCGCAGCAGGATCTGGTTCGGGTGATGAACGCACCGGAGCTGTACGTCGGCCAGGAAGCGCGCTTCGGCGGTAAAGTGGTTGGGGTGGAAAACCAGCAGGGTAAAACGCGTCTGGAAATTGCCACCGTCCCGCTGGATAGCGGTGCGCGACCGGTACTGGGTGAAGCCTCACGCGGGCGGATCTATGCCGATCTGAACGGTTTCCTCGACCCGGTGGATTTCCGCGGGCATTTGGTTACCGTTGTCGGCCCGATCACCGGCGCAGTGCAGGGCAAAATTGGCAACACGCCGTATAAATTTATGACCATGCAGGCCAACGGTTACAAACGCTGGCGCGTGACGCAGCAGGTCATGATGCCGCCGCAGCCGATTGATCCCTGGTATTGGGGACCGCATCCATGGCGCTATGGCGGCTACGGTGGTTATGGCGGCTGGGCAGGATACGGCGGACCCGCCGAGGTTCGGACCATAGTCACCGAATAACCTGTTGTTATTAATGAAAACGAAACAGCGGCGCGTCCGCTGTTTCGCATTTTCGACGGTTATAACAAAAATAAATAGTGACGCGCTTCGCAACCTTAAATCCGGACAATTTTTAAACTGGTACGCTGAGTTAATATTATGTTAACGACTTGTATATTAACCGGGGTTGTGATGACGACGAACACGCATTTCAGAGGTGAAGTAGTGAAGAAGGTTTGGCTTAACCGTTATCCTGCGGATGTCCCCGCTGAGATAAACCCTGACCGTTATCAATCCCTGGTTGAACTGTTTGAACACTCCGTCGCGCGTTACGCCGATCAGCCCGCCTTTGTGAACATGGGCGAGGTGATGACCTTCCGCAAGCTGGAAGAGCGTAGTCGGGCTTTTGCGGCCTATCTGCAACAAGGTTTGGGTCTGCAAAAAGGTGACCGGGTGGCATTAATGATGCCTAACCTGCTGCAGTATCCGGTCGCGCTGTTCGGCATCCTGCGTGCGGGCATGATCGTGGTTAACGTCAACCCGCTGTATACCCCGCGCGAACTGGAGCATCAGCTCAACGACAGCGGTGCGGCGGCCATTGTGATTGTCTCGAACTTTGCCCACACGCTGGAAAAAGTGGTTAACAATACCCAGGTGAAACACGTCATTCTGACGCGCATGGGCGACCAACTTTCTACCGCCAAAGGGACGCTGGTCAACTTCGTCGTCAAGTACGTTAAACGGCTGGTGCCAAAATACCACCTGCCGGATGCCATCTCCTTCCGCCGCGCGCTGCACAATGGCTACCGGATGCAGTACGTGAAGCCGGAAGTGGTGCCGCAGGATCTGGCGTTCCTGCAATATACCGGCGGCACGACAGGTGTGGCGAAAGGGGCGATGCTGACCCACCGTAACATGCTGGCCAACCTCGAGCAGGTCAATGCCACTTACGGCCCGCTGCTGCATCGCGGCAAAGAGTTGGTGATCACCGCGCTGCCGCTGTATCACATTTTTGCCCTGACCATGAACTGCCTGCTGTTTATCGAGCTTGGCGGGCAAAACGTGCTGATCACCAACCCGCGTGATATTCCGGGGCTGGTGAAAGAGCTAGCAAAATATCCGTTTACCGCCATGACCGGGGTCAACACGCTGTTTAACGCCCTGCTTAACAACAAAGAGTTTCAGCAGTTGGACTTCTCGACGCTGCACCTTTCCGCTGGCGGCGGAATGCCGGTTCAGCAGGCGGTCGCCGATCGTTGGGTGAAGCTGACCGGTCAGTATCTGCTTGAAGGCTACGGCCTGACCGAATGTGCTCCGCTGGTGAGCGTCAACCCGCATGATATCGACTACCACAGTGGCAGCATCGGCCTGCCGGTGCCTTCCACCGAAGCGAAGCTGGTGGATGACGAGGGTAACGAAGTGCCCCATGGCGAACCCGGCGAGCTGTGTGTGAAGGGGCCGCAGGTGATGCTGGGCTACTGGCAGCGCCCGGATGCCACCGATGAAATCATCAAAGACGGCTGGCTGTATACCGGCGACATTGCGGTGATGGATGACGAAGGTTTCCTGCGCATTGTCGATCGTAAGAAAGATATGATCCTGGTCTCCGGATTTAACGTCTATCCTAATGAAATTGAAGACGTGGTGATGCAGCATACTGGCGTGCAGGAAGTGGCGGCAGTGGGCGTGCCTGCGGGCAGCAGTGGCGAAACGGTGAAAATCTTTGTCGTGAAGAAAGATCCGGCACTGACCGAAGAGGCGCTGGTCACCTTCTGCCGTCGCCAGCTGACCGGCTATAAAGTACCGAAGCTGGTGGAGTTTCGCGATGAACTGCCCAAATCCAACGTCGGGAAGATATTACGACGAGAATTACGTGACGAAGCGCGTGCCAAAGTGGACAATAAAGGCTGAGCTTCGTGCTAGTCACTCCAGAACGCTGGCTACGCCGGCGTTTTTTTATGGGTGCAAACTAAAGAGAAAATGATTTGAACTACCAGATGATCACCACCAATGACGAGCTGGCTTCCCTGTGCGATGTCACTCGCGACGCACCTGCCATCGCTCTGGATACCGAATTTGTTCGTACCCGCACCTATTATCCGCAACTGGGACTGATCCAACTGTACGACGGCAAACATGTGTCGCTGATCGATCCGCTGGGCATCACCGACTGGGAACCGATGCGTGCGCTGCTGCTGAATACGGCTATCACCAAATTCCTGCATGCCGGAAGTGAAGATCTGGAAGTTTTCCTTAATACCTTCGGCATCATGCCGCAGCCGCTGATCGACACCCAGATCCTGGCGGCGTTTGCCGGTCGTCCGCTGTCCTGGGGCTTTGCCGCTATGGTCGAAGAGTATACGGGACTGGTTATCGACAAGAGCGAATCCCGCACCGACTGGCTGGCGCGCCCGCTGACCGTGCGTCAGCTCGACTACGCGGCGGCGGATGTGTTCTATCTGCTGCCGATTGCCGGCCAGCTGATGCAGGAGGCCGAGGCCTCTGGTTGGTTACCTGCGGCACTGGATGAGTGCCGTATGACCCAGCAGCGTCGTAAGGAGATTACCGACCCAAAAGACGCCTGGCGCGACATCAGCAACGCCTGGCAGCTGCGTACCCGTCAGTTGGCCTGCCTGCAGTTGCTTGCCGACTGGCGTCTGCGTAAGGCGCGGGAGCGCGATCTGGCGGTGAATTTCGTGGTCCGTGAGGAGCATCTGTGGGGCGTGGCGCGTTACATGCCTTCAAGCCTGGGTGAACTGGACAGCATCGGTTTGTCAGGCTCCGAGATCCGCTTCCACGGCAAAACCTTGCTGGCGCTGGTGGCTAAAGCCCAGGCGTTACCGGAAGATGAACTGCCAGAACCGCTGCTGAATCTGATGGATATGCCGGGCTATCGTAAAGCGTTTAAGGCGATTAAAGCGCTGGTACAGGAAGTGGCCACCGAGAGCAAAATCAGCGCCGAACTGCTGGCGTCACGTCGTCAGATCAACCAGTTGCTGAACGTACACTGGAAGCTCAAAACGCCAAATGGACAGCCGGAGTTAATTTCAGGCTGGCGTGGGGAATTGATGGCCGATCGTCTGAAGGCCTTGCTGGAAGAGTATCCGCAGTAAGCGTGGATGTTGTAGGCCGGGCAAGCGCAATGCCGCCCGGCGTTCTACAGGACGCACAAACCTAACGTGATTCTTCCGCTTCCGGCAGGGTCACGTTGAGCTCCAGAATCGAGATATCCCCGTCCTTTTGCTCCAGCTGCACGGTGACCATTTCCGGGTCGATCTGCACGTACTTACAAATCACTTCCAGAATGTCCTTGCGCAGCTGCGGCAGGTAGTGCGGTTCCGCATCGCTACGGCGGCGTTCCGCGACAATGATTTGCAGTCGCTCTTTCGCGATGTTGGCGGTGCTTTTCTTTCGTGAGAGAAAAAAGTCCAGTAATGCCATAACTTATCCTCCGAACAGGCGTTTGAGGAAACCTTTCTTCTCTTCCTCTATGAAGCGGAAAGGACGTTCGTCTCCAAGCAGACGATCCACGGTATCGGCATAGGCTTTACCCGCGTCAGCGTTAACGTCGAGGATAACCGGCTCGCCCTGGTTAGAAGCACGCAACACGGACTGATCTTCCGGGATGACGCCAACCAGTTTGATGCGCAGGATCTCCAGCACGTCTTCCATGCTCAACATATCACCTTTATTCACGCGACCCGGATTGTAACGGGTCAGCAGCAGGTGCTCTTTGATCGGTTCCTGGCCATTTTCCGCACGGCGGGATTTTGAGGCGAGGATCCCTAAAATACGGTCTGAGTCGCGTACGGACGACACTTCTGGGTTGGTGGTGATAATCGCTTCATCGGCGAAGTACAGCGCCATCAGCGCACCGGTTTCGATGCCTGCCGGGGAGTCGCAGACCACGAAGTCGAACTCCATCTTTTTCAGCTCATCGAGCACTTTTTCCACGCCTTCGCGGGTCAGTGCATCTTTGTCGCGCGTCTGAGATGCCGGGAGAACAAAGAGATTTTCCGTACGTTTATCTTTAATCAGCGCCTGATTCAGCGTGGCATCACCCTGAATCACGTTAACGAAATCGTACACCACGCGGCGCTCGCAGCCCATAATCAGGTCGAGGTTACGCAGACCGATATCAAAATCGATAACGACGGTTTTCTTACCCTTCTGGGCTAAACCGGTTGCGATGGCCGCGCTGGAGGTGGTCTTGCCAACGCCTCCTTTACCAGAAGTAACAACAATAATGCGTGCCATAGAAATTCCTTGTGAAAAAGGGATCAATTCAACGGTTGAACGGCCAAAGCGTTATCTGCCAGTCGCAGACGCGCCGCTTTGCCATAAAATTCGGCCGGGATTTTATCGCTCAGCCAGTAAACCCCTGCGATGGAGACCAGCTCCGCCTCCAGGTGGGTACAAAATATTTGTGCATCGCGCTCGCCGTTGGCACCTGCCAGCGCGCGGCCGCGCATTGCGCCATAAATATGAATATTGCCGTCTGCAATCAGCTCCGCACCTGCGCTGACGTGATTGGTCACAACCAAATCGCAGTTTGGCGCATAAATGCGCTGACCGGAACGAACCGGCAGATCAATAAATCGTGTTTTTGTGACAGGGATAACAGCTGGCTCAGGTGGAGCAGAGGGCTCGCTCTCCGGGAGGGCGGTCCGTGGGGCTTTTTCTTTGCCTTCGTTCAGCAGCGGAAGGCCTGCACGGTCAATTTCTGCTTTCAGTTCGGCATCTTTACAGCCGCTAATGCCCACGATGCGCAGACCCGTAGCGGAGACTGCCTGTTGCACATGCCGCCAGTTAACCGGCGCTTCGAGCGCACTGACGTTGATCACCACCGGCGCATGTTTCAGAAATGCGGGCGCCTGCGCAATTTTGTCTTCTAACGCCTGACGAATAACCTCGGGTTTTGCTTCATGCAAATGAACCACTGATAAGGTGAAGCTACTGCCTTTAAGCTCGATGGGCGTGTTTGACATCCTGGCCTTACTCAATTTGCTTTTAACCGCCGCGCGAGCGCGACGATATTCCGAAGAGTACCAGGCATGTTATAGTCACAACTATATTGAGGCAAGTCACCCTCCGCGGTTATTCAGAGGAAATATATGTTTTGTGTGATCTACAGAAGTACCCAGCGCGATCAAACCTATCTTTATGTCGAAAAAAAGGACGATTTCTCCCGCGTGCCTGAGGCCCTGCTGAAGTCCTTTGGCAAGGCGCAGCTGGTGATGTTGATGCCGCTCGACGGGCGTAAACAATTGCGTAACGCCGATCTGGAAAAAGTAAAAAGCGCATTAACCGAACAAGGCTATTATTTACAACTCCCTCCTCCGCAAGAGAATTTACTCAAACAACATCTTGAAGAGCAGGGTAAGAAATAGTTTAAGAATTATCTGTTAGCATGACATAAACCTTTTTAGGGGATTAACATGTATCAACATCATAACTGGCAAGGAGCCTTACTGGATTTTCCAGTAAGTAAAGTCGTCTGTGTAGGCAGTAATTATGCTAAGCATATTCAGGAAATGGGAAGTGCGGTCCCGGATGAGCCGGTATTGTTCATCAAACCTGAAACGGCGCTGTGCGATCTGCGCCAGCCGCTGGCACTGCCACAGGGTCTGGGATCGGTTCACCACGAGGTGGAGCTGGCCGTGCTGATTGGTGGCACGCTACGCCAGGCCTCTGAAGAGCATGTACAGAAGGCGATTGCCGGTTATGGGGTTGCGCTGGACCTGACCCTGCGCGATCTGCAGGGCAAAATGAAAAAAGCCGGTCAGCCGTGGGAAAAAGCCAAAGGCTTTGATAATTCCTGCCCGATCTCCGGGTTTGTCCCGGTTTCTGAATTTAAAGACGATCCGCAGAACACCACCCTGAGCCTGAAGATTAACGGTGAAGTGCGCCAGCTGGGCTCAACGTCCGACATGATCCACAAGATTGTGCCGCTGATTGCCTACATGAGCCGCTTCTTTACCCTCAAGCCGGGCGACGTGATCCTCACCGGTACCCCGGAAGGTGTGGGTCCGCTGTCTGATGGTGACGAGCTGGAAGTGGCCTTTAACGGACTGGCATTGACTACCCGCGTACTGTAATCCCTTATTGCCGCCTCTTTCGGGCGGCAAAACTTGCATCAAGGTGCCAGACTGGTTATAAGGTGCGCTTTCTTTTGATGCGTGGACATTCTTATGAGCGAAATCCCTTTCTGGCAAAGCAAGACACTTGAGACCATGACCGACGCTGAGTGGGAATCACTGTGCGATGGCTGCGGCCAGTGCTGCCTGCATAAGCTGATGGACGAAGACTCAGACGAAATCTACTTCACTAACGTCGCCTGTAAGCAGCTGAACATCAAAACCTGCCAGTGTCGTAACTACGAGCGCCGCTTCGAGTTCGAACCGGACTGCATCAAGCTGACCCGCGATAATCTGCCGACCTTCGAATGGCTGCCGCCGACCTGCGCCTATCGCCTGTTGGCGGAAGGAAAGGATCTGCCGAAATGGCACCCGTTGCTGACGGGGTCGAAAGCAGCGATGCACGGCGAGCGCATTTCCGTGCGCCATATTGCGGTGAAGGAATCCGAGGTGCGCGACTGGGAAGACCATATACTGAATCATCCTACCCGCGCATAATAAAAAACCCGCCGAGGCGGGTTTTTTTATGCGCGTAGTGTGCGGCCTGATGTCCTCACCCCAACTCTCTCCCACGGGGAGAGGGCGCAAACAAAAAAAACGGCAACCAGGTTGCCGTTTTGCGTTTACCGACCAAACAGATCGCGTCTTTTCGGTTTGAACGGCTGGGCAATCAGCACCAGCAGGGCCACCACGAAGAAGGCAACAAAAATACCCACCAGCCACTGTGGCATCTCGAGCGTCAGGAACTCCCACTGGCGCACAGAGCAGTCACCGGAGGCGACAAACACCTGCGGCAGCCATTTGTCCAGCGGCAGCCAGCTCGGGAAGCGGGCGGCAAAGTCGCAGGTCATAAACGGTGACGGGTGCAGCTGCATCATCGTGTGCTCCCAGGCCAGCTCAATCCCTTTCCAGGCGCTGTACAGCCAGATAGCGATACCCGCATAGCGCAGTGGGGATTTGGGGGCGATGGCACCCACCAGGCCTGCGCCCATCACGCCGAACAGCGCACAGCGTTCATAGATGCAGAGCACGCAGGGTTTCAGCAACATTACATGCTGGAACCACAATGCCACCATTTCGAGGGCAAAAGCGGTCAGGGCCAACAGCAACCACGCTCCGCGACCGCGCGAGCATTGGTTCAAAAATCTCAACATAATCATTTCCCTGGGACATGCATAGAAAGCGCAGTGTAAACGAAAACATTTCGCGCGCCATCAGCGGCGCGCAAAATATAACGTAATAGCATATTTATCATTCGGAAAGTGCCACCGGGCAGCGAAACGCCCGGTTTACGCACTTAAAGCGCCGTCAGTATACCCGTCTGCAGCATCCATTGCGTTAAAGGAATGAGGGTAAATTTGACGCACAGCAAGCCGACTCCGGTTAAAACAACCGTATACGGCAGCGCCATCCACACCATCCGCCCATAAGAGAGCCTTATCAGTGGTGCCAGCGCAGAGGTGAGCAGGAACAGGAATGCCGCCTGGCCGTTTGGCGTGGCGACGGAGGGCAGGTTGGTGCCGGTGTTGATCGCCACCGCCAGCAGTTCAAACTGCTGCTGGTTGATCGCTCCGTTCTGCAGGGCGGTTTTGGCTTCATTGATATACACCGAGCCGACAAACACGTTGTCGGAAATTGCCGACAGCAGGCCGTTAAACAGATAGAACAGCGACAGCTGGGCATCGGGTTCAGCCTGTAGAACATAGCGGATGATCGGCGCAAACAGCTGTTGATCGACAATCACCGCCACGATGGCGAAAAAGATCGCCAGCAGCGCGGTAAAAGGCAGCGCTTCGGTAAAGGCTTTACCGATCGCATGCTCCTCCGTCACGCCGGTAAACGAGGTGGCGAGGATAATCACCGACAGGCCGATCAAGCCCACTTCCGCCAGATGAAACGCCAGCGCGAAGATTAACCAGGCGCCGATAAGACCCTGAAAAACGAGCGCCAGTGTCTGCTGACGGGGGCGCTGGCTGCGGCTTTGTTCGTCATACTCGTGCAGCACGGCACGAACCTGGGCGGGGAGCTGCGCGCCGTAGCCAAACCACTGGCGTTTCTCAACCAGCCAGCAGGTGAACAACCCGCAAATCAGCACCGGCACGCTCACGGGTGCAACGCGCAGGAAAAAGTCGCCGAACCCCCATCCGGCGGCCTTGGCGATAATTAGGTTTTGCGGCTCGCCAACCATGGTCATCACCCCGCCCAGCGCGGTGCCTACGCCTGCATGCATCATCAGGCTGCGTAAGAAGGCGCGGAACTGGTCCAGCACCTCGCGCTGCTGGGCATCGACATGGCTGTCATCCTGCAGCGCGTTTTCCGGCTGCGAGGAGGCCACCCGATGATATATCCCGTAAAACCCAACCGCCACGCTGATCACTACCGCCACCACGGTCAGGGCATCGAGAAAGGCCGACAGAAACGCCGCCGCCAGGCAGAAGGCCAGCGACAGCAGAGCCTTAGAGGGAATGCTCAACAGCAGGCGGGTAAAGATGAACAGCAGGAGCTGCTTCATAAAGTAGATCCCGGCGACCATAAACATCAGTAGCAGGAGTACTTCGAGGTTAGCCGCCAGCTCTTCTTTTACATGTTCCGCGCGGGTCATGCCGATCACCACCGCCTCAAAGGCCAGCAGACCACCCGGCAGCAGTGGGTAGCATTTCAGCGCCATCGCCAGGGTGAAGATAAATTCCGCCACCAGCAGCCAGCCCGCAGCAAAGGGATCAACGAGAAACAGCAGAGGGTTAACAATCAGAAAAACAATAAGGGTGATTTTGTACCAGTCAGGCGACTGGCCGAGAAAATTGCGCCACAGGGCGCGACTGTAAGACATTTCCACAACAGATTTCCTTCCCCGTCAGTTTATTACGAGCTAAGTATACGCAAAGCAGGTCGGCGAGGGGGCAGAAGCGGAATTTTTTAAATAATAAAAATGAAACAGCGATCCCCTTTTCTCGCCTCGCTGCGCTACCTGCCTCTGCTTGCCTCTGGTATGATGAGTAATTCTGTAAAAAGCAGTGGACTGGAAAACTCACTATGGTCATAAAGGCGCAAAGCCCGGCGGGTTTCGCTGAAGAGTATATTATCGAAAGCATCTGGAATAACCGTTTTGCTCCAGGCTCGATTCTTCCCGCAGAACGCGAACTCTCTGAACTGATTGGCGTCACACGCACCACCTTACGCGAAGTATTACAGCGTCTGGCGCGTGATGGCTGGTTGACGATCCAACACGGCAAACCGACCAAAGTGAATAACTTCTGGGAAACGTCGGGTCTGAATATTCTCGAAACGCTGGCGCGTCTCGATCATGAAAGCGTGCCGCAGCTGATTGATAATCTGCTCTCCGTGCGCACCAATATCGCCACCATCTTTATCCGCACGGCGTTTCGCCAGCACCCGGATAAAGCACTGGAAGTGCTCGCGCGCGCCATGGCAGTGGAAGATCACGCTGATGCGTTTGCGATGCTCGATTACAACGTCTTCCGCGGGCTGGCGTTTGCCTCCGGCAACCCGATCTACGGCCTGATCCTCAACGGGATGAAAGGGCTGTACACCCGCATTGGACGTCACTACTTCGCCAACCCCGAAGCCCGCAGCCTGGCACTGGGTTTCTACCATAAGCTGAGCGAACTGTGTTCCGAAGGGATGCACGACCAGGTGTATGAAACCGTGCGTCGCTACGGCCACGACAGCGGCGAGATCTGGCACCGGATGCAGAAAAATCTGCCGGGCGACCTGGTTATTCAGGGACGCTAAAATAAAAAAACCTCTCAAACGAGAGGTTTTTTTTGCCTTGACCAGACTGCACCTGATTACAACATATTGCTCTTAGTCGGGCAGCGCTCGAGTAACTCTACGCTGCCGTCTTCGTTTTGCTGCTCCAGCAGAATGTCAAAGCCCCACAGCCTGTGGACATGCTTCAACACCTCTTTACGCCCTTTATCCAGCGGAGCGCGGTTGTGCGGAATATAGCGCAGGGTCAACGAGCGATCGCCACGCAGATCCACATTCCACACCTGAATATTCGGTTCCAGATTACTCAGATTGTACTGGGAGGAGAGGCGGGAGCGGATCTCGCGGTAACCCTCTTCGTTATGGATCGCCGAAATCTCCAGATAGTTGTTGTGATCGTTATCCAGCACCGTAAACAGACGGAAATCACGCATCACTTTCGGCGACAGGAACTGGCTGATAAAGCTCTCGTCTTTGAAATCGCGCATCGCAAAATGCAGCGTCTCAAGCCAGTCGGAACCGGCGATATCCGGGAACCAGTATTTATCCTCTTCCGTTGGCGTCTGGCAAATACGTTTGATGTCCTGGAACATGGCAAAGCCCAGCGCATACGGGTTGATGCCGCTGTACCACGGGCTGTTGTAAGGCGGCTGGAACACCACGTTGGTATGGCTGTGCAGGAACTCCAGCATAAAGCGTTCGCTGACTTTGCCCTCGTCATACAGATGGTTGAGGATGGTGTAGTGCCAGAACGTCGCCCAGCCTTCGTTCATCACCTGGGTTTGTTTTTGCGGATAAAAGTACTGGCTCACCTTGCGCACGATGCGCAGCACTTCACGCTGCCACGGCTCCAGCAGCGGGGCGTTCTTCTCCATAAAGTAGAGCAGGTTTTCCTGCGGCTCTGAAGGGTAGCGCCGTGCTTCGACCACCGTTTTCTCTTCTTCGCGTTTCGGCAGGGTGCGCCACAGGGTGTTTACCTGGCTTTGCAAATACTCTTCGCGGCTTTTCTGCCGGGCTTTCTCCTCCTGCAGCGAGATTTTCTGCGGGCGTTTGTAGCGATCCACCCCATAGTTCATCAGCGCATGACAGGAATCGAGCAACTTCTCGACCTCATCCATCCCGTAGCGCTCTTCGCACTGGGTGATGTAGTTGCGGGCGAAAATCAGGTAATCGACAATCGAGCTGGCATCGGTCCAGCTGCGGAACAGGTAGTTATTTTTGAAAAACGAGTTATGCCCGTAGCAGGCGTGCGCCATCACCAGCGCCTGCATAGTGATGGTGTTCTCTTCCATCAGGTAGGCGATGCACGGATTAGAGTTAATGACGATTTCATACGCCAGCCCCTGCTGTCCGTGCTTGTACAGGCGCTCGGTTTCAATGAATTTCTTACCAAACGACCAGTGCGGATAGTTAATCGGCATCCCGACGCTGGAGTAAGCGTCCATCATCTGCTCGGAAGTAATGACTTCGATTTGGTGAGGGTAGGTGTCCAGACGGTAGAGTTTCGCTACCCGGTCAATTTCGGCCAGATAGGTATCCAGCAGCTCAAACGTCCAGTCGGGTCCATCGCTCAGACGGGTGGTGTCCTTATCCATGGGGTCAAATGTAGCCATTAGCGCGCCCTCTTTGTGGGTAGCTCTCTCTGTCTGGAGAACCTCATTTCAAGCATAGAACACGCCAATCAAAAGCGTGCTGGCGCGCTATTTTTTTCTTTGCGATTTCCCGTTTTCCTGTTAGCGAAAAAGGCCACTCTGGCAGAATAATCTGCTGGTTAAAAATGACGCGTAGCAGGAGATCCCAAATACGCGCTACCCCCGTATGCAGGGGAAGGTGTGAGATAAGTCACCATAAAAAAGGCCTATGTTGAATAATATTTTCAGCTGGGTTATCAATATGTAATCAGAAGATTGTTCTTTTGCTTATATATGGAGTGGCTATGCGTGTTGTCATACTGGGAAGTGGCGTCGTTGGCGTAACCAGCGCCTGGTACTTAAGTCAGGCCGGGCATGAGGTGACCGTTATCGATCGTGAGCCGGGATCGGCGCTGGAGACCAGCGCTGCCAATGCCGGACAAATTTCCCCGGGCTACGCGGCGCCCTGGGCAGCGCCGGGCGTGCCGCTGAAGGCGATTAAATGGATGTTCCAGCGCCACGCGCCGCTGGCGATAAGCCTCGACGGCACGCAATTCCAGCTGAAGTGGATGTGGCAGATGCTGCGCAACTGCGACACCCGCCACTACATGGAAAACAAAGGCCGGATGGTGCGGCTGGCAGAATACAGCCGCGACTGCCTGAAAGCCCTGCGTGGCTCGACCGGCATCCAGTATGAAGGCCGTCAGGGTGGGACCTTACAGCTGTTCCGCACCTCGCAGCAGTATGAAAACGCCACCCGCGACATCGCCGTGCTCGAAGACGCGGGCGTGCCTTATCAACTGCTGGAAGCCCGCCAGCTGGCGCAGGTGGAACCGGCGCTGGCCGAGGTCGCGCACACGCTGACCGGTGGCCTGCGCCTGCCCAATGATGAAACCGGCGACTGCCAGCTGTTTACTCAGAATCTGGCCCAGATGTGCGCCCAGGCCGGAGTTAAATTCCGCTACAACACCCCGGTCGATAAGCTGCTGTACGAAGGGGATAACATCTACGGCGTGCAGTGTGGCGACGAAGTGGTGAAAGCCGACGCCTACGTGATGGCCTTTGGCTCGTATTCCACGGCGATGCTGAAGGGCATTGTTGATATCCCGGTCTATCCGCTGAAAGGTTACTCGTTGACTATCCCGGTGAAAGAGGACAGCGGTGCCCCGGTTTCGACTATCCTTGATGAAACATACAAAATCGCGATCACCCGATTTAACAATCGGATCCGCGTGGGGGGAATGGCGGAAATCGTCGGCTTTAACACCGAGCTGCTGCAACCGCGGCGGGAAACGCTGGAGATGGTCGTTGGCGACCTGTTCCCGCGTGGGGGATTTATCGAACAGGCGACCTTCTGGACCGGGCTTCGTCCGATGACCCCGGACGGTACGCCGGTGGTTGGGCGCACACCGTTCAAAAACCTGTGGCTCAACACCGGACACGGTACCCTGGGCTGGACGATGGCCTGCGGTTCAGGACAGCTGCTCAGTGATTTGATCTCCGGACGCACGCCCGCCATTCCGTTCGATGATTTAAGCGTCGCGCGCTACCGTCCGGGATTCACGCCGTCACGACCGCAACATTTTCACGGCGCGCATAACTAACAAGGAGTCGTCATGTCCCGTCCCGTTCAGGCTCAGCTGGATCTGCAGGCCCTGAAACATAACCTGCAAATTGTTCGTCGCGCCGCGCCCGCGTCCCGCATCTGGTCGGTGGTCAAGGCCAACGCCTACGGTCACGGTCTTGACCGTATCTGGAGTGCGTTGGGTGCGACCGATGGTTTTGCGCTGCTCAACCTGGAAGAGGCGATCCTGCTGCGTGAGCGTGGCTGGAAAGGCCCGGTTCTGATGCTCGAAGGCTTCTTCCACAGCGATGAGCTGCCGCTGTTTGATAAGTACCGCCTGACTACCAGCTTGCACAGCAACTGGCAGATCAAGGCGCTGCAGAATGCGAAGCTGCACGCCCCGCTCGATATTTACCTGAAGGTGAACAGCGGCATGAATCGCCTCGGGTTTCAGCCGGACCGCGTACACAGCGTCTGGCAGCAGCTGCGGGCGCTCAAAAACGTGGGTGAGATGACCCTGATGGCCCATTTTGCCGATGCAGAGCAGCCGGATGGCATTGCCGCACCGATGCAGCGCATCGAGCAGGCGGCAGAGGGGCTGGATTGCCCGCGTTCGCTGTCTAATTCGGCAGCCACGCTCTGGCATCCCGAGGCGCATTTTGACTGGGTGCGTCCGGGGATCATTTTGTACGGTGCGTCACCTTCCGGGCAGTGGCAGGACGTTGCCAACAGCGGCCTGAAACCGGTGATGACCCTGCGCAGCGAAATCATCGGCATCCAGACCCTGAAAGCGGGGGATACCGTTGGCTATGGCAGCCGCTACCAGGCGTCGGGCGAACAGCGGATCGGCATTGTCGCCGGGGGCTATGCCGACGGTTATCCGCGCGTGGCACCGTCCGGCACCCCGGTGTGGGTGGATGGCGTGCGCACCGGCACCGTGGGAACGGTATCCATGGACATGATGGCGATCGATCTAACGCCGTGCCCGCAGGCCGGGATTGGCTCGCCGGTTGAGCTGTGGGGCAACGAGGTCAAAGTGGATGATGTTGCCGCCGCTGCGGGCACCGTTGGGTATGAGTTGTTAACCGCCCTGGCCCCACGGGTACCGGTGGTCACGGTATAAATGCAAAAAGGGCAACGTCAGTTGCCCTTTTTAGTGTTTGCTCCCTCTCCCGTGGGAGAGGGAAGGGGTGAGGGCATTAGACCGCACGCTATTCCTCGACGTCCTCCGCCACGCGAACGCCCACTTTCAGCACCGAATTGTCCGCTTTCTCGGCCACCGTCCAGATCATCCCGGCAAACTCAACCTGGTCACCGACCACCGGCGCGGCACCCAACAGCTGCTGGACAATCTCACCCAGCGTCTGCTGCTTATCGCGATACTCCAGCCCTTCGTCCAGGCCGTAAATCAAGGCTACGTCAGCAAATTTAGCGCTGGCTTCCAGAATAAAGTCACCGAAGAAGCGCTGATCCAACGCCACCGGAGGCGACTGGCTGAACAGCTTGCCGAGCGCAGGCAGGTCGCGTTCGCGGCCAATCACGCACAGAATATCGCCTTCACGCAGGCGTGTGCTCCCGGTGGGGTGCAGCAGGGCGTTATCGCGGAACAGCGCCGCAATGCGCGTTTCAGTGGGCATATGCAGATCGCGCAGCGATGCCCCCACGCACCATTTATCGGCGCTGAGCTGGTAGACAAACTGTTCCCACGGATTATCCGGGTGAATATCCAGCCCGACGCGGGAGACCGGCCAGCCTACCGGTGGGATCACCACTTTGGCCTTTTTCGCCGCCCACGACAGGGACGTGCCCTGGAACAGCAGCGACACCAGCACCACAAAGAACGCCACGTTGAAGAACAGCCGCGAGTTATCCAGCCCGGCCATCATCGGGAATACCGCAAGGATGATCGGCACCGCACCGCGCAGGCCCACCCAGCTGATAAACACCCGCTCGCGCAGGTTAAAGCCTTTAAACGGCAGCAGCCCGGCAAACACCGACAGCGGACGGGCAAAGAAGATCATCCACAGCGACAGCAGCAGCGCCGGCACGGCAATCGGCAGCAGATCCGACGGCGTCACCAGCAGGCCGAGCACCAGGAACATGCCAATCTGCGCCAGCCAGGCCAGACCATCAAAGTTTTGCAGAATGCCAAAGCGGTTGCGGATCGGGCGATTCCCCAGCAGGAAGCCACACAAATAGACTGCCAGAATGCCGCTGCCGTCGAGGGCGGTGGTCAGGGCAAATATTAAAATCCCGCCGCTCAGGGCCAGCAGCGGGTACAGCCCCGCAGGCAGCGAGATGCGGTTAATCATCTGCAGCAGCAGATAGCCGCCGGAGAGGCCAATCAGGATCCCCAGCCCAAACTGCTGAATGATATGCCAGGCGAATATCCAGCTCAGGCTGGTTTCGTGTTGCTGGATCATCTCAATCAGGGTGATGGTCAGAAACACCGCCATCGGGTCGTTACTGCCGGATTCAATCTCCAGCGTCGAGCCCACGCGTTCGTTCAGCCCTTTGCCGCCCAGCAGCGAAAACACCGCAGCGGCATCGGTAGACCCGACAATCGCGCCAATCAGCAGCCCTTCCATAATATTCAGGTTGAACAGCCACGCCGCCATCATCCCGGTCAGGCCGGAGGTGATCAGTACCCCCACCGTCGCCAGCGACAGGGCAGGACCCAGCGCCACGCGAAAGGAGCTGGCCTGGGTGCGCATCCCGCCGTCCAGCAGAATCACCGCCAGCGCAAGGTTACTGACCATATAGGCAAACGGGTAATTATCGAACGGGATCCCGCCCACGCCATCGATGCCCGCCAGCATGCCGATAGCGAGGAAAATGACCAGAATGGGGATGCCAAGACGAGAAGAAAATGAACTTAATAAAATACTACAGGTTACAAGTACGGAACCCAGGATAAAAAGACTGATAATTGCTGCGGCATCCAATGTTTGCTTACTCCCGCCTGACGCTGTGACTGTTATTAAAACCCTAACATATTAACGACACTCACAGCGCGTAATTGAGGGGGTTAAGCCGCTTTTTTTAACGGTTTATTACCGGATGTCCGCTTAAAGTCAAATGTGAGCCATTTGCATTGTGCTTAAGCGTCGCCTGTGCGCCGAGCGGCAGGGTTACCGTCTGCTGTTCATGACCAAAATCGAGGCCGCTGATAATCGGCACTGATACCCTGGCGCGCAGATAATCGATCATGGTCGCGAGGTCGTACCCGGCGTCGTAATCGTTGGCGGCCGATCCGCTAAAGCTGCCGAGCACAATCGCTTTCTGCCGGTCAAGAATGCCCGCATGATGCAGCTGCAACAGCATCCGCTCCACGCGGAACGGGTGCTCGTTGATGTCTTCGAGCACCAGGATGCCGTTTTCGATGGCCGGAAGCCAGCGGGTGCCCACCAGCGACACCAGCATCGCCAGGTTGCCGCCCCACAGCTGGCCCGTGCATTCGGTATCCGGGCCGTCGCCCTGCCATTCGACGTAGTAAGTGCTGTTGTTCAGCGCGCGCCAGAATTGGTCGACGGTAAAGGCATTCATTTCCGGGGCACCAAAATTGCCCGCCAGCATCGGGCCGCTAAAGGTAATGACGTTATGCAGAGCCAGCAGGCCAAGCTGGATCACCGTAAAGTCGCTGTGGCCGCAAATCAGCAGGGGTTGCTCGCGCTGACGCCGGGCCAGTCCCTGCCAGTCAATCTGCTCCAGCAAACGGCTGGCACCGTACCCGCCGCGCACCGCCATCACAATCTGGTTTGCGCCAGCCAGCTGGGTCAGGGCGTTGATGTCCATCAGCCGCTGCGCCTCGCTGCCGGCAAAACGCTGCTGACGGCGGGGTATAATCGTCTGATTTTGTACCTGATGCCCGTCGGCCAGTAACCGCTGTACGCCCCGCTGGGCCGCTTCCTGATTAATGCAGTAACCTGATGGTGCGACGAGATGAAACTGAGACATGGCATTTCCTTGCTGACTTATAAAACCAAATGTATATATCATGCCGCCTGAGCGCGTCCTTCATCAAGCGGAGGATAGAGTGACAGCGATGATTGGCCATAAGGATAGATGACGTGAAATTGAGATGGTTTGCTTTTTTGATTGTGCTGCTGGCAGGCTGCAGTTCAAAGCAGGATTATAAAAAACCGGAATGGAACCCGGAAGTTCCCGTTAAGCGGGCGATGCAGTGGATGCCGATCAGCGAAAAAGCCGGAGAAGCCTGGGGCGTCAGTCCGCGTCTGGTTACCGCCATAATTGCCGTTGAGTCCGGTGGCAACCCGACTCTGGTCAGCAAATCAAACGCCGTCGGCCTGATGCAGTTAAAAGCTTCTACCGCCGGGCTGGAAGTGTATCGCCATATGGGCTGGAGCGGGCAACCCTCCACCAGCGAGCTGAAAAACCCGGAACGTAATATCTCGATGGGCACCGCCTACCTGAGCATTCTGGAGCATGGCATTCTGAAAGGGATCGACGACCCGGAGGTGATGCAATATGCGCTGGTGGTGTCGTACGTGAACGGGGCAGGGGCACTGCTAAGGACCTTCTCGTCCGATCGCAAAAAGGCGATAGGCGAGATCAACGACATGGATAAAGACGAGTTCTTTGACCATGTGGTGAACAACCATCCGTCCCCGCAGGCACCGCGCTATATCTGGAAAGTGCAGAAGGCGATGGACGCCATGTAACTGACCGAGGGGCAGCGCAACGCTGCCCCTCAGCATTTAACGGACTTTGTTTGCACGTTCCCGCGCTTCGCGCTCCAGCGAGTAGATAATGCGCTGCAGTTCGCGCTCCGGTCCCGGGCCGATATTCAGAAAACGGAAGCTCAGTCGCGGGGTGGTGATGGTTTCGTTTTTGCTGTCCACCACCTTGCGTTCGCTGACCGTCATTAGCTGGGCATCAAAGAAGAAGCGACCCCAGCCGCCCATATCCAGTTCAATTTGCGAGAACCGCATCCCCTCCACCAGCGCTTCTGGCTTCGCGGTATCCATCAGCGCGCCCATCCCACCCAGCGACAGGTCGTGGAGGCGAAAACGGATCACGCTCTTATCGGGCATTTTAGCCTTACAGAAGTAGGCCGGATGCAGCGGGGCGCTGATGCGGAAATATTCACGTCGTTGAATACACCACACCGTTGTCGGTAGCGGGGTAATAAACGCGGGCAGCGACTGATAATTTCCCTGTTCCAGTCGGGGCAGCTCGAACTCCACTTTGGCACCCTGCGTATCGGCGGTCACAGAAATATTCTCTGCGCGCAGTACGGCGCGGTTTTCGTACTCCTGGCTGCCAAGATCCATCACCAGCCGTTCCGGGGTGGCGTCGAGGATCTTACTGATGAACTGGTTCCCTGCCCAGTTGATACGGACAGGCACATCATGTTTTTGCAGATCGCGTAATACACCTAATACAGCCAGCGGATTAGTTTTCAGGAACTGCTCACTGTAATTACTCACGCCCCAGGGCTCCTCGATGTTGGACAAACTGTGGTTGAGTTATCGGCAGCCTTCGGCAGAACTTAATACAAATCCGCGATTTTTTTATGATTTTCCAACCATTGCCTATACTGATATTACCTGTGCGGACCGGTGTTCCGCGCAAGCTTAACTCTGCAAGAGGGCATCGCTATGGGTATCATCGCCTGGATTGTATTTGGTCTTATTGCTGGTGTTATCGCGAAATTCATCATGCCGGGACGCGACGGCGGCGGCTTTATTGTGACCTGTATCCTTGGGGTCGTAGGCGCAGTTGTCGGCGGTTGGCTGGCAACGATGTTTGGCGTCGGCGGCAATGTATCCGGATTTAACCTGCACAGTTTTCTGGTCGCCGTGGTCGGTGCCATTGTGGTGCTTGCTATTTACAGGCTGGTGCGACGCGCATAAACGTGAAAACGGCTCTTGTAAAAGAGCCGTTTTTTTTCGCTTTTATAACTTATTGCCCAACGCTTTTCTGTGTTGGCGCGGCGGCGGGTTCATCGTTGGCCGCCGGCTGCGTCGCCGGTACTTTGTCGCACGGCTTCTCCCTGGCACAAATCATATCCAGCATCTTCAGCGTCACCCCGTTGGTCCAGCCAAAGCCATCCTGCAGCGGATATTCACCTCCGCCGCCGCCCGTGCCGGTGCTGGAGACATCATATTTCTCCACCAGCTTCTGCTCGCGGTCGTAGGTGTGCTGCACGTTGGTCAGGAACCGCCAGGTCACGTTCATCGCCACTTTCTTATGGCCATAGTTTTGTAACCCTTCTGCGGCGACCCACTGCAGCGGTGCCCAGCCGTTCGGCGCATCCCACTGCTGCCCGCTGTTAACGTTGGTGGTGGCGATCCCGCCCGGTTTCAGCAGTTGTGCGGCGGTGGCCGTTGCCACTTTATCGGCACGATCCTGCGCTGCCGCATGCACATACAGCGGGAACAGCGCCGCGGCAGTCAGCTGACTGCGCACCTGTTTGGTTTTCAGATCGTAATCGGCGTACCAGCCTTCCTTGTCATTCCACAGATGGCTTTCCATCGCTTGCTGACGCTTGGTGGCCTGCGTCTCATAGCGGCTGGCCGCCGCGCTGTCGCCTGCATCCTGACTGGCCTTCGCCAGCAGTTTTTCCATTTTGAACATCAGGGCATTCAGATCCACCGGCACGATGCTGGTGGTGCGGATGGTGCCCAGCTTTTTCGGATCGTCCATCCAGCGTGAGCTAAAGTCCCAGCCAGAGGCTGCGGCGGAGCGCAGATCGCGGTAGATCTCCGCAGCCGGGCGATCCGGGCTGTTTTGGGCGGTGGTGATGTCATCCATCCACGACTCCGGGCGCGGGGTGTCGCGATCGTCCCAGTAGCGGTTGAGGATCGCCCCATCGTCCAGTTTCACCACCCGCTTGTTCGCCTGGCCAGGCTGGAGCGCATCAACGCCTTCCATCCAGTAAGCGTGCTCTTTTTCCATCTGCGGGCGGTATTTTTTCAGCGCGTCGCGGTCGTGGGTTGCCAGCAGTTCAACCATCAACGAGAAGAACGGCGGCTGGGAGCGACTCAGGTAGTAGCTGCGGTTGCCGTTAGGGATATGGCCCCAGGCGTCCAGCTCGTGGGCAAAGTTGTCCACCATATCGCTGATTTTGTCCCAGTGCCCGCTCTCGGCCAGCCCCAGCATGGTGAAGTAGCTGTCCCAGTAATAGATCTCGCGAAAACGCCCACCCGGCACCACGTAAGGTTTAGGCAGCGGCAGCAGTGAGTCCCACTTTCCGGCGCTGGAGGTGGTGCGGGTCAACACCGGCCACAGGCCGTCGATGTGCGCGCGCAGGCTCTGTCCGGCAGGGGGAACGTACTTATCGCCTTCGCCCGGCAGGGTAAAGTTGGTGTCAACAAAGTGCTTCAGGTCAAAGCCGGTCTGTTTACGCTGCATCTGGTAATCGGCGAGGATTGTCTGCGGATCGTTTTTCGGCACCGCATCGGCGAAGGTCTTCTGATCGGGGAACAGTTTGGCGCGCTGCACATCATTAAACAGCGAACCCAACAGGATATCCGGCGGCTGCGTCTGGCCGTTGGCCGGGTCATCCGCATAGCTGAACGCAGTAACGCCAAGCAGCATACCGCCAATCGCCAGCCGCAGTGTAGGGTGCAGGTGAGGATTCGTCATGGTTATTCTCCTTATATTCAATGATCAGCGTGACCGCTGACATCAATCTCCTGAAAACCTTAGACGAAACTCCGCCAGTTCGCGTGTTGAATGCGACATTTTGCGTAAATCCAGATTAATTACCGCTGCGCTTATTAGGCCCTGACGAGCACAGTTAAATATATGAATAACCACAACTCATTGCTGTGATAAATAGCTATCAATTGCGTGGATCACATAAAGCAAAAAACATAATTTCTTAGCGAGAAAACATAATGGATTCATTGTCTGTGCCTGTGGGAATTATGTCGCTGCACAAATAAAGCAGGCTGAAAAATAACAGGGAGAGAAGGTAGATGTCGACAACAGCAAAATTAACGGTAAAAGAGAAAATAGGATACAGCCTCGGCGATGCCGCCAGCCATATCGTATTTGACTCCTCAGTGGCGATCCTCGCCTATTTTTATACGGATATTTACGGGCTGCCGCCGGCAGTAATGGGCACCATGTTTTTGCTGGTGAGACTGCTGGATGCCATTACCGACCCGATTATGGGCGCAATTGCCGATGCCACCGCCACGCGCTGGGGACGCTTCCGCCCGTGGCTGCTGGCCATCTGCGTGCCGTTCGCCGTCAGTTGCGTGCTGGTCTACTCAATCCCGTCGTTTTCCGACAGCGGCAAAGTGGTGTATGCCGTCGCGGCCTATATCTTTATGACCCTGATGTACACCGCCATCAATATCCCTTACTGCTCGCTGGGGGCGGCGCTTACCTCCGACCCGCGTGAAAATCTCTCCCTGCAATCCTGGCGTTTTGCCATCACCCCGCTCGGCGGCGCGCTCGGTACCGCCTGCATTCTGCCGCTGGCGGACTACCTGTTTCCGCAGGATCGCGCCACCGGCATTCAGGTGGCGATGGCGATTTTTGGCGTGATTGGCTGCCTGATGTTCGTGGCCTGCTTCCTCACCACCACAGAGCGCGTTCAGCCGATCAAAGAGGAGAACCTGAACATCATGCGGGACGTTAAGATCCTGTTTCGCAACGAGCAGTGGCGCATTCTCTCGATTTACAACTTTACGATGCTGGTGGCGGTGGTGATCCGCGGCGGGGCGGTGGTCTATTACGTCAACACCGTCCTCAAGCAGGGAACCGATATCATCTCGCTGTTTATGCTCGGCGGGATGATCGCCTCGATGTTCGGCTCGGTGCTGGCCCAGCCGCTGGGCACCCGCTTTTGTAAAATCAAAGTCTCGTTCTGGATAAACCTGCTGAACGCCGGGCTGGGGATCGTCTGCTTCTGGCTGCCGGTGCAGTACTGGCTGATCCCGCTGGCGGCCCATTTCCTGATCCAGCTGGTGCAAGGCGGAAATGGTGCTCTGCAATGGTCAATGATCACCGATGCCAATAATTATGGCGAATGGAAAACCCAGCGCCGTATTACCGGCATGAACGTCGCGGCTAATATCTTCGTCATTAAATTAGGGGTCGCAGTGGGCGGCGCTATTCTCGGCTGGGTGCTGGCCGGGTTTGAATATCAATCTGGCGCGGTCGAGCAATCCGCGCAGGCGGTGCAGGGCGTTGTCTGGCTATTTACCCTTATCCCGTCGCTGTTTTATCTGCTCACCGCCATTGCGATTAAATTCTACCACCTGGATGAACAGGCGATGAATAACGTGGTGGGCGATTTAAACAACGGGAAATTTGCAAACTCGTAAGTATTTACTGAAACCAATGATAATAAATGGGATGGAATCTATGCGAATGAATACCCTTGCGCTGCTGGTCAGCGCCTGTTTTCCGGCCTCGCTACTGGCCGCCACGCCGACGGTCAGTGTGGATGAGAAATTTGCCCAGCTTGAAGCCCGGTTGGCCAACGCCGAGGCACGGGCGGCAAAGGCCGAAGCGCAAATTGCCGATTTACAGCAGATACAGCGGCCAAACGCGGTGAGCGTGGAGTCGGTCGAACCGGCCACCACCCTGGCACCAAAGCTGACGCTCTCTGGCTACGGCGATATCCGCTTCTACGGCGACGTGGAATTCAACATGGACGCCGCCAGCCGCAGCGGCAGTTTGACCTCGATGAAAACCAGCGCCAACAAGGACTGGGCCCCGTCAAATAACGAGCGCTGGGATATCAATGGCCGTCTGCTGCTGGGTTTTGACGGCTACCGGCGAATGGACAACGGGCAGTTTGCCGGGTTCTCGGTACAGCCGCTGGCGGATTTAACCGGCAAAATGAACCTCGATGATGCGGCCTTTTTCTTCGGCCAGGAGAACGACTGGAAAATCAAAGTCGGGCGTTTCGAAGCCTACGACATGTTCCCGCTCAACCAGGATACCTTTGTTGAATACTCCGGCAACACCGCCAACGATCTCTACAGCGACGGTTACGGCTACATCTACATGATGAAAGAAGGGCGCGGGCGTAGCGACAGCGGCGGCAACTTCCTGCTGAGTAAAACCCTCGATAATTGGTATTTCGAGGTCAACACCCTGCTGGAAAACGGCAGTTCGCTGTTCGTCGATAAGCAGTATCACGGCATGACGCTCGATAACGACAAAAACGTGGCCTACGTACGCCCGGTTATCGCCTGGTCAAGCGGACGTTTCTCCAGCGCACTGGCGATGGAGAGCAACCTGGTCAATAACGCTTACGGCTACCGCGATGCCGCAGGTCAGTGGATCGATCAGTCCGATCGTACCGGCTACGGCCTGACAATGACCTGGAACGGGCAAAAAAACGATCCGGATAACGGCATGGTGCTGAACCTCAACACGGCGTATCTCGATGCCAGCGACGAAACCGACTTCAGCGCCGGGTTCAACGGCCTGTGGAAAAACCTTGAGCTTGGCTATATCTACGCGCACAACGAGGTCGATAAATTCAATACCGCCGGGCTGAATGACGACTGCGACGGCGACTGCTGGATAACCGATCCGGGCGAGTACGACATCCACACCCTGCATGCGTCGTACCTGATCCCCAACGTCATGAAGATGAAAAACTTCAATATCTACCTCGGGGCTTACGCTTCCTGGGTTGAAGCGCATCCGACGGACGGCAGCAACGACACCGATGCCCGCTACGGGGGCCGCGTCCGCTTTAAATATTACTTCTGACCGAATGCCGGTCAGATCTCCTGCGGGATCTGACTGGCTTCACGCAGCGCGCCCGGCGACTGGCCGACAATCCGCTTAAATGCCCGGCTAAAGGCCGCCAGCGAGCCGTAACCGAGGCGCAGGGCCACGGTTTCGATTGGCTGATTCTCTTGATTGATGTACTGGATCGCCAGCCGCATCCGCAGCTCGCTGAGGTACTTCGCCGGAGTGGTGCCGGTGGCCGACAGAAAGCGCTCGGCAAACACCGACCGCGAAGTACCGGCCTCTTTTGCCAGCTCCCCCACGCTCCAGTTGACCCCCGGTTGCTGATGCATGGCGTAAATCGCCCGGCTCAGGCGCGGGTCGCGCAGTACCTGTACCCAGCCGGTGGCTTTGCCACAGCCCGCCTCGACCCAGCCGCGCACGATCAGCGCCGCCACCACGTCGGCAAGTCGGGCGAGGATCCCGGCAAAACCGACCTGGCGCGCCATTGACTCCCGCTCCATGGCGGCGAGCAGCGGGTGGATCTCCGGCCAGGTCGACATCAGTCGGCTGACCATCATCACTTCCGGCATCGCTTTGATCAGCGGCTGCATCCCGCCCAGCTCGAAATCCATACATCCGCTGAATATCACCACGTTGTCGCTGTCCGGGCAGGGCTCACAGTGAATATCGCACACCGTGCTGCAGATCGGCTCGCTGGGAAACTCGGTTACCGGTATGACCGTCGTATCGTCGTCCGAGAGCAGGTCATGGGGATCGCCGTTGGGGATAAACAGCGCATCGCCGCTGTTGAGCGCAAAGCGTGCCCCGCTTCGCATGCGCAGAACCGCCGGGCCGCGGCTGACAAAGTGAAACTGCGCTTTACCGGGGGCAAAACCAAAGGCCACGCCAAACGGCGCGCTGGCTTCAATCCGTCGGTATCGGACGCCCGACAGGCGCATGCCGCGCAGTAATTCGCTGATCATATCAGGTGGCTGGAGAGACATTTCTGGATTCCCGGACGATTAATCAATAATTGAAGATTATATGTCATAGATCGTCTGCGGGGAACTTCCTATGATTTGCGACATACGTCACATATTAATAACCGGAGAGTAACAGATGAATTCATCCATCAGCGCAAACGAGGCCAGCGCCCCAATAATCCCCGCCTGGCGCGCGGTCTGGTCGCTGGGGTTGGGGGTGTTCGGCCTGATCATCGCCGAGTTTTTACCTGCCAGCCTGCTGACGCCCATGGCCGAAAGCCTCGGCGTCAGTGAGGGTGTCGCCGGGCAATCGGTCACCGCGACCGCGCTGGTGGCGCTGGTCACCGGCCTGCTGATCACCTCCGCCACCAAAAGTATCGACCGCCGCTGGGTACTGATGTTCTTCTCGGTGTTGCAGGTCATCTCCAGCCTGATGGTGGCCTTCGCGCCGTCGCTGCACGTGCTGCTGATGGGCCGTTTGCTGTTGGGCGTGGCGATTGGCGGTTTCTGGGCGATGTCCACCGCCACCGCCATGCGGTTAGTGCCCGCCAGCGACGTGCCAAAAGCGCTGGCGATCATCTTCTCCGGGGTATCGATTGCTACCGTAGTGGCGGCCCCGCTGGGGAGCTATCTCGGCAGTCTGATCGGCTGGCGCAACGTGTTTCTGCTCTGCGTGATCCCCAGCCTGCTGGCGCTGCTGTGGCAGCTGCGGGTTTTACCGTCGATGCGCCCTGAGAACAGCGGCAGTCTGCGCACGCTGGTACGGGTGTTGCGCCGTCCGGGGATGATGGGCGGTCTGCTGGCGACAATCCTGATTTTCAGCGGTCACTTCGCCTTCTTTACCTACCTGCGTCCGTTCCTTGAGACAGTAGGGCAGGCCAACGTCGAGACGGTGTCGCTGATTTTGCTGGGCTTTGGCGTGGCAAACTTTGTGGGTACCTCGATTGCCGGACATCTGCTGGCGCGCAATCTGCGTCTGACCCTGGCGCTGGTGCCGTTGGTAATGGGGATCCTCGCGCTCTTGATGGTGGTCTTTGGTCATCTGGCGCTGGTCGATGGTCTGCTGGTCACCTTGTGGGGCTTTGCCTTTGGGCTGGTGCCGGTGGGCTGGTCAACGTGGCTGGCAACGACCGTCACTGACGAAGCCGAAAGTGCAGGGGGCTTGATGGTCGCTTCGATTCAACTGGCGATCGGTGCCGGTGCGGCAGGCGGCGGGGCGGTGTTCGATCTTAACGGTGCCAGCGGGGTATTCACCGCCAGCGGCGTACTGCTGGTGGCGGCGATGGTGATGGTATTTGCGGGTGTGCGGGTTAAACCCGAGGCAGTGGAATAAGGTTATCCTCTGCGGTCTGACTGCCCGGCGGCGCTACGCTTGCCGGGCCTACGGTGTTGTAGGCCGGGTAAGGCGTAGCCGCCACCCGGCAGCCCTAAAGATCCCGCGATAAATCTATCAAAGATAAATACATGGCTTACAGCGGCGCCCAGGTCCGGCTGAAAATCGCCGAGGCGTTTCCGCAAGGCCGGGGCGAGGCGCAGGGATGCGCCGAGAGGGCATAGCCTG
>NZ_JAMGZJ010000050.1 GCF_025564085.1 Silvania confinis | reverse complement strand
GGAGTGGGTTGCAAAAGAAGTAGGTAGCTTAACCTTCGGGAGGGCGCTTACCACTTTGTGATTCATGACTGGGGTGAAGTCGTAACAAGGTAACCGTAGGGGAACCTGCGGTTGGATCACCTCCTTACCTGAAGAACCTGCCTTTGTAGTGTCCACACAGATTGTCTGATGAAAAAGTAGCAGTAAAAAATCTCTCCAGGCTTGTAGCTCAGGTGGTTAGAGCGCACCCCTGATAAGGGTGAGGTCGGTGGTTCAAGTCCACTCAGGCCTACCAAATTCATCCTGATACTGCGTTGTGAAACGACTCGCATACTTCAGTATGCTTCGCCCTTCCTCGCCTTGTCTCAGTCTGAATTACCGGTAGAGAGATTAGTATTACGATGGGGTTATAGCTCAGCTGGGAGAGCGCCTGCCTTGCACGCAGGAGGTCTGCGGTTCGATCCCGCATAGCTCCACCATCCTTTTACTGCGATAACAAAAAAACTTCAGAGTGTACCTGCGAAGGTGCGCTGCGAAGTTTTGCTCTTTAAAAATCTGGATCAAGCTGAAAATTGAAACGACACACTGTGTCTGCTCTCCGTAATAAGAGCAGATAAGCGGTGTGTTCGAGTCTCTCAAATTTTCACGACACGAACTGTTTTACGAAACAGCTTCGGGTTGTGAGGTTAAGCGACTAAGCGTACACGGTGGATGCCTAGGCAGTCAGAGGCGATGAAGGACGTGCTAATCTGCGATAAGCGTCGGTAAGGTGATATG
>NZ_JAMGZJ010000051.1 GCF_025564085.1 Silvania confinis | reverse complement strand
CCCGGCGGGGCATTTTCATTTTTACACCGGGAATCTAAACGTATTCCGAAAGCGAGTTTGCGCTGGTTAAATATCCAGCTTAAAGGCGATTTTTTGCGCGGCGTGAAGGTAATATGACGGCGGGTGCCTGATGCTTTCTGAGCGCAGGCTGGTGTGGTAGGTCAGAAAGCAAAAGCCCCGGAGATGTTTCCATCAACCGGGGCTACCACACCAAACCTCAACAATTTGGATGGTAGCCCCTTCTTAGCAAGGAGGCAATGACATGCTTAACAAGTACGCCTTTGGGGCGATCCTGGTACTGGGTTTAACTGTGCTGGGCATCACGTTTCTGGTTCGCGAGCAACTGTGCGAACTGAGTTTTAAGGAGCGTGATGTGGAAATGAAAGCTGTTCTCGCTTACGAAACGAAGAAGTAGCGGTACGCGGGGAGCAATCCCCGCTTATCTGAATTGTCGGTTTGGTGCAGGCACCCGTTTTTTTGCCCCGTCTGGTGATGAACCCGGCGGGGCATTTTCATTTTTACACCGGGAATCTAAACGTATTCCGAAAGCGAGTTTGCGCTGGTTAAATATCCAGCTTAAAGGCGATTTTTTGCGCGGCGTGAGGGTAATATGACGGCGGGTGCCTGATGCTTTCTGAGCGCAGGCTGGTGTGGTAGGTCAGAAAGCAAAAGCCCCGGAGATGTTTCCATCAACCGGGGCTACCACACCAAACCTCAACAATTTGGATGGTAGCCCCTTCTTAGCAAGGAGGCAATGACATGCTTAACAAGTACGCCTTTGGGGCGATCCTGGTACTGGGTTTAACTGTGCTGGGC
>NZ_JAMGZJ010000052.1 GCF_025564085.1 Silvania confinis | reverse complement strand
TCGACCGCGAACTGGCCTGGCGTGACAACCAGCGCCTGGTACGGCTGCGCAAGAAGGCCAAGCTCAAGTACGCCAACGCCTGCCTGGAAGATCTCGACCGCCGCTCCGGACGCGCCCTGGACGAGCGTCTGATCGCCACCCTGGCCAGTGGCGACTGGATCCGCCAGCAGCACAACCTGCTGCTGACCGGCCCGACCGGTGCCGGCAAAACCTGGCTGGCCTGCGCCCTGGGCAACCAGGCCTGCCGCCAGGGCTATAGCACCCTGTACCTGCGCACCCCGCGCCTGCTGGAACAACTGCGCATCGCTCATGGCGACGGCAGCTTCGGCCGTACCCTGCAACAGCTGGCAAAGGTCGACGTCCTGGTGCTGGACGACTGGGCGCTAGCCCCGCTGGAGGAAGGAGCCCGGCATGACCTGCTGGAGGTGATCGACGACCGCGCTGGCAGCCGCTCCACCATCCTGACGAGCCAACTGCCCATCGAGCACTGGCACGGCTGGATCAACGACCCGACCCTGGCCGATGCCATCCTCGACCGCCTGGTGCACAACGCCTACCGACTGACGATGAAAGGCGAGTCGCTGCGCCGAAAAAAAGCCGAGGAACAAGCCGCATCGTGACCGATGCGATTACAATCCAGAACCCGCGCAACCGGGGTGGAAGCACCGGTCACGTATTAGCGAAACGCTCGGTCACGTTCACCGAAATCCGCAAAAGGATCGTGCAGGCCGCCCCCCATGCAACAGGAGCTGCTTACCCGCATAGGCCGGCAGAACGTGCTCGTGCACAATTTGAAAGAGGCTGGCAATTTCCTCTCTCTGCAGCCGGATGACATCCGTGCCATTCACCTTGTTTTGCAGTACTTGGATTTGACGAAAAGTCTCCTCCAATCCGGCTTCAAGTGATCCTTCTTTAAAGGTGAGCTCCATTCTGTTTCTCCGAGGGGGGTTGAGATCGCCTTGGAGTTTACTGGATGGCCTACTGA
>NZ_JAMGZJ010000054.1 GCF_025564085.1 Silvania confinis | reverse complement strand
TTGATGCCTGGCAGTTCCCTACTCTCGCATGGGGAGACCCCACACTACCATCGGCGCTACGGCGTTTCACTTCTGAGTTCGGCATGGGGTCAGGTGGGACCACCGCGCTAAAGCCGCCAGGCAAATTCTGTCTGTCAACACGTCTCACGACCTGTCGACTAATCTGTTATCAAGCTGAAAAATTCTGTCTCTTCACGCCAAAACAGCTTCGGCGTTGTAAGGTTAAGCCTCACGGTTCATTAGTACTGGTTAGCTCAATGCATCGCTGCACTTACACACCCAGCCTATCAACGTCGTAGTCTTCAACGTTCCTTCAGGACTCTCAAGGAGTCAGGGAGAACTCATCTCGGGGCAAGTTTCGTGCTTAGATGCTTTCAGCACTTATCTTTTCCGCATTTAGCTACCGGGCAATGCCATTGGCATGACAACCCGAACACCAGTGATGCGTCCACTCCGGTCCTCTCGTACTAGGAGCAGCCCCCCTCAATTCTCCAGCGCCCACGGCAGATAGGGACCGAACTGTCTCACGACGTTCTAAACCCAGCTCGCGTACCACTTTAAACGGCGAACAGCCGTACCCTTGGGACCTACTTCAGCCCCAGGATGTGATGAGCCGACATCGAGGTGCCAAACACCGCCGTCGATATGAACTCTTGGGCGGTATCAGCCTGTTATCCCCGGAGTACCTTTTATCCGTTGAGCGATGGCCCTTCCATTCAGAACCACCGGATCACTATGACCTGCTTTCGCACCTGCTCGAGCCGTCACTCTCGCAGTCAAGCTAGCTTATGCCATTGCACTAACCTCCTGATGTCCGACCAGGATTAGCTAACCTTCGTGCTCCTCCGTTACTCTTTAGGAGGAGACCGCCCCAGTCAAACTACCCACCAGACACTGTCCGCAACCCGGATTACGGGTCTACGTTAGAACACCAGCCATTAAAGGGTGGTATTTCAAGGTTGGCTCCACGAGAACTGGCGTCCTCGCTTCAAAGCCTCCCACCTATCCTACACATCAAGGACCAGTGTTCAGTGTCAAGCTATAGTAAAGGTTCACGGGGTCTTTCCGTCTTGCCGCGGGTACACTGCATCTTCACAGCGATTTCAATTTCACTGAGTCTCGGGTGGAGACAGCCTGGCCATCATTACGCCATTCGTGCAGGTCGGAACTTACCCGACAAGGAATTTCGCTACCTTAGGACCGTTATAGTTACGGCCGCCGTTTACCGGGGCTTCGATCAAGAGCTTCGCGTTGCCGCTAACCCCATCAATTAACCTTCCGGCACCGGGCAGGCGTCACACCGTATACGTCCACTTTCGTGTTTGCACAGTGCTGTGTTTTTAATAAACAGTTGCAGCCAGCTGGTATCTTCGACTGATTTCAGCTCCGTGAGCAAGTCACTTCACCTACCATCAGCGTGCCTTCTCCCGAAGTTACGGCACCATTTTGCCTAGTTCCTTCACCCGAGTTCTCTCAAGCGCCTTGGTATTCTCTACCTGACCACCTGTGTCGGTTTGGGGTACGATTTGATGTTACCTGATGCTTAGAGGCTTTTCCTGGAAGTGCGGCATTTGTTACTTCAGCACCGTAGTGCCTCGTCATCACACCTCAGCGTTGAATAAGCGTCCGGATTTACCTAAACGCTCCGCCTACATGCTTAAACCGGGACAACCGTCGCCCGGCTAACATAGCCCTCTCCGTCCCCCCTTCGCAGTAACACCGAGTACAGGAATATTAACCTGTTTCCCATCGACTACGCCTTTCGGCCTCGCCTTAGGGGTCGACTCACCCTGCCCCGATTAACGTTGGACAGGAACCCTTGGTCTTCCGGCGAGCGGGTTTTTCACCCGCTTTATCGTTACTTATGTCAGCATTCGCACTTCTGATACCTCCAGCAACCCTCACAGGCCACCTTCAACGGCTTACAGAACGCTCCCCTACCCAACAACGCATAAGCGTCGCTGCCGCAGCTTCGGTGCACAGTTTAGCCCCGTTACATCTTCCGCGCAGGCCGACTCGACCAGTGAGCTATTACGCTTTCTTTAAATGATGGCTGCTTCTAAGCCAACATCCTGGCTGTCTGTGCCTTCCCACATCGTTTCCCACTTAACTGTGACTTTGGGACCTTAGCTGGCGGTCTGGGTTGTTTCCCTCTTCACGACGGACGTTAGCACCCGCCGTGTGTCTCCCGTGATAACATTCTTCGGTATTCGTAGTTTGCATCGGGTTGGTAAGCCGGGATGGCCCCCTAGCCGAAACAGTGCTCTACCCCCGAAGATGAGTTCACGAGGCGCTACCTAAATAGCTTTCGGGGAGAACCAGCTATCTCCCGGTTTGATTGGCCTTTCACCCCCAGCCACAAGTCATCCGCTAATTTTTCAACATTAGTCGGTTCGGTCCTCCAGTTAGTGTTACCCAACCTTCAACCTGCCCATGGCTAGATCACCGGGTTTCGGGTCTATACCCTGCAACTTAACGCCCAGTTAAGACTCGGTTTCCCTGCGGCTCCCCTATACGGTTAACCTTGCTACAGAATATAAGTCGCTGACCCATTATACAAAAGGTACGCAGTCACCCCATAAAAGAGGCTCCCACTGCTTGTACGTACACGGTTTCAGGTTCTGTTTCACTCCCCTCGCCGGGGTTCTTTTCGCCTTTCCCTCACGGTACTGGTTCACTATCGGTCAGTCAGGAGTATTTAGCCTTGGAGGATGGTCCCCCCATATTCAGACAGGATACCACGTGTCCCGCCCTACTCTTCGAGTTCACAACAGGTGCATTTTGGTGTACGGGACTATCACCCTGTACCGCCGGACTTTCCAGACCGTTCCACTAACACACCTGCTGATTCAGACTCTGGGCTGTTCCCCGTTCGCTCGCCGCTACTGGGGGAATCTCGGTTGATTTCTTTTCCTCAGGGTACTTAGATGTTTCAGTTCCCCTGGTTCGCTTCGTTAAGCTATGTATTCACTTAACGATAGTGCAACGAATTGCACTGGGTTTCCCCATTCGGAAATCGTCGGTTATAACGGTTCATATCACCTTACCGACGCTTATCGCAGATTAGCACGTCCTTCATCGCCTCTGACTGCCTAGGCATCCACCGTGTACGCTTAGTCGCTTAACCTCACAACCCGAAGCTGTTTCGTAAAACAGTTCGT
>NZ_JAMGZJ010000055.1 GCF_025564085.1 Silvania confinis | reverse complement strand
CCACGGCATAAGCGACTCCATATACGGGTTCTTATGCCTTAGTTGTAAGTGTCTACCATGTCCCCGAACAAGCGTTCACTATGTCCCCAGTCTGTACAGTGGGAGAGGGCCGGGGTGAGGGCATCAGGCCGCAAAAATCCGGCGTTTACCGCCCCGACCACCCACCCCCCAGCGCTTTATACAAATCTATCTGCGCCAGCAGCAGGTTATTTTTGGACTGCACCACGCTGGTTTGCACCGAAAACAGCGTGCGCTGCGCGTCCAGCACATCCAGATACGACGAATAACCGTTGCGATAGCGATTCTGTGCGATCCGCAGCGTCTCCTGTGCCACCTCCTGCTGCGCCACCAGCTCGGTCAGCTGTTCGCCAAATCGGGCAATAGCGTCAAGGCTGTCGTTGACCTCTTTAAAGGCATTGCGCACGGTTTTTTCATAGCTGTACAGCGCCTGATTGCGCTGCGACTGGGCGATATCCACCTGCGCGTTCAGCGCCTGACGGTTTAGCAGCGGGGCCAGAATGCTGCCGCCGACGCTCCACAGTTCCAGCGGGTTATCCAGCAGGCCGGGCAGGGTCCGATCCTGCAACGATCCGGTTGCAGTCAGGTTGATCGACGGCAGCAGGCTGGCGCGGGAGGCCGCAAGCGACGCATCCGTGGCAATCAGCTGACGCTCCGCCTGCACAATATCCGGGCGGCGATTGAGTAACGACGACGGCAGCTGGGACGGAATACGCAGCGGCGTCAGCAGATCAAAATCCGCGCTGCGGGTAATTCCCTGCGGATTGCCGCCCAGCAGCAGGCTGAGCGCATTCTCCTGCCGGGTAATCTGATTCTGCACCTGCGGGATCTGCGCCCGGGTCGAGCGCAGTTCGGAGTCGGACTGCATCAGCTCCAGCCGCGAGCTGTAGCCGGTTTCATACTGCCGTTTTGCCAGCGTAAACGCCTCTTCGCGGGCTTTGAGGGTTGATTGCGTGACCCGCAGCTGATCGTCCAGCGCCAGCAGTGTCACATAGCCCGAGGCCACCGATGCGGCCACCGTCAGGTCGGCGGCGGCTGCCGCAGCCTGCTGCGCCTCGAGCGAGGCCTGAGCGGCATCGGCGGTGCGACGATTCACGCCCCAGATATCGACGTCGTAGCTGGCGGTCAGGCTGCCCCGATACAGCGCACCGTAAATTGGCTGCCCGGTCGCCGCCGACTGCGAGCGAGCGCGGGTGGCGCTTAGCTGGCCATCCAGAGACGGAAACAGGCTGCCGTCGGCGGCATAGACCCGGGCCTGATATTCATTAATCCGCTCCCGGGCGATCAGCACATCGCTGTTATTGCGTAGCGCCTGATCAACGTAGCGGTTGAGATGGCTGTCGTGAAAGCTGCGCCACCACTGCTGTTCCGCCGGGCTGGCAGGGCCGCTGCTGGCGCGCCAGCTGGCGGGGATTTGCAAGGTTGTTTTAGCCGGGGTGACATCCACCGACTGACAGGCCGCAAGAGAAAGGGCGGTCAGTAACGCGGCAAGCGGGCGGAGGATCATTTCTCCTCCCGGGTATCAATGGTCACCTGCACCGACATCCCCGGGCGCAGCAGGGCGGCATCTTCCGGCTTGCCAAGCACCTCGATGCGCACCGGAATGCGCTGGGCAATCTTAACGAAGTTCCCCGTGGCGTTGTCCGGGCTAATGGCGCTGAACTCTACCCCGGTGGCGGGGGAAATGCTCTGCACCCGGCCCTGATAAGCGCGATCGTTGAGGGCATCGACGGTAAATTTCACCGGCTGGCCGACCCGTAGCGTCGCCAGCTGGGTCTCTTTAATATTGGCGATCACCCAGTGCTGTGGCGGCACCAGGGTGGTGAGATGGGTCCCGGCGGTAACGTATGCGCCTAAACGCACCGCAATCTGCCCGAGCTGGCCGTCGCGCGGGGCGATGATACGGGTGTTTTGCAGGTCGATCTGCGCCAGTTCGAGCGCCGCCTTCGCATTATCGACGTCCGCTTCCAGCGCGCCGCGATTGACGATCGCGGTCTGCAAATCCTGGCGCGACATCTCCAGCGTCGCTTTGGCCTGGTCGATATCGGCGCTGCCCTGGGCGGCGCTTGCCAGGGCGGCATCCCGCTCACGAATCGACAGAGAACCGTCGGCGGTCAGGTCTTTGACCCGCTTCAGGTCGGCCTGGGTTTTCATGCTCTGGGCGCGGGCATTTTTCAGCGCCGCCTCGTTACGCGCAATCACCGCTTCGGCGCTTTTACGTTGCTGCAGGTTGTTGTTCAGGGTGGCGATTTTGATCGCCAACTGGGCATCGGCCTGATGCACGCGCTGGCGGTAGATACGATCGTCAATCTGCAGCAGCAGGTCGCCCTGTCTCACCTGCACAAAATCCTGCACCTTGACCTCGGTAATGTAGCCGTTGACCTGCGGGCTGATAAAGGTGGTCTGGCCGCGCACGTAGGCATTATCGGTGAACTGGGTGTGGCGGGTAAACGGCGGCAACTGCCAGGCGTAGAGGATCACCAGTACGCCAACGATGCCGATCGCGGCGGCGGCGAACATCGACACCACGCGCAGATTATTACGGGTATTGGCCTGCTCTTTGGCGGCATCCTGCTGACTCATAACCACTCCTGGGAAAACATGTTAATCATTGTTGTATAGACCGTTATTTGCTGCCGGTGGCGCGTTTCAGCGCCAGATGGGCGGTAATGCGCAGGCGCAGCAAGCGCCATAAAATCCACACCAGCGTGGCGGTGGCGATGCCCGCTGTCAGAAGATAAGTATCATTGTAAGCGAGAATATTGGCCTCCAGCGTGCTGGCGGTCTGCAACTGAATCACTGACTGGGCACTGGCCAACGCGCTGTCACCAATCAGGCTTTGGTATAGCTGGCTGTAAGTCTGTAGACGCTCGCTGACCAGCGGATTGAGGGTGGTGAGCTGATCGGCCAGCAGGCCAGAGTGATACTTTTCGCGCCAGGTCTGAAAGGTGCCGAGGATCGCCGAGCCCAGCAGGCCGCCGATGTTCTGGCTCATGCCGAACAGCACCGAAAAGCTGACCAGGTTACGCGGATCGGCAATCACGCCGCCAATCCCGGCCAGCATCGCCGGGGCGAGGAAAAAGGCGCTGCCAAACCCCAGCAGGAACTGGCTCAGCATCAGCTGATCCGGGCGGGTGATGCTGCTCGACTGGCTGTCGAGCAGGGAGGCGATAATCATCAGCACCAGCGAGGTGACAATCGGCCAGCCGAGGCGGGTCGGTTTGATGGTCAGACAGCTGGCGACGATGCCGCAGGCGATCCCGGCAAAAATCGACCACGCCAGATGGGTCATCTGTTCGTTCTGCAGGCCGACAAACGTCAGCCAGCCAATCACCCCGGTGTTCTGCTCTGCCAGCACGATGCGGATCAGCAGCATGATCAATCCCAGGCGCAGAATACTGCCGCTGGAGAGCCAGCGGGTGTTCAGCAGCGGATTACTGCGGTTATGTTCGAAGACAATCGCCGAGATAATCAGCACCAGCGAGGCCGCCAGTGACCAGCCGATCCACGGCGCTTCAAACCACCAGTCCAGGCGTCCAAGCGACAGCACCGCGCACAGCAGTGCCATGCCCGGTGCCAGCAAAATAAAGGTGATAAAATCTTTCTTCTCAAACACTTTGCGCCGATCGCCGGGCGGCAGCTTGAGGGCGATCACGCAGCCGAGCGAGATCAACGCCAGCCCAAGCTCAAACAGGTACAATCCGCGCCACTCGTCCAGCTGCAGCAGTTCGGTGGAGAACAGGCGCGCAATGGGGATCGCCAGCGACGATCCGGTGATGCCTATGGTGAGGGCTTTCAGGCGGTGTTTCGCCGGCCAGGCCTGGATCTGATAGTAGATCCCCAGCGAACTGAGGGCCGCGGCCACCATCCCGTGGGCGGCGCGGACCATCAGCGCGGAGCTGAGATCGTTGACGAACAGGTGGAAAAAGGTCACCAGCACGTACAGCACCAGGAAGCCTTCGGTGAAGGCGCGCAGGCCAAACTGCTGGCGAAACTTCACCAGCAGCAGGTTAATCGACACGTTGGTCATCACGTAGACCGCAGGCAGCCAGGCTATTTCGGTGGACCAGGCGGCAAAAGTGCCCTGTAAATTCTGCAGATTGGCAGCCACCATCGCATTGCCCAGCGCGCCGGTCAGGCACACCAGCAGTCCCACCACGCCATAGGCGATGCGTTTGGGCGTGCTGTGTACGGGCGTGGAAGGGGAGCCCAACAGCATCGGCTTTTCGTGAGGCTGCCACTCGCGAGGCGAATAGGGGTCGCGTTGAGGCAGGCGCATGACCGGATTACCTATAAAATAAATGAATAGTTAGTGGGCTAATGATTCTAAGTCTGACGCAAACCATTTTTCAAGTGAATATGATAACGACGGGTTAATCAAATGTGATCCGGTATATTTCAGAGAGATCCTCTGTTAACCGGCGGCCCGCGCGTTACGCTGAAGGTAATAGTTGCAAGGAGGTAATGATGATGCTCGCAATCTTCCCGTGTCTGCCGGATAAAACCCTGGCAGCGGTAAACACCGTCGGCAGCTGGCTTGCCGAAACCGATTTCGACCCCACCCAACCGCCACCGCAGGCGGACGCCGTGGTGCTGGCGGGGAACGCGGTGATCCCTGCCATCGACACCGCCTGCCGTCTGGCGGCAGAGCTTGCCGTGCCGTTGCTTATCAGCGGCGGGATTGGTCATTCCACTACGTTCCTGTACGCCGCCATTGCGCGCCATCCGCAGTACAACCGGGTGCGTACCACCGGTAAAGCCGAAGCCACCATTCTGGCGGAGATCGCCCGCGAGTTCTGGCACATTCCGCCGGAGCGCGTGCTGGTGGAAGACCAGTCCACCAACTGCGGCGAGAACGCACGTTTTAGCTGGTCGCTGATGCAGCACCATCCGCTGCCGGCGAAGCGGGTGATTGTGGTGCAGGACCCGACCATGCAGCGCCGCACGATGGCGACCTTCGCCCGGGTATGCCGCGACGCGCCAGCTGCGCCCACGTGGATAAGCCAGCCCGGAATTGTGCCAACGCTGCAAAACAGCGAAAACGGGCTGGTGTTCAGCGGCGGCGGCGAGGGGCTGTGGCCAGTCGAGCGCTATCTGTCGCTGGTGCTGGGTGAATTGCCGCGCCTGCGTGATGACATCAATGGCTACGGCCCGGCCGGGCGGGATTTTACCGTTCACGTTGCCATCCCGGCAGAGGTTGAGGCGGCCTGGCAGGTGCTGCAAAACGACACCATTCTCACCGAGGCACTGGTCAGCCGCTCCCTGCTGTAACGCGCTGCCCGTTTGCGCTGGCTTTGGCGCAAACGGGCAGGATATGTTGTTGGGATGTAATAAATATGTTTAGCTGACCCGATTCTTTTATGAGAGATCTCACAAAAACAGCACGATAGAGTAGGATTGCGGATCTGAAACTGTAGTTTTTAACAATAATTTTACGTGTTAAAAACAGTCTAATTACAGGAGAAGGTCATGACAGTACCCGTGCAACATCCTATGTATATCGATGGACAGTTTGTCGCCTGGCAGGGTGAAGCCTGGATTGATGTGATCAACCCGGCCACCGAAGAGGTCATTTCCCGTATTCCCGACGGCAGCGCGGAAGATGCCCGCAAGGCCATTGACGCGGCCGACCGCGCGCAGGCTGACTGGGAGGCACTGCCTGCTATCCAGCGTGCAGGCTGGTTACGTAAAATCTCGGCGGGCATTCGCGAGCGCGCCAGCGAGATCAGCGCCCTGATCGTCGCCGAAGGCGGCAAAATTCAGCAGCTGGCCGAGGTCGAAGTGGCGTTTACAGCCGACTACCTTGACTACATGGCCGAGTGGGCCCGTCGCTATGAAGGCGAAATTATTCAGAGCGATCGTCCGGGCGAGAATATTCTGCTGTTCAAGCGTGCCCTCGGCGTCACCACCGGCATTCTGCCGTGGAACTTCCCGTTCTTCCTGATTGCCCGCAAGCTGGCGCCTGCGCTGATTACTGGCAATACCATCGTGATTAAACCGAGCGAATTCACGCCGAACAACGCCATCGCGTTTGCCAAAATTGTCGACGACATCGGCCTGCCAAAAGGGGTCTTCAACCTGGTGCTGGGGCGCGGAGAAACCGTGGGTCAGGAGCTGGCGGGCAACCCGAAAGTGGCGATGGTCAGCATGACCGGCAGCGTGGGGGCGGGCGAGAAAATCATGACCGCGGCGGCCAAAAACATCACCAAAGTGTGCCTGGAGCTGGGCGGTAAAGCCCCGGCGATCGTGATGGACGATGCGGATCTGGAGCTGGCAGTGAAGGCGATCGTTGACTCACGGGTCATCAATACCGGACAGGTGTGTAACTGCGCCGAGCGCGTGTATGTACAAAAAGGGATCTACGATCGCTTTGCTAATCGTCTGGGCGAAGCGATGAAAGCCGTGCAGTTCGGCAACCCGGCCGAGCGCAACGATATCGCGATGGGGCCGCTGATCAACGCCGCAGCGCTGGAACGTGTGGAGCAAAAAGTGGCTCGCGCGGTGCAGGAAGGGGCGAAAGTGGTGCTGGGCGGTAAAGCGGTGGAAGGCAAAGGCTATTACTATCCGCCGACGCTGCTGCTCGACGTGCGCCAGGAAATGGCGATCATGCACGAAGAAACCTTCGGCCCGGTGCTGCCAGTGGTGGTGTTTGACACCCTGGAAGAGGCGCTGAAGATGGCCAACGACAGCGACTACGGCCTGACGTCCTCCATTTACACCCGCGACCTGAACGTGGCGATGAAAGCGATTAAAGGGCTCAAGTTCGGCGAAACCTACATCAACCGCGAGAACTTTGAAGCGATGCAGGGCTTCCATGCGGGCTGGCGTAAATCCGGGATCGGCGGCGCGGACGGTAAACACGGGCTACACGAGTATCTGCAAACCCAGGTGGTGTATTTGCAGTCCTGATATTGATTGAGTGAGTGCGGCCTGATGCCCTCACCCCGACCCTCTCCCACTGTACAGACCGGGGACATGGTAAACAGGTGTTCGGGGACATGGTGAACACTTTTTAACACCCTTTACCCATGGTGATCGACTTTTTCTTCAGGTCGATCACCCCCACTTTCGTGCT
>NZ_JAMGZJ010000056.1 GCF_025564085.1 Silvania confinis | reverse complement strand
ACCATCCAAATTGTTGAGGTTTGGTGTGGTAGCCCCGGTTGATGGAAACATCTCCGGGGCTTTTGCTTTCTGACCTACCACACCAGCCTGCGCTCAGAAAGCATCAGGCACCCGCCGTCATATTACCTTCACGCCGCGCAAAAAATCGCCTTTAAGCTGGATATTTAACCAGCGCAAACTCGCTTTCGGAATACGTTTAGATTCCCGGTGTAAAAATGAAAATGCCCCGCCGGGCTCATCACCAGACGGGGCAAAAAAACGGGTGCCTGCACCAAACCAACAATTCAGATAAGGGGGGATTGCTCCCCGCGTACCGCTACTTCTTCGTTTCGTAAGCGAGAACAGCTTTCATTTCCACATCACGCTCCTTAAAACTCAGTTCGCACAGTTGCTCGCGAACCAGAAACGTGACGCCCAGCACAGTTAAACCCAGTACCAGGATCGCCCCAAAGGCGTACTTGTTAAGCATGTCATTGCCTCCTTGCTAAGAAGAGGCTACCATCCAAATTGTTCAGGTTTGGGATGGTAGCCCCGGTTGATGGAAACATCTCCGGGGCTTTTGCTTTCTGACCTACCCATCCTGCCTGAGCTCAGAAAGCATCAGGCACCCGCCGTCATATTACCCTCGCGCCGCGCAAATAATCGCCTTTTCACTGTAAATTTAACCAGCAAAAATGCGCTTTCGGAATACGTTTAGATTCGCCATAAATGTGTTAAATCGCCACCAGATGTCGGACGCCCTGCGCCTCCATCTCGTCACCGCGACCACGCTGAATAATCGTCCCGCGTGACATCACCAGATACTGGTCGGCAAGCTCGGCGGCAAAATCATAAAACTGCTCCACCAGCAAAATCGCCATATCGCCACGGTTAGCCAGTCCCCGGATCACCGCGCCAATCTCCTTGATGACCGACGGCTGAATACCTTCGGTGGGTTCATCCAGAATCAGCAGCTGCGGTTTACAGGCCAGCGCCCGGCCAATCGCCAGCTGCTGCTGTTGCCCACCGGACAGGTCCCCTCCCCGCCGCAGCTTCATGTCGCGCAGCACCGGAAACAGATCATAAATTTCTTCCGGTACGCTTTTTGCCTGGCGGCCACTAAAACGCGACAGCCCCATCAGCAGATTCTCTTCCACCGTCAGCCGCGGGAAAATCTCCCTGCCCTGCGGAACATAGGCGATCCCCTGCTGCACACGCTGGTGCGGCTTGCTGGTATTAATCCGTTTTCCCTGCCAGTGAACGGTGCCCGACTTCGCCGGAATTACCCCCATCAGGCATTTTAGCAAGGTGGTTTTACCCACGCCGTTACGCCCGAGCAGGCAGGTGATTTCGCCCGGCGGGACGTCGAACGATAAGCCACGCAGAATATGGCTCCCGCCGTAATACTGGTTTAACTCTTTAACCTGTAACATGTTAGCGCCCCAGATAAACGTCGATAACCTGCTCATTGGCCTGCACGTCGCGCAGTGAGCCCTCGGCTAACACCTGCCCCTGATGCAGGACGGTGACATGATCGGCAATGGTTTCCACAAACCCCATGTCATGTTCCACCACCATCAGGGAGTGTTTCCCGGCCAGGGTGCGAAAAAGCTCCGCAATGTAGTCTGTTTCCGCATCAGTCAGCCCGGCGGCGGGTTCATCCAGCAGCAGCAAATGCGGCTCCTGCACCAGCAGCATGCCGATTTCAAGAAACTGCTTTTGCCCGTGCGACAGCAGACCCGACGGGCGATAACGATGCTCGCCCAGCCGCAACAGCTGCAGGACCTCATCAATACGGTCACGCTGCTCGCCGTTCAGTTTTGCCCGCAGGCTGGCCCACACCGACTTATCGGTTTTAAGCGCGATTTCCAGATTCTCCATCACGCTCAGGGCTTCAAATACCGTCGGTTTCTGGAATTTGCGCCCGATCCCCGCCCGGGCAATTTCGACCGGCGACATCCCCATCAGGTCAATATCCTGGTCGTAGGTCACCTTCCCGCTGTCCGGGCGGGTTTTACCGGTAATCACGTCCATCAGAGTGGTTTTCCCGGCACCGTTAGGCCCGATGATGCAGCGCAACTCCCCCACACCAATGGATAACGAGAGATTGGTCAGGGCGCGAAAGGCGTCAAAAGTCACGTTAATATTTTCAAGCTGCAGCACCGGATCGGTGGTGTCCCGGTAACGGTCCTGAAGCTGCGGCTGGGTAAACAGTGAGTCAGTCATGCTTCCTCCGTTTGAGCAGGCCAATCACGCCACGAGGCAGGAAAAGGGTGACGAGAATAAACATCAGCCCAAGGAAAAACAGCCAGAAATCCGGGAAGGCCACGGTGAACCAACTCTTGGCCCCGTTGACAATCCCCGCCCCGAGGATCGGGCCAATCAGCGATCCGCGCCCGCCGAGCGCTACCCAGATTGCCGCTTCAATCGAGTTGGTCGGCGACATTTCGCTGGGGTTGATGATCCCCACCAGTGGCACATACAGCGCCCCCGCCAGCCCACAGAGCACAGCAGAGAGCGTCCAGACGAACAGCTTGAAGCCTTTCGGATCGTAGCCACAGAACATCAGGCGGTTTTCGGCGTCACGCACCGCGGTCAATACCCGGCCATACTTGCTGCGAGTAAGCAGCACGCCAATCACCAGCGAGCCCGCCAGCAGCAGCACGGTGGCCATAAATAGCGCGATGCGGGTGCCGGTTGCCGACACCGGAAAACCCAGCAGGGTGGTAAAACCGGTAAAACCGTTGTTGCCACCAAAGCCGGTTTCATTGCGGAAAAACAGCAGCATCCCGGCGTAGGTCAGCGCCTGTGTCATGATTGAGAAGTAGACATCTTTAATGCGCGAGCGGAAGGCAAAGTAGCCAAATACCAGCGCCAGCAGGCCGGGTACCAGAATAATCAGGCACAGCGCCCAGGCAAAATGCTGCGTCCCCGCCCAAAACCACGGCAGTTCCGTCCACGAAAGAAAGGACATAAACGCAGGCAACCCCTCACCGGAGGCCTGGCGCATCAGATACATCCCCATCGCATAGCCGCCGAGGGCAAAGAACAGCCCATGCCCCAGCGACAGTAGTCCGGCGTAGCCCCACACCAGATCCAGCGCCACCGCAACGACCGCATAGCAGAGGATCTTACCCGCCAGCGTCAGCGTATAGGTAGAGATGGCCAGCGGATGTGCGGCCGGCAGCAGGGCGAGAAAAGGCAGCACCAGCAGCGCCGCCAGAATAAGTGCGGCCAGGGCGCCAGTCAGGCGCGGCGCGCGTTGCACCATCGTCAACGTCATAGGTTGGCTCATCAGTCAATTACCCGCCCTTTGAATGCAAACAAGCCCTGCGGCCGTTTTTGAATAAACAGCACAATCAGGATCAGAATGGCGATCTTGCCCAGCACCGCGCCGATTTGCGGCTCCAGTACTTTGTTGAGCAGCCCCAGCCCCAGCGCTGCCACCACCGTTCCTGCCAACTGTCCGACACCGCCGGTCACCACCACGAGGAAGGAGTCGATAATGTAGCCCTGCCCCAGTTCCGGGCCGACGTTGCCTAACTGCGACAGCGCCACGCCGCCGAGCCCGGCAATACCGGACCCTAACCCGAAGGCCAGCATGTCGATCCGCCCGGTCGGCACGCCGCAGCAGTCGGCCATCCGGCGGTTTTGCGTCACCGCACGCACGTTCATTCCCAGACGGGTTTTGTTTAGCAGCAGCCAGGTCAGGATCAATACCCCGATGACGAACACGATCACTGCGATGCGGTTATACGGCAGCACCAGGTTCGGAAGGACCGACCAACCGCCGGAGAGCCAGGCCGGATTAGCAACCTCCAGGTTTTGCGAGCCAAACAGCACCCGCACCAGTTGGATCAGCATCAGGCTGATCCCCCAGGTCGCCAGCAAGGTTTCCAGCGGTCTACCGTACAGATGGCGAATAATGGTGCGCTCAAGGATCATCCCGACGCTGGCGGTAATACAAAATGCCACCGGCAGCGCTACCAGCGGGTAGAGCACCAGCCAGTCGGGGGCCATCCGCTGAAACAGATCCTGTACCAGCCAGGTGGCGTACGCGCCAAGCATCAGCATTTCGCCGTGCGCCATGTTGATCACCCCCAGCAGGCCGTAGGTGATCGCCAGCCCCAGCGCCGCCAGCAGTAAAATCGAGCCCAGCGAAATGCCGCTAAACGCCTGCCCCAGCCAGTCGCCCCATTTCAGACGCTGCTGAACCTGCTCAAGGCTCGCGGCGGCGGCGGCGCGCACCGCGGCGTCCGGTTCATATTGCAACTGCGTCAGGCGCGTCAGGCTGCCCTGCACCTGCGGATCGCTGGTTTCGCCCAGCAGTTTGACCGCCTGCAGGCGCAGGTCGCCCCGGCTGTCGGAAAGCTGTAAGTTCGCCACCGCAATAGCCAGCGCGCTGTGCACTGCATCGTTTTTCTCCGCCGCCAGCCGGGCGCTGAGGAACGGCAGTTGTTCGGCCTGGGCGCTGTTTTGCAACGTCTTCGCCGCCCGCAGGCGCACACTGTCGTCCTCGCTGACCAGCTGATGTGTTGCCAGCGCACTGGCCACGAGGCCACGAATGCGGTTATTCATAAACACTTTTTTCATCGCGCCCGTAGGCGTGCCATCGCCTTCCAGCGCCACCGCTTTAGCGCCCTGTTCGATAAAGAGCTGACCGCTGGGATCGGCAACCACCGTTTCGTTATTCAGCGCCTGCAGCAGGGGCAATCGCGATGCCTGGGGCGCGGCAGACCACTGCTGTAGCAGTTGAGCCTGCTGCGTGCGGTTGGCCTTGCCATAATCTGCTGCGGGGCCAGCCTGCGCCGACGCGGTCATCAGCAGCCAGCCGAAAAGAAGAAAGCCCAAAGCCGGGAGTATTTTCATGGTGTCAGCGTCTTTTGATGGTGGAACATTCACCCGCTGACAGGGGCAGCAATGCTGCCCCTGTCGCTTGCTGGGTTTATTTACTGGCGGTGATCACCGGGGTTTCCGGTTTTTTATCGTTGCCTGCGATGTACGGGCTCCACGGCTGAGCGCGGATCGGCTGGTCGGTATTCCACACCACGTTGAACTGGCCGTTGCCTTCGATTTCACCAATCATCACCGGTTTGTGTAAGTGATGGTTGGTGGCATCCATGGTCAGCGTATAGCCCGCAGGCGCAACGAAGGTCTGGCCTGCCATTGCCGCCCGCACTTTATCCACGTCGGTGGTGCCGGCTTTTTCGACCGCCTGCGCCCACATATGGATCCCAACGTAGGTCGCTTCCATCGGATCGTTAGTGACCACGGAGTCTGCGTTCGGCAGCTTGTGGGCTTTGGCATACGCGCGGTAATCAGCAACAAATTTGGTGTTCACCGGATTAGTGACCGACTCAAAGTAGTTCCACGCCGCCAGATGGCCAACCAGTGGTTTGGTGTCGATCCCGCGCAGCTCTTCTTCCCCGACGGAGAATGCGATAACCGGCACATCTGTGGCTTTGATGCCCTGGTTCGCCAGCTCTTTATAGAACGGGACGTTAGAGTCACCGTTGATGGTGGAGATCACCGCCGTTTTGCCCCCGGCAGAGAACTTTTTGATGTTGGAGACGATGGTCTGGTAATCGCTGTAACCAAAGGGGGTGTAGACCTCTTCAATGTCTTTGTCCTGGACGCCTTTCGCATGCAGGAAGGCGCGCAGGATTTTGTTGGTGGTACGCGGGTAGACGTAGTCGGTGCCCAGCAGGAAGAAGCGTTTCGCGCTGCCGCCGTCTTCGCTCATCATGTATTCCACTGCCGGGATCGCCTGCTGGTTAGGCGCCGCGCCGGTGTAGAACACGTTCGGCGACATCTCTTCGCCTTCATACTGCACCGGGTAGAACAGCAGACCGTTCAGCTCCTCGAACACCGGCAGCACCGATTTGCGCGAGACCGATGTCCAGCAGCCAAACACCACGGCGGCTTTATCCTGGGTCAGCAGCTGGCGGGCTTTTTCCGCGAACAGCGGCCAGTTAGAGGCCGGATCCACCACTACCGGTTCCAGCTGTTTGCCCAGCACCCCGCCTTTGGCGTTGATTTCGGCAATGGTCATCAGCGCCATGTCCTTCAGCGGCGATTCCGAGATCGCCATGGTGCCGGAAAGGGAGTGCATGATCCCCACTTTAATGGTCTCTGCGGCGTAAACCTGCAACGAGAAGCCCATGCTGACCACGGTGGCTGACAGGGTAAATGCTTTCAGTAAAGAACGTCTTTTCATGACAAAACCCCTAAATGAGAGTGAAACATTATTTTCCCCACCGCACGGTGGAGCAGGAACCACAACTAAGGTGAAACGGGTTGTAAACTGGCCTGCTGAAGCCGATGTAAGGTGATTTGTCTGACCTCGGCTTTACTCTGGGAAATGTGTGCCGTCAGAATGCGCTGCGCCTCCTCGGTTTGCTGTTTCAGGATCGCCTCTAACACCTGGGCGTGTTCGTTATAGGTCGCCTCGACCCGGTCCTCGCGGGTGAAATCCAGATGGCGGATAATGCGCATTTTCTCGGTTAACTCCACGTGAACCCGTGCCATTTCCGCGTTACCGCAGGCCCGCACCAGCGTGGTGTGAAAGGCCTCATCCTGGCGCGACAAAGCTTTACCCGGCGTCATGCGATCTGCCTCAATCCAGAAGCTGACCAGTTCCGTCAGATGACCAGAGCAGATTGCGGGCGGCATGGCACACAGGCGCTTCACGGCTTCCCTTTCCAGCACGATACGAAAGTCATACAGTGCTTCGTAATAGCTAAAGTCGAACGGTTTTACCTGCCAGCCACTGCGGGAATAGACCTGCACGTAGCCTTCGTGCTCGAGCCAGAACAGCGCCTGCCGGACCGGCGTCCGACTGGCCGCCATGCGTTCAGAAATTTCGTTTTCACTGAAATGCGCGCCGGGCATCAGCCGAAAATCGAAAATGTCGTTTTTCAGCGCGTGATAAATGCGCTCGGCCAGCCCCACCGCGCGCTTTTTTCCGTTTGTGTCGTTCACCTTTGTCATCGCTTATTCCAGCCACAGCAGGGTGTCGCCGGGGCTTACCGGGCGTCCGGGCTGGCAGCCGATGCGCTTCACCACTCCGGCCTGCGGCGCAGTAATGGCCAGCTCCATTTTCATCGCTTCGACGATAATCAGCGTCTGCCCGGCCTCAACCGCGGTACCCGGCTCCACCAGCACTTTCCAGATATTGCCGTTCATGTCGGCGGTCACCGGCAGGGCCTCTTCGTCGATAACGACCTCGGCGGCCTGAGGGGGGATTTCTGTTACTGCCTGCAGATCGTCGCGCTGCCAGCGTTCCACTTCGGCCTCAAAGGCGGTGGACTGAAGCTCGCGGAAACGGGCAATCTCCTCGGCGTTATCCTGCAAAAACTGCAGATGCGCCGGGAAGTCGAACACCGTCTCCTCGATGCGCACCGTGGCGCGCCCTTCGCGGAAATCGTCCCGCAGTTGAGTCAGTTGTTCTTCGCTGACCGGGTAGAAACGCACCTGGTCAAAGAAATGCAGCAGCCAGGGTTCGCCCGCGCTGAACTGTTCGTTTTTGAGGAACTTGTTCCAGATCGGTAAGGTGCGCCCCACCAGCTGATACCCGCCCGGTGAATCCATGCCGTAAATGCACATGTACATCCCGCCAATGCCCACGGTGCCTTCAGCGGTAAAGGTGCGCGCCGGGTTGTACTTGGAGCTGAGCAGACGGTGGCGCGGGTCAATCGGTACCGCGCAAGGTGCGCCGAGATAGACATCACCGAGGCCAAGAATTAAGTAGCTGGCGTCAAAAATCGTCTCTTTGACCGCCTCGCGGCTCGGCAGGCCGTTGATGCGCTGAATAAAATCCACGTTATTGGGCAGCCACGGCGCACTCGCCCGCACGGTGTCGGTGTAGCGGCTGACGGCATCCAGCGTGGCGCTGTCTTCGAACGCCATCGGCAGATGGACGATGCGGGACGGGACTTTCAGCGTCCTGACATCGCCAATCCGCGCTTCCAGCTCCAGCAGCAGCGCCACCAGCGCGGGCTGGCTGAGGGCGAGGCTGTCGTAGCGGATCTGCAGGGAACGCACGCCCGGCGAGAGCTCTTTGATCCCCGGATGTGCCAGTGTGCGCAGGTGCTCCATCAGCAGATGGACGCGCAGACGTAAGGCCAGATCCAGCACGTTATCGCCGTATTCAATCAGGATGTAGTTGTCCCCCGCCTGGCGGTAGACAATGGCGGGTGCGGCGAGCGTGGCCGGTAACGAGACCAGCGCGGCGGCAGAAACCCCGTCCCGGTCGGCCAGAGAAGGCACGGCAAACGTCGCCAGCGTCGTGCTGTGCAGCATCTCTATGCTGCGCTCCTGCGCTTTTTCACGCGCCACGGCATCTTCTACGCTGATGGGATAAAAGCGGATCCGATCCCCGGGTTTGACCTGGCCCACCTTCCACAGCTCGGCTTTGGCAATCGTCACCGGGCAGACAAATCCGCCGAGGCTCGGGCCATCCCGGGTGAGGATCACCGGGAAATCGCCGGTAAAGTTGATGGCCCCCATTGCGTATTCACAGTCATGGACGTTGGAGGGGTGCAGGCCCGCTTCACCGCCGTTTGGCCGGGTCCAGCTTGGTTTTGGCCCGACCAGACGCACGCCGAGGCGGTTGGAGTTGTAATGTACCTGCCAGTCGCTGGCAAAAAAGGTATCGATCGCTTCCTGAGTGAAGAAGTCCGGTGCGCCGTGGGGTCCGTATAACACCCCGATGCGCCAGATGTCGTCATAAGTGGGAATAAGCGAAGCAGAGAGCGCTTTGGGTTCACTCACCGGCGCAGGCGTGGTGCAGGCGACAAGCGACGGATTCGAGATCGGCAGCAGATCCGCCACCCGCAGCGTGCGTCCGGCGTGACCGCCGAACTGGCCCAGCGCAAAGGTTGACCGGCTGCCGAGATATTGCGGCACATCGAGGCCATTGCGCACCGCAAGGTAGCCGCGACAGCCGCTTGTGGCGCGCCCCAGCGTCAGGATCTGACCGGCCGCCACCGTCACCGGCTGCCACAGCGGCAGCGGTTCACCGTCAAGCATCGCCTGACAATCCGCCCCGGTCAGGGCAATCAGCGCCGCCGAGTGAAACTGCAGCACCGGCCCCTGCAGGGTGAACTCCAGCCCCGCCGCCGACTCGTGGTTGCCGACGATGCGATTCGCCAGGCGGAAGGCAAAGTCATCCATCGGCCCGGAAGGTGGAACGCCGATATCCCAATAGCCCAGACGCCCCGGATAATCCTGGACACTGCTCCAGGTGCCGGGCTGGAGCACTTCGATCGCGGCCGACGTGGCGACCACGCTGTCGAGCATGCGCGTCCAGACGCTGCCATTCTGGAAAGCTTCGCTGGCAGTGATTTGACGCAGGTAATCCAGATTGGTGGTAATGCCGTGCAGACGCGTGGCGTTCAGCGCGGTGTGCAGTTTTTCCAGCGCCGCTTCACGGGTTGGTGCATGCACAATCAGTTTGGCGATCATCGGATCGTAAAAGGCGCTGACCTCGCTGCCGGTGGTCACCCCGGTGTCGATGCGCACATCCTCTGGAAAGCACACTTCGGTTAACACGCCAGGGCTCGGCTGGAAATTTTTCAGCGGGTTTTCCGCGTAAATACGCACTTCAATGGCGGCCCCCTGCGGAGCCTGCGCCAGCCGCGCCCAGTCGATGGGCTCCTGTGCCGCCACGCGCAGCATGCACTCGACCAGGTCCAGCCCGGTGACGGATTCGGTCACCGGATGCTCCACCTGCAGGCGGGTGTTCACTTCGAGGAAGTAAAAGGCATCCAGCGCGGCGTCGTAGATAAACTCCACCGTCCCGGCGCTGCGGTAGTTGACCTGTTTCCCGAGCTGCACAGCGGCTTCCAGCAGCGCGGCGCGGGTGCTGGCGGGCAGATTGGGGGCCGGGGTCTCTTCCACCACTTTCTGATTGCGGCGCTGCAGGGAACAGTCGCGTTCGCCCAGCGCCACCACGGTGCCTTTCCCGTCGCCAAAAATCTGCACTTCGATATGTCGCGCTCGATCCACGCAGCGCTCGACAAACACCCCCGCATCGCTGAAAAATTGTTCCCCCAGCCGACGCACGCTCTCCCAGGCTTGCGTCAGGGCCTCGGCATCCGCGCAGCGCGTCAGGCCGATCCCCCCGCCACCCGCAGTGCTTTTCAGCATCACCGGATAGCCAATAAATTCTGCGGAGGCCAGCGCCTCTTCCAGCGAATTTAGTAGCCCGGTGCCCGGCGTCATCGGTACGCCCGCCAGCGCGGCCAGCTCACGGGCGCGATGCTTGAGACCAAACTCGCCAATCTGCTGCGCCGTGGGGCCAATAAAGACTATCCCGGCCTGGTCGCAGGCGTCGGCAAAGGCCAGGCTTTCAGAGAGAAAACCGTATCCCGGCCAGATGGCCTGGGCACCGCTTTGCCGGGCCGCAGCGATAATTTTGTCGATGCGGAGATAGCTGTCGCTGGCTTTATCGCCCCCCAGCGGCAGGGCGATATCCGCCTGTCTGACGTGCTCGGCATTTTTATCAGCATCGGAATAGACCGCCACGCTGGTGATCCCCAGACGCTTCAGGGTGCGCATCGCGCGGCAGGCAATCTCGCCCCGATTAGCAATCAGTACGGTGTTAAACATGGCGCGTCTCCTGGCGGGCAACCCAGTGACGCCAGCCTTTGAATTCAGTAATGTCGGTGGCCTCGTTCAGCGCCGCCGATTCACAGATAAACCCTTTCACCCAGCGCCCGTCGCAGAGCTCCAGTGAGCCGATCCCCAGCGGGGCCGGAATTTCTGCCACAAACTCACCGAAACGCGCCAGTGGGATATCCCACAGTTCCACCAGCACAGCCGCACCTGAAGCATCACGCGCAATGCCCGGTTTGGCAGGCTGGGTGTTGGCCAGCGCGTACAGCCGGTAGCAAGGGGCGGTTTCGGTGGCCTCGACAAACACCGCCTGGCGAGTGGTGAGCTGGGCGTTCAGCAGCATTCCACGCAGGTGCGCCCCGACCACCGCCACCCGCACGTGATGAGCAGAAACCGGCAGCCGGGCTGCGGCCGCATCGAAAGGTTGCCCGGTGGCCCCCAGCGGCAACGCCAGCTGTCGCTGCCAGCGCAGGCCAAAATCGGCCAGCGCCCGGTCATGCCACGCCGGAGCCAGCAGGGTGATCCCCGCAGGCAGACCGTCCGCCCGGAACGGCGCAGGCAACGCCAGCGCACTGAGATCGGCCAGGTTGGTGAAGTTGGTGTAGGTGCCAAAGTGCGAGTTGAAGCGCACAGGCTCCTGCTTCATCTCGTCGAGGGTGTGAATGGTCGGTGAAGTGGGCACCACCAACGCATCCACTTCGCGTAAGGCGTGCTGGATTTTTTGCGCCAGTTCGGCGCGCAGGTATTCGGCGTTGAAGGCATCCACCGCGCTGTAGTTCAGCCCAGCCGCGATAATGGTATAGACGGTGGGATCCATCTGTTGCGGATGGGCCAGCATCTCACCGACGGCGGCGGTGCGCTCGGCGACCCACGGGCCCTGGTACAGCTGCTCGGCAAGCTGGTAAAACGGCGAGAAATCAATCGGCTTGAGGGTGGCACCGCTGGCTCGCAGGGCATCCAGCGCGCGGTCCCAGGCCTGCTGTGCCTGCGCATCGTCAAAGAAACGCAGCTCAGACGGAATAGCCAGCACCGGCGCAGACGGCATCGCGGCGGGCGCGGTCGCCGGGTTGCTGCGGGAGTAAGCATCCGCGCTGTCTGCACCGCCCGCCAGCGTGGCGATATAAAATGCATCCTCAACCGTCAGGGCGAACACCGACAGCGTGTCATTGAGACGACAGGCGGGCAGCACCCCTGTTGCCGGGAGCCAGCCCTTGGTGGGCTTGAGACCAACAATGTTGTTAAACCCGGCGGGTACGCGGCCCGACCCGGCGGTGTCGGTGCCAAAGGCAAACGGCACCAGACCGCGCGCCACCACCGAAGCCGACCCCGAGCTGGAGCCGCCGCTGACGTAATCCGGGTTAAAGGTATTTGGCACCGCGCCATACGGGGAACGCGTCCCGACCAGGCCCGTGGCAAACTGATCAAGATTGGTTTTACCGACCATAATCGCGCCTGCCGCCTTCAGCCGGGCAACTGCGGTGGCATCCTGTTCGGCAATAAATTCAAATGCCGGGCAGGCGGCGGTAGTCGGCCAGCCTGCCACATCGACATTGTCTTTGACCGCAAAGGGAATGCCGAATAACGGCAACGCATCAGGGTTAGTGCGGTAAAGAGGCAGTAATGCGTCAACCTGCGCCTGCAGCTGCGCCGGGCTGGCAATGGCAATCCAGGCGTTATCGTCACTCGACCATGCAGCAAGGTGCTGTTCTAAGAGGACAGCAATGTCATCGCTATTGTGCTTAATATGCTGCTGCCAGGCGGCCAGTGTTTTTCCGGTCATTAACGTCATTGTTGAATTCCTGCTGGTATACAAGATGGAATTCATTTAGCAATGCGCATGCCAGATATTTAAGCCACTGTTTTAAATGCAAAATATTTTTAAATCCGTCGCGATGATTTATATATTGCACTATTTATGAACATCAAGGCGTTATTTCAGTGCAGTGTAATATCGGAAATACCAATATTAATAATCATCGTCAGAATAATAAGTTATTACGATAAGTAGACGGTTATAAAAAATATTGGCACGGACGACTCCCTCTCCATTCAGGGTGTACAGACCGGGGACATGGTAAACAGGTGTTCGGGGACATGGTGAACACTTTTTAACACCCTTTCCCCATGGTGATCGACTTTTTCTTCAGGTCGATCACCCCCACTTTCGTGCTGTACCACCAC
>NZ_JAMGZJ010000057.1 GCF_025564085.1 Silvania confinis | reverse complement strand
ATTAAACTTCGTAATGAATTACGTATGTTCACTCAGAGACTTTGGTATTCATTTAGCGTCTTGCGACGTTTAGAATCCATGTCACTTTGAGTGCCCACACAGATTGTCTGATAAATTGTTAAAGAGCGTTGAGTTACCGCTTTCGCTTGTAACTCGAGGTTGACAGCTACTGTCTCAACCTCTTATCGTCTCGGTCACCGTGTGAAGTTGTTCACATGTTCCGTGTCGATGGAGGCGCATTATAGGGAGTTCTCCGCAGGCCGCAATAGTTAAATTGCAGAAAAATGACTGACTGCTGCATTCCACAGCAAAACCCCGCCTTATACCCGATTACACACAGAGTTATCCACAGACTGCCGAAAATTTCTTATCTGAGATGCGGTAAAAGAGGGTTCTTCTGGGGATGAACGGACGCTTTCGCGAGAAATTGCGCTTCTCTATATAGCTATATATAGAAAGAAAGAACCCAGCCCCGGGCCGGGTCTCTGTTTTTGCCTGATACTGTCAGTGAATCATCACCGATGAGAGGCGATACCAGCCATCAGCCTGCTTACCTTCATTGGCGAGCTGAATACGCGGCAGCCCGTTGTTATCCAGTAACCCCACGTCCAGATGATACTGCCCTGCCGCCAGAGTGTTGGGTATCACCAGTTGATACCCGGAACGCTGGCTGCCCGGCAGCCACTGACGGATGTCATCTCCGGCGCTGCCCTGGGCAACGGTCTGCCCATGCGTGTCCTGCAGCCGCCAGGCCAGGGTGTAGCGCAGATAAATCGGCGCCACTCCATCGTTTGACCAGCGGCTGTTCAGCGCGAGGCTTTGCCCGGCCCGAACGCTCGCCGGATGGGTGAGCGAAACCACCCGCAAGCGGTACCCCATTTTGACCAGCGCCTTATCGACAATATCGCGGTACTGCTTCGGTACCTCGGTAGATTTCAGGTTAATGGTGCTGGCGTGCTGCGCCAGCGCCCAGTCAAAGGTGTCCTGCACTTCTTCACGGGTATAGCGCTGCACGCTGAGCCACTCCGCCATGTGCCCGCAGATTTCGAAACTGACCGGGGCTTTTTGCCAGGCCTGGTTGAACCCCGCCCAGCTGGACTGGGCAGCCTTAATGCGCTGCGGGTAATCATCGCGCATGTGGTTCCAGTCAGGTCCAAAGTTGCGCCAGTCTCCCCAACAGTCCGCCCGCCAGCCGGCACCTTTTTTGACGGCATACACCAGCGAGTCTTCGCCGCTGATGAGCATGATTTTTGGCGTCTGCGGGAAAGCGGTGAAATGCATGTCGACGTAGCGGTTAAGCTGCTCGGCAGTGTAACGCTCATGCAGCGGCTCGAGGTTCGGGAAATTGCTGTTATGCCACTCTCCCCAGGCACCGACGATGCCAATATCGAGTGTCGCCAGTTCCGGGTTCTTGCCGTAACGCGCCCCGAACGTATTAAGGAGGCGCTGCACATAACGTATAAAGGTAGGATCGTTCAGGTCGGGGGCAAAGGTTTTATTATCTGTCGTCCAGTCTCCTTTTATCCCTTTATCGATCAGCCACTGGGGAATTTTCGATCCTGACTCCGGCCCATCGAGGATCATAAAACGCAAACCGACATTCATTGCCGGTTGATGGCGGGCTGCCGCGGCAAAGGCCTCATCCACCAGCGCAAAATTAAACTGCCCTTCTTTAGGCTCCAGCTCGCTCCAGTAATAGCGGCGGTACTCAATGCCGGTATCGGGATATTGCGCCTGACTGAGGCTGTCACCAAAGCCGCCATGAAAACTGGCCACTCCATTACCCGGATTGGCCAGCGGTCTCGCAACGGCTACCGGATTAACGGTTAGCAAAGGCTCGGCCTGCACAAACATCGAAGACAAAGACAGCGCCAGCAACAGCACACTTCTTTTTTTGCAAGGCAGATCGTGTAAGCGCATTGACCCGATTCCTGTAGACAGTGCTTCAGCAAGCTTTATATAGCTGCCAGAAAATGTGTGACTCACCCAAAACTATTATTTCTTTCTGCAAAGCGCGGATTTAAGGTTGTAGATACAGAAATAGCAGCGTTCCGCGCTGTATTCATTCGCTATGGTAAATTTGATCGTATACTGGGTAGAGCGGCAATCATCACTTCAGCTGAGTTTAATGCTGACATTCTCTCTTTGCAAAGCCATGTAAACACCTGGAAATAGTGACTGTTTCGATTTCTTCTGATGCCATCTTACCGTATAGGTCCTTTATCATCTCTGGCTTTTTTAATTTTACTCATGAGTAAAATGATAAAATGTTTAATAAAAACAACAAGCTTATTAAGAAGCTGTTCTTCCATGAGTCATGGGACATCATGGTCATTAATAGCAAGGGGCAACATGTTTTTCCGCAAAACACGTTGGAAATCCTCAGCAATGCTAAAGCCCAGCAGCTTGATAAAAAATATATCTTCCAGGCCGACCCCTTTATTATCGACAAAGGCGAGAACCTGTACGTTTTTTATGAGGCGTTCTCTTTTCTAAATTCGAAAGGTGTACTACGCTGTCGTATTCTCAATAAAGATCTCGTTGAAATTGATGATGTTAAACTTGATGGCTTTGATGAATTAAAGTGTCATCTTTCCTTCCCGTTCCTGTTTCACCTTGAGGGTCAGCTTTTTATGATCCCGGAGTCGTCGGAAAGAAAAGAAATTATCTTATTCAAGTGCGTTGATTTCCCCGCCCGCTGGGAAAAAGTCAAAGTGCTGGTTGCGGATTTAGCGGTCACCGATAACGTCATCTTTGAGCTGAATAGCCTGAATTATCTGGTCTCGACCAGCATGAACGATGAAATGGTCATTCACACTGCCGACAGCATTTTCGGCGACTGGAAGCTCATCTCCCCGACGCTGGAGGTCTGTAATGAACACCTGCGTGGCGCGGGCACACCCTATACGGTTGACGGTAAGACGTACATATTTACCCAAGAGTGCAATCCTGAGGTGTATGGTAAATCCATATTTATTAAAGAACTCACTCGTCTGACGCCCGATAAATACGAAGAAAAACTGGTGGGACGAATAAGCGCCTCCATAAATAACAGTGACGGAATTCACACTCTGAATTTCACCGACAACTATATTGTCTATGATACCAAACGACTGACCTTCAGCGTGCTCTCTACGTTGAAAAAGCTATCTTATAAAATCATGGTTAATCATCGAAAGCGTCTATTTAACTGAATGACGGAGAGAGATTATGGCGATTCTGGTAACGGGTGGCGCAGGATATATCGGTTCGCATACGGTGCTGGCATTACTCGAAAGGGATGAAGATGTGGTGATCATCGATAATCTCTCTAACGCCTCGCAAGAATCATTAACCCGGGTAACGGAATTAGCCGGTAAAGCGCCCGCGGTCTACATCGCAGACATTCTGGATCGCGAGGCCTTGAAAAGCATTTTCGCCCGGCACACCATCACCGACGTTATTCACTTTGCCGGACTTAAATCCGTTTCGGAGTCCATTAAAAACCCGCTGGCCTATTACGAAAATAATGTTGTCGGCACCATGGTTCTGTTAAATGAAATGGCACTGGCGGGGGTAAACAGCCTTATATTCAGCTCGTCCGCCACGGTATATGGTCATCCCGATAAAGTACCCCTGAGCGAACAGTCGAGAACCGGCGGCACCACTAACCCTTACGGCACCTCTAAGCTGATGGTCGAGCAGATTTTAGCGGACTTTTCTGTCGCCCATCCGGACTTCACCATTACCTGCCTGCGCTATTTCAATCCGGTCGGCGCACACCCCTCCGGGCGCCTGGGCGAGGACCCGAATGGCATTCCCAATAATCTGGTGCCCTACATTTCGCAGGTGGCGATCGGCAAGCTGGAGTGCCTGACGGTGTTCGGCAATGATTACCCCACACCGGACGGAACCGGCATCCGGGACTATATCCATGTAATGGATCTCGCCAGCGGCCACCTCGCCGCACTGGATCACAAAGCCGAAGGCGGTGCCTTTAAGGCCATTAACCTCGGCACCGGGGTGGGTTATTCGGTGATTGACCTGATCAAGGCCTTCGAAAAAGCCGCGCAGACCACCATCAACTACCGGATTGTCGGCAGACGCTCCGGTGACGTGGCCGAATGCTGGTCAGATTCATCGCTGGCACGCCAGCAGCTGGGCTGGCAGGCGATTCGCAATCTGGATGAGATGATGCGCGACGCCTGGAACTGGCAGAAAAATAACCCAACCGGCTATCGCGCCTGAGCCTGCCCCCCCGGTGGCGGCAGGTTTAACGATCCCGAAGATTGAGCCACCAGTCCCAGATCCCGACGTGGAAATGCTGAAACACGTCGATCCCAAGGGCGGATTTGATCATGTACAGCGTCAGCAGGATACAAAACAGGAAGAACAGCGTGGCGAAAAGGATCAGAAAGGTCACCACGATACGCGAAAGTTTTGACTCCGGACGTATGCGCTTACGCAGATCCCGCCCCAGTAAAAACACCATATAGTAGCGTTTGCCGAAGAAGGGAAAACCGCGACGAATATCGACCCTGTGCCGTGAAGCGAGCGTCACCGAGATAATCGCCTCCTCGATCGCCTGCTTGTGCTGCGGGGCCAATTCTGCAATCACGTTCTCATCAAGCGCTTCATAAAAGCGGTCGATCACAATGGGGGTTCTGGACTGACTGGACAATTTTAACCTGTTGTTTTATATAAGCGATGATAGACAGACACGGTTTTCCTGGCGATTTCACTCCAGTCGTAACGCTGCAGATAATCATGGTAATCAATCCGGGGCGTGTTCTGCCATCTTGTCATTTTCTCTGCTATATCAGCAACGTCACCCACTCTGAAATGTGCCTCAGCCGGTAAGCCTACCTCAAGATTAGGCAAAATATCGCTCACCACCACCGGCAGCGAAAACGACATCGCTTCCAGCAGCGCAATCGGCAGCCCCTCGTGGTAGGAGGGCATCACAAACAGAGACGCCTGGGAGAAGACAACCTGCAGCGCTTCGCCCTTTAAAAAACCCGTCAGCACCACGTTCGGCGTTTGTAACGCATCCTGCTTCAGCCGCGTGCTGTATTCCGTAGGATGGTCCGCATCCCCCACCAGCACCAGCGGCACGGTCAGGCCCGACTGCTGGTAAGCGGCAAGTACGTCATGCATCCCTTTCTCTTCCACGAAGCGCCCCACCATCACGATGTAGTTCCCCGGCTGCAAACCGTAGCGACCGAGGATCTTGTCGATCAACGCGTCGTCCAGAGGCTGCGGCGCCGGGACACCGTTATAAATCAGATGCGCATCGCGGCGGTCATACTTCTGCTGAATAATCTGGTTGATGACCTCAGAGATGACGATCACTTCATGGGCATACTTCACCGCCACTTTCTCACCCAGCATCAGGATCTGTTTTGCCGCCCAGCCCCACTTCTGGCGCTCGTAGTCCGGCCCATGATGGGTAAAGACCACCCGCTTGCCGAGAAGACGTAACAGCGGCACCACCAGACCCGGTCCGATGGCGTGAACATGCACAATATCGGATCGGTCGACCCATGTCCTGAACGCCGCGACAACGGAGTGCACAATGGCTTCAAGACTGCGTTTTTTTGGTGCCCACAGCGCCAGGGTATCGACGTTTTTGTAGCGCGAGCGCCGGTAGCTGACGTAAGGCGAGCGGGCAATGACGCAAATATCCACCTCAAACTGCTGGCGGATTTCCGGGTACAGATTCTGACAGTGGGTTTCCACCCCGCCTAATACATCGGGGATCCCACGCGTGCCAAACACCGTGATTTTTTTGAACATGTCATGGCCCGTCGAGCAGTTCGGTATACAGCGCCTGCAGCGACTCCATGTGCTTGCGCAGCGAATATTTCTGGCATAGACGTTCGCGGGCTTTCAATCCCATCTCCCGGGCCTGAGCCGGGTTTTCCGCCATCGTGTCCAGCGCATCAGCCAGATCCTGAATGTTTCCGGGTTCAAACAACAACCCTTCAACGCCGTGTCGCACCTGCTCCGGGATCCCACCAATGCGGGCCCCCACCACCGGACGGGCAAAAGACATCGCCTCCAGCACCGACATCGAGCAGTTTTCATAGCATTCTGACGGCAGCACCACCGCTCTGGCGTTCTGGATCAGCGCATTCAGCGCCGGGCCCTGCTGCACATAGCCGAGGAACTCAGCGTTTGGGTATTTCACCACCATGTCATCATGGAGCGGCCCGTGGCCGACAATTTTCAGCGGCACGTTATTACGCATCTTCTCGTGCGCCCGGGTCAGCGTCGGCACCCCTTTTTCACGGCTCAGGCGGCCCACGTACAGCAGATACCCCTCATCGACGGTGGTATCCGGTATCTGGCTGTCATCCATGCCGTTAACAATCACGTCGATGCGGGAATCCGGCAGGGTTCGCTGCAGCTGGCCACGCAGAAACTCGCTCGGGGAGACGATCACGTCCAGCGCCTGGTAGTTTTGCGCGATGTATTGCCAGCTGGCCTCCAGCGACAGCAGCAGGCTCTTCGAGGTCGATCCCTCCTGGCAGCGGTAGCGAAAGGCATTAAACACCGTGCCGGTGACACAGGCATCGCACACCTTGCCGTCGCGCAGCATCGAGTACGACGGGCACATAATTTTATAGTCGTGGGCGGTCAGTACGGTCTTACAGCCAAAATCACGGGCGACCTTAATCAGGGCCGGCGTCAGCTGATGATAGATATTGTGAAAATGGACAATATCCGGGCGCGTTTTTTCCAGCAGCGCCAGCATCTTTTTGCAGGCTTCACGATTGTGAATAAAACTGACCGCGGTTTTCACCCCTGCCAGCAAACCGCCTTCGTGGTGGTAATCGACGTTGCTGACGAAATAGTCGGCATAGTCGGACGGAAAGTTATTCGCGTGCTGCATGGAGAAATCGATCACCTCCACGCCAGCCTCTTTCAGCATATTACGTTCCTGAAAGTAGACCGTTTCCGCGCCGCCCTTAATAAAGAAGAACTTATTCACCAGCAAAACTTTCATTGGTCCCCCTGGTCATGAACAATTTTATTGCTGGGGGGAACCATCGGATCGCGAAGCGGGTGGAACAGCCCCTTGATCAGTCCGGCAGACAGCACGGCGAGGTTCATCACGCTATTAAGGCCATTTTTGAACGAGCGGTTCTGAATAGTTTTAAGCAGGATAAAGGCCAGCAGCGGTAGCAGAGCGATATCGATCAGGCTGACGTCGAGGGTCAAAAACGCAACCAGCACGAACAGAATATAGCCTGCAAAAATCACCTCGTTTTTGACCATGCTGAGCGCATCGCGGAAATAAGGCTTACCCCATGCGCTGCGCAGCAGCTCGCCCGGAGCCTGATGAAACCCGCTTTTCCAGCGAAACCACAGCATCTTCAGCGTCGGCAGGGAGTGCGAGGTATGGCGGAAATAGGGCACATCCAGACGCCGCAGCTTATAACCGGCGGTCAGCAGGCGCATGCCTAATTCCGCCTCTTCATACGCGTGCAGGCTACGGTTGGTCAGGTAGCCAACATCCGCAATCGCCGACCGGCGATACAATCCGCCGCCGCCTAAATGGTCGTTATCACCCAGCGGGTAGATCTTATTGATGCGCTGCTTGCGCGAGGTGAATTCATAGTTGGACGCCTCGTCCATCTCCACCGTACCGGCTACGCCCGCATACGTCGGGTTATCCTGCAAGAATGCCACCGCATGGTCGATAAAGCCCGGCTCCAGCTCCATATCACCGTCCATCAGCAGGATGTATTCGCCCTCGCTGTAGAGATAGCCCAGCTGATGCCCCACGCCGCAGGAGCGATCGCCCGGTTCGGTTAACGACACCACCATCACGCCTTTATTGCTGGCGAGCTGCTGGGTGTTATCCGTGGACAGACTATCCGCCACAATAATTTTATGCGGATAATCGGCTAACTGGCTGCGAATGCTATCAATGGTTTTCTCGATACATTCAGCTTCGTTTAACGTTTTAATACTGACGGAGATAAAAGGTTTCTGCATCTAATACTGCCCCGCATAGCGACGTACGGTTCGACGAATAACCAGGCTGGAACCTAACGCCAGATAGAACAAAAATTGCAACATAGGGGTGATCATCAATATCTGGCTGTAGGGCAGACTCAATAAACAGGCGATGGAAAAGACGTTAAAGGCTGGAGCAAAGCTCAGCAGATGAAGATCCTCTTTGTCGAGCTGCTCAAGCGACAGCAGCGGCTCAGGCTGGATCACTTTCAGAATGTAGACGAACAGACCGATAAACATCAGCGTGCCGATGACTCCCACTTCCCAGAGCAGCATGCTCAACGAGGTGGAATCGAGGATCAAATTGTAGACCCGGTTGAGGAAGCCGGGGGACAAGGCGCTGCCGCTGTTGGTGGCATTCAGACCGTAGCCGAACAGGGTGCCCGGCAGCCCGGATAAATCGCTGTTTTTAAACCAGAACAACAGCGTGGTAATACGACCCACTTCCCCGCTGGGCATGATGTAATTCGGATCGAAAATGTAGTCCATTGAGTTCAGGAAGATGGTGAAGGCGCTCAGCGTCGGATCGCTGCCAAACGCCGACGCATAGCCGTACGCCAGGATAACAATCGCCAGCCCGATCAGCAGCGCCATTCCGGCAAAAATGGACAACAGCACTTTGAGGTTCACTTTGCTCGCTTCCTTGACGTAAGACGGCATCAGCCATACCCACGCCAGCATCAGCGGCGACAGCAGGATCACAAATTTGACCTCGCCGACGATGCACATCACAAACCCCAGCACGATATGCAGCGCCATGGATTTGAAGCTCGTCAGGCCATGCTTAAATTCCGAGACTTTCAGCAGCATGATCAGCAGACAAAACAGGCCCATCGCGGCGGTATTCCCGCCACCCATCGGGTCGCCGCCGAAGGTCCCCACCACCGAGTCCCATTTTTCCTCTTCACCGCGAAGCGCCACGCGCTGCGGCAGAACAAATATCAGCTGGTAAAGCGCCACCGGGAACTGGGCATAAAACACCCAGTACAGCCCACGCGTCAGCCGATAGATCTGCGATTCGCGGCAGAAGCCCAGCAGCAGGCTGACCATCACCAGCGACAGCGCAATCTCGTTTTTAAAACCAATCAACGCAATCAGGGCGCCGCCCTGGAACAGGGTCGAGATGCCCACCAGCGTGATAAAAGAAATATACAGCGCCAGAATAATGGTCTCCTGGGCATCCAGCTGCAGGGGTTCATCCCGGGTCTGGAGCACCAGCAGGCCACTCATCAGCAGCGTCATGAAAAAGGGCAACCACAGCACCGCCTGTGCGCCGGTGAAATACTGCACCAGCCCGCAGACAATCAGGGTTAACAGGGCGAAGGTCTGTAAGTAATGTCCGGTATTGAGATTCATGATGTCACCGACCCGTTTTTCAGCATATCGGCGCGCTTATTCACTTTCAGGTAGATAAACGCGTAGCGAATAAACGTCAGAATCGAAAACAGAATAATGGAGGTGGCGTAGTCATTGTAAAAATAGGGCACCACCACAAAGGCCATCAACACAATCGCCAGTTGCTCGAGCTGGATGCGCAGAAAATAGCGGTGCGAACCAAAAATAAGCTCAATCACCGTCAGCGGACAGACCGCCAGCGCCGGGAACAGATACGGCAGCATATAGCGCGAGGTGGGGACGGAGTTAATCCAGTCTTCGCTGAACCCCAGGTTCATCACAATCGGATAAAAAATAAAGACCCCGAGCGTGCAGATAATCCCCAGCGCTAACAGCAGCATACGCACCTTCGTATACTCCTGGTAATTGAACACATTGTTTCTGAAATCAATCGACCATTTCGAGAAAATGGTATTGCGCACCGCGTTGCCGACAATCACAACCGGGGCAAGGCAGAAGCGGCTGACCACCGAAAAATAGCCCGCCGTCAGGGCCGAGAACCAGAAGTTGATCAACATGATCGGCAGATTGCTGTTGGCCATCGCCAGCACTTCGGCGCTGCCGACTTTGCTGAGGTGATGGATATGCTTTTTAAAAAACGCCAGATTGCTGGAAGGGCGCAGGTGATGCGGCGTAATGGCGCGAACATCAAATGCCCACACAATGCAGGCCGCGGTCAGCGCCATCATCGACACCGCCCACGCCCAGTAAAAGGCCATCACCTGATGGGTGAGGAGCACCGAAAGCACCACCACCAGCGAAACGGAAATACGCTGAACCACCAGAAAGCGGAAGTTAGCCGTGCGCAGCGACAGATTTTCGGCCACCAGCACCCAGGTATTCGACAACGTCAGCAAGTACAAGAAGAACACATTCTGATCGAACAGCCAGGCCGTCAGCGCGGCGTAAGGTACCGCGATCAGCAGGCTCTGCAGGAGACAAAACACCACGTTCTGGGTGAGTTCATCATCGTGCTGCCGGGGGATCAGCAGCTGCGAGGCAAAGGTACAGACCTGCGCACCAATCAAGGCAATGCTGTAGTTGAGCGCATACAGCCCCACTTCACCCAAATCGTACTTGTGCGAAATCAGCCAGATCGACAGGGCGCCGATCAGCTGAGAAACCACTGACGATCCGGCTATCGTGGATGCGCTCTTCAGTAAACTCATGCCCGGCCTGTGCTGTTCATCAGTTCATGGGTATGGTGATTGAGTGAACGCAATCCCTCTTTGGTCTCGAGATTTTTATCAGCCACCTGATTCATCACGCCGCCAATCACGACCCCGCGATCGAGCGTGACTTTATCAATGGCGGCACCAATGGCATCGGAAGACGAAAGCCCCGCTTTAAGAACGAAGATCAGGCCATCCGTCACCGGGCTAATTAGCTGCACGTCCTGGCTCTGATTCACCGCCGCCGCGTCAATGATGATGCGCTGGTAGCGGGTGCGAAGGGTCGCCAGCAGCGGCTTGAGACGTTCCGGTGACAGCAGCAGCAGAGACGAGACCGTGGTGGTGCCGCGCGGCAGGAAGTCGAGCCTGTCGTTGATTTTCACCAGCACGTTGTCCACCGCGCTCTCGCCGCGCAGCACCTCCGCCACACCCGGTGCCTTCGGTGATCCCAGCTCGCCCGACAGACCCTCGCTGTTAAAGAAATCCATATCGATAATCAGCGTCTTCTGGTCAAAGCTAAGCGAGTTTGCCAGCAAGTTCGCCAGCAGCGAACGCCCTTCCCCGCCCTCTGTCGAGGTAATTGCAATTACCTTCAGCGGCAGCTGATGCAGGATGATATGGGTGCGGATGCTGTGAATGATGTCAGCGTTAAGCGGATCGTTGGTAATCAGGTTGCGAATGTTGCTGCGCCCGCCTGCACCGGTAAAGCGGCGGATCTCCCCCAGCGGCGCCAGGCCAAGGCGTTTTTGCATCTGGCTGAGGGTATTCACCGAGCGGTCCATCGCCGCTTTAACCACGATGTACAGGATGTAGAAGACCATCACCAGCAGGACAACCATCAGCATCAGCAATGGTTTATTCGGTTTAGCAGGCCGTTCAGCCGGTACGGCGGGATCGTAGATCACCGCATCGGCATCGGTATACGACCCCGGCAGCGTCAGCTCCTGGGTACGCTGATAGACCACCTTATACATCTCTTCGGTCTTATCCAGGGTCAGCTTCAGGTCGTTATAACCGTCACGCTTCATCGACAGCTTCTGGAAGTTGGCTTTCTGCTGATCCAGCTGCTGCTGGTAATTTTTCTCGTCTGCCAGCGCCGCCTCGTAGCTCTGACGTAATCCGATTTGCTGCTCTCTTAACGCCATGCCGGTTTGATCCTGGATGGCCCGAATACGCTCCTGCGCCTGGAGGATTTTTTCATGCTGCGGTCCGTAAGATTTACGCAGCTCATACAGCGCGCTGTTGGCCTGAATCAGCGCGATGCGTAAATCCTGGATCTGGGCATGGTTCGACACTGACGGCAGCGAAATCACGCTTCCCGACGAGCGTCCTGCGCGCACTTCGTTATACAGCGATTCGGCCGCCACCCGACGCTGGGTCGCATCCGCTAAACGGTTGGTGACAATCCCCATCTGTTCAGTTTCAAACCCGTCAACGCCACGGAAAGTCAGCAGCCCCTCTTTTGTCAGGTAGGCATCGAGCGCGGCCTTTTGCTTAACGATTTGCTGCTGAAGTTCCTGCAGCTTCTGCTGGTTATCATCCCGCGCCTTCCCTGTTTTCTGCTGCTTGAGGGCGAGGGTGTAATTGATAAACGCCTGCGCCACGCCGTTGGCCACATCTGCCGACAGCTGAGGTGAGGTGGATTCATACGAGACCGTCGCCAGATGGGTGGTGCGCACGCTGTTGATGGTCAGGTCTCTCTGCAGCGTTTTCAGCGCCCGATCGACTCGCTGCTGCTCGCTGTCACTGCCCGACGCGCTCTCGGTTTTGGTGCCGATAAACGCCGGGTTTTGATCCAGCTTGAGGGTGCGAACGGCCTGCTCCAGCACCACGCGCGACTGCATCAGCGCATTTTGCGTTTCGTAATAGCCGTTACGGGTCGAGTCATAGCCCTCTACCTGCGGGAACGGCGTCACGTTATCGGGCTGGGCTTTGATCAATACCGTTGCCGTCGAAACATACTTCGATGACATAAAGCTCATTAACGCCCATGCGATTGCCCCGGCAATAATGCCCACCAGCACAATTTTCCACAGGCTCTGTCTAATTTCACCGGCAAATTTGGAGACCGCAATCGCGCTTTCCCGCTGTTTGCCACTTTCCACCATCGATAGTTTCATCATCAGAAGAACCCCATGCCAATAATAAGGATATCACCGGGATGAACAGAGTGAGTGACGTCAACATTCTTGAGAAGCTCGCCGGTGCTGGCCTTGCGCAGGCTGAGATCTTTACGGTCTGCGCGATCGGTAAAGCCGCCGCCCAGGGCAATCGCTTTCTCCACAGTCATACCGGGTTCATAGGCATAACCATTCGGATTCTCGATTTCGCCTGAGACATAGAATTTACGGAATTCAGCAATATTGACGGTCACCATTGGCTGGAGCAGATAACCTTTGCGCAGGCGCTGGGTAATCTCCGCGTCAACCTGGCTGGCCGTTTTGCCCTTTAATACCAGATTGCCAATATAGGGATAATTAATTGCCCCGCTATTATCAAGGACCACCCGCATGGTTAAGTCAGGTTGATTAGCCACATTAATATTGACGGTATCACCGGCACCGAGTAAATACTGCTCGGCATTCACCGTCGTATCATCCTTTAATGGCGGTGGAGAAGAAGAACAGCCCGCCAACAGGACGCTGAGTAGCACAAGGACGCACAGGTTCATTATTTTCATTTTTAAATCTGTACCTTAGCTGTAAGCATAATTAAAGACTCGTCATAGCCCAACGTTCTCAGCACGACCTGATCGTCATTAGGCCCGATGGTGAATGAATCTGTCTCTTTATTAGACTTAAGCGTATCTAGATGATATTCAACACCAAAATTAACTGATGGCGTCAGATCGTAACTCACCGCTACGGTGAATAACCCGTTCTTGTCATGACGATCCTTGTTCTGGTCTTTATAGTCTTCTGTGGTATAGGTGTAATCAACCAAAGTCGAAAGTCGGTCGTTCATCCATAAATGTTTGTATGAAAGACCGTACTGGGTCACTAAAATATATCCGCCCGCCTCGGAAGGATCAGAAATACTCTGCGAGCTGCGCAGGGTAAATGTTGACTGTTTAAGTGGCTTCCATTCGCCCTGAATGTCCCAGTTCAGTCCATTGAAATCTTTCGAGCCAGGGTTATTCTCAAACGTTTTATACAGCCACGACAGGTTCGCATCGACGTTTGTTTTCCCGGTCAGCTGTGTCTTTACGCCATAACGCAAATAATATTCATTACTGTCTTTTTTCGGGTCATTATCGTAACGGCGCTGGTTGGTAATAAAACTATAGCGAAAACGTGTCTGAGATGTGTACTGATCGAAAATTTCTGCGACCAGGGTATTTTCATCCCACTCCTCTTCACGAATGTATTGATAAAAATCGGCATTCGCATTTTGCGCATCCTGAGTATTGCCGTAGGTCAGCTTTTTATGGCCCAGCGCAATTTCGCCCTTGCCCCGCCCTTTTGGCGCGCCGTAGCTGTAACGCAGTTCGCTGTCGAAGAAATGGGTGGTCAGCGGCGAACCTATGCCGTACTGACGAAACTGTTCCGGCAGAAAACCCTCCGTCACGCCGCGTCCCCGCTGCTCGTGGCCAAGGGAATCCTGCAGATTCAGGCTCAGACCGTGCATCAAACCATAGCGCCATGCGCCGTTAAAGCGGAAGAAGTGATCGTCGTAGTTATCCGCAGAATCGCTGGAATACTGCCGGTAGTCACCGGAGTACATCAGCAAATACTGATCCTGATAGCGCTCGCCGGTCAGGGTGATCACCGGGCGCAGGGCGTAGAATGACGAGCTTTTGGCATCGCCAGCGCGGGGCTGAAAGGTCACGTTATCGTTGTGACCGTAGTCCACAGCAACGTTGCTCTGGAAGTCGATGCCCGCAAAGCCAATATGAGATTTAGGTGTTAATTCTGCCCAGGCAACCGGAGACACCATTATTCCGGCGATGACCATTAATTTAATATGCATTCTTGCCGACAAATCCCTTAAAAATGGTTTTAATGATAATTTTTATATCTAACCAAAAGGACCAATTTTGAATATATTCAATATCGTACTGAACCCGCTTTTCCATTTTATACAGCGCGTCAATTTCCCCGCGATAGCCTTTAATTTGTGCTAACCCGGTAATGCCAGGCTTCACTTTATGGCGAATCATGTAGTTTTCGACTTGCTTACGGTAAAGTTCATTGTGCGCCACAGCATGTGGCCGCGGACCGACGATCGACATATTCCCCTGCAACACGTTGATGAACTGGGGCAGTTCATCCAGCGAGGTCCGACGTAAGAATGCGCCAAAGCGCGTAACCCGAGGATCATCCCGCGTCGCCTGCACCACCGTGTCGGTATTTTCCATCACTTTCATTGTGCGGAACTTCCAGACTTTTATTTTTTGCCCGCTCAGGCCATAGCGATCCTGCTTAAAGAATACCGGCCCACGTGACGTGAGCTTTATACCAATGGCGATCGCCAGCATTAACGACACAATCATTACCATAATCGCGCTGCCCAGAACCAGATCTTCCGCGCGTTTAATAAACGAGCCTCCACCATCCAGCGGAGAAGCAAAGATGCCAATGGTCTGCAAATTATGGATTGAGCGTAATTGCGACATATTGGTGCTGTAGGCGTAGAAGTCCGGCACGATATAGGTATTCACCGTGGTATCCGACATCATCGACAGAAAATGGCGGATGCGCTCCAGCGCCACCATCGGCAGGGCAATATAAATCTCGTCAATTCTGCCCGCCTGCGCCTCTTCGACGAGGTTAATCACCGATCCCTTATAGGGGCTGGTGATTTTTTTCGCCAGCTCACCCAGCCGCGAAGGGTCGCGTTCGTCATAGAAGGCCAGCTCCAGCTGAATGTCGGAATACTCTTTGCGCAGCGCCATTTCCGCCGCCAGGCCATTGTCGGTAATACCAATAATGGCGACCCGGATCCTTTTTTTGGCGGAGAGCTTAAAGATGACCAGACGCACGGCATACAGAAAAACAACCGGCGCGGCATACCAGAACGGCGAGGCGGGAATAGTGCGGATATCCAGTGCGCTCAGGTAGCCACGAGAATGCAATTCGGCCACCAGAATACGCACCAGGCCGATAAACAGGATGGCTAAGAAAGCAGTGAAAAACAGACGACGCTGGCTGCGTATCTTGTTGTTTTTAGGTCGATACTGATAACACTGTGTATATTCACCAAACAGTAAAAAAGCAGTTGAATACAATAAGCTGATCAAAATAACAGTGTCGAAGGACTCTAATTTCCAGATCCACGCACTGCCGATCAAAATGAAATTAATTGAGAAAAAATCAATTAATTTAATCACCAGCGGATATCGTCCATGAGTAATCTTTTGCGAATTTCTCAGCATACCCAGACTCACTTATTATTTTTTAAGTTCAGCCTTACTTATCCTGTGCCATCAAAAAACACGCGAATGTCACTCTCACTGTGCGAATTGCACTTAAGTGTTTTAAAAATGAATAATAACGGCCCGTGAGTATTCACAAGCATTTGTTCCGACGATGATGTCGCTGAAAAACAGGAATTAACTTATATACAGCGTATGCACGTTCTTATGAAAGCGCCAATAAACTTTTGCGGGTGAGTGAGTTGCAGGTGGGATCGACAAAACAAAAAAAAGCCTGACCGGAGTCAGGCTTGAGGTTTACTCGTTAATTCGGGGATGCTGATCGACAAGTCGCGTGCGTTTTACCTGCAGCGCGGAAATTTCCGCATCGATATCTTCTATCTTCTGCTCGATATTGTCGTGATGCTCACGCAGGATCTCTTTCGCTTCCTGCAGGTCAGATGCCGCCGGGGTCGCCCCTTTCAGTGGCAGGTTGGCCGTCTCTTTCATCGTAATGCCGGTCACCAGGCCGATAGCCGCAACCACCATCAGGTAGTAAGCCGGCATCATCAGGTTGCCGGTACTTTCTACCAGCGAGGCCGCCAGAGTCGGGGTCAGGCCAGCAATCAGCACCGAAATATTAAACGCCGCCGCCAGCGCACTGTAGCGAATGTGCGTCGGGAACATTGCCGGTAGCGTAGAGGCCATTACCCCGATAAAGCAGTTCAGGATCACCGCCAGCATCAGCAGACCGGCAAAAATCAGGCTGAGCATGTTGCTGTTAATCAGAATAAAGGCCGGGATAGCCAGCAGGAACAGCGCCACGCTGCCGAAGATAACAAACGGACGGCGGCCGAAGCGGTCGCTCAGCAGGCCCATTATCGGCTGCACAAACAGCATACCCACCATGATGGCGATAATAATCAGCACACCGTGGTCTTCAGAGTAATGCAGGTTATGCGACAGATAACTCGGCATGTAGGTCAACAGCATGTAATAGGTCACGTTGGTGGAGATAACCAGGCCGATACAGGTCAACAAGCTGCGCCAGTGTTTGGTGGCAATCTCTTTAAACGAAACTTTCGGGCCTTCCTGCAGACCTTCGCGGTCGCCCTGCTCCAGTTTATCCACGTGCTGCTGGAACGCCGGCGTCTCTTCTAATGCGTGACGCAAATAGAGGCCGATAATACCCAGCGGCAAGGCCATAAAGAACGGAATACGCCAGCCCCATTCAAGGAAGTTCTCCTCGCCCACCACGGTGGAAATCAGCACGACCACGCCTGCGCCCAGTACAAACCCGGCAATCGAACCAAAGTCGAGCCAGCTGCCCATAAAGCCACGCTTGCGATCCGGGGAATATTCGGCAACGAAAATCGATGCGCCGGTATACTCACCCCCGACCGAGAAGCCCTGCGCCATCTTACACAGCAGCAGCAGTATCGGTGCCCAGATGCCAATGCTGGCATACGACGGGATCAAGCCGATACAGAAGGTACTGACCGACATGATCACAATGGTCATCGCCAGAATTTTCTGACGGCCGTATTTGTCCCCCAGTCTCCCGAAGAACAAACCACCCAGCGGACGAATAAGGAAAGGAACAGAGAAGGTCCCTAACGCTGCAATCATCTGCAGGCTGGGATCGGCGCCGGGGAAGAAGACTTTACCTAGCGCATAGGCCACAAAGCCGTACACACCAAAATCGAACCACTCCATCGCATTACCGAGCGAGGCGGCGGTGATCGCTTTACGCAATTTACCGTCGTCGATAATTGTGACGTCGCGCAGGGTTATGGGTTTAACTTTTTTCCTTTTAAGCATTGCTATCCTCGTAGACTAAGCCCCGATCTCACCACAGCACGTAAAATGTGACCTGTGGAACCCGGGAAGCGCCTCATGCGCATTCTCCTTAATCAAGCGTAGCAGGTTTACTTACACTGACCTGTCTTGACAGTACAACCGAACCTGTTGACGCCTGTAGGGAGAGTTAGGGGTCTCTTTACCCTACCAGCGTTTAAATGTGTGATCAACTTCACACATATTTTACAGGGTTTTTCCCCACTAGCCTTGATCCTGACGATTTCGTTTCAGACTCGCCTCAAACCCTCACCCATAAATAAGCTTTCAACGGTTATTATTTGTCGTGAAATCAAAATATCTTCATATTTTTTTACATCGATTTTACAGGCTTTTTAATAATCAAGGAGCTCAAACCGGGTTTCCTCAAAATATGTGATCCACATAACTAAAACACTGTTTTATTTTCATTGAATCATTATTCCAACGATCGCATCATAACCGCGTTTCGCAGGGTATGGCTGCTTTCAAGCGAAGGTAAGCAACACCAGATGCGTTATGTTTCCAGCAAAAATCACGGGTTTCCAGACAAGAACCAGTCACAACTCGTTGAATTTATTTTGATTATTTTAAAGCTCCTTCGCCAGGTCAGGCGTGGTGAGTTCTGAGGGTAGATGATGAAGATTAAAGCCGCGATTGAACGCATTCCGGGTGGGATGATGTTAGTTCCGCTGGTACTGGGAGCGATCTTAAATACCTTAGCACCTGATACTGGGGCCTATTTTGGTGGTTTCACCAAAGGGATGATTACCGGTACGGTACCTATTCTGGCGGTGTGGTTCTTCTGTATTGGTGCCTCTATTAATTTACGTGCAACCGGCACCGTGTTACGTAAGTCCGGCACCCTGGTGATTACCAAAATTGCCGTGGCATGGATTGTTGCCATGCTCTGCGCAACCTTCATTCCGGAAAATGGCATTCAGACCGGCTTCTTCGCAGGCCTGTCGGTTCTGGCGATTGTTTCAGCAATGGACATGACCAACGGTGGTCTGTACGCCAGCCTGATGAACCAGTACGGCACTAAAGAAGAGTCCGGTGCATTCGTACTGATGTCGCTGGAATCCGGCCCGCTGGTGACCATGCTGATCCTCGGTTCTGCTGGTCTGGCCGTGTTTGAGCCACACCACTTTATCGGTGCCGTCCTGCCGTTCCTGATTGGTTTTGCTCTGGGTAACCTGGACACCGACCTGCGTGATTTCTTCAGCAAAGCCACGCCAGTGCTGATCCCGTTCTTCGGCTTCGCGCTGGGTAACACCATTAACCTGAACGTAATCATGCAGACCGGCCTGCTGGGTATCGCGCTGGGTGTAGCGGTTATCGTTATCACCGGTATTCCGCTGATTATTGCCGACCGCGTTATTGGTGGCGGGAACGGTACTGCGGGGGTCGCCGCGTCGTCAGCCGCCGGTGCTGCGGTGGCGAACCCGATGATTATCGCCCAGATTAACCCGGCGTTCGAACCGGTTGCCGCGTCCGCCACGGCGCTGGTTGCTGCGAGCGTCATCGTCACAGCGATTCTGGTGCCTATCATCACCGCCCTGTACGCCAAGCGTTATGGCAACATTCCGGTTAAAGAAGCCGAGCCGGCACCTGCTGAGTCTCTGAACCACTAAGTTTGTCACCCTCTCCCCAACCGGGTAGAGGGTTTCTTGTTCTTAAAGCAAAACAAGAATGACAGGATATTAAGAGACGTACAGCGACTGACTGGTCCGGCTGAAAATCGCCGAAGCGTTTCCTGTAGGCCGGGGCGAGGCGCAGGGATGCGCCGAGAGGGCGTGACCTACAGGGATGTAGGATCACGCCCGACCCGAAGCCGGAAGGAATAAGCTGAGGGTACCGCGAAGCGGCGATTTTCTTGCCGGTAGCCCGGGTTGCCAGGGCGGCGGCGATTGAGCCGCCATGGCACGTTCACCGGTTCGGTCATTCCAGAGAAGCAATGAACCTGAAGTGAACGGAACCACCACCGCAGCCGTATGTTCCTCACCCCTGCCCTCTCCCTGTGTACAGACTGGGGACATAGTGAACGCTTGTTCGGGGACATGGTAGACACTTACAACTAAGGCATAAGAACCCGTATATGGAGTCGCTTATGCCGTGGGATGCGAGAGATACCATGTCATTACGTA
>NZ_JAMGZJ010000058.1 GCF_025564085.1 Silvania confinis | reverse complement strand
TGTGGTGGTACAGCACGAAAGTGGGGGTGATCGACCTGAAGAAAAAGTCGATCACCATGGGTAAAGGGTGTTAAAAAGTGTTCACCATGTCCCCGAACACCTGTTTACCATGTCCCCGGTCTGTACAGTGGGAGAGGGCCGGGGTGAGGGCATCAAACCGCACTCATCCCAAATACTCAATCACCGACAGCCCGCCGTTATAATCGGTACTGTAAATAATCCCCTCGGCATCGACAAACACATCGCACGACTGAATCACCTGCGGGCGGTTCGGTCGGGTATCCATCATCTTCGCAGGTGCAGCAGGCACCAGCGCGCCGGTCTCCACCGGGCGATACGGATCCGAAATGTCATACGCCCTCACGCCCGCATTCTGATACGTGGCAAAAATCAGCGTTGAGCTGACAAAGCTGCCAGGACGGTTCTCGTGCAGGTTGTGCGGCCCGAAGTGCGCCCCTTTCGCCACGTAGTCGCGCTCGTTCGGCTGCGGGAAGGTTGAGATACTGATCGGGTTCGACGGGTCGCGAATATCAAACAGCCAGATGTGCTTTTCGCCATCTTCCTGATTGTCGAGCACCGCCTCGTCCAGCACCACCAGCAGATCCCGGTCCGGCAACGGCAGCGCGGTGTGGGTCCCGCCGCCAAACGGTGGGCTCCAGTTGCGATGGCTAATGAGCGTCGGCTGAGTACGATCCTTTACGTCCAGCAGGGTCAGACCGCCGTCGCGCCAGCTACCATAGGCGGTATCACCGGCAATAATGGCGTGATGCAGGGCATAGCGTTTGCCCTCCGGCCAGTTCGGTTGTTCCCCTGCCGCCTGGTTCATCCCCGGCAGCCACCAGCGCCCGGCAACCTGCGGGTTACGCGGATCGGCCAGATCGATGGTCAGGAAGATGTAATCGGTGAAGCCGTCGATCAGCGCCGAAACGTAAGCCCAGCGCCCGCCGACGTACCAGATGCGGTGAATACCGATACCACTCAGCGACAGGAAGCTGATTTCACGCGGCTTATCGGGCGTGGAGATATCAAAAATACGCAGCCCGGCGCTCCAGCCTTTGTCCTGTACGTCGCTGACCGTCTCCCCCACCTGACGGGTGTAATAGACTTTTTCGTCAGCAAAACGCGCGTCGGCAAACAGATCCCGGGCGTTGATCACCAGCAGCAGATCGTCGTGGGCCTGCAGATGCACGTTCCAGGTGCCGGGCGGCGCAGGCACATAGCCCGCCGCTTTCGGGTTCTTTGGGTCGCGCACGTCAACAATTGAAAAGCCCTGCGACACCATATGGCCGATATACGCAAAACCGCGGTGCACCATCAGCTGAACGCCGTCCGGCCGTCCGCCCTGGTCGCTATGACCAATCAGCCGCATATTGCGGCTGTATTCGGGGGTGGGTAATGCAGTCACATCCACTCCTTTTGCCCGGTGGCGTTGGTTTTCACCCTCTCCCTGTGGGAGAGGGCCGGGGTGAGGGCATCAGACCGCACCAGACCGCCACCGGATAATGTTATTTGTTCTTCGCTTCTAACGTCGCGAACCACGGGGCGATAAAGTCTTCGGTCTGGCCCCAGCCTGGAATGATTTTGCCCAGTGACGCCACGTTCACCGCGCCAGCCTGTGCCGACAGCAGCGCCTGCGGAATGGCCGCCGCTTTAAAGTCATAGGTCGCAGGGGTGGTTTCACCGGCAATTTTGTTGGCGATCAGGCGCACGTTGGTGGCACCGATCAGCTTCGGATCCACCGCCACGCTCACCACCCACGGGCTGTTTGCTTCACGCATCAGCTGTAAATCCTGGTTGGAGATGTCGATGCTGTAGAGTTTGATCTCGGTACGGCCGTTCTCTTTCAGCGCTTTGTATGCGCCCTGGCTGAAGGCATCCCAGGTTCCCCAAATCGCGTCAATCTTGCCTTTCGGGTATTTCGCCAGCACCGCACCGACTTTGTTGGCGGTATCGCCCTGCACGTCAGAGGAGACCGCGCCGATAGATTCCAGCTCCTTGATGCCCGGGTTCTGCTTCAACAGTTCCTGATAGGCAGTCTGACGACGCTCCATCGGTGGGAAGCCAGCAACCCACAGCTTGATGATGTTAGCCTTGCCGTTGAAATCTTTCACCAACTGGCCAAATGAGAGGTTGGTCAGGGAGGCGTCATCCTGCTGGGTGACGGTCACGCCCGGGATCTCGCCGTTTACGGCAGTATCAAACACCGCCACTTTAATGCCCGCATCGACCGCCTTTTTGATAAGCGCAGTTGAGTAGGGATCGCGACCCTGAGACAGGATAATGCCGTCATATTTCTGGCTGATCGCCTGATTCACAAAGTCCTGGAATTTGGCGTCATCACCGTTGCTTAAAAAGGTGCTGACCTTAAAGCCGAGTTTTTTCCCTTCCTGAATGGCACCGGAGACAAACTGGGTGGTGTTGTCGTCGGAGCCCAGGTTGCGGATCACCGCAATGCGGATCTGTCCGTCGTGGTTGGCAATCGCGGCCGGAACCGGAGCAGGTGTGGCAGCGTAGCCCGGTAATGATGTCAGTAACCCCAGCGCCACTAAAGAGAGTGCAATTTTTTTCATTATGGTTTTCCGTTGTGTTGTTAACGTTTTTGTATGTAGGTGATAGCCAGCGCCACCGCCAGCACCAGCCCTTTTATAATGTCCATCGCGTAATACGGCACCGAGAGCATCACCAGCCCGTTGGAGAGCACGCCGAGGATCACCGCCCCCACCAGGGTGCCCAGCGCATTCGGTTTGCCGGAGCCCGCCAGCGAAAAGCCGATCCACGCCGCCGCCACGGCATCCATCAGATAGCCGCCGCCCGCATTGACCTGCGAGGAGCCAATGCGCGAGGCCAGCAGAATCCCGCCAAGCCCCGCCAGCAGCGAGGCAATCACGTAGGCTGCCACCTTGTAGCGGGTGGTACGAATGCCGGATAAGCGCGCCGCCTCCGGGTTGCCACCAATGGCATACATCCGCCGGCCGTGGGTGGTCAACGACAGCCCAAGCTGCGCCAGCACGGTCACAGCCAGCATAATAATGACGATGGTGGGCACCTGCCCCAGCGCACCAAACGCCGCCGGAATAACGCCTTCGGCCATGTCACCGCTCGGCAGGACCATGTTTTCGGTAATTGACCCACCGTAGCTGTAGGTCATCGCCACGCCCTGGATAACAAACAAGCTGGCCAGCGTAGCGAGCATGTCCGGGATGCGCAGAATGACAATCAAAAAGGCGTTAAACAGCCCGACCAGGGTACAGAGCGCTAAGGTGATCAGGATCGACTCGGTGGTGCCAAAGCCGTGCCAGACGAACAGCGAAATAACCAGCGCATTCGCCAGCGACGCGGTCGAGCCAACCGAGAGGTCAAACCCGCCGACGGTCAGCGAGATGGAGACGCCGATGGCAATCACCGTTACGATGGCGATAGATCGCAAAATGTTGATGATGTTAAAGGGATCGAGGAAGTTCTCCGACGCCACGCCAAAAATGGCCACCAGCGCGACCACCGTCAGCAACATGCCCCATTTATAGAGAAAATCGAAAATTTGCTGACGGCCAGACGCCGCCGCATTCACTGAAAGGGCCTTGCTCACGACGCCGTACCTCCGGTTGAATAATAAAGTAATGTCTCTTCGCGGGCGTCTGCGCCGTCGACTTCGGCCACAATGCGCCCGTCCCACAGCACGCAGATGCGATCGCATAATCCCACCAGCTCGGCGAATTCGCCCGAGGCGTAAATCACCCCTTTGCCTTCCCGCGCCAGGCCGTCAATCAGCTGGAACAGATCGGTTTTGGCCTTCACGTCCACCCCTTTGGTGGGCTCGTCGAAGATCAGCACCTGCGCATTGCCGCGCAGCCATTTGCCGATCGCCACTTTTTGTTGATTGCCGCCAGACAGCCGACGCAGCACCTGCCCCGGCCCGCGCGTACGCACGCCCACCCGGGCAATCACCTCTTCCGCCCAGCGCCACGCCTGACGATGGCCGAACAGGCTCCAGCGCGAAAACGTATTATCGGCTGACACAGCCAGGTTCATGCTGACCGGCTCATCGATAAAAATGCCCTCTTTGCGTCGCTCTTCCGGCACCAGCGCCAGTCCGCGCAATACCGAATCCGCCGGATCGCGCGGCTTCCACGGCTGCTGGTTCAGCTCGCCTGCCGACACCCGGCTTTTGCTGGCACCAAACAGCGCCTTGCAGAGCTCGGTTTTTCCTGCCCCTGCCAGCCCGGCAATGCCGAGGATTTCGCCTTTCCGCAGGTGCAAAGAGATATCCTTCAGCAGCCCTTCGTCATGCAACCCCTCAACACGAAGCAGGGTTTCATCGCTGTACGCAGGGCGTGCAGGCGGATAAATATCGCTCAGCTCGTGGCCGAGCATCTTCTCGACAATTGCCTCGCCGCTCAGCTCAGCCATCGGGCCGGACTCAATCATCTTGCCGTCGCGCAGCACGGTTAAGGTGTCGCAGATGGCTTTCAGCTCGTGAATGCGGTGGGAAATAAACACCACCCCGATCCCCTGCAGCTGCAGACGACGCACCACCGCAAACAACCGCTCGCTCTCATGGGCATCCAGCGGCGCGGTGGGTTCATCCAGAATAAGAAACCGACAGTGATGGGAGAGTGCCCGCGCCAGCAAAATCTGCTGTTTTTCGGCCAGCGAACAACTGTCGATCGAGCGGCGCACGTCAAGGGTGACGTCCAGCTGCGCCAGCGCCTGGCGGGCCTGCTCGCGCACGGTACCCCAACGGTAGCGATGCCCCGGCTGCGCCAGATGGTCGAGCATGATATTTTCGGCAATACTGAGGCCGGGGATCAGCGCCACGTCCACTTCCTGCTGCACCAGATGAATGCCCAGCAGTTTGGCGTCGACCGGTTCACGAATGGCGACCGGCTGATTGTTAATGATGATTTCGCCTTCATAGCGCGCGTGCGTGCCGCACAGCACCGCCATCAGGGTGGATTTACCGGCACCGTTCGCGCCGGTGAGCGCGTGAACCGATCCGCCCGTCAACGTAAAATCGACGCGCGACAGCGCCTGAAAGCCCGAAAAGGCCAGGCTGATGCCGCGCATCTCGAGGCGACTGGTTATCATCCGCGATGATCCCTTATGATTAATCTTTTGATTTATAGAATTTTTCACAGCCGGGACTGGCTGGCAACGACAGAAAAAGCATAAGATAAAGCAAAATAATATTAGCCATCTGGATGTCTAGCCATAACATCGGGTTAGCGCTTCGCAAATAAGGACAACTTCATGAGCAACACTGATATCCGCGTCGTTCCCGGCCCGGCAAATTACTACTCCCACGCCGGAGCCCTGGCCCGCCTGCACGATTTCTTTACCCCGGAGCAACTCGACCGCGCGGTGTGGATCTACGGCGAACGCGCTATCGAAGGCGCCCGGCCGTTCCTGCCAGAGAGCTTTCATGCCGAGGGGGCAAAACGACTGCTGTTTAGCGGCCACTGCAGCGAGCACGATGTGGATCAGCTCGCGCAAGCAGCCGGAGGCGATCGCCGCGTGGTGATTGGCGTCGGCGGCGGCGCGCTGCTGGATACCGTGAAAGCGGTGGCGCGGCGTCTGGAATTACCGGTGGTCGCCATTCCGACCATCGCGGCCACCTGCGCGGCGTGGACCCCGCTGTCGGTGTGGTACAACGATGCCGGACAGGCGCTGCATTTTGAAATTTTCGACGACGCCAATTATCTGGTGCTGGTTGAACCGGAGATTATCCTCAACGCCCCGGCGGAGTATCTGCTGGCCGGGATCGGCGATACGCTGGCGAAATGGTACGAAGCGGTAGTGCTGGCCCCGCAGCCGGAACATCTGCCGCTGACGGTCCGGCTTGGCATTAACGGCGCACTGGCGATCCGCGACGTACTGCTGGACCACAGCGAGCAGGCGCTGGCTGACCAGACGCGCGGCGACGTGACGCAGGCATTTCGTGACGTGGTGGACGCCATTATTGCCGGCGGCGGGATGGTGGGCGGGCTCGGTGAGCGCTACACCCGCGTGGCCGCCGCACATGCGGTGCATAACGGCTTAACCGTGTTACCGCAGACTGCGCCATTCCTGCACGGCACTAAAGTGGCGTACGGCATTCTGGTGCAGAGCGCCCTGCTCGACCAGGACGAGGTGCTGCACGAGCTGGTGGCGGCATATCAGCGCTTCAACCTGCCGACCACCCTGCGCGCGCTGGCGGTAGATATCGACAATCACGATGATATGGACAAGGTCATTGCCCATACGCTGCGCCCGGTAGAGTCGATTCACGCCCTGCCGATCGCCCTTTCGCCTGCGCGTCTGCGCGCCGCATTTGAGAAAGTCGAAAACCTCAGCCGCTAAGCGCATTGACGCCGGACGCACGCCTTCTATACCTAATGAGGGTTCTCATCACTCTCTAACGAGGTCATCATGCAGATCGATTTAACAGGTAAGAAGGCGTTGGTTACCGGAGCCAGTCGTGGCCTTGGCCGCGCCATTGCGCTGTCGCTTGCTCAGGCAGGTGCCGATGTGGTTATCACCTATGAAAAGTCCGCCGACAAAGCCGAGGCCGTCGCGAATGAGATTGCGGCACTGGGCCGCCAGAGCGCGGCGATTCAGGCCGACAGCGCCAGCGCAGAGGCCATTCAGGATGCCGTCACGCACGCGGCGCGAACCCTCGGTGGACTGGATATTCTGGTCAACAACGCCGGGATTGCGCGCGGTGGCCCGCTGGAGGCGATGACCCTGGCGGACATCGACGCGCTGATTAACGTCAACATCCGTGGCGTGGTGATTGCTACTCAGGCTGCACTGGCGCATCTCTCCGAAGGCGGACGCATCATCAACATCGGCAGCTGTCTGGCGAACCGCGTTGCCCAGCCTGGCATATCTGTCTATTCGATGACCAAATCCGCGCTTAACTCCTTCACCCGGGGTCTGGCGCGCGATCTGGGCCCGCGCGGCATTACCGTGAATCTGGTCCATCCCGGCCCGACCAACAGTGATATGAACCCGGAGGACGGCGAACAGGCCGATTCTCAGCGTCAGCTCATTGCTACCGGGCATTACGGCCAGCCGGACGATATTGCAGCGGCAGTGACCTTCCTTGCCAGCCCCGCCGCCGGGCAGATCTCCGGCACCGGGCTGGATGTCGACGGCGGGCTGAATGCCTGACGCCCGATCGCATCGTGCATGTACGCCTCTGTCGCCCGACAGAGGCGCTTTCGAGCCGCTTCGAAATACCCTTTTTTGCTGCTTTCTTCGGTTTCCCCCTCGCCCTACAGTACCCCCCATAAGACATTCGGAATTTATCTAATAGTCTTATTATTCCCTTATATTTCGTGTGGGCGTACAGTGGAGGTACGAATGAAGATTGTCTGGTCACGGACTGCAAAGAAGGCATTCGCTAAAATCGACAGCCGGTATCGGCAGCGAATAGAAGCAAAGCTTGGCCAACTAAATGACCGTTCTGCTCCCCGGCCCGATATCAAAAAAATATCAGGGCCGGACAACTATTTCAGGCTACGAGTGGGTAATTATCGAATCATCATGACCCTTCGGGATGAGCCGCATAACGATTGTTATATTTTGTCCGTGACGCGCAGAACATCCACCACTTACCTACATGAGGAGAATATGCCCTATGGCTGTTCAGATAATTAAGGATGATAAAGGGAAAGCACAATACGCCGTAATCCCCTACGCCGAATACTTTCGTATGTGCTTGCAAATGTCCGAAATCGACGATGAAACGGATGACGATCTCGAAGAGATTGAGATCGAGCACGATATATACGATGACGTCTTATTGCCCGGTGACGTGAGCAGCATCATGACCTGGCAGGATGTCAGCCTGCAGGCTGCCTGGCGCATTCATTGCGGCTTATCGCAACAGGAGGTTGCCGACAAGCTGGGCATCAGCCAGTCCGCCGTATCACAACTTGAGGCCCTCGACTCCCGCCCGCAAAAGCGCACCCGCGAAAAACTGGCCGCCATTTATGGCTGCAAGCAGGAACAGATCAGTTTGTATTTACCGAAAGAGGGTTAACAGCACTTCGCGCCGCCCTTGCCGCCGTAGCGCGCTTCCTGGCGCTCGCGGAAAAACTCTTCGTAGGTCATCGGAGGCTGATCGGGGTGGGTGATGCGCATATGCTCGACATAATTGTCGTAGTCCGGCACGCCAATCATCATTTTGGCCGCCTGGCCTAAGTATTTACCGGCTTTGGATAGGGTGTCGAACATAGTGTTTTATCTCTGTTTGTTTCCCCTCACCCCGGCCCTCTCCCAAAGGAAGAGGGGGATAAGGAATGTAGGCCGGGTAAGCGTTAGCGCCACCCGGCATTGTTTTTAATGTGCCCGTTTCACCTGGTTCACAATCTCTTGATAGTTCGCAGGCATCGGCTCGTAAGGCGTCTCTTTCGCGGTTGGCTTGTCCTGTTTCAGGGCCGCCAGTGCGGTCTTCACAGAGTACAGCGCCAGCACCACGACCACCACCATAAAGAAGATGGTCAGCCCGGCATCCAGACGGTTGTTGAATACCAGCTGCGACAACTGCGATTTCGTATACTGCGCCGGAATGTTGCCGCTGTCGATCATCGCCTGGAACTTGTTGGCGATGGCGAGGAAGCCCACTTTAGCGTCGGCGCTAAAGGCCTTCTGCCAGCCTGCGGTCAGGGTACAGATCAGCAGCCAGGACGTCGGCACCAGCGCCACCCAGGCGTAGCGCTGACGTTTCATTTTGAACAGCACCACCGCGCAGAGCATCAGCGCCATCCCGGCCAGCATCTGGTTAGCAATACCGAACAGCGGCCACAGGGTGTTGATACCGCCCAGCGGATCGACCACCCCCTGATGGAGGAAATAACCCCACGCCAGCACGCACAGCGCCGTCGCCAGCAGGTTAGCCGGTAGCGATTCGGTGCGTTTCAGGCCCGGAGAGATAACCCCCAGCAGATCCTGCAGCATAAAGCGCGCCGCACGGGTGCCCGCATCCACCGCCGTCAGGATAAACAACGCTTCGAACAGAATGGCAAAGTGATACCAGAACGACACGTCCATCAGGCCGCCCAGCGCGCCGTGCAGAATGTAGGCCATCCCCACTGCCAGCGTCGGCGCACCGCCCGCACGGGAGATGATCGACTGCTCGCCCACTTCGTTAGCAATCTGGGTCAAGGTTTCCGGGGTAATGGCAAAGCCCCAGCCGCTGACCACCTGCGCCGCAGACGCGACCACATCCACCGTACCGGCCGGGGCCAGCACCGCAATCGGGCTGTTCATCGCAAAGTAGACGCCTGGATCGATAATGCAGGCCGAGACCAGCGCCATGATGGCAACGAAGGACTCCATCAGCATCCCGCCGTAGCCGATAAAGCAGGCCTGATTCTCATTCGCCAGCATCTTCGGCGTGGTGCCGGAGGCGATCAGCGCGTGGAAGCCAGACACCGCGCCACAGGCGATGGTGATAAACAGGAACGGGAACATGCTCCCGGACCAGACCGGGCCCGTGCCGTCGATAAACTTGGTCAGCGCAGGCATGGTCAGGGTTGGGCGCATGATCAGAATGCCGATCGCCAGCCCGATGATGGTGCCGATTTTCAGGAAAGTAGAGAGATAATCGCGCGGAGCCAGCAGCAGCCACACCGGGAGCACGGCAGCGACAAAACCGTAGCCTACCAGCATCCAGGTCAGCTGCACGCCGGTGTAATCAAAGTACGGCGCCCAGGTTGGGCTCTCTGCCACCCAGCCGCCCGAGATAATGGCGAAGATCAGGAAGAACAGGCCAATCACCGACACTTCACCGATGCGCCCTGGGCGCAGATAGCGAATATAGACGCCCATAAAAATCGCCAGCGGGATGGTAAAGGCCACAGTGTAAGTTCCCCACGGGCTGTGGGTCAGGGCTTTCACCACGATCATCGCCAGTACCGCGAGGATAATTACCATGATCATGAAGCACGCCACCAGCGCAATCACCCCGGCGGTCGGGCCCATCTCCTCTTTCACCAGCTCGCCGAGCGAACGCCCGTCGCGACGGGTGGAGACGAACAACACCATAAAGTCCTGCACCGCACCGGCCAGCACCACCCCAGCGAGGATCCAGATCATCCCCGGCAGATAGCCCATCTGCGCGGCAAGCACCGGCCCGACCAGCGGCCCGGCGCCGGCAATGGCAGCAAAATGGTGACCGAACAGCACTTTTTTGTCGGTTGGGACATAGTCCAGACCGTCGTTATGCCGCACCGCAGGCGTCATGCGCGTCGCGTCAACCGCAAGCACGTTGTGGGCAATAAACTTACCGTAAAAACGATAGGCAATCAGATAAATACAGACTGCGGCGACCACTATCCACAGCGCATTAATCTGTTCACCACGATTGAGAGCGATATAGCCCAACGAAAAGGCCCCCACCACGGAGAGCGCGGCCCAGATGAGGTATTTCCCTGAAGTATTCATGGTATGGTTTCCATCATCGCAGAAGTGAGATGTTACATTTTGTATCTATAACACTCGCTTAAGATTTAACAACTCAACTACACATAAAAGCAGACATCCAACCAGTCATTTACATAACATTGTTAAGCCGATCACTTTCGCCCCGCACGCTGTCTGAACCACGCCCCCATCCAGCTCACACTTCGCACAAATTTTCCCTTACCCCTCATTACAGAATGATTTGCATCAGCTTTTTTATGGGTAATCCCACCAGAATGACCGTGCAAAACCACGCGATTAACAAGGAAAAGGAAATGAAAAGTTCACACCCTCAGGAGTACAAGGTGGGGCCCGGCGCGTACGTTGCGCTGGCCTTTGCAGCGGTTTTTTTCTCCGGCCTGTTAGGCGGAAAAGAGTGGTACGGCGTGTTTGATTTCACCACGCTGAACGGCGCGTTCGGCAAGGTGGTCAGTAAAGCCAGCCTCGAAGATGGCACCTTAACTACCGCCACCAGTGCCTTTCGCGGCACCGGCGGCAGCGGCGCGATGGACGGCTTTTTGTTCGCTCTCGGGCTGATCCCGGCGGTGATGTTTGCCCTCGGGATGATCAACGTGCTGGAGCATTATGGCGCGCTGCGTGCCGCCCGCAAGCTGTTAACGCCGCTGCTGCGCCCGTTGCTGGGCATCCCTGGCACCACCGGGCTGGCGATGATCGGCAGCCTGCAAAGCACCGACGTGGGCGCGTCTTTGACCCGCAACCTCGCCGATGAGGGGCAAATCACCGAGAACGAAAAAGATGTCTTCGCCATGTTCCAGTTCTCGGCCGGGGCGATGATCACTAACTTCTTCTCGTCCGGCGCGATCCTCTTCACCCTGATTGCCGTCGATGGCACGGCGGCGGTGCCCACCTCCATTGGAGCCTGCATCGCGGTGATGTTTATTATGAAAATCGTCGGCGCAAATATGATGCGCCTGATCGTGAGATTCCAGAGCAATAAAACCCCCGTAGTCACCCCGGCAGAAGGAGAAGCCTGATGAGCGCCCCGCACTCGAACCCCGTGATTACCGATGTCTTTGTCGAAGGTGCCCGCAAGGGCTGGAGCATCGCCACCAGCAGCACGCTGCCGAACGTGGTGATGGCCTTTATTATCATCAAAGCGCTGGAGATCACCGGCGCGCTAAAAGGCCTGGGGCTGATCTTCGCTCCGCTGATGGGGCTGTTTGGCCTGCCAGGCGAAGCCGCCGCGGTGCTGATTGGCGGCTGGATGTCGATGGGCGGCGGGATTGGCGTCGCCATCGGCCTGTTTGATAAAGGCATCCTGACCGGTGAACACCTGGCGATCCTCGCTCCGGCCATCTACCTGATGGGCTCGCAGGTACAGTACCTCGGGCGCATTCTGGGGGTCATTGGCACCCGCGCCACCCGTATTCCATTGATGATCGGCATTTCGGTTATCAACGCCTTCTTAGCCATGCTGCTGATGCGCATTATTCTCTGAAAAAGGACGTCCCCATGAATCTTGAACACTATATCGATGAACTGAAAACGCTGGTCAACGTCGACTGCGGTACCAAAACCCTCGACGGCGTCGCCACGGTCGCAGGCATTATGCAGCTCTTCTGGCAGGCCGAAGGCTGGCACACCGAGCAGATTGATTTGGGTGATAAGGTCGGCCCCGGCGTGTTGGTCACCAATAAGCCGCTGGCCGATAGCTTTGACGTGCTGCTGGTTGGCCATCTGGATACGGTCTTTGCCCCAGGCACCGTGGCAGCGCGCCCGCTAAGCCAGGATGAGACCCGTCTGTATGGCCCTGGCGTCTCGGACATGAAAAGCGGCCTGCTGAATATTCTGTGGGCGATGCGCGAGCTGGATGCCGCTGACAACGATCGCTTGTCGATCGCGGTGGCGATGAACCCGGACGAAGAGACCGGTTCCGTCTACTCCCATCACTGGATCGGCGAGCTGGCGAAACGTTCCCGCTGCGTGCTGGTGTGCGAAGCGGCGCGTGCCGACGGATCGCTGGTGAAAGCGCGTAAAGGGATGGCGGGTTACACGCTCGAATTCAGCGGCGTGGCGGCCCATGCCGGCAATGATCCGGAGAAAGGCCGCTCGGCAATCGTGGCTCTCGCCCACAGTGTTCTGGCCATCAACGGTTTGACGGATCTGGCGCGCGGCACCACCCTGAACGTCGGGGTGATAAGCGGCGGCAGCGCGGGCAACGTGGTAGCCGACAGCGCCACAGCCGAACTCGATGTCCGTTTCTGGGAAAATGACGAGTGCGATCGGGTACATCAGGCGCTGACGTCTCTGTGTGCCAGCGGCTTCCTCGACGGCGTGACCACCACCCTCACCCGGGTGAATCACAAACCGGCGATGGCCGGCAGCGACGAGACGCGCGCATTGATGCAGTTGGTTGAAAAAGCAGGCAGCGAAGAGGGGATCGCCATCACCTGGCAGGCGGTGGGCGGCGGCAGCGATGCCAACCATACCGCCGCGCTGGGCATCCCAACGCTTGACGGCTTTGGCCCGACCGGGGCCGGTTTCCACAGTCCGGCGGAGTGGCTGGAAATAGCCTCGATTGAACCACGGATCCGGTTACTGAAACGGGTGGTGTCGATGTTGTAACAGTCGTAGGCCGGGCAAGCGTCAGCGCCGCCCGGCGATTCCACCCAACCTACCCCAGCACCATCGTACTTAACCGGCAGGTACAGCAGCGGCGTCCCTGCTCGTCAAATACCACGATCTCCCAGCTCTGGCTGGTACGCCCCAGGTGCAGCGGCTGACAAACGCCGCGCACCTTTCCCTGCGACACCGCGCGGTGATGGGTGGCATTCAGCTCCGTTCCCACCACACTCTGCCCGTCGCGGGTCATCAGAAAACCGGCCATCGACCCCAGCGTCTCCGCCAGCGCCGCCGACGCCCCGCCGTGCAGCAGGCCAAACGGTTGATGGGTGCGGGTATCCACCGGCATCTCGGCATCGAGGGTGTCGTCGCCAATTCGGGTATACACGATCCCCAGATGCGCCACCATCGTGTTCAGGCTGGTGGCGTTGAGTTCTTCCAGCGATAAGTGCCGTTTCCAGATCATCTAGGCCCCCAGCGTCGAGCCGCCATCGACCACAATATCCTGCAGCGTGATGTGGCTGGCGTGGTCGGAGGCGAGGAACAGCACGGTGCTGGCAATCTCCTCGGGACGGGCGATTTTACCCAGCGGAATACCGAGCTTGAACTGCTCGCCAAAGCCGCGAATGCGCTGCTGCTCTGCGTCATCACTGACCCACAGGGTACGCTGCATGTCGGTATCGGTCGAACCCGGCGACACCAGATTACAGCGCACGCCGCTGCCCGCCAACTCCAGGCCAACGGTCAACGCCAGGCTTTTCAGCGCTGCTTTCGATGCGCCATAGGCGCTCATGCCGATGCGCGGCGTGTGCGCGGCGTCGGAGGCGACCGTAACAATTGCCCCGCCCTGCTGACGACGAAACTGGCCCATCGTCTGCTGGAACAGGTTAAACGCTCCGCCAACGTTGACCGCAAAGGTCTGCTGCCAGTCATCCTGCGACAGCTGCTCGGTCGCCCCCATGCGCAAAATACCGGCGGCGTTCACCAGCACGTCCAGGCGAGGCAGCGTGTTGAGCAAACGGCCGCAGACGTCAGCCACCTGCTGCGCGTCCGCCACGTTCAGCACCTCAGTCGCAAACGGGTAGCTCGCCTGCGGGAAGGCCACGTCAAAACCGGTCACCTCCGCTCCTGCTTCCACGAAGGCCTGCGCGGCGGCGTAGCCGATGCCTTTTCCGGCCCCGGTCACCCAGACGGTTTTGCCGCTAAAATCCAGCCCGGCCATTATTTCACCTCGCGGGAGAGCAGCGTCCACCAGGCATCAAGGGTCGGATTTTTCGCCAGCATCACAAAATCGATATCGCCGTGCACTTTGCGCCAGCGCGCCGCCAGCGCCATCATGCGCACCGAGTCCAGCCCGTAGTCGATCAGGTTTTCGTCATCCATCGGCTCGTCGGATTCGTCCAGCAGCGGCAGGATCAGCGCCCGCAGCGCCGCTTTGCTGGCCGGAACCGATGGCAGCAGTTCGTCGGTCATCAGCACGCGACCAGAACGACCGGCCACGTAGTTGAGCGACATCAGGTGCTCGTCGCGGCTGAAATCCGCCAGTGCATCGGCGACGAAGAACGGCTGGATGTCGCGCATAAAAGCGTCGGTGGCGGTGGTCATGCAACCAATGTGGGCATACACGCCGGTGATAATCAGCTGGTCGCGGCCGCTCTCTTTCAGCATCTGCTCCAGCGGCGAGCGGTGAAATGCGCTGTAACGCCACTTCACCAGCACCGTGTCGGCGTCGTCCGGGGTGAGCGCGGCGACGATGCGCTGCTGCTCCGGCGAGCGGGTCAGGCCCGGCCCCCACATGTCGTTCAGCAGGGCGCGGTCTTCATCGCTCTGCTCTTTCGGCTGGGCGGTGTAGTAAACCGGGATATTGTGCTTTTTGCAGTAGTCGCGAAGGGCCGCAATATTGGCGACCACCTGCTCCATCATCGGGCAGCTATCGCCCCAGAAGTTGAGAAAATACTCCTGCATGTCGTGGATCAGCAGCGCCGCCCGCGCAGGCTCCACGGCCCAGCTCACTTTATTGGTCGGGAGATCGCTTGCGCCTGGCAGCGCGTAGCCGGTTAATTTTGGAATTGCCATTGTATTCTCCTCAGCCCTGCGCCCGTTCGGCCAGCCACAGGCGTAATTGTTTTTTATCAACTTTGCCCACCGGGGTCAGCGGCAATGCGTCCAGGCACTCCACGCGATCCGGCAGTTTGAATTCAGCCACGCCCTGCTCGCGCAGGAAGCGGCGTACTTCGACCGCACGCAGGGGCTGTTTCACCACCAGATACGCGCAGCTCTTCTCGCCCAGCAGACTGTCTTCCATGCTGACAAGGGCAGCGTGGATGACGGCTTCATGACGCAGAAGCAGGTTTTCGATCTCTTCGGCGGCGATCTTTTCCCCGCCGCGGTTGATCTGATCTTTCTCACGCCCCTGCACGGTGATGTAACCCTGTTCATCAATGGCGATCAGATCCCCGGAACAGTAAAAGCCGTTCTCATCAAAGGCGCTGGCGTTGTGCTCCGGGCTTTTGTAATAGCCGCGGAAGGTGTATGGCCCGCGGGTCATCAGGCGACCCACCTCGCCACGCGGCAGCGGATTGCCGTGCTCATCGGCCACCCACACCTCATCGTCCGGGCTCATCGGGCGGCCCTGGGTATGCGTAATACGCTCTGGGGTATCATCCAGCGCGGTGTAGTTCACCAGCCCCTCGGCCATGCCAAACACCTGCTGGAGCTGGCAGCCGATCTCCGCCGGAATACGCGTTGCCAGGGTCGCAGACAAGCGCGCCCCGCCTACCTGCAGCAACTGCAGTGACGCCAGTTGGGCATTACCCGACCCTTCATTGATGGCCTGCAGCCACAGGCTGACCGCGGGCGGTACCAGCGAGGTAACGGTAATCTGATGCTGTTCGATAAGCGGGAAGCACAGCGTGGCACTGGGATCATGCGCGAGTACCACGCAGCCACCGGCCATAAACACCCCCAGCGAGCCAGGCGAACTCATCGCAAAGTTGTGTGCCGAGGGCAGCGCATTCAGGTAACGGGTGTCGGCGGTAATGCCGCAAATTTCGTTACTGCGCAGGATGCTGTAGTAATAATCGTTGTGGGTGCGCGGGATAAGCTTCGGCGTGCCGGTGCTGCCGCCGGAAAGCTGGAAAAACGCCACTTCATCGGCAGGCGTTGGCGTCGCGACAAACTGTTGTGCCGGCCGCGCAATGGCGGCCTCCAGCGCATGTTCGCCATCATCGCCGCGCAGCAGCACGCAGCGCACGGAGCGGTGCTGGTCGACAAAGGTATTCAGGAAATCATCGCCGGCAAACAGGGCGTGGGCGCGATCGGCAATCAGCAGCGTGGGTTCGATCTGTAACGCGTAGGCGTTCAGCTCGCTGCGTTGGTGGCTAAAGAGCGCATTGACCGGGGCAACGCCCACCTGCAGCAGGGCAAAAAAGGTGATGTAGAACTCAGCCACGTTGCCGAGCTGCACCAGCGCGGTTTCGCCGCGCTTCACGCCCTGCGTCTGCAGGGCAGCGGCCAGATTGTTAACGGACTGGTGGAACTGACGCCAGCTCAGGTGGCGATCCCCGTCGACGATTGCCCGCGCATCGCTGTCGGCGTGGCGGGTCAGAATGTCGGTCAGGGGCAGATCCTGCCAGTAGCCTTTTTCACGGTAGCGCCGGGCTAAATCGTCGGGCCAGCGGGTAAAGGGAAGGGTCATGGTTAATCCTTAGTGCAAGCCAAAAACGTTCAGCATGGTGGACAATTTGACGCCGGTTTCGCGCCACTCACCAACCGGGGAAGAAGCCGGCACGATGCCCGCGCCAGCAAACAGGCGCACGCTGTTGGCGTGGATACGCGCGCAGCGGATCGTCACCACCCACTCGCCATTACCTTCGCTGTCGCACCAGCCGACGATGCCGCCAAACAGTTCGCGGTCGAACGGCTCAAGCTCGGCAATCAGTTCTTTCGCCGCCAGGTGCGGGAAGCCACTCAGCGCCGGGGTCGGGTGCAGCAGACAGGCCAGGGTCAGGGCATTTTCATCGTCACGCGCCTCGCCTTCTACCGGGGTCGCCAGGTGCCACAGGGTCGGGGTATTCACCAGCTGCGGGGAGGATGGCATGGTCAGCTGATGGCTGCGCGGGGTCAGTACCGCTTTCATCGCCTGGGTTACCAGTTCATGTTCGTGACGATCTTTCTGCGAGGCCAGCAGCTTATTGCCCGCTTCGCGATCGAGCATGTCATCGGGCTGACGACGGGCCGAACCGGCCAGCGGCAGTGAGCTGAAATGCGCGCCCTCTTTACGCAGCAGCAGCTCCGGGCTGGCTCCAAGCAGGACGCCGCCATCCTCCAGCGGAACATGGAAGTTAAAGCTGGCCGGGTTCTGGGCAATCAGCCTTTCCAGCAGGGCGCTGCTGTCGATGTTCTCAACGGTGGCGATATCAATCAGGCGCGAGAGCACCACTTTATTGACCCGCGGGGTGGCGGTCAGCGCCGCAGCGCGGGCGACCATCTCTTCGAACGCCAGCTGCCCCGGGATCTCAGTGCGGTTTTTTACCGTCAGCGACTGCGACTGGCTGGCGTAACGGGCAGACTGCTGGCGCGCCGGGCGGGCAAAATTCTGCCACTGCTGCGGAATAAACAGCGACGACGGCTGGCGGGTATCAAACGGGATCGCCCCCACCATGATGGGGTTAGCCATGCCGTTGGCTTTGGCATCCGCAAAGGCCTGCGTCAACTGCTGCTGAAAGGCGCTCGCCAGTGAGTCACCGCCAACGGCGGGTGTAGAAAGGCGGGCAAAACAGCCCGACGTGGTAAAACTGCGGTAAGGCGACATAAAAAAGAAGCTGTCAGATTGCAGCGTAGTCGCGATGTGCTGAACGTCCTCAGCCAGTGACGTATCCATATCATCCTCCTGAAATGATAAAAGCAGTAAGAATTATTATCATTTATATTTTCGCTCGCTAACCTAATCCCAGCGCGCGGCGCTGTCAACCGCAGACAGTGCAACTTGTGCGACTATCGCTTGCATCCCTCCCGCTCATTCATGAAAATGAGAAGCATTAACCTCAGCAAAAACAGGATCTCCCTCAGTGAAACTGCCCGCCATCTGTCGTAACACCCTGCTTTTAACCGGACTTTTACTTTCAGGATTAACCTCAGCCCTTGCCGCCGACTGGCCGCGTCAGGTGACGGACAGTCACGGAACGCAAACACTTGCGAGCAAACCGACGCGGATTGTCTCCACCAGCGTGACCCTCACCGGCTCGCTGCTGGCGATTGATGCTCCGGTGGTTGCCAGCGGGGCTACCACGCCGAACAACCGGGTGGCGGACGATCAGGGTTTCCTGCGCCAGTGGGGCGATATCGCTAAACAGCGCCAGCTTAAGCGTCTGTACATTGGTGAAGCGAGTGCTGAAGCGGTGGCGGCGCAAATGCCGGACCTGATCCTGATTAGCGCCACCGGCGGGGATTCTGCCGTGGCGCTGTACGATCAGCTCTCGACCATTGCCCCGACGCTGGTTATCAATTACGACGATAAAAGCTGGCAGGCGTTGTTAACCCAGCTGGGCACCCTCACCGGGCAGGAAACCCAGGCCGCGGCGCGTATCGCAGAATTTGATCAGCAGCTCGCAAAGGTGAAGCAGCAGATTAAACAGCCCCCGCAGCCGGTGAATGCCCTCGTCTATACCGCCGCCGCGCACAGCGCCAACCTGTGGACCGCCGAATCCGCACAGGGCAAATTGCTGCAACAGCTCGGCTTTAGTCTGGCCACGCTGCCCGCCGGGCTCAACGCCTCGCAAAGCCAGGGCAAACGTCATGACATTATTCAGCTGGGCGGCGAAAACCTGGCAACCGGGCTGAACGGCGAAGGGTTGTTCCTGTTTGCCGGGGATCAGAAAGATGTGGACGCGATCTACGCTAACCCGCTGCTGGCGCACCTGCCTGCGGTACAGCACAAGCGCGTCTGGGCGCTGGGCACCGAAAGCTTCCGTCTGGACTATTTCAGCGCGATGCGGGTCCTGGGGCGGGTAGAGGAATTATTTAAATAATCGTGCGGGCTCGATTTTCTCCCTCTCCCTGTGGGAGAGGGCCGGGGTGAGGGCATCAGGCCGCACTGTCGTTTAACACAGGCTCCTGCCTGAACCGACGTAACTCCGCCAGCACCATCAGCAACATCGCCCCGACAATGGCTAACACAAAACCGCTGCTGCTGGCCGACGCCACCGGGGTCATGATCACCCCCAGCCCGCCCAATATCGCGGCACCAATGGCATCGCCGGTGACGTTCTGCGCCGTCCACAGGCCGTTGATCCGCCCGAGCATCGCTTCCGGGGTCTGGGTCTGGATCAGGGTGTATTGCAGCAGAGAACTCACCGCACTCAGCCAGCCAAACAGCGCCAGACAGACCACGCCCAGCGCCCACATCGGCATCAGGCTGAACAGCCCAATCGCAATAAACGACGTAAAGGTGGCCAGCAGCATAATCAGCCCTGGACGGGCACTCTGCGCCAGGTTACCGCTGGTCAACGCACCCAGCGCCGCACCGAGCGGAATTGCGGCGTACAGGAATCCGATCTGCGATACGCTCATCTGCCACTCGTGAGCCAGCGCCGGATAGAGCACCCGCACCGCGCTCGCCATCGTCAGCAGACCACCCAGCAAGGCAATCCCGCCGATCAGCGGGCTGTTAAACAGAAAACGGATCGCCGCCAGCAGGGATTTGAGCGGATGCTCGCGCGGCTGTGGCGGAGGCGGCAGCAACGGCAGACGCAGCAGGGTTAAGGTGGTGATAAAGGTGCCCGCCGCCGCGAGGCCGTAGTTCCAGGCCACGTTGCCGGTGCCCAGCAGCAGGCCGCCGACCATCGGGGAAATGACCGACCCCAGGCGCACGGTCAGCATGGTGATCGCCCCGGCCTGCATCAGATTTTCTCGCCCCACCAGCGCTGGCGTCGCCGCCAGCAGCGCCGTCACCCCAAGGGAGGCAAAAAAGCCGTCCCACAGGCCGAGGGCATAGATCGCAATTAACGAGGGCTCGGGCAGCATCGCGTTTAGGCATAAACCGACAAACCCCACCCCACAGGTGCCGCGCGCCAGCAGGATCAGCTTTTTACGCTCGTAGCGATCCGCCAGCACTCCGCCGACCATCAGGCCGACAAACATTGCCCCGCCGGTTAAGGTGACGGCCAGCCCCACCAGCCAGCTGGAGCCGGTCATCATCTGGATCTGTACCGGTACGGCAACGCCCAACAGGCCAAGCGAAAGAATAGAGATAAAGCGGGCGATAAAGACAGCGCGGAACGCCGGATGGGTCTTCAACAGGCTCAGATTAAGCAGCCAGGATTGTCGGGTCATTACAAAGCCTTAATGGTTTCTTTTATACCAATTCCATGGCCGCACATGCTAACATAGCCAAATAAGATAGATAACGATAATTACTATCATTATCAAATCATGGACGTTGCTATGTCGTACTCCTCTTCCGCGCCACGCGCCCTTGCCGTGCCCGGTTTACTGTTACTGCTCCTCCTTGCGATTGCCCTCAGCTTGCTGGTGGGTGCCAAACCGCTGCCGCTTTCCGTGGTGGTCGATGCCTTTTCTGCTACCTGTCAGAGCGCTGACTGCACCATCGTGCGGGATGCCCGCCTGCCGCGAACCCTTGCCGGATTGCTGGCCGGAGCGGCGCTGGGCCTTGCCGGGGCGCTGATGCAAACCCTGACCCGCAACCCGTTGGCCGACCCCGGCATTCTGGGGGTGAACGCGGGTGCTAGCTTCGCCATCGTGGTGGGCGCCGCGCTGTTTGGTTTCTCTTCCCCCAGCGAACAGTTGGTGATGGCATTATGCGGTGCCTTTGCCGCCTCGCTGCTGGTGGCTTTTACCGGCAGCCAGGGCGGGGGCCAGCTCAGCCCGGTGCGCCTGACCCTGGCGGGGGTGGCGCTCGGCGCGGTGCTCGACGGGTTATCCAACGGCATCGCCCTGCTCAACCCGGACGTCTACGATCAGCTGCGCTTCTGGCAGGCGGGTTCGCTGGATATCCGTACCCTGCAAACCCTGCAAGTGGTCAGCGTGCCGGTGCTGATTGCCGCCGCCGTGGCGCTGCTGTTAAGCCGGGCGCTCAACAGCCTGAGTCTGGGCAGCGACACCGCCACCGCGCTGGGTAGCCGGGTCGCGCGCACCCAGCTCACAGGATTACTGGTCATCACCGTCCTGTGCGGCAGCGCCACGGCAGTAGTCGGCCCGATCGCCTTTATCGGCCTGATGATGCCGCACATGGCCCGCTGGCTGGTGGGGGCCGATCACCGCTGGTCGCTGCCGGTGACCCTGCTTGCCACCCCTGCCCTGCTGCTGTTTGCCGATATTATTGGCCGCCTGTTGGTGCCCGGCGAGCTGCGCGTCTCGGTGGTCAGCGCCTTTATTGGCGCGCCGGTACTGATTTTCCTGGTGCGCCGTAAGCGCGGAGGTGCCCTGTGATGGCCCCCTCCCGTCGTTTAGTGTGGAGCTGTCTGCTGCTGGTGCTGGTAAGCCTGGCCGTAGCGATGATCAGCCTGCAAAGCGGTGCCGTGGCGCTCGATTTCAGCCAGGTGTTTGATGCCCTGACCGGCAGCGCGCCGCGCAATATCACGCTGGTGGTGACCGAATGGCGCTTGCCGAGGGTGATGATGGCCCTGCTGGTGGGTGCTGCGCTGGGTATCAGCGGGGCGATTTTCCAGTCGCTGATGCGTAACCCGCTCGGCAGCCCGGATATCATGGGCTTTAACACCGGTGCCTGGAGCGGCGTGCTGGTGGCAATGGTGCTGTTTGGTCAGCATCTGACGGCCATCACTCTGGCGGCGATGGCGGGCGGTATTCTCACCTCGCTGGTGGTCTGGGCGCTTGCCTGGCGAAACGGCATTGAAACCTTCCGCCTGATTATCATCGGCATCGGGATGCGCGCGATGCTGATGGCGTTTAATACTTGGCTGCTGCTGCGGGCCTCGCTCGAGACCTCGCTTTCCGCCGGGCTGTGGTTCGCGGGCTCGCTTAACGGCCTGACCTGGGCCAAAACGCTGCCTGCTGCGCCGCTGATCCTGCTGATGTTTGTCTGTGCGTGGCTGCTGGTAAAACGCCTGCGCCTGCTGGAGATGGGCGATGACAGTGCCTGCGCGCTGGGCGTCGGCGTTGAGCGTTCGCGTCTGATGCTGATGCTGGTGGCAGTAGTGTTAACCGCCGCCGCCACCGCCATCGCCGGGCCGATCTCCTTTATCGCGCTGGTGGCGCCGCACATTGCCCGCCGTCTGAGCGGCACCGCCCGCTGGGGATTAACCCAGTCGGCGCTGTGCGGATCGCTGCTGCTGCTGGCGGCCGATCTCTGCGCCCAGCAGCTGTTTATGCCTTATCAACTTCCGGTGGGCGTGGTGACGGTCAGCCTTGGCGGGATCTACCTTATCGTCTTGCTTGTTCAGGAGTCCCGCAAGAAATGACAAACACCGCAACCCGCCTGCGCGGCGACAATTTAACCCTTGGCTATGGCAAAAAAATCGTGGCCGAGAATCTGCAGGTGGCGATCCCCGATGGTCACTTTACCGCCATAATCGGCCCCAACGGCTGCGGTAAATCGACCCTGTTACGTACCCTGAGTCGCCTGATGACGCCGATCGACGGCAATGTGTTTCTTGATGGCGAGCAGATCCAGCGATTTGCCAGCAAAGAGGTGGCGCGCCGGGTCGGGCTGCTGGCGCAAAACGCCACCACGCCGGGGGACATCACCGTGCAAGAGCTGGTGGCGCGCGGGCGCTACCCGCATCAACCGATGTTTACCCGCTGGCGCAAAGAAGATGAAGCGGCAGTAGCAAAAGCGATGCAGGCAACGGGCATTACCGACCTGGCGGCGCAGAGCGTCGACACCCTTTCCGGCGGGCAGCGCCAGCGGGCGTGGATTGCGATGGTACTGGCACAAGAAACGGCGATCATGCTGCTGGACGAACCGACCACCTGGCTGGATATCAGCCATCAGATTGACCTGCTGGAGCTGTTAGCCGATCTGAACCGGACTCAGGGCTACACGCTGGCCGCGGTGCTGCACGACCTCAACCAGGCCTGCCGCTATGCCACCCACCTGATTGCCCTGCGTGAGGGTAAGATTGTGGCGGAAGGTGCGCCGAAAGAGATTGTGACGCCTGAATTGATCGAGCGTATTTATGGCCTGCGCTGCATGATCATCGACGATCCGGTGGCGGGCACGCCGCTGGTAGTGCCGTTGGGTAAATGCGCGGTCTGACCCCTCACCCCTGCCCTCTCCCACAGGGAGAGGGAGAAAAGACAGCTCCGTGCAATCCCCTCTCCCACAGGGAGAGGGAGAAAAGACAGCTCCGTGCAATCCCCTCTCCCACAGGGAGAGGGAGAAAAGACAGCTCCGTGCAATCCCCTCTCCCTGTGGGTGTACAGACCGGGGACATGGTAAACAGGTGTTCGGGGACATGGTGAACACTTTTTAACACCCTTTACCCATGGTGATCGACTTTTTCTTCAGGTCGATCACCCCCACTTTCG
>NZ_JAMGZJ010000059.1 GCF_025564085.1 Silvania confinis | reverse complement strand
CATGGTATCTCTCGCATCCCACGGCATAAGCGACTCCATATACGGGTTCTTATGCCTTAGTTGTAAGTGTCTACCATGTCCCCGAACAAGCGTTCACTATGTCCCCAGTCTGTACAGTGGGAGAGGGTTAGGGTGAGGGGAAATCTCTACCCCAATATCCCCTTCAGCACCGGTCCAATCGTCTCGAATGCCTGCGGCGAAATGATGTCCACGTGGGCGCAATCCTGAGAGTACACCTCCAGTTCCCCGACCCACGGTGCCCAGGCGACGTGCGGATCCACCGTTCGTGTGCGTTCGGCGACGAACAGCGTCGCTTTGCCGTCAAACCTTGCGCTGTGGGCGGTGGTCAGCAGGCGTACCGCATCGGCATAGTTGCCTTCAATCGCGGTGAACAGCGCGCTGGACGCTTGCCCCTGCTGGGCGGCGAGGAATGCCTGGCGCTCACGTTCAATCTCCGCCAGTACCTCGGGGTCGAGCCCGTTAGCCTCTTTTTCGCTCCAGTTTTGCGTCTCTGGCGGCCAGGTATCCAGCAGGCCGAGGAAGGCGACGTCCTCACCCTGCTCACGCAGACGCGCGGCAATGCCCTGCGCCAGCGTCCCGCCAAGCGAGTAGCCGAACAGATAGTACGGCCCCTGCGGCTGCTGGGCTAAGAGCGTCGCCAGATGCTGGTCGATCACCTCATCTAACGTGGCGCATTGCTGCATCGGCCCGGACGGTCGCGGCGACTGAATGCCGATAACCGACCAGCGCGGGTTGAGGTAGCGCGCCAGCACGCTAAACTGCCAGGCAAAACCGGAGGCCGGATGGAAGCAGAACAGCGTTGGACCATCACCTTCGCGCAGCGGCAGAATCGTTTCGTAGCCCAGGCGCTGGGCCTGTTCGTCGCTCATCTCTGATGCCAGTAGAGCGCTCAGTTTGCCCACCGTCGAGGCCACCATCACCTGACCCGGCGTTACCGGGCGGGCAAAGTGGCGACTCAGGCTGGCAGCAAGGCGCATCGCCAGCAGCGAGTGGCCACCGAGGGCAAAGAAATCGGCCTCGGTATCGTTAATTTCGCAGCCCAGCAGCGCGGAAAATGCTTCGGCAATCGCCCGCTCGGCGTCCGTCTGAGGCGCGCGACCGCGGGCTTTCACCGTCAGTTCCGGCAGCGGCAGCGCTTTGCGATCCAGCTTGCCGTTAGCGCTGAGCGGCAGGTCGCTGAGTTGCAGCAACACTACCGGCACCATGTGCGGCGGCAGCTGGGTTTTAAGCTGGGCTAACAGCGCGTCGCGATCCAGCGGCAGGCCAGACTCTGACACCACATAGCCCACCAGCTGACGGGCATCGCCGCCGGTAGCCGCCGCCTGATTGATCACGCAGGCATAGGTCACCGCCTGCGCCACGTCCGGCAGGGATTGCATCGCCCGGTCGATTTCACCCAGCTCAATACGCTGACCACGAATTTTCAACTGATCGTCACTGCGACCTAAATATTCCACCGCACCGTTATCTTGCCAGCGGGCGACGTCCCCGGTGCGGTACATGCGCTCTCCGGGGGCAAAGGGATCGGCGATAAAGCGGCTGGCGGTCAGATCCGGGCGGCCAAGATAGCCCTGCGCCAGCTGAATGCCGGTGAGATACAGATCGCCCGCCACACCGAAGGGAACCGGGCGCATCATCGCGTCCAGAATGCGCAGGCCGGTGTTCCACACCGGGAAACCAATCGGCACACTGTTGCCGTCGACGGCCGCCAGTTCCGGGCCATACGCCGGATACCAGCTGACATCCACCGCCGCTTCGGTCGGGCCATACAGATTATGCAGCGCCACCTGGGTGAGCTGCTCCCACTCGCGGCACAGCCCGGTCGGCAGGGCTTCTCCGCTGCAGAACACCTGTTTCAGGCAGGCGGTGCAGGCGGCATTTTCCGGGCTCAGCGAGGCGACAAAGGCTGCCAGCATCGACGGCACAAAGTGGGTCGTCGTAACGCCATACTTCGCAAAGAAATCCTGCATCGCCAGCGGATCGCGGTGCGCGTCCGGTTCGGCCATCACCAGCTTTGCCCCGGTGATAAACGGCCACCAGAACTCCCACACCGAAACGTCAAAGCTGCACGGCGTTTTTTGCGCCACCACGTCAGCGGCGGTCAGCGGGTAGTGGTTTTGCATCCACAGCAGGCGGTTGACGATGGCGGTTTGTCCGACCATCACCCCTTTCGGCCGCCCGGTAGAGCCGGAAGTAAAGATGATATAGGCAGTCTGTTCGGGAGTGCTCAGGTTCAGCGGCTCGCTCCCCTCTGCGCTTAATAGCGTGTTGTAACTAAATGTCGCCACCGGCAGATGAGCAAAGCGCGGAAGCTGGTCATCGGTGGTAATGAGCAGCGACGGCTTCGCGTCCTCGATCATCATCTGCAGACGATCGTCGGGATACCCGGTGTCCAGCGGCAGCCACGCGGCCCCCGCCTCGACGATGGCGTGCAGCGCCAGGGTCAGGAATACCGAACGCGGCAGGGCGACCGCCACGCTGTCGCCAGGCTTAACACCGCGCGCGCGCAGTAAGGTGGCCAGGGCGACCACCTGCTCGCGCATCTGACGATAGGTCAGCGCGCAGTGGGCATCGGCCAGCGCCGGGGCTTCCGGGGTTTTCGCCGCCTGTTGCGCCACCAGCGCGCTCAGGGTAGTGAGCGGTAGCGGGACCGCAGTCTGGTTGATCGTTTGCAGCAGGCGATATTCGTCGTCGGAGACGGTTTCTGCCCCACCGCAGCGCAGGTCGCTGTTGGCGGCAAACTGCGCCAGCAGCCCATGCAGGCGCTCAACGTGGCGTACCAGGGTGGCTTCATCGTAACGCTGTTTGTTCGCGAGGATCTCGATGCTCAACCCGCCCTGCTCGTCCGGGAACAGCGCCATCTCCAGGTCATTGACCGGGCCGGTCGCCAGGGTGTGGGTGATCGCCTGTACGCCGTCGATATCCAGCTGGTAGTCGAAGACTTTGACGTTGAATACCGGGCCGAACAGCGCCTCGTCGCGGGCAGCGCCGCCGCTGTCGCGGACAATCTGCTCGGCGTCGTAACGCTGATGACGGCGCATCTTTTTCATCTGTCCGGCCAGCCGCTGAGCCAGTTCCGGCAGCGTCTCCTGCGGATTGATGTTCACCGCCAGCGGCAGCACGTTCAGCACCGGGCCGGTGGCGGTCAGTGCCGCCGAGCCCATCCGGCGCATAAAGATAAACCCGGCAGCATAGTTCATCCGCCCGGTCAGACGGGCGAGCCACAGCGCCACCAGCGCCAGCGCGGTGCGCTGGGTCTGGCTGACGTGGGTCAACTGGCTAAATGCGCGACGGTCAGCGGTCAGCTTCAGGCGCAGAATATCGGTTGTAGCCGCGCGCCCCGGCAGCGGCGCGTTGGAAAGCGACACCGGCGGCGGCAGCTGTTTGCGCTGTTCGGCCCAGAAGGCACCGTCGCGGGTATACGCCTCGCTGTCGCGGTAGCGTTGGTACTCCTCCACCACCTCGGCAAACGGCGTAAACGGGGAATCCGGCGTCGTCGCCCCCTGTGTCCAGGCGCGATAAATGGCGGCGATCTGGCGGGTAATGGCGGGGAAACTGAAGCCATCGACCACTAAATGGTGATAACGCTGATACCAGTACCAGCGATTGTCCGCCACCTGAATCAGCAGGTGGAAGGCCAGCGGCTGGCCGCTGTCGGCGCGCAGGTTCTGCATGAGATCGGCCTGCATCCGCGCCCGCGCTGCTGCGTGCGGATCGGCATCGGCGCGCAAATCGATAATCTGCGGCTCCGGCAGTTGGAACGCGTCGTCCACCCACTGCCAGATTTCGCCGTTGTCGTCGGTAAAACGGGTGCGCAGGGTATCGGCCTGCATCATGCCTGCCACCACCGCTTTTGCCAGCAGCGGGGCGTCAATCGGGCCGTTCAGTTCTACGTAGTGGGCCACGCTCCAGGCATTGGGCAGATCGGAAAGCTGCTCTGCCATCCAGATCCCCGGCTGGGCGGCAACGAGAGGGCGGCGTGCGCTCATGCGTTCACCTGTGCAAAATGGGTCGGGACCAAGGTTTGCCACTGGGCGGTAAGCCACTGTTGACACGCCTCCTGCGACTGCGGCTCGCACACCACGCGCCAGCCGTCGGGCAAGGCGCACTGCTGCGGCCACAGGCTGTACTGCTGCTGACCGTTTTGCAAAATGGCGAACAGACCCTGTGGATCGTCGAAGGGGTTACTGAATTCCATACCAGACTCCGTTATTGAATAAGCGGCTGCCAGAGAGTCATCAGCCCTTGCGTCAGCCCTCCCCGCCAGCAAAGTGCATCATGTCCACCATCAACCGGTCGCCAGAAAACCGGCGGCTGCGAATGCTGTAGTTCGGCATACAGCGTCTGGGCGGCGCGGAAAATCAGCGGTTCGCGTCGCCCCGCCTCCAGCACGATGCGCAGGCCCTGCGCCGACAGATCATGGTTTTTAAGCTGTTCGATAATCACGCCGTCCTGATTCGCGCCGCGGTGTGGCCACCAGAAGGATCCCGACTGACTGAGCACGCAGCCAAAGCGCTGAGGCCAGTTCAGCCCGGCGTACAGCGCAGAGAGGCCGCCAAAGCTCTGCCCGGCCACCACCGTGCGATCGGCGCGGTCGCTGAACGGGGCGATCGGGTGAATGGTTGGCAGGAGTTCTTCCTGCACCGCCCGCCAGAAGTCGGGGTTGCAGGGCAGCTCGCGGCTGCGGTGGGCGGTGTCGATAACGTCAATCAGGACATAGACCGCAGGCGGCAGTTGGCCACTGCGGGTCAGTGCCGTCAGCGCGGGCCAGACCGGCATACTTTCGGCCCAGAACTGGCCGTCGAGCAGCACCGCCAGCGGGCGCGCGTCGGGATTTTCCTCGCCGGTGGTAAAGATCCACACCCGGCGGGTATTGCCTAATCGGTCGCTGTTCCAGGCGATGCACTGCGGTGCAGCATAATCCGTATCGGGTCGATCCCAGCCGGGCTGCAGCGGGGCTTGCGGCATTTCGAGCGCCGAGACCGGGTGCCCGCGCCCGCCACGCCAGTGCTGCGGATTAAGCGGATCGGCGGCAGCGTGGGGCAGCAGTTTGCGCCAGCCTTCACGCAGGGCCATGCGGTCCGGCGGATCGGTGGCAAACACCGCCTCATCGAAGTCGTCGTCATGTTCAGAAGGGATAAAACAGTAGCTTCCACGCCAGCTGGGGCTGAACTCGCCCTGCCACTGCCAGATGTCGGTATCGGCAATGCGCTCCAGCGTCTGCGGGCGGGCGTTGTGATGATGATCGGTCACGCCCGTGATGTAGAGCCACACCCGTTTAAGCGGCGAGGTCTGCTGCGAACCGTGCGGATCGCGCCAGTAGAATGTGACCCGATAACGGTCGCCTTCCTGCACCCATTCAGGCCCTTTTTTTGCCTGCCACCAGGCATTACTTCCCGCTTCCCGCGTCGTCACCGATATAACCCCATGACCTGTTCTGTTTTTTTGATAAAAGATAAACAATATCGATAATATTATTGATAACTATTTTCATTTGCAATAGCGTATGGGCGCGCTGTGGGAAGCGCGAACAATTTTTAGCCATGCCTGCACTGCGTACTGACTCAGGAACGAGACGTTTTCGCAAATTGTGGGCGATATTATGCCGCCTCCTCACCCTTTAGGGAATGGAGCCACGGGGAATGCGGCACCGAAAAGCAGGACATACAATGAATAACAAGCTTCACTCTCTGGCCTTACTGGTCAATCTGGGGATCTACGGTGTTGCACTGCCTGCCATGGCTGCCGATACGTCCGCGACAGAAGATACGATGGTGATCACTGCCGCCGAGCAGAACCTGCAGGCGCCGGGCGTGTCGACCATCACCGCCGAACAAATCCGTAAAAACCCGCCTGCGCGCGATGTGTCTGAAATCATCCGCACTATGCCGGGCGTGAACCTGACCGGCAACTCCACCAGCGGTCAGCGCGGCAACAATCGCCAGATTGATATCCGCGGGATGGGCCCGGAAAACACCCTGATCCTGATTGACGGCAAGCCGGTGACCAGCCGTAACTCCATTCGTCTGGGCTGGCGCGGCGAGCGTGACACCCGCGGTGATACCGGCTGGGTACCGCCAGAGATGATCGAGCGCATTGAAGTGATCCGTGGCCCGGCCGCGGCACGCTATGGTAACGGCGCAGCGGGCGGTGTGGTGAACATCATCACCAAAAAAGTCAGCAACGAGTGGCATGGCTCCTGGAACACCTACCTGAATGCCCCTGAGCATAAAGAAGAGGGTTCGACTAAACGCACCAACTTTAACCTCAATGGCCCACTGGGCGGGGATTTCAGCTTCCGTCTGTATGGCAACCTCGATAAAACGCAGGCTGACGCCTGGGATATCAACCAGGGCCATCAGTCTGAACGTACCGGCGCGTATGCCGATACGCTGCCTGCCGGTCGCGAAGGGGTCGAGAATAAAGACATTAACGGCGTGCTGCGCTGGGACTTTGCGCCGATGCAGTCCCTGCAGTTTGAAGCAGGCTACAGCCGTCAGAACAACCTTTACGCGGGCGACACGCAGAACACCAACAACGACAACAGCAGCAGCGGCCTGGTGAAGCAAAACTACGGCAAAGAGACCAACCGTCTCTACCGCCAGAACTTCGCTGTGACCTGGAACGGCGGCTGGGATAACGGCATCACCACCAGCAACTGGGCGCAGTATGAGCACACCCGCAACTCGCGTCTGGGCGAAGGGCTGGCGGGCGGTCTGGAAGGGCTGTTCAACAGCAACAAGTTTACCGATACCGACCTGTCCGACGTAATGCTGCACAGTGAAATCAACCTGCCGATCGACTTTATCGTGAACCAGAACCTGACCCTGGGCACCGAGTGGGATCAGCAGCGCATGAAGGACATGTCCTCTAACGGCCAGGCCCTGCAGGGCGGCACGGTTCCGGGGATCGATAACAACCGCAGTCCGTACTCCGATGCAGAGATCTTCTCGCTGTTCGCCGAAAACAACATGGAGCTGACCGACAGCACCATGCTGACCCCGGCGCTGCGCTTCGATCATCACTCCATCGTCGGCAATAACTGGAGCCCGTCGCTGAACTTGTCTCAGGGCCTGGGCGACGACTTCACCCTGAAAATGGGGATCGCCCGCGCCTATAAAGCGCCGAGCCTGTACCAGACCAACCCGAATTACCTGCTGTACAGCAAAGGCCAGGGTTGCTACGCCAGTGCTGACGGCGTCGGCTGCTACATGCTGGGTAACGAGGATCTGAAAGCCGAAACCAGCATTAACAAAGAGATTGGCCTCGAGTGGAAACGCGACGGCTGGCTGGCGGGCATGACCTGGTTCCGTAACGACTATCGCGACAAGATTGAAGCCGGTTATGCCCCGGTGGGTCAGACCTCACTCGGCAGAACCAAAACCGATATCTATCAGTGGGAAAACGTGCCAAAAGCAGTGGTTGAAGGGCTGGAAGGCACGCTGAACGTACCGGTCAGCGATGCGGTTAACTGGACCAACAACATCACCTACATGCTGCAGAGTAAGAACAAAGAGACCGGCGACCGTCTGTCGATCATCCCGGAGTACACGCTGAACTCGACCCTGAGCTGGCAGGTACAGCAGGATCTGTCGGTGCAGTCGACCTTCACCTGGTACGGCAAGCAGCAGCCGAAGAAGTATAACTACAAAGGTCAACCGGCGACCGGTTCTGAGCTGGACGAAGTCAGTCCGTACAGCATCGTGGGCATGAGCGCGACCTGGGACGTGACCAAATACGTCAGCCTGACCGGCGGCGTGGATAACGTCTTCGACAAGCGCGTATGGCGTGCGGGTAATGCCCAGACTACCGGGAATACCACCACCGGCGCATACATGTACGGTGCGGGGGCTTACACCTACAACGAGCCAGGCCGTACGTGGTATATGAGCGTGAATACGCAGTTCTGATAGAGGAATCCCTCTCCATTCAGGGAGAGGGCTGGGGTGAGGGGGAGCATGCGGCTTCGGGGGTGGTTCCGTTCACTTTATGCTCCTTGCTTCTCTGTCTGTCGCGTCACCCGTGAACGTGCCAGGGTGGCTCAATCGCCACCACCCTGGCGACCCGGGCTACCGGCAAGAAAATCGCCGCTACGCGGTTCCCTCAGCTTATTCCTTTCGGCTTCGGGTCGGGCGCGATCCTACATCCCTGTAGGTCACGCCCTCTCGGCGCATCCCTGCGCCTCGCCCCGGCCTACAGGAAACGCTTCAGCGATTTTCAGCCGGACCAGTCAGTCGCTGTAAGCCTTTTATTATCCAGTAATTATTTCGTTGCTTTAAGAACAAGAAAATTACTGGGTTTCCTCAGTTTTTGTAGGCCGGGTAAGGCGTAGCCGCCACCCGGCGATGTTGTTGCGGTGCCCCGCGCCCGGCGGCGCTGCGCTTGCACGGGCCTACAAAATCAGCTCAATGCATCAATTTCCACACGCCCGTTCGGGGTTTGCAGCCAGCGCGGGGCGTTCAGCCGGTCGGCGTAGAAGTTCACCAGTTCATACAGCAGCCCTTCGATCACGTCGGTCATATCCGGTGGTAGCATGCGGCCGATAAGCAGTTGCGTAAGGGTCTGGCAGTACAGTCCAAGCTGATCGGTTTCCGGTTCGAATGCAGGCAGACGGGACGGCAGATCGTTAAGGGTGAAATGCTCCACCAAATGCGCCGGGATTGGCTCGTTCAACATCGGCTGCAACAGGGCGAGACAGGCAGAAAGCCGGGCGCAGAGCGCCAGTTTTTCGCCTTGTTCGTCACTCTCAAGTAGCGTTTGCGCGAAGCGTTCACAGTAGTTCGCCAGCTCGGTGAAATCGCTGTTGTGAGAGAACGGTACGGTAAATAAAGCATGAGCATGCGTTGGGGTTGTAGCCATAGTGGCAGCCTCCGATAAAGTTTTTAAACCCACCGTCAGAGGTTCCAATCTCGTGGCGGTGGACTGAGCGAGGTTGGAACTACCGGCTTTATCGGATACCGGCGCATCTTACGATGCCCCCGCCAGCCCACCATTGAAGTGCAGCAGAGCGTACGACATAAGGCCTCTTATGTCATCGATAAAGACAGCCAGGGTTCCAATCCCGACGCCTGATTTTGCAGGCGCAACAGGAAGATACAGCGAGGATTTTAAGGTGACAACCCACAAAAAACATTCCCGGAAGCCGCCTCGCAAATAATCAACGCAACGAAGAAAATCACAAGAGAATAAGCCACTTACCGCGGCTCCCTGGTCCGGCTGAAAATCGCCGAAGCGTTTCCTGTAGCCAGGGGCGACGCGCATGGATGCGCGGCGAGGGCGCATTTACAGGGACGTTACCTGCGCCCGCCCCCGTCAGGCGGAGGGAATAAGCTGAGGGCACCGCGAAGCGGCGATTTTCGTTGCCGGGAGCCGGGGTTGCCAGGGGGGAGGCGGCGAGCCCCCCTGGCACGTTCACATGTGACGTGGCTGACAGAGAAGCACAGAACATAAAGTGAACGGAACCACCTCCGAAGCCGTATGTTCCCCCCTCACCCTAACCCTCTCCCTGTGGGAGAGGGAACCGTCCGGGGTCGTGTGGTATTATGGTTTCCCCATTTTTAGCGGCGAGAAATACATGCGTACCACTCATACATCGTTTCTTCTCGCCGGACAGACCGTTCATTGCATCACCTTCGATCCTTCGACGTTTATCGAAGGCGATCTGCTTTGGCTACCGCATCATCAGCAACTCACCCACGCCGGGCGCAAGCGCAAAGCCGATCACCTGGCCGGGCGCATCGCCGCCTTTCATGCCCTGAACCGGCAGGCCATTCCCGCTATTGGCAACAATGGGGAACCGCTGTGGCCGACAGGCATCACCGGCAGTATTTCCCACAGCGGCACGCAGGCCGTGGCGATATGCCGCGAAAAAGGGCTGGCAGGGATCGATTGTGAAGCGATCATCGATGAGCGTGAAGCTATCGAAATTCAGGACGGCGTAATCAATCCGCAGGAAGCGCAGTTGCTGGCCCTAAGCAGCCTGACTTTCGATCTGGCCTTTACCCTCACCTTTAGCGCCAAAGAGAGCCTGTTTAAGGCGCTTTTTCCACAGGTGCAGGCGTGGATGGGCTTTGACAGCGCACGCATCGTCGCGCTAAATGCCGACACCTTGACCCTCACTCTAACCCGCCCTCTCCCGCCCTTTGCACAAAATCAGGCATTTACCCTGCACTGGTGTCGCCTTGATGCGAGCGTCGTCACCCTGATTTGTGATGAATAACCGCTCAGGATCGTGATCGTTTTCTCCTTTTAAGAAATTAGCTGTCTAAACCGTAGACAGTTTAATCAGGCAGACTTATCGTTACATTGAATAATAAATCATTATTGAATAAATATTCAATGTGGAGAAAAAGAATGAACAAGAACTTTGTAAAATCCGCTTTACTGGCCTCAATGATCGCCGCCTCCGGTTCCCTGTTTGCCGCCGATAACGGACTCATTGCGATTATTACCCCCTCACATGACAACCCGTTCTTCAAGGCTGAAGCCGACGGCGCGGCAGCGAAGGCGAAAGAGCTGGGTTATACCACGCTTGTCGCCTCGCATGACGATGACGTGAACAAGCAAAACCAGCTGATTGAAACCGCCATCGCCCGTAAAGCGAAAGCGATAATCCTCGATAACGCCGGGGCAGATGCCACCGTCGGTCCGCTGGAAAAGGCCAAAGCGGCTGGCGTCCCTGCCTTCCTGATCGATCGTGAAATCAACAAAACCGGCGTCGCCGTGGCGCAGATTGTGTCGAACAACTATCAGGGCGCGCAGCTCGGTGCCGAGAAGTTCGTCAAGCTGCTGGACGGCAAAGGTAAATACGTTGAGCTGCTTGGCCGTCCGTCGGACACCAACGCTGGCGTGCGTTCGCAGGGCTACCACGACGTGATCGATGATTACCCGGACATGAAGATGGTGGCGCAGCAGACCGCTAACTGGAGCCAGACCGAAGCCTTCACCCGTATGGAAGCCATCCTGCAAACCAACCCCGATATCGTGGGCGTGATCTCCGGTAACGACACCATGGCGCTGGGTGCTGAAGCGGCGCTGAAAGCCGCCGGGAAAAACAACGTGATTGTGGTCGGCTTTGACGGCAGCGATTACACCCGCGACTCGATCCTGAAAAAAGGCAACATTAAAGCCACCGTTCTGCAGCCGGGCTGGCAGCAGGCGCAGATGGCCGTTGAGCAGGCAGATTACTACCTGAAAAACGGCAAAGCGCAAAAAGACGAGAAACAGCTGATGGACTGCGTGCTGATTGATGAAACAAACGCCAGCAAGCTGAACCTGTTTAACCTCAGCAAATAAGCGGAGGCAGTATGCGGTTAACACAATGGGGCGCGGCGCTGACAGGCGCAGCCGCCCTGTTGCTAACGGCCTGCACAGTGGTGGATCTGGATGAGAACGGCAAGCCCATAATACCTGCCGATCCCAACGCCAAAGCCAGCTTTGACAACCAGACCCCCGAGCAGATCGCGCAACAAACCTGGCAGCCCCGGATCCTCGAGGCAGCAAAAAATCATGCGCTGGACACCAGCGCGCTCGCCACCCAGCTGAACACGCCCTCTGAGAAACCGCAGAGCGTCTTCGTCCGGCTGACCGGTAAAGTCGAGCGCGTGGATGCCAGCAGCGAACGTGAGCAGAAACTGGTGATCACGGTCAACGGTCAGCCACTGGCCATCCAGACCGGGCCGGTGATGCGCGGCAACGCCATCCGCGACGCCGCCGGATTCCGCTTCGATGAATTTACCAACCAGGTGCAGTATGCCCAGCTCTCCCGCGCGTTAAACCGCGAGGCGGTGAAGCATCTGCCGAAGATCGATGACAGCTGGAGCGGGAAAAATGCCACCGTCCTGTTCGCCACGACCCTGAGTGCGGGGAAAGCGAGCGAGGCGACGGCGCTGGAACTGAAACAGGAGACGCCGTGATGAACGATAACCCGGCAGAGGACATTATCCTCAGCACCCACGGCATTTCGATGCTGTTCCCTGGCACCGTGGCGCTGGACAAGGTGGATTACCGCGTCTGGCGCGGCAAAGTGAACGTGATTATCGGCGAGAACGGCGCGGGCAAATCAACGCTGATGAAAATCCTCGCCGGGGTACAGCAGCCGAGCCTCGGTGAGATGTGGCTGGACGGCAAACAGGTAAAGATCGCCAACACCCGTGATGCCGCCGCGCACGGGATTGGCATGGTGCACCAGGAGCTGAACCTGTTTGAAAACCTCAGCGTGGCGGAAAACATCTTTCTTGGCCGCGAGCTGCAAAAAGGGGTGATGCCAATTAACGAGGCGGAGCAGGAGAGCCGTGCAGCGGAGTTGCTGAAACGCCTCGATCAGCCTATCTCCCCGCGTGAGCTGGTCGGCAATCTGAAAGTCGGTCAGCAGCAGCTGATCGAGATCGCCAAAGCGCTGGCCGAGGATGCTGACATCCTGATCCTCGACGAGCCGACCTCGGCGCTGAGCAAAACCGAAGTCGATATTCTGTTTCGGGTGATCCGCGAGCTGACCCGCCAGGGCGTCTCGATCATCTATATTTCCCACCGGCTGGAAGAGCTGATGGCGATAGGCGATGTGATCACCATTCTGCGCGACGGCAAATTCCAGGCCGAAGCGAAGGTGCAGGACATCGACGTGCCGTGGATTGTGCGCGAGATGCTCGGCAGCGATCCGGTCAGTAACTTCCTCGAACCCGGCCGCACTTTCGGTGCCCCGGTGCTGGAGGCGGAACACATTACCTGCGTCAATGGCGCGGGAAACACGGTGGTCAATGACGTCAGCTTCCAGGTGAACGCCGGGGAGATTGTCGGGATCTACGGCCTGATGGGTGCCGGGCGTACCGAACTGTTCGAGTGCATGCTCGGCACCGAGCGCAACTATTTAGGCAAGCTCTGGCTCGACAGCAAGCCGGTGCCGCAGCGGCTAACCACCGCCGAGCGCATCCGCATGGGGATGAGTCTGGTGCCGGAAGACCGCAAACGTACCGGTATTTTTCCCGGCTCGTCGGTGGCCAGTAACCTGACCATCGCCAGCCTGTGGCGACGCCTGCAGCGCGGCTTTGCTATCGAGCAAAAAGCCGAGCAGGAAGTGGTCGCCAGCACCATCGGCAACCTGTCGATCAAAGTGTCTACCCCGGATGTCGAGATCCAGGCGCTCAGCGGCGGCAATCAGCAAAAAGTGGTGATTGGCCGCTCGCTGCTGACCAACCCGAAGGTGCTGTTTCTGGATGAACCGACGCGCGGCATCGATGTGGGTGCCAAAGCGGACGTGTTCCGCATGATGGTGCAGCTGTCGCAAGAGGGGATCGCGGTGGTGTTTTCCACCTCGGATTTGAAAGAAATTATGGCGGTATCTGACCGCATTCTGGTGATGTCCGGCGGCAAACTGACCGCCGATATTGTTCGCGATCGGGCCGAAGAATCGGCACTGGTAACCGCAAGTGCTCAGGGGTTCTGATATGAAAACAACACAGTCTGTCGCGCTGACGCCGCAAAAAGGGGCCGCGCCTTCCCGGGAAAAATTACTCCTGCTGCTGCTGAAGATGCGCACCTTTATTGCGCTGTTTCTAATCGTCGGCTTTTTCACCATGACCGTGCCGGGTTTCCTCTCTCCTGGCAGCCTGGTGATCATGATTAAACATATTGCCATCAACGCCTTCCTGGCGCTGGGGATCACCTTTGTGATCATCACTGCCGGGATCGACCTGTCGATTGGTGCCACCCTGGGGCTGTGCGGGATGATCGCCGGGTGGATGATCACCAAAGGGATTGTGCTGCCAATGTTTGGCATCGCCATCTTCCCGAGCGTGTGGGTGATTGTGCCCATCGTGCTGCTGATTGGCGCGTTTATCGGCTCGATAAACGGCTGGATAATTACCCGCTATAACGTGGCGCCGTTTATCTGCACCCTCGGCACCATGTACGTACTGCGTGGTGCGGCGATGCTGACCTCCGACGGGCAGACCTTCCCCGGCCTTTCCGGCAATCCGCAGTTAGGCAATACCGGCTTTGACGAGATAGGCGCAGGCACGCTGTTCGGCATCCCGTGGGCCATCTGGATGATGATTGTGCTGGCACTGGTGATCGCCTATATCGCCCGCCGCCTGCCGTTTGGCCGCCACGTATACGCCATCGGCGATAACGAACGCGCTGCGGAGCTTTCCGGGGTGCGGGTCAAACGGGTGAAAATCCTGGTCTATACCCTGTCGGGTTTCTGTGCCGCCATCGCCGGGATTGTGGTTTCTGCCCAGCTGTTAGCGAGCCATCCGGCCAACGGTACCGCCTTTGAGATGAACGCCATCGCCGCGGTCGTACTGGGCGGAACGTCGCTGGCCGGCGGACGTGGCACCATTCTTGGCACCCTGATTGGCGCCTTTGTCATTGGCTTCCTCGCCGACGGACTGGTGATGATGGGGGTCAGCGAGTTCTGGCAGATGGTGATCAAAGGGCTGGTCATTATCGTGGCGGTGATCATCGATCAGATGCAAAACCGGATGCAGCAGAAAGCCGCGGTGGTGGCGCAGAAGGCGGTGATGGAAGGGAAATAGCGCTGAGGTATGGCGGGGCTCAGCCCCGCCGTTACACCAGCAGACCGGTGATGCTGTCGGCTTGAGCTGAACCAGCCCTTTTACGCCGTACTTATAGCCGGTTTTAAAGTGACGAATGCGAATCTCACGAATATGTCGATTCGCCGAGGCATCAGGCAGCGGCGAAGTCAGCTTGGTGATGTGGGCTTTGGTCACCCAGATCTGCTGGGTCATCTCCACGCGCTGATGCGTTCTCACTGCGCAGAATGTTAAGGATCTGCTTTTTATAATCCATGGTCTTCGCCTCAGGGACTATCGCGTGTCATCATAGCGCAGGTGTTGATCGAGCCTGAACAGAAAGGTGCACAAAAAAATATCTAAAAGCCCCTTCTCAGAGTTAATTAACCCTCTACAACAACTACAAAATTGCTCAATAATTTTTTTAGAGAGATAGTCTCATCCAGCGCACATTGCTTTTCTAAAATATTGCCGTTTTGACCACCGGATTTTATCCATAACTTGCATTTATCATCAATATGCTTTAGCTGCTGCATTGTGTAATAATTCAGATCAATCACTTCCCCATCTTCAGGTGAAATTAAACCTTCATGTTCTGATGTAATAACCTTTACGTATTTTCTTTGAATGTAAATTTCAGAATCCATGCAGTTTGTTGACATTGGATTGTCAACATTTTCAGATACACACTTATAATATGAATCACTATACTCAGTTGTTTTCTTTGATGAGACAGAAAAAGAGCATATTAACAACAAAACAAAAATCACTTTAATTAATCTCATAATCATTCAATCTCTGCATTAGCTTTAACTAAGGACAATAATTTTGCTTTCTCACTGGAAGCTCTAGACTTCAACCCAGGCCAAAGCGTTGGTGAACTGGGGAACTTAGTTTCAGTATTAATATATTTGTAGTCCTGAACTAATTCGATAATTTGGGAATCGGTTGAACTCTCAAATAATATGTTTTCAGTCGCCTTTACGATCAGATTAGTATATGGGCCATATTGAACAGAGGTTGACCAGATCATGTCATGAATGGCTGCTCGTTTATGGGTTAGTTTTATTCCGTTTTTTTCTAAAAAACTCAACTGCACATCATAATGTGTTTTCTTTATAAATTTATGCTGATCACTGGCAAAACCTTTTTTATCTTCCTCTGCAATTCTTTTCCACTTCGCGTTAAAAGCTTCAGTTCCAATACTTAACCCTAGAAATTTATCTTTGTATTTAGATTGCTGAATATATTGCTGAACAACGCCTAAATTTGATGATAACTGATAACAGCCATAAGAAGCTCCACCATGATCGCCACGACCAGTAGATATAACGCCGGGCCCTTTCCCTGCAGATTCATAACACTCTGAAGTTGTGCCTAATACCCATCGCGTATGATTCAATGCTAACGCATCCAGAAATACCACCGGATGCATATGCCATAGCGCTTCACTGCTGCGGATCTCCGGAACCTCTTTCATCCATACCAGTTTGTTGATGAATTCCCGATTAAACATCGCCAAATCGGGGTATGTCTTCGCCTGCTCATCCAGTGCGGCCTGCCACAGGGCTGACAGTCCATCTTTCAGCCATTCGCTGTGGTGCTTTACCACCATACGCTGCACCTGATACCGGATATGCGGCTGCGTGTTATGCAAAAACCGCCACAGTTCACCGGCATCAATCACACCATCCTGGTTCAGATCCATCAGATGCAGCAGTCTCTGGTACTTCTCCCTGTAGCTCAGGGAATACATATCCCGCGTTTCACTCCGGGCCAGTGCTTCCAGTCTCCCGTACACTTCGCGTAGCCAGCCCTCCTGTGGGGTCTGGAAAATACTCTGTGGGGCGTTCTCCTGCTCCAGCACCACAAAACCCCGCTTCATGAGGTCAAACTGGTTAACTCGCTCCACATCTTCAGCCGCCATCCATGCCAGCTCGTCGGGGATGTGATACCAAGTCTTTCCCTCTGCGTCCCGCCGCCGACAGTCGCTTTCAGGGGTGTAACGCTCTGCGGTACTGAGGGAAGGGTCCCCGCCCACACCGGCCACCACAAACGTATTATTCTTCTCCCGGTGCTGCCAGCGGGTCCTGTCCGGCAGCGTGTGTAGTTCGGTCGCGCCGGTCTTCACCCCGGACTTGTTTGCCAGAAAATCCTTCATCCGTGCGTCCTGGCTGAGCACCTCAAGATGGCAGAAGTATTGTGGGCCGCCATACGGGCGCTCATTCAGGCTGAGATGGCCGATAACCTCCCCGGCTTTTACCCCCGGCGAATCCTCCCCGGAAACCGTCACCACCTGATTGAATACACCATGCTGACGGGCTGTCTGCATCCAGGCTGGCAGCGTATCGCCCTGCCGCTTCACAAACTTATTCAGCCCGGAGATCCAGCCTGACTCACCGGAAGATAATCCGCTTTTAACGCCTTCCGGTACCGACACCACAGTAATGAAAATAAACGGTGCTGGCCTGCCGTTAAGCAGGAAAGAAGCCTCCTGCTGAATTTCCACCACAGTCCCGCGTGGCAGCGTGGTATGCGTATCCTGCGGCACTTCATAGTGGCGTAACGCATCGCGAGGAACATTAACCCCTTCCTTCAGCCCGCCACGTATCCAGCCGGGAAACGTATTGTCCTGGCAAATTTTTAACGCGCTGGCGGTCACGGTGGCCGTGGGTGTGTCCGAAATCCCGTAATCTGACAACGGGGCTATCTGCATCCACAGAGTGTAAAAATCCAGCGCGTTATCGGGTTTTGCTTTATCCGGGGTACAGGTGGATTTGATGAGAACAAAGGTGGAGCTGAATTTCAGCGTCTTTTTTCCGAACGCCGCCGTCTGGTAGACGTCATTCAGACGCCAGGCAACCACCTGACCATCGGTCAGGCATTTCAGACCGTGGCTGCCGGGTTTTAAAACCGCGCTGCCGGCAACGTCATTACAGATGTGAATCCCACCGTGCCAGTGCTCTGCCTGCTTCATCAGCCAGTGGGTGTCTCCCTCACTGCCCTGCATGGCTGCCATGAATTCCGTTGCCGAACGGTAACCGTCGACCGGCAGTACCATTTTCATACTTTATCCCTGTATTTATGATGGTTATCTGCGCATCATACACCGAACGGGACATAACTTAAATTTTTTCAAAGTGTTTGAATATACTACTAAATCCTACTATTTTCACGACCCGCCATCACCAGCCGATAACCGATCAACGCGATATGAAATTAGGCGATCAGCGCCGGAACCAGCCGAGAGCACAGCAAATACGCGATTTTCGCCAGCGGAAAACGAATGGCATTAATCTGGATCCACTCTTCGCTGTCGGCCGAAATGGCACCGAGCAGCGAAACGCAGTGCACCACCACCAGGCTGAAGCTCAGCACCAGAAAACGTCGGTGTAGTAGATGGACAAGAACATCTTCGGTATACCCTTCAAGATATTGGCCAAGGTATCCCCAGGCCATAGCACACCTTCTCCCACAGTCTGACGCGGGGGATCACACTTTTAACAGGCTCCGCGCTGTGGGGTAATCAGTAATCAGCACATCAATGTACTTCCCGACCAGCGCACCAAGAATGGCATTGCGTTTTTCCGCCCCGCCCGCGAGGGCAATCACCTGCGGACAGGCGCGGATTTGCGCCAGTTCCATGCCGATCACCGGGTCCTCTTCAGGCGTGAGTACCGGTTCGCCTTTGGCATCGTAATAGTGCAGGCAGATGTCACCCACCGCCCCGCGCTCCGCCAGCAGTGTGAGCATATCTTCGTTGTAGTAGTTGCCGGAGTTTTTCAGCAGCTGCGAGGGCTCCAGCTCGCCGATCCCGACAATCGCCACGTCCACTTCGGCAAATTTGCCGACCACGTCCGCCACGTCCGGGCTGCTCACCAGCCGGGCGCGCTCTTCTACCGAGTGTTCAATGCTCTGGGAGGGCAGCAGGCCCGCCGGACAGCCAAGGTGCGCGGCGAGCTGCTGCGTCAGGATGGTGGCCTGCACATTGCCGTTCGGCCCCACCCCGCCCAGCAGCTGGATCACCCCGGCCGCGCGGATATTCTGCGGGTGCATTTCATCTACCATGCAGCGTATAGTGCTGCTCCACGAAGAGATACCGACCAGGTCTTCCGGGCGCAGGCGAGTTTCCACATAGTGCGCTGCCGCGCTGCCAATGGCGTGCTTAATCTGCGCCCCGGTGGGCTCTTCGCCCACGTCCACCACAATCGCCTGACGAATGCCGTACTGCTCTTCCAGCGCCTTTTCCAGCGAGACAAAAATATTGGTCGGCTGGACGACGGTAATTTTGACCAGTCCCTCTTTCTGGCAGCGCGTCAGCGCCCGCGACACAAAGGACTGCGAGAGATGCAGCAGCGAGGCAATCTCGGACTGCTTTTTGTTTTCGCTGTAATAAAGTGTGGCGATCTTGACCAGTAATCGCTGTTCATCCTGCTTAGACATAACGTTCCCCTCAATCGGCTGTCGTTATTTTTATTCATCCCTGAATATTTAACAAGCAAGGGCGATCGCGATCGGTCAGCCAAATGTGATCCTTTTCTCCTTTCTTCGAAATTTGCCCGCTCAAACCGTAGACAAACCCCGAAGCAAGGCATATCTTACATTACATGAATAATAAATCAGCATTGAATATATATTCAAAACGGTCATAAATCCCTGCTCTGACAGAGAGAACAGGGAAATAACTTACCCGGCTGGAATAATTATTCACAACAGATTATAAATTCAGGAGGTATGTTATGAATCCGTTCTCGCTCTCTATCGCGGAGCTTGAAACCCGAGCGCGCTCGATCCGTCGCCGGATCATCGTGCTCAATGCCGAAAGCCCGGCAGGCGGTCATACCGGCGCCGATCTTTCGCAGGTCGAACTGCTGACCGCGCTCTACTTCCGCATTCTGAACTGCTCCCCGCAGCTGAAGGACAGCGACGAACGCGACATCTACATTCAGTCGAAAGGCCATGCGGTTGGCGGGTACTACTGCGTGCTGGCCGAGGCCGGGTTTATTCCCGTCGAGTGGTTGTCCACCTATCAGCATGCCGATTCGCACCTGCCCGGCCATCCGGTGAAACACAAAACCCCGGGTATCGAACTGAACACAGGCGCGCTGGGCCATGGCCTGCCGGTGGCGGTAGGGATTGCGCTGGCGGCGAAACGCAGCAACAGCACGCGTCGGGTGTTTGTGGTGACCGGCGATGGCGAACTGGCCGAAGGCAGCAACTGGGAAGCCGCGCTGGTGGCCGCCCACTATCAGCTGGATAACCTGTTTATTATCAACGATAAAAACAACCTTCAGCTGGCGGGTTCGACCAAAGATATCCTCAATACCGATCCGCTGGATGAGAAATGGAAAGCGTTCGGGCTGGAAGTGACCGCCTGCAACGGCAATGACATGGCCGACGTGGTGGCCACGCTGGAAGGCTTACAGCCTGGCGGTAAACCGCACGTGGTGATTGCCCATACCACCAAAGGCGCGGGCGTTTCGTTTATTCAGGGGCGCCCTGAATGGCACCACCGGGTGCCGAAAGGCGAAGAAATTGAACTGGCGCTGGAGGAACTGAAAGATGAGTAATAGCGAACATCTCGCCACGGTAATGGTCGATGCGTTTATTGATGCCGTCGATCGCGGCGTGGACCTGGTGCCGGTGGTGGCGGATTCGACCTCCACGGCGAAAATTTCTCCGTTTATGCAGCGCTTCCCGGGCCGGTTAGTGAACGTCGGGATCGCCGAGCAGACGCTGGTCGGTGCCGCCGCCGGGCTGGCGATAGGCGGCAAAATCGCCGTCACCTGTAACGCCGCGCCGTTTTTAATTTCGCGTGCTAACGAGCAGATCAAGGTCGATATTTGCTACAACAATAATAATGTTAAGCTGTTCGGCCTGAACGCGGGTGCCAGCTACGGCCCACTCGCCAGTACCCACCACAGCATCGACGATATCGCCATCATGCGCGGCTTCGGCAACATCGAGATTTATGCCCCATCGAGCCCAAATGAATGCCGCCAGATAATCGACTACGCCCTTGAGCACGTTGGACCGGTGTATATCCGTCTCGACGGGAAAGCCCTGCCAGAATTGCATGACGAAACCTACCGCTTTACGCCAGGCAAGATTGACGTCCTGCGTGCGGGCCATGACGTGGCGCTGGTGGCAATGGGCTCCACCGTACATGAAATAGTGGAAGCCGCCGCACAACTCGCAGAAGAAGGTATTGACGCAACTGTTATCAACGTTCCATCTATTCGTCCCTGTGATACCCAACAGCTGCTGGCGGCGATCGCGTCGTGTAAGGCGGTGGTCAGCGTCGAGGAGCACAACGTTAACGGTGGCGTCGGCAGCCTGGTGGCCGAAGTGCTGGCCGAAGCCGGATGTGCGGTGCCGCTGAAACGACTGGGGATCATGGATGGACAATACGCGATTGCTGCCGACAGAGCATCAACGCGGGCACGCCACGAAATTGATGTCGCCGGAGTGGTAAAACACGCCCGGGAAATGCTGGCGCGACGGATTTCCTGAGAATAAAAACAACATCTTACTGGAGAAAGCAATGTCCCGAATTCCTCAACAACTCACCATGGGCGTGGTCATCGGCAACCGCGGATTCTTCCCGAGCTATCTGGTCGCCGAAGCACGCGAGCAGGCGATGGCGCTGTTTGCTCGCCTGGGCATCAATACCGTGATGCTCGATCCCAGCCAGACCGAACTCGGCGGCGTAGAAACCCGCCAGGATGCGAAAACCTGTGCCGAACTGTTTCGCGCTCATCGCGAAAAAATTCATGGCGTGGTGGTCCTGCTGCCGAACTTCGGCGATGAGAAAGCGATCGCCGAAACCCTGCGCCTCTCGGGCCTGAACGTCCCGGTGCTGGTGCAGGCAGAAGAAGACAACCTCGATAAAATGGGGCTGGCGACCCGCCGCGACAGCTTCTGCGGCAAGATCTCGCTGTGCAACAACCTGCGCCAGTACGGCATTCCGTTTACCCTGACTACCCAGCACGTCTGTGCCCTTACCGGTGAAGTGTTTGAACAGGACCTGCGTCGTTTCGAGCAGGTGTGCCGCGTGGTCAGCAGCATGCGTGGCGTGCGCGTGGGTGCCATTGGTGCGCGTCCGGCGGGCTTTAACACCGTGCGCTACAGCGAGAAGCTACTGGAGCGCCTCGGCATTGCCGTCGAAACCCTCGACCTCTCTGAAGTCTTTACCCGCATTAAAACGCTGCGCGATGACGACATCCGCGTGGACGAAAAACGCCGCGTACTGATCGACAACGCCGACGCCAGCGGCATCCCGGCTGACAAGTTGGTCACCATGGCGAAGCTGTTTGTGGTCCTCAGTGAATGGATCGTCGCCAACGATATCGACACCACCGCCATCCAGTGCTGGACCTCGTTGCAGGAAAACCTCGGTATTAACGTCTGTTCGATCATGAGCGTGATGTCCGGGCAGCTGATGCCAAGCGCCTGCGAAGTGGACGTGATGGGCGCGCTGTCGATGTTTGCGCTGGCCAGCAGCAATATGAACCCAGCCTCAATCGCTGACTGGAACAACAACTTCGGCGACGATCGCGACAAATGCGTCCTGTTCCACTGCGGTAACTTCGCCGCCTCGAGCCTTGAATCCCCGCACATGGGTACCGCCGATATCATCGGTACCACCGTCGGAAAAGAGAACACCTGCGGCGCGGTACACGGTCGCCTGAAAAGCGGCCCGCTCACTTACTTCCGCCTGAGCACTGACGACCTCACCGGCGAGATCAAAGCCTATGTCGGCCAGGGCCAGTCGGTGGATGATCCGCTGGACACGGTCGGCTGCCGGGCCGTTATCCAGGTCCCGCATCTGGAAAACCTGCTGAACTGGATCTGTCGCAACGGTTTTGAGCACCACGTGGCGATGAACCACTCGGCCAGCGCCGAAATTCTGCACGAGGCGTTTACCCGCTACCTCGGCGTCTCAACCTATCTCCACCAGTAAAGGCAGGAGGCCGCTATGTCGGTGAGCAAGGACATCATCATTGCCCTCGATGAGGGCACCACCAATGCGAAAGCGGTGGCGCTGGACGCGAAGGGCCACGTGGTGGCGAGTTTCTCCCGGGCGCTGGCGATCCAGACCCCGCATGAAGGCTGGGTAGAGCAATCGGCCCAGCTGCTGGTTGAGGCTTCAGTTGACGTGGTGGCCCGCGCCATTGCTACCGTCGGCGTGGACAGAGTTGCCGCGCTGGCGATCAGTAATCAGCGTGAAACTGTCGTGGGCTGGTACCGGGCGACGGGTAAGCCGATTGCCCCGGCACTCAGCTGGCAGTGTTCACGCACGGCGGCCTTTTGCCATCAGCTGCGGGAAAACGGCCACGGCCCGCACATCAAAGCAGCTACCGGCCTACCCGTCGCCCCGCTGTTCTCGGCCTCCAAAATGCGCTGGCTGCTGGATAACACCCCCAACGGTGCCCAGCTGGCAGCCCAGGGTGAGATCTGTCTCGGCACCGTCGACAGCTGGCTGCTGTGGCAACTGACGCAGGGCCAGTCCTTCGCCTGCGACTACGCTAACGCCGCCCGCACCCAGCTGATGAGCCTGCACAGCGCCGACTGGGATCCGCAGATGTTGACCCTGTTTGGCATCCCACGCGCGGCGCTGCCGACCATCAAACCGTCCAGCGGACTGTTTGGCTATACCCGCGGCTGCCCGTCGATCCCCGATGGACTGCCGGTGATGGCGATGATTGGCGACTCCCACGCCGCGCTGTTTGCCCACGGTCTGGGTGCCGAAGGCTGCGTCAAAGCGACCTACGGTACCGGCTCGTCGGTAATGGCACCGGTAGCTTCGGCCCACTGCGACGTGAGCGCGCTGGCGACCACCGTGGCCTGGCATGACGGCGAGACGCTGGTGTATGGCCTGGAAGGCAATATTCCTCATACCGGCGATGCAGTGGCGTGGATGGTAGAGAGTACCGGGCTCAGCGAGCTGACGCAGGCGGAGCTCGCCCATGAGCTGAACACCCTGCCCCGCTCGGTGGACTCAACGCTGGGGGTCTATTTTGTGCCCGCACTCACCGGACTCGGCGCCCCGTGGTGGGACGAAAATGCACGCGGTATGATCCACGGTCTGAGCCGGGGCGTGAAGCGGCCGCACCTGATCCGCGCGGCGCTGGAATCGATCGCCTACCAGATTGCCGACGTGGTACAGGCCATGCACGCCCATCCGGGCTTTAGCCTGAATGCGCTGATGGTCGACGGCGGTCCGACGAAAAACGACTGGCTGATGCAGTATCAGGCTGACCTGCTTGGCTGCCCGGTGATGCGCAGCGATGTCGCGGAACTTTCTGCTATGGGGGCTGCCCTGCTGGCACGTAAGGCGCTGTTTAACCTCACCACTGAGCAGTTGCGCCAGTATCTTCCGGAACATGTCACCTTCAGCCCGGACAGGGCGCGGCATGCCCGACTGCAAACCCGCTGGCAAGCGTGGCAGGAGACGGTTGCACGAGTGCGGACATAAAAATGCCCCGCCGGCTCATCACCAGACGGGGCAAAGAAACGGGTGCCTGCACCAAACCGACAATTCAGATAAGCGGGGATTGCTCCCCGCGTACCGCTACTTCTTCGTTTCGTAAGCGAGAACAGCTTTCATTTCCACATCACGCTCTTTAAAACTCAGTTCGCACAGTTGCTCGCGAACCAGAAACGTGACGCCCAGCACAGTTAAACCCAGTACCAGGATCGCCCCAAAGGCGTACTTGTTAAGCATGTCATTGCCTCCTTGCTAAGAAGGGGCTACCATCCAAATTGTTCAGGTTTGGTGTGGTAGCCCCGGTTGA
>NZ_JAMGZJ010000078.1 GCF_025564085.1 Silvania confinis | reverse complement strand
TGTGGTGGTACAGCACGAAAGTGGGGGTGATCGACCTGAAGAAAAAGTCGATCACCATGGGTAAAGGGTGTTAAAAAGTGTTCACCATGTCCCCGAACACCTGTTTACCATGTCCCCGGTCTGTACATGGGAGAGGGCTAGGGTGAGGGGAACATGCGGGCCATGGAGCCGCTGAAAGCGATTTATTCCCTTAAATTTCTTAATCGCTTTAGGACAATAAGTTCATACTCAGTGCGATTTAAACCCCGCCGCCGTCATCAGCACGCGGAAGAACATACCCACCAGCGCCAGCGCCAGCACGCTGCCACCCCAGATAATCACCAGCCACATCAGGCGTTTCCAGACAGAGTGTTGCATCAGTGATAGCCCTCCCCAGGCTGAACTTTGCCGCGAAACACGTAATAGCTCCAGAACGTGTACACCAGAATGATCGGGATAATAAACAGCGCGCCTACCAGCATAAAGCCCTGGCTCTGCGGCGGGGCCGCGGCCTGCCACAAGGTGATCGACGGCGGGATAATATGCGGCCAGATGCTGATCCCCAACCCGCTAAAGCCAAGGAACACCAGCCCAAGGGTCAGGATGAACGGCAGATGATGGCTGTTGGGATTGTTCAGGCTTCGCCATTGCCACAGACTCAGGACGACAACCAGTAGCGGCACCGGCAGCAGGAAGAACAGGTTTGGCAGGCTGAACCAGCGTGCGGCAATTGCTGGCTGGGCCAGCGGCGTCCACAGGCTAATGACGGCGATAATCCCCAGCAGGGCCAGCAGCAGACGTTTTGACGCCTGACGCATCCGCACCTGCAACGGGTTTTCGCTTTTCATTACCAGCCACGTCGCGCCTAAAAAGGCGTAGGCAATCACCAGCCCCAGACCGCAGAACAGGTTGAACGGGGTAAACCAGTCGAAGGCGCCGCCGCTGTACGCACGGCCGGTCACCTCAAAGCCGTTAATCACTGCCCCGACCACGATGCCCTGAGTGAAGGTCGCCAGCACGGAACCGCCGACAAAGGCTTTATCCCAGAAAGGACGGTGCGCTGGCGTGGCTTTGAAGCGAAACTCAAACGCCACTCCGCGAAAAATCAGCCCCAGCAGCATTAAGGTCAGCGGGATCGTCAGCGCATCGATGATCACCGCATAGGCCAGCGGAAACGCACCAAACAGCGCTGCACCGCCCAGCACCAGCCAGGTTTCGTTCCCGTCCCACACCGGGGCGACGCTGTTGACCATCACATCCCGGTCGTCGGCATCCTGAATGGCGGGAAACAGGATGCCAATCCCAAGGTCGAAGCCGTCCATCACGATATACATCAGGGTGGCGAAGACAATAATCACAAACCAGATAAGGGAGAGATCGATACCCATTATGGTTTCTCCTGAGAAGTCACAGCCGAGAGAGGACGCGCCGGGCGACCATCGTTTTCTGTTGGGAAGCTTTCATCTTCCTGCGGGCCTTTCTTGATCAGCCGTACCATGTAGCTGTAGCCGACGCCAAATACCGAGGTGTACACCACGAAAAAGGCCAGCAGACTGACGCTCATATGCAGGTCGCCATGCGCGGAAACCGCGTCTTTAGTACGCTGTAACCCGTACACGATCCACGGCTGGCGACCCACTTCGGTGGTGACCCACCCGGCGAGGATCGCAATCAGCCCGGACGGCCCCATCAGCAGGGCAAACCACAGGAAGGGGCGGGAGTGGTACAGCCGCTGCTTGTAGCGCAGCCACAGAGCCACCGCACCGAGCATCAGCATCAGCATGCCCAGTCCGGCCATAATGCGGAACGACCAGAAGACCATCGTCGAGTTCGGCCGGTCTTCCTTCGCGAACTCCTTCAGAGCCGGGACCTGCTTGTCGAGGCTGTGAGTGAGGATCAGGCTGCCGAGCGCCGGGATCTCCAGCCCGTATTTTGTGCGCTCCTGCTCCATATCCGGCCAGCCAAACAGCAGCAGCGGCGTCGGTTCACCCGGCACGTTTTCCCAGTGTCCTTCAATGGCGGCAATCTTGGCAGGCTGATATTTGAGGGTATTCAGGCCGTGCATATCCCCGACCATAGCCTGAATGGGAGCAACGATAAGCAGCATCCACAGCGCCATTGAGAACATATGGCGAATGGCAGGCGTATTGTTGCCGCGCAGCAGATGCCAGGCGCCCGAGGCGGCGACAAACAGTGCGCTGCTGAGGAACGCCGCTATCGACATGTGCAGCAGGCGATACGGGAAGGAGGGGTTAAACACCACTGCAAACCAATCCACTGGCACCACTACGCCGTTAACGATCTCATAGCCCTGCGGGGTGTGCATCCAGCTGTTCGACGCAAGGATCCAGAAAGTAGAGATGAGGGTGCCCAGCGCCACCATGCAGGTAGCGAAGAAGTGCAGGCCGGGCCCGACTTTGTTCCAGCCAAATAGCATCACGCCCAGAAAACCGGCTTCAAGGAAGAAGGCGGTCAGCACTTCATAGGTGAGAAGCGGGCCGGTAATACTGCCCGCAAACTGGGAAAAACCGCTCCAGTTGGTGCCGAACTGATAAGCCATTACCAGCCCGGAGACCACGCCCATACCAAAGTTGACGGCGAAAATCTTCGACCAGAAATGATACAGCGAGCGCCAGACGGGGTTTTTGCTTTTCAGCCATAGCCCCTCCAGCACCGCCAGATAGCTGGCGAGGCCAATGGTGATCGCCGGAAAAATAATGTGGAAGGAGACAGTAAACGCAAACTGGATCCTCGCCAGATGAAACGCATCTAAACCAAACATGCACAACCTCAAGGTCAATCGTTGTGGCTGTTATGGTAAAGAGACCGGACGCAGAGTATCAGAGACAGAAAAGGGGAATTTATGTATAACAGTTTATGAAAAGTGGTTGTTTTATTGTGCTGTTATAGGGTTGCGGGACTGTACGCCCCGCAAGATTAATTGCATTTACGACAGTACATATAACGCGCGATAAGCCAGATGAGAAGGGTAGTTAACAGCAGAGACAATACTGATAAGGCGAAAATGTAACGGTCATACCATTCAACTTCGGTCAGAAATCCAAATTTATCGGTGTAAATATCGTATAAATAAACGTCAGGCATCCAGACGCAGAGCAGAGAATAAACAATGCACAACAGGGCTAATTGGCCTAACCATATCCCTAAGTGGGCCATTGGTTTCATACTATTCTTCGCAGTGTTGAGTGTTTATTAATCAGGGTGTAGCTGTGATTAAACTGTGAGGGTAAAAATCTGGCAGTATCAAACACGGATTCTTCAATAAAAACCATTCAAAATGTGCCATAAATAAATATTATAAATCATGGTGTTATATAGATATTGGTGATTTTACCGGTCCCCGTTACGCGGCCACAGGTTATAAAAACAGTGCCTTTATGATTTTTCTGCATAAAAGCCCTTGCATCCTTTTTTATAGCGTGCGTTAATGATTCCTCGGTTTGAAATCAAAAAAATATCTGTCGCCGTCTCTTAAAGCATTTCTCAACACGTTGTGCCTCTCCGCAGCCTCTCTTGGGTCTTTTCTTTACGTTCTGAACGCTCTGATTAGTTTTGTCTCAGACCACTATCGCCTTTAAGGCCCAATTAGCATTTGACGTTTTTTACGTTCAGGAGATTTACATGAGTTCTAACATCCATTTTCGTTGCCCGTGCTGTCATGGCTCGCAATACCGTACTTCAGCATTTGACGTGTCTGAAAAGAATCCACTCGGCGCGAAGTGCATTTTCTGCAAGTCGTCGATGATCACCTTCGACCATTTAGCTGCGTTGCAGCACGCTATGCAGGTTCCGTTTGCCCTGCGTAAGTAATCCATCAGGCGCCGTCACGCCTGTTGATCTTTTCTTAAACCTATAACAGTTCATTAATCCTGCCTTTTTTCTCCTGCTGATATACTATGTTGAGCAGCAAGGAGAACCCGATGAAAAAATACCAGCGCCTGGCGCAGCAAATCATTTCGCAGATCGAACTTGGCGTCTGGCAACCCGGCGATAAGCTTCCCTCTCTGCGCGAGCAAGTCAGCAGCAGTGGCATGAGCTTTATGACCGTGGGTCATGCGTATCAGATGCTTGAGAGTCAGGGGCGTATTGTGGCGCGTCCACAGTCGGGTTATTACGTTGCCGCGCCGCCAAACGGGCAACAACCCATGCCGCCTGCGCAGGTCATGCGTGATGAAGCGGTAGACATCAACACCTATATCTTCGACGTGCTCCAGGCCAGCCGCGATCCCTCGGTGGTGCCGTTTGCCTCGGCCTTTCCCGATCCACGCCTGTTCCCGTTGCAGCAGCTCAACCGCTCGCTGGCAAACGTCAGCAAAACCGCCACCGCGATGAGCGTGATCGAAAGCCTGCCGCCGGGCAACGTCGACTTGCGCCACGCCATTGCCCGCCGCTATGCCCAGCAGGGGATGAATATCTCCCCGGATGAAATCGTCATTACCGCCGGTGCGCTCGAAGCGCTGAACCTCAGCCTGCAGGCGGTGACTGAACCGGGCGACTGGGTGATTGTCGAAAACCCCTGTTTTTACGGTGCGCTGCAGGCACTTGAGCGGCTCAAACTGAAAGCGCTGTCGGTGGCCACCGACGTGCGTGAAGGCATCGACCTGACGGCGCTGGCGCAGGCGCTGAACGACTACCCGGTTAAGGCCTGCTGGCTGATGACCAACGGTCAAAACCCGCTGGGCTTTACCCTCAGCGCCGATAAAAAAGCGCAGCTGATCGCCTTGCTGACGAAGCATAACGTCACCCTGATTGAGGATGACGTCTACAGCGAGCTCTATTACGGCCGCGAAAAACCGCTCCCGGCGAAAGCCTGGGATCGCGCGGATATGACCTTGCACTGCTCTTCATTTTCGAAATGCCTGGTCGCCGGATTCCGCATCGGCTGGGTGGCCGCCGGGAAACATGCCCGTCGTATCCAGCAACTGCAGCTGATGAGCACCTTATCCACCAGTTCGCCGATGCAGCTGGCGCTGGTGGATTATCTCGCCACCAAACGCTACGACGCGCACCTCAGGCGCTTACGCCGCACGCTGGCCGAACGCAAGCAGCAGGCGTGGCAAGCACTGCTGCGCCACATGCCCGCCGAGGTGACAATCCACCACAGCGACAGCGGTTATTTCTTATGGCTGGAGCTGCCCGCGCCGCTGGATGCCGGAGAGCTTAGCGCCCGGGCGCTGGCGCATCACATCAGCATTGCGCCAGGAAAAATGTTCTCCACCTCCGACACCTGGACGCCGTTTTTTCGCTTTAATACCTCCTGGGCCTGGGGAGAGCGTGAGGAGCAGGCGGTGGCCCAGCTGGCAGCAATAATTAGCGAGATGTTAAACCAACACAAAGCGTATTAACCCGCGCCGTAAGTTCGCCGCTGAATAAACATTCTGATTCTCTTAATAACGCCGCACGCTATTTGCGGCGTTTTTATTATTGCGTTCATAGGAAATATGCATATCGCCCGCCTGCGCTAACTCCTTGTCTATAATCCAGTTAACGGGTAATGCGCCCCCGGTCACAACCTGATGAAAATTCCAGTACCTGCCGGGTGCGCCGCATTTACGCGGTCTACGTTTAATGAGGGAGATATTCTACCGGCACGGCCGCCGTCAGACTTCATTGCGACAGGAGTAAAAGGTATGAGCAAAAAATTTGCCCGTAGCAGTCTGTGTGCGCTCAGTATGACTATTTTGACTGCGCAGGCGGCGGAGCCTCCAAAAGAACTGGGTAAAGCAGAAGGGCGGCTGGATATCATTGCCTGGCCGGGGTATATCGAGCGCGGCCAGACCGATAAAAATTACGACTGGGTCAGCCAGTTTGAAAAAGAGACCGGCTGTGCGGTCAACGTCAAAACCGCCGCGACCTCGGATGAGATGGTCAGCCTGATGGCGAAGGGCGGTTACGATCTGGTGACCGCCTCGGGCGATGCCTCCCTGCGGTTAATCATGGGCAAGCGCGTGCAGCCGATTAACACGGCGCTTATCCCGGCGTGGAAAACTATCGATCCACGAATGGTCAACGGCGAATGGTTTAACGTGGACGGCAAAGTCTACGGCACGCCGTATCAGTGGGGGCCAAACCTGCTGATGTACAACACCAAAACCTTCCCAACCCCGCCTGATAGCTGGGCTGTCGTATTCAAAGAACAAAATCTTCCGGACGGAAAAACCAACAAAGGGCGCGTGCAGGCCTACGATGGCCCGATCTACATTGCTGATGCCGCGCTGTTCGTCAAAGCCACCCAGCCGGCACTGGGGATCACCGACCCGTATCAGCTGACGGAAGCCCAGTACGCGGCGGTGGTGAAAGTGCTGAAAGATCAGCATGCGCTGATCCACCGCTACTGGCACGACACCACCGTCCAGATGAGTGACTTCAAAAACGAAGGCGTGGTGGCCTCCAGCGCCTGGCCGTACCAGGCCAACGCCCTGAAAGCGGAGAACCAGCCGATTGCCACCGTGTTCCCGAAAGAGGGGGTCACCGGCTGGGCGGATACCACCATGCTGCATACCGACGCTAAACATCCAGTCTGCGCCTATAAGTGGATGAACTGGTCTCTGACGCCAAAAGTGCAGGGCGATCTGGCCGCGTGGTTCGGCTCGCTACCGGTGGTGCCGGAAGGGTGTAAAGCCAGCACGCTGCTGGGCGAGAAAGGCTGCGAAACCAACGGCTACACCTACTTCGATAAAATCATGTTCTGGAAAACTCCCATCGCCAACGGCGGAAAATATGTTCCGTATAACCGCTGGGTTCAGGACTATATCGCCATCATGGGTGGTCGCTAGCGCAGGGAGCGGGCTATGACGTACGCAGTAGAATTTAACGATGTCTCCCGCCTGTATGGCGACGTGCGTGCGGTGGATGGGGTCACAATTCAGATTCACGACGGCGAGTTTTTCTCCATGCTGGGGCCTTCGGGCTCCGGCAAAACCACCTGCCTGCGGCTGATTGCCGGCTTCGAACAGCTGAGCGGCGGTGCGATCGCCATCTTTGGTAAAGACGCGAGCGCGTTGCCGCCCTGGGAGCGCGACGTCAATACCGTGTTTCAGGATTACGCGCTGTTTCCGCACATGTCGATTCTGGAGAACGTCGCCTACGGGCTGATGGTGAAGGGGATCAATAAATCCACCCGCCAGGCGCAGGCCCGCGAGGCGCTGGCACGCGTCGACCTGAGCTTTGCCGAAACGCGCCGACCTTCTCAGCTGTCGGGCGGTCAACGGCAGCGGGTGGCGATCGCCCGCGCGCTGGTGAATCAACCCCGGGTGCTGCTGCTGGATGAACCGCTCGGCGCGCTCGATCTTAAATTGCGCGAGCAGATGCAGTTTGAGCTGAAAAAACTGCAGCAGGAGCTGGGCATCACCTTTATTTTCGTCACCCACGATCAGGGCGAAGCGCTGTCGATGTCGGATCGGGTGGCGGTGTTTAACAACGGGCGAATCGAGCAGGTGGACACCCCGCGCGAACTGTATCTGCGCCCGCGCACCCCGTTTGTCGCCAGCTTCGTTGGCACCTCGAACGTCTTTACCGACGCCCTGGCCCGCCGCGTCTGCGGCATGTCGGGAAGCTATTCGCTGCGCCCGGAACATATCCGCCTGAACGAGAACGGCGAAATCCAGGTGCAGGGCCGGGTGCAGGCGGTACAGTTCCAGGGGGCCGCCACACGCTTCGAGCTACGCCTGGCCGAAGGCGAAAAGCTGCTGGTGAGTCAGCCAAATATCAGCGGCTCGGCGATCGCTACAGGCGTTGAGAATGGGCAACTGGTCACCGCGTCGTGGGCGCGAGAGGCGATGGTACCACTGCATGAGGAGAGGTGAGATGGACGTGAGCGTATCTCCTCCACCGGCCTCGCACGGGCTGTCGGGGCGCCTGTCGGCGCTGTTCTGGCGTCGCCCGTCGTTGGGACTGTTCCTGCTGCTGCTTGGCCCGCTGATGTGGTTTGGTATCGTCTATCTGGGATCGCTGCTGACCCTCCTGTGGCAGGGGTTCTACACCTTCGACGACTTCACGATGGCGGTGACGCCGGACCTGACGCTGGCCAACATCCGGGCGCTGTTTCAACCCGCCAATTACGACATCATCTTGCGCACCCTGACGATGGCGATTGCCGTCACGATCGGCAGCGCGATTCTGGCTTTTCCGATGGCGTGGTATATGGCGCGCTATACCCGCGGGAAATGGAAAGCCTTCTTCTATATTGCGGTGATGCTGCCGATGTGGGCCAGCTATATCGTCAAAGCCTATGCCTGGACGCTGCTGCTGGCGAAAGGCGGGGTGGCGCAGTGGTTTCTGGAGGCGATGAGGCTGGAACCGCTGCTGACCGCACTGATGACGGTGCCCGGCGTCGGTGGCAGCACGCTGTCGACCTCCGGGCTGGGGCGTTTCCTGGTGTTCGTCTATATCTGGCTGCCGTTTATGATCCTGCCGGTGCAGGCGGCGCTGGAACGTTTGCCGCCGTCGCTGCTGCAGGCCTCAGCGGACCTCGGTGCCCGGCCGCGTCAGACCTTCCGCTACGTAGTTTTGCCGCTGGCGATACCGGGGATTGCGGCGGGGTCGATCTTCACCTTCTCCCTGACGTTGGGCGACTTTATTGTGCCGCAGCTGATTGGCCCGCCGGGCTACTTCATCGGACAGATGGTTTACTCCCAACAGGGGGCGGTGGGCAATATGCCCATGGCGGCGGCCTTTACGCTGGTGCCGATTGTTCTGATCACGATTTATCTGGCGTTCGTGAAGCGCCTGGGAGCGTTTGATGCACTCTGAACGCGCACCGTTGTTTCTAAAAATAGCCACCTGGGGTGGGGTGATCTTTCTCCACTTCCCGCTGCTGATCATTGCCATCTATGCTTTTAATACCGAGGACGCTGCCTTCAGCTTTCCGCCGCAGGGGCTGACCCTCAAGTGGTTCAGCATCGCGGCGACGCGCAGTGACATCATTGAATCGGTGACGTTGTCACTGAAAATCGCCGCGCTGTCGACGGTGATTGCGCTGGTATTGGGTACCCTGGCGGCTGCGGCCCTGTGGCGGCGTGAGTTCTTTGGCAAAAACGTCATTTCGCTGATGCTGATTTTGCCGATTGCGCTGCCGGGGATCATCACCGGCCTGGCGCTGCTGACGGCATTTAAAACCATCAATCTGGAGCCGGGCTTTTTCACCATTATTCTCGGTCACGCCACCTTCTGCGTGGTGGTGGTGTTCAATAACGTGATTGCCCGCTTCCGGCGCACCTCGTGGAGCCTGGTGGAGGCATCCATGGATCTCGGTGCCAACGGCTGGCAAACCTTCCGCTTTGTGGTGCTGCCCAATCTGGGATCCGCCCTGCTGGCCGGGGGGATGCTGGCATTTGCGCTCTCGTTCGATGAGATCATCGTAACGACCTTTACTGCCGGACATGAGCGCACCTTGCCGCTGTGGCTGTTAAATCAGCTCGGCCGCCCGCGCGATGTGCCGGTGACGAACGTGGTGGCGCTGCTGGTGATGCTGGTGACGACCATTCCTATTCTGGGGGCCTGGTGGCTAACCCGCGAAGGCGACAGCAATGCTGACAGCGGGAAATAACGTTGATTTCAACAGGACAATACTATGCAAACTCAACTGCTGATTAATGGTGAACTGGTCAAGGGCGAAGGCGAAAAGCAGCCGGTGTACAACCCGGCAACCGGCGAAGTCATTCTGGAGATCGCCGAGGCCACAGCCGCACAGGTGGATGCTGCCGTTCAGGCCGCCGACCAGGCTTTTGCCAGCTGGGGACAGTCGACGCCGAAAACCCGCGCCGAGTGCCTGCTCAGGCTGGCGGATGTGATAGACGAAAACGCCGACACCCTGGCACGGCTGGAGTCGCAGAACTGTGGCAAACCGCTGCACTGCGTGCTGGGGGACGAACTCCCGGCGGTTGCCGATGTGTTTCGCTTCTTTGCCGGGGCCGCGCGCAGCCTGCACGGGCTGGCGGCGGGTGAGTATCTCGAGGGCCACACCTCGATGATCCGCCGTGACCCGGTGGGTGTGGTGGCCTCCATCGCCCCGTGGAACTATCCGCTGATGATGGCGGCGTGGAAGCTGGGCCCGGCGCTGGCCGCCGGCAACTGCGTGGTGATCAAACCGTCGGAAATCACGCCTCTGACCACCCTTAAGCTGGCCGAACTGGCGCAAGACATTTTTCCTGCCGGGGTGCTGAACGTGCTGTTTGGGCGCGGTAAAACCGTCGGCGATCCGCTGACCGGACATGAAAAGGTGCGGATGGTGTCGCTCACCGGCTCCATCGCCACCGGGGAACACATTATCGGGCATACCGCGTCGTCGATTAAGCGCACCCACATGGAGTTGGGCGGCAAAGCTCCGGTGATTGTCTTTGACGATGCCGACCTCGATGCGGTGGTGGAGGGTGTGCGTACCTTCGGCTTCTATAACGCCGGGCAAGACTGTACCGCCGCCTGTCGGATCTACGCGCAGAAGGGCATTTATGCGGCGCTGGTCGAAAAACTGGGTGCGGCGGTCGCCAGCCTGAAAATCGGTGCGCCGGATGACGACAGCACCGAGCTTGGGCCGCTAAGCTCGCAGGCGCATCTCGACAGGGTGTCTAACGCAGTGGACGAGGCGAAAGCGCTGGCGCATATCCAGGTGGTCACCGGCGGCAACAAGCATGACGGGGGCGGGTACTACTTCCAGCCCACGCTGCTGGCAGGTGCGAAACAGGAGGATGCCATCGTCCAGCGGGAGGTGTTCGGCCCGGTGGTGAGTGTCACTGAATTTGACGATGAAGCCCAGGTGCTGGCCTGGGCCAACGATTCTCACTACGGGCTGGCATCGTCGGTCTGGACGCAGGGCGTGGGCCGCGCGCACCGGGTCAGCGCGCGCTTGCAGTATGGCTGCACCTGGGTCAACACCCACTTTATGCTGGTCAGCGAAATGCCGCACGGCGGGATGAAGCTGTCAGGCTACGGCAAAGATATGTCGTCGTACAGCCTGGAAGATTACACCGTGGTGCGTCACGTTATGATTAAACACTGATCCTGTGCGGCCGCCGGTTAAATATATTTCTCAGGACACTCTATTTAACCGGCTGGCCGCAAAATTCCCCGCTAAGAATATATCGTCTACTTTTGGCGATTATTCCCTAAACAAAATCGTCTGCCGGTCGATAAAGTAATCAGACCAGATTAACGACGCCATTACTCATGCTTGCAATTAATCATAACGAGGTTGCCGGGCTCTCGCTTAAGTCCCGAAAAGCCAACAGTTCAATGCTGTCTCAAACCATCGAACGCCTCTCATCAGGATTGCGCATTAACAGCGCGAAAGATGACGCGGCCGGGCAGGCGATTGCTAACCGGATGCTCGCCAACATTAATGCCGACAGCGTAATTACTCGCGGGCTGGATGATGCGATCAGTCTGGCGCAGACGGCAGAAGGGAGCCTGAGCGACATCGGCTCACTGCTGATCAGGGCCAAAACGCTGGCGATCCAGGTCGGGAACGGCACGTTATCTGAATCGGACCGGATCAGTATCAATAACGAATATCAGCAGATTCTGGCGACGATTGCCCAGGTCTCCGAGCAGACTGAGATCTTCGGGCAATATCCGCTGGCAACCGATAACCCGGTATTGCCACCCTTATTAGTGGGTGACGTTGCGCCGTTAAACAGTAAATTCCCGGTGGCCGGTACCGATTATTCGTTTAGTTCCGGCGTTATTCCCCTGGCCTATATTCCGGCTGGATCAACCAATATCACCATTACCATTGATTCGCTCGGTCTGGATGACGATCTGCAGATATTTACCCGCGACGGGAAACATCTGCTGGGCACGCCCCTGTCCGGCGCGGAGGCAGATTATACCTGGGTCAGTCGCGGTATTAACAGCGACGCCAAAGCCACCGCTTCTTTGCTCACCGCCAAAAACGGGTTCAGCAGCGGGGCGGTATATGACGGTTCGCAGCTGAATGACGGTGGCGACGCCTGGGATTACAACGGTGAAGTGCTGAACTATAACGGCATGACCATGACCTACAGCGGTGATGGCGATCGGTATGAAGATAAAGCCTCCGGTGCCTGGAACGACGGTGCCAACGGCTCGAACCGCATCGAGCGTATCACCCTGGATACCGTCACCGAGGATCTGCTGGTGATGGTTGTGGGCAGTGGTTCCTTTACCAGCAATATTACCTGGGGCACGCTGCCGACGCCCACCATTACCCCTACCGTTCCGCCAAAGCAAAGTCGGCCTTTAGAGGTGGTCACCAGCGCTAACTTTGGCGAAGAGATGCAATCGGTCACGATTGAACCGACGCCGACGGATTTAAAAACGCTGAAGCTGGAAAACACCAGCGTGCTCACGGCGACGGGTGCCAGTCAGAGTATGGGGCTGTTAGATGCGGCGCTGGAGACAGTGAGCGGCTACCGCACACAGTATGGGGCGATGATGAACCGCTTCGAATCCCATAAAGCGGTGCTGTCGCAGCAGAGCATTTCGCTGCAGACTGCCCGCAGCCGCATTCAGGATGCTGACTACGCCATCGAGGCGAGCCAGCTTGCGCGGGCGCAGATCCTGGAGCAGAGCCAGAACGCCGCGTTGAAAATAGCCAATCAGGTGCCGCAGACGGTGCTGGAACTGCTCAAAATGTAACAGACAGCACCTCGCGGCGAGCGATCACCAGCCGCACACCTGGTGCTCATTTTCCGTGTCATACGCGCGCACGGTATTCACCAGGTCTTTAATCACCTCTGCGGCCACATCCGGGATCATCAACTCCATTGGGGCGTCTGTCTCGTAGTCCACCGACACGCCATTGCTGTTATTGGTCACGGTGACGGTATAGGTTGCTTTGCCCATCATGTTACTCCTTATGTGTATTAACCACTTTCCCCAGGCCTGCGCCGCTCAGCGGAACCTCAGGGTCGGCGAAAAAGTCGATATTAAAATAAGTGTCGTCAGTCAGCAGTTCGATGCGCTGCCACATTTGCGGCGGGGAGATGCCGAAGGTTCCGGCCTCGATCACCTGCTCCCTGTCGGGTTCGCTGGCGGTTGGGTCAGGAAAACCGACACATTTCACCGCGCCTTGCATTACCGACAGACGACCATAGACGCCGTCTTTGGCGCTGTGCAGCGTTAAAAGGGCCTTTGGCGCGGTCTCTTTGTTCCAGAATGGGGTCGCACGGGTCAGCATAAAATTGGCAGGAATGTGTAACATTGCCAGTTCCTTATGAGCACATTGGCGCTCAGCGAGATTTCAGTACGTCGGGTTCAACGAAAAAGTCGATATTGAACAGGGCATCGTCGGACACCACCTCAATGTGATGCCAGCGTTCAGGCGGGAAAACGCCAAAATGCCCGGCTTCAATCACCAGAATGCTGTCTGGCTCAGGTGACGAATCATCGGCGTAACCCAGATAGCGCACGGTGCCCTGCATCACCGTCAGACGCGGATACACGCCCGGCCGGGTGCCGGTATCAAGATGGCGTTTAAAAAGACCCGCAGGGGCGGTGGATTTGTTCCAGAACGGGGTGGAGCGGGTATGAATACAACTTTGCGGAATACGCAACATAACGTCCTCCTTATGAAAACTGCGGGTATTACAGCACGAATCGACAATCAGAATTTGTCAAAAAATGCATTTAAAATGCGACTTTAAAGTGGTACTTCTCAGGTGGTCTATACTTACTTATTCCGAGGGTCACGAAAGGAGCAAACCATGCTCAATGTCGATAAAGACAAATCGCGTAAAGTTCCCGACTCGGGCAACAAGAAGCCTCAGCCGGTGAAAAAATAGTGCGGGAAACAGGGTCGCTGCTGGCGGCCCTTTTTATGGCAGGGAGGTTAGCGGCAATAAAGGTGTAGTCAGTCATACCCACCCGTTATTACCTTGAAAAAACTGTGGATAATGTGTGACAAAAAAACTTGATCCATATCAACATTTGCCGCATATTGCGCGCGGTTATTGTTGACGGATGGGGTGAGTGGAATGACGTTGTACCAAAATATGCTGGTTTTTTACGCCGTCATGGCGGCTATCTGCGCCCTCATTACCTGGTTCCTGACCAAAGATCGCAAACGCATCCGCTTTCTTAGCGCCTTCCTGATTGGCTCAACCTGGCCGATGAGCTTCCCGGTTGCGCTGCTGATCTCGCTTTTCTGAAGACACCTTCACGTTTTAATATCCGGCGATAGCATTCCTGTACGATGAACTGTATAAATACACAGTCATCTGAAAAGGAGTGCTTATGAACAGTTTTTATTCGCAACAGGCCCGCTGCACGGTGCGCTGGCAGGAATTGCCCGGACACGGTGAACCGCTGGTGTTTATCCATGGCCTCGGCTGTGCCTCTTCTTACGAATACCCTCTCATTGTCTGCGATCCTCAGTTCGGCCGCCGCCGGGCCATTCTTCTCGATCTCCCCGGCAGCGGCTACAGCGATAAGCCCGCCTCATACAGCTATCAGACTTCTGCTCAGGCGCAGGTCGTGATCGAGTTACTCGATCATCTGGCGATCCAGTCTTTCTGGTTGTACGGGCACAGCATGGGCGGCAGCATCGCTATCGAAGCGGCAGAGTTAGCCGGTAGCCGTCTGTTGGGCCTGATCGTTTCAGAACCCAATTTCCATGCCGGAGGAGGTGCATTTAGCCGGGATATCGCTGCCCAGCCGGAGGATGATTTTGTTGGTACCGGTTATCAGGCAATGTTGGAAGCGGAAACTTCACCCTGGAAAGGATCACTGCAGAGCAATGTCCCCTGGGCGGTCTGGCGCGGTGCAACGAGTCTGGTTGCAGGCGTGCAGCCCAGCTGGAACATACGTTTTCTGCAATTACCTTATCCGGTGTGGCTGATTTTCGGTGAACTTTCCCTGCCCGATTCCGACGTGGACGAAATGCGCCAGCAGGGGATAGCGGTAAAAATCATCCCCGATGCCGGGCACGCCATGTCCTGGGAGAACCCCTCGGCGCTGGCGAAGGCACTGTCAGACTGCATTCAGCGGAAGTAACGGCCCGCGAGAAGGCGGGCCGCAAAAGGGTTTACTGCAGAATCGCTTTCAGACGCTGCCTGTCCTCCAGCGTCACATCATGCGGATGCTGGTAGCCAATATTCTCGATAGCCTGGGTGTACAGCGCCACCAGCCAGTCATAGACATACGCCGTAGCAGCGTGCACCGGCTGCTCGCCCAGACGGGTTAAGCGTGGTGCGCTGCTGTTGACCGCAGGGGTGACAAACACCGGCTGGCCCTTGCGGATCCGGCTGGCGGGGCGCGCGGCGGCAGGTACATCTGCATAGCCGACCCAGCCGACAAAGTTACCGAGCGCAGCATGCAGCTGGGAAGCACTGCTTTTGTCGGCATCGACGATCTTTTTCAACTGTGCGGGCAGATTCAGGCGATAGCTGCTGACGATCAGCACATCAGCAATGTGCTGCAGCACGGCACTCTCCAGCCCCAGACGACCGGCGATGGCGTCGTCGCGGCCCCACTGGCGCAGGTGGTTGAGCCACACGCTATGGGCCAGACGCGCTTTGTCTTTCGGCTGCCAGCGCTCGCCGCTGTCCTGTGCGCTGTCGGCAAACAGATCAATGCTCTCGGTAAACAGTCCGTTCACCTGTTCTTCGCGCGGCTGCTGCACGGTAAGTAAGGTTTCAAACGCGCTCAGCGGCGGCAGCAAGCCTTCGAGCAGCTCGCCGTGTCGGGCGGCGCTGCCTTGTAACGCGCGCACCATGCCCTCGGCGGTACTGCGCTGGGCGGTGGGGTCTTGTGTGAACGGGGCCAGATACCCCTGCATCAGTTGGCGCAGTTCGCGCTGATGTGCCCGGCGTAACGCCGTCAGGCGCGTCTGGCGCTGGGTCGAAAGCGTGGCCTGAGACAGCCATTCGATCACCCGCTGCATACTGCTGTTGTCCAGCGCCTGCAGGGTGCCCCAGCGTTGGCCCGGCTTGCCGAGCAGCTGTTGCACAGCTTCATCAAGGTTGGTGCGAGTGGTAAAGCGTGCATCCTGCGGCGTGATCGCCCACACCAGCCCCGGCAGGGCGGCGTCGTCGCCTGGCTGGGTCTCTTTCACCCAGTTCAGCAGCGTTTTTGCCGTCTTCGCCGTTTGATTATGGTGGGCGGTGGCGTTGCACAGCACCAGTACGTCGGGCTGCAGCTGCTGACGATAGTGTTCCAGCAACCACTGCTGTTTGGCCTGCGCCAGCGGGAGATCCGGCTGCGCCGACGGGGCGGGGATATCAATGATATCTACCCGATCCAGCGCCGCGCTTTCAACGGGCAGCACCAGCTCGCGGGTCAGCAGCGCCAGCACGTCCAGCGGAATGCTGATGGCGTTGAGCAGTTCGCCGTTGTGCAGCGGATGCAGCACGGCCTGTTGCACATCCTGCAGGACAATATCGCCCCGGGTCAGGAAGCCTTCGGTCGGCAGACCAAAATTATCGACCAGCAGGCTCAGCGGTGCGGCAAGCTGCCGGGCATGGCTGGTCTGATGCAGAATATGCGCCAGCTTCAGCCACTGTTGGGTCAGCTCCTGCTGCTCGCCCCATAACAGCGACCAACAGCTTGCGCGGGTGCTCAGATCCAGCGACGGCAGCAGCAGGGCGAACTGGTGCCACAGGGCATCGTCCATCTGCTGGGCAGAAGAAGGAACCGTATCGCGCCAAAAGTTGGCGATCGTTCCCACGTCAGCGGCGGTGATCCCCGGTACGCTCTGGGACTGGCGCAGGGCGCGCCATTTCTCCACGCGCGCCTCGATAACGGCTTTATCCACTGCCGGGACGGTCGCCTGGGCCAGAAACACCTGTACCAGTTCGGCTTCGGTCAGCAGGCTCAGGCGCAGCGGAAATGCGTCGTCGGTGGCGTCTGTCGCGTTCGGGCTAAAGCGCAGCGCCATATTGGTCAGCGCGTGGCCTGGGTTAATATGCGAAAAGTAGTCGAAGGTCCGCTGGCCGATAATCACGTTCATCCGGCTGTTGCCACTGCCGCACAGGGTGGCGAGCAGGTGGGCTTTCGCCGCCTGAGAATAGCCGTACAGCCCGATGGAACTGCCTGCACTCAGAGCACGGTCGAGGGCGCCCTCGCGGGCTTGTGCTGCCGCCAGCCGGGCCAGCAGCGCATCGGCGTCATTATCCAGAATCGGTGCGTGCTGGCGCGTCGCGTTGATCCACCCGATCAAGGCCTGGGTGGTGGTCGTCGTGGCTGTCATTTCAGGTATACGCTCCCGCTGTCGATCCAGTAGTGGCTGCCGCTATGACGGCGATCGGCCAGGGTATTCAGTTTAAACGTCAGGGCATCAGCCGGGACCGGCGTACCGTCCTGGAGCCAGGCATCGCTGAGCTCGAAGGCTTCAGGACCTTCATGCTTGTTCCCCCCGCGCAGCTGCAGGCGTACGTTCAGCACCCCGTCCCCGGCGATGGATTTTGCCAGCTCGGCCGAGTTAATACTCAGGGTGTAGAGCGGGGTTGCAGGCCAGCGGGCATTTGCCAACTGACGGAACCCCAGCGTCACGCTGCCGCGCAGCGGGAAGTGCAGGCGGGTGTCCAGTTTGGCCCCCGGTTTGTCGAGGTCGATGTCCTGATACCAGACGTTCTCGTCGCGCAGGGTGTTGACCGTATTATCCAGCACGCCTAAATAGCGCACCGTGGAATACGCGCCGATATCTGCCGCCTTAAAGTTAAAGCGCGGCAGGCGCAGATCCAGCGCCAGGCTGCAGAGCATCGCGCCCACGGCCGCTGTCGATTTCGGGTTGCCGATCCGGCCCTGCTGGCTGAACGGATACCACTCGTGCACGCGGTATTTATCCAGCCATACCATTCGGCTGACCGGTACCGGCTGCAGATGGCGGATCAGCGCCTGAACGCCAGGCAGACAGCCCGGACGCCCGGTAATCAGCAGAATATCGCAACTGTAGTGGGAAATGGCTTCGGCCACCGCATGTAGCGGGGCCGCCAGCGTAAAGTGTCCCGCCAGCATCGCATCCTGCATTTCGCGGAAGTTGACGTGCAGCGGCACGGCAAACAGATCGAATGCCTCAGAGCCCGCAGGCAGCGCGTGTTCGATGGCCTGCTGCAGGTAGTTCATCACGTTGCGGGTCGGCTTGCGGGTCAGCAGATCGCCAAAGCTGGCGTGCAATCCGTCGAGCGGATCGTCGATATCGCTGGCTTCCCATGCGGCGAGGATCGCGTGCCCAATCGGCATAAACAGCTGTAACGCCGTCTGCTGACGCAGCACCGCCTGGGTGTCGATGCGGCCGGAATCGCCAAACAGCGAGGCCATCAGCTGCGAGGCGTCGGCAATACCGGATTTTTGTAGCTGGGTTTGCAGCGCAGGCAGTACGTAGCGCTGGATGATGTCCAGCAGGGTGTCATCACCCGCGACCTTAAAGCCTTCGCGGAACAGCAGCTGCGGGGTGATTTTGACGTTGCTGCCGGAGCCGTCGTCCAGCTGATAATGGGTGATCGCCATATCAGTGGTGCCGCCGCCGATATCGACAGAGGCCACGCGCAGGGCGCGCCCCGGCAGACAGCCAGGCTCGGGCTCGCGATCCGGGCGGGCGAGGGCGGCGAAAAAGGCTTCCGTCTGGCCGCCGTAATGAGAGATTGCTTCGTTATACAGCCATACCAGCTGGCCGCAGCTGGCTTCATCCCACTCCATCTGGATCTCCGGCACCGGGACTACGCTCTTTTCCTGCTGCTTACGGCTGGAGAAGTCGTCATCCTGCGGGTGCCAGCCCATCGCTTTCCAGACGATGGCGATGGCTTCGAACATCCGGCGGCGGAAGATCTCGCGCTCCTGCTTCGGCATTGCCGACGGCAGGGTCAGGATCAGGGTACGCAGCTGACGCGGCGAAGCCGGAAAGCCCAGACGCAACCGGGTTGCCACGCTGTTGATCTGCCCCAGCGCCTGCGCCAACAGCTCGCACAGCATGTGGGTCATCAGGGTGCTGCGGCTGTACTGCGGCGAAAAGACCGGCAGACGCTCATCCTGCGGCAGGGTGAACAGCGGCTGCCCGTCATCGTTCATCAGGTTCATCAGCGGGAAGGCGGTGGCCAGCGGTTCGCGCTGGGTTTTGGCATTCATCTGGCTAAAGCGCCAGTCCTGCACCACCGGCGTTTCATCCCACAGATAACGGCGTGGGCTGGAGATGCCGCTGTTGCCTTCGGTGCCCAGACGCTGGGTGGCCAGCTTCCGCGCTTCGTCACCGACGCGGACGATAGACGGCCAGACAAAGGCGTCTTCGCGTCCGCTCTCGACCGAGAAGTGCTGCTTGCCAAAACGGGCTTCAGAAAACTCCAGTCGGCTGGTAAATAATGGCTCATTCAGGAACTGCGGTTCGCTTAACGAGCGCACCTGCAGTTCGGCAGTCTGGCGCAGGCCATCGTTGGCGTCGCCATGATCTTCAATGATCACGCCGCAGGTATGGGTATTGCCGACATCGAGGATCAGATCCACCGGGATTGCCGGGGTGCTAAGGGTGTGGGTGACAAATTTCACTTCTGGCACGGTGAGCTGTTCGCCCAGCAGCGCCAGCACGTTGAGCCAGTGTGCCTGATACTCGAAGTTGCGCATCGCCAGCTGGAGCTCGCGGTCGGCGCGGTTTTCCACCCCGGAAGCGTAGTGGGTAAAGGCTTCACGCAGCCAGCCGTCAATCCACGTCTGATCGAGGAAACTCGCCACTTCGTCATCGCGCCAGGCCAGCGCAAAGCGGGTGCCGTTGAGAATGTCGTTCTCCACCGGTGACAAGATGCTGGTGGCATGGGCGGCAATCTGGCTATCGAGCGCCAGGGTAACGCGGTGGCTGTTCCCGGCGCTGTCCGGGGTATCCAGCTTGCGGATCTGCACCCGCGCCCAGTTATCCGGGCCTTCGACAAAGGTGCGCGGCGGGTTAAAGCGTAAAAACGGAATCGGCAGCCACACGCCATCCAGCACTGCCAGCGACTGCTGCAGCGGGATAGTACTTTCGGGTTTTACCACTTCCGGCTGTCCACCCGCCGGGGAAGGCAGGGTATAGCGGCCATTGACCAGATCGTAATCCAGACGCAGCAGCGGGCCGTTGGCAGTTTTACGCACAAAGCGCCCATTCTGGGCAGAATCCTGCGGGGTCAGGCCAAAATCAAGAAACTGCACGCCGCTATTGGCAATCAGCGTGACGCTCTGTTTGTAGTCGCAAAGGTTTACCAGCATAGGATCACGCACCTGCCTTCCTGAAAGTCAATGGAACCACCGTTTTGGCGTCGTAGCGCGCGCTGCATTCCGCCACATCATTGGTGCCGGCTTTGCAGGTGATTTCTGGCATCGGGTAGCGCGAGCCGTCGCTGCAGCGGGCATTGCCGCGGGTTTTAATCATCAGCTCGCCGTTGCTGTGCAGACCGGAGAAAATCTCGGTGCGGCAGACAATGTTGTCGCCATGCACGACGCGGGCCACGCCTTTATTATTCTGGATCTGGTAGCGCAGTGAAGGCGGCTTGCCGGTGATTGGGTCGGTCACATCCAGCATCACCCGCCAGCTGCCGTTGAGGAAGCGCGTCGAGCCGGATTTCACCTGGCCGGCTTCCATCACCATCGCTTCTTTCGGGATGGCGGTAATCACCACCGGTTCAGCCGGAACCGGCTCGGCGGCTTTTACGGCACGCACTTCGGCCTGGTGCAGGGGTAAATTCATCGCCAACGGTTCGACGGCGGCAACCGGTTGAGGGGCGATAGCCACAGGCGCAGGCGCTGCGACTGCAACCTTAACCGGTTCGACAATCGGCACCTGCTTTTGCCACAGCAGCGGCGCGGCAACGGCCGCTACCACAACCGCCGCTACCGGCAGCGGCCACAGCGGGAAGCGGCGCTTTTTAACCGCGACGGCTGGCGCTGGGGTCGGTTCTGGCTCGGGCTCTTTGGCGATAACCACCGGCGCGGGCTGCGCAGTGTACAGATTGTCAGGGGTAATATTCACCGTGGCAGGAGCGGCGATCAGCGGCTCGTCGGCTTTTTCAAACACGATTTCTGGCAGCGACTCAGGCTCGGGCTCTTCGACAGGCGCAGGCACCACCACCGGGCGCAGGGACTCGCGCAGGCAGTCGAGGACATCGTCGCGGGCGTTTTCATTGAGGTTAACGAAGCCCCAGAAGGTGATAACCGGCTTGCCATCCACCAGAAACAGGAAGTTTTCACCGGGGAACTGGAAGGCTTTTGACAGCAGGGAACCAAACAGCTGCTGCGCGGTTTTTGGCGACTGGAGCGACTTCTTACTCAGCGACTCGACGCTGGACAGGGTGCTTTCCAGCAGGCGCAGCGCCCGAAAGCGCGCATCTTCATCGGCGGCTTTCCAACTGGTGACGGTGCCTTCTGTCGGCGCATACCAGTCCACCCGGTCGCCTTCATCGTTGACCTGCGGGATCGCCAGACTTTCGACGATAGACTGTTGTTTGCGCAGGCGCAGTGCTTCACGGATTTGTAATGCTGATTCGAAAACGGCCTGTCCGCCGCCGCCAACGGCCTGAAAATCATCCAGTTTACCGCTGCGTAAAAGAGTTTTTGCCACGATTTGGTCCCATAGACTTCTTCACGCGTCTACTTTACGCAGTCGCCACGCAAGCAAACGGCAGAAGAGACGGCAAAAGGGGCGATTTCTTACGCCATTGAGATGCAGGAAAGTGCTTGACGCAGAATGGCACTTAAGACAAATCACTCTCCGGGTATTGGCGGGAAAACCAGCGAAAATAACTGCTTTAGAATAACCTGAGAGGTTTTCGTTATTTGCCAGCAGAGAAGTGCTGTGCTGTTATTACGGTTCACTATAATAAATCCGAAAGGGTAATAACGATGTCTACAGGGAAAACACTTCTCGCGCTGGTGTTAACCGCGCTGTTACCGGCAAGCGCCGCATGGGCGGCCAATAACGACACGCTGGTCTACTGTTCAGAAGCGTCTCCGGAGTCCTTCAACCCGCAGATCGCCAGCTCCGGCCCGAGTTTTGTCGCCAGTTCGCAGGTACTGTATAACCGCCTGATTAACTTCGACCCGGTGAAAAACACCCCGGTGCCGTCGCTGGCAGAATCCTGGACCATCTCCCCGGATGGCAAAACCTATACCTTTGCGCTGCGTAAAGGGGTGAAGTTCAACAGCAATAAATTCTTTAAGCCGACCCGCGATTTTAATGCCGATGACGTTATTTTCTCGGTGCTGCGTCAGAAAGACCCTAAGCATCCGTATCACAACGTCTCTCAGGGACAGTACGAATATTTTAACGACGTTGGCCTGGATAAACTGATTCAGGAAGTGAAGAAGGTCGATGATACCCACGTTCAGTTTGTCCTGAGCGAACCGAATGCCGCATTCCTCGCCGACTGGGGGATGGATTTCGCCTCGATTCTGTCGGCGGAATATGCCGATGCGATGCTGAAAAAAGGCACCCCGGAGAACGTCGATACCTGGCCGATTGGCACCGGGCCTTACGTGCTCCAGCAGTATAAAGTCGATTCGCAGATCCGCTATCTGGCCAACCCCAACTACTGGGACGGCGAAGTGGCGATCAAGCACCTGATTTTTGCCATCACCCCGAACGTCGAAACCCGTCTGGCGAAACTGCAAACCAACGAATGCCAGATTATCCCTGCGCCGTCGCCGGTGCAGTTCGAGGTGATCAAGAAAAACAAAGATCTGACTCTGCACTCGGTCGATGCGCTGAACGTCGGTTATCTGGCGTTTAACACCGAGAAAAAACCGTTTGATAACGTGCTGGTGCGTCAGGCGCTGAACTATGCCACCGATAAAACGGCGATCGTTAATGCGGTGTTTATGGGTTCCGGTACGGTGGCAAAATCGCCGATCCCGCCAAACATGATGGGCTTTAACAAAGACCTGAAGGACTACGGCTACGATCCCGAAAAAGCCAAAGCGCTGCTGAAGCAGGCGGGGCTGGAGCAGGGCGCAGAAGTGACGTTGTGGTCGATGCCGGTGCAGCGTCCGTACAACCCGAATTCACGCCGCATCGCCGAGATGATCCAGAACGACTGGGCCAAAGTGGGCATCAAGGCGAAAATCGTCTCCTACGAGTGGGGCGAATACCTGTCCGGGATGCGTAAAGGCGAGCACGACAGCGCCCTGTTTGGCTGGATGTCCGATAACGGCGACCCGGATAACTTTGCCGATGTACTGCTGGGCTGCAACAGCATTAAAACCGGCTCCAATGCCGCCCGCTGGTGCGACAAGGGGTACAACGATCTGGTCGAAAAAGCCAAGCTGACCAGCGACCCGGCAGCCCGAACCAAGCTGTACGGCCAGGCGCAGGAAATTTTCTATCAGCAGGCGCCGTGGATTGCGCTGGCCAACGGCAAAACATTCTATGCAACCCGCAGCAACGTCAGCGGGTATAGTGTCAGCCTGATGGGCAGCGATTTCTCGAAAACGAAATTGAATTAACAGCCTTGCGGCCTGATGCCCTCACCCCGGCCCTCTCCCACAGGGAGAGGGTGAAAACCGAAGCCGCCGGGCAAAACTCACAAGGAGTGACAATGTCACATTTAGACGAGGTTATCGCCCGCGTTGATGCGGCGGTAGAAGAGAGCGTAATCATTCATATGAATGAACTGCTGATCGAATTAAGTGAAGATACCGCGTTAAGTCGCGAGGATCGTTACACCCAGCAGCAGCGACTGCGCAACACCATTGCTCATCACGGGAAACACTATAAAGAAGATCAGGAAGCCCGTCATGATAGCCTGACCAAAGGCGGCATGATCCTCTGAGTTCAGAACTGGCGCCTGGCGACGAGCCAGGCGCCTACCACCAGCATGACGGCCCCGCAGATCGGGCCAATCAGCGCCCGCAGGGGAACGCCCTGGCTACGCACCACGTCCATCACCAGGCCGCCAATCAACTGGCTGGCGACCAACACCGCAATAGTCGTCGCCGCCCCGACAACCTGATAGCCACTGATGCTGGCAAAAACAAAAAACGACCCCAGCAGGCCGGGGATTAAGGTCCACCAGCACACCGCATGCACCAGCTCGCTGAACCCGGCGACGCCGTGTTTCACCAGCAGGATCGACACAAACAGCACGATGCCTACCAGCGAGTTGAGCAGCATGGCAATCAGGATGGTGCTTGAGCTTTGGGTGATGCGCACCATCAGCGTGTTCTGCACCACCAGACCAATGCCTGCGGCAACCAGAAACACCAGCGTCAGCGACTGATTCATCCAATATTATCCGGCTCGCTGCGTTCGTCGAGCTGCAGCTGCATAAAGGTCAGGTCCAGCCAACGACCAAACTTGGTGCCGACCTGCGGCATCTGCCCGGTGGTAACAAAACCCAGCGTCTCATGCAGATGAACAGAGGCGCTGTTCTGCGCTTCAATGCCCGCCACCATCACGTGCTTACCGATGCGCTTCGCTTCGCCAATCAGCGCTTTCATCAGTGCGCGGCCAATGCCTTTGCCCTGATGATCCGGGTGGACGTACACCGAGTGCTCTACCGTATGGCGAAAACCGTCGAACGCGCGCCAGTCGCCAAACGAGGCGTAGCCGGTTACGACGTCATCTTCGGTGCACACCAGCACCGGATAACCGGCCAACTGACGGGCTTCGAACCACGCGATGCGGTTATCGGTATCGACAGTCTTGTCGTTCCAGATAGCGGCGGTATGCAGGACCGCGTGGTTATAGATTGCGCCGATGGCGGCGCAATCTTCTTTGCAGGCGTGACGGATAATCATGAAGGATCCTCGAGGTGTGTTGTTCACTATAGTAGTACATATCGTCACAATATTACACAGGGTGATATCCGCAACGCTATGGCATAAGCCATATCTTTTTGTTATGAAAAACCGCGTTGAAATCCCTTTTTTACACTATAGTATTACGCCATGAATACTATGCCAGACAACATCAATCAGCGGATCAGCGCCCGCATCCGCCTCGAACGTGAATCCCGCGGCTGGTCGCTGAGCGAACTCGCCGAACGGGCGGGCGTTTCGCGGGCGATGATCCACAAAATTGAACGAGCGGAAAGCAGCCCGACGGCGTCGCTGTTGGCTCGACTTTCCGGGGCGTTTGGCATCAGCATGTCCACATTGATCGCCCGTGCAGAACTGCAGGAGGGCAAGCTGTTGCGCTTTGCCAGCCAGCCGGTGTGGCGCGATCCGCAGACCCACTACCTGCGCCGTCATGTCTCACCGCGTAGCGATCTGCCTATCGACTTGGTCCAGGTTGAACTGCCAGCCGGTAGCGACGTGCCAATGCCCGCCTCATCGTACGCGCTGGCGCGTCAGCTGATCTGGCTCCAGTCAGGCGAGCTGGTGTTTCAGGAAGGGGATACCCGCCATGAAATGCGCGCCGGGGACTGCCTGGAGCTGGGGCCACCCAATGACTGCCGTTTTATCAATGAAAGCCGTGAACCCTGCGTCTATATGGTGGTGCGGCTGAATCAATCCGGCGCGTAATGACAATGCGGGCTGAAGGATATGCAGCTAATCTCTAAGGTCATTTGTATAATCAGGAGTGATGTATGAGTCAGCCTTCCACATTGAACCGCCGTTGGGTTTTGGCTTCCCGTCCCCATGGCGCACCTGTCGCCGAGAATTTCCGTTTAGAAGAATCCCCCGTTCCTGGTCTCGGTGAAGGGCAGATTCTGCTGCGCACCGTCTATCTGTCGCTGGACCCGTATATGCGCGGCCGCATGAGCGATGCCCCGTCTTACTCCCCGCCGGTCGAGATTGGCGCGGTGATGGTTGGCGGAACGGTCAGCCGTGTCGAACAATCTAATCATCCTGACTTTGCTCCCGGCGAGTGGGTGCTGGGCTACAGCGGCTGGCAGGACTACGATGTTTCTGACGGCAGCGGGCTGGTCAAACTGGGCTCGGATCCCGAGCACCCGTCCTGGGCGTTGGGCATTATGGGCATGCCGGGCTTTACCGCTTACATGGGCCTGCTGGACATCGGTCAGCCGAAAGCGGGTGAAACGCTGGTGGTCGCGGCCGCAACCGGCCCGGTGGGTGCCACCGTCGGACAGATTGGCAAGCTGAAAGGCTGCCGGGTAGTGGGCGTTGCCGGTGGCGCGGAAAAATGCCGCTATGCCACCGAGACGCTGGGCTTTGACCAGTGTATCGATCACCACGCCATTGATTTCGCCGACCAGCTGGCGCAAGCCTGCCCGGCAGGCATCGACGTCTATTATGAAAATGTCGGCGGCAAAGTCTTTGATGCCGTGCTGCCACTGCTTAATACCTCGGCGCGCGTGCCGGTGTGCGGTCTGGTCAGCGGCTATAACGCCACTTCGCTGCCGGACGGACCTGACCGGTTACCGTTGCTGATGGGCACGCTGCTGAAAAAACGCATCCGTATGCAGGGCTTTATCATCGGCCAGGATTACGGACATCGCATCGCTGAGTTCCAGCAGGAGATGGGCGGCTGGGTAAAAGCGGGCCAGATCCATTATCGCGAGCAATTAATTGACGGACTGGAAAGCGCGCCTTCATCGCTGATTGGCTTGCTGGAAGGGAAAAACTTCGGCAAAGTCGTGATACAGCTCGCGAAGAATAACTAATTATCGCGGTGATAGCGGGTGTAACCGCTATCACCGGCTAGGCAAAATTTGAAATAACGACTTTAATTAAAGATATACCGATGACATGACCTGCAAAATGACGGGTCAGAAAGCTTCAACAATCAATTATTTTCTTTGTTTATTATACGATCATGAAACCAGGCATGCAGACACAGGAATTATCAACACGCGTTGCTTTACGCATTGTGCCCGTGCGGCAAAAAGCGTCTTGGCATTATTTACAGGAATAAACCATGCTTGATTTGGATAATATCGAAAAAGCTCAAAGAATGAGTCTTACCACGCAGGTGGAGGTGGCGCTAAAAGGGGCGTTAATTTCCGGCTCCCTGCGTCCAGGTGAAAGGCTAGTCACCAAAGAGATTGCCGATAAATTAGGTACCAGTATTACGCCGGTTCGCGAGGCGCTGCTGCGGCTGGTCTCTGCGGGCGCACTGCACGCTGCCCCGGCGCAAGCGTTCCTGGTTCCTGAAGTCACCCAGGTACGCTACAACGAGGTGAATACCATTCGCCGTGAGCTGGAGATGCTGGCGGTTGCCAGCGCTTGCGAGAAGATGAACGACAGCCAGCTGGCAGAAGTGCGCAGACTGTGCGAAGACTTCCACGATGCGATGAGCAACGGCGAAGCCGACCGTGCCCTGCAGACTAACCGAATTTTCCGTTTTAAACTGTATCAGTATGCCGACATGCCGACTCTCAGCGCGCTGATCGAACAGCTGTGGATGCGAATTGGCCCGTGCTTTAGCTATTATTACGATCGGGATATCGAACTTCCCGTCGAATCCTATCGCTATGATGAACTGCTGTCTGCGCTCGAAGATCGCGATATCGCGCGCAGCCGTGCTGCCGTAGCAGATATGGTCGATAAAGCCAATAACCTGCTGGTCCAGCAATATTTACGTTAAGTCACCTTCGCCGCGACGTGCTGTTTATTTCGCCAGCCTCGGCGTGGGAATTAATACCCGACAGACGACAATCTGCCGGGTATTTTATTATTCGAAACGGTATGAGACCGACAAGCCTACGCCGTAATTACGCCCTGGCGCGGGTTCGTAATAACGTCCGTTAGATTCGTTAACGATCACCGAGCCCACATACTCCTTGTCGAACAAATTATCGATACGCCCGAACAGATCCATTCCCCAATTACCGTAATTCAGTTTATAGCCGGTATTCAGGCCAACCACGGTGTAAGAGGGGGCTTTGGCGCTGTTTTCGTCGTCGGCCATAATGTCGCTCATGTAGCGCACGTCGGATCCCGCATACCAGCCCTCTTCAGGCTGCCAGCCGAAGGAGGCGTAGCCCATGTTACGTGCAATGCCCGGCATCCGGTTGCCGTTGCAGTTGCCATCGCCGCAGACGTTGGTGCGGTAGGTCGCATCCAGATAAGTCCACGCCATTTTCAGCTTCCAGTTTTCGGCAAACTGCTGGTCGAGGGAGAGCTCAACGCCCTGACGGCGGGTTTTGCCGGCATTTTTATAGCTGGTACGCCCGCCAGAGCTGGCATCGACGACGATCTCATTGTCGGTATCGGTGCGGAACAGCGCGGCGGTCAGCAGGCCGTTGCCGACCCGGGTTTTGCTGCCGATTTCCCAGGTGTCGCTGGTCGACGGCTTCAGGCCGAAATTCAGCCCGCTCTGGTTGCCGGAACGGTAGGAGAGCTCGTTAATGGTCGGCGTTTCAAATCCGCGACCCGCCGCAGCATACAGGTTCCACGCGTCGGTGACGGCGTATTTCAGCGAGCTGGCAGGCAGCCATTTGTGGTAGCTGGTGTCGCCGCTGTCATCGCCATTGTTGCCCTGCACGTAGTGGTCGTTAGAGTCGAACCACACCGAGCTGTAGCGCAGGCCGGCATCCAAAGTCAGCTTTTGCGTCAGCTGCCAGCTGGTTTGCAGGTAGGGATCGACGTTCCACATCAGGTTGCGTTCATCGCGGCGTTTCGCCCCTTTCACGCCATAGTCCGGCACCCCGTTGTTCATCACGAAGTTCTCGTAGCCGCGACGATCCTCGCTCATATTTTCGTAGTTCAGGCCACCGGTGAAGGTGACGGGTACCAGCAGTTCGCCACGGTGCGTCCAGCGGGTGTCGATGCCCTGATAATGACGCTGCATGTCGATCACCCCGCCGGAGTGGGTGTCACGCAGCTGTGGCTGGAACGGAATCGACTGGTACTGGGTCATTTCGCGCTCACCGGCGTACATCATTACGCTCAGGTCGTCCTGCTCGCTCATCTGGCGTTCATAGCGCAGGCCCGCCTGGGTCTGTTTGATGGTTTTGCGGGTGTTGTACTGATCGCCGCGCGGCGACTGGCGGGGATTGTTCTGCCACTCCTGATAATCCAGCCCGCCGGGATCGTTAGCTTTGATGTCGACGCTGTTGAAAATCAGGCTCAGTTTGCTGACGTCATCGATGCGCACGCCCAGTTTGGCATTGGCGAGGTTCTTACGCGCCGCGCTGTGGTCGCGATAGCCCTGGGTAATGAAGCGGGTGGTGGAGACGGTGTAATCCACGTCGCCCGGCTGGGTGCCATCGCCCATCGCCCCGGTGGCTTTCATTCCGTAGCGCCAGCTCCCGTAGCTGCCGTAATAGCTGCTGGCCTCGATCGTGGTCGGCTGGCGTCCGGTTTCGGTGGTCATATTAATCACCCCACCGGAGGCGTTACCGTACAGGGCAGAGAACGGCCCGCGCAGCACCTCGACGCTCTCCACGCTGTTGAGATCGATATTTGAGGTTTGCCCCTGGCCGTCCGGCATGGTGGCCGGGATACCGTCAACATAAAGACGAATACCGCGCACGCCAAAGGTGGAGCGGGCGCCAAACCCACGCATCGACAGCTGGAGATCCTGGGCGTAGTTCTGCCGGTTCTGGATCTGCAGACCGGGCACACTGCCGAGAGATTCGGAAAGGTTAATGCGCGGTGCGGCATGGCGCATATCCTCGCCGTTCACCACGCTCACCGCGGCAGGGGTGTCCAGTTCGGAGAGAGTTTGTGGCGACGCGCTGACGATCATGGTTTGTTCGTCGGCCGCGAGGACCACGACGGGAACCATGAGCAGAGGGAGCGTTGCCATACGGGCAGAAAAGATTTTCATTAATAAAGGCCGGTTGTGGAAAGGACGAACCAAATGGAACATGTGCGGGTATGTTAAATGTTTTGTAAATGTTTTGAAAACCAAAACCGCACATAGCGTTAACGAAAGTGGAGATAAATGCGGCGAAGGGTTCTGATGAGATCAAGAATTACTCCACATTATGACAAATAATGATTACTATTCGCATCAATAACAAGGCGAAGCGACGACTTCGCCTGAAGGAAGCGATGTCGGCGATACCATTTATTGTAAAAGGGAGTTGTTATGCATTTACGTCATCTGTGCTCGCCGCGTCTGCGTGGCTCACTGCTGTTGGGTTCTCTGCTGGTTGCCGGTGCTTTCAATGTCCATGCCGCAGAAGAGATGCTGCGTAAAGCCGTCGGTAAAGGTGCGTATGAAATGGCTGTCAGCCAGCAGGAAAATGCGCTGTGGGTGGCGACAACGGCGAGCCGCAAAACCGACAAGGGTGGGGTGGTATACCGTCTCGATCCGCTGACGCTGGAAGTGACCCAGGCTATCCATAGCGATCTGAAGCCTTTTGGCGCCACCATTAATAACAGCACCCAGACCCTGTGGTTTGGTAACACCACGAACAGCGCGGTGACCGCCATCGACGCCAAATCCGGCGACGTGAAAGGCCGTCTGGTGCTCGACGATCGCAAGCGTAGCGAAACCGTGAAACCGCTGCAGCCGCGTGAGCTGGTGGCGGATGAGACCACCAACAGCGTCTACATTACCGGCATCGGTAAAGAGAGCGTGATTTGGGTAGTGGACGGCGAAACCCTGAAGCTGAAAACCACCATTACCGGCACCGGCACGTTCAGCACTGGCCTGGCGCTGGATGCGAAGGCGAAGCGCCTGTACACCACCAACGGTGACGGCGAGCTGCTGACTATCGACACGGCGACCAACAAGGTTATCGAGCGCAAAAAACTGCAGGACGACGGGAAAGAGCACTTCTACCTGAACCTGAGTCTCGACATCGAGGGGCAGCGTGCGTTTGTTACCGATTCCAAACAGCCAGAAGTGCTGGTTGTCTCGCTGAAAGATGGCAAAGTCATCGACAAAGTGGCGGCACCAGAATCGCTGGCGGTGCTGTTCAACCCGGCGCGTAACGAAGCCTACGTCACCCACCGCGAAGCGGGCAAGGTGAGCATCATTGATGCTAAAACCTATAAAGTGACCAAAACCATTGATACGCCAACCTTCCCGAACAGCCTGGCGCTCTCCGCAGATGGCAAAACCCTGTACGTGACGGTGAAGCAGAAGTCGACCCGCCAGCAGGAAGCAACCCAGCCGGACGACGTGATCCGTATCGCGCTGTAAGCCAGACATTGCCGGGTGGCGGCTTCGCCTTACCCGGCCTACGAACGTCGAACCCGTAGGCCCGTGCAAGCGCAGCGCCGCCGGGCAAAAAAAACGGTCACCGAGGTGACCGTTTTTATTTTTACCTTGAGGTTTCTTCCACCAGCGGGCCGTCCCGCTTTTCATCGTCCGGATGAACCGGCGCGGTGCTGTGAATTTCCTGTACGCGCTTACGCACACCAAACCAACCCGCAACCAGCAGCACCGCCAGCAGCGGAATAGTGGCGATGGTGTAGGTGCCGTTCGGGTAGTCGAACGCCATCAGCACCAGCACGCTGAACAGGAACAGCAGCGTCAGCCATGAGGTCACCGGAGCGCCTGGCATTTTAAAGCTGACTTCAGCCGCGTGGCCTTCTTTGATCGCTTTGCGCAGACGCATCTGGCACACCACGATAAAGGCCCAGGAGGCGATAATGCCCAGCGCGGCGACGTTAAGAACGATCTCAAATACCTGCGACGGCACCAGATAGTTCAGGAATACGCCGAACACATACACGACCAGCGTCGCCAGGATACCGGCATACGGCACCTGCTGTTTGCTCATCTTCGACATAAACTTCGGCGCGGAACCGCCCATCGACATGGAACGCAGGATACGACCAGTCGAGTACAGGCCCGAGTTCAGGCTCGAGAGCGCTGCGGTCAGTACCACGATGTTCATGATGCTGCCCACGTACGGCACGCCCAGCTTCGAGAAGAAGGTGACAAACGGACTCTGCCCGGCCTGATAGGCATTCCACGGCAGCAGCAGCACCAGCAGTACCACCGAACCGACATAGAACAGACCGATACGCCAGATCACGCTGTTGATCGCTTTTGGTACGGTGTTCTGCGGATCCTTACATTCGCCCGCGGCGGTGCCCACCAGTTCAATCGAGGCAAAGGCAAACACCACGCCCTGCACCAGCACCAGTGCAGGCATCAGCCCGTGCGGGAAGAACCCGCCGTTATCGGTGATCAGGTGGAAGCCAGTCATGTTGCCGTCCAGCGGCTTACCGCTGCCGAGGAAAACGGTGCCGACCACCAGGAAGGTCACGATCGCCAGCACTTTTACCAGCGCGAACCAGAACTCCATTTCGGCGAACCACTTTACGCCGATCATGTTCATGGTGCCGACAATCGCCAGCGCGCCAAGGGCAAACACCCACTGCGGCACATCGCCAAACGCGCCCCAGTAGTGCATATACAGCGCCACGGCGGTGATATCGACGATCCCGGTCATTGCCCAGTTAACGAAGTACATCCAGCCTGCCACGTAAGCGGCTTTTTCGCCGAGGAACTCACGGGCGTAGGAGACAAAGCTGCCGCTGGACGGACGGTGTAGCACCAGCTCGCCAAGGGCACGCAGAATAAAGAAGGAGAAGATCCCGCACACCAGATAGACCAGGGCGAGGGCCGGGCCGGCCATTTGCAGACGTGCGCCTGCACCTAAAAACAGCCCGGTACCGATGGCACCACCGATGGCGATCATCTGTACCTGGCGGTTGCCCATCGCTTTGTGATAACCCTCTTCGTGGGCGTTCAGCCAGCGACGTTTTGCAGCCTGATGTTCAGCTGCGCTGTTGTTGTTGGTTTTCATTGCGTTACCTGTTTACCTGTCTTTATCAATGTCGTGATGTTCAAACCCGGCAGGGGGCAATACAAACGATTGCTTCTGCGCGGAAACATGCTGCCTTTCCAGTCATTCTGCGTATGGATAAGGCAAAACATGGCGAAGCATCCTACCCGCAATTAATAAACGACGCAAAAAATAACGGGCTGAAAGTGATGCACATTGAAGTAAAAATCAGGGCAGGCGTGACGTTGTCACATTGTAGGCCGGATAAGCCACTGAGGTATTGCGCAGGGCCTCGACCAGTAAGGCGAAGGCGGTGGTGTGCTGACGGCGGCTAGGGTAGTAAAGATGATAGCCTTCAAACGCCGGGCACCAGTCTTCCAGCACCCGCACCAGCCGCCCCTCGCGGATAGCCTCCTGCACCGTATCTTCAGGAACATACGCGAGCCCCAGACCGGCTTCGGCGGCATCAAGGCGCTGGGGCAGATTGTTCAGGGTTAACTGCCCCTCAACGCGCACCCGCAGCTCGTGGCCGTCCTGCTCAAACTCCCATGCATACAATCCCCCGCGGGTGGGCAGGCGCATATTGATGCAGCGGTGACTGGCCAGTTGCTCAGGGATGTGCGGCTCACCATAGCGGGCGAAGTAGGCCGGGGAACCGACCACCGCCATTCGCATATCCGGGGCGATGCGCACCGCAATCATGTCTTTTGCCACCTGCTCGCCCAAACGCACCCCCGCATCAAAGCGGCCGTCAACGATATCCGTCAGGCCGTTATCCACCGTCACTTCGACGTTGATGTCCGGGTATTGCGCCATAAAGGGTTTAAGAATCGGCCACAGCACCTCGGACATTGCATGTTCCCCGGCGGTAATGCGGATATTGCCCGCTGGGGTGTCACGCATGTCGCGCAGGGCAGTTAGCTCCTGCTCGATCTCCAGCAGATGTGGGCTCAGGCGCATAAACAGCTGCTCGCCCGCCTCGGTTGGGGCCACGCTACGGGTGGTGCGCGTCAGCAGGCGGACATCCAGCCGCGCCTCGAGGTTACGCATGGCGTGGCTGAGAGCTGACTGAGAGACCCCGAGCTGGGCGGCAGCGCGGGTAAAGCTGCGCTCGCGGGCGACAACCATAAACGACAGCAGATCATTAAAATTGTCTTTCAGCATTGCGCCACTCCCAATATATGAATTGTATTCATGGTTCATTTCTGATTATGCAGTCTAATGTTCGGGTGCGTCTTGCGCTACTGTTAATGCCACAGCACAAGAGGAGTCAGCATGAAAATTATCCGTAGTGGTTCATTACCGTCTGTCCGTGGTCCTGAGGCCTGGTTTACCGGCACTGTGCGTATCGATGCGCCATTCCAGGCCACCGAGCCTGCCAAAGTGGGCGGGGCAACCGTTACCTTTGAGCCGGGCGCACGTACCGCATGGCATACTCATCCGCTGGGACAAACCCTGATCGTTACACAGGGCCGCGGCTGGTTGCAGGAGTGGGGCAAAGAGGCAGAGGTCTTAAATCAGGGCGATATCGCGTGGATCCCGCCGGGTGTCAAACACTGGCACGGGGCCTGCGCACAAACGGCGATGACCCACATTGCCGTGGCCGAAGCGGTCAACGGCAGCCCGGTAGACTGGCTGGAGAAAGTTACTGACGACCAGTATCCGCAGCCGTAAAGAGTTTCTTTTTAATCAGCGACATCAGCGACACATCCGTCGGATGAACAACCGCATGCAGCGCCCGGGTGTAATCCAGCACCAGTCCGGGCGTCCACGCCATGTTGGTGGCTCTTTTGCGCAACTGTGCGGCGATCCACAGTTCCGGTATAAAGAACAGGCGCGCAAACCCGCCCCGGGAACAGCGCTCCTTTAACGCGCCATCCAGCGCGGCTTCAAGGGCATATGCCACGCTGCTGGAGCAGTTGCGCCAGGTCAAATTGTAGGTTTCGCTCTGGCGGTACTGCGTCCAGAAGCGGGTCAGCGAGGCGGCATTAAAGGTCGAGAAGTGGATTTTGCGATCGGATTCGCACCAGATACCCGCTTCATACGGGTAGTTCGGTTGATATTTCCCCGCCACCGTATTGGCTTCGACCGCCTTAAGCAGGTTAAAAAACTCGGAGGGCGAACGGTCGATCTCCGCCGCCGGATACAGGCTGATATACAGAGCCGGTGGGAATTCCAGCGCCGCATGGCCGGTTGAAATCACCCCGTTGGCATCGACGGCGGCGATATAGCGATTGATGACCGGGCGCGGCAGCGTCTGCTGTTTGGCCGATCCTTCCGGGGTCCAGACATGAACGGTAAGCTGCTCGCCTGGCGGACTCTCCACGGCCTGCGGCAGCGCCTCGCGCTTGCGCGGGAATAACCCCTGCGGTGCCAGAATATCGAACACCGAACGACCGTGGCGGATCTGCCGCATCCGCAGCGAAAGCAGCACCGACTGCGAACCCCCGGTGATCATGACCATGCCAATAAACTGCGAAACGGTGCCGTCATGTTCTGACGGAAAGGGTAAGAACAGAAAAATGGCAAAGATGATCTGCAAAATCCCGGCCAGCAGGGCGCGCCGCCAGTGCGCAAAGCGCACCACCACCGCCGAGGCAATGCTGAACAGACCAATGATGAAATAGGCAATGCCGAGCACGATCGCCATCGCCAGAGTGCCGTCATGGCGCCCCGATAAAATCAGAATGGCAATCAGCAGGAACAGACCACCTTTGAAGTAAAAAATCCCGCGCTGGGTGTCCCGGGTTGCCGAGCCCAGCGCCAGCGATACCAGGCTGTCGAGCAGCAGAAAAATGCCGAACAGGTGCAGGGGGAAGTGTCGGCCACCCTGTAAACCATCGATAAAGATCGACAAGCCCAGCCCGCCCCACAGCACGCCAGCCACCATAAAAAACGGTGCCGCTTTGCGCACGAACGCCGCGCCGGCGAGTAAAAAGGCGATTTGCAGCATCGTTAACCTTCCTCCTCAGTGGTGGGCTGAAACAAGCCGCCGTTTTCTTCGGACCAGAACGCCACAATCACCGGGCGATCCTTGTCCACCATCATCAGCATATTACGTTCCGCCATCAGTGTAGGCTTATGACCGTCGATCGCCAGCGTAAAGCGAAATGTCTCGGCCACGGGAAAGTGTTGCGCTACCGCCTGCCAGCGGGCGGCCATCTGCGTCTGTTGCCTGGGATCGGGTAGCTGCGCCAGCAGCGCTTCCCGACGGGTGATGAGGGCTAATGAGGCGGCGAGGGCAGATTGCGCGTGCGGGTTCCAGTTCAGTTGACCGCTTTCAGGATCCAGGGAATAGGCGATATCCCAGGTGCCGCGATCGGTACGCGTTGCGTGCTTTTTTTGGGCGCGAATAAATACCAGCAGCAGTGCGGCAGCGGACAGATAGCATTGCGCCAGCATAATCGACTCTTCCGGAGCCAGGCTGGCGAAATAAAACGGTCCCGTCTCATGCCATGACGCATAGATAACCACGGTGCTGAACAGGATAAACGCCAGTGAACCCAACCGATCGCCACAGACGATGGTCGTGCCCGCCACCATTACCAGCGGCAGGCAGGCGAGGGCGTAAATCAGGGCGATATTGTCGCGGCTGTCCGGTACGCCGCTAAAGGTGAGCAGGGTCACCAGCAGCACGGCAAGCGATAAACACAGGCCGAGGATCGGCTTTTGCTGCGAGATTTTTTCGTCAGCGGTGATTAGCCCCATGAGTGGCGGCGTAACAAACAGGATGCTGGTGACGTTGGCACTCCAGGCGATCCACAGCCAGTGCATCTGTGAACTCCCCGCGAGATACGACAACCAACCAATGCCCGCCAGTGCGCCCAGGGCACTGATTACCAGAGTCGAGATCAGCCAGTTGACGATTTTGTGCAGCCGATCGTAACCCCTCGAAAAATAACGCACGCTCCAGGCAATCGCCAGATTGCTGGCCAGCGAAAACAGGCCCAGCATCACAGAAAGGTGCAGAACATGCTGGAACGTCCCCCCCAGCAGCAGGCGGGCGAGCAGCAGGGTGATAAACAGCACGGGCCACTGTTTTGGCTGGGTGACAAGAAAAGCGGTAACCGCTACGCCTGCGGGCAGCCAGATAAAAGGCAACCGCGTCGCTGGGCCATCGAGGAATAAGGAGATCCAGCCCAGCAGATAGTAGAGCGCACCCCATGCGAGCAACATGACTGCTAACGTCTTTTTATCTGCTTTCATCCAGTCCCCCCGGCGCGATCGTCGCTTTTAAAAAGATATGACCTTTTCGCCGGGTTAGCCATATTTGAGCATGGGATGAGTGATCGAAGGTTAACAGGAACCGTTTCAGCCGATGCAGCGGTCTTCCAGGTGTCACGGTAGATCATGTTACCTTCCCATAAGTATGCGGGTGTAGACAGACAAGTTCCCTGGGTAAAGTGTTTATAAGGCTGATTTCAAATGCTTACCACTTCACTTAATAACTAAAAAAAGTGATGATGATTATGGCAAGCAGGTATTAACCTTAATGGACTGTCAGGAATAAAATACACCTGCGCTAAAGCGTATGCGAATGTCATCGCGTAGGAGTTTAGGCGATCAATTTTTATGCGTAAAATGATAATGTCTGCATTCTGATGGATGTGTTATTGAAAATGCCAGGTGCTCAGGATTTATTACTGGTGAGTGTAATAAAGAAAAGTAAGGCGTGATAATAATAGTGATCTAGCAGCATCGGCAACACGGAATCGGGGCGAAATAAACTCGCCCCGATATTCTTCACCCGCCAAACACCGAAACCGCCTGCTGCAGGCGCGTGGTGCGCTGGGTGAGGTGATGTGCCGCGCTGGTGACGTTATCCACCATTCCGGTGTTATTGTGGGTCATTACCCCAATGCGCGAGATCGACTCATTAATCAGGCTCAGGGCCTGGGTTTGCTCCTGGGTTGCGTGGCCAATCTCTTTAATTAGCGCTGACATATTCAATACGTTGCCAATCATTGCCGTGAGGTGGGTTTCGGTTTGTTCTACCATATTCACCCCTGCATTGACGCTGGAGACGTTTTTCTCGATAAGCTGGGCGATCTCCTTCGCAGCTGAGGCGGAATGCTGGGCCAGATTACGCACTTCGGCTGCCACCACCGCAAAGCCGCGTCCCGCTTCCCCGGCGCGTGCGGCTTCGACGGCCGCATTGAGGGCCAGAATATTGGTCTGGAAGGCGATACGGTCGATCACCGCAATAATGTCGACAATCTGGCCGTTATCCTTCGATACCGACTGCATCATGCCGATGGTCTGTTTCATGATGGTTTCACCGTTATACGCGCTGGCACTGGTTTGATCGGCCATCAGGATCGCTTCCCCGGCAGTTTCGGCGGTCTGTTTGACCGCGCTGGCAATCTCTTCCACGGCGGCGGCGGTTTGCTGCAGATCGCCCGAGGTCTCTTCCGAGCGAGCCTGCAGCGCGCGGCCTTCGGTTTCGACCTGCTGGCTGATATCGCGGATACCGCTGATTTGTGCCCCGACATCATCGACCAGCGAGTTGAGGTTTAACCCGGACTGATTAACCAGGCGCATCATTAAGCCAATTTCGTCGACGCGGTCAAAATGGTAATACTCAGTTTTACGCCCCGATACTACGCGCTGCATCTGTTTAACAATCGACTTTATTGGCCGACTGATTTGGGCATTCAGATACATCGCCAGTAAAATAAACAGCACCGCCGTGGCCGCCATTTGTATTGCGGCTGCGGGGAGTAAAAAGGGAATAGCCAAAGCCAACAGCGCACTGACGAACAGCGCATAATTAACGCGCTTTGTGGTGCTGAGTCGTTTAAATATTGACAGGAAAGATAATATCCCCCGGCGAACCAGCAGCCCTTTATAAAAGCGATGACCTTTTAATTCGTTATTCTGCACGCGCTGATAAAGCTGCTCGCTGGCGTCGATCTCGGCGCGAGTAGGAATATTACGCACCGAAATATAACCGGTCAGCGTGTCCTGCTGATAAACCGGCGTAACGTTGGCGCGCACCCAGTAGTGATCCCCGTTGTGGCGGCGGTTCTTCACCAGCCCCGTCCAGCTCTCGCCCTGTTGCAGGGTAAACCACATATCGCCAAAGGCCTCGGGTGGCATATCAGGATGACGGATGACATTATGCGGTTCACCAATAAGATGTTCTTCTTTATAACCACTGGCGACAATAAAGGTAGAGTTAGCGTAAGTAATATGGCTCTGGGTATCGGTGGTCGACATTAGCGTCGAACCATCGTTAAGTAAATACTCGTTTTGTGTAACGTGGTTGTTACGCTTCATGAGTAACTCCATGGTGATGTCTGAGTATAGAAAAGCCGCCCGATAAAGTGTCAGGCAAGATGTCATCGTTATTCTTTAATATTACGGCTGGCGTATTCTCTACGTAATTTTAGGAATTGGAAAGCGCCTGACTTAACTATTTTTTATCTATTAATTGGCGCTAATGTAATAGAATTGCAATAAAGCGCACGGGTTAATTATTGCCTGCGGTGGAATGCGTCGACTTAAGGTAAATATGAAGTAAATAATGACTCCGTGGGGTAAACCAGGCTTTCGAAATGCCGTTTCATTAACAATGCTAAAACGTTAATATGACGCTCGACCCTTTTCTGCGCGAGGACAGTGTGAAAATCAATATTATTGGCACCAGCGGCAGCGGAAAAAGCACGCTCGCCCGACGTATCGCCACCAGGCTGGCGCTGCCCTGTATCGAAATGGATACCCTGTACTGGCAACCTGACTGGCAGGGCACGCCGGATGAAGAGTTCGTCAGCAAGCTGGAGGCCGCGCTCGACGCCAGCCCAGGCTGGGTGCTGGATGGCAACTACAACCGCACCCGGGCGATTAAGTGGCGCGAGATCGATCTGGTGGTGTGGGTGGATTATGGTTTTGCCCGCACGCTGCACCAGGCGGTGACGCGGGCGATACAACGCGCCTGGACCCAGCAGGAGCTATGGCCCGGCACCGGCAATCGGGAAAGCTTTCGCCGTTCGTTTCTAAGCCGCGAATCGATCCTTATCTGGACCCTCAAAACCTGGCGCAGCAACCGTATTCGCTACCAGGCCGACATGGATAATCCCGCTTACGCCCACATCCGCTTCGTGCGGATCACCTCCCGCCAGCAGGCCGATGCGCTGATCGCCAGCTTACAGACCGCCCGCTAAGCTGGCGTTGTATATCTGAAATCCGGCAAACCAAATGTAAATTAATTGTTTCTCAGAGGTGAAATCGCCCCTTAATAATGGCGACATGTTTAGTCAAACGAGATTGCAACATGTCATGGCGAATCAGCATTCTGGATAAAAGTCCTGTCGCGGAAAACGAAACGGCCGCCGATGCGCTGGCGCGCACCTTAAGCCTTGCGCAGCAGGCAGAGGCGCTCGGTTATCACCGCTTCTGGATTGCCGAACACCATAACACCCCGCAGCTGGCGAGTCCGTCGCCTGAGCTGCTGATTGCCTGGATCCTCGGGCAGACCAAACGCATCCGCGTTGGTTCCGGCGGCGTGATGCTCCAGCATTACAGCCCGTATAAAGTGGCCGAAAACTTCAACCTGCTGGCGGCGATTGCACCGGGTCGCGTCGACCTGGGCGTAGGTAAAGCGCCGGGCGGGCTGCCGCTCTCTACCCGGGCGTTACAGCAGGGGCTGAATCAGCAGGAGAAAGGCGATTTTGCGACCCAACTGGCGCAGCTCGACGGCTGGTTACACCCGACTGCGCTGGCAGAAGAAGAGGCGGTTCGTGCCACGCCGCTGCCGCAAGTGCCTGCCCAGGGCTTTTTGCTGGGAGCCAGCGCCGAGAGCGCGCGCCTCGCCGCCAGCCTCAACTGGAACTTTGTCTTTGCTGCCCATCTTAACGGCGACCCTGAGCTGCTGCGCGAGGTGATTACCACCTGGCGGGCGCACAGTTTCCGCGAGGTGGTTGTTGCGGTACAGGCGATTGTAGCCCCGACCCAGGCGCAGGCCGAGGCGTTGGCAGAGGCGGTAGAAGTGTGGGGCGTGGAGCTGGCCAACGGCCAGCGGGTCACCGTCGCCAGCGAAGAGCAGGCGTATGCCTTTGCCCGCCAGGCCGGAAGCGAGCCGCTGCGCATTGCCCGTCGCGCGCAGTCGCTGCTGGCAGGCACCGCCGAATCGGTACTGGAGAAGCTGGACGCGCTGCATCAGCAGTGGGGCATTGACGAATTCATTATCGATACGCCGGTGGCGGATGGCGCTGCCCGGGTGCAATCGCTGCGTCTGCTGGCCGAGGCTCGCCAGCACCGGAAGGTGGCGGTATGAGCTTTGGACAACAGCTGATCGCCTGGCGTCGCGAACTGCACCAGCACCCGGAACTCTCCGGGGAAGAAGTCGATACCACCGCGCGCCTGCGCCAGTGGCTGGGCGATGCCGGTATTAACGTGCTGCCTTACGATCTGCATACCGGCGTGGTGGCTGAGATTGGCGAGGGCGACAAACGCATCGCCCTGCGCGCCGACATTGATGCCCTGCCAATTGAGGAGCGCAGCGGGGTGCCTTTCAGTTCACAACGCGCAGGGGTGATGCACGCCTGCGGACACGATATCCACACCAGCGTGATCCTCGGTGCCGCTTTACAGCTGAAAGCGCGGGAAGCCTCGCTCAATGGTCGGGTGCGGATCCTGTTTCAGCCAGCGGAAGAGAACTTTGGCGGGGCTAAAAGCCTGGTTCGCGCCGGAGCCCTGCGTGACGTCAGCGCTATCTTCGGCATGCACAACGAACCCGGCCTGCCGGTGGGCAGCTTTGCCACCCGCGGCGGGCCGTTTTACGCCAACGTCGACCGCTTTATCTTCCGCATTACCGGCAAAGGGGCGCACGCCGCCCGTCCACACGAAGGTAACGATGCCATTGTGCTTGCCAGCCAGCTGGTGACCGCCCTGCAAAGCGTTGCCAGCCGCAACGTGAATACCCTGGATTCGGTGGTGCTGAGCGTAACGCGCATTACCGGAGGCAACACCTGGAACGTGCTGCCGGAGAGCGTCGAGCTGGAAGGCACGCTGCGTACCCATCGCACCGAGGTGCAGCAAAACGTCAAAGCCCGGGTGTCTGAGATCGCCGCCGGGTTTGCCAGCGCCTTTGCCGCGCAAATCGACATCACCTGGTATGCCGGGCCGACCGCGCTGGTTAACGATGTGGTATGGGCTGACTTTGCCACCTCGGTGGCGCGCGAGAGCGGTTACGAAACCCACCACGCCGAACTGCATATGGGGGGAGAAGATTTTGCCGTCTACCTGCAACACATTCCTGGTGCTTTCGTCAGCATCGGCAGCGCCAGCCCGTATGGTCTGCATCACCCGGCCTTTAACCCGGATGAAGCCTTAATCGAACCCGCCGCGCGGTATTTCGCCCAGCTTGCGGAAAAAGCCCTGAATCAACTTTAAGTGAAGGAGTGAATATGTCCGCAACACGACAGCTGCGACTGGGCACCATTTTACATGGCGCATCAGGGAATATGTCGGCCTGGCGCCACCCGGCGGCTACCGCCGATGCCAGCATCAATTTTGAGTTTGTCAAAGAGACGGCTCTGAAGGCAGAGGCCGGCAAGCTCGACTTCCTGTTTGTCGCCGATGGCTTGTACATCAACGAGAAATCGATCCCGCATTTTCTCAACCGCTTTGAACCGCTGACCGTTCTGTCGGCGCTGGCGACAATCACTTCGCGCCTCGGGCTGGTCGGCACTTTGTCGACCTCCTACAGCGAACCGTTCACCGTGGCGCGCCAGTTTGCCAGCCTCGACCATCTGAGCAACGGCCGGGCAGGCTGGAACGTGGTGACCTCGCCGCTGGAAGGATCGGCGAAGAACTTTTCCCGCGACCAGCACCCGGAGCACGCTCTGCGCTACCGCATTGCCGATGAGTATCTCGACGTAGTGAAAGGGCTGTGGGATTCCTGGGAGGGCGATGCCTTTGTGCGCAATAAGGAGAGCGGGCAGTTCTTTGATCCGCAAAAGCTGCACACCCTCGATCACCACGGCGATTTCTTTAAGGTCGCCGGACCGCTGAACATTGGCCGCACGCCGCAGGGCAGGCCGATTGTCTTCCAGGCCGGGGCCTCGGACGACGGCAAAAAGCTGGCCGCTAAACACGCGGACGCCATCTTTACCCATCACGACACCTATGAAGAGGCGCAGGCGTTCTGGCACGACGTGAAAAGTCAGCTGAAACAGCACGGCCGCCGGGCTGACGAACTGCATATCTTCCAGGGGGTGAGCGTGATTGTTGGCAACGACGCCGCCGACGTGGAGCAGCAGTATCAAACCACCGCCGCGCTGGTGTCGATAACCGATGCCCTGAACTATCTCGGCCGCTACTTTGAGCACCACGATTTTAGTCAGTATCCGCTCGATGAACCCTTCCCGGACATCGGTGATTTAGGGCAAAACAGCTTTCGCAGCACCACCGATGAGATCAAGCGTAACGCCCGCGCGCGCAATCTGACTCTGCGCCAGGTGGCGCTGGAAGCCGCCTCGCCGCGACCGCGCTTTGCCGGTACGCCGGAAGAGGTCGCCGACGGATTGCAGCAGTGGTTCGACGGTTACGCCGCGGACGGTTTTATCATCCAGGGCGGCACGCCGGACACCTTCCCGCGCTTTGTCGATCAGGTGGTGCCGCTGCTGCAGGCGCGCGGCCTGTTCCGCACCGAATACCCCGGCACCACCCTGCGTGAGAGCCTGGGATTAGACCAGCCTGCAAATCAGTTCACACAACAATAATCACACTATAAGAGACACCTGCTATGCATAAATCATCGCTTGTTCTGGCGCTTGCGCTGGCCTTTACCCCTGCCGTCTGGGCAGAGAACGTCAACATTAACGGCACCGGCGTCAGCCTCGAGGCCAATAAAACGCCGATCAATACGGCAAAGAACCCGGAAGCCATCGCCCTGATCCCGGCCAGCTTTAAACCCGCGGTACCCGGGAAATTCACGGTGGCAATTGCCGGGCTGAGCCAGCCGCCATTAACCGTGTTTGCTGACGACAACAAAACCCTGATCGGCAGCGAGGCGGATATCGCCCGTCTGGTTGCCGACAGCCTCGGGCTGGAGCTGAACATCGTCCCAACCTCGTGGGAAGACTGGCCGCTGGGCGTCACCTCCGGGAAATACGATGCGGCGATCAGCAACATCACCGTCACCAAAGATCGCAAAGAGAAGTTCGACTTTGCCACCTACCGCAAAGATTCCCTCGGTTTCTACGTCAAATCGACCAGCACCATCAAAAACCTCGAGAAGGCGGAAGACATCGCCGGGCTGCGGATCATCGTGGGTTCCGGCACCAACCAGGAGGCGATCCTGCTGGCGTGGGATGCCGAAAACCAGAAGAAAGGCCTCAAGCCGTTCACCCCGATCTATACCAAGGATGATGCCGCTCAGACCCTGGCCCTGCAGTCCGGTCGTGCGGATGCCTTCTTTGGCCCGAACGTGATTGGTGCATGGAAAGCGGCGCTGAACGGCAAAACCAAGCTGGTGGGCAGCGTGGACGGCGGCTGGCCGAAAGCCGCCCACATCGCGGTGACCCTCAAAAAAGGCAGCGGACTGGCTGAACCGGTGCAGACCGCGCTCAACGGGGTGATCAAAAACGGCGACTACGACAAAGTGCTGAACCGCTGGGGAGAAGGGGTGGAGCGCATTCCGGGCTCTGAAGTCAACCCGGCCGGTCTGGGCGATTAAGGAGTGTTTATGAGCGACCTTTTTCGCGACGTATCGCCAGAGGACGCCGATCTTCAGCCCGTGATAGACGGGCTGTTCGGTGAATACGCGGCCCGCTACGGGGACTATTTTGCTAAAGACGCCGAAGTCGAACTGACCGAATGGTATCTGCCGCCGCAGGGGCTGTTTATCGTGCTGGAGCGCGATGGAAACATCATCGCCACCGGGGCATACAAGCCCTTTGATGAGCAGACCGCCGAGATCAAACGCATCTGGACCGACAAAACCCTGCGCCAGCAGGGGCTTGCCGCCAAAGTGGTGCACGAGCTGGAGCGCCGCGCGGTACAGGCGGGTTACAGCCAGATGTACCTCACCACCGGTTTTCGTCAGCCGGAAGCGGTGCGGCTGTACCTGAGCCAGGGCTACGCGGCGCAGTTTGACCTGGCCCGCGACCCGGAAGAGTACAGCCAGCCGCCGTTTGACGGGCGGCTGCGCTTCACCAAAACGCTGGTACGCGAAGCGTTCAGTAAATCTGCATGAGGAACGACGATGAACAACGTTGAAACCATCAAAGTGGTCCCGGCGCGCTACCCACTGCGCACCGTTGGCGCCGTTGTCGCGCTGTTTGTACTGGCGATTGTCGTGCAGTCGGTGGCCTTTAACCCGCGCTGGGAGTGGGCAGTGTTTGCGCGCTGGTTCTTCGACCCGGTGATCCTCGAAGGCGTAGGCCAGACGCTGTTGCTGACCCTGATTGGCACCGCGCTGAGCGTGGTGATCGGCGGGCTACTGGCACTGGCGCGGCTGTCGTCCTCGTGGCTCTTAAGCAGCCTGGCCTGGGGCTACATCTGGCTGTTTCGCTCGCTGCCGCTGATCGTGGTGCTGATCATCCTCTACAACTTCTCTTACCTGTACGACACCCTGTCGCTCGGGGTGCCCTTTACTAGCATTACGTGGGGCAGTTTCGAAACCATCAACGTGTTGGGGCAGTTCTCGACCGCCGTGGTCGGGCTAACGCTGGTGCAGAGCGCTTACACCGCAGAAATCATTCGCGGCGGCTTTGTCGGGGTCGATCACGGCCAGTACGAAGCGGCAGCGGCACTCGGTTTACCGGCCTGGCGGCGGACCCTGCGCATTATTCTGCCCCAGGCGCTGCGCACCATTTTGCCGGCCGGCTTTAACGAAATCATCAGCCTCGCCAAGGGCACGGCGATGGTGTACGTGCTGGCGATGCCGGAACTGTTCTACACCATTCAGATGATCTACAACCGCACCCAGGAGGTGATCCCGCTGCTGATGGTCGGTGCCGTCTGGTATCTGGTGATCACCACCGTGCTGTCGATTATCCAGCACGTGGTTGAACGCGCCCTGGCCCGCAGCGAGCGCCGCTCGGCGGTAAATCAGTCCCGCGCGTCCAGCCGGACCCGTTCCGTTACCACCCAAACTGCACAGGAGCCCGTCCATGCAAGCCTCTCCTGAAGGACATATTTCGATTACCGGGGTCAGCAAATTCTTTGGCCGCCACAAGGCGCTGGATAACGTTTCGCTGGAGATCCCGCCCGGTTCCGTCACCGTGATCCTCGGGCCGTCCGGCTCGGGTAAATCAACGCTGCTGCGCACCATCAACCACCTCGAGCGTGTGGATGAAGGCTTTATCCAGATTGACGGGGATTACATCGGCTATCGTCGCCAGGGCGACAAGCTGTTTGAGCTGAAAGAGAAAGAGATCCTCAGGCAGCGGGTCAACGTTGGCTACGTGTTCCAGAACTTCAACCTGTTCCCGCACCTGACGGTGCTGGAGAACCTGATTGAAGCGCCGATCGCTCATAAACAGCTGAGCCGCAAAGCGGCGGTGGAGCGGGCTTACGGTCTGCTGGACGTGGTTGGCCTGCGCGATAAAGCCGATGCCTGGTCACGGCATCTCTCCGGCGGGCAGCAGCAGCGCATTGCCATCGCCCGTGCGCTGGCGCTGCGCCCACGAGTAATGCTGTTTGATGAACCGACGTCGGCGCTGGATCCCGAGCTGGTGGGCGAGGTGTTGGACGTTATCAAAAAGCTGGCCCGCTCCGGCACCACGCTGGTGGTGGTGACCCACGAGATCGGCTTTGCCCGCGAAGTGGCGGACCAGGTGGTGTTTATGGTCGATGGCAAAATTGTTGAGCAAGGGAGCAGCGACGCGGTATTGAACCGTCCGTCGCACGCGCGAACGCGGCAGTTCCTGTCAAAAGTGCTGTGAGGAGAGAAGATGAAATATGGATTTCTGGCGCTGTTAGCGGCGGCGTCTGTCAGCCACGCGGCGATTGATTTAAGCGCCAACGAGCAGCCGCTGCCGGTGACGGTTGATCCGCAGGCGGTGGCGAAGATCCCCGTCAACTATAAATTCGTCGAGCCTGGCACCCTGACGGTGGCGATTTCGGCGTTGAACTCACCGCCGCTGGCGCTGCTGGCCAGCGATAACCGTACCCGTATCGGCAGCGACCCGGATATCGCGCGGCTGCTGGCGGGTAGCCTCGGGCTTAAACTCAAGCTGGTGCCGACCGCGTGGGAAGACTGGCCGCTGGGCATCAGCTCCGGGCGTTACGACGTGGCGCTGGTCAACATTGCGGTGACCGAGCAGCGTAAACAGAAGTTTGATTTTGCGACCTACCGCGTGGATTCGCTGGCCTTCTCGGTGAAATCCACCAGTGAGGTGCAGGCGATTAAAAGCGCTGCCGATCTGGCCGGTAAAAAGGTGATCGTCGGCTCGGGGACTAATCAGGAGCGGATCCTGCTGGGCTGGAACGAAGAGAATAAAAACGCCGGACGCGAACCGGCGCTGCCGATCTACCTGACCGATGACGCCTCCGGCAACCTGTATATCCAGTCCGGCAGGGCAGATGTGTTCTTCGGGCCGCAGTCGGTCTCGGCTTACAAAGCGGCGCTGACCGGCAAAACCCGCGTTGTGGGCTTAGGGCCGAAAAAGGCGTACGTCGCGACGACCACCAAAAAGGGCAACCAGCTGGTGTTTGCCCTGCAGGCTGCGCTCGACGGCGCGATCCAACGTGGTGAATATCAGCAGGTGCTGGCGCGTTGGGGCGAGGAGGGCGAAGCGGTGGCGCAGTCGGCGGTCAATCCGCCGGGGATCACCTACTGAAGTTGCTCTACACTGAGGGTTTACCCTCAGGTGGAGGCCGCATGATCAAAGTCTATGGTGTTCCGGGCTGGGGCTCTGCAATCAGTGAGCTGATGCTGACCCTGGCCGATATTCCGTACCAGTTTATTAATGTCGACGGTTTCGATTCACCCGGCCCGCAGCGTGAACTGCTGGAAAAACGCAATCCGCTGTGTCAGGTGCCGACCCTGGAGCTGGAAAATGGCGAGATCATGACTGAAACCGCCGCCATCGCGCTGATGGTGCTGGATCGCTGTCCCGATCTGGCGCCGCCCGTCGGGCGCGTGGAACGTCAGCAGTTCCAGCGCCTGCTGGTGTGGCTGGTGGCGAATGTCTACCCGACGTTCACATACGCGGACTACCCGGAACGCTGGTCGCCGGATGCCCCCGAGCAGCTCGAGCAAAACTGCATTGCCTACCGTAAATCGCTGTATCTGTGGCTGGATAACCATCTGAAAGCCGGCCCCTGGGCGCTTGGCGAGCAGCTCACCCTGATCGACTGCTATCTGTGCGTGATGCGCAGCTGGGGACCGCGCGCGCAGTGGTTTGCGGCCAATACCCCGAAGATAAACGCGATTGCCGATAGCGTGTGTCAGCTCCCGAAACTGCACAAGGTGTTAAAAGACAACGAAATAATCTGATAGGTTGGAAAGCCCATTACACAGGAGCCCTGCCCATGCCACACGTAGATATCAAATGTTTTCCCCGCGAGCTGAATGACGAGCAAAAAACCGCCCTGGCGGCGGATATCGCCGAGGTGATTATTCGTCATCTGAACAGTAAAGACGGTTCCGTGTCCGTTGCGCTGCAGCAAGTGCAGCAAGCCGACTGGAAAGCGCAGGTCTGGGATACGGAGATCGGCCCGAAGCTGGACGAGCTGATTAAAAAGCCGGGCTACTCGATGTAAGTCGGCGATCCCCTCATCGTTGCGGTGAGGGGATACAGGCAGTTTAAATCGTACGGGTATTCACCCGCTTGCCGATGTCTTTCAGCTGCGAATATTTCTCCAGCAGCTGCGGCCCGTCATCGAGACTCATGGCAAACATCCACATATAGGTCATCACCGAATAGATATGACCGGCATCTAATCCCCCCTGGAACGACATCGTCAGGATGGTGCTGGCAAATAAAATCGCGGTGATTGTCCCAATCGACAAATAACCGATCGCTTCCCGATCTGACAGCTTGATCCTCAGCCGGGCCAGCACGTCGTAGTGCCGGAACAGCGACATTTCTGGCGCACTGTTGACGAACGCCACCTCTTTTTCCAGCCGATCGTTCAGCCTCAGGAACAGGTCTTCGTTTCTGCGGGTAAAGCCCGGTAAAAACAGGGCAAAAAACACCAGGATCATCAGACAGGCGACGCCGGTCCAGAACTGCAGCAGGAGCAGCATCACTGCGGCACCGATAATGGATGCCACTGACGTCACCAGTACCGGCAAATGTTTCTCGAAAAAATCGACAAACTCCCGCGACAGGGCAACGCGTGCGGCAATTGTTGAGGCGCTGTGCTGCTCTTCACGCTGGGCAAGAATAACCGGCACCGCCAGTTCGGCATAAATGCGCGCAAAGGTACGGGTATCGATGCTGCGTCGTGCCGCACCGATGGCCCACATCATAAAGACCATTACCGCATACAGCACGGCGTGCAGCGCCTGGCCGGAGACAATGGCATTGATGGCAAACCCCGCCAGCAGGGGGTACAGCAGCAGCGTGATGTTTTCTGCGGCGACCAATAAAAAGGTGAGAATGAGTTTACGGCTATGGCGTTGACCCAGTAATTTGAGCGTTTTCACTGCGCTGTTTGGGGCTGCGGCAGGGGCCGCATTTTTTAAGGTAAGCATACAATTTTCTGTTAAGATGAACTTGAGCGGTTGCTCAAATTTCGAGATGAGTCTATTTGAGCGGTTGCTCAAAGTCAACGTGGGCGTGATGATGAAAGAAGCAAAAGAGACGTTAAAAGCCAGGATTCTGGACGGTGCCATCGCCCTGTTTCTGGAGAAGGGCATCGCCAACGTCACCACCCGTGAGCTGACGGAATCGTTAGGGATCTCGCGCAGCCACACCTATCACTATTTCAGCAACTGGCAGGTGCTGTGTATTGCGGCGCTGGACAGGTATATGCGCGACGAGCTGCAGACGTTTAGTCAGCAGATCGCCGCGTTAACCTCGGTGCAAAAAATGGAGCAGTTGATCGAAAACTTCCTGCCGCTGGAGCCTGATGCCGCCTGGCAGTTGTACAGCTCAACCTGGCAGTTAGCCATTCATAATGCGGCTTACGCCGAGCTGGTCGAAGGCATTACCGAGGAGTGGAGCGGGGTGGTCTGCGCCATCATTGAAGAAGGGATAAACAACGGCGCGTTCCGCGACAGTGATGCCCGGCGCACCACCCGCCAGCTGGTGGCACTCCTGAACGGATACGCCGAGTTGCTCAGCGTCCGTCCCACGGCTGAAAAATGTCAAATGGTCGAAGACGATATCGCCGATTTTGTGCAGCGGTTTGTTTACAAGGCTTTGTGTTCTTCTGAATAGCGCACAATGTCATTACACATCTTTTGTAACTCAATGAACATTCGTCCCACATGGAAACCATCGCACACGGAATGATGGACCATAACCGAGACAGGCAATAATACTTTTTCATCTTGCGGGTAGTATTTCCCCAACGTGAACATCGGGGCGAAAAAGTTCTGCATATTCGCAATGTTCATATTAAAACAGGTAAAGCTCACCCAGGGGTTAGCCGAGATGAAAAATACATTTTCCCGCGACTGTTCATTAGGCCAATAAGCATGGTTATCAGAGTAACGTGCAACGTCTTCTGAATAAGTGTTCTGGAAGTGGTGAATATTACCATCGTAATGACTCCATACTGATGAAAAAGTCTCTGTGTCATGATGGAATATCGTATAGCTTGGGTGAACCTCATCCCAGATGATAAGTTCATTATCTTTCATGGCCATACGGAACTCCGTATGGTTGTTCATCACGTTGGCGAGCAGGGAAATAATAGTAGGGTAAAATTTCCAGCCCACGTCTTTTACATGCTTAAGCAGCGCGGTAATGTCTATTTGAACCGTCTGGTTAAATGTAGATTGAGCAAAAGACTGAAATACCTCAAAGTGCTCCTTCCTTGCCCAACCAGATAAATCAACAGACGTATATTCAGGCGTTATTTTTTTCATTCTTAACCTTTGAGTAGCAATCATATATTAGAGAAGTGTAAATGCAGTGGTGAGACTGGCGCAGCCGCCACCCGGCGGGGCACTACGCCTCCTGACACATCACCCGCAGCAATGTCTCCAGCAGCCCAGGGAAGCGGGCATCCAGATCTTCCCGCCGTAACGAAATGATATTTTCCCGCCCCTGTGGGCGCTGCCAGATAACGCCGCTGTCGCGCAGCACGCGCCAGTGGTGGGTCATGGTCGATTTTGCGACCTCCTGCGGGCGCAGCGCGTTGCAGCTTAACTCGCTGCCGTCGGCCAGCTGGCCGATGATCGCCAGCCGCAGCGGGTTACCGAGAGCCAGTAAAACGTTCTCCAGCGTGATTTGTTCAGTTTCGGGGTGGTTGGCAATCATACTCTTCCTGGTGCAGTGATAAGCCTTATCAATGTCATTGATAGTTCAGGCCTTAAAAAAATAGTTCGAATATACTCGTACAATAGGACTATTATAATCTACATATCAACACGCGGCTATCCTGGCCGCGAATTATATGTCAACTGACTAAGGACGCATCATGCCCCGACCCATCCCCCTCGAACGTTATCGCAACATCGGTATCTCCGCGCATATCGATGCCGGTAAAACGACCACCACGGAGCGCATCCTGTTTTACACCGGGATGAGCCACAAGCTGGGTGAAGTCCACGATGGCGCGGCAACCACTGACTGGATGGCGCAGGAGCAGGAGCGTGGGATCACCATTACCTCTGCAGCGGTGAGTTGCTTCTGGCCCGGTATGGACCGCAGCTATGAGCCGCACCGGATCAACATTATTGACACCCCCGGGCACGTGGATTTCACCATCGAAGTGGAACGCTCCATGCGCGTTCTCGACGGTGCGGTGATGGTCTATGACTCGGTGGGCGGCGTGCAGCCTCAGTCCGAAACCGTCTGGCGACAGGCCAATAAATACCGCGTCCCGCGCATTGCCTTTGTCAACAAGATGGATCGCCAGGGCGCCGATTTCTTTCGCGTGGTGCAGATGATGATCGACCGTCTGAAAGCCCATCCGGTACCCATTGTGATCCCCATCGGGGCAGAAGAGCACTTCACCGGCGTGGTCGATCTCATTAAAATGCGCGCCATTATCTGGGATGACGCCACCCAGGGAATGACCTTCAGCTATGCGCCGATCCCGGATGAATTGCGTGCGACCGCGCAGCAGTGGCGAGAAAAAATGGTCTCGGCTGCGGCTGAAGCCACCGACGCGCTGATGGACAAATATCTGGAAACGGGCGATCTGGATGAAGTCGAGATCGTCAGCGGGTTACGCAAACGCACCGTGGCGGGCGAAATCCAGCCGATGCTGTGCGGCAGCGCATTTAAAAACAAAGGCGTGCAGCGCATGCTCGACGCGGTAATCGAACTGATGCCGTCGCCCCTTGACGTGCCCGCTATTGACGGCGTGGATGAAAAGGGCGAACACGCCGAGCGTCACCCCAGCGATGACGAGCCGTTCTCGGCGCTGGCGTTTAAGCTGATGAGCGACCCTTACGTCGGCCAACTGACCTTTATCCGCGTCTACTCCGGGGTGCTGAAAAAAGGCGATGCGGTGTACAACCCGGTGAAAGGCAAGAAAGAGCGCATCGGCCGTATTGTGCTGATGCACGCTAACGACCGGCATGACGTGGACGAGCTGCGGGCCGGGGATATTGCCGCCTGCGTTGGGCTGAAGGATGTCACCACCGGCGACACCCTGAGCGACCCGAATGCGGTAATCACCCTCGAGCGGATGGAGTTTCCGGATCCGGTGATTTCGCTGGCGATTGAGCCGAAAACCAAGGCCGATCAGGAGAAAATGGGCATCGCGCTGCACCGTCTGGCAGCAGAAGATCCCTCGTTCCATCTGCATACCGATGAGGAGTCCGGCCAGACGATTATCTCTGGGATGGGCGAGCTACATCTCGAGATCATTGTCGACCGCATGAAGCGCGAGTTTGGCGTCGAGGCGAATATTGGCCGCCCGCAGGTGACGTATCGCGAAACTATCCGCAAAGCGGTGCACGATATCGAAGGCAAATTTGTGCGCCAGTCCGGCGGGAAAGGGCAGTACGGACACGTGGTCCTGAGTCTCGAACCGCAGGAGCCGGGCAGCGGATTTGCGTTTGTCGATGCCACCAAAGGCGGCGTGGTGCCGCGCGAGTACATCCCGTCGGTGGAAAAAGGGCTGCGGGAAGCCATCAACAGCGGCGTGCTGGCAGGCTATCCGGTGGTGGATGTCAAAGCGACCCTGACGTTTGGGTCGTATCACGACGTCGATTCGTCGGAGCTGGCCTTCCGCATGGCGGCGATCTTCGGCTTTAAAGACGGGGCGCGTAAAGCGAACCCGGTGATCCTCGAGCCGATGATGCACGTCGAAGTCGAAACGCCGGAAGAGTACGCCGGGAACATCATGGGCGATCTCTCTTCCCGCCGTGGGCTGGTGCAGGGCATGGATGAGCGTTACGGCAGCCAGATTATCCGCGCTGATGTCCCGCTGGCAGAGATGTTTGGCTACGCCACCACGCTGCGATCGATGTCGCAGGGGCGCGCCACCTACAGCATGGAGTTCCACCATTATGCGGAAGCACCGCGCAATGTGGCGGATGAGATTATCGCCGGACGCGAGAAAAAGTAAGCCATTGGAACTAACGTCAAAGTAAACCCGAAAGGCTAAAGTACAAAAGGGCGAGAGCAGCATGCTGTCGCCCTTTTTCGTGTGGCATGCGCGCCGCGACTGGCCTGGAAGGTGAAACCATGAAGTGTCTCATCTTTGCTCTCTTCGCACTCACGGCCCCGGTTCTACTACTGGGGTGTGTGGTCATGTCAGGCACCAGCAGCACCGACTTTGCCGCCACTAGACAGGTTGATATGGTGTATATCGGCCTGCCTGCCCCGTTGAACTGGTTTGTCGGTGGGATCCAGGGCAGCGCCTTTCCGGTAACGGACACACTCTCGCTTACGGCGGCGCACGTCGCCGTCCCGCTGCTGAAGTCTATTCGCGCACAACATCCTCTTTGCGACGTGGCGGTGATTGCCCGCAATAACGTCGGCAAGCCGTTGCACAAGCTGGCTTTCGCCCGGAGAGGGCGCAGCGTCATGCTGTTCGGCTACAGCGCCATCAACAGCTTGCCTAAATCCAGTAATGGCACCATCGACGGCTTCTTAAAGCGCGACGGTTGCTATTACGGGGTCATTACCGGCGCGGGGGCCGTCTCGGGTATGTCCGGTGGGCCGGTGATCGACAGCCTAACCGGGGAGACGGTAGGGGTGATCACCAACGTTATTCTCGGTAAAGGTGCGGTGGTGTTCATCGCGGTACAGGATTTCACCAACCTGCTGGATCGCCTGCACATACCTTACCGGACATACTAGCTGGACTGATTCGGGGCCTTCACCTGTTTGCCGCTGGTGACAAAGGTTCCGGCACCGAGATGATGCAGGGTATTGCGCTTATCATCGTCGAACTGCCAGCGTCCGGCGACGAACGCGCGCTCATCTGCGGCCGCAGAAACCACTTCGCCAAACAGGGTGTCATATTTTTCCGCCGCTGAGGTGGCGGGCAGCAGGCGGCACTCCATCCACGCCAGACACTTCTCTTCGATCACTGGTAAGCCCAGCACCGGGCCCGCTATCGTCGGGATCCCGTAGCAGTTGAATTTGTCCTCATCGCGCCCGCTGACGCTGCCCACCGCGTAGGTCCAGTTGGTGGCCGCGACGCCGGGAACCACGATGCCAAACATGCCGCTGCGTTCAATCAACTCCCGCGACCAGGCGCTTTTGTCCACCACGATGGCGATGCGCGGCGGTTCAAACTCCACCGGCATCGACCAGGCGGCAGCCATCACGTTGCGGCGGCCGAGGGTGTCGTCCCGGCTGGTGATCAGGATGGTCGGGCCGTGATTCAACAGGCGGCTGGCATGCATTAACTCGACGGGGCGAAAGTGGCTCATGGGGGTTCCTCACAATAGGCGTCTGAGCATTAAACGGCTGAAAGGCATCGAAAATCAAGTTGCAACAAACGCGTCATGTATTCGTCACATAAGCTGCCTACAGTGGCGAGCATCAAATCCCAAAGAGGATAACAAAATGCTCACCTCCATAACGCTCAATGGCGTGTCGTACGCTTTTGGCGCGAACACTGTTTTAAATCAAATCGATCTGCATATCGAGCCGGGGAGCGTGGTTGCGCTTCTGGGGCCGTCGGGCTGTGGAAAAAGCACTCTCCTGCGTCTGCTGGCCGGGTTAACTGAGCCGGCGAATGGCGAAATTCACTTTGCCGATCGGCTGGTAGCGAAAAGCGGTTGGTCGCTGCCGCCCCAGGCCCGGGATATCGGCATGGTGTTCCAGGATTACGCCCTCTGGCCGCATATGACGGTGGCGCAAAATGTGATGTTTCCGCTGAAGATGCGCAACGTGGCGCGTTCAGAACGGGAAAACCGCGTAGCGCAGGCCCTGTCGCGCGTCGGCTTAAGCGAATTCGCCGGGCGTAAACCGGCAGGCTTATCCGGCGGACAGCAGCAGCGTGTGGCCCTGGCCCGCGCCATTGTGGCTGAACCGCGGGTGCTGCTGTTTGACGAGCCGCTCTCCAATCTCGATAGCGAACTGCGCGAGTCGCTGTGTCAGGAGATGGCCACACTGCTGCGCCAGCTCGGGACCACCGCCGTTTATGTCACCCACGACCGCCGGGAAGCAGAAATCCTCGCCGACCGGATCGTGCATTTGTCTGCTGGCAGCATCGCTGCCGATCGTTTGATTTCAACCTCAGGGGAGTACGCATGAAAACCACTATGTCTGTGAAAAAGGGAGTGCTGTTAGCCATGGCATTATCGTCCGTCATGATGTCCAGCGCCCACGCGCTGACCGTCTACACCGCCGGGCCGGGATCGCTGGCAAAAAATCTGGCTAGCGGCTTTGAAAAGAAAACCGGCGTTAAAGTCGATATCTTCCAGGCGACCACCGGCAAAGTGATGGCGCGCCTCGAAGCCGAACAGGCCAATCCGCAGGCCGATATTCTGATCTCCGCCTCCTGGGATACGGCGGAAGATCTGCACAATCGCGGCTGGCTGCTGCCGTACCAAAGCGCCAATGCGGCGAAAGTGCCTGCAGACCTGAAATCAGCCGACTATGTGGCACAGGGCATTTCGGCGCTGGGGATCGTCTGGAACACCAAAAGCGGCACCCCGGAGCCCAAAGAGTGGCAGGATCTGACCACCGACGCCTTTAAAGGCAAAGTCACCACCCCAGACCCGGCGCTGTCCGGCGCGTCGCTGGATCTGCTGATCGGACTGCAAAACGGGATGGGCGACAACGCCTGGAAGCTGTTTGATGAGCTGAAAAACAACGGCATGGTCGTCAGCGGCCCGAATGCGCAGGCGGTAACGCCGGTGATGCAGGGGGCTAAAGCGGCGGTATTCGGCGCGGTGGACTATGTCTCTTATGGCAACATCAGCCAGGGCGAATCGCTGAAAGTGATCTTCCCGGCCAGCGGCACGGTCATTGCCCCGCGTCCGATGATGATCCTCAAAACGACCCAGCACGCCGACGACGCGAAAGCCTTTGTCGACTACGTCTTGTCAGCAGAAGGCCAGGCGATGGTGGCCGATGCCTGGCTGATGCCGGCGCGCGAAGACGTGCAGGCCAAACGCCCATTGCTTAACGACCTGAAAATCCTGCCGACCAAAAGCGACGGAACCAGCGAGCGCAGCGACATCCTCAAGCGTTTTAACGCACTCTTCACCTTATAATCACGGCGGGGGCAACCCCGTCTTCAGGAAAGCTTGTGAATCAGAGATTTTTGTCTGTGATGACGCTGGCGCTACTGGTGATTCTGGTGGCGTTCCCCCTCGTTTTTATCGTGCTGCAGGCGGTGTTTCCGCTGTTCAGCGCCGGGCAACTTTCCGGTGCATTCAGCGGTATCAGTACGCTGTTGGCCGAGCCACAGCTGCCGACCATGCTCGGTGGTACGCTGCAGGTCGGTCTTGGCGTGGCGCTGGTCAGCGCCCTGATTGGCTTTCCCCTTGGCGTGGCGCGGGGGCTGTTTAACCTGCCGGTGCCGCGCCTGTGGGATCTGCTGTTTCTGATCCCGTTTCTCACCCCGCCGTACATTGCCGCGCTGTCGTGGATGCTGGTGCTGCAAACCAACGGTTATCTGCAGCAGCTGACGGGGGCTAACCTCAACGATCCGCTGTTCAGCCAGACCGGGATTGTGCTGGTGATGGCGCTGAACATTTTCCCGGTGGTCTACTTTGCGGTGTCGCGCAGCCTGCTGGCCAGCGGACAACGTCTGACGTTGGTCGCCCAGGTGCACGGTGCCAGCGCGGGGCGGGCGTTCTGGCATATCACGCTGCCGATGCTCTCGCCATCGCTGGCGGCGGGGATGTTGCTCTCGTTCACCCTGGCGATTGAGGAGTATGGCGTGCCTGCCGCGCTCGGCAGTCGGGCGGGGGTGCTGATGCTGACCACCGATATCGAAAAGAAACTGGCCGACTGGCCGATTGACCTGTCGGGAGCCTCAATGCTGTCGGTGGTGCTGGTGGCCATAGCCCTGAGCGCCTGGTGGCTGCAGAAAAAACTTACCGGCAATCAGGACGTGACCAGCATTACCGGTAAACCGACGGAGAATATCGGTGCCAATGCCGGGGTGTTCGCCTGGCCGATGGTGCTGATGATGGCGATGGTCGGCGGGATCGCAGTGGTGCTGCCGGGGGCGTCGATGGCACTGTCGGGCGTGCTGGGTACCTTGTCCGGTGGGGTGACGCTCAGCAATGTGACCGCCGCCCACTATGCGGCGCTGTTCAGCCAGCAGGGAGATGCTCTGTCGGCGCTCGGCACCAGCCTGTCGCTGGCGCTGGGGGCGGCCTGTATCACCGGGGTGCTTGGTCTGCTGGCCGCATGGCTGGTGGTGGTGCAGAAGATAAAAGGGCGCGGCCTGCTGGATGCGCTGTCGCTGATGCCGGCCGCCTTGCCCGGCGTAGTGGTTGGGGTGGGGTTAATTTTGCTGTGGAACCGCCCGTTCTGGCCGGTCTCGCCGTATAACAGCTGGGCCATTTTGCTGCTGTCGTACTGCTGTTTGCTGCTGCCGTGGCCGGTGCGCTACGTTGGCAGCGCGTTGCGCCAGCTTGGCGGCAATCTGGAACCTGCCGCGCGGGTGCACGGGGCGTCCGCGTTCCAGGCGCTGCGCTTTATCGTCCTGCCGCTGGTATCCCCGGCGATGCTGGCGGCGATGCTGATGGTGTTTGCAATCGCCTCGCGGGAGCTGGTGACCTCGCTGCTGCTGGCCCCGGCGGGTACACAAACCGTGTCGGTGTTTATCTGGCGCCAGTTTGAGCAGGGTTCCGTCGGGCAGGGAATGGCGATGGCCACGCTGACGCTGTTGACCGGGCTGGTACTGATGCTGACGGCGTTAGGGATCATGCAGCGTTCCACGCGGGGGTAAAAAGCACTTTTGTCACAGTGGGTCGGGAAAAATAGTTTATAAACAAGGAAGAACTGTTAAAGGAAGCCTACCATGACCTCTTTTTTGACCGCGTACTTTGCCCGCATCGGCTGGCAGCAGACCACAGCTGTGGATATCGACACCCTGCGGGCGCTGCATTTGCAGCATAACAGCGCCATCCCGTTTGAAAATATCGACGTGGTGCTGCCGCGCGAGATCCAGCTTGACGATCAATCCCTGGTCGACAAGCTGGTCACCGCCCGGCGCGGCGGCTACTGCTTCGAGCAGAACGGTCTATTTGAACGCGTGCTGCGTGAAGTGGGGTTCAGCGTGCGCAGCCTGCTGGGCCGCGTGGTGCTGGCGAATCCCCCGCAGATGCCGCCGCGCACCCATCGTCTGCTGCTGGTTGAACTCAACGGTGAACGCTGGATTGCCGACGTCGGCTTTGGTGGACAGACCCTGACTGCGCCGATCCGTCTGCAGGCCGACCTTGAACAAACTACGCCGCACGGGGAGTATCGGCTGATCAACGACGGTGATGACTGGGTGCTGCAGTTCCGGCATCACCAGCACTGGCAGTCGATGTATCACTTTGATCTGATCACCCAATATCAGGCCGACTACGTGATGGGCAATTTCTGGTCGGCACACTGGCCGCAGTCGCATTTTCGCCATCATCTGCTGATGTGCCGTCATCTGCCGGACGGCGGCAAACTGACGCTCACCAACCTGCACTTTACCCACTGGCACGACGGGCACGCCGTCGAACAACTGAACCTGCCGGATGCGGCGGCGCTGTATCAGGTAATGCAGGAGCGCTTTGGGCTGGGAGTGGACGATGTGAAGCACGGATTTTCGCTGGCGGAACTGACCGCGGTGATGGCCGGGTTTGACACCCATCCGCAGGCGGGGAAATAACGCGGGGAGGGGCATCCGCCCCTTGCTGTTAGCCGATCAGTACCTTTGCCCGCATTCTTACGGCATCCAGTTCCTCGGCGGTTGCGGTTCCCTTTTTGACTGCGCGACGTGCCCGCCAGTCGAGGCTTTTAATCTGATCGGCAAGGGCGACGTTGCGCCGCGGGCCGCTGATAGCCACTTCGAAGGGGTAGCCCTTAATGTGCGACGTCAGCGGACAGCAGAGCATTAAGCCGGTACGTCCGTTGTAGGTGGCGGGTGAAATAACCAGGGCGGGGCGTTGTCCTGCCTGTTCATGTCCAGACTGTGGGTCAAATTCAAGCCAGACGATATCGCCAGCCTGCGGTATGTAGTCCATTACAACAGCTCCTTACTTTGCGGTTCCCCAAATGTGATTTCGTGATGCAGATTGTCATCCGTGATGGCCGATAACAGTGAGTCGAGCGAGGGTTCGTCCTTCCTGACAGGTGTCAAAATAATGCGTCCTTCATCATCAACGTTGATATTCACCACATCGTCAACGTTCAGGTCGGCCTCACGCATAACGGCAACGGGTAGCCGAACAGAAGGGCTGTTTCCCCATTTTTTAACGGTGACTTGCGGCATAAAAATACTCCAGATGTCGATACAAAGTATCACAATCATAGGCGGAGGGATTCTGATGTGTCAACAATGTTTATACATGCCACGCCGGGCGGCGCTGGCGCTTGCCCGGCCTACGTAGGGTGCGGGTTTGGTAGGCCGGGTAAGGCGAAGCCGCCACCCGGCGTGGTTCGGCGTTAACGTCTCGAGCGCACCACCTGATACCGGCGGGTCAAGTATTCTATCGGTGCGCTCCACACGTGCACCAGCCGGGTGAACGGGAACAGCAGGAAGATGGTCATCCCCAGCACCAGATGGACGCGGAAAATATACGCCACGCCGTCGAGATGCGCGGACGAACCGCCGTGGAAGGTCACCACCCCTTGCGCCCAGTCAACCAGCTTGAGCATTTCGCTGCCGTCCGGGTGTTGGGCAGAAAACGGAATGGTCGCCAGGCCAAGAATACACTGAATCAGCAGGATGCAGAGGATCAGGATATCGGCGGTGGAAGAGGTGGCGCGCACCCGGGGATTGGTCAGGCGGCGAACCAACAGGCCCGCACCGCCGACCAGTGTCAGTACCCCGCAGACGCCGCCTAAGATCATCGCCATCAGCTGTTTTTGCGACATCGGCAGGAACCACGAGTAAACCCAGTGTGGGGTCATCATCCCGAACAGGTGTCCGAAGAAGATCCCCAGAATGCCGATGTGGAACAAATTCGACCACAGCACCATCCCGCGCTTGTCCAGCATCTGGCTGGAGCCGGCGCGCCAGGTGTATTGCCCGTAGTCATAGCGCAGCCAGCTCCCGATCAGGAACACGGTGCCGCAGATGTACGGGTAGATATCGTAAAAAAAGACGTTCAGATATTGCATCATTTGGGGCCTCCGGCACTGACGTCTACATACTGGGGCGCGACGTCCTGGCTAAAGCGGCGTTGATATTGCTGCATCGGCGAGCTGTCGCAGGCCGTGGCGTTATCTTCGATAAACTTGACCTGCTCCTCTTCCCAGACCGCATCCAGCGCTTGCCGGGTGTCGTCGCGCTGTTCGCCTGAGACCTGTTTTGTGACACTGTCACTGGATAGCGGGCTGCCCGCGAAACCCAGCAGGGCATCAAACAGCTGATACTGCGGCACCGCGCGCTGTTTTAAACGCCCGCCAATCAGCGCCAGAATCGGGGCCACGTTCTGCAGGCCTTCCCGGGCCTGCGCATCAGGCAGAATGCTTAAATACTCCAGATACAGCGGCAAATAGTCCGGCAGTTCCCGGCAGTCGAGCTGCAAACCGGCCTTTTCGTACTGGTTCATCAGGTCGACCATAGCCTGGCCGCGATCGCGGGACTCGGCATGCACATGCTCGAACAGCAGCAGCGAGGTGGCACGCCCGCGTTCAAATACCTCGCACCACGCCGCCTGTTGATCCAGCAGCGGGACGCTGAGATGCTGCTGCGCAAACGGCAGCAGCATCGGCGCATCCTGTGCAATCAGCGCCTGCGCTTCATCGCGACTCTCCCACAGCACCTCGTCCGGGTACTCAATCAGCAGGGCAATAATTTTGAGGATCTGCATTATTCGCCCTCCCCATGCTTGCGTACCTCGTCGATGTTGATGGCGTCGATGCGGCTGCTGTTAAACAGGTTGAATTTGGTGTCGGAGCCGTGGCAGCCGTCGCCAAAGGTAAAGCCGCAGCCGTTTTTCTCCGGGAAGGCGTCGCGGGCCATTTCCCGGTGACTGGTCGGGATCACAAAGCGGTCTTCATAGTTGGCGATGGCGAGATAGCGGTACATCTCTTCCACCTGCTCCACGCTTAAGCCCACTTCGTCGATGGCGCGGGTGTCGGTCACGCCTTCAACGGTCTGCGAGCGTTTGTAGTGGCGCATCGCCATCATCCGTTTCAGGGCGCGCAGCACCGGGCCGGTATCGCCCGCGCTGAGCATGTTCGCCAGATACTGCACCGGAATGCGCAGGCTTTCGACCGCCGGAAGGATACTGTCGGTCTGCGGCAGGCCGCCCGCGTCGGCGTAGGACTGAATTGGCGACAGCGGCGGCACGTACCAGACCATCGGCAGGGTGCGGTATTCCGGGTGCAGCGGCAGGGCCAGCTTCCAGTCCATCGCCATTTTGTACACCGGCGAGCGCTGGGCGGCCTCAATCACGTTCTGTGGAATGCCCTGTTTAAAGGCCTCTTCAATCACTGCCGGGTCGTGCGGGTTGAGGAACACGTCGCACTGGCGCTCGTACAGATCGGTTTCATGTTCGGTGCTGGCCGCCTCTTCAATGCGGTCGGCGTCGTACAGCAGCACACCAAGGTAACGGATGCGCCCGACGCAGGTTTCTGAACAGACCGTTGGCTGGCCGGACTCAATACGCGGATAGCAGAAGATGCACTTTTCTGACTTGCCGCTTTTCCAGTTGAAGTAGATTTTTTTGTACGGACAACCGCTGATGCACATCCGCCAGCCGCGGCATTTGTCCTGGTCGATCAGCACAATGCCGTCTTCTTCACGCTTGTAGATCGCCCCGCTCGGGCAGGTGGCGACACAGCTCGGGTTCAGGCAGTGCTCGCACAGGCGCGGTAGGTACATCATGAAGGTGTTTTCGAACTGGCCGTACATCTCCTTCTGCATCTTGTCGAAGTTACGATCTTTGGCGCGTTTTTCGAACTCGCCGCCCAGCAGTTCCTCCCAGTTCGGGCCCCATTCGATTTTATCCATCCGCTTGCCGCTGATCAGCGAGCGCGGGCGGGCAGTGGGCAGGTGGTTACCCTCCGGGGCGCGGTGCAGATCCTGGTAATCGAAGGTGAAAGGTTCGTAATAATCGTCAATGCCCGGCAGCGACGGGTTAGCAAAGATTTTGGCCAGCACCCCGACGCGCCCGCCGAGGCGCGGCGTAAGTTTGCCGGTGATGCCGCGCACCCAGCCGCCTTGCCACTCCTCCTGATCTTCCCAGTTTTTCGGGTAGCCAATACCGGGCTTGGTTTCGACGTTGTTAAACCACGCGTACTCCATGCCTTCGCGTCCGGTCCAGACGTTTTTACAGGTCACCGAGCAGGTGTGGCAACCAATGCATTTATCCAGATTCAGAACCATTCCAACCTGTGAGCGTATTTTCATTTTTTCGCCTCCTGAACCTGATCCCGACCTTCGCCATCCAGCCAGTTAATGTTTTTCATTTTGCGGATCATGATGAACTCGTCGCGGTTTGAGCCCACCGTGCCGTAGTAGTTAAAGCTGTAGGCCAGCTGGGCGTAACCGCCGATCATGTGCGTCGGTTTTGGACACACGCGGGTCACCGAGTTATGGATCCCCCCGCGTCGCCCGGTCACTTCGGAACCCGGAATGTTCAGAATGCGTTCCTGGGCGTGATACATCATGGTCATGCCCGGCGGCACGCGCTGGCTGACCACCGCGCGGGCGGTTAAGGCCCCGTTGGCGTTGAAACACTCGATCCAGTCGTTGTCTTCGATGCCCAGCTCTTTCGCATCCGCTTCGCTGATCCACACAATCGGTCCGCCGCGCGACAGAGTCTGCATCAGCAGGTTTTCGCTGTAGGTGGAGTGGATGCCCCATTTCTGGTGCGGGGTCAGGAAGTTAAGCGCTTTTTCCGGGAAGCCGTTCGGCGGGATCTCGCGCATATGCGTCACGCTGCGGGTATCAATCGGTGGACGGTAGGCCACCAGGCTTTCGCCAAAGGCGCGCATCCACTGATGATCCTGATACAGCTGCTGGCGGCCGGACAACGTACGCCACGGGATCAGCTCGTGCACGTTGGTGTACCCGGCGTTGTAAGAGACATGCTCGCTCTCGATGCCGGACCAGGTCGGGCTGGAGATGATTTTGCGCGGCTGGGCCTGGATATCGCGAAAACGGATTTTTTCGTCTTCTTTGTTCAGCGCCAGATGGCTGTGCTCGCGTCCGGTAAATTCGCTGAGCGCTTCCCAGGCTTTTACCGCCACCTGGCCGTTGGTTTCGGGAGCCAGGGCGAGGATCACCTCCGAGGCATCAATCGCCGTCTCAATGCGCGGACGGCCTTTCGCCGGGCCGTCGAGCTTGACGTAGTTCAGCTTGCCGAGGAAATCGACCTCGTCCTGGGTGTTCCATGAGATGCCTTTGCCGCCGTTGCCCAGTTTGTCGAGCAGCGGGCCGAGCGAGGTAAAGCGTTCGTACGTTTCGGGATAACGACGCTCAACGACCGCGATGCCTGGCGCAGTTTTACCGGGGATCAGATCGCATTCGCCTTTGCGCCAGTCGGCGATGTCGAACGGCTGCGACAGTTCGGCCGGAGAGTCGTGCTGTAACGGCTGCAGCACGACGTCGGTTTCGTTACCCAGATGCCCCACGCACACCTCGGAGAACACTTTGGCGAGGCCTTTATAGATCTCCCAGTCGCTGCGTGATTCCCACGCCGGGTCAACGGCAGCCGACAGCGGGTGAATAAACGGATGCATGTCCGAGGTATTCATGTCGTCTTTTTCGTACCAGGTGGCGGTCGGCAGCACGATGTCCGAGAACAGGCAGGTGCTGGACATGCGGAAATCGAGCGTCACCAGCAGATCCAGCTTGCCCTCGATGGCAGGCGTTTGCCACTCGACTTCTTCCGGCTTAACGTCGTCGGTGGACCCCAGATCGTCACCCTGAATGCCGCTTTCGGTGCCCAGCAGGTACTTAAGCATGTACTCGTGACCTTTCCCGGAGGAGCCCAGCAGGTTAGAGCGCCAGACGAACAGGTTGCGCGGGTGATTTTTACCGTTGTCTGGCTGTTCGCAGGCCATGCGGATATCGCCGGATTTCAGCGCCTGGGCGGTATATTCCTGGGGAGACAGTCCAACCGCTTCCGCCTGCGCGTTAATATGCAGCGGGTTGAGGTTCAGCTGCGGGGCAGATGGCAGCCAGCCCATGCGCTCGGCGCGGACGTTAAAGTCGATCAGGTGTCCGGTGAATTTCGAGGCATCCGCCAGCGGAGAGAGCAGCTCCTGGGCGGTGAGTTTTTCGTAACGCCACTGGCTGGCGTGATTATAGAAGTACGAGGTGCTGTTCATCTGGCGCGGGGGACGGTTCCAGTCCAGCGCAAAAGCCAGCGGCAGCCAGCCGGTTTGCGGTCGCAGCTTCTCCTGGCCAACATAGTGCGACCAGCCGCCGCCGCTCTTACCGACGCAACCGCAGAACACCAGCATGTTGATCATCCCCCGGTAGTTCATGTCCATGTGATACCAGTGGTTGACCCCGGCCCCGAGAATAATCATCGACCGGCCGTGGGTTTTGTGCGCGGTGTCGGCAAACTCGCGGGCAATCTGTTCGATATGGCGACGCGGAACGCCGGTAATATGCTCGCCCCAGGCCGGGGTATAGGCTTTCACCTCGGCGTACTCCTTTGCCGCGTTTTCGTCATCCAGACCGCGGTCGAGGCCGTAGTTGGCCAGAATCAGGTCATAAACGCTGGCCACCCGCATCTGGCGGCCGTCGACCAGGGTCAGGGTTTTCGACGGGACCTTGCGGATCAGCACCGGATCCTGCTTCACGCTGCGAAAATGTGGATTTTCGTTGCCGCCAAAGTACGGGAAGGCGACGTCGGCCACCTCGTCGCGGGTGTCGAGCAGCGAGAGGGTCAGATCGGTTTCCTGACCGGCCGCCAGTGATTCGAGGTTCCATTTGCCTTTTTCGCCCCAGCGGAAGCCGATCGAGCCGTTCGGCACCACCAGATCGCCCGCGCGGTTAAAGGCCACCGTTTTCCATTCCGGGTTATTGGCTTCACCCAGCCCGTCGAACAGATCTGACGCACGCAGCATCCGCCCCGGCACCCGGCTGCCGTCCTCGCGCTCATCCAGCATCACCAGCATCGGCATGTCGGTGTAGCGGCGGCAGTAGTTGATGAAGTAATCGCTCGGGTTATCGAGATGAAACTCTTTCAGGATCACATGGCCCATCGCCATGGCGAGAGCGCTGTCGGTACCTTGCTTCGGGGCCAGCCACTGGTCACTGAGCTTGGCGACTTCCGAAAAGTCCGGGGTGATGGCGATGGTTTTGGTGCCTTTGTAGCGCACCTCGGTAAAGAAGTGGGCATCCGGGGTGCGGGTCTGCGGGACGTTAGAGCCCCAGGCAATGATGTAGCTGGAGTTGTACCAGTCGGCGGATTCCGGCACGTCGGTCTGCTCACCCCAGGTCATCGGCGAAGCGGGCGGCAGGTCGCAGTACCAGTCGTAGAAACTTAAGCAGGTGCCGCCCAGCAGCGAAAGATAGCGGGTCCCGGCGGCGTAGGAGACCATCGACATCGCTGGGATCGGCGAGAAGCCCGCGACCCGATCCGGGCCATAGTGTTTAATCGTCCAGACGTTGGCGGCGGCGATAAGCTGGTTCAGCTCTTTCCAGCTCGAGCGGATAAACCCGCCATGCCCGCGCGCCTGCTTGTAGCTCAGGGTCTTTTGCGGGTCGCTCATGATCGCATTCCACGCATTAACCGGATCGCTGTGCTGGCCCAGCGCCTCGCGCCACAGCTCAATCAGCTTTTTACGCGCCAGCGGGTATTTCAGGCGATTGGCGCTGTACAGATACCAGGAGTAGCTTGCCCCGCGCGGACAGCCGCGCGGCTCGTGATTCGGCAGGTCAGGGCGGGTGCGGGGATAGTCGGTTTGCTGTGTTTCCCAGGTCACCAGGCCATTTTTGACGTAGATTTTCCAGCTGCAGGAGCCGGTGCAGTTAACCCCGTGGGTGGAACGCACAATTTTGTCGAACTGCCAGCGCTGGCGATAGCTGTCTTCCCAGTCACGGTTGGTGTGCATCACCTGGCCGTGCCCATCGGCGAAAGTGTCGCCTTGTTGTTTGAAATAGCGGAAACGATCCAACAACTTACTCATGACGTATCTCCTGACGGGGCAACGCCTGCCCCCGTGGTTACACTGCTCACAAAATAGTGAATAACATCGTTATGGTTTGACGTGTTTCTGACGGCGGCCGTACACCAGCCAGGTGATGAACACGCAGGCGATGTAAAACACGAGGAAGACTTTCATGGCACCGACCGGCGAGCCGGTCATCGCCAGCGAGGTACCGAAGGCTTTGGGGATGAAGAACCCGCCGACGGCGCCAATCGCAGAGATAAAGCCCAACGCCGCAGCAGTGTCGGAGACGGCCTCTTTCTGCGCCTGCTCGTCGCTGCCGCCGTGCAGTTTCACGCGGTAAACGGTGATTTGGCGGAAGATGACCGCAATCATCTGGAAGGTCGAGCCGCTGCCCAGCCCGGCGGTAAGGAACAGCCCCATAAACACCAGGAAGAAGGCGGTGAAGCTGCCCGAGCCGGAGCCCGGCAGGGTGAGGAACAGCAGGGCGGTGAACACCGCCATAAACACGAAGTTGATAAGCGTGACGCGCACGCCGCCGAGTTTGTCAGAAATCACCCCGCCGGCCGATCGCGCCAAAGCGCCGATCAGCGGGCCGAAGAAGGCCAGATGCAGGATATTGACGTCCGGGAACTGGGTCTTCGACAGCATCGCAAACCCGGCAGAAAAGCCGATAAACGATCCAAACGTCGCCAGATACAGCAGGCTGAGCAGCCACAAATGCAGGCGTTTCAGCACCGGCAACTGGCTGGCGATGGTCGCTTTGGCGCTGGCGATATCGTTCATGCCGAAGAACGCGGCTAAGGTTGCCAGCAGCAACAGCGGGGCCCAGATCCACGCCGCGTTGGCCAGCGACAGGGTAGAGCCATCTTCCTGCGGGACGCCGTGCACCCCGAGGAAAGTGAATATCGGCAGGAAGATCACCACCGGGGCCACCATCTGCATCACGCTGACGCCCAGATTGCCCAGCCCGCCGTTAATTCCCAGCGCGCTGCCTTGTTTCGCTTTTGGGAAGAAGAAGCTGATATTGCCCATGCTGGAGGCGAAGTTAGCCCCGGCAAAGCCGCACAGCAGGGCGATGATGATAAAGACCGTGTACGACGTGGCGGGATTCTGGACTGCGATGCCCAGCCAGACGCAGGGGATAATCAGAATAACGGTGCTGATCACCGTCCAGTAGCGGCCGCCAAATATTGGCACCATAAAGGACCAGGGAACGCGTAATATGGCACCGGAGAGCGACGGCAGGGCCGTTAACATAAACAGTTGATCGGTAGTGAAATTAAATCCCACCTTATTCAGATTGACCGCAACCGCGCTAAATAACATCCATACGCAAAACGCCAATAGCAGACAGGCAACCGAGATTGTTAAATTTCGTCGCGCAATATGCTTGCCTTTATTTTCCCAAAACGCGTTATTTTCTGGTTTCCACTCTTTTAAAAGATAATGATTATTTTTCTCATTATGTTGTGGCATATTACCCTCTTGCTTATCCGTAAATGGCAGAAAGAGAAATACAATCAGGGTGTTACCTGATTCTCTGGTGAGAGGCTATAGGATGTTTTGGGACACTTCTGAAAGGATAGATAAAAAAGCGAACCCCTGAGATTAGAAGGGGGATATGGGCGCGCTTAATGTGTTACAAATCGTAACAGTTATTTGACATTAACCCTTAAGGATTAAAGAGTTCGAGGGTGATTAAGGTTTCAAGATGCTTATGAAATGCGGCATCGTTCATTTCCGCCATATTTAACACATACATCCCGTCCAGTCCGCAGACCAATCCAATTAAACGCCATGCGATATTTTCAGCGCGATCGTTGAGAGTAAACGCCCCGGCGGCGGCCCCGGCATGAATAATCGCCACCGTCTCCTGATGCCACATTTCCATGGTCAGCACGTAAGCGCTTTTTATCTCGGCGTCACGGGTGGCTAACAGCTGCGCTTCACGCCACAGGCGGACGTAGGGTTCAAAGCTGCCATCATCGCTGCCGAGCATGGCGTGCAGACGTTCGCGCCAGCTGGCGTTTTCCGCCACGATGTCGGCATCGAGCAGGGCGCGGATCAGGCGGATAAAGGCCTGCGACTTCAGCTCTCCGGCGGAGGCAAAATGGTGATGCACCTGGCCCGCTGCAATCTGGGCTTCGGCGGCGATGCGCCGGACGGTCATCGCGGTCAATCCTTCCGTTAATGCCACACGCATGGCGGCCTGCAGGATCGCTTCTCGCCGTTCTTCCTTGCTCAGATAGCTCATTTTTTTCACTCTCAACCGGGGGACAACGAGTGTAACAAAAAAGCTGGACATGCGTTCAACTTTCCGTAGGATCGCAATCTGGACATGTGTCCAGGTTTATACGAGAAGGGATTTTATGTTTCGTCAGTGGTTAGCGTTAGTGGTTATCGTGCTGGTGTATATCCCGGTGGCGATCGACGCAACGGTGCTGCACGTCGCTGCGCCGACGCTGAGCATGACGCTCGGCGCCAGCGGCAACGAATTGCTGTGGATTATTGATATTTACTCGCTGGTGATGGCGGGCATGGTGCTACCGATGGGCGCGCTGGGCGACCGGATTGGTTTTAAGCGCCTGCTGATGATCGGCAGTAGCCTGTTTGGCCTGTCGTCGCTGGCGGCGGCGTTTGCGCCCACGGCGGGGTGGCTGATTGTGGCCCGGGCATCGCTCGCCATTGGTGCGGCGATGATCATCCCAGCTACGCTGGCGGGGATACGCACCCTGTTTGCCGATGCGCGTCAGCGCAATATCGCCCTTGGCGTCTGGGCGGCGGTCGGTTCCGGCGGTGCGGCCTTTGGCCCGCTGGTGGGCGGCATGTTGCTGGAGCACTTCTACTGGGGATCGGTATTTTTAATCAACGTCCCGATTGTGGTTCTGGTGGTCATGCTGGCGGCGCGGCTGGTGCCTGCGCAGCAGGGGCGACCGGAGCAGCCATTGAATATGGCGCACGCCTTGATGCTGATTGTGGCGGTGCTGCTGCTGGTGTACAGCGCCAAAACCGGGCTGAAAGGCAGTGTTTCAGGCTGGCAGGTGGCGGCAACGCTCGCGGTCGGGGCGGGGCTGTTACTAACCTTTGTGCGCATTCAGCTGCGCGCCCGCACGCCTATGATCGACATGCGCCTGTTCTGCCACCGCATTATTTTAAGCGGGGTGGTGATGGCGATGACGGCGATGATCGCCCTGGTCGGCTTCGAACTGTTGATGGCGCAGGAGCTGCAGTTTGTCCACGGCTTCACGCCGTTTGAGGCGGGGATGTTTATGCTGCCGGTGATGGTCGCCAGTGGCTTTAGCGGCCCGATTGCCGGGGTGCTGGTGGGTCGTCTGGGGCTGCGGATTGTTGCAGCAGGCGGGATGGCGCTCAGTGCGGTGAGTTTTATCGGGCTGTCGCAACTGGATTTCAGCACCCAGCAGTGGCAGGCGTGGGGATTGATGGTGCTGCTGGGCTTTAGCGCCGCCAGTGCGCTGCTGGCCTCAACCTCGGCGATCATGGCGGCAGCACCGAAAGAAAAAGCTGCCGCCGCCGGGGCGATCGAAACCATGTCCTACGAGCTTGGCGCAGGGCTTGGGATCGCGATATTTGGTCTGCTGCTGACCCGCAGCTTCTCGGCTTCGATTGAGCTGCCTCAGGGGCTGGACAGTGGTCTGACTGCGCTGGCATCGTCGTCTATTGGCGAGGCGGTGCGGGTGGCGCAGGGGCTCTCACCGTCGCTGGCTCAGGCAATGCTTGCGGCCGCCAAAACCGCCTTCACCACCGCGCACAGCGTGGCCCTCGGCAGCGCGGGCGGCATGCTGTTAATCCTGGCGGTGGGGATCTGGTTTAGCCTGGCGAAGGTTAAGCAAGGCTAGAACGGCCCCAGACGTAAAAAAAGCCGCTTGCGCGGCTTTTTTTGTCGGAATGACGATCAGATAAGGAACACGTCTGGCCCTTTGGCGTCGATGATATTGATGATGCGAAGCGCCGCTTTGTTGGGTTTGCTCTCATTTCGCTCCCATTTCGACACGCTTTCAACAGACATCCCCGTGATCAGCGCCAGAACAGCCTGCGACAGGTTATAGCGGATGCGGACTTCTTTAATCAGCCCGCCGCTCATTTCTCTGACTTCCGGGATATTACGGGCATTAACTGCCGTCTCGATGGCGGCTAATGTCTCATCATTCACAACATCTAATGTGTTGTAACGCTGAGCCATACCGTGAATACGTTTCAGACGTTCAGTCATCGCAAATTACCTCTACCTTAAACCTCGCAACCCGTAAGCATTACTACAGTCAAGGTTACGGGTTGGATGCAAAAAGGATTCGCCCGGCGGCGCTACGCTTGCACTGGCCTACAAATGCGAAAAAAAGTACGAACCGTAGGCCGGATAAGCGCAGCGCTATCCGGCGTGGTTTTAGGGTTCCTGAGCCGCAGCCAACACGCTATGCAGCAGGACGTTCGCGCCTTTCTCTGACCATTCCGGCAGGATGCGTTCGGCTTCGTTGTGGCTGATGCCTTTTTCGCACGGAATAAAAATCATGCTGGCCGGGGCGATGTTGCTGACGTAACAGGTGTCGTGCCCGGCACCGGAGACCATCGGTTTGGCCGAGTAGCCCAACGCCGCCACCGCCGCTTCGCTGCGCGCCAGACTGGCGGCATCAAACGCAATCGGCGCGTAATCGAAGATTCGCTCGACGTGGGCATTGACGCCACGCGCCGCCAGATGCTCGGCTGCCTGATGCAGCGCGGCTTCCATTGCGTCCAGCGCCTCGCTTTGCGGGTGGCGGAACTCGACGCTGCATACCACCCGGGACGGGACCACGTTGCGTGAATTCGGTGTGACGTTCGCCATACCGATGGTGGCCCTGCCGTCTGGCAGATGCTGATAGCCAATCGCTTCCACTTTCAGCGCCAGTTCGGCAAAGGCGGTGAGCGCGTCGCGTCGGCTGGGCATTGGCGTAGTACCCGCGTGCGCGGCAAAACCGTCGATCGTTATCGTAAACCAGCGTTGTCCCATCGCCGCGCGCACCAGCCCGATATCAATGGCTTCATCTTCCAGAATCGGGCCTTGCTCGATGTGCAGTTCATAGCAGGCGTGAATCGGGAAGGCGCGGGCAGGGCGCTCACCGCGATAGCCGATCGCATCCAGCGCCTCACCAACGGTGATGCCGTCCCGGTCGGCCCGCGCGTGGGCGTATTCCTCGCTGAACTGCCCGGTCCAGACGCCGGAGGCCAGCATCGCCGGGGCAAAGCGCGCGCCTTCTTCGTTGGTCCAGTTCACCAGCACGATATCGCGCTCGGTTTCAATGTCATTGTCGTTCAGGGTGCGCAGCAGCTCCAGCCCGGCCATCACCCCGTAGATGCCGTCGTAATTACCGCCGAGCGGCTGGGAATCGACGTGCGAGCCGGTCATCACCGGGGCTAGCGTTGGGTTTTTTCCGGCGCGGCGGATAAACATATTGCCCATGCTGTCGACGTCGCAGCTGAAACCGGCCTCCAGCGACCAGTCGCGCAGCAGGTTACGTGCAATGCGGTCTTCGTCGCTTAACGCCAGACGGGTAACACCCCCGGCAGGGGTGCCCCCGATCTGTGCCATCATTGTCAGCGTCGACCACAGCCTGTCGGCATTGATACGCATCATGCTTTGTCCTTGGTGCTGCGGTAGCGGAAGTCACAGCATGCACCACCCTGCATGATGGTGGTGGTGCGCGTCAGCTCCACGTCCGGGGCGTAGCCAACGATGAATTTCTCATCGCGGGCGCAGGAGAGCAGGTGGCCGATCTCGCCCAGACCCATCTCGTGATACATCTCGGCGTAGCGGCAGCGGGTGACGTTGTAGTTGTACTGCTGCTCGTCGGCGTCGATCACCTTGACGTCGAGGGCGTTATCTTTCTCCCACAGATACTGTAGGGCGATAAAGCTCTTCACGTCTGCGCCGTTGGGCTCCTGGCGGGCAAAATGTTGCCCGGCATCAATCGCCGCCTGTTCAATGGCTTCGCCGATGACCGCCTGGGCGCGGACCTTGCCGATCTCGCGCACCAGGATTTCATAAATTGGCTTAATAATCTCTGCTTCTATTTTGCGGCGGGCAAGAATGCCCAGCTCGTTATTATCACTCATCACATTGCCTCACTGCGTTACTTCGGTTGTGCGCCGCCAAGCACGGTTTGCGGCTGCCATTTGCCTTCGACCACTTTGTAAACCGTAAACGACGGGGCTTTCAGGTTGCCTTCTTTATCGAAAGCGATCTGCCCGGTAACACCGGAATAGCTGATGGCGCGCAGGGCAGGCAGGTATTTCGCCGGATCGACCGAGTCGGCTTTTTCCATCGCTGCAACCAACACGCGGGTGGCGTCATAGGCGAACGGGGCGTGCAGTTCGATATGGGTGTGATAGCGCGACTGATACGCCTGCTCGAAGGCTTTACCGCCTGGCATTTGTTCAACCGGCAGGCCCGGCTCCAGTGCTACCACGCCGTCACCCTCTTTCTGTGCCAGCTGCAGGAAGGTCTGGCTGACAAAGCCGCCTGCGCCCATCAGGGTGGCGTCCATCCCCAGCTGTTTGATGCGTCGCGCCAGCGGTGCCGCCTGGCTGTCCACGCCGCCGAAGAAGATCAGGTCCGCTTTTTTACTGCGGATAGCGGTCAGCACGGCGCTGAAGTCGACGGTTTTGTCGTCAACGTACTGGCGGTCGACAATTTTTACGCCCTGAGCTTCGAGCGATTTAATAAACTCATCCGCCAGCCCCTGGCCGAAAGCGGTACGGTCGTCGATCACTGCAATGCGCTTAGCTTGCAGGGTTTTCACTGCGTATTCGCCGGCAAACTGGCCGCCGTCATCGTCATGACCCATTACGCGGAAGCTGGTGTCAAAGCCCTGTTTGGTATAGCCGTGACCGGTCGCTACCGGGGCCACCTGGGCGATACCCGCGTCGTTATACACACGTGCCGCCGGGATGCTGGTGCCGGTGTTCCAGTGGCCGACCACGCCTGCCACGCCGCTGTCGACCAGACGCTGGGCGACAGCCACCGCAGTACGCGGATCCGACTGGTCATCTTCGGACTGCAGCTTGAAGGTCACCGCTTTGCCGCCAATGGTCGGGTGCTGTTTGTTGATGTCATCAATCGCCAGTTGGGCACCGTTCTCCAGATCTTTACCGATACGGGCAGATGGCCCGGTCAGCGGCCCGGCCAGACCGATAACCACGGTTTCGCTGTCGGCGGACCAGGCTGCGGGTGCGGCAAAACTCCCGAGCACAATAGCGGCGCTGAGCGCACTGATTTTTGCTGTTTTCATTGTTATTCCCTGATGTTGGTGGTGTGTTAAACGGGCATTTCGCCCAAATAAATCTGTGCAATTTGGTCATCAGCGAGCAGCGCCTTCGATTCGCCCTGATGGACAATACTGCCGCTGTCCATCACCCAGGCCTTGTCGGTGACGTCCAGCGCCAGCCGGGCGTTTTGCTCGATCAGCAGCAGGGCCACGCCGCGTTCGCGCAGGCTGGCAATCACTGCAAAAATGTTCTCGACCATTTTGGGCGCCAGCCCCATCGACGGTTCGTCGAGGATAAGCAGTCGCGGGCGGCTGAGCAGAGCGCGGTTCAGCGCCAGCATCTGCTGTTCGCCACCGGAAAGTAGCCCGGCAAGCTGGTGCTGACGCTCGGCAAGACGCGGGAAACGGTCAAAGATCTCTGCCATCTCCTGCTTTACGGTGACAGTGTCACGCCGGAGCCAGGCCCCCATCTGCAGGTTCTCCAGCACCGTCATACGGGCGAAGATCCCCCGACCTTCGGGCACCATCACCAGCCCGTCGCGCAGCAGCGCTTCGGCTTTACGCTTGCGTACCGACTGGCCGTTAAATTCGATATTGCCGCCAAAGCGTTCCAGCCCGGCGATGGCCCGCACGGTGGAACTTTTGCCTGCGCCGTTGGCGCCAATCAGCGTTGCTTGTTCGCCTTCGTTTAAGGTGAAGGAGACGCCACGCACCGCCTGGATACCGCCGTAATGCACGTCCAGACGTTCAACTTTCAGTAATTCAGCCATGCTTGTTGCCTCCAAGCCAGGCGGCGATCACCGCCGGGTCGCGTCGCACGCTATCCGGTGTGCCGCAGGCCAGGGTTTTGCCGTAGTCCAGCACCGTCAGGCGATCGCAGATGCCCATCACCAGTTTGACGTCGTGTTCAATCATCAGCAGCGTTTTGCCGTCATCGCGCATGCGGGTCAGAAGCTCGCCCAGGGCGACTTTCTCGGCGGCGTTCATCCCGGCGGCGGGCTCGTCCAGCGCCAGCAGCAGCGGATCGGTGGCCAGCGCGCGGGCAATTTCCAGCCGACGCTGATGGCCGTAAGCCAGATCGCAGGCGCGATAGTGCGCAAATTTGGCGATCCCGGTGTACTCCAGCCAGTGCCAGGCCTGCTCCAGGGTGTCGGTTTCTTCTGCGCGGGCGCGTTTGTGACGGGTCAGCGCCGCCCACAGCCCGTTACGGGTGCGCACGTGGCGTCCGACCATCACGTTTTCCAGCACCGACATCTCGTTAAACAGCCGCACGTTCTGGAAGGTGCGGGCAATACCGGCCGCCGTCACTTTCTCAATCTGTTTTGGTGAGTAGGGTCGATCGGCAATCGCAAATTCGCCGCTGTCCGCCGGATAAAGGCCGGTGATCAGGTTAAAACAGGTGGTTTTGCCTGCGCCGTTGGGGCCGATCAGACCGTAGATCTCGCCGGGATTAATCGACAGCGAGACGTTATCGACCGCCGTCAGGCCGCCAAAGCGTTTGGACATATTGCGCACGGTTAACAAGCTCATGCTTTCACCTCCTTATGACGGACCGGCCAGATGCCCGACGGGCGAACCAGCATCACGCCCACCAGTGCCAGGCCATAGAACAGCTGGCGCAGGATCTCCGGGTCAACCAGTACTGTGCCGAACAATGCCTGCTGCACCGGCGCCGCCTGGCTGCGCAGCAGTTCCGGCAGGGCAGTCAGCAGTACCGCCCCGAGGATCACCCCCGGGATATGGCCCATCCCGCCGAGCACCACCATTGCCAGCACCGCAATCGACTCCTGCAGGGTGAAGGATTCCGGCGACACAAAGCCCTGGAAGGCACCGAACAGCGCCCCGGCGATCCCGCCAAACGAGGCGCCCATCGCAAAGGCCAGCAGCTTAAAGTTGCGCACGTTAATGCCCATCGCCCGGGCCACGTCTTCGTCTTCACGGATGGCGTGCCATGCCCGGCCAATGCGCGAGTGCTGCAGGCGCAGGCAGACAAAAATGATCGCCACGATCATCACCATCAACAGGTAGTACCACAGCCACAGCGCCGGAACCTTGACGCCAAACCAGTGGTAAACGCCGCTAAACTTAAGTCCGAAAAAATTGAGGGTATCGACCCCGGAGATGCCCTTTGCGCCGTTGGTGATGTTCACCGGGCGGTCAAGATTGCGCATCAGGATACGGATGATTTCGCCAAAGCCGAGGGTCACAATCGCCAGGTAGTCGCCGCGCAGCTTGAGCGTTGGCGCGCCGAGCAGAATGCCGCACACCGCCGCGACCAGCGCCGCGATGGGGATAATCAGCAGATACGAGGTGTGCAGCCCGTCGGGGAACCAGACGCTGAGGATCGGGAACACCTCCAGCAGATGCGGCGAGGCCAGCAGCGCTGCCAGGTATGCACCGACGGCGTAAAAGGCGATAAAGCCCATATCCAGCAGGCCGGTATAGCCCACCACAATGTTCAGCCCCAGTGCGAGCATGATGTAGAGCAGGGCGAAGTCGATCACCCGCACCCAGTAGTTACCGCCCAGCTGGGTCGCCACGACCGGGGCCAGCACCAGCGCTAACACCAGCAGCGTCATGCCGGACCAAAATTTACGGCTGACCGCCGGGGTTTTGAGTTCAATTGCAGTCATGATTTTCCCTTATGCCCTGTGCGCGACGCGCTCGCCCAGCAGGCCTGCCGGACGGAATACCAGCACCAGAATCAGCACAATAAAGGCAAACACATCCTGATAATTGCTGCCGAACACGCCGTTGGTCAGTTCGCCCAGATAGCCTGCGCCCAGCGCTTCGATAATGCCGAGTAAGATCCCGCCAATCATCGCCCCGCGAATGTTGCCGATGCCGCCGAGTACCGCCGCGGTAAAGGCTTTAATCCCGGGCAAAAAGCCCATTGAGAAGCTGGCGTTGCCGTAGTTGCTGGCCATCATCACCCCGGCCAGCGCCGCGAAGATGCCGCCAATGGCAAAGGTGAGGGTGATAATAGCGTTCGGGTTGACGCCCATCAGGGTGGCGACGCGCGGGTTTTCAGCCACCGCGCGCATGCCGCGCCCGAGGCGGGTGTACTCCACCAGCAGCCACAGGCCGATCATCACCGACAGCGCCAGCGCCACGGTGACAATGCCGGTCACCGTGACCAGCGCCGGAGGGTGTGCGTCGCTGCCGGCGGTGACGGCAATCGGATCCATTGGCAGGATCTGCGGGAACATCAGCGGATTGCGGGACCAGATAATCATCGCCACGGTTTGCAACAGCACCGACACCCCAATCCCGGAGATCAGCGGCGCCAGGCGCGGGGCGTTGCGCAGGCGGCGGTAGGCGAAGCGTTCAACGGCCATCGCCAGCAGGGCGCAGACCGCCATCGCGATCACCAGCGCAAAGCCGAGCTGGAGCAGCTGCGGCATGGCGGGGAAATGGCTGTTGATCAGGTTCAGCGATGAGAGGGTGGTCAGCGCGCCGACCATTAAAATATCGCCATGGGCAAAGTTAATAATGCGCAAAATGCCATACACCATGGTATAGCCCAGCGCGATCAGCGCGTAGATGCTGCCCAGCATCACGCCATTGATCAGTTGTTGTATGAGAGTGTCCAACGTTGTTACCCGACAAATTGCTCTTTCAGCGGATAACATCTAATAATTGAATTAGATTGTGAAATACGCATATATTCTTTCTTATGACTTATGGAGCTTGTTTTATCCGACTGATTTATAACAAAATACTAAATCACTGATTAATCTGACTATCCTGGATAGATCAATATATGAATAAAACAGAACAATCACCGGGCCAGTTAGGGTTTGCCGAAAGTCGTCTGGCGAACGATCCGCCGCTGCGGGCAGTGCGCGCCTTCGAGGCGATTGCCCGGCTGGGCAGCGTGACGCTGGCGGCGCAGGAATTGCAGATCTCGCCGTCGGCGGTCAGCCATCAGTTGAAAGTGCTGGAGGAGTACCTGCAATTGCCGCTGACCGAGCGCCAGGGGCGCAGGCTGATCCTAAGCCCGCAGGGGCGGGACTATTACCGCTCGATCCGCGCGGCGTTTAACGTATTGCGCCAGGCCACGGAGCATCTGGTGGAGCAGGTGCAAACCCGCCAGGTAACCATCAGCCTGATCCCGCTGTTTGGCATGGGCTGGTTTATCCCGCGTCTGCCTGGGTTTATGCGCGCCAACCCGCAAACCGAGATCAACGTGGTCTACGCCAACCACCGCAACTACCTGAGCGACGCTTCGGACATGTCGATCCGCTTCGGTAACGGGCAGTGGGCGGGCTACCAGAGCGAAAAGCTGATCTCCGGGCAGATGGTGCCGGTCTGCAGCCGGGCGTTTTTGCGCCTGCACGGGCATATCGACACGCCCGAACAGTTGCTACAAATGCCGCTGCTGCACGACGAAGAGCGCGTCACCTGGCAGCAGTGGTTTATCCAGCAGGGGGTAAAACGCCCGCCGCGCCGCAGCGGCCCGATGTTCGAAGACGGGCTGCTGACCCTGGCGGGGGTACAGGCGGGGCTGGGGTGTGCGTTGATGCGCGAGCCGCTGATCGCGCCGTACCTGGAGAGCGGCGAGCTGGTGAAGATTTTCGATCTGCCGATTGATGATGGGCGGGATTACTATTTGTGCGCGCGTCAGGACGGGGAGATGACCCAGGATGGGAAGTTGCTGCAGGGGTGGTTGAGGAGGGTGGCGGGGGTGAGTGATGGGCTAAATTAGCCTTTTGGGAGGGGAGGACATGTTGGCAGTGGTGGTGGTTCCGTTCACTTTATGTGCAGTGCTCCTCTGCCAGCATCGTCACACGTGAACGTGCCAGGGGGGCTCGCCGCCTCCCCCCTGGCAACCCCGGCTCCCGGCAACGAAAATCGCCGCTTTGCGGTGCCTTCGGCTTATGTCCTCCGGCTATCGGGTCGGGCGTGATCCTACATCCATGTAGGTCACGCCCTCTCAGCGCATCCATGCGCCTCGCCCCGGCCTGCGGACAACGCCTCAGCGATTTTCAGCCGGAATAAGGGGGCCGCTGTGAGTTGTTTATTTTCTTTAGATTATTCATTGCTTTAAAAAAGCATTTTTACCTACTCACCTGCCTGTATTTGAGCCAAAAAACGATTTGCTCGGATTCTATCGCCAGACGCTGATGAGATAAAACTTGCTGGTTTCATGGTTATTAACGCGATGAAGTAATCGCTATTTATAAAATACTAACAGCGGCTCCCAGTCCGGCTGAAAATCGCCGAAGCGTTTCCGCAAGGCCGGGGCGAGGCGCAGGGACGCGCCGAGAGGGCATAGCCTGCAGGGATGCAGGCTGGTGCCCGACCCGAAAGCCTGGAGGAAAAAGCTGAGGGTATCGCGTAGCGACGATTTTCTTGCCGGTAGCCCGGGTTGCCAGGGTGGTGGCGATTGAGCCACCCTGGCACGTTCACAAGTGACGCTGCATACAGAGAAACACGGAACGTAAAGTGAACGGAACCACCACCGATGCCAGCATATCCCGAGCCATCCACCGAACCCAAACACCGCCGGGTGGAGGCTACGCCTTACACCGGCCTAAAAAACAACAAAATCATCAATGGGCCCGCGTCGCATACCAACAAATCAGCGACCCTGCACACACCATCATCGCCCCTTGCCAGAAGCTAAACGTCAGCGGTGAACTCAACAGCACTGCAGCCAGCGCCGCCGAAAGCACCGGGGTAAAGTAGGAGGCTGTCGCCAGAACCGTCACGTTGCCGTGCAGAATACCCGTGTTCCACGACGCATAGCCAAATCCCAGCGCGATGCCGCACATCAACAGCTTAATCACCACTGGCACGCTGAACACCATTTCCGGCTGGTCGCTAAAGAAGTATTTCACCCACAGCGTCAGCGCCGTCAGCAGGACAAACAGAGTGATCCCGTTCTGGCCTTTGGCGTATTTGCTGGTCACCGTGCAGTAGGCCGCCCAAATAAAGGCGCCGACGAAGGCGAGGGAATAACTTAGCGGGCTGGACACCACGTTGCTGACGATATCGTCGATGTGCAGGCCATTTTCCCCGCCCAGCACCCAACTGACGCCCAGCAGGGAAATAAGCAATCCGGGGATCACCCACAGGGTCGACTTTTGCTTATTAAATAAAATGGCAAACACGATGGTCAGGCACGGCCAGAGATAATTCACCATCCCCACTTCAATCGCCTGATGGCGGGTGGCCGCATAGCCTAACGACAGCGCCAGGCAGAGTTCATAGCTGACAAACAGCACGCTACCGGCAACCAGGTAGCGCGGTGAAAAGCGACGCAGATCGGGGAAGCCGACCGTCACCAGGCACAGCAAACCGCTCAGCGTATAAATCATTGCCGCGCCACCCACCGGGCCCAATCCCTCGCTCACTCCCCGGATCAGGCCCACCATGGTGCTCCATAGCACAATGGCGGTCAGCCCGATCAGGGTCGCTTTTTTTCTGTCCATCGTATTTCCACTGACGTTTTCTCCGAAGGGGCAAAGGTATAGCACTGTTTCATAACCTTTCGCGAATTAATCTGCGACGACCTAACCCTTAAGCAGTAATAAAAGTCGCCAGCGCTGACTATTAAGAGGGCGAAGATCGGCGACATTGATTTGCCGCAATAAAAACAAGGGCTTTACTGTTTATTTTCCGACGGAATTCTCATTGACCTTACAAGGACAACAATGGACGTCAGCCGCAGACAGTTTTTCAAAATCTGCGCGGGCGGTATGGCCGGAACAACAGTCGCTGCGTTGGGATTTGCACCCAAAATGGCCCTGGCTCAGGCGCGTAACTATAAATTGCTGCGCGCAAAAGAGATCCGTAACACCTGCACATACTGTTCCGTGGGATGCGGGCTATTGATGTATAGCCTGGGAGATGGCGCGAAGAACGCCAAAGAGTCGATTTACCATATCGAAGGCGATTCGGATCATCCGGTGAGCCGCGGGGCGTTATGCCCGAAAGGGGCGGGCCTGCTGGACTATATCCACAGCGACAACCGTCTGCGTTACCCCGAATACCGTGCGCCAGGTTCTGACAAATGGCAGCGTCTCTCCTGGGATGAGGCGTTCACCCGCATTGCCCGGCTGATGAAGGCTGACCGCGATGCCAACTTCGTTGAGAATAACGCGCAGGGCGTGACCGTCAACCGCTGGTTATCCACCGGGATGCTGTGCGCCTCTGCAGCAAGTAATGAAACAGGCATGCTGACGCAAAAATTTGTGCGCTCGCTCGGCATGCTGGCGGTAGACAACCAGGCGCGCGTCTGACACGGACCAACGGTAGCAAGTCTTGCTCCAACATTTGGTCGCGGTGCGATGACCAACCACTGGGTTGATATCAAAAACGCTAACGTCGTGGTGGTGATGGGCGGTAACGCCGCTGAAGCCCATCCAGTGGGATTCCGCTGGGCGATGGAAGCCAAAAACAACAACGATGCGACGCTTATCGTCGTCGATCCGCGCTTTACGCGCACGGCATCGGTGGCCGACATTTATGCGCCCATCCGCTCCGGCACGGACATTACCTTCCTGTCCGGCGTGCTGCTGTACCTGATCGAAAACAACAAGATCAACGACGAATACGTCAGACACTACACCAACGCTAATCTGCTGGTGCGGGAAGATTTTGCCTTCGACGACGGGCTGTTCAGCGGCTACGACGCGGACAAGCGCCAGTACGATAAATCGTCCTGGAACTACCAGTTCGACGAGAACGGCTATGCCAGACGCGATGAGACCCTGACCGATCCGCGCTGCGTGTGGAACCTGCTGAAAACGCATGTTTCCCGCTATACGCCGGACGTGGTCGAGAACATCTGCGGCACGCCAAAAGCCGACTTCCTGAAAGTGTGCGAAGTGCTGGCCTCCACCAGCGCCGCCGACAGAACCACCACCTTCCTGTATGCGCTGGGCTGGACGCAACACACCGTTGGCGCGCAGAACATCCGCACCATGGCGATGATCCAGTTGCTGCTCGGCAACATGGGGATGGCCGGTGGCGGCGTGAACGCCCTGCGCGGTCACTCCAACATTCAGGGATTAACCGACATTGGCCTGCTGTCGACCAGCCTGACCGGCTACCTGACGCTGCCGTCGGACAAACAAACGGATCTGCAAAGCTATCTGGCGGCCAATACGCCAAAAGCCACGCTGCCGGACCAGGTGAACTACTGGAGTAACTATCCGAAGTTCTTCGTCAGCCTGATGAAATCCTTCTACGGCGATGCCGCCCAGAAAGAGAACAGCTGGGGCTTTGACTGGCTGCCGAAGTGGGATCAGTCCTACGACGTCATCAAGTATTTCAACATGATGGCCAAAGGCAACGTCACGGGCTACATCTGCCAGGGCTTTAACCCGGTGGCGTCGTTCCCGGACAAAAACAAGGTTGTCGCCAGCCTGAGCAAGCTGAAGTACATGGTGGTGATCGACCCGCTGGTCACCGAGACGTCGCACTTCTGGCAGAACCACGGCGAGATGAACGACGTCGATACCGCGTCAATCCAGACCGAGGTCTTCCGTCTGCCGTCCACCTGCTTTGCCGAAGAGGACGGATCGATCGCCAACTCCGGTCGCTGGCTGCAGTGGCACTGGAAGGGCCAGGACGCACCGGGCGAAGCGCGTAACGACGGTGAGATCCTCGCCGGGATTTACCACCGTATTCGCGAGATGTATCGCAGCGAAGGCGGCAAAGGCAGTACGCCGCTGCTGCAGATGAGCTGGGACTACAAACAGCCGGATCACCCCGAGTCTGAAGAGGTGGCCAAAGAGAACAACGGCGTCGCGCTGGCCGATCTGTATGACGCCAGCGGGGCGTTGATTGCGAAAAAAGGCCAGCTGTTGAACAGCTTTGCGCATCTGCGCGATGACGGTACCACCGCCTCTTCCTGCTGGATCTACACCGGCTGCTGGACCGAGCAGGGTAACCAGATGGCCAACCGCGATAACGCCGACCCGTCGGGGCTGGGCAATACGCTGGGCTGGGCCTGGGCATGGCCGATGAACCGTCGCGTGCTGTATAACCGCGCGTCGGCAGACATCAACGGCAAGCCGTGGGATCCGAAACGGATGCTGATCGAGTGGAACGGGTCGAAATGGACGGGGAACGACATCCCGGACTTCAACACCGCGCCGCCAGGCAGCAACACCGGGCCGTTTATCATGCAGCCGGAAGGGCTGGGCCGTCTGTTCGCCATCGACAAGCTGGCGGAAGGACCGTTCCCGGAACATTACGAGCCCATGGAAACGCCGCTCGGCACCAACCCGCTGCACCCGAACGTGATCTCAAGCCCGGTGGTGCGTCTGTACGATGAAGACGCGGTGCGGATGGGCAAGAAAGACAAGTTCCCGTATGTCGGCACCACCTATCGCCTGACCGAGCACTTCCACACCTGGACCAAGCATGCGCGACTGAACTCGATTGCGCAGCCGGAACAGTTTGTCGAGATCAGCGAAACCCTGGCGCAGGCGAAAGGCATTGCCAACGGCGATCGCGTCAAGGTGAGCAGCCAGCGCGGCTTTATTCGCGCGGTGGCGGTGGTGACCCGTCGTCTGCAGGCCCTGAATGTACATGGTCAGCAGGTCGAAACCGTGGGGATCCCGCTGCACTGGGGCTTTGAAGGGGTGGCGCAGAAAGGCTATATCGCCAATACCCTGACGCCAGCGGTGGGCGATTCCAACTCGCAAACGCCGGAGTATAAGGCGTTTCTGGTCAACATCGAGAAAGCGTAAGGAGCGAATAAATGGCGATGGAAACACAAGACATTATTAAACGCTCCGCCACCAACGGCTTTACCCCCGCGCCGCGTGCGCGGGATTACAAGGCGGAAGTGGCCAAGCTTATCGATGTCTCCTCCTGTGTGGGCTGCAAAGCCTGCCAGGTGGCCTGTTCTGAGTGGAACGATATCCGCGATGAAGTAGGGCACTGCGTCGGGGTTTACGATAATCCGGCGGATCTGAGCGCCAAATCCTGGACGGTGATGCGCTTTAGCGAAACCGAACAGAATGGCAAGCTCGAGTGGCTGATCCGCAAGGACGGCTGTATGCACTGCGAAGATCCGGGCTGCCTGAAGGCGTGCCCGTCGGCGGGGGCGATTATTCAGTACGCCAACGGGATCGTCGACTTCCAGCAGGACAACTGCATCGGCTGCGGATACTGCATCGCCGGGTGTCCATTTAACGTCCCGCGCCTCAATAAAGAGGATAACCGGGTCTACAAATGTACCCTGTGTGTGGATCGGGTTAGCGTCGGCCAGGAGCCGGCCTGCGTGAAAACCTGTCCGACTGGCGCGATTCATTTTGGCACCAAGAGAGAGATGCTGGACGTGGCTCAGCAGCGGGTCGATAAGCTAAAAGCGCGCGGCTACAACAAGGCGGGGATCTATAACCCGTCGGGCGTCGGCGGGACGCATGTGATGTATGTTCTGCACCACAACGACCAGCCCGAGCTGTACCACAATCTGCCGAGCGAACCGAAGATTGATACGTCGATTAACCTGTGGAAAGGCGCGTTAAAACCGCTCGCCGCGGCGGGCTTTATCGCCACCTTTGCCGGGTTGATTTATCACTACATTGGTATCGGTCCAAACAAAGAGGTGGATGACGACGAGGAGGAACATCATGAGTAAGTCAAAAATGATTGTGCGCACGAAGTTTATCGATCGCGCCTGTCACTGGACGGTGGTGATTTTGTTCTTTCTGGTGTCGCTGTCCGGGATTGCGCTGTTCTTCCCGACCTTGCAATGGCTGACCGAGACCTTTGGCACCCCGCAGATGGGGCGTATTCTGCACCCGTTCTTCGGGGTGGTGATTTTCCTGGCGCTGATGTTTATGTTCGTGCGCTTTGTGCATCACAACATTCCCGATAAGCAGGATCTCCCCTGGCTGAAGGGGATTGTGGAAGTGCTGAAAGGCAACGAGCACAAAGTGGCGAAAGTGGGCAAATACAACGCCGGACAGAAGATGATGTTCTGGACCATCATGAGCATGATTTTTGTGCTGCTGGTCACCGGGGTCATCATCTGGCGGCCGTACTTTGCGCACCTGTTCCCGATGCAGCTGGTGCGCTACAGCCTGCTGATCCACGCGACCGTCGCCATCATTCTGATCCACGCCATCCTTATCCATATGTATATGGCGTTCTGGGTGAAAGGATCGATTAAAGGGATGATCGAAGGCAAGGTGAGCCGCCGCTGGGCGAAGAAACACCATCCGCGCTGGTATCGTGACGTGGAACGTCTGGAGGCGCAAAAAGAGAGTCGTGAAGGAATGAAGTAAGCTGTTGTTTCCCCCGCTCCGGAAGAGATTTCGGAGCGGGTTTATGGGAAATCAGGTGTTGGTGATTAGCGCGTCGATGGCGGCTAACACATCCTGACGTGCTAACCGGACATTACAGACAAACTCCTGGCTGTCAATTTTCTCATTCGTCAGGTTTGTCATCATGGGTGCGTAAATAAGTAAAGAGTCAAACTCAACATTAATGCGTGGGAGCAAATGTTGATGCCATCGCGGAATATTATGACGACGTCCTAATGGCATGATCAACCGGGTAGGGAGGTCGTCGTAGTAATCATGCTGGATAATCATGTAATAAGGGAGTTCCTTATTAGTTGCTGTCGAGTGGTTTCGATAAACATTAAATTGCTTTAGCATTATATCACCCTGAAGAATTCATCATCCGTAATTGAACCATGCTTCGCGACAAATTCATTCATCGCGCGAATAAATTCCTGATGTTCTTTCGATGCACGCGCTTTGTCGGTAAGCCGTTCTGACGAAGTACGCGCAGTCATTGTTGCTGTGTTGTAGGTAGGGTGACTTTCTCGGGTATTCACTTTCATTCTTTATCTCCTGTTTTCTGTGCCCCTATTATCAATGGCCAATAATAAAAAACAATACCGATCCCCCTGGTATTAACCAAGTTGCGAGGCCGATTCCAGAGAATATAAATACCCCTCCCGTCATCCGGGAGGGTGATTAATTAGAAACGTTCGGGAATAACCTTGAAATGGTGGTCGGTGGATTTCACTTTGCCGACTTTCCTTTTCGGGAACTTAACTGGTTTAATAGGAATCTCTTCATAATGGATCTGCGACAGCAGGTGCGAAATAATATTCAGCCGGACCCGCATTTTCTCTTCCGAACGGGCGACATACCAGGGTGCCCAGTCGGTATCTGTGGCATCAAACATCGCATCGCGCGCGACGGTGTACTCATCCCAGCGGTTATAGGATTTGATGTCCATGGGTGACAGTTTCCAGGTTTTACGCCCATCGTTAACTCTGTCTTTCAGGCGGCGTTCCTGCTCCTCCGGCGACACTTCCAGCCAATATTTCAGCAGAATAATGCCGGATTCCACCATTGAACGCTCCATTAGCGGCGCATTGTCGAGGAACTTTTGCACCTGCTCGGCGGAGCAGAATCCCATCACCCGTTCAACCCCGGCGCGGTTGTACCAGCTGCGATCGAAAATCACAATTTCCCCTGCGGCGGGCAGATGCGACACATAACGCTGGAAGTACAGCTGGGTCTTTTCTCGCTCGGTCGGGGCCGGTAGCGCCACCACCCGGAACACGCGCGGGCTGACGCGTTCGGTAATGGCTTTAATGGTGCCGCCTTTCCCTGCACCGTCACGGCCTTCAAAGACGATGCAGACCTTCAGGCCTTTATGCACCACCCATTGCTGCAGTTTGACCAGCTCGACGTGCAGGCGGCGCAGCTCCTTTTCATACGCTTTTTGCTTCAGCGGCGTGGTTTTAATCAGATCCACAACGGGTTTGCTTTTGTTCTTTTTTTTGTCGGCCATAGCGCGTTCCTTTTACAGGGGTCTGCCGGTTCATTGAGACGTAACACTTTGAAGTGTAATTGCGGTGACCGATGCTGCTGGAAAATATTCACTCCCTACCCGAAATAATGGATTAACGAGCCAGAAGGGTGATTTGAACTGGCTCACCATACAAGATTGTTCAATAATGCCGGCTGCAATTTCTTAACATGTGGTCGTGGTATGAAAAAGACGGTGTTTGCCCTGGCTCTTGGCACCTTTGGCCTCGGGATGGCGGAATTTGGCATTATGGGGGTGTTAACCGAGCTGGCGCAGGATGTGGGGATCACCATTCCGTCCGCCGGAAATATGATTTCGTTTTATGCCTTCGGAGTGGTGATCGGCGCGCCGATTATTGCGCTCTTTTCCAGCAAGTTCTCACTCAAAACTATTCTGCTGTTTCTGGTGACGTTGTGCGTCATCGGCAATGCCATTTTTACCTTCTCGACCTCCTACACCATGCTGGCTATCGGGCGGCTGGTGTCCGGCTTTCCGCACGGGGCGTTTTTTGGCGTCGGCACGATTATTCTCTCCAGACTGGCGCCACCGGGTAAAGTGACGCTGGCGGTCGCGGGGATGGTCGCCGGAATGACGGTCGCTAACCTCGCGGGTGTGCCGCTGGGGACCTGGTTGGGGCATCAGTTTAGCTGGCGCTATACCTTTATGTTGATCGCGGTGTTTAACCTGCTGGTGATGCTGTCGATCGTCATCTGGGTACCGCCGTTGTTTGATAAAGCGCAACGTCGCCTGAGCGAGCAGTTTCACTTTCTGAAAAAGCCGGAGCCGTGGTTTATCTTCGCTGCCACCATGTTTGGCAATGCCGGGGTCTTTGCCTGGTTCAGCTTTGTGAAGCCGTTTATGGTCAACGTGTCGGGCTTTTCCGAAGGGCTAATGACCGCGATCATGATGCTGATGGGTCTGGGCATGGTGCTGGGTAACCTGTTCAGCGGCAAGCTATCCGGGCGATACAGCCCGCTGCGGATTGCGGCGATCACCGATCTGGTGATTGTTCTGTCGCTGCTGTCATTATTTGCCTTTGGTGCGCAGCCTGCGGCTTCGCTGGTGATGGGCTTTATCTGCTGCGCCGGACTTTTCGCGCTGGCGGCTCCGCTGCAGATTCTGCTGCTGCAAAATGCGCAGGGCGGGGAGATGCTCGGTGCGGCGGGGGGGCAGGTGGCGTTTAACCTCGGCAGCGCGATTGGCGCGTACTTCGGCGGGATGATGATTACGCTGGGTTTTAGCTGGAGTTACGTCACCCTCCCGGCAGCACTGCTGTCGTTCCTCGCCATGTCGTCACTGTTGATGTATGGGCATCTGAAAGCCCGGTGGCGCTTCGCTTGCGCGGGCTTACAAAACCAGCATTAACGGGTTTGGTAGGCCGGGTAAGCGCAGCGCCACCCGGCAAAAACCCACTCACGGCAGTGACGGTTCACCCAGCGTCAGCATCAGCCGGTTAGCCCAGGCGAAAAACGCCGCCGATTGAACCAGGTCCAGCTGGGCGAGGATATCCAGCTGCTGGTTTTCCAGTGCGGCGAGATGCCCAGGTGTAACGGCAGGCGGGGTCACCGACAGCGCAGCGGCAAAATTAATCGCGGCCTGCCAGCGCGGGGATTGCCCGGCACTTAACGGCTGACCTGGCGCAACCGCCAGCAGCGCATCCACCGCATCGTTCTCCTTCAATAACTGACCGGCTTTGCGCGCATGGACCGAGGCGCAGTAGATGCAGCCGTTGATCTTGCTGGTGACCGTGGCAGCCAGTTCGCGCTCGGCACGCGGCAACCCTCCGGCGGTGTAGAAAATCCCTTTGTCGGTCAGCGTGCGCTGCTCCAGTACCGGCAGATTGCGCCCCAGCAGGCGGAAATAATCCGAGTCGCTATGGCCGAATCTGGCGAGGATCGCCTGCTCGTCGGGGTTGAATTCCGCCAGTGGTTTAGACGCCAGCCATGGCTCCCAGCCCAGCTCCTGCCGGGTGAACTGCACCGGAGCGGCTTTACCGTTTTGCGTTAGCGGCGCGGTGTGCCATTTACCGGCCACCACCGGGGTATCGCTGGCGACAACCGTTTTGTCATTCAGCACGCGCAGCCCGGCAATCAGGCGGCTCTGGAAGCTGACAAACGCAATCAGTTGCGCCAGGGTTACAATCCCTTCCTGGCTCCAGCCCGCCAGGGTGAGCGCATTCAGCGCGCCGGGCGTGGCCTCGACCGGGGAAAAGGTCAGCACCCGCGCAAAGGCGAGGGCCGGCGTCAGGCGTAACGAGGTCGGATCGGCCAGACCAAACCCGGCGTAATGGGCGGCCAGCGCGTCGGCGTTGTGCCATTTGGCGACTTTGGCCGCCACCGCAAAGCGCTCGTCCAGCGCAAAACTGGCATCCTGCTGGCTGAACAGCGTTTCGTAGCTCCCCTGCGCGTGACGGGTGGCCGCCTCGCGGGTATGTCGCGCCTGTTCCAGCGGGGAACCGGGCACAATCTCCGCCAGTTCGGCGAGAATATCCAGACTTAAAGCCATAGTGACTCCTTAAAGAAGATGAGGGGCGATCTGCTCGGCGATTAATTCAATCGAACGTAATGTGTCCTGATGCGACGGCTCTACGGAGTGCACCTGGAACGAAATATCCGTGGCGCGGGCCAGCACCGAATCCCGCTGCAACGAGGCGAGCACCGTCTGCGGCGCGCCAATATGGGCATCGAACTGCTGAATGTAATCCGTGACAGCGTCACCTGTGAGCGCATGTCCCGCCGCGCGGTGCTGCTGCGCCTGGCGGGTTAAACCGGGTTCCGCCACTTTCAACGCATAAGCGTCGCTGTCGGCCACAAAGGCGGTGCGCGAAGCCAGAATGCGCGGAGCCACGCCGGACGGCAGCGCATCCAGATATGCATCGATGATCGGGTTCTGGATCTGATCGAGCGTTAAAGCAAGATTGTCCGCCGGGCGCGGCTGAGTGCGGGAGAGCATCAGACCGTGGCCCTGCTGCGCGGCACGCACTGCGCCATCGACAGAAAACGTGGCGATCCACACCCGCTCTGCCAGCTGCGGGGCGGGCGGATACAGATGATTATCCGGGTGGGTCAGGGAATCCCCGCGCCAGGCGCTGTGGATCAGATGCAGGTGGTCGGCAAAGGTCGCCGCTCGCTCGTTAATGGTCAGCCCGAAGGGCAGGAACGAGGTCGGGGTGCCGCCCGAACCAAAACCCACTTCCAGCCGCCCGTCGGCCAGCAGATCCAGCACCGCAGTGTCTTCTGCCACCCGCAGCGGATTTTCCAGCGGCAGGGTGATGATGGCGGTCCCCAGCCGAATGGTCGAGGTATGCGCCGCCACGTGGGCGAGGAAGACCAGCGGCGACGGCAGGCCGCCTTCGTGCTCGTGGAAGTGGTGCTGTGCGATCCACGCGCTGTCAAAACCGTAACGCTCGGCATGGCGGATCTGCTCTGTTGCCAGGCGATAGCGTTCTTTGGCTGGAGCATCGTCCAGCAGGCGGGTGAAGAAACCCAGGCGTTTACGCGTCATGCGTACTCCTTAGTCAGGGGTGAAAAATGGGGAATGGCGGCGATCAGTTCGCGGGTGTAGTCGTTCTGCGGCGCGGCAAACAGCGTCTCGACCGCCCCGTGCTCAACGACGGTACCGCTGCGCAGCACCGTCACGCTGTGGGCAATTCGCCGGACGGTCGCCAGATCGTGCGTAATAAACAGATAGGTCAGGCCCAGCTGCTGCTGTAGCTGCTGGAGCAGGGCGAGGATTTGCGCCTGCACGGTGACGTCCAGCGCCGAGGTGGCCTCATCCAGCACCAGAATGGTCGGCTCGAGGATCAGCGCCCGGGCGATAGCAACGCGCTGGCGCTGCCCGCCGGACAACTCCCGCGCGGTGCGGGTCAGCAGGTCTGGCGGCAGGGCCACCCGGCGGGTAACGCTCTCAACCCGCGCGGCGCGCTCCGCTTTGCTGATGCGGGCGAAGTTCTTTAGCGGCTCTTCTATTATCTGAAACAGCGTCTGGCGCGGATCCAGCGAGGCAAACGGGTTCTGATAGACGAACTGAATTTTTTGCCGCAGTTGGCGGCGCGCCTCGTGGGTGAGAGTGGTGGCATGGATATTATCGATGATCACCTCTCCGCTGTCGGCCTGCTCAAAGCCGAGCAGGATGCGGGCGAGGGTGGTTTTACCGGAGCCCGACTCCCCGACCAGCGCATGGGTGCTGCCGCGCTGAACGGCAAAGCTGACGTTATCCAGCGCCTGTAGCTGGTGGCCTTTTCCCAGCGCAAAGCGTTTGCTGATCCCGACGGCCTGAATAGCGGGTGATGCCAGCGGGCGGCCCGCTACCGGGGCGATGGTTAAACGCTGGCCCTGCACATCACTCAGCAGCTGGCGGGTATAGGCATGCTGCGGGGCGTGCACCACGTCGGCGGTGACGCCGTGCTCCTGGACTTCGCCCTGGCGGAACACCAGCAGGCGGTCGGCGCGCTGGGCCGCGAGCGCCAGGTCGTGGGTGACAAACAGCACCGCGGTGCCGGATTCGCGGCGCAGTACGTCCAGCAGATCCAGAATGCGCTTTTGCACCGTCACATCCAGCGCGCTGGTCGGTTCATCGGCGATGATCACCTCCGGGCGCAGGGCGATGGCGATAGCAATCAAGACCCGCTGCTGCATGCCGCCGGAGAGTTGGTGCGGGAACTGCTTCATCCGCTGTTCCGGGTGGCTGAGGCCCACTTTGGTCAACAGCGCCAGCACCTGCTGGTCGCACTCGGCCTTGCCGATCTTCTGGTGCAGACGCAGGATTTCACCTACCTGCGCCCCGACGGTTTTCACCGGATTGAGCGAGTTACCCGGATCCTGTGGCACCAGGCTGATGCGTGCCCCGCGCAGGCTGTCGAGCCGTTTGGCTGACCACTGGCTTAGATCTTCGCCGTTCAGACGGATACTGCCCCCGTCGCGGCGGGCATTATCCGCCAGCAGGCCGATAATCGCCTGTGCAGTCGTCGTTTTCCCCGAGCCGGACTCGCCGACAAAAGCCAGCATTTCGCCGCGCCCGAGGGTAAAGCTGACGTTATGCACCACTTCGCGCCACTCGCGGCCCGAGCGGTAGCTGAGAGTCAGGTTTTCAACAGAAAGAATGGTCATGGGCGAGCTCCGCTTAACTGACGACTGATCCGGTTGGTGGCCAGCACCACGGCGATCACCACCACGCCGGGGAAGGTGGTCAGCCACCAGGCGGTTGAGAGATAGTTACGGCCTTCGGCAATCAGCAGGCCCCATTCCGGGACCGGCGGCGGGGTGCCGTAGCCGAGAAAGCTCAGCGTCGACAGGGCCAGAATGGCCTGACCAAACTGCAGGGTGGCAAAGGCCAGCACGGCGGTCAGGGAGTTGGGCAGAATATGTCGCCACAGCACCGTCCAGAAGGTGCCCCCGCTGCCAAATGCCGCTTCGACGTAGTCGGTGTGGCGAATGCGCACCACTTCTCCGCGCGCCAGACGGGCAAAGCTGGCAATCGACGCCACCCCAACGGCGATGGCAGCATTCACCGTGCCAAAGCCGAGCAGGATAATCACCGTCAGCGACAGCAGCAGCGACGGAATGGCGAGCAGGACGTCCACCAGCCGCATCAACACCAGCTCGACGCGTCCGGCAAACGCGCCGGCAATTACCCCCGTGGCGGTGCCGACGAAAAGCCCCATGGCGACAGCCACCAGCGCCGCGCTTAACGAGTGCGATGCGCCATAGACGATGCGGGCATAAACATCGCGCCCTAGCTGGTCGGTGCCGAGCCAGTAGTCGGCCTGCGGGGCCAGGCGCTGCGCCCCGGCAATACCTTCTGTCGGGCTAAAGTGGGTAAATAACCCCGGCGCAACGGCCGCCGATGCCGCCACGGCAATCACGGTCCAGGCCAGCCATAGCCCCGGCTGCCAGTGAAACCCGCGCCAGGTGGGCACGCGCTTGCGCGCTGCGACAGCATAATCAACAAGGCTCATGCAGCACCTCCGGTAACGGTTTGTAGACGGGGATCGAACAGCGGCATCAGCAGATCGACCAGCAGATTGATCAGCACAAAGCCGAGGGCCGAAATCATCACCACCGCCTGTAAAACGGCGATATCCTGGTTATTGACCGCCTGCTGGGTCAGCATCCCCAGTCCGCTGCGGCCAAACACGGTTTCGGTGATCAGCGCCCCGGCGATCAATTCGCCCAGCAGCAGACCGGCGATATTGAGCACCGGCAATAGCGCATTGCCGATGACGTGCCGCCACAGTACGGCGGTTTCGCTCAGCCCTTTGGCGCGTGCCACGGCAACAAACGGCTGGGCAGCGACCTGGTCCAGACTGCGCATCAGGATCTGCGCCAGCGGGGCGGAGATGGGGATCGCCACGGTGATTATCGGTAGGATCAGCCCCTGCAGCGGCGACGGGTTAATCACCGGGATCAGCCGCAGCTGGAACGAGAACAGCTGGATGAGCGCAATCCCCAGCCAGAAGGTCGGCAGGGAGATAAACAGCACCGGCAGGGACTGAATGGCGTTACTCAGGAAGCGCAGTCCCGGCAGGCGCGAGGCCAGCGCCAGCGTAAACGCCAACAGCACCGCCAGAATAAACGCAGGTAACGCCAGGCTCAGGGTATCCGGCAGGTTAGTGGCGATAAGCTCGCTGACGGCGACACCCGCCTGCAACGAGAAACCAAAATCGCCGTGCAGCATCGCCCCCAGAGTGTGCAGATACTGCTGCCACAGGGGGCTGTCCGCGCCGTAGGCGACGCGCATCTCTTCGATTTGTGCCGGACTGAGGCCCAGATCCGGGTTCTGGAACTTAATCAGCACCGCATCACCCGGCAGCACCTGCAGCAGCAGGAACGACAGAGTAAACGCGGCCCACAGCACCAACAGCCCCAGCCCGGCGCGTTGCAGCAGATAGCGGCTCATGGTTGCCCCCTTAGTGTTTTGCGATCCACGCCCCGTAGAACGACGGGCGACCTACGGCTTCAAAACTCACCCCTTTCAGCCAGGGGGCCCCGGCAAATACCTGCGGCTCTTCGAAGATGGGGATCACGTAGGCGTTATCCAGCAGATAGCGCTGGGCGTCGCCGGTTAGCTGCAGGCGCTTGTCTGGATCCACTTCGGCAGAGATGTTCACCAGCAATTCGTTGAGCTTGTCGTCGCGGAAACTGTTGACCTTGCCGCTGGAGCCGCCTTTTTGCAGCAGGGCATCGCGGTTAGCCGGGTAGAACATGCTTTTCACCACGTCCGGATCGGCGCGGCCCACTTCCGACACCGTGAGCGGGGTTTTCAGCGGGTCGAGGTTATCGAGGGCGTGGCTACCGGCATCCCCGGCTTTGACGCTCAACGCTACCCCGACCTGACGCCACTGCTGGGCGACCAGCTGCAATACTTCTTTATTCTGCGGTTGCGGGAGCGATTCATAGATCGTCAGGGCCAGGCGCTGACCGTCTTTGGCACGGATCCCGTCGCTGCCTGCCTTCCAGCCCGCCTGATCCAGCAGACTGTTGGCTTTCGCCGCATCAAAGGTCAGTTTGTCGCTCAGATCGATAAAGCCTGCGGCGGAATCGGCAATCACCGATTTAGCCTGCGGGTAGTTAGGGGAGAAGAGGGTTTCAACCACCTGTTTCGCATTGGTGGCGTGCAGCAACGCCTGGCGCACCCGCACATCGGCGACCAGCGGGTTATCCGGGCGGAAGCTGATGCTGTCGTTCACGCCGCGGGTCGGGGCAGCATAGATTGTGTAGCCCTGCTCGGTGGTCTGCTTTTCATCGTAGGCCTGCACCTGGCGGATAAAATCGGCCTGACCGGCCAGTAACGCACCGACGCGGACGCTGTCTTCCGGGGTCACCAGATAGGTGATGCCATCCAGATTAGCCGGGCCCTGCTGGGCGAGGTTTTTCGGTCCCCAGGCGTAGTCTTTACGCGACTGCAGATTAACCTCGCGGCCCAGCTTTTCGTCTTTCACCACGAAAGGGCCGGAGCCGATGATATGCCGGGCGTCACCCAGCTCTTCAAAATTGCGCTTCAGGGTGCTCAACGATACCAGCCCAGAGCCAATGGTGGCGGTGCCCTGTAAAAAGCCTGGCGACGGTTTTTTGAAGTAGAACTTCACGGTCAGCGGGTCGATCACTTCGCTGCGATCGTAATTGTTGATCACCTCGGACACCGGCAGACGCTGGGCCTTGTTGCCCTGGCCGTAGGTATCGAAGTTTTTCGCCACCGCGCTGGCATCCAGCGGCGTGCCATCGGAGAAGGTCACGCCGGGGCGGATTTTAAAGGTGTATTCGGTTTTATCGGCGTTGGTGCTCCAGCTTTCGGCGATCCATGGCTCCACCTGTAAGGTTTCCGGATTCTGCCAGGTAAGCTTGTCGGTGATCTGATTCAGAATGCCGCCGTTGGGGTAAAACCCACCCGCAGGAGGATAGAGATTGGTGTGCGCCTGCTGCTCCAGGTAGACCAGCGTGCCGCCTTTAACCGGCGTTTCAGCGGCATACGCCGCCGTTGTCGCAACGATCAATGCCGTCAGCAGCGGCAGGCGAAATGGGGTTTGCATGGTGAATTCCTTTGTTATCTTCTTGTTAGCGTCGGAGGCATCATCAGACGGGGCAGAAAACAAAGGAACCAAGGAATTGAGCTAAGGATTGCCGGAAAGTGCAAATAAAAACCGCGCCATAAGCGGCGCGGTGAACAGGGTCTAGACGAATTTCGCCAGCGGGTCAGCGGCGGCAAAGGCCACGGCGCGGTCGGCAGCAGGGGGGTAAATCAGCTCGTTGGTGATGGCGATTTTGATTTTCTTCGCCTCGTCACGCACGGATTTCACCTCCTGTTCCCAGCCTTCGGTATACACCGCGCCCCAGGCACCCAAATCGAGGCAGGTCACGTAGTTTACCTGGCGGTACGGATAGGGTTCCACGTTGAGCAGGCTGGCTGCGGCGTTATGCCCGGCAAACTTGCCCAGCTGAATGGCGTGCTGGCAGGTCATCAGCGCGGTGTTGCCCACCTCGTCGGTTTTCGCATGGGCCATATCGCCGGTGGCGTAGACCGCCGGATGCGCCGGGATTTGCAGACTGTCATTCACCTTCAGGCGGCCCTGAGTATCGCGTTCACCGTCAATTTGCTCGCTCAGCGGGTGAGCTTGCACGCCTGCGGTCCAGACCACGGTTAACGCCGCAATCCGCTCGCCATTTTTTAGCGTCACGCCGCTGGCATCAATGGCGTCGATTTCACTGTTCAGTCGCCACTCCACGCCCAGCTCGTTGCTTGCCGCTTCGATGGTGCTGCGAAGTGCGTCACTGTAACGCCCTCCGATGACGGTGCCGCGCTCAACTACGATAACTTTGGTATCCGTATTGTTGCCGAAACGGGCACGCAGACGGGCAGGCAGCTCGGTCGCCAGTTCAATGCCGGTAAACCCGCCCCCGCAGACCACCACGGTGTTACGGGCCGCAGAAGCAGGGAGGCTCACCAGTGAATCAAGGTGCTTTTCGAAAACCTGGGCCGATTCTAACTGGTCGATGTCAAACGCATGATCGGCCAGGCCTGCAATCGGTGGACGACGGGTCTGGCTGCCGGTGGCCAGTACCAGACGGTCGTAGGTTGCCGCCACGGCACTGCCGTGAGTATCGCGATACCAGACGGTTTTGTTACTACTATCAATGTTTTCCGCGCTGCCAGGAATAAAGGCAATATTCAGCTCAGCAAACAGGTCGTGTAACGGGGCGACAAATGCAGAGACCTGCTCTTCATAAAAGCGCGGGCGAACGCGCAGCTCGGCGGCGGGAGCCAGCACGCTAATCTGCAGATCGGTGGCATTCTCTTGCTCTGCCAGGCGCGCTGCGCTCACTGCTGCCCACATCCCGGAAAAACCGCTACCGACAATTAAAATGTGCTTCTTCATCTTCGATCCTTTTGATCGTCAGGCTGTGTGTCTGACATAACTGCAACTATACTTGTCGCAGTTAACTGCGACAAATGTTTTCTGAGTTAAGTGGGTATTTTCTTTTCAGGCACCCGGCTATAATGAGCCGCAATTATGATTCGGAGTAACGTATGGCTTTTTACAGTTCCGGTGTGGAATATGGCATTCATAGCCTCATGTGCATGGTGGATGCCAAAGGCAACGAGCGGGAGATGAACGTCCGGGAGATGGCAGCCCTGCAGAATGTGCCGTATGACTACCTGGGCAAGATCTTTACCCGATTGTCGCGCGCGGGACTGGTGAGCAGCACCGAAGGCAAGGGCGGGGGGTTTCGGCTGGCGCGTCCGGCGGAGTTAATCACCGTGCTGGATGTGGCGCATGCCATCGATGGCGAAAAGAATATGTTTGAGTGTCGGGAAATTCGCCAGCGGCTGGCGGTTTTTGAAGAAACGCCACCGGCGTGGGTCTGCGATGGCCCGTGCGGCGTGCGTTCGGTGATGGACAGCGCCCAGCAGCGAATGGAAGAGGAATTGGCTCGTCATACGATCCTCGACCTGGCGCGCAAGATGTTCCGCAAAGCGCCGGATACCTTTCAGATTGAGGTGCAGGAGTGGATTGCGGACAGGCGGAGTAACAGCTCACTGTAGATTGAGGCATCCCCGATAGTTTATTAATGTAAAGCAATGGCATAGCGATAAGAGAAGAAAAGGTTACAGCGACGTCCAGGTCCGGCTGAAAATCGCCGAAGCGTTTCAGTAAGGCCGGGGCGAGGCGCAGGGACGCCATGGCACGTTCACCGGTTCGGTCATTTCAGAGAAGCAATGAACGTAAAGTGAACGGAACCGCCACCTCAGTCGCATGTTCCCCCTCTCCCCAACAGGAGAGGGGGCTGTCCGTGCAATGACCCTAAGGGTTACGAACGGAAATCAATCACCATCCGGCCACGGATCTTGCCTTGCTCCATCTCCTTAAAGATGGCGTTGATGTCCCCCAGCGGACGCAGGGCCACTTTCGGTACCACTTTGCCTTCGGCTGCAAACTGGAAGGCTTCGGTCAGATCCTGACGCGTTCCCACCAGCGAGCCCACCACCTGAATACCGTCCAGCACCAGACGCGGGATATCCAGGCTCATCGCTTCCGGCGGCAGGCCGACGGCCACCACGCGGCCACCGGCCCGAACGGCATCTACCGCAGAGTTGAATGCTGCTTTGGCGACGGCTGTCACCACTGCCGCATGCGCACCGCCGGTCTTTTGCTGAATAAATTTCGCGGCATCGTCAGTGCGGGAATTCACCACCAGATCGGCACCCATGCTGGTGGCAAGCGCGAGCTGCTCGTCGTTAACGTCGATGGCGATCACTTTGGCATTGAACACGTTTTTTGCGTACTGCAGCGCCAGATTTCCCAGCCCGCCGAGGCCGTAAATGGCGATCCACTGGCCCGGTTTAATCTCGGAGATTTTCACTGCTTTATAGGTAGTGACCCCGGCGCAGGTGATGCTGCTGGCCGCAGCGGAATCCAGCCCGTCCGGCACTTTAACCGCGTAATCGGCGGTGACGATGCAGGCTTCTGCCATCCCGCCGTCGACGGAATACCCGGCGTTTTTCACGGTGCGGCACAGGGTTTCGTTGCCCGAGTTGCAGTATTCACAGTGGCCGCAGCCTTCGAAGAACCACGCCACGCTTGCACGGTCGCCTGGTTTCAGCGAGGTGACGCCCGGCCCAACTTCCTGGACCACGCCAACGCCTTCATGGCCGAGGATCACCCCGGTTTTATCGCCAAAATCGCCGTTCTTAACGTGCAGATCGGTGTGGCACACGCCACAGCAGTCCATCTTCAGTAGCGCTTCGCCATGCTTCAGGGCACGCAAGGTTTTCTCGGTCACTTCTACCTGATGGTCTTTGGTCACGACAGCCGCTTTCATATGTTTCTCCATTTTCATAATCCGTATCTGTGAGCCAGAAAGGCATCGCAGACGATGCGATATACTCCTTTAGGATTAATTTAATTAATGCGTAGCGCAAGGTCGGATTAACATAATGTAATAATTTAATGGGGATTTATGGTAATGGTCATCAGCACAAACAGTAATACCAATACAGTTTTCGGGGTGAATATTTCTGTAGGAAATGTGTCATGTTTCTGACATTTCAAAGCCGTATGGTGTGCACTTCTCAATAACCGAAGAGTTAAAAAGACAATGCATCTGGTAAAAAAACTTCTCGCAGTGAGCGTTCTCCTGTCCGCTTCCGTGCAGGCGCAAAACATCCTTGAATTTCCTCAGCCTGACAACAACCCGGAAGAGTTTTATGCCGTCACCGAAATTCCGGCGGGCGGGATCATTAAATATGAAACCGATGCCAAAACCGGCTTTATTATTGCCGACCGTTTCCAGTCGATGCCGGTCGCGTACCCGGCGAACTACGGCTCGCTGACCCAGTCACTGGCGGGTGATGGCGATCCGCTGGACGTGGTGTTTTATACTCGCGCCCCGATGGCGCCAGGCACCCTGATTAAACTGCGCGCCATCGGCGTGCTGAAGATGATCGATGGCGGCGAGAAGGACGACAAAATTGTCGCCGTTCCGGCCAGCAAGATTGATCCGACCTATGACGACATTAAAGAGCTGAGCGATCTGCCGAAGATTGAGCAGCAGCGTCTGGAAGCCTTCTTCCGGGTGTACAAACAGCTGCCGGAAGGGCGTAAATCGGTGGAGCTGAACGGCTTTAACGATGCCGCTAGCGCCAAGCAGGAAATCAAACAGGCATGGGATGCCTGGAAAACCAAACAACCCAAGTAATAACCGGCCCGGCGGCATATACCGCCGGGCACGGGCTTACAGCTGTGCGGTGAGCGCAGCTATTTCCTCCCGCCACTGGGCCTGAAGCTGCGGTTTCTGATGCTTTGGCTTACGCAATTGGTCTTCTTCCAGCAGTGCTTCCAGCCGGATTAACCGCTCCAGCCGATCGTCGGCGACGTCTTTACGCTTATCCTCGACTGTCGAAACCGGCACGGTATTCAGCACGCTGCTGTCACGCAGACGGGCAAATACCGCATCGGCATCGTGCCATTCGCTTAGCTTGCCATCCTCAATCAGCCAGAAACGATTGCAGCATTGGCTAATCAGCTGTCGGTCATGGCTGACCAGCAGCACGCCGCCCGTAAACTGGTGCAGGGTTTCGGCCAGCGCCTCTTTGCCCTCTATATCCAGATGGTTAGTCGGTTCATCGAGCATCAGCAGGCTAAAGCGGGCGAGCGTCAGGCCGATAAACAGCAGCCGCGAACGTTCGCCACCGCTCAGGGTGCTGACCCGTTGTCCATGCCGCGGCCAGCCGAACCCGGCGCTGATTAACGCCATTTTGCGGACCTGCGGATCGGCGGCAAACGGCTCCAGGGCGTCACTCAGCGTGGTGTCATCCGCCAGCTGGTGCAGCGTCTGGTCGTAATACCCCAGCGTGGCGCGCGGATGGATGTTTAATCCGCCGTTAGCGCTGTTGCCGATAAACTGTTGCCAGATAAGCTTCATCAAGGAAGATTTTCCGCAGCCGTTGCGCCCGACAATCGCCACCCGATCGCCGCTTTTCATCCGCATGTTTTGCACCGCGAACAGCGTGGGCAGGCCCGGTGCGGGCGGCACCTCGAGGGTGTCAATCTCCAGCAGGCGGTTGGCGGGCAGCGCCTCGCCGTGCAGGGTCAAGGTCCACGGACTACCGGCGGTTAGCGACGTCTGGCTCTCTTTCAGTCGTTCGACCTGGCGCTCCATTTGTTTGGCTTTGCGGGCCAGATCTTCGTTGTCGTAGACTTTCCCCCATGTGGCCAGCCGTTTGGCGCTGACGGTCACCCGGTCGATCTCCTTTTGCTCGGCTTTACGACGCAGGGCATCGCTTTCGTCTTTCGCCGTCAGCGCCTGGCGCGCGCGGGTACAGGGAAGGGCGAAGGCGTGCAGCGTTTTGTCGCGCAGGATCCAGCTGCCGTTAGTGACGGCGTCAAGCAGCTGTCGGTCGTGAGAGACCAGCACAAAGCTGCCGGACCAGGCCTGTAAAAACTGCTCCAGCCACAGCAGGGTGGGCAGATCGAGGTGGTTGCTCGGCTCATCCAGCAACAGCAGATCCGGTTCGCTTATCAGCGCCCGCGCCAGCAGCAGGCGCGTATGCTGCCCGCCGCTAAGGGTCGCCGATTGCAGCCCGGTGTCAGCAACCGAAAAGCCCATTCCGGCCAGCAGTGATTCGGCCCGCCAGCGCAGGCTCTCACGTTCGGTCAGCGGCAGCTGCGCCAGTACGGCGTCGAGCAGGGTCAGGGGGTAGACCGATTCCGGGAGATGTTGTTCTACCCGCGCCATCAGGCAGTGTCCGGCCAGCGCTACCGTCCCGGATGCCGGGGTGTCGGTGCCGTCGAGGATCTTCAGGAGGGTACTTTTACCGCAGCCGTTATCGCCAAGCAGACCAATGCGGTCGCCTTTTTTCAGGGTAAAAGTGAGGTCGTTAAACAGGGTGTCGAAGGCGGTATCAACACGCAGAGATTGTGCAGTCAGTAGTGTGCTCATTTGCTTACTCAAGAGTTGCAGGCATAGAAATGCCTCGTCAATCATCGCTGACGATAACCCGGTAAGCCCGAGAGAAGGGATTGTCTTAGGTGTCTTCGCTCAAGCCGAAGTTATCGCAGCACGAAACCGATAACGCTTGAGCTGGTGCGATCACCAAGGTGAAGTGAAATATCAAAAATTTCACAGCACAGCATAATTAGCCTCCTTATAAATGGGTCAGATTAATGAGTTACAGGAGTGTAGCGGGGAATGGGAAGTCCGACAAGGGAAGGGCGGTTCCCTGGGGCAGCGCAATGTTATTTACTTGTCAGCGCCGCCGGTTAGCTAAAATAAAATTTGCTTATTAATGCTGTCCGTGCATTAATGAAAGGCTTAGTTGCAATACGCAAACAAACGTAAAAGATTTTTCTTAGACGTCCTCATGACCTGGCGCTATCGCTGATATCCCCTCCCTTTGAGTCCATACGCTTAATACCCTACGTTTATTACTCACGCTAACACATTATAAATGTTCAACAGGAGTCCGTATGTCCGCAAGAATTAAAGGTTTGGTTAAGTGGTTTAAAGATGATAAAGGTTTTGGTTTTATCTCTCCGCTGGATGGCAGTAAAGATGTTGCCGTTCATTTCTCTGCATTTGAAGGGGATAGCTTAAAAACACTTTTTGAAGGGCAAAAGGTTGAATTTTCAATCCGCAGTGGTGACAAAGGTCCTGCAGCTGCCAGCGTAATACTTTGCGACAAATAAATAGCGATCGGTTGCAATAAACCTTACCGGAGTGCGTCTGAGCAGACGCCATTTTATTGTCAGTTAAGATTGCCAAATGAGTTGATTACTGAATTTATTCATCCGTCTCATTTGGCAAGAGCTGACGTTTTAAATTCGTTGCGTTGATTTGAATAAGGTACTGCAGTACGGGCAGACAAGTTGCGCCCCTTTTTGTACGCGACTGAAGCTATGTTCAGAATCTTTTGAACAGCTTGGGCATGGGCATTTAACTAAGTGATTACGACGGGTGGCTTGCGTGTTTTTACGTCCAGACATAGGCATCTCCTGATTTAAGGGACGGATACCTTACACGTTTGAACCGCATGATGCTTGTTTTTTATTTTCACTGCAGATAATTCTGCCTTGAAGCGACAAGCTGTTATCAGCCGCATAGCCATCCGGGCGGTTAAGTGGTTAAAATAAATAAAGATAAACATTGTACAATTAATTTCTTTATGTCTTAATGGCTTACCGGTTTGGAAAGCAGACCTTATGAAAGCAGTTTTAGTAAAGCAGTCCTCAGTTCAAGTGTTATCACACGATACCCTTCTTCATGAGCCTCTTCTATAGTGCCCAATAAGTAACTCTAAAAATACAGGCCATCACAGCCGCATTTACGTGGCTCATTAATTAAGGAAGTATCTATGTCTAACAAAATGACTGGTTTAGTAAAATGGTTTAACGCTGATAAAGGTTTTGGCTTTATCACTCCTGACGACGGCAGCAAAGATGTATTCGTACACTTCTCTGCTATTCAGAGCGACAACTTCAAAACTCTTGATGAAGGCCAGAAAGTTTCCTTCACCATTGAAAGCGGCGCAAAAGGCCCAGCAGCCGGTAACGTCTCACCGCTGTAATATGCGCTAATTATCAACCAGGCTTGTCATCGCGATGAAGACAGCAGTCTGAGCAGATAAGCGTAATTGGTAATAAAAAAACCCGCCCAGTGCGGGTTTTTTGTTATCTGTCATTCCAGAGGTTGATAGACAGCGGGCAGTTAAGCCTCGCTGTCACTGTGGTGCCTGGGGCTAGATAGAGGTCCGACGGTAGTTGCGGTATTCCGGCTTCCAGAAGTTCTCGTCAATCGCCTGCTGCAGTGCATCGGCAGAGGTTTTCACCGTCACGCCCTGCTGCTGGGCCATTTTGCCGACTGCGAAGGCGATAGCTTTCGAAACAATATGAATGTCCCTCAGCTCCGGCAATACCAGACCTTCGCCGTTATTCACCAGCGGCGAGTGCTTCGCCAGCGTTTCACTGGCGGACATCAGCATCTCGTCGGTAATACGCGACGCCCCGGAGGCGATCACCCCCAGGCCAATCCCCGGGAAGATATAGGAGTTATTGCACTGGGCGATCGGGTAGGTTTTATCCTTCCACACGACCGGCGCAAACGGGCTACCGGTGGCGACCAGCGCGTTGCCCTCGGTCCAGGTGATGATGTCCTGCGGAGTGGCTTCGACGCGAGAAGTTGGGTTCGAGAGCGGCATCACAATCGGGCGGGCACAGTATTTGTGCATCTCGCGGATGATCTCTTCGGTGAACAGTCCGGTCTGACCGGATACGCCGATCAGGATATCCGGCTTCACGTTGCGCACCACATCCAGCAGGGAGAGCACTTCGCTGTCGGTGTCCCAGTTTTTCAGATTTTCGCGCTTTTGCACCAGTTTGTTCTGGAACGGCAGCAGGTTTGGCATCGCATCGGTCAGCAGGCCGAAGCGGTCAACCATAAATACCCGCGAGCGCGCCAGGTCTTCGCTTAAGCCTTCGCGCTGCGTCTGGGCGATGATCTGTTCGGCGATCCCGCACCCGGCGGAACCAGCACCCAGGAAGACGATTTTTTGATAGCCCAACTGGTTGCCCGCCGCGCGGCTGGCCGCAATCAGCGTGCCGACGGTAACGGCAGCGGTGCCCTGGATATCGTCGTTAAAGGAACAAATTTCGTCGCGATAGCGGTTCAGCAGCGGCATGGCGTTTTTCTGCGCGAAGTCCTCAAACTGCAGCAGCACGTCCGGCCAGCGCTGTTTAACGGCCTGGATAAAGTCATCGACGAACTGGTAATAGTCTTCATCGGTGATACGCGGGTGACGCCAGCCCATATACAGCGGGTCGTTCAGCAACTGCTGGTTATTGGTACCGACATCCAGCACTACCGGCAGGGTATACGCCGGGCTGATACCGCCGCAGGCGGTATACAGGGACAGTTTCCCAATCGGAATTCCCATCCCGCCGATCCCCTGGTCGCCCAGGCCGAGAATACGTTCCCCGTCGGTCACCACGATCACTTTGATGTTGTGATTGGGCACGTTCTGCAGGATATCGTCCATATTGTGGCGATCGGCCCACGAGATAAACACCCCGCGCGAACGGCGGTAAATTTCGGAGAAGCGTTCGCAGGCGGCCCCGACGGTAGGGGTGTAGATCACCGGCATCATCTCGTCGAGATGGTTTTCCACCAGGCGGTAGAAGAGGGTTTCGTTGGTGTCCTGAATATTGCGCAGGTAAATGTGTTTGTCGATTTCGGTTTTAAAACTCTGATACTGGATCCACGCGCGCTCGGCCTGTTCCTCGATCGTTTCCACCACTTCCGGCAGCAGTCCCAGCAGGTTGAAGCTGCTGCGCTCTTCTTTACTGAAGGCGCTGCCCTTGTTCAGCAGAGGGAATTCCAGCAGCACGGGCCCGGCATAAGGGATATAAAGGGAACGGTTGGTTTTCGCTTTGTTGTCCATGTCACTCACTTAAATTTTAATAATCCATCCCTGGCACTGTTGTTCATCATCGGCAGTGGTGCGCTATCAGGGAGGCGTCAGGCGGGTAGTATAAAGGAGGTGAATGTTAAAAACCCGTGCCCTGAAAACAAAAAACCACCGGCAGGGCCGATGGTATTGTGAGTCTGACTGGCGTTATTACTTGTCGGTGTGACGTCTTCTGCCGGTCGCATGGGTAGAGACTGTTTCCTGACTATCCTCAATCACCACTTTTTTGTGGTTCGAGATCTTGTAGTTCAGCCCCAGAATATGACGTGCCTGACGGTTCGATTTCATGTTAACTCCTCAATCCTGTTGATAGTGTTAAGGCGAACGAAATGTAACCCCTTAGGTGCAGATCCAGCTTAGCAGGTTTTCAAAAACTGGTGTGCTGACCGCTGACCACGTAGTTAATGGTCTGCTGGTAGATGTCACTGAGGATGTCATTGTCGGTGGTTTCCACCCACTTGGTCAGTTCCATTAAAATGTCATCTTCAGTGACAGCGCCCTGTTCAGCGCGTAAACCCTGTGCAATCGCATTAACCAATTCCGGCTGTGCGGACGGTGTGTGTGCAGATGTGTAAGTAAACATAGTGCCTCCGTGTCGTTTTCTGTTTAATGTTCCGGCGTGCAACAAGTTAATTCAACGCCAGAATGACAAAAATTCGTGACGCTGTGTTTAAGACTCGTCTTAGAAATAAAAATATCATCTTCACACTGTTAATGAGGATATATCAGGGTTTCCAGCGACGTAGCGCGGTATATTTTTCATAAGGCATCTGGGACGGCCAGGTAATTAATTCAATCACGCTACCCCAGGGGGTTTTACCGTAGCAGAAAGCGTTGCCTTCGCCTTTTTCGGCCGGGAAGGAGAGCGCCTTCGGTTCGGTAAACATCTCGCCGCCCGCGGCGGTGAAGCGGGCGATAGCCGCTGTAATATCATCGGTATAGACGGCGAAGTGCTGCAGACCAAAGTCGCTCGGCATGGCCGGTGCCTGCTGCTGCGAGCCATGCATTTCAAACAGTTCAATTCCCGGCCCGTGTGGCAGGGCCAGCATCCGAATGGCGCGTATTTCTGTCCCGGGAAATAACCGTAGCGTCGCCTGCTGCGCGGCGGGGTCAGTATTGTTGTCGCCGGGTTCTACGGAACAATATATTACCTGGGCGTCAAATGCCTGCTCAAAAAATAGGGTTGCTTGATTAATGTCCGGGACGGTTATACCAATGTGATCGAGACCTCTGACCGGTGATTGCATGTTTTTCTCCTTGTTGAAATATCACTATAGCAGGCGCTTATTTGCGCAAAGGCATGAGATTTTTCCTTCTTTCCCGCAAAGCGGCATCACTCTTCTATACTTATTCCTTTCTACGCCAAAAGGAGAATAAGCATGACGATTCATAAGCACGGTTCAGCGCACTGGTCTGGCGATATCAAACGCGGCAAGGGGACGGTTTCTACGGAAAGTGGCGTTCTCAACCAGCAACCTTATGGCTTTAATACCCGCTTCGAAGGCGAGAAAGGGACCAATCCCGAGGAGCTGATAGGTGCAGCGCATGCAGCCTGTTTCTCGATGGCGCTGTCGCTGATGCTGGGGGAGGCCGGTTATACCGCCGATTCCATTGACACCAAAGCGGTGGTCTCGCTGGATAAAACCGACAGCGGTTTTGCTATCAGCAAAGTGGCCTTGCAGAGCAAAGTCAGGGTTCCGGGGATTGACCCCAAGCAGTTTGACGGGGTGATTCAGAAAGCCAAAGCCGGGTGCCCGGTGTCACAGGTGTTGAACGCGGAAATCACGCTTGATTACACCCTGAACTGATCCTCCTGCCGGGCGTTGCGCCCGGCTACTTCTGTAGCGCCTGCGGAAACGCCTCCGCGAGCCAGGCGATAAACACCCTGAGGCGATGCGTCACATGCCGGTTTTTCGGGTAGACCACGTAAAACGGATACTGTGGCGGTCGCCATTTTTGCAGAATTTCAATCAGCGTTCCCGCCTCAAGCAGTGCCCCCACCGAATAACGAAATGTCTGGATAATCCCCATGCCAGCGACTGCTGCTGCCAGATGGCCGTTGCTTTCGTTCACGCCGATATGGTACCGGCGAAAGAGGTGGGCAAAGCGGTAGCGTTCGTCGCCTCCGATGCTGCCAGCTTTATCAATGCCGCCGAGCTGTTAGTCGATGGCGGGATGGCGCAGATTTAGCGCTGATACAGCACCGTGAGATTGCCGCCGAGGCGGCGATCTTGCAGAGGACGATGCGCCTGCAGGCGTGACAGTGTCACATCACTGCAGGCCGTCATCGCGCACCAGGGCTCCAGCCACGTCAGATGCGTATCGTCCTCGCGCAGTACATATCCCGCCAGACGCGCCAGCGCGCCGTTATTTTCCGCCATCACATCCTGGTTATTCGCCCTGGCAAAACTGGCGATCATCACCAGCGGTTGCAGGGCATAGTTATGATAATCCAGCGCCCGCGCACCGCGTTTTTGCTCATTGGGCAGCGTTCCGTCGGCGGCAATTTGCCCGGCGGCGATGCGGTACTCTTTGATTGACCACGCAAACAGATCCCGCCGGTCGAGCGCCACGGCGGTGGCCATCACGGCCCATGCCGCCCAGTAGCTGTGGTTATTGGTCTTCTTCAGCGGCAGTCCGTCCCACTCCTGTACCACCCGTTCTGCCAGCTGACCCAGCCAGCGCTCGGTCGCTTGTTGGTCCTGCAGCAGCGCGCCGGGCATGAATTTAAGCTCCAGCCAGCTGCTGGCGAGAGTGGCCAGCGCCCACTTGCGCATCGCGCGTCCGGTGTGGCTGGTCTGCCGGGAGAGCAACGCCCCGGCGTTAGCCCAGGCGCTGAAGCCCGCCAGCAAACAGGTTAAGGTCTGCGGATCTCCGCTCTTTTTATATCGCCAGACCATCTCAGAAATACCGCGTTCAAATTCGACAATGGGTTTTGTCGCGTTGCGAAAGGCCAGCTCGGCGTCGGGATTCAGGGTCGCACGGGCGCTGTCTGAACCCTCATATTTGCTGCGTAACGTCAGCGGATCGGTATAGGGCGCGGGCAGGGTGACGCAACCTCCCGACGCCGTGTGCGGCAGCGGCTGACTAAAACCGGACGGTGGCACCAGCGGGGCGGCCAGCGCGTAAACCGGCAAGCACAGCAGGAGTAACAGCTTGAAGGGGGGAGCGGATACGATACATTCACCTCGATAATTTATGAGCCGAAACGCGTTTTGACATTTACTCACTCTAATACTATTAGTCGGCAAATGTCTTTTATGCTAAACAAGACGCTATAAGCCTAAATATTCAGTCGGGAACAATTGCTGTGCTCACTACGCTCATCTACAAAAGCCAGTTAAATTTATCCTGTGAATCTTTTTCCCTGACATCCCTTGTCGAATCCGCGAAGCTGCGCAATGCCGCGCGCAACATCACCGGCATTTTGTTGTTCAACGGCGTCGATTTTCTGCAGATCCTCGAAGGGGCGGAAGAGGACATCAATACCCTGTTCGCCACCATCCGTGCCGACAGCCGCCATTTGAACGTTGTGGAACTGATGCGCGATTACGGTCCGCGCAGACGCTTCGAAAATATCGGGATGCTGCTGTTTGATCTCTGCACCGACGCCCCGGATTCGGTGTTGTCCACCGTGCTGCGCTACAGCAAGCTGGAGCGGTACCTGACGGCGGAAGACAAAGTGTTCAAGTTTATTCGCTCGTTTATCAACCGACAGAAGCAGCCTGTGCCCCGTCCAACCCTGCACCCGGACGACTGGACGCTTATCCCGGAGCATGCGCCATTTGGCCATGCCATCCCCGGCCTTATCGACAATCAGCCCTGTCAGTTTGCGCTGCAGCCCATTGTGGAACCCTCTGAGGGGAAAATCTCTTCACTGGAGGCGCTGATCCGTGGCAATGACGGGGGCAGCCCGGAGCATTTTTTTAACACCATCGATCAGGATAAAGTGTACGAAGTGGATCTGCTGACCAAGGCGTATGCCTTTGCGCTGGCAGAGAAAATTGGTATTGGCGACCATAAAATTGCCATCAATCTGCTGCCCATGTCGCTGGTCAATGTCCCCGGCGCGGTCGATTTTCTGATGGATAAGATTTTGGCCCACGGCCTACAGCCTGAGCAGGTGGTGATTGAAGTAACCGAAAACGAAATGATCTCCGGCTTTAATCAGTTTAATAGCGCCATTAAACAGCTACGGGCGGCGGGGATCGGCCTGGCGATTGACGATTTTGGCTCGGGCTATGCCGGGCTGTCGCTGCTGACACGCTTTCAGCCAGACAAACTCAAAATCGACCGCGAAATCATCAGCGACATCCACCTCAGCGGGCCCAAGCAGGCGATTGTGAAGTCAATCATCAGCTGTTGTACCGATCTGGAGATTGCGCTGGTGGCGGAAGGCATCGAACGCATTGAAGAGTGGTGCTGGCTTGAGTCTGCGGGCATCAAACGCTTTCAGGGATTTTTGTTCGCCCGCCCACAGCTAAACGGCGTGGGGGATATTCACTGGCCGCAGCCGGCGGTGAGCGGGCATCCCGCGCTTTAATATCGTTGCACGGACGGCTCCCTCTCCTTTTTGGGGGGAGGGTTGGGGTGAGGGGAAACATACTGGCACCGGTGGTCATTCCGTTCACTATAGGTTTCGCATTTCTCTGTATGCCGCGTCACACGTGAACGTGTAAAGGGGGCTCTTCGCCGCCCCCTTTACCATCCCGGCTCCCGGCCAGGAAAATTGCCGCTTCGCGGTCCCCTTGTCTAATCCCCTTACTGTAGCGCTGCCCGTCACCTCAACTAACCTGGTCTATGCTTGTAATTCACGCGCAGAAGAGGTTAAGGAATGACGGCAAAATCGATTAAGTATTGGGGATGTGAGTATTCAGACAGCAGTGAAACGCGCTTTCGGCTGTGGGCCAGCGGGCAGCAGCAGGTCTCACTGCGAGTAAAAGGGGACACGATACCCATGAACCCGACCGGCAGCGGCGGGTTTGCATTGTGCGTCGCGAACGTGGCCCCCGGTTCTCCCTACAGCTTTATTCTTGCTGACGGCACCGCGGTGCCGGACCCGGCATCCCGCGCCCAGTTGGGGGATGTGAACGGCTCTTCTCAGGTATACGACCCGAACAGTTACGCCTGGCAGTTTACCGACTGGCAGGGGCGCGCCTGGGAAGAGAGCGTGATTTACGAACTGCATATCGGCACCTTTACCCCTGAAGGCACCTTCCGCGCCGCCACCGACAAACTCTCGTATCTGGCTGAACTCGGCATTACCGTCATTGAGCTGATGCCCGTTTCGCAGGCCGGCGGCAAGCGCGGCTGGGGTTATGACGGCGTGTTGCTGTATGCCCCACACAGCGCCTACGGCACCCCGGATGAGCTTAAAGCTTTCGTCGATACGGCCCACGGACTGGGGCTGTCGGTGATCCTCGATATTGTGCTGAATCATTTCGGCCCGGAGGGCAATTATCTGCCGCTTCTGGCCCCGGACTTTTTCCATCCTGAACGAATGACCCCGTGGGGCAACGGCATCGCCTACGATCTCGACCCGGTGCGGGAGTACATTACCGATGCGCCGCTGTTCTGGCTGAGGGAGTATCACCTCGACGGCTTGCGTTTTGACGCCATCGACCAGATCAAAGACAGCGCCGACACGCACGTGCTGATTGAGATTGCCGAGCGGATCCGCCGCGAGATCACCGACCGCCCCGTGCATCTCACCACCGAAGACAGCCGCAATGTCGTGTATCTGCATCCGCGTACAGAGGATGGTGCGGCTCCACTGTTTACCGCCGAGTGGAATGACGATATGCATAACGCCGCGCACGTGATGGTCACCGGCGAAACCCACGCCTGGCATCTGGATTTTGCGGATCACCCCGAGAAATGGCTGGCGAGGGCGCTGACCGAAGGATTTGCCTACCAGGGCGATCGCTCCCCGCAGACCTGTGAACGGCGCGGCGTTGACAGCCGCTGCCAGCCCCCGGTGGCATTTGTCGATTTTATCCAGAATCACGACCAGGTGGGCAACCGCGCCCAGGGCGACCGACTGATTAGCCTTATCGGAGAAGCGCGAACGCAGGTGCTGCAGGCCGCGCTGCTGTTGTCACCGCATATTCCGCTGCTGTTTATGGGCGAAGAGTATGGCGAAACCCGGCCATTCCTGTTTTTCACTGATTTCCATGGGGATCTTGCACGCGCGGTGCGCGAAGGGCGGGCTCGCGAGTTTGCCGATCACGACGAAACGGTGCCCGATCCCAACGCCCTCGAAACCTTCAACCGCTCGAAGCTCGACTGGGACAAACTCAACCAGCCTGACGGTGAGGCGTGGCTGCATTTTACGCAGCAGTTGCTGAAGCTCCGTCAGCAGGCGATTGTGCCGCTGTTGGCCAATGCGCGCGGTGGTACCGGTAAGGTGCTGAAAACCGCACCCGGCTGCATGGTGGTGAGCTGGACCTTCCCGCAGGGCACCCTGACGCTGGCGCTGAATGCCAGCGATCGTCACGAAACCCTGCCTGATATCGCCGGTGAAACCCTGTTTGCCTGGCCAGACGCCCGCACTGAACTGCATCCTGATACCCTTATTGTGCGCTTTGCACAGGGAGAGACTACCCGATGATCCCCACCGCAACATGGCGTATTCAGTTTCGAAACGGCATGACGTTCGATCGTGCCGCCAGCCTGGTGCCTTATCTGCAGCAGCTCGGGATAAGCCACCTGTACGCGTCACCCATTTTTACCGCCGCCAGCGGCTCCACGCACGGTTACGACGTGACCGATGTGAACGAAATTGACCCGGCGATTGGCGGGCGGGCCGGGTTTGAGCGGATGGTCAGCGCCCTCAAAACGGCCGGGCTGGGGTTGATCCTCGATATCGTGCCGAACCACATGTCCACCTCACTGGAGAATGCCTGGTGGCGGGATGTGATTGAGCACGGCGAGAAAAGCCGCTTTGCCCGGCATTTTGATATCGACTGGTCACGGCGGCTGACGTTGCCGTTCCTCGGCGATGACGCAGAGGTGGCGCTGGAGAAGGGCGAGCTTAGCGTGCAGCGCGATCCCCATACCGGCAAACCGGCGCTGGCGTATTTTGACGATTATTACCCGTTAACGCCCGACAGCTGGGTGGGACGAGAAAATGAGGTGTTGGCGCTGTGCAACCCGGCAACACTTGCCGAACTGCATGACCAGCAGCCGTATCGCCTCACCAGCTGGCGTGATGCCCCGCGCGATCTCTCCTGGCGGCGTTTCTTCGAGATAACCGGCCTGGTCGGAGTGCGCGTTGAAGACGAGGCGGTGTTTGACGACAGCCATGCCCTGATTCTGGCGCTGGTGCGTTCGGGAGCGGTGGACGGCCTGCGCATCGATCATGTGGATGGTCTGGCCGATCCGCGCGGTTATCTGCAGCGTCTGCGCCAGCAGGCCGGGGCAGACTGCTATATCACGGTAGAGAAGATCCTCGGTAAAGGGGAGCATCTCCCGACCGACTGGCCGATATCCGGCACCACCGGGTATGAATTTATCGCCTCACTCTCTGAAGTGCTGGTGGATGACGAACGCATCGACATTCTGCGTCAGGTTTATGACGAGGTGATGGGCAAACCGGTGGATATGCACGCCGAGCTGCGCGCGGCCCGGCTGCTGATGGTGGAGCGCAACTTCGAAGGTGAATTTAACACCCTGCTGCAGCTGGCGTTGAAGGCCGGGCAGGGCGAAATCGAAGAAGATGTGCTGCGACTGGCGCTGCGGGAGCTGCTGGTGGCTTTCCCTGTGTATCGCACCTACGGTACGGCACAAGGGCTGTCGGGCGCGGATCTGCAGCTGCTGAACAGCGTGGTGGCGAAGGTCAGCGTTGACCCGGCGGCGCTGGCGCTGCTGACCCGGATCCTGACGGGTGAGGTGGCGGATACGGACACTGCAACAGAGTTTCGTACCCGCTTCCAGCAGCTGACCGGGCCGCTGATGGCCAAGTCGGTCGAAGACACGCTCTTTTTCCGTCAGCACATGGGGCTGGCCCTGAATGAAGTGGGCGCCGAGCCGGTACCGCGCGGCTTTTCCCTGACCCGCTTTCATCACGAGATGGCGACCCGCCGGGAACGGCAGCCGGATGCGCTCTCCGGGACTTCGACCCACGATACCAAGCGGGGCGAAGACGCCCGCGCCCGGCTGTACACCCTGACCGAAGCGCCGCAGATCTGGGCTGAATGTGTGGCCCGCTGGCAGCAGATGAACCAGACCCACGTCCGCTTTCTGAATGACGGAACCGCACCGCGCGGAGCCGATACCTGGATGCTGTATCAGGCGCTGGCCGGCGTCTGGCCGCCGCAGCTCGATCCGCAGGATACCGCAGGCCTGAAAGCGCTTGAGGAACGGTTCCTGGCCTTCGTCGAGAAAGCGCTGCGCGAAGCTAAACTGCGCACCGACTGGGTGGACAGCAATGAAGCCTATGAAACGGTGGTGCTGGCCTACGCCGCCCATCTGCTGTCGCCCGACAATCAGCTGTTCTTACAGGATTTTAGCACTGCGTTACGGCCCTTTATTCTCAGCGGGCTGATCAACAGCCTGAGTCAGACCGTGATCAAACTCACCGCCCCCGGCGTGCCGGATATTTATCAGGGCAGCGAGGGGCTTAACTTTAGCCTGGTTGACCCGGATAACCGCCGGGAGCCGGATTACGCCCAACTCACGCAGCAGCTCAGCGCAAAACCCGCAGGTATTGCCAGCTGGCTGGACGGGCAACTCAAGCAGTCGGTGATTGCCACTCTGCTGCAGCTGCGTCAGCAAAAACCGGCCCTGTTCCGTCTGGGCAGCTACACGGCGCTGATCACCACCGGCGAGCAGGCGGATAAAGCCATTGCCTTTGCGCGCATTGATGACGGCGATGCCTTGATTGTGGTGGCACCCCGCCTGGCGTTTGATGCCGCTCTGGACGCGTTTCCGGTCAGCGGGGCGGCGCTGTGGGCGCAGACCGAGGTGATCTTGCCTGCGGGGCTGGCGAACCGTCGCTACCGGGACTGCTTCAGCGGTGAAACTTTGTTATTAAATGAAAGCCTGCAACTCGCGACGACGCGGGACTGCTGGCGGGTATTACTTGGCTGCGATTAATTTTGGCAAGACCTTTTTGTGTTCGAGGGAGAGAGTATGGCAAACGATAAACGCTATGAGATCCGGGCAGGTGACTGCCATCAGCTTGGGGCGAACTACGACGGCAAAGGGGTTAACTTTGCGCTGTTTTCGGCTCACGCCGAGCGCGTGGAGTTGTGTCTGTACGATCCGAGTGGCAAAGCCGAGATTGCACGTCTGGAACTGCCGGAATATACCCATGAGATCTGGCACGGCTATGTCCCGGATCTGAAACCCGGCGCCCTGTATGGCTATCGGGTATACGGGCCTTACGATCCCGAAAATGGCCATCGCTTTAATCATCATAAGCTGCTGATTGACCCCTATGCCCGGGATTTGGTGGGCGATCTGCGCTGGAACGATGCCCACTTTGCCTGGCCACTGGGGCATGAAGATAAAGACTTAAGCTTTGATACCCGCGACAGCGCGCCGTTTACGCCTAAATGTCGGGTGATTGACCCTACCGTGTTCGACGGGCAGGACCCGCATCGCCCGGCGGTGCCGTGGGGCAGTACCATTCTGTATGAAACCCACGTGAAGGGCTTTACCCAGCTCAACCCGGCCATTCCCGCTGAACTGCGCGGCACCTATGAAGGGTTGGGACATAAAGCGGCGGTGGATTACATCAAAAGCCTGGGTATTACCTCGGTGGAGCTGCTGCCGGTACATGCCTTCCCGGACGATCAGCATCTGCTGGATAAAGGGCTGAAAAATTACTGGGGTTATAACACGCTCGGCTTCTTTTCACTGGCATCACGCTACTGCGGACCCCAGGGAATTCAGGGCTTTCGCGATATGGTGCGCGCCTTTCACGATGCCGGTATCGAGGTGATCCTTGACGTGGTGTATAACCATACCGCCGAGGGGAACGAACTGGGGCCGACCCTGTCGTTTAAAGGGATCGATAACTACTCCTATTACCGCACTGTCGTCGATCAGCATCGCTATTACGTGAACGATACCGGAACCGGTAATACGCTAAATACTTCACATCCCCGGGTGCTGCAAATGGTAATGGATTCGCTGCGCTACTGGGCGCAGTCGATGCATATCGACGGCTTTCGTTTCGACCTGGGGACCATTCTGGGACGCGAGACAGAAGGGTTCGATCAGCGCAGCGGCTTTTTTGACGCCATGATGCAGGATCCCGTGCTGTCAAAACTGAAGCTGATTGGCGAGCCGTGGGATATCGGACCTGGCGGTTATCAGGTCGGCGGATTTCCACCGGGTTGGGGCGAGTGGAACGACAAGTACCGCGACACCGTGCGCGAATACTGGCGGGGCGATAACCTGTCGTCTGACTTTGCCGCCCGACTGCTCGGATCCGGCGATCTGTACGACCTGCGCGGTCGACGTCCGTGGGCCAGTATCAACTTTATTACTGCGCACGACGGTTTTACCCTCAACGACCTGGTGTCGTTTAACGAGAAGCACAACGACGCCAACCTCGACAATAACACCGACGGCCACAACGATAACCGGTCATCGAATTATGGCGCGGAAGGCCCGACCGATGACGAACAGATTAATGCGATAAGAGAGCAGCAGAAGCGCAACCTGCTCACCACGCTGTTTTTTTCCCACGGTACGCCGATGCTGCTGGCGGGGGATGAGTTTGGTCGCAGCCAGCAGGGGAACAATAACGGTTACTGTCAGGATAGCGAGATCAGCTGGGTACACTGGGAAAACCTGCCCGAGAGCGCCGATGCGCTGCGCAAATTTACCCGCCAGCTTATCCACCTGCGCACCACCCAGCCGCTATTGCGCCGCGAGAGCTGGCGAGACGGGATGGAGATCCACTGGTTTAATGCGGGAGGGGGAGCGCAGCAGCCAGAAGACTGGGAGGCGGGTACAACGCTGGGGCTGTATATCAGTCGCCCGGACCTGAAAACGCAGGAAGGACTGTGGCATGATGTGCTGCTGCTGATTAATCCCGCCGACAGTCCGGTGCCGTTTAGTCTTCCGCAGCACGGCGAGGGAGGATGGACGCTGGAGCTGAGCACCGCCGAAGATGACAATCATCCCCGCAAGGTCATGCAGGAGGCGGTGTTTGAACTGGCGGGCCGCAGTATCGCGCTGTTCAGACGGCCTTAATTTCAGGCTATTTGTCGGCCAGAGCTCTGGCCCACGGGCTGGTGGCGTCTTCGTCATCGGCGGCCGGGGCCGGGTCGTCGAGGGAGTCCAGATACAGGGCTTCGACCTCGGCGCGGGCCCAGGGCGTGCGGCGCAGGAATTTAAGGCTCGATTTCACGCTTGGGTCGCTGTTAAAGCAGTTGATTTTAATGATCTTACCCAGCCCGGCCCAACCGTAGCGTGCCACCAGGGCGGTGACCTGCATCTCGAGGGTAACGCCGTGGAGAGGATCTTTCGAAGGTTGAGCAGTCATAGGCGTCCGGTTGTTATCTGGCAAGTGAGAAAGCGGGGAAGGTTACAAGAAAATAGAGGGGTCAGCAAGCGCCTGCATTGGAGAATACAGGCGCCTGAATGCGCGACTTACGACCCCCAGCGGCTTCGCAGATAGCGGACCGCATCCTGGGCCTGAGGCTGATTGAGGTTATTTTCCCGGAACAGGATCGTCCCGTCGATCTGCGGTTCAGACTCGTTCAGGTCGAGCTGCTTTTTCAGCTCTGGCACGCCGCCGTTCACCGTCCAGTCAGGTTCTTTGCTGGACGGTTCGCCCACCTTATACAGCGCCACGCCAATATACAGCCGCGTATGGGTCGGCTTCACGACGTCGGCCCACCATTTGGCCAGCACGTCATAGCGCGCCGCATCGCGGGCAAACGGCCAGTACAGCTGCGGGGCAATATAATCCAGCAACCCCTGCTGTACCCAGCGCCGGGTATCGGCGAAGGACTCGTCGTAAGCCGCCGCGCCCCGGGTATCGGATCCGGCCGGATCGTGGGAACGGTTACGCCAGACGCCTGCCGGGCTCACGCCAAACTCGACGTTCGGGTTGATCTGCTTAATGGTGCGCGACACCTGAGCAATCAGCTGCTGGGTGTTATCGCGCCGCCAGTCGGCCTTCGAGGCAAATTGTTGCCCGTACTGACGCCAGGTGGCGTTGTCATTCAGCGCAGAGCCTGCCGATTCCGCATAGAAATAGTCATCGAACTGCACGCCGTCCACCGGATAACGTGACACCACTTCCGCCACGATACTGGCAATCCAGTCCCGCGCCTCTGGAATACCTGGATCGAGCACGTAGCGATCGCCCGCCGTGCGGATCCAGTCACGGTGCAGAACAAACACGCTGGCAGGATTGAGCGACAGGGTACGGTTCAGCTCCGCCACGGTACCCGGGCGGGTATTGGTCGAGACGCGGTAAGGGTTAAACCAGGCGTGAACCTTCATCCCGCGTTTGTGCGCTTCGTCGAGCATAAATTGCAGCGGATCGTAGCCCGGATCCTGACCAATTTTGCCGGTCAGCATATCCGACCACGGCAGTATTCGTGAGGGCCACAGGGCCGTGCCGTCAGGTTTGACCTGGAAAAACACGGTATTGATGCCGAGGCTTTTCAGGTTATCCAGCTTGTCGGTCAGGGCTTTTTGCTGCTGCTGGTTACGCGACGCCGGGTTAACGCCATTCACCGACGAGACCGGCGGCCAGTCGAGACGTGACACGGTCGCCAGCCAGACGCCGCGCACCGGTTCATTGCGCTGCGACTTTTGCACCAGCGGCTGTTTAGCGACCGGCGGCAGTGGAGTCACCAGCGATTTGGGGGGGGTAGAGCTGCAGCTGGCCAGTAAAAATGCCCAGGCGATCAATACGCTCGAACGTTTAAGGTGCTGTGCCACAGGCTGAAAACGGCGTGAACGGGCGATGATAGGCTCCAGTTTATGGGTAGTCGCCGGGAACGCTTATTCTCTTATTATTCGGGGGTAAGTCAATCACAGAGAGCGTGCTAAGGTTGCGATACGTAAAGGGAGTCCATCGCACGTCACTGAACGGGGAAACCAGATGTCCAGAGCATTACTGATTATCGATATGCAGAAGTTTGTTGAAGACCGGATCAATCAAGGCGTTCAATTTTATCCGTCCAATGCCATCAACAATATGACAATCGTTTTACGTCAATTCCGAAAGGAACAGGCGCTGGTGGCCCACGTTGTTCATCAGACGGCCGAAGAAGGCAGCGTGCTGCATCAGGATTCGCCTTTTTATCCGGCGATCGGTGATTTTGAACCTACCCCCGACGAACGCGTTTTCATTAAGCGGACCTCATCGGCGTTTGCCTCTACCGACCTGAAACACTATCTGGAGGCGAAGGGGATCTCAGAGGTGGTGGTGATGGGCGCCGTTGCTGGCTTCTGCGTGAATTCCACCGTCAGGCATGGCTCAGATCTGGGGCTGAAAATGACGGTGGTGAAGGATGCGGTGATTAGCTTTGATTTGCCGGATGCCCAGCGAGAAGAGAAGAATATTCATGACGTCACGATGAAACTGCTCGAGGCGGGCTTTGCCCGGATGGTGTTCGCGGATGCTGTTTAGCACCTGATCCTTGAAAGATCAGGTGCCGATGGATCACGGCTTTAAGATCTGCTCTAGCGTAGCGCCTATCGCCAGAATCTGCGCATCGCTACCCGGTAAGCCGTCTATCTCAATTCCCACTGGCAGCTGGCTGGTGGGGCCATTGCCGATCGGCAACGACAGCCCCGGTAACCGGGCGTTACTCCCTGGGTCCACATTGCGGATCAGCCGGGCAAAGTTCTGTGCCGAACTAACCTCCTCGTTGGCTAAAGGCGCGACGACAGGTGAGGTGGGGAAGATCAGCCCATCCAGCTCGTTATCACGAAACGTCTGTTCATAGATTGCCCGCAGGCGAGCCATGCCGTGTGAGATGGCCTGTTCATACAACGGCGGCACCGGCACAGGGCGACCGTCGTTATCCGGCATCAGCCCCGGAATACACGTCGAGTTCGTGGTTGTTCAGGTCATCAGTGCGATACATTCCCTGTGCTCATAGAGTGGAATTTCTGGATGTGAGTGTAGGACAGCGTGGGATCTGTGCCAATTATCCTGATCACATCGTTTAGTTACAACATACAATATGATGCTCATTAAATATCACGCCTGACCTCCGTGCTCTGTGCATTGCTTTGCAGAAGGTGAAGGTGAAGGTGAAGGTGAAGGTGATTTTAACCTCTTTAGTGGACAAATTGTTGGGCTATTTACCTGGCCGCGATCTGCGCCCGCCTATTATGTGCTGTTTACCACCGCAATTAGTTTGTGCGCAATGTCACTGTTACCTGAGTCGCGTCAACCGGCGATAACCCCCCCGTCCAGTGCCACCTGACAGACCACCGTCAACCCGCGTAATGGTCAAGCAACATCATTACGCCCCTCCTTTCGTGGTCCGACCTTTCGCCGCCTAAAAACCATCGGCATATTCCGCAGGCCAAAATTAATAAGCCGGATACTGTAATATTTCCGCCCACGCTCAACCTCACGGAAGTAATAAGGCGTGTTCTCCAGACAAGCCAAAGAAAGAGAATTTGACTATAAAACCTTTACTTATCAAATTGTTAAATCCATTTCACCTCGCAAAATTTTGCTCACGCGTTATTTTCGATCTGTCCTTTCCCCGTTACGCAGCATTGAATGCCAGAAGTATGAGAAAAAACTGACGACAAGTTATTTTTAACCAATTACCTGTGGGGGCTTCCTGGAATATTTTGGAAACCAGTGTTAGATTTTTAAAGGCGCTAATTGCCCATGCCTATAAATATACGTTTTATTGCGTTGTCAATAATACAAATGCGTCAGATTTATAAAACTATTTCTCACCGTTAAGTTCTGATGCTTTATTTATTAATAAATCATGAAGAAACACATTGAATGATACAGCTTACTCCTGCTCTGGCATAAGGATATAAAAAAGCTATGTTCAGCATTCGTCGGTCGATTAAAACGATAAATAACATCAGGTTGGTGGGCTTTATTTGTACCGCCGCCGTTCTTTTTCCTGTGCAGGCGATGGCCGACGCAGAGGAGTATGACGCTCTGGTGATAGAAGCCCGAGCCGGCAACACGAAACCTTTATTGAAATATTTTCAGGCCCAGGAAGCGCAAAAAGCGCTGACCGCCGAGCAGGTAGCCGACTGGCTACAGGTATCGAGTTGGGCGAATAACGATCAGGAGACGCTCAGGGTCTGGCAGCGCTACCGGGGGCAGGTGGATATTCCCGCGCGCGGGCAGGTTGCGGTGGCTCGTGTGCTGCGTAATGAGCAGAAATGGGATCAGTCGCTGACGGTCTGGGAAAACGTATTACTCGCCGAACCCGAGAATGCCGATGCGCGCACCGGCTGGATCATGACCCTGGCCGATGCGCGACGCAACGAAGAGGCATTAACCGAAGCCACAAAATGGCAGCAACAGGAACCCGGCCCCGATCGCGATGCGCTGGTTGCTTACGTGTATCAGTCGCAAGGGAAAAACTGGGATGCCTTACTGGCGGCCAGCCAGGCACAGGTAGGGGATCCGCAAAATAAAAGCGCAAAGTCCACGATGGTCGGGGTGCTGGCAGCCAACCGGATATCCGGCCCCGCGCTCCAGCTTTCGGATAATCTGGCCGCCACCGACCCGATAAAACGCCGTCTGGAGCTGGATGCCGCCGCGCAAATTGTGCGCGCGGCCTATACGCCGACGCGTAACGAAGCGGAGCGTTTTATCGTCGCCGACCGGGCCCTGGAACGCTACGACCAACTGCTGGCAGCGTGGACACCGCTACCGGATGCGCAGGCGGATATCCGTCGCGCCAGAACCGACCGCATCGGCGCGCTGGTGATCCGCAAACGTAACGCAGAGGCGATCGCAGAATATGAGGCACTGGACGCGCAAGCGCCGGTGCCTTCTTACGCTAAACGCTGGATCGCCACCGCCTACCTGAACCAACAGCAGCCGGCCAAAGCCGAAGCGCTGCTGATGAGTATTTATTATCCGACCGGGCCGCTTCCTCAGACGCCGCTCAGCCCGGAAGATGAGCAGGAGCTGTTTTTCGCCCGCATCGATAATGAAAACTTTGAGGCGGCCAAGATCCAGGTCGATGATTACATCAAGAAAAGTCCCTATCTGCGGCGTATTTACGGTTCCCCGACGTTGCAACCGAACGACAACTGGCTGAGCGGCCAGATGATGCTCAGCCAGTACTATATCGCCACCAACGATCTGCCCGCCGCCGAAAAACAGGCGGAGCATTTAGCGCGCACCGGCTCCGGAAACCAGGGGCTGCGCATCACCTATGCCTCGGTACTGGAGGCAAGAGGGCTGCCGCGTAAAGCCGAAGTCGAACTGAAACTTGCCGAAGTGCTGGAACCCAGCAATCTGGAACTGGAGCGTCAGCAGGCCTATGTAGCCCTCGATCTTCAGGAGTGGAAGCAGGCGGATGAACTGACCGATGACGTCATCGCCCGCAGCCCGGACGACACATCAACGCTGCGGCTGGCGCGTATTCGCGACGTCCACAAGATGGCCGAACTGCGGATCAACGGTTATCAGGGCATTTCGTCAGACAGCCCGGTCAGCGGTAAACACGACTTCACCATTAATTCGGCGATTTACAGTCCACCGATTAACGATAACTGGCGCCTGTTTACCGGCTTCAACTTTGCCACCGGCGAGTTCGAAGAAGGGAAGGGTATCAGCCGCGATCTGGCCGCCGGTGCCGAATGGACCTCACGCGATTACTGGGCCGAAATGGAAGTTTCCGGCCGCAACTACGGCGACGGGCAAAAAATTGGTGGCCGTCTGTCGGGCTGGCATGACTTCAACGACAACTGGCGGGTGGGGGGCTCTGCCGAGCGACTGTCGCGCAATACGCCGCTGCGTGCCCTGCGGAATAACGTCAGCGCCAACGGCGGCGATGCCTATATTCGCTGGTATCAGAACGAGCGCCGCGAGTACTCGCTCTCTGTCGCCGGGTCGCACTTCTCTGATGGCAACGACCGTATTGAGTACGGTCTGAGCGGCAAAGAACGCCTGTGGACCAAACCGCGCTTTACGCTGGATTTCATCCCGGCAATCAGCGGCAGCGTTAACAGCAAAGAAGACGTGCTGTATTACAACCCGAAACAGGACTTTACCATCGTGCCCGGGCTCAGTGCCGAACACGTTCTGTATCGCCTGTATGACACGGTCTGGACACAACAGCTTACCGCGGGGGTCGGCAGCTACTGGCAGCAGGATCATGGCACTGGCGTGGTGACTCAACTGGGGTACGGGCAGCGGATCCAGTGGAATCACGTGGTGGATGGCGGGTTGATGCTGACCTGGGATAAACGTCCGTACGATGGCAAGCGAGAGCGGAACATCGCTATCGCATTCGATTTGAACGTCAGGTTTTAGGGGCCGACTATGTTAAAGAAAGGGTTGTATTTAACCTTACTCATCGCCGGATGGATACTGGTCACTGCCTGCAGCAGTGAGAGAGCGCCGCGCTATGATCCTCCGGCGGACAGAGCCCCACTGACCGCCGATCACGCCTGGCCGAAAAACAGTTTTCTGGTGATCGGCTATCACGATGTGGAAGATAACGCGGCCGACCAGCGCTATCTGTCGGTGCGCACCAGTGCGCTCAATGAACAGATGGCCTGGCTGCGCGACAACGGCTATCACCCGGTGAGCGTGCAGCAAATCCTCGATGCCCACAACGGCAAAATCGTGCTGCCGGAGAAAGCCGTTCTGCTGACCTTCGATGATGGTTACAGCAGCTTTTACACCCGGGTCTGGCCGCTGCTGAAATCTTACAACTGGCCCGCGCTGTGGGCACCGGTCGGCAGTTGGGTGGATTCCCCTCCCGGCAAGCCCGTCAACTTTGGCGGTTTGATGACGCCGCGCGATAAATTTGCCACCTGGCAGATGGTCAAGGAGATGGGGGAGTCGCCGCTGGTCGAGATTGGTGCCCATACCTGGGCATCGCATTACGGCAGCACGGCTAACCCACAGGGCAGCCAGCAGCCTGCGGTCGCCAACCATCTCTACAATAAAGACACCAAACAGTATGAAACTGACGCGCAGTTCAATCAGCGTATTAACACCGACCTGGATCTGATTACGCAAAAAATCACCGAGGTGACCGGCAAAGCGCCGCGCGCCTGGGTGTGGCCATATGGTGCCGCAAGCGGAACCACCTGGCAGATCGCCAAAGAGCACGGTTATCAGATGGCGTTCACCCTGAACGAGGGGCTGGCGAACGCCGCTAATCTAGACGATGTGCCGCGTATTCTGATCTCCGATAATCCGTCACTCCAGCGCTTTGCTGCCCAGGTGGCGCAGGTACGCGAGCCGCGCACCATGCGGGTGATGCACGTCGATCTCGATTATGTGTACGACAAAAACCCGGAGCAGCAGCGCAGAAATATCGACAAGCTGATCCAGCGTGTTTACGACATGCGTATTTCGCATGTTTTCCTGCAGGCCTATGCCGACCCTAAAGGTGACGGCAACATACGCGAGCTGTACTTCCCTAACCGCTGGCTGCCAATGCGCGCCGACCTGTTTAACTATATCGCCTGGCAGCTGCAGACCCGTGGCGGCGTGGAGGTTTTCGCCTGGATGCCGGTGCTGGCATTCGATCTTGATAGTTCCATCCCGCGGGTCATGAAGTGGGATCCCGACACCCACCGCAGCGCTGTCGATAAAGAGCAATATGTGCGTCTTTCGCCCTGGAACGCCGAGGCGCGTAAACGCATCACCGAGATCTACCAGGACCTGGCAACGCACGCCAGCTTCAAAGGGATCCTGTTCCACGATGATGCCTTCCTGACCGACTTTGAAGATGCCTCGCCGGATGCGTTGGCCGCTTACCGGGCTGCCGGATTCCCGGGCGACATCGGCAAGATCCGTGATAACCCGCAGATGTTCGAACGCTGGACGCGATTCAAGAGCCGCGCCCTGATCGACTTTACGCTCCAGCTCACCCGGGCCACGCAAGCCATTCGCGGCCCGCAGGTGAAAACAGCGCGCAATATCTATGCCATGCCGGTGCTGGAGCCGGAGAGCGAGGCCTGGTTTGCGCAGAACCTCTCTGATTTTCTTGGTACCTATAACTGGACGGCACCGATGGCGATGCCACTGATGGAGAAAGTGCCGCTTGATGAGTCCAATGCCTGGCTCGATAAACTGGTCAGCGCCGTTGCCCGGCATCCCGGCGCACTGGACAAGACCGTGTTCGAGCTGCAGGCGCGTGACTGGCGACAATCCGAAGGGCAGGGTGAGATCAGCGGTACACAGCTGGCCGACTGGATGCGCCAGCTGAAGCTGAGCGGGGCGGTCAACTACGGCTATTACCCCGATGATTTCATCAACGATAAACCTGAGATGTCAGAGATTCGATCGACATTCTCCTCATTCTGGTATCCGCAAAAATGACCGATCGCATTGTCGCTTTCCTCATCCTTTGCCTGATGTTCAGCCTGCCTCTGAGCGTGGCGGTCATCTTTACCGGCGAAGTGATGCTGAACTTTATTTTCCTGTGGCCACTGTTTATGTCCGCCCTGTGGATGAGCGGTGGGCTTTACTTCTGGTTCTACCGTGAACGCCACTGGAAGTGGGGGAAGGACACGCCACCGCCGGTACTGGAGGGTTCGCCGCTGATTTCGATCCTGATCCCTTGCTATAACGAAGGGGATAACGCCCGGGAGACCATCGAAGCGGCGCTGGCGCAGCGCTATGAAAACATCGAAGTGATCGCCATTAACGACGGTTCCAAAGATAACACCGGTGAGGTGCTGAACCAGCTGGCGAGCGAATACCCGCGCCTTCGGGTGATTCATCTGGCCGAGAATCAGGGCAAAGCCGTGGCGTTAAAAACCGGTGCAGGCGCGGCACGCAGCGATTTTCTGGTCTGTATCGACGGGGATGCGTTACTGGATCGTGACGCTGCCGCCTATATGGTGGCGCCGCTGTTGCAGTTCCCGCGCGTCGGCGCCGTGACCGGTAACCCACGGGTGCGGACCCGTTCTACGCTGATTGGCCGGGTACAGGTGGGAGAGTTCAGTTCGATCATCGGCCTTATCAAACGCACCCAGCGCGTGTATGGCCAGGTGTTCACCGTGTCCGGCGTCATTGCCGCATTTCGTCGCCGGGCGCTGGCGGAAGTGGGGTACTGGAGCCCGGACATGATCACCGAGGACATTGATATCAGCTGGAAGCTGCAGCTCCGACACTGGTCGGTATTCTTTGAGCCGCGCGCGCTGTGCTGGATCCTGATGCCAGAGACCCTAAAAGGGCTGTGGAAGCAGCGTCTGCGCTGGGCGCAGGGCGGAGCAGAAGTGTTTATCGTCAATATGCGCCGCCTGTGGGCCTGGGAATATCGCCGCATGTGGCCGCTGTTTGCCGAGTTTTGCCTGTCGACCGTCTGGGCTTTTTCTTACGCGGTCAGCATTGTGCTGTTCCTGTTGGGGCTGCTGCTGCCCATGCCGGAAAGCCTGTACGTTCATCACCTGTTCCCACCGGGCTTTACCGGACTGATGTTGGGCGTGGTGTGCCTTCTGCAGTTCCTGGTCAGCCTGCTGATCGAACGGCGCTACGAGAAGGGCATTACCGCCTCACTGTTCTGGATCATCTGGTTCCCGGTGGTGTATTGGGCGCTCAGTTTGTTTACCACACTGGTCGCATTCCCGAAAGTCATGCTGATGCGCAAGCGCGGCAGAGCGCGCTGGGTCAGTCCTGACCGTGGTATTGGGAGATTAAAATCATGAATCAACCGCTGATCTTTACTGAACGCCGTCGACTACCAAAGGTTGTAGACGTGGCTCTCACGTTGCTCGCCTGGTTTGTTTTTATCTGGCTGATTTATAATGGTCTTGTCTTAGCGCTGGATCATCCTCCCCTGGCAGATATAAGGCCGTTCTTCCTTACGCTCGACACACTGACTATTTATACAGTGGTCGCATTATTTAACGGCCTGGTGCTGATTGGCTGGGCGAAATATAACCAGTATCGATTCCGCGTCGAGCGTCGTCGGCGTAAAGAAGGGCTGGAAGAACCCGAGCTGGCCTCCAGCCTGCATATCTCTGAACACCTGACGCACCAGTTGAGCGAAGCCAGGGTGATGACCGTTTATCACGACGAGAAAGGGGACATCGACCACATTGAGGGAGTCAGATCGGCGCAGGACAACGCCGCGCTGCCGGAAAATGTCATCCGACTGGATTCGATGTTTACTCACGATAATCACCGCGTCGTTATGTAGCATGACCCGATGAGCAAAGCGCTGTTACAGCCCACGACACCGTGGCAGGTGAGCAGCGCTTTGCTATCAACGTTTTTCTGCTAATTAATATTCAACCTTCCTCTTGTTGGCGCTTCGTTTAAACGAAGCCGCCCGAACGCCGCCGCGGTAATATAACCAATCATTAAATTACGCAGAGTCTATGATTAATATTGTTGGTTGGGTTTTACAAATCATTAACTTATTTTATTGTCCTAATAATACTGAAAACAGTGGAGATTAAAATGACTCATTATCAACACGTTGAAGAGAGAGTTGTCGACCCGCTTTACCCGGCGATTAATCCGCTCATCAAAAGAATCTCATGGAGTGCGGTTTTTGCAGGCGTCGTAATATCCATCGTTGTTTACCTGTTATTAATGATTTTAGGTTCGGCAATCGGCGCGACGACGGTCGACCCGTTGCAAGAGGAGCATCCTCTGGAAGGCTTAGCCACCGGGGCCGCCATCTGGACCGGGGTGAGTATGATCATCTCAGCCGCCGTGGGCGGATATGTCAGCGGCTGGCTGACGCATCGGCACGGTGCATTACACGGCGTATTAGTCTTTGGGGTGAATACGCTTATTTGTACCACATTTCTCATTATGCTCGCCAACAATGCCACTACGGGCGCTATTAACGTGGTGGGCTCAGGAATGCAAGCCGTCGGCAGCAGTGTTAAAGCCGTCGCACCTTCAGTCACTCAAATGGCAAAGGAGAAAATGGCAGAAAATAATATCAATCTTGACGATTTCCAGAATCAGCTGGAATTAACGTTAAGGCAAACAGGGAAGCCAGAATTACAACCTGAAACGCTTGAGCAGAATGCCACTAATGAAGCAAGCATGGCGCAGCAAAATATCAATCAAGGGGGTGATGTCACCCGGTTTATTAAAGGATTAACTGACCGAAATAGTGCGACGTTTGAAGCCGCAGATCGTCAGGCGCTGAAAAACATCATCATGGCCAGAACCGGCAAGAGCGATGCCGAAGCAGAACAGATGGTCGACCAGGCGCAGAAAAATTACCAGGTCGCTCGTCAAAAATATGAAGAACTGAAAAAACAGGCCGAACAAAAAGCGCGGGAAGCCGGTGACAAAGCCGCCGCTGCCGCCGCGAAGGCCAGCTGGTACAGCTTCTTCATGTTGGTGGTGATGGCAATCATTGCGGGCGCTATGGGTGCAGCCGGTTACCATCGTCAACGGAAGGTGGTTGTTGCGACGCATCAGGTTTAATGGTGCTTTTCACTTCGTGAGAACTCCGTGACAGGGGTTCTCACGCAGACCAGGATAACAAGCGTTACGATTTCCCTCCTCGCAAATCCCGCATTTTCAAATCAAACCATTTAATGATAGATTATCTATTCACAGAGCTATTCATCTATCTATTCATTGAGTGATTCATCACAATGACAAATCGATCGGACATGATACACCAGTTGCTGCGCCAGGGGCCAATGCCAGTGAGGCAGTTGATTGATATTATTGGTATTAGTCAGCCAACCGCCTCCCGGGCATTAAAAGCAATGGGTGATGATGTTGTTCGAATCGGCTCCGGTCCATCTATTCAATATGCGCTGCGGGACGCTTTTCGCCAGTTCAGTTCGGCGCCTATTTACCGCATAACCGAAGAGGGCCAGCTGCAATCGCTCGGCAGACTCATTCCCGTTTATCCAGACGGCTTTGTCATGGAGCAGACTGATAACGTGTGTCTCCACAGTGACGGGCTGCCCTGGTGGCTGTTTGACATGCGGCCGCAGGGCTATCTTGGCCGGGCATACGCATCAACTTATTCTACCGGGCTTGGTTTGCCGCCGAATCCGGACCACTGGACAGACACCGACGTCATCCGAGCTTTACTGGCTCATGGCCACGATGCGGTCGGGAATCTATTAATAGGGGAACAGGCCAGAAACCAGTTCCTGGAGATGCCGTTGCCTACACCCGTTGATCGCGCCACTGCTTATCCCGCGCTGGCGATGGCTGCCAGCTCCGGTCAGGTACCGGGATCATCTGCAGGGGGCGAGCAACCCAAATTTTGCACCTATACCGAACGTGGCCACGTAATCGTTAAATTCACGGCTCTGGACGACAACCCGATAAGCGAACGCTGGCGCGACTTGCTTCAGGCCGAACATCTTGCGTTAAAAGTACTTGGCGTTGAAACAGAGGTATTTGATACAGGAGGGCAGCGCTTCCTTGAGATCCCCCGGTTTGATCGCGTCGGTCCCCTGGGCCGTATCGGTCTTTTTTCATTGCGGGCTCTGGATGCGGAGTTTGTCGGGCGGGCGAGGGACGCCTGGCCGGTTCTGGTTAATGAGTTAATTAAGCAGGAGCAAGTTCATCCCGATGCCGCCATTGGCACGGCGCGGCTTTGGGCATTTGGAATGCTGATCGGCAATACCGACATGCACCACGGCAATCTGTCGTTCATCAGTGGCCGTGGTCGTCCATACAATCTTGCGCCAGCCTACGACATTTTGCCCATGGGGTTTGCCCCGAAAGCAGGAGGCGAACTCGTCAATACGCTGCGACCGGCGACACTGCCTGATACGATCGGTGGGGATGTATGGCGTGAAGCACTGGATCTGGCGGAAAACTTTTTTTCTTTAGCCACCAGTTGCAACGGCTTCTCTGAAAATTTTGTCCCATGCCTGACGGCGCTGCGTGGTCATCTTGATGAGATTACGTCGCGCATATCGCGGATGGGATAATCAACGAAAGTGCTTTAATGACGGACCCGGCCAGCGCGCCGGGTTTTTAGTGCTGGGTTGAGTGTAGAGCAGAAAGAGAGGGGGAGTTCATTGAAAGCTCGGATAGTCGTGTTTGATAAGACCTTATGTCGTTAATTCGGATCTCATTTAACTTATGTATAGAAAAAAATCAAAGGGCCTATTTTTGTCCAAAATGTCTAGATGAAAGTCATAAAGATAATAAATTATCATTAAAGCTTGCACGACTTCGTTCCAAAAAAACTGATGAGACACTTCTACATTGCCCAGTATGTAACCTGGAACATAGAGTGAAAAGAGAAGCTTGTGATATTAATCATCAAACATCAACTAGTGATACATGCCCAGGGGATGTCATTTCAGCTGAGTATAGTAACTGTCTGGCTTGTGGTTATTAATAATAAACCTATTGCTCACTTGGCCGTGCTAAAGTGTGTTAGACCGATAGTGTCTGCATTTCATGAGCTGCTTATCCAATCGCTGAGTTCTATACAGATAGTTGTGCAAAGCTTGGCCGGGATGAATGGTTGAAAGGATTACATAAGGAGTTTTAGCTGGACAAGCTCTGGAATACGTTGTCTGCCTAATAACTGTTACGCCTCACTTCTAAATAGAGAAGGGTTCTACTAATGCCAATATTTATAAGTTACTCACATGAAAATAAGGACTTCGTGGACAAGCTTGCAATTCAATTGGTCCATAGAAATGTAAATGTATGGCTTGATCGATGGGAGTTAAGTATTGGTGACTCGATTATCGACAAAGTGCAGGATGCTGTAGATGGAGCAAGCGCACTTCTAGTCATTCTGTCAAAAGCATCCATTGCTTCCGAGTGGTGTAAAAGGGAACTTTCATCAGGTTTTCTACGTGAGCTTGAAGAAAAACGAGTTGTTGTAATGCCTGTGTTATTGGAAGACTGTGATATCCCTCTTTTTGCAAGAGGTAAACTATACGCTGATTTTCGAACTAGCTTTGATGATGGTTTAAGAACTGTTGTCGAGGGGATAGCAAAAGTAACTAGTCCTTTTCTCGCTAGAGCAAAAGAGCCGGAGTATCATGTTGATTGGTCAATCGACTGGGGTGACGTAAATGGTCTGTTCGCAATAATTCTTAACTTTGTAGAGCAAGCACAGAATCAACCATACACTTGCCTCACAAATATCGAAGTATTGTGTTCACCAGTAGCAACAGAAAAATATGAAGCCAGAAAAGAATCAATTGGTGAGGAGCATGCACGAGCTTATATTGTTCGTGTGATCAATGAGTATTTTCAGGCCAGACCAGACTTTCGTCCACTGTTAGTGACCGAAAGAGAACAAGTAGAAAAAGTCACAGTGTTAGGATCCGATGATGGAGAAGAATACCGACTTAGAATTAGTGTTCGCAGGCTAGGTGAAGATACAGGACGCAATGTTCTGGTTAATACTACAACGCTAATTGCGCAATCATATGAACACATGAGTTCAGTCCTCAAGCGGCCGGACTCAGAAAAAACATAACTAGAAAAGGCAGTGGATGCTTCTCACCGCTTATTTGGGCGTTAGCTGATTTAGTTATCGGGGGCAGGTCAGGGCGTCATGTTGACTTTCCGGCTCCAAAACCTGTTTCCTGGAATGATCCTGAGATGGCATATGACAACATGTTACTAAATTTTGGAGGTTATCTGGCTGCTTTCTTGTGCATATGCTACAAAACATCAACAAGAAAGCACGTCTTCTAACGTGAAGAACATCAAAGGCTTGCTGTAACGCCTTTTTTTGGCAATCAGTCTTGCCACCATGGCAGAGGCTTGCTCTGGTCCTTCTGAGTCGCGGATTTCTTCAACAGCAGCAGCAACATCTTCAAAGAGGCCGTCAGCAAATGACGCCTCGACAAACCCGGCTACATCATCCCGATCGTCAAAAGTTTGCAGGTTGGCTTTGATGGTATTGTCCAAAGTCATGTGTTCTGTGACCGCCAGTTGGCCGGTCCGTTTGACGATTTCCAGTGGTGTAGCAACGGAGGACGAAGAGGGCGCGGCAGTTAAAGCTGTCGATATCGGCTGCAAGGATAGGTAAATGTATGATTAATCGTATTTTGTGGGCGGTTATGAATTAAATGAACGACGAACTACATTTAACATAATATACATTATGCGCACTAAAGTCATACACGCGATATTCTGATGTTACTTTCAACTCAGATACCGGCGTTAGTGTTCCCGAGAATTTGTTCAGATCGACGGTTCCCACCATGCGTGGGTAGAAATGTTGAGGAAACAAGTACGAGCGTTTACTATCTGTTATATCAATGAATTATAATGACGAACCGCGTTGAAAATAGTTCGCCTTACCTCTTTCAAACGGTTTACAGGAAACAGTTGTGTAAAAATGGCCACGAAAGAACCTAAAAATCAACCTGATGGTGAGAAACGATACGCAAGAGCATCGTCCTACGATGTTGCGCATGCTGCAGGTGTGGCGCAATCAACCGTTTCCAGATGCTTTAAAGAAGACAGCAATATTTCGGAATCCACTCGCGCCCGGGTACTTAAAATTGCTGCCGAACTGGGATATACGCCAAACAGCCTTGCGCGCTCGCTGATTACGCAACGCTCCAATATGGTTGGGGTGATATGTTCTGAGTTCACGCTGTGTAACAACCCGGAACTCGTAAATGCTATCTCCAGTGCGCTGAAACAAGCCAATATCAGCATGCTGTTGATGATTGTCGAAAACGAGAGCGCGATCGAAACCACGTTGCCAGAAGCACTCGCCTACCCTCTTGATGGCCTTATTTCCTGCGTTTTTATGGACGAAGAGCAAATTCAGCTGTTTGTAAAACGCCGCGTGCCTATTGTCTTCTTTAACCGAAATATTCGCTCTAAAGGAACGGACTGTATTTTGACTGATCAGGCCGAAGGGTCTGCTCAGATGGCGTCAAGACTTCACGCTGCTGGACATCGGCGTATTTTATGCGTGGGTGGCCCTATTGATGCACCAGAAGATTCGGTTAGTCGCGCCAGATTAAAAGGATTTATTGAAGCCATCGATAAACTCGGCGGCGTAGACATCACCTGCATTCATGCTGGCTATACCTACGAAAACGGTCGAGATCAGTTTTTATCGTACTTCGCTGATTCCGCTCTGCCTGAGGCCATATTTTGCGTAAACGACCAGCTTGCACTTGGCGTAATGGATGCGTGCCGTTATACGTGTAACCTGTCCATTCCTGACGCGGTTTCTGTCGCGGGATTTGACAATGTTTCCGATGCTGGCCGGCCTGTCTATAATTTGACGACGATCCATCAACAAATCGTTCCGATGGCAACCCGGGCAGTAGATTTGATTTTAAGACGCATTGCCCAACCGGAATTACCGGAAGAAACCGTCACGATCCGCGGAATACTTATCGCGCGGACGTCAGCTTAGCCAAAAAATTCGGGCTCCTCGTTCAGAAGGAGCCCAGTGCATCAACCGCTTAATTATTGTTCACACTGTCATTACGCAGAATCTGTGCGAGGATTGCTATCTCGTCATAGATCCGCCATTCGCGAATTATTTTGCCGTTTCGGAATTCGAAGTGGCTGGAACCAAGAATATTAATGGGGGCATTGTTTGTCGGCCCGTAAACCGGCGAGCCTGAGTAGGTCCCTTTCAATAACCAGATGGTGGCGACGCGCAACCCTAAATCCTCGGAATCATGAACACAGATATCTTTTACTTCCAGCTTGCCATCTGGAATAAAGGACAGCAGTTCCATTGTTTCCATTTGATATGGGTTGATGCCCATGACCCGACGCATACGGACGGTTTGACAGACGATGTTGTCTGCACAATGCTCAGGAACTTCATCAAAGAATTTTTGATTCCATACGCGATCAAATAGTGCCAGCACAGTTTCACACTCTGCCCTGCCAATATCGGGACGAGGGCCGGAGATCCCTCGGGCCAGAACGTTATCAATGCTATCCAGCGCCGTAATTGAGGAGTTTTCACGATTAATTGTCGTTCCCAGTACGGGCGATTTCTTCGCTAAATCGGCGGCAACTTTATAAGGATCTAAACCGAGGTGCTCAAGAACGGCGAATTCGTCACGGATAACCCACTCTTCAACAACCAGATTATCTTTTACCAGGCAATGAGCGACGCTGCGGTTGACCCAGTCTTTTCCTGTCGGCGGTCCATAGGTCCAGTGCCCTGTGTGCGTGGCATTATTAAGCACCCGGTGCGAGGAGATAAAACCATCGTCACCGCGTTTTTCCCACACAACATCATCATGTCCGCCGCCGCGATTAGGAAACGCCACCATCTTTTGCAACGAGTTACTAATGACATTATCCATCCCGTAGGTTTCGCCATAGGCGGTATGGACTTTGACATCGGGAGAATAGTGATCGTGGATATGGCCGAGTCCGCGCGCAATCCAGATTTTATCGGTCCAGCTAGTAATATATTCACGCGGATTGCGGTAAGGCGCATACGCAGCCGGATTCACTTTTGTCAGTTCTTTATCAATAGTCATATTTCACTCATTAATAATAAGATTGATCGGTACGGAATAATATGAGCCAGTCTTTACCTGTCATTAATCGCGGTCGTGTTATTACGCGCCCGAATAATCTGCGCCATGACGGCAATCTCATCGTAAATACGCCACTCGCGCAGGATTTTCCCGTCGCGCATTTCATAGTGCGAGGTGCCGAGGATTTTTACCGGGCTATAGGTAGGTTTGCCATACAGAGGCACACCGCAATACGTCGCTTCCATCACCCAGATCACCGCGATGCGCAGCCCGAGATCCGGTGACTCATTGACCACGATATCGCGCACTTCCATCTTCCCGTCCGGGAACGCGGCGAGCATATTGATGATTTCGCGCTGGTAACACTCAATCGTCTGCTCCCGGTGCATTCTGACGGTATGAGAGACAATTTTGGGATCGCAGTACAGGTTAACGCGATTGAAAAGTCTCTGGTTCCAGACCTCTTCAAACATGTTCTGAATTAGCTCACACTCTTTCAGATAACGATGCGGTCGCTTGCCGGACACCCCTTCGACAGCAGGATTGCCAATCTTGCCCACAAACGCCCCACCCGCCCCTAAATCGAGTAACTCCCCGGTCACAGGCGAAGCCGCGGCCAGATCGGCGGCAACAACTTCGGGATCCAGACCCAGCGACTGAAGCACGGCATATTCGTCGCGAACCAACCACTCCTCCACCACTTTTCCGTCACGCACCAGACAGTGAGCAACCGTACGAGATATCCAGTCGCGACCCGTTGGCGCGCCGTAGGTCCAGTAGCCACTGTGAGTGCCGGTTTTTAAGACCCGGTGTGAAGAGATAAAGCCATTTTCCCCACGCTGTTCCCAGACAACGTCTTCTCCGGTTCCGCCGCCGCCATTGGGGAATGCGCTCATCTTCATAACGCTGTTCTGAATGACATGGTCGATATCGTAGGTTTCGCCATAGGCAGTGTGGACTTTGATGTCATCGGCATAGTGTTCGCGAATCCGCCCGATACCGCGGTCAATCCAGATTTCGTCCGTCCAGCTCAGAATGTAATCCCGGGGATCGCGATAAGGGGCGTAAGCGCCCGGAGAAAGATGATCGTCTGCAAACATAATGTGTACCTCAACGGGTGAAAGTGATGGCGAGTCATGTGGATGCACAAATCAATGCATTCGAATGCACCCTATCATCACTTTTACCCAGGCACAACAACCCAGGCTGCAATCCTCACTAATAAATTAACAACCCATTGACAATGATCGCTGACGAGCAATCAAATATCTCAATGCATCCCCCGCCGATAAGCTCCCTGTCGTGGGTACCGCGCTACGTATCCAAAAGACTGCAAGCCCCTAAAGGCAGGGGTGCAAGGATGTTTGCCACCATGATTAGCCACCTTCTGCCTACTGCTGAAACAGGAAAGGAAAGTCTGATAGCCGCGTGGATGTGTAATTAGAACGCGCATCACATTTTTTACAATGAGGTAACATTTGGCGGGTTCGCGGTTTGACTTCTGACCTGTGTGTATGTAGGTTCAAATCAGTGCATTGGAATGCATTAAATATTCCGCCGATTGACGCGACACCCTGGGATTAACCAAAAGGTGCATTATGAATAGAGTTGTTTCTCCAGATGTTGGCTTTGTCTCCGTCGCTGAACGAGACACTGCAGCCACAAATAAAATTGCCAGAAAGGCGGTACGCGCCGCGATGATCGGCAACTTTGTCGAATGGTTCGATTACGGTATTTTCGGTTACATGGCGCCCCTTATCGCGACGATATTTTTCCCCAGTGAAGATCGTTCCGCTGCGCTCATGATGACCTATGCCGTATTAGCCCTGACGCTGTTCTTCAGACCGATTGGCGGCATCTACTTTGGTCGAATGGCGGATAAGCTGGGGCGGAAAAAAGTCCTGGCGATGACCATCCTGATTATGGCAGCAGCGACCGGCGCAATAGGTCTTCTGCCTACACACGCCCAGCTGGGAACCCTGGCCCCGGCATTGTTGATCCTCTGTCGACTGGTACAAGGGTTTGCAGCGGGCGGCGAGTATGCTGGCGCAGTGACCTTTGTCGTGGAGTATGGCCCGAGTAAAAAACGCGCATTCTATGCCAGCTTTGTTGGCGTGAGCGTCTTTATGGGACTACTCGCCGGTTCAAGCCTGGTAGGTTTGCTCTCTCATTCAATGTCTTCAGAGACCCTCACCTCCTGGGGATGGCGAATTCCGTTCCTGCTCTCTATTCCTATTGGCGCGATTGGGTTATACATCCGCATCAAACTTGAAGATACGCCTGAGTTTAAAAAGGTCCTGCAGTCCGGGAACGTGGACTCTGCCCCGTTGCGCGGTGCATTGAGTACGCAGTGGAGAAATATGTGCGTCTTCTTTAGTTTTGCTATCTGTAATGCGGTTGCTTCGTATTTGTTCGGTAGCTATTTGACGACCTATCTTATTGAGGTCGCCAACCATACGAAACCGGATGCATTATTCTCCAATTCCATCGCGCTGGTTGTTTTATGCTGCCTGTTGCCGCTGGGCGGAAAGCTGGCGGATCGCTATGGCCGTAAGCCCATGATCCTTACTGCAAGCACTCTGGCCGCAGTGATTGCCATACCGACATTTATTATTGCTGGAATGAGTGGCTTTAATGTCGCCGTCATCGCGCAGCTGATGTTCATGATGATCTTCTTCTTTATCACCCCCTCGGTGACGGTCAGCATGGCGGAAATGTTCCCTGCCAGCGTCCGCGTCACGGCGGGGGCAATATCCTACAACCTGGCGTTCACTGTATTTGGCGGCACGACACCTTTCGTTTCCACTGCGCTCGTTGGCTGGACGGGGGATAAACTTGCCCCGGCTTATTACCTGGTCGCTGTGGCTATCTTTACGACGATTTCCGTTGCGCTGTTTTATCGGGAACGCGGCGGCGCAAACCTTGAGATTATTAAACAAGCCTGAATGTCCTGAAATATGTTAAACGCTAACCGTGTTGAGCGAGTTTCGTAATATGACTGACGAACTGAACGTTAATTTTCGAAAGAATTTCAGGATTGCGCTGATCATGACCGGTGGAACCATAGCGAAAACCTACGATCCACAGGCGGCTCGCATGTGTAATGCCGATATAACGATAGATACCTATATCCGCGCTCAACGACTGCCGGGAACAGAGATACGTTATATCGACTTAATGCGTAAAGACTCTCTTGAAATTAGCGCCAGTGACAGAGATCTGATCATTGAGCGTGTATTAGCAGAAAGTCGCGATAATGACGCCGTCATTATTACCCACGGTACGGATACGCTGGCGCACACCGGGGAGGCGCTTTATCAGTGCTTACCTGCCCCGCTAATTCCTGTGGTGCTGACAGGGTCGATGATCCCGTTAGTGGTGCAACACACGGACGGGATACAGAATATTACCGAAGCGATTCTCGCCTGTAAGCTGCTTCCCGCCGGTATTTATACTGTATTTCACGGCACGGTACTGCCCTTCCCTGGCGTAATGAAAGATCGTGAGCAGATGACATTTGTGCGAACCGAATTAGCGTAACGTTCTCCAACATCTATTCACGGATACCGATATATTTGTTCATAGAGAGATTTATTATGCGGCCTAATCGATTACACGATCTTATCAGCCTGAATAAACCTGCGCTCAACGCCTGGCTTTCCTGTAATAGTCCCTATATTGCGGAAGTCCTGGGCCATTGCGGTTTCGATTCCGTGACGGTCGATCTGCAGCATGGGCAATTAGGTATGGATGCCGTGCCTTCATTATTACAGGCGATTTCAGCTACTGCTGCCATGCCACTGGTACGTTGTTCCGAAAACAATTTTGGCGAAATTAATAAAATTCTGGATTCGGGGGCGTATGGCATCATCTGTCCGATGATTGATACCCGGCAGGATGCTGAACGCTTCGTACGGGCCTGCCGCTACCCACCTCTGGGCGCGCGCAGCTTTGGGCCAGCGCGAGGATTACTTTATGGCGGCAGTGATTATTTTAATGCGGCAAACAGCACCTTACTTACGCTGGCGATGATTGAAACCGTAAAGGGCGTACAGAATATTGACGATATTCTCGATGTCACCGGTCTTGATGGGATCTATATTGGCCCGAACGATCTGGCAATCAGTATGGGTATCGCCCCTGGCGGCAACTGGGAAGACGCAGCGCTGGGCGTGACGATTCGCCATATTATCGAACGTTGTCAGAGCAAACAGAAATATGTCGGTATTTTCTGTAACGACATGGCAATGGCTTCAGCAATGAAAGAGGTGGGGCTGAATATGTTGACGCCAGGCAATGATATTCAGCTGCTGCGTTCCGCTGCCACTGCCCGGCTCGCGCAATTACGGGGATAACCATGAGACATCCCCTCGTCCTTCTTCCCGGAACCCTGTGTGACGATCGGCTCTGGAGTGCACAGCTGCACGGGCTTTCAGAGGTCGCTCAGCCACGGGTTATCGATATCAGTTTCGCGGACAGGATGACAACCTTAGCGCCCAGAATTCTGGAGCACCTGCCCCCTCGCTTTGCCCTCGCGGGCTTCTCTTTTGGCGGGATTCTGGCGTTTGAACTCTGGCGCCAGGCGCCACAACGCATCACGCATCTTGCGCTCATCGATACAAATGCACGCCCGGATTTGCAGGCCGACATGCGTGCGGAACAACGCCAGGCAGCAAGAAGGATGGGTATTGGCCCCTATGTGCGTCAGCAACTGCTGCCCGGTTATTTATGCCACGAAATGAAAAACCCGGACATTGAAGAGACGATTGTCGCAATGGCGCAGAGGTCAGGGATTAACGTATTTGATCGACAGATGCTGGCAGTCCAGCACCGTCAGGACAGCCGCGACGACCTGCATGCTATTACGGTGCCGACGCTGGTGACCGCAGGTCTGGAGGATCAATTATGCCCACCAGCTCTGCAGTGGGAAATGGCAGACAGGATCCCCGATGCCCGGTGCGAGCTCTTACCACAATGCGGCCACTTTTCTCCCCTCGAGAAGCCTGAGCGCATCAATAAGCTTCTTGCTGAACTACTCACGCATTAGCCGTAATCAAACTGAAGACAGGATCAATCATGACTACCAAAACCACTACCCTGAGTACCCGTATACTGAGACGTTCGCAGATGGTACCCGAACGCGTCGCATTTATTGACTGCAAGATGCCCGGTTCGCACCTTAAAGAGAATTACTCCCTGATCGGTTCCGGTGTTAGCCAGGCCAGTAAAAAAGAGATCTGCATTAGCGAGCCGCACGGTTTTGGTCTGGGCGTGGCGGCAATGCCTGCCGGGATCACCAATAATCTGCATATCCATTACACCGCCGAAGTTTTCATGATTTATCACGGTAAGTGGCTGTTCCGCTGGGGAGCAAACGGGGATGAAGGCGAAATCGTCGGTGAGGCCGGGGATATCATCTCTATTCCGACCTGGATATTCCGTGGTTTCACCAATATTGGAGACGATCATGGCTGGATATTTACCGCGCTGGGCGGCGACGATTCCGGCGGAATTATCTGGCATCCCAACGTGCTTAAATCCGCCGCGGAGCATGGTTTCTACCTGACGAAAGCGAATCAGATGATCGATACCGAGGCTGGCGAAACCGCCCCCGCCGCTGAGGAACTGGTTCAACCGCTCGATGCCGCCGCTATTGCCGCTCTCCCGCATTATTCGGTAGCGAAAATGTGCGAGCGTGCGATCACCCGCGGCGAGCGCCAGTTCTCATCTTCTGCGCTGCTCGACAGCATCCTTGATGGACATGGTGCAGAACTGGCCCCCGCCATTGGCTATGGGATCACCCAGGACCGTCTTCAACATCCTAAAGTCACCAACCCTCACGGACTGTCGATTGAGTGGGGCCGCATCCCTGCGCATGGGCAAATTGGGCAGCATAAACTGACCCAGAAACAGGTTCTGATTATGTTTAGCGGGGAGTTGGAGATTACGCTCCATGACGCGGCCAGTGAAAACAGAGACACGCTGCAACCCCAGGATGTCTTTTCCTGTCCTGAGAATGTCTGGCGCAGCTTCCGCGCCGTCGGCGATCGTCCCGTTGAATTTGTGCTGTTAACCGCAGGCGATCAGAGAAAACACATCGAATGGTCGCAAGAGATTATCCAGCAAGCCGCGTCCAGAGGGCTTGCCATCGATCCTGATGGCTACATTGCGCCGGTTTCGATGCTGCCCCCCGCCATTCAGGATGCGCTCGCGAAACCGGAATATGCAGAGTAACGGTTTGTCTGCGGCTAAACCTTATCTGCTTGCGAATTCACCTCGCGGGCAGATAAGGCCAAACAACATCCGTTCTAACATCCAATAAGGAAGAGGTATGCGTACCGAACATGATGCTTTGGGCTGTCGGCAAATTGAAGACGCCTGCTACTACGGAATTCAGACTCAGAGAGCGCTTGAGAACTTTTCAATATCGGGAACCACCATCGCGCAGATCCCGGGTTACATTGAGAGCCTGCTTGAAATTAAGAGAGCGGCCGCGATGGCCAACCATCGTATTGGCAAGCTGACCGATGCTCAACTCTCGGCCATCGTCCAGGCAGTTAATGAACTTATTGCGTCACCCCAGCCGCAGCAGTTCCCGGTTGATATCTATCAGGGCGGTGGCGGGACGTCGACAAACATGAACGTCAATGAAGTGCTCGCCAACCGCGCAAACGAGATCTTAACCGGCGTAAAAGGCTATGACGAAGTCCATCCCAATACACACATCAACATGTGTCAGTCGACAAATGATGTTATTCCCTCCGCAATGAAGATGACCGCCTTTCGCCTGCTGGGCGCACTTGAAGAAGCGCTTCATCCGTTTATTGCCGTTTTGGGTGAGAAGGTCGAGGCGTTCTCCGATGACGTAAAGCTTGGCAGAACCTGTTTGCAGGATGCGTTGCCGTTAACCCTGGGTCAGCAGTTCAGCGGCTACCGAAGCGCGTTTGAACGTTCCGCGCAATTGATCAACAGCGTGCGTCACCTCTGTCTTGAACTGCCAATGGGCGCGACGGCCATTGGCACCGAGTTTGGCACCTGGCCCGGATATAAAGACGCTTTCTATTCTGTGCTATCCACCAATACGGGGCTCGACTTCACCCCTGAAAAGAATCTCTTTGATGCCCTGCAAAACGCAGACTTCTGGATTACCGTCTCTGCCGCCCTGAAAAGCACGGCCAATATCCTCAACAAACTCGCGTCCGATCTTAGAGTGATGGCATCCGGCCCCAGAGCCGGATTAGAGGAGATCACCCTCCCCGCTGTTCAGCCGGGATCCTCAATTATGCCAGGCAAGATCAACCCGGTGATACCGGAGATGGTGATTCAGGTTTATTTCCGCGTGTTGGGCAACGATCTCAGTATTACCCGTGCCTGCGAAGGTGAACTGGAACTGAATGTCTGGGAGTCACTGATACTGAATAGTCTCTGCGAATCCTGCCGACTCCTCACGGAGTGTCTGCCTCTGTTCAGTGACAAATGCCTTAAGGGTCTTATTGCTAACCGGGAACGCTGCGCACAGGATGCCGGTAACTCGTTAGCGCTTTCTACCGTTATTGCGACACTCTTTGATTATAAAACCGCATCGGATGTGGCGAAAAAAGCGGATCAGGAGGGCAAAAGTATTTATCAGATTGTCGTTGAAACGGGTCTGCTGTCCGCAGAGCGCGCCTCTCAACTTCTCGATCCAATAGTATTAACCCGTCCAGAACTGTTTCACAAACTCTATAAATAACCCAGCAAACAGATGCCATCCGTAGGCTCTACAAAGCTTACGGATTTTTCTGCACGTCAGAGGAAACCGGGTGAAGGCGTAAATTAAGCTGCTGGAGCTGATGAATAACCTCAACAGGCAAGTGGTTGTCACAAATCACATCGTCCACCTCTTCCAGCGCGCAAATATGGAACATGCCATATTTCCCGTATTTACTGCTGTCAGAGACCAACACTTTACGTCGGGAGGACGCTAATACCGCGTGTTTAACCAGCATCTTCCCTTCATCGGGCGTTGATATTCCCCGTTCTGCATCCCATGAACTGGAGCTGATGAAGGCAATATCAATATTGTGCTCGCGAATGAACCGAGCGGCGCTGTGTCCTACGGATGAACGGTTGCGGGCGTCCACCCGCCCGCCGGTGTGGTACAGCTCGATAAGCGGCGCAGACATCAGAAATTCAGCGATCATAAAATCATTAGTGATGACCGTGAGCTTTTTCATTTTGCTGGCGATCAGGCGGGCAATTTCATAGGTGGTGGTGCCGGCATCCAGATAGACCACACTCCCTGGTTCAATAAGGCTATCGGCCACCCTTCCGATGTTGCGTTTCACCGAATGATGGAGCATGGCCTTTTCGATATACGGTAACTCCTGTATCAAGGCGTCATTCAGCTTCGCGCCGCCGCTGATCAAACTGACCTTACCTTCATTCTCCATATCTTTTAAATCACGACGAATGGTCATGTGAGAGACATTCAGGAGCTTAACCAGGTCGCTGATGGCCGCATGGGCATGCTGATGCAAATAGCTATAGATATAGATGCGGCGTTCATCAGGTAGCATTCGTTATTCCTCAGAGAACTTAACTCGCCTTTTTTGTATTAAACGCGGTGTGCAGCTCCGCAACCTGCTCATCCGTAAGGGTAACCAAGCCGTGCGGTCGTAAAGTAAACCACAGACGTGCGGTATCTTCTAACTCTTCCGCATTGAATACGGCTTCACGCAGGCTGGACCCACCCACAACCGGCCCATGGTTCGCCAGCAGCATCGCGTTATGTCCGCTGGCCTGTTTGCCCACTTCGTCTGCCAGTTCAGGATGCCCGGGACGCAGGTAGCGGATTAAAGGCAGTTTGCCGACCCGCATAACATAATAAGGCGTGATGGGCGGCAGGCAGTTCGTGGCATCGAGCCCGGGTAAACAGGAGAGCGCCGTTAACCACGTAGAATGCAGGTGCACCACACCGCCAACATCGGCCCGCTGTTGATAAAACGCCAGGTGCATCAATGCTTCCTTTGAGGGTTTTTCGCCGCTCAGCCAGTTGCCGTTTTTATCCAGCTCACTCAGGGTGGCTGGATCGAGAGAACCTAAACTGGAATTGGTCGGGGTGATCAGATAGCCACCGTCCTGCAGGCGCGCACTCAGATTGCCTGACCCACCGCTGCTGTATCCGCGCATGAACAGCGACTGCGCCAGGTTCACCATTTGCTCACGTAATGCATTATCGTTCATGAAAAATCTCCTGGGCGGTGGCAAAGAAGCGCTCATCACCGAAGTTGCCGGATTTCAACGCCAGCCAGAGTGGACGGTTCACATCTTTCACCCAGGGAACACCCGGCGCGATGCTCTTGCCAATAGTAAAACCGCTGACACCGAGGCGCTGCACCAGCAGGCTTGAGGTTTCGCCACCCGCTACGATGATTTTATTCACACCCGACTGACTGAGTTTGACCGCCAGTGATGCCAGTAAATTCTCAATGGCGCTGCCCGCCACCTTCACGCCAAAACGTGCCTGCAGCGCTTTGACCTCCTCCGCCGGGCGTGTGGCGTAGATCATCGGTGCCAGTGCGCCGGACTGCGACTGGCACCAGTCAACCAACTCCTCGAGATAGGCGCTGCTGTCTTCAACCGCACGTGGCACATCAACCGCCCTGGATGGGGCTAACTGGCGATAGTGCTGCACCTGCTGGTTTGTCATGCTGGAACAACTACCAGCCAGCACAATGGCTTTGCCTGCTGTTGCGAACAGCTCGGTCGCGTCATTCAGGCCATTCCCGGGCTGTAGCGTTGCCAGCGCACCGGCCAGACCCGACCCGCCGGTGAGCAACACCCCTTCAGGCAAAGCCGCCGCCAGCGTTAGCAAATCCTCTTCGGTCATCGCATCCAGCACCGCGTAGCGTTTCCCCTCGGCTTGCAACTCAGTGATCTTTGCCTGGATGGCCACGTTACCGGCATGTACACAGCTCAGCGGAACCAGCCCGCACGCCCCTGACGCCTGCTTCTCCATGACGCGCATCAAATTGGCGTCAGTCATTGGCGTTAAGGGGTGATTTTCCATACCTGATTCGTTAAGCGGCTGACCGTTCACAAACAGATGTCCGGCGGTTACCGTTCGGCCATTAACGGGCAGCGCCGGGCACAGTACCGCTAAGCTGGACTGCATCAACTGCAACAGCATGTCGGTGACTGGGCCAATATTGCCTTCAGGCGTGGAATCAAAGGTGGAGCAATATTTGAAATAAAGGCGCTTGCACCCGTGATGGTTAAGCCACAGCGCGGCCTGTCTGCTCAATGCGACGGCCTCTGATGCCGGGCAGGAGCGGCTTTTTAATGAAATCACAATGGCGTCGAGTCCGGTCATATCAACGGCCTCAGCAGGGATTCCATTTAGCTGAATGACATTCCATCCAGCCTGGGCCATAAAGCTTGCAATGTCGGTCGCACCGGTAAAATCATCCGCGATAATGCCCAGCTGTAACGTCATAACTCGTTCCCGTTATGTTGTGAATATATGAGAGAGTTTGCAGCAAAAAAATTCACAAAGAGATGCGTATCGTCACATTTCAGAAGCACTATCGGATTGAGGAATTACCATCAATGCATTGAAGAATAATAATTATATTGCAAAATACCAATTCACACAGTGATGTGAAGTTTTGTTATAAAAAGGGAATTGTAATGCGTAGGGATTTGCCAGCGCCTTCTCAAGCGCTGATTCCATCAAGCTGGTTGTTTCAACGTTAATTACGTTTTCGAGGGTAACTATATACGGAGTGATAGCGTCACTACGCCAAGAGCCACCAGCCCGAGTCCAATCCACTCACGGAGTGATGGGCGCTCCCCCAGGAAAATACAGGCAAAAACGGCGACAAGCACAACACTCAGCTTATCTACAGGTGCCACCTTAAAGGCTTCGCCAACTTTTAATGCACGGAAATAACAGACCCATGATGCGCCAGTGGCTAATCCGGAAAGAAGAAGAAACAACCAGGTCTTACCGCTTAACGTGAGTGGGTTGCTCCATTTACCTGTCATAGTCACAAATACAAATAAAATTATGATGATAAAACCCGTTCTGATGAGTGTGGCTAAATCTGAATCAACGCCCTGTATTCCTATCTTTGCAAGAACTGCCGTCATTGCTGCAAAAGCGGCCGAAAGCAAAGCCCACACAAACCAGTTGTTAGTTGTGAAAAAAGACATGTAGAGCCCCTTATGTGATTTTTCTTAAGAACTGAAAAAAGCCGCGAGCAGTTTCCCACTCGCGGCGTCAGGTTCAGTAATGATGTGTGCTGGCAATCAGGCAGCGTCAACGGCTCTGATTTTTTTACTGCCGTCGGCATCTGACTCTATTTTATCTGCTGCAGCTGCGACATTGAGATCGGGAAGCTTGCTGGTACGCAGAATATGCTGCACGGTCTCTTTCTGCTCGGCGAGATACAGCCCAAGATTCTCGGCCTGCGTTTCATCCATCTCCATTCCGCTATGCAACAGCCAGTCGGTGAACGCATCTGCCATGTCGAGCAGTTTGTCGTACGCGTCAGCCTCTTTCTTACTGGCAAATGTCATTTTCTCTTCACCTTTTCTTACGACAACAAATTTTATTTCAACAGCCATGACGCGCCCCTTATACTGTAATTATATACAGCATAGCAGTTCCCGGTGTATGTTGCAGCCAAAATGTGCCGGCATGAGAAGAATGCCTCACTGTGTCTCAGTCAGACGCCTGCATTGCTGCCTCATTCCCTCAAATACACTTTCTGCAAGTTGTTGCGGGTAAAGAATCCCCCCTTCACTCTTTTGCTAAACGCTGTTGTCTGCGGCTCATAGCGTTACCATTTCTCCCGTCTGGCAGGCGAATTTGATAATTTATCGGTTTCTTGCGTCGGCTTTATTTCTGTTGAGACGGTCCCTGAGGAGAGGTTGATCTCCACGCCCAGTACGGTAAACACTTTGAACAGGCGTTCAATACTTGCACTGGCAGGGTTGGCTTCCAGGCGTGCATAAGTCTGTTGCGTTACCCCTAACCTTTCTGACACGTCTTTCTGCGTCAGCCCATTTGCTTTGCGAAAACCCAGGAGCAAGGGGCGCAGCTGGGAGAGCGTCTTAACCGGGTAAACACTGTTCATCATAAGTTGGCCGCAGAGTTGGGTCTTGTACACCCTTTAAGCTGTTTTATTAACAATACACCCTAAAAGCTGTTAAATCAATAATACAGCTTAAAGACTGTTTAATGATGGGAGCAGCCTTTGAGCTGTAAAAAAGAAACGCGCGTCCTGCGAAATGATGAGGATGTCAGCTCTCGGAGTCAGAAGCCTTACTTTCGGACTTCCATCTTACATGTGGCAGCGCTTGCGGATCGATGGATTCGGACGACTGTACCAGGCAGGTGTGAATCTTACTGGTATCCGCATAAATCATATAAACGTTTGCGAAATCATCCTCATAGATAAGACGATCTCCGTTGGTAAAGGTCATCATATGGAGAGAAGCATTGCTGATTAGCTTCAGCTTTTTGTCACCACTGCCGACGAAAAATTTATCATCCCATCCAATGGTGTTCAGTTTATAAGGCGCTCGTTCCAGCACAATGTTGTCCCTTCCGGGACAGTCCAGCGTGTATTGGGTGACCGCATACGTTTCGCCAGTAAACAGGCTGCTCATGACGAAACACACGGAGGCGATCAGCGATTTTTCCATGCGGATATTTTGAATCAGGGATGCAGTGAAAATGGTCTGTTCTCCCGAATGATACGGCTTGCAGGTACATCCTGATCATACAGGATGCGTATGTCCCTGAAGTATAAGACTAATCATAGCCTGTGTATATCAGTACTCATTATTGGGGCGGCCAATGCTTATTCCCGCTATCTCACCCACCATAATTTATTTTTAAATCTCTTTTCGATAAAGCCGCTGTACGTTGTTTGTTAGCATTCCGCTGTTTCTTATTCACGGCGAATACAAGACAAAAACCGCTGAGAATTTATCAAGATGGATGTGTTAAGTAAAATAGGATGAGTGAGCATGATCAATAAGAAAAGTATTCTGGCAATGACCGTATGTACGCTGATGATGGTCAGTGCGAATACGCTGGCTGCGCTTCCATCAGGGAATAGCGATAACGATATCAACACCAATCCGGGCAACGATGCAGGCACCCAGGGTACGGGCGGCGTGGTGCATTTCACCGGCAAAATTACTGACGCGTCGTGTAATGTCAGCGCTGATACTGCGGGCCAGACTGTGGAACTCGGTACATGGGCTGCCTCGTACTTTGCCACGCAAAAAGAGACCACGCGCACCCCCTTCCACATTTCCGTTGAGGGTTGCCCGGACTCGGTGAAATCCGTTGCCGTGCTGTTTGATGGCACCAAAGACGCGACGGACAACGCGTTGCTGGGCCTCAATTCAGCAGTCGACAGTGACGGAAATACCGCTACCGGAGTGGCCGTAAAACTGTACGAAAGCGATCGCAATACGCAGATCAAGATCGGCGATATCTCTAAACGCGTCGATCTCGCTGAAGGTGAAGATTCCAAAACCCTCGATTTTTACGCCAACTATAACGCCACCGCCGACACGGTAACGACCGGTGAAGCCGATGCCGATGCGAACTTCCTGATGGTATATAACTGATCGGTTAAATAAGCAGGGGGAGCTCTGCTTATTAACCTCTCGGGGAACAACATGAACAACAAAATAATCGCGACGCTGTTTTTATCACTGAGCTATACCCTTTCAGCGCACGCTGGCGTCGTCATGGGAGGAACCCGCGTCGTATATCCGCAAGGCCAGCGCGAGGTGGCTTTCTCTATTACCAATATGGAGAAAGACACACCTTATTTAATTCAGTCATGGGTGGAAAACTTCAATGGTGATAATAAACCCACGCCGCCGTTCGTGGTGACGCCAACATTATTTCGCCTCGATGCAGAACAAAAAAATACGCTGCGAATAAGTTATCTGGGCACCCCCTTGCCTGCCGACCACGAGTCCGTTTTTTGGCTCAGCGTCAAGAACATCGCGCCGACCCCAAAAGCCAACAGCAATAAACTGCAGATCAACGTGAAGTCTAAATTTAAGATCTTCTATCGTCCGAAAGGTTTAACAGGCAACCCCGCACTGGCATACCAGCAGCTGACATTTACCTGCAGCGGCAACACGCTGACCGTCCACAATCCCTCGCCGTGGTTTGTCTCCTTTTATCGCATCAAGGTTGGGACTCGTGAGTTAAACGAACCCGGCATGGTCGATCCGCTCGCCGATCATCACTGGAGTGTCCCCTGTGCGGGCCCCGTGAGCTGGCAAGCTATCAACGATTTTGGTGGGCTGACGCGTCTGGCCACCCAGTCCTGAATGGTCGCTTCGTGAGTGACATCTCTGCGCGTTTCAACAACTTATGAATCCCCTCTTCCCGCGTCACTTTGCCCGGTTCCCGCTGGTTATCCTGACCGGGACACTGACGCTCATCTGCAGCGTGCGCCACGCGCGGGCCGACGATTATTTCGATCCGCACGCCTTAGAGATCACCTCCGGGCAGCAGCAAGCCAGTGACCTGAGTTGGTTTTCCCGGCAAGGCGGACAAAAACCCGGTCGCTATAAGGTGCTGGTTTTCGTTAATCAGACGCAGGTCGACAGCCGTGAGTTGGACTTTATCCAGCGGGATGACCAGCTGGTGCCGCTGCTGGATGTCGGTTATCTGGCCACTTTAGGTATTAATACCGAGGCCTTTCCGGCATTTGCGGCACTGCATGAAGGGGATACCTTTTCCGAGCCGGGCAAATTTATCCCGGATGCGTCGGTAAAATTTGATTTCACGAATAATCGTCTGGACTTCAGCATCCCACAGGCGGCCATGCGGCAAAAAAGTCGGGGCTATATTCCGCCCGAACAGTGGGATGAAGGCATCCCCGCCGCCTTTGTTGATTACAACCTGACGGGATCGGCAACCAACGGCAACCATCTTCATAACGACGACAATTATCTCAATCTCCGATCGGGTTTTAACCTCGGAGCGTGGCGATTACGCAACGCGTCGTCGTTTGAGTTCGGCTCCGGTCAGCACTGGCAGACGCAGGGTACCTCGATCAAGCGTGCGATTAAAACGTGGAAAAGCGAGCTGACGCTGGGTGACGGCTATACCTCTGGTGAGGTGTTTGACAGTTTCCAGTTCACGGGGATCCAGCTTGCCTCTGATGAAAATATGCTTCCCGACAGCGAACGCGGCTTTGCGCCCACGATACGCGGCGTCGCACACAGCAACGCCCGCGTCAGCGTTCGTCAGCACGGCTACATTATTTATGAAACCTATGTTGCCCCCGGTGCGTTTGTCATCAATGACCTGTTTCCTACCGCCCAGAGTGGCGATCTTGAAGTCACGGTGCGCGAAAGTGACGGCAGTGAGCGCAAATTCACCCAACCCTGGTCCGCAGTGCCCTTCATGTTGCGTGAGGGACGGCTGAAATTCAGCGCCAGCGCCGGGAAATACACCAGCCCGGATGCCGAAGGTGATACTCCGAACTTTATCCAGGCCTCTGCATTCTATGGATTGCCCGCCAGCCTCACGCTGTATGGCGGCGCGGAGTTATCTAACCATTATCAGGCGCTGGCGCTCGGCATTGGCAAGGATTTCGGCCAACTGGGTGCGTTGGGCGTCGATACCCTTGCGGCTCGCGCCCAGCTCCCGAACAATCAACAAGCCCAGGGTCAGCAGCTCCGCGCCCAGTATCATAAAAATTTTGCCACCACAGATACGTCGTTTGATCTGTCGAGTAATCACTACACCACCCGCGATTTTTACAGTTTTAGTGAAGCGAATGATTATCGGGATCCCGACAGTCATGTTGAAAACCGGCGTAACCGGACCACGCTCAGTCTGACGCAGAATTTTGGCGCATGGGGTAACGTCAGCGCTTCGTTCTATCGGCAGAATTACTGGAACTCGTCAGCCGTGGACCAGACCGTTCATCTGGGCTATTACGCCAACTACAAAGGCATATCCTGGAGCCTGGGATACTACCTGACGCGCTCTAGTGATAATGACAGTGACAATGAACGCTCGGTCAACCTGAGCGTCAGCGTACCGCTGAGCCGCTGGTTACCCGGCGGCACCACCAGCTACAGTCTGGTTAACAATCTTGATGGCCACACCACGCAACAGGTCTCGCTGTACGGAACGGCGCTTGCAGATAATCAGCTGAGCTACAACCTTCAGCAAGGTTTTGATAATCAAGCGCGTAGCGCAAACAGCAACCTGGCGCTGGCCTGGCACGGCGGATCGGGCAGCGCCAACATCGGCTATAGCCACGATCGCGATAACAACCGTCTCAACTACGGTGCTGCCGGTGGCGTGGTGGCGACGCAGTACGGGGTGACGCTGAGTCAAAGTCTCGGCGACACCCTCGGTCTGATCCGCGCGGAAGGCGCGTCGGATGTGCAGATTGAAGGGGCAACCCATGTTCATACGGATTCCCGCGGCTACGCCGTGATGCCAACCTTGTCGGCGTATCACAAAAATACGCTCTCCCTGGATACCGAGACCCTGATGGATGAGGTGGATCTTGAACAAAACAGTCAGACGGTCGTGCCCACCAGCGGTGCGGTGGTGTTGGCGAACTATCACACCCATGTCGGGGTAAGAACCCTTATTACGCTCACCTGGCATGGTCGCCCCCTGCCGTTTGGCGCCAACGCCTTTGTATCAGGAAATGAAGAGGCAAAATCCAGCATCGGTATCGTGGGTGACGGCGGGCAGGTTTATCTCAGCGGCGTGCCGCTTCACGGAACGCTCCATGCCAACTGGCACCAGCAGGGCCAGACAATGCGCTGTTCGACTCCCCTCACCTTACCGGCAGCAACGGCGTTCAGTCCGGTCCGACAGCTGGCTGCAACATGCGACTAACAAAAGAGAGAAATGTGAAAAAACGTTCAGGTATCTTCTGGCTATTGGCTGTGGTAGTGAGCTGTTTTACGTCTTACTCGTCACTGGCGATGGCAGGACAGACGTGCCCCCCAACGATGGGCGATGCGGTGATTAACTTCCAGAATTACTCGATTACCGATTATCCCACTCTGCCCCCCGGTTCGATGCTGTCGGGCGCGATTCTGGGCCAGGAGAATCGCTCGTTCTATAACTGTGCCGAAGGCACCGGCCCGGTGACAATGCGTTTTGTGGCGGATAACGGATTAACCGTCTCGGGCGTGAGCGGCGTCGCGCCTAACGGCACGGGCGCACCGGCATCCGTCTATGAGGTCCCGGATATTCCTGGCGTGGGTTTTGCCGTTGGCGTGCGGGAAACCACGCACTGTGCGGGTCAGCCCGTCCACTACATCGCGGCGGGAGATGACAACGTCGCGGTATGTAGCACCAGCGATCCCTCGCAAATGGCCACCCAATTCTTCGTGGTGTTCTATAAAACCGCGCAGGAAATTGTCTATGAACAACCCAACAGTGGGCAAATCAGGGCGGGGAAACTGATCCTGGAAGATGCCAACGGCAGCGTTATCTCGGAGGCCGGCGTCAACGTAGAGGTGGCGGCAACAGACCTGAAAGTACACAAGTCCAGTTGCTACATTTCTGACAACAACATTAGCGTCAATATGGGCCAGAGTAGCGTCAGCGATCTTAATAACGGCATTGAGGGGGAAAAGCACCGTTTTACGATCCCGCTTATCTGCGAGTCATCACAAGTGAACGCCGTGAAGATAGGCTTTTTTGGTCCGACTGAAAAAGACGGGGCCAACAATGATGTCCTGACGCTAAGCCAGCAGGAAGGTGCCGCCACGGGCGCAGGCATTCGTATCCTTTACGGCGACAGTTATGGTGCCGCTCAGGGGCGACCTGTCCCGCTGAACAGCACAGCAGTAGAAGCCTTTACCAACAGCGCGAACCAGACGCAGTTCAGCCTTAACTATGACGCGCAGTATGTTCGAACGGCTCCGCAGGTCACCGCCGGGCAAGCCGACAGTCTGGCCACCTTCAGTTTGATCTATAACTAATCCGATTGACCAGAGTTTCGTTGGCCGGGTTAATGCCCATGAGGACTCGACGCTGATCCTGGATTCGGTACTGGAGCTGGCGCGCAAACTCTCGATAAGCATAGTGGCCGAAGGAGTGGAAACACAGGAACAGCTCGACTATCTTAACCGCAATAACATAACCTTTTTGCAGGGCTACTACTTCTATAAGCCCGTTCCCTTTACGGAGCTTATCAGGATCCTGTTATGCAAACCTAACGTCAGCGCGAGCGTACCGCAGCAATCATTTACCCAACGTTAGGCGGTATTGTAGGAAATTCAATGAAAGACAACATTCAGTATACTTTTCATCACTTTGGCATTCCCGTTAACACGGAGCTGGAGCATGCTACCTATAGTGAAAAAGCGGGGATGTACACCCTGGATAACCCCGGTAAATTTCGAGTACAGTGGCATCAGTTTACAGAAGACTCACCGTTACACCCCCTGTTGAAGACCGTTCCGCATGTGGCCTTTAAAGTCGATAGTCTGGCGGAAGCGATTGCCGGGGAAGAGGTCATTCTCGGGCCTTACGAGCCTATTGATGATTACTTTGTGGCGGTGATTAACGACAGCGGCGTGCCGATAGAACTCATACAGACCACGATCAGCGATGAGACGTTGTGGGAGCGCGCCAGAAAAGGCCAGGGGAGCCTGTACCGTAAATGATGGGACTAAATCAGCCCTTGCTCGCTGCGGGCGGCATGCCGTGTGGCGTTGCTCACCGTCCCACGTTCGATAACCTTGCCTTGCAGCAGCACATTATAAACCGGGGCCTGCGGTCGACTCAGGCGCATCTGCAGTAAATGAACCGCTTCAAAACCCAGGTCCCGACAGGGAACCGTGACCCCCGTAATCGGCTGAGTAGACGGATTCTGTAAATTCCAGGCGACGTCGGTGGTAATAATCGAGATATCACCCGGAACAGTCAGCCCATGGCGTTGCAGCACAGCGATTACGCCCCCGGTCATCCCCACGCTGTTGGTGAATATCACGTCCGGCCAGGATTCACGATCGTGGCCGGAAAGCCACTCATCCAATGAATGCTCTGCCTCTTCTGCCGTGAAGCCTTCCGTGACCAATACATCACGCTGTGGATCAAACGGGACATGGAACAGACGATAAGCCTCTTTGATACCCTCAAGGCGCATACAGAGGGTTTGCCGCCGTAAACAGGTGATCGTCAAAACACGTCGATGCCCGGTTTCAAAAATATGCCGCAGCGCCGTAAAGCCAATGGCGTGATGGTCGGGCGAAACGGCATCAAGCGCCATCTCGCGGTCGACAGAGTTGATTAACACGCAGGGTTTATTCAGCGTGCTGGCAAGCTTTAAGATGGTGACATCATCGATGCCAATAAGAATCATCGCATCAGTCTCTTTATTACCGGCTTTTTGCAGAAACTTTTGCAGATCGGCGCGTTGTTCTTCCAGCCCGTGATAGCTAATGCGCACTCTATGCGATGCACAGGCCTCGGAAATCCCCTTGGTCACTTCAAGGTAAAAAATATCGCCCCGTCCCTGAAAAGTTCTTTCCGGCGCAAATACCGCAATCCGGTTCAGTAATAAGCGTCCACTTACCATTGAATTCAGCACACCCAATTCCAGCGCCTGATGAACAATGGCCTCGCGTGCGCGATCGCTGACGTACGATTTACCGCTTAATACCCGCGAAACCGTGCTGATGGAATAACCTGTCAGGGACGCAATTTCCTTCATTTTTAGTCTGTCTGACATAATGTGACCTCATTCACATTGATTGACTGCAAATATTTGCAATGTAACTACATGATTATTATATATAAAAATCAAGATGATTGATTATGCCCGACAAGCTGGAAGTTTAACCATAAATTACCCTTGCCGCCAGAATGCCCCCTCCCTATTTTCACCTCAACCCTCTTTTAATGTGAAAGTAAGGTGCGAGATGAAACAAGTACGGTTTGGCATTATTGGTATCGGTAATATTGGAACCCTTCATGCCCGTTATCTATTAGCGGGCAGCGTAAAGGATGCGACGCTGACGGCCGTTTGCGACAATGCGCCTGAAAAACATCCGGCCATTCGCCAACGGGTGGGCGAATCCATCCCGTTGTTCAGCGAAGCGCAGCAGATGCTCGAGAGTGGGCTTATCGACGCGGTGATTATTGCGACCCCGCATTACGATCACCCTCGCCTGTCAATTATGGCGATGCGTCACGGCATCCATACCCTGTGCGAAAAGCCGGCTGGCGTCTATACCGCTCAGGTCCGGGAGATGAACGCCTGCGCGCAGGAGTGTGACGTGGTCTTCGGCATCATGTACAACCAGCGCCCCAACCCACTGTACCGCAAGGTGAAGGACCTCATCGACAGCGGTGAACTGGGCCCCATTCGTCGATCCTGCTGGATTATCACCAACTGGTATCGCTCCCAGAGCTACTACAACTCCGGCGGCTGGCGTGCCACCTGGAAAGGTGAAGGCGGTGGCGTACTGCTCAATCAGGATCCGCACCAGCTCGACCTCTGGCAGTGGCTGGTTGGGATGCCGGTGCGTCTGCGCGCGTTCTGCCAGTTTGGTCAACATCGCGACATCGAAGTGGAAGACGAGGTCACTGCCTATGCGGAATACGCTAACGGTGCCACCGGCGTGTTTATCACGACCGTAGCTGAAACGCCGGGGACCAATCGGCTGGAGATTGTCGGCGATCGCGGCAAAGTGGTGGTCGAGGAAGGGAAACTGCGCTACTGGCGGCTGCGCGAGTCCGAACCCGCGTTTAACGCCCGCTGGCAGGATGGCTTTGGCGAGCCCGAGTGCTGGGAAGTCTCCATCCCCGTTGCGCCGGAGTGCAGCGACCATCAGGTTATTACCACCAATTTCTGCGCCGCTATCCTGCGCGGTGAACCGCTGATAGCTCCGGGTCAGGAAGGCATTCGCGGGCTGACGCTCTCCAATGCAATGCACCTTTCCAGCTGGACAGACGCCTGGGTCGAATTGCCGCTGGATGAAGCGTTGTATTTATCGCTGCTGCAGCAACGTATTGCGACCTCTGCGGATAAAGCCGCCACCAGTCGCACCTTAGATGCGTCAGGCAGTTGGTAACCCCCGGAGATTAAACGATGTTAAAAATCGCGATTGTGGGAACAGGCAATATCTCGCATAACCATATTCAGGCTTACTTACAGTTTGCCCCGCGCTGCCAGATTGTTGCCCTGGTAGATATCTACCCGGAAAAAACCCACGAGAAGAAAGCGCGCTACGGCCTGACCGACACCAGGGTGTACGCCAGTCACCAGCAGATGCTGGCGACCGAGCCCGACATCGATATTGTCGATGTCTGTACGCCCCCGTACGTGCATGCGGAGATCGGCATTGCTGCCCTGCATGCCGGTTGCCATGTCTTGTGTGAAAAACCGATGGCCGCCTCGCTGGAAGAGTGCGATGCAATGATCGCCGCCCAGCGGGCGAGCGGAAAAACGCTGTCGATCATTGCGCAAAACCGCTTTACCGATGCTTTCTGGCGCTTAAAGGCGGCGCTGGATTCGGGACTGGCGGGCAAGGTTTGCCACGCGCAGGTGGATTCGTTCTGGTGGCGCGGCCACTGCTACTACGACCTGTGGTGGCGCGGCACCTGGGAAAAAGAAGGCGGCGGCTGCACGCTCAACCACGCCGTCCATCACATTGATGCTATTCAATGGCTGCTCGGTTTCCCGAGCGAAGTGGTGGCGATGATGAGCAACGTCGCGCATGACAACGCCGAAGTCGAAGATCTCAGCGCCGCCATCTTCAGATACTCTGACGGTGCCCTGACTCAGCTCACCGCATCGGTAGTGCATCACGGTGAAGAGCAGAAAATCATTATTCAGGGTGACAAAGCGCGTATCTCCGCGCCGTGGCAGGCGTTTGCCAGCGTCAGCGCCGATAACGGCTTCCCACAGACCGCCCACGATATTCAACGTGAAGCGGAGCTTAACGCCGTCTTCCAGCAGACGCCTCCGCTTGAATGGACGCTGCACACCGGGCAAATCCACGACCTGCTGCAGAGCATCGAACAGGTCCGCGCCCCGCGGGTCGACGGCGAGCAGGGTAAGCGCGCCCTGGAGCTGATTACCGCCATCTATAAGTCGGCGATTACCCGCGCGGTGGTTGCATTGCCGATCCCCCCTGACGATCCGTTTTACCGTACTGGCGGGATGAACGCCCTCGCCCCTCGTTTTTATGCAAAATCTGCCAGCGTGGCTAACTTCAACGAAGTGGGCGCAATCCCACTGGGCAAAAATCTGGACCGAGGAATCTGAACATGACCAGCAATGATGGAATGCATTACGCCCCGGTGGGCAAACCGCAACCCGTGGTGCAGGAGGGGAAATTCATTTTTGCCGCCGCCGCGCTCGATCACGGCCATATCTACGGGATGTGCAACGGGCTGATTGAAGCAGGTGCCACGCTGAAATGGGTCTACGACCCGGATCCCGCGAAAGTGGATAAATTTAAACAGCAGTATCCGCAGGCCAGAATTGCCGATTCGCTGGAGACGATCCTCGCTGACGAGGCAGTGCATCTGGTGGCCGGTGCCGCAATCCCGTCCGAGCGCTGTGCGCTGGGGCTCAAGTCAATGGCTGCCGGTAAGGACTATTTCACCGACAAAGCCCCGCTCACCAGCCTGGAACAGCTGGCGGATGCCAAAGCCATGGTGGCGAAAACCGGCAAAAAATACGCGGTCTATTACAGCGAACGCCTGCACGTTGAGAGCGCGGTGTTTGCCGGACAGCTGGTGCAGCAAGGGGCCATTGGCAAAGTGGTGCAGACGCTGGGTACCGGCCCACACCGCGAAGGCCAGGGTCGCCCGGCGTGGTTCTACGATCGGCGCTACTTCGGCGGCATTCTGTGCGATATCGGCAGCCATCAGATTGAGCAGTTCCTGTTTTATACCGGCAACAGCGAGGCCAGCGTGGTGGCAAGCCAGGTGCGCAACGTCAATCACCCACAGTATCCTGCATTTGAAGATTTTGGCGATGCGATGCTGAAAGGCGCAAACGGTGCCAGCGGTTATTTCCGCTGTGACTGGTTCACCCCTGACGGGCTGAGCAGCTGGGGCGACGGTCGCCTGACGCTGCTGGGCACCGAAGGTTACATAGAGATCCGCAAATACGTTGATATCACCCGTGGCGAACAGGATGTGGTCTATCTGGTGAATAAAGATGGCGAATTCCGGTGGCCGGACAGGTTGGATTCCCCTACTTTGGCGCGCTGATCCTCGACTGTATTCATCGCACTGAAAACGCCATGACCCAGGCACACGCCTTTAAGGCGGCGGAACTGTGCGTCAAAGCGCAGATGCTGGCCAACGCTGCAGGCTAACGGGAGGCGCTGATGACAATCATCAATACCGCGATTATCGGTGCCGGGGCCATTCACGGCTGTCATGTGAACGCCCTACGCCCGCTGCCCAATGTGACGCTGCGTGCCCTTGTGGACACCGACATTGCCAAAGGCCAGCCTCTGGCAAACGAGTATCAGTGTCACTTTTATCAGGATTACCGGGAGATGCTGCAGGATAAGGCCATTAACGTGGTTCATATCTGTACCCCCCATTTTGAGCACAAAAACATGATCCTCGCGGCGCTGGCTGCCGGAAAGCACGTTTTCTGCGAAAAGCCAGTGGGCCTGAATGCCAGTGAAATCGCGGATATTTGCCATGCCGTCGAGCAGGCATCGGGCATATTGGGGGTCTGCTATCAGAACCGGCTTAACCCCACCAGCCTGCGTATCCGCCAGGAGCTGGCTGGCGGCGGGCTGGGCAAGATGCTCAGTATCAGGGCGGTTCTCACCTGGTCCCGTTCCGGGGCGTATTACACGCACAGCCCGTGGCGCGGGCGTCTGGCAACCGAGGGCGGCAGCCTGCTGATCAACCAGGCGATCCACACCCTCGATCTGATGCAATGGTTCGCTGGCGGCGTTACGCGCCTGAAAGGTGTGGTGGAGAGCGGTGAATTGGCCGATGTTACCGAAGGTGAAGACAGCGCGATGGCCACCCTGCACTTTGCCAACGGCGCGCGCGGCCTGTTTTATGCCAGCAACTGCCACACCACGGACGCCCCGCTGCTGCTGGAGATCCACTGTGAACACGGCACCTTGCGGCTTAACGACAACCGGCTCTGGCGCATCACGCCCGACGCGCACCGCGAACTGGCCAGCGATGCCGCACCCGACGGCACCAGTAAACGCTACTGGGGCCAGAGCCACCAGCAGGCTATTCGCCAGTTTTATCAGGCGATCGATGAACGCGGTGACTATGCCATCGATATTGTTGAAGCCAGCAGATCATTAAGGCTGGTTGAGGCTATTTACCGCTCATCACAAACAAGACAATGGCTCACTATTCCACATTGAATTTATTTTCTGTCTGAATAAACGTCACACAATCTATTTTACTATGGAAAAGTAATTTGGGGGTTTTATGGTCAAGCCAACGGAGCGCCGTGTTAATTACGGCGTCGCACTGGGTTATGGAATAACCGATCTCTTTGGTGGCGGTGCCTTTGCCATTATTGGCACCTGGTTATTATTCTTTTATACCACTTATTGTGGTCTGACAATTCTGGAAGCCGGTTCTATATTTGCTATCGCGCGGGTAATCGATGCAATACTCAGTCCGGTAATGGGTTATATTACCGATAATTTCAGCAACACCTGGCTCGGCAGGAAATTTGGCCGCCGCCGTTTCTTCTTATTACTCGGTTCGCCCTTAATGTTCCTGTATGCCCTGCTGTGGCTCACGGACATGGGATACTGGTATTACCTTGGAACCTACCTGTCTATTGAGCTGCTGTCAGCGATGGTGCTGGTGCCGTGGGAGACGCTGGCCGCCGAGATGACCAATCGCTATGAAGAGCGTAGCCGCCTCTCTGGCGTGCGAATGATCTGCTCTCAACTGGGCGGTTTTCTCGCAGTATCGGTGCCGGGTATTATTATGCAATTCACCGGTAAGGATAATCCTTTCACTTACACCCTGACCGGGATGATATTTTCCTGTGTCTTTTGCATTGCCGTCTTTATCACCTGGTGGTGCACCTGGGAGGCGAAAGATGTTCATCAGGAATCGGATTTTAAAGTCGATAACCACCGCGACGGCGGAATAGTAAACCATCTGAAATACCTGTTCCTGGATCTTATCTCTTCGTTTCGCATCAGGGCATTTCGCTTACACATCATCATTTATATTTTCTCGTTTACCGCGATGGATGTATTTGGTTCGGTGTTTACCTATTACGTGGTTTATTGTCTGAGCGGCAGTACGACACTGGTTTCCGGTTGGTTAAGCATTGCGGCATTTGCCTCTGTACCGGGAACATACGGTTTTATGCTGCTACTGAACCGCTGGAATATTACCCCTTCTGCCGCACTTCGCCTCTCCTATGGCTGTATATTCTGCGTGCTGGCGTTTTTGTTTACTGTCTACATTACGCAAACTCAGGTGCCCGCGCTGCTGTTCTCTGCGGTGTTTATCCTGCTCGGGGCCGCGCGTTCGGGTCTGTATTACATTCCGTGGAATATCTACAGCTTTATTCCCGATATCGACGAGATGGTGACGCAGCAGCGCCGCGAGGGCATTTTTGCCGGTGTGATGGTGTTGACGCGTAAAAGCACGGTTGCCATTGCCATCATGATCATCGGGCTGGTGCTGGAAAAGGCTGGCTTTGTCAAAGGCAGCAGTCTGCAACCTGAACAAGCCCTGCATGCCATTCTCGGGCTGATGATCTTCGCCACAGCGGCCCTGCTGGCGGTGAGTTTCTTTGCCACCTACAAATTCAACCTGACGCGGGAAACCCACAAACTGCTGCTGAAAGAGATCGCCCGCCGCAAGCTCGGTGGCGACTATCGCGACTGCGACGATCGCACCCGCATCGTCATTAAGCAGTTGACGGGTTATGAATACGATCAGGTCTGGAGGGGGAGTACTGCGCCCGGGCGGGAAATTGAGGCTACGGCAACCAAATAAGGCGTGCGGCGACGACACCGTCGCCGCACTTACTGCTTTATTTATCGATGCCAAAACCTTGTTTGACGATCGCCGGTAACACGTCCGGGAAGTAAATGTGCTGATAGTAACCACTAACGCTGGCACTCCAGGTTTCGCCGTCGCTGCGACCCGTAGCCTGCCAGTGGTCGGTCATTTGCTGGTTATAATGCGCAATCTTCTGCTCCAGCCCGGCGGTTTTATACGTCTCATCGTGACGGAAGGTATCCAGCGGCAGACGTGGTTTCGCGTGCGACGGAACATCAACATGGCCGATCACCACCCCGGCAACCGGGAAGGTGTGTTCTGGCAGCTCGAGCAGATCAATCAGCGCCTCGGGGTGCAGACGGATCCCGCCAATCGGCACAATGCCCAGCCCTTCGGATCGCGCGGCGGCCATTACCGAGCCCAACGCAATCCCCACGTCGGTCGCGCCCGCGACAAGACTTTCAATGCTCTTATGCGCCTGCTGCTCGTTGCCGGCAAGCGTCATTCCGACCTGGGTTTTATGCATATCCAGCACGAAGGTGATAAACACCGGAGCTTTGGCAATCCACGGCTGGCCGCCGGCAATCTGCGAGATCTTCGCCCGCATCTGCGCATCACGCGTCACCACAACAGAAACCTGTTGAGAGTTTACCGATGTTGGTGCCCGGTATGCGGTGCTGATAATCCGTTCCAGCGTGGCGTCATCAATGGCCTTATCGGTAAAGCTGCGCTCGCTTTTGTGCTCGTTAAACAAATCAATAATGGTGTTCATATACTCTCCAGGGTCGAACGCAAAAGCCTAACAGCCTGCCGTACATTGTTATTTATCACTCTATGCGATCAGCGAAGACGGGCAACCAGCGCTTTTGCCACCCCTTCGGAACTGGCCGGGTTCTGGCCGGTAATCAGATTACCGTCTTCGACGATAAACGGTGCCCAGTTCGGGCCTTTCTGGTAATCGGCACCCTGGGCAATAAACTCATCTTCAATCAGGAATGGCACCACGTCAGTCAGTTCCACATCGGCCTCTTCGCCATTGGTAAACCCGGTCACCTGACGGCCTTTAACCCGCGGTTCGCCGGAGGCGGATTTTACATGACGCAGCACGCCCGGTGCATGGCAGACGAAGCCAATGTTTTTACCGGCACGATCAAAGGCTTCAATCAGGGCGATGGAGTCCTGTGATTCGGCCAGATCCCACAGCGGACCGTGGCCCCCTGGGTAAAAGACGGTGTCAAAATCGTCCTGACGAACGGTGTCGAGCTTGACGGTATTCGCCAGTTCGCGCTGCGCCACCGGGTCGGCCTTGAAGCGATGGGTCAGTTCGGTCTGGAAATCAGGAAGATCGCTTTTCGGATCCAGCGGCGGCTGGCCGCCTGCCGGAGAGGCCAGCACCACCTCGGCACCCGCGTCCTTGAAGACATAGTAAGGGGCCGCAAACTCTTCCAGCCAGAAGCCGGTTTTCTTGCCGGTGTTGCCCAGTTCACTGTGAGACGTCAGAACCATTAATACTTTCATTGTTAACTCCCGTTAATCGTGTCGGATGTTGTCTGTCTGAATCAGCCTTGCAAAAAGGCGACGATGCTGGCGGTTTTGTCCTGATACGGCGCACGCAGGCGCAGGTTGGACTCGCCGTCCACGTTCTGTACCACGACCGGTTTCTGGTGGCTAAAGCGTCTGAAACCGTGGATCCCGTGATACGCCCCCATTCCGGATGCCCCGACGCCACCAAACGGCAGGCCGTCGATCGCGGCGTGGGTCATGACATCGTTAATCACCACCGCGCCGGAGGTAGTGTTGGTAATAAAGGTAGCCTGACTTGCCGCATTGTTCCCGAAGTAGTACGCCGCCAGCGGGCGTGGATGGGCATTAATCCAGGCCAGCGCCTCTTCACTTTGGCTGAAGGTGACGACCGGCAGCAGCGGGCCGAAAATCTCTTCCTGCATGATGAGCATGCTGTCGTTAACCTCGAGCACCAGATGCGGAGCGATCTTGCGGGTCGCGGCATCGAAGTCGGCTTCCCCTTCTGGCGCGAGGCTGATGACGGTGGCCCCTTTACTGCGCGCATCGTCCAGAAGCGCTACCAGACGCGCAAAATGACGCGGACTGATAATCGCGGTGTAGTCCGGGTTCGCCTGAACGGTCGGGAAGCTGCGCTGCATAAAGTCCCGCGCGGCTTCAACCAGCGTCTCCACGCTCTGCTGCGGCACCAGCAGATAGTCAGGCGAAAGGCAGATCTGCCCGGCGTTGAAGGTTTTGATCGTCAGCGTCTTCGCCATTGCTTGCGCCATATCCGCGTCGGTGTCGATAAACACCGGGGATTTGCCGCCCAGTTCGAGGGTGACCGGCACCAGATTCTCCGCTGCGGCGCGCATCACATGCTTACCGACGGTGGTGCTGCCGGTGAAGATCAGGTGATCGAATGGCAAACCGCTGAATGCCAGGCCTACCTCGGCATCACCCAGCACAACCTGCAGTTCATTTTCCGCAAAGTACTGCGGGACAAGATCCGCCAGCAGCGCCGAGGTGAACGGCGTCAGCTCGGACGGCTTGAGCATCGCGGTATTGCCTGCGGCAAACACCCCCGCCAGCGGCCCGAACGCCAGGTTAATGGGGAAGTTCCACGGGCTGATGATCCCCACCACGCCCAGCGGCTGCTGCTCAATCCACGCCTGCATTCCGGCAAAAGGCGCGTCGACGCGTTCAGGTTTCATCCACTCGCTAACCTGCTCTGCGGAATGGCGCAGCATCGTCACGGTCGTCGCCATATCGACAATCATTGACTGATACTCGCTGCGGTGACCAAAGTCGCGATTGAGCGCGTCATTGATGGCCTTATGATTCTCCGTTATCAGCGTTGCGGCACGCAGCAGGCGGTCTTTGCGCAGTTCAGCACTGGCGGGACCCGCCTGCAGATGCGCGGTTTTCATCGTGGTGAGCTGCGCCTGGAGTGATGCGTGGGGGGTGTTTAACATAATCAGTAATCCGTGGTTCGTTGCGATGGGTTAAGCTTGCCGGATCTGGCGTTCCGGCGCTAACAACGCTATTTTGTCAGGGGTATAAATATTTTTATGGGGAAGTTATGTCGCTGATTCGCTTGAGGACATTCGTTGAGGTTTACCGCCATCGCTCGATTAGCGCCGCCGCCAGAACGCTGAATCTGACGCAGCCTGCCGTCTCGCAGCACATTGCCGGGCTGGAATCGGCGGTAGGCAGAATGCTGTTTGAACGGCAGACACAGGGCGTCGTGCCGACGTCTGCCGCCGATGAGCTGGCCGCCGATATTGGTAATAAGCTCGATGCCGCAGAAGCCGCCCTCGCCACCGCCCGGGCGCGCTCGTCCGGGATCGCCGGGACGCTGCAGATCATCGGTCACGCCGATTTTATGGCCGAAAAACTGCCCGACGGGCTAGTACCGCTGCTGGAAGCGGATATCCGGGTGCGAATGCACACCGGGGATGGCCCGCTGGTCACCCAGATGCTACTGGAAGGTCGCTGCGAGCTGGGGATTTCGGCGCATCCGGTGACCGACGAGCGGCTGAAGAGCGAGGTGATCTACACCAACACCGTGCGGGCGGTCGCCAGCCCCAGCGTTGCCCGCCGCCTGCTGCAGGCCGACTCGCTGACCGAAGCACTGCGCGCGGAACCGCTGCTGGCGTACAACCTTGAACTGTCGCTGATCGATAACTGGATGGCGACCAACCATATTCCGGCTCCCGACGCCCTTCCCGCCGCGGTCGGCCAGGATCTGCGCGCGCTGAGAACCCTGCTGACAAAAGGCTTTGGCTGGACCGTACTGCCGGAATACTTGTACCACGAGGAACTCAAGCGGAATGAGCTGGTGGAAATCCCCTCGCCGGTGGGCGATACCCTTATCAGCTATAACCTGATCTGGATGCCTGCCTCGCTGCGCCAACCCCGCGTTGCATTTGCGAAAAACAGCCTGCTGGAGGGGATCCGGGGGAATGTAGATTAAGTTGAAACCAGACGGTGATATCTCTTTTCCATTCATGGTGCGTATAAAAAAACCTCCGGAAATGCCGAAGGTTTTTCATTTCGCATAATCAACATCAGACTGGATAATTAATGATATCCAGCCAATTAGTCTAAATCTTTACCATCTGATTCAATACATTTCTTATACCAATAGAACGAATCTTTCTTCACTCTATGAAGATCGCCCTCACCGTTATCGTTCATATCAACATAAATGAAGCCATAGCGCTTATCCATTTGACCCGTTGTAAATGAAACCAGATCGATCGGCGCCCAGGAGGTATAGCCAAAGATATCTACGCCTTCTGCTCTCGCTTTCATTAAACTCTTAATATGACTTCGGTGGTAATCAATGCGGTACGTATCATGAATTAATCCATCTGCATCAATTGTATCGTGAGCGCCCAATCCATTTTCTACGTCAAAAAGTGGAATTTGGTAACGGTCATAAATAAAATGCAAGAAATATTCATAACCCGTTGAATCAATCTGCCAGCCCCAGTCGCTTGCTTTTAAATAGGGGTTTACAATGGAATGTTGTACACCTGCCCCGCCCAATGCTTCGCCCTCATCTTGATGTGTGGTAAACACATTAGACATATAATAGGAGTAAGCCAGGAAATCAGAGCGTCCTTCTGCTAAATCTTTTTTATCTTGCTCGCTGATAACCAAACTCACTCCATTATCTTTCCAGATACGCGCGGCGTAGGAAGGATAATATCCTCTTACCATTGTATCTGCACAATAGCCAAACAGATTTTGGAATATTTTATAATTCTCAATGACATCTTCTGGATCGCAGGTATAGGGATATGAACAATATCCTGCAACCATGCATCCCACTTTGATATTGAGATCTATTTCATGGGCAACAATCGTCGCTCTTGCCGACGCCACCATTTGATTATGTAATTCTGTATAGGCGACTTGCTTTCCTTCTTTCACATCAAAGTGCAGAAGAATATTGATTTCATTGAAGGTCAGCCATTTATTCACTAAACCCTTGTATTCCGTAAAACACACCCTTGCAAATTCGACAAACTGGTTAATCATCTCCCTGTTTGTCCAGTCTTTGTAGGTTTCTTCTAAATAAGTAGGCTCGTCATATTTATACAACGTAATAACGGGATCCATCCCATACTTCCGACATTCTTTAAACACATTACGATAGAACTCTACACCCGCTTGATTTACCCCACCTTCAACACCTTTTGGGAAAATCCTGGCCCAGGAAACCGTTGTGTTAAAGGTGGTGAATCCCATCTCTGCCAGTAGTGCGATGTCTTCTTTGTATCTATGATAAAAGTCGATGCCAACATGGTTGGTATATCTAATATCATCAAACAGATGATACTGAGCACCTTCGGGTAGATGATCAAACTGCCTCATCTTCCCCCGTGAACCCTCTTTATTGAGATAATGGATATAACGTCGATCTTCCGTTGACCCTGGATCGCCAAAATCTACCTGTACCGGGCTTTTACCGTCTTCATCCCAGGCACCTTCGCATTGAGCCGCTGATAACGAGCCGCCCCATAAAAATTTTTCTGATAAGCTCATTTTTTCTCCTTAAGGCGTTTCAGTTCAGAGAGGTTGTTCAGCTGAGGCTGCTGATAACGCAATCTGTTCGCGCAGAACGGACATCGCCTGAGAGTAGGACATATCTTTACGGAATAAGCCCGCTGTTCCTAAAATATACATGTCGACATCCGTTCCCAGCGTTCTTACGACATCAGGTGAGATTGCCCCATCGACAGCAATCTGAGCATGACTATGATGCTGTTGTAGCATCGCTTTCAGGCGCCGAATTTTACCCACCGATGCCGCAATAAAAGGCTGGCCGGCAAAGCCCGGGTTGACCGACATAACCATCACCACATCCACAACATCCAGCACCTCTTCAAGTATGCTCAAAGAGGTTCCAGGATTAATCGCTACACCGGCTTTAATGCCTTTGCTGCGAATATTACTCAAGGTACGATGCAAATGAATCGGTGATTCGGCATGAACATAGATAATGCTACAGCCCAGCTCCGCGAAGCGATCAATATAAGGATCAGGATTCGTCACCATCAAATGTACGTCGTAGGGCACCGTTGCCAGTTTAGATACGGCTTTAATGTCTTCCGGGCCTAGCGCAAAGTTGGGCACAAAATGGCCATCCATAACATCGATATGGAACAGGGCTGCACCCGCTGATTCAAGATTTTCCAGTTCTTCGCCGAGGCGTGAAAAATCAACACACATTAATGAAGGACAAAATTGAGTTTTCATCATTGTTCCTTTTCAACGTCAGCGATCATTTCCACGCGAGTTTGATGGCGTTCGCCTTCAAATGCAGAGTCAAGCCAGGCATCGACAATCATTTTTGCAAGCTCAGAACCGATCACCCGTGAGCCGAAGGCGAGCACGTTGGTATTATTGTGAGATCGTGATAATTTTGCTGAATAAGGCTCACTACAGACCACGGCACGAATTCCGTTAACTTTATTGGCAGTGATTGAGATCCCGATCCCTGAACCACAAATTAAAATCCCTAAATCGGCCTCCCCTGAAACAACGGCTTCTGCAACGGCTTTACCATAGATGGGATAATCGGTACGGGTGTCAGAGTGCGCACCTTTATCAATAACTGTAATCCCGCGCTGCATAAGATGTTCAGTAATTACAGGTTTTAAAATAATGCCAACGTGATCACAGCCAATAGCAATTTTCATAAATTTCTTCCTAAACTTTAGGGATATCATGAGGATAATCATCAGGTGCTGTGCACCTGGTATTTATGCGGTAGTGTCCAGGCACTCTTCCAGACCTGATTTAATCAACGTGACGTGAGGTCCGTAAATTACCTGAATGCCCTTTCCTTTTCGTATTACGCCTTTGGCACCAGAGGCTTTCAGTTGGACATCATCAACCTGACTTTCGTCCAGCACAGTGATGCGTAAACGTGTGGCGCAACAATCCAGGTCGGCAATATTATCCGCGCCGCCCAAACCAGAAATAATGAGAGCTGAAACCTCGTCACTCTGGGATGTATTGCTGTTTTCAATACGAGTTTGTTTACGCGCATCGAGATCTTTGCGGGTGTACAACTTAGTTTCCTGCTCGTCGTCTTCACGCCCCGGCGTTTTAAAATTAAAATGAGTAATACAGAAACGGAAACTGAAGTAATAAATGGGGAACAGTGGGATCCCGATCAGAATGGCATTTACCCAGTGTGTTTTTGCATTCCCCTGCATGATGCCAAAAAGTACAAAGTCAATCAGACTGCCTGAAAATGCCTGCCCCACGCCGACACTAAAAATATGGCACAGCATGAAGGACAGACCCGCCAGCACACAATGGATGACATACAGTAACGGTGCAGCAAACAGGAATGAGAATTCAATCGGTTCGGTGATCCCGGTCAGCACGGCCGTTAGCGTAGCGGACAGCAGCAGACCGAAAACCAGTTTGCGTTTTTCAGGTCGGGCGGTGTGGTAGATAGCCAGCGCCGCAGCAGGAATACCAAACAGGTAGAAAGGGAATTTACCCGCCATAAACCGTGTTGCATCAACAGAGAACAGCTGTGTGTGGGGGCTGGCCAGTTCGGCAAAGAAAATGTTGGTCGCACCTGATACGGCCACGCCGTCGATCAGATGTGTCCCACCTAGCCCGGTCTGCAGGAATGGCATCGCAAAGACGTGATGCAGACCAAAGGGGATCAACGCTCGCTCAGTCAGTCCATAGATAAATGTCCCTGCATATCCCGCATTGTTGACCAGATCGCCCAAATGCAGAATCGCGTTTTGCACCACCGGCCAGATAAAGAACATCAGGATGCCAACCACCACAAAGGCAAGTGCAGAGATGATGGGAATAAATCGTGTACCACCAAAAAATGCAAACGTCGCAGGCAGTTCAATTCGGTAGTAACGGTTATGCAGCGCTGCTACGCCGAGTCCGGTGATAACGCCACCAAATACCCCCATTTGCAGAGAGTTGACACCCAGCGTCATCCCTAAGGCCCCTTCTGGCAGGGCACCCGGTGCAAGCAAACCGTTGATTTCAAGCATTGCGTTGATGGTGGCATGCATAATTAAAAATCCGATAGCGCCTGAAATCGCCGCCACTTCTTTTTCTTTTTTAGCCATGCCCAGTGCAACACCAATCGCGAAGAGGACCGGTAAATTGGCAAAAACCACACTCCCGGCACTTTTCATTACGGTGAGCAAAGTATGAAGTAGCGTTCCTTCACCCAGCAACGACTGAAGCCCATAGGCTTCAATAGTGGTCTGATTGGTAAAGGATGCGCCGATCCCTAACAGCAAACCCGCTACAGGCAGGAGCGCTATCGGCAGCATGAATGAGCGCCCCGTTCTCTGAAGTATTCCAAATATCTCTGTTTTCATAATGTTTTTCGACCATATCAGGGATAACAAGAAATGAAATATGAACACTGAATTGAAGTTTTCCGTATCTTCATTACGAGCCAACTTCACGAAAATTATTATTATTGTGAAGTTAGTGCCAGTCAATGACTCCTCGTTAAAAATTTACGCTAATTTTATAAAACGTGAAGTAGACGACTTTATTGATACGCAAAATCATCAGTTATGGTGGCATCTACGGGAGGGTAAGGAGGTGATGGGCATACGCGCGCCCACAAAAATTCACGAATTATGATGGTTCCGTGAAAAAATCCAAGGTGAGCATTCAGCCCTGATAAAATCTTGTGATACTCTTATCTCTTACTCTTTTCACCACAGAGACGGCGCTGAGAATGACTGATAACCAAGATGCAGAAAAGGAAATGGAGAGCCCACTGGCTATAGGCGCACGGATTAAAATGTCGCTGTCCCAGTTAAATCCCACTGAGCGTAAAATCGTAGAATGGCTCATCATCAAAGGAAACATTTGCCAGACAACCAGTCTGCGTGAAGTCGCCACGACGCTTAACGTTTCAGAGCCTCTGCTGGTCAAAGTGGCCAAAAAGATAGGGTTTTCGGGTTTTAGAGAACTGCGAAGTTCTCTCATCAGTTATTTCAATTCCTTGCCCTACGAGAAAGAAGAAGAAGTCACGGAGCATGACAGCCTGGATGCAGTGCTGGATAAGGTATTTTCAAACAGTATTCAAGCCCTGAAAGAAGCGCGTTCCGTGGCGGATCCCGTGACTATAGGCCGGGCGGCTCATCTGATTTTCAACGCCAACAGAGTCATCATCTATGGTGTCGGGGGATCGGCCTCGGTCGGACTGGATTTTGAACATAAACTTTTGCGACTGGGCATCATTAGCCATGCCTACAGCGATGTTCATTTGATGTTAATGGCCGCTAGCCAGCTTGGGGAAAATGATGTCGTCATTGCGATTTCGCAAACCGGCGTCACCCGGGAAACGCTAAATGCGGTAACGACTGCCCGGGCGCACAAGGCAAAAATTATCTGCATTACCAACGATAACGGCTCTCCGCTTTCGCAGTCTTCCGATCTGTCTATCTTCAGCCCTGCGATGAGCGGCCCCCTCCTCGGCCAAAATGCGGTGGCCAGAATTGTTCAATTGAATCTGCTGGACAGTTTGTTTATTGCCATCCTTCTGGAGGATCACCGGGGAAATAAGGAAAAACTCGCCAGGGGCATCAATATTGTGAGTCCACTGCATGGCAGGGGAAATATTGAGTGAACGCTATCTTTACTAAGCAGTCCCCAGGCAGAGACAGCAACCTGAGATAGAATTAAAGCACCCATAAAAAAGGTGCCTACTGGTGAACACATTCAGTTCCCGCCTCAAAAAATGGCTTTGTCGCGCACGAGCGATGTTGCGCCAGGACATGTTCGCGATTCAGGTGATCGTTGCCCTGCTGCTGTCGGTGCTGTGTTCAAATGCGCTGGGACTCGATTACCCCGGCTGGGCGGCGCTAAGCAGCTTTGCGGTCATGAATACGTCCATTAAGGCATCGACTCTGCGGGCTATCCACCGGGTAACCGGCACCCTGGCCGGCGGCGGCCTGGGCCTGCTGGTGGCGCCGTACCTTAGTCACAACCCGGCTTTCCTGGTGGTGTTTTGCGCCGTCATCGGCGGGATCGCCGTCTGGCGTGCGGAGGTGTCGACATGGTCCTACTCGTGGGTGCTGGGCGGGGTAACGGCGATGATGGTGATGGCCGAAGCCCAGAAGACCACTGACTTTCGCACGCTTTTCATCTTCACGTTTAACCGCATCGAAGAAGTCGCGCTGGGTTGCGCGATCTGTGTGTTGGTCACGATCCTGTTTTATCCCCTGAACCGTCGATCCCCGCCTAAGCAACATTCGGAAAGCCATCCTAAACCGCCATCACGATTGCTGTTGCCATTGCAGGCCGCTATCGCTCTGCTGCTGGTGACACCGCTCCTGCTTGCTTTCCAGATGACCGGTTTCTGGCAGGCGATGGTGTCAGTGCTGGCACTCTTTGTGCTGCCGCCCTCTGCGCAGCCGGTCCAGGTGCAGATCAATCAGCGTATGCAGCAGCGTTTTGCCGGTTGCCTGGCCGCGACGCTGCTGAGTTTGCTGCTGTTGCCGTTGCTGCACCATTCCCCTGTTTTGTACATCACCACGCTGACTGCTGGCGTATGGCTGGGGTGCCACCTGCAACAGGGAAAACCGTCGTTCAGTTATTTTGGCCGTCAGTTTGCCGTGGCGTGGATCATTGTTTTTATTCAGGACACCTTATGGCTTACCGAACCGATTCAGGCGGTGATGCGCTGCGCCAGCATCCTGATGGCGATCGCGATTATCGGCCTGGTGATGTTGGTGTTTCGTTCCCTGAATATCCCTGCCTGATCAGGCTGACTGCCAGTAAAGCGGCGAGCCAAACGCCTCGACGTAATAATCAATCAGCGCCCTGACGTTCAGCGGCGGGTGCCGCGCATGAGGATAGATCGCCGCAATATTTTGTGGCTCCGTCCTGATGCCCGTCTCCCGTTCCGGCAGCAGCGCCACCAGCTCGCCGCGCTGGAGCCTGTCGCTAATCAGCCAGTCCGGGAACAGCACAATCCCCATCCCGCCAAGGGCGGCAATCAGCAGCGTTTCTGCATTGTTAGAGGTCATCAGCGGCGAGACGGGATAGTGCACCCATTCCCCGCCCGGAGGGCGCACTAACCAGCGATTCGGCCCGGACGATCCGCGATAAACCAGGCACTTGTGGCGACTGAGATCGTCCGGGCTATCCAGTGTCCCCTGTTTTCGCAGATACGCCGGCGAAGCGGCAAGATGGTAAAACTGCTGACCCAAAACCCGCGCGTGGAAGGACGAATCGGTCAGCGCACCAATACGAAAAATTACGTCGGCGGCATCCCGGTGGGGGTCGATGTAGTCATCGGTCAGCGTCAGCTCAATGTTAAGCCGGGGGTAACGTTCAGATAGCCCCGGCAGACCAGGCGCGACGTGCCGCTGGCCGAAAAAAACCGGGGCATTAATGCGGATCAGGCCAGAGGGTTCCTGCGATCGCTCATCCAGCTCCCGACGGGCATCCTCCAGATGACCGGCCATCGCCCGGGCATGGCGAATAAAAAGATCTCCGCTTTCCGTTGGAATGATGGCCCGGGTATTGCGGTAGAACAGCTGTTGCCCGAGCGCGTCTTCCAGTTGATGAATGACGCGAGAGACCTGCGACGCTGAAATCCCTTCCCGGCGCGCCACTACAGAGAAATTCTGCGTTTCATAGACGCTGATAAAGATGCGCAGCGCGCGAATGCTGATATTGCCGGCGTTGTACATTGATGCAAATCCTGCACAGGTGTTTAGCGCATTATGGCATTTTTCTCATCGCTGAACAGGCGTACGCTTCTGCGCCTGAATAACGAGAAACGGTGTGCTATGCATTTTGTATTGATTTTATTGGTTGTCGCGGGCGGGATGGGGCTGTCCGTAGAGGCTGGCCTGCTGGGGCCATTGGGCGGACAAGTCGGCGATCTCTGGGCGACGTTCAGCGTGTTTGGCGTCGGTGCCGCGCTGACCTTTCTGCTAATGCTGTTTTTCAGCCCCCGCAACAGCCCGTCCTTTTTCGCCCAGCCCTCCTGGCAACTGCTGGGCGGCGTGCTCGGCCCGGTGTACGTCATTATTCTGACTGTCGCCACGCCCACCATCGGCATCGCCATGACGATGATCGGTATCCTGGCGGGCCAGGTGAGTAAAAGCCTGATCATCGATCACTTTGGCCTGCTCGGAACGCCGCAGCGGAAAATTGACCATAAACGCATCATCGCCCTGCTCTTCATCATTGCGGCGCTGGTTCTGGTTGCACAGGGGTAAGGTAACATGTTGACAAGTATTATGATTATGCTGGCGGTGATCGGCGGCGCGACGCTAAGTATTCAGGCCGCCATCAACGGACACTTGGGCAGTAAAGTGGGCGTGTTTAAGAGTGCGTTTCTGACGTTTTCCGTCGGGGCGCTGGTTACAGCCCTGTTGATTTTCTTCTTTGAAACGCCACACCCGGTCGGCCTGATGGATGTCCCTAAATGGCAGCTGCTGGGGGCGATGTTTGGCGTGCCGTATATCGTCATTATGGTGCTGGCCGTGCAGCGCATTGGCACGGCGGTCGCCACGGTAGCGGTGATCTTCGGCCAACTGACCATGAGTATGCTGATCGATAACTATGGCTGGCTCGGCAATCCAGCCATCCCCTTCTCGATGAGCCGGCTGGGCGCGGTCGTCTGTCTGGGGATTGCGCTGGGCTTTATCTATTTAAGCGGTAAACCCAGCACGGCACGTCAGGATGCGGTAACCGAGTAATGTCGGCAGGCCGGAGGCTCCCCCTCTGGCCTGCAAATCGCTCAGTCCAGCAGCGACGTTCCATAGGAATTATCGACCGTACACAGCCAGCGATCGTCACCCTGCAGGCGGAAAACATAGGTTGCCCGACGCGTGGTCTCCACGGTTCCCCCTTGCCCATCCGGGAAGCGAAGCACCGTCTCCATAATCACCAGCGCATTACCGCCCCCTTCAATCACCTGCATCTCTCCCTGTTCCACTTCCAGCCGATCCTGAAAGTAGTCAGAGATGGCGATAAAGGCTTTGCGGATCTGCTCTTTGCCGGTCGCAATCATCCCCGGCTTGACGACCAGAGCGGCATCGTCGGCGTAATACGCCATTAAGGCGTCGAAATCTCTGGCCGAGATCGCCCGGTCGCACGCCTCGATGATCTGTCGTATCGGATGTGAGTTCATTCCCTGCTCCTTTTTATGTCATTTTTTCTCCCCCGCAATACCACCTAAGTCCATCTGACCGCAAGGCAAAAACAGGTAGGAAATGAATTGTGACAATATATTGTAAATGCGATTCATTTTCATTATCATTTTTCTTTACGTAAGCAACTGTAAAGAAAACTATACTTATGACTTCTACGTTTAAAATTAAAACCCTCTGCGCGCTCGCTATTTCCCTGACCTTCCACGCAGGTTCCGCGCTGGCAAAAGACTTTACTGAAAAGGATTTCCAGACTCAGCCACTGGGACATAACGTCTACGAGCTGGCCTACGATAACGGCCAAAAATCATTGTATGCCGCCTCTGCGCCCTCTTTTGATAAAGACAAAACGGCCGGATTAGTCTTTTTACTGGCAGCAGACTCGCTGAAGATTAACCAGAAAATCGACACGCAGCGGCGCACCTTTGCTGTCGCGCTGGATGAAGCCAACCATATTCTGTATCTGGGCAATGCGCTGGAAGGCTCCGTTACCCTGCTCGATACCCGTACCAATAAAGAAATCAAAACCATTCAGCTGAGTGACGATTCAGATCCGAACAAAAAAGCGCACGTCCGCGAAGTGGTGCTGGATAAGAAGCATCAGCGTCTGTACGTGTCCGGGATCGGTAGCAAAGATAAAGGCCTGCTGTGGGTGGTTGATACTCAGAAGCAACAGCTTGCTGAAACCATTGAAAAGCTCGAGCCGGTTGGTTTTGCCGTCGATACGGCTGGCGATAAAGTCTATGTCGTTAACGGTCACGGCGAGCTGCTCACCCTCGATGGCAAAAACGCAGCGCTGCTGGCCCGCGTGAAGGTCGACCCTGCCGAGCCGGAGCACTATTTCCTGAACATTGCCCTGAACACCGCCAAAGGCGTGGGCTATATCGCTGATACCAACACCCGCGATGTGCTGGTGGTACAGCTGAACACCGGCAAACTTCTTAAACGTATCCCGAGTCCAAACTCGGTAGCCGTGCTGTATAACGCCGCGCGTGAAGAGGTGTATGTCACCCATCGTAACGATCGTCAGATTAGCGTGATCGACGCGAACAGCAACACGCTGAAGCACACCCTAAAAACCGCTGCAATGCCAAACAGCCTGGCGCTCTCTGCTGATGCCCGCACGCTTTATGCCAGCGTCAAGCAGGACGAAAAAGACAACAAGGCTGACTACGTTCTCAAGATTGACTTAACCAAATTTTAAGGGATTTTTTTGTGATTATTCAGACACGCATGGCCGTGGCGATTTCGCTCGCCCTGGCCAACCTCCCTGCGGCCGTTTTAGCCGCCGACACCGCACCGATCAACGAAGACGAACTGGTGGTGACCGCCACTGGTTTTAGCCAGGAGCGCCGCGAAGCGCCCGCGACCATCTCCGTGGTTAGCGAAAAAGAGCTTAACACCCGCTCCAATCAGAACGTGACGGAAGCGCTGCGCGAAATCCCCGGCGTACTGGTCGGCAACGGCCACGGCAGCCTGGCATCCGGTGATGTGCAGATGCGCGGTATGGACTCGTCTTATACCTCGTACATGGTCAACGGCATCAAGCAGGCGACCCGCGAATCGCGTCCATACGGACACCATATCGGCACCGAAGCGGCCTTTATGCCGCCTATGGCCGCGATTGAGCGCGTCGAAGTGATCCGCGGGCCGATGTCCTCGCTGTACGGTTCGGACTCCATCGGGGGCGTGGTCAACGTCATCACCAAAAAAGCGTATAACCTGGAGAACTGGACCGGGGTGCTGGAAGATAACTACTTCCTGCAGGAAAAGAGCGAGTTCGGTAACACCAACCAGACCAATGCCTTCCTGATGGGCCCGATTATCCCGGGCAAACTCGGGGTGAGCGTGGCCGCCGACTATCTGGATCGCCGTGACGACGACAGCGAGAAAGACGAACGTTTTGTGAAGCATCAGTCCGGCAATCTGGATGCGACCATCTCGATGTCGCCGACCGATACCCAGCTCTGGGATCTGAATGCCTCGAAGGGCAATCAGGAGAAAACACACAACGATAAGCAGTGGTACTGGGGCTTCGATCGTGATGCGGCGTCCCTGTCGCAGCACGCCTGGTATGGCGATGTGCTGGAAGTGAAGAACTTCATCAGCTACGAAAAAGCCAAAACGGAATATCGCGTACCGGGAATGGACTCGCAGTTTATTACCCAGAAGAACTATGAAGCCAACAGCGCCAACACCTTCACCCTGGGCGATCATAAGCTGACGCTGGGCGTGAACGTTACGCGCAACGAACTGGATGATGAATTCGGCATCAAGGACAAACAAGCGCCGGGCGTGACGCCGGTCAGCGAAATCTCGCGTAATGGCTGGGCAGTATTTGCTGAAGATGCGTGGATGATTGTGCCGGACTTCACCCTGACCACCTCCGCGCGTCTTGATCACGACAGCTACTTTGGTTACCACGTCACGCCGAAGCTGTACGGCAACTGGACAATCGATGAAAGCTGGGCACTGAAAGGCGGCGTCTCTGCCGGTTATAAAAAACCGGACTTACGCGAGAATAACGAAGGCTTTACCAGCGTGTATGGCGCGTATCCGTATTCCGAAATCGGGATCGGTAATGACGACCTGAAACCGGAGCAAAGCGTTAACACCGAGCTGGGCGTGTACTGGCAGCAGGATGCGCTGGCGCTGGATGCCACAGTCTTCTACACCAAATTTAAGGACAAAATCAGCGATCACACCATCTGTACTGCCACCGATACCCAGAAGTGCACGTACAACGGTTATGTTGCTGACTCCGTTTTCCAGTACTACAACGTCAGCGATGCGGAAATCTACGGTCTGGAGCTGAACGGTGACTGGCAGGTGACGCCTTCCCTGAAAGCTAATGCCAACTACACCTATACCCACAGCGAACAGCTAAGCGGTCCGTATAAGGGCGATGCGCTGACCGACTTCCCGACCAGCATGGCGAACGTCTCTCTGACCTGGAACGCAATTAATGATCTGGAACTGTGGACTAAAGCCAGTTGGCGCAGCACCTCCCCGGACATCGGCAAATCCAGCGAAACCGATGCCTACGCGCTGGTAGACGTGGGTGCGCGTTATCATCTGAACAAGAACATCACCCTGATGGGCGGCGTGTATAACCTGTTCGATGCCAATCCGATTTACACCACTACTTACAACCAGTCGTCGATGCTCGAAGGCCGCCGTTATAACTTCGGCGCGCGTTACGAGTTTTGATCCTTTACCGGAGCCTGCGGGCTCCGGTATCTTCGATCCCCCAGGCTGGACACCACGGCAACCATGGAGGACCGCATATGACCATTCGTTCCACATCCCCCTATACCCTGCATGAATTGCTGTGCATGTTCGTTTTTCTTCAGAACAGGGTTTATCCGCAGGACACAACCTACCGGCAGATTGTCGGCTGGGCGGAAAACCGCGTGATGGCCGGTGACGACTCTGAGCCGCTGCTGATCCTTGCCTCACTTGGCCTGCAAACCGAACCCGCGCGCCATGAAGTGACCCACTGGCTGGAACGCTATCTGGTCGAGCAACAGCTCGTCTGGCCCGATGCGCGCATGGCCGCCCTGGTGTGGCTCAGGATCTTTCTTGACGATCTGCTGACTTGCAATGATATCGCCACAGCTGAACAGCGCCTGGAGACGCTGGCGCTGCATGAATTGTCATCCCCAATGGTGTTTTTTGACGCCTGCGCCAGCCAGCTGCGTTCCTGTTACTGGGATCTGTTTGATGACTGGGGTGGCGAGCGAATCTGCCCGGCGACGGAGATGGGAACAACGTCTTTTCTGGTACTGTTGCGTGACATTGTGATGCCCTGGCATCACAAATTATCCTGCCCGGACTGGCGGGAATGGCTTACCCGATAATTCAGGCGTTACGCCCAAGATGCATTTACGCCCCGGAAACGGGGCTTTTTTACAATTTTAGTTCAGGGACGAGCGCATGTTTGTTCGACATACAGGCCTGCCACGCGCTGCCCGGCTGACCATTGTCTACCACGCTCGATGTCCGGTACTCCACCGTACGGGTGTGCTGCTGCGGCACGACATAGTCAACAGTCGTCCAGCGGATATTGGCGGACTGCCCTTCAGCGGTCAGTTCGATGGTCTGGTTTTTCACCTCTTCAGCGCACTGGCTGGCGGCAGCTTCAACCTTGCGATATTTCTGCTCCTCGGGCGAGGTACCGTCGCTGGCGGCGCATCCGGCCAGCACCAGACAGGCGAGAGACAGAATATGGAGTTTGGGGGTCATCGTGCAGTCCTTCCAGAAGGGGTCTTCTGCTCAAGCGTAGCTCACGTCTCGGCTTACGGCGTCGTATTTAGCTGAGTCGGCTGATATTTTTATCGATAAGCGACTGGTTGCAGCGCAGGGGCTCCTTACCCGCCAGCACGCCCTGCACTTCTGCGTCTACACTTGCAGAAAAGGCACAATCAGGAGCGTCACGCATGATCGACTGGAACCCCTCACTCTATCTGCAATACGGAGCCGAGCGCACACGCCCCGCAGTGGAGTTACTCTCTCGCATTTCGCTGGATGACGTGACGGATGTGGTTGATCTGGGCTGCGGGCCGGGTAACAGCACCGCCCTGTTGCGTCAGCGCTGGCCGTCGGCACATATTACCGGGGTGGATAACTCCCCCGCCATGCTGGCAGAGGCCAGAGCCGCGCTGCCGGAATGCCGGTTTATTGAGGCAGATATTCGCCATTTCCGTCCAGCACATGCCCTGAGCATTATCTATGCCAACGCCTCGCTACAGTGGATCGGCGATCATTACGATTTGCTGCCGCATCTGGTTTCGCTGCTGAAGATCAATGGCGTGCTGGCGATCCAGATGCCGGACAATGCGCTGGAGCCTACCCATGTGCTGATGCGCGAGGTGGCGTTTGAACAGGACTACCCGGATCGCAGGCGCCCCGCACTTCCCGGCGTGCATGCCTATTACGATATCCTGGCCGACGCCGGCTGCGATGTGGATATCTGGCGCACTACTTACTATCACCAGATGAGCTCGCATCAGGCGATTATTGACTGGGTGAGCGCCACAGGCTTGCGTCCCTGGTTGCAGGATCTTAATGAAAGCGAACAGAAACAGTACCTGCACCGCTATCATCAACTGCTGCAGGAACAGTATCCGCTGCAGGAAAACGGACAGATCCTGCTGGCCTTCCCGAGACTGTTTATCGTCGCCCGACGCGCACCCTGACCATCAGAGGACGATTTCCATCTCGACACAGCGCAGGTCGGCACCGGCCAGCGCCGACGGATACAGGCTGTCGCCGAGCGACACAAATCCCTGCCGCAGATAGAATGTCGCTGCATTGGGCGTCGACGAGAGTGTCAGGCGCGTCATCCCGCGGGCGCTGGCCTCTTGCTTGATGGCGTTAATAATCTGCGTCGCCAACCCTTTGCCGCCGTAACCGGGCAGCGTAAATACCGCCTCGACGCTGGCATTCTGCAAATCGAGAAAACCACTGGCCGCCAGTACCCCCTCGTCCTCGATCACAAAAAACGGATTCCCGGCAATCATCTCCCGCGCTTTTTCCGGCATCACCTCTGGCGTCCAACGCGCGATCACCTCCGGTTCATAGCAGGTGTGACAGCCGTGACGGATTGCCTGGTTACGCAGGTGCCATAACACTTCTGCTTCCTGCGGTTGCGCTTTTCTTAAGTGCATTGACGCCCTCCTGTTGATTGATGAAAATCGATGATGCCCCCTGAGTTATACAACAGAATTATCAATCGCCTCTATCATGAATAAAGTGAACCCGTGAGTTCACCTTATTCACCAGAGGCACGCGACGATGAAACTGGATCCGCAAACCGACCTGAAGCTTGAGCGGGTAATTCACGTTCCCCGCCCGCTGGTGTGGGCGTGCTGGACAACGCCCGAACATATCCTGCAATTCTTTGTACCCCGGCCACATAAAGTGCTCGCCTGCGATATCGATCTGCGCGTGGGTGGCCGTTTTAATACCCTGTTTGAGGTCGACGGCAACGAAATGCGCAATGAAGGCGTGTGGCTGGAGATTATTCCGCAGCAAAAGCTGGTGTTTACCGACAGCTACAGCGAAGGGTGGAAACCCGCAGCAGAGCCGTTTCTGACAGCGATATTACTGCTGGAGGATGAGGGAGCAGACAGTACGCGATACACCGCGATTGCGCGCCACCGCACCCCTGAAGCGCGTGAGATGCACGAGCAGATGGGCTTTTTTAGCGGCTGGGGCGTGGTGGTGGATCAGCTGGAAGACTATGCCCGCAGCTTGCCCCTCGATAAAGGGTAAGTGCAGGCCATGTCTCTTTTACACCGGGTCAGTCGTCATCCGTCTCTGGAGTAAAAAGCCCGACCGCAATCGCATGATAGACGTTCCAGTCCGGGATTAACCCGCGCTGACCATATCGCTCTAAATCCGTCAGGTGATCGTGTAACGCTGCTTTCACCTCCATAAACTCCGCCGACAGGAGCTGGGCTTTGGCCAGTGAATAAAACTCATCGATATCATTAATACCCGCCACGCAGGCAATCAATATTCGGCTGAGAATGTGCTCCGGCTCGGTGACCTGGAGCGGAAGGCTGTCGTAAGCCTGCGGGAACTGGCGCAAATTACACAGCGCCAGCGCCAGGGTCATACTCTGGCGCTCATCGCGCTGGATGACCGGGATCGCGGTTAACAACGCACAGACGCGTAAAAACCAGGTTTCCCCGCTCTGCCCGGTGGCTTCAGCCAGTTCACCTGCCACGTTGCACAGTAAAAAAGAGTCCGGAAAACGCGTCGTAAACTCGACTGCCAGCGCCAGACCCTGCGTAAAATCCTGCGCCTGTGATTGATACAAGAAAGAGTACACCAGCTGTAAGGCCTGCGATTCACTGCCCCAGGGATTCGCCAGGGCGCTTAGTGCCAGCTCGCGCCCGGTCTGCCAGTCACCGCTTTTAAAACAACAGGCCATCACCGTATCAATGGCGCTGTTCCAGGGTTCTTCAAATTTTAACAACGGCGCAAAGGTGTGGGCCGCAACCTGGCATCCTTGTTCAGTGCCATTCAGGGATAACGCCGCACCCGTAATGTAGCGCGACAGCTCCTGATCGCTGAGGCGGTTCGCGCTCTCTGCAAACGCGGCATTGGCCGTTGCCCATCCCTCCTGCAATAACAAACAGTGCAGCCAGGGATAGAGCACACCGTTGGCATCAATATCCTCAAGGGTGATTTGGCGGAATAACGCCAGCGCCCCGGCATAATCATGGGCAACAATGCGGATCAGACCCAGTACGGCATAGGCGGGAGGAAAGCGATCGTTCGCATCGATCAGCGGCCAGAGTTCTGCTTCTGCTGCATCGATGTTGTTCGCAGCCCACAGACAGAGTGCCGCTTCCACTAACGCCGGTTTTTTATAGTCAGTGAGCGTGGCGGACTGCAAAAAACAGTGCCGGGCCTCTTCCGTTTGCCCCTGCTCTCTTTTTACCGTGGCCTGATAAAACCAGGCGTTATCGTCCTCTGGATAGGCATTGATCCAGGCGGAAGAACAACGTTCGGCCTCGACAACATCCTGTTCTCGACTGAATAAATACAGAAACTCGGTAGTGAAATGCTCCCTGGAATGACCCCAGGCCGTTTTGGCTTTCTCCAGCAAGCGGCGGATCATCTGATCCGAATAGTAATCCCGACCAAAGGTTAAGGTTGCATAGAACTGTATTCTGTCGCGCTCAGCCAGTAACGCCTTACGCTGGTGGGTGATATTTTTATCGTTCACCTCGCCCGCTAACGCCGCGTCGACGAGCCGGTGTAGCTGGCGATAGTTGCCACCCAAACTGACCTCATCGCGATAAGTGGCGAACGGCAGGATAAATTCATTCTCATCACTGCCTACCAGCCGCAGCCACGCCGTGCGAATTTTGTCGTAGTTGACCTCACTTTCAGAGGATACTGCCAGCAGTGCGGCGGTGCCGCGATCGTGGAGTTGGGCTAACCAGTTATCCGGTAAATCATGCTGCACCCAGTGCTGGGTTAAGGCGGTGATGGCGGGCTGCCACCAGATGTCGTTTTCCGTTGAAGTCATCAGCAAGATATCAATGTCAGACTGGTGCGCAGTTGTCAGTTCACCCAGCCTGGCTCGGGCCAGTAATAGCGCCGCGCGTCGCAGACGAAAGGTGAATTCATCCTGACGTGTAAACTGAGTCAGTTCTGCACTCGAGCCCCGGATAATGTCCCTATCCTGACTGTGAAATATCTGTAAGAAAAGGCGCAACAGACGGGTTTTCTCCGCTGTCACAGCGGCGATGTCCAGCGGCGAACGTTCAACGAAAGCAAAACGTTTGCGAGCCGAGCTAAGCCATTCAGCCATATTTTTCGTGACACTGTCACCTACCGACGATCGACGGAGCAACTGCTGCAACTCCTCGCGGTTGCTGGTAGCCAGCCCATCAGGGTCGGTTTCAATGCGCAACAGAGGGTGATACGGCTCCATATTTTCCATTGCATAAACGCTGTCGGCTGACGCGCTTTGTAGAACAATAATCTCGGTGATGCTTTTGCGCGCAACCAGCTGCGGAATCACCAACTTGCACAGCGCGGTTAACGATCGGCAGATGTTAAGATCGAATGCGGCGTTCTCCGTCCAGGCAAAATTACTCTGCAGATAGAAAAGATCGGTGCCTAAAATTTCTATCAGCACGACCCGCTTTTGCGCGTTATTTCGGGTGGTAAGAATACGCAGAGCCGCGCGCTGTTCAGCGTCGGTACCAAAATTTGCCGGGGCCTGACCATCGCCTTCATGCACGACGCGTTGTACGCCGACTTTCCAGCGTTCACGCCTGGCGTGGCCTAACACTGTCGCATACAGATCCTGCCCGGCGACGATCACCGTATTAAGCGGCTCAATGACATTGAGCAGCGTAATCCACGGGGAGAGTTGATGTTCGCTGATTGTCACGAAGGGTTGATGAGGTGGGGTTAGATCCACTGCGGTATTGGCATACAGCTCAATGGTGCCTGCGGCATTTTGCTGGCAAAACAACGCGCGATGCGACGCTGATGGCCAAAGTTCGGGAAAATGGCGCGATAAACATTCATCGACCCTTTCCGGTTTGAGAAAATCTGACATACCCCCTCCGTCAGTCAACATCGACCCGTCATTTCGATGTCAGGGTTGGTTTTGTTTTTTGGAAACCTCATCCATAGCAATAACGTTGCGGCGCCGTGACCGGCTGCGGTGTAAGAAGTGTGGTGGGAAGAATGGCATCGTAAAAGGTTACAATTATAGCAGCCGCTAACGCGGGGAAAACCAGGACAGAAGAATGATTTCTGCGCGCCGGAAGTGCCTTTTACACAGCGCTCCCGGCAGGCAATTACGTCAGCTGATAATACTTATCCGGCAGTTTGCGCGTCGGGATCACCGGTTCATCGTTCATTTGCAGCAGGTCGATTTCTATTGCATTACAAATGGCATCCAGCGGCAGATCGTTATTCTCGGTACCGAACGGCTCTTCCAGCTCTTCTGCCAGGGTATCCAGCGAGATAAAAGTATACGAGATCAGCACCGACACGAACGGCGTCATGTAATGCAGATCGCTGACCAAGGCAAACGGCAGCATGATACAGAACAGATACACCGTGCGATGCAGGATCAGCGTATAGGCAAACGGCACCGGGGTATTGGCAATTCGCTCGCAGCCGGCCAGCACGATCGACATATCATTCAGACGAATATTCAGGCTGTGGAACAGCATGTCCGACAGCTGCCCTTCCCGACGCCTTACCGCCAGCCACTCGCCCATGATCAGCAGAATACGGTTGGCGGGCGAGCTGGAATCCATCGCCACACGCAGGTTATCCGCTGAAAGATATGCCGCAAGCTGGTCGGCCTGCGGTTGTCGGCGTAGGGTCATACGCAGACAATGGGCGAAGGCGATTTGCAGGCGCACAAACTCGCCCAGCGCGGGGTCGTCCGGCAGAGTATTCTTCACTTCCCGGAACAGAGAGCGCGAGGCGATCATCAGTTGGCCCCACAACAGGCGTGCTTCGACATAGCGCGAGTAACAGGCGTTATTACGAAAGCCGAGGAAGATAGCGATGGCCACGCCAAGAATGCTGAACGGCGCAACCGTCAGCCGGATGCCCAGCGAGGTGTACCACGGCAGCATGATGATCACGGCAATGGAGAGCAAAAAGTTTAGAAACAGCCGGGAATAGATTTTGGGAAGCACGGAGCCGTGCCAGACTAAAATCAGACGCAACCAGTGCTGTTGAGGTCGAACAATCATAATCAGCTTCATTGGGGAAAATAGCGCTGACTATTAAACGTGATCGTCGTCACAGTTGCAAGTATGTTAAAAAATGATGGCATTTTGCCAGGCGAGACAGGCCGCACGGTGTCTCTGATTTGGCATGATAATAAACGCTATAAGTATGTTGTAACTACTGGTTGTTGTAATAAAACCCGGCCGAAGCCGGGTTCGTTATTAGCACAACGGTTTAACCGCTTCGCGCATCCCTTTCAGCAAGATAGCATCCAGATCCAGCGTAACCTGTTCTACCAGTCCGCTGACCTGGGTCAGATCCTGCTCCCAGTGGTCGCTGACGCTCAGCACCGTCGTTACCAGCTCGCGGGTAGTGATTTGCTGGTCATGATGCTGCGTCCACAGCTGTTGGAAACGCGTCAGCCAGTGCGCATCGTCCTGCACCGGGTAGTTTTCGCCGTTGCGTTCCGCACGATAGAAGGCGATCAGCGCCGCCAGTGCAAACGTCAGGCGCGCCGGGAGTTGCCCGGTCACCTGCTGCCCTGCCAGCAGCTGCGGCAGAATGCGGGTGCGGTATTTGGTCATGCCATTCAGCGCAATCGACAGCAGTTGATGCTTGATGTACGGGTTGCGGAAGCGGCCGGTTACCGCGCTGGCAAACGAGGCCAGCTCATCGCGCGGCAGGTCGAGCACCGGGATGATCTCCTGATGAATCGCTTTTTCGACAAAGGCGCAGACTTCTTCGTCATTCATTGCTTCGCCTACGGTATCCAGACCGGCCTGGAACGCCACCGGCACCAGCGCGGTATGCGCCCCGTTAAGGATCGCCACTTTGCGCTCTTTGTATGGCTTGATGTCATCGACAATCAGCACGTTAAGCGCCAGCTTGTCGAGACGCAGCTCGGCGGCCAGTGATTTTGGCCCCTGGATCACAAACAGATAGAAGTGCTCGGCGGTATCGAGGAACGCATCGTGATAGCCAAGCGTGGCTTCCAGCTCTGCCACTTCGTCACGCGGATAGCCGGTCACAATGCGGTCAACCAGCGTTGAGCAGAAGCTGTTGGCATCGTTCAGCCACTGGGTAAACGCCGTCGGCAGCGCCCACTCATGGGCATAGCGCAGAACCAGCTCGCGCAGGGCATCGCCGTTGTAGTCGATCAACTCACACGGCACGATCACCCAACCTTTATCGGCAGCACCGTTGAAATGGCTGAAGCGTTCGAACAGCAGACGAGTCAGTTTGGCCGGATAGCTCACCGCCGGTGCATCGTCGAACTTATCCCCGGCGTGATAGCTGATCCCCGCTTCGGTGGTGTTCGAGAAGACGAAACGCATCTCGGGGTTGTGCGCCAGCTTCAGGAATTCATCGTACTGGTCGTAAACGCTGATTTCGCGGTTGACCGAACGAATCAAACGCGCATCGCTTACTGCTTCGCCCTGCTCGTTCAGGCCACGAATGATGGTGGTGTAGAGGCCGTCCTGGGTGCTCAGTGAAGGCGGAAAATCGCTTTTGATCGGGCGCACAATCGCGATACCGGCATTCAGGTCGGTGTGTTCGTTCAGCAGGTCTATTTGCCAGTCGATGAATGCGCGCAGGAAGTTGCCCTCACCAAACTGGATGATACGTTCAGGATAGAGAGCACCGGGAAAATCACGACGGTTCAGTGTGTTCACAATGGGGTCCTTGTAATGATTAGTCATACAGCCTGATAAGATTGGTACGATAACTTATCAAACTTTACGACCACAAAACCCTGTTTTGATCAAACCCAACCGCAATTGTGAATAATTTTAGAGAAATTTGTAGAACACCGACGTCGCAGTCATCTCACCGTCCGGCATCAGGGCGTAGCGCGGGATCTCCCCCACTTTTTGCCAGCCCGCCCGCAGATAAAACGTCTCTGCGCCGCTGCCGGTGGCAGTGTCCAGCACCAGCACGCTCTTGCCCTGCTCACGAGCAACCGTTTCGAGCGCCTGCATCAGTCGCCCGGCAGCGCCGCAACGGCGGGCATTTTGGTGAACCAACAGTTTGGCAACATCGGCACGATGGGGCTGGTTGTCCGGCTGGTCGGTGATCAGCTGGACGGTGCCAACGGGTTGCCCTTCAGCATCGAGGCAAACCAGCACGGTGCGCTCTTCACGCCCGACGCTGTCCGCCACGCCGCGCCAAAAATCGCAGGCCTGCTCATAGCTGTAGGGCAGCATAAAGCTCACCGACGCGCCGCCCAGCACGCAGCTGTGCAGGATATCGGCTAACTGAGGGAGGTGCGTGAGAATGGCCTCACGCGTGAAGATCTGAATGGTGGTTGATGACGTCATTTTTTATCCCTTTTATCAATAACATCACCATGAACGCAACAATTTATTAACGCAACAACATCTGTCAGAGGTTTTTCTTATCTCAGTTTTCGCCACCGGCGCCGGTACCGGTACCGCGCTGCTGCTTCATGGAATACATCATCTCATCGGCCCTGGTCAGCCAGCTCTGCAGATCGTCGCGTTCATGATTGAACTCAGTGACGCCCCAGGCAAACGACAGCGACCACGGGTATTCGGAATGTTCATTCCAGACGGCAGCCTGCTCGGTGAGAAACTGCATGGCAATCCACGCCCCCTTCTCATCACTGTTGGCGAACAGGATCGCAAACTCGTCCCCACCGTAGCGCGCCAGCACATCGGCTTCGCGGAAGGTGGATCGCAGCAGTCCTGCAACCGCTTTCAGCGCGGTATCGCCGTCCGTGCGTCCGTAGCGCGCGTTAATTTGTTTAAAGCGGTCGAGATCCAACCAGGCCAGAGTTAACGGCTCGGCACGGCGACGGGCCGCCTTAATGCCATAGGTGGCCAGATGATGAAAACCGCGACGGTTATACAAGCCGGTCAGTTTGTCAGTGATGGCGGTACACGTGGCGGCGAACTCCACCTCTGCCAGCGCGGCCAGATCCGCCAGCGCAGCAACGTCCTCAGAAGAAAATTGACGCGGCAGATGATCGATCAGGCACAGCGTTCCCACTGCGGTCCCGTCGGGGAGATGCAGCGGATAGCCCGCATAAAAGCGCACCGGGTAGATGTCGGTCACCAGCGGATTATCCGCAAAACGGGCATCATCTAACGTGTCGGCCACCACCAGCGGCGCGTCGGCCAGCAGAGTATGGGCACAAAAAGAGAGGTTGCGCGGCAGGTTTTCAGCGCTGACCCCATCGGCAGATTTTACCACTACCACAAGATCGTCAATCAGATTAACCATCGCCACCGGCACGTTAAACAGGCGTTTTGCCAGCCGGGTCAGGCGATCGTAAGTGGCGTGTTCGCCCGCCTCCAGTAAACCGGATTCGCGTAACGCTGCGAGACGCGACGTTTCGTTAGTGGGCAGTGAGGATGATTTCATACAAGCTCCGGGGATGGCTTTCTACTAGCTTAGTGTATCCTGACGCCTGTCAGTGGGCAAAGATGCGGTTTTTCCCTTCACGTTTTGCCTGATAAAGCGCATTGTCCGCCGCCTGTAACCAGTCGGTAACGTCCCCCATCTCACAGGTAGCGCTGGCAATGCCGATACTCATCGTACATTGCACGGCTTCTTCGGCCACATCTTCAATCACCGCAGCGGCATCCATGATTCGGGTCGCCACCACCCGCGCTTCATCCAGCGAGGTGTCCGGGAGTAAAATCACAAACTCATCGCCGCCCAGCCGCGCCGGGGTATCGGTCTGACGGGTGGCGATATGCAATATTTGTGACACTGTCACCAAAAGCATATCCCCGACCTTGTGGCCAAAGCGATCGTTAACATCTTTAAAATTGTCGATATCGATGAACATCAACGCCGATTCGCGACGACTCTGCCGCAGGTTGTGCAGCTCATTATCGATACGCTTTTCCAGTAGCCGTCGATTGGCGATATCCAGCAACGGATCCATCATCGCGATGCGTTCCAGTTCGCGCGATTTAAAGCGCAGCCGCATGGCGATGCTGTTTGTCAGCACGCTCAACGCCACTGTGTAGATACCAATCAGCGGCAACGTGGCGTACATCGTGCGTTCAGAAACCCACGGCACCAGCGCCATCCCCTGCGTCAGCCAGCTCGCCAGAAACACCACCAGCATCACCGCGCCCGCTTTCTTCATCAGCGGAAAACCGCCAGCAGCCAGTCGGTCGGCCAGCAGAATAGTGGCAATGGTGATCGACGGCAGCGGATTGGCTGACATCATGGCGATCCAGAACCCACCCGCAGCAGCGTCCAGCACCAGATTCTGGTGTTCAGTGGTTAACGGCGTGGCGGATCGACGCGAGCGCAGCAGGGCGACGGTAGGCCAGACAAAGGCATTCAGGCCCAGCAGACCGATAAGCCACGCTGAACGGTGCTGCTCAAGCAACACCGAGAGAATAGGTAAAAAGCAGAGGAATGTTCCGAGGATCCGCATCAGAAACATGCGTTTGACAAACCGACTACCTGGTACGCGAGGGGCTTTACTGAGTCTGTCAGTTCCGTTCATCACACGATTATTCCGATACATTCAGCCCATTATACTATTGACGTTGAAAATACGTATCAAGCCATTTATTAGTTTTGTGAATATATCGGAGGGTGCATTCCACCAGTAGTGCAAACGATTACAGTTGTTCCGTCGGGGAGGACGCGCGCTCACTAGTCGTAACCTCTGCAATTCGCGCACTGGTGCGATTTCGACCTGCTTTTTTCGAACGATAAAGATATTCGTCTGCTTCGGTCATTAGGCGATTAAAAACTTCGATTAGCGTCGAGGAGCCGTAATGCCCACTGCCCAGACCAATACTGACGGTTAAAAACAACGTCTGTCCGCGCCAGATGAAGGGATAGTGTTCGATAGAGGTGCGAATACGTTCCGCCAGCGCATAGCCCTGCTGGGTCGAGGCACAGCTCACTACCACCGCAAACTCTTCTCCGCCCATGCGTGCCACCAGCCCGTCGGCACCGACCGTCTCCTGGACTTTTTGCGCAAAGGCCGCCAGCATCTTATCGCCACACTCATGGCCGTAATTGTCATTGATGCTTTTGAAATAGTCGATATCCAGCAGCATCACCGTCAGGTGGCGGTTCTTACGCTGGCACTCTTCCCGTTTCAGCGCTTCATACAGCCCGGAACGGGAGTAAACATGGGTCAGGAAGTCGAAGTCGGCACGCAGAGAAACCTGGCGGATCAGCGAATTGATCGCCGCCACGCTGACCGAGACCATCACCGGGCAGATCGCCATAGTGGCAATCCCCAGTCGTGCGGAGAACATCATTGGCGTGGTGAGCGCCGTCGTCGCGGCAATGTTAATTACCGAATTAGCGACCAGGGTGATCTCCACCGCCCCGGTGACAAAGGTCAGCAGGCAGGTCGCGGGCAGCGAATAGCGCACCGCACACCAGATCAGTGCCGGTAATGGGAACGCCAGCGCCCCGGCACCGCCAATCACCACAGACGCCACCACCGAGACCACCAGCGCCACCACCGGCATCAGGTGCTCGAGGCGCAGATTGCGCTCGAAACGGGGAATGGTAATGGTCAGCAGGCACGGCACAATCAGCACGCCGGTCGAGAATTGCTCGCTAAACCAGTCGGCAAACAACGGCCAGAAGCTCTGACTGGTGAGCCCCACCGAACCCAGCGCGCCAATCAGGGCACACAGCAGCGCGGCCAGCAGACAGTAATTGAACAACCGCAGGGCATTGACCGGATCCGGGGTCTCTTTTTTAAGCCGGTTATCGCGTGTTACCAGCAGGGAAACGGTGATGATAAAGGCCATATTAGAGAGGTTAATCGTCAGCGAGACGATCCCCCAGTCGGTGGTGATCGCGTCGTACACCAGCATCGCAATATACGAAATCGCATAATAGTGCAGGCGATTAAGGTACGCGTAGCGCGCAAATACCCCCGCCATCACCCCGTTCAGCGGCCAGAACAGCGATAACTCCTCCACCAGACGTAATTTCGCGCCGATAAAGTAGAACAGCGTGGTCAGCACCACGATCCCCACCACATTGCGCAACGGGGTGTGCTCGCTGAAAAGCGTAAACGTTCTGGCCTGATTAGGAGACATGCATTATCAACCCATACAAGTATATAGCGATTATTTAACTGCCGGCAGGAGAGAGGTTAAGCGTTTACATCCCTATATACCATAGACCGGACAACGCAATAGCCCAAATGTCCTGAATGAATAAGTGGGTTCCGCCTCCAGAATACTTAATACACCGATCGTCCGAGTCGCTGGGAGAGTTGTTCCAGCACCGCGATCCCCGCCAGTGAATTGCCGGTTGCGTCCAGTTCCGGGCTCCAGACGGCAATCGCCATCTCGTGCGGCACAATCGCGACGATACCGCCGCCGACGCCCGATTTTGCCGGTAGCCCGACCCGCCAGGCGAACTCGCCCGCATTTTGATACATCCCGCTGGTCGCCATCAGGGCGTTAATCTGTCGGGCCTGCAGAGGCGTCACTACCGGCTGCGACAGGTGCGGGGCGCGGCCCTGGTCGGCCAGAAACAGGAACGTCGATGCCAGCTCGATACAGTTCATTCTGAGGGCGCAGTAGTGAAAGTAGTTTTGCAGAACCGTGGAGACATCGTTATGGAAATTGCCGAAGGACTTCATCAGCCAGGCGATGGCCGCATTGCGCGCCGAGTGTTCGAACTCAGACCGGGCGACGGTGGCGTCGTAGGCGATATCCGCGACGCCGCACAGCTGACGGACAATTTCCAGCATCCGCTGACGGGGTGCGCTGAGGCGGCTTTGTAGCATATCGCACACCACCAGCGCCCCGGCGTTGATAAACGGGTTACGCGGCTTGCCCTGTTCGATCTCAAGCTGCAACAGCGAGTTAAACGGCTGGCCGGAGGGATCTTTCCCCACCCGCAGCCAGATCTCGTCCTCGTCATACTGACGCATCGCGGCCACTAGGCTCAGCACTTTGGAGATCGACTGAATGGAAAAACGTTCGCTGGCATCCCCGGCCTGAAAGCGCTGACCATCCACCGTACAGATGGCAATAGCGAGTTTTTTGCCATCAACCGAGGCCAGCGCCGGGATGTAATCGGCCACCTTTCCCTGCCCCAGCAGCGGGCGAACCTGCGCCAGGATTGCTTCCAGCATATTATTGTTGATGTTCGCTGCCATACATTGCTCCTTGCTCACTGGCCAAAAACGGCCAGCGAGTATAACAGAGGCGAATGGATGACGTCAGGCCGGGAGCTGGAAACGCGCCACCGCCCGTAACAGCAGGCCGGATTCGTTATGCAGCCGTTGCGAGGCCTCTGACGCAGTATTGACCAGCGTATCCGTCTGCAGGGCGACCTGATTCAGCGCCTGCAGCTGGCAGGTCATCTGATGAATGCTTTCGCCCTGGCTGAGGGTAGCGATCGAGATATCTGCACAGATTGCCCACCAGACCGATAACCTGCTGCAGGTTATCTTCCAGCCGGGTCACCGCTTTTGAGCCATCCTCAACGCCCTGCAGTGAATGGTTAATCAGCTGCTGAATAGTTTGCGTCGAATGGCTGCTCTTGCGCGCCAGCAAGCCGACCTCTTTTGCCACCACGGCAAAACCGCGCCCCTGGTTGCCTGCATGCGCGGCTTCTATCGCCGCATTCAGCGCCAGAATATTGGTCTGAAACGCCACATTATCGATGATTGCGACGATGCCCTGCATCTCCGCCGAACGCTCGACAATCGCCGCCATCGAGGCGTTGACGGTCTCCATCATTCGGTCGCCCCCAGCCGCCATCACCCGCGCTTCATCCGCCCGGCTGCTGGCCAGTTTTGCATAGCCGGTGTTGCCCTCAACGTGGGTTTCCAGCGTCGCGATGTGTGCGGTGACGGCTTTTAACTCCTGTGCCTGACGGGCGGACTGGTGGTACAGATCCTGATTACCCTGCGCCAGCGAACCGATATTTGTCATCATTGAGGTGGTGGCCTCGCTGACCTGCGTGACTAACTGCGCCAGCCCTTCCTGCAGGGTATCAACACTGTCACCGAGCTGGGCAATCTCGCGGTTGAAGCGTTTCACCGCAGGCGGCGGTGCTGATAAATCCCCCGCCGCCAGCAGGTTGATATGGGCAATCAATCGACGCAGCGGGGTGATGACCCAGCGTGACATGCCAAACCACACCGCCAGGGCAATCACCAGCAGCACCACCGGGGCCAGCAGGAACAGCGACTGCAGGTTCGACAGGCTGGCCGTCAGCAATTGCCGCCCCTGTGCCGCACGCTGTTCGCTGGCCTGCTGATAGCGGGCGTAGTTCGCATTAAAATCGGTCTGAAAAGCCTGGGCAGGTACCGCAAAGAAGGCGTCGATCGACTGACTCTTCACCAGCCCGTCGGCCTGCTCGTGGATGGCATCGAAGAACAGTTGATAGCTGTTGACCAGCGCCTCGTCCTGGGTTGGCTTCATCGCCAGCCACGACTGCCAGGCCTGCTGCGAATCCCGCAACGCCTGCTGAGCTTCGTCCATCAGGCTGTGCCAGCTCCCGTCCGACCCGGTCTCTTTATCCTGCATAAAATAGACGCCCGCCCGGTTAAGCAGGTCACTCGCCGCCAGCAGCGAAATCCGCGCCTGGTCGACCTTTGCCTGCTGCAGATGGGTAAGCTGATTGCGTTGTTCATTGCGCTGAGCATCATCCAGCGAGACGGAAAGCAGGACCGAAGAGGAAATTTGCAGGGCCGAAAACAGCCCGATAATGCAGAAAATCCCCACCAGCAGACCAAACTGCCGGGGGGCAATACGCTGTAAAATTTGCGTTAGGTTCATAATCATGTTCATTAACAAAGCCTTAGACGCAGCGAGTCTACTCAGTGAAAATGACAGAACTATTTCAGACTGATGACAAGAGGAACGATAACGATTGCAACGCTGTCACGATCTTATGTTTAAAAAAACGGTTTTCATCGACATATAGCGAAAATATGTCGATGCCGTAAACATCACTCTCAGTATTGGGGTATTCCAGTCATTTTGATCCGAAAGCGAAAGACGAAGGTACCGCGAAGCGGCGATTTTCTTGCCGGGAGCCCGGGTTGCCAGGGCGGCGGCGATGGAGCCGCCATGGCACGTTCACCGGTTCCATCATCACAGAGAAGCATTAGCCAGCAAGTGAACGGAATAACCTCCAGAGCCGCATGTTCCCCCTCACCCCAACCCTCAGGGAATTCACGCAAAAAACTACACCCGGTCTTTCCACACGGTCTGCACATTACAGAACTCATGCAGGCCAAAGTGCGACAGCTCCCGGCCAAAGCCGCTCTTCTTCACCCCACCAAACGCCACGCGGGCATCGCTGGCGCTGTAACCGTTGATAAACACCCCACCGCACTCAAGCTGGCGGGCAAAGCGCTCCGCCGTCTGGGTATTGGCGGTAAAGACCGTCGCAGACAGACCAAAATCGCTGTCGTTGGCAAGTGCGAGCGCATGATCGGCATCGGTTGCCACAGTAATGGCTGCCACCGGGCCAAACAGCTCCTGACGAAACGCGGTCATCGCTGGCGTCACGTTAGCCAACACCGTGGCGGGATAGTAGTTCCCTGCCCCCGCCAGTTTCTCGCCACCCAGCAGCAGGGTTGCGCCTTCGGCAAGCGTCGCCTGTACCTGCTGATGCAGCTCGTCGCGCAGATCGTAGCGCGCCATCGGCCCGAGATAGTTTTCTTCATCGTCAGGCGCCCCCATCTTCAGGGCGGCAGTCGCGGCCACAAAGCGACGGCTGAATTCGTCGGCAATCCCCGCTTCGACGATAAAACGCTTCGCCGCCGCGCACACCTGTCCGGTGTTTTGATAGCGCCCGGTCACCGCGGCTTTCACCGCCAGATCCAAATCGGCATCGTTCAGCACAATAAAGGGATCGGAGCCACCCAGTTCGAGGACGCATTTTTTCAGCGCTGCGCCCGCCTGCGCACCAATCGCTGCCCCGGCGCGCAGGCTGCCGGTGACGGTCACCGCCGCAATACGCGGATCGGCAATCATCTGACTGACGCCGTCATTGGTGGCGTTCAACTGCGCAAACACCCCCTGCGGGAATCCGGCGTCGACAAAAATCTGTTCAATCAGCTGGGCTGCACCCAGCACGTTCGGGGCATGCTTCAGCAGATAGCTGTTACCGGCCAGAACGATCGGCACCGCGCCGCGCAGCACCTGCCACAGCGGGAAGTTCCACGGCATTACCGCCAGTACCGGGCCCAGGGGACGATACTCAATCACCGCGTCCGCCAACGGGGTGGGCTCGGTGTTCAGCATCGCTGGGCCGTGTTCGGCATACCAGTCGCAGAGGTTCGCCGATTTCGCCACTTCCGCCCGCGCCTGAGCAATGGGTTTGCCCATCTCGCGGGTGATAGTCTGGGCCATCTCTTCGCCACGATTGCGCAATGCCGTACCCAGCGCGCGCAAGCATTCTGCACGGTCACTTACCGGGACGCTACGCCACTGGCGATAGCCCGCGTCAGCCTGCTGTAGGGCACGATCCACATCGGCAGACGTTGCCCACGGCCAGCGGGCAAGGGTTTCTCCGTTGGTCGGGTTAATCGAGAAAGCATGAGTGGCAGAGGATGTATTCATATTGCGCTCCTTAAATATCAGTTGATTCAGTGTGGCCCACTCTGCTATTTCTTAAAAATGAATAATAATAACCACCTTATTCACGAAACGAGAATGATATGGATCTGACCCAGCTGGAGATGTTTAACGCTGTCGCCCAGACCGGCAGCATCACTCAGGCCGCGCAGAAGGTACATCGCGTGCCTTCTAACCTGACCACGCGTATCAAACAGCTGGAGGCCGATCTCGGCGTGGATCTGTTTATCCGCGAGAACCAGCGCCTGCGCCTCTCCCCGGCGGGGCATAATTTCTTGCGCTACAGCCGGCAAATACTGGCCCTGGTGGAGGAAGCGCGAATGGTAGTGGCCGGGGATGAGCCGCAGGGGTTGTTTGCGCTCGGCGCGCTGGAAAGCACCGCCGCGGTGCGCATTCCGGCCTCGTTGGCGGCGTTTAATCAGCGCTACCCGCGCATTCAGTTTGCGCTCTCTACCGGCCCGTCCGGGACGATGATCGACGGGGTGCTGAAAGGCACGCTGAGCGCGGCCTTTGTCGACGGGCCATTAAGCCACCCGGAGCTGGAAGGGATGCCGGTTTACCGGGAAGAGATGATGCTGGTGGTCGCCGCCGGACATCAGCCAGTGCAGCGGGCGACCGAGGTCAGCGGGCGCGATATCTATGCTTTTCGCGCCAATTGCTCGTATCGCCGTCATTTCGAAAGCTGGTTTCATGCGGATCGCGCCACGCCGGGGCGCATCCACGAGATGGAGTCTTATCACGGGATGCTGGCGTGCGTGATTGCAGGTGCCGGGATTGCGCTGATGCCGCGCTCAATGCTGGAAAGTATGCCCGGTCATCATCAGGTGGAGGCCTGGCCGCTGGCCGAAAACTGGCGCTGGCTCACCACCTGGCTGGTGTGGCGTCGCGGGGCGATGACCCGGCAGCTGGAAGCGTTTATAGCCCTGCTAAACGAAGGTCAGCCACCAGCAGTTTCTCCATAAACAGGCTCAGAGGATCTTCCTCGTAGGGGGCAAACGCCGCGCGCAACTGATACCCACTGCGTTCGTACAGCCGCACCGCCGCATGCTGCTCGATCCCGGTTTCCAGCCGCAGGGTATGGCAGCCGCGACTGAGGGCTTCATCTTCCAGCGCCGCCAGCAGTTTTTCGCCCAGCTGCTGACCCCGGTGCGTAGGGTCGATGTAGACCCGTTTCATCTCGCCGCTGCCGTCACTGTTCAGCACCACCGCCCCGCAGCCGACGGCGTTTAGCTGCCTGTCGCGGATCACCATCATAATCAGGGTGTGGCCAGGCAGTTGGGTCAAATCCAGCAGATGATTACTTTCAGCCGGGTAGAGTGCGCTCTGGTAGCTGTCGAGGGCGGCAATCAGGGCAACGATGTCCGGATGCGCGGGCGATTCAGAGGAAATGGAATACATGGCAAGCTCCTTTGTCGTTTTTCTCCACCATAGCGCCAGCCAATTCTGCGACAGGCATATTTTAAACTTATAGCTGCCGCCAGCCATTGCACCACCTGCCCCCGCGGCGTAAGTTTGGTCGCAGGTACGGTTAAAACATCAGGAAAAACAATGAACACCAAAGCCCGCAAAGTGATGATTATCGGTGCCGGAAATGTCGGCACTTCCGCCGCCTACGCGCTGCTGAACCAGAATATCTGCGAAGAGCTGCTGCTGGTGGATATCAACCCGGCGCGCAGCGAAGGCCACGCCCGGGATCTGTCGGACGCTGCCGCCTATATGCCCGGTATGATGACCATCACCACCCGTGAGGCCAGCGACTGTGCAGATGTGGATATCGCGGTGATCACTGTCTCCGGCGGCGCGCTGAAACCCGGCCAGACCCGGCTGGATGAACTGGCCTCGACGGCAAAAATCGTCAAAGACATTGTGCCGCAGATGATGGCCGGTGGTTTTAACGGCATTTTCCTGATCGCCACCAACCCCTGCGACATCATTACCTGGCAGGTGTGGCAGCTTTCCGGCCTGCCGCGCAGCCAGGTGATTGGCACCGGAGTCTGGCTGGATACCACCCGCCTGCGGCGTACCCTGGCCCAGGCGCTGGATATCGGCGCACAGAGTATCGATGCCTTTATTCTGGGCGAACATGGCGATACCCAGTTCCCGGTGTGGTCCCATTCCGCGGTGTACGGTTCACCGATTGCCGACGTATATCATCGGCACACCGGTAACACGCTGGATTTTGCCGCCCTCGCCGAGAACGTGCGCAGGCAGGGCTTCGAGATTTACGCCCGCAAAGGCTGCACGGAATACGGGATTGCCGGGACCATCGCCGAGATCTGCCGCAATATCTTCACCGGCAGCCACCGGGCGCTGGCGATCTCCTGCATTCTGGATGGGGAGTATGGCGTGGAGGGGATTGCGATTGGGGTGCCCGCGGTGCTGGCTCAGAGCGGCGTGCAGCAGATTATCGAGCTCAACCTGGCGGAGGATGAACAGCAAAAATTCCGCCATTCGGCAGAGGTGATCAGAAATAATATCGCCCTGCTGCCCTGAGTCGTTACGGCGCCAGCGTCAGGCTGGCGTCGAGCTGGCTTAAGCTCTGCTGTACGGTTTCGTCCAGACGTCGGTCGGTGACGATATCGGTTAAGGTGTTGAGATGGGCGACGTTAAATAGCGACCAGGCGCCGTATTTGGAGCTGTCGGCCAGCAGGACACGGCGTCGGGCGTTGGCAATCAGGTCGCGCTTCAACGCCGCTTTTTCTTCTGTTGGCGAGGTAATGCCACGTTCCAGATCCCAGCCGTTACAGCTGACAAAGGCGATATCCGGCCAGACGTTCTGCAGCAGACGGCGACCGTGATCGCCAATGCAGGACTGGCTGGAGTCATCGATGCGCCCGCCGATGATCGTCACTTCAATCTGCTTAAACTCGGCAAGAAACAGCGCGATATGCAGATCGCTGGTGATCACCCGCAGCGGCAGATGGGTGAGCTGGCGCGCGAGTTCAATCATCGTCGTCCCCGCATCCAGCACCACCGAATCCCCGGCTTTGACAAAACGGGCTGCCGCGCTGGCGATGTCGTGTTTCTCCATCAGGCTGCGCTGCATCTTTTCGCTGGTGGTGGGCTGAGAAGGGATAAACCGGTTGAGGGTCACGCCACCGTGGGTACGGCTGATCACGCCCTCCTGATCGAGCTTAATCAGATCCCGGCGAATGGTCGCTGGCGAAGCGTCAGTTGCCGCCACCAGCTGATCGACCGTCACCAGGTTGTGCCCTTTCAGGTAGTCCATTATCTGTTCTAACCGGCTATATCCCTTCATATTATTCCCGTGTGATTTGCATCGCTAACTGGATAGAGACCGTCATGCTCTCAGACTTCGCTTTACCTGTCCACGCAATGTCGAACGCGGTGCCGTGGTCAGCCGAGGTGCGAATAAACGGCAGCCCGGCGGTAATGTTCACGCCGTCATAAAAACCGAGTAATTTTAGCGGGATATGTCCCTGATCGTGATACATCGCCACCACCATATCGTACATCCCTTCGTGGCACTGCATAAACACCGTATCCGGCGGGCACGGCCCGGTGACATTCAGCCCCTGAGCTTTCATCGCCTGTACTGCCGGGCCGACAATCTTGATCTCTTCATCGCCAAACAGACCGTTCTCCCCGGCGTGCGGGTTGACCCCGGCCACCGCGATACGCGGGTTTTTATATCCGACGCGCTTAAGGAAGGTATCCGCAATGCCAATGACAGTTTTGACCCGATCCTGGTTGAGGGTGTCGAGGAATTTGCGCAGTGCAATATGGGTGGTGATGTGAATGACCTTCAGCTGATCGGTATACAGCACCATCGCGTAATCTTTGCTGTCGGTGAGGTGCGCCAGCAGCTCAGTGTGCCCCGGATAGTGATGGCCCGCCAGATGCAGCGCCTCTTTGTTCAGCGGCGCGGTGGCAATGGCTTTGACCTCCCCCGCCATCGCCAGCTCGGTGGCGCGACGCACACAGCGATAGGCCAGATCCCCCGCCTGCGCCTGCACCACGCCAGGCTGTAACGCCTCCGGCTCGGCCAGCGGTTCATCGAGCACGTTGATGATCGCCGGGCCAAAACGCGCCTCGCTGACGGCAGAAATCACCCGCAGCTCGGCCGGGGCGGTGATCCCCTTATCCAGTACCCGATGCAGGGTTCTGGCGCAGCCGACCACCACCACCTCTGCGCCGGACAGTTCGCCCTCGGTCAGGGATTTGATAATGATTTCCGGGCCGATGCCCGCCGGGTCGCCCATGGTTACAGCAATGATATTAGTCACTCATCTTCTCCTCGATAAAATGCAAAACCTCTAGCAGCGTGGTCTCGGTACCAAAACCGCCCGCTTTGGTCATGACTGGCCCCTGCCAGCGACAACCCAAAAAACGACCGAACGGCACGCATTGCGCCACCTGTCCGCTTATTGCAAAACCTTGTGCGTCGAGCGCGCTGGCCACTGCCATCGCCACATCGCCGCCACTGACATACAGCGCCGCCGGGGTGTGGGACTCCAGCGCTTTACGCGTTAGCACCCCGAGAAACGCGCTGATGGTCTCACCCAGCGCCGCCCGGCTTAATCCGCGCTGTTGGCACACACTGTCGATCTGATGACGGGCCTGCCCATCGGTGCAGGTATGCACCACGCAGTGCTGGCCAGCCGCCAACGCGGTGGCGATCTGCTGCAGATACCCCGCCATCTCGTGGCGAAATACATCATCGATATCTATTAATACCCGGCTGACACCGGCCACTTCGCCGGCGCGCTGGATCTGTTGCTGAGCGATTTCACTCATCGAACCGATAACCGCCAGCAGCTGGCGTGGGCGGGCCAGACGACGGGCCAGGGCATCGCACAGCCCGGCCGAGCCCACCAGCAGCGGCCGTTCGTCGCCGTCCGAGACAGCGTCAATAATCTGATCCAGCTCGGCGTCCGTCCGGGCATCCACAATCAGCAGTGGGGTGTCGCCCTGCAGGGCGGCCGCAAGCTGAGCCGGGGTGACGACCACGCTGTTGAGGGCGGTTTGTTCCGCCAGCACCTTTGCTACCTGCGCATGGCGCACCGGGGTTTTCGGGTCGCTGGCAAACTCGGTTTCGGTGACCGGAATACCCTTAACCAGGCAGACGCCGCCTTGCGTGGTGCGCCCGGCCGCCGGGAACGCCGGGGCGATAATCGCCTGGCGCTTGCCGCTGATCGTCAGCAGGGCCTCGACTTCCGCGCCGGGATTGCCGCGCAGGGTGGAGTCAATTTTCTTCACCAGCCACGCGGCGGCGTCAATCTCGGCAGCGTAGAGCGCCAGTTTTTCAGCGGCCTCTGATGCCACCATCGCCCGACTGTCGCTATTAATAACCAGCGCATCGGTGTCGCCGGTAAAGGGGGTCCGAAACGCCACGCTGACTTTCTTACCGCGTATCGCCAGGCTGACGCCCGCGTCGTTGGCTCCGGTCAAGTCATCGGCGATCACCACCACTTCTCTGTTCAGGTTGTTCTCTTTCATCCCCACTCCGGGTTCGCATTTCCTGCCAATGATTATATTCAATCACGTTTGATTATGTGTGAGCAAGATCAAGGTATTCAGTTTGCGAATAAATTATAAATTTAGCCACACGATGACTGTGATTGCCTGGTTTGAGCGAAATCAATCACAGACACAGCAACAGGAGAGCAATGTGTTAACCATTAACAGTACGATTATCAGCGGTGCGGGGGCGATACCGGCCCTCGCGCCACTGCTGGCAGGCAAGACGCGCCTTTTACTGGTCACCGACGGCAACATCGCCCGTCTGGACGCCGCCCGCGCCATCCGCACCCTGCTGGAAGCCGACAACCGCCGCGTCAGTATTATTGACCGCGTGCCGCCGGAACCCACCAGCCACGACGTGCGCAGCCTGCTGGCAGACATCAACGAGACCAACTTTGATCTGGTGGTCGGCGTCGGCGGCGGCAGCGTGCTGGATGTGGCGAAGTTGCTCTCGGTGCTGTGTCATCCGGCCTCGCCGGGGCTGGACGCCCTGCTGGCGGGTGAAAAACCAACCGAGCGGTTGGCATCGCTGTTAATTCCCGCCAGCGCCGGTACCGGCTCCGAAGCCACGCCAAACGCGATCCTCGCCATTCCTGAGCAGAGCACCAAAATCGGCATTATCTCCCCGGTACTGCTGCCGGATTACGTGGCGCTGTTACCTGAATTAACCACCAGCATGCCGCCGCATATCGCCTCTTCAACCGGCATCGACGCCCTGTGTCATCTGATTGAGTGCTACACCGCCACCGTGGCAAATCCGGTGAGCGATAACGCGGCGCTGATTGGCCTGCGCAAGCTGCTGAACAACATCGAAACCGCCTGCGCCGAGCCGCACAACCTGGCGGCCAGGCTCGAAATGCTGTGGGCCTCTTACTATGGCGGCGTGGCGATTGCCCACGCGGGTACCCATCTGGTGCATGCCCTGTCGTATCCGCTGGGCGGCAAATACCATCTGCCGCACGGCGTGGCCAACGCTATCCTGCTGGCCCCTTGTATGCGCGTGGTGCGCCCGGATGCGACCGAAAAATTTGCCCGGGTATGGGATCTGGTGCCAGGTGCCGATACCACGCTTTCAGTAGAAGAGAAATCACACGCGCTGGTGGATTACTTTGCCGCTCTGGTGCGCCGCCTTAACTTACCGGACAACCTTGAAGCGCTGGGCGTCCCGCGGGATGACATTGCGTCGCTTAGCGACGCGGCGCTGAACGTCAAACGCCTGATGAACAATGCCCCGCGTCAGGTCAGCCATGCCGAGGTGCAGGGTATTTACCAGACCCTGTTCCCTGAAATTTAACATCGAAGGAGTGAGAAATGCGTAACAAGATTGAAGGCGTGCTGACGGCGATCGTCACCCCCTTTACTGAGGATGGCAAGCTGCATCTGCCGGGCCTGAAACGCCAGATCCAACGCCAGCTGGCGGCGGGGAACGGCATTTTCTGCGGCGGCACCAACGGCGAGTTTTTTGTGCTGAGCGAAGAGGAAAAAGTGGCCGTCACCCGCACCTGCGTGGAAGAGGTCGCCGGACGTGCGCCGGTGGTGGCGCATATCGGTGAGATCTCCACCCGCGCCACCATCCGCCTCGGTAAGCAGGTTCAGGCACTGGGCGTTGATGCTGTGTCGGTGATCACCCCGTGGTTTGTGCCGTTGAGCCAGCCGGAACTGATCGCCCACTACACCGCCATCGCCGATGCCCTGACGGTGCCGGTATTTCTGTACAACATCCCGGCACGCACCGGCAATACCATTGAGCCGCAGACCGCGCGCGTGCTGGCCGCGCACCCGAACATTATCGGCATCAAGGACAGCGCGGGCAGTTACGACAGCCTGAGCGGGTTCCTGAAAGCCGCGCAGGGTATGGATAATTTTGACGTGCTCAACGGCCCGGACTCGCTGATTCATCAGGGCTTTGTCGAGGGCTGTTCCGCCTGTATTTCCGGGCTGGCCAACGTTGCGCCACAGGCGATCAACGCCATCTGGACACGTTTCCAGGCGGGGGATATCGACGGCTCGCGCCTGGCGCAGGAGAGCGTCACGGACCTGCGCACCAATTTGTACAAAATTGCCTTCTCCCCGGCCGCCGTGAAAAAGGCGCTGCAGGTGATGGGCGAAGAGGTGGGTGAAAGCCGCTATGCGGTGGCTTTCGATGTGCAACAGACAGAACAGATCCGCCAGATAGTGACGAAGTCACTGCAATAAACGGCGCTTGATTTCGTCCATAAGAATTCGGGTGCCGCAGGCGCCCAGGATTCATACGCCCTGAGAGAGGCAAAGATGAACAACTTTACCGCTGAAGATACCCTCATCATCGTAGGCATTGTCATTGTCTACATTATTTTTACCACCTGGCTGACCTTCCGGTTGCGCAGTAAAAACTCCGGCGATTTTATGGAGGGCTCCCGGGCGATGCCGGCGTTTATCGTCGGGATCCTGCTGATGTCTGAATACATCGGTGCCAAATCCACCATCGGCACCGCCCAGGCGGCCTTTGAAAGTGGCTTTGCCGCATCGTGGTCGGTGATCGGCGCGGCCATTGGCTTCCCGCTGTTTGGCCTGTTGCTGGTGAAACGCATCTACAGCACCGGCAAAATCACTATCTCCGGCGCGATTGCCGAGAAGTACGGCACCAGCACCAAAAACATTATCTCAATCATCATGATTTACGCCCTGCTACTGGTGAACGTCGGTAACTATGTGTCCGGTGCGGCGGCGATCTCCACGGTGCTGAAGGTTAACCTGCCGGTGGCGGCGTTTATTACCGCGATTGTCAGTACCTTCTACTTCGCCTTTGGGGGCATGAAGGGGGTGGCCTGGGTGACACTGCTGCACAGCGCCCTGAAGTACTTCGGTATTCTGGTGATCATGGGCTTCGCCCTGTCGAAAACCGGCGGTTTTACCCCGATGATTGAACAGATGCCGTCGTACTACTGGACCTGGGATGGCAACATTGGCGCGACCACTATCGTTGCCTGGCTGATCGGCACCATCGGCTCGATCTTCTGTACGCAGTTTGTGATTCAGGCGATTTCGTCCACCAAAGACGTGAAGTCGGCTAAACGCTCGACCTGGGTGGCGTTCTTCTTCTGCCTGCCGATTGGGCTGGCAATTGCAGTGATTGGCGTAGCGGCGAAGTATCTGCACCCGGAGATCAACAGCCTGTACGCGATGCCGATCTTCCTGCAGGACATGAACCCGTGGCTGGCTGGTTTAGTGACAACGTCACTGGTTGCCTCGATTTTTGTTAGCGTCAGTACCGTGGCGCTGGCCATCGCCTCGCTGGTGGTGAAAGATTTCTACGTACCGTACCGCAACCCAACCCCGGAGCAGGAATTTAAAGCCACCCGCTGGATATCACTGTTGATTGGCTTCCTGCCGCTGATCTTCGTGCTGCTGGTCCCTGAAGTGCTGAAACTGTCGTTCTTCACCCGCGCCATTCGTCTGTCGATTACGGTCGTGGCGGTGATTGCGTTCTACGCCCCGTTCTTCAAGAGCACCCGTGGGGCGAACGCTGGCCTGATTGGCGCCTGCGTCGTGACCTCAGTCTGGTATCTGCTGGGCGATCCGTTTGGCATTAACAATATGTATATCGCGCTGATCACCCCGGCGGTGATTATGGCCCTTGACCGTTTGATCCCCAATAAAGCGGATCGCAAAGTGCCTGCCCCAGTTCAACATAATGGAGTCTGATATGTCTGTAACCGTAACCCGTGACGGGATTGTTCGCCCGCAGCCGCAGGATGCCCGCGTGGAAACGGCGATGCTGCCCTCCTCCTGCCCGCAGAATCACGCTGCGAACCTGCTGCCCCTGCCGGATGGCGCGCTGATGTGCGTCTGGTTTGGCGGCACCCAGGAAGGGATTGCCGATATCTCTGTGTGGGGCTCGCGCCTGGCCCCCGGCAGCAACCAGTGGAGCGAAGCGGTAAAGCTGTCGGACGACGCCAGCCGCTCCGAGCAGAATCCGGTCCTGTTCCTCGCCCCGGATAACGTGCTGTGGCTGCTGTGGACCGCCCAGCTCTCCGGCAACCAGGATACCGCTATCGTGCGCTATCGACAGTCGACGGATCTGGGCCACAGCTGGGGCGAAATCGCCACCTTGCTGGATAACCCCGGCACCTTTATTCGCCAGCCGATCGTGGTGCTGGACAACGGCAACTGGCTGCTGCCGGTGTTCTATTGCCGCACCCAGCCGGGCGAAAAATGGGTCGGCAACGACGACATCAGCGCAGTCAAAATCTCCGAAGACCAGGGTAACAGCTGGCGCGACGTCGCGGTGCCACAGAGCCTGGGCTGCGTGCACATGAACATCACCGCCCTGAACAATGGCCAGCTGGTGGCGCTGTATCGCAGCCGCTGGGCGGACAATATTTATATCAGCCAGTCGCTGGATAACGGCGAAAGCTGGTCGGTGCCGGAACCTACTGCGTTGCCGAATAACAACTCGTCGATTCAGGTAACCACCCTTGCCAGCGGCGAGCTGGCGCTGGTGTTTAATCACATGAGTGCCGCAGGTGCGCTGGAGCGCCGCGCCTCGCTGTATGACGAAATCGACGACGGCGACGGGCGTAAAGAGCCGGACGTGGGTGATGGCCGCGCGGCCTTCTGGGGCGCACCGCGCGCGCCGATGACGGTAGCCATCTCCGCCGACGGCGGCAAAAGCTGGCAATGGCAGCGCAACCTCGACGAGGGCGACGGCTATTGCATGACCAACAATTCGCTGGAGAAGCTGAACCGCGAATTCTCCTACCCAAGCATCAAACAGGGAGCCGACGGGTCGTTGCATATCGCCTACACCTACTTCCGCCAGGCGATCAAGTATGTGCGCGTAACGCCCGAGTGGGTGAAGGAGGTGCAACGGTGATTATCGGCCATCTGAATGCCCTGCCGCTGGCAGGGCTGCCCCCGGCGCTGCGGCAGATCCTCGATCGCCCCGACTGCTCTCTGGCGGCGTTGTCTGCCAGGGACGACGGACGCTGGCAGCCAGAAGACTGCCCGTGGTTCTGCCATATCGGCCCGGCGCAGACCCAACCCGAGGCTCAGCGCCATACCGAGTATCACCATTTATGGGCTGATATTCAGGTGGTGCTGGTAGGCGATGAGACAATCCGCGCGGGCATGCAGTCGCTGGCTCAGACCGGCGATGAGGAGCGAAAACCCGATCTCTGGATTGCATCTGAAGCCGTGCATCCGGTGAGCATCCGGCTGGGCCGCGGGGATTTTGCCATTTTCTTCCCCGGCGAGCCGCATCAGGCGCTGTGCGCAGTTGATCAACCGATGACGGTGCGCAAAGCGGTATTCAAAGTGCCGCGCGCGCTGCTGGAGGTGTGATATGCGCCATGCGATCGTCACCGGAGCCAGCTCGGGGATTGGCGAAGCCATTGTCACCCGCCTGCTCGCTGAAGGCTGGCAGGTGACAGGCTTAAGCCGCCGCGAGATGGACTGCGCCCATCCACACTTTACCAGCCTGAGCGTGGATTTGAGTGACAACGTCACGTTTAATGCGGCGCTGGCAACACTCCCGGTGCCGCAGGCGATTGTGCATGCCGCCGGGATGATGGCAGCAGCCCCGCTCGGCGAGCTGGACCCGAACGTCAGCGCCCGCCTGTGGGGGCTGCACATTCACGCTGCCGAACAGTTGTTTAACCACTTTGCGCCACGGATGCAGGCGGGCGGAAGGCTGGTGGCGATCGGCAGCCGCACCTCACGGGGTGCCGCCGGGCGCTCGCAGTATGTGGCGACCAAAGCGGCGCTGGTGGGGATGATGCGCAGCTGGGCCGCTGAACTGGCTCCACGCGGGATCACCGCCAACGTGGTGGCTCCAGGGGCAACGCAAACCCCGATGTTAAGTGCTCCAGGCCGGGAAACCTCACCGCCGAAAGTGCCGCCGATGGGCAGGCTGATCGCCCCGCAGGAAGTGGCCGCGATGGTTAACTACTTGCTGAGCGCCGAGGCCGCGCCGATCACCGGACAGGAGCTGGTGCTGTGCGGCGGGGCGTCGTTGGGGTGATGGGTGCGGTCTGCTTGCGCCGGGTGGCGGCTCCGCCTGACCCGGCCTACGTTTGGTTTTGTAGGCCCGTGCAAGCGCAGCGCCGCCGGGCAATGCCGCTGGGGTGATGTGCGGCCTGATGCCCCCACCCCGGCCTCTCCCACGGGAGAGGGAGAAAAGACTAAAAACGGCCCCTGGCGGTGCCGTTTTGCTTTTATTTTCGCAGGAACACGGTGCCTTTCAGATACAGCGTCGCTTGCCCGCCGATCAGCACGCGATCGCCCTTCAGCTCGCAGCGCAGATCCCCGCCACGGGCGGAGACCTGCCGCGCCTGCATCCGGGTTTTACCCAACTTCTCGCTCCAGTACGGGATCAGCATGCTGTGGGCGGACCCGGTAACCGGATCTTCCGCCACCCCTTCACCCGGGCAGAAAAAGCGGCTGACAAAGTCATCTTTATCTCCCGGCGCGGTCACGCAGACCATTTTGCCCAGCGGCATCATGGCGTTGATGTCTGGAGTCAGCGCCTCAACCTGCTGCTGGTTTTCCAGTACCACCATGTAGTCACGCCCTGCCCGCACCTCTTTCGCCCCAGCGATCCCCAGCGTGCTGAACAGCAGCTCCGGCGGGTTGTCGACCGCCTCGCAGCCCCAGGCCGGGAAGTTAAGCGTCAGCCAGTCGCCTTGACGGGTCACCGTCAGGTCGCCGACAAAACGGGTGGAGAAGACAATCTCGGTCTGCGGATAGTCGAGATACTCAAAAATCACGTGCGCACTGGCGAGCGTGGCGTGCCCGCACAGGTTGATTTCGTGCTGAGTGGTAAACCAGCGCAGTTCAAAGCCCGTATCAGTACGCACAAAAAAGGCGGTTTCGGATTGATTATGCTGCTGTGCCATTTTTAACAACGTCTCGTCCGGCAGCCAGTCCTCAAGGGGACAAACGGCAGCCGGGTTCCCACCAAACGCGCGATCGCTAAACGCATCGATCAGATAAAATTCAATTTTTTGCATTGTCTTACCTCTGTTTTTATTGTGTCGCGTTTTATATTCAATGAAACCGATCGGATTTACTACGATGCTGACCAGAGAGTTTTTGCGATCCAGATCACAAAGCGATTGTATTTTCAGCAGTGATGGTTTTAAGATCGCCCTCTTCTCCTTTATCCAGATTCGCTTATGACAACCAACACAGTTTCCCGCCGGGTGGCGTGGCTACGGGTGGTGACGCTCGCCATTGCCGCGTTTATCTTCAACACCACTGAATTTGTGCCCGTTGGCCTGCTCTCCGACATTGCGGCCAGTTTCCAGATGGAAACCGCGCAGGTGGGTATTATGCTGACCATCTACGCCTGGGTGGTGGCCTTACTGTCGCTGCCGTTTATGCTGCTCACCCGCCAGGTCGAGCGCCGCAAGCTACTGATCGGGTTGTTTGTGCTGTTTATTGCCAGCCACGTGCTGTCGTTCCTGGCGTGGAACTTCCAGGTGCTGGTGATAAGCCGGATCGGGATTGCCTTTGCGCACGCCATCTTCTGGTCGATTACCGCCTCGCTGGCGATCCGCCTGGCCCCGGCCGGGAAACGCGCGCAGGCCCTGAGCCTGCTGGCGACCGGGACTGCGCTGGCGATGGTGCTTGGCCTGCCGCTGGGGCGCATCGTCGGGCAGTATTTTGGCTGGCGGAGCACCTTCTTTATCATCGGTCTTGGGGCGCTGATCACCCTGCTGTGCCTGATCAAACTGCTGCCAAAATTACCGAGCGAACACTCTGGCTCACTGAAAAGCCTGCCGGTGCTGTTCCGCCGTCCGGCGCTGATGAGCCTGTATCTGCTGACAGTCGTCGTGGTCACCGCGCACTACACCGCCTACAGCTATATCGAGCCGTTTGTGCAGACCATCGCTGGCTTTAGCGCCTCATTCGCGACTGTGCTGCTGTTGCTGTTGGGCGGCGCGGGGATCATCGGCAGCATGCTGTTTGGTAAGCTCGGCAACCGCCACGCCTCATTGCTGGTGAGCAGCGCCATCGGCCTGCTGCTGGCGTGTTTGCTGTTGCTGCTGCCTGCGTCGGGCAGCGAAACCCATCTGGCCATCCTCAGCATCGTCTGGGGCGTGGCTATCATGATTATCGGCCTCGGCATGCAGGTGAAAGTGCTGGCGCTGGCACCTGATGCCACCGACGTGGCGATGTCGCTCTTTTCCGGGATCTTCAATTTGGGGATTGGCGCGGGAGCACTGCTGGGGAATCAGATCAGCCTGCATCTGTCGATGGAGTCGATTGGTTATCTGGGGGCGATACCGGCGCTGGCGGCCTTGATCTGGTCGGTGCTGATCTTCCGTAAATGGCCTGTCACCCTCGAAGAACAGCCACAAAACGTTTAACGCGGTGGCCGGGTGGTATTGCGCCACCCGGCACGCGATTACGGATAGGTCTGGATAATTTCCAGTACGCCGTTAATGATAAACTGCACGCCCATACAAACCAGCAGGAAGCCCATCAGACGGGAGATCGCTTCGATACCGTCTTTGCCCACCCAGCGCATAATCGCGCCAGAACTGCGCAAACATCCCCACAGAATCAGCCCGATAAGGGCGAAAATCAGCGGCGGCGCCACCATCACTACCCAGTCCGGGAAGGTCGAGCCGGTACGTACCGTGGAGGCGGAGCTGATGATCATCGCAATTGTACCCGGCCCGGCGGTACTCGGCATCGCCAGCGGCACAAACGCGATATTAGGCGACGGTTTGTCCTGCTGGTCCTCAAGCGCGTTTTTATCCGCAGGTTCGTGCGCCTTAGGTGCCGGGAACAGCATCCTGAAACCGATAAAGGCCACGATCAGCCCCCCGGCGATACGCAGGCCGGGAATGGAGATCCCGAAGGTATTCATAACCAGCTGTCCGGCGTAATACGCCACCATCATGATCGCAAAAACGTAAACAGAAGCCATTAAAGACTGCTGGTTACGTTCCTCCCGGTTCATGTCACCGGCCAGCCCCAGAAACAGTGCAACCGTCGTTAACGGGTTTGCCAGCGGCAGTAAAACCACCAGCCCAAGACCCAGTGCTTTGAATAAATCCACCATGTTACGTCATCGTCCTTATGCAAAATTCAACCTGGCAAGTATACGGTGAAAAACGCCGGATCGGCCACGCGCACATCGTAAGTAATATTTGCGACCCGTTATCAATCATTCCTGGTTATGCAAGAAGCCCTGAAGAGGGCAAAAACAGCATCTGAATCGTTTTAGCAAAACGTGTCATAAGCTTATGCATTCAGTTGACTTATAGTTGCCTGAGCAATAATATCCACCGCAACTAAACTACTTGCCAGGGCAACCATCGTGACAAGCTCCAGTGACCTCTTCAACGAAATTATTCCGCTGGGGCGCCTGATCTATATGGTTAACCAGAAAAAAGATCGCCTGCTCAACGACTATCTGTCTCCGCTGGATATCACCGCAACTCAGTTCAAAGTGCTGTGTTCCGTGCGCTGCGAAGGCTGTATCACGCCGGGTGAGCTCAAGAAAATCTTATCTGTCGATCTGGGTGCGCTGACGCGCATGATGGATCGTCTGGTCTGTAAGGGATGGATTGAACGACGCCCTAATCCGAATGACAAGCGCGGCGTGCTGGTGCAGTTGACCAGTGACGGCGCAGCCGTATGTGAACAATGTCATCAATTAGTCGGGCATAAGCTGCACCAGGAACTAACAAAAAACTTAGCGGCGGATGAAGTGGCAACGCTTGAGCACTTGCTTAAGAAAATCCTGCCGTAAACAGAAAGAGGTATGACGATGTCCAGACGCAATACTGACGCCATCACTATTCATAGCATTTTGGGCTGGATCGAAGATAACCTGGAATCCCCGCTGTCACTTGAGAAAGTGTCCGAGCGTTCTGGTTACTCAAAATGGCACCTGCAACGGATGTTTAAAAAAGAGACCGGTCATTCATTAGGTCAGTACATCCGCAGCCGTAAATTGACTGAAATCGCACAGAAGTTGAAGGAAAGTAACGAGCCGATCCTGTATCTGGCTGAGCGTTACGGGTTTGAATCGCAACAGACCCTGACCCGCACGTTCAAGAACTATTTCGACGTTCCACCGCATAAATATCGCATCACCAATATGCGCGGTGAATCTCGTTATCTACTCCCTATCAACCACTGTAACTGCTAAACGCCTGTATTAAGACGTATCGAGGAAATTATGAAACTTTTCGCCTCCGCCGCCCTCACCGCTCTGGTGCTATTCTCTGGCCCGAGTTTTGCGGAGCAAACCCTGAACGCAACGCAGCAGACCAGCCGCGAAGCGTCGTTCCTGCCAACGGCCAACGGTCAGTCGCCCCATGATTTTAACCATATGGGCGCTGGCAGCGACAAATCCGACGAATTAGGCGTGCCGTATTACAACCAGCGCTCTTAATTTGTTTTGCCCCGCCTGTGCGGGGCTTTTTTTTAACTTTTCGCCCGCGCCGTCCACAGCCGCCGCAAACCAAAGACATTAATATACAGCCCGGCCATCACCAGCAGCGCACCCAGCAGCTGTAGCGCACCCAGCGTTTCACCCAGTAGCAACGCCGCACTGGCGATACCCACCACCGGCACCAGCAGCGACAGCGGCGCCACCCGCCAGGTTTCGTAGCGACCCAGCAGCGAGCCCCAGATACCGTAGCCAATAATCGTTGCCACAAACGCCAGGTAGAAAAGCGACAGAATGGTGGTCAGATCGATGGCGACCAGGCTTTGCCACATCACCGACGGGCCATCCATCAGCCACGAAGCGGCTATAAACGGCACAATCGGGATCAGCGCGCTCCACACCACCAGCGACATCACCGGCGGACGCGATTCCAGCTGCATAATTTTTTTGTTGAAGATGTTGCCGCAGGCCCAGCTGAACGCTGCCGCCAGGGTCAACATAAAGCCCAGCAGCCCAACGTGTTGCCCGTTGAGGCTGGCCTCGACCAATACCAGCACACCCACAACCGCCAGTGTGATCCCCGCCAGCTGCTTGCCCTGCAGACGTTCCCCAAACGCCACCGCGCCGAGTAGGATGGTGAAAAAGGCCTGCGCCTGCAGCACCAGCGAGGCCAGACCCGCAGGCATGCCAAAGTTAATGGCGCTGAACAGAAAGGCAAACTGGCCGAAACTGATGGTCAGGCCGTAGCCCAGCAGCAGACGAAACGGGATCTGAGGTCGGGCAACAAAAAACAGCGCCGGGAAGGCCACCAGCAAAAAGCGTAAACCGGCCAGCATCAGCGGGGGCATATTGTGCAGCCCGACTTTGATCACCACAAAATTCAGTCCCCATACCACCACCACCAGCAACGCCAGTAGCCCGTCTTTGCGCGTCATACCTGCCCCTGTTTATTCAGTTTTTGTAAAGACTGTTCAAGGTAACGAAAAAAATCCCTGACGAACAGATCATTAATTCTGGCAGCCAGTGGAAGCACTTACGGATAAATTAGGTGCTATACAAGCCACTTATGGCGTGATAATCCTGATAATACATAACAAAAAATTTACACAATGTCGGGCAGGAAAATGAATGCATCACTCAGGCGCTCAACCACAGCGCTGTTAGCTTCATCGTTATTACTCACCATCGGGCGCGGCGCAACGCTGCCATTTATGACCATCTACCTGACGCGCGTCTATAACATGAGCGTGGAGAATATTGGCTACGCGCTGTCGGTGGCGCTGACCATTGGGGTGGTATTTAGCCTGGGATTTGGCATTCTGGCCGACAAATTCGATAAAAATCGTTACATGCTGCTCGCCATTACAGCGGTCGCGCTGGGCTTTGCGGCGATCCCGCTGGTGGATAACGTGGTGCTGGTGGTGCTCGCCTTTTCGCTGATTAACTGCGCCTATTCGATCTTTTCCACCGTACTGAAAGCCTGGTTTGCTGATGTGTTAAACCCGGCGGAAAAGGCGCGGATTTTCTCGCTTAACTACAGTTTTCTGAACATCGGCTGGACCATCGGGCCGCCATTAAGCACCCTACTGGTGATGTACAGTCTGCAGCTGCCGTTCTGGGTGGCGGCCTTCTGTGCCGCACTGCCGCTGGTGTTGATTCAACGCTATGTGCAAAAAGGGCTCGCCGCCGAGAGTGAACATCCCCCTGTGCCGTGGCAACCGTCGGTGCTGCTGCGCGATCGGGCGCTGTTCTGGTATACGCTTTCCGGGCTGCTGGCTTCGTACGTCGGCGGATCCTTTGCCAGCTGTATCTCCCAGTATGTGCTGGCCGCCGATTTCGACAGCGATTTTGCGCAGAACGTGGTTGCCGTGGTGCTGCCGGTGAATGCGGCGATGGTGGTATCGCTCCAGTACATCATTGGCCGCAAGCTGTCGGCGCGCAATATTCGCCCACTGATGGCGCTCGGCACCCTGTTTTTCGTGCTCGGATTGGGGGGCTTTATGTTCTCAGGCAGTAACCTGGTCTACTGGGGGATCGCCGCAGCGGTGTTTACCATCGGCGAGATAATCTATGCTCCGGGCGAATATATGCTGATCGACAACATCGCCCCGCCGGGCATGAAAGCGAGCTACTTCTCCGCCCAGGCGCTGGGCTGGCTGGGAGCCGCATTTAACCCGATGATCACCGGGCTGATATTGACCCATCTCCCACACTGGTCGCTGTTTGTGATTATGATGGTGGCCATCGTGGTGGCGTGGCTGATGATCCTGCGCGGGATGAGCGTAAAAGGCTGGGTGGATGCACCTAAATTAGCGTAGCGGTAACGCCGGGTGGCGGTTTCGCCTACCCGGCGCACAGGCTGCACCGAAATCAATGGTGCAGCATCTCCTCAACGACCTGCTTCTTATACATTTCGTTAGGGTAATAGGTTGGCCAGTTATCCATCTCTTTTAACAGCGCCTCATGCGAGGTGTTGCCCATAAAGATATGGAAATGCGCCGAGGCGCGCGGGCCGATGGTGTGGTCGCTGAACTGGACGAATTTAGGCGCTTTGCTGCTGGCGTCTTTACATTCGAACAGGTAGCGAACGCCCTTCTTGCCGGAGGTGTAGGTCAGGATTTTGTAGCCACTGTAATCATACTGGCAGCTGCTCACGGTTTTACCGACGTGGAATTCCATAGCGTTATTCTCGATGCCAATGGTTTCGACATCGGTGGCGTAGCCCGTGCGGTAATAGGCTTTTACTTCTTCAAACGATTGACGCTTATCCTTCTCGGCCTTCTTTTTAAAGACCGGATCCAAATCACCGCTCAGCAAAAACGGATACACCGATTGCCAGACGCCATCCCAGTCGGACAATGGCCGATCCTTGACGTCTTTATCGTCGAACACGCCGTTCGCCGCTTGTTGTTCCGCTTCGGTCATCTGATGACCGTGGGAATGAGCGAACGCCTGGACGCTGACCACTAGCGCCCCCAGAGTCATTGCAAATTTACCAATATGTCCAGCCAAAATAACATCCTCACTCCGTTTTAGAGAGCGAGGATGTTATATTATAACATATCGTAAAACAAGCCTGTTACCACACTTCGTTGGCGATTTGCGCCACCAGACGAACTTTGTCCCACTGCTGGGCTTCCGTCAGGCTGTTGCCCTCTTCGGTGGAGGCAAAACCGCACTGTGGGCTCAGGCAGATTTGCGCTTTCGCCACATACTTCGCCGCCTCTTCCAGACGGGCTTTTACCCCTTCCGGGTTTTCCAGCTCGCCGCTTTTGGTGGTGATCAGGCCCAGCACCACCTGCTGTTTGCCCGGACGCACAAAGCGTAACGGGGCGAAATCCCCGCTGCGATCGTTGTCGTATTCCAGGAAAAAGGCATCCACGTTGACGCTGCCAAACAGGATCTCGGCCACCGGCTCGTAACCCCCTTCGGAAATCCAGGTTGAACGGAAGTTACCGCGACAGACATGCAGCCCGACCGTCAGATCGTCCGGCTTGTCTGCCAGCGCCTTATTCAGCACCTGAGCATAGGTGCGCGCCAGCTGGTCCGGGTCATCGCCACGCTCGCGGATCTGGCGGCGCTGATCGTCCGAGCACAGATACGCCCAGACGGTATCGTCCAGCTGTAAATTGCGGCAACCCGCTGCGTAGAAGGCGTGGATCGCATCGCGCCAGGTTTGCGCCAGGTCGTCGAAGTAGGCATCCAGCTCAGGATAGACCGTCGCATCAATATCTTTGCGTCCACCGCGGAAATGCAACACGCTCGGGCTTGGAATGGTCATCTTCGCCTGCGCGCTACCGCTGATACTTTGCAGATAGCGGAAGTCGTCCAGCATCGGGTGGCTGCCGAACCCCAGCTTGCCTGTCACGCGCACGCCGTGGGCTTTGGTCTGAACGCCGTTGAACTGGATACCTTGATTAGAGTCGTAGCGCTCCACGCCCTGCAGCCCGTCGAAGAAATCGAAGTGCCACCAGGCGCGACGGAATTCACCATCGGTCACCACCTGCAGGCCGCAGGCGCACTGCTGTTCAACCACATGACGAATCGCCTCGTCTTCTACCGCACGCAGCTGGCGCGCGTCGATCTCGCCGCTGGCAAACTTCACTCGTGCCTGCTTGATGGCGTCGGGACGTAAGAAACTGCCTACCACATCGGCGCGGTTCGGGGCGTGTTGTCGCTGCATGTTGATCTCCTTTAACTGCCGCCAGGTAATTGCCAACAGTGATAATTCATTATTTGAAGTTTTAGCCATCTGGATGGCTGAATGTCTAAAAAGATGTCACAGCGACGCGACGGGGGCAAACGAGAAAAATTCATCTGTGTTGAAAAAAATTCATGATGCTGCAGAGGGGCAAAAAAAAACCGCCAGAAACTGGCGGTAAATGCTTGCATGGATAGATTTGTATTTTGATATCTACGAACCGGGCATTCCGTACCAGGTTGCGGATCATTATCAAGCTAGCATGGCGAAGATAAATAAAGGCTAAACAAGTCGCTGTTGCTTTAACGTACAGTCAGACACGGCGTCTGCTCGCGATTTTGCGACCAGCAGACGCGGTTTTTAATCCACGATTTCATAAAAAATCGCCTTATCTGGTGATTAACCCGGGCAGCATCCTCTCCTAATCTGTGATCAGTATGAAGTTTCAGGTGAATTCCGAATGTAGAACAACTGCGCGATAACCGGAGCGCTCATGCGCTATTCTTTCGTATAGGCCAGCCACAGGAGAGCGAATGATTACTGCACTGGTAATACTCGGCATCCTTGCCGTGAGCATAATCGGTTTTACGATACTTTCTGCTATGCAGGATTTGAAGGATGACTACTAACGGTCATTGAATTTATTTTCGTCGATTCACCGGTCCAAATTTGCTTAATATCAAGTTGCATGTCATTTGACCTATTCAACCAGTGAATATTGAGCAACCTCTCATTTCCTTGTTATCTGCGGGCATAGTGTATGCGCAGTTTCCACGAGGATACGTCCATGAAAAAACTGCTTATATGTTGCCTGTTCGGTAATACCGCCAATTCGCTCGCCAAAAAGATGCAAACCGTCGCGAATGAACATGGCTATAAGATGATCATCAGTGCAGTAGGGTTGGATAACTTTGCCAGCGTGGCGCCTGCCTTTGACTGCTTCCTTGTTACTCCCCACATTCAATACAAGCTGGATGAACTCAAAAAGGACATTGGCCCGGATCGCCCTGTCGCGGTGATTGAAAGCTACCCCTTTGCTTCGTTGGATGGTGAAAAGGTTCTGGCGTTTGCTATTGAACAGATGCCGCAGTTAAAGGAACGTGAGTAAGTCGTGGTATTGCGCCGGGCATGATGCCCGGTGCTGTTTCCCGCTTGATTACGCCCTACGCACTCAACCCGCGATTCACCAGCATCGGTTCAATCTTAGGATCGTGCCCACGCCATTCCCGATAAAGTTCAGCTAAATCAGTGCTATTCCCACCCGACAAAATCACCTCGCGGAATTTCTGTCCGTTTTCGCGGGTCAATCCGCCCTCTTCTACGAACCACTGATAGCCGTGGAGTCGCCCACGCCGATATCCCAGAAGGTGTGAACCGGGAGGTGTGAGTTATCCGGGATTTGGCCGATGCGCTTATTGGTGTAGAGCCAGCGGAACTGCCTGACGTAATACGGCCCTCGACAGACTGCTGGAACGCCTCGGCCGGTATGGTCGGATAGAGATTATTCAGTCGCCAGTCTTTGTCAGACAGCAGCTTGAGGTGCTCAGGTTTCATTACGCCCCCTGAGAGAGCGAATCCATCAGGTCAGACAGTGCGTCCAAGACCTTATCTTTTTCGCCTTCGTTCATGCTGTAAGCCTGCCGCTCGAGACCAATAAGATTTTTCAGCGTCTCGATGATGAAGTGGTAAAGCTCATTCAGTCGATCGCGCCCCTTCTCATCCACGTCGAGCATCAACTGGCCCAAGGTACGCAGTGCCTCAACGTCAGCGCACTCCGCCTCAAGTTCATCAAACAGAGCATTGGCAAGCGTTCTCGCCCGGCGGATATCGCCGCGATGCTCCATGCGTACCGTAGCAATGACCTCGGCAGTGGCCTCTATCAGTACGCGCTCAGACAGTACCGTTTCGCTGCGTACCTGCTTGCGTACCTCAGCTTTGCGTACCAGATCGTCAGCGCGTTCTTTCACCTTCGCATTGAGGTCACGCGACCATTCATCACGTTTGGCGCGCTTACGAATAGCGCCTTCACTGATGCCGTGCTGCGATGCTATTTCGCGGAGGGACATCACTCCGGCCCGGTAAGCCGATTCGATAGCCTCCCAGTCCGGTTTGGTCATAAGGATCCCTTCACATTCGAATTAATGCTGATATCTTCATAGGGTTTAAATGCTTTTTTCAAAAAAAAACGCTATGTCATTAAGAAAGATAGAGTATGAAAAGAATTGTTCTCGCGTGTTTGGTTTTATCTTGCTCAATATATGCAAACGCTAAACCTCTAAGCATTGTCGCCCAAATTGATAATGCCTGCGCGAAAGCCTTAAGCGGTGACAAACACCCTTTGGGTCACTTTCCACCAGATAGTTTTGCCTCAACAGTCAGTCCGAAAGTGAAAGATGCTTACAACGAAATATTAAAAGCTCATCCTTCTATTGTTAATGATCAGAGTTCACAAAATGCAACCAGCTGCGCCAATTTGGTCAAAGAAAATCTGAAAGCAAAAGGTGAGTACCCTCAACAACAATGACGGACCCTGACTTGTAAAGGCATTCTTATGTTGGTAAATGCCTTAGCTGAGACTAATTTTTATTGTGCCATTTCGATGGGTCTGCCCATGGTGATGGCAATAAAAAACCGCCCGACGGCGGCTTAGTAGTCATGCTAAAGAAGGTCACTCAAGAACGTCAAGCTTCCGCGTACGGTTAAATCAGGCCGACTCCATACATGCCCTTCGAAATTTGCTCCAAAAGAGCTTTCATTGAGCTTCAGAACAAGCTCCACGTTATCAATGCCATTCATCACAGTGGTGTCGCCAGGGTTGATTCTCGCCACCCTCAGGCTTACACCTTCAGAATTAATGATGCCTCGGTAAAAAAACACGTTATCACCACCATTAAGATGGTTCTTTCGGATTGAGATTACGCCGTCACATTGACCGTTTCTTTGACCATTGTTTTCAAAAACCATCTTATAAATGCCATCTTTCAATCTTTGAATCCTTGATAAGTAAACTTTTCTAGCTGGAAAAGTATACATTCTCAATGTCAACCAGGCAAAACCCACTGTTCATTTTTACAGGCATTCAGTGGTTTCGTCTGTAATCCTCTTTCTCTGGCAAAAAAAGACCAGCTCGGACAGAACTGGTCTGGGTCATGCAGCAATGTAGATAGCAATTCACACAAATTTCGATGTTGTGGCTGTTCCTTCAGTCTTCCACTCAAGCCCCGGGTGCCTCCCGGTGAACTCACTCCAGTAAGCAAATTCGCAAGCGTCCAGCATTTACTGGTTGCCCCACCGCTTAGGGGGATCGGCTCGAGTGGCTAAGATGTCGAATCACTCGTGTCATTTGAATGTAGACCTAACAATGAAATTATTATGTAAGATGCGTTAAATTTTTCTTTAAGCGCCACTTAACACTGGCTATCAGTCATAAGCTAAAAGTTAAAACCATTCTGTTTATAATATTATTTTAATACTTCGGTTATTTGTTGAATCTTAGACTACAGTCTAGTCCTCCTTGTAATGATGGCCCTTTTAGCCTCCCTTCCGAACTGCAGGATTTCATTTCGGAAGGGAAATTTTTTATTGAGGAGTTCACCATTATCAAGCCCACCCGAAGATGAGCTTGGAATTGCTTAACCCAGCTTTGCGCGCACCCGTGCATCTTTGGCTTCGAGCAGCTTGCGGAGGCCTGCAGACTTTTCCCCACCGTCAGGCAGTGATTCATCCATCAGCGTTGCAAGATCGCCAATTGGCTTACTCACTTTCTGTAGATGTGCCGGGAGATGTTGATACGCAAATTACTTCATGATTGGAGATGGCATTCTTACCCTCAGTTGGTAAAAAACCCCGCTATTGCGAGGCTCGGTATTCTTTCGGCTGGCAACCCACGTGCTACGATTTTTTGAGCCATACTTATATCAGATGCATTTTTCTTTTAGATTCATCTAGCAGAGGAGGAATGTATGCAGTTAGTAAGTGAGAAGGGTGTTGTGTCTTCCCGGGATTTAGATTTTCTTGCATCTAGCTTTGCCCGGATGCGCTTGCAAGGCCGACATCTATGCACGGATGCAATAACCGGCAACATGGATGAAGACTGCCGGCTGTGGTTCCTTAAACGTTATGACTTTTACGTTGAACAGCTAAAAGGTAAGGAACTGCAGTAGTAACCAAGGCCGGGTGGTGACAGCTGCCCGGCACTCACTTTAACGTAACGCGTTATACCAGGCCTGCCAGCGATACGTGTTGAGCCGCAACTGGCGCAGGCATTGGGTTGTTTCGATATCAGCCTGCAGGTCTTCATCGCTATTGGTACCGGCGTTACTTCCCCGGCACGGCTCCTGCATCAAATCCGCTGATGGAGTTGGCAGCGCGTTGACATGGTCAGCGTGCGCACTCCAGCCAGAACGCCAGGCGATTGCACCGGTGACCGAGACGGCGACCACCAGCGCGAGAAGAGCATGTCGAATCTTCATGCCAGCGCCGCCTGCGCCCGGCTGTAACGCACCTTGCGGTCAGCCAGTCCGTTTTGCCCACCGTTGATGATCTGCGTGACACGCACGATATCGCCGGAATACAGCAGGCAACCGCGTAACGTAAAGTACCAGGCTGCGAGCGCGCTGCGTGACGATCCTGCACCAGTAGCTCCGGTGCGCTTACCAGATCCAACTTCAGGGCCGCACCGCATTTGGTGTAGTTCTCGCGGCCGGTAATCTGCAGCAGACCACGACCACAATATTTCCAGCCGTCACCCTGCGAGTTATTGCCCATTCGAGCACCATACACCAGGTTGGCAATCTGCGGCTGGTGGGCGGTCTGCTTACCACCCACCCGGCCCAGCATCTCGCACTGGTACGGCGTCAGGCGTCTACCGAAGGTTTTCTTCAGGCCGTCGACCGAGTAGTTGAAGCTCTCCACCAGCGAGGTAAAGCCTGCCGATTCGTGCCCCAGCTGCGCGATAAACATGGCCTGATCGTTCACAGCAGTGATGCCGAACTCTTTCATTGCCGAGTCGATATGTGGATACCAGCGCGCAGCCAAACTGGCGCTCACACCAGCAGACTTTTCAAATTGCCGTTGATTCACTGTCAGCTCCTTTTGCCGATGATATTCCCCCGGGAGAGGATCATCACAATCAGAAACCCGATGTTGACCACCAGCTCTGAGCGGTCGATGTAGAGATAATCGCCAACCCAGATACGGATGGGGATGGAGTAGAACGCCAGCGCCAGCGCCAGCAGGTAGGCCAGTGCTGAATAATGTCTTTTATGCTTGCGACCCCCGGGACTGAAGCCAGCAATCAGCAGCCCGTTACCAGGGCAATAACCGCATGCAGTTGATTTTGGGGAGGAATTTTGGGGAAGAAAAAATCGGACAAAAAAACCGGGCGTTACGCCCGGTTCTGTTTTCAGCCTGAAAAGCCCTTACGAACTCAACCCGCGATTCACCAGCATCGGTTCGATCTTCGGATCGTGCCCGCGCCATTCCCGATAAAGTTCAGCTAAATCAGTACTATTCCCGCGCGACAAAATCGCCTCACGGAATTTCTGTCCGTTTTCGCGGGTCAATCCGCCCTCTTCTACGAACCACTGATAGCCGTCGTCGGCCAGCATCTGCGTCCACAGATAGGCGTAATAGCCCGCCGCGTAGCCGCCGCCGAAGATATGGGCGAAATAGGTGCTGCGATAGCGCGGAGGAATGGCCGGGAGCAACAGCTGCTCTTTGTCCAGCGCGGCAGTTTCGAAGGCTTCGACATCGTTTGGTGCGTCGGCAACCGTCAGGCCGTGCCAGTTCATATCCAGCAGCGCCGCGCTGAGCAATTCCGTCATGTCATAGCCTTTATTAAACTGCGTGGCGCTGAGCATTTTCTCGCGCAGGGCATCCGGCATCGGCTCACCGGTTTGATAGTGACGGGCGTAGTGGGCAAACACCTGCGGGTGGCTGGCCCAGTGCTCGTTGATTTGCGACGGGAATTCGACAAAATCGCGCGGGGTATTGGTGCCCGACAGCGTGGCAAAGCGCTGGCTGGCAAACAGCCCGTGCAGGGTATGGCCAAACTCGTGGAACAGAGTGATCACGTCATCCCAGGAGATCAACGCCGGCAGGCCGTCGGCAGGCTTTTGATAGTTGCAGACGTTGTAAATCACCGGACGGGTCCCGGATTCATGGGACTGTTCAACGAAGTTGCCCATCCACGCTCCGCCACCTTTCGAGTCACGGGCGAAGAAGTCGCCGTAAAACAGCGCCATCCCCTCGCCATGATGATCGTTAATTTCCCAGACGCGCACGTCCGGGTGATAAACCGGGATCTCCGGCCGCTCAACAAAGGTAATACCGAACAGCTGGGTCGCCGCCCAGAAAACCCCGTCGGTCAGCACCGTGTTGAGGGCAAAATAGGGTTTGACCTGCGATTCATCGAGGGCATATTTCGCCAGCCGCACGCGTTCGGCATAAAACGACCAGTCCCAGGCCTGGACGGTGAAGCGGGCCTGTTCATCGTCAATCACCTTCTGGATATCAGCTTGCTCCAGCAGAGCGCGTTCGCGCGCGGCCGGGACGATCCCGCGCATAAATTGCAGCGCTGCGTCGGGGGTTTTCGCCATCTGATCGGCGATTTTCCAGCTCGCATAGTTAGCAAAGCCCAGCAGTTCCGCCTGACGCGCACGCAGCCTGACCAGACGACGCACCAGCTCGCGCGTATCGTTGGCATCATTTTTTTGCGTGCGCAGCCAACCGGCGTTAAACAGGTTTTCCCGGGTCTGGCGATCGCGCAACTGCTGCAGCGCGGGCTGCTGAGTGGTGTTCAGCAGCGGAATCAGCCAGCGATCGTTAAGCCCTTTTTCGGCGGCAGCTTGCGCGGCGGCGGCGTGTTCCGCCGGGCTAAGGCCATCCAACTGATGGATATAATCCACCACCAGTCCACCGGCTTTATCGGCCGCCAGCAGGCGCTGGTTAAACTGGCTGGTCAGCGTGGCCGACTCGGTGTTCAGCGCCTTCAGCTCTTGCTTCTGTGCATCTCCCAGCCGGGCACCGGCCAGAATAAACCGCTGGTGCAGCTCTTCAATTAAGCGCAGGGATTCGGCATCCGCTGCCTGCGTCTGGCGCGCATTATAGATAGCATCGACCCGGGCAAACAGCGTGTCATTCAGCCAGATATCATTGGCCAGCGCCGCCAGTTCGGTGGCGACGGTCTCTTCCAGTTCCTGCAGATAATCGTTAGTGTGCGCCGAGGTCATGGCGAAGAAAACGTTACTCACCCGGCTCAGCCGTTCACCGCTGTTCTCCAGCGCCAGTACGGTATTGGTAAAATCGGGCGTTTCAGCAGAATCGGCGATCGCCGCGATCTCATCGCGCTTCTGGCCGATCGCATCATCAAAGGCCAGGCGATAATGGCTATCGTCGATCAGATCAAAACGCGGTGCCTGATAAGGCAGCGGGCTGGGTTCGAAAAAAGGATTAGTGCCAGACATATCAGACTCCTGAATATGATGAATCCCACCAGAGTAGGCCAGCCCGCGGTGGGCTGCAATCTCCGTGATGTGCGCGGGCCGAAAAGTCGCCTTACCCTGCGTCAGATCACATGCTATGGTAGTACTACACAAAAAGCGTTGAGGAACAGTGACATGATTATTTTAGTGACCGGAGCAACTGCAGGTTTTGGTGAAAGTATCACGCGTCGCTTCGTTGCCAACGGGCACAAGGTGATTGCCACCGGCCGTCGTCAGGAGCGTTTGCAGGAGCTGAAAGACGAACTCGGCGACAGCATTCTGACCGCGCAACTGGACGTGCGTAACCGCGCCTCCATTGAAGAAATGCTGTCCAGTCTGCCGGCGGAATGGCAAGCCATCGACGTGCTGGTGAACAACGCCGGATTGGCGCTGGGTCTTGAACCGGCGCACAAAGCCAGCGTCGAAGACTGGGAAACGATGATCGACACCAACAATAAAGGTCTGGTGTACATGACCCGCGCCGTGCTGCCTGGGATGGTCGAACGCAATCGCGGACACGTGATTAACATCGGTTCCACTGCCGGTAGCTGGCCTTACGCGGGCGGTAACGTCTACGGTGCCACCAAAGCCTTTGTCCGTCAGTTCAGCCTGAATCTGCGCACCGACCTGCACGGTACGGCGATCCGCGTAACCGATATCGAACCGGGTCTGGTGGGCGGCACCGAGTTTTCCAATGTTCGCTTCAAAGGTGATGATGCGAAAGTAGGCAAAACTTATGAGAACACCGACGCCCTGACCCCGGAAGATGTGACCGAAGCCGTCTGGTGGGTGGCTTCGCTGCCGAAGCACGTCAACATTAACACCCTTGAAATGATGCCAGTCAGCCAGAGTTTTGCCGGCCTTAGCGTGCATCGCGGCTGATCTATCCATACCCGGCCTGCGGGTCGGGTATGGGATGCCCGTGAAAAGAATGGTAGTATTTACGGGTTAACTCTCTGAGAAATCACATCGAATGGCCGCTGAATCGCAACTCAATCCGACACAACCCGTAAATCAGCAAATTTACCGCATTTTGCGGAGCGACATTGTCCACTGTCTGATCCCACCGGGAACCCCGCTTTCTGAAAAAGAGGTGTCGATGCGCTTCGACGTCTCCCGCCAGCCTGTGCGCGAAGCTTTTATTAAGCTTGCCGAAAACGGCCTGATCCAGATCCGCCCGCAGCGCGGCAGCTATGTGAACAAGATTTCGCTCTCTCAGGTGCGCAACGGCTGTTTTGTACGTCAGGCGATCGAGTGTGCGGTGGCGCGTCGCGCCGCTGGGCTGATTGACAGCCATCAGTGTTACCTGCTTGAGCAAAATCTGCATCAGCAGCGCATCGCTATTGAGCGTAAACAGCTGAACGACTTTTTCCTGCTGGACGATGAGTTTCATCAGAAGCTGGCGCAGGTTGCCGACTGCCAGTTGGCGTGGGATACCATCGAGAACATCAAGGCCACGATGGACAGGGTGCGCTACATGAGCCTCGACCACGTTTCGCCGCCAGAGATGCTGCTGCGACAACATCACGATATTTTCAAAGCACTGGAAAAACGCGATGCCGATGCGGTGGAAAAAGCCATGACCGTGCATTTGCAGGAGATTGGTGCGTCAGTGCAGTTAATTCGGCAGGAAAATAGCGAGTGGTTTAGCGAAGAGTAGCCGTAAAAATGAATGCCGCCTGGCGGCGGCATTCGACAGGATTAACCCGCGATGTACTGCGCCACCGTGGCTTTCGCCCCCTTCTCCAGCAGCGTCAGATAGGCCGCTGTTACCGCCTCAACAAAGGTCGCATCCTGCGGCAGTTCATTACCGAAAATGGCGTCGATGCCCAACAGCGCCTTCACGCGTGATGCCCCTTCGGCACTCCCCTGCACTGCCTGCTGAATCACCGGCAGCAGCGGATCGCATACCTCGATGGCTTCACCATGCTCATCCACGCCACCGACGTAGCGCATCCAGCCAGCCACACCCAGCGCCAGCAGCGGGAAGCTACGCTGGTGCACACGGTGCCAACGTACCGAATCCAGCATCCGCTGCGGCAGCTTCTGGCTACCGTCCATCGCGATCTGCCAGGTGCGATGACGCAGCGCCGGGTTGCTGTAGCGTTCGATCAACAGATCCGCATAGCGGCCCAGATCCACCCCGGTGACTTTCAGCGTCGGTGCCTGTTCGTTAAGCATCAGCGCGTGCGCGGCGCGGCGGTAGTTAGCGTCTTCCATGCAGTCATTAATGTGCTGATAGCCCGCCAGATACCCCAGATACGCGAGGAATGAATGGCTGCCGTTGAGCATCCGCAGCTTCATCTCTTCGAACGGGATCACGTCGGCCACCAGCTCGGCACCGGCTTTTTCCCACGCCGGACGCCCGGCGACAAAGTTGTCTTCGACCACCCACTGACGGAACGGCTCGCAGGCCACCCCTGCCGGATCGCGCACGCCGGTAATCTGTTCGATTTTGTTCAGGGTATCGGCGGTAACCGCAGGCACGATACGATCGACCATCGTCGACGGGAATGTGACGTGAGATTCGATCCACTCGGCCAACTCGCTGTCGACCGCCCGGGCATAGGCGCAGGTGACGTTGCGCATCACATGGCCGTTCTCCGGCATGTTGTCGCAGGACATCACGGTAAAGGCTGGCAAACCGGCCGCTTTACGCCGCGCCAGCGCTTCGACGACCACGCCAACCGCAGAGCCCGGCTGGTGAGGGTTATTCAGGTCGGTAACGATCAGCGGGTGATCCAGCATCAACTGGCCGGTAGCCGGAGCGTGGCAGTAGCCTTTCTCAGTGATGGTCAGCGAGACAATGGCGACCTGCGGCTCACACATCGCCGACAGCACAGCTTCCAGGCCATCGACCTGTGCGTGCAGGGCGCGTTTTACCACCCCAACCACCCGAGCGGTCCAGGCATCAGCGGACATTTCTGTCACCGTGTAGAGATTATCCTGGGCTTTGAGATCCGCGATCTGCTGCTCACCGCCAATCAGGTTAACCTCGCAAAAACCCCAGTCGCTGGCGTGTTCGGCGGCAAGGATATCGGCATATACCGCCTGGTGGGCACGATGGAAAGCGCCAAAGCCCAGATGCACTATTTTGGACTGCAGATTTTCACGGTTGTAGTGCGGCAGCGTAGCTTGCGCATGTAATAACGGATTTTTCATGATTGTACTCGTTAAATTAATGAAGCGATGATCCTGGCCGGTGCCCGCAATAAACCGCAGCACCGACCCACTAACCCAACTAGAATGGCAGTAGGCATAAAAAGCGAATGCCCTAACCATACTGATTGTTGATACTGACATTTTGATTTACGTTAACTTTTTGCCATCTGGTGTGACATCAATTTAAAGTTGTGTGACAGCATTCAGAAATTACCGCAAAGCTGTAAACCACTCATCCCGCTGTCGCCACCGTCGTACTCTCCTCTTTTGCCGCTGGCACTGGCTCCGTCCACAGTGTGTCGTAGTCATAGCCCGTAAGATCCTCGACGATACGCCGGACATGCGGTTCAACCGACGCTTTCGCGCCATTGGCCCGCAGGCGTTCAACCTCCTGGACGAAGATCTGGTGGGTTTGCTTGTTGAGCCGGAAAGTGAGCGCCTGCCACAGCGCCAGAATCAGCAGTACGGCGGTGCCGATAAACATCAGCATTGCAATCATGTGCACCGCTTCCGGGGGTTGAACCTGGCTACCCTTCACGAAACCGCCGCTTTGCAGCAGCAGGCCGACCACAAAGGTGGCAATCGCCACCGTAGTTTTGCGGGTAAAGGTCATCACTGCGGCAAACAGCCCTTCCCGACGCTGGCGGCTGACCATTTCGTCAATATCCGGGATAAACGGGAAAACGTTCCAGGGGGTAAATTCCAGCACGCAGCGCCCAACCTGGTACAGCCCGGCCAAAACGAACAACGTGGCGACCGTATTCAAAGACGGGATCTGGTACACCGCCAGGAAACCCGCCAGACACAGCATCATCAGCGCATAAGCGAAGACATAGAGCCGGGCCGGGCCGTATTTGATGATCCCAAGTCCTGCAATTAAGGTCACCGGTAGGCCGACAATACTCATCGACAGCAGGCTGCCCGCCAGCGAGGACGAGACGTTCAGGCAGTAGACGCAGAAGAAGACAAACACGGTGTTGTAGACATCTTTACCGGTGAACGACAGCAGATAAATCGCCAGATGCTTCCTGAAAGCGCGGATTTTCAGCGTGGAGAGGTAGGAGGCAAACAACGCCGACACAGCACGCAGCTTTTCGCCAAAGCAGGTAGGCAGCGCTGATTTTTCCAGCTCGGCCTGCATCTCAGGGGTGAGTTCACGCTCCCAGGTCACTTTCCACGAAATAATGACGCAAACCATAAACAGCACCGCAAAAATCACGCCGTTAATCAGATAGGCATTGGCGCTGTGTTCGCCAAAATGATTAATCAGCAGACCGGGAATAAAGGTCGCGAGAAAGGTGCCAGAAGCTGACAAGAACATACGACAGGTTGAGAGTTTGGTGCGGCCGTTAAACTCTTTCGTCATCTCTGAGGGCAGCGTTTCCCACGGGATCAGCACCATCGCAGCGATAATCTCAAAGGCCAGATACACCGCCAGATAAAACCCATAGCTCATGCCATCGAGCCACAGTAAGGCATACACCAGCATCAGGGGTGCGCCAATCAGCAAAAAGAAACGCCGACGGCCAAATTTTTTGCCAAAGTAATTCTTATAAAAATGGTCAGTCAGGCTACCCATAAATAAACTGACCACGGCATCGACAATACGGGCAATAGCCACAATGGATGCCGCTTCAATCGGTGATAACCCGACAAAAGTGGTATAGAAAAATAACAGCCAGGCTCCAATAACGGTAAATGCACCGCCGCCCATAATATCCGTCAGACCGTAACCAATACTCACCGGAATGGTGATTTTCTTGTTTGCACGAGACATGTTGTGTCCTTACCGAAATATTCAGTTAATTCCCGATACTTCCCTGAAGGTTGTTTTTATTGGTTTTATGTGTTTGCAAAACTCTAAAAAAAGACTCTCCTGCGGGTGCAGGAGAGTCATTGTCGGTCAGGAGATTGCGCTATGGTTGCCGCGTGGATTGACGCCAGGTACGTGAGCCTTATCTTCAGCCGCATCGCCCAGAGTGCTCAAATCGCGGTCGCAGACTTCAGGCATCAGGATGGCAGAGATCAGCCCGATAACCGAATAAACCACCATCATCACCGCGATAGGCCACCAGGAGCCGGTCATGTTGCAGAAGATCCCAGCCAGTAATGGGCCAAAACCTACGGCGACCAGACCACCAGCCTCTTTCGAGATAGCCATGCGAGTGAAGCGGTTACGCGAACCAAACATCTCTGCCATGGTGATATTTTCCAGGGCAAATAGTCCCAGTACCGCAAAGTTGTGAATAATGATAATCGAGGTCATGATCACCCCCGGCGAATATGAATTATCCACAATAATCGACAGCATTGGGTATGCCAGAATAATGGCGGAAATATTCAGCACAATATACGGCAAACGACGACCAATTTTATCGGACAGCCAGCCCAGTAGCGGGATGGAAATAAATCCGAGGATGGAGCTAATCATTAAGGCATCGGTCGGAATGCTTTTATTAAACAGCAGCGTCTGGACCAGATAACCGGCAAGGAAAGTCTGAATCAGACCGGAGTTACCCGCCTGACCAAAGCGCAGGCCTGTCGCCAGCCAGAATGATTTGCTTTTGAACATCGCCCCCAGCGTGGTTTCCGGATCCGCCGCCTGCGCAGTGGCCTCTTCGCCGTTGACTTGCTCAAATACCGGACTCTCTTTCAGGTTCATACGCAGCCAGATAGCAAAGATCATCACCACCACGCTTGCGAGGAACGGAATACGCCAGCCCCAGGCCACCAGCTCTTCACGATCGAGGAAGAAGAACATTGCCGCCCAGATCGCCGTGGCGCTCAGGGTGCCGCAGTTGGTGCCCATCGCCACCAGCGAAGAGATGATGCCGCGTTTGCCTTTCGGCGCATACTCCGCCAGCATGGTGCCCGCACCAGAGATCTCTGCGCCCGCACCCAGCCCCTGGATAATACGCAGCGTCACCAGCAGCACCGGGGCAAAGATCCCAATCTGGGCGTAGGTCGGCAGTACGCCGATCAAGGTGGTGCAGATCCCCATCATGGTGATGGTGATAAACAGGACCTTTTTACGCCCAATCCGGTCGCCCATTTTGCCGAAGAAGAAGGCGCCGACGATACGGGCGATATAACCCGCGCCGTAGGTACCCATCGCCAGAATAAGCGCCATCGCGGCGGACTGTTCCGGGAAGAAGATCTCGTGGAAAACTAAGGCTGCGCCCAGTGAATAGAGCTGGAAGTCCATAAATTCTAACGCCGTGCCAAGCCACCCCGATACGGCGGCTTTGACCAGGTCAGATGTACTTCTTTCATTTTTTACTTGAGTCATATTGGCTATCTCAACAGGGTAAGATGCGTACCGCTAAACCGCATTCATTGTTATTAAGAGAACGTCAGTAACACCTTGCAGCATTGCCGCTGGTCTTTTTCAAACAGTTCAATTGCGTCTTTAACTTCTTTATAATCAAACGTATGGGTAATAAGTTTGTCCGGGTCTATAAGCCCTTTTTCCAGCCAGTCGATAACCACCGGGAATTTATTGGCATTCAGGCGTGAGGAGAAAATCGACAGCTCTTTGCCGGTGATGCCTTGCTGCACGATTTGGCTCGGCTCGCTGGAGAAGCCCATCAGCACGATGCGCGCGCCCGGGGACGCCAGAGTGATCGCCTCCTGCAAAATGGTTGGATGGCAGGCTGCATCGACAATTAGCGTTGGCTTAATGCCCTTCTCATCCAGCACCGCCTGCAGGGACTGGTTGCCATTGTTGATAACCCAGTCAGCACCACTACGCTCGGCCATCGCCAGACGTTCTTCGATGCGATCGACCACAATCACCTGCTTGACCTTGTAGACGCCTTTCAACGCCTGCACCGTCACCAACCCCATCGGGCCCGCGCCGTAAATCAGCGCCACGTCCTGTTCAGTCGGGCTAACGTGTCCGGTGACGTTGGCTGCAATGGTGAAGGGCTCAACCATCACCGCATGCTTGTCGCTAATCGCATCAGGAATGAGCTTCGCGTTTTTAGCTGGCACCGCGGCGTATTCGCTGAACCCACCGTCACGGTGCACGCCCAGCACAACCAGCGAGGCGCAGACGTTCGGTTTGCCCACCGAGCATTGATAGCAATGTCCGCAACTGATAACCGGATCCACTGAGACGCGCTGGCCCAGACGGGCGCTATCCACACCCTCGCCAACCGCATCAATCACGCCAAAGAACTCATGGCCAATCACCCGTGGGTATTTGGCGAAGGGGTTGTGCCCGCGATAAATATGGCTGTCGGAGCCGCAGATCCCGGCCAGTTTGACTTTGACACGCACCTCGCCCGCGGCGGGGGTCGGGAGCGGACGGTCTTCGATAACCAACGTATTGGGTTGTTGAACAACGATACTTTTCATCTTCTGCTCCTTTACCAGTTCCACAGGGTGCCGTCTTCCAGACGGGCGACCGGCAGATAAGCGGGGTCGTAGGGATATTTCGCGGCCAGTTTTTCGTCGAAGTCGATACCCAGACCCGGCTTGTCACCAGGGTGCATATAGCCGTCTTCAAACGTCCAGTTGGTCTGGAACACTTCCAGCATCTGCTCGGAATAGCCCATGTACTCCTGCACACCAAAGTTTGGCACCCACAGGTCGAAGTGCAGCGCTGCAGCGTGACAAATTGGTGACAGATCCGACGGGCCATGGGAGCCAGTACGCACCTGATACAGCGAGGCGAAATCGGCAATCCGCCGCATCCCGGTAATCCCGCCGGCATGGGTAATGGTGGTGCGGATGTAGTCGATCAGCTGCTCTTCGATCAGCTGTTTGCAATCCCAGATGCTGTTAAACACTTCCCCTACCGCAATCGGCGTTACCGTGTGCTGACGGATCAGACGGAAGCACTCCTGGTTTTCGGCCGGGGTTGGGTCTTCCATCCAGAACATGCGGTACTGCTCGATGCTCTTGCCAAAGCGCGCGGCTTCGATCGGCGTCAGGCGGTGGTGCATGTCATGCAGGAGATGTTCATTAAAGCCATACTTGTTACGCACGGCGTCAAACAATTTCGGGGTAAAATCGAGGTACTTTTCGGTTGACCACAGCTGTTCATCCGGCCAGTTGCCTTTGGTGGCAGGTTCGTACGCCAGGCCTTTGCCTTTCGACATGCCATAGGTGGTTTTCATTCCCGGCACGCCGCACTGCACGCGGATCGCCTTGAATCCCATCTCTTTATGGCGGGCGTAATCTTCCAGCACGTCGTCGATGGTGTGGCCGGTGGTGTGGCAATAAACCATCACCCCTTCACGGGATGCGCCGCCCAGCAGCTGGTACAGCGGCATATTTGCGGCTTTAGCTTTGATATCCCACAGCGCCATGTCGATGGCCGAGATCGCCGACATGGTGACCGGGCCGCGACGCCAGTACGCGCCTTTGTAGAAGAACTGCCAGATATCTTCGATACGGTGCGCATCGCGGCCAATAAGCTGCGGGCAGAGATGGTCTTTCAGATACGAGGCCACAGACAGTTCACGGCCGTTTAAGGTGGCATCACCCAGGCCGACAATTCCCTCGTCGGTGGTGATCTTCAGTGTGACAAAGTTACGCCCTGGACAAGTTACAAAAACTTCAGCCCCTACAATTTTCATTTTCCGGTTCCTTACATCTTATGTGGTGATGCAAGAAACTTACGCAATTACCCTACTACCATACAAGTATGATGATCAAAAAATATATGCCGGATCACAAAATGAGGCGCTCACGCGCGCCCCCACCCAGCCACAATAATCAACATCCCGCACAGCGCCACGGCCGCACCGGCCCAGTCGTACAGGCTTAATTTTTCGCCATCCACCACCCGCAACCACAGCAGCGCGGTGCAGACGTAGACCCCGCCGTACGCGGCGTAGACGCGTCCGCTGGCGGCAGGATGCAGCGTTAACAGCCAGACAAACAGCGCCAGGGCGACGCCTGCGGGTACCAGCAGCAGAACCGACGCGCCCTTTTTCAACCACAGCCAGGGCAGAAAGCAGCCGATGATTTCGCACAGCGCAGTGGCAAAAAAGAGCAAAGTTGTTTTAAACATATTTAACGTTGTCTTAGAAATGATGGGTTATCATACCCGAACGTGAAAGGAACCCTTCCACACCGCTGATGTGGATATTCCGTTAAAATGGACTGTTGTAGAATCTGCGGCGGGAGCCTTGATTTCCCGTCCTCTTATAAGGAGTTCGCTATGCGTAAATTGAGCACCCACCTGTGCCTGGTCGCTCTGCTGAGCGCCGTTTTCATCGCGCCGGTATCCGCTAACACCAGCAAACTGGTGATTGAGTCTGGCGACAGCGCCCAGAGCCGTCAGAACGCGGCCATGGAAAAAGAGCAATGGAATGACACCCGCAATCTGCGCAATAAGGTGAATACCCGCGTCGAGAAAGAGTGGGATAAAGACGATGTGGCCTTTGATGTCCGCGATAAGTGCCAGCAAAGCGCTAACGTGAATGCCTACTGGGAACCGAACACCCTGCGCTGCCTCGATCGCCGCACCGGCCGCACGCTTGCCCCCTGATCGCAACGCCTTCTGACCGCGCAGCCTGCTGCGCGGTTATTAATAGTATTCGATACTGTTTTCGATGGTGTACTTCCGCTCCACTACCGGCTTCACGCTCTGATCCACAATCCGCAGCTCGCACTTCACCGGGTTGTTGTGGCTGTCATAATCACAGGTCTGTTTCACCCTCCCCAGCGGTTTTTCATTCAGTAAACTGACGGCGGTATAATCCATCCGTTTGCGCTTATCGGCGGACGGTGTGGCCGCAATCGACAGATGCTGATCGCCCGAGACGCTGGTCTTCCCCAGTGGGTAACCGTCAGCATCATAGCGATAGCTTATCTGCAGGTTTTTGCCGTGGGCGCTGACGATAAACCCGTTGTCATCGGTGTCCCACGAAATACCGGACGCCGACATCTCTGCCAGCTGGCATTTGCCCTGCAGCCGCAGTTTTTTCTCGCGGGTTTCAGCATCCAGATAATAATTAGCATCCAGCACCAACGCGATACCGGAATTCGACTCCAGGTCATGCAGCTCCAGCGTATCGAAACAGCCCTCCGTCGACAGGCTTCCGCTGACGCGTTTTGCCACATCCCCTTTCTCGTTAAACAGGGTCTGGCTAAAGTCTTTCACCGGCCCGCGCAGGGGATCAAAATCGAACTCATTGGAAAAGCTCGCCATTTCTGGCGTAAACGACAGCGGCGCGGCGGTGTTGTCACACCCCGCAAGCAGAGCAACCAGCACAACAATGACGGCGTGTTTATTCACATGGCTTACCGAAAGAGGAAGATAATTCTCAATCATATTAGCAAATACAGTCCTTTATATTAACCCTGCTAAAATTATAGTCACACACAGTCATAAGGAGGCAGAGATGAAACGGTTACCCTGGATTACTGCACTTTTGCTGGCGGGCATCGCTCCTGCCGCGCTGGCGGCACCGGACACCTGCGAGCGGATCAAAAGCGATATTCAGCAGCGGATCGTGAATAACGGCGTACCGGAATCCGGCTTTACGCTGAACATTGTGCCCAACGATCAGGCCGACCAACCCGACGCCCAGGTGGTCGGTCACTGCGCCAATGACACCTTTAAAATCCTCTATACCCGCACCAGCAGCGGCAACTACCCGGCCAGCGGCGCGGCGTCGCAGGGTAAAGCGCCAACCGAACCGCAGTGAATTTTATCCCCCGTTAACGCGGGGGAATGCCCTTTGCCTTGATATAAATTAATATCATCTACTCCTTTCCAGGTAAAACTCCCACTCCGTTAGCCTGCTTTTAGTTGCGGCTTAAACGTGTTCACCAACAATGAACGTAATGGAGTGAGTCATGTCAGAAAATGAACATAGCGGCGGGATCAGCCGCCGGGCCCTTGTCAAATCTACCGCCATCGGTTCGCTTGCGCTGGCCGCAGGCGGTCTTTCGCTACCCTTCGGTTTACGTCCTGCCGCCGCTGCGCTGCAACAATCCCTGCAACCCGCCGCGGATAAAGTGGTCTGGGGGGCGTGTTCAGTCAACTGCGGCAGCCGCTGCGCCCTGCGTCTGCACGTGCGCGATGACGAAGTCTACTGGGTCGAAACCGATAACACCGGGGACGATATCTACGGCAACCATCAGGTGCGCGCCTGCCTGCGCGGGCGATCCATTCGCCGGCGTATTAACCATCCCGACCGCCTGAACTACCCTATGAAACGGGTGGGCAAACGCGGCGAAGGCAAATTTGTCCGCATCAGCTGGGATGAAGCCTTAGACAGCCTGGCCGCCAGCCTGAAAGGCACAGTCGAGAAGTACGGTAACGAAGCGGTGTATATCAACTACTCCTCCGGCATCGTCGGCGGCAATATTACCCGCTCCTCACCGTATGCCTCGCTGGTGGCGCGGCTGATGAACTGTTACGGCGGTTTCCTCAGCCATTACGGCACCTATAGCACCGCGCAAATCGCCTGCGCGATGCCCTACACCTACGGCAGCAACGACGGCAACAGCACCTCGGATATTGAAAACAGCAAGCTGGTGGTGATGTTCGGCAATAACCCGGCGGAAACGCGCATGAGCGGCGGCGGGATAACTTACTTCCTGGAACAAGCCCGGGATCGCTCAAACGCACGGATGATCGTTATCGATCCGCGCTACACCGACACCGCCGCCGGGCGTGAAGACGAGTGGATCCCGATTCGTCCTGGCACCGACGCCGCGCTGGTGGCCGGTATCGCATGGGTGTTGATTGAAGAGAATCTGGTCGATCAACCGTTCCTCGATAAATACTGCGTCGGCTATGACCAAACCACCCTGCCGGAAGGCGCCCCGGCCAACGGTCATTACAAAGCCTATATTCAGGGCCACGGCGACGATGCCACGGCCAAAACGCCGGAGTGGGCGTCCCGCGTGACCGGCATTCCTGTCGATCGCATCATCAAGCTGGCGCGTGAAATCGGTACCGCCAAACCGGCTTACATCTGCCAGGGCTGGGGCCCGCAGCGTCAGGCCAACGGCGAACTGACCTCGCGCGCCATCGCCATGCTGCCGATCCTCACCGGCAACGTCGGCATTAACGGCGGTAACAGCGGCGCGCGCGAATCGACTTACACCATCACCATCGAACGGATGCCTCTGCCGGATAACCCAGTCAAAACGCAGATCTCCTGTTTTAGCTGGACCGACGCCATTGCCCGCGGGCCAGAGATGACCGCCATTCGCGACGGCGTGCGTGGCAAAGACAAACTTGACGTGCCAATCAAGTTCATCTGGAACTATGCCGGTAACACCATCATCAACCAGCATTCGGACATCAACAAAACCCACGACATTCTGCAGGACGAGAGCCAGTGCGAAATGATTGTGGTGATCGACAACTTCATGACCTCGTCAGCGAAATATGCCGATCTGCTGCTGCCCGATTTGATGACCGTTGAACAGGAAGACATTATTCCCAATGATTACGCGGGCAATATGGGCTACCTGATCTTCCTCCAGCCGGTGACCGCACCCAAGTTTGAACGCAAGCCTATCTACTGGATCATGAGCGAGCTGGCCAAGCGCCTCGGCCCGGACGTGCATCAGCAATTCACCGAAGGTCGCACCCAGGCCGAGTGGCTGCAGTATCTGTATGCCAAAATGGTGGCTAAAGATCCGCAGCTCCCCACCTACGAAGCGCTCAAAGAGATGGGCATCTTTAAGCGCAAAGATCCGAACGGGCATTTTGTCGCCTATAAAAAATTCCGCGATGATCCCGATGCTCACCCGCTGAAAACCCCGTCCGGCAAAATCGAGATTTATTCGAGCCGCCTCGCAGATATTGCCCATAAATGGCAGCTGGAAAAGGACGAAACCATCAGCCCGCTGCCGGTGTATGCCTCGACCTTTGAAGGCTGGGACGCGCCCGACCGCAGCCAGTTCCCGCTGCAGCTGTTCGGTTTTCACTACAAGGCCCGCACCCACTCCAGCTACGGCAACGTGGATGTGCTGCAGGCGGCCTGTCGCCAGGAAGTGTGGCTTAACCCGGTGGATGCCGCCGCGCGCGGGATTAAAAACGGCGAGATGGTGCGGGTGTTCAACGCCCGCGGCGAACTGCGCATTGCGGCGAAAGTGACCCCGCGCATCATGCCGGGCGTCAGCGCCATGGGCCAGGGGGCCTGGCACACGGCGGACATGACCGGCGATCGCGTCGATCACGGTGCCTGTATCAATACCCTGACCACGCACCGGCCTTCCCCGCTGGCGAAGGGCAACCCACAGCACACCAATCTGGTGCAGATTGAGAAGGCATAAGGAGTAGCCAATGACCACTCAGTATGGATTTTTTATTGATTCCAGCCGCTGCACCGGGTGTAAAACCTGCGAGCTGGCGTGCAAGGATTACAAAGACCTGACCCCGGACGTCAGCTTCCGCCGCATTTACGAGTACGCGGGCGGCGACTGGCAGGAAGATAACGGCGTCTGGCAGCAGAATGTCTTTGCCTACTACCTGTCGATTGCCTGCAACCACTGCGAGGATCCGGCCTGTACCAAGGTCTGCCCGAGCGGGGCAATACACAAGCGTGACGACGGCTTTGTGGTGGTAAACGAAGAGGTCTGTATCGGCTGCCGCTACTGCCATATGGCCTGTCCGTACGGCGCGCCGCAGTACAACGCTGCCAAAGGCCATATGACCAAGTGCGACGGCTGCCACGACCGGGTGGCCGACGGCAACAAGCCGATTTGCGTCGAGTCCTGCCCGCTGCGGGCGCTGGACTTTGGCCCGATTGGCGAGCTGCGCAAAAAGCACGGCAAGCTGGCCGCCGTTGCGCCGCTGCCGTCCGCGCACTTCACTAAGCCAAGTATCGTGATCAAACCCAATGCCAACAGCCGACCGACGGGTGATACCACCGGCTATCTGGCCAATCCAAAGGAGGTGTGAGATGGGGAGTGGATGGCATGAATGGCCGCTGGTCATCTTTACGGTATTCGGGCAGTGCGTCGCCGGTGCGCTGATTGTTGCGGGCTTTGCCTGGTTCAATGAAAACGACGTCAGGGCCAGGCAGCGGATCGTGCGCAGCATGTTCTTTTTGTGGCTGGTGATGGGCATCGGGTTTATCGCCTCGGTGCTGCATCTCGGCTCACCGCTGCGCGCCTTTAACTCGCTCAACCGGGTGGGAGAGTCCGGCCTGAGTAACGAAATTGCCGCCGGGTCACTGTTCTTCGCCGTCGGCGGGTTCTGGTGGCTGGTGGCGGTGCTCGGCAAAATGCCCGCCGCGCTGGGCAAGATCTGGCTGCTACTGAGTATGCTGCTGGGGGTGATTTTTGTCTGGGCGATGACCCGCGTGTATCAGATAGACACGGTGCCCACCTGGCACAATGGCTATACCACGATGAATTTCTTCCTGACGATGCTGCTCGGCGGTCCGCTGTTTGCCGCCCTGCTGCTGCGCGTGGCCAACGCGCGGTTTAAGGGACATGCGGCGGCGTGGCTCGCCGTCATCGCCCTGCTGGTCAGCGTCGCGGCCACCGTCCTGCAAACTCAGGAGCTCGGGACGATCCACAGTTCCGTCCAGCAGGCCAACACCCTGGTGCCGAATTATGGTTGCCTGCAGGTTTTGCGTATCATCATGGTGGCTGCCGGACTGGGCTGCTGGCTGTGCGCCCTGATGCGCCGCAACGTCCCGGGCGTCACCGGGCTGGCCTTAGGCACGCTGTTGGTGGTGGCCGGGGAGCTGATTGGCCGTGGCGTGTTTTACGGTCTGCACATGACCACCGGCATGGCGATTGCCGGATAATCTGTCCGCGCGGGGCAACCCGCGCCGTTCAAGGAAAGCTGAAATGAATGATGTAGGCTCACGCGAATCTTTCGCTTTTAGCGCCCGGGTATTAGGGGCGCTGTTTTATTATGCGCCGCCAAGCGCTCAGGCCGCACCGCTGGTCACGGCATTAACCCACCGCGACGGGCTCCAGGACTGGCCGCTGCCTGATGCCCAACTGCGCCCGCTGGCAGAGGCCTTTTCTCAGCCTGCCGACGAGCCGCTCTTTGATGCCTGGCAGCGGCTGTTTATCGGCCCGTCGGCACTGCCCGCCCCGCCGTGGGGATCGGTGTGGCTGGATCGCGAAAGCGTGCTGTTCGGCGATTCCACTCTCGCGCTGCGCCAGTGGATGCGCGACAACGGCATTGTCTTTGAGATGTCGCAGAACGAGCCGGAAGATCACATCGGCACCCTGCTGCTGCTGGCGGCCTGGCTGGCAGAAACCGGCCGCGACGCCGAGCGCGACCAGCTGCTGGCCTGGCATCTGCTGCCGTGGGGCCCGCGTTTCCTCAGCGTGTTAGAGGAAAACGCGGAGCATCCGTTCTATGCCACGCTCGCCAGGCTGGCGCAGCTGACGCTGGCAGACTGGCAATCCACACTGCTGATCCCGGTCGCCGCAAAGCCGCTTTACCGTTAGTAACAGGCAGCCGGGGTAAACCCCTGGCTGCATTTCGATCAGGCGGGTTTATCCAGCACCACCACACATTGCCCCGCCCGCACCGAAGAACCTGGCTGGACGCGCACCTGGCTTATCACCCCGTCGCGACTTGCCACCAGCGGGATCTCCATCTTCATCGACTCCAGCACTACCAGCACCTCGCCTTCGCGTACCGCTTGACCGACCTCGACGTTAACCTGCCACAGATTGCCGGAAATCGGGCTATCGATGCTTTCCTGTCCTGGCTGCAATGGGGCCTCCTCGCCCTCTTCGGAAAGCACCTCGCTGCTGTCGAAATGCGCCTGCCCGTTGGCGATCCAGCGCTCACGCTCGGCGTTAAATGCCCCCTGCTGATGGCTGCGAAACGCCTCAATGCCCGGGGCTTCCTCGGCGAGAAACTGCTGATAATCTAAAAGCTTCAGGGTGGTCTGTTCGATGCGCAGCGGATAGCGCCCCAACGGGAAGTCGCGGCGAATGGTCAGCAGTTCGTCGGCTGACACCGGGTAAAAGCGGATCTGATCGAAGAAGCGCAGCAGCCAGGGTTTGCCGCCAAAATCCTCGACCTGGTGATAGCGATTCCACATTTGCAGCGTGCGCCCGACAAACTGATACCCGCCCGGTCCTTCCATGCCGTACACGCACAGATAGGCGCCGCCGATCCCCACCGAGTTTTCCGCCGTCCAGGTACGCGCCGGGTTGTACTTGGTGGTGACCAGACGATGACGCGGATCGAGCGGCGTGGCCACCGGCGCGCCGAGATACACATCCCCCAATCCCATCACCAGATAGCGGGCGTCGAACACCGTTTTATAGACCTCATCGACATTCGCCAGGTCGTTAATACGGCGGATAAACTCCAGATTGCTCGGGCACCAGGGCGCGTCCCGGCGCACGGTGGTCATGTATTTATCAATCGCTTTCTGGCAGGCCGGATCGTCCCAGGATAACGGCAGCCAGACCACGCGCGACGGCACCTCCAGCGCATCCTGCTCGCAAACGGTCTGCCACAGCCCGGCAACGTCATCCAGCAGGCTCGCCAGGCTAAGGATTTCTGGCTGATAGTGAATTTGCAGGGAGCGAATACCTGGCGTCAGATCGATAACGCCCTCTAATGCCCGCGCCTCGAGGGCCTGCATCAGGGCATGGGCGCGAAAACGCAGCACCAGATCCAGCTCCGGGTCACCCACCTCCAACAGCAGGTGGGTGTCGCCCGAGAGGCGCGCCACCAGCCGTTTATCGCCCTGCCCCTGTTCCAGCACCACCGGCGAGGCCAACCCCGCCGGTTGCCACGCCGCCGCCTGCGGCTGCAGATGGGTGATTTGCGCCTCCTGCGCCTGCGCCAGCCGTCGGGCGGTGGCCATATCCACCGCCACAAAGCGCACTTTATCACCGGCTTTCAGTTGCCCAACCGCGTGTAAATCGGCTTCGATGATGGTCACCGGGCAGACAAAACCGCCCAGGCTTGGGCCGTCCGGTCCGAGTATCACCGGCATATCACCGGTAAAATCCACCGCGCCGATGGCATACGGGTTGTCATGAATGTTCGACGGGTGCAATCCGGCCTCGCCGCCGCTCTCGCGCACCCACTCGGGTTTTGGCCCAATCAGGCGCACGCCGGTGCGGCTGGAGTTGAAGTGGACTTCCCAGTCGGTGGCAAAGAAGGTTTGCATGTACGCCGGGGTGAAATACTCGGGCGCGCCGTGCGGGCCATAAATCACCCGTAGGGTGCGCACCGGCGTCAGCGCAGGACGTAACGCGGGCGGCAAAACGGCCTCGCTGCACGCCGAGGTTAACGGCGACAGGTGCAGAACATCCCCGGTGCGCAGCGCGCGTCCGGCGTGGCCGCCGAACTGACCGAGGGTGAAGGTGCTTTTGCTGCCCAGATAATCCGGTACGTTAAATCCCCCGCGCAGGCACAAATAGCTGCGCACGCCGTCGCCAGAAATATCGCCCATCCGCAGGGTCATCCCGCTCTGCACGCGGAAGACGCGGTTGTTTTCCAGCGGTTCCCCGTCCAGGGTGAGCGCAATCTCTGCCCCGGTCACCACCAGCTGCGCCTCGCAGTTGAATTTCAGCGTCGGACCGCTGAGGGTGATTTCCAACGCCGCAGCGCGGTCGTCATTACCCAGCAGGCGGTTACCGAGACGCAGCGCCTGGCTGTCCATCGGCCCGGAAGGCGGCACACCAACCGCCCAGTAGCCAATGCGTCCGGGATAATCCTGCACCGTGGTTTGCGTGCCTGCGCTCAGCACTTCCAGAGTGTTAGCCTGATAGACCAGCCCTTCCAGACAGCGGGTCCAGGGCTCGCCGCTGGCGAACGGCGCAAAGGTCAAAATCTGCTGCAAATAGCGGCGGTTGGTTTCCACCCCGTACAGGCGGGTTTCGCCCAGCGCGGCGTGCAGGGCGACACTCGCCGCCTCGCGGGTCGGTTGCCAGGCGATGATTTTCGCCAGCATCGGGTCAAAAAACGGCGGTACATCGCAGCCGGACTCGACCCAGCTGTCGATGCGCAGCGTACGGCGGTCGTTCGCCGGGAACACCACCTCGGTCAGCAGGCCCGGCGACGGCTGGAACTGACGGCCAGGATCTTCTGCGTAAACGCGCGCCTGAATCGCGTGCCCCGTTGGTGTCAGGCTGTCGCGCAGGGTGGCCAGCGGGGGAAGATCGCCCGCCGCCAGCGCAATCATCCAGCGCACCAGATCCACACCCCACACCTGCTCGGTAACGCCATGTTCGACCTGCAAACGGGTATTCACTTCGAGGAAGTAAAAACGCGCGGCGTCGGTGTCGTAGACAAACTCGACGGTGCCTGCGCTGCGGTAGTTGACCGCTTTACCGAGCTTGATCGCAGCCTGGCACAGCGCATCGGCCATCCCCTCCGGCAGGTTGGGGGCCGGGGTTTCTTCCAGCACTTTCTGGTTGCGACGCTGAACGGAACAATCGCGCACCCCGAGAGCAATCACCTCTCCGCAGCCGTCGCCAAACAGCTGCACTTCGAGATGGCGCGCCCGCTCGATGTACTTCTCGATAAACACACCCGCATCACTGAAGTTGTTTTTGCCCAACCGCACCACCGCGTCGAAGGCCTCGCTCAGTTCGCTGGCGCTGGAGCAGACACGCATGCCGATCCCGCCCCCGCCTGCAGTGCTTTTCAGCATCACCGGGTAGCCAACCTGCTCCGCCGCCTGCAGCGCTTCGCCAACGTCCGCCAGCAGTTCGGTGCCTTCCAGCATCGGTACGCCGTGCGCTTTCGCCAGCGCCCGGGCGGTATGTTTCAGGCCAAACAGGCGCAGTTGCTCCGGCGTCGGTCCGACAAAGGCAATACCAGCCGCTTCGCAGGCCTCGGCAAAGGCGGCGTTCTCGGAGAGAAAACCGTAGCCCGGATGCACAGCCTGCGCGCCGCTGGCTTTGGCTGCGGCGATGATTTTATCGGTGACCAGGTAGGTGTTCGCCGCCGGTCCGTCGCCCAGGCTCAGGGCTTCGTCGGCTTCGCGGATATGCAGGCTGCTGAGATCCGCCTCGGAATAGACCGCCACGCCGCCAATATTCATGGCGCGCAGGGTGCGCAGGATGCGGCAGGCAATCGCCCCGCGGTTGGCAATCAGGAGTTTCGTTAGCATAGTTAAGGCTCAATCGTGGCGGGTCGTCCCGCCGAAAATTGATTCACCGCATGGTCGTCCACGGGGAAAAAAGCGTTACGGCAGGATCCGTCCGGCGCGCACTTCAAACAGGCGATAAATCGCCAGGCGCAGGCGCTGCCAGCGTGTTGGCGTCAGTTCCATACCAGCACCTCCGCAGGGGTCGGGTTCCAGCCGTTGCAGGGGTTGTTCAGCTGCGGGCAGTTGGAGATCAGCACAATGACGTTGCACTCTGCGCGCAGCTCGACGTATTTCCCCGGCGCAGAGATGCCGTCGGCAAACGTCAGCCCGCCCTCCGGGGTGACCGGTACGTTCATAAAGAAGTTGATGTTGGCGCCAATATCGCGCTTTTGCAGGCGGCCATCGTGCAGACAGGCGCAGAGAAAGTTGTCCCGACAGCTGTGCATATAGCCTTTGTCGAGCGAATAACGCACGGTATTGCTCTCCTGGGCGCAGGCACCGCCGAGCGTGTCGTGACGCCCACAGGTATCGTCGACAATGGTCAGCAGCGGGTTACCAAGGTTGGAATAGAGCACGCTGCCCTGGGTGAGATAGGCATTGTTCTGGCGGCGTAGCGTGCGCTGGGCATCGTAACGCTCACGCGGGTTATCGGCGTTATAGAACAAGGTATCGACCGCCTGATTGCCTTCCAGATCGAGCAGGCGCAGGGTCTGCCCTTTTTTCACTTCAAACAGGTACGGCTCGCCCGCCGGGATCACGTGGCGGAAGCTGGCCTGCTGTTCGTTACGTTGCGTCATGAGTGGCTCCTTACAGGGCAAATCGGTGAGTGTTGGCGATGGCGCGGTCGTTTTCCGGGCGCGTCAGCAGCGCATTGATGGCCGCCTGTTCGTCGTCGGCCTGCCGCCAGCTCAGCTGTACCGGGCGCGGAGCATACTCGGTGGACGGGTCCATCGGGTGTTGCAGCGCGGTCATCACCACCAACACATCCATCGGGGCGTACAGCTCGACAACGCTTCCCGGCAGGGAGTGATCGCGGTGGAAGCGGAACGCCCCGTCATCGCTCACCGAGACTTTGCTAAAGAAGTTCACCACCATCAGCAGGTCTTCGAGATTGAGATCCCACTTGCCCATCTCCACCAGCAGGTTGTCGGTGCCGTTACGGAAGAAGCCGTTACGCAGCTCCTGATAACGCCCCTGGCCGTATTTCTCCGTCACTTCGGCGGCATTGAGCACCCCGCCAAACGGGTCGTGCCAGCCGCAGGTATCCTTGACGATCCCCGCCAGCACCCGGCCCATATCGGAGTAGAAGCAGTGCCCGGCGGTGAGGCGCGCGGTGTGCTGGCCTTTCAGGGTGTCCGGCAGGTTCAGACGTTCACTTTTTTCATGCGGGTTGAGCATCATCAGGCTGACGTTGGCCCCGCCTTCGATGTCGGTCATCCGAAGGCACTGCCCGCGTTTGAGCACAAAAGAGAGATGGCCGCCGCCCGGCAGGATTTCATCGCGTAAAGTCGTGGTGTTCACTGGTTTATCCCCTTAATGCATAAACGTTGTCGGGAGCCGTTCCGCTCAGGCCGGAAAGGCGTGTCTCGTTGAGCGGAATGTCGTAGGTAATGCGCGCCCCGTACGCGTTCGGGGCCTGCGGATCGAGGCGCACTTTGTCGAACACCAGCAGGCGGGTGCCGAGGTTAAAGCCTTCGGAAAGATCGTGGGTCACCATAAAGACCGTCATCCGGGTTTCGCCCCACAGTTGCAGCAGCAGGGCATGCATGTCTTTGCGGATCCCCGGGTCGAGAGCACCAAACGGCTCATCCAGCAGCAGGACGCGCGGCTGGGTGATAAAGGCCTGCGCAATGGCTAAGCGCTGCTGCATACCGCCGGAAAGCTGCGCCGGGTATTTATCCAGCGCATGCCCGAGGCCCACCTTGGTCAGCATCTGCGCGGCCTGTTCCCGCGCCGCACGCTTTTTCGCGCCAAACAGACGCCCAAACAGCGGGGATTGCGGCAGTTCAAGCCCGATCGCCACGTTATCCAGCACGCTGAGATGCGGGAAAACCGAATAGCGCTGAAACACCACTCCCCGGCTGCTGTCGGGCTCGGCGCGCAGCGGTTTGCCGTCGAGGGTAATTGACCCACGGCTGGGGGCTTCTTGCCCCAGCAGCAGGCGCAGAAAGGTCGATTTTCCGCAGCCGGATGCGCCGACCATCGAGCAAAACTCGCCCGCGTTAATCTGTAAATTCAGGCGTTCCAGCACCACGTGGTCGCCGTACTCCTGCCAGATGTTGTTGATGGTGATAAAACTCATGCTTTGCCTCCTTCCGCCCACGGGAAACAGCGTTTGTGGAGCTGGCGCAGGCCCAGATCCATCAGCCAGGCCAGCAGGGTGATCCACAGGACATACGGGATGATGACGTCCATCGCCATGTAGCGGCGTACGAGGAAAATGCGATACCCCAGCCCGGCGGTCGAGGAGATGGCTTCTGCCGAGATCAGGAACAACCACGCCGACCCGAGCAGCAGGCGCAGAGAGGTGAGCAGGCGCGACAGCAGCTGCGGCAGCACCACCCGCAGCACCAGCGTCCAGCTGTTCGCGCCCAGCGTCTGGGCTTTGATCAGGATCTCCTGGGGGATTTCGCAGGCGCGGTGTTCAAGATCGCGGGCGAGCATCGGCGTAATACCAATCACAATCAGCATAATTTTCGACAGCTCATCGAGACCAAAAACGATAAACAGCACCGGCAGGATCGCCAGCGGTGGCACCATCGACAGCACCGTCATCAGCGGCGAAAGCGAGGCCCGCCACAGCGGGAACACCCCCGCCGTAACGCCAATGCACAGGCCAATCAGCGAGGCAATCACCAGCCCGGTAAGCAGACGGGCCAGGCTCACCAGGGTATCGACCCAGAACAGATACTCGCCGCTGCGTTTATCGGCGGTAAACGCCATCCGCGACAGCGCGTCCAGCATCTGTTGCAGGCCGGGCAGCAGTTTGTCCTGCGGGTTGGCCTCGAGGCGCACCGCCGAGCCGAAAAAGTAGACGGCCAGCAGCAGGACAAAAGGCAGCATCACAAGCATCAGCCGCATGCCAGAGGTGGGATGGCGATTAATGTGTCGCATGGAAGCTCCGTCAGTATTCACAGCGTGCCGGCGGCGGCCATTTTCACGAAGCTGTCATCAAAGCGCAGCTTCACGTTACTGGCATCGCCCTGAGTGACATCGCCGGGGAAATGCATACCGATAAAGTCGGCGCTCTGCGCACCCTCGCCGAGCAGCCCTTTATCAAAGGAGAAGGACGCCACCCGCTGCATGGTTTTCGCCAGCTCCGCAGAGGTAAGGAACGCGATGTTGTCCTGCGGGGTGTAGAACAGATGGGTGGTTTTAAGCTGCGCCTGGTAGCCAGCCAGATCGGTGCCGGACGCCGCCGCCATCGCATTCAGGGCGCTGGCATCCTGGGCTTTCATCAGCCCCATCATTTCGTACCACGCCCCGGTCAGGGCTTTGCCCAGCGCCGGGTTGTCTTTCAGGGTTTCGCTGTTGACCACCATCATGTCGATAAGCTCGCCCGGCACCTGCGAAGAGCTGAACACTTCGGTGGTTTTCGGCGTGGCCTTAATCACCGACAGCTGCGGGTTCCAGGCCACGGCCGCCTGCACGCTGGCGGTGCTAAAGGCCGAGACGATATCGGCGTCCGAAGTGTTAACCACGGTAACGTCTTTCTCTGCCAGCCCGGCTTTCTCGAGCCCGCGCACCAGCAGATAGTGGGAAACTGACAGTTCCGGCAGGTAGATCTTCATTCCTTTCAGATCGCTGAGGGTTTTGCCCTCGCCCTTCATCACCACCCCGTCGTTGCCTTCCGAGTAGCTGCCGAGGATCAGCGCGGTGGTGTCCACGCCCCCGGCCGCCGGAATGGTCAGCGCATCCATGTTGGTCATGGTGCAGCCGTCAAACTGGCCAGCGGTGTACTGGTTAATGGATTCGATATAGTCGTTGAGCTGGACAACGTTGATTTTGATGCCGTACTTGTCGGCCCATTTATCGATGATTTTGCTGGTACTGATGGTGCCCCAGGGCATCCATCCGGCGTAGATGGTCCAGCAGACGTTGAACTCTTTTTTGACGGCGGCAAAGGTGGGGAGACTGACCAGCATCGCCAGCGACAGAATAAGGGAGCGGAGTAGTGGCGTTTTCTTCATGCTTGACCTCTGAGTGGCTCAAAATTAGGGGGCAGCGCGACACCATTGGTGCTGCTGTCTCCCGGGCTTTTGTCCCGCCGTGTAACCTCTCAGAGGTCGCCAGCTCTTGGACCAGTCATTCACTAAGTGAACCGGAACCCTAGCCAGCCATTGTCAAATTGTATGGTGCCCTGCCCTTCGTATTGAGGGGTTGCAAGCGCTGTGCCAGATTTAATTATCTTTGTTTATTAGCAGGTTAAATAAAGCGGCGGTAAGGCAATCCCTGTTTTGGTGAGAGACAACAAGGCAGGTGCACTAAGACGGTGCTTTTGCACCGGGAACAGGATGTTTTGCATTTTCAATTGTAATGAGAACCATTCTCATATTAATATGCGGCCGTGATAATTAACTTTTGATGCACTCCGCATGTCTGACCGCACCACCACCGCCGCTGTTACCCTCGAATCGCTGTACGGCGCGCATCACGGCTGGCTGAAACGCTGGCTCACCCACAAACTGCAGTCCGCATTCGATGCCGATGACATTGCGCAGGACACGTTTCTGCGGGTGATGGGCAACGACGCGCTGTCGGGCCTTCGCGATCCGCGCTCTTTTCTCTGCACCGTGGCCAAACGGGTGATGGTCGATCTGTTTCGCCGCAACGCGCTGGAAAAGGCGTATCTGGAGATGCTGGCCCTGATGCCGGAGGCGCTGGCCCCGTCGCCGGAGGAAAGAGAAAGTCAGTTGGAGACGCTGCAACTGATCGACACCATGCTCGATGGTCTGAGCGGTAAAACGCGCGAGGCTTTTTTGCTTTCACAGCTTGAGGGGCTGACCTACAGCGAGATCGCTCTCAGGCTGGCGGTGTCGGTCAGTTCGGTGAAAAAGTATGTTGCCAAAGCCGTTGAGCATTGCCTGTTATTTCGTCTGGAGCACGGCTTATGAATCCGTCATTAACCGATGCCCGCCGTCAGGCGCTGCGCTCGGCCTCTCACTGGTATGCGGTGCTCAGCGGCGAGCGCGTCAGCCCTCTGCAGGAACAGCGCTGGCAACAGTGGTATCAGCAGGACCAGGATCATCAGTGGGCGTGGCAGCAGGTTGAAAACCTGCGCAGCCAACTGAGCCATGTGCCGGGCAATGTCGCCAGCCGGGCCCTGCACGATACCCGCGTGACCCGTCGTCAGGTGATGAAAGGGCTGATGCTGTTGCTCGGCGTCGGCGGAGGCTGGCAGCTGTGGCAATCCGAGGCGGGCGAAGGGCTGCGCGCCGACTACCGCACCGCCAAAGGGGTGGTCAGCCACCAGCGGCTGGAGGATGGATCGCGGCTGACGCTCAATACCCAGAGCGCGGCAGATGTCCGCTTTGACGCCCATCAGCGTAGCGTCCGGCTGTGGTACGGTGAAATCGCCATCACCACCGCCAAAGATGCCCGCCAGCGCCCGTTCCGGGTATTAACCCGCCAGGGTGAGCTAACCGCACTGGGCACCGAATTTACCGTTTTCCAGCAGGACAACCTCACCCGGCTTGCGGTGCAGCAACATGCAGTGGAAATCGTGCTGGCCAGCTCCCCGGGGGAAAAACGCATCGTCAACGCCGGGGAAAGTCTGGAATTCAGCGCCACGGAATTTGCAACAGTGATACCCGGGGATGACGAAAGCCTGAGCTGGACGCAGGGGGTGCTGAGCGTTAGCGACAAACCGCTGGGCGAGGTGATCGCCACCCTGAGCCGCTACCGCAACGGGGTGTTGCGCTGCGATCCCGCCGTGGCCGGGTTACGCCTGAGCGGCACCTTCCCGTTAAAAAATACCGATGCCATTTTGCAGGTTATCGCTCAGACGCTCCCCGTTAGAATTCAGTCTGTTACGCGATACTGGACCACAATCTCTGCGCTGTAAGAAAAATAATTCTTATTTCGATTGTCCTTTTCACCCTTCTCATTCGACTCATAACTGAACACAACAAAAATGATGATGGAGAAGGTATGACGCCGTTTCGCGTTTTTCGTAACACAACACCTTTGGGTAACGCTATTCGCCTGAGCCTGCTGCCGCTGGCCGGGCTGTCGTTTTCTGCTTTTGCCGCACCCGTAGATATTGCCCCGGGCGCGCTGGACAAGGCACTTAACCAGTACGCAGCACACAGCGGGATCACCCTGTCGGTGGACGCCAGCCTGACGCGCGGTAAGCACAGCAACGGCCTGCACGGCGACTACGACGTGGAAAGCGGTCTGCAGCAGTTGCTGAAAGGCAGCGGCCTGCAGGTGAAACCGCTGGGCGGTGACAGCTGGACGCTGGAACCCGTTCCTGCGCCACAGGAGGATGCCCTGACCGTGGTGGGCGACTGGCTGGGTGATGCGCGTGAAAACGACGTATTTGAACATGCTGGCGCTCGCGATGTGATCCGCCGGGAAGACTTTGCCAAAACCGGTGCCACGTCGATGCGCGAAGTCCTCAACCGCATTCCGGGCGTCAGCGCCCCGGAAAACAACGGCACCGGCAGCCACGACCTGGCGATGAACTTCGGCATCCGTGGCCTTAACCCGCGCCTCGCCAGCCGCTCTACTGTACTGATGGACGGCATTCCTGTGCCTTTCGCGCCGTACGGCCAGCCGCAGCTTTCGCTGGCACCGGTGTCGCTCGGTAATATGGACGCCATCGACGTGGTGCGCGGCGGTGGTGCGGTGCGTTACGGACCGCAAAGCGTGGGCGGCGTGGTGAACTTTGTTACCCGCGCCATTCCGCAGGATTTTGGCATGGCAGCCGGCGTGGAAGGCCAGTACAGCCCAACCTCCTCGCAAAATAACCCGAAAGAGACGCACAACCTGATGGTTGGCGGCACGGCGGATAACGGGTTTGGCACGGCGCTGCTTTATTCCGGCACGCGCGGCAGCGATTGGCGCGAGCACAGCGCCACCCGCATCGACGATCTGATGCTGAAAAGCAAATATGCGCCGAACGAGGTGCATACCTTCAACAGCCTGCTGCAGTATTACGACGGCGAAGCCGACATGCCCGGCGGCCTGTCGCGCGCGGATTACGACGCCGACCGCTGGCAGTCGACCCGCCCGTATGACCGATTCTGGGGCCGCCGCAAGCTGGCTAGCCTCGGCTATCAGTTCCAGCCGGACAGTCAGCACAAGTTCAATATTCAGGGCTTCTATACCCAGACCCTGCGCAGCGGCTTCCTCGATCAGGGCAAAAACATCACCCTCTCGCCGCGCAACTACTGGGTGCGCGGCATTGAGCCACGCTACAGCCAGAGCTTTATGATCGGCCCGACCGCGCATGAAGTGGGCGTGGGCTATCGCTACGTTAGCGAGTCCACCCACGAAATGCGCTATTACGCCCCGGCGTCTCGCGGCCAGCTGCCGTCTTCCTCCAGCCCTTACGACCGCAACACCCGCTCCGGCACCGAGGCTCACGCCTGGTATCTCGACGATAAAGTCGATGTCGGCAACTGGACTATCACCCCGGGTATGCGCTTCGAACATATCGAGTCATACCAGAACAACAACATCAAAGGCACGCACGAGGAAGTGAGCTACAACGCCCCGCTTCCGGCGTTAAACGTGCTTTATCACCTGACTGACAGCTGGAATCTTTATGCTAATACAGAAGGATCGTTCGGCACCGTACAGTACAGCCAGATTGGCAAGGCTGTGCAAAGCGGCAACGTGGAACCGGAAAAAGCGCGAACCTGGGAACTCGGTACCCGATACGACGACGGCGCGTTAACTGCCGAAATGGGGCTGTTCCTGATTAACTTTAATAATCAGTATGACTCCAATCAGACCAACGACACCGTCACCGCGCGCGGGAAAACGCGTCATACCGGGCTGGAATCGCAGGTGCGTTACGACCTCGGCACCCTGACCCCGACGTTCGACGATGTCTCGGTCTACGCCAGCTATGCGTACGTCAACGCAGAAATCCGCGAACAAGGCGACACCTACGGCAATCAGGTGCCGTTCTCACCGAAGCACAAAGGGACACTCGGCGTGGACTATAAGCCGGGTAACTGGACGTTCAATCTGAACAGCGATTTCCAGTCCAGCCAGTTCGCGGATAACGCCAACACCGTTAAAGAGAGCGCCGATGGCAGCACCGGGCGCATTCCGGGCTTTATGCTGTGGGGCGCGCGCGTGGCCTATGACTTCGGTCCGCAAATGGCCGACCTGAATCTGGCGTTCGGCGTGAAGAACCTCTTCGACCAGGAATACTTCACCCGCTCGTTTGATGACAACAACAAAGGCCTCTACGCAGGCCAGCCGCGCACGCTGTATATGCAAGGTTCGTTGAAGTTCTGACGCCATCATTAACTGTCAGCCGGGTACGCGAAACGCTGCCCGGCTTAAAGGCAACCCGCATGCTCACAAAATTGCTCACCCTTGCTACCGGCCTGCTGTTGCTCGCCAGCCACGCCTTTGCCGCCACCGTTCAGGACGAACAGGGCACCTTTACGCTGGACAACACCCCGCAACGGATTGTGGTGCTGGAACTGTCGTTTGCCGATGCGCTCGCGGCGGTGGACGTCAGCCCGGTAGGCATTGCCGACGATAACGATGCCAGCCGCATTCTGCCCGAGGTGCGCGCCCATCTTAAGCCCTGGCAGTCGGTCGGCACCCGTGCCCAACCGAGCTTAGAGGCCATCAGCGCCTTAAAACCGGACCTGATTATTGCCGACAGTAGCCGTCATTCCGGCATCTACGCAGCACTTCAACACATCGCCCCGGTGCTGCTGCTCAAATCGCGCAATGAAACCTACGCCGAAAACCTGCACTCGGCGGCAGTTATCGGCGAAGTTGTCGGTAAAAAAGCGCAGATGCAGGCACGATTAGATCAACACAAACAGCAGATGGCGCACTGGGCCAGCCAGTTGCCGAAAGGCACGCACGTCGCGTTTGGCACCTCACGCGAGCAGCAGTTTAACCTGCATACCCGGGACACCTACACCGGCAGCGTGCTGACCGCGCTGGGGCTGGATGTGCCCCCGGTGATGGCGGGTGCCGCGATGCCGTCGGTCGGGCTGGAGCAACTGCTGGCGCTGAACCCCGAGTGGCTGCTGATTGCCCACTACCGCGAAGAGAGCATTGCCAAACGCTGGATGCAGGATCCGCTGTGGCAGATGTTAACCGCCGCGCAAAAGCAGCAGGTTGCCGCCGTTGACAGCAACGCCTGGGCGCGGATGCGCGGCATTTTTGCCGCAGAACGTATTGCCCGCGATACGGTCAGCATCTTTCACCAACCCCTCTCCGCCGTGAAATGAAACCGCTCAGACATCCGGCGCTGCTGTGGGGGCTTCCCCTGGCGGCGCTTATCGCTATTTTCTGGCTGAGTCTGTTTTGCTACTCGGCCATTACTGTTTCTGCGACGGACGCCCTGCACGCATTGCTCCCCTGGCACACGCCTACGCTCCCCGAAGCGCTGGTGCAAAATTTGCGTCTGCCGAGGAGCCTGGTGGCCATCCTGATTGGTGCCAGCCTGGGGCTCGCGGGCGCGCTGCTGCAAACCCTGACCCACAATCCGATGGCCTCCCCTTCACTGTTGGGCATCAACAGCGGTGCCGCACTGGCGATGGCGCTCACCAGCGCCCTGAGCCCGGCCCCACTTGCAGGCTACTCTCTTGCGTTTATCGCCGCCTGCGGGGGCGGCGTGAGCTGGCTGCTGGTGATGACCGCCGGGGGCGGATTTCGTCACACCCAGGACCGCAACAAACTGATCCTCGCCGGGATCGCCCTGTCGGCCTTTTGCATGGCCCTGACCCGCATTACCTTGCTGCTGGCGGAAGATAACGCGTATGGCATCTTTTACTGGCTGGCGGGTGGCGTCTCCCACGCCCGCTGGCAGGATTTCTGGCAATTGTTCCCGGTTATTGCGATTGCTGCCCCGCTCGTTCTGCTGCTGGCGAATCAGCTCAACCTGCTCAACGTCAGCGACAGCACCGCCCACACGCTGGGGGTGAACCTGCCCCGGCTGCGCCTGGTGCTTAATCTGCTGGTGCTGATGCTGGTGGGAGCCTGCGTCAGCGTGGCGGGCCCGGTGGCCTTTATCGGCCTGCTGATGCCGCATCTGGCGCGTTTCTGGATTGGCTTCGATCAACGTAAGGTGCTGCCGATGAGCATGTTGCTCGGGGCAACCCTGATGCTGCTGGCGGATGTGTTATCCCGCGCGCTGGCCTTCCCGGGCGATTTGCCTGCAGGTGCGGTGCTGGCGCTGATTGGCGCGCCCTGCTTCGTCTGGCTGGTCAGGAGGCGCGGATGAAGATAATGCTGGTGATGATCATCACCCTCGCGCTGGCGGGATGTGCCCTGCTGTCGTTGCAGATGGGGGTGATCCCGGTGCCGTGGCGCGCCCTGCTGACCGACTGGCAGCCCGGGCGCACGCATTATTACGTGCTGATGGACTATCGCCTGCCGCGCCTGCTGCTGGCGCTGTTTGTCGGTGCCGCGCTGGCGGTGGCGGGCGTGCTGGTGCAGGGGATCGTGCGTAACCCGCTGGCCTCGCCGGATATTCTCGGCGTCAACCACGCCGCCAGCCTGGCCTCGGTGGGGGCGCTGCTGCTGTTGCCTTCGCTGCCAGTTATCTTCCTGCCGCTGCTGGCGTTTGCTGGCGGCATGGCGGGCCTGTTGCTGCTGCGAATGCTGGCGAATACCACCCAGCCGATGAAGCTGGCGTTGACAGGCGTGGCGCTCTCCGCCTGCTGGGCGAGCCTGACGGATTATCTGATGCTGTCGCGCCCGCAGGAGGTTAACAGCGCCCTGCTGTGGCTGACCGGCAGCCTGTGGGGACGCGACTGGAGCTTTGTGAAGACTGCCGTCCCGCTGCTGCTCCTGTTCCTGCCGCTGAGCCTGCGTTTTTGCCGCGATCTCGACCTGCTGGCGCTGGGCGATGCGCGCGCCGCCACCCTTGGGGTGACGGTGCCGCGCATCCAGTTCTGGGGCTTAATGCTGGCGGTCGCCATGACGGCCACCGGCGTTGCGGTCTGTGGCCCCATCAGCTTTATCGGCCTGGTGGTGCCGCACATGGTGCGCCGCATCACCGGCGGGCGTCACCGCTGGCTGCTGCCTGTTTCGGCACTGACGGGGGCGTTATTGCTGGTAATTGCCGATCTGCTGGCGCGCATTATTCATCCCCCGCTGGAGCTGCCGGCGGGCGTGCTGACCGCCATTATTGGCGCCCCCTGGTTTGTCTGGCTGCTTGTGAGAATGCGATAAATGACATTACGTACTGAAAATCTGACCCTGCGCTACGGGGCGCAAACCGTGCTCGATGGGCTGTCACTCACGTTGCCCGCCGGGAAAATCACCGCCCTGCTCGGGCCTAACGGCTGTGGAAAATCAACGCTGCTAAACTGCTTTTCGCGCCTGTTAGCCCCGCAGTCCGGCGGCGTGCTGCTGGACCACACGCCGATCAACACCCTCTCTTCCCGCCAGCTGGCACAGCGGCTGGCGCTGCTGCCGCAACATCACTTAACCCCCGAGGGGATCACCGTCCGGGAACTGGTGGCTTATGGCCGCAGCCCGTGGCTGTCGCTGTGGGGTCGGCTTTCGACAGAAGACAATGCGCGGGTCAACGTGGCAATGAACCAGACTCAGACCCACAGCCTGGCCGAGCGTCGCGTCAGCGAACTGTCCGGCGGCCAGCGTCAGCGGGCGTTTCTGGCGATGGTGCTGGCTCAGGATACGCCGATGGTGCTGCTTGATGAGCCCACCACCTATCTCGATATCAATCACCAGGTGGAGCTGATGCGTCTGATGGGCGAGCTGAAAACGCAGGGAAAAACCGTGGTGGCGGTGCTGCACGACCTGAATCAGGCCAGCCGTTATTGCGATCATCTGGTGGTGCTGGCCAATGGCCGGGTGATGGCGCAAGGCGCGCCGCACGAGGTGATGAACCCGGCATTACTCAAAACCGTGTTCAGCGTGGAAGCCCAAATACACCCGGAGCCCCTGTCGGGCAGACCGATGTGTGTGGTGGTGTGAGAACGCTATTTATCCGTAACGGACAACGTCGCTCAACACAATGCTGCTGTGGCTGTACAAAAATAAACCTTTATGGGAATGCGTTTATATTTGGCCTGACCCTACGGAGGGTTTGTTTTTTGTACAGACACAATCAATTTCAGCGCAACTTAACAACAACACCTTCACCACTTAATCATTATTAAAAAAATCGAAAACTGTTAACGTGCTGATTTTAATAACTTAAATCACTAATCGAATCATAACAGCAATAATAGCCAGGCCGCATATGTTAATAGCCTAATAACTAAATTATAATTCTGTTAAATCCGGGATTAAGGTGAGGTTAGAATGCGGTTAATTGTCATGTTGTTAACTCTGGTGGTCTCCACACAGCTCTGGGCGGGGGAACTTTCTAAACCTACCGGTAAAGTCCTTTTAACGCTGTCCGGTAAGATTGAAAATACCAATGAAGACGGCAAAGCCGTTTTTGATATCGCCAGCCTTGAGAAACTGGGCATGGTGAGTTTCCAGACGACCTCTCCCTGGTATAATGGACGCACTACCTTTACGGGTATTCCACTGCAAAAGCTGATGGATTATGTCGGAGCAAAAGGCACCGTCGTTAAGGTCACTGCACTCAATGACTACACTACCGTTGTCCCTCTCGATGATTTTAAAAAATACAATGTGATTCTGGCGTTAAAAATCAACGGTGAATATATGCGTATCCGTGATAAAGGCCCGCTCTTCATTGTGTACCCTTATGACAGTATCCCAGAACTGAATAATCAGATTTTTTATTCAAGGTCTGCATGGCAGATCAGCAGCATGAATATTGAGTAGAAGTTCAGAGGAGCATCATGAACAGGATACTGGCGGGCATCATATTTTCCCTTTTCATCTCTACCGGGTATGTCTCTTTCCTGGTACATGAAAGGCAACAAGAGTTGCAGAAACTGACTCATTACACCGATTCATGGTCTGCAGCCCAGCTGGTATCCGAATATTACCGCTTCGAATCATGGCTGAGTCTTTACACTATCGATGACACGATGCCGTTCGATGAAGTGCGCATGCGTCTCGATATTATGCTCAGCCAAAGTGATTTAATGAAAGAAGGCGATTTAGGCCATTATATAGAAAAAAACAACGCCTATTCTGAGCTGGCGGCAAAGCTTGCACAGACGCTTGAATATCTGGATCTTAATCTGGATAAAATGAACCGTTCAGAAATTCAGGACTACCTGAAAATAATGCATGCGCTAGATGCGCCACTGAGCCGTCTTTCATCCGGTGCATTAGATAAAGATATTAGCTCGATCAATAATGCCAACCTAAAAATTCAAACGCTGTACTATATTTATTCCGCGACCTCTGTACTGTTGATAATTCTGAGTGCGATACTCGGCGTACTGATATTCTATCAAAACAGAAATATTCTGCAGGCGCATCGCCAGGTTAAGAGCCTTGCTGAAGAGCTGCAGAGTTCTAAAGAACAGCTGCAAATCCAGAATAGCAAACTGGAATATGACGTCTATCATGATTCGCTTACCGAGATGAATAACCGCCAGTTTTTCTGGGAAAATTTAAACAGCACAATCGAAATCGCAGAAGAAAATAATCATGCCGTCACGGTGATGCTGTTTGATTTAGATCGGTTCAAAGAGGTCAACGATACGTTTGGTCATGATGTCGGCGATATGTTGTTACGCCAGATCTCCAACCGCCTGATTTCGATGGGCCTGACGTCAGACACGCTGTATCGTTTAGGGGGGGATGAGTTTGCATTTCTCTCCACTGGCCTGACCGAAAACCGTGCTGTTTCCCGCGCCCAAAAAATATGTGATGCCATCAACCATCCCTACACAATTCACAACACGGTTATAAATATAACCACTTGTGTGGGCATTGTTATCTCAGAAACAGAACGCCGTTCCGACTATCTTTATAAATTTGCCGACCTCGCCCTTTATGAAGCCAAAAAAGAAGGTCCGGGTAAGATAAAAGTCTTCCGCCAACACATGCTCGATAAGCTGCAAGAAAGCCGAACCCTTGAGCGTGATATGGCCATGGCAATAGAGAATAAAGAATTCGTGGTTTATTATCAGCCTATTGTCGATTCGTTCAGCCGCGAAATTTACAGTTATGAAGCCCTTATTCGTTGGATACATCCTCGAAAAGGTCTGCTGTCGCCGGATAGTTTTATTCCTGTTGCTGAAAAAACAGGAATGATTAACGAGATGGGGAAATCGGTGCTGGAAATGGCCTGCCAGGAAGCAGCCTCGTGGGCGGTTCCGATTAAAATTTCAGTCAATGTCTCTCCACTCCAGCTCAGCTGCAAAGCCTTTGCCGGAACAGTGCTGTCGATTCTGAAAGACGCCGGGCTGCCGGCTGAGCGCCTTGAACTTGAAGTGACGGAGTCCTCCCTGTTTACCGAGAACAGTACGCCGCTGAACACCCTGAATAAGCTCAGAGAATGGGGTGTGAAAATTTCCATCGATGATTTTGGTACGGGTTACTCTTCACTTTCGCGGCTGAGTAAACTGGCCTTCGATAAAATCAAAATCGACAAGTCGTTTGTAAATTCGGTATCGACTCAGGAAGACGCGCTGAATATCATCAGACTCATCACTGGCATGGCGAAGTCCCTCAATATGAAGGCGGTTGCAGAAGGTGTTGAAACCGAGGATCAACTGGAAAGTCTGCAGGCTCTGGGCTGCGATCTCGCCCAAGGCTATCTGTTCGGTAAACCGCAGCCATGTGTTGAGGACAAAATCAGATACGGTCTAATCCACAGCCACAAACGGACGCACACCGGGGGAGCGTAACGGTTCCCAACGGTAGTGACTTACTGCCCCTCCCACATCGCAAAGGGGCTCACCGAGCCCCTTCATCACATCACCCTCTGAACTGGCGTGTTCAGTGCGCGCTGATATACGGCTCCTTCACATACTCAGCCAGCAGCCAGACCATATCGTGCAGCAGCCCCGTTAATGCTTTCGCAACCTCGGCGGGCAGCGTTCCGCCTGCAATGGCCTGCGTGAGCGCCATGGCGTAGTCCAATTGCACCGATGTTTCCTGCCAGCAGTCCGGCACGCTGGAGGTGAGTTTTTCCCCCTCGATCAATTGCGCGATAAGCGCCGGTGGCAGCTCGGTATCGCAGAGGGCTCGCAGCTGGCCCAGGGCGTGCAGCAAACGGTCACAAAGTACGGCGCGGGTGGCGCTGTCGTCGGTTTCAATCAGCACGCAGACCAGGGCAGTGCAGTTATCGGCGACCTCAAAGCGATCTGCCGACTCCGGCAGTGGCCGGGCAATAAGGTGATCAACAACGCTTTCGTCAGATTTTGAGTGCAACAGGGTTGGGATAGTAGCCATCTTGGCATCCTCTACATGTAATTCCATTAACCACCCGGTGAGTTCCTACGCTCGGGGGGCAGCGCTGACAGAGGTAGGAATACCGCCCACATAGAAAACGGCCAGCCTTGCAGCTGCTCCGCCAGCGCCACCGTGATAGCAAAAAATCAGCGCTGCCGCGACATCGTGATATCGCAATGTGGAATACGGGTTCCTACGCCCGATTGCGGATGTGCCGCAACGCAGTCACTTTACGACCCTAATTCAGTGAAAAAAAGAGCTAACCCTTAATTACCCAGAGTTACTTTCAGGGTTTGCGAGGCGTCTTCCAGAAAGGCGCGACCTGGGGCCGGGACAGGGGTCTTCCCCACCTGACAATGTAAAGCAATGTAATAATTGTTTTAATTATATAACAAAGTAAATGATATTGATTATCAATTAATCACTCAGTGATGAGTGTTCAGGCTGGGTTTGTTTTGACTCTCTCTCAACAGGAAAACACGCAATGAAACAGTTTGCTTTGCCTCGCGCCGGACTGCGCCGCATCACGCTGGCATCCGCTCTGATGATCCCCGTAAGCTTCTCCGCCATGGCGAACGACGATCTAACCCTGTACACCACCCGTGAACCCGGCCTGATTCAGCCGCTGCTTGATAGCTGGACCCAGAGTAGCGGGATCAAAGTGAACACCGTCTACATCAAGGACGGCATGCTGGAGAGAGTCAAAGCCGAAGGCGCAAACTCCCCCGCCGATCTGCTGATGGCCGTCGATGTCGGTAACCTGGTTGATCTGGTCGAGGCGGGTGTGACCCAGCCGGTGGATTCAGCCACCCTGAAAGCGGCGATCCCGACCAACCTGCGTGCTGAGGATAACCAGTGGTTTGCGCTGTCCATGCGCGCCAGGGTGCTGTATGCCGACAAAGATCTGCCGATCGACAAGTGGCATTACGAGCAGCTCGCCAGCCCGGAGTTTAAAGGCAAAGTCTGCCTGCGCTCTGGCCAGCATCCTTACAATACCGCGCTGGTGGCGGCGATGATCTCCCACCATGGCGAAGCCAAAACCGAAACCTGGCTGCGCGGCGTGAAGGACAACCTGGCGCGTAAAGCCACCGGCGGTGACCGCGACGTTGCCCGCGATATCCTTGGCGGGATCTGTGATATGGGCCTGGCCAACTCTTACTACGTGGGGCAGATGAAGAGCGCCAAAGAAGGCAGCGATGCCCGCAAATGGGGGGATGCCATCAAAGTCGTGAAACCGACATTCGAAAATGGCGGCACCCACGTCAATATCAGCGGCGCGGCCGTTGCACGCCATGCGCCCAATAAAGACAACGCCATTAAGCTGATGGAGTACTTAGTCTCCGCACCTGCTCAGCAAATCTATGCCAGAGCCAACTATGAATACCCGGTGCTGAAGGGCGTGGCGCTGGATCCGATTATCAGCGAAGCTATCGGCGAGATTAACGTCGACAACATCCCGCTGACCGAGATTGTGAAGCACCGTAAACAGGCAAGCCTGCTGGTAGATAAAGTTGGATTCGATCAATAAATCGTCGGGATTAACCACGATCCGCGGCCTGGTTTCCGGGCCGCAGTCGCTTTTTACCCCCCTGAACCTTACCGCAATCCTGATTGCGCTGGGCGTCTGCGCCCCGATTCTGGCGCTGGTCTGGCAGGCTTTCCACGCGGATCTCTCCCACTGGCAGCACCTGCTGCGCTTTGTGCTGCCCACCGCCGTCATGAACACCGCCCTGCTGCTGACGGGCGTGGGGCTGATGGTGACGATGATTGGCGTCGGCTGCGCCTGGGCGGTAACCGCCTGGTCGTTCCCGGGCCGCCAGCTGCTGAGCTGGGCGCTGCTGCTGCCGCTGGCGATGCCTACCTACATTGTGGCCTTTGCCTGGCTGGATCTGCTGCACCCGATTGGTCCGCTGCAAACCGCGCTGCGCTGGATGCTGGGTTATGACAGCCCGCGCCAGTTCCGCCTGCCGGACCTGCGCTCCTTACCCGGGGCGATCCTGCTGCTTGGGCTGGTGCTGTATCCCTACGTCTATTTAACCACCCGGGCGATGTTTATCAGCCAACCGGCCAACCTGCTGGAGGCAGCGCGGACCCTCGGCTGTAGCGCCACGGGAGCGTTCTTCCGGGTGGCGCTGCCGATGGCACGCCCGGCGCTGGCGGTCGGGCTGAGCCTGGCCCTGCTCGAAACCCTGAATGACATCGGCGCTTCCGAGTTTCTTGGCGTCCAGACCCTGACGGTCACGGTATATACCACCTGGATTACCCGCTCCGATCTCGCCGCCGCGGCACAAATCGCCTGCCTGATGCTGGTGTTAATTTTCGCTATTTTGTCGGTTGAGCTTCATGGCCGCTCGAAGCAGGGTTTTAGCAGCCGCAGCAGTCGCGAAATGGCACCGGTTAAGGTATGCGGCTGGCGCGGCGGCCTGCTGTGTGCGCTGGTGGCCCTGCCCGTGGTGCTGGGGTTTGTCGCCCCGGTCAGCTTTCTCGCCTGGGAGAGCGCAAAGCGGCTGGCGGACGATTCGCCGCTCTCATCCCAGCTGCTGGGCGCGCTGCAAAATACCCTGACGCTGGCCGCAGGCGTGACCCTGGTGGTGGTAACGGTGAGTATGGTCGTGGCATGGAACGCGCGGCACATGGCGCTGGGCAATCCGGTCCCGGGGGTGCGTCGCGGGGTGATGCGGCTGGCCTCGCTGGGCTACGCCGTACCGGGCACCATTCTGGCTATCGGTTTTCTGACGCCCGCGATGACGCTGGACAGATGGCTGGCAGACCTGCTGGGCATGCGGGGGCTGCCGCTAATGTCGGCGGGTATTCTGCTGGTTATCTGCTGTGCGATCCGCTTTCAGACCATTGCCATCGGGGCGCTGGATTCCGGACTGGCGCGTATTCCGCCGACGCTTGAGCAGGCCTCACGATCGCTTGGCGAAAGCGGTGGCCGCACCTTTACCCGCGTCCACTTTCCGCTGCTGCGACCGGCGCTGGTCAGCAGCGCTCTGCTGGTGTTTGCCGACGCCATGAAAGAGCTGCCCACCACCTTGCTGCTGCGCCCGGTTAACTTTGAAACCCTCGCCACCCTGCTTTACGCCGAAGCGGCGCGTGGTACGTATGAAGACGGGGCCATCGCCGCCCTGTTGATTGTGCTGGCAGGCGTCCTGCCGGTGATCCTGCTGATGCGTCATCAGCGTCGAGGCTAAGGAACAGATGATGTCAGAGAGTGCGCTGCGTCTGGAGAATATCCACGTTGCTTACGGCGGCGGCCAGCACCGGGTGTTGAACGGCTTTTCCCTCGCGATTGGCAAAGGGGAACTGACCTGCCTGCTGGGAGCATCCGGCTGCGGAAAAACCACCGTCCTGAGGGCGATAGCCGGGTTTGAGCGGGTTAGCGTGGGTGCTATTTACATCGCCAGCCAGCAGGTCGCGGGCCCCCGTCTGCATCTGCCGCCGGAAAAGCGGCAAACGGGAATGGTTTTTCAGGATTACGCCCTGTTCCCGCACCTTACCGCCGAAGAGAATATCGCTTTTGGTTTGCGTCGATTGCCCCGCGCCCAGCAGTCGCAGCGGGTCGATACGCTGCTGAAGATGGTCGAGCTGGGCAGCCATGCCCGCCACTATCCCCACCAGCTGTCCGGTGGGCAGCAGCAGCGGGTGGCGCTGGCGCGTGCCCTCGCGCCGCGTCCGCAAATTCTGCTGTTGGATGAACCCTTCTCCAGCCTCGACAGCCGCACGCGGGAACGTATCGGCCAGGAGGTGCGGGATATTTTACGCGAAGCGGGCCAGACCGCGCTGATGGTCACCCACAGCGAAGCAGAAGCACAGATGATGGGGGGGAATATTGTGGAAGTGCAACCGGGTAAAATGACATCGCCAGGGGTTTAGGCCCTAAGCGCTAAGGAAACGTGAGGGCAGCCCGGAACGGGCTGCCAGAAGAATCACCATTTGTAACGGTTGTGATCTTCCCAGGTTTTCATCTCTTTCTCAGTTTGCTCTTTGGTGTAGCCGTAACGCTCCTGAATGCGTCCAGCCAGTTGCTCACGTTTTCCTTCTACAACATCCATATCATCGTTGGTGAGCTTACCCCATTGTTCCTGCACTTTACCTTTGAACTGCTTCCAGTTACCGCTAATGCGATCTTCGTTCATCTTCAAACTCCTGTTATTGCCCACTTGGGGCCGGTAAGTTGGGTATTGCCTGAATAAGCTTAGCTATATTTTTTATTTTATGTGGCTCACAGGAAAATAAAGACAATTCCTAACCAGCCGCTAAGATTAAAAACAACCTTCACGCCTTAAGAATATTCCTACAACGCAAGGTTAAGCGAAGCGTAAATATAAAAAATCACTAACGCTTCTTATTTCAATGCGTTAGCCCTTACTCTTTTATTTTTTTAAGCAACCGATGGTTAATTGAAAACCCTCTACTACTATTAGATCAGTGATTTATGGTTATCACCGTACATTTCACGGAGTGAATTTTTGGCTGATAACTCACATCACGCCAACAATAAGCATGTAATCACCATGAGATTATTTTATGGCTTAACTTCATGGAAATTACAGGCATGCCGTTTCTGGATTATATTGATTGGGACATTTGATATGACAAGTGAATATACCCCCGTTCCACGCTCATCTGTTGGCAGCGGGAATATTGAACAATACGTCTCTCTCCCCACCACAAATAGCAGTGCCGTTTCCTGGGGCGCAATATTTGCCGGTGCAGCCGGCGCCGCGTCTTTAGCCATGCTGTTACTGATGTTGGGTGTCGGTTTGGGGCTGTCGTCAGTTTCTCCCTACGGGAATCACGGGGTGGATGCCGGCACAATAGGTATCGCCACGATTGCATGGCTGATGTTCACGCAAATTGCAGCATCCGGGATGGGAGGCTATCTGGCCGGTCGCCTGCGGTCTAAATGGGTCGATACGCATACTGATGAGGTTTATTTCCGCGATACGGCGCATGGATTCCTTGCGTGGGCGGTGGCAGCACTGGTCTCAGCAATGTTATTAACCAGCGCCATTGGCTCTATTATCGGCGGTGGCGCAAAAGCCATCGGTTCGGTAGCGGGGGGAGCATCAGCATTATCGATGACCGGTATGGCGAGCGCGTCGAAGGGTGAATCCGACGGATCAATGGGTTATTTCGTTAACTCTTTATTCAGAGCCACCACCAACCCGGCACAAGGAAGTAATCCTGCTGCAACAGATATGCAATCCACGGGCGCGATGACATCCGCTCAACCCCAGGCGAAACCTGTTACGCCAGCACAATCTGCAGAGGTCGCCAGCATTTTCCTTAACAGCATCAATACCGGGGCACTTCCGGCAGATGACCTTAAATATGTCGCCAGCTTAGTGGCGCAAAATACCGGAATGAATCAACAAGAGGCAGAGAAACGGGTCCAGGATATTTACACCAAGGCGCAAGCCAAGGTGCAGGAAGTTAAAGCCCAGGCAAAAGAAGCAGCCGATAAAGCGCGTAAAACGTCAAGTTACCTTGCGTTGTGGACATTTGTTTCGCTGTTGTCAGGTGCCTTTATTGCCAGCCTTTGTGCGACCTTTGGTGGCCGTCAACGTGACTTATAAAATTTGCGAGTAACTGTTCAGGAGAATAAAAAATGCGTTCTTTACTGTTATTATTTCTCGGCGTCCCGATCCCTATTATTATTTTGATTGCGTTATTTGCGCATTAATTTAGGTCGGACAATGTACCGGCACGCCCCGGACGGTGAATAAAGGGCGTGCCGGACTGAGATAACCCCCCACCCCCACCCAAATTTGCCCTGACCCCCTTTCGCGACTCCTGTATTGTGTTTACACCTTCCCCCACAGGACGCCCGTTCCATGCTCAACATTCTTGGCAAAACTACCTCTATCAACGTGCGCAAAGTACTCTGGACCTGCGAAGAAGCGGGCCTGGCGTATCAACAGCAGGATTACGGCAGCGGCTTTGCCTCAACAGAAACGGACGCCTTTCGCGCCTTAAATCCCAACGCCATGGTGCCGGTATTGATTGATGGCGATTTCGTGCTCTGGGAATCCAACGCCATTTGCCGCTATCTGGCGCGTAAAGCCGGACGCGACGACCTGCTGCCCACACATATGCAGGCCTGTGCCAATGTCGAGCGCTGGATGGACTGGCAGGCCAGCGAATTTAACAACGCCTGGCGCTATGCCTTCCCGGCGCTGGGGCGTAAAAACCCGGACTATAACGATCCCGCCCGCATCGCGGCGGGAATCAAAGAGTGGAATCACTGTATTGCGATCCTGGAACAGCAATTACAACGCACCCGCGCCTGGGCGGCAGGCGACACCTTTACGCTCGCCGACGTGGTGCTGGGGTTATCGGTGAACCGCTGGAAGATGACGCCCCTGGACCATCCCGCCGTGCCCGCCATTGACGCCTGGTTCGCACGTTTACATCAGCGCCCGGCCTTTTTACGCCACGGCAACAACGGCATGCTGTAGCCCGCTCAAACCCGCACGCCAGCCGTGCGGGTGCTTAACAAGATGTTACGGTGTCACTTTCCCGTTTTCTCTTTAGGACTATTCTGTCTACCCTCTTTCAGCCCTTATCCCATCAGGCTTTAGCTACGTTGTCCTTATTTTCATAGGGTTACTCATTTTGCCGCTTCGCTGGAACCCTTTACATTCCGTTGCTATAGCTGAAATACCCCTGCCGAATCATGGCATAACAACAGGCAACCGGTGGTTGCTATAACGCATGCGTACAGGGAGACACACCGCAATGCATCCATTACTCAAACGTTCGCTGCTTTTTGTCGGCGCAATTATCGTGGCCCTCGCCCTCCTCACCTGGGGAATTGGACTGGAGACGATCAAAGCGCGCCAGGTTGACCTTGTCTATCTTGGCCAACAGCACCTGCTCCTGGTTTTCTCCTCGATGTTCTTTGCCCTGCTGGTCGGTATCCCAAGCGGTATTCTCCTGAGCCGCCCGGCGGCGAAAGGGTTTGCTGAATACGCGATGCAAATCTTTAACGTGGGTAACACCCTGCCACCGCTGGCGGTACTGGCGCTGGCGATGGTGGTGATTGGCATCGGTGATACGCCGGCCATCATCGCCCTGTTCCTGGCCTCGTTGCTGCCGATTGTGCGTAACACCTATGCCGGGCTGTGCTCGGTGCCGGCATCGCTGCTGGAAGCGGCGAACGGTATCGGGATGACCAAAGGTCAGCGTCTGCGTCAGGTCGAAATTCCTAACGCCTGGCCGGTGATGCTCTCCGGGATCCGCATCGCCACGGCGATTAACGTCGGTACCGCACCGCTGGCCTTCCTGATTGGCGCCAGCAGCTATGGCGAGCTGATTTTCCCTGGGATCTACCTGAACGACTTCCCGACGCTGATCCTGGGTGCTGCTGCCACTGCCCTGTTCGCTTTAATTCTGGATACGCTGCTGGCGGCGCTGGGGCGTTTGATGAGCCCGCATCTCGCACAATAACAATAACAAGGAGCTTTTATGAGACTGTTCTCCAGCCTGACGGCGCTCTGCGCTGCCGCGCTCTTTACCAGCCAGACGTTCGCCGCGCCGCTGGTTCTGGCGACCAAGAGCTTTACCGAGCAGCACATTCTGTCGGCGATGACCGTGCAGTATCTGCAGAAGAAAGGCTTTCAGGTGCAGCCGCAAACCAATATTGCGACGGTGATTTCCCGTAACGCGATGATCAACAAGCAGGTCGATATGACCTGGGAATACACCGGTACATCGCTGATCATCTTTAACCACATCAACGAACGCATGTCGCCGCAGGAATCTTACAACACGGTGAAACGGCTGGACGCGAAGCACGGCCTGGTGTGGCTCAACCCGGCGAACATGAACAATACCTATGCCTTTGCGATGCAGCGCAAGCGCGCCGAAGCAGAACATATCAACACCATGTCGGAGCTGGTAGCGAAGATTGAGCAGGTCCGTAAAACCGATCCGGATAACAACTGGCTGCTGGGCTTAGACCTGGAGTTCAGCGGACGCAGCGACGGAATGAAACCGCTGCAGGCGGCGTACAAGATGGAGCTGGATCGCCCGCAGATCCGCCAGATGGACCCAGGGCTGGTTTATAACGCGGTGCGCGATGGTTTTGTCGATGCCGGGCTTATCTACACCACCGACGGGCGCGTGAAGGGCTTTGACCTGAAAGTGCTGGAAGATGATAAAGGCTTCTTCCCAAGCTATGCGGTGACCCCGGTGGTGCGTAAAGACACCCTGGAGGCCAATCCGGGCCTGGACGAGGCGCTGAACACCCTCTCCGCCCAGCTTAACAACGACGTTATCGCCGATCTTAACAAGAAGGTGGATATCGATCATCAGTCACCCCAGCAGGTCGCCCGTGAGTTCCTGCGTAGCAAACAGTTGCTGTAGGAGGCGCTATGGATACCGTTCACTACATTCTTGATAACTGGGACTATTTATTAACGTTGACGCTGCAGCACCTGTGGCTGGTGGCGCTGGCCGTGGGCCTGGCCATTATCATTGGCGTGCCGCTGGGGATTTTGATTGTCCGGCATAAATGGCTGGCGACGCCGGTGCTGGGGATTGCCACCCTGGTGTTGACTATCCCGTCGATTGCCCTGTTTGGCCTGATGATCCCGCTGTTTTCGCTGATCGGTCAGGGGATTGGCGCCCTGCCGGCGATCACCGCCGTGTTCCTCTATTCGCTGCTTCCAATTGTGCGTAATACCCACACCGCGCTGGACAGCCTGCCGCCCGGCCTGCGTGAAGCGGGTCGCGGCATCGGGATGACCTTCTGGCAGCGTCTGCGCTGGGTAGAGATTCCGATGGCTTTGCCGGTGATTTTCGGCGGCATTCGTACTGCGGTGGTAATGAACATCGGCGTGATGGCAATTGCCGCGGTGATTGGCGCGGGCGGGCTGGGTCTGCTGCTGCTGAACGGCATCGGTGGGAGTGATATTCGTATGTTGATTGCTGGCGCATTGATGATTTGTCTTTTAGCGATTGTGCTCGATGCGTTGCTGCATCGTCTGCAGGTCGTTCTGACTCCAAAGGGGATTCGATAATGATAAAACTGGAAAACCTCACCAAACAATTTTCACAGAAAAACGGTCAGGGCGTGAAGGCCGTGGATAACGTCAACCTGAATGTGCCGGAAGGGGAAATGTGCGTCCTGCTCGGCCCGTCCGGCTGCGGGAAAACCACTACTCTGAAGATGATTAACCGACTGATTACGCCGAGCAGCGGCAACATCCTGATTAACGGCGAAGACACCAGCGGGATGGACACCGTCACTCTGCGCCGCAACATCGGCTACGTTATCCAGCAGATTGGCCTGTTCCCGAACATGACCATCGAAGAGAACATCACCGTCGTGCCGCGCATGCTGGGCTGGGACAAAGCGCGCTGTAAAAGCCGCGCCGAAGAGCTGATGGATATGGTGGCGATGGATCCGCATAAGTTTCTGAACCGCTATCCGCGCGAAATGTCCGGCGGGCAGCAGCAGCGTATCGGCGTGATCCGTGCCCTGGCGGCGGATCCCCCGGTGCTGCTGATGGATGAACCCTTCGGCGCGGTCGACCCGATCAACCGCGAGGTGATCCAGAATCAGTTCCTCGAGATGCAGCGCAAGCTGAAAAAGACGGTGATGCTGGTGAGCCATGATATTGATGAGGCGCTGAAGCTGGGCGACCGCATCGCGGTATTCCGTCAGGGGAAAATCGTCCAGTGCGCCAGCCCGGACGAACTGCTGGCCAAACCGGCGAACGAGTTTGTCGGTTCCTTTGTCGGCCAGGACCGCACATTGAAACGCCTGCTGCTTGTCTCTGCAGGTGACGTGACCGACCAACAACCCACCATTACCGTGCGCGCCTCTACCTCGCTGCCGGAGGCGTTTGCCACCATGGACGACAACGATATCCGCGCGATCACCGTGGTGGATGACGAGGGCAAACCGCTGGGCTTTGTGAAACGCCGCGAAGCCCGCCACGCCAGCGGAACCTGCGGCGAGCTGCTGCACCCGTTCCGCATGACCGGCAAAGCCGAAGACAACCTGCGCGTGGTGCTCTCGCGTCTGTATGAGAGCAACGCCAGCTGGATGCCGATTGTTGACGAGGACGGACGCTATAACGGCGAAATTTCGCAGGACTATATTGCGGAGTATCTGAGCTCAGGCCGCACGCGCCGGGCGCTGAACATTTTTAGCGAGAGCTAATGTTCTTAAAGCAATAAATTACGATATGTGGATACCGAGGTTACAACGACGATTTTCGTTGCCGGGAGCCGGGATTGTAAAGGGGGTGGCGGCAAGCCCCCTTTACACGTTCACAAGTGACGCAGCATATAAAGAAATGCGGAACCTAAGGTGAACGGAACGACCACAGGTGCCAACATGTTTCCCCTCACCCCAGCCCTCTCCCAACGGGAGAGGGAGTAATCCATGCACCATCGCACCCATTCCTTTTGCTAACCCCGTGTTTTGCCGCCACAATATTGTATCCCCTCTTCACTACGCGTAACCCATGCAACGTCTTCATGCGTACCCCGACATCCGCGCGATGTTCCGCCGACTGCTGATTGCCACCGTCACCGGCGTGCTGGCCGCGCTGGCCGTGGCCGTGTTCCGTCATGCCATGTATCTGCTGGAGTGGCTGTTACTCAGTAACGACAGCGGCAGTCTGGTAAACGCCGCCAGCGGGCTAGCCCCCTGGCGACGGGCGTTAACCCCGGCGCTGGGCGGGCTGGCGGCAGGTTTGCTGCTGTGGGGATGGCAGCGCATGAACCAACAGCGTCCGCACGCCCCCACCGACTATATGGAAGCGCTGGAAACCGAAAACGGTGAGTTCGACTATGCCGCCAGCCTGGTAAAATCGCTGGCGTCGCTGCTGGTGGTCGCCAGCGGTAGCGCTATCGGCCGCGAAGGGGCAATGATCCTGCTGGCCGCGCTGGCGGCCTCGTTTTTTGCCCGCCGTTTTACCCCGCAATGCGAGTGGAAACTGTGGATTGCCTGCGGCGCAGCGGCCGGGATGGCCAGCGCCTATCATGCTCCGCTGGCGGGTAGCTTGTTTATCGCCGAGATCCTGTTTGGCACTTTAATGTTGGCCTCGCTCGGCCCGGTGATCATCGCCGCGGTGGTAGCTCTGTTGACTACCCGCCTGCTGAGCCCTGGTGCCAGCCTGCTGTATGAGGTGCATCTGAGCGCCGCGCCCGACGGCGCAGACTATGGCCTGATGTTCGCGCTGGGCTTGCTGGCCGGTGTCGGCGGCCCGGTACTGATGTGGCTGATGGACGCCAGCCACAGCCTGTTCCTACGCCTGAAGCTCCCGGTGCCCTTGCAGCTCGCGCTCGGCGGGGCGATCGTCGGGGGGCTGTCGCTTCTCACGCCATCGGTCTGGGGAAACGGCTACAGTGTGGTGCAGGCCTGGCTGCTGTCGCCGCCGTTACTGTCGATTCTCGCTGGGGTGTTTTTATGTAAGATGCTGGCGGTGCTGGCGAGCAGTGGGTCCGGTGCGCCGGGAGGGGTATTTACGCCAACGCTGTTTATTGGCATGGCGTCAGGAATGCTGTTTGCGCAGTTGGCCGGGATCTGGCTGCCGCAGGCGGAGATGGCAACATTGTTGGGATTGACCGGCATGGCCACTCTGCTGGCTGCCACCACCCATGCGCCAGTGATGTCGGCGCTGATGGTCTGTGAAATGACCGGGCAATATGCGCTCCTGCCCGGTTTACTGCTGGCCTGCGTGCTGGCGTCAACGCTGTCGCGGGCGCTACGCCAGAACGCGATCTACGGTGAGCGCGCGGCCGAGCCGCGTTAAATCGATATACTGCGACAGCTCGCGCTGCTCGGCACGCGGCAGATAAGGCAGCTCACCCACCAGCGGGCCCGGGAGTTTTTTACTCAGCACCTGGATGATTTCAGCGTAGTGCGCCAGCCCCGGGTTGATGCGGTTTGCCACCCAGCCCACCAGCGGCAGGCCATCATTGGCAATGGCCTGCGCGGTCAGCAGCGCATGGTTGATGCAGCCTTCCTGGATGCCCACCACCAGCAGTACCGGCAGTTGCTCCTGCACCACCCACTCGGAGAGCGGCCGCAAATCGTTCATCAAACTCCGCCAGCCGCCGGTTCCTTCGACCACCACGTGATCGACCTTCTCGCTCAGACTGGCAAGGCCGTTTGACAGCAGGGTGTAATTGACCAGCCCGCTGTGCGCCACGCTGCTTTCGTCTTCGCTGAGGGCAATCGGGTTAATCTCGTGATAAGGCAGCTCGAGGGATGAGACGCTTTGCAGCACCAGGCCATCTTTATTGCGCAACCCTTCTGGCGTCTGTTTACTGCCTTTGGCTACCGGTTTGTACCCTGCCACGGTTTTACCGCCTGCCATCAGAGATTGCAGCAAGGCGCGGGATACCACCGTCTTGCCGACGGACGTATCAGTACCCGTTACAAAGAAACGCTTAAGCATCACTCACTCCACCGTTATGCTTTGAAAATATAAGCCAAGGAAATAATTCAGTGGGGGGAGTCTAAGGCATGCGCCATCTGTTCAGCTTGAGATAGCGCAATTTTTGGTAAATTTATAAAAAACAGTTAACCCTGCAACAGACGGATCAGCAGCGAGCCGTTATACATGGCATCTTTCACCAGCGCCGCGCCCGCCATCGTCCCCTGATTGGTGAACTGGGTGCTTTCTACCGCGATGTGCTTGCTGTAGGCCGGGAGAGACTGCTGGCGGATACAGTCGGCAATCGCCGGGAACAGCACATCCGCCGCCTGACTCAGCGGGGAACCGATAAGAATTTTTTGCGGATTAAATAAATTCACCATGATGGCGAGAATACGCCCGATATGGGTGCCCACCCCGGTAATAATATCTTTCGCCAGTAAATCCCCCTGCTGAGCCGCTTTGCAGAGCGATTCCACGGTCAGTGGCTGACCGTGCAGCGTCGAACTCATCGACTGGCTTAAGCGCACCTGCGCCATCTCCAGTACGCTGTCGACGCTGGCAATGGTCTCCAGACAGCCGTGGTTGCCGCAGTAGCAGCGTCTGCCGTAAGGATCGACCTGCGTATGGCCAATCTCCACCAGGCTACTGCTCCCGGCATGCAGCAGACGACCGTCGGTGATCACTCCGGCGCCCACGTTGTGATCAATCACCACCTGAATCACATCACGCGCGCCACGGGAGGCACCGAACAAGGCCTCGGCCATCGTCCAGGCGCTGATGTCATGCTGAATATAAACCGGTACGCCGGTATGATTTTTCAGCACTTCGCCCAGCGGCATCTCTTTGACGTCTTCGTAAAACGGCATCCGGTGCACAATGCCGTTTTCGGTATCAATGATCCCCGGCAGGGTAATGGCAATGGATGTCAGACGCTCCAGCTTGTGCTGATGATGGATAAAGAACTGATCGATAAGCGCGACGATGCGCTGCTCAAGCGGCTGCTCGGCATGCAGCGCCAGCTCGAGCCGGTCTTCCACTACCAGCTTGCTGCTCAGATCGCGCAGCGCGAGGTAAATTTCGCCCCGGCTGATGCGCAAAGAGAGATAGTGCCAGGCTTCGGTTTCCACCATCAGCCCCACGGCCGGACGGCCACGACTGCCCGGCTCCTGAATTTCCGTTTCCTGCACCAGATGGGCTTCGAGCATTTCACGCACAATCTTGGTGATACTGGCGGGCGCCAGCTGTGCAAGACGGGAAAGATCGATACGCGAGACCGGGCCAAGCTGATCAATCAGGCGATATACCGCTCCTGCATTGGTCTGCTTAATCTGATCTATGTGCCCAGGCTGACTATCAGCAACCACCACCTACTCCCTTATTTTCGCGCTTCGAAATAAACTGTGGGCTATGGTGAAGCACTTCTACAGTAATCGTCAAATTTTTACTTAGGCTTGTGATTTGCAGCACGTTTTTGCCCCCATATTTTCGGCTTTAGCCACCCGGCGAGGCGGTAATCAACTGTATTTTGAAACGCTGTGCCGCTGCGCTCAGTTGATGATGCTTTGGCCACACCAGCCACATTTCGGAAACGGCATCGGGTTCGGCGATGGGCACCCAGCGCATTTCACTCAGTTGCACGCGTCTGAACGAGGCGGGCAGGATCGACACCCCAAGCCCCGCCGCCACCAGGCCAATAATGGTCATCGCCTCACCCACTTCCTGGGCAATCACCGGTGCGAGCCCGTAGCGGCGCATCAGGCCGAGGATATCGTCGTACAGACCGGTACCGACATGCGGGTCGAAAAAGACAAACGGCTCCTGTGCCAGTTCAGCCAGCGTGACGACCGGCTTCACCGCCAGCGGGTGCTCACGGTGGATCATCGCCAGCAGCGGTTCACGCAGGATGCACTGCCACGCTAAGGTGTCCGGCAGCGGCGTATTGCGCATCAGGCCGAGGTCGAGGGAGCCTTCGTTGAGCGGCGTAATCTGCTCCCGGGTGTTAATCTCCCGGGTCTGGATATGCACGTCCGGATAGACGCGACGAAACGACGAGAGGGTCTCCGATACCGCGCTGATAAAGGGCGCGGAGGAGGTAAAACCCAGCCGGAGCTCGCCGGTCTCGCCGTGGTGCAGTCTGGCGGCTCTGGCTGCGGCTTCGTCAACCTGGCCGAGGATCTGACGGCTATCGGCCAGAAACTGTTTTCCGGCCGCCGTTAACCCCACGCTGCGGTTGGTGCGCGCCAGCAGGCGGGCGCCAATCTGCTGTTCAAGCGCCTGAATTTGCTGGCTCAGCGGCGGCTGAGAGATGTTCAGCCGCGCCGCTGCACGGCCAAAATGCAGCTCTTCAGCGACGGCGACAAAGTAGCGCAGATGACGCAGTTCGATATTCATATTTTAAAAGTATCATTTAAGATTATTAATATATTAGACAGAATATTTACATTTTCCTACCCTGATCCTTGTGGTCATACCCGTCACCCATAATCACGGGGATGTTGAAGCAAGGAATTTACGTGAGTCGTACACTGTCCGCAGATATCGCCGCGACCGGCGAGATCGAAACCCTAACCAACAAGCCGCAGCCAGTTCAGCTGATCAAGCGCGGCACCCCGCAGTTTATGCGCGTCACGCTGGCGCTGTTCTCCGCCGGACTGGCCACCTTCGCCCTGCTCTACTGCGTGCAGCCGATCCTGCCGGTGCTCTCCCGGGAATTTGGCGTCAGCCCTGCCAGCAGCAGTATTTCGCTCTCTGTTTCTACCGGGATGTTGGCCGTCGGGCTGCTGTTTACCGGCCCCCTCTCCGATGCCATCGGGCGCAAACAGGTGATGGTCACTGCCCTGCTGCTGGCTTCGATCTGTACGTTACTGTTGACGATGATGACCAGCTGGCACGGGATCCTGGTGATGCGCGCGCTGATTGGGCTCTCCCTGAGCGGCGTGGCGGCGGTAGGCATGACCTACCTGAGCGAGGAGATCCATCCCAGCTTTGTCGCGTTCTCAATGGGGTTGTATATCAGCGGCAATTCGATTGGCGGGATGAGCGGGCGGTTGTTGAGTGGCGTCTTTACTGACTTCTTAAGCTGGCGGATTGCGCTGGCCGTGATTGGCTGCTTTGCGCTGGCCGCTGCGCTGATGTTCTGGAAAATTCTGCCGGAGTCGCGCCACTTTCGCCCGACTGCCTTGCGACCAAAAACCTTGCTGATTAACTTTCGCCTGCACTGGCGCGATAAAGGCCTGCCGCTGCTGTTCCTCACCGGTTTTCTGCTGATGGGCTCTTTTGTCACCCTGTTTAACTACATTGGCTACCGGCTGATGCTCGCCCCCTGGCATCTGAGCCAGGCGTTGGTCGGCCTGCTGTCGGTCGCCTATCTGACCGGGACCTGGAGTTCACCGAAGGCCGGGGCCATGACCATGCGCTTCGGGCGTGGCCCGGTGATGCTGGCCTCGACGGGCATTATGCTGGCAGGCGTGCTGATGACGTTACTCGCGAATATCTGGATTATTTTCGCGGGCATGCTGCTGTTTTCGGCGGGATTTTTCGCGGCTCACTCGGTCGCCAGCAGCTGGATTGGCCCGCGCGCGCGCCGCGCCAAAGGCCAGGCCTCGTCGCTGTATCTGTTCAGTTATTATCTGGGTTCCAGCATCGCCGGGACGCTCGGCGGGGTGTTCTGGCATCAATACGGCTGGGATGGCGTGGGGGCGTTTATTGCTCTGATGCTGTGTGCGGCGCTGCTGGTGGCCAGCCGTCTGCATAAGCGGCTGCGTTAAGGTTGAAGATGGCTTTAGAGAAAACAAGGCTACTTCAGTGAACGGCAAGTGCTTGAATCGCGCCTGAAGGGCTGTATGCTCCTTATCATCTGCCCAACTCACGATGAGAATTAACAATGAAAAAAGAGTCATCCTATCAGTCACTTGTCACGACCTTCCAACGCCTGTCCCGTTTCTCGCACCTCTCCTCCATCGCCAGTTGGGACATGTTCACCATGATGCCCGCAGGCGGCAGCGCCGCCCGGGGTGAGGCGCTGGCGGAACTGAGCGTGCTGCAACATCAGATCCTGACCGATAAAAAAGTGGCCGAACTGCTGCGCAATGCAGAAAGTGAAGATTTGAACGACGTGGAACAAGCCAATCTGCGCGAGATGACCCGCCACTATCAGCAGGCTTCCCTGTTGCCAGAATCGTTGGTCGAAGCCAAATCGCTGGCGGGCAGCAAATGCGAACACGCCTGGCGTAGCCAGCGCCCGGCTAACGACTGGCAGGGATTTTCCGCCAACCTGAAAGAGGTGGTGAAGTTGAGTCGGGAAGAAGCGCGCCTGCGCGCCGAGGCCAAAGGCTGTACCCCTTACGACGCGCTGCTGGATATTTTTGAACCGGACATGACCAGCGCCCGGTTGGACGGTCTGTTTGCCGACCTCAAATCCTGGCTGCCGGATCTGCTCGCCCAGGTCGTCGAGAAGCAGGCCCAGCAGTCGTACGTGCCGCCGCAGGGTCCGTTCCCGACCGCCATCCAGCGCGAGCTGGGGTTAGAAGCGATGAAAACGCTCGGCTTCGACTTTAACGCTGGCCGCCTCGATGTCAGCGCCCACCCATTCTGCGGCGGTGTGCCGGAAGATGTCCGCATCACCACCCGCTACGACGAAAACGAGCTGCTCAGCGCGCTGTTTGGCGTGATCCACGAAACCGGCCATGCGCGCTATGAACAAAATCTGCCGCGCAACTGGCTCGGCCAGCCTGTCGCTCTGGCGCGCTCCACGGCCATTCACGAGTCGCAAAGCCTGTTCTTTGAAATGCAGCTCGGGCGCAGCAATGCGTTTCTGACCCATCTGCTCCCGGCGGTTCAGGAACGTTTCGGTAGCCAGGCGGCATTCACTCCGGAGAACTTTATCGCCTGGAACCAGCGCGTGAAGCCCGGCTATATTCGCGTCGATGCCGATGAAGTCAGCTACCCGGCGCACGTGGTGCTGCGCTATGAGATTGAGCGCGCGTTGATTAACGGCGAGATCGAAGTGGACGACATCCCGGCGCTGTGGGATGAGAAGATGCAGACCTGGCTGGGCTTGTCGACCAAAGATAACTACCGCAACGGCTGTATGCAGGATATCCACTGGACCGACGGCGGTTTTGGTTACTTCCCGTCGTACACCCTGGGCGCAATGTACGCCGCGCAGCTGTTCCATGCGGCGAAGACCGCGCTGCCGGGACTCGATTCCGCGATTGCGCAGGGTGATTTCAGTGCCCTGTTTGACTGGCTACAGCAGAATATCTGGCAGCACGGCAGCCGCTTTACCACGGCGCAGCTAATTCAGCAGGCCACCGGAGAAGATCTAAACAGCCGCTATTTCCGCGATCATCTCACCGCCCGCTACCTGTAATGGCCCACGCCGGGTGCTGAACCCGGCGTTGTACAAAGCGTTACACGCGGAAACCAATCACTCACGGAAGCCTCGGATTTTCAGGCATATAGTTATTTCAACGGCCCCGCAGTGGGGTTAAATGAAAAACAAATTCGAGGGTAAGATGATGAATAAAGTATTAGCTCTGGTTGTTGCCGCTGCAATGGGTCTCTCTTCTGCTGCTTTCGCTGCTGAAACTGTCGCTACCGCTGCACCAGCAGCCACAGCAACCACCACTGCGGCACCGGCTGCAAAAACCGTGCACCACAAAGCACACAAAAAAGCGCCTGCACAGAAAGCCCAGGCTGCTAAAAAGCACCACAAAAAAGCAGCAACCAAAACCGAAGCAGCACCTGTAGCGCAGAAAGCGCAAGCGGCTAAAAAGCACCACAAAAAAGCGGTAAAACACGAAGCTGTAGCGCCAACTGCTAAACCAGCAGCATAAGCCACATCATTGAAACGTGCCCCCGCGGGCACGTTATTTATCCGGCGCTGAACCGGCAAGGTGTCAGCGCCGTTTTTATATCCGGAGGGCGTTATGTTGCAACGCTATCGGTTTGAGCTGATCCTTATCACGCTTATTTTATGTGCGATCGTCACCAGCGTGTTTTATCTTTCGTGAATGTAGCACGCTGATTTTACTCCCACTTTCCTGCTGTCCCGTCTATAGTTAATAACCAGGGTTCATCTTAATAATCATAATTATCCCCTTCAGAGTGTGATATGCGTAAATCCGTTGCGGTTGTACTGGGGGCGTTTTGTCTCTGTTCTGGTTTTGCTCATGCGGACGACAGCGCCGATAACGCCGTGAACGCCAGGGAAGTACAAACGCTGTTTTTTGGCCATGACGACCGCACGCGCGTGACCGATCCGGCGCGTTCACCCTGGGATGCCATTGGTCAGCTTGAAACGGCCAGTGGCAATCTGTGTACTGCCACCCTTATCACCCCGCATCTGGCCCTGACCGCCGGACACTGCCTGCTGACGCCGCCAAAAGGCAAGCCGGATAAAGCCGTTGCTCTGCGCTTTGTGTCGCAAAAAGGGGCCTGGCGCTATGAAATTCACGGCATTGAGGGACGGGTCGAGCCGTCGCTGGGCAAACGGCTGAAGGCCGACGGCGACGGCTGGATCGTGCCGCCGTCCGCCGCATCATGGGATTTTGGGCTGGTGGTGTTACGCTATCCGCCGTCAGGGATCACCCCGCTGCCGCTGTTTACCGGGGATAAAGCCGATCTCACCGCCGCGCTGAAAGAGGCCGACCGCAAAGTTAGCCAGGCGGGCTATCCGGAAGATCATCTGGACACGCTGTATACCCATCAGGACTGTATTGTCACCGGCTGGGCTCAAACCAGCGTGCTATCGCACCAGTGCGATACTTTGCCGGGTGACAGCGGATCGCCATTGATGCTGAAAACCGCCGACGGTTGGCAGGTTATTGGGGTACAAAGTTCGGCCCCGGCAGCAAAAGATCGCTGGCGGGCGGATAACCGCGCCCTCTCCATCACCGGCTTTCGCGACAAGCTGACCGCGCTGGCTCAGGAGTCTCAGCAGTGACGCTGCTGGCGTAGCGCCTTAAGCGCTTCAATCGGCAGCGGCTGGCTATACCAGAAACCCTGCAGCTGATCGCAGCCCGCCAACCGCAGCAGTTTCATCTGCTTTTCGTTTTCCACCCCTTCGGCCACCACCGTCATCCCCAACGCGCTGGCAATGCGGATCGTTCCGCTGACCAGCGCTGACGCCTGATCGTCATTGTCCACCAGCCCGGCCAGTGATTTATCAATTTTGATGGTGTCAAAGTTGAAGCGACGCAGATAGCCGATGCTGGAGTAACCGGTGCCAAAATCATCCAGCGCCACGGCGATCCCCAGCATCTTAAGGTTATTGATGGCGGCCCTGGCGCGTTCGGGGTTCTCGAGGACGTAGTTTTCGGTCACTTCCAGCTGCAGTCGCGTCGGCGGGAAACGGGTCATCGCCAGCACGCTTGCCACCTTCTCTTCAAACTCCGGATCGCGAAACTGCGCGGGCGAGATATTGACCGACAGTTTTAAATCCGAATACGGCTCCAGATCCTGACAGGCGCGGCGCAGCACAAACTGTCCGAGACCGTAGATCAGCCCGCTGGTTTCAGCGATGGTGATAAAGTCGTCCGGTGCCAGCGCCCCGTCCGGGCGACGAGGCCAGCGCACCAGCGCCTCGACGCTGACCATTTTCTGGCTCCGGGCATCAATAATGGGCTGATACCAGACGTCGAATTCGCCGTTATCCAGCCCGCTGCGGATCTGGCTCTCAATCGCCAGCCGCCGCTCACGCGCGCTATTCAGCTCGGCATCATAGTGGGTGACGCGTCCTTTACCGGTGATTTTGGAGTGGTACATGGCAATATCGGCGCGGCGGAACAGCTCTGAGCTGTTACATTCGGTCAGGATGCCGCTGGCAATGCCGATACTGGCACTGATATGGATCGTCCGCTCACCAAGACGAATCGCCGAGTTAAGGTAGTCGAGGACAAAGCCGCCAAAGGCAGAGGCCAACGCTTCAGCATGTTCTCCGCCGATGGTCATCGCAAACTCGTCGCCGCCCATCCGCGCCAGCATCCCATCTTTCGGTACGTTGTCGCGCAAGGTTTTGGCGATGGTGACGATCAGCTCATCACCCACCTCATGGCCGTAGATATCGTTGACGTCTTTAAAGCCATCGAGGTCGATAAACACCACACTTTTGCGATCGGTGTCGCCGCGTTGACTGACCCGCTCCAGCTCTTCGATCAATGCCCGCCGGTTAGGTAAGTGGCTGAGCCAGTCGGTACGCGCCACTTTCCGCGCCTGACTTTCACTGCGCGCCAGCTTATACAACGCGATACTGCTGACGAGAATAAACAGCAAGATCAGCGCCGCCGCCAGCAGCACGATCTGGGTAATCTCCAGTGAAGCCGCCTTTGCCGCCTCGGCACCCGGCTGACGCGGCTGCCAGGAAAGGTAGCCCAGCCCTTCTCCGGCGGCACTTTTAAAGGGGACGTTGTCCGCACTCAACCGCTCCGGGGACAATGTCAGGTTGTCAATCTGGAAGGTATCGCCCAAATCGCGCAAAATTTTAGGATTGACGTGGCGGGTGATTACCAGAAAACGGCGGGTCTGATCCCCCACCGACAGGGAACCCACCGTCGGGCGAATCAGCCCCACGCCGACGAACGCCACGCCCGCGCGGGTTCGCGTGATACCGGCATAGATATTTTTGTCGTTTTGTAAGGCGTTGGTGTTCTTCTGAATCAGAGATTTGAGCCCAGCCCCGAAGAAATCGAGATTGTGCTCTGTAAACGGCTGGCTGCGAAAAGATCCCCACAGCACCTGATAGTTTTCGTTGAGCACAAAGGTGCCGTCATACAGGTTGTTGATCTTAAAGCCCGACCCCCAGGTGTTGTACAGCCAGTGGGTGTCGAGCGTGGGACGATAGGCTTCTCGCACCGCATCGTCCCACACCGCATTGTCGATCACCAGCGACCAGACCCGGTTAACCGAGGTCTGGATCGCCCCCTGCACCGAGAGCGCGGTGCGTTGTTGATCGATTTCATTGGCCTGGCTGCTGATCAGGTTCAAAGACAGGTAGAGTAAGGCGACAACGGAGACAATTAAGCCGATCCCTGCCATAAAAATCATGACAAACAGGGTTCTTGCGGAAGGAATATTTCGCCAGCTTAACGGGTTATGCATTTTTCGACCTCTTTAATGCCCTCTTATAAGCGTAATACAGCAAAGGAATTTCGCTGCCTGGAATAGCAGGCAGCGAGTCGGTTAGGCCAGCTTTATCAGAATCATCCCAATGAGCAGCAGGACCAGCCCGAACCAGCCTTTGCTGTTTAGCCGTTGACCAAACAGGATCCAGCCTGCGGCAAGCGTAGCGGCAATGCCGAACCCACCCCACAGCGCATAAGCGACCGAAAGGTCAATGCCGCGCACGGCCTGAGATAAGGCGCTGAAGGCCCCGAGCACGGCGGCAATCGACAGCAGACCATAGGTTTTGCTGCGAAAACCGTCAGAGAACTTCAGCAGCACGTTGGCGGCAATTTCCAGCACAATCGCCAGTCCCAGCCAGGCGGCGTGGATCCACTCAAACTGTTGCATGAGTTGACCCCTTCTGCTGTTTTTTGGTTTTACGGGTGCCTGACTTGATCAATATAATCCCCGCGACCAGCGTCGTCAGCCCGGCAATTTTCATCATCGACAAAGGCTCATCGAACAACATCACGCTAAACAGGGTGATCAATAAAATACCCACCCCTTCCCATAATGCATACGCCACGCCGAGAGCGATTTTTTTAACCGCAAACGACAAAAATATATAGGAAAGGGAAATCATCATCAGCATTAAAATAAAACCGGCGTGCCCGCCGCTGACGCTTGCCCATTTCATTGACAGGGTGCCGACTATTTCAGCGACGATAGCCAGGGCTAAAAGGATCCAGTAAAACATGTTTTTCTCCTGCTTGAGAATATTATCCTTCGCGGCTTACTGTGAGCAGTAAGCCGGGTAAAAAAATAGCGATAATGGTTGGCACGGCGCAGGGCGCCAGCTCAGGCAGAAAGGATCTACAGCGCGGTGCGCCAGTGTTGCTCGCCAGTCAGCAGGCAATAAGAGGGGAATATACGTGAAGTCGATGTTGAAATGCGCTTGTTGAACAGATTGTCCATAATATTACAATTATCTGCGTTGTTGCTTCTCGTCAGTGCAGATGAATATTGTCTCCGGTAGTTAAACACCGCTGATTTTTACCATAAGCCAGGATTTTACTCAAAGCCTTTTCAATTCTTTACCCTTAATTTTTGACGTCGGTTAATTTAATAACCCAGGTTTCATCTTTTTAAAATAAAACATCAGCCGTTGCTCATCGTCAGCAGCGGCTTGTGGCTGCGCCCCGCCTGGCGGTAATCGGCCACAGCTGCTTGCCATGCGGCAAAGGGCAACCGTGTGGTGTTGCTGTACTGACTCTCTGCCATTTTTGGCCAGATAGCCTGGAACTCCGCCTGCCACGCTTGTGGGCTGAGCGCATCCAGATAGTTGCGGATATGGAACCAGCGCATCGGCGGATAATGCGGTTGTAAGGTAAACGGCTGACCGGAGAGTAGGCCGTAGCAAATAAACTCTCCGGTGCCGGGCATCGCACTGAGGATCATCTGCGCCAGCTCGCCGCCGGTGGCGTCGTAGACAATATCACTGTCGGCCGCCACCGCCTGCACGGTGGCGCTGTCGTGCTGGGCAATCGGGACGATCCCCATCGCCTGCAGTCTGGCGGCATGAACCGGCGAGCGGTGAATGCCAAACACCTTGCGCGCGCCGAGCCGATGCGCCCATTGCCCCAGCAGGATTGCGCAGTCCGAGCCTGCCGCAGTCAGCAGGACCCGTTTGCCGCGAGGAGGATACAGTTTGAGCATCAGTTGGGCCGCCAGCGGGTTGATAAATGCCCGTGCCGCCAACGGAGACGGGATGGCATCCGGAACCGGGATCGCCAGCGCTGCCGGGCAGTCAACGATCTGCTGCCAGGTGCCTTCGCCGCGCAGGGGTAATACGCGTTTGCCGATCAGATGTGTCGCGTCATCAGGGGCGGCGATCACCCTGCCGACCCCTTCATAGCCGGCAATGGCGGGCAAGGTGATGCGATGACGATAAGCTCCGGTGATCGGGATCAGATCCGAAGCATTCACCGGAGCCAGCAGCATCTGCACCCGCAGCTGACCGGGGTTAAGCGGTGCTTTTGCGGCGGTTTCGGCCTTTAACACCGATTCGGGTTCACCAAACTGACGGTAGTATAAAGCGGTGTTTTCCATGCGCGTGCGGCCCCTCGCCAGAATCATTGAACCTGCAAATGTACCACATCCGGCGTACGCGCCAGCAGGTACTCCCCCAGACGCAGAATGCCCGGTTGTTGACTGCTGTCGGCTGGCCACACCAGATAATAGCTATCGCCGGTGCGGGTGAACCGGGAAAAGGGCAACGCCAACAGGCCGCTTTCCAGTGCGTTCAGGCTCAGGGCGACATCCCCCACCGAGACGCCATGCCCGCCGATAGCCGCCTGATTGCCTTGTTCGAGCGTATCGAAAAGATGGCCTTTGCTGAGATTGACTGCGCTTTCCAGCTCGCTACCCTGCAGCCAGCGCCGCCAGTCGCGTCGATCGACCGAGGGGTGGATCAAGGTGCACGCAGTTAAATCCTGACGCGCATTTTCTACCAACCAGGGGGCGCAGACAGGTGCCAGCAGTTCCTCGAACAGCCGCAGTGAACGGGTGTTCTCGCCGAACGGGCCATTGCCCAGCAAAATGGCGCAATCGAAGGCTTCGCGGCGGAATTCAACCCGATCAATATCCATCCACACGCTGGATACCTGCACCTGTGGCGTTGAGTTATCCTCATGAAAGCCGTGCAACGCTTTCAGTAGCCAGTTGACCGTCAGGGTCGAGGGCGATTTCAGCCTTAGCAGGTGCCGGGTGCCGCGAAAAGCCTCACAGGCGCTCTCGAGGGTGGCGAATCCGGCCCGCAACTGGCCAGCCAGCGCGCGCCCGGCATCATCCGCTGGCACTGTCGCTGGTGGATGTGGGTGTGGGTGGTTCACTGTTTTTGGGGTGGATGGCTATCCAGATGCTGCAGAGCCGTCGCTCGCAGGCGACGATTCAGGTTCAGCGCAGCGGCTTTGCGGTGGGTTTTGTGACCGCAGTTGCCAATCCAAAAGACATTCTGTTTTTTGCCGCCTTCTTTCCGCAGTTCGTGCGGATCACTGCCGATTTTACGCTGAGCATCAGCATTCTTACCCTGATCTGGGTGGTGCTGGATCTGCTGATCCTCAGCCTGTGGATCGTCAGCGTCAGGCGTTATGTACCGCAACGCTTCGCCCGCCAGGTTAACGTCGCGACGGCCCTGTTTCTGCTGGCGGTGGCGATCGCGGGGCTTTGGATCAATCTGCGGGCGCTGGCCTAGCGGCTGCGTTTGGCGTGGCGCTCGCGGGTCTCGAGCTTCGCATCGTCGGATTTGCGCAAGGCGACGTAGCAGGCCCCACTGCCGCCGTGGTGCGGCTGCGCGACGCAAAACGCCTGTACTGCGTCAAATTCTGCCAGCCAGCGCGCCAGATAGCTGCGCACGATATTAGGGTGAGCGTTATCCTCCCGGCCTTTACCGTGGATCACTGTCAGATTACGCAAGCCGTCGCGTTCGGCCTGACAAATGAAGGTATACAGCTGCTGACGGCACTGCTCCACGGTTAAGCGGAGCAGCGTGAGGCTGGCCTGGCGAGGGTACTTTCCTGACCGCAGCTTGTCGATAACCCCCTGCTGCACCCCTTCCCGCTGAAACGTCAGCGGCTGAGCCAGCGGAACGATATCCAAAAAACCGGTGGTCAAAAAGTTGTCGAGCTGGCTGGTGTCTGGACGCTGCTGCGGTCGCGCCGTTCGACCCGGCTGCCACTGGACATCGGCACATCGTTTGAGGGGCTGGACATCGCCCATCGCAGCAAGAAAAAGCGCGTTATCATCGGGTTTCATGGCATCCTCCGGCTCTACTGACAGGGTACTATACCTGCACGCCCGCACTGTCTCAATGGGCCTCAACTGACGACCTGCACCCTTATCCTGATTAATACCGGATGACAGATTTAATTTAATTAATTGATTATTTACCTGAGCTAAACTTTATTTTTACTGCTGATTAACCATTATGACTTAGCTAAAATTTTGTGAACAAAGACGTTTTTATTTCCTTTATTTATTGGGAAAAGCTGATATACCTAAATGTATCTGCATTACGGAAACAATAAGCAGGATATGCATCGGGAGCAATGCTGTGTGTACTGTAGGGTCTGTTGGATGTCGACAGACTCTATTTTTTTGCCCTTAATTTGGCGGGCAAATAACCTGTCTGGCCTGACGTCTGAACTGGGTGATTAATGATTCGGTCAGCGGTGTCTGACGAGAATCCCGACGCTGGATCAGGTAATAGGTTGCTTTTGGTAGTGTTTCCTGAACGGGCAACATCACCAGTCGGTGCGCCAGCAGCGGATCGCAGCCCAACTCCTGTGGCAGAATACTCAGAAAATCGCTCTGCGCCACCAGACTAATACATGACGAAAATGTTTCACAGACAATACCGACACGGGGTATTTGGGCACGATGATTAAACAATTCCTCCAGCTGTTTATAATAGCTGCCTCGTGGCGTGGGCATTGTCCAGCTATATTTCAGCAAGTCATTGATCGAAGTCGCACCTCGCGCGGGATGACCTTCCCGACAAAATATCGCAAAGGGTTTCTCAAATAATCTTTCGAACGTAAATTCGTGGTCATAGGGGCCCTGATAATAGGTATTGATCGTAAAATCAAGCTCGCCCTGACGTAATTCATTAATCATCGAGACCAGCTGACCTTCCATAATACGCACCTTGACCTGCGGATGCTGCTGATGGAAGCGGACAATCACCGGGGGCATTAACATCCGCGCGACGCTGGCGCCCATCCCGACGTTGATCTGCCCCGCCTGCTGCCCCTGCCGCTGTCGAATATCGTCCTGCGCGCTGCGCAGCTCCTCGAGGATCAGGCTGGCGTGCTGGTAAAAACTCTCCCCACACTCGGTTAATGCCACCCCTTTGCTGCGGCGAACAAAAAGCTGGGCCGCCATTCCCTCTTCCAGCTCTTTAATTGATTTGGTTAACGCAGGCTGCGACAGAGTCAACACCCGGCTGGCACCGCGAATGCTCCCCTGCCGCGCCACTTCCACGAAGGCGCGAATTTGATGAAATTTTATCTGAAACGTCATGTCTGGACCGATAACCGTTGTTTATCAGAGAAAAGAAACTGTCATCTACTGTAATGGAATTGAGTGTGCGAGGGTAAGCCACGAAAGGTTAAATCTGTGAAAAAACGGTTAGCGATAAGTAAAAACTATCACAACGTGAAGCAGTTCACACATTCTAATGATGACAGGAAACGATATGCATACACTGGCGCACGACCTGCAGGCCATGTTCCCGCAACTCACCGCATGGCGACGTGATTTTCATCACTATGCCGAATCTGGCTGGGTCGAGTTTCGCACCGCGGCAAAGGTGGCCGAAGTATTAGACCAGCTGGGGTACGCGCTGGCGATGGGCCGCGATGTTGTCGATGCCGACAGCCGAATGGGGCTGCCCGACGAGGCGACACTGGCGCACGCCTTTGCCCGCGCACGTCAGCAGGGTGCACCAGAAAAATGGCTCAGCGCGTTCGAGGGCGGCTTTACCGGTATTGTCGCCACCCTGAACACCGGTCGTCCGGGCCCAACGCTCGCGTTTCGGGTCGATATGGATGCGCTGGATCTCGACGAAGCCCGTCTGGACGATCATCTGCCGTTCCGGGAAGGGTTTGCCTCCTGCAACAGTGGGATGATGCATGCCTGCGCCCACGACGGGCACACCACCATCGGCCTGGGGCTGGCGCAGCTTCTCAAAAAATACCAGTCGCAGTTGAATGGCACCATTAAGTTGATATTTCAACCTGCGGAAGAAGGCACGCGCGGTGCGCGGGCGATGGTTGCGGCAGGCGCACTGGACGGCGTCGACTATTTCACCGCCATCCACATTGGCACCGGCGTGCCCGTCGGGACGGTTGTCTGCGGCAGCGATAACTTTATGGCCACCACCAAATTTGACGTGCGCTTCACCGGCGTTGCCGCCCACGCAGGCGGCAAACCCGAAGAGGGCCGTAATGCGTTGCTGGCTGCGGCCCAGGCGGCCCTTGGCCTGCACAGCATCGCCCCACACAGCGAAGGCGCGTCCAGGGTCAATGTCGGTGTGATGCAGGCCGGCAGCGGACGCAACGTGGTGCCCGCCAGCGCCTTGCTGAAGGTCGAAACACGTGGCGAGAGCGAAGCGATTAATCAGTACGTATTTGAACGCGCCAAAGCGGTGATCGACGGTGCTGCCGCCATCTACGGGGTCAGCAGCGAGCTGCGCCTGATGGGTGCCGCTACCTCAAGCGTGCCTTCGCCGGCGTGGGTGAATTACCTGCGTGAGCAGGCCGCGCAGGTTGCGGGGGTGGAACACGCTATCGACAACGTCAAAGCCCCAGCCGGTTCGGAAGATGCCACCCTGATGATGGCCCGCGTGCAGCAGAACGGCGGCCTCGCCTCCTACATGGTGTTTGGCACCACCCTCAGTGCCGGGCATCACAACGAGAAATTCGACTTCGATGAACAGGTGATGCTGACCGCCATCGAAACGCTGGCGCGCACCGCGCTTAACTTCCCCTGGACCCGAGGTGTGTAATGCAGGCTCTCTATCCTTTTATTGCGGATGCTATTGATACCCGAAGCGCGCATTTCACCGCCATCGCAGATGATATCTGGGATCATCCGGAAACCCGTTTTGAAGAGTTCTGGTCCGCCAACCGTCTGGCGAACGCACTGGAAGAAGAAGGCTTTACTCTGACCCGCGAGGCCGGTGGCGTGCCTAACGCTTTTATCGCCAGCTTTGGCAGCGGTAAGCCGGTGATCGCCCTGTTGGGGGAGTACGATGCGCTGGCGGGATTGAGTCAGAACGCCCGCTGCGCCACAGCGCAAACCGCGACCCCGGGCGCTAACGGCCACGGGTGCGGACATAACCTGCTCGGCACCGCCGCGCTTGCCGGTGCAGTGGCGGTTAAAAGTTGGCTGGGACAGCACGGCGGCAGCGGCACGGTGCGCTTTTACGGCTGCCCCGGCGAGGAAGGCGGTTCCGGCAAAACCTTTATGGTCCGCGAAGGGTTGTTTGACGATGTCGATGCCGCCGTGACCTGGCACCCGGAAGCCTATGCAGGCATGTTTAACGTCAGCACCTTGGCCAATATTCAGGCGTCGTGGCGCTTTCACGGCACCGCAGCGCACGCGGCCAACTCCCCCCATCTGGGACGCAGCGCGCTGGATGCCGTAACGCTGATGACCACCGGCAGCAACTTCCTTAACGAACACATCATCGAAAAAGCCCGCGTCCATTACGCCATCACCGATACCGGCGGGATCTCGCCGAACGTGGTGCAGGCTCAGGCAGAAGTGTTGTATTTGATCCGCGCCCCGGAAATGGCCGACGCGCAGCAGATCTACGAACGGATCGAGAAAATCGCCCAGGGCGCGGCGCTGATGACCGAAACCCGCGTTGAACGACGATTCGACAAAGCCTGCTCCAGCTATTTGCCCAACCGTACACTGGAGGCCGAAATGTATCGCGCCGTGCAGCATTACGGCACGCCGGACTGGAGCGACGAAGAACGCGCGTTTGCGCAAGAGATCCGCGCCACGCTCACCGACAACGATCTGCAAAACAGCCTGAAAAACATTGCGGCGACCGGCGGCGTTGCGGGCAACGCGTTTGCCCGTCGCCATCAGCAGACCCTGCTGATCGATGAGGTCGCGCCTTACGCCATCACCGACAACATTCTGGCGGGCTCAACCGACGTGGGCGACGTCAGCTGGAAAATGCCGGTGGCGCAGTGCTTCAGCCCGTGCTTTACGGTGGGGACGCCGCTGCATACCTGGCAGCTGGTGGCCCAGGGTCGAACCTCGATTGCGCATAAAGGGATGTTGCTGGCGGGTAAAGTGATGGGCGCTACGGCGCTGGCGCTCCTGCAGGATCCGGCCCTGTTAGCGGCGTGCCGCGAGGAGTTTGCACAGCAGTTGAGAGAAAAACCGTACGCCTGTCCGATCCCTGATGGCGTTACACCGTCACCTTTAAAATAATAAAACAAAACACAACAACACAATACAACACTCCCGAGGAACGCCCATGAGTCTGTCGTCCCTGCCTTCGAACTCCCCCTCCAGCAAGCTGTACGGCTGGGTTGAAAGAGTCGGCAATAAAGTGCCGCACCCTTTCCTGCTGTTCGTCTATTTGATTGTGATTCTGGCGATCGCCACTGCCGTGCTGTCGGCTTTTGACGTCAGCGCCCGCAACCCGGCCGACGGCAGCATGGTGGCGGTAAAAAACCTGCTCAGCGTGGAAGGTTTGCACTGGTTTTTGCCGAATGTGATTAAAAACTTTAGCGGCTTTGCCCCGCTGGGCGCGATCCTCGCCCTGGTGCTTGGCGCCGGTCTGGCCGAGCGTTCTGGCTTGCTGCCGGCCCTGATGGTGAAAATGGCGTCGCACGTCAGCGCGCGCTATGCGAGCTATATGGTGCTGTTTATTGCCTTTTTCAGCCATATCTCTTCGGATGCCGCGCTGGTGATCATGCCGCCGATGGGGGCGCTGATTTTCATCGCCGTGGGGCGTCATCCGGTGGCAGGCCTGCTGGCGGCCATTGCCGGTGTCGGCTGCGGTTTTACCGCTAACCTGCTGATTGTTACCACCGACGTGCTGCTCTCCGGGATCAGCACCGAAGCGGCGAAAACGATCGATGCCGCCATGCACGTCAGCGTTATCGATAACTGGTTCTTTATGGCCAGTTCGGTGATTGTGCTGACCATTGTCGGCGGGTTGATTACCGATAAAATCGTCGAACCGCGGCTGGGTCAATGGCAGGGCGCCAGCGACGAGAAGCTGGATTCGCTTAGCCCAGAACAGCGCCGGGGACTGCGCGTTGCCGGGGTGGTGTCGCTGCTGTTTATCGCCGCTATCGCGCTGCTGGTGGTGCCGGAAAACGGCATCCTGCGCGACCCGGTGCTGCATACCGTCCTGCCGTCGCCGTTTATCAAAGGCATCGTACCGCTGATCATCCTGTTCTTCTTTGTCGTCTCGCTCGCCTTTGGTATTGCGACCGGCAAAATACGCCGCCAGGGCGATCTGCCGCAGCTGATGATTGAGCCGATGAAAGAGATGGCGGGCTTTATCGTGATGGTGTTCCCGTTGGCCCAGTTTGTTGCGATGTTTAACTGGAGCAACATGGGCAAATTTATGGCGGTCGGTTTGACCGACATACTGGAAAGCGCCGGGCTCAGCGGCGTACCCGCCTTCCTCGGGCTGGCACTGCTCTCGTCGCTGCTGTGCATGTTTATCGCCAGCGGTTCGGCAATCTGGTCGATACTGGCACCTATTTTCGTGCCGATGTTTATGCTGCTCGGCTATCATCCGGCCTTTGCCCAGGTACTGTTCCGCGTCACCGACTCGGCGGTGATCCCGCTGGCACCGGTTTCGCCTTTTGTCCCGCTGTTCCTCGGCTTCCTCCAGCGCTATAAACCGGAGGCCAAACTGGGTACCTACTATTCGCTGGTGCTGCCGTATCCCCTTATCTTCTTAGGAGTATGGCTGCTGATGTTGATGGCATGGTATCTTGTCGGCCTGCCTATTGGACCGGGGATTTACCCGCGCCTGAACTAAGGAACACCCTATGCTGAGATTGCTCGAAGACAAAATCGCTACCCCCCTCGGCCCTCTGTGGGTGATTGCCGATGAGCAGTTCAATCTGCGCGCCGTCGAGTGGGAAGAGTACAGCGGTCGGATGGTGGAACTGTTGAATATCCACTATCGCGCCGAGGGCTACGAGCGGATCGGTGCGACCAATCCGGGCGGATTGAGCGACAAGCTCAGCGCCTGGTTCGAGGGCGATCTCAGCATTATCGACACCTTACCCACCGCCACCGCCGGTACTGCGTTCCAGCGCGAAGTCTGGCAGGCGCTGCGCAGCATTCCCTGCGGCCAGGTGATGCATTACGGCCAACTGGCCGAACAGCTTGGCCGCCCCGGTGCGGCGCGTGCTGTGGGTGCAGCCAACGGTTCTAACCCGGTGAGCATTGTGGTCCCCTGCCATCGCGTCATTGGCCGCAACGGCACCATGACCGGCTATGCCGGCGGGGTGCAGCGCAAAGAGTGGCTCCTGCGCCACGAAGGTTATTTGCTGCTGTAGCTCCAGGCTTTTAGTGCTTACCTTTCCTTAAGTTAGCGACAAAGTCCGCAGTCAATTTGTGGAATTTCAAGAAGATGCTGGCGCTTTCGCGCTTCTTGACCTTATTGATGGTTTCCCAGGCTTACGTAGGGTCAAAAAAGATGTTAAAATTGACCAATATCAATTAAGGCTTGAGCAAACCTATGATCCCGGAAAAGCGAATTATTCGACGCATTCAGTCTGGCGGTTGTGCTATCCATTGCCAGGATTGCAGCATTAGCCAGCTCTGTATTCCGTTTACCCTGAATGAGCATGAACTTGATCAGCTCGATAATATTATCGAGCGCAAGAAGCCGATTCAGAAAGGACAGACGCTGTTTAAAGCGGGTGACGAACTGAAATCGTTGTACGCTATCCGTTCTGGCACCATCAAAAGCTACACCATCACCGAGCAAGGCGATGAGCAGATCACCGGCTTCCATCTGGCGGGCGATCTGGTGGGCTTTGACGCCATCGGGACCGGCCACCACCCGAGCTTTGCTCAGGCGCTGGAAACCTCAATGGTTTGCGAAATCCCGTTTGAAACCCTCGATGATCTGTCAGGCAAAATGCCCAATCTGCGTCAGCAGATGATGCGTCTGATGAGCGGCGAGATTAAAGGCGATCAGGACATGATCCTGCTGCTGTCGAAAAAGAACGCAGAAGAGCGTCTGGCCGCGTTTATCTACAATCTCTCACGTCGTTTTGCCGAGCGCGGTTTCTCTCCGCGTGAGTTCCGTCTGACCATGACCCGTGGCGATATCGGTAACTATCTCGGTCTGACCGTCGAAACCATCAGCCGTCTGCTGGGTCGTTTCCAGAAAAGCGGCATGCTGGCGGTAAAAGGGAAATACATCACCATCGAAAACGGAGAAGCGCTGGCCGTGCTGGCCGGACATTCCCGCAACGTCGCGTAATCACCTCTGCTTTCTGCTTTGCCAGGTCGGTAAATTTTCGCATTTATTGATCTGGTAAAACATCCCCCCTGTTTCATTCAACATATATAGGTTACTCTTTTAATTACAGACTGTGGTGACAGTAGTAAGGAGACCTGTATGGCAAAGTATCAAAACATGCTGGTGGCCATCGATCCTAATCAGGACGATCAACCGGCGTTACGTCGAGCTGTATATTTACACCAACGGATTGGCGGCAAAATTAAAGCGTTTTTGCCGATCTATGACTTCTCTTACGAAATGACGACCCTCCTGTCGCCAGATGAACGCACTTCGATGCGTCAGGGCGTGATCACCCAGCGCACCGCGTGGATCCGCGAGCAGGCAAAATTCTATCTCGATGCCGGCGTGCCTATTGATATCAAAGTGGTGTGGCACAACCGTCCATTTGAAGCCATCATCCAGGAAGTGATGAGTGGTGAACACGACCTGCTGCTGAAAATGACCCACCAGCATGACAAGCTGGAGGCGGTAATTTTCACGCCAACAGACTGGCACCTGCTGCGCAAATGCCCGTGTCCGGTGTGGATGGTGAAAGACCAGCCATGGCCTGAAGGGGGTAAAGCTGTGGTGGCGGTAAACCTCGCCAGCGAAGAGAACTATCACAATGCCCTGAACGACAAGCTGGTCAAAGAGACCATTCATCTTGCCGAGCAGGTTAACCATACCGAAGTCCACCTGGTGGGCGCCTACCCGATTACGCCCATCAACATTGCTATCGAACTGCCGGAATTTGACCCCAGCGTCTATAACGATGCGATCCGGGGCCAGCATTTAATTGCCATGAAAGCACTGCGGCAAAAATTTGGTATTGACGAGAAATTAACCCACGTCGAAAAAGGCCTGCCTGAAGAGGTGATCCCTGATTTAGCCGAACATCTGCAGGCCGGGATCGTGGTGCTGGGGACGATTGGTCGTACCGGTCTTTCCGCTGCCTTCCTCGGTAACACTGCTGAGCAGGTCATAGACCATCTGCGATGTGATTTGCTGGTTATCAAGCCGGATCAGTACCAGACTCCGATTGAGCTGGACGACGATGAAGACGATTGAGTAAAAACGCCCGGCGGCGCAAGCTTGCCGGGCCTACAAACGTAGGCCGGGTAAGCGTTAGCGCCACCCGGCAATAAAAAAGCCGCCAAATTAAGGCGGCTTTTTTTCATCTCACAACTTACAGCGCTTTCAGAATCGCATCCACGCTGGCTTTGGCATCGCCAAACAGCATATGGGTGTTCTCTTTGAAGAACAGCGGGTTCTGCACCCCTGCATAACCGGTGTTCATCGAGCGTTTGAAGACGATAACGTTCTGCGCCTTCCACACTTCCAGAACCGGCATACCGGCGATCGGGCTGTTAGGATCGTCCTGAGCCGCCGGGTTAACGGTGTCGTTGGCGCCAATCACCAGCACGGTATCGGTGTCGGTGAAGTCGTCATTGATTTCATCCATCTCCAGCACGATGTCGTACGGCACTTTGGCTTCTGCCAGCAGAACGTTCATGTGGCCCGGCAGACGCCCGGCAACCGGGTGAATACCAAAGCGCACCTTAATGCCGCGCGCACGCAGTCTCTCGGTGATTTCTGCCACCGGATACTGGGCCTGCGCCACCGCCATGCCGTAGCCCGGGGTGATGATGACCGTGTGCGAGTTTTTCAGCATATCAGCCGTGTCTTCGGCGTTGATTTCGCGATGCTCACCAACTTCATCATCACCGTTGGAGGTTTGTCCATCGGTACCAAAGCCGCCCGCGATCACGCTAAAGAACGAACGGTTCATCGCTTTACACATGATGTAGGACAGGATCGCACCCGACGAACCGACCAGCGCACCGGTCACGATCAGCAGGTCGTTGCTCAGCATAAAGCCCGCCGCCGCCGCCGCCCAACCCGAGTAGGAGTTCAGCATCGACACCACCACTGGCATGTCTGCCCCACCGATCGACGCCACCAGGTGCCAGCCGAAGGCCAGCGCGATAAGGGTCATCACCAGCAGCACCAACGCCTGCATGCCAACACTCTCGGTGCGAACAAACACCACCATCAGCACAAACGAGACCACCAGCGCAGCCAGGTTCAACTTGTGACGGTTCGGCAGCATCAGCGGCTTAGACGAGATCTTCCCACGCAGCTTACCAAAGGCGACGATTGAGCCAGTGAAGGTCACCGCACCGATAAAGATGCCAAGGAACACTTCGGTCAGATGGATGTTGACCAGAATCTGCTCCATCCCCGGTTCGTGATACAGATAGCTGTTAAAGCCAACCAGTACCGCCGCCAGGCCGACAAAGCTGTGCAGAATAGCCACCAGCTCCGGCATTTCGGTCATTTCGACACGCTTCGCCAGGCGAATACCAATCGCGCCGCCGATGATCATAGCCACCAGGATCCACGCCACGTTGCCGGTATCCGGCCCGAAAATCGTGGCCATCAACGCAATCGCCATCCCGGCGATACCAAAGTTGTTACCCTGCTGCGACGTTTCGTGCTTTGACAGTCCCGCCAGGCTGAAAATAAACAGGATCGCGGCAACAATGTATGCCGCTGTAACTAATCCTCCAGACATAAGTTACCCCTTATCCCTTACGAAACATTTTCAGCATGCGCTGAGTCACGGTGAAGCCACCGAAGATATTGATACTGGCAATAAGTACCGCGATAAAGCTGAGGAAACTGACCCAGCCGCCGTGACCAATCTGCAATAACGCCCCGACCACGATGATCCCGGAAATGGCGTTAGTCACCGACATCAGCGGGGTATGCAGCGCATGGGAGACGTTCCACACGACGTAGTAACCCACGACGCAGGAGAGCGCGAACACGGTGAAGTGACCCAGGAACTCTTTCGGTGCGACGTCAGCCAGCCAGCCGAACAGCACGATCGCCAGCGCCATAAACGCAAATTTGCGCCAAGGCGACGCCGGTTTTGCGGGCTCTTTTGCGACCGGGGCCGCTTTTGCTGCCGCCTGCGGCTGCGCTGAAACCTGAATCGGCGGTGCCGGCCAGGTGACTTCGCCGTCACGCACGACCGTCACGCCGCGAACCACGACGTCTTCAAAATCAACGATAACGTTGCCGTCTTTCTCTTTGCAGAGCAGTTTTAGCAGGTTGACCAGGTTGGTGCCGTAAAGCTGGGATGACTGGGTTGGCAGACGACCAGGCAAGTCGGTATAACCGATCACTTTTACGCCGTTGGCGGTGGTGGTGACCACGCCCGGAACGGTGTATTCGCAGTTACCGCCGTTTTGCGATGCCAGATCGACGATCACGCTACCAGCCTGCATTGAATCGACCATTTCACGGGTAATCAGCTTCGGCGCTGGTTTACCAGGGATCAGCGCAGTGGTGACAATAATGTCCACCTCTTTCGCCTGGGCGGCGAACAGCGCCATTTCGGCTTTGATAAACGCCTCGGACATCACTTTCGCGTAGCCGTCGCCGCTGCCAGCCTCTTCTTTAAAGTCCAGTTCGAGGAACTCGGCGCCCATACTCTGCACCTGTTCTTTCACTTCCGGACGGGTGTCAAACGCGCGGACGATAGCGCCCAGGCTGTTTGCCGCCCCAATGGCCGCAAGACCCGCGACGCCTGCGCCGATGACCATCACTTTGGCGGGTGGCACTTTGCCCGCAGCGGTGATTTGCCCGGTGAAGAAGCGGCCAAACTCGTGCGCCGCTTCAACGATGGCGCGGTAGCCTGCAATGTTCGCCATCGAGCTGAGGGCATCCAGCGACTGCGCGCGCGAAATACGCGGCACGGAATCCATCGCCATCACGGTGACGCCACGCGCCGCCAGCTTCTCCATCAGTTGCGGATTTTGTGCCGGCCAGATAAAACTCACCAGCGTGGTGCCTGGATTCAGCAGCGAAATTTCGCTCTCTTCCGGTGCATTGACCTTCAGAATAATATCCGAATGCCAGACGTTAGCGTCGTCAACGACCTCCGCCCCTGCCTGAATAAATGCCTCGTCATCGAAGCTTGCCAGCTTGCCTGCGCCGCTTTCAACCGCGACGGTAAAACCCAGTTTCAGCAGTTGCTCCACCGTTTTCGGTGTTGCCGCTACACGGGTTTCATTGGCAAACCGTTCTTTTGGTACCCCAATACGCATAGTAATCCCTTCCATCGGTTTTTGATGATGGTTTGTCGAACATTCATTACGGTTATACGACAACGGTCAGAAGTGTTAACCCGTGACTAACGCATATCCGCAGAAAATAAAACAGTAACAAACTTTCTATAACCTACTGAAAATGACGCTTGTGATCCACCGCAAGAAAACACTATTTATGCATTTATCTGTCAAAAATAAGCGATCGGTGGTTCTGACAGGCATATTTCCCTTTATTTCACCGCCAGGGCCGATATTTAGCTTAGACGAAGCGGCAAAAACACGATATAGCGCCAGCGCAGAACAACTCATTAACATTAAATTAACTTGTGAAAGTCATATGCTTTATTAGTTTTACTGGTCAAACGCCTGTTTTTTCAACATATCACTAAATGTTATACAAATTGAACGCCTGCTGCGCATTAGCAGCAAAAAATGCCGCAGACAGCGATAGGTGTTAAATGCCATAATCGGCCACGTTTTCAAATTAACAACTCCACCAGTACCTGGTTTGCGTAAGGCGAAGGATTATTTTTATGAAGCTTAAGAACACTCTCCTGGCGTCCGCACTCCTTGCTGCGACCGCCCTGTCTGCCAATGCAGCGACAGAGTTAACGCCGGAGCAAGCAGCAGCGTTGAAACCGTACGATCGTGTCGTCATCGTCGGCCGTTTTAACGCCATTAGCGATGCAGTCGCTGCCGCATCAAAGCGCGCCGATAAAGAAGGCGCGGCCTCATTTTATGTCGTTGATTCATCCGATCACGGCAACAGCGGTAACCAGCGCGTGATCGCGGCCCTGTATAAAGAAAATGCCCCAAAAGCAGACGTAGAGAACAACCGCGTCATCAATGGCGTGATGGAGCTGCCAAAAGAACAGGCCGTGATGCTTGAGCCGTTCGATACCGTCACGATTCAGGGTTTTTACCGCAGCCAGCCGGAAGTCAATCAAGCCATCACCAAAGCCGCGAAGGCCAAAGATGCTGATTCCTTCTACATCGTTCGTCAGATCGATGCTAACCAGGGCGGCAACCAGCGCATTACCGCTTTCCTTTATAAAGCTGACGCCAAAAAGCGTGTCGTCCAGAGCCCGGATGTGATCCCGGCCGACTCCGATGCTGGCCGCGCGGCCATCGCCAAAGGCGGTGAAGAAGCGAAGAAGGTTGAGATCCCGGGTGTGGCAACGACCGCGGCGCCAAGTGCTGAGGTCGGTCGCTTCTTCGAAACTCAAACCACCAAAGGTGGCCGTTACAGCGTCACGCTGGCCGATGGCACCAAAATTGAAGAGCTGAATAACGCTACTGCAGCGCAGATGGTACCGTTCGACAGCGTTAAGTTTACCGGCAATTACGGCAACATGACGGAAATCTCGCATCAGGTGGCGAAGCGCGCGGCGAAGAAAGGCGCCAAGTATTACCACATTACCCGCCAGTGGCAGGAACGTGGGAATAACATGACCATCAGCGCCGATCTGTACAAATAAGCAAACTGTTCATTAAGGCGGCGCGATGCCGCCTTTTTTTTTGATTTTTACGCCTAATTCAACCCTTCCTCATTGCATGCCTCGGTGACACTCCGTAAAATCCCGCGCCTTAGTGTAATTCACCATTTTTATGCGCTTCGGCGAAATAATTATTCTGGATCTGATTCTTTCTTAACAGGAAGCCAATGGAAAAGAAACTTGGCCTGAGCGCTTTAACTGCGCTCGTCTTAAGCTCGATGCTCGGTGCGGGCGTATTCAGTCTGCCGCAGAATATGGCCGCCATTGCCAGCCCTTCGGCGCTGCTGATTGGCTGGGCGATTACCGGGGTGGGGATCCTGCTGCTGGCCTTCGCCATGCTGCTGCTGACGCGTATCCGCCCCGACCTCGACGGCGGAATTTTTACCTACGCCCGCGAAGGCTTTGGCGAGCTGATTGGCTTCTGTTCCGCCTGGGGTTACTGGCTGTGCGCGGTGATCGCCAACGTCTCTTATCTGGTGATTGTTTTCTCCGCCCTGAGTTTTTTTACCGATACCCCGGAACTGCGCCTGTTTGGCGATGGTAATACCTGGCAATCGATCGTCGGCTCGTCCTTTTTGCTGTGGTTTGTTCACGCCCTGGTGCTGCGCGGCGTACAGACCGCTGCAGGCATCAACCTGGTCGCCACGCTGGCGAAGCTGGTGCCGCTGGGGCTGTTTATCGTGCTGGCGTTTATTGCCTTTCGTCTTGACGTATTTAGCCTGGACTTCTCCGGCGTGGCGCTGGGCGTCCCGGTCTGGGAGCAGGTTAAAAATACCATGCTGATCACCCTGTGGGTGTTTATCGGGGTGGAAGGCGCGGTGGTGGTGTCGGCCCGCGCACGTAACAAACACGACGTTGGTCGCGCCACGATGCTGGCGGTACTGGCGGCGCTGGGGGTCTATCTGATGGTCACGCTGCTGTCTTTGGGCGTAGTGGCACGTCCTGAACTGGCAGAAATGCGTAACCCATCGATGGCAGGCCTGATGGTCAAAATGATGGGCTCATGGGGTGAAGTGGTGATCGCGGCAGGGCTTATCGTCTCGGTCTGTGGGGCCTACCTGAGCTGGACCATTATGGCGGCGGAAGTGCCGTTCCTCGCCGCAACGCATAAAGCGTTCCCGCGTCTTTTTGCCCGGCAAAACAAGAACAACGCACCGTCAGCGTCGCTATGGTTGACCAATATCAGCGTGCAGATTTGCCTGGTGCTGATCTGGCTCACAGGTTCAGACTATAACACGCTGTTAACCATCGCCTCCGAGATGATTCTGGTACCCTATTTCCTTGTCGGTGCCTATTTGTTGAAAATAGCCACCCGTCCAATGCACACTGTGGTGGGGATGGGTGCCTGCATTTACGGATTGTGGCTTCTGTATGCTTCCGGTCCGCTGCACCTGCTGCTGTCGGTGGTGCTTTATGCTCCGGGACTGCTGGTGTTTATGTACGCCCGTCGTACTCACCAGCTGCAGCACGCACTTAAGCGCCGTGAAATGGCGTTAATTGGATTGTTACTGGTTGCCGCATTACCGGCAACGTGGATGCTGATGGGATAAATGGTCGCTCCCATCGCGAACGATATGGAGAACACGATGGGACACGCACAACCGCTGCCAATCCTGATTACCGGCGGAGGCCGCCGTATCGGCCTTGCCCTCGCGCATCATTTTTTGAATCTTCGCCAGCCCGTTATCGTCAGCTATCGCACGGAATACCCGGCGATAGCCGCCCTGCGTCACGCGGGCGCGGTCTGTCTTCAGGCAGATTTTTCAACTGACGAAGGGATCCTGGCGTTTGCCGAGCACGTAAAATCCGAATATTCGGGTCTGCGCGCCATTATTCATAATGCCAGCGCATGGATGGCAGAAACCCCGGACACCCCGCTCAGCGAAACGCTGGCCTGCATGCTGCAGATCCACGTTCATGCCCCCTACTTGCTCAACCACGCCCTGGTGGGTCTGCTGCGCGGCCACGGCCATGCAGCCAGCGACATTATCCATTTTACTGACTATGTGGTAGAGCGCGGAAGCGATAAGCATATCGCCTATGCCGCCAGCAAAGCGGCACTGGATAACATGACCCGCTCGTTTGCCCGCAAGCTGGCACCGGAGGTCAAAGTCAACGCCATCGCCCCGTCGTTGATTCTGTTTAACGAGCACGACGATGTCGACTATCGCCAGCAGGCGCTGAATAAATCGCTGATGAAAATCGAGCCTGGTGAAAAAGAGGTGATTGATTTGATCGACTATATTATGACCAGCTGCTACGTCACCGGCCGGTCGTTCGGCGTCGATGGTGGGCGTCCGTTACGCTAGTGAAAGCGACTCCAGCAGAAAATTAACACCCAGGCGCTGAGGCTCCAGCACACCACGGCTCCGCCCAGCGCCAGCGGCAAACGCATAAATCCGGTGAAATACCACAGCGACAGCAGATAGAGAAAGTACGGAATAATCGACCACATGCCAAACACGATGGTGGTACGCAGCGCCTCGATCCCGCGCTCGGAGGCAACTATATAGTGGGCAATCAGGGCAAAGGTCGGGAACAGCGGAATTAACCCGGCAATATAGTAATTTTTGGTTTTGGCTAATACGCCGATCAATACCACAACCAGCGCGCCAATCGCCGCTTTTATCAACAACCCCATCCCTTATCCCTTCAAAAATAACCCGATGTGCCAGGCAGCATAACGGAACAGCAACATTTTGCGAATGATTAATGGAACGTTAAGGTTGCGCGGTGTATGTTGGCTTTTTTCGCAGATCAGACGGCGTATGAACAAGATCGTATATGTTGAGGATGAACCCGAAGTTGGCCAGTTGATTGCAGCTTATCTGGGTAAACATGATATGGATGTCATCGTCGAACCGCGCGGTGACCGCGCTGAAGAAGTGGTGGCGCGGGAGAAACCCGATCTGGTGCTGCTGGATATTATGCTGCCCGGCAAAGACGGCATGACGTTATGCCGGGATCTGCGCGCCCACTGGAACGGCCCGATTGTGCTGCTGACTTCGCTCGACAGCGACATGAACCATATTCTGTCGCTGGAGATGGGCGCCAACGATTATATTCTAAAAACCACCCCGCCTGCGGTACTGCTGGCGCGCCTGCGCCTGCATCTGCGCCAGCATGTGGCGGCCTCCGGCGATACCCCGGCGCCTTCGTTAACCCCGCATAAAGCGCTGCGCTTTGGTACGTTGTCCATCGACCCGGTAAACCGCCAGGTGCTGCTCTCAGGCCAACAGGTAGCCCTCTCGACCGCCGATTTCGACCTGCTATGGGAGCTGGCGACCCATGCCGGGCAGATTATGGATCGCGATGCGCTGCTGAAAAATCTGCGCGGCGTCAGCTATGACGGGATGGATCGCAGCGTCGATGTGGCAATATCGCGCCTGCGCAAAAAGCTGCTGGACAGCGCCACCGAACCCTTTCGCATTAAAACCGTGCGCAACAAAGGCTATCTCTTCGCCCCGCACGCCTGGGACATCTGAATCCTTAACCGGGTATTGTCATGAAAAAGCTGTTTGTGCAGTTCTACCTGCTGCTGTTTGTCTGCTTCCTGGTGATGACCATGCTGGTTGGGCTGGTGTATAAATTCACCGCCGAGCGCGCGGGCCGCCAGTCGCTGGATGATTTGATGAAGAGTTCTCTGTATCTGATGCGCAGCGAATTGCGCGAGATCCCGCCCCGCGACTGGGCGCGCACGATGAAAGAGCTGGACCTCAATCTGTCATTTGAGCTGCGCATCGAGCCGCTGAAAAAATACGTTCTGGACCCGTCCACCCTGCAGCGTCTTCGCGGTGGCGATATTGTAGCGCTGGACGATCAGTACACCTTTATCCAGCGCATCCCGCGCAGCAACTATGTGCTGTCGGTGGGGCCGGTCCCCTATCTCTATTTCCAGCATCAAATGCGCCTGCTGGATATCGCCCTGCTGGCCTTTATCGCCATTTCGCTGGCCTTCCCGGTGTTTATCTGGATGCGCCCCCACTGGCAGGAGATGCTGCGCCTCGAGGCCGCTGCGCAGCGCTTTGGTGATGGGCATCTGACGGAGCGGATCCATTTTGACAGCGCCTCCAGCTTCGAGCGCCTTGGCGTGGCTTTTAACCAGATGGCCGACAACATTAACGCGTTGATTGCCAGTAAGAAACAGCTGATCGACGGTATCGCCCATGAGCTGCGCACGCCGCTGGTGCGGCTACGCTACCGTCTGGAGATGAGCGAAAACCTCACGCCCACTGAGTCGCAGGCGTTAAACCGCGATATCAGCCAGCTCGAAGCACTCATCGAAGAGCTGCTGACTTACGCCCGACTTGACCGCCCGCAGAATGAGCTTCAGCTCAGCACCCCGGATCTTCCTGGCTGGCTACGCAGCTATGTCGAGGACGTGCAAAGCGTCAATCCGCAGCGCACGCTGCAGGTTAACAGCATGAGCGGCGATTACGGCGCGCTGGATATGCGCCTGATGGAGCGAGTGGTAGATAATCTGGTCAACAATGCCCTGCGCTACAGCGATCACCAGCTGCGTATTTCGCTGCACCTGACTGGCAGTCGCGCCAGTTTATGGGTGGAAGATGATGGCCCCGGCATTGCGCCCGATGCCCGCCTGCGCGTATTCGAACCATTTGTGCGTCTCGACCCGAGCCGCGACCGCTCGACCGGCGGCTGCGGCCTGGGGCTGGCGATTGTTCACTCGATCGCTCAGGCGCTGGGTGGCGACGTCAGCTGTGAAGAGAGCGACCTCGGCGGGGCACGTTTTTGCTTTAACTGGCCGGTCTGGCATCATCTGCCGTCATTCACCTCTGCCTGACCCCACGCGCACGCTAGCCTGACCGGGCGTGCTGTGCTATATATTCAGTATGTTGTAACTACTGCGGTGCGCGATGACGACTTACGATTTGATTGAACGCTTAAACACCACCTTTCGCCAGATGGAGCACGAGCTGGCGCAATTAACCGCCGACCTGCAAACCTGCCGGCTGCTGGCGGCGCGAGTCTTCTCCCTGCCGGACGTGGTTAAAGGTGCCGAGCACGATCCGCTCAACACCATTGCCGTCAAGCAGCATCTGGGGCAAGAGGCGCTGGCGATGGCACTGCAGCACTATCGCCATCTTTTTATTCAGCAGCAGTCTGAAAACCGCAGCAGCAAGGCCGCCGTGCGCCTGCCTGGGGTGATTTGCCTGCAAAGCGACGCTGCGCACCGGGAGCAACTCACGATGCAGATCGCGAGCATTAATGCGCTCAAAGCCGAGTTTGAAAAGATTGTCACCGAGGAGTCAGGTCTGGCGTCCGCGGCGCGCTTTGAGTGGGTGCATCATCAGTTGCCGGGGCTGATTACCCTTAATGCCTACCGCACGTTGACCGTCATTCATCATCCGGCGACGCTGCGCTTCGGCTGGGCCAATAAGCACATTATTAAAAACTTCACCCGTGACGAGGTGCTTTCGATGCTGGAAAAAAGCCTGAAAGCGCCGCGGGCGGTGGCGCCCTGGTCACGGGAACAGTGGGTGGAACGGCTCGAGGCGGAATATACCGCCATCTATGCCCTGCCTGCGGATGCGCGGCTGAAGATTAAACGTCCGGTAAAAGTGCAGCCGATCGCCAGGGTCTGGCATGCCGGGCAGCAAAAGCAGGTGCAGTACGCCTGCCCCACGCCGCTGATTGCGCTGTATGACGACGATCGGGGGGCGGTGCTGCCGGACATCGGGGAATTGCTGAACTACGATGCTGAGAACGTTCAGCACCGTTATAAGCCTCAGGCGCAGCCGCTGCGGCCCATCATTGAGCGGCTGCACCTATATGTGGCGGAGTGACTACTGCTGGCTGCCGACCATCTGTTCCGGGCGTACCCAGCTGTCGAACTCAGCCTCAGAGAGATAGCCCAGCGCCAGCGCGGCGGCCTTCAGCGTCAGCCCCTCTTTATGCGCCTTTTTGGCAATTTCTGCCGCCTTGTCATAGCCGATATGGGTATTGAGCGCAGTCACCAGCATCAACGATTCATTGAGCAGCTGGCTGATGCGCTCGCGCTCAGGCTCAATGCCGACCGCACAGTGCTCGTTAAAGCTCTCCATCCCATCGGCCAGCAGACGTACCGATTGCATAAAGTTATGGATGACCATCGGACGGTAGACGTTGAGTTCGAAGTTGCCCGACGCGCCGCCCATGTTCACCGCGACGTCGTTGCCCATCACCTGACAGCAGAGCATGGTCATGGCTTCGCACTGAGTCGGGTTGACCTTGCCTGGCATGATCGAGCTGCCTGGCTCGTTTTCCGGGATGCTGATTTCCCCGATGCCGCAGCGCGGCCCGGAGGCCAGCCAGCGGACGTCGTTGGCAATTTTCATCAGCGACGCCGCTAATCCTTTCAGTGCCCCATGGGCATGCACCAGCGCGTCGCAGGTCGCCAGCGCTTCGAACTTGTTGGGCGCGGTCACGAAAGGCTGTTGGGTGATGGTCGCCAGCTCCTGCGCCACGCGCACCGCATACTCCGGATGGGTATTGAGCCCGGTACCAACCGCAGTTCCGCCCAGCGCCAGCTCCGCCAGATGCGGCAGGCTGTGGTCGATATGGCGCAGGTTGTGATCGAGCATCGCCACCCAACCAGAAATCTCCTGGCCCAGGGTCAGCGGCGTGGCGTCCTGCAGATGGGTACGGCCAATTTTGACAATATCGGCAAAGGCGTGGGCCTTCTGGTCGAGGGTCTGTTTCAGCACATTGAGCTGCGGGATCAGCTGCTCACGCAGGGCGATCAGCGCCGCCACGTGCATCGCCGTCGGGAAGACGTCATTGGAGCTCTGGCTTTTGTTGACGTCATCGTTGGGGTGGATCTTACGCTCCATGCCGCGCACCCCGCCGAGCAGTTCGCTGCCCCGGTTTGCCAGCACTTCGTTCATGTTCATGTTGCTCTGGGTACCGGAGCCGGTTTGCCAGATAGCGAGCGGGAATTCGTTCGGGTGTTTGCCCGCCAGCACTTCGTCGGCGGCGGTAATAATGGCGGTGGCTTTCTCTGCTGCCAGCAGGCCCAGATCCTGGTTCACTTTGGCGGCCGCGCGTTTGGTCAGTGCCAGCGCGTGGATAACCGTTACGGGCATTTTTTCGGTAGAGATACGGAAATGTTCCAGCGAACGCTGGGTTTGTGCGCCCCAAAGTTTATCCTGTGGAACGTCGATGGCACCCATCGAGTCTTTCTCACTGCGTGAGGTGGTCATTACTTTCTCCTTGATAACAACGAAGTGGGTTGCTCACAGCTCAAAGAAATAAGTATTGATGAGAACGGGAAAACGGTATGGCGCTTTGTGCGCTCTTGTTATTGCCCGGCGGCGCTGCGCTTGCACAAGCCGACACGCCGCCGGGCATTTTTTAACTTACTTCACACACGCCGAACACTGTGATGACTGGATCTGCTTGAAGAAGTCATTGCCTTTGTCATCCACCAGGATAAACGCCGGGAAGTCTTCCACTTCGATTTTCCAGATAGCTTCCATGCCCAGTTCCGGGTATTCCACGCATTCCAGGCTCTTGATACTGCCCTGCGCCAACACCGCAGCCGGGCCGCCGATGCTGCCCAGATAGAAGCCGCCGTGTTTGTGGCAGGCGTCGGTCACCTGCTGGCTGCGGTTGCCCTTCGCGAGCATGATCATGCTGCCGCCGTTGGCCTGCAGCTGATCCACATAGGAATCCATGCGGCCTGCAGTGGTCGGGCCTAACGAGCCGGACGCATAGCCGTCCGGGGTTTTTGCCGGGCCCGCGTAGTAGATCGGGTGATCTTTGATGTACTGCGGCAGCCCTTCGCCGTTGTCCAGACGCTCCTGCAGCTTGGCATGCGCGATGTCACGACCGACGATAATGGTACCGTTCAGCGACAGGCGGGTAGAAACCGGATAGGACGACAGTTGCGCAAGGATCTCATTCATCGGACGGTTGAGGTCAACGTGGACCGCTTCCCCCTCGCCCGCTTTACGCAGCTCTTCCGGAATGTACTTGCCCGGGTTGTTTTCCAGTTTTTCGATCCAGATGCCGTCGCGGTTAATTTTGGCCTTGATGTTACGGTCTGCCGAACAGGAGACGCCCATCCCCACCGGGCAGGAGGCGCCATGACGCGGCAGGCGAATCACGCGGATATCGTGGGCAAAATATTTGCCGCCAAACTGCGCACCCAGGCCGAGGTTCTGCGCTTCGACCAGCAGTTCTTGCTCGAGCTGAACATCTCGGAACGCCTGGCCGTGTTCGTTGCCTTCGGTTGGCAGGCCGTCATAGTATTTGGTCGACGCCAGCTTAACGGTTTTCAGGGTGCTCTCAGCCGAGGTACCGCCGATCACAAACGCGATGTGGTACGGCGGACAGGCCGCGGTGCCGAGGGTTCGCATTTTCTCGACCAAATAGTTTTTCAGCTTGCCCGGAGAGAGCAGCGCTTTAGTTTCCTGATAAAGGTAGGTTTTATTGGCGGACCCGCCGCCCTTGGCGATGCACAGGAATTTGTATTCGTCGCCGTCGACGCTGTACAGGTCGATCTGCGCAGGCAGGTTGGTGCCGGTGTTGACCTCTTTGTACATATCCAGCGCCGCGTTTTGCGAGTAGCGCAGGTTATCTTCGATATAGGTGTTGTACACACCGTGCGCCAGGGCCGCTTCATCGCCGCCACCGGTCCAGACGCGCTGGCCTTTTTTGCCGGTGATAATGGCGGTGCCGGTATCCTGACAGGTCGGCAGAATGCCTTTAGCGGCGATATCGGAGTTACGCAGGAACTGCAGCGCGACGTATTTGTCGTTTTCGCTGGCTTGCGGATCGCTGAGGATGTCTGCCACCTGCCGCTGATGCGCCGGGCGCAGCATAAAGGAGGCATCGTGGAAAGCGTGCTGCGCCAGCAGCGTCAGCGCCTGCGGATCGACTTTGAGGATCGCTTGCCCCTCAAATTCAGAGACAGAAACGTGGTCGCGGGTTAACAGGTAATATTCGGTCTGATCCTTTGCCAGCGGGAAAGGATCCTGATAATGGAAGGGTTTATTCGACATTGATCTCTCACTTACGACATTGCTGATTATGGTTCAGGCAGTTCTTCCGTTGCCCTGCTTAAAAGCGAGTTGGCCTATCCTACACAATTTTTTAACAAAAACTGAGACTAGTACGACTTTTTCCGCGCAGAGGTTACTTCCGCGCGGTTTATTGCTTTAATACGGGCAGTTAATTCCACATTTGAAACAGGGCTTGATAATGCAAAAACTCATCAACTCAGTGCAGAACTACGCCTGGGGAAGTCAAACTGCGTTAACGGATCTCTACGGTATCGCCAACCCGGATAACCTGCCGATGGCAGAGTTGTGGATGGGTGCGCATCCGAAGAGCAGCTCAAAAATTGAAGATGCCCACGGCGTACGCGCCCTGCGCGAGGTCATCGATGCCGATAAAGAGACGCTGTTAGGCAGCGCTGTCGCCCGTCGTTTTGGCGAACTGCCGTTCCTGTTTAAGGTGCTGTGCGCCGATCAACCGCTCTCTATTCAGGTGCATCCGAACAAGCAGGCCTCTGAAGAGGGCTTTGCCAAAGAGAACGCGGCCGGTATTCCGCTGGATGCCGCCGAGCGTAACTATAAAGACCCGAATCACAAACCTGAACTGGTGTTCGCCCTGACCCCGTTCCTGGCGATGAACGCCTTCCGCGAATTCTCAGAGATCGTCTCCCTGCTGCAGCCGGTTGCCGGTGCACACAGCGCGATTGCCCACTACCTCGAAAAACCCGACGCCAGCCGTCTGAGCCACCTTTTCGCCAGCCTGCTGAACATGCAGGGCGATGAAAAAGCGCGCGCACTGGGCGTGCTGAAAGCGGCGCTGAACAACCAGCAGGGCGAGCCGTGGCAGACCATTCGCGTGATTTCGGAATTTTACCCGGACGACAGCGGCCTGTTCTCCCCGCTGCTGCTGAACGTGGTGAAACTGGCCCCCGGCGAAGCGATGTTCCTGTTTGCCGAAACGCCGCATGCCTACCTGAAAGGGGTGGCGCTGGAGGTGATGGCCAACTCCGATAACGTCCTGCGCGCTGGGTTGACGCCGAAGTACATCGACATCCCGGAACTGGTCGCTAACGTGCAATTCGTGGCTAAACCGGCTGCGGAACTGCTCACTCAGCCGGTACAAAACGGCGCGGAGCTGGACTTCCCGATCCCGGTGGATGACTTTGCTTTCTCCCTGCACGCCCTCAGCAGCGCAGAAACCGTTATCGCTCAGCAGAGTGCTGCTATCCTGTTCTGCGTGGACGGCGAAGCGGTGCTGAGTAAGGGCGACGAGCGGCTGGTGTTGCAGCCTGGCGAGTCAGCCTTTATCGCCGCCAACGATTCGCCGGTTAGCGTCAGCGGCGTTGGCCGTCTGGCAAGAGTGTTCAATAAGCTCTAGTGACTTACTGATTGTTTTAACAATTATTGCTAAGCTATTGGTAACCTTATGACCTCACCGGGCGGTTTTCACCGCTCGGTTTCATTTTTATGGATAATCACGATGAAAAAATCGGTTATAGCTGCAGGCATTATTGTCGCGTTAGGCGTGGTGTGGACAGGCGCTTCCTGGTTTACCGGGAAACAACTGGAAACCCGCATGGCAGAGATGGTGGCCCAGGCAAACAGCGAAATCAAAAAATCCGGGCTCGAACTGAGCTATCAGGACTATCAGCGCGGCGTGTTCTCCAGCCATCTGCAAATGGTGGTTAAGCCGCTGGCCGGCACAGAAAGCCCGTGGCTCAAGCCGGGCGAGAGCATAATTCTCAACGAAGAGATCGATCATGGTCCGTTCCCGCTGGCCCAGCTGAAAACCTTCAACCTGATCCCGTCGATGGCCTCGGTTAAAACCACGCTGGTGAACAACGAAGCCGCGAAGCCATTGTACGATCTGGCGAAGAATGAATCGCCGTTTGTGGTCGATACCCGCATCAGCTATGCCGGTGACACCCGTTCCGATATCGCCCTGAAACCGCTGAACTACGAGAGCGGCGACGAGAAAGTGGCATTCAGCGGCGGTAACTTCCAGCTGGATGCGGATCGCGAAGGCAATGTCTTCTCCCTGAAAGGTGAAGCCGCCAGCGGTCTGGTTAACGCGGTGAACGAATACAATCAAAAGGTCCAGCTGACCTTTAATAATCTGAAAGCCGAGGGCGACAGCCATCTGACCAGCTTTGACGAGCGCATTGGCGACCAGAAGCTGACCCTCGACAAGCTGGCTATCGCCATTGAAGGCAAAGAGATGGCGGTGCTCGAAGGGATGGATCTCAACGGTAAATCCGAGGTCTCTCAGGATGGCAAGAGCATCAACAGCCAGCTGGATTACAGCATGAAAAGCCTGAAAGTGCAGAATCAGGATCTGGGCAATGGCAAGCTAACGCTGAAAGTCGGCAACATCGACGGTCAGGCATGGCACCAGTTTAGCGAAAAATACCGTGCCGACAGCCAGGCGCTGCTGGCCGACAAAGAGCTGATGACTAACAATCCGGCACTGTATCAGCAGAAAGCCATGGATGCCTTCTTTGGCAATCTGCCGCTGCTGTTGAAAGGCGAACCGGTGGTGACCATTGCGCCACTTAGCTGGAAAAACAGCAAAGGCGAAACCAACTTCAACCTGTCGCTGTTCCTGAAAGATCCGGCCACCGCCACCGGTGAAGCCCAGACTCTGTCCCAGGAAGTGGATCGCAGCGTGAAGTCTCTCGAAAGCAAGCTGACCATCCCAATGGACATGGCAACCGAGATGATGACGCAGGTCGCGAAGCTCGAGGGCTATAACGACGCTGACGCAGGTAAACTGGCCAGCCAGCAGGTGAAAGGCCTGGCGGCGATGGGGAAAATGTTCCGCATCACCACCCTCGAAGACAATGTGATTGGCGCCAGCCTGCAGTATGCGAATGGTCAGGTGACGCTCAACGGGCAGAAAATGCCGTTGGAAGAGTTTGTCGGCATGTTTGGCGTGCCAACGCTGGGAATGCCTGAACCGGCCGTTCCGGCTGAGCCTGCCGTCCCGGCAGAGCCCGCGGTACCGGTTGTCCCTCAGCAGTAAAAAACCAAACCCCTCTCCGAGGGGTTTTTTATTGCGTCAGACTATCGCCCCGCCACCAGCCTTGCCGAGACAATCTGATGCCCCGCCGGAAGATCGCTGCGTTCAATCCGCTGCATAATGCGGTCGGCCAGGGTATACCCCATCTCGCGGGCGGGCGTGGTCACCCAGGCTATCGGCAGATCGTCGAGGGCATTTTCCGGCACGTCGGCGAACGCCCCCAGTGCGACCTGATGATCGAAGAAAGCATCTACCCCGACTTCTCCACTCTGGCGTCCGGCGCGCATCAGGCCAAACCACGCCCCCATTGCAATCGCCTCGTTATAGCAGATCACCGCGCTGATGGTCGGGTTGTGGCGCAGCAGCCCCGCGATGGCTTCAGCGGCTTTTTTCTGGCTGGTGTCACACTCGACCACCCATTCGCTGTGGAAGGGTAAGCCATACTTTAGCAGCGTGGCGCAATAGCCCCCCACCCGCTCCGCACGGGTCAGGGAGGCGCTGTTGCCCCCCAGCCAGGCGATACGTTGATGGCCCCGACGAATAAGATGTTCGGTCAGCATTTGTGCAGCCTGCATGTTATCCGGGCGCAGGGTGTCGGCTTCGTCCAGATAGCTGGCGCGGGAGGCAAACACCAGCGGAACGCCGTTATCCGCGGCGCGCTCGCACAGTTCATTGCTCACACCAGAGGCTCCAGCGACGATCACCCCGTCGACCCCCTGGGACAGCAGCATGTCGAGACGCTGGAGCAGCTGATTGGCTTCACGCCCGCCGTGGAGTAAAAACACCATCCGCCCCTGTGCTTCCAGCGCTTCCGTCAAGCCGGCGGTGAGTTCAGCATAAAACGGCGACGTCAGGTCGCGGACGATCAAGCCAATTACCCCACTTTGCCCGCCGCGTAGCGCCGAGGCCTGGCGATTGCGCACAAAGCCTAATTGCTCAACCGCGTCGTTGACCCGCTGGCCGGTGGCGGAGGAGATACGCCCTTTTCCGCTCAACACCAGTGAAACGGTGCTGACCGATACACCAGCCGCCAGCGCGACGTCGTTGATGGTGATTTTTTTCGCTACAGCCATGGGTCGGCGTCACTCCTTGATAATGAGATCGGTAAAACGTTTTATCAATACGTTATCTTTATACGCTCTGCCAAAGCCTGAGAATGTGATTTAGCGCGCACTAAACTTTGATAAAACGTTTTATCTTCTCGCAGCACTGAGGCAGGTAATCTTATTTTAACATTTAAGGAGTCGTTTTATGACGGCGAAAGCAGCACAAAAAATATCACTATGGGAGTTTTTCCAGTCGCTGGGTAAGACCTTTATGCTGCCCGTAGCGCTGCTCTCCTTCTGCGGGATCATGCTCGGGATCGGCAGTTCACTCAGCAGCAACGATGTCGTTACCCTGATCCCGATGCTGGGCAACCCTGTGCTGCAGGCGATTTTCGTCTGGATGAGCAAAGTCGGCTCCTTTGCCTTTAGCTTCCTGCCGGTGATGTTCTGTATTGCTATCCCGCTGGGGCTGGCACGCGAGAACAAAGGCGTGGCGGCATTCGCCGGTTTCGTCGGCTACGCGGTGATGAACCTGGCGGTCAACTTCTGGCTGACCGCGAAAGGTATTTTACCGACCACCGACGCGGCGGTACTGAAAGCCAACAATATTCAGAGCGTACTGGGGATCCAGTCGATTGATACCGGCATCCTGGGTGCCGTGATCGCGGGCGTCATCATCTGGATGCTGCACGAGCGTTTCCACAATATCCGCCTGCCGGACGCGCTGGCCTTCTTTGGTGGCACCCGCTTTGTGCCGATCATCACCACCGTGGTGATGGGCCTGTTCGGCCTGGTGATCCCGCTGATGTGGCCGGTCTTCGCGATGGGCATTACCGGTATCGGCAATATCATTAACAGCGCGGGTGATTTTGGCCCGATGATTTTTGGTACCGGTGAACGCCTGCTGCTGCCTTTCGGCCTGCAGCACATTCTGGTGGCGCTGATCCGCTTTACGGAAGCTGGCGGCACGATGGACGTCTGCGGCAATAACGTCAGCGGTGCGCTGACCATCTTCCAGGCGCAGCTGAGCTGCCCGACCACCCACGGCTTCTCGGAGAGCGCGACCCGCTTCCTGTCGCAGGGTAAAATGCCAGCCTTCCTCGGTGGCTTACCGGGTGCGGCACTGGCGATGTACCACTGCGCACGTCCTGAAAACCGACATAAGATTAAAGGCCTGCTGATTTCCGGCGTGATCGCCTGCGTGGTTGGCGGTACCACCGAACCGATCGAGTTCCTGTTCCTGTTCGTCGCACCGGTGCTGTATCTGATCCATGCGCTGCTGACCGGTCTGGGCTTTACTACCATGGCGGTACTGGGCGTGACCATCGGTAACACCGACGGCAACGTGATCGACTTTGTGGTGTTCGGTATCCTGCACGGTCTGTCGACCAAATGGTATCTGGTGCCGGTCGTGGCCGCGATCTGGTTTGCGGTCTACTACGCCATCTTCCGCTTCGCCATCACCCGCTTTAACATTAAAACGCCGGGCCGCGATATTGACAGTGCAGCAGGCGTGGAACAGGCGGTGGCAGGCGTTACCGGCAAATCGGGTTACAACACCCCGGCGATTCTGGCCGCCCTCGGCGGCGCGGATAACATCACCACGCTGGATAACTGCATCACCCGCCTGCGCCTGTCGGTGAATGATATGTCGAAGGTCGATACCAATGCGCTGAAAGCCAACCGTGCCATCGGCGTGGTTCAGCTTAATCAGCACAATTTGCAGGTGGTGATTGGCCCGCAGGTCCAGTCGGTGAAAGATGAACTGGCCACCCTGATGCGTACCGTAGAAGCCTGACGTCTCGCCCCCTTCGCAGAAGGGGGCGTTTATTTAAAGGACCAGAAAGATGTTCGATTTTTCAACCGTTGTGGATCGCCACGGCACCTGGTGCACCCAGTGGGATTACGTCGCCGACCGCTTCGGTGCGCCCGACCTGCTGCCTTTTACTATCTCCGATATGGATTTTGCCACCGCCCCCTGCATTACCGATGCCCTGCATCAGCGCCTGGATCATGGGGTGTTTGGCTACAGCCGCTGGAAAAACGAGGAATTTCTGGCAGCGGTCGCCCACTGGTTCCAGCAGCGTTTTGCCTGCCCGATTGACACCGACTCGCTGGTGTATGGCCCGTCGGTCATCTACATGGTTTCTGAGCTGATCCGACAGTGGTCAAAACCGGGCGATGGCGTGGTGGTTCACACCCCTGCCTACGACGCGTTTTATAAAGCCATCGAGGGCAATCAGCGCCAGGTCGTCGGTGTGGCGCTGGAAAAAGACGCCGCCGGCTGGCAGTGCGACATGGCAAAACTTGAAGCCGTACTTGCACAGCCGCAAAACAGCATTCTGCTGCTGTGCAGCCCGCAAAACCCGACCGGCAAGGTCTGGACTCGCGACGAGCTGACCACCATGGCCGAGCTTTGCGAACGTCACAACGTGAAAGTCATCAGCGATGAAATTCATATGGATATGGTGTGGAGTGCGCATCAGCATACTCCGTGGAGCGCGGTAGCGCGCGGCAGTTGGGCGCTGGTTACGTCCGGCTCCAAGAGCTTTAACATTCCCGCCCTCACCGGCGCCTATGGCCTGATCAGTGATGAGCCCAGCAGAACCGCGTACCTGCATGCGCTGAAAAACCGGGATGGTTTATCGTCGCCTTCGGTGCTCGCGCTGGTCGCGCATATCGCCGCCTATCGCCAGGGCGAGCCGTGGCTGGATGCACTGCGTCAGTATCTGGAGGCCAATTTACGCTATGTCGCCGACACGCTTAATGCCGCGTTTCCAGCGCTTAACTGGCAGCCGCCGCAGGCCTCTTACCTGGCGTGGATAGACTTACGCCCACTTAATCTTGACGACAACGCCCTGCAAAAGGTGCTGATCGAGCAGCAAAAAGTGGCGATTATGCCGGGATATACATACGGCGCGGAGGGAGCGGGTTTTGTGCGTCTGAATGCCGGATGCCCGCGAGCCAAGCTCGAAGAAGGGGTACAACGGCTGATTGCCGGGATTCAGTCCTTAGTCTAAAACAGTTGCGCAACGGAATATTCCTTTGCGCAAATAGCTTTTTACCCCGATTTATTTTTATAATGGGCCGCACATTACAGTTAATGCGTTAAATATCGTTGAAAATCAAGGTTTACCATTCTATTCAATCAGTTGCATAACGCATGGTAGTAACATTATCTCGCATTAACTGACATTTCCGTGTCCCATTTTATGTCCCTGACACTCTTTTTGTCCCCAGAATGCCCCCAGATATTCCCGGTTTAGCGTAGCTCCTTCATGAAACGCTACCTCACGCTTTACCCGGAGCAAATCCCTGTGCAAAATCACTACCGATCCGTTGTAAGACTTTTGGTGCGCACCGCTTCTTACACCACCCTGTCATCATCATAAATCTGCGTGATGAAGTACGACACTCGTCCGAGTACTTCGACCTCTTCCAGCGCCACGCCCTCAATCGCTTCGCCGTCGTCGCAAATCAGTGACTGCCCCATGAGCTTTGCGAACTGCGTGCGGCCGCCGCTGAGGATTAGCAGCGCATCACCCTGCTTCGGGTGCGTAGCCGGTACGAGGATCGCGTAGCCAGCTGACGTTTCCAGGATGCGGCTATCTGGCGTCATGCAGATACTGACTGGCGTAAGGCGCTGCTCGATATAGTCGGTAGCCGGTGAAGGGAAGCCCATTAATGCACTCTCCCCATGTTGCGGAGCATCCAGTACCTGTTCTCGCTGAAATCAGGCGTCTTGTCGGTGAAGTCCGGCTGGCAGCGCTCTATCCAGGAATTGGCATCGCTCAGGGTGAAATGCCAGTGCACCTTTGCCAGCTCGCGGATGAAGTCAGATGTTCTGAGGCACTGGTAGCCTTTGGGGTTTTTCTGTATAGCGGCCACAAAAGCGGCGCGAATTTCGTATGGGCGGGGCATGATAGGCACCTCGATTACTGTTTTTATATACAGTAGTTTTAATGCAACGGGAGATCAATGCGGGGTTACCTATTAATGCTGCCGACAGAAGTTAAAGGGTGACGACAAAATACACTGCAGCGCATGCCAGCACCGGCACCAACCAGTCAAGCAGGCTGGGCAGATTCCATGCGCGCCAGTCGAAACCACCCCACCACGGCATGTTGACCCTTTTTCCACCGCCTAACTGCGCGATCCAGCGATACTCTGCCTGGGTGTGCTCGCGGGCGATAAACCACATGCAGCCTATTGCACCGCCAGTCACCCAATTATCAGAAATTAACCCAAATATTATCTGTAGAAAAACAGCAGCTATCGTGTGAAAAAAAGGTGAAAGGTCAGGCAATTTCTCTTCTCCCGCAAAAACAGACCTCAAAGTGATAAGCCAGCGCAATGTCATAGGCGATGGCTTATGCGCGATTCAAGCGTGAGTTTGCTATTAGCGTTACGATAATTTAATCCAACCTGAGAGGATGGACGCCCAGGGCGTGGTGGAGGTTACATCCTTCTGTTGGGTCCTAGTGTAAAAGTGAAAATAACGTACAAAAATTGATTCTCTATTTACAGGCATGTCTACGTTACTTAATATGTCTAAAATTCAAATCACATGCCAACCACAGAATAGGATACATATGAAGCTAACAGAATTGACTATAAATAATATTGGAGGGATAAAATCCCTAAAGATAGATTTCAAACCTGACATGAATATTATCTGTGGCCCAAATGGAGTTGGAAAGTCTACACTGTTACTTGCTGCATCATTTCCATTTTTCCAAGGAAATACGCAAAAAATAAAGAGAAACATTAACTCTCCAACAGGAGATGTCAGCTTAAAAATTCAAGATGGCGGTGCGCATTTCAATCCCGTAGCAAACATTGACAGTCAATTACCAAGTGATTTCATGCATTATTACCCTAGGGATGGGTTTGATAAAAAAAAGCTAATGAAATTTGAGACAATGCGTAATTTTGATTATCAGCACTTGGCGGCTTTAAATGCAGAATCAAAATTACTGGATGATGAGATTGCGTTACAGATTTTCACGGGGGTAAATTTATTTAACATCAAAGAGTGGTTTGCTAAACGTGTACTATTTGAAAATGTTAAAGATGGTTACAGCCTTAATGTAATAAAAAATTTACACCTTGCAATAAACTGCATATCAATACTTAATCCTGAGTATTCTTTTAGTCGAGTAGACCCAAGGACTTATGATATTTTCGTTAACACACCAACAGGTGAAATCTGGTACGAATACCTTTCCTCAGGTTTGAAATCATGCATGAGTCTGCTTCTAGGCATTATTAAAGAAATCGAACTGCGTTTTCCTGAAGATGATATATATGCACCAGAATTTGACGGAATTATACTTATAGATGAAATAGAACTTCATTTGCATCCTGAGTGGCAGGCTAGAATTATTGAGGCTCTAACGACAACATTTCCTTTGGTGCAGTTCATTGTAACCACCCATAGCCCTCACGTAGTTCAAAATGCCAAATCGCATCAGATACTAGCGCTTGTCCCTGACGAAAATGGTGCAGTTAGGATAAAAGAACTCCCTAATAACGACCTAGGTTACTCAGCCTGGACAGTAGAGGAAGTACTTCTTGATGTAATGGGCATGGAAAGCACATTAAGTAGAAAACTGCAGAACTTGTTAAGTGATTTTGAAAAACATATTGATGCTGATGAATTTAGCAAGGCTAAAGAGATATATGAATATCTGGATGTCGCTCTGCATCAAAATAATGTACTGCGTAAATCCTTAAAAATCAGTTTGATGTCTATTCGTGAAAGAGAAGAATAAGATGATTAAACTTGAAAGAAATTTCACTCCTGAATTCTTTACTCGAGAGGATCTTGATTCTCTTACTAATCAATTCAAAAAGGAGGGAACAACTGTTTGGCATCACCATGAGGTCAAGTCAGCCTGCTTAAAATTAAGTGATGGCAAATGCGCGTTTTGTGAGGTAAAACTTGAAGAGGCCAGCACCTATAATGAAGTCGAACATTTCAAAGATAAAAAAACCTTTCCTGACGACGTAATTCAGTGGGAAAATTTACTGCCGTCATGCCGCCATTGCAATGGTTCCAAACAGCGCCACAATGTTGTATTGGAACCAATAATTAACCCATGCAATGATTTACCATCCGAGCATCTATATATGCGAGGCTACAGAATTAAAGGTAAAACAACACTTGGGGAAATGACTGTCAATGTTCTAAACTTCAACCACAAAGATCATAAATTTATTCCAAGATGCAAAGCTGGTGATGTGATTGAGCGTAGTATTGACAATGCTATTGAGAAATTAGAATGGTTTATGGATAGACAAGACGTCAGGAGGAAAAACATCTTCTTGAATTATGTCGAAGCTCTTTTAGGTGAATGCCAGAAAGATTCCCCGTTTTCTGCAGTATCAGCTACTACATTGCATAATTCTGATGACTATAAGTTGCTAAAAGGTGTCATGGAAGTTCAGGGGATTTGGACTGATTATATGCAGACCTTACATGACGATTCTTTGGGTCTTATACTAGCAGAAGTCAGGTAAATACTCACATCACCATTTAAGCTAGTCAACCAAATGTCCAGTAGAATATTTGGTTGACTGAAATATGGTTTGACATTGCCTATATATATTCGATCTGAGAACCTCCTATCAACCATTAAAGAACTGTAGATGGATATAGCATTCATTTAAGGAGTTTTAGCACAACCTACTACTCTTATGCTGTGGTTATGCCAAATCTGAACGTGGCGGCTGTTGTCACTCCGTAAACCCTGAAAGTCAGTTTGCTCGCTGTTGACGCTGCGTAGTCATAAACCACCCTTATCGCCTGACCGGGATTATTTACCGGCCGGGCATCTGCGTAATTCGGCGCGCTTTTGAACCTGTTCGGGGTTAAATCCACTGTGAATGAACTGTCACCTACGGTCAGAGCAACCGTCGGACTAAGGCTGGCAATTGGCGTGTGTAAATTAAAGCTACTGTCGAGATTCGCGTCGAAGGTAATCGCATCAGCGATCTGGTTGTAAGCGTTTGGTCCTATATCCCCGACTGGTTGCTCCTGGAAATAATAGAACTTCGGCATGGCGTAATCAGGAGACTTCTGATCCTGCTCTAACTCCCCCGGCTTAACCTGCGATTACCGAGCAGTTCGAGGTTCTTAACCTTGTCAGGCCACTTAACCTTTTTGAGGATGGTTTCTGCGGTCTCCTCGTCGAAGTTCTGGATGGTCGTGCTGATGTCCAAACCGGTTAGCGAAATTCGCCAGGCTTTGGGCCATGACGTAATCGGCTTGAGGCTACCGTCGTCATTCAGTATGTCCAGTACGTCCATCTGATCGATCTCAACCAAGCGTCGCAGCACATAATCGGCATCAATCCCCACATCCTCGTTGCGCTTACTTTTGAGTTCGGCAATCCTGTTCTGGATGACAGCTTTTGACAGCAATTTTGTAGCGGTACGGTTAGCTGTTTTAGCGCTGTACCCCACACGAATCGCTGCCTGAGTGGCGTTTAAATCGATGAGGTACTCGCGACAAAACATATCCTGCTTGTCGGTGAGTGCCATTTAAATACCTTTAGGAGATGCCCATGGGCAATGTGAAAATTTATGCTGGATTGGTTGACGGCGCACTTATGCCAATCATTGAAGATAAAACCTCAGAAGAAATCGTTACCGCTTTCACAGGCGACGATACGGGCGCACCGCCAACATCTGTGACGATTGAGGTGATTACTGAAAGCGGATCCAAAGTCAGAATTTACATCCCTAACAGCTCAGCTGATGCCAGCGTTACTGTTGATGGGAAGAGAGTGTAGCCATATCGCCATTACGATGGGTCTACCCATGGTGATGGCAGAAAAAAACCGCCCGAAGGCGGTTATATTCAGCAGGTCGCATGTTATCTGTGAATGACAAACAGTGATTTGCATTGAGGGCAGAGCAACGGTAGTTCTTGCCGTACTTTTGTGGACGGGTGGTTCGAGTTATGGCCACATATCGGGCAAGCCACTGTTGTTTTGGTCGCCGCTTCAACGCGTTTAAGTGCGTAATCGAAGAATGACATAATTCTTAACCTCTCTAAGAGTGAGGTCTATCATAACACGATTGGCTACTTTTTAATCACAACCGACCACGCCTTAGCACTTAATCACCTTGTTAATAATCTGCTGCCAATTCTCGGATGTTGCCATAAGGAACTTGTTTGACACAAACCCACCCGCAGATGAGCTTTGTAATGGCTTAACCCAGCTTGGCGCGCACCAGTGCATCTTTGGCTTCGAGCAGCTTGCGGAGACCTGCTGACTTTTCAGCACCGTCCGGCAGTGATTCATCCATCAGCGTCGCAATATCGCCAATTGGTTTACTCACTTCCTGCAGATGCGCCGGGAGATGTTGATACGCAAAATACTTCATGATTGGAGATGGCATTCTTTACCCTCAGTTAGTAAAAAGCCCCGCTTTGGCGAGGCTTTTTAGCAGTAATTCTCTGCGCCATGTTGTGTTCGGCAATGCCAGAACTTACTTTAGTAACCTGTTCGCGGCTTCTACGATTTCCTGTGAAGTTAATTCCTTATCAGAGGCAACACAAAATTCAGTATGATCTCCTGTGATAGAGTGCACACCCGCAAACATAATTTTGAGATGAGCTTCTTCTCCATTCGGGTATTCACGAAGGATACTGGTCGTTCCAGGTATAACTTTTTGAATGATTACAGGCTCATTGTTGAAGAACACCAGTACATTTCTCATGGGTTTTCCTTAGCTGGAGAAAAGGCCACGCGAACGTGGCCTTTGTTTAATATCAGCTGACAGATCGTGAACCTTAGGAGCCACCAAGAAGATTCACGCTATCTGCACCGCTAATAACCCGAGCTTATGATGTTGGTAAGGCGGGGTGAACTGAGTCTACAGATTAATGAGATTTAAACAGCTTGTTATGAGAGAAGATGGTGATTCGGTTGCTCCAGTAAATAATGCTGCGTGATTAGTCTGCTACAGCAGAATATATGCCCATGAAAAAATGCTTATCGAAGGCATTGGGTAAGGATGTATTCCTGCAGAACCCTCAATGCTGACTGGTCTTGCTTAATTCCGGATCGGATACCGAGAACGTTTCGTCCAGCAACGTCAGAGAGTTCGACGGTGGCATCATGGCCCATGCCGGAGGCGCTGGCGGTATCGGTTGTGCCTGGCACTGAACACTTGCCTTTGACGAGCACCCGGCCACCATTATCAAGCTTGCGCTGCAGAGCAGCATTTTCAGCATTCGCATCTGCGAGCTCCTTTGTATATTTGGCATCAAGCGCAGCCGCGTCACGCTGACGGGTTTGCATGTCGGTGATAGTGTCGTTTGCCAGGGATAGATTATGCTCAGCGGCGTCGGCTCGCTTCGTCTCATCAATTACCTGGCCGAGCAGAAAGTGAATAACCAGCAGGGATAAAATCAGCTCGATGCCGATGATCAGCCAGGCTTTAGAGGTCATTTTTACTCTCCGCCAGGCACATAGAGCGCTCCATCTCTCGCCGGTTCTGGAGGCCCTTCCACTTCATACCACCAGCATAAACCCAGCGCCGCATCTCTTCGCACGCTCCATCGTGATCGCCTTTATTCAGCTTACGCAGCAGCGTGGACTTCGAGAACGCGTCAGACCCAACGTTAAAGACAAAGCTGTAAAGTGAGGCGCGCTGATATTCGCCCAGCGGCACCTTGACCAAATTGTCTACCGTGCGCTTTGCTGGCTGGAGGTCTTTCCACAGGAGCTGGTCACACTCGCGATCGGTATACTTCTTCACTCTCACGATATCCCGGCCCGTATGACCGTCGCAGACAGTCCACACTCCGGCGACGTCTTTATAAGCTTCGTACTTTCGCCCTTCTACTCCATCCTGCCCACCGAGAAACAGTGAAGCGATCAGCATTGCACCACCACCAGCAGCGGCGATGAGTTTGTTACGCAGGCTACCGGTCATTGGCATTTAATCATCTCCGACTTTGACTGCAGGTCCGTACTTCTCAAGCGCCTTTACCTGTGCGTTTGCAACTTTACGTTTGAAGTACCAGTTAATGAGCCCTGTAACGAGTATCCCGGCAATACCAGCCAGTACGCCGATGGCGCTCCATTCGTCAGGACTCAGTTTTGTGAGGACGCCGTTCAGGATGGTTCCTCCTGAGGTGCCGAGGGCGACTCCGGTGACAAGTTTGCTCATTCGGGACATGTCTCTCACCTCGCTGGTTCGCGGGTGCTGTGCGTATTTGGGGTCAGGCTCTCCGGATGCTTAACGACAAAGCACCTGATGGGGGTTCCGGGAGCCTGAAATAGAAAAAGGCCGCCAATTGGCAGCCTTAGAAATCATGTTAATGGGTGATAAAGCAATGCGCTGGTCCGCCATCGAGGATTCGAACCCCGAACCGCAGAGGTAGAAGCTCCGTGCTCTCTCCGGTTGAGCTAATGGCGGAAAAAAAGGCCAGCGGAACCCGCCGGCCAGGTCAAAGCAGCTGTCTCTGCGTAGTGAGCGTTTCCCCGCCCTAGTGTTGTACTTGTATCGAGAACACCATCGAATACCACCTAAAAAATAGCATCCGAACGGCAACACAGACAAAAAAGCCATCGTGTTACGCTTCAATTTTGTGACAGATGAAATACTCGCGGGTTTTCTTCGCAAACAAAAAAGCCCCACGGTGTTAACCGCAGGGCTTGTAACGAAGGCAGTAACCCATCGTTGGGATAAAATTAACACAGATTCCGGAAAAGTAAATAGCTCACGCTTGAAACGTAAGCTATTTTCGTGAGCGCTATCGCGTTATCTGTTTTAGTTGCGCCTCAGCCCACGCTTCCTCGATATCGAATTTGGTGATCAGCTGATCGTAGAAGTGTTTAACTGATTTTTCCCAGGTAGCGACAGTAATGGCATCAGTAATCTGGCACACAGCCGCATACGCCTCAGTGGAAGGGATTCGTTCATAGCCACGCCCGCTGCAGCGCTTACAGTTGGCGAATACCGGCACGCCCTGCTTGTTTGTTTCTTCTTGGGCTACGGCTTTACCGCGCCCCCGGCAATCATTACAGGCGCAGCTGACAACTTTCTTCCCTTTGCAGGCCGAGCAGAGAACACGGGCGACCTCTTTAACCTGGCGCTTAACCTCGAAATCACTCGGCGACTGCTTCAGGTCTTTCGCCCATTGTGGCAGTCGCATGGTGTAGTGAGATTTCATTGAGAACACATCAGCCTCAATGAACCCCTGCCCGGAACAGCAATCGCACTGTTTCACGCTGGCGGCGCTGCGGGAATAGTCCTCAAAGGCGAACGTGGCCAGCTGACGCATCACCAGTGGTTTAATCTCATCGCCGAGCTTGCGTAATGCGGCAACTTTGTCGCATTTGGTCAGGGCATACTCCGCCAGCAGCGCGATCGCCCTCTCCCGGTCATTTTTGCTGATACCCATTTTGCCGAGGAATGCACTGTACCCCATGGCTGCACGCTCCTGCGTCATACCCATGGCAGCCATGATATCCGTGCCGGTCAGTGAGTCTGAGGCAGTAGCGCGCGGGGAGTCGCTAATCAGCGTCGATTTGGCAAAGTGGTATTTCACCGTGTTTTCGAGGTTCATGCAGCAGCTCCTGCTATCTGTTCAATGCGAAGAAAGTTCCGAAGAATGCGGTAGTCCACCAGCACCGTTCCCGGGCGGCGGTAAATACGGAGGCGCTGCCAACGCATGCGGAGCACTTCAATCAGTTCTGGTTTCATGCAACCACCTGCTGTTTAAGTTCTTTAAGTTTTGCGCGGTACTCATCGCGGATCTGGATGTAATCGTCGCGTTTCCATTTCGGTAATTCGTGAGGGCCCATCAACACGTCAAAGCGGGCCTGCCCGATTTTGGCGATCAGAGCTAGGCGATATGCCGTCAGGTTGCCGGAGAGGTGGTTATTGCAGACCGAGCACTGCTTATGGCAGTTGTCTTCGTTAAAGCGCAGCTCCGGATTCGCGCCGGTCGTGCGAAAATGCCCCGCGTGGTACTGTCCATCGTGGTGGCGATCGCAGCTGACGCACGTTAGATGACGATCCCGGTACCGGATGAACTCGTTGAATACCTGCTGGGCCTGCTTGATGAAGTGACTGAGTGGTTTAACAGCCTGCCGGCGTTCGGCCTGCAGCGCCCGCCCTTCTTTCTCCTCTTCGCGCTGACGCTTCTTCTCGACCCGCAGAGCCTTTGCGCGGGTCTTTGCGGTCTGTTCTTTGGCAACTGCGCTGGCGCACTCATAGCTGCAGACGATCTGCCCGTTACGCATTGGGTGAAACCACTGGCGGCAGGATTTATGGGTGCATTTGCGGCGCGGTAATTTAGCCATGATCACCCCCAGACCTTTTGGCGGAATGTCCCTGGCGTACGTTTCTGGCGCCGTGCTTCCGGCAGCCTGGCGCTGACGGTCCAAGTGATGTAATCGGGATTCAGGCTGCGCTCAACGGCAACGCCGCGCGCCCGATATGTCGCCATCAGCTCTTCGGCCTGCGCAGTGGTGCAATCGGTATGCTGGAACCATGAGGATTTCATCAACACCATCCCCCGAAGCTCACCAGCTGCGCAGCGGCGTTCTCAGCCTCGCTTTGGTGCTTGAATGTCCGTGACAATATCCAGCGCCACAGAACATCGAGCGCGGCTTTGTACAGCTGCTGGAACTCGCTTTCGTCCATGTTGGCGAAGGCGATACTGCGGGGGTGTTTTCGAAGGGTACCGTCAGGCAACTGGATGGTGTCGTAATGCCCAGATTCGATGGTCACCCAGGCGCGGTAGGCGTCGAAGGATTTGCACAGGCTGATTCCATTGGTGATGCGGCGACTGCCAACCTGCTCCAGATACTGCTCAGCAGCATCCAGCAGCGTGCCTTCGCTGCCGCCAAACGAGGCGAGGAATTTCGCATAGCCGGTGATCAGCTTGCGTTCGTTCGAGGAGATAGCGCCGCCGGTTGGCTCCCAGTATTCGAAGCCGAGATTCAGTAGTGCGAAGAAGCGACGGTGAAAGGCCGGGTTACGGACCTGTCGGAACTCGGCCACCAGCACGGCACCGAGCTTAAATTTTGATTGCAGTAATTCTCTGGTCTCCGGCGTTGCGGGGATCAGGATTCCTGAGGACTGCTTGATGAGTTGTAACTGCGCCATGGTGTTCTCCGTGGCGCATCAGGTCAACGGGTGTTCAGTCCGTTGATATCATAATATCAGAGGGTTGAGCGAGGCGGTAGCCAAGGCGGCGAAGAAAGCGTGTTCCGGTCGACAGATTGAAAATCCCTTCATCCTCCAGCAGCGGGCGACATGAAACCATCCCATTCCTGGTGTAAACGAGACATCGCCCTTCAAACGACATTGAACCAACAAGCTTGCCGTCTGAACGCCTAATAATGTCGTACCAGTCATCCTGCTCCTGTTTTTCTGTCACATCAACCTCCTCACTTTGCTATCCACAAACACCCTCTCCCGGCAGGGAGAAATCCTCACTCTACAGATCCAAAAAACAAATGGTGCAAATTTCCTAATAGGTTCGCCGGAAGAAAAATCTATTTATAACTGTAATGTCTAAACCATACAACAGAATACTGTATATATAAACAGTAATCATTCATTTATCTTTAGTTTGCACCTGAGAAAAATCTTACAAAAACCATCATAAGAATATGATTTAAATGAGATTTTTACTTTTTGCATAAATGCAGTTAACAGTTATGACATACATGATTTATAACCAGCCACGGTTATTTTTACGAGTTGAGCATCCTGAAAGCCTATAATGAATATCACTTAGAATTCTGCCAGTAAAATTTTGTATTTTTGACACAGGACTTAAATTTTGTAAACTGTAAGAATACTGCACATACAGACTAAGTGATTAAAAAAACCAATCAAATGGTTCAGTTTTCCACATCAGGACGCAAGCACTTTGTTGTTATTTCCGCGAATAAGCCCCCTTAAAGCATCTTTATATTATAACGCACCTCCTTGTTAAGGGAATCATAGAAATGCTTAAAGAGAAATATATATATTTACCTTTATGACTTTCATTTAAAATGCTTAAATTCGGACACCTTAGCATCAATGCATTATTTATTTAGGATGTTTGGCATTAATTAACATCATCCCTAAACAAGATAATTGAGATCATCGAAAGGCTCACAAGAAACTTATAAGTATTTTATTGATGAGGGAGATTATCGGCCATAGCATTGATAATATGTATTTACACCGGCACGAATTAAAGATATCGAAGGAGTGGTAAGGACCTCATCAATAATTACATATCATTCAGGTAAAGTGTAAAAATGCTCAACTCTACACAATGGTAGTTGAGCATAACATACAATTAATTAGAAACATTTAAATTCACAAAACCGCATTATGCAGCAAGAATAGCATCTACTTTTACTAAGGCATTTTTAAAGTGCCTACAAAAAGAATAGTCTTCTCGACATTGAACGAGACTCATTGCACTTATTGCCTCTTTATATAACTGAGCTACGCCCTCTTTATCTTTCATTGCAATCCGTCTTTGCTTCTCTTGTTCCAGCAAAAGATAACTGCCGCGACCAATAAGTTCTTTTAATACAAAATCATTAAAATCATGCCCTCTGACGAAATATATTGCATTATCATACCCTTCCATCCTAGAGTGTATCTCCATCAAAAACCTACTAAAATTCTTACGTTCAGACTTTTCAAGATTGGATTTGAAGAATATTAAACTTTCTTTTTTCATTTTCCTTAGTATTTTATTGAAGTGTTTATATTCATATTCAGTATAATTTAGCTCTTGGATTTTATCTTGCAATAAAGTCAACTCTGAAATCAATTTCTGGTTTACCGCCTTGACTTTACCAATGTCATTTCTAATGTAATAAAGCTGTAGTGACTGCAAAATAAATAAAGAACGAGAAAGAGACTTAAATAATAATCTAAAATCGAGGTTAGGAAACCACGTTGTTAGACTAACTGATTTTTGCACTATTTCTTTCAAACCTTCAGGTGCTGATATCACATTTTCCTTAGCACAGACCCCTGTTTCAAGAACATATTTGTTGTTAGGAACAAATTCATAACCATCTTTATAATCATTTAAGATGAAACGATAGTCGCTATCTAAGCAGACTATCAAGTTTTTACCTAGTGTTAATTGCCCTGTGTTAATTAAATTGGCTATTCGTGAGCATCCATTAGCGGCTTTGCCATCAGTAGCAGGAACTTCAAAAGCCCTACTAATATTAATATTATATTTATCATTGTATCTATTAAACAAAGGAGCCCAGAAACGCACATCAGGGTCGCCCTCTACAAATACCTGGATATTCCTTTTATTCGTTAAAGGATAAAGACGATTTGAAGCATCCAAGTATTCGCTTGTGAGAGTTACGTTACCATTACTCATAATTTGTAACATCCATTATATTGATAACATCAAAATCAACATCATTCATGAATAAGGCAGGCGAGTGGGTTGCAATTATAAATTGAGATTTAGGTGCCAACTCCAGCAATCTCACTATAATTTTCTTTTGCCATTCCATATGGAGAGTTAGATCGGGCTCATCTAAAATAAAAACCTTTTTTTCATCATGAGAAAGAAATGCTAAAACGAGTAGAATAAGGATATTTTTTTCACCTCGAGACAAATTAGATGATTCTACGACATTCCCCTTGCTATCTCTTAATGCCAATAATCCCCTAGAATCTCTGCATACTTTTTTTTCAGTACACTTGAAAAATTCCTCCACTATATTTTCAAACTTTTTTATCACATCTTCCTTGAACTCAAACTTATAATTAACTTCTTTTTTTACCAGTGAGGAAAAGTTTTGTTTTAATTTGAAAGCCACATCCTTATCTATACCATCGCCAGATAGAAGAGAATTAATTTCATTGAAGAGCATGGTGTTATCATTTTTTTCCAATGCAACATTGGATGCTAATTCTTTTTCTTTAGAAAGGAAGTCGACAAGTAATTCTTTTAAAGTGAAATCCAACAATATACTCTTGTCATAAATATTTGTTTTTTGACTTTCTGCATTTTTGGTATAAGGTCTATCAGCATCCATGAACACTTCTTCACGGTAATAAATTGGCGACACCAACTCATTAACTTCTTTTTTTCCATGAGGATTGTCACTTCTAGCGAAAATAACCCTTGCAGCTTCGGTGGAATCATTTTCTGAAGCTGAATTATTACTTACCATCGATGTCACATTATTTTTATTTTTTTTATAGCCCTGAACCCCTTTTAACACTGCATTATAAAAATCCATCAACTTTAAATGCTCAAGCTCAGGTTTGTGTTGTACTTTACGCAAGCTAGAATTAATTTTATTATGTTTTTTATCATCTGAACTCCCCAAGTCAAATGCAAAAAGCGCAATATTCTGCTTAAGTAATACTTTTGTACACCAATTCTTATAATCTGGAGAAATAGCCATCGGCTCAGCTAAAGAAAAATTTAACAACTCTAATAAAGTCGTTTTGCCCGTACCATTGAACCCGGTAAGAAAAGTCACACTTTTCCTAAAGTCTATTTGAGTTAACCTATTATCGCCCCAAGCATTGAACATGCTAAAACTTTTAATTAATGGCGTATACATACTTTCGTTCCCTTAAAATTATGTTTTTGGAAAATCATAAAACCGATAAAACGTTTTTAAACAGCTAAAATTTATCATTAATGTGCAATGTAGTATATACAAATCTCTTTTCGCATGCTCCTTTCTGTTGACGAACCTGATTGGTAAGCATCCAGTCAAACTCATATATGCATCTTGTCGAGCATTTCCAGTCTAAAAATCATACTTCTCTCTGTAGCTTCTGTTTTCAACATTTAAACAAAAACCGAAGGAGCCTTTTTTCTTCTTCTCGAACCAAATGCTACAGCAGCCTATAGACTTTTTTGCTGTCACAGCCCAGCAACCGGCAAACCTGCCGCGGGGTGATCTCACCGCCGTGCTGGATGGTGCGAATGATTGTCCAAAAGTTGTTACTGGCCATCTGCCCCCCCTTGCCGCCCACAGCTCGCAGGTGCGACACTTTGCCGCGGTAGCTCGCCCAGTCGAAGTTGACCCACACGCCAGAGTCCATGCGCAGCCGGTCGATTACGCGCGCGCCGAGAGTAGCAACCAGCTCTTCGTAATTCAGGTTGCTCAGGATGCCAACTGGCTTCATGGAAGAGAGACGGCGGTCGATCACCTGGTTGATAATCACCTTCTCGCCGCTGGAACCGCGCTGAATCCCCACTTCGTCCAGCACCAGCAGATCGACGTTGCACAGGTCGTTCAGCAGCGATGATTCAGATTGGCCACCGTCGTAGCACTCGCGGACACGCAGCATCAGGTCAGGGATGGTCACCACCAGAACGGAATGGCCAGCAACCAGCAGGTGGTTGCCGATGGCAGCCGCCAGATGGTTCTTCCCGGTGCCCGGCGCGCCGCTGAAGACGAAGCTGGCGAATCCGCCGCCGCCAAAATTCTGCGCGTAGCTCTTCGCCATGCTGTACGCCTGACGCTGCTCAGGGCCTGTTACTTCGTAGTTTGAGAACGAACAGCTGCGGTGAAGTGCTTGAATGCCAGCACGACCGAAGATCTTCTCTGAACGGGCGCGCTGATTTTCCTTGTCGATTTCCTCCGAGCGCTTACGACCTTCGGATTCTTGCCAGACCAGCCACTCTTCGACGCTGTTAAACTTCGGCTGCACACTGGCCGGGATGAACTTCCTGAGGCGCTCAAGCGCACCACCAGTTCCGGTTACGTTTTTCATCGCTACCCCCTAAAGCCTGATGGAATGGTTTTACCTGGCTGGGAAATTTGATTTACATCCCGACCCGCCTTGCGGCCGCTGAGGCCGAATTTTGGTTTGAACAGGCCCTGATAGCCGTTGGCAATGCTGGCGTTAATCACAGCCACCGGATCGTGTCCCTCGTCCAGACACTGCTTCAGCAGGCTGAAAGCCTTGGTGACGGTCAGCTCGGTTTTAATCGCTTTGCCAGACTGCTGGCGATAAGCAACCCACTCACCCCAGGACGTCGCATCCAGCCATTCAGGAACCGGGATGCTAAGCGGGTCAAACTTCACCTTCCCCCCTGGGGGGTTAGAGGGGGTTAGATCTGTATTTATATTTGTCTTTGGAAGAATGTCTTTGGTGTTCCCTGTTTTCAGGGATCCCTTTCCCTGTTTTTGGGGATGGTTATCCCCGTTTTCAGGGATGGTTGGAGGGGGGAAAACACTATCCCCGAATTCAGGGATGGTAATAACCCATGTGACAACTTCAGCAGCCGGGAATGCCGCCGGGCACCGTGCACAATTCGGCTTGGTGTAAGCCCACTTATCCAGGTGGGTATTTATCCCTATGTATCTGGTTTGCCCGATGCGGCGCAGGATGATGATGTTCCGATAGGCAAGGCTCAGCACTGCTTCGGAAACGTGCTTTACCTTCAGCGTCGTTTTGTCGGCAATGAGGCTGTTAGCTATCCAGGAAGCGGAACAGCTTCTGCCGGGCACGGCTGTGATCTGCAGGAAAGTCGATACCCTCGCCACCATCCCGGCGCCACTCTTCAACGATCAGGGCCGATACAACGTCCTGCCCGGCTACTGCTGACCATGCCCGAACGGCATCACGAAGGGAGCAACAGCTGACACCTAGTTTTGGTTGAGCGCGATTTATCAGCGCTGCCGGATTGAACCCGTTACTCTGTTGATACGTAAGTGATTGCATAGTTACATTCCTTACTTCGGTAACCCGTCAGTCGGGTTTGGGTAGAGATCGGGGCGCAGTTCGTGGGGAGTTACGCCGGTAGCATTAAAAATCGGAAGAACTCGGCCCTGTGGCACTTGTCCACCGTTACGATTTCTCCAGTGACTCACATTCATTGCACTGGTAGATAAAAGTTCCGCCAGTTTTGTTGCGCTATGGGCAGCTGAGTTCCTTCGCTGAGCTGATGGCCCAATCTGCCGTCACTGTTCCCAAGCATCTGATGGGGAAACCAGCCGATTGCATGGCGATCGTCATGCAGGCTATGCAGTGGGGCATGAACCCTTACGCCGTCGCGCAGAAAACGCATCTGGTCAACGGTGTGCTGGGCTACGAAGCACAGCTGGTGAATGCCGTGATTTCCAGCTCCAGCGCCATCGTCGGCCGCTTCCATTACGAATACGGCGGTGACTGGGAAAGGATTGCCGGAGCAAAAGGCGATCGCAATGAGCTGGGCCTGTTTATCCGCGTTGGCGCGGTGCTTCGCGGCGAAACCGATATTACCTGGGGTGAGGACATCTACCTGGCTGATATCACCACCCGTAACTCCCCACTGTGGAAAACGGCACCCAAGCAGCAGATCGCCTATCTCGCGGTGAAGTACTGGGCGCGCCTCTATTGCCCTGAGGTCATTCTCGGCGTTTACAGCCCGGATGAAGTTGAACCACGCACCGAGAAGGAGATCAACCCGGCGCCACAGCGCGTAAGCCTGGCCGATATCTCTGGTGACAACGTAACAACCACCCATAGCGCACAGGAATCGGCCGCCAATATCGATGGCCTGGCCGATGATTTCCGGGATCGCATTGATGCCGCTGAGACGCTGGAAACCGCCACCATCGTCGGTAATGAAATCAATGAGGCAAAGGCTGCTCTCGGAACCACCCTTTTCACCGAGCTGAAGAACAAGGCGACGCGCCGTTATCACCTCGTGAAACACCGCAATGCGGTCGAGGCGGCAATCAACTCTCTGCCACAGCCTGGCGAACCGGGCGCAGCTGAGCAGTTCGCGGAAGCTGAACGCGTGCTAGCGGCAGCGAAACGACATATGGGCGACGAGCTGCACGATAAGTTCAGCATCACCCTGGCAGATATGAAACCGGAATACGTGGCCTAAGGGAGGCGGGAGGGTTCGCCCTCCCGGTAACGAAATGAGTAAATCATTAAAAGCACGCTGCATCCGCCGCTGGCAAGTTGAGTTCAAGGGCCGTTGCGATTCGAAATTCAGTCTTTGTTGGCGTAAGCACCATCTGCGCGGATACATCCGTGAGTGCGCCCTGATAACGGCCGACTGCATGGTGGAAAATCTGGCCTACAACAACGCAATGCATGATTTCTTTACTGAAAACGGTAATGACAGTGGTTGGTCTCCGGAGTTTTCGGTCTGGTATGACAGTAAGCGTCGTGAGCAGTACCGGAAGGAAGCGCTGAGCTACCTCAATGAAGAGGCCAGCAACGACGAGATCGATGAAGAGATTCAGAACGAGCTGGAGGCCTGGAATGACTGATTTCACCAAAGAGCAGTTGGTTGAGTACGTGAAGGGATGTATCGAGCACGCTGAACGGTTTCCGGGCGTCGAGATAGCCGACAAAGAAAAGGTGATATTTGGAATCGCGCTGGCAGCGCTGACGGCCCCTCAATCTGAACCAGAGCATATCGCTAACGCCTTTATCGCGGCCATAGAAAAAGAGCAGGATCGGCTTCACGGCGAAGATTACTTAATGGACTCAAGAGATTGCATTGATGTAATCCGCGAAGAATTACAACGACTGAACGCCTGCCACGCAGCCATATCTCAGGTATCAGATGTCGGGCCACAACTGCATACCAAAGATGAAGAAGACTCCATCGCTTCTCGCCGGCGCAGGAATCGTGAATCAAACACCCGCGCCCGCGAACGTGAAACACCCACACAACGCAAAGCAAGATTGGTTAAAAACAGGGCCAGGATGGCTATACGTCGCAAAGGCGGTGCAGCATGAAAGAGCGTGGAATGATTTTCAACGAATACCAGGTGCGCGCCCTGCTTGATCGAAGCATGACGCAGGTTCGGCGGGTGATGAAGGTGCAGCCTGACGAAGATGGCCTGGCGAAAGTAACTGATGGGCCATGGGTTGATACCAGTGAACGAGTGTATCTGTGCCCGTTCGGAGCTGTTGGCGATCATCTTTTCGTCAGAGAACCGTTTTCACGTCTCGACTCATTTAACTTTTTCGACCCGGCGGTGCCGCATGAAGTCCCGGATTTCTGGTATTGGGCGGATGGTGAGCCAGCATGGGGTGACTGGACGCGGCCACAATCCGGCGCAGTAATGCCACGCGCCGCAAGCCGCATAACCCTCGAGGTAACAGCGGTTCGCGTCGAGCGCCTTCAGGCGGCTGATGAATCGGCCCTCCTGGATAACCTTGGCGACATGCTCGAGGACTGCGATTCCGTTGCGGGGCGCGCCTTTAACCATGCAGAGCATTATGCGATCGCTGGCGTCCCGGTGGGCATATGCCCAGAGATGCACGGTTTTAAAGCGTGGTGGGATAAGGCCAATGGTGCCGGGAGTTTCGATTCTAATCCGTGGGTCTGGGTGATTGAGTTTAAGCGTATCGAAGGAGCCGACCATGAAACTGATTAACCGCAGCAAGCAATCCCCTCTGGCGCGCCAGGCATGCGAACTCGCGCTGGCTGCCCACAAGGAACGTTACGGCGATTACGGTCGCAGCAAGATGAAAGAGACGTACACGGTGAGAGTTGAAGGCGTGAAGGTCTGGGTGGAGGTGGTCAACCGTAAGGCGAGCTACGTGGCCACGGCGATGACCGGCATGCGCCGCCTGCGATCCCTTCCAGGTCAGGTCGCCTGATATCGAAATATCATTTATCAACAACCGGCATCTTTATACTGATGTCGGTTACCTGAGGTGAAAGATGGCACAGGTAATTTTTAACGAAGAGTGGGTTGTGGAAGCCAAACTGTGCGAGAGAACCGGGCTCTCAAAGCGGCAAATCACCTGCTATCGAGCGCACCGCTGGATCGAGGGCATCCACTTTAAACGTGTCACCCAGACTGAAGGAGATAACAGCTCTCCTCGGGCGACGCTTTGGTACAACTTCCCAAAGATAAACAGTTTCGTTCAGGAGCAGTGACGTGGCGCCAACGGGTGTTGAAATTCACAATGGCAAGATTCGGATATGGTTCATTTACCGAGACGTTCGATGCCGGGAAACACTGAAAGGCTGGCTGGTGACGAACGCCAACCTAAAAAAAGCAGGCCAGCTTAGAGCAAAGATCACCAGTGATATTCAGATGGGTGTTTTCGATTACGGCCTGCAGTTTCCTGGTTCTAAATCAGCAAAAAAATTTTCAACCACATTACGGATTAATACCTTCCAGGAACTTTGTAATGAGTACAGCGGAACAAAAGAGCTGGAGATGACCTACTCATCAACACGAAACATGCAGTCCATAATCAAGATACTGCTGCGGGTCGTTGGTAGCGAAACGCCGATCGCCGATATTCAACAGATGGATATTCTGAGATACCGGAAAGAGTTGTTGCTGGGGGAAGTCCGCAATGAAGTCGTGCCACACCTGAATAAAACAGGCCGGGCACCAGCGACGGTGAACGAGCAAATCCGTACCTTGTGCGCCATGCTGAAATTTGCCAAACGTAGCCAGATTATCTCCAACAGCCCTTTTGAAGATATCCCAGCTTTAAAGCGTCCACGGAAAGCGCCAGATCCTCTCACTATGGAGGAGTACGAGCGATTAATTTCGGTGTTACCGGCTTCAGTCGTTAACTTATGGAAAGTGGCCTTTTACGCAGGTCTTCGTCATGGAGAGCTTTGCGCGCTGGGATGGGATGATGTAGATCTGGTCAGTGGGAAAATTCACGTTAACCGGAATTTGAACAATTACGACCAGTTTGGGCCGCCAAAAACGGCCGCCGGCGAACGCACAATTACATTGCTGGATCCTGCCCTCGGGGCGTTAAGAGATCAGTTTCACCTGACGGGTGCAGACCAGGCGACTGAAATCGTATTTCACCATCGTGCGTATGCGAGCACTGAACAGCAGCATGTAAGGTTCGTGTTTCGTCCGGTGGTTAAAATTGCCGTTCCAAATCCATATTATTCAAAAAACGCGCTGGGCTACAGTTGGAGGCTGGGTTTAAAAAAAGCGGACATACGCAGACGCGTTCCATATCAGTCTCGCCATACTTACGCGTGTTGGCTCTTGTCTGCGGGTGCGATCCCCTCTTTTATCGCCAGCCAGATGGGACATGCTGACGCCAGTATGGTGTATAAGGTTTACTCGAAATGGATGGGGGATAAAGACCGGGACCAGGTGGAGCTTTTAAATAGTAAATTAGGCTAATTGCCCCCTATATGCCCCTAACATTCTGCAGGCCTATGAATTTCTCAGCATTTTTAATAAGTTAATTAGCTGTAGTATAATGGGCCGCACTACTTTAACTATAAGAGTGCGACCATGATTGATTCCCGCCTGCCGTTAACTGACATTCACCGCCATCTTGATGGCAACATTCGTGCCCAGACCATTCTCGACCTGGGGCATCAGTATAATTTGACCCTGCCCGCCCAAACGCTCGAAACGTTACTCCCGCATGTTCAGGTCACCGAAAACGAACCGGATTTGGTCAGCTTCCTCAGCAAGCTCGACTGGGGTGTGAAGATGCTGGCCTCGCTGGATGCCTGCCGTCGTGTGGCGTATGAGAACATCGAAGATGCGGCCCGCAATGGCCTGCACTACGTTGAGCTGCGCTTCTCGCCGGGCTATATGGCGATGACCCACCAGTTGCCGGTAGAAGGTGTGGTTGAAGCGGTGATTGCGGGTATCCGCGAAGGTTGCAAAGCCTTTAACGTTGAAGCGCGTCTGATTGGCATCATGAGCCGTACCTTTGGCGAAGCCGCGTGCCTGCAGGAGCTGGAGGCGCTGCTGGCCCACCGGGATCAGATCACCGCCATCGATCTGGCCGGTGATGAACTGGGCTTCCCGGGCAGCTTGTTCCTCTCGCACTTTAACCGCGCCCGCGACGCCGGCTGGCACGTCACGGTACATGCCGGTGAAGCTGCAGGCCCGGAGAGCATCTGGCAGGCGATCCGCGAGCTGGGTGCCGAGCGTATCGGTCACGGGGTCAAAGCGGTGGAAGACAGAGCCCTGATGGATTTCCTGGCGGAGCAGCGCATCGGGATTGAATCCTGCCTGACGTCGAATATTCAGACCAGCACCGTCGCGACCCTGGGGCAGCATCCGCTGAAAACCTTCCTTGAACATGGGGTTTTAGCCTCGCTGAACACCGACGATCCGGCGGTTCAGGGCGTGGATATTATTCATGAATATACGGTTGCCGCAGCGCTGGCCGGGCTGAGCCAGCAGCAGATCCGCCAGGCGCAGATCAACGGGCTGGAGATGGCCTTTTTAACGCCTGCCGAGAAGCAAGCCCTGCGCGATAAGGTTGCACAGGGATAATAAAAAACCCGGCATCGCGCCGGGCTTTTTACATTACGCCAGACAGAGCGTCGCGCGATGTCTGGCGGATTCCATCCCCAATTCGATAAGTTCCATAATCTGAATCGCCTGACTGGCCGGGACCGGGTTTTCACCGTCACCGTTCAGCGCATCGCGGATACCCGCATAGTATGCCGGGTAGTTGCCCGGTAGCGTCAGCCAGCTCTCTTCGACGCGCTCTTCACCTTCAACGCGGGTCAGGACGCCGTCACGCATGTCGTAGCCCCAGTCTTCCTGCGGTAAACGTTCGCCATTTTTCAGACGATCTTCCTGTGGGTCCAGTCCGTACTTTACATAGCTGCCGCGAGTGCCGTGAACGATATAGCGCGCTGACTCCGCCGCCGCCAGCATGGTGCCGTGCAGCACGATGCGACGCTGCGGATAGCTGAGCACCGCATGAAAGTAATCCGTGGCCTGCGAGCCGGGCCGCAGTTGGGCCAGATCGACGGTCAGGCTGACAGGCAGGCCAAACAAATTGACGGCCTGATCGAGAAGATGCGGGGCCAGATCGTACCAGATGCCGCTGCCCGGGCCCGCCTGCTCGCGCCAGCGATTACGCACCTGCGGACGGAAGCGATCAAAATGGGACTCAAAGAAGGCTACTTCGCCGAGCGAACCGTCGGCAATCAGCGCCTTGAGGGTCAGGAAATCACTGTCCCAACGGCGGTTATGGAACACGGACAGCAGTTTACCGAGGCTTTTTGCCAGCGCATCCAGCTCGCGTGCCTGTGACAGTGTCACGGTAAAGGGTTTATCCACAACGACGTGCTTACCGGCCTCCAGCGCGGCTTTCGCCAGCGGGAAGTGAGTATCGTTCGGCGTCGGGATGACGATCAAATCGACATCCGGATCGTTAAACAGATGCTTAGGCTCGGAAACCACCGGCACCGTCGGCCAGTCGGCATGAACCTTTGTCGCGTCGCTGCTGGACACCGCCGCCAGCACCATCCCCGGGGTGCCGGCAATCAGCGGGGCATGAAACGTTTTACTCGCGTAGCCATAACCAATTAATCCAACACGGATTTTGTCACTCATGTCGTCGCCTCTCGTCTGTTTACACGTTTATTCCACTCGATCTCTTCATAGGTCACAATAGTTTAATCTGGGGTATGCCGGGGAAATACAACACTTGCAATCAGTAATTTCTAATTAACATTTATAACCTGCTGAATAAAATAATAAATCATCCTGTAAACCGCTTGCCCGCAGGCCGGGTGCGCTGTAAAATTCTCAACCTGTATTTATGGACAAATCAAATTTACGAATCATGACGACAATTATTAATCGAATTATTGAGTTAGCAGGGTGGATTGTTCTGGGCGTGTCGGTGGTGCTGCTGGGTATCGCCAGCCAGATTGATAACTACCAGCCACCAGAGCCGGTCAATAGCGTGATGCAACATACCCCCCCAAATAACCACAGCTGATGCCAGTTGCTGATTGCCAGCCGTCATGAACAGCGTTACCCTTCTGCAGGCGTCAGTCGACGCCTGATTTATCAGCAAAGAAAACTCTTAATTTTGCCGACGGGCGGATACCGCTGTTTACGCCTTTTTGGATCCGATTAATATTCAAACCAAATACCTCGTCGGGATGACTTACTGTATATATGGAAAACGATTAAGATGACCGTGCAAGATTATTTATTAAAATTTCGCAAAATAAATTCACTGGAAAGCCTGGAAAAGTTGTTTGACCACCTTAACTATACCCTGAGCGATCATCAGGAGATCATCAGCATGTACCGCGCCGCCGATCACCGCCGCGCCGAGCTGGTCTCCGGTGGGCGTCTGTTCAACATTGGCGAGGTTCCTAAGGCGGTCTGGCACTTCGTAGAATAAGAAAAGTAGTCATTCAACTGAAATGTTATATAATCTCGCCCCTGCTAATTTTGCTGCACGCGCTTTGACGCTGACTATTCGGGAGAGAACATGAGCACAACGGCTGGAGAAAAAATTGGTGGCTGGTTACTCGCCCCGCTTGCCTGGCTGCTGGTGGCTTTATTGAGTGCCTCCCTGGCGCTGCTGCTTTACACCACGGCATTAATTACCCCACATGCGTTAAAATCGCTGGGTGCACAGAATACGTCTGAAATTGTGATGTGGTTTATCTCCTTCTCCTTCGCGATCGGCATGTGGTACTACACGCTGTGGCTGACCATTGCGTTTTTTAAACGCCGTCAGAAAGTGCCTAAGCATTATATTATCTGGCTGCTTGTCGCCGTATTACTGGCGGTGAAGGCCTTTGCTTTTTCACCGGTCTCCGATGCGCTGGCAGTGCGTCAACTGCTCTTCCCCCTGCTGGTGACTGCGCTGTTCGTGCCCTACTTTAAGCGTTCGACGCGGGTAAAGAACACCTTTGTGAACCCGTAATAACCCTACAGTTAACCTGTTGTCGCCTGCGTCGCTTTATCCGATAATAGGCGGCTTTTTTATTTCAGGCTGAATAATGACCGATTACTTACTGCTCTTTGTCGGCACGGTGCTGGTGAACAACTTCGTCCTCGTGAAGTTCCTTGGCCTTTGCCCGTTTATGGGTGTGTCCAAGAAGCTGGAAACCGCGATGGGGATGGGGTTAGCAACCACCTTCGTGATGACCCTCGCCTCTATCTGTGCATGGTGGATTGACACCTGGATCCTGATCCCACTCGGTCTGACCTACCTGCGCACGCTGGCCTTTATTCTGGTTATCGCCGTGGTGGTGCAGTTCACCGAAATGGTGGTGCGTAAAACCAGCCCGGCTCTGTACCGTCTGCTCGGCATCTTCCTGCCGCTGATCACCACCAACTGTGCCGTGCTCGGCGTGGCGTTGCTCAACATTAACCTTGGGCACAACTTCCTGCAGTCAGCGCTGTACGGCTTTTCTGCTGCCGTCGGCTTCTCGCTGGTGATGGTGCTGTTTGCCGCGATCCGCGAACGCATGGTCGCCGCCGATGTGCCTGCACCGTTTCGCGGTAATGCCATCGCGCTGGTGACCGCCGGTCTGATGTCTCTGGCCTTTATGGGCTTCAGTGGTCTGGTGAAGTTGTAATGAATGCCATCTGGATTGCCATCGCCGCCATCAGCGTGCTGGGGCTTATTTTCGGCATCATTCTTGGTTACGCCTCGCGCCGCTTTGCGGTGCAGGACGATCCGGTGGTCGAAAAAATCGATGAGCTGCTGCCGCAAAGCCAGTGCGGGCAGTGCGGCTACCCTGGCTGTCGTCCTTACGCTGAAGCAGTGGGTACAGGCGGCGAAAAAATTAACCGCTGTGCCCCCGGTGGCGAAGCGGTGATGCTGAAAATTGCCACCCTGCTTAACGTCGATCCGCAGCCCGTTGATGGTGACGAGAGCGTTCAGGAACCGGTTCGCGTGCTGGCGGTGATTGACGAGCCTAACTGTATCGGCTGCACCAAATGTATTCAGGCCTGTCCGGTCGATGCCATCGTGGGTGCCACCCGCGCCATGCATACCGTGATGGCGGATCTGTGTACCGGCTGTAATCTCTGCGTCGCCCCTTGTCCGACACAGTGCATTACCTTAGTGCCGGTAGAGACAACGACCGACAGCTGGAAATGGGATCTCCAGACCATTCCGGTACGCATTATTCCAGTGGAACAACATGCTTAAGTTATTTTCTGCCTTCAGAAAAGAGAAGATCTGGGATTTCGACGGCGGTATTCACCCGCCAGAGATGAAAACCCAGTCCAGCGGTACGCCGTTGCGCCAGATCCCACTGGCTAACCATTTTATTATCCCGTTGAAACAGCATATTGGCGCTGAGGGTGAGCTGTGCGTCAACGTTGGTGACAGCGTGTTACGCGGCCAGCCGCTGACCTTCGGGCGCGGACGCATGCTGCCGGTTCACGCCCCGACCTCGGGCAAAGTGGTGTCCATTGCGCCGCACACCGTCGCCCACCCTTCGGCACTGTCCGAACTGTGCGTGGTGATTGAAGCCGACGGCGAAGATCGCTGGATCGACCGCGACGGCTGGAGCGACTATCGCAGCCACAGCCGCGAGGCGCTGATCGAACGTATCCACCAGTCCGGCGTGGCCGGTCTGGGCGGCGCGGGCTTCCCGACCGGTAACAAACTGCAGGGCGGTGGCGACAAAATTCAGACGTTGATTATTAACGCTGCCGAGTGCGAGCCCTATATCACCGCCGACGATCGGCTGATGCAGGACTGCGCGGCGCAAATCGTCGACGGTATTCGCATCCTCGCGCACATTCTGCAGCCGCGGGAAGTGCTGATCGGCATCGAAGATAACAAGCCGCAGGCGATCTCCATGCTGCGCGCGGTGCTGGCAAACAGCCACGATATCGGCCTGCGGGTGGTTCCGACCAAATATCCTTCCGGCGGCGCGAAGCAGCTGACGCAAATTTTAACCGGGAAGCAGGTTCCGCACGGCGGTCGCTCCTCGGACATTGGCGTACTGATGCAGAACGTCGGTACCGCCTATGCGGTGAAACGTGCCGTTGTCGACGGTGAACCCCTCACCGAGCGCGTCGTCACCTTGACGGGCGAAGCCGTTAATCGTCCTGGTAACGTCTGGGCACGCCTGGGTACGCCAGTTCGCCATCTGCTGGAGCAGGCCGATTTCTGTCCGGGTGCCGAGCAACTGGTGATTATGGGCGGTCCGCTGATGGGCTTTACCCTGCCGTGGCTGGATGTCCCGGTAGTAAAAATCACCAACTGCCTGCTGGCCCCGTCCGCCAGCGAGATGGGCGAAGAACAGGAAGAGAAAGGCTGCATTCGCTGCAGCGCCTGCGCCGACGCCTGCCCTGCCGATCTGCTGCCTCAGCAGCTGTACTGGTTCAGTAAAGGCCAGATCCACGACAAAGCCAAAGCCCATAACCTGGCCGACTGCATTGAGTGCGGCGCCTGCGCCTGGGTCTGCCCGAGCAGCATTCCGCTGGTGCAGTATTTCCGCGTCGAGAAGGCCGAAATTTATGCCATCGCGCAGGAAGAAAAACGCGCAGCTGAAGCCAAAGCGCGCTTTGAAGCCCGCCAGCTGCGCCTCGAGCGTGAAAAAGCCGCCCGTGAAGAGCGCCATAAAAAAGCTGTAGTGCAACCTGCTGCGCAAGATCAGGACGCCATCAGCGCTGCGCTGGCGCGCGTTCGCGAGAAGAAAGCCACCGCGACCCAGGACGTGGTGATCCCGGCGGGACAACGCCCGGACAACAGCGAGATGATTGCCGCCCGCGAAGCGCGTAAAGCGCAGGCCCGCGCCCGTCAGGCCGAAAAAGAACACGCCGCACAGCCACAGCCGGAAATCGATCCGCGCAAAGCGGCGGTCGAAGCCGCGATTGCTCGTGCCAAAGCGCGCAAAGCGCCACAACCCGAGGCAATTGAGGTCGAGCAGACGCCGGTCGATCCGCGCAAAGCTGCGGTTGAAGCGGCGATTGCCCGTGCTAAAGCGCGCAAAGCCCCACAGCCCGAGGCAATTGAGGTCGAGCAGACGCCGGTCGATCCGCGTAAAGCGGCGGTTGAAGCGGCGATTGCCCGTGCTAAAGCGCGCAAGGCGTCGCAAACGGATGTGACACCCGCAGAACCCGTGCCAGTCGACCCGCGTAAAGCGGCCGTCGAAGCCGCCATCGCCCGCGCGAAAGCGCGGAAAGCGGCACAACAGGAAGAAGAACCGGCGGCCAATGACGATCCGCGTAAAGCTGCAGTTGCTGCGGCGATTGCGCGCGTTCAGGCCAAAAAAGCCGCACAGCAGGCAGTTAACGAGGATTAAATGGTTTTCAGAATCGCAAGTTCCCCCTATACCCACAACCAGCGTCAGACATCGCGCATTATGATGCTGGTTTGTCTGGCCGCGCTGCCAGGCATCGCTGTTCAGTTCTGGTTTTTTGGCTGGGGGACGCTGTTTCAGATAATCCTGGGCTGTGCGAGCGCACTGGCCGCTGAGGCGCTGGTGTTAAAGCTACGCAACATGGCGGTCAGTAAGATCCTGGCCGACAACTCGGCCCTGCTTACCGGCCTGCTGCTGGCCATCAGTATTCCGCCATTTGCCCCGTGGTGGATGGTGGTGCTGGGCACCGTTTTCGCGGTGATCATTGCCAAACAACTGTACGGCGGTCTGGGTCATAACCCGTTCAACCCGGCGATGATTGGCTATGTGGTATTGCTGATCTCGTTCCCGGTGCAGATGACCAGCTGGCTGCCGCCGCACGATATCGCCGCCACCGTGCCGGGCTTTGTCGATGCCCTGCAGGTGATTTTCTCCGGCCATACCGCCAGCGGTGGCGATATGTTAAGCCTGCGGATGGGCGTGGACGGCATCAGTCAGGCCACCCCGCTCGACACCTTTAAAACGTCTCTGCACGCCGGACACAACGTCGAGCAGATCCTGAACATGCCGATCTACAGCGGCGTGCTGGCAGGCGCAGGCTGGCAGTGGGTAAACCTTGCCTACCTGGCGGGCGGTCTGTTTATGATTTGGCAGAAAGCGATCCGCTGGCATATTCCGGTCAGCTTCCTGGCGACCCTGGCGATTTGCTCCGGGCTGGGCTGGTTCTTCTCACCGGAAACACTGGCCTCGCCGCAAATCCATCTGCTCTCCGGGGCAACCATGCTCGGGGCGTTCTTTATTCTCACCGACCCGGTGACGGCCTCCACCACCAATCGCGGCCGCCTGATTTTTGGCGCGCTGGCCGGTCTACTGGTGTGGCTGATCCGCTGCTTTGGCGGCTACCCGGACGGCGTGGCCTTTGCGGTTCTGCTGGCTAACATCACCGTACCGTTAATTGATTACTACACGCGACCGCGCGTGTATGGCCATCGCTAAGGGACTCGCCATGCTAAAAACCATGCAGCAACACGGCGTGACGCTGGCGCTTTTTGCCGCCGTCCTGACCGGCCTGACCGCGCTGGTCAACGGGCTGACCAAATCCACCATCGATGAGCAGGCGGCCCGTCAGCAAAAGGCGCTGTTCGACCAGGTGATCCCGGCAGAGTTGTACGATAATGACCTGCAAAAAAGCTGTTTCATCGTGCAGGCCGCGCCGCTTGGCAAAGGGCAACACCGTATTTTTATCGCCCGTAAAGGCGACACCCCGGTCGGCGCGGTGATGGAAGCCACTGCACCGGACGGCTATTCCGGCGCCATCCGGCTGCTGGTCGGGACCGATTTTAACGGCACCGTACTGGGCACGCGCGTGACTGAGCATCACGAAACGCCGGGGCTGGGGGATAAAATTGAAACGCGCTTAAGCGACTGGATCCTGCATTTTGCCGGTAAAGTTATCCATGGCAGCGACGATCCCGCGTTTGCGGTCAAGAAAGATGGCGGCGAATTCGACCAGTTTACCGGGGCGACCATCACCCCGCGCGCGGTGGTGAATGCCGTCAAACGTGCGGGCGTCTATGCGCAAACGCTGCCCGCGCAGCTTAACAATCTGCCCGCCTGTGAGGAGTGATCATGAGCCAGGTTAAAGAGGTTATCGTCCAGGGTCTGTGGAAGAACAACTCCGCGCTGGTGCAGCTGCTGGGGATGTGCCCGCTGCTGGCCGTCACCTCGACCGCCACCAATGCCCTGGGTCTGGGTCTGGCGACCACGCTGGTGCTGACCCTGACCAACCTGTCGATTTCGGCCCTGCGTCGCTGGACGCCGTCTGAAATCCGTATTCCCATCTACGTTATGATTATTGCCTCGGTAGTGAGCGTCGTGCAGATGCTGATTAATGCCTACGCCTTTGGCCTGTATCAGTCGCTGGGGATTTTTATCCCGCTGATCGTCACCAACTGTATCGTGGTTGGGCGTGCCGAGGCCTTCGCGGTGAAAAACGATCCGTTGATCTCCGCCCTTGACGGCTTTGCCATTGGGATGGGGGCCACCTGCGCCATGTTCGTGCTGGGCTCGATGCGTGAAATTCTCGGCAACGGCACCCTGTTCGACGGCGCGGATGCGCTGCTGGGTAGCTGGGCAAAAGTCCTGCGTATCGAAGTATTCCATACGGATACCCCGTTCCTGCTGGCAATGCTGCCCCCTGGCGCCTTTATCGGCCTTGGCATGATGCTGGCGGTAAAATACCTGATTGATGAGAAACGTAAACGCCGGGCTGCCGCACGCAGCATTGAGGAAGGGATCCCTGAGAAGGCTTCATGAACAAAGAGAAACGGTTAACGATTTTGCAGCGCCTGCGGGATAACAACCCGCACCCGACAACGGAGCTGAACTTTAGCTCTCCGTTTGAGCTACTGATTGCGGTCCTGCTTTCCGCTCAGGCCACCGACGTGAGCGTGAACAAAGCCACCGCCAAACTCTATCCAGTCGCCAACACGCCGCAGGCGATGCTGGAGCTGGGCGTTGACGGGGTGAAAGCCTTCATCAAGACCATCGGCCTGTTTAACAGCAAAGCCGAGAACGTGATCAAAACCTGCCGCATGCTGCTGGAGCTGCACGGTGGAGAGGTACCGGAAGACCGGGCAGCGCTGGAAGCCCTGCCTGGCGTCGGGCGTAAGACCGCCAATGTGGTGCTAAATACCGCCTTTGGCTGGCCGACCATTGCCGTGGATACCCATATCTTCCGCGTCTGCAATCGCACCCACTTTGCCCCCGGCAAAAACGTCGAGCAGGTGGAGGAGAAGCTGCTGAAAGTGGTTCCGGCGGAATTCAAGGTCGATTGTCACCACTGGCTGATCCTGCACGGCCGCTATACCTGCATCGCCCGTAAGCCGCGCTGTGGCTCCTGCCTTATCGAAGACTTATGTGAATTCAAAGAGAAAGTGGACATCTGAAACCGTCACTCGACGGTTTCGTCATTCATCGACTCACATAATTAAGCCATCTCTGTCCCCCTTCCGTTTCTCCCGCGATCGTGCTTGTACATTGTCCGTTGGCCCGCTCATTATCTGGCCATATAACGTTCAAACAGGTTAATTGTTTTTTTAACAGCTAAAATTTCTATACATATGTGATCACGATCACTCTGATAACGCGATGTTGTAATTTTGTGTATAAAAACGCGATAAGTCCTTACATCAACATGAACCCGACGCTGTAACACCACATATCTGACCAGATAACTTTCAGATTATGGCCCATATCACTGCCTATTCCCTTTAACAGCAGAACATATCGCCATCAGCCCACTATTTCCGCAACTCAGCAGTCAAAAAAACCAGTAAAACAGGCTGACTGAAATTTAACGCTGAATAACATTTATGTTTCCGGTTAATTATAGCGGCCGGGTTAAATGTAACGGAGTATTACAAACATCTTGCCAGACGCGCCAGGATAGTGAACATTAACCGCCGTTTCCCCTCCCACTATAACTATAAAGCGGATGGACTACGGTCATCACGCTGTGAACACCCCCTTAATATGGGATGTAAAAAAAGAGGTATATGTGTCTATTGCAAACAAAAAACCAGCAGATGAGAGCATAAGTCTTAACGCTTTCAAACAACCTAAATCGTTCTATCTCATTTTCTCAATCGAGCTGTGGGAGCGTTTTGGTTACTACGGCCTGCAGGGGATCATGGCGGTTTACCTGGTTAAACAACTGGGTATGTCCGAAGCGGACTCCATCACGCTGTTTTCTTCTTTTAGTGCCCTGGTATACGGTCTGGTCGCGGTCGGCGGCTGGCTGGGCGATAAAGTTCTCGGGACCAAACGTGTTATTTTGCTCGGCGCCATCGTTCTGGCGATCGGCTATGGTTTGGTAGCCTGGTCGGGTCATGATGCCGCGGTGGTGTACATGGGTATGGCGACCATTGCAGTGGGTAACGGCCTGTTCAAAGCGAACCCGTCTTCCCTGCTCTCGACGTGCTACAACAAAGATGATCCGCGTCTGGACGGTGCATTCACCATGTACTACATGTCCATCAACATCGGTTCGTTCTTCTCAATGCTGGCAACGCCGTGGCTGGCTGCGAAGTTCGGCTGGAGCGTGGCGTTTGCCCTGAGCTTCGTCGGGATGCTGATCACCGTCGTGAACTTCCTGTTCTGCCGTAGCTGGGTGAAGGACTACGGTTCAAAACCTGACTTTGCCCCTGTACAGATGGGCAAACTGCTGGCGACCATCGTGGGCGTGGTGATTTTGGTTGCTGTTGCCACCTGGCTGCTGCACAACCAGGGTATCGCACGTGCGGTGCTGGGCTTAGTGGCATTGGGTATCATCGCTATCTTTGCGAAAGAAGCCTTTGCAATGCAGGGCGCAGCCCGTCGTAAGATGATCGTGGCTTTCATTCTGATGGTTGAAGCGATTTGCTTCTTCGTCCTGTACAGCCAGATGCCAACCTCGCTGAACTTCTTTGCGATCCGTAACGTTGAGCACTCTATTCTCGGTATCGCGTTCGAACCTGAGCAGTTCCAGGCCCTGAACCCGTTCTGGATCATGATTGGTAGCCCGATTCTGGCCGCTATCTATAACAAGATGGGTGACCGTCTGCCGATGCCGCATAAGTTCGCGGTCGGTATGGTGCTGTGCTCCGGTGCTTTCCTCGTGCTGCCGCTGGGTGCGAAATTCGCCAGCGACGCCGGTATTGTTTCCGTGAACTGGCTGATCCTGAGCTACGCCCTGCAGTCTATTGGTGAGCTGATGATCTCCGGTCTGGGCCTGGCGATGGTTGCACAGCTGGTTCCTCAGCGCCTGATGGGCTTCATCATGGGTAGCTGGTTCCTGACCACTGCCGGTGCTGCACTGATCGCCGGTAAGATTGCCAACCTGATGGCAGTGCCATCAGACGTGACTGACCCGCTGGTGTCTCTGAATGTCTACGGCGACGTGTTCCTGCAGATTGGTATTGCCACTGCGGTTATCGCCGCGCTGATGATGCTGACGGCACCAAAACTGAACCGTATGACTCAGGACGACGACAGCACCGCCAAAGCGACAACGACCGCTACCGCGTAATGTCATCGGGAAACGACTGAACAGAAGCCGCTAACTGTGTGTTAGCGGCTTTTTTTTTATTACGTAGAGCACTACCATACAGTAAACCTAGCCAACAGGAGTAACCGATGAAACTGTTCTACAAACCAGGTGCTTGCTCGCTTGCCTGCCACATTATGCTGCGCGAGAGCGGCAAAGACTTCACCCTTAACAGCGTTGACCTGATGCAGAAAAAGCTGGAAAACGGCGAAGATTTCTTTGCGGTGAACCCAAAAGGCCAGGTCCCGGCACTGCTGCTGGAAGACGGCACGCTGCTGACCGAAGGGGTGGCGATCATGCAGTACCTGGCGGACGGCGTGCCCGATCGTCAGTTGCTGGCCCCAACTGGCAGCATCTCGCGTTACAAGACCCTTGAGTGGATGAACTACATCGCTACCGAGCTGCATAAAGGCTTTACGCCGCTGTTCCGCCCGGATACCCCGGAAGAGTACAAACCGACCGTGCGCGCGCTGCTGGAGAAAAAACTGCAGTACGTGAATGCGTCGTTGAAAGACGACCAGTGGATTTGCGGTCAGCGCTTTACGATTGCCGATGCGTATCTGTTTACTATTCTGCGCTGGGCGCGGGCAGTGAAGCTGAATATGGAAGGGTTAAGCCACATCGACGCCTATATGGCGCGGATGGCGGAACGTCCTGCCGTGGCGGCAGCGCTGGAAGCGGAAGGTTTGAAGTAAGGGTTTTGTTTATTGCCCGGCGGCGCTTTGCTTGCCGGGCCTACAAAACCTGTAGGCCGGGTAAGCGCAGCGCCACCCGGCAAAATTTTACAGCCGGGTTGCGCTAAAGAGGTGCTCTGGCTTCGCGATACGATCCTGCGCCGCCACGACCTGCAACTCGTACTCCTGCATCGCTTTGGTGGCGATCATAATCTCATACACCGCCGCCGTAACGTGCTCCAGCGCATCACGCACCGTTGCACCCTGCAGCAGTTTCACCAGCAGCAGACCGCTGGTCACATCACCCACGCCCACCGGCTGACGAATGCCAAAATCCACCAGCGGACGACTGATATGCCAGGCTTCATCTTCAGTCACCAGCAGCATTTCAAAGCGATCCGGGCTTAACCCGGCGCGTGCCAGATGCTTCACCAGCACGATTTCAGGGCCCTGGGCGATCAGTTCCCGCGACGCGGCAACCGCTTCATCTACGCTGTTGACAGGATGTTCGCAGAGGATCTCCAGCTCGATCAAATTCGGGGCAATAATATCGCTGGCCGGTAACGCATGACGCACGTGAAACTCGGCAACGCCGGGCGCCACGATGCAGCCTTTTTCCGGGTGACCCATCACCGGATCGCAGAAATACTTCGCTGCCGGGTTGGCGGCCTTCACCTGACGTACGATGCCAAGAATATGCTCGCCCTGCTCTGCCGAACCCAGATAGCCGCTCAGGACGGCGTCACAGGTCTTCAACTTGTCGATGTCAGCAATGCCCTGGACGATTTCGGTCAGGTGCGCGGGTGGCATCACGCAGCCTGTCCATTTGCCGTATTGCGTATGGTTGGAAAACTGAACGGTGTTTAATGGCCAGACGTTGGCCCCGAGACGACGCATTGGAAATTCAGCGGCGCTGTTGCCAGCATGCCCAAAAACGACGTGGGACTGGATGGCGAGGATATTCTTCATTTTCTTACCACAACCCTGAAAAAATAAAGGGGCGTGGTTTCCCACGCCCCTGTGTTTTTATGCTGACTTCCAGCAAACCAGACAGTAATTTTTCTTGCCACGACGCAGTAAGGTGTATCGACCATACAGACGATCGCTGTCCACAAAGGTATATTCCTCGTTGGACTGTTTTTCACCGTTGATGGTGATGGCGTTCGAGGCGATGGTTTTACGCGCCTGACCGCGGGACGGCTGCAGCTCGGAGTCGACCAGGGCCTGCATCAGGTCTGCGCCTTTCTCCATCTCAACCATCGGTACACCATCCTGCGCCAGCTGTTCGAAATCAGCTTCGCTCAGATCGCTCAGGGTGCCGTTAAACAGGCTGGCGGTGATACGCTTCGCGGCCACCAGACCCTCTTCACCGTGAACCAGACGGGTGACCAGCTCCGCCAGCACATACTGCGCGCGCGGGGCTTTGCCGCTGGCCTTGTCTTCTTCTTCCAGCGCGTTGATCTCTTCGAGTTCCATAAAGGTGAAGAACTTCAGGAAGCGATACACGTCGGCGTCGGCAGTGTTGATCCAGAACTGGTAGAACTTATACGGGCTGGTTTTCTTCGGATCGAGCCATACCGCGCCGCCTTCGGTCTTACCGAATTTAGTGCCGTCAGCTTTCGTGATCAGAGGAACCGTCAGACCGAAGACCTGGTTCTGATGCAGGCGACGGGTCAGATCGATACCGGAGGTGATGTTACCCCACTGATCGGAGCCGCCAATCTGCAGCGCCACGCCGTGCAGGTTGTTCAGACAAGCGAAGTCATAACCCTGCAGCAGGTTATAAGAGAACTCGGTGAACGAGATCCCCTGGTCGTCACGGTTCAGACGCTGCTTCACCGCTTCTTTGTTGATCATCTGGTTAACGGAGAAGTGCTTGCCGATATCACGCAGGAAAGTCAGCACGTTCATGCCACCAAACCAGTCGTAGTTGTTGGCCGCAATCGCCGAATTTTCACCACAGTCGAAGTCGAGGAACGGGGCGACCTGTTTGCGGATTTTATCCACCCACTCCTGCACGGTGTCTGCCGTATTCAGTTTACGCTCAGCGGCTTTAAAGCTTGGATCGCCAATCAGACCCGTTGCGCCGCCGACCAGTGCCACAGGCTTATGGCCTGACAGCTGGAAGCGTTTCAGGCATAACAAAGGAACCAGATGCCCCAAGTGCAAGCTGTCGGCGGTAGGATCGAAGCCGCAATAGAGGGCGATTGGGCCTTGCGCCAGTCGCTCTGCTAACGCATCCTCGTCCGTCACCTGAGCCACGAGGCCCCGCTCTTGCAATTGTTTAATCAAGTTACTGCTAGCCATCAAATTCTCCATGTATAAAACGACTGCACCTTTGCCGGTACACGACTTTTCGCCAGACGCGAAAGGTACATAGAATAAAGCGCTGACACCGGTTGTACCAGCGCTTAAGCGAACAAATTTCGGGGATTAAGGTGCCAGTCGATCGATTTTCCACGCGTCGTTATCACGCTGGTACAAAAAACGATCGTGCAGTCGATGTTCACCGCCCTGCCAGAACTCCATTTGCTGGATGGGTACGCGGAATCCGCCCCAGAAGCTTGGCAGTGGGACCTCGCCCTGCTGGAATTTCTGTTTCAGTTCGAGGAATTTACTTTCCAGCACGCCGCGGGCCGAGATTCGGCTCGACTGTTTAGAAACCCAGGCACCAATCTGGCTGTCGCGCGGGCGGGAATGGAAATACTTCAGCACTTCCAGGGTGGAGAGACGCTCGACGGTGCCGGTGACCATCACCTGGCGCTCCAGCATATGCCACGGGAACAGCAGGCTGATGCGCGGGTTGTTTTCCAGATGGTGTGCTTTGCGGCTACCCAGGTTGGTGTAGAACACCAGACCTTTCTCATCATAATGCTTAAGCAGCACGATACGCTGATAGGGTTGACCGTGCTCATCGACGGTCGCCACCACCATCGCGGTGGGATCGGCAAGGCGGGCTTCACAGGCCTGTTTTAGCCAGTGTTCAAACAGCACCAGCGGCTCGGCGGGGAGATCCTGGCGACGCAGGCCGCCTTTGGTGTATTCGCGCCTAAGATGCGCAATTTGCTGCAATTCGTCGTTATCAGACATGGCGTTAACTGAGGTTGTGATCGGGTGGCGCTATTGTGCGCCGCCCCCTGCAAAATCTCAACGATTCGGATTTTGGATCTGACAATTGTTCAGCACGCTGCGATCGCGTTTGTAGACCGTGGCGCTGTCGCCTTTTGACCAGAACACGTACACCCCGTCAGAGTAGCGGGTGCCCGAAGCGGACATCCCCTGCTTCAGCGTCAGCAGCTTATTGTCATACACGAAGCTAACTTCCTGACGCGGGTTATTAAGCTTTACGGTGAGCGGCTTTTCGTCGCACTGGTAGGCCAGCGTGTCGGTTTGCATACGCTCAACAAACTGGTTGTAAACGCTACAGCCCGCCAGCAGGAAGGGAGTTAAAGCAAGAAGCAGTTTTTTCATGGGTGTATTCCGAAGACTATCCTGGTCCCGGAGGGCAACGACGCCCTCCCGTTATCCTGTCAGTTTACCTTTCACACCCATAAGTTAAATTCGGTTAACTCTGATTTTGTCGCGGATTGGCTGGAAAAACAGCACCTAACACGCTGGCTTCGCGCGCGCCGGTGACCGACGGAAGATTCCCCGGGAGGCCTGCGACCGTGCGCCAGGCAAGCCACGCAAACGCTAAGGCCTCCATGTCATCGCCGCTGATCCCCACCCGATCGGTGGTGGTCACTTCCGTCCCTGGCAGCAGGCCGGCGAGGCGCGCCATCAGCAGCGGATTACGGCTACCGCCGCCGCACACCAGCAGCCGCACGCAGCCGCCGCTTAACAACACTTGTTCTGAAATCGATACGGCGGTGAGTTCGGCCAGCGTGGCCTGCACGTCCTGCGGGGCCAGCCCAGGGAAGCGTGCCAGATGGCGCTCGAGCCAGCCGTAGTTGAAGTATTCGCGCCCGGTGCTTTTGGGTGCCGGTGCCGCAAAATAGGGATCCTGCAGCATGTTTTGCAGCAGAGGGATGATGACCTTACCGCTGCAGGCCCAGTTTGCGTCTTTGTCGTAGCCTTTGCCGAGCTGACGCCAGATCCAGGCATCCATCAGCATATTGCCCGGCCCGGTATCGAACCCGCGTACCGGCTGGTCGGGGATCAGCAGGGACAGATTGGCAATGCCGCCAATGTTCAACACCATTCGGCGCTCGTGGGGATGCGCGAGAAGCGCGTGGTGGAAGGCAGGCACCAGCGGCGCGCCCTGCCCACCCAGCGCCATATCCCGGCGGCGAAAATCGCCGACCACCGTCACGCCCGTTTTCGCCACAATCTGGTTGTTGTCGCCAATTTGCAGCGTATGAGGATAGTCGCTGCCCGGCTCATGCCAGACGGTTTGCCCGTGACAGCCAATGGCGACCACGTCCTGCGGGTGCAGATTTTCCTGATTCATTAGCGCCTGCACGGCATCGCCGAACAAGCGTCCCAGTTGGGTATCGAGCTGGCCGAGCTGCGAAAGCGTAAGCTGCTGGCCCTGGCAAATATTCAGGATCGCTTGCTTGATTTCCAGCGGGATCGGCCAACTCAGGCTGGCCTGCTGTGCAACCATGTTTTCGTCTATTGCCGCAAGAACGACGTCCACGCCGTCCAGACTGGTACCTGACATTACGCCAATATAGCGACCCGATTTCATTTGCTTTCCTTAATCCGCCTGGGCTGTAGGCACACTCCACCATAAACGCAGAATCAATGCTATGGCGGACATATACTTTTTAACAATACCTGAGACTTACGCGCATTCCAGGAATTATCTGCATCGCACATTTGCGCCAGGTCAACGCCTGTTTATCGTTGGTTAAGCCAGAATCAAGTACAATTCTCTTAATGTTTAAGCGAAGATAGGATCTATGGCACCCGATGCCATATAATTCAGCCATACGGAGCGCATCGCGTTTATTTGGTGAACAGGAGATTCAAATGATTTTACGTGTACTGGCCGTGTCGATGATTGGCTTTACTCTGGCGGGTTGTGTGAATAGCAGCTCTATGTCCGGGGATGTCTACAGCGCTTCTGAAGCGAAACAGGTTCAGAACGTGACGTATGGCACTATTGTTCATACTCGCCCGGTACAGATTCAGGGCGGCGATGACTCCAACGTCATCGGTGCAATTGGCGGTGCAGTGCTGGGTGGTTTCCTCGGCAACACCGTCGGTGGCGGCACCGGTCGTTCTCTGGCAACCGCAGCGGGCGCAGTCGCCGGTGGCGTAGCGGGCCAGGGCGTGCAGGGCGCGATGAACAAAACGCAGGGTGTTGAGTTAGAAATTCGCAAGGATGACGGCAGCACCATCATGGTGGTGCAGAAACAGGGTAACACCCAGTTTGCCGCAGGTCAGCGTGTCGTATTGGCCAGCAATGGCAGCCAGGTGACCGTCTCCCCTCGCTAATATCCGCGCAGGTCACTGACAAGAAAAAGCCTTGCATCTGCAAGGCTTTTTTTAGGGTCAGTCACGCGACTGGAGCTCGTTGATGTTGTGCTCAAGTCGGGCCACCAGCGAGATCAGCAATTCAAGTTCGGCAGGGGTGATCCCATTGAGGATCTCACCGCGCGTTTTGCTGATCACCGTTTCCATCTCGGTAATGATGGGGGTGGCTTTTTCAGTCAGTTTAATTCGCTTAGCGCGACGATCGCTGGCACAGGTCTGTCGAGAAATCAGTCCCTTATCTTCCAGTTGGTCGAGCGTACGAACCAGTGACGGCTGCTCAATGCCTATCGCTTTAGCCAGTTGGATCTGTGACTGGTCGGGCGGCAGCTGATGAATGTTATGCAGCGTAACCCAATGCGTCTGTGTCAATTCCAGAGGTTTCAGGCGATGGTCAATCAGAGCACGCCAGACGCGTACTAATCTAGCCAGATCAGAACCTAATGGCGATTCCAATTTCATCTCCTTATAATTAGCTTGCTAAGTTATTATACTGATTTTAGAATAGTGTGCAGCATTTATATTGCCAAAACAAATGCAATACTGCATTCCTCTATCCAGACGCTTTTGATTTACACTGATTTGTGACGCCATTGTGCGTTATGGCGGGCCGATGAGGCCACTTCCCCTTTGCAAAGGAACCGGCTCGTGAAGTTTACGTTTAACGCCACCGGGTTACCGCTTCAGGATTTGATTGTCGGTGCCTCTGTTTACTTCCCCCCTATTTTTAAGGCGGTGATGCTGGGTCTGATTATCTGGCTGGTCACCCACCGCCTGCTGCGCGACTGGATGTATTCCGGTGAAATCTGGCATCCCATGCTGATGGATCTCTCGCTGTTTGTCCTTGCGGTCTGCCTGGGCCTTGTTGTGTTGACTGTCTGGTGACTCTTGTATGAAAACCCTGAAATATTTCTCGTCTCTGTTGGTTGTTGCGCTGGCAATCATCGCCGGCTGGTGGCTGTGGAATTATTATATGCAATCGCCGTGGACCCGGGATGGCAAAGTGCGTGCCGAGCAGGTCAGCGTCACCCCGCAGGTTTCTGGTGCCATTACGACCCTTAAGATTAAAGATAACCAGTTTGTCCATGCCGGTGAGGTGCTGTTTCAGATTGATGAAACGCCCTTTCACATCGCGGTGCTGAATGCCGAGGCGCAGCTGGCGAAAGCCCGCACCGACCTGGCGAAAGCCAATAACGAAGCCAACCGCCGTCGCCATCTGTCGCGAAACTATATCTCTGCCGAAGATATGGATACGGCCAATATCAACGTTCAGGCGATGCAGGCCAGCGTCGAAGTGGCCGAAGCCGCGCTCAAGCAGGCCCAGTGGCAACTGACGCAGACGGTGGTCAAAGCCCCGGTTGATGGCTGGGTAACGAACCTCTCCACCCGGGTCGGTGATTATGCAACGATCGGGCAGCCGCTGTTTGCGCTGGTCGACAGCCACTCGTTTTATGTAGTTGGCTATTTTGAAGAGACCAAGCTGCGGCACATCCGCGAGGGCGCGCCGGCGCAGATTACCCTTTACAGCGGCTCGACTACGTTACAGGGTCACGTCTCCAGCATCGGGCGTGCCATCTACGATCAGAGCGTCGAAACCGATTCAGGGCTGGTACCCGACGTGAAGCCAAACATCCCGTGGGTGCGGCTGGCGCAGCGCATTCCGGTGCGTATCACCTTCGATAAACTCCCGGCGGATCTGACCCTGGTGTCCGGCACCACCTGCAGCGTAGCGATCGGAGCGCTGCCGTGAACCTTTCCGCTTTTTCCTGGCGCAATCTGCCGTGGATAAAAGCGACGCCCGCCCAGTGGCGCTATGCTCTGCGCAACGGGATTGCGATGTGCCTGGCGCTAACGGTCGCCTATTGCCTTAATCTGGACGAACCCTACTGGGCGATGACCTCGGCGGCGGTGGTCAGCTTCCCGACGGTAGGCGGGGTAATCAGCAAAAGCCTGGGCCGCGTAATGGGCAGCTTGCTGGGAGCCACCGCGGCGCTGATTATCGCCGGGCATACCCTGAACGATCCGTGGCTGTTTTTGTTCAGTATGGCTGCCTGGCTCGGGGTCTGTACCTGGGCCTGCGCCCACTTCACCAATAACGTCGCCTACGCTTTCCAGTTAGCGGGCTATACCGCGGCAATCATTGCCTTTCCGGTGGTTAACATTCTGGACACCACCCAGCTGTGGGATATTGCTCAGGCCCGCGTGTGCGAGGTGATTATCGGGATCCTCAGCGGCGGGGTGATGATGATGATCCTGCCCAGCACTTCCGACGGTACGGCGCTAATCGGTGCCCTGAAGAGCATGCACGCTCGGCTGCTGGAACATGCCAGCCTGCTGTGGCAGCCCGACAGCAACGATGCCATTCGTCTGGCGCACGAGAAAGTTATCGCCCAGACCCTGACGACCAATCTGCTGCGCATTCAGGCCTTCTGGAGCCACTACCGCTTTCGGCGGCAAAATGCCCTTCTGAACTATCTTCTGCACCAGCAGCTGCGAATGACCAGCGCCATTTCCAGCTTACGACGAATGCTGCTGAACTGGCCCGATCCGCCCGCACACACCCGGGCGGTAATTGACCAACTGCTGGCCGCACTCGCGCAACCCGACACTGATTTTTACACCGTCGCGCGGATTATTGCCCCGCTGAAGCCCGATGCCGCTGGCGATTATCGCCATCGCGCCTTCTGGCAGCGGCTACGTTACTTCTGCCGCCTGTATCTGCAAAGCAGTCGCTGGATAGCCGCGGTCGAGACCGCCACCCCGGTGACCGAGTTTAGCGTTCCGCACAGCCCGGCGCTGGCGCGACACACGGATAACCTTGAAGCCCTGTGGAGCGGTTTTCGCACCTTCTGCGCCCTGTGCCTGGTGGGTGCCTGGACCATTTCCGCCCAGTGGGAGTCGGGATCGGCCGCTCTGACGCTGGCGGCGATCAGCAGCGTGCTCTATTCCGTTTCGCCTTCGCCTTTTAATTCACTGACGCTGCTGTTGCGGACTCTGGTCCTGCTCTCGCTGTTCAGTTTTGTATTCAAGTTTGGCCTGATGGTGCAGATATCGGATCTGTGGCTGTTTCTGCTGTTTCTGTTTCCGCTGCTTACCACGATGCAGCTGATGAAGCTGCAGATCCCCCGCCAGGCGGGCCTGTGGGGTCAACTGATCGTCTTTATGGGATCGTTTATTTCCGTCACCAATCCGCCGGTGTATGACTTTGCCGATTTCCTGAATGACAATCTGGCGAAGATCCTCGGCGTGGGGTTAACCTGGCTGGCGTTCGCGGTGCTGCGACCGGGGTCGGATGCGCGCAAAAGCCGGCGTCACATTAAGGAGTTGCGTCGCGGCTTTGTCGATCAGCTCAGCCGTCGGCCACAGCTCAGTGAAAATGCGTACGAATCATTGGTGTATCACCACGTCAGCCAGCTGAACACCAGTCAGGACGCGCTGTCGCGCCGCTGGCTACTGCGCTGGGGTGTGGTGCTACTGAACTGCAGTCACGTGGTCTGGCAGCTACGCGGGTGGGAAACCCGCTCAGACCCGCTGGCGCAAGTGCGCGACGTGGCCGTATCACTCCTGCGCGACATCATGAGCGAGCGCGGCGTGCAGCAACGTCCGCTGGCCACCACGCTGGATGAACTTAAACGGATCTGTGACACCCTCGGGCACCATCCCCAGCCTGCGGCACAGGATTTGGCCGCGCTTATCTGGCGGCTGTACTGTTCTCTGTCCCAGCTGGAGCAGGCACCCGCGCCGGGCACCCTCAGCGATCAGATCACGCCGCAGGCATAGCGGGCCCCGCCACCGCCGAGCGGTTTGGGCTGATCGGACATGTTATCGCCGCCGACGTGGATCATCAGCGCTTTGCCTTTCACCTCATCCAGCTTTTTGAGGCGTGGGGCCACCACCGGGTCCGTGGCTTTGCCGTCGTTATTGACCACCAGTACCGGCAGATCGCCGAGATGTCCCATACCGTCCGGGCCTTCATGTTTGCCGCTGCTGTGCGGATCAAGATGCCCCCCCGCCGATTCGGCAGCAGAAGGCTTGCCCTCTTTCATGGCGGGCTCGCAGGAACCTTTCGCGTGGACGTGGAAACCGTGTTCGCCCGGAGGAAGGGCTTTAAGATTGGGGGCAAACTCCAGTCCCTTATCCGTTTCGGTGATTTTCACCGTCCCGATAGACTGGCCTACCCCCTGAGAGGTGACGAGGTTCATTTCAACCTCGTCGCTGGCAGCCTGCGCACCGGCGCATACCATCAACGTCAACATTGCCAGAGTAAAACGCTTCATATGACCTCCTTCGGTTAATATTTGCCCCTTAAGCTTATACCAGGGGCAATGATTTCACCGGGCAGTCAAATGAATGCAGATTTACGGCACGTCGTAACCGAGCGCAGCTTTACGAATACGGAACCACTGCTGGCGGGTCATCTGAAGCTGCTCTGCCGCCAGCGCGGAACGCACGCGTTCGATTTTACCGGAGCCAATGATCGGCAGCGGCTGCGAAGGCAGACGCAGGATCCACGCATAAACTACCTGCTCAATGCTTTCTGCGTTCAGCTCCTGCGCCACCTGCGCCAGCTCATCGCGCAGCGGCTGGAAGGCTTCGTCATTGAACAGACGTCCACCGCCGAGGCACGACCACGCCATTGGGCGAATGCGCAGCTGTTGCAGCTGATCCAGCGTGCCGTCCAGCAGCAGCGGCTGGTACACCGGCGAAATCTCGACCTGATTGGTGGCCAGGGTAAACGGCAGACGCGACTGGAGCAGGGCAAACTGCGCCGGGGTAAAGTTGGACACGCCAAAATGGCGCACTTTACCGCTCTGGTGCAGGGCGAGGAACGCTTCTGCGACCTCGTCGGCATCCATCAGCGGATCCGGGCGGTGGATCAGCAGCAGGTCGATGTGATCCGTTGCCAGGTGGCTCAGCGACTGCTCGGCGCTCTGAATAATATGATCGCGGTCGGTGATGTAGTGGCCGAGGGCATGGTCAGGTTTTGCGGTGGTGGCAATGCCGCATTTAGTGACGATCTCCATGCGTTGACGCAGGGCGGGTGCCAGCTTCATCGCTTCGCCAAAGGCCGCTTCACACTGATAACCGCCGTAAATATCGGCGTGATCGACGGTGGTGATCCCCAGATCCAGATGCGCTTCAATAAAGCTCGCCAGCTGTTGAGCTGACATGTTCCAGTCCATCAGACGCCAGTAGCCCATCACAAAACGGGAGAATTCCGGGCCCTGTGGGGCAAGGGTAATACGCTGAACCATAGCAATTTCCTCTAAAAAAGACTGGGGTGAGTATACGCATTTACGGGGCTAAAACAGTGAGGGTTGCTGCGGTTCTTCGGTTTCGGAGGCTCTGTTTGCGCGCATTTTGCGCAGCAGACGCTGGCGACACAGACGCAATGTCTCCTGTTTCTGCGGATTGCTCATAGATTGCCAGTTAAAACGCTCTTCCCGGCTGCGCATACAGCCGCGACAAAAGCCCCGTTCATCCGACTGGCAAATACCCCGGCACGGGCTCTGGACGGGAAAGAACTCCAGTTGTTCAGCCACACCCACCTCCCCGCTACCCATGATTACCGTAAAGTGAAGACCTTAAGCCGGGCTAACGCAAGACGTCAACCGCAGAAATGCGCATTAAGGTTTCACTAATCTTCGCTCCCTATACTCGCGTCATCAAAGTAATGAATGGTTCTGCTGATGAAGCTGTTGATTAAAAAGTTACAGTGTAACGATGTAACATTCACCCTGGGATGTGCGCTGTTATTTACCTTGTTAAACGCCCTGTTTATCCAACGCAGTTGGGCGGTGATCGCCCCGGCCCGATTGCATGATTATCTCTTTGCCCTGACGGTGCCCGTGGTGCTGTTTTGCGGCTGGGTGATGGTATTCAGCATTCTGAATATTCCGCTGATCCGCAAGCCGCTGCTGGTACTGCTCACCCTGGGCTGTGCCGCCGCGACCTATTTTATGTTCACTTACGGGGCGGTGATTGACCAGAATATGATGGTCAACGTCTTCGAAACCAATTCGCAGGAGGCCACCGCCCTGCTCACCCCGCAGCTGGTGCTGTGGCTGGCGGTGGCCGGTCTGGTCCCTTCGGCGGTTCTGGCGATTATCCGCATCCAGCCGGGCAAAGTCTGGCAAACGCTGCTGATGCGCGTGGCGGCGATCCTCGCCAGCCTGCTGATTATCATTCTGGTGGCGGCCGTGTTCTACAAAGATTACGCCTCGCTGTTCCGCAACAATAAAGGCATCGTCAAAATGGTCACCCCGGCCAACTACGTCAGCGCCATCGCGAAGTACAGCAAGGCGCGCTGGTTTGCGGGCGATCAGACGTTAATCCGCCTGGGGGAAGATGCGCATAAAGGCCCGCTTGTGCTGAAGCAGCAGAAAAAGACCGTGCTGGTGCTGGTGGTCGGGGAAGCCTCCCGGGCGCAGAACTACTCCCTGAACGGCTACGAACGGGAGACCAACCCGGAGCTGAAAAAACAGAACGTGATTAACTTCCCGCAGGCCTCCTCCTGCGGGACAGAAACGGCTGTCTCGGTGCCGTGCATGTTCTCTGGGATGCCGCGCAAACAGTATGACGCCGACCTGGCCCGACATAAGGAAGGGTTAATGGACGTGCTGGCCCATGCCGGGGTAAATCTGCAGTGGCGGGACAACGACGGTGGCTGTAAAGGCGCCTGCGACCGTATCCCGCACACCGACATGACCCAGTGGAAGCTGGACGCGCTGTGCAAAAACAACTCCTGTCTTGATGACGCCAATCTCTGGCGCCTGGATAACGTGCTGGACGGCCTGAAGCAGGACAGCGTGGTGGTGATCCACCTGATGGGCAGCCACGGTCCGGCCTATTATCAACGCTACCCGGAGCAGTACCGCCGCTTTACGCCGACCTGCGATACGAATGAGATCCAGAACTGCGACCATCAGCGGCTGATGAACACCTACGACAACACGATTCTGTACACCGACAGCGTGGTGAGTAAAACCATCGACATGTTGAAAGCCCGGCAACCGACGATGAGTACGGCGCTGATTTATCTCTCCGATCATGGCGAGTCGCTGGGTGAAAATGGCCTGTACCTGCATGGCACGCCTTATATGCTGGCACCGGAGCAGCAGACCCATATTCCGTTTATGTTCTGGCTGTCGCAGGACTATCGCCAGAACTACCGCGTCGATGAGCAGTGCCTGCGCGACCAGGCCAGGAAAGAAGCCGTGTCGCAGGACAATCTGTTCTCCACGGTGCTGGGAATGATGAACATCCAGTCGACGGTTTATCAGCCGCAGATGGATCTCCTCACCCACTGTCGTCGAACATAACGCTTGCATTAGACCGACTGGTCTATTACATTGACCGCATGAATAAGCATACTGAACACGATACACGCGAACACCTGCTGGCAACCGGCGAGCGTCTGTGCATGCACAAGGGCTTTAGCGGAATGGGGCTGAGCGAGTTGCTCAAAACCGCCGACGTACCGAAGGGGTCGTTTTACCACTACTTTCGCTCGAAAGAGGCGTTTGGCGTGGCCCTGCTGGAGCGCCATTTTGCGGGCTACCATCAGCGTCTTGCCAACCACTTCGCTCATGGTGAAGGAAATTATCGCGATCGTGTTCTGGCTTACTATCAGGAAGCGCTGACCCAGTTCTGTCAACAGGGCCTGATCAGCGGTTGCCTGACGGTTAAATTGTCTGCCGAAGTGTGCGATCTGTCAGAAGATATGCGCTCGGCAATGCATACAGGCGCCACCGAGGTGATCGCCCTGCTGGCACAGGCGCTGGAGAAAGGCCGTGATGAAAAGTCACTGGTCTTTATCGGCGAATCCTTCGCGCAGGCACAGGTGCTCTACTCCCTGTGGCTGGGGGCGAATCTGCAGGCCAAAATGTCCCGCAGTTCGCTGCCGCTGGAAAGCGCGCTGGCCCACGTTAAGAACATCATTACAACGCCTGACGTTTAACAGGCGTTTTTATTTCACCTATTACTAGTCGACCGGTCTATTCAGGAGCCACTATGTCAGCCGAAAAATTATTTACCCCGCTTAAAGTGGGCGCAATCGAAGCACCTAACCGCGTCTTTATGGCACCCCTCACCCGTCTGCGCAGCATCGAACCGGGTGATATCCCGACGCCACTGATGGGTGAATATTATCGCCAGCGCGTCAGCTCTGGTCTTATCATCTCTGAAGCTACGCAGATTTCTGCCCAGGCCAAAGGCTACGCTGGCGCACCGGGCCTGCACAGCCCGGAGCAGATCGCCGCGTGGAAGAAAATCACTGCGGGCGTTCATGCTGAAAACGGTCGTATCGCGGTCCAGCTGTGGCATACCGGACGTATCTCGCACAACAGCCTGCAGCCAGGCGGCCAGGCCCCGGTTTCTGCCTCTGCGCTCAATGCGGGAACCCGCACCTCACTGCGCGATGAAAATGGTCTTGCGACCCGCGAGGATACCTCCACGCCACGTGCGCTGGAGCTGAACGAAATCCCGGGTATCGTCAACGATTTCCGCCAGGCCGTTGCCAATGCCCGTGAAGCGGGTTTCGACATGGTCGAGCTGCACTCCGCGCACGGCTACCTGCTCCACCAGTTCCTGTCACCTTCTGCTAACCAGCGTAGCGATCAGTACGGCGGCAGCATCGAAAATCGTGCCCGTCTGGTGCTGGAAGTGGTGAATGCGGTTTCTCAGGAGTGGAGTGCCGATCGCATTGGTATTCGCGTCTCGCCAATCGGCTCTTTCCAGAACACGGATAATGGCCCGAACGAAGAAGCCGATGCCCTGTACCTGATTGCAGAGCTGGCTAAACGTGGCATCGCCTATCTGCACATGTCTGAGCCAGACTGGGCTGGTGGCGAGCCTTACTCTGATGCGTTCCGTCAGAAAGTGCGTGACCGCTTCCCGGGCGTGATCATCGGTGCAGGCGCATACACGCCAGAAAAAGCCGAAGACCTGATCAACAAAGGGCTGATCGACGCCGTGGCCTTTGGCCGCGCCTACATCGCGAACCCGGATCTGGTGGCACGTCTTGAGCGTAAGACCGAACTGAACCCACAGCGCCCGGAAAGCTTCTACGGCGGCGGTGCGGAAGGTTACACCGATTACCCTTCTTTATAATCCCTTCATTGATAGCGGCGACGATTCGCCGCTATACTAAAACATCGTTTCTGTTCAAGATGATAAAAGCAAAGAGGATTATATGCGCTTACTTCATACCATGCTGCGCGTTGGCGACCTGCAACGTTCCATCGAGTTTTACACCAATGTGCTGGGCATGACTCTGCTGCGCACCAGCGAAAACCCGGAATACAAATATTCGCTGGCGTTTGTCGGCTACGGCCAGGAAAGCGATGAAGCGGTTATCGAACTTACCTATAACTGGGGTGTTGATAGCTACGAGCTGGGCACCGCCTACGGCCATATCGCCCTTGAAGTGGATAACGCAGCCGAAGCCTGCGAGCGCATCCGCAGCAACGGCGGCAACGTCACCCGTGAAGCGGGCCCGGTTAAAGGCGGCACCACGGTTATCGCCTTTGTTGAAGATCCTGACGGTTATAAGATCGAACTGATTGAAGCCAAAGACGCCGGTCGCGGTCTGGGCAACTGATCCTCCAGGGCGCGCGATGCGCCCGTTGTTTTACTGCATCCGGTTCTAAAATTTGCCATAATGCGCTCTGCTTTTTTCCCCTTGTAAGAGATCCAGATGTCCGATAACGCTCAAATTACCGGTCTGTGCGACCGTTTTCGTGGTTTTTATCCTGTTGTCATTGATGTTGAAACCGCAGGATTTAACGCCAAAACCGATGCGCTGCTGGAAATTGCCGCCATCACGTTGAAAATGGATGAACAGGGCAATTTGCTGCCGGACTCCACGCTGCATTTCCACGTCGAACCTTTTGAAGGGGCCAATCTGCAGCCCGAGGCACTGGCGTTTAACGGCATTGACCCGACGAACCCGCTGCGCGGGGCGGTCAGCGAATATGACGCGCTGCATGCTATTTTCAAAATGGTGCGCAAGGGCATGAAAGATCAGAACTGCAATCGGGCGATCATGGTGGCGCACAATGCTACCTTCGATCACAGCTTTATGATGGCCGCTGCCGAGCGTGCTTCGCTCAAGCGCAATCCGTTCCACCCGTTCGTCACCTTCGATACCGCAGCACTGAGCGGGTTGGCGCTGGGACAAACCGTGCTGTCAAAAGCCTGTCTCACAGCGGGTATCGCCTTCGATGGCACGCAGGCGCACTCTGCCCTGTACGATACTGAACGCACGTCCGAGCTGTTTTGCGAAATTGTTAACCGCTGGAAACGCCTCGGCGGCTGGCCGCTGCCGGAAGCGGAATCCGAAGCATAAAAAAAGCGACCTTAGTGGTCGCTTTTTTGTATCCAGTGCGCGAGAAATTACTCTGCGTCTGGCTCTGCAGATTTGTACTTCGCTGCAGTTTCTTTGATCAGCTGCTGCAGTTCACCGCGCTGATACATTTCGATCAGGATATCGCAACCGCCGACCAGTTCACCGTCAATCCACAGCTGTGGGAAGGTTGGCCAGTTAGCGTATTTTGGTAGCTCAGCGCGGATATCCGGGTTCTGCAGAATATCAACGTAAGCAAAACGTTCACCACAGGCGGACAGCGCCTGAACTGCTTGTGCGGAGAAACCGCAGCTTGGCAGCTTTGGGGAACCTTTCATGTACAGGAGAATCGGGTTTTCAGCGATTTGTTGCTGAATTTTTTCAATAGTAGCGCTCATGTCTTGCTTCCTTAAACTTCTGTTACGGCAATCGTCTGACATTGTAGCGTCTCAGACCGACAACGGAAAATAACATTTTCGTCACGTTTATTATTTTACCGCGCGCAGGTAAAAGATGCATTATTAATGCACGTTACCTATCCAGGTGTAATTTTGTTCAGGGAATGACCACCCCAGCAAAAGAATGATTATTTTTTTTGCACTCGATTACAAAACGCAGTTTTAGATGCAAAAAGTTTATTACCGTCGGGGCTTTTTATAGATTAGAATCGACAAGTTTTGTAAATCACCTGCCGGCATTATTCATGCCAGCAATTACCAGGGGACTGCCCAGTGGCGCGAATAAATAAATTCTCGATCACGCTCTGTGCTTTGCTTTTTTCGACTCTCTCTTTCACGCCGCTGGCTAACGCCTCAGAGCAGGCGCGGTCTTCTGTCGCGCATAAAACGCATCTGGCGAAAGCAACCGAACCCAAGAAAAAAAGCGCGACCAGCAAGACCACTAAAAAAGAGAGCAGCAGTAAAAAAAGCACCATCAAAAAGAGCACCGCAAAGAAAGCCCTCGCGAAAACACCGCAAACCGCCTCCAGCAAGAAAAGCAAAAATTCCCCCCGCAATGCCAACCGAGCCGCACAAACGGCTTCACGCGTTGTGACAGAAAAATGCACCACCCGTAAAGGCCACAAAGCGCACTGCGTAAAAACCAGCAAACCCACCACCCTTGCCGCCGCACATAAAGTCCGGGTGCAAAAAGCGCAAAGCACGGCGTTAAATAAATTGATGGGACAGATTGGCAAACCGTATCGCTGGGGTGGGTCTTCCCCGCGTACCGGTTTCGACTGCAGTGGTCTGGTCTATTACGCGTATAAAGATCTGGTCAAATTCCGTATCCCACGCACTGCCAACGAAATGTATCATCTGCGCGATGCGTCTCCGGTCACCCGTAGTGAACTGGAAAACGGCGATCTGGTGTTCTTCCGCACCCAGGGTCGCGGAACGGCCGATCACGTCGGCGTGTATGTCGGCAATGGCAAATTTATCCAGTCCCCGCGCAGCGGTCAGGATATCCAGATAACCTCCCTGAGCGAAGATTACTGGCAGCGTCATTACGTTGGCGCGCGCCGGGTGATGAAAGCTAACACCATCCGTTAATCCTCTGCCCTGCGGGTTATCCAGCAGGGCAGGTATTTCCGTTATTCGGTGGCCTGAACCGGCTCCGGCTGGTTCCGGCCGGACGCGAGCACCAGAATCAACCCCAGCGCCGCAATCATGGCCCCCATCACCGGCACAAAGCTGTATCCCATTCCGCTGGAGATCACCGCCCCACCTGCCGCCGCGCCGAGTGCATTGCCCAGATTAAAGGCACCGATATTCACCGACGACGACAGCCCCGGCGCATCGCTGGCGACGCGCATTACGCGCATCTGCAGCGGCGGAACCACGGCGAAGGTCGCCATGCCCCACACTACCATCGCAATGGCCGCACCGACCTCATTGCGCGCCAGCCATGGGATCGCCAGCATAATCACAATCAGCAGCAGTAAAAAGCCCTTCAACGTACCGTTCACCGACTTATCCGCCAGCTTGCCGCCAAGATAGTTGCCCAGCGAGAACCCGACGCCGATCAGCACCAGCATGGCGGTGACAAAGGCCGGGGTCGCCTGGTTGATGTCGTGCAGCACCGGCGAAATATAGGTATAGAGGGTAAACATCGCTCCGGCACCCAGCACCGTAGTCAGTAAAGCAGACAGCACCTGCGGGCGCATCAGCACCGCCAGCTCCTTGCGCACCTCCGGCTTTTCACCCGCCCCGCCCTTCGGCAGCGAGAAGAACAGCGCGATCATTGCCACCACGCCAAGCCCCGCGGTCGCCAGGAACGACATTCGCCAGCCAATCACCTCGCCCATCCAGGTCGCCGCCGGGACGCCACCAATATTGGCAATCGTCAGCCCCATAAACATGGTGGCGACCGCGCTTGCCTGCTTATGTTTAGGCACCACGCTTGCGGCCACCACCGAACCCAGGCCAAAGAAGGCCCCGTGGTTCAGACTGGTGAGGATCCGCGACAGCATCAGAGTGGTGTAATCGGGCGCGAGGGCCGACAGCACGTTACCGACGGTAAAAATCGCCATCAGGAAGATCAGCGCATTACGACGACCACGATGCGAGAGGAGTAGCGTCATCAGCGGTGCCCCCACCATCACACCGATGGCATAGGCGCTGATCAGCATCCCTGCGGCGGGAATAGACACATCCACACCCCGGGCGATCACCGGTAACAGTCCCATCGGGGAGAATTCAGTGGTGCCAATCCCAAACGCACCAATCGCGAGGGCCAGCAGGGGAAAATTGATTTTCATACTTCGACTCCAGACACCGTGTCGTCAGGCGACACAGAACAATGAAGGCGAAAGCATGACATCAATCACAAAAAATGAGAAGTTTACATTTTGGCAAAAGATTATTGCAGGAGGCGTAACAATCAAGCGGGAGAAACGAGGGAGAGCAGGCTCCCCCGTGTCGATCAGTGCAGCGCAGCAGTAAAAGCACTCGCCACGATCAAACTTAGAACAATAACGGTCGTCACCAGTGAAAACTTAAGATCGGTACTCATCAATTTTTCTCCTTTTAATCACCCCATGAAGAGTGAGCTTGCTCATTTTTGCACAGTTCACAGTAAAAATCTTGCGGGTTTTAGGTGGATTACCGTTTTTGTTCTTCCCCTTTTGGTCAAGATCAGACAAAATTCCACGCTAAATTTATTAGCGTACCGGCCATTGACCCCCTCCTGACGTCCTGTGTCGTTTTCCCGGCGTACCGCAATTCAAATTGCGCAATTAGGGCGAGTGAAGGCAAACGTTTACCTATTGGTTTTTCAGGAGCTTAGATATGGTCTGGAGTGACATCTGATGGCAACAATTAAAGACGTGGCGAAACTCGCAAACGTTTCCACTACAACCGTATCACATGTGATTAACAAAACGCGCTTTGTCGCGGAAGAGACGCGCAACAACGTCTGGGCGGCGATTAAAGAGCTGCACTACTCTCCGAGTGCCGTGGCCCGCAGCCTGAAAGTGAATCACACCAAGACGATCGGCTTACTGGCGACCAGCAGCGAAGCGCCCTATTTTGCGGAAATTATTGAAGCCGTAGAGAAGAATTGCTTCCAGAAAGGCTACACCCTGATTCTGGGCAACGCCTGGAACAGCCTCGAGAAGCAGCGGGCCTATCTGTCGATGATGGCGCAAAAGCGCGTGGATGGCCTGCTGGTGATGTGTTCCGAATACCCGGAATCGCTGCTCACCATGCTGGAGGAGTATCGCAATATTCCGATGGTAGTAATGGACTGGGGCGAAGCCAAGGCCGACTTTACCGACTCGGTGATCGATAACGCCTTTGAGGGCGGCTATATGGCCGGACGGTATCTTATCGAACGCGGCCACCGCGAAATTGGCGTGATCCCCGGGCCACTGGAGCGCAACACCGGTGCCGGTCGTCTGGCAGGCTTTATGAAAGCGATGGAAGAGACGCTGATCGCTGTTCCGGAAAACTGGATCGTGCAGGGTGACTTTGAGCCGGAATCCGGCTACCGCGCTATGCAGCAGATCCTCTCCCAGACCCCGCGTCCGACGGCAATCTTCTGCGGCGGCGATATTATGGCAATGGGCGCGCTATGCGCTGCCGACGAAATGGGCCTGCGCGTACCGCAGGATATTTCGCTGATCGGTTATGACAACGTGCGAAACGCCCGCTTCTTTACCCCGGCGCTGACCACCATCCACCAGCCAAAAGATTCACTGGGGGAAACGGCCTTTAATATGCTGCTGGATCGTATCGTCAGCAAGCGCGAAGAGTCCCACTCAATTGAGGTGCATCCGCGCCTGATTGAACGCCGCTCGGTCGCGGATGGTCCTTTCCGCGACTACCGCCGTTAAGCCTCACCGGGAGCCAGTATCTCTGGCTCCCGCAGCCACTCTTTATTCATCGTTTCGCTATCGCCAAGATAATCCAGCAGCCACGCCAGGGCCGGAGAAATATCGTTTTGCTGCCAGGTCAGGCAGCAGGCGGCATCCGGGAACGGGTTTTCCAGCGATAGCGCCACCCACTTGCCGCTGTCAATCCACGGACGGGCGACATGCGCCGGCACCATCCCCACGCACAGCCCGGCAGAGAGACAGGACGCTGACGACTCCCAGTCCGGGGTCACGATCCGCCGCTGGTTGTCCAGCAGCCAGGTGATGCGCTTCGGCAAAGAACGCGAGGTATCTTCGCGCACCAGCGACGGCCAGTTGCGCAAGGTATCATCGCTGAGCGGCCCTGCTATCGCGGCCAGCGGATGGTGGCTGGCCACCACGCAGTTCCAGCTTAGCGTCCCCATATCGCGAAACGCATAGCGCCCCCCTACCGGAATGGCCTGGGTCGCACCGATCGCCATCTCTACCCTGCCGTCCGCCAGCGCATCCCAGACGCCGTTGAAGACTTCCTGGGACACCCGCAGCTCCACGTCAGAAAAATGGCGATAGAAATCGACGATCATCTGACGGGTGCGTTCGGGGCGCACAATATTATCGACGGCAATCGACAGATGGCCTCGCCAGCCGTTGGCAATCTGCTGGCACTGTTCGCGGGTGATCTGCATTTTTTTGATAACAGAGCGCCCTTCTTTAAGAAACCACACCCCGGCTGGCGTTAGCTCCACATCCCGGTGACGCCTTTCAAACAGCGGCACCGCCAGCCACTCCTCCAGCTGACGCACCGTATAGCTGATGGCGGAAGGCACCCGGTGTAGCTCCTGCGCCGCGCCGCTGAAACTGCCGTTGCGCGCGACGGCATCCACCACTTCAAGAGAATATTCTGACCACATTTTCTGCCTGCAAAATTTTTGAATGCAACCGCCAAATATTAGCGTTTCACAAGCTGGATTGCACTGCCTACACTCTGCGGCACTGACACCTGCACCTATAACGGAGAAAAAACACAGTGATACCTGGGAAAGGATTTTTAGTCTGGCTCGCCGGCTTAAGCGTGCTGGGCTTTCTGGCTACCGACATGTACCTGCCCGCCTTTGCGGTGATGCAGGCAGATTTGCAAACCCCGGCGGCCGCCATCAGCGCCAGTCTGAGCGTGTTTCTGGCGGGCTTTGCCTTTGCGCAATTGCTGTGGGGACCGCTCTCCGATCGCTTCGGACGTAAACCGATTCTGCTGGCCGGGCTGGCGATCTTTGCCCTCGGCTGCCTCGGGATGCTGTGGGTTCGCGACGCCACCTGGCTGCTGGTGCTGCGCTTTATTCAGGCGGTTGGAGTCTGCGCCGCAGCGGTGACCTGGCAGGCGCTGGTAACGGACTACTATCCGGCTTCGCGCGTTAATCGTATCTTCGCCACCATCATGCCACTGGTCGGACTTTCACCGGCGCTGGCGCCGCTGCTCGGCAGCTGGATCCTCGCCCATTTCGACTGGCAGTCAATTTTTGCGGTACTGTTCGTTATCGCCCTGGTGCTGATGATCCCGGCCTTTAGCCTGAAACCTGCGGCGGCAAAAGCACCCTCGGAATCACGCGTCACCTTTTTATCGCTGCTGCGCTCACGCGTCTATCGCGGCAACGTGCTGATTTACGCCGCCTGTTCGGCCAGCTTTTTCGCCTGGCTGACCGGCTCGCCGTTTATCCTCAGCGAAATGGGCTATAGCCCGGCGGCGATCGGCCTGAGCTATGTTCCGCAAACCATTGCTTTCCTGGTTGGCGGCTACGGCTGTCGCGCCGCGCTGCAAAAATGGCAAGGGCCGCAGATGTTGCCGTGGCTTCTTGGCCTGTACGCGGTCAGCGTTATCGCCACCTGGGCGGTCGGGTTTATCCCGGGCGTGGGTCTGGCTCCGCTGCTGGTGCCTTTCTGCCTGATGGCGGTCGCCAACGGCGCAATCTACCCTATTGTCGTCGCACAGGCACTGCGTCCGTTCCCGCAGGCTACCGGCAGCGCGGCCGCCCTGCAGAACACCCTGCAACTGGGCCTCTGTTTCCTCGCAAGCCTGCTGGTCTCGTGGCTTATCGCCACCCCGCTGCTGACCACCACCAGCGTGATGCTGGTGACCGTGGCGCTGGCGGTGATGGGCTATCGGATGCAGTACGTCCGTGCCAGCCAGCAGCAGGACAGTCTGACCGCGGGATCCTCGCGTGCCTGATGGCACCGACCATGTCATTAGCGTGCTAACCATATTGTGTTGAACCGCGCTTTTTTCAGGCCTATACTTATTAATGCATTTTATAAATACGATAAATATTAGGCAGTAACGGGAGCAGGAACGCTCCCGTTTCACCATGGATGGCCTTTCGGCAAGGGTCATCACCCTTCCTCTGTTCTACGTCGGATACTAGCCTCGCGGGTCAAACCGTGAGATTTCTCACAGCCCTGCACACAGGGTTATGATCACAGCAAGTGATGGAGAAGCTATGAGTTCATCGTGTATAGACGAAGTCAGTTTTCGCAACGACGACTGGTTCAGGATTGTGAATGAAATGCTGACCCGGGCGGGCATTACCGTCAACGGTACGGCATCGTCCGATCTGCAGGTCAAACATCCCGAGTTTTTCAAACGCATTATGCAGGAAGGTTCCCTCGGTCTCGGCGAAAGCTATATGGACGGCTGGTGGGAGTGCGAACGGCTGGATATTTTTTTCAATAAGGTCCTGCGGGCCGGACTGGAAAATCAGCTTCCCAGCCACCTGAAAGACACCCTGCGCATTGCCACCGCCCGCCTGTTCAATCTGCAAAACAAGAAACGCGCCTGGATTGTCGGCAAGGAGCATTACGATCTCGGCAACGATCTGTTCAGCCGCATGCTTGACCCCACGATGCAATACTCCTGCGGCTACTGGAAACAGGCCGAAAGTCTTGAGCAGGCACAGCAGGATAAGCTGCGGCTGATCGGCGAAAAACTGCAGCTTCAACCCGGGATGCGGGTGCTCGATATTGGCTGCGGCTGGGGTGGGCTGGCGCACTTTTTGGCCCAATACTATGGCGTCAGCGTAGTGGGCGTCACCATTTCGGCAGAGCAGCAAAAAATGGCCCAGGCCCGCTGTCGCGATCTGGATGTGACTATTTTACTGCAGGACTACCGTGACCTGGACGACCAGTTCGACCGGATCGTCTCAGTGGGGATGTTTGAACACGTCGGGCCAAAAAACTACCCCACCTATTTTGACGTTGTCGATCGTAATCTCAAGCCGGACGGCCTGTTTCTGCTGCACACCATTGGTTCGCAAAAAACCGACCATCGCGTCGATCCGTGGATCGATAAATACATCTTTCCGAATGGCTGTTTGCCCTCCGTTCGCCAGATAGCGAACGCCAGCGAAGCGCATTTTGTGATGGAAGACTGGCATAACTTTGGCGCGGATTACGACATCACCCTGATGGCGTGGCATTCGCGTTTCCTTGCCAGTTGGCCGGAGATCGCTGACAACTATTCTGAACGATTTAAACGGATGTTCAGCTATTACCTGAACGCGTGTGCCGGTGCATTTCGTGCGCGGGATATTCATCTGTGGCAGGTGGTCTTCAGCCGCGGGATGGAGAATGGTCTGCGGGTAGCGCGATAAAAAAATACCCCGGGAAACCGGGGTATTTTTTACGCTTAACTGAGCGCTTGTTGGATGGCGGCTTCTTTTGCCGCCAGCACGCGTTCAACGGTATCCACCACCGCCTGGGTTTGCGGGTCGATCTCAATATTGACCCGATGCCCCAGTTTTTTCGCGCCCAGCGTCGTGCGCTGCAGCGTCTCGGGGATCAGGTGTACGCAGAAGCGGGTTGGCGTCACTTCACCGACTGTCAGGCTGATGCCGTCCACGCCGATAAAGCCTTTATAGAGGATGTATTTCAGTAACAACGGATCCTGCACTTTAAACCAGATTTGGCGGTTATTTTCCGAGGTCAGAATTTTCGAAATTTCGGCAGTGGTCATAATATGACCGGACATTAAATGGCCGCCAATTTCATCGCTGAACCTGGCCGCGCGCTCCACGTTAACGTCGTCACCCACCACCAGCTCACCCAGGTTGGTGATACGCAGCGTCTCTTTCATTAAATCAAAGCTAATCAGGTTGCCGTTAATTTCGGTGACCGTCAGGCAACACCCGTTGTGTGCAACCGAGGCGCCCGTTTCCAGGCCATCGAGCATATACTCCGGCAAGGCCACAATATGGGTGCGGAAGTTCGGTTTTTCATCAATGGACACCAGTTTCGCGGTGCCCTGCACAATACCAGTAAACATGCTTACGACTCCTGTTTGTTCCTTCGGTGCTAACACCGTTTAATCGCACCACAATAACAGCTGAAAATAGAGGTTGCCAGTGACCCGGCTTTACTGGCGATTTTTTCACTAGATAATTAACCATTCCCCGCTACAATAGCTGCAATTCCCCGCATCTTCTTTTTGCTGCTTTTCGCAGCGGCTTCTTTATTCTCTCAAATAACAACAAGATCAAAGGTGTTCACGTGCAGAAGTACATAAGTGAAGCGCGTCAGTTATTAGCTCTGGCAATCCCGGTGATCCTCGCGCAAATCGCCCAAACCTCAATGGGATTCGTTGATACCGTCATGGCCGGGGGATACAGCGCCACCGACATGGCCGCCGTCGCTATCGGTACCTCTATCTGGCTGCCAGCGATTTTATTTGGTCACGGACTGCTGCTGGCGCTCACCCCGACGGTGGCGCAGTTAAATGGTTCCGGGCGTCGGGAGCGCATTGCTCACCAGATCCGTCAGGGTTTCTGGCTGGCCGGGTTTGTGTCGGTGTTAATCATGATTGTGCTGTGGAACGCGGGCTATATTATTCACGCGATGCACAATATTGACCCAATGCTGGCGGATAAAGCCGTCGGCTATTTACGCGCCCTGCTGTGGGGAACGCCGGGTTATTTATTCTTCCAGGTGATGCGTAATCAGTGCGAAGGTCTGGCAAAAACCAAACCGGGTATGGTGATGGGCTTTATCGGGTTGCTGATTAATATTCCGGTCAACTACGTCTTTATTTATGGTCACTTTGGCATGCCGGAACTGGGCGGCGTCGGCTGCGGCGTGGCGACGGCTGCGGTGTACTGGGTGATGTTCTTCTGTATGCACGCCTACGTGAAGCGCGCCCGCTCAATGCGTGATATCCGCAACGAAGCTGGCTTCAGCAAGCCAGATATGGCAGTGGTGAAACGTCTGATGCAGCTTGGGCTGCCGATCGCGATGGCGCTGTTCTTCGAAGTTACCCTGTTCGCCGTGGTCGCCCTGTTGGTGTCGCCGCTGGGCATTGTCGACGTCGCCGGGCACCAGATTGCCCTTAACTTCAGCTCGCTGATGTTCGTTCTGCCGCTGTCGCTCGCCGCCTCCGTGACCATTCGCGTTGGGTATCGCCTCGGCCAGGGCTCGACGCTGGAGGCGCAAACCGCCGCCCGTACCGGGATCGCCGTCGGTATCTGCATGGCGGTCTGTACCGCCCTGTTCACCATCACCCTGCGTGAGCAAATTGCGCTGCTGTATAACGACAACCCGGAAGTGATAATTCTGGCCTCGCACCTGATGCTGCTGGCGGCAATTTATCAGATCTCCGACTCCATCCAGGTGGTCGGCAGCGGCGTGCTGCGCGGCTATAAAGATACGCGGTCGATTTTCTTTATCACCTTTATCGCCTACTGGGTGTTGGGCCTGCCGAGCGGCTATATCCTGGCACTCACCGATCTGGTGGTTGAGCGGATGGGCCCTGCCGGTTTCTGGATAGGCTTTATTATCGGCTTAACCTCAGCCGCTATCATGATGATGCTGCGGATGCGCTTCCTGCAGCGCCAGCCTTCAAGCGTGATATTGCAACGCGCTGCTCGCTAATTATCCATCGGCCGCCTGCGGGCGGCTACTTTCTCTTCACTTTGCGCGGGAATGAAGCAATCGCGTGAAATCTGAAAGAAAAATGCAGTTTACCTCTTGCCTGATGCGGCCACTGCCGCTAATATTCGACCCCGTTGTCACACACAACATTGCGTTCATAGCTCAGTTGGTTAGAGCACCACCTTGACATGGTGGGGGTCGTTGGTTCGAGTCCAATTGAACGCACCATTCTCTACAGTGCGTCCGTAGCTCAGTTGGTTAGAGCACCACCTTGACATGGTGGGGGTCGGTGGTTCGAGTCCACTCGGACGCACCATTTCAGTTAGTCCTATCTTTTCCTCGTATCTTTCCAAAACTTATATCAGATGTAACTTGTACTTGTTACTCACACTTCACGCGTATCGTGTGCACGATCATGGTTAAACATAGTGCGTGCCTGCGTCTGTTACCGCTGTTCAGATTCGTCAGCCTGACAGGCCGTGACCAGATTCTGCAGAGTGCTCATTATTCGATTTCGTCCATGTCACTGTTTCCTGTGTTAGCCCTCAGCGCCTGAGCCGTAGCCGCGCTGTCGACACTGAATAGTTGATCCGGCAGCGTGAAACCGCGCAGATCCAGCAGCGCCAGCGGACCTTTTCCGAGTTGTGAACGCAGGACCCACTGCAGGGTGCGATCATCAGGAGCCGTAAAGTTCATCATCCACTGGCTGCGGTCGAGCTGCTGGCGTTTACCCTGCTCCAGCCAGCGAATAAAGCCCCAGGTCCCGCTGTAATCCCCGAACAGACGCGCACCGGCATTGACGGTGGTCCAGGTCAGCATCGTTCCCGGCTTGTAAGTCTCGCCCGGCCAGCGGAAGCTCTGCCAGTCGGCCATCTGGTTGAAGTAGTGCAGCTTTTGTCCATCAATCGTGAGTTGGGTTTCCACTACCTGCGCTACCGGACGTGCCTGCAGCTCAAAGCTGATGCCCTGGCTGCCGTCGGTAAACAGAATGTCCGACAGCTGGCTCAGCTGATTAATCGCCCGCAGGAAAGCCGGGTTGAAACTCAGCCCCTGGCTGTTGACCTTATCCGGTACCCACTGGCTGCCCTCTTTGTGCAGCACACCGCTGAGTTCTGTCGTCAGGAAACGCTCAATACGCCCGCTGTCCTTGCGCACAAACTCAGCCAGCATCGGCAAAGAGGCATCACTTTTGCTTGCAGCAAACGGGAAGCGCCCGTCAAAGGCGGTGTGCCAGTTCGCCACCACAGCGCGGCTCCACTTGTCATTCAGGCTCGCCGCCGACGGCTGAAGCACGGTCTCCCAGGCCTGGGTCAGCGGTTGCACAAACATCGTGTTGCCAAAGCCACTCCACTCTTCGCCCAGGCTTGCCGAAATGAGGCTGCCGTACTGCTGGGTGTCGGTCAGGTCCACGCTTTTGCCCTGGAATACGGTCTGCGCCAGGGTCTGCATCATCTCCTGCGGATCAGAGGCGCTGGCCACCTGTTGCAGGCGCAGACGTACGCGTGTGATGCGGGTCAGATACGTCTGCAGGCTCAGGGAGTTATCCGCCGACATCAGGTTGCTGCCTTTGTTTTTACCCAGAAGCTGAAGCAACGGGCCAAAGGTTTCGTCCAGCGGCCCCTGCGGCCCTGACGCAGACTGGTCAATCGCGGGTTTGCCTTTTCCGCCGACCAGGTCTTTAGCCGATTTGATGATGGAGTCCGAAAGGCCTTCGCGTTGCTGGCCAGTCTCTCCCTGCCAGGCGAGGGTATTCATCAGGGCAATCAGTGGCGACTGCCGGACGTCACTCATCAGCGTCAGCTGGTCGGTAACGTCAGCAATGTTGTTTGCCGGATTAAGTCGCAGGCTGTTGAGGAAACTCAGCCAGCTGCCGGCAAAGTCGGTGAAGTAACGTTGCGTCAGGCGCGCTTTCAGGGCTTCTGCCGACAGGTCAGCTGATACTGCTTTATGGGAATCGCTCAGCACCCAGTCAATTTCATCCCTGCGGGAATTTGCAGCCTTGTCGATAGCCTGCTGAATGCCCCCTTCCCACGCCTGGCGGGTGAACATGCCCGGCACGACTTCCTCGGTGGTGAACAGTCGCCGCGCATCGGTGCCGCTGGTCATGTCTTCCAGAGACACATCGGCAAAGTTACGGCGCACCGATTTGAGCATGTTCTCATACAGGGTGCTTTCCGCGTTACGCCGTCCAATTTGCTGCAGCAGCACCTGACGGCTCTGGCTGACCAGCTGCGCATCCGGCGTGATTTTCCACTGTGGTTGCTCAGGCAGTGCGGTGATGTAGAAGGCCCACAAATCCGGCGACAGGCTCTGCCACAGGCCGGTTGAGATGCCCATCCGTGTCGGCTGGACGGTTTTCAGGGTTTGGGCGTAAAACGCGCCGTCGACTTTATCCGGACGGGCCATCATCAGCCAGGCTTTCAGCTGGTCATAGCCCGGCTTCGCCAGCTGTACGCGCTGGTCGCTGTTGGGGGCAGAGTTTGCCAGTGCGTTGAGCTTCTGAATCAGGGCCGTATTTGCCGGATCGCGTATCAGGCGATGATTCGCCACACCGTACCAGGGCAGCATCGCGTCGAGCAGCTGCTGATTACGGTCGAGACCAAAGCGCTGATACCAGGGGGCGCCGTCCTGAATACGGTGCTGCAGGCGGCCGGCATCATTACGCAGCGTATGCAGGGCCGTCAGCTGATAATCCGATACGGAAGGATGTTCAACCAGGGCATGCGCCTGCTGCGCCACAGAGGCAATCTGCTGGCGGTTGACCGCAAACGACAGCAGCGTTCCCGCCCCCCAGACACCGATAATGGCCATCAGCGTCCACGCCAGCGTCTGTTCCCACGCCATACCGACGCGGCGGCCACGCACACGGTGGCAGTCATCCACGATGCCCTGCCAGGTCGCCGGCAGGGTCAGGGCATGGCGGTGTGATTCCGGGATATATATCTCAATGTCGGCAGGTGAAGCACCGACTGTTTCTCCTGTAATAGCAACGGGTTTATTCTCCGGCAGGCTGAACATCAGGCCACGCAGCGGAACACGCGGCTGGGAGGCAGACAGCCATGGCAGCAGCTGCTGGGCCCAACGGGCGATACCGCCGTCTTTGAGGTGCTGGCCCAGGCGCAGCAGGAAGTCGTGACGGTTGTTCTCAGCGACCTGCCGCATCCCCTGCGCCTGCAGTGTCGGCAGCATCAGTTCAAGCTGGCGGATAATGTCGTCTTCATTTGCACGCAGCGGGAAGTTTGCCCCCACAGCTTGCTCAGCGCGCTTTTCCTGCGACCACTGGCTGTCGCACAGTTGCCACAGCCAGACCGGGGCGGAATAACGGAGTAGTTCGCTGATTTTTTCCAGGCCGCGTAAATCGTTGTCGCTGATTTGTGGGGTCAGGTTAAGCGACTGCGGGAGCACACGGATAATACCGTCCAGTGGGCGCCCGCGGCGCAGTTTACGCAGGGCGGTGTATTTTTCCTTATCGGGCTCAGCAGCCAGACTGCCGCCGTAAATCAGAACGGTACGGTTGCCTTCAAGCCACTGCTGCTGTTGCAGGCCGGGGAGTAATTGTTCGATGGCCGCATCATCACCGGTGACCAGCAGCAGGCGGATTTTGTGGTACCAGAAGAAGGTATATCGACGGCTAAGGTGGGCGCGAATTTGTTGACCGTTCGTCGCTGCAGCAGATACGGGCTCCGCATCTTCGTTTGGTGATTCCTTAACATCATCACCCCGTGCATGTTGTAGTTCTTTACTGAAACTGTGCTTACCCTCAGCACGTGCACCAAAGAACAGAAAGATTCCAATTACGACCAGAGCAATGCTTACTGCCACAGTACCGCTCAGCCAGGCATACCAGGCAGAAGTATCCCTGATGAGTTGTAACCTTTCAGGTCGCCAGTAAACGATGCCCGCCACAACAATACTGCCTACCAGCACGATTAACGCCATAAGCCAGAATACAATTTCCGGTTTCTTAAACAGCGAGAGGAATCGCTTCATGCCTCACCATCCTTAGTGGAAGTCACAGGGGATACAACCATATTCCACACCTTTCCATTTTTGTGTTCACGGCATACCAGTAAATTATGACCCTTCATTGACACGATTATCCGGATCGGCTGAGTTATTGCCGCCTTTACTCTATTGGGGAGTAAATTCATATGTGTCGGTGTAAATCGATGGAATTAACTCAGCCCGGCACGGACAGGTACTTCTGCTGTGCAGCGTACCGGCGATACGACGGCCATGAATAAAATCGTCAGGTAAGCCCCCCATGATTTTAAAAAGACCGGGATGCTTACCACAGGTTACACTGTGCTCCTCGCAGGACTGCAATCTCCCGAAATGCATGTGATCGGACATTCCTTCAGTGATCACCCCACCGCAGCTTGTCTTATCGTCCTGAAACAAAAAATGTCCAACAGTCATCATGTTGTCCTTACTTTTTACTTTTATGGGTTTATGCACTTTTGTCTGCACATAACATCGTTGCCGCTGCCTACGGACCTATTCAGCCAGTGTGTGCAGTACTATTTCTTCCCACGCCCGGCTTCGCTTTAAGATCACCCCAAGCAATCAGCACAGCTGGCCTTCAGCCCAGCTGTGCTCACGTAACTACGTGCCAAGGTGTCCACATCGCCGCCACAACAGCAGACAGACTTTTGGAACGCCGGAAGAAGCTGTAAACTGAGAAGAGTATTCGTGCATCTCACAGGCGATATTATGTGAAAGCGAGGGAGCCAGTTGTGGTGAACTGATCGGTTAAGATTCTTCATCGGTGGACGCATGGGTAAGATACTGATCAAAATCACTTAGCCCGCCAAAGCAAGTGTTCAAGTACATCAGCACGTTGAGTAAAATCTCCAGTACGGTAGCTACGAACAGTCACGTCTGCCAGTTGTCGTGTCAGCCAGCAGATCAGGGTGATGCCAGACAAGCCCGAACAGAAAGAGTATCCCTGCCATTAAAAACGTAATGAAAATACAGAGAAATAATCTGCTGCGGAGCATGCGGAAAATATGTTTCACGCTTGCTCTCCCTGTTTAATCCCTGACTTACGCGAGTGTAATGGCCTGTATCCAAAGAGCCCCCGTACCGCCATCGGCACTGATAGCCAGTTGTGCTGAGCCGGTCTGCTGCGCAGAAAGTGTCGCCGCGGCTGCGGCCAACCACGGGGACACGCAACCGGCACGTCCTATAATAAGGTCGGTGTTATGACGGCCTACCGGTGAAGGTACGCCGGAAAGAATTGGTATCGCCATCGCCGGGATAATGGCAGAAGCCTCCTCTGACGTCAGACCACTGAGCCAGAGGTGTTTAACCTGCCCTGCCTCCAGGGGTACCCAGTCAGCTGCCTGCGCTATGCCTTCTTCAAGCAACTGTAGATCGGTAAGTTCTGGGCGGTGTAACCATGCTAGCGGCGGTACCGTGTTCTGCGTAAGTCTATTACCCAGCAGCAACGCCACCATTGCCTCCGCACTTCCATGACGTATTTCAGGGGCGACCTGAGCAGCAATTATGAGCAGTAGTGATTTGTCGTTGATGCGGTTATCAAGCCACTCATCAATAAACTGCGCACCGTGGCCATCAACATATTCAATCGGCTGGATTATGCCAGCCTTCGTCAGGCTGTCGTGCCAGATCGGAATGAAACGACGTGGCAAAATAGATGTGTCGGCCTCAAACAGCACGGCGAGCTTCTGTTTCGGGGAGAACGGTGCGAGTGCGATTGCAACGTCAGCCAGTAGCTTCTGAAGCTGGGCCTGAAACACCACTAGATCCTGTTGTTCGGGCTCTAGTGAATAATCAGGAGATATTGAGAAAAATGTGTGTAAATAATAATCTTCCCTACCACGACCGACCTGGCTTTTGAGTATTGAGGACCCTTCCATTAATAATGTCACTGGAGTCTGCCCCGGTACCTCTGTTAATGGAATATCCACACTTATATGCAGGATTTGAAGCGCCCGGCGGCCTCGTCGGGTTTCCCGCATTAATGTTTCTTCACGCCTTCTGTCCCAGCCATAAGCATGATTATGCTGAAATAGCCAGAACAGCACTCTCAGAACAAACACCAGTGACCAAACCAGCATGATGGCCACAGGAAAAAAAATCAAAAATTTTGTACTCTCTCCCTGCCGATCAAATGCCAGACCCGCTATTGCAGCCACAGCAACCAGCGCCCCCAGAGCTGAAAACCAGTAACCGAAATGGATGAGAGTCGGGCGCAAAGCTGCGGGGGGAATGATTTTAAGATTTATCGGCATAATCAGGGTATAAAGACCAGTTCAGGTGAAACTGTATTAAGATTGAGTTGTGCACGGAGGTTGGTAAATTTAGGCGGCACAATCCAGTCAAATATAACTCCGTCCTTATTCCATGTGATCGATGAAAAATCATCCTGCTTCTGCCAGCTATCTAATTCCAGTGAGCGCCAGCAACTGACAACCATTATACGTTGCACCCTGGTCGCATTTTTAGCTTCAACCTGATAAATATCGGCATACATTTCCTGCCCGACCCCGCACTGCGCGGTGGGATTCCCCGGGCGTGAGGGGAACCCATTAATTACAAGGAAGTATTGTTTCTTTCCGACGGTATGCAACTTCCCATCACTGTATAGTGATACCAGTTTTCTTTGAGGTGTAATCGTTACACCTTCAATCGTTAATGGTTTTTGGCGGTTAAATATTTCTTTGATTTCTGAGGCGGAGGCATTCAATGCTGCGCCAAGAAAAAACACCAAGAGATGAATGTGTTTCATGTATTTATTCCCCATAAACTTTATCGGCATAACACAATCCTGAATAAACCCATGCGTGCTCGTCAGACTGCCCTGCTGAGCCTGAAGCGTAGGTTGGCTGATCTCGGTTATGAAGCTGTTCTTCAGTCTGACCAGAATTCCATCAGGGAGGTCATTTCCTCTTGGTGAAAAACCTGGCGCAGGATTTGCACAGGCAAAACAATGGAAATAATAAAAATAATTATTTCATTAACTTAAAAAAACCCTCCAAAAACATGGTTAGCGAGGTAGTTAAGTTAGCTGTATAAAACCTCTTCCACGGAATATCATTCCATCGCCAACATTTGATAATGTTTGACTCAATAGATTCTCGTTGTGGAGAAGTTACCACGGGTTTGTTTCTGGAATCTCTTCCAATCACGACAACTAAGTGATTATTTCTTGAATCACACAGATCGATTTTTTCACATTGCCCAAATCATTGCCATCACGTTCATAGTTATGAAAATAGCCATATGTATCTTTCGGGTCTACGTAATAGCCATTGATTCCATCCGCAAATGATGGGTGCTCAGTATTTTGACTATATGAAACAGAAACCTCAACTATAATATTTAAATTTTTCGATTCAATCGCTCCCTGCCCAATGAAATAGGGGGTTCTTACGGGAGTACTCATTCCACATTTAGTCAATATACAATTCAATGAAGCACAGCACTTCTCTCTGATACTTTCAGGTGTGCTCGAATGAACTCTGTTTAAATCATCCTTTCATTTTTTGCACGCCCTCTTTCAGTTTATTTCCCTGTAGCCTTTAGACATTTTTCACCATTAACAAAGCCCAAAGCTTCACCAATTTACATCCATTGACTCGAAAAGTGACTCAACTTTATCTATAAAGAATATTTTATTTTTATGAGTGTATTTTATTGGCGTGGAACTATACACTGCAGCATAATTATCTTGCGAGTAAAAATATATGTCTCTGACGATAGTTATCGGCTTGTTATTTTTATCCTTGAAGAGGATATCAGAAACAACCACGCCGCCATTGTCCTTAGGGATAAATCTTATTTTTACAATCGGATTTAATGCTTCAATATATTTATAGTCTCTGCTCTGTTTTACAATGTCATGTATTGTGTTTTTTAATTCATCTATATCATACCCATATGACTTATTTGATTCATCCCATGTTAGATAGCTTGCTCCACCAGTTGGGTTTGCTTCTGAAGTCAGGTTGAATACATCTTTAATCCCTTTATACTGAATTGGAACTGATTTATCACGACAATCAGAATTAGAAGACGCTTGTTCAATGGCAGGGTAATTAAAACTTCCAGTATCAAACTCTATCGTCTTACAATAAATAATCAATGTTTCTTGCATAAGCATCAATAGCGGTCCCCATCGCCAAAATGACAACTAAAATTTTAATTTTCATACCTGCACCTTTAGCTTAGAAATTTAACATTATCATTTGGAGAAACACTATCATTTAAAGCGTAAAATGCGTGTTCAAAACAAGGCCATCGGATACCATCTAGCCCATTACTCCCGCCATTAACACACTTAGTAACAGCCTTGACTTCTGCATAGGTAGTTCCTTTATCGGCCCAGCAATGTATACTCAACGATCCCCAATTAACTAATTTTTTATTTTCCATCTTCATTCTTTGTTTCTGAACCCAATAGAAACCGCCTACATCACAACAATAGTAAGATGATGACATTAAATTACCCGCACCTTCTGAGCTTATGAATTTCGTGTCATCTCCTTTATACTTGCCATACAAACTATAATTATCCCTACCTGTAAGCTGTATAATTCCACGGCCTTTAAACTTAATACCATCTCCAACTTGATTGTTACCAAGTTTTCTAGCAAGTTCGTTTGTATTTTTGCGTTTTAAATCAAATTCAGGTTCGTATTTATCAAAATATGAATCCTTCCCTTTTTCTTCACATTCACTCACACGGCCAGTTTCGCAATAGATTTGCGATAAAAAGTGAGCAACTCTCATAGTGCTATTTACACCACAATTTCTCATTATCAACGCAAGACTTTTTCTCATTTCTGATGGACGGACTATGACTCCTGTCGATTTTTCTTTCTCTTGATTAAGATGCTCAATGACTGTTTTTTCCGTGAGCCGTCCTTCTTCTCTTAATGTAGATTCATTCTTTACTGTTTTTCTGATCGTTCTAATAAAGTCCTGTTCACTTAGCCAGTTACATTTTCGGACAAAACTAATGAATTCAACAGGGTGAAAGTGCCATAACCGACCAGAACTAAACGCTCCGGCATCAAAGCACAGCGCTTCTGCATGCTGTTTAAATTTGCCATAGTCTTCCTCACTCATCAGCGTTCGTTCATTTGATTCCTGCCTCCCGGGAACCTGCCATATGGCCGTTTTTTCTGAAGTACACAGCTCCCAGGGCAGACCGGTCATCAGCCATTTATACCTGGCATCTATTGTGCTTTTTTCCCACTCGAATGGTAAACAGCAGATAAGCCTGTTGCTTTGAGCTTCGTACCCGCCCAAAACGAAGCAACTCAAATCCGGCACTGGGGCTTTCCTTATAATTCCGCATAGCAGTTTTATAAAGATTGTATTCATAATCTTCACCATCGGCGTTAACCAGCGGCTCGCCCAGCAGATCATACTTCCCGACAGTCTGTGTATTCTTCTGTCGGGTCACCATCGTACAGTTGCCTTGTGCCAGAGTCATGCTGACATACAGAGGCGCACTACTGGTATACAGCTCAGAAAGCCCGGCCAGGGAAGTATTGTTATTTGCGGGTGCTTTGTCGTAAAACGTTGTTCCTGCTGGCAGATAAAAATGGATATCACCGTAAACCGCATCACTACGACCATCCTTCGAAATATCCAGTTCCTTCGTTTTTCGGCCAGTCAGTTTGCTGATGTTGTCATTATCACAGAAAACCTGGAAGTGAAATTCATTCTGGCCATCAGTCATACCGGAAGAGCCTAGCGGATCTTTACGGTAGATTTTGGCGTCAGCTTTTATCTCTGCTTCCAAAAACTTCAGATGCATATACAAAGAGTAAAAAACGACCTTACCGTCCTCTCCGGAACCAATTTCTGTCTCATGTTTCAATAAAACATAGCCATCATCCGTTCCCCTGACAGGGGCATATTTCAGTGGGATCTGGTCTCTTTTCTCTGGCGAGGAGGGCTTGCGGAACGATACCACCGTCCCGTCAGCGATTGCCCTTACTTTCTCCGACGTTGCGCCTGCATCCGTATGCAATATATGGATGCCCCCATGCCAGGACTCTGATGCATTGAGAGGATATCCCCGGCGAGGATTGACAGGCATCATCGCTTTAACCCACTCTGCGTCAGACTGAGTGGCATCTTTATCTCTCAGAAACGGAGGACTGATAATCATGTTGTGACTCCTTGTCAGGAAAAGCTGAATTTACTGGAAGATTCGGTCGTTTCAGGTGCCATATTCGGGAAGTCTTTTGGCTCATTGGCCTTATCTTTTCGTCCATAATGCCCAGCTTTGGTCCGGTAATCCCCCTGAGTGGCAGACTCAATGCCATTGGCATCAAGCGTGATATAACTTCCGCCCCCGTTAATCGTCACTTTTTTCTTCGCAGTAATATGAATTTCATCTTCGGTACTGGTGAGACTGAGTTCGCCGCGGGCGATCAGATCCATCAGGTCGTTCTGTGCCTGTACCTGCACCGGCCCCTGGTTCGCGATGAGCTTGATCCCAAACTTGCGAACAAACACGCTCAGGGCGTTACCTACCCCGATGAACAGATTTTTCACCACGCTGACGTCTGCATTTTTACCGGCAGTGGCTATCAGGTTCTGCCCGGCAGATACCTGCAGATGTTGTCCGCTGGTCAGGCCTTTCTCGTAACCCTGCTGGCTGTCGTAAAACTCCACCACATCGATATTGAGGCGCGTGTCGGTGGTGAAACGGAACCAGATAGCTGAAAGGCCGGCTCAGGGCTTCATCACCTTCAAACGCCAGCACATCGGGCTCGGCTTTACATCCCTTCACCGACAGCTGGTGATGGTTGTGGCTGAATCTGATCGGGGGATTGGTGCTCATGCGTGCACTCCTTGTGTACGGTCAAACTCCAGCCCGATCCCCTCTTCCTCATTCCAGCTAAGGCGGAACGACTGTGATTTCTGATGCCACTCGTAACGCGTGAGATCGCTTTCCTCCAGCTTCAGTAGGTTCAGCAGCTTAAACTGCCCGTGCTCGGGCAGAAATTTTGTATGAGTCAGGGTCAGGCACAGGGAGGCTGGATTTTCCATGAGATTCTCTTTTTATCAGTTCCGGACACGCTACCGCCCATCGCTTTCCTTATTCAAGGAACCCAAAGCGCATAAGGTCAGGCCAGCAGATTTATTTTTTTGCTGAATACCCGCCAAGACTGATATTCAGCAAAAAAAAGTAGATGGTTCAGTCTGCTCCGGGAATCGGGCTGTTTCAGTATTCACTAACATCCGCATATTCACGTTTAATCCAGTGAAAGAGATGCCCACGTTTTCATTGAAGACAAGCGGACTCATTTCCTGGCATAATTCCCGGGAAACGTTCAACCCTGAAGAATTTATGTGAGTTCTTTTTTGAAAACAGCGTTGTGGAGGAGAAAGATTTTCAGAGCACGTAATAACCTGTACATCGTCTGCATGGCGCGAAGTTGAGAGGTTGATGGCAACCTGTTAGGGCACGAAATCTTTCCTGCAACGTGGAAACTTCATTCTGGAATGTATCCGCCATAATAATCCCTTATCCTTAAAGAATAGTTGCCAGGCAAATCGTGTTTGTTGAAAAATGATATTAGAACAAGTTACTGCGATGAATCAACCAATTAACAGTCCATAAGTAGATCTCCCTTCAAAAAGTCACTTCCACTTTCAGATGACAAGTAATATTAAACAACCATTACATATACACAATATTTATTATTTACCTTGAATGAATTGACGAAGGTTCGGTTTTCGGGTTATTCCCCCCTGGTAGTTATACTCCGTTGAAACGCATATAGATGGGTGTATATATTTAAGAATTTTCGTTGGAAACTTCTTAAATACAGCCAATTCGACCATATGCAATAATAATTTACGCCTCTCGCATACCATAAATATGCCGCTGACAAACCGCACAGCGTTCCGTTTCCGGATCAAAGGTATAAAACTCCCGCTGGCAGCAACGGCAGGATTTCTGTATCGAGCTAAAGCGCAGCTCCCTGTTTTCACTCACCTGCTCGTCGATGCGTAAAGCATTCACGGGACAGACCACCGCGCAGCTGTTGCAGCCGGTACAGGATGACGACCAGAACGTCAGCGCCCCGTCGCTCAGGCGAAGCGCCTTCTCCCCACAGACCCTGCTACAGGCGCCACAGACCGTACACTGCGCGTGATCCAGCGACAGCTGATATTCGCTGACGACAAAAAATGCCTGACGACGGGCCCGACGCCCGGTCGGAACGGTGGCTGACTGCACACCCACTTCGCTGGCTTTGATAAAATGTCGGCGCGCCGTATTAATCGTTTTTTTCGGCGGCGGGAGGATCTGCCAGACCGGAATATTCAGCTCCCGAAGCCGGATATTCAGAGCCGCAACGGCGCGCACCCAGCCGGGAAACGTCTCGATATCCATTTCTACCGCCCGGATCCCCACCTGCTGATGCCACATCAACAACTCATCAACGAACGGCTCCAGCGTAGAAAACGGTGCAACCAGTGTCGATGCGCGAAAGCGACGGGTTTCAGGCTGGAGATGATCCAGCGCATCCGTCGGACAAACGAACAAACAACGGCCGCAGTGCAGGCATTCAGCCGCGTTAAGAGTTGGCGCGGTGTCCGTTGCGGTAATGGCCTGCACCGGGCATACCGCCACACAGGCCTGGCAGTCGTGGCGAGGAAGAAGTTTGTGCAAGCAGGCCCCCCCCACGCCGGGCGGCGCGGGGGGTTGCGTCAGGCGAAATAACGCCATCAGTTAATGCAGAAGAACATAAAGCGGAACAGCACTTCAGCCAGCACCAGCAGCAGACTGCCGACCATCAGCCCAACCTTGCGGTCGCGCCATGCGCTAATCGCAAACAACAGCGCGCCGAGAATGGACACTGCCCAGCTACACAGCCGCAGACCGCTTATCTGGGTGAAGATCGCCATCGGCTGGTGCGGCAGAGTGACCACCCCGCTCAGGCTGGCGCTCGCCAGATAGGCCATATAGTTCGGCAGCACCAGCAGACGAACCGCCAGTATCGTCACGACCACCACCGCCGCGACGCGCATCACTGTCTGACGCTCGTACGCCACCGACCTGACCTTCAACATCGGCAGCCATGCCAGCGCCGCCGCGCCCATCACCCCAACGGCACCATAAAACATCACCCAGGTGTTGAAGTGGCTCCAGGTGATGACGGCGGTATGGGCATAGATCGCGCTCATGCACCAGACATCGACCAGTCCCAGCACGGCAGCGACGGGCAGCAGCAGAGGAATTAGCTGTTTTCTGACCAGCATCATCAGCGTACACAGGCCCAACGCCGCCAGATACAGGCTGGCAAAGACAATTTCACGGCTCAACCATGAACTGGCGACATGACGCAGGGCATTAAACGCATTCAGCGGATAGCCGAGGTGCAGCGTAGAAATCACCAGCCCCAGGCCCCCGGCCATGCAGGCGATCAACATTCCCGGCAGAAGCTGGGTTTTCACCTCCGGCACGCGCGACGCCGCGCGGGCGGACAGGGTCAGGAAAAGGGTCATGCCAACCGAGCCCTGAACCAGCAGGGTAAACATCAGCAGCGGTAACTCATGCATGCGGCTGCTCCTCTTTCTCCGCGCCCTGATGCGGTTTAATCACAAGGCCTGGCCGGGTGATGGACGAATCCGGTAAGCCCTGCACGTCGCAAAGGTTGCCGTACTTCGCGCGCAGTTCATCAATCGGCCCGAACTGGATCGCCCCCAGCGGACAGGTTGCCACGCACATCGGCTGTTCGCCTTTGGCCTGCAAATCCACGCAGAAATCGCATTTTGACATCTGCCCGGCTTCCTCATTCATTTGCGGCGCGCCGTAGGGACAGGACCAGGCGCAATACCCGCAGCCGACGCATTTGGTGGTGTCAACGCGCACGATGCCATCCCCAGGGCGCTTATGCATCGCCGTGGTCGGGCAGTTTTTGGTGCAAATCGGATCCGCACAATGGTTGCAGGAGATCGACAGCGTGTACGCATAGACGTTATTCGCTAAGCCGCCCTGCCCGGTCGGGATAAACCCGCCCCCTTTCACCTCATAGACGCGACGAAAACGCCGTCCGACCTCGAGATTATTCTTGTCTTTACAGGCTACCTGGCAGGCCTTGCACCCGGAGCAACGCGACGAGTCAATGAAAAAGCCAAGCTGCTTATCGCTGACAGGTGGGTATTCCTTATACTGCTGACGCATACTTTGCGACCTCCACAAGCATGGTTTGATGAGAATTGCCTTTCGCAAGCGGGGTGATACGCGCCGAGCTCAGGACGTTGGCACAGCCACCGTGATCGACCCCCTCGGCATCGGGCTGCCACCAGGCCCCGGCCTGCATGGCGACGACGCCCGGCATAATGCGCACGGTGACCTCTGCCGGTACCTGGCAGATACCCCGCGCGTTGTGAATACGCACGGTATCGCCCTGGCGTATCCCGCGCTGTTGCGCATCGAGAGGGTTGATCCACAATTTCTGCACCTGCACTTCCTGCAGCCAGGGGTTGGCGTACTGCGTGGAGTTGGCGCGGTTTTTCCCTTTCCAGGTGATCAGCTGAAGCGGGAACTGCTTCGCGAGTGCATCTTCCGGGCCTTCATGCGCCGGAACGTAATGCGACAGCGCAGGGATTTCCGGGTTGTGCATGTCGTACAGACGCTGAGAGAAGATCTCAATTTTCCCGGACGGCGTCGGGAACGGGTGATTCTGCGGATCGCGAATGTTGTCTTCAAACGCCACGTACGGCTTACTTTTAAAGAGATGCTTGCGTTGTACCCGCAGTTCACTGAACGTAGGCAGATGTTCATCCGGCATCGACAGGCGGGTCTGCTCCCAGATATGTTCAATCCACTGCTGTTCGGTGCGGCCTTGGCTGAACTGTGATTCAATCCCCAGTTTAGCGGCGACCTCACGCTGCCAGTCATAGTCCGAGCGACGTTCAAACTCCGGCTCAATCAGCTTTTCAGACAGGATCAGGTAGCTTGCCGTGCCCCAGGTTTCGCCGATATTCCAGCGCTCCATAAAGCTGGTTTCCGGCAGCAGCAGATCCGCATAGCGGGCGCTCGGGGTCATGTAGAGATCGCTGGCGACGATAAACTCGATTTTTGACTCATCCTCCAGCACCTTCACCGCCTGGTGAAGATCCGGGTTCTGGTTTGCCAGATAGTTTCCCGCAAGGGAAAAGAGGATCCTAATATTGCTGTTGAGCGTCTCCGCCCCTTTCAGGCCCGCGTCAGCCGTCACCTTGCTGGCATCGTCGGCGGCCTGCACCCAGTTCATGATCGAGATACTCTCTTTGACCGGGTTATCCGGCATTTCCGGCCCTGCCGCGAACTTACGATTGCCGCAGCCGCCGTAGCCTGCCGCCCAGCCGCCTTTAATCCCGACGTTGCCGGTGAGGGTCGCCAGCAGCGTCGACCCGCGGGCGGTGCGCTCACCGCAGTTATGACGCTGCGGCCCCCAGCCCTGAATTAACGCCGCCGGTTTGGTGTTGGCATAGTCGCGCGCCAGCTGGCGGATCGTTTGCGCCGGAACATTGGTAATTTTTTCTGCCCACTCGGGGGTTTTAACCTGGCCGTCTTTGTCGCCCATCAGGTACGCCACCAGCGACTCGTTGGCGGGCACGCCTTCGGGCATAGAGGCTTCGTCAAAGCCGAGGGTATAGCGTTCGATAAAGGCTTTATCATGCAGATTTTCGCTGACAATGACGTACATCATCGCATCCATCAGCGCGTTGTCGGTCGACGGCAGCAGCGGGATCCACTCATCGGCCAGTGACGCTACGGTGTCGGAATAGCGCGGGTCGACGACGATAAAGCGCGTGCCGTTCTGTTTCATCTGCTGAAAATAGTGGTTGCTGTGACCAAAGATGGTTTCAGTCGGGTTGTGGCCCCACAGGATCACCAGCTTCGTCTCTGCCAGCGTATCCAGCGAGTTTCCGCTGGCGACCGCACCATAGGTATAGGGCGTGGCGGCGGCGGTGTTGCCCATGCTGACCGAGTGGTAATACTCCAGATAGCCACCGGTGAGGTTAAGCAGGCGGCGCATCATTTTATCCCCGGAGAAAGTGCCCCCACTGGTCGCGGTATTGTTATGCACAAAACGGCATGCCGGGCCATATTGAGCGGTGATCCGCTGCAGGTTGTTGGCGATGAGGGTCGTGGCTTCCTCCCAGGAGATACGTTCAAATTTGCCCTCCCCCCGTTTGCCCACGCGCTTCATCGGATACTTCAGGCGGTCCGGATGGTAAACAAACTTGCGATAGCTTCGGCCGCGCACGCAGGCGCGCATAATCGGCATCTGGGGATCCAACTCGCTATCCGGGCGAGTAGTGATCCGGGTAATCACCCCGTCTGCGACGTGGGCGCGGATATCGCATTTTCCGCCGCAGTCAAAGGTACTGCAGGTCTGGACGACGCGTTCTGCGGCGCCCGACGCCTGTGCGGTTTCAGGCGCATTGGCCTGCATGGCGAAGCTCTTACCGGACATCACAAACGGCAGCGTGACCAGCGCGGAGCCCGCTTTGAGCAAGCTTCTGCGCGTGATGGAGGGGAAGACGCTGTCCCGGTTTTCTTTTGGTTCTGACATGTTATTCCCTCTAAAAAAAGAGGGGTATTCTTCCTTATAATGCTTTAGAGGTACTTGATATGAATCAACTGAGGAAAATTGTCGCAGGCCGGTTGGGGTATTTTCATTTTATATATCAAAATCAATAAAATAGATGAATAATTCATATTAAATATATACATAGTAATGATGATTCACGGGACGCCATACCGCGCCAGTTGCTGATTCGCCGTTTTCGACCACACTTACTTTTCATGGATATGACGCGCATCGCCTGAAACGATGGCAGGCAATAATGATAAAGGGTGAGCATAATGAAAAGGATTGCCATTATTGGCGCAGGGCCGACCGGCATTTATACGCTGTATTCGCTGTTGAAAACCAGGACACCGCTTTGCATCTCAGTCTATGAGCAAGCAGACAAAGCCGGTGTGGGGATGCCCTACAGCGACGAAGACAACTCCAGACTGATGCTGGCCAATATCGCCAGTATCGAAATCCCGCCCCTGTTCTCGACCTATCTCGACTGGCTGCGCGCGCAAAATGATGCGCATCTGGCGCGCTACGGGGTGCAAAAAGCTACGCTGCACGACCGGCAATTTCTGCCGCGCATTCTGCTGGGTGAATATTTCCGCGACCAGTTTTTACTGCTGGTTGAGCGGGCCAGAGCCCAGGGGTTTGAGATCACCGTTCAGGAATCCTGTCCGGTTATCGACATTGCCGCCACGCCGGAGGGGGTGGATCTGTGGACGACGCACGATCCGCAGCCAACATCGTTCGACCTGGTAGCGATCGCCACCGGGCACGTCTGGCCGGAGGAAGACGCCTCATCGCGGGCCTTCTTCCCCAGCCCGTGGTCGGGGTTGATGGAGGCGACCATCGCGGCCGGTAACGTGGGCATTATGGGGACGTCGCTGAGCGGTCTGGACGCGGCGATGGCCGTGGCCATCCAGCACGGCACCTTTGACGAGTCCGATGCCGAGCAAATCCACTTCAGGCTGGATAAAGGCAGCGAGGCGCTGAAGATGGTGCTGATGTCCCGCTCGGGCATCCTGCCGGAAGCGGATTTCTACTGCCCGATCCCTTATGAGCCGTTAACCATTGCCACGGAATCCGCGATAGACGCGGCTATCGAGGCGGGCTCTGAGGGGCTACTCGAGCGCATTTTTCAGCTGATGGTGGCGGAACTGCAGCACGCCGATCCGGCCTGGAGCGACGCTATCGCGCTGCACACCCTCACGGCCGACACGCTTCGCGAGGCCTGGTTTGCCGACCGGGAAAAGCACGGCCCGTTCCGCTGGGCGGTGTCGAATCTCGATGAAGTGGAACGCAACAAGCGCGACAAACGCACGGTGCCGTGGCGCTACACCATCCTGCGCCTGCACGAGGCCGTAGAGAAAATTGTCCCTCATCTTAACGAACAGGATCGGGAGCGCTTTAACGCCGGACTGGCGCGGGTGTTTATCGACAACTATGCGGCCATTCCGTCGCGATCGATTCGCCGGCTGCTGGCCCTGCGCGAGGCGGGCGTAATCAGCATTCTGACGTTAGGTGCGGATTATGAAATGGCGCTAAAAACAGATCGAACGGTGATTAACGCCCAGGGCAACAGCTGGTCGTTCGATACCTTTATCGACGCCCGCGGGCAGAAGCCGCTCAAAACCAAAGACCTGCCGTTCCCGGTGTTGCGCAAGCAGCTCGAGTCTGCCGGAGAAGAGATCCCGGACGTCGGCGAGGATTACACCCTCCTCGCACCGGAATACCTGCGGGGTAAAATTGCCTTTGGTGCGCTGCCCTACCTGATGCACGACCGCCCCTTTGTGCAGGGGCTGGTGGTGAGTGCCGAAATCGGTGAGGCGATCGCGAAAGCCGCCGTCCAGCCCGCCTCGAGGGCGCGCAGACGGCTGCCGTTTATCGCGGACTAAAGGCCGTTTCGCAAGCGGCGGCCAGCGCCAGCAGCGGGGATTCATCCTCGGCGGTCGAGAGGATTTCGAGCCCCACCGGGAAGTTGTTTCGCGTTCTTGCGCAGGGGAGCGTAATCGCCGCAAAGCCGCTGATGGCCGCCAGCTCGGGCGCGTGGCCGGGCGGCATTTTTTGCAGGCTGTCCGGCAAGCGACACACCGTCGGGTAGAGAAACGCGTCAATGCGTCCCTGCTCCGCCGCCTGCGCCAGCGCCGTGCGTAATGCCCGCCGCAAACGCCGTCCGGCGAGCCATTCCGGGGTTTTTAGCGTGCTGGAGGACAACATGCGGGTCAGCAGCGGCAAGAACTCCGGTAAACATTGCCCGGAGGCGACGAGGGTCTGAAGATCGCGCGGGGCGCCGGGATGATTTTGCAACCAGCCGTCGAAGGCCACGCGAAACTCATACAGGCTCAGGCAGGTCGCCATTTCCACGTCACGCAGCAGTGGAATGTCCACTTCCACCACCACCGCGCCATGCAGCCTCAGCCTGGCGATAGCGGCGTGCCAGGCCTCAAGCTGATGCGGATCGTCACCTTCGAGGGCGCGGATCGTGCCAAATCGTACTCCTTTCAATGACACGCTTTCCACGGTTGACGGCGCATGCCCGTGAATAATCCCGTGCAGCAAGGCGGCATCCTGCACGCAGTGGACCATCGGCCCCACCGTATCTTTACTTAGCGACAGCGGCGCAATGCCCTGCATTTGTTCCCGACGCACTCGCGGCCGTAACCCCACCAGCCCGGTATAGCTGCACGGAATACGAATCGAGCCGCCGGTATCGGTGCCCAACGCCCCGTCTGCCATCCCTGCCGCCACCGCCGCAGCGCTGCCGCCACTAGAGCCTCCGGCGGTCACACTCGGGAACAGCGGGTTGCGCACGTCGCCCCCGAGCGAGCTGCGGGAGCGGACGTCAAAGGCAAACTCGGACATATTCGCGCGCGCCAGAATAATGGCCCCGGCATCGCGCAACCGGCGAACCACCTGCGCATCGGCTGTCGGCCGCAGCGCATGCAGGGCCGAACAGCCCAACGTCAGCGGCAGTCCGGCACAGGCGATATTATCTTTCACAATCAACGGCACGCCGTGTAATGGCCCGGTAGGCTCTCCGCGACGCCGTCGCGTTTGACACTGCTGCGCCTGCGCCAGCGCGTGCGGATTAATCCCCAGAATGGCATTCAGATCCGCTCGGCTTTCTATAATGGCCAGCCGTCGGGTTATCTCCTCGGGGCAATCTGCCGGAGGGATCAGCCGTTTGTTTCGCATCGTGTTCCCTTAATCAATGCCGGAGGCCAGGCCAGTGCCCGGCCTCCCGTCGCATTTAGTCCCGTAAGCCGGACGTAATGGCGTCGAGTGCTTCTGGACGCAGGCGGATTTCCGCGGCGCGACGGTGCCCCTGCATCCCCTCGGTGCGGCTCTGGCGGATAGCAGGCTCGGCAATCGCCGCAATCCCGTGATCGTCAATCCACTGATGGGTACAAATTTTGACGTAGGCTCCGATCCACAGTCCCCCGGTATAGCGCGCGGCCGCCATGGTCGGCAAGGTATGGTTGGTGCCGCAGCATTTATCCGAGAACACCACGCTGGCGTTCTGGCCGATAAACAGCGATCCGTAGTTACGGATTTTCGCGGCCGTGCTGTGCGGATCCCGGGTATGCACCTGCAGATGCTCGGTCGCCATATAATCGGCAAAGGCAATCAGCTGTTCTTCATTGTCGCAGACCACAATTTCACCCTGACGACGCCAGGCAACGCCCGCCGTGGCGGCAGTGGGTAATGTCGTCAGCTGGCGCTCAATTTCTGCCAGCGTTCCCTCGGCCAGCGCCCTGCTGCTGGTCGCCAGCCCGACGCGGGTGTGGACATCATGCTCCGCCTGCGCCAGCAGATCGGCGGCAATAATGCGCGCATCGGCGCTGTCATCGGCGACGGTGAAGATCTCGCTCGGCCCGGCGAGCGCATCGATGCCCACTTTGCCGAACACCTGACGCTTGGCCTCGTTCACAAAGGCATTGCCCGGCCCGACAATTTTATCCACCACCGGGACACTGTCGGTGCCCCAGGCCATCGCCGCAATCGCCTGCGCGCCGCCGATTTTAAAGATCCGGTGCGCACCGGCGAGGTGACAGACCGCAATCATCGCCGGATGCGCCGCCGGCGGCAGACAGGCAATGATCTGCTCGCAGCCCGCCACCGTCGCCGGCACGATCGACATCACCGGCGCGGAGAGGATCGGGTAGCGACCACCCGGTACGTAACAGCCCACCGTCTGCACCGGGATAATACGATGGCCCAGATGCACGCCCGGCAGGGTTTCGACTTCCAGCGGCAGCATGGTGGCAAGCTGCGCCTGGGCAAAACGGCGCACCTGGGCAATGGCAAACTCGCTGTCGCGGCGGGTCTGCGGATCCATCTCGCGCAGCGCGGTTTCAATCTCTTCGGCGCTGACTTCAAACTGCGCCGGTACAACCTTATCAAACTGCTGCGAGTAGTCTTTCAGGGCGGCGTCGCCTTCACGCTTGACGCGTTCAATAATGGCGCTGACGGTGTCGGTTAACGACTTATCGGCCTGCGCATCCTGCCCCTGCGGACGTTTCAGCCAGCTGACCTGGTCAACAATCGATTGAGCTGTCATTGCGCATCCTCCATTTGACCCAGTTTGATTTGCGCCAGCAGCGCCAGGTGATCGTAAACCACCCACTCGTCGACGATTTTGCCGTTGATGATGTGATAGTGAGACATGCCCATCACGAACAGGCGTTCACCGGTTGGTTTACCCAGCTCGCCGTAGCCCAGATGGTGGCCTTCCATAATCCAGCGAACCGCGACTTTGGTGCCGCCTTCTTCGCACGGGTTGGAGCAGATATGCTGCGGCAGCCAGGCGCCGTCGGGGATCATGCCGATCAGGGCCAGCGTCTGGTGGGTCACCGACGCCACGCCGTACAGCTCTTTCATCAGCGGACCGTGCCACTGCACGTTTGGCGCATACACCTCTTTGATCTTGCCGAGCATCCGGCGGTTGTAAATTTCGTGCAGCCAGCGCAGGCACTGCTCTTCGGTGTCGGTATGGGCGATGGAGACGTCGCAGACCATTTCCGGTGGATACTGACCCAGCATGCGGCCATTTTCGCCGATGTCGGTGACGCGGAAGCCCTTGTCGAACTGCTCTTTCGCCATGTTAAAGGCCACTTCGTCGGTGTTCAGCCCGAGCTGTTTCATCAGGGACATGTTGTCGCTGACCACCCACTCCCGGTAGATTTTGTTTTCGTGGATCATACAGTCGGCCACGGTGCGGGTGACGAAGGTGCGGTTGGTCGGCCTGCCCAGATGGCTGAACTGGGTGTGACGCCCGCTGCCGGTCACCAGGTGCGAGGTATAGAACCCGTCGACGTCGTTACCGTTCCAGATAACCTGGGTGGCCATACCACGACGCTCCGGGAAAGCAACTAAACGCTGCAGGGTGTCCTGCACTACCTGCTCGCGGTTATACAGCGTGCCCAGCGCGTTATATAAAATACAGTTGTGCGTATAGTGGGTGTAAATTAAGCCCACGTCGCGTTCATCCCATATTTTGTGGGTGCAGCGAACGATATAATCGACAATATCGGTATAGCAATCATCAAAGCCACGTAATGATTGCGCGCGGGGACGTTTTTCCGGCACCAAATCAATAAAGTCCCGACGTTCAACCTGTAATACCGGTTCGTCACGGGTTGATTTGTTATTTTTTTCAGGTACGGCTGGCGCTTTATTTGTTGCTTCGGTTGAAGACATATAAACTCCTGCATCTATTTTCAGACAATACGATCCCGCACCCGGAATGGATGGAGAAAAGAACCGCAATTCGCATTGCGGCGGATTTAAATCACGTTACGGATAAGTCATATTACGGAGGCGAACCTCCGTTTAATTAACGAGTTGCGACCAAACAGCTAATTCATCAATGCCGAGATATTCGCGAATAATTAACCCGTCGCGCAATTCAAGCTGGCTGATACCGGTGATCGACACCGGTTTGCGGGTCGGTACGCCAAATTTCCCGTAGCCGTCGTGCCAGGTCAGCAACGACCAGCGCAGCGAGATGCGCACCGGCTCGTTGGCATCCCGGCGCACAATCAGGTGGTGAAGCTGCACTTCGCTGTCGGCGAACGAGGCCCGGTAGCCCGACAGCAGCGCGGCGATTTCCTGCTCCCCGGTGCCGATGCAGTGCCCCGGCGCATACAGGGTGGCGGCCGGATGATACAGGCCCGGCACGGTGCCGCTGTTGCCGCCTGCCCACATCGTCAGATAACGCTCGACGACGCCCGCGATCGGTCCCTCGACGTCATCGCCTTCTGGCCCACCAGCCCAGCGAGCATCCAGCGTCTCGGCGGCTTCACGCTGAATGCCGAGCTGCTGCTGCATATTTGCCAGATTACGCGCAAACTCCTGCACGTTGAGCCCCAGCTGCGCCACAATCGCCGCCCGGTCCTGCAGCAGCCACTCCTGGCGCACCGCGCCGTCGGCGCAGATCCTGTCTGCCCAGGTGCGCACCCAGACAGTTTTCCCGGTCGGCGTACCGAAGAACCCTTCCCCCTGATGGCGAATGCAGGCGATCGTCCGCTGGGCGGCATAGTATTCTTCCCCCGGATTGCGGGTCGCCAGGATGTCCTCGGTCAGCACGGTGCGCTGAGGGAAGCTGTGCATCGCCTCCAGGGTTAAGCGCATAAACTGGGAGAGCTCGTTGAGCTGTTTTTCCGGGGTGATGAACACCACCGGCGTGGCGTAAAAGTCGGCGAGCTGGCCGATATCTTTCTGCTCCCAGACCACGTGGGTCAGGGTCAGAATAAACTGTTGAATGGAGTCGAACTGGGGGCTAAAGCCCGGCAATTTGCTCATTTGTCCTCCTGCGTCTGGAACACCACTTTCCCGTTTTCTTCGACCACACCCGCCTGCGGACGGCGTGCAGAGTGCCGGACCACCAGCGTGCCTGGCACGGTGATCTGTTCAGGCTCAATATTTCCGCTGTCGATTTGCTTCATCAGCAGCTCAACCGTCGCCGTCACCATCGCCTCTACCGGCTGCGACGCGGAGGTCAACGCATACGACGACCAGCCGGATGGCCCGATATCGTCGTAACCAATAACCGAAACGTCCTCCGGGACGCGCAGGCCAAACTCGTAGCGCGCCACGTCCATCACGATCACCGCCATGTGATCGTTGGCGACAAAAATGGCGTCCGGTGCGGGCGAGGCAGAAAAGAGCGCGTACGCCGCGCGGGTGGTTTCCCGGGCATCGTAATTGCCGTTAACCACCCGGACATCGTTGATGCCCTGCTCCTGCAGCGCGGCCAGATACCCCCGCTGGCGGGCGATGTTGACCGACGAATCCGCCACGCCGCCCACCCAGGCAAACCGCTGATGCCCTGCCGCCAGGAAAAACTCGGCAATCTGACGGGCCGCCGCTTCGTTGTTACTGTTGACGCTGGATGTCATCCCACTTTCGTCGCTGCGGTTAAACAGCACCACCGGGATCCCGGCGGCGAGACACTCCTGCGACAAATCAAGCGACAGCGTGACCGAGGCCAGCACAATGCCGTCCACCCGGTACTGCATGATCTGGTCGAAAATGCGGTCGACGTTGCCCTCTCTGTCACCGACAAACAGCAGCAGGTGATAGTTGAGGGTATCCAGTTTTTGCGCCAGCGCCTCAAGGACCTGCGGATAAAACGGGTTATCAAAATAGGAGATCACCACCCCGATGATCCGCGAGCGGGCGGTGTTCAGCGAGCGGGCTATCGCATTCGGACGATAGCCCAGCTCGCGCGCTGCCTTGAGCACTTTCTCACGCGTGGCCGGCGAGATACTCGCCCCCGGCGTGAAGGTGCGGGACACCGCTGATTGTGATACTCCCGCCAGCTGAGCCACCTGCTGAGAGGTCACCGCCGTAAAAGTCTTACGTTTCATTGCCGTTTGTTCCTTATCCCTGTTACTTCCCGATTCTGGCACATTTTTCAACAAGATATCGCGATGACCTGGCGATCTACCCCGTTCTGGCTGCCTCAGGAAGCGGGTACTTTTTAGTCTTACACCATCTTTGCATGCGTATGCAACAGCCTAAATTATTTTTTCACAATGGTGACAAACAACCTTTACAAAATTGAAACCTTTTCGTAACTTCAATTTTTGAATACGTATGCAGAGCAGTTTCACACCGTCAATTGTACCGGGCAAATTGGGCAGTCATCAAAAGGATTGAGCCGGTAAACGTTGTACTTGATTGGTTATAACCCATTGCTTATTAAGAGGTTCACAACCATGTTTCGAGCACTGTTACGCCGACCGGAAGCCCGGCTGTTTTTCATCATCAGCGTGTTATTTTTTATCTGTATCCACAGCATCGATGCGTTTCTGGCCCCGATGATGATTAACCAGGGGATGGAACCGCAGGTGATGGGCATCATCATGGGGGCCAGCGGGCTGGCCACGCTGCTGATCCGTTTTCCACTGGGGATCATCTCCGACGTGGTGAAAAGCCGAAAAATCTTTATTCAGGTTGCGCTACTCCTGCCGATTATCGCCTGGCCACTGGCCTGGCTCGAGCCTAACGCCCTCACCCTGTATCTGGCCAAAGCGGCAGACGGCGTCACCGCCGCCACCTGGGTGCTGTATAACATCCTGTTTATGCGCTACTTTGACCGCAAAGACGCCCCCGCCGCCGTGGCCTTTCTGGCGCTGGCAGGGCCGATCGGGGTGTTCCTCGGCAACTGCATCGGCGGCTTGTTGATTCACTATTTTGCCAACAACATCGCCTTTTTTGTCTCCTGCGTATCAGCGCTGGTGGCGCTGTTCCTCACCACCCGCATTCGCGATGTGCACGACCCGGTAAAAGCCCCGTCGCTGAAAGCCTGTATCGCCGGGGCGCGCCTGCAGCTCGCCGACCGTTCGGTATGGCTGATTGGCATTCTGGCGACCCTCGTGATCCTGGTGCCTTTTGCGACCCGCGACACGCTGACGCCCATTTACGCCGAGCAGCTGGGCGGCCGGGCCGGGATCCTGACCCTGCTGAGCAATATTCATCTGATCTTCTACGCGCTGGCGATTGCCCTGTGCAGCAGCGTGTTTTACCAGCGCCTGGGCCTGATGAAGACGGCGTTACTGGGGATTATGCTGCAGGTGGTGTCGACGTTTGGCATTCCGTTCACCAGCAATATGTACGTTATCTATCTGCTGCAGGCGCTGGCCGGTTTCTCCTTCGGGATGGCGTTCGCCGCATTTATGTCCCTGAGCGTGGTCAACACCACCTCCGATGAACAGTCCACCCGCATGGGCTTGTTCCAGACCATTTACTCCTGCGGCATGTTTGCCGGGCCGGTGATCATGGGGGTGATGATGCAGCACATTAACCTCTCTTCCGGGTATCTGTTTATTGCCGCCCTCTCGGTGGTGGCTGCGATTGCGACTCCGCTTTCCGTCCGCTGGGTTAATTCACGTAAAACACCCCCGAGTGCAGAATTAACGCTTAATAGTTCCCTCGCGCCCGCGCGCGACCAATAAATTGCAGCATTGATGTTTATCCCGGTTCGCCGGGAGGCTATCCGTCATCTCAAATATGAAAGGAAACGATTGTGGCTTATATATTAAAAACCAGTAAACCGGTTCAGGAACGTCAGGATGCACAGCGTCAGATAAGAGAAACGGTGGAAACCATTCTTGCGGATATTGAACAGCGTGGGAATAAAGCCATCCGCGAATTATCGATTAAATTCGACCGCTACGATCGCCAGGATTATCGCCTGACCGATGCCGAAATTAACGCCTGTATGAAAAAACTGAGCCGTCAGGATATTATCGATATCGAATTCGCCCAGCAGCAGGTGTTTAATTTTGCCCGCGCCCAGCGAGAATGCCTGCTCGATCTGGAAATCGAAACGCGCCCCGGGGTGATCCTCGGTCATAAAAATATCCCCATTAATGCCGTCGGCTGTTATGTGCCGGGTGGCAAATACCCGCTGCTGGCCTCGGCGCATATGTCGATTATTACCGCCAACGTCGCGGGCTGCTCGCGCATCGTCAGCTGCGCTCCGCCGTTCGGCGGCGAACCCGCCCCGGCGATCGTGGCGGCGCAAAAAATGGCCGGGGCCACCGAGATTTACGCTCTGGGCGGCATTCAGGCCATCGGCGCGATGGCGCTGGGCACCGATTCGCTGGCCCCGGTGGATATGCTGGTCGGGCCGGGCAACGCCTTTGTCGCCGAAGCCAAGCGCCAGCTGTTTGGCCGGGTCGGCATTGACCTGTTTGCCGGGCCAACCGAGACGCTGGTGATTGCCGACGAAACGGTCGACGCCGAAATGTGCGCCACCGATCTGCTGGGCCAGGCCGAACATGGCGTCACCACTCCCGCCATTCTGCTGACCAACTCGATGCGGCTGGCCAAAGAGACGCTGCGCGAAATCGACCGCCTGCTGGAAAAACTGCCTACCGCCGACATTGCGCGCCAGGCGTGGCGCGACTACGGCGAAATCATCGTCTGCGACAGCTATGACGAAATGCTCGCCGAAGCCGACCGCATCGCCTCTGAGCATGTGCAGGTCATGACCGACCGCGACGACTGGTTCCTGGCAAATCTGACCAACTTTGGCGCGCTGTTCCTCGGCCCGCGCACCAACGTCGCCTACGGTGACAAGGTGATTGGCACCAACCACACCCTGCCAACGCAAAAAGCGGCCCGCTATACCGGCGGCCTGTGGGTCGGCAAGTTCATGAAAACCTGCACCTGGCAGAAGGTGCTCAGCGATGAAGCCACCGCCGAGATTGGCAGCTACTGCTCACGCCTGTCGCTGCTGGAAGGCTTCGCCGGGCATGCCGAGCAGGCCAATATCCGCGTGCGCCGCTACGGCCAGGTGGATGTGCCGTACGCCACCCCCGCGCCGGTCAGAGAAAAGGTATAAGGCATGACCTTTCCTGAAATGCCTTCTTTCAGCCTGCACGGGAAACGCGCTCTGGTGACAGGTGGCTCCAAAGGGCTGGGATTCGCCTGCGCCGTCGCCCTGGCGCAGGCCGGGGCAGAGGTATGGATTGCCGCCCGGGATCGCCCGGCGCTGGACGCGGCCGCCACGCTCGCCGCCGAACGCGGGCTGACGCTGCATCCGGTGTCGCTGGATATCACCGACGTCGCGCAGGTCGAGCAGGTGCTTTCGCCCCTGCCCGCCTTCGAGATCCTGGTGAACAGCGCCGGGCTGGCGCGCCACGAGCCGTTTCTGACGGTGAGTGAAGCCAGCTTCGATGCGGTGATGGCCATCAACCTGCGGGCCACCTTTTTTATCAGCCAGCAGGTGGCGGCGCGGATGCGCGAGGAGCAAATTGCCGGGTCGATTATCCATATCTCGTCGCAGATGGGTCACGTCGGCGGCCCGAGCCGCAGCGTCTACTGTGCCTCCAAATTCGCGCTGGAGGGCTTAACCAAAGCGATGGCGCTGGAGCTGGGCGACGCGGGGATCCGAGTTAACACCCTGTGCCCGACCTTTATTGAGACCGCGCTTTCTGCGCGTTCGCTGGGCGAACCCGCCTTTCGTCGCTACGTGCTGGACAACATTAAGCTCGGGCGGCTGGGCACCGTCGAAGACGTGATGGGACCGGTGGTGTTTCTGGCCTCCGATGCGGCGGGGATGATCACCGGTAGCGCGCTGATGGTCGACGGCGGCTGGACCGCAACCTGAGGACGATGATGACCACGCTCAATACTCGCCATCTGCCGCTGGTGCTGGCTGGCGGCACGCTGTGCAACCGCCGCCTCTGGCAGCCGACCCTCGACCGGCTCAACGTATCCGCGGCGATCTGTCCCGAGCTGACGGCGGACACCTCAGCCGAAGATGCCTCGAAGCGGCTGCTGAGCGAACTTCCGACGCGCTTCCTGCTGGCGGGCTTTTCGCTGGGGGCGATCGTGGCGCTGCAGATGATTGCCGACGCGCCCGAACGGATTGCCGGACTGGCGCTGCTGTCGGTCAACCCGCTTGCCGATCTGCCGGAAAATGCGGCGCTACGCCGCGAGGCGGTAAGTGCCGCCCGGCAACAGGGACTGACGAACTGGCTCTCTGCCAGCTTGTGGCCAAAGTACGTGGCCCCGTCGCGCACCCACGACCGGGAGCTGCACGACATCATCTGCCAGATGGCAGAAGCGTGCGGGCCTGAGACGCTGGCGACCCAGACCGAAATCGCGATTTCCCGGCGCGATAATCGCGAGGCGTTGGCCGCCCTGGCCTGCCCGATCCTTATTATTAACGGCCTGCACGATCCGATCTGCACGCCCCACCACCACCAGCTGGCCGCCGGGAGCGCCTCGCAAGCGACGAGCGTCACCCTCCCCGGTGCCGGGCACTTTACCGTGCTCGAAGCGCCCGACGAGGTTGCGCCCCCGCTGCGCCAGTGGATTCAGGAGTGTTTAGATGCGACAGAATAAACTCAAGGCGCTGCGCGAAAACGCCGCCATTATTAACGGCTGGCTGGCGATCCCGTCCAGCTACAGCGCCGAAATCCTGGGCCATCAGGGATACGATGCCATCACCGTCGATCTCCAGCATGGGATGATTGATTTTGCCAGCGCACTGACCATGCTGCAGGCGATCTCTGCCACCCCGGCGGTGCCGCTGGTGCGGGTCTCCGATAACGACCCGGCGCAAATCATGCGCATGCTCGATGCCGGGGCCTACGGCATTATCTGCCCGATGATCTCCACCCCGGAAGAGGCCCGCCGCTTTGTCGCCGCCTGCCGCTATCCCCCGCTGGGCAATCGCTCGTTTGGCCCGGCACGCGGCTTGCTGTACGGCGGTGCCGATTACCCTCAGCACGCCAACAACGAAATTCTGACCCTGGCGATGATTGAAACCCGCGAAGGGCTGGCGAACCTCGATGCGATTCTGGCGACCGACGGGTTAGACGGGGTGTTTATCGGCCCGAACGATCTGTCCCTGACCCTCACCGGCAGCGCCAGCGCCGAATCCCGTCACCCGGAGATGCTGGCCGCCGTTGAGCGGGTGGTCAGCCGCTGTCGTCAGACCCACAAACTGGCCGGTATTTTTTGCACCTCCGGCGATGCCGCCGCCCGGCGCATCAGCGAAGGTTTTCAGTTTGTCACCCCCGCGAACGATGTCATGCAACTGGGTCGCGCCTCGCGTGAGGCCATCGCCCAGGCGCGCGGCAACGCGATCCCCACGACCGGCGCATCTGGCTATTAACAGGAGAGAACATGAAAGCACGTCACATTACCCCGGAACTGGCGAAAAGCCGCCTGGTCACACCTGAAGATATGGTGTCCTGTAATCTTGCGTTTATTGACTGCAAGCTGCCGGGTTCGCACCTGAAACAGAACTACTCGTTTGTGGGACCGGGCGTGACCCAGTCGTCCGCCCAGGTGGTGAACATTCCTGAGCCGCACGGCTTTAACATCGGCGCGGCGGCGATGCCGAAAGGGGTCACCAATAATTTGCATCTGCACTTTACGGCAGAAGTGTTTTTGATCCACGAAGGGACATGGCGTTTTCGCTGGGGGGCAAACGGCGAAAATGAAACCGAGCTTAGCGCCCCGGCGATTCTGTCGATTCCGACGTGGATCTTCCGCGGCTTCACTAACGTCAGTAAGGAAGAGACCTGCGGGATGGTCTACACGGTGCTGGGCGGGAACAATACCGGGGGGATCATCTGGCACCCGTCGATTCTGAATGCGGCCAGCGAATACGGCCTGTATCTAAGCAAAGAGAATATGCTCATCGACGTGAATGCAGGCGATACCCTGCCGGAACCCGCGGGGCTGCTGACACCGCTGCCGGCGGAAGAGATCGCCGCCCTACGCCACTACTCCGTGGAAGAGATGCGCCAGCGGGCGGTGGCCGGAGCGGATCGCCGCTGGTCTGCGGCAGGGCTACTGGATTCAGTGCTGCCGGGTCACGGCGGCGAGATTGCGCCGGTGATTGGCTTTGGCATCAGCCAGGACAAACACGCGGCCCCGACGATCGTTAACCCGCACGGCTTCTCGGTGGAATGGCTGCGGCTCGCGGCCGATCACGTGGTCGGGCGGCACCTGTGCCCGGACGTGCAGGTGATCATGGTGTTTAAAGGCACGCTGGAAGTGACGTGGAATGTCGAGGGCGAAGAGGTAAGTATTGTTGCGCCTGAACGTTCTGTGATTTCGGTTCCGGCTAATAGCTGGCGGCGTTACCGCGCGCTGGAGGGTGAGATGGAGTGCATCCTGACGACCGAGGGCGATCAGCGTAAGCGCGTCTACTGGGATCAGGAAATTCTGCAACAAGCCCGGGCGGCAAACCGCTGTCTCGATCCGGATGGCTATGTGACGGCGGTGGATCTGCTGCCTGAAACGGCGAAGCGAGCGGGTTTGAGACTGGAAGTGATGCCTTAAGCAAATTCAGGGCGGGAGATCCCGCCCTGCGGGTGCGTTTTTACTCGAAGTAAACGCCAGGATTGTCGGACAGCGAGACAAACGTCTTGCTGTTCTTATCCAGCGCGCGAATGTCGCCGCTTTCAATATCGTAAACCCAACCGTGCAGGCGAATGCTGTCGTTACGCAGACCCACCGCAACCGACGGGTGCGTTTTGATGTTGCTCAACTGTGCAAACACGTTTTCCTGCACCATCGCATTGACTTTATCGGTCGGATTGTCCCAGGTTTTGTTTTCCACCACCGCTTTTGCCGCGTCGGAATAGCGCAGCCAGTGAGAGACCGCCGGCATCGGATCGAGGTTCGCGTTGTCGGCAATCGCCTTCATCGCGCCACAGTTAGAGTGGCCGCAGATCACGATATCGGTCACGCCCAGTACCACCACGGCATATTCGATGGTGGCTGACACGCCGCCGGGCTCGGGCCCGAATGGCGGCACAATGTTGCCAGCATTACGAATGACAAAGAGCTGTCCGGGATCCTGCTGGGTGACGAGTTCCGGCACCAGTCGGCTGTCAGAACAGGAGATGAAAAGCGCTTTGGGATTCTGACTGGAGGCCAGACTGCGGAACAGTTCTTTACGTTGTGGAAAAACGTCTTTTTGAAAGCTGAGAAAACCTTCAATGATATGTTGCATGGCGATGTCTCATTTTTCTGTAATGATTTAGACATGATCAAGATCATGTTTTTAGAGTTTAGCCACCGGGCCGGGGTTGAGACAAGCAATATATTTCTGGCCCGACCGGATGACAATCTCCCTGGCATCGGCAGAAATGTTCTGCCCTTCAAAGGCCCCATACAGCCGTGAGAAGCGCACGCTGTCCAGCCGGGTGATGATGTCCCTCACCGTCGCGGCCGGGAGCGGCAGCATATTCGGGTAGCTCCACATAAACGACACTGCGTCTTTTCCGGGGGTCACCTGCAAAATATCACCCGCCAGCAGCACACCCGGTTCGCGGTTCCAGTGCAGCACCGTGCCACCGGCAAAATGCCCGCCAAGCCTTACCAGCGTAACCGCCGGGGCAATCTCAAGCCTGTCGCCCTCCCAGAATCGCAGTGCCGGGCTGTCGCGCATCACCCACTCCCTGTCGCTGGCATGCAGATACACCGGGGCGTTAAAGGCCGCCGCCCAGTCCTGCATCGTGGTGTAGTAATGCGGATGCGAAAGGGCAATGGCGCTGATCCCGCCGAGCGCGGTCACCAGCGCGTGGGTGGCGCTGTCGAGACTGGCAATGCAGTCCCACAGCACGTTGCCCTGCGGGGTGCGCAGCAAAATGGCGCGCTGGTTAATGGCGAATTTGGGCACGGTTTTGATGCTGAACAGGCCGGGCTCAAGCTGCTGCCATTTATTGCTATGGGTTGCGGTCAGGGCGTCAAACGCGATCCACGCCTGGCCTGTCGAGGGCACATACTGGCGTTCATCTTCACAAATGGGGCACCGTTTGGGTTCTGTCGGCTGGTCATAGGACGTGCCGCAGGTCTGGCATAGGGTAATCATTGCCGCTCCTTTACCGGGTTAATGCCTGAGTATGGCAAGGATTATCCTTATGTGCGCTCTGCGCGGCGGGGTGCCTCCTGCGCCGGTTTTACCCTATAATACGAGCTGGAACAAAAACTGAATAAAGCAGGTACATGATGGAAATTGATCTCGACAATCTGGTATTTAACGGACTGGAAGAAGCAGAAGAGCGCAACGCGGAACGTCTGGACGATGCGGATAAAAAAGCGCAGGCGATAGTGGCGGACGATGACTGCGGCGACGCCTGCAAGATCTAGCAAAAAGCCCCGGATTATCCGGGGCTTTTTTTGTAGTGCCCGCCTTTTTGCCGGGTGGCGGCTTCGCCTTAGCCGGCCTACAAAACCTGACCGTAGGCCCGGGCAAGCGAAGCGCCGCCGGGCAATATGCAGCATGTTTGCCAGGACGGGTATTACGACTTCTTCAGGCTGTCAATTGCCTGCTGGGCACAGGCTTCATCCAGGTGCCCACCCGGTGCGCCACCAATACCGATCGCGCCAATCACATCATCCCCTTCTTTTACCGGCAGGCCACCGGCCAGCAGCAGCAGGCCCGGGATATCACGCAGGTTTTGTGCGCCCGCGTTGCTTTGCGCCGACTCCATCACTTTACCCGACGCATTTTTGGTGCTCAGCGCGGTAAAGGCTTTCATCTCGCTGGCCTTCAGGGTATGCGGACCGGCGTTATCCGTGCGCTGTACCGCTTTTACCACCCCGGCGCGATCCACCACCGTGACGCTCACCTGGTAGTTTTTCGCCATACAGGCCTGAACGGCGGCGCTGGCCAGCGCGTTCGCCTGAGTCAGCGACAGGCTGTTTTGCGCCACAGATTGTGCGTGCGCCGATACGCCGACCATCCCTGCAACCCCGATTACTGCCATCATTACCTTTTTCATCGCACATCCTCTTATCAGTGGGAACACCTGAAGCATATCGGGGAGGCGGCACGAATGTTATTCGGTCGATTACGCAGCTAGCCTGGTAGTTCTACGGATTGCAATTTGTCATATTCCCGGATGGCCTGAACCAGGCTGGCAACACCCAGCTTAAGGAACACCGCCGCCCGGTGCGCTTCAACCGTACGCGGAGAGAGATCCAGGCGCGCGGCGACCTCTTTATTACTGCCCCCGTCCATCAGGGCGTGCAGTACTTCGAACTCGCGGGCGCTGAGTTGGGCAAACAGCGCCCGCACCCGCGTGACCTCTTGCCATACGCCCACCCGCTGCTGGCTTTCTGCCAGCGCCGCGGTAACGGACTCGATCAGCTTGTCGGCATCCAGCGGTTTGGTGAAGAACTCAAACACCCCATTGTGAAACGCGCGTCGGCAGGCATCGATGGTGCCATGCCCGGTCATCAGGATCACCGGCAGCAGCGGCCATGGCCATCTGCCCTCTTCCAGCCAGGCCAGGCCGCCTTTCCCTGGCATGCGCATATCCAGCAGCAGACAGCCGGTAAGCGCGGTATCGCTACCGTGTGCGGTGGTAAACGCCGCGATACTGTCAAACGCCTTTATCTGCCAGTTCATTCCCGACAGCAGGAACACCAGCGACTCCCGAACTGACGCATCATCGTCGATGAGGTAAATAATGTTATCCATGCGTGCGACTCCCCTGACGATCAAACTGCAGCATCACCCGCGCCCCACCGTCCGGGGCGTTATCCAGCGAAATAGTGCCGTTCATTCTGGTCAATAACGACTCCGTTAAGGTCATGCCCAGCCCAATCCCCTCTTTGCGTCCGCTGTAGAACGGCATAAAGGCATTCTCCAGCGCCTCCGGGGTAAAGCCCGGCCCGCCGTCGGTGACGGTCAACGTGGTGCGATCCCGTTCTGCGCGGCTGGCGATGTGCACCCAGCCTGCGGGCTTGTCCTGCTGGGCCTGGATGGCGTTGCTAAGCAGATTATGCAGCACCTGCTCCAGCCACAGCCGGTCGGCAAACAGCGCGCGCGCGTCCGGGGCAAAATCATGGGTGACACGAATATGTTTCGCGCTGCGCTCATGCTCCAGCAAATTCCCGACATGCTGCCAGCACTCGGTCAGATCGACCTCGCGCAGGGTCACCTCTTCCTCGGCTACATGCTCGCGAAAGCGCGTCAGCAGGGCGTTAATCCGTTGGGTCTGGATCAGGGCGGCAGCCAGCGCCTGCGATACTGCCGCAGAATTGCCCTGCACCAGTTGGCGCTGCGCCCCCTGGATCCAGGTCTGTACGGCCGTCAGCGGCTGGTTGATCTCATGCACAATCCCGGCGGTGATCTCGCCCAGGGTGTTGAGACGGGCATGTTGATAATAGCGGGCACGACGGTCGGCATTTTGCCGCTGCGTTCGCTGCCAGACGATGGCCCCGACCGCGGTGGTGACTATCGTCCAGCCCAGAAACAGCAGCACGAAAGGCAGCAGCGGGATCTGCGTCCAGGCGGGTTGCGCACTGGCGGCGAGCGTAAACGGCTGGGTATGCTGCGAAAACTGTCGCTGCCAGTGCCAGAAGGCGTCTTGCTGAACAGGCGGCGTGCCGTCGAGGTGCAGGGTAATGTGGGAAAAACGCGGGTTGGCGTGCAGCACCGTTTGCGGGTCGATCAACACCCTAATTTGCCGCCAGGGGTTGTACAGCCAGTATTGCTCGCCTTCGGCAGACTCCACCCGCGCCGCGTCGAGCGCGCGATCGGTGGTCTTTTGCAGGGTGACGATTTGCGGGAATTTTTTGCGCAGCGCAGCCAGATCTTCGTCGCCATTAAGCAGGGGTAAGATCGATTCGTTTTGCGTGAGCATCGCCCCCACTTCCGAGAAGGTGGTGGCAAACTGCTGATCCAGCGCCCAGAACTGGCGGCGGATCTGTTCGGCATACAGCAACGCGCTGCTGATCAGGAAGAGCAGTAACCCAAGGAGGATCCCGCGGTGGATAAAATGTTTGTTGTTCATCCGCTTAACTGGCTTAAGTGAGGTCGCCAGAAACCTTAGCAGGTTGCGGAGCCGGGGACAAAACCAGGATGTGATTTTGGATGTTAACATCCAGTTTAGTTTTTAAGGACGCACACCTCGTTCCAGTAGGTTTCCCGCACCATGCGGTGTTCAGCGTTGCGTTTGGTCATAGAACCACTCCGGATCGATAGTGGCAATGTCCACGCCATACAGGCTGGCAGCAGGCAAGATGGACTCAAGAACACGTTGCGCACTGTTCTCTGCACCCTCGGTTCGCCCTGCAAATAACCGTCGTAACGTACTCAGTAATTTTCCCATTGCCGCTTTCCTCTGTGTTCAGCCTGCATTCAGTAAACCTGCAACGGGGCGCAAAGGGAAATGCGAATACCGGCAGAGAATGTGCGCAAACTGCAAAAGGCCGCCTGTCATTTACTTACGCGTAACACACTGTTCACTAATCACTTTTTTCATATAGCAAAGTCATTTTTCTTATTTGGCCGGGCGTAAAGGTTATGGGAGCGTAACAGGACAAAACCAAAACACAGAGGCAGTGAATTTTATGGCAATACAGACAAAACTGGCGCTGGCACTCGGTCTGCTGACCGCAGGCGGCTTGCTTTCAACCCAGGTGCAGGCAGATCAGCTGGCGGATATTAAAGCCGCCGGGGTGGTCAAAGTAGCCACCTTCGACGCCAACCCGCCGTTCGGCTCGGTGGATGCCAAAAGCCATGAGATCGTCGGCTATGACGTTGATTTCGCCCAGGCGCTGGCGAAAGCCCTGGGGGTTAAGCTGGAGTTAGTCGCCACTAACCCGGCAAACCGCATTCCACTGCTGCAGTCCGGGAAAGCAGACCTGATCGTGGCGGACATCACCATCACCCCGGAGCGCGCACAGGTAATCGACTTTTCCACCCCGTACTTTGTGACCGGCCAACAGTTCCTGGTCCCGGCCAACGGCGCGGATAAACTGGATGCCTACGGTAAGGCACGCATTGGCGCGGTGAAAGGCACCACCGGGGAACAGGCCCTGCATCAGCGCTTCCCGCAGTCCCGTGTGCTCTCTTATGATGATATTCCGCTGGCACTGACCGCGTTGCGCAACGGCAACGTGCAGGCGATCACCCAGGACAGCACCATTCTGGCGGGTCTGCTGGCCCAGGCACCAGATAAAGCCAGCTTCAAAATCCTGCCCGACCTGCTCAGTAAAGAAGAGATCGGCGTCGGGGTGAAAAAAGGCGAAACCGCGTTGCTGAAAGTGGTGAATGACGAACTGGTCAAACTGGAGGGCAGCGGCGACGCGGCAAAAATTTACGACGTCTGGTTTGGCCCGCAGACCCCTTCCCCGCAGCCGCGCGCCTTTACAATAGAAGCCCAGTAAGATGTTCTCGGGTCTCTTTTCATCTTCCGCGGCCGATGCCGCGGATTTTGCGCATCTGGAGCAGGCCAGCGTCACCTTTTGCGATGTAGTGAAGCGCTACGGCGATCGCCCGGTGCTGAAAGGTGTCAGCCTGAGCATCACGCCCGGCGAGGTGGTGGCGATCCTCGGCCCTTCCGGCTCCGGCAAATCCACCCTGATTCGGCTGATCAACCAGCTCGAAACCTTAACCTCTGGCGAGATCTTGATCGACGGGAAACCGACGCGCCAGTTGAGCCGCCGGGCGTTGCGGCAGTTGCGCAGCCGGGTCGGCTTTGTGTTTCAGCAGTTTAATCTCTACGCCCATCTGACCGCCCGGCAAAACATCACCCTCGCGCTGGAGCAGGTTCACGGCTGGTCGTCGGCGCAGGCGCAGACCCGTGCCGGGGCCCTGCTCAGTCAGGTGGGGATGGCGGATAAAGCCGATCAGTATCCCGATACCCTCTCCGGCGGGCAGCAGCAGCGGGTGGCGATTGCCCGGGCGCTGGCCTCCTCGCCGCAGATCGTGCTGTTTGACGAGCCGACCTCGGCGCTCGATCCCGAGATGATTGGCGAGGTGCTGTTGGTGATGAAAGCCCTCGCCCACAGCGGGATCACCATGATTGTGGTCACCCACGAGATGCAGTTCGCCCGCGAGATTGCCGATCGGGTGGTGTTTATCGATGAGGGGCAGATTCTGGAAGTGGCCCCTCCCGAGCAGTTCTTTCAGCATCCCGCCCATCCGCGCGCGCGCCGTTTTCTACAGAAGGTGCTCAATCCACTTCATCAGGACGCAGTGTAATGCCCACCCTTGACTGGCAAGGGGTGCTGACCGGCCAGCCCTTGCAGTGGATCCTGTCCGGTTTCTTAACCACCCTGTGGGTGACACTGGCGGGTGCGCTGGTCGCCAGCTTTCTCGCCCTCGCCTGCCTCGGATTGCGCCTCGCGGGCGGCCGCCCCGGCGCGGCAGTCGTCGCCGTATGGGTTTCGCTGTTTCGCAACACGCCGCTGCTGGTGCAGCTTCTGTTCTGGTATTTCGCTGCCTGGAACGGCCTGCCTCAGGCCTTTCGCGCCTTTGTGCTGGCCGATCACCCCTGGTCGGTGCTGCCGGGCAACGTCTGGTGGTTTACACCGGAGTTTCTCTGCTCGGCCTGGGGGCTGGGGGTCTTTACCTCGGCGTTTTTAACCGAAGAGGTCACTGCGGGAATGCGGGCGGTCTCCAGCGGCCAGCGAGAGGCGGCGCTGGCGCAGGGTTTTTCGTCATGGCGGCTACTGCAACACATCCTGCTGCCGCAAGGCCTGGCCAACGCCTGGCAGCCGGTGGTGGGTCAGTACCTTAATCTGATGAAACTCTCGTCGCTGGCCAGCGGCATCGGCTTTGCCGAACTCACCTATCAGGTGCGCCAGATCGAAAGTTATAACGCCCACGCGCTGGAAGCCTTCAGCGTCGGCACAGTGCTGTACCTGCTGACCGGCATCGCGCTGGGCATGCTGCTGACAAAGATGGGGCCTTCGCCCGGACGGCGGCGTAAAACCAACACCCTGTTAAGGAGTAAAGAGTCATGTTAGCCGGGTTTAGCGTAATTACCGACAACCTTGATTATCTGCTGTGGGGGCGCCTCAGTGCCGGGCAGCCAGGCGGCGTGCTGCTGACGCTGCTGATGGCCTGCGGCGCGGCGGCGCTGGCGCTCCCGGCGGGCATTGCGCTGGCGGGCCTCGCCTGGCGTTTCCCGGGCGTTATTCGCCAGACGCTCTTCGCATGGGCAGAGCTGATTCGCGGGATCCCGCTGATTTTTGTCATTTTCTGGATGTGGTATTTGCTGCCGCTTCTCACCGGGGGCGATCTGCCCGGCGCGTTAACCGTCACGCTGGCGCTGGCGTGGTTTAGCGCGGCGGCGGTGATGCACTCGGTGCTGGCGGGGCTGCGAGCGTTACCTGGCGGTCAGTACGAGGCCGCGCAGTCGCAGGGGTTTAGCGCGCTGCAAACGCTGTGGCGACTGCTGTTGCCGCAGGCGCTGCGCAACATTTTGCCGTCGCTGACAGGGATTTTTATCAGCCTGCTGAAGGACACTTCACTTGCTTTTATTGTCAACGTGCCGGAGCTAACCACCGTTGCCGGACAGGTTAACAACCGGGTGCAGATTTACCCGGCGGCTATTTTTATCTTTACGGGACTGGTCTATTACCTGCTGTGCTGCTCCCTTGAGCAGCTGGTAAAACGGGTTAACCGGCCAGCGCTTTAACCACCGTCTCCATCGCCTGGGTGGTTAATTCACTGCGTGGCACGCGCTGGTTCGCCAGCGCGGTGCGCACAACACCGGCGATCACGATATGCTTAGGCTCCTGCCCCAGGTCGCGCATCTCAAGAACGACTTTGCCCACCACACGACACATCTCCTGATACAGCGCTTCGTCTTTGGTCACATTGCCCATTACTCTCACTCCATTGCCTAAAACGTCAGCTTAATTGATTCACCGGCTGTATACAAAAAAGAAGCCCGGCGAGACACTCGCCGGGCTTGCAAAAAGTAGCCGTGAATCAGTTATTAACCGGGATCACCGCGCCTTTGTACTTGGTGCGGATCCAATCCTGAATTTCTTTGGAGTGCAGCACGTTCACCAGGGCTACGATATCTTTTTTCTTCTCGTCGCCACGGTGCACGGTGATGATGTTGGCGTACGGGTTGTTTTCACCGCTTTCGACCGCAATCGGATCGTGAACCGGGTCCAGACCGGCGTCGATGGCGTAGTTGGCGTTGATCACCACCGCCGCGCCTTCGTCGTTGTTATACATCTGCGGCAGCAGCGCTGCTTCAACGTTCGGGGTGAACTGCAGCTTTTTCGGGTTCTCAACGATGTCGCTGATGCGCGCGGTCACTTTGTCGATGCCCGGCTTCAGTTTGATGACGCCCTCTTTCTCGAAGATAGAGAGAATACGCCCCTCTTCGGACACCGCATCACGCATGATGATTTTGCCGCCTTCCGGCAGATCTTTCAGCGATTTGAATTTTTTAGAGTAGATGCCGATTGGTTCGATGTGGATCGCACCGGCGCTGACAAAATCATAGGTTTTATCGCCAGCGTGATCTTTCAGGACGCTGTTCAGATAAGGAATGTGCTGGAAATAGTTGGCGTCGATGTCACGACCTGCCAGCGCGGTGTTCGGCAGGATGTAATCCTGGAACGGTTTGATCTCCAGATCGATACCCTGTTTGGCGAGGATCGGCTTAGCCTGCTCGAGGATTTCGGCGTGCGGCGTGTTGGACGCGCCTACAGTCAGGGTATCAGCCCAGGAAGCAAAGCTCAGGGCGCTCAGGGTTGCTGCGGCGATCAACGTCAGTGTTTTTTTCATGATGTGGTTCCTGTGTGTTTGTATTATTAGCGTTTGTCTAAGACAGAAGTAATGGCATCGCCGCAGAGCTGGATAATGAAAACGATGATTAAAATGGTCACCGTTGCCACCAGCGTGACGTCACCATGGTTGCGCTGGAATCCTTCCAGATAAGCCAGATTTCCCAGACCACCCGCGCCAATCACCCCGGCCATGGCGCTGTAGCTGACCAGCGCAATAAGCGTAACGGTGATACCTGACACCAGCGCAGGCGATGATTCTGGCAGTAAAACCCGAAAAATTAAGGTGCTCAGTCGGGCACCCATCGAGCGGGTCGCCTCAATCACCCCTTTGTCCACTTCACGCAGGGCGATCTCCACCAGACGGGCGTAGAACGGCGCGGCACCGACAATCAGCGCCGGCAGCGCGGCGTTCGCGCCCAGAATGGTGCCGACCACGGTTTTGGTGAAGGGGATCAGCAGGACGATCAGAATGATGAACGGGATGGAACGAAACACGTTCACCACAATGGAGATAACGCTGTACAGCGCGCGGTTGTGAAACAGTCCGCCGCGGGCGGTTAAGAACAGCGCCAGACCGAGGATCAGCCCCAGCACAAAGGTGGCGATGCCTGACAGCGCGGTCATGTACAATGTTTCGAGCGTGGCCGCCCACAGTTGGTCCCATTTCAGGTGCGGAAAAAGTGTCTCAGCCATGCTTAATTACCTCGCCTTCAATATCACTGTGCTGCAAATCGGCGAGGATATTGTTCAGTTGTTCTTCCGTGGCCACCACGTGCAGCCACAGCTGACCGAAAACGCCATGGGCGGTTTGGGTCATTTTTCCGTGCAGAATGTTAAACGGCAGGCCGTAGCGCAGCGTCAGTTCACCGACAACCGGCTTATGGGTGCTGTGTCCGGTAAAGGTCAGCTTAATGACCGTGCCTTCCAGATCGTTCGCCAGCTCGGTGTTAAAGGTCTCTTCTTCAGCGTACTGGCTCACCTGGCGGACAAACTGCTGGGTGATGGCCTGCTGCGGATGGGTAAATACCTGCAGCACCTCGCCCTCTTCCACCACTTTGCCGTTCTCCATGACCGCCACGCGGTCGCAAATTTTACGCACCACGTGCATCTCATGTGTGATGAGGACAATGGTCAGGCCGAAGCGGCGGTTAATATCCAGCAGCAGATCGAGGATTTGATCGGTGGTCTGCGGATCCAGCGCCGAGGTGGCTTCATCGCAGAGCAGCACGTCAGGGTTGTTGGCCAGCGCACGGGCAATGCCGACACGCTGCTTTTGGCCGCCGCTCAACTGGGACGGGTAAGCCTGTTCGCGACCTTTCAGGCCAACCAACTCTACCAGCTCGGCAACGCGGGCTTTAATTTTGGCTTTTGGCACACCGGCAATCTGCATCGAGAACGCAATGTTCTCGTTAACCGTGCGCGACCACAGCAGGTTGAAGTGCTGAAACACCATGCTGATTTTCAGTCGCGCCTGGCGCAGGGCTTCGCCCTTTGCCGCTGAAATGTCATGGCCGTTAATGGTGACGCTGCCGGTGGTCGGTTGTTCCAGACCGTTCAACAGGCGGATCAAGGTACTTTTTCCGGCGCCGCTGTAGCCAATAATGCCGTAAATCTGCCCCTGCTCAACAGAGAGGTTCACACTATCAACGGCCGTCAGCGACACTTTTCCGTTGTCAAAAATCTTCGAAATATTCCTGAGAACAATCATTCTTATTGTTATCCGAGCCGCATTTAGCGGTTTAGCAGTATGGATGTCCAAACGATAGTAAGCAGCAGTTATCATTTTTTAAATGACCAAAAAGGAATAGATATATAACCAAAAGATATATGGCGCACGCAGACTGGCGCAAAGCCCGGCTACGGCAAATAGTTGATTTTCAGATATGAATAGTCACTGTGCGGAAATATCCGGTAGCACGTTGCGCAACGTTCAACAAAAAATGCAAAAACCAATACGAATGTTTAGGTATTTGCCCGCAGTTTTGCTTAACGTCGTTTTCACCAGCGCGAACCTTAACGCCTTGATAACAATCCTTTGTGAATCTGCACATAAAATTTTTGAAACGCTGTTTTCATTTTCCTTTTGCGTATTTTTCAGCGTATAATGCGCCCCTAATTCCTGATGAATGGTTTCAGCGCTTGGACTGCAAAAAAAGACGCATACAACTTCCTCTCCTCTGTTGGGCTGAAACTCAGGCACACATTCCTCGGCACGCTCATTTGATGTCACCTATTCTTAGTGCGTGCCATCGTAGATTTCGCAATACAGGTTTAACTCCACGGCAGTGCGCCCCCGGAGTGATATTTCCCAATCCTTCTCAACTTTCTCAACTTAAAGACTAAGACTGTCATGAAAAAGACGAAAATTGTTTGCACCATCGGCCCGAAAACCGAATCTGAAGAGATGCTGACCAAAATGCTGGACGCCGGCATGAACGTTATGCGTCTGAACTTCTCTCACGGCGACTATGCTGAGCACGGCCAGCGTATCCAGAATCTGCGCAACGTCGTTAGCAAGACCGGTAAAAAAGCAGCAATCCTGCTGGACACCAAAGGTCCGGAAATCCGTACCATTAAGCTGGAAGGCGGCAACGACGTTGCGCTGAAAGCGGGCCAGACTTTCACCTTCACCACTGACAAGTCCGTAGTCGGCAACAGCGAAACCGTTGCTGTGACCTACGAAGGCTTCACCAGCGATCTGTCCGTTGGCAACACCATTCTGGTGGATGACGGCCTGATCGGCATGGAAGTCACCGCCATCGAAGGCAAAAACGTAGTCTGTAAAGTGCTGAACAACGGCGACCTGGGCGAAAACAAAGGCGTTAACCTGCCGGGCGTTTCCATCGCGCTGCCAGCACTGGCTGAAAAAGACAAACAGGATCTGATCTTCGGTTGTGAGCAAGGCGTTGACTTCGTTGCTGCCTCTTTCATCCGTAAGCGTTCTGACGTGGTTGAAATCCGTGAGCACCTGAAAGCCCACGGCGGCGAGCACATCCAGATCATCTCCAAAATCGAAAACCAGGAAGGCCTGAACAACTTCGACGAAATCCTCGAAGCATCTGACGGCATCATGGTGGCACGTGGTGACCTGGGCGTTGAGATCCCGGTTGAAGAAGTTATCTTCGCGCAGAAGATGATGATCGAGAAGTGTGTTCGCGCGCGTAAAGTGGTTATCACCGCGACGCAGATGCTGGACTCAATGATCAAAAACCCACGTCCAACCCGCGCTGAAGCAGGCGACGTTGCCAACGCCATCCTCGACGGTACCGATGCAGTGATGCTGTCTGGTGAATCCGCGAAGGGTAAATACCCGCTGGAAGCTGTGACCATCATGGCAACCATCTGCGAACGTACTGACCGCGTGATGACCAGCCGTCTGGACAACAACAACGACAGCCGTAAGATGCGCATCACCGAAGCAGTCTGCCGCGGTGCGGTTGAAACCGCTGAGAAACTGGAAGCGCCACTGATCGTTGTCGCTACCCAGGGCGGTAAATCCGCTAAAGCTGTGCGTAAATACTTCCCGAACGCGACCATTCTGGCGCTGACCACCAACGAAATCACTGCCCGTCAGCTGGTGCTGAGCAAAGGTATCGTTCCACACCTGGTGAAAGAGATCGCGTCTACTGACGATTTCTACCGTCTGGGTAAAGAAGTTGCCCTGCAGCTGGTTGAACGTGGCCTGGCGCAGAAAGGTGACGTTGTGGTGATGGTTTCTGGTGCGCTGGTACCAAGCGGAACCACCAATACTGCATCTGTTCACGTGCTGTAATAATTCAGAAAGAATTAATTCGCTTAAAAAGCGTCCCTCGGGACGCTTTTTTATTTCCGCTATCAAACAAACTTATTAAAAAATCAAATCGAGTTTCTCTATTTAACGGGTGCGTTTTCTAAGATGAATCCGATGAAAATGGTCTGTTTTAATACAGCATTTTTAATGAAATAGCCAAAACAGATGCTTCTTTGAGCGAACGATCAAAAATAGGCGTATTCCCATCAAAAAAATATTCTCAACCTAAAAAACTTTGTGTAATACTTGTAACGCTACATGGAGATTAACTCAATCTAGAGGGTATTAATAATGAATCGTACTAAACTGGTACTGGGCGCGGTAATCCTGGCTTCTACTATGCTTGCTGGTTGTTCAAGCAATGCTAAAATCGATCAACTGTCTTCTGACGTTCAGACTCTGAACGCTAAAGTTGATCAGCTGAGCAACGACGTGAACGCAATGCGTTCTGACGTTCAGGCTGCTAAAGACGACGCAGCACGCGCTAACCAGCGTCTGGACAACCAGGCTACTAAATACCGTAAGTAATAGTACCTGTTAATAAAAATGGCGCACATTGTGCGCCATTTTTTTTGCCCCGCATTTGCCTTCACTGCAGCGCCTGCGTCACCGCCACCGGCACCTCACGGTTAAGCGCTGACTGCCCGGTACTCTCGACCACCGGCCCTTCCCCTGTCGACACCGCTACCGGGATCCCTGCCCGACGCGACAAGGCCTTGTTGACCAGCACTTTATCGCTACCCTGCTCCGCCACAAAGGATGCCAGACCCGCGGGTTGCGCAATCGGAACCGTTTGTGGGTTTTCACCTTCCAGCATGGCCAACGGGCGATGCACCTCAACGTAGCGCTTACCGTCCGGCTCCACCGAGAACTTCACCGGCTCATTAATAATTTGCACCCGCGTGCCAACAGAAGCCTGCGCGAACAGCGCTTTGATGTCAGGGGCATTCATGCGCATACAGCCGGAGCTGACGCGCAGCCCGACGCTGTCCGGGGCGCTGGTGCCGTGAATGAGGTATTCACCGTTACCGATGCCCAGACGTAGCGCATAGCGCCCTAGCGGGTTATTTGGCCCTGCGGGTACTACCGGGGGCAGTTTGATGCCCTGAGCTAATGAGCGTGCTCTGATGCCCGCTGTCGGCGTCCAGGTCGGATTGGGGATTTTCTGGCTGACGCGGGTGATCGACACCGGCGTCTCCAGCCCTAACTGACCAATCCCCAACGGATAAACCTGCACGCTGTTTTCACCCGGTGGGAAGTAGTACAGCCGCAGTTCCGCCAGGTTCACCACAATGCCTTCACGCGGCGTATCCGGGAGCAGCATTTGCGTCGGGATGGTGATCACCGTCCCGGGCGCCGGATAGACCGGTGCAATGGTGTTATTGGTTTCAAGGATGATATGGGCGGCAGTATTAAACCGGCGCGCGATGGCCTGCAGGTTATTATCGCCTTCCTGAATGGTGTAGGTCTGATTTTGCCCAATCAGGCGGCTACCTGCCGGGGGCAAGGGATAATCCATCGCTCTGACGCTATTAACCGCACTGAGCGAACCGAAAAGAATAAGAGTGATAAGAGACGCGCGCTTCATACTGAGATTCCTTATGCACTGACAGAACGTCAGAAAGCTGAAAAACCAGCGAGGCGGGAACCGCCTCGCGAAACAGAATGAGAGCTGTCCTGATAGTTTAGCTAATGTTGGCGGCTTTGGAGCGGATTGCGCGGATCATCGCTTCCAGCCCCTGCGAGCGGGAGGGCGTTAAGTGCTGGGCCAGCGCCATCTGTTCAAACCACGGGCGCACGTCAAAAGCAGCAATATCCTGAGCGGACATCTGCTGGTAGAGAATAAACACTACCGCGATAAGGCCTTTTACAATTGCCGCATCGCTGTCGCCGGTTAATTCAATCACCCCGGCCTCGTTCTGGCGCATGACGATCCACACCTGACTCTGACAGCCCTGAATACTGTTTTCCGGGCGGTGCTCGTCCTCACTGAGCGCAGGCATGCGCTGCCCCAGCTCAATAATATAGAGGTACTTTTCTTCCCAGTTGGCGCAACGATTAAAGTTGCGCAGTAATTTCTCTTTGTCCGGCAATGCGGCCATCTCTTGCCTCTCTGTTAGCCCAGCAGATGGTGGGTGCGTTTCAGCCCGGCCACCAGTCTGTCGACCTCTTCCATTGTGTTGTACATCACCAGCGATGCGCGGCACATCGCCGGCACCTGATAGAACGCCATCAGCGGCATAGCGCAGTGGTGCCCGGTTCGCACCGCCACCCCGTAGTTATCGAGGAAGCTGCCGACGTCGTAAGCATGATGTTTGCCGAGGTTAAAGGCAATCACCCCCAATCGGTTAGCGGGGCCATACAGCTTGAGATCCGGCACGCTGGCAAGCTCTGCCAACGCATACTGCATCAGCACCTGCTCGTACTCCGCAATGGCCTCAAGGCCAATAGCAGAAACGTACTCAATGGCAGCCCCGAGCCCGATAATACCCCCGGTATTGGGGGTCCCGGCCTCAAAACGCCAGGGTGCGCGGGCGTAGGTAGTGCCTTCGCTCAGGCTGACGGTGGCGATCATCGATCCGCCCCCTTCCCACGGCGGCATCGCCTGCAGAATTTCGTCTTTAACGTACAGCACGCCGATCCCAGTTGGCCCGTACAGCTTATGCCCGGAGAAAACGTAGAAATCGCAGTCCAGCGCCTGCACGTCCACCTGATGGTGCATCACCGCCTGGGCACCATCCACCAGCACTTTTGCACCGACCTGATGGGCTTTGGCGATGATCTCCGCCACCGGGTTTTCGGTGCCTAGCACGTTCGAAACCTGCGTGATGGCGACCAGCCGGGTGCGTTCATCCAGCAGAGTATCCAGTTGCTCAAGCTGCAGGGTGCCGTCGTCGTTCAGTGGGATCACCCTCAGCTCTGCGCCCACGCGCTCGCACAGCATCTGCCAGGGGACGATATTCGCGTGGTGCTCCATCTGGCTTATGAGGATATTCTCCCCGGCGTGCACCTGATCGCTGCCCCAGCTGTTGGCCACCAGGTTGATCCCTTCCGTGGTGCCGCGCACAAACACCAGCTCTTCCGGCGAGCGGGTATTGAGAAACGCGCCAATCTGGGTACGGACATTCTCCATCCGCTGCGTGGCTTCCGCGCTGAGGGTATGGATCCCCCGGTGCACCGCCGCGTAACCGTGGCGATAAAATTCCGCTTCGGCATCGATCACCTGCGCAGGCTTTTGTGCGCTGGCGGCGCTGTCGAGATAGGCAAGCGGCAGACCGTTCACTTCACGGGTCAGGACGGGAAAATCCGCCCGCACTTTCTCTACGGGGAAACTCATGCGCTACCTCCAGGCAGACGCTGGCCGATACGCTCCAGCACCTGCTGTCTTAGCGTTTCATCGCCGAGCGCTTCGGTCAGCTCAGCGGCAAACGCATAAATGATCATCTTCTGTGCCGCTTGCTGATCGATCCCGCGCGAGCGCAGATAGAACATCTGTTCATCATCAATTCGCCCGACCGTCGCGCCGTGGCTGCACTTCACGTCATCGGCATAAATCACCAGCTGCGGTTTGGTGTCCACCTCTGCCAGACGCCCCAGCAGCAGGTTGTTGTTGGTCATCTGGCCATCGGTTTTAATGGCGTGCTGGGCGACGTTAATCAGCCCGTTAAACACCGCCCTGCCTTTATCGCTGACGATGGTTTTATGCAGCTGACGGCTGTTGCAGTAGCCTTTGTTGTGCTCGAGCCAGGTACGGGTGTCGCACACTTCATTTTTCACCGGCATCGCCAGGCTGTTAATGCGCAGCGTGGTGTTCTCGCCGTTAAGCTGGGTGCTGGTGTTGTGACGCAGCACCGCCCCGCCGAGCAGGAAGCTGTGGCTGAACGCCGAGGCGTCGGCCGCAAGCTGAATGTCGTTGTGGGCAAAGTGGTGGCTCGCGGCATTTTCAAACGCCAGCTTGATGTGATGCAGGCGAGCGTTGGCCGCCACGTTCATCGTCAGGCGCGCGCCGGTAAAATGCCGCGCCGGGGTCAGACTGACGTAATGCTCAACGATCGTCGCTTCGGCCCCTTCGGCCAGCGTCAGGTGGTGGCGGTAGTGAGCGGTATTGATCTCCTCGCCCTCCAGCCCCTGGGTAATGTGCAGCAACAGCAGCGGCTTAGCCGGCCGTTGGTTACGCTTCACGCTGATATGGGTGACGCTTTGCGCCAGGCTTTCAGTGAGATGTAAAAACAGCTCAGGCTGAATCGGGGCGGTTAAATCCTGACGCTCGTCGTTGAGCGTAATCTCAAACCCGCAATCGTCGGTGCTGTCGCTCAGCGCCGGGCTAAAGCGCCCGTCAACGAACACCAGCCGCGTGGCATCAAGCTGAAGCGCCAGCGCGTCGCGTCCGGCCGCATCGACCTCGGCGAGTCGGGAGACAAACTGGCCGTTGGTCAGCCCCTCCAGCGGGGTGTATTTCCAGTCTTCGTGTTTGCGCGTCGGCAAGCCCAAGCGCAGCATCTGCTGCAGGTGCTGTTGCGCCTGCTCAGAGCGGATTTCACCCTGCGCCTCAAACAGACGGTGCCACTGTTGCAGCGCGTTACTGCTGTTCGCTAAGCCAGCCATAGCCCTGCTCCTCCAGCTGTTTCACCAGCGAGAAATCACCGGATTTCACAATCCGTCCCTGATACAACACGTGCACAAAGTCCGGCTTGATGTAGTCAAGAATACGCTGATAGTGGGTGACGATGATGAACGAGCGCTTGCCGTCGCGCAGAGCGTTGACACCATCGGCGACGATTTTCAGGGCGTCGATGTCCAGCCCGGAGTCGGTTTCATCGAGGATGCACAGCTCTGGCTCCAGCACTGCCATCTGCAGAATGTCGTTGCGTTTCTTCTCGCCACCAGAGAAACCGACGTTGACCGAGCGGGTCAGCAGGTCTTCCGGCATTTTCAGCAGCTGGATTTTCTCTTCCATCAGATCCTGAAAATCGAAGCGATCCAGCGCCTCTTCGCCGCGGTACTTACGCACCGCATTCAGTGCGGTCTGCAAAAAGAACTGATTGCTGACGCCGGGGATTTCTACCGGGTACTGGAAGGCCATAAAGATGCCTTCGCCCGCGCGATCTTCGGGCGACAGCTCAAGCAGATCTTTACCTTTAAAATCGACGGAACCCCCGACGACTTCGTAATCCTCACGCCCGGCCAGCGTGGCTGAGAGCGTACTTTTCCCCGAGCCGTTCGGCCCCATAATGGCGTGGACTTCGCCCGGGCGCACCTCAAGGCTCAGACCGCGCAGGATCGCTTTATCTTCCACACTGACCTGTAAATCTTTAATGCTTAACATGTGCTTTCCTTAATGCTTAACCGACGCTGTGTTCAAGGCTAATCGCCAGTAATTTCTGTGCTTCCACGGCAAATTCCAGCGGCAGTTCAGAGAAGACGTCCTTACAGAAGCCGTTTACGATCATCGAGATGGCATCTTCTTCGCTGATGCCGCGCTGCAGGCAGTAGAACAGCTGATCTTCGCCAATGCGCGAGGTGGTGGCTTCATGTTCCAGCTGGGCGCTGTTGTTACGGCACTCGACGTACGGGAAGGTATGTGCCCCGCAGTCCGGGCCGATCAGCATCGAGTCACACTGGGTAAAGTTACGCGCGTTGGTGGCGGTCGGCATGATTTTGACCAGCCCGCGATAGCTGTTCTGGCTTTTACCCGCCGAGATCCCTTTCGAGATGATGGTGGATTTGGTGTTTTTACCAATGTGGATCATCTTGGTGCCGGTGTCGGCCTGCTGATGTCCGCTGGTCAGCGCCACGGAGTAAAACTCACCGATCGAGTTGTCGCCGCGCAGAATGCAGCTCGGGTATTTCCAGGTGATGGCCGAACCGGTTTCCGACTGGGTCCACGACATTTTACTGTTCTCACCTTCACACAGGGCGCGTTTGGTGACGAAGTTCAGAATGCCGCCGGTATTGCCATCCCCCGGGAACCAGTTCTGCACCGTCGAGTATTTCACTTCGGCGTCTTTGTGGATGATCACTTCCACCACCGCCGCGTGCAGCTGATAGCTGTCGCGAACCGGGGCGGAACACCCCTCGATATAGCTGACGTAGCTGCCTTCATCCGCCACGAGGATCGTGCGCTCAAACTGGCCGGTTTTCTCGGCGTTGATACGGAAATAGGTTGAAAGCTCCATCGGGCAACGCACGCCTTTCGGCACGTAGATAAAGGTGCCGTCGGAGGCTACCGCCGCGTTGAGGGCGGCAAAGAAGTTGTCGTTGCCGGGCACCACAGTGCCGAGGTATTTCTTGATAAGCTCCGGGTGATCGTGAATGGCTTCGCCAAACGAACAGAAGATGATCCCCTGCTCACCGAGCTTTTCCCGGTAGGTAGTGGCGACGGAGACGGAGTCGAAGATGGCATCGACCGCCACCTCTCGCCCTTCGCGCACCGGCACGCCGAGCTGCTCGAAGGCATCTTCCACCTCTTTGCTCAGGAAGGCATTCGCTCCGGTCTGCTGCACCGCACCGGGCTCCGAGGCGCAGGTGTCGTCGCAGTTACCGCAGGACGGTGCGGAGTAGTAGCTGTAATCCTGATAGTTAAGCTTGTCGTAGTGCGCCTTCAGCCAGTGCGGCTCTTCCATCTCCAGCCACGCTTTAAACGCATTCAGGCGGAATTCGAGCATCCACTCGGGTTCGTTGCGCTTCGCAGAGATGGCGCGAATGACCTCTTCGTTGATCCCTTTTGCCAGCTCATCGGTCTGCAAATGGGTAAAGAAGCCTTCTTTATAATTCAGATGGCCGCCGGACCAGGTGTTGACATCGTCAGTTGCTTCAGTTTGTCGAGACATAATACCGCCTATACCCCAAAACTTTCGCCGCAGCCGCATTCGTTCTGGGCTTTCGGGTTATTGAATTTGAATAACTGGTTTAAGCCTTCGCGCACGTAATCCACTTCCGTGCCGTCAATAAACGGCATCGCCTGCAGGGGCACGTACAGCCTTGCGCCGTCACGCTCGAAGACCAGATCGTCGTTCTCCGGCTCCGTGACGGTACCCAGCACATAGCCAAAACCGGCACAGCCAGTGGTTTTGACACTTAAGCGCACCCCGATCAGGCCGGGTTGTTTACTCACCAGCTCGCAAATATGCTTCGCCGCCGTGGGCGTTAATGACAGTCCGCGCCACGTGAAATCAGCCGGATTGAACGTTTCTGAATGCAGTTCCATAGGTCCACCTTATGTATTGCGCCATCAGGGCATAACACCATGTTAGTGATAACGATTATCACTTCAACCCCCTGACAGCAGGGACTTTCGCCGTAATCGCCCTTTTTGGTGACTTTTATTAAGCATAGACCCTGCGCGAAGGGTTATCAGGGTTCGATTTTTTTCTGCAATGCTTTGATTATTAATCAATTTAGAAAGGCTAATCGACGAAAACGGTAACAAAGGAAAAGATGTATAGGGAATGCCTATTTTTGAGATAGGGGTAAAAAAAATTTTAGCCGTAGGCAATAACAACCAAATCAAACAGTTATATTGCGGGCTCCAGCATAATCATGGGCTTGCCGCACAACAATTGGGCCGGATGTCATCATCCGGCCCCGATTATTTACTCCATCGCGTGCTGAGCGTGCTCATTTCTGGCGCTAAGCTGCGCCAGAATGGCCAGCCAGAGGACGATTGCACCGGTGGCGAGGGCGAGTAAAGCAAGTGGCAAATAAACTCCATTAGGGGACTGAAATTTACCCGTCGGCCCGAAGGGGAAGAACTGCATACCGTTGCCGGGGATGGGTGCGTATTGATCAAAGTGCGGGCAAATGACACGGAGTCGTTAGAGAATTTCCTGACAGCGATACGCATTCAGCGTAACGCCCAAAAAAGAAAACCCTTAAGACTACCGAAGGCAATCTTAAGGGTTCCTTACTCCATCCGGCGCTTATCTCCGGCACTCTTCATGGCTTAGCTCTTGAAGGAGCATCGGAATAGTCTCATAAATACGGGGCGCGGCTTTCACATAAAGGGCGGTTCCGACCAGCAGGCCTTCTGGAATTGCCGGGCGGCGCTGCGCTTGCCCGGCCTACATTTACGCCGTGTTCGTAGGCCCGTGCAAGCGAAGCGCCGCCGGGCAGCCTTTTATACCACAGCGGTAGTCAAGCGCGAGGAGCAGCACAGGCGTTCCTGCTCATCAAGAATGTCAATCTGCCACACCTGATGACGGCTACCGGTGTGCAGGGCGCGACAGACGCCGCGCACTCGCCCGCTGCGCACCGAGCGCAGATGGTTGGCGTTAACCTCCACCCCCACCACCTTCTGGTCGCCTTCGGTGCAGAGATAGCCTGCCACCGAGCCCAGCGTTTCGGCCAGCACCACTGACGCGCCGCCGTGCAGCAGCCCAAACGGCTGATGGGTGCGGCTGTCCACCGGCATGGTCGCTTCCAGTTCGTTATCACCGATGCGGGTAAACTGGATATCCAGCAGACCGACCATATTGCCTTCGCTCATGGCGTTTAACGCCTGTAGCGTGACCGCACGTTTCCAGATCATCCCATAATCTCCAGTAAAGCCTGCAATGGATGGCGGACGCCGCTGCCCTCGACGCGTTTCACCTGGCTGCGACAGGAGTAGCCCGTCGCCAGGCAGCGATTGCGCGGCAGTCGCTGCATCGCCTGTTGCCAGCTGAGTTCGTAGATCCCCAGCGAGTTGGCGTGATTCACCACCTCATGCCCGTAAGTCCCGGCCATGCCGCAGCAGCCAACGCTGACGCTTTCGAGCTTTGCGCCAAAGCGGGCAAAGATCGACGACCACTGTGCAGGTGCGCCCGGCAGCGCGGTCACTTCCGTGCAGTGTCCGAACAGATACCAGGCTTCACCGCTGGTTTCTCGGGTGACCAGAGCATTCACAATCGCCGGGAGCCATTCGTGCACCAGCATGACGTTGAAATCGCCACGCTTATCACCGAGCGTCTGCTTATATTCATCGCGATAGCAGAGCACCAGCGCCGGATCGACGCCAACCATCGGCATCCCCAGCAGCGCGACCCGGTTAAGGAAGTCAGAGGTTTTTTGCGCCGTTTTGGCAAAGCGATTGAGGAAGCCTTTAATGTGCTGGGCCTTGCCGTTCGGCGAGAACGGCAGCAGCACCGGCTGGTAGCCTAAGCGCTCCACCAGGCGGATAAAATCGGCCACCACCTGCGCGTCGTAATAGCTGGTAAACGGATCCTGCACCACCAGCACCGTTTTTGCCTTTTGTTCCGGGCTTAAGGTTTCGAGTTGCTCGAGGGTCAGGTTGGCCGAGCGATGGCCAACCATCTGACGCTGCAACGACGGGGTGGAGAGCAGCGGCAGGTCAATCATACCGATATGCTTCCCGGACAGCTTGCGCACCAGCGGCTGGTTAATAAAGAAGTTGAAGGTTTTCGGCGCACGCGCCATCAGCGGGGCATAGCTTTCGACCGTTGCCACCAGATGATCGCGCACCGGGCGCAGGTAGCGGGTGTGATAGAGCTGCAGGAAGCGCGAGCGGAACTCCGGTACGTCGATCTTGATCGGGCACTGGGTAGAACAGGCTTTACAGGCCAGACAGCCGGACATGGCCTCTTTCACTTCGTGGGAAAAATCGTACTCCCCTTTGCGCGCATGCCAGCTGTTGCGGGTCCGCTCAACGAGAGTACGCAGGCTGGCGCGTTTTTCTGGCAGATCTTTTTCCAGCGCCAGCGGATCCACGCCGCGGTCGGCCAGCAGACGCAGCCACTCGCGTACCAGCGTCGCTCGGCCTTTCGGGGAGTGGATGCGATTGCTGGTAATCTTCATCGACGGACACATCGGGCTTTTGGCATCAAAGTTAAAGCACAGGCCGTTGCCGTTACACTCCATCGCCCCGCGCCAGGATGAGCGCACCGCAATTGGGATCTGGCGATCATAGGTGCCGCGTTTGACTGCATCCACCTGCATCATCGGCACGTCAACGCCCGCAGGCGGGCAGATCTTGCCTGGGTTAAGGCGGTTATTCGGGTCGAAGGCGGCTTTGATTTTGCGCAGCTCGGCGTACAGTTGCTCGCCAAAGAAGGCCGGGCTGTACTCGGCGCGGAAGCCTTTGCCATGTTCACCCCATAGCAGGCCGCCGTATTTTGCGGTGAGCGTAACCACGTCATCGGAGATCTTTTTCATCAGGATCTCCTGCTGCGGATCGCACATGTCCAGCGCCGGGCGAACGTGCAGCACCCCGGCATCCACATGGCCGAACATGCCGTAGCTCAGGCCGTGGCTGTCGAGCAGCGCGCGGAACTCCACAATATAGTCCGCCAGATGTTCCGGCGGCACGCAGGTGTCCTCGGCAAATGGGATCGGTTTGGCCGCGCCTTTGGCGTTGCCCAGCAGCCCGACCGCTTTTTTGCGCATCGCGTAGATACGCTCGATGCCGGAAAGCTCCTGGCACAGCTGCCAGCCAATCACCCCGCCCTCACCGAGCGCCATCAGCTCATCCAGACGCTGACACAAACTGGTCACCTGACTGTCGATCAGTTCGCCGTCATCGCCGGCAAACTCAACGATGTTCAGGCCCAGCATCTCTTTATCGGGCACGTCGGTAATCAGCTCGCTGACCGAGTGCCAGACGATATCTTCCCGCGCCAGATTCAGCACTTTTGAGTCGACGGTTTCCACCGACAGCGCACGGGCATCGACCATAAACGGTGCGTTGCGCAGGGCAGAGTCAAAGGAGTTGTACTTCACGTTCACCAGCCGACGCACTTTCGGCAGCCGGGTGATGTCGAGGCGCGCCTCGGTGATCATCGCCAGCGTCCCTTCTGAACCGGTCAGGATGCGGGTCAGGTCGAACTGGCTCAGATCGTCATTAAACACATGGCGCAGATCGTAGCCGGTAAGAAAGCGGTTCAGTTTTGGAAATTTATCAATAATGAGCTGACGGTTATCGCGGCAGCTGTCCAGCACGGTGCGGTAGATCCGCCCGCTGGTGGTGGTGTCGTTGCCGAGCGTTTCGGCAAGCTCAACCGGCATCGGCTGGGTATCAAGAATATCGCCGCCCAGCAATACCGCCCGCACGCCGAGCACGTGATCGGAGGTTTTGCCATACACCAGCGAGCCCTGCCCGGAGGCGTCGGTGTTGATCATCCCACCGAGCGTCGCGCGGTTGCTGGTAGAAAGCTCCGGGGCAAAGAAATAGCCGTATGGCTTGAGATACTGATTCAGCTGATCTTTAATCACCCCCGCCTCGACGCGCACCCAGCCCTCTTCAGGGTTGATCTCAATAATGCGGTTCATGTAGCGAGACATATCGACGATGATCCCCTGGTTCAGCGCCTGACCGTTGGTACCGGTGCCGCCGCCGCGAGGGGTGAAGATCAGCGAAGTGAAAAGTTCCTGTGACGCCAGACGGGCAATTAATGCCACATCAGCGGTCGAACGGGGGAAAACGACGGCATCGGGAAGTAGCTGGTAGATACTGTTGTCGGTCGCCATCGTCAGCCTGTCGGCGTAACGTGTGGCGGTATCGCCGGTAAAACCCTGTTGCTCCAAAGCCTGCAAAAAATTGAGCACCAGCTGAACGACGCCCGGTGCTTGAGAAATTTGTGGGATCATTACTGTCGACCCTGCCCCATCTAAATTGTTGTAGATAATCGTTTGCGTTGTGTCTCTCAGTTTGTATCACATTTTTTTCTTATGCGCCCGCCAGAATTACAGGCAGAATCTGCCTGTTAAAAATCGCTGAAATCACTAATCATTAGAGTCACGTGGTTTCATGTTCTCACCAGCCATGCTGGTGTCCTTCAAAGGTAAATTCTAACTATGGTCAATCGACATCAGCCCAGGGACGTTGCGCAAGTTTTGCTGTCGGTGCTGTTTCTGGCAATCATGATTATTGCGTGTCTGTGGATTGTTCAACCCTTCGTGCTGGGCTTCGCATGGGCAGGAACCGTGGTGATCGCTACCTGGCCGCTGTTTATCCGCCTTGAGCGCCTGCTGTTTGGTCGCCGTTCGCTGGCGGTGCTGGTGATGACTCTGCTGCTGGTTCTGCTGTTTGTGATCCCGATTGCCCTGCTGGTCAACAGCCTGGTGGACGGCAGCGGTCCGCTGATCACCAGTTTTTCCAGCGGCGATATGTCGCTACCGGATCTGGCGTGGCTGAACGACATTCCGCTGATCGGCGATAAGCTGTATGCCGGCTGGCACAACCTGCTGGAAATGGGCGGCAGCGCAATTATGGCCAAGGTCCGGCCTTACATTGGCGCGACGACCACCTGGTTTGTGGGTACCGCCGCGCATCTTGGCCGCTTTGTGGTTCACTGCGTGCTAATGTTGCTGTTCAGCGCCCTGCTGTACTGGCGCGGTGAGCAGGTGGCACTTGGGGTACGTCATTTTGCGACGCGCCTCGCCTCGGCGCGCGGTGATGCCGCGATGCTGCTGGCGGCGCAGGCTGTCCGGGCGGTTGCTCTGGGTGTGGTGGTGACAGCGCTGGTGCAGTCGGTGCTGGGCGGGATTGGCCTGGCGATTGCTGGCGTGCCTTACGCTACGCTGTTTACGGTGCTGATGCTGTTAACCTGTCTGATGCAGCTTGGGCCGTTAGTGGTGCTGGTCCCGGCCATCATCTGGCTGTACTGGAGCGGTGACACCACCTGGGGCACGGTGCTGCTGGTCTGGAGTTGCGTGGTGGGCACCATGGATAACGTGATCCGTCCGATGCTGATCCGTATGGGTGCCGATTTGCCTTTGATCCTGATCCTCTCCGGCGTGATCGGCGGCCTGATCGCCTTCGGGATGATTGGTCTGTTTATCGGCCCGGTGCTGCTGGCGGTCTCCTGGCGATTGTTCTCTGCCTGGGTGCACGAAGTGCCGATGCCGCAGACCGATCCCGACGTTCTGCTGGCCACCCTTAACGACAAAGAAGAGTTGCCGAAGTAATGTCCCCGCATTCTGGTGGGTTCGCCCACCAGAAAGTTAAGCGTTACTTAACATTCGCTTTTTATTTAACCGCTCCTGAACTGACTTCCCCGCGTAATTGCCTCATTCACCTCACAAAACCTTCACTTCTGTTAAACGATTGAGACGAATCTGATCGACGCAAAAATTCACCATGCCTACTATTAGGTCACGGTTATGAATCAACAACACCTTGATTTATAAGCATGGAAATCCCCTGAGTGAAACAATGAATTGCTGTGTGTAGTCTTTGCCCATCTCCCACGATGGGCTTTTTTTTATCCTGAAATCGGCGAGTCCATTAAAACCCGCCATCACAGTGACTTACCGTTACGCCTTATGCACCACACACTGGCTCAGCATCCGCCAATCGCCAGGCAGTACCCGGGTCTCGCCCGTCGCTTCGACGGTGACCACATCGCGAATGTCCGCTGACGATGCACCCACCTGCAGCTCAAACTCGCCCGGCTCGACGATGCGTTTACCGTCCCGACGGGTGAAGTTGAACAGATCAACCGGCAGCGTGAAGGTGAGCGTAGCGCTTTCCCCCGGTGAGAGGGTGACGCGCTGGAACGCCTTTAACTCCTGCAACGGCCTGACCTGGCTGGCAACCTTGTCCCGGACGTAGACCTGTACCACTTCGCTGCCGCTGCGTTCGCCGCTGTTTTTCACCTCGATACTCAGGGTTACTTCCCCGTCGATCGACACGGTGTTTTGCGCCACGCGCGCCTTGCCCCAGTTGAAGGTGGTCCAGCCCAGACCGAAGCCAAAGGGGTAACGAGCCCCGAAGTGGAACGCGAACGGTGTCCCGCCACTTTTGAGTTTATGGTTGTAATAAAACGGCATCGCTCCGGCACTTTTCGGCACACTGACCACCAGCCTGCCCTGCGGCTCAGCCCGCCCGGTCAGGACATCGGCAATAGCCCAGCCGCCCTCCTGCCCCGGTGCCCACGCCATCATCAGGGCCGCCACGCGATCTTCCAGCCCCTGCAGGTTGTAAGGACGACCGCCGGTCATTACCACCACAACCGGTTTGCCGGTGGCGACCAGCGCTTCCAGCAGTTGCTGCTGTACGCCGGGCAGATTAAGGCTGTCGGTATCCGAACCCTCTCCAACGGTGCCGCTCTGGAACAAACCCGCCAGGTCGCCCACGCAGGCCACCACCAGATCGCTGTCGTTCGCCACCCGCACCGCATGCGGGATCAGACGGATATCGTCAGACACCGGGGACTGCTGCATCGGTTTGCCGCTGCTGTCCCCCGGAAAGACCGGCGCGCCCGCCATCCGTTTTTCGATGATCTGGCACCCTTTGGCGTATTGAACGTGGCTCTCGCCCAGGTAGTGGGTCAGCGCCTGCAGCGGTGTGGTGACCTGGTCAGTCTGTTCCAGCATGTCGCTGATGATCAAATGTACCGGGAAGCTGTAACCGCTCAGCAGCGCCAGCGGATCGTCTGCCGTTGGCCCCACCACCGCCAGGCGGGGTTTGCCGGACAACGGCAAAATGCCGTTATTTTCCAGCAGGGTGATGGAACGGCTGGCCACCTCGCGCGTTTCATCGCTCTGCAAATCAATGCCGTTTTCATCGACATAAGGCTGTTCAAACAGCCCGAGGCGGAATTTCTCCCGCAGCACACGGGTGACAATGGCGTCGATTTGGCTCATCGGGATCAGCCCGCGCGCCACCGCATCTGCCAGATGGCGAGCACAATCATCTTTCGGCAGTTCAACGTCGAGCCCGGCGTTGAACGCCAGCGCCGCCGATTCGGCGGCATCATGGGCAATACCGTGGTGCTGATGCAATAAACTGACGCCGCCGTAATCGGCAACCACGATCCCGTCAAAGCCCCACTGCTCGCGCAGGACGGTGGTCAGCAGGAAGCGATCGCTGTGGCCGGGCTGATTATCGATATCGTGATAGGCAGGCATCACCGATCCGGCATTCGCCAGCTTGACCGCCATCTCAAACGGCAGCAGGAAGGTATCGTTGAGTTCGCTAAAGCCCAGATGCACCGGGGCATGGTTGCGCGCGCCTTCGCTGAACGAGTGGCCGACATAGTGTTTGAGGGTCGCCAGCAGATCGCGCTTGTCACCCTGCAGCCCGTTGACATAAGCAGTTGCCATCACCCCCACCAGCCACGGGTCCTCACCGAATGTCTCTTCCGTACGCCCCCATCGCACGTCGCGGGAGACGTCCAGCACCGGAGCCAGCCCCTGCTGGCAGCCAACCGATCGCGCCTCTTTGCCAATCTGCTGCGCCGCGCGTTTTACCAGCTCGGGATCCCAGGTGGATCCGTAGTTGAGCGACGACGGGAACAGCGTCGCGTCTTTACACAGCAATCCCACCAGACACTCCTCATGGAACAGCGCCGGGATACCGAGCCGCGTCTCCTCCATCATCGTGCGTTGCAGGCGGTTAGCGGCGCGCACCCCTTTTTTGGCTTCGACAATGTGGGTGCCCAGCGGGCGGGTGATCTGTCCGACGCCCAGCTTCAGGCGCTCGTTCAGCGCGGCCTGTTCGCTGACGCCGGCAAACTCATCGCTCAGATCGCTGCGCTCGCGGTGATTGCCCTGTTCATCAAGAATGAGCCAGTAAGCATGCATCTGGGCAAATTTCTCTTCCGGGGTCATACGCGCCAGTAAATCGGCAACGCGTTCATGCACGGGACGGCCCGCGTCCTTGTAGATAGCAGTCATCAGTTACTCCTGAGTGGCAGAATGAATGGCCGGGTTGAGCATTCCGGCATCGGTACGGGTTTCGCGTTTGCTGGCAAGCTCACGCGCAATGGCATCCACCCGTTGGCTGTTGAGCGTGTAGCGAGAGAGCAGCGCTACCATGGCGATAAACAGCACGCAGGGAATGAGGGTAAACAGCGCATTGATGGTCGAGAGCACCGCAGGTGCCTGAGTCTCGAGGCCGGGGACGTAATCCATCATTCCCAGCACCCAGCCCACCACCGCGCCGCCCAGCGCCAGACCAAACTTGATGGCAAACAGCGCAGTGGAGAACACCAACCCATCCAGCCGACGGCCACTGCGATGTTCTTCGTAATCGACCACGTCCGAGAACATGGTCCACTGCAGCGGCGTGGTCAGGTTTTGAATAAAGCTAAAAATAATGTTCAGGCCCATAATCAGCCATACCTGTGAAGGGGAAATGAAGAAAATCAGCGCGCCAAATATTACGAACGAAATAATGGTCCACTGATAGGCACGAACGCGGTCAAATTTCCCCAGTAGCCGTTCGGATAATAACGCCCCCGTTAATGAGGCCACCATTCCCGAGACAATAAACGCAAATACCAGCTCAGGACGCAGCAGAACATATTTCACGTAATACATCGTTGCCGACCCACGTGTCACTACCGCGGTTAACAGCAAAATATTGAACAGGAAAACAATCCGCCACTGGCTGTTACCGCCCAGCAGTTTTAAATCTGACAGCATCGAGCCGGAGGTGTCATTGCGCGGCGAATAACGTTCGCGGGTCATAAAGAAACAGCAGAAGAATAAAACAATCCCCAGTAATCCCATCAGACTCATGGCATAGAAGTAACCTTTCTGTACGTTGCCCTGGCCCAAATGCGAGACCAGCGGCAGGGCGATGACCGTGACGATCAGCCCGCCAATAAACGACAGGCCAAAGCGCCAGGACTGCAGGGAGTGACGCTCACGCGGGTCGAGCGTCAGGGCACCGGGCATCGCGCAGTACGGCACGTTAATGGCAGAGTAGATCAGGCTTAACAGGGTATAGGTCACGCAGGCATACAGGATTTTTGCCGTCGGTCCAACCTCGGGCACGTAGAAGGTGATCAGGCAGCTGGCACCAAACGGAATGGCAAACCACAGCAGCCAGGGGCGAAAGCGACCGTGGCGCGTTTGGGTGCGTTCGACCAGCGCGCCAATGCAGGGATCAACAAAGGCATCCACTATTCGTACGACTAAAAACATGGTGCCCATAATGGCTGCCGGTAGGCCAAAAACATCGGTATAAAAGTAAGCTAAAAATAATGTTGCCGTCTGCCAGACCAGCGCGCTGGCCATATCACCTAAGCCGTAGCCTATTTTATCTTTGGTACGCAAAACAGAGGAGAGTGTCATTTTAATGAGCCTTTTTGTCAGGTTAAAATGTATTTCAACCAGATGCGCACGCTGTAGGGTAATGCGCAGTGAAGGCTCAAGTATTAGCAATGCTTTGCAGGCTAACAATTGTCTAAATGCACAGACAAATTATGATATTTGGTTTTTTATCTTATATGTGATGGGGTGCAAATAAGCGTGCGGAAATAAAAAAAGGTGAGGATATTATCCTCACCTTTTATGCGATGTGACCGCCAAATTACTTGTTCAGTTCAGCCAGACTCAGCCAGGTTTGCACCACGGTGTCCGGGTTCAGGGACAGGCTATCAATCCCCTCTTCCATCAGCCAGGCGGCAAAGTCTTCATGATCCGACGGACCCTGACCACAAATGCCGACGTACTTGCCCTGCTTCTTCGCCGCGCGGATGGACATCGACAGCAGCGCTTTGACCGCCTCGTTACGTTCATCAAACAGCGCAGAGACTACGCCGGAGTCACGATCCAGACCCAGCGCCAGCTGCGTCATGTCGTTGGAGCCGATCGAGAAGCCGTCGAAGTGTTCGAGGAACTGCTCTGCCAGCAGGGCGTTGGACGGGATCTCGCACATCATAATGATTTTGAGCCCGTTCTCGCCGCGCTTCAGACCCTGACGCGCCAGCTCTTCCACCACCGCCTTCGCCTGATCGACGGTACGCACGAACGGCACCATGATCTCGACGTTGGTCAGCCCCATCTCGTTACGCACGTATTTCACCGCGTCGCACTCCAGCGCAAAGCAGTCGCGGAAGCTGTCGGAGACGTAACGACCGGCCCCGCGGAAGCCGAGCATTGGGTTCTCTTCTTCCGGCTCGTAGCGTTTGCCGCCCACCAGGTTGGCGTATTCGTTGGATTTGAAGTCGGACAGACGCACGATCACCCGTTTCGGGTAGAACGCCGCTCCGAGGGTGGCAATCCCCTCGCTCAGACGACCCACATAGAACGCTTTCGGCGAGTCGTAGCCCTTCATCATCTCGCGGATTTCTTTCTGCAGCTTTGGATCCTGGTCGTCAAACTCCAGCAGCGCACGCGGGTGAACCCCGATCATGCGGTTGATGATGAACTCCAGGCGCGCCAGGCCGACCCCTTCGTTTGGCAGACAGGCAAAGTCAAATGCCCGGTCCGGGTTGCCGACGTTCATCATGATCTTCAGCGGCAGATCCGGCATAGTATCGACGCTGGAGCTTTTCACGCTAAAGTCCAGCAGCTCGGCGTAAACGTAGCCGGTGTCGCCTTCGGCGCAGGAGACGGTGACGTTCTCATCGTCCTTCATGCGCTCGGTGGCGTCGCCGCAGCCGACTACTGCCGGAATACCCAGCTCACGGGCGATAATCGCCGCGTGACAGGTACGCCCGCCACGGTTGGTGACAATCGCCGCGGCCTTTTTCATGATCGGTTCCCAGTCCGGGTCGGTCATGTCGGTGACCAGCACGTCGCCCGGCTGGATGCGGTTCATCTCGCTGATGTCGTGGATCACTTTCACCGGGCCCGCGCCGATGCGGTGACCGATAGCGCGGCCCTCGGCGATAATATTGCCCTGCGCATGCAGCGTATAACGCTCCATCACCTGGCCGCGCGAGCGCACGGTTTCCGGGCGCGCCTGCACAATAAACAGTTTGCCGGTGTTGCCGTCTTTCGCCCACTCGATATCCATCGGGCGGCCGTAGTGTTTTTCAATCTGCACTGCCTGCTTCGCCAGCTCCTGCACTTCGGCATCGGTCAACGAGAAGCGGTCGCACTGCTCCTGCGGCACATCCTCAATGCGAACCTGCTTGCCGTGCTCCTGCGACGGAGCGTAAATCATGCGGATCTTTTTCGATCCCATGGTGCGACGCACGATGGCCGGACGATCCGCAGCCAGCGTCGGTTTGTGTACGTAGAACTCGTCCGGGTTGACCGCGCCCTGCACCACCATCTCGCCCAGACCCCAGGCAGAAGTGATAAAGACCACCTGATCGAAACCCGATTCAGTATCAATAGAGAACATCACGCCTGAGGAAGCCAGATCCGAACGCACCATGCGCTGCACGCCCGCCGACAGCGCGACGCCGCGGTGGTCGTAACCCTGATGCACGCGATAGGAGATGGCGCGGTCATTAAACAGGGAGGCAAAAACATGTTTGACCGCCACCAGCACGGCATCATAGCCCTGCACGTTGAGGAAGGTCTCCTGCTGGCCGGCAAACGAGGCGTCCGGCATATCTTCGGCGGTGGCGGAGGAGCGCACGGCGAAAGAGGCCTGGGCATCATCAGCGGAGAGCTGGTTATAGGCGTCGTGAATAGCGTGTTCCAGTTCAGGCTGGAAAGGTGTATCGATGATCCACTGGCGGATCTGTGCCCCGGCTTTCGCAAGCTCAGAAACATCATCAATGTCCGTGTGATCCAGTAGTTCGTAAATGCGCTGGTTTACGCCGCTTTGGTCTAAAAAGTCGTTAAACGCATCGGCGGAGGTGGCAAATCCATTCGGTACGGAGACACCCATACTGGACAGATTGGTAATCATTTCACCCAGGGAGGCATTTTTGCCTCCAACTCTGTCTACATCATTCATGCCGAGTTGGTTATACCAAAGCACCAGCGGTGACGAGCCATTGTTGGACATCGAAACAATCCTTTTATGATATATGAACGGGTTTTAAGAAACTCCTTACTGCGTATTTATACTGGCATATTTATCCGCGCTAAAAAAACGGTGAATCGTGTAAGCACTTTTATTTTTTAGCTTTTAAGACAGTTCCCGCTTAAATCATAACCTGATGATTAATATAGATTCCCACAAAAAATATCAGACTTTAAGGTGATTTTTAAAAATGAAACACCCCTTTCATTAAAAATAAAAATACTGTTTCACTTTTAATTTCCGCACCCCGTTGGCTGTTGTATTTTACTTTTTTAATTTATGCTTTCAGGCAATTACCGCTGATAGATAAGGTGCGCAAAATGGATAATGCTGTCGATCGCCACGTTTTTTATATTTCCGATGGTACGGCGATCACCGCCGAAGTGCTGGGCCACGCGGTGATGTCGCAATTCCCGGTCGCCATCAACAGCATCACCCTGCCGTTTGTCGAAAACGAAAGCCGCGCCAGAGCGGTTAAAGATCAAATCGATGCCCTCTTCCAGCAAACCGGCGAGCGCCCGCTGGTATTTTATTCGATTGTAATCCCGGAAATACGCACCATCATTTTGCAGAGCGAAGGCTTTTGTCAGGACATCGTGCAGGCGCTGGTGGCTCCGCTGCAGCAGGAACTGAAGCTGGAACCGACCCCGGTAGCCCACCGCACCCATGGCCTGAACCCGGCAAATATCATCAAGTACGACGCGCGTATCGCCGCGATTGACTACACCCTTGCCCATGATGACGGCATTTCGATGCGTAATCTCGACCAGGCGCAGGTGATTTTGCTCGGCGTCTCGCGCTGCGGCAAAACCCCCACCAGCCTCTATCTGGCCCTGCAGTTTGGTATCCGTGCCGCCAACTACCCCTTTATTGCCGACGACATGGATAACCTGGTGCTTCCCGCCGCGCTGAAACCGCTGCAGCACAAGCTGTTTGGCCTGACCATTAACCCGGAAAGGCTGGCGGCGATCCGTGAAGAGCGCCGGGAGAACAGCCGCTACGCGTCGATGCGCCAGTGTCGCCTTGAGGTGGCGGAAGTCGAAGCCCTGTACCGGAAAAACAATATTCCGTGGCTGAACAGCACCAACTATTCCGTAGAAGAAATCGCCACCAAGATCCTTGATATCATGGGCCTTAACCGCCGCATGTACTAACAGACTAGTACGAAAGTTCACGTTCAGGTATACTCCCACCCCATGCCAGGGCAGTGATGCCCTGCACTTGAAATCAGCGGGGATTGGTTTAAGGTGATGCCCATCACTTCCCGGTAAGTTACCGATGAAGCACTACATTCTGAGAAATACCATGAACAAAACCGATGAACTGCGCACGGCGCGTATCGATAGCCTGGTGACGCCAGCCGAACTGGCCCAACGGCATCCCGTCTGTGCGGCAGTGGCAGAAAATGTGACAACGTCACGCAAACGTATTGAAAAAATCCTGAATGGCGAAGATCGTCGCCTGCTGGTCATTGTTGGCCCTTGCTCTATTCACGACCTTGATGCGGCGATGGATTATGCCCAGCGCCTGAAAGGGCTGCGCGACAAGCACGCCGCGCGGCTGGAAATCGTGATGCGCACCTACTTTGAAAAACCGCGCACCGTGGTGGGCTGGAAAGGCCTGATTTCTGACCCCGATCTGAACGGCAGTTACCGCGTTAACCACGGCATTGAGCTGGCCCGCAAGCTGCTGCTGCAGGTGAACGCGCTGGGCGTCCCGACCGCCACCGAATTCCTCGATATGGTGACCGGACAGTTTATCGCCGATCTGATCAGCTGGGGCGCCATTGGCGCACGCACCACCGAAAGCCAGATCCACCGGGAAATGGCCTCGGCGCTCTCTTGCCCGGTCGGCTTTAAAAACGGCACCGACGGCAACACGCGCATTGCGGTGGATGCCATTCGTGCCGCCCGCGCCAGCCATATGTTCCTCTCCCCGGATAAAACCGGCCAGATGACCATCTATCAGACCAGCGGCAACCCGTACGGCCATATCATTATGCGCGGCGGCAAGCAGCCGAACTATCACCCGCAGGATATCGCTGAAGCCTGCGACACCCTGCGCGAGTTCGACCTGCCCGAACAGCTGGTGATAGATTTCAGCCACGGCAACTGCCAGAAACAGCATCGTCGCCAGCTGGACGTCTGCGATGAGGTTTGCCAGCAGATCCGCAACGGCTCCACCGCCATTGCCGGGATAATGGCAGAAAGCTTCTTGCGGGAAGGCACGCAAAAAGTGGTGGTTGGTCAGCCGATCACCTACGGCCAGTCGATTACCGACCCTTGCCTGAGCTGGGAAGACACCGAACTGCTGCTGGAAAAACTCGCCTCGGCGGTAGACGCCCGTTTCTAAATCCTCTACCCGGTGGCGCTTCGCTTACCGGGCTACGGTGACTGACCGCCCGCCCCGGTACTTTTTGCCGGGGCGCATCTCACCTAACCCGCTGCTTTTCCCCTCTTTTATTCGAAATTTGATCCTTTGACTGTTTTTACATAAAAAAACTTGCCGTTAAAATCGATTTGTTGATAATGATTATCATTGTTACATTGATAATTATTTTGAAAAACATTATGTCACGTATGGATAACATCGCCGCAACGCTTCCTCATCCAGAAAAGACCACACAGCCAGTACCCGTCGCGACCGATCGCCGCATCAACAGCAAAGAGCTGTTGGGCAACGAAGGGCGCGTCATTATCGAGCATGACGGTCAGCACTATCTGCTGCGCCAGACACATGCCGGAAAATTGATCCTCACAAAATAAGCACCTCGCCAGCCACCCAGGTAATCCCCAGGCAGCCAGCGCTTTTCACTTTTTTTTAATGGAGAGTGGCTAATGCCATACCTGAATACCGCGTCTTTACGCCCGTCGCTGTTGGCGCTGGCGATCCTCAGTGCCCTGCCGGGTGCCGCTGTTGCGGCTTCCGAAGAGATGACCGTTACCGCCACCGGCAACGCCCGCAGCGCCTTTGAAGCGCCGATGATGGTGAGCGTCATTGACGCCACCGCCCCGGAAAATCAAACCGCCAGCTCCGCCGCCGATCTGCTGCGCCACGTTCCGGGCCTGACGCTCGACGGCACCGGCCGCACCAACGGCCAGGATGTAAATCTGCGCGGCTACGATCGTCGCGGCGTGCTGGTGCTGGTGGATGGCGTTCGTCAGGGCACCGATACCGGGCACCTGAACAGCACCTTCCTCGACCCGGCGCTGATCAAACGCATCGAGATTGTGCGCGGTCCGTCTGCTCTGCTGTACGGCAGCGGTGCGATGGGCGGGGTGATCGCCTATGACACTGCCGATGCCAAAGATCTGCTGCAGCCTGGCCAGGACAGCGGATTCCGCGTGTTCAGCACCGCCGCCACCGGCGATCACAGCCTCGGGATGGGTGCCAGCGCCTTTGGCCGCACCGATACCCTCGACGGACTGGTCGCCTGGTCCAGCCGCGATCGCGGCGATATCCGCCAGGGCGGCGGCGGGACGGCACCGAATGACGAGTCGATCAACAACATGCTGGCCAAAGGTAGCTGGCAGCTGGACAGCGCCCAGTCCCTGAACGGCTCGCTGCGCTATTACAACAACGCCGCGCAGGAGCCGAAAAACCCGCAGACCATTGACGCGGATGACGCCTCTAACCCGATGACCGACCGCTCTACCATTCAGCGCGATGCGCAACTGGGCTATCACATCGCCCCGGAAGGTAACGACTGGCTGAATGCCGATGCGAAAGTCTACTGGTCAGAAGCGCGCATTAATGCCCAGAACGTCGATGGCTCCGGCGAATTCCGTCAGCAGACCACCAAAGGCGCGAAGGTCGAAAACCGCACCCGCCTGTTTGCCGACTCCTTTGCTTCACACCTGCTGACCTACGGCGGCGAGTATTACCGTCAGGAGCAAGAACCGGCTGGCGCCACCACCGGCTTCCCGGATGCCAACATCGATTTCAGCTCCGGCTGGATCCAGGATGAGATTACCCTGCGCGATCTGCCGATCACCCTGCTCGGCGGCACCCGCTACGATAACTACAGCGGCAGCAGCGACGGCTATGACGATGTGGATGCCGATAAATGGTCCTCCCGCGCCGGGATCACCGTAACCCCGGCCGAGTGGCTGATGCTGTTCGGATCCTACGCGCAGGCGTTCCGCGCGCCGACAATGGGCGAAATGTACAACGACGCCAAACACTTCTCGATTGGCCGCTTCTACACTAACTACTGGGTGCCGAACCCGAATCTGCGTCCGGAAACCAACGAAACCCAGGAGTACGGCTTTGGCCTGCGCTTCGACGATCTGATGCTGGCTAATGACGCGCTGGAGTTCAAAGCCAGCTACTTTGATACCAACGCCAAAGATTACATCTCCACCACCGTCGATTTCGCCGCCGCTACCACCATGTCGTACAACGTACCGAACGCCAAAATCTGGGGCTGGGACGTGATGGCGAAATACTCCGCCAGCCTGTTCAGCCTCGACGTGGCCTATAACCGCACCCGTGGCAAAGATACCGACACCGGGGAGTACATCTCCAGCATCAGCCCGGATACCGTCTCCAGCAAGCTGGACATCCCGGTGGCGCAGAGCGGCTTTAACGTCGGCTGGATCGGCACCTTCGCCGATCGTTCAACCCACGTGAGCAGCGGCACCAGCAAACAGCCTGGCTACGCGGTGAATGATTTCTACGTTAGCTATCAGGGCCAGCAGGCGCTGAAGGGCGTCACCACCACCCTGGTGCTGGGTAATGCCTTCGACAAAGAGTACTGGTCGCCGCAGGGCATCCCGCAGGACGGTCGCAACGGCAAGATTTTCGTCAGTTATCAGTGGTAATTACCCTGCCCCGGTTCTTCCGGGGCTTTTATCTGGAAGGAAGAGACAATGAATCACTACACACGCTGGCTTGAGCTGAAAGAAGAGAATCCGGGCAAATACGCGCGCGATATCGCCGGTCTGATGAACATCAGCGAAGCCGAGCTGAGCTGGGCGCGCGTGGGCCACGATGCCGCGCGCCTGCACGGCGAGATCCGCGAGATCATCGGCGCACTGGAAGCCGTTGGCGAAACCAAATGCATCTGCCGCAACGAATACGCGGTGCATGAGCAGGTCGGGACGTTCACCCATCAACACCTTAACGGCCACGCCGGGCTGGTGCTGAACCCGCGCGCGCTGGATCTGCGCCTGTTCCTCAATCAATGGGCGAGCGTGTTTACGATCCGAGAAACCAGCGCCCGTGGCGTACGTCAGAGCATTCAGTTCTTCGACCATCAGGGCGATGCGCTGCTGAAGGTGTACACCACCGACAATACCGACCTGTCCGCCTGGGGCGAAGTACTGGCCCGCTTTACCGTCGCTGATAACGCGCCACTGGAGCACAAAGCCGCCGATGCTGCAGTGAATGTTGCCAATGCAGACGCCGCAGCGGTCGACAGCGAGTGGCGCGCAATGACCGACGTGCACCAGTTCTTCGGCTTACTGAAACGCCACAGCCTGACGCGCCAGCAGGCGTTCCGTCTGGTGGGTGATGATCTCGCCTGTCAGGTCGATAACAGCGCCCTGGCCCAGCTGCTGGCGACTGCCCGTCAGGATGCTAACGAAATCATGATCTTCGTCGGCAACCGCGGCTGCGTGCAGATCTTCACCGGCACCATTGAGAAAGTGGTACCGATGAAAGGCTGGCTGAACATCTTCAACCCGGCATTTACCCTGCACCTGCTGGAAGAGACCATCGCCGAGACCTGGGTAACGCGTAAGCCGACCGCCGATGGCCACGTGACCAGCCTCGAGCTGTTTGCCGCCGACGGCACCCAAATCGCCCAGCTGTACGGTCAGCGTACCGAAGGCGAACCCGAACAAAACCAGTGGCGGGCGCAGATTGATGCCCTGACGGTAAAAGGGCTGGCCGCATGAGAAAACTGCTGGTTCTGATTGCCGCGCTCCCGCTGGCGGCCTTTGCCGCCAGCCAACAGAAGATCGTCACCCTGGGGGGCGACGTGACTGAGATTGTCTACGCGCTGGGGGCGGAAACGTCGCTGGTAGCGCGTGACAGCACCAGCCAGTGGCCCGCGCAGGCCGTTTCGCTGCCGGACGTGGGCTACCTGCGCCAGCTGAATGCCGAGGGGATCCTCGCGATGCGCCCGACGCTGGTGTTAGCCAGCGCCCAGGCGCAGCCCTCGCTGGCGCTGAAGCAGGTCGGCCAGAGTCAGGTCAACGTGGTGACAGTTCCGGCCAGCAACACCCTGAGCGTGATTGACGAGAAGGTTCGCGTCGTGGCGCAAGCCACGCACCGGGAAACCGAAGGTGAAGCCCTGCGCAGCAGCCTGCGTCAACAGCTGGCCGCCCTGCCCACAACGTCGCTTAATAAGCGGGTGCTGTTTATCCTCAACCACGGCGGAATGACCGCGATGGCGGCAGGTCAGGACACCGGCGCTGATGCGGCGATCCGCGCGGCGGGTTTACACAATGCGATGCAGGGATTCTCCCGCTATCAGCCGCTGTCCCAGGAAGGGGTGATCGCCAGCCAGCCGGATCTGGTGCTGATTTCTAAGGACGGGGTTAAAGCCCTGGGCGGGGAAGCCAATCTGTGGAAGCTGCCAGGTCTGGCGCAAACCCCGGCGGGTCGCAATAAACAGGTGCTGCAGATTGACGACATGGCGCTGCTCGGCTTTAGCGTGCGCACGCCGGAGGCCATTGGCCAACTGCGCGCCCGGGCGGAGCAGTTGCCCTGATGCCCCGGCGTATCCACTGCTCACTGTGGGGGCTGGCGGTATTGCTGTCGCTGATGACCCTGCTGGCCACCGGTTTTGGCGCGTTGCGTCTGCCTGTGAGCCTGCTGTGGAACAGCAGTGACGAGGCGCTGCGCCAGATCTGGTTCACCATTCGCCTGCCGCGCGTGCTGCTGGCGCTGGTGATAGGCGCGTCGCTGGCGCTGGCGGGCTGCGTGATGCAGGGGCTGTTTCGCAATCCGCTGGCCGACCCCGGCTTGCTGGGGATCAGCAGCGGCGCGGCCTGCGCCGTCGCCCTGTGGGTGGTGCTGCCAATCACCCTGCCTGCGCTTCTGATGCTGTACGCCCCAATGCTGGCGGCCTTTCTCGGCGCGCTGGCGGCCACCGTGGTGATTTTCCTGCTCAGCCAGCAGCGCGATAGCTCGTTGTCGCGCCTGCTGCTGGTGGGGATCGCCATCAATGCCCTGTGCGGTGCGGCGGTTGGCGTGCTGTCGTGGGTGAGTAACGATGCCCAACTGCGTCAGCTTTCGCTGTGGGGAATGGGCAGCCTCGGCCAGGCCCAGTGGTCCACGCTGCTGGCGGTCGCCTCGCTGATGATCCCGACGGTGTTCATTATCTGGCGGCTGGCGGCGGCGCTGAACCTGCTGCAGCTTGGCGAGGAAGAGGCGCACTATCTGGGCGTGGATGTGCGGATCGTCCAGCGCATTTTGCTGTTGTGCAGCGCTCTGCTGGTGGCCGCCGCGGTGGCAGTCAGCGGGGTGATTGGTTTTATCGGGCTGGTGGTGCCGCACCTGATGCGCATGTGGCTGGGCTCGGATCACCGGGCGGTGATCCCCGGCTCGGTGCTTGCAGGGGCGTTTCTGCTGCTGATTGCCGACACCGCCGCGCGCACGCTGGTGGCCCCGGCGGAGATGCCGGTCGGCCTGCTGACCAGCATTCTCGGCGCGCCGTGGTTCCTGTGGCTCATTTTCCGCCGTGGAGGTCAGCATGGCTGAACCCTTTCTTGCCGAAGAATTGACTTACAACGTGGCCGGTCGGGCGGTACTGCGCGACGTATCGCTCTCGCTTGCCCAGGGTGAACTGGTGGCGCTGATCGGCCCCAACGGTGCGGGGAAATCCACCCTGCTGCGCCTGCTGACCGGCTATCTTAAACCGGACGCCGGGCGCTGTTGGCTGGGCGGAAAAACGCTGAATGCCTGGAATACGCAGGCCCTGTCGCGACAGCGTGCGGTGATGCGCCAGCACGCCCAGCTGGGATTTGACTGGCCGGTGGAAGCGGTGATCGGGATGGGGCGTTCACCCTGGACGCAACAGCCCGAGCCGCAGATTGTCCGCGAAGTCATGCACATTACCGGCTGTCTGCCGCTTGCCGGACGGCAATACGCGGCGCTGTCGGGCGGGGAACAGCAGCGAGTGCAGCTGGCCCGCGCGCTGGCGCAGCTGTGGAGCGACGGTACGCCGCGCGGCTGGCTGTTTCTGGATGAGCCGACCTCGGCGCTGGATCTCTACCATCAGCAGCATCTGCTGCGCCTGCTGAAAGCGTTAACCGCTCAGGGAAACTTGCACGTCTGCGTGGTGCTGCACGATCTTAATCTTGCCGCATTATGGGCCGACCGGATCGTGCTGCTGCACGCGGGCCAAATTGTCTCGCAGGGGGCGCCACAAACGGTGCTGCAGGCCGATGACCTTGCACGCTGGTATGGCGCTCAGGTTCACGTTGGCCAGCATCCGCTGAACGCCACCCCGCAGGTTTTTCTCGCCCCTTAGCTCGAGCAACTCACTTCCAGCCGCTTACCCCAGTCGGGTGGGCGGCAGACATAGTCATCATCGCGATCGACAAACGGCGTGCGCAACGCTTCATGTAAGCGGTGCAGCTCGGCGTAATCGCCTTTTTCAGCCTGATCGATGGCCCGCTGGGCCAGCCAGTTGCGCAATACCATCGCCGGGTTGACCGCATTCATCTGCGCCTGACGCACGTCATCGGCCACGTTCTCCTGCGCCAGACGCGCGCGGTAACTGGCAAACCAGTCATCAAAGGCCTGACGGTCGATAAACTCATCGCGCAACGGCGAGGCGGCACTGTGCTGCTCGGTCTGTCCCAGCATGCGGAAGGTGCGGGTAAAGTCGCTGCCTTCCCGCGCCATCAGCGCAAACAGGGCATTAAGGATGTCGTTATCGCCCTTCTCCTGCGTCATCAGCCCCAGCTTGCGGCGCATCAGCTTGCCGAACTGCTGCAACAGCACTTCCTGATAGCTGTCCAGCGCGTCGTTCAGTGCCTCAACGTCGATAAACGGCGACAGCGACTGCGCCAGACGCTGTAGATTCCACAGGCCAACAGAAGGCTGATTATCAAAGCTGTAACGACCCTGATAGTCAGAGTGGTTGCAGATAAAGCCCGGCTGGTAGTCATCGAGAAAGCCATAAGGGCCGTAGTCGATGGTCAGGCCGAGGATCGACATGTTATCGGTGTTCATTACCCCGTGGGCAAAGCCGACAGTTTGCCAGCAGGCCATCAACGAGGCGGTACGCGCGACCACGTCACGGAACCAGAGCAGATATTTATCGGCGTCGTCTTTGAACTGCGGCCAGTGATGGTTAATCACAAAATCTGCCAGCTGGCGGACTTTGTCCGGCTCGCGGCGATAATAAAAGTGTTCGAAATGGCCGAAGCGGACGTGGCTTTGCGCAATGCGCATCAGCATCGCGCCCTGCTCCATGGTTTCGCGCGCCACCATTGTGTCGCTGGTGACAATCGACAGCGCGCGCGAGGTCGGGATCCCGAGTGCATGCATCGCTTCCGAGGCCAGGCTTTCACGGATCGTCGAGCGCAGCACCGCGCGCCCGTCACCCATCCGTGAGTAAGGCGTTAGGCCTGCGCCTTTCAGGTGCCAGTCGACGGTCTGCCCGTTGGCGAGTTGCTGCTCACCGAGCAGGATGCCGCGCCCGTCGCCGAGCTGCCCGGCCCAGACGCCAAACTGATGCCCGCTATAAACCTGCGCCAGCGGCTGCATCCCCGGCAGTAATGTTTCGCCTCCCCAGACGCCCGCGCCCTGCTCAGGCGTAAACAGTGCGGCGGGAACGGCAAGTTCTTCGGCCAGCGACGCGTTATGCCAGACAAGGCGAGCGTTGCTCAATGGCGTAGGGTTCAGTGCGGTATAAAAGCCCGGCAGTTCATCGTGCCAGCGTGCGGTAAAAGACAGGGTCATAGGTCCTCCTGCCTTTAGTGTAGTGGGTTTAGCGAGGGTTAAACACCGGGTATTACAAGGGTTATCCCTGTACCAGGCTGGTAATTTTGTCGACGGTTACCGGGGGCCAGAGATTTCCCTGCATTGCGCTGAACTGATAAGGGGATAAGCGCTGCAAGATGCTGGCATCATCTACGCCGCCCACCATCACCGCCTGACAATAGGGTGTGACCTGGCTGACGATCGCCCGTAAAAAGGGATCAAAAGTATTATCGGTCAAATGCTGCTGGATGAAGTTTTTATCCAGCGCCACCCGATTAAACAGGCCATTGAAAATGGCTTTGGTCGAGGCATCACCGGCACCAAAATTGGCGAGCACCAGCGGAAAGCGCAGCGCGAAGTTCATCAGCACCGTATTCATATTGCCTTTATTCAGATCGGGATAATTCTCATTTATCGAAAACTCCAGCCACGGGTAACGCTCACATATTGAAACACCCTTCCCATCCATTATTAGATACTCAACAATGGCTGGCGAAATATTTATCCACGCATTAAGTTGTTGCTGAATAAAAAACAGTTTGCAGGTCTCGAGTAAGGCCAGCTTTTCGTGAAACAGCGCCAACTCTTGCACGGGCGACAGATACGCCAGCACCAGTTCCGTCGGAATACGCACCCGAGAGTGGACACCGACAAAGTTGACGACTATTTCAATACCTTTAAGTACCCCTGAATCATGGCGCGCAGGGAGGAATAAAAGTTCCGATTGATAAGCATTATCCAGCGTGACAATCATGGTGTCCGCCCCACATTAAAGACAATACAAAACATCCTGAAACTTAAGCGAGAGCAATTTAGCGTTATGACGTGTAATAAGAATGATTTCATTCGTTCCATTTGAATATCGGATTTTCCTTAGTCCCGAAAATAATCTTATCCTGGATATCTATTAATAGCCAGTTTTCCCTCCCCCACCAAAAAGAGCGTCTGATTAATTCATCCGCTAATAATTACATTGAAAGTATAGCCCGGAATGCGCGGATTTAACTGTTAACGGAAGGTGCCGCGCCGAACGGCGCGACAAGGGTTAGATGCGTCTGGCCTGCCAGAAGTTTTTACGCCAGTAAACATTATCGAGTGAAGATCGCATTACGCCCCGACTGGTAGAGGCGTGAATAAATTGATTGTCGGTATCGTAAATACCCACATGCAGGCCACTTTCTCCGGATCCGGTTTTGAAAAACACCAGGTCGCCGGGCAGGAGATCGTCTTTGTTAATTTCAGTGCCGATATTCGCCTGCTGACGGGTTTCGCGCGGCAGCTGCAAGGCAAAGCGATCGCGGAAGGTCATCAGCACAAAGCCCGAACAGTCGACTCCGCGGCGGCTCATACCCCCGTAGCGATACGGCGTCCCGCCCCAGTTATGCAACTGATCGTTGAGGCTGGCTATCACCGCAATAGAATCGGACAGCCGCGCGTTGGGCGGTGGGGCACGGTGGCTACTGCATCCTGCAAGCAATAGCGCGATCAGCAAAAGAAAACAGTATCGCATTTCAGACGAAACCCCTGGTTTTTATCGATTTCCGTAATTTAGCCTGTGTCTGTGCCGCTTCGCAACTGTCGATTATTCCTGGGACGTCGAGATGATCATTCTGTGACCTTCTATATCCAGACGTCGGAACGACATATCATAAGCACGGGCCAGATTCGGCGGCGTCAGCACGCTGTCGCGCGCACCGCTGGCAATCAGTTGACCGCGCTTCAGCAGCCAGACGCGGTGCGCATGGCGTAGGGTATGGTTCAGATCGTGGCTGCTCATCACAATGGCAATCCCCTGACGCGCCAGTGCGCTGAGCACCCTGTCGAGGGCAACCTGTTGGGCGACATCGAGGCTGTTCATCGGCTCATCCAGTAACAACAGCTGACCATGCGGGTTGCCGCCAGGATGGATCTGCAAAATGACGGCCGCGAGGCGCACGCGCTGCCATTCACCCCCGGAGAGCTGGCTGGTGTGGCGCGACAGCTTGTCCTCGACGCCCAGCGCCGCAGCGACTTCGCTCAACAGCGCTTTTTGCTGACTGTCGTACTGATGCAGCGTCAGATAGTGCCAGACGGGCATGGCGAACGGCGGGGTTTGCTGCTGGGCCAGATAGGCCCGACGGCAGGCCAGCGAAGCGGAGGTCCAGGCCGCCAGCGGTTGGCCGTGAAACACGACCTCCCCTTCGCCGACAGTTAACCCCGCCATCCGGGCCAGCAGCGTGCTTTTTCCGGCACCGTTCGGCCCGACGAGGTGCAGGATCTCCCCCGCATTGACCTGGCCGGTAAGCGGCTGCAGACGCCCGGGTTCCGTTACCCCATCGAGCTGCATCAGCATCGACATTATTTCGCGAGTGCCAGCTTGATAGCTTCCATCAGGATCGGATCCTCAGGGGTCATATCCGGCGCAAAACGCTGGACCACTTCACCGTCACGGCCAATCAGGAATTTTTCGAAATTCCATAAAATGTCATCAGGATAGAGCGGCGCACGGCCTTTACTCGCCAGACGCTCATAAAAACCGCTGCTTTCAGGGGCGACGGCTACCGGTGCGGCGGCAATCAATTTTTGATACAGCGGATGACGCGCGTCGCCATTGACCTCGACTTTGCTGAACATCGGGAAGGTGATGCCATAGGTGGTGCTGCAGAAAGTTTTGATCTCCTCTTCGCTACCTGGCTCCTGGCCGAGAAACTGGTTGCACGGGAAACCGAGTACGGTAAAACCGTCCTTTTCCCATGCTTTGTGGATGTTTTCGAGCTGCTCGTACTGCGGCGTCAGGCCGCATTTCGAGGCCACGTTCACCACCAGCAGAACCTGGCCTTTATAGCCTTCCAGGGTGGTTTTTTCTCCATCAATGGTCGTCACTTCGGTGTTCAGAATATCGTTCGGCATAGCTTTCCCTCAGGTTGTAGATCAGATTGGCTGCACTAACGTCCGGCTTTTAAGAGTAGCCAGATAAACACAGGCGCGCCCAGCGTGGCCGTCACAACGCCAATTGGCAGTTCAGCGGCAGTCAGCGCCAGGCGCGCAATAATATCGGCAATCAGCAGCGTCGCGCCGCCTGTCACCGCCGCAGCGGGTAACAGCAGCCGATGATCGGTGATCCCGCACAAACGCAGCATGTGGGGGATAATAAGGCCGATAAAACTAATCGCCCCGGCCAATGCGACGCTCACCCCTACCATCCAGCCGATGGCGATCACCAGCGTATTACGCCAGAACGCCAGCGGCAATCCCAGCTGACGGGCGGATATCTCACCCAACACCAGGATATTGAGCGGTGAGGACTGGAAACAGGCCCAGACGATGGCCGGGACCAGCAGCAGCATCAGCCAGCCCTGCCCCCAGTCCACGCCGCCAAAACCGCCCATCATCCAGTACATCAGCTGGCGCAGATCGAATGAGGTGGAGAAATAGACCGCCCAGGTCATCAGGGCGCTACAGATGATCCCCAGCGCCACCCCGGCAAGGAGCAGGCGGCTGGAGGAGAGATGACGGCGGGCGAAACGCAGCAGGATAACCGTGATGAAGAGTGCCCCGGCGATAGCGCAGAGGCTTAATCCCCAGCCTGAAAGTGCGCCGCCGCCCAGCATTACAGCGGCGATGAGCCCCACTCCGGCACCGTTCGATACCCCTAACAGCCCGGGTTCCGCCAGCGGGTTATCGAACAGGGCCTGCATGATTGTCCCGCTCAGGGCCAGCGCAGCCCCCACCAGCACCACGGCCAGGGTGCGCGGCAAACGGATTTGCCAGATGAATAGCTTACCCTGCGGGCCAAACCACGCCTCGGGACCGATCCATTGTTCACCGGCGCAGAGGCTGAACCCCAGCGCAAGCACCAGCGCAACCAGCAGCAATAGCACCTTACGCAGGTCGGAACGGTATTGCTGGCGGGCAAATTCGGGCATGTGAGTCATTTTGCGGATGAATGATGTAATTGATTTTACGGTGGGTTTACGGGAGCGCAAAGAAAAAAGGCCGCATCAGCGGCCTTTTTAGTTAGATAGTATCACTCTGCTTTGGGTGAAGCATTTTCGACACGGCTTTTTAACTTCTGGCCGGGTCTGAAGGTCACCACGCGGCGAGCTGTAATGGGAATATCCTCACCCGTTTTAGGGTTGCGGCCCGGACGTTGATTCTTGTCGCGCAAATCAAAGTTACCAAAGCCGGAGAGTTTTACCTGCTCACCGTTTTCCAGAGCGCGACGGATCTCTTCGAAAAACAGCTCAACCAGCTCTTTGGCATCCCGTTTGCTAAGCCCAAGCTTATCAAACAGATATTCGGACATTTCAGCTTTTGTAAGCGCCATAGGTTCAATCCCTCAATGATGCCTGGAATCGCTCTTTTAATGCCTCTACACATTTGGCGACGGTAGCGGCAATCTCCTCTTCTTCGAGTGTACGGCTGGTATCCTGAAGGATAAGGCTGATAGCCAGGCTCTTAAAGCCCTCTGCTACGCCCTTGCCGCGGTACACGTCAAATAAGTTTACGCCAACTACCTGATTTACGCCAACTTTCTTACATTCGGCCAAAACATCTGCGGCAGGCACGTTTTCGGCCACCACAACAGCGATATCACGACGGTTTGCAGGGAAGCGAGAAACCTCCTGAGCCTGAGGAATGACGCGGTCTGCGACCTTGTTCCACTCCAGCTCAAACGCCAGCGTACGGCCGTTCAGGTCGAGTTTACGCTCCAGTTCAGGGTGGACAACGCCAATGAAACCAACGCGTTCACCGTGCAGATAAATCGCCGCACTTTGCCCCGGATGCAGGGCTGGAATGGCCTCAGCACGGAACTCAATTTCAGACAATTTACCGGTCAGTTCGAGAACAGACTCGAGGTCGCCTTTCAAATCGTAAAAATCGACACTGTTTTTAATCAGATCCCAGTGCTCTTCATAGCGGTTGCCGCACATTGCGCCCGCCAGCATCAGGTCCTGACGAATGCCCAGATTGGCCTGAGTATCCGGGACAAAGCGCAGGCCGGTCTCGAAGATACGCACGCGGTTCTGCTGGCGATTCTGGTTATAGACGATAGTGCTGAGCAAACCGGTCAGCAGCGACAGGCGCATTGCGGACATTTCGCTGGAAATCGGGCTTGGCAGGATCAACGCTTCCTGGCCTGGGTGGATCAGTTGCTGCACTTTCGGATCAACGAAACTGTAGGTGATCACTTCCTGGAAGCCTTTGTCGTTAAGCAGGGTTTTCACACGCTTCAGCGAGAGATCCGCTTCGCGGTGTGAACCCATCACCAGACCGGCCTGCACCGGCTCATCAGGGATGTTGTTGTAGCCGTATACGCGGGCCACTTCTTCGACCAGATCTTCTTCGATCGAGATATCGAAACGCCAGCTTGGCGCAACGGCTGTCCACTGGTCCTGACCGTCGGTCACTTCGCAGCCCAGACGACGCAGAATATCGCTCACCTGCGCATCGGCAATGTGATGGCCAATCAGGCGGTCCAGCTTGCTGCGACGCAGGGTGATGGTTGCACATTTCGGCAGATGTTCAACGCTGGTGACATCAATAACCGGACCGGCTTCGCCACCGCAGATATCGATCAGCAGGCGCGTTGCACGCTCCATCGCGTTGTGCTGCAGCGCAGGATCCACGCCGCGCTCGTAGCGGTGGGAGGCATCGGTATGCAGGCCATGACGGCGCGCGCGACCGGTGATGGACAGCGGGCTGAAGAATGCACACTCCAGCAGCACGTTTTGTGTTTCATCATTGACGCCAGAGTGGTCGCCGCCAAAGATGCCGCCCATCGCCAGCGCTTTGCCGTGATCGGCAATCACCAGCGTATCGGCATTCAGCTTCGCTTCGCTACCGTCCAGCAGTACCAGCGTTTCGCCCTCTTTCGCCATGCGCACCACGATCCCGCCTTCGATTCGATCTTTATCGAACGCGTGCATCGGCTGACCCAGCTCCAGCAGAACGTAGTTGGTCACGTCAACCACCGCATCGATTGAACGGATGCCGCAGCGACGCAGCTTCTCTTTCATCCACAGTGGTGTAGGGGCTTTAACGTTGATCCCTTTCACTACGCGACCGAGGTAGCGTGGGCAGGCATCAGCGGCATCAACCTGGATTGGCAGGGTGTCGTTGATGGTAGCGGCAACCGGGGTAATCTCCGGTGCGTTCAGTTCGGTCTGGTTCAGCACCGCCACATCACGAGCAACGCCGATAATCCCTAAGCAGTCGGCACGGTTCGGCGTCACGCTGATTTCGATGGTGTTGTCATCGAGTTTCAGGTATTCGCGGATGTCGGTACCGATTGGCGCATCAGCCGGCAGCTCAATGATGCCGTTATGATCGTCGGAAATACCCAGCTCAGAGAAAGAGCACAGCATCCCTTCCGACGGCTCACCACGCAGTTTTGCCGCTTTGATTTTGAAATCGCCCGGCAGCACTGCGCCGACGGTGGCTACGGCCACTTTCAAGCCCTGGCGGCAGTTTGGCGCGCCGCAGACGATATCCAGCAGGCGTTCGCCACCGACGTTAATTTTGGTCACCCGCAGTTTGTCTGCGTTCGGGTGCTGACCGCACTCCACCACTTCGCCCACCACCACGCCGTTGAAGGCGCCGGCAACAGGATCAACGCCGTCGACTTCCAGGCCAGCCATGGTGATCTGGTTAGAGAGTGCCTCGCTATCAAGCGCGGTGTTCACCCATTCGCGTAACCACAGTTCACTGAATTTCATTGTTCTGTCCTGCCCTTATTTAAACTGTTTGAGGAAACGCAGATCGTTTTCGAAGAAAGCGCGTAAATCGGTCACGCCATAGCGCAGCATGGTCAGACGCTCCATGCCCATACCAAACGCGAAGCCGGAGTACACTTCCGGGTCGATGCCGACGTTGCGCAGCACGTTCGGGTGAACCATGCCGCAGCCCAGCACTTCCAGCCACTTGCCGTTTTTACCCATTACGTCAACTTCTGCAGACGGTTCGGTGAACGGGAAGTAGGACGGACGGAAACGGATCTGCAAATCTTCTTCAAAGAAGTTGCTCAGGAAGTCGTGCAGGGTGCCTTTCAGATTGGTAAAGCTGATGTTTTTATCAACAATCAGGCCTTCCATCTGATGGAACATTGGGGTGTGAGTCTGGTCGTAATCGTTACGGTAGACGCGGCCCGGCGCAATGATGCGGATCGGCGGCTGCTTTTCTTTCATGGTGCGGATCTGCACGCCCGACGTCTGGGTACGCAACAGGCGGGTCGCGTCAAACCAGAAGGTGTCGTGGTCGGCGCGCGCCGGGTGGTGGCCAGGAATGTTCAGGGCATCAAAGTTATGGTAGTCATCTTCGATTTCCGGCCCCGTCGCAACGGTAAAGCCCAGTTCACCAAAGAAGCTTTCAATACGGTCAATGGTGCGCGTTACCGGATGCAGACCGCCGTTTTCAATGCGGCGGCCCGGCAGGGAGACATCGATGGTTTCTGCGGCAAGACGGGCATTCAGCGCGGCGCTTTCCAGCGCATTTTTACGCTCATTAAGTACTTGCTGAACCTGTTCTTTGGCTTCGTTAATTACCGCACCTGCGGCTGGACGCTCTTCTGGCGGCAGCTCACGCAGGGTAGTCATTTGCAGGGTCAAATGCCCTTTCTTGCCCAGATATTCGACGCGGACGTTGTCTAACGCGGCAACATCTGAGGCCTGATTAATGGCAGCCGTTGCACTGGCAACCAGCTCTGCGAGATGTGACATGGTTTTCCTCGTTATGTAGCGATATTTACACGCGGCAGATACAAAAAAAGCCTCCATCAGGAGGCTTTCTGGCGCTGTTTTCCGTTTCGTCTTTCACGCGCTAGCCTCCTGAAATCAGGTGCTAAAGTAAAAGAAGAAGCGGAAAATAGCAGCATTCATGCTTGCGTTACCTTGTGCGGTAAGGGACGTAAGACCTTATTGAAAAGGCTCGCCGTGAAATTGTCAATCTATTGATACAGTTAAAACGAAAAGAGGGAGCAGAGCTCCCTCTTTAACTGGCTTATGCCAGAGCTGCTTTCGCTTTTTCGACCAGCGCGGTGAACGCTAACTTGTCGAATACTGCGATGTCAGCCAGGATCTTACGGTCGATTTCAACAGAGGCTTTTTTCAGGCCGTTGATGAATTTGCTGTAAGAAATACCGTTCTGACGTGCTGCTGCGTTGATACGCGCAATCCACAGTTGACGGAACTGACGCTTACGTTGACGACGGTCACGGTAAGCGTACTGACCAGCTTTGATAACTGCCTGGAAGGCAACGCGGTATACGCGTGAACGCGCACCGTAGTAGCCTTTGGCTTGTTTCAAAATTTTCTTGTGACGTGCGCGGGCAACTACACCACGTTTTACGCGAGCCATATGTGCTCTCCTGTATCTATTCTAATTAAAAAGTTAAAAAACGTTAACGACTTATGCGTACGGAAGGCACGCGATTACCAGACCCAGATCGCCTTTAGAAACAAGGCCTTTTGGACGCAGGTGACGTTTACGCTTAGTAGATTTTTTGGTCAGAATATGACGCAGGTTTGCGTGCTTACGCTTAAATCCACCACCACCGGTTTTTTTGAAGCGCTTAGCAGCACCGCGTACGGTCTTAATTTTTGGCATCTTAATAACTTCCACTTCGCATTGTTAATAAACGAAACATAGGCGAACAAAACCTGTGAAGCCTGTAGGCTCCACAGGAATTGCTACTTGAAGGCCTTACTGTTTCTTCTTAGGTGCGAGCACCATGATCATCTGACGGCCTTCGATCTTCGTAGGGAAGGATTCGACTACTGCCAGTTCACTCAGATCGTCACGGACGCGATTAAGCACTTCCATACCGATCTGTTGGTGGGCCATCTCACGACCGCGGAAACGCAGTGTGATCTTGGCCTTATCGCCCTCTTCCAGAAAGCGTATCAGGCTGCGGAGTTTTACCTGATAATCGCCATCGTCGGTACCAGGACGGAATTTGATTTCCTTAACCTGGATAACTTTTTGCTTCTTCTTCTGTTCCTTAGAAGATTTACTCTTTTCATAAAGGAACTTGCCGTAGTCCATGATACGACAAACTGGCGGTTCGGCGTTAGGGCTGATTTCAACTAAATCTACTCCAGCTTCTTCAGCTTTTTCGATAGCTTCTCTCAGACTCACAATACCCAGTGGCTCACCTTCCAGATCTGTTAAGCGAACTTCCTGGGCGCGAATCTCGCCATTGATACGATTCGGACGTGCCGTTTGAACTCGTTTTCCGCCTTTAATACCTTATTCCTCCAGTTGTTGAAGACTGCGGCTGCGAATCTCTTGTTGCAGCTTCTCAATCACTTCGTTTACGTCCAGGCTGCCCAGGTCTTTACCGCGGCGGGTGCGAACGGCAACTTTGCCTGATTCCACCTCTTTATCACCACAGACCAGCATATACGGGACCCGACGTAAAGTGTGCTCGCGGATTTTAAAGCCAATCTTCTCATTTCTCAAGTCCGCTTTTACGCGAATGCCCGCATTTTGTAGTTTCTGCGTCAATTCTTTAACGTAATCGGCCTGAGAATCAGTAATATTCATGACCACGACCTGCACTGGCGCCAGCCAGGTTGGGAAGAAGCCAGCGAATTCTTCGGTCAGGATGCCGATGAAGCGCTCCAGTGACCCCAGAATTGCGCGGTGAATCATTACCGGTACCTGACGCTCGTTGTCTTCGCCTACATAAGAGGCGCTCAGACGCTGAGGCAGGGAGAAGTCCAGCTGTACTGTACCGCACTGCCATGCACGATCGAGACAGTCATACAGGGTAAATTCAATTTTCGGACCGTAGAACGCGCCTTCACCCACTTGATACTCAAACGGGATGTTGTTCTCTTCCAGCGCGACTGCCAGATCCGCCTCAGCACGATCCCAGGTCTCGTCACTGCCGATACGTTTTTCCGGACGAGTTGAGAGTTTGACGACGATTTTCTCGAAGCCAAACGTGCTGTACATATCGTAGACCATACGAATACAGGCGTTTACTTCATCACGCACCTGCTCTTCTGTACAGAAGATATGGGCGTCATCCTGAGTAAAGCCACGTACACGCATCAGGCCATGTAGCGCACCTGACGGTTCGTTACGATGGCAACTACCGAACTCTGCCATACGCAGCGGCAGATCGCGATAGGATTTTAGACCTTGGTTAAAGATCTGAACGTGACCAGGGCAGTTCATCGGCTTAATGCAGTATTCACGGTTCTCAGAAGAGGTGGTGAACATCGCATCTTTGTAGTTGTCCCAGTGGCCGGTTTTTTCCCACAGCACACGGTCCATCATGAATGGGCCTTTGACTTCCTGATACTGATACGCTTTCAGCTTGGAGCGCACGAAGGTTTCCAGCTCGCGGAAGATAGTCCAACCGTCGTTATGCCAGAAGACCATACCCGGCGCCTCTTCCTGCATGTGATACAGGTCAAGCTGCTTACCAATTTTACGGTGGTCGCGTTTCGCCGCTTCTTCAAGACGCAGCAGGTAAGCGCTGAGAGCTTTTTTATCGGCCCATGCGGTACCGTAAATACGCTGCAGCATCTTGTTGTTGCTGTCGCCGCGCCAGTAAGCGCCTGCGATTTTCATCAGCTTAAAGTGATGGCAGAAACGCATGTTCGGCACGTGCGGTCCACGGCACATGTCGATGTATTCTTCGTGATGATACAAGCCAGGCTTGTCATCATGCGCGATATTTTCATCAAGAATAGAGACTTTGTAGCTTTCGCCACGCTTCACGAAGGTTTCACGCGCTTCGTGCCAGCTCACTTTCTTCTTGATGACGTCGTAATTGCTCTCGGCAAGCTCGTGCATCCGTTTTTCAAGCGCTTCGATATCTTCCTGGGTCAGCGTGTGATCGAGGTCAACGTCATAGTAGAAGCCGTTGTCGATAACCGGGCCGATGGCCATTTTGGTATTAGGCCACAGCTGTTTGATCGCATGACCTAACAGGTGCGCGCAAGAGTGACGAATGATCTCCAGACCATCTTCGTCCTTCGCGGTGATGATAGACAGCTTAGCGTCGTTTTCGATCAGATCGGAAGCATCAACCAGCTCACCATTGACACGGCCAGCGATAGTGGCTTTCGCCAGACCCGGACCGATATCCAACGCGACGTCCATTGGGCTAACAGCGCGGTCAAAATGGCGTTGGCTGCCATCAGGAAGAGTAATAACAGGCATTTTATATCCTTATTTGCAGTGGTGCCCCACACGTAAGAGCACATACAAAGAAAATAATCTTTGATTTACAATAGATTGCAGAACCATCTAACCAACAATCGTCAAATTGGCGCGCAATCAGGCACAGGATCGAAAATCAGATAAATGACAATTTACGATCAGCCTGCCAATGGTAACACTAACAAAAGGGTGAAAAAACCCTTTACGAGCAGATGAAAGGCTCTGGCACTTTTGTATGAGTTTGACCAGGAATGGTTGACAGCGACTCGCAATCCTTTTTCGCTGAGCTATTCTTGAACAGGTTGTTAAATAAACCCAGAATGAGGAGTAATAACATGAACGTATCCAGTCGGACCGTTGTCGTCCTGAACATTGTTTCTGCCACCGCGTTGATCATCATTCTGGCTGATAAATTTCAGTGGTTTTGAATGGATTCATCGCAAATCAGTTGAATCTTAAACCCTCCAGCGCTGTGGGTTTATTTTTATGTAAATTTATTTAGATATAAACTTACGTTTTAAATATATTAATGCGAAAAAATAAAATAAAAAAACCGGTACATCAGAATCCGGTTTTTAGTGGCAATATTCTGCCCGAAGGTGGTTCATTGTTCTTTAACGGGTCAATCAGGACCATTCACCGGCGACCAGTTTATGCACGTCGAATGCATCATCCATCGATTGCCCGGTAGACTGCGAGCCTGGTGCGATGTTCGAGCCAGCTTCTACGTCAGAGGCCTGGGTAATACCGACCTGGCCAGTCGTATTATCGATTGAATCAGCGGCAAAGACGCCGAATGATAGTGCAGACAGCACTATTGCTGCAGTAGCAGTTGTGATTTTATTCATAACGTTTATTCTCTTACTGAATTAATACAGACTCACTTAAGGCGATATTTAGCCTGTGATGATAGTGTAGATCTGGATCACACTTTTGCCTAGTCAAAATATTTATCAATTCGTGTCAAATAAACTGATTAATTAACAAAAAGAGGGATTATGGAGAGAATATGGAGATATCGGCTACCCGGTTATTTTAAAACACTGTTTATTATTTATCAGCACAAGAAATAAAAAGGGCCAATATAGATTGGCCCGACGCGATTACATTTTGTAGCCGAGAGATAAGGTCGTTCGACGATCGGTATGTTCGGGAGCCGACGCTGGCGGCTCGGAGTTCCAGGTGACGTTGTACGCCACTTTCAGGCCGAAATGGGCGTTAATCGCCACGTTCAGGGCGGTCTCAGAGTTCACCGTCGTGTCGTCAGCACCAAAGACTGAAACACCCTGGGTAAATTTGGTGTTATCCGAAACTTGCCATGCATAGGTACCGGACGCATAGCCTAACGGCTGCGTTTCATTATTACCATCGGTGTACTCGTCATAACGCACACCTGGACCGAATTCAAAACGGAAGCTGTGTACCGGACCGTTCAGGAACTGGCGACCGTAACCGGCCGTAGCAACATCACGCTGACGGTAACCGTTGTAGCGATCGGTCAACCAGCTTGCCTGGCCGAACAGGTAGTCAAAATCGGTCATGTTGTAACGGCTACGTCCGCCCACCGCATATTTCTCGGAAGAGCGCTCGTCGTTAGAAGAGGTGTTGCTGGCGTTACCCCACAGGGACCATGCGGTAGAAGTACCGTACCAGGTCAAGGTGGTGTCTGCGGTCAACGAGGAGCTTTTCGTGTTACCGGATTGCGCCAGATAGCCTGCGTTCAGGTTACCTTCAAAGGGTTTCTGTGCAGTGGAGGGATCATCCATGACAGTAAAAACGGAATCATCGGCGGATGCGTTCATTGACGCAAACACGCCTCCCGCCAGAATCATTGCAGCGGGTACTGTCTTTAAAAGCTTCATTTATAAAGAGTCCAACAACAAAAAAAGAGACCATTACGGTCCCGGAAACTTTCCAGAGGATCAATGCCATGAGATCAGCTGAAAGGTTACAAATTATAAAAAGGCTCAAATAACATAGCAATGATTTCTTGTTTCATTTTTGGAATAAGAACGATCTCAAACCTGCCGATTTATCATAAATAAAAGCCGCATCCTTGAAGTGGATTTATTCCTAAAATCATATTGTTATTCGCTTTACCTTGGTTCGGGGCCAGACTGATGGCTACCCCTAAGTTGAATTACCTCATCCTAACGCCTCAGCTTTGCCCTGCAGGAAAGTTACGCTACGGTATGTCTGGCCTTAAGCAGAAAAATATCGCGTACCTGGCAAAAACGTGACGATCGCTCTTTATGCTTAGCCGTACAGGGCGACAAATAGCCGTAATCGACTATGCTAAAAAAACTTTCGTGATAACAACGAGGTGAATTATGAGCAGTGGAGACATCACTCGTTACGTAGTAACCGTCAACATTCATGAAGACTCGCTGACCGAACTCAATGAAATCAATAACCATCTCACCCGAGGCGGGTTTTTAATGACCCTGACGGATGACGACGGCAATCTGCATGAGCTGGGGCCCCATACTTTTGGTTTACTCAGCCCCTTAAGTGAAGAAGAGGTCAAGGCGTTGGCCAGTGGCCTTGTTGAAAGCGCCACCGGAAAAGAGCCCAACATCGATATCACGACATGGGAAGACTGGCAAAAACAACAGCAATAAAGACCAGGAACGTATCCAAACGGCGCAGATGTGCGTTAGTTCGTGTTTTTTGACCATCGTTTTACGCTAACTTTATGATCTGGCAGACAACATGGGAGAGAGAGCATGTGGCAGGCTATCAGTCATCTTTTACGTGAACAACTGGGCGAAGGTGAAATTGAACTGCGTAACGAACTGCCCGGTGGCGAGATCCATGCCGCATGGCATCTGCGCTATGCGGGACGTGATCTTTTCGTTAAATGTGATGAACGCGAACTGTTACCCATCTTCACTGCGGAAGCCGACCAGTTGGAACTGCTCTCCCGCAGCAAAACCGTCAGAGTGCCCCAGGTCTGGGCGGTCGGCAGCGATCGTGACTACAGCTTCCTGGTGATGGATTTCCTTCCAACCCGTCCCCTCGATGCGCACAACGCCTTCATTCTTGGGCAACAGCTTGCCCGCCTGCATCAGTGGAGCGATCAGCCGCAGTTCGGACTGGATTTCGATAACGACCTCTCCACCACCCCACAGCCCAACGCCTGGCAACGACGCTGGTCGACTTTCTTTGCGGAACAGCGTATTGGATGGCAGCTGGAGCTGGCGGCAGAAAAAGGGCTGGAGTTTGGCAATATCGACGCCATTGTCGAGCACATTCAGCAACGGCTGGCCTCGCATCAGCCGCAGCCCTCGCTGCTGCACGGCGATTTATGGTCCGATAACTGCGCGCTGGGGCCGGATGGCCCTTACATTTTCGATCCGGCATGCTACTGGGGCGATCGCGAGTGCGATCTCGCCATGCTGCCGCTGCATCCTGAGCAGCCAACGCAGATTTACGACGGCTACCAGTCGGTATCGCCGCTCCCGGTCGATTTTTTACAACGTCAACCGGTCTATCAGCTCTATACGCTGATGAACCGTGCCATTCTGTTTGGTGGTGAGCATCTTATGATCGCGCAGAAAGCGCTGGAACGCGTGCTGGCGGCATAACACGTTGTTGCCGGGCAGTCATTGCCCGGCAACAGCGACTTACAGCAACCCAAGCAAAGAAAACAGGAAATACCCGGCAACGATCATCAGCACGGGCAGAACATACAGCGAGGATATTTGCAGGAAAATAGTGTGCTTCGGCACCACGATGCGCGCTTCAAGCTGCTCACGACTCAAGCCCTCTTCACCTTTCGCCTTCTCAAGAATGAGTTGATTCTCAATCCCTTCGCGCAGGAAGCGCGTCTGACGGCGCATACGTGCACCCGACGCCTGCAGGGCCAGGGCAATAAAGATCAGCGCATAAATAATCCAGAACCCGATATTGGCCCCGTGTTGAAAGTCGGGCGTCGGCGAGTTAAACCAGAAAAAGTTCAAAAACGGCGTGTTAAAGCGCGCCATCTCGATCATGACGTGGGCAAAATCGAGCATCACAGCATTAATGCCAGCTTGTTTCTCGCTGTGTTCGAAAATGAATTTCAATACAGAAATAATGGTCGAGATCACCGCCGGGATAAAAATTATCCAGCCCGCAATCTGTTTTAATAACGCTACACGTCCAGCTTGTTGATATGTCATCTGTTCCTCATCAATCAGGATGCTTCCTTTGTGGCTAAGTCTACCTGCTGGATATCATTTTCGCCCGCTCTTTACAGGTGATATGGTAAATTGCCCGAAATAAACAGAACTTACCCCTGCTAAAAACCAATGAAAGGAGAAGTTGCGATGTCGACGCCGCGTCAAATTGTTGCAGCCATTTTTGATATGGATGGATTACTGATCGATTCCGAGCCGCTGTGGGATCGTGCTGAGCTGGACATCATGGCAAGCCTTGGCGTGGATATCAGTCGCCGCAGCGAACTGCCCGATACGCTGGGACTGCGTATTGATATGGTGGTCGAGCTGTGGTTTGCCCACCAGCCGTGGAACGGCCCGAGCCGTGAAGAAGTAACGGATCGCATCATCAACCGGGCAATTACGCTGGTTGAAGAGAACCGCCCGCTGCTCGCCGGAGCGCGTGAGGCCATAGCGCTGTGCAAAGCGCAGGGGCTTAAAGTCGGGCTCGCCTCCGCCTCGCCGCTGCATATGCTGGAGAAAGTGCTGGCGATGTTCGATCTGCGCGACAGCTTTGATGCGCTGGCCTCGGCCGAAAAACTGCCGTACAGCAAGCCGCACCCGCAGGTGTATATGGATTGCGCCGCCAGACTCGGCGTTGACCCAACTGCCTGCGTCGCGCTGGAAGATTCGGTCAACGGCATGATCGCCAGCAAAGCCGCCCGCATGCGATCGATTGTCGTCCCGGCAGAAGAAAACCAACATGACGCCCGTTTTGCGCTGGCTGACGTTAAACTGCACTCCCTGCAGGGCCTTACTGTCGCCCATCTGCGCGGGTAATTTTTGTTTGCGGGCAGTGCAATATTGCCCGCAAACATGATCCATTTAATATTTTTGAAACATCATTTCATTTTTATTTGAATTTCTCAAGTGCTGCTTCTATGCTTACCTCAGAACGACAATAACCCTACATTCTGAGGTCGATATGATACTGGACGCCTTTAATCTCTCTGGAAAAGTTGCCATCGTAACCGGGTGTGATACCGGGCTGGGACAGGGCATGGCGCTGGGCCTGGCCGAGGCCGGCTGCGACATTGTGAGCGTGAACCGTCGAATTCCCGAAGAGACCGCCGCCGGGGTCAACGCGCTGGGGCGTCGGTTTTTCGCCATCCGGGCCGACCTCAGTCAGCAAACGGCAATCGACAGCATTGTCGCGCAGGCCGTTGCCGAGATGGGCCGGGTCGATATTCTGGTCAATAACGCCGGCACCATCCGTCGGGATGACGTGCTGACGTTCAGCGAAAAAGACTGGGATGACGTGATGAACCTGAACCTGAAATCGGTCTTTTTCCTGTCACAGGCGGTAGCTCGCCAGTTTATCCAGCAGGGGCAAGGCGGCAAGATTATCAATATTGCCTCGATGCTCTCCTTCCAGGGCGGGATCCGCGTTCCCTCTTACACCGCGTCCAAAAGTGGCGTGTTAGGCATCACCCGCCTGCTGGCGAACGAGTGGGCCCACCATGGGATTAACGTTAACGCCATTGCGCCAGGATACATGGCGACCAATAATACCCAGCAGTTGCGTGATGACGAAGAGCGCAGCAAAGCCATTCTCGACCGCATTCCGGCAGGACGCTGGGGCACCCCGAACGATCTGCAAGGCCCGGCGGTGTTTCTGGCCTCTTCGGCATCCGACTACATCAACGGCTATACCCTCGCCGTGGACGGTGGCTGGCTGGCGCGCTAACGCCGATTTGTGACAAAGAGTTACACCGTCACCTCTTCCGTCTACTGTATAAAATCCCTATACTGGATGAATTGACAGTTTAGTGGGTTTTATCATGACGGCGGAAGGTCATCTGCTCTTTTCTCTTGCCTGCGCAGTGTTTGCCAAAAACGCTGAGCTTACGCCTGTGCTGGCGCAAGGTGACTGGTGGCATATCGTGCCTTCGGCGGTCCTTACCTGTCTGCTGCCGGATATTGATCATCCTAAGTCGCTGCTCGGGCAGCGGCTGAAGTGGATCTCTAAACCCATTGCGCGCGCCTGCGGTCATCGCGGTTTTACCCATAGCCTGTTGGCGGTGTTTGCCGCCCTCACCCTCTTCTATTTAAAAGTGCCGGACAGCTGGCTGATCCCGGCCGATGCTATCCAGGGGATGGTGTTAGGTTACCTGAGCCATATTCTTGCCGACATGCTGACCCCGGCAGGCGTTCCCTTGTTGTGGCCCTGCCGCTGGCGTTTTCGCCTGCCGATCCTGCGGCCGCAAAAAGGCAACCAGCTCGAGCGTGCGCTGTGCATGGCGCTGTTCGCCTGGGCTGTGTGGATGCCGCAGACGCTGCCCGAAAATGGTGCAGTGCGCTGGTCCTCGCACATGATTAATTCGCTGCAATTTCAGTTCAACCGCTTCATTCATCATCAGATTGAGCAGTAATTGGACGAAGCTGGCTGATTTTGCATAAACCATTCCATTTGGATATAAGCGTGTTTTCTCACTTCTGATAACCTTGCGCCAACACGATCGGACTCAATACCGATCTGATAATAAATCAGGAGAACGGGGATGAATTTTCCATTAATCGCGAACATTGTGGTGTTCGTGGCTTTGCTATTTTTGCTGGCGCAGACGCGTCACAAGCAGTGGAGCCTGGCTAAAAAGGTGCTGGTCGGTCTGGCGATGGGCGTGGTCTTTGGCCTGGCATTGCAGGCTATTTACGGCTCCAGCAATCCGGTACTGAAAGACTCTATTCAGTGGTTTAACATTGTCGGTAACGGCTATGTTCAGCTGCTGCAGATGATTGTGATGCCGCTGGTGTTTGCCTCTATTCTGAGTGCAGTGGCCCGTCTGCATAACGCTTCCCAGTTGGGTAAAATCAGCTTCCTGACCATCGGCACTCTGCTGTTTACCACGTTGATTTCCGCGCTGGTCGGTGTGCTGGTCACAAACCTGTTTGGCCTGACCGCAGAAGGTCTGGTTCAGGGTACCGCTGAGACGGCGCGTCTGACCGCCATTGAAACCAACTATGTGGGCAAAGTTGCGGACCTGTCCGTGCCGCAGATGGTGCTCTCCTTTATCCCGAAAAACCCGTTTGCCGATCTGACCGGTGCTAATCCAACGTCAATCATTAGCGTGGTGATTTTCGCTGCCTTCCTCGGCGTGGCCGCGCTGAAGCTACTGAAAGACGATGCCCCGAAAGGCGAGCGCGTCCTGACCGCCATCGATACCCTGCAGAGCTGGGTAATGAAACTGGTGCGTCTGGTGATGCAGCTGACCCCGTACGGCGTGCTGGCGCTGATGACCAAAGTGGTTGCCGGTTCTAACCTGCAGGACATCATCAAGCTGGGCAGCTTCGTGGTCGCCTCCTACCTCGGTCTGGGCATCATGTTTGTGGTACACGGCATTCTGCTCGGCGTGAATGGTGTCAGCCCGCTGAAATTCTTCCGTAAAGTCTGGCCGGTACTGACCTTTGCCTTTACCAGCCGCTCCAGCGCCGCCTCGATTCCATTGAACGTGGAAGCGCAGACCCGTCGTCTGGGCGTGCCAGAATCTATCGCCAGCTTCTCCGCCTCGTTTGGCGCGACCATCGGTCAGAACGGCTGTGCGGGTCTCTACCCGGCAATGCTGGCGGTGATGGTAGCCCCAACGGTCGGTATTAACCCGCTGGATCCGGTGTGGATTGCGACGCTGGTCGGGATTGTAACCGTGAGCTCTGCCGGGGTAGCCGGTGTCGGTGGTGGCGCGACCTTCGCAGCACTGATCGTCCTGCCTGCGCTCGGCCTGCCGGTGACGCTGGTGGCCCTGCTGATCTCCGTTGAGCCACTGATTGACATGGGCCGTACCGCCCTGAACGTGAATGGCTCCATGACCGCAGGTACGCTGACCAGCCAGTGGCTGAAGCAGACCGACAAAACGATTATGGACAGCGAAGAACATGCGGATCTCGCGCACCGTTAATCGCCCGTAGCGTTAAAAAAACCGCCTTCAGCAATGAAGGCGGTTTTTTATTGGCTGTTATTCATCAACCTCTTCTTCCTGGCGGACCTGTGCCGCCCAGCGCTGGGCCGCCTCCGGCACGTTAAACGTCGGCGAACGGCGGAAACGCTCTCCCATCAGCACAAACGCAACATACTTGCCGCGCAGCAGCCAGACGTCACGAAACCCATCCAGCTTGGTGGCGTGTTCAGGTGGCGCGGGTTCCACGCGGGGTCGATAACTAATAACAACACGATTTTGTTGGCGATGAGGTTTCATAAGCGACGGGTTCACTAAAGCAAACTCAAAATTCAGTAAATTCCTATGATAGCGGATTGGCCCCCCGGCGTCGCGCCCTGCGTGCCTTGCGCGGAGTCAGCGGCAGGAAGAAATCGGGGGATCCCCCGGCCGGCCGCCGTCATTGTTCTATAGTTATTGAGTTTTGACGCAATAACGACCGCGTTTCAGCAATGAAAACAGGAGACGAGTGCAATGTCGCAAAAAGATAAGACCCATAAGCCACAGCAATCACCGGTTCATGATGATACCGAATCAAAACCCGGCCTGGACTCGCTGGCCCCTGAGGATGGTTCCCACCGCGCGACGCCGACCCCTACGCCCCCCGGTCAGGAGCCAACGGCGCCGGGCAGCCTGAAGGCGCCGGACGTCGACAATGATAAGCTCACGTCGCTGGAGGACGTGCGCAAAGGCGGAGAGAACTTTCCGCTCACCACCAACCAGGGAGTGCGCATCGCGGACGATCAAAACTCGCTTCGAGCCGGTTCACGTGGCCCGACCCTGCTGGAAGACTTTATCCTGCGCGAGAAGATCACCCATTTTGACCATGAGCGCATCCCGGAACGTATCGTCCACGCGCGCGGTTCCGCCGCCCACGGCTATTTCCAGCCGTATAAGAATCTGAGCGCATTGACCAAAGCCGATTTTCTCTCCGACCCGAAGAAGACCACCCCCGTTTTCGTACGCTTTTCCACGGTTCAGGGCGGAGCGGGTTCCGCCGATACGGTGCGGGATATCCGCGGTTTTGCCACCAAGTTTTATACCGAAGAGGGGATTTTTGACCTCGTCGGCAACAATACGCCGATCTTCTTTATTCAGGACGCGCACAAGTTCCCCGACTTTGTTCATGCGGTAAAACCTGAGCCTCACTGGGCGATCCCGCAAGGCCAGAGCGCCCACGACACCTTTTGGGATTACGTCTCGCTCCAGCCGGAAACCCTGCATAACGTGATGTGGGCAATGTCCGACCGCGGCATTCCGCGCAGCTATCGCACCATGGAAGGATTTGGTATTCACACCTTCCGGCTGATTAACGCCGACGGGAAAGCGACGTTCGTGCGTTTCCACTGGAAGCCAGTGGCAGGCAAAGCCTCGATGGTGTGGGACGAGTCGCAAAAGCTGACCGGACGAGACCCGGACTTCCACCGCCGCGAGCTGTGGGAAGCCATCGAAGCGGGTGATTACCCGGAATATGAACTGGGCTTCCAGCTGATCCCGGAAGAGGACGAATTCAAATTTGATTTTGATATCCTCGACCCGACCAAGCTGATCCCCGAGGAACTGGTGCCGGTCCAACTGGTGGGTAAAATGGTGCTCAACCGTAACCCGGACAGTTTTTTTGCCGAGAACGAACAGGTGGCGTTCCACCCAGGCCATATCGTGCCGGGAATGGACTTCACCAACGACCCGCTGTTACAGGGGCGTCTGTTCTCCTATACCGACACGCAAATCAGCCGCCTGGGCGGGCCTAATTTCCACGAAATCCCGATTAACCGCCCGACCTGCCCGTACCATAATTTCCAGCGGGACGGGATGCACCGCATGGAGATTGACACTAACCCGGCGAACTACGAGCCGAACTCGATCAACGATAACTGGCCGCGAGAAACACCTCCTGGCCCGAAACGCGGTGGATTTGAGTCGTATCAGGAGCGTGTCGAAGGGACAAAAATCCGTGAACGTAGCCCCTCCTTTGGCGAGTATTATGCCCATCCGCGACTGTTCTGGCAGAGCCAGACGCCCGTGGAGCAGGAGCATATTATTGGCGCATTCAGTTTTGAGCTGAGCAAAGTGGTGCGGGCCTATATTCGCGAGCGGGTGGTCGATCAGCTAGCGCATATTGACGTCACCCTTGCGCAGGGCGTGGCGGATAACTTAGGGCTTACCCTCAGCGACGAGCAGTGCAACATCGCACCGCCAAAAGCGGTCAACGGGGTGAAAAAAGATCCGTCGCTCAGCCTGTATGCCGTTCCCGGCGGCAATATTAAGGGCCGGGTGGTGGCGGTACTGCTGAACGACAGCGTCCGGGCTGCAGACGTGTTAGCGGTGCTGAAGGCGCTGAAAGCCAAAGGCGTACACGCCAAACTGCTCTACTCGCGGATGGGCGATGTGACCGCTGACGATGGTTCGGTTCTGCCGGTTGCCGCGACCTTTGCCGGATCGCCGTCGTTGACGGTGGACGCGGTGATCGTGCCGGGCGGAGATATTAACAGTCTGCTCAGTAACGGCGATGCGGTCTATTACCTGCTCGAAGCCTATAAGCACCTTAAGCCGATTGCGCTGGCCGGTGACGCCCGACAGTTTAAAGCGCGGTTGAACGTGGCCGATAAAGGCGAAGAAGGGATTATCGAGGGTGATAGCGCCGACAAGGCGTTTATGAACGATCTGCTGTCACTGCTCGCCGCGCACCGCGTCTGGTCGCGCAGCAGTAAAATCGCCGCCATCCCGGCATAAAAAAAACCGGGTGGCGCTTGCGCTTACCCGGCTTGGTTTATATTGGATATTGCTGGCCGGGTAAGGCGAAGCCGCCACCCGGCATTTCTTACAGATCCCTGAACGTTCCCAGACGATACCCGCGCTCAGCAATCGCATATTTCAGCGACGCCGAGGTTAGAACATCGACCTCCGCCAGCCGCGGCCAGCAGTAAGCACTTTTACGGATCGTGTTATCGATAAAGGCCGGATGCGCCATCACCTCCAGCGAACGTTCTCCATTATGTACCGAACTGTCCAGCACGCTTAAAAACAGCGCTTCGCTGATCTCATCGCCGTAGAAACCGCTGCTGAATCCCTCGGTAGAAGGCGGCAGATCGGTCATCTCGTTAAGCACGTCTTCATCACGCACTACCCGCAGCGCGATCCCCTTACGCCGGGCAAACTCAGCCACCAGCGGGAAGATCGCCGGGATCATATGCACGTGGTGATGGCTATCAATGTGCGTCGGTTCGCGGCCAAACAGATCGACAAAGCGATTAAACTGGCAGTCCAGCTCGCGGGCAATTTCATCCAGCGGCAGCGTGCCCTGTTCTGCCATGCTCCAGATCCATTTCCCCAGCATGCCGTCCCGCGTCAGGGACGGCATCGAGGTCAGCGGAATGCCGAGGGTCAGGACAAAGTGCATCCCGACGCCGAGCGCAGGCAGATCCCGGCTGAGCGCGACGGCATGGTCAATGGCGTCGCCGTTGACCAGTGCCGTTGCCGAGGTCACTACCCCGTGCCGACAGGCCTCCGCGATGCCGTAGTTTTGCCCCTTCGACAGGCCAAAGTCATCGGCATTAACGATCAGCAGATATTCCATCGCGATCCCTCTCAGCGCTGCTCGCTTTTCAGTTTATCGACGGCGGCCGCAAAGTTCGGCAGCCATTTCTCATGGGCCAGAATCAGCTCCCGTGCCAGCAGTTCGGCATCGCGATCGGATTGCACCAGCGGGCTCAGGTTCAGCGCCAGCAGGACGTCGTTTAGCTCGCCGCTGAGTGCTGCATTACTCGCTGCCACTTCAAAACCCTTGATGGTGTGGATCAGGCCCATTACTTTGTCATCGAAATGGGTCAGACGTGGATGCGGTTTCGCCCCGTCACGGCCCAGAATGCAGGTCATCTCGACCGCCCAGTCTGCCGGGATGTTGTCGATGTGGCCGTGGTGCGGCACGTTGACGTAATGCTCGGCCTGCTTGTCATTGTAGATGGCGTTGATCACTTCGCAGGCCGCATCGGAGTAGTACGCTCCCCCACGCTGCTCCAGCTCTTTCGGTTTGACGTTGAGGTCAGGATTTTTATACAGCTCGAACAGCTGCTTCTCGACCTTCTGCACCACCTGCGCACGGGCACCGCCTTTATAGTACTCGCCCATCTCAATCGCCAGCATCTCTTTCAGCTTGAAGTAATACAGCAGGTAGGAGCACGGCAGCAGATTGAGCGAGCGGATCAGCCCTTCGCTAAACGGCAGGTCGAAGATGTTTTTTACCGTGCTGGCTTTCAGGCTGCCGCTGGCAACGCCATCCAGCAGTTCAGCAAAGCGTGACTGGCCGTTGACCAATACGTCTTTGATAAAGACCATGTGGTTAAGGCCAAACAGGTCAATAGAGAGATCGTCGTTGTCGGTCAGCGCCAGCACGTCGCGGATAAACATCTTCATGCCAATCGGAATGTTGCACACGCCGATAAAGCGTTTGAAGCCGGTATGGCGATAGACCGCTTCAGTCACCATCCCGGCCGGGTTGGTAAAGTTGATCACCCACGCCTGCGGGCAAATTTCTTCAACATCTTTAATGATGTCGAAAATCACCGGAATAGTACGCAGCCCTTTAAACAAACCGCCTGCGCCGTTGGTCTCCTGACCGAGGTAGCCGTGGCTGAGGGGGATCCGCTCATCCAGCTCGCGGGCTTTAAGCTGGCCGACGCGCAGCTGAGTGGTGACGAAATCGGCATCTTTGAGCGCCTCACGGCGATCCAGCGTTTTATGCACGGTTAACGGCACGCCCGCTTTATTCACCATCCGCTGACAGAGGTCAAAAATAATATCGAGCTTCTCCTGCCCTTCTTTGACATCCACCAGCCATAATTCGCTGACCGGTAATTCATGATAACGCTTGAGGAATCCTTCCAGTAATTCTGGGGTATAACTGCTTCCGCCGCCGATGGTCACTACTTTCAGTTTTTTTTGCATACTATTCTCCCTGGGAGATGCGCTATTTATGTATAGCGATCCCTTCCCTCGCGATGAGGGTAAGCATTGAAATCGATATTCCCGACGATAAGTCGCCGGGCGTTAATTTATAACCGTCAGGTTCTTCCGGTAGCTGTTAGGGGTAAATGAGGTTAATTTCTTGAAGGTTTTAATAAACAGACTCGGGCTGCTATAACCGGACTCATAAGCAATATCCGTCACCGAATAATTGGTGATCTCCAGCTGTTTCTTCGCAAAATTAATCCGAATTTCATTAATAATTTGCACCGGTGTTTTCTGGTAATAACGCTGGGTGGCGCGCGTCAGATACTCCTGCGACTTACCGGACAGCGAAACCATATTCTCCAGCGCGTTATCACCAAAGCACAGTTTGTCGTGCATTCCCTCTACGGTGCTGCGCAACCACTGAGGGACATCGTCCGTCTCCTGCTGCTCTTCGCGATAATGGCGTAAGCGGTTGATGACGTAGAAGGTCACCGTTTCGATGAATTCGTCAAACTCATTGTCGCGAAAGTTAAGCGAGGCAATAACGGTCTCAATCCAGGTCAGGAATTCACTTTTAATGTGATAAACCTGCGACGCGACAAAGCAGAACGGCACCAGCGGGGAGTAATGGGTCTCGAAAAAGCGCTTGCTGACGCCCACGTTCAGAATGCGGGTGGCACCAAATTCATACAGGCTCTGATGATGCGAACCCAGCGGGATAAAGACAAAATCGCCCCGCTCCAGCAGTACGCGCTTGCCGTTGATCTCCTGGAAATAGCGGCCAGTCAGCACAATGGTGAACTCATAATAGTCATGCTGATGCAGACCACTGATGCTTTCCACCTTGTTGTAGATAAACACATGAAAATTTTTACCATTGAACAACTGCAGTTCCTGGGCGGTATTGATTTCCATCGCGCTGACCTCCTGCTAAACCTGACTTATTGAATTTTCTCGTGAAGTTCGATGAGTTCCGCCACCAGCTCACGCGCCAGCATCGAGGTCATCAGATGGTCCTGTGCGTGTACCAGCACCAGGCTCACCTTCATTTTACCCTCACCTTGATCGCTTTCGATCAGTTTTGTTTGTACCAGGTGCGCTTCGTTCAGCGCGGTGCGGGATTCAGCCATCATCGCTTTTGCGGCATCAAAGTCGCCCAGCTTGGCCTTTTTCAGGGCGGCATACGCCAGGCTGCGCGCCTGCCCTGAGTTAATAATAAGACCCATCACCACTTCTTCCAGGTCGTTTTCGACAACGTCTTCTGCAACCGCATTCTCTAAATCAAACATCTCTTTCACTCCTGTGATGGCGCGGGTTGCCCCGCGCCGGGTGATATTAGAACTTAAGGGCCAGAGCGATCTCTTCTTCGCTTTGCTCTTCATCAATGGTGGTCTGCGCTTTGTTGGCGATAACCACGAATGGCATGTACAGCAGGGTAGCGACACCGAGGTTGAACATCGCCACCAGGAAGGCCGCTACGCTGCCGTTGGTGTTGAAGAACGCGCCCAGACCCGGTGGCATCGTCCACGGTGCAATGTTGGTTACCGGTGGAATAATGCCCAGATAGTAGGCCGTCAGGGTAATGGCTGCCAGCAGCGGCTGCACCAGTACGAACGGAATAAACATCACCGGGTTCATGATAATCGGCAGACCAAACAGGATCGGCTCGTTAATCTGGAAGATGCCTGACGGCAGTGCCAGCTTGGCCACCTGACGGTGATCGGCACGGCGGGAGGTGATAAATACCGCGATAATCAGACCCAGCGTCGCCCCGGTACCGCCCAGGAAGATGTAGGAGTCGAGCATCGGTTTCGCCCAGACGTGGAAGGTTTTACCTGCCGCCAGCGCCGCATCTACGGAGCCGTACTGCTGATAAAGCGCCACGTTTTCCAGCGCCCACGGGGTCATGATGCCGCTGTCCAGCGCCGCCAGCGCCAGGGAACCGTGCACACCAAAGAACCACAGCAGGGAGGTAAAGATAACGTAGGCCCAGCCCACCACGCCACCCATCGACGCCAGCGGCGTAGAGATGGTGTCCATGATAATCTGGTGGAAGTTGGTGCCCCAATGCGACAGCGCCCAGGCAACCGTCCCCATGATGGAGAGGATAATAAAGCCAGGGATCAGCGCCGAGAAGGAACGCGATACCGACTCAGGCACGCTGTTCGGTAAGCGGATCACCCAGTTGCGACGAATGATAAAGGTAAACATCTCCGCCACGACCAGACCAATCACAATACCCGAAATAATGTTCGCCCCGCCCAGCCAGTTCGCCCCCACGGCATAGGCTTCACCCACGCTGTATGGCGTCACGGTCATAAAGGCAGCGACGGATAATAAACCGGCAGCCAGCGGATCGACTTTACGCTCTTCGGCCAGCGCCATCCCAATAAAGAAAGGGGCCATCAGCGACATAATACCCAGTGTACCGTTGTACACATTGCCGCCGATAGCCTTGAAACCATTAAGCGTTTCAATAGTCGAGGGATCTAAACGGATACCTAATGAGTAGAAAAAAGAACCATCACCGAAGCTCAGAAAAACGTTATTAATTAAAACGAACATTGCCCCCGCCAGGGTTAACGGCATAACCTTAATAAAACCGTTTTTAATGGCGTTGACATGCGGTTGCTTTCCTATTTTAACTGCAAAAGGAAGGAGTACCTTTTCAAGTGCACCAATGAATCCACTCATAGAATAATACCCTTAAATGCCGCAATAATATTGCGGCGTAAGTGTGTGTGAAATAGCTCTTTGACGGGAAAAATAAAAATAAATTAATTAGCAGCTTTTTTAATCGCTGCAACAGCAGCTTTAAGAACACCCAAACCATCAATTTTGCCGTACAGCGCAGAATCGATCACTTCAACCGGTTTATTCGGCAACAAACGCTGAATCTCAGGCAGCATATAGGCAATTTGCGGTCCCAGCAGAACCACATCGGCACGGGGACCTTTTTCACCTGCCAGCGTTTCAGGGAACGCTTCAATTACAACGGGAACTTCGTACTTTTCAGCCTGCGCACGCATCTTCGACACCAGCAGTGACGTTGACATGCCCGCCGAGCAGAACAGATAGATATGTTTCTTTTCCATAGTCGCTTCCCTCTTATATGCTCACCGCTTTCGCCGCGATACCAGCGCTCTCCTGTCGGTGTCATCGCTGGCGTATCTGATGGATTCAGTATACGGCAACCGATTTGCCACCGATAATCCCTGACAATTTGCAATTGTCTCTCATTGACCTGCGGTTATGACTCCCTTCACATTTTAGGTAAATAATTCGCGCAAAGAAATAAGATTGTTGAGGGCAATAAAAAAACCGGCCAGTTGGCCGGTTTGTCTGTGTGCTCAGGAAAGGGTGTTATCAGGCTTTTGGCGCCTGCGGATCTGTATCGTATTCCGCACAGGTCTGGTAGCCCGAGTTAATCACGTGGCCCGTATCATCGAGTGCCACAAAGTAGGTTTGTGCTTTACCATCCCGTTGACCGAGGATGTAAGTCTGGCAGGTACCACGCGCGTGAACCATCGTCACTTCGGATGACGGTTTACCGGCAACCTGCATCACCTGGGCACGGCTCATGCCTTTTTTAACGTCTTTTACGACGGGCTCTTTAAATTGATCGGTAGTACGATCGTAAGCGGTACACCCTGCCAGCAAAGTCAATACTGCCGCTGCACCCACCATTCCTGCGATATTTTTGTTCATATTCCGTCCTCTTGTTTATCAGCGTGTTATGTAAGCCTGGAATAGAAAATCACTTTTTTCAACCTCCAGCGCAGCGGCAGAAGTTTTTCGGAAAATTCTAATCACAGAACGATAAGCTGCTGAATCGACGCATTTCGCCTTTCATAGAAATGTGATCCTTGTCGTTTCACGCCTGACGGGTTAGCTTTAACGGAACATTCATCAGGCAAATTTGCGTACAGGGAGGGGCTTTATGGCTCTGCAACAAGAGATTATTCAGGCGCTGGGTGTCAAACCCGCCATCAATGCGGAAGACGAGATCCGCCGCAGCGTTGATTTTTTGAAGTCCTATCTACAAACCTACCCGTTTCTGAAATCCCTGATCCTCGGCATCAGCGGGGGCCAGGATTCCACCCTCGCCGGAAAGCTCTGCCAGTTGGCCATCGCTGAGCTGCGCGAAGAGACGGGTAATGAAGCGCTGCAGTTTATTGCCGTCCGCCTGCCCTATGGCGTACAGGCCGACGAACAGGACTGTCAGGACGCCATCGGCTTTATTCAGCCGGATCGGGTGCTGACGGTCAATATTAAGAGCGCCGTGCTGGCCAGCGAGCAGGCATTACGCGAGGCGGGCCTTGAGCTGAGCGATTTTGTACGCGGCAACGAAAAAGCCCGCGAGCGCATGAAAGCCCAGTACAGCATTGCCGGGATGACCAGCGGCGTAGTGGTCGGCACCGACCATGCGGCGGAAGCGCTGACCGGCTTCTTCACCAAGTACGGCGACGGCGGCACCGACATTAATCCGCTGTTCCGTTTGAACAAGCGTCAGGGCAAGCAGTTGCTGGCCGTGCTGAACTGCCCGGAGCATTTGTATAAGAAAGCCCCTACTGCCGATCTGGAAGACGATCGTCCTTCCCTGCCTGATGAAGCCGCACTGGGGGTCACTTATGAAAATATCGATGATTATCTGGAAGGTAAGCGGCTGGATGAAGGCACCGAACGTATTATCGAAGGCTGGTATCTGAAGACTGAACACAAACGCCGCCCGCCGATTACGGTGTTCGACGATTTCTGGAAACGTTAATTCTGCTGAGGCGGCACCCGTCGCCTCTTTTTTAACCACCGCACAGCTGCTACACTGTATGCCTGAACAGTATCAGGAGTACGTTGTGAGCAGGCGTCAATCGGCACCGCGGCTAGAGTTTGAAGCCGCCGCCATCTATGAATATCCCGAACATCTACGACCCTGGCTTGAAGCGCTGCCCAAACAGCCCGGCGTCTATTTTTTCCATGGCGACAGTGACGCCATGCCGCTGTATATCGGCAAAAGCGTCAATATTCGCAGCCGGGTGCTGTCGCATCTGCGCACCCCTGACGAAGCGGCCATGCTGCGCCAGTCCCGACGCATCAGCTGGACGCAAACCGCCGGTGAGCTGGGCGCATTGCTGCTGGAAGCCCGCTTAATCAAGGAACAGCAGCCGCTGTTCAATAAGCGTCTGCGCCGCAACCGGCAGCTGTGCTCATTGCACATCAGTGAGGGGAAACCGCAGGTGGTGTATGCCCGCGAGGTGGATTTTTCGCACACCCCGAACCTGTTTGGCCTTTTCGCCAACCGTCGGGCGGCGCTGCAAACACTCCAGACGCTCGCTGACGAACGTCAGCTCTGCTACGGCCTGCTGGGTCTGGAGTCGGTGAGCCGGGGCCGGGCCTGCTTCCGTTCAGCCCTGAAGCGCTGCGCCGGTGCCTGCTGCGGGAAAGAGAGCGTTGAGGATCATCAGCAGCGTTTAGTCGAGGGGCTACAGGCGATTGGCATCACCTGTTGGCCGTGGGACAGCGCCGTTGCGTTGAAAGAGTCGCGCGCGGAGATGACCCATTTTCACATCATTCATAACTGGCTATGGCTGGGCGCAGTAGAAACCCTGGACGAGGCGACGGAACTGCTCCGCGCGCCCTCTGGTTTTGATCAGGATGGCTATAAAATTCTCTGCAAGCCGTTGCTGACGGGCAACTACGAAATCATTCCGCTCAGTGACCTGGCAGCCAAACGATCTCGCTGAACAGCAGCTCACCTTCCGCTTTCAGCAGGCGCAGCGTATGTTCGCCCTCGTGCCAGTAAGCGCCCTGATCGGCGGTGAGCAGCTTTTCACCCAACTGCCACGCACCGCTCAGCACAAACACCACCCCACCGCGCGAGGCAAACGTGGTAAAAGTGCGATCCGCCACCCGGACTTTCGCCTGACAGCGATCCCGGCGGGTCAAAATATTTAAATCCATCGACATGCGCCCTTCCGTCAGCTGCGCTTTGACCGGCAGGTCTCCGGCAAAGCTAAAAGGCTGATGACGCCTGAGCGTATGTTTAAATGCGCCCCCGCCGTCCAGGCTCACTTCTCCTCCCTCAAGCAGGGTGATCACCCGGTCAACGCCCGGAAAGGTCGAAAACTCGCCGTTGCTGGCGATGGACGCAATACTGGCTCGCCAGGTAAAGTCCCGGGTTGCAGGAGGAAAACAACATATTTCTCGTGTCTCGCCGGCCCCATTTCGCCAGAGGTTGACCGGCATTTTGCGAATATCAAAGAACTCCATCATCACTCCTGAAGGGCGCAATACGCGCCAGAGCGGCTCGCGCAGGGCGAGTCGCTTTTCGATTGTTATCATTAGATCAGTCCAGATGCATTATCGGCAGGTGTGCAGAAAGGCCTTAGTATGATGATCAATAAAAATCGCTAACATCATAACTATTAAGCACATTCAGAAAACCGACTACAGGAGAATACCGCGCTGGCGGCGGCTGGCAAGAGGGGCAGAAAGAAAAAACCGCCGGACCTGTCCACAGCGAATTCGCTTTCGTGAACAGGATCCGGCGGTCTTGAATGTTTAACGGCTTATTCAGCAGGCGCGTCCATTTTACCTTCCGGCGCATGACGTTCTGTCAGACGCTTCTCAAAATTGGCATTAAACTGTTTTTTCTGATCGGGAGTCAGAATGTTGTAAAGCTTGTTCTGGGTTTCCATGTGCGCCAGCATGCGGGTTTTATGCTGCTCGGCCATCTTATCGACCTGCGCCTGGGCTTTTGCTTTATCGAAGCTGTCGCTGGCAACAATGTCATGCATTGCGCGGCGCTCTTCCAGCGGCGGACGTTTCATCTGGTCGCGCTGCGCTTTCATAATGTCGCGGACCTGCTGTTTCTGCGCATCGGTCAGGTTGAGGTCTTTAAACATCATCTCATGATGCATACCCGGCTTACCTTTATGATGCATCATTTTGCTTTCGGTCGGTGCAGCAGTGGTCGTGGTCGCGATATCTGCGGCGAACGCCGCGCTGGTAGCGCCCAGAGCCAGGGTAGAGGCAACAAACAGTGCAGTTAATTTACGCATAATTTTGTTCTTCCTTTCAGTTATTCTTCGGCGCTATGCCGTGTTGACGGGATTAACTTTACGGGGTTTATCGTCAATAAGTCAGAGCAACGGTAAAACAATGAAAGTGTAAAAAACACTTTATCGCCAAATGTGGAGAAAATAAGGAAAAAGAGTGGAGAGTTGCAACAAAAATATTCAAAGCGATGATTTTAAAGAGATTATGAAGGAGTATAACGGCAAGGCGACTAATAATAAAGCAAACATCCAGGAATAATCCGCAATAAATCGATAGCCGCAAGAAATGGTTAGCAAAATAATGAACCCCGGCCGTTACGCTGACCGGGGTCGAATAATCAACAGGTGACTTTTTCCAGCATCAGCCCGGCTCGCAGGCCAAACGCCACGCCGGGATTAGGAAACAGGACATACTCCGTCTGTTTTTGCACTTCATAGCGATCCTCTCCGTCTTCCGCCAGCAATACGCCGTGACGAAACGGCGTGAAGTTCAGCGTATGGGCTGCCATATGCAGGCGAAAAGCCTCGCTCCGCCGGGTGATCTGCTGCACCACCTGATAGCGCTCAACGGTTCCGCTGTGCGTCTGCGGAGCTTCTCCACCCAGCAGCGCGTGCAGCGCCTGGTAGGTGGCGGTAAAGCGCGTCAGGTCGTTGTGACCAAACGGCAGCGCCTTTCCCAGTTCCAGAGTGCAGGCCAGCGCGCCAAAGCGCTCGCTGCTGAAATGGGTAAAGGTCCCGCCCGGCGCCTGATGGAACACCAGCGCTTCCAGCCCGGCATCCCCCAGCCACTGTAAAAAGGGTTCATCCCACGGCTGGCTGCGCTGTGGCAGTACGCCAAAACGCTCGTGGTAGGAAGCGCGGATAGCGGTATGCAAATCGAGGTGCCAGCGCTCATCGCTGGCCTGCTGATAAAACGCCGCAACCGCGTCTTCCAGCAGCGTCACCCGCGCCGTCTCCGCACAGGCCGGGAACTGCGCCCCGCGACCGCCGAACAGGCGATTGAGATCGCAAGTCAAATAGCGTTTGTTGGCGGCCAGCGCCGGAGGATTGCCAAAGATAATCAGCACCCGACAGCGCAGGGTCAGCTCACCGCAAAACAGCGCGCCCACCAGCCTGTCGACAATTTCAACCGGGGCGGTTTCATTGCCGTGGATCCCGGTAGAGAGCACCAGCGCGCGCGCGCTGGTCACCTCCGGGGTTAACTCGAGCACACCGGCTGCCCGCCAGCACCAGTGAAACGAGGGTCCCGCACCTTCTCGCTGTGCAGGCGTTGCATCTGCCAGCGTCAGCGCCAGAAAGTTTTCCATCACGCCTCCTCTATTGCTGGAACGGGTAAACCGAACCCAGCTGCAGGATCCGGGTCAGTTCATCCAGTGCCTCGCGCCCTTCGTGCAGCAGCTGCGGATCAATCAGATCGGCCTGGGTCAGTCGATCGCGATAGTAACGATCCACCCAGTCATTCAGCGTGGTAAACAGGGTGTCGTTCATCATCACCGCCGGATTCACCGCTCGCTGCTCGTCTGCCGTCAGCACCACGCGCAGGCGCAGACACGCCGGGCCGCCACCGTTGGCCATGCTTTCACGCAGATCGAATACCTTAAGCTCGCTGATCGGGTTATCGTCCGCCACCAGCTCGCTGAGATAGCGCCAGACGCCCGCATGATCCTGTGACTCCTGCGGCAGGACCAGCATCATGCTGCCGTCGTCCCGACTCAGCAGTTGGCTGTTAAACAGATAGGTTGCCACGGCGTCGTCAACGGAAACCGCCCCGCTCGGCACCTGAATGGGCGTAAAGCCCGGTACCCGCACGCTCAGGGTCTGGAACAACGCCTGTTGGCCAACGAACGCCTGCTCATGGCAGAACAGTACCTGGCGATTCGACACGGCGATCACGTCGTTATGGAATACGCCTTTATCGATCACCTGCGGGTTCTGCTGAGCAAACAGGATCTGCCCGGGATTAACCTGATTCAGTCTTGCCACCGCCTGGCTCGCGGCCAGGGTCTGGCGCGCAGGATAGCGGGCCGGTGCGGCATGGACCCCTTCGTCACGGCCAAACACAAACAGCTGCAGGCCCGGCTCGCCATAATCCCCGCCAAGGCGATTATGGTTGGCAGCCCCTTCGTCACCGAACATTGCCACCTGCGGCAGCGCGGTATGCACGCTAAAGCGAGTCTCATCGCGGAAAATCGCCCGCAGTACCTGTTCGGTGGTCACCGCTTCGCTGGCACGGTGGAATTTGTTATTCAGGTTGGCAACCGTCAGATGCACTTTGCCATCCAGCGTATCGGCCGAAGGCGCCACGGTCGCGGCATTCGCTACCCACATAGATGAAGCCGAACTGGCAGCGGAGAGCAGCTGTGGCACCTGGGTTCCGGCTTTTTCCACCACCTGCTCATCGGTACCGGTAAAACCCAGCTGGCGCAGAACGCCGACGTTTGGCCGCTCCTGCGGAGGGATCACCGCCTGAGGAAAACCCGCATCCGCCAGCGTTTTCATCTTTAGCAGCCCCTGCTTTGCCGCCAGCTTCGGGTTAGAGACCTGAAAACGGTGTTTCGTGGAGGCCTCGTTGCCGAACGACAGCCCGGCATAGTGGTGCGTGAGCCCCACCAGACCATCAAAGTTCACTTCACGCGCTTTCATGACGCTTCCCCCGTACGCATTCAAGGCCCGGACTCAGCTGTTCCGGCAGGACAATCGCCGGGGTTTCGAGGCTCGCCATCGGCCAGGCACAGTAATCCGCCGCATACCAGGCGCTGGCGCGATGGTTGCCGGACGCGCCGACGCCACCAAAAGGTGCCGTGCTGGCCGCACCGGTCAAAGGTTTGTTCCAGTTAACGATCCCAGCCCGCGCTTCCAGCAGCAGTTGGTCGAAGCGCGCGCGATCCGGCGATATCAACCCGCACGACAGGCCATAGCGGGTGGCATTAGCCATCGCGATAGCCTGCTCAAAGTCGTCATAACGCCAGACGCACAGCAGCGGGCCAAAGACCTCCTCGTCCGGCACAGCAGAAACGCCGGTCATCTCGACAATACCCGGGGTCAGCAGTGAGGTTCCGGCTTTCACCAGACGCGGGTCAAGCAGCGACTGGCCGCCACGCGCGACGTGCTCACGCCACACGTGATAGACATTTTTCGCCGCCTGCTCTGAAATCAAACCGCCGATAAACGGCTGTTCGTTGGCATCCCATGCACCGGGCACCAGCTGCGCAGTCGCCTCCACCAGTCGGGCAAGAAACGCATCGCCCTCTGCGCCACGCTTCACCAGCAGGCGACGTGCGCAGGTGCAGCGCTGTCCGGCGGTGATAAACGCTGACTGAATGGTCAAATGCACCGCCGCGTCGATGTCGGCCGGATCGTCAACGATCAGCGCGTTATTGCCGCCCATCTCCAGCGCCAGAATTTTTTCCGGCTGCCCGGCCAGCTGGCGGTGCAGTTGATAACCGGTTCCGGCGCTGCCGGTGAACAGCAGCCCGTCGATATCGGCCAGCGCGCTCAGCGCCTGCCCGGTTTCACGCCCGCCCTGCAGCAGATTGAACACGCCCGGCGGCAGCCCGGCCTGCTCCCACAGTTTCACCACCGCTTCACCGCTCCACGGCGTCAGCTCGCTCGGTTTGAAGAGCACGGTGTTACCCGCCAGCAGCGCTGGCACGATGTGGCCGTTCGGCAGATGGCCAGGGAAGTTATACGGCCCGAAGACCGCCAGCACGCCGTGCGGGCGATGACGCAGGGTGGCGGCACCGTCGGCCATTTCGGTATGTTGCTCGCCGGTACGGGTGTGATATGCCTTTACCGAAATGGTGATTTTATTGATCATCGCCGTGATTTCGGTGGCTGCCTCCCAGCGGGGTTTACCGGTTTCGAGGGCGATAACGCGAGTCAGCTCCTGCTTGTTGGCCTCCAGCAGGGCAGCAAATTTCTCCACAACCGTCTGACGCGCGGTAAAGGGCAGTCGGGCCCAGCCAGGGAATGCGCCACGCGCTGCACGACAGGCCTGTTCAACCTGCGCGGGACTGGCGTCAGCGCCCTGCCAGAGCACCTCCTGCCCCACCGGATTGTGTTTGGTTCGTGCCTCACCTTCACCCGTTACCCAGTCACCGTTAATCCATAAGTTCATACCGTTTTCTCCTCGGGGCACAGGCGTACCATGCGAATACGATCGCCTGCGCTGCATTTCAGGGCATCCAGCTGCGCGGGGGTCAGCACCAGACGTTCACAATCAGGGTCCACACGGATCAGCGTGGCGCGGAAATGGTCATACTGTTCATTGGCGACCAGGCAGGCTGGCCACTCGCCCGGTGCGGGCTGGCCTTCGGCCACCTCCACCAGACGGCTTTTGCGGATCGCCCGCACCCGGTCGATATCGCACTCCAGCGTCGGGCCGCCGTCAAAAATGTCGACATAGTTGCGGTAGCGAAAGCCCTCTTTCTCCAGCACCGCACGCGCCGGGGCGGTTTGCGGATGGACTTCGCCAATCACCGCCTGGGCTTCTTTGCTCAGGAAGTGGGTATAGATGGGGTGTTTGGGCATCAGTTCGGCAATAAAGGCTTTTTGCCCGGTGCCGCACAGATAGTCAGCGTGGCTGAATTCCATTGAGAAGAAGCGCTCGCCAAGGCTTTCCCAGAATGGCGAGTAGCCGGTTTCGTCGATCATGCCGCGCATCTCGGCCACCACTTTTTCGTTAAAACGATCGCGGAAGGCGGCCATAAACAGAAAGCGGGATTTCGACAGCAGGTAGCCGTTGCCCTCTTTGCGCCATTCCGGGTCGAGAAACAGGGTGCATAGCTCGCTGCTGCCGGTGTGATCGTTACTGAGAAACAGTGTCGGCAGCGCGTTATAGACATTCAGCTCTTTCGAGGCGTGCACCAGCGTGCCGACGCGGTAGTTGTACCAGGGATCGTTAAGCCCTACCGCCACTTCAATGGCGCAGATCCCCGCCACGGTGCCGGTATCGGATTCTTCCAGCACAAACACATAGCCTTGCTCGCCTTTCGGCAGCGTCCCTTGCCAGGTCTGCAGGGCGCGTTCAATGCGCGCCGAAAGCGTCTGTTCATCGACGGGAAGCGAAGTCAGCCCGCCTCCCGTTTTACCGGCAAGCTGCATGAGGGCGGGAAGATCGCCACGCTCAACGGGACGGATGACCATCATGATAACACCCCGGATTTCACCTGTTCACAGGCCAGCGCAAAGCGATCTAACCCGGTCTGCACCTCTTCTTCGCTGACAATCAGCGCCGGCGCAAACCGCACCACGTTAGCCCCGGCGATCAATACCATCACGCCCGCTTTTGCCGCTTCCTGTGAAATAAGTTTAGCTTTTCCGGCGAATTCGTCCGTGAGAACGCAGCCAATCAGCAGGCCCAGACCGCGAATTTCTTTAAACATGCCCGTTTTGCTGTTGATGGCGTCCAGACGCTCGACAAACCAGTCGTGGCGCTGCTTCACGCCGTTCAGCACTTCTGGGGTATTGATGATATCCAGCACCTTGCCTGCCACCGCCGACGCCAGCGGGTTGCCGCCGTACGTGGTGCCGTGGGTACCCACAGTCATCACCCGGGCAAATTTGTCGGTGGTCAGCATCGCCCCCACCGGGAAGCCGCCGCCGAGCGCTTTGGCAGTAGAAAGCACGTCCGGGGTCACGCCGTAGTGCATATAGGCATACAGCTCACCAGTGCGCCCTACGCCGGTTTGGACTTCATCAAAAATCAGCACCGCGTTGTGGCGGTCGCACAGGTCGCGCAAGCCCTGCAGGAAAGATTTATCCGCCGGCAGCACACCGCCCTCGCCCTGCATCGGCTCGACAATCACCGCGCAGGTGGTGTCGTCAATCAGCGCACTGGCGGACTGAAGGTCGTTAAATACCGCGTGACGAATGTCCGGCGGCAGCGGGGCAAAGTCCTGGGAATACGCGGGCTGACCGCCCGCGCTGACGGTAAACAGGGTGCGGCCGTGGAAGGCATTCTTGAAAGCGACAATCCCGCTTTTCTGGGTGCCAAAGTTATCGTGGGCATATTTCCGCGCCAGCTTCAGCGCCGCTTCGTTGGCTTCAGCCCCGGAGTTACAGAAGAACACTTTTTCAGCAAAGGTGGCGTCGATCAGGCGTTTGGCCAGCCGCAGAACCGGCTCGTTGGTAAAACCGTTACCGGTATGCCAGAACTTCGCCGCCTGGTCATTCAGCGCCTGACGCAGCGCCGGATGGGCGTGCCCCAGCGCGTTGACCGCAATTCCCCCGGCAAAGTCGATATACTCTTTACCCTGCTGATCCCACAGGCGTGAGCCCTCTCCCCGTACCGGAATAAAAGTCGCCGGAGCGTAAACCGGCATCATCCATTCATCAAAGTTTTCACGCGTAATTGACAGAGACATAGCGACCTCATCCGGGTAAATAAAAGGTTGATTAAATGTTAAATATTTATGTGTTTGCGCTGTAAATGTAGATTGCAGCGATCGTGCCAGCCAGCGAAAAAAATGCATAAACGAGGAGGTGAGACGAAATATCAACAGGTTACGACCTATTGTTATTCACTGTTATTGCATGGAAAGTGAATATTTTTGCAGTAAGCGCGGCTTTGCCGGAGGAAAAACAGAAATATTATTCAGAAGCCAAATATAATTCTGGAATTGTGATCGCTCGCGAAATTTGTGGACCCTTTACGCGCCATTCGAGGGCATCACGCGCCACAACGGTGCAAAAATTGCACTGTCGGCGAAATCTGTTGCAGTAATTGATGATTCCCGCCTGCCTGCGGCAGTCAGCCCAGCGAAATTCTGCTACCATCCTTGCACTATTCACCTTGCACTGGCAGCGACTATGAAATTTGTCTCTTTTAATATCAACGGCCTGCGCGCCCGCCCTCACCAACTGCAAGCCATCGTCGAACAGCACCAGCCCGACGTTATTGGCCTGCAGGAGACAAAAGTTCACGATGATATGTTCCCTCTCGAAGAGGTGGCGAAGCTCGGTTACAACGTCTTTTACCACGGCCAGAAAGGCCATTACGGCGTGGCCCTGCTGACCAAAGAGACGCCTGTTTCCGTGCGTCGTGGTTTTCCGGGCGATAACGAAGAGTCTCAGCGCCGCATCATCATGGCGGAAATCCCCTCGCCGCTGGGAAACATTACCGTCATCAATGGTTACTTCCCGCAGGGCGAGAGCCGCGACCACCCGCTGAAGTTCCCGGCCAAAGAGAAGTTCTACCAGGACCTGCAGTCATTCCTCGAAACCGAGCTGAAAAAAGAGAATCCGGTGCTGATCATGGGTGACATGAATATCAGCCATACCGATCTGGATATCGGCATCGGGGAAGACAGCCGCAAGCGCTGGCTGCGTACCGGAAAATGTTCCTTCCTGCCGGAAGAGCGCGAGTGGATGGCACGTCTACTGGACTGGGGTCTGGTGGATACCTTCCGCCACGCTAACCCACAGACGCTGGACCGTTTCTCCTGGTTTGATTACCGCTCCAAAGGCTTCGATGACAACCGTGGTCTGCGTATCGACCTGCTGCTGGCAAGCCCGGTGCTGGCCGAGCGCTGCATCGAAACCGGGATCGACTATGACATTCGCAGCATGGAAAAACCGTCCGATCACGCCCCGGTGTGGGCCAAGTTCAGCGTGTAATGAATGACCGCGTACGGCCGTAAAATCACTTTTCTGTGCGCCCTTCTGGGCGCATTTGTCATTATCGTGACGCAATTACCGCCCGGCTTGCTGACGCTTGGTTCTCTGCAGGTCCATCATCAGGCGTTGCTGGATTATTGCCAGCAGGCACCGCTGCAAAGCGCGGCCCTCTTTTTCGCGGCCTACGTGCTGGTGACCGCCCTGTCCGTGCCGGGCGCCGCCGTGCTCACCTTGCTCGGCGGGGCACTGTTCGGGCTGTGGCCGGGGATCCTGCTGGTGTCGTTCGCCTCCACGCTTGGGGCGACGCTGGCGATGCTGGCCAGCCGCTATCTGCTGCGCGACTGGGTCCAGCGCCGCTTTGCCGGGCCGATGCACACCGTTAATGACGGGGTGGCGCGCAGCGGGGCGTTTTATCTGTTTGCCCTGCGCCTGATGCCGCTGTTTCCGTTTTTCCTGGTGAACCTGCTGGCGGGCGTGACCACCCTTGGCGTGCGCCGCTACTGGTGGGTCAGCCAGGCCGGGATGCTGCCTGGCGCCGTTGTCTACCTCAATGCCGGGCACCAGTTGGGGCAGGTAGCGTCGCTGCGTGATATCCTTTCGCCCGGCGTGGTTTTTGCCTTCACGCTGCTGGGCGTGCTGCCGCTCATTACCCGCTGGCTGTTGGCCCGCGTTTCCCGACCTTCTCCATAACAGGGGGCATCATGCGCCGTGTGCGTTTTTGCATGTTACTGACCGGTCTGCTGCTTGCAGGCCCGGCGCTGGCTGATGACAGCTGGCAAAAAATCAAAGAAGAAGCCCACGGCCAGACCGTCTGGTTTAACGCCTGGGGCGGCGATACCGCGGTAAACCGCTATCTCGACTGGGTCAGCGGCGAGATGAAAAGCCATTACGCCATCAACCTGAAAATTGTCCGCCTGGCGGATGCCGCCGACGCGGTGAAGCGTATCCAGACCGAGGCCAGTGCCGGGCGCAAAACCAACGGTTCTGTCGATCTGCTGTGGGTGAACGGCGAAAACTTTCGTACCCTGAAAAGCGCCGGGCTGGTACAGACCGGCTGGGCGCAGACGCTCCCCAACTGGCGCTATGTCGATACCACCAAACCGGTCACCGAAGATTTTGCAATCCCGACCGAGGGGGCCGAATCCCCGTGGGGCAGCGCGCAGTTGACCTTTATCGCCAGCCGCCAGCAACTGCCTGCACCGCTGGCCGACTCACAAGCGCTGTTTGATTACGCCCGCCAGCACCCCGGCACCGTGACCTACCCGCGCCCGCCGGATTTTACCGGTACCGCGTTTTTGCAGCAGATCCTGCTGACGCAAACCACGCAACCCGACGCGCTGAAACAGCCCCCTGACGACGCCACTTTCGCCGCTGTGACGGCCCCGCTGTGGGCGTATCTGGATAAACTGCATCCGTTCCTGTGGCGCAATGGCAAAGACTTCCCCCCGTCGCCCGCGCGGATGGATGCCCTGCTGGCCGCTAAAAGCCTGAACCTCTCCCTCACCTTTAACCCGGCTCACGCCCGGCAAAAAGTCAGCAGCAAAGAGCTGCCGCCGGACAGCTATAGCTTTGGTTTTCAGCAGGGAATGATCGGCAACGTCCATTTTGTGACGATCCCGGCCAATGCTTCTGCCACGGCGGGCGCGAAAGTGGTCGCTAACTTTTTGCTCTCTCCACCGGCGCAGATCCGCAAGTCGGATCCAGCCCACTGGGGGGATCCGAGCGTGCTCGAACCCAACACACTGCCCGCCGCTGAGGCCGCAGCGCTGCGTCAGTTTATGCCAACCGGGTTACCCACCACGCTCGGTGAGCCGCATGCTGCCTGGGTGAATGCACTGGAGCAGGAATGGCTGCGCCGATACGGCACCCACTAAGCTGGCTGGCCTGGCTGCTGCTGCTTGCCATCTACCTGCCGCTGCTGCCCGCGTTCGCCCTGCTGCTGCCGCCCGTCTTCTCGATAGAAACCTGGCGGGCGCTGGCTGCAGATAGCCAGCTTGTGCAGGCGCTTGTCGCCACCCTGGTCTCGACGCTTATCGCCGCCGCCGGGGCGCTGCTGCTGGCGCTGACGGTGGTTGCCGCCCTGTGGCCCGGCAGCCGTTGGCGACGGCTCTGTTCACATCTGCCGTGGCTGCTGGCGATCCCCCATGTAGCCTTTGCGGTCAGCGTGCTGCTGATTTTCGCCGAAGGCGGTGCCCTGTACCGCGTCTGCAGCTTCTGCTCGCCGGTAGCCGATCGCTACGGCATCGGCCTGGGGCTGACTCTGGCGGTTAAAGAGAGCGCCTTTGTGATCTGGGCGATTTATGCCTCACTGCCGGAAAAAGAGCTGGCAAACAAGGTCACTGTGTTGCGTTCGCTGGGCTACGGCCGCTGGCAGGCGCTGCGCTGGCTGATCCTGCCCGCTATCGCCCCGGCGCTGGGAGCGGTGATGCTGGCAACGATCGCCTGGTCGCTGTCGGTGGTGGATGTGGCGCTGATCCTCGGACCGGGTAACCCGCCCACGCTGGCGGTGCTGGCCTGGCAGTGGCTCTCGCAGGGGGATGCCAGCCAGCAGGCTAAAGGGATGCTGCTGTGCGTGATCCTGCTGGTGCTGCTGGAAATCATCGCCGTTGCGCTGTTTTTCGGCTGGCGACGCTGGCAGCGCGGGATACCCGGCGTCTCAGGCGTGCGTTCTGCTCCGCGTCCGCTGAGGATGGGTCGCGCCGTCGGCCTGCTGCTGCCGCTCATTGGGCTGCTCAGCGTAGTGGTGCTGGCGGTGGTGGCGCGCGACAGCACGTTTTCCCGCGACAACGCGGCAACCAGCCTGGCGCTGGGCGTTTGCTCTGCGGCCATTGCGCTGGGGGTCATTCTGCTGTGGCTGGAGTGGGGACCGCAGCGCGGGGCCTTCTGGGTCTGGCTGCCGCTGGCGCTGCCCGCCCTGCCGCTGGTCGCCGGGCAGTATCAGCTGGCGTTGCAGTTGCATCTCGATGGCCAGTTTATCGCCGTGCTGTGGGGGCATCTGCTGTGGGTGCTGCCGTGGATGCTGCTGGTAATGCAGCCAGCGTGGCGCAGGCTCGATCCGCGCCTGCTCCTTATCGCCCGCACGCTCGGCTGGGGGGCGGGCAAAATCTTCTGGCTGGTCAAATGCCCGCAGATGATCCGCCCGGCCCTCACGGCGTTTGCGGTCGGGTTTTCAGTGAGTATGGCGCAATACCTGCCTACCCTCTGGCTCGGCAGTGGACGCTTTGGCACCTTCACCACCGAGGCGGTAACGCTCAGCAGCGGTGGCAGTAGCGCGGTCCTGGCGGCGCAGGCGCTGTGGCAACTGCTGCTACCCGCGCTGGTGTTTGCCGCCTGCGTGGCTTTATCCCGGCTAATTGGCCGCTTCCGACAGGGGTTACGTTAATGCTGATGGTCACCGATTTTTCGCTGTCTCTGCGCCAGACTACGCTGCTGCATCAGGTCAGTTTCAGCGTGCAGCCCGGCGAGATCCTCACCCTGATGGGCCCGTCCGGCAGCGGCAAATCGTCACTGTTCGCCTGGATGGCCGGGGCGCTGGCCGGTGATTTTCGCGCCGAGGGGGAGCTCTGGATCAACGCCCGCCGCTGCGATAACCTGCCGACGGAACAGCGCGGGCTGGGGCTGCTGTTTCAGGATCCGCTCCTGTTTGAGCACTTTAGCGTCGGGCAAAATTTACTGCTGGCGCTGCCCGCGACGATCAAGGGCGATCGGCGTAAAGCACAGGTGCTGGATGCCCTGAACGCCGCCGAGCTGGAGGGCTTTTTTCATCGCGATCCTGCCACCCTTTCCGGCGGCCAACGCGCCAGAGTCAGCCTGCTGCGCGCCCTGCTGGCACAGCCGCAGGCGCTGTTGCTTGATGAGCCCTTCAGCCGTCTGGATCAACACCTGCGGGCGCAGTTTCGCCGCTGGGTGTTCGCCGAAGCGCGCGCGCGCGGGATCCCCGTGGTGCAGGTGACACACGACGAGGCCGACGTTCCCGCCGACGGTTGCCTCCTGCCAATCGCAAACTGGCAATGAATCGTCCTGCAACCTGCGCAAACGCAACGTTTTCTGTGGCGCAGGTTGCCACAATCAGCGCTCATTTCTTTCCGTACGGGCATTTCGATGAAACGTGTTTCTCACCTGACCGCGCTGACCACCGCTTTAGGTCTCGCCTCTTTCTGTACTTTCGCCGCTGACATGGCGCATTCCCTGACCCTCGCACAACTGCAACAGCAGCAGGGCGCAATCGTTGATACCCGCGCCAGCGCCTTTTACAACGGCTGGCCGCAGGCGCTGAACGGCCCTTCCGGGCATGAACCTGCCGCCCTGAATCTCTCCGCCAGCTGGCTGGGCGCGATGAACGCAACGCAGCTTAGCGCCTGGGCTACACAGCACCAGCTGACGCCCACTACCCCGGTCGCGTTATACGGCAACATTGCTGATAATCAGGCGGTAAAAACGCGGCTGGAGCAGGCGGGCTTTACCCACGTCACACTGCTCAGCGATGCCCTGCAAACGCCGGATCGCCTCCAGCGTCTTGCCCATTTCGAACAGCTGGTTTATCCCCAGTGGCTGCATCAGCTGCAGCAGGGTAAATCGGTTGCCGCTGCCCCGGCCGGGGAGTGGAAAGTGATTGAAGCCGCCTGGGGCGCGCCTAAGTTTTATCTGCTGAACCATATTCCCGGCGCGGGTTACATCGACACCAACGAAGTCGAAAGCGAGCCGCTGTGGAACAAAGTGTCCGATGCGGATCTGAAAGCGATGCTGGCGAAACATGGGATCCGCCATGACACCACGGTGATCCTCTACGGACGCGACGTGTATGCCGCCGCGCGCGTGGCGCAAATCATGCTGTATGCCGGGGTGAAGGACGTGCGTCTGCTGGATGGCGGCTGGAAAGCCTGGGACGATGCGAAACTCCCGGTCGAACGCGGCACGCCAGATAAGGTGCAGCCCGCACCCGACTTTGGCGCGCCGATCCCCGGTCAACCGCAGCTGATGCTGGATATGGAACAAGCTCGCGGCCTGCTGCATCGTAAAGACGCGTCGCTGGTGAGTATCCGCTCGTGGCCTGAATTTACCGGCGTCACCAGCGGCTACAGCTATATCAAGCCAAAGGGTGAGATCCAGGGCGCACGCTGGGGCCATGCGGGCAGCGACGCCACCCACATGGAAGATTTCCACAACCCGGACGGCACCATGCGCAGCGCGGCAGACATCGCCGCCATGTGGAAGCAGTGGAACATTCTGCCGGATCAGCAGGTCGCGTTCTACTGCGGTACCGGCTGGCGTGCCTCCGAAACCTTTATGTATGCCCGGGCAATGGGCTGGAAAAATGTCGGCGTCTACGACGGCGGCTGGTACGAATGGAGCAGTCACCCACAGAACCCGGTCTCAACCGGCGAGCGTGGTCCAGACAGTTCCCTGTAACCCGTCCCTTACTAACGCTGCGTGTTTTTCAGCGTCAGATACCCGCTCCAGATGCGCGTTGTGGTGGTCAGCCAGCACAGCGCGCCAAAACCCCACGCCAGCCACGCAAAGTGCGCCGGAAACAGGCAGCACAGCGCAAAAAGCAGCAGCGTTTCCGTTCCTTCCGTCAGCCCGCCAAGATAGTAAAACGACTTATGGGCATAGCCTGGATTGTCGATATCGTGTTTTGCCGCCAGCGCGGCAAAGGCCAGAAAACTGCTGCCGGTGCCGATAAAGGCAAACAGCAGCCAGGCCGCCGGCAGCGCGTTGTTGTCAGGATCGGCCAGCGCAAAACCAAACGGCACCAGCGCATAAAACAGGAAATCGAGGGCGATATCGAGAAAGCCACCGGCATCGGTTAGCCCGCGCCGTCGCGCCAGCGCGCCATCCAGTCCGTCCAGCAGGCGGTTGAGCAGCACAGCCACCAGCGCCGCCAGAGTCCAGCCCAGCGCCAGAAACGGCAGCGCCAGCACCCCAACCGCAAAGCCGATCAGGGTGATCCCATCGGGGGTGATACCGGGTTTATCGAGTCTCGCCCCCAGCTGATTGAGCAGCGGCTTGAGACGGGGATGAAGGTGACGATCAAGCATCGCTTTTTTCTCCCGCGAGCGAACACAGCCCCTGGGAAGGGATATCCAGCGCCGCATTGAAGCGTGCCGACAGATTCTGAAAGGCGATAAGCGCGGTCATCTCGGTGATGGCATTGGCATCAAAGTAGCGGCACAGCTGGGTCTTGATGGCGTCGTCCACGGCGGGCGGCGTGGCGGTGACCGCCTCGGCGTAGGCCAGCGCGGCGCGCTCTTCCTCGCTAAACAGCGCGCTGTCGCGCCAGTGCTGCACGGCCTGAACCTTATCCAGCGCCCCGCAGCGTTCCGCCAGCCGCAACGAATTGGCATCAATACAAAACGCGCAGTGGCAGACCTGCGAGATGCGGGTCATCAGCAGCGATCGCAGTACCGGGTTGAGAGGCGATTTTTTGCGTTCCAGAAAACCGACAAATAGCGCCACCAGCCAGAACAGCCGGGGCATTCTTCCCCACCAGCGCAGCGGATTGAGCACCGCGCCGTAATGTTTTTTCTGCATCCTGGCAATCGGCGTTAAACTGGCGGGTATCGATTCGATGGGTTTAACCCAGGCGGGGGGCGTTTCGTTCACAGGAACCTCACGGGTAGCGGTTAAGTCCGCAAATATTATCTCTTTTTCTGACAACCATTATTGATGACCATGCTAAAAACACTCGATGTTGTCTGCGCTATTCTCGAACGGGATGGCAAAATTTTACTGGCGCAGCGCCCGGCTCACGCCGATCAGCCGGGGATGTGGGAATTTGCCGGGGGCAAAGTGGAAAGCGGTGAAACGCAGTCCGAGGCGCTGATCCGCGAGCTGCGCGAGGAGCTGGGCATCGACGTGCAGCCTACCCGCTACGTCGCCAGCCATCAGCGCGAGGTCTCCGGGCGCGTGATCGCTCTTCACGCCTGGCACGTCGCGCACGTTGTCGGCACGCCGGTGGCGTACTACCACAGCCAGCTGGTGTGGTGTTCGCCGCAGGAGGCGTTGACCTACGATTTAGCCCCGGCGGACATCCCGCTGCTGGAGGCCTTTATTCTTTTACCCGCCGCCACACCAGCGGATTGGTGCTGATCGCCTGGGGGTCGCGCTGGCACTGCAACAACACGCCCTCGGCTTTTACCACCGCCCCTTCTGAATAGTTCTGATCCTGATAGATGCAGCACTGATTACAGGGCTGCGCGCGCTGACCGCCGGAGCTAAAGACCTCTGGCGGCACGCTGACATCCACGTTCGAGCCAAATCGCGAGTCGGCCTGGCTGCCCGCAGAGAAAAGCCCTAATACAACAATCATCACCAAACGGTTCATCTTTGCTCTTCCTGTTGTGTCCTGATAATGACTATAACGGTAAATATCCCGCGAAGCTTTAATCCCTTCTGTCATCGCTTTTTGTTATGACGCGACCCGTTTAATGAATTTATCTTGACGCCGAAATTTTGCTTGCGTGTCAAAGCGCAACGGGTGGTATAGTCGAAAAACACAACATCACGCACATTTTTGTTACAAATAAAATAATCCCAATATATTAGAGGAACTTATAGTTATGGACCAGGCTTACTCTCTTGAATCCTTCCTGAACCGCGTTCAACAGCGTGACCCACATCAGAGCGAGTTTGCTCAGGCAGTACGGGAAGTCATGACCACTCTGTGGCCATTCCTGGAACAAAACCCCCGCTACCGTCAGATGTCGCTGCTTGAACGCCTGGTTGAACCCGAGCGCGTGATCCAGTTCCGCGTGGTGTGGGTTGATGACCGCAATCAGGTGCAAGTTAACCGTGCCTGGCGCGTGCAGTTCAACTCCGCCATCGGCCCGTTCAAGGGCGGCATGCGTTTCCACCCGTCGGTGAACCTGTCGATCCTCAAGTTCCTTGGCTTTGAACAGACCTTTAAAAACGCCCTCACCACCCTGCCTATGGGCGGCGGCAAAGGCGGGAGCGATTTTGATCCAAAAGGGAAAAGCGAAGGCGAAGTGATGCGTTTCTGTCAGTCGCTGATGACCGAACTGTACCGTCACCTGGGTGCGGATACCGACGTACCGGCCGGGGATATCGGCGTGGGCGGTCGTGAAGTAGGCTTTATGGCCGGGATGATGAAAAAACTCTCCAACAACAGCGCCTGTGTCTTTACCGGGAAAGGCCTCTCCTTCGGCGGCAGCCTGATCCGCCCGGAAGCCACCGGTTACGGTCTGGTCTATTTCACCGAAGCCATGCTCAAGCGTCACGGCCTGAGCTTTGAAGGGATGCGCGTGGCGGTTTCTGGCTCCGGCAACGTCGCCCAGTACGCTATCGAAAAAGCGATGCAGTTTGGCGCGCGCGTCATTACCGCCTCTGACTCCAGCGGCACCGTGGTCGATGAAGCGGGCTTCACTGCTGAAAAACTGGCGCGCCTGTGCGAAATAAAAGCCAGCCGCGATGGTCGCGTGGCGGATTACGCCCGTGAGTTCGGTCTGACCTATCTGGAAGGCAAGCAGCCATGGTCTGTGCCGGTAGACATCGCGCTGCCGTGCGCTACCCAGAACGAACTCGACGTTGATGCGGCACACATGCTTATCGCCAACGGTGTGAAAGCGGTTGCTGAAGGCGCCAACATGCCAACCACCATTGAAGCCACCGACCTGTTCCTGCAGGCGGGCGTACTGTTTGCACCGGGTAAAGCGGCTAACGCCGGCGGTGTCGCGACTTCCGGTCTGGAGATGGCGCAGAATGCGGCGCGTATGGGCTGGAAGGCAGAGAAAGTGGATGCGCGTCTGCATCACATCATGCTGGATATCCACCACGCTTGCGTCGAGTACGGCGGGGAAGACAAGCAAACCAACTACGTGCGCGGGGCAAACATTGCCGGGTTCGTGAAGGTGGCCGATGCGATGATGGGTCAGGGTGTGATTTAAGGTTGAGTCCAGTGCGGTCGGGGACCTTCACCCCGACCCTCTCCCACCGGGAGAGGGAGAAAACCGTTTTTTTACGCCGCACTCTTCTTCTTAAACTTTTTCTTCTTGTCGCCGCCGCCTGGCGCGACGATACCGCGAAAATCCCTCACTGGCGTCGTGCGCGCCTGGTTAATCAGATCGAATAACGTCCCCACCAGCGGCTGCATAAAGTCCTGGTAGCGGCACTGTTTTTCGCTGATTTGGGTGAGGATCGATTCCCAGTGCGCGGTCATGTCCGGCCTGGCCGCCATCTCCGGCAGAGAGTGGATCAACGCTCTTCCGGCATCCGACGAGAGGATAGACCGCCCCTTCTTATGCAGAAAACCGCGCTTGAACAGCAGCTCGATGATCCCGGCGCGGGTCGCTTCGGTTCCCAGACCGTCGGTGGCGCGCAGGATCTTCTTCAGATCTTTATCCTGTACGAAGCGGGCAATCCCGGTCATCGCCGACAGCAGCGTGGCGTCGGTGAAGTGACGCGGCGGCTGGGTCTGACGCTCCACCACTTCGCCCTTCTCGCACAGCAGTTCGTCCTCTTTTTTCACTACCGGTAACGGAGTGCCGTCGTTCTCTTCGTCACGCTCTTTATTGCCCAGCAGCGTGCGCCAGCCTGCCTCAGCCAGGAAGCGCGCCTTGGCAACAAATTTGCCTTTAGCGATCTCCAGCTCAATGACGCACTTGCGAAACAGTGCGTCCGGGCAGAACTGCATCAGATACTGACGCGCGACAAGGTGATAAACCTTCGATTCGTTGTCAGTCAGGTTGACGGAACTGCTGCGTGCGGTTGGGATGATGGCATGGTGGGCATCCACCTTTTTATCGTCCCAGCAGCGGTTGCGGGTATCCGGGTTGACCATCGGCTGCGGCATCAGATCGGGCGCATGGGCGGCAATGGCGTTCAAAACCGCGTGCCGCCCCGCAAAATGCTCTTCCGGCAAATAGCGACTGTCGGAACGTGGATAGGTAATGAGCTTGTGGGTTTCATACAGTTTCTGGCAGATATCCAGCACGTTCTGCGCGCTCATGCCGTAGCGTTTCGCCGCCTCGATCTGCAGCGCCGACAGGGAAAACGGCAGCGGTGCGGGTTCTGATTCCCGTTTATCGTTATAGCTGGTGACGATGGCTGGCTGGCCATCAATGCGCTTAACGACGTGCTCGGCCAGCGTTCGGTTGAGCAAACGGCCTTCTTCGTCCTGATGGGGTTCGCAAGCGTCGCTCGGCTGCCAGAGGGCGGTGAAGCGTTCGTCTTTCGGGGTGACGATATGGGCTTTGACTTCAAAGAAGTCTTTGGCGACAAAGTTCTCGATCTCTTCATCGCGGCGCACCACCAGCCCCAGCACCGGGGTCTGCACGCGTCCGACAGACAGTACCCCTTGATAGCCTGCGTTTCGCCCAAGAATGGTATAGGCGCGGGTCATGTTGATGCCGTACAGCCAGTCAGCGCGGGCGCGCGCCAGCGCTGACACGCACAGCGGGACAAACTCGCTGTTTGAGCGCAAACGTGAAATGGCGCGTTCAACCGCCTGCGGATTGAGGTCGTTTATCAGGCAGCGCTGCACCAGCTTGCGTTTTTCGGGCGCCAGGCTCAGGTAATCCAGCACCTCATCGACCAGCAGTTGCCCTTCTCTGTCCGGGTCACCGGCGTGGATCACTTCGGCGGCATCGTGCAGCAGACGCTTAATCACGTTCAGCTGTTTGGTCACCGACGGGCGCGGCTGCAGCTGCCACTTTTCCGGCACGATGGGCAGATCGTTAAGATTCCAGCGCGCGTAGCGGCTGTCGTAAGCATCCGGCTGGGCCTGCTCTAACAGGTGGCCGATACACCAGGTCACCACCTGCCCGTTGCCACATTCGATATAGCCATCGCCCTTGCGGTGCGGTTTAGGCAGCACTTCGGCGATGGCGCGAGCGAGGCTCGGTTTTTCGGCAATAAATAACCGCATTGAATTAACGGATCTCAATCATCGGACGACCACCCCTGGCGGTCACCAGCTCGCCAATGGCGGTCAGGGTGATGCCAAACTCGGCGGCAGTGGCCTGCGTTTCGGCTTCGGCCTCCGGCGTGACCGCCAGCAGCAGGCCGCCGGAGGTTTGCGGATCGCACAGCAGATCGCGCCACTCGGCTGGCATATCGCCCATCAAATGACCATAGCTGGCAAAGTTACGCTGCGTTCCGCCCGGGACCGCGCCCTGGGCAATATAGGCTTCGACGCCCGGCAGCTTCGGCACGTCCTGATAGCAGACCTGCGCCTGCACGCCTGCGCCCTGGCACACTTCGCTGAGGTGTCCCAGCAGGCCAAAGCCCGTGACATCGGTCATCGCCTTCACGCCGTCGATATTGGCAAACGCGGCACCGGCCAGGTTCATCTGGCACATCACCTCTGTCGCCAGCCCAACGTGCTCCGGTTGCAACAGCGATTTTTTCTCCGCCGTGGTGAGCACGCCAATGCCCAGTGGCTTAGTGAGGAACAGCTTGCAGCCCGCCTCGGCGGTACTGTTGCGTTTAACGCGCTCGGTCGGCACCACGCCGGTGACCGCGAGGCCAAAGATCGGTTCCGGGGCATCAATCGAGTGCCCGCCCGCCAGGGCAATACCCGCCTGCTGACAGGCAAAACGTCCGCCTTCAATCACTTCGCGGGCAATTTCAGGCGCGAGGGTGTTAATCGGCCAGCCGAGGATCGCAATCGCCATGATCGGCTTACCGCCCATTGCAAAGATGTCGCTGATGGCGTTAGTGGCAGCAATGCGGCCAAAGTCATACGGATTGTCGACAATCGGCATGAAGAAATCGGTGGTACTAATAACGCTGGTGCCGTTACCCAAATCGTACACTGCTGCGTCGTCGCGCGTTTCGTTGCCCACAAGCAGGTTCGGGTCGACAAACTTCGCCTGTTCGCTGTGCAGAATGGTTTCGAGCACTTTGGGGGAAATTTTACAACCGCAACCGGCTCCGTGGCTGTATTGCGTTAAACGAATGGTTTGCTCGCTCATAGACAATCTCCTTTTATAGCAATGACGTTATGGTAACGCTCATTCCATTACGTGGTAAGTATGACTGTCTGAATTCTGTGGTAGTTGCTCAGGATCCAGACAGTTTTGCGACGTCACATCAGAAATGGGTGACGAAAGGAGAGGTATCAGGCACGGAGACGGTGGTCGAGGCTTTCAGCTGCGGGGTACCGAGATAGAGGAAACCGACGATTTTATCGTCTGCGCCGCAGTTGAGGCCGTCGCGGACAATCGGGCTGTCGGTTAACGCGCCGCTGCGCCAGATGCCGTTAAAGCCCTGGGCGACGGCGGCCATCTGCATTGCCATCACCGCGCAACCTGCGGACATTTCCTGCTCCCACACCGGCACCTTGTGCTGCGGCTGGCATTTAGCCACGACAGCGATAATCATCGGCGCCCGGAACGGGGCGCTGCGCGCTTTTTCAATCGCCTTCTCATCCTGCGGATCGGCGGCTGTCGCCCCCTTTTCCAGCAGGGCGCTGAAACGCTCGCGGCCGTCATCCTGAATAATAAAGAAATGCCATGGCTGTAGCGTGCCATGATCAGGGGCACGCATTGCGGCGCGCAGGATGTTATCCAGCTGTTCGCCCGCCGGTGCGGGCTCCGCCAGACGCGACGCGCTACGGCGGTTAACAAGCAGTTCGAGTGCATCCATGGGTGAGCTCCTGTCTTAAAATTTACCCGAAATTAACACGACCGCAGATTTTGTTACAGCGTAGCGGGCGATTCCTGCTGACAAGTGGCGGTTGGGTCATTACGATAGCCCGACAATACCGTCCCTTGGCGACGGGAAAGGTCATAACCTGGACAGGGAGAATACATGCGAACCCTTTGGCGAATTATTGCCGGCTTTTTTAAATGGACGTGGCGACTACTGAATTTCGTCCGTAATCTGGTGATGAACCTCTTTTTCATCCTGTTAGTGATGGTGTGCGTGGGCGTCTGGATGCAGCTCAGCAGCGGCACGTCGTCGCAGCATGCCGGGCGCGGCGCACTGCTGCTGGATATCGCCGGGGTTGTGGTGGATAAACCGTCGACCAGCAACCGGATCGGGGTGATTGGCCGCCAGCTGTTTGGCGCGAGCGGTGACCGCCTGCAGGAAAACTCACTGTTTGATATCGTCGATGCCATTCGTCAGGCGAAAGATGATCGCAACATTACCGGCATCGTGCTGGATCTGAAAAACTTCGCCGGGGCAGACCAGCCATCCATGCAGTATATCGGTAAGGCGCTGCGCGAATTCCGTGACAGCGGTAAACCGGTGATTGCAGTGGGCGACAACTACAGCCAGGGGCAATACTATCTGGCGAGCTTTGCCAATAAAGTGTGGCTCTCGCCGCAGGGCACCGTCGATCTGCACGGCTTCGCCACCAATGGCCTCTATTACAAATCCCTGCTCGACAAGCTGAAAGTGACCACCCACGTGTTCCGCGTCGGCACCTATAAATCCGCAGTTGAGCCGTTTATCCGTGACGATATGTCCCCTGCTGCCCGCGAAGCGGACAGCCGCTGGATTGGCGAGCTGTGGCAAAACTATCTCGGCACCGTGGCCGCTAACCGTCAGATCACCCCGGCCCAGGTTTTCCCTGGCGCGCAGGCGATGCTCGACGGATTGCGTAAAGCCGATGGCGATACCGCGAAGTATGCTCTCGATAACAAACTGGTCGATGCCCTGGGTTCCAGCGCCGAGATTGAAAAATCCCTGACCAAGGAATTCGGCTGGAGCAAAGAGGATAAAAACTACAGCGCGGTCAGCTTCTACGACTATCAGGCACAGAAACCGTCCGATGTCGGTGACAGCATCGCCGTGGTGTTCGCCAACGGGGCGATCATGGATGGCGAAGAGACGCCGGGTAACGTCGGCGGTGATACCACTGCTGCGCAGATCCGCGACGCGCGCCTCGATCCAAAAGTGAAAGCGATCGTGCTGCGGGTGAACAGCCCGGGCGGCAGCGTCAGCGCATCAGAAGTGATCCGCGCCGAACTGTCCGCTGCCCGCGCGGCAGGAAAACCGGTAGTGGTGTCGATGGGCGGTATGGCGGCATCGGGCGGCTACTGGATCTCGACCCCGGCAAACTACATCGTGGCGAACCCGAGCACCCTGACCGGATCCATCGGCATCTTCGGAGTCATTAATACGGTCGAAAACAGCCTCGATTATCTGGGCGTGCATACCGATGGGGTGGCGACCTCGCCGCTGGCGGATGTCGCTGTCACCAAAGCGTTACCGCCGGAAGTGTCGCAGATGATGCAGCTCAGCATCGAGAACGGCTATAAGCGCTTTATCAACCTGGTTGCCGATTCCCGCAAGAAAACGCCTGAGCAGATCGACGAGATTGCGCAGGGCCACGTCTGGACGGGCCAGGACGCGAAGAACAACGGTCTGGTGGATAACCTTGGCGATTTCGATGACGCCGTGGCCAAAGCCGCTGAGCTGGCAAAACTGAAGCAGTGGCATATCGACTTCTATCAGGACGAGCCATCGTTCGTGGACAGAGTGATGGACAGCTTCAGCGGTTCTGTGCGCGCCATGCTGCCAGAAGCCATTCAGGCATACTTGCCTGCCCCGGTGGCGGTAGCCGCGAAAGCGGTGAAAGCCGAAGGCGATAAACTGGCCGCCTTTAACGATCCGCAAAACCGCTACGCGTTCTGCCTCACCTGCGCTAACGTGCGTTAATCCCCATCCCCTCTTCCATGAAGAGGGGATTTTTCTTTGAAGCCCAAGAACATTACATCATGCAGAAGAAATCAATTTATGTGGCCTATACCGGCGGTACGATCGGTATGCAGCGTTCTGAAAATGGCTATATTCCAGTCTCCGGCCACCTGCAACGCCAGCTGGCGTTGATGCCAGAATTCCATCGCCCTGAGATGCCGGACTTCACCATCCATGAATATGCCCCGCTGATGGACTCGTCCGATATGACGCCGGAAGACTGGCTGCATATTGCCGAGGATATTCAGGCCCATTACGACGACTATGATGGCTTTGTGATCCTGCATGGCACCGACACCATGGCGTTTACCGCCTCGGCGCTCTCCTTCATGCTGGAGAATCTGGGTAAACCGGTGATCGTCACCGGCTCGCAGATCCCGCTGGCGGAGCTGCGCTCTGACGGGCAGATTAATCTGCTTAATTCCCTGTACGTGGCGGCGAACTTTCCGATCAACGAAGTCAGCTTGTTCTTCAACAACCGGCTGTATCGCGGGAACCGTACCACCAAAGCCCACGCTGACGGCTTTGATGCGTTTGCCTCCCCTAACCTGGCGCCGCTGCTGGAGGCCGGGATCCATATCCGTCGCCTGGGCACCCCGCCGGCTCCCCACACCGCTGGCGAACTGGTGGTGCATCCGATCACCCCGCAGCCGATTGGCGTGGTGACGATTTATCCAGGCATCTCCGCAGACGTGGTGCGTAATTTCCTGCGCCAGCCGGTCAAAGCGCTGATCCTGCGCTCTTATGGCGTGGGCAATGCGCCACAGAACGGCGAGTTCCTGAAAGAACTGCAGGAGGCGAGCAGCCGTGGGATCGTGGTGGTAAACCTGACGCAGTGCATGTCCGGCAAGGTCAACATGGGCGGCTACGCCACCGGTAACGCGCTGGCGCATGCTGGGGTGATCAGCGGCTTCGATATGACGGTAGAGGCCACGCTGACTAAACTTCACTACTTACTCAGTCAGGATCTGGATGTGCAGTCGATTCGCACGGCGATGATGCAAAACCTGCGCGGCGAACTGACACCAGACGAATAAGGAGGCAGCATGAAACAGCGGGCCCTGTTACTGGTCGATCTGCAGAATGACTTTTGTGCCGGCGGCGCGCTGGCGGTTGCCGAAGGCGACAGTACCGTCGACGTGGCGAATACCCTGATTGCGTGGTGTAAAGCGCGCGACGAGGCGGTGGTGGCCAGCCAGGACTGGCATCCGGTGGATCATGGCAGCTTTGCCAGTCAGCACAATGTCGAGCCGTTTACCCTGGGTGAGCTGGACGGCTTGCCGCAAACCTTCTGGCCCGATCACTGCGTGCAGCACAGCGAAGGTGCCGAACTGCATCCGCTGCTGAATAGCCGTGCCGTTGACGCGGTCTTCCAAAAAGGTGAAAACCCGGAGATCGACAGCTATAGCGCCTTTTTTGATAACGGCCACCGGCAGAAAACCGGGCTGGATCAGTGGCTGCGCCACCATGAAATCGACGCGCTTATCGTGATGGGGCTGGCGACCGATTACTGCGTGAAGTTTACCGTGCTGGATGCGCTACAGTTGGGCTATACGGTGAATGTCATCACCGACGGCTGTCGCGGAGTGAATATTCAGCCTACGGACAGCAACCATGCGTTTATGGAGATGGCGGCAGCAGGCGCTACCCTGTATACGCTGGCGGACTGGCTGGAAACGCAGGCCTGATCGCTTTTGCCGGGTGGCGGCTTCGCCTTACCCGGCCTACAAAAAACGCGAAGGTAGGCCCGCGCAAGCGCAGCGCCGCCGGGCAAAATTCCCATAAGTCCCATAAAGTGAACTCCCTCGCACTCCCAACGAAGCGGCAATGCTACTCTTTTTTGGCACTTTTTTGCCACGCCATTACGTGGCGTGTTTGTTTTTTAACGTCAAAGTCAAAGAGGAACCGCTATGAAACGTTTGCCATTACTGGCAGCCTTGCCCCTGCTCTGCGCCTCCGTTGCGTCCGCCAGCACCCTGATGTCCGTCGGCTATTTTAACGGAGGCGGCGATGTCACCGCCGGGCCAGGAGGAGATATCAACACCCTGGATGTGCGCCAGATAACCCACCTGAACTACTCGTTTGGTCTGGTCTTTAACGACGAGAAGGATGAGACCAACGCCGCGCTAAAAGATCCGAGCAAGCTGCATCAAATCTGGCTTTCGCCGAAGGTCGCCGCCGATTTAGCGTTAATCCCTACCCTGCGCAAACAAAACCCGAATCTGAAGGTGCTGCTCTCCGTGGGCGGCTGGGGCGCGCGTGGCTTTTCGGGCGCAGCATCAACCGCTGAGACCCGTGCCGTGTTCATCCGTTCAGCACAGGACATCGTTGCAAAATACGGTCTGGACGGCATTGATCTCGACTGGGAGTTCCCGGTGAATGGTGCATGGGGCCTGGTCGCCAGCAAGCCAGAGGATCGGGATAACTTCACGGCCCTGCTGAAAGGCTTGCGTGAGGCGTTCGGCCAGAAAAAACTGGTCACCATTGCCGTCGGTGCCAACGCAGAAAGCCCGAAAAGCTGGGTCGATGTGAAGGCCGTTGCACCGCTGCTGGATTACATCAACCTGATGACCTACGACATGGCTTACGGGACGCAATATTTTAACGCCAACCTGTATGACTCCAGCGCCTGGCCAACTGTTGCCGCGGCAGATAAATACAGCGTCGACTTTGTGGTTAACAACTATCTGGCCGCCGGACTCAAGCCGCAGCAGATGAACCTGGGCATCGGGTTCTATGGTCGCGTACCGAAGCGCTCTGTTGAGCCCGGTATTGACTGGAGTAAACCGGATGCACAAAAAAATCCGGTGACACAGCCCTACTTTGGCCCACAGGAGATCGGCCTGTTCAAATCGCTGGGCTACGACCTGACCAAAGATACCTATGTGAAGTACAACGATATTGTGAAGACGCTGATAAACGATCCGCAGAAACGCTTTACCGAGCACTGGGACGATCAGGCTCAGGTGCCGTGGCTGTCCGTTACATCTGCCGAGGGCAAGGCGCTGTTTGCGCTGTCTTACGAGAACCCTCGTTCGGTCGCCATTAAAGCGGAGTACATCAAAGCCAAAGGACTGGCTGGGGCGATGTTCTGGGAGTACGGGGCAGATGACAACAACCAGTTGGCGAAGCAGCTGGCAGAGTCGCTGGGGATTAAGCACTAATGCAAGAGCGAAACGGCAACCACAGGTTGCCGTTTTTTATTAAAAAATCAGCAAGTTACTGCATTTTTAACGTTGCGATAGGCTTCGGGGTAATACCGAAATCTTCTTTCAGCTCCCGCTTACTCTTCATTACCATCTGACCCTGGGTGTCGATGGTCATGTGCTGCGCCTCAGTGTTGTGGCGCGCTTGCCACAGCATCACCAGTTGCAGGCAATTCTCTTTCTGTTCCGGCGTCAGGGCCACACCATCTGCCCATTTGCCGAGTTCAACTGCCGTCACCAGCCGCTGATAAACCTCCGGCGTCATGCCGTTCATCATCTCATCAATATTCATGCTCACCCGGGCTCCGAAGGAATAATTTGCTGAATCGATTTTTCAACCTTTAGTCTGGTCGCCATTCTGGTCATCAGTGAAGCTTAATGAGGCAGAATTGACGCAGAAACGCTCGCCGGTCGGCTGAGGACCATCCGGGAAGACGTGGCCGAGATGGGCGTCACAGTTTCCGCAGCGGATCTCGATGCGCTGCATACCGTGGGTGCTGTCGTCCAGGTAACGAACCGCCTCTTCGCTGACCGGCTCGTAGAAACTCGGCCAGCCGCAGCCGGAATCGTATTTGCTCTGGGCGTTAAATAAAGCGGCATCGCACACCAGGCAATGGTATACGCCATCCCGCTTGTTATGCAGCAGACGGCCGGTAAACGGCGGTTCGGTGCCGCGATTTTGGGTTACGTAGAACTGCATTTCTGTAAGGTTTTTTTTGAGTTCTTCTGGGTTTTGTTGATTCGACATAGGCTGACATCTCACCGTTGAAACTGACAACTTTTAACGTCGATTCTAACAAAACATTAACACTGGAGTATGAACTTTTGTTCTAAACTTACTCGTCGCGTGCAGGCACACAGTGAAATGTGATCTACTCCACATTTTTATCTGGGGAGCCCTTTAAAATTCCGGGCGCAGCCCCAATATGTGTGCAAGCTCAAAGGGAATGTGAGGCGAGTCAGTCGAACACAGGTAATGCGAAGGATTGATTTGTCGCAATGATTGACACGATTCCGCTTGACGCTGCGTAAGGTTTTTGTAATTTTACACGCAACCTTTTATTCACTAACAAATAGCTGGTGGAATATATGACTATCAAAGTAGGTATCAACGGTTTTGGCCGTATCGGCCGTATTGTTTTCCGTGCTGCTCAGGAACGTTCTGACATCGAAATCGTTGGTATCAACGATCTGTTGGATGCTGACTACATGGCGTACATGCTGAAGTACGACTCAACTCATGGTCGTTTCAACGGCACCGTTGAAGTGAAAGACGGCCACCTGGTTGTTAATGGCAAAACCATCCGTGTTACCGCTGAAAGAGATCCAGCTAACCTGAAGTGGAACGAAATCGGTGTTGACATCGTTGCTGAAGCAACGGGCCTCTTCCTGACCGACGAAACTGCGCGTAAACACATCACCGCTGGTGCGAAGAAAGTTGTTCTGACTGGTCCTTCCAAAGACAACACCCCGATGTTCGTTAAAGGCGCAAACTTCGAGAAGTATGCTGGCCAGGATATCGTTTCTAACGCATCTTGCACCACTAACTGCTTGGCACCACTGGCTAAAGTTATCAACGACAACTTCGGTATCGTTGAAGGCCTGATGACCACTGTTCACGCAACTACCGCAACTCAGAAAACTGTTGATGGCCCGTCTCACAAAGACTGGCGCGGCGGCCGCGGCGCAGCTCAGAACATCATCCCTTCTTCTACCGGTGCTGCTAAAGCAGTAGGCGTTGTACTGCCAGAGCTGAACGGTAAAATCACTGGTATGGCGTTCCGCGTTCCAACTCCAAACGTGTCTGTAGTTGACCTGACCGTTCGTCTGGAAAAAGCAGCGTCTTACGAAGAAATCAAGAAAGCAATCAAAGCGGCTTCTGAAGGCCCAATGAAAGGCGTTCTGGGTTACACCGAAGATGACGTTGTTTCTACCGATTTCAACGGCGAAGTTTGCACTTCCGTGTTCGATGCTAAAGCAGGTATCGCACTGAACGACAACTTCGTGAAACTGGTTTCCTGGTACGACAACGAAACTGGTTACTCTAACAAAGTACTGGACCTGATCGCTCACATCTCCAAATAAGTTGAGATGAGAATCTGATCCAAAAAGGCGACCTCGGTCGCCTTTTTTTATGGCTTTAAAAGACAGAGGATTGCGTAATGATTAATAAAATTTTTGCACTTCCGGTAGTCGAACAACTTACCCCTGTGCTCTCCCGCCGTCAGATTGATGAAGTGGACGTGATTGTTGTCGATCACCCACAGGTAAAAGCCTCCGTGGCCCTGCATGGCGCGCATCTGCTCTCCTGGCAGCCAGAAGGCGAAGTCGAAGCCCTGTGGCTGAGCGACATCTCCTCCTTTAAGAAAGGCGCAGCCATTCGCGGCGGCGTGCCCATCTGCTGGCCGTGGTTTGGCCCGGCAACGGAACAGGGTTTACCGTCCCATGGTTTTGCCCGCAACCTGCCGTGGACGCTGAAAACCCATCGCGAAGATAATTCCGGCGTGGCGTTGACCTTTGAACTGCAAAGCAACGACGAGACGCGTCAGCTCTGGCCACACGACTTCACCCTCTATGCGCACTTTACGCTGGGCAAAACCTGCGAAATTGAACTGGAAGCACACGGCGAATTCGAGACCACCTCTGCCCTGCACACCTATTTCAACGTGGGTGATATTGCGGCTGTGACGGTGAGCGGCCTGGGCGATACCTTTATCGATAAAGTGAATAACGCCAAAGAAGGCAATCTGAGCGACGGCAGCCAGACCTTCCCGGATCGTACCGACCGCGTATATCTGAACCCGGAAGCCTGCAGCGTGATCCATGATGCGGCGCTTAACCGCAGCATCGAAGTCATCCACCAGCATCACAGCAATGTGGTCGGCTGGAACCCAGGCCCGGCGCTGTCGGTAAGCATGGGTGACGTACCCGATGAGGGATACAAAACCTTCGTCTGTGTAGAAACGGCCTGCGTCAGCGAGCCGCAAATCACACGTGAAGCACAGCCTTCACGTCTGGGACAGGCCATTCACATTGTGAAGCGTTAAACCCCACGCGATTGCCCTTTCCTCCCGGAGAGGGCATCAACATGAATTCACACCATGTCTAACGTCGTTTTCTGTCCCGGAGCCGGGAAGGCCTGATCCAGTTGTAATAACGCATCGGCGGACAAGGACATCTCCAGAGCACCTGCGTTTTCTGCCACATGCTCAATCGAGGATGCTTTTGGAATGGCGATCGTTCCACGGTGATGGATAACCCACGCCAACAGCACCTGCGCCGCACTGGCGTTATAGTCGTGTGCAATCGCCTTTACGACCGGGTGATTCATCAGCCCGGAGCGCAAACGCCCTGCCTGCGCCAGCGGGCAATAGGCCATGACCGGCATCTGTTGCTGCTGGCACCACGGCAGAAGATCATACTCAATGCCGCGTGAGGCCAGGTGGTATAGCACCTGATTGGTGGCACACAGCTTGCCGCCCGGCACCTGCACCAGTTCCTGCATATCCGCATAATCCAGATTTGACACGCCCCAGCGACCTATCTTGCCCTGCTGTTGCAGCTTTTCCATCAGCCTGACGGTTTCCGCCAGCGGATAATTCCCGCGCCAGTGCAGCAGATAGAGGTCAATACGATCGGTGCCCAGCCGGCGCAGGCTCGCCTCACAGGCGGCAATGCCTTTTTGCCCGCCCGCATTCCAGGGGTAAACTTTGGAGACCAGATAAACCTTATCGCGTTGGCCTTTGATTGCTTCGCCAACCACCTCTTCGGCCCCACCGTCGGCGTACATTTCTGCGGTATCGATAAGCGTCAGTCCGAGATCGATGCCTGCCCGCAGGGCGGCCACTTCCTGGCGGCGCTGGCCCGCCTGTTCACCCATATACCACGTGCCCTGACCGATAGCCGGAAGCACAACGCTGTCGCCAAAGGTGACGGTTTTTTCGCTCATAATCTTCTCCTGGTTTATCTGCCCCACCGTAATGCAAACGGGGCGCAAGCGCCCCGTTGTGATGCACAGAATGCATTATAAAAATGCACAATCAGAAACTGTAAGTTACGCCCACAGACAGCAGCCCGGCCCATGATTTATCGACCATTGGGCTGTCTTTCACTTCATCGCTCAGGTGTGAATAACGGCCCGTTCCGTATACGTTCCAGTCGGTGGCAAATTTATAGCTTGCCGTCAGCTCGAGGTACGGGTTCCAGCCATCGTCGGCGTTATAACTGTTCAGACCGCTGCGATTGGCTTCCCTCTGCGACACGCCGTAATAGTAGTCGTTATAGTTTTCGCTGGTGTATTCCACACCGATCCCCGGCGTCAGAGTCAACCCGCCGTGGGTATAACGGTACAGCCACGCCAGATCCCAGATGAAGCCGTTGCTGTTATCGAGGGTATCGCCCGCCAGCGCAGTGCGCAGGAAGCCGTACTCGGTGTTATGTACATAAGAGAGACCCGCCATCATGGTGCTCTTACGTTTGTCGAGCTGACGCAGCTGAGAGTTGTCGCTGTCGCCCGGCTTGAAGTGCAATGGCGAGTAATAGGCCATGATCGACAGTTTATCGGTCTGGTCATTCCACAGGTAGTAGCCGCCACCCAGCCCACGGAACCAGAAGTCATCCCCTTCATAGGTGATAACCGGAACCGGGTACACGTCGCGATCGTATTGTTTATACGGGCTGTTAATCACCCCAACGCCCGCGCCAACGGACCAATTGTTCTCCGCGTGAACGGTCCCCACGGAAGCGGCAACGAGAACGCCTAATGCCAGAAGTTTGAGTTTGGTCACAATCCATTTTTCCTGTAGTCAAATAATCAGCGAAAGGGAGTGTAACCGCCCTTTAACCTTTATCTCAAAACTTTTTGCTAACTCATCAATTTGAGCAACCTGTCATTTTGCGCGCAAAAGATGACGGAGCGCGGTCAGCCGGATGACAGTTTCACGAAGGCTCAAGGTTTGACTTTCAGGACAAGGCTGAAATTTTGGATGAGTTATTGATATGTCATTGAAATTAGATTTTGCATACAGGCAAGTTTTGCAAATGCCATCTACGCTTAATTTAAGAAGCTGAATACCCGATCACCCCGCAGTTTTAGCGCCCGATCTGGCATACGGGTTGCTGCTCTGGCAGTGAGGTGTAAGGGATCCCGCTTCCGGGAGCCTCTACTACTCATATGAACGGCTCTTTTCCTGTGCTAAAAAACGAAAGGACGGCATGCCATGAATATATTCGATCACTATCGCCAGCGCTATGAAGCTGCCAAGGACGAAGAGTTCACACTGCAGGAGTTTCTTACCATCTGTCGGCAAGATCGCAGTGCCTATGCCAACGCGGCAGAACGACTATTGATGGCTATTGGTGAGCCGAATATGGTTGATACTGCCCAGGAGCCACGGCTTTCCCGTCTATTTTCGAATCGGGTTGTTGCCCGATATCCCGCGTTTGAAGAATTTTACGGCATGGAAGATGCCATCGAGCAGATCGTTTCCTATCTGAAGCATGCGGCACAAGGCCTGGAAGAGAAGAAACAGATCCTCTATCTGTTGGGTCCGGTGGGCGGCGGTAAATCCTCGCTGGCGGAGCGGCTGAAATCGTTAATGCAGCGCGTGCCAATTTACGTGCTGAGCGCTAACGGTGAACGCAGCCCGGTCAACGATCACCCGCTGTGTCTGTTTAACCCGCAGGAAGATGCGCAGATTCTGGATAAAGAGTACGGTATCCCGCGTCGCTATCTTGGCACCATCATGTCGCCGTGGGCCGCGAAGCGCCTGCACGATTTCGGTGGGGATATTACCAAATTCCGGGTGGTGAAAGTCTGGCCGTCGATTCTTGAGCAGATTGCGATTGCCAAAACAGAACCAGGTGATGAGAACAACCAGGATATCTCTGCGCTGGTCGGTAAAGTGGACATCCGTAAACTGGAAAACCACGCGCAAAACGATCCTGATGCTTACGGCTATTCCGGTGCACTGTGCCGTGCCAACCAGGGTGTCATGGAATTCGTCGAGATGTTTAAAGCGCCGATTAAGGTGCTGCATCCGCTGCTGACCGCCACTCAGGAAGGTAACTACAACGGGACAGAGGGGATTTCTGCCCTGCCGTTTAACGGCATTATCCTTGCCCACTCGAATGAATCGGAATGGGTCACCTTCCGTAACAACAAGAACAACGAGGCGTTCCTTGACCGCGTATACATCGTCAAAGTGCCTTATTGCCTGCGGATCTCCGAAGAGATCAAGATTTACGAAAAACTGCTGAATCACAGTGAGCTGGTGCATGCCCCTTGCGCCCCGGGGACCCTGGAAACGCTGTCGCGCTTCTCGATCCTGTCGCGCCTGAAAGAGCCAGAAAACTCGAGCATGTACTCTAAGATGCGCGTTTATGACGGTGAAAGCCTGAAAGACACCGACCCGAAAGCGAAGTCTTATCAGGAGTATCGCGATTACGCCGGAGTCGACGAAGGGATGAACGGGCTTTCAACGCGCTTTGCGTTCAAAATCCTCTCCCGCGTGTTCAACTTTGACCATGCCGAAGTGGCGGCGAACCCGGTGCATCTGTTCTACGTGCTGGAGCAGCAAATTGAGCGTGAACAGTTCCCGCAAGAGCTGGCTGAACGCTATCTTGAGTTCCTCAAAGGCTATCTGATCCCGAAATACGCCGAGTTCATCGGCAAAGAGATCCAGACCGCCTACCTGGAATCTTACTCCGAGTACGGGCAGAACATTTTTGACCGCTATGTCACCTATGCGGATTTCTGGATCCAGGATCAGGAGTATCGCGACCCGGATACCGGCCAGCTGTTTGACCGTGAATCGCTGAATGCCGAACTGGAAAAAATCGAGAAGCCTGCCGGGATCAGTAATCCGAAAGACTTCCGTAACGAGATCGTCAACTTCGTGCTGCGCGCCAGAGCGCATTTCAGCGGACGTAATCCGAACTGGACCAGCTACGAAAAACTGCGCACCGTTATCGAGAAGAAAATGTTCTCTAATACCGAGGAGCTGTTGCCGGTCATTTCGTTCAACGCTAAGACCTCAACCGACGAGCAGAAAAAACACGACGATTTTGTCGACCGGATGATGGAAAAAGGGTACACCCGCAAACAGGTTCGCCTGCTGTGCGAATGGTATCTGCGGGTACGTAAATCGTCTTAACACTGTTGCCCGGTGGCACTGTTGCTCACCGGGCCTACAACAATGCTCCGTAGGCCGGATAGGCGTTAGCGCCATCCGGTACTTACAGACAATGCAAGTTGGCAAATGCAGTACGGGGGGCATATGACCTGGTTTATTGACCGGCGTCTTAACGGCAAAAACAAGAGCACGGTGAATCGCCAGCGCTTCTTGCGTCGTTATAAAGCGCAAATCAAACAGTCGATCTCCGAGGCCATTAATAAGCGTTCGGTAACCGACGTAAACAGTGGGGAGTCCGTCTCTATTCCGACGGACGATATCAGCGAACCGATTTTTCATCAGGGGCGCGGCGGTTTACGCCATCGCGTTCACCCGGGTAATGACCACTTTGTCCAGAACGACCGCATCGAGCGCCCTCAGGGCGGCGGTGGCGGAGGCGGAAGTGGTCAGGGCCAGGCCAGCCAGGATGGCGAAGGTCAGGACGAATTTGTGTTTCAGATCTCCAAGGATGAGTATCTGGATCTGCTGTTCGAAGATTTGGCCCTGCCGAATCTGAAGAAAAACCAGCACCGGCAGTTAAATGAGTATAAAACCCACCGCGCAGGGTATACGGCCAACGGCGTTCCGGCCAATATCAGCGTGGTGCGTTCATTGCAGAATTCGCTGGCGCGGCGCACGGCGATGACGGCGGGCAAACGGCGCGAACTTCGCGAGCTGGAAGCCAGTCTGGATATCGTTGAGCACAGCGAACCCGCGCAACTGCTGGAAGAGGAGCGCCTGCGCAAAGAGATCGCCGAGCTGCGCGCCAAAATTGAACGTGTGCCGTTTATCGACACCTTTGACCTGCGTTACAAGAACTACGAGAAACGCCCGGAGCCTTCCAGCCAGGCGGTGATGTTCTGCCTGATGGATGTTTCCGGCTCGATGGATCAGGCCACCAAGGACATGGCGAAGCGCTTTTATATTCTGCTGTATCTGTTCCTTAGCAGAACCTATAAGAACGTCGATGTGGTCTATATCCGCCACCACACCCAGGCAAAAGAGGTGGATGAACATGAGTTCTTCTACTCGCAGGAAACCGGGGGAACGATTGTCTCCAGCGCCCTGAAGCTGATGGATGAAGTGGTGAAAGAGCGTTACGACCCGGCGCAGTGGAACATCTATGCTGCGCAGGCCTCTGACGGTGACAACTGGGCAGATGATTCACCGCTGTGTCATGAAATTCTGGCCAAAAAACTTCTGCCGGTCGTGCGTTATTACAGCTATATCGAGATCACCCGCCGCGCCCATCAGACACTGTGGCGCGAGTATGAGCATCTGCAAACCACCTTTGATAATTTCGCGATGCAGCACATTCGCGACCAGGATGATATCTATCCGGTGTTCAGAGAGCTGTTCCATAAGCAATCTGCCACCAGCAACAGCTAATCCCGCCGCCGGTCATTGACCGGCGGCATCACTTTTGTCAGAAGTTCACGTTCATCTTCGCCCAGAAGGTGCGACCGGGTTCGTTAACCGGGGTGTCGGATGAGTAGCCAAAGCTGCTGTTGCCGGCCAGGTTAAGGTGCTCGCTGTAGGCTTTATCCAGCAGGTTATCCACCCCGCTGCTCAGCTTCAGGTTCTTATTCACTTTATACGCGGCATTGGCCGAGACGATCGCAAACCCGGCGCTCTGGTCAAAATCTTTCCCCACCACGTTCCCTTCGTTCATCGCTACACGATGCTGCGGGCTGACCATGCGCAGCAACCCGGTCGAACTCCAGCTGTCTTTTTCCCACGTCAGACCGAGACGCGCTTCCAGCGGCGGCATCTGCGGCAGCGGCTGATGATCGTCGGTGTTCTGCCCCCAGGAGTAATTCAGCGTGGCGTCGGTTTTCCATTGGTCGCTCAACTGATACGAGGTCCCCATTTCGCCGCCCATAATGGTGGCATCGACGTTGTCGGCCTGGCTGACGTGGCTGTCATCCGGATCGTAGATAAAGAGAATGTAGTCGTTGATGCGTCCAACATAGGCAGAGATCCAACTGGTGGCGCGCTCGCCTTTATACTGGGCACCGATGTCCAGCTGGGTAGTTTTTTCCGGTTTCAGGTTATCGAACACGTCCGAGGTCCCGTCCGGTCCGTAGGTCGGGGAGAACAGTTCCCAGTAATCCGGGAAACGTTCGGTGTAGCCCAGCCCGGCGTAGACCATCGCCGGTGCTGTGCCAAGGTTATGTTCCACGCGTAAGAAACCCGCAGGCAGAGTGTCTTCGCGGCTGCTGCTGCCAACGCCGGTGTAATTATCCACCTCGACTTTATCCAGCCGCGCCCCACCAATCACTTTACTCAGGTCGGTGGCATTCCACGTCATCTCACTGAACGCGCCGTAATCATGGAAACGGGCATCTTCCTGCCAGCCGGCATCTTCGGCGTCCTCATTACTGCGATGGGTGTTGGTTTGCATATCCACGCCGCTTTGCAGCTGATAGTCCGACCACAGCCAGGTACCCATCATCCTGCCGCCGACGGTGCGCCGATCGACCTGTTTTTCCATCGGCATCGACATATCCATCGAGCCCATCGGCATCCCACCCGACATCGTGCCCGGCGAGCGCATGGAGTAGTTATCCATAATGTGGTTGGCGTAGTTGTAATAAACGCTCATATCCAATGAGTCGAAAACCTCGCCGATGTTTTGCTTCTTAAAACGCAGACCCAGGCTTTCACGTTTGAACTGGGAACCGTCCATCCCGCGTCCGGCGTAGCTGGCATCACCATTGCCCTGCCCGGCGGTCAGCTCCAGCAGCGTGTCGGCATCCGGTGTCCAGCCGATGGCCAGGTCGGTGTTCCACTTGTCCCACTTCGAGGCCACGCGATCGCCATTCCCGTCTTTGTAATCACCGGCTTTTGATTTATTGCCGTTCAGGCGCACATAGCCCGACTCGTTACCAAAGCTGACGTCGGCGTTTTCATCAAAGCGATCGTTGGAAGCTGCCAGCAAGCTGGCATCACCTTTGATCCCGGCTTTATCAAAGCGCGGCGGTTCGCGATCGAAGCGCACCGTCCCGGCGGAGTTGCCGGGGCCCCAGAGCACGGTCTCCGGCCCTTTGGTCACCGTCAGCAGGTCATAGCTTTCAGGCGAAATGTACGAACTTGGCGCATCCATTCGCGCCGGACAGGCACCGAGCATTTCGCTGTCGTTGGTGAGCAGGCGCAGGCGCGAGCCGAACATCCCGCGAAACACCGGGTCACCGTTGCTACCGCCGTTGCGGATTTGGCTAAACCCCGGAATGGTCTTCAGATAATCGGAACCGTCGCTGGCCGGCACCGGCTGGCGGGGCGTTTTTGGCGACGTCACTACCTCAAGTGGTGACATCACCGGTGCGGTGACGGTGATCACGTCATCGTCGTTGGGGAGCAGAGCGGCATTTTTCTCTGCCGCAAGCGACGAGCACGAGATCGCGACCAGCAGCGACCATGCCAGCGGATGTGGAGCAAATTTGACTTTTTTCATTACGGTACCAGGGCTAAACGTTTGGTGGTGTACCGCTGCAAAGACCGAATCCCTTAGTTCAAAGAATGACCGTAACGAGCAGGCACAGGTGACAGGCCAAATTTTTCCGGGGAGATTAAAAGGGAACAACGATTAGTGAGGAGAATAAGAAGTGCTGAAAGGGGTTGAAAATAGACGCTGCCGGTGATTATTCCCAATGATCTGAGATGTGCTTTTTCGCCCCACGCCTCGGGCATTCGCCTAAATCAACACAATTTTTTGGATATACCTCTGTTCCCGGCGGTCGAGGGCGTAAAGTAAGCACGCTTACTTTTCTTTTTTGGCAAGGAATACAATATGTTTGACCCTACACTGCTCATTCTTCTGGGCCTCGCCGCGCTGGGCTTTGTCAGCCATAACACCACGGTCGCCATTTCCATTCTGGTGCTGATCATTGTGCGGGTGACGCCGCTCAACACCTTTTTCCCGTGGATTGAAAAACAGGGCCTCACCGTCGGTATTATCATTCTGACGATTGGCGTGATGGCGCCGATCGCCAGCGGCACGCTTCCGGCCTCCACGCTGATCCATGCCTTTATGAACTGGAAATCCCTGATCGCTATCGCCGTTGGTGTGTTTGTCTCGTGGCTGGGTGGACGCGGGGTAACGCTGATGAGTTCTCAGCCGACGCTGGTTGCCGGATTGCTGGTGGGAACCGTGCTCGGCGTGGCGCTGTTCCGTGGGGTCCCGGTCGGGCCGCTGATTGCCGCCGGGCTGGTGTCGCTGTTTATCGGGAAGTCGTAGCGAGGCTGGCGATATAGCGAGCCGGGGTCTGTCCGAGTCCCTTCTTAAACATGGTGATAAACGCGGTGGTGGAGTCATAGCCCAGGGCCTGCGCCACCTGCTGCACCGACTGGCCGCTAATCAGCCCCTGCAGCGCCACGATCAGCTGTAACTGATGCCGCCAGCGCCGAAAACTGAGCCCGGTTTCGCTGACCACCAGCCGGGCTAGGTTGCGCTCACTCATCGCAAAATGCTGTGCCCACTGGTACAACGTCTGCCAGGTGGCGGGTGCCTCAGCCATCTTTTCGCTCATCAGCCGAATTTTAGGGTGTGGCGATACCGGAAGCTGCAACTGCTCCTAGGGCTGTCGGGGTAATTCATCAAACAGCACCTCGACCAGTCGCGCGGTGGCAGGCTGCGGCTGACCCGGGCTGCGCTCGGCCAGCGTCAGGATCAGCTCCCGCACCAGCGGCGAGATTTTGAGCGTGCAGCACTGCGTCGGCAATGTCACCGCGCCAGGCTCGATAAACAAAAAGCACAGCCGGGCGCTGGGGGTAGCTTTGTTACTGTGAGCCAGCTGTCCGGGGATCCAGACGGCGTATTGCGGGGGCACCATCCACAGAGCGTTATCCACTTCGCAGGTGATGGCCCCGTGCAGCGCCAGGATCAGCTGCCCCTTGCGGTGCTGATGTCGGGGAATGCGCTGTTCGTCCGCCACCACCCGCACGTGAAACGCCACCGCCGGATCGTGCTGGCTATCAGGATCGTAACCCTCGAGGCCGAGACCTATCATCATGTTGTCCGATATTAGCGATAATCTGTCATTTTAGCTTGATTTCATCCAAGCTGAAAACACGTATCCTGTGGGCTCATTTCGACGTAAGAGAAAACCATGACCACTGCCACCCCTGCCACCGGTAAACAGCACGCCCTGCTGATTGCTGGGATCCTGATGATTGCCACCTCGCTGCGGGTGACCTTTACCGGCGCTGCGCCGCTGCTCGACGCCATCCGCAGCGATTATGGCTTAACCACGGCGCAAACCGGGCTGTTGACCACCCTTCCCCTGCTGGCCTTCGCGCTGATCTCCCCTCTGGCGGCTGGCGTTGCCCGCCGTATCGGCATGGAGCGTAGCCTGTTTATCGCCCTGCTGCTGATTATGGCCGGGATTGTGCTGCGCTCTGTGCCCAACGCCACGCTGCTATTTGTCGGCACGGCGGTGATTGGCTGCGGCATTGCGCTGGGCAATGTGCTGTTGCCAGGGCTGATTAAACGCGATTTTCCCGGCCAGGTGGCGAAGCTGACCGGAGCCTACTCTCTGACGATGGGGGCCGCGGCGGCGCTGGGTTCTGCGCTGGTAGTTCCCGTCGCCCTTGGCGGCGCAGGCTGGAACGGGGCGCTGCTGATGCTGATGGTCTTCCCGCTGCTGGCGTTGATCCTGTGGCTGCCGCAGTGGCGCCAGCGTCCGGTCGGATCGTTGAGCGGAGCGCGTGCGCTGCATAATCGGGGGATCTGGCGCGCCTCCCTGGCCTGGCAGGTGACGCTGTTTCTGGGGATTAACTCGCTAATTTACTACGTGATTATCGGCTGGCTGCCGGCGATCCTGCAGAGTCACGGCTACAGCGAAACCCAGGCGGGTTCTCTGCATGGGCTGTTGCAGCTGGCAACGGCGGCACCGGGCATTGTGGTGCCGCTGATCATGCTCCGGGTGAAGGATCAGCGCGGCATTGCCGGACTGGCGGCATTGATGTGTGCAGTGAGCACGGCAGGACTGTGGTTTATGCCCGATCAGGCGGTAATGTGGACGCTGATTTTTGGCTTCGGCTCAGGAGCAACAATGATCCTCGGCCTGACCTTTATTGGCCTGCGCGCCAGTTCGGCACATCAGGCAGCGGCGCTGTCCGGGATGGCGCAGTCGGTCGGCTATTTACTTGCCGCCTGCGGACCGCCGCTGATGGGCAAAATCCACGATGCCCAGGGCGACTGGCGCATCCCGCTTTTGGCCTGCGCGCTGGCCTCAGTGGTGATGGCGGTCTGCGGCGTGCTGGCCGGGCGCGATCGGGAGATCGCGCCAGACTAAGCCACCCGCAAACTAATTCTGCGCGGCGCGCAGCAGCGCCTGGACCAGCGGTGCCGGGCGCCCTGCCAGTGCAGCGCGCTCATGCTGGAACAGCGTGGCAACAAAAAACGGGTGCGTGACCAGCTCAACTGCGCGGATCTCCCCCTGGTTGTCCCAGCCGGTGACGCGCATATCGCCCTTTTCCAGCTCAAGCGCAAACGCCGACGAGACACCGTAGTTGCAGTGGTAGCCTTCCTCAATCTCGTGCTGCCCGTAGGCTTTGGCAATCAGGGTATTGGCGCGCAGTTCGATCATGTCGGATTGTTCCACCAGCGAGCAGGTCAGCGGGGCAATCACCATTCTTCCGGAGGTATCGGTTTCAGCATGCGCCGCATCCTGCCAGCCCAGCACGTTGCGGGCATACTCAATCAGCGCGTGCTGGAATCCGCCGCAGGTGCCGAGAAACGGCACGCTGTTTTCGCGGGCATAGCGGGCGGCAATAAAGGCGGCATCGACATTTTTATACGGACTGGCCGGAACCAGCCAGATAGCATCGTAGCCGACCAGATCTTCCGGGCTTGTCAGTTCAGTGGTCGCCAGCCAGTCGTAATCGGCCGTGACGTCCAGCACTGCAGCGGCATCATCAATCGCCAGGGGGATCGCCTGGTGAGCTAAAACGTCAGGGTTATAGTCACCGACCAGCGCAATTCGGAGCGTATCTTTTACTGCGGAGAGTTCCATACCAGGATCCTTATGCCAGAGAAATAGCTGATAACATAAGGCGCCTCACACTACCGATCTTTCGTTGATATCACAACACCTTAAATTGCGTGGGCAAAAAGTCGCGGTCAAAGTGTGATAGCGTGGTGACCCTGCATTGCGGAACGTATAAACCTTAATGAAAACAAAAATTCTGGTAAGCGCCTGTCTGATGGGGCATCAGGTGCGCTATAACGCCAGCGCCAAAGCGCAGCTTACCGCCCAGCTCCGGCGCTGGCGCGAAGAAGACCGGCTGGTCGTACACTGCCCCGAACTCGCCGCCGGGCTACCGGTTCCCCGTTTACCCGCCGAAATCTATGAGGCCAACGGCGACGACGTGATGGCAGGCAAGGCGCGGATCCTCGAAAGTGACGGCAGCGATGTCACGGCTCATTATCAGCTTGCCGCATGGCTGGCCCTGCGCACCGCGCTTGAGGCAGGTTGCCGCGCGGCGTTGTTAACCGACGGCAGCCCAACCTGCGGCAGCCTGGTGATTTATGACGGCAGCTTTAGCGGACAGCGCCGCAGCGGGATGGGTGTGGCCGCAGCCCTGTTGGGCGAGCACGGGATTCAGGTCTTTTCCGACACGCAGCTTCCGGCGTTAATCGCCTGGATAGAGGAGCAAGAGTATGATTCAGTGCAAACGGGTCTATGACGACGCCAGTCTTGAGGATGGCTACCGGATCCTGGTGGATCGCCTGTGGCCGCGAGGAATGAAAAAGAGCGCGCTGGGGTACGATGAGTGGTGCAAAATACTGACCCCCTCGACGGAACTGCGCCAGGCCTTTCACAGCGACGTGCTCGATTTCGCCAGCTTCAGCGACGCTTATCGCGAGGAGCTTAACCATCATCAGGACGAGGGAAAGCGCATTGCCACCCTGGCGGCTCGTCAGACCGTGACGCTGCTGTACGGCGCGAAAGACCGTCAGCAGAATCACGCCATCGTGTTAGCCTACTGGCTGAGTCAGCTGTAGATCACTCCAGCATCAGCGCATCGAGGGTTTCGGGCGAGTCTTCAGGTGTGAGCGGCAACAGATGTTCCGGGCGGACAAACGCAAAACCGTGCTGGCTATCAAAGGCAAACACGTCGCCGGTAACCAGCCACAGGGCACGATCGGCCGTGGGTGGCAGTTCGGTCATCACCCCGTTGACCGGGTTCAAAAAACGCTGCCCAGGCAGGCAGAGGCCAAACAACTCGACGGATTTACCGACATTGCGACGCCCTGCTGGCGTGCGGGCACCGATGATCATCGCCAGACTGCCCGGATTTAACTGAAACATATTTCCTCGTTTTGGATCGCTGAATTCCAGGAATTTTCTTAACGCGAAGTGTATATCAGCCAACCAATGCTGTCACCAGGACGGCGCTCATGTCCGCTCCCTGCCGGGGATTTTTTTACCTGCCATATTGGGCAGTCTCCCCCCAGAATATATAAAATTTCCATAATTCATGTTTTACTGTCGCCTGGAGTTGAATCTTTCAGCAAAACAGTCTGGTACAGAGGTCTTCTGTAGGGGAGTTGCGTAGCGTCATGTCGGATATTATTCTTGCCCGTGTTTCAGAAACCCTCGCCACTGAGCAGTCTCTGGAGAGTCTGGTACGCCAGCTGCTCGAAATGCTCGAACTGGTCACCGATATGGAGTCGACCTATCTTACCAAAGTCGACATCAATGCCCGCCTGCAACATATCCTGTATGCCCGTAACAGCAAGCATATGCAGATCCCGGAAGGGTTGAGCGTGCCCTGGGGCGAGACGCTGTGCAAACGCGCGATCGATTCCGATTGCTTCTTCAGTAATGAAGTGGCCGAACGCTGGGGAGATTGCGACGCAGCAAAAGCGCTGAACATCACCAGCTATATGAGCATTCCTATTCATCTGGAAGATGGTTCCCTGTATGGCACCCTGTGCGCCGCCAGCAGCCGCAGACAGAATCTGAGTGAACGCGGCGAGCAGGTGCTGAAACTTTTCGCTGGGCTCATTGGCCAGTACATTCAGAAAGAGTCGCTGGTACAGCAACTGCGCGAGGCCAATGCAGCGCTGATTGCCTATTCCTATACCGATGCGCTGACTGGCCTTCCTAACCGCCGGGCCATCTTTGACAATCTCAGCACCCTCTTTTCACTGGCGCGCCACCTCAATCGCAACGCCATCATTGCTTATATCGATCTGGATGATTTCAAGCTTATCAATGACCGTTTCGGCCATGAAACCGGCGATCAGTTTCTGGTCGAGGTCGGTAGGCGCTTGAATGGCGGACGGGGTGACGACGAGATCGTTGGCCGACTGGGTGGGGACGAATTTATGGTTGCCAGCCTGTGTCGGGATCAGCAAAAAGGCACAGACGCCCCATTAACCCTGCTAAAAACCCAGCTCAGTGCGCGGATTGCGGGTGAATACTGGCTGGGTGATGTACATATTGTTTACCCTGGTGCCAGCCTGGGGATAGTGGAAGTGGATCCGGCCAAACACGATGCCGACAGCGCACTGCGGGCCGCAGACGTCGCGATGTACACCGAGAAAAAAGGCAAACGCAAAACTGCCTTTCTCAACGTTGATTAACCCCGTACACTCGACGGGCTTTTTATTTCAGGATAGGTGATCGCATGCGGCTTGGTATTGTGTTCCCGATCGTCATTTTTATCGCGGCGGTCGTCTTTTTAACGTGGTTTTTTGTCGGCGGTTACGCAGCGCCTGGGGGATAATAAATGAGAAAAACAACCATAATTATGCTGATTGTCGCCCTTGCGGCCGTTGTCGGCAGCCAGCTAGGCTGGTGGTAAGCCAAATGAAAAGACCGCCAGTATCGGCGGTCTTTTTCACAAAAGCGTGGGTTAGCTTCTTACTTTACGGTAAATAAACAGCACCACCAGCGCACCAATCACCGCCACGGCAAAGCTGCCGAAGTTAAAGCCATCCACCCGACCAAATCCTAACAGGGTACTGATCCAGCCACCGACCACGGCACCGATGATCCCCAGAATAACCGTAATGAAGAAGCCACCGCCATCTTTGCCCGGCATGATCCACTTCGCCAGAATCCCCGCAATAAGCCCAAAGATAATCCAGGATATGATTCCCATAGCTTTCCTCTCTGTATGGTTTTTGTCGTCAAATCAAGTACACACAAAGCTTAGCACAGGATTCAGAAAAGCAAGTTTGTGATATGCATCACATCGATTTTTTCAGAAAAAGTCGTGAACATGCGTTCCACATAAAAAATGGGGTTGCATCCTTCAATGAGAAATATTATCTTTCTCATTACTGAATAGTTGAGCAAATCACTCAGGTATTCAGTACGACATTGCTCACATTGCTTCCAGTATTTCTTGCCCACTTTATGTGGGCTTTTTTTTGCCTGTTTACTGGCCCGATTTGATCGATACGCCATTTGCTATTAGGATTGTTAACACAATTCCAACATAGCAGTATTGGTTTCGATAACATGAACGTATCCAGCAGATTCGTGATTTGTATTAACCTTGTGAGTGCCAGTTCGTTGGTCGTCATTCTTTCTGACAAATTCAACTGGTTTTGATGTGAGCAAACCCGGCGCCCTGCCGGGTTTTACGTTTTAGTCATCCCCTTCGATTAAAAATCCTGCGCGACGAATCGCCTCTTTACTGTCGTTAACGCCTGCGGCGTATCCGGCTTCGATATCGCACACCGGGCTGGCGCTGGTGAAGGGAAGTTTGATTTCAGTGGCTAACTGCTGTTTTAGCTGCGTGATGTGCTGGCGGGCGGCAAGGAGTTCAGCAGCGAGCTGTTCGGGGAGGACGTCTGAAGACGCGCCTGCGGCAATGTGTTGAAGGGTGGTGTCGTCGATCATCGGTGTTCCTCCTGAATAGCAAGCATAGTCGCCAGGCGCATCCGGTACTGTCAGTGGCGATTCAAAAAAGGAAATTTAATGATCTCTCAACTGTCTGCGGGATGCTTATGCGGATTCATCTGCTTCAGCGCTGCCAATCCCCAACGACCGTACTGCTGTTCCTGTGATATCTGCCAGAAACATACCGGCAGCCACAGGGTCGTCTGGCTCGAATTTGCCGCTGGCGACGTGCAGTGGAACGGTGAAGGCGGCAAGCCGTCGCTGTATCGTTCTTCAGACGTTTCGAGCCGGTTTTTTTGTTCACAATGCGGCAGTTTAGTGAGTGCCATTGATGACGGTCCGAGCGTAGCGCTACTGACGGGACTTTTTGACCAGTAGCCTTAGGCTGTTTTTGCGCCTGGCTCTCCTTCCTTCGAAGATATGGAGCCTGCGTGGTGGCGAAGGATATTTCCGGATGCGAAGAAGTAAAAAAAACGGGAACCATCAGGCTACCGTTGTCATACAACCTCAGCCAATTATCATTAAATCAAACAGTTAGATAATTTCATTATCGGGCAATGGAGGGCAATATGAGCTATTTCATTGCCCCACATGATTTTTACCCCCAAAATTATTCCCAATTAAGCTTTTAAATTTACTGAACATACCCGCAACATCCACCCTGCCGCTTTTTCTCAGGCGGCACTTTTAGTTTATTCCGCTGGATCAGTACTATTTTCCCATCTGAATAATAACCCAATGACATTATTCAGAATGACATCGAAAAATTAATTCTGCATGCTCCCGCTAAATAACATTTTAAATACCGTGGCTACTTGTACAGAACCAATAGCATGTAGTCGCCATTACGCTAAACAATTACAGAAATGTACGAAATCATGGCAAATATGGTATATTAGCATCAGAAAAACAACATATAACGGAAGTATGTGAGCTTTGTAATTTACGCCGTAGCTTATTACATGGAGAATTAAGATGGGAAAACATAAAAAAACAATACTTTTCGCAGCATTTTTCTTTTTTTCAAACACATCCTTTAGTGCTGAGAATGAGATGTCGTACGTATTCAAAAATAGTTCGTTTAATCTAACCAAGGCATGTATTGAAGATATACGTGCCGAAACATCAGAACTGTCAAACGTATACGTCCTAAATATCGCCGTAAAAAACAACCAAGAGTGCGCTGAAAAATTAAATACAGCCATCGCAGATAATGTAGGGACTGAAATGTCAGCTTTTTATAATGGCATATTATTAAACAAAAGCAAAATAGTCGGGAAATTCAGAACAGAAAATGGATTTCGAATGACTATGAATGATCAAGATTTAATGAACGAAATATTGATTTCTTATAAATAATAAAAAACCTAAAAACTATAATTACACCTATGAAAAAGGCTCCTAATAGCACGGGAGCCTTTCCTCCAATTAACAAAATCAAACTACCGTTAACTTTTAGGGAAGTCAGGTCAAGTATTCAAAGTGTTGATCATGCTGTAAGCTCTCTCGAAAGAGCAAATTATTGATCTTGTCATGAACAATGCGGGTATCCGTGATACCGCACGGGCGCTGCATATCAGCATTAATGCCGCTGTGGGCACGCTAAAAAACTCTTGCCACAATGCGTAACAATGCTGCCGCTGGATAACCTGCAAATAAAGTTCATCTGTGAAGTGGATGAAATGTGGTCATTTGTTAGCAACAAAAAACAACAGCGCTGGCTGTCGTATGCATGGGAACCTCGTCTCAAACGTATTATTGCGCATGCTAGAGATGACTGTGTCTCATCGAGCAGTTTGACCACAATCTTTAACAAAGCCAGGAACAAGTGCGGGATAGATTGGGAAAAACGGACCGCCCCAACCTTCCATGAACGGCGTTCTCTTTCCGAGCGTATATACAGAGAACAGGGTATAGATACACAAAAATTGTTGGGACATGAAACCAGGAAGCAAACCGACAAATATAACGATGATAGGGGTAAGGATTGGGTGGTTATCGATTCAAAAACAGAGTGAACTGAGAGGGTTTTGGGGAAACGTTTTGGGGAAGATTTTCGACGTGGCATAAAAAACGGGAACCCTTCGGCTCCCGTTCGCATACAACCCAGAATCTGGATTACATGTTTTCGATGATCGCGTCACCAAACTCTGAACATTTCAGCAGTTTAGCGCCTTCCATCAGGCGTTCGAAATCGTAAGTTACGGTTTTGGCGTTAATCGCGCCGCTCATACCTTTAACGATCAGGTCTGCCGCTTCGAACCATTCCATGTGACGCAGCAGTAGTTTCAAGGATAGGCTGCAATGCCTTGTTTTGCATCAAATTGATATCACAGAATCAATTTTAACGGCTCGGCTGGTCATCATTCTAACCTCTTGTTTTTGCGCAATAGGCTTAGAGTTTTGATAACCGCTTTTGCAGGAATTGAATCATGGTTTACAACTTTTGCGTAGCTCCTTACAGAAACGCATCCTCATGCTTTACCCAGCACATCTCTCTATGCAAAATCACTACCGCTTCGTTGTAAGACTTTTGTGCACCCCACCTCTTACACTCAAGGCCGCTTTGTGCCAATAGCGGACGTTGTTAAGCTCATGCAGTATGGATTCACGAAGAACATACGTTATATTTTGTCCTGATTGACACGGGATGAAAGCTCCTGATGGCTCTCTTTTCGCTCGCTGTAACGATCTGCAAGATAACCGGTTTGTCCCTTAAGCAGCATCGTGATTTTAAACAGCTCCTCCGCTACATCGACGATGCGGTCATACCATGAAGAAGGTTTCATTCGTCCGTTTTCGTCGAACTCTTGCCATGCCTTGGCTACAGAGGACTGGTTGGGGATCGTAAACATCCGCATCCAGCGACCCAGAATACGCATCTGGTTCACGGCATTGAAGGACTGTGAACCGCCGCAGACCTGCATTACCGCAAGAGTTTTGCCCTGCGAAGGACGAACCGCGCCTTCACTTAAGGGTATCCAGTCAATCTGCGCCTTCATAACTGCGCTCATAGCACCGTGCCGTTCCGGAGAACTCCACACCATCCCGTCACACCATCTGACCAGACCGCGCAGCTCGGTGACTTTGGGATGCGTGTCCGGCGCATCATCCGGCAGGGGTAAACCCGAGGGGTTAAAGAGTTTCACCTCAGCGCCCATTGCCGTCAACAGGCGATCTGCTTCCTCCGCGGCTAAGCGGCTGTAGGAGCGCTCTCTTACTGAACCATACAGGATCAGAATCCGTGGTGGCTCCTGCAGGTGCAGGCGTTCAGCGATGTGTTGATCAAAGCATTCAGTATTCAGGGCAGGAAATTGTTCCATTTTTATCCTCCAGAGAGAGCAGATGATTTCAAAATCAATGCATATGATTTACCATATGTATATTCTAAAGGGAACGGAGAGGGAAATGCTACAACCTGTTCAGCTTTTCAAAATCCTGTCGGATGAAACACGGCTCGCCATTGTCATGCTTCTGCGGGAGTCCGGAGAAATGTGTGTGTGCGATATCTGTGCAGCCACTGCTGAATCACAGCCCAAAATATCACGCCACATGGCTGTTCTGCGCGAGGCTAAGCTTGTTCTTGATCGTCGGGAAGGCAAATGGATCCACTATCGTCTGTCACCTCATATTCCTGCGTGGGCTGCTGAGACAATCACGACGTCCTGGCAATGCCTTCGGGAGGATGTGCGGGAATGGTTGGCAAAGTCGGCCTGCACCTCCTGCTGAGGCAGAAAAACACATTCACATAATCATATATAATGGAGTCTGAAATGTTTTTGGCAGGGAGTATATTTTTACTGACGCTGGTACTGGTGATTTGGCAACCCAAAGGTCTGAGTATTGGCTGGAGCGCGAGTATCGGAGCTGCGCTGGCGCTGGGAACCGGAGTCATCCATATCGCTGATATTCCCGTTGTCTGGAATATCGTCTGGAACGCGACAGCGGCATTTATTGCGGTCATCATCATCAGCCTGCTGCTCGATGAGTCCGGGTTCTTTGAATGGGCCGCACTGCACGTCTCCCGCTGGGGTAACGGACGTGGCCGCCTTTTGTTTACCTGGATAGTCTTGCTTGGTGCCGCTGTTGCTGCGTTGTTTGCCAATGACGGCGCCGCGCTGATCCTGACGCCGATTGTAATTGCGATGCTGCTCGCACTGGGATTCAGCCAGAGCACGACACTGGCCTTTGTCATGGCCGCAGGATTTATTGCAGATACGGCCAGCCTGCCGCTCATTGTTTCTAACCTGGTGAATATCGTCTCGGCGGACTTTTTCGGTCTGGGCTTTACGCAGTATGCCTCCGTTATGATCCCCGTAGATGTGGCAGCGATTGCGGCCACGCTGGCCATGCTGCATCTCTTCTTCCGCAGGGACATTCCGGCGACGTATGACGTTTCGCTGCTGAAGACGCCTGTCAGTGTGATAAAAGATCCGGCAACGTTCAGGGCGGGCTGGATTGTTCTGTTATTGCTGCTTGTCGGTTTCTTTGTTCTGGAGCCTCTGGGGATCCCGGTCAGTGCGATAGCGGCTACAGGCGCAGCAGTACTGTTTATAGTGGCGAAAAGAGGTCATGCCATCAATACCGGAAAAGTCCTGCGTGGTGCGCCATGGCAGATCGTTATTTTCTCGCTGGGCATGTACCTGGTGGTCTATGGCCTGCGCAATGCAGGACTCACGGAGTCTCTGTCTGACGTGCTGAACCTACTGGCAGAAAAGGGGTTATGGGCAGCAACGTTCGGCACCGGCTTCCTGACCGCGTTCCTCTCGTCGGTGATGAACAATATGCCGACGGTGCTGATTGGCGCACTGTCGATTGACGGGAGTACGGCGACTGGCGTCGTCAAAGAGGCTATGATTTACGCCAACGTGATTGGCTGCGATTTAGGCCCGAAAATTACCCCGATTGGCAGCCTGGCAACCCTGCTTTGGCTGCATGTGCTTGCCCAGAAAAATATAACGATTACCTGGGGATATTACTTCCGCACCGGCATTATCATGACTCTGCCCGTGCTGTTTGTCACTTTGGCCGCGCTGGCAGTGCGGCTCTCCATCACTTTGTAATGAGACACAGATATGAGCAACATTACCATCTATCACAACCCTGCCTGCGGCACTTCTCGCAACACGCTGGAGATGATCCGTAACAGTGGCAACGAACCGACGATAATTTATTATCTCGATACGCCACCGACCCGTAATGAGCTGATTAAACTTATTTCAGATATGGGAATTACGGTGCGTGCGTTACTGCGTAAGAATGTTGAACCTTATGAACACCTGGGTCTTGATGAAGAGAAATTTAGTGATGAGCAGTTGATTGATTCCATGCTTCAACATCCGATCCTGATTAATCGGCCGATAGTCGTTACGCCGCTTGGCACTCGTCTTTGCCGCCCTTCAGAAATAGTGTTGGATATTCTACCGGAAGGTCAGAAAGGAGCGTTTACCAAAGAGGATGGCGAGAAGGTCATTGACGAAACGGGGAAGCGAGTTAAGTAATCTGCCCACATCAAAATATCGGACGCCTGTTCACGCTATGCGGGCGTCCGCTTTTCGCTCACAGCGGACGTTAAACTTTAAGAGGAAACCTCACCAGCTACACTTAATGCGCACCGTGTCTTAAACCACCCTGCCATCATCATAAATCTGAGTAATGAAGTACGTGACCCGCCCTAGGACATCGACCTCTGTCAGCGCCACGCCCTCGATCGCTTCGCCGTCGTCGCAAATTAGTGACTGCCCCATGAGCTTTGCGAACTGTTTCCGCCCGCCGCTGAGGATTAGCAGAGCATCACCCTGCGCCAGCTTGGTGACAGGTACGATGATCGCGTAGCCAGCCGACGTCTCAAGGATACGGCTGTCAGGCGTCATGCAGATACTAGCTGGTGTAAGCCGCTGTTCGATATAGTCGGTTGCCGGTGAAGGGAAGCCCACTAGTTGACCCTCCCCATATTGCGTAGCATCCAGTAACGGTTCTCGCTGAAATCAGGTGTCTTGTCCACGAAATCTGGCTGATAACGCTCGATCCACTCGTTGCCGTCTGCCAAGGAGAAGTGCCAGTTCACCTTCGCCAGTTCGCAGATGAAGTCTGCTGTGTGTAAGCACTGATACCCTTTCGGGTTGAGCTGGATGGCCGCCACAAAGGCGGCACGTATTTCGTATGGGCGGGGCATGATCTGCACTCCCTTTCACTGTTTTTATATACAGCAGTTTTAAAAGGGGTGCAGATCAAGGCGGCTATGCCTATTGATAATTCCGGCTGAACATCCGGGTGATCTTCTGACTCACAAGTTGAATCCTGCCATAAGAGATGAGCACCCACGAACTGAGTGAGTAAAAATGGGCTAATTAAGCTCTTTCTTATCACTCGGTCTTATGACTGTCTTGAGTGGAATCTTCCACCCCTGACTCTACTGCCTCCGACCCCGCTGCCTCTGGATAATTATCTGGGAGCTTCGCCTCAAGCTCCTTAACCCTGGCGCTTAGGGCGTGGATAGCCAGCAGAGCATCGACCAGTAGGGCATTGTTATCAAGTCGCAACTGCTCACGCTGCTCACCATCATCACCGGTCCACTCCATTTTCTTGACGTACTCAGCGCTGATTTCTTGCAGATCCTGAGCGATGACTCCTCGACGCTCACGCTTCTGATCGTCAGTCTTAAACACGAATTTGGTTGGCAGCATCGCATCAATGTTACTCAGCGCTTCATCTGCTGCATCTTCGGTGTATACAATATCGTCTTTTAATTCGCGGTCTGAAACGATGGTTTTGTTTAAAGCGTAAGTATCAGTAGCTGAATTTGTTCCAACGTAGAAATAAACATCACTGCGGCTACATTTAACTGAAAGCCTGGCAATCGTACCGGAGTCAGAAATACCAGCCATGTACATTTCGGCATACTGCCCGGCAGTTGGCCCAGCGACCCCGAGATGATAAGTGGCGGTTGCCAGTGTGCCATTGCTCGATTTTGAACTAAGAAGAGAGTAGAAACTCCCGGTGTTTCCAGCGTTAACGTCATCAAGGGAATAAGCGCCCTTAGCGTTAAGAAGCGCGCCCCACCCAATGAGAGTAGTTGCCTTTACAGACCATCCTCCAGGCGATTGCGCTACGTTAGTTCCAAAGGTATAGAGGCCAAGGTTATTGAGCCTTGAGTCGTTACCCTGAACCACTGTACCAGCTACATCGCCATATGCTACGCCAATGTTGGTTCGCGCCTCAGCAGCTGTTTTGCCGCCAGTGCCGCCATTGTTGATGGGGATGACAGTTGTAGGGTCACTGGTATAGTTCTGCGTTAGAGTGAATACTCTTGATCCTTTCGCGCCAGCAATGACAATGGTGTAATCATATTTATATATTGCCGTAGTGGATTGAGATGTAACGCGAACAACAAATCGATTTGAAGTATTTCGTGCCAGGACGCAAAAAACACTCACCACATCACCTGCTGGGTTGCTCATTCCTGATGGAGGATTAAGCCATCCGGTAACGTTTACCAACTGGTTTTGACCAGAGACAAAATCAGCCTGTTGCCAGTCAAAAGCAGAGGGCGCAGTCACCTGAGTTGCCACCCCCAGCCCAATCGCCGCCATAGCATCAGCACCGACTAAGCGCCAGCCATTGGCATCGCCGCCGTTATACCATGTTACTGATGTCCATCCTGTGGCTGTGTTAGGTGAGCCGTAGCGCTCGTAAGTGCCGACGGTGGTGAAGAGCGTCTGATGCAGGCCCATGATCGTCCCGCCAGCCCGACGCACAGACATAATGATCGCATTGTTCTGACCGGATGTCAGCCCTGCCGGGCTATCTGTGCGCGTGCCGGATAACACGTACGTTGTGTTCTGCGCGAAAGCAACAGGGTCTGACAGGCTCGTCACAGCACTGGAAAGGGGTTTGTTAGAACTCAGTCCACCAATCTCGTACCAATCAGACCACGGGCCATCAACACCATTCCAGGCGGCAGTGAGGTTGCGGAGATACATTCTCCCTCCGCGAACCACATAGCGCTGGGCTCCACCAAACTGATTGTATGGGATTACCTCAAGGTCGCCGACAGCACTATCCTCCGGGAAACCAAAGGCAATCGTCGCATTAACCGATGAAAATTTACCCCATTTTCCAATATAATCAGCCGTTGGCCCATAGTTATTGATGTTTGCAGCCGTAGGCAAAAGCCCACGCCATTGCTGGGCAGCCGTGGTAAGCCCAGCAATCTTTGCCCATGAAGGCCCGTTTAACGGACGCCCCGCTGGCGAACCGTCAGGGAGCGTAACAGTAATATCACCAGTGCCAGAATAAAAAGCCTGCCAGTTCGCATTCTCCTGCAGCACCCGTCGCACCGACTCAGCAGTTTGCGCAGCCAGGGCAGCGGTAATGCGGTTAAGCGCCAGTTGCGGAACGGCAACCCAGGCCAGCCCGGAAGTTGTTGGCCCGGTGAATGGATCGGACAAGGTGAGAGCTGTGTTACTCGTCACGACGTCAACAAACAGCGTGAAGAATATCCCTCCGACTGTTGCGGTAATAACGTCACCTGATTTCAGATCGGAGGTGAATGCAGTGCCGGTACCGACAACTGCAGTAGAGCCGTTAGTAAGCCTGATTGTGCCTGCGGACATATTTGCTCCATAGAAAAACCCAGCCTGAGCTGGGTTATGTAATTCAGATAAATTTCGGGAGAGGATTACTGTTTTGGCTTAATCGTATGCTGCGGTGTTAATGGCGGTAATCGCGATACCGGTATTGGTTCCTCCAGCAGGACTGCCCTGCCCGATTTGGTTACCCACCGGTGATATCCGTGTTATCGAGCCATTAAACAAAGCACCGGCGTACGCCGTTACGTTAACTATGACAGGCTGGCCCTGCACCATTATCTGATACAGCGAAGATCCAAGAATGGCCGGGGCAATGGCATAAGAGCCAGATAGTGTCTGGTCTATATTAATCCCCCCATTATTCCCCGGTGTTCCAATGGTAACGAGGTCACTCAGTACCCGGCTTTCATTGGTGAGAACAAGTTTTCTATTCTCGTCCCATATCGCCATACCCCAGGCAGGCAGATTCTGCGGGAAAATAGCGAACACATATGCTGTGAGCGTGTGGACCAGCCCACTCGGACTACTCGAACCTACCTTGATTACGTTACCAACTCTGGTAGCCCCTACCGTCGCCGCGTTGGAGGTTTTGCAAAACACTATCGCCGGGTAGCTTGCATCAATGGGGATATCGACGCTGGCCCCCTGATAGTTCCCGCCTGTATTGGCCGAATTTACCGTGACCTTTTGGTACAGGCAGAACGGGGTTGAATTAGGGGTGATAAAGGGATTGCCGTTCTCCAGAACAATCAGCGCGCCAAAACCTGCCATTACGCTTTCTCCATGAAAACAATGAGCTCGCACTCAGAAGCAGGATAGTTACCAACTCCGACACTACTGGCTGCGCTGAGGGTAATGGTATTACCGTTCGCAACAATCCGGCGGCCAACCGAAACCGCTCCTTTATCCAGAGACACAGCAAATCCAACTTTCATACCAGCAGGAATGGTGAACGACCAGTTGCCGGAAGTCTGCCCCTCGTTCAGTGGAATACGACCGACAACGGAAACCGGCTTGATGCCGTAGTTATTAGGGGCACCATTAGCGCCCCAGGTCTGAATACCGAATGCCATCAGAATACCCCGTCGAGATAACCGATCTGGACTCGCAAGACGCCATTGGCATCACGCACGCTGATTTTCTGGTTTGTCTGCCGCATCGAACCCTGTCCGGCCACTGCCCCGTTGTTTTCGAAAACCCCTCCTTTATCCAGTCGCCAGCCAACCGAGCCGGGAACGTAGTTGGTTGATTGGATATAGCCCGCAATCATAGCGCTGGTGATTGTTCCTTCCTGGATGAATGCACTGTTCAGGAACACCTGGCCACCAACAATAGCGAACGGTGAGTACATATTTGCGGTTCCGTTGCCGGACAGCATCACGAACTCATTGGCATTAATCGCCACACGGGTGGTAATGGCGTTTCCATTCGCAATGACTGCAACGCTTATCCCGGCATCATAGTAATTGCCGTTATATTTCACCCCAGCCTTCAGGGTATAAATTGCATTGGCGCTGTTAGCATCAGCGTATGCGGTCATCTTCTCGTTGATAGCTGACTGCTGATCCGAAAACTTAGCCGTTACCTGCTGCTGGTACTGCGCGAAAGCCTGGTCTGCGCTTGCCTGAGCTTGTTGAATGGTGGTGATGCTGCTGTTCACGCCTTTAAAGTCGGCCGCCACTGTAACTTTATATTCAGCAAAAGCCTGATCAGCCGTTGCCTGAGCTGTTTTAACCTCATAAATTTCTGCTGCATTATCAGCAAACTGAACAGCAACCAGCTCCTGGAACTGCGCAAACGCCTGGTTTGCATCTGCAATTAGTATCTGTGCGTTTGAGATTTCCGCATACGCTGTACCGAACTGCTGGAAAGTGATTTTCGCCCCCTGAATGCCAGCCAGGGTGTTCTGCAGAATGCCTGCGATGTTGAAGTCGATTTGCCCCGTTAATGCCTTGCCATCTTCTGCCAGTAGTACCTGGTCTTTAATGGCGTCCAGATAATCGCTGGCCTGATCGCTCGACATCCCGCGCACCCAGTTGGTGTAGCCAGATTCGTTACCCGTCCGATCAACCAGCTGCGCGCGGTACCAGAATATCTGTCCCGCCTTAAGCCCCATCTGCTGGTATCTGTGCTGGGGATATGGCACATCAGCCAACAACAGCGCATTATCCGCGCTCCCGGTTGGGCTGTACTGGATTTCCGTTTTCAGCGTATCGTCCGTATTGGCCGGGAACCCCCAGTTCAGCTCAATCCCGAAAAGAACGTTGTCAGAGGCTGCAAACCCCACTGGCTTTGGCGGATTGCCCACTTTGCCCGTAAGTGTTTTCTCTGCTGAATATCCCCACCCGGATGAAATCTCGGCGGCGTTGATGGCGCGAACACGTACCAGGTATCGTCCGGTATAAATCCCCGGCACGTCGAAAGACGTGGTAGAACTGCGCGGCACGTTGACCCAGTTCCCATCGTTGCGTCGCCACTGGGCTTCATAGGCGATGGCGTTCTGTACCTGATCCCAGCTCACACGCATGGTTTCGACACTGATATTCTGCTGAACCACTGAAAACGAGCTGATCACAATATTAGCCGGTGGCGACTGGTTACCGGGAGGTATGACGCTCACCGGGCGCTGGTCAACAATGGCTCCCGTATCTATGCGGGCATACTTATCAGGATCGTGAGACGCGCCGGTAACAGTGAACGTCCCATCGTTATTGTCGCTGATGCTGATCACCCGATATTGCTGGGCATAAAGCTCGTTGGATTCCACAACCCACACGCTTTCCGCCTGCGGCGTTTCGCTATAGGCGGTGCTGACAGTTACTGCTTTTCCGTTAACTGCCTGGATTGTGCGTGCCTGCGATGCGCCAGACGGGAGGTTGAGAATAAGGCGGTGACCTGCCTTCGCATCCGGCGCGCGGTCAAGGGTGATCACCCGGCCATTCACTGCACTGATGCGCCCGCCGGTGACCTTACCGGACAACATTTCATCAGCAACGGCGATGATGTATCCGGGTTGAGGAATGTTGCCATCCAGACCGACGTCAAACGATACGACACGATCCTTGTTGTTGGTCAGAATGCCCCAGCGGCCTTTACGATTAGCCTCCGACTGGCGGGTGCAGCCTATGGCTGTCATTTCAAGCTGGTTAAACCCGTAACGCGCAACCAGCGCCTGCTCAAATACAGGCTCCATCGCATCAGCGTATGCGTTTGAGGGATCAGACCAGGAGACCAGCGCGGTGGTATAGCGTGTTTTAGTCGTGCTGCTGGAGTAGGTAAAGCGGCCATTAATCACGTTCGCGCGGGTGTAGCTGTAATCCACATCGCGGGGCATATCCGCCAGCGCCACAATCTGATCACCGCCCCAGTAAGTCATGCCCCGAAATATGGCCGCAAAATCACGAAGAACGGTGTAGGCGTCGTTTCGCTCCTGAATGTACACGTTGCAGATGTATCGCGGCTCGGTACCGCTGCCTCCCTTACCGTCCGGCACCAGTTGATCGCAATACTGGGCCACCTGATACAGCGTCCATTTGTCGATATTCGCTGCGGTGAGCCTGTGCCCCAGGCCAAACCGATCTGAAACCACCAGATCGTAAAAAATCCATGCCGGGTTATCGGTCCACGCCCACTTAAACGCACCGGTCCATGTGCCAGTATAGGTGCGGGTTTCCGGGTTGTAGGTGTCTGGTACGCGGATCACGCGCCCGCGTGGCTCGCAGGAGATTTGCGGGATAGCGCCGTTAAATTGGCTTGAGTCGAATTCGATATAAAGCAGAGCGGTGTTCGGGTAGCGCAGTTTCGCATCTATCACTTCGGTGAAGCTCTGCAGCGTCATCGTGTCGCCAATCTTTGCGCTGTTTGCATCAGCGGTAAGCTTGCGCAGGCGAATAGTCCAGGTGCTGCCCGCCTGCGGGAGATCGATACGGTGGCTGCGCTCATAACCTGATGTAGTTTTACCAGTAACGCTGGTATTCAACACCGTCTGCCAGGAGCCCCCGTTGGTCTGCAGGTCGATTGCGTAGTTAACCGAGTTTCCGACCAGATCGCCGTCGTCCTCCTGTTTAAAAAGAGAGGGCCATTTCAGGCGCAGACGAACCGCTGAGAGCTGAGTATTAGTAAACGTGCGCGTCCAGGCAGTCGCGCTTGATACTTCGGTACCCACGCTGATCTCGTTTTCCGTGCCGGGTATGCCCTGGATGTATTTCTGCGCCTGAGTACCAGGACGAAACTCCCACGTAACACCACTGAAGTTTTGCGAGCCGTCTGCATTCTCAAGTGCTGTGCCATCCAGATAAATATTTTTGCCGGTTAGCTGACCGGAAAACTCCCCTTCGCCAAGCGCAACAAGGATTTTCGCTTTTGCTACTGACTGCAGATCGTCTGGCTGCTCGGTGGGAGTCCGGGAACTCGAGCCGCCGCCCTTGCGGCCCCTGATAGCGGTTGCGTTTGTCATATTGCGCCCATAAAAAAACCACCGGAAGGTGGCCTGAATGAAAGGATTATTTTTACTGCTGATCTTCGACGTAAATTCCGGCTGAAATAATCGCCCCGCCGATTCGCCGACGCCCGTAAAGTAGCGGCACCGGATATCCCTGCGCTGCAGTGTTGGTTACTCCGCCAAATGCATAAGAGGCCCGGTTATCGGCATCCTGTTTGCTGGCTAGGCCTGTAGGTTGCGGGGACAGCATCTGAACAACCCCGCCCAAGATCATGGCAGCACCGAACTTATATCCAAATGCAGAAATCGGGTTGCCCGGCGCAAAATAACTACCGATTGCTGATGCAGCAATGATTACTGCGCCAAGAATGGTCTGCAATAAGCCAGCCTTTTTACTTCCGATGATTACTGGAACGATTCTGATAACCTCACCAGTTACCGGGAAACCGAGGTCGTCTACTCCAATATTTTTCTTCCCTTTGAAGATGGCAAAGGTAAGCCCACGTCTTTTACTGCTTATCATATAGCTTTCAAAACCAGGAATGGTTTTTGCGAGGGCGATACCAGCTTCACTTACTTTAGAGATCAACCTATGATGGATTTTACCAAATATTTTCCCCAATGGCCCACCGAGTTCAATTTGAGACAAAACCTCTGTCATATTTTACCCCCATCAAAAAACCTGCCTGAGCAGGTTTTTATTTATAAAATATCTATTTTAAGGTGGTCGGTCTTATATCAAAATCTCCACCTTCATCAATGAAAACTCGCACATACTTATTTTCTCCCTCACCTAAGTTTATGTAGCGCTCTTGTCTTGCTTCATTTGCACCACACAAACCCCTCCCATCCAAGGCAGCACCTACAGCATGTTCACCCCTAGGTAAATAAAACCTTACTTTTTCTTTTGGTTCTAACTTCGCAGACAACTGGCCATCGATATAAACGGATGCAAAACATCCACCACCTATAAATCCGCTATCTCTGACTACAGTAATAGACTGGGTGCTATCCATTTGCTGAAATTTAAAAACTCTGTCAGATGGCGCAAATGAAGCTTGGCTTGGAGGGGTTACACTTGTTGAACAACCAATTATTCCCAACACTGCAAAAAATAAAAATAATTTTCTCATATCCTTACTCCCTCAGAATGTTAGGGGAAGGTTAGCATAGGTCCTTATAACGTAGAACCTTCATCGTCCGTTCCTGCCAGTAGCCACCATAAGGCACGCGCTGGCTCAGATGACCATACAGGTGGTGCAGCAACATATTGCCCTCCAGCAGGATACCGGCGTGATTCCACTTATTAGCCTGAACCTGCATGATCACCATATCACCAGGCTGCGGTGCGCCGTCGAACTCCCGGAACCCGCATTCGTACCAGCATTCCTGATAGAAGTTATCGGGATGTTCGTCCTCCCACCAGGGGTAATCCACCCTGTAGTCATGCAGCTCGATCCCGTGCGCCTGCCGGAAATAGCTCATCACCAGCCCCCAGCAATCGTACACGCCCAGGACGAAAGGCCGCTCAATGAGAGGGATCTCTCCACGCGGCATAATGGTCCGCAAATCACCTTCCGGCCAGCTGACGATGTGCCAGGGCAGCCCGTTCAGGTCACACATGGCCTTATCCGTTTCGCTAGGCTGGGTGGTTGCATCGGGGTGGCTGTGAACGATAGCGGTCACCGGCCCCCATTCCTCAGCGGCGGCGTAGTCCTCGGGGCAAAGGACAAAGTTGTCCTCTGGAGTCACGGCCAGATTACGGCAGGAAAAATATCGCTCTACCCGGCTCTTCTGCGCGACCACGCCACAGCACTCGCGCGGATACTCATCCGCAGCGTGTGCCATGATGGCCGTGACGGTCTTTTTGCGCATATCAACTCCTTATGAGGGAAGTGCCTACGAACCCGCCGTGTGACAGTTCGTTATTTTCCCCGAATCGAAGTTTGCAGGCGGTCAAAGTACCGTTGCATTCGTCAAGGGAAGGATCACTGACCGGTTTGTTGTTTTTGTCGAAATAGCGCGTTCCTGCATAATCGCAACCATCGCCGGTACGGTATTTGTTACGAATGCACCAGGTGCACAAAGAATGGAGCTGGCGCGTCGGTATCATCAGACCCTGCAGATCCATCGGACTGGAAAGCGTGAACACAACCACCTCGTTGGTTTCACTGCTCTTTGAATCGATATAGAAAACCTTCAGCTTTTCCTGTGTCGGATCGGCCGTCGTATTGCCGCCAGTGAAGTTTTTCGCATCGAGATATTTACCCAGCGTGTCGTGGATAGTTACCTTCGCCTGCAGCATATCGTCATAAGCCAGGCACAGCGCCGTGATGGAGCTGTCGAGGTTGGCTACTGATAATTTGGGTTGTGCGCTGCTCCCACTGGTGGAGGCCTCGATCCCCTCAATCTGACAGGGCCACGCTTTATACTCCTGCCCCTGCCACCATAATGATTTTGCTGGCAGTTTATTTTCTACCCTGCCAGCAGCGGTTATTTCCGCTTCAGTGTGTGCGAGGCTGTAACTGTGAAACCGCAACACCTCACCTGTACCAAAAGCTGTGCCATCAACTTCGAACAGCCTGACCTCATCGCCGGGTTCGAGCTTCTGATAATCTGCGTTAAGACTCATGGTCGGAATGCCTGTATGAATGTTGCTTCAAGGTTGAATTTCCCGGCACCCAGGCCGGTAGGCTTATAGGTTTCACAGCGATAAAGCCCCAGCGCCTCCAGCGGCGGCTTCCATTGAAACGCCTTAGTGCCGCCGTGCCTGTCGAGAAACGTTTTAATGACTGCGATATAAGACTCATTCCCTGTGAAATTAAGCGTCCATTGCTGACTTCTCGGGTTTAACCCGTCACCTGATACCTGCTCATATCCATCACCAAACTTCGCTTTCCTGGTCCTGAACGTCGTATCAGCTTCAGCGTTAATGCGCGGGCACCATGAAAAAGTTTCGATAGCCATTTTTATCGGGTTCCTTTCATTGCGTTCCAGATGTCACCACCTGGGCTGATATCTCGCATGACGTTCTGCTTATATCGCTGATCAACAAATCGGCCAACATCTGCACCGAATTGCTCCAGGCCCGCTGAGGTGGTGGTTGACGTGTTGCCGTTGCCGTCGATGGTGATATAGACCTGCGGCGCGGAAGATACAGACTGGCTGCCACCAGCACCGACTGCACGAACACCAAGAGAACCATCAGGTGCGCGGGTAAGCGGCATGATTGCTTCCGGTCCAGCCTCGCCCATAATCCCGGCCCCGCCTTTTGCAAAAGCGAACATGGTCGGATTTCTGACGATCCCGTTGCTGAAAGCACTCAGTGATGGCGAGTCGTAAACACCGCCCTTTGCATTGAACTGTAAGTTAGCGCCATAGCTGGAAACAGCCGTACCCGTACTTGCTGCAGCACCAGACCCGCCACCAAAGAAGCTGCCGACACTGCCGACAAGAGAGCCAAAGATGCCCGAACCTGATGAAACGCGACCCATTGCGCTTACGACAGCCATCTGCAGAGCTACCTTTTCGATAATCTGCAGAACGGAAATCCCCCAGGAGCGCCAGCTGACTTTGTTACCTTCCAGCATTGAGGTTACGTTACTAAAGGCACTGTCCATTGTGGTTTTAACGCCATCAGAGACGGTACCGGATACGTCGCTGATTTCATCGAACCAGTTTGCGTACCCGCGTGAAACCCCAGACATCCAGTCAGCCTCGGCTGCTGAAATGGCCTTATATTTTTTGTCCAGAGCATCAAGCGCCGCACCACGCTGGGCGAATGCTTCGGTGCCTCTGTCGGTTTTGACAAAAACACGATTGATCTGCTGTGTCTCATCGAACTGACTGCGCTGGCGAGTGCTCATGCCCGATGTTTCCGTCGTAAGCGTCGCCTCATCACGGAATTTTCTCGCTGCATCAGTCAGATCCCTGAGAGCATCTGCCTGTTCGTGCTGCTTCCTGACATTATCGTCTGCGCGCTGAGTCCATTTAGCCAGTTCTTCAGCAGAGGCTCTGATCGCCTTGCGCTGTTCATCTGTCCATTTTGCGCCTGTCTGGTTTGCTGCTGCATAAAGGTCAGCAGCTTTCTCACCCTCATTAGCCCGGACCTTCTGAACATCAACAGCTACACTTAAATCGTCAATTTTACGACTGTATTCCTCGGCAATACGGGCTGCCGAATGCTCTGCTTTCTCCTGTTCTTTTGTTGCGCTGCTGTTTGCTTTCTTCGCCTCAGCAAGCTTCTGATTCTGAAGATACTCTTCCTCAATGGCTTTACGGTACTGTCCGGCATACGTTGCGTTTTCAGGTCCTGTGCGGCCCATTTTCTGCAGGTCAAACTCAGCCTGTCGGCGCGCCTTCGCTAACCCCGTAAGACCTGCCAGTTCGGCATTCTGTTGTTTGGTAAGTAGAGCGTCCTGATCCTTATCATTCACCTCTGCCTGAGATACCCTGAAAGGTGCTGCAACAGACATACCCTCTCGCGATGAAAGCAGTCCATTCCCGACAGAAAGTAATCGGTTCAACTCAGAATGCTGTACGTTCATCAATAAAAGGGATTGATAAGCAACGTTCTGCTCAGATGCCTGCTGTCTGATTAGCGCTACCCTTCGCCCTTCCAGCCCAGCGAGCACATCCTGAATGTCCTGTGACCTTGCCTGCATCTGAGAAAGTCTTTCCTGCTCAACGGCAAGCGATGACAGAGAGGACTCAAGCCCCTTCGCGGCATCGTCAAGGCTCATCAGATTGTTAATCATGAAACCGCCGACCGTCGGCCCCGGTTTTGCCAGCATCTGCTGATAGGCAGAAACTTCACTTTGAAGTTTACGGACTCTGCCTGATTGTTCGGCGATAAGACGATTTTGCTCTGCAAGTGATTGACGGGTTTTATCTTCACTGTCGGATGCCTGCGACAAGGACATACCTGACGCAGCCGCTTTAACCTCATTTAAGGTGTCGATATACGCTCTGGCCGATTCGCGGGCTTGCTCCTGCCGCTGATGCATAACAAACCATGCGCTCGCACCTAACATGACCAGGCCGGGTATACCTCCGATAAGACCAAGCGCGCCACCCATTAACCGGGAACCTGCTGAAGTAACATTATTCAGGTTTGTTTGTGCAGTCGTTCTGGCTGAAATGTTTCGCGTTAATACAGAATGGGCTGCTGTAAGTCTTTTCTCAGCGGCAGCCTGCGCATCCGTACCGCGCGCTGCTGCAAGTGCCTGCTGTGCCCGATAAACCGCTGCTCTGGCTCTGGCGGTAGAGATTTGAGTCCCCCGGACCTGAGCCTGTGCAAGGGCGGCTTCATTTTTCGCAGCTGTGATTAGCCCCGCGCTGGAAGAAATAGCTCCGCTGGCTATATTTCCCATGTAACGAGCAAGACCCACCGCCACCAGTGCGCCCGCAGCAGTGGCTACTGAGTCAATATTTTTTGCGACGCTATCCATCACGCCAGAAATACCGGATGTGGCCCCGGTGGCCTGGTTCGCACCGCCCACCCATTCCATGAAAGCATTGGAAATTCGGGTTGAGGCTGCACTTACGCTGTTTGGCATTGAGGCAAACTCACTTTTCAGTTTGCCCAACTGGCTGATCAAGGCCGGTACAATTTTGTCTGTGGTCAACTGTCCCGCGTCAGCCATTCCCTTAAGGTCTTTTTGCGCAACGCCCATGCCGTCAGACAGGGCTTTCATAACTCGCTGACCTGACTGAGCCACAGAGTTAAAGTCCTGGCCTCGCAGCACACCACGCCCTAAAGCCTGAGATAGCTGCACGATCATTGAAGAGGTTTCTTCTGCTGACGCGCCGGAAACCTGCAAGCCGTTGGCAAGCGCATCGGTCAGTTTCAGAATGTCCTGGGTACCAAATCCCCACTCTCTTAATGAGCTTGATGCTCTACTGAAAAGCGCAGCATTATCGGCTAACGCGGAGCCGGTGCGCTGGCTGATATCCATTAATCCACGCTGCGCGATTGCGAAATCCTGGGCGTCTGTCGTTGCCAGTTTAACCCTGGCTGAAAGTGAGTTGTAACCGTCGGCCATTCTTATCAGGTTATCGGTAGCAAACGCCCCGGCAAATGCACCCGCCATTCCAAGCGCTGACGTTCTGACTGTTGCCAGTTGGGCATTCAAATCAGAAAGAGAGCGGCTTGTTTCACGCGTGGCGGCGGCCGACCTTCTCCCTCCCTGTTCCATGATGCGGTAATAATCAGACCCCATGCGAGAAGCGCGGGCAATTTCAGACTGAAAAGACTGCGAATTAGCTGAAATTTTGATGATAAGTTCGCGCAGCGTTGCCATATTTCACCCATATACACCCGCCTGCGCGGGAGACTAAATACCAGACATCCACTCTTCGAGGCCGCTGATTTCTTCCTCTTCGGTATTGCCCCATTTCAGCAAGAGATCGCTGAGTGTTACTTTCCCGCCCTGAGCATTGAAAATAGCGGTAGATACCTGCGCTGCCTGCACATCACCGCGCCAGTCCCCGATTGGGCTCAGTCGGTCATAGGCAATCCACATCTTCAGCTCGCGCGCTGTGATGGTTTCACAAATTTCGTGGAAGGTTTTTCCGAGGCGAAGGGCTAAAGTCATCAGGAAGAAAGTCAGCGGCTCTTTTACTTTGCTTCCGCAACTTCCTGAGTAATACCGAGGCCAAGGGCCTGAGAAAGAAGACGTGAATGAACAGGGCCGTAGATTTTCATCACAGTATCTTCATCCGCATCACTGAAAACACGCTCACCTTTGTCATCCAGCAGGACATCAATGAACATAATGACGTCCGCTTTTTTGTTGCGTACATACGCTTCAGCCTGAGTTAGCTTTGGCGCTTCTTCGCCTTCAGGAACATCAGGAGTCATGATCTCGCGAAAACGCAGCCAGGCTTCACCTGATGGCTCCCGCAGCATGACTTTTTCGCCGTTCCACTCAGGAACTGGAATGATCTTTGAACGAAAACCTGATGATGGGGCGAGCGCTAAATCGCGCAGGGAAACTGATGATGGTTGAATTTTGGACATTTCATAATCTCTACGCAGTAAGCTAACTGAGCCAGATATCTGGCTCACTAAAAAGAAAAGCGGCCAGAGCCGCTTATGAACCAGATGCGACGATGCGCTTCGGCTTTCCACGTACACGCAGCGAGTAAGTTGCGCCAACGACGGAGGAGGTGGCCGCAGACCACGAACTCTGGCGAACCTCCACCAGCACATAAAAGCCATTGCCCGACGGGAACACGACACGCAACGCGCGCAGCTCATCGTTTTCATAGGCAGTCTGCAGTGCTTCCTGCGAGGCTTCATCGCCAACCCAGTTACGGGTGATGCTCATTTCTGCTGGCGCTGCAAGCCCGTTGGTTTGCTCCTGCTCGGTTGAGCAGAGCGTGGTGACGTCGATATCACCCTTCTGGCCACCAGTGAAGGTAATCTCTTTCGTTGCGCAGGCCGCTTCCAGCCAGGTGACACCGACGCCCGGGAAGGCGGAAGAAGTAAAATCTACGGCGGTTACGGGTGCACTGGAGACGGCAAAGGTCATCCCCTTCGTGACTTCATACTTACTGGTCATGATTTCTCCAGATAAAAAAAAACCGCCGGAGCGGTCTGTGAGGGTGAGTGAGGCTAAACGGTTAACTGAAATTCAAGCGTTGCCCTGTGATAGCGCAGGTCGGTTTCATATCCTGGCGTTTTGACTATGCTTTCCGGTTTCAGCATCTGTACAGCATCCAGTGCCATATCTCTGATCGTGCGCGCTTCGGTAATGGCACTGGAATAGACATCCACCTGGACCGATACGACAGACTCTGCCTGTCCGCAAAGAACGTCTGCAGCCACATTGGTGATGATCGAGAAAATCACCCATGGCGGCGCGATTGAAGGCTGCCCATCGCTGCCGAGAGGTGCAACGTATGGGTAAACCTTGCCGCCAGCCAGTGATGCCAGTAGCGGATAGAGATCGTCTTCGGTCATTTGCTTAACGCCTCGTCAATGGCCTGGTTCATGCGCCGAATAGCCGCCTCTGTGGCCTGCTCTTGCCGCACGTCAAATGCCGGACGCACGAAGGGGTGAGGCGGCATGTTGGCGGTTCCCATCTCAACGAAACGCCAGTAAAAAGCGTTGCGCGGGTTCTTCGCTTTCATGGTGGTATCGCTGTTCCCGGTGCGGGGGTTAACACCACGGATATGGACGCCGGAAGCAATCTCACCACGGCGACGGCTTTTCTGTGTCACCACCACTACGTTTTTCTTCATCTTCCCGCTGCGCACCGGCGCACGGACAACTACCTCTTTTTTGAGTACTTCAGCACCAGAACGAGTAGCATCACGCAAAACCTTGTTATTTTCAGCGCGACTGAGAACTTCAAGATCTTTCGCGATATCGGCCAGCCCGGAAAAATCGAGGCGCGTTCCAATCATTTTTCAGCCCCCTGCTTACAGAGAATTTCGAGTTGTACACCCTTAGGGTCTGGTATAGGTGGACCAACAATGTTCAGCACAGCACCTTTTAAGGGTCCAGTATCAACTCTTAACCTTGAGGCGGCTGTTATATCTCGACGGAACCGGGTCCATACTCTGATAGTTGCCTGAGAAGTTTCAGCACCAGCAGCAACCAACTCCCGACCACTGATTCCCTTTACTTCTGCCCATATCGTCGTACCGTTATTCCATGCCTCTACCGGCTGGCCTGATGTATCTCGCGTAGTAGTAAAGTTCTGGACAGTAACCCTATCTCTGAGTCTTCCGGCCTGCATAAACCCTCCTAGACTCCATAGATACGGTAAGGCTGCAATAGAGCTTCTACAGCGAAGGGGACAGCTGAAGTTATATTGTTGATATTCACAGCCTCCCGATTTGCGTACCAGTGACCGATAAGCAACAACATGGCCGCTTTCACGTCCTCACCAAGCTGGATCGAATCTTCATTCTCTGCATAGCCAGAACTTTCCGTAGTCTCATAAAGCGTTCGTCGGGTCCAGGTCTCGACATATCGAGCAGCCGCGCCGGTGTATATATTCAGCAGGGAATCATCACCAGTAAAGTCGGTATCAATGCGGCAGTGCTGTTTCACCACATCAAGTTCGATCATTACTTTTTCGCCTTCTTATCTGCTTTCACTTCAGGCTGTTCAGGATTCTCATTTTCGTCGAGCTTTGCATAACCTTTTTGAATCAGCTCGCGGCCACGCTGTTCAAGCGCCTCGAATGAAACTTCTTCAGTAACGACAACGCCTCCGATATAAATCGGTTTTAGTGCAATCAGTTTCATTATTGCTTCCTCAAAAAAGCGGCCCGAAGGCCGCTGATTTTTTTACTATCAGCTACCAGCGCCGACCGAGAACGCGCCATAAATGAACGCTTCGGGACGTTTAACAGCCAGGGCCAAACGCTCTTCGCAACGGATTGAGATCATGTTTTTCTCGAAGTCGTCGGCGTTCTCGGTAGAAATTACTACGTTGGCGTCTTCACGATCGAAAAGTTGGGCCGCAGCATTGAATGCACCAGTCAGGAACTTGCCCTGGAAAGCGGCGGCTTCGGTCGCAACAACCGGAAGACCCCAGAGCGTCGGACCGGTAAGCGCTGCTGGATTCGCCAGGATGTAACGACCCAGGCTGTCTTTGGTGAGTTCAATTTTCGCCCAGTCGATGAAGTGCAGGACGTGACCAGACGCCGGGAAGCGAGCCAGCTGAGCCTGAAGCATTGCAAGACGCAGATCATCAATCCCGTTCTGGCTTTCAACAGTGAACGCAGGATCAAAAGCAGATGCCTGAGGCACAATGCCATGCAGATGAACACCAGTGCCGTCGCCAAACAGGATTTCCTGTTCTTCCACATATTTCAGGCCATAACGCATTTCAGCGTCAACTGTGGACTGGAGCTGTGCGAAGTCGTCCAGAATTTGCTTGGATGCTTTGAACATGTGAGCAATCGTAGTAACTGGCGTGATTTTAGTGGCGAACTCAATACCGCTATATGGCTTGGTTGTACCTTCTGCCACTACTTTTGCAGCATTGGTAAAGCCCGTTTGCTGCACCCAGAAAATAGCCGGTGAAGATGTGCGGCCAGGCGCGATCAGGTCGCGGATGAAGAGACGCTGTTTTGGAGCGGTGTCGATACCGGGCAGGCGCTGTGGTTCAACCACTCCATCAGCAACATCAGTAGAAAGCAAAGCAGCGTGGACGGGGACGCTTACGCGCTTGTTGCCCTCAACACTCGCAGCAAAGGCTTTCAACGCCTCGCTATTAATCACCACCTGACCAACGGTCTCAGCCACTTTTGCCGCATTGTTCAGTGGCATCTGGGCAACATGTTGCTCCAGCTCACCTACCGCAGCTTTAAGCGTTTTTTCTGCATCACGAAGAGCATTGAACTCAGAGGCCATTTTATCAACCGCAGCCTTTGTTTCTTCAGAGAGCTTGCCGGACTTCTGCGCTTCTTTCAGTGCGTCCTCTGCTTTAGCATTGAATTTGCTGGTAGCGTCTTCAATGCTGGCGGTAACTTTTTTCAGAATTTCGTTTACTTCAGACATAAATGATCCTTATTTGACTAACGCCGCCAGGGCGCTTTCAAGTGAATTGAGGGTTTCAGGTTTGATATCTTCGGCAGCGCCCGGCGTGCCATCGTTGGTGGTGACAGCGCCAGGCATGCCACCAGATAAGGCTTTAATGAGTTTTCGGCGCTCAGAGCGCGGGGTATTTGTTTTAGCCAGAAGCGCGTCGAGTTTGCGAAGCGCTGCTGCAGGCGATTCATCTCCATCACTGACCGCATCTGCCGAAAGCATGCTGTCAGCAAACCCCTTCGCTACGGCATCACTGCCACCGATATAACTTTCGGCATCCATCAGTCTCTGAACATCGGTCATATCAAGGCCGGAACGCGCCGCGTAGATGTCAGCCATTGCGTTATCGAATGGCTCCAGTGACTGAGCCAGTAGGGTAAAGTCATGGCGATTGCCCATCGCGTAAACCCAGCAGTTATGGATCATCAGGAAGGCACCACGACCAATCTGAATATCATCCCCGGCCATCGCGATGATTGAGGCGGCACTGGCGGCTATTCCAAGAACCTTAACCGTCACGCGGCCTTCGTATTCGCGAAGAAGGTTGTAAATTGCCAGGCCTTCGAACATGTCACCGCCCGGGGAGTTAATATTCACAGTGACATCAGAGCCATTCATCGCCCGAAGAGCCCCGGCAATACGCTTGGCCGTCACCCCTTCACCCCAGTAGTCCTGTCCGATAACATCAAATACAGAAATGCTGTTGTCGTCGGCGGATGCTGCTTTGATACCTCCATCCCAGCGATCCAGGGCGGAAGGTAAAGTTTCACAGGTAACTCGCGCGCAGGGGCGACCCGCCGGTGCTGCCGGTAGTTGTTTTTTACTCATCAGGAAAATGCTCCTAAGCGGCCTGTTTTAGCGGAGATTGCTCAAAGGAAATATCGGGGAATAACTGGTTATGCAGTTCCAGCAGCGCACTCGCCCTGGTTGCCTGATTGTTTTTGCGTAAATCTTCCAACGCAGTGAGGTTCAATTGCACCGTATAAATGTCGCCGCCAGGTATAGGAGGCAGGTTTTCAAGGCGACGAACATCATTACGGCTCATCCAGCCATTTTGCAAGGCAGTTGTGTAATAAGCCGCTCGCCCTGCGCTGTCAGCACGAAGCAAGCCTTCAACGGAGAATTCAGCAAAATAATCCTCATCGTTCGCCAGCAAACAACGTGCTATCTCCTGCTCAATATTGACCAATAAAGGGCGAAGTGTATTGGTCAGAAAGAGGAGGTTCATCCCTTCTACACTGGAGGCCCAACTGCTTTGTTTGGTCATATGACCGACCATAAACGGAGGAATACGGAACCACCGACAAATCTCTTCAATACTAAAAGAGCGGCTCTCAAGCATCTGCGCGGCTTCAGGATTCATGGTGACACCCTGATAGGTCATGTCGCCTTCGAGCACCATGACCTTACCGGCATTTTTCGAACCCACAAACGAACTCAGGTTTTGCTTCAGGCGCTCTCTCTGTTCTTTGTTAATGTCTGCTTTCGCACTAATAAAGCCAGAATTTTGTATTCCGTTTTCAAAGATTTTTGCGGCTGATTCTTCAACCGCCATTGCCGAGCCAATGACATCCCTGCCTGTCATCATTGGCATCATGCCGCAGACACCATCCAGACCGAATCCGCGAATGTGCATCATGTTTTTGACAGGGATAATTCTCTGGCCGTTCTTGTCGGTGTAGGTGTACTGCAATTGCCCGTTATCGAGGCGCTTAACGACCATGTTTTGAGGAAGAAGCGGGTTTAAACCAACAACCTTTTGCCCGATCATTAGCTTTTCAATGAAGGCATTGCCACGCATACAGATGCTGGCTACGAGCATCAGCATGAATCTGGACGGTGTCATTTCTCCATTGGGCTGTTTACAGAGCACTTTATAGGCCGGGTGATCGGTCGCAAGTGCGCGCGAACCGTCCTTTTCCCGTTTATAGACTTTTAAGGGCAACGTTGAGACTGATTCGCTCAGCAACCGTGCGCACGCCCAGACAGCTGACAGCATGATCGCCTTATCGACGGTCACCGTTTTACCGCTGCTGCTGGTACCCATCCACTCCTGCCAAAACGTGCCGGTGGTCAAACTGATAGGTACACCTAGCCAATTTAAAAGGGCGCTTTTTACGCGCCCTGGTTGTTTTTTGGATTTCATCAGACACCTATCATTATCGGATCTTCAAAGAAGTCGGTTAAGTCCTGCTTATCATCACCACCGTTGACGAGTAACCTGCTTTTGGCGGTGAACAGCGCCACCGGCCCATCGATTTTATTTTCCGGCGTTGATTTATTCGGGAACACGTTGTCGTTTTTGTCAGGCTTAACGGTGACGTTTGACATCATCCACGTCATTACGGGGTTGCCGTCGTGGTGTATTTTGCTGCCGTACACGTCCGCCTGAACGGACTTCATGGATTCAGACAGGTTTTTTACCGTCTGTGCGACTTCTACCAACGGCAGCCCCTCTTCCGCCAGCGCAAGGCTAAACTGGGTTGCGCTCCACGGGTCGAAGGCTATTTCTTTCAGGCTTTCACCTTTCACCCAGGCTTCAACCTCGGCTTTGATATAACCGTGATCGATAACGTCACCATCGGTTAAATCCAGAAATCCAGCATCCGCCCATTTCCGGTAGAGCTCAGAAATATGCTTCGGCGCGGTTTCCAGTCGTCCTTCTGGGATCCAGAATTTCGACTTGGTGTGGGTGTGACCATTCGGCGCCAGCCACGTTTTAACCGCGGCGCAAATGTCTATCTTGTTGGCTAAGTCAATACCAACCCAAAGCGGCCAGTTGACCAGTTCTTCATCCGGGGCAATGTCGCTGCACTTATCCCAGCGGTCCATATCCATCCAGGCGCTTTCCGCCGTCACCCAGATATTGAGGTGCTTGGTGAAAAAATTAGGACGCGCTGCGATCTGTTCTTTCGCTTTTTTCGCTAGACGGCGCATGTCGTCCCAGCGCTTACAGATCCCCAGTCCCGGATTTGCCTTCGGCCAGTTCTTCTCATCGAACGGGTCGTCATCTTCATCCAGTGTGTAAATGACAGCAAAGTAAGTGTCGTCATCTACCACGCCGCGCAACACTTTTATGGCGTAGTCGCGCTGTTCAAAACAGATCCCCTCTTTGTTTGAACCAGCCGTTGTGATGGCAAAAAGCAACGACTGCAGGCGGGCACCCGTGGCGGTCTCCAGAACGTCCCAAACATCACGGGTGCGGTGAGCGTGGAGCTCATCGACAATCCCGCAATGGATATTCAGACCGTCGAGGTTATTCGCATCGCTGGAAAGTGGCTCAAACTTTGAGGCGGTTCTTTCCTGGTGGATGTTCAGTTTGACGTGACCAAATAGTCTTCCCAGTGTTCGGGGTGCTTTCTTGATCATGTTTTTGGCATCATCAAAAACAATGCGCGCCTGGTCGCGAGTGGTCGCCGCTGAATAGACCTCGGCACCGCCCTCACCATCCGCTCCTGTCATATAAAGTCCGATACCGGAAGAAAGCGTTGATTTTGCGTTTTTACGCGCAACCTCGTTGTAGGCCGTACGAAAACGGCGAACCATGATCGCATCACCATCATCGTCAAACATCTGCTCGCCGGTCATTTCGTCGATCAGAGGGACCACGAACCCGAACAGGTTAATTAGAATGAAGATGTCCCAGGCCATCAGGTCTATCGGCTTTCCGGCCAGAGCACCTTTGACGTGAGGGACGAAGTTGTAGAAATCGAGAATGTGCTGGGCGCGATCCTTGTTGAAATAGACGCCGCGTTCAGGCCCATACTCTAAATCTTTAAGGAATCGTTGGCACGATAGCCGCACCAGTTCGCCAGCAACAATCTCGCCGGATAGCACGCGCTCGGCGTACTGGATACCATCCGAAACGGTTGCCATTCATCATTTGCGCTTATTAAGAAATGCTTCCAATGGGTCAGCCTCGGCAGGGACTTTTGCCCCAACCTTCGATCGGCTGGCCGGTGTCATACCGAATTCTCCCAGCATCGCCCGAATGCGTTTCCACGCATCAGATTTCATAACGGCTGCCGGGTGGGCTTTCACCATCTTCTCGCCGGTTGCTGAGGTGGATATGTAGGTGTAACCCTCTTCAGCCAAAACCTCGCAGTGATGTCGATATTCTGTGTAGGCTTCGATCAGCAATTCGAGAGCTTTACCATCCAGCGTTGTCATCACGCCGATGGCGTCGAGATCATCCCCGATCCGCTTAAACCAATACTTCCCCATCTTGTCAAAATGCTTCGGAATTGGGGGTACCCCTGATGGAGGTTTTGGCTCGTTCTTTTTGATTGCTCGCTTTGATGGGTTCCCCTTCACCAAAACCAGGTGTGTCGGGGTTTTCGGTGGTCCGGACATAATCGAAAACTCCTATTAATCATTTGCTGGGATACCCCTAAAAATCTTTTCTAACCTGCGGGCGTGCGACAAAAACTTAGGCGGCGGTCCTTTAGCGCGTCGTTCCTGAACTTTCAACCCGCCCTCCCCCTCGGCCCACCCAAATGAGAATTGATGTCATTTGAGTCTTTCGACCGCTGTTTTCGCCCTGTGGCAGGACTTGCAGAGGCTTTCAAGGTTGGACAGGTCATCGGTACCCCCATTTGCTTTGGCGGTGATGTGGTCAACCGTCTCAGCGGGTGTATAGCTTCCATTTCGCAGGCATTCCTGACAAAGGTGTTTATCCCTGTCGAGAACGATTGGGCGCAGCCTGTCCCACTTGTTGCCATAACCTCGCTGATGCCTGCTCTGCCCTCGCTGATGCTGCTGCCAGCCTTCGTTAAGGTGCTTGGAGCAATAGCCTGAGCGGTCGGTGGTTGTGCCAGGGCAGCCACGCTTGCGACAGGCTCTCGGGATAGCCGCCGGCATCAGGGCATTTTCTCTATGAACATAATCAGTAGTGTCATCGCTTTACCTTCTTCAGTCTTAAAACTCCGCGATTGCGCAGTTGCTTTAACCCCTATAGGCCATAATTTCGGTTTATCCGCTACAGCCATTACGATGGGTCGGCCCATGGTGATGGCAATAAAAAAGGCCGCTATTGCGACCTTGTCTTTAGAAGATGAGATTAAAGAAGTTTAATTTTCACGTCATAACCGTTAAGACCTGTCATCGTTTCGCGAGCAACAAACTGAATTTCAGAAACTTCTTTTCCGGTTTTTTTTTGTAGTTCTGAAATTTTCTTTACTATCAGCGCGGCAATATCTTCTTCTGCCTTTTGCGTCAGAGCTTCAACTTTCATTTTTACCTCTTCTGGTTTATTTACTATTAAGGTTATCCAGCAAGGTGACAATTGTTGATGAACTGTCCTTAACCATAACTGTATATAAATTATAGACTACCGATAATGCAGATGCTGCATGCTCATAGGATTCGCTTGCAAATTCCTTCACATGGTACCCCACCACGTTAGTTTTGCTCACATTGATGGCAATAAAAAAGCCCCTGCATAGATTGCAAGGGCTTCGGTATATGGTGCCGGGTGCATCCCGGTGAGTCGTTGGGTTAACCACCCATGACCCGCTGTTTCAGTCGTTCATGATGAGCGCCAGTGAAAAAGAGTCATCAGGTTAATTAGTCCCACCGCTTAGAGGGATTCACCATATTAGGATATTAGCAGAAGTTTTGCGGATACCCCGTTAGAAATCTACTAAACCTCGCTGGCACCACATAATCAGTATTTAACTTTCCTTAAGAAAATTATTTACTGCATTCTCAACCTCACCCAGGCAGAGTTCCCTATCGGAAGCGACATATATTTCGATTTGATCACCTGTAACCGAGTGAATACCGGCGAGAGATATTGGAAGATGAACTTCTTCACCGTTAGGATAGTTTCGCTTAATGGCAGTTACACCCTCCAGAGTCCGAACGACCTCTGCAGATTGTGAATTAAAGAAGACTATGACTTTTTTCATTAATTCTCTCGATGCTGGCTCAAATGAATGGATTGCTCAGCCACATCCTTGAAAAATATGCTAGCACGCGAATACACTACTTGCTAACACAAGAAGGAAAGGCCATGTGTCCACATGGCCTTTGGTTAATATTGTTTATCAGCCGTGGCATTTTACTCTGGTGCTATCCTGAGGAGTTATGCATTGACCTACACATCAATAATCTCTGCCTTATTTTTCTTATCAAAGCATTGACTATTTAAGTGTAGATTATTTCGTAAGAATAACATCAATTAACATTTAAAAACGCAAAACCAGCAATTTCATACGCAAATAAACCAATAATGCACACATTCAAAGCACAACCAACCACAAACACACCTCAAAGTAATTCACGGGAAAATATATTAAAAAATAATCACCAATATATTGAAGAAAAATCATTAAACAGGACAAATCCTATTAACTAAATAAAAAACATTAATTAATACTGAAAGCACCATGATTATGGCCGCCCGCAGATGAGCTTTGGAATGGCTAGCAATCGCCGCAAGGGCGAGTTACAGCGCGGCAGCCCCACATGCAGGCTTCCTACATTTTGGTGCGGGTAATGGACAAGCAACGCAGAGCGTCGTCAATCTCACGCGCCTGCTCAGAGCTCAGCATTTCCGGGCCATTGCGGACAGCAATCAGTTGCTCAAGCTCGGTATCGAGCAGACTGCAAAACTGACGACTGACGTCCTTCAGGCGGTTCATGCGTTCGATGTCACCCGGAGTTAACGTGCGATACCCCTTTACGGTGTTGCCATCTTGCGCAATAGCGCATGATGATTATCCCCTATGAGGGTTAAGCCATTACGATAGTTCTGCCCATGGTGATGGTAATAAAAAACCGCCCGGAGGCGGTTATATTCAGCAGGCCAGCATATTATCTGTGAATGACAAACAGTGATTTGCATCGAGGGCAGAGCAACGGCAGCTCCTGCCGTACTTTTGTGGACGGGTGGTTCGAGTTATGGCCGCATATCGGGCAAATCACTGTTGTTTTGGTCGCCGCTTCAACGCGTTTAAGTGCGTAATCGAAGAATGACATATTTTTAACCCCTCTAAGAGTGAGGTCTATCATACCACGACTGATTAATTTTTAACCAAAATAGCCACAACTTAGCACTTAATCACCGAGTTAATAACCTGCTATCGGTTGGTTGCTGGCAGTTCGCCTGCCACGATTTGTTATGCGCCAGGATGTCGCGCTTCGTCTGGCGATCCATCACTTCGATGTCGTGCTCAGTGAGGCGAATCGCGCTCACCCAGTCGCAGCCAGTGTCGATGACCTCAACCTTTGCGGGTCCAGTTTCCGCGCAGCTCACGATCAACATCGTCATCAGGCATATGGCTAACCGTCTGTTGGACATTGCTGGCCCCTTTCGTTGCTTCAACCCGGCGTTCGGCTGCTGCTTTGGTGGCTGCGGCGTTATCTTCAGTACGCTGCTGGTCTGCTTTCGATTCTGCTTTGCTGGTACCGCGCAAATGCCCAATACCAAAACCACCAACTGCGGCAGCCAGTACAGCGCCAATAACGCCGATAATGATTTCAACAATGCTCATGCGTTTACCTTCGGTTCAAAAGAGCGCACGTTGATGGGTCCACCGAACGGGCATGCACAGTTCAACCAGGTGAAAATCTTTAACTCACACATACCGTCAAAGACCTCACCCGGATCAACGTCGTGATAGCTGCAGACGATATGGAGTTCATCTCCCACCGTCTGAAGAACGACAGTATCTGTTTCCCAGTGCGGGAGAAGGATGTGAAGCCATTTCTTCATTCCAGCACCTTTTTCGCATTAGCGAAGCGAGCGCGTCGATCTTCAAGCCCGTTCGTGCCGCCGTTGATAATCTGCGTAACGCGAAGAATATCACCGGAATACAGTAGACAACCCCGTAACGCAAAGTACCAAGCCGCAGAACGGGCAGCATGGCGCTCCTGCACCAGCAACTCTGGCGTACTTACCAGATCCAGTTTCAGGGCTGCACCGCATTTGGTGTAGTTCTCGCGGCCGGTGATCTGAAGAAGTCCACGACCTCGATACTTCCAACCATCGCCCTGGGTGTTGTTACCCATGCGATCACCGTATACCAGATTGGCAATCTGCGGCTGGTGAGCGGTCTGCTTACCATTGACCCGGCCAAGCATCTCGCACTGATAAGCGGTCAGGCGTTTACCGAAGGTTTTCTTCAGGCCATCGACCGAATAGTTGAAGTTCTCCACCAGCGAGGTAAAGCCATCTGACTCATGGCCCAGCTGGGCGATAAACATGGCCTGATCGTTAATCGTGGTGATGCCGAACTCATTCATCGCATCACTGATTGGCTGAAACCAGCGCGCAGCTAATCCGGCGCTGATGCCAGCCGCCTTCTGAAATTGTTCTTTATTCATGAGGATATTCCCCGAAAGGGTTTAATTACTTACTTAAAGCAATACGACCGGCAAAATGTTGCCAGTTGTAAATATTTGACTTAAGGTGCGTATCTCAGCTACTGCTAACACCAGACCGAAAGGGTAGGAGCTCTATTGTGCGGGGAGGATTGATGTCTTTCCCCGCGATTTTTAATGACGTATCGCATCTAAAAGTCTGGCTACATTCCCCTTCGCCCATAACACCGCCGCGCATATCAAAATATTGACCAGCACGACAAACCAGTGCGATTCGCTGTACAGGCCGAACAGATATCGGAAAGGGACGCTGGCATATACCAGCACCGTGAGATAAGCCATCAGCGATATTAAAGGGCGATGTCTCGCCCCTCCGCGCTGGTAGAACATCAGGGCAATAACGATCACAGCGCAGATGCACGCGTTGACCATCGCCGAAGGATCACTTGTGACCATTGCCGGTCCCTCCTCCACGTAAGCGAGAGAGAATTCCAAACAGGCTACCCAAATCCTGACTGTTTACAAACGTGAGCAGCTTAATAGCAATAGCGGCTACGATTACCGCGCCCAGCGCATCTAGTGGCCTGTCGCTATACCCCGTCCATTTGGAGAAATAAGAGCCAAGCAGTGGAGCGCCGATAACGCCGAAGATGAATGACGTGATGAAGTAGCCCACCAGCTTAAGGCGGCTGATATTAACCGCCGTAGCGACGTAGAACACCGCACCAGCGAATGCGCCAAACACCACACCGTAATCTATGCCGGTTGCCAGGCCGAACATGCTGGCCCCCATCAGACCACCAGCCGCTACCGTAGTGCCAGAAACAGGATCGGACATTTAGCCCCCTCTAATTGCTGTGAGTCCTCTCTGAATGAGGGGATTAAAAACGGCACTAATGCCATATGATAAACAACGTGTTAACTTAGAATCCTTAACAATGTCGGAGGTTCAAAAGTGCTAACAGACGTATTTTCTTATAGGTATTCAAAATTTCCGATCTGGCATGAATACTCAACAACTGAACAGAGACTCCTCAATCAACTTATGGGTATATGCAAGGAGGCTTTACCAACATTCTCAGAAAAAGGAGGTAAGAGTGAAGCATTCGATGATTGTTGGAAAAACGTTCATAACAAAGTCAGTAGAGAACTGGGCATCCCTCACCTTTTCGATAGATATTATTCCTATACTTCTAATGGATTCCCCGTCAGTGGCTTCCATACATGGGAATATGCATGTGAGAGGTTCGTAACAGCTCCCTTCGATGGTTTACAATCGGTTGATTCATTTTTGAAAGAAAGAATCAACGTTATTGAACTTGCTATGCGCACGAGATATGAACAAATTATAAAAATAAATACCAGCCAATCTTCAATGACTCAAAGTCTTCTTCCTTTAACTAAAGGTGTTACGGTTCCTGGTTCATATCAGAAAGGTCTTTCAGCCTTCCAGCAAGAAATAATAAAACAGTATGCGGAAAACGTGTCAGAAATGAATGAAAGATTTCGTCGTGCTGGCGTGCCATTAACTTTACATAATGGATTCATACAAATATCGAAAGATGAAATGACGGAAAACAATATAGCAAAACCTTTCTGGGCCTTGTTATCAGACCCTCAATGGAAAAATGTCGACACTGACATGAAAGAATCCTTGGATAGAAGAGATTCGAAAGATAAAGACCCAGCTATTTTCGCATCAAAGGCACTCGAAAGCACAATTAAAATCATATCTGACGTTAAAGGATGGTCAAAAGGAAATGAAAAAGGCGCATCAAATTATATTGAAAACCTTAACAGTAAAGCCAATGGAAAATTTATCGAACCATGGGAGGCAGAGTTATTAAAAGGTTATTTCACCAATATAAGAAATCAAATTAGCCATGGGCCGGGAAGCAAACCAATGCCTACAATGACAGATGAGCAGACAGATTGGGCAATTGAGTCTGCAATGTCATGGATAAAAGCATTAATTGCACGACTGTAAAAAAACCCGCTCGGTGGCGGGTTCTTGATGTTTATTGCTCAGTACGCTTTACTGTCCCGAGCCTAACACAATTTAAGCACTTTCCTGCTCACTCTGCAACTTAAATCTGTCGCCATTTGTGCCGAACGCGTAACAAAGTGGTGCGTAAAGGATCGATTCTGCAAGACTAACCCATGTTTCAATGCGGCGGCGGCATGTGATAAGGGTCCAGTCGGGGTGTTTTGCATTAAGCTCGTTAGCCATCTGGAGTTTGCTTTTACGCAGACGATGACGATCAACAATCACGCCATACAGCCCACGGTATTCTTCGTTCATCAATACCGCAGCAATAACGCCGTCAATCTTCAGGCCCTCCTCGTCTGAGCAGAACGCCAGGCCAGTTTTGTTTTTACTGTCGAGGATTTCACGCAGGTATGCTTCCAGCTCGGATTTGGTGATGCCGGATTTCTTCATGCGGCGAAGAGCATCGTTGATAGCCGATTTGGTTATTTTCCCGGATGCCAGCAACTGGTTGAACATGTTTCCGCCCGAGCCACCGCCGATATAAGACCAGCGGCCCCACATGCGGAGCTTTCCCTGAATCCAGATACTTTCGAGAGTGCGTAGGCGAACTGTTTCGCCTGCCTTGCCAACTTCAGAAGGATTAATCATTTTGCGTCTCCACTTACGCCAGTACGCCGATTGCCAGCGCACGATCTAAAAACCGAAACAGCAGCGTTAACTGGTCGCCGTGTTTCGCTTCAAATGCCACAGGATCAGCGTGTAACGCGTTGTGATGCTCTCTGCACAGAGGTATCACAAACAGGTCGTGCGCTTTGGTACCCATTCCACCCTGCCCGTGGCCAATCAGGTGGTGGGGGTCGTCTGCCGGTTTAGAACAGCAGGCACACGGCTGGGTTTTCACCCATCGTGTATACTTCTCGTTTTCCCAGCGACGGCGCTTGGGCCGCAGCATCAGGGATTCCGGTGTGTCAGGATCAACCTTCACTGAAACTATCTTTTTGGCTTTCTCTTGCAGCAGCTCTGCCGCCGGTACCGATGGTGTGATGTCACTCTCACGCATCACTGACTGGAAGGGTTCAGGCTTTAACCTCAGGGCCTTGGCCGCCATGCTCTCCGGGATTACATCACCCAGACCGTTCTTCACCAGCCACCAGCAGAACTCTGGAAGCGTGAGGATATGGTCTTCACTGAATCCAAGTTGACCGCTTACAGCCTTTACCAGCCAGGATACCAGGTTTTTACGTGCAATTCCTGCCAGCCTTTCAGTGAAATGTTCACGCAGTTGGTTATCACATCCCCAGCAAAGGAGGATGCTGCCAGGCTTGTGGCGCATGATAGTGAACTCGTCTGCATGCCAGTCGTTGTGCGGCCACTGACATTCACGTTTTTGCTCCAGCCAGGCATCCAAAACTGACATGCCACCAGCACGCTGGATCACTGCGGGGTTCTCGAAAACAGACAGCAGGCTTTCATCTTCGGCCAGCGGCTGATGCGACTGAGGAATTACGCCGGACGGCATATCGGCCAGTTGTTCACCGGGAGTTTCAATCACGACGCGGCCCTGCCGGAATAACCACATCAGCTCACTGCCGGGGCGAAAGAGAACCACCCCTGACATTGGCGCAACTTCAGGTGTCAGTAATGCCCTCACGCCATCAGCCCCTTAGCAACATGCTCAGCCCACAGGCCGCCAACCCAGCGCACTCCCTTTGCAGTAAAACGCGCCTGGCTGAACGCATAGTTCGATGCATTGGTGGTACCGGTCTTCACCTCGAAGCGTTCGGCCTCAATGTGTTGATGGTATGGCGTAAGCGTCCCGTTCAGACGGTACATGATGTGGCTATCCAGCAGGAATAAGCGGAACTCAGGTTCTTTCGCGTTTAGCAGTTTGGCTACCTGCCGGAACGTCATTGAGCCAGTGGCCATAACGTATCGATCCACAAACTCTGCTTTTGGCGAGGCGATAGCCAGCTGGTCAGTCAGCTGTTGCTTTTGCTCTTCCAGCTCAGCAGCAAGACGCAACGCCTCAGAGAATGATTGTGGTACCTTCGGTTGGCTCAGTTGCTCCAGTTCCAGCCAGCGGTCGATGATCCTCTTGCGAAGAACAACGCTATAGCCAGATACCAGCGTCAGGCATAAATCCTTCGGCAAATGGAAGCACGGATATTCCCTGCCGAGGTTATCCTGGTAGTCTCCCCAAATTTGGGGAGACTGAATATTGAGCTGTTCCAGCATAATTCTTATGTCACGGCAAACATGGTCATGACGCTTATCACACAAACTGGCAATTTCCATACTGGTCATAGCCTGGAAGCCAAGATCACTTTTAACGTTAATCATCTGCTGCATGCTCTTCTCCACTTATCAGGCGGCTGCACCCGCCATGGGTTCATGTTTGGTGATCGTTATTTCTACCTTTCCACCCGGCACCTGAGGGCCCCACTCCACCAGCATTCGTTTCACCTGACTGTCATCCTCCCAGATGCCAGCATGGGTAAGCGCATCGAACAGCGCTTTGTTGTAGTTGTCGATGTCACGGCGGCGCGCATCCGGCGGATAGAGGACGATCTCTACGGCTGCTGCTGTCGCTGACGGTTTCGGAAGACGGCGAAGCTGTTCGACAATGGCAGCACATGCTGCGCTCTGATATGCCCTGCCCTTTGCGCTGATAAGATGCCGACCTTTGAGCGGACCACTGTTAGGCGCGCGCCAGTACGTGTTTACGCTCGGTGGAAACGGAAGGACAAGTTTCATAGCTTCACTCCTTGCAGTTCAAGCCACGCCACAGCACGCTCTTTGGCGTTTGCACCACCGTCCAGAAGAGCCTTAACGACCGATATCGCATCCAGGTCACTACCGTTATCAACAACAGCGATCCCCCTCGCCACCCCACTGGCGATTGAGATATACCCTTTGCGCTGGAGCATCTTCACGTGGTCTGAGGCCGCGTTCGGAGATGAACAACCAATCAGCCCGGCAAGCTCAGTCATGGTTGGAGGAAAGCCCACGCGGGCTATGTATTCCTTGATGGCTGCCAGAACCTCACCTTGTCTGCGGGTTAATCCGATCATGACTCCACTCCATAACGCCCGTTCAGGCGACCAATTTCACTGTTGAACCTCACCAAGCTGACGCCCATTGGCTTTACCAGTTCGTGATACTTCTTCAGGATCGGTGGCACGACTGCATTCCAGTTTGGTTTTGGTTTCTGCTTAAGCACCTCCCGTATTTCTTTAACGCAGCGGCGCGCAACATCCCGCACAGCATTCTGCTGCTCTGATGAAAGCTTGCTCATGCTGCGCGATCCTCTTTTTTGCTGATGGGCACAGCCCACCCCGATACCAGTTCTATGTCTGGTGATTCAGCCTGATTTCCCCAGTGATCCCAGCCAGGCGCGCCACACCGACTGAAAAGCTCAATGCGTGGAACGTCGCCGTAAAGTTGTTCAAGACGCAGTCTGGCCTCAGCTGGTTTGGCGCTGTGCTCACCGAGTGGGCTGTAGATAACCTGCTTCACGCTGGCGCTCATCCGTTCCAGCCCATTACCACGGGTCGCGATCAGAAGGTCTTCCGTGTTGGCGCGGGTGTAGTTGCCGCCGTTCATCTTGGTCTGACCGTTCAGCAGATCGAGGAAGTCGTAAAAGTCCTCAACGTTGCCGGATGCCAGAGCTTTGTTGATGTGTTGTTCTGCCAGAGGATTGAACTTCACCCAGGTGAATCCCTTCATGGTGCGGACCTTAAAGCCCCAGGCCTCAGCCAGTTCAATCGCCTCCCGGGTGTGAGTGCCGGTGAACCACATAGCCAACACAGAATTCTCAGCAGCAACTTCCCAGACAGGCAGACGTTTGATGTCGATCAGCTTCATGGTGCCGTAATGATTTTCAGCAGCACCATTGCTGGCCCTGTTGCTGTACTCCCAAGGCGGGTCTGCGTAAATCAGTGAGTAACTCATTCGTGCCCCCTGAAACCCTGTGGAACTTTGCTGTAATCAGTTTTTTCAAAGCTTGATTTAAAGATCCCATCTTCGCGGGCCCACTCGCCGTTAATTCGCTGGGGGCGGCCAGCGTTCTGCCAGCTGTTCGCTGATTTCAGATAGCCGGGAAACTTTGATGGCTGGAACAGCGTCTGTGGGCGGAGATAATCGGACATTTTCAGGTCTTCAGCCCACTTAGCGTTGCAGTAGTCCACCACCAGCATCAGCTCGGCAACGGTAAATCCTTCGCCGATACGGGCCCGAATGTTCTGCAGCGAGGTGGTTGAAACCTGATAACGGGAGTTGGTGACCTGGTTCAGGTGAACCAAAGCCTGTTTAGCCTGATCGGTAATCAACACATCACGGTCTGGTTGCGACGCAACCGGACAAGAAGGTTTTTTATCTGATGGATCTTGTTTTGATTTTACTGACGGATCCCCACCAGATTCTGACGGGTCAAAACGCCCTGCATTTCCATTTTTTGATGCCTCAAATTTTGAGGGGTCGGATTTTGAGGCATCAGATTTTGATGCGTCAGAATCTGACAGGTGAGAAAACGCAGCCGCTTGAAGTTTTCCAACATTGATTTGGTAAACGTTCGATGCGTTGCGGTTGCCATTACGGCGCTGCTTACGAGAGAGCCAGCCGTCTTTCTCCAGCTGAGCGATAGCAGTACGCACAGTGCTTTCACCAGCACCAATCTGACGAGCGATAGTGCCGATAGAAGGCCAACTAACGCCTTCGTCACTGCTGAAGTCAGCCAGACGCGCCATGATGGCAACGCTGGACAACTTCATGCCTGAAGAAGCGCAAGCGTCCCAAACGTAACCTGTTAATTTAGTGCTCATGGTCGTCCTTTAACTCTGTAAATTTACGCTGGAATTGTTCAAGAGGGCTGAAGCACTCATGCTCGTAACCGTCTCGCAGGTATATAACGCGTCTGGTCTGTGGCTCCCATCGGATGACATGGACAATGATGCCTCTGCGGTCTTTGAATCGACGGTTAACTTCAGCCATTCCTCGCGCCCCTTCTCGTTCATCAGAGCAAACACCCCTACCATTTCGCCACATGCCTGGTAGTTGTTGGCCCCACCATCCCCATGTACTATTTCCACATAGCCGAACGGGACGTTCTTACCCACCAGCGGTAAGCATCGGAATTGCTTAGCTGGCCTGTATCGGTTTAAACTGTTCATGCGTTATTTCTCCACTTATAGAATCGGCGCAACCGACGCCTCGAGCTGCACACTCGGGGCGTCACCCTTCCGGCCATTCATCACAAACGCATCTATTGAGTGCTCAGCTACGCCAACCCCATAGAGAGCCAAAAAGCCCATAAATCCATGTATCTGGTGACGTAACTTCGCGTTGAATAAATCAGACAGGAATTTGTGCTCTTTTTTATCAATGACACCGTCAGCCGCCGCTACAATCTTTGCCCTGGCAAAATCACCCTCAGCTGCCGCAGCTTTCATCTCGATATCGTAGAGATCGACGTTATCCATACTTCCAGGAATCGGGATATCCACCAGCAACTTTGCCGAGCGGGTAGCAAAATATTCAGCGACATAAAACGACGATGACAAATCCTGCATGCGCTCCAGTTCGGACAGAGTGAAAAAACGGCTCCCGCATTTCTGATACATATGGTTATGAAACTGATCGATCGTCATCCCGAGGTCGTCAGCCATACCCAGTCGTCCATGTTTGTGCGCCTTACACATAAGCCTGATAGCTGTGTTGATGTTGTCTACCATATTGTTTTTCCTTTGGTAGTTATGCTTACGCTGCAGGATCACTAGACTGAAGCGGAGGGAAAACATCATCAATGCTGACTTTTCCACCGAAATCATTAAGGGCAGAAACGATGGCGCGGCACTGATCGATGTTCATTTTTCTCTTACTGTTTTCGTAATGACAAACAGCACCTTTCGTCACCCCAAGGACACTTGCCAAGTGCCCCTGAGTGATACCTAACTTGGTTCTAATTGCTCGAAGGTTATTCATTTCGCTCTCCTGTTAACACAGGAAATATACATTTTGTATCTTTAAATCGCAATATAGATATACGATTTGTGCCTCGATTATAAGTATACAAGCTGTATTATTTGGGTATGACTATGAAATGGTACGACTTGGCTAAAACCCTGATGAAAGCCCAGGGGATAACGCAAGAACAACTTGCAGAACACCTTGGTATTACCAAAGGTGCAGTCAATCACTGGTTGAACACCCGACGTGAACCTAGCCTGGAGGAGATTGCACATATTCTTGAGTTCCTCGGTAAGAAAAACTTTTCCGTTGGGGCGGGAGGCTTAATCATTGATGATGCCCTTAAAGGAAATGTTGCATATGTGGGCCGTTATAAATCAGGCAAGAAATACCCGGTTTTAAGTAGCGTCAAGGCTGGCGCTTGGGGGGAAGCCGTTGAAGCCTATACTATGAAAGATATTGACCAATGGTTTGAGTCAGATGCTCATATTCAGGGAGATGCTTTTTGGTTAGAAGTGGAAGGTGATTCGATGACTGCACCAGTCGGATTGAGTATTCCCGAGGGAACATTTGTCCTGTTTGACACAGGAAGAGATCCAGTAAACGGAAGCCTGGTGATTGCAAAACTATCAGATACTAATGAAGCCACTTTCAAAAAATTAATTATTGATGGCGGTCAAAAATATTTGAAGGGACTGAACCCTCAATGGCCTCTTGTTCCAATCAACGGCAACTGCAGAATCATTGGCGTTGGCGTAGAAACCAAACTACGACTCATCTAAAAAAATTCTTGCAACCCAGCCGCCTGGTTGGGTTCACAAAACCATATTGACACTCATATCCCGAATAGCCACATACCGATCTATCACGACTTCTCTCACTTACCCACATCAAAATACATAACGTTGCCTCTCATAACCTTTGTATACAAAATGTATTGACCACTATGAATACGTTTTGTATATTAAATTCATCAGAAGGGAGCATTGAGGGGCGCTGTTACCCCAAGCCGCTCTGCTGTGAGTCAATGCTCTTTCCGTTGTGGTAATTGCGGCTATGCGCACGTGACGAAGCCAAATCATTCAACTCAAAAATGAATGCGGCCTTGATAGTGTGACGTCGCCGGTGATGGCTTAACCGGCAGGTGGAGGCACCACCGCCACAACCTGAAACCGTAGTCCCTGTAACAACGATAGCTGTGTGTAGTCTTGGCGGTCGGTAGTTGTGAATATCCTTAATGCCGACCGCCCATTTTCACAACTGAAAGCGCGTTCTGTACCTTTCCTCAAAGTGTCAGATCGTTAAATGCAAACCTAAGCAGAACGCGCTTTCAGTTGTGTGGAGAAACTAACCGGCGATGGCAGTCGCCCGCTTCATTAAGCGCCCTATCCTGGGTGCTTATTAAAGCGAAGTCCTCTTATCTTTATTCGCCGTCAGGCGGGGGATTCGTGCAACCAAAATTCAGCGTCGTGCAGGGCGCTTATAATACGGAGAAATTAACCATGCCTAACACACAGAACGTAACCGAGTTACAACCACGCTTGACCAGAGAGCAACTGGTCGACGCTGCCCGTAAAGCCGCCCCACTTCTTCCTATTGCCTATCGCGGGATCATGACCGAACTGGCTAACCGTCTGGATATCACCAGCGTAGCTCTCTGCGAGTCACTGAGTCAGCGCAAGTCGCTGGCTACGGAAAATGCCACCCTGCGAGAGGATGTTACGAGCTGGGCCAGAGAGTGCGACCGCATCATTGAACGGCACACAAAGACCCGCAGTAACTTGCACCTACTGGAAGCGCAGCGAGAATTGCGCGAGCTCATGCCAGTTACCAACCAGGTTATTAGCGAAGGGGTTATCTGATGTCCAACTCATTCAAACAAATGACCCGTGACGGGAGCATCAAGCGTACTGACACCGGGATGTTCATCAGCCTCGACGATATTTATGTTCGCGAAGGTTTCAACAAGCGTCATGACGACGATGAGCGTACCCGCCTGGCTGATGATGATCTCTTCAACTACCTGATGGCCGGTGGTTCTGTTCCCCCTCTGGAAGTTATTGCCCGTGACGAAGGTGGTGTGTGGGTTGTCGAAGGCCACCGCCGACGTCGCTGCTATGAGCGCTGCCGTGACGCTGGTAAGCCTGTTGACCGTATTCATATCATGCCTTTCAACGGCAACGATGTGCAGCGCCTGGCGCGCATCATGACCAGTAACAATCAGTTGCCGCTTTCAGATATTGAGCAGGCCGGTGTTATTCAGGAACTGCACAACGCGTTTAACCAGACCACCAGCGAGATTGCGAAGCTGGTCAATAAGTCTGTGGCTACCGTCGAGAAGCTTCTGACCCTTAGCACTGCAAATTATGACGTTCAGCAGGAGGTGAAATCCGGGGCCGTCTCTATGGATGTCGCAGTGGACCGCGTTAAAGAGTACGGCGAAAAGGCTGGTGAAGTTCTGCAGCATGATAAGGCTGTTGCGGCCGCTCAGGGTAAAACGAAAGTTACCCGCAGCGCTATCGCTCCGGAACTCAGCATCAAGAACGCGCGGCGGTTCGTCGAACTGATGGCAGAGGCTGCGATCAGTGACGAAGGTGTGTTCACCATCGAAGGCGCGGCGCTGGTGGAAGCACTGTCCATTATCGACGAACACAAAGCGATTGCTGAATCCAGAGAAACCTATCGCCTGTCTCAGCCAATCCCGACTACTGAGGTTCGCGGACGAACCTTGTATGTGATGTTCGATGGTAAGGAAATCGGATCCGCCATTATTTACCGTGGTAAGAGCGTTACTTTGAATTTGGGCGATAAGCAAATTGTCGCCAGCCAGTCAAAGGCTGTGGCCCACTTTGTTAAGCAGTACAAACTGCAGCAGGAAAATAATCATGACAGCCAATAAACCAATGACCGGCGAACAGCTGGATGAACTGATGACCGTTGCAGTTAATTTCCTGCGCGACAGCGAGAAAGCCGGTGAAAGATCATGCGCCAACTTCGCCTATGCAGTTCAGGTGGCTGTTCTGGAACTGCGTGAGGTTCGTGCGGATGTTGTGGCGCTGGCTGTGGAGAACGCGAAGCTCAGACACGCAATGGCCGTAACCCTTGAGCATGTATCGGTCATGAATACGGGGCAGGCTGGCGTTGCAGCGATGATTATCAATGATGCTCTGCACCACAGCGAAACCCCGGCAACCGACTCCTTCCTGGCTGAGGTGCGGGCTCAGGGTGTGGAGATGTTTGCGAACCACAAGCGTTTACGCCAGCAGGGGCTGCGCAGTAGAAACGCGAGATTGTCAGAGGAAGCTGCTGGTATGGCTGCAGATGCTGAGGATTTCGCCGCCCAACTTCGCCAGGGAGCCTCCCAATGAGCGACAACACTAAAGTGCTGAACTATGACCCGGCAGATCCTGAAAAGATGCGTTTACCTTCTGGCACTGCGTGCGGTAACTGCCACCATATTCGCCGTTGCAAAGCCATGTTCGGACACACCGAAACGGAAACCTATTGCGATTGGTCGCCATCACGCTTCATTCCCGTAAAGACCGAAGGAGCAGTCCAATGACCATCAACAAACAGGTGCTGCACTGCCGGAAAATCTAGACCATAACAGCAAATACAACCGTAAAGCTGTTTATGACCAATACAGCTAATAAGCTGTTAGTGACTAATGAAGGGAGCGCAGCATGACTGAATTAACGAAAGAGCGCCTGCAAGAGATTGTAGAAGATGGATTCCTGAAACACGGAGAGGGAAAGGCAATGGCCCGCCAGCTGCTTGCCAGCATGGAGCAGGGGCCGGTGGCTTATAACGGCATTATGCCTGACTACGTAGGCGTAGATATGACTCAGCGCGAGTGCTATCAGGCGGGACTGACGGCTGGTAAAGCATCGAAAATGTCTGCCGTATGTTGGTGCCGTACCTGCCGTCCAGTGACGATGGCTGCCATGCGATTCGTTGTATGCCCTGACTGCGGAAACAAGCGCTGCCCACGTGCGAATGACTGCAGGAATGCTTGTAGTGGGAGTAACGAGTCAGGGCAGGAAGGGAGTGCATATCCAGCACTGCAGCAGGAGGTTTCGCAAATAAAAAAGTAGACCGTTGTGGTAGTTGTTGTGACTGGGCCCGTAATGGTTGCGGAACATGTATGTTTAAAGAATGACCGGGTGCAGCCGGTTAAGTGGAGAATAAGCCATGAAGCAAATGCTCACGCTCGAGGAATGGGCAGCAGAGAAATTCCGTAGCAGTCCACCAGCTTTGAATACTCTGCGCCGATACGCTAAGCAAAATCTATTTTCCCCACCAGCCATGAAACAGGGTCGCAAGTGGCGAGTAAGGGAAGATGCAGAACTTGTAGGCGAATTGGCGAAGCCAAATATCCGAAAGTCTGACTCGCCAATACTTCAGAGGATTCTTGCTGATGGCAGCACGACCACGTAAAAACAATGTTTCTGTCCCGAATCTTTACCCTCTCTACAGCAGGAAGGTGAATAAGGTTTACTGGCGCTATAAGCATCCGATCACCGGCAAATTTCACGCGCTGGGTACCGATGAGGTGGAAGCTATTGCGATTGCTACGGAGGCGAATGCGCGCCTGGCGGAACAGAGAACCCGCCAGATCATGGCGATCAGCGACAGAATCGCCACCAGCAAGGGCAAAGCAATCACGGTATCAACATGGCTCGACCGATACTGGAAGATTCAGGAAGAACGCCTGGCAACGGGCGATATCAAGCTGAACACGTTCAAACAGAAGAACAAGCCGGTTTCGTTGTTGCGAGAACGAGTCGGAATGAAGCTACTGCCTTCAGTGGATGTTCGAGATATTGCCCAGTTGCTTGACGAGTACGTCACAGCCGGCCAGCCACGTATGGCCCAGGTAGTTCGGACAGTCCTGGTGGACATTTTTAAAGAAGCGCAGCATGCGGGTGAAGTTCCTCCCGGTTACGATCCTGCATCAGCGACCAAAAAGCCGCGGCGGAAGATTACCCGCCAGCGCCTCAGCCTGGAGGAATGGCAGCGGATATTCGATATTGCCGACGGTAACCATCAATATATGGGGAACGCAATGTTACTTGCATTGGTGACAGGCCAGCGCCTCGGGGATATTTCGAATATGAAGTTTAGCGATGTCTGGGATGATCACCTGCATGTACTTCAGGAAAAGACAGGGAGCAAAATAGCTATTCCGTTATCGCTTCGTCTCAACGCAATAAACTGGAGCTTGCGGGAAATAATCTCACGCTGCAGGGATTATGCCGTCAGCCCCTATCTGGTTCATTTTTTCAGAGCCACCTCGCAAGCTGAGAGAGGTGCCCAGGTTAAATCGAATACCATAACGATGAATTTCAGCAAAGCACGCGACAAAGCAGAGATCCCGATACAAGAAGGTAAAACACCTTCTACTTTTCACGAACAGAGATCCTTAGCTGAAAGATTATATAAAGCGCAGGGGGTAAATACGAAAGAACTACTGGGGCATAGGTCACAGCAGCAGACCGACGGCTATCATGATGACCGCGGCAAGGATTGGACCACTATCGCGATATAGGATTTTCGGGGTGGGGTTTTGATAACTAGTTTTGATAAACTTTTGATAACCGTTCGAAAGCTAATAATAAAAAACGGGAACCATCAGGCTCCCGTTCGCATACAACCCAGAATCTGGATTACATGTTTTTGATGATTGCGTCACCAAACTCTGAACATTTCAGCAGCTTAGCGCCTTCCATCAGACGTTCGAAATCGTAAGTGACGGTTTTCGCGTTAATCGCGCCTTCCATCCCTTTCACGATCAGGTCTGCGGCTTCGAACCATTCCATGTGACGCAGCATCATTTCTGCGGACAGGATGATGGAACCTGGGTTCACTTTATCCTGGCCTGCGTACTTAGGTGCGGTGCCGTGGGTGGCTTCGAACAGGGCGCATTCGTCGCCGATGTTCGCGCCTGGTGCGATACCGATACCGCCAACCTGCGCCGCCAGGGCGTCAGAGATGTAGTCACCGTTCAGGTTCATACAGGCGATAACGTCGTATTCAGCCGGACGCAGCAGGATTTGCTGCAGGAACGCATCGGCGATCACATCTTTAATGATGATCTCTTTGCCGGTGTTCGGGTTCTTGATCTTCTGCCACGGGCCACCGTCGATCAGCTCACCGCCGAATTCTTCCGCCGCCAACTGGTAACCCCAGTCTTTGAACGCGCCTTCGGTGAACTTCATGATGTTGCCTTTGTGAACGATGGTCACAGAGTCACGGTCGTTGGTGATCGCGTATTCAATCGCGGCACGAACCAGACGCTTGGTGCCGTCTTCGGAGCACGGTTTGATACCGATGCCGCAATGTTCAGGGAAGCGAATTTTCTTCACGCCCATCTCATCACGCAGGAACTTGATCACTTTCTCGGCTTCAGCAGAGTCTGCTTTCCACTCGATGCCTGCATAGATATCTTCTGAGTTCTCACGGAAGATAACCATGTCGGTCAGTTCTGGTTGTTTAACCGGGCTTGGGGTGCCCTGATAGTAACGCACCGGACGCAGACACACGTACAGGTCGAGTTCCTGACGCAGTGCAACGTTCAGGGAGCGAATACCGCCACCGACCGGGGTGGTCAGCGGGCCTTTGATGGCAACGCGGTAATCACGAATCAGGTCAAGCGTTTCAGTTGGCAGCCAAACGTCCTGGCCGTAAACGTGGGTAGATTTTTCACCGGTGTAAATTTCCATCCAGGAAATTTTACGCTCGCCCTTATAGGCTTTCTCAACAGCGGCATCCACCACTTTCAGCATTGCCGGGGTCACGTCTACACCAATACCGTCACCTTCGATGAACGGGATAATCGGATTGTGTGGAACGTTCAGCTTACCGTCTTGCAGGGTGATCTTTTTACCTTCCGCCGGAACAACTACTTTGCTTTCCATTAACCTCTCCTTCGAGCGCTTCTGGTTGTTACTGATCTTATGTTAATAAATTGTAATTAGCTCATCGATAGTACCTGAATGTCTGGCACCATGAAAGGCATTCGTTATTAGGCTATAATGCGGCAATTGATCACTTCTGAAAACACCATGCAGAAAACTTCTTTTAGAAATCACCACGTTGAACGATTCAGCACGCGACAAGCGTCCAGACCGCGCAAGCAACGCCAGCCCACAAGGGTGATTTTGTTCAATAAACCTTACGATGTGCTGCCGCAATTTACCGACGAAGCCGGACGCAGCACGTTGAAAGATTTTATCCCCGTTGAGGGCGTTTATGCGGCGGGTCGCCTTGATCGCGACAGCGAAGGCCTGATGATACTCACCAACGACGGTGAACTGCAGGCCCGCCTGACCCAGCCCGGTAAACGCACCGGCAAAATCTACTATGTTCAGGTTGAGGGGGAGCCGGGTGAAGAGGCGCTGCTGGCGCTGCGTAATGGCGTTGAGCTGAACGATGGCCCCACCCTGCCCGCTGGCATTGAGGTGGTGAGCGAACCCGAGTGGCTATGGCCACGTAATCCGCCGATCCGCGAGCGCAAATCAATCCCCGTTACCTGGATTAAAATCACCCTGTATGAAGGCCGCAACCGCCAGGTTCGCCGCATGACGGCTCACGTCGGGCATCCGACCTTGCGGCTGATTCGCTATGCGATGGGCAATTACACGCTGGAGAACCTCGCCAACGGTGAATGGCGGGACGTTACTGAACAAGGAGAAAATCATGTTTAAGCCGCACGTCACAGTTGCTACGGTAGTACACGCGCAGGGCAAATTTTTAGTGGTCGAAGAGACCATCAACGGCAAGGTCTTATGGAATCAGCCTGCGGGCCACCTTGAAGCCGATGAGACGCTGGTTCAGGCCGCGCGCCGTGAGTTATGGGAAGAGACAGGAATCGATGCCCAGCCGCAGCATTTCATTCGTTTACATCAATGGATTGCTCCGGACAACACGCCGTTTTTGCGCTTCCTGTTTGTCATCGAACTTAACGATACGTGCGCCACTGAACCGCATGACAGCGATATCGATCGCTGCCTGTGGGTCGATGCCGACACCATTCTTAGCGCCACCCATCTGCGTTCACCGCTGGTTGCAGAGAGTATCCGTAGTTATCTTACCGGCAGCCGTCTGCCGCTGGAGACGATCGGGGAATTTAACTGGCCGTTTACAGAGGGTGTCAATGCCGGGGGCGCGTGATAGAATACGCCGCCTTGAAGTTCAATGTCGTGAGTATTCCAATGTCTGAAAGCCAAAAAAAAGTGATCGTCGGCATGTCCGGCGGCGTCGATTCTTCCGTCTCTGCCTGGCTATTGCTGCAACAGGGCTATAAGGTTGAAGGCCTGTTCATGAAGAACTGGGAAGAAGACGATGGCGAGGAATACTGCACGGCTGCGGCGGACCTTGCCGATGCGCAGGCCGTGTGTGACAAGCTGGGCATTGAACTGCATACCGTCAATTTTGCCGCAGAGTACTGGGACAACGTGTTCGAGCATTTTCTTGCTGAATATAAAGCAGGCCGTACGCCTAACCCGGATATTCTGTGCAACAAAGAAATTAAATTCAAAGCGTTCCTCGAATTCGCCGCCGAAGACCTGGGTGCCGATTATATCGCTACCGGTCACTACGTGCGCCGCGCGGATGCCGACGGCAAAAGCCAGCTGCTGCGCGGTCTCGACGGCAACAAAGATCAGAGCTACTTCCTGTATACCCTCGGCCACGAACAGATTGCCCAAAGCCTGTTCCCGGTGGGCGAGCTGGAAAAACCCGAAGTGCGTAAAATCGCCGAAGATTTAGGGTTGATCACCGCGAAGAAAAAAGACTCCACCGGCATTTGCTTCATCGGTGAGCGCAAATTCCGTGAGTTCCTTGGCCGCTACTTGCCTGCTCAGCCGGGTAAAATCATCACCGTTGACGGCGACGCGATCGGCGAGCATCAGGGGCTGATGTATCACACCCTCGGCCAGCGTAAAGGCCTGGGCATTGGTGGCATTAAAGAGGGCAGCGAAGATCCGTGGTACGTGGTCGATAAAGATGTTGAAAACAACATTCTGATCGTGGCTCAGGGTCACGACCATCCGCGTCTGATGTCGGTCGGCCTGATCGCGCAACAGCTGCACTGGGTCGACCGCCAGCCGTTGAAAGGCACGCTGCGCTGCACGGTGAAAACCCGCTATCGTCAGACCGATATCCCTTGCACCGTTACCGCACTGGACGATGAACGCATTGAGGTGCGTTTTGACGAGCCGGTGGCCGCCGTGACGCCAGGCCAGTCCGCCGTTTTCTACAGCGGTGAAATCTGCCTTGGCGGCGGTATTATCGAACAACGCCTGCCGCTGACCGCGGTTTAATGCGATTACACACAGAAAGGAGCAAGTGTGGCGAAGAATTTTTATGACATCACCCTGGCGCTGGCAGGAATTTGCCAGTCTGCACGTGTGGTGCAACAGTTGGCGCATCAGGGTCATTGCGATGCTGACGCGCTGCACGTTTCGCTCAACAGCGTTGTCGATTTGAACCCCAGTTCAACTCTCGGCGTGTTCGGTGGTAGCGAAGCGAATCTTCGCCTCGGGCTGGAAACCTTGCTGGGTGTACTGAACGCCAGTAACCGTCAGGGGCTGAACGCCGAGCTGACGCGTTATACCCTTAGCATGATGGTGCTGGAGCGTAAGCTTAACGCCGCCAAAGGCGCAATGGACACCCTCGGGGATCGCATTGCCGGCCTGCAGCGCCAGCTGGACCATTTCGATCTGCAGTCCGAAACGTTACTCAGCGCGATGGCCGGTATTTATGTGGATGTCATCAGCCCGCTGGGGCCGCGTATCCAGGTCACCGGATCGCCGGCCATCCTGCAAAGCTCGCAGGTGCAGGCCAAAGTTCGCGCCTCGCTGCTGGCCGGCATTCGTGCCGCCGTGCTGTGGCATCAGGTCGGCGGTGGTCGCCTGCAATTAATGTTTTACCGTAATCGCCTGACCACTCAGGCAAAACAAATTCTTGCTCATTGTTAACCTCCCGGAGTTGCGAATTATGGAATTATCCTCACTGACCGCCGTTTCCCCTGTCGATGGACGCTACGGCGATAAAGTCAGCGCGCTGCGCGGGATCTTCAGCGAATATGGTCTGCTGAAGTTCCGTGTACAAGTTGAAGTGCGCTGGCTGCAAAAGCTGGCCACCCAGGCAGCAATCAAGGAAGTTCCTGCTTTTGACAGCCAGGCAAACGATTACCTCGACCAAATCGTCGCGCAATTCAGCGAAGAAGACGCTGCGCGCATCAAGACCATCGAGCGCACCACCAACCATGATGTCAAAGCAGTTGAGTATTTCCTGAAAGAGAAAGTCGCCAGCGTACCGGCGCTGCACGCGGTGTCTGAATTTATCCACTTCGCCTGCACCTCAGAAGATATCAACAACCTTTCCCACGCGCTGATGCTCTCTACCGCGCGTCAGGACGTGGTGCTGCCGTACTGGCGCAAAATCATCGATGCGGTCAAAGCGCTGGCCGTAGAATATCGCGATATTCCGCTGCTCTCCCGTACCCATGGTCAACCGGCTACGCCATCCACCATCGGTAAAGAGTTTGCCAACGTAGCCTACCGTATGGAACGTCAGTATCGCCAGCTGGAGCAGGTGGAGATCCTCGGTAAAATCAACGGTGCAGTCGGCAACTACAATGCCCACATCGTGGCCTACCCGGAAGTGGACTGGCACCAGTTCAGCGAAGAGTTCGTGACCTCGCTGGGCATTCAGTGGAACCCGTACACCACCCAGATCGAGCCGCACGATTACATCGCCGAGCTGTTCGACTGCATCGCGCGTTTCAACACCATTCTGATCGACTTCGACCGCGACGTCTGGGGCTACATTGCCCTGAACCACTTCAAGCAGAAGACCATCGCCGGTGAAATCGGTTCATCCACCATGCCGCACAAAGTGAACCCGATTGACTTCGAAAACTCCGAAGGCAACCTGGGTCTGGCCAACGCCCTGCTGCAGCATATGGCCAGCAAATTGCCGGTTTCACGCTGGCAGCGTGACCTCACCGACTCTACCGTGCTGCGTAACCTCGGCGTGGGTATTGGCTATGCGCTGATCGCTTATCAGTCGACCCTGAAAGGTGTGAGCAAGCTGGAAGTGAACCGCGACCGCCTGCTGGACGAACTGGATCACAACTGGGAAGTGTTGGCAGAGCCTATCCAGACGGTGATGCGCCGCTACGGCATCGAAAAGCCGTACGAAAAACTGAAAGAGCTGACCCGCGGCAAACGCGTTGACGCCGAAGGCATGAAGCAGTTTATCGACAGCCTGGCACTGCCAGAAGACGAAAAAACCCGTCTGAAAGCGATGACCCCGGCCAACTATATTGGCCGTGCGACCACCATGGTTGACGAACTGAAGTAACGCTTTTCACCCTCTTTCCGCCTGGAAAGAGGGTTCCCTCCCCTCCGGTTGACGAAATGTTTATCCCCGCCGCAACATAATCAGCGTTAAACTATTCAGACTATTAATAATAGGGAGACGCGATGATGCGCGTACTGGTTGTTGAGGATAATGCATTACTACGTCATCACCTGAAGGTACAGCTTCAGGAAATGGGGCATCAGGTTGATGACGCCGAAGACGCAAAGGAAGCGGACTATTATCTCAATGAACATCTGCCCGATATCGCCATCGTTGATTTGGGACTGCCGGATGAAGATGGCCTGTCACTGATCCGCCGCTGGCGCAGCCATGACGTCTCGTTGCCGGTGCTGGTGCTAACCGCCCGTGAAGGCTGGCAGGATAAGGTCGAAGTGCTCAGTGCGGGTGCGGATGACTATGTGACCAAACCCTTCCATATCGAAGAGGTTGCCGCCCGCATGCAGGCCCTGATGCGCCGCAACAGCGGTCTGGCCTCACAGGTGATCTCAATTCCTCCGTTTCAGGTGGATCTCTCCCGCCGCGAACTCGCCATTCATGACGAGATAATCAAGCTGACGGCATTTGAATACACCATTATGGAAACGCTGATCCGCAACAGCGGTAAAGTGGTGAGCAAAGATTCCCTGATGCTCCAGCTCTATCCCGACGCCGAGTTGCGCGAAAGCCATACCATTGATGTACTGATGGGGCGTCTGCGCAAAAAAATACAGACCCAGTATCCGGACGATGTGATCACTACCGTGCGCGGTCAGGGCTATCTTTTCGAATTACGCTAAATGAAAAAACTCTTTCGTCACGTTCTGCCCCTGTCGCTGCGGTTTCGTTTCCTGCTGGCGACTGCGGCAGTCGTGCTGGTGCTGTCGCTGGCCTACGGCATGGTGGCGCTGGTAGGTTACAGCGTCAGTTTTGATAAAACCACCTTCCGCCTGCTACGCGGTGAAAGTAACCTCTTCTATACCCTCGCCAAATGGCAAGACGGCAAGATCAGCCTTGATATGCCTGCGCAACTGGACAAACAGAGTCCAACCATGGCACTGATTTACGATAATAAAGGTCAGCTGCTGTGGGCCCAGCGCGACGTTCCCTGGCTTATCAACAGCATTCGTCCGGAGTGGCTCAAGACCAACGGCTTTCATGAGATCGAAGCGGATGTGGACGCCACCAGCACCCTGGTCGGCAATAACCACTCCATGCAGCAAGAGCTGGCGGAGATCCGCGAGGACGATAACGACAGCGAGCTGACCCACTCGGTGGCGATAAACCTCTACCCTGTCACCTCGGCAATGCCGCAGCTGACGATTGTGGTGATCGACACTGTGCCGATTGAGCTAAAACGCTCTTATATGGTGTGGAGCTGGTTCGTGTACGTGCTGGCCGCCAACCTGCTGCTGGTGATCCCCCTGCTGTGGCTGGCCGCCTGGTGGAGCCTGCGCCCCATCGAGTCGCTGGCGAAAGAGGTGCGCGAGCTGGAAGAGCATCACCGCGAGAAGCTGAACCCGAACACCACCCGGGAGCTGACCAGTCTGGTGAGCAACCTGAATCGCCTGCTGAAAAGCGAGCGCGATCGCTACGACAAATACCGCACAACCCTGACTGACCTTGCGCACAGCCTGAAAACCCCGCTGGCGGTGCTGCAAAGCACCTTGCGATCGCTGCGCAGCACTAAACTGAGCGTCAATGATGCCGAGCCGGTGATGCTGGAGCAAATCAGCCGCATCTCACAGCAAATTGGCTATTATCTGCACCGCGCCAGCATGCACTCAGGCAGCGCCTTGCTGAGCCGGGAACTGCACCCTGTAGCCCCTCTGCTGGATAGCCTCACCTCCGCCCTGAACAAAGTTTATCAACGCAAAGGGGTCAATATCTCCCTCGATATTTCACCGGAAATCAGCTTTGTCGGCGAAAAGAACGACTTTATGGAAGTGATGGGCAATCTGCTCGATAACGCCTGTAAATACTGCCTGGAGTTTGTGGAAGTGTCGGCACGTGTGAGTGATGACTATCTGCATATTATTGTTGAGGATGATGGCCCAGGGATCCCCCGGGGGAAACGCGATCAGGTGTTCGATCGCGGCCAACGCGTCGACACGCTGCGTCCCGGCCAGGGCGTTGGTCTGTCGGTGGCCCGCGACATCGTCGAGCAGTACAACGGCAGGATCGATGCCGGAGAGAGTCTGCTGGGCGGCGCACGCATGGAAGCGGTTTTTGCCCGTCAACATCCCACCGCTGACAATAGTTAGCCGCGTGAGTGAGAAAATGCGTGAAACTCGCACCCAGGCTGCTGAGCTTCCGTTATAATCCGACTCAGTAAGAGCCTGCGGAATATAAATATGGATTATCAATTAACACTTAACTGGCCCGATTTTATTGAACGTTACTGGCAGAAACGCCCGGTCGTTCTGAAACGCGGATTCGCCAATTTCATCGATCCGATCTCCCCGGATGAGCTGGCCGGTCTGGCGATGGAAAGCGAAGTCGACAGCCGTCTCGTTAGCCATCAGGACGGAAAATGGCAGGTCAGCCACGGTCCGTTCGAAAGCTACGATCACCTGGGCGAGACCAACTGGTCATTACTGGTGCAGGCGGTTAACCACTGGCATCAGCCTGCCGCAGCGCTGATGGCACCGTTCCGCGCGCTGCCCGACTGGCGGATGGACGATCTGATGATCTCCTTCTCCGTCCCGGGCGGCGGCGTGGGTCCGCATCTGGATCAGTACGACGTGTTCATTATTCAGGGTACCGGCCGCCGCCGCTGGCGCGTGGGTGAGAAAGTACCGATGAAACAGCATTGTCCGCACCCGGACCTGCTGCAGGTCGATCCGTTTGCCGGGATCATCGACGAAGAACTGGAGCCGGGCGATATTCTGTATATCCCGCCGGGCTTCCCGCACGAGGGCTATTCCCTTGAAAACTCGATGAACTATTCGGTGGGATTCCGTGCGCCAAGCGGTCGCGAGATGATCAGCGGCTTTGCCGATTACGTGCTGCAACGCGAGCTGGGTAGCCATCGCTTTAGCGACCCGGATGTGCCGGCCCGTGAACATCCGGCCGATATTCTGCCGGAAGAGCTGGAGAAACTGCGCGGCATGATGCTGGACCTCATCAACCAACCAGCCCATTTCAACCAGTGGTTTGGCGAGTTTGTCAGCCAGTCCCGTCACGAACTGGATGTCTCCCCGCCGGAGCCGCCGTATCAGCCGGATGAGATTTACGATGCGCTGCAGCAAGGCGACAAGCTGGTGCGTCTTGGTGGATTGCGCGTGTTACGCATTGGCGAAGATGTTTTCGTTAACGGCGAACAGCTGGATTCCCCGCACCGTCCTGCGCTGGAAGCGCTGGCCAGCCATACGCAGTTGTCTGCCGAGCACTTTGGCGATGCGCTGGAAGATCCGTCGTTCCTCGCGATGCTGGCAGCGCTGGTGAACAGCGGGTACTGGTTCTTCGAGGACTGAGTCTGTTTGTGAGAACGCCGGGCGGCACTGCGTTTGCCCGGCCTACGTGTAGCTCGTAGGCCCGGTAAGCGCAGCGCCACCGGGCGTTTATCTACCCTTGCTTCGCGGTTAACTCGGCGATACGCACAATCACCCGCACCGCTTTTTCCATCCCTTCCAATGTCACAAACTCATGCTTGCCGTGGTAGTTGTAGCCGCCGGTAAACAGGTTTGGGCACGGCAGTCCCATAAACGAGAGCTGCGCGCCGTCGGTGCCGCCACGAATCGGCTTCAGCTGCGGTTCGATATCGCAATCGCGCATCGCCTGCTGGGCGATGTCGAGGATGTACGGATGCGCGACGACCTTTTCATGCATATTGTAATAGCTGTCTTCAATGATCAGCTCAATGTAGCAATCCGGGTGCAGCCCTTTACCGACCTTTTTGGCGATATCCATGATCCTGCGTTTCCGCGCTTCGAAACCTTCGCGGTCAAAATCACGAATGATGTAGTGCATATCCGCACGATCCACCGTCCCCTTGATACTGGTGAGATGGTAGAACCCTTCGTAACCTGCGGTCTGCTCCGGGCTTTCGTCCGCCGGAACCTCGGCATGAATACGGGCCGCCAGCGAAAGGGCATTGACCATCACCCCTTTCGCCGTACCCGGATGCACGTTGTTGCCAACGATACGAATGTTGACCGATGCGGCGTTAAAGTTTTCAAATTCCAGCTCACCCACGCCGCCGCCGTCCACGGTGTAGGCCCAGCGGGCGTTGAACGCCTCGACGTCAAAATGCTTCGCCCCTTTCCCCACCTCTTCATCCGGGGTAAACGCCACGCGGATGTCACCGTGAGGAACGTTGCTGGCCTTCAGCACGGCCAGAGCGGTCATGATCTCCGCCACGCCCGCTTTATCATCTGCGCCGAGCAGCGTTTTGCCGTCGGTGGTGATCAGCGTCTGGCCAAGTAGCTGGTGCAGCACCGGGAACATCACCGGCGACAGGACTTCATCACCGATCCCCAAGGCAATATCCCCGCCGCGATAATTCTCAACTATCTGCGGGTTGACATTTTTACCGCTAAAATCCGGTGAGGTATCGACGTGGGAGATAAAACCAATGGCCGGAATATCACCGTCGACATTGGCCGGTAGCGTTCCCATCACCGTCCCTTTTTCACTGAGTGTGACGTTGACCAGGCCTAGTTCGTCCAGCTGGGTCTTTAACAGCTGTAACAGTTTCCATTGGCCTTCGGTGCTCGGCACCTGACGGACACCCGGTTTAGATTGGGTATCCAGCGATACGTACTGTAAAAAACGCTCAAGTAATTTATCCATGCAGTCACCCTCACTTTTCGTGACAACATTATCAGTAAGCATCAAAACCCAAATATTGCGTCAGGTCACTTTTATCCCGTAAACGAGAATATTTCCCTTTAACTGATTGCCCGTCAATAAATGTAGCTTATCAATAGTCAACAAGGATTGGCGATTTCAACGGTTTACCGTAGAATGGCCGCCCTCATTAAGCGCCATCAAGGTGATAACCCACAAACCCTGCTGCGATAAGTCATTCACGGCATCGATATGGGACCGAATCAAAAATTGAATACACAACCCGCTTCACTGTCACCGTTGGTGCAACTGGCCGGCATTGGTAAAAGTTTTGATGGTAAAACTGTCATTTCCGACCTCGATCTGACCATCAATAACGGCGAGTTTCTGACGCTGCTTGGCCCCTCCGGCTGCGGCAAAACGACAGTGCTTCGCCTCATCGCCGGGCTTGATACCGTCGACCACGGTCATATTCATCTCGAAAACCAGGACATTACCCACGTCCCTGCCGAACACCGCCACGTTAATACCGTCTTTCAAAGCTACGCCCTTTTCCCGCACATGACGGTATTCGAAAACGTTGCCTTTGGCCTGCGGATGCAGAAAACCCCGGCCAGTGAAATCACCCCGCGCGTCACCGATGCCCTGCGCATGGTACAACTCGAAGACTTCGCCCAGCGAAAGCCACACCAGCTTTCCGGCGGTCAGCAGCAGCGCGTCGCCATCGCCCGGGCGGTGGTCAATAAACCGCGCCTGCTGCTGTTGGATGAATCCTTGTCCGCGCTGGATTACAAACTGCGCAAGCAGATGCAAAACGAATTAAAAGCCCTCCAACGCAAGCTCGGCATTACGTTTGTCTTTGTCACCCACGATCAGGAAGAGGCCCTGACCATGTCCGATCGCATCGTGGTGATGCGCGACGGCAAAATCGAGCAGGACGGCACGCCGCGCGAGATTTACGAAGAGCCCAAAAACCTGTTTGTCGCCAGCTTTATTGGCGAAATCAATATCTTCAACGCCACGGTAATCGAGCGCCTGGATGACGAGCGTGTGCGCGCCAGCGTCGAAGGCCGCGAGTGCAATATTTCGGTAAAGTTTGCCGTCGAGCCGGGCCAACCGTTAAACGTGCTGCTGCGTCCGGAAGATTTGCGCGTCGACGAGGTTCACGACGAAAGCGAAGCGGAAGGTCTTATCGGTTTTATCCGCGAGCGCAACTACAAGGGGATGACCCTGGAGTCAGTGGTCGAGCTGGAAAACGGCAAGTTGGTGATCGTCAGCGAATTCTTCAACGAAGACGATCCGGATTTTGACCACTCACTGAATCAAAAAATGATCATCAACTGGGTTGAAAGCTGGGAGGTTGTACTGGCTGATGAACAACACAAGTAAGTTCCAGAATGTGGTGATTGCCACTATCGTCGGTTGGCTTGTGCTGTTTGTCTTTTTACCCAACCTGATGATCATTGCGACCAGCTTTTTGACCCGCGACGAGGCCAATTTCGTCAAACTGGTCTTTACGCTGGATAACTACACGCGCCTGCTCGACCCGCTCTATTTCCAGGTGCTGCTGCACTCGCTCAATATGGCGCTGATTGCCACCCTCGCCTGCCTGGCGCTGGGTTATCCGTTTGCCTGGTTTCTGGCGACGCTGCCGCCCAGAGTGCGCCCGCTGCTGCTGTTTCTGCTGATCGTCCCCTTCTGGACCAACTCGCTGATCCGCATCTATGGCCTGAAAATCTTCCTCAGCACCAAAGGCTACCTGAACGCGTTTCTGCTGTGGCTGGGTGTGATTGATACGCCGATCCGCATCATGTTTACCCCCAGCGCAGTGATCATCGGGCTGGTCTACATTTTGCTGCCGTTTATGGTGATGCCGCTGTACGCCAGCATCGAGAAGCTGGATAAACCCCTGCTTGAGGCAGCAAAGGATCTGGGCGCCAGTAAACTGCAGACGTTTATTCGCATCATTGTGCCGCTGACCATGCCGGGGATTATTGCCGGTTGCCTGTTGGTGATGCTCCCGGCGATGGGGCTGTTCTTTGTCTCTGACCTGATGGGCGGCGCGAAAAACCTGCTGATCGGTAATGTGATCAAAAGTCAGTTCCTGAATATTCGCGACTGGCCGTTTGGCGCGGCCACCAGCATCACCCTGACGCTGGTGATGGGCCTGATGCTACTGGTCTACTGGCGTGCCTCGCGCCTGCTGAACAAAAAGGTGGAGCTCGAATGATCGGTCGACTGCTGCGCGGCGGTTTTATGGCCGCCATTTATGCCTTTCTGTTTATCCCGATCATCATCCTGATCGTTAACTCGTTTAACAGCTCGCGCTTTGGCATCAACTGGCAGGGGTTCACCACCGACTGGTATCGCCTGCTGATGAATAACGACAGCCTGCTGCAGGCGGCGCAGCACTCGCTGACGATGGCGATTTTGTCGGCGACGTTTGCCACGCTGATTGGTTCGCTCACCGCCGTGGCGCTGTACCGGTATCGCTTTCGCGGCAAACCCTTCGTCAGCGGGATGCTGTTTGTGGTGATGATGTCGCCGGATATCGTGATGGCCATTTCGCTGCTGGTGCTGTTTATGCTGCTGGGTGTGCAGCTGGGCTTCTGGTCGCTGCTGTTCTCGCACATCACCTTCTGCCTGCCGTTTGTGGTGGTGACGGTCTACTCGCGTCTGAAAGGCTTTGACGTGCGGATGCTGGAGGCGGCCAAAGATCTGGGGGCCAGTGAAATCACCATCCTGCGCAAAATTATTCTGCCGCTGGCGATGCCTGCGGTCGCGGCCGGTTGGCTACTAAGCTTTACCCTGTCGATGGACGACGTGGTGGTGTCGTCGTTCGTCACCGGGCCGAGCTATGAAATTCTACCGTTGAAAATCTATTCGATGGTGAAAGTCGGCGTGTCACCAGAGGTGAACGCGCTGGCGACCATTCTGTTGGTGTTATCGCTGGTTCTGGTGATGACTAGCCAGCTTATTGCTCGTGATAAAACAAAATCTCAGGGGACGTCATAGATGATGAAGAAATGGTCACGCCACCTGCTCGCGGCAGGCGCTCTGGCAATCGGCATGAGCGCGGCGCACGCGGACGACAGTAAAACGCTCTACTTCTACAACTGGACCGAGTATGTGCCGCCAGGCCTGCTGGAGCAGTTCACCAAAGAGACCGGCATCAAGGTGATTTATTCGACCTACGAATCGAATGAAACCATGTACGCCAAGCTCAAAACCTACAAAGACGGGGCGTATGATCTGGTGGTGCCCTCCACCTATTTCGTCGACAAGATGCGCAAAGAGGGCATGATCCAGAAGATCGACAAAACCAGGCTCACCCATTTTAACAACCTCGATCCTGAGATGCTTAACAAGCCGTTCGACCCCGGCAATGACTACTCCATTCCGTATATCTGGGGTGCCACGGCGATTGGGATCAACCGTGACGAATTGGATCCAAAGAGCGTCTCCCGCTGGGCTGACCTGTGGAAACCGGAATATAAAGGCGGGTTAGTGTTGACCGACGACGCGCGCGAAGTGTTCCAGGTTGCGCTGCGTAAACTGGGCTACTCCGGCAATACCACCGATCCGAAAGAGATTGAAGCGGCATATAACGAGCTGAAAAAGCTGATGCCAAACGTCGCGGCGTTTAACTCGGATAACCCGGCCAACCCGTTCATGGAAGGGGAAGTGAATCTGGGCATGGTGTGGAACGGCTCCGCCTATGTGGCGCGTCAGGCCGGTACGCCGCTGGAGATAGTGTGGCCTGAAGAGGGTGGGATTTTCTGGATGGACAGCCTCGCTATTCCGGCAAATGCCAAAAACGTTGAGGGTGCACTTCAGTTGATTAACTTCCTGCTGCGCCCGGATGTGGCTAAACAGGTGGCAGAAACCATCGGCTACCCGACACCCAACCTGGCAGCGCGCAAGCTGCTGAGCCCGGAAGTGGCGAACGATAAATCGCTGTATCCGGATGCACAAACCATCAGTAAGGGCGAGTGGCAGAATGATGTCGGCGACGCCAGCCGCCTGTACGAAGAGTATTATCAGAAGTTAAAGGCGGGTCGTTAATTTCACGCCGGGCACGAACGTAGGCCCGGTAAGCGCAGCGCCACCGGGCAAAAACGCCGGGCGGCACTGCGTTTGCCCGGCCTACAATAATGACAACATCACAACCCTTTCAATAATTTATCCACAAACGCCGGTACCACCTCGCTTGCCAGCCCGTAGGCTTTCTCTTCGAACTCGCTCCCCACCTGGCTCGGCTCCAGATTCAGCTCCACCGTGTGCGCCCCCTGCAGCTTCGCTTCGTGGACAAACCCGGCGGCCGGATAGACGTGCCCGGAAGTACCGATCGCGATAAACACATCGGCCATGGCCAGCGCGCTGTAGATGTCGTCCATCCCCAGCGGCATTTCGCCAAACCAGACCACGTGCGGGCGCAGCGGCGCGGGGAACTGACAACAGTGGCATTTGTCATCGAGAGTGACATCGCCGGTCCAGTTCACCACCTGGCCGCTGCTGGCACAGCGCACCTTCAGCAGTTCACCGTGCATGTGGATCACATTCTTATTGCCCGCGCGTTCATGCAGGTTATCGATGTTCTGCGTCACCAGCAGAAAACGATCCCCCAGCGCCTCTTCCAGCGCCGCCAGCGCCAGATGTGCGGCGTTAGGTGCCACCTCCGGCGACTGCAGCTGACGGCGGCGGGCGTTGTAGAATTCCTGCACCAGTTGCGGATTGCGGGCAAAGCCTTCCGGGGTGGCAACATCTTCCACCCGGTGCTCTTCCCACAATCCGTCGGCCGCGCGGAAGGTGCGAATGCCTGACTCGGCGGAGATCCCCGCCCCGGTCAACACCACGACTCGGGGTTTTTCCATCAATTCTGGCAACGCGGCATCCTGGAAGAAGATCCGCTGGCGTAAGCGTTCACGTAAGCGACGTTTGTTTTTGCGAAAACGGCTGAGTCGATGTGAGCGACGCGACAGCATAAAAACCTCGTATAGCTAGCGGGTAAGATGAAGGAATGCGGCACCGCGCATTCCCCCGGCATCGCCATGTCGCGCGCGCTCAATGCGCGGCACGCGGGCAACCGGCAGCAGATGACGCGGCAAACGTCCTGACAGCCGTTCGGCGATCGCCGTAAAATTCGATAATCCCCCGCCAATCACCAGCAAGTCGGGATCGACGATGGTCAGGATATTACCAAGGCACACGGCCAGCAGATCGAGGTAACGTTCAACGTGCTCGAGAGCCTGTTCATCACCCTGCTCCCACAGCGTGATAATTTCTGGCGCCTGTCGTTTTTGATGATAGAAGTGTTCATAAAGCCATGCAAATCCATGGCCTGAGAGGTAATTTTCGATGCAGCCGTGCTGTCCACAGCCGCAGCGGATCAGCGGGAAATCACGACCCACCACCTCCAGCGCATCTACCGGCAGGCGGATATGGCCAAATTCGCCGGTAATGTAGCTGCGCCCGGTAATCGCTTTGCCGTCGACGACAATTCCGCCGCCGACGCCGGTGCCGAGGATCAGACCCATCACTAACGGATATTGCTGGAACTCGTCATCCCAGGCTTCGGAGAGGGCGAAACAGTTGGCGTCGTTGTCGAGGCGCACGTCGCGCTCCAGCAGCGTCGTTAAATCAGCGCGCAGCGTCTGACCGCTGGCCGCCGGGACGTTGGCAGCGTACAGCGTACCGTCGTCGGTTTCCGGCATCCCCGGAATACCAATCCCGACGCTACCTTTTACGCCAAAACGGGCATCGGCCTGCGCCACCAGCGCGACAATGGCGGTTAAGAATTCATCGTAGCTTTCGCGCGGGGTGGGAACCCGGGTTTCCCACTGCAGCGTCAGGTTGCTATCAAACACGCCCAGCGCGATTTTGGTGCCGCCAATATCAAATCCGTAATACATAACGCAATCCTCTGTTGATTTGACGGCCCGAAAACCGCTAAACCATGACGTAATTACTGGCCACTGAGCACCCTCGCCGGGTCAATCTTGCTTGCGCGACGCGCCGGATACCAGCTCGCCAACAGACTCAACAACAGCGCCGTGACCAGTACATAAACGACGTCCAGCCAGTGTAATTCTGACGGCAGGAAGTCAATAAAATAGATATCGCCAGACAGGAACTGATGGCCGATAAGCGCCTCAATTCCATTAATAATCGGTGTTAACTGCAGGGAAACCACTACCCCAATCACCACGCCGCACAGGCTGCCCAGCAGGCCCGCCAGCAGACCGTACCAGACGAAGATGGCGCGAATAAGACCGTCCTTCGCGCCGAGGGTGCGCAGCACCGCAATGTCGCCGCTCTTGTCTTTTACCGCCATCACCAGCGTGGAGACGATGTTAAAGCAGGCCACGCCGATCACCAGCACCATCGCCAGATACATGATCGCGCGAATCATCTGGATGTCGCGGTACATATAGCCGTAGGTGCCAATCCAGCTCTTGATGTAGACGTAGCTGTTGGTCACTTCCCCGGCATCGCGCACCAGCTTGTTGGCGTTAAAGACGTCGTTGACCTTGATGGCAATGCCGGTCACGCTGCTGCCCATATCCAGATACTGACGCGCATCTTCGATCGGCACCATCGCAAAGCTGTGATCGAGCTGGCCGCTCAGCTGCAGAATACCGGCGACATGCAGGCGCACACGCTTTGGCTGCTGCAGCTTGTGGTCGGCACTGGCGTTAGGGATCATGATTGACACCCAGTCGCCCTGCTTCACTTTCAGCGCGTCGGCCACGCCCTTACCAATAATGATCTGCTGCTCGCCAGCCTTAAAGTTGGCCCATGCGCCGTCTTTAATAAACTGCGGCAGTGCACTGAGCTTCTCTTCCTGACGTGGGTTGACCCCTTTCACCTGGATGGCGCGCAGGTTAGCCCCGCTCTCCATCAGCCCGGTAAAGTTGATATACGGTGCGGCGGCGGCAATGCCGGGCACTTTTTCGACTTTGTTCAGGGCCTCGTTCCAGTTGGTCCACGGCTGTTTGACCGGCTCGATTTCACCGTGTGGCACCACCGCCAGAATGCGGTTATTCAGCTCACGCTCGAAACCGTTCATCGCGCTCAGGCCGACGATCAGTACCGCCACGCCCAGCGCGATACCAATGGTCGAGATAACGGAAATGAGCGATACCATGCCGCCGCGACGGCGACCCCGGCTAAAACGCAGGCCGATAAGTAACGATAACGGTGAAGCCATCAATCTGCCCCCATCAGGGTCAGATCGGTATTCAGGTGACCGTCACGCATTTCGAGCTGGCGGGACATGCGTTTTGCCAGCTGTAAATCGTGCGTCACCACCAGGAAGGCGGTGCCCTGCGAGGCGTTCAGCTCACCGATCAGTTTAAAAATACTGTCAGCGTTGCGGGCATCGAGGTTACCGGTGGGTTCATCCGCCAGCACCAGCCGCGGGTTGTTGACCAGCGCACGGGCAATTGCCACGCGCTGGCGCTCGCCGCCAGAAAGCTCCGAAGGACGGTGATTGCCGCGATGACCGAGACCGACCGCCTTCAGCATATCGCTGGCGCGGGCGTTGATTTCAGCCGGTTTCTTTTTGCCAATCAGCAGCGGCATGGCCACGTTTTCCAGCGCGGTAAAATCGGGCAGCAGGTGGTGGAACTGATAGATAAAACCCAGCTCGCGGTTACGCAGATCGGCCTTGGCGCTCGAGGACATCGAACTCAGCGGCGTGCCGGAGAACACCACGTCGCCGGAGGTTGGGGTATCGAGCCCGCCCAGCAGGTGCAGCAAAGTACTTTTACCCGAACCGGAGGTACCGACAATCGCCATCATCTCCCCAACGCCAACGTTGAAGCTGACATTGTGCAGAACATCTGTCTGCACCGTGCCTTCCTGATAGCGTTTGCACAGGTTGTCGCATTGCAACAGGATCTTATTCATAGCGTAAAGCCTCAGCGGGTTGGGTGGCGGCAGCGCGCCAGGAAGGATAAAGCGTGGACAGTAACGCAACGGCCATCGCGACCAGCGCAATGCCCACCACCTGCAGCGGCTCAATGGCCACCGGCAGGGCTGCGCCGTCGAGCAGCGCGCCGATGATCGGCATCAGATTATTCAGCTGGCTGGCCAGCAAGGTGCCCAGCAACGCCCCGAGCAAGGCCCCGACGATACCGGCGCTGGCCCCCTGGACCATAAACACCGCCATGATCTGTCGCGGTGTCAGCCCTTGAGTTTGCAAAATCGCCACTTCGCCCTGCTTTTCCATCACCATCAGGCCCAGCGAGGTAATGATGTTAAACGCGGCCACGGCGACGATCAGGCTCAGCAGCAGGCCCATCATGTTTTTTTCCATTCGCACGGCCTGGAACAACTCGCCTTTACGCTCGCGCCAGTCCTGCCATTTGGTGCCTTCCGGCAGTTTTTGCTGGCTTAAGACGTCCACTTTCAGCGGCTCGTTCAGCCACAGACGCCAGCCAGTAATATTGCCGAGCGGGTAACGCATCAGACGCGAGGCGTCCTGAATGTTGACCAGCATCTGGTAGCCGTCCACTTCACTGCTGGCGGCAAAGGTGCCAATCACGTTAAACAGACGCTGGCTCGGCAGACGCCCCATCGGGGTGAACTGGCTGGCAGAGGGCACCATCACCCGCAGCTGATCGCCACGATTGACGCCCAGTTGACCGGCCAGCTGTTCGCCCAGAATAACGTTGTACTGACCGGGGGCCAGATCGCTCTGCTTGACGTTGACCAGATACGGCGTCAGGGGATCTTTTTGCGCCGGATCGATGCCGAGCATCACCCCGACCGCCACGCTGCGCGCGCTTTGCAGCACCACATCACCGGAGGTGATCGGTGCCACACGGCTGACGCCCTGCAGTTTGACGGCGCTTTCAGGCAGTTGCTGCGGGTTAACCGAGCCGGTTGATGACGAGAGGATGGCCTGCGGCATCAGCCCCAGAATGTTGTTTTGCAGCTCGCGCTCAAAGCCATTCATGACGGAGAGAACCGTCACCAGCGCCATCACGCCAAGCGTAATGCCAATGGTAGAAAGCCAGGAGACAAAGCGACCGAATCGGTCCGCGGCGCGCCCACGCATATAACGCAGGCCTATGAAAAGTGCGACAGGTTGGTACATGAAATCCGTCTGTTTGCTGAGAGCAGACCCGAGAGTATATAAGCGAATCCGCCAGGGGTAAATGACTGAAACCCGGTGCTTTGATAATCATTACTCCGAAAAAACACGTTAAATCAGCAGCGTAGACAGTGATTCAACCAGCACTGCCTCGCCGTACACCCTGCGCCTTTTCTGAAAATCGTCCGGATACAGACTCTTACCGGTTACAGCCTGCCCCCGAACCCACAACATGACCGGTTACTTTATGGCAAAACAGGATTCGGTCAGTGACAAAACAAAAAGCATTATGGATTAATCAGATCAAAGGGCTCTGCATCTGCCTGGTGGTGATCTATCACTCGGTGATCACCTTTTATCCGCATCTGGATGGGCTGCAATCCCCGCTGTCGACGCTGCTCGCCAAATGCTGGGTCTACTTTAATCTGTATCTGGCACCGTTTCGTATGCCGGTGTTCTTCTTTATCTCCGGGTATCTGATCCGCCGCTACATTGACGGCGTCGACTGGAAAACCTGCGTGAATAAACGCCTGTGGAGCATTATCTGGGTGCTGGCGCTATGGGGCGCTCTGCAGTGGCAGGCGCTGACCCATCTCAATGCCTGGCTGGCACCGGAGCGCGATCTTAGCACCGCGTCAAACGCCGCCTACGCCGACTCGCTGGTGGGCTTTATCACCGGGATGCTCACCGCCAGCACCAGCCTGTGGTATCTGTACGCGCTGGTGGTCTATTTTACGCTGTGTAAACTGCTGCACCGCTGGAAGCTGCCGCTGATCGGCCTGCTGGCACTGGTCAGCATCGCGATTAACTTCCTGCCGCTGCCGTGGTGGGGAATGAACAGCGTGGTGCGTAACATGGTCTATTACAGCCTCGGTGCCTGGTATGGTGTGCAGCTGATGACGTGGATGCAAACCCGCGTCTGGCGCCGCGACGGGCTGGCGGTCGCCGCCTTCGCACTGGTTGCTGTTGCGCTGTGGTTCACGAACGTTCCCCTGCCGCTGTCGCTGCTGTCGATTCTGCTGATCATGACCCTGTTTTACCGTTTTGAGCAGCGTTACGCCGTGCGGCCTGACAATCTGCTGAACGTGGTGGGCTCGAATACCATTGCGATTTACACCACTCACCGCATTCTGATTGAAGGGGCCAGCCTGGTGCTGATCGGCGAACTGAACGCGGGTCGCTGGCCGGTGTGGGCCGAGCTGACGCTGATCCTGGTCTATCCGTTTGTCAGCCTGCTGACCTGCACGCTGGTCGGACTGGGGGTGCGCAAGCTGTCCAGCGCGTTGTTGGGGGATGTTTTCTTTACCCCGCCCGCGCGCCCGGCACCGGCTCAGAGCGTGCGCTGACGCCCAACTTCACGCTGCGTGCGGTTCCGGTTTGCTAATGCAAAACGATCAAGGATAATAAAGACATTGTGTATCAGTGATATGCCCATAAGAGATCCTGACAAAGCCATGCCTGAACAATATCGTTATACCTTGCCCGGCAAAGCGGGCGACCAACGCCAGTTGGGTGAACTCACGGGTGCGGCCTGCGCTACGCTGGTTGCCGAGATTGCCGAGCGTCATCCGGGGCCGGTGGTGCTGGTTGCGCCGGACATGCAAAACGCCCTGCGCCTGCATGATGAAATCCGCCAGTTTACCGATCACCTGGTCACCAGCCTGGCCGACTGGGAGACGCTGCCCTACGACAGTTTCTCCCCGCACCAGGAAATTATCTCCTCGCGGCTCTCCACGCTGTATCAGCTGCCGACCATGCAGCGCGGGGTGCTGATTGTGCCGGTCAATACCCTGATGCAGCGCGTCTGTCCGCACAGCTATCTGCACGGGCATGCGCTGGTGATGAAAAAAGGCCAGCGCCTGTCGCGGGATGCCCTGCGCGTCCAGCTCGACAGCGCCGGTTATCGCCATGTGGATCAGGTGATGGAGCACGGTGAATATGCCACGCGCGGCGCACTGCTCGACCTGTTCCCGATGGGCAGCGCCCAGCCGTATCGCCTGGATTTCTTCGATGACGAAATCGACAGCCTGCGCCTGTTTGATGCCGATACCCAGCGCACGCTGGAAGAAGTTGAGGCCATCAACCTGCTGCCGGCCCACGAGTTCCCGACCGATAAAACCGCCATCGAGCTGTTCCGCAGCCAGTGGCGCGATAAGTTTGAGGTCAAACGCGATGCCGAACATATCTATCAGCAGGTGAGCAAAGGCACGCTGCCCGCGGGGATCGAATACTGGCAGCCGCTGTTCTTTAGCGAGCCGCTGCCGCCCCTGTTCAGCTACTTCCCGGCCAATACGCTGGTGGTCAACACCGGTGATCTGGAGGCCAGCGCCACCCGTTATGAGAGTGAAACCCGCGCGCGTTTTGAAAATCGCGGCGTGGATCCGATGCGTCCGCTGCTGGAGCCCGAACTGCTGTGGCTGCGCACCGATGAGCTGTTCAGCGAGCTTAAGCGCTGGCCGCGCGTGCAGCTTAAAACCGGAAAACTGCCGGACAAAGCCGCCAATACCAACCTGGCATATCAAACGCTGCCGGACCTGGCGGTACAGGCACAAAACAAATCCCCGCTGGATAACCTGCGTAAATTCCTCGAAGCCTTTACCGGACCGGTGATCTTCTCGGTGGAGAGCGAGGGGCGTCGCGAGGCGTTGGGCGAGCTGTTAAGCCGCATCAAGCTGGCGCCGAAGCGGATCCTGCGCCTGAACGAGGCCAGCGGCAACGGCCGGTATCTGATGATCGGCGCGGCCGAACACGGGTTCATCGATACACTGAATAACCTGGCGCTGATCTGCGAAAGCGACCTGCTGGGCGAGCGCGTGGCGCGCCGCCGTCAGGACAGCCGCCGCACCATCAACCCGGATACCTTGATCCGTAACCTGGCGGAGCTGCATCCGGGCCAGCCGATTGTGCATCTGGAGCACGGCGTGGGCCGCTATGCGGGGATGACCACCCTGGAGGCCGGCGGCATCAAGGCGGAATACCTGATGCTGCTGTATGCCAACGACGCCAAACTGTACGTGCCGGTGTCGTCACTGCATTTGATCAGCCGCTACGCGGGTGGAGCCGAAGAGAATGCCCCGCTGCACAAACTGGGCAGCGATGCCTGGACGCGGGCGCGGCAAAAAGCGGCGGAAAAAGTGCGTGATGTGGCGGCCGAGCTGCTGGACATCTACGCCCAGCGGGCTGCAAAAACCGGCTACGCCTTTAAACATGATAAAGAGCAGTATCAGCTGTTCTGCGACAGCTTCCCGTTTGAAACCACCCCGGATCAGGCCCAGGCCATTAACGCGGTACTCAGCGATATGTGCCGGCCGCTGGCGATGGACAGGCTGGTGTGCGGCGACGTGGGCTTTGGTAAAACCGAAGTCGCGATGCGCGCCACCTTCCTGGCCGTGGAGAACAACAAGCAGGTGGCGGTACTGGTGCCGACTACCCTGCTGGCGCAGCAGCACTATGATAACTTCCGCGACCGCTTCGCCAACTGGCCGGTGCGCATTGAGATGCTGTCGCGTTTTCGCAGCGCCAAAGAGCAGGCACTCATTCTGGAGCAGGCCAGCGAGGGCAAAATCGATATTCTGATCGGCACCCATAAGCTGCTGCAAAGCGACGTTAAATGGAAAGATCTGGGCCTGCTGATTGTCGATGAAGAGCACCGCTTTGGCGTGCGCCACAAAGAGCGCATCAAAGCGATGCGCGCCGACGTGGACATTCTGACCCTTACTGCCACGCCGATCCCACGTACGCTGAATATGGCGATGAGCGGTATGCGCGATCTGTCGATTATCGCCACCCCGCCTGCCCGACGTCTGGCGGTGAAAACCTTTGTCCGTGAGTACGACAGCCTGGTGGTACGCGAGGCGATCCTGCGTGAAGTGCTGCGTGGCGGCCAGGTCTACTATCTTTTCAACGACGTGGAAAATATCCAGAAAACGGCTGACAAGCTGGCGGAGCTGGTACCGGAGGCGCGGATCGCCATCGGCCACGGCCAGATGCGCGAGCGCGAGCTGGAACGGGTGATGAACGATTTCCATCACCAGCGTTTTAACGTGCTGGTCTGTACCACCATTATCGAAACCGGGATCGATATTCCTACCGCCAACACCATCATTATTGAACGTGCGGATCATTTCGGGCTGGCGCAGCTGCACCAGCTGCGCGGTCGTGTCGGGCGCTCGCACCATCAGGCCTATGCGTGGCTGATGACGCCGCACCCGAAAGCGATGACCACCGATGCGCAAAAGCGCCTCGAAGCCATCGCCTCACTGGAGGATTTGGGTGCCGGCTTTGCCCTGGCGACGCACGACCTCGAGATCCGCGGCGCGGGCGAACTGCTTGGGGAAGATCAGAGCGGCTCAATGGAAACCATCGGTTTCTCGCTGTATATGGAGATGCTGGAAAACGCCGTCGATGCCCTGAAGGCCGGGCGCGAGCCGTCGCTGGAAGATCTTACCAGCCAGCAAACCGAAGTGGAGCTGCGGATGCCTGCCCTGCTGCCGGATGATTTTATCCCGGATGTGAATACTCGCCTGTCGTTCTACAAACGCATCGCCAGCGCCAAAGACGAAGCCAGCCTCGACGAGATTAAAGTGGAGCTGATCGACCGCTTTGGCCTGCTGCCGGATGCGGCGCGCAACCTGCTGGATATCGCCCGCTTACGCCAGCAGGCGCAGAAGCTGGGGATCCGTAAGCTGGAGGGGCACGATAAAGGCGGAGTGATTGAGTTTGCCGAGAAGAATCACGTCAATCCGATGTGGCTGATTGGCCTGCTGCAAAAACAGCCCCAACACTACCGGCTGGATGGCCCGACGCGGCTGAAATTCACCCACGATCTGGCTGAACGTAAAATGCGCATGGACTGGGTACGCACCTTTGTCCGTCAGCTCGAAGAGAACACCGTCGCCTGACGGCTGGCCGGGTGCGTGCTTACGCTCACCCGGCCTTATTCTTGCGCACAATTTACAAACTCTTTGCACTTCGCCTGGATTTCCCGACACACTCATTCGTCATAATTATCGATTAACGTTCAGATAACAATAATCTTTATTGCTGTGGATGCTGGTGATGATGACCTCTTCGCGTTTTACCCCTTGGATGATGCTGGCTGCACTGCTGGCAACGGTGGCGTTGGCCCTGCCCGCGCGCGCCAATACCTTTCCACTTCCCCCTGCCGGTAGCCGGTTAGTGGGCGAGAACCGCGTTCACGTGGTGGAGAATGACGGCGGCTCGCTGGAAGCGATTGCCAAAAAATACGATGTGGGTTTCCTGGCGCTGCTGCAGGCCAACCCGGGCGTTGACCCCTACGTACCCCGTGCGGGCGCAGTGCTGACCATTCCTTTGCAAACCTTGCTGCCCGATGCCCCTCGCGAAGGCATTGTGATTAACCTTGCCGAACTGCGCCTCTACTATTACCCACCGGGTAAAAATGAGGTCACGATCTACCCTATCGGCATCGGTCAACTCGACGGTGACACCCTGACGCCAACGATGGTGACCACCGTGTCGGACAAACGCGCCAACCCAACCTGGACCCCGACGGCCAATATCCGAGCCCGCTATAAAGCCCAGGGTATCGACTTGCCTGCCGTAGTACCTGCCGGACCGGAAAACCCGATGGGCCATCACGCCATCCGCCTTGCGGCCTACGGTGGGGTGTATCTGCTGCACGGGACCAATGCCGATTTTGGGATTGGCATGCGCGTCAGTTCCGGCTGTATCCGCCTGCGTGATGGTGACATCGAGGCGCTGTTCAGCGTGATCAAGCCCGGCACCAAGGTGAATATCATTAATACACCGATCAAGGCCTCTCAGGAGCCAGGTGGCGTTCGTCTTGTCGAGGTGCACCAGCCGTTATCGAAACAGATTAACGACGACCCGCAAACCCTGCCGATTGTGCTGAATGCCGCGATGCAAAGCTTTAAAACCAGTGCCGATGAGGTGGTGATGGAGCGTGCTATGGAGGCGCGTTCCGGGATGCCGATTGACGTCACCCGTCATTCAGATACCCAGTCGCTGTAAGATTTGGCGTACAAAAAAACGCTCTGCCTGTGCAGAGCGTTTTTTTATTGCAGTGGCATAAGAGGGTTATGCGCGACTTATTTGTAGATAACAGCCGTACCGTGCAGGGTATTCGGACCGGTAACAGAGGTGATACGGAACGATTTTGCGCCCATTTCATCGGCTTTTTGCGCTAGCTGGCTTTCCAGTGAACTCAGGTTGGTCCCGGCGTTTGCCGAGATGGTGCCAACTTTTTGCTGATCGGCAGGCGTTGCCTGAACCTGGACGGCAGCGAAGCTGGCAAATGACAGTGAGCTCAGTACGGTAGCGGCGATTAGCATTTTTACGTTTTTCATATTCAGAACCTTATTGCAGATGAACGGGAGGTCGTAAGAATTAACTTAACGATCGATAACTAAATGATAAGTGTGATCCGGGTCACACGTCAAATTATTTTTATAACGACCGTTAAAATAAATTCAAAAGCGTTAAAATTCATATCGATAGAAACAAACACTTTTTATGCAATCAGCGCTGGTTGTTAACCTGGATTATTTTTATAATGGTCGTTCAACAAACCAACAGAGGTACAACGGCTAATGACAACCGACGACACGCGTTGCGTAAAAAAAAGCCGTGGCCGACCAAAAGTGTTCGACAGGGACGCGGCGCTCGATAAGGCCATGACGCTGTTCTGGCAGCACGGGTACGAAGCCACCTCGCTTGCCGACCTGGTAGAAGCGACCGGGGCGAAAGCACCGACGCTGTATGCTGAATTTACCAATAAAGAGGGGCTGTTCCGTGCGGTGCTGGATCGCTATATCACCTGCTTCGCCGCCCGACATGAAGCCCAGCTGTTTTGCGAAGAGAAGCGCGTAGAACAAGCGCTGGAAGATTATTTCACGGCCGTCGCGACCTGCTTCACCAGCAAAGAGACGCCTGCAGGCTGCTTTATGATCAACACCTCCGCAACGCTTGCCGCAGCGTCAAAAGAGATTGCTCAGACGGTGAAATCCCGACATGCGATGCAGGAAGAGACGCTGGGCCAGTTTTTGTTCCAGCGCCAGCAGCGCGGTGAGATCCCTGCCGATTGCGACCCGAGAGGGCTGGCACAGTATCTGAGCTGCATTTTACAGGGCATGTCGATCAGCGCCCGCGAAGGGGCAAGTCTGGAGAGTTTGCAAAAGATTACGCGCATGACTCTGCGCCTGTGGCCTGAACTGCTCAAAGCCTGAAGATTCAGGGTGGTACGCCGCCCTGATTTTATCCTTTCCGCTATCCTTGTCGAAAACTCGCGAAAACCGATCCCCTCTCGTCACCACCTGCTATTCTTAATGAGTGATAATTGTTCTGCTAATGATTAGCGGAAATCAACCACGAAATTTGCTTTTCTGGCTAATCACATTCAGAAGGAGAATAGACATGATTTTACTATTACCATTGATTAAGGTGCTGATAGTAATCACGTTGTTATTCGGCCTCTGGGTTATATGTGGTGGTTCAGTTTTATTTGCTTTTGTCTCCGTACTGATTACGGGATTTTTGCTACTGCGACAGTATAACGATTTTGACCTGTAACCACTGTAACCCTGGCCTGTCTTAAGAAAGACCTTGTCTTTGCCGCGCTCAGCGTAGGCATGAGAAGGTCTTTTTTATGCGCAAAAAAAGCTCCCCAGCCTGAGCGAATGGGGAGCTAAATGCAGAGAACAGATTTTTTTATGCTTTGTTATTCAGGACCAGCTGACCGTCATTGTTCAGCGGGATTTGCGTGCCGGGATCTTTATCCATGCGGATCTTGCCCTGCTGATCGCCAATTTTGTACGTCACATCGTAACCGAGCATTTTTTCTGATTTGTCATACACGGTTTTACAGCGCTGCTGGGTGGTGCTGTAGGTATCACGATCCTGCATGGCGCCCTGGACCTGATGACCGGCATAGCCGCCACCCAACGCCCCCGCAACCGTAGCGATATCTTTCCCGCGGCCACCGCCAAATTGATGACCAATCACGCCACCCGCGACCGCACCCAGCACCGAACCGGCAATCCGATTTTCATCCTGCACTGGACGACGATGCGTCACGGTGACATTTCGGCACTCCTGACGGGGTGATTTGACGGTTTCTTTAATCGGGGTCGCCGAAACGACCTGTGCATACTGCGGGCCACGCTCAAACACATTCAGACTGGCTACTGCCGCCACGCCTAACGCGGCAACCACGCCAATCCCTATACCTGCCACCATGGATTTATTCACGGGACAACCTCCTTTTTATTGCTATTGGTAACAATTCTGCAACCAAAGGGGGGTATTCGCCAATCAGAAAAGGACGCAAAAATGGGGGGGCAAGCGGGAAAACGGCGTGATTCAGAGAACTCTTAGGAGATAAAAGCGATTGTACAGAGCGATATGCTAAAAAAAGCCCCTCCGACGCGTGCGGAGGGGCACAGAAAGCAGAAATCAGTGCAGCTTCAGACGCGGACGGATCACCCGGTTGATACTGCCCACCAGCATCATCAGCCCGGTCTTGAAGTAGCCGTGCAGCGCAACCTGGTGCATGCGGTACAGCGAGATGTAGACGAAGCGCGCAATACGCCCTTCCACCATCATCGAACCACGCATCAGATTACCCATCAGGCTGCCGACGGTAGAGAAGTTGGAGAGCGACACCAGCGAGCCGTGGTCTTTGTAGACGTAGGTCTTCAGGGTTTTGCCTTTTTCCTGGGCGAGAATGTTATGCAGCGCCAGGCTGGCCATCTGATGCGCGGCCTGCGCGCGCGGCGGCACAAATCCACCTTCCGGACGGGCACAAGAGGCGCAGTCGCCGATGGCATAGATATTCGGGTCGCGGGTGGTTTGCAGCGTCGGCTCAACCACCAGTTGGTTAATGCGGTTGGTTTCCAGGCCGCCAATTTCTTTCATGAAATCAGGCGCTTTAATGCCGGCCGCCCAGACCATCAGATCGGCTTTAATGTGCTCGCCATCTTTGGTGTTCAGGCCGTGCTCGTCGGCGCTGGTGACCATTGTCTGGGTCAGAACACGCACGCCCATCTTAGTCAGTTCGCTGTGTGCCGCACCGGAGATACGCGGCGGCAGCGCAGGCAGAATGCGTTCGCCCGCTTCCACCAGCGTTACGTTCAGCGCGTCGTTGGTCAACCCTTTGTAACCGTAGCTGTGCAGCTGTTTCACCGCGTTATGCAGTTCGGCAGAGAGCTCAACGCCCGTCGCACCGCCGCCGACGATGGCAATATTGACCTTGCCGCTCGCCCCGAGGTTATTGGAGTATTTCAGGAACAGGTTCAACATCTCCTGGTGGAAACGACGCGCCTGGTGCGGGTTATCGAGGAAGATGCAGTGATCTTTCACGCCCGGGGTATTGAAGTCGTTGGAGGTACTGCCCAGCGCCATGACCAGCGTGTCGTACGCCAGCTTGCGCTCAGGCACCAGCAGCTCGCCCTTCTCATCGCGCAGTTCGGCCAGAGTAATGGTTTTGCTTTCACGATTGATGTCCATTACCGAACCCAGCTGGAACTGGAAATTGTGGTTGCGTGCATGCGCCAGATAGCTCAGCGCATCCACGCCTTCATCCAGAGAGCCGGTCGCCACTTCGTGCAACAGCGGCTTCCACAGATGGCTATGGTTGCGATCGACGAGCGTAACTTTGGCTTTTTTACCGCGCCCAAGCTTCTTACCCAACTGCGTAGCCAGTTCTAAGCCGCCAGCACCGCCGCCCACAATCACTATCTTTTTCAATGGCGTAGTCAACGTGACCCCCTCAAATTATTAACCAATTGTTAACTAAAAGTTATAAAAATAACCTTTAGTTAACAACAGGTTACAACACTGAAACCATTCAACAGCCATGAGAATAACATGATCGGTGCATTGGTCATACCAAAATTGATGTGCGTCAAGTTTTGCCGGTTGAAAATTAAACAAGCTTAGCAAAAAGAAAACCCGGCTAACGTTTCGTTGCCGGGTTTATGCTGAAAAAAGCAGGGATTAACCTAAGGTTTTAAAGGCTTTGATGCGCTGTAAATGCGGGGCGATATTCTTAAACTTATGTGTCTGCTGTTCATCCCAGACAATTTCATAGTAGTGGTGCAGTAACTCCGCCGAGCGCGAACTGTTGAGGGCTTCGTCACTGCGGGAGAGGATCACCAGGCAGCGATCGCGGTTCTTCTCACGGAAGTTGCTCACGCATTTAGTGCCGATATCCATATACTCTTCCGGCCGGTCGATTTTGCCCTCCATGTTCTCATTCGGGAACAGATTCGGGTTGAACACCACCTGACGGATATCACATAAGAAGCCAATACGCTCCGCCCAGTATCCTCCCAGGCCGACGCCGCAAATCAGCGGACGCTCGTCAACGTTCAGCTGCAACATCTTGTCCACTTCTTTCAGCAGATGCTGCATATCGTGTTTTGGATGACGGGTGCTGTAGCTAATCAGCCGGACATCCGGATCAATAAACTGCAACTGCAGGACTTTCTCGTGATTACCGGGACTGTTCGAATCAAAACCGTGCAAATAGATGATCATCGTATCCTCGCCACACTACGCTTACCAGGAAGGGTTACTGCTCCGCTTTATGCGCCTGCCATTGCTCGTTAAGCGCCTCAAGTTGCGCACTCACGGTTTTCCAGCGTGCGGAATCCCGCAGCTCCTGACGGCTAAAAGAACCTTTATGATACAATTGCGTAACACGTTCAGCATTGATCGGCGACAGGTTATCCAACACGCTGACGGCACCCTTACGATTATTGCAGACCAGGATCATATCGCAACCCGCATCCAGCGATGCCTGACCGCGCTCGGCATAGCTTCCCATGATCGCCGCCCCTTCCATCGACAGATCGTCAGAGAAAATCACGCCGTTAAAGCCCAGCTCCTGGCGCAGCACGGTTTTTAACCAGTGCGCTGAGCCGCTGGCCGGACGCGGATCGACATCGGTGTAGATCACATGCGCGGGCATAATGGCATCAAGCTTGTTATCGCTGATAAGTGATTTGAAGACTGACATATCTCTGGCGCGGATTTGTGCCTCTGCGCGCGGATCGCGCGGGGTCTCTTTATGCGAGTCCGCCGTCACGGCACCGTGGCCCGGGAAGTGTTTACCGGTGGTTTTCATACCTGCATCGTGCATGCCGTCGATAAAGCGGGTCGCCATCTGCAGCGCTTTCTGCGGCTCGTCATGATATGCGCGCTCCCCGATGGCGGCGCTGATATGCCCGACATCGAGTACCGGCGCAAAGCTGATATCAATATCCATGGCGATCATTTCGCTGGCCATCAGCCAGCCCGCGTCCTGCGCCAGTTTACCGCCCTCTTCCATCCCGAGCAGCGCGGCAAACGACTGGGCCGCCGGCAGACGGGTAAATCCGTCGCGAAAACGCTGCACGCGACCGCCTTCCTGATCGACGGCCACCACAAGACGGTGATGCGAGGCGGCACGGATCTGGCGAACCAGCTCGCGCAGCTGCGCCGGATCGTGATAATTGCGGGTAAACAGGATCAAGCCCCCTACCTGCGGATGCGCCAGAATTTCACGCTCTTCCGCATCCAGCTCATAACCTTCGACATCCAACATGACCGGACCCACACACACCTCTCTTATTCCATTTTTGATAACTGGCGCCAAATTTCATCGGCCAGCGCTATAAATTGTTGGTCTTGCGTTTGCTGCCAGCGCAGCTCAAACCAGCCCGCCATCAGCATCAGCACCCAGGGGCGCCAGCGCGCCACCTGACGTTGCAGCCGGGCAAGATCCAGCGACGCGGCCTGCGCATAGGCGGCCAGCAGGTGCTGACGCTGTGCCCTATTGTCGGTCCAGACGCTGGCAAGCTCCAGCGCAATGTCACCGTCGCCAGCATATTCCCAGTCCAGCAGCCGGGGCCCTGTCCGGGTGATAACGATATTACCTGCATGCACGTCCATATGCAGTGGCGACAGTCTCAAAGGTCGCGGCTCGCCCCTCTTTTGCAGCCGTTTATGCCACTTTAGCCACTGCGGCGTGCGCCGGGAGGGGGCGGCCTGCAGCCAGTATTGCTCCAGCAGCGGCATCAGAGTGATGCGCCAGCCAAACGGCGGCTGACGGTGCAGTTGCGTCAGCATCGTGGCAAGCTCAGAGACGGACGGCAGCGTGGTAGCGACCTCACCGGGCAGATAATCAACCGCCAGCCAGTCGGGGCTAACAAAGTGTGGCTGAGGCGCAAGGTCGGCGGGAAGGTGGCGTAACGCGTGATACTGGCGACGAAAATGGGCGCGCGTGGCAAGCCCGGCATGATACTGGCGCAGCACCAGACGGTGCGCATCGTGTTCAATAATGCAACTCGCGCCGCTCAGCCCGGGATGGGCCTGCGGCGCGAGAAGATGATACTGCGGGAAAAAGCGCGACATGAGCGCGTCGCGCGTCAGATTACTGTTGCTGAACTGCACCTTTACCTGACCAGATAATTTCACCTGTCTGAACCAGCATCAGCTGCATTTGCAGGGCTGGCGTGTTGACGTTGCCGGTCGCACTGGAGTAAAGCACGTACTGCGCGCCCACGTTACGGGCAATGCCGATGGCTTTACTGCGCGATCCGAGGCTGTCCTGCGGTGAAAGACCCAACTGCTGCTTGGCTACACCCAACTGCTGGGCCGACACCAGCGTAAATTTGCCGTTGTTCGCCAGCGCATTGCGCAGGGTTTCTGTTGCTTCACCGGCATTCAGGCTCCCGTTGGTGCGGTTATTGACGCTGTCCACCAGCAGGACACTGCCTGCGGTCACGCCCTGAGCCTGCAGCATTTTACCGACCATCGGCTGCATCGCGCCATTCCAGTCGTAATGACGTTCGCGCGGCACAGGCTGAGCGGTGGCGTCCGGATGTTCAATCGGGCCAGGCTGCGACGGCACCGTTGGTACGGCCGGCACAACAGGAACCGGCTGTGTAGGCTGAACCGGCTGCTCGGTACCCGGTTTGACTTCTTCGACCGGTGCCGGTGGCTGCTCAGTGCGGTTAATACAGCCCGACAGGAATAGTGCAAAAGCCGTAACGAGCGCGTAACGACTGATGTTTTTAATCAAGGTTCACCCCTCAAAGATATAGATAAAGTCTGACCTTATGCGCACCCAGATAATTCGCGCTGCCGTACAGGGTGATACCCGATTTAGCCGGGATGGTCACGCTGCGCGGTGCCTCAAGCGGGTGCATTTCCAGGCCTCTGGCGTCATACCAGAAAAAACGGTAATGGACGGTAACCGGCTCATCTCTTTCATTAAACAGCGAAGAGGAGGCCGACGGATTGGTTTCGCTCACCGTCAGCGAAGGCTTGTCGGCCGTGATTCCGGCCGCCAGCACGGATGATTCCATCACCAGCGTCTGATCGTCATTGACCGGTATTGACGGTTTGCTGCTGCATCCCGCCAGTAGCATCAAAACAACCCACGCCGCCGTCCATCCTCTTAGCATCTTAAAGACCTTTATGCGCCAGCATCGGCCCCAGCGGTCGCCCACCCAGCAGATGCATATGAATGTGATAAACTTCCTGACCACCGTGGTGGTTACAGTTCATGATCAAACGATAACCGTCTTCGGCAACCCCTTCCTGCTCAGCAATTTTGGCTGCTACTGTCAGCATACGGCCTAAAGCCAGTTCATGCTCAGTTTTCACATCATTTACCGTCGGAATCAGAATATTAGGAATGATGAGGATATGGGTCGGGGCCTGCGGTGAAATATCGCGAAAAGCCGTGACCAGTTCATCCTGATAGACGATATCAGCCGGGATCTCGCGGCGGATAATTTTACTGAAAATGGTTTCTTCAGCCATGAGGTTTTCCTTATTCATTTAATCTGGCGGCGTGCCCGGTAACACTCCACGCGGTGCAGGCGCATTGATGTGTGATGCAACGCATGAGTATGAGCGACTTTCTCCTGACCTTTCAACCTTATCCCTCGATTTCTTTCTTTATCGTGCAATTTATCCCCCGGTATTCACCGCGCGCTCCCCTGAAATCCTGAAACCTAATTTCATTTACGCCTGAAACGTCTGTTTACAGGTTTAATCACAATGCGTATATTTCGCATTTGCATTTTCATGCGCATTTTTAACATAGAAAACGACCTCCGACTGTGCTTACGGAACGGGGGCATTACATTCACACTTCACTCATAAAGGGTTTGTTGATGTCTTTCATGAAACACACCAGGGACGGGCAACGCCAGCCTGTCGCAAAACCATCGCTGCTGGCAGCCTGTATTGCCTTTGCGTTGATCCCCGCTACCAGCTTTGCCGCACCGACCGAAGACACCGTTATTGTTGATGGTTCCGCCCAGTCGGGCTCATCTTCTGACGACAGCCAGGACTACAGCGTCAAAACCACGACCGTGGGCACCAAAATGCAAATGGTCCAGCGTGATATTCCGCAGTCGGTGACCATCGTCAGCGAACAGCGCATGGAAGACCAGCAGCTGCAGACCCTGGGCGACGTGATGGACAGCACGATGGGGATCAGCAAAGTCTCCACTGACTCCGACCGCAGCAACTTTTACTCCCGCGGTTTCGCCATCGACAACTATATGCTCGATGGCATCCCAACCTATTTCGAATCGCGCTGGAACCTGGGTGATTCTCAGTCAGACACGGCCCTGTATGAGCGCATTGAGATCGTCCGTGGCGCCAACGGCCTGATGACCGGCACCGGCAACCCGTCGGCGGCGATCAACATGGTGCGTAAGCATGCCACCAGCCGCGAATTCAAAGGCAATCTGTCGGCAGAATACGGTAGCTGGAACAAACAGCGCTACGTGATGGACATGCAAAGCCCGCTGACGGAAGACGGCAACCTTCGCGGCCGCATCGTGGCGGGATACCAGGACAGCAACTCCTGGCTCGATCGTAACAACCAGAAGCGCACCTTCTTCTCCGGTATCCTGGACGCCGATCTGGGCACTAGCACCGCGTTGTCCGTCGGCTACGAATATCAGCGTAACGACACCAACAACCAGACCTGGGGTGGCTTGCCACGCTGGAACACCGACGGCAGCGTCCTGCATTACGATCGCGCCCACAGCACCTCACCAGACTGGGCGTACAACGACAAAGAATTCAATAAAGTCTTCTTTACCCTGAAGCAGCGCTTTGCTGATGACTGGCAGGCAACGCTGAATGCGACCCATACCGAGGCCAAATTCGACAGTAAAGCGATGTATATCGACGCCTTTGTCGATAAGAGCACCGGCACGCTGGTCGGCCCTTATGCGAGCTACGGTCCGGGCTATGATTACGTTGGCGGCACCGGCTGGAACAGCGGCGTTCGTAAAGTGGATGCGGTGGATCTGTTTGCCGACGGTGGCTATGAGCTGTTGGGTCGCCAGCACACCGTGATGATTGGCGGCAGCTTCAGCCGTCAGACAAACCGCTATACCAACTCCTGGGCGAACGTCTACCCGGATGAGCTGGGCAATTTCTACGATTACAACGGTAATTTCCCGGAAACCAACTGGGGAGCGCAGTCGCTGGCGCAGGACGATACCACCGACATGAAATCAGTGTATGCGGCAACCCGTATTTCGCTGGCCGATCCGCTGCACCTGATCCTCGGCGCGCGCTACACCAACTGGCGCGTCGACACCATGACTTACGGCATGGAGCAGAACCACACCACGCCTTATGCGGGTCTGGTGTTTGACATCAATGACAACTGGTCGACCTACGCCAGCTATACCTCTATCTTCCAGCCGCAGAACTACCGTGATAGCTCGGGCAAATATCTTTCTCCGATCACCGGTAATAACTACGAAGCTGGCCTGAAATCCGACTGGATGAACAGCCGTCTGACCACCACGCTGTCCATATTCCGCATCGAGCAGGATAACCTGGGACAGAGCACTGGCCAGATGATTCAGGGCTCTACGGATACGGCTTACAAGAGCGTAGACGGTACCGTGAGCAAAGGCGTTGAGTTTGAAATCAACGGCGCGCTGACGGATAACTGGCAGATGACCTTCGGTGCAACGCGTTACGTCGCGGAAGATAACGAAGGCAAGGCGGTTAACCCGAACCTGCCGCGTACCACCGTGAAACTGTTTACCAGCTATCGTCTGCCGGTCATGCCTGAGCTGACCGTGGGTGGTGGCGTTAACTGGCAAAACGGCGTGTACACTTACCAGGATACCCCGTACGGGACCTGGCGTGCGTCACAGGGCAGCTACGCGCTGGTTGATCTCTTCACGCGTTATCAGGTCACCAAGAACTTCTCTCTGCAGGGTAACCTGAACAACCTCTTCGATAAGACCTACGACACTAACGTCGACGGCGAAATCGTGTATGGCGAACCGCGTAACGTAAGCGTGACCGCCAGCTATCAGTTCTAATCCATCATCTGATATTTAAGGGAGCCAGTTGGCTCCCTTTTTTTATGCGCGCGGTTCGGTCCCGGTTTTGTAGGCACGGTAAGCGTAGCGCCACCGGGCATTTCCCAAACCACAGGCAATAAAAAAGGCAGCCATTCGGCTGCCTTAGTCTCCCCAGGTCACAACTTAGTTGTTGCGGATGTACTCATCCATTTCGGTTTTCAGGTTATCGGATTTAGTACCGAAAATTGCCTGAACACCCGAACCTGCTACAACAACGCCCGCTGCGCCTAATTTTTTCAGGCCTGGTTGGTCAACTTTAGCCACATCAGCAACGCTCACACGCAGACGAGTGATACACGCGTCCAGGTTAGTGATGTTGTCACGGCCGCCGAACGCTGCAATCAGAGCTGGAGCCATTTCGCTGGTCGATGTTGTTTTCACATCTTCAGACGAATCTTCACGACCTGGTGTTTTCAGGTCCAGTGCTTTGATCAGCACGCGGAAGATGGTGTAGTACAGCACTGCGTAGCACGCCCCGACGATTGGGAACAGCCACAGTTTGCTGCTGTTACCAGACAGGACGATGAAGTCGATCAGACCGTGCGAGAACGATGTACCGTCACGCATACCCAGCAGAATACAGATTGGGAATGCCAGACCAGCCAGAACCGCGTGAATGATGTACAGGATCGGCGCAACGAACATGAAGGAGAACTCGATCGGCTCGGTGATACCGGTCAGGAACGAGGTCAGCGCTGCGGAGATCATGATGCCGCCCACTTTTGCACGGTTCTCTGGTTTAGCAGAGTGCCAGATTGCAATCGCAGCAGCCGGCAGGCCGTACATTTTGAACAGGAAGCCGCCAGACAGTTTGCCTGCAGTTGGGTCGCCTGCCATGTAGCGAGGGATATCGCCATGGAAGACCTGACCTGCTGCGTTGGTGTATTCGCCGATCTGCATCTGGAAAGGAACGTTCCAGATGTGGTGCAGACCAAACGGCACCAGGCAACGCTCAATGAAGCCGTAAATACCGAACGCCACTACCGGGTTCTGGTACGCCGCCCACTGGGAGAACGTCTGGATAGCGGAACCAATCGGAGGCCAGATGAAGGAGAGGATCACGCCAGTGAAAATCGCCGCCAGACCAGAGATGATTGGAACAAAACGCTTACCAGCAAAGAAGCCCAGATACTCAGGCAGCTTGATACGATAGAAGCGGTTAAACATATAGGCCGCAATCGCACCCGAGATAATCCCGCCCAGAACACCGGTATCAGCCAGGTGTTTTGACGCGATCTCTTCAGGTGGCAAGTGCAGAACCAGAGGTGCAACCACCGCCATGGTCTTAACCATGATGCCGTATGCAACGACAGCGGCCAGTGCAGATACGCCGTCGTTATTGGTGAAGCCAAGCGCAACGCCGATAGCGAAGATCAGTGGCATGTTAGCAAAAACAGAACCGCCTGCTTCGGCCATCACATGAGAAACTACGGCTGGCAGCCAGCTGAAGTTTGCAGAACCGACGCCCAGCAGGATACCTGCGATAGGCAGTACGGATACTGGCAGCATCAGCGATTTACCGACCTTCTGCAGGTTAGCAAATGCATTCTTAAACATAATTGAGAGTGCTCCTGAGTATTTGTGCTTTTTTTACGTTTTCACGCATTGGCCCGGGGGGAGAACCGTGCCGTGGACAGGACATCTAAGCGCCCTTTATTTATTACACAGAGTAAAATAAATCCGCGTATCTTTGTTTGACGGCTATCACGTTTCAGCCTATGGCATCGGAAAAACTTTCAGAATTTTACAAAAGTTGTTTCTGGATGTCTCAAGAAAAGCCTTCACCGCCCCAAAAAGGGCGGTGAACTGTACTCGCTTTACTGATTTATTACGAGCCTTAAAAAAAGAGTCTAATCAGGCAGATTGCAGGCGGGAGGGATCGATGTGGAAGAGGTTGGCAAAGTTAGCTGTGGTAATGCGTGCCAGTTCTTCAACTTCGACGCCTTTCAAAACGGCCATGTACTCGGCCACATCCCGTACCATTGCGGGTTGATTTTCTTTACCGCGATGCGGTACCGGAGCCAGATAAGGGGAATCTGTTTCCACCAGCAGGCGATCGAGCGGTACGTAGCGCGCGGCCTCACGAAGCTGCTCCGCATTACGGAACGTCACGATCCCGGAAAACGAGATATAAAAACCCATATCCAGCAGTTTGCCCGCTGTTTCTCTGTCTTCAGTGAAACAGTGTAGTACGCCACCACAATCCGTCACGTTTTCTTCTTTCAGGATCGCCAGTGTATCGGCGCGCGCATCGCGCGTATGCACGATAACCGGCTTATTCAGCTCCCGGCCTATGCGGATATGGTCGCGGAAGGATTCCTGCTGGCGGGGTTTTGTTTCCGGCGTGTAAAAATAATCCAGCCCGGTCTCCCCCATCGCCACTACGCCCTCTTCCGCCGCCATGCGCCGTAAGTCCTCCACGACGTACTCTTCATCCTGGTTCAGCGGATGGACGCCGCAGGAGAACACCACGTTGTCGCGCACGCCGACCAGTTCGCGCATGCTGCGATAGCCGGGTAAGGTGGTGGCTACAGCCAGACAAAATTTCACATCTCGGGCGGCGGCTTTCGCCAGCACGTCATCGACGTTTTTATGCAGGGATTGATAATCCAGGCCATCAAGATGGCAGTGTGAGTCGACTAAAAACATGGTGTCTCTCTCAGAGATGGGAAACGGGCAATGGCGTGCCCGGTTGCAGGTAATGCTCAAAATTGAGTAACAGGTTGGTCAGAACCAGCTCCCGGTTCAGCCCCGTTACGCTAAGCAGTTGTTCACGACACTGGCACACGTCATTAAGCATAGCGCGCAGTGCCACGCCCGGCAGGCGTTGCGCGAGGCCGCTAACCAGTGGCCAGGCATCAGCATTGCTGAGCAGGGTCGCGGCCTGCTGAATTTTAAGGGCGTCCAGCAGCAAAGCCGCGAGCCAGTGCAGACGCTCGCTCGCCTGTTCATGATTTAATACTGACAGTAAACTCAGCCAGTCGCCGCTGTCTGCTACCGCACCCAGCGTCTGGCAAAGCTGTTCCCGCTGCGCCCAGACCTTTTGCTGCAATAAATCCAGCGCGGCAGCAGGCGCGCCGCCGCACAAACGCAGCGCGCTCAGGGCCGCGTCTTGTGACACCGTCACTTCACGCGCAAGCCAGCCTATTGCCCAGGCTTCCTGTGGCACGCTGAGATGATGCAGACGACAGCGGCTGCGTAGCGTCGCCAGCAGACGGCCCGGTTCGCGGCAGGCCAGCAGGAACCAGGTATTTTCCGGTGGCTCTTCCAGCGTTTTAAGCAATGCGTTCGCCGCTGCCTCGGTGAGCTGGGCGGCATCCTTCAACCAGACGACTTTGGCCCCACCAAGACGCGCGCGTTCGTACAGCTTTTCGTTAACCGCGCGTACCGCATCGATACCCAGAGAGGTTTTCCCCTTCTCTGGCTCAAGCGTGTAATAGTCCGGATGCGTCTGGGCCTGCATTAGCTGGCAGCTGCGGCACTGGCCACAGCTTTTGTGGCCCTGCGGCTGCTGGCACATCAGAAAACGGCTGATAGCGTAAATCAGCGCATCGTCGCCCATGCCCGGCAGCGACTGGATCAGTAACGCATGATGCCCCCGTCCGGACTGATAGCTGTTGACCAGCTGCTCAAGGTGCGGGCGCAACCATGGATACCATTTCATGCCTGTTGTTCCTTCAGCCAGTCAGTGACGGTTTGCCGAATATCACGCAAAACGTCGTCCAACGGCTGCGTGGCGTCGACAGTGCGAATGCTGCTGTCCGCTGCGGCCAGCTCGCGGTAGCGGGCGCGGGTACGGTTGAAAAAGTCCAGCGACTCTTGCTCAATACGATCCAGTTCGCCACGCGCACGCGCACGCTTCAGGCCCACTTCTGGCGTCACATCAAGGTACAGCGTCAGGTTTGGACGAAAATCACCCAACACTGCATCGCGAAGCGTCGCGAGCATCTGCTGGTCAATGCCGCGTCCACCGCCCTGATAGGCCTGGGTGGAGAGATCGTGGCGATCGCCAATCACCCAACTGCCGCTTTCCAGGGCAGGCTTAATCACCGTCTCAACCAGCTGCACGCGCGCCGCGTAGAACATCATGACTTCGGCTTTGTCAGTGATCACCTCGTCGCCGACCGATTTTATATCCAGCACCAGGCTGCGCAGTTTTTCTGCCAGCTGCGTGCCGCCCGGTTCGCGAGTGAAAACCATCTCTTCGATGCCATGCTGTTTAAGCGTTTCAACCACGGTATTACGGGCGGTTGTTTTTCCGGCACCTTCCAGCCCCTCAATGACGATGTAATTACTGCGCATTTTTTTCCTTAAGTGCCTTCAGATAGTCCTGAACCGAACGATTATGACTGGCAAGATTGGTATTGAATGTATGTCCGCCCTTTCCGTCAGCAACGAAATAGAGATACGGCGTTTTAGCAGGATGCGCGGCGGCGCTCAACGACGCCTGGCCCGGCGTGGCGATAGGCCCCGGCGGCATGCCGCTAATGACGTAGGTATTATATGCCGTTGGGGTTTCCAGGTCTGCACGCGAGATCTTGCCTTTGTAGTTCTCCCCCATTCCGTAAATGACGGTCGGGTCGGTCTGCAGACGCATACCAATACGCAGGCGATTAATAAAGACCGAGGCCACCTGGTCACGCTCATGGGCAACGGCGGTCTCTTTCTCGACGATCGATGCCATGGTCACAAACTGATTTTTATCTTTGTACGGCAGGCCGTCCATCCGCCCTTCCCAGGTTTTGTCGACCGCCTCGACCATTTTCTTGTGCGCGCGTTGCAACATGGCAACATCGGTTGTTCCTGCGGTATACATCCAGGTATCAGGCCAGAACCAGCCTTCCACCCACTCGGGATGCTCAAACTTCAGCACCTCGGCCACGGTTGCATAGCTGTCGTCCGGCAGGGTGTGTTTGATATAAGGCGCATTACGCAGTTGCTGGAGGTAATCGCTCAGCCGCATCCCTTCTACCAGACGCAGCGGGAACTGGGCCTCTTTACCGCTTTCGAGCAACTGCAGCATCTCTTTGACGGTCATTCCCGGCGTCAGGCGGTACGTGCCCGCCTTGAAATGCGACAGCTCCGGCTGCACGCGCAGTAACCACTGAAACACGCGCGGACGGTTAATGACCTTATCGGCATACAGCTGATCGCCCAGCGCCAGGCGCCCGGTGCCTGCTTTCAGAGTGAAGATGGTCTCTTCGGCGATAAGAATTGGGCTTCCCGCCAGTTGGCGAACTTTCCACATCCCCACGCCAGCAGCGATGCCCAGCACGACAATAACGAGGAGAATAAAACGTAGCATTTTCTTCATGACTATCTGGTTTGCTCACACAGTGGGGCTAAAAATGAGTACAACTCACGCGATAATAAGCGTTGAGAACCATACTGGCGGACCGGGACGACCGGCATCAGTGCATTGCAGACGACTAACTCGTCCACGCCGGTCAGCGCGGCCTCGCGCGCATTCACTTCGACAACGTGGAATCCGGAGTGTGCCAGTTGTTGCAGACAAAACTGTCGCATCAGACCGTTCACGCCCGCCTGATCCATTCGGGGCGTAAACACATCACTCCCCCGTCGCCAGAATAAATTCGCCGCACAGCATTCCGTAATGAAGCCGTCGCTGTCAAGAACCAGCGCTTCATCGGCCGTTGTCTGTTCAAGATGGGTACGGATCAGCACCTGCTCAAGGCGGTTAAGATGTTTGATTCCGGCGAGCTGTGGGTTGCGACCCAGCCGGATCGGACTTAATTCGAGGCTAATCCCTTCGGTGCGCCAGCGATCGTAATGTGCAGGATAAGCGGAAACAGAGAGGATGCGCACCGGATGCAGACAGTCGGCGGCGCTGTATCCTCTGCCGCCACTACCACGGCTAATGATGACTTTAAGCACACCGCGCTCAACGCCCTGCGCCTGCTCAACCATTTCGCGCTGCAGTTCTTGCCACTGCGTAAAAGCGATGAACAGTTTTTCGCAGGCCGCCTGCAGGCGTTGCAGGTGCGCATCGAGCAAACAGACTTGGCCCGCCATAATGCGCGCGGTGGTAAAACAGCCGTCGCCAAACTGGATAGCCCTGTCACTCGCCGGAAGATGTGCCTGCTTCATGCCATTGATCACGAACATGGTGGCTCCTTAAAGGTGGTCGGGTAGTTTGGCAGGATGAAATGCCTGGGACAAGGGAAGAAAACCGAATAAAAAAGGCCCGACAAGCGGACCTTTTTTATCAATTTGCCGGGCAGCTCAGTGGCTAACCCGGCTAACCGCGTCAGACCTTTTTAAAGATCAGAGAGCCGTTGGTGCCACCAAAGCCGAAGGAGTTACACAGAGTGTACTCAAGACCGCTGACCTGGCGTGCTTCGTGTGGAACGAAGTCCAGATCGCAACCTTCATCCGGGTTATCCAGGTTGATGGTTGGCGGAACAGCCTGATCGCGCAGCGCAAGAATGGAGTAGATAGACTCTACTGCACCCGCCGCACCTAACAGGTGTCCGGTCATGGATTTGGTGGAACTGACCATAATACGGCTGGCCGCAGAGCCAAACACAGACTTAACAGCCTGAGTTTCAGCTTTGTCGCCCGCAGGCGTTGAGGTACCGTGCGCATTCACATAGCCAATCTGGCCTGGTTCGATACCCGCATCGCGGATAGCGTTAACCATTGCCAGCGCAGCACCTGCACCGTCTTCTGGAGGCGAGGTCATGTGATAAGCATCGCTGCTCATGCCGAAACCAATGATTTCTGCATAAATTTTGGCACCACGTTTCTTCGCGTGTTCGTACTCTTCCAGTACGACCATGCCAGCACCATCGCCCAGCACAAAACCGTCACGGTCTTTATCCCACGGACGGCTTGCCGCCTGCGGGTTATCGTTGCGGGTAGACAGCGCACGCGCAGCACCAAAACCGCCAACACCCAGAGGGGTACTGGCTTTTTCTGCACCACCGGCAACCATGGCATCTGCATCACCATAGGCGATGATACGCGCCGCCTGGCCAATGTTATGCACACCGGAAGTACAGGCTGTCGCGATAGAGATGCTAGGGCCACGCAGGCCGAACATGATGGTCAGATGACCGGCCACCATGTTAACAATCGTTGACGGAACAAAGAACGGGCTAATCTTACGTGGGCCACCGTTTACCAGAGAGGTATGGTTTTCCTCGATCAAGCCAAGACCGCCAATTCCGGAGCCGATAGCGGCGCCGATACGGTCTGCATTCTCTTCCGTAATTTCAAGGCCAGAATCCTGCATGGCCTGAACGCCAGCGACAATTCCATATTGAATGAAGGCATCCATCTTGCGCTGTTCTTTGCGCGAGATAATTTCTTCACAATTAAAATCCTTTACTAAGCCAGCAAATTTCGTTGCATAGGCGCTAGTATCGAAATGGTCGATTAGGCTAATGCCACTCTGACCGGCAAGGAGAGCTTTCCAGGTGGACTCTACGGTATTGCCGACAGGAGATAACATGCCAAGTCCGGTCACAACTACACGACGCTTAGACACGCTTGTCCTCCAGGGAGGGATAAAAAATAAATGGGGGGACTACACAAGAAAAAACACAGGCGGTCGAATGACCGCCTGGAGATGCTCACTTACGCCTGGTGACCGTTGATGTAATCAATGGCAGCCTGAACGGTGGTGATTTTCTCAGCTTCTTCGTCCGGAATCTCAGTATCAAACTCTTCTTCCAGAGCCATTACCAGCTCAACGGTGTCAAGAGAATCTGCGCCCAGGTCTTCAACGAAGGAAGCGGAGTTCACAACTTCTTCCTGCTTAACGCCCAGCTGTTCGCCAATAATTTTCTTAACGCGTTCTTCGATAGTGCTCATACTCTTAAATTTCCTATCAAAACTCGCTTTCGCGATGGTTTTCGTAGTGTATAAAATGTTGAAAAATTTGCAACTAAATCCCGGCAGGTCGTACCACGATTTTGCGTTATTCTGAGGCCATTCACCCTAATAACGCAAATCTTTTTAATCGTGGTTAAACCATGTACATTCCGCCGTTAACGTGGAGAGTCTCACCAGTGATGTAACTCGCTTCGTCAGAGGCTAAAAATGCTACCGCGCTGGCGATTTCTTTAGGGTCGCCAAGACGACCCGCAGGAACTGCCGCCAGCGTACCCGCACGCTGATCTTCAGTCAGCGCACGCGTCATGTCCGTTTCAATAAAGCCCGGAGCAACAACGTTTACCGTAATACCGCGGGACGCAACTTCGCGCGCCAACGACTTACTGAAACCGATCAGACCCGCTTTCGCCGCAGCGTAGTTAGCCTGACCAGCATTTCCCATGGTACCAACCACAGAACCGACAGTGATAATACGACCATGACGCTTTTTCATCATAGCTCGCATTACCGCTTTTGACAGACGGAATACAGATGAAAGATTGGTTTCGATAATATCGTTCCACTCATCATCTTTCATTCGCATCAGCAGGTTGTCGCGAGTTATCCCGGCATTATTGACCAGAATATCGACTTCACCAAATTCTGCGCGAATGTTTCCCAGAACAGTTTCGATAGATGCAGGATCGGTCACATTCAGCATCAGACCTTTACCGTTTGCACCCAGATACTCGCTGATCGCCTGCGCACCGCTTTCGCTGGTTGCAGTCCCGATCACAGTCGCGCCACGCGCGACGAGCGTTTCAGCAATGGCACGCCCAATACCGCGGCTTGCGCCGGTGACCAGTGCGATTTTTCCTTCAAAACTCATAGTATTCCTCTTCTTACTGCGCGAGTGCCGCTGACAGTGCTTCCGGCTCATTAATGGCCGACGCGGTCAGGGTATCAACAATACGTTTAGTCAGACCAGTGAGGACTTTACCCGGGCCTGCTTCATACAGGTGCTCAACGCCCTGCGATGCCATAAACTCAACGGTTTTGGTCCATTGCACCGGGCTGTACAACTGGCGAACCAGCGCATGGCGGATAGCCTCTGGCGCGGTTTCACATTGCACATCAACGTTATTGACCACAGAAATGGTTGGTGCGTTGAAGGTGATTTTTTCCAGTTCAATTGCCAGCTTCTCTGCTGCAGGTTTCATCAGCGCGCAGTGAGACGGAACACTCACCGGCAGCGGCAGTGCACGTTTAGCACCGGCTGCTTTACAGGCTGCACCTGCACGTTCAACGGCTTCTTTGTGACCGGCGATAACCACCTGGCCTGGGGAGTTGAAGTTAACCGGTGAAACCACCTGGCCTTCAGCTGACGCTTCACAGGCTTTAGCAATAGACGCATCATCCAGACCAATAATGGCCGACATGCCGCCGGTCCCTTCCGGAACCGCTTCTTGCATAAACTTGCCGCGCAGTTCAACCAGACGCACTGCGTCAGCAAACGCAATCACACCCGCACAGACCAGCGCAGAATATTCGCCGAGGCTATGGCCTGCCAGCAACGCAGGTGCTTTACCGCCCTGCTGTTGCCATACGCGCCACAGTGCGACCGATGCGGTCAACAGTGCTGGCTGCGTCTGCCAGGTTTTGTTCAGCTCTTCGGCCGGACCCTGCTGAGTCAGCGCCCAAAGATCATAGCCCAGCACATCAGAAGCTTCACGGAAGGTCTCTTCAATTACCGGATATTCTGCCGCTAATCCAGACAACATCCCGACGGCCTGAGAACCCTGGCCTGGAAACACAAAAGCAAATTGCGTCATTTTTTAATCCTTATACTAGAAACGAACCAGCGCAGAACCCCAGGTGAAACCGCCACCGAAGGCTTCGAGCAAGACCAGTTGGCCGCGTTGAATTCGTCCATCGCGCACCGCTTCGTCAAACGCACAGGGTACCGATGCTGCGGACGTATTGCCGTGACGATCCAACGTCACCACAACGTTATCCATAGACATACCGAGCTTCTTCGCGGTGGCGCTAATAATACGCAGGTTTGCCTGATGCGGCACCAGCCAGTCGAGGGCGGAACGCTCGAGATTGTTGGCTGCCAGCGTCTCATCAACGATATGTGCCAGCTCGGTAACGGCCACTTTGAACACTTCGTTACCGGCCATGGTCAGATAGATAGAGCTGTCTGGATTGACACGATCCGCGTTTGGCAGCGTTAACAGCTCGCCGTAGCGGCCGTCGGCATGCAGATGCGTCGAGATGATGCCCGGCTCTTCAGATTGACCCAGCAGAACCGCACCCGCACCATCACCAAAGATGATGATAGTCCCGCGATCTTCTGGATTACAGGTGCGTGCCAGAACATCAGCACCGATTACCAGCGCATGTTTAACCGAACCGGATTTCACGTACTGATCGGCAATGCTCAGCGCATAGGTAAATCCTGCACAGGCAGCAGCCACGTCAAACGCCGGGCAACCTTTGATGCCCAGCATATTTTGCACCTGGCACGCCGCGCTTGGGAAAGCATGGGTCGATGACGTTGTCGCCACAATAATCAGACCAATGTCTTCTTTGTCGATTCCCGCCATCTCCAGCGCGCGCTGGGCGGCTTCAAAGCCCATGGTGGCAACCGTTTCATCTGGCGCGGCGATACGACGTTCACGGATACCTGTACGCGTGACGATCCACTCGTCAGACGTCTCTACCATTTTTTCCAGATCGGCGTTGGTTCGCACTTGCTTTGGCAGATAGCTGCCGGTACCTAAAATCTTCGTATACATGTACGCTCAGTCACTTTTTGCTAATACAGATCCCAGGCGAGCGGCAATCCGCTGTGGGACTTGTCGCTGCACCGCCTGCACTGCCTGTTCAATCGCGACGGTAAATGCTCGCTGATTGGCGGCACCATGACTCTTAATCACGATGCCGCGCAATCCTAACAGACAGGCGCCATTATACTGGTCGGGGTTGAGGTGACTGAATCGCCGCGTCAGGCTTTTTTGTAGCCAACGCTTTAATAAAATCAGCCACCATGACCGTTTTTTCCCCTCTCCCTGCGATTTAAGCAGAGAAAGAAACATTCTCACCACCCCTTCCATGGTTTTCAGTGTGACGTTTCCTGTAAACCCGTCACACACCAGTACATCCGTTTTCCCGGTCAATAATTCGTTGGCTTCAAGATAACCAATATAGTTGATGGACGGCTCATTTTTTAGCCGCTCGCCCGCCTCGCGAATACTGTCGAGACCTTTGGTCTCTTCTTCACCGATATTCAACAAGGCCACACGAGGACGGGAAATCCCCAGAACCTCTTCGGCCAGCACCGAGCCCATCACCGCAAATTGTGCCAGCATTACGCTATCGCAATCGACGTTGGCCCCCAAATCGAGTACCACCGTCTTGCCCTTTTGCTGGTGAGGCAATACCGTCACTAGCGCCGGGCGCTCAATACCATCAATAGGCTTGAGCAGTAATTTTGCCAGCCCCATCAGCGCGCCGGTATTACCAGCGCTCACGCAGGCCTGCGCGCGTCCTTCTTTTACCAGTTCAAGCGCAATACGCATTGAACTGCCGCGACTGTTGCGGATGGCCTGCGAAGGCCGGACATCACTGGCAATAACTGACTGGGCAGGAATTATCTGCAGCCGCGAACGTTGTTCGAAGTCAGCTTTTGCGAGTAATGGCGTGATTGTGTCGGGATTGCCGACTAAAAGAAGAGTGAGTTGCGAATTAGAGTTCAGTGCCTGCAATGCTGCAGGCACTGTCACAGAAGGGCCAAAATCGCCCCCCATGACATCTAACGCCAGGGTTAGACGTGTCAAGGTATCGTCACAGCCTGGTTAGGTATATCCCCGCTTGCACGGGGAAACCCTCACTAAGCCTAATCACGCAAACGCGTGATTACTTAGTGATAACCTTGCGGCCACGGTAGAAACCGTCGGCAGTGATGTGGTGACGCAGGTGTTTCTCGCCAGAAGTTTTGTCTACTGACAGGTTAACTGCGGTCAGCGCGTCATGGGAACGACGCATGCCACGTTTGGAACGGGTTGGTTTATTCTGTTGTACGGCCATGGACCTTACTCCTTAATTACTTACGCTTTAAACTGGCTAATACGGCAAATGGGTTTGGTTTTTGCACTTCAACAGGCAATTCCCCAAAGACCATGTCCGCCTCGGACACTTCACAGTGTTCAGAATCATGCACCGGAACCACCGGCAAAGTGAGGATGACTTCATCTTCAACTAATGCCTGCAGATCGATTTCACCGAATTCGTTAACCTCAATCGGCTCATACGCTTCCGGCAGTGCTTCAGCCTGCTCGACGGAACGAACAGGACTAAAACAATATGTTGTGTGAACATGAAGTGGGAACGATTTCCCGCAACGCTGACACTCGAGCGTTACCGATACCTTTGCATCACCGGTTAAAACGGCAAGGCGCTGGTTATCGATAGCGAACGAAATGGAGCATTCCACATCACTGTCCACACTGACTACGGATTCGGCGATACGCTCAACCTGATCGCGGGTATAGATACCGTGGTAATCAAGGCGTTTTTGAGCCGTACGAACCGGATCAAGAGTCAGGGGTAATTTTACCTTTTGCATAGGGCGCGCATATTAACTTTGTAACGTCATAGAGTCAAAGAAAAAGGCAACCTCGGGCTGCCTTTCGCCAATTATTCGCACACATTGCGGCACGTAGTTTAAAATGGCTGGCATCGATACGCTATATCTGGTGAAAAAAATATGCCAAATCTTCTTCTTGCCTCCACATCACCCTACCGCCGTGTGCTGCTGGAAAAACTCGGACTGCCGTTTGAATGTGCCGCGCCGAACGTCGATGAAAGCCCACGTCCCGGTGAATCGCCGCGCCATCTGGTGGTCCGTCTGGCCCAGGAAAAAGCGCAGAGCCTCGCTGGGCGCTATCCTGACCATCTGATTATAGGTTCCGATCAGGTTTGCGTCCTGGACGGCGAGATTACCGGCAAACCGCATACCGAAGAGAATGCCCGCCAGCAGTTGCTGAAGGCGCGTGGCAGTATTGTGACCTTCTACACTGGCCTGGCCCTGTATATCGCATCTACCGGCCATTTACAGACCGAATGCGAACCTTTTGATGTTCACTTCCGCCATCTCAGCGAGCAAGAGATTGAAGATTACGTGCGAAAAGAGCGTCCATTAAACTGTGCAGGCAGCTTTAAGAGTGAAGGATTGGGGATTGCATTATTCGACAAACTGGACGGGCGGGATCCTAATGCACTGGTCGGATTGCCGTTAATTGCGCTGTGCCAGATGCTGCGCCGCGAGCACATGAATCCGTTAATGGCCTAACGCTCGGCGGCGCTACGCTTGCAAGGGTCTACGAGGAAATGTAGGCCTGGTAAGCGCAGCGCCACCCGGCATTAATTTCCGCGCAGAACTTTAAGACAACGCTTCAGTTGCTCATCCAGCGGTGCTTCAACACGCATCACTTCGCCCGTCCCCGGATGGGTGAACTTCAACGCAGCGGCATGCAGGAACAGTCGTGACAAACCTGTGCCTGCCAGTTGTTTATCGAATTCACGGTCGCCGTAGCGGTCGTCGAAGGCAATTGGATGGCCTGCATGTTGGGTATGAACGCGGATCTGGTGAGTACGTCCGGTCACCGGACTGCAGCGTACCAGAGTCGCAAATTCATAACGCTCTTCAACTTTGAAGCGCGTTTCAGACGGTTTGCCTTCCTGATTGACGCGAACGATGCGCTCACCACTTTGCAAAATATTCTTCAGCAGCGGCGCCTGCACCACTTTGACATGGGATTGCCACTGCCCGCGCACCAGCGCCAGATAGTCTTTCTGCATCCCTTTTTCACGCAGCTGCTCATGGAGCGAACGCAGGGCTGAACGTTTCTTGGCAACCAACAATATGCCGGAAGTATCGCGATCAAGACGATGAACCAGCTCAAGGAAACGTGCCTCAGGGCGCAGGGCGCGCAGACCTTCGATCACGCCGAAGCTCAATCCGCTACCGCCATGAACTGCAGTGCCTGACGGTTTGTTCAGCACCAGAATATGATCGTCTTCATATAAAATCACATTCGCCAGGGCCGCCACTTTATTGAGATGCGGCGATACCGCCTCTTCTTCACGTTCAGCGACGCGAACGGGCGGGATGCGAATTTCATCTCCCGCTTCAAGTTTGTATTCAGGTTTAATGCGCTTCTTATTGACCCGCACTTCGCCCTTACGCAAGATGCGATAAATCATACTCTTTGGCACGCCTTTCAGTTGGGTGCGCAAAAAGTTGTCGATTCGTTGCCCCGCTTCATCTTCGGTAATGGCAACCATTTTTACGGTTGGAGTCTCTGTTTTCATGGTGGGCGATTCTAATTATCGCCAGCCATTAGCGCCACTCATTTTTCTATGCTTATATTTACTTCTACCCGGTAACGGTTTATCGCACGCAATCGATTTGATGGTTATTAAACCAATCACCTCAATGAAGTGAAGAAACTGTGAGTAACCGGGTGATAATTGGTAAAAGTCATCTTGCTATAACCCGGTTAGCAATGGAATAATGATTCAGTTTTCCGCGTTAAATCCGGGTTTTGTCAGGATAAGGCGGAATGACCAATTTTGTCTGACCGATCATCCACGCAGCAATGGCGTAAGACGTATTGATCTTTCAGACAGTTAGCGGGCTGCGGGTTGCAGTACTTACCGGTAAATGGAATCTTCTCTGGAGAGTTTTACCCAGGCTGTTCCCCTGATAATTGCGCTGTATTTCCGTATGAAATACAGGCAACCGACACTTTGCGCCTCTTAAGCGTACGACAACCGTGAGGTTGGCGACGTCAATAGACACGAGGCCATCGGTTCATACCCCGGAAAGCGTCACCTTGCCCGCAGCTTAGTCGTCAATGTAAGAATAATGAGTAAGTTACGATGAAAAGAATGTTAATCAACGCAACTCAGCAAGAAGAGTTGCGTGTCGCCCTTGTGGATGGGCAGCGTCTGTACGATCTGGATATCGAAAGTCCTGGACACGAACAGAAAAAAGCGAACATTTACAAAGGTAAAATCACCCGCATTGAACCAAGCCTTGAGGCCGCATTCGTTGATTACGGTGCTGAGCGTCATGGTTTCCTCCCACTGAAAGAGATCGCTCGCGAGTATTTCCCTTCCAACTATAACGCCCATGGCCGGCCGAACATCAAAGATGTTCTGCGTGAAGGTCAGGAAGTTATTGTGCAGATCGATAAAGAAGAGCGCGGCAACAAAGGCGCTGCACTCACAACCTTTATCAGTCTGGCCGGCAGCTATCTGGTCCTGATGCCTAACAACCCGCGTGCGGGTGGTATCTCCCGCCGTATCGAAGGCGATGACCGTACCGAGTTGAAAGAAGCGCTGGGCAGTCTTGAACTACCCGAAGGCATGGGCCTGATTGTCCGTACCGCAGGCGTTGGCAAATCTGCCGAGGCGCTGCAGTGGGATCTGGGCTTCCGTATGAAGCACTGGGAAGCCATTCAGAAAGCGGCAGAAAGCCGCCCTGCTCCGTTCCTGATCCACCAGGAAAGTAACGTTATTGTGCGTGCTTTCCGTGACTACCTTCGTCAGGACATCGGCGAAATCCTGATTGATAACCCGAAAGTGCTTGAGCTGGCTCGCCAGCACATCGCGGCGCTGGGTCGTCCTGATTTCACCAGCAAAATCAAACTGTACACCGGTGAAATCCCGCTGTTCAGCCACTACCAGATCGAGTCGCAAATCGAATCCGCTTTCCAGCGCGAAGTCCGTTTGCCGTCCGGTGGTTCGATTGTTATTGACAGTACCGAAGCGCTGACCGCCATCGATATTAACTCCGCGCGTGCAACCCGCGGCGGCGATATCGAAGAAACGGCGTTCAACACCAACCTTGAAGCAGCAGACGAGATTGCTCGCCAGCTGCGTCTGCGTGACCTGGGCGGCCTGATCGTTATCGACTTCATCGATATGACGCCAGTGCGCCACCAGCGCGCGGTAGAAAACCGTCTGCGTGAAGCCGTTCGTCAAGACCGTGCGCGTATCCAGATCAGCCATATCTCCCGATTTGGCCTGCTGGAGATGTCCCGTCAGCGTCTGAGCCCGTCACTGGGTGAATCCAGCCACCACGTCTGCCCGCGCTGTAGCGGCACCGGTACCGTGCGTGACAACGAGTCGCTGGCACTCTCTATTCTGCGTCTGATTGAAGAAGAAGCGCTGAAAGAGAACACCAAAGAAGTTCACGCCATTGTGCCTGTGCCGGTCGCTTCCTACCTGCTGAACGAAAAACGTGCAGCGGTGAGCGCAATCGAAACCCGCCTGGGTGGCGTACGTTGCGTGATCGTTCCTAACGACCAGATGCAAACGCCACATTATTCCGTGCTGCGCGTGCGCAAAGGCGAAGAGACATCCACTCTGAGCTACATGCTGCCAAAGCTGCATGAAGAAGAAATGGCACTGCCATCCGAGGAAGAGTACAACGAGCGCAAACTGCCTGAGCAACCTGCGCTGGCCGCTTTTGTGATGCCAGAGGCGCCTCCAGCCCCTGCCCAGGAAAGCGTTGAGACTCAACCTGTGGTACAGAAACCGGCTGCAGAATCCCGCACCGCGTCTGCTGAACCGGGCCTGCTGAGCCGTTTCTTTGGTGCGCTGAAGAAAATGTTTGCCGGTGAAGAGCCACAAGCTGCCCCTGTCACTGAGCCTGTAGAGCAAAAAGAAGTCAAGCCAGAGCGCTCACAGGATCGTCGTAAGCGTCAGAACAACCGCCGTGACCGCAATGAGCGCCGCGATGGCCGTTCCGATAATAACGAAGGCCGTGAGAACCGCGAAAGCCGTGAAGGTCGCGACAATCGTGATAATCGTGACAACCGTGATAACCGTGACAATCGTGAGAGCCGCGAAGGTCGTGAAAGCCGTGAAGGTCGTGATGATAACCGCCGCAATCGCCGCGAAAAACCACAGCAGAACGTGGAAGAGCGCGAAGTTCGCCAGCCGGTAGGTGACGAGGCTGAAAAATCCAGACAGCGTGATGAGCAGCAACCGCGCCGCGAGCGCAACCGTCGTCGCAGTGATGACAAACGCCAGGCACAGCCAGAAACGAAAGAGCTGAGTCGAGAAGAGCAGCCAGTGCAGGATGCCGAGCAGGAAGAAAACGTTCAGGTTATGCCGCGCCGTAAACCGCGCCAGCTTAGCCAGAAAGTACGTTTCCAGTCTCAGGCAGAAGAGATGGCTGTTGAAGCCGTTGCACCACACGCTGAGCCTGCGCAGAGCACTGAACTCGCTAAAATTGACCTGCCTGCAGTAATCGAAAGTGCGCCAGAGCAGGAAGATAACGCTGAAAATCGCGATAACACCGGTATGCCGCGTCGTTCACGTCGTTCTCCGCGTCACCTGCGCGTCAGCGGTCAGCGTCGTCGTCGTTATCGTGACGAGCGTTACCCGCTCCAGTCTCCAATGCCGCTGGCGATTGCCTGTGCATCACCAGAAATGGCATCAGGTAAAGCCTGGATCCGCTACCCGGTTGCCCGTCCTCAGGAACAGCAGTTCGACGGGCAGAACATCGCGCCAGAAACGGTTACTCCTGTGATGCCGGTCGCCGATGCGGTCGTTACTGAAGCAGCTGCCGTCTCCATCCCGGAGCCGCAGGTCGCCGCTGTTGAGACCGCGCATCCTGAAGTGATTGCTGCTCCTGTTACCGCCCAGCCGCAGATCATCGCTGCTGAAGATGTGGTGGTTGCTGAGCAGGTCGTGGAAGAAGTCCAGCCTGTCGAACCGGTTGAGGTTGCTGAAGTTGCTGTCGAACCACAGCAGGACATCGCGGATGTAGCCGTTGAAACTGACGTTCAGCCGGAAATCGCTGTTGCCGTTGCACCGACACCTGTCGCTGAAGTGAAACCTGAAGTTGCTGAAGTGAAAGCAGCGGAAGTGGACGTTAAGCCTGCACCCGCCGCTCAGGTGAATGCAGAGGGTCATTTTGCTACTGCACCAATGACCCGTGCGCCGGCACCGGACTATGTTCCTGACGCACCACGTCAGAGCGACTGGGTACGCCCAGCCTTCGATTTTGAAGGTAAAGGTTCTGCTGGCGGCCACAGTGCTTCGCACCAGGCCACTGCGCCTGCAACGCGTCCACAGTCTGCTGAGTAAGCCTCCAGCACGTTAAAAGCCGACCTCCGGGTCGGCTTTTTTATTTCTGTTGTTCTGGCCTGCGCATCCCGGCAATTTCCGGCATGACGTCACGCATCATCTCCAGAAATCGGCGTAATCGCGCCGGGTAATACCGCGACCACGGATAGACCAGATGAACGGGTAACGCGGCAGGTTGCCAGTCAGGCAGCAGATGCACCAGCCTGCCCTCGCGGATATCCTCTTCAACCGTCCAGCTTGATATCACCGCCACGCCCAGCCCGGTCAGAGCACTTTTGCGCGCCACGTACAGGCTATCGGTGCTCAGCCTCGGGGCTATAGCGATGCGCTGCGGAGGTAACGTCACGTCGTTAAACAGCTCAATATGCTCGCGGTAAAAGGTATTCAGCGCCACCCACGGCAGCGCCGAGAGATCTTCCGCGTGATGGACCGGGGCATGGCGGGCAAGCAATTCAGGCGAGGCGACAATGCAACGCGGCACTTCAGCCAGCAGCACCGACACCGTCGCCGGGTCAATCTCCGTTCCCACGCGGATGGCGCAATCGATATTGTCACTGAGAAAATCAGCCGAGCGGTCGTTCAGCATCCACTCAACGTTGAGTCTGGGGTAGCGCAGCAGAAACCGGGTTAACGGCTCCAGCAGTTGCTCCTGACCAAAGGCATGCGGCGCACGAACCCGCAGCACGCCGACAGGTTCATCTTCCGCATGCCCCACGTCATCTTCCAGTGCCAGCCAACTATCAATCACGCGTCGGGCATGTTGATAGCAGCGCTCACCGTCGTCCGTTAACTTCATGGCGTGGGTCGTGCGCAGGATCAAGCGAACCCCTAGCAGCGTTTCCAGCGACTGTAATCGACGACTTATCGTCGCCTGGGTGGTACTCATCTGCACGGCAGCGGCGGAGAGCGACCCGGCCTCAACGATACGCACAAAGGTACGCATCAGCTCAACTCTGTCTATACGGTCAGTGCGCTTCATTTTCAATTCACTTATACGTTACACGTATAAGTGTTTTAACACTGCGCCTGCTACCACCGCAAGCCGGGCTGCGAAAGAATAGCGCCACACCCGAAATAAGGAACCGACTATGAACACTCACACCACAACCCAGGCCGTCAGTCGTTGGATCATTTTTATCCTCGCCATTGGCGCAGGATTTAGCGTCGCCGCCATTTACTATGCCCAGCCGCTGCTGCCACTGATGGGCAACGACCTGCATCTCAGCATCGAGGGCATGGGAATGGTGCCGACTCTTACCCAGGCAGGCTATGCGCTGGGGATCCTGTTTCTGCTCCCGCTGGGCGACCGCCACGATCGTCGGACACTGATCGTACTGAAAAGTGTCGCGCTGGCGCTGTTGCTGCTGGCCTGTAGTCTGACCGTTCAGATCCACTCCCTGCTGCTGGTTAGCCTGCTGATTGGGATGGCCGCCACCATGGCCCAGGATATCGTTCCCGCCACCGCCATTCTTGCGCCTGAGGGTAAACAGGGGAAAACGGTCGGCACGGTGATGACCGGCCTGTTACTGGGGATCCTGCTCTCCCGGACGGTGAGCGGCGTGGTGGGTGAAACTTTCGGCTGGCGCGTGATGTACCAGCTGGCGGCAGGCAGTATTGCCTTTATCGCCGCCGTGATGTGGATTGTGTTACCTCGTTTCACGGTCTCATCGACCCTGAGTTACCCGGCACTGATGCGCTCCATGGCGCACCTGTGGCAACGCTATCCGACATTGCGCCGTGCGGCGCTGGCGCAGGGTTTTCTTTCCATCGCCTTCAGCGCCTTCTGGTCGACGCTGGCGGTGATGCTGATGGAACATTATCAGTTAGGCAGTGCGGTGGCAGGCGGGTACGGTATTGCCGGTGCCGCGGGCGCATTGGCTGCACCGCTGGCAGGCGGACTGGCTGACAAGCTGGGTGCCGGAAAAGTGACTCAACTGGGCGCGGCGCTGGTAACCGTCTCCTTCGCACTGATGTTCCTGCTGCCGCTGCTTGGCCTGCATGGCCAGCTGATCCTGATTGCTGTCGCAGCCGTGGGCTTTGACCTCGGCCTGCAGTCCAGCCTGGTGGCGCATCAGAATCTGGTTTATGGCCTCGAGCCACAGGCACGCGGTCGTCTGAATGCCCTGCTCTTCACCGTCGTATTTATCGGTATGGCATTAGGCTCCGCGCTCGGCAGTCAACTTTACACCCTTGCTGGTTGGCCTGGTGTGGTGGCGCTGGCGACCGTAGCGGCAGGCGTGGCGTTGGCCATCCGCCTGACAGAACATACCGGTGCTACGCGCACAGCGCTGAACTCTTGATAAAAAAAAGCCCAATCCGCGCGAACGGATTGGGCAGAGAGAACATGACCAGTTTCAAGCCCTGTTCTAAAGGTCAAAACATTATCTATTGAGCTGGAACAGGGACATCCCCTGCATATCGCTGAACGCTTTGTAGGATGCCTGGAGCGCGGCTTGCTGCATCGTGTAAGAGGAGATTGCCGCATTCCAGTCCACGTCGATAAGATCACTCATCTGCTGGGTCTGGCTTAAAGAACGGTCTTTCCCCAGTGAATCGAGGCTATCAAGTTCATTAAGCTTGCTACCGATATCAGCAACCACGGTCAGGATATTGTTCTGCGTATTTTTAACACTTACTCCAGCCGCTTTCAGTGCGTCCGCCTGGGTTTGTGCAGCAGTAGCGTCACCGTCAACCGGCAATTTCAACGCAGAGATTACGCTATCAAGCGTTTTGAAAATATTGGTCTCACCATACCCGCCGCCCGGCATTTCATCCGCGTTACTGGTAACACTCTCAAAAACTTGCTTACCGGTATGACTAATCATCATATTTCTGGCGGAATCAACTTGCTGGTAAATAGGATCATTCCCGCCAAGATAGTCTCCAGTCGTGCTATCGAAGGCCGGTGTTTCAGTTTTATATCCAGCAAAAATAAAACGACCGTTACCATCGGTTGAGTTAGCCAGGTTCATCAGCTGGTCGCGAAGACCTTTCAGGTCAGCGGCTAATGACATTCGGTCATCGTCATTAAGCGTGCCATTGCCTGCGTAAATGATTTTTTCCTGTACTGCGGAAATCGACGTCGTCACCTGACTTAACACGCTGTCCTCCAGCGACGCTTTCTGCGTAGCGAAGGAGCGGGCCAGCGTAAACTGGCTGTTCTGCGACTGCGCCTGGGATAACACCACCGCCTGCGAAGCGGCAATCGGGTCATCCGAAGGTCGGTTAACGCGCTGCCCGGTGGACATCTGCTCACCGTAGCCCATCCACTTGCTCTGGGAATCGGTGATCCCGCGCATGTTCTGCTGATACATCATCTGGGTGCTAATACGCATCGTTCACCTCGGCCTTAGCGAATATTAATTAACGCATCGAAGAGCGTGCTGGCGGTTTGCAGTACCTGGGCATTCGCCAGGTAGTACTGCTGGAAGCGCTGCAGGTTGCCATACTCTTCGTCGAGGTTAACCCCGGAAATGGACTGCTGCTGATTGCTCAGCTGCGTCGCCACGTTCGCCTGTGTCGTATTGCTCGTTTTCAAGGTCGCTGTTTTGCTGCCGACGGTACTGACCAGTGAGGCATAGGCATCGTTGAAGGTTTTATTGCCACCCACCACTTTGCTGTTTTGCAGATCCAGCAGCGCCTGTCCGTTGCGGTTATCGCTCTCACCGTCCGCAGGGTCCGACGCAAGGGCCAGCTTCGATTCGTCGCTGATCATCAGGTCCATATTGACGATGGCATTCGCGACCGGCTTGATAATAAAGCTGTCTTTATTACCGGCAGCGCCGGAAACGTTGACCGTCAGGCCGTCGAACGACAAATTGCCGTTGCCGTCATCGGTAGCCGTCACGCTGGTTTTATCGGACAGACGGGTGATCTTCCAGTTACCGCCGTCAAACTCCATCTTGTAATCGGTGGCCTGGACTTTGGTGCTTTCCGCCACGTTGATGGTGGCAGACACAGTGGCCGAACCGCTATTTTTGCTGTTAGCCAGCACCGCTGGCGAACCGATGTCGAATAATTTACCACCGGGATTGCCTTCGGCATCAAAGCCCTTGGCATGCTGGGTGTTCATGGCGTTGGCGAAAGAGAGCGCCAGCTGATTGAGGGTATTGCGCGCGGTATCGAGCTCTTCGGTACGGAAGGTCAACAATCCGCCGAGCGATCCGTTGGTCAGCAGCTTCTCCGGGATCTCCACGCTGCCCGCCGCCACGTCAACAAACGCCACGGTGGTACGGGAAGGATCGGCGCTGGACTTCACGGCCGCCAGCTGACTGGCGGTGCTGCCCTGCACCAGGTTGTAGCCATTGCCAAACGACACGTTATAGGTGCCGCCGTCCTGGACCGAAACTTCAACGCCGATAACCTGGTTCAGTTCGCTCACCAGCTGGTCGCGCTGATCGAGCAGGTTGTTTGGCGATGCCCCTGCCCCTACGCCGGTCAGTTTAGAAATCTGATCGTTGAGGTTCGCAATCTGCTTCGCGTAGTTGTTGATCTGATCCACGCTGGTGCCGATGGCGATGTTGATCTGCTTATCCTGGTCGCGCAGGTACTGGTCGTTGACTTTAAACTGGTTTACCAGGCCATCGGCCTTGCCTAATACCGTCTGACGCGCAGCCGGATCTTCGGCATTGCTGACCAGGGTTTGCAGGCTGGTAAAGAAGCCCTGCATCGTCGTTGACAGGTTGTTGGTGGTGCCGGACAGCACATCGTCAATTTTTGACATCTGCTGATAGCGGGTATTCAGGGCGCTGCTCTGGTTCTGCGCCGTGCGCAGCTGGTTGGTAATGAATGAATCATATTCGCGCTGGACCCCGGAGACATACACGCCGTTGCCAACCCAACCGCCGCCGGTCAGGGTGCTGTTTGAAGCGCTCAGCACCGTCGTCTGGCGGGTATAACCCGTCACGTTATAGCTTGAAATGTTATTACTGGCGGTATTCAGCGCTGCCTGTGCCGCGCTGAGGCCACTCATGGCGCTGTTGATCAAACTGGACATGGGGGTTCCTTTTATTCTTTAGACACGAGTCCTGATGAAGATTATCGGCAGTCTCCACCCGGACTTGAGCACTTTTCAGAACAGATTTTCGAGATCGTTGCTGTAGGCTTTGCTGACTTTCTCGCCCATCGATTTGAGCTGCTGGATCATGCTGGTCAGTTTGCGGGCATACTGCGGGTCGGTGGCGTAGCCAGCGCTCTGCAGCGCCTGTGCGCCTTGCTCTGCGGTGGCGGCCTGGGTCACGGCGGCGTAGCGCGGATTGCGGCTCAACAGGTTGACGTAATCGGAAAGCGCTTCCAGATACGAGCTGTATACGCGGAATGTCGCTTTGACTTTTTTCGCTTCTCCATTTTCAAATTCGGTGGTGGTGATTTCCGTGGTCGGCCCTTTCCAGCTTCCCGACGCCTTCACCCCAAAAATGTTGAAGCTCGGCTCGCCATTCTCACGGCGGATCTGCCGCTGCCCCCAGCCGGATTCCAGCGCCGCCTGGGCGAGGATCAGGTGATGCGGGACGCCGCTCTGTTCACTGGCAAGACGCGCTGGCAGCGAGAGCTGGGCAAGGAAGTCTTTACTGTCACCGGTCAGCGGTTCATCGTTACTTTCGAGTGTTTTCGGCAGCGCCTTGCGCACCATCTGCGTCAGGGCCTGATTTTGATAGCTGGTCACCGTTTCCAGATCGAACTTCATCGGTACCTGCTGAGGCTGCTCTTCCGGCGGCACGCCCTGGGCGGCCGCCATCTGCTTAACAATCACATCGGCGAGCCCTAATCCTTTACCGGAGGTCATCTGCTGCGCAATCTGCTGGTCATACATGCTGGTATACAGTCGCGTCGAGTCGCTGCTGAACATGCCGTCTTTCGGCAGCGCCTCACGCATGCTTTTCAGCATCATCTGCACAAACATGCCCTCTACCTGGCGGGCAACCGGGCGGATATTACCCGCCGGATCTTTGCCTGCTTTGGCTTTCAGGTCGTTGAGCGACTGGGTATCCCAGGCCGCGCTGGTCAGCAGTTTGCTATCGGTCAGCATTAGATGATTTCCACTTTGGCACGCAGACAACCGGCACTCTGCATCGATTGCAGAATGGACATCAGGTCGATTGGCGTCGCACCCAGTGCATTCAGCGCGCGCACGACGTTATTCAGGTTGGCGCTGGAGGTTATGCTCTGCAACGAGCCACCGCTCTGGCGCATATCAATCTGGGTTTGCGGTGTAACCACCGTCTGGCCGCCGCCAAATGGCGTATCCGGCTGGCTGACGTTGGCCGAGCGGTTTACCGTCACCGACAGGTTACCCTGCGCCACAGCGCAGTTATCGAGCGTGACTTCGCGGTTCATCACCACCGATCCGGTGCGCGAGTTGATGATCACTCTGGCGTCCTGCGGGGTGACGTTGACTTCCATATTCTGGATATCCGCCAGCAGACGGACCTGATTGCTGCCGCCGCTGGAGGTGCGGATCTGCACCGTGCGCGCATCCAGTGCGGTTGCGCTACCGAAGCCACGGCTGCGGTTGATGGTGTCGGCAATCTGCTGCGCGAGGGTGAAGTCGTCGTCATTCAGCTGCAGGTTGATGGTGTTCCCGGCACCGAACTGGGTTGGCAGTTCACGTTCGATAATCGCGCCGCCGGTGATGCGCCCGCCGTTAAGCTGGTTAACCTGCACGCTGCTGCCGCCTGCGGATGCACCTGCACCGCCGACCAGAATGTTGCCCTGCGCCAGGGCGTAAACCTGGCTGTCTACCCCTTTCAGCGGGGTCATCAGCAGGGTGCCGCCGCGCAGACTTTTGGCGTTACCCATCGAGGAGACCACCACATCGATGGTCTGTCCCTGACGCGAAAACGCCGGGTACGACGCGGTGACCATCACTGCCGCCACGTTTTTCAGCTGCATGTTGGTGCCAGCCGGCACGGTAATGCCAAGCTGGGAGAGCATGTTGTTCAGGCTCTGGGTAGTGAACGGCGTCTGGGTGGTCTGGTCACCTGTTCCGTCAAGCCCAACGACCAGACCGTAACCGATCAGGGAGTTTTCACGTACGCCCTGCACGCTGGTCAAATCACGGATCCGTTCGGCCTGGGCGAAGGTCGCCACCAGTGCCAGAGTCGCTGCGAAGAGAATTTTAAACATGTGTCACCTCGCTTACATCGGCGATAAGTTAAGGAAGAAACGCTGCATCCAGCCCATATTCTGCGCTTCATTGATGTAGCCGTTGCCGACGTACTCAATGCGCGCATCGGCCACCTGGGTGGACGGTACAGTGTTGGAGCCGCTGATGGTGCGCGGGTTAACCACACCGGAGAAACGAATAAACTCCGTGCCCTGGTTGATGGCGATCTGTTTTTCACCCACGACGTGTAAGTTGCCGTTCGCCAGCACCTGGTCGACGGTGACCGTCAACGTGCCGCTAAAGGTGTTGCTGGCATTGGCGCCGCCTTTACCGTTAAAGGAGTTGCCGCCAGAGGCATCGACATCGGCGCGGGCATTGCCGAACAGGCCCTGCAGATAGCGCGGTACGGTGTCGAAGCCGAAATTGGTTTTCCCGTCACGGCTGGCATTCGCCGACGAGCTTTTGCTGGCGCTGACGTTTTCCTGCAGCTGGATAGTCAGCGTGTCGCCGATATTGCGCGGACGACGGTCTTCAAACAGCGGCTGATAACCGTAGTTAATCGGCTGCGCGGTCTGGAAAATAGAGCCATTCACAATCGGCGTTGGGCCGGGAATGGGTTGGGCGGAAGTCGCACCCTGGACCAGAGGTTTAGACGGAACCCACGCGCACCCGCTGAGGGTCACCGCCAGGAGAGTCAATACCGGATAACGAATCGCCGCGTTTTTTTGCATTGCCTTCATCTTCGAAAACAGGGAGCCGGTGCGGCGTTGACCGCACCGGACTACACCTTAAAGTTGCGTCAGTTTCTGCAGCATCTGGTCGGTCGTCGACACTGCTTTACTGTTAATTTCGTACGCACGCTGAACCTGGATCATGTTCACCAGCTCTTCCGCGACGTTAACGTTTGAGGTTTCCACATACCCCTGATACAGCAGACCTGCCCCGTTCAGCCCCGGTGTGCTTTCGTTCGGCGCACCAGAGGACTGGGTTTCGATGTACAGGTTCTCACCGATGCTTTCCAGACCGGTATCGTTCATAAAGGTGGTGAGGTTCAACTGCCCCACCTGCACCGGCGCGGCCTGACCCTGCTGGGTCACGCTCACCACCCCGTCACGCCCGATAGTGATGCTCAGGGAGTTAGCCGGAACGGTGATCGCAGGCTGAACCTGGAAACCGCCCGCCGTCACCAGCTGGCCGTTCTGATCCACCTGGAACGAACCGTCGCGAGTGTAGGCAGAGGTTCCGTCCGGCAGCTGCACCTGGAAGAAGCCCTGGCCTTTGACCGCCACATCTTTGCTGTTGTTGGTCTGGGACAAGTTGCCCTGGCTGTGCAGACGTTCGGTCGCCACCGGGCGAACCCCGGTACCAATCTGCAGACCCGACGGCAGCGTAGTCTGTTCAGACGACTGCGCACCCGGCTGGCGGATGGTTTGATAAAGCAAATCTTCGAAAACCGCACGCTGACGCTTAAAACCATTGGTGCTGACGTTCGCCAGGTTGTTGGCGATCACGTCCATATTGGTTTGCTGCGCGTCGAGGCCAGTTTTCGCGATCCATAAAGAACTGATCATAAGGAGTCCTGTTAACTCATTGACAGCAGCTGGTTGGCGCGTCCGGCGTTTTCATTCACGCTGGAGATCACCTTCATCTGCATTTCAAAACGACGCGCGCTGGCAATCATGTCGGCCATCGCGGCAACCGGCTTGACGTTACTGCCTTCCAGCACCCCGGACATCACGCGGATACTCGGGTCGGCCTGCAGGGTTGCGCCACGGGTCGCCTGTGCCGCCTGGCTCAGACGGAACATCCCGTCGTCGCCGCGCTGCACTTCGTTGCCTTCGGCTTTCACCAGCTTCAGACGACCCACCGGGGCCACGGTATTCGGCGGATCGCCCGGGTTTAACGCCGAGATCGTGCCGTCGGCAGCGATGGTAATCTCCGAGCCTTCCGGCACGGTGATCGGACCGGCTTCACCGATAACCGGATGACCCTGAATGGTCAGCTGTCCAACGGCATCGACCTGGATATTCCCGTTACGGGTATAGCCTTCGCCGCCGTCAGCGGTTTGCACCGCCAGCCAGCCATCCTGCTGTAAGGCCACGTCGAGCGGACGCGAGGTGTAGTCCATCTGCCCTGGCGTCATGTCGGCACCCGGCGTAGAGGCGACCACCAGGGTACGCGTTGGCAGGGTCAACCCTTCCACCGGCACCGCGCGCAGCGCATTGAGCTGCGCACGAAAACCCGGCGTTGAAGCATTCGCCAGGTTACTGGCGGTCACTGCCTGCTGATTGAGCGTCTGACTGGCAGCGCCCATCGCGGTATAAATTGCGTGATCCATTAAGCTATCCCGTCAGCCAATTAGCGGAGGTTAACCAGCGTGTTGAGGATCTGATCCTGGGTTTTGATGGTCTGCGCGTTCGACTGATAGTTACGCTGCGCGACGATCATATTGACCAGCTCTTTACTCAGATCCACGTTGGAAGCTTCCAGCGCGCCGTTGGTCAGGGTACCGAAGTTACCGCTGCCCGCGGTGCCCAGCAGGGCCACGCCAGAGGACTGGGTTGCCGACCAGACGTTGTTACCTTCAGACTGCAGGCCTTCGTTGTTGGCGAAGTTCGCCAGTACAACCTGCCCGAGCAGCTGGTTTTGTTCGTTGGAGTAATTACCTACCACCGTGCCGTCGTCATTAATCTGATAGCTCACCAGGTCACCCGGCTTGTAGCCGTCCTGGTTGGTAGCCACGATGTTGTTTGCGCCGGTGTTCTGCTGCATTGAGTTAAGGAAGCTCAGCGCAAAGGTCACCGGAATCGCACCGCTTAACGGGTCGGTGGTCACGTTGATCGCCGGGTTGGCGTTCTTGGTCGCGCTCAGCACACCCGCCGCACTGTAGTTGTAAACCCCTTCCAGATTGCCGTTACTGTCGAAGTTCATCTGCGCTGATTTGGTGATTTTCGCGTTGGCTACGCTGCCATCCTGGGTATACAGATCCCACTTGTTGTCTGCCGTTTTCACGTAGTAGACATACATGTTGTGGGCGTTACCCTGGGTGTCGAAAACGGTGATGGTGCCTTTTTTGTTGTAGCTGTCCGAGTTTGGGTTCACCGAGGTGGCATCAAACGCAACCGTTGGCACGGTGTCGGTGGAGTTCAGGTTGATCTGCTGGCTACTGGTGGTGGTTGCTTTCGCGGGCATCAGGTCGACAGGAATGGAGATCGCCTGTGGGTTCGCGCCAGTCTGCACCGTCGGTGGGCTGCCTGCTGCCGGGAAGCCGGTCAGCTGCAGACCCTGCATGTTCACCAGGTTGCGGTTTTCGTCGAGGCTGAACTGACCGTTACGGCTGTAGTAAACCGAACCGTTGCTGTCGAGCATGCGGAAGAAACCGTTCTGGCTGATGGCAACATCGAGGCCACGACCGGTGTTAGTGGTGGTGCCGTCGCTGAAGTCCTGAGTGATCCCGGCGACTTTTACGCCCAGACCCACTTTGGAGCCGGCGAACATGTCGGCGAAAGAGGCGCTACCGGACTTAAAACCATAGGTCGCGGAGTTGGCAATGTTGTTACCGATGACATCGAGGTTAGTGGCCGCAGCATTCAGGCCGCTGACCGCTTGAGAAAAGGCCATGACTTACTCCTGATAAGTATTAGGGCTTAAATAATCTGCCGAACTTCGTCGAGCGTAGTGGTTCCGTAAGTACCCAGATCCAGCGTGTTACCGTTGCCGTTGCGAATGACGCCCTGCACCAGCGCAAACTGTAGTGGCTGTGCCACCAGCTGAGTGCTGCCGCTGCTGGCGGAAATCGCAACGTTATAAGAGCCATTTGGCGCGCTGGCGCCATCGGTCATCGTCCCGTCCCAGGTAAAGGTATGGACGCCCGCTTTCAGCTCGCCGATATCAATCGTGCGCACCACCGCACCGTTCTTGTCGGTGATGGTGGCGGTGACTTTGTCCGCGCTCTGCTGCAGCTCAACGCCAAACGGCGTGGTGGAGGTCGTTGTGGAGCCTTCGGCACCGTTGGTACCCGCCAGAACCGTGGTTCCTGGGATCATGACGCCATGACCGATCAGGGTGCTGGCCTGCATCGACTGGCTGTTGTCGATCTGCCCGGAAATGGAGCCCAGCGTGGTGTTCAGTTTTTCGATGCCGCTCACGGTGCTGATCTGCGCAAGCTGCGTCGTCAGTTCGTTGTTCTCCATCGGGTTGGTAGGATCCTGGTTTTTCAGCTGCGCAACGAGCAGCGTCAGGAAGCTACCCTGCAGGTCAGAGGCGCTATTCCCGGTCAGCGAAGTGCTGCCCGTGGTGCCGCTGGTCCCGCTGACGGCGGTATTCGTCCGGTCATTCATATTGACGGCGATGGACATTGGTCTCTCCTTTACTGGCCCAGAGTGAGCGTTTTGAGCATCATGCTCTTCACCGTGTTCAGCACTTCAACGTTGGCCTGGTAGCTACGGGAAGCCGACATGGTGTTCACCATTTCGCCCACCACATCCACGTTGGGCATTTTGACGTAGCCACTGGCATCCGCCAGCGGATTGCCGGGCTCGTACACCAGTTTGTCCGGTGCCTGGCTCTCAATCACATTCGCCACTTTTACCCCGCCGGTGGCAGCACCGGGTGCAGCATCGACCTGGAAAACGACCTGCTTGGCGCGGTAAGGTTGGCCGTCCGGGCCGGTTACGCTGTCGGCGTTAGCCATGTTACTGGCCGCCACGTTCAGGCGTTGGGACTGCGCGGTGAGCGCGGAACCGGCGATATCAAAAATATTCAGTAAGGCCAAACTTAGTTACCCCCCTGCAGGACGTTCATCATGCCTTTGATCTGTCCGCCGAGAACGGTCAGCCCCATCTGGTACTGCAGGCTGTTGTCGGCAAACTGCGTACGCTCCCGATCCATATCAACGGTGTTGCCGTCGAGGGATGGCTGGTCGGGAATGCGATAAAGTAAATCGGTGTTCGGGGTCGTCACGGTCGCGGCGGGAATGTGGCGAGCGGACGTCAGCGTAAGGGCGACACCGCTATTTTCAGCCCGCCCACGCTCCATGACTTTCTTCAGTTCACTGGAAAAATCGATATCACGCGCCTGAAACCCTGGGGTATCGGCGTTCGCGATATTGGCCGCCAGAATTTCCTGACGCTGGGCGCGTAAATTGAGCGCTTCCTGCTGAAAACGTAGCGAGGCGTCGAGTCTATCGAGCATATATCCTCCGCTGAGGGCAAAATTTCAGTGGATAGCTTAAATCTCAACCCATGCCCGTCATCGACGGAATAAGCGCAAAATGCGTCGCTATTTATTGCGTTGATGCGAATCCGCTACAGGTAGAATTCTGCTCATTCTCGAACCGACGGGTACTGGCGATATGGCGTTAAAACGTGGCATGACCGCAACCTTACTTCTCTGGAGCTCTGTCTCGCTGGCGCAGGATCTTAACGCCCAGCTGACGGCGTTTTTTACCCAGCGTCTGACCGGGTTTAGCGATGAAGTGACGGTTCAGGTTCGCACGCCGCCGACGATGCTCCCCTCCTGCGAAATGCCGGCCTTTAGCGTCCTGGGCAACAGCAAACTGTGGGGCAACGTGAGCGTTACCGCCCTCTGCGGTAATGAGAAACGCTTTATACAAGTTGCAGTTCAGGCGACGGGCGATTATGTTGTCGCGTCCCAGGCCATCCCCCGGGGTGGCATCGTGCAGCCGGGGAGCGTCTCGCTAAAGCGTGGCAGGCTGGATCAGCTTCCTCCGCGCACCATGCTGGACATTAACCAGGCACAGAATGCCGTCAGCCTGCGCGACGTGGCCCCCGGCCAGCCTCTGCAGCTGTCGATGCTGCGCCAGTCCTGGCGGATCAAAGCCGGGCAGCGAGTGATGGTGATTGCCAGCGGCGAGGGCTTTAGCGTCAACGGTGAAGGTAAGGCTCTGAACAACGCGGCCGTCGCCCAGAACGCGCGCGTCAGGATGACTTCCGGCCAGGTGGTGAGCGGAACGGTCGATTCTGATGGGAATATTCTGATTAACCTATAATCTTTTTAAAGATTATGCAGCGGCTGCCGATAAATCATTAACAAATGAAAATGTCAGGCGCTCACGCCGCCAACCCTCGATGAGGACAACATAATGAGCATTGATCGTACATCGCCCCTGAAGCCGGTTAGCACTGTACAACCTCGCGAATTGCATGACACTGCAACGGCAAAAACGCGCCTGCAAAAATCGGCCAGCGCCGACAGTACCAGCGCCAGCGTTACGCTGAGCGATGCCCAGGCGAAGCTGATGCAGCCGGGCAGCAACGACATCAACATGGAACGCGTTGAATCGCTTAAAACTGCGATCCGCAACGGTGAGCTGAAAATGGATACCAGTAAAATCGCCGACGCGCTGATCCAGGAAGCGCAAAGTTTCTTAGAGTAACCACCGTATGAGTCGTCTGACGGAAATAATGGATCAAATGACGGTTGTGTTAAACGACCTGAAAACGGTGATGGATGCCGAACAACAACAGCTGTCTGCCGGTAATGTTCACGGCAGCGCGTTGCAGCGCATTACTGAAGATAAAAGCTCGCTGCTGGCCACCCTCGACTATCTGGAGCAGCAGCGTCGCGCGGAGCAACAGGCTCGCCGTAGCGCCAATGACGATGTCGCCGAGCGCTGGCAAACTATTACTGAAAAAACCCAGCATCTGCGCGATCTCAATCAGCACAATGGCTGGCTACTCGAAGGTCAAATAACCCGTAATCAGCAGGCGCTGGAGGTGCTTAAACCGCACCAGGAGACGGGGCTGTATGGTGCGGACGGTCAAACGTCCAATTCACGCAGCGGTGGGAAGAAGTTCACGATTTGAGCGCTGAATAATTAAGAACAGGGCGTACCGACAGGTACGCCCTTTTTGTGTTTACGCCGTGCGGCGGGCGAACTCTTTTAGCTTAAAGCCCAGCGCCGCAAGGGTCGCGAAGTACGCCACCACACCGACCACCACCACCGCCATCAGGCGCAGCAGACGGTAGAACATGGTGCCCTGCGCCCAGTCCGGCATCACGTGCATCATGCCCAGCAGCGCCGCCGCCATCACCAGCACGGCAATCACCAGACGCACCAGGAAACTTGACCAGCCCGGCTGCGGGGTAAAAATCTTCTGTTTTCTCAATTGCCAGTACAGCAATCCGGCATTCAGGCAGGCCCCGAGGCCGATAGAGAGCGACAGACCGGCGTGCTTGAGCGGACCGATAAACACCAGGTTCATCAGCTGGGTCATAATCAGCGTCACGATGGCAATTTTGACCGGTGTTTTGATGTCCTGACGCGAGTAAAAGCCCGGAGCCAGTACCTTCACCACAATCAACCCCATCAGCCCAACGGAGTAAGCCACCAGCGCGCGCTGGGTCATCAGCGCATCAAAGGCGCTAAATTTACCGTACTGGAACAAGGACACGGTCAGCGGTTTCGCGAGGATCCCCAACGCCACCGCGCTCGGCAGCGCCAGCAGGAAGCAAAGGCGCAATCCCCAGTCCATCAGGCGGCAATACTCATCGTGGTTGCCGCTGGCAAAACTGCGCGACAGCGACGGCAGCAGAATGGTGCCCAGCGCCACGCCCAGCACCCCGGAGGGGAACTCCATCAGACGGTCGGCGTAGTACATCCACGACACCGATCCGGAGACCAGGAACGAGGCAAAGATGGTGTTGATGATCAGAGAAATCTGGCTGACAGACACCCCGAGAATTGCCGGTCCCATCTGCTTGACCACCCGAATCGCCCCGGCATCGCGAAAGCTAATGCGCGGCAGGACCAGCATGCCAATCTTCTTCAGATGCGGCAGTTGATAAGCCAGCTGCAGAACCCCTCCGACGGTAACGGCCCAGGCGAGTGCCAACACCGGTGGGTTAAAGTGTGGTGCGGCAAACAGCGCAAAACCGATCATGCTGATGTTAAGGAAGGTCGGCGCAAAGGCCGGGACCGAGAAGCGGTTCCAGGTATTAAGGATCGCCCCCGCCAGCGAGGCCAGCGAAATCAGCAGGATATAGGGGAAGGTGATACGCAGCAGCTGCGTGGTCAGGGCGAACTTATCGGCGGTGTCGGCAAAACCCGGTGCCGTCACCATAATTACCCACGGGGCGGCCAGCATCCCCACCACCGTCACAATTGCCAGCGCGAGGGTCAGCAGGCCCGACACATACGACACAAACACCTGTGTGGCGTCTTCACCCTGTTTACTTTTGTACTCCGCCAGAATCGGCACAAACGCCTGGGAAAATGCCCCCTCAGCAAAAATACGGCGCAGCAGATTTGGCAGCTTGAAGGCGACAAAAAAGGCGTCCGTCGCCATCCCTGCACCAAAGACCCGCGCCACAATGGCGTCGCGTGCAAACCCCAGCACGCGCGAGAACATGGTCATCGAGCTGACGGCCGCCAGCGATTTTAATAAGTTCATTAACGTGAATTTCCACTACCAAACGGAAAACGCCTGCAAAGCAGGCGAATTTTCGCCGGGTGGCGTGACGCTTACCCGGCCTACAAAACAATAGCGCGTAGTCTACCCCGAAACGGCGGAATTGCTATCGCCAGATGTTACAGCGGGTTATTCGCTGATGGCATCGCGCCACAGCTTCTCCACGATACGCTGGGCGCGGATCGCCTGTTCACCCGCAGTTTCAGGAACCGTCTGATTTTGCACGCATTCGATAAAGTGACGGGCGCAGCCGGCAAATCCGCGCTGTTCAAGGGTACTTTGCCAGCCCGGAATAGCGGGCGTCACCACGCCCGCGCCCCGCTCTTCTCGCCACTCGCGCATATCGGTGACATCCAGCAGCCCGCCATCGGTGACCGCCTGGACCCACTCCCGCTGGCTGCCTGCCCGGCGGTGCATAGAGGTCGTTACCTGTAGATTATCCGCGCTGAAATGGTGCTCGGCATAGACCATCGCCCCCTGATCGTTGGTCTGCAGCGTGCCACCGGTTAAGCGAACGTTGTCACCCGCCAGCCACAGGGCGGTGTCCACCACGTGCAGATAATCATCCAGCAGCGTAAAGCGCAGGTCGTTCGGCCCGATGCTGTCGCTGCGGTGCTTATCCATGCGCAGCGAGGCCGCGCCGTTAAGCTGCGATTTGAGCTGCTGATAGAGCGGCGCAAAGCGGCGGTTAAAGCCGACCATCAGGGTCAGTTTTTTCTGCGCGGCGAGCTCAATCAGACGCTCGGCGTCGGCAAGATTATCCGCCAGCGGTTTATCGACGCAGACGTGAACCCCCGCCTGCAGCAGCTCGCTGACCACCTGATAGTGGGTCGCCGTCGAGGTATGAACAAACACCGCATCACATTCGCGAGCCAGATCCTGCAGCGAACCCAGGTAGGGCATGCGCACGGACTCGCAAATCCGCAGCGCCTTATCGCGTGAAGGCGACCACGCCCCCTGTAACGTCCAGTCGGTGGCGGTACTCAGCACCGGCAGCCAGGCTTTTTGCGCAATGCCGCCAAGGCCAACTACGCCTACTCGTAATTTTGTCACCGTTAATCTCCCAGATGTGCCAGCAGCGAATCAAGCCGCTGTTTCAGTTCTTCGACTTCGTTCTCCAGCGCCTCAACGCGAGCCGCCAGGCCATCGTCTGCCACCGGGGCAACGGCCTCTGGCACAGTGTTCAGCGTTTCAACGTCGCCGCTGAACAGGTGCATAAAGCGGCTTTCGCGCTTGCCGGGCTCGCGCCCGAGGCGCAGCACGAAGGGGCCATCTTCCCGGCTGGCTAACGCCTCAAGGGTTTGCTCCACCTGCTGGGTATCAGCGAATTCATGCATTCTTGCTGCACGGGTACGCAGTTCGCCAGGCGTTTGCGCCCCGCGTAGCAGCAGGGTAGCGATGATAGCGACCTCCGCCGAACTCAGCTTCAGGGCACCAAACTCAGAGTTACAAAAGCGCTGCTCGTACTTGGTGACGCGATTGCCAAACCCGCTAACGGTCCGCAGATAATGGCGCTTCACCAGGGCATCCAGCTGATCCTGCACCTCATGCTCGGCGAGATTCATCACCGGTTCACGGTTGCTTTTTTGATTACAGGCGAGGGTGACGGCATTGACCGAGAGCGGATACTGCTCCGGCGTGGTGACCTGCTTTTCCAGCAGGCAGCCAATCACGCGCGCTTCGGTGGCGCTTAACTGATATTTCATTTCTGTTCCTTAGCGCCCGGCGCTCCATTGTTGGGTGGTCAGCGCCGTCAGAACATGATCGCGCCATTCGCCGTCTATCAGCAGGTAATCTTTGGCGTAGCCCTCTTTTTCGAATCCGAGGCGCGCCAGTAAACCGCCACTGCGCTGATTGTGCGGCATATAGTTAGCCATAATCCGGTGGATATGTTGGGTGCGCTGCATGTAGCGGATCGCCGAGATCAGCGCCTCGTACATCAGCCCCTGCCCCTGCCATTTTTGCCCGATGGAATAGCCCAGATAGCAGGCATGGAACGAGCCCCGCACCACGTTAGAGAAGTTGGCAATCCCGATGATCTCTTTCTCATCAGGATCGAGCAGCGCAAAATAGAACGCCGAGCCCTGCCTGTGGAACTCCGCGATCATGCTTAGCCGCGCCTGCCAGCCGGAAGGATAACAGTGACTTTCATCGCGTACGGGTTCCCAGGGTTTTAAAAACTGACGATTTTCAGCGTAGTAGTCCGCCAGACGCCAGGCATCACGCTCGTGCACCAGGCGAACCACCAGCCGGTCGGTCGTCAGGCGCACTTTCGGCACATTACTGCGATAGCCAAACATTGATACCACTCCTTCCCGTTACAACCTTGACCCGTTAGCTTTACTATACCTGCGCCATTGCCGTCTGGGAAAACAGTGACATACCCTTTTTACTGCTTTTCACCTTTTTCGATGAAAAACCTGAATCAAAGTCACCTCTTGATAAAAAAATATTGTGACAGGTTGTGTGGGAAAACCCCCGGCAACAACGCAGAATATTAGCGCGCTTATCATCTTTATTCCCCTGGAGGGGAAATGTCCCGTATCTCGCAGGCCCGTAACCTGGGTAAATGTTTCCTGTTAGTCGATAACATGCTGGTTGTGCTTGGCTTTTTTGTCGTTTTCCCCCTCATTTCGATTCGCTTTGTCGATCAGATGGGCTGGGCGGCATTAATGGTCGGGATCGCGCTGGGGCTTCGCCAGCTCGTTCAGCAGGGACTGGGGGTCTTTGGCGGTGCGATTGCCGATCGCTTTGGCGCCAAACCGATGATCGTCACCGGGATGCTGCTGCGTGCCGCGGGGTTTGCCACCATGGCGGTGGCCCATGAACCCTGGCTTTTGTGGGTATCCTGTATTATTTCCGGCCTTGGCGGCACGCTGTTCGACCCGCCGCGTACCGCGCTGGTGGTGAAGCTGATTCGCCCTCAGCAGCGTGGGCGCTTTTTCTCCCTGCTGATGATGCAGGATAGCGCCGGCGCGGTGGTTGGCGCGCTGTTAGGAAGCTGGCTACTGCAATACGACTTCCGCCTGGTGTGCGCCACCGGGGCGGTGCTGTTTATTCTCTGCGCCGGGTTTAACGCCTGGCTGCTGCCCGCCTGGAAACTGTCGACCGTTAAAGCGCCGGTCCGCGAGGGACTCAACCGGGTATGGCGCGATAAACGCTTTATCACCTACGTGCTGACGCTGGCAGGTTATTACATGCTGGGCGTCCAGGTGATGTTGATGCTGCCGATCATGGTCAATGATATTGCCGGTTCCCCGGCAGCAGTGAAGTGGATGTACGCCATCGAAGCCTGCCTGTCGCTGAGCCTGCTGTACCCCATCGCCCGCTGGAGCGAAAAGCGTTTTCGTCTTGAGCATCGCCTGATGGCCGGACTGCTGCTGATGTCCCTGAGCATGCTGCCGATCGGTATGGTGAGCTCGTTACAGCAGCTGTTTATGCTGATCTGCACGTTCTATATCGGCTCGATTATTGCGGAACCGGCGCGTGAAACATTAAGCGCGAAACTGGCCGATGCCCGGGCGCGCGGCAGCTACATGGGCTTTAGCCGCCTTGGTCTGGCGATTGGCGGCGCGCTCGGCTATGCCGGGGGCGGCTGGCTGTTCGATGCCGGTAAAGCCTTTAACCAGCCGGAGCTGCCGTGGGTGATGCTGGCGCTGATTGGGGTCATGACCTTCTTCGCGCTGGGCTGGCAATTTAGCCACAAGCGCAGCGCGCCAGGCATGCTTGAACCGGGTGCCTGATTTGTAACGGGCTTTTTTCTCCGCCATACTGAATATTGATGGTCAACCACTGGAGGAGAAACGTGAAACTTTATATTTACGATCACTGCCCGTTCTGTGTGAAAGCCCGCATGATTTTTGGCCTTAAAAATCTTCCCGTCGAAAGGATAACGCTCCTGAGTGACGACGACGCCACGCCAACGCGGATGATTGGTAAAAAAATGGTGCCAATCCTGCAAAAAGATGACAGCCGTTATCTGCCCGAAAGCATGGATATCGTGCGCTATGTAGACGCACTTGATGGCCAGCCGCTGCTAACCGGCAAGCAAAATCCGGCGATTGCCGAATGGCTGCGCAAGGTCAACGGCTATGCCAACCGCCTGCTGATCCCCCGCTTTGCAAAAGGCGCCTTTGATGAGTTCTCTACCCCGCAGGCGCGCGCCAGCTTTGTGGCGAGAAAAGAGGAGGCCATCGGTAGCTTCGCGGAGCATCTGTCCCATTCGGCGGGGCTGGTGAAGAACATCAGCGACGATCTCCGGGCGCTGGATAAGCTTATCGTCAAGCCTAACGCGGTAAATGGCGAATTGTCGGATGACGATATCCACCTGTTCCCGCTGCTGCGCAATCTGACGATTGTCGCGGGTATCAGCTGGCCGACGCGGGTCGCCGATTACCGCGATAATATGGCCAAGCAGACTCAGGTGAACCTGCTGTCGTCCCAGGCGCTGTAATCCCTCTCCGGGCGGTCTCATTCAGACCGCCCACTTCCTATCGGCTTTTTCTGCTGGTTTGAGCCAGTCACCCCTGACATACTGTCGCGTCATAATTAAGGCGCTGACATTCTGTCGAGGGAACCCATGAAAAAGATTGTAATTGCCGCTGCGTTAATGGTTTGCGGCCTGCTGGTGGGATGTAATCAGCTTACACAGTACACCGTCAGCGAGCAGGAAATTAATCAGGCGCTGCAGAAGCGCAATAACTTCTCGAAGGATATTGGCGTGCCCGGCGTTGCCGATGCGCATATCGTCCTGACCAATCTTGCCAGCCAGATTGGCCGCGAAGAACCCAACAAAGTGGTGCTTTCCGGCGATGCCAGCCTGGATATGAACTCCCTGTTCGGCAGCCAGAAAGCCAATATCAAACTGAAGTTAAAAGCCCTGCCGGTGTTTAACAAAGAAAAAGGCGCTATCTACCTGCAGCAGATGGAGATCGCCGAGGCCGTGGTGACACCGGATAAGATGAAACCGTTCCTGCAGACACTGATGCCCTATCTGAACCAGTCGCTGCAAAACTACTTTAATCAGCAGCCTGCTTACGTCCTGCGAGAAGACAACAGCAAGGGCGAGGCACTGGCGAAAAAGTACGCAAAAGGGATCGAAGTGAAGCCAGGCGAGATCGTTATCCCCTTCACTGACTAACCTTGAAGGCGCTTCGGCGCCTTTTTTTACGGAAAAGAGTGCAAACGAAAACGTTTCCCCCTATTCTTTGTGTCCGGCAAAAATCATCTCACTCAGCCGGAGCCTATCCATGACTGCATCTTCCCAGGTTTTGAAAATCCGCCGCCCAGACGACTGGCATATCCATCTTCGCGATGGCGATATGCTCAACATCGTCGTGCCGTATACCAGTGAAATTTATGGCCGCGCGATTGTGATGCCAAACCTGGTACCGCCCGTCACCACGGTCGATGCGGCCATTGCCTATCGCCAGCGCATTCTTGATGCGGTGCCTGCCGGTCACGACTTTACCCCGCTGATGACCTGCTACCTGACCGACACCCTCGATCCGAATGAGGTTGAGCGCGGCTTTAACGAAGGCGTGTTTACTGCCGCCAAGCTTTATCCGGCCAACGCGACCACCAACTCCAGCCACGGCGTGACCAGTATCGATGCCATTATGCCGGTGCTGGAGCGTATGGAAAAACTGGGGATGCCGCTGCTGGTGCATGGCGAAGTCACCCACGCGGAGATCGATATTTTCGATCGCGAGGCGCGTTTTATCGACAGCGTGATGGAGCCACTGCGCCAGCGTCTGCCGGGGCTGAAAGTGGTGTTTGAACACATCACCACCAAAGAGGCGGCCGACTACGTGCGTGACGGCAATGATCGCCTCGCCGCCACCATTACCCCACAGCACCTGATGTTTAACCGCAACCACATGCTGGTGGGCGGCGTGCGCCCGCACCTGTACTGCCTGCCCATTCTCAAGCGCAATATCCACCAGCAGGCGCTGCGTGAGCTGGTCGCCAGCGGCTGCGATCGTGTATTCCTCGGAACCGACTCAGCCCCACATGCCCGTCACCGCAAAGAGGCCAGCTGCGGCTGTGCAGGCTGCTTTAACGCGCCGACTGCGCTGGCCAGCTATGCGCAGGTCTTTGACGAGATGAATGCCCTGCAGCACTTCGAAGCCTTCTGTTCCCTGAACGGCCCGCGTTTCTACGGTTTGCCGGTTAACGAGAGCTTTGTTGAACTGGTGCGCGAAGAGAGCAGCGTGGTCGAATCGATCGCCCTGACCGATGACACACTGATCCCATTCCTCGCGGGTGAAACCGTGCAGTGGACAGTTAAACGCTAAAAAATCGTCGCCCCCTGTTGCAAGCTTGCTCGCATGACTGTATAAATACACAGTATAAACACAGGGGGCTACTATGCGTATTGAAGTAACTGTTGCCAGAACCACTGCTTTGCCTGCCGGGGCGCTGGATGCACTGGCCGGTGAACTATCCCGCCGTATAAACGATTCATTTCCCGAGAGCAACGGTGCAGTCACCGTCCGCTATGCCGGGGCCAACAACCTGTCCGTCATTGGCGGCGCAAAAGAAGATAAAGAACGCATCAGCGAAATTTTACAGGAAACCTGGGAAAGCGCTGACGACTGGTTTATTACCGATTAATTCTGCTCCCTCATTGTGTTTTTTGCCGGGTCGCCCCGGCTTTTTTTCGCCCTTCATTCCCCCGCAAAATATTTCGAAAAAGTCTTAAAAATCACCCTTCCCATGGTGTTTTATTGTTCAAACAATCCTAAATGTTAGAAAAATGTGTTGCTGCCTGTTTATTTTTCCCTTCAGAACCCTTATTACTTGATATACTGAAATTGCTTCAGAAAAACACGCATTGAACCTCACAGTCGTTGTCTTTAAACACGTATTCAGGGGGTTATGATGGAAAAGAATAATGAAGTAATCCAGACCCATCCTCTCGTTGGCTGGGATATCAGCACCGTGGACAGCTATGACGCACTGATGCTGCGTTTGCACTACCAGACCCCGAACCACCCCGACCGTGTAGAAGCGGAAGTTGGGCAGACACTGTGGCTTACCACAGATGTCGCACGTCAGTTTATTTCTATTTTAGAAGCCGGTATTGCAAAAATAGAATCCAGTGACTACCAGGAAAATGAGTATAAGCGGCATTAAGTTGATGCCACATTTTCACCCAACAGGCACCTGACGGTGCCTCAATTATTTCACCCTTGTATAACCCCGCCATGTTAATTACTCTGCTAACCACGAAACGCGTTAAGAGATCCTGATGAAATACGACCTTATCATTATTGGCAGTGGGTCCGTTGGTGCTGCTGCCGGATATTACGCCACCCGGGCCGGGCTGAACGTTCTGATGATTGATGCCCATATGCCGCCGCACACCGAAGGCAGCCACCACGGCGACACCCGTCTGATGCGCCATGCGTACGGCGAAGGCGAGCGCTATGTGCCACTGGTGTTACGCGCGCAGGCGCTGTGGGATGAGCTGGTCGACATCAGTAAAGAGCCGGTTTTTGAACGCACTGGCGTCGTTAACCTGGGGCCCTCCGATTCGACTTTTCTGGCAACCGTCGAACAAAGCGCCCGACAGTTTAATCTGGATCTTGAACGGCTGGATGCCGCCACGGTGATGCGCCGCTGGCCAGAAATTCAGGTGCCAGAGGATTACATCGGGCTGTTTGAAGCCAATTCTGGCGTGCTGCGTAGCGAGCTGGCGATTAAAACCTGGATTGCGCTGGCAAATGAGGCCGGCTGTGCGCAGCTGTTTAATTGCCCGGTCAGCACAATTACCCATCATGACGATGGCGTCACGGTCGACACGCCGGAAGGTCAGTACAGCGCGCACCGCCTGCTGGTGAGCGCAGGGACCTGGGTTTCACAGCTGGTGCCCAACCTGCCGGTACAGCCGGTGCGTAAAGTGTTTTCCTGGTTCCAGGCCGATGGCCGCTACAGCCACCAGAACCGCTTCCCGGCCTTTACCGGTGAGCTGCCTGACGGCGATCAGTTCTACGGTTTCCCGTCAGAAAAAGATGCCCTCAAGATTGGCAAACACAACGGTGGACAGGTTATCAATTCCCCGGACGAGCGTAAGCCGTTTGGCGACTATCCCAGCGATGGCTCAGAAGCGTTCAAGTTTCTGCGTAACGTCCTGCCGGGCATCGGCGGTCTGCTCCACGGTGCAGCCTGTACCTACGACAACACCCCGGATGAAGATTTCATCATCGACACCCTGCCGGGTCATGACAACACGCTGTTGATCACCGGCCTGAGCGGGCATGGGTTTAAATTCGCCAGCGTGCTGGGCGAGATTGCGGCGCAGTTCGCGCAGGGTCAAACCCCTGAGTTTGATCTCGCGCCCTTCTCTCTGTCGCGTTTTAACCGCTAATCTTGTCAGGCTTCGGGTTACCGAAGCCTGTTATTTACCTCAAAGTCGAAACCTTTATGCGGCGTATTTTTCTTTATCTGGTCAATAATATTCGCGAGCATCTAATTCTCTATATTTTGCTGTCCGTCGTGCTACTTATCCTCGATATCGCTTATATTGTATTCTTCTGATAATAAATACTGACAAAAGTTGACGATTCTTAAGATAACTATAATTTCAGCGCAAATTATTTGAATGTCATAAAAAAGCGTTATCCCGCCATTTAGAACGGCAGCAACACTTCTTTAACAGCCACCCTGACCATTAATCGCTTCAATCATTCAAAAATATTGTTCTAAATAAATTAACAATCCAAATCATTAAATATTATTTGCAATAATGTTTTCCACACGCCATTTTGAGCCCTGACTATTTAATTTCGGTATTCATGATGCAGGTGCGTAATTCCCCTACACGTTATGGCGTTATTTCCATGTGTTTACACTGGGCAATGGCCATCGCGGTCTATGCCATGTTTGGCCTTGGATTATGGATGGTCACCCTGAGCTATTACGACGGCTGGTATCACCAGGCACCTGAGTTGCACAAAAGCATCGGCTTTGTGTTGATGACGGCGTTGGTCGTTCGTCTGCTGTGGCGCCGTGTTTCCCCGCCGCCTCCGGCGCTGAAAAGCCAGACGCGCCTGACGCGTATCGGTGCCAAAGCGGCCCATCTCGCCCTGTACGCCGTACTTTTCGCGATCCTAATCAGCGGCTATCTGATTTCGACGGCGGATGGAAAACCGATCAGCGTCTTTGGCCTGTTTGATGTGCCTGCCCTGCTCGCCGATGCCGGAACGCAGGCCGATTTGGCCGGTTCCGTCCACCTGTGGCTGGCGTGGGGCGTGGTATCACTCTCTGCACTGCATGGCCTCGCCGCCCTGAAACACCACTTTATTGATAAAGACGCCACCCTGACACGAATGTTGGGCAAAGCGTCACCTGACTCTGGAGCATAAAATGAAAAAACGCCTGCTGGGATTAACCGTCGCCTCGCTGCTGTTCGCTACGGGTTCAGCCGTTGCGGCTGACTACAAAATTGATAAGCAAGGTCAGCACGCCTTTGTCAATTTCCGCATTCAACATCTGGGCTACAGCTGGCTGTACGGCACCTTTAAAGACTTCGACGGTTCCTTTACGTTCGATGAAAAAAATCCGGCCGCCGACAAAGTTAATGTCACCCTGAATACCAACAGCCTGGATACCAACCACGCCGAGCGTGATAAGCACCTGCGCAGCGCAGACTTCCTCAACGTGGCGAAATTCCCGCAGGCGACCTTCACCTCAACGGAAGTGAAGAAAGACGGCGACGGTCTGGATATTACCGGCAACCTGACGCTTAACGGCGTGACCAAGCCAGTAACACTCGATGCAAAACTGATCGGTCAGGGTGATGATCCGTGGGGCGGGAAACGTGCGGGCTTTGAAGCGACGGGTAAAATTCACCTGAAAGATTTCAACATCACCACCGATTTGGGTCCGGCATCGCAGGATGTTGAGCTGGTCATCTCTGTGGAAGGGGTGCAGCAGAAGTAAGCCCCTCGCCCGGTCCGCATGGCGTGACCGGGCAAGGCTGTACGCTTATTCCGGGTCAGGAATACCCAGACGGGTGTTCAGACGACCCCGCGACTTATTGAAGATCTTATTGCCATTCTCGCGCCCGGCGCGACGACGACGCTGCTCTTCTTCAGGCAGGACGCTCTCTTCACTACACAGCTCGCTACAGCAGCCCTGGAACTTCTCCGCGCAGGCCGGACACTGAATAAACAGCAGATGACAGCCGTCATTTTTGCAGTTGGTGTGCGTATCGCAGGCGGTGCCGCACTGGTGGCAGTTTGAGATAACGTCCTCAGAAATACGCTCGCCCATCCGCTCATCAAAGACGAAGTTCTTGCCGATAAAGCGTACCGGAAGCCCCTGGTCGCGTGCGCGACGGGCATACTCAATGATCCCACCTTCGATGTGCCAGACCTTATTGAAGCCGTTATGCTTCATGAAAGCGCTGGCTTTTTCGCAGCGGATCCCGCCGGTGCAATACATCACAATCTTCTTATCTTTATGTTCCTGCATCATTTCGACTGCTTTCGGCAACTGTTCGCGGAAAGTATCGGCCGGAATTTCCAACGCATTTTCGAAATGGCCCACTTCATATTCGTAGTGGTTACGCATATCGATAAACAGGGCGTCGGGATCGTCGAGCATGGCATTCACTTCTGCCGCTTTCAGGTAATCGCCCACGTCGCTGGCGTTAAACGTCGGATCGTCGATACCGTCGGCGACAATGCGTTCCCGCACCTTCAGGCGCAGCACCCAGAACGACTTTCCGTCATCGTCCAACGCAACATTCATCCGCAGGCCCTTCAGGGCCGGGTCGAAACCATCCAGGAAGGTGCGCAACGCATCGACCTGGCTTGCCGGGAGGCTGATCTGGGCGTTGATACCTTCATGCGCAAGATAAATGCGGCCAAAAACATTCAGCTCAGTTAAGGCTTTATACAGCGCATCGCGGGTCTGCTGCGGATTAACGACAGTGAAATATTTATAGAACGAGATCGTGGTGCGCGGCTCGGTTTCGGCCAGCATGCGCGCTTTTAACTCTTCGTTCGAAATGCGGTTGTGTAACACTGGCATGGTGTACGGTTCCTGCAATCGTTGAATAATGAAAATCGGGCGGCATCATATAGCAAAGATTGAGAATTTACATCCTCTCATTTTGCGCTACATTTCTTTCTCTAACGTGATCAGTCAATAACATTTGTCGTATTTATGAACATTCCGTTGCGATGAGTTTTGGTTATGAATCGAAAAATGCGAGAATCTGACACCAGGACAGAACAAAAAAGGGAACGGCATGACCCATTTACCTCAATTTTCGATTGCGCTGCTGCATCCGCGTCACTGGTTCACCTGGGCCGGCATCGGTTTATTATGGTTACTGGTGCAACTTCCGTATCCAGTGATCTATCGTCTGGGCTGTGGTCTGGGCCGCCTGGCCATGCGTTTCATGACTCGCCGTGCCCGGATTGCCCGGCGCAATCTGGAACTCTGCTTTCCGCATATGAGCGAGCAAGAGCGCGAAGCTTTAGTGGTCAAAAATTTTGAATCGGTCGGGATGGGACTGATGGAAACCGGGATGGCGTGGTTCTGGTCGGACAAACGCATGAACCGCTGGATGGAAGTCACCGGCACCGGCATGGAACCGGTCCATAGCCTGCAGGCGCAAAATACGGGCGTACTGCTGATCGGGATTCATTTTCTGACCCTCGAGATTGGCGCGCGTATGTTCGGTATGCAGGCGCCTGGGATCGGGGTCTATCGTCCGAACGACAATCCGGTGATTGACTGGCTGCAGACCCGAGGCCGGATGCGTTCCAACAAGAGCATGATCGACCGTAAAGATCTGAAGGGGATGATCCGCGCACTGAAATCCGGCGAAGTGATCTGGTATGCACCCGATCATGACTACGGCCCTGGCGCCAGCGTCTTTGTGCCGTTTTTTGCCGTTGACGATGCCGCCACCACCAGCGGAACCTGGACCCTGGCACGGCTGTCGAGTGCAGCGATTGTGCCGTTTGTCCCACGCCGTAAAGCCAACGGCAAAGGCTACGAGCTGATGATGCTGAACCCGGAGTGTTCGCCACCGCTGGACGACGCCAAAACCACTGCGGCGTGGATGAATGACATCGTTGAAAAATGCATCCTGCTGGCGCCCGAGCAGTATATGTGGCTGCACCGGCGCTTCAAAACCCGCCCGGAAGGCGTTCCTTCCCGCTATTAATACGCCCTGCGGCCCGGTTGGCCGCAGTTTTCTTACTGTTTTTACCCTCTTCTGCCATTGCAGCAATCATAACGCAGGCGCATAATTAGCAGGCTTATTACCTTCTTTTTTTAATGATGCCGTCGCGCATCAGAACGCGGATCGTTATGTCATCCTCAGAAACGCCAATAAACTGGAAACGTAACCTGACGGTTACCTGGCTGGGCTGCTTTCTCACAGGCGCTGCCTTTAGCCTGGTGATGCCTTTTCTGCCGCTGTACGTCGAGCAGCTTGGCGTCAGCGGCCACAGCGCGCTGAACATGTGGTCAGGGCTGGTGTTTAGCATCACCTTTCTGTTCTCGGCCATTGCCTCTCCCTTCTGGGGTGGGCTGGCGGATCGCAAGGGGCGAAAGATCATGCTGCTGCGCTCGGCGCTGGGGATGGCGATCATCATGCTGCTGATGGGGATGGCGCAAAATATCTGGCAGTTTCTTATTTTGCGCGCCGTGTTAGGGCTGCTGGGCGGGTTTGTGCCGAACGCTAACGCGCTGATCGCCACGCAAATCCCGCGCCACAAAAGCGGCTGGGCGCTGGGTACGCTGTCCACCGGTTCGGTGAGCGGCGCACTGCTTGGCCCGCTGGCGGGCGGGTTGCTGGCCGACAGCTACGGCCTGCGTCCGGTGTTCTTTATTACTGCGGTGGTGTTGTTTATCTGCTTCCTGTTGACCTGGTTCTGCATCCGGGAGAATTTTACCCCGGTGCCTAAAAAAGAGATGCTCCACGCCCGACAGGTCTTTGCCTCGCTGAAAAACCCCAAACTGGTGTTAAGTCTGTTCGTCACGACCCTGATTATTCAGGTGGCGACCGGCTCGATTGCGCCGATCCTCACGCTGTACGTGCGTGACCTGGCAGGCAACGTCGGCAATATTGCGTTTATCAGCGGGATGATCGCCTCCGTACCGGGCGTGGCGGCACTGCTCAGCGCCCCACGACTGGGGAAATTGGGCGATCGTATTGGCCCGGAACGGATCCTGATCGTTGCCCTGGTGTTCTCGGTGCTGCTGCTGATCCCAATGTCGCTGGTGCAAACGCCGTGGCAGCTGGGGATTTTGCGCTTTTTACTCGGCGCGGCCGACGGTGCGCTGCTGCCTGCCGTGCAGACGCTGCTGGTGTATAACTCCACCCGGGAGATCGCCGGGCGTATCTTCAGCTATAACCAGTCGTTTCGCGATATTGGCAACGTCACCGGCCCGCTGCTGGGATCGGGAATTGCTGCCAGCTTTGGTTTTCGCACGGTGTTTATCGTTACCGCCGGCGTGGTACTGTTCAACGTATTTTATTCCTGGCTCAGCCTGTCGCGGGCAGTCCGTCAGCCGCAGTCAGCGCCAGATTAAGACAACTCCGTGACACCTTTTGCCGCATTCTTACTTGCAAGCAGTGAGAATCAGCTATTCTTTCCCTGAATACTTCGTCAAATCACAGGGAGACGCCAATGACTATGTATGCCACGCTGGAAGAGGCTATTGATGCCGCTCGCGAAGAGTTCCTCGCCAACAATACTGGCGTTGAGGAAGCGGACGCGAATATTGAGCAACTCAATATACAAAAGTATGTCCTGCAGGACGGCGACATTATGTGGCAGGCCGAATTCTTTGCAGACGAGGGCGAAGATGGCGAATGTCTGCCGATACTCAGTGGCGCTGCGGCGCAGGCCGTTTTTGATGATGACTTTGACGAAATTGAGCTGCGTCAGGAGTGGCTGGAAGAAAACACCCTGCATGAATGGGATGAGGGTGAATTTCAGCTTGAACCCCCACTGGATACCGAAGAGGGGCGAGCCGCAGCGGACGAGTGGGACGAGCGCTAGTTACTCATAGGGTCCATGCTGCGCGTCGATCGGCAACAGCAGGGTATCGAAGACCAACGAAAACGGCAGATCCAGCACCGTCAGGTAACGCCAGGCGGAGTCGCGAACATCCCATTGCACGCCGGGATAATATTGATTGCCGTGCCCCTGTCCGGGTACGGCACGGCTGATGATACTGCCGCAGCCGCTCAGCAGTAACGCCATCATGATAACAATGAGTATTCTCATTCCTTCCTCAATATAAAAAAATACCGGCTCATGAGCCGGTATTTATTTGCCGGTGGCGCTTTATTTCACTTTCAGTGCCAACGGATTCATCTTCAGCGTCTGGTAGTAGTTTACCCAGGACGAGTATTTCTCCGGGGCGGACCACACGCGGTAATGCAGACGCGACAGCGTGACCGGGTCGCTCAGCAGCACCAGACGACGATCGCGGTGCAGCTTCTCCGGCGTCTCGTTCAGTGCCTGTTCCACATGGCGATCGCGGGCAATCTCCAGCACGTGACTGGCGCGGTGGCGAGCCGTCGCCATCGCCGTTGCCAGGGCGTTGAATGACGGGTTAAACACCGCGTGCATAAATCCATCGCTCAGCGAACGGCTGCGGTTCAGCTCCAGATACTTGTCGGTATCCACCAGCACCTGCGGCGGGGAGTACTCTTCCGGGATCAGGAACAGCTTCCAGCGTTTGGTGCGCAAGCCCAGCGTTGAACGGCTGGAGAACACCGACACAAACGGCGACAGGATCAGTGAGAAGACGATCGGTGCCAGCCAGAACAGGAAGCGCAGATCCAACCAGGCCATGCCGACAGCCCACACCAGACCGAGCAGCATCTGCGAGCCGTGACGCATAAAGGCTTCGCTCCACGGGGTGGAGTCGTCATCACGCTGCGGTGAATTCCAGACCACTTCCCAGCCGAGGAAGGCGCTGACCACGAATACGGTGTGGAACAGCATGCGCACCGGTGCCAGCAGAACCGAGAACAGCACTTCCAGCAGCAGAGAGAGCGTTACGCGGAAGAATCCGCCGAACTCTTTCGACCCTTTGCACCAGATCAGAATGATACTGAGCAGCTTCGGCAGGAACAGCAGCACCATCGTCGAGGCAAACAGCGCAATCGCCAGCTCCGGACGCCACTGCGGCCACACCGGGAACAGCTGGCGCGGTTGCAGGAAGTACTGCGGTTCGGTCAGGGCATGCACCACCTGCAGCGCGGTCGACAGGGCCAGGAACATAAACCACAGCGGCGCGGAGAGATAGGACATGACGCCAGTCAGGAATACCGCACGGTGTACCGGGTGCATCCCTTTAACGAGGAACAGGCGGAAGTTCATCAGGTTACCGTGACACCAGCGACGGTCGCGCTTCAGCTCATCCAGCAGGTTCGGCGGCAGCTCTTCATAGGAGCCCGGCAGGTCGTAGGCAATCCACACCCCCCAACCGGCACGACGCATCAGCGCCGCTTCCACGAAGTCATGTGACAGGATTGAACCGGCAAACGAACCTTCACCCGGCAGCGGTGCCAGCGCACAGTGCTCAATGAACGGCTTCACGCGGATGATAGCGTTGTGTCCCCAGTAGTGAGACTCGCCCAGCTGCCAGAAGTGCAGGCCCGCAGTAAACAGCGGCCCGTACACGCGGGTCGCAAACTGCTGGCAACGCGCATACAGCGTATCCATGCCTGACGCCTTCGGCGAAGACTGGATGATCCCGGCATTCGGGTTAGCTTCCATCAGGCGCACGAGGCCAGACAGACAATCACCGGTCATCACCGAGTCGGCGTCAAGCACCACCATGTAGCTATACTGGTTGCCCCAACGACGACAGAAGTCATCGATGTTACCGCTTTTACGCTTCACACGACGACGACGACGGCGATAGAAGATCTGCCCTTCGCCCTGTACTTCGGCGATCAGCTCCATCCATGCTTTCTGCTCAGCGACGCAGATATCAGGATCGTAGCTGTCGCTCAGGATGTAGACGTCGAAATGTGCCCCGTTCCCGGTCGCTTTTACCGACTCCCAGGTGGCGCGCAGGCCCGCGAAAACACGATCCACGTCTTCATTACAGATAGGCATGATCAGCGCAGTACGGTGTTCAGGATTAAGTGCTTCATCCCCCACCGTCGACGCAGAAATACTGTACTTGTCCCGGCCAATCAACAGCTGCAGGAAGCCCATCAGCGCGGTCCAGAAACCGGCCGAGACCCAGCAGAAGAGAATGGCAAACAGCAGAAGAATGCCGCTTTGCAAAATATACGGCAGCAGCTGCATAAACGAGACCAGCAGATTCTGGTCAAACATATCGGCCGGATTGATCAGCGCCCAGCCCTGGTACGGCAGAATGGTTTTCATGTACCAGGTGGCGACGACGGTCTGCGCGATAGTCAGCAGCAGCAGGATATAACGTCGAATACTGCCGACGGTACGCCATTTCTCCTCGTTGGCCTGCTGCTCTTTGGTCAGGCGGGAGAGATAGCGCGGGGTGACGTCACGACCGCGAAGACGATCCCAGAAACGGCCCACCGGGTTGGTGCGCCAGGGATCGGGAAACATCGAGGAGCGCGTGGCTTTCGGCATCGCCTGAAGCTGAGCGCGTCCTTCGTCATCGCGAATTAACTGCCCTTCGCCCAGCGAATCGGGCCAGGCCTGCTCAAGACGGCTCTTTACAGAGCCCAATGGGGTGTCATCATCGCGGGTAAACGGATGATGATCAGCATCCAGCGCGGTATGAACCGCGCTGAGATCCCCCTTTGGCAGTGCCGCCTTCTCGATATCACTCAGCGGCAGGGCATCGATATACTCATTTGTCTTATTCATTGGCAGGTAGCTGATAGCTCCAGGTTTCACTCAGCGGCTGGTCAGCGTTCACCAAAGCGGCGCGCATCTCAGTCGGCTGTTTGGCATCTTTGACTTTCACACGCAGCGTTAAACGCCAGCCTTTAGTGACCGGGTTATAGCGCACGGTGTTTTCAACGATTTCGCCGTTGTCGCCAATGCTCGCCTGTGCGGTGACAGGGGTTTCTGCTGCCAGTTTTTTCATCTCCTGGCCGGAGAAATCCACCACAAAGGCAATGGTGCCATCAGGCTGGCGGATCAGATTCGACTGTTTCACATCACCGGTGGAGCGACGCGTCTGGGTGACGTAGGCGCTTTCTGGTGCATGCAGCTTGTCTTCATCGCGGCTCATGGTGATGGAGTAGTTGAAGTTCATCTCTTTCCCGGCTTCCGGCAGTTGATCCGGCGTCCAGTAGGCGACGATGTTGTCATTGGTCTCATCGTTGGTTGGGATTTCTACCAGCTCAACTTTGCCTTTGCCCCAATCGCCTTTCGGGGTGATCCAGGCGCTTGGGCGCAGATCGTAACGATCGTCCAGATCTTCAAAGCGGGAGAACTGACGACCGCGCTGCAGCAGGCCAAACCCCTGTGGGTTTTCCATGCTAAAGCTGCTTACCGCCAGGTGTTTCGGGTTGTTCAGCGGACGCCAGATCCACTCGCCGTTACCGGCCAGGATCGACAGACCGTTGGAGTCATGCAGTTCCGGACGGAAGTTTGACACCGGTGACGGCTGGTTTGGTCCAAACAGGAACATACTGGTCAGCGGAGCAACGCCCAGCTTGCCAACTTTGTCGCGCAGATAGACTTTAGACTGCACGTCCACCACGGTATCGCGGCCCGGAATGACCACAAAGCGATACGCACCGGTGGCACGCGGTGAGTCCAGCAGCGCATAAATAGTCAGACGCTTGTCGGTCGGTTTTGGACGTTCGATCCAGAACTCGCGAAAACGCGGGAACTCTTCGCCGGACGGCAGCGCGGTATCGATCGCCAGTCCACGGGCAGAAAGACCGTATACCTGGCCGCCACCAATAACGCGGAAATAGCTGGCCCCCAACATGCTGACAATTTCGTCGTTCTTATCTTTACTGTTGATGGGGTACAGGACTTTGAAGCCCGCGAAACCCAGGTCTTTTACGGTGTCTTTATCGTGCTGTACATCACCGAAATTAAAATAATCCGGGTTGTACTTAATTTTGCGAACCGCAGTGGAGGTCACTTCATTGATGGTGACCGGCGTGTCGAAGTACATCCCTTGATGATAAAACTCAAGCTTGAATGGGGTTTTAATTTTGTTCCAGTAAGCTTTATCGTGATTAAACTGGATCTGCTGATAGTCCGCATACTTCATGTCACGGAAAACGGAGGGCAAGTTACTTTTAGGTGCCTCGTAGCTCTTGCCTGCCATCGTTTTCGCCTGTTTTGCGACGTCGTCGATGGTAAAAGACCAGGCCGATGAGGTATACAGAGACAGCAATACTGCCGCCCCTAACCAAGGCATTTTCATCATTTGTAGTTTATGTTTCATAATAAGTAAGCACTTCCCCCTTTGTGTGCTTATATCGATCCGATCCATTTTAATGGAAAATCAGGCAATCCGACAACATAATCACCGCTTTGTTAAGCGCGCTGGCTCATGGATTAAGCAAGTGAAAGCAACCCGTATTCACTTTGTGTGCTTATCCTGGAGACAGTTTGTCGGACTTCGTGTAGGGTTGGCTCCGAATGTAAACACTATTGGTCTTATGGATAAGACGAAAAGTCTGAGAATGTACAACGTTATATGAGCACCATACCCGCACAACGCGAATATTTCCTTGATTCTATACGCGCCTGGCTGATGCTGCTGGGGATCCCGTTCCACATCTCCCTGATCTATTCGAGCCATGTCTGGCACGTCAATAGCGCCGAATCCTCGTGGTGGCTGACGTTGTTCAACGACTTTATACACTCGTTTCGCATGCAGGTCTTTTTCGTTATTTCCGGCTACTTTTCCTACATGCTGTTCTTGCGCTATCCGCTCAAGCGCTGGTGGAAAGTCCGCGTCGAGCGGGTCGGCATTCCGATGCTCACCGCTATCCCCCTGCTAACGCTGCCGCAGTTTATCATGCTGCAGGATGTCAAAGGTAAAGCCGATAACTGGCAGAACCTGTCGCTGTACGAAAAATACAACACGCTTGCCTGGGAACTGGTGTCGCACCTGTGGTTCCTGCTGGTGCTGGTGGTAATGACCACCCTCTGCCTGTGGCTGTTCAGCCGCATGCGCCGCCACCTGAGCACCCGTTCAGAAACATTTTTTGCCAATATGACTTACGGCAAACTCTCGGTGCTGTTTTTACTGGCGGGCATTGCCTATGCCGGGCTGCGCCGCACGCTGTTTATAGTGTATCCGCCAATACTGAGCGACGGACTGTTTAACTTTGTGGTGATGCAGACCCTGTATTATCTGCCCTTCTTTATTCTTGGCGCGCTGGCGTTTGTGCATCCACAGCTCAAAGCGCTGTTTACCACCCCGTCGCGCGGCTGCGCCCTTGCGGCAGGACTGGCGTTTATCGCTTACCTGCTTAATCAGCGCTATGGCAGCGGTGATGCCTGGATGTACGAAACCGAAAGCGTGATCACCATGCTTCTGGGGTTGTGGATGGTTAACGTGGTCTTCTCGCTGGGGCACCGCCTGCTGAATTTTAAATCGGCACGCGTCACCTATTTTGTGAATGCATCGCTGTTTATTTATCTGGTACACCACCCGCTGACGCTGTTCTTCGGCGCGTATATCACGCCGCATATCAGCTCAAATCTGCTCGGCTTTACCGCCGGGTTGGTATTTGTGGTGGGTATTGCGATTGTGCTGTACGAAATTCATCTGCGCATTCCGCTGCTACGCTTTCTGTTTTCCGGCAAACCGGCCACCAAAGCCGATAAGAGCCAACAGCCTGCCAGCTAAAACGCGGGGCGTCGGTCAACGCACCGGCGCCGCGTTTACAGCAACCATTCCACCGGCAGCCAGTACGCCAGCCGCACCAGTACCCGCTGCATAAACCGGGTTTTCGGCTCTTTCTTTAACACGATCTCTTGCCCGTCCTTGTGCTCGATCCAGTTCAGCCGACCAAATCTGTCCAGCCGCAGCTGCCAGGCTTCCTGACGCTGGCTGCGTACAAAACGGTGATGGATCAATCTGGCCAGCGTTTCGCTTTCGATCACAAAGCCCATCTCGGTATTGAGCATCGTGGAGCGGGGATCGAAGTTAAGTGAACCGATAAACACTTTCTCGCCATCAATACTGAACGTTTTCGCATGCAGGCTGGAGCCCGAGTTACCGGTGATCCCGCGGTCGTGCACCACCGGGACGCCCTCCTGCGTCGGTTTGAGTTCATACAGTTCTATGCCATGACGCAGCAGCTTTTTACGCCAGCGGGCGTAACCGGCATGCACGACGGCGACATCATTTGCGGCCAGCGAATTAGTGAGGATGGCGACCTTCACGCCCTTGCGCACCATCTTTAGCAGCAGCGCCACGCCGGCACGGGTCGGGACAAAATACGCCGAGATAATGTCGATTTGCTGCACCGGTGAGCCCATCACATCAAGCAGTCGCTGGGGTAGCAGAGAGTGGCGCTTTGCTCTGCCCTGCCCTTTTCGCGGATCGTCACTCAATAAGCGGGTTTTCGCCCAGATAAGCGGCAGCGTTCCCGCCTCAAGGTGGGCAATAAAATCGCTGGACTGCAGTTTGTCCAGATAGCGGCGGGTGATGTCATCCTGATACCAGTCATCCGGCGGGTGAATTTTTTGCTTAATTTCGTTCTCTGACAATTCCAGCACCTGCTGGAGCGTTGAGACCGAGGCGCAGTTCCAGTAACGTTCAAAATCCTCGGCAACGTCCTGCACCACCGGGCCGGTGGCCATTACATCCAGATCGGAAAATAGCGGTTCTTCACCGGCACCAAAATAGGCGTCGCCGACGTTACGACCGCCGACAATGGTGACTTCCCCATCGACGGTATAGCTTTTGTTGTGCATCCGGCGATTAAGCCGGGCGAAATCGGTGAGGTACCCCAGGGCACGCAGGGAGCGAAACGAGAAGGGATTAAACAGACGAACCGCAATATTAGGATGGGCATCGAGCAGGCGCAGGATCGCATCCAGCCCCTGGGTGTTGTTGTCATCCAGCAGCAGGCGCACCCGCACGCCGCGCGTGGCGGCGGATAATAAAACAGAGAACAACAGCCGCCCGGACATATCGTCTTCCCAGATGTAGTACTGAACGTCGAGCGTTTTTTCCGCCATCTCCGCCAGCCGGTAGCGGCAGGCGAAGGCGTCCAGACTGTTATCAAGGGGGAGAAGGCCACAAAGACCCGGATGCGCAGAACTGACCGGCGCAATGGCGCGCCCCAGTCGCGTGTTATGCGTCGGTTTCCTGTCCTCGTTGGGTAAGCAGTCGCTGGTAAAGCCGGGTATCTTCTTCATCATAACAGACAAAGTATACCCGCTCCGGCAGAGGCTTGCGGGTGAGATAATCCGAAACCGTGTTCACGGCAATTTGGGCGGCCGCAACGCGCGGAAAACCGTACGCCCCGGTACTGATGGCCGGGAACGCCAGGGTTTTATAGCCGTTGGCTGCCGCCAGATTGAGGCTATTACGGTAGGAATCTTCCAGGATACGCGCTTCATGCTGTTCGCCGCCCTGCCAGACCGGACCGACGGTATGAATCACCGCTTTGGCCGGTAAATCTCCTGCCAGGGTAATGACCGCCTGTCCCGGTGCGCACTCCCCCTGCTGCTGGCGCACCACCTTGCAGGCCTCCAGCAAGGCAGGTCCGGCCGCCCGGTGAATCGCACCATCCACACCGCCGCCGCCCATTAATGAGGGATTGGCTGCATTTACCAGAACATCAACGTGCAGCGTGGTGATATCACCCTGAAAGACTTCAATGCGAGATAACATAGATAACCTCTGCTTAGTGTTTTTTCTTAAGTGTATCGCAGAGGAGACCGGGTGAAAGCATGCAAATCAGAAATCCTCTCCTGTCGCTGCAGGAGAGGCCTGTTTTAGCGGTAATCAACCTGCACAATACCGAGCGTTTTTTCAGGGTTAATCCAGGTCATGCTGATCGCGGCACGTTCAGAGACGACCGTTGTATGATTTAAGACGTCGGCGTAGCTCACCTGACGGGTTTGCATTTTGTTTCCCTGCAGACAGGAAACGGAAATGTTGCGTGATTCAGGGGCAATCACGCACGGATCTTCCACAATCTGGCCATAAAAATGAATCGTGCCCGTCTGCGATGAGGTGGCAGCAAACGCAGACGGCAGGGTAACAGCGAAAATCAGGGCCAGACCTGCAGCCCGTGTAACGGCGAAAGCGACCATCAGAGCGATCCTTAACCATAATCTTCCCTGATGAATTAACAGCACGCATTTTTTATCAGTGCCGACGAGCATCGGTGATGCCAGCAATATCAGCATAGCGTTGTGTTAACATTCTGGCTACATTATTCAATACATTGATTTCATGAATGTTTTATCCCGCTAGGTTTTTGCGGGTGGCCACTGCTGCGTTAAGTGCAGCGATTTACCGTCCGACACCGTCACAATGACGTTGATCTTATCATTGGGCCCGGAATTGACCGTCATGCGCGAAAGATTGACGGTTTTATTCGCCGGTAACGAGACGGTATTGCGCTGATTCGAATTGCTCTGCCCGCCCGGCCCGGTACGTGAAGTCACAATCTGCACCTGACACAGACAGGATTCGGTCACGGTCACCTGGGGAACAATGGTCAACATTTCGCCTTCGGTAGCCGTCTGAAAGGTAATCTGGCTGGTCAGTGCCGCCAGCAGTACAAGCGTATTCATGATTTTCTCCCAAAAAAAAACAGGGCACAGGCCCTGTTTTTTATCGAACAACGTAGCCCTTAGTACTGGCCAGCGTTAACTCGGTTACCGAAGCCAACCTGGGTGACGTTCGCTTCAGAGCCGTTTGCGGTCTGACGAATATCTACCGCGTTACGACCACCAGACTGCGATACATCAACGCTCAGGTTTTTACCGCTCCACTGGCTAACAGTAGCGGAGTTACCAAAGCCACGTTGATTCAGATCGATAGTGCTGTCATCCGCGCCTTGAGAAAGGTCAGCAGTGTTGCCGAAGCCATGCTGTCTTACATCAATGGTTGAATCACGTGCATCACTTTGCAAGGAGTTAACGAGGTTATTACCACCGTATTGATAAACGGTCAGCTTTTCATCTGGACCATTATTATTACCGTGGTTACCGCCATTTCCACCCCATTGAGGAATAGAACCAGCCATTGCGCTGCCAGAAACTACGATTGCTGCAATTACTGCCACTTTTAAAAGTTTCATCGTAAAGCCCCCATCGGATTGATTTAACTCATCACTAATAGCTAGCGTTGGATAACGCGAATTGCCATCTGCGACTGTCTCTGCACTACAACTGCCGTTTTTTGAGTACCGTACTGAGTAACACTCGCCTTATTACCAGAACCTTTCTGGATAATCATTGCGGTATTACCAAATGCACCTTGTTTAATACTTGCATCGTTCGCGCTGCCCGTCTGATCAATATAAGCAAGGTTGTAACTGCCTGATTGATCGATGTTCGCACGGTTATTTCCGCCTTCCTGTGATACGACAGACAACAATTTCGATCCATCCTGACGAACATTGGTACTATTATTCGTACCATATTGCCCAACAATGGCGGACTGGTTATATGAAGATTTACTCAATTCATTAACCGCGAAGTTGTATTCTGATGCTGCCAAATCATTAGTTGCGAAAACTACGCCAGGTGCACCCAGTAATGCAAACATCAATAACAGCTTGTTCTTCATGTTGTCACCCTGGACCTGGTGGAAATAAATAACTTGTGTTAACAACGCTAAATATTTTGTTAACTCGGCGTTACGATGAAGAGTATGTCTGTCGAAACAATTTAAATATCTCACCCGCCAGTTGTATTTTTATTCCTATGATCACCCCAAAGTATTAAATAAAATAAAACACGCCATAGGGTTAGTGATTTTTCAGAGAGTTAAAAAAAGGCAAATGTAAAATTCAGAAATGAATAGCAGGAAAAGGACTGACTTGCCGTTTCGTCTGGCCTCCAGGCTCACCACACCGATATATCGCTAACTCTGTGACAAAGCACCTGATTTCTTAAGACGTTTACACAGTGTAAAAATAGGCTTAGCTTTTTGGTAACGCTCATACCTGACATACAATAATTGACAAAATATATTACCCATAAAAAAACAACAAGTTAATATAATTTGTATGATTTTTTAAATGTGTGCATCAATATCAAAATGTACAACTTTATGCTGAAATCTAAGCAATTCGGGAACTTGTTTTTTACAAAATAATATTGAATTTTACATTCTGTTACATCATTAACACTTGCTTTAAAAACCGTAATGGCTAGATTGAAATCAGAAGTTCAGAAGTATCTTAAATATTTTCCCTCCCTTCTGAGGGACATGATTTCTCTTCTACACACAGCAGTGCCACATCTGACAGCGCTTCTGGAGCCCCCGTAATATATCGGGGGCAACTGTCAGGTGTCCCAAAAAGGGGTTTCATCATGTTTAATGAAGTCCATAGCTTGCATGGTCAGACATTATTGTTGGTCACCAAACCTTCTTTACAGGCCACGGCGTTATTACAGCATTTAAAACACAGTCTGACATTGAGCGGAAAATTGCATAGTATTCAACGCTCTTTCGATGACATTACGCCTGGTAGCATTATTCTTTTCGATATGATGGAAGCGGATAAAAAACTTATCCAATACTGGCAGGATATTTTAAGCAGAAAAAACAATAACATCCGCGTGTTGTTATTGAACACCCCGGAAGAATATCCATTCAGAGATATTGAAAGCTGGCCACATATTAATGGTGTCTTTTATGTCAACGAGGACGAGACACGCGTAGTGGATGGTCTGCAAGGGGTTCTGCGTGGCGAATGCTACTTTTCGCAGAAACTTGCCAGCTACCTCATTACCCATTCCGGGAATTATCGCTATAACAGTTCAGAGTCTGCTTTGCTGACCCATCGCGAAAAAGAAATTCTGAATAAATTACGCATCGGAGCTTCAAATATTGAAATCGCCCGTTCGTTATTTATCAGTGAAAATACGGTGAAGACCCATCTTTATAATCTTTTCAAGAAGATAGCTGTCAAAAACCGGACTCAGGCGGTTTCATGGGCAAATGATAACCTCAGGCGTTAACAGTATGAAACGCACGATGAGATGGATTGCCGCGGCAGGTTTATGGCTTGCCGCCGGGAATCTTCATGCGGTTGAGGTGGAGATCCCAGGATTGTTAACTGACCATACGGTCTCCTCTGTCGGGCACGCTTTTTACCGGGCGTTCAGCGACAAATGGGAAAGTACTTATCCAGGTAATTTAACGATCAACGAACGGCCGAGTGCGCGTTGGGGAAGTTGGATCACAATAACGATTAATCAGGACGTTATTTTCCAGACTTTTTTATATCCCACGAAACAAGACCTTGAGCAAAACGTGGTCTTTGCACTGGCTCAAACCGAAGAAGCAATAGATCGTCTGCAGATAGATAAAGCTCTGCTGGGTACCGGCGATTTAGCGCGCGATGAGTTTTAATTCGGAGGCATTCATGCGTGGTGTATATGCAGTTATTGCTTTAATGCTTATTCCATCAATAAGTTTGGCCGGGAATATGACGTTCCAGTTTCGTAACCCAAACTTCGGTGGTAACCCCAATAACGGAGCCTACCTGTTAAATGGGGCTCAGGCGCAAAACTCTTATAAAGACCCAAGCTTTAACGATGACCTCGGTATTGAAACGCCAAGCGCCCTGGATAACTTTACCCAGGCCATTCAGTCCCAGGTACTGGGCGGGCTGTTAACCAATATCAATACAGGTAAACCCGGGCGGATGGTCACCAGCGACTTCATTGTCGATATCGCTAACACTGACGGGCAATTGCAGTTGAACGTGACGGACCGGAAAACGGGGAGAACATCCACCATTCAGGTTTCCGGCTTGCAAAATAATTCTACCGACTTTTAAATAATGTCGAGATAAGGACAATAATCATGCAGCGCTTTCTCATACTTGTTGCAGTGTGCTTATTGAGCGGTTGTTTAACTGCTCCTCCGAAAGAAGCCGCGAAACCGACATTAATGCCTCGGGCGCAGAGTTATCGCGATCTCACTAAACTCCCACTGCCTACCGGTAAGATTTATGTGTCGGTTTATAATATTCAGGACGAAACCGGACAGTTTAAACCTTATCCGGCAAGTAACTTCTCGACAGCTGTCCCGCAGAGCGCCACCGCAATGCTGGTCACTGCGTTAAAGGACTCTCGCTGGTTTATACCTCTGGAGCGTCAGGGTCTGCAAAACCTGCTCAACGAACGTAAAATTATTCGTGCCGCGCAGGATAACGGTACTGTGGCAATGAACAACCGCATTCCACTGCATTCACTCACGGCGGCTAACGTCATGGTTGAAGGTTCGATTATCGGTTACGAAAGTAACGTGAAATCGGGTGGTGTGGGGGCGCGTTACTTCGGTATCGGCGGTGATACGCAGTACCAGCTTGACCAGATTGCAGTGAATCTGCGCGTGGTCAACGTCAGTACCGGCGAGATCCTGTCATCGGTCACGACCAGTAAAACCATTCTGTCGTATGAAGTGCAGGCTGGGGTGTTCAGATTCATCGACTACCAACGACTGCTGGAAGGTGAAATCGGCTATACCTCTAACGAGCCGGTGATGCTGTGCCTGATGTCGGCAATCGAAACCGGGGTTATTTTCCTGATTAACGACGGTATCGATCGTGGCCTGTGGGATCTGCAAAATAAGAACGAAGTGAAAAACGATGTTCTGGTGAAATACCGCGAGATGTCATCGCCGCCGGAATCCTGACCGAAAGCGCATTAAAAAGGCGAGACCGCAGTCTCGCCTTTTTTATTTGCTCAGCGCCGCCGCGCTGTTCGACTTTTCCCGCCGTGCCGCCAGCCATAGCCCGCTGTTTTTCATCGCGTAGCCAAACACCAAACCCAGCGCCAGAGAAGGCACCACCAGTCGCCAGTCGCCCTGCCCCGCAAAGGTGGCGCAAGCGCCCATAAAGGTGCCGGGCACAAACGACAGCAGTAGATGTTTGGCCTGGATGCACATTAAAAATGCCACCACGCCGGTCATGATATAGCCGAAGATTTCCAGCTGGGGTGCCAGGGCGCTGCCGTGGATGATGATCATCGCCCACACCACGCCGCTCATCAGCGTACAGGCCGAGATAAAGAACCCCTTCAACCCGCCCTGCGGACAGGCGAAATAGGCCGTGCAGCCCAAAAAGCCCGCCCAGCTGAGAAGTCCCAGAGAAACCGCGACCCAACCCCAGATCCCGGAGAGGATGCCTGTGGTCAGTGCTATAGAAAAGAGTATGTTCATGGCGCGCATCTTAGCAGATACGCGCCAATGAAATGAGATCAGAAACACATAATATGTAGAATGAGATTAGCTGTTACATTCAAAAAGTGATCCAGATCACTCTTCATTCTCTTCCTGCAGTTCATCCCACATCGCCGCCAGGGCATCGCGGGTCAGCGGTGCCATGGTGCGCCAGAATGGCGAAGTGGCATGGGCTTCAACCTTGCCGAGAAACGCTGCGCACCAGGGTAAAATAAACTCGGAGAACAGGGTTTCCAGCGCCTCGTTTTCATCTTCTGCGGCATGGTCTTCGATCCACGACGCCGCCAGCAGCAGGGTGCCAATGTGATCGGCCGGGGTATCGGTCAGCGGCATCCCACGGGCAGACAGGAAAGCACGCACTTCGGCTTCGGTCGCGCCCTCTTCCCAGGCTGAACGGTAAGGCGGCACGCGGCACTCTTCGCCAACGAACAGCGCATTGTAGTCGGCCGCAATTTGCTGCATGTCGCAGCTGGTTTGCAGACGCTGCAGCAGCTCATCCTGTTCAAGCGGCCAGTTCTGCGCCAGCTTGCCTTCACGAACCAGGGTAAAGAGCGGCACCAGCAGCGGATCCTGCGGCTGACGGTAATACAGCGAGCCCAGTACGCGGCAGAGGATGGAGAATTCATTCATTTGTTAAGTCCATTACACAGTTAAAGTTCGGCAAATTCGGTAATCGGAGCCATACCACGCGACTCCAGGAAATTCAGTAAACGGCGGGGAGAGACGTTGAGGATCCGCTCTTCCGGGAACTCCACCTCATCGAGGATCTTGCGGCATTCGCTAAAATCCCCCAGCGTAAAGGCGGTATGGGAGTCGGATCCCAGCGCCACGTAGCCGCCGGCATCACGCACCGCGGCGGCGACGTCACGGCAGTTCGCTTCGCTGCCCTTGCGGGAGTGAATAAACGAGGAGTTGTTAATTTCCAGCGCCACGCCATGCTTCGCAGCGGCCTGCGCCACGGCCTGGATATCAATCGGGAACTTTGGGTTCCCCGGATGGCTGATGATATGCACGTTACCGCTGGCAATGGTGGCAATCATCGCTTCGGTATGGGTGGCTTTATCCTGCGGGGCAAAAACCGGTTCATGAAAACCGGCAAGAATCAGATCCAGAGAGGTCAGCATCGGGCCGGTACAGTCAATTTCACCCTGCGTGTTTTTGATATTGGCTTCGATCCCGCGCAGGATCCCGACGCCATCGACCAGCCGAGGCCAGATGCGCATATTCACAAAGTGCCAGTAGTGCGGTGCATCGGCCATATCAGGGCCATGATCGGTGATCGCAAAGAGTTTAATGTTTTTTAACTTAGCCTGTGCGATGTAGTCATGAAGATTGCTGTAGGCGTGGGTGCTGGCGACGGTGTGCATATGCAGGTCAACGGGATACATCATTCTCTCCTCTCGTGTTTCCCAAAGGATAGCAGCTATCCCAGGCGTTTATTAGCAAAAACCCGGCAATCGCCGGGTTTACTCAGTAGCCGCGCTGTCGGTCGACGCGTCCGGTGACCGGTTCGCCCTTCTCCAGTTGAGTAATGGTGTGGGCAATATAAGAAACTGCTTCAGCCGGGCGGGTCACCGCCGCAACGTGCGGGGTCATCGCCACGCGCGGATGGGCCCAGAGCGGGCTTTCAGCGGGTAACGGCTCCTTGCTGTAGACATCCAGCATGGCGCCTTTCAGTTTGCCGCTCTCCAGCGCTTTCAGCAAGTCGGCCTCCACCAGATGCACGCCGCGCGCCAGGTTCATTACATAGCTGTTGTCCGCGAGTTGATTGAGCAGCGTGCTATTAATGATCCCGACCGTCTCGCCGGTATTGGGCAGGAGGTTAATTAGCACCCGCGTACCCTGTAAAAATGACGACAGTTCATCAGTGCCAGCAAAGCTTTCGACACCGGGATACGCCTTACGGGTACGGCTCCAGCAACGCAGCGGAAAGCCCCACGGCGCAAGCGCTTCGGCCACTTTTGAGCCCAACACCCCGGCACCGAGAATACCGACGGTAAAATCTTCACGTTGATAATCGGCCAGCGGCTCCCAGCGCGCCTGCTGTTTTAACGCCTGATAATCGTCAAAGCGACGGAACCAGTGCAGCACCTGGCTCACTGCGTACTCCTGCATCTGCTCGCCCATGCCGGTGTCTTCGAGGCGGAACAGCGGGATACTGTCAGCCAGCATATCCGGGTGCGCTTTCAATTTATTGAGGATCGAGTCCACCCCAGCCCCCAGCGCAAAGACCGCTTTCAGCTCCCGCCCCTGCAGCATCTCCACCGGCGGATGCCATACCAGCGCATAATCTGCCGGTTGGTTATCGCCGCGCTTCCACTCGCGAACCCGCGCGCCTGGCAGTGCCGCCGACAGGGCTTTCAGCCAGTAGTGGGTATCAAACGTCGGATGATAAAAAATGATGTCCATTGCGATTGCCTTCTTTGTGCTGTTTTATGTTCATTTTCAAGTGCCTTGCAGCTTAGCAAACTTTCACGTCGAGATCGTTGCCGATAAAAAAGTCACTTTCAGCACATTTAGAAATCATGTTGTTCGAAGTTTGTCTAAACAGGCTAATTAACTGAAAAAGTTGATTGACGGCGCAACGGCTTTTTCTTACATTAGCGGCCGTCCCAGCAGCAACGGGATGACAAAACGGTGAGGTGTCCGAGTGGCTGAAGGAGCACGCCTGGAAAGTGTGTATACGGCAACGTATCGAGGGTTCGAACCCCTCTCTCACCGCCATATTCGAGAAAGAGCTCGTACGAAAGTACGGGCTTTTTTTCTTTTATACGCCCCCGAAAGAGAGGGGTGAGAATCCTCGACCAGGGTTCGACAACCGGCTGTAGCCGGTTGGACAGACTGAGAGCGTAGCGCCATCAGGCATCAGTCCTCCACTATCCTGGCGTATTCCTCGGTCAAAAAATCCACCAGCGTCCTCACAGATGGCAATAACCCGCGCCGGGATGGGTACACGGCATGAATGACTTCCCGTCGTGGCTCCCAGGCTTCCAGCACTTTGACCAGCTCCCCGGATGCAAGCTGATCTTTCACCATCAAAATGGGTAATTGCACGATCCCCACGCCCGCCATCGTCGCTTCGCGCAGGGCCAGCATATCGGTGGTCACCAGCCGCGGCGTAAAATGGATCTCCGCCTTCGCCCCGTCCGGGCCGTTTAATTCCCACTTATGCACCTGCTTACCGGCCCCCATACTTAATCCGGGCCACTGGCTGAGCTCGGAGGGCATAGCAGGTTTACCCCGGCTCTCAATCAACTGAGGGCCTGCGACCAGGCAATGTCCGCGGTCGGCCAACACCCGCAGCACCAGGTCGCTGTCGTCAAACGGGCGCGGACGCACGCGGATAGCGATATCTACCCCCTCACCCACCAAATCGACCCGGCGATTGGTGGCTTCAAGCTGCAGGTTAATCCCCGGATAGCGGGCCATAAAACGCGCCAGCATCGGCCCAACGTGAACATGCAGGATTGTCACTGGACAAGTGATCCTGACCATTCCGCGCGGTTCCGCCTGCAGTGCCGCAACAGCCTCTTCTGCCGCTTCGGCTTCTATCAGCATCGCTTTGCAGTGCTGATAGAACGTGTGCCCCACCTCGGTCACGGTAAACTGCCGGGTGGTGCGTTGGATTAAGCGCACGCCAAGTCGGGCTTCCAGCTGGGCAATCCGGCGGCTTAGTTTGGATTTCGGCTGATCGAGCGCCCTTCCTGCCGCCGCAAAACCACCGTAATCGACCACTTTCACGAACCAGACAAAGTCGTTGAGATCCTGCATACCCCCCTCGTCGTTCCATATATGGAACTGTGAATGTCATTTTCGCACTCTACCGCGATATTAAAGCTGATTATAAGCTAATGACATCAACCGAACATCAGGAGAAAAACATGAAAAACATCACTGGCGTCTATACTGCCCCCCGTCCGCACTGGGTTGGCGACGGTTTCCCGGTACGTTCAATGTTTTCTTATCAGACTCACGGTGAGCCGCTGAGCCCGTTTTTACTGCTGGATTACGCCGGTCCGCACAGCTTCCCGGCAGACGGCGCGAAACGCGGCGTGGGCGAGCACCCGCACCGTGGCTTTGAAACAGTCACTATTGTCTATTCCGGCGAAGTGGAGCATCGCGACTCGACGGGAAAAGGCGGGGTGATTGGTCCGGGCGATGTGCAGTGGATGACGGCCGGTGCCGGGATCCTGCACGAGGAGTTTCACTCCAGCGCCTTTGCCCAACAGGGCGGCGAGCTAAAAATGATGCAGCTGTGGGTCAACCTGCCGGCGAAGGACAAAATGGCCGCACCGGGCTATCAGAGCATCACCAAAAACGCGATCCCGGTGGTTGCCCTGCCGGATAACAGCGGTGAATTGCGCGTCATCGCCGGTCATTACGGTGATGTGGCAGGGCCTGCGCATACCTTCTCGCCGCTCAATGTCTGGGACATCGCGCTGCGTCAGGGAAGCCATCTGTCTCTCAAGCAGCCCGCAGGCTGGAGCACGGCACTGGTGGTACTTGAAGGCAGTGTGAGGGTGAACGGGACCGCGAACGCCAGCGAAGCGCAGCTGGTGGTGTTGAGTCAGGAGGGAGAAACGCTGCATCTGGAAGCCAGCAGTGATGCCAAAGTGCTGCTGATGGCCGGGGAGCCGTTGAACGAACCGATTGTCGGCTATGGCCCGTTCGTGATGAACAGTAAAGCTGAAATCGCGGAAGCCATTAGTGATTTCAATTCGGGTCGCTTCGGTCAGATCTAAAAGTACCGGGAGCGGGTTTGCTTATTGCTTAACCGAACGAGCAGCAATACATAAAATCTGCTTGACCGTTTTAGCCTGACTCCCTATAGTACCGCCCCGTTGCCCCCCACGCGGTAAGGCAGCAAAACAATACGGTGAGGTGTCCGAGTGGCTGAAGGAGCACGCCTGGAAAGTGTGTATACGGCAACGTATCGAGGGTTCGAACCCCTCTCTCACCGCCATATTTAAGAAGAGCTCGTACGAAAGTACGGGCTTTTTTTCTTTTATACGCCCCCGAAAGAGAGGGGTGAGGATCCTCGACCAGGGTTCGACAACCGGCTGTAGCCGGTTGGACAGACTGAGAGCGTAGCGAACAGGCTGCCCGAAGGGCGAGCGGAGCGAGTCAGCCCCTCTCTCACCGCCATATTCGAGAAAGAGCTCGTACGAAAGTACGGGCTTTTTTTTCGTCTGTGTGTCGGGTGGCGGCTTCGCACCAAAAACAAAGCCCGGTTTCCCGGGCTTTGCACAACTTATTCAACTCAATAGTAGGCGTTCAGGGTCCGCTGGCACAGTGCCGAGCGCACGCAGTCGTCTTTGGTAAACTGCACAATTCCGACCATATCATCTTCAACAAAACGTGCCAGCGCATCGCTCAGGCCGGATTTTACACCGCCTGGCAGGTCACACTGAGTAATATCGCCGTTAACGATGACCGTAACGTTTTCCCCGAGGCGCGTTAAAAACATCTTCATCTGCGCAGCAGTTACGTTCTGAGCCTCGTCGAGAATCACAACTGCATTTTCAAATGTACGTCCGCGCATATAGGCGAACGGCGCAATTTCTACCTTACCGATTTCAGGGCGCAGGCAGTACTGCATAAAGGATGCACCAAGTCGCTTCACCAGCACGTCATAGACGGGCCGGAAGTACGGCGCAAACTTCTCCGAAATATCTCCGGGCAGGAAGCCGAGATCTTCATCGGCCTGCAGAACCGGACGGGTGACAATAATCTTCTCGACATCCTTATGAATCAGAGCTTCTGCCGCTTTGGCTGCACTTATCCAGGTCTTCCCGCATCCGGCTTCACCGGTGGCGAAAATAAGCGACTTACTCTCGATAGCATTCAGGTACTGCGCCTGAGCGTCATTGCGTGGGGCAATTGCGGACATATCACGGCTGTCCCGCGCCATGCCAATTGCTTCTACGCCACTCATCTGCACAAGCGAGGTGACCGATTCTTCTTCACGCTGTTTATGGCTGCGTGAATCCCGTCTCAGCACACGTTTTGCTTCGCGACGAGCTTTGATCACTGCTTTTTGTCTTCCCATGGATAGCACCTTGAGTTGTTGGTATTCATCACTCGCGCCATCGGCGCGATTAGGCGAACGAACATCTGAGGGTTGGCTTCCTTCTAAGCCTGAGCTTACTTGGTTAAGAGACTCGACCGAATTGCTATGCTCACCATTCGGCGAGTCGGAAAAATCAGGATGCGCTGTGGAGGGAGAGGATTTTGTGGTGAAGAGATCGCTGCCGGAGGTGGGGCCTCCGCGCCGGGTGCTGCGGTTGTTTCGTTTATCATGTCCAGTACAGGACCCAACCATTCGCGATCTCCAAAGTGATTCATGATCACCGTAGGTATTTACCGCTTTCTTAAAGTAAGTACAACAGGATTTATCATAAATGCAACATTTATTTTACCTGAATGTAACTTTTAAGTGTCGTCCTACAGTTCTGGAGAGTGTGATGTAAAAAGATTACAGAAATATAACAACAGCATAGACTGCGTAAAAAAATCTATCCCGCTCAGGGCGAGCGGGACAGGTTTCAGGCCTTCAGCAGACCCTGTGCGAGCCAGTCGTTTTTATCGCGCACGCCCGGCAGAGCAAAGAAATACCCCCCGCCAATCGGCTTGATGTACTCTTCCAGCGCCTCGCCGTTTAAGCGCTTCTGGACGGCCAAAAAGCCCTTTTCCAGATCGTGCTGATAGCAGACGAACAGCAGCCCCATATCCAGCTGACCCGAGTTGGTCACGCCCAGCGAGTAGCTGTAGCCCCGGCGCATCATCAGATTGGCTTGTGTCTCCTGGGTACGCGGGTTCGCCAGACGAATATGGCTGTCGAGGGCGATAGTGTCACCGTCGGGATCGCGGGCGTAGTCGGGCACGTCGTGCTCGTTTTTCATCCCCAACGGTGCCCCGCTGTGCTTGTCGCGGCCAAAGATGGTCTGCTGCTCTTTCAGCGGCGTGCGATCCCAGAACTCAACGCGGAACTGGATAAGACGTATCGCCTGATAGCTGCCCCCGACCGCCCAGGCCGGTTCGCCCTGGTCAGCGGTCACCCACACCACGTTATCCATCAGCGCCGCGTCGAGGCTATCCGGGTTAGCGGTACCGTCCTTAAAGCCGAGCAGGTTCACCGGCGTCTCTTTGCCTTTGCTGCGCGCCGCGTGGTCAGAGATAAACCCTTCCCGCTTCCAGCGCACGCTCAGCAGATCCGGGGTGTGCTTGATCAGGTCCCGCAGGGCATGGATCACCGTATCCTGGGTGTTGGCGCAGATCTGGATCAGCAGATCGCCGTGGCACAGGGCCGCATCCAGCGAATCGTTCGGAAAACGTACCATCTTCTGCAGCGCGTTCGGTTTGTGCTTTTCCAGCCCGAAGCGAGCATCAAACAGCGACGCCCCCAACGACACCGTCATGGTCAGGTTATCCGGGGCGATAAAGGCGCCCAGAATCCCGGAGTCCATCGGCGGCATACGCGGGTTTGGTGTATCGGGTGCCGGGCCGCCGGTGGTCAGAAAGTCGATCCGTTGGGTCAGCAGGCGGAACAACCGTTCCAGCTCGCTTTTGTCGCTGGCCAGCACATCAAACGCCACCAGCATCATCGACGCCTGCTGGGGGGTTAAAATCCCGGCCTGATGCGGCCCGTAAAACGGCTGCGTTTCCATCCGCGCATCCGGGGAGAGCGTGCCCGGGGCGCTCTGCGGCTTGGCCGCATGCGCCACCGGACAGCCGCCGGCGAGGGCCAGGGCGCCGCCAAGCACCCCGACCCCTTTCAGCAACCGACGTCGTGAAGGTTCAGCAACGTCATTGTCATCGTGCTTGTTCATGGTGCTTAGTCCAGACCCAGAACGCCGCGCAGCTGCGCCAGATCTTCTGCCAGGGTGGTGATTGGCCCTTTCAGCGCGTTACGGTCGGCATCGGTCAGCTTATCGTAGGTTTCAAAACCGTCTTTGGTGCGATACTTGGCCAGAATGGTGGTCACTTTCTTGAAGTTGGCATCCACTTTGGCCAGCAGCGCGCTGTTATCTTTTTGCAGCTGGGGACGCAGCAGGTCAACAATCTTCTGTGCGCCTTCGATGTTGGCCTGGAAATCCCACAGATCGGTGTGGCTGTAGCGGTCTTCTTCACCGCTGATTTTGCTGGCGGCCACTTCCTCAATCAGACCGGCCGCGCCACCGACCACTTTTGACGGTGGGAAGGCCAGCTCGCTGATGCGTTTTTGCAGATCCAGCACGTCGCTGTTTAGTTGCTCAGCGTACTGCTCCATCCCTTTGGTGGAGTTATCGCCAAACAGGGCTTTTTCCAGGCGGTGGAAGCCGGTGAATTTCGGATCGGCGGCTTTCTGCTCGTAGTCATCTTCACGGGCATCGATGCTGCCGTCGAGATCGGAGAACAGCTCGGCAATCGGTTCGATACGCTCATAGTGCTGGCGCGTCGGCGCGTACAGGGATTTGGCTTTCTCGATATCGCCCGCTTTCACCGCGTCGGTAAAGGCTTTGGTGCCAGCAACCAGATCCGCCGTCTCTTTGGTGACGTAGGCTTTATAGGCGGTGATCGCCTCGCCGAGGCTCAGCAGGGCTTCGCCCTTGGCGGCATCGGCGGTAGCTTCACCTTTGACGATCAGCTTGCCTTTCGGGTTGGTCAACAGACCACAGGTCATATCATATTCGCCCGGCTGCAGGTTGGCGGTCATCTTCTGGCTAAAGCCCGGGGCGATGTTCTCACGCTCCTCCACCACCATCACCCCTTTGAGGATCTCCCACTCCAGTGCTTTCTGGCTGTGGTTCTGGATGATGAACTGAGTTTTACCGCTGTTAACGGTGATGCTCATCGGCTCACACTGTTTATCGGTGACGGTGACTTTCACCTGCGGCACATCCGCCGCCTGGACCGAAAACGCAGAAGACAGCAGTACGGCAATGCCAGCCTGTAACGCACTACGACGAAAATGAATAGCCATGACCCTTCCCTTTTCTTAAGTATGTTGTAACTACACTGGGCACGTTAGCGCGAAATGCCCGAAGCCTGAGTGCTGGCGCGCGGTGGCAGACAAAACAGCACCAGCGCCGGGATCAGATAGATAAAGTAAACCGCCACTTCGCTGATGCTCGGCGTTTCCTGATAGCCGAAAATACCTTCCAGCAGCGTCCCGGTTAACGAATGGGTGGAGAGAATGTTGCTCAGATCGAAAGCCACATCCTGGAAATGGTTCCACAGACCGGCTTCATGGAAGGCGCGGATCGCCCCTGCCGCCAGCCCGGCTGCCACCAGCAGAATAAACAGGCTGGTCCATTTAAAGAACGCGCCCAGGTTGAGGCGAATTCCGCCCCAGTACAGCAGAAAGCCGAGCACCACGGCCGTTGCCAGCCCCAGTAACGCGCCGATCGGCGGCCAGATCCCCACGTCCTGCTGGAATGCCGCCAGCAGGAAGAACACCGACTCCAGCCCTTCACGCGCGACGGCGAAAAAGACCATCAGAATCAGCGCCCAGCCGTGATGGTTGCCCTTCGCCAGGGCGCTGTCGACGGCCTGCTCGAGCTGAACCTTGACGTTGCGCGACACTTTGCGCATCCAGAACACCATCCAGGTGAGGATCACCACCGCAATCAGCGCCACGATCCCTTCGAACAGCTCCTGCTCTTTTTGCGGGAACTCGCCGGTGGTTTCGTTGATCGCAATCCCCAGCCCCAGACAGAGGGCGGCGGCGAGGAACACGCCAATCCACATCACGCCAATCCAGCGGCCGCGCTGGGTACGTTTCAGATAACTGGCGATCAGGCTGACAATCAAGGCCGCTTCGAGGCCTTCACGTAACATAATGAGAAATGGAACAAACATGCCGACACCTTAAATGTTTATCGCGGTCAACTGATGCAAAGAAAAGTAAATTCTTGTGATAGTGATTATCATTACGGCAATAAGAAACACAAGTGAAATATGCGATGTTTTAATGACAGGATGTAAACCCCTGGCGGCGAAATAATTACCCCTGTGACTAAAAGGTTTGTAGGTTTTAACGTAAATGCCCATTTACGCTAACATCTGCCTGTGGCTAAATAAGCGCCTTTCTAATCTGCTGAAAATCAACCATGTATAACTTTTTGCATTTCTTGCTGGCGCTGGTGGTGATCCTCGCCCTTGCCTGGCTGGTCAGTTTTGACCGCCGTCACATTCGCATTCGCTACGTCATTCAACTTATCGTGATTGAAATTGCACTGGCGTTCTTTTTCCTGCACGCCGAAAGTGGGCTGTTTGTTATTCAGTACGTCTCGGGCTTCTTCGAATCGCTGCTGAAATATGCCGCCGAAGGGACCAACTTTGTGTTTGGCGGGATGGGTGAAAAAGGGCTGGCGTTTATTTTCCTCGGCGTGCTGTGTCCAATTATCTTTATTTCCGCGCTGATCGGTATTCTGCAGCACTGGCGGATCCTGCCGGTGATTATTCGCGTGGTCGGCACTCTGCTGTCGAAGGTCAACGGCATGGGCAAGCTCGAGTCGTTTAACGCCATCAGCTCGCTGACGCTGGGCCAGTCGGAAAACTTTATCGCCTACAAAGGGGTGCTGGGGGATCTGTCGCCACGTCGCATGTTCACCATGGCTGCCACCGCCATGTCGACGGTATCGCTGTCGATTGTTGGCGCCTATATGACGATGCTCGAGGCCAAATATGTGGTCGCGGCGCTGATCCTGAATATGTTCAGCACCTTTATCATCCTGACGATTATTAACCCGACCCGCCCGGAAGCGGAGCCGGAAATTAAGCTGGAGAAAATGCACGAATCCCAGAGTTTCTTCGAGATGCTCGGGGAATATATTCTGGCTGGTTTTAAAGTGGCGATGATTATTCTGGCGATGCTGATCGGGTTTATCGCCCTGATTAGCGCCGTTAACGCCCTGTTCTCCAGCGTGTTCGGCTTAAGCTTCCAGCAGATCCTCGGTTACGTGTTTTATCCGCTGGCGTGGCTGGTGGGGATCCCCCTGAGCGATGCTCTGCATGCGGGCGGGATTATGGCAACTAAGCTTGTGGCCAACGAGTTTGTGGCGATGATCGAACTGCAGAAGATTGCCGCGCAGATGACCCCGCGCGGGCTGGGCATTCTGTCGGTGTTCCTGGTGTCGTTCGCGAACTTTGCCTCGATCGGCATTGTCGCCGGGGCGATTAAAGGTCTGAACGAGCAGCAAGGCAACGTGGTGTCACGCTTTGGTCTGCGCCTGGTGTACGGCGCGACGCTGGTGAGCCTGCTGTCGGCGAGCTTTGCAGGATTAGTACTGTAATTTTAATGCCGGGTGGCGCTGTCGCTTACCCGGCCTACAAAATCGTAGGCCCGTGCAAGCGCAGCGCCGCCGGGCGGGTTTAAAACTGCACGCACACCGGCTGGTCTACGCGCATCACCGATTCCTGGGCGAAGCGCTGCTTATACACGCCGCGTAACGCTTCAATATTGCTTTCGCTGCGGGCATCTTTGCCGTGGATCAGCATCAGCGCCTTGCTCGACTCGCGCGCCACTTTCCCGTCGTTGCCCAGCCACTGACCTCGTGCGTCAAACACCGTTAAGCCATCGCGAAAACGCGGCGTCACGTCCTGATCGACAAACTGCTGCCACTCCTGACCAGTGATCGCCTCCCCTGCCGGGCGGTTCAGGCCAAAATAGAGCGTGGTCTGCTGCATCTGGTTGTCGGCTTTGCAGGTGGCGTCCGCACGGGTTTGCGATGGTGCGTTGCAGCCTGCCAGCATCAGTAATGCCGCCGCTATCAGCCCTGTTTTAATTATCATACTTCGCTATCCTCATTGTTTTTTTAGCACAGCGATATCAGCGTAAATCACGGAATTTAGCAATAAAAAAAGCCGGGCGAGCCCGGCTTGTAGCCTGTCTTACACTTATTCGGCCTGTAACTTCGTTGGCGGGGCGCTGTGGTAATGCGCATCCGCTTCAGCAAAGCGTTTCTGCATCGTTGCAGACGGGGCTTTGCCCAACAGGCTGAACACCACAATGCCGATGCTGCCGAAGATAAAGCCTGGAATGATTTCGTACAGGCCCAGCCAGGCGAACTGTTTCCAGACGATCACCGTCACCGCACCGATAATCATCCCCGCCAGCGCGCCGTTGCGGGTCATGCGTGACCACAGCACCGAGAACAGCACTACCGGACCAAAGGCCGCGCCAAAGCCTGCCCAGGCATAGCTCACCAGACCCAGCACCCGGTTTTCCGGGTTCGCCGCCAGCGCAATCGAGACCAGCGCCACCAGCAACACCATAAAGCGCCCTACCCACACCAGCTCTTTCTGGCTGGCGTGTTTACGCAGGAAGGCTTTGTACAGATCTTCGGTGATCGCACTGGAGCAGACCAGCAGCTGGCAGCTCAGAGTCGACATCACCGCCGCGAGAATGGCAGACAGCAGGATCCCGGCAATCCACGGGTTGAACAGGATCTGCGCCAGCTCGATAAACACGCGCTCGGCGTTCTGGTTCACCGCACCGGCCTGTGCCGGGTTATTGTTGAAGTAGGCGATACCGAAGAAGCCCACTGCGCAGGCACCCGCCAGGCAGAGGATCATCCACGCCATGCTGATACGACGGGCATGCACGATGGTGTGATGCGAGTCCGCCGCCATAAAGCGCGCCAGAATGTGCGGCTGACCGAAGTAGCCCAGCCCCCAGCCCATCAGCGAGACAATCGCCACGAAGTTCAGGCCTTTCAGCATATCGACGTTTTCGATGCTCTTCTGCTGGATAACCGCCATCGAATCGCTCAGACCGCCCACGGACATAATCACTATCACCGGGGTCAGGATCAGGGCAAAAATCATCAGGCTGGCCTGCACGGTATCGGTCCAGCTCACCGCCAGGAACCCACCGACGAAGGTATAGAGGATCGTCGCCGCGGCACCCGCCCAGAGTGCGGTTTCGTAGCTCATGCCGAAGGTACTTTCGAACAGACGCGCACCCGCCACGATGCCGGAGGCACAGTAGATGGTGAAGAACACCAGAATCACTACCGCCGAGATAATGCGCAGAACGCGACTTTTATCTTCGAAACGGCCGGTGAAATAGTCCGGCAGGGTCAGGGCGTTGTTGTTGGCTTCGGTGTGCACGCGCAGACGCCCGGCCACCAGCTTCCAGTTGATCCATGCCCCGACGGTCAGGCCGATGGCGATCCAGCTTTCCGAGATACCGGAGATGAAGATCGCGCCAGGCAGCCCCATCAGCAGCCAGCCGCTCATGTCGGATGCGCCAGCAGACAACGCGGTCACCACCGGCCCGAGGCTGCGCCCACCGAGGATATAGTCGTCAAAGTTTTTGGTCGAACGCCATGCAAGGAACCCGATCAGGATCATGCCAAAAATATAGATAAGAAATGTCACCAGCATCGGTGTGCTAATTGCCATTTAAATACTCCGCAAATTTGTTCGACAGCCTTCCCGGCTGCCTGTTATTCCATCACCGGAACGGGGTGATGATGATGTCTGTTTCTGTGGCCGCGCGTATCCTGCCGTATGCGCTGGCACGACACAAACGATTTAACACTGCATTCACATCATTTTCATCCCCGGTTTCACACCACTTTCCTGGAGGTTGCACTCGCTCACGCTTTTTGCGGTTGCACCTTTAAAAACTGTTAAGTGCCGCATGAAAACAGGCTTTCCCGGCAAAATCCACACCTTTATTCAGGTTAACGCCTCGCTAACAATCCATTCATTTATCAGCTTGCAAACCGGGTCACATTTAACGAGGTTGCACAAAGTTGCAACATAGTGGATATTCCACGTTAATCACATCATCGGTAGAGAAATCACAGGAGTTTTTGGCATGGGTATGACCACCATGGGGGTTAAGCTGGATGACGCCACCCGCGAACGGATTAAATCGGCAGCCACGCGCATCGACCGCACGCCACACTGGCTCATTAAGCAGGCGATCTTCAACTATCTGGAAAAGCTGGAGAGCGACGACGCGTTGCCAGAGCTGCCTGCCCTGCTGTCCGGTGCTGCCAATGAAAGCGACGAGTCGAACGATGCGGCCGACGAGATCCACCCGCCGTTCCTCGATTTTGCCGAACAGATCCTGCCCCAGTCGGTCAGCCGTGCCGCCATTACCGCCGCGTACCGCCGGGCAGAAACCGACGCCGTACCGATGCTACTCGAGCAGGCGCGTCTGCCAGAGCCGATAGCCACCCAGGCCCACAAGCTGGCTTACGATCTGGCCGACAAGCTGCGCAGCCAAAAAAATGCCTCCGGCCGTGCCGGTATGGTGCAGAGCCTGCTGCAGGAATTCTCGCTTTCCTCGCAGGAGGGCGTGGCCCTGATGTGTCTGGCGGAAGCGCTGCTGCGTATCCCGGACAAAGCCACCCGCGACGCCCTGATCCGCGACAAAATCAGCAACGGCAACTGGCATTCACACATTGGCCGCAGCCCGTCGCTGTTCGTTAACGCCGCCACCTGGGGGCTGCTGTTTACCGGCAAACTGGTCTCAACCCATAACGAAGCCAGCCTCTCCCGCTCCCTGAACCGCATTATCGGCAAGAGCGGCGAGCCGCTGATCCGTAAAGGCGTGGACATGGCGATGCGCCTGATGGGCGAGCAGTTCGTCACCGGGGAAACCATCGCCGAAGCGCTGGCCAACGCGCGCAAGCTGGAAGATAAAGGCTTCCGCTACTCTTACGACATGCTGGGCGAAGCGGCCCTGACCGCCGCCGACGCGCAGGCCTATATGGTCTCGTACCAGCAGGCGATCCACGCCATTGGTAAAGCCTCCAACGGCCGCGGCATTTATGAAGGGCCGGGGATCTCGATTAAGCTCTCCGCCCTGCACCCGCGCTACAGCCGCGCCCAGTACGATCGGGTAATGGATGAACTCTACCCGCGCCTGAAGTCCCTGACCCTGCTGGCGCGCCAGTATGACATCGGGATTAACATCGACGCCGAAGAGGCCGACCGGCTGGAGATCTCCCTCGATCTGCTGGAAAAACTGTGCTTCGAGCCGGAGCTGGCGGGCTGGAACGGAATTGGCTTTGTCATCCAGGCCTACCTGAAGCGCTGCCCGTTTGTGATTGACTACCTGATTGACCTCGCCGGCCGCAGCCGTCGTCGCCTGATGATCCGTCTGGTGAAAGGGGCTTACTGGGACAGCGAAATCAAACGCGCGCAGATGGACGGCCTCGAAGGCTATCCGGTCTACACCCGCAAGGTCTACACCGACGTCTCTTACCTCGCCTGCGCCAAAAAGCTGCTCGGCGTGCCAAACCTGATCTACCCGCAGTTTGCCACCCACAACGCCCACACCCTGGCGGCGATCTATAGCCTGGCGGGCAACAACTACTATCCGGGCCAGTACGAATTCCAGTGCCTGCACGGAATGGGTGAGCCGCTGTACGAGCAGGTCACCGGCAAAGTGGCCGACGGCAAACTGAACCGTCCGTGCCGTATTTATGCCCCGGTCGGCACCCACGAAACGCTGCTGGCGTACCTGGTGCGTCGTCTGCTGGAAAACGGCGCGAATACCTCATTTGTCAACCGCATCGCCGATAACACCCTGCCGCTTGAGGAGCTGGTTGCCGATCCGGTGCAGGCTGTCGAAAAGCTGGCCGCCCAGGAAGGGACCATCGGTCTGCCGCATCCGAAAATTGCCCTGCCGCGCGAATTGTACGGCAGCGAGCGGGTGAACTCCGCCGGGCTGGATCTGGCGAACGAGCACCGTCTGGCGTCGCTCTCCTCATCCCTGCTGAACAGCGCCCTGCAAAAATGGATGGCCCGACCGATCCTTGAGCAGCCGGTGGCCGACGGTGAAATGCTGGCGGTGGTTAACCCGGCCGAGCCGAAAGACGTGGTCGGCTATGCGCGCGAAGCCAGCGAGCAGGAAGTGGACCTGGCGCTCAACAGCGCGGTGAACAATGCCCCTATCTGGTTCGCCACCCCGCCGCAGGAGCGCGCCGCGATCCTCGAACGCGCTGCCATGCTGATGGAAGATCAGATGCAGCAGTTGATTGGTATTCTGGTGCGCGAAGCAGGAAAAACCTTCAGCAACGCCATCGCCGAAGTGCGCGAGGCGGTTGACTTCCTGCACTACTATGCCGGTCAGGTCCGCGACGACTTTGCCAACGAGACTCACCGCCCGCTGGGGCCGGTGGTCTGTATCAGCCCGTGGAACTTCCCGCTGGCGATCTTCACCGGGCAGATTGCCGCCGCCCTTGCCGCAGGCAACAGCGTGCTGGCGAAACCGGCCGAGCAAACCCCGCTGATTGCCGCCCAGGGGATCAACATCCTGCTGGAAGCCGGCGTCCCGCCAGGTGTGGTGCAACTGCTGCCGGGTCGCGGTGAAACGGTGGGCGCGAAGCTGACCGCCGACAACCGCGTGCGCGGAGTGATGTTCACCGGCTCGACCGAAGTGGCCTCCCTGCTGCAACGCAATATCGCCACCCGCCTTGATGCCCAGGGGCGTCCGACTCCGCTGATTGCAGAGACGGGCGGCATGAACGCGATGATCGTGGACTCCTCGGCGCTGACCGAGCAAGTGGTCACGGACGTGGTCTCTTCCGCCTTCGACAGCGCCGGACAGCGCTGCTCGGCCCTGCGCGTGCTGTGCCTGCAGGACGACATCGCCGATCACACCCTGAAAATGCTGCGTGGCGCGATGGCGGAATGCCGGATGGGCAACCCTGGCCGTCTGACCACCGACATCGGTCCGGTGATCGATGCCGAGGCCAAAACCAATATTGAAAATCACATTCAGGCGATGCGCGCCAAGGGCCGTCCGGTGTTCCAGGCAGTGCGTGAGAACCGCGAAGACGCGCGCGAATGGAACAGCGGCACCTTCGTGGCGCCAACCCTGATTGAGCTCTCCAGCTTCGACGAGCTGAAAAAAGAGGTCTTCGGCCCGGTACTGCACGTAGTGCGTTACACCCGTAACAACCTCGACCAGCTGATCGCGCAGATTAACGCCTCCGGCTACGGCCTGACGCTGGGGGTGCATACCCGTATCGACGAAACCATCGCCCAGGTTACCGGCAGCGCCAACGTCGGCAACCTGTACGTCAACCGCAACATGGTGGGCGCGGTGGTCGGCGTGCAGCCGTTCGGCGGCGAAGGCTTGTCCGGTACCGGTCCAAAAGCCGGGGGACCGATGTACCTGTATCGCCTGCTGGCGCACCGTCCGGCCAATGCCCTGGGCGTGACCCTGGCGCGTCAGGACGGACAACGTCCGGTGGATACGCAGCTGAAAGCGGTCTTGATTCAGCCGCTGGAGGCGCTGGCCGCCTGGGCAGAAAAACGCCCGGCGCTGCAGGCACTTTGCCAGCAGTACGGCGAGCTGGCGCAGGCAGGAACGCAGCGTCTGCTGCCGGGGCCAACCGGCGAGCGCAACACCTGGACGCTGATGCCGCGTGAGCGGGTGCTGTGCGTGGCGGATAACGAGCAGGATACGCTGGTGCAGTTGGCGGCGGCGCTGGCGACCGGTTGTGAAGTGCTGTGGCCGGAAGATGGCCTGCACCGCGACCTGGCGAAGCAACTGCCGAAAGCGGTGACCTCGCGCATTGCCTTTGCCAAAACCGATGTACTGGCCGAGCCGTTTGATGCGGTTATCTATCACGGTGATTCCGACCAGTTGCGCGAGCTGTGCGAGCAGGTGGCGGCGCGCGAAGGGGCGATAATCTCGGTGCAGGGCTTTGCCCGTGGCGAAGAGAATCTACAACTGGAACGCCTGTACGTGGAGCGCTCGCTGAGCGTCAACACCGCTGCTGCTGGCGGTAACGCCAGCCTGATGACCATCGGCTAAGCGTGCAAACTGTCCCCGGTGGCGCTACGCTTACCGGGGCTACGGTTCGGCGCGGGCTGGTTTTCCCCGGTGGCGCTGCGCTTACCGGGGCTACGGGTTCGGTGCTTACTGGGGTGACAATGCCATCGTAGGCCGGGCAAACGCAGTGCCGCCCGGCATGTCCCCTGCTCCGGGGCAACAATTTACAGGGAGAGAATGATGAAAAGATTACTGATCGCGGGTGCTGCATTGCTGCTCAGCGGCAATGCACTGGCGGACGAATGCGCCAACGCCAACACTCAGACAGAGATGAACGCGTGCAGCGCTCAGCAGTACCAGGCCGCCGACAAAAAGCTGAACCAGACTTATCAGGCTGCGAGCAAGCGGGCGGAAACCGCCCAGCGCGAGCTGCTGAAAAAGGCACAGCAGGCGTGGATCACCCTGCGTGATGCCGACTGCGCGTTTATCGGATCCGGCACCGAAGGCGGGAGCATCCAGCCGATGATCGTTAACCAGTGCCTGGCCGAAAAGACCCTCGAGCGCGAAGCGTTTCTGGCCTCGCTGATGCAGTGTGAAGAGGGCGACCTGAGCTGCCCTCTGCCGCCTGCGAATTAACGCACCCGGATCCCTTCGATAATCATCCGCTGCACGTTGTCCACCGTGCTGTGGAAAAAGTCGTCATCCTTAAGCGATTTACCGGTCACCGCCTCCACCTGCGCAGAGAAATCGGCGTAGTGCTGGGTGGCGGCCCAGATCATAAAGATCAGATGATGCGGATCCACCGGGGCCAGTTTGCCGGTGGCGACCCATCCGGCAATGATCGCCGACTTCTCATCTACCAGCGATTTCAGATCGCTGCTCAGGGCCGTTTTCAGCAGCGGCGCGCCCTGCAGCATCTCCAGACAGAACAGCCTTGATGCCTGGGGGTAATCCCGGGACACTTCCAGCTTCAGGCGGATGTACTGCTGGATTGCCGCCAGCGGGGCCAGCTCTTCGCGAAACGCCCGCAGCGGTGCCAGCCAGATATCAAGCAGGTCCTGCAACACCGCCAGATACAGCGCCTCTTTCGACGGGAAGTAGTACAGCAGATTGGTTTTTGACACCCCCGCCAGCTCTGACACTTGCTCCAGCCGGGTGCCGTGGATGCCAAACTGCGAGAAAGTCTCCAGCGCCGCGCCAAGGATCGCCTGTTTTTTTGCGCTCACCGCCTGCGAACGTTTACCGGGTGTTTTCACTGCGCCTTGTGCCATCTGCTCTCTCCTTTTTGTATTTGTCCTCAGCATAGCAAAACCCCTGACTTCTCACGACAATCTGCACCCCCATCGCGCACGACTGCCTGCTTTGTGTGCAAGGTTTTTGACCGTTCAGTCCACTTTTTTCACCTGCATTTGGGCAACCATCCGTTAACACGCTAATAACACAGACAATTTCAAAACTGGCATCACCTTTGCAAAACAGGCTTACGCGGCTGAACAGGAGATGCAGGATGCAGCGCCACGTCAGACATTCCCCCCCCATGTTGAGATGAAGAGAGGTTCGTGATGAAAATTGGCGTATTCGTTCCCATTGGTAACAACGGCTGGCTGATCTCTACCCATGCGCCGCAGTACCTGCCGACCTTTGAGCTGAACAAAGCCATCGTGCAGAAAGCCGAGCACTATCACTTCGATTTTGCCCTGTCGATGATCAAGCTGCGCGGCTTCGGCGGGAAGACCGAATTCTGGGATCACAATCTGGAGTCGTTCACCCTGATGGCCGGGCTGGCGGCGGTCACCTCCCGCATTCAGATTTACGCCACCGCCGCAACCCTCACCCTGCCACCGGCGATTGTCGCCCGCATGGCATCGACTATCGACTCCATCTCCGGCGGGCGCTTTGGCGTTAACCTGGTGACCGGATGGCAAAAGCCAGAGTACGAGCAGATGGGGCTCTGGCCGGGTGATGAGTACTTCTCTAAACGCTACGACTACCTCAACGAATACGTTCAGGTGCTGCGCGATCTGTGGGGCACCGGCAAGAGCGACTTTAAGGGCGAGTACTTCACTATGAACGACTGCCGGGTGAGCCCGCAGCCGTCGGCGCCGATGAAGGTGATCTGCGCCGGGCAGAGCGACGCGGGGATGGCGTTCTCGGCAAAATACGCCGACTTCAACTTCTGCTTCGGCAAAGGGGTCAATACCCCGGCGGCGTTTGCCCCCACAGCGGCACGCATGAAAGAAGCGGCAGACAAAACCGGGCGCGACGTCGGTTCCTACGTGCTGTTTATGGTGATTGCTGACGAAACCGACGACGCCGCGCGGGCGAAGTGGGAACACTACAAAGCCGGGGCCGATACCGAGGCCCTGAGCTGGCTCAGCGAGCAGAGCCAGAAAGACACCCGTTCCGGGGCCGACACCAACGTGCGGCAGATGGCTGACCCGACTTCGGCGGTGAATATCAATATGGGCACCCTGGTGGGATCGTACGCCAGCGTGGCGCGGATGCTCGACGAGGTGGCCAGCGTGCCGGGTGCCGAAGGCGTGCTGCTGACCTTCGATGATTTCCTCGCCGGGATCGAAACCTTTGGCGAGCGCATCCAGCCGCTGATGCAGTGCCGGGCGCACCTCCCCGCCCTGACGCAGGAGGTGGCGTAATGACGACTCTGCCCGCACGCCCGGAAGCCATCACCTTTAACCCCGCGCAAAGTGCGCTGATCGTGGTGGATATGCAAAACGCCTACGCCAGCCCAGGGGGATATCTCGATCTGGCCGGGTTTGATGTCTCTGCCACCCGGCCGGTTATCGACAACATCCGCACCGCCGTGGCCGCCGCGCGTGAAGCCGGAATGCTGATTATCTGGTTCCAGAACGGCTGGGATGAACAGTATGTCGAGGCAGGCGGGCCAGGCTCGCCCAACTTCCATAAATCGAATGCACTGAAAACCATGCGCCAGCGCCCGGAGCTGCACGGCAAGCTGCTGGCGAAAGGCGGTTGGGATTATCAGCTGGTGAACGATCTGGTGCCGGAGGCGGGCGATATCGTGCTGCCAAAACCGCGCTACAGCGGCTTTTTCAACACCCCGCTGGACAGCCTGCTGCGCAGCCGGGGGATCCGCCATCTGATCTTTACCGGCATCGCCACCAACGTCTGCGTGGAGTCGACCCTGCGCGACGGGTTCTTCCTCGAGTATTTCGGGGTGGTGCTGGAAGACGCCACCCACCAGGCCGGCCCGGCGTTTGCCCAGCAGGCCGCCCTGTTCAATATCGAAACCTTTTTTGGCTGGGTCAGCGACGTCGCCACCTTCTGCGATGCCCTTTCTCCCGCCGCTTATGCCCGAATCGCCTGAGGATCTCACCATGCCAAAATCTGTCATTATTCCACCGGGCACCAGCACCCCGATTGCCCCCTTTGTGCCGGGCACGCTGGCTGACGGCGTGGTGTATGTCTCTGGCACGCTGCCGTTCGACGCGCACAACAACGTGGTCTTTCCCGACGACCCAAAGGCGCAAACCCGCCACGTGCTACAGACTATCCAGCGCGTTATCGAAACGGCGGGTGGCACGATGGCGGACGTGACCTTCAACAGCATCTTTATCACCGACTGGAAAAACTACGCCGCGATTAACGAAATCTACGCTGAATTTTTCCCCGGCGATAAACCGGCGCGATTCTGCATTCAGTGCGGGCTGGTCAAGCCCGAGGCGCTGGTGGAGATCGCAAGCGTTGCCCACATTGCGAAGTGAGGTTGCCATGAAGCTATCCCTTTCACCCCTGCCCTTTGCCGACGCACCGGTGGTGGTGCTGATCGCCGGGCTCGGCGGCAACGGCAGCTACTGGCTGCCCCAGATAGCCGCTCTGGAGCAAGAGTATCAGGTGGTGTGCTACGACCAGCGCGGGACGGGGAATAACGCAGGCGCGCTGCCGGAGGATTACAGCCTGGCGCAGATGGCCGACGAGCTGTGGCAGGCGCTGGCCCAGGCCGGAGTCACCCGCTTCTGCGTGGTGGGCCATGCGCTGGGAGCGCTGATTGGCCTGCAGCTGGCGGTGGATCATCCGGGGGCGGTGAGCGCCCTGGTGTGCGTCAACGGCTGGCTGACGCTTCACCCGCATACCCGGCGCTGCTTCCAGGTGCGCGAACGGCTGCTGCATGCCGGTGGCGCGCAGGCGTGGGTCGAGGCGCAGGCGCTGTTCCTCTATCCGGCCGACTGGATGGCGGCACGTATGCCGCGCATGGAGGCCGAAGAGGCGCTGGCGCTGGCCCATTTCCAGGGTAAAGAGACGCTGCTGCGCAGACTGTACGCCCTGAAAGCGGCCGACTACAGCCGGGCGGTAGCGCAGATCCGCTGTCCGGTACACATCATCTGCTCCGCTGACGATCTGCTGGTGCCTGCAGTCTGTTCCTCCCTGCTGCACGCCGCCCTGCCCGGCAGCGTGCATACGGTGATGCCCGGCGGCGGACACGCCTGCAACGTCACCGAACCCGACATCTTCAACGCCCTGCTGCTGAACGGGCTTGCCAGCCTGCTGCACAGCCACAATCGATTTTATAAGGAGCTGCAATGAGCGAAGCCCTCACCCCGACGGCGCAGCAAACGCTGTTTACCGACGCCCGCACCCACAACGGCTGGCTGGCAACCCCGGTCAGCGACGACACACTGCACGAGATCTACGACCTGATGAAGTGGGGCCCGACCTCCGCCAACTGCTCCCCGGCGCGGATGGTGTTTGTGCGCAGCGCTGCGGGTAAAGAGAAGCTGCGCCCGGCGCTCTCCAGCGGCAACCTCGAGAAGACGATGACCGCCCCGGTGACGGCCATTGTCGCCTGGGACAGCGAATTTTATGAGCGCCTGCCGGAGCTGTTCCCCCACGGCGATGCGCGAAGCTGGTTTACCTCCAGCCCGGCGCTTGCCGAAGAGACGGCGTTTCGCAACAGCGCGATGCAGGCGGCGTACCTGATCTTCGCCTGCCGGGCGCTGGGGCTCGACACCGGGCCGATGTCCGGCTTCGACCGGGAGAAAATCGACGCTGCCTTCTTCACCGGCAGCACGCTCAAAAGCAACCTGCTGATCAACATTGGCTACGGCGACGCCAGCAAGCTGTACGGGCGGCTGCCGCGTCTGAGCTTCAGCGACGCCTGCGGACTGGCTTAAGGAGCACGCATGAGCATTGATAAACAAGCCTTTCGAGATGCGATGGCCTGCATCGGGGCGGCGGTGAATATCATCACCACCGACGGCCCGGCCGGACAGGCCGGGTTTACCGCCAGCGCAGTGTGCAGCGTGACCGACTCGCCGCCCACCCTGCTGGTGTGCCTCAATCGCGGGGCGTCGGTGTGGCCGACGTTCAGCGAAAACGGCACCCTGTGCGTCAACACCCTGAGCGGTGAACAACAGGCCCTGTCAAACCTGTTCGGCGGTAAAACGCCGATGGCGGAACGCTTCGCCGCCGCCCACTGGCAAACGGGCGACACCGGCTGCCCACGTCTGGAAGAGGCGCTGGCCTCGTTCGACTGTCGGATAAGCCAGGTGGTGAGCGTCGGTACCCACGACATTCTGTTTTGCGACATTGTTTCTCTTACCTGCCACCCCGCGCCGCAAGGCCTGGTGTGGTTTGATCGCGGCTACCACGCGCTAATGCGACCCGCCTGTTAACCCTCCTTAAGGAGACCGCTGATGGCATTATTCGATTTTCCTCACTGGCAGTTGAAATCGACCTCTTCAGAAAGCGGCGTGGTCGCGCCGGATGAACGTCTCCCGCTGGGACAAACCGCGGTAATGGGGGTACAGCACGCGGTGGCGATGTTCGGTGCCACGGTGCTGATGCCGATCCTGATGGGGCTCGATCCGAACCTGTCGATTTTGATGTCGGGGATCGGCACCCTGCTGTTCTTTTTCATCACCGGCGGGCGGGTGCCGAGCTATCTGGGCTCCAGCGCGGCGTTTGTCGGGGTGGTGATCGCCGCCACCGGCTTTAGCGGCCAGGGCGTTAACCCACAGCTTAGCGTGGCGCTGGGCGGAATTATCGCCTGCGGGGCAATCTACACCCTGATTGGTTTTGTGGTGATGAAGATGGGCACCCGCTGGATCGAACGGCTGATGCCGCCGGTGGTGACCGGCGCGGTGGTGATGGCGATTGGCCTGAACCTTGCTCCGATTGCGGTCAAAGGGGTTTCCGGCTCGGCGTTTGACAGCTGGATGGCGGTAGTGACGGTGCTGTGCATTGGTCTGGTGGCGGTGTTTACGCGCGGGATGATCCAACGGCTGCTGATCCTCGTCGGGCTGATCGTCGCCTGCCTGATCTATGCCGCAGTGACCAGCCTGTTCGGGCTGGGCACGCCGGTCGATTTTAGCCTGGTGCAGCAGGCCGCCTGGTTTGGTTTACCCCAGCTGACCGCGCCGACCTTTAACGGCCAGGCGATGATGCTGATTGCCCCGGTGGCGGTGATCCTGGTGGCAGAGAACCTCGGTCACCTGAAGGCGGTAGCCGGGATGACCGGGCGCAATATGGATCCGTACATGGGCCGCGCCTTTGTCGGTGACGGGCTGGCGACCATGCTGTCAGGCTCGGTGGGCGGCAGCGGCGTGACCACCTATGCCGAGAACATCGGCGTGATGGCGGTGACCAAAGTCTACTCGACGCTGGTGTTTGTGGCGGCGGCAGCGATCGCCATCCTGCTCGGCTTTTCACCGAAATTTGGCGCACTGATCCACACCATCCCGGCGGCGGTGATTGGCGGCGCGTCGATTGTGGTGTTTGGCTTGATTGCGGTGGCGGGGGCGCGCATCTGGGTGCAGAACAACGTCGATCTCAGTCAGAACGGCAACCTGATCATGGTCGCCGTCACGCTGGTACTGGGGGCCGGTGATTTTGCCCTTTCGCTCGGCGGCTTTACGTTGGGCGGGATCGGGACGGCCACCTTTGGCGCCATCGCTCTTAACGCCCTGCTCAGCCGCCGGATGGCCAGCGCGACGCAGGGTGATGTCGCGGTGCAGGATCGTTAATCCACTGTGGCGCTGTCGATCTGCGACAGCGCCTTTTTCTTTCTTTTGAGCTTGAGTTCACTGACCAGCACACCTGCGATGATAAACGCCGCCCCCAGCAGGGCCAGCAGCGGCAGACGTTCCCCGGCCAGACGGCCAAAGATCCCCGCCCACACCGGCTCCCCGGTATAAATCACCGTCGCCCGCGTCGGCGACACGCTGCGCTGGGCCCAGTTCATTGTCACCTGAATGATGGCGCTGAAAATACCCAGCCCGAGCGCCACGATCCACAGCCCCGGCACCATCGGCGGCACCGATTCTCCGGCCGGGATCATCGCCATAAAGGCCACCAGCGACGCGGTCGCCAGCTGCACCACGGTCACCCGTTTGACGTCCACTTTCCCGGCCCAGGCGCTGATCAGTATGATTTCGGCAGCAATCGTCACCGCGCCCACCAGGGTGATCATCTCCCCCGGCCCCAGTGCCAGCAGGTTATCGCCCGGCCCCGCCAGTAGGATCAGGCCGATAAAGGCCAGCACAATTCCGACGCAGGACATCAACCCCGGCGTGCGGCGCAGGCACAGCCACTGCAGCAGCGGCACTAATGGCACGTACATGGCGGTGATAAACGCCGATTGACTGCTGGGAATGGTCTGCAATCCCCAGGTCTGCAGGCTGTAGCCGAGTGCAATCGACACCCCAATCGCCACCCCGGCTTTCAGCTCGGTCATCGTCAGGCCCGGCAGCGTTTTCAGGCACAGCAGTGCCACGGCCAGTGCGGCGGTGGCGAAGCGCAGGCCAACAAAGAAAAAGGGATCGCTGAGGGTGACCGCGTACTGCACGGCAAGAAAAGTCCCACCCCAGAACAGGGTAATGAGGATCAGGATCGCTTCCTGTGGCTTGATGGAAAAGGCATAACGGGAGGAGGACATGAGGCACCAGCAGAAATAATCAATCCACTAGTGTGCGATGGCCGGGATGACAGTTCAATGATGCGGACATAAAAAAACCGCCGGAGTGCCCGGCGGCGGGGTGCGGGATTGGTTACAGGGCCAATCGTTCAGACGGCAGCACGCTAGTTATTCCTGTTGCTGCCATGGCTATTTTTGCCCCCTTTTTTGCCAGCTTCGGATGCGCGTTGAGGGTCATTCTTGAAATTCCCCCCGCTTTGCTGGCCACCTTTACGACCTGCTTCTGATGCTCTTTCACGGTCTTCAGCAAAATTACCTGACCCACCACGATGGTTAGCCATGTCTGACCTCCAGAGTTGCGAAACATTAATTTATCCAACCTGCGGTGAGCGAGAAATCAATCACCTGGCGGCTCATTAACAGGGCCTTTATCTGTGCCGCGTGAACCTAAGCTTAGTGGAGTGAGACCATTCAGCCAGCGCACCGTAATATCCTGCAATACGAAATCAGACTTTCGCATGAAAGACGGCAAAGCGAACCCATAAGCCTTTCTTATCATTCTAAAAATTAGCGATAAGGAAAATGTGTCATTTTGCTACAGCGCAATGCAGTGAAAATTTGTTGTTTAAAATCAAACAAATGGTTTACAGATTTGCAGTCTCGCTGCCACGTCATATCTTTAAATGAATGCAGCACGCGGCTGCCTGAATAAAAACCGAGGAGTGAAGCAAGATGACGAAAATTCTGGTGCTCTACTATTCCATGTACGGACACATTGAAACCATGGCTCAGGCAGTGGCGGACGGCGCCAGGAAAGTCGAGGGGGTTGAGGTGACGATTAAGCGCGTCCCGGAAACCATGCCCACCGAGGCTTTTGCGAACGCGGGCGGTAAAGCCCAGGATGCCCCGGTCGCCACGCCGCAGGAGCTGGGGGATTACGACGCTATTATTTTTGGCACCCCGACGCGCTTTGGCAATATGGCCGGACAGATGCGCACCTTCCTCGATCAGACCGGCGGGCTGTGGGTTAAAAATGCCCTGCACGGCAAGATCGCCAGCGTGTTTAGCTCTACCGGTACGGGCGGCGGTCAGGAGCAAACCATCACCTCCACCTGGACCACGCTGGCCCACCACGGAATGGTGATCGTGCCGATTGGCTACGGCGCGAAAGAGCTGTTTGATATTTCTCAGGTGCGTGGCGGTACGCCGTACGGTGCCACCACCATTGCCGCTGGCGACGGCTCGCGCCAGCCATCCGAGGTTGAACTGAATATTGCCCGCTACCAGGGTGAACACGTCGCGGGACTGGCCGTTAAACTGCAAGGTTAACTCTCAACAGGAGGATTACATGCCTACTCAAGAAGCAAAAGCCCATCGCGTCGGCGAATTTGCGCGCTTACGGAATACGTCGCCGGAAATCGCCGAGGCGATCTTTGAAGTCGCCAAATATGACGAAAAACTGGCGGAGAAAATCTGGGAAGAAGGCAACGATGAAGTGCTGGTATTAGCCTTCGAAAAAACCGACAAAGACTCGCTGTTCTGGGGCGAGCAGACTATCGATCGCAAAAACGTCTAAAACGCAAAACGCCTGATGGCGCTACGCTTATCAGGCCTACGGGATGCGAATTGCATTTGGATCTTGTAGGTCGGGTAAGCAAAGCGCCACCCGACATTTAGCCCCTCTCCTCAATGGGAGAGGGTGACCATTACTTCGCCGCCGTATTCAGCACAGTATTAAATGTCTCGATCGGACAGAACCCTTCGCCATCCACCGGACAGCCGTTCAGCGCCAGCGTCACGCGCTGCGCCGGTTCTTTTAAGTTCAGCACCTGGGCATTGCGCAGCTGTTCCGTACTTTGATAAACATACTCAATCTTCATCAGATCGCGATTGCCGCTCTTATCGTGCCAGCGCTGGAAGATGATTTTGCCGCCAATCGGCGTGCGCTCGTACTGGTCATGCAGCTGATAAGGCTTAAAGTCGAGCGCTTTCAGCAGCGAGGCGATATTGGAGTCATGTCCCACCAGCAGGGTGATTTTCGGCGCTTTTGCCTGATCGGTGACCAGCGCAGTATCGATGTATTTCACCAGCGGTTTCGCCACGTTACGCGCCACCTCCGCCGAAGTGAACAGCGAGTCCTGATAACCGTTTTTCAACTGCGACAGCACGCGCCACTGCTGGTCGGTTTTAATTGATCCCCAGGCGACCTGATCCTGCGGGAACCCCTCGTAGTATTGCAGCGTAAAGGCATCCACCAGCGAGTTACCCACTTTCAGCGGACCTGAGACGCCGGGCTCTTTCTGGTAGTCGGCGCTGTAGGTATCTTTCGCGTCGCTCAGGGAGCAGACCTGCTTCTCTTTACAGGACGGAGACTGCGCATAGTCGGTCATCTGCTCCAGCAGTTTGTAGCTTTCGCCGAGATGCATCCCCTGACGTTCTTTGTCCATCGCCTGCAGCGCTTTCTCTTTGAATGCCGGAGAGTTGTCGGTGATCACCGGGTTAAAGGTAGGATCCATGGTGCCCATTTGTTCCTGATGATGCACCGGCACATCGCAGCCCGGGAACGCGCCGGTGATAAAGAATTGCGCGGTCGCCACCGTGCGCTGCAGGCTATTGGCATAGGCATACACACTGCCTGCCGTTGGGCATTCGCCCGCGGTCACCATCCCCTGTTCTGCCAGCCATTCACGCAGATAATGGCCCATATAGACCTCCAGCACGCCGCCTTTGGTGGTCAGCTGCCCGCCCGGCACATCCCACTCCGGCCATTTGCTGGGGGTGGACTGTTCCAGCACGCTACCGTTATTGGCCAACGGCGCGCGCAGATTATGGCGGCTCATGATCAACACCTGCTGCAGCTGATACCCTTCTGGCGCAGTCTGCGCCTGCACGCCGCAAGAGAGGCCGATACTGCCCGCCACGGCGGCCGCGATTAGTGCTTTTCTCATCCCTCAATCCTCATTGTGTTTTTTTATCGTCAGATTGAGTGTGACAGATTTGTGACGGATTACCTGGAACCGGCCCGCAAACTGGCGGCTAACTTTGCAGATCGGCAAAAAATGGTTTTATAATTAAACTTACCGCTGATAAGGAGTCACCGTGAAACGCACCCGTCTGGAAGAGAGTTCCTGCCCTGTAGCCCGCTCGCTCGATATTATTGGCGACTGGTGGTCGCTGCTGATTGTGCGCGATGCCCTGCGCGGGATTACGCGCTTCGGCGAGTTTCAAAAAAGCCTCGGCATTGCCAAAAACATGCTGGCAACCCGGCTGAAGCTGCTGGTGGATGAGGGCATCCTGGTGCTGCAGCCCGCCTCCGACGGCAGCGCCTGGCAGGAGTACGTTCTGAGCGAAAAAGGTCGCGCCCTGCAAACGGTGCTGGTGGCTCTTTCCCAGTGGGGAAATGCGCATCTCTATGCCGAGGGGGATGTGGGAACCGTGCTGGTGGATACCGAGCACCGTCAGCCGCTGCGCAAGCTGGCGCTGATTGCCAGCGACGGGCGGGAATTGCAGCCGGAGGAGATTGCACCGCAGTATCCGCAGGCGTGATTACCGTTATTGCCGGGCCTGCTGCTGACGGGGTGGCGCGGGCTTATTCCACATCGTTAATTCAACGCCTGTTAACCCGCACAGTAAAATAATATACCTGTCGTTTTCACCCTCAATGTTGCTCCCTTCCCGGCCACAAACCCTTTACCGCACAGTTCAAAAAAAACCGCGCAATTTGGTTGCATTATAGGACCAAATGGCGCACGCTTGATTTGGTTTCATGTTGAAACCATTAACCCCCCTATGCTTGAGGTATCACGATGACGACACAACATTCAACGGCTCTGATTACAGGTGCATCTTCCGGGATTGGCGCGGTTTACGCCGACCGTCTTGCCGCTCGCGGCTACGACCTGGTGCTGGTGGCCCGTCGCGAAGATCGTCTGCAGGCGCTGGCGGCGCAGTTAGAGCAGCGCTACGGGGTGAAGGTCACGACCCTGACGGCAGATCTGACCGAGGAAACCGGGATCCGCGCGGTGGAGGAAGCGCTTCGCAGCAATAACGCCATCGACACGCTGATCAACAATGCCGGCACCGCGCAGATGGCACCGTTCCTCGCGGGCGATGTGGCGCAGCATCAGGCGATCAATATGCTGAACACCACTGCCCTGATGCGTCTGACCTATGCCGTGCTGCCGCGCCTTGCCGAAAACAATCGCGGCACGCTCATTAATATCGCCTCGGTGCTGTCGATTCATGCCCGGGCAGGCAGCGCGCTGTACAGCGCCACCAAAGGCTGGGTGCTGAATTTCACCCGTGGGCTGCAGGAAGAATTTGCCGACAGCAAGGTGCGTATTCAGGCGGTATTGCCTGCGGCCACCGCCACCGAAATATGGGAGATTTCGGGCGTGTCCGTTAACGACCTGCCGGAAGGTTCGGTGATGACCACCGACAATATGGTTGATGCGGCGTTGGCCGGACTGGATCAAGGTGAGCAGATCACCATTCCGCCAATGCACGACGAATCATTGTGGGCGCGCTACGAAGAGGCGCGGCTGGCGCTGTTTGACAGCGCGCGCACCGGCGAACCGGCACCACGCTATCTGTCGCGCTGAGGACTAGCGTTTAAGCTGGTCGCCGTACTCCCGCATCCAGGCGGCCAGCGGATCGAGGGCACTTTGCAGAGTCAGACCCAGGTCAGTGATGTGGTACTCCACCCGGGGTGGGATCTCTGCGTACACGGTACGGGTGACCAGCCCGCGCTGTTCAAACAGGCGTAGCTGTCGGGTGAGCTCTTTCTGGGTGATGGGTGTCGCCGCCCGCAGCAGATCGCCAAAGCGCACCGGCGTATTCAGCACAATCAGTCGGTAGATAATCGGGATCGCCCATTTGCCGGAGAGCAGGCCGATAAAGCTCGTCATCGGGCAGGGTTGCTGCTGAAAATTTTTTTCGTCCACGCGCGCGTTTATTTCCGCCATTGCACACCTCTCGCCTCTTTAGTATCCATTTGGTACCTGGTTTCTTTTGGATACTAACGTTTCTATAGTGCTTTCTCCAGAGACAAATCAGGAGAAGAAGATGGGTCGTTTAACGGGTAAATATACGCTGATCACCGGCGGCACCAGCGGCATTGGTCTGGCTACCGCACAGGCCTTTCTCGCCGAAGGGGCGCACGTCGCCGTTACCGGGCGCAACCCCGAAACGCGTGCCGAAGCGCAGCGCTGGCTTGGGGATAACGCCTGGGTGATTGATGCGGATGCAGGTGTAATCGGGGCACAACAGCAGCTGGCGGACACCCTTGCATCGCGCTGGCCGCGGCTGGATGCGGTGTTTATCAACGCCGGAGACGTGACGCACGGCACGCTGGAAAGCTGGAATGAACAGGCCTGGGATCGGCTGATGGGCACCAACCTCAAGGGGCCATTCTTTTTAATTCAGGCGCTGCTGCCGCTGCTGAATAATCCTTCATCGGTGATTTTATGCGGCTCGGTGAGCGCCCATATCGGGCTCCCCACCAGCAGTGCCTATGCCGCCAGCAAAGCCGGTTTGCTGTCGCTGGCCCGCACGTTATCCATCGAACTGCTGCCGCGCGGGATCCGCGTTAACGGCCTGAGCCCCGGCCCGGTCGCCACCCCGGCGCTGGGTAAGCTGGGACTCGACGACGACGCGCAGCGCGCGCTGCAAAGCGAAATAGCCAAACTGGTGCCGCTGGGGCGCTTAGGTACGCCGGACGAACTGGCGAAGGCCGCGCTGTATCTGGCCTCGGATGAGTCCACTTATACCGTTGGTACGGAACTGCTGGTGGATGGCGGCACGGCGATTGGGCGGTAAGGTGTTCTGGTCTCTTATTAACGCACGCCCGTTGCATTAAGGCTGATAACGGGTATTACGGCCATGCCGTCAGCATAAAAGAGATCGGCGTTAGTAAACGAAAATACTCGTCCGGTTATGGTAGCGTTAACGTGTGTGCCATAGCCGGTAATTCTGGCACTACCCGTGTTAGCCACTAAAAATGGCTTACGCGATGTCAGATAATGCAGAATGTCGCCCTTTTGTTTTGTGTCCAGATAATAACGATAGACATCGGAAACCGTAGCACCTCCTCCCTTATATTTAGTGACGTACAAATAGACGTCGGGTGTGATTTGCTGCTGCGAAAATAGGTCATCTTCGGGCGGCTGAGTGGCGTAATACTGATACACGCTAAAGCCGACCACCAGGAGTGCAAGCACAGCCGTCAGCATACGGTGTAACGTTTTAATAACCGTGCTGTTTGGCATAGTCGATTCCTTGTTTAATCCAGAACTGGTCATAGGGATCATCACCATAGGGTAGTTCACCGTACCAGGCTCCCCACTGGGGTTGGGATGTGCCCGCGCGCTTCTGAGCGAAACCAGCAGCCATGTATAGCGTGTTCTCTGGTATTCCTGCCGCAAAACCAGTAGCACCATAATTAAAATTGCCGAAATTAGCCAGGTTATGATTTTGCTGTTTGTAATCCCACGGCCCCCGATTCCTGACCTGCTGATAAAACCAGTAATAGGCTTGCGGCAATGCCATGATTGTCATCCTTGAATTTAACGCTCTTGTATATGTAAACATCCCCATGGGATTGCGGTTTTTGAAAGCAGATTTGAAATTTTAGCTACATATACTAAACACAAACATAATTATTAAATATGCGCAACGCCACACAATGATAAATACATGCAGCAACATAACCTGCATAATAACCATTTATTAACCCACTATATTCTCGACAATAAAAGCATCAAGCTCATAAATAGAAAACCTCCATTACCCCCCTTCATTATTAATGACTCACCTCGTCGCCGGATAATCCCGGAAGCTGAAAAATGTAAAACAAAACCCGCTTTCTGGCATAGTGAGGAATCCCATTGTTCCCCGCCACGCCCGCTAAGAAGGAAGACAACCATGCTTGAGCTGCGACCAAATTGTGAATGGTGCGATCGTGACCTGCCGCCCGACGCCCCCGAGGCCAGAATCTGCTCTTTTGAATGTACCTTCTGCGCGACCTGCGCGGAAACCGCCCTTAACCACCGCTGCCCTAACTGCCAGGGCGAGCTGGTGCGCCGCCCGGTGCGCCCGCAGAACAAACTGGTCACCTCCCCGGCGTCCACGACGCGGGTTCTTGCCAAACGTGAGGAACAAGATGATCGCTAACCGTATCCCGCTGCAGGCCCTCCCGGAACCGCGTAAATTCACCGATGTTCCGCCGGTGCTGCTCAGCGATGAAACGCTGCTTGAGCGTAAAGAAAAAGTGCTGACGCGCATGAATGACGAGGGGTATGAGGCCCTCATTATTTATGCCGACAAGGAGCATGGGGGTAACTTTGAGTATCTGACCGGGTTTATTCCGCGCTTTGAAGAGGGCCTGTTAATTCTGCATAACACGGGTCAGGCAACGGTTATTCTCGGCAATGAAAACCTGAAGATGGCCCAGCATTCGCGTATTGCGGTCACGCTACAACATTGCGCGTATTTTTCGCTGCCGAATCAGCCAATGGAACAGGCGCATTCCCTTGAGACATTACTCAGCGAAGCCGGTTTAAATAACCTGTCCAAAGTGGGTCTGGTGGGCTGGAAAATGTTCACCTCGGCGGTGGCCGATAATAAGGCGCTGTTCGATTTACCCTATTTTATCGTCGAGGCGATTAAAAACAGCACCCGTGCGCAGCTTGAAAACGCGGCACATCTGTTTATCCGTGGTGATAACGGGGCCCGAGTCACCGGTAACGCGAACGAAATTGCGCATTACGAATACGGCGCGAATCTGGCGTCGAACTGCATTCTTGACGCCATGAATGCGGTGGAGCCCGGCGTGCGTGAAACCGAGCTGGGCGCGTTATTAGCAGCAGAAGGTCAGTATCAGACGGTCGTCACCATTGCCGCCGCCGGGCCGCGTTTCGCCAAAGCCAATTTCTATCCCACCTATAACAGGCTGCAACGCGGCCAGCCCCTGTCGATGACCACCGGCTTTAAAGGGGGGCTATCAAGCCGGACTGGCTTTGTGATTGCCGATGAAAGCGAGCTGCCGGACAATCAAAAAGATTATCTCGACAGAGTCGCCAGACCTTATTTCACCGCCGTCGCCCATTGGCTTGAGAATATTCATATCGGGATGCCGGGCGGGGAAATGTATGCCCTGATCGAAAAGGTGCTCGATAAAAAACAGTACGGCTGGCACCTGAACCCCGGGCACCTGTGCGCCGATGAAGAGTGGATGTCGTCGCCGATTTATCCGCACTCTGCCGAGACGCTAAAAAGCGGGATGATCCTGCAGATTGATATTATCCCTTCCGTGCCGGGCTATACCGGGGTCAGTGCCGAAGAGAGTATCGCCCTCGCGGATGCCGCGTTGCAGGCCAACATCCAGACGGCCTATCCTGAATTGTGGCAGCGGATCGCCACCCGCCGGGACTATATTCGCAACGTGCTGAAGATAAATCTCACCGATGAGGTGATCCCGCTGTCGAATACCGTGGCTTACCTGCGCCCGTTCCTGCTGGCGAAGGACAAGGCGTTTAGCTGCTGATACACGCGCCGCCGGACAATCCCGGCGGCGCTTTTGTTGTCAGCAGTCTTCATCCACCCAGATACGCATCTCCCCTTCCCCACGGTTAGCCCAGCTAAACCACGGAATAAAGGTCAACGTCTGCGGCGCGGAGCGGGTCATCGGTTGGTCGAACTGGTACAGGGGCTTGTCCTGCGAGGCATCCAGCGTCTGCCTATGACCCTGGGCCTGAATCAGGATCTTATTCGCCATCACACCGGTGCCGGCCACTTCCACAAACTCGCTGCCCTTATCCAGCGACAGGGTCTGTAGCTCGCTGCCGTTATCCGCCTGCTCTAGGCAATACACCAGCGGGCCGCGCTGCAGGGCGACTTTGCCCGCAAGGTGGCGCACCAGTGGATTGCCATACACCCGGCGCACCGGCATCGGCAGCTGGAGGGTAATGACATCGCCCGCCGCCCAACTGCGGTGAATGTGCAGATAGCCTTTGTCGATCGCCCCGCAATACACTTCCCCGTTCAGCGTCACCTTTAGCGCGTCGCACCAGCCCGGAATGCGCAGAGCCAGCGTATGCTCCACCGGTTCAGGCGAATTTATGCTTATCGTAACCTGCTCGTCCCACGGGTAGTTGCCGCTAATGGTGATATCAAGCGGCTTCCCCCCGACCATCACCTGCAGGCTGTTACCGACATACAGGTTGATCAATAACGCGTCCTCACGCGGGGTAAAGATATAGTGCCCCAGCGCCACCAGCGTGCGGGCGATATTCGGCGGGCAGCAGGCGCAGCCGAACCAGCGCTGACGAACCGGTTTAACATGCTCATAGATATGGTTAAACGGGATCGCCTTCGGGTAAGTTTCCAGCGGGTTGACGTAGAAGAAGTGTTTTCCGTCCATCGACATGCCGCCGAGCACGGTGTTGTACAGCGCCCGCTCCATCACATCGGCGTACTGACCATCGCCTTCCATTTCGACCATCCGACGGGCAAACATCATTAAGCCAATCGAGGCGCAGCTCTCCGAATAGGCCGTGTCGTTGGGTAAATCGTAGTCGGAGGTAAACGCCTCGCCGATGCCCTGGGAGCCAATTCCGCCGGTGATGTACATCCGCCGCTGGACCATGTTATTCCAGATGCGCAGGCAGGTCTGGCGCTTGGACTCATCCCCGCTGATGCGCGCCAGATGGGCGATGCCGGTCATTAAGTAGACCGAACGCACCGCGTGGCCGACCGCTTCGTCCTGCTCCACCATCGGCTTATGGGCGTGGGTGTAGGCTTTGTCCTTGATCATCCAGGCCTCGCCCCAGTTCCCCCAGTGGAAGGTTTTGCCGCGCTTTTCATACTCGATGTCATAGTAGTGCGGCTGGGCGCCCCGCTCCTCGACAAAGTAATTCGCCAGCGCCAGGTAATCATTGTTGCCGGTCACTTCGTACAGGCGCATTAACGCCAGCTCGATTTCCGGGTGGCCCGGATAGCCGTGCAGCTGGTTCTCGCCCGGACCGAACACGGTATAAATGTGGTCGGCAAAACGGCAGGCAATATCCAGCAAGGTCCGTTTGCCGGTGGCTTTATAGAATGCCACCGCCGCTTCGAACAGGTGGCCCGCACAATAAAGCTCATGGCATTCCGCCAGATTGGTCCAGCGCAGGCCGGGCTCTTTTAGCATGTACCAGGTATTGAGATAGCCATCTTCGCACTGGGCAGCGGCTAGCAGGTCGATCACCTCGTCGGCGGTTTTTTCGAGCTCCGCATCCGGCTGCTGGCATAACGACCAGGCCACCGCCTCCAGCCATTTGGTGACGTCGCTGTCCTGAAAGACCATGCCGTAAAATTCCCCCGCCTGCTGGCCGGCGGCAATACGGAAATTATCAATCGCGTGGCTCGGCTCGGCGTCGGGAATACGGTTATTGAGTGCTTCCCACTGATAAGGGATCACCACGTTGCGGACCAACCGCTGGTATTCCCCCAGGAACGGATCGTTGACCGTTAATTGACGCAAGTCCGTTTCAGAAATCGTGGATAAATACATGACATATACCTCAGGATAATTTGGCATGGCGCTGACGCAGGTCGCTTGAAATACGCGTCATCATCGGATTATTGAGCTGGCACCAGCGCAGAGAGAGCGCCAGCAGCAGATGGAAAATAGCCGGGACCACGCTTTGCAGCAGCGAGATCCCCTGAAGGGAGGCTTCGGTTTGATTTTCTAAACCCGGGCGATAGGCCACGAGGAACAGTATCAGGCTGATAATGCCCCCCGACGAAGCCCAGGATAATTTGATGCAGAAGAGGTTAAAGGCGAAGTTCATGCCTGACGAACGCACCGAGTTTTTCCACTCGCCGTAGTCATCGGCAAAAGCCATGATCGAAAAGTGCAGCGGCAGGGTAAAGCCCAGCACCATATTGTTGATAAAGATGACAACCAGCCACAGGGTCTGGTACTGCGCCCCGGACGGTAAAAACCACATACCAAAACCAAAGGCCGCCAGCAGCAGGTTAGTGCCGGAGTAGAGCTTCACCATATCGACACGGCGGGAGAGCTTATTGACGATCACCGCGCCAAGAATGGAGGCGAGCGTCACCATGCCGAAGAACAGCGACATATAGACCGTCGAGCCCTGCAGCACGTACGAGATGAAGTACATGTAACCGCCGCCGCGAATGCACAGAATATTCACCAGCAGGAACGACATCAGCAGCATCAGGATCAGTTGATCGTTTTTCCGCAGGCCAGACAGATGCTCGCGAATGGTGAACTGCCCGACCACCGACATCGGCACCCGCTCTTTCACCCACAGGAAGCACAGCAGGAACATCACCATCCCAATACCGCACAGCACCGTCACGCCATACTGGTAGCCTTTGGCGGCATCGCCACCGCCAAACCAGGTCACCATCAGCGGCAGTCCCACCGACACCAGGAACCCGGCAATCCCACTCAGGACAAAGCGCCAGGACTGGCAAGAGATCACCTGGTCGTGGCGGTTGGTCATCGCATTGATCATGGCGCAGTAGGGAACGTTGTTGGCGGTATAGCCGACGGAAAGCAGGAAATAGGTGCCGAACGCCCAGACGATTTTCATTTCCGGGCTCAGGTCGGGCACGGTGAAGGTTAAAATACCGATGATCGCCAGCGGCACTGCCGTCCACAGCTGCCACGGACGGAATCGCCCCCAGCGGCTGCGCGTTTTATCCGCGAGGATCCCCATCACCGGGTCGGAAACAGCATCCACCACGCGCAGGATAATAAACATCACCCCGACGATCGCCGGGCTGATGCCAAAAATATCGGTGTAGAAAAAGAGCAAAAATCCGCTGATCAGATCCGAGATGCAGTGCCCACCGGCATCCCCCAGACCGTAGCCAATTTTTTCACGGGTTGATATGTCGTCGCTGGCATCCGCCACGGCGACATCTTCATGGTTAATCGGTGTAGATGTCATACATAAATCCTCACGCTCAGGCTTGTTATGGGTGTACGCCTTTACTGCATTAGGCTTGTAGGTTTTTAGTAAAAATATCTTTCATGCCGAAGGTAGTGGCGAATAAGCCATCGTAAAAGCAGGTTTTGTGAGCAGTGTGAAGACGATCAATATTTTTAGTATAAATACTGATATTTACTGACATGAAGCCTGTCAATGACCTATAACACTTGGTGATATTTTTAGTAAAATAAAAACCAGGGGGTGAATATGTTCAGGTTAGGGCTTGATATTGGCGGCACAAAAATCGAAGCCGCAGTGCTTGATGACCACGGTGACGTTGCCTGGCGACAGCGCTTTGCAACGCGCAAAAACAGCTATACCGCGTTCTTTAGCGCGGTGGTGGAGGTTATCCGGCTGGCGCAAGCCGAGTTCAGCGTGCCGTTGAGTATCGGGATTGGCATTCCGGGTACGGTCGATGCCGGCAGCGCTCGGGTGAAGAATGCGAATATTCAGATCCTTAACGGCCAGACGTTTGCGCAGGATCTCGCGCAGCAGTTTCAGCAGGCGGTTGCCATGAGCAACGACGCAAATTGCTTTACCCTGTCGGAAGCCATCGATGGCAGCGGGAAAGGGGCCGACGTGGTGTTTGGCGTGATATTGGGCACCGGCTGCGGAGGCGGATTATCGATAGGCGGGCGGGTAATTGGCGGCGCAAATGGCTGCTCGGGAGAGTGGGGTCACACTCCCCTGCCGCACTACCGGCCAGAGCGCGATGGCCCGGCCGTTAGCTGTTACTGTAGCCAGCAAAATTGTGTAGAATCTTTTATCTCTGGCACGGGTTTTGAACGGCAGTATCTGGCGCATTTGGGCGAAAAACTGCAAGTGACTGATATTATAGAAAAAGTAAACAGTGGCGATGTCGCTGCAGCGGCCATCTGGCACCGTTACCTCGATCAGGTCGCGCGTTCGCTGGCAAATATAGTAAACATGGTTGATCCGGACGTCATTGTGCTGGGCGGCGGTGTCTCTAACGTCGACATCCTGTACCCCGAGCTGCAAAGCCGGGTCGCGCACTACGTTTTTGGCAAACAGTGTTGCACGCCGTTTCGTCGGGCAATGCATGGCGACAGCAGCGGCGTCAGGGGCGCAGCCTGGCTGGGTGGTCGCCCGCATCAGAAACGGGACCTTAACCTTCAGTAAGCAACGGATTTCATCAGGAAGGATGTGTGAAAAAAAACATAAGAATCAAAGATATTGCTGATGAAAGCGGCGTATCTATTGGGGCGGTTTCCCGGGCGCTGAAGGGCCAGCCGGGCCTGAGCGATGACACGCGCCAGCGTGTGTTAGCGATCGCCAGAGCTAAGGGATATGATTTTACTCGCCTGCGCACCAATAAAATTAAGCGCATCCTGTTTTTACTTCACCGTCAGCACGACCTCAGCAAAGCGCTGCCGTTTTACTCCCCACTGATCCTCGAGATCGAAAACAATTGCCGGAAACAGGGCATTGCGATGAGCTTCCTCGCGATCCAGCCGGGCGATCCCATCCAGGAGCAGCTGCAGGTGCACAACCCGGACGCCTTAATCTGCGCCGGTTTTTTTGAACCCGAGTTAATAAGCACCCTGCAGCAGGCGAATATTCCGATCACCCTGGTCGATTTATGGTTCCCGGATCTGCCGTCCGTCAACCCGGACAACTATGAAGGCGGCTATTTAGCGACCCGTCATCTGATTGAGCAGGGGCGCACGCGGATTGCGTTTCTGGCCAGTACCACCGCGCATTACAGTATTCGCCAGCGTGAAAAGGGCTATCGCAAAGCGCTGTACGAAGCGCAGATTTTACTGCCGCCGGAGTACGAACTGGCCTCCCCGCCGCTGCTGGATATTGAGCAATCCTTGATTGCTAACCTGAACGAATTGCTGGCCCTGCCGCACCCGCCGGATGCCATTTTTGCCTACAACGACGTGGCGGCGATGGTAGCTGTCCGGGTCTGTCAGCAAAAAGGGTTTCGGGTGCCAGAGGATATTGCCATCGTCGGCTTCGACAATATCGACTACGCCGTCCTGACGACCCCGCCGCTGAGCACCATCGCGGTGGATAAGCAACAGCTGGCGCGCAAGACCTTTGAACTGGTGATGCAAGAGAGCGACGAGTCCGCCGTTTTGCTGCCGGTCGAGCTGGTAGTCAGGGGCAGTTCGGTGGTGCGGCCAGAGTAATATTCGGGCGGATCTAGAACGAACGACGCGGCAGATACGGACTGGCGACCTTGAGGGTATCCCGGTGCTGGCTGCCGTGAATAATATGTAGCGCACTGAGTCGCCCAATCTCATAGTGCGGTAGCTGAACGGTGGAGAGCGGCGGCAGAAACAACTCGCCCGTGCCGACCATATTGTCGTAACCCAATACCCCTACGTCCTGCCCAATGCGAAGTCCCCTCGCTAATAACACCTGGTACACCACAAACGCGACGCGATCGTTGCCGCAGACCACCGCATCAAATGCCGGGCGGTTGCCGTCGATGTGCGCGGTGACGAAGTGCGCCGCATCAATATGGTGTTGCTCACCCTCAGGAAGATAGTGATGAAGCAGCGAATCGGGATCGACCCCTGCTTCCCGGCAGGCTCTTTCCAGCCCGGCGCGACGACGTGACGTCGCGACTATGCCATCAGGCAAGTGAATACAAAGCAGCTTTCGGTAACCCTTACTCAGCAGTGCCTTGACGCCCAGATACTGCCCTTCTTCATCGTCAGGAATATAGGTCGGTACCGCGACGGACGTGCTTTCACAGTTGGCCAGCACGCAGGGAACGGTCAGCAGCTTTTCGGGCACCGGCACTTTGCGCAATCCCATCGTGGTATAGATAATGCCGTCAGGCCGGTGGGCCAGTAGCAGGTCGACCATTTTTTCTGGCTGGTCGTTGGCAAACATATTCACCACGAAACTGTTCCAGCCATGCGCCCGGGCGGTTTCTTCAATCGACAACGTGATGTCGACAGAAAACGGCGTGGTCATGGTGTCGAGCGCCAGCACGCCAATGGTGCTCACCGTTGACTTCGCGCCTCTGATTTTTTTGGCTGATAAATCTGAGACGTAGCCCAGTTGCTCAACAGCGGCCATGACGAGGGTGTAGGTCTCCGGTTTGAGCCGTTGCGGTTCATTTAACGCGCGGGAAACCGTCATCAGCGACACGTTTGCCAGTTTTGCCACGTCTTTTAACGATGCCATTTTTTCACCCTTCTTCTGTTCCTTCGATTCGCCGGACGCCTGTCTGCCACGTCACGCCATTCCCGAGGCTTAAAATATTTCAATGAAAATGAGAGATCCATAACATATCACGAATGTTAACGTTAACCTTTGTGATTAACATCGTAATTCATCGTTTTTATGCCGCAGCGGCTCAAATGTTAACGTTATCATTTTATCTATCACGATAACCGAACATTCTTTACGCCCATAAGCAGGACACGATGACACTACTGATACAAGCCAATACCGCCATCAACAACGCCCGGGAACAGATTGATCCTCGCTGGTATCCACGTTATCACCTCGCCCCTCCGGCAGGCTGGATGAACGATCCCAACGGACTGACCTGGTTTGATGGCTATTATCATGCGTTCTACCAACACCACCCCTACTCGCCCATCTGGGGACCGATGCACTGGGGGCATGCCCGCAGCCGCGATATGGTGAACTGGGAGCATCTCCCGGTGGCCCTCGCCCCTGAGGGCCCGGAAGATAAAGACGGCTGCTTCTCCGGTTCTGCGGTGGTGGCGGGAGACGAACTCGCCCTGATCTACACCGGGCATAAATTCCACGGCGACCCCAGCGAAGACAATCTTTACCAGGTGCAGTGCCTGGCCACCAGCCGCGACGGCCTGCATTTCGACCGCCAGGGAATGGTCATTGATACGCCGGAAGGGGTGCATCATTTTCGTGACCCGAAGGTCTGGCGTGAAAACGATCGCTGGTACATGGTGGTGGGCGCGCGGGTCAACGATATCGGTGAAGTGCAGCTGTATCAGTCAGAGGATCTGCGCAGCTGGACTTATCTCCGTCCCCTCGCGCAGGCCACTGAAAAAATGGGCTATATGTGGGAATGCCCGGATTTCTTCCCGCTCAATGATAAACACATTCTGCTGTTTTCTCCCCAGGGGATCGCCGCCGAAGGCTATCACCACCGCAACCTGTTCCAGAGCGGATACACGGTCGGCGTGTGGCAAGACGATGCGATATTCCGCATCGAGCAGCCTTTTTGCGAACTGGATCATGGTCATGATTTTTATGCCCCGCAAACTTTTGTCACCCCGGATGGGCGGCGAGTGGTGATTGGCTGGATGGCGATGTGGGAATCTCCGATGCCAGAAAAAGCCGATGGCTGGGCGGGTATGTTCTCTTTACCGCGCGAACTGACGTTGGGCGATGATGGCCGGGTACGCATGCAGCCAGTGAAGGAGCTGGAATTACTGCGGGGCGAATGCCAGTCCTGCTCGGTGAACGCCCTCAGCAATGACACTGTCCTGCTACAAGCGAACCTGCAGGCGGCAGAAATTGCGCTGGAGCTGGATATCTCCCTCAGCACGGCAGAACAGTTCGGCCTTTCACTGGGCAAAGGGGCGCGTATTTACGTTGACGATCAGTCCCGCCGCCTGGTGGTCGAGCGTGATTACCCCGAGCACGGACTCAGCGGTCATCGCAGCGTGCCGCTGCCTGACGCCGACCGCCTTAATCTGCGCATCTGGCTGGACAGCTGTTCCGTAGAAGTGTTTGTTAATAATGGTGAATTTACCCTCAGCAGCCGAATTTATCCGGACGCGCACGACCGGGATCTTTCGCTGTTTAGTCGTCACGGAACGGCGGTGGTGCCGAGCGTCAATATCTGGTCGCTGAACGTTTAACAGACTGAGAAAAGACGGCCTTAATCGTAATACCCTCTGGATTGGGACAAAAAAATGAAAATAAATATGCCGTTCAGTAATGATAAATACCGCTACTCCTCGGGGTATTTGCTTTTTTTCTTTGCCGCATGGTCATTATGGTGGTCATTCTACGCCATGTGGTTGAAAAACAAGCTGGGGCTGTCCGGTGCGGAACTGGGAATGCTCTATTCCGTCAACCAGTTTTTCAGCATGCTATTTATGATTGGCTACGGCGTGTTGCAGGACAAACTCGGCACCCGAAAACACCTAATCTGGCTGATTGGCATCGTCATTACCTTAAGCGGCCCGTTCCTGATTTATGTTTATGAACCGCTGCTGGTGAGCAACTTCACGCTGGCTATGGTTCTGGGGGCCATCTTCTTTGGTCTGGGCTATCTTGCGGGTTGTGGGCTGGTCGACAGTTTCGTCGAGAAGATCAGCCGACGTTTCAATTTTGAATTTGGCACCGCCCGCTTCTGGGGATGTCTGGGGTATGCGGCTGGGGCGTTCGTGGGCGGCATTTTCTTCAGTATCAACCCGCATATCAACTTCTGGTGCGTCTCGCTGATGGGTCTGCTGTTCCTGGTCATCAATCTGTTCTTTAACACAGATCGCACAGCAGACGAGGAGGCGAAAGAGACGGCAGTAACCCCGCTGACCCGCCAGGATTTTATCGCCATCTTTAAAGACCGTCAGTTCTGGTATTTCGTGGCGTTCGTGGTCGGCACCTGGTCATTTTACAATATCTACGACCAGCAAATGTTCCCGGTATTCTATGCCGGACTGTTTGAAGACCCGAACATGGCACCACGGGTATACGGTTATCTGAACTCAGCCCAGGTCTTTTTTGAAGCTATCGGTATGGCATTCATTCCGTTCCTGATTAACCGCATTGGGCCAAAATCAGCGCTGATGCTGGCCGGATTAATTATGACCTGCCGTATTCTGGGTTCAGCGATATTTGAAGATATTTACATCATCTCGTTTATTAAAATGCTGCACGCGCTGGAGGTGCCGCTGTTTGTTATTGCGGTGTTTAAATTTAGCGTCGCTAATTTTGACAAGCGCTTATCTTCAACGATGTACCTTATCGGGTTTAATATCGCCAGCTCGATCGGGATTATTGTCCTGTCGCTGCCGATCGGACGGATATTCGATCACGTCGGTTATCACTCGACCTTCTTTATGATGGCAGGGGTGGTGCTGGTGACGATCCTGTTCGGGTATTTTACCTTAAGTAAAAAGCGTCACGAACAGATTGAATTAACCCCCGTCAACGCACAACAGTGAAAAAAGCCCACCGTGGCGGTGGGCTTGCGGCATTACCAGTCGCTGTTATCACGGTGGTGATTGTGATGACCATGATGGCTGTACTGGTCATCGCGGTCGCGGTCATCCTGATGATCGCGCTCCCACTGCTTTTTATCGTCTTTGTGCTTCTCTTTCTCATGATGCTTTGCCACGGCCGCGCCGACGGCCGCCGCACCCAGACCAATCCCCACTGCCGACAGCACCGGATGATCCGCGCAGCCCGACAGCATGGCCATCACCGCCATCGCGGTAATCACTTTTTTCAGTTTCATATTCGGGTCTTAGCGCGAGGCGTAGATGCTGCCGTGGTTGCCGGAATCTTCGTCTTTCCAGCTCCCGCGATGGTTATCTCTGATGGTGTAAGTAGCGTAGCCATCGCGGAACGTCAGGGTGCCGTTATACGCATTCACATCGCGCATCTCTTTGCCGTTCAGATAGACCCCGGAGTCTTCGATGTGGATGTCCGCCCCGCGCTCGCCGTTGTCGAATTTCACCACGTAGTTACCCGCGAATTTGCCGTTGATTCCAGCATCGCTGTGATTGTCGTTATACGTATTTTGCGCATTATCACGGTTATGATGTTTGCCGTGATAATTCTGCTGCTGGCCGTCGTTATTAATAAAACCGTGGCGTTGGTTCCACTCGTAAGACTTGTCGAGATTGCAGCCCTGCAGCTCAGAAACCTGGGTACAGCCTGAGCGCTCATACTTCGCGCGCTGCGCCGGGCTGATTGCACATGCGGTGGTGGCACTCACCAGACCGACGACCAGAATGGCTAAAACACGTTTTTTCATGCTATTGCTCGCTATCATCATTGTAGTGAATTTTTATTTTACGGCGCTGTTTGCCGCATTATTGCCTGAGCCTCTTTTAATAGAGGCTTTATTAAAACATCCCAATTAATTAACAAACTGTTGATGTTAATTTCTCAAATTTATTACCCTAAGCCGTTTCTGAAGAATTAAGCCGTTAATTAAGAGCGCGGCGATAGTACGGCTTTTTATTTCTGCTTCACAAAAGGTTTTAAACGGCCAAATTCAAATGCAGAAGATTCTTAAGAGGAATAGCAAGAATTGAAAAGAAATAATAAACAATGCGTACTGGCGGGTAAAAAGCGGGCGGACGACGACGCCCCAGACGGTGCGCCGCGTCACGGCAAAAAGAGGGCCGGCTGCTGCGCCCTCTTTTGCCGTGACAAGGTTGAGAAACCCTTACCTTACGAGCGGGTCAAATCGATGCGCAGAATGCGCTCTTTGGCCCCTTCAACGTACACATCCGGATCCCAGTCGCGGTTAAAGCCCTCTTTGACGCCGACATACAGGGTATCGCCATCCGGGGACAGCACCATCTGATTCGGGTACACCGGGGCGTTAAATTCCCGGGTGATGGCGTAGGTAGTGGCATCGACAACGCTGATGGTGCCGCTGGTGAAGTTGGTCACGTAGATCTCATTGTATTTCGCGTTGTATTTGACCGCGTTGGTCCCGGCTCCGGTGTGAACATATCCGAGCTGCTGACCATTGCGTAAATCAAAGACGTACAAGCCATCCTGCTGTCCGCGACGATCCTCGTGGTCGAACACCACCACAAAGGCGCGGTTCGAGGCAGAGTCCACCGCCAGATTCTGCACGCTGGTGATCTGCGGCTTCGGATCCTTCAGGCGGATGGTGCGCAGCACGGTCTGCTTTTTGGCATCGATTTCATTGATGTAATCTTTGCCGCCGACGTAGATTTTCTGCGTTTTCTCATCCTGGGTCAGGCCATAGGCGGTACCGCTGTAGGCGCCTTTCACTTCGCCTTTCAGCGCCAGGGTGGTGCCATCGAGCATCAACAGCTTATGCAGCGACGTCATGCCTTCGGCGGTTTTGCGCATATTGCTGTAGCTGACAAACAGCGTGTTGGTCTGCGGGTTGTACACCATGTGACGCAGGTGCTCAAAGCGCGCGTCGGCGGCGTTCGCCACGTTAAAGCTGAGCTTGTCGCTGGTTTTGGTCAGCTTGCCGGTGAGGGTGTCGACGATACTGATCCGCAGCGAGGCGGACTGAGTATGCCCGACATACAGCTGGTGCTGCTGCTGATTCATTGCCAGCGAGAAGGCGCGATACGGCATTGTCAGCCGGTTTTCGATGTTCAGCGAGGCCGGATTAAAGGCATACAGAAAGCCTTTGTTGGCTTCGCGGTTCATCCGGTCAGTGACCGCCGCGTACAGTCTTTGGCTGGTGTTATCAAAAGCCAGCTCGTACAGGCCTTCGTTGGCGTCCTGCAGGTAGTTTGTTTTCATCGCGAAACGGGACAGTTCGCGCTGCGGCGGGTCAATCGCCAGTACAGCGCTGGAAAAGAGCCCGGCAATCAGCAGGCATCCCAGCGTGGTAGTGAAGTTACGGTGCTTCATTTTTATTCCTGGTCATCAAAGTGATTAAGGGTCGCGGATTAGAACTGGATTTCGCCACCAAAGATGTAGGTACGACCGCGCGCGGTGGTGTTGATGCTTGAGCCTTCTTTCGCATAGTCCAGGCTCTGGTTCATGCGGTTAAGGGCGTCGGCATAGTCGCGGTTGGTGACGTTCTGCACGCTAAAGCGCAGCAGCACTTCATCGGTCATCTGCCAGGTGCTGTAGAGATCGATGACCGTCGGAATGTTCGGCATGCTCTCTTTCGGCACCGTGTTGGTGTCGCTTTCGATCCCTTCGGTGCTCAGGCGTTTGGACTTGCCGGTGAACTTAAACAGGCTGCCGAGGGTAAGCTTCTCGTTGAACAGGCGTCCGCCGACGTCCAGCGTGGCGTAGTAGGACGGCAGATCGCTCAGATCGCTGTAGGCAAAGCTGTAAACGGTGCTGGCGATCGAGGTGGGCTGATCGGTGTGCTGCTTGCTCCAGGAAAGGTTGGCGTAAACGAAACCTGCGTCGTACCCGGCTTCAATCTCGTAACCGTTGTTAGTGACCGGCGAGGTGGTGTTGAGATAGACGTTAGCGTTAAAGCCGCTGAAAGAATTGTAATAGTCATTACACAGCTGCCCGTTGTAGCACAGCATAAAGGACTCGCTGGTAATGTAGTCCTTGATCCGCGACTGATAGGCCAGCGCCTTCATGTGGAAGCTATCCTGCTCCAGCAGCAAGCCCGTTTTATTGATGTTAAAGCCGGCTTCGACGGTCTCGGCCTTTTCTGGCTTGAGGAACGGGTTCATCGAGATCCCGCCTTCGTTAGCGAAGAACACTTCCTGCACGTTTGGCGCGCGCGACGAGCGGCTCCAGCTGACGAAAGGCTGCAGCCACGGGGTCACTTGCGCAGAGAAGGTGGCCGACGGGTTAAAGGCGTTGTCATCCAGATTCAGCATCGCTTCCCCCTGCGGGAAGCACTTCTCGTTGGCGGCGCAGGCTGGTTTTTTGCCTTCCACCTGGCTGCGGGTATAGTTGAGGTTCAGGTCCAGCTCATAGATATCTTTGTTCAGCGTCAGGCCGGTGTATAACGAGGAGATCTTTTGCTTACCCGCCGGGGCGAAGGCATTGCGATCGGTCTCGTTGCTTTGCACAAAGCTGCGGCTGTAGCGGGTATCCATTAATTTCCCACCTACCTGGAAGGTCGTATACAGATCGTCCGCCATTTTAAAGCGGCTGGTGTTGTTGATATCGATGGCGTTCGATTTATTGGTGGTCGACGAGTTATTAAAGTTATACATCGCCTTCGGTTTATATTCCTGATTGCCGCGACTGGTGCTGGCAAGGACATTTAATTCCACCAGCTCATTCAGCGGGGCATAGTTATAGCGCAGGTAATAATCGTCGCTGGTAATATCGCGGCGGGTAAAGGTATTGGTGTAATTTCTTCCGGCGAGTTCCAGTTTATTATACTGATCCAGATTGAGGTTCAGCTTATACAGTTCGGAATGCGGGGTCTGCGTCAGGTATTTATTGTCTTCACCAATAAAATCTTTACTGCTGCGGCCGCCGCCGTTTTTATAGGTGGCGTAGGTGCGGGTGCCGCTGATGCCCACCATCCCCCCCACCGCACCGCCGTTGTCGAAGGTTTCGGTCTTACCGGCAACGGCGACCATGCCGGTGCGTCCCAGCCCGTTATCCCCGACCGAGAAGCGCGACAGCAGGCCGGTCTGGCGTCCCTCTTTCAGGATATCGTCAATGCCGATGGTGCGCATGTTGGCGCTCCCCGCCAGGGCGTTAACCCCCTGCGAACCGGCGCTGCTGCCGCGCGTGACGTCCACGGATGCGAGGAAGTTCGGATCAAGCGGTACGCCTGCGGCGGTGTTGGAACCGCCGTGGTAGTTGGCCGGTGCCATGCCAAAGTACGTCTGGGTCACACCGTCGACCATGGTATTGACGCGGCCCAGGCCGTTCATGCCACGGATATTGACGCTTATCGCCCCCTGCAGCGGATCGATTTGCGTATAGGTCCCGGCCATGCTGCGTAATGACGCATCCAGACTCTGCAAATTTTTATTCAGCGTGCGCGAACTATACGCCCCGGGGCGAGAATAACTCTCCTCCGAGGAGCCGACATTCTTTTTTTCATCGAGCGTATTGTCCATTATTGTCAGCGGCGAGAAAACGGATTCCCCCTCCTTTTCTGCGGCATACGCTGGCGCGTGGACAATAAGAATCCCGGTCAAAAGACCTTTGACCATCTGAGGTTTTTTCATAATAAAATCCTGTATATCATTATTTACAAGCGCAAAAAAAGGAGAGAGCGAGAGCGTAATAACGCCCTCCCCTTATCAATCGAAAATTAATTTAAATAATTATTTTCAGCAGTAATGCATTTACCGGGAAATAAAGCCTGGGTTTTAAATATCCAGTAAGCCAAATTCGACCGGCAGCGTCACTTTCTGTACGCCCTGCCTCACCAGCTCTTCTGGCGGTGGTGGCAGAGGTCGGGCATTGATCAGCGCCGTGAGTGCAGCCTTGTCCAGAGACAGGGTGCCTGACGAGCTCACCAGTTTGGTCGTGAGGATTTCGCCCCGGGCATCGACGCTAAAGGTGATCACCGCGGTGCCGGTGCGTTTACGACGCCGGGCATCTTCCGGGTAGTTACGCATTTTGTTGATTTTGCCTTTGACCAGCGACTCCCAGCTTATTTTGCTCTGGCTGATCCGCATGGCGTCGGTATCTAGCGGCGCGGCGGTACGCTGGGTCTGCACCGTCTGCACCGGCGGCGCGGCCAGGCTGGTGGTGGTGGAATTGCCCTTCTCCTCCTTCTGTTCACGCTGGCTTTTCTTCTTGATGTCCGGCTTCTTGCGGGCTTTAGGCTCCGGTTTGGCCGCAGCAATTTTCAGTTCCGCCTCTTCCTGTACCAGCAGTTTTGGCAGGTCCTGATTATGGGTGCGTTCTTCCTCGGTCATGGCCTCGACCTTGCGCTGCTGGCTGACACCGGGCGGCAGATCGGTTCTTAACACCGCCACTTCAAACTCCGGCGAATACTGGACCATGACCGCAGCCGGGGTCGCCTCCGGCTGCGGGCGGGAAAAGTGCACGATAAATGGCAGGGCCAGCGCCGCGTGGAACAGCACACTGGCCATGGCGCTCCACGTCCAGGGCGCGCGAGGCATGGGGTTATTGACATTCATATTAAGGCTGCTTTTCCGCCGGAACTGACCAGATGTAATCCGCCTGTTTTGCGCTCACTTTGGTCCCCACGGTGGAGAGCATGACCACGACAGGCGGCTCAGCATTCAGATCGGCCAAATGCAGCGGCACGCCAATATCTTTCGCGGCGTGATAGCCCCCGGCAATCAGCAGCGCAGGACGCGGTGCGCGCTTGAGCTGCTCGGCCATAAAGCGATCGCGCTGCTGCTGGATGGCGAGCATGGCAGTGACCTGCTCCCCGTCGATCTGGCCGTCATGCATGAGATAGATAATGGCGGACAACGCTTCACGCACCTGCGGCTGCGAAGAGGCCGCACCCGCCGGGAAGACCGGGTTTTTATACAGGGCAGAGACCTGCTCACGGCTGATGTTGGCCGCCAGCAGCGGGCCGGGGCCCTCAAGGGCGGTCATCACCACATCGCGGTACAGATCCCACGGCCAGCCGCTTTTCCAGCGCATCGCTTCTGCCGCGCGGGTGGCGCTAATTTTGGTGCCCGCCAGGCTTTGCGCTTTGACCCGGTCAACCGCCGCCTGCTGATCGCTGCTGATCATCTCCATCAGTACGCTGCCCTGCTGACGGGTTTTATTCAGGTTTTGCAGCAGCCACTGTTCAATCTGGTGGTGGCGCTCATTGGTGTGCTCTTCGCCGACAATCACCACTGGCGCGCTGGCCAGCTTCACAATCAGGTCAGCCTGGGTGATGACCTTCCCGGTTGCGGCGTCCTGAATGCAGCCGCAGTCAACCGCCAGCGGGCGTGTGCTCACCGTGGCAGAGGGAGGACTGTGGCACCCGGCAATCAGCAAAAAGCTGCTGAGCACCAGCGGTTTGAAAAAGTTACCCCGATTTGACATAAGTATCCGTTTAATTTTTAAGGCATTTTTTGCGCTGCGAATTTTGGGCGGATTATATGCATTGGTGATAATGATTATCAAGATCATTCTCATTATCAATTTTAGGAGGTAGACAAGGGGTGTCTGCTGTCGGTCATGGGCAAACAATTGCGCGACATCACACTTTTACGCCACGCAGTTTGTAATCGATTACTTTCTGTCTGTATTTTGTAATCGATTACTTTTTACTGAGGAACAACGATGATCAGACGCGCTATACTTTGCGGCCTCCTGCTGGTGGCGAGCCTCGGGGCTTCGGCCCAGGCCAAAGACACCAATAACGAAATCGCCCTGCAGATGTATACCCTGCGCAATGTGGGTGATGCCGACGCCCAGTTTGCGATGGCCGGAAAAGCCGGATTCAAAAATGTGGAACTGGTGGGTACGCACGGCGTGGATGCCCCCGCTCTGCAGACGATACTGAAGAAGAATCAGCTTAACGTGGTGGCGGCACATGTGCAGCTGTCGGCTCTTGAGCAGGATTTCGCCACCACCGTCGCGTTTAATAAAGCGGTGGGCAATACGCATATCGTGGTGCCGTGGATTGAAGCCGCCGACCGCCCAACCACGCAGCAGGGCTGGGTTGACTACGCCAAACGCCTGGATGCGATGGGTGCAAAATTACGCAATGAAGGGATCACGCTGACGTTCCATAACCACGATTTCGAGATGAAGAAGTACGGCGCCGACAGCGTGCTGGACATCATCATGAAAAACACCCAGCGCGATAACCTGGTTCTCGAGCTGGATGTCGCCTGGGTCTCCCGTGGCGGCCAGGATCCTGCCCAGTTCATCACCCGCTATGCGGGCCGTATCTACGCTATCCATGCCAAGGACAACGCCGGTATCGGCGTGCGAGACGATGAGATGAATTTTGCCCCGATGGGCGAAGGGCTGCTGGAGTGGAACTCCATTCTGACGGCGGCGCGCAAGAGCGGCGTGCAGTGGTTTATCGTCGAGCATGATTCGCCGAAAGATCCGTGGGCGATTATCACCACCTCGCGCAAAAATCTCGACGCGCTGCTGAAACAGCATCCGCAGCACTAAGCACGACACACCAGGCCTGCCGCAGCAGGCCTGGCGAGCTTACTGCAGGGCTTCGAGGATCTGATACGCCACTTTTACCCGAGCGGTATTGGGGTAATTCTTGTTTGCCAGCATCACGATGCCAATGTTCTTTTCCGGGATAAAGGCGATGTAGCTGCCAAACCCACCGGTGGCACCGGTTTTGTGGACCCATGAGGCACTCACCGGCGCTGCGGCGGGGGTGATTGCGGTGACCGGGTGCGCGGCCAGCGCGTAGTGATTATCCGCCCCCTGCTCCAGAGTCTGAGATTGCACCGGCCAGTTCAGCATTTCCCAGCCTAACCCCTGATACATCTCCCCTACCTGCCAGTAACGCGACTGGGCAAGCGCCATCCCCTTTCTCAGCGACGCGTCTTTGATCGCCGCAGGGTGCATGTTGGCCTGCAGCCAGCTTGCCATATCCACAATTGAGGTTTTTACCCCGTAGGCTTCGGCATCGAGCATCCCCGGCGAAACATGCACCGCCTTGCCATCCCGGTAGCCCCAGGCGTAGTTCGGCGCGTCACTGGCCGGCACATTGACCCAGGTGTGGTGCAGCTTTAACGGTTTTAACACCCGGGTGGTCAGCGCCTGTTCAAAGCTCATCTTTGACGGTTTGACCGCCAGTGCGCCAAACAGGCCAATACTGGCGTTGGCGTACAGGCGCTGGGTACCGGGCGCCCACTGAGGCTGCCAGGACTGGTAGAATTTTTGCAACGATGCAGCGTTGGTGACGTGATCAGGCACCTGCAGCGGCAAGCCACCGGCAGTGTAGGTCGCCAGATGCAGCAGGGTAATGCCGCGCCACTGCTTGCCCGACAGCGCAGGCCAGTACTTGCTCGCCGGATCGCTGAGGGCAATTTCACCGCGCGCCACCGCCTCGCCCCCCAGCACCCCGGTAAAGGTTTTACTCACTGAGCCGAGCTCAAAAAGGGTCTGTTGGGTGACAGGTTTATTCCCGGCGACATCCGCCAGCCCGCGGGTAAAGTAGTAAGGTTTGCCCTGATAAACAATCGCCACGGCCATCCCCGGGATCGCCTGCTCTTGCATCAGCGCGGTAATCGCCGGGTTAACGACATCGGCCAGTTGGCTAACCGACTGCGATGCCGAAATAGCGGGGCCAGACATAACAGCAAGGACAGAGCATAACAGCGGTTTATTCATCGGGGTTATCTTCATCAGGGTTCAGAGTAGAGGGACAATCCCGGTAGTTTAACGTTGCTGACGGCAGTAACTCCAGTTCGACACCTCCTGACAGGTGTAGATTGAGGTCTGATTGGTATTCGGGAGGGTCACGCTGGGCGGCGTATAGGTCTGCATATTCTGCATCGCGTTGCGCTGCAGCTGCTGCGAGGTTTGATTGAGCTGGGCAAATGAGGCGTTCAGCGCGTCGTAGTTTTGCTGCTGGATTTGCTGCTGGCGCAGGGCTTCTGCACGCTGGTTCTCGATACTGGCTAACCGCTGTTGTTGCCCGCTTTTAAAGGCCTGAGCCGAACGCTCGAAATCGTGCTGATACGCGGCAAACGGTCGATCGTCACAAAAGGCCGTCACGTCTTCGTTATCGTTATCGTTGCCCGGGCAGAGTGTATTTTTCAGTTCCGCTATTTTGCGGGTCGCCTCGGCATACGCTCCCGGGGCCGTGACCAGCTTACGATCCACTTCAGAAAGATGGGCGCTGACGAACGGCAGAATGCTTTGCGCATTTAAATATTGCCCGTTCTGTAGGGTAACCACCGCGCCATTTTGTAATTTAACCGCTTCGAGCAGGATATTACCCTGCTGGCCGATCCTGATATTCTGCGCGACATTGTTGGTGTAGTCATTGATGACACTTAATGCCAGGCCGGTACCGGTCCGGTCCATCTTCATGTAGGTGGTGGCGCCCGAAATATCACTCTGCAGCAAGGACCAGGTTATTTTTTCATTTTTATCGAAGTTGAAATACCCTTCAATGGGTGAGACATAGCCCCCTTCGCGATTCAGCATTAACGATTTCCCGGAAAAGCCGTTTTTATCGCCGACGCCAATATTGTAGGCATCAAAGGGGGTCTTATGCTGATAATAAGCCAGGTCGTTGGCCCCGCCAGGGGTCAAATACTCGACGCTGATACTTTTTTTCCCGCCGGTGGTGATGACCGCCAGCCCTAAACCGGAGGCCTCACCGTTCAGGCAGTCGCCGTACCAGCGCAGCGCTTCGATATCCGGTGCCTGGGTTCCGGTATAGGTGACCTGACACGCGGCTTTAACGTTCGACGGTTGCACCGGAAAACCGCGTTCGCTGCCCGCGTCATTATTTTGGTTAAATACGGCATTAAATTGGGAGATGACCGGGCCTGCATCATATTCCGGCATTTTTTGCGCGCAGCCGGAAACCGTTGCCATTGCTAAAAGGGTTGCTAATTTTTTCATTATTATGCCGAGGAGTTTTATTTATCGCGCATTATCCCGTTGCCCCCTGGCAAGATCACCTATCAAAAATGGTCGTCCGATTTTCGGTTGTGAGCCTTTAGCCGGATGCTTTGACGCAAACGGACCGGCTCTTCGCAATAAGCTGCGCCAGCTTGTGCTGCTGCACGCCGTTGGCATCGAAGTTTGACGGCGCCAGCCATTGTTCAAAGGCCGCGCGCAGGGCCGGGTATTCGCTGTCGATAATCGAATACCAGGCGGTATCACGGTTGCGCCCGCGGGTCACTATCGCCTGGCGGAATATGCCTTCAAAGGTAAAACCAAAGCGCGCCGCTGCCGCGCAGGACGGGGCATTCAGGGCGTCACACTTCCACTCAAAGCGGCGGTAGCCCAGCTCGTCAAAAACGTAGCGCAGGAACAGCGCCATCACTTCGGTGGCGAGCCGGGTGCGCTGCATGCGCGGCGAATAGGTCACGTAACCCACCTCAATCACCCCGTTGGCGACATCGATCCGCATCAGCGCAACAGTGCCCACCGGCTGGCCGGTCGTGAGATCGATGACCGCATAATGTCGCGGGTCAGGCTGCTTTTCGGCATTCAGCAGCCAGGCGTGATACGCCTCCGGGGTGTCGTACGGCCCTGACGGCAGATAGGTCCAGTCGCGGGCATCCTGCGCGTCGCGATACGCGGCGTACAGTCCGGCCGCGTGGCGCTCCGCGCTGAGGCGTTCGAGCCGACAGTAGCGCCCCTGCAGCGACGGGGCATCAGGCAGGCGCGCGCCGGACCAGTCGGGCAGTGCGGCACCCACAGGCTGGTCAAAGTCATTCAATCTTGTCGTCATTGTGATATCCATTCCAGTGTGCGGAGAAAGTGGTCGGGATCAGATCATGAACCCACGGCTAATTATATTCCAGCGCAAAGGTAGCGGTGGCGATAACCCCTCCCGCTGTCACCGCCGAATCGGTCTGCACCATTTGCGCGATGAAGTGGAACGGTTGGGCAGTGGACGCACTGTTGGCGGTCACGCGGCCGAGGCTCGGTAAGTTACCGGCTTCGTTGAGATGCACAGCCGTGCCCAGCGCCGGTGCGCCGGATCCATTATTGCCGTAGCTCAGTTTGACCCCCACGCCGCTGGCCGCCGACGACGCCCGGCTGATGGCCAGCGTATCACTCACGCCAGTAGTAACGGGAGTGCCGAAAAAGCCAATCTTGAGGTTCACCGCCTGGGCGCAATAGACCGGAATGGTAAAGGTTTGCGCCGTCCCCGCCGTACTCCCCGGGCCGCGAAACTCGGTCCGGCTGACTTTGCCCAAATCGACAAAAATACGCGGGATGGTGACGTTGCAGCTGCCCACGGCACCAAAATCAACGTTCAGAGCCGTCAGGTCGACGCTGACCGGTGAGCCTGCCGACGCCGCGCCCGGAATAACCACATACAGCTTGCCCACGCCCCCCTGCGGTGGCGCATTGGTGTGATTGCCACCGCTCAGGTTGACGTCGCCGGTTTTATAGAAGGTGATATAAGCTTTCACCACCATGTTCTGCTGCTTGAGCAGCGAGGGATTTTCGCTGCTGCTACAGACCGTCGCCTGATGCACGCCCGTGCCGTCCAGGTAGTGAATCGGCCCGCCGGCACACTGGAAACCCAGCGCATAGCCGATCCCGGGAATGGCAGATTCAAACACCATCCGGCCATTGATGTTGGTCTCTTTCCCGGTGAGCGTCTGCTCATACCGGACCTCCAGCGCCCCCGCCTGCTGCGCCTCGCGATCGCAGGTAAAGCGAAACCCGCTGCCGCTGTCGGCCATGATGCTGGTCAACTGGGTATTGTTCGGCAGTGAAGGCAAATATTTGAAGTTCGGGAAGTTGATGGTCATCTGCCCGGTATCTCCGTTGCAGGCCGCCGCCCACACGCCGGGGCTGAACAACCCGCCGATCAGCAGAAGTAAATACAGACTCAGGCGCATGCTTACAATCCTCGTTGTGACAGACAGGAGCCGTCGACGTTTTTCACGGCAGTGTTTTGGCTATCAGCAATGCGGAAATGCAGGGTGCAACGGTGCGCGACGCTGTCGTCATCCCAGCGCACCTCAAGGTTGCCTTCCGCCGGGATGCCGCTCAGATAGACCTTGCCCCCGTCGGCGACCATCCCGGTTGATGCGGTGTGGTCATCCGCCAGCTGGGCGCTGGCACCAAACGGCACCAGGCCCTGGCCGTCATGCAGCGTGAACAGAACACGGTTGCCGATATGGGTCTGGTAGTTGGCCTCAACCACCGCGCCGCCGCCGGGGATCACCGTGGCACCAAACTGGTCCACATCGGTGTCGCTGGTCATCGATTCGGTATCCAGGGTGATGACATTTTTGCGATACGGCGTCAGCGTCGGCACCACGGCGTAACCCCGCCAGTCGGTATGCAGGTTGCTGCCATTCTGGATCGCCACATTCGCGGCTCCCGGGGCCCGCACGATGGCAAAGTTGTCACCCAGGCTTTGTCCCAGCGTGATGCCGTGCGGATGGGCGACAATGGAGCCCGATGCCCCCCAGGTGAGCTGGTTGCTGTCGCGATCGTGACGATAGCCGACCTGCGCTTCGCCATATCCCCCGCGGTAATCGAGCGATGCCGCGCTGTTACTTCCCTGCCCCTGGCTGGCATAGCCTTGCTGCACCGAATAGTAGAGATTCGGGTTCTTCGGCACGGATCCGTACATCGCCACCTGATGGGAGGCGTATCCGCGGTTATCCGACGCCGTGGTGTAGCTGACGGAGGTATCCGCCAGCGCCCCGCTCAGGGGAATGTTGATATTGAATGACCATGAACGGTCATGATCGCTGTGTCCGCTGGACTGGGTGTAGTAGTAACCCAGTCCCCAGGAGATGCCTTTCCAGGCGCTGTAAAATCCAGCGTGCAGGGTTTTATCGCTGCGCTGACTGTGCCAGTAGTCCTGTGAGTAGGCCGACAATGACAGGTTGCCGACAGCGCCGAGCGCCTGTCTGAGCGAGATCTCTTCGCGGGAGCGTTTGGTGTCCGCCAGTCCATAGCGGCTCTCCAGCATCGTCGCTTCACTTAAATCGTAAAAGCCGCTGGACGAGTAGCGATAGCTGGCAAGGCTGAACGAGGTACCCAACTGGGCAAAGCTTTTCTGGTATTGCGCCCGCAACGAATGCCCGCTGTAGCGCTTCCCGGATGGCGAAGTGGTGCCTGCCAGCGTCAGGTCTGCGCCGAGCGAGCCCAGCTCGCCTAAACTGTGCCCCACGCCAAGGGCCGCCGCGTGATAGTCCTCGGCCAGCTGCGTGCCGCCGTACAGGGTAAATTCTGCAGGTAGCCCGTAAAACAAGGTGCTCTGAACAAACGCCGGGGAGCGGCTCTGATCCTGCCCGGAATGGTAGCGCCCGGCGCTGAGGCTGTATTTGAGACGGCCTTCGCGCAGCATAAAGGGTACCGACGAGAACGGCTGGGTAAAGGTGCGTTCCGATCCGTCACTCTCTTTGACCGTGATCTGCAGATCGCCGCTCTGCGCCGTCGGGTAGAGATCTTTAATCGCAAAGGCCCCCGGTGCGACATAGGTTTCATAGATCACGTAGCCATGCTGGGAGAGGGTCACTTTGGCATTGCTGTGGGCTACGCCGCGGATCACCGGCGCAAAGCCGCGCTGGCTGTCAGGCAGCATGTCGTCATTGGACATCAGTTGAACGCCACGAAACTGTACGCTGTCGAAGATCTCGCCGCTGGTGTAGGTATCCCCCATCCTCAGCTGGCTTTTCAGCACTGTGATATCGCGCTGCAGATACGTGCTCAGCGTATTCCAGCGTCGGGTGGTGTCGTACTGCATCGACGACATATTGCGCAGCCGCCACGGGCCGAGATTGACGCCGCTGCGCAGGTTCAGAAAAGTAGAGTGGCCGTTGTTAGTGGACTGCTGGGTTTGTGAGCCGGAGAGCGTGTAATCGACAAACGCGGCCGGGATCCCTTCATCCCAACGGGCCGGATCGACATAGCCCCGGCTTTGAACGTTCATCGCCGCCTGCGGAATACTCAGATTCAGACGCTGGGTAGAAAAGTCGAACTGGCTGCTGGCATCGGGAATGTACTGCTCGATCCGGGTAAAGGTCTCCCCCTCGCGCAGGCGATTAAACGCCGAGAAGGCGCTGACGTTGACGCCATATTCCGCCAGCTGCGCGGTGGTTAACACCGGCTTGAGTTTGCCGCCCGCATCAACGAAGGTGATGTTGCCTGTGCTGGCTTGCTGGCCGTTGACCCAGATACTGACCGGATAAGTTCCGGGCAGTTGCCCGCCCGCCGTCGCAAAGTAGCGGAGATCGGCTGTTTTTTGCTGGGGAGAACTCAGCTCCAGCGCTGCCGGGTCGAAGTAATCTTCTGCCCAGACCCCCGGTGCGCACAGTATAAACAGTGCGGTGGGGACGAACCGAAGCCTTTCGCCCGCGTGCGCCCGCTTCCCGCAGGCAGGTTGGGTATCTCTCTTTTTCACAATAAGACCCTGATTTACTGCTGAGCGGTGTCTGTGATACCGCCGGAATCATTAATCGCGCGCCAGGTCACCGGGCCCGATCCAGTAATGCCCCATGTTTTCGTGGCCAGTGGCGCAATCATGCCGGGTTCCGGGATCGCGGTTCCGCCCATCGACAAGGTGTAAAAGGAGACGTGATACGGGGTGGGGTTTTGTGCCACCAGCTGGTTACCGTGCCGGGTGAAGGTTATTTGTCGCCAGGCATCTTTGGCCTCTCCCGTCAGTCCTTTTGGCCGCCAGAAGACCTTGAATTTGGATTTGACGTTAATCTGTAATTTATTGGTGTCGTCTTTTTGCGTCGGCGAAATATTTTTAACGCTTAACCAAAACACCGATTCACGATCGGCGGGCAGCGCAGCGCCGGTATAACTAATACGCAGAACATTTTCCTGCTCAGGATCGAGGCGAAAAAGCGGTGGCGTGACCACAAAAGGCACCGGACGTTTATCATCAGCAGAAATATTTTCAACCCACGACTGCACCAGATACGGAATATGAGTATCCATATTGGTCACCGAAATAGCGGCCTCGCGTTTACCTTGCTGATAAATAATACGGGTGCCGCCCATCACTATTCCGGCACTTGCTGTTGCACTGAATAATAAAAAAGAGGTCATCACAGCGGTAATAAGCTGTTTCATCGTGCTGTACCCTCGAACGTAAATAAAGAAATGAGCAGGCAAAGACCTGCTCATGAGGGGATCAGTTATACACCATCAGGAAATTCGCCACGCCGTTAGCCGGGCCGACGGTAACCTCGGCAATGGTGGCGCTGTAATCAGCAAAGAAAGGCAGATCGGCTTTACCCGCGGTCACCGGGACGCTGGCGGATACGGTCCCCAGATCGACCTGCGCGGTGGTGGCGTCGCCGTTGTACAATTTAATGCCGACCCCTGTCGCACCGCCCGCGGTTAATGCCAGCAGCGTGGAGTCGGTGGCATCTTTTTGGCCATCAAACAGTACAGCAACCGTCTTAACGGAGTCAGGGCAGTTATCGACGCTGATGGTGAACGGGGTTTTCGTCGTTTCATCGCCAGGGGCCGTGAAGTAGCTCTTCGCCCACTTGCCTAAATCAACCTTCACGTCTTTACTGGCGGGCGTGACATTGCAGGAAGCATCCACGATTTCACCACTGAATTCCACTACCCCACCGGCACCTTGCGTACCGGCACCGGTACCGGGATTGACGGTCATGTCGTTAGAAAACGCCGCGCCAGAGGCCATCACACCGACCAGAGCTGCGACTGCGCGAAATTGATTTTTCATTATTTAGCCCAACTTTAATATGTATTATTGATGACATTAACCAGAGCCATCTGGTCTTTAAATTCATCCTTTACGTGCATCTCTCCAATAAAAAACCCACCCTCCCCCATTAATTAAACAGGAAAGAAACGTTCGAAATCAGGGTTATTTATACGGGAAGTGGATTTATTCACCCCCCTGCACGCCAAAAAATAATATTCCCAGAAATATTAAAACGCAACAGACCTCTGACCTCATAAAATAATAAATCCGTCAATGTTGACATGCCAATATTAATTTATGGCGGTAAATGTTTTATTTTGACACTCGTTTGCACCACAACAGGGAGACATGGCTACACAAAAATAACAATAGCGTGCTTAAGCAGCTTTTTTGATGATTTCGACTGGAGATAGTTACCGGTAACATTAGGATTATTCCTAGAAAGCGAGTTCGCAACGCTACGCAAGCATAATGTTTACATTAAATAAAATCCTCGCTGCCAAAATGGGGAAAATAAAAACCCCATAATACACAGTTGTTATTACCACCTAATAAAAACCGCCGTAATAAACCTGAATGAAATACGTTCTCAATCGCAAGCCTTTTACCCCCCTTTCCATCTTTACACCCCGTGAGCAATAGTTGACTTAAATCAAACTTAAATCACATTTTTAATCGCCACCTGCGGCATAATTGTGACGATTTTTTAAGAGATTGTTAATGTCGAAATATCACCCACCGTTAAGCTAAAATGCAGAGTGTTATTATTTTACAGGGTAGGATCCGCATAATTATCCACAACAATACCCGGATCGCCGTGCGCAAACCGTCATCGAATGAATAACTGTCTATTATCCTTCTCACCCTGTTAATGCGCTTTCGAATGAAAAACAACAGCCCATAAATTTAATTTTTAACGTTTGAATCACATAGTCGTCGTTATATTTCAAAAGTTGACATGATTTTACCGGGGAGTCATATTTCACCTCGCACATTACTTGTAAGTCAGGTCAGAGGGACACTATGCAAGACACCAGCAGGAGCTATCCTAAAAGGCGCAAGCCGCGCGGCGAAAGGCGATCGGACGATTTAACGATGCTCAGCGCGCGTATTGATAATGAATTAAATGAATACGTGAGAACCACCGCCTTCGAAACCCGGCAGAGTAAGCAGGAAATAGTGTCCGAGGCGTTACGGTTGCACCGCGAGTACTACCAGGCAAACAGAGCAACTAAATAGAAAGGGGTAATTCCCGCCCCGCAACCCACCCCTTTATTATTAATTCAGTGCGCTATTAACGGCTTTATTCCTCCTGCAAGACGGGGGCTTTTTTATTTAATGCATCCTCAGAAGGTTTACAGAATGGCGCACTTACTCGCCTGGCGTTTGCTGGCCTGGATCACCGTCACCACCCTGGTGTTAACGGCAATCGTCACCACGGCAGCGCTGATGACGATGTGGCTTTTACAGACCTTCTCGCAGAGTTCGCTGGTCACTCATCTGCAGGCTCTCAGTCATTATCTGCTGGTGGTGGTAATGGACGTGCTGCACACCGCACCGCTTATCTTTTCGGCGTGACTGGCCGCGTAATGCCCCGGGTAAAAAAGAAACACTTGTAACCTGAACCTGAGCTCCTATCATTCATCAGTCTTATCAATCTGAGAATCGTATGCGTTTGCAATCGCGCCTGCATATACAAGGAGTGCATCATGCTGAAGAGATTCGCCGCGCTGGCCGCTGCGTTACCGCTGCTGGCCTTTGCCAGCGATCCCCTGCCGCCCGCCATCCAACAGATAGAAAAACAGGGCGTCAAAATCGTCAAAGAGATCCCCGCCGAGGGCGGCCTGCGGGGCTGGCTCGGCCAGTATCAGGATATGGGCGTTACCGTCTGGCTGACGCCGGACGGTAAGCATGCCGTTTCGGGTTATCTGTATGATGAAAAAGGCAATAACCTCAGCGAGGCGGTATTTACTCAGGAGTTATATATTCCGCAGGGCCGTCAGCTGTGGGAGAAACTCAGTGCCGCAAAGAGCATTAAAGAGGGGAACCCGGCGGCAAAGCGTAAGATCGTCGTCTTTGCCGATCCATTCTGCCCGTACTGCAAACAGTTTTGGGCCGCGGCGCAGCCGTGGGTAGAGTCGGGTAAGGTGGAGATTAATACGCTGTTGGTGGCCGTGCTCAACCCGCAAAGCGGGCCCAACGCCGCAGCGATTTTAAACGCGGCCGATCCGGCCAAAGCCTGGCGCGACTATGAACTGTCCAACGGTAAGACCCTCCCAGCCTCCCCAAAAGGCACCTCGAAAGAGACCTTCAGCCTGTTGCAATACAACCAGAAGCTGATGGATGAAATGGGGGCAGCAGCGACACCGGCTATCTACTACATGAATGAAAAGCAGGAACTCCAGCAGGTGGTCGGGATGCCTGATGCGCAACAGCTGAAGGCGATGATGGGTCCGCAATAAGCGAATCGACGGCTCAGGGACCGCCTTGCACGATCCCTGAGATAACGTTTTAGCTGAGGTCTGCCCCGTTTGAGGCGATCACCTTTTTATACCAGCCAAAGCTCTTTTTACGGGAGCGTTTGAGCGTGCCGTTGCCCATATCATCCTGATCAACATGGATAAACCCGTAGCGCTTGGACATCTGCGAGGTGCTGGCGCTGACCATATCGATAGGCCCCCACCAGGTGTAGCCGAACAGATCGACCCCGTCGGCAATCGCTTCCTGCATTTGCTCAATGTGCACCCGCAGGTAGTCGATACGATAATCATCCTGAATCACCCCGTTGCTGTCCGGCACGTCGACCGCGCCGAGGCCGTTTTCAGCGACAAACAGCGGCTTCTGGTAGCGGTCATACAGTTGATTAAGCGCCAGCCGCAGCCCTTTAGGATCAATTTGCCATCCCCAGTCGCTTTCCGGCAGATGCGGATTACGGATCCCGCCGGTGATCAGATTGCCTTTTACCCCTTCCAGGCGTTCAGGGTGAGCGCTGACGGTACTGGACATGTAATAGCTGAACGAGACGAAATCGACCGGATACTGGCGTAAAATCTCATCGTCTCCGCGGGCTTTGTTAAGCGTCACCCCTTTTGCGGCAAACATTCTGTCGGTCCAGGCGGGATACGCCCCACGGGCCTGTACGTCGCTAAAGAACAGGGAAACACGCTGGGCCTCTTCACAGGCCTGCAGATCGTCCGGGTGGCAGCTGTGCGGGTAGAGGATCTGATAGCTGATCATGCAGCCCACTTGTGACCCCGGAATAATTTCGTGGCAGGCCTTGGTCGCCAGCGCGCTGGCCACAAACTGATGGTGTGCGCCCTGGTACTTGGCCTGCTCGAGCGCCGGGTGATCTTCTTCGATGACCCCCACGCTGACATACGGGTGATGTTTTACGCAGTTGATTTCGTTAAACGTCATCCAGTATTTCACTTTGTGGCGATAACGGGTGAAGACGGTGGTGGCGAACTGCAGATAAAAGTCGATCACCTGACGATTCGGCCAGCCGCCATATTCCGTTACCAGCGTCAGCGGCATCTCATAATGCGAAAGCGAGACCACCGGTTCAATATTGTGGCGACGCAGGGTATCGAACACCCGATCGTAAAACGCCAGCCCCGCCTCATTGGGGGTGGTTTCATCCCCGCGTGGGAAGATGCGTGTCCAGGCAATCGACATCCTGAAGCATTTGAAGCCCATCTCGGCAAACAGGGCGATATCCTCTTCGTAATGGTGATAGAAATCGTTGCCCTTGCGTTTAGGGTAATATTTTTGGCTGGCAGGATCCTGTGCCTCTTTGACCTGGGCATGAGTCATCCCTGCCCACTGATCCAGCCAGCGTTCTTTCGGCGCACTGCTATCAAAAATAAAGACATCGGAGGCGGACAGGCCTTTGCCGTCTGCGTCGTGCGCCCCTTCCAGCTGATTGGCCGCTGTCGCACCGCCCCACAGAAAATTATCCGGAAATGATTTTGAAAACGTCACGTACTCCCCCTTACGCAGCAGTTGCTGTCAGTTTTAAAAAAGCGTCGCGTGATCCCACGTCGCTGTCGGAAATCAGGCTAATGTCGTCATAGCTGTCGGTGTTGGTCACAATGATAATGATGCTCGGATCGATGTTATCGGCGCGGAGCGCAGCGAGATCGAAGCTGATCAGCGGCTGGCCGACGGTGACCAGCTGGCCGTCTTCAACATGCCGGGTAAAGCCTTTGCCCTGCAGTTTGACGGTATCAATGCCGATATGGATCAGGACCTCTGCCCCCGAATCGCTCTCCAGGGTGATGGCGTGATTGGTCGCAAAAACCGACCCGACCCGGCCGTTCACCGGCGACACCAGCTCGCCGTTGACCGGCACGATGGCAATGCCTTTGCCAAAGACCTCATCCGCAAACACCGGGTCACTCACCTCCCCGAGCGGGATCAGCGTGCCTTGTGCGGGGGCGAACAGCTGTTCCCCGAGGGCAGCTTTAACGGGGGGCAGATCGTGGCTCTGAACGGCTGGGCTATCCGGCGTAGCAGCAACATCGGGTTGTTCTTCAAAACCCAGCACCACGGTCACCAGCGCCGCCACCACAAAGGCTAAGCCGATACTGGCCAGCGCCCAGCCAAATCCCTGCCCCGCCAGCGCCGGTAAACCGGAAAGTCCGCTTAAGGCGTAGGCATAGGCTTTGACCCCCATGGTCATCGCCAGACAGCCCCCGGCGGCCCCGCCAATCAGGGCGGCGGCGAACGGTTTTTTGAAGCGAATGTTGATGCCATACATTGCCGGTTCCGATACCCCCATCAGCGCGCTGAAGGAGGTCGACAGCGCCAGGGTTCGGGTTTTCTGGTTGCGGGAGCGCAGGAACACGCCGAAGGCGGCCCCGGCCTGGCCGAAGTTGGCGACAAACATCAGCGGTTTGATGGGGTCGAATCCCAGACGGGTAATGTTATTGATCATGATTGGCACCAGCACATAGTGCATCCCGGTGATGATCATCAGCGACAGCGAGCCGCCTACCACGATCCCGGCCAGTGGGCCCATGTTTTCCACCAGCCAGATGATCCCACCTGACAGCGCGTTACCGATAAAGATCCCGGCCGGGCCAATGAAAATCAGCATCACCGGCGCCACAATCATCAGGCTCAATAGCGGTGAAAACATCATCTGGATCGCGGCGGGAATCAGCCGATTGAAGAAGCGCTCAACATAGCTCAACAGCCAGATCGAAAAGAGGATCGGGATGACCGAGTTGGCGTAGGAAACCGGCGAGACCGTCAGCCCGGCAAAAGCGATGGGATCCCCCGCACGCAACAAGGTGGTTAAGGTCGGGTGAAACAGAACCGCAGCCAGTGCGACCGACAGATAGGGATTGGCACCAAATTTCAAACCGGCGCTGAAGGCCAGCACCATCGGCATGAAATAGAACACCCCATCGCTGATGGCGGTCATGATTTGGTAGGTCTGGTTGCTGGTCGTAACCCAGCCAAAGGTGACAAACAGCGACAGCACGCCTTTCAGGATCCCCGCCCCGGCGATGGCCGGAATAATGGGTGAAAAGATGCCGGATATCACTTCAAACATCCGCGAGATGGGGTTGCGACGTTTTTCTGCCGCCTGCTCGTCGCCCTTTTCGCTGTTCACCAGATGCGGGACGTGGTCCTGAATGGCTTTCAGCACCTGGGTCACTTTATTGCCAATAATGACCTGGAACTGATCCCCGGACAGGTTAACCCCCATGACGCCGTCCAGTTGCGCCAGTGCCTCACGATCGGGTTTGCTGTTGTCTTTTAAGCTGAAACGCAGGCGCGTTATACAGTGAAAGACGGAGTTGATATTGGATTCGCCGCCAAGAAGCGCAACGATCCTGCGTGCGGTATGTTGATAATCCACCGTGGTACTCTCCAGATTAAGGGCACAGTCTGCCCGTTCACAATTGCCCGCGTTGGCGGGACACCTTGTTTCCTCTGGGGTTTGCCTGATTAAACAGTAACAAGCCTAAATGGAATTGTGCTGACGATGAATAACGTTACCGATATGGACCGTCAGGTATAACTTTTCTGAACTGCTCATTGTGTGGTTGTAGTTGCGGCTGACAAACTCACTGATGGCCTGAACACAACTCAACGTTTTTTCATAGCGTTTGGGCATCTGCTCGAACAATTCTGCGTCATCATTGTTCAGAATCTCCCCCGCCATCACCCGCTGAGCGAAAAACTTAATATGGGTGACAAAGCGCTGATAGTTCAGGCTTTGCTCATCGATGCTGATAGCGAACCAGTACTTGACGATGTTCTGAATCTGGAAGATCAGGCGAGTCATTTCCATCACCTGCCCGTCCGGCACATTCATCGAGGCATTCACAATGTGCAGCGTAATACTGCACGCTTCGGCATCCGGCAGAAGCTGCCCGGTGCGGGAGGCGATCAGCGCCAGCGCCTGACGACCCACAAGATATTCCTTGCGGTATAAATGGCGGACTTCCCACTCCAGCGGATTCTGAATTGCCAGCCCCTCACGGTGTCGCTGCAGGGCAAAGTGCAGATGGTCGGCCAGCGATACATACAGCACATCGCTCAGTGCGCGGGAGAGCGACTGACGGGCCAGACTGACGATGTCATCCGTCAGCTGAATGATCTCCACCGGGACTTCGTTAAGTAACACCTTAAAGCGCGCCGATACCGAGCTGTCCGCGAGCTGGAACGTCTTCTCCACGTTGCGCTCATCAACAACATCCCCGACGCTGGCGTTAAAGCCCAGGCCTCTTCCCGTCAGGATAAATTCCGCTCCGCTACCATCACAGACGCTGACGACGTTGTTGTTCAAAATCTGTCTAATGCGCATCGCCAACTCCAGAAATGCAAAACGGGCAAAACATAAGTACAGCCAGGGAAACCCCTGTGGCTGAATTTACGTTTTGCCCGCCGAACGGTAACAAGCTGTATTTATCACACAAACATATAATTCTGGCTTATGTATCGTCAACACTGCGATGCGCCCGGCTGGGCAGTTTCATTCAAAAGTGTGATCGCTGTCGGATTGTGCCCAAGGAAATACAAACTCGCCAAAAGACCAGCGGGGGCTAATTTATTAGGTGCGGTTTTGGGCAAGGCAAGCAACGACAGTCATAACCAGACCGACAACCGCCTTCCAGGAGCGGTGAACGTATTCAATGCGCGAAAATGTCCACATTACATCGTTCCTGTGGTGTTTAACGCGCCCGGGCGCGACTGTTTTAGGTTACTGAAAAGGGCAATTAGCAGAACCGTGATTCCGGCACACAGCGCGACAGAGAAACCCGATCGCGTTCCAATCCCGTCAACAACCTGACCTGAAATCGCGGCCCCCAGCGCAACGCCCACATTGAGCCCGGCCAGTAGCCAGGTCATGCCTTCTGTTAAACGATTTTCAGACACCTGACGTTCGATAAGTGACATAGCGACAATGATGGTTGGGGCGAAGAAAATGCCCGCCGCCAGCACGGCCAACGCCAGTGCAGTAAGACTGGTCACCATCATCAGAGGAAGGGTTGTTGCGGCCGTCGCCAGTGCGCCCCACAGGAGCAGCCGATGGAGCGGGGTTTTCAATCTCAGTGAGCCATACACTAACCCGGCAAGACATGAGCCCGTGGCGTAGGCCGATAGCACAAGGCTTGCCGCGGCCGGTTGTCCCTGTTGTCCGGCAAAGGCAATGCTCACAATATCAATCGTGCCGACAATGACTCCCATAGCCACCATCAGCAGCGTTAATAGTTGTACCCCTGGCAGGCGAATCACAGAGCCCGAACGATTTATGCTGCCAGCGCCGCTCACTACTGGCGGCTCTGTACTGCGCTGCATCACCAGCGAAAGTACACCTGCAACCAGCAATAGCGCGGCGACCAGCAGGCCCGCCTGGGGAAAAAGCGTGACCGAAAGGACGACGGAAAGCGGCGGGCCCACAATGAATGTCGCTTCATCAAGTACCGTTTCCAGGGACCAGGCCGTTTGCAACTGGGGCTGGCCCCGGTACAGCGCGGTCCAGCGAGCGCGAATCATGGCGGAGATACTGGGCATGAATCCCGCCAGTATTGCGCCTGTAAACAAACTGACAGGCCCCAAATGCCAGTACGTACCGGCTATCAGGATGGCAAAGCCGGTGATACTGATAGCCGTGGCCAAAGGCAATACGCGGCGCTGCCCGTAACGATCCACATACCCTGAGATCTGCGGCGACAGCAGAGCATAGGCCAGCACGAAAGTCGCAGAGACGGTGCCGGCAAGGGCATAACTTTCGTATAGCTGCGACAGCAACGTGATGATCCCGATGCCCGCCATCGGCAATGGCACCCGGGCAAGCAGACCGGCTACGGCAAAATGAACCGTGCCAGGTACAGAAAACAGGCTTCGATACAGATTCATGCTCTCTTTCTCCATCAGCATTTACTTGCCACAAAAGTGTGGCTTAGCGACAATACATACAGCGCGTATGAATCCAATACTATATTCATACGCATAGTATGTAAATAATCATCCGTGTCGTATGTAAGGAGAGAAGATGGTTCGTCGTACCCGCGCCGAGATGGAAGAGACCCGCGCTACGCTGTTAATGACGGCTCGTAAAGTGTTTAGCGAACGGGGTTACGCTGATACCTCTATGGACGATCTCACCGCGCAGGCCGGCCTGACCCGGGGCGCGCTTTACCATCACTTTGGTGATAAGAAAGGGTTATTAGCCGCGGTTGTCGACCAGATCGATGACGAGATGGATCAACGTCTGCAGGCGATTTCAGATAGTGCAGAAGATCCCTGGGAGGGGTTTTGCAGCCGCTGTCGGGCGTATCTGGAGATGGCGCTGGAACATGAATTTCAGCGCATTGTTTTACGCGATGCGAAAGCGGTCCTGGGGGGGGCCTCACCGGAATCACAGCGCCACTGCATGGAATCCATGCAGCACCTGATACGTAATCTGATTACGTCAGGAATTATCGACAATGTCTCTGTGGAGGGCCTTGCATCGCTGATCTACGGTAGCCTGGCAGAAGCGGCATTCTGGATTGCCGAAGGTAATGATAGCGATACACGACTGGCGCAGGCAATTAAGGCACTAAACCTGCTCCTTCGCGGGTTGCGAAGCACGGGCTAACAATAACGTGATAGCGATAAATCTGCGTTGAGAATGGTCGCTAAATGGCATGTCGCGGGTTTGTCATGGCCGGGTGTTTACACATTGATGGATAGCCGTAGGTTGATATTACGCGGCATCAACCTCGGTGGCCTCCCTTTTGGCGTTGTCATTTTGCAACACTCATTGAGCGCCTTCATGCTCCCCTTTGTCAGGCACTCGTTTGACGAGGCTTTTCCTGGCCGCATTAGCATCATGAACTTCAGTCGGGGGGCTTAAGATGTCGTCGATACATCGGCCCCCCCTGTTGCTGCCTTACGACGAGGCGGGGTCGGTATCAGCTCAGGATTAAATAACAAAAAACCCTGCGATATTGCTATCGCAGGGTTTTCGAATTTGGCGGAAGCGTAGAGATTCGAACTCTAGAACCCTTTCGAGTCGCCGGTTTTCAAGACCGGTGCCTTCAACCGCTCGGCCACGCTTCCTAAGTGAGGCGCACTATAAACATCCCTGTGCGTTGTGTAAAGCACAAAATTGAAGAATTTGAATGTCTTCCGGTGGTTTGTGAACGTTGCTGAAAAAACCGACAAATCAAGCAGGTGTAGAGACAAAACTGATGTTTCAACCCTAAAGTGACGCTCCCGAGTTCCAGGAATCAGTGAGTTACCAGAACACGGCTAACCATAAAATTGCCAATATTCAATACCATAAGCGTGCGCTAAATGACAAAAAACTCGTCTATTCCTTTATTGGTGACCTGCTCCCCGTTGATTATTTCACCAGGGAAAGATCTCAAATAGCCAGGCGTTGGCTTTTCATGAAGAACGGAAATGTCTACTTTGGTTGGTTCAGGCCGGTGTTTATCAGAAAGAATCAGGCAGGACTCATGAGTTTATCTCATAAGTTAATTCTGATGTTACAGACTAATCATCACTCATCTTTTACCTTAAAATTTCTGCTCTAACGTAGTGGAGGAACTTTACAGTGGAACATACCGTTTTAAGCAACAACCTTAAGATGCCGATGGCAGGTTTTGGCGTATTCCAGGTAACCGATAAAGAAGAGTGCAAACAATCTGTGTTGAATGCTATTCGTGCAGGTTATCGTCTTATCGATACGGCAGCGGTATATGGCAATGAAGATGCGGTTGGTGATGCAGTCCGTGAGGCTATCCGCCCGTGAACTCTGCCGCAAGCATGCCATTTCCGACGCCACGTTTTACACCTGGCGTAAAGAAGTATGGCGGTATGGAGGTGTCTGAGGTTAAGCGCCCGGCTGCAGATGCGCATTTATCAGGGCGCATCACTGAGCTGGCGTGGAGCTGCGACTTATTCAGCCCGGCAAGCCCACACAGAACGGATTTATTGAGCGTTTTCGCGGACGCTTTCGCGATGAATGCCTGAATAAACACGGGTTCAGTGACGTCGGTCATGCCAGGAAAACCATCAGTGAATGGCGTCAGGATTATAATGATTGCCGCCCGCACTCCGCGCTGAATTATCAGACGCCGTCAGAATTTGCGGCGGCCTGGAGAAAGGGTAATTCTGATAGTGAAGGATCCGACATGACTCAGTGAGCGTTGTATCTAATCCTGGGGGCAGGTCAATGAAAGCTATTGCTTCAATCGTGACTACTAATGCTTAGATGACGCATACTTATAGTACAAACACCACAAACAAAAAACCCTGCGATATTGCTATCGCAGGGTTTCCGAATTTGGCGGAAGCGTAGAGATTCGAACTCTAGAACCCTTTCGAGTCGCCGGTTTTCAAGACCGGTGCCTTCAACCGCTCGGCCACGCTTCCTAAGTGAGGCGCACTATAAACAGCTGCTGGTGCCCTGTAAAGAGCGAACACATTCGTTCGCCTTAAAAATAGCCAAAATGCGTTTAATCGGTTGTATCAACACCATATTGGCTATTTTATCCGCACCCCTCACCCTTTTCACGTCAGTGTTTTCTGATGTACATATCTTTGGTGTAGTAGTAGCCCAGCTTATCCGGCGTAAATCCGCCTACCCACGGCTTCACCAGATGAGTGCGGACATAGTGATAAACCGGAATAGCGGGCACATCCTGGCCTAACAGATCTTCCGCCTGCTGATAGAACTTGCCGCGCTCGGCAGTGGTTTTCGCTTTTGCCGCCTCAACCAGCGCTTCATCGTACGCCGGGTTGCTGTACTGGCTGGTGTTTTCGCTGTTGCCGGTACGGAAGTTATTCAGGAAGGTGGCCGCATCGTCGTAATCGGCAATCCAGGCGTAGCGCACCGCATCAAAATTGTGGGTGTGCATGGTGTCCAGCATGGTTTTCCACTCCTGATTTTGCAGCTTCGCCTCCACGCCGAGATTTTTCTTCCACATCGAACTGGCGGCGATGGCAATGCGCTGGTGCGATTCCGAGGTGTTGTACAGCAGATTAAAGCTCAGCGGATGGCTGTCGTTAAAGCCCGCTTCGGTCAGCAGCTTTTTAGCCTCGGCAATGCGTTTATCCATCGGCCAGCTGGCGTAGTCCGGGCTTTTCAGCGTCACGCCGCCGATCTCTGGCTGGCTGACCACCCACGCCGGGCGCTGCCCCTGCCCCAGTACTTTGTCGGCGATGATGTCTTTATCCAGCGCCAGGTTCAGGGCCTTGCGCACGCGCGGATCGTTAAACGGTGGACGGGTGGTGTTGAACTCGTAGTAGTAGGTCGCCAGCTGCGGCGAGACATTCAGCTCACTCCCCATGGTTTTTTTCAACTGGGCAAACTGGTTGATAGGCAGGGTGTAGGCAATATCAATTTCACCCGCCTTGTAGCGGTTAACATCGGCGGCTTCAGAGGTGATCGGCAGGTATGTCACCTTGCTGATCACGGTATGGGCGTTGTCCCAGTAGCGCGGGTTACGCTCGGCAATGATCCGCTCGTTAACCACCCATTTGTTCAGCGTATAGGCGCCGCTACTGACGAAATGCTCCGAGCGGGTCCATTTATCCCCGTAACGGCCAATCATCACCTTGTCGACCGGGACCAGCGACGGGTGCGCCAGCATCGCCAGAAACGCAGCATTAGGCTGGGTAAGCGTTACTTCGAGGGTGGTGTCGTCTAACGCTTTAACGCCCATGGTGTTGGGCGCTTTTTTGCCCTGCGCGATATCCGTGGCGTTCACGATATGCATGTTGCCGGGATAGCTGGCATAGGGTGAGGCCGTTTTCGGATCCACCAGCCGCTGCCAGCTCCAGACCACTTCCGGCGCGGTAATGGCGGTGCCGTCGCTCCAGGTGATGCCCGGGCGTAAATGGAAGGTCCAGACGGTGTTGTCTTTATTCTCCCATTTCTCTGCCAGCCGCGGTTGGATAGTGCCGTCCGGGGCGACACTGACCAGTCCTTCGAATAAATCACTGATAATATTAAATTCGACATCGCTTTCGACTTTATGCGGATCGAGCGACGCCGGTTCATTGCCATTATTCCTGACCAGTTCCTGCTTCTCTGCCAGCACGGTTCCCGCCGGTACGTTGGCGGCAAAAGCCGTTGTGCTTGCACTCAGGATGCCTGCCGTCAGCAGAGAGAGTGTAAAGATAGTGCGTGATGATGGTTTCATTTCCTTCGCCTTATTGTTTTTTGTCCGACGATGCGCAATAACTCTTAGCGCCGCGACTGTAATAAGGCAATATCTTTCAGTAACCTATAAGAGCTTGATCTGATTAAAACTGCCAGACCGCGTTTCGTTTGGCAAAATTGCAGTTATGGAACAGATAGTGCTGGAACGACGTCTAAGGCTATGAGTAAAGATGGGTAAAATAGCTATGTTCCCGGCGCATCGTTTCCTATTCTTGCCGCTAATAACATCTGTCATAAGAGAGTGACTCATGGAACGTATTGTTAGTTCTTCACAAGACCGCACATCGCTGCTCAGCACCCACAAAGTGCTGCGTAACACCTATTTCCTGTTGAGCCTGACGCTGGCGTTTTCTGCGCTGACGGCAACCGCCAGCACCGTACTGATGCTGCCATCGCCGGGTATTATCCTGACCCTGGTGGGCATGTATGGTCTGATGTTCCTGACCTACAAGCTGGCCAACAAACCAACCGGTATCATTGCGGCGTTTGCCTTTACCGGTTTCCTGGGTTACATCCTGGGGCCGATGCTTAACTCCTTCCTGTCTGCCGGGATGGGCGATCTGATCGGCCTGGCGTTGGGTGGTACGGCGTTAGTGTTCTTCAGCTGCTCCGCCTATGTGCTGACCACCCGCAAGGACATGTCTTTCCTCGGCGGTATGCTGATGGCGGGTATCGTGGTGGTGCTGGTTGGGATGGTGGCGAACATCTTCCTGCAGTTGCCGGCTCTGCACCTGGCGATCAGCGCGGTATTTATTCTGATCTCCTCCGGCGCAATCCTGATGGAAACCAGCAACATCATTCGCGGCGGCGAGACCAACTACATCCGCGCCACCGTGAGCCTGTATGTGTCGCTGTACAATATCTTTGTCAGCCTGCTGAGCATCCTGGGCTTTGCAAACCGCAATTAACCCAGCGTGCTGTATACCGGGCCCCGCTTATGCGGGGCTTTTTTTTTTGCTAAACTGCTGCGGTTTTCGATAAACCCGTGATGATTATGTTGAACTTTGAAGGTAACGAGATTGAAACCGATAGCGAAGGCTATCTGAAAGAGACCAGCCAGTGGAGCGAAGGGCTGGCGGCCGCGATTGCCGAAAAAGAGTCAATCGCCCTGACGCCAGAGCACTGGGAAGTGGTGCACTTTGTGCGCAACTTCTACCTTGAATTTAATACCTCCCCCGCCATTCGCATGCTGGTCAAAGCGATGGCTAATAAGTATGGCGAGGAAAAAGGTAACAGCCGCTATCTGTACCGCCTGTTCCCGAAAGGCCCGGCCAAACAGGCGACCAAAATCGCCGGTCTGCCTAAGCCGGTGAAGTGTATTTAATACCGAATACCGAAATTAACGTATTCTCTGCCGGGTTGATGCGGTTCAGATAAGACCTTCTCAACCCGCGCACTGCGTGGCCCACCGGCTTTCAGCCAGCCGATCAGCTGTTCTACCTTTTCCGCTTCGCCGCAGGCCACGACTTCGACACTGCCGTCATCCATGTTACGTGCGTACCCGGTCAGCCCGAGCTGCATTGCTTCTCGCTGGGTGCTGTATCGGAACCCGACGCCCTGAACCGTGCCGTGGATCCACGCGATTATGCAGACTTTTGACATCATCGTTCTCCTTATCCATGCCTGGCGCGTTGCATTTCCTCGCTGAACTCGGGAAAATGGCGGCCATCTTTTTGAATCGACAGAATAGCAAATTATGAGTGTACGTTTAGTGTTAGCCAAAGGGCGCGAGAAGTCATTACTGCGCCGTCATCCGTGGGTCTTTTCCGGTGCGGTTGCCCGGGTGGAAGGCAAAGCCAATCTCGGAGAAACCATCGATATCGTCGACCATCACGGCAAATGGTTAGCCCGCGGCGCGTACTCCCCTGCTTCTCAGATCCGCGCGCGCGTCTGGACGTTCGATAAAGAAGAGACGATTGATATCGCCTTTTTTACCCGCCGTTTACAGCAGGCGCAGCAGTGGCGCGACTGGCTGGCAAAACGCGACGGGCTGGACAGCTATCGCCTGATCGCCGGTGAATCCGATGGTCTGCCGGGCGTCACCATCGACCGTTTTGGCAATTTCCTGGTGCTGCAGTTGTTAAGCGCCGGTGCAGAATATCAGCGTGCCGCGTTAATTAGCGCCCTGCAGACGCTGTACCCGGAGTGTGCCATTTACGATCGCAGCGACGTTGCGGTGCGTAAAAAAGAGGGCATGGAACTCACGCAAGGCACCGTGACCGGCGAGCTGCCGCCTGCCCTGCTGCCGATTGAAGAACACGGCATGAAACTGCTGGTGGATATTCAGGGTGGACACAAAACCGGTTACTACCTCGATCAGCGCGACAGCCGTCTGGCAACCCGCCAGTACGTTAAAGACAAACGCGTTCTGAACTGCTTCTCCTACACCGGCGGCTTTGCGGTCTCTGCGCTGATGGGCGGCTGCAGCCAGGTCGTCAGCGTCGATACCTCCCAGGAAGCACTGGACGTGGCGAAGCAGAACGTTGCGCTGAACAAGCTGGATCTGAGCAAAGCGGAATTTGTTCGCGACGATGTGTTTAAACTGCTGCGCAAATATCGCGACCAGGGTGAAACCTTCGACGTTATCGTGATGGACCCGCCAAAATTTGTCGAAAACAAAAACCAGCTGATGGGCGCGTGTCGCGGCTATAAAGACATCAACATGCTGGCAATTCAGCTGCTTAACCCCGGTGGCGTGCTGCTGACCTTCTCCTGCTCCGGCCTGATGACCACTGACTTATTCCAGAAAATTGTCGCCGATGCCGCTGTAGATGCGGGGCGTGATGTACAATTTATAGAACAGTTCCGTCAGGCTGCCGATCACCCGGTGATTGCTACCTATCCGGAAGGGCTATATCTGAAAGGGTTTGCCTGTCGCATCATGTAACTTGAAAAGTGGAATGTTGCCCTCACCTTGAGTGTAAGTAACGTTTCCCGGGAGGTGACTATGATTGCCAGCAAATACGGTATCGGCCAGCAGGTCCGCCACTCCCTGTTAGGTTATCTGGGCGTGGTCGTGGATATCGACCCGGAATATTCCCTCGACGAACCGTCAGCCGATGAGCTGGCGGATAACGCAGAACTCCGCGCCACACCCTGGTATCACGTGGTGATGGAAGATGACGATGGCCAGGCGATGCATACCTATCTAGCCGAAGCCCAGTTGAGTAGCGAGCCGCAGGACGAGCACCCCGAACAGCCGTCCATGGATGAACTGGCGCAAACCATTCGTCGACAGCTACAGGCCCCGCGCCTGCGCAATTAATCATGAAAAAGCCCGGTGGCGTGATGCTTCCCGGGCTTTTCTTTTATGCTTAGCGGGTTAACCCCAAGCGCGGGATCTCAATCGCCGGACAGCGATCCATCACCACCTTTAACCCCGCGTCACGCGCCAGTACGGCGGCCTGTTCATTAATCACGCCCAGCTGCAGCCACAGAGTTTTCGCGCCGACAGCGATAGCCTCCTGCGCCACGCCCCAGGCGGCTTCGGAATTGCGAAACACATCCACCATATCAATTTTTTCTGGAACGTCGGCGAGCGTCGCATAGCCCTGCTGACCCAGCAACGTCTTACCCGCCACTTTTGGCGACACCGGGATCACGTGATAACCGTGATCGAGCAGGTACTTCATCACCCGGTAGCTCGGGCGATCGGGCTTATCACTTGCCCCCACCAGTGCGATCGTTTGGGTGGTGGTCAGAATCTCAGCAATATCGTTTTCTTTCATCGTTTTCCTCCTGGCTTTTTAAAATTGTACATCAAAGTGGATGAGGCAACTCGCCATCCCATACATCTGCATGAGAGCAAAATGCCTGAATATGTCTATATGTTAGTAAATATGATCTGTGAAAAATTTAGATACATTATTCACATCGCGCATCTTTGAGAGGAGCTCTCTATGAAAACCGGCATTGCCTGGGGTTTGGTTGCACTGCTCATGCCGGTTTGCGTTTTTGCTACAACGCTACGGCTTTCCACGGACATCGATTTACTGGTGCTTGATGGAAAAAAAGTGTCCAGTTCATTGCTCCGGGGTGCGGACAGCATTGAGCTGGATAATGGTCCGCATCAGATTGTGTTCCGGGTTGAAAAAACCATCCGTTTTGGCAACCACGAACAGCGCGTCTATATCTCCCCCCCGCTGGTCGCCAGCTTTAATACCCAGCGCATCAGCCAGGTTAATTTTAGTCTCCCCCGACTGGAAACAGAAAAAGAGTCGCAAGTTTTTGATAATGCGCCCCACATCGAACTGCTGGATGGCGATGCCACACCGATTCCGGTAAAGCTCGATATTCTGGCGATCACCGAGACGCCGAAAGGTATCAATTACGAGAATGATACGGAGCGCTATAACAAGGCCGGGCAAACCGCGTCTTTACCGCAATTTGCCACCATGATGGCTGATGATAGCGCGCTATTATCGGGTGTTTCTGAGCTGGACATGCCGCCGCCGCAATCGCAGACAGTGACAGAACAACGACTTAAATACTGGTTTGCTATAGCCGATCCCGAAACCCGGGCGCGTTTCCTGCAGTGGGCGAAGCAGCAACCTTCGTCCTGACCCGCAATTTTTCTCCCTTTCTCTTGCAGAGACAGACGCTTCCAGTAATCTGTAATCAATTAATTAATGGATAGAGATTATGGAACTCACAACTCGCACCCTGCCAGCACGCAAACGTATCGCGCTGGTTGCACACGATCACTGCAAACAGATGCTGCTCAACTGGGTTCAGCGTCATAAGTCCCTGCTGGAACAACATCAGCTGTCGGCAACGGGTACAACCGGTAATTTGATTCAACGCGAAACCGGGCTGGAAGTTCATGCCATGCTGAGCGGCCCGTTGGGCGGCGATCAGCAGGTCGGTGCGCAGATTTCTGAAGGGAAAATTGATGTACTGATTTTCTTCTGGGATCCGCTCAATGCGGTGCCGCACGATCCGGATGTCAAAGCGCTGCTGCGTCTGGCGACGGTGTGGAATATCCCGGTGGCCACTAACCTGTCCACGGCAGACTTTATTATTGAGTCGCCGCAGTTCCACTCTCAGAACGACATTCTGATCCCGGACTATCCCCGCTATCTGGCGGATCGCCTGAAGTAAATACGGTCAATGCCGGGTGGCGGCTTCGCCTGACCCGGCCTGCCTACGCCCCGGGCTATTTAGGGTTTGCGCGCCACCGGCACATCGATATTTTTCAATACCTCGACAAAACCCGACGGCTGCTCTTTATTGAACAACAGCCAGACGCGGTGACGTGCGCGAGTCATCGCCACGTACAGCAACCGCCGCTCCTCCGCATCCGGAAAATCTTCCACCGTCGGCAACAAAGCCTGCTCCATGACAGATTCGCGAGCGGGGGCGGGAAACGCGTCGCTACCCTCCTGCAGGCCCACTACAATCACATAATCCGCCTGCTGTCCTTTGCTGGCGTGAATGGTCATAAAATCCAACTGCAGCTTCGGCCAGCGGGTGGCCGCTTTCGCCAGACTGGCCGGTTTAAGATGGTGATAGCGCGCCAGTACCAGAATACGTTCATCGGGTTTGGCGTAACCGCTCAGCTTATCCAGCAGCGCGTCGAGCTGATCGTCGGCCAGCAGCGTCACCGCTTTTTTGTCGCCAACGGACAGGCTGTTCAGCGGTTTTGCCAGTTGATTCGGGTTCTGCTGAATAAAGCGGTTGGCGACTTCACCGATCCGGTTATTGAAACGGTAGGTGGTATCGAGGTCGCAGCGATCGCCTTCGCCAAAGTAATGATGGAACGCGGTCGTTAATGACAGCTGCGCCCCGCTAAAACGATAGATTGCCTGCCAGTCATCACCCACGGCAAACAGGGTGGTGTACTTATTTTGTGCTCGCAGTGCCGCCAGCAGCGCCGCGCGCTGGGGAGAGATATCCTGAAACTCATCCACCAGGATATGTTTCCACGGGCTGACAAAACGGCCTTTCTCCAGGATAATGGTCGCCTGATGGATCAAGCCGGAAAAATCGACCGCATTTTCCTCTTTAAGGGCAGTTTTCCACGCTTTTAGCAGCGGTGCCATTAGCTTTACCCGCTTTGAAAACAGGGCGCGGATCGCTTCCGGCGCACCGGCAATCATCTCCGCCTGCGCGCCACCGTGCATGCGCATCAGACTCACCCAACGATCCAGACGCGGTGCCAGCCGTCTTGCCAGCTTCTCGTTTTGCCAGAAGCTGCCTTCCGGCACCGTCCAGTTAAGTTCTTCTTCCAGCCACTGACGCCAGCCTTTGGCCTGCGCTTTTTTCTCGCTGCACTGCTGTTGCCAGGCGTCGATAAAGATTTGCTGCCGCGCCTTGGTGTCATTTTCAAGCTGGCTGACCACCGGCACTTTTTTGCTCCCTTGCTGAATAATGTACAGGGCCAAAGCATGGAAAGTTCTGGCGGTGATGTCGCGGGTATGTAGCCGGGCGGCGATCCGTTCATCCATCTCCAGGGCAGCCTTGCGCCCAAACGCCAGCAGCAGGATTTGTTCGGGGGAAGCTTCATTGCGAGCCAATAACCAGCCGGCCCGTGCCACCAGCACTGAGGTTTTGCCGCTCCCGGCGCCAGCCAGCACCAGCAACGAATGTTCACCGTTAACTACCGCCCGGGCCTGAGCCGGGTTAAGCGGCGATGACTCAATACCGGCAAAGAAGTCGGCATACTGGCTGAGCATGGTGTCGGTCCATGCCTGATTGTGCGCCTGCCGGCTTTGGTCAACGTCGGTTAGCCATGCCTGACACTCACTCCAGGCCTCGCGGCAGTTATCAAACTCCGGCAGACGCGAAGTAGACAACGGTAATGCCTGCAGGGCGTTAATGATTTTTTGCTGTAGTCCGAGAGTTTTATCGCGCGTAAGCCAGCTGTTTTGCTGGTGGCTTGCGGCTATATCATCCAGCACGTTCTGCAGAACCTGCGCCGCAACCTCGCTCATTTCGGCACTCCATTGCTGCCAGAGGGTGTTTAGATGGTGGTGGAAGCGCTGGGTTTCGGCCCATTCGGTGCCGTGAAGCCGCACGACTTTATCCTGAGGTAGAACAAACTCCAGTTCGCCCCATACCAGACCGCGCTTACAGTGAATGGCCAGCAGTTGATTAAAGGGAATCAGATATTCATGCCGTTCGCCCGAAACTTTGACCCCGGCGTTAAGCAGAACGACTTTGTCGTACGGATGTTGTGCCAGGCGTTTGCCTAACGAAGTTGCTTTCAGTTCCATGTCCAGCCCGATCCACGACGTGAGAAGTTGTCTGACAGTTTAACTGCCAGTTTTCAGGTGCTCCAGCGCAAAAAACCGTTACAATCATCGAGCCTTAAACTAAACGGAAAGAATCGAGGTGTTATGCGTACCGTTCTGAATATTTTGAACTTTGTTCTTGGTGGTTTTGCCACCACCCTGGCCTGGCTGTTTGCGACACTGGTCAGTATTGTGTTGATCTTCACCCTGCCACTGACGCGCTCCTGCTGGGAAATCACCAAACTCTCGCTAATGCCATACGGTAATGATGCGATTCACGTCGATGAACTGGAGCCCGACAGCAAAAACGCGCTGCTGAACACTGGCGGAACGCTGCTTAATATCGTGTGGCTGATCCTTTTCGGCTGGTGGCTGTGTCTGATGCATATTGCGGCAGGTATTGCGCAGTGCCTGTCAATTATCGGCATTCCCGTTGGGATCGCCAATTTCAAGATTGCCGCCATTGCCCTGTGGCCTGTCGGGCGCAGAGTGGTTTCGGTGGAAGTCGCCCGCGCCGCACGGGAAGCCAACGCCCGCCGTCGTTTTCCGTAACAAGGACCGAGTGCGCTCATGCTAAGCCCACTGCTTCGCCGCTACACATGGAACAGCACCTGGCTGTATAACGTCAGGATATTTATCGCGCTTTGCGGCAGCGTCGCTCTGCCCTGGTGGTTAGGTGAGGTTAAGTTGACCATTCCGCTGACGCTGGGCGTGGTTGCCGGGGCGCTGGCCGATCTGGACGATCGTCTTGCCGGTCGGCTGCGCAATCTGGTCATCACCCTGATCTGCTTCTTTATTGCTTCGGCCTCGGTAGAATTACTCTTTCCCTGGCCATGGCTATTCGCCCTCGGTCTGATGATCTCCACCAGCGTCTTTATTTTGCTGGGTGGGCTGGGCCAGCGCTACGCAACCATCGCGTTTGGCGCACTGCTGATAGCTATTTATACCATGCTGGGCGTTTCGCTTTACGACCAGTGGTATCAACAGCCGCTGCTGCTGTTGATGGGCGCCGTCTGGTATAACCTGCTCACCCTGGCCGGGCACCTCATTTTCCCCATTCGGCCACTGCAGGACAATCTGGCGCGCAGCTATGAGCAACTGGCGCGCTATCTGGAGTTAAAATCACGGCTGTTTGATCCGGATATTGAGGACGACGGTCAGGCGCCGCTGTACGAACTGGCGTTGGCGAATGGCCAACTGGTCGCCACGTTAAACCAGACCAAAGCCTCCCTGCTTACTCGTTTACGCGGCGACCGCGGTCAGCGCGGAACCCGAAGAACCTTGCACTACTATTTTGTGGCGCAGGATATTCACGAGCGTGCCAGCTCATCGCATATTCAGTACGCCAGCCTGCGCGAAAAGTTTCGCTACAGCGATGTGATGTTTCGCTTTCAACGGCTGCTGTCGATGCAAGCTCAGGCTTGCCAGCAGTTGTCGCACTCGATCCTGCTGCGAACCCCCTACCAGCACGATCTCCGATTCGAACGGGCGTTCATTCATCTCGATGCAGCACTCGATCGCGTCCACGCCAGCGGAACCTCTGCCGAACAGATGAAGGCACTGGGGTATCTGTTAAGTAATCTGCGCGCCATCGATGCCCAACTCGCTACCATCGAATCAGAACAGGCGCTGGCCATGCCGGGTAATGAGGCAGAAAACCAGCTTGCAGACGATAGCCTGCACGGTTTCAGCGATATGTGGCTGCGTTTAAGCCGCAACTTTACTCCGGAATCTGCCCTTTTTCGCCATGCGGTAAGAATGTCGGTGGTGCTCTGCGTCGGCTATGCCTTTATACAGGTAACCGGTCTGAATCATGGCTACTGGATTTTGCTGACCAGCCTGTTCGTCTGCCAGCCCAACTACAATGCCACCCGCCATCGCCTGGCTTTGCGTGTTCTCGGTACCCTGGCGGGGGTCGCCCTTGGGCTGCCGATCCTCTATTTTGTCCCGTCGCTGGAAGGCCAGCTGATCCTGATTGTAATCACCGGGGTGTTGTTCTTTGCGTTTCGTAACGTACAGTACGCGCACGCCACCATGTTTATTACCTTGCTGGTTTTACTGTGCTTCAACCTGCTCGGCGAAGGTTTTGAGGTCGCGCTACCGCGCATTATTGATACGCTGATTGGCTGCGCCATCGCCTGGGCAGCGGTGAGTTTCATCTGGCCCGACTGGCGATTTCGTAATTTGCCGCGCGTGCTGGATAACGCGATTAACGCCAACTGCCGCTATCTTGATGCGATACTGGAGCAGTATCACCAGGGCCGAGATAATCGCCTGGCTTACCGTATTGCCCGCCGCGATGCGCATAATCGCGATGCTGAGCTGGCGTCAGTGGTGTCGAATATGTCGAGGGAACCGGGGGCGACGGAGCAAACCCGTGAGATTGCTTTCCGTCTGCTGTGTCTGAATCATACCTTTACCAGCTATATTTCGGCATTAGGCGCGCACCGTGAGCAGCTGACCAGCCCGACAATCTTAACCTTACTGGATGATGCGGTCTGCTATGTAGATGATGCCCTCCACCAGCGACCCGCAGATGAACCGCGCGTTCAACAGGCCTTAGCGGAACTGGCGCAACGCATTTCGCATCTGGAGCCGGAAGCTGAGAACAAAGCACCGCTGGTTCTACAGCAAATCGGCCTGCTTATTGCGTTGCTGCCAGAGATATGTCGTTTACAGCAGCATATTAATCAACTGCCGGAATGAATCTCGTTGGTTAATGGCTGGGTGTTAAACCACGCGAGTAGCTCCCGGCGTCTGGTATCCGGGAGCGCCGCTTCGTGCAGGCCGACTATTGCCCCTTCTAACGCAAACAGCACCTTATAGCTGAGGCGCTTGTTAAGCGCCCTTATTTTTAACCAGCATTGCTCCGCTCCCAGCGCGCGCAACGTCTCTTCATTAGTAATGCCAGCGTCATAAAGCAGGATCTCCAGTTGGAAGGTGAGATTCGGTAAATCTTTCAGCCGATGCATTGTGTAGCGCTGGCGTCGCTCCCGCCGCGCCGCCTCAAGCGCAAATGAAGAGAGTTGCAAAAACTGTTCATGATCCCGCCAGAGCCCCTCATCAACTCGATAATAATTCAACAATACCGGACGACCCCGTTTGACCAGTGTTAAGAAGGAAGTGGCGTTCTTGACGCAGTACTGAGCACTCTCTTCACAGGCACGCAGGTAGAGCTCGCCGTCAGACACCATAGCGAAAACGGTATCGTCTACTGCCAGGGTATAACCGCCAAACAATGCACGATGCTGCACATCGCCGAGCGGTGAAAGGTATTTGGTAGACTGATAGATCCGTTCATATGAGATCTTTTTCATGATATTTCCTTTTTAAATCATGGAGTAATGTTGTCATCTTTGTTAACGGATCCGTTATCAGGAAAATAGGCAACTTATGATCGAACAGCAAGATGATTTTTCAATGTGAATGAAAATTGGTCCAAATTTGCGAGGCGCTTTCCGAAAATGAGGTTGATCTTTGGCCGTACAGGGGTTACTGTATATCCATACAGTAACTACAGGGCTGGGTCGATTATGTTCACTTCAGGCTACGCAAATCGTTCAACATCTTTCGCGTCTTCCACAGGCAATAGCACGCTGAATTCCACTGCGCCCGTTTCAACCGGGCTTATCAGTGAAGTGCTTTACCGTGAAGACCAGCCCATGATGACGCAGCTATTATTGCTGCCTCTGTTACAGCAACTTGGCCAGCAGTCTCGCTGGCAACTGTGGCTCACACCGCAGCAGAAACTCAGCCGCCAGTGGGTGCTGTCCGCGGGCTTGCCGCTGACAAAAGTGATGCAGATAAGCCAGATGGCGCCATGCCATACCGTAGAATCGATGGTGCGAGCATTACGTACAGGGAATTACAGCGTTGTGATCGGCTGGTGTACTGAGGAGTTAACCGAGACTGAACAACATTGTCTGGCCGAAGCGGCAGAAGAAGGGAACGCTCTGGGGTTCATTATGCGACCGGTTCGGGTCGATTCGCAGGGCTACGGACACCTGTCTGGGCTAAAAATTCACTCTAATTTGTATCATTGAGTAAAAATAAGAGTTTTCCTGGAATTTATTTTGCAGGGTTTGTACACCTTTGGTTCCATGCGTAAAAGTATCGACAAGGCTTGTCTGGTGCGGCTTCTTTCAGTTTAGCATGCGCGGTTCGACACGATAAATGTTAAATATTGTGTATATAAAACTTTTTTTTTCATATGCCTGACGGAGTTCACACTTGTAAGTTTTCAGGTACGTTGTAGACTTTACTTCGCCAGGGGTGCTCGGCCTAAGCCGAAGATATCGGTAGGTTTACTCTTTGTCCCCGCCCCCCGGTGAAGGATTTAACCGTGACTCTCATTGAGATTCTCATGGCGATTTTTGGATGATAACGAGGCGCAAAAATGAAAAAGACAGCTATCGCGATTGCAGTGGCACTGGCAGGTTTCGCTACCGTAGCGCAGGCCGCTCCGAAAGATAACACCTGGTATACTGGTGCTAAACTGGGCTGGTCTCAGTTCCACGATACTGGTTTTATCAACAACAACGGTCCAACCCACGAAAATCAGCTTGGTGCTGGTGCGTTTGGTGGCTACCAGGTTAACCCGTACGTTGGCTTCGAAATGGGCTACGACTGGTTAGGCCGTATGCCGTACAAAGGCGACAACATCAATGGCGCATTCAAAGCTCAGGGCGTTCAGCTGACCGCTAAACTGGGTTACCCAATCAACGACCAACTGGACATCTACACGCGTCTGGGTGGTATGGTTTGGCGTGCTGATGCTAAAGCTAACACTCCTGGCGGCGCATCCTTCAAAGATCACGACACCGGCGTATCCCCAGTATTTGCTGGCGGCTTAGAATATGCGGTAACTCGTGACATCGCTACCCGTCTGGAATACCAGTGGACCAACAACATCGGTGATGCAAACACCGTGGGTACCCGTCCAGACAACGGCCTGCTGAGCGTAGGTGTTTCCTACCGTTTCGGCCAGCAGGAAGATATGGCACCAGTTGTTGCTCCAGCTCCAGCTCCAGCGCCAGAAGTACAGACCAAGCACTTCACTCTGAAGTCTGACGTTCTGTTCAACTTCAACAAAGCGACTCTGAAACCAGAAGGCCAGCAGGCACTGGATCAGATGTACTCTCAGCTGAGCAACCTGGATCCGAAAGACGGTTCTGTTGTGGTTCTGGGCTTCACCGACCGTATCGGTTCTGACGCTTACAACCAGGGTCTGTCCGAGAAACGTGCACAGTCTGTTGTTGATTACCTGATCTCTAAAGGTATCCCAAGCAACAAGATCTCCGCACGTGGTATGGGCGAATCTAACCCAGTTACTGGCAACACCTGTGACAACGTGAAGGCGCGTCCAGCGCTGATCGAATGCCTGGGCCCAGATCGTCGCGTAGAGATCGAAGTTAAAGGCGTTAAAGACGTTGTAACTCAGCCAGCGGCATAAGTTATCGTCTTTAAAAAAACCCCGCCTTATGCGGGGTTTTTTATTGCCTGTAAGAAAGTGAACACCCTACTTTTTACCCAGCATGGCCTCAAGATCGGTCTTAAGCGATGACATCTGGCTGGCGTACTTCTCTTTATGCTCGGCATCTTCAATCAATTGCACGATTGTTTCTGACAAGGTTTTGCCCCGGCGTTGGGCAAGCCCTGCCAGCCGTTGCCACACCATATATTCCAGATCGATCGACTTTTTGCGGGTATGCTGATGTTCAGCATTAAAATGCCGTTTTCGCCTCGCGCGGATAGTCTGCTTCATGCGGTTCAGCAGCGCTGGATTAATGTGTTGTTCTATCCAGCTGTTCACCTGAACCGGATCATTTTCGAGGGTCAGCAATAAATCTACAGCGTCATTTGCAGCACTGGCTTCGAGGTAGCACGTGATCAATTCCCCTTCACGGTGTTTTTTGACCAGATACTTCCATTTCCAGCCGCTTTCGAGGTTTTCCAGTTGTTGGTATTTCATTGCGATCCCAATGTGACCGTGTAACTGTGTTCAGAATATCAGTTTTTTGGCAATCTGCTGAAAAGAAATCATATCTTGCGGCTGCCGGTGACGCATTCGTCACGGTAATCTCCGATTCACTCATGGGCAGAGCCTGCGCCTTACGGTATACTCCATCGTTTTACATCTGACTAAAAAACATCAACTTTGACCATTACGAAACTTACATGGCGTGACCTGGTTCCGGATACAGAAAGCTATCAGGAACTGTTTACACAGCCAGATCTCGCGAAAGAACACGAATACTTACTCAGCGATACACAGCCGCGTTTGCATTACGCGATGGAGCAAGTATTAAGTCCATGGGCAACCTCGCCATTTATGTTGCTGAAAGCGCCAGACGAAGCGGAGTATCTGAATCTTCTGGCTGATGCCATGCGGCAGCTGCAGCCAGAGACTCATACGGTCTTTGGTGGTGAGTATGCCATCAACGGACGCACTGTCACCTTTGAACCCGCCACACTTGCCGACGGCCGTTTTGCGGTAACGGGTAGCATCGTGTCTGCTGGCTGGGCAGAAGCAGAACAGCTGTTCGGCTGCCTGCGTCAGTTTAACGGTGAATTAACGCTGCATCCCGGTCTAATCCATCAGGCGAACGGCGGCGTGCTGATTGTTTCTCTGCGCACCCTGCTTGCACAGCCTTTACTGTGGATGCGTCTGAAAAATACCATAAACCAGCAGCGCTTTGACTGGGTCGCATTCGATGAGTCGCGTCCGCTTCCGGTTTCAGTGCCGTCTATGCCGCTGTCATTGAAAGTGGTGCTGGTCGGCGACCGTGATGCGCTGGCAGATTTCCAGGATATGGAGCCTGAGCTTGCCGCTCAGGGGGTTTACAGCGAGTTTGAAGACAGCGTTCAGATTGCAGATGCCGAGGATATGCTGCAGTGGATGCAGTGGGTCAACGCCGTCAGCGAACGTGCTCAGTTGCCCTCACCTGCTGGTGATGCGTGGCCTGTACTGATCCGCGAAGCCGTTCGCTATACCGGCGATCAGGATACCTTGCCACTGTGTCCGCTTTGGCTTGGCAAACAGCTGCGTGAAGTCGCCGCGCTGACCGAAGACAGCACCTTTAACGGTGAACAATTAGCCCAGATGCTGCTGCAGCGTGAATGGCGCGAAGGCTACCTCGCCGACCGTATGCAGGACGAAATTCTGCTTGAGCAGATTCTGGTTGAAACCGAAGGCGAACGCATTGGCCAAATCAATGCCCTGTCAGTGATTGAGTTTCCGGGGCACCCGCGTGCCTTCGGCGAGCCATCACGCATTAGCTGCGTGGTGCACATCGGTGATGGCGAGTTTATTGATGTCGAGCGTAAAGCCGAACTGGGCGGTAACATTCATGCCAAAGGCATGATGATCATGCAGGCTTACCTGATGGCGGAACTGCAGCTTGAGCAGCAGATCCCTTTCAGTGCTTCGCTGACCTTTGAACAGTCCTACAGCGAAGTCGATGGCGACAGCGCCTCGATGGCAGAGCTGTGTGCGGTGATTAGTGCGCTGGCCGATGTCCCGATTAATCAGAGTATTGCCATTACCGGTTCTGTCGATCAGTTTGGTCGAGCGCAGCCCGTAGGCGGTCTGAATGAGAAGATCGAAGGCTTCTTTAACGTTTGCCAACAGCGTGGTCTGAGCGGTAAACAGGGCGTAATTATTCCCGTCGCCAACGTGCGCCACCTCAGTCTTAGCCAGGCGTTACTGACGGCGGTAGAAGAGGAACAATTCAGCCTGTGGGCCATCGAAGAAATTGCAGATGCACTACCCTTACTGACAAACCTGGAGTGGGATGTCGAGGGGCAGACAACGCTGATGCACGTTATTCAGGAACGTATTGCGCAGGCAACGCAGCAGGATGCACGCCATCGTTATCCCTGGCCGTTACGCTGGTTGAACTGGTTCAGTCCTAACTGATCGGACTTGTTCAGCGTACACGTGTTAGCTATCCTGCGTCCTTCACTAAAATAAGGCTTACTGAGAACATGGTAGATAAACGCGAATCCTATACTAAAGAAGATCTTCTTGCCTCTGGTCGCGGTGAACTGTTTGGCGCTAAAGGCCCACAGTTACCGGCCCCGAACATGCTGATGATGGACCGTGTCGTGAAGATGACGGAAACCGGCGGCAACTTCGATAAGGGTTACGTAGAAGCAGAGCTCGATATCAACCCGGACCTGTGGTTCTTTGGTTGCCATTTCATTGGCGATCCGGTAATGCCAGGTTGCCTGGGTCTGGACGCGATGTGGCAGCTGGTTGGTTTTTACCTCGGCTGGCTGGGCGGCGAAGGCAAAGGCCGTGCGCTGGGCGTGGGTGAAGTTAAATTCACTGGTCAGGTTCTGCCAACTGCGAAAAAAGTTACCTACCGTATTCACTTCAAACGCATTGTTAACCGTCGCCTGATCATGGGCCTGGCGGATGGCGAAGTGCTGGTCGACGGTCGTCTGATTTACGCCGCAACCGATCTGAAAGTGGGTCTGTTCCAGGATACTTCTGCATTCTGATTTTTGCTTTTTCCGAAGCATAAAACAGCGAAACCTCCGCACTGCGGAGGTTTCTTTTTTTAAAGAGACGCTATCAAGCAATTACTGCCCTGTCTCCAATGGCTTCTCGCCAGCCCCCCAACCAGTACGACCTTTGATTCAAAGTCTGATAGGGACACATTTCTTTAGAACGTCCGGCGATGCCAGCTTGATAACCACGTTGATGAGCCCTTTCCAGGCGATCTCGTTTCTGTCTCTTCATGCCTCGTTTCCCTCATTATTTGATCTGGTGGAAAAGAAAACAATGATTACAAATCATGCAATCACAGATAACGAATACCCTGAATCCCGCTCCTCGTCAATGTACAAAATTCATACCAGCGTCATATTTGTGAGCTACTCATAAGTTCATTTGTACAAAATTTGTGATACGGCACAAGTAACGGTCTGAGCTCAAACCAAAAAAAAGGCCGCAATTAGCATCAAGCAAATTGCGGCCTGGCGTGATGAATTTTACTTATGGCAGCCGGGAAATCTCTTTAGCAATGCTGGCGGACTCTTGAGCCCACCCCTGCGCCAATACCTTCACCATCTCATCGTAGCCATCGTTTTTCTGCTTCATTTCCAGATGGAAAGGCCGTTTCATCAGCTGCCCCTGGTGATTCAGCAGCCACTCGCCGCTGACCACTACGCTACCGTCATAGCGCCCATGGAAAGCCGTCACATTGACGCTCAGGGTATCCTGATCGCTGCCCAGAGGCTGTGATGCAACGACCCATCCCGGCAGCTGACTGCTGAGATTGGCAACCAGCGTATTGCGCAGCTGCTGATCTAGCGGGCTGGCCCACAGGTTGTTGTTGGCGATGACATATTGCACATCGCTGGTTTGATACACCACGCCATTGCCCGCAAGGTAATCAGGTACCGCCACCTGCTCAACCCACAGCAGACGGTTTCCCTGACTGGCCATACTTTTACCGCCCGACTGGGTTGCCACCGGCAGCTGATAATAACTTTTGTTATCTGCGCCGGAACTGCAGGCGGTCAGAAGCACTGCAGCAGCGATCGTTAACCATTTTTTCATTATTTAGCCCCCTTCGGCTCAGGGTCCTTTTTGTCTTTCGCTTCGAATACCAGCGCATTGCTCTTGGTGTTCAGCGTCTTCAGCACCGGCTGCAGTTCACGCAGAACCTGATCCAGGCGCTGCATATCCGCCACCATCTTGTTGTAAGCGGCAGAACCTGGCTGGAAGCCCTGCATACTGCGATTCAGCTCACGCAGCGTCTTTTGCATGTCTTCTGGCAGTTTCTGCATCGACTGGTTGGCGGTGATCTTGTTCAGATTATCCAGCGTCGTCTGCAGACGGCGCATCGTCGCCTGGCTTTCATTGAGCGTGTGGGTCGCCTGTTCAATCATCGGGTTCAGCGGCAGACCGTTGATTTTATCCAGCGTTTCCATCAGTCGTTGCTGGATTTGCGCCAGACCGCTGCTCACCGTTGGGATGATTTTATAGCCGCCAAACTCGCGCAACTGGGCAACTGGCGGTTCTTTCGGGAAGAAGTCCATATCTACGTACAGCGCCCCGGTCACCAGGTTACCGGTTTTGAGGGAGCCGCGCAGGCCGCGTTTCATCAGACTGTCCAGATGCTGGGCAATGTCCGGCGTATCGCCTACCTGATTAATCAGACGTTCCGGCTCAATACGAATCAGTACCGGGATGCGGTAATCGTCATCCAGCACCTGACGCATGCCTGGCGCGAAGAACGGTACTTTGCCAACGGTCCCAAGGCGAATGCCACGGAATTCAACCGGTGCCCCCGGCTGCAGACCGCGGACAGAATCTTTAAAGAACATCAGGTAATCGATATGGTCGGTATACAGCGAATCCTGAATACTCTTCTGGTCGTCATACAGCCGGAACGCCGTCTTCTGCGCCACCGGTTGACCCAGGTCCATCCCTTCCGGAACGTCAAAGCTGACGCCCCCGCCGAACAGCGTCGAGAGTGACCCCATCTCAACGCGCATCCCCGCAGACGTTAAATCGACAGCGATACCGCTGTCTTTCCAGAAACGCACGTTACCGGTGACGAGGCGATCGTTTGGCGCGTTAATAAACAACTGGTAGCTGATAGCGCGTTTTTGGGTATCAAAAGTGCTGGTTTCCACCGAGCCGACGCGATAGCCGCGGAACAGCACCGGGTCGCCCGGACTCAGCTGACCGGCTTTTTTACTGTCGAGGATCACCCGTATTCCCTTCGCATCCGGCGGCGCCAGCGGTGGTGAATCCAGCAGTTGATATTGCACCGGCTGGCTCCCTTTTGCGCCAGGCTGCAGCTCAATGTAGGCCCCGGAAAGCAGCGTACCCAGCCCGCTGATCCCTTCACGCCCCACCTGCGGCTTTACCACCCAGAAGACGGAATCACCGTGCAGGAGCTTTTCCATACCGGCATTCAGACGGGCCTTGATCTCAACATGCGTCAGATCGTCAGTCAGGGTCGCACTCTCCACCACACCGACATCCACACTGCGGCTCTTGATGGTCGTTTTGCCCCCTTCAATCCCCTCGGCATTGGTGGTGATCAGCGTAACTTCCGGCCCCTGATGGCTGTAGTGATAAAACAGGATCCATGCACCGATCAGCGCAGTCACGATGGGGAAGATCCACACCGGCGACCAGTTTTTGACCTTCTGCACTTTCGCCTCTCCACTCTTATTTTCCATGCTTATACTCTTCCTCATGGCTCGACTCGGGCTCACGATCCCACGATAAACGTGGGTCAAAGGTCATGGCCGCAAACATTGTCATCACAACGACCAATGCAAACATCACCGCACCGATGGCGGGATAGATACTCATTAATCCACCCATACGCACCAGCGCAGAGAGGACGGCAATCACAAATACGTCAATCATTGACCAACGTCCGACAAATTCAACTACCTCATAAATCAGATGCATGCGCTCGCTGTCGCGCCTGCCGTGCCCATTGGCATCCCAGCATAGCCAGGCGATCGCTATCATTTTGAGCGTGGGCACCATGATACTGGCGATAAAAATGACCAGCGCCACGGGATAAGACCCTTCCCCCCAGAGCAGGACGACCCCGGCCATGATGGTCGAAGGCATTTTGTCGCCCAGTAAATCGGTGATCATAATCGGCAGGATATTGGCGGGAAGATAGAGAATGATGGAGGTGATAAGCAGCGCCATGGTCCACTGAACGCTGTTTTTACGCCGCACGTGCCCTTTGGTCTCGCAGCGCGGGCAAACCTCCTGGTCGGCCGGAAGGATAGCCGTACAGCAGGGGCATAAGCGCAGATTCTGGTTAATACCCGGCACGCCCGCTTGAAGAGGTTGCGCCAGCACAGGTGCAGGAGCGATATCGTCCCATGCCCAGCGACGATCCACGCACTGAAACGCACGTAATTGCAGGACGCAGTAAAGACACCAGGGGATAAAGCTGCTGCCGACGCCCACGTCACCGTAGGCCATCAGCTTCACGAAGCTCACCAGAATACCGGCAAGGAAAATCTCCGCCATCCCCCAGCTTTTCAGCTGGAACAAGATACGAGCCAGTTTAATTTTCAGCGTCACGGGCAGCGGTACACGGTTCACCAGCAGTAAGATCACGACCAGGCAAAACGCCGGGACAATCTGGACGAACAGCAGGAAGAAGGTACCGAGGCTGGCGTAATCTTCCGAGAACATTACGCCAGGTATCTCGAGCAAATTCACTTCGCTGGTGATCCCGCCCACCTTCATGTTAATAAAGGGGAAAAGATTGGAGAGCAATAGCATGAACAGCGCGGCAATAGCATAAGCAGTGGGACGCTGCCGCGGCGCATCCCACTCAGTTGTCAGCGTTGCCCCGCATCGCGGGCATGCCGCTTTGTGTCCATGCTCGAGCGCGGGTAGCGCCACGAGCATGTCGCACTGTGAGCATAAAATATGCCGATCGGCATGGTGATGTTCACACATACTGGCTCCATGTTTCACTTATGCGCCGTTTTTCAGAGCCTCAAGATACTCCCAGCGTTCAAATGCTTCTTCCAGCGCCTTTTCAGCCTGCGCCATATCCGCCAGGACTTTTTGAGTATAGTCATGCGACTGGGTAAAGAATGAAGCATCGGCTACCTGAGCCTGCAAACTTTCGAGGTTAGCTTCGAGCTCTTCCAGACGCTGCGGCAGGCCTTCCAGTTCGCGCTGCAGGTTATAGCTTAGTTTGCTACTGGCACGTTTGACAGTTTCTGCTTTTGTAACAGCGACTTCCGCATCGGCTTTCGATTTTGACTGTTTCGTCGCCAGTGATTGAGCCTGTTGGCCACGGGCATCGTGGTAACCGCCCACATAGCGATCAATTCTGCCCGCACCTTCGAAGATCCAGCACTCGGTAACGGTGTTATCCACGAACTGACGATCGTGGCTGACCAGCATTACGGTGCCCTGGTAACTATCAATCAGTTCTTCAAGAAGTTCCAGCGTTTCTACATCAAGATCGTTCGTCGGTTCATCGAGAATCAACAGGTTGCTGGGTTTCAGGAACAAACGCGCCAATAACAGACGGTTACGCTCTCCACCTGACAGGGCGCGAACAGGGGTCATTGCCCGTTTTGGATGGAACAGGAAGTCCTGCAGGTAGCCCAGCACATGGCGTGGTTTGCCGTTTACCAATACTTCCTGTTTGCCTTCCGCGAGGTTGTCCATCACCGTTCTGTCCGGATCAAGTTCCGCACGGTGCTGGTCAAAGTACGCCACTTCAAGTTTGGTACCGCAATGGACGCGTCCGCTGTCGGCCTGCAACTGGCTCAGCATCAGCTTCAGCAGCGTGGTTTTGCCACAGCCGTTCGGGCCGATAAGCGCAATTTTGTCACCACGCTGTACCTGAGCAGAAAAATCTTTCACCAGGACTTTGCCATCTACCTGGTAATCAACGTTCTCCATCTCGAAGACAATCTTGCCGGAGCGAGACGCTTCTTCCACCTGCATTTTCGCAGTGCCCATCACTTCACGACGCTCACTGCGCTCATTACGCATGGCTTTCAGTGCACGCACGCGGCCTTCGTTACGGGTACGACGTGCTTTGATGCCCTGACGGATCCAGACTTCTTCCTGCGCCAGCTTGCGGTCAAACTCGGCATTTTGCAGATCTTCTACGCGCAGATTTTCTTCTTTTTCCAACAGATATGTGTCGTAATCACCCGGATAGGTCACCAGCTTGCCGCGGTCGAGATCGACAATACGGGTGGCCATATTGCGAATGAATGAACGGTCATGCGAAATAAAGATAAGGGTGCCGTTAAAGGTTTTGAGGAACCCTTCCAGCCAGTCGATCGCTTCGATATCCAGGTGGTTGGTCGGTTCGTCAAGTAACAGCACTTTCGGACCACTGACCAGCGCACGACCCAACGCGGCTTTACGCAGCCAGCCGCCGGAGAGTGATGCCAGTTCGGTGTCCGCTTCCAGACCTAACTGCTCCAGAACTTCGGTGATGCGACTTTCAAGCTGCCAGAGACCATGATGATCGAGCAGGTCCTGGAGACGCGCCATTTCATTGAGGTTTTTTTCGCTTGGGTCGGTCATCACCAGGTGCGAAATCTCGTGATAGCCCTTCAGATACTCGGCCTGCTCAGAGATCCCTTCAGCCACAAAATCATACACGCTGCCCGCGACGTTACGCGGCGGATCCTGCTGCAAACGAGAAACAATCAGGTCTTGCTCGTAAATAATACGTCCGTCATCCAGACCCTGTTCACGGTTCAGGATCTTCATCAGCGTCGATTTGCCCGCGCCGTTACGACCCACCAGACACACGCGTTCATTGTCTTCGATGTGCAGTTCAGTATTATCGAGAAGCGGTGAATCACTGAATGACAGCCATGCACCATGCATACTAATTAATGACATTTACTTTTCCTTTCAGGCGGCGGTAATCAGCCAGCAGTTGTGGATCTGACGGTTACGGGCAAAATCCTGGGATAACGTTTTTTGACTGATTTCTTGTGCTTTCAGTCCCAGTTCTGCCAGTCCCTCATGATCCATGCGGAAGCCGCGCTTGTTGTTCGAGAACATAATCGTGCCGCCTTTACGCAGCATACGTTTGAGATCTTTCATCAGCGCCAGGTGGTCGCGCTGGACGTCAAAAGACTCTTCCATGCGCTTGGAGTTGGAGAAGGTCGGCGGATCGATAAAGATCAGGTCGAACTGCTCGTCAGACTCACGCAACCAGCCCAGTACGTCGGCCTGCAGCAGGCGATGCGCCTTCCCGGTCAGGCCGTTAAGGCGCAGGTTGCGCTCTGCCCACTCCAGATAGGTACGGGACATATCCACGGTGGTGGTGGTACGCGCCCCGCCCAGACCTGCGTGAACGCTGGCGCTGCCGGTGTAAGCAAAGAGGTTGAGGAAGTCTTTACCCTTACTCATCTGCCCCAGCATGCGGCGGGCGATACGGTGGTCGAGGAACAGACCGGTATCGAGATAATCAGTCAGGTTGACCCACAGGCGCGCATTGTATTCGCCCACTTCGATAAACTCGCCCTTGCTGTTCATCTTCTCATACTGATTTTTGCCCTTCTGACGCTCACGGGTTTTGAGGATCAACTTGTTCGGGGCGATATTCAGCACGCTGATGGTGGCAGCGATAATGTCGAGCATACGCTGACGCGCTTTTTGTGGATCGACGGTTTTTGGCGGGGCATATTCCTGCACCACCACCCACTCGCCGTAACGATCGACCGCCACGTTGTATTCCGGCAGGTCGGCGTCATAGATGCGATAGCATTCAAGTTTCTCCTGCTTCGCCCATTTTTCGTATTTCTTCAGATTCTTGCGCAGACGGTTAGCGTAATCTTCCGCCACGCTGGAAGGCTTGCTGTCGGCCTCTTTTTCCGTCAGATGGTAGTTCTTCTGCACGCAGTCCAGCGGGCCGTTTTTGGCTTTGAACTGGCGTTCGGCGCGCAGCTGCAGGCAGCTCAGCAGTTCTGGCGAACCACTGAACAGCGACAGGTTCCAGCCGCCAAAGTAGTCTTTCACGGTGCGACCCAGCAGGCTGTGCAAAGCAATCAGTGCCGGTTCGCTGTCCAGACGTTCGCCGTAAGGTGGGTTGCTGATCACCGTGCCGTACGGGCCCTTTGGCAGCGGATTGGTGAGCTGTGCTACGTCCTTCACCTCGAAGGTCACCAGATCGGCAATACCAGCGCGACGGGCGTTGCTGCGGGCGCTTTCAATCACGCGAGCATCGCTGTCGGAGCCGTAGAAATGAGCTTCATAGGCTGCCAGTCCCAGACGCGCACGCGTCTGCGCTTCGGCCTTCACTTCCTGCCAGACCGCTTCGTCGTGCTGTGCCCAGCCCTTAAAGCCCCACTGGCCGCGATGCAGACCCGGCGCGCGGTCGGTGGCTAACATCGCTGCTTCGATCAGCAGCGTGCCGGAACCGCACATCGGATCCAGCATCGGCGTACCAGGCTGCCAGCCGGAGCGCATGACAATGGCGGCCGCCAGGGTCTCTTTGATGGGCGCGATCCCCGCACGATCGCGGTAGCCACGCTGATGCAGGCCTTCGCCGCACAGATCCAGCGCGATACTGGCCGTCTCTTTGTTCAGACGCACGTTGATACGCAGATCCGGGTTTTCGCGATCGACGTTCGGGCGCTCCAGATTTTTACGGGTAAAGCTGTCGACGATGGCATCTTTCACCTTCAGCGCACCGTACTGACTGTTGCGGATCTCGTCGTTCAGGCCACTGAAGTGCACCGCGAAGGTAGCACCTGGCGCGAAAATCTCTGTCCAGTTGATTGTCTGCACGCCCAGGTAAAGATCGAGATCGCTGTATACCTTGCACTCTCTCATCGGCAACATGATGCGTGAGGCCAGGCGACTCCACATCAGGCTCTGGTAAATAAGCCGTGTGTCGCCCTGAAAATGGACCCCACCCTGAACCACCTGGCACTCTTGCGCGCCCAGGTTTTCCAGTTCAGTTTTTAACAGCTCTTCCAGCCCGCGGGCCGTACTGGCAAACAGAGAATTCATATCGTCACTTATTACTCTTAGAAAATTGCTGCGCATTATAGCCAATCTGGGCTCTATGTCATAAAGTTGAAGGCTTATTTTCATTTCAGGAACTGTGCCGTGGCGACGTTATCCAGGCTTTTCATTCATCCGGTCAAATCAATGCGCGGAATTGGGCTCACTCATGCCCTTGCAGATGCCAGCGGTTTTGCCTTTGATCGCATTTTTATGGTGACCGAACCCGACGGCACATTCATCACCGCCCGCCAGTTCCCGCAGATGGTGCGCTTTACTCCGGTACCGGTTCAGGATGGTCTGCACCTCACCGCGCCAGACGGTTCCAGTAGTATTGTTCGCTTCAGCGATTTTGCGCCAGTTGATGCGCCCACCGAAGTGTGGGGAAATCATTTCACCGCCCGCATTGCGCCCGATGAGATTAACCTCTGGCTCAGCAACTATTTTTCGCGCCCGGTCCAGTTACGCTGGGTGGGACCCGAACTGACGCGCCGCGTAAACAAGTTTGCCGCAGTGCCGCTGTCGTTTGCCGATGGATTCCCGTTCCTGCTGACCAGCGAATCGTCTCTGCGCGACCTGCAAAACCGCTGCCCGGCCAGCGTGCAAATGGAGCAGTTCCGGCCAAATCTGGTGGTGACAGGCAGCGCGGCCTGGGAAGAAGATACCTGGAAAGTGATCCGCATTGGCAGCGTGATTTTTGACGTGGTTAAACCCTGCAGCCGCTGCATCTTTACCACCGTCAGCCCGGAAAAAGGTCAGAAGCACCCTTCCGGCGAGCCGCTAAAAACCTTGCAGTCGTTCCGTACCGCGCAGGATAACGGCGATGTCGATTTCGGTCAGAATCTGATCCCCCGCTCCAGCGGCGTGATTCGCGTTGGCGATGAAGTAGAAATTCTCGCCATCGCACCCGGTCGGCTCTACGGTGCAGGTGCAGAAGAAGAAATAACAGTAGTGGAAGTACAGCCGGAAACAGCGGTGACGATCCAGTGGCAGGGGCAAACGCTTCGCGGCAACAATCAGCAAGTGTTACTGGAGCAGCTTGAACAAGCAGGCATTCGCATCCCCTACTCGTGTCGAGCCGGTATTTGCGGATACTGTCGCATCATGCTGGTCGATGGGGAAGTCAGTGCATTGAAGAAATCGGCAATTGGCGGTGACGGCACTATTTTGTGCTGCAGCTGTATACCCAAAACCTCGTTACAGCTCGAGGCTTAAACCGCCTGCTCAAGGCTGAAACTGCTGCTCAGCGGTTGAGGTTTAAGCCTGTCGTTCATCACTTTGATCGGGTCGCCCAGCTGCATGGTGCGCCCGGCAATCGTCACGCCCGGCTGGGCCAGCAAGCACAGCGCGGCGTTGTCACCCGGTTCGACCACCAGCAAATTCACCTGTTCGGCGCTCTCGCTGAGGCTGGCGCAAACGGCATCGCCGGTAAGCGGCAGCCAGCTCTCGCCGTGGGTAAGAAAGTGCCAGCTTTTTGGCATCTGAGGTTTGAGGAAGCGGATCGCCACCAGCGCATTCAGCACCAGTTCAGCACGTTGTTCTTTGGACAATTCGAGATCGCGGCACTTTTCTTCAAAGGAGAAATAAAGAGCAGCGTCATCAACGCAAAAGCCGGTATTAGTAAAGGCATCCGGAGTCAGCATCCGACGCGCAAAACGAGAACGAAATAACATGCCATTGGCTAAATCGAGCATCATACGATCGTGCTCGTCACAGAAATACCAGCGCCAGTTATCGTCAGGTTTAATTCGCATTTGCCTCTCCCATCCTCGCAACGTCCTGTTGTAAGAAAGTCCTCATTACGCTTCGCTTATTCGACTTCAATAATAAAAGACTAGTATGTCTAAATTAGCAACAATCACGGAATATAAAACAACCAGAGCCGGAAATAAAGCCCTGGTTGCTATTAGCGAGAGATCAGAGATGGTTAACGATTTCTTTGATCAGCGGTGGACCTTTAAAAATAAAGCCAGAGTAAATCTGCACCAGCGACGCCCCCGCAGCCATTTTCTCGCGAGCAGCCACAACCGAGTCGATACCACCCACGCCAATAATCGGCAGGCGACTATTTAATTCAACTGACAGACGGCGAATAATTTCGGTGCTTTTTAATTGTACCGGTCGCCCGCTCAGACCACCCATTTCATCGCAATGTTTCATCCCCTGAACAAGCGTACGATCGAGCGTAGTATTGGTGGCAATAACCCCATCAATATTATGACGCACTAAACTGTCGGCCACCTGCACCAACTCTTCTTCAGTAAGATCCGGCGCAATTTTAACGGCCACAGGCACATATTTATGATGCTTAACCTGGAGTTCATTTTGCTTATTTTTGATGGCAACTAATAAGTCGTCGAGCGCTTCGCCGTATTGCAGCGAACGCAGGCCCGGGGTATTTGGCGATGAAATATTGACCGCAATATAACCGGCGTAGGCGTAGATTTTTTCCATACAAATCAGATAGTCATCTTTACCCTGCTCGACCGGGGTGTCTTTGTTCTTGCCGATATTAATACCCAAAATGCCGTCGAAATGCGCTTTCTTCACATTCTCGACCAGATGATCGACACCGAGGTTATTAAAGCCCATGCGGTTGATCAGACCTTCGGCCTCCACCAATCGGAACAGGCGCGGCTTGTCGTTACCTGGCTGAGGACGCGGCGTGACTGTGCCGATTTCGATGGAGCCAAAACCCATCGCGCCAAGTGCATCAATACACTCGCCGTTTTTATCCAGGCCAGCCGCCAGTCCCAGTGGGTTTTTAAAGGTCAACCCCATACAAGTGACAGGTTTTTCCATCACCTTCTGGCGCACCAGCGCCTGGAGTGGGGTTCCTGTGATACGGCGTAATTGCTGGAATGTAAATTCATGAGCGCGCTCAGGATCGAGCTGGAAAAGGGCTTTACGAACGAAGGGGTAGTACATGAACTCTCCTGGATTCCCGGTGTGCAAACCGGGGGCGAATTATCAGCGATCGCGGCCGGAAAGGGAATTGACCTGAGGCAAAAAAATCGTTTGTAGACGCAATCGTTTACTTTTCACGCCACGCGTTATTCGTTTTTTAGCATTTCTCTTGCGGATAAATCATTTAGCGGAATAAGCCCGCGGTGACACACTGCCTGTAAATGTTATCAATGTTAGATAAAAGCAAACAATTCGTTATAAGGAGCAGCTATGCGCATTATCACTCTGGCCGGAAGTCCGCGATTCCCCTCACGCTCCAGCGCCCTGCTGGAATATGCCCGTGAACAACTCACGTCGCTGGATGTGGAGGTGTGCCACTGGAATCTGCACAACTTTGAGCCAGAAGATTTACTCTATGCCCGCTTCGAAAGCCCGGCGCTAAAGGCTCTTAATGAGCAGCTCAAAGACGCCGACGGGCTGATTGTGGCGACCCCAATCTATAAAGCATCGTTTTCCGGTGCGCTGAAAACCCTGCTCGATCTGCTACCGGAGCGCGCGCTGGAGGGCAAAGTGGTACTGCCGCTGGCCACCGGCGGCACCGTGGCGCATTTACTGGCGGTGGATTACGCCCTGAAGCCGGTGCTCAGCGCCCTGAAGGCACAGGAGATCCTGCACGGTGTATTTGCCGATGACTCACAGGTGATCGATTACCAGCACAAGCCGCACTTTACCCCGAACCTGCAAACCCGTCTCGACAGCGCGCTGGAGACGTTCTGGCAAGCGCTGCACCGTCGCGACGTTCAGGTTCCCGCCTTTGGTCATCTGAAAGGAGTCGCCCATGTTTAAATCCCTTGCCCGTTTGAGCCTGCTGGGTTTCGTCGCCCTTTCTGGCCTGGCATACGCCGCAGAACCCACGCCCGAGAGCCTGCGCATTGGCTATCAGAAAGGTAGCGTAAGCATGGTGCTGGCCAAAAGCCATCAGTTGCTGGAAAAACGCTACCCGGACACCCATTTTTCGTGGGTCGAGTTCCCGGCAGGCCCGCAGATGCTGGAAGCGCTGAACGTCGGCAGTATTGATCTCGGCAGCACCGGCGATATCCCGCCAATCTTCGCCCAGGCCGCCGGGGCAGATCTGCTGTACGTCGGGGCTGAACCGCCCAAACCCAAAGCCGAAGTCATCCTGGTTCCTGAAGATAGCCCAATCAAAACCGTGGCCGATCTGAAGGGCCGTAAAATCGCCTTCCAGAAAGGTTCCAGCGCGCACAATCTGATCCTGCGCGCACTCCAGCAGGCGGGCCTGACCTTTAAAGATATCCAACCGATTTACCTCTCCCCGGCGGATGCCCGCGCAGCGTTTCAGCAACACAACGTGGACGCCTGGGCGATATGGGATCCCTACTACTCGGCGGCCCTGCTGCAGGGCGGCGTGAAGGTGTTGAAAGACGGTGAAGACCTGAAAAAGACCGGTTCCTTCTATCTTGCTGCGCGTCCTTACGCAGAAAAAAACGGTGAGTTTGTGCAGGGCGTGCTGAACCTCTTCAGTGAGGCCGATGCCCTTACCCAAAGCCAGCGTCCGGCCAGCATCACCCTGCTGGCGAAAACCCTCGGTCTGCCGGAGCCGGTGATCGCCAGCTATCTCGACCACCGTCCGCCGGGCATTATCAAGCCGGTCGATGACCACACCGCGGCTTTGCAGCAGGAAACTGCTGACCTGTTCTACGCCAATCGCCTGGTGCCGAAAAAAATCGATATCCGCGACCGTATCTGGCACCCCACAGCGCCTCAAGGAGATAAGTCATGAGTCTGAATCTGTTCTGGTTTTTACCTACTCACGGTGATGGGCATTATCTTGGCACCGAAACGGGTGCGCGCCCGGTCGATCATGCTTATCTGCAGCAGATTGCTCAGGCAGCAGACCGGATTGGCTTTACCGGGGTATTGATCCCCACTGGCCGCTCCTGCGAAGACGCATGGCTGGTCGCGGCATCGTTAATCCCGGTGACCCAGCGACTGAAGTTCCTGGTGGCCCTGCGTCCGAGCGTAACGTCCCCGACGGTGGCCGCACGTCAGGCCGCCACCCTCGATCGCTTATCGAACGGTCGTGCTTTGTTTAATCTGGTGACCGGCAGCGATCCGCAGGAGCTGGCGGGTGACGGCGTCTTTTTAGATCACACCGAGCGTTACGAAGCTTCTGCAGAATTCACCCACGTCTGGCGTCGTCTGCTGGAGGGGGAGAATGTCACCTTTGAGGGCAAACATATTCACGTTCGCGATGCGAAGCTGTTCTTCCCGCCGATCCAACAGCCGCGTCCCCCGCTCTATTTTGGCGGATCGTCGGACGTTGCACAGGATCTTGCCGCCGAACAGGTTGATCTGTATCTCACCTGGGGTGAACCGCCGGAGCTGGTCAAAGAGAAGATCGCCCAGGTGCGTGCCAAAGCCGCGGCGCATGGCCGTAAGGTGCGCTTCGGCATTCGCCTGCACGTGATTGTGCGTGAAACCAACGACGAAGCCTGGCAGGCCGCTGACCGCCTGATTTCCCATCTCGACGATGAGACCATCGCCAAAGCGCAGGCCGCCTTTGCCAGAACCGATTCCGTCGGCCAGCAGCGGATGGCTTCGCTGCACAACGGTAAACGCGAAAACCTCGAGATCAGCCCAAACCTGTGGGCTGGCGTCGGGCTGGTGCGCGGCGGCGCAGGCACCGCTTTAGTGGGGGATGGCCCAACCGTGGCGGCGCGGATTAACGAATATGCCGATCTCGGGATCGACAGCTTTATTCTTTCCGGTTATCCACACCTCGAAGAAGCTTACAAGGTCGGCGAGCTGCTGTTCCCGCATCTTGACGTTGCGATCCCCGAGATCCCGCAGCCGCAGCCGCTCCAGCTTCAGGGCGAGGCAGTGGCTAACGATTTTATCCCGCGCAAAGTCGCCCAGAGCTAAGGAGGACGCATGGCTAAACCTGCCCAAAAATGGCTGCTGCGCATGGCGCCCTGGTTTTTACCCGTCGGGATCGTGCTGATCTGGCAGGTCGCCTCGTCAACGGGCTGGCTGTCCAGCCGCATTCTGCCCTCCCCGGAAGGCGTTGTAGAGGCGTTCTGGGCGCTGAGTTCCAGCGGCGAGCTGTGGCAGCATCTGGCGATCAGCTCCTGGCGTGCGGCTGTCGGGTTCTCTATCGGCGGATCGATTGGGCTGACGCTGGGATTAATCAGCGGTCTGTCACGCTGGGGTGAACGGCTGCTGGATACCTCGATTCAGATGCTGCGTAACGTGCCGCATCTGGCGCTGATCCCGCTGGTAATTTTGTGGTTCGGCATCGACGAAACCGCCAAGATTTTCCTCGTGGTGCTGGGCACGCTGTTCCCGGTCTATATCAATACCTGGCACGGCATCCGCAATATCGACCGTGGTTTGGTGGAGATGGCGCGCAGCTACGGTTTATCCGGTTTCTCGCTGTTCCTGCACGTTATTTTACCCGGCGCACTGCCATCCATTATGGTCGGGATACGGTTCGCTCTCGGGCTGATGTGGCTGACGCTGATTGTGGCGGAAACCATTTCAGCGAACTCAGGGATAGGCTACCTGGCAATGAACGCCCGCGAATTCCTGCAAACGGACGTGGTGGTGGTCGCCATTATTCTTTACGCCCTACTGGGCAAGCTGGCTGACGTCAGTGCCCAGTGGATCGAACGCAGCTGGCTGCGCTGGAATCCGGCCTACTCGAAGAAGGAGGAACACGCATGAATACTGCCCGCTTAAATCAGGGGACGCCGCTGCTGCTCAATGGCGTCACTAAACGCTACGGCGATAACACCATTCTGAACGAACTTGAACTGCATATTCCCGCCGGGCAATTTGTGGCGGTGGTGGGCCGCAGCGGCGGCGGTAAGAGCACACTCCTGCGCCTGCTGGCCGGGCTTGAAAAACCGAACGCTGGCGAGATTCTGGCAGGCAATACGCCGCTGGCCGAGATCCAGGACGATACCCGGTTGATGTTCCAGGACGCACGCCTGCTGCCGTGGAAAACGGTGATTGATAACGTCGGCCTGGGGCTGAAACGCAACTGGCGCGAGGCCGCAGGCAGCGCACTCGCCGCAGTCGGTCTGGAAAACCGGGCCAAAGAATGGCCTGCGGCACTTTCTGGCGGACAAAAACAGCGCGTGGCTCTCGCCCGGGCACTGATTCATCGCCCGGGTTTGCTGTTACTGGATGAGCCGCTGGGTGCGCTGGATGCCCTGACGCGGATCGAAATGCAGGATCTGATTGTCTCGTTATGGCAGGAGCACGGCTTTACGGTGCTACTGGTGACGCACGACGTCAGCGAAGCCGTGGCAATGGCCGATCGAGTATTGTTGATTGAGGAGGGTAAGATCGGGCTGGATGTGACGGTTGACCTGCCACGCCCTCGCCGTGTGGGTTCCGCGCGGCTGGCAGAGCTGGAAGCGGAAGTGTTGGATCGGGTGATGAAGCGCGGGGTAGCGGAGCGGCAGTTAGCGATGGCAAATGGCTGATGCCCTCACCCTGGCCCTCTCCCACCGGGATAGGGTACAAACATTAAAAAAGGCAACTTACGTTGCCTTTTCGCTTTTACCTTGCCGCCCGGCATTTTTATCAGGCCAGCGCCTTACTGATCTTCTCGTACAGATCGCCGGACAGATTTTCCAGCCCTTTCAGCTGCTCCAGCGCCGCACGCATCTTCGCCTGACGTTGTGCATCGTAGCGTTTCAGGCGGATCAGCGGCTCAATCAGACGTGACGCCACCTGCGGGTTACGGCTGTTGAGTTCCGTCAGCATCTCCACCATAAACTGGTAGCCGCTACCGTCTTCCGCGTGGAAGGCAGCCGGGTTGCCGCTGGCAAAGGCGCCAATCAGCGAACGCACGCGGTTAGGGTTGCTCAGGGTGAACGAACGGTGCTTGAGCAGGCTGCGAACGGTGTTGACCACGTCAGTGGCCGGGCTGGTGGACTGCAGAATAAACCACTTGTCCATCACCAGACCATCCTGATGCCATTTGTCGTCATACGCCTGCATCAGCGCATCGCGGCAAGACAGTTCCGCCGCTACGCTGGCCGCCAGCGCCGCCAGGGCATCGGTCATGTTGTCCGCACTGTAGTACTGCTTGCTGACCAGATCATTAGCAAGTTCGGTGTCGCCAAACGCCAGGTAACGCAGGCAGGTGTTACGCAGCGTGCGCTTGCCGATATCGGCATGCTCAACGCGGTACGCATCCAGCTTGTTATGGTGATAAAGCGCCAGGAACTCATCCGCCAGCTCGGTCGCCAGGGTACGGGTCAGGGCTTCACGCACGATGGTAATGGCAATCGGATCGATGATATCAAACAGCTCGGCGATTTCAGTCGCCGACGGCAGAGTGAGGATTTCGGCGGCCAGCGCCGGATCGATCTTCTCATCCAGCAGAATAGCACGGAAGGCGTCGGCAACGTGAGCCGGCAACGACAGCGGCTGGCCCTGCTGATGACGCGCAACGTTCAGCTTGATGTAGGTCGCCAGCAGGCTCTGAGCTGCATCCCAACGCGAGAAGTCGTTACGGGCGTGACGCATCAGGAAGGTCAGCTGCTGATCGCTCCACTTGTACTCCAGCTTAACCGGCGCGGAGAATTCGCACAGCAGCGCAGGCACCGGCTGGAAGTAAACGTTATCAAAGACAAACGTCTGCTCGGCCTGGGTCACGTTGAGGACGTTATGCACCGGGTGGCCGCCTTTTTTCAGCGGGATAACCTGGCCTTCGTTATCGTACAGTTCAATCGCAAACGGGATGTGCAGCGGGTGCTTCTCTTCCTGCTCAGCCGTCGGCGGCGTGCGCTGGCTGATGGTCAGGGTATACAGTTCGGTTTCCGGGTTGTAGTCATCCTTCACGGTGACAATCGGCGTACCGGCCTGGCTGTACCAACGGCGGAAGTGTGACAGATCGACGTTGGAGGCATCTTCCATCGCCTGCACAAAGTCATCGCAGGTGGCGGCGCTGCCGTCATGACGCTCAAAATAGAGTTGCATCCCTTTCTGGAAGTTCTCTTCACCCAGCAGGGTATGGATCATGCGGATAATTTCAGAACCTTTCTCATACACCGTCAGGGTGTAGAAGTTGTTCATTTCGATCACTTTATCCGGACGGATCGGGTGCGCCATTGGGCTGGCGTCTTCGGCAAACTGTAACCCGCGCATGGTGCGCACGTTACTGATGCGGTTAACCGCACGGGAACCGAGATCGGAGCTGAACTCCTGATCGCGGAACACGGTTAAGCCCTCTTTCAGGCTCAACTGGAACCAGTCGCGGCAGGTTACGCGGTTGCCGGTCCAGTTGTGGAAATACTCGTGACCGATCACCCGCTCGATATCCAGGTAGTCTTTATCGGTAGCGGTATCGGTACGCGCCAGCACGTATTTGGAGTTAAAGACGTTGAGGCCTTTGTTCTCCATCGCGCCCATATTAAAGAAGTCGACGGCGACGATCATATAGATGTCGAGATCGTATTCGAGGCCAAAGCGCTCTTCATCCCACTTCATGGAGTTGATAAGCGAGGTCATCGCCCACGGGGCACGATCGAGATTGCCGCGATCGACAAACAGCTCCAGCGCCACGTCGCGACCAGAACGGGTGGTATAGGTGTCGCGTAGAACGTCAAAATCGCCAGCGACCAGAGCAAACAGGTAGCACGGTTTCGGGAACGGATCCTGCCACTGCACCCAGTGACGGCCATTGTCCAGATCGCCCTGCCCGACGCGGTTGCCGTTGGAGAGCAGGAACGGGTATTTAGTTTTATCGGCGATAATTTTGGTAGTAAAGCGCGCCAGTACGTCCGGGCGATCCAGATACCAGGTAATGTGGCGGAAGCCTTCCGCTTCGCACTGGGTACACAGCGCTTCACCGGACTGGTAAAGCCCTTCCAGCGCGGTATTGGCGGCCGGGCTGATTTCGTTAACGATGCGCAATGTAAAGTGTTCCGGCAGGTTATCCAACACCAGCTGGTTGTCTTCTTCTTTATAGTCAGTCCAGGCCTGGTCGTTCACCTGTACCGAAATCAACGTCAGATCCTCACCATTCAGGCGCAGCGGCACTGCGGTGGCGTTATGGCGCGTCACCTGGCTTTCCGCCGTGACAACGGTTTTAGTGGCATCCAGGTCAAAAGTCAGATCGATATCGCTAATCAGGTAATCCGGCGCACGGTAGTCGTGGCGGTATTTGGCTTGAGGCTGTTGTGTCATAGAAAACCTTTTGCATCGTTTGTCGAATGTCGAATAGCGAACCAGTCTATTCCTGTTGTGTAGATCGCGCTACGCAGAATGTTTATCTTTTCAGGTACGAACACCCTAATTGCTACATTTATATAACATGAGGCACAAAATGCCCTCGACCCTCCCCCAGGCTTATGGTGTGATCGGGGTTCAATAAATCGCTAAACAAGGTATACTCCAGCGGTTTCAATAGTTGTTTATTGTACTAAACGCTTCCGTGAGAGGATGCTACTGCGGCCTTATGACTCAATTCGCTTCTCCTGTTCTGCATACGCTGCTGGATACCGATGCGTATAAACTGCATATGCAGCAAGCCGTTTTTCACCAATACTACGACGTACAGGTCGCGGCCGAGTTCCGCTGCCGGGGTGATGATCTGCTTGGGATCTATGCCGATGCCATCCGTGAGCAGGTTGATGCGATGCAGCATCTCCGCCTGTGTGACGATGAATTCCAGTGGCTTTCCGGCCTGCCCTTCTTTAAAGAAGATTACCTGCACTGGCTGCGGGAATTCCGCTACGATCCGCGTCAGGTCACCATCACCAACGATAATGGCAAACTGCATATTCGCCTCGAAGGCCCGTGGCGCGAAGTGATCATGTGGGAAGTGCCGCTGCTGGCGGTGATCAGCGAGTTGGTGCACCGCTATCGTTCGCCTGACACAAATGTCGAGCAGGCTCTGGAAACGCTGGAGTGCAAACTCGTTGCGTTCTCGCGTCTGACCGATTCGCTGGATATGTCGCGTTTTCATCTGATGGATTTTGGCACCCGGCGGCGTTTTTCCCGCGAGGTGCAGCAGGCCATCGTCGAACGTCTGCAGCAGGAGCCGTGGTTTGTCGGCACCAGCAATTACGACCTGGCCCGCCGCCTGGATCTGACCCCAATGGGCACCCAGGCACACGAATGGTTCCAGGCGCACCAGCAGATCAGCCCAGAGCTTGCCACCAGCCAGCGTGCAGCGCTCGCCGCCTGGCTAACCGAGTATCCTACTCAGCTCGGCATCGCCTTAACCGACTGCATTACCATGGACGCCTTCCTGCGCGATTTCGGGCCGGAATTCGCCACGGTTTATCAGGGGCTGCGTCATGACTCCGGGGATCCGCAGGAGTGGGGTGAGAAAGCTATCGCCCACTATCAACAGCTGGGCATCGACCCGCAGAGCAAAGTGCTGGTCTTTTCCGATAATCTGGACCTGCCAAAAGCAGTAGCCTTATACCGGCATTTCTCCTCGCGGGTTAACCTGAGTTTTGGCATTGGCACCCGCCTGACCTGCGATATCCCCCAGGTAAAACCACTGAATATCGTGATTAAACTGGTGGAATGTAACGGCAAGCCGGTCGCGAAACTTTCCGACAGTCCGGGCAAAACCATTTGCCATGACAAAGCTTTCGTACGCGCGCTGCGAAAAGCCTTCGACCTGCCGCAGATAAAAATCGCCAGTTGATCGTCTAAGGGAGCCGTTCGCGCTCCCTTCCTTTTATTTATTTCTTATTTCTTCCCTTATCATTGCGAAATCTGCTTGTCTGATGGCAGATGCCAGGTAACATAGATATCCCCCATTGAAGGGGATACAGATTTTATTTTTGGACTACATAGAGAGACTATTATGAGCGTTGTGCCTGTAGCCGACGTACTCCAGGGCCGCGTAGCCGTTGACAGCCAAGTCACCGTGCGCGGATGGGTGCGTACCCGCCGAGATTCAAAAGCTGGCTTTTCTTTCCTGGCCGTCTATGACGGTTCCTGCTTTGATCCTGTACAGGCCGTCATTAATAATTCTCTGCCCAATTACAATCAGGAAGTGCTGCGTCTGACGACGGGCTGTTCTGTGGTTGTCACCGGCAAAGTTGTGGCGTCTCAGGGTCAGGGCCAGAGCTTTGAACTGCAGGCGTCATCAATTGAAGTGACAGGCTGGGTTGAAGATCCAGATACCTATCCGATGGCGGCAAAACGCCACAGTATTGAGTATCTGCGCGAAGTCGCCCACCTGCGTCCGCGTACCAACATGATTGGTGCCGTCGCGCGCGTGCGTCATACCCTCGCCCAGGCGCTGCATCGCTTCTTCCACGAGCAGGGCTATTTCTGGGTCTCTACTCCGCTGATCACCGCCTCCGATACCGAAGGCGCGGGTGAAATGTTCCGCGTTTCCACGCTGGACCTGGAAAACCTGCCGCGCACGCCAGAAGGCAAAGTGGACTTCGACAAAGATTTCTTTGGTAAAGAGTCCTTCCTGACCGTTTCGGGTCAGCTGAACGGCGAAACCTATGCGTGCGCGCTGTCCAAAGTCTATACCTTTGGTCCAACCTTCCGTGCAGAGAACTCCAACACCAGCCGTCACCTGGCGGAATTCTGGATGCTGGAGCCGGAAGTGGCCTTTGCTAACCTCGACGACGTTGCAGGTCTGGCAGAAGCGATGCTGAAGTATGCCTTTAATGCCGTCCTGACCGAGCGCGCAGACGACATGAAGTTCTTCGCAGAACGCGTCGACAGCGATGCCATCTCCCGTCTGGAACGTTTCGTTTCGGCTGACTTTGCGCAGGTGGACTACACCGATGCGGTGGCGATCCTCGAAAACTGCGGTCAGACATTCGAGAACCCGGTTTACTGGGGTGTTGACCTCTCCTCCGAGCACGAACGCTACCTGGCCGAGAAGCACTTCAAAGCGCCAGTGGTCGTGAAAAACTATCCGAAAGACATTAAGGCGTTCTATATGCGCCTTAACGAAGACGGTAAAACCGTTGCGGCGATGGACGTGCTTGCGCCGGGCATCGGTGAAATTATCGGGGGTTCTCAGCGTGAAGAGCGTCTGGATGTACTGGATGCCCGTATGGCTGAAATGGGCCTGAACAAAGAGGACTACTGGTGGTATCGCGATTTACGTCGTTACGGCACCGTACCTCACTCAGGCTTCGGGCTCGGTTTTGAGCGTCTGATCGCCTATGTGACCGGCGTGCAGAACGTGCGTGACGTTATTCCGTTCCCGCGTACCCCGCGCAGCGCTACATTCTGATTTGTCCCAACCGGATGTCATGGCCAGCACTTGCTGGCCATTATTTTATTCTGCACTGTCAACTAATGTCAGTTGAAAGTCAGCATCCTTAAAGTGCAACCCCGCCAGATCCACTCCTCTGTTACGTATTGTTTCCACGAAATATCTCTGAATAAAAAATAAACCGTATTTTTATTGCGACTACTATTTTTCTTATGCTTTAGCATACTTTCCCACCAACCACATGGCTATCCAGAAGTCCATCTTTAACAATAAGAAAAACCGGGTGCAAATGCTTCGCGGCATAAAAAAAGGTGTTAGATAAAATTATGATAAGCAATTCATATAGATAGAAAAGGAGGAGGTTTAATTATCGCCACTCAACTCTGAACTTTGAGATAGTTCACAAAGTTCCGCAAAATACACACTTAGTTACACATATTTTCTTTTTGTAACTCATTCTTGATGTTTGTAGCACTTTCAGGCTAGCGAAACGGTAGTTTGAATGGAAAGATGCCTGTCAGACACATAAAGACACCAAACTCTCATCAATAGTTCCGGAAATATTTATTGACAGAATTTATTGGCGGCAGTGGCGAGTGTCATAAAAAAACAAATGAGGGTAATAAATAATGATGAAGCGCAATATCCTGGCAGTGGTTATCCCTGCTCTGCTGGTAGCCGGTGCAGCTAACGCTGCAGAGATCTACAACAAAAACGCTAACAAGCTGGATCTGTACGGCAAAGTTGTTGGTAAACACGTTTGGGACAAATCTGGCGGCGACAGCAACAGTGCTGACGACTCCTATGCACGTATTGGTTTCAAAGGCGAAACTCAGGTTAACGACCAGCTGACCGGTTACGGCCAGTGGGAATACAACCTGAACGCAAGCAAAGCTGAAGGTTCTCAGGACACCAGAACCCGTCTGGCCTTCGCAGGTCTGAAAGCGGGCGACTACGGCTCATTCGATTACGGCCGTAACTATGGCGTGTTCTATGATGCGCTGGCATCTACCGATATGCTGGTTGAATACGGCGGCGACACCCTGTGCCAGACCGACAACTTCATGACCTGCCGTACCACTGGCGTTGCGACCTATCGTAACTCTAACCTCTTCGGCCTGGTTGATGGCCTGTCTCTGGGTCTGCAGTACCAGGGCAAAAACGTTAGCGGTCACGGCACTGAGCGCCAGAACGGCGACGGCAACAGCTACTCTTTAGGCTATGACTTCCTGGAAGGCTTCAACGTTACCGCGGCTTACACCAACTCTGACCGTACTAACGCTCAGGAAACTGATGGTAAAGGTTCTCGCGCTGAAGGTTGGGCAACTTCTGCTAAGTATGATGCCAACAACGTTTACGCTGCAGTAATGTACGGCGAATCAAACAACATGACTCGTGAAAACGACGATACCTTCGCTAACAAAACGCAGAACTTCGAAGCTGTAGTTCAGTACCAGTTCGATTTCGGTCTGCGTCCATCCGTGGGTTACGTGCAGTCCAAAGGTAAAGACCTGGAAGCACGCGGCACCTTCACCGGCGGCGATGCTGACCTGGTTAAATACGTAGAAGTGGGTACCTGGTACTACTTCAACAAGAACATGAACGTGTACGGTGCATACCGCTTCAACCTGCTGGATGAGAACAACTACAGCCGCAGCGTTGAGCTGGCAACTGACGACACCTACGTTCTGGGTCTGGTATACCAGTTCTAATCAGTACAGCACTTTGTTAAATGTTTAAAAACAGGGCTTCGGCCCTGTTTTTTTATGTCTGAAAGCAAAAAGTGGCGACTTTTGAAAAGCCGCACGCTTTTCGTCGCAAACGGTTGGCATTTTGTATAACTATCGTTAACCTGATAGCGGATTTCACTTCTGTAACCACAATGGAACTTCGTCATGTTTGAGAACATTACTGCCGCCCCTGCCGACCCAATTCTGGGCCTGGCCGATCTGTTTCGTGTCGATGACCGCCCAAGTAAAATCAACCTGGGTATTGGTGTCTATAAAGATGAAACCGGCAAAACCCCGGTGCTGACCAGCGTGAAAAAAGCCGAGCAATTCTTGCTGGAAAATGAAAACACAAAAAACTACCTTGGCATCGACGGTATTCCGGAATTTGGTCATTGCACGCAGGAGCTGCTGTTTGGCAAAGGCAACCCGATCATTAATGATAAGCGTGCCCGTACAGCACAGACCCCTGGCGGTACCGGCGCACTGCGCGTTGCGGCGGATTTCCTGGCTAAAAATACTGACGTTAAAACCGTCTGGGTGAGCAATCCAAGCTGGCCTAACCACAAAAGCGTCTTCAACTCAGCGGGTCTGGAAGTGCGTGAATACGCCTACTACGACGCGGCGAACCACTCTCTGGACTTTGACGGCCTGCTGGCCAGCCTGAGCGAAGCGCAGGCGGGTGATGTGGTCCTGTTCCACGGCTGCTGCCATAACCCAACCGGTATCGATCCAACACTGGAACAGTGGGAACAGCTGGCGAAGCTCTCCGTTGAGAAAGGCTGGCTGCCGCTGTTCGACTTCGCCTATCAGGGATTTGCCCGTGGCCTGGAAGAAGATGCAGAAGGCCTGCGCGCGTTTGCCGCGCTGCACAAAGAACTGATCGTTGCCAGCTCCTACTCCAAGAACTTCGGTCTGTACAATGAGCGCGTAGGTGCCTGTACGCTGGTCGCGTCTGACGAACAAACCGTTGACCGCGCTTTCAGCCAGATGAAATCCGTCATTCGTGCTAACTACTCCAACCCGCCAGCACACGGCGCGTCAGTGGTTGCCACCATCCTCAGCAACGACGCCCTGCGCGCCATCTGGGAACAGGAACTGAACGACATGCGTCAGCGCATTCAGCGTATGCGTCTGCTGTTCGTGAACACCCTGGCGGAGAAAGGCGCAGATCGCGACTTTAGCTTTATCATCAAACAGAACGGCATGTTCTCATTCAGCGGCCTGACTAAAGAACAGGTTCTGCGTCTGCGTGAAGAGTTTGGCGTGTATGCGGTCGCATCCGGTCGTGTTAACGTGGCAGGCATGACGCCAGATAACATGGCGCCACTGTGCGAAGCGATTGTCGCCGTACTGTAAGGCGACCTGTAGCGTAGGCCCGTGCAAGCGTTAGCGCCGCCGGGCAAAAAAAAGCCTGCTCAAAGCAGGCTTTTTTAATTGGTTTTTACCAGACCGGCATTTCATCCTGCAGGAAAGGGTTGTGCAAACGCTCATGCCCCAGCGTCGACATGGGGCCATGCCCCGGCAGGAACGTCACATCATCGCCGAGCGGCAACAACTTCTCTTTAATTGAGCGAATCAGCTGACCATGGTCGCCGCGCGGGAAATCGCTACGCCCTACCCCACCTTTGAAGATCACGTCGCCGGAGATCAGCAGACGCGACTGGTTATCAAAGAAGACGATATGACCAGGCGTATGTCCCGGACAATGCAATACCTGCAACGTTACATTCCCAACGCTAACGCTCTCGCCTTCATTCAGCCAGCGATCGGGCGTCAGGGGGAGACACTCATCAAGACCGAACATGCGGCTTTGGGAAGGCAATCCTTGCAGCCAGAACTCATCTTCTTTTTCCGGGCCAATCACCGGCACACCAAAATGTTGCGCCAGCTCTGCCGCCGCACCCACATGGTCGAGATGACCGTGGGTCAGTAAAATCTGCATTAAGGTCACGCCTGAGGCAGCGACTTCCTGTTTGATTTTCTCGGCATCGCCACCTGGATCGACCAGGGCGGCGAGTTTGGTTTGCTCACACCAGATAAGCGAACAGTTCTGGGCGAAGGCGGTGACCGGAATAATACGATGGTTCATACTGCTCCTGATTTGTTATTACCAGTGCCGCGTCGGCCCGGTATCAATATGCACAAAGTTGCTACGTGGGTAATATCCTACACCACCTGCGCGCATAGATAACGCAGCTTTGCGAACATTGGCTAACGAAACGCCTTCAATATGAAAATCCATTGCCTGCCCTTTAGTGTGGTAGCTTTTTTTGGCTACCCCGCGGCTGTGGGCACGCAGTTCATTATTGGTGTCCAGGGAACGATACCCTGAGACGAGCTGTACCGGTTTGCGGGTTCCCAGAAGGCCTTGCAGACGGAAAAGCTGGTCAAATAATCCTGGATCGATGGCTTTGATTTTATTCGCGCGGAAATCACGGAAAAAATGGTTCAGCCTGGCTAACTCATCCTGAATATAGCCTTTGCCATCAAAAAACTCGGCTTTAAGCGATTCACCGGTATGCAGGTTATTCAGTGTCAAAATACGTGGTCGAGGGGTCGAGAGGGTGGCAAACGCTGGCGTTGGAATAATGGCAGCGCCCAGCGCAATACCCCCTAATGCCAACAACTTGCGGCGATTAGCGTCGAATTTGTCCATTATGATCAAGTCTACAGGTCAATGTTATCGTAAGTATGCACTTCAGCGCACGATGGGCACATTACCGGGCAAAACCGCCAACGTCAAGGCACCCAAACCCAGGAAAGACGGGGCTTGCAGCAGCAACGCCCCGTTTTCTCCCTCAGTTACGACAACTGAATTTCCAGAACTGCTTCATTTACCTGATCAATTGCTCGGCTTTCGCCAGGATTTGTGCGCCCGATCGCGCAGTCTCATCGTAATTGTAAATATCTGTACGATACTGCGTCCGTCCATCCTCACCCACAAACGCGGTGAGATAGTACAGATTAACCGGAATGTTATGGCGGATATTCACATATCGCGTATCGCCCTGCTTAAGGGCATCGGAAATACGTGTGTCATTCCAGCCCGCATCCTGTAATAACATATTCGCCAGTTCAGACGCCTTATTCACACGCACGCAGCCGGAGCTAAGTGCGCGACCATCCTTCTGGAACAGGTTGTGGTTAGGCGTATCGTGCAGATAGATTGCGTCAGAGCTTGGCATATTAAATTTGTAGCGACCCAGCGAGTTATGCGCACCTGGCGCCTGCTGGAAGCGGAACGGTAAATTGGATGGCGTGATGGTCGCCCAGTCTACACGCCAGGGGTCAATCGCCTCTTTGCTGTTCCAGCCCCGCAGCACCGTATAGTTGTGACGTTCCAGATAACCCGGATCGTCCCACACCTTAGGCAGGATATCTTTACGGGCCAGAGTTGGCGGTACGTTCCACGGCGGATTGACCACCACGTTATTCAGCGCGCTGCTCATCATCGGCGTTTTGCGATCCGGACGCCCGACGATCACCCTTGAAGCCAATACTTCGCTGCCATTCTGGTAATAGACCAGCGAAAAGGCCGGAATATTGACCATAATACCGGTGGAGAGCGTTCCCGGCAGCAGGCGCAGACGCTGGATATTCAGCGCCAGTACCCCGGCACGCTGTCCTGGCGTCACATTCAGCCAGTCTCGCGTCGACTGGCCAATGACGCCATCGGCGGCCAGCCCCTGGGTGGTCTGGAAGGCTTTGACGGCATCAACCAGCCCACGTTCATACGCCGCCGGTTTACCGACGACAGATTTTGCTTTCTTCTCAACAGCAGGTGCCGACGGGCTGACCACCACGCTCTGCGGATCGTCACCCGGCAGGGCAATTTTTGGCCCGCCGTCCAGCACGCCGGAGCGTTTCAGGATCTCCCGCAGCGCAGGAACATCACTGCTCCACTGACCCGGGCGCAAAGTCGCGGTTCCCTGCATCTGTGGCCAGGGTTGGGTATCAGCCACCAGCGTCAGCATCGACTGATGCATGGCAGGATACTGCGGATGTGCAGGCGCAAGGCTCGCAACAAAACGCGGCACCGTGCCGTTGTCGAGCGCCAGCTGCCACTGGTTAATGACCGACAGCGGCGGCGTGGCCAGCTTGTACGGCTTATTGCTGTAGAGCCAGCGGTTGCCGTTAACCGGGATCCCGGCCACGAACTGCAGGTAACCCATCATCGCATCAGACAGGATCACATCACGCGCCATCCCGCTCACCTCAGGCTGGGTCAGCAGTTCAACCCAGGCGGTGAATTGCGGCTGAAAGCCTGCAATGGCGACTTCGGCCAGCTGCTGCTGAAACGCGCGCACGGCATCGCGATCCTCCCACATGGGTTTCATGTCGCGGGCGGCATACAGCAGCGTAAGTTGATTAAGATAAGCCGGCGTGTACCCCGCAGGCAGCGCTGACAGCAACTGCTGGCGGCGTTGTTCGGCGTTGACATCGGCAGGCAGCGGTAGAATACCGGCCATCATGGCGGTTGCTGGCGATTGAGCCAGCGGTTGCGACAGCGCCGTAGGCTGTTCGCCCACACTGGCAGAACCGTCAATCGGCACCAGCTCGGGCTCATCTGCCTGCGCACTAAACAGTGGAGCAACAATCGCGGCCAGGCATAAACTCAGCACTGACAGCTGACGACCATACATTTTATTTAGCAACATCCCTTGCCCCCTGTTTGCTATTTGTCGCGCCCTTATCATCCGGGGCTTCTCTTCAGTATAGAAAGTAAGGCAAGCGGTAGCGTTACCTTATATAAAGAATTTTAAAGTTAACGCAGCCGCACGTACACGTTCAAGAGATAAAAAAAGCGGCACAACGGCCGCTTTTGCTATTTTTCAGATTCCTCAGGAGGCATCAGCCGTTCCGGGAAAGGATTCTGGCGGCTGTGGCGCAAATCCGCGCAGCCCGACAACGTGAACATGCTCGCTATTCTGGTACACCTTACGCACCAGCTTATAGGTCGTCCCTTTTTCAGGGCTGATGTTTTCCGGTGCCGCAATGATGAGCTGCATATCCAGACGATCGCACAGCTCAAACAGCGTGGCGATAGATCGGGCATCAAGACGCGCCGCTTCGTCGAGGAACAGCAGACGGCATGGCGAAATGTCTTTGCCACGCAGACGGCGGGATTCGTCTTCCCAGCTCTGCACCACCATCACCAGAATCGACATCCCGGTACCGATCGCTTCACCGGTCGACAGCGCGCCGGATTCCGCACGCAACCAGCCGTCGGAACCCCGGTTAACTTCGACTTCCATCTCGAGATAGTTGCGGTAGTCCAGCAGCTCTTCGCCGATGGTTTGCGGCGTACGCTGCCCCATGTCGATCTGCGGATTCAGACGCTGATACAGCTTCGCCAGCGCTTCCGAGAAGGTCAGGCGATTGCTGTTAAACAGATCCTGATGCTGTTCGTGCTGCTCTGCCAGCACATCCAGCAGGGTGGCGTGGGCTTCACGGACATTGACGTTCAGGCGCACGCTGTTGACCTGACCGAATGACACGTTCTGCAAGCCCTGGTTGAGCTGGCGGATACGGTTCTGTTCGCGCTGAATGGTCTTACGGATAATATTGGCCACGCTGCGGGAGCTGATCGCCAGCTTCTGCTCACGGGAGGTTAACTCTTCCGTCAGACGGCCCAGCTCAATCTCCATCTGCTCGATGGCTTCGACCGGGTCGTCGGTGCGAATAATATCCTGACGAATACGTTCCCGCAGATGCTGATACACCGCCACGAAGAACTGAATTTTGCGCTCAGGACGTTTGGGATCTTCCGACACCCGCAGTACATCGCGCAGATGTTCGTTATCCGCCACCGCCAGACGCAGCGCACCCAGCGCCTTATCCGACATCGAACGCAGTTCATCGCCGGAGAGGTAGGCCAGCTCGCGACGATGCAGACGACGCTCAACGCCGTTATCTTTCACCATCCGCATCACTGCACACCAGCCCGCTTTGGCGGTAACAACCTGCTCGCGCTTCTCGTGGTAATCGCGTTCCAGCTTGCGCAGGCGACGGGTCAGGTTATCCATCTCCGCTTCGCAGAAGGTCAGCGCTTTTTCCAGCTGATTACGGCGCGCACGGTTGTTGCTGAGCTGGGCATGCAGTTCGTCACGACGAATGCGCGCCCGCTCTTCTGCCCCGCTGTCGGCACGCACGCCGATATCCTGCAGCTCTTTATGCAGGTCGGTTAGCAGCTCTTTCTTGGTGTCGTACGAGCTCTTCAGCGACGCCTGCACCTGATTGTACTGGCCGAGCTGCGCGGCATGGCTGCGCAGCATTTCACGGGCGCGGGTCCGTTCCATCTCCGCCTGTTCCAGGCGCTGGCGCAGTTTTTCGTTCAGATCGCTGTTGCCGTTAAGCATTTCTGCCGAATCGGAATAGCTAAAGTGCACGCGACGCTGGGCAACTTCCGTCAGGGCAAACGCCTGCTGACGCGCTTCACGCTGCACCTGCTGCGACCAGGCATAATCTTCTTTCAGCTGTTCAAACTGCTCCGGGTCGCTTTGCAGGACCGAAAGCAGCGGCTCGAGTTTCGCCAGCTGATTGCCATGCTGCTGAACAAAGCGTGCGGCTTCCTGCGCTTCATCCAGACGTTCCTGAATTTCATCGACGCGATCGGCGAGCGTGTCATCCGCCAGCAGATTGAGGCGCGGCAGAATGCGGTTAAGCGCCGACACGCCCTCTTTTGCCTGCTCGAACTGCACGCGGCTCTGCTGGTTGTCGTTCTCGTGATTCGAGAGCGCACGTTCCAGTTCGCCACGGCGAGTGGTGAGCTGGCGGATCTCTGCTTCCGGGTCAGCATCAAAGGCCACGGACAGATGGCTGCCAATAAAGCGGCTGAACGCCTGATGCAGACGCTGGGTTTTTTGCACGTCAAACGACAGCGTGGCAAAGCGCTCAGACAGGGATTCACGCTCGGTATGCAGACTTTCGATGCGGCTCTCACGCGCGGCGCGGCCAAACAGCGGCAGCGTCGGGAAGCGCGAGTAACGCCACTGACGATCGGCAATCTTCACCACCACCGCTTTTTCCAGCTCGTCGACGCCGAAAACGCTGTCATCGAACGACTGCGGATCGCCTTCGATCAGGTAGAGATCTTCCGGGCAATCTTCCAGCCCGGCGAGCTGGTCGGCAATCAGTGACAGATCCGGGACCACGATCGCATGGCGCGACGGGCCGTACAGCGCGGAGTAGTACGGCGCATCTTCAAGGCTGACATCGTCATAAATTTCTGACAGCAACACGCCGCCAAAGCGTTCAGCCAGGGTATTCAGGCGTGCGTCTTCCGCACCGCCCGGCTGGCTTAAGCGTTCAATTTCTTCGTCGACGGCCCGTTTACGGGCGCCCACTTCATCACGTTCAACAATCGCTTCGCGCTCGCGCTCCAGCAACTGCTGCAGATATTCCGTGACGTCCTGGCTGGATTCAAACTCTTCGCCGCACTGCTCGCTGAGCTGGCTAAGGCTGCTTTGTGCCGCCAGCCAGACAGGCGCGCGTTTCATCAGGGTCTGAACACGCGACTGCAGCTGTTCCAGCTCCTGACGCAGCTGCATGCGCTGCTCGCTGGCACTGGAGACGCTGTCAGAGAGCGAGGCGATACGCGCTTCCAGCTCCTGATGCAGGGCTTCCAGATCGTCGATATCAACCCGTTTGCCGTGGCGTTTACAGAACTCCGCCAGTAAGCGTTCAGCTTCCTGCTGTTCGCGCAGACGCTGTTCCAGTTCGTTCAGACGCATGCGCAGCGGCTGGACCTGCTCCGCCTGATGGCGCTGGTTAACGCCGTCACGTAGCAGTTCGCGCGCCACGCCCCACGCTTCAGCACGCGCCAGCGGGCCGTTAATCGCCGCCACCAGCTGGTATGCCTGCTCAAACTGGCTGTGCGCACTTTGCGCCACGCTCATTTTCTGATCGAGATTCAGCAGTTTTTCGGTGGCTTCTTGCTCTTTGGCCTGGAAGGTTTCCAGCCACTCATCGGCGCTTTCCGGGGTTAAATCCGGCAGATGACACAGCTCTTTCGCACGGTTTAACGCCTGCAGCGCTTGGGTGTACTGAATGGCGCGAGTTTGCTGGACGTCCAGCGCCTGCTGGTAGTCGGCAAGCTGGCTTTTCAGCTCATCCACTTCCAGCTCGGTGGCTTCGGCACGGGCCTCGTTCTCTTCCTGCTTATCGGTGGCTTCGGCCACCACTTCGTTCTGCTCTTCCAGACGAATTTGCAGTTCATCGAGATCCGCTTCATAGCGCTCAATTTTTTCCTGCTGACGCAGGGCGGTTTGCACCAGGTTCAGGTGATCGCTGGCGGCCTGATAATCGGCCTCCAGATCCCCTTCAGCACCGTTTTGCTCACCCAGCTCGCGCGCCATCTCAACGTGCTTATACTGCTCAGATGACAGCTGCTGGCGTGAGGTAAACAGCTCGCGGCGATACTCCAGCGACTGATCGAGATGGATACGTCGCTCATTGGCGTGGCGCATATAGTCCGCCGCCACGTAGTTGGTCGCTTCGCTGATCAGGTGTTTAAACAGATCGCGATCGGACTGGGTCACGCGAATCGCTTCCAGCGTCATGCGGTTTTCGCGCAGCGCGGCTTCCATATCCTGGAAGGCCTTACGCACGCCGCTGTTCTCCGGCAACAGATAGTCGCGCAGAGAACGGGTGATTGCGCTGGAGATCCCGCCGTACAGCGAGGCCTCAATCAGACGATAGTATTTACTGCGATCCGACGCGGAACGCAGACGTCGTGCCACCACGCCCAGATCGAACATCAGCGAGTGGTAATCGGTAATAGAGTTGAACTGCTTGAACTGCACGCCTTCGATGCCTTCCAGTTTTTCTTTCAATTCCTGGAGAGTCAACACGCGCGCCTGGCGATCGTTCAGGGTTTCCGTTAACAGCGAGGTCGGCTGTACGGAGGTCGGCAGGCCCTGAATGGCGAACGGTTTGATGTCCACTTTACGATCGCGCCCGGCAATCTGCTGTAAGCGCACACCAACGACCACGCGCTGATGACGGGAGTTGATCACGTCCAGCACGGAATAACAGACCCCGGCTTTCAGCTTGCCGTGCAGACCTTTGTCGCGCGAGCCGCTTGTGGCACCCGCTTCGGTGGTGTTACGAAAGTGCAGCAGCGTCAAATCGGGGATCAGCGCCGTGACGAACGCCGCCATGGTGGTGGACTTCCCTGCCCCGTTACCGCCCGAGAGCGTGGTGACCAGCTCATCAAGATCGAAGGTGCGGGCAAAGAAACCGTTCCAGTTAATCAGCGTCAGTGAGCGAAATTTACCGCGTTCAATCATTATTCTTCCTCCCCGCTATCCGGCTGATTGTCTTCATGCTCGTCATTGAGCTGCAAATTGTTTTCTACCGGCATCGCTTCGCCATCACGGATCATCCGCAGCTGGGCTTCACGCGCATCATCGCCAGCACGCACGTCGGCGCCAAAGCGGAAGACGGATTCAGTGATACGGAATTTGCTGCTGTCGTGACCCATAAACCAGACCATCCCCAGACGGCGCAGGCGGTTCAGTGAAGAGCGAACTTTATCCTGCAGCTTCTGGCGATCCACGTCTGAACCGGTGGAGCGGTTATTCACCAGCTTCAGCAGTTTGCTTTCATCCGCCAGCGATAGCAGCTCATCGTACAGCTCCTGCTGGGTGAAGATGCCTTCATTAGCCAGACGTTCGGGGCTGAGATACAGGTAGCACAGGATCTTACCGACCATCATATCCAGCTCAGAAAGCACCGAGCGCGGAATAAGCGTGGTGGAGCGCGGACGCAGGTAGAAGAAGCCTTCCGGGGCGCGGATCAGCTCCACGTTATAGCGGGCATAAAACTCTTCCAGGTATTCCTGAAAATCCATCAAAAAAGCGTGATTATCCAGCTCGTCGAGACTGACATGACGACCGGCACGCAGCTGGCTGTCCAGCGCCGGAAAGATCGGATTTGCCAGCGCCTGGGCCAGCTTAACGGGCATCACGTGTTCAATATTTGTCAATGACATGCGCCTGTACCTTGGCTCCGTAATCGTTAATCGGCTGCCATTGCGGCGGCAGGCCGGAGAAATCTGCTTGCGCGACGCCCAGGCGTACCGCCTGATCGACCACAATGCGGGCGATATCGAAATGTCGCGCGCGCGGGTATTGCGCGAGGTAGTCGCGTACCACAAGGCCGAGATCGAGCGGTGTCTGATGGGCTTTATACACCGCCAGTTGCGCCTCGATCATCGCGGCGAGCTGTTCCCGAATCTCGTTAAATTCTTCATATTCCAGGTCTTCCGGCAGTTCACCGGTCACCTCTTCGTCACGCAGGCTCATCTCTTCGTCACGCATATCGAGCAGACGGTCGGCACTGGCGTAGGTCAGCGCCCACGGCGCATCGAAGTAGGTCTGGACAGACTGGCGTAAACGCTGCGCAAACACGCGGTTCTTATCCATATCGATCGCGGTACGGATAAACTTGTGCACGTGGCGGTCGTAACCGATCCACAGATCGATCGCCTGCTGCCCCCAACTGATAATACGGTCGAGTTTGCTTTGCAGATCGAACACCAGACGGTCAACGAAATGCAGGTCGTCGTGGCTCAAGGTCGCATCCTGAATACGCAGCAGATTAGCCTGCAGCTTATCGCCTGCAGCTTCCAGCGTATCCTGCAGTTCACGCAGTGTTCCGGATGTTTCTGATAACAGCATTTCACAGCTGGAAATCGCTGCGCGCCAGTCTTTGTTCAACAGCTGGCCGATATCATCTTTCACCAGCTGTTGCTGCTCATCCATGATGCGCTGAGTCAGATCGATACTGTCGAAAATTTCGGCCACCGAGTACTTCAATGGCGCATAGACGTTGCGATGCCAGTGGAATTCGTCGCCGCCTTCATCTGCGGCATCGGCCGCACGCTTTAGCTCGCCCGCCACAATCGAGAGCTGCATTGAGAGGCGCAGCGTCGAGAATTCACGCTGGCGAATGTAATAGTCGGTGATCCCGATACCGAGCGGCGTCAGGCGATAGATGGCATTCCCTTCCGCCAGTTCGCTGGTAAAGCGGTTCAGCAGACGTTGACGCACCATATCGTTGATCGCGTTATTGGCACGCACGTTAATGGTTTCGCTGGTTTGCTCAAACGCATCACTGACATGGCGGAACGCATCCACCAGTTCGCCCTCGCTCATTTCTCCATCCAGCCGTTCGCCGTTCAGCGTGGCAACCGCCAGCAGAAAAGAGAGTCTGTCTACCGGCAGTGAGAGGGAGAAATCGTTTTTTCGGGCCCAGGCAACCAGTTCGGGGACTGTCTGGGAAAATTCACTCATAGGTTATCCTTGCGGCTTTTGCGCGGTGACGTGTATATAACGGCCAAGGCTGATATACGGCTCCTGGCGGCAATACCGCGTTTCTATTTCTGTCAGGGCATCCAGACAGTCATGCTGTTTTTGCTTATCACGCAGATAATCATGAAACACCCTTATGCCGGTTTTCCCGGTAATCTGCCAGCCGATCGCCTCCAGCCAGCCATAGACTTGCTGAGGATCGCGCGGAAAGTCCGGTGAAAGCGTGCGCCGTTTCTTTTTATACATACCCTGCTGCACATAACCAAAATTACCCACCAGCACGTTACGCATCAGCAGGCCGTTAGCATTGTAGAACATCAGCGACAGCGCGCCGCCGGGGCACAGTATTGACCACAGCGTCTGCAACAGCGCCTGCGGATCGGCCACCCACTCCAGCACCGCATGAGACAATATCAGATCAACCGGGCTTTCCAAATGTTGGGCGATGTCCTGAGCGGCGCAATGTATAAATTGCATGTTATCGCTCACACCTTTTTCTACCGCAGCCTGTTCTGCCCGGACGATCATCTCTGCCGACAGGTCGCACAGAATGACATGATGACCGAGCTGGGCCATTTTTATCGCCGTTTGACCTTCACCGCCTCCGGCATCGAGCACGCGCAGTTTTTGCGTCCCGAAGCGGGCGAGCAGGATATCCAAATCCTGCCAGAGGATCGTCTGACGCAGCTGCCCCTTGGTCGTGCCATAGATGTTGCGGGAAAACTTTTCCGCGATGTCATCAAAATTGCGATCCCGCATTGGGAGAGCTCCAGCCACTTACGGCAAAACCGCTATTTTGTCACAGCCGGGCGGAGAATGAACCTCTCTGGTGTAATATCGCGAGTATTCGTCAGCTGTATGCTCAAAAAAGGAACCAGGAAGGATGCTTTTTACCCTAAAAAAATATATTGGCGGCATGATGCTGCCTCTCCCTCTCCTGCTGCTGTTTATCGCGCTGGGCCTGGGGTTGCTTTGGTTCAGCCGCTTTCAGAAAACCGGTAGAATCATCACCAGCGCAGGCTGGCTGATACTGCTGTTGCTGAGCCTGCAACCGGTCGCCGACGGGTTGTTGCGCCCGATTGAAGATAAGTACCCGACCTGGCAGGGAAATCAGAAGGTGGCGTACATTGTGGTGCTTGGCGGGGGCTATACCTGGGATCCGCAGTGGGCGCCAAGCTCAAACCTGATTAACAACAGCCTGCCGCGTCTCAATGAAGGCATCCGGCTGTGGCTCGCCAATCCGGGGTCGAAGATGATCTTCACGGGTGCGGCGGCAAAAACCAATCCGGTGAGTACCGCAGAAGCCGGGGCGCGCGTGGCCCAGTCGCTGGGGGTTCCGCCTGAGGTGATCATTACCCTCGACAGCCCAAAAGATACCGAAGAGGAAGCCGCAGCGGTGAAGCAGGCCATTGGTGACGCGCCGTTCCTGTTGGTGACATCGGCCTCACATCTGCCGCGGGCGATGATCTTCTTTGAGCAGGCAGGCTTACACCCGTTACCTGCGCCCGCCAATCAGCTGGCCATCACCGCGCCGCTCAACCCCTGGGAACGGATTATTCCGTCCCCGGTATGGCTGATGCACAGCGATCGCGTGGGGTACGAGACGCTCGGACGCGTCTGGCAGTGGCTGAAAGGCCCCTCAGACGAGCCAGGGGAGCAGTGATTTCGACGCCAGATCGAAGTTGGCCCGGTTAAAACGCCCGGTATTCACTAACTGGGCCACTTCATCCCACAGCAGGTATAGCCAGCGCCGCCAGAGGAACGATTCTGAAACCGGCGCGCGCTGTAAATAGTGCCAGAGCAAATCCTCCGCCAGTCCACTCTCACTCAGGCGAAACAGTTCATACTCACGCGGGGCCCATAACATCACCCCTGGGCCCACCATCGCCAGCAGCTGATCGCTACGCGGATCTTTGAGCATACTGCGTAAGGTGAAGCTGCCGTGGATCAGCACGCTGTTATCGTTAAACCCCTCGAACAACGCGGGCAGGCACTCTCGGGTGCGAAACAGGATCCGTTTGTCCTGCATGGTCAGGCCAGTATTGCGGTACTGATTGAGGGTTCCCCACAGCACTTCCACTCGCTGGCGATACCAGAGCGGCCAGAGATTCTCCTGGGTGTTATCCACGGCCCCCACCAGCCCACCGCTGTCCATCCGATGCCAGGCCAGCAGAGACTCGACAATCTGATCTTTTAGCTGCGCCCAGCGATCCGGGGTGCGCGCCGGCGCTTCAACTGAGACGCCGCGCAGGCGCTCAATCAGCAACACGTCAGGACCGGGATGCTCTTCATGAGTCATCACACCGTACACGGTTGGCATTCTTACCGTGCCGCTACGGGCAAGCATCGAGATTTTCCACGCCAGCTGTCGGGCAACATCCGGTGTCGAGAAGCTTCGCGCCAGCAGCGGCATGGGGTTTCCCTGACTGTCGTATAACGACCACAGCGTGGTATCGGCCTTTTCATGCACACATTCCACACGGCTCAGTTTTTCGCCCAGCAGATGGCTGAGCTCGACTCGCAGCTGTTCCATTTGACATTACCCCCATTAAGAATGCTGTTTTTATAATGAGCGTCTGGCAGGCGGATGTCACTCTTATGAGACGAATCTGTATGAGATAGGCAAAAAAAATCCCCTCAGCGGAGGGGATAGCGGGGATTAGCGAAGCTCAGCGCGAACGCGCTCAAGATCTTCTGGCGTATCAACGCCCGTGCCCGGCACCTGCTGCGCCACGGCGACGTGAATTTTCTCGCCATACCACAGCACGCGAAGCTGCTCGAGCATTTCGATATTTTCCAGCGGGCTTGGCTGCCAGGTCACGTAACGGCGAATAAAGCCGGCACGGTAGCCGTAAATACCCAGATGGCGCAGGATATTATCGCCGATGTTCTCCCGGGACGCGGCAAAACGATCGCGATCCCACGGGATGGTGGCGCGCGAGAAATAAAGCGCATAGCCTTCGGCATCCAGCACCACTTTTACCGCGTTGGGGTTAAATGCCTCTTCTGCACTGTGAATCGGCACCGCCAGCGTTGCCATGCCCACCTGACGCTGGGCCAGGTTTTCAGCTACCTGGCGAATGATAACCGCCGGGATCATCGGCTCATCGCCCTGCACGTTAACAATTACGGTGTCGTCGCTAAAGCCGCATTTTTCTACCACTTCCGCCAGACGTTCGGTGCCGGACTGGTGATCGGCGCGGGTCATACAGACTTCACCGCCAGCGGCTTCGACTGCACGGGCAACCTCTTCATAATCGGTCGCGACAATCACCCGATCGGCACCTGACTCACGCGCACGTTCAAGGACATGCACAATCATCGGCTTACCGTTGATATCCACCAACGGTTTGCCCGGCAAACGGGTGGACGCGTAGCGCGCGGGAATAATGACCACAAAACTCATGGTTTGCTCTCTTCTGGGGCCAGCGAGCGGGCTTCAGTTTCCAGCAGAACGGGGATCCCTTCACGCAGTGGAAAGGCCAGGCTGTCCAGTTTGCAGATCAGTTCCTGCTTATCCTGGCTGTAGTAGAGTTTGCCGTTGCACACCGGGCAGGCAATAATTTCAAGTAAACGGTGATCCATAGTTCCTCCGTACAAATAATGATTCAAGTTTACCATATTCCTTTTTCAGGCCGCGCCTATTTCCCAGCCCTGTCGACAGGTGGCGAAAAGTGCGTCAGGAAGATGTCCCAGGCGGATCTGTGCTGCCCCCTGCCAGCCCGCAAAATCGCTTATCGCGCTGTAGAGCCCTTTTTCCAGCCCGGCGCTGACCTTCACACCCTCTTCCAGGTACAAGGCAATAATTTCCAGCTCGCCATTTTTGCGGTGCATTTTGGCATCCATTCTTCCTACCAACTGACCTTTATGCAGCAGCGGCAGGACGAAATAACCGTACTGACGCTTCGGTGCCGGGGTGTAGCATTCCAGCCGATAGCTGAAGTTAAACAGCTGCTCCGCACGCTTGCGATCCCAGACCACCGGATCAAACGGCGAGAGCACCGCGCTGTGGCTGGCGGTGAGTTTGCCTTCCTGCGCCTCTGCCAGCAGCACAAGCAGATCGGTATGCAGCCACATCTCACCCAGGGTCTCGACCTCAACGCGAACCACCCGCTGCTGCGTCTGCCAGCGCTCAAGCAGCACTGCCAACGCAGGCTGACGTAAGCGGTAATAATCGGCTAACCACTGCGGGCGGAAAATGCCCAGACTGCGGGCGCTGTTTTCCAGCATCATCTCTTCTGCCGCCGCCTGGGTCAGCGTATCCAGGCTGTCGTCCCATTCAGGCATGACCCGGTGCGTGAGATCGTAAACGCGCTGAAAATTACGCCGTTCGACGACCATCACTTTACCGGCGGTAAAAAGCCCTTCGAGGTGGCGTTTATGCGGCTTCCATTCCCACCAGCCGCTGGTCCCTTTTTGAGGATGGGCAAAATCGGCGGAACGGACAGGGCCATGGTGCTGGATATGCGCGATCAGTCGATCAATCTCCACCGCATGTTCCTGCATCCACGCCTGGCGGTATTTCCAGCCCATGTTATCCGGGGAGAGCATTCTGTGGCGCACCAGCGCAAAATCGCTGCGCGGCAGGAAGCAGGCTTCGTGCGCCCAGTATTCCATCAGTTCCCCGTGGCGAAGGGCATTATCCAGCCACTCGGGCTGATAGTGGCCAAGCCGGCTAAACAGCACCAGATACGGACTGCGGGCGACAATATTGATGGTGTCAATTTGCAGCAGCGACATGCGCTGGATGGTGGGAAGAATATCGGCGGGCCGGGCGCGGCGACGGGGCTTTTTTAACAGCCCCTGTGCGGCAAGATGGAGATGACGTGCGGCCTTAAGCGTGAGTTGCGGTAAAGCCATGCCTGTTCCTGTCAGTTAGTGCGCGGGGGAAACCTTATCGACCTGCCCCACCAGCGCAATCAGTTCCTGGAGGAGTATTTCTGGCTGTTCGCCCTGCAGTTGGGCGTCAACCGGCAGATACCACCAGCTCTCGCGGGCAAATGTCCGGCACTTCACCGCATCTTTTTCGGTCATGATCAGCGTCTGACCCGGCTCAGTTAATGCCGAAACCTGTTCCAGGCTCAGCGCCTGATGATCGGCCAGTGCAATCGTGTTAATTAGCCGGGCCCCACAGACTTCCAGCGTGCTAAAAAAGCGCGGTGGATGGCCAATACCGGCCATCGCCACCAGATTATTCAGTTGCGTAACGTCCCGGCGTTCGCCGGTCAGCAGATTGACGGCCTGCGATGGACGCAGCTGCATCGGGATTTCCCCCGGCTGCGCCGTGCCGCCGTTAACAATAATGGCATCGACGGAACGCAGACGGGCAGCGCGCTCACGCATGGGACCAGCAGGTAGCCACCAGCCATTGCCGAAGCGACGCACACCATCAATCACCACAATCTCTTTGTCCCGCGCCAGCGCGTAGTGCTGCAGGCCGTCATCAGTAATGACGATTTGCACCTGCGCCTGCGTCAACAACGCCTGTACCGCTTCGCTGCGCACGGGGGAAACTGCGACGGGCGCACCCGTGCGCTGAAAGATCAGTACCGGCTCGTCCCCCGCCTGTGCCGTGGTGGTATCCGCAGTTAGCAGCAGCGGATATTTATCCGCCTTACCGCCGTACCCGCGTGAGACCACTCCCACGCGAATTCCGCGCTTTTGCAACTGTTCTACCAGCCAAATCACCACCGGCGTTTTACCGTTACCGCCTGCGGTAAGATTACCCACCACCACGACCGGCACCGGTGCACGCCAGGCCCGCTTGATCCCCACTTTATAGCTGAGGCGGATCAAGCCGCTGACCAGGCCATACAGCCAGGAGAGCGGCAACAGCAGCAGCCAGAGCGGAGACTCACCGGACCAGATGCGGGCAATCATTCGCCAAACTGCATCTTATGAAGCTGCGCATATACACCGCGATGGGCCAGCAGATCCTCATGGCTGCCCCGTTCGACGATATAACCATCTTCCACCACCACAATTTCGTCGGCTTTTTCGATTGTCGACAGGCGGTGCGCAATGACCAGTGAAGTGCGGTTCTTTTGTAGTTCGTCCAGAGCGGATTGGATCGCACGTTCAGATTCGGTATCCAGCGCAGAGGTGGCTTCATCAAGGATCAGGATCGGGCTGTCACGCAGCAGTGCGCGCGCAATGGCGATACGCTGACGCTGACCGCCGGAAAGCAGCACGCCATTCTCACCCACCAGGGTGTCCAGGCCGTTATCCATCTTATTAATAAAGTCCATCGCATAGGCCATCCGCGCGGCATTTTCGATCTGCTCGCGGCTGTACTCTTCCGTACGGGCGTAGGCGATGTTATTGGCAACCGTATCATTGAACAGATGCACATTCTGAGACACCAGTGCGACCTGATTACGCAGCGACCGCAGGGAATATTCACGCAAGTCGTGTCCGTCGATCAGGATCTGACCTTCGTCAATGTCGTAGAAACGGGTGATCAGGCTGGCGATAGTGGATTTACCCGAGCCCGAACGGCCCACCAGCGCGACAGTTTTCCCTGCCGGAATGGTCAGGTTGATGTTGCGCAGCGCAGGGGTGTCGCGGCCAGGGTAGGTAAAGGTCACGTTGCGGAATTCGATATCACCGGTTGCACGCTCAATCACGCGTTTACCGTCATCTTTTTCCTGCTCGGAATCGAGGATCGCGAACAGCGTCTGGCAGGCTGCCATCCCACGCTGGAACTGGGCATTCACGTTGGTCAGCGACTTCAGCGGGCGCATCAGTGCGATCATGGACGAGAAGACGACGGTGATGGTACCGGCGGTTAAGGTTTCCATGACGCTTGGGAAGCTGGCAGCATAAAGCACAAACGCCAGCGCCAGGGAGGCGATAAGCTGAATGATCGGGTCAGAGATAGAAGAGGCTGAAACCAGCTTCATACCCTGCAGACGCATTTTGTTGCTGACCTTATCGAAGCGTTGAGTTTCAACTTCCTGGCCACCAAAAATCAGCACTTCTTTGTGCCCTTTCAGCATCTGCTCGGCGCTGGTGGTCACCTGCCCCATCGTATTCTGCATGTTCTTACTGATGTTACGAAAACGCCTGGAGACCACGCGAATAGCAATCGACACCACCGGGGCCAGCACGATAAGGATCAGCGACAGCTGCCAGCTGTACCAGAACATCAGAATGAACAGGCCAATGATGGAAGCCCCTTCACGTACCACGGTAATCAGCGCATTAGATGACGACGCAGCCACCTGCTCGGAATCGTAAGTAATACGCGACAGTAAGGTCCCGGTTGACTGCTTATCGAAGAAAGCGACAGGCATGCCCATCATATGGCTGAACAGGCGGCGACGAATAGTCATCACCACTTTGCCCGAAACCCAGGAGAGGCAATAGCTGGAAATGTAGCTGGTGATGCCGCGAACGACCATCAGACCAATAACCACCAGAGGCATCCAAAGCAATACCGAGCGATCCGTTTTACCAAAACCATCATCCAGTAACGGTTTGAGGAGCGATAACATGAAGGTATCGCTGGCTGCGTTCAGGACTAACGCTACGGCTGCCACGATAAGCCCCGTTCTGTAAGGAACAATCACCGGCCAGAGTCGCCGGAAGGTCTGCCACGTGGAAAGATCTTTGTCGTTATGCATTCAAAAAACCAGCATTTGTTGAAATAGCCGCATATTCTACCCGTTATCTCCGGGCACGCCAAACCACTGATGATACCAACGAGGTAAAATTTGTTCCCGTAAGCGTCGGATTTGCCAGCCTTGTTGTGAAAACGTCACCGTTATTTGTCCATATCGGGGGGTTGTAAGCCAAAGGTATCCCTCATTTTTGTAACGTCGGGCCACCTTTACCGAAGGCAACCGCCAGGCGTTATAGCGGGAGGCTGACACCAGCGCAATCTGCCCGCCCGCACGCTGTACCAGCGGCAGTGACGACGAGGTATTGCTGCCATGGTGCGGCACCTGGATAAGTGTAGACGCAAGATATTGCCAGTGACGACTGAGCAGCGCTTTTTCGCCCTGTGCTTCAATATCGCCAGTTAACAACACGCTGTGCACGCCATCCTCAATTTTGACCACGCAGGAGCCGTTGTTACCGCGCTGCGCTGAGGCGGCAATGGGCCAATGCGCAGTGAACGTCAGCCCCTGCCACTGCCAGCGCTGACCGCGAAAGCAGGGATCATGACCGGGCCAACCCAGCGGACTGCGTATCCACATTTTCGGCCACGCTTTGCGTAATGAATCCAGCCCACCGATATGGTCCAGATGCTCATGGCTGACAATCACACCCTCCGGACGCAAGTGATGCCAGCGCAGCCAGGGGATAATCTGCTGCTGGGCGCTATCACCGCCGGGCCATGCGGGACCGGTATCATACAAAATTACCCTGCCCTGTCGTTCGATAACTATCGCCAACCCCTGGCCGACATCAAGCATATGTACGGCCCATCCCTCCGTTTTACTGCTGTGCCATAGCGGGAAGGTAAGCATTATCAGGGTTGAAAGGCAGACTATCGGGTAGACCCGGACGACGCGCATTCGCCAGCCAATGATCGCCACCCAGGGCAGTAAAGTCAGCCACAGCCAGCGTTTATCGACCGTTATCCAGCCGTCTGGCAGCGTGGTTAAAAAACTAAACAGCAGCGACAGGGAGCGGTCAGCGAGCATCCAGACTGCGTTTTCCACACCAGGGAATGGCCAGAGGTGCAGCCACATCCCCAACAAAATAAGCGGCACCGAGATAAAGGTCACCAGCGGGACCGCAATCAAGTTCGCCACCAGCGAAGACAGGCTAAACCCATGAAAGACCACCACCTGCACCGGCAGCAATAGCAGCAGCATCCCGAGCTGCAGATGCAACAGGTTAACCCCTGCACGGAGGATCCACGGCAATGACCAGCGTTGTTTTGGCACCCACTGATACCAGAAAATCAGCGCCGCCACTGCAAAGGCAGAAAGCAAAAGGCTCTGTGAGAGCACCGCCAGCGGATCGACCAGCAAAATCGCCGCAACGCAAACCCGCCAGACCTGCCACGATGACCAGCGGCGACCGCTCAGTCGCAGCGCCAGATACACCGCCAGGGAGACCACCGTGCGCAACGCCGGCGGCTGCATACCCGTTAGCCAGGCGTAAAAGGCCGCAAAGCAAAATCCCGCCACCAGCGGCATGCGCCAGCCCACCCAGCGACTGGGCAAAAAAAACTGAATGCCCCGCACCACCAACCAAATAACCGAGGCGGCCAGTGCGATATGCAAACCCGAGATTGCCATCAGATGTGCGGTACCGGTCTCGCGCATCAGATTTTTAATCTCCGGCGTCACCGCCAGGCGCTCCCCCATGCCCAGTCCCAGCAACACCGGCCCCCAACTATAGGGGGCGAGCGTCGTCGTTAGCGATGCGAGATAACGCGCGCGCAGGCTGCAGCGGCTCTGCTTCACCTCAGCCTGGGTAAAACGCCCGGTCAAGGGTTGATGCTGCGCCAGGGCAAAGCGCTGAGAATCGAATCCTCCCTCGTTGAGCTGACCGTGAACGGCCCGTAGCGATAAGGTCATGTTCCAGCGTTGCCCGGCACATCCCACCTGCGGCAAAGCATTGCCATACAAGGTGAGACCCAGCGCCGGTATCATCCTCTTACCGTTGAGTCGAACGATCCTCGCCTGATGCTCCGTCGCGCCATCACTGGTGATGATCTCCACCTCTGCCTTCTGCGGCCCCGTGGTCAGATGCTGCATCGGCCAGACGGCACTCAGCGCAGCCAGTGCTCCCCAGGCAAAAAAGAGCAGCCAGAGGCCGGTACAGCGAGCGGCTTTCCCACACGTCAAGGCCAGCACCGCCCCAACGAAAACAGTAGCGTGAATGACGGGCAGTTCGGGCAGCGCGGGCAACCACAGTAGCGGCAAAATGGCGAGAATCAGACATGTCGCCAGGGCAGACAAATTCATTCACACCTCCCTGTTTCGGGCAAGTGTGCGGCTTCGGATACGGAGTGTCAGGCTGGAAAATGCAAGAGTACGAGGAAGGCTGGCGAGTGTTTATTGGTTTGCAGCAATCGCAGACAAGAATTGCAGCGTAACGTCAGGATAGTAAAACAGCCACAAAAAAAGCACCCGCAGGTGCTTTCTTTTGACAACTCAGTTTTACCCGAAGGGAAAACTCAGTCTTCGTAAATGTTGGCGCGATCGCGCAGTTCTTTACCCGGCTTAAAGTGTGGAACGTACTTACCTTCCAGCTCGACTTTATCGCCAGTCTTCGGGTTACGCCCGGTACGTGGAGCACGATAGTGCAGAGAGAAACTACCGAAACCGCGGATTTCAATGCGCTCGCCCTGTGCAAGAGTGGTGGCCATATGCTCCAACATCTCTTTTACCGCATCTTCCACTGCTTTAGCAGGGATATGCGATTGCTGACTGGCAAGTCTCTCAATCAATTCTGACTTGGTCATGATTCCTCCGGTTCCTTCAACAAATGAGCTAAACAGCTTAAACAAGGGCGGCCGTAGCCGCCCTTTGTTATTGATTACAGGACGAATCCTGCAATCTGTCAAGTCACTCAGAGAGTAACTTACTCGCCTTTAGCTGCTTTGAAAGCTTCAGCCATTGCGTTGTTGGAGAAACCTACATCTTCCTGTTTGTTAACAGTTGCGATTGCATCTTTCTCATCAGCTTCGTCTTTAGCACGAACAGACAGGCTGATTGCACGGTTCTTACGATCAACGCCGGTGAATTTAGCTTCAACGTCGTCGCCTACGCTCAGAACCAGAGTTGCATCTTCAACGCGGTCACGGGAAGCTTCGGAAGCACGCAGGTAACCTTCAACGCCATCAGCCAGTTCTACGGTTGCGCCTTTAGCGTCAACTGCAGTGACTTTACCGTTTACGATTGCGCCTTTCTTGTTCACTGCAACCCAGTTGTTGAACGGATCTTCTGCGAGCTGTTTAACGCCCAGGGAGATACGCTCACGCTCTGCGTCAACCTGCAGAACAACAGCTGCGATTTCGTCGCCTTTTTTGAATTCACGTACTGCTTCTTCGCCTGTAACGTTCCAGGAGATGTCAGACAGGTGAACCAGGCCGTCGATGCCGCCGTCCAGGCCGATGAAGATACCGAAGTCAGTGATTGACTTGATTTTACCTTCAACACGGTCGCCCTTGTTGTGGGTTTCCGCGAACTGCTGCCATGGGTTGTTTTTGCACTGCTTCAGGCCCAGGGAGATACGACGACGTTCTTCGTCGATATCCAGAACCATAACTTCCACTACGTCACCAACGTTAACAACTTTGGATGGGTGGATGTTTTTGTTGGTCCAGTCCATTTCGGAAACGTGCACCAGGCCTTCAACGCCTTCTTCGATTTCAACGAAGCAGCCGTAGTCAGTCAGGTTGGTCACGCGGCCAGTCAGTTTGGTACCTTCTGGGTAACGCTTAGCGATAGCGACCCATGGATCTTCGCCCAGCTGTTTCAGGCCCAGGGACACACGAGTACGCTCGCGGTCGAACTTCAGCACTTTAACAGTGATTTCGTCGCCAACGTTCACGATTTCGCTTGGGTGCTTAACGCGTTTCCACGCCATGTCGGTGATGTGCAGCAGGCCATCAACGCCACCCAGATCAACGAATGCGCCGTAGTCAGTGAGGTTCTTAACGATACCTTTGACTTCCATGCCTTCCTGCAGGTTTTCCAGCAGCTGATCGCGTTCTGCACTGTTTTCGGATTCGATAACAGCACGACGGGAAACAACAACGTTGTTACGCTTCTGGTCAAGCTTGATGACTTTGAACTCAAGCTCTTTGCCTTCGAGGTGCAGGGTGTCACGGACTGGACGAACGTCTACCAGTGAACCTGGCAGGAACGCGCGAATACCATTCAGCTCAACAGTGAAGCCACCTTTAACTTTGCCGTTGATAACACCGACTACAGTTTCAGCTTCTTCGTAAGCTTTTTCCAGCGTGATCCAAGCTTCGTGACGTTTAGCTTTTTCACGGGACAGCAAGGTTTCACCGAAGCCGTCTTCTACTGCATCCAGAGCAACGTCAACTTCGTCACCAACCTGGATTTCCAGCTCGCCCTGGGCGTTTTTGAACTGCTCTGCCGGAATGGCAGACTCAGATTTCAGACCGGCGTCAACCAGTACGATATCTTTGTCGATAGCAACAACAACACCACGAACGATGGAACCCGGACGGGTTTCGATTGTTTTTAAGGATTCTTCAAATAGTTGAGCAAAAGATTCAGTCATGTTTAATCTTCAGGTTAATATAACGTCCACGCAGCTCCATGCCGGATGGGGTTGTTTCACATACCCGCCGACAATCCATTGCAGCGGGGGTACTTCAAATCTGTCGCGGTTACGCGATTGCCAGTTTTTGGCGCGCGTATTGTAGCGCTTTTTCAATCACTTGCTCAATAGTTAAACTGGTAGAATCCAGAACTAATGCATCATCTGCTGGAACAAGCGGCGCAACGGCGCGATTTCTGTCGCGATCGTCACGTTCTTTTATCTCGGACAAAAGACGTTCAAAGTTAACACTAAAGCCTTTTTCCTGCAACTGTAGCATGCGGCGTTGCGCACGCTCTTCCGAAGAGGCATCAAGGAAGATTTTTACCGGCGCATCAGGAAAAACAACGGTCCCCATATCGCGTCCATCGGCGATCAGGCCTGGTGCATCGCGGAACGCACGCTGGCGACGTAACAGTGCCTCGCGAACGCGCGGGAATGCCGCCACCTGAGAGGCCGCATTGGCCACGTCCTGGGTGCGAATTTCTCCGCTAACGTCTTCCCCTTCCAGGATCACTTCAAGATTGCCATTGGTGGAGACAAAGCGCACATCCAGGTGGGCCGCCAGCGGCACAAGGGCCTCTTCCGACGCCACATCCACGTGATGGTGCAACGCGGCCAGTGCCAGCACGCGATAGATTGCTCCCGAATCTAAAAGATGCCATTGCAATGCTTCCGCCATCGCTTTGCACAGCGTGCCTTTACCCGCACCACTCGGCCCGTCAATGGTAATTACCGGGGCAATTGCCGTCATCTTTATCTCCTTAATGTAGGCATACTGATGTATGAACGCCGCGCATTATACGCGCCTGACCGCACAACTGTTACCTTTGCGTGCAAATTGCAGAATGAATGAAGCTGAGTGTAGAAGAAATGGACGATGACAACGTCAGGAAGCGTAAGGAAAGGCCGCATCGGGCGATGCGGCACAGGTTCATCAGGCAAGCGTACTGATGCGCGCCAGCTGTTCGAAATAGTCCGGGAAGGTTTTCGCGGTGCATTTCGGATCAAGAATAGTGACCGGGGTATCCGACAGCGCCACCAGCGAGAAGCACATTGCCATACGGTGATCGTTGTAGGTGCCGATTTCAGCCACCTGCAGGTGGGCAGGTGGGGTCACGCGAATGTAATCCTCACCCTCTTCCACTTCTGCACCCACTTTACGCAATTCCGTTGCCATCGCGAACAGGCGGTCAGTCTCTTTCACGCGCCAGTTATAGATGTTGCGCAGGGTCGTGGTCCCTTTGGCAAACAGCGCCGCCGTAGCAATGGTCATTGCCGCATCAGGGATATGGTTCATGTCCATATCGATAGCATTCATCTCGCCGTGAGTACAGGAGATGAAGTCATCGCCCCAGGTGACAACCGCGCCCATCTTTTCCAGCACATCAGCAAAGCGAATGTCGCCCTGCACGCTGTTGCGACCGATCCCGGTGACTTTGACAGTGCCACCTTTAATGGCGCCTGCCGCAAGGAAGTAGGACGCAGACGAGGCATCGCCTTCTACCAGATAGTTGCCCGGGGTCTGATACTGCTGCGCACCGCGTACCACAAAGCGCTGGTAGTTCTGGTTTTCGACCTCGACGCCGAAGGTATTCATCAGATGCAGCGTGATGTCGATATACGGTTTCGATACCAGCTCACCTTTGATGGTGATGACGGTATCCTGCGGAGCCAGTGGCGCGGTCATCAGTAGCGCGGTCAGAAACTGGCTGGAGACGCTACCGTCTACCGCCACGTCGCCACCGGTAAAGCCACCGCGCAGGCGCAGCGGCGGGTAATTTTCTTGCTCCAGATAATCAATCTGTGCGCCACCCTGACGCAGGGCATCCACCAGATGGCCGATTGGACGCTCTTTCATCCGCGGCTCACCGGTCAGCACGATATCATTGCTGCCCAGACACAGTGCCGCCGCCAGCGGACGCATCGCCGTACCGGCGTTACCGAGGAACAGCTCCAGCGCGTCGGCTGACTGCAGCGCACCGGCATTACCGGTCACTTCACAACGGGTACGGTCGGCAGACAGGGTAAACTGAACGCCCAACGCTTTCAGCGCATTGAGCATATGGCGAACGTCATCGCTGTCCAGCAGATTGGTGAGGACAGTGGTACCGTTTGCCAGCGCTGCCAGCAGCAAGGCGCGGTTCGAGACACTTTTTGAACCAGGCAGATTAATGGTGCCATCTACCCGCGCGATAGGTTGTAACGTCAGGGATTCCATGAAGCTTAACTCTCAACTCAACATAATAAAAAACCCCGCAGCCGAGCTACGGGGGTGAACACGGGCGGGCTTAACCGTGGCGACGTTCGAAGTCTGTCATGAACGCGGTCAGAGCCTGAACGCCTTCGAGCGGCATAGCGTTATAAATAGAAGCACGCATACCGCCCACAACGCGGTGGCCTTTCAGCGCATGCAGGCCTGCAGCAAACGACTCTTCGAGGAACAGCTTATCCAGATTGCTGTCTGCCAGCTGGAATGGCACGTTCATGCGTGAACGGTTCGCTTTGGCCACGTCATTGCGATAGAAGTCGCTGGCGTCGATCGTGCCATACAGCAGCTCAGCTTTCTGCTGGTTGATCTTATCCATCTGCGCCACACCACCGTTATTACGCAGCCATTTAAAGACCAGACCAGAAAGATACCAGGCAAACGTCGGCGGGGTGTTGAACATCGAATCGTTCTCATTCAGAACGCTGTAATCGAGAATCGACGGGCAGGCTTTATGGGCTTTACCCAGCAGGTCTTCACGCACAATCACCAGCGTCAGACCAGCCGGGCCGATGTTTTTCTGCGCGCCGGCGTAAATCACGCCAAAGCGGCTAACATCAAGCGGGCCAGAGAGGATGGTCGACGAGAAATCGGCCGCGACCACCACGTCGTTGCCAAAGTCTGGCGTTTCGTGGATCGCAATACCGTCGATGGTTTCATTCGGGCAGTAGTGCAGATATGCCGCATCGCGGGATAACTGCCATTCGTTCATCGGTTTCACGGCACGCAAACCGTCAACCGTGGTTTTAGCGTCAATGACATTCGGTGAACAGTATTTGTGGGCCTCTTTCACTGCGCTTGCCGCCCAGTAGCCGGCGTCCACATAGTCTGCGGTGGTTTTGTCACCCAGCAGGTTCAGCGGGAGCCCTGCGAACTGGCCGCGACCGCCGCCGTGGCAGAACAAAACTTTGTAGTTTGAGGGGATATTCAGCAGAAAACGAAAATCCGCTTCTGCCTCTTCCGCCACCTGAATAAACTCTTTACCACGGTGGCTGACTTCCATCACCGACGTGCCCAGACCGTTCCAGTCACACAGCTCCTGTTGAGCCTGTTTGAGCACCTCTGCCGGTAACATTGCCGGACCTGAACTAAAATTAAAGACCTGAGCCATTTCCCCTCACCACGCTAAAAGCCATAAGTTATAACTGTGGATATCGGTTTTATCATTCAGTCACACGCGCCGCAATGACTAAAACTGACGAGCAGTAAAATGTGCGCTGCTTCACACAACACATTCCACCGTGCAGCGGTAACAAAACCGACATAATGGCTATCAGGTGATGCGTTTCGCCCGGCTGGCCTTTGTCCACTGCGGGTGTTTGCAGCGTGGGCATAAACGTTGCTCCCCGGCGGACAGGGTCAGGACGTGGCTACAGCGAATGCAGGCATATTCCCCCTCATCCGGTACACGCACAAAGCGCTCAATGCACTTGTCGGGCAAAATGCACAGCCCCGGTTTTACCTCGTCGTCAATATAGTAATAGACGCTGATTTGCCCGTTGGTCTCCATAATCGCCAGCCGCACCTGCCCCAGCTGTTCGACGCTGTTCAGGCGGAGCTCCATAAAGAATTCGAACTCCGTCATATTGGCGTGGTTTAGTTCTTCCCAGGCAAGCTGGCCACCTTCCACGATGACCACGGGTTTGCCTTCTAACAAATCTTCCAGCTTTTCGCTTTTCGACATCAGCCACATCACCAGCCGGTACAGCAGGCCCAGGGTAACAAACACGATCAGCACCGGGAGCATCGGTACGTCATCATAAAAGGCAACGTCCCCGGCTGCCGAGCCCAGCGTCAGAATAATCAGCACCTCGAACAGCGACATTTGCCGCACGCCACGACGACCGGTAATTTTGAGGAACAGAAAGACCAAAACAAAGGTGTACAGGCTGCGCAGCGCTACTTCCCATAAAAAGTCGGGCGGGACCTTATCAAATGCCATTCGGTGCAGATCGAACGCTTTCATTTTTTTATGCCTTAACAGTAGGTTACTGCCAGTAAGCATAGACGAGGCTTTTATTTTCGTTGAAACCGCCGGGAGGATAGCGCCTGTCATGCAAAACCCGTATCATTGCGCGCTTTCCGTACGATATAAGTGAATGCCATGACTCAAACGTTTATCCCCGGCAAAGACGCCGCCCTGGAATATTCCATCGCTCGCTTCCAGCAAAAACTGACCGACCTGGGCTTTAACATCGAAGAAGCCTCCTGGCTCAACCCGGTTCCTCACGTCTGGTCAGTTCATATCCGCGATAAAGAGTGCGCGCTGTGCTTTACCAATGGTAAAGGCGCCACCAAAAAAGCGGCGCTGGCCTCCGCGCTGGGTGAATATTTTGAACGTCTGTCCACCAACTATTTCTTTGCTGATTTCTGGCTGGGTGACACCGTGGCAAATGGCCCGTTTGTTCACTATCCGAATGAAAAATGGTTCCCACTGACCGAAGATGACGAGCTGCCGGAAGGCATTCTCGACGATCGTCTGCGTGCGTTTTACGATCTGGACAACCAGCTGACCGCCGGCATGCTGGTGGATCTGCAGTCAGGTAACGATGAGCGTGGTATCTGCGCCCTGCCGTTTACCCGTCAGTCTGATGAGCAAACGGTGTATATCCCGATGAATATCATCGGCAACCTGTATGTCTCCAACGGCATGTCAGCAGGCAACACCCGCAACGAAGCGCGTGTTCAGGGCCTGTCTGAAGTCTTCGAACGCTACATCAAAAACCGTATTATCGCCGAATCCATTAGCCTGCCGGAAATCCCAGCCGATGTGCTGGCGCGTTACCCTGGCGTAGTGGAGTCCATCGCAAAACTCGAAGCCGAAGGCTTCCCGATCTTTGCTTATGATGGCTCGCTGGGCGGCAACTATCCGGTCATCTGCGTCGTGCTGTTCAACCCAGCTAACGGTACCTGTTTCGCCTCGTTTGGCGCGCACCCGGACTTTGGCGTGGCGCTGGAGCGTACCGTCACCGAGCTGCTGCAGGGCCGTAGCCTGAAAGATCTCGACGTCTTTACTGCCCCTACCTTCGATGATGAAGAAGTGGGTGAGCATGCCAACCTGGAAACCCACTTCATCGATTCCAGCGGTTCCATTTCCTGGGATATGTTCAAGCAGGATGCGGATTATCCGTTTGTTGACTGGAGCTTCTCAGGCACCACCGAAGAAGAGTTCGCTACGCTGATGGCAATCTTCGCTGCAGAAGATCAGGAAGTGTACATCGCCGATTACGAGCACCTGAGCGTTTACGCGTGCCGTATTCTGGTGCCGGGCATGTCCGACATCTATCCGGTAGAAGATCTGTGGCTCGCCAATAACAGCATGGGCGCCCATCTGCGCGAAACGCTGCTGGCCCTGCCTGAAAGCAGCTGGGAGAAAGAGGATTACCTGAACCTTATCACCCAACTGGATGACGAAGGCCACGACGACTTTACGCGCGTGCGTGAGCTGCTGGGTCTGGCAACAGGCAAAGATAACGGCTGGTACACCCTGCGCATTGGCGAGCTGAAGGCGATGCTGGCGCTGGCGGGTGGCGATCTGGAACAGGCGCTGATCTGGACCGAATGGACCATCGAATTTAACGCCTCTATCTTCAGTGCAGAACGCGCAAATTACTACCGTTGCCTGCAAACGCTGCTGTTACTGGCCCAGGAAGAAGAGCGTCAACCGCTGCAGTATCTCAACGCATTTGTGCGTATGTACGGTGCAGAAGCCGTGGACACCGCCAGCGCGGCCCTGAGCGGCGAAGCACCTTTCCACGGCTTGCAGGCTGTTGATAGCGATCTTAAAGCCTTCCCTGCTCACCAGTCACTGCTGAAAGCCTATGAGAAACTGCAGAAAGCGAAAAGCGTTTACTGGGCAAAATAGCGGCGATTAGTATTACAAACTGTAGGCGTATACAATCACCTACGTTATATTACGGGGCAATTTAATTGCCCCGTTTTTTTATTTCTTTGGCAATAAAATTCAAATGTAATAATTAAGTTAAGGAAGAGTGACTACAATAATGGCTGCCTGAGGCTTATTGTTACTTTTCATGTTAAATACTCCATAGTAATTAACTGGCCTGGAGGGAGTCGGGAGAAAAAAATCAAATCATTTTGTAACTTTTAAAATTTATTTTTATACGGATAATCAAACACTTACCCTGCTTTTGCTGGAAAACCACGCACTGTGCGGGCCTATAAGCCAGGCGAGATATGATCTACATCAATTTCTCTTCTATAATGCTTTGTTAGTATCTCGTCGCCGACTTAATAAAGAGAGAGTTAGTGTGAAAGCTGACAACCCTTTTGATCTTTTACTCCCAGCTGCAATGGCCAAAGTGGCCGAAGAAGCGGGTGTCTATAAAGCTACGAAACAACCGCTGACGACGTTCTTCCTGGCGATAACCGCCGGTGTGTTCATCTCCATTGCGTTTGTGTTCTATATCACCGCCACCACCGGCACTGCCGGGATGCCTTTCGGCATCGCTAAGCTGATTGGCGGTATCTGTTTCTCGCTGGGTCTGATTCTATGCGTCATTTGCGGTGCCGACCTCTTTACCTCGACGGTGCTCATCGTGGTGGCGAAAGCCAGCGGTAGGATTACCTGGGGTCAACTGGCAAAAAACTGGCTCAACGTTTACGTTGGAAACCTGATTGGCTGCCTGCTGTTTGTCCTGTTGATGTGGTTGTCGGGTGAATACATGACCGCCAACGGCGCATGGGGACTGAACGTCCTGCAAACCGCTGACCATAAAGTACATCACACCTTTATCGAAGCCGTCGCTCTGGGCATCCTCGCCAACCTGATGGTTTGCCTGGCCGTCTGGATGAGCTACTCCGGACGCAGCCTGATGGACAAGGCCATGATTATGGTTCTGCCTGTCGGTATGTTCGTTGCCAGCGGCTTTGAGCACAGTATCGCAAACATGTTTATGATCCCTTTCGGTATCGTAATCCGCGACTTTGCCAGCCCGGAATTCTGGACCGCAGTTGGTTCCAGCCCGGAAAATTTCTCTCACTTAACCGTTATGAACTTCATCACTGATAATCTGATCCCAGTCACAATCGGGAACATTATCGGCGGGGGTCTGCTGGTTGGGTTGACATACTGGGTCATTTACCTGCGTGGCGATAGCCATCATTAATGGTTATCTCAGGCAGTAAATAAAAAATCCACTTAAGAAGGTAGGTATCACATGTCCGAGCTTAATGAAAAGTTAGCCACAGCCTGGGAAGGTTTTGCCAAAGGTGATTGGCAGAACGAAGTCAACGTCCGTGACTTTATCCAGAAAAACTACACTCCATATGAAGGTGACGAATCCTTCCTGGCCGGTGCAACCGACGCAACCACGACCCTGTGGGACAACGTTATGGAAGGTGTTAAACAGGAAAACCGCACTCACGCGCCTGTTGATTTCGACACCTCCATTGCCTCTACCATCACTTCTCACGACGCGGGCTATATCCAGAAGTCCCTCGAGAAGATCGTTGGTCTGCAGACTGAAGCTCCACTGAAACGTGCCATTATTCCGTTCGGTGGCATCAAAATGGTTGAAGGTTCATGCAAAGCGTACAATCGCGAACTGGACCCAATGCTGAAAAAAATCTTCAGCGAATACCGCAAAACCCACAACCAGGGCGTGTTTGACGTTTACACCAAAGACATCCTGAACTGCCGTAAATCTGGCGTGCTGACCGGTCTGCCAGATGCTTATGGCCGTGGCCGTATCATCGGTGACTACCGTCGCGTCGCGCTGTACGGTATCGACTACCTGATGAAAGACAAATACGCACAGTTCCTGTCTCTGCAGTCTGACATGGAAAACGGCGTAAACCTGGAAGCGACTATCCGTCTGCGTGAAGAGATCTCCGAGCAGTATCGTGCACTCGGTCAGATCAAAGAGATGGCGGCTAAATACGGTTGCGATATCTCTGCTCCAGCAACCAACGCTCAGGAAGCTATTCAGTGGACCTACTTCGGCTACCTGGCCGCTGTTAAGTCTCAGAACGGTGCAGCAATGTCCTTCGGTCGCGTATCCACCTTCCTGGATGCTTACATCGAACGTGACCTGAAAGCAGGCAAAATCACTGAAATCGACGCACAGGAAATGATTGACCACCTGGTCATGAAACTGCGTATGGTTCGCTTCCTGCGTACCCCAGAATACGATGAGCTGTTCTCTGGTGACCCAATCTGGGCAACAGAATCTATCGCCGGTATGGGTGTAGATGGCCGTACTCTGGTGACCAAAAGCAGCTTCCGCTTCCTGAACACCCTGTACACCATGGGGCCGTCTCCAGAGCCGAACATCACCATTCTGTGGTCTGAAAAACTGCCACTGAACTTCAAAAAATATGCCGCTAAAGTGTCCATCGACACCTCTTCTCTGCAGTACGAGAACGATGACCTGATGCGTCCTGACTTCAACAACGACGATTACGCTATCGCTTGCTGCGTTAGCCCGATGATTGTTGGTAAGCAAATGCAGTTCTTCGGTGCTCGCGCTAACCTCGCGAAAACCATGCTGTATGCTATCAACGGCGGCGTTGATGAAAAACTGAAAATCCAGGTTGGTCCTAAGTCTGAACCAATCAAAAGCGACGTGCTGGACTTCAACGAAGTGATGGACAGCATGGATCACTTCATGGACTGGTTGGCTAAACAGTACGTCACCGCACTGAACGTCATTCACTTCATGCACGACAAGTACAGCTACGAAGCCTCTCTGATGGCTCTGCACGACCGTGACGTGGTTCGCACCATGGCATGTGGTATCGCAGGTCTGTCCGTTGCAGCTGACTCCCTGTCTGCTATTAAATATGCGAAAGTTAAACCGATTCGTGACGAAGACGGTCTGGCTATCGACTTCGAAATCGAAGGCGAATACCCGCAGTTTGGTAACAACGACTCTCGCGTTGATGACATGGCGGTTGACCTGGTTGAACGTTTCATGAAGAAAATTCAGAAACTGACTACCTACCGTGATGCAATCCCGACTCAGTCTGTTCTGACCATCACCTCTAACGTTGTGTATGGTAAGAAAACCGGTAACACCCCAGACGGTCGTCGTGCTGGCGCGCCATTCGGACCAGGTGCTAACCCAATGCACGGTCGTGACCAGAAAGGTGCTGTTGCCTCTCTGACCTCCGTGGCTAAACTGCCGTTTGCTTACGCAAAAGATGGTATCTCTTATACCTTCTCTATCGTGCCGAACGCGCTGGGTAAAGACGACGAAGTGCGTAAAACCAACCTCGCGGGTCTGATGGACGGTTACTTCCATCACGAAGCGTCCATCGAAGGTGGTCAGCACCTGAACGTGAACGTCATGAACCGTGAAATGCTGCTCGATGCGATGGAACATCCGGAAAAATATCCGCAGCTGACCATTCGTGTATCTGGCTACGCAGTACGTTTCAACTCGCTGACTAAAGAACAGCAGAAAGACGTTATTACCCGTACTTTCACTCAATCCATGTAATTGGATTTGACTGAAATCACGCAGTAAAAAGCGTACAATAAAGGCTCCACACAAGTGGGGCCTTTTTAACACCCCCCGCCCCACAGTCTCTTTTGTCCGCTATCTATACTGAATGGATAACAGCCAAAACAGACTCGACACAGCCGTTTGAGTTGTGCACATAAACAGGCCCCGGACGGGCCGAATCTGGAGATATCACCGCAATGTCAACTATTGGTCGCATTCACTCCTTTGAGTCCTGTGGCACCGTCGATGGCCCGGGCATCCGCTTCATTACCTTCTTCCAGGGCTGCCTGATGCGCTGCCTGTACTGCCATAACCGCGATACCTGGGATACCCACGGCGGCAAAGAAGTCACCGTTGATGAATTAATGAAAGAGGTGGTGACCTACCGCCACTTTATGAATGCTTCCGGCGGCGGCGTGACCGCATCAGGTGGTGAAGCAATCCTGCAGGCCGAATTTGTGCGCGACTGGTTCCGCGCCTGTCGTAAAGAGAGTATTCATACTTGCCTGGATACCAACGGCTTTGTGCGTCGTTACGATCCGGTGATTGATGAACTGCTGGAAGTGACCGACCTGGTGATGCTGGATCTCAAACAGATGAACGACGAAATCCACCAGAACCTGGTGGGCGTGTCTAACCACCGTACCCTTGAGTTCGCGAAATACATTTCGGGTAAAGGCATCAAAACCTGGATCCGCTACGTGGTGGTTCCGGGCTGGTCAGACGATGACGACTCCGCGCACCGCCTGGGTGAGTTCACCCGCGACATGGGCAACGTTGAAAAGATCGAACTGCTGCCGTATCACGAGTTGGGCAAACACAAGTGGGTGGCAATGGGCGAGGAGTACAAGCTCGATGGCGTTAAGCCGCCGAAGAAAGAGACCATGGAGCGGGTGAAAGGCATTCTGGAGCAGTACGGTCACAAAGTGATGTATTAACAAAAAGCCCGGCTCATTCAGCCGGGCTTTTTTTGGCATCAGGCATGTGCCACGGGCGTAGGATGTTCCCCCGCTTTACGCAGCAGCATTAACAGATAGATAAACGACACGCTGGCAATCATGACAAACAGCAGATTGTCGGAATAGTTCTGCATCAGCATCGCCGTCAATGTCGGCCCCAGCAGGCTGCCGATGGTATAGCTCAACAGCAGCGCCTGGTTCATCGCCACCAGCTGATGCTGTTCCACTTTTTCGCAAGCCCAGGCCATCGCCACCGGATAGAGCGTAAAGCCCGCCGCACCGAGGATGAACAGCGCAGGTGCCATCGACGCGTTACCAAGCATTGCCATACAGCCCATGATCACCACAAATACCTGAACGCGCAGTACCAGCAGACGGCCAAATTTGTCGGCAAGACGGCCAATCGGCCATTGCCCGACGATCCCGGCGCTCACCATCACCGCCATCCAGAAACCAATCCCGGCATCGCTGACGCCCTGGTGGTTCAGGTAGAGCGGCATCAGGCCATACAGTGACCCGAGCACAATCCCGGAAATAATGCAGCCGTTCACACCAAGACGGGCCTGGCGAAGGCGGAACATTGGCCAGACGCGAGCCGGTTCCTGATGGTCATTGTGTTGATTGAGAATACGGGTGAACAGCAGCGGCAGGATCGCAGCCAGTACCAGACCGGTGACCCACGGCAGCACGCTCATCAGATCGGTCGGTAATTTACTGACCATCACCTGACCGAGTACGGTACCCACGTAGTAAACCATCATATAAGCGGCCAGCAGGCGCCCGCGGTTATGCGCCGTCCCGCTGCACATCAGGGCGCTTTCAACCACCACCCAGATCATCGCGCAGCCTACTCCGGCAACGAAGCGCATACTCATCCAGCTCCAGAAGCCCATCATCAGCCCCAGACCGACACAGCCGACGGCGAAAATCAGCGACGCCAGGTAATAGCAGCGATTAAAGCCCAGGCGCTTAATCATCTTACCGGCGATCACCGTGCCCAGCAAGTTGCCGGTAAAATAGGACGAGCCAATCATGCCAACCTGCCAGGTAGGCATGTTTTCATGGGCGAGCCAAAGCGGGACCAGGGTGTTTAACACCGCGATCGCCAGGGTCAGCAAAAGCAGGCCACAGAGCAACAGCTGCACTGGGCGGGAATAGGTAGACATGGATTAAAAACCGTGAGGATGTTCAGATTTCGTGCGCATCATGCCACTGGCAAAAACAAAGTCAATCCATCCACTTACGCCGCTCGCACGATTTGCACGCTATCGATTTGAAAAACTTATCCTGCTTCGCTTAGCGGCACGACACACATTTAATATCTGTCTGTTTTTATTGATATAAAATTAAACCAGAGCCAAAGGTTCAGTTGAAAAATTTCATGATTGGCAAATGAAAAGCCGGGCACATTGTCCCGGCTGGTTATAACGTAATACGCGCTTAGCTGGCCACGGCCACACCCACCGTCATATGCAGCCCGTAAAACACGCCGCGACCGATCAGTTCGCCCGCCAGCATCAGTACTAACGCCAGCGACAGCAGCGGTAACGCCGGGCGATGGCCCTTCAGTTGCGGTACGATCCAGCACGCCAGCGCAGCCACCAGCAACACCACGCGCCAGGCCATTAACGAACCGTAATCTGGCACCAGGCTAGACGCCTGCTGGAGAGAACTGGAAATTGTCGCCAGCTCCGCACCCTGCATCAGCGCCACCACCACGCTAACGGTCAATGCCAACAGCGTCACCACCGGCAGCAGGCGCATCGCCCAGCCCTCAATACCTGCTACGCGCAGCAGTAAATAGCCGAGCAGCGGCCCGCCAATAAACATCGTCAGGAAGAAGCTTAGCGGCGTCCAGATACTGTACCAGGTCGGCACGGTGTCGATAGTGTTGTAAACCCGGACCATCATCCAGACAAAGATGACGCCCAGTACCATGGTCACCATCAGCCACAGGGAGCGTAACCCCGCAGGCATTCTCCCGAGTATCGCCAGCAGCCAGCCCAGTCCGCCAACGGCGAAGAACAGCGCGCCGCTGGCAATTTCGTTGCTCAGCGCGGACTCCCCCACGCGATTAAGCGAGTTAAAGGCGCGCAGCGGCGAACCGAGATGCAGCGTGGAGGCGACAAAACCCACCCCCATCAGCACCCACAGCACCAGCATACTGATAAGCAGGCGCTGCTGCTTATCGCGCGACAGATCCCCTTTGAACAGCGCCAGGGCGAGCACCATAAAACCACCCACAACGCACTGCCCAAAGACCGTGAAAATCATCAGCGGCCATTCATGCCATCCACTCCCCATCTCACACCTCCTTTGGATTGGCCAGATAGCCGGTGGTATCACCCGTCGGTCGGCTGTTGGCATTGGGTTTAATCACGATACTTGGCTTAGTGAAGTGCGCGGACGGCAGCGGCGCAACGGCGGCCAGCTTGCCGTGCTTTTTGCGCAGCTCGTCAATCGGGCCAAAGTCCAGCGCCCGCAGCGGGCAGGATTCGACGCAAATTGGCTTGTTGCCGTCGGCCACCCGGTCGTGGCAGCCGTCGCACTTGGTCATATGGCCTTTGGCAGCGTTGTACTGCGGCGCGCCGTACGGACAGGCCATATGGCAGTAGCGGCAGCCGATACAGACCTCTTCGTTTACCACCACAAAGCCGTCGTCACGCTTGTGCATTGCCCCGCTCGGGCAGACCTTGGTACAGGCCGGATCCTCGCAGTGGTTGCAGGCAATCGACAGGTAGTAGGCAAAGACGTTCTGCTGCCAGACGCCATTATCTTCCTGCCAGTCGCCGCCCGCGTACTCGTAAATGCGGCGGAAGCTGACGTCCGGGGTCAGGTCTTTGTAATCCTTGCACGCCAGCTCGCAGGTTTTACACCCGGTGCAGCGGCTGGAATCAATAAAAAATCCATACTGAGTGGTCATTGGCTACTCCTTATGCCTTTTCAACCTGAACCAGGTTACTGTGGGACGGGTTGCCTTTCGCCAGCGGCGACGGGCGTTGCGTGGTCAACACGTTAATGCAACCTGCCTGATCGACACGGCTGGCATCCGGGTTGTACCAGGCTCCTTCGCCTAAGGCGACAACGCCAGGCAGAATACGCGGCGTCACCTTGGCTTCAATGTGCACTTCCCCGCGACCATTGAAGATCCGCACCCGTTCGCCGTTTTTAATCCCGCGCTTTTGCGCGTCCAGCGGATTGATCCAGATCTCCTGGCGGCAGGCCGCCTGCAACACATCCACATTGCCGTAAGTCGAGTGGGTACGCGCTTTGTAGTGAAAGCCGGTCATCTGCAGCGGATAGTCTTTACTCTGCGGATCGTCGTAGTTTTCAAAGCCCGGACTGTAAACCGGAAGCGGATCGATCACATCGCCCTGCTCCAGCTCCCAGCTGGCGGCAATCTGCGCCAGCTGCGCGGAGTAGATTTCGATTTTGCCGGACGGCGTGGTGAGCGGGTTAGCGAGCGGATCGGCGCGGAAGGCTTTATAAGCCACGTGATGCCCTTCAGGATCGCATTGTTTGAACATGCCGTGCTGGCGGAATTCATCAAACGGCAGCAGCTCAGGAATAGCCGCGCGTGACTGTTCATACAGATGGCGCATCCACCCTTCCTGGGTGCGGCCTTCGGTGAACTGCTGCTCCACACCCATCCGTTTTGCCAGCTCGGAGGTCATCTCATAGATGGTTTTGCATTCGAAGCGTGGGGTGATCGCCTGATCGGCAAAAATCACATACGCCATGTTGCCGCAGGAGGCATCCAGCGCGAAGTCCATCTGCTCAGAGGCGGTGCAGTCCGGCAGCAGGATATCGGCATATTTCGCTGACGAGGTCATATGGCAATCCACCACCACAATCAACTCGCATTTTTTGTCATCCTGCAGGATGTCATGGGTGCGGTTGATCTGAGAGTGCTGGTTGATCAAGCAGTTACCCGCGTAGTTCCAGACCATCTTGATCGGCACGTCGAGCTTGTCTTTACCGCGCACGCCGTCACGGGTGGCGGTCATCTGCGGGCCACGCTCGATAGCATCGGTCCACATAAACATAGAGATACTGGTCTGAACCGGGTTTTCCAGGGTTGGCATGCGGACAAACGGCAGAGAATATGAGCCTTCTCGTGCGCCGCTGTTACCGCCATTGATGCCCACGTTGCCGGTCAAAATCGCCAGCATGGAGATCGCCCGGGATACCAGTTCGCCGTTAGCATGACGCTGCGGGCCCCAGCCTTGCGAAATAAAGGCCGGTCTTGCGCTGGCAATTTCCCGTGCCAGTTGCACAATACGCGCCTCGGGAATACCGGTGATGGCCGCCGCCCATGCCGGGGTTTTGGCGATACCGTCATTGCCCTGACCGAGGATATAGGCTTTATAGTGGCCGTTGGCAGGTGCACCTTCCGGCAGCGTTTTTTCGTCGTAGCCGACGCAATATTTATCAAGGAACGGCTGGTCAACAAGATCTTCGCGGATCATCACCCACGCCAGCGCAGAGATCAGCGCCGCATCGGTACCGGGACGGATCGGGATCCACTCATCTTCTCGCCCCGCTCCAGTGTCGGTATAGCGTGGGTCAATGATGATCATCCGGGCATTGGATTTTTGTCGCGCCTGTTCAATGTAGTACGTCACGCCTCCACCGCTCATGCGGGTTTCACCGGGGTTGTTACCGAACAGCACGACTAACTGACTGTTTTCGATATCCGACGGGCTATTGCCATCCGCCCAGCCACCGTAGGTGTAGTTCAGGCCAGCGGCAATTTGCGCAGTGGAGTAATCGCCGTAGTGGTTAAGGTAACCCCCGCAGCAATTCATCAGACGGGCAATGAGCGTTTTTCCCGGCGGCCAGGAGCGTGTCATGGTGCCGCCAAGGGTGCCGGTGCCGTAGTTCAGATAGATCGATTCGTTACCGTAATCTTTAATCAAACGCTGCATATTGCTGGCGATGGTCTCAAAGGCTTCATCCCAGCTGATGCGCGCGAACTTGCCTTCACCGCGTTTGCCTACGCGCTTCATCGGGTATTTCAGGCGGTCAGGGTTGTAAACGCGACGGCGCATTGAACGCCCGCGCAGGCAGGCCCGGACCTGGTGCAGCCCGTCGTAATTATCATCCCCGGTGTTGTCCGTCTCAACGTACTTAATTTCACCGTCGACGACATGCATCCGCAGCGGGCAGCGGCTGCCGCAGTTTACCGTGCAGGCACTCCAGACCACTTTTTCAGCCGGTTTTACCGCCGGTACGATATCAGTGGCCGAAACCAGACGTGAAAAAGGCAATGTGAATGCGCTGCTGGCCACTGCCAGGCCGCCAATCGCGGTCGTTTTCATTAGCCCGCGACGGCTCACCTCGGCAGCCAGCAAGGCTTCAGGCGTTTTCAGTTTCATAGGCTCTCACTTTGATTGCTCACAAAGATCAAATGTGCGGCAGTAACCGCTATATAGTTATTTATATAATGAATGAGAGCGTTAGCAGTGAATTGTGCTAATACTCTGCGGGGGAAGTATTACTACTTTGGAAGTAAGCGGTATTGCCTGATGTCAAAAGCGGGGCATAAAAAAAGCGCCCGCAGGCGCTTTTTTCGTTAAAGCAGATTAACCGATGTACTGTTGGCCTTTCATGTAAGGGCGCAGTACTTCAGGAATTTCGATGCGTCCGTCAGCCTGCTGATAGTTTTCCAGCACCGCTACCAGCGTACGTCCAACAGCCAGACCCGAACCGTTCAGAGTATGAACCAGACGGATTTTCTTGTCAGACTTGTTGCGGCAACGCGATTGCATACGGCGAGCCTGGAAATCCCCGACGTTGGAACAGGAGGAGATTTCACGGTAGGTGCCCTGCGCCGGAACCCAGACTTCCAGGTCGAAGGTTTTGCAGGCGCTAAAGCCCATGTCACCAGTACACAGCGCCAGGCGGCGGTATGGCAGACCCAGCAGCTCCAGCACTTTTTCAGCATGACCGGTCATCTCTTCCAGCGCAGCCATAGACTCTTCCGGGCGTACGATCTGGACCATTTCGACTTTGTCGAACTGGTGCATACGGATCAGACCACGGGTATCGCGACCATAGGAACCCGCTTCAGAACGGAAGCACGGTGAGTGTGCAGTCAGTTTGATCGGCAGATCGTCTTCGTCGATGATTTCGTCGCGAACAAGGTTGGTCAGCGGCACTTCTGCGGTTGGGATCAACGCATAGTTGCTGCTGTCGGCTTCTTCATCCAGCGGACGGGTGTGGAACAGATCGCCGGCAAATTTCGGCAGCTGGCCTGTGCCGTACAGCGTATCGTGGTTAACCAGATACGGAACGTAAGTTTCGCTGTAGCCGTGCTGCTCGGTGTGCAGATCCAGCATGAACTGGGCCAGCGCGCGATGCAGGTGGGCAATCTGCCCTTTCATCACTACAAAACGGGAACCGGTCAGCTTAACACCCGCGGCAAAATCGAGGCCTGCGTGCATTTCGCCGAGGGTGACATGGTCGCGCACGTCAAAATCGAACTCGCGAGGCGTGCCCCAGCGTTTCACTTCGACGTTGTCATTTTCGTCTTTACCGACAGGCACACTGTCGTCAGGGGTGTTCGGGATAGCCAGCGCGATGTTGCGGATTTCCGCGAGCAGTTCTTCCAGCTCAGCCTTCGCCTGGTCCAGCTCTTCACCGAGTTTGTTCACTTCCAGACGCAATGGCTCAATGTCTTCCCCGCGCGCTTTTGCCTGGCCGATGGATTTCGATCGAGAGTTACGCTCTGCCTGCAAGTTTTCGGTTTGTACCTGCAAAACTTTACGACGCTCTTCGAGAGCGCCCAGCTTATCTACATCCAGCTTAAAGCCCCGGCGTGCCAGTTTTTCAGCGACTGCGTCTGGCTCGTTACGCAACAGATTGGGATCGAGCATGCTTATCCTGTGCTTATCGAATTAAAAAATAGGAGGAAATGACCGCAGCCTGCGATCATCCGATAGGTTACCAACATTACCGCAACGATTGCCCTAACGGTAGCGTTTTATAGGGCTATTTTGATCCTGTCCGGCCAACCAGGCGAGCTTTTCGCCAATCTTGCCCTCAAGCCCCCTGTTTGATGGATGATAATAACGCGTTTGTGCCATTTCCTGCGGAAAATAGGCTTCTCCGGCAGCATACGCGTTGGGTTCATCATGCGCGTAGCGATACTCCTGACCGTACCCCATCTCTTTCATCAGTTTGGTCGGGGCATTGCGCAGATGGACCGGCACGTCGTAGTCAGGCCGCTCGCGGGCGTCGGACATCGCGGCCTTGAATGCGGTATAAACGGCATTACTTTTTGGCGCACAGGCCAGATAAACAATCGCCTGCGCAATGGCGCGTTCACCTTCCGCAGGCCCTACCCGGGTAAAACAGTCCCAGGCGGATATCGCCACCTGCATGGCGCGCGGATCGGCGTTACCGACATCTTCCGAGGCAATAGCCAGACAGCGGCGCGCAACGTACAGCGGATCGCCCCCGGCGGTAATAATGCGCGCATACCAGTACAGGGCGGCATCAGGTGAACTGCCGCGCACCGATTTATGCAGCGCGGAGATCAGGTCGTAGAAACGGTCGCCTTTATTGTCAAAACGCGCGCTGCGCTCCCCGGCGATTTCAGTGAGCAGGGCCGGTAGTAGCACACGCTTGCCACTGGTATCAGACTCGGCCATGTCGGCCATCATCTCCAGCGTGTTCAGCGCCCGACGTGCATCGCCGTTGACCAGCTCCGCGATAGCGCGGCGGGTTTCGTCAGGCAGAACGATATCTTGCCCGCCGTAGCCGCGCGCTTTATCGTCCATCGCCTGCGTTAACACTCGTTCAATGTCTTCGGCAGTGAGCGATTTAAGCAGGTACACGCGGGCGCGTGACAACAGCGCAGAGTTCAGTTCAAACGAGGGATTTTCGGTGGTGGCGCCGATAAAGGTGATGGTGCCGTCTTCGATATGCGGCAGGAATGCATCCTGCTGGCTCTTATTGAAGCGGTGGACTTCGTCGACAAAGAGGATTGTGCGGCGACCGGCATTGCGGCTTTGGCGCGCACGTTCAATCGCTTCACGGATCTCTTTCACCCCGGAAGTGACGGCAGAAATGCGCTCGACGTCAGCATCCGCATAGCGGGCGATGACTTCGGCCAACGTGGTCTTACCGGTACCCGGCGGCCCCCACAGGATCATCGAATGCAGATGCCCGGCCTCTATAGCACGCGGCAAGGGTTTGCCCGCAGCCAGCAGATGCTGCTGGCCGATGTATTGCGCTAAATTTTCTGGCCTCATACGGGCGGCCAGAGGTTGAAACGCATTATCTGAAAAATCGAGCGACAGGTTACCCACTCACGCCTCTTACTTGTTACGTTGGTCATCCACCGTTACGCCCTTCGGCGGAGTAAAGGTGAATTTTGATGCATCAATGGCACCGTTTTGCTGTGATTTCAGCTGATAACTGCTGCGCTGTTCGTCCTGCTCAACGGCGCTGAACTGATTGATGGTGCCATTCGCGCTAACGTTGATGGTGAACTGCTTCAGGTTGCCGCTGCCGCCTTTTGGCGTCAGGATAAAGTCATCGCCATTCTGTTTAATGTTGTACTGCTGCCAGTCGCTGGTCTGATTACGGGCGATCAGCATAAACGGGGTGTTGCTGGTGGCATCTTTCAGCCAGGTCGCCGTAGCCTGCTCAACAAACGGGTTAAAGAACCACAGGGTTTGTCCGTCAGAGACGAGAATGCTTTCATCCGGCTGCGTCATATGCCAGTTGAACAGATTCGGACGTTTAACCCACAGATCGCCCTGACCTTCTTGCACAGCGTTACCGCTGCCGTCAGTCACTTTCTGAGTGAAGCTGGCGTGGAAGCTGCTGACTTTATCCAGACGGCTTTTCAGATCGCTGGCGGCATCAGCCCAGACGCTGCTTGCCACGAGGCTGGTCAGTAATGCACAGGTGATAGCGATTTTTTTCATTGTTATTCCTTACAAGACGTCATCCCGATATGGGAGCTTTCTGTCAACTATTCTGGACCTGCCCGCAGGCAGGCGACAGAAGAAAATGCTTAAATTTTGCTGATTTACCCATCTTTGCAATCGCGGGCGAATCACTCAAACGGTGGCGGTGCCAGCACTTCACGGTTACCGTTATGGCCCTGCTCGCTGACGATCCCCTGCGCTTCCATCTGCTCGATAATACGCGCCGCACGGTTGTAGCCGATGCGGAACTGGCGCTGGACCCCGGAGATCGACGCTTTGCGTTTTTCGGTGACGAAATTGACGGCCTGGTCGAACAACGGATCGAGATCTTCACCGCCGTCAACACCGCCGCCACTGCCACCTTCGCTTTCGCTGTCAGAGGTGATGCCATCAACGTACTGTGGACGGCCACGTGCCTTCCAGTCCTGCACCACGGCATGCACTTCCTGGTCACGGACAAACGCGCCGTGAACACGCACCGGCGAGGTGGAGTTCGGCCCGGAATAGAGCATGTCCCCCATGCCGAGCAGTGATTCCGCACCGGACTGATCGAGGATGGTGCGGGAGTCGATTTTGCTCGATACGGTAAAGGCGATACGGGTCGGGATGTTGGCTTTAATCAGACCCGTGATCACGTCTACAGACGGACGCTGCGTCGCCAGCACCAGGTGGATCCCTGCCGCACGCGCTTTTTGCGCCAGTCGGGCAATCAACTCTTCCACTTTCTTGCCGACAGTCATCATCAGGTCGGCAAATTCATCCACCAGCACCACGATATACGGCAGTTTTTCCAGCACCGGATGCTGGGCATCCATGCTGTCACCCGGTTTCCAGTACGGATCCGGGATTGGACGTCCCATCTTGGCCGCTTCCGCAATAATATCGTTATAGCCTGCGAGGTTACGCACGCCCAGTGCCGACATCAGCTTGTAGCGGCGTTCCATCTCGTTGACGCTCCAGCGCAGGGCGTTGGCCGCATCTTTCATATCGGTGACCACTTCGGTCAGCAGATGCGGGATCCCTTCATAAACCGACAGTTCCAGCATTTTCGGGTCGATCATGATGAAACGCACATCTTCCGGCTGGGCTTTGTACAGAATGCTGAGGATCATGGCGTTCACGCCGACAGACTTACCGGAACCCGTGGTACCGGCCACCAGCAGGTGCGGCATTTTTGCCAGATCCGCAATCACCGGTTCACCGGCAATATCTTTACCCAGCACCACGCTCAACGGCGATGGGTTATCACGGAATTTGGCGTTATCGAGGACTTCACGCAGGTAAACGGTCTGGCGCTTTTTATTCGGTAGTTCCAGTCCCACATACGGTTTACCTGGAATGACCTCGACCACGCGCACGGCAACGGTCGACAGCGAACGCGCCAGGTCACGGGAGAGGTTTGAAATACGCGCGGCTTTAACACCTGGCGCAAGGTTCAGCTCAAAGCGGGTGATCACCGGGCCCGGAGAGTAGTTCACCACGTCCGCTTTAATACGGAAGTCGGCAAGACGTAGCTCAACCAGACGTGCCATCTGATCCAGTGCAAAGGTATCAACCGGTTCGACTTCCGTCGGCGGCGGCGTAAGCAGATCAAACGACGGCAGCGGCGTGGTCGGTCTCTGAAGCGGACGACTGTCACCGTTACGCATCAGCAGCGGGTGAATCAGGCTCTGCTGCGGCTGAACCTGCGGCTGCGGTGGCTGAACCTGCGGCTGCGGTGGCTGAACCTGCGGCTGCGGCATCTGCACAGGCTGCTGCGGTTGTGTGACTTGTTGCGGCTGAGCGAATGGCTGCGGCTGCGCATATTGCTGCGGTTGCTGCACCGGCGGCGCGGCCACGGCAGGCTGCGGTGGCGTATAAGCCTGGCGCGGCGGCTCGGCGTCTGGCATCACGCCCGGAGTGAACAGCGGTTCACTTGGGGTATCATCCACCAGATCTTTCATGGGTGAAAATTCGAAGTCTGCCAGCGAGAACGGACTCGCCCCTTTGGGCTGTTCCCCGGCATAGCGCTGCTGCTGCGTCGCGGCGAACTGTCGCGCCAGCGCCTGCTCTGCGGCGTCGTCATCTTCTTCCTGCTGATAATGCTTTGGCTCAGGCTGAGACTCTTCGCCATAACGCTGCTGTTGCTGCTGGGCAAACTGGCGCGCCAGCTCATCCTGCTGCATCTCATCCGCATCATCATTGTACTGGTCGTCGTCGTACTGCTGACGCCCCTCCTCACGTGCTTTCTCCTCTTCAGCCATGCGCTGCGAAGGCAGTTTAATGCCAAAAGAGGCCAGCTCACGGCGAGTCGGGACGCGCACACGGTTAGGGCGCGGCAGCTGCGGGCCAATGCCCTCTTTGACCTGCGGACGCGGTGCGCCACTTGACGCCAGGTTAAATAACGGCGCGGCGGCGCTTGCCGCAGCGGTCGCCTGCTGCACGCTTGCGGCCACAGGTGCCACCGCAGCAGCGGCAGATACCGGATCAAACGCCGGTACAGGAACAGAAGGGATCTCAGCCGGTTTTACCACGGCAGGTTCCTGAGCCGGCTCGGGAATCGGCTGATACCAGGCCGCCAGCTGTTCGCGCTCGCGGGCGCGCTTTTCTTCCACTTCTTCAAAGTAGTAGAGCGGCGGACGGGTCGCTTTCACCTCTTCGACAGGCGGTTCTTCCACCGTCGGCGGAGCCATAACGGGCTCGGGCTGCAGCGGTTCGTACTGTGTATATACCGGCTCTGGCTGGTAAACCGGCTCAGGCTGGTAAGGTGGCTGCCACTGCTCTGGCTCGGGCGCAATGACCGCGTCAGAGACAGGCACCCCAGGGACGGTTTGCCATTCAACCACCGGCGATTGCAATGGTGCATCAGGAATACTCGGCGCAGGGATCACCGGATCTACCGGTGCGGCATACACCTGGGTGGCCGCAGTTGCGGCAGCAGCGGCCGCGATCGGTTCAGCGACCGAGTGGCCGTTCAGAAGCGGATCGTACTCATCATAGTCAGACGTCAGCGCGCGGTTGCCGGAAAACAGCACGTCATCCGGATCGGCCGCGACGCCACGGGCGCTGTACGCCACCTCGTCGTCGTCCATACGTTTACCGGAAAACAGCGCGGCATCCGTTTTGCGACCTAATGGATTGGAAAATTTCTCGGCCACGCTTTTACGGCGCGCCAGCGCGCCACGCAGAATGCGGGCACGACGAGATTCCCGGTGCTCAACGGCCGGCTCATCTTCATCGTAGTCATCTTCATACTCTTCGTCGTTGACCCAGGTGTCATCACGACGGGTGCGATTACTCGCAAAGGTCAGGATATTGAGGATCACGCTGCCGAGCTTTTCGGCAATGCTGACCCAGGACCAGCCGGTGAACAGCGTCAACCCTGCGCCCCAGACGCATAGCAGTGCAATGGTACCGCCGCTACTGTGCAGCATCGGCTGCAGCGCGGTACTCAGCAGGCTGCCGATCACGCCACCCGAGGCGAAATACCAGATATCGTCGGCGTTAATTGCCGCCAGGCCGCAGGAAGTCAGAAGCAATGCCAGCGCACCAATCAGGCGCAGCGAGACGGCAAAATAGTCGATATAGTCATCGTTCTGACGATGGCGCCAGGCAAACCAGCAGCCGCCGATAATGATCACCGGCAGGGTGTAGGCCATCACGCCAAAAATAAAGAACAGCGTATCGGCAAGCCAGGCACCAGGAACGCCACCCAGATTATGGATAGGCTCATGCCATGCGGTTTGCGACCAGCTGGGATCGGAAGGATTGAAACTGAGTAAGGCCGCCATCAGCCAGACGGCAAACAGGGCAACAAGCAGCAATAACGCCTCAAGGAGTCGGCGTCCACTGCTCAGTTTGGTTAAATTGACTTCTTTGTCTTCGGTGTATTCCTGGCTCAAGAAAGGCTCTCCAGGTATCAGGCATTTCCGGCCTGAGTGCTAAAACGGACAACAGTGCCGGGATCCCGACACTGTTGCTGTATGGATTAACAGGAGTGTAATCAAAGTACGCTCATATTGCACCTGTTCCGTGTTAGCGCGTCTTAATAACCAGACGATTGCTCTGTTTGACTTCTTCCATTACCACATAGGTACGGGTGTCGTTCACGCCAGGCAGTCGCAGCAGGGTTTCACCCAGCAGCTTACGATAAGCGGACATATCAGGTACACGGGTTTTCAACAGGTAGTCGAAATCGCCGGAAACCAGATGACACTCTTGAATTTCTTCAAGTTTTTGCACAGCGGAGTTAAATTGCTCAAACACATCCGGGGCGCCACGATTCAGAGTAATCTCAACAAATACCAGAAGTGAGGCATCCAGATAATGCGGGTTCAGCAGAGCTGTATAGCCCTGAATAAAACCCTGTCTTTCCAGTCGGCGCACACGCTCAAGGCACGGCGTCGGGGAAAGTCCCACACGTTTTGAAAGCTCGACGTTGGAAATACGCCCATCCTTTTGCAACTCATTAAGAATGTTACGATCGATGCGGTCGAGATCTTTGCCAGGGCGCTTCTTGCTATCTACCATTATTATTGTCTCTCTGTATTCCTTCCCTAACTCCTGCCAGGACCCTGTGCACTTCACTGTTCAGAGTCTTTCCCCGTTATTAATCGCATCACCTGTGTTTTAGTTTGCGCGATGTCGATTGGGGTTATGTGGTAAGAAGACCGTGCCCAAAGGCAGCCATCAACATCACGTATGGCATCTGTCCACACCATGCGTAGATTTCGCTGACCCGGTAAAAATGGTGATTTTGTGCATGACTATGCGTTACACAAAGACCGCTTTTTTTTCTTCCTTCAATGTTTTCGCAAAAGCGCAGGGGATTGTCAAAGCAAAACATCGAATTTTAGTACAACATGCCGGATATTCATTGCGACCGGCGATTAATCCTCACCTTATCGACGACGTTTCGACCGATTGCCCGGCGGGGCTGGCGATAAAATCACCACCTCTCAACAGCGACTCATTGCCCTCCTCTATTACAACCATCGTTAACAAAATCGCAGTGCTCTTTTTTTACGGCAACAAATTCCCTACAATCCGTGAAAATATCTGCAAACAACAATGGGGATCTCATGGTCACGGCCAAACACAGTAAACTGCTCATCCTTGGTTCTGGACCTGCGGGATATACCGCAGCGGTCTATGCTGCACGCGCTAACCTGCAACCGGTACTGATTACGGGCATGGAAAAAGGCGGTCAGTTGACCACCACCACTGAAGTAGAAAACTGGCCAGGCGATCCTGAAGGCCTGACCGGGCCGCTGCTGATGGAACGTATGCATGAGCACGCTGCCAAATTTGATACCGAAATCATTTTTGACCACATCAACAAGGTCGATCTGCAGAACCGTCCGTTCCGCCTGATCGGCGACAACGCAGAGTACACCTGTGACGCGCTGATCATTGCCACCGGCGCTTCTGCCCGTTACCTGGGTCTGCCTTCCGAAGAGGCGTTCAAAGGCCGTGGCGTTTCTGCCTGTGCGACCTGTGACGGTTTCTTCTACCGCAATCAGAAAGTGGCGGTCATCGGCGGCGGCAACACCGCGGTTGAAGAAGCGCTTTATCTGGCGAACATCGCCTCTGAAGTGCACCTGATCCACCGCCGCGATACTTTCCGCGCTGAAAAAATCCTGATCAAACGTCTGATGGATAAAGTGGCCAGCGGCAACATTGTGCTGCACACCCACCGCACGCTGGAAGAAGTCACCGGCGATCAGATGGGCGTGGCGGGTCTGCGTATTCGTGACACGCAAAACACGGACAACGTCGAGACCCTGGAAGTTGCCGGTCTGTTTGTTGCCATCGGCCACAGCCCGAATACCGGGATTTTTGACGGTCAGTTGGAACTGGAAAACGGCTACATCAAAGTGCAGTCCGGGATCCATGGCAACGCCACCCAGACCAGCATCCCTGGCGTTTTCGCCGCAGGCGATGTGATGGACCATATTTACCGTCAGGCAATCACCTCTGCCGGAACCGGCTGTATGGCGGCGCTGGATGCCGAACGTTATCTCGACGGATTAGCCGACCAACGTAAATAATCTTTACAAGTCAGCTACAAACGTAAAAAAGGCGGCGATAAGTCGCCTTTATTGTCTCTGCGTTGTAACATTGCCGTGCCCAATACCTAATAACGTCACCTGCTAAGCACGCAATGGAAAAAACCCGTCAACAAGAGCTGACTCGCTGGCTCAAGCAGCAAAGTGTACTTTCCCGCCGCTGGCTGAATATCTCCCGCCTTTTGGGGTTTATCAGCGGCCTGTTGATTGTCGGTCAGGCCTGGCTTCTGGCCCGCATTCTTAATCACATGATCATGGAAAATATTCCGCGAGAAGCGTTGCTCCTGCCGTTTATCGTGCTGATCCTGGTGTTTATCCTGCGTGCCTGGGTGGTCTGGCTGCGTGAGCACGTGGGCTTCCACGCCGGACAAAATATCCGCTACGAAATCCGCCGCCAGGTGCTCGACAGGCTGCATGATGCAGGGCCCGCCTGGATTCAGGGCAAACCTGCCGGAAGCTGGGCAACGCTTATTCTCGAGCAAATCGATGATATGCATGATTACTATGCCCGCTATCTGCCACAGATGGCACTGGCGGTGTTTGTGCCAGTGCTGATCGTGCTCGCCATCTTGCCTTACAACTGGGTTGCCGCGCTGATCCTGCTCGGGACCGCCCCGCTGATCCCGATGTTTATGGCGATGGTCGGGATGGGTGCCGCAGATGCTAACCGCCGCAACTTCCTGGCGCTGGGTCGTCTCAGCGGCCACTTCCTCGACCGCCTGCGCGGGATGGACACGCTGCGCATCTTCGGTCGCGGTGAAGCCGAAACTGAGAACATTCGTCAGGCGTCGCAGGATTTTCGTCAGCGCACCATGGAAGTGCTGCGTCTGGCCTTCTTATCTTCCGGGGTGCTGGAGTTCTTCACCTCACTGTGTATAGCCCTGGTAGCGGTTTATTTCGGCTTCTCCTATCTGGGAGCCTTTGATTTTGGCCACTACGGCACGGCGGTCACCCTTTCTGCAGGTTTCCTGACGCTGATCCTCGCACCGGAGTTTTTCCAGCCGCTACGCGATTTAGGCACCTTTTACCATGCTAAAGCGCAGGCGGTTGGCGCCGCGGATAGCCTCAAAACGTTCCTTGAAACGCCCCTCGCCCATCCGCAGCGTGGCGACGTGACGCTGAACGCCAACAGTCCGGTCAGCGTTGAAGCAGAGGATTTTTGCGTCCTGTCGCCAGAAGGTAAAGTGCTGGCCGGGCCGCTTAATTTTACCCTTTCTGCAGGTCAACGCGTGGTGCTGGTCGGCACCAGCGGATCGGGCAAAAGCTCCCTGCTGAATGCGTTATCCGGCTTTATGGCCTACAGCGGCTCGCTGCGCATTAATCAGACCGAGCTGTCGGCTCTGGATCCTGATGAATGGCGCAAGCACCTGAGCTGGGTCGGCCAGAACCCGCAGCTTCCGGCGTCAACCCTGCGCGAAAACGTGCTGCTGGCGCGCCCGGATGCACGAGACGACGAACTGCAGTCGGTCCTTGACCGTGCCTGGGTCAGCGAATTTCTACCCCTGCTGCCGAAAGGCGTCGATACGGTGGTCGGCGATCAGGCCGCCGGTCTGTCCGTGGGTCAGGCGCAGCGTATCGCCCTCGCCCGCGCCCTGCTTAACCCTTGCCAGCTGTTACTGCTGGATGAGCCCGCCGCCAGCCTGGATGCGCACAGTGAACAGCGCGTGATGCTGGCGCTGGATGAAGCATCCCGGCAGCAAACCACGCTCATGGTAACTCACCAGCTGGAAGGCATCGCCCACTGGGATCAGATCTGGGTGATGGAGAATGGTCGCCTCGTCGAGCAGGGTGACTACGCAACGCTCGCTGCGGCGCAGGGGCCTTTTGCTGCCCTGTTGGCCAACCGTCAGGAGGACATCTGATGCGTGCCTTACTGCCTTACCTGGCGCTGTATATGCGCCACAAATGGATGCTCACCCTCGGCATCGTGCTGGCAATCATTACGCTACTGGCCAGTATCAGCCTGCTGACGCTCTCCGGCTGGTTCCTGTCGGCCTCCGCGGTGGCCGGGTTTGCCGGGCTTTACAGCTTCAACTATATGCTGCCTGCTGCAGGCGTACGCGGAACGGCGATAACCCGTACTGCCGGGCGTTATTTCGAGCGAGTGGTCAGCCATGACGCCACATTCCGGGTGCTACAGCATCTGCGCATCACCACTTTCAGCAATCTGCTGCCCCTCTCCCCTGCCGGGCTAGCGCGCTATCGCCAGGGCGAACTGCTGAACCGCGTGGTCGCGGATGTGGATACGCTCGATCACCTATACCTGCGCGTGATCTCCCCACTGGTGGGCGCGTTTGTGGTGATCGTGGTGGTCACGCTGGGGCTCAGCATGCTGGATGCTACCCTTGCACTGGCGCTCGGCGGGATCATGCTGTTGACCCTGTTTTTACTGCCGCCGCTGTTTTATCGCGCCGGGAAATCGACCGGAGAAAATCTGACCCGTCTGCGTGGCGAATACCGCCAGCAGCTCACCTCCTGGTTGCAGGGTCAGGCGGAGCTGACGATTTTCGGTGCCAGCCGCCGCTATCGTGCGCAGATGGAAAATATCGAGATGAGCTGGCACGAGGCTCAGCGTAAGCAGTCAGAACTGAGCGCCCTCTCCCAGGCTTTGATGCTGTTGATTGGTGGTTTTGCGGTGATCGCTATGCTGTGGATGGCCTCTGGTGGCGTGGGTGGGAATGCGCAACCGGGTGCTTTGATCGCCTTGTTTGTGTTCTGTGCTTTGGCCGCATTTGAAGCCCTCGCGCCCGTTACCGGTTCGTTTCAGCATCTGGGGCAGGTCGTGGCGTCTGCATTGCGCATCACGCAAATCACCAGCCAGCAACCAGAAGTGCAGTTCAGCACCACCTCCTCCGACGTGCCTGAGCGACTGGCGCTGCAACTGACGGACGTCAGCTTTGCCTACGAAGGTCAGACGCAGCAGGCGTTGGACAACGTTAATCTGACGATCCCCGCTGGCGCACACGTCGCGGTGTTAGGACGTACCGGCTGTGGCAAATCGACGCTGTTACAGCTGCTGACCCGCGCCTGGGACCCTGCGCAGGGCCAGATTCACTTCAACGACACACCGCTGATGCAGATCGGCGAACAGGCTTTGCGTCAGTCGGTGAGCGTAGTGCCGCAGCGCGTGCATCTTTTCAGCGCGACCCTGCGCGATAACCTGCTGTTAGCTGCCCCCGGCGCAGCGGATAGCGAATTAAGCGCGATGCTCGCCAAAGTGGGTTTACACAAGCTGCTGGAAGACGAAGGTTTGAACAGCTGGCTCGGCGAAGGCGGACGTCAGCTTTCTGGCGGTGAACTGCGTCGGCTGGCGATTGCACGCGCGTTGCTGCATGATGCGCCGCTAATGCTGCTGGATGAACCTACCGAGGGTCTGGATGCAACAACTGAGCGACAAATCCTTGATTTACTGGCGAAAGAGATGCAGGGCAAAACGCTGCTGATGGTGACGCACCGTCTGCGCGGGCTGGCGGATTTCGATCAAATTATTGTGATGGACAACGGAAAAATTATTGAGCAAGGTAGTCATGCAGAGCTGTTGGCGAAACAGGGCCGCTACTACCAGTTTAAACAACGTCTGTAGTCTATATTTGAACCGATCCCTGCTTCGCGTACTGGAGTTTTGTTGTCATGCGCCTGGTCCAGCTTTCTCGTCATTCTCTGGCGTTCCCTTCTCCGGAAGGGGCGCTGCGTGAACCTAATGGTTTGCTGGCCCTGGGCGGCGACCTGAGCCCATCGCGTTTACTGATGGCTTACCAGCGCGGCATCTTTCCATGGTTTTCTCCCGGCGACCCGATTTTATGGTGGTCGCCCGACCCCCGAGCCATCCTGTGGCCCGCGCATTTTCACGTTAGCCGCAGCATGAAGCGCTTTCACGCCCGCTCTCCGTATCGCGTTACCCTTAATCACGCCTTTGGTCAGGTGATTGAAGGGTGCGCCGACGATCGCACCGAGGGTACCTGGGTTACGCCTGAAGTCATTGCCGCTTATCACCGGTTGCATGAACTGGGGTACGCGCACTCGATAGAAGTGTGGGAAAACGATCGGCTGGTTGGCGGCATGTACGGGGTTGCACAGGGGGCGTTGTTTTGTGGCGAGTCGATGTTCAGTCGCGCCGTGAATGCCTCTAAAACTGCCCTGCTGGTCTTTTGCGCCCGCTTTGCTGAGAGCGGCGGCAAACTGGTTGATTGCCAGGTCCTGAACGAACATACCGCCTCACTGGGTGCGATGGAAATCTCGCGACGCGAATATCTTGAGCATCTGGATAGCCTGCGAGTACAAAAATTACCGCAAAACTTCTGGGTACCCACAACGTTATTTATACCGCAGGGGTAAATGTTTTCCGCATATTTTTCCCTATGATGCTATAATTGTGCCGCAGAGTAGCTTCTGCCTGTTGCCCCGCCGCCGTTTGGGAATAGTTCGCATCCGATAACGCCCTTCCGTTTATCCTGCCACCTCCCCTTTACGTATGCGCTTTTCGTACGGTCGAACCGTGACGTCCGGGTAATACGCTGAAACTGCTTTGTTGCGTTTTGAACGCACAAATCTTTACTTAATTGATGAATTTCGGCATTATCTTGCCGGTTCAAAACTTGGTAGTGATACCCCAGAGGATTAGATGGCCAAAGAAGACAATATTGAAATGCAGGGTACCGTACTTGATACGTTACCTAACACCATGTTTCGCGTAGAACTGGAAAACGGTCACGTCGTTACCGCGCATATCTCCGGTAAAATGCGTAAAAACTATATCCGTATTCTGACGGGCGACAAAGTGACTGTTGAGCTGACCCCGTACGACCTGAGCAAAGGCCGCATTGTCTTCCGTAGTCGCTAAGAGTTTTCGCCGGTGATGGCGTACAGAGAATAATAAAGGCCGGGTTTTCCCGGCCTTTTGTTTTTTACAAAACGGCCTGCTTCAGGCATCAGTGAATGCGTAGCACCGTCATATCCGCCAGCATAGTATGGGTAATATCGTGCAGCAGGCCGGTGAGATGCGGGAGCTGATCGCGATCGAAATGCGACACCAGCAACACATGATTTAAGGCCCGGCAGTAATCGCACTGGGTTTCTGTGCTGTCCAGCAGCCACTCTTTTCTCGGCAATGGTTGTAATTCATCGTCATCAAGCACGCGAAAATCGGTCATCGATTTTTCGAGCTCAGCGTTGAATGCGTCAAGATATGCGGCAAGGCAGCGGGCGATGGGCTGCGTCTGCGGCAGCGAGTCGCAATCGACCAGGATTTCAGTCAGCAGGTTGCAGCGCGCTGCAAGGGTGGCGAGATCGGGGGTGTTGAGTTCGAGTTCGCTGTAAAGCTGGAGAAGATTTTGATTTTCCATATTCATAATTTCCATATTAAATGCTGAAAAACCACCACCAGAAACGCCAACTTCGGGTGGCAGACTGAACCGGATTGGCGTACCGACAATATGGAAATCGGCGCTTCAAAAGAAGCCCCGGTTCAGCCCACCATAATTGAAGAAGCCTATTATATTCGCAACTTTCAAAAGTGTGAACGAAACCTGTGGTGCTGCTGCCTATGGCAACATCATTCCCATATATGTAATTCAGAACGCCAATCCTGACACCTGATTTTGCAGGTGCGCCGCCATTTTATTACTGTGATTTTATCCAGCAATATCTTTATTTTAGCTCTGGATAACGCCTCGCAAAGTTTTGACGTGGTTTATGAAATATGTGGCAAATGAGGTGATTCCGTTCACTTTGCGTTCCTTGCTACTCTGAAATCACCGAACCGGTGAACGTGCCAGGGTGGCTCAATCGCCACCATCCTGGCAACCCGGGCTACCGGCAAGAAAATCGTCGCTGCGCGGTTCCCTCAGCTTATTCCTTCAGGCTATCGGGTCGGGCACCAGCCTGCATCCCTGCAGGCTATGCCCTCTCGGCGCGTCCCTGCGCCTCGCCCCGGCCTTACGGAAACGCTTCGGCGATTTTCAGCCGGACCAGGGAGCCGCTGTAACGCTGTAAGGTGTTTTTAATATTCGTTTTGCTTTAGGTATCAACAGGCATAAAAAAACCGGGCTTGCGCCCGGTTTTTACCATCAATACAAAATCTTAGTGAGCCGCTTCCGGCTTATGTTTCTGCGCGCTCTGGAAATCGTACGTCAGCTCGCCCTTCTCCGGGTTCAGCGCAACCGTCACCTGGCCGCCGTCCACCAGTGAGCCAAACAGCAGCTCGTTGGCCAGCGGTTTCTTCAGGTTATCCTGAATCACACGCGTCATCGGACGGGCACCCATTGCACGGTCGTAGCCTTTCTCTGCCAGCCAGTCGCGCGCTTCCTGACTCACTTCCAGCGACACGCCTTTCTGATCCAGCTGAACCTGCAACTCGACGATGAACTTGTCCACTACCTGATGGATCACCTCGGTAGAAAGGTGATCGAACCAGATAATGTTGTCCAGACGGTTACGGAACTCCGGCGTAAAGACCTTCTTGATCTCTTCCATCGCATCGGTGCTGTTATCCTGGTGGATCAGGCCAATGGATTTACGCTCGGTTTCACGCACCCCGGCGTTGGTGGTCATCACCATCACCACGTTGCGGAAGTCCGCCTTGCGCCCGTTGTTGTCGGTCAGCGTGCCGTTGTCCATCACCTGCAGCAGCAGGTTAAAGACGTCCGGGTGCGCTTTCTCGATTTCATCGAGCAGCAGAACCGCGTGAGGATGCTTGATCACCGCATCGGTGAGCAGACCGCCCTGGTCAAAGCCAACATATCCTGGAGGCGCACCAATCAGACGACTGACGGTGTGACGCTCCATATACTCCGACATATCAAAACGCAGCAGCTCAATGCCCAGCGCTTTGGAGAGCTGCACCGTAACCTCGGTTTTCCCTACCCCGGTCGGACCGGCAAACAGGAAAGACCCCACAGGTTTATGATCGTGCCCCAGCCCGGCGCGGGCCATCTTAATGGCTTCGGTTAACGCCTCGATGGCTTTGCCCTGACCAAAGACCAGCATTTTCAGACGATCGCTGAGGTTTTTCAGCGTGTCGCGGTCGCTCTGAGAAACGCTCTTCTCAGGGATACGCGCGATACGCGCTACCACAGATTCGATATCCGCCACGTTGACCGTTTTTTTACGCTTGCTGACCGGCATCAGACGCGCACGCGCGCCCGCTTCGTCGATCACATCAATCGCTTTATCCGGCAGATGACGGTCGTTGATGTATTTCACCGCCAGCTCCACCGCCGCACGGACCGCTTTTGCGGTATAACGCACGTCGTGGTGCGCTTCGTACTTAGGTTTCAGGCCGTTGATTATCTGGACAGTCTCTTCAACAGAAGGCTCAGTAATGTCGATTTTCTGGAAGCGACGTGCCAGCGCACGGTCTTTCTCGAAAATGTTGCTGAACTCCTGATAGGTGGTCGAGCCCATCACACGGATCTTGCCGCTGGAGAGCAGCGGTTTGATCAGGTTGGCAGCATCGACCTGGCCACCCGATGCCGCACCGGCACCAATGATGGTATGGATCTCATCAATAAACAGGATGCTGCTGGTGTCCTGCTCCAGCTGCTTGAGCAGCGCTTTGAAGCGTTTTTCAAAATCACCGCGGTATTTGGTGCCGGCCAGCAGAGAGCCAATATCGAGCGAGTAAATGGTGCAATCGGCGATCACTTCCGGCACGTCGCCCTGCACGATACGCCAGGCCAGGCCTTCGGCGATGGCCGTTTTACCGACACCCGATTCACCCACCAGCAGCGGGTTGTTCTTGCGGCGGCGGCACAGTACCTGAATCGCCCGTTCCAGCTCTTTATCGCGGCCAATCAGCGGATCGATACCGCCGACACGGGCAAGCTGATTGAGATTGGTGGTGAAGTTTTCCATACGTTCCTCCCCGCCTGCTTGCTCTTCGCTGTTGACCTGACTGCTGGAATCCGAGGCCTGATTCGGCTCGTCTTTACGTGTTCCGTGAGAGATGAAGTTCACCACGTCGAGGCGGCTGACTTCGTGTTTGCGCAGCAGATACGCGGCCTGTGACTCCTGCTCGCTAAAGATGGCAACCAGCACGTTCGCGCCGGTGACTTCGCTACGTCCTGAAGACTGGACGTGGAATACCGCGCGCTGCAGGACGCGCTGGAAGCTGAGCGTCGGCTGAGTGTCGCGCTCCTCACCGCTTTCAGGCAGCACCGGTGTGGTTTGTTCGATGAAGGCTTCGAGCTCCTGGCGCAATGCGACAAGATCAACCGAGCACGCTTCCAGCGCTTCACGGGCGGATGGATTGCTAAGCAGTGCAAGCAGCAAGTGCTCGACCGTCATAAATTCATGTCGGTGCTCACGCGCTCTGGCGAAAGCCATGTTTAAACTGAGTTCCAGTTCTTGATTGAGCATAGGCACCTCCCCCAATTTTCATTGCCTTATTCAGGCTTTTTCCAGCGTACACAGCAACGGATGCTCGTTCTCCCTCGCGTACTCGTTCACCATCGCCACTTTGGTTTCGGCGACTTCTGCTGTAAAAACACCGCAGATCGCTTTGCCGTGATAGTGAACCGTAAGCATCAGTTGCGTTGCACGTTCTACATCATAAGAAAAGAACTTTTGTAGCACGTCAATAACAAATTCCATCGGCGTGTAGTCATCGTTCATTAACATAACTTTATACATAGATGGCGGTTTTAGCGCGTCGCGCACTTTATCTTCCGCCAGCTTGTCAAAATCCAGCCAGTCGTTCGTCTTACCCATTGTCTGTCGTCATCATCGATTTATGGTCTTCGGTGGCGTGCTCTGACACTGTTCGAAGGCTATGCATACCTTGAATCTACCTCAGATGTCAGATAACTCACATCGATTATTGTCATCCGCGATATCTGTCACAATACCTGCCAATAGCGTTAACTGCTTCAAATTTTGATTCATTTTTACCCTCACAAACCCGGCAAATGCTTGACGATCTATTTGGTTTATCTAAATTGTACAGGCGTGAGTTGGCGAGGTTTTGACCAACTCCCGCTCCACCACCGGTTCATTACATCTTACTAATAAGATTTCGAAGGATGTCGAAGCATGGAAACGGGTACTGTTAAGTGGTTCAACAACGCCAAAGGGTTTGGTTTCATTTGCCCTGAAGGCGGCGGCGAAGATATCTTCGCCCATTACTCCACCATTCAGATGGATGGTTACAGAACGTTAAAAGCCGGGCAAGCCGTCCGGTTCGATGTGCACCTGGGGCCAAAAGGCAATCATGCCAGCGTCATTGTGCCTTTCGAAGCAGAAGCGGTGGCTTAGCTCTCTGTTTTATTGTGTACACCCTGCACTCAAAATGCCAGCCCGATCGGCTGGCATTTTTATTGCCATCTTGTCCGGCAAAAACTCACTCCCGGGCTAGTGCGTCCACCGGATCCAGTCGCGCCGCATTGCGCGCCGGTAGCCAGCCGAACAATACCCCGGTAAAGGTTGAACAGAGGAACGCGGTCAGCAACGCCATCGGCGAGAAGCCAATTTCCCAGCCGGGTAAAAACAGCTGCAGCGTAAAGGCGATCATCAGCGAGAGCGAAATCCCCAACGCACCGCCCACCAGACACACCAGCACCGCTTCGATTAAAAACTGCTGCAGCACGTCGCTGGCCCGGGCCCCGACCGCCATGCGGATGCCGATTTCACGCGTGCGCTCGGTCACTGACACCAGCATGATATTCATCACCCCAATGCCCCCCACCAGCAGGGAGATGATCGCCACCAGCGTGAGAAAGAGCTGTAAAGTACGTGTGGTCTTTTCAGCCGTTTTCAAGAGACCGTCCATGTTCCAGGTGAAGAAATCTTTCTTGCCGTGGCGCAGCAACAGCATCCGTTCGAGCTGCTGTTCCGCCAGCGTACTGTCGTAGCCCTCCTTCACCCGGACGGTGATCGAGTTCAGCCACGACTGGCCCATAATGCGCCCGGAAATGGTCGAGTAAGGCAGCCAGACGCGCAAAATTTTGCTGCTGCCAAACATCGACTGCTTCTCTTCTGCCACCCCGATCACCGTCGCAGGCATGTTCCCCACCAGGATAATCTCCCCCACGACATTGGCTTTGTTGGGGAACAACTGCCGCCGGGAGTTGGCATCCAGCACCACCACCTGCGCCCGGCCTGACAGCTGCTCGGCGTTAAAGGTGGTTCCCTGGCTGAAGGTCATGCCGTAGACGTTAAAATAGTCGCCGCTGACGCCGTTCGCGCTGGCCGCCACGTCAATGTTCCCGTAGCGCAGCCGCAGGCTCTGCGACACCGCAGGCGTGGCGGAGTTAACCCACGGCTGCTTCTGGATGGCGGCGAGATCGTCATATTTCAGCGCCTGCTGAAACTGCGGCTCGTCGTCGCCAAAATCTTTGCCGGGATAAACATCGATAGTATTGGTGCCGATGGCGCGAATGTCCGCCAGCACCAGCTGTTTAGCGGCATCGCCCACCACCACAATCGACACCACCGAGGCGATGCCGATAATGATCCCCAGCATCGTCAGCAGGGTACGCATCTTGTTGGCGGCCATCGCCAGCCACGCCATGGTCAGCGCCTCGCGAAAGCTGCTGACGAACTGCCCCCAGCCGGACGGCGGCGGTAGCACAACGTCCTGTCGCCGGGTGGCGTTGCTGTTGGGCGGGGGATTACTGACTAATTCACCGTCGTGGATCTCGACGATCCGCCCGGCCTGCGCTGCGACCTGCGGATCGTGGGTCACGATGATCACCGTGTGCCCCTGATCGCGCAGCTGGTGAAGGATCGCCATCACCTCTTCGCCGGAGTGGCTGTCCAGCGCCCCGGTCGGTTCATCGGCGAGGATCACCTGGCCGCCGTTCATCAACGCCCTGGCGATACTCACGCGCTGCTGCTGCCCGCCGGAGAGCTGCGAAGGTTGGTAATCCACCCGCTCGCCCAGCCCCAGCCGGGTTAACAGCGCCTGGGCGCGTTCAAGGCGCTTTTTGCGCTCCACGCCCGCGTACACCGCAGGCACTTCGACGTTTTGCACGGCGCTAAGATGCGACAGCAAATGGTAGCGCTGGAAGATAAAGCCGAAATGCTCCCGGCGCAGTTTCGCCAGCGCGTCGCTGTCCAGCGTGGCGATATCGGTTCCGGCGACGCGATAGGTGCCGCTGGTGGGTTTATCCAGGCAGCCGAGGATATTCATCAGCGTCGATTTACCGGAGCCCGAGGCACCGATAATCGCCACCATTTCCCCCGCTTCCACCCGCAGGGTAATGCCTTTCAGCACCTCCACCGGTCCATCCCCGGAGGGATAGCTGCGGCGAATGTCATTCAGTTCAAGCAGTGCGGTCATTTCGCCGCCCCAGGCAGGCTCTCGCTGGTGACCACTTCTTCACCCTCTTCCAGCCCTTTTACCACCACTACGTCGGTGTCGTTGCGCGCACCGAGGCTGACTTCGCGCTCGCGGGTCTCCCCATTGCGCAGCACTTTCACTTTATAGCGGTTGTCGCCTGCGGATTCGCCCAGCGCCGCCAGCGGAATGGTGAGCACGTTCTTCACTCCGGTCAGTTGGATATGCACCTGGGCCGTCATCTCCAGACGCAGCACCCCTTGCGGGTTAGGCACTTCAAAGCGGGCATGGTAGAAAATGGCGTCGTTGACTTTTTCCGGCGTCGGCAGAATGTCTTTCAGCACGCCTTCGTAGCGGGTCTGCGGATCGCCCAGCACCGTAAACCAGGCTTTTTGCCCCGGCTTAAGATGGATAACGTCGGCTTCCGACACCTGCGCCTTCACCAGCATGGTGCTCATGTCCGCGAGCGTCAGAATATTTGGCGCCTGCTGAGCCGCAATCACCGTCTGGCCCTGCAGGGTGGTGATTTGCGTCACTTCTCCGCCCATCGGGGCCACAATGCGGGTGTAATCGAAGTTGGTTTTAGCGCTGTCCAGCGTGGCCTGATTGCGTTTAATCTGCGCATCGATGGTGCCAATCTGCGCCTGTTTTACCGCCAGCTCGGTGGCCGCGGTATCCAGCTCCTGCTGCGAGATAGCCTGAGTGGTGGCCAGCTTGCGCTGACGGTTCAGCGTCACCTGTGCCAGCTTGCGCTCAGCCTCGGCCTGGCTACGCTGCGCGCGCAGCTCCATCAGTGTCGCTTCCACTTCTTTGATCTGGTTTTCAGCCTGCTCCGGGTCAATAACCCCCAGCAGCTGCCCTTTTTTGACCTTATCGCCAATTTCAACCGACAGCGTTTTCAACTGCCCGCTGACCTGTGCGCCGACATCAACTTTACGGAGCGCGTCCAGCTTGCCAGTCGCCAGCACGTTCTGCTGCAGTTCGCCCGGACGGACAATCAGCGTCGTATAGTGCGGCACCGGCGCATTCAGCGTTCTCCAGGCGGTAATCAGCGCAACGATAATGATAAGCGCGGCTATCACATACCGTTTTTTCAGCTTTTTCCTGATATTCATAGCGATCCTGAGTCCTTCGTGTGATCCATCAAAATGAGAAGGATAACTTCAACTGCGGTTAAACAAAATTTGAAAGGTGATGAGAGTATCAGACTTATTGATATTTGGTTAAGTATACGGGTGGTGAAATGAATACATCAATTCTACTGGATGGTTTCACTATGTCACAGCTTACCGACCACGCGTTTATCCCGCCCCGCTCCATGACCCGTCTGGGATTGTTCTTCAATCTGTTTAGCGGTAAATGGCGTCCAGGTGAGTTCTGGCACCGTCGCAGCTTCCGGTTGAAATTCCTGCTGCGCTCATTGCTGATGCCGCGCTTAAGCCTGGCATGGATGACAGAGCTGGCGCAGTTTCCGGATCTCAACGAGCTGTTGATCCGCCAGCCCCGCTTGCCCGTGCGTCTGCATCGCCCCTATCTGGCCGTCAATCTTGACCGCAAGCAGCTGCTGGAGGCCATCCGCTACCACTACAGCCGGCTGTATGACACCCTGACGCCTGAGGAGCTGCGCGGCTACCTGAGGGGCAGCGAGTTAATGCTGTCGCAGCTGGAAGGCAAAAACGGCGAAAAATACACCCTCGAACTCACCATGATGATCACCTTGGATAAAGAAGGGGAAAGCACGATCCTGATGCGTAATGAGGAGGGCGAAACGCTGGCGGAAATGACCTTCACGCTCTGTCAGTACCAGAACCAGGCGACGTTATTTATTGGCGGTTTGCAGGGCGGCAAACGCGAGTTGCCGCATGAGGAGATCCAGAAGGCGACCAAAGCCTGCCACGGGCTGTTCCCGAAACGTCTGGTAATGGAGGCGGTTTGCCAGTTTGCCGCCCGCTTCGGGGTCACGCAGATCCTGGCGGTGAGCAACGAAACGCATATCTATCGCAGCCTGCGCTACCGCGATAAAAAAGAACAGATTCACGCCGACTATAGCAGCTTCTGGGAGACCGTCGGCGGTGAGTGCGATACCGACGGCTATTTCCATATTCCCGGCACCGTCGCGCGTAAAAACGAGGCCGAGATCGCCAGCAAAAAACGCGCGGAGTATCGCCGCCGCCATCAGCTGCTGGATACGATCCCGGCGCAAATGTCCGGGCTGTTTCGTTAATCCGCTCTGCCGCGCGCCAGCCACAGCACGCGGGAGAACATTTTGCGCAGCAGGGTGGGAACGGAATCCACCCCTCTGCGCCCGGCCTCCATCGCCACCTCAATCGCCAGATCCGGTTTAGACGAACGGTGGATAGCCTTGATGATGACCCGGCGGATGTTCATCGGAATATTTTCCGGCAGCATCGCCACCCGGTGGAACACGTCGGAAAACCCCTGCCGGTACATGAAATGCTCCATGTCCATGGCGGGCAATATCGTCAGATGTTCGCGCTCCTCTTCCCGATCATTGTTAAGCAGCCCACGCACGGTGGCGGCATATTTCTTGCCCGCCTCGTCGCCGTCCACCAGCACATGCCACTCGATACCCATTCGCCGGGCAAATTTCACCAGCGGTTTTAAGCCCGACTGGGCGAACTCAATCACCTTTATACCCTCGGCGTCGAAGTGATGACCGCACTGACGGGCCAGTTCGTTGATGACCCAGGTTTCGGTCTCCCCTTCCACCAGCAGCCAGCAGCGGGCAAACAGCGACGACGCGCGGTTAAAGCGAATATGAAAGGCGATCCGGCGGCTGTCTTCGGCACTCATTCCTCCTGGTCCAAGGCGGTATGCGGTGACGCGGGACGATTCACGCACCAGCCTGCAGACGTGTTCTACGGGCGTTAACGACAGCAGCTCCCCGGAGTTGGTGGTGGTAATGCGCTGTAAAGGAAGCAAGTTGAGCAAATGCCACGCCACCGACAGCATGATCGGGTGCAGGCGGGTCTCGGGATCTTCCACCAGCAGCAGCGGACGGGCATCGCGATCCAGCCGGACGGTGCCTTTCGCCTGCAGCAAGGTGGAAAACAGTCCCAGCAGGATCACCCGGTGCGAACGGCCGCCGGGCTTATCGATCATCCGGTTAATGATGTCGAGATAGCGCCAGCTGCGCTGTTCATCGTGCGAGCGGCGCCGCATCAGCCGGTTGCGAACCGGGGAAGTGCCCTGCTCGGAGAAATAGTGCTCCAGCAGCTGCACCATCGCCGACAGCCCCTGGCGGATCTGCCCGTCGGTTAAGTTTTGCGGACGGGCCACCAGCTCACGGGCCAGGTAGTCCAGCTCGCGGGCGGTGACCTCCACGTCGGGCATGTGCGGCACCGTACCGTTGCGGATCCGCCGCATAAAGCGGGCATCGCGCAGGCGCAAAACCGGCATCAGCCGCACCAGATGGCTCGCCAGGTCGTCGATCGTCGAGAGCGACAGCGGGTTACCCTCGGCATCCAGAAACTCGCGCAGGGTCAGGACGCTGTCATCATCGGCCAGCGAGCCTTCGAGGCGATAAAAAATACGGTGAAGGTTGTCCGGACATTTCGCCCAGCAGTCGGCCAGCGGGCGATAGCGCCGGACATGATGGCGGCCAGGCTCCGATTCGCAAAAGGTCAACAGGATATGCAGATGGTGTTCGCGTCCCTGCACATCGCCGGGCGGGAACCAGAAGTCGTCACGGACAAAATGATACAGGTCGGATTCCGGTGACAGCAGCAGGGTCAGCGCATCCAACAGGCTGGACTTGCCCCAGGCGTTTTCACCGATTAGGACGTTGTTTTGCTCGAGCATCAGCGACAAACGATTAATGCCGCGAAACCCGACGATTTCCACACGTTCAAGCAGCATGTACCCTCCGGGAGAGATCAACTTTTTCCTTCAAGTTATCAGGAGTATAGCGCCAGCCCACGCAAGCGACACGCGATGTCTGTCGAATAGTGAACAGTACCCGCGAAAATTAAGATTTTTATCAGCCGCTTTCACTTGAAATAAATAAAAAGAGGTAAATGTCGGACCTGTCAAAAATGCACTATGCTTTTTCGACTGACTTTGTAAAAAAGGTTCAGCAACTCATTGCCCTAAATCAAACTTACCTTATTTATTTAACTGGTTAGCAAGGTGCCGCATTTTTAGAATAGTGACGCTTTAAATATCGTCGCCCTATTTTGGCGATAAACAATTCTTGCGCAGGTAAGCGCTATTTTATTGAGGTGGTTATGTTCAGAAAGCTAGCAGCTGAATGTTTTGGTACGTTCTGGCTTGTATTTGGTGGCTGCGGTAGCGCCGTTCTGGCAGCAGGTTTTCCAGAGTTAGGTATTGGCTTTGTCGGTGTGTCACTGGCATTTGGCTTAACCGTGTTAACCATGGCCTATGCCGTGGGCCATATTTCCGGCGGTCATTTCAACCCGGCGGTGACCCTCGGCCTGTGGGCGGGCGGTCGTTTCCCGGCGAAAGAGGTGCTTGGCTATATCATCGCCCAGGTGATCGGCGGGATTATCGCCGCCGCCATTCTGTACGTCGTTGCCAGCGGTAAAGCCGGCTTTGACGCGGCGGCCAGCGGCTTTGCGTCGAATGGTTTTGGCGAACACTCCCCGGGCGGCTTCTCAATGCTGTCTGCTATCGTGATTGAAATTGTGCTGACAGCGGGCTTCCTGCTGGTGATCCACGGCGCAACCGACAAACACGCCCCTGCCGGTTTTGCCCCGATTGCGATTGGCCTGGCGCTGACCCTGATCCACCTGATCAGCATTCCAGTGACCAACACTTCGGTTAACCCGGCGCGCAGCACCGCGGTGGCCATTTTCCAGGGTGGCTGGGCACTGCAGCAGCTGTGGCTGTTCTGGGTGATGCCGATTGTAGGCGGTATTATTGGCGGCCTGCTGTATCGCATCCTGCTCGAAAAAAGAGCGACGTCCCGTTCGGGTGACACGGTGTCAGATAACGCATAACGTATCCAAATAAAAAATACCAGGCCGGGTCAGCGTTAACGCTACCCGGCTTTTATTTTGCACCTTTACTGAACAGCCTTAATTGGGTAGTGTCTCTGCCGCTATTGCGCCACTCAAAAAAAGGACCCGGTTGTTCATGTTTTCAGGACTCTTAATCATTCTGATCCCGCTGATCGTGGGCTATCTCATTCCTCTTCGCCAGCTATCAGCGTTAAAACTCATCAATCGCTTCCTGAGCTGGATTGTCTACGTCATTTTGTTTTTCATGGGGATAAGCCTCGCCTTCCTCGATAATCTGGCGAGCAACCTGTTGGCTATCCTGCATTATTCCATTATTACTATTGTGGTTATTTTGCTGTGCAATATTGCGGCCCTGTTCTGGCTGGAGCGCACTATTCCGTGGAAAAACCACCATCAGCAGGAAAAATTACCCTCGCGTATCGCGATGGCGCTGGAGTCATTAAAACTGTGCGGCGTGGTGCTGATTGGCTTTTTGCTGGGGCTCAGCGGGCTGGATTTTTTACAACACGCCACCGAGGCCAGCGAATATACCCTCATCTTCCTGCTGTTCCTGATTGGTATTCAGCTGCGTAATAACGGCATGACCTTAAAACAGATCGTGCTCAACCGTCGGGGAATGATGGTCGCCGTCGTCGTGGTGGGCAGTTCAATGGTAGGCGGCGTGATCAATGCCTTTATTCTCGACCTGCCGCTGAACACCGCGCTGGCGATGGCCTCCGGTTTTGGCTGGTATTCTCTGTCCGGCATTCTGTTAACCGAATCCTTTGGTCCGGTGATTGGCAGCGCCGCCTTCTTTAATGACCTGGGACGCGAGCTGATCGCCATTATGCTGATCCCCGGGCTGGTGCGCCGCAGTCGCTCCACGGCGCTGGGTCTGTGCGGGGCCACCTCGATGGACTTTACCCTGCCGGTCCTGCAGCGTTCAGGCGGGCTGGAAATGGTGCCTGCCGCCATCGTCCACGGCTTTATTTTAAGCCTGCTGGTCCCGGTAATGATGGCGTTCTTCTCGGCCTGATACTTCTTCGGCGGTAGCCTGCTACCGCCAAAATTGCGCTAAATCAATCTCCCTCTATTTTGTAGCAGAAAGACCTTCCCTCCGCTCTGGCACCAGCATAATCTTGAACATGTATTTAAAATATAACTTTAACAGGTGTGATTATGTTTTGTGTGCAATGTGAACAAACCATCCGTACCCCGGTCGGCAACGGCTGCTCTTACGCGCAGGGTATGTGCGGTAAAACCGCACAAACCTCCGATCTGCAGGATCTGCTGATCGCCTCCCTGCAGGGTTTATCTGCCTGGGCGGTAAAAGCCCGTGAATACGGCATTGTCGACCACTACGTAGACAATTTCGCGCCACGCGCGTTTTTCTCCACCCTGACTAACGTTAACTTCGATTCCCCCCGTATCGTCGGCTACGCGCGCGAAGCCATCGCCCTGCGTGAAGCGCTGAAAGCGCAGTCTCTGAACATGGATGCTAACGCCACCGTCGATAACCCAATGGCAGACCTGCAGCTGGTCAGCGACGATCTGGGCGACCTGCAGCGTCAGGCGGCAGACTTTACCCCGAACAAAGACAAAGCCGCGATTGGCGAGAACATTCTCGGCTTGCGCCTGCTGTGCCTGTACGGTCTTAAAGGTGCGGCGGCCTACATGGAACACGCCCACGTTCTTGATCAGTACGACAACGACATCTACGCCCAGTACCACAAAATTATGGCGTGGCTGGGCACCTGGCCGTCCGATATGAACGCTCTGCTGGAGTGTTCCATGGAAATCGGCCAGATGAACTTCAAAGTGATGAGCATTCTGGACGCCGGTGAAACCAACAAATACGGCCACCCGACCCCAACGCAGGTGAACGTCAAAGCCACCGAAGGGAAGTGCATCCTGATCTCCGGCCATGACCTGAAAGATCTGTACAACCTGCTGGTACAAACCGAAGGCACCGGCGTTAACATCTATACCCACGGCGAAATGCTGCCCGCCCACGGCTACCCGGAGCTGCGTAAATTCAAACACCTGATCGGTAACTACGGCAGCGGCTGGCAGAACCAGCAGGTTGAGTTTGCCCGTTTCCCTGGCCCAATCGTAATGACCTCTAACTGCATCATCGACCCTACCGTGGGTGCTTACGATGACCGCATCTGGACCCGCAGCATCGTCGGCTGGCCGGACGTGAGTCACCTCGAAGGCGACGACTTTGCGCCAGTGATTGCCCAGGCACAGCAGATGGCTGGCTTCCCGTACAGCGAAATCCCGCACCTGATCACCGTCGGGTTCGGCCGTGAGACCCTGCTGGGCGCAGCCGATTCCCTGATTGACCTGGTGAGCCGCGAAAAACTGCGCCACATCTTCCTGATCGGCGGCTGTGACGGCGCGCGCGGCGAACGTAACTACTTCACCGATTTCGCCACCAGCGTCCCGGACGACTGCCTGATCCTGACCCTGGCCTGCGGTAAATACCGTTTCAACAAACTCGATTTCGGGGATATCGAAGGCCTGCCGCGTCTGGTGGATGCCGGTCAGTGTAACGATGCTTACTCGGCGATCATTCTGGCCGTTACCCTGGCAGAAAAACTGGGCTGTGGCGTGAACGACCTGCCGCTGTCGCTGGTGCTCTCCTGGTTCGAACAGAAAGCGATTGTGATCCTGCTGACCCTGCTGTCGCTGGGCGTGAAAAACATCGTCACCGGTCCAACGGCACCAGGCTTCTTTACGCCGGATCTGCTGGCCATCCTCAACGAGAAATTTGGTCTGCGTTCCGTGACCACCGTTGAAGAAGACATGAAGCAACTGCTGAGCGCGTAAGGAGCCTGTAATGACAATGCCAACCCATCAGTGCCCGTGGCGGATGCAGGTTCATCACATCCATCAGGAAACGCCGGATGTCTGGACGATTTCGTTGCTGTGTCACGACTATTATCCCTACCGTGCCGGGCAGTATGCGCTGGTCAGCGTACGCAACTCAGCCGAGACGCTGCGTGCGTATACGATCTCCTCAACGCCAGGCATCAGCGAGTACATTACGCTGACCATCCGTCGCATTGATGAGGGGGCAGGTTCGCAGTGGCTGACCGGTGACGTGAAGCGTGGGGATTACATCTGGCTTTCCGACGCACAGGGTGATTTCACCTGTGACGACAAGCCGGAAGATAAATTCCTGCTGCTGGCCGCCGGCTGTGGCGTGACGCCGGTGATGTCGATGCGTCGCTGGCTGGCAAAAAACCGTCCGCAGGCCGACGTGGAAGTGATCTTCAGCGTGCGTTCGCCAGAGGATGTGATTTTTGCTGACGAATGGCGTAATTACCCGGTGACGCTGGTCGCTGAAAACAACGCTACCGACGGCTTTGTGGCCGGTCGTCTGAACCGCGAGCTGCTGCAGCGCGTGCCGGATATCGCCGCGCGCACCGTCATGACCTGTGGCCCGGCACCGTATATGGACATCGTTGAAGAAGAGGTGAAAGCCCTGGGCGTGAGCCGCTTCTTTAAAGAGCAGTTCTTTACCCCCGTAGCGGAGGCGGCCACCAGCGGGCTTAAGTTCACTAAGTTGCAGCCGGCGAAGACCTTCTTTGGCCGCGTCGGCAGCACCCTGCTGGAAGCGCTGGAAAGCAATGACGTGCCGATCGTGGCCGCCTGTCGTGCAGGCGTGTGCGGTTGCTGCAAAACGAAAGTGGTCGACGGCAACTACACAGTCAGCAGCACCATGACGCTGACCGATGCCGAAATTGCCGAAGGTTACGTGCTGGCGTGCTCCTGCCATCCGCAGGGCGATCTGGTTCTGGCCTGATAAAAAAGCCCGGTGGCGCTCGCGCTTACCGGGCCTAAAAGTCCGTGCTCTACTGCCCGGTGGCGCTTCGCTTACCGGGCCTACGGGTCTTGTAGGCCGGGCAAACGCAGTGCCGCCCGGCGTTACTTCCAGACAGGATCGCTCACTACCGAATACCGCCCCGCCCCTAAGAACGCCACCGCCAGCGCGCCCACGAAGAAGTAAACCAGGCTTTCAATCGCCCACGCCCCTACCGCATCCAGCGCGAAGGTTTTACCCGTTCCGACCATCAACCAGGCGACCACCATGGTAAAGGCCAGCACCAGCGCCGACGGACGCGTGAGGATCCCGAGGATAATCAGGATCGGGGCCAGCACTTCACCCACCAGCACCCCGTAAGCAATAAAGCCCGGCAGCCCTTTCGCCGCCAGCATTCCGGCAATACCACCGACCCCATCGATGGCTTTATGCATGCCGTGAAACAGCATCAATCCCCCAACCGCCAGACGTAACAACAGCTTACCGAAATCGTCGTTCGTTAGCGTTTTATTAACAGCCATTAACAATGATTTAACCATTTGAATTGATTCCTGTTTTTATCCTGTGTCGCATCACAATATGACGAAATGTTGCTCAATGAAAGCAGCTATTAATGAGGGGGGAGCCTTTCGCGGGCACAGCGGTGAGTTTCATCTAAGCTTGTTAGCGTGATCACAATCAGGAGACGGACAACCATGAAACAAACCGTGGCAAACTACATTGCGAAAATGCTCGAACAGGTCGGCGTAAAACGGATCTGGGGCGTGACCGGCGATTCGCTCAACGGCCTGAGCGACAGCCTGAACCGGATGGGCACCATCGACTGGATGCCCACCCGCCATGAAGAGGTCGCCGCCTTTGCCGCCGGGGCAGAAGCGCAGTTAACCGGCGAGCTGGCAGTCTGCGCAGGCTCCTGCGGGCCGGGCAACCTGCATCTGATCAACGGCCTGTTTGATTGCCATCGCAACCATGTCCCGGTGCTGGCGATTGCGGCCCACATTCCGTCGAGCGAGATCGGCAGCGGCTATTTTCAGGAGACGCACCCTCAGGAGCTGTTTCGTGAATGCAGCCACTATTGCGAACTGGTCTCCACGCCGGAGCAGATCCCCCAGGTGCTGGCGCTGGCGCTGCGCAACGCTATTCTGAACCGCGGTGTGTCGGTGATTGTGCTGCCCGGCGACGTGGCGCTTCAGCCTGCTCCAGAAAGCGCCAGCAGCCACTGGTATCCGGCCCCGCAGCCGGTGGTCACCCCCACGCATGCCGAGCTAAAAAAACTGGCCCAGCTGCTGCGCTACTCCAGCAATATCGCCCTGATGTGCGGTAGCGGCTGTGCAGGCGCGCATGACGAGCTGCTGGAATTTGCCAGTACCCTGAAAGCGCCGATTGTTCACGCCCTGCGCGGCAAAGAGCACGTGGAATACGATAACCCCTTTGACGTGGGGATGACCGGGCTTATCGGCTTCTCGTCCGGGTTCCACACCATGATGAACGCCGACACGCTGGTGCTGCTCGGCACCCAGTTCCCGTATCGCGCGTTCTACCCTACCGACGCCAAAATCATTCAGATCGACATCAATCCCGCCAGCATCGGCGCGCACAGCAAAGTGGACATGGCGCTGGTGGGCGACATCAAATCCACACTGAGCGCCCTGCTGCCGCTGCTGGAGGAGAAAACCGAGCGTAAGTTCCTCGATAAAGCGCTCAGCGACTATCGCGATGCGCGCAAAGGGCTGGACGATCTCGCCAAACCTGGCGACAAAGCCCTGCACCCGCAGTATCTGGCGCAGCAAATCAGCCACTACGCCGACGAAGACGCGATCTTTACCTGCGACGTGGGCACACCCACCGTGTGGGCCGCCCGCTACCTGAAAATGAACGGCAAGCGCCGCCTGCTGGGTTCGTTTAACCACGGCTCAATGGCCAACGCCATGCCGCAGGCGCTGGGGGCCAAGGCCACCGCCCCGGACAGGCAGGTGGTGGCGATGTGCGGCGACGGGGGATTCAGCATGCTGATGGGTGATTTCCTGTCGGTGGTGCAGATGAAACTGCCAATCAAAATTATCGTTTTTAATAACAGCGTGCTGGGATTTGTGGCGATGGAGATGAAAGCCGGGGGTTATCTGACCGACGGCACTGACCTGCACGACACCAACTTCGCGAGAATAGCCGAAGCCTGCGGCATCACCGGCATTCGGGTGGAGAAAGCGTCCGAGGTGGACGGGGCGCTGCAGCGGGCCTTTGCCACCGATGGTCCGGTGCTGGTGGACGTGGTGGTCGCCAAAGATGAACTGGCTATTCCGCCGCAAATCAAGCTCGAGCAGGCGAAGGGCTTTAGCCTGTATATGCTGCGCGCGATTATCAGCGGACGCGGCGACGAAGTTCTGGAGCTGGCAAAAACCAACTGGCTCAGGTAAAACAATCGGCATCGCCTTTAATAAATAAGGAAATGCCATGATTGATTTACGCAGCGACACCGTTACTCGCCCGACGCAGGCCATGCTCAATGAAATGATGGCCGCGCCGGTCGGGGACGACGTGTACGGCGACGATCCGACCGTCAATGAACTCCAGCGCTATGCCGCTGAGTTAAGCGGCAAAGAGGCGGCATTGTTCCTGCCGACCGGAACCCAGGCCAACCTGGTGGCGCTGCTCAGCCACTGCGAGCGCGGCGAAGAGTACATTGTCGGCCAGGGGGCGCATAACTACCTGTACGAAGCGGGTGGCGCAGCGGTGCTCGGCAGCATTCAGCCGCAGCCCATCGATGCAGCCCCGGACGGATCCCTGCCGCTGGATAAAGTGGCCGCCAAAATCAAAGCCGACGATATTCACTTCGCCCGCACCAAATTGCTGAGTCTGGAAAATACCCATAACGGCAAAGTGCTGCCGCGTGAGTACCTGAAATCAGCGTGGGATTTCACCCGCGAGCGCAAGCTGGGACTGCACGTTGACGGGGCGCGTATCTTTAACGCCGTGGTGGAGTATGGCTGCGAGCTCAAAGAAATCACTCAGTACTGCGACTCGTTCACTATCTGCCTCTCCAAAGGGCTGGGCACGCCGGTTGGCTCCCTGCTGGTGGGCGATGCCGACTACATCAAGCGCGCCAACCGCTGGCGTAAAATGACCGGCGGCGGCATGCGCCAGGCCGGGATCCTCGCCGCGGCGGGTCTGTATGCCCTGAAAAATAATGTGTCGCGTCTGAAGGACGATCACGACAACGCCGCGTGGATGGCCACCCAGCTTCGTGAAGTGGGCGCCGATGTGATGCGTCACGACACCAACATGCTGTTTATCCGCGTCGGTGACGACAACGCCGCCGCGCTGGGTGAATTTATGAAAGCCCGTGGCGTACTGATTAACGCCTCTCCGGTGGTACGCCTGGTGATGCATCTGGACGCCAACCGTAACCAGCTTGCCGAAGTGGTGACCCACTGGCAGGCGTTTTTACAGCGCTAAGGAGCAAAACGTGCCGCAACGTATTCTGGTGCTGGGTGCCAGCGGGTATATCGGTCAGCATCTGGTGACGGCGCTGAGTCAGCGTGGGCATCAGGTGCTGGCGGCGGCACGCAACGTTGAACGCTTGCAGAAGCTGGATCTGCCCAACGTCACCTGCCACGCCATCGATCTCAACTGGCCGCAGGATCTGGCAGCCCTGCTTGAAGGCGTCGACACCCTCTATTATCTGGTGCACAGCATGGGCGAAGGGGGCGATTTTATTGCTCACGAGCGCCAGGTGGCAATGAACGTGCGCGACGTGCTGCTGGCGCATCCGGTTAAACAGGTAATATTCCTCAGCTCCCTGCAGGCACCGGAGCATGAACAATCCGACCATCTGCGCGCCCGCCAGCTGACCGCCGAGACGCTGCGCAGCGCCGGTATTCCACTCACCGAGCTGCGGGCCGGGATCATCGTCGGGGCAGGATCTGCCGCCTTCGAAGTGATGCGCGACATGGTCTATAACCTGCCGGTGCTGACCCCGCCACGCTGGGTGCGCTCGCGCACCACGCCGATTGCGCTGGAAAATCTGCTTCACTATCTGGTGGAGTTGCTCAACCATCCGACCGACCAGCACCGGGTGCTGGAGGCCGCCGGGCCCGAAGTGTTGAGCTACCAGCAACAGTTCGAACACTTTATGCAGGTCAGCGGTCGCCGCCGCTGGCTGGTTCCGATCCCCTTCCCGACTCGCTGGATCTCGGTGTGGTTTTTAAACGTCATCACCTCGGTACCCCCCACCACCGCCAAAGCGTTAATCCAGGGGCTGAAGCACGATCTGCTGGCGGACGACCGCGAGCTCCGGGCGCTGATCCCGCAGGATTTGATCCGCTTCGACGACGCGGTGCGCAACACGCTAAAAGAAGAAGAGAAGCTGGTGAACTCCAGCGACTGGGGCTACGACGCGCAGGCCTTCGCCCGCTGGCGACCGGAGTACGGCTATTACCCGAAGCAGGCGGGCTGTACGGTGAAAACCTCCGCCAGCCTCAGCGCGCTGTGGCAGGTGGTAAATCAGATTGGCGGCAAAGAGGGCTACTTCTTTGGCAACGCCCTGTGGCAGACCCGGGCAATGATGGATCTGCTGGTCGGGCATAAGCTGGCGAAAGGCCGCCCGGAAGCGCCGTATCTGCAAACCGGCGATACGGTCGACAGCTGGAAGGTGATCATCGTCGAGCCGGAGAAACAGCTGGCGATGCTGTTCGGCATGAAAGCCCCCGGCCTCGGGCGGCTGTGCTTTACGCTAAAGGATAAAGGCACCCATCGGGAGCTGGACGTGCGCGCGTGGTGGCATCCGCACGGAATGCCGGGTCTGTTCTACTGGCTGCTGATGATCCCGGCGCACCTGTTTATCTTCCGGGGGATGGCGCGGCGTATTGCTCTTCAGGCAGAACAAAAGACAGAAAAAGTCTAATTAAAACTCCGAATCTTTCACGTTTCCCATTGCATGCAGGCGTAATTCACGGAAGAATGCGCACGAAATTCTTTATCTACACAGTGGATCGATATGAAGGTACTGGTTACCGGCGCCACCAGCGGCTTAGGCCGCAATGCGGTGGAGTTTTTGCGCAATAAAGGCATCAGCGTCCGAGCCACCGGCCGTAATGAAGCGGTGGGTAAATTGCTGCAAAAAATGGGCGTAGAGTTTGTCCATGCCGACCTGACGGAACTGGTCTCTTCTCAGGCAAAAGCGATGCTCGCCGGGATCGATACGCTGTGGCACTGCTCGAGCTTTACCTCGCCGTGGGGAACCCAGCAGGCCTTCGATCTGGCGAACGTCCGCGCCACCCGCCGTCTGGGCGAGTGGGCCGTGGCCTGGGGGGTGCGTAACTTCGTGCATATCTCCTCCCCGTCGCTCTATTTTGACTATCACCACCATCGCGATATTCAGGAAGATTTCCGCCCGACGCGCTTCGCCTGCGAGTTTGCCCGCAGCAAAGCCGCCAGCGAAGAGGTTATCGATCTGCTGGCTCAGTCGAATCCGCACACCCGTTTTACGGTGCTGCGCCCGCAAAGCCTGTTTGGCCCGCACGACAAAGTGTTTATTCCGCGCCTGGCGCAGATGATGCACCACTACGGCAGCGTGCTGCTGCCGCGCGGCGGCGATGCGCTGGTGGACATGACCTACTTCGACAATGCCATTCACGCCATGTGGCTGGCCAGCCAGAGCGGCTGCGACGGCCTGCCGTCCGGTCGGGCGTATAACATCACCAACGGCGAACCGCGCTCGCTGCGCAGCATTGTGCAGCGGCTGATCGACGAGTTGAATATTCACTGCCGGATCCGCTCGGTGCCCTATCCGATGCTGGATATCATTGCCCGCAGCATGGAGCGGTTAGGCAATAAAGCAGCAAAAGAGCCTGCGCTGACCCACTACGGGGTGTCGAAACTCAATTTTGACTTTACCCTTAATACGCAGCGCGCAGAGAGTGAGCTGGGCTATAAGCCGGTGGTGACGCTGGATGACGGCATTGTGCGCACCGCGGCGTGGCTGCGGGATCACGGCAAGCTGCATCGCTGAAGGAATATCAGGCCCGTCAGTATGCTGGACGGGTTTTGATGTGCTGATAGGTCTGCCACACCTTGCGGGCGTAAACCATGCGCTGCGGATAGTTCTCTTTTTTCAGGCCCGCGTTATAGGCCCCCACCGCCTCCCAGTTATTGCCGTACACGTTGATCATTCCCGACAGAATCGATGCCCCGACCCGGATTGAGGTGCAGGGTTCGCTCATCAGACGCGCCTCATCGATACCGGCACGCTGCAGCTCGGGAAAGTGGATACTGTTAATTTGCATCAGCCCGACATCCCGGGTGCCATCCCGATTCCAGCCTACCGCGTGGGGGTTCATCCCCGACTCCACTTTCGCAATCGCAAACAGCAAATACGGGTCGACGTGATAGCGGTGTCCGGCGCTGTCCCAGCAGTTTGCCAGTGCGCCCTGACTGAGCAGCAGCCACAGAAGAAGTAAGCGTTTCATGTTGCACGTTCCAGAAATGACCGTGACCACGCCGTTGCGGGCGTGGTCACGAGTCAAGCATCAGCGATTACTGGCAGTCAGCCGTGCCGGTTTTCACCCAGACGTTGTTCTGGCCAGGTTTATCACCTTTTGTCCACCACTGTGCGCGGTAGCTATTGCCTTCAAAGGTGGTGGTGTCACCGCCGTTGTAGACTATGGTCGGCTGCCAGCCAAGCTGGACCTTGCTCACCAGATCCCAGGCATCCACACCGAAGCCCGGCTGGTTGCCCTGCGTCCAGTACTTCGCTTTCCACACCAGATTATCGAAGCTCACGATATTGCCGCCGGTGTACACCTTGCTGCTGCTCCAGGACGGATACTGACCGGCGGTCACATCGACCGGAGTGCTGTCACAGCTGCCGGTTGCCGCGTCGTCTGCCGGGGACGTTTCATCGTCGGCAGCCGGGGTTTCGTCATCCGGTACCCCCGCCTCGTCAGGCACCACCGCTTTTGGCGTCACCGTGACCTGCACGTTAGACTGCACGCTGGTGTTACCGTCACTCACCACCACGCTCAGGGTGTACGCCGTCTCGCTGCTGACATCCGGGGCGGTAATGTTGAGGTTAGCCGTATTCAGGCCGCTGGCGTTCATGTCGCCCGGTACACTCCAGGCGTAGGACAGGGTATCGCCATCCGGATCAACCGCCTGGGCATGCAGCGACAGGGTTTGGCCCGCTTCAAGCGAAACCGGTGCGAGGGTGTTGATCACCGGAGCCTGGTTGGCTTTTGGCGCATGATTCACCACCTGCACGTCAGCGGTGCTGCTCAGGCCTTTGCTGTCAGTCACCGTCAGGCGGAAGCCCAGCGTCTGATTGCTGGCAACGGCGGCAACCGGGAAGGTGGCTTTGGCGCGGGTGCTGTTAGCCAGCGTTACGGTCGCACCGGAAGTCTGCGTCCATTTCCAGCTCAGCGCGTCGCCGTCGGGATCGGTTGAGGCCGAACCATCAAGGGTCACGGTCGCCGGACCGGTCACCGACAGATCGCTGGCGGAGGCCACTGGCGCACGGTTGGTCACCACTGGCTCATCACTGCCGGACGTGCCGTTAACCAGGCTTTCGTTCATCGCATTGAGGATGTCGCCGTTATCGGACTCCATCGACCAGGCAAACAGGCCACCAAGGTTTTTGTTCAGCACGTACTGGCCTTTCGCCGCTACGGAACGGGCATCGTCATAGGTGATCAGCATGCCGCTGCTCTTGTTGAACAGGTATGGCGCTTCGGCTTCGGTGTCGTAATGATATTCCCAGCCCGGCTGACCTTTGTATTTGTTGACAATCTGACGATAGTCAACGATGCCGCTCTCCCAGGTGCCCGGGATCGCGCCGGTGGCGGTGCCGGTGAACGGATTGTTGCCGGTATAACCGTGGACGCCGGTCCAGCCGCGGCCGTACATTGCGGCGCCGACGACAATTTTGCCCGGCTGGACGCCCTGGGCCAGCATCGCGTTGACGCTGCCGTCGGTGTTGATGCTGTCCGGTTTCCAGGAAGGCGCATACACCCCGGTCTGGTGGCCAAGATCGGACATGCTCCAGGAGCCGTAGAAGTCATAGCTCATCAGGAAGATGTAATCCATGTACTTCTGCGCCGCGTTGTAATCGACATTGGCGATTTTAGCCGGGCCCGCGCCGATGGCGGAGGTTAACTCATAGGTGCGGCCGGTCTGGGCAGACAGCTCGTTGAGCATCGCGCGCAGATCGTGCATCAGCAGGGTATAGGTTTCTTTATCCACCGCCGGGTTGCCGAGGGCGGGGTTTTCGCCGCCGCCGCCCGGGAATTCCCAGTCGATATCGACACCGTCGTAGAACTTCCAGGTTTGCAGGAACTCTTTCACCGAGGAGACAAAGCGCGCGCGCAGCACGTTATCGTGCATGCGGAAGAACGGATCGGAGAGCGTCCAGCCGCCAATCGACGGCAGAATTTTCAGGCCCGGATGCGCTTTTTTCAGCGCCATCATCTGGCCGTAGGTGCCTTTATAGGCATCATCGTAATTTGCCACGCCCTTCTGCGGCATTTGCAGCGCAGCCCAGGGATCGTGGATGGCCACGGTATAATCTTCACGACCTTTACAGGCTTTTTTCAGCGCTTCCAGTGCATTTCCGGCACTGGCGTTAATATCGTCGCCGCAGATCGGAATAAAGCCATAAATAATATGGTTCACGTTATCGGCAGGAATTTTATCAATGCTGAATTGACGATCGTATACGCCCCACTCCGGGTAATACGCTGCCACCACTTTGTCAGAGTGTTTGGCATAGGATTTATTATTTTCCAGCATTGGGGTGCTCAGCGGCAGCAGATGGCTACCGTCGGTATCAGCCACAATCACCAGTTTGCTGTCGCTGGTGCTACAGCCGCTGTCGTTACACAGCTGCACCTGCTCCTGGTAGCGTCCACCTTTATTGACCTTGAAGGTGGCCTTACCGGCGGCGCTCCCCGCCCCGCTCCACACAACCTTGCCGTCCAGCAGCACGTTGGCCGAGGTTGGGGCATCGCCGCTCCAGACATTCCACTCAACGGTCACATCCACGCCGTCTTTGACCTTGATCAGCGAGTTATATTCCTGTGCGGACTGATCCACCTCCACAATGGCAAATTTGTCATTTCCGTTCGTGAGGCTCGGTTTTGCCGGCGCGGCGGCAAATACCGGACTGACCGCCGCAGCGACAAATAAAGCCAAATATTTCGGCTGCATAATTTTCATTAATCATTCCTTTAGATAAACGTGAACATAAAAAGCCCATGCGTTCCATACGGCATGGAAAAAAAGGGTACGGTTTATTAACCCGGAATTACGATATCGTTCGCCGCGTTATTTTTCGCGCTTTCCCTTTCACGAAAAAAGCTCAGGAATAACTTGACCTGGCGAATTAAAAAGTGAAGAACAGGTGCTGCAGAATAAAGATTGTTAAACCGGCGAAGGCGAGAAAAGGCCCGAAGGGGATCGCGTGGTCCCTGTCCTGGCGCTGGAAAAAAAGCGCCCAGCCGACGATGCCGCCCAGCGCCGCCAGCAGCAGGATTGACGGCAGCGCCTGCCAGCCGCACCAGGCCCCGAGCGCCGCCAGCAGCTTAAAGTCACCGTAGCCCAGCCCTTCCCGCCCGGTCGCCAGCCGATGGCCCCAGTAGACCAGCCACAGCGCCAGATAGCCTGCCACCGCCCCGTACAGGGCGTCGGCCAGCGGTAGAAAGTGCAGGTGCAGGTTTATCAGGAGCCCAACCCACAACAGCGGCTGGGTCAGGCAGTCGGGCAGGAGTTGCTCACGCAGATCGATAAGCGCCAGCGGCAGCAGGCCGCACCACAGCACCCACAGGCACAGCATCATGCCGACGGATGGGGCCAACCCGGCGCTGAGGGCAAAAAAGAGCGCGCTCAGCAGCTCCAGCATCAGCAGACGCAGAGGAATGGGCGTCCGGCAATGGCGGCAGCGTCCGCGCAGCCACAGCCAGCTGAGCAGCGGAATGTTCTCCCACGCGCTTAGCCTGTGCTGGCAGGCCGGGCAGTGCGACGGCGGATAAAGCAGGTTCCCCGCGCCCGCTTCCTCGCGAACCCACGCGGGCAGCCGCTCGGCCACCACCCCGAGAAAGCTGCCAAAAATCGCCCCCAGCAGCATGCTGGCGGCACATAACCCCGGCAGAGCCTGCGCATGCAGCACGGTCAGGGCATTCATACCCCGGTTTTCCAGGTGAGCTGGATCTCCACTTTGACATCGCTGACGTGATCCGCCGGGGTCATGGTCATCTTCTCCAGCCGCACGCCGGTGGTCAGGTTCATTTCGCGCAGCCAGTTTTTAAGCACATACACATTCACCCGATTGATAGCAAAGTGCAGGGACTGACCCTCCTGGCGCACGTCATTCAGGGTCAGGTTAATTTCGTGGGCGCTGTTTTCCACCGCGCTGCGCGGATTACTGGTTTTCAACTGCTGTACCTGCAGGTGGTTTTTCTGAATTTCGTCGCGCATCCATCGCAGCGTCTCTTGTTGGCGGGCCAGCGTAGACTGGCTGCTGGCGATCATGGTATCCAGCGGCATCAGGGCAGCGTAATACAGCCCGGCGCAGCACAGTGCGGCGCTGCACAGTGCGATCAGATTGCGTTCGCGGGCGCTGTACTGTTGATAGCGGGCTTTTAACTGCGCGACCTTTACTTTCATTTATATTTCCCTGTCACCATGGCGGTATAAGGCGCAGCCGTGGAAACCGGCTGTAAGACAAAGGCAAAACGGCTGTTCGCCTGCTGCACGAACTGCTGAAGCTGCGGCTGATCCTGCGTTTTAACGCTCAGGATCAGGCTGTTTTGCGTCCCGTCATATTCGACGCGCTCGATTTCGATCCCCGGCACGCTGCGCCGGATCGCTTCCAGCTCATCAATTTGCTGAAAAAGCCCTTTCCGCTGTTTTTTTAGGTTCTGACCAAAATGGTATTTGATGTTGCTCTGCTGGCGCAGGCTGGGGAAATGGTGCTGGTAAATCTGCACGATCGCCTGCTGCATCTGGTTCTGTTCCTGCACCAGCATCCACGCCGTCGCCACGCGCGGCCCGGTCAACAGCCCCACGCAGAGCAGCGCCATCGCGGCCGTTGCCCGTCGGAGTGTTTTCGCCGCCCCGCCGTTGGCCCGCGCGCTGAAGTCACCGTGCAGCAGATTGACGCGCACGCTTTTCCAGCGCGGTTGGATTAACGTCAGCGGATGCTGCCAGGGGAGTGTTTCCGTGCAGGTTACGCCGTCGGGCGCGTCGCCGTAGCAGCAGACGGTTCCGGCATCGTTTGCCAGCAGCAGCGGCAGCATCGCCGCGTCCACGTTGCAGGCCCCCACCTCGGGGCCGCGCAGCCAGACCTGATCCTCCACGGCCACCAGGGTACTGCTGTCGGGCTCGCCGGGCAGCAGCCAGGCATCCGGCAGTATTTGGGTCACCGTCAGGCCCGCCGCATTAAAGCGTGCCAGCCACTGCTGAAGACGCGCGCTGTCGATGGCGACGGCATCCACCTCGCAGCCGGCTTTGTGCAGCACCGTCCAGTGGAGGTCGTCCACGTCGCCGATCAGCGTCTCTTCCGCCATCCACGAGAACGGCGTCGCCTGGCTCTTTTTCGCCAGCGTGAAGTGACGGAAAATCATCTCGCTGGCGGGCAAGAGCAGACACACCCGCGCCGCCAGCGGGTGTTCTGCCAGCGCGCTCAGGGCCTGATGCCCGTCCAGGATCATCACCTGCTGACTGCCCGATTCACACCACCATACCTTTGCATCCTCGCGAGTGTCGGGACGCACAAAAATTACCTGTTTCATAGCCTCAGACTTGTGTTATTCAATCATTCGGTAACGGCGCTGCCACGTTCGGATCGCGCCCGTTTCGCTTTCTGCCCGCAGCTGGCTGACCACGCGCAGCGTGAGCGCATCGGTATTGCCGGTATAATTCACGCGGAAATAGCGGCTGGTGACGGCGAGCTGCTCGCCCGCCATTTTCAGGTCGTCTTTTAGCTGCGGGGCATCACGCTCCAGCGTCTCGCTGAAGGTCGCCACGCTCTCCCAGCCCGCTTCCGGGCGCGATTCAATGATCCGCTTCGCCTCTTCTTCGCTCAGCTTTCCGGGGAACAAGGCCGCCAGCAGCCGCGCCTGTTTCGCCGTCAACGTGTTGACGTTAACCTTACTGGCCGTGGTTGGCAGAGCGCACAGCAGCGCACTCACCGTCGGCCAAGCGGCCGCGGGGAACGCCGGTAGCTGTCTGATTTCGCTCAGGGTTTGCATTAACTGGTTGGCGGGCAGGCGCGCGGGCTGCAGGCCTGCCCAGGCATCGTCCTCCTGGCCGTCTTTTGCCGTGACGGTGTCTTCATCGAGAGAGTCCACCAGCTGGCTATAGAGTTCTTCCGCGCGGGTGCTGCTCAGCCCGCTGTCGGTAAAAATTTGCTCCAGGATCTGCTGCTGGCGCGGCTTTTCGCTCACCGCAGGCGCGTCGGTCTTTTCCGCCTCAGCGGGTGCCGCCAGCAGGTTGTTGACGTTAAAACAGTCCTGCGCATCCTCGACCTGGCCGATGACCGTGTAGTCATCGCCCTGGGTTTCCAGCGGCTGGTGCCAGTCGCCGTCCAGCGTCAGCACGTTGTTTTCACCGCGGGTCGCCGTCAGAAGACGTGCCTTAATCGCCGTCTCCTGGGCCTGCATCGCCCAGCGCAGCTGCTGTTGGCTCACCTGGTAGTGGGTTTTCTGCAAATTACGGCAGAACTGCTGGCTGATTTTCGCCGCCAGCGCCGACATCAACACCAGCAGGATCAGCACCACCAGCAGCGCCACGCCCTGCTGTTTGCCAACCCGGCTCATGGCTGGGCCTCTGCGCCAGCGGGTGCGGCGTCTGCTGCCGGTGGTTCCACCGCAGCCGGAGCCGCCTCGACCGGCGGCAGATCGCCCGGAGTGATAAAGACCCAGCGCCAGGTCTCGCCGCTTTCCATGGTCAGCGTCAGTTCAACGCCGTCCGGCTGCTGGTCGGTGTCGGTCCAGTCCTTCTGCCACTCGCCCTGCCAGAAGCGCCACTGCACCGCTTTGACGTCACTGACGATCGGCACTTCGTCCGGCTTGACCTTTGCCGGGCCATCGATGGCGGGCCAGACGTCGCGCCACAGGCGTCCACCGTCCAGCCGCCAGCGCACGCGCTCCAGTTGGATCTGGCCGCTGACGCCGTTCAGGGTGGTAAATTCCAGCCCCCGATCGTTAAAGTGAAAGCGATCGCTCCCGTGGCGCGGCGCACGCGCCTGCAGCTGAAAAAAGTCACGCTCCAGCAGATTCCAGGCGCGCTGGAGCTGGTTGAGTTTCGCCGCACTGGCATCGGTGGCGGCGCTGGTGCGCATCGCCCCGTCGAGAATTTGCCACGCCAGGGTGCTGATCACCGCGAAGATGGTCAGGGCAATCATGATTTCCAGCAGGGTAAAGCCCTGCTGATGCCGGGTGTGCTTCACTTTTTCTCTCCTGGCGGCACGACAGACAGGGTGATGACTGGCTGGCTGTCGTCGCCTTCGGCCCACACCTGGATCCTGTTAATCTCTCCGTGTTCGGCGCTTTTCACCCGCTGCTTATGCCAGGTCCAGCTGCGCCCGCCCTGGGTTTCGCTGCCCTCTTCTTCGGCATCGGGGAAGTCGCTTTGCGTCAGTTGGGCTTCTGCCAGCTGGTTTTCAGCCACCCAGCTGGCCTGCAGGGTATCGGCCAGACCGTAGGTAAAGCGCACGTTCAGCGAGACGGAGTTCATCAGCGCCAGCGCGGCGGTGGAGAAGATCACCAGCGCGACCATCACCTCCAGCAGCGTCATGCCCTGTTGCTGCGCTTTAGCCATTGTTTTCTACCGTTACCGGGGACGCGCCCTGGGAGACCACCCGGAAGATGTGCTGTTTATCGTCGCTTTGCAGCGCAAGGGTAAAACGGCTGATTTCACCATCCGGTAAAAAGAGGATTTGCGGTTCACAGTCGACGGTGGCCGCCAGCCGCTGCGGCGACAGCGAGACATGCATCGCCTCCGGGAACGCGCCGTGGGTCGTAATGCGCCCGGCGGTTAACGGCACCCAGCGACGTTTGCCGTCTTTCTCTTCGACGGTCACCAGCTGATATTGCTCCGGGGCGATCGTCAGGCCGACAATATTGCCGTCCATCACCGCGCGATCGGAACCGTATTCAACAAGAGCTTTAAGCTGCTGGCCAAATATATCCGCGCCGCTGCGCGACGGTATCGTTGAGACCACCATCATGGCGCAGCTGGCGAATATCACCAGCGCGAGAATAATTTCCAGCAAAGTAAAGCCGCGTTGTTTCGTCATTATTTTTTATCGAGCGACCAGTTGGTAATATCATCGGCGGTATTGGCTTCGCCATCCGGGCCGGCAGAAAACACATCGATAGCGCCATGCTCGCCAGGGCTGACCAGAATATAATCATTGCTCCACGGATCCTGCGGCAGGCGGCGAATATAGCCGTCGGCGCGGTAGCCGTTCGGGATCGGGGCGATTTCAGGTTTGGTGACCAGCGCCTGCAGGCCCTGATCGGTGGTCGGATAGCGGTGGTTATCCAGCTTGTACATATCCAGCGACCCTTCCAGAGCCACGATATCGCTGGTCGCTTTCTGGGTGTCTGCTTTCTCTTTATTGCCCATTAAATTCGGCACCACCATACTCGCCAGTACGCCGAGAATAACAATCACCACCATTAATTCGAGCAGCGTAAAGCCCCCCTGGCGCGCCAGGGTATTTCGTTTCATAGCCATAATTAACCTACCATGTTATTAAGTTGCAGAAGCGGTTGTAATATTGACATCACAATGAATAAAACAATGGTCGCCATTGACACCACCAGCGCCGGTTCAAATACCGACAGCGTTAAGGTAATGCGATGCTGTAATGCCGACTCCTGATTTTCAGCCGCCCGATCCATTAAACTGCCTAATTCCCCGCTCTCTTCGCCGGAGGCGATCATATACAGCATGGTGGGCGGGAATAATTTCGCCTGCTCCAGCGCAGCATATAATGACGCCCCCTGGCGCACGGTATCGGCCGCCTGCTCCAGCACCTGGCGGGCATACAGGTTTTCGATCCCGTCCATCGCGATATACATCCCTTCCAGCAGCGGAACGCTACTGGCCTGCAAAATGCTCAACGTGCGGATATAGCGCGCGCTGTTGATGGCGCAGACCAGCTTTTTGACAGGCGAACCGTTCACCAGCCAGCGGTTCCAGATAAAGCGGTTGCGCGTTTTTTTGAGCCAGCTTTTAAAGCCGATAAAACCGGCCACCAGCCCGCCGCCGATAAACACGCCGTACGCCTGCAGAAAGTCACTCACCGCAATCAGCGTGCGGGTCGTCATCGGCAGCTGCTGTTTCATATGGGTGAACTGCTCGATCACCTGCGGAACCACCGCCACCAACAGAATGCAGATCACCGCGGTCGCTACCACCGTCAGGGTGATCGGATAGACCATCGCCTGGGTGAGCTTGCTTTTCATCTTCTGGCGCTGCTCGTTGTATTCGGCCAGTTTTTCCAGCACCTCGCCGAGGTGGCCGGTTTTTTCCCCGGCCATCACCAGGGTGCAGTACAGCTTGTCAAAGGTGCGCGGGAACTGGCTAAAGGCGTCGAACAGGGTGTGCCCTTCCACCACTTTGTCGCGGATCTCGGTCACCATTGCCGCCAGCTTTTTGTCTTCCGACTGCTTTGAAATCGCCTTCAGGGCGCTCTCCAGCGGCAGCGCGGCGTTGACCAGCGTCGACAGCTGGCGGGTAAACATCGACAGCACCGGGGTAGTGAGTTTGATCCCTTTTTGCGCGCTCCCGACGGCGCTGGCTTCGCGGGTGAGCGTAATGCTCAGCGGCATCAGCTTTTGCTCTCGCAGCGCCTGGCGCACCTGCTTTTGCCCCTCGGCCTGCAGCGTACCGCGCTGGGTTTTACCCGCGGGGTTGGTTGCCGTCCACGCATACCAGGCCATTATTCATCCCCTCCGCGTTCGGCGGTGACGCGCATCACCTCTTCCAGCGACGTTACGCCGTCAATCACTTTCATCAGGCCGTTTTCCCGCAGGCTGTAGGCCTGCTTAAACAGCTGGGTCTCAATCGACATCTCATCTTTATCTTCGTGGATGGCGCGACGCATACCGCTGTCGACCACCAGGAATTCATGAATACCGGCGCGTCCCTGATAGCCGCCCTGGCGGCATTTTTCGCAGCCGACGGCGCGGTAGAGGGCCGCAGGCGGGGTCGCCATAAAGCTGAAGAGCTGCCGTTCATTGTCATCCAGCGGGCTGGTGGTGCGGCAGTGCGGGCACAGCCGACGCACCAGACGCTGGGCAATGACCCCCAGCAGCGATGATCCGATTAAAAAGGACTCCAGCCCCATATCGCGCAGGCGGGTGATGGCCCCGGCGGCGCTGTTGGTGTGCAGGGTCGACATCACCAGGTGCCCGGTCAGCGAGGCCTGCACCGCGATCTGCGCGGTTTCACCGTCGCGGATCTCACCGATCATCACCACATCCGGATCCTGACGCAAAATGGCGCGCAGGCCGCGGGCGAAGGTCATGTCCACGCGCGGGTTGACCTGGGTCTGGCCGACCCCTTCCAGCTCGTACTCGATCGGATCTTCGACGGTGAGAATATTGCGCTCGTGACCGTTCAGCGCCGACAGAATGGCGTACAGAGTGGTACTTTTCCCGGACCCGGTCGGGCCGGTCACCAGGATGATGCCGTGCGGACGGGCGATCAGCGCTTTCAGCTGCGTCAGCTCGTCGTCGATCAGCCCAAGCTTGTTGATGTCCGGCTGGAGGTTGCTTTTGTCGAGCAGACGCATCACCACCCGCTCGCCATACTGGGAGGGAATGGTGGAGACGCGCACGTCGATAGCCTTGCGTCCGATGCGCAGCGAGATACGCCCATCCTGCGGTAAACGCTTTTCGGCAATATCAAGCTTCGACATCACCTTGATCCTCGACACCAGCAGCGGCGCGAGCTTGCGCGCCGGTTGCAGCACCGGGCGCAGCACGCCGTCGACGCGAAAGCGAATGCTCAGGGAGCGCTCGAAGGTTTCGATATGAATATCCGAGGCGCCCTCTTTCACCGCCTCGCCGAGAATGGCGTTGATCAGGCGGATCACCGGCGAGTTTTCGTCGTTATCCAGCAGATCCTCGTTGTCGGGGATCTCCTCGGTTAACGCCAGCAGATCGATGTCGGCATCCATGTCGTCCACCAGCTGCTGGGAAACGCCGCTGTTCTGCTGCCAGACTTTGGTCAGCAGCTCGTCAAAGGCGTCGGCCGTCAGGACGCTCGGGGTAAAAGCGCGCCCCAGCACCCGGCGCATCTCCAGCAGGGCAAATGCCGGGGTGTTATCGCGGATAAAGACCTGGTCCTGATACAACAGCACTCCGTGATCTTTGGCGTAGCTGCTGGTGCATAGGTAGTTGCTAAGTTCGTCCATGCTCCACCCGCCCTATTGTTTAAACGGATTGCGCGTCGCCGCCGACGGCTTCGCAGAGGCTGTCGCAGACGGATAAACCGGCAGAACGGGCGTCTCGCTGTTCTCAACAATCCCCAGTTTTTTCTCTTCCATGCGCTGCTGCTGACGGGCGCGGATCTGGTCGTATTTCTCTTTCGACGAGGCGCTGTAGGTATCGTCATCGCGCAGCACGGTGGTGTGAATAAAGACCATCAGGTTACGCTTTGACGTGTCCTGCGAGGTGTAGCGGAACAGCTGTCCCACCAGCGGAATATCCCCCAGTAGCGGCACTTTCGAAACGTTCTGTTTGGTGACATTCTCCATCAGGCCGCCGAGTACCACCGTCTGCCCGCTGTGTACCATCACTTCGTTATTGATGGTGCGGGTGTTGAAGGTCGGGCCGAGGCTGGCATCTTCGGTGGCGCTGGCGTCCACGCTGGAGACTTCCTGCTCAATCTTGAGGTGAATAATGTCCCCGTCGTTGATCTGCGGAACAATTTTCAGCTTGGTGCCGACGGTTTTGCGCTCCACCGAGTTAAAGACGTTGTCGCCGCTGGTGGTCTGGGAACCCGACAGCACCGGCACATCCTGGCCGACGTTAAACGACGCCTCTTTGTTATCCAGCGTCACCACGCTTGGCGTCGACAGAATGTCGTTTTTGCCGTCGGTGGAGAGCGCGGTCATCAGTGCGCCAAAGTCGCCGTTAAAGAAGCCGGTTGCCAGGCCGGTGAAGCTGGTACCTTTCGTCGTCCCGTTCTTCACCTGGCTGATTGGCAGGCCGGTTGCGCCAAACTGCACGCCGCCGTGCTTGCCGCTCCACTGCACGCCCAGATCGAGGCCGTTGCCGTCCTGCACTTCCGCAATGATCGCTTCGACCAGCACCTGCGGGCGGCGGATATCGAGCTTGTCGATCACTTTTTCTAGCGAGTTCATGACGTTAGGCTGGGCGGTGATCACCAGCGAGTTGGTGGCTTCGTCGGCGGTAATATTCAGGTCATTGCTGGCTGAGGTGGTTTTGCTTTTCGCCGCGCCGGCTTTGTCTTTCAGCTGCTCGCCGATGCCGGTCAGCACCGGCACCACTTTGCTGGCGTTGGCGTATTTCAGGTAGAAGACGCGGGTGTTGCCCTCGTTATTCTGTTCGCGATCGAGCTGGCCAATCAGCGATCGGGTCCGCCCGCGGGCCTCTTCCGACCCGCTGATGATCAGGCTGTTGGTTTCGTCATCGGCCACCACTTTGGTGGCCAGCTGCGGCGCGTTCTGCCCTTTCTGCTCTTCGTTGTTGAGATTGTTCAACATCTCGGCCAGCCCTTTGGCGGAGGCATAGCGCAGGGGGACAATTTCCCGGCGCTGCATCCCGGAGCGATCGACCCGCTCGACCAGATCCACCAGCCGGTTGACCACCGAGGCGCGCCCGGTCAACAGCAGGACGTTGGACGGCTCAAAGTGCACCACGTTACCGATCCCGGAGGCGTCGTTCAGCTGGCGCAGCAGCGGGGCCAGCTCGCGCACTGGCACATTTTCCATGCGCACCACGCGGGTGATGATTTCATCGCCCTTGCCGGGGTGCTTGCTGTCGGCCACCGGCACGCCAGCGGTGCGCGCCACGGCGGAACGCACCACTTTCACCATCCCGTTATCCATCGGGATCACCGACAGACCGTACACGTCCAGCACGCTGAGGAAAAACTGGTAATACTCGTCCTCGGTGAGCACGTTGTAGGTTCGGACAGAAACGATGCCCTGTACGGACGGATCGACCAGAATGGTTTTATTCAGATTGCGGCCCACCGTGTCGATAAATTCTCGAATGTCGGTGTTTTTAAAACTGGCGCTAAAATTGGCCGCCATCACGGAGTTGGAAATCAATGACGCAGCTGTCAGCGCGATACACGCCCAGGGAACTTTCTTCATGGTTTTACACTTGTTAATTGTTTAAAACATTAACCCGAATATTTTCAAGGTGAGCGTGACGTCTGACGACAACTTCCGCTTCTCTCATGTTCGACCAGCTGGCGATAATCTTTTTCGCCTGTTCTTGTTTCGTCATATCGACGGAATTCACTTGCACAACCACATCGCCTTTTTTCAGCCCACTCTGGCTAAAAAAGGCAGACGCATTTTTCGGCTTAATTTGATATCCCTCGAGATGGCCGTTGTCGAACCAGGGTTTCAGCACGAAATAGTCATTGAGATGTAAATTATCTAACCCCGCGTCGGCCAGCGGTCTGGCAACCGGCGGGGCATTCACATCGTTTTTAAAATAATCCGGGCGTTTAATCGCCAGCGTCTGGGGCGCCCCCTGGTAGTTAATCACCACGCTGTCGCGGTTGATCTCGTCTATCCAGGCGTCGGAATAGCCCTGCAGACTCTCGCCTTCCCGGTAGCTCTGCTGGCCGGAGGGGGTTTTAATCACCGCAAATGACATCCAGGCTTCATCGCTGCTGATGATGCCTTCTACCTCGGCGACCATCGGTTTTGTCGCCACCTGCTGCGGCGCAGTGTGATAAACGGCCGGCTGGAAAAGCGCGAATGGCTGGTCCTCCAGCGAGCGGGCTGTCTCATGGGTATCAGAGGGCGCCGGGCGGGTAGCCTTCTTATATTCTTTAAAGACAACGTACCCCTGCTGGCCGCTGAATATCAGCAGCACAAACATTACACAGGGTGCAATGAACCGGGAATAGAGCTGCATCCTCATTATCGACTGGCCTTTTTGCAAATGCAGAAATGTGCAGCCTGTTGCTGCCCCAAAACACCGGCAAATAGTAATAAGACCCCTCTGCGTCCTCCACGTGATTTGCCATTAACTTTAATGAACAAAAATATTGACCGTGAAAATAAGCAGTGTTAGCCGACAAGCTCAGGTTATTTTTCTCCTGCGGATAAATTGACCCACCGGGGGGCTTCCCCTATTTTTTGGCGCTGAATGTCGGTTTATGAATTACTACGGTGAAGCGTTATGTACTTAAGTCATTTTAAATTTACCCGCCAGCCTTTCAGGAGCGTGATCCGCCCGTCAGGCGACTTTTGCGTGGCATACCATCAGGATGTCTACGGCATGCTGATGCAGACGTCGAAAGTGGCCGGTATTGCCGCGCTGTTCTCGGATGACGAAGAGTTGCTTAACGCGTTCACCGCCGCGCTGCAGACCGCATCGCCTGCGGCGACGGCCATCAACGCATTCCCGAAGCTGAACGCCAACGCGCTGCTGTACAAGCTTTGCGCCGCAACCCAGGATTCGAAACAGCGCCTGCATGCCGTTGATACCGTCCTGCACCACTGGCTGGAAAGTTATCCTTCCTGCAAAACGCACGGACTGGTGCTGTGCATCAGCGCCGTTCAGGCAATGCGGGACAGCGGCTGGGAAGTGCTGGGCATGCTGCTGACCCGCGCTCAGGAGTTTGCCCTGCCGCTGACGCTGGTGCTGACCGGTACGCCCGATCAGGAGCCGCGCCTGATGCAGCACTCCGGGCTGGCGTCGCGGGTTCATACCCGCCATACCCTGCGTGCCCTGACCTGCCGCGAGTCTCTGGGCTATGTCCAGACCCAGACGCAGGATCACGGCGCAGAGGTTTGCCCGTTTAGCCTCGCCCGCATCCGTCGGATGCACCGCCTGACCCGCGGGTGCATTAGCCAACTGAACGCGCTGGCGCACCTGTCGCTGCTGGCGACATGGACCGAACGCGCCCCCGTGGTGGGCCCGCGCCACTTACGCCTCGCCGCCGGCGAAGTGGTGCCGCGCAAACGCCACGGCAAGCGCCTGGCGGCGGTGGGCCTGTTCGCCAGCGTGCTATTTTCCGCCTGCGGTTGGTATTTTTCTGCCGCCATCACCACCAGGCTCCCGGTGCCACCGCCGGTGCCCGCCCGCTGGAAACAGGTGATGCACACGCCAGCAGTCGCGCTGCAGCCGGCGATTGATCGCGAGGTGGTGAATCAGCCGGATGCCATGCATCAGCTGTATACCATATGGGGATACGATGCCTCGGCAGAAGAGGCGCTGTGCCAGAATGCCAGCCGCGTCAACCTGAGCTGTCAGCAGGGGAGCGCGACGCTGCCCGAGCTGGAAAAAGAGGGCTACCCGTGGGTGAGCGAACTCAAAACCGGCAACCATCTTAATTATGCCGTGGTGGCCCGCGTCGGCGCGGACTCCCTCGACTTACTGATGAACAATCGTACCTGGCAGGTTAAACGCAGCTGGTTTACCGACCATGCCACCGGCCACTTCACCCTGCTGCACCGCCTGACCCCGACGGGTAAAGATGGCATCAGCGCCGCCAGCAGCAGCCAGGATCTGAACTGGATCGATACCCAGCTCAGCCAGGCGCTGCACGAACCCGAAACCCATGCCAAAACCTGGACCCCGGAGCTGGTGAAGCGCACCCGCCAGTTCCAGACGCTGGCCCGACTGTCCGTCGATGGGATGGCGGGGGAAGAGACCGTGATGCAGCTGATGCGGTTCAATAACACCACGCCGGCGATTTTGACGCCGGTTGCCGATCCTGCCTCTCAGGCGCAGGCTGAAGGGAAGCATAACTAATGTCCACGATTTGTCTGGCTGCCCAGCGCAGCTATCAGACCGGCGAGGCGGTCTGGTTTTCGTACCGCCTTCCCTCGCTAAAGCGGATCCTGACCCGCGCGCTGGCAGCCGTTGTCTGTTTGTGCGCGCTGGCGATCGCCGGGATGTATGCGCACATTTACTGGGATCTTCGCCATCCGCAGCCTGAACCCAAACCGGATCCGGCCCACGTAGTGAAGCCCGATACCCAGATTTCTGATATGCACTACGTCTATGTGTCTAAACCGTTCCCGCAGCCGAAACCCGCGGCACCGGTTCACCCCGACCCGCTGCCGCCGCTGGCGGAACGGCCGATTATGGATAACGATGCTGACTGGCAGCAGGCGCCGGATGGCGATCTCTCCGGTGAACCCCTTCCCGGCGCAGAGGCAGAAACCCGTAACGAACAAACCGTGTCGTTAAAAGCGCGCTTTATGCAGGCGTTACAGGAACAGCAGCAGGATTATTCGCAGGGGAAAGTGCCGGACGATCCGGTGGATGAGACTGTAGACGTGAAAAAGCCTCCACGGGCGATGACCAATGGAGACCTTAGATTTGATACTCAGTAGCGTTCTGGCAGGGCACTGATATTTATTAGCCGTCCTTTCTCCACCACAATATATTTGCCTTTTTTCAGGTCGGAGAGAATTTTAATAATGGTGCTACGCGCCAGGTTGGTGTATTCCTGAATATAGTCATAAACATTAATATCACGATTCTGGTGGACGATAAGCTCATTGATTTCGAGTAAGAATTCAAGCACTACGGAGTAAGCGCTGCGCGCGATCAGGATGTCATCACGTTTGTTTAACATGCAGATGTACCAGGAAAATATTTTGGTGATTTCTGGCCACAGGCTTTGTTCATTGATAATACGCAGAAAGTCCTCTTTCGGGATAATGCGAACTTGCGTATCTGTACGGGCGATGCCGTAGATGTGACTGGTATCGTAAAAGAGTCCGGCCAAACCAAAAATGCTCTGACTTCGCGAGGTGAACATGCACAACTCATCGGAATTGCGGCGCACTTCAACCACGCCATTCAGGATGAAATAAACATGGTCGCAATCATGGGTGGTAATTTTCTGCCATTTCTTCAATGTTTTTTCCGGACAGTGACGGGTCGCCTCATTAATGGCGTCAAGCTCCCGCTGCGGTCGCAGTTTATTTGCGTAAATACTTAACATTTGTCTATGCCTGTTATCGATTATTATTAAATTTTTGAGTGCAGCAGAAATGCCGCATAGTGAAAATGACACCACTAAATTAAATGATGATAAGACGCTAAGGAAATCAGCTGAAAACGGTGCGTTAACCTTCCTAAATGCTTAGCAAGCTATGTGTACATATTAAATACAGATAATTTTAAGTCAATTAAGTAAAGATTCATTGGAGATGTACTTAAGATTAATCTTAAGCACTTTAATTCAAGCGGTTGAAAAGCGGGGTGATTGGCTTCACCCCTGGCCATACTTTTCGAGCAATGCTTCAGCGATTGCCTGCGTTTCGTTATCCGCTACGCCGTCCCAGCGCTGCGGCCTGAAATGCATCTGAAAGGCCATAATCACCCGCTTTTGCTGCGCGGACGATATGTTCTCCGGGACGTTGTAGCCGTAGCGCGATAATAGATCGAGAAGGGTTGGCGTATCCGCAGGCTGAGAAGGTGGCTTTCCATTCAGATAAAAAGCCACCCGGGCGGCATCTGGCCAGGCCCCTATCCCCTGCAGCGCCAGCGTTTGCCACGGAAACAGCGGCCCCGGATCGTCCTTACGCTGTGGGGCGATATCGGCATGGGCGACCACGTTCTGCGGCTTGATGTCGTAACGCTGGATAATGTCCTTCGCCAGCGGGATCAGCGCCGCAATCTGCGCCGGTTCGAACGGCGCAAAGCGTTTCTGACCGCCGCTGTTCTGCCAGCCACGGTTTTCCAGCTCAATGCCAATCGAGGTGTCATTGATGCGCGTGGCACCGCGCCAGAAGCTGACCCCCGCGTGCCAGGCCAGCGCGTTCTCCGGCACCAGCTGCCAGATCCGCGGTTTGCCCTGGTGCAGAGGCGGGATCGCCGGGATCAAATAGTGTGAACTGACGTTTTTATCGGTCAGGGTGGCGAGCGAGCTGTCAAAATCGTCGGCGGTATAGTGAATCACCAGCACTTTGATGCGCGGATACGCCGCCTGTGCCTGGCGCCGGGCGTCCAGCTCATAGGCCCCTTTATCGACAATGCCCTTTTCGGCGGCGCAGCCTGCCAGCAACAGCGCCAGCAGGCTTAGCGAAAGCGCACGCTTCATCGGCGCGTTTTCACCGCGGTGCCGCTGACGCTGACCATCAGCATGCTGGCGTCTTTGCCGACAGTTTCATAATCGATATCGATACCGACCACCGCGTCGGCACCCAGCGCCTTGGCCTGCTCGCCCAGCTCTTTAAAAGCGATCTCTCGGGCTTTTCGCAGCTCTTTTTCATAGGCACCGGAGCGGCCGCCGACGATGTCGCGGATACCGGCAAAAAAGTCACGGAAGATATTGGCGCCGAGAATGGCTTCTCCGGTGACTACACCGCAGTATTCGCTGATTGGCTGCCCTTCCAGGGTTGGGGTGGTTGAAAATTGCATCTGCTTCTCCTTAATGGTGCGTGGTGGGGCTAAGCGTATAAGAACAAAACCATTATCGGATCGTTACGCTATCATTTAAAGGTTAGTTAATTATTGCAGCCCAATAAGGAAATCAACATGCGCTATTCTGCTTTGACGCTTTTAGTGCCGTGCGCGCTGCTGCTCAGCGCCTGCACCACCCCCGTCACCCCGGCTTTTAAGGATATCGGAACCCGCAGCGGCAGCTGCATTGTCGGCGGCCCGGATGCCGTGGCTCAACAGTTCTACGACTACCGCATCAGCCACCGCAGCAATGACATGACCGCCCTGCGCCCGTATCTGAGCGACGGGCTGGCGCAGCTGCTGACCGATGCCAGCCGCGATCCGCAGCATAAAAACCTGCTGAAAGACGATCCGTTCTCCAGCCGGACCACCGCCCCGCAAAAAGCGGAAGTCGCCAGCGCCTCGACGATCCCGAATACCGATGCGCGCAATATCCCGCTGCGCGTCAAACTGACTCAGGGTAGCCAGAGCTGGCAGGATGAAGTGCTGATGATCCGTGAGGGTCAGTGCTGGGCAATTGACGATGTGCGCTACCTCGGCGGCAGCGTTCATGCCCCGGCAGGCACCCTGCGCCAGTCGATAGAGAACCGTTAAGCAGGTAAAAACCCCGCAAAATGTCTGGCATTTCGTGAGGAATGCCGACATTTATTCTCACCGCCCTTCCCGCTCGCTATTTTGTGCTATGTTTAGGTATTCCCACGGTTTATATTTAACTTTTAACGCAGAAATATTGCATAACTATTCTGCCGACGGTACTATTTGCGGCCTCAATAGCTATAAACAGCCTGGATGAGTAAAGACTGCCCCGATGAGTATTCAACTAAACGGCATTAACTGCTTCTACGGCGCACACCAGGCGCTGTTCGATATCACCTTAAATTGCCCTGAGGGCGAAACGCTGGTCCTGCTTGGCCCCAGCGGCGCCGGCAAAAGCTCGCTGCTTCGCGTCCTCAATCTGCTTGAAATGCCCCGCTCCGGTACGCTGGATATTGCTGGCAATCACTTTGATTTTGCCAAATCGCCGTCTGAAAAAGCGATCCGCGATCTGCGTCAGAACGTCGGCATGGTCTTCCAACAGTACAATCTCTGGCCGCACCTGACCGTACAGCAAAACCTGATTGAAGCCCCGTGCCGGGTGCTGGGTCTGTCGAAAGAGAAAGCGCTGGCCCGTGCTGAGAAGCTGCTGGAACGTCTGCGCCTGAAACCGTACAGCGATCGCTATCCGCTGCACCTCTCCGGCGGCCAGCAGCAGCGTGTGGCGATTGCCCGCGCCCTGATGATGGAGCCTGCCGTGCTGCTGTTTGACGAACCGACCGCCGCGCTGGATCCAGAAATCACCGCCCAAATCGTCAGCATCATTCGTGAGCTGGCTGAAACGAAGATTACGCAGGTTATCGTGACCCACGAAGTGGAAGTGGCGCGTAAAACCGCCAGCCGCGTGGTGTATATGGAAAACGGTTATATCGTCGAGCAAGGCGATGCGAGCTGCTTTACTCAGCCGCAGACCGACGCGTTCAGAAATTATCTGTCTCACTAATCGAATCGAGAGAACGACAATGAAAAAAATAGTGATTGCCGCGCTGCTTGCCAGCATTAGCCTTTCTGCAACAGCCGCTCAGACCATTCGTTTTGCTACGGAAGCGTCTTATCCTCCATTTGAGTCTATCGACGCCAACAACAAGATTGTCGGCTTCGACGTGGACCTGGCGAACGCATTGTGCAAAGAGATCGACGCCACCTGTACCTTTACTAATCAGTCTTTCGACAGCCTGATCCCAAGCCTTAAATTCCGCCGTATTGATGCAGTCATGGCCGGGATGGACATTACCCCTGAGCGTGAAAAGCAGGTTCTGTTCAGCACCCCGTACTATGAGAACTCGGCCCTGTTCATCGGTCAGAAAGGCAAAATCGCCTCGATTGACGCGCTGAAAGGCAAAAAAGTGGGCGTGCAGAACGGCACCACTCACCAGAAATTCATTATGGATAAGCACCCGGAAATCACCACCGTGCCGTATGACAGCTATCAAAACGCCCGTCTGGATCTGCAGAATGGCCGTATTGACGCGGTATTTGGCGACAACGCGGTCGTGACCGAGTGGCTGAAAGCCAACGACAAGCTGGCGTCCGTCGGCGACAAAGTGACCGATAAAGACTACTTTGGCACCGGCCTGGGTATCGCGGTCCGCCAGGGCAACACCGAGCTGCAGCAGAAATTCAACGCTGCGCTGGAAAAAGTGAAGAAAGATGGCACGTACGATTCCATCTACAAAAAATGGTTTCAGAAGTAAGACCTGATGAACGAATTTTTTCCATTAGCAAGCGCCGCCGGGATGACCGTCGGCCTTGCCGTTTGTGCGCTGATCATCGGCCTGGTGCTGGCGATGGTCTTTGCGGTCTGGGAGTCGGCTAAGTGGCGCCCTGTCGCCTGGACCGGCTCTGCACTGGTGACCCTCCTTCGCGGCCTGCCGGAAATCCTGGTGGTGCTGTTTATCTATTTCGGCTCGTCACAGCTGCTGCTGATGCTGTCGGACGGCTTTACGCTCAATCTGGGCGTGGTGCAAATCCCGATTCAGATGCAGATCGAAAACTTCGACGTCAGTCCGTTCCTGTGCGGCGTGATTGCCCTCTCCCTGCTCTATTCCGCCTACGCGTCGCAAACGCTGCGCGGGGCGCTGAAAGCGGTGCCGATTGGACAGTGGGAATCGGGTCAGGCGCTGGGACTGTCGAAAACGGCGATTTTCTTCCGTCTGGTGATGCCGCAGATGTGGCGTCATGCCCTTCCGGGGCTGGGTAACCAGTGGCTGGTGCTGCTGAAAGATACCGCGCTGGTGAGCTTAATCAGCGTCAACGACCTGATGTTGCAGACCAAAAGCATTGCTACGCGTACCCAGGAGCCGTTTACCTGGTACATCGTGGCGGCGGCCATCTACCTGGTGATCACGTTGCTCAGTCAGTACATCCTCAAGCGTATTGACCTGCGTGCAACGCGCTTTGAACGGAGACCAGGCTGATGCTGGAGTATTTACCCGAACTGATGAAAGGGCTGCACACCAGCCTGACGCTGACGGTGGCCTCGATCCTCGTGGCGCTGGTGCTGGCGCTGATTTTCACCGTCGTGCTGACGTTGAAAACGCCGGTAGTGGTGTGGATCGTGCGCGGCTACATCACCCTGTTTACCGGCACGCCGCTGCTGGTGCAGATCTTCCTGATTTATTACGGCCCGGGTCAGTTCCCGTCACTGCAGGAATATCCGGTGCTGTGGCATCTGCTCTCTGAGCCGTGGCTGTGCGCACTGCTGGCCCTGTCGCTGAACAGTGCCGCGTATACTACCCAACTGTTCTATGGGGCGATCCGCGCTATCCCGGAAGGACAGTGGCAATCCTGCGGTGCGCTGGGGATGAGCAAGAAAGACACCCTGGCGATCCTGTTGCCGTACGCCTTCAAGCGCGCGCTCTCGTCGTACTCCAACGAAGTGGTGCTGGTGTTCAAAAGTACCTCGCTGGCCTATACCATCACCCTGATGGAAGTCATGGGTCATGGACAGCTGCTGTACGGACGTACCTACGACGTGATGGTGTTTGGTGCGGCGGGGTTGATTTACCTGGTGGTGAACGGCCTGCTGACGCTGCTGATGCGTGTGGTTGAGCGCAAAGCGCTGGCGTTTGAGCGTCGCAACTAGAACTGCATAAACCAATGCATTAAAGGCGGACAAGTCTAACGACTGTCCGCTTTTTTTTAATCCATAAACAATAGTTAATCATTTTTATTGCATACAAATTCATTAAGTGGCATTGTAACCCCCAGCCGCAGACACGGCATATAATGACAAGATTGACAGACGGGAGCTTCACAATGAAAAAGTTAGTTCTGGCCGCATTACTGGCAACCTTCGCCGCGGGCGCCACCGCCGCCGATAAAATCAGCTTTGGCGTTTCTGCTACGTATCCGCCGTTCGAATCGCTGGATGCCAGCAACCAGATCGTCGGTTTTGATATTGACCTGGCGAAAGCGCTCTGTACCCAGATGCAGGCCGATTGCACCTTTACTAACCACGCGTTTGACAGCCTGATCCCGGCGCTGAAATTCAAGAAATATGACGCGGTGATCTCCGGTATGGATATCACCCCGGAGCGTAGCAAGCAGGTCTCCTTCACCGAGCCGTACTACGCTAACTCGGCGGTGGTGATCGCCAAAAAAGGGGCGTACACCTCTTTTGACCAGCTGAAAGGCAAGCGCATCGGCATGGAAAACGGCACCACGCACCAGAAGTATCTGCAGGATAAGCATACCGAAGTGAAAACCGTTGCGTACGATAGCTACCAGAACGCGATTATCGACCTGAAAAATGGCCGTATCGACGGCGTGTTTGGTGACACGGCGGTGGTCAACGAGTGGCTGAAAACCAACCCGCAGCTGGGTACCGCCACCGAAAAAGTGACCGATCCGCAATACTTCGGCACCGGTCTGGGCATTGCCGTTCGTCCGGATAACAAAGCCCTGCTGGAGAAACTGAACGGCGCGCTGAAAGCGATTAAAGCTGACGGCACCTATCAGAAAATCAGCGATAAGTGGTTCCCACAGTAAGATTTTTTGCCGGGTGGCGGCTTCGCCGTACCCGGCCTACAGGGTGGGGATTTTGTAGGCCAGGTAATCATGAGCGCCGCCTGGCACTCTCACAGTGGCACATAAAAACGAAAACTCGCCCCTCTCGCCACCTCCATCAACCTGATCTCGCCCCCATGCAGTTCCAGCATCCGTTTCACAATCAACAACCCCAGTCCGCCCCGATTATCCCGTGACGCCTGCAGGTTAAGCGCCGATGGCCGCTGGAAAAGCGTCTCGCGCAGAGGCTTATCTATCCCCGGTCCGCTGTCGTTTACCTCCACCTGCAGCTGCTCGCCCTCCTGCCACACCTTCAGGCCAATCTCACCGCCAGGCGGGGTATGACGAATGGCGTTATCCAGCAGATTGGTCACCACCCGCTCGATCATCGACAGATCGGCGTTGATCATCGGCAGCGGGCGTGGCACCTCAATATGCAGCTTTAACTGACGGGTTTCGACGGCCAGGTCAAACTTCTGCGCCACGTCGGAGATAAGCTCGCCAATGGCAAAACGCTCGCGCTGCGGTTTGATGCTGCCGTGTTCGAGTCGCGCCAGCTCAAACAGCTGCTGCGACAGGTGGCGGACCTTATGCCCCTGGCGCAGCGCAATCGCCAGGTAATGCTGGCTCTCCTCTGCGGACAAGGTGGCAGATTTTAGCGACAGGGTTTCCAGATACCCGAGCAGCGCGGTCAGGGGGGTACGCAGGTCGTGGGAGATATTGGCGATAAACTCCCGTCGCTGACGGTCGCTGTCGGCCAGTTGATCCCACTGGCTGGCAATCTTTTGCGCCAGCTCAATAAAGGTATTGCGCAGCAGCGCCACTTCACCCGCGGGCTGCGGCTCAAGCGGCTGAGCGGCCAGCTGTTTGATGGCGCTGATACTGTCCTGCTCCAGGCCGCTGACCTCGTGCGTCAGCAGCCTGACCGGGCGCGTGACCCAGTACCAGACCAGCCCCCCGGCCAGCGCACCAAACAGCGCCACCAGCAGCAGGGACCACAGCACCGTGCTCCACAGGGTTTTCTGCCACGCTTGATCCGCCAGCGCATTCAGCTCTTCCCCCTGCAGAATGATATACAGATATCCGCGTAACTCACCGTTCTGGCGCAGGGGGGCAACGCTGAACACCTTCTGCTTATCGCTGCGCGGATCGTCGCCGTAAACCGGCATCGTGGCCCCGTTCAGCGCCTGCAAAACCGGCGCAATAGAGACGCTTTGGCGTTTAATATGCCCCGGCGGCGCGGCATCGGCCAGCAGCTCACCCTGCGGGGAGAGGACGTACAGCTCGACGCTGGGGTTGAAGGTCATCAGGCGATTAAACAGCGGCTGGAGCGCACTGCGCTCAACTTTCCCCTGCTTATCCAGCAGCGGCTCGCGCTGGACGATGTGCTGCGCCAGCCCGCCGGAAAGCCGCTGCACCATCGCATTGCCGTACTGGTTGCTGGCCCACAGCTGCACGCCACAGGCGACGATGGCGCACAGGCTCAGCAGAGCGATAAACAGCAGCGTCAGGCGCTGGCTGAGGGTAAGACGGCGGATCATAGCGGGCGCTCCGCGAAGAGATAGCCTTTCCCCCAGACGGTGCGAATGACCTGCGGCTCGGCGGCGTCGGCTTCAATCTTGACCCGCAGACGGTTGATGTGGGTGTTGACGGTATGTTCGTAGCCTTCGTGCTGGTATCCCCACACCTTTTCGAGCAGCGCCAGCCGGGAGAACACTTCCCCGGGATGGCGGGCAAAGAAGTAGAGCAGATCGAATTCACGCGGTGTCAGATCGATAACTTCGCCACGCAGCAGGACGCTGCGGGCCAGCGGGTCGATGGTCAGGCCGTGGGCGGTAATCAGCCCGACGGTCTGCTGGCCCATCGCCTGCTGACGGCGGAACAGCGCCCGGATGCGCGCCAACAGTTCCTGCACCGAGAAGGGTTTGGCGAGGTAATCATCGGCCCCGGTTTCGAGCCCGAGAATGCGTTCGGTTTCGCTGCTGCGGGCGCTGATAATAATCACCGGCAGGTAGTGGTCACGTGCCCGGATCGCCCGGCAGAGGGTCAGCCCGTCAACGTTGGGCAGCATCAGGTCGAGGATCACCGCATCCCAGTGGGCTTGTCCGAGCAGATGCTGCGCCCTGCCCCCGTCCGCCTCGTGGGTTATCTGGTAGCCCTCGTCCTCTAAGTTCAGGCGCAGCAGCGCGGCAATATCGCCGTCGTCCTCCACCAGTAAAATGTGTTTCATCGGTCAATCGTCTCCAGCCCAGTTAGATAAAGCTTACCTGATTTTGGGCAGCGGAAACGTTCACATTTTGTTTAACATTGGGAGGGGGGTTTTGCCGGGTGGCGGCTGCGCCTGACCCGGCCTACGGGATCCATAGGCCCGTGCAAGCGCAGCGCCGCCGGGCAATGTTGTCAGGACTTAACTAACAGGGTCAGCACTTCGTAGTGCGCGGTATGCGGGAACATATCGAACAGCTGCACGCGGGCAATGCGATAGCCGGGCAGATCCCGGAGATCGTTGGCCATCGTCTGAGCATTACAGCTGGAATAAATAATAAACGGCGGGGCCATCTGGCTGAGGTAGTCGCACAATGCGCGACCAATCCCGCGACGCGGCGGATTAACCAGCACCAGATCCGGCACATCCTGCTGGGCGGTGGCAAACCGGGTTGAATCCAGCGCCTGGAAATGCAGATTGGTTAGCCCCAGCTCGCTCGCCGATTGCGTCGCACAGGCAATCGCCTCGGCGGAGATTTCGATCCCGGTCAGGCGCATCTGCGGGGTGGCGCAGTGCAGACCAAAGCCGCCGACGCCGCAAAACAGATCCCACATATGATTCACCGGCAGCAGGCGTACCCAGTCGCGCGCCGTGGCGTACAGTTGGCTGGCCACCGTCGGGTTGGTCTGGAAAAAGCTTTTCGGGCGGATCCACAGCGGCACGTCGTTGAAGCGCTCGGCCAGCGCCTGAGCGTCGGTCAGAAAAATCTCTTCTTCGCCTTCCATGATCGCCATATGCACCGGCTGAATGTTTGCGGTGATGACCTTCAGCTGCGGCAGCTGTTCCTGCAGCCACGGCAGGGCTGCGCGCAGCTGCGCCAGCTTGGCCTCGGAGCGCAGCACAAATCGCAGCATCATCCCGCCATCCTGCTGGCTTTCGGTCAGCAACAGGTATTTCAGCTCACCGCGCTTGCGCTCGACGCTGTAAGGCGTCAGACCCGCGCGGGCGATAAAGGGTTTCAGGGCGGCAAAGACCGGCGCGAAAGAGGACGGATAAAGCGGACAGTCGGTCAGATCGACGGGGGTGCCGTCACGGTGCAGCATCCCGAACAGCGGTTTTTCGACGCTGCCGCTGACTACCATTTTGGCTTTATTACGAAAAGCCTGCTCCGGCCCGCCGACAGGCGCGCACCACTCCGCCACCGGCAAGCCAGACAGGAGCGTCTGCAGGTCGGACATTTTGGCGGAAAGCTGAGAAGAGACCGGCTGTTCAATCCACTGACAGGAGCGGCAGCGACCGGCGTCATAGAGTGCGCACTGCATAACAAAACCTTAATACGTCTGGGGGCAGCGATTATACACGTTATTGCAGACGGAAAAACCGTCGGCTGGAAGGCGGAATAAACAGCAGGGCCAGCACCAGTACATCGGGCAGTTTTTGCATCATCAGGGTGCGGAAAATTTCCTGTTTCGTCTCCCCGGGGATGCTGAAAAGCTCGGGATAGCCGTAACCCAGCGACGAAGCCCACAGGTACGCGGTGGTGATCGCGTGGATCAGCATATAGACCCAGCGCGCCCAGTTACGTCCCTTGACCAGCGAAAACGCACAGTAGATCTCGGCAAAAACCAGCAGCAGGCTGCTTAAAAAGACCAGCGTTAAGTTCCAGCTCTGCACGCTGCGGTGAATGAATTCGCTGATGCCGTGCACCCCGAGGGTGCTGAAAATCATCACCATATCGAGGCAGCGGATCAAAATAATGGCGAGCGCCGCCACCTGCACCAGGGCAGGGACGTTCAGTCGGGCATGGGTATGACGTGTTTTTTTAAAGAATCCCAATGTTTAACTTCCCTGAAAAACAGTGCCGCGACAAGCGCGGCACTTCACTGGAAATTTTAATCGTTTCAGTGACGCCTTGCACGTTGGATATCACGCACGCGCTGCTTTTCAGAACGCGCCATCAGATACCAGGCGATAAGACCGATAATCCCCACCACGCCAAGAATCAGCGATGCCAGGGCGTTGATCTCCGGATTGACCCCCATTCTGACGCTGGAGAAGACCAGCATCGGCAGCGTGGTAGCCCCCGGGCCGGAGACGAAGCTGGCGATCACCAGATCGTCGAGCGACAGGGTAAACGCCAGCAGCCAGCCGGAAACCACCGCCGGCATGATCATCGGTAAGGTGATGATAAAGAATACTTTAACCGGCGTAGCGCCCAGATCCATCGCCGCTTCTTCAATCGAGTGGTCCAGCTCGCGCAGCCTGGACGAGATCACCACCGCCACGTAGGCGGTACAGAAGGTGACGTGCGCCAGCCAGATGGTCAGCATCCCGCGATCCGACGGCCAGCCAATGGCGTGCCCCATGGCGACAAACAGCAGCAGCAGCGACAGACCGGTGATCACATCGGGCATCACCAACGGGGCGGTGATCATAAAGGCAAAGCCGTTAGCACCACGAAAACGGCCAAAACGCACCATCACCACCGCCGCGATGGTGCCGAGAATGACCGCCATCGTTGCGGCACAGGCGGCAATGGTCAGGCTTAAGCCGACGGCGCTCATCATCGCGTCATCGCGAAACAGCTCCCCGTACCAGCGCGTGGACCAGCCTGCCCAGACTGTCACCAGTTTGGAGCTGTTGAACGAGTAGATCACCAGCATCAGCATCGGCGCATACAGGAAGGTAAAGCCGATCACCAGGATCAGGATCCGCCACGGAGAGCGAACTACCGGTAAGTTGTTCATCCGTTATCTCCCATCTGTTTCTGCTGATATTTGTGGAACCACATGATCGGCACGATCAGCAGCAGCAACATCACGATCGCCACCGCCGAGGCCACCGGCCAGTCACGGTTATTAAAGAACTCCTGCCACAGCACGCGGCCAATCATGATGCTGTCCGGGCCACCGAGCAGTTCCGGGATCACAAACTCCCCGACCGCCGGAATAAACACCAGCATCGACCCGGCGATAATCCCGCCTTTGGTCAGCGGGACAATCACGCTGAAAAAGGTTTTCAGCGGACGGGCACCGAGATCGAGCGCCGCCTCAACCAGTGAGTAGTCAATGCGCGTCAGGGCGGTATAAATCGGTAGCACCATAAACGGCAGGTAGGCGTACACAATCCCGATATAGACCGCCAGATTGGTGTGCAGGATGGTCAGCGGCTGATCGATAACCCCCAGCCAGAGCAAAAAGTTATTCAGCACGCCGTTGTTTTTAAGGATCCCCATCCAGGCATACACGCGGATCAGGAACGAGGTCCACGACGGTAAAATCACCAGCAGCAGCAGGATATTGCGCGTCGACGGCTTACTGTGCGCCACGGCCCAGGCCAGCGGGTAGCCGAGCAGCAGGCAGCAAAGGGTCGCCACGCCCGCCACCTGCAGCGACTGCAAATAGGCCTCGAAATAGAGCGGATCGTCGGTCAGCTGCAGGTAGTTGCCCAGATTAAGGGTCACCGACAGCTGGGCGTCGGCCCACTCCATCAGATCGCTGTACGGCGGGATCGCGCGCGCCATCTCCGAGAAGCTGATTTTAAACACAATCAGGAACGGCAGCAGGAACAGCAGGATCAGCCACAGGTACGGCAGGCTAATCACCAGCTTGCGCCCGTGCGCCATCTGCATCCGGGTCAGCCAGCGAGTTTCCGTGCCCGTTTGGGTGCGGGCCGCAGGTTCAGGTTTGTTCATCGCCCTTCCTTATACCGTCAGCACAACGCAGCTGTCCGCATCCCAGCACAGACGCACTTCGTCGCCCCAGGTTGGGAGCCCTTTACGATAGCGATCGGTGTTCTGCAACTGGGCGCTGATCATCTGCCCGCTTTTCAGGCGGATGTGATAGATGGAGAGGTCGCCGAGATAGGCGATATGCACCACTTCGCCCACGGCAAAGTTATAGCCATCGGCAGGCGGCGCATCACAGAGGGTGATTTTTTCCGGGCGCAGCGCCACGTACACCGGCACGTTATCCACCACCGAGTTATCGACGGCCACTTTCAGCGGATGAATAAGACCCGGGGAGTCAATCACCAGTCCGTCTTCTTCGCGCGCTTTCAGCAGCCCTTCGAACACATTCATCGAGCCAATAAATTCTGCGCTGTAGCGGGTGGTCGGATGCTCATAAATCTCTTCAGGCTCGCCAATCTGCACGAACTTGCCGCGATTCATGATCGCTATCCGTCCGGCCATGGTCATCGCCTCTTCCTGATCGTGGGTGACCATTACGCAGGTCGCGCCGACACGTTCAAGAATATCCAGCACTTCGAGCTGCATGCGGTCGCGCAGCTTTTTATCCAGCGCCCCCATCGGCTCATCCAGCAGCAGCAGTTTTGGCCGCTTGGCCAGGCTGCGGGCCAGCGCCACGCGCTGACGCTGACCGCCAGAAAGCTGGTGCGGCTTACGCTTTGCGAACTCCTGCATATGCACCAGGCTCAGCATTTCAGCAACCCGCGCGCTGATTTCGGCTTTTGGCAGCTTGTCCTGCTTCAGACCAAAGGCGATGTTCTGCTCGACGGTCATGTGCGGGAACAACGCGTAAGACTGGAACATCATATTGATCGGCCGCTGATAAGGCGGCACCTGTGACAAATCCACGCCATCGAGCACAATCTGCCCGGCGGTAGGCTGTTCAAACCCGGCGAGCATACGCAGCAACGTCGATTTCCCGCAGCCGGACGCGCCGAGCAGGGCAAAGATTTCGCCTTTGTAGATAGTCAGGCTGACATCATCCACGGCATGTTGCCCGTCGAAGGATTTAGTCAGGTTGCGGATTTCAAGAAGCGGGGTTAGCGCTTTACGGACTTTCGCCTGCGGGCGGGGGATCGCGTCGTTCACGGGGTGCTCTCCGGCATTGATCAAACGGGTGCAGACGCACCATTACGGTGCGCCTGATGCCGGGCGACAGTGCAACTGCCCGGCCTGTTTCTTGTTATTTACCGCTTTTCACTTTGGTCCACGCACGGGTACGCACGCGGTCGATTTTCGGTTCCTGCACGCTGAGGGTGAACATTTTGGCGCGCACGTCAGCCGGCGGGTAAATGCCCGGATTGTCACGCACTTCGGCGCTCACCAGCGCAGTGGCTTCTTTGTTGCCGTTGGCGTAGAAGATGTGATCCGAGATATGGGCAATCACCTCCGGGCGCAGCAGATAGTTCAGGAACTGGTAGGCTTCGTCTTTGTTCTTCGCATCCGCAGGCATCGCGAAGACGTCGAAGAAGGCCAGCGCCCCCTCTTTCGGGATTGAATAGGCAATATTCACGCCATTTTTGGCTTCTTTCGCACGGTTAGAGGCCTGCAGAATATCCCCTGCCCAGCCGATCGCTACGCAGGTGTCGCCATTTGCCAGGTCGTTAATGTACTGGGAGGAGTGGAAGTAACGGATGTTGGGGCGCAGCTTCAGCAGCAGATCGGTCGCCGGGCCAGTGTAGTCATCCGCTTTGCTGCTGTTCGGATCTTTACCGAGGTAGTTCAGCACGGTGGCAAAAATCTCTTCTGGCGCATCAAGGAACGAGACGCCGCAGCTCTTCAGTTTTTCGAGGTTTTCTGGCTTCAGCACCAGATCCCAGCTGTTCACCGGTGCATCGGTACCGAGCGCTTTTTTCACTTTCTCGACGTTATAACCAATACCGGTGGTCGCCCACATGTACGGCAGCGCGTATTTGTTGTCCGGGTCGTGTTTCGCAATCAGTTTCAGCAGCTCGGGATCGAGGTTTTTCCAGCCCGGAAGTTTGCTTTTATCCAGCGGCTGGAAGACACCGGCCGAGAGCTGACGCTCAAGGAAACTGGCCGACGGCACCACCAGATCAAAGCCGGTGCTGCCCGCCATCAGTTTGCCTTCCAGCACTTCGTTGGAATCAAAGACGTCATAAACGACTTTAATGCCGGTCTCTTTTTCAAAATTAGCGACGGTGTCCGGCGCAATATAATCAGACCAGTTATAGATATGCAGCGTTTTTTGTTCCGCAGCGAGCGTACCAGCAGAGACAGCCATCAGAGCACCCGCAATCAGCCCTGCGACCCAGGTTTTTTTTAAAGCGATCATAGCGTTAATCCTTCTGAAAGCGCGTTAACAAACGCACTAAAAATGAACACTCTTAGTCTATGCAAGAATCGTGCATAATTTATCACTCTGCCAGCAGCAGAAGATATTGCTCTGTTGGCAGTATCTGCTCGCAATTAACAGCGTCGCAAGAATAAACTGTAGCTTGTCTTCGCGGCTATAGCCCAGATTAAAAAACGCCTTTTATCAATTTTTTATGCAGGTTTTGTCTATGTGATAAGCCGAAATGCGAGGAAGGCGGTGAATAATTCTTTAAAGAAAGGTTAAATGCAGCACAAACGCGGGAGTTATGCAGCCGCCGCGACAGCGACTGCCTGAATGTCAGACGAGATCAGTGCAGAAAAGAGGTGGCAGCGTCAGGATTTTCGGGCTCGTCTTCGGTGCTATACAGCAGATGATGTGCGCTGGCTTCCAGCATCACCATCGAAATCTGCTCTTCGCTCTGCTGGAAAAAGCCCGCAAACTGCTCATACGTTAAGCCGGTGGCAGCGTACAAAGACTGGCAAACGACCAGTTTTGGCAGATTATCATCCTGTATATCGAGAAATGCTTTTACCGTCAAAGAACTGGCATTGATAGCCGACAGATCCGATGCTAACGCCAGCAGCGCTGAGGGTTTGACCTCCGCCAGGGCAGAAAAAAGAATGACGTCATTAATCACATCGAGCTTGGCATCGAACACACCGTCAAAATTTTGCATGTGCGGCAGGTGCAACGCCTGACAGGTATCGCATTCAAAAAAGCTGATGCTCATATCGTCGAGCCATTGGCGTAACGTATCAAGTGTCGGTACGACGAGTGAATCCATAACCGTGGAGCCCCTTAAGAATTAATCCGCTAGCTTACGCAAAAAGTGTGCGTCATACCATTTATCCGCCCGTTTTCAGGCAAAACTCCGGCGTGGCATGACGTTCAATCCAGTCGATCATCTTCCCGGCGACATCAACCCCGGTGGTATTTTCGATGCCTTCGAGACCCGGCGAGGCGTTGACTTCCATCACCAGCGGCCCGCGATCGGCACGTAAAATATCGACACCGGCAATATCGAGCCCCAGGGTGCGGGCCGAAAGCAGTGCGATTTCACGTTCGCGCCCGGTGATTTCCGCCACCCGCGCCACGCCGCCGCGATGCAGGTTGGAGCGAAAATCGCCCTCTTTTGCCTGACGCTCAATGGCAGCGACCACTTCGTCGCCCACCACCAGACAGCGAATGTCGCGCCCTTTGGCCTCCTGAATGTACTCCTGCACCAGGATATGCGCATTCAGGCCACGAAAAGCGTCGACTACGCTCTCTGCCGCCTGCCGCGTTTCGGCCAGTACCACGCCGATCCCCTGGGTGCCTTCCACCAGCTTCACCACCAGCGGCGCCCCCCCTACCATCTCGATCAGGTCGCTGGTGTCGTCGGGGGAGTGGGCAATGCCGGTGATCGGCAGGTCAATTCCCTGGCGAGCCAGCAGCTGCAGGGAGCGCAGCTTGTCGCGCGCGCGGGTAATAGCAACGGATTCATTCAGGGGATAACTGCCCAGCAGCTCGAACTGGCGCAGTGCAGCAGTGCCGTAAAAGGTGATTGCCGAACCAATGCGCGGAATGACCGCGTCGAAATGCGGCAGCTGGCGGCCTTTATAATGAATGGAGGAGGCCGCCGGGCTGATATTCATATAGCACGACAGCGGATCGAGAACTTCTACCAGATGGCCGCGTTTATGTCCTGCCTCACGCAGGCGCTTACACGAATAGAGCGTTCCATCCCGGGACAATATGGCAATTTTCACCCTGCACCTCTCAGATAAGATCTGGTCAAAAGCCTGCGTATCATACACGCAGGCAGGCGCAGGAAAAATGGACTTATCGCGTCGCCCAGCCCTGTTTATGCAAATAATCAAGAATAAACGGGCGGTTCTCTTTAATGATGGTGCGCTGGATATGATCGCTCCAGGTATCGCGACGATTATTGGTCGCGCGGGCGAGATAGTAGTTCGCCAGCTCCTCGTCGTACTGCGCCAGCACGGCGGGATCGACCGGCTGGTAGTGGTTTTCATGCACCGCCATCGCTGCAGGCAGGCGTGGCTTAACGTCCGGGTTATCTGCCGGCCAGCCCAGACACAGACCGAACAGCGGCAGAACGTGTTTTGGCAGTTGCAGCAGGTCGGTCACCGCCTCGATGCTGTTACGAATCCCGCCGATATAGACCCCACCCAGCCCCAGTGACTCTGCTGCCGTCAGCGCGTTTTGCGCCAGCATGGCGGTATCCACCACGCCGAGCAGCAGCTGTTCTGCCAGGCCGAGCTGGGCCTCAGGGCAAATCTGCAGATGACGATTAAAATCGGCACAGAACACCCAAAATTCTGCTGCCTGCGCCACGTGCTGTTGCCCGCCGGTGAGCGTCACTAGCTGTTCACGCATCGCCGGGTCGGTTACCCGAATGATCGAGCTGCACTGTAAAAAGCTGGAGCTGGAGGTGCCTTGCGCGCTGGCAATAATCGCCTCGCGCTGAGCATCGCTGATAGGTTGGTCGGTGTAATGGCGGATCGAGCGGTGGGAACGAAGCAAATCTATTACTGGCGTCATCGGGTCTCTCTTTACGGCTTAACTGACAATATTGGCCAGTATAGGCAAAGATAACGGCGCTGTAATTGGCCAAATATAGCCTGTAGATATCAATGCAACAGGCAGAACCTGCTTTTCATTACCGGGTGTTATCGGCAATATAGGCAGCATTCGCCGTCAGGCTTAGATTCAGGAGAGAGAAATGTTTGCAGTAATTTTTGGACGTCCGGGTTGCCCTTACTGTGTGCGCGCTAAAGATCTGGCAGAAAAACTGACCGCCGAGCGTGAAGATTTTAACTACCGCTACGTGGACATTCACGCGGAAGGCATTTCCAAAGCCGACCTGGAGAAGACCGTGGGTAAACCGGTTGAAACCGTGCCGCAGATCTTCCTCGACCAGACCCACATCGGCGGCTTTACCGATTTTGAAGCCTACGCCAAAGAGCACCTGGGGCTGTTCGCTGCCCAGTAGCTGTTAGCGCCCTCCCCGGAGGGCGTTTTTGTTTTCGCGACGATGCTCGAACACCCGGCGTACAAACAGAAAGAACAGCGCCCCTAGCGCACACCAGAATACCCCGCTCAACAGCCACGCCAGCTCCTGCACTATCGTGCGCGAGGGGTTAAACACCAGACGCATCACCACCAGGCATATTGGTGCAGCAAGAATCGCCCCAACCAGCGATCTGACCACTTCTCCACCGCGCGACACAACGCTTGCCGCAATCCCCGGCAGGGTAAAGAACAGCAGACCCAGCTCAGGATGTCCGGAGGCGATAAATGCGCCTTGCATATTGAATGTCAGGCCGATACACACCGCCGTAAACACTAAAAAGCAGCACGCGATCCCCGGCCAGTTACGTTTAATATTCAAACTCTCCCTCCTGCCCTGTCAGGCAAATACATTTTTCTTCACGTAGACATCCAATTAGATGAGTAAAGCGGCATTCCATGCCTGAAACAGCCGGTGATGATTTCATCGCCATCGAATACCGGGAACTGTTAAAAATAAACTAATTATTTGATATTTTTTTGTGAGCTAACTATAATGCGCGATCAGGTGTAGCCTGCTCTCCCTACAGCGAAAACATAGCCTAAATAGTCCATTCATTCAACCACTTACTGGTAAACGAAAAGTTATCCTCCGTGAACATAAACGTCGCAGAATTGTTAAACGGGAATTACATCCTGTTATTATTTGTGGTACTGGCTCTGGGTCTTTGCCTGGGGAAATTACGTCTGGGATCGATCCAACTCGGTAATTCCATTGGCGTTTTAGTGGTTTCGTTATTATTAGGCCAGCAGCATTTCAGTATTAACACCGACGCCCTGAACCTCGGTTTTATGCTGTTTATTTTTTGCGTAGGTGTTGAAGCCGGCCCCAACTTTTTTTCTATTTTTTTCCGCGACGGTAAGAATTATCTGATGCTGGCGCTGGTTATGGTCGGCAGCGCCCTGCTTATTGCGCTTGGCTTAGGCAAACTGTTTGGCTGGGATATCGGATTAACGGCGGGCATGCTGGCCGGTTCGATGACCTCGACGCCGGTGCTGGTGGGCGCGGGAGATACGCTACGCCATCTCGGCCTGAGTGATGCCCAATTGTCGCTGGCGCTGGACCACTTAAGCCTGGGCTATGCCCTGACCTATCTGATTGGCCTCGTCAGCTTGATTGTTGGCGCGCGTTATTTACCCAAACTCCAGCACCAGGATCTGCAGACCAGCGCCCAGCAAATCGCCCGCGAGCGCGGCCTGGACACCGACAGCAAACGCAAAGTGTATCTCCCGGTGATCCGCGCCTATCGCGTGGGGCCAGAGCTGGTGGCCTGGGCCGACGGTAAAAACCTGCGCGAGTTGGGCATTTATCGTCAGACCGGCTGCTACATCGAACGTATTCGCCGTAACGGCATCCTGGCGAACCCGGATGGCGACGCGGTATTGCAGATGGGCGACGATATTGCGCTGGTGGGCTACCCGGATGCACACGCGCGCCTCGACCCGAGCTTCCGTAACGGTAAAGAGGTGTTCGACCGCGACCTGCTGGACATGCGCATCGTCACCGAAGAGATCGTGGTCAAGAACCACAACGCCGTCGGCCGCCGCCTGGGACAGCTTAAGCTGACCGATCACGGCTGTTTCTTAAACCGGGTGATCCGCAGCCAGATTGAGATGCCAATCGACGACAACATCGTGCTGAACAAGGGTGATGTGCTGCAGGTGAGCGGCGACACGCGCCGCGTTAAAACCGTCGCCGACCGCATCGGCTTTATCTCCATCCACAGTCAGGTGACCGATCTGCTGGCTTTCTGCGCCTTCTTTATCGTCGGCCTGATGATTGGGATGATCACATTCCAGTTCAGCAACTTTAGCTTCGGTATCGGTAACGCCGCGGGCCTGCTGTTCGCCGGGATCATGCTCGGCTTCCTGCGTGCTAACCACCCGACCTTCGGCTATATCCCCCAGGGTGCGCTGAATATGGTGAAAGAGTTTGGCCTGATGGTGTTTATGGCGGGCGTAGGCTTAAGCGCGGGCAGCGGCATCAGCCACAGCCTGGGTGCCGTCGGCTGGCAGATGCTGGTGGCCGGGCTGATCGTCAGTCTGGTGCCGGTAGTGATCTGTTTCCTGTTTGGCGCTTACGTGCTGCGCATGAACCGCGCCATGCTGTTTGGCGCGATGATGGGCGCGCGCACCTGTGCGCCAGCGATGGAAATCATCAGCGACACCGCGCGCAGCAACATTCCGGCGCTGGGGTACGCAGGCACCTATGCTATCGCTAACGTGCTGTTAACGCTGGCGGGGACCTTAATCATCATCATCTGGCCAGGGTTGGGGTAACGAAGAGCCGCGCGCGTGACGAAAAAAAATTCGTGATGCGCAGAACTTTTCGTTCATACGTCAGTCATAACTATTGCCACTGCTTTTCTTTGATGTCCCCCAATTTGTGGAGCCCATCAACCCCGCCATTTTTGGTTCAAGGTTGATGGGTTTTTTGTTGCCTGAAATTCATACTCCGTAAAATCAATCACTTATGTCGTCACTCTTTCCTGTGTGGCGACAAAGTGGCGGCAGCGCTTTTGCCATGGCGGCAACAGGTAATAAAAAACCCGCCAGCGGCGGGTCAGTATCAGTAAGCTAATTGTTCCTGCATTCCTTTCGGATGAGGCGGTGCGGCGCTGATTTTTTGCGGTCGGCAGACAGATCGCACAAAAGTCTCATGTGTCACGAATGTATGCCCGCACTCAATATTGGTGCACTGGTTGTATCGTTCTTTGGTTTCACTGGAAACCTGAAAGCTACTGCGTGTATGCGCGGCCTGGCCGCACATCGGACAATTCATCATTTCGTTCAGCCCTCACTCTTAACCAGTTCGCAATAATGATACATTACTGTTCTCAATTTGGAACTAATCATTCAATTTCGAACTCATCAATTTTCACTTCGAGATCCAGACTGGTCGTAAATCCACTATCCGGATTGACCGTATGCGTCAGTGTGGCGATAGTCCACTCCGCATCATCAATCGGCTGCTTGAATCCGCTGACCTTCACCGGCATTTCGGTATAGAGATCCGCCCGCCCTTCTGCGAGCTGCAGGGAGAACGACGCCACCCCGCGCTGCAGACGCTCCCACTGCATCTTTGCTGCACGTTCTGCATTGCTGCGGTTGGCATAGGTGCGGTTCAGAACCAGCACATTTTCATCCGTGCCCACCAGATAATCCCCCTGCTTCGCCTCCGGCTTTTTGGGTGCGGCGGTTTTCTTTCGCCGTCGCTTTACCTGCATGGTCTCTTTCTTCTTCGGCTCACGGGTATGCAGCCAGCTGGCAATAACGCCGGTATAAGCACCACGGTCAGACAGGCTAAACCGATGACCGTCGCCAGCCTGGCGGGTGATGGTGATAACCGGCAGCTGTTTGCCGCTGGCCGTTCTGCCCTGCCCCTGTCGGATAAACAGCAGGTTCCCGTCTTTCACGGACGCAATCGCCCCGTACTGGCGCGCCAGCTTCATCAGGAAACTCGCGTCGCTTTCATTGGTCTGATCCAGATGGTCCAGCGCTTTCTCTGTCAGGTCCTTGCCCAGCGCCAGTTTCAGCTTGTGGCGTACGGCAATGTCCTTCACCACCTCGCCCACCGTGGTCTGATGCCAGGACTTTTCACGGCGGGTGTTCAGGGTTTCGCGAAAGTCAGCGCTGCGCGCACGGATAGTCAGCCGGTCAGGTGCGCCGGAATGCTCAATCTCATCCACGGTGAATGCCCCTTTCGGGAACAGCGGCTGGCCTTTCCAGCCCAGCGCCAGATGGATCACCGCTCCGCGACGCGGCAGGGCAACCAGGCCGTCGGCGTCGTCCAGCTCCAGATCGAGCTGGTCCGCTTCAAAGCCCCGGTTATCGGTCAATGTCAGGCTCATCAGGCGCGCGTCCATCACCGTCGTCACGTCTTTGCCTTCGATGGTGATGCTGAACGCCGGGCTTTTGCTGGTCAGATTCTGGAGACGGCTACTCAGAGTCATGAGAGCAACCCTCCCGCCATATTTTTCACTTTGCCAATGGCAGACGCTGCCGTGTCCTGCAGGTTGCTAAGCTGGTCGCTCAGGCTGCCAAACATCTCCGACAGCGACTCATCCACCCGTTTCAGAGTCAGCGTGAACTCAATTCGGCGCGGCATCCCGCTTTCAAAAAACTCCGTTTTGGTCTGACTCAGACTTTCGATTACATACATGCCGTAGATAGTGCCGCTGCCCTCAATCAGGGGCCACGCTTTGCCCAGCTCCGCCATCTGCTCCAGCGCCAGCAGTGACAGCCTGCCGCCGGTGACTTCCGGCAGCAGCACGCCGGAAAGCGTCAGTGAGTCGTTATCCGGGCCAAGAAACTGCGTGGACGGACGGCGGTTCACCCGGTTGTTAGCCGCGTGCCGCCAACTGCGCTGGTACTGCAGCTCCTGATACGGCACGGTGCGCAGCATAAACACATACAAACCAAACACCATCATCATGAATCGTATCCCCCCTGATCGCTGTAATTGCTGCGCGCTTTCGCTCTGCCCCGCCGTTCGCGCTCATCAAGCTGCCGTGCTACTTCACGCGCAATGTCCTGCGCACTTTGTCCGGGCTGAGTGGTGATATGAATCGGCGCGTTAATCTCATAGCGGATCACCGGTTGCGGGCTTTCAGCCTTCACCGGCTGCACCTGATATGCCCTGACTGGCAGGCTGAACGGGTGCAACGGTGCCGCCTCTGCAGGTGCAGCCGCCACACCCATCGCTCCGGCCACCACGGACGCCAGCGCCGCCGTGCGCCGCCTGCTGGTCACACTGGCCGGTCCGTTTACGATTTCCGGGCCGTTCTCCCCCACGATGCCAAACTGGCCGCGAGGAATGGCTCCGCCGTTGTCGTACATACCCGCAAAGCCCATTGACGGAAATCCGCCAGGCGGCAGCATGACCTTGCCGTCAGCATTCACCGTGGCGGGAAGCTGGCGAGTGACCTGCTCAGGCAGTCTGGCTTTTGCCGCTTCCTGGCTGACAATACCGAGCTTATCCAGCAGCCACGACACGCCAGATTTCAGCGACTCAAGGGGGTGCATCACCATACTGAGACCTTCCGCCAGCGTTTCACCAAACCGTCGCCCCATCGCCGCCGCGCTGCTCAGTTCCTCGGAGGTCGCTTTTACCGGCGCTAACAAATCCGTGAACCATCCCCACAGCGCCTGCACCTTGTCACCTATCCACTGAAACACAGGCCTGAGCGGCTCAAAGGCAGCGCTGATGGGCGCAGCAGCGGCTTTGAATCCTTCCACCACGCCACCCAAAAATGCGCTGATAGGCTGCCAGTATTTCCAGACAACCAGTGCCACCCCGGCAAGCGCTGCGATAACAAGTCCTACAGGGCTTAGCAATACGCCCAACAGGCTACCAATGCCGATGATAGCCGCACGCAATAGCGCAAACGGCGACATGACCAGCCACCTGAGCACGCCACCCGCCCCCCGAACCGAGGCTATCAACGGAGCGAAGGCTGCACTGGCTAACCCACTGATTCGGGTTGAAAGCTGTCGAACGGCTTCGCCAGGGTTACGGAAAGACGAGACCAGAACTTCCCCCGCCTGCTGGGCATGTTCCTTAATTTTGTCCAGAGCGCCATCACGAAAAGCATCAAGGATCCCGCCCCCATCGTCATCATTACCGCCACCGCTGAGTGCTTCGCGGATACGTCCTATCCAGCTGACGGTATCGCCGGCATCGTTTCCTGAGAACAATGCGAATAACTTTTTAAATGCCTCGCCAGAGCTAAAAAGCCCCGGCGCGAAGGATGTTAATACCTGGCTCAGACGCCCCAGCAAAGGACTGAGCCTGCCCAGCCCGGTAATAGCGAGTGACTTCATACCAAAGCGGAGTAGGGCTATCGGTCCCAGAACGGCGGCCATGGCGATAGCAAGCGTGCCCAGGGCAAGCGTTACCGACGCCACAACGGCGGCAATCTTCATTAACCGGCCCGCCAGTTCCGGGTTGGCTTCAACCCAACGACGCATTACACCCGTCACGCGCTTAACTGCGTCCATGATTTCCATCAGTGGCGCACGCAGGGTTTCTCCCAGGCTGCTGAGCGTATTGGCCGCCCCCGTCTTAACCAGCAACCATTGCGCGGATAATGAATCCTTGTTGATATCGGATTCTTTCTGCATGGAGCCGTTCGCACTCCCGCCGGAGGTGAGTCTGAGCTGGCGCTGCAGCTCCGGCAGGTTATTGGCGAGCTTCGCCGCATCATCGCCAAACTCTTTGCCAAATAACATGGTCATGGCAGACAGGCGTTTGTCCTGCGGCAGACGGTTAACCTTTTCCAGCACGCGCTGGATGGTGCCGATGGCGTCGGTGGTCATCTGCTTTTCAATCTCTGCCGGATTGAGCTTCAGCAGGTCCATGCCTTCGAAGAAGCGCTTACTCTGCATAGTGGCAATGGACAACTCACGCACCATGGCGTTTGACGCACTGGCAGCGATTTCCGGCGCAGCACCTAAAGACAGGAACGTGGAGCCGAGCGCGGCGGCCTTGCGATAGTCGAGACGGTCAGCCACGCCCCCCATACGCTGCAGCACGTCGATAATGTCTGCCCCTTTGGACATGGCGTTATCGTCCAGATAGTTCAGTGCATCACCCAGCTGTTCAATGTTGCGGGTCGGCACCTTATACAGACTGGCGATTTTCCCCAGCCCCTCGGACAGCTCATCGGCCGGCAGTTCAAACGCCGTAGATGCCTTAGCCGCCGTGCTGGCAAACGCCAGCAGGTCGCGCTTCTGATCCGCCCAGGAATCATTCGGGTTCGCCACGTTCATGCGTGCCCCGCCTTCAACCAGCGCGGCATAATCCACCGCGCCGTTTTCCATCGGCAGCTGTTCACTGGCAGCCTTGATGGCGTCCTGCATTTCATAGAACCGGGCGGTGCGGTTGCCGTTGTCATCACGCAAGCCGTTGACCTGCTTCGCCACGCCTTTCATGGCATCTTCCATGCTGGCGTAGCTTTTCACCGCCGCCATCACCGGCGCGCCCATCGCCAGCCCGGCTGCGGTTGTTGTGGCCCCGGCACCGGCAATCCTGTCCCGCACTTCGAGACGGCGGGAATACTGATCGCGGACCGCATTCATCCGCGCCTGCTGTTCGCCCAGGCGTTTCAGGGATTTCATCTGACGGTCCAGCGCCTGGCGGGTTTCGTCGGCGTTCTGCCGGAGTTCACGCTGCGCGCTGCTGAGCTTTTTCGTGTCCAGCCCGGCTTCATTCAGCGCAAGACGCTGACGCTGGACCGACTGGCGCAGGCCGTTGTATTTGCCCTGCAGATCCGTTACGCGGCTTTTTGCCTGCTCAAGGAGTCGGGTCTGCGCTGCTGTCGGGCGACTGGTGGCGTTAAACTGCGTGGCGAGTTTCGCCGCTTCTTCGCGTGCGGCTTTAAGACTGTTGCCGGTGACTGCCAGCTGCGCGCTGGCCTTGCGAAAACCCTCAATTTTTCCCGCCTGGGTATCTAACTCTTTAAGGCGGGCGCGGCTTTGCTGGACGGCCGCTGCCAGCTCTTTCGAGCTGGCCTGCGCGGAACGGAAGGGGCGGGTGAGCCTATCAACCGCATTCAGAATCACCTGCAGGCGCAGGTTTTTGTCACTCATCGCTGGCCCCGCTTCGCAGAATGGCTTTATGTCGCCACTCCAGCACATCCGTTAGCGGCATAACGTCAGTGACGGACGGCGACCAGTGAAAGATGGTGGCAATGTCCGCCACCAGATCATCAACCGTCAGGCTGTCGGCAAACCGGCAAGCACCGACTTCTTCAATAAAAAAGTGACCACCTCAACCGACAGCGCGGTGAGATCGGCGGGGTCCAGCTCGGCCATTTCCTGCGCGGTCAGGGTCGGCGTGGAGATACGTGGGATAACGGTCATCATCGCGCCCACATCCATATCCATGATGGCCTGCAGGCGGGTGCCTCGCAGCGCGCCTGACTGAGGCTTTCGCAGAATGATTTCGGTGATTTCGGTTGTACCGCGCTTGATCGGAGTATCCAGCTGTACGGCCTTTTCGGTTGGTTTATCGCTCATGTTCGTGTCCTGTTAGTGGGGTACTGGCGCGGCTGCCCGCGCCGTTGATGTGAATCAGAGGCCGAGGGCGTTACGGTGCGCTTCCATCAGGTCCACGCCGCCCACGATTTCAATCATGTTGACCAGATCGACCTCATACAGCACTTCGCCGTTAATGGTCAGCTTCGCGTAGCTGTTGGTGCTGGTGACTTTGGTGGTGCTGCTCTCGCCCGTTTTCCACTCGCCGGAGTCCAGTTCCTTGTGACGCCCGCGCACAACCAGCTCCACCGCCTGCACTTCGCCGGTGTCATCGCGCTGAATGGAACCGGTAAAGCGCAACTGGATGGCATCCACCGTGGTTTTGCCCATCTGTCTGAACAGCAGCAGCTCGGTGCCCCCGATGGAAAACTCAGTATCAATAGCGCCGTCATCCAGCCCCATATCCACATCCACCGCGCCAGGCATCCCGCCACCACGATACTTCTCAAACTTGCGGGTGAATTTCGGCAGGGTGAGCGACTCGACGATCCCCTGCCAGTTGTTCCCGTCGTTAAACAGGTTCAGGTGTTTTAACTTGCGTGGTAAAGCCATGGGGTCCCCTTACGCGCTAACACGGCTGGAGAAATCCAGCAGGTATTGATCGGTGATGCGCTGGCGCAGCATCAGGTTTTCAAGCGGTGGCACCGGCGTGTAGTCGTAGTCGATAGTGAGTTTCCCGGCCTTCAGGGAGTCCTTATCGTTCACGGATTCATCCAGCCAGCAGTCTGCGCCGATGATGTAGCCCTGTGTTTTCAGGTTGCGCAGTTTGGCGCGGATACCTTCGATAATGTCACGCGCCAGCGACGGGTTGAGCGTGCCATCCACCGCCCACATGTGCGCCTCTGCGATGGTGTCGGCCAGCACCTGCGCCGTGCGGGTGTAGTTTTCAAAGGCAAACAGCGGATCGTCACTGAGGCAACGGGAACCCCAGAAGCGGAAGCCGTCTTTGCGGATCAGCGTGGTCACATCGTTCTTGTTAAGCAGTCCCGCATCGGTGGCCGGGTCCTGCAGATCCCAGAACACATCAGCAGAAACGCCGGTGACGCCGTTGACGCCAACGTTGGACAGGGTTTTGTGCCAGCCGGTCTGCTCGTCAATTTTGGCGCGCAGACCGAGCGCGCGGGCGGAGGCGTAAGCCGTCGCATCGGCATTCAGCACGGTGTCAAAGTTGATGAAATCAGGCCAGATCAGCATCCCTTCGCGCTGGCTGAAGTTATCGCGGTAGGCAATAGCTTCCTCCACCGTTTTGCAGCCGTAGGCAGACAGGTAGGCAAACCCGCGCAGGCTCTGCGCCACACTGAGCAGCTCAGTGGCCACCGCCTGCGTGTCATGGCCGGGCACGCCAAGAATGCGCGGCTTGACGCCGAGCTGCGACTGCGCCGAAAGCAGGGCTTTCATGCCGGTTTTTTTACCGTCAGCGGTTACGCCGCCGATAATGTTGGAGGTGGTTTCCGCTTCGGTTTCGCCCTGCGCCACGCGTACGACAACCGTCACAGGTTTTGCCTGGTCTGCAATCGCATCCAGCGAGCGGGCCAGCGTGCCGGACTCACCCGCTTTTCCGCTGGCAGTCAGCACGTCGGTCAATAAAACAGGCTTATTAAGGGGGAACATGGACGCATCGGCATCATCGCCGGTGCAGACCATGCCCACGATGGCGGTGCTCATCGTGGTAATGGATCGGGTGCCTTCGTTGATTTCAACAACGCGCACCCCGTGGTGATAATCCTGAGTCATGTAGCGGTTCTCCTCATGAGGTTTCCGCTACATGGTGCTGGCATTTTATTTCGCGTTCACTTGTTGCCCGTTGTATCACGCCCCACACAGCAACCATAAAAGGCCTCGCTTCGGAGGCCGTGCTGGTTCGATAAAATGGGTGCGATTCCGTTTACCTACATAACAGGCGTTGCAGGCCAGTCGATGTGGTTCGGGTCTGTTGTTTCGACCGCTTTAACCTCTTTGATATAATTCATCCATAAAATGAGCTTCTCCTTCTCTTCATCACTGATGATGCCCAGTGACAATTCTGTACGCCAGTCAGCTGTTAAAGAATTCGCATATTGCAGCCGTGATTGTTTCTCAATTTCTGCCAGCGCGATCAGCTCTTCTGCTGTAAGCGGCGGGATTGCCTTCCAGTATGGAAATCCATCACTCCCTGCCGCAAGGCAATATCCTGCCGGGGTCGCGCCTGTAAACTCAGTCCATTGTTCGTGCGTAATCTCAACAGCATCATCCGGCCATCCGGTGCCCTCTTCATAGTTCTCTTTCAGTTCTTCTGGATAAAAACCGGAAGTTGCTGCACTAAAATAAATTTTGCTCATGTTAATACCCGATAGCTAAGAAGTGCATGGACATCGCCGCAGAGCCTGATGCCGCCGCTGTAACATCCGTTCCGTTTACCTTAAGCGACTGTATCTGGTAATCGAAGAGCGTCGTTGAACCCTGCGTTCTCGCGCCGCTAAGGCCAACACCGGCCACATCGTTTGGCACGTTGTGGGTGAGGAAAACGTGCAGGGCTGCATTTGGAAATGCGACTGGATAGGCTTTCTGACTCAGAACACCGATAGTCGCAGCCGCGAGGCCCCACTGGATGATGATCCCGGATGGCAGCTTCTGGTATCCGGTATCGGCTTTTACCCCTGTAAAAAACGACATGTCGGGTATCTGGTTTGCCCCGATACCGACATCCCGTAATGCTGCCGTTTTTAGCTCAAGGTTGGTTCGCGCCTCAGCAGCTGTTTTGCCGCCCGTACCGCCATTTATAATGGGAATGACAGTTGATGAATCACTGGTGAATAACTGATCTACTCCAAATGCGCGAGAGCCTTTTGCTCCATAAATAACCACACGATAGTCTTTGCGGTTACCATTCCCAGTGGACTGTGAGGTAACGTTGACTACGTAGCGGTCAGCGTTATTGCGCGCAATAATACATTCAACAGTTACGATATCTCCTGCTACATACGGTAAACCCGCAGGAGCATTCGCCCACTGTGAAACGTTGACCATAATATTTTGGCCAGATACAAAATCGAACTGCTGCCAATCGAGGGTTGTGTAATTTTGGCTTGAAATACCCTGTCCAATCGCCGCCATCGCATCCGCACCAACCAGACGCCAGCCGTTAGCATCACCGCCCGGATACCATGTAACTGCTGTCCACTTCGCGGCAGCATTAGGCTCTCCTCGACGCTCATAGGTTCCAGCCGGGGTAAACATCAGTTGGCAAAGGCCCATGATGGTGCCACCTGATCGACGCAATGAAAGAATAACAGCATTGCTCTGTCCAGCAGTGAGTCCAACAGGCCCATCACCACGGGCGCCAGACAAAATATATGTAGTATTTTGAGCGAACCAGGCTGCGTCAGACAGGCTCGTTACTGTGCCGGGTAAAACCTTATTCGAACTCAGCCCGCCAATCTCGAACCAGTCAGACCATGGCCCATCAAGGCCGTTCCAGACACCCGTCAGGTTACGGAGATACATTCTCCCACCGCGCACCGTATAACGCTGGCCTCCACCAAACTGGTTATAAGGCAAAATCTCCACATCCCCAACCGCGCCATCTTCGGGAAATCCATTAGCAATAGTTGCACCTACTGAGCTGTATTTTCCCCATTTACCGATGAAATCCGGGGTTGGGCCATAATTGTTAAGGTTGGCATTTGCCGGAAGATCTCCGCGCATAAGCAATGCAGGTGACACTGCACGGCTTACAAACTCAGTGGTTGCGAGCTGGGTAGTATTGTTTCCTGCCGCCGCCGTTGGGGCAGTCGGTGCACCGGTCAGTACCGGGCTGGCAAGCGGCGCTTTCAGCGCCAGCTGGTTGGTCATCGTGGTGGCAAAGTTTGCATCGTTGCCGAGCGCATCAGCTAATTCTTTCAGTGTATCCAGTGCAGCGGGTGAACTGTTAACAAGCGCAGTGACAGCAGCTTTCACAAAGGCCGTGGTGGCGATCTGCGTGTTATTAACCGTCTGCGCTGCCGTCGGTGCCGTCGGTGCACCAGTTAAGGCTGGACTCGCAAGAGGGGCTTTTAATGCCAGAGCTGAGGTGACAGCGGCATTCAGTACAGCAATGGCAGACTGCACAAATTCCGTTGTGGAAAGCTGCTTTGTGTTGGTTCCCGCGGCCGCTGTTGGCGCTGTCGGTAACCCGGTGAGTCCTGGGCTGGCCAATGGAGCTTTCAGCGCAAGCTGGTTGGTCATGGTGGTGGCAAAGTTTGCATCATTGCCCAGCGCCGCTGCCAGTTCTCCCAGGGTATCCAGCACATCCGGCGAAGAGTTAATCAGCGCCGCCACAGCGGCTTTTACGTAGGCGGTGGTGGCAATCTGGGTATCGCTCACCGTCTGCGCTGCTGTTGGTGCTGTTGGTTTTCCGGTCAGCGCCGGACTGGCTATCGGCGCTTTAAGATTGGTCGCATCCATGACGGTTTTAACCGCCTTAGGCGTGGCGGCCTGCGCTTCTGACGCGCTGTTCGTGGCGCTGTTGAGCTGCGTAAACCCTTTGGCGGTCAGAGTGGCGTCCGGGTGACTGCGGGATTTAGCATGCTTGTCGATTTCACTGTCGACATAATCCTGAGTAGCCATCACCGTGGTAGTGTCCATGGTAATGGTAATCGCAGACACCTCGCTGACCGCGATCACCATGCGAATGACCATTTTGCGCCCGGCCCCTTCACTCAGTGAAGGTTTGTAGGTTTCGGCCATGTTACCGACGGCAAGCAGCGTTCCTGCCGCATCATAGAGCGCCATTTCCCGGATCCAGAAACCGCCCGTTTCCGGCGGGATCACCAGTTCGGCTACGATATTTTTCGGGTCGCTGGCGTCAATACTCGCGCGGTTTATCGGGGCACGATGCACCTCTTTAACCAGCTTTGTCTGGGCCGGTGATGGGGTGGGCAACGTGCCGTTACCGTCACCCACGGCCATTTTTGCGGTATTGTCCAGAACAATGCTGGCAGTACCAGCCAGAACCGCCGCGATTTTTGCGGCTCCTGCAGTGGTGATAATAGTTTTAAATTTCGCCATGATAATTACCCTGGGTAAACCGTAATAATGTCGCCGTCATAAACGATGCCGCCGGTATACAGATAACCCGGCACCTCCTGCACGATGTTGATGGAACAGTGACGACTGACGGGTCTGGCATCACTGATCAGCCTGTCCATTTCCGTGTTCATGTCCGGCGTCATGCCACTATCAGGCACCCCGATATCCAGTTCGAACGTGCCTGGCGTGGCGTTGTTTTCCCACCACTCTGTAATACCGATAATGCGGCCAAGTGGACCAACGGCACTGCGGATAGCAGCCAGGGTGCCTTTGCGGCTGTGGATGAAAAAGGCATCGCTGACAGCCTTTCGTTTCACGTTCTCGGCCCAGGCTTCATCCCAACGGTCAACCGAAAACGCCCAGGCCAGATACGGCAAAAACTTCACAGGGCATTTCCACGGATTCCACAGGTCGCGCAGCGGCACGTCGAGATTGCTGATATCGCTGCAGGCCTGCGCCAGGCGACGCTCAAGGGCAGACGATCCCGGCGGGAGCAGGCTATTCATCCGTTCCCCCGATAGTTACTGTTGACGCTGTGCAGTAAGCCGCCTTTGATTTATCCAGCACCACATCAACTACAGGCGCGATGAGTTCTACGCGCTGAACCCCTTCCACATGCAGTGCACCGTAAATGGCGGATTTGCGTATATCACGCCCCAGCCGTGCCTGGGCTTTAATGTAGGTCTCCAGTCGGTCAATCGCGGCCGCTTTAACAGGTTCCGCCTCCGGCCCCGGATAGAGATAGAGCTTTGCGTTAATGGTGTAATTCACGATGGAGGCAGACTGCACCAATACACGGTCAGCCACTGGCCGCACACTTTCATCGTTAAGCGCGGCAGCCACCACAGCGAGCAGGTCTGTTGCTGCCGTTCCATCTCCTTCGCGGGATAGTATGGTAACGGTGACATTTGCCGGTGACGGACTGACAGCTGATGCATCAGCCACACGGCCATCAGCACTGCGCGCGTGAAATTCATAGGCCGCAGACGGGCCTGCAACACTCAATCCCTCCATGGCTGCAGGAATGCGCTGGCGCAGATCAGTATCAGACTCCATCACCGCTTCAACCGGCGGAACCGCCGTCGGGTCATCAGGGATGATCATCAGTCGTGGTACGTTATTGATGGCCGCCAGCTGATCGAGATCGCCGCCAATGGCATAAGCCACCATGACCGCCTGCGCGGCCTCATTAATTCGCTGGCGCAGCAGAATTTCCCGGTATGTGTTTTCCTGCAGCAATTTGGTGATGGGTTCAGATTCCAGCTCAAGCGTGCGCCGCACCGCGTACTGTTCATCTGCAGGATAAAGGGCCACAAAAGCTGCCTTACGCTCAGCAAGCAGCGCCTCAAAGTCCGGCACCTCAACGATCTGCGGTGCCGGGAGCTGGGAAAGGTCAATGACCGCCATTATCTGCTCCTGTTGGTACTGAAAGGGAAACAGGCGCGCCGTTATTGCGCTTCCCGGTTAGCTCAACCACCATTGAGCCGTCAAAGCTGCTGCTGATAGTGATGGATTCCAGCGTAAGACGTGGCTCCCATCGGCTCAGGGCCACATAGACCGCAGACATGATCTGCAGGCGCAGCGCCGGGTTTTGGGGCTGGTCTATCAGGGCAGAGAGCAGGGAGCCGTATTCCCGGCGGGCAATACGGCTCCCCTGTGGCGTCAGCAGAATATCGCGCACCGACTGGCGCAGATGGTCCGTATCAGTGATAGCCCTGCCGTTGCTCTGACTCATGCCGATATACAGCGTCATACAGGGCCTCCTGACGTGTCGCCGCCGGACTTAACGCTGATGTGACCGTGTTTATCCACCACGATCCCGTTGGAACTCATCGCGCCGCCGCCCTGGGTGACGCCGCCGTTTATCACCACTTCGCTGTTGATGCGTGTGGTGCCGGCCTCCACGACAAACTCCGGGGTTTTGAAGGTGATATTGTCAGCAGCCTCGATAACCATGGATTTAATACCCCTGACGTGCCAGCGCCCGGTGGCGGGTTCGTACTCAAACCAGCCCCCGTCAGGGTATTCCGTCACGCTGCCGTCCACTGAATCCGATGGCGGCGCAAACTGATTGGAGTAAATAGCGGGAAGTGCAAAAGCGGTTTCCAGATTGCCGCCCAGGCTCAGCACCACCACCTGTTCATCCGGCGACGGGCACCACCAGGTGCGACCGCCCCCGGCACGTAGTGTCAGCCAGTTAATCCAGTTGGTTTCGAGGTCGCCCACCTTTACCCGGCACAGCCAGTTCTCCCGGTCCACTTCGGTCACGGTGCCGGTGCGGATCAGGTTGGTGATAAGGCGCATGATTTCTGTAAGTTGTGCGTTCATGTTTTTAATTTGCCAGCCTAAGCAAATTGAGGCATGTTTTGAACATTGTTTAGCAAATCGCACAATGTGAAAAAGAGAGATTCGATGAAGTTTAAATTTGGCTTAAATTTGCCATGGGGTATATACGCATCCATTTTGGTCCTTCTCATAATTGCAACTTACATTTGGGACAACGTAGACGCTACAGATACGAAAGACTTGATAAATTACATAGGTTTCATGCTTGCACTCTCAATAGTGCAGGGAGCATTGCTTATAAGAATGGGTAAGTTTGAGATTTATAAAAACATTCTCAACGCCTTATGGAATATAGAAACAGCAGCTACGTTTCTCTATGGAATGTATGTTGTTTTGGAGTATTCCAACACTGCATCACAAATTAAATTACCTTTTGCGCAATGGTCAGTAGATAACAGTGAAGTTTTTATTTTAACCATAATTTTCTTTAGCATTATTTGTGTAGCAAGAGCGGGATACTCTGTAGCAGAAATTTTCAAGGCGCCAATAATGAAAACACTGCCACTTGAGGCATCAGCTTTAGTAAAACCGATTAAAGAGCCTAAAAAAATTAAAACTCAGTCAAGCAAAAGAAGAAAAAAATGAAGCTACTCCATAAGCCAGCGCATCATGGTGTTATGGATCATATTTTCCTCCTCGTCATTCAAACCCAGAAGGCGGCGCTGTGAGTAGCGGACATCCAAGCCTTTGCGGCTGACACGGTCACGCAGGCCGTAGTGGTGAACACGGGCAATACGCTGCACCTTACCCTCAAACTGCACGCTGGCAGAATCCGCACTGGCTGCAGTTTTCAGATATTTAGCCGTGCGCAGTTTCGAGAACATCTGCCGCTTAATGCGCCCCTTTTTAGTCCGGGCAGTCACTTTTCGCGGCTCGTATCCTCTGCCGTCAGGGTTGCGCTGCAGCCGGATATTCTGCTGCTGCCTGCGGCGCAGCTCCTGCGCCAGCTCCCGCAACATGCGCTGACGTGCGGCAGGCTCCAGATTCGCCAGCAGTGCTGCCAGCCACTCATCGACCTTATGCAGATTATCCACGTTTCACCGTCCACATTTCTTCTGGCTCGTCAGGTTCTGGCTCCGCCTCAACCGTTGAGATACCGCCATCAGTGCTGACCAGCACTCGCTCCGTCAGCTGCAGGTTCAGACTGATATCACACACGTCGTTGCGCAGAATATCCACCTCAAAGGTGAACAGCTTTTCGCGCAGGTCTGGGTTGTTGATGGCATCCGTCTGATTGGCTTTCAGCCACAGCAGCACCGGGGCCATCAGCAGATTCTGGTCGCCGCTGAAATCCTCGATCACCACGTTGAGGGTGTAGCGGTATTCCCACGACATGGACCGCGCACCGGTTGCCACCAGGGAGCCGTTATCCACAAACAGATGCAGCTTGTCCGGGTTATCGCGGACATAAGGCACCGCCTTATTCAGGGCGCGGCGTAAGGACTGCGGCTTGTTCACTGTTTCGCTCCTGACACGTCACTATCGTGTCCACTTTGTCGGCACAGACCGCCCAGGCGGCCTCGGTTTCATCCAGTACCACGTTCAGGTCGCCGTTAGTGCGCAGCGCTGACGGGTTCAGGCTGCACGGCGTCACTCTGGGACAGCCATTGACGGTAAGCTGCACCTCCGGCGAGGGCCGGACGCGCCCGCAGCCGGATAATGTCAGCAGGCAAAGGAGTGTCAGCCCAGCGGCGTAAATCCTCGTTTTCACGTTTTAAATCCTCTATCCGGTGCTGCCGGTTGCGCAGCAGAATTGTGGTTTGCTCCGCAGCCGCATAAAGCCGCATCTGCTCCCGGCTGTTCGTTTCAGTCAGAATGTACAGGCCGATGAGCTGGCTGTTTTTCTTCGACAGCTCCTGCGCTTTAACCTCCAGCGCAGTACCCTGCGACTCGATGGTGTGGCGGGCATTGTTCAGCCGCCACGACTGCCAGCCCAGCGCCGCAATAATCAGCGCCAGCACTATCGCCAGCGTGCGCGTCATACCCCAGCCCCTTTAAGACACCAGGCCATTTCACGCACGCGGCGGTTATCCAGCCCCTGATTAAACACGCCTTTGACGTAAACCCAACGCGGCAACTGTCGGCAAGCTTCTGCCATGCGCTTTTGATTGAGCAGTTTCACCAGCGTGGAGTTGCAGGCATTGCCGGTGCCAACGTTAAAGGCAAACGACACCACCGCGTCATAGACCTTTTGCGGCACCGGCGGCACAACGCATTTTTCCAGCGCCCGCTCCACCGTCAGCACGTTGCTGATCAACCCCTGCGCCGCCTGCCGTTCGGTAATAGTTTTGCCGGGCGTGACGCCGGACGTGTTACCGATGCCGTCAGTCCATACGCCTGCGCTGCACTGGTACGGCTGAAGGCGGCAGCCTTCGTAATCGGCAATCAGTTTCAGTCCTTCCACGGAGGTATGCAGCGACTGAAAGCCGGGCAGCGTGGCGGCAACAGCCAGTACCGCCCCGACCAGGCAGCGCTTAACGATTGAAGGACTCATACTCCCCCCGCGAGATTTTGCCGCCGCGCAGCAGTTTGAAAGACTGGTGTTTGTAGTACCAGTTGATCGCCAGCATCAGTACGCCAATCAGCACGCCGCCGACCGTGGACGCATCCTTGAGCGACAGGTCGCCCAGCCAGGCCAGCAGCACGGCGATGCAGTAAGTGATAAAGGCGCTGAGTCGTTCGAGCGTCATCATTCAGTCCCATAGCTGGACGGTCTGCACGGTGGTCGCTGTCGTAATATCCGGCAGCTCCACCTGCAGCCCGTGCGGTAAAAAGGGGCCGTGTTCAGCCAGCCCCGGATTGGCACGTAATACCTGCTCCGTGACACCCTGCGTGCGCCCGTAGTGACGCCAGCACAGCGCGTCCACCGTGTCATACTGGTGCGCACGCACTTTCATCAGATAAGCTCCACCGTGCAGTGCGGCGCATCCTGCACCCGGCTGATGGCCCAGCGCGCATCGCGCCACAGGTCACCGCTTGCTTCCGCCAGCTCCTCCCCGCGTTTCACGCCGGACGCCGTGGCGTCATAGTCCTGATAACGCTCATTGAGCACGGCGCGCGCCCAGCAATAGACAGCGTTGTGGTAATGCCGGATACGCTCGCTTTTGCCGTCGAGCACATCCGCTGGCACCTCTGCCAGCGCCTGATAACCCAGCATTCGCTGGCGGTTACGGAAGTCGAACAGCTCTGCGTTCACCTCTGAAATGGCGGTCAGCAGCACCTGCTTTAAGCGCGGCTGCGTCACCGTGCCGTCAGTACGCATCACACTGCGAAATTCCGACAGGTCCACATCCGGCCAGAACGGCGTGTTTTTTATGACCTCCGCCTGTTCCGGTGCCGGTTCGGGCGCAACAAACTTCATGCGGTGTTCTCCTGAATAAGTGGGCGGTGGACGGGATTTTGATAAGGCAGCGCCTGTCGCCATCCCGTGCCGCCCGTGCGCGGGGCACGTTCCGTCAGCGGTCGTTGCGCAGTCTGCGCTCCAGCCGCTCTTTGTCTTTCTTCACACCGCAGCGGGCGTCCAGCTGGAGCGCATGAGTGAGGTGATTCAGGGCTGAGGCTGGATGGTTCTCGCTCAGCACTGCGCCGATGGCTTTGTGCAGACGCGCCCGTGACTGGTCCGGCATATCCTGCCCGGTGGTCAGGTCCAGCGTCTGCAGCAGTGGATCGGCATCGAAAGGAGCAGCGGCAAGCATCGCGCTTTGTGCCGCGTCGGCCATTTCCTCGGCCAGAACGGTCTGCACGTTGCGGTTGCCGAGCGGCATCACCCAGCCATGGCGCAGGGCATGACGCCCGATTTTCAGCGCACCTGCATAATCACCGGCATCAATACGCCACAGCATCACGTACATCAGCACGTCATCCTGCTGCGCGCCGCCAGCGGCCAGCACGCCATCCGCCCAGGCGGTGTATCGCGGTAATAATTCCACCTTGATTTGCGCCTTTTTCACCGTGGACTGGATGCCCTTGAGGCGGCGACGATCTTCTGCCAGCTGGAGCAGCATCAGGTCATAACCCGACGCATGGCGAACACTGCCGCCCTCGCGGGCGGCCTGCTCAGCCTGAATGCGCAGGCGGTGCTGCCGTGCGGGACTCAGGCTCATGCGTTACTCCCCTGCTTCCGGCGCAGCAGGTGCGCTGAAATCACCAATAGTGATGTTTTCCACCAGGGCGGCGCAGCGGTAGTCCTCGACCACATAGGCCTCGTTCACCGATTCGAAGTTTTCGATGCGGTCACGTTTCGGGTTATCGATAACCGAGCGGCGTCGGGTATCTTCCTGCCAGTAGATGGACAGGTTATCCAGACGGGTGATCAGCACAGCGTTCGCCGGGAAGTAAGGCGCACGCACGGCCTGCAGGCCGCCCATGCGTTTCTGGCTGATGATCAGATCGGCGGCGATTTTCTCGCTGTTCTCCTGCTCTTTGTTGACCAGCGGGAAATACTTGTCGGACAGCAGCTCGCGGCCGCAGACCACAACCAGCTCATCATCGTCCTGGAAAATCGGATCGATAAGCTCGTTGACCGCATCCATCACCAGCGCGTCCAGGTTGGCGTACAGACCGCCTTTACCTACTTTCACCGGTTCGATGGTCACGGTGCCGTCGCCTGCCGTTTTAATGCCCAGCACGTTGTCCGGTGCGTCTTCGCGAATTTTCTGCAGCCAGCCTTTGTTCACGTCCTGCAGCAGGACGTTCTCGGCACGATTAGACGTTTTGGCGCGCTTCACACCGTTAAAGCCGATCATGATACGGTCCAGTGCCTGGCGCTTGACGATGGCGTTGCGGATACGCACCTGGAAGTCCTGGAACTTCGCCCACAGGTCCAGCTTCGCGTAAGTCAGCACCGTGTCAAAGTTGGTCTGCTCGCATTTGTATTCCACGTCGGGCATCAGCGTCGGATCGGTTGGCTCGCGCTCTTTAGTGGTGGTGTCGGTGGTGCCGGCAATGGTGCTGCCGACGCCCAGCCCCAGCAGCTGGCCGGACTGTTCAGCCACGCCCATCACGTTAACCAGCGTCAGAAACGCGGCGGACTGCTGAATTTCATCTTCCAGCGTCTGCGACACCGTCGGCTCCACGGTGAACTTGCTGGCAAGCTCGGTCACGGCCACACCGTTCAGGCGCGCCAGCTGCTGCAGGTAGGCGTTAAAGGCAAAGCGGGTTTTCTGTTTCATTGGTGTTTTTGCTCCTCAGCAATTGGTCACGGTGCCTGCCGGGGCGTCACCGCCCGGCGCGCGCTGGCGGTAGTCCCGGCGGCTGTCTTCGCGGTTCAGCTTCTGTTCCAGCTCGGCAAAGGCGGCTTGCTGTTCCTGCAGGGAGGACTCCAGCACGGACAGACGTTCTCCGTTTTCGGTCAGGGTTTTAGCGGTGCGCTCGCTCAGGTTTTGCTGCTCGGTAGCGACCAGTTCCACGGCCTGATGCACGTCAGAAAATCGCGCGTCGTCGGTCTGCTCTTTTTTGGTGAACAGCGCGGAAACGCGGGCAAACAGGGAGGGTTTGTCGTCCTGCATTTCTTCCAGCTCGATAAGGGTTTCTTCGGCGGCAGAAAACAGGTTGTCCGGTTTCTGCTTGCGGTTCGCCAGCGGGTTGTGGGCTGCACTGGCGCTGAACGCCAGCATTTCCGTGCCGAGGCTCGCCGGATCGTCCGTCGCGGCAAGCCCGACAAGATAGGCTTTGCCGGTGTCGGCAAATTTCGGGCTGACCTCCATGGAGGTGAACAGCTTCTGGCCTTTTTTGACCAGTTCCACCAGGGAGCTGGTCGGCTCCACGTCAGCGTACAACGCCATTTTGCCTGCCAGCGGACCGTCCTTGATTTCTCCGGCAACCAGCGCTGTCACCTGGCCGTAACGGTTAAAAGCGCTGTCCGGGGAATAAGATTTGATGTGCTCAAGGTTAATGAGCGCGGTGTAGACCGTCGGGTTGTAGCTCGCCGCCATCTGTTCCAGCCATTCACGCTGGATTTCGCGTCCGTCGGTGGTGGCACCTTCCACCCCGATGCGGAAACGCTTTGCTTTCACTGTCATGAGCCGTGCTCCGTTAGAAAACTGTCTGGAGCCTTATGGTTGCGGGATGGGAGGAGTGAGACAACGCGCGGCGCTTGTGCCTTTCGCCATACAAAACGAAGCCGAAGAAAGAGGTCATTCAAGCCCGTAGGCTTGTGTCATGGATATGACACTGACCCCCGCAGATCTCGATCCCCGTCGGCAGGCTATGCTGCTGTACTTTCAGGGATACCGCGTAGCCCGCATTGCTGAAATGCTGGGCGAGAAAGTTGCAACCGTTCACAGCTGGAAGAAACGCGACAAATGGGGCGAGTACGGGCCGCTGGATCAGATGCAGCTCACCACCGCCGCGCGCTACTGCCAGCTCATCATGAAGGAGCAGAAAGAAGGGAAAGACTTCAAGGAGATTGACCTGCTGGCGCGCCAGTCCGAGCGACACGCCCGCATCGGCAAATTCAACGATGGCGGCAACGAAGCCGACCTCAACCCTAACGTGGCGAACCGCAACAAAGGCCCGCGCAAACCACCGGAAAAGAACCTGTTTACCGACGAGCAGATCGAAAAACTGCATGAGGTTTTCCACGACTCGATGTTTGCCTACCAACGCCACTGGTGGGAGGCCGGCAACCGCCACCGTATTCGCAATCTGCTTAAGTCGCGCCAGATTGGGGCGACCTACTTCTTTGCCCGTGAGGCGCTGATTGACGCCATCACCACCGGGCGCAACCAGATTTTCCTTTCCGCCAGCAAAGCGCAGGCGCACGTCTTTAAGCAATACATCATCGACTTTGCCAAAGAGGTCGACGTGGAGCTGAAAGGCGACCCGATGACGCTCAGCAACGGTGCGTGTCTTTACTTCCTCGGCACTAACGCCCGCACCGCGCAGAGCTACCACGGCAACCTTTACCTGGATGAATATTTCTGGATCCCGAAATTCCAGGAGCTGCGCAAAGTCGCTTCCGGGATGGCCATTCACAAAAAATGGCGACAGACTTACTTCTCAACGCCGTCCAGCCTGACCCACAGCGCCTATCCGTTCTGGTCCGGTGCCCTGTTCAACCGGGGCCGCGCCAAAACGGACAAGGTGGATATTGACCTGACCCACGGCAGTCTCGCCCCTGGTCTGCTCTGCCCGGACGGACAATATCGCCAGATTGTCACCGTGGAAGATGCGGTGCGCGGCGGCTGTAATTTGTTCGACATCGACCAGCTGCGCATGGAGTACAGCCCGGACGAATACCAGAACCTGCTGATGTGCGAGTTTATCGACGATCTGGCGTCCGTGTTTCCGCTCAGCGAGCTGCAGGCGTGCATGGTGGACAGCTGGGAGGTCTGGTCCGATTTTCACGCGCTGGCGCTGCGTCCGTTTGGCTGGCGCGAAGTGTGGATTGGTTACGATCCGGCGAAAGGTACGCAGAACGGTGACAGCGCAGGCTGCGTGGTCATGGCTCCGCCGACGGTGCCGGGCGGTAAATTCCGCATTCTGGAGCGCCATCAGTGGCGCGGGATGGACTTCCGCGCCCAGGCGGACGCCATCAAGAAGCTGACGCAGCAGTACAACGTGACCTATATCGGCATCGATTCCACCGGCGTCGGACACGGCGTGTATGAGAACGTGAAGGCGTTCTTCCCGGCCGTGCGTGAGTTCGTCTACAACCCTAACGTCAAAAACGCCTTGGTGCTCAAGGCGTACGACATTATCAGCCACCGCCGTCTGGAGTTTGACGCCGGACACACCGACATCGCGCAGTCATTCATGGCAATCCGCAGGGCGACCACCGCCAGCGGTAACCGCCCTACCTACGAAGCCAGCCGCAGCGAAGAAGCCAGCCATGCCGATCTGGCGTGGGCGACGATGCACGCACTGTTTAACGAACCGCTGCAGGGCGAATCCGCCAATACCAGCAATATTGTGGAGATTTTTTGATGGGCAAGAGTAAGAAAAACCGCGCTGCAGCGGCGCAAAGCGTTCAGCACAGCAGCGGCGCATCGGCAGAAGCATTCAGCTTTGGCGACCCGATCCCGGTGCTGGACCGCCGCGAGCTACTGGATTATGTGGAGTGTGTGCAGATGGACCGCTGGTATGAGCCGCCGGTCAGCTTTGACGGGCTGGCGCGCACCTATCGCGCCGCCGTGCATCACAGTTCACCGATTGCAGTGAAGCGCAACATTCTGACCAGCACCTTTATCCCGCACTCGTTGCTCAGCCAGCAGGCGTTCAGCCGGTTTGTGCAGGACTATCTGGTATTCGGAAACGCCTATCTTGAGAAGCGCACCAACCGCCTCGGCGGCATTCTGTCGCTGGAGCCTTCGCTGGCGAAATACACCCGGCGTGGCGTGGATCTGGATACCTACTGGTTTGTACAATACGGGATGACCACGCAGCCGTACGAGTTCACCAAAGGCAGCATTTTTCACCTGATGGAGCCTGACCTGAACCAGGAGATATACGGCCTGCCGGAATACCTGTCCGCCATTCCCTCCGCCCTGCTGAATGAGTCCGCCACGCTGTTTCGCCGCAAGTATTACATCAACGGCAGTCATGCAGGGTTCATCATGTATATGACCGATGCAGCGCAGAATCAGGAGGATGTGAACAACATCCGCCAAGCGATGAAAAGCGCCAAAGGGCCGGGCAACTTCCGCAACTTGTTTATGTACTCGCCCAACGGCAAAAAGGACGGTATTCAGATCATCCCTCTGTCAGAGGTGGCGGCAAAGGATGAGTTTCTGAATATCAAGAACGTGAGCCGGGACGACATGATGGCAGCGCACCGCGTACCGCCGCAGATGATGGGGATCATGCCAAGCAATGTTGGGGGGTTTGGGGATGTGGAGAAGGCCAGCCTCGTCTTTGTCCGCAACGAGCTGATGCCATTACAGAAACGGCTGCAGGGGCTGAATGACTGGATTGGGGAGGAGCTACTCCGCTTTGAGCCTTATACCTTGGACATTCAGAGCGAATGATAAAAAACAGTCGACATTAAAAAAAGAGGGGCATAAGCCCCTTTTACATTAAGCACGCAAAATAATTTGCTGCTGAACCTGGATAGGCTGCAATGTCTGATATTTTTGCCTTATCAGGTTATATAAATCAGGCATTTCCTCAGCTGATAAAGTTACAATAAGAACATAAGGCAATTCATCTAACTCATCCACATCAACAGGCATCCCGCAATCGCGACCATAATAAGCGATGTCAAAGCAAGGATTAGTTAACTCACCTTCTTTAAAGGTATGTTCGCTTCTTAGCGTCGTCTCCCATTTATGGGCATCAATGCGCTGCTCATTTTCATCAGCATAAACATTTTTCAGGTTGAAAAGAGGGAACGTTAGTCCATCACTATCCGATATGCCCTTACGCATAGTCACTTCCAATCCACTTCTGGTGTAGTTTAAAGGATGCTCAGCATCTACTGGACTTGAGAAGCAGAATGTTGCCCTCAAATTCACTCGGCCTTTCATCAGAATTTCGGGAACAGGAATAAGCGCTCGCATGTGTTGGGATGGCTTCAGTTTTCCTTGATAGATAACTTTTACCTCATCATCCCCGCAGAATATCACTTCACTCAGCTCATGAGGGAAACGACCCCAACCTACCTCGTGGCGGTTAATTTTTTTACATTCAGCGTGATGTATAAGAAGTGCCTTAGCAGTCAGAGGCGTGATGTTATATTGCAGCGATGAACTTAACGCTATAGCCTGTCGCAACACCAACGGTGCTGAAAAACTCGTTCCGGCAGTGCTAGCAAGCCCATTAAGCATTGGACTGTATACCTGAAAAGGTTCATCCTCATTCCCACCAAATGCGACCCCATCTGGTTTTACAAAACCGGGGCTTCGTCCTGGCCCAATGCAACTGTAGGAGCACCGCTCCCAGTCTTCAGATAAAGATGTCGCCGCACCGACAGACAACCCATTAACCAAGTCTGCTGGAGGCTGGATTCTGTTTAATTGAGCAGGGAGATGACCATCATTGCCTACTGCAATAGTGCAAAGCGTTTCACCAGTTGCAAGAATTTCCTCTAGCGTAGAAGTCCACACATGAACATCATCATCATCAACTGGTAATCTTGGCCCTAAACTTAAATTCACATAATCATAATGATTTTGTTCTAAAACACTTTTAATTCGAATCAAAACATCAAAGAGATCAACATCCGTATTATTAATATTCGAATCCAAAACACGGTAATGATCTATATTGCAAAAGGGCACCATCAATTTCTCGGTGTCCATACCCAGAACGCCAAACAGAACTGTGGACGTTACATCCTGACCGTGAGAAAGCAGCTTAGCACTTGTGGCAGAGTTGCCATTAAAGGTGTACTCAGTAACCCATGGGCTGAAATCATCCACACCTAGGCCACCGTCGAATATAGCTACCTTTAAATGTGGATTCACAGCCCCCTCAGTAGGCAAACTAAGATGCGAAGTTTGTGACACAGAGCGCGATATAACTGGTTCGCTTAATCTTAATTCAGGAAGTTCTCTAAGCGTTCTAAGGAAAGAAAACTCAGCCAATTTTAAAGCAACATCTTTACTTGCCTTAATTGGCATAAAGGTTAAGCCTTTAACTTTTATACTTCTTGCTGTATCAATGAAAGCACCATTTTGCAAAGCGAAGGATTCAAAAGAATCAATTACGTTTGAGGTGTTTTCTGGAGTATGAAGAGCCACCTCAATATTCATCATTTCATGATTATTGATTGATTTTACTTTATCAGACACTTCAAGCATTGAAATGCTTTCCAGCGTAATAAAGTCATCCTGCTGTCCTTTCGTTAGCGCATCTTTATTGACAGCATCAAGAAATTGCTGAAAGCTTTCCTGCTTACCGGAAACATAAATACAGGCCGTTGTATATTCATCTTTCCGGCCTTTCTTTTTGATATCCTTTCTAGGCTTAATTTTAATAGCTTTACTACCGATACTACCAAGAGAAAATCTATCCAGCAGTCCTACAGGGAAATAGCTTTTAGCTAGAAATGTTGGATGCAGTACAAATTTCGCCACAGCCTTGCCCTCAGGCATTGCTGAAAGCGGAATTTTATTGATTTCAGAAATTAACTCACTCAATTGCTCGGAAATAACAGGTTTATTTTCAGAGTAGGTATAAGGCTTATTTTTACCACCGCCACCCCGATTCAATTTTATTGAACCAGTTAGAGTTTCCCCATATCCTAACAACATATTCTTGTCATTCATTTCCTTCGTCCTCTGTCTTCACAAATTTACTGACCTGAGTTCTAGGTATGCCTAGGTCGCGTGAAATTTTCCTTTGCGCAACATTTTCAGCTAACATTGTTCTAATAACATCTTCAATAGACTCCCCTTCTAATAACTCATCAATCAACGATGAACTTAACGGAGAGTTTTCTATAATAGAATTACGCTTAGCCTGATTGATAGCTCTTTCAATTACAGCATAAGATACCTTATCCAATCTAGCCGAAATATACCCAGCCAAATTATCGCCAATATCTTTAGATATTAAATATTTTTGAATTAGATCTTTTGTTGGATAGTCAAAATCAATCACCCTATCAAATCGTCTCCATGCAGCAGGATCGAGTAATTCTGAATGGTTTGTAGCAGCAATTAGTACAGAGGTATTAGGCCACTCATCAATAGCTTGTAAAAGCACAGTAACTAATCGCTTGAGTTCTCCTACATCCGTTGCATCATCTCTTTTTTTAGCAATTGCATCAAATTCATCAAGTAACAGCACACATGGAAATGACGAAGCATAATTAAGAACCGCTTTTATGTTATTTCCGGTTTTACCTAAATAGCTGCTCATTACACTCGCAAGATCCAGTGTAAGAAGCGGCATATCAAGCTTACTAGCCAACCATTTTGCAGCTAACGTCTTTCCAACTCCCGGAGGTCCCCCCATAAGAAGAGACCTGGAAGGGTGAAGCCCCTCCTTATAAAGACGTTCTTTCATTTCCCATTCGATCACAAATCGATTTAATTGCACATCAGTTTTGCTAGGCCAAACAGGTTCTACATCAATAACCACAGGATAAGTTTCAACTAACAACTTTTGCCTACTGTCAGCATCAACTGGAGCTGCTTTAGGTATCAGAGGCTGGGCGCGCTCAACAGCGACAGCACCGCTGGTATGCAGAAGCAGGCTTTCAAGTTTGTTCGCTAACTCAGGAGATTCTTTCTTGAGTTTTTTTGCCATAACTCTCAGTCGCATGAGAAGGCTTTCTCTCTTCCCTGCAAGTGCATCACTGACTACATCAATGAGCATTTCATTCGTAACATTAATCATTCAACCACCTTTACGGCAAACGCCAACCACAATGAAAACAATCATACACCAATAATGCTAAATAGCAGCCACAACAGACCCAAAAACCGAATAATTGAACCAGTTTGACCAAAAATCGAACCACATCACAGATACCTCGAGAATGGTTTGAAAATTGCACGCAATTACCACCACCACCGCGCGCTCGTATCCCCGCCACGCCTGCCCGCTTTGTGTAGTGGTTTTCATGCAGGTGCATGACGGGCCGAAAAGCGCGCCAGTTCTGGCGGCTCCAGCCCGTAGAGATCATATTTGGATCATGCGAATCCATGCACCATAGGCATGCACAGCATCGTCGTGCAGCGGATTGCCGTACGGGAGGGAGCTTCCCACGGTGCAAAATCACTAATGCGTACTTTCATCTTGCCTCACTCCATACTCATTCAGCCTGGTAACCAGATCGCTCGTCAGCTCCGAAAGCCACGAAATCGCAACCTCCTTGTCGTCATCGCTACAATCTGAGCTGGCGACCAGCCGGGCCATAAGTTCTATCCGCTGCAATGCAAGTGACTCCATGAACAAATCGTTCACAACTCCCTCCCCTTGTTACTGTTTATATATACAGTACAACATATGTATTTAAAGCTGAAATGGTTTTTTACTCAGCTAACCCTTTGATTAATAGATAGCCTCAATCCTGTCTTTCTCAGTACCACTGACGCCATTTGTCATCTTCCTGTAGACGTTGATTCCGATAGAAAAGACGCAGCCCCGCCCCGGAGGGAATACTTCCGCCACGCAGGAGCAGATCCACTTCCGTTTCGCTGGCGTCAAACCCTCGCGACCTCAGCTCCGCTTCGAGCTGCAGCCGTTGGTATTCTGTAATTTCCTGTTTGTACCCTTTCCGCCGCTTCGGTTTGACCAGTCTCAGCCTGGCCGTTAGCTCGCGCAGTTCCTTTTTGCTCATGTTCTCGAAGTCTGGCAGCGCTGCAGGTTCTTCGCTGCCCGGTATTTCGCCCCCTGTTTGGTACATTTTTTCAACAGGGGGACAGTTATTGCCACGAGTCCAAGGGGCGCGAGCGCCCTGGTCGGCTGTCGCCTCCCGAAGGTCAACGGCCTTACGAACCATTTTCCACTTCATCGCGTGCGTGCAGATCGTGCCCTCAACAATCGGGGACCAGATGCCATAGATGCGGATGCCGTGATCGCCGTAGGTGCCTGGTTCGTCGTTAAGCTCGTATGCGGTTCGGATAAGGTGATTTTTACGGGGAACCAGAACGCCGCCCTGCTTCATGATGTAGGTGGCAAAACAGCCCACATCAGCGGCGGCCAACACGGCATCGAGTCGCGGATTTTCCAGAACCGGCGCGCCGGCTTTTTTGTCACCCTGCGCTCTCGCGGCCTGCCCGGCCAGCAGTCGCAGCTCGCGGTATGCCTGACGTCCTGGAATACCAAAGAAACGGAATTGTTGAACACGGTGAAGCGATGCCCAGGCGCTGACGTGCTCGGCACTGTCGCGCAGTGATTTGCCGGTTTCCTTGCTGATCTCTTTTGCCAGTCCGCGCCCGTCGATGTTCTTGCTGATGTATTTGGCGATGTAGCTGGTCGGCGTGCCTTTACGTGGATTGATGAGTTCAGACTTGAATCGCGGGCCGGTATTGTGGCCCAGCTCGGCGCGGTCTTCACGAATGGCGAATTTACGTAGCAGCGCAGTGAGGGTGCGGCGGTCTTTCTTGCGCATAAAGCACAGCAGATGCCAGTGCACTGTGCCGTCGTGATGCGGCTCGGCAACGCGCACGCCATACCAGCGCAGCCCGGCTTTGTGCATGGCTTTGCGGAATGCCGCGAATGTATCGACCAGATAGTCACTGCTCTGCCGGACCGTTTCGCTGGTCCACTTCGGATTGGGCCTGCCGTTATTGAGGGTCGCATGGAAGCGTGACGGGCAGGTGATGGTATAAAACACAGCGCAGTCGCCGCGCATTTCTGCGATCAGCTCCAGACCTTTTACGCAGGCCATCATTTCATTACGGCGGTGCGCAGGATTACTGCTGCTGGCGTTCACCACGTCTTCCATATCCAGCGTGTCACCGTCGGCATTGACCAGCTCATGCGACTGGAAAAACTCCAGCGATTTGCGGCGCTGCTCGCGTTTGTGGATCACGGCTTCATAGCTGACATATGGGGACGCTTTCCTGTTGACAAGGCAAACAGCGCGCAGCTGTTCTTCCCGCCACTCACAGCGCATCTGCCACAGCTTGCGATACCACCAGTCTGCACACAGCATACGTGCCAGCGAACCCGGAATAAGGTCATAGGGCACCGGCTTACGACGGCGTTTCTTGCGGCGCAGCTGCTCAAAGGCGGGAGGAATCACATCAAGGCGCATAGCCTCAGCGGCCACCTTTTCCCATGACTGGCGGATTTGTTCCGGCTTGACGTCATCAGTCACAAACAGATCGCTGCAGGCAGCATCGAGACACATGCTCATATGTGCCGCAACCAGCGTAGACAGACGCTTGACCTGCTCCTGGTTCATTTCAGGCAGAACCAGCAGGCCCTCAAGTCCTTCATGACTCGCCATAAAACGAAACGAGGCAGACACCTGACTTTCACGCACACACTCCAGTCGCTCAAGACAAGGCCTGATGGTTTCACGCAGATAGCGGGAATATGCTTTTTGCCTTCCTAAGCCCTGGAAGAATTTAATCCTTTCCAGTAGCGGTTTGCTGACGTGGGCGGGTTCGGCGCTGACGTTGGCCAGAATGATTAAATCGGAATTAAAGCACTGCTGCTCGCGGGCCATTTTGGCGCGACTGATGAGCTGGTCCTGTTCCATTTCACGCTGAACAGGATCACGGGATTCATTGAAGAAATAGCGTTCCCAGACCTCATCACTCAGCGCCTCGCGGCGCAGCTGTTTCTGCTCGTTGTCCGCAGCGTAAAGAGTGATCAGGTTTGAAAGCGCAGACACCGGCGCAACTTCCGCCGGGTCCAGATAGGGGTTTACTGCTTTTTTCGGGGCGTTCCATGGGAAAACCCCGGCGGCCTCTGTAGGGCCACCTTTGTCTTTTGTTAACTCAGGCATCACTGACAGGCTCCGAAGCTCACAGCACGCCTCGGGTGTAGTGCTTGCCTTTCAGTTCTGCGATTTCCTGACACGTCACGCAACACTGCACGCCCGGAATGGCTTGTCTGCGAGCCGTTGGTATTTGCGCGTCACAGTCGATGCAAAGAACGCGAGCAATGCCTGGCTTTCTGGTGCGGGCGTTATGAATATGGCGCTGCAGGTTTTCTTCGACGCGCTGCTGTACGAGATCCATGGAATCAGCCATCAGTGCCAGTCCCCGCGTGATTCAGCTTCATAACGGGCAACTTCACGGCGCAGTAATTCCGCTGCCTCCACTCCATTCATTTCCTTCTGTAGGATGTGAAGCGCCAGTGCCTCCATGCGGATGGAAAAGGCAAAGGCGCAGCTTTTACGCTCATCCAGGCGAGTCTCGTTAAACAGCTGGAATAAACCAGCATCATCCGGTCCGGTTTTGGTGGTGCGGGTTTCACTATTTCGCATAATCAATTCTCCTGAATTAGGGCAAAAGAATGCCCGGCGGGTTTACGCCATTAATTTCTGTTTTGGGTTAATTCGGCATGGTTAGCCGTTTGGGAAATAAGCTCACCACTGCACGAAAATGATTCATTGCTTTAATCAGCTCCCGCGTTTCGTCAGTGGTCAGCTCATTAATATTGACGCTGTGACGTTCTGCCGGAATTTTTGCCATGAAGAATATGGCGGCCAGTGCCCTCTCGTTTTGTTTGTGGTTAATGTCGCGGGGATCGCGCATCTCATTAATAAACCGTTCCAGCTCTCGCTCAATATTCAGACCAAACACTTTTGCTCTCAGCTCCGCGATGTGGTTCAGCCCATTCAGGCGCTGACCGGTACTCAGTGGAACAGTCGCTGCAGGACCTTCAATAGCCATGGTTTCCCCTGTTGGATAGTGGACAGGTCGGCCAACAGTGCATCCTGCGAGCGGCACGGATGCCAGCGCTTACCATCTTTCCCCATGATCCAGCCATGGCCGCAGTGCATTGCCGAGCTTTGCTTAACTAGAAGAGACGCAAATGAGGGTTCATTGTTCAGCATAAACACCTCAGCTCAGCCCAAACGAAGAACCAAGGCCCGTCACGGTATCGACGACACTGGCCATTGCAGGATTAGCCTGTAAACGAGCCTGCAGAGAAATAGCGGTAAGTGCCATTAGACGAGTAACAGAATTGACGCTTTCGACGACCTGCCGGCGGGTGGTCGCATTTAGCTGAACACCAGAAACCGCACTTGCAGCTACACGACCGATCTCGGCGGTGGCTTTCAGGACGTACTGCGGCATTTTGTCCCGTGCGACTTCATTGGTAGGTACGCATGGCAGGCAATGAATCTGCGCCAGAAATCCATCAACCAGCGTTGAATCTTCGGTGAGATCGGTTAACAGCCAAATATCGGGCGCTGTGAGCTGATGCGGTTGCTCCGGGTTGAGCTTGTTACGCAGGGTCTGAACGTTCATACCTGCACGTTCTGCCAGCTTCGCCATGTTGTGGTGTAGAGCGAAGGTGCGGCAAGCTTCATCAAAGTGTCCGTGTTTGGAAACTTTATAATCAAACATAGTTTTCATCTCCGTACTTATCGCAATATCGAACCTTAAAGATGAGTGCGATAAGCAAAAAATTTCTTAAGCCGATAGTGCATCCACAGTCAGAGCAGCAATGTTAATCATGACTTTTTCGCGCTTTTTATCTTTACGGAGACGATGGCGCGGAAGGCGACCATCAGCCAACATGTCATTGATCGTATCGACTGGCAGGCCTGTAAGTTCGCTATAGCGCTCAATTGTGACGTGCGGTGTATTCAGAGTGATTGAAATGTTTGGGGTCATGGTGCAACATTCCTTCTTTAGTTCGGCTTGTGGCGAGCCGTTGTTTATCGTGATTAGTTGTGAAGGCTCCAAAAGAACACTTCGAGTTCAACTTTAAGATCGCTTTTGGAATCTGTCAATGCAATTCAGATTGTTTTGGAGGACTTTTGGATTTCAATTCCGGCGGAAAGAAAGCAATTGAACGTCTGGTTGAGGCATACGGGTTCTCAACCCGTCAAGCTCTATGTGACCATTTAGGCGTATCTAAGAGCACTATGGCTACTCGCTACATGCGAGATATATTCCCCGCTGACTGGGTTATAAGATGCTCATTGGAAACCGGTGTTTCACTCGAATGGTTAACATCAGGTAAGGGCGTGCTGAATCAAATCAGCACCACTGAACTCATCACACTAGACTCCTTTGACCTGCATGATGGAGAACTAATCAATATTCAACAGCGTTCTATTTCTCGAGAGCTTTTACCTGAGATCCTAAACCAGCCTTATATTGTTAATGACAATTACGAATCTTATATTATAAGTAAAGAGTATAATCTCGTTGATGGACTATGGTTAATATCGATTGATGGTCAATTTAGTTTAAGAAGTGTTTACAAACTACCAAACAATCGCATCCGAGTTGAAAATGAAAAATATAGTTTTGAGTGTGGTGCAGCTGATATAGAAATTAATAACCACATTAAAGGCATAATAAAAAGAAGGGTTTAAGCATGAGTTTCACAAAAACAATTGAATTTGCTAACTACACATTGAATTTTGGTACAGATAAAGTACTATTGGATGCTTTTGAAAGCATAGTTTTACCTTCATTCTCAGATGAAAAATACATTAGGAAATTTAAAGATACAGAGTATTTCTTTACAGAAACACGCTTAATCTCTTTAGACACTATTGATGCTCAGTTTGAAGGCCCATTGCCTTTTCCTACAATTGCCATTTGCGGAAGAATAATAAAAAAAACCACATTAAAACGTGATCAAATATTCCGAGATGGTGTGATAATTCAAGATCACCAAACACTTGAAAGCCATCCCAGCTCAATATTCATCCTAATTCTTAATGACCATAGATTAATGCTATGCAAAGAAGTTGCTGGCGCACCAACTCTTGAAGAGTTTGAAAATACGAGTAAACACTGTTTAGCAAAACGCTACAACTCTTTCGTTGACTATGAGATTCTTAAAAATAAAAGAACCAGAAAGAAAAAACCTCATGTTAAAAGAATTTACAAGAAAGATATTTATGAAAAACTTGGGGTACCAAAACTACGTGTAACACCATTGACTGATCCTAGAACTTTAAATAACTTCGTGGAACTCTTTTCAGTCGTAAATAGATTATCCATAGAACTTCTTCCTACAAATAGTGAAAATATATCTCTTGATGATTTTTGGCGTAAAATTGAAAGAGAAAAAGAGGACCTGAACAGTAATAAGGCTCAATTGGTATATACAAACAGAACAGAAGATGGATTAAACTCAAGTGCAGTTGTCGAAAAAACAACAAGCGCAACACAAATGGCAAATTCAAAAGTTGTTATCTCAGGGAAAGATGAAAATGGTGCTACACTCTCTGGGAATAATGAGAGCTTTACTCTCAAAACACCTAAACCTGATTTAGATTCAGATTTAGAAAAAGCGTCTAGAGAGGCGTATATCTCATTTAATGAATTAAAGGAAGAGGGGGATATTATTGTGCCTAATCGTCCAGATCGTGCTAATATTATATCAAAGATAACATCTATCATTAATAGGTGGCTCTAGCATGAAATATACATTTGACCCAAATGAGTTAGTTAAAGAGACATCTTTGTTTGATGTATATAGACTAACAAGAGAAATAAAAATAAATACCTTTGATTTCTATTTTACATTAGCATTATCTTTGGCATTAATTTTCAATGCGTTCTGGCTTTCTTCATCTGTAGAGTTAATATCATCAGTAAGACAATGGGCTCCTTTAATATTTGGTTTCACCACTACAACCCTTGGCTTTCTGATAACAGGATTTACTATTTTTGCTACAATAAACAAACCCGAACTTTTCCTTGCTCTAATGGAAGTTAAGCACCCTAAATACAACCTTAGTTATTTGAAATATGTTTATGGCGTTTTCATGCGAGTTTTCATCCATTTTATCACATGGTCTATTATTTACTTAATCATTCTCATGTTTGGACAGGAAAATGGTTTAATTACAAAAATACTTAAAGCGCTAATGATCCCTCATTGTGAAAAAATAATTGGAGTTAAAATAGTGTATATAATAGTTGGCAGCAGTGCTGTTTTTCTTGTTCTCACCTTAAAAACATTTTTATTTAACATTTATACAATGTTGATGCAGTCGCTGAGATGGGAAATGCAGAAGTAAAAATATACGATGTATACAAAAAATATATCAAACATTGACCCCTGTCCAAACATACAGTTAAATTTAGCCCTCAGACATGAGGGCTTTTTTTATGGCAGTACGAAAACTCGACACAGGAAAATGGATTTGTGAATGCTACCCCGCCGGGCGCAGCGGGCGTCGTGTACGCAAGCAGTTCGCCACCAAAGGCGAAGCATTGTCCTTTGAGCGTCACACGATGGATGAGGCAGAGGCTAAGCCCTGGCTAGGTGAATCGGTAGACCGTCGGACTCTGAAAGACGTGGTTGAACTCTGGTTCAAACTGCACGGCAAATCTCTTACCGCTGGTGAACATGTTTACGACAAGCTGGTCCTGATGGTCGATGCACTCGGAAACCCTCTTGCTACTGATCTCAGCTCGAAATTGTTCGCGCATTACCGTGACAAACGCCTAACGGGTGAAATCTATTTCAGTGAGAAGTGGAAGAAAGGTGCCAGCCCGGTAACAATCAACCTTGAACAAAGCTATCTGAGCGGTGTTTTTAGCGAGCTGGCCCGACTCGGAGAATGGACAGCACCGAACCCACTGGAGAACATGCGCAAGTTCACCATCGCAGAAAAGGAGATGGCCTGGCTAACGCATGAACAAATTACTGAGCTTTTGTACGACTGCAATCACCAAAACCCCCTGCTCGCTCTGGTTGTTAAAATATGCTTAAGCACAGGGGCACGCTGGCGTGAAGCTGTGAATCTGACCCGTTCTCAGGTCACAAAATACCGAATCACATTCGTCAGGACCAAAGGCAAAAAGAACCGAAGCATTCCGATTAGCAAAGAGCTTTACGAGGAAATCATTGCCCTGGACGGCTTCAAGTTCTTTACGGATTGCTACTTCCAGTTCTTGTCAGTGATGGACAAAACCTCCATTGTGCTTCCGCGCGGCCAGCTTACCCACGTTCTGCGCCACACATTTGCAGCGCATTTTATGATGTCGGGCGGAAACATTCTTGCCCTACAAAAAATTCTCGGTCACCACGACATCAAAATGACCATGCGCTATGCTCACCTGGCTCCTGATCACCTTGAAACTGCCCTGCGCTTCAACCCGTTAGCGACCCTGCCAAGTGGCGACAAAGTGGCGGCAGCGGTTGGCATTGCCCCGTAATCGCCACTCCTTACCACTAACCTAACTTATTGATTATCTTGCAAGTCATTGTTTTCACTAACCCGTTTACATAAATGGGTTTTTTGTTTTCTGCTGTTCAGCATTAAATCCCCCACTCCATCCCTCCCCCCCCAATTACCTGTTACGCTTAATACCTGAAACCACCCACCCAAAGGCCCCCCATGCTCGCCCTATACAACACCGTAATCGTGCTTTTAACCGTTGCCGCCATGGAGTTAGTCGCCGCCCTTGCGCACAAGTACGTCATGCACGGCTGGGGTTGGGGATGGCATGAGTCCCACCACGAGCCGCGCACGAGCTGGTTTGAGGTGAACGACCTGTACGCGATGGTGTTTGCCGTACTGGCGATTGCGCTGATTGCGCTGGGGACGTGGGGCATCTGGCCGCTACAGTGGATTGGGGCCGGGATGACGCTGTACGGCGCGCTCTATTTTATGGTCCATGATGGGCTGGTGCACCAGCGCTGGCCGTTTCGCTACATCCCGCGCCGGGGATATCTCAAGCGGCTGTATCTGGCGCACCGACTGCACCACGCGGTGCGGGGCAAAGAGGACTGCGTCTCCTTTGGGTTCCTCTATGCGCCGTCGATCGAAAAATTGCAGGCCACGTTGCGCCAGCGCAAGGCTAGCGCGGTCGCTGCCAGAGCTCAGGCGGGCGCGGAGACTGTGTCGCAAAACGAGAAGTAAGCGCCAGCCTGGCCCCTTTTAACAGCAATCCCGCCTTCTCAACACCGCTGGTTCCCTGCCGTTTATCCCAGGCGCGAGGACCTGCTGCGCTCACCTTCACGCCAATCTCGCGATACACCCCGTGCGCCGAAGCTATCGCCCAGGCAGATCGCAGCGGCAGTCCGGCCAGACCTTGTCGGGCCGAGGCATAGTAAGGCTCAGCTTCTGCCACCAGCCGCCGGGCAAGTCCCGCGAGCGGCTCGCGCATCGTGGGTTCGGCCAGTGCCTGCGGGTTGATGTTGGCCTCGGCCAGCCATTGCGCGGGCAGATAACAGCGGCCAACCCGGGCGTCCTCGACGATATCCCTGGCGATATTGGTCAGCTGAAACGCCAGACCCAAATCACAGGCGCGGTCGAGCACCGCTTCATCGCGCACGCCCATCACTCTGGCCATCATCAACCCCACCACTCCCGCCACGCGATAGCAATATTGCAGGGTGTCATCAAAGGTGTGGTATCGCGTTTCGCGCACGTCCATGGCAAAGCCATCAAGATGATCGTAAGCCAACTGGAGCGGGATGCTGTGGCCCAGCGCCACCTCCTGAAAGGCGGCAAAGGCGGGCTCGCGCATCTCGGCCCCCTCCCACGCGCGCTGGGTCTGAATTTTAAGCATATCCAGGCGCAGCTCGGCCTGAACGCTGTCCACCGGGGCGGCATTAAACCCCAACTGCTGGCCATCGATAACGTCGTCGCAGTAGCGGCACCAGGCGTAGAGCATCAGCACGCTGCGTCGCGTCGCCGGGTCAAAGAGCTTCGCAGCGGTGGCAAAGCTTTTCGACCCTACGGTTATGGTGTCGGTCGCGTGATCCATCAGGGTGGTGTTCATCGGGAAAGTGCCTCCAGCATTAATCCTGCGGTCGCTTTGGCCGAACCGATCACGCCGGGAATACCGGCTCCCGGATGGGTTCCGGCCCCGACGAGGTAAAGATTGGGGATCCGACTGTCGCGATTGTGCGGTCGGAACCAGGCGCTCTGGCGCAGGATCGGTTCGATCGAAAAAGCAGAGCCCAGATGGGCCCCCAGCTGGTCGCGAAAATCAAAAGGCGTGAACATGCGATGGGTCACCAGCTGGCTGCGCAGCCCCGGCATGTAATGGGCTTCAAGATAAGCAAAAATTCGGTCGCGCAGGCGCGGCCCTTCTGTGTTCCAGTCGAGATCCGCCGTGCCTAAGTGTGGCACCGGCGCTAATACGTAATAGCTGCCGCAGCCCGGCGGAGCCAGGGACGGATCGGTGACGCAGGGGGCATGCAGGTAGAGCGAAAAATCCTCCGCCAGCGCATTCTTATGAAAAATATCGTCGATCAGTTCTTTATAACGCGGCCCGAAACAGACCGTGTGGTGCGCAAGGTCATGCTGCTTATTAAGACCAAAATAGAGCACAAACAATGAATTGCTCATGCGCTTGCGCTTGAGCGACGCCGCGCGCGACGCCCCCACCGGATGATGCCCCAGCAGCTTTTCATAGGTATGCACCACGTCGGCGTTTGAGGCGACCGCCGCGGTCGGGATGGTCTGGCCGTCGTTTAACTCCACGGCGCTGATGCGCTCGCCCTCGGCCACCAGCCGGGTCACTTGTGCATTCAGCTGCAGCTCGCCGCCCAGATCCTGATAGAGCTTAACCAGTCCCTGCACCAGCGCCCCGGTGCCGCCGCGGGCAAACCAGACCCCCCACTCACGCTCAAGGGCGTGGATCAGGGTATAAATCGACGAGGTGGCAAACGGATTGCCGCCCACCAGCAGGGAATGAAAAGAGAACGCCTGGCGCAGCTGTTCGTTCTCGATAAAGCGCGAGACCATACTGTAGACGCTGCGCCAGGCCTGCAGGCGGGTAAGCTGCGGCCCGGCGCGGAGCATATCGCGAAAAGAGAGGAACGGCACCGTGCCGAGCTTGAGATACCCCTCTTTAAACACCTTCCGCGAGTAGGCGTGAAACTTACGGTAGCCTTCCACGTCGCGCGGATTAAAGCGGCCGATCTGCTCTTCGAGCCGCGCCTGAACATTATCGTAATCAAAGACTTCGCCCGTCTCCCAGCACAAGCGATAAAACGGGGTCACCGGCAGCAGTTCGACGTAATCCTTCATCCGCTTTCCCGCCAGGGTAAATAACTCTTCGATGGCGCTGGGATCGGTGATGACCGTCGGCCCGGCGTCAAAGGTGAACCCTTGATCGTGATAAACATACGCCCGTCCGCCGGGCTTATCCCGCTGCTCCAGCAGGAGCGTGGCGATGCCCTGCGCCTGCAGTCGGATGGCCAGCGCTAATCCGCCAAAACCGGCACCAATAATCACTGTTTTATTCATGGTGAAACGCTCGCAGCCGGGGAGTGAGTTTGAGGATGGCGAGTATCGCTTCGCCGACAGGAACCGGGGGCTTACCGGCGAGGATCCGCGCTTTATCGACCAGCGTCAGCTGTCCGGCGTAAAAGCGGGCAATCAGCCCGGCGTTAAGCGTGTAAAAACGCTGCATCACCCGCCAGCGCCGATCGGGCTTTCCCGCCAGGAAGAGCATCCGGTTCAGGGTGCGGAAAAAGCGCTGGGTGTACCACTGGCGCAGAGCGTAAAGATGAATCACCGAAAAGAGTGCGGCGGCGTTGATGTCTTCGCTTGCAGCAATGGCATCGGCCAGCGCCACCGCGTGCGGCAACGAATAGCCGGTGGTGGCGTGAAACAGCCCCGCGCGCAGGCCGCTGCACGGCTGCTTATCCCGCGCATCCCAGTACGCCGGGAAATCTCCCGCCAGCATTATCGGCAGATGGCCCTGCTCTTCGCGGACCAGGCTCTCCAGGCACCAGCCCTGCTGGCGGGCATAATCCGCAATGTTGTGCCGCGCAGCGCTGAGATCCAGCCGGGCGGCGTCAAGGTAGTGCGTATCTTCGATCAGCAGTTCATTGGCAGAAAGCGGAAGCGTATAGACAAAACGATACCCGCCCTGCTGATCGACCCTGGCGTCCATCAGTATCGGCCGCGTCAGGCCGTGAGGCTGGCTCAGATTCCACTGCTGGCCGAGGAATGACTGGCTGCCGATGGTGAGATGCCTGTCCGGCGTGTAGCCCCGGCCATCGATCACCGCCCGGGCCTGCAGCTGTGTGCCGTCGACGAGCGTGACGCTTTCCGGGGTGAGCGCAGTGATCACGGCGTGGGTGTGCAGGTTGATGCCGATGGCTTCGGTCAGGACGGCGGCAAACCGCGCGGACGTGACGCTACAATACTCCCCGGCGAGCGTCCGGTTCAGGCCAGGAAAACGGACGTCGTATCCCGGCCAGCGATGCACGACCAGCGGCGCAATCCACTGCTGCTGCGCGGGGGTAATGTCGCCCTGATGAAACGACCAGGTGTGATTCCCTCCGGGCTGGCTGTCGGCTTCAAGAAGCAGGACGCGCAGTTCCGGGCGCTGCTGGCGCAAGCGTAACGCGATCAGCCCGTTGGCCAGCCCGCCGCCGGCTAAAATAATGTCCCACACTTGCGCCATTACGATTGCGCCATCAGCGTGGCCTGACGCAGCTGCGCCAGGTTGGCGCTACCGGTGCAGAAACAGGCGACGCGCAGCTGGGCGATGATCACCTGAAAGTGGTCAATGACCGCCTCGCTGGAGGTTAACGCGCTTTGCAGCACCCCGGCCGCCTGCCCCACCACGCTGGCACCTAAGCGGATCGCTTTGGCCACCTCAATACCGTCGACGATGCCGCCCGAGGCCACCAGCGGCATATCGGGCAGCGCCTGGTGCAGATCCTGTAATGCCGTCGCGGTCGGCATCCCCCAGTCGGCAAAGGCCATCGCCACCGCCCGGTCGTGCGCGTTAACAGCGCGTTCACCCTCGACCGCCGCCCAACTGGTACCGCCCGCCCCGGCGACATCCAGCATCGCCACGCCTGCCGCCGCCAGCTGGCGGGCAACCGGCACCGACAGCCCGCTGCCCACCTCTTTAATCACCACCGGGACATGCAGCGCCTCGACGGTACGTTGAATGGCATCGATCACCCCGCTCCAGTTGCGATCGCCCCCGTGCTGGAGCGCCTCCTGCAGCGGGTTGAGGTGGATAATCAGCGCATCTGCCGTCAGCGTCTCAACGGCACGTTGCGCGTAGTCGATGCCCTGTCGACCGGCGATTTGCGCCGCGCCGAGGTTGGCCATTAGCACCACGTCCGGCGCAAAAGCGCGCAGTTCGCGCGTCAGGCCATAATTCGTTTCACTCTCCAGCGCCACGCGCTGAGAGCCTACCCCCATCGCCAGCCCCAGCGCCTGAGCGGCAAGGGCCAGATGCTGGTTGATCTGGCTCGCTCGCCGGGTGCCGCCAGTCATAGAACTTATCAGCAGCGGCGCGTTAAGGGTTCGGCCAAACAGCGAGGTCGAGAGATCGATATCATCAAGATGCAGTTCGGGCAGGGCACAGTGTCCAAAGCGCCATTTTTCAAAGCCGTTAGTACACTTTTTTGCGCCGGGTGCGCTGTTCAGGACGATATCGAGATGATCGCTTTTACGTTGCGACAGGCTGCTCATTGGCACTCCGACAGGGATAACGACAGGCTCTGACTGATAAGCGTGAGCTGTTTTTCAAACCAGGCGTGAACAAAGTGCCGGGTGGTATTTCCCGGCTGACAGGCGCTAGCGATATGCTGGTCGGCGCTGCGCACATGCTCTCGCAGTTGCAGAAAAACGCTTTCCGCTCCGAGCACCGCGACCAGCGTCGATTTATCTTTATCCTGATTGGGGTCTTTGCCGGTGGCCGTGGAGCCGTCCGTCAGGTCATCAATTAGCTGGAAAGCCTGACCGAGATCGCGGGCGAAAAAGCGCAGGCGCTCGCTGACCTGAGGCGAGGCGTCGGCCGCAATGGCCGCCAGCTGGAGGGTCGCGTTGAACAGACTGCTGGTTTTCAACTCATTGGTCAGCAGTATCTCATCGGGATTCTGGCTCTGCCGGCCGCCATTCAGATCGCGAAATTGGCCCTGCACCAGCCCCATGTGGCCCACCGACGCCGAGAGTTCAGCAATAGCCCGCGCTTTTGCCTCGGCCGTCAGCGCAGGCGCGCGTGAGATGACGCAAAAAGCGTGGCTCAGCAGCGCGATCGCCGCGAGGATCGCGACGTGTTCACCATACTGACAATGCACCGTCGGACGCCCGCGTCTGAGCATCGCATTGTCCATGCAGGGCATGTCATCCAGAATCAGGGAAGCTACGTGCACCATCTCAATGGCGCAGGCCAGATCCAGCAGGCCCGTTTGCTCGGTTTTGTAGCCCATATCCGTCGCTGCCAGCAGCAGCAACAAGGGGCGCATTCGCTTGCCGGCGACCAGCGTGGCGTCACGCATGGCGGCGTAGACCAGGCCCTCTTGCTGCCCCTCGGGCAACAGTTGTTCAAGACGCCGTTCAAACGCCGACAGCAGCACTTTTACATCATCTTCATGACTTTGGGTCATAGGGACTTCCCGGTGTTAGGGTCGCGACTTCCGCAGAAGAGGTAAAAACGCTTGCCGCAGGGTGGTTTTAAAAAGCGTAGCGTATCCCTCTGCGTTTTGTTGCCTGCCGGGAGAAGAGAAACCTGAAGTGGATTTTTAATGCAGAAAAATCAGAGGATTGAAAATAGTCCGCAGCGATAAATTGCACAGAAATTTACATTTGTGGAGATTTTTTTTTGGGCAGCCCTTCCCGTGACAACTATCCCTCGCCCGCAATCCGCCCCACCATCGCCCTTAACTCCTCCCGCGTGAGCGGTTGTCGGTCGGTGACAAAATGCAGCGTCATCCCCTCGATAAAGGCATCCAGCGCCCGGGCGGTGACCGGGTCAAACCACTGCTCCAGCGTGGTCTGGCTGGTTTTCATCCAGTCCTGCATCACGGCTTTTAACGACGCGCTACGGTTCATAAAGGCGTAAAGCTGATACATCAGCTCCATGCTGCGCGGGGTGGTAACTTCAGAGCTATAAATCAGAGTGGTGATAGAATCGCAGGCCATTTCCGGGCCGCTGACGCCGGCAAAAAACTCACGATACTGAACCGACATCTGCCGGGTAAACCACGTGAAAGCCTCTTCGAGCAGCGCATCCATCCCGGTAAAATAGTAGGTCATCGATCCCAGCGGTACGCCGGCACAGCTGGCGATTTTGCGATGGGTGACGGCGTTCAGGCCGTGTTCGGCGATGGTGTCCAGCGTGGCCTGCAGGATCCTTTCCCGCCGCAGCGGATCGTTAGGTCTTCTGTTCATTTTTACCTCAGCGCATTTATGTACAAATGTACACAAACTTGCTAGTGTTGTCGCCAGTGTTTTCCTTCTGGTGCTGAAATCATGACCGTCATCTCATCGCGCAAAATCCTGCAGCGCCGCCTGTGGGCGCTGTTTATGTTCTTCTTTATCCCCGGTCTGTTAATGGCCTCCTGGGCCACGCGTACCCCCGCTATTCGCGATATTCTGTCGGTCTCAACGGCGGAAATGGGCATCGTATTATTTGGCCTGTCTGTCGGTTCGATGAGTGGCATCCTCTGTTCGGCGTGGCTGGTTAAGCGCTACGGCACGCGGAAAGTGATTCGCACCACCATGTGCTGCGCGATAGTCGGTATGATTATTCTCAGCGCCGCACTGTGGATGGCCTCGCCGCTGATTTTTGCTCTCGGGCTGACGGTATTCGGCGGTAGCTTTGGTGCCGCCGAAGTGGCGATTAACGTTGAAGGTGCCACCATCGAGCGCGAGATGAACAAAACCGTGCTGCCGATGATGCACGGTTTTTACAGCCTCGGTACGCTGGCGGGCGCGGGCGTCGGCATGGCGCTGACGGCTTCAGGCATCGCCGCCAATATCCATATTTTGCTGGCGGGTCTGGTCTGTCTTGCCCCTGTCCTGCTGGGGATCGTCTACATTCCGGACGGCACCGGCAAAAACCCGGTGGATGAGGCCCAGGCCGGTGAGAAAGGATTACCGTTTTATCGCGATATGCAGCTGATGCTGATTGGCGTGGTGGTGCTGGCGATGGCCTTTGCCGAAGGCTCTGCCAACGACTGGCTGCCGCTGCTGATGGTGGACGGCCACGGCTTTAGCCCGACCTCCGGCTCGCTGATTTACGCCGGGTTTACGCTTGGCATGACCGTAGGTCGCTTTACCGGCGGCTGGTTTATTGACCGCTATAGCCGGGTTGCGGTGGTGCGCGCCAGTGCCCTGATGGGCGGGCTGGGAATTGCGTTAATCATCTTTGTCGATGTCGACTGGGTGGCGGGCGTGTCGGTAATTCTGTGGGGGCTGGGTGCTTCGCTCGGGTTCCCGCTGACCATCTCCGCCGCCAGCGATACCGGCCCGGATGCGCCAACCCGCGTCAGCGTAGTGGCCACCACCGGCTATCTCGCCTTCCTGGTTGGCCCGCCGCTGCTGGGCTTCCTCGGCGAACATTACGGGCTGCGCAGCGCCATGTTAGTGGTATTAGGATTAGTGATGATTGCCGCCCTGGTCGCCAGAGCGGTTGCCAAACCGGATTCGCAGGCTAAATCTGCCATGGAGAATGGATATGAGCGTTAAACTGATTGCAGTTGATATGGATGGTACCTTCCTGAACGACGCGAAAGCGTACAATCGCGCGCGTTTTCTGCGTCAGTACGCGCAGATGAAGGAACAGGGCATACGGTTTGTGGTCGCCAGCGGCAACCAGTACTACCAGCTGATCTCCTTTTTCCCGGAGATCGCGCATGAAATCGCTTTTGTCGCCGAAAATGGCGGCTGGGTGGTCAATGCCGGGGAAGATGTTTTCAACGGCGAGCTGACCCAGGCGCAGTTCAACACCGTATCAGCATTCCTCTGCTCCATACCGGAAGTGGAAGTGATCGCCTGCGGTAAAGGCAGTGCCTACACCCTGAAAACCTATGACGACGCGTTCCACGATATCGCGGCGAAGTATTATCACCGGCTGGAAAAGGTGGATAACTTCGAGCACTTCAACGACATCTTCTTCAAGTTTGGGCTGAACGTGCCCGACGACGAGATCCCGCGTATCCAGGCCATGATTCACGAGAAGCTGAGTGACATTATGGTGCCGGTAGCCACCGGGTACGGCAGTATCGACCTGATCCTGCCGGGCGTGCATAAGGCCAATGGCCTGCGTCTGCTGCAACAGCTGTGGGGGATTGAAGACCACGAAGTGGTCGCCTTTGGCGACAGCGGTAACGACATTGAAATGCTGGGCCAGGCCGGGTTTGGCTTTGCCATGGCCAATGCCCGGGATCATATCAAAGCGGTCGCCCGCTATGAAGCGCCGCACAACAATGACGAAGGGGTGCTGGCGGTGATAGATAAAGTGTTGAAACGCGAAGCCCCGTTCAACTAAGGAGCAGTGCCTGGCGGCGCGTTGCTTGCACAGGCCTACGGGTTGCGTAGGCCGGGTAAGGCGAAGCCGCCACCCGGCAAAACGTCGACTTACTCCGGCTGTAACGACCCGCCCACCTGCTTGTCTTTCAGGAACACAAACATCAGCCCCAGCCACAGGATGCCGTTTACCAGATTAAACAGGCTGAACAGGCCGTTGCCGCCGCTGCTGAAGGCGTGTTTGCTCACTTCAATTCCTACGGTGAAGATCAGCATCTGCAACATGCCCATCGCCGCCGACACCGTGCCTTTACTCATATCGCTGGCAAACAGCGTCAGACGCACCAGCCCGGCATTCGCCAGCCCAATCCCGAACGCATAGATACTCAGCCCGGCAGTCATCCACAGATACGCGTGGGACGACACGACCGTCGCCACCGCCGCTACCGCCAGCCCGATCATAATCGGCCAGCCGCCCATGATGATTAACGAGCGCACGGTCCGCCGCGAGGTCAGGCGAGCCAGCACCACGTTGCCAATAATCAGTGCGCCAAAAATCGGCACCTGCAGCAGGCCGTATTCGTAGCTGCTGAGCTTCTCGCCACTGATGATGATCACCGGCGACTGGGCAATCCACGCCAGCAGTGGCAGGCAGACAAAGCCGATCGCCAGCGCGCCCGCCACAAAACGGACGTTTTTCAGCACCGCTTTATAGTCGCGTCCCAGCTCCTGCATCGACAGTTTTTCACCGAGGCGGGTAGCGGTTTCAGGCATCGCGCGGTACAGGCCATAAAACGAGATCGCCGCCAGCGCCGCGAACAGCACAAACATCCCCTCCCACGGCGCAACGTGAACCCACGCCGCCCCCACCAGCGGGCCCAGCAGCGGCGCAATCAGCGCCACGTTGGCCATCAGGGCGGTGATTTTGATGCACACCGCCTCTTCGAAAGACTCCTGGATTGCGGCGTAACCGACTGCGCCGATAAAGCACAGGCTGACGCCCTGCAAGAATCGCAGCACCATAAACTGTTCGATCGACTGCGCCAGCAGGGTTGCCAGGCAGGTGACGATAAACCACACCACCCCGGTCAGCATCACCGGACGGCGGCCAATACGATCCGACAGCGGCCCGAGCAGCCACTGTAAAAACATGCCCCCCGCCAGGTAGGCGGTCATCGACGTCGGCACCCACTCGATCCCGGCGTTGTACTGCGCTACGACTGCCAGCATACCGGGCTGGATCATATCGTTGCCGATATAGGTGGAGAATTCGTAAAGCACCAGACACAGGGGGAACAACAACGCCTGGCGCCCAAGGCGAGTGCCGGCAGAAGAACGGTTTTGCATGGAGTCTCAATATCCGATAAAAAATCGCGCAGAGTGTAATGAAATGGCTGAGCCAGCGATAGCAGATTCGCGCGGGCCTTCAGAAATAACGCACAAATCGCCGTCGTTTAAGGTTTCCTTAAGTTGGCATCCGTATGCTTGGGTTTTTCCCGTCGTCGACCCTGATTATGACACAAATGGCTTCCGCTTCAGAATTGTCTAAGTTAAAGACAATTAAGACAAAATCGCTTTACCCTTTGCCGCTGCGTTTTTATGGTGTTCAGCTGCTCACGCTGGTGCTGCTGGCGGCCGTTTTCAGCTGGCTATCGCGGGATGAGGGCTTTGACAGGCTGCTGACCGGATACTGGTTTGACGCCGCGAGCCTGCACTTTCCGCTGAAGAATAATGCCCTGCTGGATCTGATAAACCATCGCCTGGCGAAATATCTGATCATCGCCGTGGCGGCCTGCACGCTGCTATACGGGGCGTACCGACGCAATGCCCGGCTGGTCACCGCCGCTCTGCTGATGGGGCTCGGGGCGCTGGTTGTCGGCGCATTGAAGGCGGTTAGCCATCACAGCTGCCCCTGGGATTTGCTCGAGTACGGCGGTGACGCGGTGTCGTATCCCCTGTTTGGCGCGGTACCCGAGCACAGCGGCCCGGGTCGTTGTTTCCCCGGCGGGCACTCCTCCAGCGGCTTTATAGTGATGGGGCTGTTTTTCGCCTTCTGGCGCGAGCGTCCGCGTCTGGCGTGGTGCATGGTGGCGGCCGGTGTGGTGCTTGGCCTGGTGATGGGCTATGGCCAGGTGATGCGCGGGGCGCATTTTTTCTCCCATAACCTGTGGGCAGGTTGGTGGGTTTGGTTTTCTCAGGTGGTGGCCTACGGCCTGATCTCCACCTGGTTTGCAAAAAAGTGACGAGGCTATGTTAGAGAATCTCAACTACGGACTGTTTAATCTGATTAACGCCACCCCGGCGTCGCCCGAATGGGGTATCAGACTGGCGATTTTTATTGCCAAAGATCTGATCACCATCGTGCCTGCGCTGGTGGTGATCCTCTGGCTGTGGGGGCCACGCAGGCAGGTTGCCGCCCAGCGCCAACTGGTGATTAAAATTGCGATGGCGTTAGCGATAAGCCTGCTGGCCTCGTGGCTGTTGGGGCACCTGTTCCCTCACGACCGGCCGTTTGTCGATCACGTAGGCTATAACTTCCTGCATCACGCTGCGGACGACTCCTTCCCGAGCGATCATGGCACCGTCATTTTTACCTTTGCGCTGGCGTTTTTGTTCTGGCATCGGGTGTGGTCAGGCATTCTACTGATGATGGTTGCCTGCACTATCGCCTGGTCCCGCGTCTATCTTGGGGTCCATTGGCCGATGGATATGCTGGGCGGAATGATGGTCGGGCTGCTGGGCTGTCTGAGCGCGCAGATCCTGTGGAATGTCTGCGGCAACGCCCTCTATCAGCGGCTGTCACAGCTGTATCGTATCTGCTTTGCGCTGCCGATCCGCAAAGGGTGGATACGTGACTAAATCGGGTCCCGCAGGTTACACTTGAGCCCCCTGCGCAGCGGGGGTTCATATACTGCTCCGAGGAACTATGGAAACACGACGCGACGAACGCCTGACGCAACTGATAAATGCGCTCAAGCGCAGCGATAAACTGCACCTGAAAGAAGCCGCCGCGCTGCTGGGTGTCTCGGAAATGACTATTCGTCGCGACCTCAACAGTGAGAGTGGGCCGGTTGTGCTGCTTGGGGGCTATATTGTCCTTGAGCCACGCAGCGCCGGCCACTATCTACTGAGCGATCAAAAGACCCGTCTGGTAGAAGAGAAGCGCAAAGCGGCGCGTCTGGCCGCCGGGCTGGTGCAGCCCCATCAGACGCTGTTTTTTGACTGCGGCACCACCACGCCGTGGATCATCGAAGCCATTGATAGCGACCTGCCGTTTACCGGGGTCTGTTACTCCCTGAACACCTTTCTCGCCCTGCAGGAAAAGCCCGAGTGCCGGGTTATTCTCTGCGGCGGCGAATTCCATGCCAGCAACGCTATTTTCAAACCGCTCAACCTGCAGGACACGCTCAATAACCTGTGCCCCGATATCGCTTTTTATTCGGCGGCGGGCGTGCATGTCCGCCAGGGTGCGACCTGCTTCAATCTGGATGAGCTGCCGGTAAAACAGTGGGCAATGAGCATGGCGCAGTATCATGTACTGGTGGTCGATCACAGCAAGATCGGCAAAGTGCGCCCGGCACGAATGGGCGATCTCTCGCACTTTGATGCGATCGTCAGCGACTGCCGCCCGGATGAGGAAATGGTGACCTACGCGAAGGCGCAGCAGATTAAATTGATGTACTGAGTGCGGTTTATTACCCGGCGGCGCTACGCTTGCACGGGCCTACAGGGTTTTGTAGGCCGGGCAAGGCGGAGCCGCCACCCGGCAATGCTGCCGATCGCACTTCATCCATTTTCGCTCTCTTGCAGAGACCGCACCACCAGCTCCCGCAGCCACTTATGCGCAGGTTCACGATGCAGATGTTCGTGCCAGAGCATATTCATCTCAAAGCCTGGAATGTCGACCGGCGGAGCGAAGTATTGTAGCTGCGGATTATCTCTGACCAACCGTAACGGTAACATACCGACCAGGTCCGTGGTGGCGATGGTAAATAACGCAAACATAAAATGCGGAACCGACAGCACCACTTTCCTGCTTAATCCCATCTGCGACAGCACGATATCGGTGTTTCCCCAAAAACCGCCGCCATCGGGTGAAATCATCACAAAATCCAGTTCGAGAAATTGCCTGAGCGAAGGTGTTGATTTTAGCCATGGATGACCGGCCCGGCTAACCAGCACGTAGCGTTCGCTAAATAGCATTCGACAGCGCAGACCCTGCGGTGACTCCTCCCGAATATGAAAGAACAGATCGACCTTATCCTGACCGGCAACCTGAGCAATCTGTGAATTGGCATTTTCCAACACGGCCAGCCGGGTGCCTGGGGCTTCAAAACGTAAATTTTTCAGCACTGGCAGCAGTACTGTATTTTCACAATAATCCGCCGCAATCACCTGCCAGGTATTGAGAGCTTCGCCGGGAATAAATGGACCGGGAGAAGAGATCGCTTTATCAAGCAGCGCCAGTGCCTGGCCGAGCGGCGCGCGCAACAGTTCAGCCCGAGCGGTAGGACGCATACCTCGTGGGCCCGGTAAAAACAGCGGATCGTCAAGACTTTTACGCAGCTTCGCCAGTTGCACGCTGATGGTGGGCTGTGAAAGATTCAGTTTGCGGGCTACATGCGTGACGTTCGGATCTTTTAGTAAAGCATCCAGCGTCAACAGCAGATTCAAATCCAGTCTCTTAAGATTATCCATTGTAATACCAGCTATTATAATAATTAATTTCTACTATACCTAACAAATTCATAATATTCATTCTTCCTTAGCCCTAATGAGAAGCGTAAGCGACACCATTATTTTAAAGCCAGTTAAATAGTGGCCTGAATTATTCATCCTTATTTAAATTACCACCTAAAAAACAGGAGTAGAAAAATGCCTACGGGACTTTTTGCCTTAGCGCTTGGTGCGTTTGGGATCGGTCTGACAGAGTTTGGTATTGTAGGTTTACTGCCGCAAATTGCCGCTGAGTTTAATGTCACTGAGCAAGTAGCGGGATATTTAGTCTCCGGTTATGCAATCAGTGTAGCGCTAGGTGCCATTCTGTTAACCGCAGTGATGATCCGCATGGAGCGCCGCTTAACGTTGTTGCTTTTAAGCGGCTTATTTATTGTTGGTAATCTTATTTCCGCACTCTCTGCCAGTTACGAAACGCTGCTCCTTGGCCGAGTTGTAGCGGCACTGTGTCACGGTGCCTTCTTCAGTATCGGTGCGGTGGTGGCCTCTGACATGGTAGCGGCCGATAAAAAAGGTGCGGCTATTTCACTAATGTTTGCGGGACTAACCGTCTCCAATATTGTAGGCGTCCCGTTGGGAACCTTCGTCGGACTGCAACTAGGCTGGCGCACGACCTTTTGGGCACTGGCGATCATTGGTCTAATAACCATAGTCGGTATCCGGACGTTAATACCGGTTATGCCTGCCCATCGTGATACTAACCTGGGCCGCGAGTTCGCCGTCTTCAATCGTCCGCAGGTGTGGGTTTCCGCCCTGCTAAGTGTGCTGTCTTTCGGCGGTGTCATCGGTGGATTTACTTACATTGCTTTTACTCTGACGCAGGTTTCTGGTTTTACCGCGCAGATGGTGCCGTGGCTGCTGGTTCTGTTTGGCTTAGGAACCTTTGTGGGGAATATCTATGGCGGCAAAGCCGCAGACAAATCGCTGAACAAATCGCTCGGTACCATTCTACTGCTTCTCACACTGGTGATGGCGGCGTTCGCTCTGTTTGCCCAGAGCCAAATAATGACCGTCATCCTGTTGTTGATGATGGGAACCGTTGGATTAGCCACCGCGCCGGGGCTGCAACTGCGCATGATGAAGTATGCCAGCGATGCGCCGACGGTTGCCTCCGGAACCAACATTGCCGCGTTTAATATCGGTAACGCCCTCGGTGCCTGGCTTGGCGGCATGGCTCTGGATAAAGGTTATGGTTTTGTCTCACCGTTATGGGTAGGCGCGTTGCTGAGTTTGATTGCATTGATGGTGGTTATTCTTGGCAGCTTTAGTAGCGTTCTGAAAACCAGCCAGGTAAAAGGCTAAATTTTACGGGCAGCCCACCTGATAATGCTTTATTTGGATAATTAGTCCCCGCAACTCTATAAATCGGGTGAGAGTAAAATAACAACCCTCACCTGCTTAACAACATTTTAATACATAACGCACGATAGAACATTATAACAGTATTTTTATTCCATGCTTTATCTACATTCTGGTTTTGGCTGACGGAAATGCACCTTCCTTATAGAAGGTCAATGCTAATCTGTAATATACACGGGGTGTTTAAAAATGAATGAAAAGTATGTGACAAACGGAAATAATATAGTAGGTTTTTTTCCGGATTTAGGAAGTCGAGCGGGTTATCAGGATATTGGCGATAGTCTGCTGCAAACAGGAAATAAAGTCATCGAGAAAATATACCGTGACGCGGCGGTAGCAATGGGGTACGGAGACCAGCCCAGAAAGATGCTGATTACGCCGGAAACACTACCTGAAGGTAAAATGGAACGACAGGGGTTTATCGGTGCCAGCTTCCTCACCCATAATCTCGCCCTGGCAGCCCGATTTTATGCCGAGGCGCAACAGCAAAATCAGCATATTCAGTTTATTGCGTACGGTGGAGAGAGTTTCGGCATGATTAACGCCGCAGTGGCCAGCGGCGCGTTAAGCATTGGTGACGGCGTAAAAAACGCTAATTTTTTCACCCCGTATATTTTGCTCGCATCAGAAAGTTATGACGACCCTTTCAGCCAGGCCATCATTGATTATTACCCCTCGACGTTTAAAGAACAGGCTTTGGTTTCTGAACTCTATTATGTCATCGCGTTACGAGGCAGGGAAAAGGAGTTGAACGAGGCGCTAACCTCATTAAAGGGGAAGATGAAATCAACCGCCCCTACACTTTGGCCTATGCGCTAACGATGCTGGGTGAGGCTGGGCATGCACATAAGCTTTTTGAACCTTCGGCTTGCTACGAAAACAAGTCAGCCATCAGTTGGATGATCGACAATCTTACGCAGGTAGAAGATGGGGCAGATGGACGACTTTATATGTTCAATCATGCGTTGATTAACCTGATGCTACGCATGCGCGGAGACGGGTTCATCATCCCAGACGTCTACCGCGATTTTAATTTTTAAGCGGGATAACCCACGCACACAATGATACGGCAACCGACGTTGCCGTTTTTCATTTTTTACGAGAACCAGCTTCCAAACCAGCCGTGGAATTTCATCAGCACGTAATCCCACATCCGGCTAAAGAACCCGCCCTCTTCGACCGCTTCCATCACCATCAACGGACGCTGCTCAATAGATTTACCGTTCAGCTGGAAGTCGATCGTGCCAACCACCTGGCCTTTTTTCAGCGGCGCAGTCAGTTGCTTGTCGGTCAGGGTGAAGCTGGCTTTCAGGTTTTTAAGCTGGCCGCGCGGAATGGTGACCGAGCCCGCTTCGCCCGCGCCAAGATTAACTTCGCTCTTGTCGCCAAACCACACGCGCTGGCTGATAAAGGTGGCATCCGGTTTAATCGGCGTGACGGTTTCGAAGAAGCGGAAGCCCCACGTCAGCAGTTTTTCCGATTCGTTAAAGCGGATCCTGTCGGTTTTGGTGCCCAGCACCACCGAGATCAGACGCATATCGCCCTGCGTCGCGGAGGCTACGAGGTTATACCCTGCCCCTGCGGTGGTGCCGGTTTTCATCCCGTCGACGTTGACGTTGCTGCTCCACAGCAGACGGTTGCGGTTCTGCTGACGGATCTTGTTGAAGGTAAATTCTTTCTCTTTGTGGATGGCGTACTCTTCCGGCACGTCATGAATCAACGCCCGGCCCAGCAGCGCCATATCGCGGGCAGTACTGAACTGGCCCGGCGCGTCCAGCCCGTGGACGGTTTTAAAGGTAGTGTTGGTCAGCCCTAACTTCTGTGCGTAGCCATTCATCAAACCAATGAAGGAGTCCTGGCTGCCGGCGACATAGTCCGCGAGCGCGATACAGGCGTCATTGCCCGACTGAATAATCACCCCTTTATTGAGGTCAGAAACGGCAACCTGATCGCCAGGCTTGAGGAACATCACCGACGAACCGCGCAGCGCCGGGTTGCCGGTCGCCCACGCGTCTTTACCGATCGTCACCATGTCCGTGAGCTTGATCTTGCCCGCCTTCAGCGACTGCCCCACGACATAGCTGGTCATGATTTTGGTCAGGCTGGCCGGATCGAGTTTTTCATCCGCATTACCTTCTGCCAGCACTTTGCCGCTGGCGTAGTCCATCAATATCCAGGCGCGCGCATCAACGGGCGGGGCTTCTGGTGCCGCCGTTTCCGCTGCGTACAGCGAAGGTGCAAAAAGGACCAGCAGCGCAGAACCCGCCACCAGACCACGTAAAGAAGTTGTTTTTCGCATCATAAAGCCACCCGAATGTCCTTTCCAAAAATCACGCCACACCATTACCGTGTCGCAAGAAGCGAAGAGTAATAACGTACTAATGAACTTAAAAAAACCTTAACCACGTAAAGTTTTTAAAGTTTATGCAATAACAACCCGATACGCTTTGACCAGGTCGATTTTTTTCTCATCTGTTGCGTAATTGTTAGGTTTATCCCACCATGTGAGCCACATGCGCGAACGCACATCCGGAATTCGTCTTTCACTTATAAGGGGTAATTATGATTACGCTATGGGGCAGGAATAATTCAACCAACGTTAAGAAGGTGCTCTGGACGCTGGAAGAGCTGGATTTACCGTACAAGCAGATTCTGGCGGGATTGCAGCACGGGGTGAATAAAGAAGCCGACTATCTGGCAATGAACCCGAACGGGCTGGTGCCGCTGCTGCGCGATGATGAAACCGACCTTACGCTGTGGGAATCCAACACCATCGTGCGCTATCTGGCGGCACAGTATGGTCAGGGCCGCCTGTGGATTGATGCGCCGGCGAAACGCGCCGAGGGCGATAAGTGGATGGACTGGGCCAGCCAGACGCTTTCCCCGGCTCATCGCGGGATCCTGATGGGGCTGGTCCGCACCCCGGAAGCCGAGCGTAATTACCCGGCCATTCATGCCGCCAAAGAGGCCTGTGAACCCCTGTTCGCGCAGTTAGATGCGGTGCTGGCAACCCAGCCGTGGTTCTCGGGCGACGAGTTTGGCGTGGGTGATATTGCCATCGCGCCATTAATCTGGAACCTGACCAACGTCGACCTGCAGTGGACCGAGCGCCCACATCTGCAACGCTGGCTGGCGTTGCTGACAGAGCGCCCAGCGTACCGTCAGGTGGTGATGATCCCGGTCACCTGATTCAGGTCCCGGACGGGCTGACTTTTAACAGCTGCCCGTCCGATTCATCGGTCAGCACGTATAAATAGCCGTCAGGCCCGACCCGCACATCGCGGATCCGCTGATCGCGATCGCCGAGAATGCGCCCCTCCTCCGTCACCGTATTGCCGCTGACGTTCAGCACAATCACATCCTTCTCTTTCAGGGCACCGATAAACAATTTGTTTTTCCACTGCGGGAACACGTCGCTGTTATAGAACGCCATTCCGCTGACCGCCGGAGATTTTTTCCAGACGAACAGCGGCGGCTCGGTGCCCGGGGCCGTTTCACCTTTTGCCTCCGGTATGGCCAACCCGCTGTAGTTAACGCCGTGAGTGGCGAGTGGCCAGCCGTAGTTTTTACCCTTCTCCGGGATGTTGATCTCGTCCCCGCCGCGCGGCCCGTGCTCGTTGAGCCACAGGGTGTTGCTCCACGGGTTCATCGCCATCCCCTGCGGGTTACGAATACCGTACGACCAGATTTCCGGGCGTGCGCCCTGGCGGTTCACAAACGGGTTGTCGTCGGGCACTGCGCCCTGCTCGGTCAGACGCACGACTTTGCCCTGCAGCTTATCCAGATCCTGTGCGGTCGGCCGTTGGTTATTTTCGCCGAGGCCAATAAACAGGTAGCCTTTGCCGTCGAACACCAGCCTGCCGCCAAAGTGGTTGCCGGTAGAGAGTTTTGGCTGCTGGCGGAAGACGACCTTAAAGGCCTCCAGCCGGGAGTTATCCTCGCTCAAACGACCGAAGCCGACCGCGGTGCCCGCTTTGCCGTCATCGCCTGCTTCGGCATAGCTCAACCAGACTTTGCGGGAGGTGGCAAAGTCTGGTGCCAGCGCCACGTCGAGCAAGCCCCCCTGCCCGGTGGCCCACACTTTAGGCACCCCCACAATGGGCTCGGACAGCCCTTTCCCGGCCTGCCAGCGCTTAAGCTGGCCGCCTTTCAGGGTGATCAACATCCCCTGATCCTGCGGCAGGAAGGCCAGCGCCCAGGGATGATCGAGTTTATTTTGCAGAACCGCGACCTTAACCTCGGCAGGCGCGGCAAACAGCGAGGCGGAAATAAGCAACAATGGCAGGGAAATAAGCGAGGTTCGACGCATAACGCACTCCTTTTCGATGTATGGCATAAGGTTAGCCATTCAGGGAAGGGGCGATATCACTTTTACAAAAGCTTAAGCAGATGGGGGAGTTGCCTCCCCCGGGATCAGATCTGAATCAGAGGAGTATGTGATTTCAGATACTGGATGCAGAGCGTTAATTCATTCAGACAGTTTTCCAGCTTCTCTGCGTTGACGGCGATATATGTCGGGCAGTCATGACAACCCGTCATCATGCAAACACCTGCGGTGGTGAGCGCTCCGGCGGCACGATACAGGATAGCCTGCTCGTCGGCGTCGCAATGCTCTCTCAGGACAGGTGCTTTCTCACGCATATATGTACACAATTCAAAGAAATTATCACGCAGATGGTCGCTTTCGCTGACTGACATATACCCTTTCGCTTTCCTTAACTGCAGATACGCCGCGAGATCGATGCGGGCGTTAATCATCTTGTTAAGAAGATCGCGTTTCAGTCTGTCAACGGTCATGCTTTTTCCCCCCTTTGTCAGCTTTGAACAAGATCAGAGTATGTCTATTTTTCGTACAGTTTAATGCTTCACATCAATAAATCGTAACTGCTTAACATAATTTACAATGTTACAACAGAGGAGCGGCGCGGCAAGCGCAGGGGCAAGCCCTCTGGTCGGATAAAATCATACTTTCTTTGCACCGCGTGGGGCGTTACCGTCGGCTATTTTTACAGGTGGTCACTACGGCGCAGGTCAGAGGAGCCTATGGCAACGATCCCGGTATCAGACAAAATCTGTTCGTTAACCAAAATCGATCTGAATTTGCTGACGCTCTTTTGTCTGATTTACAGCGTGGGAAGCATCTCGAAAGTGGCCGATATGCTGGATATTTCGGCCTCGGCGGTCAGCCAGTCGCTGCGAAAACTGCGAGAACTGATGGGGGATAATTTGTTTGTGCGCAGCGGCAACATCCTGCTGCCCACCGTCTATGCAGATGAACTGTACGATAATATTCTGCCGATTATCGACAAGCTGTCGACCCTGCAGCCGCTCTCTTCGCTGGTCAAAAAGAAAAGGCTGACGCTTTATACCGAGGCGTTTATTTCGCCTCTGGTGGTGCCGGAACTCACCCAGAAGATCCTCGCCATCAATTCTGAGATCAGCCTGCTGCACCGCACAGCGGATCTGAACGAAGCGAAAATCACCGAATTGTTGAACATGCGCCAGGCCGATGTGGTGTTTTCGACGTTTTCGGTGGAGAACAGCAATATCGTGTGCCATAAGATTTATGATATGAAACTGGTGCTTATTGCCTCTCGGGAGCATTCCCACTACCCGGATATGATCAGCGAAGAGATATTCAGAAATGCCAACCTGGTGGGCTACAACACCAAAAACGAAAAGATTATTTATCACCGCAGCATCGTCGATAAAAAATTTCGCTCCAGTGAGCGCTGCCTGCTTACCACCTCTTTTGCCTCGATACTGATTATTGTCTCAAAGACCAACTGCTTAGGGATAATTCCCGAGATGATCTTTTCGACCTATGCCGACATGTATGGCCTGAAAAGAGTGGATACGCCATTTACTCTGCCGCAGTTCAGCCTTTACTCCAGTGCCAGAAAAGAGATCGACAAAATCATCTCTGCCTTGCTGGGCGACTTTAGCGTTAACGTATCCCACTGAATACATTTAGTATTTTTTCACTTTATGCTTAGTAAACTCATCTTCCGCCACAATTTTTAATTCAGCCATTATTTTGGGCTGGGTCAGACCTGTTGCGACAGAGATACAGGACAACTCCACACCGTACGCATGAAGGGTTTTGGCCATTTCTAATTTCGATTGCAGATAAACATCTCTCATATATACCTCGTAGGGGTTAGCGACGGAGTGAAAGATAAAATATCTGTTTGGCTTATCCAATAAGGGGGGCTTAAAGCCGGGATAAGTAATTCTAAGCCGCCCAATATTCTTATAATACATTGATTTTAAATTATTAATTTTTACAGCATTTACTGCTTACATGTAAATCGCACTTTTATGGCATGCAATTTTGCCCGGTAAAGGTCTTTCCGGTTCATCCAATGCACAGATCGCTATAAATCCGCCGTGGAACTCTGTAAAATCCCGCCCTGATAACACTATAAATGATGAATTTTTAACCTATGAGCAATGTTACACACCAGCCGAAAATCGGCTTCGTCTCTCTCGGCTGCCCGAAAAACCTGGTGGACTCCGAACGGATCCTGACGGAACTGCGCACCGAAGGCTATGACGTGGTACCCACCTACGAAAACGCCGACATGGTGATCGTTAACACCTGCGGCTTTATCGACAGCGCCGTTCAGGAGTCACTGGAAGCCATCGGTGAAGCCCTCACCGAAAACGGCAAAGTGATTGTCACTGGCTGCCTGGGTGCCAAAGTGGATCAAATCCGCGAAGTCCACCCGAAGGTGCTGGAAATTACCGGCCCGCACAGCTACGAGCAGGTGCTGGAACATGTGCACCACTATGTGCCAAAACCACAGCACAACCCATTCCTGAGCCTGGTGCCGGAACAGGGCGTGAAGCTGACCCCGCGTCACTACGCCTACCTTAAAATTTCCGAAGGCTGCAACCATCGCTGCACCTTCTGCATCATCCCCTCTATGCGTGGTGATCTGGTCAGCCGCCCGATTGGTGAAGTGCTGGCAGAAGCCAAACGTCTGGCCGATGCGGGCGTGAAAGAGCTGCTGGTGATCTCCCAGGACACCTCTGCTTACGGCGTGGACGTCAAACACCGCTCCGGTTTCCACAACGGCGAGCCGGTGAAAACCAGCATGGTCGGCCTGTGCGAACAGCTGTCTAAGCTGGGCATCTGGACCCGTCTGCACTACGTCTATCCGTATCCACACGTCGACGACGTGATCCCGCTGATGGCCGAAGGCAAGATCCTGCCGTATCTGGATATCCCGCTGCAGCACGCCAGCCCGCGTATCCTGAAGCTGATGAAGCGTCCTGGCTCTGTCGATCGCCAGCTGGCGCGCATTAAGCAATGGCGTGAAATCTGCCCGGATCTGACCCTGCGCTCGACCTTTATCGTCGGCTTCCCGGGTGAAACCGAAGAAGACTTCCAGATGCTGCTCGACTTCCTGGTCGAAGCGCGTCTGGATCGCGTGGGCTGCTTCAAGTACAGCCCGGTCGAAGGCGCGACCGCCAACGAGCTGGCCGATCAGGTGCCGGAAGAGGTGAAAGAAGAGCGCTGGAACCGCTTTATGCAGCTGCAACAGCAGATCTCTGCTGAGCGTCTGCAGGAAAAAGTGGGCCGCGAAATTCTGGTCATCATCGATGAAGTGGACGAAGAAGGCGCAATTGGCCGCAGCATGGCCGATGCCCCGGAAATCGACGGCGCGGTGTACCTGAACGGTGAAACTAAGGTGAAACCGGGTGATATCGTGCGCGTAAAAGTTGAAAACGCTGACGAATATGACCTGTGGGGTTCGCGGGTTTAACGCCTGATGGCGCTGCGCTTATCAGGCCTACAAAACCGTAGGCCGGGCAAACGCAGTGCCGCCCGGCGCTTTATGCGAGGAGCGCGGCAGCGCCCGGTGGCGGCTTCGCCTTACCGGGCCTACAACGTCTGAAAACAGCGCATCAAAATTTTTGCGAGGCTCCTTCAGGGAATGTCTTTTGCGGCTTGTCGCTGCGATCTCCCCGCAGTATCTTCCTGTTGCGCCTGCAAAATCAGGCGCCGGGATTGACCTCCCGATAAAGTCACAGGATCCACTTACTTTATCGGAGGCTGCCACTATGGCGACTATCACCACCCTTGATCATTCTTTATTTACCGCCCCGTTCTCCCACACCACCGACTTCACCGAATTGGCAGATCACTGTGAGCGCTTTGCCCACACCCTACTGGAAAGCGACGATCCCGCCGAAAAGCTGGCGCTCTGCGCCCGTCTTTCTGCCTGTCTCGCTTTATTACAGCCGACGCTCAACGAGCCCATTCCGCCGCATCTGGTAGAGCGTTTCACTCTTAACGATCTCCCTTCCCGTCTTCCCGCATTTGAACCAGAAAGCGAGCAGCTTGGGCAGTATTGTCAGACGCTCACGCAGCTGCTCATCAGCAATGCACTGCCAAGCGATATGGCAAAGGTGATGGAAGGACTGCTGTATGAACTGGTGAACTTCTACGCTGACACGCTGAACGCCCCGCGCTGGCTGCAAACGCTGGACGGCCGCGTGGCGATTGATGCGTTGATTGACTAACCACGTAGGCCGGGCAAACGCAGTGCCGCCCGGCGCTTTAAAAAGGGAGTGCGACATCGCCGGGTGGCGGCTACGCCTTACCCGGCCTACAACCCCCCTCACCCCTCGGTGTGAAGATTAAATCGTCACCCGGTAGCGAACGTAATCATCCACAACCGCCAACTGGTCATACAGCGCGCGGGCCGGATTGCCTTCCCGCGTGACCCAGTAGACCTTAGACCATGATTTTTCCCGGGCCTCCTCAATGATTGCTTCAATCAACGCCCTGCCCGCCCCCTTGCCGCGCGCCGCGTCAGCCACGAACAAATCTTCCAGATAGCACAGCGGCGTTGTCACCCAGGTTCCTTCGTGCAGCACACAAATCGCGAAACCCACCACGCCCTGCTCGCTTTCAGCCAGTCGGCAGAACAGACCCGAATCCGCGGACAACACCCGACGCCAGGTCGCGACGGTCACCGCCGCTTCGAGGTCGGTGCCGTAAAAACTCAGATAACCCTTCCACAGGGCGAGCCATGCGTCGTAATCCTCCGCCCTTGCTTCACGCACGTTAACCATCGCTGTTATTCCTTGATCTGCCTGAGATAGCCCGATGATAGCAAGGTTGCCGCCTCTCTGCCCGGCCGTTGAGAAGGCTAATTCTGGTAAATATATTGTTACCTGGTTGTTGTACAATCGCGCGCCTTAGATTATAAATCATCACTTTTGAGTGATTTCACTCAAGCACTTTTGCCAACATCAGGGAACATTTATGTCCGTCCAAAAATTATCCAGAACCGCAGCCGTGCTGCTGGGGATTCTGGGCGTCGTCATCCTGGCGATGGGGATATTCTTCGCTTACTACGGTGGGAAGCTGGTCAGCGTTAAGGGCAGCCCCTACTTTCTGATCAGCGGTTGCCTGCTGGTTATCTCCGGTGTGCAACTTCTGCGCCAGCGCCTGAGCGGTGCCATTCTCTACTTCGTGGTGTTAGTGGGCACCGCCATCTGGGCCTTGTGGGATGTCGGCTTCGATTTCTGGCCGCTGGTCTCGCGTCTGTTAACCCTCGCGGGCATTGGCATTCTGGTGGCGCTGTCCTTACCTGCGCTGTTACGCCGCGCCGGTAAAACGCCGTGCTGGAAAGGTGCAGGCGCGATTGCGGCGGTGCTGGCAATTGCCTTTGCCGCCACCGTGGGGGGCATGTTTGTCCCGCACGATCCAGTCACCGCCTCGGGCGCGCCGTTGCCGCTCACTCCGGTCAAACCTGGCGAAGAACAGCGCGACTGGGCCAACTACGGCAACACCCCGGGCGCATCACGCTTTGTGGCGCTGGACCAGATCACCCGCGATAACGTTAAAGACCTGCAGGTGGCCTGGACCTACCGCACCGGCGATATTCCTGTCAGCCCGAACGGCGGCGGCGCGGAAGATCAGCAGACACCATTGCAGATTGGCAACACGCTGTTCCTCTGTACGCCACACAACAACGTGATTGCGGTCGATGCCACCACCGGCAAAGAGCGGTGGAAAACCGAGATCAACGCCAAACAGAAAAAGTGGATGCGCTGTCGCGGGCTGGCTTACTTTGATGCCCAGGCCCCGCTACAGCAGCCGACCCTGCCGGGCTCCTCCCCGGTGGCCGCTGTTTCGATGCCTGCGGATGCCCAGTGCACACGCCGCATCATCATGAACAGCGTGACCCCGGAACTGGTTGCCCTGGATGCGGATACCGGTGCGTTCTGCGAAGACTTCGGCAATCACGGCCGCGTCAGCCTGAGCGCGCAGATGGGTAAAGGCGCGGATACCGGCCTCTACTATCCGACCTCCGCCCCAACATTAGCCGGCACCACCGTGGTGATTGGCGGTCGCGTCGCGGATAACGTCGCCACCGATATGCCGGGCGGCGTGGTGCGCGGTTTTGACGTGATCACCGGCGAACTGCGCTGGGCTTTCGATCCGGGCAAGCCGGACGACCAGCAAGCGCCTGCCAGTAACGAGACCTTCACCCGTTCCACCCCGAACGTGTGGGCGCCGATGTCTTACGATCCGCAGTCCAATACCGTCTATATGCCGACCGGCAGCGCGGCAGTGGATCTGTGGGGCGTGAAGCACAACGCCCTGGATCGTAAGTTTGGTGCCTCGATGGTGGCCGTAGACGCCAGCACCGGTAAGGTGAAATGGGTTTACCAGACCGTTCATAACGATCTCTGGGACTTTGACGTCCCGATGCAGCCGACCTTTACCGACTTCCCGGCTAAGGATGGCAAAACCACCCCGGCGCTGATTTTTGGCACCAAATCCGGCCAGCTTTTTGTGCTGGATCGCGCCACCGGTCAGCCGCTGACCAAAGTCGAAGAGCGCAACGTCACCCAGGGTCAGATCCCGAAAGAGATCTATTCTCCGACGCAGCCTTTCTCTGTCGGGATGCCGACCATTGGCGCAGACGTACTGAAAGAGTCCGACATGTGGGGTGCCACGCCGTTTGACCAGCTGATCTGCCGTATCGAGTTTAAATCCAAGCGTTACAACGGCCTGTTTACCCCGCCGGGCGATGACCCGTCGCTGAACCTGCCGGGCTCGTTAGGCGGTATGAACTGGGGCGGTTTGTCGATTGACCCGGTGAATCAGTACCTGTTTATTAACGACATGCGCGTCGGGCTGGAAGTGCAGCTAATCCCGGCCTCGCCGGAAATCCAGGGCGCGAAGAATGACGGCAACGAAGCCGCTGCCATCAGCCGTCCGGTACCGTTATCCGGCACGCCGTACGCCATCAACGCCAAAGTGCGCTTTATGTCGCCGATTGAGATCCCTTGTCAGAAACCACCGTTTGGCACCCTGACGGCAGTGGATCTGAAAACGCAGAAAGTTGCCTGGCAGGTGCCGGTAGGCACGGTGAAAGATACCGGTCCGTTTGGCGTGAAGATGGGATTACCGATCCCGATTGGTATGCCGACCATCGGTGGCACCATGGCGACCCAGGGCGGCCTGGTGTTTATCGCTGCAACGCAGGATTACTACCTGCGCGCGTTCGATACGTCAACGGGGAAAGAAGTGTGGAAAGCCCGCCTGCCGGTGGGCAGTCAGAGCACGCCAATCAGCTACAAATCGCCGGTGGATGGGAAGCAGTATCTGCTGATCACCGCGGGCGGGGCGCGTAATTCGCCGGATCGCGGTGACTATGTGATTGCGTATAAGCTGCCTTAATCAGACTGAAGTACCCGGCAAACAGCCATTCCGCAGGGAATGGCTGTTTTTTTTAGCCCTTAATCTTCGGATCCAGCGCATCGCGCAGCCCATCGCCCAGCAAATTAAACGCCAGAACGGTGAGGAAAATCGCCATGCTCGGGAACAGCGCCACGTGCGGGGCGATCACCATATCAGCCCGCGCCTCGTTGAGCATCGCCCCCCATTCCGGGGTCGGCGGCTGCGCGCCAAGGCCCAAAAACGACAGGCTGGCAGCCGAGATAATCGACACCCCGATACGCATGGTGAAATAGACCACAATCGACGACACCGTTCCCGGCAGAATATGGCTGAACAGGATGGTCGCGTCGCTGGCACCGATGCTGCGCGCCGATTCGATAAAGGTCTGCTGCTTAAGCACCAGGGTGTTGCCGCGCACCAGCCGGGCAAAGGCCGGGATCGAGAAGATGGCGACGGCGATGATCACGTTGGCCATGCCGTTGCCCATTACCGCCACCACTGCAATCGCCAGCAGGATGCCGGGAAAGGCAAACAGCACGTCGCAGATGCGCATGATAATGCGGTCCCACCAGCCTTCGTAGTAGCCTGCCAGCAGGCCCAGCACCGTGCCGATGGCCGCGCCAATCAGTACCGCAAACACCCCCGCCGCCAGCGAGATCTGCGCCCCCACCAGCACCCGGCTAAAGATATCGCGCCCCAATGAGTCCACACCAAACCAGTGCATTGCCGACGGGCCTTCGTTCAGCCGGTCATAGTCGAAATAGTTCGCCGCATCGTAAGGCGCGATCCACGGAGCCAGCACCGCCACCACGATCAGCAGCAGCACAAACAGCCCGGCGGTCATCGCCACCGGCTGGCGACGAAAGCGCCGCCAGAATTCGTGCCACGGGGTGCGGATCTGATCCGGCTTAAGCCCCGGCATCGCCTTTAACATGGCCTGTCGCCGCCAGTTTAACAATCGCATCTTACTTGTACCTGATAGCCGGATTAATGGCGGCGTACAGCACGTCCACCACTAAGTTGATAAGGATAAACTCCAGCGAAAAGAGCAGGACTTCTGCCTGGATAACCGGGTAGTCGCGCATGTCGACGGAATCGACCAGCAGCCGCCCTAACCCCGGCCAGTTAAAGACCTTTTCCACCACGATGGAGCCGCCGAGCAAAAAGCCGAACTGCAGCCCCATCATGGTGACCACCGGGATCAGCGCATTGCGCAGCCCGTGCTTGAGGATTACCCACTTCTCGCTGACCCCTTTCGCCCGGGCCGTGCGCATGTAATCTTCGTTCAGCACGTCAACAAACGAGGCGCGAGTAAAGCGCGCCATCACCGCCGCCACCGCCGCCCCCAGCGTCAGAGAAGGCAGAATATAGTGCTGCCAGCTGTCGGCCCCCACGGTGGGCAACCAGCCCAGCTCCACGGAGAAGACCTGCATCAGCAGCATCCCCAGCGCAAATGCCGGGAACGAAATACCGGTGACCGCCAGCGCCATCCCCAGCCGGTCCGGCCAGCGGTTGCGCCAGACGGCGGCGACAATCCCGGCCACCAGACCAAATAGCACCGCCCACGCCATGCTGGTGAGCGTCAGCCAGAAAGTGGGCATAAAGCGGCTGGCAATCTCTTCCGAGACCGGCCTGCGCGACACCATCGAGGTGCCAAAATCGCCCTGCAGGACGTTGGTAATGTAGTGCCAGAACTGCACATACAGCGGTTGATCCAGCCCCAGTTGCTTACGCACCATCTCAATGACCGTGGCGTCGGCTTCCGGGCCAGCAATCAGCCGCGCCGGATCGCCCGGCAGCATATGCACAAACAAAAAGACCAGCACCGCCACAATCAAGAGCGTCGGGATCAGCCCCAACAAACGTTTAATCACATAATTCAGCATGCACATTCCTCTCATCCCGCAGGCGCAAACCTGCGGGAATGAGTGCTCTATTTCAGATCCGCGTCGTCAAAACTAAAGCCGGTATCCGGCATGATGTAGAACCCGGTCAGCGCCTTGTTATGCGCCGACACCAGCTTCTCGACCACCAGCGGCACCCACGGTGACTCCTTCCAGATAGTATCCTGTGCATCCTTGTACAGTTTTGCTTTTTCTTCTGGCTGCGTGGTTTTTAGCGCCGCCACTAAATCGTTATCCACCTGTGGGTTGCTGTAAAACGCGGTGTTAAACAGGGTTGGCGGCCAGTTGCCGGAAGCAAACAGCGGCGACAGGGCCCAGTCGGCTTCACCGGTCGAGGCAGACCAGCCGGTGTAGAACATTCTCACCCCACTCTCTTTCTGCCCTTTGCCTTCTACTTCGGCCGCACGCTGACCGGCATCCATCGCCGTCACCTGCACCTTAATGCCCACCTGCGCCAGCTGCTGCTGGGTGAACTGCAGCACTTTCTGCGCGGTGCTGTGATTGTGCGACGACCACAGCGTAGTGCTAAAGCCGTTCGGGAACCCGGCCTCTTTCAATAGCTCACGCGCTTTGGCCGGATCGTATGGCCACGGCTGATAGCTCTGGGCATACGCCAGCGACGGCGGCAGCACCCCGGTCGCCGGGGTGGCGTAACCGGCAAAAGCCACCTTCACCAGCGCCTGGCGGTTGATGGCGTAGTTGATGGCCTCGCGCACTTTCGGGTTGTCGAACGGCTTCTGAGTGACGTTCATGCTGATGTAGCGCTGCATGATCGACGGGCTGGCAACCAGCTCCAGCTTGCTGTTCTTCTCGAGGATTGCCGCCTGCTCGTAAGGGATCGGGAAGGCAAACTGCGCTTCACCGGTCTGCAGCATCGCCGCGCGGGTGTTGTTATCCACCACCGGACGCCAGGTGATGCTGTCCAGCTTCGGCAGCCCCTGCTGCCAGTATCCGGCGAACTTCTTCACCTTCACAAAGTCGGTCTGATTCCAGGTCACCAGCTCGTACGGCCCGGTGCCCACCGGATGGAATCCAATCTCTTTGCCGTATTTTTTCAGCGCTTCCGGGGAGATCATCGCCGTCGCCGGGTGCGCCAGGATATTGATAAACGCCGAGAACGGCGCCTTGAGGGTGATTTTCACCGTGGTGGGATCGATCGCCTCGGTGCTGGCGATATTTTTGTACAGGTTATAGCGTTTGAGGCTGTTGTCAGGATTGCTGGCGCGGTCGAGGTTAACCTTCACCGCCTCCGCGTTGAAGTCGGTCCCGTCCTGGAATTTAATCCCGCTGCGCAACTTGACGGTATAAACCAGCCCGTCGTCCGAAACGGTGTAGCTCTCCGCCAGCACGTTTTTCAGCTTCATCTCTTTGTCGAGGCCGAACAGCCCCTGATAAAACGACTTGGCCACCGCCTGCGACAGGGTGTCATTGGCGTCATACGGATCGAGAGTGGTGAAGTTCGATGCCACCGCCACCACTACGTCTTTGGCCGCGAACGCGGGGGTGGCAGCCAGTGCTGCCGTGACGCTCGCGGCTAACAGCCATGTGCGAGCAACAAATTTTGTCATTGTATTCTCCTGTTGTTCTCTGCTGTTGTTGTTGGTTATAAACGTGAAAACGCATTATCCTGGCGCGGCGGCGCGACAAAATGACCGGGGCTGACCTCCCGAAGCGCCACGCGCTCGGCAGACTCTCCCCGCTTGCGAATATTGCCCGGCAGCTCATCCTGCACCAGCACCCGCCGGGCGTGGCGATGAGCCGGGTCAGCGACCGGCACGGCGGCCATCAGCTTACGGGTGTACGGGTGCTGTGGGTTTTCGAACACCGCGCGGCGCGGGCCAATCTCTACGATTTGCCCGAGATACATCACCGCCACGCGATGGCTGATACGTTCAACCACCGCCATATCGTGTGAAATAAACAGAAACGCGATGCCCATATCCCGCTGCAGATCGAGCAGCAGGTTGATGATTTGCGCCCGAATCGAGACGTCCAGCGCCGAGACAGACTCATCGGCAATCACCACTTTCGGGTTGAGCGCCAGCGCGCGGGCAATGCAGATCCGCTGCCGCTGGCCACCAGAAAACTCATGCGGATAGCGCCAGGCGTGTTCTGGTTTCAGCCCCACCCGCTCCAGCAGCCAGGCGACCCGACGCTCGGCGTCGTCCCCTTTCAGCAGGTTATGCACCCGCAGCGGCTCCATGATCGAATAGCCCACCGTCTGGCGGGGATCGAGCGAGGCGTACGGATCCTGAAAGATAAACTGAATATCACGGCGCAGCGGCTGGAGTTTGCTGGCAGGCAGCGTGTCGATGCGCTCGCCGTTAAAAGTGATGGTGCCCGCCTGGGACTCCACCAGCCGCAGCAGCGCCCGCCCGGTGGTGGATTTTCCGCTGCCGGACTCCCCCACCAGCGACAGCGTTTCGCCGGGCCACAAATCAAAGCTGACGTGCTCTACCGCGTGCACTTCGCTCTTGATGCGGTTCAGCAGCCCGCCGCGCAGCCCAAAACGGGTCACCAGGTCGCGGACCTGCAAAATGGGCTCGCCCGGCACCACGGTATTCTGCTCGGTCTCGGCCTCCTGAAAGTCCGGTTGAGCGGGTGAAATCAGCGGAAAACGTCGCGGAAGATCGCTGCCGTTCATCGCCCCGAGTCGCGGGACGGCAGCCAGTAGCGCCCGGGTATACGGATGCTGCGGCGCGTGGAAAATCTGTTCAACCGGGCCGGTTTCTACCGCTTCGCCCTGGTACATCACCAGCACCCGATCGGCGATATCCGCCACCACGCCCATATCGTGAGTGATAAAGATCACCCCCATCTCCATCTCCTCCTGCAGGACTTTAATCAGCTGCAGGATCTGCGCCTGGATGGTGACGTCGAGCGCAGTTGTCGGCTCATCGGCAATCAGCACCGCCGGACGACATGAGAGCGCCATGGCGATCATCACCCGCTGGCGCATACCACCGGAGAGCTGATGCGGGTAGCGGGTCAGAATGGCGTCGGCCTCCGGGATCCGCACCTGCTCCAGCATCCGTTTAGCTTCAGCCAGCGCCTGTGGGCCATTGAGCCCCTGATGCAGGCGAATCGACTCGGCGATCTGCTCGCCCACCGGAAATACCGGGTTGAGCGAGGTCATCGGTTCCTGGAAAATCATCGCGATATCGGCCCCACGCACGCTGCGCATCTGCGACGAATTCAGGGCAGTGAGGTCGCTGACCTGACCGCTGCGACGTCGCAGCAGCAGGCTGTCGCATGTCAATTGGGCACCGGACTGGTCAATCAGGCGCATCAGCGACAGCGCGGTAACTGACTTCCCGGAGCCGGATTCACCGACAATCGCCAGCGTTTCGCCGCGCTTCAGCGAAAAAGAGAGATTGTTGACCGCCGGGACAGCTGCCCTGCCGTCAGAAAAGGCCACATTCAGGTTGTTGACGGCCAACACCTGCTGGCTGTCCAGCGCATCGCTGTTCGGCATCCGGTTCCCCTTATTCACGATAGATCCCGATGCTGGGTGCATCTCCGGCATAGCCCCAGGCGCGATACATTCCTTCACTGTTGAAAGGTAATGCCACGTTGCCTTCACGATCGACGGCAATCAGGCCGCCGCTGCCGTCGAGTGCCGGGAGTTTTTCCATCACCACGCGCTCGCAGGCTTCGGCCAGGCTTAAGCTACCGTAGTCCATCAGCGCCGCGATGTCATAGGCGGCCAGCGTGCGAATAAACACCTCGCCGGTACCGGTACAGGACACCGCCACGTTGGCGTTATTGGCATAACAGCCCGCACCGGGCAAGGGACTGTCGCCTACCCGTCCCGGCAGTTTATTGGTCATCCCGCCGGTCGAGGTCGCCGCCGCCAGGTTACCGGCCTTATCCAGCGCCACCGCGCCGACGGTGCCCGTTTTGCTGGATTCGTCCAGCGGGGACGCGTGATCGAGAACAATGTCATTCGCACCGCGCGCGGTCAGCAACTGCTGGTAACGCTCGGGGGTAGAAAAGATATCCGGTGAGACGGATTCCATGCCGTGGTCAACGGCAAATTTCTCGGCACCTTCGCCCACCAGCAGCACGTGCGGGCTTTGCTCCATCACCAGCCGCGCGGCCAGGATGGGGTTGCGCAGGTGGCTGACCCCCGCCACGGCACCGGCTTTCAGGGTGATGCCGTCCATCACGCAGGCATCCAGCTCATGGGTTCCGTCGCGGGTAAACACCGCGCCAATGCCAGCATTGAACAGCGGACACTCCTCCAGCAGGCGCACCGCTTCGGTCACCACATCCAGCGCGCTCTCCCCCGCCTCCAGCATTCGCTGGCCGGTTTCCACTATCGACGACAGCGCCTCGATATAGCGCTGCTCTTGCGCCTGACTGAGCTGCGCCCGGGTAATCGCCCCTGCGCCGCCGTGAATTGCGATGACTGCATTACCCATTCATTTTACCTTTGCGCGCTGAGATGCCGCTTTTTCTATAAATATCATTATCGTTGCAGGAGTTTCAGATAATTTTTGAATATAGAAAGACGCTGGAGTGATGTAAAGGGTAAGCCCATGGTGTCATACAGTTAACGGCACTTTTCTGCCATAATGAGCGCCTTCGCTACTACCGCGCTGGAGTAACCCATGGATTTTACCGCCGGACTTATGCCGCTTGAGACGGCTCTCAACCAGATGCTCGCGAGCATTACCCCACTGTCAGAACAGGAAACATTACCGCTGTTGAGCTGTTTTGGTCGCGTGACTGCCGCTGATATTGTCTCTCCGCTTAACGTGCCGGGTTTTGATAACTCGGCGATGGATGGTTACGCCGTGCGTCTGGCGGATCTGGTGGCAGGCACGGCGCTGCCGGTGGCGGGCAAAGCCTTTGCCGGTCAGCCTTTCCAGGGTGAATGGCCTGCGGGAAGCTGCATTCGCATTATGACCGGCGCGCCAATCCCTGCAGGTTGCGACGCGGTGGTAATGCAGGAAGAGACCGAACAGACTGACGACGGCGTGCGCTTTACCGTCAGCGTCAGGGCAGACCAGAATATCCGCCGCAGCGGAGAAGACATCACCCAGGGCGCCAGCGTGTTTGCGGCGGGCACCCGCCTGACGGTTGCTGAACTGCCGGTGCTGGCCTCGCTGGGTATCGCTGAGGTTGCGGTGATCCGCAAAGTGCGCGTCACGCTGTTCTCAACCGGCGATGAGCTCCAGTTGCCAGGCCAACCGCTGGCGGAAGGGCAAATCTACGACACCAACCGCCTGGCGGTGCATTTGATGCTGGAGCAGCTCGGCTGTGAGGTGACTAACCTCGGTATTATTCCCGACGATCCCCAGCAGCTGCGCGCCGCATTTATCGAAGGCAACCGCGTGGCGGACGTGGTGCTCAGCTCCGGCGGCGTATCGGTGGGTGAAGCGGATTACACTAAAACGATTCTGGATGAGCTGGGCGAAATTGGCTTCTGGAAGCTGGCCATCAAGCCGGGTAAACCCTTTGCTTTCGGCAAACTGCCCGACAGCTGGTTCTGCGGCCTGCCGGGCAATCCGGTCTCGGCGGCCTTTACCTTCTATCAGCTGGTGCAGCCCCTGTTGGCGAAATTATCCGGCAATACGGCCCATAGCCTGCCTGCCCGTCAGCGCGTGCGCGCAGCCACCCGGCTGAAAAAAACGCCGGGGCGTCTCGACTTCCAGCGCGGCATTCTGACGCGTAACGCCAACGGCGAGCTGGAGGTGAGCACCACCGGCCATCAGGGTTCACACATTTTCAGTTCGTTCAGCCAGGGCAACTGCTTTATCGTGCTGGAGCGCGAGCGCGGCAACGTCGACGCCGGGGAATGGGTGGAAGTTGAGCCGTTTAACGCACTGTTTGGGGGCTAATTATGGCGGTGGAACTGAGCGATAACGAGATGCTGCGCTACAACCGTCAGATCGTGCTGCGCGGCTTTGATTTTGACGGTCAGGAAGCGCTGAAAGCGGCTAACGTGCTGGTGGTGGGCCTTGGTGGGCTGGGCTGCGCGGCGGCGCAGTATCTGGCGGCCACAGGCGTGGGGCGCATGACGCTGCTCGACTTCGATACTGTTTCACTGTCCAATTTGCAGCGTCAGACGCTGCACAGCGACGCGACGATCGGCGAGCCGAAAGTGGTCTCCGCCCATGCGTCGCTGGCGCGTATCAACCCTAACGTCAGGTTCACCCTGCTCAATGCGCAGCTCGATGAAAACTCGCTGTTTGCGCAGATTGCCCATCACGATCTGGTGCTCGACTGCACCGACAACGTCGCGATCCGCAATCAGCTCAACGCGGGCTGCTTTACCCATAAAACGCCGCTGGTGTCCGGGGCCGCAATCCGTATGGAAGGTCAGATCAGCGTCTTCACCTGGACCGAAGGCGAGCCCTGCTACCGCTGCCTGAGCCGTCTGTTTGGCGAGAATGCCCTCACCTGCGTGGAGGCAGGCGTGATGGCCCCGCTGGTCGGGGTAATCGGTTCGTTGCAGGCAATGGAGGCGATTAAAGTGCTGACGCACTACGGCACGCCTGCAGCGGGGAAAATCGTGATGTACGACGCGATGACCTGCCAGTTCCGCGAGATGAAGCTGATGCGCAATCCGGGGTGTGAGGTGTGCGGAGGTTAAAGCAAAACGGCACCGCCAGGTGGCGTTTTTAGTGTTTTCTCCCTCTCCCGGTGGGAGAGGGGCGGGGTGAGGGCAACAGCGCGCACGTTTCTCCCTCTCCCTCAAGGGAGAGGGAACTGTTCGGTGCCGCGTTAAATTGAGGTGCGTCCAAAGGCGTTCTGCCAGTCCTGCTCGAACTTAGCAATCGCCGCATCAACCGCCGGAGAGGCGATAAGCTGCTGCGCCACGTCCAGCGGCAGGGTGATGGATTCACAGCCAGCCAGCAGGCAATCCAGCGCCTGACGCGGGGTTTTGAAGCTTGCCGCCAGTACTTTTGACTGCGGCGCATGGAGCGTCAGCAACTGCTGCAGCTCGGCAACCGTCTGGATCCCATCCCCGCCCTGCGCATCGACCCGGTTAACGTACGGGGCAACATATTCCGCGCCCGCCAGCGCTGCCATCAACCCCTGTGCCGCGCTGTACACCGCCGTGCCCAGCGTCGGCACGCCCCGCGCTTTCAGCATTTTGATTGCCGCCAGTCCTTCTGCCGTCACCGGTACTTTCACCACCAGATCGGTAATGATGGCGCGCAGCTTTAGCGCGTCTTCTACCATGCCCTCGGCCGTTGTGGCCATCACCTGAGCAAACAGACGCCCCTGACCACCCATCGCCTCCTGCAGCTGAGGCAGTAACACCTCCAGCGGCGTTTTGCCTGCAGCAACAATGCTCGGATTAGTGGTGACGCCTGCCAGCGGAAAGATGCGGGCCAGGGTTTTAACGGCTACTACGTCGGATGTGTCGAGATACAGTTCCATGATGTGGTCCTCAAAATTGAATCTGCCGTAACCCTATCACGGCAAAACCTGCCTCAGAGTTGATGCACATCAAGATAACTTTCATTCGAAAGTAATTTAATCTTCATACGCAATAAGAGGCGACATTATGATCTTCAACATTCAGCGCTACTCCACCCATGACGGCCCGGGTATCCGCACCGTTGTATTTATGAAAGGCTGCTCGCTGAGCTGCCGCTGGTGCCAAAACCCGGAGAGCCGCGACCGCGCCCGGGAGGTGCTGTTTGATGCTCGCCTGTGCCTGGAAGGGTGCGACCTCTGCCAACAGGCCGCGCCGGGGGTTATCGACCGCACGCTGACCGGTCTGGTTATCCACCGGGAAAAACTCGACGCCCCGCGGCTCGACGCCCTCACCCACTGTTGCCCGACGCAGGCGCTGACCGTCTGCGGTGAAGAGCAGCAGGTGGCGGATATCATGGCCACCGTCCTGCGCGATAAGCCGTTTTACGACCGCAGCGGCGGCGGGATCACCCTCTCCGGCGGCGAACCCTTTATGAACCCGGAGCTGGCCCGCGCGCTGTTTGAGCGCAGCCATGCGCAGGGGATCCACACCACGGTAGAAACCTGCCTGCATGTGCCGTGGCACTCTATCGCACCTTCATTACCCTTTATCGATCTGTTTCTGGCCGACCTGAAGCACGTCGACGGCAAGGTCTTTAAACAGTGGACCGACGGCTCCGCCAAACGGGTGCTGGACAACCTCAAGCGCCTTGCCGCCGCCGGAAAACAGCTCACCATCCGCGTACCGCTGATCCCGGGCTTTAACGCCGATGAAGCTTCCATTACCGCTATCACCAATTTTGCCGCCGACGAACTGAACGTCCACGACATCCATTTTCTGCCGTACCACACCCTTGGCATGAACAAATATCACCTGCTCGGCCAACCTTACTCTGCCCCAGATAAACCGCTCGATAACCCTGCCTTACTGGATTTTGCCCGGCACTATGCCGCCCAAAAAGGGTTAACCGCGACCTTACGAGGATAATGTTATGACACAGCTGAATCTTACTACCCTGAGCGATCGCATTCAGGCGCACAAATCGGCCCTGATCCACATTGTTAAGCCGCCGGTCTGTACCGAACGCGCGCAGCACTACACCGAAATGTACCAGCAGCATATGGATAAGCCGATCCCGGTGCGTCGCGCGCTGGCGCTGGCCCATCACCTGACCGAGCGCACCATCTGGATCAAACATGACGAGCTGATTATCGGTAATCAGGCAAGCGAGGTGCGCGCCGCGCCAATCTTCCCGGAATACACCGTCTCGTGGATTGAGAAAGAGATTGACGATCTGGCGGATCGCCCGGGCGCGGGCTTTGCGGTCAGCGAAGAGAACAAGCGCGTGCTGCATACCCTGTGCCCGTGGTGGCGCGGCCAGACGGTCCAGGATCGCTGCTACGGTATGTTCACCGATGAGCAAAAAGGCCTGCTGGAAACCGGCATTATCAAAGCCGAAGGCAACATGACCTCCGGTGATGCGCACCTGGCGGTGAACTTCCCGCTGTTGCTGGAAAAAGGCCTCGACGGCATGCGCCACAAGGTGGATGAGCGTCGCACCCGCATTAACCTCACCTGCTTTGACGATCTGCACGGCGACCAGTTCCTGAAAGCGGTGGATATCGTGCTGGAAGCGGTGAGCCTGCATATCGAACGTTTTGCCGATCTGGCCCGTGAGATGGCGAAAACCGAAACCCGCGAAAGCCGCCGCGATGAGCTGCTGGCGATGGCCGAAAACTGCGATGTGATCGCCCACGAGCCGCCGAAAACCTTCTGGCAGGCGCTGCAGCTGTGCTACTTCATCCAGCTGATCCTGCAGATTGAATCCAACGGCCACTCGGTGTCGTTTGCCCGTATGGACCAGTATCTTTACCCGTACTATCGCCGCGACGTAGAGCTGAGCCAGTCTCTGGATCGCGAGCACGCCATCGAGCTGCTGCACAGCTGCTGGCTGAAACTGCTGGAAGTGAACAAGATCCGTTCTGGTTCGCACTCAAAAGCCTCTGCCGGGAGCCCGCTGTATCAGAACGTCACCATTGGCGGCCAGATGCTGGTGAACGATGTGCCGATGGACGCGGTTAACCCGCTCTCCTACGCGATTCTGGAATCCTGCGGCCGCCTGCGTTCCACCCAGCCGAACCTGAGCGTGCGTTACCATGCGGGCATGAGCAACGACTTCCTCGATGCCTGCGTGCAGGTGATCCGCTGCGGCTTCGGGATGCCGGCGTTTAACAACGATGAGATTGTGATTTCAGAGTTCATCAAGCTCGGCGTCGAAAAAGCCGATGCCTATGATTACGCGGCGATTGGCTGCATCGAAACCGCCGTCGGCGGCAAGTGGAGCTACCGCTGCACCGGGATGAGCTTTATTAACTTTGCCCGCGTGATGCTGGCGGCAATGGAAGGCGGCCGCGATGCCACCAGCGGCAAAGTGTTCCTGCCGCAGGTAAAAGCGCTCTCTGCCGGTAACTTTGCCAACTTCGACGAAGTGATGGCCGCCTGGGATCGCCAGATTACGTACTACACCCGTAAATCGATCGAAATTGAGTACGTCGTCGATACCATGCTGGAAGAGAACGTCCACGACATCCTGTGCTCGGCGCTGGTCGATGACTGTATCGAGCGCGCGAAAAGCATCAAACAGGGCGGCGCGAAGTACGACTGGGTATCTGGCCTGCAGGTGGGGATCGCCAACCTCGGCAACAGCCTGGCCGCGGTGCGTAAGCTGGTGTTCGAGCAGGGTGCTATCGGTCAGCAACAGCTGGCGGCCGCGCTGGCGGATGACTACGAAGGGCTGACCCACGAACAGCTGCGTCAGCGTCTGATCAACGGTGCACCGAAGTACGGCAACGACGATGACAGCGTGGATCTGCTGCTGGCCCGGGCTTACCAGACCTACATCGAAGAGCTGAAGCAGTACCATAACCCGCGCTACGGCCGCGGCCCGATCGGTGGCAACTACTACGCCGGGACGTCGTCTATTTCGGCTAACGTGCCGTTTGGTGCCGCAACCATGGCGACGCCGGACGGGCGTAAAGCCCATACCCCGCTGGCCGAAGGCGCAAGCCCGGCTTCCGGCACCGACCATCTGGGCCCGACAGCGGTTATTGGTTCGGTCGGGAAGCTGCCGACCGAGGCGATCCTCGGCGGCGTACTGCTGAATCAGAAGCTGAATCCGGCGACGCTGGATAACGACAGCGACCGGCAGAAGCTGATGGTGCTGCTGCGCACCTTCTTCGAGGAGCATAAAGGCTGGCATATTCAGTACAACATCGTCTCCCGCGAGACGCTACTGGAAGCGAAGCAACACCCGGACCAGTATCGTGACCTGGTGGTGCGTGTTGCGGGTTACTCGGCATTCTTCACCGCCCTGTCCCCGGATGCGCAGGACGATATCATCGCCCGCACCGAGCATACGCTGTAACCTCGACAATGCCCGGTGGCGCTACGCTTACCGGGCCTACATTTACTGTGCATACTCTGTAAAACGCTGCCCGGAACAATCCTCTCTCCCGTAGGGTCAGAGGGTGAGTGAGGGACTGTGCGCACCGATGCCCTCACCCCGGCCCTCTCCCACAGGGAAAGGGAGCAAACACTAAAAACGGCAACGATGTTGCCGTTTTGCTTTTACCTCCGCCACCCCGCTTTTACCTTCATTCGAAATTAAATTTGTGCTCCCCGTCACCTTGTTATTAGAATGTTTCGAACGCAGTGATTCAGGAGCGCAATGTATGACCGTTAAAGTTATCGTCACAGACATGGACGGGACTTTTCTCAATGACGCCAAGCAGTACGATCGTGACCGCTTTCAGGCGCAATTCCAGCAACTTCAGGCGCGTAATATTGAATTCGTTGTCGCCAGCGGCAATCAGTATTACCAGCTGATCTCGTTTTTCCCGGAACTGAAATCGCAGATCTCCTTCGTGGCCGAAAACGGCGCGCTGGTGTTCGATCACGGCGAGCAGATTTTCCATGGCGAACTGACGCAGCATGAATCGCAGGTGGTGTTTGGTGAGCTGCTGAAAGATACGTCGCTGAACTTCGTCGCCTGCGGGCTGGAGAGTGCGTATATAAGCGATAAAGCGCCGGAGTCGTTTGTCGCGCTGATGTCAAAGCACTACCACCGCTTACAGCGCGTCAGCGACTACCGCGAGATCGACGATGTGCTGTTTAAGTTCTCGCTGAACCTGCCCGACAGCGATATCCCGAATCTGGTCGATGCGCTGCATGTCTCCCTCGACGGGATCATGAAGCCGGTCACCAGCGGGTTTGGTTTTGTCGATCTGATTATCCCCGGCCTGCACAAAGCCAACGGTATCAGTCGCCTGCTGAAACGCTGGAAAGTCTCCCCGCAGGCCTGCGTGGCGATTGGCGACAGCGGCAACGACGCTGAAATGCTCAAATTCGTGAACTACTCGTTCGCAATGGGCAACGCCAGCGACAGCATCAAAGCCCTTTCCCGCTTCCAGACCGACGACAACAACCAGCAGGGCGCGCTGAATGTGATTCAGGCCGTCCTCGATAACACCCCGCCGTTCAGCCTCTGATCGTCCCGCCGGAGATCCCTCCGGCGTTATTCCCTTTCTTTTCTCAGCCTGTGCACCCCATCAAGTTTTTCAACTTGCATTAACTTATTTTTAACCTAAAGTATCACTTGTAATCACATTAACTTTCGAATGAAAGATAGCGAGGCTGTTATGAGCGTAACCTTTACCAGTGAAACCTTGCCTGCCGATCACAAAGCGGCGATCCGTCAGATGAAGCGCGAGTTGCGCGCACAGATTGGCGACGTGCAGGCGGTGTTTGATCGCCTGAGCGACAAGATTGCCAGCCGGGTGGCAGAGATTAACGCGCTGAAAAGCAAAGGCGATGCCGTCTGGCCGGTGATCCCGTTTGCCGATGTGCAGAGCGGAAACATCAGCCCGGCGCAGCGCGAGGCCGTCAAGCGTCGCGGTTGCGCGGTGATCAAAGGTCATTTCCCGCGTGAGCAGGCGCTGGCGTGGGATAACGCCATGCTCGACTATCTGGATCTCAACCGCTTCGACGACGTTTATAAAGGCCCGGGGGATAACTTCTTCGGTAGCTTGACCGCCTCCCGCCCGGAGATCTACCCGATCTACTGGTCACACGCGCAGATGGAAGCGCGCCAGAGCGAAGAGATGGCCCAGGTGCAATCGTTCCTGAACCGTTTATGGACCTTTGAGAGCAACGGCAAGCAGTGGTTTAACCCCGACGTCAGCGTGATTTACCCGGACCGCATTCGCCGCCGCCCGCCGGGAACCACCTCCAAAGGGCTCGGGGCGCATACCGACTCCGGGGCGCTGGAGCGCTGGCTGCTCCCGGCCTATCAGCAGGTCTTTGCCCGGGTGTTCGATGGCAATGTCGATCAGTACGATCCATGGAACGCCGCGCACCGTACCGACGTGGAAGAGTACACCGTGGATAACACCACCAAATGCTCGGTGTTCCGCACCTTCCAGGGCTGGACCGCGCTGTCGGACATGATCCCGGATCAGGGCCTGCTGCACGTGGTGCCGATCCCGGAAGCGATGGCCTATATTCTGCTGCGTCCGCTGCTGGATGATGTGCCGGAAGATGAATTGTGCGGCGTGGCGCCGGGTCGCGTGCTGCCGATTTCCGCCCAGTGGCATCCGCTGCTGATCGACGCATTAACCAGTATTCCGGCGCTGGAAGCCGGTGATTCCGTATGGTGGCATTGCGATGTGATCCACTCGGTGGCACCGGTGGATGACCAGCAGGGCTGGGGCAACGTGATGTACATTCCGGCGGCCCCAATGTGCGAGAAAAACCTCGCCTATGCGAAGAAGGTCAAAGCGGCGCTGGAAACCGGTGCGTCACCGGGCGATTTCCCGCGTGAAGATTATGAGTCTGACTGGCAGTCACGCTTTACCGTTGACGATCTGAACATCCACGGTAAGCGCGCCCTCGGCATGGCTTAATCGTCGTACAGCCCTTCACGATCAACGGCGGTGCGTCTTTTTCCCTGACGTATCCGCCGTACCGACTCCCGCACCGCCAGCGTGCCGTTGAGAAGTAACGTCCCGACCGGCGCTTCCGGGCGCAAAAACCGCTGCTGGAGCAGATGAACCGCTTCACCTCCCAGCTCATCCCGCGGGACATGGACAGCTGTTAAGGGAACATCCTGGATCGCCGCCAGATTAAAACCATCAATGCTCATGACCGATACATCCTGTGGCACCCGCAAGCCGTGCTTTTGTAACGCGCTGATGGTGCCTGCGGCCATAAAATCGCCCCCCACCAGAAAGGCGGTCGGCAGGTTTTTCGCCGGGGTTTGACTGAGCCATTCGCTGACCCGTTGCTCGGTTTCTTTAGCGCTGAAGCTCGGGACCACCAGCAGATCGCGTTTATCCTGGAAGCGGAGATTGTGCTGTTGCCACGCATCCCGGATGCCCGCCAGACGCAGCTCCATGGTGTAACGGCGCAGGCAGAGCACATTGACCACTTCACGATGCCCCATTTCAAACAGGTATTCTGCCGCGAGTTCGCCGATAGCACGGTGATCGGGTGCCACCGCAGGCAGACGCATCCGCCGATCCCGACAGTTGATCAGCATGCAGGGTTTACCCACATCCACTGCCAGATCGTGAATATGCGGATCGTCGATCCCCAGCAAGATGGCCGCCTGCGTGTCTGCTTCGTTCATGCGCGCCAGGAACTGCTGGGCATCGCCGTCGTTCTCTTCCAGCGCGCAGTAACGCAGTCTGACTTCATGCGATACCAGCGCTTTACTCACGCTCTGGATCACCCGGTAATAAAAGATGTCGGACCGCTCATCAAACGCCCGCTGCGGTGCGAAGACCATCAAACTGTTGAGCAGCAAACGCCCGGCGGCCATCCCGTCCATCACCCCCAGCTCGCGCGCACATTCCAGCACCTTTTTGCGCGCCTTTTCGCTGGTGTTCGCCTTCCCTGCCAGCACCCTGGAAACGGTACTGATCGACAGCTGGGTTCGGGCGGCGATTTCGGCGATTTTTAGCCTTTTCTCCATTATGTGATCTTCCCCCAAATGTTAAATGAATAAATTTTCACAACATGCAAACCGTGTAATAACTCATTTAATTATCATAATTAGCGATCATTTTTAAGACTCATGAAAAAACTTGCACAAATCCCACTATTTCTCGCTCATCTTCTGTCTTAAGTTCAATTGGTCACACACCTTCCATACTAGTTGTATAGCAACAACACCTAAAACTGATAAATCGGTGTGACACCTTAACCTACGTACCCTGCAGTCCGTCATGTGGAGACCGAGTAATGAGTCAGGACATTAATCACACCGTCGCGGTCGGGAAAACCCGCCGCGTCATTAAAAATCTGCGCTGGTATGTGCTGGTGCTGTTTTTGCTGGGCGTCACTGTTAACTACATCACCCGTAACTCGTTAGGCATCCTCGCCCCCGAGCTGAAAGAGAGTATGGGGATCACCACCGAACAATATTCATGGATTGTCGGTGCCTTCCAGATTGCCTACACCATTTTCCAGCCGCTGTGCGGGTGGCTGATTGATGTGATTGGCCTGAAGATTGGCTTTATGGTGTGTGCCGGTATCTGGGCAATGATGTGTATTTTCCACGCCGGTGCAGGCAGCTGGGTGCATCTGGCGATCCTGCGCTTCTTTATGGGCGCGTCGGAAGCGGCCGCCACCCCTGCGAACGCCAAAACCATTGGTGAATGGTTCCCGAAATCAGAACGTCCGATCGCCGCTGGCTGGGCGGGTGTGGGCTTCTCGATTGGTGCAATGCTGGCACCGCCGATTATTTACTTCGCCCACGCCTCCTTCGGCTGGCAGGGTGCGTTTATGTTTACCGGCGTACTGGCTCTGCTGTGGGTGATTTTGTGGTGGGCGTTCTACCATAACCCGGAACAGCACCCTAACCTCGGCAAGGACGAACTGGCTTTCATCCAGCAGGATAACGAGCCGCCTGCCGTAAAACTGCCTTTCCTGACCGCGCTAAAAACCGTCTCAAAAAACAAACGCTTTTACGGTATCGCCATCCCGGCCTTTATGGCCGAACCCGCCTGGGCCGTACTGAGCTTCTGGGTTCCGCTGTATCTCGCCAAAGAACACGGTATGGACCTGAAACAGATAGCGATGTTTGCCTGGCTGCCGTTCCTGGCCGCCGACCTTGGCAGCGTCGCAAGCGGTTATCTCACCCGTCTTTACACCCGCCTGTTCGGCTGCTCCCGCGTGAACTCGGTGGTCGCCAGCTCCGTCACCGGTGCATTTTTGATGATCTCCCTGGCAACGGTGGCCATTACCCGCGACCCGTATATCACCATTGCACTGATCTCGATCGGCGGCTTTGGCCACCAGATTATCTCCTGCATGCTGAGTGCGCTGGTCGTCGAGTCATTTGACAAAGGCCAGATGGCGACCGTGAACGGGATGCGCGGCTCGGCAGCGTGGATCGCCAGCTTCCTGTTCTCCCTGTTAATTGGTGTGACCGCCGACAAAATCGGCTTTAACCCGCTCTTTATTGCCATGGGTTTCTTTGACCTGATTGGCGCATGTTTCCTGGTGGCATTTATTGCTGAACGTCGCGCCAAGCGCGCCTGATAGTGGATGTGAGACGTATGAAAACTCTGAAGAACTGGACCCTGGATAAGCAGTCGGCGAACCATCTGGAACTGCTGGTCGATAATCAGCATCGCCTGTGCCTGTATGTGCTGGAAGAGAACCTGTTCCGCGTGCTGATTAAGCGCAAAGGCGAGCTGGCACTGGATAAAACCTGGAGCATTGCCCCACAAAAAGATGTGCCGTGGGAAGGCCGTTCTCGTGACGATATCAGCGGTTTTACCTGCCCCTGCTGGACGCTGACCCACACCGACGAGACGTTGACCGTCGCCACTGAACATCTGCGCGTGACCGTCCATCAGCCGCTGTGGCTGGAGTGGCAGTATCGCAATGAAGCCGGTGCGTGGCAGGAACTGGTTAACGACCGCCCCACCAGCGCCTATCTGCTCAATGCGCACGGCGACGGCGTGGCGCACTACCTGAGCCGTCGCAAGGACGAACGCTTTTATGGTCTGGGCGAGAAAGCGGGTGATTTGCAGCGTAACGGCAAGCGCTTTGAGATGCGTAACCTCGATGCGATGGGTTACAACGCGGTCAGCACCGATCCGCTGTACAAACACATTCCGTTTACCATCGCCCGCCGCGACGACGTGAGCTACGGCCTGTTTTACGACAACCTCAGCAGCTGCTGGCTGGATCTCGGCAACGAAATCGACAACTACCATACCGCCTACCGTCGCTGGCAGGCCGAAGCGGGCGATATCGATTACTATATCTTTACCGGCAAACGCGTGCTGGATGTGACCAAAGCCTTTGTCCGTCTGACTGGCAAAACGCTGTTCGGGCCAAAATGGAGCCTGGGTTACAGTGGCTCGACCATGCACTACACCGACGCGCCGGATGCACAGAACCAGCTGATGAACTTTATCCGCCTGTGTGAAGAGCACGCGATCCCGTGCGATTCGTTCCAGCTTTCATCCGGCTATACCTCGATTAACGGCAAGCGCTACGTCTTTAACTGGAACCATGACAAAGTGCCGCAGCCGAAGGTGATGAGCCAGGCGTTCCACGATGCGGGTTTGAAGTTAGCCGCAAACATCAAGCCGTGCCTGCTGCAGGATCATCCGCGCTACAACGAAGTGGCGGAACAGGGACTGTTCATTCGCGATTCTGAAACCGACGCGCCAGAGCGTTCCAGCTTCTGGGATGATGAAGGTTCGCACCTCGACTTTACGCATCCCAAAACCGTCGAGTGGTGGCAGAACGGCGTCACCACCCAGCTGCTGGAAATGGGCATCGATTCCACCTGGAACGATAACAACGAGTTTGAAGTGTGGGATGGCGAAGCGCGCTGCCACGGCTTTGGTCAGGAAATTGCCATCAAGCACATTCGCCCGGTGATGCCGCTGCTGATGATGCGTGCCTCGATGGAAGCGCAGCAGCGTTTCGCGCCGGAAAAACGTCCTTACCTGATTTCCCGCTCCGGCTGCGCCGGGATGCAGCGCTACGTGCAGACCTGGAGCGGCGATAACCGCACCAACTGGGACACGCTTCGCTACAACACTCGCATGGGGCTGGGTATGAGCCTGTCCGGTCTGTTTAACGTGGGCCACGACGTCGGCGGTTTTTCCGGCGATAAACCGGACGCGGAACTGTTCGTGCGCTGGGTGCAAAACGGCGTGATGCATCCGCGCTTTACCATTCACTCGTGGAATGACGATCGCACAGTGAACGAGCCGTGGATGTATCCGGGCGTCACCCCTGCCATTCGTGGTGCGATTGAGCTGCGCTATCGCCTGCTGCCGTATCTGTATACCCTGCTCTGGCAAGCGCATGCCGACGATGAGCCGATGCTGCGTCCGACCTTCCTCGATCACGAGCATGACCAGCAGACCTTCGAAGAGTGCGATGATTTCCTGCTGGGCCGCGATGTGTTAGTCGCCAGCGTCGTCGAGGCCGCCCAGCGCGAACGCCGTATCTGGCTGCCGGACAATGAAAGCGGCTGGTACGATTTTTACAGCCATGAGTGGTTCTCCGGCGGCCAGTGGATCACCCGTGACGCCCCGCTGGAAAAACTGCCGTTAATGGTGCGTGCCGGGGCGGGTTTACCGCTGAGCGAACGCATTACTCATGTGTCAGCCGAGAAAGATGATGCCCGTGAACTGAAGCTGTTCCCGCTGAAAGGCGTCGGTACAACGTCTGGTCTGCTGTTTGAAGATGACGGCGAAAGCTGGGGTTATCAAAAAGGAAACGCACTGTGGGTAGAATGGGAAATGGTGTGCGATGGCGCAACCATCAACCTGAACGTGACCTCTCGCGGGGATTATCGTCCGGCCTGGAAAGCGCTGAAGGTGTCGTTAACGGCGGGTGAACAACGCAAGCTGCGGGTGAATGGCGTTGAAGGGAGTGAGTGGGTGGTGTAGCCCTATCCCACAATATTTCGCGCTACAGCTGGGTTGGCTGCAGCGCGAAAGACGACGGGAAATTAGTTGTCGATGCCTTTGCTGCGCAGGTAATCTTCGTAGTTACCGGTGAAGTCCACCACGCGCTCCGGCGTAACTTCAATCACGCGGGTCGCCAGCGAGCTGACAAACTCACGGTCGTGAGAGACGAAGATCAGGGTGCCCTGATACATCTCCAGCGCCATGTTCAGCGATTCGATCGATTCCATGTCCAGGTGGTTGGTCGGTTCGTCCATCACCAGGATGTTCGGTTTTTGCATCATCAGCTTACCGAACAGCATGCGCCCTTTCTCACCACCGGAGAGTACTTTCGCCGGCTTTTTGATATCGTCCTGGCTGAACAGCAGGCGACCGAGGAAGCTGCGTACCACCTGCTCGTCATCGCCTTCTGACTTCCACTGGCTCATCCAGTCGAAGACGGTCAGATCGTTATCAAACTCGTCCGCGTGATCCTGAGCGTAGTAACCAATCTGCGCATTCTCGGACCATTTAACGGTACCGTGATCCGCTTCCAGCTCGCCAATCAGCGTTTTCAGCATCGTGGTTTTACCCACGCCGTTAGCGCCGAGAATGGCAATCTTCTCGCCCACTTCCAGCAGCAGATTGAATTTTTTAAACAGTGGGCCATTGTCGAAACCTTTCGACAATTCTTCGACGGTCAGCGCATTACGGAACAGTTTCTTGTCCTGCTCAAAGCGGATGAACGGGTTCTGACGGCTGGACGCTTTGACTTCGTCGAGCTTGATCTTATCGATCTGACGCGCACGAGAAGTTGCCTGACGCGATTTAGAGGCGTTGGCGCTAAAGCGGCTGACGAAGGATTGCAGGTCAGCAATCTGGGCTTTTTTCTTGGCGTTATCAGACAGCAGACGCTCACGCGCCTGGGTGGCCGCGGTCATGTATTCGTCGTAGTTGCCCGGATAGACGCGCAGTTCGCCGTAGTCCAGATCCGCCATGTGGGTACAAACCATGTTCAGGAAGTGACGGTCGTGCGAAATGATGATCATGGTGCTGTCGCGATCGTTCAGCGTCTGCTCCAGCCAGCGAATGGTATCGATGTCCAGGTTGTTCGTCGGTTCATCGAGCAGCAGGATTTCTGGATTGGAGAACAGTGCCTGCGCCAGCAGAACACGCAGTTTCCAGCCCGGCGCGACTTCGCTCATCAGACCGTAATGCTGCTCAACGGGGATACCCACGCCCAGCAGCAGTTCGCCCGCGCGGGATTCAGAAGAGTAACCGTCCATCTCACCGTACAGCACTTCAAGGTCGGCCACTTTATAGCCGTCTTCTTCGCTCATTTCGGCCAGCGCATAGATACGGTCGCGCTCTTGCTTCACTTCCCACAGTTCGCCGTGACCCATGATCACCGTGTCGAGCACCGTGAACTCTTCAAAAGCAAACTGATCCTGACGCAGCTTACCGATGCGCTCGTTCGGATCGAGAGAAACGTTACCCAGCGACGGCTCTAAATCGTTGCCGAGGATCTTCATGAAGGTGGACTTTCCGCTACCGTTGGCACCAATCAGGCCGTAACGGTTGCCGCCGCCAAATTTGACGGAAATGTTTTCAAACAGCGGCTTACTGCCAAACTGCATAGTGATGTTGCTGGTAACTAACACGGGGAATTCCTGCAAGAAGTGTGATAAACCCGGCATTATGCCACAATTCCAGAACGAGATCGCGTGTAACAACGTGGGTCTAAAGGTTATTAATATCGAAAAAAGTGTGATTTAGTACACATCCGAATTCCATGATGCGGTGAATGCACATATAATGCGCGGCTAAACCGTTCATACCTTTAACTACATGCCGTAGTGGCACAGATACCTCGCACACCATGAATATGAAATTAACATCGCTTTTTGCAGTGGCGTTTGCCGTAGTAGGGTTTTGCAAGACCGCTTCTGCTGTCACCTATCCACTGCCAACCGACGGTAGCCGTCTGGTCGGACAGAACCAGGTCGTGACCATTGAGGAAGGCAATTCTCAGCCGCTTGAGTACTTTGCCGCTGAATACCAGCTGGGCCTCTCCAACCTGATGGAAGCCAACCCTGGCGTTGATCCGTACCTGCCAAAAGGCGGCACGGTGCTGAACATTCCTCAGCAGCTGATCCTGCCGGACACTGTCCATGAAGGCATCGTCATTAACAGCGCCGAAATGCGTCTGTACTACTACCCGAAAGGCACCAACACCGTCATCGTGCTGCCAATCGGTATCGGTCAGTTAGGCAAAGATACGCCGATGAACTGGACCACCAAAGTTGAGCGTAAGAAAGCGGGTCCAACCTGGACGCCAACCGCCAAAATGCACGCGGAATACATCGCTGCAGGCGAGCCGCTGCCTGCCGTTGTTCCGGCTGGCCCGGATAACCCTATGGGTCTGTACGCGCTGTATATCGGTCGCCTGTACGCGATTCACGGTACCAATGCGAACTTCGGTATCGGCCTGCGCGTGAGCCACGGCTGCGTGCGTCTGCGTAACGACGATATCAAATTCCTGTTCGAGAACGTGCCGGTCGGCACCCGCGTGCAGTTCATTAACGAGCCGGTGAAAGCGACAACCGAGCCGGATGGCAGCCGCTACCTCGAAGTGCATAACCCGCTGTCCACCAGCGAAGAGCAGATCAACAACAACGTTACCGTCCCGGTCACCCTGACCAGCAACGTGCAGGCCATCACCAGCCAGCAGGATGTGGACACCACGGTTGTCGATCAGGCGATTCAGAACCGCTCCGGTATGCCGGTTCGTCTGAACTAATTGCATTACAGACAATAAAAAAGCGGGCTGAATAGCCCGCTTTTTTTTATCTTACGCCTGCAGAAGAAGGTGTAATCCGTATCCCATCAGCCCCGCCCAGAGCAACATCGGCAGCGACCACAGGTGGAAACGCCACCAGATGCGGCGATTGTTCGCCATCCTGAGGGCAATCAGATTAGCCAGCGACCCCGGCAGCAAACCAAAGCCCCCGATATTCACTGCCCACGCCAGCATCGCCGTTGGCGGCACGTAGTTAAGCAGTAAAATAGTGGCCGGAACGTTGCTGATAAACTGCGACAGGCCGATGGCCGTCAGCCACAGCCCCGGCTGCGAGAGCCCACCGACGCTGTGTAACAGCCCCTGCAGCGCCGGAACCTGAATCAACAGATGCACGTCGATAAACATCGCCATAAACACCAGCAGCAGCGTCCAGTCCACGTTGATCAACACCCGTCGCGCCAGCAGTAAGAAACCGCCCGCCACCAGCAAGGCTCCCCACAGTTCCTGCTTCAGCTCAAGGGCGGCCAGAAAGACCAGATACAGCACCAGACAACTCCAGATCAGGCGCGGTTTCCACTGCGGCGCGGACGCGCCGCTATGGTAGTTGAGCGCTTTTGCCGGAAAAGCAAACCAGCACACCAGCCCCAGCGTCAACATCATGGCCAGCGCCAGCGGCGCCATCTGCCCGCTAAAGGCGGCAAACGACAGCCCGGATCGCCCCCACAGGAGGATATTTTGCGGATTGCCAATCGGCGTCAGCAGCGACCCGGCATTGACCGCCAGCGCTTCAAAGATGATCAGCCGGTTGACCGGGATCTCGCACAGCTTACGCAGCGTCAACGTTAGCGGTACCACGATAAACAGCGCCACGTCGTTAGTCAGAAAAGTCGACAGCAGCGCCGCAGAGAAGACCATAAACAGCGATAGCCGCCGCTCGGTGGCGAAACGGCGCACCAGCTTGCGGCCTAAAACGTCAAAGAAGCCGCTCTGCTCGACCCCTTTGGTCAGCATCATCAGCCCGGAGAGGGTAATAATGGTGTGCCAGTCGATGGCGGCAGGCCACAACGACGGCGCAAAGGGAACCAGAAAACTGAGCCCCACGCCGATAACCAGTAAAAGATGAAAGAAACGATCGCGGGCCAGCGCCTGCAAGCCAGGAAGGGTCATTCAGCGGACGATCCGTGTTTAAGGGTAAATGCGTGAAACTGCTGCAGCGTCTCTTCGCTGACGTGGTGTTCCATCCCCTCGGCGTCGCGGCGGGCGATATCCGGGCTGACGCCGAGAACCAACAGAAAGTTTTCGACGATCTGATGGCGTTCGCGGCTCGCCTGCGCCAGCTTCTCCCCTTCTGCGGTCAGAAATACCCCGCGCCACGGGATCAGTTCGATCAGCCCCACCGTCGCCAGACGCTTGAGCATTTTTGCCACCGTTGGCTGGGAGACGCCAAGGCGGGCGGCCATATCCACCTGACGGGCCTCGCCCACTTCGCGGATCAGATCGGAAATCAGCTCAACGTAGTCGTCGATCAACTCCCGACGATGCGCTTCGCGGACCTGACGAAAGCCTTCGACATGCTCTTCAACATTGACCAGTTGCGTCATTTTTTTAGTTATTGGTTTACCTGCACGGCGGTTCATTGGTGCTTCCTCTTGCGGATGACGCATCCAGCAAATCAATACACGGGCGGCCATTGTAAACCATCACTACACAAGCACAAAAAATTAACGTAATAGCCTTGGCTATACAATATAGCCTGTGCTATATCTGTATGTAATGCAGTCACCCTTCACGGATCGGAGGGATCACTCAACAGGAGGTCACATGAACGAATTCAAGAGGTGTATGCACGTGTTTAGCCACTCTCCCTTTAAAGTACGCTTAATGCTGCTGAATATGATTTGCGACATTATTAACGGCAAACCTCAGCAGAACGACAAACCTTCACGCTAAGCGGCGTCCCGGTACGCCGCGTCATTTTTTTGTCATCAACCCCCTGTAAACTGTCCGTTTGAACGTTATCCCCCGATCTTTTTTACGGAATTGTAATCCTCTTCTCATATCGCCCACTTTATAACTATTGACCTGGAACGCCACTGGCTCTATCTTCTTGCAGCCCTGCACTATTTGCGGCTCGCAGACGCGGACCTCACTTCCCCTTCTACGCATTCTCAGGCAGGTTTTGACCCTTGGCGCCAGGGTGAGCACATGGCGTTTTCACGACAGTGACCTATGAATTTAACCCTGAAAGACACGCTCATTACCCGCAGTCGGGCCTTAAGCCCGTGGACGGGATTCTATTTTTTACAATCGTTGCTGATTAACTTTGCGTCGGGCTATTCGTTCAGTCTGCTGTATGCGGTGGCGTTCACCTGTATTTTGCACCTGCTCTGGTTGCGCACACCGCGCCTGCAGAAAGGCGTGATTGGGCTGTGCTCGCTGATCGCCGCGTTGTATTTCCCGTTCTCTCAGGCCTACGGCTCACCAAACTTTAATACCCTGTTGGCGATGCACTCCACCAACATGGAAGAGTCGACGGAAATTCTGACCATTTTCCCGTGGTACAACTACGTGGTGGGCCTGTTTATCTTTGCCCTTGGCGTAATTGCCGTGCGACGTAAGCCGCAGCCGAAAAAAGTGTGGGGTAAATTAGATACCCTGTGTCTGGTGTTCAGCGTGGCGACCTTTTTTGTCGCGCCGGTGCAGAACCTGGCCTGGGGCGGCGTGTTCAAGCTGAAAGATACCGGCTACCCGGTGTTTCGCTTTGTGAAAGACGTGGTGGTGAACAACCAGGAAGTGCTGGATGAACAGGCGCGGATGAGCGCCCTGTCGCAGATCAAGGACACCTGGAACGTGCTGGCGGTGAAACCGAAATACCACATCTATATGGTGGTGATCGGTGAAAGCGCTCGTCGCGATGCGCTGGGTGCCTTTGGCGGACACTGGGATAACACCCCGTTTGCCAGCAAAGTGAACGGTGCATTGTTTACCGATTACATTGCCGCCAGCGGTTCAACGCAAAAGTCGCTGGGGTTGACCCTTAATCGGGTGGTGGACAACAAGCCGCAGTATCAGGACAACTTTGTGACCCTGGCCAACCGCGCCGGATTCCAGAGCTGGTGGTTCTCTAATCAGGGACAGATTGGCGAATACGATACCGCCATCGCCAGTATCGCCCGCCGCGCAGACGAAGCGCAGTTCCTGAAAAGCGGGGATTTTGAAGCGGATAAGAATACGCAGGATACAGCGCTGCTGAAAATGACCGCGCAGGTGTTCAGCACCCAGCGTACTCAGCCGCAGCTGATCGTGCTGCACCTGATGGGTTCACACCCGCAGGCCTGCGATCGCACTCAGGGGAAATACGCGGAGTTTGTGCAGTCGAAAGAGACGTCCTGCTATCTGCAGACCATGACCCAGACCGACGACCTGCTCAGCAAGCTGTATACCCGGCTGCAGAACACGGGCGACAGCTTCTCGATGGTCTATTTTTCCGATCACGGGCTGGCCTTCAAAGAGCGCGGGAAAGAGGTACAGTATCTGGCGCACGACGACGGCTTCCAGCAGAACTTCCAGGTGCCGTTTATGGTGCTCTCCAGCGATGACAAAGCGCATCGCATCATCAAAACGCGCCGTTCTGCGAACGATTTCCTGAGCTTCTTCTCGCAGTGGACGGGGATCCGCGCGAAAGAGATCGACACCCCTTATCGGTTTATGTCGAATGACAAAGCGCCGCCGGTTTATGTTACCAACTTCAAGTTACAGAAAGTTGACTATAACCATCTGGGAACCGACGTGTTCGAGACCAAAAGCCGGTAGGGTCGTGCGACCTGATAATCCCACCCATGGGGCTGAAGTGTCCGAGTATTTTTACTCTTAAAGCAATCGAATAACGTTAAGACATTCAAAAAGGTTACAGCGACGCCCTGGTCCGGCTGTAAATCGCCGAAGCGTTTTCGTAAGGCCGGGGCGAGGCGCAGGGACGCGCCGAGAGGGGTGAGCCCCATGGATGGGGCGAATAATCCGCGCAGCGGCGATTTTCTTGCCGGTAGCCCGGGCGGCGGCGATTGAGCCGCCATGGCACGTTCACCGGTTCGGTACGTTCAGAGTAGCAAGGAACGTAAAGTGAACGGAACCGCCACCTCAGTCACATGTTCCCCCTCACCCCAACCCTCTTCCCTGTACACCCCAAAGAGGAGAGGAAGACGTTCGTGCAAAAAAAAATCCGCCCCTTGAGGCGGATTTTTAATTGGCTCACCGAAGTGATTAGAAACGGTAGCCTACGCCAGCGATCCAGGTGCCAACGTCAACGCTACGGATGCGGCTCTGCTCATAAGAGAAGTCCAGCGCAACGTTTTCGATTGGGTTGAACTGCAGACCTGCGCCGTAAGAGAAGCCGTAGTCACTGGTGCTTTCAGTGTGTGCCAGGGCCTGGTTTTCATTGCTCTGGAATTTACCGTAACCCACACCCACAACACCGTAGATGCTCGCCCAGTCGTTCAGACGGTAAGCAGGACCAGCAGTGATGCCGTAGTACTGAGATTTGTTATAAGCGTCCTGGTGAGAACGATCTTTCTCAGTGTAGGTAAAGGAACCGATAACACCCAGTGGGTTGCTATCCTGCTCGTAGCGATATTTCAGGTTGAAACCGTTGGTTTTATTCATCACGCCCTGCATATCGCTCTGAGCGTAACCGCCAGAAACGGTAGAGGTCGCCGCAACAGCGGAACCTGCAGAAACAGCCAGAACCGCAGCCAGTGCTGAAAGACATGCAATTTTTTTCATAACCACCTCAAATGTGCTTCAAGTAAATCCGTAAGTTTTAAATATATCAAATAAACCGGTGAAACTCTTTCTCGATCGTGATGTCTAACGCGGATTTTCCTGTAACTAAACATTTCCACTGTCAGCTATCTCTTTCAAAAAACACTAAATTTATATTTCAAAACACTAATTTTGCGCGCCAGTGACGATACATTCATCCAGACAATTCCTAATCTGTCTGGCGAATTATCCATCTGACCGCCGCCATTCTACGGATTCTTGGCGACTTTTTTTTCAACAAAGTCTCAACCGCCCGGCGTTATTTCCTTTACACTCCTCCCTTTACTCCCTTTGACATAAATTGACAGGAGAAAGGATGCCTGGGTTGTCTCGCAGGGCGCCAGTCTGGTTGCCTATCGTCGTTATTCTTATCGCCATGCTCTCAATCCAGAGCGGTGCATCGCTGGCGAAATCGCTCTTCCCGGTTATAGGTGCTCAGGGCGTGACGGCGCTGCGTATTGCGTTAGGTACGCTGATCCTGATCGTGATTTTCAAACCCTGGCGTCTGCGGTTTAAGAAAGAGCAGCGTTTGCCTCTGCTGCTGTACGGACTGTCGCTGGGGGCGATGAACTACCTCTTTTACCTGTCAATTCAGACCGTCCCGCTGGGGATTGCCGTGGCGCTGGAGTTTACCGGCCCGCTGGCGGTGGCGCTGTTCTCCTCCCGTCGGGCGGTGGATTTTGTCTGGGTGATACTGGCGGTGCTGGGGCTGTGGTTCCTGCTGCCGCTGGGCCAGGACGTCTCGCAGATCGATTTAACCGGCGCGCTGCTGGCGCTGGGGGCGGGTGCCTGCTGGGCGGTCTATATCCTCACCGGGCAACGCGCCGGGGAAGAGCACGGCCCTGCCACCGTGGCGCTGGGGTCGCTGATCGCCGCCATCGTATTTGTTCCCCTTGGCATGGCCCAGGCGACGGAGTCTATCTGGCAGTGGTCGATACTGCCGGTGGGGCTGGCCGTGGCAATACTCTCCACCGCGCTGCCCTACTCGCTGGAGATGATCGCCCTGACGCGTCTGCCGACGCGGATTTTCGGCACGTTGATGAGCATGGAGCCTGCGCTTGCGGCAATGTCCGGGATGGTGTTCCTTGGCGAAACGCTGACCTTTACTCAGACCCTGGCGCTCTGTTCAATCATTGCCGCCTCGATGGGCTCAACGCTCACCCTGCGCCGGGAGAGCAAGGTCGAAGAGGTGGATATCCGCTAGCGGCACGTTATTCTGCATGCGGGATTATCCGCGTGCAGAATAACAGTTTGATACCCGAGCACCTTATTTATCAGCATAATTTGTCATCACTCTGAAATATTTCCTCACACCCCAGCCCGTCTTATATAAATAAGATAATTTTACCCTTCAATATAAATTACAACTTAAAATCATAGCCTTAACGACTTCAAACACCTTCTCACTATTAAACCGATAGGCAGCACCCAATCGCAATATCTGATGCCGGTGCTATACTTGATTTCGTTAATTACTGGGACAACACATCAAGAGGATATGACATTATGAGTACTGCTAAACTGGTCAAAACCAAAGCACCAAGTCTGCTTTACACCCGTAACGATGTCTCAGACAGCGAAAAGAAAGCGACGATTGAGTTGCTGAATCGCCAGGTGATCCAGTTTATTGACCTGTCACTGATTACTAAACAGGCCCACTGGAATATGCGCGGCGCCAACTTTATTGCGGTGCATGAAATGCTGGACGGTTTCCGTACTGCGCTGACCGAGCATCTGGACACCATGGCAGAGCGCGCGGTGCAGCTCGGCGGCGTGGCGCTGGGTACCACTCAGGTCATCAACAGCAAAACCGCGCTGAAAAGCTACCCGCTGGATATTCACAGCGTGCAGGATCACCTGAAAGAGCTGGCGGATCGTTACGCGGTGGTTGCCAACGATGTGCGTAAAGCGATTGGCGAAGCGAAAGACGAAGACACTGCCGATATCCTGACTGCGGCCTCTCGCGACCTCGACAAGTTCCTGTGGTTTATCGAATCTAATATCGAATAATCCAATACTCTTGTTGATAACACCCTCGCCTCCGGCGGGGGTGTTGCACTTTTATAGTGCAGCCCTTTCCCCCTTCCTCGCCGTAAACGTAAAATATTTGTAATAATCACCTCACACAATCGTTAACGAAAGATTGTTTTCCCGTCAATATTTGCGCTAAATAGCATAACCGTTGGTGATAAAGGTGGATTGCACCAAAATAGCGCTCCATCATGGTGCAACAAGCCCTTATTGCTACACTTTTTGTGCAATGAATTGCGTGTTACCCTCAGCAAAACAACCGGTTATAAAGTTGGCACGATTTTTTCATACAACCGTTCGTTCTCGCAGGGGATCGCCCCGTGGATATAAAAGGAAATGCTATGAAGTCTGTATTAAAAGTTTCACTGGCTGCACTTACCCTGGCTTTTGCGGTTTCTTCTCAGGCTGCGGATAAAAAACTGATTGTCGCCACCGACACCGCCTTCGTACCGTTCGAATTTAAACAAGGCGACCAGTACGTAGGTTTTGATGTCGACCTGTGGGCGGCCATCGCGAAAGAACTGAAGCTGGATTACGACCTCAAGCCAATGGACTTCAGCGGTATCGTCCCGGCACTGCAAACCAAAAACGTTGACGTGGCGCTGGCCGGTATCACCATTACTGACGCACGTAAAAAAGCTATCGACTTCTCTGACGGCTACTACAAAAGCGGCCTGCTGGTGATGGTGAAAGCCGACAACAACGACGTGAAAAGCGCGAAAGATCTCGACGGCAAAGTGGTCGCGGTGAAGAGCGGCACCGGTTCTGTTGATTACGCGAAAGCCAACATCAAAACCAAAGACCTGCGTCAGTTCCCGAACATCGATAACGCGTACATGGAACTGGGCACCAACCGTGCTGACGCCGTGCTGCACGACACGCCAAACATTCTGTACTTCATCAAAACTGCCGGTAATGGCAAGTTCAAAGCAGTAGGTGAGTCTCTGGAAGCGCAGGAATACGGTATCGCGTTCCCGAAAGGCAGCGACGATCTGCGTACCAAGGTGAACGGCGCGCTGAAAACCCTGCGCGACAACGGCACCTATAACGAAATTTATAAAAAATGGTTCGGCGTTGAGCCAAAATAATAATTAAGCTAAGCCATTATCCTGGGGGCGTCCTTCGCCCCCTGTTATTTTCACCACGGTATACAGGAACACATCATGGAGTTTGACTGGAGCGCCATCTGGCCCGCCATTCCTCTTTTGCTTGAAGGCGCCAAAATGACCCTGTGGATTTCGGTCCTCGGTCTGATCGGCGGGTTATTTATCGGCCTCGTCGCCGGTTTTGCCCGCACCTACGGCGGCTGGATTGCTAACCACGTTGCACTGGTCTTCATCGAAGTGATCCGCGGAACGCCGATCGTTGTGCAGGTGATGTTTATCTACTTCGCCCTGCCAATGGCGTTTAACGATCTGCGCATTGACCCGTTCAGTGCGGCGGTGGTCACCATCATGATCAACTCCGGCGCTTATATCGCCGAGATCACTCGCGGTGCGGTACTGTCGATCCACAAAGGCTTTAGCGAAGCGGGCCTGGCGTTAGGGCTGTCGCGTCGCGAAACCATTCGCCACGTGATCCTGCCGCTGGCGCTGCGCCGCATGCTGCCACCGCTGGGTAACCAGTGGATCATCAGTATCAAAGATACCTCGCTGTTCATTGTTATCGGCGTCGCAGAATTGACCCGCCAGGGCCAGGAGATCATTGCCGGTAACTTCCGCGCACTGGAAATCTGGAGCGCCGTGGCGGTGGTCTATCTGATTATTACGCTGGCTCTGAGCTTTGTTCTGCGTCGTCTGGAAAGAAGGATGAAAATCCTGTGATTGAATTTAAAAACGTCTCCAAGCACTTTGGCCCAACCCAGGTGCTGCACAATATTGATTTGAACATCCAGCAGGGTGAAGTGGTGGTGATCATCGGACCGTCCGGCTCCGGTAAATCGACCCTGCTGCGCTGCATCAACAAGCTGGAAGAGATTACCAGCGGCGATCTGATTGTCGATGGCCTGAAGGTCAACGACCCGAAAGTCGACGAACGCCTGATCCGCCAGGAAGCGGGCATGGTGTTCCAGCAGTTCTACCTGTTCCCGCACCTGACGGCGCTGGAAAACGTGATGTTTGGCCCGCTGCGCGTGCGCGGGGCCAACAAAGCGGCGGCAGAGAAGCTGGCGAAAGAGCTGTTAGCGAAAGTCGGTCTGGCCGAGCGCTCTCATCACTACCCGTCAGAGCTCTCCGGCGGCCAGCAGCAGCGCGTGGCGATTGCCCGTGCGCTGGCGGTTAAGCCGAAGATGATGCTGTTCGATGAGCCCACCTCGGCGCTCGACCCGGAACTGCGCCACGAAGTGCTGAAGGTCATGCAGGATCTGGCGGAAGAAGGGATGACGATGGTTATCGTGACCCACGAGATCGGCTTTGCCGAAAAAGTGGCCTCGCGACTGATTTTCATCGATAAGGGCCGCATTGCCGAAGACGGTAACCCGCAAACCTTGATTGATAATCCGCCAAGCCAGCGTTTGCAGGAATTCCTCCAGCACGTGTCGTAATCGCAGCACCGTTTATGTTTTATATGCCGGGTAAGGCGAAGCCGCCCCCCGGCATTTTCACCAGATTCCTCTCAAAATCCTCCCGCCCCTGTCAGCCTTCTATACTTATCATTTTGCGCGATATTGTCACCGGAGGACGCCGTGCCGTGGATCCTGCTGCTCCTGTTTAGCCTGTTTTGCACGCCTGCCCAGGCCGTCGCCCTGCCCGGCATGCCCGCGTCCACGACGCAAACCACGCCGCCCGCTGAGCCTGACGCAGAGCAGAAGAAAGCCGCCTATTCGGCCCTCGCAGACGTGCTGGAAAACGACGCCTCGCGCAACGAGCTGATCACCCAGCTGCGCAGCGTGGCCGCCACGCCACCCGAAGCGCCGGTGCCAACCATTACTCCGCCGGCGATCGCTGAACAAAAAACAGTGCTGGAAAACGTCACCGACGTCAGCCGCCACTACGGTGAAGCGCTCTCCTCCCGCTTCGCCCAGCTGTACCGCAATCTGATCGGCTCTCCGCATAAAGCCTTCAACCCGGATACCTTCAGCCACGCCGCGCGTCAGTTTTTAATGCTGGCCGGATCCGTGTTTGCCTTTTTCTGGCTGGTGCGTCTGTGCGCCTGGCCGCTGTATCGCAAAATGGGCAGCTGGGGACGCAAGAGAAATCGCGAAAGGAGCAGCTGGTTCCACCTGCCGCTGATGATCACCAGCGCCTTTATTATCGACCTGCTGCTGCTGGCGTTGACCCTGTTTGTCGGCCAGGTGCTGAGTGAAAACATGAATGCAGGCAACCCGACTATCGCCTTCCAGCAGGCGCTGTTCCTGAATGCCTTTGCGTTGATTGAGTTCTTCAAAGCGATTCTGCGGCTGATATTTTGCCCGCGGGTGCCCGACCTGCGCCCCTTTGTCATCGACGATCGCACGGCGCGCTACTGGGCGCTACGCCTGAGCGTGCTGAGCGGCCTGATCGGCTACGGTCTGACGGTGGCGGTGCCGATTATCTCTAACCAGATTAACGTGCAGTTTGGTGCGCTGGCCAACGTGTTGATTATGCTGGGCATCACCGTCTGGGCGCTGTACCTGATTTTCCATAACAAACATGCCATTACCGCGGGGTTGCTGCACCTTGCCGACCGCTCCCTCGCCTTCTTTAGTCTGTTTATTCGCGCCTTTGCGCTGGTGTGGCACTGGCTGGCCTGCGCCTACTTTATCGTGCTGTGCTTCTTCTCACTGTTCGATCCGGGAAACAGCCTGAAGTTTATGATGGGCGCGACCTTCCACAGCCTGGCGATCGTCGGGATCGGTGCCTTCATCTCGGGCCTGCTGTCGCGCTGGATCGCCAAAACCGTCACCCTGTCGCCGCAGATTCAGCGCAGCTATCCCGAGTTGCAAAAGCGCCTGAACGGCTGGATCTCCGCATCGCTGAAAGTGGCCCGCATCCTGACGGTCTGTGTCGCCATCATGATGCTGCTCAGCGCCTGGGGACTGTTTGATTTCTGGAACTGGCTGCACAACGGCGCGGGCGAGAAAACGGTGGATATTCTGATCCGCATCGCGCTGATCCTGTTCTTCTCCGCCGTTGGCTGGACGGTGCTGGCAAGCCTGATAGAGAACCGGCTGGCCTCGGATATTCATGGCCGCCCGCTGCCCAGCGCCCGCGCCCGCACGCTGCTGACCCTGTTCCGTAACGCGCTGGCGGTGGTGATCAGCACCATCACCATCATGATTGTGCTGTCGGAAATCGGGGTAAATATCGCTCCGCTGCTGGCGGGTGCCGGGGCGCTGGGGCTGGCGATTTCGTTCGGCTCACAGACGCTGGTGAAGGACATCATCACCGGGGTCTTTATCCAGTTCGAAAACGGGATGAACACCGGGGATCTGGTCACCATCGGGCCGCTGACCGGCACGGTAGAGCGGATGTCGATCCGATCCGTGGGGGTACGTCAGGACACCGGCGCATACCACATCATTCCGTGGTCTTCGATCACCACCTTCGCCAACTTTGTGCGCGGGATCGGCTCGGTGGTCGCCAATTACGATGTCGACCGGCATGAGGATGCCGAGAAAGCGAAAGCGGCGCTGAAGGCGGCGGTAGATGAGCTGCTGGAAAGAGAGGATATTCGCGGGCTGATTATCGGCGACCCGTCGTTTGCCGGGATTGTCGGGCTGACCAGCACCGCCTTTACCCTGCGGGTGTCGTTCACCACCCAGCCGCTGAAGCAGTGGACGGTGCGCTTCGCCCTCGACAGCATGGTGAAAAAACATTTCGATTTGGCCGACGTGCGAATGCCGGTGCAGATGTACCAGCTGTTACCGTCGCCGGGCCCCGCAGCGCCGCCGCAAGAACCCACCCTGTAGCCCCGGTAAGCGTTGCGCCACCGGGGAAAGGCGCTTAGCGCTGGCGGCGTTTGGCGTTGTCCATAAAGGTCCAGGCGATAAAGCGGCTGTGCTTCTGGCCCTGCGCCATCTCTTTTTTCACCACTTTGACCGCGCCGACTTCTGTCAGGGCGCGGTACAGCGGCGGCAGGTTTTCGCCACGTGACACCAGCGTGGTAAACCACTTCACCTGACGAGCGTACTGGGCGCTCTCGGCAATCATCTTAAGGATAAAGGCCACTTCACCGCCCTCACACCACAGCTCCTGCTGCTGGCCGCCAAAATTCGCTGCGGCGTCGGTCGCCTGGCCGAGGTTGCGGCGCTTACGCTCGCTGCCCGCCCGGGCCGATTCGGCAGAGTCATGGAACGGTGGGTTGCACAGGGTGGCATCAAACTGTTCGTTTTTATGGATCACCCCGGTAAAAATCGCAGAGGCGTCCTTCTGGCGACGCAGACGGATCGCGCGGGTCAGCCCGGCATTGCCGTTCACGATGGCATTGGCGTTGGCTAACGCCTCAGGATCCACTTCGCTGCCGGTAAAGCGCCAGCCGTATTCATGTACGCCAATCAGCGGATAGATGAGGTTGGAGCCCGTGCCGACATCCAGGATAGTCGCCTGCGCGGGAACCGTGCCTTCGTTACCTTCGGCCAGTAAATCAGCGAGATGGTGAATGTAGTCTGCACGCCCCGGCACTGGTGGACAGAGATAGCCCTCCGGGATATCCCACTGCGCGACGCCGTAGTAATGGGCCAGCAGCGCTTTGTTCAGCGTCTTCACGGCCAGTGGATCGGCAAAGTTCACCGTCGGCTCGCCCGTAGGCGTCTGGGTGATAAATTCGCGCAGCGCCGGACAGCTCTCGCATAAGGCTTTCATGTCGTAACGGCTGCGGTGGCGGTTGCGTGGGTGCAACCCCGGCTTCTCGGATGTCATGGCGTTCTCCTTTAAACAGCGGCGTAAGATACCCGTTGCCGACGTCAGGGTAAATAAATCTCTGCACGGCAGAATAAATCGCGAAAATTCATATACCTGTATGTCACTGATTTGTCATAAAATTGTCAATATATGTTGTTCAAAAAACAAGCAGATCATCATCAGTTTTTTGCACTAAATCACACTCTGACCCGTTCTACACTTAGTGTGCATCACCCGTTGCCATTCAGAGGAAGTGATCATGAAAAAATACCTGGTAATGCTGGCTGCCGCTACACTCGCAGGCGCGTCGTTTACGGCATGGTCAATTGAACCACTCACCAGCAGCGATACGGGTCAACTCAGGCCAGCCGGAACCGTTCAGGCTTCTGGCGCTAGTAGCCTTGATGACCTGCAGGATAAACTGGCTGAAAAAGCGCGTGAACAGGGCGCTAAAGGCTACGTTGTTAACTCTGCCAGCGGCGATGACCGCATGTTTGGTACTGCCACCATCTACAAGTAATCCCCTCCTGCACTGCATACTGCATCCTTTTGGGTGCAGTTCGTTTTTTCGCTGCCCTCCACTTTGTGTAGATTTTTTGTAGTTAATGTAAATTTACGTATTTCATTTTCGTGACAGGAATGATAAAAAGTCACGCTAAATGATAATGTTTATCGCAATTATTATCATTTGCAGGTTCATTACGAAGATTAGCGTGGCACAGGAGACGGGCTCAGACCTGCCCTGACGTAATGGAAATTTTGATTCTAAAAATTATAAGTTACTAAACAATATGGATAAAAATCGCAACATTCCGAACAGCTTCAACTCACTGACCTTTTTTGCAGGCCTGTGCATCGGCCTTTCCCCGGTGGCGACAGCTATCGCGGCGGACAGTACGGAGAAAAAATCTGACGACACGCTGGTGGTTGAAGCGCAGCAGCCTTCGCTGTATGCCCCGGCCAAATCCGCTGACCCTAAGTTCAGCCGTCCTGTCGCCGATACCACTCGCACTATCACGGTCATCTCTGACCAGGTGCTGAAGGATCAAGGGGCAACCAACCTGACCGACGCCCTGAAAAACGTCCCCGGCGTGGGCGCGTTCTTTGCCGGTGAAAACGGCAACTCCACCACCGGTGACTCGGTGTATATGCGCGGGGTGGACACCTCAAACAGTATTTATGTGGATGGAATTCGCGACATCAGCAGTGCCACCCGCGATACCTTCAATACTGAACAGGTCGAAGTGATCAAAGGGCCATCCGGCAGCGACTATGGTCGCAGCGCGCCAAGCGGCTCGATCAATATGATCAGCAAGCAGCCGCGTCTGGACTCCGGCATTGATGCCTCCGCCAGCGTCGGCAGCGCGTATATGCGCCGTGGCACCCTCGATATCAACCAGACGATGGGTGAAACCTCTGCTTTCCGTCTGAACCTGATGGGTGAGAAAACCCACGACGAAGGGCGCGACAATATCCAGAACGAACGCTACGGCGTGGCTCCCTCGCTGGCCTTCGGTCTGGGAACAGAAAACCGTCTGTACCTGAACTACCTGCATGTCACTCAGCACAACACGCCGGACGGTGGCATCCCGACTGTCGGTCTGCCGGGCTACTCGGCACCATCAGCAGGCACCGCCGCGCTGAACAGCTCCGGTAAAGTGGATACCCATAACTACTACGGTACGGATTCTGATTACGACGACTCCACCGCCGACACCGCCACCATGCGTTTTGAGCATGACATTAACGACACCACTACCGTGCGTAACACCACACGCTGGTCGCGGGTCAAGCAGGACTATCTGCTGACGGCGATCATGGGTGGGGCCACCAACATCACGCAGCCGGATCGCAACAGCGTCGATACCTGGACCTGGTCGCGCAACGCCAACACCAAAGATGTCAGCAACAAGATCCTGACCAACCAGACCAACCTGACGACCAAATTTTATACCGGCAGCGTGGGTCACGACATCAGCACCGGGGTGGAATTCACCCGTGAAACGCAGACTAACTACGGCGTGAATGCCCTGACGCCGCCGCCGGTGAATATCTACCACCCGAACAGCAACGTCAGCATTGGCGGCTTGACCCGCAACGGTGCCAACGCCAACGGCCAAACTGATACCTTCGGGATCTACGCTTTCGATACGCTGCAAGTCACCCGTGATTTTGAGCTGAACGGCGGCATTCGTCTCGACACGTATCACACCGACTATGACAGCGCCAGCATCTGCGGCGGCACCGGGCGCGGCGCAGTGGCCTGCCCAACCGGCGTGGCCAAAGGCTCGCCGATCACCACGGTCGACACGGCCACCTCAGGCAATCTGGTTAACTGGAAAGCTGGCGCGCTGTACCACCTGACCGAGCACGGCAACGTGTACGTCAACTACGCCATCTCCCAGCAACCGCCGGGCGGCAATAACTTTGCGCTGGCGCAGGGCGGGACGGGTAACAGCGCCAACCGCACCGACTTTAAACCGCAGAAAGCCAAAACCAGCGAGCTGGGCACCAAGTGGGAAGTGCTGGATAAACGCCTCCTGCTGTCGGCCGCCGTGTTCCGCACCGACATCGAAAATGAAGTCGAGCAGAACGACGATGGCACTTACTCCCAGTACGGCAAAAAACGCGTAGAAGGCTATGAGCTGTCGGCGGCGGGTAATATCACCGCCAACTGGCAGGTGATTGGCGGCTACACCCAGCAGCGTGCCAGCGTGCAGACCGGCAATAATGTCGCGCAGGACGGTACCTCATCGCTGCCGTACACCCCGGAACATGCCTTTACCCTGTGGAGCCAGTACCAGGCAACGGACGCTATCTCCGTTGGCGCAGGCGCGCGCTACATTGGCAGTATGCACCGTGGTTCCGACGGTGCGGTCGGCACCCCCTCCTTCACTGAAGGCTACTGGGTGGCGGATACGAAGCTGGGCTATCGCGTCAACGCCAACCTCGATATGCAGCTGAACGTCTATAACCTGTTTGATGAAGATTATGTCTCCTCCATCAACAAGAGCGGCTACCGTTACCATCCGGGCGAACCACGCACCTTTATGTTAACGGCGAACATGCACTTCTGATCAACAGTGGGGCTTCGGCCCCACTTTTTGAGGAATCCTTTATGATGTATCACATTCCGGGCGTGCTGAACGCCGACGAGGTGGCGCACTTCCGCGCCCAGTTGGATCAGGCCCCGTGGGTTGACGGGCGAGCCACCGTGGGAAACCAGGGTGCGCAGGTCAAAAATAATCAGCAGGTGGATACCCAGAGCGACGTTTACGCGACGCTCCAGGCAGCGGTACTGCAGGCGGTGAATCAGCATCCGCTGTTCTTTGCCGCCGCCCTGCCGCGGCAGATCTCCAGCCCGCTGTTTAACCGCTATCAGCAGCAGGAAACCTACGGTTTTCACGTTGACGGCGCAGTACGCAGCCATCCGCAGACCGGCTGGATGCGCACCGATCTCTCCGCCACCCTCTTTTTAAGCGCCCCCGACAGCTACGACGGCGGCGAGCTGGTGGTGAATGACACCTTCGGTCAACACAGCGTTAAGCTCCCGGCGGGCGATCTGGTGCTGTATCCGTCCAGTAGCCTTCACTGCGTGACCCCGGTGACCCGCGGCGTGCGCGTGGCGTCGTTTATGTGGATCCAGTCGATGATCCGCGACGACAAAAAACGCAACATGCTGTTCGAACTGGACCGCAATATTCAGTCCCTGCGCAGCCGCCATGGCGAAAGCGACGAGGTGTTGTCGCTGCTCAACCTCTACCATAACCTGCTGCGCGAATGGTCTGAAATCTGACCCTCCGCCTTGGATTGTGCGTTTTTTGACCCCATAGTTAGGGTACGCACATTCAGCTTTCAGGAGGGGCCTATGGCTTCCGGTTGGGCGAACGATGACGCCGTTAACGAGCAGATCAACAGTACCATTGAAGATGCGGTGGCGCGGGCGCGGGGTGAAATTCCGCACGGCGAGAGTCTGAAAGAGTGTGAAGAGTGTGGGGAACCGATCCCCGAGGCGCGGCGTCAGGCCGTGCCCGGCGTCAGGCTGTGCATCGCCTGTCAGCAGGAGAAAGATTCACATTCTGCTTCACAGGCAGGATATAATCGCAGAGGATCGAAGGACAGCCAGTTACGTTGACTTGCTGGAACCCGGAGAGCCACGCAAGCGGTTTCGTCTTAGCGCATGAATTTTAAGCCAGGGTTTCGCAAAAAGTGCCCTCGCCTCGCCGTCTGTAAAGCGCAACGGCAAGAAAGGTAAAGACATTCACTGAATTTATTAATATTCAATAACTTATTTGTCATTCAAATTTTTCGAATGACGACGTCAATTCTCTTCGATTTTATCTCTCGCAAAAAAACGTGATACTTATCACATCGACGGAACATCGTCCCCTTAACAGAATAACCTGCGAGATATTAACTATGAAAACCATCAAATATGCTGTTGCTGCTGTTGCCCTGACTACTCTCTCTTTCGGTGCGTTCGCTGCACAATCTGTGAGCCCGTCTCAGGCTAACGGTATGAATAAAATCGGTGTGGTAAGCGTAGATGGCGCAACCACGCTGGATGGCCTGGAAGCACGCCTGGCTGAGAAAGCAGAAGCCGCTGGCGCGACCGGTTACACCATTACTTCCGCGAACAGCAACAACAAACTGAGCGGCACTGCAGTTATCTACAAGTAAGCTGAATCAAATCTCCATCCGCTCGTCAGTTCGCTGACGGGCAGCTCCAACCCTCATTGACCCTTTGTTACTTTTTTGGCCCGTCCATCGCTGGACGGGCTTTTTTTATTTAAAAACTCTGGTTAACCCGCGCCAGCCCGGCCTCGACCGTCTCAGCCAATCCGGTCGCCAGCAGACAACAGGCCATCTGTAACTTCAGAGAGTGAGGAACCGCCTCGCGCCCGCTCAGGCAGTGCTCAATCCAGCGAGCGGTCGTTTCAGCGTCTTTCGCCTGCGGTAACATCACGTCGCTGTTCTCTTCGCCACGCTCCAGCACCACCCGGGTACCGGCCGGTTCAATCAGCGTCTGCTGCGGACAGCGCTGCGGATTGGCATACACCTCGCCTTCGGTACCGTGCATCAGCAGTCCTCTGCCGCCGATATCGGCAAAGAATGCCGCAACGCGGGTGACATATTCCGGGTGCGAGACGCTGGAAAGCCGCAGGGCTTCATCTTCACCAAACGGCGTCGCCAGCTTCGCCAGGGTGTGGGCGCTGTTACGTACCCCCATCCGCCAGCGCATTGCCAGCTGGGTTTCCAGCGGCGGGCACAGCGTACTCACCGGGATGTATACCGGATGATGCCCTTCCAGCTTGGCCTGCGCCTGGCCGCCGTGGCGGGTCGGCTCAATGCCCAGCAGGGTAAATATGGTTTCAGTCAGCACTCGGGTCGGATCTTCGCTGACCCCGTGCACCACCACCGGGAACCCAAGCTTGTTGAGCAAAATCGCCAGCAGCGGGGTCAGGTTCGCCTGCTTGCGCGCCCCGTTATAGCTGGGGATCACCACCGGCATCGGCTTAGCCACCGGCGGCGTCAGACGCAGGGTTTGCGCCTGCATCGCCTCGTAGAAGCCGCGCATTTCGGCCTCGCCTTCGCCTTTAATACGCAGCGCAATCAGAATGCCGCCCATCTCCAGTTCCGGCACCTCGCCGTTCAGCATCCGGGTATACAGGGCCCGGGCGGTATCATGATCGAGGTCGCGCGCGTGGTTCTTACCCCGTCCGACCTCTTTGATAATTTTGCGATAATCCACGTTATATCTCCTTGTGACATCTTGTTAACACTATAGCGTTGATAAGGCGTCATCGGACAGACATTTCTCTTATCACTACAGAGTGAAAATCAAAACATCTCTTTGTTATTCAAGTGAAAATTTAATTTCAACTGCTAACGCAATCACTATTGACCCTGCCAATAGTTACTCACCAACAATAAATTTCATAAATTAGCCTCCGTTAAAAGTCGCCCCGCTTTTTTCGTCGATTCAACCCAATGGATATTTTTAAAGGAATTATTATGCGTAAAATTGTGTCCGGCACCTTTATTGCCGCTGCGTTATGTTGCTCTGTTTCCGCCTGGGCTGCGACCAGCGGCGAGGGGCAAATTAACTTTACGGGCGAAATCATCGACTCCGCCTGCCAGGTGGTCAATGGCGTCAGCAGCCCGCTGGATGTCTCGCTGGGTAAAGTGTCGCAAACGGCCTTTACCGGTTCTGGTTCCACAACGTCGACCACCCGTTTCGATATTCAGCTCAAAGACTGCCCAGAAACCATCACCAGCGCCGCCATCACCTTTGGCGGTTCGGCGGATGACACCAATGCGAACGTGCTGGCGGTAACGCCGGGCACCGGTGCAGCAACCGGCGTCGGTATTCAGTTGCTGGATAAAACAGAAAATCCATTGAGCTTATATACCGCCTCGACCAGCTATGCGCTGCAGTCCGGCACCACCACCAACGATCTGGTATTTGGCGCACGCTATATCCAGACCGGCAGCACCATCACCGCCGGTCCGGCAAATGCCGTCTCAACCTTTACCGTCGTCTATAACTAATCCTGCGCGGCCTGGCCCTGTGCGGCCAGGCCGCGTTTGCTTTTTCAGAGCCCGCTATGCGTAAAACTGTTTTGATTTCTTCCCTGTTATTAATCACCAGCATCGCTCACGCGGGCGTCATTATTGAAGGAACCCGCTTAATTTATCAGGGAGATAAAAAAGAGTCCTCACTGGGTATTTCCAACCCGGATAACCTCGACTATCTGGTGCAGTCCTGGGTCGAGAGCGCAGACCATACGCGGGAAAAAGCCCCTTTTCTGATCACGCCACCGCTGTTTCGTCTCGACGGCCACCAGGATAATGTCCTGCGCGTGGTGCGTACCGGAGGCAATCTGCCGACCGATCGCGAGTCGCTGTACTGGCTGAATATCAAATCAATTCCATCAACCGCCCACGATGAGAACAGCAACACCCTGCAAATCGCCATCAAAACGCGCATTAAACTGCTCTACCGCCCGGCGGGCCTCAGCGGAAAACCGGACGAGATGGCCGATAAACTACGCTGGCACAAACAGGGCAATAACCTGGTGGTGAGTAACCCAACGCCGTTTTACATGAATTTCCAGACCATCGACGTGGGCGGTAAAAAAGTCGATAACGTCACCTGGGTGGCCCCCGACAGCGACGCGCACTTTGCCGTGCCCGGCGGGATCAGCGGTACGTCCGTAAGCTGGAAAATCATCAATGACTACGGCGCGGTAAGTCACGCCTGGTCTGCGCCTTTGCAATAAGTCCGACATCGCAATGCCCTGGGACTATTCAACTGACGCGCCACGCAAATCCGCCCGCACCCTGCTGGTCGCGCTCGGCTGCGCGGCGCTGAGCTTTTGCGTACAGCAAGTGCTGGCGGAAGACTATTTCAACCCGGCGATGCTGGACATCGACACGCCCGGCCAGGGCAAAACTGACCTTTCGGTCTATGAGTCCGGTCCGGGCATTGCACCGGGAAGCTATCAGGTGGATGTCTATGTGAATAACAATAAAGTGGCCAACCAAAAAATAGCCTTTGGCCTGCAAAAATCCGCCACCGGACCGGCTACCCTGGCGCCCTGCCTCTCAGTCGAAACGCTTAAAAACCTGGGTATCCAGAGCGATAAATTCAGCGTCACGCACGATGACAGCTGTGTCGATCTCTCTGGGTTACCTGCCGCCAGCGCCACCTTTCGCCCCGGCCAGCAGCAGCTACTGCTGAGTATCCCGCAGGCGGCCATCACTCCGGTTCCCCACGGCTATGTGGCCCCGGAAGAGATGGACGAAGGGATCAACGCCTTTCTGCTCAACTACAGCTACTCCGCCGGAAACAGCCACAGCCGGGGTGATGATGGCGGCCATCAGAGCAATGAATACTTGAACCTGCGCCCAGGGCTGAACCTCGGCGCCTGGCGTCTGCGTAACTACTCGACCTGGAGCCAGACGCGCGACGATCGCACCACGCAGCGCGATTTCTCTTCAGTCTACAGCTATGCCCAGCGCGATATCCTGGCGCTGGGCAGCGTCGTTACGCTCGGACAAAGCGCGACCCCGTCGGATGTATTCGACAGCCTGTCGTTTACCGGCGCACAGTTAGCCTCGGACGACGACATGCTGCCGGACAGCATGAAAGGCTTTGCCCCGCGCATTCGCGGCGTGGCGCACAGCAATGCCCAGGTGGTGGTGCGTCAGAACGGCTATGTTATCTATCAGAACTACGTCGCTCCCGGTGCGTTCGACATTAACGATCTCTACCCCACCGGCGGCAGCGGCGACCTGAACGTCACCGTCAAAGAGACCGACGGCAGCGCGCAGCACTTTGTGGTGCCTTACGCCTCGGTCCCCGTCCTGCAGCGTGAAGGGCGGTTCAAATACAGCCTGACCGGCGGGCGCTACCGCAGCTATGACCACAGCGTAAAGGAAACTCCGTTCCTGCAGGGCACGGGGATCTACGGCCTGCCGTACGATATCACCGCCTACGGCGGCATGCAGACCAGCCAGTATTATGACGCGCTGGCGCTCGGCACCGGCAAAAACATCGGTGACTGGGGTGCCTTTTCGGCGGATATGACGGCAGCGAAATCGCAGATGCAGGGGCAAAAAACCGAGCACGGCCGCGCGTGGCGGGTACGCTACAGCAAAGACGTTGCCAGCACCGGCACCCACTTTACGGTGGCCGGGTATCGCTACAACAGCGACGGCTTCGCCACGATGTCGGATGTGATGGACTCGCACACCCACAATGATGACTGGAGCCCGGCCGACAGGCGACGCACCCGTCAGGAAGCGACCCTCGACCAGTCGCTGGGAGGGGCCCTTGGCTCAATGACGTTAAGCCTGGTGAAAGAGAATTACTGGAACAATAACCAAAGCATGACGTCTTTCAGTCTCGGCTATAACGGCAGCTGGAAGGGCATTAGCTACGGTATCAACTATGGTCTGAGCAAAAACACCCAGGATAATGAAGATGAAGACGATCGGGAAGATGAACAGACCTTCGGCTTTAACGTCTCGGTTCCGCTGGATCACTGGCTGAGCAATACCTGGGTCAATTACACCCTCAACACCAGCAAGCACGACACCAGCCAGAGCGTCGGCCTGAACGGGACGGCACTGGAGAGAGACAACCTCAGCTGGGGCGTGCAGCAAGGCCACAGCCAGTCCAGCGGTTACAGCACCAATCTGAACGGCGATTACAAAGCCACCTACGGCGAAATGACGGCAGGTTACTCGCAGGACAATCAGCAGCGCCAGCTCAACCTGGGCATGCAGGGCAGTATGATTGTGCACGCCAACGGCGTCACGCTCGGCCAGCCGATGGGCGATACCGTTGCGCTGGTGCAGGCACCGGGGGCAAGCGGCACCGGGATCGATAACCAGACCGGAGTTAAAACCGACTATCGCGGCTACACTATCGTGCCTTACGTCACCCCATACCATCACAACACCGTGGCGCTGGATACCGAAAGCCTGCCCGCTGGCGCAGACGTCGGCCAGGCCGCCAAAGTGGTGACCCCAACCCGGGGCGCGGTGGTACGCGCAAGCTTTGATACCCGCGTCGGCAGCCGGGTGCTGCTGACCCTCACCCGGGCCGATGGTCGTCCGGTACCGTTCGGCGCAACGGCGGCACCGGCCCATGACAGCGGCGAATTTATCGTAGGCGATGGCGGTCAGGTCTACCTGACCGGGATGCACGCCCAGGGCAACCTTAACGTCAACTGGGGCAACGGCGCTGGCGCGCACTGCTCCGCCCACTATCACCTGCCTTCCCACTCTGCTGACCCGGTGATAAGCGTCACCGCCCAGTGCTCCTGACGACATCGAGGACAACATGAAACCCTTTCGTTACGGCTGTGTGCTGGCCCTGTTTGCCGCCCTGTGGCTGGTGATGCCTCAGGCGATAGCGGCCTGCTCTACGGCGGATCTGCCGTGGAATGCCACGCCAGGCACGCTGACGGTGCCTGCCACCCTTGGCGTTGGCAATGCGGTTCCCGGCTCTGCCCGCTCGCATACGGTGAAAGGGCACTGTGACGCGACCGACAGCGGCAAGCCGATCACCGCCTGCCATCTGGGCGAAGGGGAAGAGGTGCCGGGGATGCCGGGAGTGTATCGCAGCGGTATCGAAGGGATTGGCATCGAGCTGCTGAACAGCGCCGGACAGCCGGTGCGGGGCCGCGCCGCCCACTGCGACAGCAGGAGCACGCCGCTGGGCTATGTCAGCCACGACGGCTCGGGCAGCTTCAGCGTGTCGCTAACCATGCAGCTCATCAAAACCGCCAACACCGCGGGCCAGCCGACGACAACGACGGTGCATAACGGCATCTGGTCGCTGGGGATCTATCCCGATGAGCAGCTGGGGCAGCTTAACGCCGTGCGCTATGGCGGTAATCTGGCGCTGAAAGCGACCACCTGCTCAGTCGATCCCAAAAGTCTGACCGTCTACCTGGGGGATTTTCCCGTGAGCCAGTTCACTCATGTCGGCAGCACCAGCGACACCAAAACCTTTAATTTAACGGCGACCTGCTCCGATGCCGTGACGATGACCGCCAGTGTGACCAGCCCCTATGGCGCGGTATCGATCCGCGATGGCAATGATGTGCTGAACGTTGCGCCCGGCAGCGACAGCGCCACCGGGATTGGGGTCATTATGATCATCGACGGGGTGTGGTTGCGCTACGACTACCCCATCCCATTTGGCGACAGTACGGTACCCAATCAGCCGTTTAATCTGCCCTTCAAGGTGCAGTACTACCAGACCGACGAGAAAGTGAGCGCCGGGAAAGCCAACGTCATCGCCACTATCGACATTGAATACCGCTGAAGGATCCTATGAACAAACCCCTCACACTGCTGTTGCTGCTGGCAAGCCTGTCCGCGTCGGCCACCGACGTCATCCTCAGCATCAAAGGCAATATTTACGACACCGCTTGTCAGGTGGACAGCGCCAGTCAGAATAAGGTGGTGGATCTCGGCCAGGCGGTCGCCAGCGATTTTAAGGCGGTTGGGGATATCGGCGTGTGGAAGAACTTTGATATCACCGTCTCGAATTGCCCGCAAAGCCTGACGCTGGCCACCATTCAACTGGACGGCCAGCGCGATTTGCTACACCCGTTTAAGTTTGCCAATAACGGCACGGCTAAAGGACTGGCGCTGGAGATAGCCGATCGCCCAGACATGATTATTCTGGCTCCGGAAGCACGCTTTAACGCCGTAATTGACCCCGTCACCCACACCGGGGATTTCCCGATGGCGGCGCGCTACTACACCTCACACACACCCGTCACGGCGGGCACGTTTTCGAGCGTGGTGCAGATTACCTTCACTTACCAGTAGGGCCGCGCCGCCTGGCAGAATGGCTTTTTTTACGCACGGCAGCCGGTTTTGCCGGGCGTTTTTTGACCTCGGGAACCTCGGGCTGCTCAATGGGAAACACCGGCAGGGCGTTCAGTAAACGCTTGCCGTAGTTTTTCGTCAGCAGGCGTTTATCGTAGATCACCACTTCGCCCCGGCAGGTGTGGCTGCGGATAAGACGCCCCACCTGCTGGATCAGGTTAAACGACGCCGCCGGCAGGCTTTGCACTTCAAACGGGAAGCGGTTCAGGCTTTTCAGCCATTCACCCTCGGTGAGCACCACCGGGCTGTCGATCGGCGGGAAGGCAATCTTGTGGATGTGCACCTGGGTCAGGTAATCGCCTTTCAGATCCAGCCCTTCAGCAAACGACTGTAGCCCGACCAGCACGCTGCGCTCGCCACTGTCGATGCGTTTACGGTGCAGCTCCACCAGCCGGTAGCGGGGCTGATCCCCCTGCACCAGCAGCAGCAATCGCAAGTCGGTGACGAAGGTTAAAAACAACTGCATCGCCCGGCCGCTGGCGAACAGCACCAGCATGCCAGGGTATTTTTTACTTTCCAGCTGTTCGCGGAAGAACGCAGCCATTTCGGCAAGGTGCTGCTCTTCGTTGTCGATCAGCGGCTCGTAGTGCATCTGCGGGATCACCAGCTTGCCCTGCTCGCAGTGGTTAAACGGTGAATCGAGGGCCACAAAGCGATCGCCTGCTTTTTCTTTCAGGCCGCTCATCTCCTGCAGGCGCGAGAAGCTGTTCAGCGAACGCAGCGTCGCGGAGGTCACCACCACATGCGGGACGCTGCGCCAGAGCAGCTTTTCCAGCTGATCGCTGACGCGAATGCCCACGCAGTGGAAGAACAGATGCACCTGCCCGTCCTTCACTTCGCGCGTCGCCCACTTGGTGACCGGGGCACCGGAGGCCTGCGCCAGCGACGCCAGCCGCCAGAGTTTGCTTTGCCCCTCAAACATGCCCAGCGCGCGGTTCATCTGCAGCAGGATCCGGTGCAGTCGCACCACGTCATGGCTGCCGGTTTTTTCACTGAGATCGTTCAAGAACAGCTCCGCCAGCCCGCGCAGCTTCTCAATCAGCTGCGCCAGCTCGCGACAAATGGCCATGATTTCATCCGGCAGCGCGCCCATCTCAAAGCGGTGCTCCGCCTCCTGGCCAGGCGGAAGGTAGAGATCGAGAATGTTATTCAGCGAGGCGATATGGCTATACACCGTTTCGCAGTGCTCGCTGAGGCGCTCCGGGACCGACAGCGGCGGGATGGTCTTCGGGCGGAACTGATCCATGCAGGTGGCAACCAGCTTGCAAAACAGATCGAGCTGCAGGCGGAACCACGGCGCGGTGATTTCGGCGCTCATCTCCAGCGCGTCGCGGGCGACGTCCGGCAGATGGTGGCCTTCGTCCAGCACCAGCAGCAGGTTTTTCGGGTCCGGCAGGACCGCTTCACTCTCCATCGCCGCCATCACCAGCGCGTGGTTGGCGACCACCACTTCGGCTTCCTGGATTTCGCGACGGGCGACAAAGAACGGGCACTCCCGGTAGTAGTGGCAGTTACGGTTCAGGCAGCTGGCCTTGTCGGTGCTGAGTCGGCGCCACAGATCGTCGGCAATCGCTTTGTCGGTATGATCGCGCAGACCGTCCCATTTATAGCCGTCGAGATCGGTCTTCAGCCGGGCGCACAGCTCCTGCTCGGCTTTGTTATTCGGCGTGAGATCGTCATCGAGAAACGCCAGCAGATCCTGCTGGGTCGGTTCGCTACTGGCGAGCGCCGTCAGGTTGCGCGGGCAAACATAGCGCCCGCGCCCGAAAGCGGCGGTAAAGCGCAGCTCGGGGATGATTTTGCGCAGCAGCGGCAGGTCTTTGCTGTAGATCTGATCCTGCAGGGCGACGTTGGCGGTACTGATCACCAGCGTTTTTTGCTCTTCCCGGGCGATGGCGATGCCGGGGATCAGGTAGGAGAGGGTTTTACCGACGCCGGTCGGGGCCTCAATTGCCAGATGCCGGCCTTCATCACCGGCGAGCGTTTTCGCCACATCGGCAATCATCTGCCGTTGCGGTGCGCGGGGGATAAAATCGGGAATCTGCTGTTGCAGCGCCTTATACCAGGCGGCAATTTGCGCTTTTAGCGCGGCGGTTAAAGCCATGATGAACCTGAAGTACTGTATAAACAGCCACTATTGTGGCACTTTCTCTGGCGGGTCGCAAAAAAAAAGCCCGGCTTTACGACCGGGCTTCCAGATTACTGCGCGGCGGCAGGTTTACGCGGACGACGTCGGCGCTGCTGTTCACCTGTCGGTTTGGCATCGCCATCGCGACGCGGTGGCTTGCTGGCCGCTTTCGGTGCGCCACCGTCGGAACGACCTTCAGTACGGCGCGGCTGCTGTTGACCACGGCCACCGCCGCCCTGCCCGCGTCCACCGCCCTGACCACGACCGCCACCCTGGCGACCGTTCTGGATCGGCTCGGCTTTGATCGACGGATCCACGTCGTAGCCTTCGATGGCAATACGCGGGACCTCTTTTTTCAGCAGGCGTTCGATATCGCGCAGCAGTTTGATTTCATCGACACAGACCAGCGACAGGGCTTCGCCGGTTGCCGCCGCACGGCCGGTACGACCGATACGGTGCACGTAATCTTCCGGCACGTTTGGCAGCTCGTAGTTGACCACGTGCGGCAGTTCTTCAATGTCCAGACCACGGGCCGCGATGTCGGTTGCCACCAGCACGCGGATATCGCCGGATTTAAATTCCGCCAGCGCACGAGTACGGGCACCCTGGCTCTTGTTGCCGTGGATAGCCGCGCTGCGGATCCCGTCTTTGTTCAGCTGCTCAGCAAGGTGGTTAGCCCCGTGCTTAGTACGAGTAAACACCAGCACCTGCTGCCAGTTGCCTTCGCCGATCATCTGGGACAGCAGCTCACGCTTACGCTTTTTGTCCACCATGTGAACATGCTGGGTCACCTGTTCAGAGGCGGTGTTGCGGCGTGCGACTTCGACTTCCAGCGGGTTGTGCAGCAGTTTTGAGGCCAGCCCTTTGATATCGTCAGAGAAGGTCGCGGAGAACAGCAGGTTCTGGCGACGAGCAGGCAGTTTAGCCAGCACGCGGCGAATATCGTGGATAAAGCCCATGTCCAGCATGCGGTCAGCTTCGTCGAGCACAAGGATCTCTACGCTGTCGAGCTTAACGGCATTCTGATGTTCCAGATCGAGCAGACGGCCCGGCGTGGCAATCAGCACGTCGACGCCGCTGCGCAGTTTCATCATCTGCGGGTTAATGCTCACCCCACCAAACACGACCAGCGAGCGGATGTTGAGATAGCGGCTGTACTCACGCACGTTCTCACCCACCTGGGCGGCCAGTTCTCGGGTTGGGGTCAGGATCAGGGCGCGCACCGGGCGACGGCCTTTAGAATGGGGTTCATTATCGATCAAACGTTGCAGCAGCGGCAGGGTAAAGCCCGCCGTTTTGCCGGTACCGGTCTGGGCGCTGGCCATCAGGTCGCGGCCCGCCAGCACGGCAGGGATCGCCTGCTGCTGAATAGGGGTAGGTTCGCGGTAACCCTGTTCTTCTACAGCACGCAGAATTTCCGGGTTCAGGCCAAGGGTATCAAAAGACATAACAACTCCGAACCGCCCCGACCATTTCAGGTGTAGTTTTCAGGGAGATAATGACAAATAAGAGGACAAAAACCACAGTGTCGCGAAGCAGCGGAGTGTAGCAGCTTTTGTGACATGGCGCATAAAATATCCCGCAGCGATTCATCAACGAAATATTTCTCCGGCTGGCTGGACTTATGTCAAATTCGACATAATATTAATCAATCGATTGATTAATTCTGGGGGCCGCCATGAATCCCGTCCCGACCACCACCAAAGGCGAGCAGGCTAAAAGCCAGCTGATTGCCGCCGCGCTGGCGCAATTTGGCGAGTACGGCATGCATGCCACCACCCGCGATATCGCCGCCCAGGCCGGGCAGAATATTGCCGCCATTCCCTATTACTTTGGCTCGAAAGAGGATCTGTACCTCGCCTGTGCCCAGTGGATCGCTGATTTTATCGGCACCCATTTTCGCCCGCACGTGGAGGCGGCCTCCGCGCTACTGGCGGCACCTTCGCCGGATCGCCCGGCCATCCGCGGACTGATTTTAAACGCCTGCCACAACATGATTCAGTTGCTGACCCACGACGATACGCTGAACCTGAGTAAGTTTATCTCACGCGAGCAACTCTCGCCTTCCGCCGCCTATCAATTAGTCCACGATCAGGTTATCGCCCCGATGCATACCCACCTGACTCAGCTGGTGGCGGCCTATACCGGGCGCGATGCCAATGATACGCAGACCATTTTGCATACCCACGCCCTGCTCGGTGAAGTGCTCGCTTTTCGCCTTGGACGCGAGACGATTTTATTACGCACCGGTTGGACCGAATTTGATGAGGATAAAGCCGCGCAGATTGGTCAGGTCATTACCTGCCACGTCGATCTGATCCTGCAAGGTTTAACGCTAAGGAGCCTGGAGTCATGAAAAAACCTGTCGTCATTGTGCTGACTGCGCTGGTGGTGCTGGCCGCCGGATTCAGCGGCTGGTGGTGGTATCAAAGCCAGCAGCATCAACCGCTGACCCTGTACGGCAACGTGGATATTCGCACCGTAAATATGAGCTTCCGCGTCGGTGGGCGGCTGGCGTCGTTAGCCGTCGATGAAGGCGATACGATTACCGCCGGTCAAACGCTGGGCGAACTGGATAAAGCCCCGTACCAGAATGCGTTGATGCAGGCGCAGGCCGGGGTATCGGTCGCCCAGGCGCAGTACGATTTAATGCAAGCGGGCTATCGTGACGAAGAGGTGGCGCAGGCCGCCGCCGCCGTTAAACAGGCGCAGGCCGCGTATGATTATGCGCAGAACTTTTTCGCTCGCCAGCAGGGGCTGTGGAAAAGCCGTACCGTGTCGGCCAACGATCTGGAAAACGCTCGCTCCTCACGCGATCAGGCGCTGGCGAGCCTGAAATCGGCGCAGGATAAATTGCGCCAGTACCGCTCCGGCAACCGTGAGCAGGATATCGCCCAGGCAAAAGCCAGTCTCGAACAGGCCCAGGCTCAGCTGGCACAGGCCCAGCTCGATCTGCACGACACCACCCTGGTGGCTCCGGCTAACGGCACATTGATGACCCGCGCTGTGGAGCCGGGCAGCATGTTAACCGCAGGCAGCACGGCGCTGACCCTGTCACTGACCCGTCCGGTGTGGGTGCGGGCCTATATAGATGAAACCAGCCTTGGCGATGCCCAGCCGGGACGCGAGGTGCTGCTTTACACCGACGGACGGCCGGATAAGCCGTATCACGGCAAGATCGGGTTTGTGTCGCCAACCGCCGAATTTACGCCAAAAACGGTCGAAACCCCGGATCTGCGTACCGATCTGGTCTATCGCCTGCGCATTATCGTCAACGATGCCGACGACGCCCTGCGCCAGGGGATGCCGGTCACCGTCAGCTTCGACAACGGGCAACGCCATGAATGACGCGGTTATCCAGCTCTCGGGGCTGGTCAAACGCTTTGCCGGGATGGATAAACCCGCCGTCGCCCCGCTGGACTGCACGCTGCATAAAGGCTACGTCACCGGGCTGGTCGGCCCGGACGGCGCGGGGAAAACCACCCTGATGCGCATGCTCGCCGGACTGCTGAAGCCCGATGAGGGTTCGGCCAGCGTGTTGGGGCTCGACCCCATCAAGGACGATCGCGCCCTGCACGCCATGCTGGGGTATATGCCGCAGAAGTTTGGCTTATACGAAGATCTGACGGTAATGGAAAACCTGACCCTGTACGCCGATCTGCGCAGCGTCACCGGCGAGGTACGGGAGAAAACCTTCCAGCGCCTGCTGGAATTTACCGCGCTCGGGCCGTTTACCGAACGGCTGGCGGGCAAGCTTTCCGGCGGGATGAAGCAGAAGCTGGGGCTGGCCTGCACGCTGGTGGGGGAACCGAAAGTCCTGCTGCTGGACGAACCCGGCGTTGGCGTTGACCCGATTTCGCGCCGGGAGCTGTGGCAGATGGTGCATGAGCTGGCAGGCGACGGAATGTTGATCCTCTGGAGCACATCCTACCTCGACGAGGCCGAACAGTGCCGGGACGTGCTGCTGATGAACGAAGGCGAACTGTTGTATCAGGGCGATCCTACCGCCCTGACCCACAGCATGACCGGGCGCAGCCTGCTGCTGCATACGCCGCAGGAGAATAACCGCCGCCTGCTGCAGCGGGTGCTGAAGCTGCCCGAGGTCAGTGACGGGATGATCCAGGGCAAATCGGTGCGGGTGATCCTCAAAAAAGGGGCCCGTGCCAACGATATCCGCCATGGCGCAGGTCTGCCGGATTTAACCATTGATGACGCCGCCCCGCGCTTTGAAGATGCGTTTATCGACCTGCTGGGCGGGGCTGGCACGTCGGAATCGCCCCTTGGCACGATCCTGCACACCGTTGACGGCACGCCCGGCGAAACGGTTATCGAAGCGAAATCGCTGACCAAAAAATTTGGTGATTTTGCCGCCACCGACGACGTTAACTTCGCGGTGAAGCGCGGTGAGATATTCGGCCTGTTAGGGCCCAACGGCGCGGGGAAGTCCACCACCTTTAAGATGATGTGCGGCCTGCTGGTGCCCACTTCCGGCAACGCGCTGGTGCTGGGTATGGATCTGAAAGTCAGCTCCGGCAAGGCGCGGCAGCATCTGGGCTATATGGCGCAAAAGTTTTCCCTGTACGGCAACCTGACCGTCGAGCAGAACCTGCGCTTTTTCTCCGGCGTTTACGGCCTGCGCGGGCGAGCGCAGAACGAGAAAATTGATCGCATGAGCGAGGCGTTTGGCCTGCGCAGCATCGCCAACCACGCCACCGACGACCTGCCGCTCGGCTTTAAGCAACGGCTGGCGCTGGCCTGCTCCTTGATGCATGAGCCGGATATTCTGTTTCTCGATGAGCCGACCTCCGGGGTCGATCCCCTCACCCGCCGCGAGTTCTGGCTGCATATCAACAGCATGGTGGAAAAAGGGGTGACGGTGATGGTGACCACCCACTTTATGGATGAGGCGGAGTATTGCGATCGGATTGGGCTGGTGTATCGCGGCAAACTGATTGCCCACGGCACGCCGGACGATCTAAAAGCCCAGGCAGCGGACGACAGCCAGGCCGACCTGACCATGGAGCAGGCGTTTATTACCCTGATTAACGACTGGGATAAGGAGCATGGTCATGTCCAGTAACGCCCTCTCCTGGCGCCGGGTGCGCGCCCTGTGCATCAAAGAGACGCGTCAGATCGTGCGCGATCCGAGTAGCTGGCTGATTGCGGTGGTGATCCCGCTGCTGCTGCTGTTTATTTTTGGCTACGGCATTAACCTCGATTCCAGCAAGCTGCGGGTCGGCATTCTGCTGGAGCAGCGCAGCGAAGAGGCGCTGGACTTTACCCACACTCTGACCGGCTCGCCGTACATTGATGCCACCATCAGCGACAATCGCCAGCAGTTGATCCAGATGATGCAGGCCGGGCGCATTCGTGGCCTGATTGTCATTCCGGTGGATTTTGCCGCCCAGATGGCACGACCGAATGAGACCGCCCCAATCCAGGTGATCACCGACGGCAGTGAGCCCAACACCGCCAACTTTGTGCAGGGCTACACCGAGGGGATCTGGCAGCTGTGGCAGATGCAGCGGGCGGAAGATCGCGGTAAGACGTTCGAGCCGCTGATCGACGTGCAGACCCGCTACTGGTTTAACCCGGCGGCCATCAGCCAGCACTTTATTATCCCCGGCGCGGTGACCATTATCATGACGGTGATCGGCGCGATCCTCACCTCGCTGGTGATCGCCCGGGAGTGGGAGCGCGGCACCATGGAGGCGCTGCTCTCGACCGAAGTGACACGCACCGAGCTGCTGCTGTGCAAGCTGATCCCCTACTACTTCCTCGGGATGCTGGCAATGCTGCTGTGCATGCTGGTGTCAGTGTTTATCCTCGGCGTACCGTATCGCGGCTCGCTGCTGGTGCTGTTCGTTATCACCAGCCTGTTTTTACTCAGTACGCTGGGGATGGGACTGCTGATTTCCACCGTCACCCGCAACCAGTTTAACGCCGCCCAGGTGGCGCTGAACGCCGCATTTTTACCCTCGATGATGCTGTCCGGGTTTATTTTCCAGATCGACAGCATGCCGGCGGCGATCCGTGCGGTGACCTATATCATCCCGGCGCGCTATTTCGTCAGCACCCTGCAGAGCCTGTTTCTGGCGGGCAATATTCCGGTGGTGATTGTGGTGAATCTGCTGTTTTTAATTGCCTCGGCGGTGCTGTTTATTGGCCTGACGTGGATGAAAACTAAACGGCGGCTGGATTAAGGAGCCAACATGTTTTATCGCTTATGGACATTGATTCGCAAAGAGTTGCAGTCGCTGCTGCGCGAACCGCAAACCCGCGCGATTCTGGTATTGCCGGTGCTGATCCAGGTGCTGCTGTTTCCGTGGGCGGCAACGCTGGAAGTGACCAACGCCACCATCGCCGTCTACAACGAAGATAACGGCAAACATTCGGTGGAATTAACCCAGCGCTTTGCCCGGGCGAAGGCCTTTACTCACGTACTGGTGCTGAACAGCCCGCAGGAGATCCAGCCGACCATCGACACGCAAAAGGCGCTGCTGCTGGTGCGCTTTCCGGCCGATTTTTCCCGCAATCTGGACCGCTTTGAAACTGCCCCGCTACAGCTGATCCTCGACGGGCGTAACTCCAACAGCGCGCAGATTGCCGCTAACTATTTGCAGCAGGTGGTGAAGAATTATCAGCAGGAGCTGATGGAGGGCAAACCTAAACCGAATAACAGCGAGCTGGTGGTGCGCAACTGGTACAACCCAAACCTCGATTACAAATGGTTTGTGGTGCCGTCGCTGATCGCCATGATCACCACCATCGGGGTGATGATCGTTACCTCGCTGTCGGTGGCCCGCGAGCGTGAACAGGGCACCCTGGATCAGCTGCTGGTTTCGCCGCTGGCGACGTGGCAAATTTTTGTCGGCAAAGCGGTTCCGGCGCTGATTGTGGCCACCTTTCAGGCCAGCATCGTACTGGCGATCGGCATCTGGGCCTATCACATTCCGTTTGCCGGTTCGCTGGCGCTCTTCTATTTCACGATGGTGATATACGGGCTGTCGCTGGTGGGATTTGGCCTGCTGATCTCAGCGCTGTGCTCAACCCAGCAGCAGGCGTTTATCGGGGTATTTGTCTTTATGATGCCGGCGATTTTGCTCTCGGGGTATGTCTCCCCGGTCGAGAATATGCCGGTGTGGCTGCAGAATTTAACCTGGGTTAACCCGATCCGGCACTTTACCGATATCACCAAGCAGATCTATCTGAAGGATGCGAGTCTGGATATTGTGTGGGGGAGTTTATGGCCGCTACTGGTGATAGCGGCCGTGACGGGCTCAGTGGCGTACGCGATGTTTAGACGGAATATCGCGTAGCTTTTTCTCTTTGGCTAACAGTGAAACAACCGCTGGCCCCGCAAGGATAGCCAGCCCCGCCAGGGCCAGCAGCAGGTTGTTTTGCAGCACGCGCGACAGCAGCCAGAGGACGATTACCGCGGCGCCGAAATACCAGGTGGTGGTGAGCTCTTCGAGCACATCCGCCACTTCGCGCCAGCGCGGATCGTGGTGGCGCTGTAAAAAGAGCATCATCAATACGGTGACACCGTAGAGGACACATAATCCTAAACCGACGCGCACCAGCGCCCCGCTCATCCATGCCATCACCACAACGGCGACAACCAGCAAATGCAACATAATCTGCCAGCAACTGAGGCCGGTCGCGACACGTATGCGTTGTTGCCATTTCATGGGTACTCTCCTGAAGGATCTTTGTCTGCTTGTTCAGACTATCGCACTTTACGGAAAATTCCGTAACACAGCACCTTTTTGTGACGCCGACTACACTTTATTTTCATCAGGATAGTGATGCCGGAAGGAATATATGAGCCCACACGCCCGCCATTTTTCGTTGAAAATATTGACGATTAATATCCATAAAGGATTTACGGCTTTTAACCGCCGCTTTATTTTGCCCGAATTACGCGATGCGGTACGTACCGTCAGCGCCGATATTGTCTGCCTGCAGGAGGTGATGGGCGCGCATGAAGTGCACCCGCTGCACGTGGAGAACTGGCCGGATACCAGCCATTACGAATTTCTGGCCGACACCATGTGGAGCGATTACGCCTACGGGCGCAATGCGGTGTATCCCGAAGGGCACCACGGCAATGCGATCCTCTCCCGCTACCCGATCGAGCACTATGAAAATCATGATGTTTCGGTTGGCGAGAGCGAAAAGCGCGGCCTGCTGTACTGCCGGGTTGCGCTGCCGGATCAGGGAGGCGCGCTGCACGTCGCCTCCGTGCACCTTGGCCTGCGCGAAGCCCACCGGCAGGCGCAGCTGCAGATGATGGCCAAATGGGTCAACGCCCTGCCCGAGGGCGATCCGGTGGTGGTGGCCGGTGATTTTAACGACTGGCGTCAGCGCGCCAACCATCCGTTGAAAACGCACGCCGGGCTGGACGAAATCTTTACCCGGGCGCACGGCAGGCCCGCGCGCACCTTCCCGGTGAGCTTTCCCCTGCTCAGACTCGACAGGATCTATGTCAAAAATGCCCATGCCAGCAGCCCGACCGCGCTGGCGCTGCGCAACTGGCGTCATCTTTCCGACCATGCGCCATTAAGTGCGGAGATTCACCTATGAAATGTTCATGGCAAAGCGGCAACCGAATCGCGCTGCTGGAAAATGGCGATAACTTTTATCCGGCGGTGTTTGCCGCCATTGATAAAGCCCAGAATCGGGTGCTGCTCGAAACCTTTATCTGGTTTGATGACGCCGTAGGCCGCCAGCTGCACGACGTCTTGCTGCGTGCCGCCCGGCGCGGCGTGCACATCGAAGTGCTGCTCGACGGCTATGGCTCACCGGATCTTAACGATAACTTTGTCGGCGAGCTGACCTCGGCAGGCGTGGTATTCCGCTATTACGATCCGCGCCCTCCCCTGTTCGGCTTGCGCACTAACGTGTTTCGCCGGATGCATCGCAAAATTGTGGTGGTGGATGATCAGATCGCCTTTGTCGGCGGCATTAACTACTCTGCGGAACATATGTCTGATTATGGCCCGGAGGCTAAGCAGGACTATGCGGTGCAGATCGAAGGCCCGGTGGTGCAGGATATCTTGCAGTTCGTGCTGGAAAATCTGCCCGGCAAAGTCGCAGGCCGCCGCTGGTGGAAGCGCCGCCATCGCGCAGAAGAGAATGTGCAACCCGGTGAGGCACAGGCGCTGTTTGTCTGGCGCGATAACGAAGAGCACCGGGACGATATTGAGCGGCACTATCTGAAGATGCTGACCAATGCGAAGCGCGAAGTGATTATCGCCAACGCCTACTTCTTCCCGGGGTATCGCCTGCTGCACGCCATGCGCAATGCGGCCCGGCGCGGGGTGCGGGTGAAGTTAATTGTGCAGGGCGAGCCCGATATGCCGATTGTCACCGTGGGCGCGCGCCTGCTGTATCACTATCTGGTGAAAGGCGGGGTTCAGATCTACGAATACCGCCGTCGTCCGCTGCACGGTAAGGTAGCGCTGATGGACGATCACTGGGTGACCGTCGGCTCCAGCAATCTCGATCCCCTCAGCCTGTCGCTGAATCTGGAGGCCAACCTGATCATTCACGATCGCCAGTTTAATCACACCCTGCGCGAGAATCTGTCCGCCATCATCGATAACGACTGCGTGCGGGTTGATGAGTCGATGGTGCCGAAACGCACCTGGTGGAACCTGAGCAAAAGCGTGCTGGCGTTCCACTTTTTGCGCCATTTCCCGGCGCTGGTCGGCTGGCTGCCTGCACATACCCCTGAACTGGCGCAGGTCGCGCCGCCGATTCAACCGACACTGGAAACCCAGGATCGCGTTGAGGCGGGTGACACGGGGGTCAAACCCTGATGACGAAAAAAAATCCGCGCTGGCGTCTGGCGAAAAAGATCCTCACCGGGCTGTTTTTTATTGCTGTTGCCGTGCTGCTGGTGGTGTACGCGCAGCAAGTTGACTGGGAAGAGGTCTGGAAGGTCATTCGCAACTACGACCGCATCACGCTGCTGACCGCGGTGGCGCTGGTGGTGGTGAGCTTCCTGATTTACGGCTGTTATGACCTGCTTGGGCGCGTCTATTGCGGCCACAAGCTGGCCAAGCGACAGGTCATGCTGGTGTCGTTTATCTGCTACGCCTTTAACCTGACCCTCAGCACCTGGGTGGGCGGCATCGGCATGCGCTATCGCCTTTACTCACGTCTTGGCCTGCCCAGCGCCACCATCACCCGCATCTTCTCCCTGAGCATTACCACCAACTGGTTGGGCTATGTTTTGCTCGGCGGGGTGATTTTTAGCGCAGGCGTGGTGCAGTTGCCGGACCATTGGTATATCGATCAGACGACGCTGCGCATTATCGGCATCGTGCTGCTGGCAATGAGCTGTTTGTATCTGTGGGCCTGCGCGTTTGCAAAGCGGCGCCATATGACCATCAAAGGGCAGAAGCTGGTGCTCCCGTCCTGGCGTTTTGCGCTGGCACAGATGGGGATTTCGGCCGCCAACTGGATGGCAATGGGGGCGATTATCTGGCTGCTGATAGGCGAGGACGTGAACTACTTCTTCGTGCTGGGCGTGCTGCTGGTGAGCAGTATTGCCGGCGTGATCATGCATATTCCGGCGGGGATTGGCGTACTGGAAGCCGTGTTTATCGCCCTGCTGGCCGGGGAACATGTCTCGCACGGGACGATCATCGCCGCCCTGCTGGCCTATCGCATGCTGTACTACTTTTTACCGCTGGCGCTGGCCACCGTTTGCTATCTGATCCTCGAAAGCCGGGCGAAAAAGCTGCGGGCTAAAAACGAACAGGCCATGGAAAAATAGCCTTTCAACTTTTCGCAGGCCTGACAATTAAATCTGTTCGGCCTGCGCAGAACATTGCAAAATAGCATTATAGATAAAATTGAGTTTATTCAGGTAATGGTCAAAAACCTGCTCACCCTCTGCGAGTGAAATAACGTTATCCAGCACGCCCTGACGATCAATGCAGGAAGACGGAATATCTATTATTCCCAGCTCCGGGGATTCCACTAAATAATTGATGTTAATCGCGCCAAAGGTGCTACTGCGTACAATATTCAAGGTGATATTCCCAAAGACCTTCACTCGCAGCCTCTCTTTCTGATAGGGCACAACCTGATGATGATACAGACGCTCCGTGGCGGTGATCCTGGTGAGTAGAGCCATTGAATAAGCATTCCACAGCTTTTCCATTTTGCACTTCTTATTACTGATCAAAGCAGCTTTTTCTTTTAAATCCAGTTTCGTATTCATGTTGCGATAATAGTCTATTCAACCCTGTCATTAATATAATCATGAAGGGTGACGCCATCTTGAATCGTGATAACAACATATTGTTACGCCGGACCACGGTTATCGACCATAAAAAAGACCGGTCCTCATCAGACCGGTCTTTTCGTGTAACTATGGGCCGTATTATTAGCGACGGTTGCCGAAAATCCGCAGCAGCATCAGGAACAGGTTGATAAAGTCCAGATACAGAGTCAGCGCGCCGAGGATGGAGTACTTGCGCAGCATTGAACTGTCGCGCACGTCGATCTGCTCGCCGATATTTTTCAGTTTCTGCGTGTCATAGGCGGTTAAACCGACAAAGACAATCACCCCGATATAGGTCACCGCCCACATCAGCGCTTCGCTTTTTAACCAGAAGTTCACCACCGACGCCAGCACGATACCAATCAACGCCATAAACAACATGTTGCCAAAGCCGCTCAGGTCGCGTTTGGTGGTATAGCCGTACAGGCTCATGGCGCCAAACATCCCGCCCGCCACTACAAAGGTACTGGCGATGGAGGAGTAAGTATAAACGATGAAAATACTGGAGAGCGTTAAACCGGTTAGCGCCGAATAGAGCATAAACAGCGTAGTCGCCATACCTGCGCTGAGCTTATGCACCATCCCGGACAGCACAAACACCAGCCCTAACTGGGCGATAATCAGCCCGAAAAAGGTAATTTTGCTGGAGAAGACGAACTCCATAACTGCTGGCGTGTTGGCAGCAAACCAGGCAATAAATGCGGTTAACAATAACCCGCAGGTCATCCAGCCATAGACTTGCGCCATATAGGTTTGCAGCCCGCTGCGGGTCTGCTGGACGATAGAATCGGAACGCGGAAATCGGTCCATAACTCACTCCTGTTTAAGTGGACACCCTTTGTTAAGCCTAACACATCCCGGCAAACCAGCTACCAGCGGCTGGCCGCCTCTTTGTCGCTGTCGCGGGACTCGACCCAGCGATCCCCTTCGGGGGTGGCTTCGCGCTTCCAGAAGGGGGCGCGGGTTTTCAGGAAATCCATGATGAACTCACCCGCCGCAAACGCGCTGCTGCGATGAACGCTGGTGACGCCGACAAAGACAATCTCTTCCCCAGGCCACATTTCGCCAATGCGGTGGATAACGGTCACCCGGCCGAGCGTCCAGCGCCCGCGCGCCTGCTCGACGATCTCCGCCAGCGCTTTTTCGGTCATCCCCGGATAGTGCTCCAGCGTCAGTGCGCTTACGCTATCGCCGAGGTTATGGTTTCGGACTTTGCCGGTGAAGGTAACAACCGCGCCGTCTTCGTCGCGCTCGGCCAGCCAACTGTATTCGGTGCCAACATTGAAACGCGCCGGCTCAACTGCAATTTTTGTCTCTGCCATCTCAGCCTCCAGTGACCGGTGGGAAGAAAGCCACTTCATCACCCGACGTCAGCGGATGGCTGAAATCCACCAGCGTCTGGTTCACCGCCGCCAGCAGTTTGCCCGCGTCCAGCGCCAGCGCCCAGCGATCGCTTTGCGCCGCCAGATGCGCCCGCAGCGCTTCAACGTTGTCGACGGCAATCTCCAGCGACAGGCTGTCGGTATTCACCAGCTCGCGGACCTGTGCGAAAAACAGTACTTTAATCATGATCTTCCGCCCTGAAATCCCCTGATTTACCGCCGCTTTTCGCCAGCAGGCGAACCGGGCCAATCACCATGTCTTTCTGTACCGCTTTGCACATGTCGTAGATGGTCAGCGCGGCCACTGACGCGGCGGTGAGGGCTTCCATCTCGACTCCGGTTTTACCGGTCAGGCGGCATAACGATGCGATACGTACCCGGCTATGTTCCGGCTCTGCCAGCAGGTTGACTTCCACTTTGCTGAGCATCAGCGGATGGCACAGCGGGATCAGCTCCCAGGTGCGTTTTGCCGCCTGGATCCCGGCGATCCGCGCGGTAGCAAAGACGTCGCCTTTATGGTGGCTGCCGTCAACGATCATCGCCAGCGTCTCGGGCAGCATGGTGACGAACGCTTCAGCGCGCGCTTCACGCACCGTCTCGGCCTTGCCGGAGACATCCACCATATGGGCTTCGCCCGCGGCATTAATGTGGGTAAGTTGCGACATAATTTATTTCTTCAAATGAGGATGGAAATTACACGGACGGGTACGGGCATCGAGCTGCGGAGCAATCACATTCTCCCACGCGGTGCGGCAGGCTTTGGTTGAACCCGGCATCGCAAAAATCAGCGTTTTGTTGGCGATACCGGCTACCGCACGCGACTGCAGCGTCGAGGTGCCAATTTCTTCGAACGAGAGCATGCGGAACATTTCACCGAAGCCTTCGACCTCGCGATCGAACAGCGGCAGCAGCGCTTCAGGGGCCTGATCGCCTGCGGTAAAACCGGTGCCGCCGGTAACCAGCACCACCTGCACGTTGTCACTGGCGACCCAGCGGGACACTTCGGCGCGGATGGCGTAGCGGTTCTCTTTGACAATCACTTTATCGACAATCTGATGCCCGGCGTCGTGCGCCGCCTCGCGCAGCCAGTGGCCGGAGGTGTCATCCTCTTCGCCACGACGTTCAGAAACGGTAAGAATAGCAATACGCGTCGGGATAAATTCTGCGCTTACCTGACTCATCTTCGAATTCCTTGTAGCGATTACCCGCCAATGTAGGACAGGTTCTGGGTGATGCCGGTGTTGCCCTGATGCAGGAAATGGGTCTGTTTTTTATGCATCAGCGCCTCTGAAATACGTGCTTCGAGCGCCTGCTGCTGGGCATCTTCTGCCAGCAAATCGCGCAGATCGACGCCGCCATCGCCAAACAGGCACAGATGCAGCTTACCCACCGACGAAACGCGCAGGCGATTACAGCTGGCGCAGAAGTCCTTTTCATAGGGCATGATCAGGCCGATTTCGCCTTCGTAATCCGGGTGACAAAAGACCTGAGCCGGGCCGTCGCTGCGCTGGCGAAGCTGATGGATCCAGCCGCGTTTCAGCAGTTCATCGCGCAGCACCATGCCGGAGATGTGATGACGGGAGAACAGGTCGTTGCCCTCGCCGGTTTCCATCAGCTCAATAAAGCGCAGTTGAATGCGGCGCGGTTTGATCCACGCCAGGAAGGTGTCCAGCTGATGATGGTTCACATCGCGCATCAGCACGGTGTTGACTTTGACTTTGTCGAAGCCCGCCGCGAAGGCCGCATCGATACCCTCCATCACCTGGCGGAATTTATCCTGGCCGGTGATGGCGTGAAACTGACGGGCATCCAGGCTGTCGACGCTGACGTTGAGGGCCGTCAGGCCCGCATCGCGCCACTGGGCGACATCACGCGCCAGACGGTAACCGTTGGTGGTGACCGCAATCTGACGGATGGCGTCGTTTTCATTCACTGCCGCAACGATGTCAGTGAAATCACGGCGCAGCGAGGGTTCGCCGCCCGTGAGACGGACTTTCTCGGTGCCCATGGCGGCAAACGCGCGCGTAATGCGCCGCACTTCGTCCACGGAGAGAAAGCCATTATTGGTGACGCCGCCAGGCTTGTAGCCATCCGGCAGACAGTAGGTGCAACGGAAATTGCACACGTCAGTAATCGACAAACGCAGGTAAAAAAACTTACGTGCGAATGCGTCGGTAAGTTGTGAAGCCATGTACACCTTTCCTGATACGGGAGGCACAGTCATTTCTTCCTGTACCCTGGTGGCGATACCGCCACGGCCAGCACGCCATATCTGTCGACACAGGCGTAAGGGCTAGAGTGTATGTTTTCGATTAAGAAAACGTGGTTATGACGATAGTAGCCTGTTGATGTGGGTTTCGCTATCTTCGGCTTTCGCTATATAATAATGAATATAACGACCTGATCGTGCAGTTTCGAATCAGAATACGTATTTAGCGAAATTTTGCATTGATATAAGTCATTTTGACCGGCCTGGAACATCGTCTTTTAGGGGTAGTTGAGTTACTGTTAATGCGTTCGTCATACTAAGGAATTTCTATGCGCAATCGCACTTTTGCGGATCTTGATCGCGTGGTCGCTCTCGGCGGAGGGCACGGACTGGGCCGGGTGATGTCATCGTTATCGTCACTGGGATCGCAGCTTACCGGAATCGTCACAACGACCGATAACGGCGGTTCAACCGGGCGTATTCGTCGCTCCGAAGGCGGTATCGCCTGGGGAGACATGCGCAACTGTTTAAACCAACTTATCGCCGAACAGAGCGTGGCATCAGCGATGTTTGAGTATCGTTTTGGCGGTAACGGTGAGCTTTCGGGTCATAACCTCGGAAATCTAATGTTAAAGGCGCTGGATCACCTCAGCGTGCGGCCTCTTGAGGCAATTAATTTAATTCGAAACCTGCTGAAAGTGGATGCATTTCTCATCCCAATGTCCGAACATCCGGTCGATTTAATGGCGATCGACATCAACGACCATGAAGTGTATGGCGAAGTGAATATCGATCAGCTGGTGGTCCCGCCAAAAGAGCTGATGCTCTACCCGACCGTGACGGCCACCCGTGAGGCGGTAGAGGCGATTAGCGAAGCGGATTTAATCCTGATAGGCCCGGGCAGTTTTTACACCAGCCTGATGCCCCTGCTGCTGATCAAAGAGATGGCCCAGGCCCTCCGCCGCACGCCCGCCCCGGTTGTGTACATCGGCAACCTGGGACGCGAGCTCAGCCCGGCCGCCGCTAGCCTGTCGCTGCCGGACAAACTGGCGCTGATGGAGCAGTACGTGGGTAAAAAGATTATTGATGCAGTGGTGGTAGGACCTAAAGATGACGTGAGCGGACTGGATGGCCGGGTGGTGGTGCAGGAGCCGCTCGAGGCGAGCGACATTAAGTATCGCCACGACCGGCATCTGCTGCGCGTGGCACTGGAGAAGGCTATTCAGGCGTTGGGTTAGTGTTGTGCGGTCTGATGCCCTCATCCCGACCTTCTCCCACAGGGAGAAGGTGCAAACACTAAAAATGGCAGCCAAAGGCTGCCATTTTGCTTTTGTTACGACGCGGCAATAAACAGGTCGCGCAGCTGATGCAGCTGGTCACGGACCTGCGCCGCTTCTTCAAACTCCAGGTTCTGGGCGTGCTGCATCATCTGCCCTTCCAGCTCGTGGATTTTCTGCTGCAGCGCTTTCGGCGTCAGGACAACCGTATCGGCCTCAACCGGCGAGCGTGACTTACCGCGACCTTTCGCTTTGGTTTTGGCGATGCTCTGCCCCAGGGCGAGGATATCCACCACCTTCTTATTCAGACCCTGCGGCGTAATGCCATGCTCTTCGTTGTACTCCTGCTGCTTCTCGCGACGACGTTCGGTCTCACTGATTGCTTTTGCCATCGATGCGGTAATTTTATCGCCGTAGAGGATCGCTTTGCCGTTAATGTTACGCGCGGCGCGACCAATGGTCTGAATAAGCGAACGCTCGGAGCGCAGGAAGCCCTCTTTATCGGCGTCCAGAATCGCCACCAGCGACACTTCCGGCATATCCAGCCCTTCACGCAGCAGGTTGATGCCCACCAGCACGTCGAACTCGCCAAGGCGTAAATCGCGGATGATCTCCATGCGCTCAACGGTGTCGATATCTGAGTGCAGGTAACGCACCTTCTCGCCGTGCTCCTCGAGGTATTCGGTCAGGTCTTCTGCCATGCGTTTGGTGAGCGTAGTGACCAGCACGCGCTCGTTGATGGCCGCACGGATGCGGATCTCCGAGAGCAGGTCGTCAACCTGCGTCCCGACCGGGCGCACCTCGATAATCGGATCCAGCAGTCCGGTTGGACGCACCACCTGATCCACCACGTCGTCACCGGATTTCTCCAGCTCGTAGTTACCCGGCGTCGCCGAGACGTAAATGGTTTGCGGCACCAGCGCCTCAAACTCTTCAAACTTCATCGGTCGGTTATCCAGCGCGGACGGCAGGCGGAAACCGTACTCCACCAGCGTCTCTTTGCGCGCCCGGTCGCCCCGGTACATGCCGCCGATCTGCGGCACGGTGACGTGCGATTCGTCGATCACCAGCAGACCGTCAGCCGGAAGATAGTCAAACAGCGTTGGCGGAGCCTCGCCCGGGCCGCGTCCTGACAGATAGCGCGAGTAGTTTTCAATACCCGAGCAGTAGCCCAGCTCATTCATCATCTCGAGATCAAACTGGGTACGTTGGCTGAGGCGCTGCTCTTCCAGCAGCTTGTTATTTTCCAGCAGATTTTTACGCCGATCGGCCAGTTCGACTTTGATGTCTTCCATCGCCTGCACGATGCGCTCGCGCGGGGTGACGTAGTGCGTTTTCGGGTAGATGGTATAACGCTGAATAGTCGATTCGATGTGACCCGTCAGCGGATCGAACAGCGACAGCCGCTCCACCTCTTCGTCAAACAGTTCGATGCGCAGCGCGACGTCATCGGATTCGGCCGGGAAGACGTCGATCACCTCGCCCCGCACGCGGAATGTACCGCGCTGGAAGGCCTGATCGTTACGGGCATACTGCAGCTCGGCCAGACGACGCACGATGGCGCGCTGATCGATAATCATCCCCTGGGTCAGGTGCAGCATCATCTTCAGGTACAGATCGGGATCGCCCAGACCGTAGATGGCAGACACGGAAGCCACCACCACCACGTCGCGACGCTCCAGCAGCGCTTTGGTCGCCGACAGACGCATCTGCTCGATATGTTCGTTCACCGAGGCGTCTTTTTCGATAAAGGTATCGGAGCTGGGGACGTAGGCTTCCGGCTGATAGTAGTCGTAGTACGAAACGAAGTACTCCACCGCGTTATCCGGGAAGAACTCTTTCATTTCGCCGTACAGCTGTGCCGCCAGCGTTTTATTAGGTGCCAGCACCATGGTCGGCCGCTGCAAATCGGCGATAACGTTGGCGACGGTAAAGGTTTTACCCGAACCGGTCACGCCCAACAGCGTCTGGTGCGCGAGTCCATCCTCCAGCCCTTCTTTCAGGCGGCGAATTGCTTCTGGCTGATCGCCGGAAGGACGGAAAGCGGAATTCAGTTTGAACGGTTTACTCATGAACGGCGACCTGATGATGGTTGATACGGCAGGTGAGTAATTTTACTCTTGATGGCTATTTTTGCCAGTAAATTATACTGGATGAAAATACAGTATCATACACGCATATTGCTGCTATTGACGGCATGAAACGCGCGATGCTGCGCAAAATTTCGACAGCGACAAGATAAAATTCCAACGCGCGGGGGTTATCCCCAGAACTTTTCTATTTTTAACATTTGTCAAGCCGTCCCGCTGCACTTTTGCCGGTCCTCTTGACAGTTTGATGACAGTGATTGATTTTATTTAACGCATTGATATTAAATCAATATTTTCAAAAGACGCGTTTCGCAGCAATTCAGGCGCAGGCCGCGTATTCTCTCGCTTACCTTGTGTTTTCTAACTCTAATGCACATGGTTATCCACAGGAATAGTGGATAACTGCTTCCAGCCCACGCGGTCCGTGACTCGGCTAATTCCCGGTTTTTCCTCACAGCGCGACGGTAAAAAATATTTATTGTCGATTTTTGACATTCTAACGCTGCGCAGAGCATAACAAACTGATGCGATCTTAGTCACATTTTCCTCTGCGGCCCTCTGCACCAAAGCTGCCCGCCTGGCACTGAGACAGTGCATTGTTCTGTTATCCCGCCGCTGACTTTACAGGCGCATTCCTAAAAACCCGCGTTTAACGGCCACTTTCAGGTCGGTGGCAAGGGTCTTGCAGTGTTGGATGTCTGTACCCCATAAGGAGAACGATCATGCTGAGCCTGCGCGCCATAAATCAATATTACGGAAATCAACACACGCTGTGGAATGTTGACCTCGACCTCCCTCCCGGCGTCTGCACCGGCATCGTCGGTCTGCCCGGAATGGGGAAAACCACGCTGATGAACTGCATCGCAGGCCTGCTGCCCATTGCCAGCGGCACCATGGTCTGGCACGAAGCCGGGGCCTCGCCCTTCCCCCTGCAGTCTGCCGGGCCAGACGCGCGCCCAGGCCCGGGAATTGGCTATGTTTCACAGGACCGGCGGATCTTTTCCCAACTGACCGTAGAGGAGAATCTGCACATCGCGAGGCGGGCAAAAGGCGAGACGGGAGCGGCGGCGATGAACAGCGATATTTTTGAATTCTTTCCTGAGCTGTACCCGCTGCGACAGCGGCGCGCGTCGGGCATCAGCGACGACCTGCAGTATCAGCTGGCGCTGGCTAACGCCCTGGTCACTCGCCCGCGCCTGCTGATCCTGGACGAACCCAGCCGCGGCCCCGACCCGCTGTTGACCGTGAAGCTGGCGCAGCTGCTGGCCAGGCTCACCCGCGAGCTGGGGCTGTCGGTGCTACTGGCCGAACAGCAGCTGGGGCTGATTCGCCGGGTGGCGGAGCGCTTTTGCCTGCTGTGGCGCGGGCGTAGCGTGGCCCAGGGTCACGTCAGCGAGCTGGACGACGGGCTTATTGAACACTGGATGGGGACGGCGTCACCAGCGGGTTAAGCGTGAGGTAGCGCCCCACCGCCGTGGTATCGGCCTCGTCGCCCAGCCACGGAATTTCGCCCAGCAGCGGCGTTGCCAGCACGCGCCTGAGCGTCGCCATGTACTCGGCGTGGCGTTTGCCGGGCGCCACTACCCCATTCGCCACCCAGCCTACCAGCGGCAGGCCCGCCTGGCGGATTGCCTGCGCGGTCAACATGGCATGATTGATACAGCCCAGCTTCACCCCCACCACCAGAATCACCGGCAGTTGTTCGGCGATCGCCCAGTCGGCGAAGGTCTGCTCCTCAGACAGCGGGGTAAACCAGCCACCCGCCCCTTCCACCAGTACCCAGTCAGCCTGCGCCTCCAGCTTCCGCAGCCCGGCGGAGAGCGTGCGAAACGCAATCGGGCGCTGCTCGTCGGCGCTGATGATATGCGGCGAGGTCGGCTCGGCAAAGGTGTAGGGATTGACCGCCTGATAGCTCAGCGCCACGCTGCTGTTACGCTGGAGCGCCAGCGCATCGCTGTTGCGCAGCCCCTCGGCCGTCATCTCACTGCCCGAGGCCACCGGCTTGTAGCCTGCGGTTTTCAGACCCAGCGCATTGGCTGCCTGCAACAGTGCGCTGCTGGCGACGGTTTTACCGACCTCAGTGTCGGTGCCGGTTACAAAATAACGTTCAGTCACGTTCGATAATTCCATGAAAGAGTTGATAAGAGAGCGGGAATTGCCCCGACTGCTGCGGCCAGGCCAGCGCCAGCTGCTGTAGCTGCCCGCGCGTTAGCGGCTTATCGCCCCGCCCGCTATGCAGATGGGTCGCGCCGATGCCTTTCAGCGAGCGCATCGCGCTTAGCGCGTCGTCGAACAACAGCGTGACGGTCTGAACCGCACAGCGGTAGCGCCAGCCGGACAGGGCATCGGTTACCTGCTGCCCGCACAGAAAGCGGTTCGCGTGCGGCTGGGTGTCCACCGCCCGCCAGGCCTGATTCAGCTCCGGCAGCGAGCCGTTCAACAGCGTGGTGAATGCCACCTTGCCGCCCGGCTGCGTGACGCGGTACAGCTCTGCCAGCGCCTGCGGCAGGCTGGCGCACCACTGCACCGCCAGATGGCTCCAGACCAGGCTGAACTGGCCGTCTGCCAGCGGAATGGCTTCGATATCGGCCAGCAGGTAATCATCCGCCGCCTGCTGGCTGCGCGCCTGGTCCAGCATCTGCGCAGAGAGATCCATCGCCGTTACGTGGCTTCCGACGTTGCGCCACGCGAGGCTGTTGCCGCCCGGCCCGCAGCCGGCATCCAGCACCCTGGCAAAATCATGTTCCGCCAGCAGGGACCGCAGCCCTTCGGCGCTTTGCCGCTGCAGCCCATCGTGGCGGGAATAACTTTGCGCCGCCCGGCCAAACGCGGCGGCAATCGCCTGCTTATTCACTTGCGACATGCAGTGCCTCCAGTAACGCGGTGATATCTGCCGGCTCATGCGCTGCCGTCAGGGTCAGGCGCAGACGGGCAGTACCCGCCGGGACCGTTGGCGGGCGAATAGCCGTCACCCAGATCCCCTGCTGTCTGAGGGTATTCGCCATTCGCAGCGCTCGCTCGTTTTCCCCCACGATCAGCGGCTGAATGGCGCTCTGTGAGGCGGTGATCTGCAGTGGCAGCGCATTGACGCCCGCGCGGAACTGACCGATGAGGTATGCCAGCCGCTGACGCCGCGCGTCCCCGTCATCGCTGCGGATCACGTTAAACGCCGCCAGCAGAGCCACAGCCTGGGCGGGCGGCATGCTGGTGCTGTAGATCAGGTGGCGGGCAAATTGCAGCAGGTAGTCGGCAACCGACGCACTGCACAGCACGGCAGCCCCGCTGACGCCCACCCCTTTGCCAAAGGTCACCACCAGCAGTTCGGGTTTGACCTGCAGGCTGGCGGCCGTGCCGCGCCCTTCTGGCCCGCTGACGCCGATCCCGTGGGCATCGTCCACCAGCAGCCAGCCCGCCTTGCGCTGCGTCGCCGCGTGGAGTTCACCCAGCGGGGCAAAGTCGCCGTCCATGCTGAAAATCCCTTCGGTGACCACCAGCTGCTGCCCGGCACAGGGTTTATCCAGCAGCGCGGCAAGCTGGGCGGCATCGTTATGGGCAAAGCGCCTGAGCTGAGCCGGGCTGTGGCTGGCGGCTTCCAGCAGCGAGGCGTGGCTTAAACGGTCGGCGACAATCCGATCGTCTTTGCCGGTCAGGGCGGCGATCAGCGCCTGGTTGGCAGCAAAGCCGGAGATAAATAACAGCGCACGATCATAGCCGAGCCAGCCCGCCAGATGATCTTCGAGCGCCTGATGCGCCGTGGTGTAACCGCTGACGTGGCCGGAGCCGCCGCTGCCCACGCCATACTGCTCCGCGCCCTGCTGCCAGGCGCGGATAATGTCAGGGTGCTGACTTAAGCCCAGATAGTCATTGCTGGAGAAATTCGCGTAACGCTGCTGGCCGTGGGTCAGAAAACGACCGGCGCCGTTCGCAACAGGCGTGCGCACGCGCAGGGCATCGGCCGCCCGACGTGCCTCAAGGGCGGCATCAATGCGTTGCTGCCACGTCATACCGTCGCCGCGTTATAGAACTGTTCGGTATCGGCGTGGAACAGCTGCTGTTCGAGCTGGTGCTGCTGCTCGTTGTCGCCGGTCTGCACCGCAGTCTGCTGCGGGTTGAGCCCCAGCTTGCGGAACAGTTGGACGTCTTTGTCCTCTTCCGGGTTCGGGGTAGTGAGCAGTTTGCAGCCGTAGAAAATAGAGTTGGCCCCGGCCATAAAGCACATCGCCTGGGTCTGCTCGCTCATCTGCTCGCGCCCGGCGGAGAGACGCACAAAGGAGGTGGGCATCATCACCCGCGCCACCGCAATGGTGCGGATAAAATCAAAGGCGTCGACATCATCGTTATCCGCCAGCGGTGTGCCTTTCACCTTCACCAGCATGTTGATGGGTACGCTTTCCGGCGGCGTCGGCAGGTTCGCCAGCTGAAGCAGCAGCCCGGCGCGGTCGGTGACCGTTTCGCCCAAGCCGACAATCCCGCCCGAGCACACTTTGATGCCTGCATCGCGCACTTTACCCAATGTATCCAGACGCTCCTGATAGGTACGGGTGGTGATGATATTGCCGTAGAATTCCGGTGAGGTGTCGAGGTTGTGGTTGTAGTAATCCAGGCCCGCCGAGGCCAGGCGCTGGGCCTGACCGTCGTTCAGCGTGCCGAGGGTCATACAGGCCTCCAGGCCCATGGCTTTTACGCCCTGCACCATCTGTTCGAGATACGGCATGTCGCGCTCGTGCGGGTTCTTCCACGCCGCGCCCATGCAGAATCGGGTCGAACCGGCGTTTTTCGCCTGGCGGGCAGAGTCCAGCACCTGCTCCACCTCCATCAGACGCTCGGATTCGAGCCCGGTTTTGTAGCGCGCGCTCTGCGGGCAGTATTTGCAGTCTTCCGGGCAGGCCCCGGTCTTGATTGACAGCAAGGTGCTGACCTGGACGTGCTGCGGATCGAAGTGTTGACGGTGCACCTGCTGGGCTTCAAACAGCAATTCCAGCAGAGGTTTTTCAAATAATGCAGTGACTTGCGACATTGACCAGCGTGTCTGGTGAGCCATGGGGCGTCTCCAAAAAGGTTTAGTTCAGGATGGGTTCGGTTTATACTTGTAAACCTAAATGTTTTCAAAATGGTTTACAAGTCGATTATGACAACAGACGATCTCGCTTTCGATCAGCGCCATATCTGGCACCCTTACACATCCATGAGCCAGCCCCTGCCGGTTTATCCGGTCACCGAGGCGCACGGCTGTGAACTGACCCTGGCCAGCGGCGAGCAGCTGGTGGACGGGATGTCGTCGTGGTGGGCGACCATTCACGGTTACAACCATCCACGTCTCAACGCAGCGATGAAAGCGCAGATTGACCGCATGTCGCACGTGATGTTTGGCGGGATCACCCATCCTCCGGCAGTGGATCTCTGCCGTCGTCTGGTGGCCATGACCCCCGAGGCGCTGGAGTGCGTGTTCCTCGCCGATACCGGCTCGGTGGCGGTGGAAGTGGCGATGAAAATGGCGCTGCAGTACTGGCACGCAAAGGGCGAAAGCCGCCAGCGTTTTCTCACCTTCCGCAACGGCTATCACGGCGACACCTTTGGCGCGATGTCGGTGTGCGATCCCGAGAACTCAATGCACAGCCTGTGGAAGGGTTATCTGCCGGAAAACCTGTTTGCCCCGGCACCGCAGAGCCGCTTCGACGGCGCGTGGGATGAGGCGGATATGGTCGGCTTCGCCCGCCTGATGGCCGCCCATCGTCACGAGATTGCCGCAGTGATCCTTGAGCCCATCGTCCAGGGGGCGGGCGGGATGCGCATTTATCATCCGGAGTGGCTCAAACGGATCCGTAAAATGTGCGACCGGGAAGGGATCTTGCTGATTGCCGACGAAATTGCTACCGGATTCGGGCGCACCGGCAAGCTGTTCGCCTGCGAGCATGCGGGCATCACCCCGGACATTCTGTGTCTTGGGAAAGCCCTGACCGGCGGCACCATGACCCTGTCTGCGACCCTCACCACCCGCCATGTAGCAGAGACCATCAGCAACGGCGAGGCGGGCTGCTTTATGCACGGCCCCACGTTTATGGGCAATCCGCTGGCCTGCGCGGTGGCCAGCGAAAGCCTGGCGATCCTTGAAAGCGGCGAGTGGCAAACCCAGGTTGCCGCCATCGAAGCCCAACTGACGCAGCAGCTGGCGGCAGCGCGTGGATCCGAGTACGTCGCCGACGTGCGGGTGCTGGGTGCCATCGGGGTGGTCGAAACCCGTCATCCGGTAAACATGGCCGCGCTGCAGCGCTTCTTTGTGGCCCGCGGGGTGTGGGTGCGTCCGTTCGGCAAGCTGATTTATCTGATGCCGCCGTACCTGATTAGCCAGCAGCAGCTGAGCAAGCTGACCCGCGCGGTGGTGGATGCGGTTCAGGATCCTGCGCACTTTGCGCTTTAGTTTTTGCGTTACACTTCGTGCAGGTCTTATTACGGAGAAAAAGTATGAAGCTCATCAGTCAGGATCTGCGCGACGGGGATAAACTCCCGCTGCGCCACGTGTTCAACGATATGGGATACGCGGGGGATAATATCTCTCCGCATCTGGCGTGGGACGAGGTTCCGTCCGGGACCAAAAGTTTCGTCGTGACCTGCTACGATCCGGATGCGCCAACCGGCTCCGGCTGGTGGCACTGGGTGGTCGCCAACCTGCCCGCCGATACCCGCGTGCTGCCGCAGGGCTCGGGTTCATCGCTGGTCGCCCTGCCGGATGGCGCGGTACAGACCCGCACCGATTTTGGTAAAGCGGGCTATGGCGGCGCGGCCCCCCCGAAAGGCGAAACGCACCGCTACATCTTCACGGTGCATGCGCTGGACGTGGACAGCATTGAGGTCGATGAAGGGGCGAGCGGCGCGATGGTGGGCTTTAACGTCCATTTCCACACACTGGGTAGCGCGTCGATAACGGCGATGTATTCGTAGAAAAGCCGGGTGGCGGCTACGCCTTACCCGGCCTACGTTCGCGGTTTTGTAGGCCCGGTAAGCGTAGCGCCACCGGGCAATAATCAGAGCACGGAAGGCAATAACGTCACCAGGCTGCCTTTATCCAACAGGCCGATCGCCGCATCGATATCCGGGGCAAAGAAGCGGTCGTCATCATAATGCGCTACCTGCTCCCGCAGGATATGCCGCGCCTGCTCCAGCAGCGGGCTGGAGGTCAGGCCATCACGCAAATCCGCCCCCTGACAGGCCGCTAACCATTCCACCGCCAGCACGCCACGGGTATTGCCCGCCATCTCCCACAGGCGACGACCTGCCGCCGGGGCCATCGAAACATGATCTTCCTGATTGGCAGAGGTCGGCAAACTGTCGACGCTGTGCGGGTGCGACAGCGCTTTGTTCTCGCTCGCCAGCGCGGCGGCAGTCACCTGGGCAATCATAAACCCGGAATTCACCCCGCCGTTGCGCACCAGGAACGGCGGCAGCTGCGACATGTGTTTGTCCATCATCAGCGCAATGCGCCGTTCGGACAGCGAACCTATTTCGGCAATCGCCAGCGCCAGATTATCCGCCGCCATCGCCACCGGTTCAGCGTGGAAGTTGCCCCCGGAGACCACTTCGTTTTCGGCGGCGAACACCAGCGGGTTATCGGAAACGGCATTCGATTCCACCAGCAGCACTTCCGCCGCCTGGCGCAGCTGCGTCAGGCAGGCGCCCATCACCTGCGGCTGACAGCGCAGAGAGTACGGGTCCTGCACTTTGTCGCAGTTATGATGCGACTCGGCAATCTCGCTGGTTTCGGTCAGGACATGGCGGTACAGCGCCGCGGCGTCAATCTGTCCGCGCTGGCCGCGCACCGCATGAATACGGGCATCGAACGGACGACGGGATCCGAGCACCGCTTCGGTGGTGAGCGCCCCGCAAACTACCGCCGAGGCGAACAGGTCTTCCGCTTCAAACAGGCCGCGCAGGGCAAACGCCGTCGATGCCTGAGTGCCATTCAGCAGCGCCAGACCCTCTTTCGCCGCCAGCGTCACCGGGGCCAGACCCGCTTTTTGCAATGCGGTTGCCGCCGGGAGCCATTCGCCGCGATAGCGGGCTTTGCCTTCGCCGAGCAGCGTCAGGGACATATGCGCCAGCGGGGCCAGGTCACCGGAGGCTCCCACCGACCCTTTGGCCGGGATCCACGGAAAGACTTCGGCGTTGACCAGCGCAATCAGCGCCTGAATCACGCTCAGGCGGATCCCGGAGAAACCGCGCGCCAGGCTGTTAATTTTCAGCACCATCATCAGACGCACGATGTCATCATCCAGCGGCTGGCCTACGCCCGCGGCATGGGACAGCACCAGCGAGCGCTGTAGATTTTCCAGATCGTGGGTGGCGATACGCGTTTGCGCCAGCAGGCCAAAACCGGTGTTGATCCCGTAGGCGGTGCGCCCTTCTGCAACAATCGCTTCAACGCAGGCCACGCTGTCGTTTATCGCCCCGTGGGCTGCGTCATCAAGCGTAAGCTGAAGCGGGCTGCGCCATACCTGACGGAGCTGCGCCAGCGTCAGAGAGCCGGGAGTAAGGGTTAAGGCATTCATCAGTGCTTTCCTTGTGTGGCGGCGATCATCGGCAGGTTCAGGCCCTGCTCTTTCGCACAGTCGATAGCGATGTCATACCCGGCGTCCGCATGGCGCATCACGCCGGTTGCCGGGTCGTTGTGCAGTACGCGGGCAATGCGCGCGGCGGCTTCATCGGTGCCGTCGCAGACAATCACCATCCCGGCATGCTGGGAGAAGCCCATCCCCACGCCGCCGCCGTGGTGCAGCGAGACCCAGGTCGCGCCGCTGGCGGTATTCAGCAAGGCGTTAAGCAGCGGCCAGTCAGAGACCGCGTCGGAGCCGTCGCGCATCGCTTCGGTTTCGCGGTTGGGGCTGGCCACCGAGCCAGAATCAAGGTGGTCGCGACCGATCACAATCGGCGCGGACACTTCGCCGCTGCGCACCATTTCGTTAAAGGCCAGACCCAGCTTCTGCCGCCACTCCAGCCCCACCCAGCAGATACGCGCCGGTAAGCCCTGGAAGTTAATGCGCTCGCGGGCCATGTCCAGCCAGTGATGGAGGTGTTCATCATCGGCAACAATCTCTTTTACTTTGGCATCGGTTTTATAGATATCTTCCGGGTCGCCGGAGAGCGCCACCCAGCGGAACGGGCCGATCCCACGGCAGAACAGCGGACGGATATAGGCGGGCACAAAACCGGGGAAATCAAAGGCGTTGGTGACGCCCATCTCTTTTGCCATCTGGCGAATGTTGTTGCCGTAGTCAAAGGTCGGAACACCCTGCTGACTGAAGGCCAGCATCGCGCTGACGTGGTCAGCCATCGACCGTTTTGCCGCCAGCACGGTGCCTTGCGGATCCTTCTGCGCTTTCTGCTGATACTCTTCCCACTGCCAGCCTTTTGGCAGGTAGCCGTGGAGCGGATCGTGGGCGCTGGTCTGGTCGGTGACCAGGTCCGGGCGGACGCCGCGCGCCACCAGTTCCGGGACGATATCCGCCGCGTTGCCGCACAGGGCAATCGAGACAGCTTTGCCTTCGGCGGTGTATTTCTGAATGCGGGCCAGCGCGTCATCCAGCGAGTCGGCCTGTTCATCGACGTATTGAGTGCGCAGACGAAAATCGATGCGGCTCTGCTGGCATTCAATGTTCAGGGAACAGGCGCCCGCGAGGGTGGCGGCCAGCGGTTGGGCACCGCCCATCCCGCCTAAGCCCGCGGTCAGTACCCAGCGCCCTTTCAGGGAGCCGTTATAGTGCTGGCGCCCGGCTTCGACGAAGGTCTCGTAAGTGCCCTGCACGATGCCCTGGCTGCCGATATAGATCCAGCTCCCGGCGGTCATCTGGCCGTACATCGCCAGCCCCTTGGCATCGAGCTCGTTAAAGTGTTCCCAGGTCGCCCAGTGCGGCACCAGATTGGAGTTGGCAATCAGCACGCGCGGGGCATTTTTGTGGGTTTGAAACACGCCGACCGGTTTACCGGATTGCACCAGCAGGGTTTCGTCGCTCTCAAGTTCGGTCAGCGCGGCGACCATAGCGTCATAGCACTCCCAGTTGCGCGCCGCGCGGCCAATGCCGCCATACACCACCAGCTCGTGAGGATTCTCCGCCACGTCGGGATCGAGGTTGTTCATTAACATCCGCAGCGGCGCTTCGGTCTGCCAGCTTTTGGCATTAAGCGTGGTGCCGCGGGGGGCGCGGATCTCTTGCTGGCGATACTTACCTGACGACATGGTGTGCTCCTGATCGGGGAAAGACTATACAGTAAGATATACTTGTATAGACAAGTGCACACAAGGCTGGATTTAACAATTAAGATACATTTTTATTATATTGCGTATGCAATCACGCTTTTTGCTTATGACATAAAGTGGCCCTGCAGCCGGTAGCGGTTACCCGGAAACAGCAGTCTGGCATGAGAAACAATGTGCGATGCTGACCAGGTCCGACGGCGGATCAGCAGGCAGGGATCGTGCTCTTTAATGTGCAGTTGTTCGCACTCCTGAGCCGTGGCGCGGACGGCCTCCACAATGTGTTCACCTTCCGTCAGCGGCGCGATCAGCGACAGCCAGGCATGCGGGGTGGTGACCGTGTAGTCCTGTAGCAGGTAATCCGGCACCAACTCGGCATTAACGCAGCGATCTTCAATCTGTACCGGCACGTCGTTTTCGTAGTGAATCATGACGGAGTGGAAGATCAGCGTTCCCTCTCTGACATTCAACGCCACCGCCTGCACCGCGTTGGCCTGCGTCTCCTCGAGGAGCAACACCTCGCAACGGTGCTGATGGTTGCGGGAGGCAATCTCATCGGCAATGCTGCGGATTTCAAACAGCGCCGACTGCCCCTTCGGTTCGGCGACAAAGGTGCCGACCCCCTGCAGACGCACCAGTAGCCCCTCATCGGTGAGCTCGCGCAGTGCGCGGTTGATGGTCATCCGGCTAAAGCCAAACTGTGCCACCAGCTCCGCCTCGGACGGGATACGATCGTGCGCACGCCAGACGCCGGTGGCAATCTGGTGACTGATCGCCTGCTTTACCTTTTCATAAAAAGGTGCGGGCGCATTGGCCTGCTGCTGCGGAGTGCGAGAGAACATAGCAATTCCTTAAGCCGTTAAAAATATCGAGTATATCCGGGGATTACGCCCACCAGTGAGCAATTTGCCATGCCAGCCGCGCGGCGAGTTTCGCCCCCTGTCCATCGCGATCAAAGCGGGGGTTAAACTCGACCAGATCGACCGCCTGCAGTTTGCCGCTGCGACAAATCGGCTCGATAACTTTCAGCAGTTCCCGGGCAGGCACTCCCAGCGCGGCAGGTGCCGAGACAGCGGGCATTTCGGCGGCAGGAAGCACGTCCAGGTCAATGGTCAGATAGACCCGATCCGCACCGTTAAGCAGCGTCCCGAGCGTTGCCTGCGCCTGCTCGTGGAAATCGAGGTCTTCTACCAGCGTCACCTGCAGGCGCGCCGCTTCATCCCACAGCGCCTGAGTATTTGCCGCACGGCTGACGCCAAGACAGGCATAGTGAAAATCACGCTGCTGCGCCGCGCAGTACTGCGCCAGCTGGCGAAACGGCGTGCCGGAGGTCGCCTGCCGGGCGCTACGCAAGTCGAGATGGGCATCGAGATTAATAATCACCACCCGCTCGCCGGGAAACGCATCGAGCACGCCGCGCCCGTGTGCCCAGGCGGTTTCATGCCCGCCGCCAAGCACCAGGCTTTGCATCCCTGCCTGCAGACAGGCAGTAACCGTCTCGCTCAACGCCTGCTGCGCCGCTTCCAGCGCATCGCCTTCTACACTGATGTTGCCCATATCCCGCAGACGGTCGTGCCCCTGATGGCTCGCCATATTTGCCAGCGCGCCACGCAGCACATCCGGTGCAAGGGCTGCGCCCGGGCGGCCCTGGTTGCGCCTGACCCCTTCGTCGCTGGCAAAGCCGATCAGGGCGATCCCACTGCTGGATGGAAGAGGCGTGTCACGTTGCTGCACGGTCTGAAACAGACGCAGCGCGTTGCTGGCCTCGCTGCGATCGTCACGCCCCTGCCAGATATCCGGCGAAACCGGCTGCCATACACTCATTGAACTTTACCTCTGAAGACGCGCTGATAAAGCGGGTTACGACCCGGCTCATACACCATCTCGACCGGGTTTCTGGCATCCCAGATAGCCAGGTCTGCGACAAACCCGGCTTTCAGCTGCCCGTGCGTCTCGCCGCGCCCCAGCGCCTTTGCCGCGTGCCGCGTAACGCCCGCCCACGCCTCTTCTGGCGTTAAGCCAAACTGCACGCAGGCCATGTTCATTGCCAGATGCAAGCTGGCAAACGGGCTGGTGCCGGGGTTGTAATCGGTGGCGACCGCCATCGGCACGCCCAGTTGACGCAGCTTGTCCACCGGTGGGCGCTGACGCTCCTGTAAAAAGTAGAATGCGCCGGGGAGTAACACCGCGACGGTGCCACTCTGCGCCATCGCCGTCACGCCAGCATCATCGAGATACTCAATATGATCCGCCGAGAGCCCACGATAGCGGCTGACTAACTCGCTGCCACCGAGATGAGACAGCTGTTCGACATGGCCTTTAACAGGGATCCCCAGCGCCTGCGCCGCCTGGAAGACTCGCTCGCTTTGCGCGAGGGTGAACCCGACGTTTTCGCAGAACACATCGACGGCCTCAAACAGCCGCTTTTCCCACAGCGCAGGCAGCGTGTGCTGACACACATGTTCAATATAAGCATCGGGATCGTGACGGTATTCGAGCGGTACGGCATGTGCGGCCAGCAGCGTCGGGCTGATTTCCACCGGGTTGGTCTGGGCCAGTCGCGCGGCCACACGCAGCATCTTTTCTTCTGTCTCATCGTTCAGACCGTAGCCCGATTTGATTTCTATCGTAGTCACCCCTTCGCGCAACAGGCGTGTAAGACGCTGCTGCGCCAGCTGTTCAAGCTGCTCCTGGGTGCAATTCCGGGTGGCGCTCACGGTGGCGTTAATCCCGCCGCCCTGGGCGCTGATCGTCTGATACGAGACGCCATTCAGCCGCTGTTCCCATTCGGCCGCGCGATCGCCGCCGAACACCAGATGGGTGTGACAGTCGATTAAACCTGGCGTGACCAGACGGCCTTGCAGATCGATCGCGCAGGGCAGGTCTGCGGGCAGGTCAGATTCGGGGACAATCGCCAGAATCGTCTCGCCGCGCACAATTAAAGCCCTGTTTTCCAGCAGGCCGTACGGCGTGCCGTGACTGGGATCGAGGGTCGCGAGGCGCAGGTTACGCCAGATGACGTCGTCGGGATGAAGTTGCAGCATCGGGCTTTCACTTGTCATAGGTTGTATAGACATTTATTTTCATTCTCTGCGCCCTGTCAATCGCCTTTACCGAAAATGTTAGTTATTTGTGACAACTTTCCCGCTAAGCGTGGGAATAAAAAGTAACTTTTTGCCATTTCATCTTCCCGTTTCGCTCAACTTAGTATAAAAAAGCAGGCTATTTCAGTTCTCCCCCCATTGATTTGCTTAGCAGGAGCTTTCCCTTGAATACTTCCAGGATTTCCCGTCTGGCGCTGGCACTCGCTTTTGGCGTGACGTTGTCGGCGTGCAGCTCTACTCCGCCGGATCAACTGCCTTCTGAGCAAGTGGCACCTGGCACAGCCGCCCGACCAATCCTGTCGGCCGAGGAAGCTAAAAACTTCCAGCAGGCGCGCTACTTTACGGCCATGGATCCGAACGCTGCGCCGTGGAGCCCGTATGCCATTCGTCTGCCTGCCCAGCCTGACTTCGTGGTTGGCGCGGCCGGTACGCAGGGCGTCACGCACACCTCTATTCAGGCTGCGGTCGACGCTGCCATCTCGAAGCACAGCAGCACTCGCCAGTACATCGCCATTTTACCTGGTGAATATCAGGGCACCGTGTATGTGCCAGCCGCATCCGGTAGCGTGACGCTGTACGGCACAGGCGAAAAACCGCTGGACGTAAAAATTGGCCTGGCGCTCGATTCCGAAATGGACACCACCACCTGGCGTCGCGCGGTTAACCCGGCGGGCCGCTACATGCCTGGCAAACCGGCCTGGTACATGTTCGATCGCTGCCAGAGCAAACACAGCGCAACCGTTGGTGTGATGTGCTCAGCCGTCGTCTGGTCTCAGAACAACGGCCTGCAGTTGCAGAACCTGACCATCGAAAACAACCTCGGCGACAGCGTTGACGCCGGCAATCACCAGGCGGTGGCACTGCGCAGCGATGGCGACCAGGTGCAGATCGACAAGGTGAATATTCTCGGCCGCCAGAATACCTTCTTTGTGACCAACAGCGGCGTAGATAACGCGCTGAAAAACAACCGCATTACGCGTACGCTGGTCACGAACAGCTACATTGAAGGCGATGTGGATATCGTTTCCGGGCGCGGCGCAGTAGTATTTGATAATACCGACTTCCGCGTGATGAATAGCCGTACCCAGCAGGAAGGCTACGTGTTTGCCCCGGCAACGCTGTCGAACATGTTCTACGGCTTCCTGGCGGTAAACAGCCGCTTTACCGCTGCAGGTGACGGTGTGGCACAGTTGGGGCGTTCTCTGGATGTCGACTCAGCCTCTAACGGCCAGGTGGTGATCCGCGACAGCGTGATCAATGAAGGCTTTAACATGGCGAAACCCTGGGGCAATGCCGCCATTTCTCAGCGTCCGTATGCGGGTAATACCGGTACGGTTGATGATAAAGGCAACGTGCAGCGCAACCTTAACGACGCTAACTACAACCGCATGTGGGAATACAACAACCGCGGCGTAGGCAGCAAAGTGATCGCTGAACCGAAGCAGTAAAGCATTAGCAAAAAGGGGGAGTTTCTCCCCCTTAATGCCGCGGCTGGACACGTCAGGCGCTGGTTTTAAGATACGCATCCAGCAGTTGCAGAACTGCAACCATGAGTTGCAGGAACAGAATTACCCATCCCATACTGCTCATACGCCACTCCTTTGGTCAGGAGCACTTCCACTGACTTACCTTTCCGCTGCCTGTCGCCAGTGGTTGTTGGTATTTCCGATATGCTCCACAGTTAAGGCACCGACGGCACCACCCGCCAGCCAGGACTTGTAAGAAACCTGATTTGCGGAACTGTTCATATCGGACCAACGGCAGCATTGTAGCCCTTAAGCACTGTATATAAAAACAGTTTTGAACAGATTAAGAATTTGTTCAAATTTCATTAAAAATACAAATCTTTCAATGACTTAAAATTTAATCCAACAGGCAACATAAACCGCCACGTTGCGTTGGATTTACATAGCGTCAGGTTAGCATTAAGATATCAATGTTGGTGTTTCCGATGTGCTCACCCGGCTACCACCGGGCATAAAAAAACCTCGCGTTTGCGAGGTTTTTTTATTTCATCCGCTTTACTGTGCGTTAACGACAACCCACATTGGCCCCTGGCCGACAGCGTAACGTCCCTTCTCTTCCAGTAATCCCTGCTCGCCTTTAATCTCGTACAGCGCGATGTGATGGGATTTTTGCCCCGCCGCAATCAGGAATTTACCGCTGTGATCGATGTTGAAACCGCGCGGTTGCGTCTCGGTCGGCTGGAAGCCTTCAATCGCCAGTACGCTACCGTCTTCGGAGATGCTAAACACGGTGATCAGGCTGGAGGTACGATCGCAGGCATACAGATGACGCCCGTCAGGGGTAATGTGAATATCCGCACCCCAGCGGGTGTCGGTGAAATCTGCCGGCATCATATCCAGCGTCTGCACGCATTCAATCTTACCGTTCGGCGCATTCAGCGCCCAGACGTCCACCGAGCAGTTCAGCTCGTTCACCACATAGGCATACTGCTGATTCGGATGGAACACCATATGACGCGGGCCTGCACCTTCAACGGTGGTGATTTCTGCCGGATTTTGCGCCTCCAGCTTGCCGTTGTCGCCCAGCGTAAACAGGCAGATACGATCCTGCTTCAGCGCAGGGACCCACAGAGTGCGGTTGTCCGGGGAGATGTTCGCCGAGTGGCATCCTTCCAGCCCTTCAACCACGTCAACGGTTTCAACCGGAATCCCGTCTTCCAGACGGGTGACGCTGACGCAGCCAGAATTATAGGAGCCGCTAAAGATAAAGCGCCCCTGCAAATCGGTAGAGATATGGGTCGGGCTGCCTGGCAGTGCTGCTTCTGCGGTATAGGTCAGGGCGCCATCTTCGGGAGAAATACGGTAAGCGAGAACGCGGAATTCCGGACGCACACCCACGTACAGGAAACGTTTATCCGGGCTGATTACCATCGGCTGAACCTGGCCGGGCACGTCGACGGCCTGAACCAGGGTGAGGGAACCTTCGGAATTCAGACGCCAGACGTGGATCTGCTGGCTTTCAGGACTGGCGGTATAAACGGTTTGTTTCATGAATGCTCCTTTCCTTACTGCGCGTAAAAGTAATGTACCAGGATAGTCTGATTTAACGGTGAATGCTGAATATTAACCCGGCATTTTGCAGCGATTGCTTCGCGGTGTACCATCTGTCATCCCTGAAATATCAACATTAACCAGGAATCTCAAATGACCTCGCGTGTGATCGCTCTGGATTTAGACGGTACGCTGTTAACCCCGCAAAAAACCTTGCTCCCCTCTTCGCTTGCCGCACTGAAACGTGCTCAGGAAGCGGGATATCAACTCCTCATCGTAACGGGTAGACATCACGTTGCTATCCATCCTTTTTATCAGGCACTGGCGTTAGATACACCTGCAATTTGTTGTAATGGCACCTATTTGTATGATTATGCAGCAAAAAAGGTTCTGCAGGCCGATCCTTTACCGGTGGTGCAGGCGCTGCAGCTGATTGAGCTGCTCGATCAACACGCAATCCACGGCCTGATGTACGTTGATGATGCCATGCTTTACGAGCGCCCGACCGGCCACGTGATCCGTACCAGCAACTGGGCGCAGACATTACCAGCAGCACAGCGTCCGGTATTTACCCAGGTTCCTTCACTGGCGCAGGCGGCACAGGAGGTAAACGCCATCTGGAAATTCGCGCTGACCGACGAAGACACCGCCAGGCTTAACGACTTCGCAAAACACGTTGAGCAAACGCTGGGCCTGGAGTGCGAATGGTCATGGCACGATCAGGTGGATATCGCCCGCAGCGGCAACAGTAAAGGCAAACGCCTGACGCAGTATGTGGAATCTGTTGGCGGGTCGATGAAGGATGTGATTGCTTTTGGCGATAACTTTAACGATATCAGCATGCTTGAAGCCGCCGGGACCGGCGTGGCGATGGGCAATGCGGACGACGCCGTCAAAGCCCGCGCTAACGTGGTGATTGGTGACAACACCACCGACAGCATCGCCCAGTATATCTATACCCATCTGCTGTAATCAGGTGGTGATCGACACGCTCTTGATTTGCGCATAAAGCCACAGGCCAGGTTTGATCCCGAGTTCATCTCTGGCCCACGGGCTGATGCGCGCCCACAGCGTGCGGCTGCCAATTTCCAGTTGGACTTCCACCTGGCCGTTATCGTCATAACACTGGGCCACTTTGGCGCGCAGAATATTACGGATACTGCTTTGCAGCGGCGGCTGTAGCACCAGCGAGACATCCGAGGCCTGGATACGAATACGCAGGCCAGCCTGCAGCGGTTTATCAAGCTTATTGACCCAGACATGCTGATCGCCAATCGCCAGCGCAGTCATCGCGTAGTGCGGATGGTGTTCCAGCACGCTCACTTTCAGAATGCTGCTCTGCTGCTCCTGCGGGAGCCACGGATGCATCACGCTGCTGCCCCACACCTCTTCCAGATCGCCAAATGCTTTTACGCTGCCGTCTTCCAGCACCAGCACTTTGTCGGCCAGATGCAAAATCTCATCCAGCGAATGGCTGACGTACAGCATCGGGATGTTGATTTCGCGTGCCAGCCGTTGCAGATATGGCAGCAGTTCACGCTTGCGTGGGATGTCGAGAGAGGCCAGCGGCTCATCCAACAGCAGCAGTTCCGGCGCGGTCAGCAGTGCGCGACCGATCGCCACGCGCTGCTTTTCACCGCCCGAGAGCGACGACGGCAGCCGGTTTAGCAGCGGCTCAATGCCCAGCAGCGCAATCAGCTTATCAAACTGCCCGGTCATGCTTTTTGCCATGCCGTAACGCAGGTTGCCCAGCACCTTGTAATGCGGGAACAGCCTGGCATCCTGGAACACATAGCCAATGCGGCGTTTTTCCGGCGTCAGGCAGATGCGTTTTTCGGCATCGTTCAGCACCCGGCCATTGAGCACAATTTGCCCTGACTGCGGTCGGGTCAGCCCGCTGATGGCGTTAATCAGCGAGGTTTTCCCCGCCCCGGAGACGCCAAAAACGGCGGTAATGCCGCTGGCGGGCAGCGTTTCGTTGATGGTCAGACAGTGATCGCCCAACGTCTGGCTAAAATTCAGCTCCAGCATGATCAGTTCCCCATCCGTTCACGGCTAAGACGCGCCAACCATTCGGAGATCAGCAGCGAGACCAGCGCCAGCGCGATGGAGATCAAACACAGCCGCGCCGCCGCCCCTTCGCCGCCCGGGGTCTGGATCAGGGTATACATCGCCGACGGGATGGTGCGGGTTTCACCGGGAATATTGGACACAAAAGTGATGGTTGCACCAAACTCGCCCAGTGAGCGGGCAAAAGCCAGCACCGTGCCGACAATAATGCCCGGCAGCGTCAGAGGAAGTGTGATGGTGAGAAAGACGCGCCAGCGCCCGGCGCCTAACGTGCGAGCGGCCTGTTCGAGTTTGAGATCAACCGCCTCCAGAGCCAGGCGGATCGCCCGGACCATCAGCGGGAACGACATCACTGCCGCCGCCAGCACCGCGCCGCGCCAGCTAAAAGCAAAGCTGACCCCGAACCAGTCATACAGCTTTTCGCCAATAAAGCCGCGTCGCCCCATGGCGATCAGCAGCAAATAGCCGACCACCACTGGCGGTAACACCAGCGGCAGATGCAACACACTGTCGAGGAGGGCTTTGCCTGGAAACTTACAGCGAACCAGTAACCAGGCGAAGAAGATCCCAAAGGGCAAACTAAACGCAACCGCGAGGGAAGAGACTTTCAGGCTCAGCAGCACGGCCTGCCATTCGGGATCGGTCAATATCATTCGTGAGTCGTAAATCCATAACGTTTAAAGATGGCAGACGCCTGCGGGCCCTTCAGGTAATCGTAGAAGGCGCTGACGGTTGCGTTTTTATGCCCATCAATGATGGCAACCGGGTATTCCACTTTCTTGTGCGAGTCTTCAGGGAAGGTGCTCACCACTTTGACGGCTTTATCGGCAACCGCATCGGAACCGTAGACGATCCCGAGCGGTGCTTCACTGCGCGCCACCAGCGCCAGGGCGCCACGCACATCCTCTGCCGGTGCCAGCTTTGGCGACAGCGTTTCCCAGGCACCCAGTTTCTGAAGTGCTTCTTTCGCGTAAATCCCTGCCGGGACGTGATCCGGATCACCGACAGCCAGACGCCCGTCTTTCAGCAAGCTGGTCCAGTCGGTCTTGTTGGTAATGGCGAACTCGCCCTGAGCGCTGGCCTTCGGCGCAACCACCACCAGGCTATTGCCGAGTAGCGTCGCACGGCTTGCAGTGTCGATCGTTTTTTTATCGACCGCGTAATCCATCCACTTCTGATCGGCCGAGATAAACAGGTCGGCAGGTGCGCCGGCTTCAATCTGACGCGCCAGCGTAGAAGAAGACGCGAACGACGACACCACATCGACGTTTTTCTCTTTTTTATACACTGCAGCAATATCCTGCATTGCATTGGTCAGGGAGGCCGCCGCGAAAACGGTGATTTTGCCTTCATCCGCCAGAGCCTGGCCGGTCAGGGTGAGTGTCAGCGTTGCGCCAGCAACAAGTTTGAACCATGTACGTGCCATCGGTAACTCCTGTGATTATCGTTATATACTAAGAAATATAACGATAACTGTAAGGTTTTCCCAGCGTTAAATCGTACCGATTAATGAGTAAATCAAATTGATGCCGTAAATAATATCGGCGGGAGAGAGGGAAACTTGAGGGCAAAACGCCCGGTCAGACCGGGCGTTTTTACAGGAAATTAATGCTGCTTTTTCGGCTGTTTTCTGTGGCCGACATTGGAAAAGACGTTGAAAACTTCACCGAGGCCGTAAATGGCACCGAGGATGATAGCCATTACCACTGGCACCATGACCACGGCGAATACCAGACTTTTCAGCAACTCTAACATGGCTTTCTCCAGACAATGTGAATCCAGTATTCTAACCGCAAAAGCGAGAAATACATCCCCTTTTGTGCGGTACGGTTTGCGCATAGAACAAATTACGTCACAATAATGCTTTTGCTAGGACATTGTTATGCAGGCCGAAATTCTCCTCACCCTTCGTCTCCAGCAAAAATTGTTCGCCGATCCCCGCCGCATCTCGCTCCTCAAGCAGATCGCGCAGACCGGCTCCATCAGCCAGGGAGCGAAAAACGCGGGCATTAGCTACAAAAGCGCATGGGATGCCATCAACGAGATGAACACCCTGAGCGAACAACCGCTGGTCGATCGCGCCACCGGCGGCAAAGGCGGCGGCGGTGCCGTGCTGACGCGCTACGGGCAGCGACTGATCCAGCTGTACGATCTGCTGGGGCAAATCCAGCAAAAAGCGTTCGATGTCTTAAGCGATGACAACGCCCTGCCGCTGGACAGCCTGCTGGCTGCCATTTCCCGCTTCTCGTTACAAACCAGCGCCCGCAACCAGTGGTTTGGCACCGTTACCGCCCGGGACCATAACCAGGTGCAGCAGCATGTGGATATTTTACTCGCAGATGGCCAAACCCGCCTGAAAGCAGCGATAACCGCCCAGAGCGGCGAGCGGCTAGGGTTAGATGAAGGCAAGGAGGTGCTGGTACTGTTGAAAGCGCCTTGGGTCAGTATCACCCGCGATGCTGACGCAGCGAGCCAGGCCGATAATCAACTGCGTGGGGTGATCAACCATATAGGTCATGGCGAAGAGCAGTGTGAAGTGCTGATGACCCTGCCCGACGGCCAGACGCTGTGCGCCACCGTGCCGGTCGCAGAGGCCGCAAGCTTAGAAGAAGGTACTGATGCAACCGCATATTTTAATGCCGACCGGGTGATTATCGCCACGTTGTGCTAAGCGGATTGACATTCGTGCTGACAGTGCGTATCCCTGGGGCTTATCGCTGCAAAATATGGGATACGTCATGTCATCATTGCAAATTTCGCAAGGCACGTTTCGTCTTAGCGACACCCGAACCCTCTCTCTTGCTGATTTCACCCTCAACGCGGGCGAAAGCTGGGCTTTTGTTGGTAGCAACGGCAGCGGCAAGTCCGCGCTGGCGCGCGCCCTGGCCGGCGAGCTGACTCTGCTGAAAGGTGAACGCCAAAACCGCTTCACCCGTCTGACCCGCCTCTCCTTTGAACAACTGCAAAAACTGGTCAGCGACGAGTGGCAGCGCAATAACACCGATTTGCTGAGCCCGGGCGAAGAAGATACGGGCCGCACCGCCTCAGAAATTATCCAGGATGAGATCAAAGACGAAGCCCGCTGCCGCCAGCTGGCAGACCAGTTCGGCATCACCCACCTGCTGGACAGACGTTTCAAATATCTGTCGACGGGCGAAACCCGCAAAACGCTGCTCTGCCAGGCGCTGATGAGTGCCCCGGAGCTGCTGATTCTGGATGAACCCTTTGACGGCCTCGACGTCAAATCACGCGGCCATTTGGCTGACCTGCTGGCCTCGCTCAATCAGCAGGGTTACACCCTGGTACTCGTGCTCAACCGCTTTGATGAGATCCCTGATTTTGTTCAGCATGCCGGGGTGCTGGTCGACTGCGCCCTGACGGCTGTCGGCGAAAAATCAGCCTTGCTAAAGCAGGCGTTAATTGCCCAACTGGCGCACAGCGAAAAACTGCACGGCGTCGCCCTGCCCGAGCCGGATGCCCCCGCCGCGCGGCACGGTTTGCCGGAGAATGCGCCGCGGATTGTGCTCAACGATGGCGTGGTGTCCTATAACGACCGACCGATCCTCGACCACCTGAGCTGGACGGTCAATCCCGGCGAACACTGGCAGATTGTCGGCCCGAACGGAGCCGGAAAATCCACCCTGCTAAGCCTGATAACCGGCGATCATCCCCAGGGTTACAGTAACGATTTAACCCTGTTTGGCCGCCGGCGCGGCAGCGGCGAAACCATCTGGGACATCAAAAAGCATATCGGCTATGTCAGCAGCAGCCTGCACCTCGATTACCGGGTCAGCACCACACTGAGAAACGTGATCCTCTCAGGCTACTTCGATTCAATTGGTATTTATCAGGCGGTGTCGGACAAGCAGCACAAGCTGGCGCAGCAGTGGCTGGACATCCTCGGGATGGATAATCGGGTCGCCGATGCGCCGTTCAGCAGCCTGTCGTGGGGCCAGCAGCGGCTGGCGCTGATCGTCCGCGCGCTGGTTAAACACCCCACGCTATTGATCCTCGATGAGCCGCTGCAGGGGCTGGACCCGCTCAACCGCCAGCTGATCCGCCGGTTTGTCGACATCCTGATTAGCGAAGGTGAAACGCAGCTGCTGTTCGTCTCCCATCATGCGGAAGATGCCCCCACCTGTATCACCCACCGGCTAGAGTTTGTCGCCGACGGCGAGCGGTACCGCTACCAGTTGGGCCCGCTGTAAATCGCGCCGGGGGCCAGACCCCGGCGCTTTTCAGATAACCTGCAACATCATCTCGCTATCCGTTTGATTTATAATCCTTCATAACCGGATGGAATGCGCGTCTCCGCGCAGTGTAAACGATTCCACTAATTTATCCCGTGTCACACTTTTTCGCTCTCTGGTATGCTAGGATTATCTCATACCACAAGCCCAATGGAGCGAAATATGCGAGTTCTGGTAACAGGTGGTAGCGGTTACATAGGAAGTCATACCTGTGTGCAACTGCTGCAAAACGGTCACGACGTCATCATCCTCGATAATCTGTGCAACAGTAAACGTAGCGTGCTGCCGGTCATGGAGCGCCTTGCCGGTAAACAACCCACCTTTATCGAAGGCGATATTCGTAACGAAGCGCTGATGGCGGAGATCCTGCACGATCACGCGATCGACACGGTGATCCACTTTGCCGGACTGAAAGCCGTCGGTGAGTCGGTCGCCAAACCGCTGGAATATTACGACAACAACGTCAACGGCACGCTGCGCTTAATCTCCGCCATGCGCGCAGCAGGCGTGAAAAACTTTATCTTCAGCTCTTCCGCGACCGTCTATGGCGACCAGCCACAAATTCCGTATGCCGAAAGCTTCCCGACCGGCACCCCGCAAAGCCCGTACGGCAAAAGTAAACTGATGGTGGAAGAGATCCTGACGGATCTGCAAAAAGCGCAGCCGGACTGGAGTATCGCCCTGCTGCGTTATTTCAACCCGGTAGGCGCACATCCGTCAGGCGACATGGGCGAAGATCCGCAGGGCATTCCGAATAACCTGATGCCGTACATCGCCCAGGTGGCCGTGGGCCGTCGCGACTCGCTGGCGATATTCGGTAACGACTATCCGACCCCGGACGGCACCGGCGTGCGCGACTATATTCATGTGATGGATCTCGCTGAAGGTCACGTGGCAGCGATGCAGCAGCTGGCGGATAAACCCGGCGTCCATATTTATAACCTCGGCGCGGGCGTTGGCAGCAGCGTGCTGGATGTGGTCAATGCGTTCAGTACCGCCTGTGGCAAACCGGTGGCGTATCACTTTGCCCCACGCCGCGACGGCGACCTGCCAGCCTACTGGGCCGACGCCACCAAAGCAGAGAAAGAGCTGAACTGGCGCGTCTCGCGCACGCTGGATGAAATGGCGCAGGACACCTGGCGCTGGCAGTCACGCCACCCGCAGGGATATTCAGATTAAGGATCTGTGATGACTCAATTTAACCCCGTCGATCACCCGCATCGTCGATTTAACCCGTTAACCGGGCAATGGATCCTGGTCTCGCCACATCGTGCCAAACGCCCGTGGCAAGGGGCGCAGGAGACGCCGGCAAAACAGACGCTGCCGCAGCACGATCCGGACTGTTTCCTCTGTCCAGGCAATACCCGCGTCACCGGCGATATCAACCCTGATTACAAAGGCACTTACGTTTTCACCAACGACTTTGCCGCGCTGATGACTGATACCCCCGACGCACCGCAAAGCGGCGATCCGCTGATGCGCTGCGAAAGTGCGCGTGGCACCAGCCGGGTTATCTGTTTTTCACCGGATCACAGCAAAACGCTGCCGGAACTGAGCGTCGAGGCCCTGACCGAGGTGGTTAAAACCTGGCAGGAGCAGACCGCCGAGCTCGGCAAAACCTACCCGTGGATCCAGGTGTTCGAGAACAAAGGTGCGGCGATGGGCTGCTCCAACCCGCATCCGCATGGCCAGGTGTGGGCCAACAGCTTCCTGCCAAATGAAGCCGAGCGCGAAGATCGCCTGCAGCAGGCGCATTACGCCGAACACGGTTCGCCGATGCTGGTGGATTACGCCCAGCGCGAGCTGGCAGACGGTAGCCGCACCGTGGTGGAAACCGAGCACTGGCTGGCGGTGGTGCCTTACTGGGCAGCATGGCCGTTCGAAACCCTGTTGCTGCCGAAAGCCCACGTGCTGCGTATCACCGATCTGAGTGAGGCGCAGCGCAGCGACCTCGCGCTGGCGCTGAAAAAACTGACCAGTCGTTACGACAACCTGTTCCAGTGCTCATTCCCCTATTCCATGGGCTGGCACGGCGCGCCGTTTAATGACCAGGACAATCAGCACTGGCAGCTGCATGCCCACTTCTATCCGCCGCTGCTGCGTTCTGCGACCGTGCGCAAATTTATGGTTGGCTACGAGATGCTGGCAGAGACCCAGCGCGACCTGACGGCAGAACAGGCCGCTCTGCGCCTGCGAGCAGTGAGCGATGTCCATTTTCGCGAATCCGGAGAATAACAATGAGTCTGAAAGATAAAACCCACGCCCTGTTTGCTGAAACGTTCGGCTACCCTGCCACCCACGCCATTCAGGCCCCTGGCCGCGTGAACTTGATCGGGGAACACACCGACTACAACGACGGTTTTGTCCTGCCCTGTGCCATTGATTACCAGACGGTGATCAGCTGTGCCAAACGTGATGATCGAAAAGTGCGCGTGATCGCCGCCGATTACGACAACCAGATCGATGAATTTTCGCTGGATGCACCGATTGTTGCCCACGACACCCAGCAGTGGTCAAACTACGTGCGCGGCGTGGTGAAGCACCTGCAAAAACGGAACAAAAACTTCGGCGGCGCGGATCTGGTGATCAGCGGTAACGTCCCGCAGGGCGCAGGTTTAAGCTCGTCCGCCTCGCTGGAAGTGGCGGTCGGCACCGTCTTCCAGCAGCTGTATCATCTGCCGCTGGACGGGGCGCAAATCGCCCTGAATGGCCAGGAAGCAGAAAACCAGTTCGTCGGCTGCAACTGCGGCATTATGGATCAGCTGATCTCCGCACTCGGCAAAAAAGGCCATGCGCTGCTGATCGACTGCCGTTCACTGGGCACAAAAGCGGTCAGCCTGCCAAAAGGTGCCGCGGTCATTATTATCAACAGTAATTTCAAACGCACGCTGGTGGGCAGTGAGTACAACACCCGCCGCGAGCAGTGCGAAACTGGGGCGCGCTTCTTCCAGCAGTCCGCCCTGCGCGATGTGTCGCTCAATGAGTTCAACAAAGTCGCCCATGAGCTGGATCCGGTGGTGGCAAAACGCGTGCGTCACGTCCTGACCGAGAACGCCCGTACCGTTGAAGCGGCTACAGCGCTGGAAAAAGGCGACCTGCTGCGTATGGGCGAGCTGATGGCGCAGTCTCATGCTTCAATGCGGGATGACTTCGAAATCACCGTGCCGCAGATCGACACGCTGGTAGAGATTGTGAAAGCCGCGATTGGCGATCAAGGTGGCGTGCGCATGACCGGCGGCGGCTTTGGCGGCTGCATCGTCGCGCTGGTGCCAGACGCGTTAGTTCCAGTGGTTCAGCAAGCCGTTGAACAGCAGTACGAAGCCAAAACCGGCATCAAAGAGACGTTCTACGTCTGCAATGCCTCACAAGGAGCGGGCCAGTGCTAAGAGAAACCCCCACCCTCGCCCCGGATGGCCTGCCGTATCGCCTGTTAACCCTGCGCAACAGCGCAGGGATGGTGGTTACGGTGATGGACTGGGGCGCGACGCTACTTTCCGCGCGCGTCCCGATGAGTGACGGCAGCGTGCGCGAAACGCTGCTCGGCTGCGCCTCTCCGGAACAGTACGTTGAGCAAACGGCATTCCTGGGGGCCTCGGTAGGTCGCTACGCCAACCGGATCGCCAAAAGCGGCTTCGAGCTGGACGGCGCGCGCTACGCCCTGCTGCCAAGTCAGGGCGAAAACCAACTGCACGGCGGGCCGGACGGCTTTGATAAACGCCGCTGGCGGATCGTGCAGCAAAACAATGCCGAAGCGCTACTGGCACTCGACTCCCCCGACGGCGATCAGGGCTACCCGGGCAACTGCGCGGTAAGCGTGCAGTATCGTTTAACCGACGACAACCGTATCGCCATTGAGTACCGCGCCACGGTGGACAAGCCCTGCCCGGTCAACCTGACTAACCACGCCTACTTCAACCTCGACGGCGACTGCAGCGACGTGCGCAATCACCAGCTGCAGCTACTGGCGCAAACGTATCTGCCCGTCGATGAGATGGGGATCCCGCAGGACGGTCTGAAACCGGTGGCGGATACCAGCTTTGATTTCCGCACCGCTAAAGTCATCGCGCAAGATTTCCTGGCCGATGACGATCAGCGCAAAGTCAAAGGTTACGATCATGCTTTCCTGCTCGACGCGCAGGGCGACGTCAGTCAGCCTGCAGCGCATCTGTGGTCGGCCGATAACCAGCTGCAGATGACCGTGTACACCACGGCTCCGGCCCTGCAATTTTATTCGGGTAACTACCTCGGCGGCACCCCGGCGCGTGAGCAAGGGGAATACAGTGACTGGCAGGGCCTGGCACTGGAAAGCGAGTTTTTACCGGATAGCCCTAACCATGCTGAGTGGCCGCAGCCGGACTGCGTATTGCGCCCGGGTGAGGCGTACCTGAGCGTCACCGAATACCACTTTATTGCGCAATAAAATGCAGCCCTCCGCAAGGAGGGTTTTTTTTACCCATCTTGCTGAAAATAGCGCCATTCACGGACAAAATCACAACCCCTCATTCACAAGCATCTTACACTGCGGGACTATTTTCGCTATGGTTAGGGTTAAGCGTTGCCCGCGGCACAGCTGCGGCAATATAATGAGAATTGTTATCATTCAAATAATGCTTGATTCGGAGGAGTAAGATATGGCTGTAACTAAGCTGGTTCTGGTGCGTCATGGCGAAAGCCAGTGGAACAACGAAAACCGTTTTACCGGTTGGTATGATGTTGACCTGTCCGAGAAAGGCGTTGGTGAAGCGAAAGCAGCAGGCAAACTGCTGAAAGAGGAAGGCTTCAGCTTCGACTTTGCTTATACCTCCGTGCTGAAACGTGCCATCCACACCCTGTGGAACGTTCTTGACGAACTGGATCAGGCCTGGCTGCCGGTTGAGAAATCCTGGAAACTGAACGAGCGTCACTACGGTGCGCTGCAGGGTCTGAACAAAGCCGAAACCGCTGAGAAATACGGTGACGAGCAGGTTAAGCAGTGGCGTCGTGGTTTTGCAATCACCCCACCAGAGCTGACCAAAGATGACGAGCGCTTCCCGGGCCACGATCCGCGTTACGCATCACTGACTGATGCAGAGCTGCCAACCACTGAGAGCCTGGCGCTGACCATCGACCGCGTTGTGCCTTACTGGGACGAAACCATTCTGCCACGCCTGAAAAGCGGTGAGCGCGTGATCATCGCCGCTCACGGTAACTCCCTGCGTGCGCTGGTGAAATACCTGGATAAGATGGGCGAAGACGAGATCCTCGAGCTGAACATCCCAACCGGCGTGCCGCTGGTGTATGAGTTCGACGAAAACTTCAACCCAATCAAACGCTACTATCTGGGTAACGCAGACGAAATCGCAGCGAAAGCTGCGGCCGTTGCGAACCAGGGCAAAGCCAAGTAATAAAAAAAGCCCGGTCGCGATGACCGGGCCTTACGTTTTGAATGCCGGATAATCTCCGGCATTTTTTTAGCCGCGACGGGCTTTTACCGCGTTCGCCAGCTGGCGCAATACCGTTTCAGTATCTTCCCAACCGATGCAGGCATCGGTCACGCTTTTACCGTAAACCAGCGGCTCGCTGCCTTCCAGATTCTGATTACCTTCCACCAGATGGCTTTCGATCATCACGCCAATAATCGCCTTTTCGCCGCCCGCAATCTGCTGGCAAACGTCAGCACCAACGTCCATCTGCTTTTTGTACTGCTTGCTGGAGTTGGCATGGCTGAAATCGATCATCACCTGGGCTGCCAGACCGGCGTTGTCCAGCCCGGTCTTCACTTCAGCAACGTGCGCCGCGCTGTAATTCGGCTCTTTACCGCCGCGCAGAATGATATGGCAATCGCCATTTCCGCTGGTGTTCACAATCGCGGAGTGACCCCATTTGGTCACCGAGAGGAAGCAGTGTGGCGCACCGGCGGCATTGATAGCATCGATAGCCACTTTGATGGTGCCGTCGGTGCCGTTTTTAAAGCCAACCGGACAGGAAAGGCCGGATGCCAGCTCGCGGTGTACCTGGGATTCGGTGGTACGCGCACCAATAGCGCCCCAGCTCATCAGGTCCGCCATGTACTGTGGCGTGATCATATCAAGGAACTCACCCGCCGCTGGCAGGCCGCTGTCGTTAATATCCAGCAGCAGCTTACGCGCGATACGCAGGCCATCGTTGATCTGGAAGCTGTTATCCATATGCGGATCATTAATCAGCCCTTTCCAACCCACGGTGGTACGCGGCTTTTCAAAGTAGACGCGCATGACGATTTCCAGCTCATCCTTCAGCGCCTCACGTAGCGTCAGCAGGCGCGTCGCGTACTCTTTGGCCGCAACAGGATCGTGAATTGAGCACGGACCGATCACCACCAACAAACGATCGTCATTACCTTTCAGGATCTTGTGGATCGCTTTACGGGCATGGGACACGGTGTTAGCAGCATTTTCGGTGGCGGGAAACTTCTCCAGGAGCGCGACAGGCGGTAATAACTCATTGATCTCTTTAATACGTAAATCGTCATTCTGATAATTCATGTTCTTTCCAGCGTTGCCATACTTTTATAGTTGAATGCAATGCTTTCAATCTAACTGCTCAGTCAGGAAGTGTAAACGCCCTTTTACACTACAGGCAGATAAATCCTGGAATTCACTTAAAAAACGCCACAAAGTAGCGAAAAACGAGATCCACCCTAAACTTTTTAACTGTATACACTGCATTTATTAATTTTATCGCGATTCCATACTGACCTAAGTTTGGATCCTGGCATCTTTGACCACTGAGCGGTATCTCGATTTCGCATATGCACTGTGGAAAGACGTTATCCAGCACATAATGACCAGAACAGGAGCAGCATGATGAAAATGACTAAACTCACTACCCTTTTCCTGACCGCAACCCTTACTCTCGCAAGCGGTGCGGCACTGGCGGCCGATCAAGCGCAAGGATCTGCAAACGGCAACGGTCAGGCCAATGCCGCCGCAGATGCCGGGGCAGTTGCACCTGGCGCACATGAGAACATTGCCCCTAACAATGTTGATAACAACCAGATCAATACCGGCAACAGCAGCACCGGCGGGACGATGCTTCATCCGAATGGCACCAGCTCAACCATGGATAATCATGACGGCATGACCAAAGATAAAGATGAAGTGCATAAAAACTCGATGTGTAAGGACGGTAAATGTCCTGACATGAACAATAAAGTCGATAACAACAGCAACGATGCCGAACGTAAAACGGATGGCACCACGCAGTAATTAACGATGAATGTATAAAAGAGGAGAGCGCTGGCTCTCCTTTATTTTTTGTGCAAAATGTTAAAAACTCTACACTTACAACAATAATGAATCGGGACATTTTTCATGGCGCACACCCACTCTCACGAGCCGTCTTCACAGGATCAAAATGCTAAACGGCTAATGTTGGCGTTCGGCATCACCGCCTCCTTTATGGTTATCGAGGTCATTGGCGGACTGGTTTCTGGTTCACTGGCGCTGCTGGCCGACGCCGGTCACATGCTGACGGATGCGGCTGCACTCCTTTTTGCCCTGCTGGCGGTGATTTTTGCCCGCAAACCCCCGAGCGGGGGCCGCACGTTTGGCTGGCTGCGCCTGACCACCCTGGCCGCCTTCGTTAACGCCATTGCGCTGGTCGTCATCACGATTTTTATCGTCTGGGAGGCGATTCAGCGTTTCATGGAACCGCAGCCGGTCGCCGGTGCCACCATGATGGTGGTAGCCGTTGCTGGACTGATAGCGAATATCGTGGCGTTCTGGATTTTGCACCGGGGCAGTGAAGAGAAAAACCTTAACGTGCGTGCCGCGGCATTGCATGTACTCGGGGACCTGCTGGGTTCAGTGGGGGCGATTGTCGCGGCACTGGTGATCCTCTGGACGGGCTGGACGCCGGTAGACCCGATTCTTTCGGTGCTGGTCTCGTGTCTGGTGTTACGCAGCGCCTGGCGGTTGCTGCAGGAGAGCGTCAATGAGCTTCTGGAAGGTGCGCCTGCCTCGCTTGATATTGCGGCGTTGACGCGCAATTTGAATCGCTCTATTCCTGAAGTACGCGACGTGCATCATGTTCACGTCTGGATGGTTGGGGAAAAACCGGTGATGACCCTGCATGTGCAGGTGATCCCGCCGCACGATCATGATGCGTTGCTGGGGCGTATCCAGCACTTTCTTGAGCACAACTACGCCATTTCGCATGTCACCATCCAGATGGAATACACCGCCTGTCAGGGACCGGACTGCCACCTCAACGAGGCGCAGGCCGGTCATGCACACCATCATCACCATTAGCTGGACAGCGCGTGAGAACCCCGTTCCCGTGCGCTGTTAATCCACATCCGGCTGCCGTTCAGGGCGATAAAGGTGAGGATCAGGTACTCCAGCGACATGGCGTAGACACCCTGCCGGGCGAAGATCACCACGCTGATGACGTTGATGATCACCCACAACAGCCAGTTTTCGACGTACTTGCGGGTCATCAGGATCATCGCCGCAATGGACAGCACCATCATGCAGGAATCCCAGAACGGGAAGGCATCAGGCTGTAGCTGTGGCATCGTGACATTTAGCCCGAGACTGGTCATCACCGTGACCGCCACCCGCGTCAGGAACGCAAACACCGGGTTGATAAAGACGGTCATCAGGCCAATAGCCACCACGCAGGCCGCCAGCCAGGCCATCGCCTTTGGCAAGGGTAGCCAGCGGATCTGCAGTTCTGCTTCCTGCTGGCTGTTCTGCCGCGACCAGGCGTACCAGCCATAGATATTGGCGACAAAGAAGAACAGCTGCAGCAGCAAGCTGGCATACAGCTGGATTTGGAAGAAGATAATGGCAAACAGCGTAACGTTGACCAGGCCAAACGCGTAGTTGACGATCTTCTCCAGGCTGGCCAGCCAGATGCAGAGCAGACCCGCTATCGTCCCAACGGCTTCAATCCATGACAAATCATAGCCGCCAGCGCCAATCGGTATATGGACCAGAATGTTTTGCGTGCTAAAAAAATCCATCTCTTCTCCTTTGCGTAACGTTACGCTTTAGCGTTGCTTAAGGACCATTGCTTAAGGACGTAGTGTAGCCGCAAAATCCAGCATCCGGTTAAGCGGAATTAACGCCCCTTCCCGCAGCGCGGCATCGACCTGTATCTCATGCGCTACGCCGCCTGACTCCAGCCCCTCAGCAATGGCTTTAAGACCGTTCATGGCCATCCACGGGCAATGCGCACAGCTGCGGCAGGTGGCACCCTCGCCTGCGGTAGGTGCCTCCAGCAGCTCTTTGTCTGGCACCGCCTGCTGCATCTTATAGAAGATCCCGCGATCGGTAGCAACGATGAGCTGACGCTGGGGCAACCTTTTCGCCGCATTGATCAGCTGGCTTGTTGAACCTACCGCATCGGCCATGTTGACGATCGACTGTGGCGATTCAGGGTGCACCAGAATCGCCGCCTCCGGGTAGAGCCCTTTCATCCGCTCCAGCGCCTGAGTTTTGAATTCGTCATGCACGATACAAGCGCCCTGCCAGCATAGAATATCCGCACCAGTTTGCTTCTGAACATAGTTGCCCAGATGTTTGTCCGGGGCCCAGATGATTTTCTCGCCCAGGCTGTCGAGATGTTCAATCAGCTCGACGGCGATGCTCGAGGTGACAACCCAGTCGGCGCGCGCTTTAACTGCCGCCGAAGTGTTGGCATACACCACTACCGTTCTGTCAGGGTGCGCATCGCAGAAGGCGGTGAACTCGTCAATAGGGCAGCCCAGATCGAGAGAACACTCCGCATTCAGGGTTGGCATAAGTATGGTTTTTTCCGGGCTGAGGATTTTTGCCGTCTCGCCCATAAATCGCACCCCGGCGACCAACAGCGTCGACGCCGGATGCCGCGCACCAAAACGCGCCATTTCCAGTGAATCGGAAATACAGCCGCCGGTCTCTTCCGCCAGCTGCTGAATCTCGGGATCGGTGTAGTAATGCGCCACCATCACCGCATCCCGCTCTTTAAGTAAGCGCTTGATTTTCTCACGGTAGAACTGCTTCTCGTCGTGATTCAGCGGAACGGGCTTTGGCGGGAAGGGATAAATTGCGGCTTCAGGATCAAACATCACACTCATTATGGCTTCTCGTTTTACTGGCTTAACAAGTTTGCCGTTATTGTTAGGTGGAAACCAACGTAATGGCAATTGTGTTTTATATACTAAACAAGATAGCGAATCTGAGGATAAAAGTCACACCAAATGCGTGCGGGTAGCATTTGTCGGCATGATGATTGAGGAACGTTAGATAGCAAAAAGGCGCCTTTAGGGCGCCTTTTTACATTGCTGGGTCGTGCAGGATGACTCGGCTTCGCCTCGCCCTTCGGGTCGTTGCTGAAGCAACGCTATCCTTCACATTTAACACCGGAATACGATGTTAAATTGGTGGGTCGTGCAGGATTCGAACCTGCGACCAATTGATTAAAAGTCAACTGCTCTACCAACTGAGCTAACGACCCCTCTCGGGATTTACTACTTTTACTTTTCAGGCTGGTGGGTCGTGCAGGATTCGAACCTGCGACCAATTGATTAAAAGTCAACTGCTCTACCAACTGAGCTAACGACCCATTCGGGTGCGCCTGAAATTTTTACTCTGTACCAATCTAATGATTGGTGGGTCGTGCAGGATGACTCGGCTTCGCCTCGCCCTACGGGCCGTTGCTAAAGCAACGTTATCCTTCACGCTTAATACCTGAGTCAGATATTAAAATTGGTGGGTCGTGCAGGATTCGAACCTGCGACCAATTGATTAAAAGTCAACTGCTCTACCAACTGAGCTAACGACCCAATGGTGGGTGATGACGGGCTCGAACCGCCGACCCCCTCCGTGTAAAGGAGGTGCTCTACCAACTGAGCTAATCACCCTTTGAAACTTTTAGTGGTGGGTCGTGCAGGATTCGAACCTGCGACCAATTGATTAAAAGTCAACTGCTCTACCAACTGAGCTAACGACCCACTATTTTTGCCGCTTTTGGGCTGTTCGATATCCCTTGGCAACGGCGGCATATATTACTGATTTCAGAATTCAGCGCAACTAAAATTTTGAGGAAGATCACCTAACTGCTTAGGAATTATGCGGCAAGACCAGAAAAAAGACGATTCCTGGTCATCCGGCAATCATCCCATCGCAGAAAGACGTTTTTGCGCCTGTTTTGCACCTTCAGTACCTGGGAACTTACTGACCACCTGCTGGAACACGGCTTTCGCTTTCGCGGTGTCGCCTTTGTCCTGCATGATCACCCCGACCTTAAACATCGCGTCAGGGGCTTTAGGCGATTTCGGGTAATTTTTCACCACCGAGGCAAAATAAAACGCCGCATCGTCTTTTTTACCCTTGTTGTAATTCAACTGTCCCAGCCAGTAATTGGCATTGGGCTGATAGGTTGAATCAGGGTATTTCTTCACGAAGGCCTGAAACGCCGCTATTGCATCATCCTGGCGCGATTTATCCTGCACCAGGGCAATAGCTGCGTTGTAGTCAGTATTCGCATCACCGCTCTGTACAGGCGCGCCTGTAGAGGCTGATGCGTCAGCCGGAGGCGTAGCCGTCGCACCGGCGGCTCCGCTTTGATCCCCTGCGGCCGGTTGCGCTGCTGCGCCGCCATTATTCAGGTTATCAATTTGCAGCATGATCTGCTTCTGACGCTCCACAACCTGATTGAGCTGATACTGACTTTCCTGGATCTGTCCGCGCAGAGAGTCGATATCGGTCTGGTTATCAGAAAGTTGTTGCTGGAGTTGGGTTAAAAGCTGACTGTGAGCATTAGAAATACGCTCAAGTTGAGTGACGCGGTCTTCGACCGAGCCGGAGCCGACACTACTGATTGGTGCCTGAGCAAAAGCGGCCCAGGGGGCCGCTATACCAACCAGTAACGACAGACTCATAAGATGATGTCTGAAGTTACTGTTCATGCGATTCTCTTAGTAAACCAGTACAGCGCGACGGTTTTTAGAGTAAGCCGCTTCGTCGTGGCCCAGAACTGCTGGTTTCTCTTTACCGTAAGAAACGATGGAGATCTGGTCAGCAGAAACGCCTTTACCCTGCAGGTACATTTTAACTGCGTTAGCACGACGCTCGCCCAGAGAAATGTTGTACTCAGGGGTACCACGTTCGTCCGCGTGGCCTTCTACGGTCACTTTGTAAGACGGGTTGCTACGCAGGAAGTTAGCGTGAGCATCCAGCATCGCAGCGAAATCAGAACGGATGTCGAACTTGTCCAGATCGAAGTAAACAATGTTGTTCTGCTGCAGCTGTTGCATCTGAAGACGCGCTTGCTCTTCAGAAGACATATTGCCATTGGCGTTAGCGTCCATACCGGTGCCGGCACCCATCATGCCTTCGCCGCTCTGGTCGTTGCTTGCGTTCTTGTTAGAAGAACACGCTGCGATTGCCATAACAGGCAGAGCGATCATCAGCCCTTTCAGCACTTTGTTCAGTTGCATTTCTATGATTCCTTTATTATTCAATTCATTATTATTACAGGTACGGCGACCAGGCAGGTGATTTTACCTGTCCATCAGTTGCCGGAATACGCGCTTTGAAACGCCCATCGGTAGAAACCAGATTCAGCACGGATCCCATCCCCTGAGAAGAGCTGTAGATAACCATAGTGCCGTTAGGTGCCAGACTTGGCGTTTCATCCAGGAAGGTTGACGATAAAACTTGCACGCCACCACCCCCCAGATCTTGTTTAGCAATGTGCTGCTGACCACCGGCCGAGCTGACCATTACCATAAACTTACCGTCAGCACTCACGTCTGCATCCTGGTTCTGTGAACCTTCCCAGGTGATACGCTGCGGAGCACCGCCGTTAACATTAACTTTATACACCTGCGGACGGCCAGCCTGGTCAGACGTAAATGCCAGGTTCTGGCTGTCCGGGAACCAGGTAGGTTCGGTGTTGTTGCTGCGACCGTCAGTGACCTGGCGGATCTGGCCGGAGCCAATATCCATCACGTACAGGTTCAGGCTACCGGTTTTAGACAGGGCAAACGCCAGTTTAGAACCGTCAGGCGAGAACGCAGGGGCACCGTTGTGACGCGGGAATGAAGCCACCTGACGCACTGCGCCATTCGCCAGCGTCTGGATAACCAGCGCAGAACGACCGCTTTCGAAGGTAACGTAAGCCAGTTTAGAGCCATCCGGAGACCAGGCCGGTGACATCAGCGGCTGTGGTGAACGGTGCACGGTGAACTGGTTGTAACCATCGTAGTCAGATACGCGCAGTTCATACGGGAACTGACCGCCGTTGGTCTGCACGACGTAAGCGATACGGGTACGGAAAGCGCCTTTAATGCTGGTCAGCTTTTCGAACACTTCATCACTGGCGGTATGACCCGCATAGCGCAGCCACTGCTTGTTCACTTTGTAGCTGTTCTGTGCCAGCACGGTACCCGGTGCGCCACCGGTGTCTACCAGTTGGTAAGCCACGGTATAACCACCGTCCGGGTTCGGGGTCACCTGACCCACGACCACGGCATCAATACCCAGCGCAGACCATGCTGCTGGCTGCAACTCCGCGGCAGTACCCGGCTGCTGTGGCAGACGAGCACGGTCTAACGGATTAAATTTACCGCTGTTACGCAGGTCGGCAGCAACGATGCCCCCCACGTCTTCAGGTGCTGCACCAGGGCCTGCCCACTGGAACGGAACCACGCCAATCGGACGCGCCGAGTCCACCCCTTGGGTGATTTCAATGCGCACTTCTGCGTGCAGCACGGCTGCCCACAGCATAAGGAAACTTACTGCAACACGTAATGCCTGCTTCATCATATCTCCCATACCCGGGTAACCTTACCCGCGATAATTTAGCAGAATGTTAACAAACTCAATTCGACAAAACTACCAGAACTCTGTGACTCTGCCGGGTCTCTTTTTCCCCGTTCGCACGGGGAAAATATAACTTATGGTTTGAAGTCCAGTGGTGCGTTTTTGAACGTTTCAAACACAGCCTGCGAAGGCGGTTTCGGGAACTTAGTCATCCTGCTGGTTGCAGACAACATCTGCTGACAGAATGCCGGATCGCCACCCTCTTGCTTGACGCTAAGGATAGTCCCATCCGCGCTCAGATTGACGCGTAACGTACAGGTTTTCCCCTGGAAGCTATCCCAGTCGTACAGATGTCCACGAATGGCGGCCTGTACCTGCGAAATATACGAAGCAATCTCAGCCTGAGATGCACCACCCTGCCCCGGTTTACTTCCTTTAGCAGGAGAACTACCACCAGCGCTACCGCTGTTGCTCCCTTTCGGCGCATTCTTACCTGAGCTTAAATCACCGAACAGGTCGTCAACGTCCGACGCGGCCGCTTTATCAGAGGCCGCTTTCTTCGCTGCGGCGGCTTTACCTGCAGCAGCCTTATCGGCAGCAGCTTTCTTATCAGCTGCGGCTTTTTCTGCTGCAGCCGCTTTTTTATCTGCTGCTGCTTTTTCTGCCGCCGCGGCTTTTTTATCAGCAGCGGCTTGTTCGGCAGCAGCTTTGTCAGCGGCGGCTTTTTCTGCTGCAGCGGCCTTCTTAGCCGCCTCGGCAGTGGCTTTCTTCTCAGCGTCCTGGGCGGCTTTTTTGGCCGCGTCAGCTTCAGCTTTTTTCTGCGCGTCAGCAGCGGCTTTTTTAGCGGCCTCTGCTTCTACTTTCTTCTGCGCATCTGCTGCCGCTTTCGCTGCTGCGGCTTCCGCGACTTTTTGCGCATCGGCGGCGGCTTTTTTGGCGGCTTCAGCGGCTTGCTTCGCAGCGTCAGCTGCTTGCTTGGCCTGCGCATCAGCCTGCGCTTTTGCGTCTGCTGCCGCTTTCGCTGCAGCTTCTTCCGCCTGCTTTTGCTGCTCCTGCGCTTGCTTCGCTGCGGTCTCAGCCTGTTTCTGCTGCTCCGCCTGCTCTTTGGCCGCTTCCTGCGCCTGCAAACGCTCTTTCTCGAGCTCCTTCAGACGCTCCTGCTCGGCGGCCTGTTTTTCACGCAGTTCTTCCGCTTGCTGTTGCGACTGTTTTTCGCGTTGCTCTTCAGCACGTTTTGCACTCGCCTGCTGCTGTTGCTGACGGTTATAGTTCTGCACCACCGCGCCGGGATCGACCATCACGGCATCGATGGATGAACCGCCTCCTCCGCCCGCAGCAGCATCCATATGCTCATCGAACGAACTCCAGATCAGTGCCGCAAAAAGAATGATATGCAGCACGGCAGAGACAATTATCGCCCGTTTAAGCTTATCGTTTTGTTCGGTTGCCTTTGACACTATGGGTTCCCAAAAACTCTGTTGTGTACGCAGATGATCAAATAGGCTGCGTCATCAAGCCAACTGACTTGACGCCTGCGCTATGCAACAGGTTCAGCGCTTTAATGATTTCATCGTAAGGCACATCTTTAGCACCACCGATCAAGAAGACCGTTTTCGGATCCGCCTGCAGACGTCGTTGCGCTTCGGCTACGACCTGCTCCGGCGGCAGTTGATCCAGACGATCTTTTTCAACCACCACGCTGTACTGCCCCACTCCGGAAACTTCAATGATTACCGGCGGATTGTCATTACTGCTTACGGCCTGAGATTCTGTCGCATCCGGCAGATCAACCTCAACGCTCTGGGTAATGATGGGTGCTGTAGCCATAAAGATCAGCAGCAACACCAGCAGTACGTCCAGCAGCGGTACAATGTTGATTTCGGACTTTAGTTCGCGACGACCCCGTCCACGCTGTCTGGCCATGGTTTACCCCTTGTTGCTCTCGGTGCTGGTAAACGCCTGGCGGTGCAGAATCGCGGTGAACTCTTCCATAAAGTTGTCGTAATTCAGTTCCAGTTTGTTCACACGCTGGTTCAGGCGGTTATACGCCATAACCGCTGGGATGGCGGCGAACAGACCGATAGCGGTCGCGATCAGCGCTTCTGCGATACCCGGTGCCACCATTTGCAGCGTTGCCTGTTTCACCGCACCCAGTGCGATAAAGGCATGCATGATCCCCCAGACCGTACCAAACAGACCGATATACGGACTGATGGAACCCACGGTCCCGAGGAAAGGAATATGCGTTTCCAGTGTTTCCAGCTCACGGTTCATTGAGATGCGCATCGCACGCGCCGCACCTTCAACGACCGCTTCCGGCGCATGGTTGTTAGCACGATGCAAACGGGCGAACTCTTTAAAGCCGCTGTAGAACATTTGCTCGGAGCCGGTGAGGTTCTCACGGCGTCCCTGGCTCTCCTGGTACAAACGAGAAAGTTCGATACCAGACCAGAACTTATCTTCAAAGGCTTCCGCTTCGCGGGTTGCCGCATTGAGGATACGGGTTCTCTGGATGATGATGGCCCAGGATGCGATTGAAAAGCCAATCAAAATGAACATGATAAGTTTTACCAGAAGGCTAGCCTTCAGGAACAAATCAAGGATATTCATGTCAGTCACTGCTTGAACTCCGCGACAATAGACTTAGGAAGCGCACGAGGCTTCATGATGAGTGGATCAACACAGACAATCAGGACTTCAGCTTCGTTCAGTACCGTGTTCTCTGCATTGACGATCCGCTGCGTGAAAACCAGTGAGGTTCCGCGCATTGATGTTATTTCTGTTTGGACTTCGAGCATATCGTCGAGTCTGGCAGGTGCAAAATACTCCAGCGTCATCTTGCGTACCACAAAGGCAACGCGTTCCGCCAACAAAACCTGCTGGCTGAAGTGATGATGGCGCAGCATCTCAGTGCGTGCCCGTTCATAAAAAGCAACGTAGCTGGCGTGGTAAACCACACCACCGGCGTCCGTATCTTCGTAGTAGACACGTACCGGCCATCGAAACAGCGTTGTATTCACTTTACATCCAACAAAAGTTAGCGCTTTTAAACGTCGTTACTATACGCGCGGGGAAGGTGGTTTGGAATGGGAGAAAGTAAACGGAGAGTAAATATTTATGGGCCAGGGTAAGCCCATAATTTTAACGGATGATTCTTATTCAGTTGAAGAAGAAGATCAACCCAACCAACAGAATGACATCGGCAATCAGCGGACAGAAGATGCCCTGCCAGTGAACGGCTTTAGGACGAAAACCCACGCCGTGGATCACCCCGGCACAGACCGCCCACATCATGAGAAAGCCGTGCCAGATTTCAAGCTCGCTGGTCTTCGCCGCAAAACGCGACGGGTCCCAGAAGATACAGCCTGCCAGCAGTAAAGCCATCACTAAGGAAAGCGCCCTTAACGGGCGCTTGTCCATTACCGCATACAACGTTGCGATAATATTCATCAGTGTTTTTCTTCACCTGCTTTGGCCGCTTCAACGTGCTCAAGCGCCAGGGCAGTGATGATGCCAAATGCACAAGCAAGAAGCGTCCCTAAAATCCATGCGAAATACCACATATTCAGCTCCTTACTTAATACATAGAGTGGGTGTTGCTTTCGATATGTTCTTTCGTGATTCGACCGAACATTTTCCAGTAACACCAGCTGGTGTAAAGCAGAATGATTGGCACGAATACGCACGCAACATACGTCATCAGATTCAGCGTTAACTGGCTAGAAGTGGCATCCCACATCGTCAGGCTCGCATTCATCATGGTGCTGGAAGGCATCACGAACGGGAACATCGCGATACCGGACGTCAGGATGATGCACGCCAGCGTCAGTGAAGAGAAGACGAACGCCCATGCGCCTTTTTCCATGCGGGAGGTCAGCAAGGTCAGCAGCGGCAGCACAACACCCAGTGCAGGGATCGCCCACAGCGCTGGCATGTTATTGAAGTTCACCATCCAGGCACCAGCCTGACGCGCCACTTCTTTGGTCAGCGGGTTAGACGGCGCAGCATGATTCATCGCCGACGTCACCACATAACCATCGATACCGAACATCACCCAAACGCCAGCCAGTGCGAAGCACACCATAGTGACCAGCGCCGCAACCTGGGAAACAGCACGAGCGCGCAGATGAAGCTCGCCCACGGTACGCATTTGCAGATAGGTCGCGCCCTGGGTCAGGATCATCCCTACGCTGACAATACCTGCCAGCAGACCGAACGGGTTCAGCAGCTGGAAGAAGTTGCCGGTGTAGTACAGACGCATATATTCATCGAGATGGAACGGCACACCCTGCAGCAGGTTGCCGAACGCAACACCGATTACCAGCGGCGGCACGAAGCTGCCGATGAAGATGCCCCAGTCCCACATGTTACGCCAGCGCGGATCTTCGATTTTCGAGCGGTAGTCAAAGCCCACCGGACGGAAGAACAACGCTGCCAGCACCAGGATCATTGCCACGTAGAAACCAGAGAATGCTGCGGCGTAGACCATCGGCCAGGCTGCGAACAGCGCGCCGCCGGCGGTGATCAGCCACACCTGGTTACCGTCCCAGTGCGGGGCGATGGAGTTAATCATAATTCGACGTTCGGTGTCATTACGACCGAGGAAGCGGGTGAGCATGCCCACCCCCATGTCGAAACCGTCAGTGACCGCAAAACCAATCAGCAGAATACCGATCAGCAGCCACCAGATAAAACGCAATACTTCATAATCGATCATTTGACGACTCCTGTCTTAGCGTGCCGGCTGAGAAGCCACAGTGGACTGCTCGTAGTGGTAGCGACCGGTTTTCAGGCTGCTTGGACCAAGGCGTGCGAACTTGAACATCAGGAACAATTCAGCCACCAGGAACAGGGTGTACAGACCGCAAATCAGCAACATCGAGAAAATCAGATCGCCGGCTGTCAGAGACGAGTTCGCCACCGCGGTTGGCAGTACCTCACCGATCGCCCATGGCTGACGGCCATACTCTGCAACAAACCAGCCGGACTCGATGGCGATCCACGGTAACGGCATACCATACAGCGCCGCTCGCAGCAGCCATTTACGCTGACCGATACGGTTACGAATCACCGACCAGAAGGAGGCGCCAATGATCAACAGCATGATGATGCCGCAGCCAACCATGATACGGAAGGCAAAGTACAGCGGTGCCACGCGTGGAATCGAGTCTTTGGTTGCCATTTGAATTTGCGCTTCCGTCGCGTCAGAGACGTTCGGGGTATAGCGTTTCAACAGCAGACCGTAACCCAGGTCTTTTTTCACGTCGTTAAACTGATCGCGAACGGACTGATCGGCGGTACCTGAGCGCAGTTGCTCCAGCAGGGAATAGGCTTTCATCCCGTTACGGATACGCTCTTCATGCTGCACCAGCAGATCTTTCAGGCCGATAACCGGCGTATCCACAGAGCGAGTGGCAATGATGCCGAGCGCGTAAGGGATCTGAATCGCGAAGTGGTTTTCCTGCGCATCCTGGTCAGGAATACCAAACAGGGTGAACGCAGCCGGAGCCGGTTGGGTTTCCCATTCGGCTTCGATAGCGGCCAGTTTGGTTTTCTGCACGTCACCCATTTCGTAACCGGATTCATCACCCAGCACGATAACGGAGAGGATGGCTGCCATACCAAAGCTCGCGGCGATGGCGAAGGAGCGTTTTGCAAAGGCGAAGTCACGGCCACGCAGCATGTAGTAGGCGCTGATGCCCAGCACGAACATCGCGCCACAGACATAGCCCGAAGCCACAGTGTGAACAAATTTCACCTGCGCTACCGGGTTCAGCACCAGCTCGGAGAAGCTGACCATCTCCATACGCATGGTTTCAAAGTTAAAGTCAGAGGCGATCGGGTTCTGCATCCAGCCGTTGGCCACCAGGATCCACAGTGCGGACAGGTTGGAGCCCAATGCGACCAGCCAGGTCACGGCCATGTGCTGGACTTTACTCAGACGATCCCAGCCGAAGAAGAACAGACCTACAAAGGTGGATTCGAGGAAGAAGGCCATCAGACCTTCAATGGCCAGCGGCGCACCGAAGATATCCCCCACGTAGTGGGAATAGTATGACCAGTTAGTCCCGAACTGGAACTCCATGGTCAGGCCGGTTGCCACACCCAGAGCGAAGTTGATACCAAACAACTTGCCCCAGAATTTGGTCATATCTTTATAAATCTGTTTGCCGGAAAGGACGTACACCGTTTCCATGATGGCCAGCAGGAACGCCATACCGAGCGTCAGTGGCACAAAAAGGAAGTGGTACATCGCGGTCAAGGCAAACTGTAAGCGCGACAGTTCGACTACATCTAACATCATGACTCCTTGCTCATCGCATGAAGACTCCGAGAATGAACCCCGTTAGAAAGGATCCACACACATGCCCCAATACAAAAGTTATCAGCACCCTTTCTTCGTTACTTAATCTTCGCAGGAGGAAAAAGCCATGATGAAAGGTTACGGATGCGTTAATTAAAACTCAAATTGATCCCGCAAATATATTACGCTGCAAAGCCCTTACAATAAACAGGTTTTTATTGAAAGAGATTGACGTTTTACGACAGTGATCAACTTATAGCGAATTTATCACTTTTCAACCAGTTTGATCGGGAACAATTTAACGTCTTTTGGAGCCCTTTTCCAGGCATTAAATATTGATATAAATCAATCTCGAGCCGGGGTGTTAAAGGTGTTTCCTGATGGTGAATCTGATGATTTTTTTGTTAATTTTATGTTGGCGCCATTGGCCAATAGTTATTGAATCAGCTGTGAAATATAAATAAAAGTGATTTAAATTAACGTGAGGTGGGCGAGGAATTTTAATAATTGGCAAACCATTAAGCGTAGTAACTCCGCAGTAACTATCAAGCCACTTTACATTCGAAAATTTAATAACAAATATTTTACTTTTAATTCCACTGCATTTAACACCGCATTGTTATCATTTTGTTAGACGACAAAAAATAAAAAAGGCCACCTTACGATGGCCAACCATGTCGAAACGGACATTATTATGTCAAAGCTCCCCGCACGGGGAGCAGAGAGGATTTACTTAATGATGGATTTCAGCGCTTCGCCGATATCCGCCAGGCTGCGAACCGTTTTCACGCCTGCCGCTTCCAGCGCCGCGAATTTCTCATCCGCAGTGCCTTTGCCGCCCGAGATGATGGCGCCCGCATGGCCCATACGTTTGCCTTTCGGCGCCGTTACACCCGCGATATAGCCTACAACCGGCTTGGTGACGTGATCTTTAATGTATGCAGCCGCTTCTTCTTCTGCGCTACCGCCGATTTCACCGATCATCACGATGGCTTCAGTCTGCGGATCTTCCTGGAACAGCTTAAGGATGTCGATGAAGTTAGAGCCCGGGATAGGGTCGCCGCCGATGCCCACACAGGTGGACTGGCCGAAACCGTAGTCGGTGGTCTGCTTAACCGCTTCATAGGTCAGCGTACCGGAGCGGGAGACGATGCCCACTTTGCCCGGCTTATGAATGTGACCCGGCATGATGCCGATTTTGCATTCGCCTGGGGTGATCACACCTGGGCAGTTCGGGCCAATCATGCGCACGCCGGCTTCATCCAGCTTCACTTTCACAGTCAGCATATCCAGCGTCGGGATGCCTTCGGTGATGGTGATGATCAGTTTGATGCCTGCGTCGATCGCTTCCAGAATGGAGTCTTTGCAGAACGGTGCCGGAACGTAGATAACCGTCGCGGTTGCGCCTGTTGCATCTACTGCTTCACGCACGGTGTTGAATACTGGCAGGCCCAGGTGCGTGGTGCCGCCTTTGCCTGGGGTAACGCCGCCAACCATCTGCGTACCGTATGCAATCGCCTGCTCAGAGTGGAATGAACCCTGGCTGCCGGTAAAGCCCTGGCAGATAACCTTGGTATCTTTATTAATTAAAACGGACATTATTTCCCCTCCACTGCGGCAACTACCTGCTGAGCGGCATCCGTCAGACTTTTCGCTGCAATAATATTCAGGCCGCTGTCAGCCAGTTTTTTCGCGCCGAGTTCAGCGTTGTTCCCTTCCAGACGCACCACAACCGGGACGTTAACGCCCACTTCTTCTACCGCGCCGATGATACCGTCAGCGATCAGGTCGCAACGTACGATACCGCCGAAGATGTTAACCAGTACGGCCTTCACGTTGTCGTCGGAGAGAATGATTTTGAAGGCTTCGGTCACGCGCTCTTTGGTTGCGCCGCCGCCCACGTCAAGGAAGTTTGCCGGCTCACCGCCGTGCAGTTTAACGATGTCCATGGTGCCCATTGCCAGGCCCGCACCGTTAACCATGCAACCGATGTTGCCATCGAGTGCAACGTAGTTCAGTTCCCACTGTGCAGCCTGCGCTTCACGCGGATCTTCCTGTGACTGGTCGCGCATTTCGCGCAGGTCAGCCTGGCGGAACAGCGCATTGCCGTCAGCGCCCAGTTTGCCGTCGAGGCAGATCAGATCGCCCTGCTTGGTGATCACCAGCGGGTTGATTTCGATCAGCGCCAGATCACGCTCCAGGAAGATGTTCGCCAGACCCATGAAGATCTTGGTGAACTGCTGGACCAGCTTGCCTTCCAGACCGAGTTTGAATGCCAGCTCGCGTCCCTGGTAAGGCATTGGGCCTGCCAGCGGATCGATTGCTACTTTGTGAATCAGGTGCGGGGTCTCTTCCGCCACTTTTTCGATTTCCACACCGCCTTCGGTAGAAGCCATAAACACCACGCGACGGGAGCTACGGTCTACCACTGCGCCGAGGTACAGTTCTTTTGCAATGTCGGTCGCCGCTTCAACCAGGATCTGGTTAACCGGCTGGCCGCTTGCGTCTGTTTGGTAGGTCACCAGACGTTTGCCCAGCCAATGCTCAGCAAATGTGCGGATCTCTTCTTTGCTATGAACAACTTTTACGCCGCCTGCTTTACCGCGGCCACCAGCGTGGACCTGACATTTCACTACCCAAGGACCCGCACCGATTTTAGATGCAGCTTCTTCTGCTTCACGTGGGGTATTGCAGGCATAACCCACCGGAGCCGGTAAGCCTGACCTGGCAAACAGCTGTTTAGCCTGATATTCATGTAAGTTCATGTGTTCTATCCATCCTTCAGGTAATCGTTAGGTCATGCTTTTATAGGCCCGGCTGGCAAAGTGCCGCCGGGCAAGACTACTAAAACTAGACGTCCAGCAGCAGACGGGTCGGATCTTCCAGCAGATCTTTAATCGCCACCAGGAAGCCTACAGACTCACGGCCGTCGATCAGACGGTGATCGTAAGAGAGTGCCAGATACATCATCGGCAGGATCTCTACTTTACCGTCAACCGCCATCGGACGATCTTTGATGGCGTGCATGCCCAGGATCGCGCTCTGCGGTGGGTTAATGATCGGGGTAGACATCAGCGAACCGAAAACGCCGCCGTTGGTAATGGTGAAGTTACCGCCGGTCAGGTCTTCAACGGTCAGCTTGCCATCACGGCCTTTCAGGGCCAGTTCTTTAATGCCTTTCTCGACGTCGGCCATGCCCAGAGTATCCACATTACGCAGAACCGGGGTCACCAGACCGCGCGGGGTAGACACCGCCATGCTCACGTCGAAGTAGTTGTGATAGACAACATCTTCGCCATCAATGGAGGCGTTAACTTCCGGATAGCGTTTCAGCGCTTCAACCACCGCTTTCACGTAGAAGGACATAAAGCCCAGACGGATACCGTGACGTTTTTCAAACGCGTCACCGTACTGCTTACGCAGATCCATGATTGGCTTCATGTTGACTTCGTTGAAAGTAGTCAGCATCGCGGTGGAGTTTTTCGCTTCCAGCAGACGCTCAGCCACACGCTTGCGCAGACGGGTCATCGGGACGCGTTTTTCGCTACGTGCGCCCAGTGCAGGCTGCGCAGTCGCTGGGGCTGGTGCTGCAGCCGGGGCTTTGGCTTCGGATTGCGCCGGTGCTTTAGCCAGATGTTTTTCCACATCTTCACGGGTCAGACGGCCACCGACACCAGTGCCTTTAATGGCCGCCGCGTCGAGGTTATGCTCTGCCAGCAGGCGACGGATCGCCGGGCTCAGGGCATCGTTGTTCTGCTCTTCGAGAGAAGCCTGCTGGCGCTGGGCCGGCGTAGACGCTTTCTCTTCAGTTTTAGCACTGGACTCTTTGCCTGCGCTGTTACCTTCACGCAGGCGACCGAGGATCTGACGAGAGGTCACGGTAGTGCCTTCATCTTCCAGTACCGCATCCAGAATGCCATCCGCCGAAGCCGGTACTTCCAGTACCACTTTGTCAGTTTCGATTTCTACCAACACTTCGTCACGCTTGACGACATCGCCCGGTTTTTTGTGCCAGGTCGCAACGGTTGCATCGGCAACGGACTCAGGCAGGTCGGGAACAAGAATATCTACGCTACTCATTATTTATCCTTTAATTAATCGACGTTCAGCGCGTCATTGACCAGATCTTGCTGCTGCTTCTGGTGAACGGACATATATCCTACCGCCGGAGAGGCAGAGGCCGGGCGACCTGCATAACGCAGAGCGGACCCAAATGGAATCACTTCACGGAAATGATGCTGGCTGCAGTACCATGCGCCCTGGTTGAGCGGCTCTTCCTGGCACCAGACAAAATCATGCACGTGAGCATAAGGTTTTAATGCGTCCTGCATCGCCTGATGCGGGAACGGATACAGCTGCTCGATACGCACGATCGCGACATCTTTCTGGCCATTCTTGCGGCGCTGGTCAAGCAGATCGTAATAGACCTTACCAGAACACATCACCACACGTTTCACAGCCTGTGGATCCAGTTCGTCAATCTCACCAATCGCAGGCATAAAGGTGCCATTTGCCAGCTCATCAAGCGTAGACACAGCCAGCGGATGACGCAGCAGCGATTTCGGTGACATCACCACCAGCGGACGACGCATCCCGCGCAGCGCCTGACGACGCAGCATGTGGTAAACCTGTGCCGGGGTAGATGGAACACAAACCTGCATGTTCTGCTCGGCGCAAAGCTGCAGATAACGCTCCAGACGCGCGGAGGAGTGCTCCGGGCCCTGCCCTTCGTAGCCGTGCGGCAGCAGCATCGCCAGGCCACACATACGGCCCCACTTTTGCTCGCCGGAGCTGATGAACTGATCGATAACCACCTGCGCACCGTTGGCGAAGTCACCGAACTGCGCTTCCCAGATGGTCAGGGTGCGCGGTTCTGCGGTGGCGTAACCGTATTCGAATGCCAGTACCGCTTCTTCAGACAGCACGGAGTCCCAGACCTTGAACTGGCCCTGACCGTTATGTACGTGCTGCAGCGGGGTGTAGGTTGAACCATTGCTCTGGTTGTGCACCACGGCATGACGGTGGAAGAAGGTGCCGCGGCCCGCATCTTCGCCCGACAGACGTACCGGAATACCTTCATCAACCAGAGTGGCGTATGCCAGGTTTTCTGCGCCGCCCCAGTCGAACAGTTTCTCGCCTGCTGCCATCGACTGACGGTCAGAGTAGATTTTCTGCACACGGGACTGCATTTCGATGGCGTCAGGTACGGTGCTGATGCGTTTTGCCAGCTCCTGCAGGCGCTTCATTTCAACCTTGTTCGGGTAACTTTCATCCCAATCGTGGTTGAGGTACGGCGACCAGGTAAAGGAGTGCATATTCATTGGACGCAGTTCTTTCACCACACATTCGCCTGCATCCAGCGCATCGCGGTACAGATTGACCATTTCGGTCGCATCTTCCAGCGTCACGATCTTGTCCGCTTCCAGCTTGTCAGCATAGATTTTGCGCGGGGTCGGGTGCTTTTTGATCTTCTGGTACATCAGCGGCTGGGTTGCACTTGGCTCGTCCGCTTCGTTATGGCCATGACGGCGATAGCAGAACAGATCGATAAGCACATCACGCTTAAAGGTATTACGGAAGTCCAACGCCAGGCGCGTAACGAACGCCACCGCTTCCGGGTCATCCGCATTCACGTGGAAAATCGGCGCCTGAACCATCTTACCGATGTCGGTGCAGTAAGGCGTAGAGCGCGCATCCAGAGGGTTGGAGGTAGTAAAGCCCACCTGGTTGTTGATCACGATGCGAACGGTACCGCCCACTTCGTACCCGCGCGCTTTAGACATGTTCAGGGTTTCCTGAACCACGCCCTGGCCGGTGATCGCCGCATCACCGTGAATGGTGATTGGCAGCACTTTATTGCTGCTTGGTTCGTCCAGACGATCCAGTCGTGCACGTACCGAGCCGATAACTACCGGGCTTACGATCTCAAGGTGCGACGGGTTAAACGCCAGCGCCATGTGAACCAGGCCGCCTTTGGTTTCGATATCCGATGAGAAGCCCATATGGTACTTCACGTCACCGGTACCGAGGTGTTCTTTATGTTTGCCCGCAAACTCGTCGAACAGATCCTGCGGCTTTTTACCCAGCACGTTGATCAATACGTTCAGACGGCCACGGTGTGCCATACCCAGCACCACTTCACGGGTGCCGCTGCCGCCCGCATGACGAATCAGCTCTTTCAGCATCGGTACTAACGCATCGCCGCCTTCCAGCGAGAAGCGTTTTGCGCCCGGGAATTTGGCGCCAAGATAGCGCTCCAGCCCTTCTGCTGCGGTCAGTTCGCTGAGGAAGCGTTTCTTCTCGTCGGCATTAAAGGTGGATTTACCGGCAACCGACTCGATGCGCTGTTGGATCCAGCGTTTCTCTTCGGTTGAGGTGATGTGCATGTATTCCGCGCCGATGGAGCCGCAATAGGTTTGCTTCAGCGCTTCCAGCAGTTCGCCCAGCTTCATGGTGTCTTTGCCGATGGCGAAAGAGCCCACGTTATAGCTGTCCTGGAAATCGGCCTCGGTCAGATCGTGGTAAGACGGATCTAAATCCGCCACGCGATCCTGCTGCCACAATCCCAGCGGATCGAGGTTTGCATGCTGATGGCCACGGAAACGATAGGCGTTGATCAGCTGCAGGACTTTAACCTGCTTTACATTGGTGTCAGGGTCGGAGATTGCGGAAGAGTAACGTGAGGCATCCTTCGCCAGACGACGGAAATAATCACGTGTTTTTGAATGAAATTGATCCGGTTTGACTCCCGTTCCAGGTAACTGCTGGAACATGGAACGCCAGTTAGCGTCCACTGAGTCAGGGTCGGTTAAGAAGTCTTCATAGAGCTGCTCGATCCAGCTTTGGTTTGCACCAGAGAGGAAAGAAGAGTCCAGCCAGGCTTTCATTGCGCCGTTCTGCATCGTGATCCCTTAAGCATGTTTATGCTTATTTCGCCGTAGAAACTACCACATACACCGCGTGTATGTGCCGGGGTTCACCTGCGAGCTCTTTTCGTTTGGCCCGCGAAGGAACCTTTAGAAACTGTCTGCACTTCAGAGTCGTTCAGGGCAGTTTTTAAAGGTTTCTGCAATCTATCCCCTCTCCCCTGTGGGGAGAGGGTTAGGGTGAGGGGAAACGCGCTCCCCTCTTGTTACTTACGCACTGCGCTGCAACAACATAGACTTAATATGGCCGATGGCACGCGTCGGGTTCAGCCCCTTCGGACATACACTGACGCAGTTCATAATGCTATGGCAGCGGAATACGCTGAAAGCATCACTTAACCCTTCAAGGCGGCTGTCGGTTTCGGTATCGCGGCTGTCAATCAGGAAGCGATACGCGGCCAGCAGGCCGGCCGGGCCGACAAACTTGTCCGGGTTCCACCAGAATGACGGGCAGGACGTCGAACAACATGCACAAAGAATACACTCATACAGGCCATCGAGTTTTTCACGCTGCTCAGGCGATTGCAAATGCTCACGAGCGGGTGGATTTTGCCCATTATTCAACAAGTAAGGCTTAATCTTCTCATATTGTGCATAGAATTGCCCCATGTCCACCACCAAATCGCGAACGACCGGCAGACCAGGCAGAGGTCGGATCACAATCTTCTGTCCCGCACGCGTGAGGGCAGAGATTGGCGTGATACAGGCCAGACCGTTTTTGCCATTCATGTTCAGACCGTCGGAGCCACATACCCCTTCACGGCAGGAACGACGAAATGACAGTGTCGGATCTTTTTCTTTCAGCTGCATTAACGCATCCAGCAGCATCATGTCACGGCCTTCTTCCGCTTCCAGGGTGTAATCCTGCATATGCGGAGCGTCATCTACATCCGGGTTATAACGATAAACTGAGAAATCGAGTTTCATTATCCTGTCTCCGCATTAGTAAGTACGAATCTTCGGCGGGAACGCCGGACGCAGTTTCGGTTCCATGTTGACTTCACGTCGCGTCATGGATTCCGATACTGGCAGATACAGGGAATGGCATAGCCAGTTAGCATCGTCACGATCCGGATAGTCGAAGCGGCTATGCGCGCCACGGCTTTCGGTACGGAAGTTTGCAGAGACAGCCGTCGCGTAAGCGGTTTCCATCAGGTTATCCAGCTCCAGGCACTCGACGCGCTGGGTGTTGAACTCGCTGGAGGTATCGTCCAGACGGGCGTTTTTCAGGCGCTCGCGGATCACTTTCAGCTCTTCAAGCCCTTTCGCCATCGCATCACCTTCGCGGAATACCGAGAAGTTATTCTGCATGCACGCCTGCAACGCTTTACGAATTTCCACCGGATCTTCACCGTTACGGTTACCGTTCCAGCGATTCAGACGTTCCAGAGAAGCATCGATATTGGTTTCGGTGGCATCACGCAGGTCACCCTGCTCAGCGATAGATTCCTGCAGATGCAGACCGACCGCACGACCAAACACCACCAGGTCGAGCAGTGAGTTGCCGCCCAGGCGGTTAGCCCCGTGGACCGATACGCAGGCAATTTCGCCTACCGCGAACAGGCCCGGGATGACCACGTCTTCGCCCTGCTCGTTCACGGTCAGCGCCTGACCGCTCACTTTGGTCGGAATACCGCCCATCATGTAGTGGCAGGTTGGGATAACCGGAATCGGCTCTTTCACCGGATCAACGTGGGCAAAGGTACGGGACAGCTCGAGAATGCCCGGCAGGCGGGATTCAAGAACGTCTTTACCCAGATGGTCGAGTTTCAGTTTGGCATGCGGGCCCCATGGACCGTCGCAGCCACGACCTTCACGGATTTCGATCATGATGGAACGCGCCACCACGTCACGACCCGCCAGGTCTTTCGCATTCGGGGCATAACGCTCCATAAAGCGCTCGCCATGTTTGTTCAGCAGATAGCCACCTTCACCGCGACAACCTTCGGTCACCAGCACGCCCGCACCGGCGATACCGGTTGGGTGGAACTGCCACATCTCCATATCCTGCACCGGCACGCCAGCGCGGATCGCCATACCGACGCCGTCACCGGTGTTGATATGGGCGTTAGTGGTGGACTGGTAAATACGGCCTGCGCCGCCGGTTGCCAGCACGGTCGCGCGGGCTTTGAAGTAGACCACTTCACCAGTTTCGATACACAGGGCGGTACAACCCACCACTGCGCCATCGTCGTTTTTCACCAGATCCAGCGCATACCACTCGGAGAAGATGGTGGTATGGTTTTTCAGGTTTTGCTGATACAGGGTGTGCAACAGTGCGTGACCGGTACGGTCCGCTGCCGCCGCAGTACGTGCCGCCTGCTCGCCGCCGAAGTTCTTCGACTGGCCGCCAAACGGACGCTGATAAATGGTGCCGTCTTCCAGACGGGAGAAAGGCAGACCCATATGGTCCAGCTCCAGAATCGCTTCCGGGCCGGTCTTGCACATATATTCGATAGCGTCCTGGTCACCGATGTAGTCGGAGCCTTTTACCGTGTCGTACATGTGCCATTCCCAGTTATCTTCATGGGTATTACCGAGCGCCACGGTGATGCCACCCTGCGCAGAAACGGTATGGGAACGGGTCGGGAACACTTTAGAGAGCAGCGCACAGGTCTGGCCGCTCTGGGAAATTTGCAGCGCCGCGCGCATACCTGCGCCACCGGCACCAATTACGACTGCATCAAATTCTCTGACTGGCAGTTTCATCACACACCCCACACCACAACGAATCCATAAATAACGTAAACCACCAGTGCAACGACAATAGCCAGCTGCAGAGGAAGGCGAATAGCCAGCGGTTTAACGTAATCGGTCAGTACCTGCCACATACCAATCCATGCGTGGATCAGGATGGAGAACAGCGCCAGCAGCGTGAAGACTTTGGTGAAAGCAGAACCGAAGAAGCCGGTCCAGATTTCCCACGTAAGGTCACCGCTGGTGGCAAAGAAACCGATCATGTAGATGATGTAGAGCGTGAGAACGATGGCGGTAGCACGGACCAGAATGAAGTCATGTACGCCGTTGCGTCCAAATGCGGAGGCGTTGCTTACCATACGAGGACTCCTGCGAGAAGTGAAAGCACGACAGTGATGACAAATGAAATGTTAGCGCTTCGTTTGCCGGCTTCGAACGTCTCTTCCAGATAGCCAAAGTCCATCATCATATGACGAACACCCACGACGACGTGGTAGGCCAACGCGGTCAGGATGCCCCACATGATAAATTTCACGAAGAAACCGTTCATGATGGCAGAGGCCTGCTGGAATCCTTCCGGAGACGAGAGGCTGGTACCGAGCAACCACAAGAGGATACCCACCGCAACAAACGTGATCACACCGGATACACGATGAAGGATTGACGCTATTGCCGTTACTGGGAATCGGATCGTTTTCAGATCCAGATTGACAGGTCTTTGTTTTTTCACATTTCTTATCATGAATAACGCCCACATGCTGTTCTTATTGTTTCCCTCCTCCGGACTGCGTGCGGGTCAGACAGCGTGCCTTTTATATAACTGCGCGTCATGTATAACATCGCTTCCAGATGTCAAAAAGACGCATTACAACGCTGGTTGGCTCGGGATTGCAGGGTTTTCCGGAGACCTGGCGGCAGTATAGGGTGTTCACAAAATCATTACAATTAACCTACATACAGTTTGTCGGGTTTTATGCCGAACAGTGATCAGAGTCACGATAACAACATCTTTTTAAATTTTAATCATCTGATTTGACAAATGTTAAACATTATTGTTACAAACATCACCAGAAAAGGCATATAATGCGCAAAAGTTATGAGGTCTCTCTTTCACCTGAGAATAAGTTATGTAACAGTGTGACGGTATTGACCGAAGTTATCAGGACAGTTATTAGTGATATACAGGTTTGAATAATTCGGACTGCGCAAACACTGATTTGCTGTTACTTCTCTGATTTCTCATTTGTTTACCTGCTAGCGCCATTGCTCTGTACCCAGGTTTCCTCCTCGTGAGCTGAGCGGCGAGCCCAATAACAAACTGGTAACAATGATTAAACAGCTGAATGCAAATCCGGTATACGGGCAGTCTTAAGCAATAAGGCGCTAAGGAGACCGTAAATGGCTGATACAAAGGCAAAACTCACCCGCGAAGGTGACGCTGCTATTGAACTGGATGTGCTAAAAGGCACGCTCGGTCAGGATGTTATTGATATCCGTACGCTGGGTTCAAAAGGTGTCTTCACCTTCGACCCAGGTTTCACCTCTACCGCATCTTGTGAATCTAAAATCACCTATATCGACGGTGACGAAGGTATCCTGCTGCACCGCGGTTTTCCCATCGATCAGTTAGCCACTGAGTCCAACTATCTGGAAGTGTGCTACATCCTGTTGAACGGCGAAAAGCCGAACCAGGAACAGTACGATGAGTTCAAAACCACCGTAACCCGTCACACCATGATTCATGAGCAGATCACCCGTCTGTTCCATGCGTTCCGTCGCGATTCACATCCGATGGCCGTGATGTGCGGTATTACCGGCGCGCTGGCCGCGTTCTATCACGATTCACTGGATGTTAATAACCAGCGTCACCGCGATATCGCCGCATTCCGTCTGCTGTCGAAAATGCCGACCATGGCGGCGATGTGCTACAAATATTCTATTGGTCAGCCGTTCGTTTATCCGCGCAACGACCTCTCCTACTCAGGTAACTTCCTGCGTATGATGTTCGCCACGCCGTGCGAAGAGTATGAAATCAACCCGGTTCTGGAACGCGCGATGGATCGTATTCTGATCCTGCACGCCGATCACGAGCAGAACGCTTCTACCTCTACCGTACGTACCGCAGGCTCATCTGGCGCGAATCCGTTCGCCTGTATCGCAGCGGGCATTGCCTCCCTGTGGGGACCGGCACACGGTGGCGCCAACGAAGCGGCTCTGAAGATGCTGGAAGAGATCAGTTCCGTTGAGCACATTCCAGAATTCGTGCGTCGCGCGAAAGACAAAAACGACTCCTTCCGCCTGATGGGCTTCGGTCATCGTGTTTACAAAAACTACGATCCGCGCGCGACCGTGATGCGTGAAACCTGTCATGAAGTGCTGAAAGAGTTGGGCACCAAAGACGACCTGCTGCAGGTGGCGATGGAGTTGGAACACATCGCGCTGAACGACCCGTATTTCATCGAGAAGAAACTGTACCCGAACGTCGATTTCTATTCAGGCATCATCCTGAAAGCGATGGGTATTCCGTCTTCCATGTTCACCGTGATCTTCGCGATGGCCCGTACCGTGGGCTGGATTGCGCACTGGAACGAAATGCACACCGACGGAATGAAAATTGCGCGTCCACGTCAGCTGTATACCGGCTACGATCAGCGCGATTTCAAAACTAACGTCACTAAACGCTAAGCTTTAATGCCGGGGAATGCCCCGGCATGTGCTATCTGAATACCATAATGGCCGCCCGGCAATGGGCGGCCATTTTTTTGTTTTTTTGCACCATTCTGGCAATAAAGCCCGTCAATCACTTTTCACGGCGCATTAGCATAAAATCCGTAAAACTAGACATCTATTGGATTTTCGTCTTAAAGTCCCCCGGGTGGTACTAGACAAAACCACCAGCAAGTTATCAAATGGTTAAATAATATATCGCTGAATGTAAAAGAAAGACCTATAACCATGGTCAATAACACTTCAGTGCCTACCAACATCACGGCAAACCTTTAGGGAGTATTTATGCAAACCTCTGCCAGTCAACACGAAAGCCGAACGTTCTTCGGCCATCCTTATCCGCTGGGCTCGCTGTTCTTCACAGAGATGTGGGAGCGGTTCTCGTTCTACGGCATTCGCCCGCTGCTAATCCTGTTTATGGCGGCAACCGTATACGATGGCGGCATGGGAATGGCACGCGAAAACGCCTCGGCTATCGTCGGGATCTTTGCCGGCAGCATGTACCTGGCCGCGCTGCCGGGCGGCTGGCTGGCGGATAACTGGCTCGGCCAGCAGCGAGCGGTGTGGTACGGCTCGATTCTGATTGCACTCGGCCATCTGTCGATTGCCCTCTCCGCCTTTATGGGCAGTAGCCTGTTCTTTATCGGCCTGATGTTTATCGTGCTCGGTTCCGGTCTGTTCAAAACCTGTATTTCGGTGATGGTCGGCACGCTGTACAAGAAAGACGATGCCCGTCGCGACGGCGGTTTCTCGCTGTTTTATATGGGCATTAACATGGGGTCGTTTATCGCGCCGCTGATCTCCGGCTGGTTGATTAAATCCCACGGCTGGCACTGGGGCTTTGGCATTGGCGGCATCGGGATGCTGGTGGCGTTAGTCATCTTCCGCCTGTTTGCCGTTCCGGCGATGAAACGCTACGACAGCGAAGTGGGCCTCGACTCGACCTGGAATAACCCGGTGGCGAAGAAAAACGGCGTCGGCGCATGGCTGCTGGCGCTGGCCGTCGGCGTGGCGGTGATTGTAACGCTGATTGCCCAGGGCGTGATTGTCATCAACCCGGTGGCGGTTGCCAGCGTGCTGGTGTACGTGATTGCCGTCTCGGTGGCGCTGTACTTTATCTGGCTGTTTGTGTTTGCCGGGCTGAACCGTAAAGAGCGCGCCAGGCTGCTGGTATGCTTTATCCTGCTGGTCTCCGCCGCCTTCTTCTGGTCGGCATTCGAACAGAAACCGACCTCGTTTAACCTGTTTGCCAACGACTACACCAACCGCATGATCGGCGATTTTGAGATCCCTGCGGTGTGGTTCCAGTCTATTAATGCGCTGTTTATTATTATTCTGGCACCGATCTTCAGCTGGGCCTGGCCAGCGCTGGCGCGTAAAAACGTGCGTCCGGGTAGCATCACCAAGTTCGTTATCGGTATTTTATTCGCTGCCGGTGGTTTTGGCCTGATGATGCTGGCCGCGCAAAACGTCCTCAATGGCGCAGGTGCGGGCGTATCGCCACTGTGGCTGGTGGGCAGTATTCTGATGCTGACCCTCGGCGAGCTGTGCCTGAGCCCGATTGGGCTGGCCACCATGACCCTGCTGGCACCGGAGAGAATGCGCGGTCAGATGATGGGTCTGTGGTTCTGCGCCAGTGCGCTCGGCAACCTGGCTGCGGGCTTGATCGGCGGTCACGTGAAGGCCGATCAACTGGATATGTTGCCTGACCTGTTCGCCCGCTGCTCCATTGCGCTGCTGATCTGCGCCGCGGTGCTGATTGTGCTGATAGTTCCGGTGCGCCGGATGCTGGCGAATGCCCAGGTGAAAGAAGCACCTAAGCCAGTGGCTAACGCCTGATTACGCATTTTTGCCGGGTGGCGCTGCGCTTAACCGGCCTACACATCCAGTAGGCCCGTGCAAGCGCAGCGCCGCCGAGCAATTCCAGAAGCAAGCCGGGATTAACCCGGCCTTTTTTATGTCTGACACCCAGGGCACCAGTAAAACGGTCGTGACGACAGGTTGGTTCGCTCAATCGTCCCGCCGCACCGCTCGCACGGCTTGCCCTCCCGGTGGAAAACCTTAAAGCGAAACAGTGCCCCGTGATGCTTATTGTCATCCACCGCGCCGCGCGTGGTATACGACAGACGCGGGATCGCCAGCAGCGCATCGGCGAGCGCATCAAGCTGCGCCTCGCTTAGCTGAGCGGCTTTATGCTGCGCCGCCAGCCCCACCGCCCAGAGGATCTCCACCCGCAGGTAGTTACCCAATCCGGCGAGAAACGCCTGGTCCAGCAGCAGGCCGGAAAACTGCCGATTGCGGAATCGGGGCGACAGCAGCCGGGCTTTGACATCCTCTGCCGTTAGCCGATAATCCAGCACGTCCGGCCCAACCCGCTGTAAAAAGGGATGGGTGGTGAGCTGTTCGGGGGTGAGCATTTCAATGTCCGAGGCGCTGTACAGCAGGATGGTTTTCTCTGCGGTTTGCAGCTTCACCCTCAGCACCCGCGTGGTTTGCGGTTCATCGCCGGTCTCCACCACCCGCCAGACGCCGTACAGCTGATTATGGCTGTAGAGCGTCAGCTGATTCGAAAAGTGGGTCAGCAGCGCTTTGCCGCGCGTTTCCATCTGCGTCACCGTCTGGCCAACAAGCGACGACTGGTAGGGTTTTAACTGCGGGAAGGCAAACCACACGTCTGTGAGCGGTTTGCCTTTGATCGCCGCCTCCAGGCTATCCGCCGCACGGCGGATCTCCGGACCTTCTGGCATGTTTACATCCTTATCTAATGTGTGGCACCGCCAGTCGCTTTGATGTCCGTCGTCTGACGTAACCCAACCGCAATGGCGATCTCCAGCGCCTGCTTAACCGTCTGCGCCGCCATGCTCGGGGCACCGGGATGGGCAGCAGCCTGTTCCGGCAGGTACGGAATATGGATAAATCCGCCCTTCGCACCCGGCTTGTCGGCCAGTTTGTGCAGCAGGCCGTACATCACGTGATTACAGACAAAGGTTCCGGCGGTCTGGGACACCGATGCCGGAACGCCAGCGTCGCGCAGCGCCGCCACCATTGCCTTAATCGGCAAGGTGCTGAACCACGCCGCCGGGCCGTCCGCCACAATAGCAACGTCGACCGGCTGCTGGCCGATATTGTCCGGGATACGCGCGTCGTCGACATTGATCCCTACGCGCTCGACGGTGACGTCAACCCGGCCACCTGCCTGCCCAACGGCAATCACCAGCGTCGGGTCGAGTTCGTCAATCGCCGCATTCAGCACCGTCAGCGCCTCACCAAACACGCACGGCAGCTGGCGCGTCACCACACGACAGCCGTCAATATGCATCCCTTCCAGCTGTTTGACCACTTCCCAGGAAGGGTTAACGCTCTCACCGCCAAAAGGGTCAAAACCGGTCATTAATACGGTTCGCATCATCTCTCCTTACAGGAACATCAGGAAGTAAAGCAGGAACACGTTGGTAATCAGCAGCAGCACGCCGGTCGGCACCTGGGCTTTGATCACCGCATTTTTATCCGGCAGCTCCAGTAGCGCTGCGGGCACGATGTTAAAGTTAGCCGCCATTGGCGTCATCAGCGTACCGCAGTAGCCCGAGAACATGCCGATAGCCGCCATCACTGCCGGATTACCGCCGTGCTGCAGCACCAGGATCGGGATGCCGATCCCGGCGGTAACAATCGGGAACGCGGCAAAGGCGTTGCCCATCACCATCGTCAGCAGCGCCATACCGATGGCATAAACCGCCACCGCAATAAAGCGACTGTCCACCGCCAGATAGGTTGTGGTCAGCCAGGAGATGCCGTCGCCTACGCCCGCGGCGGTAAACAGCAGCCCCAGGGTGGCCAGGATTTGCGGCAGGATAAATGCCCAGCCGATGGAGTCCAGCAGACGACGCGCTTCCTGGATCGGCTGATGCACTTTCTCATGCGTCATCTTGACTGCCATCCCGAGGCCAATCAGCGAGCCGACCGTCATCGAGAACAGGGTGACCAGCGTCGAGTGGTTCCCCGGGCCGAACAAACCTTCCTGCAGACCGGGAATATGGTTAAACATCAAAACGCCCACCACGGTAACCACCGGGATAGCCAGCGCCGGGTAGAACAGTCGGTTGCCAAGGCGCTTCGCACTGGCCTCACGCTCCTGCGGTTGACGCTGGTGATAGCTGCCGAGGCGCACGCCGCCAAAGCCGGCGATCAGCGCCAGCCCCACCACCGCCACGCCGACGGCGATATGCACGCTGCGCTTGTCCCCGACCAGCGCGTAGGTCCAGTCGCCGAGTAAAAACATCAGCCCGTAAATGCCCCAGAACAACCCGGTGGTCACCCGGCGCGGGTTAGCCTTATCGCGGAACGACATCAGCGCGACAATCAGCAGCACCAGCCCTGCCAGCCAGTAAAGGTAACTCTGTTGGAAATTCATTTCACCGCTCCCTGCACTTTGCCCAGCTCGCGTTCCAGATGTTTATCCAGTCGCCAGAGACGTGTCGCGTGAATAATAAAGGCGCAGATCGCCGTTGGGATCCCCCACAGGGCAATGTGCAGCGGCTCGGTCTGGATCCCGCCGGACTCCAGCATAAAGTTGTGCATAAAGATGATCGCCCCGAAGGCAACGAAGATATCCTCACCAAAGAACAGCCCGACGTTATCGGTCGCGGCGGACATCGCGCGCAGGCGATAGCGCACGGCCCCTGGCAGTTCGCCATACTTCTGCTCTGCGGCCCCTTCAGCCATCGGTGCCAGCAGCGGACGCACCATCTGCGGATGACCGCCAAGGCTGGTCAGCCCCATCGCCGCCGAGGCTTCACGCACGAACAGGTAGACAATCAGCAGGCGTCCTGAGGTGGCGCTGCGAATTTTGGCAATCCACGCCTGGGCGCGCTCTTTAAGACCGTGGCGCTCCAGCAGGCCGATGACCGCCAGCGGGATCAGCAGGATATAGGGCAGGTTACGGGTATTCAGGAACCCTTCGCCCAGCTTTTCCAGAATGGTGGCGAGAGGCATATGCGCCGCCAGGCCGGTGACGATCCCGGCGACAATAACCACCAGCACCGGGTTAAAACGTAATAGAAATCCAACCACAATCACCGCGATACCGATGAGTGGCCAGAGGGATAGCGTCTCTGCCATGATAATGTTCCTGTTGTTGTGTTACGTATGTTGTGTTTACAGCCGTGCGTTACGCACTGATTTTTATGTTGTTTACTTCAAATTCATGGCGCAGACGACGCGCAAAGGCCAGCGCATGTTCGCCGTCACCGTGAATGCACACCGTCTGCGCATGCACGCGGGCCCACTCACCGGTGATACTTTTCACCCGACCGCGCTGGATCATCTCCAGCGTTTGCGCCAGGGCCTGGTTTTCATCGCTAATCAGCGCCCCGGCCTGGGTGCGTGGCACCAGACTGCCGTCCGCCTGATAGCCGCGATCCGCGAAGACCTCTTCCCGGGTGATCAGGCCAAAGCGCGTCCCGGCGCGGATCAACTCGCTGCCCGCCAGTCCTACCAGGATCAAATCAGGATCAACAGTACTCACCGCGCGGGCAATGGCATCCGCCAGCGCCGGCTCTTTCGCCGCCTGGTTGTAGAGCATACCATGGGGTTTAACGTGGCGCAGTTGCCCCCCTTCGGCACGGACGATGGCCGCCAGGGCGCCAATCTGGTACAGCATCTGGGCATACACCGTCTCGGGCGGCAGCGTCATGGCGGTGCGGCCAAAATTCTCCCGGTCAGGGAAGCTGGGATGCGCCCCGATGGCGACGCCGTTTTTCAGCGCCTCGCGCACGCTCGCGAGCATAGTTTCGGCATCCCCGGCGTGAAAGCCGCAGGCGATGTTCGCTGATGATACCAGCTGTAACAGGGCGGCATCGCTGCCGCAGCCTTCGCCCAAATCTGCATTTAAATCAATGGCGATCATGTAACCTCCATGCCAGTTGCTCGATGTAGTGCTTCTGCACCCGCCGCGCCTCCAGCGCCTCTTCCAGCGTACAGGGAATAAAGTGGATCGGTTGTCCGAGCGGCACCTGTGCCAGATGGTACATATCCGCCTCAATGACGCAGGCAATGCGCGGGTAGCCCCCGGTGGTTTGGGCGTCATTCATCAGAATGATAGGTTGCCCGTTATGCGGCACCTGGATTACGCCAGGCAGCAGCCCGTGCGAGACCATTTCACGGTCGGTGGTGCGCTGCAGTTTTTGCCCTTGCAGGCGATAACCCATGCGGTTACTTTGCGGGCTGAGCTGCCAAGGTAGACGCCAGAGCGCATCCTGCGAGGCCTGATCGAATTCGTGATACTCCGGCCCCGGCAGCGCGCGCACCCGGTTGCCCCACAGCAGCTGTTTGATCCCCTGCGCTTCGAGGAATTCACGCCCGCCAGCACGCACGTCCAGCCGGTCGCCGTCTTTCAGCAACCGCCCTTCCAGCCCGCCAAGCCCCACCTTCAGGTCGGTACTCAGCGAGTTCATTACCCGCGGCACATCAAACCCGCCCGCAATCGCCAGGTAGCTGCGCATCCCATGCACCGGGCGGTTAAGGGTCAGCCGCTGGCCTGCTTTCACCTGCAGGCGCCAGCCGGTCCACACCGCCGCGCCATCGAGACGGGCATCACAGCCAGCCCCGGTCAGCGCGAACCAGCCGTCACGCTCAAATTCAAACGTACACTGACCGAGCGTTATCTCCAGCGCGGCATCGTCCGGGTCATTGCCAACCAGCAGGTTGCCGATCTGCAACGCCGGTTTATCCAGCGCACCGCAGTAGCTGATCCCCGACTGGCGAAAGCCGATCCGGCCGCCGTCCTGTACCGAGGTGTAGAGTCCCGCGCGAATGATTTTTAACATACCCCCTCCTTCTGCGGAATAAACCGCACGGTATCGCCCGGACGCAGCAGCACCGGCTCGTCTCGTTTCGGATCAAACAGCGGCAATGGCGTGTGACCGATCAGCTGCCAGCCGCCCGGCGTGACCAGCGGGTAAATACCGGTCTGCGACCCGCCGATACCCACCGATCCCGCAGGCACCTGCAAACGTGGCTCGTCCCGGCGCGGGGTTGCCAGCTGTTCAGGCAGACCACCCAGATACGGGAAGCCCGGCTGAAAACCCAAAAACCAGACCACATAATCGATCGATGAATGAAGCTCAACGACCTGTTTTTCGCTCAATCCGGCATGTCGGGCGACCTCACCGAGATCCGGCCCGGCTGCGGTGCCATACACCACGGGGATGTCGATAGCGCGAGAGTCCGGCTCCAGCGCCTCACTCTCCTCCCACCAGCGCTGCAAACGCTCAATCGCATCCAGCGCCACCGAGTGCGGATTACGCAGCACCACGGTAATATTATTCATCCCCGGAATGGCTTCCACCACTTCGGGGATCTCGCCCAGTCGCTGGGTTAAACGCCAGATCCTTTTTTGCGTCGCCAGCGTGACCGGCGGCTCCAGTTCCAGCACTACGGCGGTTTCGCCTAACAGATAACAACGTGCTCGCTGCACTTACGCACCTCTCATCAGGCTGGATTAGGGATATCCACAAAAGTGACATCCAGGTCAGTGGTTTCGGTCAGCCATTCGCTGAGGGCACGAATCCCGCCGCGTTCGGTGGCATGGTGGCCTGCGGCATAAAAATGCAGGTTCTGCTCCCGGGCAGAGTGAATGGTTTGCTCAGAAACTTCGCCGCTAATAAACGCATCGACGCCAAAACGCGCCGCGCTGTCGATAAAACTCTGCCCGCCGCCCGTACACCAGGCCACACGCTTCACCGTATCTGGCCCGGTATCGCCGCTCCACAGCGGGCGACGCCCCAGGCGCGCTTCAATCCACGAGGCCAGCTCAAGGCCCGAGACAGGCATTGATAGCTCGCCCCACGGCACCAGCGGTTCGATTTCGCCCATCACCGTGATGCCCAGCAGTGCGGCCAGCTGCGCGTTGTTGCCGAGTTCCGGATGCGCATCCAGCGGCAGGTGCCAGCCGTACAGATTGATGTCGTTTTCCAGCAGCGTCTTCAGACGATTGCGCTTCATGCCACGGATAACCGGGGATTCGCCTTTCCAGAAGTAACCGTGGTGGACGATCACGGCGTCTGCCTGCTGGCGCACGGCTTCATCCAGCAGCGCCTGGTTGGCGGTCACGCCAGTGATAATCTTGTGTATCTTTTCACGCCCTTCGACCTGCAGGCCATTCGGGGCATAATCACTGAAGCTGCTGCTGTTCAGTTTGTCGTTAATCAGGCTTTCCAGTTCGCTGTTTTTCATCATGATTCCCTTACGCTTTACGGGCGGCTTCATACGCTGCCAGAGTGGCAACGCGCGCCTGTTTATGATCGACAACCGGGCGGGGATAATCCAGCGTCACGCCGTGCTTATCCGCCCAGATCCATGGCTCGTGCAGCGCCTTGTCAGGCACATCGTTCAGTTCCGGCAACCAGCGGCGCACAAACTCGCCGCTGGCGTCAAACTTCTGTCCCTGGGTTGTCGGGTTAAAAATTCGAAAATAGGGCGCTGCATCGGTTCCGGTCGACGCAGCCCACTGCCAGCCGCCGTTGTTGGCGGCCAGATCGCCGTCGATCAGCTGAGAGATAAAATAGCGCTCCCCTTTCCGCCAGTCGATAAGCAGATCTTTCACCAGAAAGCTGGCGGTAATCATCCGTAGACGGTTATGCATCCAACCCGTGCCATTCAGCTGACGCATTGCTGCATCGACAATCGGGTAGCCGGTCTGCCCGGTTTGCCAGGCCTCCAGCAGCGCGTCGTCGTGCTGCCAGCTGACATTATCAGTCCAACGAATGAATGGGCGATATTTACATAAATCAGGATGATACGTCATCAGGTGACGGTAAAATTCACGCCAGATAAGTTCGTTAAGCCAAACCGCACCGGGCCCGCCCTCCAGCGCCTGAGGCTGTTCGACCAGCAGACGATGCAGGCACTGACGCGGCGATAAGACCCCCAGCGCCAGGCAAGCGGAAAGCCGACTGGTGCCTTCAATGGCCGGGAAATCGCGCTGCGATTCGTACTCCCCCGCCCCCTGCTGGCAGAAACGGCGCAACTGGGCGATAGCCGCTTTTTCGCTGGCCGGGAACAGGTCGCGATCAAACGCCTGCTGCGGGTAGTCAAAATCCAACGTAGCGGGCACGACCTTCTCGCCCTCGCGCACCGCAGGAGCGGACGCACACTCCGGTAGCCCCTCTTTCAGGCGGCGCAGGTAGGCATTTTTAAAGGGCGTAAAGACTTTGTACATCTCGTGATTGCCGGTCATCACGCTGCCGGGCGGCAACATCACGCTGTCATCAAATCCCTGACAGACAACCGTCTCCAGCTCGCGCTCCAGCTGCCGGTCGCGCTGCTGCTCATTGAATTCATACTGGTAGTTATAGAAGAGGTGCGTCACGTCGTGCTGGTCGCAAATCTGCACAACCTGCTGACGCTGGGCGGCGAAATCGCTCACCTGGGCATAAATTAGCGGGATACCTTTGTCGGCCAGTTGCTGCTGTAAATCTGTGAGATGGGCATACAGACAGGCCGCCTGACGCGGCGCCATATGGTGTTGCGTCCACTGCTGCGGCGTGGCGATAAACAGCGCCAGCACGCGCGCGTTTTGACTGCGACAGGCGGCGGCAAGCGCCAGGTTATCGTGGATGCGTAAATCAGCGCGAAACCAGACCAGATGGGTGGACATAACACTCCGGGACTATCGTCAGTAACATATGCAAGTCACCGAGGATACTTCTTCTTAACAAGTGTCGCCATAACGCAATAAAAAAGGCCGCCCTGACGGCGGCCTTAACGCTACTTGTCCTGCGTGAATGGGGTAACAGCAACGTATCCAGCCGGATCGTCACCTTTAATCACAAAAACGCTGGCGACAATGAACGCGATACACAGATAGCGTCTCATTATGCGGTCCCTGCAAACTAACCGCTCTACCGTTCACCACCGGTGATAATCCGGCAGACACAAGTTCTGGAAGAACCTGATTTACGGTTGTGAAAACACCTTTCCCGGGACCGGTGCCCATTTGCGAGATAGCGAAAAGGGACGACACATCATAGTTAACATCATGGGTCATAGGCAGACCGCCACAGGCCTTTCAGAATTCATTTAGATTGCGCACATTTCGCCTGAGGGCGGTTAAGTATAAGATGTTTTTCTCTGGAAGAGCCTGGTAGCCCATCCCAACGGACCGCGAATCCCGAGGGATAAAAAAAAACCGCCAACATTGCTGCTGGCGGTTTTTTTATGACTGTTGCTGTGTGCAGTCTTTACTTAATAAAAATCACAGGTGGCTTTTTCAGCCTGATCCATCCACACCGGTTTTTCACTGGTCTTCGCCCATACGCGGTGTAAATAGCTATAAAAACGAGCACGATCTTTCCAGAAAAGCATCACTGGTAACGCCAGAACACCGGCCATCACGGCGAAGGTGCGGCGAATAAAAACGATATGTGCCGGATACTCTTTGTAATATTCCATCATTTTCTCCCCTTTCTCTGGCCGGAAACACTCTCCGGGAAATGAAACTGGTTATCTGGCGAAAATAATAGCGCTTTGGCTGTAATTTTACTACTCATCCGACCACTCTTTTTGATTGGTTTAGTGAATATTTACACTTCCTCCGTAACTAAGTTACATAAAAGTTAAATTAATACTAACCATTAGTTAAATCGTGGCTTTGGCATTTTTATACTTTTTTTATATCTCCCCGCCTGATTTTTGCAAAATCTTTGCGCCCAAAGTCCTACCTTTGCAGCATGACTAATGTCACCGGGAGGTGAATTGTGAGTGCAGGTGTAATTGCTGGCATCGTGCTGGTGTTGCTGTTAATGGGCTATCTGATTTATGCCCTGATTAACGCGGAGGCATTCTGATGGCCGCACAAGGATTTCTGCTTATCGCTGGCTTTCTGCTGGTGCTGTTCGTGCTCGCCCGGCCGTTGGGGTTACTGCTTTCACGAATGATAAACGGCCTGCCGCTGCCGGGACTGCAATCCGTCGACAGCGGTTTGCTGCGCCTGTTAGGGGTTCCCACCCAGGAGATGGGCTGGCGTCACTACCTGGGTGCCATTCTGCTGCTGAATGGGATCGGCCTGGTGGTGCTGTTTGCCCTGCTGATGTTGCAGGGATCTTTACCGCTCAATCCGCAGCAGCTGCCTGGCCTGTCCTGGCATCTGGCGCTGAATACGGCGGTGAGTTTTGTCAGCAATACCAACTGGCAGTCCTATGCCGGTGAAACCACCCTGAGCTATTTCAGCCAGATGGTGGGCCTGACGGTGCAAAACTTTCTCTCTGCCGCCAGCGGCATCGCAGTGATTTTCGCCCTGACCCGCGCCTTCGCCCGCCAGAATGTCACGACCCTGGGTAACGCCTGGGTTGATATTACCCGCATAACGCTGTGGGTGTTGCTGCCCCTGTCGCTGGTGATTGCGCTGCTGTTTGTGCAGCAGGGCGTGCTGCAAAACCTGCTGCCGTATCAGCCTTTCACCTCACTGGAAGGGGCAAAACAGCTGCTGCCGATGGGGCCGGTGGCCTCCCAGGAAGCGATTAAGATGCTCGGCACCAACGGCGGGGGCTTTTTCAACGCCAACTCCGCCCATCCATTTGAGAACCCCACCGCGCTGACCAATGCCGTGCAGATGCTGGCGATCTTCCTGATCCCCACTGCGCTGTGCTTTGCCTTTGGCGATGCGGTGAACGATCGCCGCCAGGGACATGCGATCCTGTGGGCGATGTCGTTCATCTTCGTGGTCTGCGCCGCGCTGGTGATGTGGGCCGAGTGGCAGGGTAATAGCCATTTCACCCTGCTCGGGGCGGACAGCACTATCAATATGGAAGGCAAAGAGAGCCGCTTCGGCATTCTCGCCAGCAGCCTGTATGCCGTGGTCACCACTGCTGCCTCCTGCGGGGCCGTAAACGCAATGCACGACTCCTTCACGGCATTGGGCGGCATGATCCCGATGTGGCTGATGCAGATCGGCGAAGTGGTGTTTGGCGGCGTCGGTTCGGGTCTGTACGGGATGCTGCTGTTTGTGCTGCTGGCGGTGTTTATCGCCGGGCTGATGATTGGTCGCACGCCAGAGTATCTGGGCAAAAAAATCGACGTCCGTGAAATGAAGCTGACCGCGCTGGCGATCCTCGTCACGCCGGCACTGGTGCTGCTCGGCACCGCGCTGGCGCTGATGACCGAAGCCGGACGCAGCGGCATCTTCAACCCCGGCATCCACGGCTTTAGCGAAGTGTTGTACGCCGTCTCCTCCGCCGCCAATAACAACGGTAGCGCCTTCGCCGGTCTGAGCGCCAACTCGCCGTTCTGGAACTGCCTTCTGGCGTTCTGCATGTTGGTCGGTCGCTTTGGGGTGATTGTGCCGGTGATGGCGATTGCCGGTGCACTGGTCAGCAAGAAAATCCAACCCGCCTCAAGCGGCACGCTGCCAACCTGTGGGGCGCTGTTTATCGGCCTGTTAATCGGTACCGTGCTGCTGGTCGGCGCCCTCACCTTTATTCCCGCCCTCGCTTTAGGCCCGGTCGCGGAACATCTCTCTTTACGCTGATTTTGCGGAGTATTCGTCATGAGTCGTAAACAACTGGCCCTGCTCGAACCGTCTCTGGTTCGCCAGGCGCTGATGGATGCGGTTAAAAAATTAGATCCACGCGTGCAGTGGCGCAATCCGGTGATGTTTATTGTCTGGCTGGGCAGCCTGCTGACCACCGGGCTTGCCCTCGCCATGGCCAGCGGGCAGCTGGCGGGCAGTGCGGCGTTTACCGCGGCCATCAGCCTGTGGCTGTGGTTTACCGTGCTGTTTGCCAACGTTGCCGAAGCGCTGGCCGAAGGGCGCAGTAAAGCGCAAGCCAACAGCCTGAAGGGCGTACAGAAAACCGCCTTTGCCCGCAAGCTGCGTGAGCCACAATACGGGGCCGCTACGGATGCGGTTCCGGCGGATACGCTGCGTAAAGGCGACATCGTGCTGGTGGAGGCGGGTGACATTATCCCCTGCGACGGGGAGGTGATCGAAGGCGGGGCCTCGGTCGATGAGAGTGCCATTACCGGTGAATCGGCACCGGTTATTCGTGAATCCGGCGGCGATTTTGCGTCGGTTACCGGCGGGACGCGCATTCTCTCCGACTGGCTGGTGATCCAGTGCAGCGTCAATCCGGGCGAGACCTTTCTCGATCGGATGATCGCCATGGTCGAAGGCGCGCAGCGCCGCAAAACGCCTAACGAAATCGCTCTGACTATTCTGCTGGTGGCGCTGACCCTCGTCTTCCTGCTGGCAACCGCCACCCTGTGGCCCTTCTCAGCGTACGGCGGCACGGCGGTCAGCGTCACGGTGCTGGTCGCCCTGCTGGTGTGTCTGATCCCAACCACCATCGGCGGCCTGCTGTCGGCGATCGGCGTGGCGGGCATGAGCCGGATGCTGGCCGCCAACGTCATTGCCACCAGCGGCCGGGCGGTCGAGGCGGCAGGCGACATCGATGTGCTGCTGCTGGATAAAACCGGCACCATCACGCTGGGCAACCGCCAGGCGTCCGACTTTCTGCCCGCGCCGGGCGTAGAGGAGAAGACGCTGGCCGACGCGGCGCAGCTGGCCTCGCTGGCAGATGAAACCCCGGAGGGCCGCAGCATCGTGATCCTCGCCAAACAGCGCTTTAACCTGCGCCAGCGCGATGTCCAGAGCCTGCACGCCACTTTCGTGCCCTTTACGGCGCAGACGCGGATGAGCGGGATCAACATTCAGGATCGATTAATCCGCAAAGGCTCGGTGGACGCCATTCGCCGCCACATTGCAGCCAATAATGGCCACTTCCCGCCGCAGGTGGATACGCTGGTCGAGAACGTGGCTCGTCAGGGCGCTACGCCGCTGGTGGTTGCAGAAGGCGCGACGGTGCTGGGGGTGATCGCCCTGAAGGATGTGGTGAAGGGCGGGATTAAAGAGCGCTTTGCCCAGCTGCGTAAAATGGGCATTAAAACGGTGATGATCACCGGCGACAACCGGCTGACCGCCGCCGCCATTGCTGCCGAAGCAGGGGTGGACGATTTCCTGTCAGAGGCGACCCCGGAGGCCAAACTGGCGCTGATCCGCCAGTATCAGGCAGAGGGGCGGCTGGTGGCGATGACCGGCGACGGCACCAACGATGCCCCGGCGCTGGCCCAGGCGGACGTGGCGGTGGCAATGAACTCCGGTACCCAGGCGGCAAAAGAGGCGGGCAATATGGTCGATCTCGACTCGAACCCGACCAAGTTGATTGAAGTGGTGCACATCGGCAAGCAGATGCTGATGACCCGTGGCTCGCTCACCACCTTCAGTATCGCCAACGACGTGGCGAAATATTTTGCCATCATCCCGGCAGCGTTTGCCGCTACCTATCCGCAGCTGAACGCCCTGAACGTGATGCACTTGCACTCCCCCGCCTCAGCGATCCTGAGCGCGGTGATTTTTAACGCGCTGATCATCATTTTCTTGATCCCGCTGGCGCTAAAAGGGGTGAGCTACAAACCGCTCACCGCCGCAGCGATGCTGCGCCGCAATCTGTGGATTTACGGCCTCGGTGGGCTGGTGGTGCCGTTTATCGGCATTAAAGCCATCGACCTGCTGTTGACTGTGCTTGGGCTGGTTTAAGAGGAAAATCAAATGGCTATATTACGTCCCGCTATACTGTTGTTTATCCTGCTGGCCCTGATCACCGGCGGCCTTTATCCTCTGGTGACCACCGCGCTGGGCCAGTGGTGGTTTGCCGATCAGGCCAACGGTTCCCTTATCCGCCAGCAGGGCGAGATCCGCGGCTCGCGCCTGATTGGGCAGAACTTTACCGGTGCGGGCTACTTCCATGGGCGTCCTTCCGCCACGGCAGAAAGCCCGTATAATCCGCTGGCCTCCGGCGGCAGTAACCTGGCGGGCAGCAATCCTGAGCTGGATAGGGTCGTTCGTGCCCGCGTCGAGGCGTTACGCGCAGCCAACCCGCAGGCCAGCCGCAGCGTGCCGGTTGAGCTGGTGACCACCTCAGCCAGCGGGCTGGATTACAGCCTGGCACCTGACGCCGTTATCTGGCAGATCCCGCGCGTGGCGCAGGCGCGTCAGTTAACCACCAGCCAGCTCAGTCAACTGGTGGCCGAACATACGCAAAAACCGCCGACTGGCGTCTTCGGCATGCCGATAGTGAATATTGTTGAGTTGAATCTGGCGCTGGACGCGCTAAGGAAACCCTGATGACCAATGAGCCTTTGCGCCCGGACCCGGACCGGCTGCTGGAGCAAACCGCGAGCACCCATCGCGGCAAGCTGAAAATCTTCTTCGGCGCCTGCGCTGGCGTCGGGAAGACCTTCGCCATGCTGGCTGAAGCGCAGCGACTGCGCGCCCAGGGGCTCGATATCATCATTGGGGTCGTTGAAACCCACGGTCGTCAGGAGACGGCCGCATTATTGACCGGACTGGCCGCTCTGCCGCCCCGACGTAGCCATTCCCGTGGGCGTCTGGTAACCGAATTTGATCTCGACGGCGCACTTGCCCGCCGCCCGGCACTGATCCTGATGGACGAGCTGGCGCACAGCAATGCGTCCGGCTCGCGCCACCCCAAACGCTGGCAGGATGTGGAGGAGTTGCTCGAAGCCGGGATCGACGTGTTTACCACCGTCAACGTCCAGCATCTGGAAAGCCTGAATGATGTGGTCAGCGGTGTGACCGGGATTCAGGTGCGGGAAACCGTCCCGGATCCCTTTTTCGACGCCGCCGATGAGGTGGTGCTGGTGGATCTGCCCCCGGACGATCTGCGCCAGCGCCTGCACGAAGGCAAAGTCTATATCGCCGGGCAGGCCGAACGGGCGATTGAGCACTTTTTCCGTAAAGGCAATTTAATCGCCCTGCGCGAGCTGGCCCTGCGCCGCACCGCCGATCGGGTTGACGATCAGATGCGGGCCTGGCGCGACAGCCAGGGGCAGGAAAAAGTGTGGCATACCCGCGACGCCATCCTGCTGTGCATTGGTCATGGCAGCGGCAATGAAAAGCTGGTGCGCACCGCCGCCCGGCTGGCGGCAAAGTTTGGCAGCGTCTGGCATGCGGTGTATGTCGAAACACCCGAGCTGCACCGCCTGCCGGAAAACCAGCGCCGCGCCATTCTGAGCGCGCTGCGTCTGGCCCAGGAGCTGGGCGCCGAAACCGCGACCCTCGCCGATCAGGCGGAAGACAAGGCCATCCTGCGCTACGCCCGGGAGCATAACCTTGGCAAAATTGTGATAGGTCGACGGGCGCGTCGTCGTTGGTTCAGCCGGGAGACCTTTGCCGACAGGCTGGCACAGCGCGCGCCCGACCTCGATCTGCTGATCGTCGCCCTGGATGACAAACCCACTGCCCTGCCGGCTAAAACCCCGGATGCCCGCACCTTCAGCGATAAATGGCGCGTCCAGCTGCGCGGCTGTCTGGTGGCGGTCCTGCTCTGTGCGTTAATTACCGTTATCGCCAGCCAGTGGCTGCCCGACTTTGATGCCGCCAACCTGGTGATGATCTACCTGCTTGGGGTGGTGATCGTGGCGCTGTTTTACGGACGCTGGCCCTCGGTGCTGGCGACGGTGATCAACGTTGCTAGCTTCGATCTGTTTTTTATTGCCCCGCGCGGCACGCTGGCCGTGTCGGATGTGCAGTATCTCCTGACCTTCGCCGTGATGCTGGCGGTGGGATTATTAATCGGTAATCTGACGGCCGGCGTGCGCTATCAGGCACGAATTGCCCGCTATCGCGAGCAGCGCACCCGCCATCTGTATGAGATGTCGAAAGCATTGGCGGTTGGGCGCACGCCGCAGGATATCGTCCAGACCAGCCAGCAGTTTATTCACTCCACCTTTCATGCCCGCAGCCTGATCCTGCTCCCGGACGATGACGGCAAACTGCGCCCGCTGACCCCGACCTCCGGGATCACGCCGTGGGATGAAGCCATCGCCCGCTGGAGTTTTGACAAAGGGCTGCCCGCCGGGGCCGGGACCGACACCCTGCCCGGCGTGCCCTATCAGATACTGCCGCTGCAAAATCAGGGGGTGGTGATTGTCGAGCCTTCAAACTTACGCCAGCTAATGATCCCCGAGCAGCAGCGCCTGCTGGAGACCTTTACCCTGCTGGTTGCCAGCGCGCTGGAGCGACTGGCGCTGACCGCCAGTGAAGAGCATGCGCGGCTAGCCAGTGAGCGCGAGAGCATCCGCAATTCGCTGCTGGCGGCACTTTCTCACGACCTGCGCACACCGCTGACGGTGCTGTTTGGCCAGTCGGAGATCCTGACGCTGGACCTGGCGGCAGAAGGCTCCCGTCACGCTTTGCAGGCCAGCGAAATCCGTCAGCATGTGCTCAACACCACCCGGCTGGTTAATAATCTGTTGGATATGGCGCGGATCCAGTCCGGCGGTTTTAATCTCAAAAAAGAGTGGCTGACGCTGGAAGAGGTCATAGGCAGTGCCTTAAGAACGCTGGAACCGGGGCTGGGCGGTCGCCATATTGCGCTGGATATGCCTGCCCCGCTGGCACTGATCCACGTGGATGGTCCGCTGTTCGAGCGGGTGCTGATTAACCTGTTGGAAAACGCCGCCAAATATGCGGGCAGTAAAGCACAAATCGGCATTCAGGCCAGCGTGTCAACGCAGCACCTGCAGCTTGAGGTCTGGGATAATGGGCCCGGCATACCGGCAGGACAAGAACAGGCTATCTTTGATAAGTTCGCCCGTGGGCATAAAGAGTCGGCTATCCCCGGTGTTGGCCTCGGGTTGGCTATCTGCCAGGCGATTGTGGAGGTGCACGGCGGTACCATTGCGGCCCATAACCGCACCGAAGGGGGCGCCGTTTTTCGTGTTACACTGCCGCTCGATTCGCCGCCCGAACTCGATGAATTTGCAGAGGATTTGTGATTAACGTTCTGATTGTTGAAGATGAACTCGCTATCAGCCGTTTTCTGCGCGCCGCGCTGGAAGGTGAAGGCTTGCGCGTCCACGATGCCGGTACGCTCCAGCGTGGCCTGATTGAAGCCGCGACCCGCAAACCGGACCTGGTGATCCTCGATCTCGGCCTGCCCGACGGCGATGGCCTCGATTTTATCCGCGAGGTGCGCCAGTGGAGCCAGATGCCGATTATTGTGCTCTCTGCGCGTCTCGAAGAGACAGACAAAATTGCCGCCCTTGATGCCGGTGCCGACGACTATCTCAGCAAACCCTTTGGCATTGGCGAACTGCAGGCCCGCCTGCGGGTCGCTCTGCGCCGTCACAGCGTCGCCGCGCCTTCCGAACCGGTGTTTACCTTTTCGGATATTCGCGTTGATCTGGCCGCGCGCCGCATCCTGCATGGCGAAGCAGAAATTCACCTGACGCCGATTGAGTTTCGTCTGATGGCGGTCCTGCTTAACAATCACGGCAAAGTGCTCACCCAGCGCCAGCTGTTAAGCCAGGTCTGGGGACCGAACGCGGTGGAGCATAGCCACTATTTGCGCATTTATATGGGGCATCTGCGCCAGAAGCTGGAAGTCGATCCCGCGCGCCCTCGGCATTTACTCACTGAAACCGGGATTGGCTATCGCTTTATGCTCTGATGACGGAAAACAAAACGGCAACCCGAAGGTTGCCGTTTTGTTGTGTTTGCGCCCTCTCCCCGCGGGAGAGGGCCGGGGTGAGGGCATCAGCCCGCACCAGAATCGCTGTTATGCGTTCTTCAATACTTCACTGACAATCTCAACCGCTTCTTTCTCGATCAGCAGACGGTGCTCTTCGCCGAGGAAGCTTTCACAGTAAATTTTGTACGCATCTTCCGTACCGGACGGACGCGCCGCGAACCAGCCGTTGTCAGTCATCACCTTCAGACCGCCAATCGACGCGCCGTTACCCGGCGCTGCCGTCAGGCGTGCGGTGATGGGGTCACCGGCCAGGGTGCTGGCGCTCACCATTTCTGGAGAGAGCTTAGACAGGGCCGCTTTCTGGGCAGAAGTGGCCGATGCCTGCAGACGGTTGTAGCTCGGGGCACCGAAACGGGCAGCCAGCTCGTTGTAATGCTCCTGCGGATTCTTACCGGTTACCGCAGTGATTTCTGCTGCTAACAGGCACATGATAATGCCGTCTTTGTCAGTGGACCACGGCGTGCCGTTAAAGCGCAGGAAGGAGGCACCCGCGCTTTCTTCGCCGCCAAAACCGAAGCTGCCGTCGAACAGACCGTCAACAAACCACTTGAAACCAACCGGCACTTCAACCAGTTTACGGCCCAAATCGTTAACCACCCGGTCAATCATCGCCGAGGAGACCAGCGTTTTGCCGACGGCCACGTCTTTGCCCCACTGTGGACGATGCTGGAACAGGTAGTTAATGGCAACAGCCAGATAGTGGTTCGGGTTCATCAGGCCCGCAGGGGTGACGATACCGTGGCGGTCATAGTCCGGGTCGTTGGCAAACGCGAGGTCGAACTTATCGCGAAGCGCCAGCAGACCGGCCATCGCACACTCGGAGGAACAATCCATACGGATCGCGCCGTCTTTATCAAGGTGCATAAAGCGGAAGGTCTGGTCGACATGATCGTTAACGATGGTCAGATCCAGCTTGTAGTGCGCCGCGATACGCTGCCAGTATTCGATACCGGAGCCACCGAGCGGGTCAACGCCCAGTTTCAGACCGGCTTTCTGGATCGCGGCCATATCGACGATATCTGCCAGCCCTTCAATAAACGGCTGGACCAGATCCTGCTCTTTAACATGACCTGAGGCCATCGCCTCGCCCAGCGTCATTCGCTTCACGCCTTTCAGGCCATCGGCCAGCAGAGCGTTAGCACGGTCTTCGACCACTTTGGTGACGTTGGTGTCCGCCGGGCCGCCGTTTGGCGGATTATATTTGATGCCGCCATCTTCCGGCGGGTTGTGCGACGGAGTGATCACAATCCCATCGGCCTGCGCACCGCCCTTCTGGTTATGCACCAGAATCGCGTTGGACACGGCAGGGGTCGGCGTGTAGCCGTTGTTTTCCTGAATCACCACATCGACGCCGTTGGCCGCCAGCACTTCTAGTACGGAAATAAAAGCAGGCTCTGACAGGGCATGGGTATCTTTACCGACGTAGCACGGTCCGGTGACGCCATTTTTGGCGCGCTCTTCCGCGATGGCCTGGGCAATGGCCAGAATGTGCGGCTCGTTAAAGCTTTGGCGAACCGCGCTGCCACGGTGACCAGACGTACCAAACTTCACTGCGTGTTCTGCATTGCCCACTTCTGGCTTCAGCACGTAGTACTGAGCGGTAAGCTGGGCGACGTTAATCAAATCGCTCTGTTGTGCAGGTTGACCCGCACGATTGTGATTTGCCATTGCCTGGTCCTTCTGATGCAAGGGTTAAATTGTACCGCAAACCTTATCAGTCAATTCCACCGGGAACTGCATCGACTGCATGATGTGTTCGATCATGCCGCGCTTGCGCCCGGTATTGGTATTGGTGATCACCCAGTACGTTGTACCAGGCAGTTGTTTGGGTTTAGTTTGATTACCATTCTGTAAAAGCGTCTGCTCATCGACGGCGAAATAAACGCGAGTACGACCGTGCAGGGACTCGGTGGCGTCAGCAAACGCTTTGTTGTCCAGTGAATAGAGTGTAGACAGCGCCAGCATAAAGCGGTTAACGGCTTTTTTCTGTTCCGCGTATTCGTCAGACAGCAGCAGCTCGCGCATCGCACGCACCTTGTCTTTTGCCGGGTTCAGCGGCTTTTCCTGCGCGACAACGGTGGGCTGGCGCACGTCTTTGGCAACAGGCGCGGCGGACTGTGAGGCGGCGGAAACTTTCAGCATGCGCCGTAAAATGTCGGACGCGCTCTCGCCGATATGCCGGGTTTGGCTGGCAATATAGTGATAGAGCTCGTCATCAACTTCGATTGTTTTCATCTTAATCCAGTGCGATATCTTATCTGAATACAAGTCGTTGGGAGTATAAGGTCTAAACCCAACAGCGGATAGCGTCAAACCAGGATGGCGGCAAAAGTCAGATTTAACTGTTTCCTTGCAGCCGGGCGGCAGAATGGTCACCATAATACCCTAACCTGACATACGTAAAAAAAGAACTTTGCCATGAAATTGAATACCCGAGCGCAATCTGCACAATCGCCGCACAATAATTCTCCCATTGTGCTGGTTCACGGCCTGTTTGGCAGCCTGGACAACCTGGGCGTGCTGGCACGGGATCTGATGACGGACCACGCTCTCCTGCAGGTGGATATGCGTAACCACGGTCAGTCACCGCGCTCGGCGCAGATGACCTACGCCGATATGGCCCAGGATCTGCTGGATACGCTGGACGCCAACAATATTGAAAAGGCGACGCTGATTGGCCACTCCATGGGCGGTAAAGCGGTGATGGCGCTGACCGCACTCGCGCCAGAGCGTATTGACGGTCTGGTGGTGATCGATGTTGCCCCGGTGGATTACGCCGTGCGCCGCCACGATGAGATCTTCGCCGCCATCAACGCCGTGACGGATGCCGGGGTCAGTAGCCGCCAGCAGGCCGCTGCTGTTATGCGCGAGCATCTGGATGAAGAAGGCGTGGTGCAGTTTTTACTGAAATCCTTTGTTGACGGTGAGTGGCGCTTTAACGTGCCGGCGCTGTGGGATCAGTACAACAACATCGTTGGCTGGCAGCCGGTCCCCGCCTGGTCGCACCCGGCGCTGTTCATTCCCGGCGGCAATTCTCCCTACGTTACCGAAGCGTATCGGGACGCGCTGCTGGCGCAATTCCCGCAGGCGCGGGCGCACGTGATTGCCGGTGCCGGACACTGGGTGCATGCCGAAAAACCCGACGCCGTCCTGCGCGCCATCCGCCGTTACCTCGCTGACATCGAAAATTGATTAAAAAGAGAGCGACTGGTCGCCTGCGGGCCACCAGTCGTTGGCGTGCCGTTTTCGGTGATGTATGATGGCGCGCTTATCGCCCGGGCTTTAGCAGGGCGTCTTGTTTCCCCCGAAGTCTCAGAATCATGGCCAAAGAAAACACGGACCGCACAACAATAGATCTGTTCGCGAATGAGCGGCGCCCGGGACGACCGAAAACCAATCCGCATTCGCGTGATGAACAGCTGCGCATAAATAAGCGCAATCAGCTCAAACGCGATAAAAGTCGTGGGCTTAAACGCGTCGAGCTGAAACTCAATGCGGACGCCGTCGATGCGCTGAACGAGCTGGCAAATGCCCGCGACATCAGCCGCAGTGAGCTTATCGAAGAGATGCTGATCCTGCAGCTCGAGAAATGGCACGACAAAGCGTAAGTCAGAAAACTCCCCTTCTTGTTGCTTTCATGTAGCACAGAGTGCAGTCCTGCGCGATAGCAGTTTCCGCAGGCTTCTCTGTTCTGCTATGATTGCCCTTATCCGTGGCTAAATTGCGCCACCATACTATTAAGTTTCAAGAGGTTATTTTACTCATGGCAATCATCGGCATTTTTTTCGGCAGCGACACCGGTAACACCGAAAACATCGCGAAAAACATTCAAAAACAGCTTGGTAAAGACGTTGCCGATGTGCATGACATTGCGAAAAGCAGCAAAGAAGACATCGCAGGTTACGATATCTTGCTGCTGGGCATCCCGACCTGGTACTACGGCGAAGCGCAGTGCGACTGGGACGACTTCTTCCCGTCTCTGGAAGAGATCGACTTCAATGGCAAACTGGTTGCCCTGTTCGGCTGTGGCGACCAGGAAGACTACGCAGAGTACTTCTGCGATGCGCTGGGCACCATTCGCGACATCATTGAACCGCGTGGCGCAGTGATCGTGGGCCACTGGCCAACCGCTGGCTACCACTTCGAAGCCTCTAAAGGTCTGGCTGATGATAATAACTTCGTAGGCCTGGCCATTGACGAAGATCGCCAGCCGGAGCTGACCGCAGAGCGCGTGGACAAATGGGTTAAGCAGATCCGCGAAGAGCTGCACCTCGACGACATCCTCAACGCCTGATGTTGTGGCGGCGTAACCTCTGGTTGCGCCGCATTGATAGGTATTATCAATCAAAATAATTGCTACAAATTTTTAACTTTTGCTGTCATACCTGTACAATCAACCAGGTTCAAACGGGTCACCCTGTAACAAGTTTGTTGGCGGTACCACGTTTTTATAAGCATACTTTGCTTGAGACTTGCAGTTTTCATTCAGCCATGGCAATTCTATAATGAGACGCATTCTCTCAGGTGCACTTTCTGTCACTTCTTCTATAGAAGTGAATCGTTTAGCAACAGGACAGATTCCGCATGACTGACAACAATACCGCATTAAAGAAGGCCGGGCTGAAAGTCACGCTTCCACGGTTAAAAATTCTGGAAGTGCTTCAGGGTCCGGATAACCATCATGTCAGTGCGGAAGACTTATACAAGCGTCTGATCGACATGGGCGAAGAGATTGGTCTGGCTACGGTCTACCGTGTACTGAACCAGTTTGATGACGCTGGCATCGTCACGCGTCACAACTTCGAAGGCGGGAAATCCGTTTTTGAACTGACGCAGCAGCATCATCACGATCACCTGATTTGCCTGGATTGTGGCAAAGTGATTGAATTCAGCGACGACTCTATCGAATCCCGTCAGCGTGAAATTGCTACACGTCACGGCATTCGTCTGACCAACCACAGTCTGTACCTGTACGGCCACTGCGCCGAAGGTGACTGTACTGAAGATGACCACGCGCACGACGCGAAGTAAATCATCCGCACACTCTGAGCCAACCTGACGGTTGGCTTTTTTTTTATAAAAAAAGCCCGGCAGCGCAAACGCATACCGGGCTTAGACACAGCTGATTATTTGCTGTTATTACTGCGAATTTCCTTCCAGATTTGGTCACAGCGCTTTGTGACTTCCTGATCGTTACCGGTTTTACGCGCCTGAATACAGGCCTGGTAATCCGCCACTCTGACCGTTTCCTGGGTCGCAAACTGCTGGTGCGCCTTCTCTTGCTTCAGCACGTTGAGCACGCTTTGGCAGGCTTCGATTTTCTCCGGCGATCCTTCGGTGGTATTAATGCAGGCGCTGTAGGCCTCTTTCAGACGTGAATCTTCTTTCTGGGTCTGCGGCTCTGCGCAAGCGGTAAGCCCTGCGGCTATTGCCGCGACAAGCAGGATTTTTTTCAACATAGCGGTCTCCGTTCTGGCGGGGCTCGCCCCGCCAGAAGCATCATCAGAAGATAGTGAATGGGGCGATAACCATAAACTTCACGTCGCGCTCATCCTGGAAGATGTTGCCGTAACCCCCGCCGTAGCTTGGGATATCGGAGTGGTTGTCGTACTGGGTGAAGTGCAGTTTAAACATGGTACCTTTCGCGCGACCGTCCTGCAGGACGTAGATCGCGTCAAGGCTGTAAGCCGACTCTTTGATTTTGTTCGACGGGTTGTCTTCACGCTGGCCGGCGCTGTTGATAAACCAGTCTGCGGGCTTCGCATCCCAGGCGTAAGCATATGAGCCACCGACGCTCCAGCCTGCGAGGTTCCAGTTGCTCAGATCGTACATTGCGCCAAAGAAGACCGCTTTTTCGCCGTTGGCGTTAAAGTCGGAGCGGTTATCCCACCAGACATCCAGACGACCGTTAGAAGAGGCATAGGTTGGGGTCATACGCTGCAGGAAGTAGCCTTGCTGTCCTTCCGCTTTGACATAGGTCCCTTCGAGGCGTAAATCCACTTGCCCCACTTTGTAGCCCAGGGTCAGCGCCTGCAGCCAGGCGGTGCCGTCGTAGATATCATTGACGGTGTTATCGTTGGCTTTATCACGGGTACCGTAGAACTGGTAGCTGGTTGAGAGCGGGCCGCCCACCACATCCATCTTATAGCTGGCTTTGGCAAAGTACTGGTCGATATAGCCTTCGGCCTGACCGAATGCCGCTTCCAGAATCAGGTTGTTTTTGAAATCGTACTTCGCGCCGAGGGAGTGGAGATAATCGACGCGGGTCTTTCTGTCATTCTGATAGAACTTGTCCATCTCGAGGTGCCACGGCGCTTTGTATTCGTTGGTCCACATGTAGGAGAAACTCAACGCCCCGCTATCGCCGTAGTCAAAATTCGCCCCGGCTTCCGCGCCCTGGTAAGTACCCGGCATAAAGCTCCAGTGCGGTGCTAACAGGGTCTGACCGGTTGGTTGAAGCCAACCCGCGCGCGCCCAGGCCGGACCGTATTTAAATTTTGCTGCCGCTTTGTACAGGCTGATCCCGCTCTTATCGCCGGACCAGTCCTCTTTGTAGGCTTTATTGCTGGAGGAGAAAGCAATTTCGTTCGGGTGTCCGCTGTCGCCGTTTTCCGCCATTTCGATCGCGGTGAAGGCGGCCAGATCAAGACCGAACATGTCTGCGGCATAGCCGGACTGGAAATCAAGGTTGGCGTTCCAGGTGGAGTGCGCCAGGTTGGTTTTATATTTATCTTCCTGGACATCTTTACGGTCACGCTCACGCTGCCAGTAATAGACACCGCCCGTCAGCGTTGAATCATCGACAAAACCTTCGGCCTGGGCCTTCGGTGAGACCATCCAGCCAGACATTGCTGTTACACCGGCAATAGCCAATGCAAGCGCACTACGTTTGCCACTAAACGTACGCATAGTTAATCCTCTTTGACGTATTAAAAGCGCCTAAAACGGCGAAAAAACAAAAAGTAAAAAGTCGACGTAAGCGGAAATACTCGTTTACATCTACTGCCTGTAGACTATTTTTCGCGACGCGAATTATCAATCCTTTTTAGCGATCAAAAGTCAGGATTATGACGAAGTGCACATATTTGATTGCCAGTTGTAACAAGGCGCACCAGATAGAATATTCACTTAAAATAATCTTCAAAATTAGCCAGTTATTTTTAGTGGTTGAATGAATACGCGACAGAACGCGATTAATTTAATTCAGGTAAGGGAAGGTAAACAGCAGAGGGAAATGCAATTAATTCGCATCGCGAAGATTTGGAACAGTAATGGCTTGAATGATAAACAAAAAAAACGCCGCATTATGCGGCGTTTAGCAGGGAGAGTGTCGCTTACTCGCCGACTTTAGCCCAAGTATCGCGCAGACCGACGGTGCGGTTAAACACCAACTTGTCCGCGGTTGCATAGCGGCTGTCGAGGCAGAAATAACCTTCACGTTCGAACTGATAAGCTTTACCGGCAACGGCTGCATCCAGGGACGGCTCGGCAAAACCTTGCTTGATAACCAGCGAATCCAGGTTAATGGTTTCGAGGAAATTGTCTGCCGCACCCGGGTTTGGCACGCTGAACAGGCGATCGTAAAGACGGATTTCAACCGGCAGCGCGTGTGCAGCGCTCACCCAGTGAATAACGCCTTTTACCTTGCGACCGTCCGCCGGATCCTTGCTCAGGGTCTCAGCGTCGTAGGTGCAGAAGATCGTGGTGATGTTGCCTTCGGCGTCTTTCTCTACGCGCTCAGCTTTGATCACATAGGCATTACGCAGGCGTACTTCTTTACCCATCACCAGACGCTTGTACTGCTTGTTGGCTTCTTCGCGGAAGTCTGCACGATCGATCCAGATTTCAGCGCTGAACGGCACGTCACGGCTGCCCATTTCCGGCTTGTTCGGATGGTTCGGCATGGTCACCAGTTCGCTTTCGCCCTGCGGGTAGTTTTCGATAACCAGCTTAACCGGGTCGATAACGGCCATTGCGCGTGGCGCATTGTCGTTCAGGTCTTCGCGGATACAGGATTCCAGCGACGCCATCTCGATGGTGTTGTCCTGCTTGGTCACGCCAATGCGTTTGCAGAACTCACGAATGGCCGCAGCTGTGTAGCCACGACGACGCAGACCGGAGATGGTCGGCATACGTGGGTCGTCCCAGCCTTCGACGTGCTTGTCGGTTACCAGCTCGTTCAGCTTGCGCTTGGACATGACGGTGTATTCCAGATTCAGGCGAGAGAACTCGTACTGACGTGGATGCACCGCAATGGTGATGTTATCCAGAACCCAGTCATACAGACGACGGTTGTCCTGGAACTCCAGCGTACACAGGGAGTGCGTAATGCCTTCCAGCGCATCGCTGATGCAGTGGGTGAAGTCGTACATCGGGTAGATGCACCACTTGCTGCCAGTCTGGTGGTGATCGGCAAATTTAATGCGATACAGCACCGGATCGCGCATCACGATAAACGGCGATGCCATATCGATTTTGGCACGCAGACACGCTTTGCCCTCTTCGAAGCCACCGGCGCGCATTTTTTCGAACAGCGCCAGGTTCTCTTCTACGCTGCGATCGCGGTACGGGCTGTTTTTACCCGGCGCAGTCAGCGAGCCGCGGTATTCACGGATCTCATCAGCAGAGAGTTCATCAACGAAAGCCAGGCCCTTGTTGATAAGCTCAACGGCATAAGCATACAGCTGGTCAAAATAGTCAGAGGAGTAGCAGATGTCGCCAGACCAGTTGAAGCCCAACCATTGCACGTCGTTCTTAATGGACTCTACGTACTCGATGTCTTCTTTTACCGGGTTAGTGTCATCGAAACGCAGGTTGCATTGACCCTGGTAGTCTTGCGCGATACCAAAGTTCAGGCAGATCGATTTCGCATGACCAATGTGCAGGTAGCCGTTCGGCTCCGGCGGAAAACGGGTATGAACAGTGGTGTGCTTACCAGTGGCCAGATCTTCATCGATGATCTGACGAATAAAGTTGCTTGGGCGGGCTTCTGCCTCACTCATCGTGGATTCCTCAAAGCGTAAACGACGTATAACGGGACATGATCTTATAAGCCGGGCGTAGTGACAACCCTTAGTTACGTATAAAAACGTCTTCGCAGAGAATAATCGGGGCGATTGCTGCAAAAAAAAGCGGCGGGGATTATCCCCGCCGCTCAGGCATTAACGCTAACTCAGGAGCACTTATTTGCCTTTAATTTCATACAGCGGCGTTTGACCGGCCACAACCTGACCCTGCGCCTTAATGACCAGGCTGCTAAAGTCGTCGATATTGCTGCAGACAACCGGGCTAATCATCGAGCGCGCATTGGCGTTCAGGAAGTCGAGATCCATTTCCAGAACCGGCTGACCTGCCACCACTTCAGCGCCCTCTTCTACCAGGCGTTTGAAGCCCTGACCACCCAGCGCAACGGTATCGATACCCATGTGGACAACGATCTCTGCACCTTTTTCGGTTTCCAGACAGAACGCGTGGTTGGTGTTGAAGATTTTAACGATGGTGCCCGCAGCCGGAGAAACCACGGTTTTATCGGTTGGTTTTACCGCAACGCCGTCACCGACAGCTTTACTGGCAAAGGCTTCGTCAGGAACCTGTTCCAGTGCCACAACCTCACCCGTTACCGGAGAAACCAGCGCCGCGATAGTCGTGGCATTGGCCACAGCCTGCGGTTTAACCGCCGCTGGTGCAACAGCTGCGACCGGCGCAACATCTGCTGCGGCAACAGGACCGGTGGTTTTCATGGCGTTAGCAATTTTCTCCGCCACAAAGCCGACGATAATCTGCACGCTGGTTTTGTTCAGACGGATCACGCCAGACGCACCCAGGCGTTTCGCCATCGCTTCGTTAACCAGCGAAGAGTCTTTTACGTTCAGACGCAGACGGGTGATGCAGGCATCGATACCGGTCAGGTTATCGGAACCACCGATGGCGGCGATGTACTGACGTGCCAGACCGGAAACATCATCCGCGTTGCCCGCGCTGACATTGACGTCCTCACCATCCGCTTCGCTACCGGCAACCGCCAGCTCACGACCCGGGGTCATCAGGTTGAATTTAGTAATGGTGAAGCGGAACACCACGTAATAGATAGCGAAGAACACCAGGCCTTGTGGAATCAGCATGTACCAGTGTGTTGCCAGCGGGTTACGTGACGACAGCACCATATCCACCAGACCCGCACTGAAACCGAAGCCGGCAATCCAGTGCATGGATGCCGCGATGAAGACCGAGATACCGGTCAGCACGGCGTGGATCACATACAGAACCGGTGCCACGAACATGAAGGAGAATTCCAGCGGCTCGGTGATACCGGTGAAGAAGGCCGCGAATGCGCCCGCCATCATAATACCCAGCACCTTCGCTTTGTTCTCAGGACGCGCGCAGTGGTAGATAGCCAGTGCTGCACCCGGCAGACCGAACATCATAATTGGGAAGAAGCCCGCCTGGTAACGACCGGTGATACCGACAACCGCTTTACCTGCTTCGATGGACTGTGCGCCGCCGAGGAAGTTAGGGATATCGTTAATACCTGCAACGTCAAACCAGAATACGGAGTTCAGCGCGTGGTGCAGACCAACCGGGATCAGTAAGCGGTTGAAGAACGCGTACACGCCCGCACCGGCGGAGCCCAACTTCTGGATGTGCTCACCAAAGTTCACCAGACCGTCGAAAATCATCGGCCAGACGTACATCAGGATGAAAGCGACAAAGATCATCACGAAGGAGGTCAGAATCGGCACCAGACGACGGCCGCTGAAGAAGGAGAGCGCTTTTGGCAACTCTACGCTACTGAAGCGGTTGTACAGTTCAGCGGAGATAATACCCACGAGGATACCGACGAACTGGTTGCTGATTTTACCGAACGCAGCAGGTACCTGGTCTGCCGGGATCTTCTGGATCATGGCAACCGCGGCCGGCGAACAGAGCGTGGTTAATACGAGGAAGCCAACAAAACCGGTCAGTGCCGCAGCACCGTCTTTATCTTTGGACATACCGTAAGCCACACCGATGGCGAACAGTACAGACATGTTGTCGATAATGGCAGCACCGGATTTGATGAATAACGCCGCTAACGCGTTGTCTCCACCCCAACTCACCGGGTCAATCCAGTAACCGACACCCATCAGAATTGCCGCCGCTGGCAGCGTGGCAACCGGCACCATTAAGGCGCGGCCAACCTTTTGTAAATAACCTAAAATGCTCACTTTCTTCCCCCTTTGAGACCCCGTTTTAAGGTGTGTTCTCAGCTGTGTTTTTATTGTGTCACTAACTTATATATACAGTTGATGATTCACTGGCTTTCTGAGTGTGTGGAAAATTAATTCGTATCGCAAATTAAAAGCGTATTTTTTGTGATTTTTGTCACCAAATATCGTTTCAGACCCTCCCTCAGACTGGCAAACAGTGAAAACTTATTTTATGATACGAAAAATCAAGACGGATTGATCCCTTACGGTGTGAACCAGGTTAGGCTTACATCATACTCAGATATTCAATCCGCCCACTTTTTTACTTAATCTTCAGAGGTGAATAATGAGACTGATCCCCCTGGCAACTGCAGAACAAGTCGGTAAATGGGCTGCTCGCCATATTGTAAACCGTATCAACGCGTTCAAACCAACAGCCGATCGTCCTTTCGTGCTCGGTCTGCCGACCGGCGGCACGCCTCTCACTGCGTATAAAGCGTTGGTGGAGATGCATAAAGCGGGCCAGGTTAGCTTCGAACACGTTGTTACGTTCAACATGGACGAATATGTTGGCCTGCCAAAGGATCATCCGGAAAGCTACCATAGCTTCATGCACCGCAATTTCTTTGATCACGTTGATATTCAGCCGGCAAATATTAATCTGCTGGACGGAAATGCCCCGGATATCGATGCTGAATGCCGTCATTATGAAGAAAAAATCCGTGCTTATGGCAAAATCCACCTGTTTATGGGCGGCGTAGGCAACGATGGTCACATCGCGTTTAACGAACCGGCCTCTTCTCTGGCATCCCGTACTCGTATCAAAACCCTGACGCATGACACCCGTGTGGCAAACTCACGTTTCTTTGATGGCGATGTTAATCAGGTGCCAAAATATGCGCTGACCGTGGGCGTGGGCACGCTGCTGGACGCAGAAGAAGTGATGATCCTGGTGCTGGGCGGCGTCAAAGCGCTGGCGCTGCAGGCGGCAGTGGAAGGCAACGTCAACCATATGTGGACCATCAGCTGTCTGCAGCTGCATCCGAAAGCCGTCGTGGTGTGCGATGAGCCATCCACCATGGAGCTGAAAGTTAAAACGCTGAGATACTTCAACGAATTAGAAGCTGAAAACATCAAAGGTCTGTAATCTGACGCCGTCTCTTACGAGAGACGGAATGCTTTTTTTTAAACCGGGGGTCGTTATGTATGCTTTAACCCACGGTCGGATTTATACCGGCCATGAAATTCTGGATGACCATGCGATTGTTATCGCCAATGGCCTGATTGAACGTGTTTGCCCACAGGCTGAACTGCCAACGGGTATTGAACAACGCTCGCTCAATGGAGCAATCATCTCCCCCGGTTTTATCGACGTACAGCTTAACGGCTGCGGCGGTGTCCAGTTCAATGATACGGCAGAAGCCGTCAGCGTTGAGACGCTGGAAATTATGCAGCACGCCAACGAAAGATCGGGCTGCACCAGCTACCTGCCGACGCTTATCACCACCAGCGACGACCTGATGAAACAAGGTGTTCGCGTGATGCGCGAGTATCTGGCGAAGTATCCGCACCAGGCACTGGGCCTGCATCTTGAAGGTCCGTGGCTGAATATTGTCAAAAAAGGGACGCATAACCCAGGCTTCGTGCGCCAGCCTGACGGGGAACTGGTTGATTTCCTGTGTGCCAACGCAGACGTGATCACCAAAGTGACCCTCGCCCCCGAAATGGTCGACCCTGAAATCATCCGCAAACTGGCAGGCGCCGGGATTGTGGTCTCTGCCGGGCACTCCAACGCCACGCTGAAAGAGGCCAAAACCGGCTTCCGCGCTGGTATCACCTTCGCCACCCATCTGTACAATGCCATGCCGTATATTACCGGACGCGAACCCGGTCTGGTCGGGGCGATCTTTGACGAACCGGACGTGTATTGCGGCATTATTGCTGACGGCTTACACGTGGATTACGCCAACGTGCGTAACGCCAAACGCCTGAAAGGCGATAAGCTGTGTCTGGTTACCGATGCTACGGCACCCGCAGGGGCACACATTGAACAGTTCATTTTTGCTGGTAAAACAATATACTACCGGGATGGACTGTGTGTGGACGAGAACGGCACGCTGAGCGGTTCGGCTTTGACCATGATCGAAGGCGTACGCAATCTGGTCGAACATTGCAGCATTGCCCTGGATGAAGTGCTGCGTATGGCCACGCTCTACCCGGCCCGCGCGATTGGCGTCGACCAACAGCTGGGTGCCATTGCTCCGGGCATGGTTGCTAACCTCACCGCATTCACGCACGATTATAAAATCATCAAGACCATCGTTAACGGTAACGAGGTCGTCACAGAGTAAGCAAACGTATGACACCTGGCGGACACGCTCAAATTGGTAATGTGGATCTGGTTAAGCAGCTGAACAGCGCTGCCGTTTATCGACTGATTGACCAGCATGGTCCCATCTCGCGCATTCAAATTGCAGAACAGAGCCAGCTTGCCCCCGCCAGCGTGACGAAAATCACCCGTCAGCTCATTGAGCGCGGACTGATTAAAGAAGTTGATCAGCAGGCCTCCACCGGAGGCCGTCGCGCCATCTCGATAATCACCGAAACCCGTCATTTCCATGCCATCGGCGTACGCCTTGGCCGCCATGATGCCACGCTTACCCTGTACGATCTCAGCAGCAAAACCCTGGCGGAAGAGCATTATCCCCTGCCGGAACGCACCCAGGAGACGCTTGAACACGCCCTGCTCAATGCGATTGAACTGTTTATCGAATCCTGCCAGCGCAAAATCCGCGAGCTGATCGCCATCTCGGTGATCTTGCCTGGGCTTGTCGATCCGGAAAGCGGTGTGATCCGCTATATGCCGCATATCCAGGTTGAAAACTGGGGTTTAATCAACGCGCTGGAAAAACGCTTTGCGGTGACCTGCTTTGTTGGCCACGATATCCGCAGCCTGGCGCTGGCTGAGCACTATTTTGGGGCGAGTCAGGATTGCGAAGACTCCATTCTGGTGCGTGTCCACCGCGGAACGGGTGCCGGAATCATCTCTAACGGGCGCATCTTTATTGGCCGTAACGGCAATGTCGGCGAGATTGGCCATATTCAGGTCGATCCGCTGGGCGAACGCTGCCACTGCGGCAACTTTGGCTGCCTGGAAACAGTCGCCGCCAATGCCGCCATCGAGCACCGTGTTAAGCACATGCTTGAACAGGGCTATCAGAGTCGGGTAACGCTGGATGACTGTAAAATCGGCGCCATCTGTAAAGCGGCAAACAAAGGTGATGCTCTGAGCTGCGAAGTGATCGAGCAGGTTGGCCGTCAGCTGGGCAAAACCATCGCGATAGCCATCAACCTGTTTAACCCGCAAAAAATTGTAATTGCCGGTGAAATTACCGAGGCCGAAAAAGTGCTGCTGCCCGCCATTGAAGGCTGCATTAATACCCAGGCACTGAAGGCATTTCGCCAGAATTTACCGGTTGTACGCTCCACGCTGAACGACCGCTCCGCGATCGGCGCTTTTGCGCTGGTAAAACGCGCAATGCTTAACGGCATCCTGCTGCAGCGTTTGCTGGAAAGCTGACAGCGTTTTATAGTTACGCCTCTTTTTTTGATGTCGGGTAGTCCATGACCATTAAGAATGTTATTTGTGATATCGACGGCGTGCTGATGCACGACAACGTTGCCGTGCCGGGCGCAGCAGAATTTCTTAACCGCATCCTCGAAAAAGGCATGCCGCTGGTTCTGCTTACCAACTTCCCGTCCCAGACCGGGCAGGATCTGGCCAACCGTTTTGCAACTGCCGGCGTCGATGTTCCTGACAGCGTGTTCTATACCTCTGCGATGGCGACGGCGGACTTCCTCAAGCGTCAGGAAGGCAAAAAAGCGTATGTCGTCGGTGAAGGCGCGCTGATTCATGAATTGTACAAAGCCGGTTTCACCATAACGGACGTTAACCCTGATTTTGTGATCGTCGGTGAAACGCGCTCCTATAACTGGGAAATGATGCACAAGGCGGCATTCTTTGTGGCTAACGGTGCGCGCTTTATTGCCACCAATCCGGATACCCACGGTCGCGGCTTTTACCCGGCATGCGGCGCGCTCTGTGCGGGGATCGAGAAGATGACAGGCCGTACTCCATTTTATGTCGGCAAGCCCAGCCCATGGATCATTCGCGCGGCGCTAAACAAAATGCAGGCCCACTCCGAGCACACTGTCATTGTCGGCGACAACCTGCGTACCGATATTCTGGCGGGCTTCCAGGCCGGGCTGGAAACCATTCTGGTGCTGTCAGGTGTTTCGACCCTGGATGATATTGATGCGATGCCCTTCCGGCCGAGCTGGATTTATCCCTCGGTCGCGGAAATCGATGTCCTGTAAGCCAAAGCCACGTCCCCGGACGTGGTTTCTTCATTCTACTGCGCCAAAAAACCATTCCACTCTAATAAAAACCGTCATTCATTGAATAATCATCAATAAAACCGTCTCAGGCGTACGCTTTTTTCAACATTCAGCAATCACCATTGCGCTTTTTCAGTTTTTACCTGCAAAACGCTTGCCGCTCCTGCCCTTTTACGGCATTTTCTTAAGCAAGCAACATCACACTGCAACAGGGTTAACGGAGAAGGTTATGTGTTCAATTTTCGGCGTACTGGATATTAAAACTGACGCGGTCGAACTGCGTAAAAAAGCACTCGAGCTGTCCCGTCTGATGCGCCACCGCGGCCCGGACTGGTCCGGCGTCTATGCCAGCGATAAAGCCATTCTGGCGCACGAGCGCCTGTCGATTGTCGACGTCAACGCCGGTGCCCAGCCGCTGTATAACGAGAAAAAAACCCATGCGCTGGCGGTCAACGGTGAAATCTATAACCATCAGGCGCTGCGCGCGGAATATGGCGATCGCTATGCCTTCCAGACCGGCTCAGACTGTGAAGTGATCCTCGCCCTGTATCAGGAAAAAGGCCCGGAATTCCTCGACGAACTGCAGGGGATGTTTGCCTTTGCCCTGTACGACAGCGAAAAAGACGCCTATCTGATTGGCCGCGACCATATCGGTATTATCCCGCTGTATATGGGCCACGACGAATTCGGCAACTTCTATGTTGCCTCTGAGATGAAAGCCCTGGTGCCTGTTTGTCGCACCATTAAAGAGTTCCCGGCAGGCAGCTTCCTGTGGAGCAAAGACGGCGAGATCCGCTCGTACTATCAACGCGACTGGTTCGATTACGATGCCGTTAAAGACAACGTCACCGACAAAGTCGAGCTGGCTCAGGCGCTGGAAGATGCGGTAAAAAGCCACCTGATGTCAGACGTGCCTTATGGCGTGCTGCTCTCTGGCGGTCTGGACTCTTCCGTTATCTCGGCGATCACCAAAAAGTACGCCGCCCGCCGCGTGGAAGATCAAGAGCGCTCCGAAGCCTGGTGGCCGCAGCTGCACTCCTTTGCTGTCGGCCTGGAAGGATCCCCGGATCTGAAAGCCGCGCAGGAAGTGGCCAACCATCTCGGCACCGTGCACCATGAAATTCACTTTACCGTGCAGGAAGGGCTGGATGCGATCCGCGACGTTATCTATCACATTGAAACCTACGATGTGACCACCATTCGCGCCTCAACGCCGATGTACCTGATGTCCCGCAAAATCAAAGCGATGGGCATTAAAATGGTGTTGTCGGGCGAGGGTTCTGATGAAGTGTTTGGCGGCTACCTCTATTTCCATAAAGCGCCAAACGCCAAAGAACTGCATGAAGAGACCGTGCGTAAACTGCAGGCGCTGCACATGTTCGACTGTGCACGTGCCAACAAAGCGATGTCCGCCTGGGGCGTGGAAGCCCGCGTACCGTTCCTGGACAAGAAGTTCCTCGATGTGGCCATGCGCATTAATCCGCAGGACAAGATGTGCGGCAACGGCAAGATGGAAAAACATGTCCTGCGTGAATGTTTTGAATCCTACCTGCCGGCAAGCGTCGCATGGCGTCAGAAAGAGCAGTTCTCAGACGGTGTGGGTTACAGCTGGATCGATACCCTGAAAGAGGTAGCAGCGAAGCAGGTTTCTGACCAACAACTGGAAACAGCCAGCTTCCGCTTCCCGTACAACACGCCATCCTCTAAAGAGGCGTATCTGTACCGTGAGATCTTTGAAGAGCAATTCCCACTGCCGAGCGCCGCAGAGTGTGTTCCGGGTGGCCCTTCCGTCGCCTGCTCTTCTGCAAAAGCGATTGAGTGGGATGAATCGTTCAAATCCATGAACGATCCATCAGGCCGTGCCGTCGGCGTGCATCAGTCCGCCTACAAGTAACAGAAAAAATCCTCATCAGGCCCTCCGGGGCCTTTTTTTTGTCTCGCGTTTCGCTGAACAAAAACGATTAATAACCAATAATTGCCGAATAATCGGCCAGGCTGTTCGCAACCTAACCAAACAGTCACATTCCCGTTATTTTCGATGAAAAAGGTGTTGACGCTGCAAGGGTCTATACGCATAATGCGCCCCGCAACGCCGATAAGGTAACGCGAAAAAAAGATGGCTACGTAGCTCAGTTGGTTAGAGCACATCACTCATAATGATGGGGTCACAGGTTCGAATCCCGTCGTAGCCACCATCTTTTTTTGCGGGAGTGGCGAAATTGGTAGACGCACCAGATTTAGGTTCTGGCGCCGCAAGGTGTGCGAGTTCAAGTCTCGCCTCCCGCACCATTTCCAGATAAGCGTTGCACGGATGGGGTATCGCCAAGCGGTAAGGCACCGGTTTTTGATACCGGCATTCCCTGGTTCGAATCCAGGTACCCCAGCCATTTTCTTCGATTTTGCGGTTCTCTGTTGTTTTTGGGGTATCGCCAAGCGGTAAGGCACCGGTTTTTGATACCGGCATTCCCTGGTTCGAATCCAGGTACCCCAGCCATCGAAGAAAGCAGTACTGGCTACGTAGCTCAGTTGGTTAGAGCACATCACTCATAATGATGGGGTCACAGGTTCGAATCCCGTCGTAGCCACCATATTAGGTTGTGTTGATTTCGGTCGACAACACCAAAAAAAATTGTTGGGGTATCGCCAAGCGGTAAGGCACTGGTTTCTGATACCAGCATTCCGAGGTTCGAATCCTCGTACCCCAGCCAATTTTAAAAAGTCGTTGAATGTGTTTGTTTAACGCACCTGTTGGGGTATCGCCAAGCGGTAAGGCTCTGGTTTCTGATACCAGCATTCCGAGGTTCGAATCCTCGTACCCCAGCCACCTTAAAAAAGCTCGCTTCGGCGAGCTTTTTGCTTTTCTGCGTTTATAACCGGGCGATGCTGCTACCCGCCCGGTGTTCTCTCTACAGCCCTAACGCATACTTCAACGCCTGACGTTTCAGGCCGCCTGCACGCTGTGCTGCCATCAATCCCATATTGCGCAATAGGCGAAGCGGTCCCAGGTCATTGCTGAATCCGGCGTAAAACAGATCCATACCGGATTGCATCAGGAAATTATCCGCCATCCGTCGGGTCTGATAGCGTTTAAGCACCTGCTGACTGGCCCAGGCTTCACCGTGACTGCGGGCGCGACTTAATACATCCAACAGCGCCTCTACATCGCGATAACCCAGATTCACCCCCTGCCCTGCCAGTGGATGAATGGTATGCGCGGCGTCGCCCACCAGTACCAGTCCCTCACGCGCATACTCCAGTGCATGCCGACGGGTAAGCGGAAATGCCCCTGCAGCAACCGGTTTGACGTTACCCAACCGAGCCGGGAAATAGAGGGCAATCTCTCGCTGCAGTTGTTCCATCGTCAACCCTTGCAGCTGACGAATGCGTGCCGGTGTGTCATACCACACCAGAGAGGCCCAGTGGTCAAACAGCGGTAAAAACGCGTGCGGGCCGTTCGGGGTGAAGTGTTGCCAGGTGCTGTCGCCCGGATCGTTCTCGCAGGCGATGGTAACCAGCATGCAGGATTGCTGATACTGCCAGGCGTGAATGCCAATACCGGACATCTCTCGTACCCGGGAGGTGGCTCCGTCGGCCCCAATCAGCAGCTTCACTGACAATTCATCGCCGTTATCCAGCGCGATCAGATGCCGATCGTTGTGGCGGTGCATCGCCTTCACTGACGCAGGCACGCGCAGGGTGACCTTAGGATGCGCGGCCAAGGCCTGCCACAGCGCCTGCTGCAGAACGTTATTTTCAACCATATAGCCCAGCAGCGGGAGCTTAAGCTCTGCGGCATCAAACACCACATGCGCGTTTTCCCACTCCCAGGTCTCCAGTTGACGATAAGGGTGCGCGCGCATTGCCAGCACCGCATCCCACACGCCCAGCCCGCGCAGCAGCTCGACAGAGGCCGCACTGATTGCGGAAATACGCACATCCGGCTGCTGTGTCTCATCAAATGCAGGCGGTGCAGCCTGTTCAATCACCGTCACGTCAAACCCGTGTTGCGCCAGCCCCAGCGCCAATGCGCCGCCGACCATACCGCCGCCGACAACGGCAATTTCGGTTTGTTGGAGTGTCATGGTCAATAATCCTTATAAGAGAATCCCTTAAGTTTACCGGATTTTTATCACCTTGCGTCTGACAACCTTCATACTGGTCACAACCAGACCAAAGCATTACACTATGCGGCTTGCAATCCTGAGCCCGAGCAAGTCGATGACTAAAAAACTCCATATAAAAACCTGGGGCTGTCAGATGAACGAATACGATTCATCGAAGATGGCCGATCTGCTGGATGCTACCCACGGATATCAACTGACTGAACATGCAGAAGAAGCCGATGTGCTGCTGCTTAATACCTGCTCAATCCGTGAAAAAGCGCAGGAAAAAGTCTTCCATCTGTTAGGTCGCTGGAAACTTCTCAAAAAGAAAAATCCGGACATCATCATTGGCGTGGGCGGCTGTGTTGCCTCGCAGGAAGGTGAACTGATTCGTACCCGCGCGCACTACGTGGACATCGTCTTTGGCCCGCAGACCCTGCATCGCTTGCCAGAGATGATCAACTCCGTTCGCGGCGATCGCAGCCCGGTGGTCGATGTCAGCTTCCCGGAAATTGAAAAATTTGACCGTCTGCCGGAACCGCGTGCGGATGGCCCAACCGCCTTCGTCTCGATTATGGAAGGCTGCAACAAATACTGCACTTACTGCGTGGTGCCTTACACCCGCGGTGAGGAAGTGAGTCGCCCTTGCGATGACATCCTGTTTGAAGTAGCCCAACTGGCGGCTCAGGGGGTGCGCGAAGTGAATCTACTCGGCCAGAACGTCAACGCCTGGCGCGGTGAGAACTACGACGGCAGCACCGGCTCGTTCGCCGACCTGCTGCGTCTGGTGGCGGCCATCGATGGCATCGACCGTATTCGCTTTACCACCAGCCACCCGATTGAATTCACAGATGACATCATCGATGTGTATCGTGATACGCCAGAGCTGGTGAGCTTCCTGCACCTGCCGATCCAGTGCGGATCCGACCGCGTGCTGAACCTGATGGGCCGCACCCATACCGCACTGGAATACAAATCAATCATCCGTAAGCTGCGTGATGCCCGCCCGGATATTCAGATAAGCTCCGACTTCATCGTCGGCTTCCCTGGCGAAACCACCGATGATTTCGAGCGCACCATGAAGATCATCGGTGAAGTGAACTTCGACGTGAGCTATAGCTTCATCTTCTCTGCGCGTCCGGGAACGCCAGCTGCCGATATGGTTGATGACGTGCCTGACGACGAGAAAAAGCAGCGTTTGTATATTCTGCAGGATCGCATTAACCAACAGGCCACCGCCTGGAGCCGTCGTATGCTCGGCACCCTACAACGCGTACTGGTCGAAGGCACGTCGCGGAAGAGCATCATGCAGTTGTCTGGCCGTACCGAAAACAACCGCGTGGTGAACTTCGAAGGCGCGCCGGATTTGGTCGGCAAATTCGTCGATATCGAAATCCTCGAAGTGCTCACCAACTCCCTGCGCGGCAAGCTGGTGCGGACCGAAGATGAGATGGGCCTGCGCGTGGCAGAAACGCCAGAATCGGTTATCGCACGGACCCGTAAAGAAAACGATCTGGGCGTCAGCGTTTATCAGCCGTAATGCCTCAGGCCTGCCATTTCTGGCAGGCCTTGTATTTCCCCCTTTGACCCCCCATATATTTCGCAATGCTTGCGCCTTTATTCTCTGGCGTGAATAATTTCATGGGACAGACCCTTTGCTTTCAGGCAACCGAGACAGAAGAGGAATGGTTTGAATATAGATACGCGTGAAATTACCCTTGAGCCAGCAGACAACGCTCGCCTGCTGAGCCTCTGCGGGCCGTTTGATGACAACATCAAACAACTGGAGCGACGTCTGGGTATCGAAATTAATCGTCGCGATAACCACTTCAAACTCACCGGGCGCACCATTTGCGTCAACGCCGCGGCGGATATTCTCCACAGTCTGTACGTCGATACCGCCCCGATGCGCGGTCAAACGCAGGATATTGAACCGGACCAACTTCATCTGGCCATCAAAGAAGCCCGCGTGCTTGAGCAAAGCGCAGAGAGCGTGCCGCAGTACGGCAAAGTTATTCATATCAAAACCAAGCGTGGCGTGATTAAACCGCGTACGCCAAATCAGGCGCAGTACATCGCCAACATCCTCGACCATGACATCACCTTCGGCGTGGGCCCAGCGGGGACCGGTAAAACCTATCTTGCCGTTGCTGCTGCCGTGGATGCGCTGGAGCGTCAGGAAATCCGTCGAATTCTGCTCACCCGTCCGGCCGTCGAAGCCGGCGAAAAGCTGGGCTTTTTACCCGGTGATTTGAGCCAGAAGGTCGACCCGTACCTGCGCCCGCTGTACGATGCGCTGTTCGAGATGCTCGGCTTTGAGAAAGTCGAGAAGCTGATTGAACGTAACGTCATCGAAGTGGCTCCGCTGGCCTACATGCGCGGACGCACACTGAACGATGCGTTTATCATTCTTGATGAAAGCCAGAACACCACTATTGAACAGATGAAGATGTTCCTGACCCGTATCGGCTTTAACTCGAAAGCGGTCATCACCGGCGATATTACCCAGATCGACCTGCCGCGCAGCACTAAATCTGGTCTGCGTCACGCCATTGAAGTGCTGGCAGATGTCGATGAAATCAGTTTTAACTTCTTCCACAGCGAAGACGTGGTGCGCCACCCGGTGGTAGCCCGCATCGTAACTGCCTATGAGGCATGGGAAGAAGCCGACCAGAAACGTAAAGCAGAACAGGAAGCGGTTCGCAAACGCGAAGCCCAGGAGCAAGAGCAGAAATGAGTCAGGTGATTCTCGATTTACAGTTGGCATGTGAAGACAATTCCGGTTTGCCGGAAGAGAGCCAGTTCCAGACGTGGCTGGATGCGGTGATCCCGCAGTTTCAGGAAGAGTCAGAAGTCACCGTTCGCCTGGTGGATGAGGCCGAAAGCCACGAGCTGAACCTGACCTATCGCGGGAAAGATAAACCCACCAACGTGCTCTCCTTCCCGTTTGAAGCACCGCCCGGTATCGAGCTGCCGCTGCTGGGCGATTTGATCATCTGTCGCCAGGTGGTTGAACAGGAAGCGAAGGAGCAGCAAAAGCAGCTCGACGCCCACTGGGCGCACATGGTGATACACGGTAGCCTGCATCTGCTGGGCTACGATCATATTGAAGACGACGAAGCGGAAGAGATGGAATCCCTTGAGACAGAGATAATGCTTGCTCTGGGCTATCAGGATCCGTACATTGCCGAGAAAGAGTAGTCTGTATACGGCGGTGTTCCGCCGTATCAACATCACATGCCGTCGCGTTGACCTTCGTCCGCAGCGGCTGACAGTTCACCAACAAGAGAACCCTTAACAAACGCCATGAGCGACGACAATTCACACAGTAGCGACACACCAAACAGCAAAAAGGGATTTTTCTCCCTCCTTCTGAGCCAGCTTTTCCACGGTGAACCCAAAAACCGTGACGAACTTCTGGAGCTGATCCGTGATTCCGGGCAGAACGAGCTTATCGATGAAGATACGCGCGAAATGCTCGAAGGGGTAATGGACATCGCCGACCAGCGCGTTCGCGACATTATGATCCCCCGCTCACAGATGATTACCCTGAAACGCAACCAGACGCTGGAAGAGTGCCTCGATGTCATTATCGAGTCCGCCCACTCGCGTTTCCCGGTCATCAGCGAAGACAAAGATCACATCGAAGGGATTTTGATGGCCAAAGATCTGCTGCCGTTTATGCGCAGCGAATCGGAAGCTTTCAGCATGGAAAAAGTGTTACGCCAGGCGGTTGTTGTCCCGGAAAGCAAGCGGGTCGACCGCATGCTGAAAGAGTTTCGCTCTCAGCGTTACCACATGGCGATTGTTATCGATGAATTTGGCGGCGTTTCCGGCCTTGTGACCATCGAAGATATTCTTGAACTGATTGTCGGTGAAATCGAAGACGAATATGACGAAGAAGAAGATATCGACTTCCGTCAGTTGAGCCGTCACACCTGGACGGTGCGTGCCCTTGCGCCGATCGAAGATTTTAACGATACCTTCGGCACCCATTTCAGCGATGATGAAGTGGATACCATTGGCGGTCTGGTGATGCAGGCATTTGGCCACCTTCCAGCGCGTGGCGAAACCGTGGACATTGACGGTTACCAATTCAAGGTCGCAATGGCTGACAGTCGACGTATTATTCAGGTTCATGTAAAAATGCCGGACGATGCGCCGCAACCTACACTGGATGAATGATTTAAATGGCATTTGCCCCATTGCTTGAACGCCAGCGCGTACGTCTGCTGCTGGCGCTGTTACTCGGAGCCAGCGGTACGCTGGCTTTTTCTCCTTATGACTTCTGGCCTGCCGCACTTCTCTCCCTGATGGGGCTCCAGGGCCTGACCCTTAACCGACGGCCTGTACAGGCGGCGGCAATTGGTTATTTCTGGGGGCTTGGCCTGTTTGGCTCCGGCATTAACTGGGTGTACGTCAGTATTGCTCAGTTTGGTGGTATGCCGGGTCCGGTTAACGTCTTCCTTGTGGTGCTGCTGGCAGCGTATCTCTCGCTGTATACCGGTCTGTTCGCCGGGATCCTTTCGCGCCTGTGGCCGAAAACCAGCTGGATGCGCGTAGCGATTGCCGCCCCGGTAGTCTGGCAGATAAGCGAATTCCTGCGCGGCTGGGTATTGACCGGTTTTCCCTGGCTACAGTTTGGCTACAGCCAGATTGACGGCCCGCTGAAAGGCCTGGCGCCGGTAATGGGCGTCGAGGCGATCAACTTCCTGCTGATGGTGGTGAGCGGCCTGCTGGTGCTGGCTCTGGTTCAGCGTAACTGGCGTCCGCTGGTAATGGCGCTGGTGCTGTTCGCTCTGCCCTTCCCGCTACGTTATATCCAGTGGTTTACTCTCGAACCGGAACGCACCACCCAGGTGTCGATGGTGCAGGGCGACATTCCCCAGTCGCTCAAGTGGGATGAAAATCAGCTGGTGAATACCCTGAAAATCTACCTGGATGCAACCCAGACAGAAATGGGCAAATCACAGCTGATTATCTGGCCGGAGTCAGCCATCCCGGATCTGGAGATCAACCAGCAGCGTTTTCTCAGCATGATGGACGATCTGTTGCGGGCGCGTAACACCACGCTTATCACCGGTATCGTTGATGCGCGCCTGAATAAGCAAAATCGTTACGACACCTACAACAGCATCATTACGCTGGGGAAAGACAACCCTTACAGCTATGAATCGCATAACCGCTACAATAAAAATCACCTCGTGCCGTTTGGTGAATTTGTTCCGCTGGAATCGATTCTGCGCCCGCTGGCCCCGTTCTTCGATTTGCCGATGTCCTCCTTTAGCCGTGGCCCATACGTTCAGCCCCAGTTAAGTGCGCACGGCTTTTTGCTGACCGCCGCCATCTGCTACGAAATTATCCTCGGTGAACAGGTGCGGGATAATTTCCGCCCGGATACAGACTTTTTGCTGACCATCTCTAACGATGCGTGGTTTGGTAAATCGATTGGCCCGTGGCAGCACTTCCAGATGGCGCGGATGCGTTCCCTGGAGCTGGCCCGCCCGCTGCTGCGCAGCACCAACAACGGCATTACCGCCGTGATTGGACCGCAGGGCGAAATTCAGGCCATGATCCCGCAGTTTACCCGCCAGGTGTTGACCACCAGCGTCACTCCGACAACCGGGTTAACGCCTTATGCCCGTACCGGCAACTGGCCGCTGTGGATCCTGACCGCGCTGTTTGGCTTTGGCGCCGTGTTGATGAGCCTTCGTCAACGTCGTAAGTAATCCCCTCACCTCTTTGCCCGGCGGCGCTATGCTTGCCGGGCATACGATTTTATCGGTCCGATAAGGCGCAGTCGCTACCCGGCAATCCCCTTCTATTAACATATCTGGCACGTCTATTGCTTTATTTACTCGTATGAACGCGGTTTGGTTTAACGTGCAACCTGGTCGCACCAGCGCGGTTCAGCGGTAGCACCTTTTCGGTGCAAACAGCGTTTATTGCCTCTGAATGGTGCGGCGCGCTTCGCAAAAATAAACAATAACGCAGCAAAATCTTTACATTAAGCCAGACTAAATGTTAACAAACACGCATAACACTGCACTCGTTTAGCGCGAGCAATAACAACATCACACTGGGTATCAATGCGTCTCTGACGCTGATAAAAAAGGAGTTGGGTATGCAATTACGTAAACTGGCCACAGCAATGCTGGTGATGGGACTCTCTGCAGGCGTAGTACACGCTGAAGACGCAGCCCCGGCCGCTAGCAGCACCCTGGAAAAGATTGCTAAAAACGGCGTCATTGTGGTCGGCCACCGTGAGTCTTCTGTCCCGTTCTCATATTATGACAATACGCAGAAAGTCGTGGGCTACTCTCAGGCTTATTCCAACGCCATCGTTGATGCGGTGAAGAAGAAACTGAATAAACCCGATCTGGATGTGAAGTTAATCCCAATCACTTCACAAAACCGTATCCCGCTGCTGCAAAACGGCACCTTCGATTTTGAGTGCGGCTCTACCACCAATAACCTTGAGCGTCAGAAACAAGCTGCCTTCTCCGATACCATCTTCGTAGTTGGTACTCGTCTGCTGACCAAAAAAGGCGGCGACATTAAAGACTTCGCTGACCTGAAGGGCAAAGCGGTGGTCGTCACCTCCGGTACCACTTCTGAAGTTCTGCTGCACAAGCTGAATGAAGAGAAGAAAATGGATATGCGCATTATCAGCGCGAAAGACCACGGCGACTCCTTCCGGACTCTCGAAAGCGGCCGCGCCGTTGCCTTCATGATGGATGATGCCCTGCTGGCTGGCGAACGTGCAAAAGCGAAGAAACCGGACAACTGGGAAATCGTTGGCACTGCGCAATCCAAAGAAGCCTATGGCTGCATGATGCGTAAAGACGACCCGGAATTTAAGAAACTGGTCGATGACACCATCGCTCAGGTTCAGACCTCCGGTGAAGCAGAAAAATGGTTCGGAAAATGGTTCAGTAACCCAATCCCGCCAAAAAATCTGAACATGAACTTTGAACTGTCTGCCGATATGAAAGCCCTGTTTAAAGAACCGAACGACAAGGCACTTAACTAATTAGAACCATTAAGGGGCGGGATCTCCTGCCCTCTCGATTGTCGGGAAGCGCGGACAGACTAAACGTTGAGTGGTCGTTCCCCACTGGGCGTGAAAATTTGCTTCTCACCAATCTTCGAGGGTAGCGCTGCTACCCTTTTTTTTCCGGAGTTTATTATGTCAATCGACTGGAACTGGGGCATTTTTCTGCAGCAAGCCCCGTTCGGCAACACCACCTATCTGGGCTGGCTGTGGAGCGGTTTTCAGGTGACGGTCGCCCTGTCGATCACCGCCTGGATCATCGCGTTTCTCGTCGGCTCACTGTTCGGTATCCTGCGTACCGTACCCAACCGCTTTCTTTCCTCTTTGGGAACTTGTTACGTCGAACTGTTCCGTAACGTTCCGTTAATTGTGCAGTTCTTTACCTGGTATCTGGTCATTCCGGAACTGCTGCCAGAAGATATCGGCATGTGGTTCAAAGCTGAACTGGATCCGAATATTCAGTTCTTTGTCTCCTCGATGCTTTGTCTGGGTCTGTTCACCGCCGCGCGTGTCTGTGAACAGGTTCGTTCGGGTATTCAGTCTCTGCCACGCGGGCAGAAAAATGCCGCCCTGGCGATGGGTCTGACCTTACCGCAAGCCTACCGTTATGTCTTACTGCCAAACGCCTATCGAGTGATCGTCCCCCCGATGACCTCGGAGATGATGAACCTGGTAAAAAACTCGGCCATTGCTTCCACTATCGGCCTGGTTGATATGGCCGCGCAGGCGGGCAAACTGTTGGATTATTCCGCTCATGCGTGGGAATCCTTTACCGCCATTACCCTGGCGTATGTACTGATTAACACTGTGATTATGCTGGTGATGAACCTGGTCGAACGTAAAACTCGCCTGCCGGGCAACTTGGGGGGCAAATAATGCACGAATTTGACTGGAGTTCCATTGTTCCTTCCCTGCCGTACCTGCTGGACGGGCTGATCATTACCCTGAAAATCACCCTCACGGCGGTGGTGATCGGGATTGTCTGGGGCACCCTGCTGGCGGTGATGCGCCTGTCGACCTTTAAGCCGATCGCCTGGTTTGCGACTGCTTACGTTAACGTGTTTCGTTCCATCCCTTTGGTGATGGTGCTGCTGTGGTTCTACCTGATTGTGCCGGGTCTGCTGCAGAATGTTCTCGGCCTGTCGCCGAAAAGCGATATCCGCCTGATCTCAGCGATGGTGGCTTTCTCCATGTTTGAGGCGGCCTACTACTCAGAAATTATTCGTGCCGGGATCCAGAGTATCTCGCGCGGACAATCCAGTGCTGCGCTGGCGTTAGGCATGACCCACTGGCAATCGATGAAGCTCATCATTCTGCCGCAGGCGTTCCGCGCTATGGTTCCGCTGCTGCTGACACAGGGTATTGTTTTGTTCCAGGACACCTCTCTGGTCTATGTATTGAGCCTGGCAGACTTCTTCCGTACCGCCTCCACCATCGGCGAGCGCGATGGTACTCAGGTCGAGATGATCCTGTTCGCAGGGGCGGTCTATTTTGCAATTAGTTTAAGCGCGTCGCTGTTGGTCAGCTGGCTGAAGAAAAGGACCGTGTAATGATTTCCCTGAAAAATGTTTCTAAATGGTATGGGCACTTTCAGGTGCTGACCGACTGCTCCACGGAAGTGAAAAAAGGTGATGTTGTGGTGGTTTGTGGGCCTTCCGGTTCCGGCAAATCGACCCTGATCAAAACCGTTAACGGCCTGGAGCCGGTGCAGCAGGGCGAAATTGTCGTCAACGGCACCAGAGTGAACGACAAAAAAACCAACCTGGCAAAGCTGCGTTCTAACGTTGGGATGGTGTTCCAGCATTTTGAGCTGTTCCCCCACCTGTCGATCATCGAGAACCTTACGCTGGCACAGGTTAAAGTGCTTAAGCGCGACAAAGCGGCTGCCCGTGAAAAGGCGCTCAAGCTGCTGGAGCGCGTGGGCCTGACCGCACATGCCGACAAGTACCCGGCCCAGCTTTCAGGTGGGCAGCAGCAGCGCGTGGCCATTGCCCGTGCGCTGTGTATGGATCCGGTGGCGATGTTGTTTGATGAGCCGACGTCTGCGCTCGATCCTGAGATGATCAACGAAGTGCTGGATGTGATGGTGCAGCTGGCCCAGGAAGGCATGACCATGATGGTTGTCACCCATGAAATGGGCTTTGCGCGCAAGGTAGCCAACCGCGTGATCTTTATGGATGAGGGTAAAATTGTGGAGGACTCTGCCAAAGAAGAGTTCTTTGCCAACCCGAAGTCCGACCGCGCCAAAGATTTCCTCGCCAAAATCCTGCATTAATCTCCCCGGTGCGCAATCGCTCAGATTGCGCACCTGCTCACGTTTTACACCGCTTCTTCTCGTCGATACGCAATGCCAGCGTTAACCTTGTCACACATATGCTGTGAATGGAGAACGCTATGGCACTACCGATTATTCTGGATTGCGATCCGGGTCATGATGACGCGATCGCCCTCGTCCTCGCTCTTGCCTCACCCGAACTGGAACTCAAGGCGGTAACCTCATCTGCCGGAAACCAGACCCCGGATAAAACCCTGCGCAACGTGCTACGGATGCTGACGCTGTTAAAGCGCAGCGATATCCCGGTGGCTGGAGGGGCAGTAAAACCCCTGATGCGCGATCTGATCATCGCCGATAACGTACACGGTGAAAGCGGCCTTGATGGCCCTGCCCTGCCTGAGCCGGATTTCGCTCCACAGAATTGCACTGCCGTGGAGCTGATGGCCAAGGTACTGCGTGAAAGTCACACCCCCGTGACGCTTGTCGCTACTGGTCCACAGACTAACGTTGCGCTGTTGCTGAATAGCCACCCTGAGCTGCACGCTAAAATTGCGCGCATCGTCATGATGGGTGGCGCGATGGGACTGGGCAACTGGACGCCGGCCGCTGAATTCAACATTTTTGTCGATCCTGAAGCCGCCGAAATTGTTTTTCAGTCCGGAATACCGGTAGTGATGGCCGGTCTGGATGTCACCCATCGGGCGCAGATTATGGCTGAGGATATTGCGCGTTTTCGCCAGACAGGCAACCCTGTCGCCACCGTCGTGGCGGAGTTACTCGATTTCTTCATGGAGTATCACAAAGGGGAAAAATGGGGATTCCAGGGCGCGCCGCTGCATGATCCCTGCACTATTGCCTGGCTGCTGAAGCCAGAAATTTTCACCACCATTGAACGGTGGGTTGGGGTAGAAACGCAGGGAAAATATACCCAGGGCATGACTGTTGTAGATTATTATGGCCTGAGTGGAAATAAACCCAATACACTCGTGATGATTGATGTCCAGCGTGAAGCTTTCGTTGATTTGCTGGCGGAACGGCTGAATTTTTATTCTTAACCGTATTGCGCCTCGATATGCCATGAGGCGCACCGTTAAACCCAATATGAATTCATGGTACACACTTGACATCATAATTTCAGTTCTTAATTCACATAGAATTGAGATAAACAAATATGGACTTCGCGCCTTTACCTCCTGTAGCATCCCGCCTCTTTAAAAAACTACCCTCTCTCAAGAGAGGGTCTGGAATACTCATTAACCTTTTCTAAAAATATATTTAATTTTACGATTTTAGTTAATTCGATATTATTCAACAATCGCCAGAAAAATTATTATGAGAAGGATTCTCATAATGGTGCTGCACTAAAACCTATAGAGAAATGGAACTTCTTTATGCTTAAAATCGCTTTACCGTCGGTGACTGGTTTTCTCGCACTGTTGTCTTTAAGCTTCACCGCGGGTGCAAGCTCTATCCAGCCATCAGCCAGCCAAACAGAACAGGATAAAGCTCGCCAGGCCTCTCTTGCACCGCAGCAGCAGGCATTCAAATCTAATAGAACTTCACCGAATAGCCAAACCATTAATTTCCCGAAAGAGGATGTTTGTAAATATATTAATGGCGTAATCATTGAATCCGAAAACGATAAACTCACGCAAAAATTACTGGGTAAAATGGCGAGCCAGGCCAATTCGCAATGTCTTGGCATTAAAGGTGTGACTTTACTTGCACGCGCATTACAGAATGAGCTTATCCTCAAGGGATATATTACCTCTTTGCTGGATGTCCCCGCGCAGGAAATGGCGGACGGCATTTTAAGATTAACCCTGACTTACGGTAAAGTCGGCAGCGTCGCTTATGATGCAACAAAGGAAAACAGCGAGACCCGCCTGTGGAATACCCTTCCCTTTTCGGAAGGCGACGTGCTGAAACTTTCCGATCTGGAACAGGGGATGGCCAATCTCCAGCGCCTTCCGGGATCTACCGCACACATGAAGCTCGAGCCGGGAAAGCAGGATGGTGAGACTGACATCCGTCTCACCCGCAAGATGGGCAAAAAATGGCAAGTCGCCGCCTGGCTGGATGACGCCGGCAGTCGCGCCAGCGGACGTTACCAGGGAGGTGCGTCCTTGTACCTGTACGATCTCACGACCCTTGACGACACCCTCTATATCGCCGCAGGTGGTGACGTTGAATACAACGAGCATAATGACGGCAACAATAACGCCAGCATCTATTACTCCATACCTTTCGGTTACTGGAACGCCAGCCTGTATGCATCACAAAGCGAATATCTTCAACAGGTTAAAGGGAGATACTCCACCACCGATTATGAAAGTAAAAACCGTTATTTCAGCGCAACGCTAGAACGACTGCTGTCTCAAACCCGAACCCAAAAAACCAGCCTGAGCGCAAGAGTGTTCAAAAGTCGTTCACGTTACTATTTTGGCGGCATCGAAATGTCCGTGATGCGCAAACAGAACCCCGCCTGGGAGTTGAGTCTGCGCCATCAGCATTATTTCAATAACAAAGTAATCGATGCCGGCATCAGCATGCAGCGCCGCTTAGGCTGGCTAAGTTCCATGCCGACCCCTGAAGAGAAAGCCCATCTTTTTGATAACGAGGCACGGGTTGTACGCGCCGACATTAAAGCTTTAATGAAATTCGCCAGCACTGGAGATAACTTCACCTATGCGCCGCAATTAAGCGTACAGCTTAGTCCTGACAAGCTGTCTTCAGATAATAATTTTAATATCGGTAGCCGCTGGTCTGTTCGCGGCTTTGATGGCGAAAGTTCGCTCTCCAGTAGCGAAGGTTGGTATATGCGTAACGATTTCATCTGGGACATCCCTTTGCCAAACCAGCAATTCTATTTAGGCCTGGATGTCGGCAAGATTATTGGCAGCGATCAATACCAAAAGGGAAAAGTTTTATCAGGCACGGTAGCCGGTTTGCGCGGAGAAGTTCTTTCCACGCAATACGATTTGTTCATCGGCACGCCATTATCCAAGCCCGAAAGCTATCATACCGATGCGCTTAATATGGGTTTCTCATTACAGTGGAGGTATTAGTCACACATAGTTAAACAGCGCTTCATCCATTTTTTATTTCATTTTATTTAAAGGACTCTATTAAATGTTTAAATTCAAACTTTCTTATGTTGCTCTGGCAGCAGCGTTAACCTCAACCTGCGTCTTTGCTGATCCAGTTTCTTATACTCACCGTTCGGGTGCCAACGTTGTGGATATTGAAGCACCGAACGCAGCGGGTGTATCTCATAACCTGTACCGTGAATTCAACGTCAGCGATAAAGGCATGGTGCTGAATAACAGCGGCGTGGATGTTAATCATGACAAGCTGGGCAATATTGCAAAGAACAATAATCTGATTAATGGCGCCGCTTCCGTCATTATTAATGAAGTCATCTCGAATAAATCAAGTGCGCTGAACGGCTTTATCGAAGTTAACGGTCAGAAAGCCGACGTGGTGATCGCTAACCCGAACGGTATCAGTTGTTCAGGCTGTAACTTCATCAATACCGACAAGGTCACAATGACTACCGGTAAAGTCAACCTTGGCAACGATGGTTCTTTGAAGAGCTATGACGTTACCGGTGGCAATATTAGCGTAGATGCATACGGCATGTTTGCCAACGACAGCCTGGTACTGCTGATGGCTGACACCATCAGGCTGAACGGTGGGGTTCATGCTAAAAACGCCGTGGTTAGCGTGGGTAATTTCAGCTATGACGACGCTGCTGGTACCGTGACGTCTCATAACAAAAGCGCAACGCTGATTCAGACACTGATTCCTGAATACAGCCTCGATATTTCAAATATTGGCGGTATCAAAGCGAACAATATCACTATGATGGGTAATAACCTGGGATTTGGCGTACGTAATAAAGGTTCAATTATTACTAATACCAGCCTGGCGATGAGCATCAACGGTAACCTGATCAACGAGGGTTCCATTACCAACAACGGTTTTGTTGCGCAGATTGCCACCGCCGGTGAGCTGAAAAACAGCGGTAACATCACCACTAATAATATCGCCATGATCACCGCAAATGGCGCACTCAACAACAGCGGCAACATCGTCAATAATTTACAAATGGGCATTTCCGCCGGCGGTAGCATTGAAAACACAGGCACAATCAAATCTGCCAAAACGCTGATAGTCAATACCAATGGTGACCTCAACACCAAATCTGGTTCCTGGCTGCAGGCGGGTGAGCAACTTGCTATTTCAACACTGGGTAATGTTAACAACGGTGGCTCTACGAGCGCTAAATATACTACGGTGAACTTCGGTGGCAGTAGCCTCAACGTGACAGGAAACCTGTCGGGTAACTCTGGCCTGGCCATCACATCCTTGCAAAATGGAACTGTCGGTACAGGAGCAATATATAACAACGGAAGTATTTCTGGTGGGGATTTAACGATTCAGACAAAAGCCGCATTGAAGCAGCATGGTAATCTTGTCGCTGACAAATCACTATCGATTAAAAGCGGCACAGTCGATAATACTTATTATATCTCTGCACCTGAGCTAAACATTGTTAGCAACCACACCAGAAATATGGCAACAATTTCAGGTAACAATTTAGATATCTCTTCACAGCAGGGCATTCATAATGAAGGTATATTTAATGCCTCAAATAATTTAACCTTAAGTGCAACAAATGGGAGTGATATTACTAATTATAATACCCTCCAGGCAGGTGGAGTAATGACACTCAATGCCCGCAAGGTTGAGAATGGCGGTTATAAGTGTGGGTTTATGAACTTCAAGACGTGTAATGTTGGTACGATTAAAACCGACAAACTGATTCTTAACTCGTCTCACTCTTATGCCTCTAATATGGGCGGCAATCAACAATTTAAGAGTGCTGAAATCAACAAGATTTCAAATTAATACGTTTGCTAGTGTCTTTGTAGAATACTGACTACTGGTATTACCTGTCAGTAAATCATGCCCGGTGAATATCAGTTTCACCGGGCATATCAATTACGGCTCAAATGGCCGACGCTGGAACTGGTCATGCCCACACTTCGGGCAGGCTGGCAGCACGTCCGGCGTATATACCGCCAGAAGAAAATGGCAATTCTCACAAACCAGATTCCCCAGCCCCACCACCTCGCCACTGTGATACACCCCGTGATGATTGAGATCCTGGAACACCTCACGCCATTCCAGCTGCGTTTTATCGGTAATATCCGCCAGCTCCTGCCACAGACTCTCTTTAATCACCCGCATAAACACGCTGTCAGTGACCTCATCCTGGCTCTCTTCGTAGCTGCGGGCAAACTCTTCCAGATCGCGGCGAACCGCGCGGGTCACCTCTTCCACTTCGGTTCGCGTTAACTCACCCGTCTGGATGACCCTGGCTCGCGCCTGTTCGACCAGCGCGTCGATATCACGCTCGCCGTTACGCAGACGTTCAGTCAGTGTGGCGACCAGTTCACGGTAAAATTGAGCAACCTTGTTCATCATCTTGCCTCCCGGGTAAGTAACTCTCTCTAATGATAGACCTTATTTCCTTACCGCTGTGTCAGGTCAGCCACACTCTGCGTAAATTCCTGCAAGGGGCTTTTAAGGTAAAGGCTGTTTTGACGCGGACGTTTGGGCTATGCTATGCGGATCTGAAATACCACATCCATTGGCTACGTTTGTAGCAGTAATGAACACAGGACCACTGGCAGCCATGCAAGAGCAATACCGCCCGGAAGAGATAGAATCGAAAGTCCAGCAACACTGGGACGAGAAGCGCACTTTTGAAGTCACCGAAGACGAGAGTAAAGAGAAGTATTACTGCCTGTCGATGCTTCCCTATCCTTCTGGCCGACTACACATGGGCCACGTGCGTAACTACACCATCGGTGATGTGATTGCCCGTTACCAGCGCATGCTGGGCAAAAACGTCCTGCAGCCAATTGGCTGGGATGCGTTCGGTCTGCCTGCTGAAGGTGCTGCGGTCAAAAACAACACCGCCCCGGCGCCATGGACCTACGACAACATCGCCTACATGAAAAACCAGCTCAAAATGCTGGGCTTTGGCTATGACTGGAGCCGCGAGCTGGCGACCTGCACCCCGGAATACTACCGCTGGGAGCAAAAATTCTTCACCGAGCTCTACAAAAAAGGGCTGGTCTACAAAAAAACCTCCGCCGTTAACTGGTGCCCGAATGACCAGACCGTACTGGCGAACGAGCAGGTTATCGACGGTTGCTGCTGGCGCTGTGATACCAAAGTTGAGCGTAAAGAGATCCCACAGTGGTTTATCAAAATCACCGCCTACGCCGACGAATTGCTGAACGATCTGGATAACCTGGACCAGTGGCCTGACACCGTTAAGACCATGCAACGCAACTGGATCGGCCGTTCAGAAGGCGTTGAAATCACCTTTAACGTTGAAAACTACGATCAAACGCTGACTGTTTACACCACCCGTCCAGACACCTTTATGGGTGCGACCTACCTGGCCGTGGCTGCAGGTCACCCGCTGGCGCAGAAAGCAGCAGAGAACAACCCGGAACTGGCCGCATTTATCGACGAATGCCGCAACACCAAAGTGGCTGAAGCCGACATGGCGACCATGGAGAAAAAAGGCGTTGCCACCGGATTCTACGCAACACACCCATTGACTGGCGAAGCGATCCCAGTTTGGGCAGCCAACTTTGTGCTGATGGAATACGGCACCGGTGCGGTGATGGCCGTTCCAGGTCACGACCAACGCGACTACGAGTTTGCCAGCAAATACAGCCTGGACATCAAACCGGTTATCCTTGCAGCCGACGGTTCTGAACCGGATCTGTCTGCACAAGCGCTGACCGAAAAAGGCACCCTGTTCAACTCCGGCGAATTCAGCGGTCTGAGCTTCGAAGCGGGCTTTAACGCCATTGCAGACAAACTGGCTGCGCTGGGCGTGGGTGAGCGTAAAGTTAACTACCGTCTGCGCGACTGGGGTGTTTCCCGTCAGCGTTACTGGGGCGCGCCAATCCCAATGGTGACCCTGGAAGATGGCACCGTGCTGCCAACCCCGGAGGATCAGCTGCCGGTCATTCTGCCAGAAGACGTGGTGATGGACGGGATCAGCAGCCCTATCAAAGCCGATCCGGAGTGGGCGAAGACCACAGTTAACGGTCAGCCTGCGCTGCGTGAAACCGACACCTTCGACACCTTTATGGAGTCCTCCTGGTACTATGCGCGCTATACCTGCCCGCAGCATCAGGAAGGCATGCTGGATTCGAAAGCGGCGAACTACTGGCTGCCGGTTGATATCTACATTGGCGGGATCGAACACGCCATCATGCACCTGCTGTACTTCCGTTTCTTCCACAAGCTGATGCGTGACGCAGGCCTGGTAAATTCCAACGAACCGGCTAAACAGCTGCTGTGCCAGGGCATGGTGCTGGCCGATGCGTTCTACTACGTTGGCGTCAACGGCGAGCGTAATTGGGTCTCCCCGGTAGATGCCATCGTCGAGCGTGACGAGAAAGGTCGTATCGTAAAAGCGAAAGATGCACAGGGTCACGAGCTGGTTTATACCGGCATGAGCAAGATGTCGAAGTCGAAAAACAATGGCATTGACCCGCAGGTGATGGTTGAACGTTACGGTGCCGACACCGTGCGTCTGTTCATGATGTTTGCATCTCCGGCCGACATGACCCTCGAGTGGCAGGAATCCGGCGTTGAAGGGGCTAACCGCTTCCTGAAACGCGTCTGGAAACTGGTGTACGAACACACCTCTCAGGGCGATGCTCCGGCCCTCGACGTTGCGGCCCTGAGCGAAGATCAGCAGGCGCTGCGCCGTGATGTGCATAAAACGATGGCCAAAGTGACCGATGATATTGGTCGTCGTCAGACCTTCAATACCGCAATTGCGGCTATTATGGAATTGATGAATAAGCTGGCGAAAGCCCCGCAGGACGGCGAGCAGGATCGCGCCTTAATGCGTGAAGCGCTGCTGGCAGTTGTGCGTATGCTGAACCCGTTCACTCCACACGCCAGCTTTACCCTGTGGCAGGAGCTGAAGGGCGAAGGCGATATCGACAACGCACCGTGGCCGGTCGCGGACGAATCTGCGATGGTGGAAAACACCACCCTGGTCGTCGTGCAAGTTAACGGCAAAGTGCGCGGTAAAATCACAGTTCCGGTTGATGCAACCGAAGAACAGGTTCGCGAACGCGCTGGCCAGGAACATCTGGTGGCGAAGTATCTTGATGGCGTTACCGTACGTAAAGTGATCTACGTGCCCGGTAAACTGCTGAACATGGTCGTTGGCTAAGCGCGGGAGGAAGCGTGCGACAACTGGCAACATTACTGTTAGGGCTGGCGGTGTTAATCACCGCTGGCTGTGGCTGGCACCTGCGTAATACCACGCAGGTTCCGGAACAGATGAAAAAAATGATTTTCGATTCTGGCGATCCAAATGGTCCGCTTAGCCGGGCCATTCGTAATCAGCTGCGTCTTAACGGCGTTGAACTGGTCGAGAAAGGATCCCTGCGCCAGGATATCCCGTCATTCCGTATCTTAAGCTCGAGTCTGGGCCAGGATACTGCTTCCATCTTCCAGGATGGTCGTACTGCGGAATACCAGATGGTGATGGAAGTGCATGCTGCGGTGCTGATCCCGGGAAGCGACATTTACCCGATCTCCACCAAGGTTTATCGTTCGTTCTTCGATAACCCGCAGACTGCGCTGGCAAAAGATGCTGAACAGACAATCATCGTCAACGAAATGTACGACAAGGCAGCGGAACAGCTGATCCGTAAGTTGCCGAGTGTCCATACCGCTGAAAAAGAGCATGCCGAGCAGGATAAACCTGCGGCGGCATCCTCGCCTCGCGTCACCTCGACGCTGGGTCAGTAATGCTCAGGTTGTACCCTGAACAACTCCGCGCGCAGCTCAATGAAGGGCTGCGCGCGGCGTATCTGCTTCTCGGCAACGATCCGCTGCTGCTGCAAGAAAGCCAGGATGCCGTGCGCCAGGTGGCTGCGACTCAGGGCTTTGACGAGCACCACAGCTTCACCCTCGACAACAGCACCGACTGGCAGGAGATCTTCGCGCTCTGTCAGGCGATGAGCCTGTTTGCCGCACGACAGACCCTGCTTATCCAGCTCCCGGAGAATGGCCCGAATGCGGCGATCAACGAACAGCTGGCGACGCTGGTTAGCTTGCTGCACAACGATCTGCTGCTGATTATCCGCGGGAACAAGCTGACCAAAGCGCAGGAGAACGCGGCCTGGTACAGCACGCTGGCCGCCAGTTCAGTGTTGGTGACCTGTCAGACCCCCGAGCAGGCGCACCTGCCCAAATGGGTTGCGGCAAGGGCAAAACAGAATAATCTCCAGCTGGACGATGCCGCCAACCAACTGCTGTGCTACTGCTACGAAGGCAACCTGCTGGCCCTTGCCCAGGCGCTGGAACGTCTGTCGCTGCTGTGGCCGGACGGTAAATTAACCCTACCCCGCGTGGAGCAGGCCGTCAGCGATGCCGCGCATTTCACGCCTTTCCACTGGGTTGATGCCCTGCTGTCGGCGAAGAGCAAACGCGCTCTGCATATTTTGCAACAGCTGCGTCTTGAGGGTGGCGAGCCGGTTATCCTGCTCAGAACCTTACAGCGCGAACTGCTGCTGCTGGTGACCCTGAAACGCCAGTCATCGCATACGCCCCTGCGCGCCCTGTTTGATAAGCATCGCGTCTGGCAGAACCGTCGCGGTATGACCACCGAGGCTCTGAACCGCCTCAGCCCGGAACAGCTGCGCCAGGCCGTTCAGCTTTTGACGCGTACCGAGCTAACCCTGAAGCAAGATTATGGTCAGTCGGTGTGGTCTGAGCTGGAAAGTCTTTCTCTGCTGCTGTGCCACAAGGCACTGGCTGATATCTTTATAGAAGGTTGAGATGCATAAGCTCCAGGCACTGTTTGGCGGCACCTTTGACCCCGTGCACTATGGTCATCTGAAACCGGTCGAAATACTGGCAAATCAGATTGGCCTGCAGCGCGTCACCATCATGCCCAACAACGTGCCGCCGCACCGCCCGCAGCCAGACGCCAGCAGCGCACAGCGAAAACACATGCTGGAACTGGCGATAGCCGATAAACCGCTGTTTCGTCTTGATGAGCGTGAACTCCGGCGAGACACGCCGTCGTACACGGCGCAAACGTTGCAGGAATGGCGTCTTGAACAGGGGCCTGAGACACCGCTGGCGTTTATTATCGGCCAGGATTCGCTGCTCACTTTCCCGAGCTGGCATCAGTATCACACCATCCTTGATAACAGCCATCTGATCGTCTGTCGCCGTCCCGGCTATCCGCTGGCGATGAAAGAAGAACAACATCAGCAGTGGCTGGAACAACACCTAACGTATCAATCTGAGGATCTGCATAGCCTGCCCGCCGGTAAAATTTACCTGGCGGAAACGCCGTGGTTTGATATCTCAGCGACGCAGATTCGCCAGCGCTTACAGCAGGGGCTCCCCTGTGACGAGATGTTACCCATAGCGGTATTGAGTTACATTCAACAGCAGGGGTTGTATCACAAAAGCGACAACTGAGCGGCGGTTGGCAGAAAAAGCGCGCCATTCGCATTCTCGCCATTGACACCCCCATCCAGGCTGATATCCTCCGCAGCCAGACTGCCCGCCATGCATTGTTTTACAAAAACTGTTTTACAAAAATGGCGATGCAATCTCCGGCAGAGGGTGGGATGATACCCGCCTTCACCAGCCCGTCCGGTGACATTTGTCCCGACACTGCGGCCAGTTCAGGTATACTGTCTGGCTACAAATTTACAGTTACTCAATCTCACTCCCCAGGGGGAAAACTTGCAGGGTAAAGCACTCCAGGATTTCGTTATCGACAAAATTGATGACCTGAAAGGTCAGGACATCATCACTATCGACGTACAGGGCAGATCAAGCATCACCGATTGCATGATTATCTGCACCGGCACCTCCACTCGCCACGTCGCCTCCATTGCTGATCATGTGGTTCAGGAATCACGCGCCGCCGGCATGCTGCCGCTGGGTGTAGAAGGTGAAGCCATTGCTGACTGGGTCGTTGTTGACCTTGGCGAAGTGATTGTCCACGTCATGCAGGAAGAGAGCCGTCGCCTGTATGAGCTGGAAAAACTCTGGGGTTGATGCGTGAAGCTGCAACTGGTAGCCGTCGGCACGAAAATGCCCGACTGGGTACAAACCGGGTTTACTGAATATCTGCGTCGTTTTCCAAAAGATATGCCGTTTGAACTGGTGGAAATTCCTGCCGGTAAGCGCGGTAAGAACGCAGATATCAAACGCATTCTCGATAAAGAGGGTGAACTGATGCTGGCCGCCGCAGGCAAAAACCGCATTGTCACTCTCGATATTCCGGGCAAACCCTGGGATACCCCGCAGCTGGCGCTGGAACTTGAGCGCTGGAAGCAGGACGGTCGCGACGTCAGTCTGTTGATTGGCGGTCCAGAGGGATTATCCCCCGCCTGCAAAGCGGCAGCAGAACAAAGTTGGTCACTCTCCGCGCTGACAATGCCCCACCCGCTGGTTCGGGTGCTGGTGGCAGAAAGTCTTTATCGCGCGTGGAGCATCACGACCAACCACCCTTATCACCGTGAGTAATCATTAAGTCTTGGGTAGATTAAGCAGCGGATGAAACTACAGAATTCTTTTCGCGACTATACGGCTGAGTCTGCGCTGTTTGTGCGCCGGGCGCTGGTCGCCTTTACGGGGATTTTGCTGCTGACTGGCGTGCTGATCGCCAACCTTTATAATCTGCAGATTGTCCGCTTCACCGATTATCAGACACGTTCCAACGAAAACCGTATCAAACTCGTCCCTATCGCCCCCAGTCGCGGCATTATTTACGATCGTAACGGCACTCCGCTGGCGCTCAATCGGACGATCTATCAAATAGAGATGATGCCGGAGAAGGTGGATAACGTTCAACAGACGCTGGACGCGCTGCGCGGCGTGGTCGACCTGAACGACGACGATATTGCGAACTTTAAAAAAGAGCGTGCGCGATCGCATCGCTTTACGTCAATTCCGGTGAAAACCAACCTGACCGAAGTCCAGGTCGCCCGCTTCGCCGTTAACCAGTACCGCTTCCCCGGTGTCGAAGTTAAAGGTTACAAACGCCGTTTCTATCCCTATGGCTCGGCGCTGACGCACGTCATCGGCTACGTCTCTAAAATCAACGATAAAGATGTCGAGAGGCTGGATAAAGACGGCAAGTTAGCCAACTATGCGGCAACCCATGATATTGGCAAACTCGGCATTGAGCGCTATTACGAAGACATCCTTCACGGCGAGACCGGTTATGAAGAAGTTGAAGTCAATAACCGCGGTCGGGTGATCCGCCAGCTAAAAGAGGTGCCACCGCAGGCCGGGCATGATATTTACCTGACGCTGGATCTCAAACTCCAGCAGTATGTCGAAACCCTGCTGACAGGCAGTCGTGCGGCGGTGATTGTTACCGATCCCCGCTCCGGCAGCATTCTGGCGCTGGTGTCGAACCCGAGCTACGACCCGAATCTGTTTGTCGATGGCATCTCCAGCAAAGATTATGCTGGTCTACTCAACGACCCCAACACACCGCTGATCAACCGCGCGACTCAGGGCGTCTATCCCCCTGCATCGACGGTGAAACCCTATGTGGCAGTGTCAGCGCTGAGCGCCGGGGTGATCACCCGCAACACCGGTCTCTTCGACCCGGGCTGGTGGCAGCTGCCGGGATCAGAAAAACGCTATCGTGACTGGAAGAAGTGGGGCCACGGTCATCTAAATATTACCAAATCGCTGGAAGAATCCGCCGATACCTTCTTCTACCAGGTCGCCTACGATATGGGCATCGATCGCCTGTCCGAATGGATGGGCAAATTTGGCTACGGTCACTACACCGGCATCGATCTGGCAGAAGAACGTTCTGGCAACATGCCAACCCGCGAGTGGAAGCTAAAACGCTTTAAGAAGCCATGGTATCAGGGTGACACCATCCCGGTTGGGATCGGCCAGGGTTACTGGACTGCCACCCCGATACAGATGAGCAAAGCGCTGATGATCCTGATTAACGACGGCGTCGTTAAAGTACCACACCTGCTGATGAGCACGGTCGAAAATGGCAAAAAAGTGCCATGGTCGCAGCCGCATGAGCCACCGGTAGGTGATATCCATTCCGGCTACTGGGAAATTGCCAAAGACGGGATGTACGGCGTGGCAAACCGCGCCAACGGTACGGCACACAAATATTTTGCCGGTTCACCGTATAAAATTGCGGCGAAATCCGGTACGGCGCAGGTCTTTGGCCTGAAGGCCAATGAAACCTATAACGCGCACAAAATTGCTGAACGTCTGCGTGACCATAAGCTGATGATCGCGTTTGCTCCTTATGATAACCCGCAGGTGGCGGTGTCAATTATTCTGGAAAACGGCGGTGTCGGCCCGGCGGTCGGTACCATCATGCGCCAGATCCTTGACCACATTATGCTGGGTGACAATAACACTGACTTGCCGAGCGAAGGCCCGGCAGCCGCCGGCGCGGAGGACCAATAATCGTGACGGATAATCCAAATAAGAAATCGCTGTGGGACAAAATCCACATCGACCCGGCTATGCTGCTGATCCTGCTGGCCCTGTTAGTGTACAGCGCGCTGGTCATCTGGAGCGCCAGCGGTCAGGACATCGGCATGATGGAGCGTAAGATCGGCCAGATTGCGATGGGCCTGGTGGTGATGGTGGTGATGGCGCAGATCCCACCGCGCGTCTACGAAGGCTGGGCACCCTATCTTTATATTATCTGTATTATTCTGCTGGTCGCTGTAGATGCCTTCGGCGCAATCTCAAAAGGCGCCCAGCGCTGGCTCGATCTCGGCATCATCCGTTTCCAGCCGTCAGAAATCGCCAAAATCGCCGTACCGCTGATGGTGGCACGCTTTATAAACCGTGACGTCTGTCCGCCATCGCTGAAGAACACCGGGATTGCACTGGTGCTGATCTTCATGCCTACGCTGCTGGTCGCCGCACAGCCTGACCTTGGGACCTCTATCCTGGTCGCCTTGTCCGGCCTGTTCGTACTGTTCCTTTCCGGGCTGAGCTGGCGCTTGATTGGTATTGCGGTGGTGCTGCTGGCCGCCTTTATCCCGATCCTGTGGTTCTTCCTGATGCACGACTACCAACGTCAGCGCGTGATGATGCTGCTGGATCCCGAGAGCGATCCGCTCGGGGCAGGCTATCATATTATACAGTCGAAGATTGCGATCGGTTCCGGTGGCCTACGCGGTAAAGGCTGGCTGCACGGTACCCAGTCGCAGCTCGAATTCCTGCCTGAACGTCACACCGACTTTATCTTTGCGGTTCTGGCAGAAGAGCTCGGCCTGGTCGGCATTTTAATTCTGCTGGCGCTGTACGTACTGTTAATCATGCGTGGATTGTGGATTGCCGCGCGCGCGCAAACCACCTTTGGCCGCGTCATGGCTGGCGGCTTGATGTTGATTTTATTCGTTTATGTTTTCGTAAATATTGGTATGGTGAGCGGAATTCTGCCTGTTGTAGGCGTACCGCTTCCGCTGGTGAGTTACGGAGGCTCGGCACTGATCGTGCTAATGGCCGGGTTTGGGATCGTGATGTCGATTCATACCCACAGAAAAATGTTGTCGAAAAGCGTATAAGGGGAACGCAATGCGCAAGCAGTGGATTGGGATCTGCATCGCCGCGAGTTTACTGGCAGCCTGTACAACTGACGATGGTCAGCAGCAGGCCACCGTCGCACCGCCGCAGCCGGCCGTGTGTAATGGTCCAATTGTTGAGATTAGCGGGGCCGATCCGCGTTTCGAACCGCTGAGCGCAACCGCCAATCAGGATTACGAGCGCGACGGTAAAAGTTTTAAAATCGTGCAGGATCCTTCACGCTTTAGCCAGGCCGGTTTGGCGGCCATTTATGACGCCGAACCGGGCAGCAACCTGACAGCCAGCGGTGAGCCCTTCGACCCGATGCAGCTGACCGCCGCCCATCCGACGCTGCCGATCCCGAGCTATGCGCGTATCACCAACCTGGCGAATGGCCGGATGATCGTGGTGCGCATTAACGATCGTGGTCCATACGGTAACGATCGTGCTATCTCCCTGTCCCGTGCGGCGGCCGATCGTCTGAACACGTCGAACAACACCAAAGTGCGTATCGATCCGATTATTGTCGCCCAGGACGGCAGCCTGTCCGGTCCGGGTATGGCCTGTACCACCGTGGCTAAACAAACCTATGCCCTGCCTGCTCGTCCGGACCTCAACAGCGGCATGGGCAGCGCCTCATCAGCGCCTGATCCGATGCCGGTGCAGGGAGACGTACGCGCCATCAGTAACGACACGCTGAAAAGCGAAGACAGTATGGGCGCACCGGTCAATAGCAGCGGTTTCCTCGGTGCACCGACGACCCTCGCCTCTGGCGTCCTGGAAGGCAGCGAACCCCCTGCCCCACAACCGGTCGTTGCCGCACCCGTGACCCAAAATGCACCTGTCACCGCGCCAGGCTCTACCCAAACACCTGTGGCCGCGCCGGTTTCCGCCAACGGCAGCTTTGTCGTTCAGGTGGGTGCCGTTAGCGATCAAGCGCGTGCCCGGCAGTATCAACAGCGCCTGAGCCAGCAGTTTGGCGTGCCGGGTCGGCTTGAGCAGAATGGTGCCGTATGGCGTATCCAGCTCGGTCCTTTTGCCAGCAAATCTGAGGCGGCATCCGTGCAACAACGTTTACAAAGCGAAGCACAGCTGCAGTCCTTTATTGCTGTAATGAAATGATTAATCAGCGGTATCCGAATTGTCAGTATTTGTAATAGGGATTCACACTCTCATGCTGAAAGTCGGATGCCTGCCCCTATAGCATTTGCTATAGTAAGGCACTTTTTTTAATTCCATCACGGATGTCGTTGTTCTGACCATGAAGACCACTTTCTCCGCTCGTTTTATGCAGCGCATGGCGCTCGCTACGGCGCTTTGCGCAGCCTCGCTCTCAGTCGCGCATGCCGATGACCTGAATATCAAGACCATGATCCCTGGCGTTCCGCAGATCGACGCGGAATCCTACATCCTGATCGACTACAACTCCGGCAAAGTGTTGGCTGAGCAGAATGCTGATTCACGACGCGACCCGGCCAGCCTGACTAAAATGATGACCAGCTACGTCATCGGTCAGGCCATGAAAGCAGGTAAATTCAAAGAGACCGATCTGGTCACCATCGGTAACGATGCGTGGGCAACCGGCAACCCGGTGTTCAAAGGCTCTTCGCTGATGTTCCTGAAGCCAGGAATGCAGGTACCCGTCTCGCAGCTGATCCGCGGTATCAATCTGCAGTCCGGTAACGACGCCTGTGTGGCGATGGCCGATTTTGCGGCCGGCAGCCAGGATGCGTTCGTGGGTCTGATGAACAGCTACGTGAATGCTCTGGGCCTGAAGAACAGCCACTTCCAGACCGTGCACGGCCTGGACGCAGACGGTCAGTACAGCTCCGCGCGCGACATGGCGCTGATTGGCCAGGCGCTGATCCGTGACGTGCCGAACGAGTACACCATCTACAAAGAGAAAGAATTCACCTTTAACGGCATCCGCCAGACCAACCGTAATGGTCTGCTGTGGGACAACAGCCTGAAAGTTGACGGTATCAAAACGGGTCATACCGATAAAGCCGGTTACAACCTGGTGGCCTCTGCCACCGAAGGCCAGATGCGCCTGATCTCTGCCGTGATGGGCGGACGAACCTTCAAAGGACGTGAAACCGAGAGCAAGAAACTGCTGACCTGGGGCTTCCGCTTCTTCGAAACCGTTAACCCGCTGAAAGCAGGCAAAGAGTTCGCTTCTGAGCCGGTCTGGTTTGGCGATAACGATCGTGCTTCACTGGGCGTCGATAAAGACCTTTATCTGACTATCCCACGCGGCCGCATGAAAGATCTGAAAGCCAGCTACGTGTTGACCGCCAGTGAGCTGCATGCACCACTGCAGAAAAACCAGGTTGTGGGCACCATCAACTTCCAGCTCGACGGAAAAACCATTGATCAGCGTCCGCTGGTAGTACTGGACGAAATCCCGGAAGGCAATTTCTTCGGCAAAATCATTGATTACATTAAATTGATGTTCCATCACTGGTTTGGTTAAAAATTGAGCACTTGAAAGTGTGATTTCCATCCCCATATACTAGATAACCTGATAACTCCCACCCGATGTGGGAGTTATTCTTTTTTGACGTACTGCCGGAGTTGACATGAAAACCAAACTTAACGAACTGCTTGAATTCCCTACGCCATTTACTTACAAAGTAATGGGGCAGGCGTTGCCTGAGCTGGTTGATCAGGTGGTTGAAGTGGTCCAGCGCCATGCGCCGGGTGATTACTCCCCGACGGTTAAACCGAGCAGCAAAGGGAATTACCACTCGGTTTCCATCACCATTACTGCCACGCATATTGAGCAGGTCGAGACGCTGTACGAAGAGCTCGGTAACATCGATATCGTGCGTATGGTGCTGTAACGTCTTTCGGTTACCCGCATCGCCGGGTAACCCGTTTCCCCTCTGTGATATACTCCCTGCCACACTTAGTTCCTTCGTTTCGGAGATGTCGTTTTGTATCAGGATACCCTCCTTATCCGCCATCTTGGGCTTCAGCCCTATGAACCCGTTTCCCAGGCCATGCATGATTTCACCGACACGCGTGACGAAAACACTCAGGATGAAATCTGGCTGGTCGAGCATCCTCCCGTGTTTACCCAAGGTCAGGCAGGAAAAGCAGAACATCTGCTGATGACGGGTGATATCCCGGTGATCCAGAGCGATCGTGGTGGGCAGGTGACTTATCACGGGCCGGGCCAGCAGGTGATGTACGTCCTGCTCAACCTGAAGCGCAGAAAACTCGGCGTGCGTGAACTGGTGACGCTGCTTGAACAGACCGTGGTCAACACGCTGGCAGAATTTGATATCGATGCCCATCCCCGTGCGGATGCGCCTGGCGTCTACGTCGGTGAAATGAAAATTTGTTCACTCGGTTTACGTATTCGTAAGGGCTGCTCTTTCCACGGCCTTGCATTGAATATTAATATGGATCTAGCCCCTTTCCGGCGCATCAACCCCTGCGGCTACGCGGGCATGGAAATGGCGCAAATGAGCCAGTGGGTAGAGAACATCACGCCTGATATTGCGCGACCACATTTAGTACATGCTTTTTTAGCACTGCTAAACAATCCACCCCATGAATATATCACTGCTTCATAACTCGACCTGAATGGCTCATTTATCTGATGAGCCATTCTTATTTCACGGTATTTATCCTTTACAATATTCCCCGCATTCTATATTTTCAAAACCCCTGTGTATCCGCGTGTAATCTTCTCAGCCTGGCATATCGACACGCCTGCTGAGACAGGCTGGCACAGTAGCCTGACAACAAAGTAATAGTGTCAGGTGAGTAATTATTGGATAACAGTTCAAAATATAACAATAAGCACAATATTTAATTTCGACTAATATCATTATTGTGAATAAATATGGAGTATCAGCGTGGATCCTAATGAATTTCCAGCAAAACGGTTAAGTGAGCCAGGCGGTGAGGCAAAGCCGCAAATCTTTCGGACTTTGCGCAATATTGATCTCAATTTACTGACAATTTTTGAGGCCGTCTATGTTCACAAAGGAATCGTTAATGCTGCGAAAATTCTTAATCTCACGCCTTCAGCAATAAGCCAATCCATTCAAAAACTGCGCGCAATATTCCCCGATCCCCTGTTTATTCGTAAAGGTCAGGGCGTGACGCCTACCGCCTATGCCACTCACCTGCACGAGTACATTAGCCAGGGTCTAGAGTCTATTCTTGGCGCTCTTGATCTCACCGGCAGCTACGATAAGCAGCGCACCATCACCATCGGTACCACCCCTTCGATCGGCGCGCTCGTCATGCCGATTATTTATCAGGCGGTGAAGGCTAGTGCGCCACAGTTACTGCTGCGCAACATTTCAATCGGCGATGGCGAAACGCAGTTGGGCCAGTTCCAGACCGATCTGATCGTGGACAGCAATGTCCTGAATACGCGCGCGTTAAGCCACGATGTCCTGTTTACCGATCGGCTGCTATTGGTGTGCCGCAAGCAACACCCCGCCCTCAGCCAGACGGCGACGGTGGAAAATCTGCAGAAGTATGAACAGACTCTGCTGGTGCTGGAAGGACAGAATCTGAATGCATTACGTATGCGCATTAACGAGATTTTCCCGGAACGTCAGGTCACCTTCAGTAGTTACAATATTTTTACGATTGCCGCCCTGATCGGCAGCAGCGACCTGATTGGTATCATCCCGGCACGCCTGTTCACTCTACTACGCCACTGCTGGCCGCTGGAGCAGATCCCCTATACATCATTGAATGAAGAAACTGTCGATATTTCGCTGTATTACAACAAGCTAAGCCTTCGCGATCCGGTCCTCGAAAACGTCATCAATGTCATTCGAGGGGCGTTTTGAAACGCCCCTTTTACCTGAGAGCCTGCGCTGCGCGGGCCGAAAGGCACTAAACAACAACTATTTTACAATTTGGCGACCCGGCAGGCTGCTTTATCGGCCGTATCAATGATATACTGCCTGTCGTTCATTCAAATATAGTTGATAAATACAACATTCCCTTGAATTGAAACGCTTTCCTTCGATATTCGCAACTGGAACACGCACGCTATGAGTAAACCCATTGTGATGGAACGCGGTGTTAAATACCGCGACGCCGATAAAATGGCCCTAATCCCGGTTAAAAACGTGGCTACGGAGCGCGAAGCGCTGTTAAGAAAACCGGCATGGATGAAAATCAAACTTCCGGCGGACTCTTCGCGTATTCAGGGAATCAAAGCGGCGATGCGCAAAAACGGCCTTCACTCCGTTTGTGAAGAGGCCTCCTGCCCTAACCTTGCTGAATGTTTTAACCACGGTACTGCAACGTTCATGATCCTCGGCGCTATTTGTACTCGCCGTTGCCCATTCTGTGACGTTGCCCATGGTCGTCCTGTTACCCCTGATGCCAATGAGCCGCAGAAGCTGGCGCAGACGATTGCCGATATGGCACTGCGCTATGTGGTGATCACTTCCGTTGATCGTGACGATCTGCGCGACGGCGGTGCTCAACATTTTGCTGACTGTATCGCAGCCATTCGTGAAAAAAGTCCGACCATCAAAATCGAAACACTGGTCCCTGACTTCCGTGGCCGTATGGATCGCGCGCTGGATATTATCACTGCCACACCGCCAGACGTGTTCAATCACAACCTGGAAAACGTACCGCGTCTGTATCGCCAGGTTCGTCCAGGTGCCGATTACAACTGGTCCCTGAAACTGCTGGAGCGTTTTAAAGAAGCGCATCCAGAGATCCCAACCAAGTCCGGTCTGATGGTTGGTCTGGGTGAAACCAATGCAGAGATCGTTGAAGTCATGCGCGACCTGCGTCGCCATGGCGTGACCATGCTGACGCTGGGCCAGTACCTGCAGCCGAGCCGTCACCACCTGCCGGTTCAACGTTACGTGAGCCCGGAAGAGTTCGACGAAATGAAAGCCGAAGCAATGGCGATGGGCTTTACCCATGCTGCCTGCGGTCCGTTCGTGCGTTCGTCTTACCACGCCGACATGCAGGCGAAGGGTGAAGAAGTGAAGTAAGCCCGTCACATACGCTTACAGTTCACCCATAAAAAAACCGGCCTGAGCCGGTTTTTTTTATTTTGCACGCCGCGAGACGTTACCGTTACTCTTTGTGAGAGAGTTTTTCGGCGGCAATATCAGCATCGGCTGTTTTCCTGGCCGTTGCATCGTCATCATTCATGGCTTTTTTGAAGCCTTTGATGGCTGCACCCAGGTCTCCGCCCAGCGTACGTAACTTTTTGGTACCAAACAGCAGAACGACCAATGCGGCCACTACCAGCAGTTTGGTAATACTAATCTCACCCATAGATACCTTCTTGACTTAGAACAGGCTGCGTTTCGTGCCGTAAAAACCTGAGAGTATTAACGGTCATTTGACGCCCGCACACAATAGCAATCTGTAACAAGGTGAATCAAGCCCTGTTTAAAAAACGTCACAATAATTGCGGTGGGGCGAAGCGTCGGTTGCGCAGCACCGGTAACTGTCTACGCGCAAGTGCAATGCGCTCCCGGCTTATCTCAGCCATCAACAACGCAGGCGCTTCTGCTGCGGCCGCCACCGTCACGCCCAGTGGGTCAATGATGCGGCTCTGACCGATATTCCTATTGCCACACTCCCCTGCAGCGACCACGTAGCAAGTGGTATCCAGTGCTCTGGCTGCCAGCAGTGTGGCCCAGTGATGTTCTTTGAGCGGCCCCCTGACCCACGCTGCGGGCAGCACCAGCACCTCAGCACCGGCCAATGCCAGATTCAGGGCCATCTCCGGGAAACGCAAATCGTAGCAGGTCATTAACCCCAGATGGATCCCGTCAATCTCAATCAGTGGCGCAACGATCGTCCCGGCATCTACCAGCCTCGACTCCTGAATGTTGAACGCATCGTAAAGATGCAGTTTGGCGTACTGCTCTACGATTTTCCCGGCCCGCAGCGCCACCAGCGTATTGATCGCCCGGCCCGTGGTTGACGGGACATGCACGGTCAGCACCGTCGTCAGTTGATTTCGCGCACTTTCTTCCAGCAGCATTGTCATAAAACCACCGTCGAGCAGCTGCGCCGATTTCACTGACAAATCTGGATCATTGTCATCACGCGCCAGCAGCGCTTCGGGCAGCACCAGTAGCGATGCACCCTGCTGATGGGCCTGGCTCATCAGCGAGATACAGGTTTCAGCATTCTTTTGCCAGTCCGCCGTTACCGCAAATTGTCCAACCGCAACGTACATATTTTCACCCTGCCTTATTCGGCGTTACACTTATCGCTCTTACACATCAAACAGCAGGTAATGTTCGTGTTTCAACTACTTTTAGCCGTTTTTATCGGCGGGGGCACAGGAAGCGTCGCGCGCTGGCTATTGAGCATGCGCTTTAACCCCATACATCAAATGATCCCCATCGGCACGCTGACGGCCAACCTTATCGGCGCCTTTATCATCGGCCTGGGGCTGGCATGGTTCAATCGAATGACCCACATCGACCCGGTGTGGAAAGTGCTGATCACCACCGGCTTCTGCGGCGGCCTGACCACATTTTCTACCTTCTCGGCTGAAGTGGTGTTTTTACTGCAGGAAGGAAGAGCTGCTTGGGCGTTACTGAATATTGCGCTTAACCTGCTAGGGTCGTTGATGATGACCGCGCTCGCATTCTGGATAATTTCTGCGACGAATGCCCATTAAAATGGCCAGCCGTTAATGTTAGCTTAATTTTTCTCTGGCACTCTTGAGGCAATATAACGAGAGGGTGACGTAATGAAAGAGAATATGGCCAGCGCAGGAATGGTGTTGTTAAGTGTATTAATAGTCGCCAGCTTTTTGAAAATTTATCTGTTTGGCTGATGCAGAAAGAAAAAAACCCGCTCAGTGAGCGGGTTTTGAAATTCTTGCTGGTCTCGTCTGAATTACAGAGCGATGACGTTAGCAGCAGAAGGGCCTTTGGCACCGTTAGTGATTTCGAACTCAACGCGCTGGCCTTCAGCCAGGGTTTTGAAACCATTAGTCTGGATTGCAGAGAAGTGAACGAACACATCTTTGCTGCCATCTTCCGGAGTAATGAAACCGAATCCTTTGGATTCATTAAACCACTTAACGTTACCTTTAATCTTAGACATCAAAATTACCTTTACATGAAAAATGGACACAAATGCTGTGTCGGGTATCAGTACAACAATTGTGAGCGGTTTTGTAAAGCGCCTTTTTGAAGAAAAGTGACAAAAGTCGCGTTAATTTTCAGCCCCCAATTTTTATTCTTTACTATTCAAAGTGTGGCTATTAAATCACCAAAACGTAAAGTTTTTTCAGTTAAAACTGAAAGCGCATCCAGGCAAAGAAGACGTTACCGTTGTTATAGGTTCCCGGTATGTAAGTCATCTGGAAGGTTGCCGGACCGTACCCCACGGAGGCCAGCGGTAAAACCACCGGCACAGGGATGTAATTCCAGTTATCACGCGCTGTCACCGCCGCGGTAAAACCCGCACCCAGATGGAAATTTTCATCGGCCAGTGGACGCCAGGTTTTTTCCCAGCCATAGCCGCCGATCGGCTCCCACTTGTTGTATGAGTCTTTGAATGCCATTACGTACAGGCCGTGCCAGTTGCCTTTTTCATCCCAGCGCGATTGACCAAACCCCGCGCCCCAGGGGCGCTCGTTGTAGCGATCGGTTTTCTCTTTATCATAGGCAAAGCGAGCGTGCCAGGTGATTGCGGGCACATACAGATCGTAATGCTGGGGCTGTTCCCACGTTGTTTTTGCATTATTACCGACGGTTTTTACCCAGTCTTTTAAAGGCTGAACTTTATCCGCAATAGCATGAGCCGGGAAAGTCAGCGGACCTAAAATTAAAGTAAAAATCAGTAAGCATTTATTAATTATTGTCACAATACCATTACCACTTTTATAAACGGTACCTATACCGGCATAGCGTAGTTGTAATGCCATTGATCTACCACTGGTTGAAATCTGAATTATTCAGCGTGGTTAATCAGAATATTCCTGGGAGAGTCGGCTTGAGCCGTAAATAGCGACGGCATATAAGATAAAAATTAACGCTGAGGCAACAACTTATCCAGCGTGGGAAGATAATGAACAAATCGCCGATCGTCTGTTAAGCAATCCGCCGTCTCACCTCTTTGCTGCTGTCGACACCGCCCAACGGGCAGTAACCCTGCAATGATGGTGACAGTGGTCATCACTTTCGACCCGTATGCGCAGGGTGTCTCCGTCGAGAATCGCAACCATTAACTGCTCAATTTCCTCAAAGGGATCTCAGGAATATGTTTTATCCAACGCCTGAAGAGATGTAGCATGATAATAACTTCGCCCCCGCAGAGACACCGGCAAAGGCAATAAACATGACAACTCCCACCATCGATAAATTATAATTAAACAGTCATAGCAACCACACACTACCCATCAGCGAAAAGGTAATCCCCCCATAATCACAAACCCATCTTAAATACATCTGAGGGTTAACCACTGCAGCACAAAAATAATCATCAAAGCGATCAGCGGAAATATTATCAGCGTCGCCGTTGCCCACTCACGATATTCAAAACTGACCGACCCCTCCGCCAGTAGCAACGCCACCTGCTCCGCCATACCCTGCAGCCTCTCTTTCCGGGCTGACTCTGGAGCCAGGCCGTTTTGCAGTGTAAATTATTGGCTAACTCCCCTTTAGTAGTAGATTTATTGATTTTAGTCAGCAATGCTGGCGCGATATTTGGGCACATTTTGACACCTTATTTTCATTGCTTATTTATCCTTGCGCCCTGGGCGTCGGGAGACAGGGGAATTCATGCAAATCTTTATCGAACTGCTCATTGGGGTAGTGGTTATTGTCGGCGTCGCGCGCTATATCATCAAAGGCTATTCCGCGACCGGCGTATTGTTCGTCGGCGGTCTGGCGTTACTGATTGTCAGCGCCCTGATGGGTCATAAGGTACTGCCAGCCAGCGCCACCAGCACCGGCTACACCGCAACGGATATCGTTGAATACATCAAAATTCTGCTGATGAGCCGCGGTGGCGATCTCGGGATGATGATCATGATGCTCTGCGGGTTTGCCGCCTACATGACCCATATCGGCGCCAATGACATGGTCGTGAAGCTGGCTTCAAAGCCGCTGAGCTACATCAACTCCCCTTATCTGCTGATGATTGCCGCCTATTTCGTCGCCTGCCTGATGTCGCTGGCCGTCTCCTCAGCAACCGGCCTTGGCGTATTGCTGATGGCGACCCTGTTCCCGGTCATGGTTAACGTCGGCATCAGCCGTGGCGCGGCGGCGGCAATTTGCGCCTCCCCGGCAGCCATTATCCTCTCTCCGACCTCCGGTGACGTGGTGCTCGCGGCCAAAGCGGCCGAGATGCCGCTGATCGACTTCGCCTTCAAAACCACCCTGCCGATCTCCATCGCGGCCATTATTGGCATGGCCGTGGCGCACTTCTTCTGGCAGCGATATCTCGATAAAAAAGAGAACATCTCTCACGAGAGACTCGACGTCAGCGAAATCACCACCACCGCACCGTCGTTCTACGCCATCATGCCGTTTACCCCGATTATCGGGGTGCTGATTTTTGACGGTAAATGGGGCCCGGAACTGCACATCATCACCATTCTGGTGATCTGTATGCTGCTGGCGGCGATTCTGGAATTTGTGCGTGGCTTCAATACCCAGAAGGTGTTCAGCGGGCTGGAAGTGGCCTATCGCGGGATGGCGGATGCCTTCGCCGGCGTGGTGATGCTGCTGGTTGCCGCCGGGGTCTTTGCCCAGGGGTTGAGCACCATCGGCTTCATTCAAAGTTTGATCGCCATCGCCACCTCGTTCGGTTCGGCGAGTATCATCCTGATGCTGGTACTGGTTGTCCTGACCATGCTGGCGGCAATGACTACCGGCTCCGGTAACGCGCCGTTCTATGCCTTCGTGGAGATGATCCCGAAACTGGCGCACTCCTCCGGTATCAACCCGGCTTACCTGACCATCCCGATGCTGCAAGCCTCTAACCTGGGTCGTACCATTTCGCCGGTATCAGGCGTGGTGGTGGCGGTTGCCGGTATGGCAAAAATCTCGCCGTTTGAAGTGGTGAAACGCACCTCTGTTCCGGTGCTGGTTGGGCTGCTGATCGTGATTATCGCCACCGAAGTGCTGGTGCCCGGCACCGCTGTCAGTTAACCCCCCCTCCTCTCAGAAAGCGCCTACGGGCGCTTTTTGTGCTTTAATAAGCTCCAGCATGACTCTGCTTTCAACCACCAGGACTTCACATGATCAGGAAAGATTTCGTTTTCGCTATCAGCGCAACCGCGATAGCGCTGTGCGCGCTCCCCGCGCAGGCAGACCCGCTTCAGGCAACGCAGTACGCGGATTTTGACCGCTATGTGCTGGCGCTCTCATGGCAGTCTGGATTTTGCCAGAGCCTGCATGACCGCAACCGCGATGCCCCCGATGAGTGCCGCCTGCAAAAAGAGCGCGCTGACAAAACCTCTATTCTGACCGTGCATGGTCTGTGGCCGGGTTTACCGAAATCTATCGCCGCTCGCGGTGTCGATGAGCGTCGCTGGATTCGCTACGGCTGCGCCACGCGCCCGATCCCGAATATGCCGGAAGCAAAAGCCAGCCGTAAATGTGATGCAGCAGAAACCGGCCTGTCGCTGACGGGCGCGGCAAAATTGAATGACGTGATGCCTGGCGCAGGCGGTAACTCCTGCCTGGAACGCTACGAATATGCTAAACACGGCGTCTGTTTCGGCTTCGATCCGGATGCTTACTTTGGCACCATGGTGCGCATGAACCAGGAAGTCAAAGCCAGCCCGCTGGGGCAATTTTTAGCGGAAAACTACGGTAAAACCGTCACCCGCAGCGCTTTCGATGCTGCCGTCGCCAGAAGCTGGGGCCCGCAGACGGTCAAAGCCGTCAAACTCAGCTGCAGCGGCAACCCGGCGTATCTCACCGAAGTCCAGATGTCGCTCACTGCCGCCAGCATCAACGTTCCGCTGGCGACCGACTCCTTTGCGCCACAGCCGCATCCGGGTAACTGCGGCAAACAGTTTGTGATCGATAAAATCGGCTACTGACGGACATCCGGGCGCACCAGATCAAAGCGCTGATCCTCGCTCACCGTAAAGTACGCCGTTGGGCCGCCGGCACGCAGCACTGGCTGCGCTTTAGCGGTCTGATAAACGCCATCCTGCAGCAGGCTTTCGTCAATGTGGATCCCGACCACTTCCCCCAGCACCAGCCAGGTGTCGATTGGCGTTCCGCTGGCAGCCGTCAGCTGGATGCATTGCGACAGGCGACATTCAAAGTTCACCGGGCTTTCGGCAACGCGCGGCACCTTGACCACCCGGCTTTCGGCTTTATTCAGACCGGCGCGGATAAACTCGTCCTCACCGTGCGGCAGGCTGGCGGAAGTTTCGTTCATGGCGCAGGCCAGCTCACGGGTCGTGAGATTCCAGACAAATTCGCCGGTTTCCACAATATTGCGCACGCTGTCTTTCCAGCCGGTGCTGGCAAAACCAATGATCGGCGGATGATAATTGAAGCAGTTGAAAAAGCTGTAAGGCGCCAGGTTTGGGCGACCTTCGGTATCGCACGAGGCAATCCAGCCGACAGGACGTGGACCGATAATGGCGTTTAACGGATCGTGCGGCAGGCCGTGCCCCTGGGAAGGTTGGTAGAAGTACATAGTGCTCTCGGGAAGGATAACGGATTAACACTGGCAGGCACGGATTACGCTTCGCTCATCCCCCTGCCCCAGGAGGATCAGCGTAACGCAATCCGTAGAAAATTAAGACTGAATAAAGTGCAGCAAGTCTTCGTTAATTTGCTGTTTGTGAGTGGTGCAAATTCCGTGCGATGCGCCGGGGTACACTTTTAGCTGGCCGTCAGGCAGGAGCGTCACCGCCACTTTGCCGCAGGTTTCGAACGGCACAATCTGATCGTCATCGCCATGAATAACCAGCGTCGGGATAGTCATTTTGCGCAGGTCTTCCCGCAAATCGGTTTCCGAAAATGCCGCAATGCAGTCATACAACCCTTTGATTGACCCCTGCAAACCCTGCACGGTAAAGCTTTCGCGCACGGCGATGGACTCGCTGGCACCGGAACGGTTATAGCCATAAAACGCCGCGCTCAGTTCGTAGAAAAAGGCACCGCGATCCTTCACCACCCCATCCCGGATACCGTCAAACACCTCTTTCGGCACCCCGTCCGGGTTAAAATCGGTCTTGATCATGATCGGTGTGACGGCGCTAATTAGCACCGCTTTTGCCACCCGGTCGGTACCGTGACGCCCGATGTAGCGCGCCACTTCGCCCCCGCCCGTCGAGTGCCCAACGTGGACGGCATCTTTCAGGTTCAGATGCGCCGTCAGCTCTGCCAGATCGTCCGCGTACTGATCCATGTTGTTGCCATCCCACGGCTGGGCAGAGCGACCGTGCCCGCGTCGGTCATGGGCAATCACGCGAAAACCCTGCGACCCCAGAAATAACATCTGATCTTCAAAGGCATCCGCCGTAAGCGGCCAGCCGTGGCTGAAGACAATTGGCTGTCCGCTGCCCCAGTCTTTGAAATGCAAATAGCTGCCGTCTTTCAGGGTAACTTTGTCGTAATCGCTCATGAGATCTCCTAAAACGGAACACAACACGCAGGTGGGCGCAGGATAACAGGCGCTTAAGAAGGATAATGCAAATCGGCCAACGATCACGTTTTTTGACTAAAATTCATACAAAAGTACCCGTTCTCGCCGACGGGAAAAATCCACGCTGTGAATGTGATATTCATCACTTCAAACCCGGGCGCAGAGTCAGTATCATCGACAGTAGTTAAACCCTCGCTAGCGGATGGCGAGGGTTTTCTTTTGGCCTCTATACTGCGGCTGTCGCAGCATTAACGACATGGAGTAAATAATGTCCAGACCCACCATTATCATTAACGAGCTCGATGCCGAACGTATCGACCGCCTGCTGGAGCAACCGGCCTTTGCCTCGCTGCCGGTTGCCGAAGCGCTGAACGCTGAACTGGATCGCGCGCAGATGTGCGCCCCGCAGGACATGCCGCATAACGTGGTGACCATGAACAGCCAGGTGCGATTTCGCGATCTGACCACCGGCGAAGAACGCACCCGCACGCTGGTCTATCCAAATCAAATGACCGACAGCGCAACTCAGCTTTCAGTTCTGGCACCGGTAGGCGCAGCGTTGATTGGCCTGCGCGCTGGCGACACCATTCACTGGGAGCTGCCGGGCGGTACCGCCACGCATCTCGAGGTGCTGGAGCTTATCTGGCAACCTGAAGCCGCCGGTGAATACCTGCGCTAGTCCCATCTGACAAGCGGTAACCCGCTTTGCCCAGAGGATGCATCTGCATCCTCTTGCTGCCTTCAGAGCGTGGCGGCCGGCGGCATCGCATTGACCAACCCCGTTACCCGCTCTTTCGCCACTTGTGGGCTTTGTGCCCCCGGCACCAGAATCACCTTCCGGCACTCTTCCTGACGCTTCTCAAAAATCTCATACCCGCGGGCTGCCTCTTCAAACGGCAGATAGTGCGTGACAATTTCCTCCGGCGTGAGCAGCCCTTGCTCGATCAGCGGCAACAGTTCCCCAAGCCATGCGTGAACGTTCGTCTGCCCCATTTTAAATGTCAGCCCTTTATCAAAGGCATCGCCGAACATAAACCCGTGGATAAATCCGGCATACACCCCGGGCACGCTGACGACCCCGCCGCGCCGCACGGCGGCAATGCACTGGCGCAAGGCTTTGCCACTGCTGCCTTCCAGCTTCAGGTTGGTGAGCACGGTTTCGGTGGTACTGCCTTTGGCTTCGAACCCGACCGCGTCGATCACCGCATCCACTCCGCGATGGCCTGCGGTCTGGGCGATAATTTTTTCCGCCGCGTCGTTATCTACGTCAAAGTTGACAGGGATGGCACCGTAGCGCTGCTCGGCAAAACGCAGCCGATAATCGTGATGGTCGACAACAAAAATCTGTTCGGCACCCAGCAGCCGCGCACAGGCGATGGTCAGCAACCCGACTGGCCCGGCACCGAATACCGCCACGCTGCTGCCTTTTTCAATCTGCGCATTTTTGGCCGCCTGCCAGGCCGTGGGCAGGATATCTGACAGAAAGAGCGCTTTGTCATCCGACAGCAGCGGCGGCACTTTAAACGGCCCGACGTTGCCTTTAGGCACCCGGACATACTCCGCCTGACCGCCGGGCACGCCGCCATACAGATGGCTGTAGCCAAACAGCGCGGCAGGTGCCGGGATCTGTTTTTTATTCAGGGCCGCCCCCGGCCCGCTGTTGGTCGTCTCGCAGGCGGCGTACTGGTGCATACGGCAAAAAAAGCAGTCGCCGCAGGCAATCACGAAGGGGATCACAACCCGATCGCCCTTCTGCAGATCCTTCACCTCTCGCCCGGTTTCTACGACCTCGCCCATGAATTCATGGCCAAAAATATCGCCATGTTTTACCTGCGGGATCTTGCCGCGGTAGAGATGCAAATCCGACCCGCAGATCGCGGTGGCGGTGATACGCAAAATTATATCGTCGGCGTGCTCGATGATCGGATCGGGAACCGTTTCAACGCGGACGCTATGGGGACCGTGATACGTCAATGCTTTCATGCGACCTCCGAATAACAGTGAAAAGTGCGTGTTAACCTTAAAAGGGTAGCCATCTGCGGCGATAAGCCGGGGAAAGAGTCGGCTTTGAGATTATTCCTGGAGGACGTCGGAGAGCATCGTCAGGCGGCGAAGTTAAAAACTGCCAGCGACCCTGCAAAAACAAATAATGTTTTGTGATTGAATAGGTTCATTGAAACTAAACAGGGAGAAACGGGTATATATCAGATAATCATTATGCCGGTGGATGTTTTTGAGATGGAGCTCAGCGATAAGGCGATTCGCCACGCGGAATTTCTGGCACAGCAGGATGGCATTATTCACTTAATTCATGTTCTGCCGGGCTCGGCCAGCTTTGGCTTGCACCGCTTTGCCGCCGATATGCGCCGTTTCGAAGAGCATATCCAGCACGAAGCGAAGACCCGGCTGCAGTCGATGGTCGGCCATTTCAGCCTCGATCCGTCACGCATTAAAACCCATGTCTGTTTTGGCCATGTGCGCGATGTGGTGAACGAGTTCGCTACCGAAATGCATGCAGATATCGTGGTGATCGGTTCGCGTAACCCTTCAATTTCCACCCATCTGCTGGGGTCGAATGCCTCCAGCGTAGTCCGCCACGCCAACATTCCGGTGCTGGTGGTGAGATAAAAAAAAGAGGCTACCCTCGGGTAGCCTCTGCATTGCAGGTGTCGACTTACTTTCTTATGTTATTGGGTGCGAATCAGATAATCGAATGAACTCAGAGACGCTTTTGCCCCTTCGCCAGTAGCAATGATGATCTGTTTATACGGCACGGTGGTGCAGTCGCCCGCCGCAAAAATGCCCTTCACGCTGGTTTCACATTTGGCGTCGATGATGACCTCGCCCATGCGGTTACGCTCGATGGCGCCCTCCAGCCAGGTCGTATTCGGCAGCAAACCAATCTGAACAAAGATCCCGGACAGCTGAACGCTGTGCACATCGCCGCTCACGCGGTCGCGGTACTCAATCCCGGTCACTTTACTGCCGTCGCCTTTCACTTCAGTGGTCTGCGCGTTGAGAATAATATCGACATTTTTCAGGCTGCGCACTTTATCCTGCAGCACCTGGTCAGCCTTCATTTCTGGCGCGAACTCCAGCAGGGTGACGTGCTCAACGATACCGGCCAGATCGATTGCCGCCTCTACGCCGGAGTTACCGCCGCCGATCACCGCTACGCGCTTGCCTTTGAACAGCGGGCCGTCGCAGTGCGGGCAATAAGTGACACCTTTGGTGCGATACTGATCTTCACCCGGCACGTTCATGTTGCGCCATTTGGCACCGGTGGCAATGATGATGCTGCGCGCTTTCAGCACAGCGCCTGACGCAGTCTCAATCTGATGCAAGCCGCCTTCCTGCGCCGCCGGGACCAGTTTGCTGGCGCTCTGGCTGTCAATCACGTCCACTTCATAGTCGCTGACGTGCGCTTTCAGAGCACCAGCCAGCTTCTGCCCTTCGGTTTTGGGTACTGAAATGTAGTTTTCAATATCCACCGTATCCAGCACCTGGCCGCCAAAACGTTCGCCCATCAGGCCGGTACGGATCCCTTTACGTGCGGAGTAGACCGCCGCTGCCGCACCCGCCGGGCCGGAGCCAACAATCAGCACATCATAAGCCTCACGGTTGTTCAGCTCGGCTGCCGCGCGTTTTTCTGCGCCGCTGTCCACTTTGGCGACAATTTCCGCCAGCGTCATGCGACCCTGACCAAACTCTTTGCCGTTCACAAACACCGCCGGAACGCCCATTACGTTACGATCTGTGATTTCATTCTGGAATACGCCGCCGTCAATCGCGGTATGTTTGATGCGCGGGTTCAGCACCGCCATCAGGTTCAGCGCCTGCACCACGTCCGGGCAGTTATGGCATGAGAGCGAATAGTAGGTTTCAAACTCAAAATCACCGTCGAGGTCGCGGATCTGCTCCAGCAACGACTGCGCCTCTTTCGACGGATGACCGCCGGTCCACAGCAGGGCCAGCACCAGCGAGGTAAATTCATGTCCCAAAGGCGAACCGGCAAAGCGCGGGCCGTTATTCAAGCCTGGGTTAGTGATCAAGAAAGACGGCTTGCGCACCGGCAGGCTGTTGTCTTCGGTGAAGGTCACTTTTGGTGACAGTTCGGCAATTTCCGCCAGCAGTTCCTTGATTTCTGCCGATTTAGCGCTGTCATCCAGCGTGGCAATCAGCTCAACAGGTTTGGTCAGCTTCTCAAGATAGGCTTTGAGCTGGGTTTTCATGTTGGTGTCGAGCATCGTTAATCTCCTGCTAATTAAAACATCATCATGCAAGCTGCCTCGCGGGCGACCTGGATGAAGCTTGCATTATGGTGTTGGGAAGAAAAACGGGTGCGATGCACCCGTTTTTATCAGTCTTAGATCTTGCCGACCAGGTCCAGAGACGGAGACAGCGTTGCTTCGCCTTCTTTCCATTTCGCCGGACACACTTCACCTGGGTGGGAAGCGACGTACTGTGCGGCTTTGATTTTGCGCAGCAGGTCAGATGCGTCACGGCCAATACCTTCAGCGGTAACTTCGATGGCCTGGATGATGCCCTGCGGGTCAACGATAAAGGTGCCGCGATCGGCCAGACCTTCGTCTTCACGCATGTTTTCAAAGTTACGGGTCAGGGCGCCAGTCGGGTCGCCGATCATCGCGTATTTGATTTTGGCGATGGTGTCAGAGCTGCTGTGCCACGCTTTATGGGTGAAGTGGGTGTCGGTAGAAACAGAATAAACGTCTACGCCCAGCTTCTGCAGCTCGTCGTAATGGTCAGCCACGTCACCCAGTTCGGTCGGGCAGACGAAGGTAAAATCAGCCGGGTAGAAGAAGAACACGCTCCAGCGACCTTCAGTATCTTTCTCGGTGATTTCGACGAAGTCACCGTTTTTGAATGCCTGGTTTTTAAAAGGTTTAATTTTGGTATTAATTAAAGACATCTGCACTTCCTCCGTGGTTTCGTTGAGGGCTAAGTTACCCAACTTTCCGAAACGGGGCTAATGCGTTTTCATTATCAAATCAATCAGCAATACCTTACAACCGCTGAACCGCACCATTAGCGCTGGAATGGCCGCCTTGATACGTGACTGCAGGCAGAATTTCAACAGCCGCCGTCATTTATTTCGGATAAAAGTATTCCAATAACAACTGATAGATTATTTCATTAATCTGCAGCCATGATATATTAAGTTGTAATTTAAATTTAGTTAAGTTATTCACTTAAAGGGATTGTGAATGACTCACTTACTTCTATAGTAATCGTGTATCTCTTCACGATGGCGACACAGCTTATCAGGATGAATTATGGCTAATCTCTACGATCTGAAAAAATTTCATCTTAATCTACTGGTTATCTTCGAATGCATTTATCAGCACCTTAGCATCAGCAAGGCAGCTGAAACGCTCTTTATTACCCCCTCTGCGGTTAGCCAGTCGTTACAGCGCTTGCGCAACCAGCTGAACGATCCGCTGTTTATTCGATCAGGTAAAGGAATTACCCCCACAACCGTGGGCATGAACCTGCATAAACATCTCGAAGAGAACCTCAATCAGATTGAGCAGACGATTAACGTTATGCATGGCTCGACGCTTGAGAAGAATATCGTTATCTACTCGCCACAAATTCTGACCCCTGACCGGCTGCTGGCCCCGATGAAATTGTTGATGCGCGAGCACAACTACGAAGTCGAATATCACGATCTGCTGCTTTCCAAAGACTCCGCTGAGGACCTGCTGGCCTACCGCAAAGCCGATCTGGTGTTTTCGCTGTCCGCCGTTTCGAATCGCTCAATTGTTTGCAATCACTTTATGAACGTGCCCATTGTTACTGTCTGCCGGGAGGATCATCCGCGCATGGGTGATTCGGCCACACTTGAACAGCTGAGGGAGGAAAAATTCGCCCAGTTTATATCCTTGTCCCCCGGTTTAATCACGTTCCAGGCCGCGGCAGAGCAAACTTTACCCGACAGAAAAATTGGCTTTCGCTGCGACTCCTTTTTCTCACTGATTACCATGATTAGCGCATCCAATTTACTGGGATATATTCCTGAGGTCGCATATCAACAATATCGGGATATTTTAAAGCTGAAGAAAGTCAATACACCCTTTACGTTACCAATGGCAGATATTTATATGATGTATAACCGTGCGGCGTTAAACAGTAAGATTTTCGCCGGGTTTATTAATCAAATAAGCACGGAAGGGTTTAAATATGATTGACACTAAAAATAATTTTAGTTGATTTTATTTCCCAGAGAAAATAAGTACACCGGAGCTATTGTATTGCTCCAGTGTATTTAAATGATTACCCTCGGCCTGTCGTTACAGCGTTTTAAGCCGCTCTGCCGCCGCCAGCAATGTGGCTTCCTGCTTGGCGAAACAGAGTCGAATAAGCTTGTGCGGGAAGGGATCAGCGCAGAATACGGATAACGGGATCGCCGCCACGCCCACCTCCGTGGTTAACCACTGGCAGAAACGGACATCATCGAGATCGGAAATCGCGCTGTAATCCGCCAGCAGGAAATAGGTCCCGTCGCAGGGCAACACTTCCAGCCGACTGGCACCCAGCGCCGAAATAAACAGATCCCGACGGGCGCGATAGAAGTCCGGCAGCTCGCGGTAATGTTCCGGCGCATTGCGCAGCATATCGGCGATTGCCAGCTGTGCCGGAGTATTGACCGCGAAGGTCAGGAACTGATGCACCTTGCGCAGCTCGGCGCTGATCGCCGCCGGTGCCACGCAGTAGCCCACTTTCCAGCCGGTCATATGAAAGGTTTTGCCGAAGGATGAAACGGCGATCGCCCGCTCGCGCAGCTGCGGGTGCGCCAGCACGCTGGCATGCCCCTCTTCGGCAAAACAGATATGCTCATACACTTCGTCGCTCAGCACATAAATTTCACGTTGCGCAATTGCCTGCCACAGCGCGGCGAAGTCGTCCTGCCGCCACACCGTGGCCGACGGGTTATGCGGGGTATTCAAAATCACCACCCGGGTTTTATCGCTCAGCAGGGCGGCAAAGGCCTGCCAGTCGGGGCGGAAATGCGGCGGCTGCAGCGCCACCCGTTTCACCACGCCGCCCGACAGCGCTATCGCGGGCGCATAACTGTCGTAACTTGGGTCAAAGCAAATCACCTCATCACCGGTGCGTACCAGCGCAGTGATGGCCGAAAACAGGGCTTCGGTTGCCCCTGCGGTGACTGTCACGTCGCTGTTCGCATCCGGTTTGTAGCCATACAGTTCGGCGGTTTTATCGGCAATCGCTTCGCGCAGCGGCTGTGCGCCGGTCATCGGCGCATACTGATTCGCACCGTTGGCCACGTGATAAGCCAGCCGTTGCTGGAGATAGTCAGGGCCATCAAAATCCGGGAATCCTTGCGACAGATTGATGGCGTTATGCTGCTGGGCCAGCGCACTCATTTGCGTAAAGATGGTGGTACCAAGATTGGGAAGTTTACTGTCAGGAATCAATACGTTATTAGTCATTATGCCGGGCCTGTATGTAATCCATATGTTGCTGCCACTATAACACGATGTTAGTATTTGGCAATCAAGACGCTTAGACGTCTAAACCATAACGATATGCCTGACCGACAGAGGTAATAAGGACCATGACAGACAACCTGCAACTCACATTCCTGGTCGACGCCTGTCACTGGATCGGTGCCAAAGGCTGGGCGCCCGCGACAGGCGGCAACATGTCCATCCGCCAGGACGACAGCTGGTGCTGGCTCAGCGAATCGGGCAAAGATAAAGGCAGCCTGACCACCGATGACTTCCTGCAGGTTGAGATTGCCACCAACCGCGCCCCTTCCGGGCGTAAGCCCTCGGCCGAAACCGGGCTGCATACGCTGGTTTATCGTCTCTTCCCTGAAGCCAATGCGGTGCTGCATGTCCATACGGTCAATGCGACGGTACTCTCACGGTTAATCAAAGGGCCAGAACTGCAGATCAGCGGCTTTGAAATGCAGAAATCGCTCAGCGGGCAGACCACCCATCTCGATACCCTTAGCATCGCTGTTTTTGATAACGACCAGGATATTGACGCGCTGGCGTCACGTATCGCCGATTACGCACAGACGCATCCGTTTAATTATGGTTTTCTTCTGCGCGGTCATGGCTTAACCTGCTGGGGACGCGATGTGGCAGAAGCCCGGCGTCACCTTGAAGGCCTCGAATTCTTGTTCGAGTGCGAGATGCGTTTACGACAACTGGAGAGAGTATGATTCGCGCGATTGTGACGGATATTGAAGGCACCACCAGCGATATCCGTTTTGTCCATAATGTCCTGTTCCCCTATGCGCGCGAACGCCTGGCCGCGTTTGTCAGTGCGCAACAGTACGCCGAACCGGTCAACACCATTCTGGACAATCTGCGTGAAGAGATCGACCAGCCGCACGCCAGCGCCAGCGACCTGGTTGAGACCCTGTTTGCGTTTATAGACCAGGATCGCAAATCCACCGCGCTCAAGGCGTTACAGGGCATCATCTGGCAGGAGGGCTACCTCAACGGCGACTTCACCGGCCACCTCTACCCGGACGTCCTGCCTTCTCTTGAGAAATGGAAAGCGCAGGGTATTGATTTATATGTTTATTCCTCGGGCTCCGTTGCCGCGCAAAAACTGTTATTTGGCTACAGCGACGAAGGTGATATTACTCATCTGTTCAGCGGTTATTTTGATACCCACATCGGGGCCAAGCGAGAAACGCAGTCTTATCAGAATATTGCGACGCAAATTGGCGTTGCCCCGTCGCAGATCCTGTTTTTGTCTGATGTTTATCAGGAACTGGACGCCGCTGAACAGGCAGGTTTTCGCACCCTGCAGTTGATTCGCGGCGACGACGACGGCGCCAGCCATCATCACCAGGTGCATCAGTTCGATGACATTAATCCGGAGCAGATCCCTTCATGAGCGCATTGACCATTTTTTCTGATAACGAAGCCAGCCAGCCCGAATGGCACAGCACTGACGCCGCCGCGATTGCCGAGAAGTTAAACGCCCGTGGCGTGCGTTTTGAACGCTGGGAAGCGGACCGCGATTTAGGCCGTGATCCGGCTGCCGAAACGGTGATCAATGCCTATCAGCACGCCATTGATAAGCTGGTGGCAGAAAAAGGCTATCAGAGCTGGGATGTGATCAGCCTGCGCGCGGACAACCCGCAGAAAGACGCCCTGCGCGCGAAGTTCCTTAATGAGCACACCCACGGCGAAGACGAAGTGCGTTTCTTTGTTGAAGGTGCCGGGCTGTTTTGCCTGCACATTGACGACCAGGTGTATCAGGTGCTGTGCGAAAAGAACGACCTGATCTCCGTTCCCGCCGGAACGCCGCACTGGTTTGATATGGGATCCGAGCCGAACTTTACCGCCATTCGTATTTTCGATAACCCGGAAGGCTGGGTCGCTCAGTTTACCGGTGACGCCATTGCGGATGCGTATCCACGATTGCCCTAGATAAACGTTTGTTCCCTCTCCCCGTGGGAGAGGGCCAGGGTGAGGGCATCAGACCGCACTACCCCCCAAATATCCCCTGCTCTACCGCTTCCGGCAACACCACACCCGTATCCAGCACCCAACCGCTAATCAGTGCCGCAGGCGTAACGTCAAACGCCGGGTTATAGACCTGGGCATCAACCGGCGCCCACTGTACCGCACCGAAACTCCCCGCCACGCCGGTCACTTCGCGCGGATCGCGCTGTTCAATCGGGATGGCATCGCCGTTCGGGCAGTGCGGGTCGAGCGTGGTTTGCGGAGCGGCTACATAGAACGGAATACCGTGGAATTTCGCCAGCACCGCCAGAGAATAGGTGCCGATTTTGTTCGCCACATCACCATTGGCGGCAATGCGGTCCGCTCCCACCCAGATGGCGTCCACCTGCCCTTTGGCCATTAAGCTGGCAGCCATCGAGTCAGCGATAAGCTGATACGGCACGCCCAGCTCGCCCAGCTCCCACGCCGTCAGCCTGCCGCCCTGCAGCAGCGGACGGGTTTCATCCACCCAGACATTACTGACTTTGCCCTGCTGATGCGCGAGGGCAATCACCCCCAGCGCGGTGCCAACGCCCGCCGTCGCCAGCCCGCCGGTGTTGCAGTGGGTCAGCAGACGGCTGCCCGGCTGCACCAGCGCGCTGCCTGCCAGGGCAATGGCCTCGCAGAGCTGTTTGTCTTCTTCAATCAGGCGCAGCGCTTCGCTCACCAGCTCAGGGACAAAATCCTCCTGCCACAGCGCCAGCTTCATGCGATCGAGGTTGTTCATCAGGTTCACCGCCGTCGGGCGCGATGCACGCAGCGTCTCCAGCGCAACCGCCAGCTCATCCCGGCTGTGGCCATTTTCCGCCAGCAGCGCCAGCAGCAGACTGGCAGAGAGACCAATCAGCGGCGCACCGCGCACCCTCAGGGCGTGAATATGCCCCACCAGCGCCTCTACGGTTGAAGCATCCAGCCAGCGTTTCTCCTGCGGGAGCGCCTGCTGATCGAGAATAAATAACTGATTGTTCGCCACTCGCAGGCTGGTCGTCTGTAATGTCTGCATGTCGTTAATTCTCTGTTGCGTTGTTGTGTCACATTGTGTCAGGATGAATTCCAGATGTATAGACGTCTGAATGTCTTTATTATGAAAACCCATGAGGAACCGGCAATGTCGCAATACCGTACCTTTACCGCTCAGGACGCCGTGGCGTATGCCCAGCAGTTTGGCGGCCTTGAAAACCCATCGTCACTGGTGGAGGCGCAGGAGGTGGGCGACGGCAACCTCAATCTGGTGTTTAAAATTTTCGACAGCCAGGGCGTAAGCCGCATTATCGTCAAACAGGCGCTGCCCTATGTGCGCTGCGTGGGCGAATCCTGGCCACTGACGCTGGATCGCGCGCGTCTTGAAGCTGAAACGCTGGTCGAGCACTATCAGCACAGCCCCCAGCACACGGTGAAAATCCATCATTTCGACCCCGAACTGGCGGTGATGGTGATGGAAGATCTCTCCAGCCATAAAATCTGGCGCGGCGAGCTGATCGGCAATGTTTACTACCCGCAAGCCGCGCGTCAGCTGGGCGAATACCTGGCACATACCCTGTTCCACACCAGCGATTTTTATCTGCATCCGCACACCAAAAAAGTGCGGGTGGCGCAATTTATCAACCCGGAGATGTGCGAGATCACCGAAGATCTGTTCTTCAACGATCCGTACCAGATCCACGAGCGCAATAACTACCCGGCCGCGCTGGAAAACGACGTTGCCGCCCTGCGCAATGACGACCAGCTCAAAATCGCCGTCGCCTCCCTGAAGCACCGCTTCTTCTCGCAGGCCGAGGCGCTGCTGCACGGCGATATCCACAGCGGGTCGATTTTTGTCGCTGAGGGCAGCCTGAAGGCGATTGACGCCGAATTTGGCTACTTTGGCCCGATTGGCTTTGATATTGGCACCGCGATCGGCAACCTGCTGCTTAACTTCTGTGGCCTGCCGGGCCATCTCGGTATTCGTGATGCCGCCGCCGGACGTGAACAGCGGCTGCTCGACATCCAGCAGCTGTGGACTACCTTCGCTGAACGCTTCCAGGCGCTGGCCGCAGAAAAGTCCCGCGATGCCGCGCTCAGCGTGCCGGGCTACGCCAGCGAGTTTCTGAAAAAAGTGTGGCAGGACGCGATTGGTTTCTGCGGCACCGAGCTTATCCGCCGCAGCGTGGGGCTGTCACACGTGGCGGATATCGACACCATTCAGGATGACGAGATGCGCCACGAATGCCTGCGCCATGCCATTACACTCGGCAAAGCGCTGATTGTAATAGCCGACCGGATCGACAGCGTGGAAGCCCTATTGGCGCGGGTGCGTCAGTACAGTTAACCGGTTTTCTCCCTCTCCCCGTGGGTGTACAGACTGGGGACATAGTGAACGCTTGTTCGGGGACATGGTAGACACTTACAACTAAGGCATAAGAACCCGTATATGGAGTCGCTTATGCCGTGGGATGCGAGAGATACCATGTCATTACGTAC
>NZ_JAMGZJ010000060.1 GCF_025564085.1 Silvania confinis | reverse complement strand
ATCGACCTGAAGAAAAAGTCGATCACCATGGGTAAAGGGTGTTAAAAAGTGTTCACCATGTCCCCGAACACCTGTTTACCATGTCCCCGGTCTGTACACCCACGGGGAGAGGGTGCAAACACTAAAAACGGCAACTTGCGTTGCCGTTTTGTTTTTACCAGCAGCTTACTTGTGGTTGACGTGTTTCTGAGTCAGGTTTGAGACGCCCTGACGGTAGCGCTGCTCCAGCGTTTCACGGTTGGTGGCGGTCACTTCCAGGTCGCGCAGCAGGCCGTCGTGGATGCCGTAAGCCAGGCCGTGAATGGTCACTTTCTGTCCGCGCTTCCAGGCGGACTGCATAATGGTGGAATGCCCGAGGTTGTACACCTGCTCCATTACGTTCAGTTCACACAGGGTGTCCAGACGACGTTCCTGCGGCATCGCGCCCAGCAGTGAGCTATGTTTGAACCAGATATCACGGATGTGTAGCAGCCAGTTGTCGATCAAACCCAGTTCCGGATTCTCGACCGCCGCCTGCACGCCACCACAGCCGTAGTGGCCGCAGATAATGATATGTTCGACTTCCAGCACATCCACCGCATACTGAACCACAGACAGGCAGTTCAGATCGGTGTGGATAACCAGGTTGGCAACGTTACGGTGCACAAACAGTTCGCCAGGTTCGAGACCAGTCAGACGTTCAGCAGGTACGCGGCTGTCGGAGCATCCAATCCATAGAAAGCGTGGTTTCTGTGCCAGAGCCAGTTTCTCAAAAAAACCGGAATCTTCTTCCAGCAGCATCTTTGACCATAGTGCGTTATTGCTGATGAGTGTATCTATGTCATTCATGGAGGGTTAACGACCTGTAACCGAGTGAGTGCGTTGCGCTAATATAGGGCAACTCGATTTTTTTTTAAACCAACACATCGCGTGTCAGAACAATGGGTAAGTCTACGTCATGACAATTGCACTGGAGCTCGAGAAGCTTACAAAAACCTATCCGGGGGGCGTTCAGGCTCTGCGCGGGATAGATCTTAAAGTCGAAGCCGGTGATTTTTATGCGCTTCTGGGGCCTAACGGGGCAGGAAAATCCACTACCATCGGCATTATCAGCTCGCTGGTGAACAAATCCTCCGGTCGGGTGAGCGTGTTTGGCTACGACCTGGAAAAGGACGTGGTCAACGCCAAACGTCAGCTGGGGCTGGTACCGCAGGAGTTTAACTTCAATCCGTTTGAGACCGTTCAGCAGATTGTGGTTAACCAGGCGGGCTACTATGGCGTGGAGCGTAAAGAAGCGGTTGAGCGCAGCGAAAAATACCTGAAACAGCTCGATCTGTGGGAAAAACGCAACGAACGTGCACGGATGCTATCCGGCGGCATGAAGCGTCGCCTGATGATCGCCCGCGCGTTAATGCACGAGCCAAAACTGCTGATCCTCGATGAGCCTACCGCCGGGGTAGATATCGAACTGCGTCGCTCAATGTGGGGTTTTTTAAAGGATTTAAACGACAAAGGCACCACGATCATTCTCACCACCCACTATCTGGAAGAGGCGGAGATGCTGTGTCGCAACATCGGCATCATTCAGCACGGCGGGCTGGTAGAAAACACCTCGATGAAAAACCTGCTTTCCAAGCTGAAATCGGAGACCTTTATTCTCGATCTGGCGGCGAAAAGCCCCCTGCCGAAGCTGGAAGGCTATCAGTATCGACTGGTGGATACCTCGACGCTGGAAGTGGAAGTGCTGCGCGAGCAGGGGATCAACAGCGTGTTCAGTCAACTGAGCCAGCAGGGCGTTCAGGTATTGAGTATGCGTAACAAAGCTAACCGACTGGAAGAGCTGTTTGTCTCGCTGGTCCATGAAAAACAAGGAGATCGCGCATGACGCAGCTTTACTGGGTGGCGCTGAAAAGTATCTGGGCCAAAGAGATCAACCGCTTTATGCGCATCTGGATCCAGACCCTGGTGCCGCCGGTGATCACCATGACGCTCTACTTCATTATCTTCGGCAACCTGATTGGTTCGCGGATTGGCGAGATGCATGGCTTCACCTACATGCAGTTTATCGTGCCGGGCCTGATCATGATGGCGGTGATCACCAATGCCTACGCCAACGTCGCCTCGTCGTTCTTCAGCGCCAAGTTTCAGCGCAACATTGAAGAGCTGCTGGTGGCGCCGGTGCCTACCCACGTTGTCATCGCCGGATATGTGGGCGGCGGGGTGGCGCGCGGCCTGTGCGTCGGGGTGCTGGTCACCGCGATTTCACTGTTCTTTGTACCGTTCCAGGTGCACTCATGGCTGTTTGTCGGCCTGACGCTGCTGCTGACGGCGGTGCTGTTCTCGCTGGCCGGTCTGCTGAATGCGGTGTTCGCCAAAACCTTTGACGACATCAGTCTGATCCCGACCTTCGTCCTGACGCCGCTGACCTACCTCGGTGGGGTATTTTACTCCCTGACGCTGCTGCCACCGTTCTGGCAGGCGCTGTCGCACCTCAACCCGATCGTCTACATGATCAGCGGCTTCCGCTTTGGCTTCCTCGGGATCAGCGATGTGCCGCTGTTCACCACCGTGGGCGTGCTGGCAATCTTTATCATTGGTTTCTATCTGCTGTGCTGGTATCTGATCCAGCGCGGACGCGGTTTGCGTACCTGATCCCCCGGCCCGGCGGCGTTCTGTCCGCCGGGCCGTTTATTGACCACTGTCAGCCTCGACTCCCCCAAACCCGGTTACACTACTCCCTTCTGAGGAGGGTTAACGATGCTGGGTTGGGTAATTACGTGCCATGACGAACATGCGCAAAAGATGGCGGATAAGCTCGCCGTCCGGTTTGGGCCGCTGGTCCAGTGTCAGGTCGTTAACTACTGGCGTGGATTAAGCGGCAATATGCTCAGCCGGATGATGTGCGATGCCCAGCATCAGGTCGACCGCGGCGACGGGGTGATCTTCCTGACCGACGTTGCCGGGGCCGCGCCTTATCGTGCGGCAGCCCTGCTCAGCCACAAGCACGACAATTGCGAAGTGATTTACGGGGTAAGCTATCCGCTGCTGGAGAGCCTGTATCCGCTGCGCGAGATGACGGACAGCGTCGGCTTTCGCAATACCATTGTCGCGAGGGGCGCGCCGGATGTCGGCAGCCTGTGGCATCAGCAGCAGAAAAACCCGCCTTTTGTCCTGCACCCCCCACTGTAGAAATATTAAACATTGGTATTGCTGTCGCTTTTGTTACAATGGCGACAGTTCATCGTACTGAATAATTCCTTATGTTCTCGCGTATTTGTCTCCTGCTTCTGCTGCTGGTTTCCGGCGGCGCGTCTGCCAGCCTGTTGAGCCAACAAGGGCTCCCGGCCCGCTATATGCAAACCACCGAAGATGCGGCTGTCTGGGCGCAGGTCGGCAACCGGGTAGTAACGGTCGGCAATGTCCGTGCCGGTCAAATCGTTGCCGTGGTGCCCACTGATGCGGATTACTATGAGTTTCGCTTCGGCTTTGGCACCGGCTTTATCGACAAAGGCCACCTTGAAGAAGTGCAGGGGAAACAGCGCGTCGAGGACAGCCTCGGCGATCTCAACAAGCCGCTCAGCAACCAGAACTTAATTACCTGGAAAGACACCCCGGTCTACAATGCGCCGAATGGCGGCAGCGCGCCCTTTGGCACCCTGGCCGATAACCTGCGCTATCCGATCCTCAGCAAGCTCAAGGATCGGCTCAATCAGACCTGGTTTCAGATCCGCATCGCCAACCGTCTGGCGTGGGTCAGCAGCCTCGATGCCCAGGAAGACAACGGCCTGCCGGTGCTGACCTATCACCACATTCTGCGCGATGAAGAGAACACCCGCTTTCGTCATACCTCCACCACGACCAGCGTGCGCGCCTTCACTAACCAGATGGCCTGGCTGCGCGATCAGGGCTACACCACCCTGACCCTGTATCAGTTGGAAGGCTACGTGCGTAACAAGATGAACTTGCCCGCGCGTGCGGTGGTCATCACCTTTGACGACGGCCTGAAATCGGTCAGCCGCTACGCCTGGCCGATCCTCAAAGCCAATGGCTTTAAGGCCACTGCATTTATTATCTCGTCGCGCATCAAAGCGCATCCACTTGCCTGGAACCCAAAGGCCCTGCAGTTTATGAGCATTTCAGAGCTAAAAGGGATTCAGGACGTGTTTGATGTTCAGTCGCACACCCACTTCCTGCATCGGGTCGACGATGCCAGGCACCCCATTTTGCTGAGCCGCAGCTACGCGAATATCCTGATGGACTTTAAACATTCGCGCCGGGCCTTGTCTCAGTTCAACCCGCATGTCCTCTATCTCTCTTATCCCTTTGGCGGATATGACGATGACGCGGTGAAGGCGGCGAATGACGCTGGGTTTCATCTGGCGGTGACGACGGTGAAAGGGAAGGTGAAGCCGGGGGATAATCCGTTCTTGCTAAAGCGTCTTTACGTTCTCAGAACGGACTCTTTAGAGACGATGTCGCGGCTGATCAGCAACCAGCCGCAAGGATAGAATCACGCAACCTGAACCGGGATCGCTTTGGCGAGACGTTTCATCTCGTTGTCGCCTTCAAAGTAGGCCACTTTTGGCTGCCAGCGGCGGGCTTCTTCATCTGACATCATTACGAAGCTGGCGATAATCACGATATCCCCGACGCTTGCACAGTGTGCCGCCGCGCCGTTAACGGAGATGATTTTCGATCCGCGCTCGGCAGCGATGGCGTAGGTTGAGAAGCGCTTGCCGTTATTTACGTTCCAGATATCAATGGCTTCGTTTTCCAGAATACCCGCAGCGTCGAGAAAATCCTGGTCGATCGCGCAGGAACCTTCATAGTGCAGATCGGCCTGAGTGACTTTCACACGGTGAAGCTTACCTTGCAGCATTTTGCGAATCATTACGTTTACCTTTAATCATCATTCATCAGCCCCTCCCGCAGGAGAGGCCAGGGGAAGGGGACTACGCCAGGTCGATCACTTTATTATCGATGAGACGCGCCTGACCGAGCCATGCGGCAACCAGGATGACTGCACGTTTGCTGGCGTCGGTGTATTCAAGCAACGTGTCGGCATCACGGATTTGCACGTCATCCGCACGCAAACCTTTATCGTTCAGCGCCTGTTCAGCAAGGGCGATAATCTCTTCCGCCGTTAATGCCTTCGCCACCAGTTGTTCAGCCATGTTATTCATCACCTGGCTTAAGCCCGGCGCAATTTTGCGCTGCTCAGCGGTGAGGTAGCCATTGCGGGAGCTCAGCGCGAGGCCGTCTTTGGCGCGCACGATCGGCACGCCCACAACCTCGATGTCGTAGCCCATGTCGGCGACCATTTTGCGAATTAACGCCAACTGCTGGAAATCTTTCTCGCCGAAGCAGGCGATATCTGGCTGAACCAGGTTAAACAGCTTGCTGACGATGGTAGAGACGCCGCGGAAATGCCCCGGACGGCTGGCACCTTCAAGCATGGTCGAGATACCCGGTACGTCGACAAAGGTGGTCTCTTCCGTGCCTTTTGGATAGATATCGGCGGGGGCAGGGGAGAAGACAAAATCCACCTGCTGCTTTTTCAGCTTCTCGCAATCTTCCTGCAGGGTGCGCGGGTAGCGCACCAGATCGTCGGCACGATCAAACTGCATCGGGTTGACGAAAATGCTGACCACCACCACATCGGCGCGGGCTTTGGCTTCTTCGACCAGCTTCATGTGGCCGTCGTGCAGGTTGCCCATGGTTGGCACCAGCGCGATACGTTTGCCTTCCTGACGCAGACGGCGAATATGCTGGCGCAGCAGCGGCAGAGTTTCAATGATTAGCACAATAAGACCCCTTACTGGAAACTGTGTTCTTCACCCGGATAAACACCGGCTTCAACATCGGCAATATACTGCCTGACCGCGCCGCGCATGTCGCCTGCCTCACTGAGGAAATTCTTCGCAAATTTAGGAATGTGACCGCCGGTAATGCCAAACGCATCGTGCATCACCAGGATCTGGCCGTCGGTGACGTTACCGGCACCAATGCCGATCACCGGAATCGACAGCGCCTCGGTGATACGCTTCGCCAGCGCTACCGGCACGCACTCCAGCACCAGCAGCTGAGCGCCTGCGGCTTCGATGGCTCGCGCGTCGTCAAACAGCGTCTGCGCCGCGTCGCCGCGTCCCTGCACCTTATAGCCGCCAAAGATATTGACCGACTGCGGGGTTAGCCCCAGATGCCCGCACACCGGCACTGCGCGTTCGGTCAGCATTTTGACCGTGTCAACAAGCCAGGCGCCGCCTTCGATTTTGACCATGTTGGCCCCGGCGCGCATCACGATGGCGGCATTCTCAAACGCCTGTTGCGGCGTGGCATATGCCATAAACGGCAGGTCAGCGAGCAGTAGGCAGGCTGGCGCACCGCGACGAACCGCGCGGGTGTGATAAGCAATATCTTCTACCGTTACGGGCAGGGTGGAGTCATGTCCCTGCACCGTCATCCCTAACGAGTCGCCAACCAGCATGACATTAATCCCTTCTTCGGCAAAAAGTTTGGCGAAGCTGTAGTCATAGGCGGTAATGGTGGCGAAGCGCTGCTTGTCCTGTTTGCATTTCTGCAAGGTGGAGATGGTGGTTGGTTTCATACTGTTTCCTGATAGCCCAAAGCGAATCTTTGCGCATTCTAACAGTAACATTCGAGGGAACAATGATTTTAGATAACCGATAAACCACAAATGTTTTACGGCTTATTGCGGAGGGTAAAGGTTACCAGCGGGCGGGTTTTTCGGCGTTAAGCTGCTGCAAAACGGCGCTGAGCGTTTCGCCATCGGGGAAGGTGAGCTGGGGGGCGATTTCAAACAGCGGCCACAGCATAAAACCGCGACGTTTCATGTCGTAATGCGGTACCGTCAGACGCTCGCTGTGGATCACCTCATCACCAAACAGCATGATGTCTAAATCCAGCGTGCGCGGTCCCCAGCGTTCGGCCTTGCGCACCCGGCCCTGCTGCAGCTCGATGCGCTGGGTATGGTTCAGCAGCGCGTCGGCGCTGAGAGTGGTATCCAGTGCAATGGCGGCATTGAGGTAGTCGGGCTGATCCTGCGGGCCTAAAGGGGGGGTGCGATAGAACGCGGAGAGGGCGACAACGCGCGTTTGCGGGATATCGCCCATCGCCTGTACGGCAGCGTTGACCTGCTCCAGTGGAGAGGCCAAATTGCTGCCGATGGCGATATACGCTAGCGTCACGCAGCGCCTTCGCGGCGTGGGGCACGTTTGCGTGGACGACGATGACGGCGGCGCGGCGTCGGCTCTTCATCCAGATCGGTCAGCATGTCTTTTTGCATCGGCGGAGCAGAAACCTGGAACTCACCCCACCACTGCACCAGAAGCTGCAGCTCGCGGTCGTTTTCTGCTTCTGCGCGCAGGGCCATCAGATCGTAAGCCGCACGGAATTTTGGATGCTCCATTAACTTCCAGGCGCGCTTACCCTGACGACGGGACATCCGCAGCTGAAGCTGCCAGATATCACGCACCAGCGTGGTAATACGTTTCGGGATCGCCAGCGAGCGGCAGGCTTCATCCAGCACGTCGTTGGTCGCCAGTGCAAAGGCATCGTGATAGACCAGACCGCTTTCCTGGGCAATCTTCTGCGCCATTTCCAGCAGCGGATACCAGAACATCGCGGCAAAGAGGAACGCCGGGTTAACGCGCATATCGTTATGAATGCGGCTGTCCGTGTTCTTCAGCACCTGGTCAATGATGCGCTCCATCGCGCTATCACCCTGTTCGGTGAAGTTACGCGTGATGCTCGGGAACAGGGGCTGGAACAGGCCGTATTCGCGCAGTAGCTTGTAGGTTTCAAAACCGTAGCCTGCCTGCAGCAGCTTGAGCGCTTCTTCAAACAGACGCGCCGGTGGCACATCGTTAATAAGCGTCGCCAGGCGCGGGATCGGCTCGGCGGTCTCTGCGCTGATACGCATATTCAGCTTGGCGGCAAACCGCACGGCACGCAGCATACGCACCGGATCTTCACGGTAGCGTGTTTCCGGGGTGCCGATCAGGCGGATTAAACCCGCTTTCAGATCCGGCACGCCACCGACGAAATCGCGTACGGTGAAGTCAGCCACGCTGTAATACAGGCTGTTGATAGTGAAATCACGGCGCTGGGCATCTTCTTCGATAGAACCGAAGATGTTGTCGCGCAGCAACATGCCGTTCTGACCTTGCTGAGAGGTCGTACGGTCTGGCGGGTTGCCTTCGTGATGGCCGCGGAAAGTCGCGACTTCGATGATTTCAGGGCCAAACATGACGTGAGCAAGACGGAAGCGCCGACCGACCAGGCGGCAGTTGCGGAATAATTTACGCACCTGCTCAGGCGTGGCGCTGGTGGTCACGTCAAAATCTTTTGGTTTTTGGCCCAGCAGTAAATCACGCACCCCGCCACCCACGAGATAGGCCTCATAGCCGGCTTTATTCAGGCGATAGAGCACCTTCAGGGCGTTTTCACTGATATCTTTGCGGGAAATAGCATGCTGCTCGCGCGGAATAACCGACATCGGGTTTTGAACAATGACGTCTTCCGCCATGCTCTCATCGCGGCTCAGCACCTTACGGCAAAAATTAGCGACTCGGGTAAAAATAATACACCTCGGTAGTGTGTGTTTCAGAATTCAGGACAAAAAATAGCGGCTAATCATAGCTCAGCGAGACGCATTTGAGAATGCTGGATTTTCGGCACTGTCTTTAGCGTCCAGAGAGTGACCGCTTTTTCCAGTATTTCCTCGGTTCGCAGATCCTGCCACTCATTTGTTACATCCTGGTTTAGAAATTGTAAAGCATTGATAAGAACCGGGCGAGGATCGCCGGTCGGCAACGCCGGGGCATGATTCTGTTTCGAGAGTTTCATCCCTTTTTCGTTCAGCGCCAGCGGCAGGTGAATATAGTCCGGTACCGGCCAGCCAAACAGTTGGTACAGCGAAATTTGCCGGACGGTGGGCTCAATCAAATCGGCCCCGCGCACAATTTCAGTAATACCCTGGAAATGATCGTCCACCACCACCGCCAGGTTATAGGCAAACAGCCCGTCGCGGCGGTGAATAATAAAATCTTCCTGCGCCAGACGCGCATCGGCGTGGATCTCGCCCAGCAGTCGATCGTCAAATTGCGTTACCGGATGGCACTGCATGACGCGCACCGCCGCATTTTCCGGGCCGTGGCGCAGCGTGCGGCAATGGCCGTCGTAAACGCCGCCGACGCTCTGAATGCGTGACCGGGTGCAGGTGCAGTAATACGAGAGTCCTTGGGCGTGCAGCCAGGCCAGGCGTTCGCGGTAGGCGTCATGGCGCTGCGACTGCCAGAGCACGTCGCCATCCCAGTGCAGGCCGTAATGTTCCAGCTGACGCAGAATGGTCTCTGCCGCACCGGGAACTTCACGAGGAGGGTCAATATCTTCGATCCGCACGCGCCAGATACCCTGATGGGCTCGGGCCTGCAGATAGCTGCCGAGAGCGGCGATAAGCGAGCCGAAATGCAGTTCGCCAGAGGGGGATGGCGCGAAGCGCCCAATATAGTCAGTTGGCATCATTACGCAGAGCAGAAAGTAATCAGGCGGGAGAGACTCCCGCCTGTGGTAGCGTTTTGGCAGGGCTGGGATTAACCGGCCATCTGTTTTTCGCGGATTTCTGCCAGCGTTTTGCAGTCAATGCACAGGTCAGCTGTCGGACGGGCCTCCAGACGACGAATGCCAATTTCGACACCGCAGGACTCGCAGAAGCCGAAATCTTCGTCTTCGACCTTTTTCAGCGTTTTCTCGATCTTCTTAATCAGCTTGCGTTCGCGGTCACGGTTACGCAGTTCGAGGCTGAATTCTTCTTCCTGAGCGGCACGGTCAACCGGATCCGGGAAGTTAGCAGCTTCATCCTGCATGTGTGTAACGGTGCGATCGACTTCATCCCTAAGTTGATTACGCCATGCTTCAAGAATTCGCTTAAAGTGCGTCAGCTGGGCGTCGTTCATATACTCTTCGCCCGGCTTCTCTTGATACGGCTCCACCCCAGCGATGGCGAGAATACTCAGGGACGATGCTTTACGGTTTTGCCCTTCTTGCATGTTGCTTCTCCTTAACACGCACTATCGATCCCCTGTTGGGGGAAAAATCAGGCCGCTATAAATAGCAGATGCTTTTCCGTAAGGCAATTATCTATACGTAACACTTGACAAGCCTGTGAGGAAAAGCGTATTTGCGCATACGACCAGAATACTTAATAGTCAATCGCCTACCCCCTTTTATAACGTTGCGGGGAGAGCGACTTTCAGAGTCATATTATCGGCAGAAAGTTCCGCTTTATACACCAAAACCTCTACCCCCTGCTTTTGTGCCTCATGCAACAATTGCGCGTACTTAGGGTCAATATGGCGGGCAGGTGAAAATCGTCCAATTGCAGTATGTAATACCGCAAAAAACAGCACGGCGCGCTTGCCCGTCGCCGCTACACTGATCAACTCCCGGAGATGCTTCTGCCCTCGCAGCGTCACCGCATCCGGAAAATAGCCGTTATCCTTGTCAGCTAACGTCACTGATTTCACTTCAATATAGCACTCAGGGCGCTCTTCTGCCTGCAACATAAAGTCGATTCTGCTGCCTTCAGCACCGTATTTTACTTCGCTTTTTAAGGTGTTGTAGCCGCGCAGCTCAGGAATTAAATCCAGAGTAATCGCTTCTTTGACCAATTGATTGGCCCGCAGCGTATTGACGCAAATATATTCTCCACTGAGGGTCTGGGTTATTTCCCAGGTGTGGGGGTATTTGCGTTTGCTATTCAGGGAGGTGGAATACCAGACCGTATCGCCTGGCGTGGCGCAGCCGGTCATCGCGCCCGTATTCGGGCAGTGCAGGGTCAGCGTCACGCCGTCGGGCGTGACCACGTCAGCCAGAAAGCGTTTATAGCGCTGGATAAGCGTCGCGGGCTGCAAGGGGGGAAGAAACTGCATTGAGGATCCTTATTATTCGCCCAGCGTCCAGCGCTGGAGCGGCGTATAGCGGGTGCGCCCACGGTCAAACACCGATTCGTACAGCGCAAATTCATTGACTGCAAACGACCAGTGAAATCCCGGCGGCGGCAGTGCCACCGCGTGGCTGGCGTCGCGCAGTAAAGTGATATGGGGATGAAAGGGCTGCGGACTTTGATAGCAACCGCTGCGCGCGGCCTGCGATCGCAGCATGTTGGCCAGTTGTAATAGCCCGCGCGGTGGCTGGCGAGTGCCCAGCCACACCACCCGCGAGCGCAGCCACTGCCCGGCATCATCCAGCGTCAGGGTAAACCCCGGCTGGCGAATGCGCCCGGCCAGTGTCGCCAGCGCCTGGCGTTTCTCGTCGCTGACGTCACCTAAAAATGCCAGTGTCAGGTGCAGATTGGCACCGGCGACCGGGCGGCCCGCCTCAGGCGCAAAATGATCGGCACGCCAGCGCACGATCTGCCGTTGGAGCGGGGCGGGCATTTCAATGGCGAAGAACAGCCGTTTCGACTCAGACATACGGGGGGCTCGGTAATGATTTGTGGCGATGCTACAATGTACGCCGCCTAATGTTAACCCTCTGGAGCCATTCGTGTCCTTGTTGCCGGTCGCTGCTGTCCTTCCTGAACTTCTTCTCGCGTTACAACACGCCCCCCAGGTTTTGCTGAATGCACCCACCGGCGCGGGGAAATCGACGTGGCTGCCGCTGCAGATCCTGGCGGACGGGGCCGTCAACGGCAAAATCATTCTGCTGGAGCCGCGCAGGCTGGCGGCGCGCAACGTGGCGCAGCGTCTTGCCGAGCTGTTGGGCGAAAAGCCGGGCGAGACGGTCGGCTACCGGATGCGGGCAGAAACCTGCATCGGGGCCAACACCCGGCTGGAGGTGGTAACCGAAGGGATCCTCACCCGCATGCTGCAACACGATCCCGAGCTGACCGGCGTGGGGCTGGTGATCCTCGATGAATTCCACGAGCGCAGCCTGCAGGCGGATCTGGCTCTGGCGCTGCTGCTGGACGTGCAGCAAGGGCTGCGTGACGATCTTAAACTGCTGATCATGTCCGCGACGCTGGATAACGACCGACTACGCCAGTTGTTGCCTGACGCGCCTGTTATCAGCTCTGAGGGGCGCTCTTATCCGGTAGAGCGGCGCTATCAGTCGCTCTCTGCCCAGCTGCGTTTCGATGAGGCGGTTGCGGTGGCGACCGCCGAGCTGTTGCGTCAGGAGTCCGGCTCGCTGCTGCTGTTTTTACCCGGCGTGAGTGAGATCCAGCGCGTGCAGGAGCAGCTATCCCGGCGCGTGGCCGCCGACGTGGTGCTTTGCCCGCTGTACGGTGCGCTGACGCTTACCGAGCAGCGCAAAGCGATCCTCCCCGCCCCGGTCGGGCAGCGCAAAGTGGTGCTGGCGACCAACATTGCTGAAACCAGCCTGACCATCGAAGGTATTCGGCTGGTGGTGGATTCGGCCCAGGAGCGGGTGGCGAGTTTCGATCCCCGTAGCGGCCTGACCCGACTGTTGACCCAGCGCGTTAGCCAGGCCTCGATGACCCAGCGCGCCGGACGTGCAGGGCGACTGGAACCCGGTATCTGCCTGCATCTTACGCCGTTTGAACAGGCCGAACGCGCTGCGGCGCAGGGCACCCCGGATATTCTGCAAAGCGATCTCAGCGGCCTGCTGATGGAGCTACTGCAGTGGGGTTGTCAGGATCCGGCCCAGCTCCGCTGGCTGGATCTGCCCCCGGCGGTTAATCTTGCTGCGGCACGTCGGCTGTTAACTCAGCTTGGGGCGCTGGCAGGGGAGCGACTGACCTCACACGGACAGAAAATGGCCACGCTGGGCAACGACCCCAGACTGGCGGCAATGCTGGCACGGGCGACGGGTGATGATGATATTGCTACCGCGGCAAAACTGGCGGCTATTCTTGAACAGCCTCCGCGCGGTGGCAGCAGCGATCTGGCGCAGGCGTTTTCCCGCAATCAGCCCGAATGGCAGCAGCGCGCCCGACAGCTGAGCCAGCGCCTGAACAGCCGCGGCGGCACACCGGACAGCGACCGCATTCCCGCGCTGCTGGCGCAGGCCTTTCCCGACAGAATTGCCCGCCGACGCGGACTCGACGGCCGCTATCAGCTGGCAAACGGCATGGGGGCGATGCTGCAGAGCGACGACGCCATGACCCGCCATGAATGGCTGATTGCCCCGCTGCTGCTGCAGGGCAGCCAGTCGCCGGATGCCCGCATTTTACTGGGCCTCGCGGTGGACATTGACGCCTTGATCGCCGACTGCCCACAGCTGGTGACCCAGTCTGACACCGTGGAGTGGGACGATGCCCTGGGGACGTTAAAAGCGCTGCGTCGCAGCCAGATTGGCCGTCTGACGGTGAGCGTCAGGCCGCTGGCGAAACCGTCCGAAGAGGAGCTGCACCAGGCGATGCTCAACGGCATCCGCGATAAAGGCCTCAGCGTGCTGAACTGGACCCCGGACGCCGAGCAGTATCGGATCCGCCTGCACTGCGCGGCGCAGTGGCTGCCGGAATACGATTGGCCCGCCGTCGATGACGCTTCGCTGCTGGCCACGCTGGAGCAGTGGCTGCTGCCGCAAATGCAGGGTGTTCATTCATTGCGCGCCCTGAAAGCGCTGGATGTTAAGGCTGCGTTACAAAATTTAGCAGACTGGTCATTGCGTCAACGGCTGGTGAGTTTGCTGCCGGAGCATTACACTGTGCCGACCGGAAGCCGGATCGCCATTCGCTATCATGAGGATAACCCTCCGGCGCTGGCGGTACGAATGCAGGAGATGTTTGGGGAGGCGACCACGCCTGCGATTGCCGAAGGGCGTATTCCGCTGGTGCTAGAGCTGCTTTCCCCGGCGCAGCGTCCGCTGCAGATCACCCGCGATTTGGGTGCCTTCTGGGCCGGGAGCTACCGCGAGGTGCAAAAAGAGATGAAAGGGCGCTATCCCAAACATGTCTGGCCGGACGATCCGGCAAATACAGCACCGACCCGGCGTACGAAGAAGTATTCGTAAGGGTACTCGCTGATGCCTTCACCCCGGCCCTCCCCACAGGGAGAGGGAGAAGTGCGGTTTATTTTGAGAGATTTCTTCTTCCTCCACCAGGAGGAAGAGCTGAGAATCGGGCCCTTGCGCCTGATAGTTGCGGAGAGAAAGCATGGCGGGGAATGACCGCGAACCAATTGGACGTAAAGGCAAACCTTCACGTCCGGCGAAAGAGAAAGCAGGCCGTCGTTCACTCAGAGATGAGGATTACGACGATGACGTTGAAAATGAATATCAGGATGAAGAGCCCGTGCCGCGTAAAGCTAAAGGCAAAGGTAAGGGCAGCCAGCCGCGCGGCAAGCGCCGCTGGCTGTGGCTGTTACTGAAGCTGTTTGTTGTCTTTGTGGTACTGATGGCGATCTATGGCGTCTATCTGGATCAGAAAATCCGCAGCCGTATTGACGGTAAAGTCTGGCAGCTGCCGGCGGCCGTGTATGGCCGAATGGTGAACCTCGAGCCGGAAATGACCATCAGCAAGAACGAGATGGTCAAGCTGCTGGAGGCGACTCAGTACCGTCAGGTCACGAAGATGACGCGTCCCGGCGAGTTTACGGTGCAGGCGAAAAGCATTGAGATGATCCGCCGTCCGTTTGACTTCCCGGACAGCAAAGAAGGGCAGGTGCGCGCGCGTCTGACCTTCGATGGCGATCATATCGATACCATTGAGAATCTGGATAACAACCGCCAGTTCGGTTTCTTCCGTCTCGATCCGCGTCTGATCACCATGCTCTCCTCGCCAAACGGCGAGCAGCGCCTGTTTGTCGCGCGTAACGGCTTCCCGGATCTGCTGGTGGATACTTTGTTGGCCACCGAAGACCGCCACTTCTATGAGCACGACGGCGTGAGCCTGTACTCCATCGGTCGTGCGGTGCTGGCGAACCTCACTGCCGGGCGCACGGTGCAGGGGGCGAGTACTCTTACCCAACAGCTGGTGAAGAACCTGTTCCTCTCCAGCGAGCGTTCCTACTGGCGTAAGGCCAACGAAGCGTACATGGCGGTGCTGATGGATGCCCGCTACAGCAAAGATCGCATTCTTGAGCTGTACATGAACGAGGTGTACCTCGGTCAGAGCGGCGACAATGAGATCCGCGGCTTCCCGCTGGCGAGCCTGTACTACTTTGGCCGCCCGGTGGAAGAGTTGAGCCTCGACCAGCAGGCGCTGCTGGTGGGCATGGTGAAGGGGGCGTCAATCTACAACCCGTGGCGTAACCCGAAGCTGGCGCTGGAACGACGTAATCTGGTGCTGCGTCTGCTGCAGCAGCAGCAGGTCATCGACCAGGAGCTGTACGACATGCTCAGCGCGCGCCCTCTCGGCGTCCAGCCGCGCGGCGGCGTGATCTCCCCGCAGCCTGCCTTTATGCAGATGGTGCGTCAGGAGTTGCAGACCAAGCTGGGCGATAAGGTTAAAGATCTCTCCGGCGTGAAGATCTTCACCACCTTCGACTCCGTGGCGCAGGACGCCGCAGAGAAGGCGGCGGTAGAAGGTATCCCGGTACTGAAAAAGCAGCGCAAGCTCAGCGATCTGGAAACCGCGATGGTGGTGGTCGATCGTAACAGCGGCGAAGTACGGGCGATGGTCGGCGGGGCAGAGCCTCAGTTCGCGGGCTATAACCGTGCGATGCAGGCGCGCCGTTCCATCGGCTCGCTGGCAAAACCCGCGACCTATCTCACCGCTCTGAGCCAGCCAAATCAGTACCGTCTGAATACCTGGATCGCCGATGCACCGATTGCCCTGCGCCAGCCGAACGGCCAGGTGTGGTCACCGCAGAACGACGACAAACAGTACAGCGGACAGGTGATGCTGGTGGACGCCCTGACCCGTTCGATGAACGTGCCGACGGTGAACCTCGGGATGGCCCTCGGCCTGCCTGCGGTGACTGACACTTGGCTGAAACTGGGGGTGCCGAAAGATCAGCTCCATCCGGTGCCGGCCATGCTGTTAGGTGCTCTGAACCTGACGCCAATCGAAGTGGCGCAGGCGTTCCAGACCATCGCCAGCGGCGGTAACCGTGCGCAGCTCTCTGCGGTGCGTTCGGTCATTGCCGAAGATGGCACCGCGCTGTATCAGAGCTTCCCGCAGGCCGAGCGTGCCGTACCGGCGCAGGCTGCTTACATGACCCTGTGGACCATGCAGCAGGTAGTGCAGCGCGGAACCGGGCGTCAGCTTGGCGCGAAGTATCCCGGTCTGCATCTGGCGGGTAAAACCGGGACCACCAACAACAACGTCGATACCTGGTTTGCGGGCATCGACGGGCGTGAAGTGGTGATCACCTGGGTCGGTCGCGATAACAACCAGCCGACCAGGCTGTATGGCGCCAGCGGGGCGATGTCGATTTATCAGCGCTACCTGGCTAACCAGTCTCCGGTACCGTTAACTCTGACGCCGCCGGAAGATATCGTCGATATGGGCGTGGATGAGTCGGGCAACTTCGTGTGTGGCGGCGGGATGCGTAGCGTGCCGGTCTGGACCGCGAACCCGGATTCCCTGTGCCAGGCGCCAGCACCGCAGCCAACGGGCAACCCGTTCGATCAGTCTTCTCAGCCTCAACAGCAGCCGCAGCAACAGCAGCAGCCGCCGCAGAATGAGAAGAAGGACAGCGACGGCGTCGCGGGCTGGATCAAGGACATGTTCGGCGGTAACTAACCTGCATCATTCCCTCTCCTGTCGGAGAGGGAATGTCTTTACCTCAAATCAACATCTCCCCAACAGCCATATCCCCCTTTATTAACCCTTCAATTTCCATTGGTTATTTCTTATACCCTCAATTCTTGTAGGGGCGCATATCACTTGCTATGCCGGGAATGTTTCGCATAATATGCTGCGGTCATAATAATAATTCTCGTTTACGTTATCATTCACTCTTTCTCAGAGAGATACCAATGGCGCTTTCAAAAACTGCTCAGCCAATGAAACCTTCACTGCGAAAAATCGCAGTGGTAGTAGCCACAGCGGTTAGCGGCATGTCTGCTTACGCTCACGCTGCTGAAACCCCTAAAAAAGAAGAAACCATCACCGTTACCGCAGCGCCTGCTCCGCAGGAGAGTGCCTGGGGTCCTGCGGCGACTATCGCGGCACGCCAGTCGGCCACCGGTACGAAGACGGATACTTCTATTGAGAAGATCCCACAGTCTATTTCCGTGGTAACCGCTGAAGAGATGGCGCTGCACCAGCCTAAATCGGTGAAAGAGGCGCTCAGCTACACCCCCGGCGTGGCAGTCGGCACCCGTGGCGCGTCTAACACCTATGATTACCTGATCATCCGCGGCTTCGCCGCCGACGGCCAAAGTCAGAATAACTATCTGAATGGCATGAAGATGCAGGGCAACTTCTATAACGATGCGGTAGTCGACCCGTATATGCTGGAGCGTGCTGAAGTGATGCGCGGTCCGGTTTCCGTCCTGTACGGAAAGAGCAGCCCGGGTGGCCTGCTGAACATGGTCAGCAAGCGTCCAACCACCGAGCCTCTGAAAGAGATTCAGTTTAAAGCGGGCACCAACAGCCTGTTCCAGACCGGCTTTGACTTCAGCGATGCGCTGGATGACGATGGCGTTTACTCCTATCGTTTAACCGGGCTGGCGCGCTCCGCCAATGCCCAGCAGAAGGGTGCAGAAGAGCAACGTTATGCCATCGCCCCAGCATTCAGCTGGCGTCCGGATGACAAAACTAACTTCACCTTCCTGTCTTATTTCCAGAACGAGCCAGAAACCGGCTACTACGGCTGGCTGCCGAAAGAGGGCACCGTAACCGAGCTGCCAAACGGCAAACGTCTGTCTACGGATTTCAATGAAGGCGCAGACAACAATACCTACTCTCGTAACGAGAAGATGGTGGGTTACAGCTTCGACCACGAGTTTAACGATACCTTTACCGTGCGTCAGAACCTGCGTTATGCCGAAAACAAAACCTCGCAAAATAGCGTCTATGGCTACGGCATGTGCTCCGATCCGATGTATTCGAGCAACCCTGCCAGCAGCCCTTGCGCCAGCGTTCCGCAGTCCGAATGGGATCACACCCTGACCCGTCAGTACGTGATTGATAACGAAAAACTGCAGAACTTCACCGTCGATACTCAGCTGCAAAGCAAGTTTGCCACCGCCTCTGTGGATCACACGCTGCTGACCGGCGTTGACTTTATGCGTATGCGTAACGACATCGATTCCTGGTTTGGCTACGCCGGTTCGATCGCACCGTCCGATATTTATAATCTCGACCGCAGCGACTTCGACTTTGGTGCGCACCCTGGCCCGTCAGGCGCGTATCAGGTGCTGAACAAACAGCAGCAGACTGGCCTGTACGTACAGGATCAGATGCAGTGGGAAAAAGTGCTGGTCACCCTTGGCGGCCGTTACGACTGGGCGAAACAGGACTCTCTGAACCGCGTTTCGGGCGTTGAAGATTCCCGCGATGATAGCGAGTTCACCTGGCGCGGTGGCGTTAACTACCTGTTTGATAACGGCGTAACGCCGTACTTCAGCTACAGCGAATCTTTCGAAACGGCTTCTACTCTGGGCGCGGATGGCAATATCTTTGCACCGTCTAAAGGCAAACAGTACGAAGCGGGCGTGAAATACGTTCCGAACGATCGTCCGATTGTGTTGACGGGTGCAGTCTATCAGCTGACCAAAACCAACAACCTGATGGCCGACCCGACGCCAGGTTCGTTCTTCTCGATCGAAGGCGGTGAGATTCGCTCCCGTGGTATTGAGATCGAAGCCAAGGCCGCGCTGTCTGCCAGTGTTAACGTGGTGGGTTCTTACACCTATACCGATGCGGAATACACCACCGACACCAATTACAAAGGCAACACCCCGGCCCAGGTGCCAGAACATATGGCCTCTCTGTGGGCGGATTACACCTTCTATGAAGGCGCGCTCTCTGGTCTGACGCTGGGTACCGGCGGTCGCTACTCTGGCTCCAGCTATGGCGATCCGGCGAACAGCTTTAAAGTGGGTAGCTACACGGTAATGGATGCGTTGGTCCGTTACGATCTGGCGCGTGTTGGCATGGCAGGCTCTAACGTTGCGCTCCATGTAAACAACCTGCTGGATCGTGAATACGTTGCCAGCTGCTTCAACACCTACGGCTGTTTCTGGGGTGCTGAACGTCAGGTTGTTGCCACGGCGACCTTCCGCTTCTAATCTTTATTCTCTATTTTGGGCACGTTTTTCGTGCCCTTTACTTAAGTTGGCCACCATGCAGGATAACAAACCGCAATCTGATACCACCTTTGCGCTAAACGGTACTTCCTTTCGTGTTCCCGGACGCACGCTGCTGCATCCGCTTTCGCTGACCTTCCCCGCAGGCAAAGTCACTGGCCTTATCGGCCATAACGGCTCCGGCAAATCCACCTTACTGAAAATGCTCGGCCGCCATCAGCCGCCGTCAGAAGGCGATATCTTGCTGGACGGACAGCCGCTGGAGAGCTGGAACAGCAAAGCCTTTGCCCGCAAAGTGGCCTATCTGCCGCAGCAGCTGCCGCAGGCGGAAGGGATGACCGTACGTGAACTGGTGGCGATTGGGCGTTATCCCTGGCACGGGGCGCTCGGGCGCTTTGGCGTGGCCGACCGCGAAAAAGTCGAAGAGGCGATAATGCTGGTGGGCTTAAAGCCGCTGGCCCATCGTCTGGTGGATAGCTTATCCGGCGGCGAGCGGCAGCGGGCGTGGATCGCCATGCTGGTGGCGCAGGACAGCCGGTGTTTATTGCTGGATGAACCCACCTCGGCGCTGGATATTGCCCATCAGGTCGACGTGCTGGCGCTGGTGCATCGCCTGAGCCAGCAGCGCGGGCTAACGGTGATTGCCGTGCTGCATGACATCAATATGGCCGCGCGCTATTGCGACTATCTGGTGGCGCTGCGCGGTGGAGAGATGATCGCTCAGGGCTCGCCATCTGAACTGATGCGCAGTGAAACGCTGGAAAACATTTACGGTATTCCAATGGGTATTCTGCCGCATCCGGGTGGCGCGGCACCGGTGAGCTTTGTCTACTGATGTCTGATTTCATGATTAACCGCCGTCGGCTGTTGACGGCCATGGCACTTTCTCCGCTGCTGTGGAAAATGGGCACGGCACATGCCGCCGCCGTTGATCCCACGCGCATTGTGGCCCTCGAGTGGCTGCCGGTCGAGCTGCTGCTGGCGCTTGGTGTCACCCCTTACGGCGTGGCCGATATTCCCAACTACACCTTGTGGGTCAACGAACCCCGTCTGCCTGAGTCAGTGATCGACATCGGTCTGCGAACCGAACCCAATCTCGAACTGCTGACCCAGATGAAACCGTCGTATCTGGTCTGGTCGGCGGGCTATGGTCCGTCGGAAGAGAAACTGTCGCGGATTGCACCGGGACGAGGGTTTTCCTTCAGCGATGGCAAAAAGCCGCTGGCAAATGCGCGTAAATCGTTAAGCGAGATGGCACAGCTGCTGAACATGGAAGCGGCTGCCCGTTCGCATCTTGATCATTTCGACAGCGTGATTGACAGCTTCAAGCCCCGTTTTGCCGGCCGCGGCGATCGCCCGCTGCTGATGGTTACCCTGCTCGACGCGCGTCATATGCTGGTGTTTGGCAATAACTGCCTGTTCCAGGAAGTGCTGGATCGCTACGGGATTAAAAACGCCTGGGAAGGGGAGATGACCTTCTGGGGCAGTACTGCGGTGGGGATCGATCGTCTGGCGATGTTCCGTGATGTGGATGTACTCTGTTTCGACCATGGCAACGAGCGTGAAATGCAGGCGTTAATGGCGACACCTCTGTGGCAGGCGATGCCGTTTGTCCGCCAGCAGCGCGTGAAGCGCGTTCCTGCGGTGTGGTTCTACGGGGCAACGCTGTCGGCGATGCACTTTGCCCGGGTACTGGATAACGCGCTGGGAGGCCAGGCATGAAATCACGGATTGCCCTGTTCCCGGCACTGTTAATGACCACGCTGCTGGTTCTGGCGCTGGGTCTGACCTGGTCGAACCTCAATCTGGCCCTGCCGCGCGCGCAGTGGGGCACGGCGTTAGTCACCCCCGATATCGACAATATTCAACAGATGCTGTTCCACTACAGCCTGCTGCCACGGCTGGCGATCTCGCTGCTGGTGGGGGCGGGTCTTGGCCTGGTCGGCGTGTTGTTCCAGCAGGTGCTACGTAACCCGCTGGCGGAACCGACCACGCTTGGCGTGGCAACCGGAGCCCAACTGGGGATCACCATCATCACCCTGTGGTCGCTGCCGGGTGCGCTGGCACCGCAGTTTGCGGCGCTGGTCGGTGCCTGCGTAGTGGGGGCGATTGTCTTTGGCGTGGCGTGGGGTAAGCGCCTGTCGCCGGTCACACTGATCCTCGCGGGGCTGGTGGTGAGTTTGTACTGCGGCGCGGTTAACCAGCTGTTAGTCATCTTCCACCACGATCAGCTTCAGAGCATGTTCCTGTGGAGTACCGGCACACTGACGCAAACCGACTGGAGCATCGTTCAACGCCTGTGGCCACAGCTGCTGGGCGGCGTACTGCTGACCCTGCTGCTGCTGCGTCCGCTGACCTTAATGGGGCTGGATGACGGGGTGGCACGCAACCTCGGGCTGGCGCTGTCGCTGGCGCGGCTGGCTGCGTTAACGCTGGCGATTGTCATCAGCGCTCTGCTGGTCAATGCGGTCGGTATTATTGGTTTTATCGGCCTGTTCGCGCCGCTGCTGGCAAAAATGCTCGGTGCGCGGCGGTTACTCTCCCGCCTGATCCTGGCCCCGCTGATCGGGGCGCTGATCCTCTGGCTTTCCGATCAGGTGATCCTGTGGTTAACACGGGTGTGGATGGAGGTCTCGACCGGTTCGGTGACCGCGCTGATTGGCGCGCCGCTGCTGCTGTGGCTGCTGCCGCGCTTGCGCAGTATGAACAGCCCGGCAATGAATGGCGGGGATAAAGTCAGTGCCGAGCGCCATCATGTCCTCGGGTATGCGCTGGCGGGCGGTGCTGTGCTGATACTGGCGGTGATTGCCGCGCTGACGTTTGGCCGAGATGCTCAGGGCTGGCACTGGGCCAGCGGGGCGATGCTCGACGAGCTGATGCCGTGGCGCGCGCCACGCATTTTTGCCGCGCTGATCGCCGGGGTGATGCTGGCGGTGGCGGGCTGCATTATTCAGCGTCTGACCGGCAACCCGATGGCGAGCCCGGAAGTGCTGGGGATAAGCTCTGGTGCGGCATTCGGCGTGGTCCTGATGCTGTTCTTTGTGCCGGGCAATGCCTTCGGCTGGCTGATGCCGGCGGGCAGTATCGGTGCGGCGGTGACACTGCTGATTATTATGATTGCCGCCGGGCGCGGTGGATTCTCGCCGCACCGGATGCTGCTGGCGGGGATGGCGTTAAGCACCGCATTCACCATGCTGCTGATGATGCTGCAGGCCAGCGGCGATCCGCGAATGGCACAAATCCTGACCTGGATCTCCGGTTCAACCTATAACGCGACCACCGAGCAGGTAGTGCGCACCGGCATCGCGATGGTTGTGTTACTGGCGATCGTTCCTCTGTGTCGGCGCTGGTTAACGGTGCTGCCGCTGGGGGGCGATACTGCCCGTTCGGTGGGGATGGCGCTGAGCACCTCGCGTATTGGTCTGTTGTTGCTGGCGGCCTGCCTGACAGCCACCGCGACCCTGACCATCGGCCCGCTGAGCTTTATCGGTCTGATGGCACCGCACATTGCACGGATGATGGGTTTTCGTCGGACGATGCCGCACATGGTGATGTCGGCGTTAACGGGGGGGATTTTGCTGGTGTTTGCCGACTGGTGCGGACGGATGGTGTTGTTCCCGTATCAGATCCCGGCAGGGCTACTGTCGACCTTTATCGGTGCGCCGTACTTTATCTATCTGCTGCGTAAGCAGAGTCGGTAACAAATGCAAAACGGCAACCATCGGGTTGCCGTTTTGAGTGTTTTCTCCCTCTCCCTGTGGGAGAGGGCCGGGGTGAGGGCATCAGGCCGCACCCTACAAACAACGTTATCAGAGCTTCGCAAACACCTTACGCGCCGCGTCGATGGTGTTATTGATATCTTCTTCGCTGTGCGCAACCGACATAAAGCCCGCCTCGAACGCCGACGGTGCCAGATAGACGCCTTCTTCCAGCATCAGGTGGAAGAAGCGCTTGAAGCGCTCAACGTCGCACTTCACCACATCCTGGTAGCTGGTGACGGTTTTGGCTTCGGTGAAGAAGATCCCGAACATGCCGCCAACGTGGTTCACCACCAGCGGAATACCGGTATCTTCAGCGGCATCCAGCAAGCCGTTGGCCAGTTGGGTGGTGCGCGCGGTCAGGGTGGCGTGAATACCCGGCTGGGCCACTTCGTTTAAGCAGGCAAATCCGGCGGCCATGGCGATCGGGTTACCCGACAGCGTACCGGCCTGATACACCGGACCGGTCGGGGCCAGCGCATCCATCACGTCTTTACGCCCGCCAAACGCGCCTACCGGCATACCGCCACCGATGATTTTGCCCAGACAGGTCAAATCGGGCACCACGTCGTAATACGCCTGCGCACCCGCCAGCGCGACGCGGAATCCGGTCATCACTTCGTCGATAATCAGCAATGCATTGAACTCGTCGCACAGGGCGCGCAGGCCCTGCAGGAAGCCCGGTTGCGGCGGGATGCAGTTCATGTTGCCCGCCACCGGCTCCACGATGATGCAGGCGATCTCCTGCGGGTACTGCTCAAAGGCAGCGCGCACGGAATCCAGATCGTTGTAGGTACAGGTCAGGGTATGTTTTGCGAAGTCTGCCGGTACGCCCGGGGAGTTGGGTTGACCGAGGGTCAGCGCGCCGGAACCGGCTTTCACCAGCAGGCAGTCGGCGTGGCCATGGTAGCAGCCTTCGAACTTGATGATTTTGTCGCGACCGGTAAAGCCGCGAGCCAGACGGATGGCGCTCATAGTGGCTTCTGTACCGGAGTTCACCATGCGCACCATATCCATGGTCGGCACCAGTTCGGTGACCAGCGCGGCCATTTTCACTTCCATCTCGGTTGGCGCGCCAAAGCTCAGGCCGCGCTGGGCAGCTTCGATCACCGCATTACGGATAGCAGGGTGATTATGGCCCAGCACCATCGGGCCCCAGGAGCCGACGTAATCGATATAGGCTTTGCCATCCACGTCGTACAGGTACGCGCCATCGGCACGTTCGATGAACAGCGGTGTACCGCCCACGCCGGTAAAAGCACGTACGGGGGAGTTTACACCGCCAGGGATAAGTTCGCGGGCCGCGCTGTAAAGAGTTTCAGACTTGCTCATGGCGTCGTTCCTGGTTTCGGGAAAAGAATTAAGCTCGCTATTCTAAGTGATTCGCGCCGGGTTATGCACCTTTGCGCACTTTAATCCTACTATTCATTAATTAAATTGTTGCGACGCGGGCGGCGCTGGCCTTTAAAATGCCGATCTTTCCCTGACCTACCCATAAATGATCATCTGATGAAAACTGACGCTCCCTCTTACGAAATGCAGCAACACGCGCGGCTCTGGCGCAGAGTCAGGATCCGCCGTCTGCTGAACCGGGACAAAACGCCGCTGGCGATCCTGCTGATGGCCGCGCTGGTCGGTACGCTCGCAGGGCTGGTTGGCGTGGCCTTTGAAAAAGCGGTTAATGCGGTGCTGTACTGGCGCGTCGGCACCCTGGCGGGCTGGGCCGATCGCCCGCTGCTGGTCTGGCCGATGGCCTTCATCCTGTCAGCCTTGCTGGCGATGGTGGGCTACTATCTGGTGCGTAAATATGCCCCTGAGGCGGGGGGATCGGGCATTCCTGAGATTGAAGGCGCGCTGGAAGAACTGCGGCCAGTGCGCTGGTGGCGGGTGTTGCCGGTGAAATTTATCGGCGGGTTAGGAACGCTCGGCGCGGGCATGGTGCTGGGTCGCGAAGGGCCGACAGTACAAATCGGCGGCAATATCGGGCGCATGGTCGGGGATCTGTTTCGCATGCGCAGCGCCGAAGCCCGGCATACGCTGCTGGCGACCGGGGCCGCGGCGGGGCTGTCCGCCGCCTTTAACGCGCCGTTGGCTGGGATCCTGTTTATCATCGAAGAGATGCGCGCACAGTTTCGCTACAGCCTAATATCAATTAAAGCGGTCTTTACGGGCGTGATCATGTCGAGCATCGTCTTCCGCCTGTTTAATGGCGAAGCGGCGGTGATTGAGGTCGGCAAGCTCAGCAATGCCCCGCTGAACACGCTCTGGTTGTATCTGATCCTCGGCATGATTTTTGGCGTAGTAGGGCCTCTGTTTAATACGCTGATACTGCGGACGCAGGATATGTTCCAGCGCATTCATGGCGGGAACACCACGAAATGGGTGTTGGTCGGGGGGCTGCTGGGCGGGATGTGCGGCGTGCTGGGGATGATCCTGCCCGAGGCCGCAGGCGGCGGGTTTAATCTTATCCCGATCGCCACGGCCGGGAATTTCAGCATAGGTCTGCTGCTGGTGCTGTTTATCGTTCGAGTGGCGACGACGCTGCTGTGCTTTTCTTCCGGCGCGCCGGGCGGGATCTTTGCCCCGATGCTGGCCTTAGGTACCTTACTGGGGTCGGCCTTTGGCATGGCGGCCGCGGCCGGTTTTCCAGCATATCAGCTGGATGCCGGCACCTTTGCCATTGCCGGGATGGGCGCATTGCTGGCGGCGTCGCTGCGCGCACCGCTAACCGGCATCATCCTGGTGCTGGAAATGACTGATAATTATCAGCTCATTTTGCCAATGATCATTACTTGCCTTGGCGCGACACTATTAGCCCAATTCCTGGGCGGAAAACCGTTATACTCCACGATCCTTGCCCGCACCCTGGCGAAGCAGAATACTTGATTGAATTACCAGGGTATTAGATAATGACAATAAGCATTGGGTGATTTTTGCCCACTGGTAGTATTCATGGGAGCATAAGATGAGTGATGACGTAGCGCTGCCGTTGCAGTTTACAGAAGCAGCAGCCAGTAAAGTGAAAACCCTGATTGCCGACGAAGACAATCCGGATCTGAAACTGCGCGTATATATTACTGGCGGCGGCTGCAGCGGCTTCCAGTATGGTTTCACCTTTGACGATCAGATCAATGACGGCGATATGACGATTGAGAAGCAGGGCGTCGCGCTGGTTGTTGACCCGATGAGTCTGCAATATCTGGTGGGTGGAGCCGTCGATTATACCGAAGGTCTGGAAGGTTCCCGCTTTGTGGTGACCAACCCGAACGCGACCAGCACCTGCGGGTGTGGTTCGTCGTTTAGCATCTGATGGTAATGCCCGGTGGCGTCATAGCTTACCGGGCTTGTTACTCCGCTCTACCTTCCATTCTCATCCAGCGCAAACGTCGGCAGTTTTAAGTGCCAGCGGATTGCCGCCAGTCGAATGCCCAGCGTGACCACCATCCCGATCATCGCCGCTGTTTCGAGCTCAACACCAAAAGTATAAAACGCCGTGGCATGGACGATCCCGCCGATAATGCAGGCCGTGGCGTAGATTTCAGTGCGCAGGATCATCGGCACTTCACGCGCCAGGATATCGCGGATAATCCCGCCGCCCACGCCGGTTAAAACGCCCATACAGATAGCCACCATCGGGCCAGTACCGGCCATAAACGCTTTGTTGACGCCAATCCCGACGAATACCGCCAGACCGACCGCATCCAGCACCGGCAGGATCCATTTTGGCAGGCGACGCGGTTGGCGTACCAGCACGATAGTCAGCAGGCAGGTGACCATTGCCACCACCAGGTCGGTGGGATCCCTGACCCAAAATACCGGACCGTGATCGAGCGCCATATCGCGGATGGTCCCACCCCCCACGGCCGTCACCACGCCTAACACCAGCACCCCAAAGGGATCCATGCGCAGCTTACCGGCCAGCAGAACGCCAGAAATCGCAAAAACGGCTGTGCCAAGAATATCCAGCCAATAAACGAGCATCGTAATCCTCGAGAAATTAATGGCTCTGCGACAGCGCAGAGCAGAGTTGTTTCGCGGCGAGGATAATACGCGGGCTCGCGCGCTCAAACCAGTCACTCTTAAGGGCAATCACCGGTATTGTTAACTGACTTTGCCAGTAGCGTTCGATTTTGGGAATATCGCCCGCAGAACCGGCCACGACGATGACCTGTGGCTGGCGTGCCAGCACCTGTTCACGGCTTACTTGCGGCCAGGGCACACGGCTGGCGGCAAAGATATTCTCCCCGCCACACACTTCCAGCACCTGATGCTGCAGCGATCCCTGGCTGGTGGTGAATAAGGGTAGCTGGCCAAATTGCAAGAAGACGCGCTTCTTAGGCTGTGCACCGTATTGGGCTTTGAGGGCCGCAAACTCATCGAGCATTTGCTGTGCGGCCAGCCGGGCCTTTTCAGGGGTTGGGCTCCAGGGGGCGAGGTCTCGGAGGGCTTGCGCCACTTGCTCAATGCGGGTGGCGTCAATCCACAGCACTTTTATGCCAAGTGAGGTCAGCTGATTCACCTGACGTTCAGCATTGCCGCCACGCCAGGCGAGCACCAGATCCGGCTTCAACGCCACGATCCGTTCAATGTTCATGCCTTGCCAGCTTGCCACCTCTTCGATGTGCGTCGCTTCGGGGGGATAATCGGAAAAGCTGCTGACGCCAACGGGGGTGATCCCGGCGGCAAACGCCAGTTCGGTATTAGCAGGGGAGAGGGAGATAACACGCGGCGCGGCCAGAAGCCACGCCGGTGTCAGCAGAAACAGCGCAATTAGCGCCCTGAAAAAGGGCTTAGCCACGCGCCAGTTTCTGTACCAGGGTTTCAACCATCAGGCTGGACTGTTTGGCCGCCACCACGAGGAACTCGTCGAAGCTCAGATGAGACTCCTGATCGGCCACGTCGGAGATGGCGCGAACCACTACAAAGGGTACGCTGAAGTTATGGCAAACATGGGCGATAGCGGTCGCTTCCATTTCTACGGCAATCGCCTGCGGGAAGTTTTGACGGATTTTCGCCAGGTTTTCGGAGCCATTGATAAACGCATCGCCGCTGACAATCAGCCCACGCACGGCGTTGAGGTTAAGCTCTGCGATGCAACTTTCTGCGGCGGCAATCAATTGATCATCGGCTTTGAAACCTGCCGGACAGCCCGGAAGTTGACCCAGCTCGTAACCGAACGCGGTGACGTCGGCGTCGTGATAGCGCGCTTCGTCAGACACCACGATATCGCCCACTTTCAGCGTTGGCGCCAGGCCACCCGCCGAGCCGGTATTGACGATCACGTCTGGCTTGCAGCGCTCCAGCAGCAGCGTGGCGCCCAGTGCAGCAGAGACTTTACCGATACCGGATCTCAGCAGAGCAACGTCGGTCCCGTTCAGCTGGCCGGTGTAAATCTCGCAGCCACCCAGGGAGAGGGTCTGACGGTTTTCGATTTTGTCACGCAGCAGCGTAACTTCTTCTTCCATTGCTCCAATAATACCGATTTTCATAGATTTACTCGCGATGTGCCATGTTTGAAGGCATAGTCTATCATGCGCTTTAGGGGAATCGTATTTTCCGCGCGGGAGAGCACATGGCACAGATCGATTTTCGCACCAAGATTAACTGGCACCGTCGTTACCGCTCCCCGCAGGGGGATAAGAGCGAGCATGAGATCCTGCGGATCTTCGAAAGCGACCGCGGCCGCATCGTCAACTCCCCGGCGATCCGTCGCCTGCAGCAAAAAACCCAGGTCTTTCCCCTTGAACGTAATGCGGCGGTGCGCACGCGCCTCACCCACTCGCTGGAAGTGCAGCAGGTAGGTCGCTATATCGCAAAAGAGATTTTGAGCCGCCTGAAAGAGCAGCGCCTGCTGGAACCTTATGGACTCGGTGAACTGACCGGGCCGTTTGAAAGCATCGTCGAGATGGCGTGCCTGATGCACGACATTGGCAACCCCCCTTTTGGTCACTTTGGCGAAGCGGCGATCAACGACTGGTTCCGCCAGCGCCTGTTTCCCTCTGATGCCGCCAGCCAGCCGCTGAGTGTCGATCGCTGTGCGATCCCGGCCCTGCGCCTGCGCGAAGGGGAAGAGGCGCTGAACGAGCTGCGTCGCAAAGTCCGTCAGGACCTGTGTCACTTCGAAGGCAATGCGCAGGGCATCCGTCTGGTGCATTCGCTGATGCGCATGAACCTGACCTGGGCGCAGGTGGGTTGCATCCTCAAATATACGCGTCCGGCATGGTGGCTGGGTGATCCGCCCGCCACGCATAATTATTTGATGAAAAAACCCGGCTATTATTTCTCGGAAGAGGGTTATATCGACCGGCTTCGCGAGGCGCTGTCCCTGACGCCCTATGGCCGTTTTCCATTGACATGGATTATGGAAGCTGCAGACGATATTTCGTATTGCGTGGCCGATCTGGAAGACGCCGTGGAGAAAAGAATATTCAGCGTCGAGGAACTTTATCAGCATCTTTATGATGCCTGGGGAACGCATAAGAAAGGCTCGCTATTCTCGCAGGTGGTCGAAAATGCCTGGGAAAAATCCCGTTCCAATACCTTGAGCCGCAGTACCGAAGATCAGTTCTTCATGTATTTACGCGTCAATACCTTAAATAAACTGGTGCCTTACGCCGCCGAACGTTTTATTGACAATATGGCGCAGATTTATCAGGGAGAATTTAACCATGCGCTGCTTGAGGATGATAGTAGCTACAGCCAACTGCTTGAACTGTATAAAAATGTCGCTGTACACCATGTCTTTAGCCATCCAGAGGTTGAGCAACTGGAATTACAAGGATATCGCGTCATCAGCGGCTTGCTCGAAATCTACAGTCCGTTGCTACAATTATCCGTCGAGGCCTTTAGCGAGCTGGTAGAAAAGGAGCGAGTGCGCCACTTGCCGATTGAATCGCGCTTATTTCATAAACTCTCACCTCGCCATCGCCTGGCCTACGTGGAAGCCGTCAGTAAATTTGACCGGCAGCAGCCTGACTGGCCGGTGCTTGAGTTTTATTATCGCTGCCGCCTGATCCAGGACTATATCAGCGGGATGACCGATTTGTATGCCTGGGATGAATACCGCAAGCTGATGGCAGTGGAATAAGCTCAGCGTTTTGTAAAGACGAACAATAAATTTTTACTTTTTCCAGAAACTTAATACCGGAACTTCGTGCGAAGAAATGAATCTGATATACACAGCAATTGTGCGTGACCTGTAAATCGAGATTAAGAAACATGAAAAAAACCACATTAGCAATGAGTGCACTGGCTTTAAGTTTAGGTTTAGCGCTGTCTCCTCTCTCTGCTATCGCAGCTGAGACCGCATCTGCGGCGAGCAGTGCTCAGCAGATGCCAAGCCTGGCGCCGATGTTAGAAAAAGTGATGCCGTCGGTCGTGAGTATCAACGTAGAAGGCAGCACCACCGTCAATACACCGCGCATGCCGCGTAACTTCCAGCAGTTCTTCGGCGATAACTCGCCGTTCTGCCAGGAGGGTTCGCCGTTCCAGAGTTCACCGTTCTGTCAGGGTGGTGGCGCAGGGGATGAAGGCGGCAACGGCGGCGGCCAGCAGCAGAAGTTTATGGCGCTGGGTTCGGGGGTAATCATCGATGCCGCTAAGGGCTACGTCGTTACCAACAACCACGTGGTGGACAATGCCAGCAGCATCAAAGTGCAGCTGAGCGACGGGCGTAAGCTTGACGCCAAAATGGTGGGTAAAGATCCGCGCTCTGATATCGCGCTGATCCAGATTCAGGATCCAAAAAACCTGACCGCGATTAAGCTGGCTGACTCCGACGCGCTGCGCGTGGGAGACTACACCGTGGCGATCGGTAACCCGTTCGGCCTGGGCGAGACGGTCACTTCCGGGATTGTTTCTGCGCTGGGTCGCAGTGGCCTGAATGCGGAAAACTATGAGAACTTTATCCAGACCGATGCCGCGATTAACCGGGGTAACTCCGGCGGTGCGCTGGTCAACCTGAACGGGGAGCTGATCGGGATTAACACCGCGATCCTTGCCCCGGACGGCGGCAACATCGGCATCGGTTTTGCTATCCCGAGCAATATGGTGAAAAACCTGACGGCGCAGATGGTTGAGTTTGGTCAGGTGAAACGCGGTGAGCTGGGTATCCTCGGCACCGAGTTGAACTCTGAGCTGGCGAAAGCGATGAAGGTGGACGCGCAGCGCGGCGCCTTTGTCAGCCAGGTTATGCCAAACTCGTCGGCGGCGAAAGCGGGCATTAAAGCCGGGGATGTGATCACAACCCTGAACGGTAAGCCGATCAGCAGCTTTGCGGCGCTGCGCGCGGAAGTGGGCTCGATGCCGGTGGGTAGCAAAGTGACGCTGGGCCTGCTGCGTGAAGGTAAGCCAGTGACCGTGAACCTGGAACTGCAGCAGAGCAGCCAGAATCAGGTTGATTCCAGCACCATCTTCCAGGGGATCGAAGGTGCGGATATGAGCAACAAAGAGGGGGATAAAGGCGTAGCGGTGAACAACGTGAAAGCCAATACCCCGGCTGCCCGTATCGGCCTGAAGAAAGGCGATGTGATTATTGGCGCCAACCAGCAGCCCATTAAAAACATTGCTGAACTGCGTAAGGTCCTCGACAGCAAACCGGCGGTGTTGGCGCTGAATATCCAGCGTGGTGACACCTCTCTCTACCTGCTGATGCAGTAAGTTGTACCGCCCCTGTTTCCGTCGGGAAACAGGGGCTTTTCCTGCCTTTCTGTGAACCCTTCCACAAGTCCATACTTCTACCCGTCAGTTTGTGCATACGCACAATGCAGCGTTGTCTATTCTTCCTTATGCTTGAGCTCTGCTCAGAGGAGGGCGATATGGCTGGCTGGCATCTTGATACCAAAATGGCGCAGGATATCGTGGCGCGAACGATGCGCATCATCGATACCAATATTAACGTAATGGATGCACGTGGGCGGATCATTGGCAGCGGTGATCGCGAGCGTATTGGGGAATTGCACGAAGGCGCGCTGCTGGTGCTCTCTCAGGGGCGCGTGGTCGATATTGACGATGCGGTGGCGCGTCATCTGCATGGCGTGCGTCAGGGGATCAACCTGCCGCTGCGTCTGGAAGGCGAAATTGTCGGGGTGATCGGCCTGACCGGTGAGCCGGAGTCGCTGCGCAAATACGGTGAGCTGGTATGCATGACGGCTGAGATGATGCTGGAACAATCACGTCTGATGCACCTGCTGGCACAGGACAGCCGCCTGCGTGAAGAGCTGGTGATGAACCTGATTCAGGCAGAAGAACATACCCCCGCACTGACCGAATGGGCACAGCGTCTGGGCATCGATCTCAACCAGCCCCGCGTGGTGGCGGTAATTGAGGTCGACAGCGGTCAGTTGGGTGTCGATAGCGCCATGGTCGAGCTTCAGCAGCTGCAGAATGCGCTGGCGACGCCTGAGCGTAATAACCTGGTGGCGATTGTCTCGCTCACTGAGATGGTGGTACTGAAACCGGCGCTGAACCAGTTTGGCCGTTGGGATGCTGAAGATCACCGTCGCCGGGTCGAGCTGCTGATTGCGCGGATGAAAGAGAACGGGCAACTGCGCTTTCGAGTGGCATTGGGTAACTACTTTACCGGCCCGGGAAGCATCGCGCGCTCCTGGCGTACCGCCCGCACCACTATGATGGTCGGTAAGCAGCGGATGCCCGAGAACCGCAGCTATTTTTATCAGGATCTGATGTTGCCGGTGCTGCTCGACAGCCTGCGCGGCGGCTGGCAGGCTAATGAGCTGGCGCGACCGCTGGTGCGTCTTAAAGCAATGGATAACAACGGCTTACTGCGCCGCACGCTGCAGGCCTGGTTCCGCCATAACGTGCAGCCGCTGGCCACCTCGAAGGCGCTGTTTATCCATCGCAATACGCTGGAATATCGCCTGAACCGCATCTCGGAATTAACGGGGCTGGATCTGGGGAATTTCGACGACAGGTTGCTGCTGTATGTGGCGCTGCAGCTGGACGAACAGAGGTAGATAAAAGCAAAAGGCAACGGCAGTTGCCTTTTTTAGTGTTTGCACCCTCTCCTGTGGGAGAGGGTTGGGGGTGAGGGCATCAGGCCGCACCGGGATTTACTTATTGCGGGTTAACTTCTCAAGATCGGCTTCGATTTCGCTGATCTTGTGGGTGACGACACTTTCAAGGTGGCGAAGGTCATCGAGGATCTTACGCTTCAGATCGACTTCGGTACGATCGCGCTGGCAGATCTGATCGAGCTCGTCGATTACGTAGCGCAGATTTGGACTGATTTCCTGAACCTCTTTATACCCCTGACCGACGCCATCGGCGACGACGGTTTTACGCTGACGTGGATATTTGAACTTCACGCTCTTGGCGAAGAACTCGCCTTTATCCTTGTGAAAATAGATTTTCAGGATATCGTTGTTGGCTTCCTGCCGGAGGCTGTAACGATCAATTTCATCAGGATTGGTAATGCCCAGACTTTTCAGATTATCGTACATAGCGGTACCCTTGATCTCAACATAACCTATGAATAATTAACGAAAAAATCTAATTTCGCCACCCTGAGATATAAAAAAAGCGGGGTAGCCCCCGCTTTTTGTTATACCCGATTAATCGATTGTGCGCAGCAACTCGTTGATGCCCACTTTACCGCGGGTTTTCGCGTCCACTTTCTTCACGATAACCGCACAGTACAGGCTGTATTTGCCATCTTTCGAAGGCAGATTGCCGGAAACCACCACGGAACCTGCCGGTACACGACCATAATGTACTTCGCCGGTTTCGCGATCGTAAATGCGGGTGCTTTGGCCGATGTAAACGCCCATCGAGATCACCGAGCCTTCTTCAACGATCACGCCTTCTACCACTTCGGAACGTGCGCCGATGAAGCAGTTATCTTCGATGATGGTTGGATTCGCCTGCAGTGGCTCAAGAACGCCACCGATGCCGACTCCGCCGGAGAGGTGTACGTTTTTACCGATCTGCGCGCAGGAACCCACGGTTGCCCAGGTATCCACCATGGTGCCTTCGTCAACGTAAGCACCGATGTTCACGTAAGACGGCATCAGCACGGTATTACGCGCGATAAACGCACCCTGACGCACGGCCGCAGGTGGTACCACGCGGAAACCTTCTTTCTGGAAACGCGCTTCGTCGTAATTAGCGAATTTCATGGGTACTTTATCGAAGTAGCGGCTTTCCGCACCATCGATAACCTGGTTATCGTTAATACGGAAAGAGAGCAGTACCGCTTTTTTAAGCCACTGATGGGTTACCCACTGTCCGTCGAGCTTTTCTGCGACACGCAGTGCGCCGGAATCCAGCAGAGAAATAACCTGGTTAACCGCTTCACGGGTCACGGTATCCACATTCGCCGGAGTGATCTCGGCGCGACGCTCAAAAGCGGACTCAATAACGTTCTGTAACTGCTGCATTGTTAAACTCTTTCCAATTAAAAAAACACTACCCTTTATCGTTTGGATTGAGGGCTGCTGTCAACCGTTGTTGCACTTCCCGCTGCAGCGCATTATTAAGGCCACGGCGGTCGGCTGTGGCGATTATAAATAAATCTTCTACTCGCTCGCCAATGGTTGTAATTCGGGCGCCATGCAGTGAGATTCCCAGGTCGGCAAAAACCTGTCCGACCCGCGCCAGCAGACCCGGTTGGTCGAGGGCGATCAGCTCCAGGAATGACTTCCGGTCGGTATGCGTCGGCAGGAAATTGACCTCGGTATCGACGGTAAAATGGCGCAATTTGGCTGGCTGGCGACGTGGCTGCGGTGGCTGCCAGCTGTGCTGAGTGATCGCCTGCTCAAGCCCAAAGCGAATCGGTTCATGTCGGTCGGCTGACAGCGGGCTGCCGTCCGGCTCCAGCACAATAAAGGAGTCCATCGCCATTCCGTCGCGGGTGGTGAAAACCTGTGCGTCGTGAACGCTGAGATTACGGCGGTCGAGTTCGGCACATACGGCGGCAAAAAGATAAGGGCGGTCAGGGCTCCAGATGAAGATCTCCGTCCCGCCGCGTGTGGCTTGCGGACTCAGCAGGATCAGTGGCTTGCTCAGATCGTGTTGCAGCAGATGGCGGGCGTGCCAGGCCAGTTGGTTCGCGCTGTGGCGCACAAAATAGTTCGCGCGACAGCGGGACCAAATCAGATGCAGCGCCTCTTCATTGATATTGTCCATCCGCAATAGCGCCAGGGCCTGCATCTGATGGTGACGCACGCGCTCGCGCATGTCCGGGGTGTTCTCCATGCCGCGACGTAACTGCTTCTCGGTGGCAAAGTACAGCTCACGCAGCAGGCTCTGCTTCCAGCTGTTCCACAGCGTTTCGTTGGTGGCACAGATGTCCGCCACCGTCAGGCAGACCAGGAAACGCAGGCGATTTTCGGTCTGGACCGCTTCGGCAAATTGCTTGATCACCTCCGGGTCCTGGATGTCCCGACGCTGCGCCGTCACCGACATCAGCAGGTGGTGGCGCACCAGCCACGCAACCAGCTGGGTTTCACGCGAATTGAACCCGTGAAGCTCCGCAAATTTCAGCACGTCCTCCGCGCCCAGCACCGAGTGATCGCCCCCACGCCCTTTGGCAATATCGTGAAACAGGGCGGCAATCAGGATCAGTTCCGGGTTGGTGAGCCGTGGCCACAGCTCAACGCAAAGCGGATGGCGGCTTCGGGTCTCTTCTTTGGCGAAGCTTTCCAGCTTCAGCATCACCCGAATGGTGTGCTCATCAACGGTATAGGCATGGAACAGGTCAAACTGCATCTGGCCGACAATGTGCGACCACTGCGGCATATACGCCCAGAGCACGCTGTGACGGTGCATTGGCAGTAATCCGCGGCTGACCGCGCCGGGGTGGCGCAGCATGCTCAAAAACAGCGAGCGCGCTTCCGGGATGTAGCAGAGTGGCTGGGTCAGATGACGACGGGCATGGCGCAGGTGGCGCAATGTCGTGGAGTAAATCCCGGTGATGGTGCTGTTGCGCACCATGGTGTAGAACATCCGCAGGATGGCCTCCGGCTTGCGGATGAACAGCGTCTCGTCACGCAAATCGATTAACGCGCCGCGCAGCTGGAATTCGTCATCGATCGGGCGCGGTTTTTCATCGGCCGTCAGGGCCAGTATCGCCTCATCGAACAGCTGCAACAGCATTTGATTCAGTTCACCCACGCGGCGGGTGACGCGAAAGAAGTCTTTCATCATCCGCTCAACCGGCTCGTTGCCTTCGCCGCGATAGTGCAGGCGCTGGGCAACGCTCAGCTGTCGATCGAACAGCAGGCGGTTGTCGTAGCGCGTGACTTCGAGATGCAGCGCAAAACGGATGCGCCACAGCAGGTGTAAACACTCATTCAGCTCGGTACGTTCGGCTTCCGTCAGAAAGCCAAAGCCGACCATCTCATCCAGCGAGGTGGCACCAAAATGGCGGCGGGCAACCCATTGCAGAGTATGGATATCCCGCAGGCCACCAGGGCTGCTTTTGATATCGGGCTCCAGGTTATAGCTGGTGCCATGATAGCGCTGGTGGCGGGCCTGTTGTTCCTCGACCTTGGCGGCGAAAAATTTCTCCGAAGGCCAGAACCCGTCGCTGAAGATGTGCTTTTGCAGTTCCAGTAACAGGGCGACATCGCCAATCAACAGACGTGATTCAATCAGATTGGTGGCGACCGTCAGATCGGATAACCCCTCCAGCAGACACTCTTCCAGCGTGCGCACGCTGTGGCCAACTTCGAGCTTCACATCCCACAGCAGCGTCAGTAGCTCGCCAATTTTTTGCGACTGCTCGACCGGCAGCTTTTTACGGCTGAGGATCAGCAGATCGATATCCGAAAGGGGATGGAGCTCGCCGCGGCCGTAGCCGCCGACGGCGACCAGCGCGACATCGCCGAGCTGAGCAAAACCATAATCAATCCATAGCCGCTGCAGCAGTTGGTCAATGAATTCGGTACGTGCCTCGATCAGCGCTTCGGCGGAGATCCCGCTGTCAAAGGCATCACCCAGCCAGCGCTGGAACGTGTCGATATGCGCTTTGATACCCGGGCAGGTCAGTTCGGGTGTCGGCCAGACGCCAGGATTATCCGGTTGGCCGGGAAGGGTGGGAAGTGCCGTATTAGCGTACTGCTCGGGTAAAAGGTTACTCATTGCGCGCCACCCATAAGAAAAAACGATAGCCATAAAAAAAGCCGGCATTTGCCGGCTTCTTATCATGCGTCTTGCGAGAGTATCGCCGGGATGGTGTCATCCTTGCGTAACGTCAGAATTTCGCAGCCGTTGTCTGTCACCACAATAGTATGCTCGTACTGAGCAGACAAGCTTCTGTCTTTGGTTTTCACTGTCCAGCCGTCTTTCATGGTGCGGATGCGATAATCGCCTGCGTTGACCATTGGCTCAATAGTGAAGGTCATGCCCGCCTGCAGCACTACGCCGCTGTCATCTGCATCATAGTGCAGGACCTGCGGCTCTTCGTGGAAGACACGACCAATGCCGTGACCACAGTATTCGCGCACGACAGAGAAACCTTCTGCTTCGACGAACTTCTGGATAGCTGCGCCAAGGGTGCGCAGACGGATACCAGGTTTCACCATCTTCAGCGCCAGATACAGGCTCTCCTGGGTGATACGGCACAGGCGTTCGCCCAGAATGGTTGGTTTGCCGACGATGAACATTTTAGAGGTATCGCCGTGATACTCATCTTTAATAACGGTCACGTCGATGTTGACGATATCACCGTCTTTCAGCAGCTTTTCATCATCCGGAATACCGTGGCAGACCACTTCGTTCAGTGAGATGCAGACGGATTTTGGGAAGCCGTGATAGCCGAGGCAGGCGGAAACAGCCTGCTGCTCATTGACGATATAGTCGTTGCAGATACGATCCAGTTCACCGGTGCTGATGCCCGGTTTGATGTACGGTTCGATCATTTCCAGCACTTCGGCGGCCAGACGACCGGCGACGCGCATCTTTTCAATTTCTTCTGGTGTCTTAATTGAGATAGCCATGTAATCTGTCCATCAGTGTCGATTTTTTCGACAATACTAGTCTAAGTGTTGTCAATGGTATCAGTCAGGCGCACGTGCTGCCAAATCGAGAATCATTAACAGCACACACCGCCAACAATTGTTGGTTTCAGGCGCTGTTTTGTGGTATAAAGCGCGCCGGACTTCCGATCCATCTCAGATACACAGGCTGGACGGGAGCGACAAATCTCACTTTGTGTAATAACACACACGTATCGACACATATTCCGGGGTGCCCTTTGGGGTCGGTAATATGGGATGCGTGGAGGCTTAACCCCAACTTTTAAATAGAGGTTTTAACATGGCAACTGTTTCCATGCGCGACATGCTCAAGGCTGGTGTTCACTTTGGTCACCAGACCCGTTACTGGAACCCGAAAATGAAGCCTTTCATCTTCGGCGCGCGTAACAAAGTTCACATCATCAACCTTGAGAAAACTGTACCAATGTTCAACGAAGCCCTGGCTGAGCTGAACAAGATCTCTTCCCGTAAAGGTAAGATTCTGTTTGTTGGTACTAAACGCGCTGCAAGCGAAGCTGTGAAAGAAGCTGCTAACAGCTGCGATCAGTTCTTCGTGAACCATCGCTGGTTGGGCGGCATGCTGACCAACTGGAAAACTGTTCGTCAGTCCATCAAGCGCCTGAAAGATCTGGAAACCCAGTCTCAGGACGGTACTTTCGATAAGCTGACCAAGAAAGAAGCGCTGATGCGCACTCGTGAACTCGGCAAGCTGGAAAACAGCCTTGGCGGGATCAAAGACATGGGTGGTCTGCCAGACGCTCTGTTCGTTGTTGATGCTGACCACGAGCACATCGCGATCAAAGAAGCTAACAACCTGGGTATCCCGGTATTTGCTATCGTTGATACCAACTCCGATCCGGACGGTGTTGATTTCGTTATCCCGGGTAACGACGATGCAATCCGTGCTGTTACTCTGTACCTGGGTGCTGTAGCGACCACCGTACGTGAAGGCCGTTCTCAGGATCTGGCTTCCCAGGCGGAAGAAAGCTTCGTAGAAGCTGAATAATAAGGTTCTACCCCTTATTAGTACCGTGTATGGATAGGGGCCTCTTAATGGCCCCTTTTTCACTTTTAAAACTGTGCGGTTCCTGGAGCCGGGCAGGTCATCTCTCCCGAGGATTTAAGAATGGCTGAAATTACCGCATCCCTGGTAAAAGAGCTGCGTGAACGTACTAGCGCAGGCATGATGGATTGCAAAAAAGCACTGACTGAAGCTAATGGCGACATCGAGCTGGCAATCGAAAACATGCGTAAATCCGGCGCGATCAAAGCGGCGAAAAAAGCAGGCAACGTTGCAGCTGACGGCGTGATCATCACCAAAATCGACGGCAACTACGGCATCATTCTGGAAGTTAACTGCCAGACTGACTTCGTTGCTAAAGATGGTGGTTTCCAGGCATTTGCTAACAAAGTTCTGGATGCAGCGATTGCTGGCAAAATCACTGACGTTGAAGTTCTGAAAGCACAGTTCGAAGAAGAACGTGTTGCGCTGGTTGCTAAAATCGGTGAGAACATCAACATCCGTCGTGTTGCTTCTATCGAAGGCGACGTTCTGGGTTCATACCAGCACGGTGCACGCATCGGTGTTCTGGTTGCCGCTAAAGGCGCAGACGAAGAGCTGGTTAAACAGCTGGCAATGCACATCGCTGCAAGCAAGCCAGAATTCGTTAAGCCAGAAGACGTGTCTGCTGAAGTGGTAGAAAAAGAGTACCAGGTTCAGCTGGACATCGCCATGCAGTCTGGCAAGCCAAAAGAAATCGCAGAGAAAATGGTTGAAGGCCGCATGAAGAAATTCACCGGCGAAGTTTCTCTGACTGGCCAGCCATTCGTTATGGATCCAAGCAAATCTGTTGCTGAGCTGCTGAAAGAGCGCAACGCAGACGTGACTGGCTTCATCCGCTTTGAAGTGGGCGAAGGCATCGAGAAAGTTGAGACTGACTTCGCAGCAGAAGTTGCTGCAATGTCCAAGCAGTCTTAATGAGCGAAAAGAAGCCGCCTGAGGGCGGCTTCTTTTTGTGTACGTAATGTGTAAATCAGCCTGATACCTATAGTTACTGTGCTGAAATGCGATATATCATGTCGCCAGAATTATCCCCTATCTCAATCGTTGACAGTCCCAGGAAACAAAAATGGCTACCAATGCAAAACCCGTTTACAAACGCATTCTCCTTAAGCTGAGTGGCGAAGCGCTGCAGGGGTCGGAAGGCTTCGGTATTGACGCAAGCATCCTTGATCGCATGGCGCAGGAAATCAAAGAACTGGTTGAACTGGGCATCCAGGTTGGCGTAGTCATTGGCGGTGGTAACCTTTTCCGTGGTGCTGGTCTGGCGAAAGCCGGTATGAACCGCGTTGTGGGCGACCACATGGGCATGCTGGCAACGGTCATGAATGGCCTGGCAATGCGTGATGCCCTGCATCGCGCCTATGTCAATGCGCGCCTGATGTCTGCCATTCCGCTGAATGGCGTGTGCGACAACTACAGCTGGGCCGAAGCTATCAGCCTGCTGCGCAATAACCGCGTGGTGATCCTCGCTGCCGGTACGGGTAACCCGTTCTTTACCACCGATTCCGCAGCCTGTTTGCGCGGTATCGAAATTGAAGCAGACGTCGTGCTGAAAGCAACCAAAGTGGACGGCGTATTTACCGCCGATCCGGCCATCGATCCGACGGCAACCATGTACGAACAGCTGACCTACAATGAAGTGCTGGATAAAGAGCTGAAAGTCATGGATCTTGCTGCCTTCACGCTGGCACGTGACCACAAACTGCCGATTCGTGTCTTCAATATGAATAAACCTGGTGCGCTGCGTCGCGTCGTAATGGGTGAAAAAGAAGGCACTTTGATCACGGAATAATTTCCGTCGGCGATAAATAGAGGTAAGATTCCGCTCTACTTTATTGTGGTTTCTTATCTGGACGCGCCCCAGGCGTTGTCATGAATTAAACAGGGCTATACTTAGCACATCTTTTAACGGTGGTGCTGGCGGATAGTCTGCCTGAGACAAGTTTTCAAGGATTCGTAACGTGATTAACGAGATCAGAAAAGATGCTGAAGTACGCATGGACAAGTGCGTAGAAGTGTTCAAAAACCAAATCAGCAAAGTGCGCACTGGCCGCGCTTCTCCGAGCCTGCTGGATGGCATCGTTGTACCTTATTACGGTACACCAACGCCGCTGCGTCAGCTGGCGAGCGTCACGGTAGAAGATACCCGTACGCTGAAAATCAACGTCTTCGATCGTTCTTTAGGTCCGGCCGTCGAGAAAGCGATCATGGCGTCCGACCTGGGGCTGAACCCAAGCTCTGCGGGTGCTGATATTCGCGTTCCGCTGCCAGCGCTGACCGAAGAGCGTCGTAAAGAGCTGATCAAAGTGGTTCGTGGTGAGGCTGAAGGCGCGCGCGTAGCCGTGCGTAACGTGCGTCGTGACGCAAACGACAAAGTGAAAGCACTGCTGAAAGATAAAGAGATCAGCGAAGATGACGATCGCCGTTCTCAGGACGACGTACAGAAACTGACTGACGCAGCGATCAAGAAACTTGATGCGGCGCTGGCAGATAAAGAAGCGGAACTGATGCAGTTCTGATTTCTGACGTAATCTGATAAAACGCCGTTCAGAAGGCCCTACGGGCTTTGCTGGCGGCGTTTTGCTTTGCTGACTTCACTACTTCTGGACATTTCATGAAGCAATTAACTCTCCTCGGCTCAACCGGTTCTATCGGTTGCAGCACGCTCGACGTCGTTCGTCACAATCCTGAACAGTACACCGTGACCGCCCTTGTTGCCGGGAAAAACGTTCAGCGTATGGTTGAACAATGTCTGGAGTTTTCACCGCGCTATGCGGTTATGGACGACGAGGGGAGTGCTCGCCAGGTAAAAGCGCTGCTGGCCGCGAACGGCAGTCAGACCGAAGTATTGAGTGGTCAACAGGCGGCCTGCGAAATGGCAGCGCTGGATGAGGTGGATCAGGTGATGGCGGCGATTGTTGGTGCCGCAGGCCTGCTGCCGACGCTGGCGGCCATTGATGCCGGTAAAACGGTTCTGCTGGCGAACAAAGAGGCGTTGGTCACCTGCGGACGCCTGTTCATGGAAGCGGTAAAACAACGCGGTGCGCGACTTTTGCCGGTAGACAGTGAACATAACGCTATTTTTCAGAGTTTACCGCACCCTTTTCAACAAGACCTGGGGTACGCTTCACTTGAGCAGAATGGTGTTTCTTCTATTCTGCTTACCGGGTCTGGTGGCCCGTTCCGGGATACGCCGCTGTCTGAACTGGTCACAATGACACCCGATCAGGCATGTCGTCATCCGAACTGGTCGATGGGGCGTAAAATCTCTGTCGATTCCGCTACCATGATGAACAAAGGTCTGGAATACATTGAAGCCCGCTGGTTATTTAACGCTTCGGCTGAGCAGATGGAAGTGCTGATCCACCCGCAGTCGGTGATCCACTCCATGGTGCGTTATCGGGATGGCAGCGTGATGGCGCAGCTCGGCGAACCGGATATGCGTACCCCGATTGCTCATACGATGGCGTGGCCGAACCGCGTAATCTCTGGCGTTAAACCGCTCGATTTCTGCAAGCTAAGCTCGCTGACCTTCAGCGCGCCGGATTATCAGCGCTATCCGTGTCTAAAGCTGGCGATGGAAGCTTTCGACCAGGGGCAGGCGGCGACGACTGCGCTGAATGCGGCAAACGAGATTGCCGTCGCAGCGTTCCTTGAACAGCGGATCCGCTTTACGGATATTGCCGCGCTGAACCTTTCTGTGCTTGAGGCGATGGATTTACGCGAACCGCTGAGCGTGGATGACGTGCTGACCGTCGATGCCGAAGCCAGAGTGACTGCGCAAAAAGCGGTGACGCGGCTCGCAAGCTAGTGATATTCCACCCACTAGCGGTCATGCTATTTGTTAGCGTTGGGCTTCAGTGATATAGTCTGCGCCACTTGATTGCGGGTAGTTGACGTTATGCAGTCAGGTCAGCCGTGGTTTGACACGGCTTTTTTACGTAAAGGCTTCAGTATTCCTGAGTACCGTTAAATCCTTTCAGGGACCAAAAACGCGTTATGTTGTCTGCGAATCAACCAATAAGCGAAAACGTGCCAGCTCATGGCTGTCGTCATGTAGCAATCATTATGGATGGCAACGGCCGCTGGGCGAAAAGACAAGGGAAGATCCGAGCCTTTGGGCATAAAGCTGGGGCGAAATCTGTTCGCCGCGCTGTCTCGTTTGCCGCTAATAACGGCATTGACGCGCTAACGCTCTATGCTTTCAGCAGTGAAAACTGGAATCGACCTGCGCAGGAAGTTAGCGCGTTGATGGAATTGTTCGTGTGGGCGCTCGACAGCGAAGTAAAAAGCCTGCACCGCCACAACGTTCGCCTGCGTATTATCGGTGATACCAGTCGTTTTAACTCACGTTTGCAGGAACGTATTCGCAAAGCGGAAGCAATAACCGGGCAAAATACCGGGTTAACGCTCAATATCGCGGCGAATTACGGCGGACGCTGGGATATTGTCCAGGGCGTTCGGCATCTTGCTGAGCAGGTTCAGGAAGGGTTATTAAGGCCTGACCAAATTGATGAAGAGGCGCTGAGTAAGCAAATCTGCATGAGTGAACTCACGCCCGTGGATTTGGTAATTAGGACAGGGGGAGAGCACCGAATCAGTAACTTTTTGCTATGGCAAATCGCCTACGCTGAACTTTACTTTACGGATGTTCTTTGGCCCGATTTTGATGAACAAGACTTTGAAGGTGCGCTGCATGCCTTTGCCAATCGAGATCGACGTTTTGGTGGTACCGAGCCTGGTGGCGAAAACGCCTGATGGGGGTAGCTTTTGCTGAAGTATCGCCTGATTTCTGCGTTTGTGTTAATACCTGTTGTCATCGCGGCGCTGTTTTTACTGCCTCCGGTGGGATTCGCTATTGTCACCCTGGTAGTTTGCATGCTGGCAGCGTGGGAATGGGGGCAGTTTAGCGGTTTTACCTCGCGCTCTCAGCGGGTATGGCTGGCCGTTCTGTGCGGCCTGATGCTGGCGCTGATGCTATTCATGCTGCCAGAGTACCATCACAATATTCATCAGCCGCTGATTGCTGGCTCGCTCTGGCTGTCGCTGGGATGGTGGCTGGCCGCGCTGCTGCTGGTCCTCTTCTATCCGGGCTCTGCATCGCTGTGGCGTAACTCTAAAGTGCTGCGCCTGATTTTCGGGCTCTTCACTATTGTCCCTTTCTTCTGGGGGATGCTCGCACTCCGCACCTGGCACTACGACGATAACCCGTACAGCGGGGCGTTATGGCTGCTGTATGTCATGATTCTCGTCTGGGGAGCTGACTCCGGTGCCTATATGTTTGGTAAACTGTTTGGCAAACATAAGCTGGCACCGAAGGTCTCTCCAGGCAAAACCTGGCAAGGATTCTTCGGTGGCCTGTTTACCGCAGCGATCATTTCCTGGGGCTATGGCGTATGGGCGAACCTCGAGGTTGCGCCGACCACGCTGCTGGTCTGTTCAATCATCGCTGCGCTGGCTTCCGTGCTGGGTGATTTGACCGAAAGTATGTTTAAGCGTGAAGCAGGGATAAAAGACAGCGGCAATCTGATTCCAGGGCACGGTGGTATTCTGGATCGCATAGACAGCCTTACGGCGGCAGTTCCTGTGTTTGCATGCCTGTTCTTACTGGTATTTGGGACGATTTAACGGAAGGTTTTATGCTTAGCATTCTCTGGAATCTGGCAGCATTCATCGTTGCACTCGGTGTACTTATCACAGTGCATGAATTTGGCCATTTCTGGGTTGCTCGGCGCTGTGGCGTGCGGGTAGAGCGCTTCTCCATTGGCTTTGGCAAGGCGCTCTGGCGTCGTACCGATCGCCGTGGCACAGAATTCGTTATTGCCCTTATCCCATTAGGCGGCTACGTCAAAATGCTGGATGAACGCGTAGAGCCGGTCGCACCCGAAATGCGCCACTACGCGTTTAACAACAAAACTATCGGCCAGCGCGCTGCCATTATTGCGGCGGGTCCGATTGCAAACTTCCTCTTCGCTATCTTCGCTTACTGGCTGGTGTTTATCATCGGCGTTCCAGGCGTGCGTCCGGTTGTCGGTGAAATTACGCCCAACTCAATCGCCGCCAGCGCGCAAATTAATCCGGGCATGGAACTTAAAGCGATTGATGGCATCGAAACCCCTGATTGGGATGCCGTCCGGCTGCAGCTGGTCTCCAAAATTGGCGATGAGCAAACAACTATCAGCGTTTCTCCCTTTGGTTCTGAGCAGCGTCAGGAGAAAATTCTGAATCTGCGCCAGTGGGCATTTGAACCTGATAAAGAAGATCCCGTCGCTGCGTTAGGCATTCGGCCGCGAGGCGCGCAGATTGAACCGGTCCTGGCAGAAGTGCAGGCAGACTCAGCAGCCCGTAAAGCAGGTTTGCAAGCGGGCGACAGGATCGTTAAAGTCGATGGTCAGCCTTTAACGCAGTGGATGACCTTTGTTACTCTGGTGCGTGATAATCCCGGTACGCCGCTGGCGCTGGAGATAGAACGGCAGGGGAGTCCCTTGGCGTTAACGCTGATCCCGGATACGAAACCGGGGAGCGCTAAGGCTGAAGGGTTTGCAGGCGTGGTGCCAAAAGTGATCCCGCTGCCTGATGAGTACAAGACAATACGCCAGTATGGGCCGTTCAGCGCCATCCTTGAAGCCACGGATAAAACCTGGCAACTGATGAAACTGACCGTGCAAATGTTGGGGAAATTGATTACCGGTGACGTGAAACTGAACAACCTCAGTGGGCCGATTTCGATCGCTCAGGGGGCTGGGATGTCAGCAGAGTTCGGGGTGATTTACTATCTGATGTTTCTCGCGCTCATTAGCGTGAACCTTGGAATAATCAACCTGTTCCCACTTCCCGTTTTAGACGGGGGTCATCTGCTGTTTTTAGCGATTGAGAAGCTAAAAGGCGGGCCGGTATCCGAGCGAGTTCAAGACTTTAGTTATCGCATTGGTTCGATTCTACTGGTGCTGTTAATGGGACTTGCACTTTTCAATGATTTCTCTCGGTTGTAAGAGAGATAGTTAGGAAGAACGCATAATAACGATGGCGATGAAAAAGTTGCTCATAGCGTCGCTGCTGTTTAGCAGCGCGACCGTATACGGTGCTGAAGGGTTCGTAGTGAAGGATATTCATTTCGAAGGCCTACAGCGTGTCGCCGTTGGTGCGGCCCTCCTCAGTATGCCAGTGCGCCAGGGCGACACGGTTAATGATGAAGACATTAGTAATACCATTCGCGCGCTGTTTGCCACTGGCAACTTCGAGGACGTTCGCGTCCTGCGCGATGGTGATACGCTGCTGGTTCAGGTGAAAGAACGTCCGACGATTGCCAGTATCACATTCTCCGGCAACAAGTCGGTGAAAGACGATATGCTCAAGCAAAACCTTGAAGCCTCTGGCGTCCGTGTCGGCGAATCTCTGGATCGCACCACCCTGTCTGATATCGAGAAAGGGCTGGAAGATTTCTACTACAGCGTCGGTAAATACAGCGCGAGCGTAAAAGCGGTGGTTACCCCACTGCCACGTAACCGTGTTGACCTGAAGCTGGTGTTCCAGGAAGGTGTCTCCGCGAAGATTCAGCAGATCAACATCGTGGGCAACCACGCGTTTAGCACCGATGAACTGATCTCAACCTTCCAGCTGCGCGACGAAGTGCCGTGGTGGAACGTAGTGGGTGACCGTAAATATCAGAAACAGAAACTGGCGGGCGATTTAGAAACCCTGCGCAGCTACTATCTGGACCGCGGTTATGCACGTTTCAACATCGATTCTACCCAGGTCAGTCTGACTCCGGACAAGAAAGGTATCTACATCACGGTTAACATTACCGAAGGCGATCAGTACAAGCTGTCGGGTGTTGAAGTGAGTGGCAACCTCGCGGGCCATTCTGCCGAAATTGAGACCCTGACGAAACTGCAGCCGGGTGAACTCTATAGCGGTGCGAAAGTGACCAAAATGGAAGACAGCATTAAAAAGCTGCTCGGCCGTTATGGTTATGCGTACCCGCGCGTGCAGACTCAGCCTGAAATCAACGATACGGATAAAACCGTTAAGCTCCATGTCAACGTTGATGCGGGCAACCGTTTCTATGTGCGTAAGATTCGCTTTGAAGGCAACAGCACCTCCAAAGATTCCGTACTGCGTCGCGAAATGCGCCAGATGGAAGGGGCGTGGCTGGGCAGCGACCTGGTTGATCAGGGTAAAGAGCGTCTGAACCGTCTGGGTTACTTTGAAACCGTCGATACCGATACACAGCGTGTCTCGGGCAGACCGGATCAAGTTGACGTCGTCTACAAGGTTAAAGAGCGTAATACCGGTAGCTTTAACTTTGGCGTCGGTTACGGCACCGAGAGCGGCATCAGCTTCCAGGTTGGTGTGCAGCAGGATAACTGGTTAGGTACGGGCTATTCCGTTGGTATCAACGGAACCAAGAACGATTACCAGACCTACTCTGAGCTTTCCATCACTAACCCGTACTTCACCGTTGATGGTGTGAGTCTGGGCGGTCGTATTTTCTATAACGACTTTAAAGCTGATGATGCGGACCTCTCCTCCTATACCAATAAAAGCTATGGTATGGATGGGACGCTCGGCTTCCCGATTAACGAATACAACACCCTGCGTGCGGGCTTAGGTTATGTGCATAATGACCTGTCCAACATGCAGCCGCAGGTGGCCATGTGGCGTTATCTTGACTCGATTGGGCAACCTGCGAGTCTGAACAATGACGACAACGGTTTTGCTGCAGATGACTTCACCTTTAACTACGGCTGGACCTATAACCGTCTCGACCGTGGTTTCTTCCCGACTGAAGGCTCGCGCGTCAACCTGAACGGTAAAGTGACCATTCCGGGTTCAGACAACGAGTTCTATAAGTTGACGCTGGATACCGCGTCTTACTTCCCAATCGATGACGATCACAAGTGGGTTGTTCTGGGTCGTACGCGCTGGGGCTATGGTGACGGTCTGGGTGGCAAAGAGATGCCATTCTATGAAAACTTCTATGCCGGTGGTTCGAGTACGGTGCGTGGCTTCCAGTCCAATAACATTGGTCCGAAAGCGGTCTACAATGGCGGTAACGACACAGATAACTGTGACAAAGCGTCATCTGCAGATGTTTGCCGGTCTGATGACGCCGTCGGCGGGAACGCCATGGGCGTTGCCAGCCTCGAGTTCATTACCCCGACGCCGTTTATCAGCGACAAGTATGCTAACTCAGTCCGTACCTCGTTCTTCTTAGATGCGGGTACAGTGTGGGATACGAACTGGGATAACACCGAGCAGATGAGAAACGAGGGCATCCCTGACTACAGCGATCCGAGCAATATTCGTATGTCTGCAGGTCTCGCACTACAATGGATGTCACCGCTGGGGCCGTTGGTCTTCTCCTACGCCCAGCCGTTTAAGAAATACGAAGGGGACAAAGCGGAACAATTCCAGTTTAACATTGGTAAAACCTGGTAATTGCCCGCCGCAAAGGAATGTATTGGCAGTGTAGCGATGACAACTGGCGATCGCATGATCGCCTTGCCACGCAAAGAACGGTACCTTCGGGTACCAATGGGATGGTAAGGAGTTAATTGTGAAAAAGTGGTTATTAGCTGCAGGTCTCGGTTTAGCGATGGTTACTTCTGCTCAGGCAGCGGACAAAATCGCAATCGTCAATATGGGTAACTTATTCCAGCAGGTTGCGCAGAAAACAGGTGTTTCTGCAACACTGGAAAACGAGTTCAAAGGCCGTGCAGGCGAGTTGCAGGGTATGGAAAAAGATCTGCAAACTAAAATGCAGCGTCTGCAGCGCGATGGTTCTACCATGAAGGCGAGCGACCGCAGCAAGCTGGAGAAAGACGTGATGGCTCAGCGCCAGACTTTCTCTCAGAAAGCGCAGGCTTTTGAGCAGGATCGTCAGCGTCGTTCTAACGAAGAACGTGGCAAGCTGGTTACCCGTATCCAGTCCGCTGTGAAAGCAGTTGCTGCCGATCAGAGCATCGATCTGGTTGTTGATGCAAATGCTGTTGCATTCAACAGCAGCGATGTTAAAGACATCACCGCTGATGTCCTGAAACAGGTTAAATAAGTAATGCCTTCAATTCGACTCGCTGATTTAGCTCAGCAGTTGGATGCAGAATTACACGGTGATGGCGATATCGTCATCACCGCTGTTGCGTCCATGCAATCTGCTAAAGCAGGCAACATTACCTTCATGGTAAGCCCGAAGTACCGTGAACATCTGGCGCTTTGCCAGGCGTCTGCTGTCGTACTGACGCAGGACGATTTGCCGTTTGCCGCAGGTGCTGCGCTGGTAGTGAAGAACCCCTACCTGACGTATGCCCGTATGGCACAAATTCTGGATACCACGCCGCAGCCGGCGCAAAACATCGCACCCAGTGCGGTGGTTGACCCGACGGCGAAGGTGGGTAACAACGTATCGATTGGCGCAAATGCCGTGATCGAATCTGACGTGGAACTGGGCGATAACGTCGTTATCGGTGCCGGTTGCTTCGTGGGTAAGAAAACTAAAATCGGTGCTGGCTCTCGCTTATGGGCCAATGTCAGTGTTTATCACGAGATTGAAATCGGTGAACAGTGCCTGATCCAGTCCAGCACCGTTATAGGTTCAGATGGTTTCGGCTATGCCAACGATCGCGGTAACTGGGTGAAGATCCCCCAGCTTGGCCGGGTGATCATCGGCGATCGTGTTGAGATCGGCGCATGCACGACGATAGACCGTGGCGCGCTTGATGACACGATTATCGGTAATGGTGTTATCATCGACAACCAGTGCCAGATTGCACATAACGTTGTGATTGGCGACAATACCGCAGTTGCCGGTGGCGTCATTATGGCTGGTAGCCTGAAGATTGGCCGTTACTGCATGATTGGCGGCGCCAGCGTGATTAACGGGCATATGGAAATATGCGACAAAGTCACGGTCACGGGAATGGGCATGGTTATGCGTCCTATCACCGAACCGGGCGTTTATTCTTCAGGCATTCCGCTGCAGCCTAATAAGGCGTGGCGTAAAACTGCTGCTCTGGTGATGAATATTGATGATATGAGCAAGCGCCTCAAGGCCCTTGAGCGCAAAATCGATCAACAAGACTAAGCGTTCATCCATTTAACGCACACTTCCCGGCCTGTCGGCTTTCTTATAAACCGGCAGGCCGTGTTATTATTGCCATTCAGATATTTTGACAGGAAGAGTATTTTGACTACTGACACTCATACTCTGCATATTGAAGAGATTTTAGAACTTCTGCCGCACCGCTTCCCGTTTTTACTGGTCGACCGTGTGCTGGATTTTGAAGAAGGTCGTTTTCTGCGCGCAGTGAAAAATGTTTCTGTAAATGAGCCATTCTTCCAGGGACACTTCCCTGGTAAACCTATCTTCCCGGGCGTATTGATCCTGGAAGCGATGGCTCAGGCTACCGGTATTCTGGCGTTTAAAAGCGTGGGTAAACTGGAGCCGGGTGAGCTTTATTACTTCGCAGGTATCGACGAAGCGCGCTTTAAGCGCCCGGTTGTGCCTGGTGATCAGATGATCATGGAAGTAACTTTTGAAAAAACGCGTCGTGGCCTGACTCGCTTCAAAGGCGTAGCTCTGGTTGACGGCAAGGTTGTTTGCGAAGCTACCATGATGTGTGCGCGTAGCCGGGAGGCCTGATACGTGATTGATAAAACCGCCTTTATTCATCCAACCGCCATTGTGGAAGAGGGTGCCGTTATCGGTGCTAACGTCCACATTGGTCCTTTTTGTATTGTTGGACCCCATGTCGAAATTGGTGAGGGTACCGTACTGAAATCTCACGTTGTCGTGAATGGTCATACGACCATTGGCCGCGATAACGAGATCTATCAGTTCGCCTCCATCGGTGAAGTAAACCAGGATCTCAAATATGCTGGCGAACCTACCCGTGTGGAAATTGGCGATCGTAACCGCATTCGCGAAAGCGTCACCATTCATCGTGGCACAGTACAGGGCGGTGAATTGACGAAGGTGGGCAGCGATAACCTGTTTATGGTCAACGTGCATATCGCGCATGACTGTACTATCGGTAACCGCTGCATTCTCGCCAACAATGCAACGCTGGCGGGTCACGTATCTGTTGACGATCATGCCATCATTGGCGGCATGACTGCGGTCCATCAGTTCTGCATCATCGGTGCGCACGTGATGGTTGGCGGCTGCTCCGGCGTGGCGCAGGACGTTCCGCCGTATGTGATTGCCCAGGGCAACCATGCGACGCCGTTTGGTGTCAACATCGAAGGCCTCAAGCGTCGCGGCTTTAGCCGTGAAGCGATTCTGGCGATCCGTAACGCGTACAAGCAGTTGTACCGTAACGGTAAAACGCTGGAAGAGGCCAAGCCGGAAATCGCCGAACTGGCGAAGCAGCACCCTGAAGTGAACGCGTTTGTCGAATTCTTCGCACGCTCTACTCGCGGTCTGATTCGTTAATGGTCGATAGTCGCCCGCTTACGATCGCCCTTGTCGCCGGAGAAACCTCCGGCGATATTCTTGGTGCCGGTCTTATTCGTGCGCTCAAAGCGCGCATTCCAAATGCGCGCTTTGTCGGCGTCGCCGGTCCGCTGATGCAGGCGGAAGGCTGTGAAGCCTGGTACGAAATGGAAGAGTTGGCTGTGATGGGTATCGTCGAAGTGCTGGGGCGCTTGCGCCGTTTGCTGCACATTCGCGCCGATCTGACGCGCCGCTTTACCGAACTCAAGCCCGATGTTTTTGTCGGTATTGATGCACCTGATTTCAATATTACCCTCGAAGGGAATCTGAAAAAGCAGGGGATCAAAACCATTCATTACGTCAGTCCGTCCGTCTGGGCGTGGCGACAGAAACGCGTTTTCAAAATAGGCAGATCGACGAATCTGGTGTTAGCCTTCCTGCCTTTCGAAAAAGCGTTTTACGATAAATTTAACGTGCCGTGCCGCTTTATCGGCCACACCATGGCAGACGCCATGCCGCTGGAGCCGGATAAGAACGCGGCCCGCGACGTGCTGGGTATTCCGCATGATGCCCACTGTCTGGCATTACTGCCGGGTAGCCGGGGCGCAGAAGTAGAAATGCTTAGCGCAGATTTCCTGAAAACGGCACAAATTTTGCGCCAGACCTACCCGGATCTGGAAGTGGTCGTGCCGCTGGTGAATGCCAAACGTCGCGAGCAGTTTGAGCGCATTAAAGCCGAAGTCGCGCCCGACCTGCAGGTTCATCTGCTTGATGGAAAAGGCCGCGAAGCGATGGTGGCCAGCGATGCTGCGCTGCTGGCATCCGGGACCGCCGCACTGGAGTGCATGCTGGCGAAATGCCCGATGGTAGTGGGTTATCGCATGAAGCCGTTCACCTTCTGGCTGGCAAAAAAGCTGGTGAAAACGGAATACGTTTCACTGCCAAATCTGCTGGCCCGACGCGAACTGGTGAAAGAGCTGCTGCAGGATGAATGTCAGCCGCAGGCGCTTGCCGCTGCGCTGCTGCCTCTGTTGGCGGACGGTAAAACCAGCCATGAAATGCATGATACCTTCCGGGAGCTGCATCAGCAGATCCGCTGCAATGCCGATGAGCAGGCAGCTGACGCGGTGCTGGAGTTAGCAAGATGATCGAATTTGTTTATCCTCACACCCATCTGGTTGCGGGTGTGGACGAAGTGGGGCGCGGGCCTCTGGTGGGTGCTGTCGTCACTGCTGCAGTGATCCTCGATCCTGCGCGTCCGATTATCGGTCTTAACGATTCAAAAAAATTATCCGAAAAGCGTCGTTTGGCCTTGTTCGATGAGATCGTCGAGAAAGCACTGGCCTGGAGCCTGGGCCGTGCAGAACCGCATGAGATTGACGACCTGAACATTCTTCACGCCACAATGCTGGCGATGCAGCGCGCCGTCGCTGGGCTGAAGATTACACCAGAGTATGTGCTGATCGACGGCAACCGCTGTCCGGCATTGCCGATGCCGTCGATGGCGGTGGTGAAAGGCGACAGCCGCGTGGCAGAAATCAGCGCCGCCTCGATCGTGGCTAAAGTCACGCGCGATGCAGAAATGGCCGCGCTGGACCTCTCTTTTCCCCAGTATGGCTTCGCCCAGCATAAGGGGTATCCTACCGCTTTCCATCTGGAAAGACTGGCTGAACATGGCGCAACTGAACACCACCGCCGCAGTTTTGGGCCGGTGAAACGCGCATTGGGACTGGTGTCCTGAGTCAAGACGCACTAAGTAACGCGGAATCTGAAGATGGCTGAACCACGTTTCGTACACCTACGGGTGCACAGCGACTATTCCATGATTGATGGGCTGGCAAAGACCGGACCGCTGGTGAAAAAGGCGGCCGCGCTTGGCATGCCTGCCATGGCGATCACCGATTTTACCAACCTGTGTGGTCTGGTGAAGTTCTACGGAACGGCGCACGGTGCCGGATTAAAACCTGTGATAGGTGCCGATTTTCACGTTCAGAGCGAACTGCTCGCCGATGAAATGACGCAAATCACCGTCATTGCGATGAATAATGACGGCTATCAGAACCTGACCCTGTTGATTTCACGCGCCTATCAGCGGGGCTACGGCGCGCTGGGCCCGTGGATTGACCGGGAGTGGCTGGCGGAGCTGAACAATGGACTGCTGCTGATCTCCGGCGGCCGCATGGGTGACGTCGGCAGGTGTTTGCTGCGCGGTAACACGGCTCTGGCGGACCAGTGCGTCGACTTTTATCAACAATACTTCGCGGATCGCTTCTATCTGGAACTGATCCGTACCGGTCGCCCTGATGAAGAGAATTATCTGCATGCCGCTGTTGCGCTTGCAGAGGCGCGCGGCTTACCGGTGGTGGCCTCCAACGACGTGCGTTTTATCAACGCCGATGATTTTGACGCGCATGAAATTCGCGTGGCTATCCACGATGGTTTTACCCTCGATGATCCAAAGCGACCGCGCAACTATTCGCCGCAGCAGTACATGCGCAGCGAAGACGAAATGTGCGAGCTATTTTCCGATATCCCGGAAGCGCTGGAAAACAGCGTAGAGATTGCCAAACGCTGTAACGTGACTGTCCGTCTGGGCGAGTACTTCCTGCCGCAGTTCCCGACCGGCGAAATGACGACGGAAGATTTCCTGGTCCTGAAATCGAAGGAAGGGCTCGAAGATCGTCTGGAGTTTTTGTTCCCGGATGAGGCTGAACGTAACGAGAAGCGTCCCCCTTACGATGAACGTCTGGACATTGAACTTCAGGTTATCAACCAGATGGGGTTCCCGGGCTACTTCCTGATCGTAATGGAGTTTATCCAGTGGTCGAAGGACAACGGCGTACCGGTAGGGCCGGGGCGCGGTTCAGGTGCGGGATCGCTGGTGGCGTATGCGCTGAAAATTACCGATCTCGATCCGCTGGAATTTGATCTGCTGTTTGAACGCTTCCTGAACCCGGAGCGTGTCTCGATGCCCGACTTTGACGTCGATTTCTGTATGGAGAAACGCGACCAGGTTATCGATCACGTCGCTGAGATGTACGGCCGCGACGCGGTATCGCAGATTATTACCTTCGGTACGATGGCGGCGAAAGCGGTTATCCGTGACGTGGGCCGTGTGCTGGGTCATCCGTACGGCTTCGTGGATCGTATTTCCAAGCTGGTGCCACCCGATCCGGGCATGACGCTGGCGAAAGCCTTTGAAGCTGAGCCGCAGCTACCAGAAATCTACGAAGCGGACGAAGAAGTTAAAGCGCTGATCGACATGGCGCGCAAGCTGGAAGGGGTCACCCGTAACGCCGGTAAACATGCCGGTGGGGTGGTGATCGCGCCGACTAAAATTACTGATTTCGCGCCGCTTTACTGCGACGAAACCGGGTCGCATCCGGTTACCCAGTTCGATAAGAACGATGTAGAGTACGCCGGTCTGGTGAAGTTCGACTTCCTCGGTCTGCGTACGCTTACTATCATCGACTGGGCGCTGAAGATGATCAATCCGCGCCGGGCAAAACTGGGTCTGGAGCCGATTGATATCGCAGCGATCCCGCTGGAGGATAAAAAAAGCTTCGACATGCTGCAGCGCTCGGAAACCACCGCAGTCTTCCAGCTTGAATCCCGCGGCATGAAGGATCTAATTAAACGTCTGCAGCCCGACTGTTTTGAAGACATGATCGCGCTGGTGGCCCTGTTCCGTCCGGGCCCGCTACAGTCGGGGATGGTAGACAACTTTATCGACCGTAAACACGGCCGTGAAGAGCTCTCCTATCCGGATGTTCAGTGGCAGCACGAATGCCTGAAACCGGTACTGGAACCGACCTACGGCATCATCCTGTATCAGGAACAGGTGATGCAGATCGCCCAGGAACTCTCTGGTTATACCCTCGGCGGGGCGGATATGCTGCGTCGCGCAATGGGTAAGAAAAAGCCGGAAGAGATGGCCAAGCAGCGCGGCACCTTCGAAGAAGGGGCGATAAAAAATGGCGTTGATGGCGAACTGGCGATGAAAATCTTCGATCTGGTGGAGAAATTCGCTGGATACGGGTTTAACAAATCGCACTCCGCAGCCTACGCACTGGTCTCGTACCAGACGCTGTGGCTGAAAGCGCACTACCCGGCAGAGTTTATGGCCGCGGTAATGACCGCCGATATGGACAACACCGAGAAGGTGGTAGGCCTGGTAGATGAATGCTGGCGAATGGGGCTTAAAATCCTGCCGCCGGATATTAACTCGGGGCAGTATCACTTCCACGTTAATGACGACGGGGAAATTGTCTATGGTATTGGTGCGATAAAAGGCGTGGGCGAAGGCCCCATCGAAGCCATTATCGAAGCGCGTAACCAGGGCGGGTATTTCCGCGAGCTGTTCGACCTGTGCGCGCGAACCGATATCAAAAAGCTTAACCGTCGGGTGCTGGAAAAGCTGATCATGTCCGGGGCGTTCGACCGCCTGGGGCCGCACCGCGCCGCGCTGATGAACTCGCTGGCCGATGCGCTCAAAGCGGCCGATCAGCACTCTAAAGCCGAGGCCATTGGTCAGGCAGATATGTTTGGCGTGCTGGCAGAAGAGCCGGAACAAATCGAGCAATCCTATGCCAATTGCCAACCGTGGCCAGAACATACTGTACTGGAAGGGGAGCGTGAAACGTTAGGTCTGTATCTGACCGGACACCCCATCAACCAGTATCTGAAAGAAATTGAGCGCTATGTCGGCGGCTATCGGCTTAAAGACATGCATCCGACCGAACGTGGTAAAATGACCACGGCGGCTGGGCTCGTGATTGCAGCAAGGGTAATGGTCACCAAGCGCGGCAATCGCATCGGCATCTGTACGCTGGATGACCGCTCCGGGCGGCTGGAAGTGATGTTATTCACCGAAGCACTGGAAAAATACCAGCATTTGCTGGAAAACGACCGCATACTTATCGTCAGCGGACAGGTCAGCTTTGATGACTTCAGTGGTGGGCTTAAAATGATGGCCCGTGAAGTGATGGATATTGACGAAGCCCGGGAAAAATATGCTCGCGGGCTTGCTATCTCGCTGACGGACAGGCAAATTGATGACCAGCTTTTAAACCGACTCCGTCAGTCTCTGGAACCCCATCGTTCGGGGACCATTCCAGTACATCTCTACTATCAGAGGGCGGATGCACGTGCGCGATTGCGCTTTGGTGCAACGTGGCGTGTCTCTCCGAGCGATCGTTTACTAAACGATCTCCGTGGCCTTATTGGTTCGGAGCAGGTGGAACTGGAGTTTGACTAATACAGGAATACTATGAGTCTGAATTTCCTTGATTTCGAACAGCCGATTGCAGAGCTGGAAGCGAAAATCGATTCTCTGACCGCCGTGAGCCGTCAGGATGAAAAACTGGATATTAACATCGACGAAGAAGTGCATCGTCTGCGTGAAAAAAGCGTAGAACTGACGCGCAAAATCTTTGCCGATCTTGGCGCATGGCAGGTTGCCCAACTGGCGCGCCATCCTCAGCGTCCGTACACCCTGGATTATGTCCGCCTGGCATTTGATGAGTTTGACGAACTGGCAGGCGATCGTGCCTATGCAGACGATAAAGCTATTGTCGGCGGCATTGCGCGTCTCGACGGTCGTCCAGTCATGATCATTGGCCACCAGAAAGGGCGCGAAACCAAAGAAAAAATTCGCCGTAATTTCGGGATGCCTGCCCCAGAAGGTTACCGTAAAGCACTGCGTCTGATGGAGATGGCCGAGCGTTTTAATATGCCGATCGTCACCTTCATCGACACCCCTGGTGCCTATCCGGGCGTGGGCGCAGAAGAGCGCGGTCAGTCCGAAGCGATTGCCCGCAATCTGCGCGAAATGTCGCGCCTGAGCGTACCGGTTATCTGTACCGTTATCGGTGAAGGTGGTTCCGGTGGCGCACTGGCAATTGGCGTGGGCGATAAAGTGAATATGCTGCAGTACAGCACCTATTCCGTTATTTCCCCGGAAGGCTGTGCATCCATTCTGTGGAAAAGCGCCGATAAAGCCCCGCTGGCTGCGGAAGCGATGGGCATTATTGCCACGCGTCTGAAAGAGCTGAAGCTTATCGACTCTATCATTCCAGAACCGCTGGGTGGTGCACATCGTAAGCCAGAAGTGATAGCTGCGTCCCTGAAGGCTCAATTACTGGCTGATCTCGCCGATCTTGATGTGTTGAGCAAAGAAGAGCTGCTTAATCGTCGTTATCAGCGTTTGATGAGCTACGGCTACGCATAAGCCGCACATTAATCTTAAAAAGCCGCACACTGTTGCGGCTTTTTTTATGCCTGCCGTTTACCTCAACTATGCTTAGTGAATGTTTTTTAAGGAGGTATACCGTGAACATCATTGCCATTATGGGGCCGCACGGCGTCTTTTATAAAGATGAACCCATCAAGGAGCTGGAGCAGGCGTTAGCCTCGCGTGGTTATCAACTCATCTGGCCACACAACAGTGCCGATTTGCTGAAATTCATCGAACACAACCCGCGTATCTGTGGCGTCATTTTCGACTGGGATGAGTACGATCTGGAATTATGCAGCGATATCAATCGGCTCAATGAGTACCTGCCGCTGTATGCCTTTATCAATACCCACTCCACGATGGACGTCAGCGCGCATGATATGCGCATGGCGCTGTGGTTTTTTGAGTATTCACTGGGCGTCGCGGACGACATTGCGACCCGCATTCAGCAATACACCAGCGAGTATCTGGATAACATCACCCCGCCGTTTACCCGCGCACTTTTCACCTATGTGAAGGAGGGGAAATATACTTTTTGTACGCCGGGTCATATGGCGGGAACCGCCTACCAGAAAAGTCCGGTGGGATGCCTGTTTTATGATTTCTTTGGCGGCAATACCTTAAAAGCGGATGTGTCGATCTCGGTCACCGAACTGGGATCGCTGTTGGACCATACCGGCCCGCATCTGGAAGCGGAAGAGTATATCGCCCGCACCTTTGGCGCTGAGCAGAGCTATATGGTGACCAACGGCACCTCGACATCAAACAAGATTGTCGGTATGTATGCCGCTCCGGTTGGAAGTACGGTGCTGATAGACCGCAACTGTCACAAATCGCTGGCCCACCTGCTGATGATGAGCGATGTGATCCCACTCTGGCTATCACCTACGCGTAACGCGCTGGGCATTCTCGGCGGGATCCCGCGGCGTGAATTTTCCCCTGCTGCCATTGAAGGCAAAGTGGCCTCCGTTCCCGGGGCAAGCTGGCCGGTGCATGCGGTGATCACCAACTCCACCTATGACGGCCTGCTGTATAACACCAACTGGGTCAAGCAGACGCTGGACGTTCCCTCGATCCATTTTGATTCGGCGTGGGTGCCCTACACTAATTTCCATCCGATTTATGCCGGTAAAAGTGGAATGAGCGGCGAGCGGGTGCCGGGAAAAGTGTTCTTTGAAACCCAGTCCACGCACAAAATGCTGGCAGCTTTTTCGCAGGCCTCGCTGATCCACATAAAAGGTGACTACGATGAAGAGACCTTCAACGAAGCCTATATGATGCACACCACCACGTCACCGAGCTATCCGCTGGTGGCCTCGATTGAAACCGCCGCAGCAATGCTGCGTGGTAATCCGGGTAAACGGCTGATCAATCGCTCGGTGGAGCGGGCACTGCATTTTCGTAAAGAGGTGCAGCGCCTGAAGGACGAAGCCGAAGGCTGGTTCTTCGATATCTGGCAGCCGAACGAGATTGAAGAAGCCGAGTGCTGGCCGGTGGCGCCGGGAGAGAGCTGGCACGGCTTTCGCGACGCTGATGCGGATCATATGTTCCTCGATCCGGTCAAAGTGACGATCCTGACGCCGGGCATGGACGAGCAGGGGGTAATGAGTGAAGAGGGGATCCCGGCGGCGCTGGTGGCGAAATTCCTCGATCAACGCGGCGTGGTGGTAGAAAAAACCGGGCCGTATAATCTGCTGTTTCTGTTCAGTATCGGCATCGATAAGACCCGGGCGATGGGGCTGCTGCGTGGGCTAATGGAGTTCAAGCGCGCCTACGATCTCAATTTGCGGGTCAGGAACATGCTGCCGGATCTGTATGCCGAGGATCCTGATTATTACCGCAATATGCGGATCCAGGATTTGGCGCAGGGGATCCACCGGCTGATCCGCCAGCACGATTTGCCGCGCCTGATGCTACAGGCCTTTGATGTCCTGCCGGAAATGAAGCTCACGCCGCACCATGCCTGGCAGCGTCAGGTTCGCGGTGAGGTCGAAACGGTCGAACTTGAAAATCTGGTCGGCAGGATCTCCGCCAACATGATCCTGCCTTATCCCCCGGGCGTTCCGCTGTTGATGCCTGGAGAGATGATCACCGAACAGAGCCGGGCGGTGCTCGATTTTCTGCTGATGCTCTGCTCTATCGGACGTCATTATCCGGGCTTTGAAACCGATATTCACGGCGCGAAACGCGATGAAAACGGCATCTACCGGGTAAGGGTCCTAAAAGCGCAATGACCGCTTGCGTGACGCGGGCTTTCGGATATACCGTTCAGGCACACTAAAAAGGAGAGGCTATGCTGGGTTTAAAGCAGGTTCACCATATTGCAATTATTGCGTCCAACTATGCCGTCAGTAAGGCGTTCTACTGCGATACGCTGGGTTTTACCCTGCAGAGTGAGTTTTATCGTGAAGAGCGCGACTCCTGGAAGGGCGATCTGGCGCTGAACGGCCAGTATGTTATTGAGCTGTTTTCTTTCCCTTTTCCGCCGGCGCGCCCGTCACGACCAGAAGCCTGTGGCCTGCGTCATCTTGCCTTCAGCGTGGATGACATCGACCAGGCGGTGCAGCATCTCGAGTCGCATGGCGTAAAATGCGAAGCCATTCGTATCGATCCGTTTACCGACAAACGCTTCACCTTTTTCAACGATCCGGATGGCCTGCCGCTGGAGCTGTATCAGCAGTAACACTTGCCTCCCATTGCAATGCCCGGTAATTTGCCGGGCATCTTCCTGTATAAAAAATGACAATGACCATACCTGTTCTGCATCACGCTATCGATCCGTACCGCCGTCTGCTGGTGGGATTTAGCGGTGGGCTGGATTCTACCGTTCTGCTGCATCGCCTGATGCAGGTGCGGGAACAGGATCCCGGCCTTGAACTGCGCGCTATCCATATTCATCACGGGCTGAGCCCGAATGCCGATAGCTGGGCCGCCCACTGCGAGAACGTTTGCCGCGAATGGCGCATTCCCCTGATTGTGGCACGCGTGACGCTAGTCGAAGAGGGTTTGGGCATCGAGGCGCAGGCGCGTAAAGCGCGCTATGCCGCTTTTCGCGATGCGCTGTTGCCTGATGAAGCGTTGGTCACGGCGCAGCATCAGGACGATCAGTGCGAAACCTTCCTGCTGGCGCTCAAGCGCGGTAGCGGCCCTGCGGGGCTGTCGGGTATGCCTGCCCGAGCTCGTTTTGCCGATACCGAACAGCTTCGCCCGCTGCTCAATGAGGCACGCGAATCACTCCTGCACTGGGCACAGCATCAAGGTTTGCGCTGGATTGAGGATGAAAGCAATCAGGATGATGGCTATGACCGCAATTTTCTGCGTCTGCGCGTGCTGCCGTTGCTGGCCGCACGCTGGCCGCATTTTGCGCAAGCCACGACGCGCAGCGCTGAGCTCTGCGCAGAGCAGGAACAGCTGCTGGATGAACTGCTGGCAGAGGAACTGGCGTCATTAGTCTGTGACGACGGCTCGCTGACTATTGCGCCGCTGCGGGCAATGAGTGCCGTGCGCCGGGCGGCCATGCTGCGGCGCTGGATTGCCGGGCACGGGGGATTAATGCCCTCGCGCGCGCTGCTGAATCGGCTCTGGGACGAAGTGGCGCTGGCCCGGGAAGATGCCGCACCGCGACTGCGTTGCGGTGAGGCTGAAATCAGACGCTTTAAGGATCGGCTGTGGTGGGTGAAATGCCAGCCCTCGTTGGCCGACCAGATTATCGACTGGCATCGTCCATTCGCGCCGCTGCTGTTGCCGCTGGGGCTGGGTACGCTGTCTTTGACAGCGAATGGCGATCTGCGTTTACCGCAGTCTGATGAGCCGGTCACGGTGCGTTTTCGTGCCAGCGGAACCTTGCACATTGTTGGGCGAAACGGTGGGCGTAAGATTAAAAAAATCTGGCAGGAGTTGAACGTTGCTCCCTGGCTGCGTGATAGCACACCGCTGCTGTTTTACGGCGAGACGCTGGTGGCGGCGGCTGGAGTGTTCGTTACCCTGGATGGCGTGGATGAAAGCGGGAAGGGCGTACAGCTGGAGTGGAAAGCGTAACGGGCAGCAGGCCGCCCGTCACACACTATCAGGACTCGCTCACCACGACGGTGCCGATTTCGGGATGACTGAAGCTGGCAATTTTATCGAGACGGAGTTCGCGGGTTGCGCCGCCGTCTTCCACCACCAGATACTCCACGTTTTTACGGGAGACCAGATCGCTCGCCTTCGCCTTCAGAACCTCGCCATCTTTGAGTGCCAGCGCCAGGATATAATGGTGCTGGCAGGCAAGTTCGAGGTTGTCATAGTCATCACAATTGATGGGTTGATAGGTATCATTCATTGACATAATCGCTCACCAGTAAATTCGCAGCAGCATATGCCGCTTTTTCTCTGATCGACTCTGAAAGCGTATCATCTGATGCGATTTCATTCAGAACTTTCAATACACAGCCCAACGCATCAGGGATATACCCCAGATCGCCGCTGGCAATTTCCGCATACCGTTTGCGAATTAGCTCACAATAATTATTCACATCCCCTCCTGCCAGCGCACTGACTTTACTGTGAGATACCCTTAAGCCTACGAAGATAAACTCGGTTTAGCAAGGTGACTATACCATACTCATTTAAGCAATATCAGCAGGTTGATGTCACAGACATTCGCGAGGCTATAACAGCCTTTTTATGGATATTTCGCTACAATGCGCACCTGATTCGAAAGGAGTTCTCTCATGGCGCTTAAAGCGACAATTTACAAAGCCACGGTCAATGTGGCGGATTTAGATCGCAACCAGTTTCTTGATGCGACCTTGACGCTGGCGCGTCACCCTTCTGAAACCCAGGAGCGCATGATGCTGCGCCTGCTGGCATGGATTAAATATGCCAACGACCGGCTGCAGTTTACCCGCGGACTGAGTGCGGAAGATGAGCCGGAAGCCTGGCAGCTCAACGATCATCTGGGGATTGATCTCTGGATTGAGCTCGGACTGCCGGATGAACGCCGCATCAAGAAAGCCTGCACCCAGGCGGGTGAAGTGGCTTTATTTGCCTATAACAGCCGCGCGGCGGAAATCTGGTGGCAGCAGCACAAGAACAAATGTGCGCAGTTTAACAATCTGTCGGTCTGGTATCTGGATGATGAGCAACTGGCGCAGCTAAGTGCATTTGCCGGGCGGACCATGATCCTGCAGGCCACGATCCAGGACGGTGCCATCTGGTTATCGGATGCTGAGAATAATCTGGAAATTCATCTCGACGCCTGGCAGTCACGTTCATGATTGTATTGTCCCGAACGGTCACCCTTCCTGATAGCGAAGTCGAAATAACGGCGATCCGCGCACAGGGAGCGGGTGGGCAGCATGTGAACAAAGCCTCAACGGCTATCCATCTGCGCTTTGACATTCGGGCATCCAGCCTGCCAGAGTATTATAAAGAACGCCTGCTGGCCGCCAGCCATCATCTGATCACCAGCGAGGGTGTGATTATCATTAAGGCGCAGGAGTACCGTAGCCAGGAGATGAACCGTGAAGCGGCGCTTTCCCGGCTGGTGGCAGTGATACAAGAGTTAACCACAGTACAAAAAAGTCGTCGGGCAACCCGTCCGACACGCGCATCGAAAGAGCGTCGCCTGTCTTCGAAATCGCAGAAATCGACGGTTAAGTCACTGCGTGGCAAAGTGCGCCGCCCTCAGGATTAGTCGGGAATACATAAGGAATTTAGGGTGAAAACAGCGATATTTTCAGTGATGGCAGCAGGTGCGCTGTTGGTTCTGATGGGATGTCATAATCGCACGGAAGTGCAGGCGCTGGGGTCCAGTCATGCAGAAGCGTTAAAACCGATGCAGCAAAGCTGGCGCGGCGTGTTGCCTTGTGCCGATTGTGAAGGCATCGAAACCTCGCTGTTTCTGGAAACAGACGGTAGCTGGGTCATGAATCAGCACTATCAGGGCGCAAAAGCGCCGTCCTCATTTGCCACCTACGGCAGCTGGGCACGTACGGCCGACAAGCTGGTACTTACGGCGACCGATGGCGAAAAACACTATTTCCACGCCAAAGGTGCAGCACTCGAGATGCTGGATCGTGAAGGCAACCCTATTGATTCGCAGCTGAACTACACGCTTGAGCCAGCGAGTGCCGCGCTACCGTCCACGCCGATGGCGATGCGGGGGATGTATTTCTATATGGCGGATGCGGCGATCTTCACCGACTGTATGACGGGTAAAAAGGTGAGCGTGACCAATAACGCCCAGCTGGAACGGGATTATGCGGCGGCGCGTGGCAGTGATAGCAAACCGTTGCTGCTGACGGTGGACGGGCATTTTACTCTGGAGCCCAATCCGGACAGCGGAGAAAGCGTTAAAACGATGGTGCCAGACAGAGACGCCAGGTTTGAACCCGGCAAAAACTGCGACAGCAAATAGCTGACATAAAAAACCCCGCATCAGCGGGGTTTTTTGTGGCTTATGCCTTAATCGCTTTCACCAGATAATCCAGGATTTCGCTGGTTTTGATCATCTGCTTCTCGCCGTTGCGACGATATTTGTACTCAATTTCTTCGTTATCGAGGTTACGGTCGCCAATCACCACAGTGTGTGGGATCCCGATCAGTTCCATATCGGCAAACATCACACCCGGACGCTCTTTACGGTCGTCCATCAGCACTTCGATACCCTGTGCACGCAGCTCGCTGTACAGTTTCTCTGCCAGCTCCTGCACGCGGTAGGACTTGTGCATGTTCATTGGCAGGATCGCCACATGGAAAGGTGCAATGTTGTCCGGCCAGACAATCCCGCGCTCGTCATGGTTCTGCTCGATTGCTGCAGCCACCACGCGCGTTACCCCGATACCGTAGCAACCCATGGTCAGCGTTTGGTTACGACCGTCTTCACCTTGTACCGCTGCGTTCAGTGCCTGGGAATATTTAGTTCCCAACTGGAAGATATGACCGACTTCGATGCCGCGTTTAATCTGCAGCACGCCCTGGCCATCCGGGCTTGGATCGCCTGCGACCACGTTACGGATATCGGCCACTTCTGGCGTCGCAGCGTCGCGATCCCAGTTAATGCCAAAGTAATGCTGACCGTCGATGTTCGCCCCGGCGGAGAAATCGCTCATGGCGGCTACGGTACGGTCGATAACCACCGGAACTGGCAGATTAACCGGGCCGAGAGAGCCAGGGCCGGCATTCACTACCGCACGGATGTCCGCTTCGGTCGCGAAGGTTAACGGGCTGGCAACCTGTGGCAGTTTTTCTGCTTTCACTTCGTTCAGCTCATGATCGCCACGCACCAGCAGGGCAACAAGTGGGTAGCTGCTGCCTTCAACCGCTTTCACCAGCAGGGTTTTAACCGTTTTCTCAATCGGCAGATTGAACTGCTCAACCAGCTCGGCGATGGTTTTAGCATTTGGCGTATCAACCAGCGTCATTTCCTGGGTAGCCGCTGCACGTGGAGCAGTCGGAGCCAGCGCTTCGGCAAACTCGATGTTGGCTGCGTAGTCGGAGGTGTCGGAGAAGATCACATCATCTTCGCCGCTCTGCGCCAGAACCTGGAACTCATGGGATGCACTGCCGCCGATAGAACCGGTGTCGGCCTGCACCGCACGGAAATCCAGACCCATGCGGGTGAAAATTTTGCTGTACGCGTCATACATCTTGTCATAGGTCTCTTGCAGCGAGTCCTGTGAGGTATGGAACGAGTAGGAATCTTTCATCAGGAATTCACGGGAGCGCATTACGCCAAAACGTGGGCGCACTTCGTCACGGAATTTGGTCTGGATCTGGTAGAAGTTCAACGGCAGCTGTTTGTAAGAGCTCAGCTCGTTACGAATCAGGTCGGTGATCACCTCTTCATGAGTCGGGCCAAGGACAAACGGGCGCTCGCCACGATCAACAAAGCGCAGCAATTCCGGACCGTACTGCTCCCAGCGGCCGCTCTCAACCCACAGGTCAGCAGGCTGAACCACAGGCATGGACACCTCAATGGCACCGGCGTTATCCATTTCTTCACGCACGATGTTTTCGACTTTTCTCAGGACGCGCAGGCCGGTCGGCAGCCAGGTATACAACCCGGAGGCCAGCTTGCGGATCATCCCGGCGCGCAGCATCAGCTGATGGCTGATGACTTCGGCGTCGGCTGGCGTCTCCTTCAGAGTGGAGAGCAGATATTGGCTAGTACGCATGTAGTTACGGTTCCATTTCGACGATTGGAACAGGCTGACAGATCAGCCTGACACAAAAAAGTGGTTTAGTTTACCAGTGTGGCCATGATGCCAAAAGAGAGGACAATAAAATTACTGCGCTTCCAGGGCAAACACTTCGAAGCCTGCTTCGGTGACACGCCAGCGAACGTTAAAATCCAGCAGCATAACGGCGTAGGTTTTCCCGGCCGCTTCCTCTTTGCGGTAGGCCGGACGGGGGTCTTGCGCCAGTACATCGACGATAAAATCCTGCAGGCGAGGGTAGCGCTTTTCCAACAGTGCGAGTTGTGCGGTCAGCGCATCAGTAAAGTACACCGGCATATCTGCCTGCGGTGCCTGTTGGGCATAGCTTGCGCGAGCATCCGGTATGGCTTCAGCAAACGGCAGGTAAGGTTTGATATCCACCACCGGCGTGCCATCCACCAGATCCAGGCTACCAAGCTCAAGGATCACCTGGTCTTTCTGACAGCGGATGCCCTTTAACTCGACCAGCGACATCCCGACAGGGTTCGGCCGGAAGGTTGATCGGGTAGCAAAGACGCCCATTCTGGCATTACCGCCCAGACGGGGCGGGCGCACGGTCGGACGCCAGCCGCCAGCCATGGTCTGATGAAAGATAAACAGCACCCACAGGTGGCTAAATGCTTCCAGTCCGCGCACGGCATCGGCCTGGTTATACGGCGTTATCAAGTGAAGTTCACCACCGCCGCTTTTCACCAGACCTGGCTGGCGCGGCACGGCAAACTTCTCTTTATAAGGAGAACGGATAACGCCTATCTGCTCGAACTGGAAAGCACTCATTTCGCCGATACGTTAAGGGCTGAACCTACGCAAACAGCCTGACGGTAGCAGCCCGGCGTGCCGCTGGTCACTTCACAGCTGTGCAGCAGGACGGCGTTGGCCTTCATTTTAGAGGCATTAACCTGCATGCGTTTACGCGCAGTAGGGATATTCGGAGGAGAGTCCTGATTGCTGGCCTGGCAAGAATCGCCGGAGACTTCACCGAGGTCGCGGAAAGGTTTACCCACTAACTCTTCGGCGTTGGTATAGATTTTGACCGGGGCAGGGCGCGGCGCTTTCGGTTTCTCTGGCTCTGCTTTAGGCGGGGTTGCTGTGCTTTTAACAGGTTCAACAGGAGATCTGCTTAGCATGGAACAGCCGCTCAGCATCAGCGCTAAAAGACAGATCGGTAAAGCACGCATAGTAATTCCTCAGTGAATAATCAAATCGTCAGATATTGAATCAGTTGCCTGCATAAATGACAAGACGGGCTTACGCCCGTCCTGAATGATATTACACAAAGGTCAGATTACCAGCCTTTAACTGCACCACCGTTAAAGACTTTGTTCGCTTCCTGGTAAACTTCATCAGACTGATAAGCCTGAACGAATTTCTTCACGTTTTCGGCATCTTTATTGTCTTCGCGCGTCACGATCAGGTTTACGTACGGAGAGTTTTTATCTTCAACGAAGATACCGTCTTTCGCCGGGGTCAGGTTAATCTGGCTGGCGTAGGTGGTGTTGATAACCGCCAGTGCAATCTGTGCGTCATCCAGAGAACGTGGCAGCTGAGGTGCTTCCAGTTCAACAATTTTCAGATTTTTTGGGTTCTCGGTCACGTCCAGAACGGTTGGCAGCAGACCTACGCCATCTTTCAGTTTGATCAGGCCCACTTTCTGCAGCAGCAGCAGAGAACGGCCAAGGTTGGTTGGATCGTTCGGGACTGCAACCTGCGAACCGTCCTGCAGTTCATCAACAGATTTGATTTTTTTGGAGTAGCCAGCAATCGGATAAACGAAGGTGTTAGCCGCTGCAACCAGCTTGTAGCCACGATCCTTGATCTGCTGATCCAGGTAAGGTTTGTGCTGGAAGGCGTTGGCATCGATATCGCCTTTGCTCAGCGCTTCGTTAGGCAGAACGTAGTCGTTGAAGGTCACCAGTTCGACGTCGAGGCCATACTTCTCTTTTGCAACTTTGGCTGCCGTTTCTGCAACCTGCTGTTCCGCACCGACGATGACGCCTACTTTGATGTGATTTGGATCTTTTTCGTCCTGACCGCAACCCACCAGAGCCAGAGAACCGATCAATGCGCCTACCGCAGCAAAAGTCTTCAATTTAAACGCCATGTTTTTATCCTTAACTCGTCGAGTTTGTGTTGTATGTAACGTTACTTGTGCGTAACAGTCCGGACGATGCGATCGCCAGAGAGTTGAATGAGGTAAACCAGCACGACCAGCAGCACCAGTACGGTATTCATCACCGTAGCATTGTAGCCAATGTAGCCATACTGATAGCCGATCTGACCTAAACCGCCGGCACCCACTGCACCGCCCATCGCTGAATAACCCACCAGGGTAATCAGGGTGATGGTCGCTGCATTGACCAGACCTGGCAGTGCTTCTGGCAGTAAGACCTTGCGCACAATCTGCATTGGCGTAGCGCCCATTGCGCGTGAGGCTTCAATCAGACCCGTTGGGATCTCTAACAGTGCGTTTTCCACCATACGCGCAATAAACGGCGCGGCGCCTACAGTCAGCGGAACAATTGCTGCTTGCAGGCCGATAGACGTACCCACGATAACGCGGGTAAAGGGAATCATCCACACCAACAGAATAATGAAGGGGATGGAACGGAAGATATTCACCAGCGCCGAAAGGGTGCGATAAAGTTTGGCATTCTCAATAATTTGGCCCGGACGCGTGACGTACAGCAGCACGCCTACCGGCAGACCAATCACAAAACCGAAAAAGCCGGATACAAAGGTCATCGCCAGCGTTTCCCATACGCCGCGCGCCAGCAACCACATCATTGGCTCAGACATAACCCAGTACCTCTACTTTTACATGATGTTCTTGCAGCCAGGCGATAGCGGCTTGCGTGTCCTGTTGCGTGCCATGCATTTCGGTCAGCATAATGCCGAACTTCACGCCACCGGCATAATCCATCTGCGCGCTAATAATGTTGTTGTTCACGTTGAAGCGACGCGCGGTCTCAGACAGCAGCGGCGCATCCACGGATTTACCGGTAAATTCCATGCGCAGCATGGGAACACTGTCGGCTTGCGGCGTGCTTTTTAAACGTGCCTGATAATCTTCCGGAATATCCAGATGCAATGTGGCCTGGATAAACTGCTGCGCCAGCGGGGTTTTCGGATGCGAGAACACTTCGCTTACGGTGTCTTGTTCAATCAACTCACCGTTGCTGATCACTGCCACGCAGTCGCAGATGCGTTTGACGACATCCATTTCGTGGGTAATAAGGAGAATGGTCAGCCCCAGACGACGGTTAATGTCTTTCAACAGTTCCAGAATCGAGCGGGTCGTTGCTGGATCCAATGCGCTGGTGGCTTCATCGCACAGCAGGACTTTTGGGTTACTTGCCAGCGCGCGGGCAATGGCCACACGCTGCTTTTGGCCACCGGATAAGTTCGCGGGATAAACATCGTGCTTATCGCTCAGACCGACCAGATCCAGCAGTTCCTTCACGCGACGTTTGATCTCGTCCTTTGGGGTGTTGTCCAGCTCCAGCGGTAAGGCAACATTACCAAACACGGTGCGGGAAGCCAGCAGATTAAAGTGCTGGAAAATCATGCCAATCTGACGGCGTGCTTTGGTTAATTCTGTTTCGGAGAGCTGAGTCAGATCCTGATCATCAACCTGGACCACGCCCTCTGTTGGACGTTCGAGCAGGTTAACGCAACGAATGAGTGTGCTTTTACCTGCACCTGAGGCGCCAATGACGCCATAAATCTGTCCAGCCGGAACATGCAGGCTAACGTTGTTCAACGCCTGAATGGTACGGGTCCCTTGCTGGAACACTTTGGTGATATTCGAAAGTTTAATCATTAGATTATTTTTATCGTATGTAAGTGAGTCGTGGCATTTTATGCTGCCTGATACCGGCGATGACCGTCAACAAAACGGATGTTAAGGCATCCAGACGTCTAAATCAATCCAACTCTGTGTGATGAGCACTTTATTGCGCAGTGATTCATGAGATACTACTAAGACACCCCTTTTCAGGAGCAAACCGGTGGCGAAATCAGTACCCGCAATTTTTCTCGATCGTGACGGCACAATTAATGTCGATCACGGTTACGTGCATGAGATAGATGAATTCGAATTCATCGATGGCGTAATAGATGCCATGCGTGAATTGAAAGAGATGGGCTATGCGCTGGTGGTGGTCACCAACCAGTCTGGCATCGCACGCGGTAAATTCACCGAAGCGCAGTTTGAGACTTTGACCGAATGGATGGACTGGTCGCTGGCCGATCGTGGCGTTGACCTCGACGGTATCTATTATTGTCCGCATCATCCGCAGGGCACCGTTGAAGAGTATCGCCAGACGTGCGATTGCCGTAAACCGCACCCGGGCATGTTCATCTCTGCGCAAGAGTTCCTTGATATTGATTTGAGCGCTTCATATATGGTGGGCGACAAACTGGAAGACATGCAGGCGGCTGCGGCTGCAGGTATCGGTCATAAAGTTCTGGTGCGTACAGGTAAACCCGTCACGCCAGAAGCAGAAAATGCAGCCGATTGGGTGATTAATAGCCTGGCAGAGCTGCCGGCAACCCTCAAAAAGCAGTAAAAGCAGGCGTTATGGCGAAAAGATGAGCGGTTGAAATAAATTTGTCTTTTTCCGCTTGTCAGCGCCGGATAACTCCCTATAATGCGCCTCCATCGACACGGAACATGTGAATCACTTCACACAAACAGCCGGTTCGGTTGAAGAGAAAAGCGAAAATAAACGCTTGACTCTGAAAGAGGAAAGCGTAATATACGCCACCT
>NZ_JAMGZJ010000061.1 GCF_025564085.1 Silvania confinis | reverse complement strand
CCTGGCGGCTTTAGCGCGGTGGTCCCACCTGACCCCATGCCGAACTCAGAAGTGAAACGCCGTAGCGCCGATGGTAGTGTGGGGTCTCCCCATGCGAGAGTAGGGAACTGCCAGGCATCAAATAAGTGAAAATCCCTGTACTGACGTACAGGGATTTTTGCGTTTTTGTCATCGACAAAATTTGCTGCACGCAACGTCCTCGTTCGACAAACATATCCCCTAATACCTGACATATACGGTAAACTATCCCGGTTTTTGCATCTGGATAGCGTCTATGAATCACTCCCTTAAGCCCTGGAATACCTTCGGCATTGACCGAAATGCTCATCAGATCGTACAGGCTGACAATGCCCAGCAACTGCTGGCCGCATGGAATCACGCCACACGAAACCAACAGCCCGTTCTCATTCTGGGTGAGGGAAGTAACGTTCTCTTTTTGGATGATTTTGCCGGTACAGTGATCGTCAATCGCATTAGCGGGATTGCCGTGCAGGAGGCAGAAGATTGCTGGCATTTGCACGTCGGTGCCGGTGAGAACTGGCATAATCTGGTGCAATTTACCCTCGAAAACGGGATACCCGGGCTGGAAAACCTGGCGCTAATCCCTGGCTGTGCCGGATCCTCTCCGATCCAAAATATCGGTGCCTATGGCATCGAGCTTAAGCATGTTTGCGAATACGTTGACTGTATCGAACTGGCAACAGGACAGGCGGTACGTCTGAGCGCCGAACAATGTCAGTTTGGCTATCGCGACAGCGTATTCAAGCATGATTATCAGGATAAATTTGTCATTGTCGCGGTGGGTCTGCGGCTGACTAAAAACTGGCAGCCGGTTCTCTCCTACGGTGATTTAACCCGTCTGGATCCTGCGACGGTCACTGCTAAAGAGATTTTTGCTGCAGTCTGCCATATGCGGATGAGCAAACTTCCCGACCCTAAAGTGAACGGCAATGCGGGCAGCTTCTTTAAAAACCCGGTCGTCACGGCAGAAACAGCACAAGTCTTGCTCGCGCAATGGCCTCATGCACCGCACTATCCGCAGGCTGATGGCAGCGTCAAACTGGCCGCAGGTTGGTTGATTGATCAATGCCAGCTCAAAGGCACCACCTACGGCGGTGCCGCAGTGCACCGCCAGCAGGCATTGGTGCTGATCAACGAAAATAACGCCACCAGTCACGACGTCGTGCAGCTGGCGCATCAGGTTCGCCTGCTGGTTGGCGAGAAGTTTAACGTCTGGCTTGAGCCTGAAGTGCGCTTTATCGGATGTCGTGGCGAAGTGAACGCTGTGGAGGCTATCGCGTGAAAGACAATACTATTCCCCTGACGCTGATCTCTATCCTGTCGGATGGCGATTTTCATTCTGGTGAACAGCTTGGTGAGCGTCTGGGTATGAGCCGCGCGGCCATTAATAAACATATTCAGACCCTGCGTGACTGGGGAGTGGATGTCTTTACCGTGCCGGGAAAAGGTTACAGCCTGCCGGAACCCATTCAGTTACTGAATGAAGCCATTATTCGCGGTCAGATAACCGACAATAACGTTGTCGTGTTACCGGTGATTGATTCGACCAACCAGTATCTGCTCGACAGGCTCAACGAGTTACAGTCTGGCGACAGCTGCGTGGCAGAGTATCAGCAGGCCGGGCGGGGTCGACGTGGGCGCAAATGGTTTTCACCTTTTGGCGCCAATCTGTATCTGTCAATGTACTGGCGTCTTGAGCAAGGTCCCGCTGCTGCCATAGGGCTCAGCCTGGTAATTGGCATCGTGCTGGCAGAAGTGCTGCAATCGCTCGGCGCGGAAAAAGTGCGCGTGAAGTGGCCAAACGATCTCTATCTTAACGATCGTAAACTTGCTGGGATCCTGGTTGAGTTAACAGGTAAAACAGGTGATGCAGCGCAGATCGTGATCGGCGCGGGGATCAATCTGGTGATGCGAAACGTGCAGGCGGATGTCATCAATCAGGGTTGGATCAATCTGCAGGAAGCGGGGATCTCCATCGATCGCAACGTCCTTGCGGTGCGTATCATCAGAGACTTGCGCGATGCTCTTCACGCCTTCGAGCAGGATGGATTAACGCCGTTCCTTGCACGCTGGGAAAAGCTGGATAACTTTGTTCATCGCCCGGTGAAACTGATTATTGGCGATAAAGAAATCTACGGTACGTCGCGCGGTATCGATGCCCAGGGGGCGTTATTACTCGAGCAGGATGGGGTGATAAAACCGTGGGTAGGCGGTGAGATTTCGCTGCGCAGTGCCGAATAAGATCAGGCACCGAAAGGGTATCCAGAATAATCCCTAAACAATTGGTTACCCTCTCTTAAACACTTTGTGATGGGGTATAATCTGAAAGCAGCGGGGTGACAGTTGATTACCCTGCGTTTCGCCTTTCTGGAGAGTCATTTTGCGCGTCAGCCGTTCTTTAACTATCAAACAAATGGCGATGGTTACTGCCGTCACCATGGTGTTTGTTTTCGTTTTTTGCGTCATTTTGCTGTTTCACGCCATTCAGCAGAATCGCTATAACACGGCTACGCAGCTTGAAAGCATCGCTCGCTCAATACGTGAGCCCCTTTCTGCCGCCATTTTGAAAGGGGATATTCCCCAGGCGGAATCCATTATTAAGAGCATTCAGCCGGGCGGTATTGTCAGCCAGGCGGATGTGGTCCTGCCGAATCAATTCCAGGCGCTGCGGATGAACTTTATTCCTGAGCGCCCGGTGCCGGTGATGGTGAAGCGCTTGTTTGAACTGCCGGTGCAAATTTCGCTGCCGGTTTATTCCCTTCAGCGTCCGGTCAACCCACAGCCTCTGGCTTACCTGGTCCTGCAATCCGATTCCTGGCGGATGTACAAATTCGTGCTCAGTTGGGTATCAACGTTGGTGACCACTTACTTATTGCTCACGCTGATGCTTACCGTCGCGCTGACATGGTGCATTAACCGACTGATTGTCCATCCGCTGCGCCGTATTGCCCGTGAGCTGGATGCCCTCTCGCCACAGCAGCAGGTAGGGCATCAGCTCGCCCTGCCACGTCGCCTGCATCATGATGACGAAATCGGCATGCTGGTGCGCAGCTACAATCTTAACCAGCAGCGGATCCTGCGCCAGCATGAAGAACTGAGCCACAACGCGACCCGTTTCCCGGTCTCTGACCTGCCCAACAAAGCATTTCTGATGGTGTTGCTGGAGCAGGCGATGAAGCGTCAGCAGAGCCTGGCGCTGATTGTGGTCGCCTGTGAAACGTTGCAGGATACGGCGGGTGTGCTGAAAGAGAGCCAGCGCGAAATGTTGCTGCTGACGTTGGTCGAAAAACTCAAATCCGCGATTACCCCCCGGATGGTGCTGGCCCAGGTGTCGGGCTATGACTTTGTGATTATTGCCAATGGTATTACAGAGCCGTGGCACGCTATTACACTGGGTCAGCAAGTGCTCACTGTCATAAATGAGCGGCTACCGGTTCAGGGGATCCAGTTGCGGCCAAGCGCCAGCATCGGGATTGCCATGTTCCACGGTAATCTGACGGCGGAACAAATCTACCGCCGCGCATTTTCTGCGGCCCTTACTGCCCGCCATAAGGGCAAGAATCAGATTGAGTTCTTCGACCCTGAGCAGATGGAAAAAGCTCAACAGCGGCTGTCGGAAGAGAACGATATTCTGATGGCGCTGGACCGCAATGACTTTGCCATCTGGCTGCAGCCGCAGGTAGATCTGAGCACCGGTCGGGTGAAAAGTGCTGAAGCGTTGCTGCGCATGCGACAGGCAGACGGCAGTTGGGAACTTCCCGAAGGGCTGATTGACCGGATTGAAAGCTGTGGTCTGATCGTTGCCGTGGGTCATTGGGTCCTGGAAGAGTCGTGTCGTTTACTGTCCGCCTGGCAGTCGCGGGGAATTATGATGCCCCTGTCGGTCAACCTGTCAGCGCTGCAGCTGATGCACCCAACCATGGTTACGGAGCTACTTGAGCTGATTCATCGCTTCCGGATCCGACCGGATACCTTGTTCCTGGAAGTGACAGAGAGCCGTCGTATTGACGACCCCAATGAGGCAGTGGCCATTTTACGCCCGCTGCGTAATGCCGGGCTGCGCATCGCGCTGGATGATTTCGGCATGGGTTATGCCGGGTTGCGACAGCTTCAACACATGAAAACCCTGCCAGTAGACGTGCTGAAAATCGATAAGACGTTTGTCGACGGGCTCCCTGACGACAGCAGCCTGGTGCAGGCGATTATTCAGATGGCGCACAGTCTGCAGCTGGGGATTATTGCCGAAGGCATTGAGACCGAAGCGCAGCGCGAATGGCTAGCCACGGCCGGGGTCGAGTTTGGCCAGGGATATCTCTTTGCCAAAGCCGTTCCGGTTGATCTCTTCGAGCGACGTTATCTTGATCCCGATGGCCATCAGGGTAATGACTGAAATGTTGCTGGCTTGTACGAGTCAGCTCAAAATTCTTAACATTTTCGTTTCAAAATGAGAGTGGGATTCTATCTGTCCTGATTTATGGGTGCTATTTTAAGGCCGCAGGTGTTCTTTAACCCTACAAATCCTGCGGCTTTTCTTCCCAAGGACATCTTATGAAAACCTCTCTCTTCAAAAGTCTCTACTTTCAGGTACTGACCGCTATCGCTATTGGTATTCTGCTGGGTCATTACTACCCTGAAGTTGGCGCCCAAATGAAACCGCTTGGCGATGCCTTCGTTAAGCTGATTAAGATGGTGATCGCCCCGGTTATTTTCTGTACCGTGGTGACCGGTATTGCAGGTATGGAAAGCATGAAAGCCGTGGGCCGCACGGGTGCGGTTGCGCTGCTCTATTTCGAAGTGGTCAGCACCATCGCCCTGATTATCGGGCTGGTGATTGTCAACGTGGTCCAGCCGGGTGCGGGTATGAACGTCGACCCGTCCACGCTGGATGCCAAAGCAGTCGCGATCTATGCCGAGCAGGCCAAAGATCAGGGCGTGACCGCCTTCCTGCTGGATGTGATCCCCGGTAGCGTGATCGGTGCCTTCGCCAGTGGCAACATTCTGCAGGTGCTGCTTTTCGCCGTGCTGTTTGGCTTTGCACTCCATCGCCTGGGCAGCAAAGGCCAGCTAATTTTCAACGTCATCGAAAGCTTCTCGCAGGTGATCTTCGGCATCATCAATATGATTATGCGTCTGGCACCGATTGGCGCCTTCGGCGCGATGGCGTTCACCATCGGTAAATACGGCGTCGGGTCGCTGGTGCAATTGGGTCAGCTGATCATCTGCTTCTACATCACCTGTATTCTGTTTGTGGTGGTGGTGCTGGGCGGTATCGCGCGTGCGGCGGGCTTTAATATCTTTAAATTTATCCGCTATATCCGCGAAGAGCTGCTTATCGTTCTGGGTACTTCCTCATCCGAATCGGCGCTGCCGCGAATGCTCGATAAGATGGAAAAGCTGGGCTGCCGCAAATCAGTGGTGGGGCTGGTCATTCCGACCGGGTATTCGTTTAACCTGGACGGCACCTCTATTTATCTGACGATGGCGGCGGTGTTTATCGCCCAGGCGACGAACAGCCACATGGATATTTTCCATCAGATAACCTTGCTGGTGGTGCTGCTGCTCTCTTCCAAAGGGGCGGCAGGGGTGACGGGCAGCGGCTTTATCGTGCTGGCGGCCACTATCTCTGCGGTGGGTCATCTGCCGGTGGCCGGGCTGGCGCTGATCCTCGGTATCGATCGCTTTATGTCTGAGGCCCGTGCGTTAACCAACCTGGTAGGCAACGGTGTGGCGACGGTGGTGGTGGCGAAGTGGGTGAAGGAGCTGGACCACAAAAAACTCGACGATACGCTGAATAATCGTGCGCCAGATGGCAAAACACACGGATTGTCCTCCTAAAATCTTCTCTCAGGCCCGCATTCCCTTGTCGGGGTGCGGGCTCCTGCGCATAATGACCCCTGTATACTTGTCATATTTCGATATGATTTATTTCAGGTTAATTTCACTTCTTGCCGTGACGTTTCATTGAACGCGCGGTCTAATCGGAGTGTTTTGAACATTATATTTAGAGTGCGACAGGGCGTGTGGCACTCTTTGCAACCAGGAATGTTGATCAGGGGTTCACATGCAGGGCACAAAAATTCGACTCTTAACCGGCGGTTTGCTGATGATGGCAGCAGCCAGTTACGTGCAGGCTGACGCGCTCCAGCCGGACCCGGCCTGGCAACAGGGAACACTGGCGAACGGTTTTCAGTGGCAGGTTTTAGCCACGCCACAGCGCCCCAGCGATCGCATTGAAATCCGCCTTTCTCTGAATACCGGTTCCCTGACCGAGAGCACCCAGCAAAGCGGCTTCAGTCACTTCTTGCCTCGTCTGGCACTGACCCAAAGTGGCAGTCTGCAGGGAGTACAGGTGCGTTCACTGTGGCAACAGGCCATCGACCCGAAACGCCCGCTGCCGCCAGCGGTCGTCTCCTATGACTACACCATGTTTAACCTCAGCCTGCCCAACAACCGTAACGACCTGCTGAAAGAAGCGCTGACGTGGCTGTCCGATACGGCCGGTAGCGTCGCGATTACGCCGGAAACGGTGAACTACGCGCTGAGCAACAGCGATATGGTCGCGACCTGGCCTGCGGATACCAAAGACGGCTGGTGGCGATATCGCCTGAAAGGCTCTGCGCTGCTGGGACACGATCCAGCAGAACCGTTAAAGCAGCCGGTCGATATTGAGCAGGTTAAATCGTTCTATCAGACGTGGTACACCCCGGATGCGATGACCCTGATTGTGGTCGGTAACGTGGACAGCCGCTCGGTTATTGAGCAGATTGGCAAAACCTTTGGCGAGCTGAAAGGCAAACGTACCACGCCGGCTCCGGTTCCGACTTTGTCGCCGCTGCGCGCAGAGCCGGTCAGCATTATGACCGATTCCGTACGTCAGGATCGGCTCTCTATCATGTGGGACAGCCCGTGGCAGCCGATTCGTGAGTCTGCCGCTCTGCTGCGCTACTGGCGCGCTGACCTGGCCCGTGAGGCGCTGTTCTGGCATGTCCAGCAAACGCTGAGTAAAAACAATACCAAGGATATTGGTCTTGGCTTCGATTGCCGGGTGCTGTTCCAGCGTGCTCAGTGCGCCATCAATGTGGAATCGCCTGGCGATAAGCTGAACGCCAACATGGCGGTGGTGGCAAAAGAGCTGGCGAAAGTGCGTGAGAACGGGCTTTCAGAGGAGGAGTTCAACGCGCTGGTGGCGCAGAAAAACCTCGAGCTGCAAAAACTGTTTGCCACCTATGCCCGTACCGATACCGATGTCCTGATCAGCCAGCGGATCCGTTCGCTGCAAAACCAGGTTGTGGATATCGCGCCGGAGCAGTATCAGAAGCTGCGTCAGGACTTCCTTAACAGCCTGACGGCGGAGATGCTGAGTCAGGATCTGCGTCAGCAGCTTTCTCAGGATATGTCGCTGGTTCTGCTGCAGCCGAAAGGCGAGCCGGAGTACAACATGAAGGATCTGCAGGAAACGTGGGATGGCATTATGGGGCCTGCGCAGCCTGCGGCAACGCCGTAACGCGAGGTGGAGAGCTTAGGGAGTGCGGTTTGATGCCCTCACCCTGACCCTCTCCCACGGGGAGAGAGTACAAACACTAAAAACGGCAACCTCAGGGTTGCCGTTTTGCTTTTATTCTGGCATCGCGTCGCGCGGGATAATCGCCCCGCGATACTGAATCACCGTGCTGGCGGTCAGATGACCACGCTGCGCGGCTGCTTCTGGCGTACCGCCCGTCAGACGTACCGCCAGATACCCTGCGCTGAAGGAATCTCCGGCCGCAGTAGTATCAATCACTTTCTCTTTCGCCAGCTTCACTGCCGGAACCTCAACCACGGCTTCACCCGCAACGGACACCAGGCATGAGTCCGCACCACGCTTAATCACCACTTCCGCCACACCAGCGGCATGGGTACGGGCAATCACCTCGTCAACCGGCTTCTCACCCCACAGGGCATCTTCGTCATCGAGCGTTAAGAAGGCGATATCGGTGCACTGCAGCATCTGGGTATAAACCTGCTGTGTCTCTTCACGGCTGGCCCACAGGCGCGGACGATAGTTATTATCGAAAATCACTTTGCCACCGTTAGCGCGGCATTCACGCAGCAGGGACAGCAGTTTGTCACGGCTGCTCTCGCTGAGGATCGCCAGGCTAATGCCGCTCAGGTAAAGATAATCGAAGTTCGCCAGCTCTTCACAAATCTGCGCTGCGCTGTCGCTTTCCAGCCAGAATTTGGCGGCTGCTTCGTTACGCCAGTAGTAGAACGTGCGCTCGCCGGTGCTGTCGGTCTCGATGTAATAGAGACCCGGCAGACGGTTTTCCATGCGCTGAATCAGCGAGGTGTCCACGTTCTCACTCTGCCATGCGTCAAGCATCTGCTGGCTGAAATTGTCTGTTCCCAGCGCAGTCACGTAGTTGACCGCCAGCGCGTCAGCATCAACCTGACGGGCAATGTACACCGAGGTGTTTAAGGTATCGCCACCAAAACCACGGCTGACTTCTGCGCCTTTTTGGGACAGTTCGATCATGCATTCGCCAATCACGGCAATTTTTTTGGACATAGTCGTGAACCTGAAGAGTTAAATTGCGATTATTTTGCGCTGGAGGGTCGGTGGGGTCAACAATATTAAAACGACGTTCCATTATATATTTGAGCCAGAGCATGTTCCGCATTTTATTCTGTCATCAGAATTTCATTTTCACCCGCATCGCGACATAAAGTTCTCTTGCCATACGCCGATAACCCATTGACGCGTCCCGACAGGTCATTCCCCATTCAACAGGATATCTGACATGAAGTTAAAGCAGGACATCCAGCTGCTCAGCATCCCGGAAGCAAGTATTGAGAACTTGCAGGAGCATCGCTATTGGCTGCAATGTGAGCGTGCTTATACTTACCAGCCCATCTACCGCATTGACGGTAGTCTGATGGCGATTGAGATCCTGACCGTTGTGACCCACCCGTCAAACCCCGGTCAGCGGATCGCGCCGGATCGCTATTTTGCGCAGATCCCCGTGCGCCAGCGTCTGGACGTGCTGGAAGAGCAGCTCATTATGCTGGGAGCCAGGCAGGACTTTTTCAAAACCAGCGGGATCCTGGCGTCGGTGAACGTCGATGGCCCCACGCTGCTGGCGATGCGCCAGGATGAAGGCCTGCAAAAAATGACTGAACAACTGCCTTGGCTTCGTTTTGAGCTGGTGGAACACGTCAGTCTGCCGCAGGACTCTTCGTTTGCCACCATGTGCGAGTTTGGCCCGCTGTGGCTGGATGATTTCGGCACCGGTATGGCGAACTTTTCCGCGCTGAGCGAAGTGCGCTACGACTACATCAAAGTGGCACGCGACCTGTTCATCATGCTGCGCCAGACCCCGGAAGGCCAGAACCTGTTCACCTTGCTGCTGCAGCTGATGAACCGCTACTGTCAGGGGGTGATTGTCGAAGGCGTGGAGACGCTGGAAGAGTGGCGTGACGTGCAAAACTCACCTGCCGCTGCGGCGCAGGGCTATTTCCTCTCCCGCCCGGTACCGATGGAGACGCTCGACAGCGTTATCATCACTCTGTAAGCCCCGGCAGCTTCCCATAATAGCGCGTGGTTAACGCGCTATTATGGGAAGCTGCCGCCCCTTTTTCCTTGTCTGAACTATATTCATGACTGGCAAGGTAAAACAGGCAGAGTGTGGAATGACAAAAACAGCGAAGATTATGACCTGGACTGGGGGGATCTTCTTGTTGTTGATTGTGGTGGCTATTGTTGTAATTGCGACATTTGACTGGAACCGCCTCAAACCGACCATCAACCAGAAAGTCTCGACTGAACTGAACCGCCCCTTCGCCATTCGCGGCGATCTTGGCGTGGTGTGGGAGCGTCAGCAGGGCGAAACCGGCTGGCGCAGCTGGATACCCTGGCCACACGTGCATGCCAACGATGTTATCCTCGGCAATCCGCCGGATATCCCTGAGATCACCATGGTGCATCTGCCGCGCGTCGAAGCCACTCTGGCACCGCTCGCATTGCTCACCAAAACCGTCTATCTGCCGTGGATCAAACTGCAGCAGCCGGACGCCCGCCTGATCCGCGTGTCGGAAAAAAGCAATAACTGGACCTTTAATCTTGCCGGCAGCGACGACAAAGAGGCCGCCGCTCAGCCTTCGGCATGGTCCTTCCGGCTCGACAATATTATTTTCGATCGTGGACGGGTCGCCATAGATGATGCGATCAGCAAAACCGAGATGGAGATCTTCGTCGATCCGTTAGGCAAGCCGCTGCCCTTCAGTGAAGTCACCGGCGCGAAGAGCAAAGATGAAAAAGTGAAGGTGGGGGATTACGTCTTTGGCCTGAAGGCACAAGGGCGTTACAACCAGCAACCGCTGAGCGGCAGCGGAAAAATCGGCGGCGTGCTGGCGCTGCGCAGCGAAGGTACGCCGTTCCCGGTGCAGGCCGATTTCCGTTCCGGTAACACTCGGGTGGCATTTGTGGGCACAGTGAACGATCCGATGAAGATGGGGGGTGTCGATCTGCGCCTGAAATTCTCCGGTGATTCGCTGGGAGAGCTGTACGACCTGACCGGCGTGCTGCTGCCGGATACCCCGCCGTTCGAAACCGACGGCCATCTGGTGGCGAAAATCGACAGCGAAAAATCCTCAGTCTTTGATTATCGCGACTTCAATGGCCGCATCGGCGACAGCGATGTGCATGGCTCACTGACCTACACCACCGGCAAACCGCGGCCGAAGCTTGAGGGCGACGTGGAGTCACGCCAGCTGCGACTGGCCGATTTAGGGCCGCTGATTGGCGTAGATTCGGGTAAAGGCACCAAAACCAAAGAGGTGCGCAAGGACGTTCAGCCGTCAGGCAAAGTGCTGCCTAACGACCGCTTCGAAACCGATAAATGGGATGTGATGGATGCGGACGTGCGCTTTAAGGGCCGTCGCATTGAGCATGGCAGCAGCTTACCGTTGAGTGACCTTTCGACCCATATCATTTTGAAAAATGCCGACCTGCAGCTTAAGCCGCTGAAGTTTGGCATGGCCGGGGGCACCATCACTTCGAATATTCGCCTGGAAGGGGATAAAAAGCCGATGCAGGGCCGGGCCGATATCCAGGCGCGGCGGCTGAAGCTCAAGGAGCTGATGCCTGATGTCGAACTGATGCAGAAAACGCTCGGCGAGATGAACGGGGATGCGACGATCCGCGGGACGGGGAATTCGGTTGCGGCGCTGTTGGGTAACGGTAATGGCAACCTGAAGCTGCTGATGAACGACGGGCTGGTGAGCCGTAACCTGATGGAGATCCTCGGGCTTAACGTGGGCAACTTCGTGATTGGGCAGATTTTTGGTGATGACGAGGTGCGGGTCAACTGTGCAGCGGCCAACATCGATCTGGTCAACGGCGTTGCTCGCCCGCAAATCTTTGCCTTTGATACGGAAAACTCGGTGATCAATATCACCGGTAGCGCCAGCATGGCTTCGGAACAGCTGGATCTGACCATCGACCCGGAGAGTAAAGGGATCCGCATCGTCACGCTGCGCTCGCCGCTGTATGTTCGTGGTTCATTCAAGAACCCGCAGGCGGGTGTGAAGGCAGGGCCATTGATTGCGCGCGGTGCGGTTGCGGCAGCCCTGGCCACGTTGGTGACGCCAGCGGCTGCGTTACTGGCGTTGATCTCCCCGTCCGAGGGGCAGGTCAATCAGTGCCAGACCATTCTGGCGCAGATGAAGAAATAAGAAGGGAAATCACCGTTTTCACCGTCTCCCTGGGGCTGATAAATCCCCACAAAAAAATGGGCACGGTCGGCGCCCTCTCCCTGTGGGAGAGGGCCGGGGTGAGGGCATCAGGCCGCAGAAATCACAGCGACTGATGACGGGTTTCGTGGGTCAGCAGCAGCGCAATCAGCGTCAGCGTCGCCATGGCTGCCAGATAGAACCCAACATAGGCCAGACCGTAGTGGGTTTGCAGCCAGGCCGCAATGTACGGCGCAACGGAGGCACCCAGAATAGAAGAGACGTTATAGGAGAACGATGCTCCGGTATAACGCACTTCGGTCGGGAACAGCTCGGGCAGCAGTGCCCCCATCGGACCAAACGTCAGCCCCATCAGGCTCAGGCCAATCAGCAGATACGCCATCACCATCGCCGGGTTACCAGAACCCAACAGCGGCGGGAAGACGAACAGCGCAAACAGAATAATCAGCGAGGTGATGACAATCATGCTGGAACGGCGGCCAAAACGGTCTGCCAGCAGCCCGGCAATCGGCACCATCACACCAAACCCGATCACCGCCATCATCAGCATCCACAGGACTTCATTGCGCGGCAGGCCCAGGCCAACCGGTGCCGGGGCGGTGCTGTACGTCATGGAGTAAACGGTCATGATATAAAACAGCGTATAGGTCGCCAGCATGATGAAGGTGCCCAGCACGGTCATGCGCAGGTGTTTGGTCAGCAGCGTACCCAGCGGGATTTTTACCTGTTTTTTCGCCGCCGCCACTTTGGCGAACACCGGTGATTCATGCAGAGAAACACGCACGTACAGGCCGATCAGGACCAGCACTGCCGAGAAGATAAACGGAATACGCCAGCCCCAGCTCATGAACTGCTCGTCGGTCAAAAGCCAGGAGAGCAGCAGGAAGGTGCCGTTGGCAAAGAAGAAGCCAATCGGTGCGCCCAGCTGCGGGAACGATCCATACAGCGCACGCTTGCGCGGCGGGGCGTTTTCGGTCGCCAGCAGCGCCGCGCCACCCCATTCACCGCCCAGCCCCAGACCCTGACCAAAGCGCGCCAGCGCCAGCAGCAGCGGAGCCAGAATACCGATGGTTTCATAGGTCGGCAGCAGGCCGATGGCCACGGTTGAAATCCCCATCGTCAGCAGCGAAGCAACCAGCGTCACTTTGCGGCCCACGCGATCGCCGAAGTGGCCGAACACGGCAGAGCCGATAGGGCGGGCAATAAAGGCGATGGCGAAGGTTGCCAGCGATTGCAGGGTGGCCGCCGTCGGGTCGCCCTGCGGGAAGAAAATATGCGGGAATACGATGACCGCTGCGGTGGCGTAAATATAGAAGTCGAAGAACTCGATGGCAGTGCCAATCAGCGACGCAACGACAACTTTATTGCGCGAATTTACCGGGACGTCTTCCTGCTGTGAATTGAGTGTTGTGGCGGTTGCTTGCATAAACTTTTCTTATATTTGGCGAACGAAAGGCCATATTACGCACAGCAAAAGCGACATTTCAATCTGTAACAAACGCAGCGGAAGGCGAAAAAAAGCCCAAAAAGCGAATAATTTTCAGACCAGGAAAATCGCATCTATGAAATGCTTCACAGAAATTAAAACTTAGAGGATAAAACTGGTTTTCGGTTAAATAAAAGTTAAGGGCTGGATTTATATGCTGAAATGATGATTCGGGCTGAAATTTTGCATTTCAGTTCAGCCCGAAGAGCAAGTTTAGCGGTGGGATTTTCCCGGCATCCGACGGTCATCCGGGTACTGGGCGGTGGCGATCCACGCCGCGCAGAACAGCGTCAGGCGGGCGAAGAAGTAGAAGAAGGCCAGCAGCCCCAACACGGAGCCGAACGCCGCGCCGGACGGGGAGGTGACTAGCGAAGGCAGCGTATAGGTCATCACGATTTTGATAATCTCAAAACCAATGGCGGCGATGAATGTGCCCCGGATTAACGCCTTACGGCGTGGGCGATGACGCGGCAGACGCCAGAAAATCCAGAAAAACAGCAGGTAGTTGGCCAGAATCGAGATACTCAGCCCCACCAGAGACCAGACCGGTTTCAGCCACTCGATGGTGTCGAGGTACAGCGCCGAGATGATCATCTGCTGTGCCGACCCCGCCGCAGAGGTAATAGAGAGGGTGATGATCAGCGCCACCAGCAGGCCAATTAGCGAGATGAAATCGCGCAGATATTTGGTCCAGATTTTCTCCTGATCCTGCGCCGTGCGCTCCCAGACATCGCGCGACTGGGCGCGGATCGCCTCGCGCAGGTTGCCCATCCAGTTAATGCCGGAGTAGAGCGCCACCAGCAGCCCGACAATCCCCACCGTGGTGCGCTGCTGGACAGCGGTGCTGATGGTGCTTTTCAGGGTGGTGGCCAGCGTCGGGTCGCTGACGTTTTGCAGAATTTTATCGAAAATGTCCTGCAGCAGCGTCGGGTGCGAGACCAGAATAAAACCTGCTGCGGCAAAGGAGAGCATCAGGATCGGGATCATCGATAAAAAGGAGAAGTAAGTGATGGCGGCACCAAACTGATTGCCCAGCCGATCGTTAAAACGCTCGGCGGCGCGCAGCAGGTGGGCAATCATCGGCCGCTGCTGAATCAGCTGGACGAGGTCCTTCGCTTTGTCCAGCAGACTGCCTGTTTTACGCACGGCAGTAATTTTGGCCTCAGTATCGGTCTGCGCCTGAGGCGGGCGGGTGTCCAGTTTCTTAATGGGCTCGTAGTCCAGTTCCTGAGTCGGACGTTGCTGGTTGTCTTCCGGCATTACGGGCATTTCCTTATTTTTTAGCGGCAGGTCTGTAGAATTATAGCCTGCCTTCAGTCCACGTAGGTTTTCATGATCTCCGTAAGCCACGCCATAAACAGATGCACCCGGCGAGAGAGGTTGCGACGATGGGGATAAATCAGTGAGACCGGCATCGGCCTGGCGCGGTATTGCGGCAGGATTTCCTGCAGCTTTTTGGCGCGCAGCGAATCACGTACGCCAACGCGTGGGACCTGAATAATCCCCAGCCCGGCCAGCGCCGAGGCGTGGTAAGTCTCGGTACTGTTTACCGTCAGGATGCCGCCCGTTTTAACCCAGTGACTGGTCTCACCGTCGTAATACTCAAAGCCCTGCGGACGGGTGCCAAGGTGGGTGGAGTAATGCACCACCGCGTGGGAGGCCAAATCATCCAGTCCGTCGGGATAGCCAAAACGCGTCAGATAATCAGGGCTGGCGCAGTTAATCACCGACAGCTTGCCGAGCGGGCGGGCAATCAACCCGGAATCTTTCAGCGTGCCGACGCGCACCACGCAGTCAAACCCTTCGCGGACAACATCGACCAGCCGATCGCTGCTGCTCAGCTCCAGCTCGATGCCGGGGTATTGCTGTAAAAAGAGCGGCAGTCGCGGGATGACTAAATTTCGCGCAACGCCCGCTGGCATATCCACCCGCAGTCGTCCGCTGACGCTTGCAGGGTCGTGCAAAAAAAGACCATCCAGTTCATCCAGATTAGCGAGCAGATCTTTGGCCCGCTCGTAGTAGACCATTCCGTCCTGCGTCAGGCTGACGCGGCGGGTTGTCCGGTGCAGCAACTGGGCGCCGAGCCCGTTCTCCAGGGCCTGGATCTGGCGCGATACGCTACCTTTAGGAAGGCCCATTGAGTCTGCCGCGCGGGAAAAACTCTCCAGTTCCGCGACGCGAATAAACAGCTGCATTGCGTGAATTTTATCCATAGGTTGCGCTCATTGTTGTTGGTGATGAAACAGTGAAGTGCGATTTGCCATATTTATTGATTTTCTATCACCTAATAAGCTCTTTCTCAATCAACACAACAGCAGAAATGAGGTTTCTTATGACTGAACGTATTGCATTAGTGACGGGCGGCAGCCGCGGGCTCGGTAAAAACGCGGCGCTGAAGCTTGCCGCGAAGGGCGTCGGAATTATCCTGACCTGGAATCGCAGCCAGCAGGAAGCGCTGGATGTGGTGCATGAAATTGAGCAGAAAGGGGTAAAGGCAGTAGCAATCCAGCTGAACGTCGGCGATGTGGCGGGCTTTGATGCGTTTGCCGATCAGGTTGGCGAAAAACTGCGCACCCTGTGGCAACGCGACACCTTCGATTATCTATTGAACAATGCTGGCACCGGTTTATACACCCCCTTTGCCGAAACCACCGAAGCGCAGTTCGATGAGATGCTGAACATCCACTTTAAAGGCCCGTTCTTCCTGACCCAGCGCCTGCTCCCGCTTATCAACAACGGTGGGCGGATCCTGAATGTCTCCTCCGGGCTGGCGCGCTTTGCCCAGCCGGGTTCCAGTACCTATGCGGCGATGAAAGGGGCGATGGAAGTGCTCACGCGTTACCAGGCAAAAGAGCTGGGCGCACGGGGGATCACCGCCAATATTATCGCGCCTGGGGCCATTGAGACCGATTTTGGTGGCGGACGGGTGCGCGATAATGCGGAGATTAACCAACACATTGCCGGGCAGACGGCGCTGGGGCGCGTCGGGCTGCCGGACGATATTGGCGATGCGATCGCGGCGCTGTTGAGCGACGAGCTGGGCTGGATGAATGCGCAGCGGATCGAAGTATCCGGGGGAATGTTCCTGTAAAGCATGCCGGGGAGGGATCCCCGCAGCACGCTATTTCGCCGGGGCGTACTCTTTTTTCAGCAGGCCAAACAGCCAGTCGTTATGCCATTGGCCTGCCAGCCAGTAGCTTTCGCGCAGTTCGCCTTCCAGCACAAATCCCGCTTTTTCCAGCACTCGGCGCGAGGCCAGATTGCCTACCGTTACCGTGGCGGTTAAGCGGCGGATCCCGCCATGGGTAAAGGCGTAATCACACACCGCCCTGAGGGACTCCAGACCGTAGCCTTTTCCCTGCGCCTGCGGGGCGAATAAAAATCCCACTTCGGCGCAATCATCCTCCCGATGAATATATCCCGTGACCCCCAGCGGCATGTTATGGGCGTTATCACGCACCAGCAGGCACAGCCAGTGGGCGCTGCCTGGCGTCCACTCTGCCAGTCGGGGCGTAAAGGCTTCGCGAATGGCGGCCTCCGGGCGGGCTTCTGCCACATAGCGCATGACGTCCGGGTGCTGCTGGAGTGCAAGGAAAAAGGGCCAATCGGCTGCCTGCAGCGGGGAGCAGGTTAAGCGTGGGGTGTGCAGAACAGGCATGTCATCCTCCCATAGCTTTTGTAAATGATTTTAACAGTGTCACTGTAATTGTACTTTTTCTCGGGTATGTTTAACCCGATATAACTAAAAGAAAAAGCGGTTTTCAGACCGACCCTTAATACGTTGGCGCAGCAGTTAAAGGAAAATGATGATCCTCGGTCAATCGCACCCGATCCGCGAACAGTTTGAACGCTGTCTGGGCATTATTCGTCAGGCCTCGGTAGAGATATTGCTCCTGTTAAAGGTGCACGTCACCGAAGGCAAAGATCCGCGCTGGTTCCTGGAACAGCTCGATACGGCTCGACTGGGCCTGGGGGGATGGGCGGCGGTCGCAAAGCGACTCAACCTGAATGACGCAGAATTATCCCAGTTCACCCTGCAGCTGCGGCTGTTGCAGCAGCGGGTGCCGCAGTACGAAAGCGGGCAGGAGGTCAGTGATAATCAGCTGATCGCCGCAACGCGCTTCGTCACTTCGCTTGAGCATCTGCGCCTGCAGCAACCGCTGCTGACCTACAGCACGGAACTCGGCGACAGCGACCCGGATCAGCAGCAGCAGGCGCAAAAGCAGGTGCGGGCGCTGGAAATGATGATCAAGGGGCTTATTATTCAGGCATGGCCCGATCCTGTGCGGCTGAATAACCACCTGAAAACGCTGTTCAGCGCCGATAAGGTGCGCCGCTGGTTGCGGCAGGGCGAACGCAACGACGTGCTCAGTGGCATGTTGTTCAGCGAGCTGGCCCTGATGCTGGTGGATAAAAAAGAGTTCTCCCGCTCGTATGCGCCGCTGTTTAACGACCCGTCCACGCTGACCCTGCTGGTGGAGCCGCGCAAAACGCTGCAAACCTTCCTTGATGACCTGCGGGTGATCCGCAATAAGATTATCGCCCAGCAGCCCCTGAGTACTGCGCAAACCCTGCTGCTGGATAATTACTATCGGCAGATTGCGGGCCCCGTTCAGCGCGCATTCGAGGAGGGCCGCACGCGGGTCAATCCGGCAGGACTGTTGGCCGAAGGGGCCAGTGAGGTACACGCTTTTTGGGAGACGGCGCGGAAAAAGCGCAAAGCCAGCGGGGACGATATTTTTGAAGTCCGCGACACCATCGATAAACCGAGACGTCGGCCAGAACGTACGCCCGAGCAACGCGATTACCTGATTTCCGTCGGGCTCTGGGGTGCCGTCGGAGTGATGGTTATTGCCATGCTGATCGGGGGAGTGTGGCTCATCAGCGACGGCAATGAGCCCGCCCAGGCAGCAACAACCTCGACGCCGGTGTCGACGGTAGTGGAAGAGATACGTGATGCCCCGACATCCCGGGGGACGCTGGACCAGATGGGCATCACCTGGGATGAGAATAACTTCCGCTCGGCGATCGACCGCAACGACACCCGGGTGACGCTGCTGTTTCTCAAAGCGGGGATGGACTGGAAGCTCTCCTGGACTGAGCGCTCGCTCGCCGTCGGCAATGCCGAGGTGCTGGATGTGCTGATGCGCTATCGCCTGCAAATGACCGAAGAGAAGCCCTGCCGCCAGTTTATAACCACCCTGAGCCATGCCATGGCCGCAGGTGAAGCGTTGACCCCTCTGCGCGAGGAGTATTTACACGCATTCTGTACCGTACCGGCGGTGGTGGAACGTCAACGTCGCGATATGGATCAGGCGACGCGGCGGGCGCAGGCGCAGCCGGATGGCAGTGCTAAAAAATGGCAGACCATCCAGACCGCGATTTATGAGGTGATCCGCTGAGTCAGGCAGATTGCCGTTTCACCAGATGGAAGCCGATATCAATGATGGCTTCCTCACGCGGAATATGTTCGATGCGGTCGGCCAGCAGCGTCGCGGCGTGTTGACCGATTGCCCGCCGGTCAACGCTGACGGTGGTGATCGCCGGGCGATTGCTGGCGGCAAAATCCAGATCGCCAAAGCCGATTACCGCGATATCCTGCGGAACGGTTAATCCACGACTTTCCGCTTCCATGATCGCCCCCTGCGCCAGCGTATCGGAGCTGCAGACAATCACATCAAACTCGCCGTCGGCGAACAAACGGGTCAGTCCTTCGCGGCCCAGTGCCAGCGACGCGGGCAGCGGCACATCAATTTGCGGTAACGCAGTAATGCCCTGGCGTTTAAACGTCTCGCTCAGCCCATGCTTGCGCTGGTCGGCGCGCCGATCCGGGGTCCACAGCAATCCTGGGCGACGATATCCCGCCTGCAATAAATACTCTGCCGTGGCCTGGCCGACTTTTTCATGCGAGAAGCCCACCAGCATGTCGAGCGGCGTTGGGGTCAGATCCCAGATTTCGACCACCGGAATGGCGGCGTTGAAAATGACTTTTTTCATCTCTGCGGAGTGATGAATACCGGTGAGCACCACGCCATCCGGGCGGCGCGACAGCAGCGTCGCCACCAGATCGGCTTCGGTCTGTTCGCTGTAGCCGGTGACGCTCAGCAAAATATGATAACCGCGCAGCGCCAGCTCATCGCTCAGCGCCTGGATGGTATCGACAAACATGTTGTTATTGATTTGCGGCACCACCACAGCAATCAGCTTGCTGCGCCGGGACGCCAGCCCACCGGCCAGCGCATTGGGGATATACCCGGTTGCGCGCACGGCCTGCATCACCTTCTCCACCGTTTTCGGGCGCACCACCTGCGGGTTATTCAGCGCCCGGCTGACCGTCATCGGCGACAGTCCGGCGTGGCGGGCAACATCTTCCAGCGTAGGGGCGTTTGACGGTTTCGGACTCTTCAAAGTGGTTAGCCTGGTGGTGATAGCGGGATGCGTTAACGCATTATTCATGATGCTCCGAGTCATTGCCAGCAGGCGCGCGCGTTAACAGCGCAAAATCAGCAGCTTATCGAAACGGCCCGCCTAAAAATGTTAGCGCAATCATAATGAGTTGTGCATATTGCCATATTCTGTTGGATTGCGACGCAGCTTGCAAAAATCCAGCGCTTTATTGCCGGTGTTGTGATCGGTTGTTCAAATTAACACCCGCTCGCTGGCGCTTAAAAGACATCAGGGTTAAAAATGTTAGCGCAAACATTTTTTGATGATCAGGAGAGCGTGATGTCTTTAAGTGCAAATTCCGAAACCGTGTCCTACGCCAAAGCAGGCGAGGCAAAAACGGCAGCCGAAACCGGCGACCGTATCGAATGGGTCAAGCTGTCGTTAGCCTTTCTCCCGCTGGCGGTGCCGGTTAGCGATGCCAAGGTGCTGACGGGCCGCCAGAAGCCGTTAACCGAAGTGGCGATCATCGTCGCTGAAATCCGCAGCCGCGACGGTTTTGAAGGGGTGGGGTTTAGCTACTCAAAACGCGCCGGTGGGCAGGGGATCTACGCCCATGCCAAAGAGATTGCCGACAATCTGCTGGGCGAAGATCCGAACGATATCGATAAGATTTACACCAAGCTGCTGTGGGCGGGTGCCTCTGTTGGGCGCAGCGGGATGGCGGTGCAGGCCATTTCGCCGATCGATATCGCGCTGTGGGACATGAAAGCCAAACGCGCGGGTCTGCCGCTGGCAAAACTGCTCGGCGCGCACCGCGACTCGGTGCAGTGCTACAACACCTCCGGCGGCTTCCTGCATACCCCACTCGATCAGGTGCTGAAAAACGTGGTGATCTCCCGCGAGAACGGGATTGGCGGCATCAAGCTGAAAGTGGGCCAGCCAAACTGTGCGGAAGATATTCGCCGCTTAACCGCCGTGCGCGAAGCGCTGGGGGATGACTTCCCGCTGATGGTGGATGCCAACCAGCAGTGGGATCGCGAGACCGCCATCCGCATGGGCCGCAAGATGGAACAATTCAATCTGGTGTGGATTGAAGAGCCGCTGGATGCCTACGACGTGGAGGGCCACGCGCAGCTGGCCGCCGCGCTGGATACCCCGATTGCCACCGGCGAAATGCTGACCAGCTTCCGCGAACATGAGCAACTGATCCTGGGTAACGCCAGCGACTACGTGCAGCCGGATGCCCCGCGCGTGGGCGGCATCTCTCCGTTCCTGAAAATTATGGATCTGGCCGCCAAACACGGACGCAAGCTGGCCCCGCACTTCGCGATGGAAGTGCATCTGCATTTATCTGCCGCTTATCCGCTGGAGCCGTGGCTGGAGCATTTCGAATGGCTGAATCCGCTCTTCAACGAGCAACTGGAGCTGCGCGATGGGCGGATGTGGATTTCCGACCGTCACGGGCTGGGCTTTACCCTCAGTGAGCAGGCGCGTCGCTGGACACAATTAAGCTGCGAGTTCGGTAAACGCCCGTAATCCGCCTGGCGGGATAATCTCCCGCCTTTATTCCCTGATTATTCTCTCAACCCTAAATACTGGAGTGGGTGATGAACACAATAATAAAACGGACCAAAGTACGCTATAGCATATTAATTTTCTTATTTCTGGCCACAGTTTTTAATTATGCCGACCGCGCGACATTATCGGTTGTTGCGCCCTTTATGAGTAAAGAGTTAGGTTTTGATCCCGAAGCGATGGGGCTGGCATTTTCCTCCTTTGGTATCGCCTATGTCATTATGCAACTGCCCGGCGGGTGGCTGCTCGATCGCTACGGCTCGCGGCTGGTCTACGGCTGTGCATTGATTGGCTGGTCGCTGGTGACGATGTTCCAGGGCACGATTTATCTGTATGCCAGCCCGCTGATGGTACTGATTATTTTACGTCTGCTGATGGGAGCCATCGAAGCACCCGCCTTCCCGGCGAACAGTCGCTTAAGCGTGCAGTGGTTCCCCAATAATGAACGGGGATTTGTCACCTCGGTATATCAGGCCGCGCAATATATCTCGCTGGGGATTGTTACGCCGCTGATGACCCTTATTCTGCATAATTTAAGCTGGCATTATGTCTTCTATTATATTGGTGCGATCGGGGTGTTCCTCGGTATTACCTGGCTGATTAAAGTTAAAGATCCGCTGCACCATCCGAAAGTGAATCAGCAGGAAATTGACTATATTCGCGAGGGGGGCGGCGAACCGACGCTGGGCAGTGCCAAAGCCGCACAGAAGCTGACCCTGGCGCAGATGAAAAGCGTGTGCCTGAACCGGATGATGATTGGCGTCTATATCGGCCAGTTCTGCGTCACGTCGATCACGTGGTTCTTCCTGACCTGGTTCCCGACCTATCTGTACCAGGCCAAAGGGATGTCAATTCTGAAGGTCGGATTGATCGCCAGCATCCCGGCCATTGCCGGCTTTATTGGCGGCCTGGCCGGGGGCGTGTTCTCTGACTGGCTGTTAAAGCGCGGCTATAGCCTGACCACGGCGCGTAAGCTGCCGGTGATCTGCGGCATGATGCTCTCCTGCGTGATTGTGCTCGCCAACTACACCTCGTCCGAGTTCGTGGTGGTTGCGGCGATGAGCGTGGCGTTCTTCGCCAAAGGGTTTGGCAACCTGGGCTGGTGCATTCTGAGCGATACCTCACCGAAAGAGGTGTTAGGGATGGCTGGCGGGGTGTTTAACATGTGCGGAAACATGGCGAGTATCGTCACGCCGCTGGTGATCGGGGTGATCCTCGCCAACACGCAATCATTCGATTATGCCATTTTGTACGTCGGCTCGATGGGGCTGATTGGCTTGTTCTCCTACCTGTTTATCGTCGGGCCATTGGATCGCATTACGCTGACCCCGTCGATAGCCTGATAACCTCTGTGGCGAGTCTTTCGCCTGCGCTGTTCCGGACTTGCACTCCCACGAGCAGCGTTTTTTTATCCAGTAAAGGGGGAGCTACGGCTCCCCGTACAGGCCAATCAAGCGACGCACCACGCCGTTGGTCCAGCCAAAGCCATCCTGCAGGGGATACTCACCCCCGCCCCCTTCGCGGGATGTACTGCTGGCGATGTGGTACTTCTCAATCAGTTTGTGGTGGGTCTTGTAGAAATGGTTGACCGTTTGCAGCCAGCTGTGGGCAATTTCATCCCCCAGCGAGTCGTTGCCGTACATCTTGAATCCCTGGATTGCCATCCACTGCAACGGCGCCCAGCCGTTGGGTTTATCCCACTGTTCGCCCGTTTCATGCTCGGTGGCCAGAATGCCGCCCGGGGTCAGCAGACGCGCTTTCACCGCATCGGATAACCGCTCGGCCTGTTCGTGGGTCGACATACCAACATACAGCGGCACGATACTGGCCGCCGAAAACAGGCCCAGCTCCTCGCGTCGCCAGTCGTAATCCCGGTAGCAGCCCATCTCGTCATCCCACAGATAATGGTTCACCGCCGCGCGACGGTCGCTGGCTTTCTGCTGGAACAACGCTTCGGTTTCTTTATCGCCATTGCGCCCGGAAATATTGGCAATGGTATTTTCCAGTTTGAACAGAAACGCGTTCAAATCAATGGGGATAAACTGGGTGGTGCGAATGCTGGCCAGACGCCCGGTATCGCGCAGCCAGCGGGAGGAGTAGTCCCAGCCAGAGGCGGCCCCGGCGCGCAGATCGCGATAGACCTCGTTCGGTGGGCGACCGGAGTGGCGAGCCGTTTCAACATCCTCGATCCAGGATTCATCCCGCGGGGTATCGCGGTCATCCCAGTAGCGGTTGAGGTGCGCGCCGTTCGGCATCCGCACCACGTGGCGATAGGCCTGGTTCAGCACCAGCGAATCTGCCCCGTCCATCCAGAAAGCATATTCCATCTTCAGATGGTCCAGATAACGGCGTGCGCCGCGCACGCCGTCCTCTTCGAACAGCTCAACCATCAGGGCAAACACCGGCGGCTGGGAGCGGCTCAGATAGTAGGTACGGTTACCGTTGGGGATATGCCCGTAGCGCTCGATCATCCACGCAAAGTTATCGGCCATGCATTTCAGCATGTCGTGTCGACCGCTCTCGGCCAGCCCCAGCATGGTGAAATAGGAATCCCAGTAGTAGGTCTCGCTGAATCGGCCGCCGGGCACAATGTAGGCCTGCGGCAGCGCCAGCAGCGACGACCACGGAATATGATCCTGCGGCTCGCGCGTCAGCACCGGCCACAGGGTGTCGATATGTTCTTTGAGCGAGAAAGAGGGGTCGGACACATACTCGCTCGACAGAACGTCCGGCAGCCAGAAGTGTTTTTCGACAAACTGGCGCAGGTCAAAGTCCCGATGGCGTCTCACTTTGCGGTAGCGGATGAGAATATCCAGCGGATCCATCTTCGGCGAGCAGTCAGGGAATGTTTTGCTGTCGGCAAACAGACGCGTCGACTGAACATGCTCAAAAAGCTCAAGGTAGCGATCGGCAGGCGTCAACGCATCGGAAGCGGGCAGCCCTTCAATCATTTCAGGTTCTGGCTCCGCCTCGAGCATCTCATCCAGTTTTAACTCGCAGGGATCGATTTCGTAGAGAAGTTCTTGTTCTATGTCGAACTCTACGGTCTCTACAGTGCGTATTTTCTGGTTGAACATGATTTTCAGGACCTCCGGTTAGCGTTGTCTTCGTTCTGGTTTTTCCGGTTGCTTACTAAGCTTAGTCATTCGCTTCGGTATCTGAAAAGGAAAGTGTGCTGTTGATCACATTTTATGCAATGGGTGAAAGCGGGTCTGCTGGCCACATGTTGATGTTTTTACGACGATAAACGTGAAAACCAGCAGTAACGGGAGCTGGTGAAATTCGGATCATTCGCTTTGCAACAGAGTGTGAATCAGGCGACTTCGTCCTCTTCTTCGTTTATCCGCATGGCATGTGCCTGTTCGAAAATCTTCTCGGAGGAAAGCTGAGCGCGAAAACCCCTGCCTTCTGGCTGGATAACGAACTGCAGGGAGTCGGACAGCGGTACGACTTCTCCTTTACTGTTTTCGCCTATGATTGCATTCGCTGCGAAAGGCGTGATGGCTGCGGCAAATGCCTCTTCCATCTCTTCACGCGTTTTATACTGCTCATCTTCAATACTGAGTGCACGGTGAATGATGGCACAGTCGATCATGGTCCCTTGCAGCCAGTAGCATGATGAAGAATATGCCGCACACCAGGTCAACTTGCTGTTTTCGGTGATTCCCTCCAGTAGCCAGGTTTTGCTACCGGCAAAACAGGAACCGAGCATCAGCCCTTTGATATTGAATTTGCGGGATTTCTCATTAATCTCCAAAAGAATGTGCTTAAGCGAAACATCACCGATATGGGTTTTACTGCCATGTGCTGCAACATAGACGATGGTGTTGTCAAACTTCTGTCGACACAGGCATTCCAGTGCTAAATCGAAACTGGCTTTATTGTAGAAGTTCAGCGAGTAGACCTCGGTATTGCCATGCATCTTCGCAATTCCTTGCACAAACGGCAGCACGGATGAGCGGTTGGCATCGTAATCATCAAGTTTCCACGGTGATTCTAATACCAGAATAGCGTTCTTACTTTGGCTTATTGGCATGAAATATTCCCTTAAGGTAAATTATATTTTTGGCTGGATTACTATTGCTATAAATATGCACTTTTATTTTATCGGCCAACTCCGCAAATAAGTGTCCAAAATCACCCTTGTTTCGCCACGCTGAAAACCGTAATTAAGAATTCCCACACATGGTCATCGTTTCAGATGACACCTAAAAAAACAGGAATCCTTATGAACCTCAACGCGAAGCGTCAGGGTGCTATGCCTTTATCTATTCAACAGAGTTGCGAGCAGAAATCCACTATAACAGAACTGAAGGGGTTGCTGGAAAGCCGCCATTTCGCGCGGTTGCATATTTGTGAAGGTGGTAATACGGCGATTGTTTATCGTTCGAACCTGAAACAATGTTTGTTTAAGGATGTGCAGTTTAAAAGTTTATTATTTAATCGTTGCTATATTGATGAGGTTTGTTTTGAAAATTGCGATATGGCGAATGTCTTTTTTTCGCATTGCGTTTTTACGAAACCTATCCGATTACGCGAATGCCGGGTGGCAGGCATGCGTCTGTTAAATATGTCGCTAGAGATGTTTATTTTTGAGGAATGTACCGGCGTCGAACAGATATTAACGGGCTGACGCCGGTAGCAATGCGTTATTAACGCATGGTCACAAACTCTTCTGCCGCAGTCGGGTGGATCGCCACGGTATTATCAAAGTCTTTCTTGGTTGCACCCATTTTCAGCGCCACCGCAAAGCCCTGCAGGATCTCATCCATACCAAAGCCAATACCGTGAATGCCGACAATCTTCTCGTCCGCGCCAACGCACACTAACTTCATGCGGCACGGCTGGCGGTGAGAGGTCACGGCGGTATACATGGCGGTGAAGGAGGATTTGTACACTTTCACCTGGTCGTCGCCATACTGCTCGCGCGCCTGCGGCTCGGTTAAGCCGACGGTGCCGATTGGCGGGTGGCTGAAGACCACGGTCGGGATCAGATTGTAATCCAGATGCTCATCCGGCTTGTTGTTAAACAGACGCTCAGAAAGACGACGGCCAGCGGCAACGGCCACCGGGGTCAGCTCGACGGCACCGGTGTTATCGCCGACGGCATAAATGCCCGGCACGCTGGTGTTCTGGAATTTATCGACTGCGATATAACCTTTGTCGTTGGTCTCAACGCCGGTCGCGGCCAGGTTGAAATTGTCGTTAGCCGGTTCGCGGCCAATGGCCCAGATCAGGCAATCGACGGTCTGGCTGCGGCCATCTTCCAGCTCGAGGGTCAGGCTGCCGTCGGCATTCTTAATCACCGCTTTTGGTACGGCCTGAGTGTGCAGCTGCGGGCCTTCGGCGTTCATTACTTCTACCAGCGTTTCGACGATCAGCGGATCGAAGCTGCGCAGCGGAGCATGTTTACGCACAAACAGATGCGCTTCGGCACCGAGACCGTTAATCACGCCCGCCAGCTCAACGGCGATATAGCCCGCGCCAACAACCGCTACACGTTTTGGCAGGGCAGGCAATTCGAAGAAACCGTCAGAGTCGATACCGTATTCCACGCCCGGGATATCCGGGTGGCTTGGGCGGCCGCCGGTGGCGATCAGAATATGATCGGCGGTGATCGTCTCGCCGTTCACTTCGATGGTCTTCGCATCCACGAAACGGGCAAAACCACGGATCACATCAACGTTGTTCTTACCCAGCACGTTGTCGTACGAGGTATGGATACGGTCAATGTACGCGGTACGGCTGGCGATTAACTTATCCCAGTCAAAGTGATTGATGGTGGTGTCAAAGCCGTAATCCGGGCCATACATATGGATAGCCTCGCGGATCTGCGCCGCATGCCACATCACCTTTTTCGGTACACAACCGACGTTCACGCAGGTACCGCCCAGCGCTTTGGCTTCAATCAGCGCGCACTTCTGGCCATACATGGCTGCACGGTTAATCGAGGCGATACCGCCGCTGCCGCCGCCGATAGCGATGTAGTCATAATGCTTAGTCATGGTTTTGTCCTTAATCGTTAATTGCCGCGATTGTATACCGGAAATCAATAGCTTCCACCGATTGCTGTGATTACTCTGGCACGATCCAGCTGACGGTTGCATGGCCGATTCCCGTTGGAACCAGCTTCTTGTGCAGCCATGGCAGGACGTTGTTCATCTGCGCTTCGAGCTTCCACGGTGGGTTAACCACGATCATGCCAGAGGCGGTCATGCCGCGCTGGTCGCTGTCCGGGCGCACGGCCAGTTCAATCTGCATAATCTTGCGGATGCCGGTCGCTTCAAGCTCTTTGATCATACGTTTGATTTGCGCACGCAGTACCACGGGATACCACAGGGCATAGGTGCCGGTGGCAAAACGTTTGTAGCCGTCATGAATGCCGGCGACCACCGCCTGATAATCCGATTTCATTTCGTACGGCGGATCGATCAGCACCAGGCCACGGCGGGAAACGGGCGGTAATTTTGCTTTCAGCTGCTGATAGCCGTCTGATTTTTCCACGCGCGCGCGGTTGTCTTTCTGGAATTCAGAGCGCAGCAGGGGGAAATCGCTCGAATGCAGCTCGGTCAGCTGAATGCTGTCCTGCTCACGCAGCAGCTGGCGGGCAATCAGCGGTGAGCCCGGGTAGTAGCGCAGCTGGTCGCCGCGGTTGAAATGGTTGATCACGCTGATATACGGCTCCAGCTCTGCCGGCAGGTCGTCCTGCTGCCAGATACGGGCGATGCCTTCGAGGTACTCCCCGGTGCGTTCAGCGTGTGCGCTGCTCAGCTGATAGCGGCCCGCGCCGGCATGGGTGTCCAGATAAAGAAACGGCTTATCTTTCTCTTTAAGCGCTTCGATAATCAGGCTCTGAACGGTGTGTTTAAGGACGTCGGCGTGGTTGCCCGCGTGAAAGCTGTGGCGATAACTGAGCATGGGTAGATGAATTCCACTGAGTAAACGATTTTCCACAGTTTACCGCAGAACGGCACAGATTACCCGCAGGCCCGGTAAGCGCTGCGCTACCGGGTATTTTTCAGCCGCGTACGGCATTGAAATTCACTACACTTAACCCCATTCTAGACACAATATGCTCGCGCAGGATGCGCGCTTCATTCACTCATTCAACAGGACAGTGCTTATGACCAATCCATTACTGACGCCTTTTTCGTTGCCGCCGTTTTCCTCCATTCAGCCTGAACATGTCGTGCCAGCCGTCACCAAAGCACTGGACGATTGCCGTTCTGCGGTTGAGCGCGTCGTAGCGCAGGGTGCGCCCTACAGCTGGGAAAATCTGTGTCAGCCGCTGGCGGAAGTGGATGATGTGCTCGGGCGCATCTTCTCCCCGGTGAGCCACCTGAATTCGGTGAAAAACAGTCCGGAACTGCGAGAAGCCTACGAGCAAACCCTGCCACTGCTGTCGGAGTACAGCACCTGGGTCGGGCAGCACGAGGGGCTGTATCAGGCGTATCGCGATCTGCGCGATGGCGATCATTATGCGACGCTGAATCTCGCGCAGAAAAAATCGGTCGATAACGCACTGCGTGATTTTGAGCTGTCGGGCATTGGCCTGGCAAAAGACAAACAGCAGCGCTATGGCGAGATTGCCACCCGTCTGTCTGAACTGGGCAATCAGTACAGCAACAACGTGCTCGATGCCACCATGGGCTGGACCAAACTGGTCACCGACGAGGCTGAGCTTGCCGGGATGCCGGAAAGCGCACTGGCGGCGGCAAAAGCCCAGGCCGAAGCCAAAGAGCAGGAAGGTTACCTGCTGACGCTGGATATCCCGAGCTATCTGCCGGTGATGACCTATTGCGACAACCAGGCCCTGCGTGAAGAGATGTACCGTGCCTACAGCACCCGCGCCTCCGATCAGGGCCCGAATGCCGGTAAATGGGATAACAGCCCGGTGATGGCCGAAATCCTCGCCCTGCGTCACGAGCTGGCGCAACTGCTGGGCTTTGACAGCTATGCGGATAAATCGCTGGCCACCAAAATGGCCGAGAACCCACAGCAGGTGCTGGATTTCTTAACCGATCTGGCAAAACGTGCCCGTCCACAGGGTGAAAAAGAGCTGGCCCAGCTGCGTGCCTTTGCCAAAGCCGAGTGTGGCGTAGACGATCTGCAGCCGTGGGACATCGCGTACTACAGCGAAAAACAGAAGCAGCATCTCTACAGCATCAGCGACGAGCAGCTGCGCCCGTACTTCCCGGAAAACAAAGCCGTTAACGGCCTGTTCGAAGTGGTTAACCGCATCTATGGGATTACCGCCCAGGAGCGTCACGACGTCGACGTGTGGCACCCGGAAGTGCGTTTCTTCGAGCTGTATGATGAGAAAAACGAACTGCGCGGCAGCTTCTATCTCGATCTGTACGCCCGTGAAAACAAACGCGGCGGAGCATGGATGGACGACTGCGTCGGCCAGATGCGTAAAGCCGACGGTTCCCTGCAAAAGCCGGTGGCCTACCTGACCTGTAACTTTAACCGTCCGGTGAGCGGCAAACCTGCGCTGTTTACCCACGACGAAGTGATCACCCTGTTCCACGAGTTCGGCCACGGTCTGCACCATATGCTGACCCGTATCGAAGCGGCAGGCGTCGCCGGAATCAGCGGTGTGCCGTGGGATGCGGTCGAACTGCCAAGCCAGTTTATGGAAAACTGGTGCTGGGAGCCGGACGCGCTGGCGTTTATCTCCGGCCATTATGAAACCGGTGAAGCGCTGCCCAAATCGCTGCTGGATAAAATGCTGGAAGCGAAAAACTACCAGGCGGCAATGTTCATTCTGCGCCAACTGGAGTTCGGCCTGTTCGATTTCCGTCTGCACGCCGAGTTCAGCCCGGAGCAGGGCGCGAAGATCCTCGAAACGCTGGCCGAAATCAAAAAGCAGGTGGCGCTTATCCCGGGTCCGAGCTGGGGTCGCTTCCCGCATGCGTTCAGCCATATCTTTGCTGGCGGTTACGCGGCGGGTTACTACAGCTACCTGTGGGCCGACGTGCTGGCGGCAGACGCCTACTCCCGCTTCGAAGAAGAAGGCATTTTCAACCGCGATACTGGGCAGTCGTTCCTCGACAACATCCTGACGCGCGGTGGCTCCGAAGAGCCGATGGAGCTGTTTAAACGCTTCCGTGGACGCGAGCCGCAGCTGGATGCGATGCTGGAACATTACGGAATCAAGGGCTGATCGTAGTTGTGAAAATCTGCTTAGTTGATGAAACAGGCGCCGGAGACGGCGCCTTATCTGTTCTTGCTGCCCGCTGGGGACTGGAGCACGACGCCGATAACCTGATGGCGCTGGTGATGACCTCGTCGCATCTGGAGCTGCGTAAGTGCGATGAGCCCAAACTCGGCGGCATTTTTGTTGATTTCGTCGGCGGGGCGATGGCGCACCGGCGCAAGTTCGGCGGCGGTCGTGGTGAAGCGGTCGCCAGGGCGGTTGGCGTGAAGGGCAGCTATCTGCCGGATGTGGTCGACGCCACGGCAGGGCTGGGGCGCGATGCGTTTGTGCTGGCGTCTGTTGGCTGTCGGGTACGGATGCTGGAGCGCAATCCGGTGGTCGCCGCGTTACTGGATGACGGTCTGGCGCGCGGCTACGCCGATCCGGAAATTGGCGTCTGGTTGCAGGAACGCCTGCAGCTGATCCACGCCTCCAGCCTGACGGCATTAACGGATATCACCCCGCGCCCGCAGGTGGTCTATCTTGACCCGATGTTCCCGCATAAGCAGAAAAGCGCGCTGGTGAAAAAAGAGATGCGGGTGTTTCAGTCGCTGGTGGGGCCGGACTTAGACGCCGACGGATTGCTGGAACCTGCACGACAGCTGGCGACTAAACGGGTGGTGGTAAAACGCCCCGATTATGCGCCGCCGCTGGCAGAGGTTGCGACAACCAATGCGGTGGTCACCAAAGGTCACCGGTTTGATATTTATTCCGGTACGGCAGAGGAGGGTGCGGTCTGATGCCCTCACCCTGGCCCTCTCCCACGGGGAGAGGGAACAAACACTAAAAACGGCAACCAGGTTGCCGTTTTGTATTTACCTTGTAGGCCCGGTAAGCGTTAGCGCCACCGGGCAAAACAACGGCTTACTCGTCTTCTTCGTCACGCAGCGGCACAATCAACATATCCACGTGGACGGTGTTGATCAGCTGGCGCGCTGACGACATCAGCTTGCTCCAGAAATCCTGGTGATGCCCACAAACCACCAGATCCATATCGTATTTCTTAATGGCATCGACCAGCACCTGGCCGAGGTCGCCGCTGCCGCTCAGGGTTTCCGTGATTGGATAGCCGGCATTGGTGGACAGTTCGCTCAGTGCCTGGTGCGTCTCTTCGGAGATGCGCTTCTGCATATCGCCAAGATTTACGTCGATAAGGCCGGTATAGAGATCAGAGTAATTAACGTCCACGTGAATCAGAGAAACTTTCGCATTGTAGGGACGCGCCATGGACACGGCTTTATCAACCAGCACTTTGCTCTCCGGGGAGAGGTCAACCGCGATGAGAATGTGTTTGTACGCCATAGTGTTACTCCTTCCTTAAGTGATCGATGACCCATGCGTTTAGCAAATGTCTGTGCATTCATTACGGCCCAGTTGAACAAAATTTTCAAGCACTGGTGTTGATAACGAATAACCATGTGGCAAAAAAATTAACGGATCTCCTACACTATTGAATAAGCCGGTCGGATATTAAAATGTGAAACCGATCGGTTTTTGTGTCTCTCTTTCACTGAATCGTCTGTCAGGGCATGGGTGCGGTAGTCCAGGGGCATTGCTTCGTGGGCGGACGCCGGGGAGGAAGTATGATTAGCACCGTCGCATTGTTTTGGGCGTTATGTGTGGTTTGCATCGTGAATATGGCGCGTTATTTCTCATCTTTGCGCGCGCTATTAGTGGTACTTCGCGGCTGCGATCCGCTGCTGTATCAATACGTGGATGGGGGGGGATTTTTCACCTCGCATGGACAGCCCAGCAAACAGATGCGCCTGGTGTGGTATATCTACGCCCAGCGCTATCTCGATCATCATGATGATGAGTTTATCCGTCGCTGCGAGCGTCTTCGCCGTCAGTTTATTTTGACCAGCGCGCTGTGTGGCCTGGTGGTGGTGAGCATGTTTGCTCTCCTCATCTGGCATTGAGCACAAAAAAAAGCGGGCCAGTTTCCTGACCCGCTTTTCTCTTTCTCTGCCTGCGATTACAAGAACTGCAGGGAGATCCAGTACAGTCCGCCTGACAGCAGGATGGACGCCGGAAGGGTAAAGACCCAGGCCATCAGGATGCTGGTAACGGTTTTGCGTTGCAGACCACCGCCATCAACCAGCATGGTACCTGCCACGGACGACGAGAGTACGTGGGTAGTCGACACCGGCATACCGGTATAGCTTGCCAGACCGATAGAAACGGCAGCGGTCATCTGCGCGGACATACCCTGCGCATACGTCATGCCTTTCTTACCAATCTTCTCACCGATTGTCGTCGCAACGCGACGCCAGCCGATCATCGTACCGATACCCAGAGCCAGTGCGACCGCCATGATTATCCAGATAGGCGCGTACTCAATGGTATTCAGCATGTCGACTTTCAGCTTCTTCAGCAGACGTTGGTCGTCAGCGGAGACTTCAGGCAGTTTGGACACTTTCTCGGTGACGTCGGAGATGCACAGCATGATGCGACGCATCTGGCCACGTTGCTCAGGAGTGAGCTTGTCGTAGCTTTCAATATCCGTCAGCATGCCTTTGGCACGTTCCAGCGCATTGATCGCATTAGCCGGATGGCAATGGAACTCAGCCGGTTGAGTGGCACCCGCTTCCGGGGAAGGGATCAGCTGATCAACGCCGGTCGCTTTCTTCAGCAGGTCAGGACGTTGCTGGAAGTAGGTTTCAACGTTGTTGATTGCGTCACGGGTACGGGTAATTTCGTAACCGGTGGCATTCATATTCACCACAAAGCCAGCAGGCGCCACGCCAATCAGCACCAGCATTACCAGACCAATGCCTTTCTGACCGTCGTTAGCGCCGTGAGAGAAGGCCACGCCGATAGCAGAAATGATCAGGGCAATACGGGTCCAGAATGGCGGCTTTTTCTTGCCGTCTTTCTTTTCACGCTCTGCAGGTGTCAGGTGGATACGGGCGCGTTTTTTGGTTCCGCTCCAGTAACGACGCAGCAGGAAAATCAGCCCACCCGCAACGACCAGACCGACGATCGGAGAGATAATCAGGGAACCGAAAATGCCGATGACTTTAGGAATGTTCAGCGCATCCACCACTGACGTACCGGTCAACAGCGCATTGGTTAAACCAATACCGATGATGGCGCCGATCAGAGTGTGAGAACTGGATGCCGGCAGGCCGAAATACCAGGTACCGAGGTTCCAGATAATTGCAGCTAACAGCAGAGAGAACACCATAGCGAGGCCATGGCCGGAGCTGACATTCAACAGCAGATCCGTTGGCAGCATATGCACGATGGCGTAGGCTACGCTCAGACCTCCGAGAAGAACGCCAAAGAAGTTAAACACCGCCGCCAGAACCACCGCAACTTGCGATCGTAAAGCACGTGTGTAGATTACGGTTGCCACTGCGTTTGCAGTGTCATGGAAGCCGTTGATTGCTTCGTAAAACAATACAAAGACCAGAGCAAGCAATAGTAATAGCCCGGTATGTAAATCCAGGCCGGCAAACAAATGTAGCATAGGACGTTACGCCATCTTGAGGACATGAACGCGGCGCATTATCCAGGACAAATGCGCAACGGGCAAAGTGAAATATAGACTTTTTTTCAAATCCCTACCTAACTCAGGGCGGTAGTAAAACAATTATATTTTAAATTTCAAGTAAATAAATATGATCGTAGATAATGGACTGGTGTGATTCTTGATGAAACTTTACAATTCGCGCCCTTAAAACAAGAGGATCGAGACGTGGAAAAGTATGATGCCATTGTAATTGGCGCCGGTGCAGCGGGATTATTCTGTGCGGCGATGGCCGGACAGGCGGGGCGCCGGATTCTGCTGATCGATAACGGCAAAAAGGCGGGCCGCAAAATCCTGATGTCGGGCGGCGGGCGCTGCAACTTTACTAATCTTTATATCGAACCTGCGGCCTATCTCAGCCAAAACCGCCATTTTTGCAAATCTGCCCTGGCGCGCTACACCCAGTGGGACTTTATCGTCATGGTGGGCAAGCACGGCATCGCCTGGCACGAGAAAACGCTGGGCCAGCTTTTTTGCGATGATTCGGCGCAACAAATCGTCGATATGCTGCTGGCAGAGTGTGAAAAAGGTCAGGTTACGCTGCGATTACGCAGCGAAGTGCTGGAAGTCACCCGTGATGAGACGGGATACACCTTACAGCTGAATGGCGACACGGTGAGCACCCCGAATCTGGTGATCGCCAGCGGTGGGCTGTCGATGCCGGGACTGGGGGCAACGCCGTTTGGCTATAAAATCGCTGAACAGTTTGGCCTCAAGGTGCTGCCGACCCGTGCCGGACTGGTGCCTTTTACCCTGCATAAACCGCTGCTGGAACAGCTCCAGACCCTCTCTGGCGTCTCGGTGCCGTCGGTAATCACCGCCGAAGACGGGACGGTGTTCCGTGAAAACCTGCTGTTTACCCATCGCGGCCTGTCTGGCCCGGCGGTACTGCAAATTTCCAGCTACTGGCAACCGGGTGAATTCGTCAGCATTAATTTAGTGCCTGACTGCGATCTGGAGAGCTTCCTCGATGCGCAGCGTGCGGAACACCCCAACCAGAGTTTGAAAAATACTCTGGCGATGCAACTGCCAAAACGGCTGGTGGAGTGTCTGCAACTGCTGGGGCAGATCCCGGATGTGTCGCTCAAGCAGCTCAACAGCCGCGATCAGCAGGCGCTGGTGGAGACGTTAAGCGCCTGGCGTGTGCAGCCAAACGGGACCGAAGGCTATCGCACGGCGGAAGTCACCCTTGGGGGAGTGGATACGCATGAGCTGTCATCGCGTACCATGGAAGCGCGTAACGTACCGGGGCTGTTCTTTATCGGCGAAGTGATGGACGTCACCGGCTGGCTGGGCGGCTACAATTTCCAGTGGGCGTGGGCCAGCGCGTGGGCCTGTGCAGAGGCGCTGGCGGCCCCCGTTAACGGATAAAACGTGTCTTAGGCAGCGTGACAATAAAGCGCGTGGAATGTTCGTCCGACTCGACAAACACCTTGCCGTTGTGGGCCGTAATAATCGATTTTACGATCGCCAGCCCGATCCCGCTGCTGCTCTCATCCTTGCGCTGTCGGGCCGGGTCAACGCGGTAGAAGCGGTCGAACAGCCGGGGTAAATGTTCTGGCGCAATCGGCGTACCGGGGTTTTCGACCACCAGTTTGACGCCGTCTGCGGCCTCGCTCAATCGGACGCTAACGGCATGCCCCTGCGGGGTGTAGCGGATGGCATTAGAGAGCAAATTGCTGATGGCCCTGCGCAACATCAGCGGATCGCCGCTCACCGGGCTTGCCTGTCCGGTGAAGCCAAGCCCCACCTGGCGGTCTTCTGCCCAGGCTTCGAAGAACTCAAAAACGATGCCCACCTCATCCGCCAGATCGAGCGTGCTGTGTTCCGGGGTCAGCTGGTTATTATCTGCCTGGGCGAGGAAAAGCATGTCACTGACCATCTTCGATAACCGCGAAAACTCTTCCAGGCTGGAGTACAGCACCTCCTCCAGCTCTTTGGTACTGCGCTGCTGGCTGAGGGCAATCTCGGTCTGCGTGACCAGGTTGGTGATCGGCGTGCGCAGCTCGTGAGCAATATCGGCAGAAAAGTTCGCCTGGCGGTTAAATACATCCTCAATACGTTCAATCATGTGATTGAACGAGAGAACCAGCCGTTCCAGCTCAATCGGTACCTCTTCGCTATTCAAGCGGACCCCGAGATCGGCGGAACTGATATTCTGGATCTGACGGCTTAAGCTGCGGATAGGTTTGTGTCCCTGATACACGGCGAACTGCACGACAAATACCACGATAATGCTGATGATGGCGGCTATCATCATCAGCTTATTTTTGAGGTCGTTAATGTAATGAAGATGAAAATCTATCGATAGCGCCATCAGCAAATTATAGGCGGGCGTGCCGTCCACATTCTTGCCGATAGGTAACATAATCACCCGCCAGGCACTGTGCTGGACCTGTTCATTATTATGGGTGGTGACGGGGGTATTCGGGTCATGCCAGAGCAGCACATTGCCGGCACGCAGATCCTTTGCATACTCAGGCGTCGCGAGAATACGCTGCAGATCGGGCCCGTTTGATGAGCGAAAGATCAGTTGTTGGTCAGTATCCTCCAGCCAGACAAAAATGTTGGCGTAGCCCTCCACCACGTTTCTTAATATTTGCAGCCGTTGCGCCACGGGCTCTTCCTGGTGGCTCAGCACGGTTTCAAGGGTGGTACTGATCTGTTTTAAATCGTGGATGTCCCGCTCTTCAAAATGTTGTTGCACGGAGTGGATCATTATCCAGGTAAAAATAAGAAAAGAGGCGATAGTGGCAAGGCTGATAAAAAATGTCAGGCGCGTACCCAGTGAAAAAGGGCGCTTGAAACCTTTAGTCGCCATCAGGTACCTCCAGCACATAGCCGACCCCGCGCACGGTCTGGATCAGTCGGGGAGTAAAGTCATTATCAATCTTGGCCCGCAGCCTTTTTACCGCGACATCAATGGCGTTGGTGTCGCTGTCAAAATTCATGTCCCATACCTGAGAAGCAATCAGCGAGCGAGGTAATACCTCGCCCTGATGACGAATAAAAAATTCCAGCAGGGTGAACTCTTTGCTGGTGAGCGTAATGCGGGTTCCGCTGCGGGTCACCTTCCGGCTGACCAGATCGAGGGTTAAATCCGCCACCTGGAACTGGCTTTCAACAATCACCGCCGCGCCACGGCGTAACAGGGTCTTTACCCGCGCCAGCAGTTCGGCAAAGGCGAACGGTTTGACCAGGTAATCATCCGCCCCCAGCTCCAGCCCTTTTACCCGATGTTCAATGGTACCAAGCGCGGTCAGCAGCAGGATCGGCATCGATTTGCTGGCCGCGCGCAGCATTCTCACGATGTCCCAGCCATTCACATCCGGCAGCATAATGTCGAGGATCAACAGGTCATAATCGGCGGTCATCGCGAGGTGATACCCGTTTAGCCCGTTATCCGCCAGATCGACGACAAACCCGGCTTCCGTCAGCCCTTTGGTTAAATACTCACCCGTTTTTTTCTCATCTTCGACGATCAAAATCTTCATGCCGCTCTCCTCCCTGTGCCTTATCTGCGAGCTTTCGATTGTAGGGGCGTCAGGTCGTATAGCAATCGCTTAATCGGAAAATGACAGCTTTGTCATTTTCCTGTCACTAAGCAAACAGAGACGATTTTGTAGTGTAAGCGGCACTCAGAGATACCCATACAGTTGCAGTCAAAACCTATGCGCACATTAAAATTACTGACGCTCAGCGTTACTTTTATTCTGACGGGCTGTATGTCGCTGGCACCCGATTATCAGCGTCCGCAATCCCCGGTGCCGCAGCAATTCTCGCGTAGCCAGAACACGCTGGTTTCGACGCAGACGGGCTATCAGGACACCGGCTGGCGGGCGTTCTTTGTTGATCCGCAGGTGAAACAACTGATCGCACAAGCGCTGGTGAATAACCGCGATTTGCGCATGGCAGCACTCAAGGTTCAGGAGGCGCAGGCAAAGTACGGCGTTACCGATGCCGACCGTTATCCGCAGCTGAATGCGCAGGCCAGTAAAACCTACAGCGGCAAGCTGGAAGGCGACACAGCGACTCAGCGTGAATATCAGGCCGGACTGGATCTCAAATTTGATTTGGATTTCTTCGGTCGCTTAAAAAATCTGAGTGAAGCCGACCGGCAGAACTATTTCGCCAGCGAAGAAGCGCGACGTGCAGTACATATTTTAGTGATCGCAAACGTGTCGCAAGGCTATTTCAATCAGCGCCTGGCGTATGCGCAATTGCAGATTGCGCAGGAGACGCTGACAAACTATCAGCGTTCGTATGCCCTTATCGAAAAACAGCTGGTGACGGGCAGCAGCAACGTGCTGGCGCTGGAGCAAGCGCGCGGCGTTATCGAAAGCACCCGCAGCGATATCGCTAAACGCCAGGGGGAGCTGGCGCGGGCCAACAATGCCTTACAGCTGCTGCTGGGAACCTACCATGACCTGCCGAATGAGGGTGCGCGCAGCGATGTGGATATCAATAGCGTGGCCTTACCGCCGTCACTCTCGTCGCACATCTTATTGCAGCGCCCGGATATTATGGAGGCCGAGCACGGTTTGCTGGCGGCAAATGCCAGTATCGGCGCCGCGCGGGCGGCGTTTTTTCCGTCCATCACCTTAACCAGTTCGTTGTCCGCCAGCAGTACCGATCTGTCTGACCTGTTTTCTGCGGGTGGGATGTGGAATTTCATGCCCAAAATTGAACTGCCGATATTTAACGCCGGGCGTAATCAATCCAGCCTCGTACTGGCGGAAATACGTCAGCAGCAGTCAGTGGTGAATTACGAGCAAAAAATACAGACCGCGTTTAAAGAGGTCGCCGATGCGCTGGTATTACGCCAGAGCCTGGCCGATCAGATAACGGCTCAACAGCGTTATCTCGCCTCGCTGCAGATCACGCTGCAGCGCGCCCGGGTCTTTTACCAGAATGGCGCGGCGAGTTATCTCGAGGTGCTGGATGCCGAGCGCGCATTATTTTCTACCCGACAAGCTTTGCTCGACCTCAACTATTCCCGTCAGGTCAACGAAATTACCTTATTTGCCGCCCTGGGTGGCGGCTGGATTGAATAAACCCTTAACGCACTCTCAGGAATATTGACTATGAAAACCCTCTCTAACGCGCTCATCTTTGGCCTTTTTTCTGTGGTGATGTCTGGCGCGCAAGCCAATGAAATGCCTGCCGGTGAGATGAGCCACATGCACGCAGCCACGCAGCAAGACCCGGCGGTTAGCGCCACGGGTGAAGTCAAACTGATTGATATGAAAGAAAACAAAATCACCATCGCCCACGAGCCGGTAGCTGCGCTGAACTGGCCCGCAATGACGATGCGTTTTACCTTGACCTCCGACACGCAAGCGCAGGGGATTAACGCGGGCGATAAGGTTGATTTTAGCTTTATCCAGCAGGGCAACCTCTCTTTATTACAGCAGATCCACGTCAAAAATAACTAATGGCTTACCGCGTCACTTGCGCGCGAATGGAAATAAACATGACGTCATTTAAACGTAAAAATACAGCACTGATTATCAGCGGCATGATAATGGGTGGAATAATCTCGGCGGGCGTCTTCGCTTATTTTTCAGCAGCGCATTCAACGACGGATGTGAGCCCTGCGAATAAAACGGAATCCCGAAAAGTGTTGTTCTGGTATGACCCGATGTATCCGAACACCCGCTTTGAGAAACCCGGTAAATCGCCGTTTATGGATATGGACCTGGTGCCGAAATATGCCGATGGCGACGCGGACGCCTCTGGCGCACCGGGCATTCGTATCGATCCGACCCAGAGCCAAAATCTGGGATTAAAAACAGAGCCGGTGCGTCGCGGGCCCCTGCAGTACAAACAGACGTTCCCGGCGAATGTCAGCTACAACGACTATCAGTTTGTCATTCTACAGGCGCGTTCACCGGGCTTTATCGAGAAAGTCTATCCCCTCACGCTGGGCGATAAAGTACAGAAAGGAACGCCGCTGGTGGAACTCACCATCCCGGAGTGGGTAGAAGCCCAGGGCGAATATTTACTGCTGCTGGAAACCGGAGGGACCGGTACCCAGATCGACGGCATTCTTGAGCGACTCCGCCTGGCGGGGATGGCGGAAGAGGATATTCGTCGCCTGAAGTCCAGCCGCAAAATCCAGACCCGTTTTACCCTGAAAGCGCCTATCGACGGGGTGATCACCGCCTTTGATCTCCGCGCCGGAATGAACATCGGCAAAGACAATGTGGTCGCCAAAATTCAGGGCATGGATCCGGTGTGGATCAGCGCCGCGGTGCCTGAATCCATCGCCTGGATGATCAAGGATGCGGCACAATTTGCCATTTCCGTTCCGGCCTGGCCGGGTAAAGCCTTTGCCATCAAGAAATGGTTGTTGCTGCCGAGCGTCGATGCCACCACCCGCACCTTACAGCTGCGCCTGCTGGTGGATAACCCCGACGAGGCGCTAAAGCCAGGGATGAATGCCTATCTGAAGCTGAACAGTGAAAGCCAGCCGATGCTGCTGATCCCGACGAAAGCGCTGATTGACAGCGGCGACGAGCAGCGGGTGATTGCCGTTGATGAGCAGGGGCGCTTTGTGCCTAAGCAGGTCGAGGTGTTCCACGAGTCCCAGGGCATGACGGCGATCCGCGCCGGGATCAGCGAAGGCGAAAAGGTGGTCGCCAGCGGTCTGTTCCTGATTGACTCCGAGGCCAATATTTCCGGTGCGCTGGATCGGATGCGCGCGACGGCCCATTCCCAGCAAGGAGATCACCCATGATTGAATGGATTATTCGCCGTTCGGTTGCCAACCGTTTCCTGGTGGTCATGGGCGCACTGTTTCTGAGTCTCTGGGGGGCCTGGACCATTATCAATACCCCGGTAGATGCCCTGCCGGATCTCTCCGACGTGCAGGTGATCATCAAAACCCAGTACCCCGGTCAGGCACCGCAGCTGGTTGAGAACCAGGTGACCTACCCGCTCACCACCACCATGCTCTCGGTCCCCGGTGCAAAAACGGTACGCGGCTTTTCCCAGTTTGGTGCCTCGTATGTGTACGTTATTTTTGAAGATGGCACCGATCAGTATTGGGCGCGTTCCCGGGTGCTGGAATACCTCAACCAGGTGCAGGGCAAACTCCCGGCGGGCGTCAGCGCCGAAATCGGCCCGGATGCTACCGGCGTGGGCTGGATCTATGAATATGCGCTGGTGGATCGCAGCGGCAAACACGACCTGGCCGAGCTGCGCTCCTTGCAGGACTGGTTCCTGAAATACGAGCTTAAAACGATACCCAATGTGTCAGAGGCCGCCTCGGTGGGCGGGGTGGTCAAAGAGTACCAGGTCGTTATCGATCCGCTGAAACTGACGCAGTACGGCATCAGCCTGGCAGAGGTAAAGTCGGCGTTGAATGCCTCAAATCAGGAGGCGGGCGGCTCTTCGGTCGAGCTGTCTGAAGCGGAATACATGGTCCGCGCCAGCGGCTATCTGCAGACGCTGGATGACTTCAACAACATTGTGTTGCAAGCGGGGGTCAACGGCGTACCGGTGTATCTGCGCGACGTCGCCCGGGTACAAATTGGCCCTGAAATGCGCCGCGGGATCGCCGACCTGAATGGCGAAGGCGAAGTGGCCGGAGGCGTGGTGGTCCTGCGCTCCGGCAAAAATGCCCGGGAGGTGATCTCAGCGGTCAAAGACAAACTGGAAACCCTCAAAAAAAGCCTGCCTGAGGGGGTGGAGATTGTCACCACCTACGATCGCAGCCAGCTGATTGACCGGGCCATCGATAACCTGAGCCACAAACTGCTGGAAGAGTTTGTGGTGGTCGCCCTGGTCTGCGCCCTGTTTCTCTGGCATCTGCGTTCGGCGCTGGTGGCCATTATTTCGCTGCCGCTGGGGCTGTGTTTTGCTTTTATCGTCATGCATTTTCAGGGGATTAACGCCAACATTATGTCGCTTGGCGGGATAGCCATCGCCGTCGGCGCAATGGTCGACGCCGCCATCGTGATGATTGAAAACGCCCATAAGCGCCTGGAAGAGTGGGGGCACCAGCATCCGGGGCAGAAGATGGGTAACGATGTCCGCTGGGAGGTGATCACCCGTGCGTCAGTGGAAGTGGGCCCGGCATTGTTTATCAGCCTGCTGATCATCACCTTGTCCTTTATTCCCATTTTTACCCTCGAAGGGCAGGAGGGGCGTCTGTTCGGACCGCTGGCCTTCACCAAAACCTGGTCGATGGCCGGCGCGGCATTGCTGGCCATCATGGTCATTCCGGTGCTGATGGGGTTCTGGATCCGGGGCAACATCCCGGCAGAGAGCCGTAATCCGTTAAACCGAGTTCTGATCCGCCTGTATCACCCGCTACTGCTGAAGGTGCTGCACTGGCCGAAAACCACCCTGCTGGTGGCGGCGTTGTCGATCCTGACGGTGCTCTGGCCGCTGAGTAAGGTCGGGGGGGAGTTCCTGCCGCAAATTAACGAAGGCGACCTGTTGTATATGCCCTCAACCCTGCCGGGCATTTCTGCGGCACAGGCAGCACAAATGCTGCAGATAACCGACAAGCTGATCATGACCGTGCCGGAAGTGGCCCGCGTTTTTGGCAAGACCGGTAAAGCCGAAACGGCAACGGATTCTGCTCCGCTGGAGATGGTTGAAACCACCATCCAGCTGAAACCCGAAGCCGAGTGGCGTCCGGGAATGACGATGGACAAAATCATCGCCGAGCTCGATAAAACCGTGCGTCTGCCGGGGCTGGCCAACCTGTGGGTGCCGCCGATCCGTAACCGCATTGATATGCTGTCAACCGGGATTAAAAGCCCGATTGGCATCAAAGTGTCAGGCACGGTGCTGGCCGATATCGACGCCATGTCGGAACGTATTGAAGTGGTGGCCCGAACCGTGCCTGGCGTCACCTCGGCACTCGCCGAGCGTCTGGTCGGTGGCCGTTACCTGAATGTCGATATTCAGCGTGAGAAAGCCGCCCGCTATGGCATGACGGTGAGCGACGTGCAGCTGTTTATTACCTCTGCCGTCGGCGGGGCGATGATCGGCGAGACGGTGGAGGGTATCGAGCGCTATCCGATCACCCTGCGCTATCCGCAAAGCTTTCGCGACAGCCCGGAGAAGCTGCGTCAGCTGCCGATCCTGACCCCGATGAAGCAGCAAATTACGCTGGCCGATGTCGCGGACGTGACGGTGATGAACGGCCCTTCGATGCTGAAAACGGAAAACGCGCGACCGACAGGCTGGATCTACATCGACTCCCGCGATCGCGACATGCTCTCTGTGGTTAACGATCTGAGAAAAGCGATAGCGGAAAACGTCCAGCTCAAACCGGGTACCAGCGTGACCTTCTCCGGTCAGTTTGAGTATATGGAACGTGCCAACCAGAAGCTGAAACTGATGGTGCCGATGACGCTGATGATCATCTTCGTGCTGTTGTATCTGGCCTTCCGGCGCGTGGGCGAAGCCCTGCTGATCATCACCAGTATCCCCTTTGCGCTGGTGGGCGGGATCTGGTTTCTGTACGGGATGGGATTCCATCTTTCGGTGGCTACCGGAACCGGTTTTATCGCGCTGGCCGGAGTCGCGGCGGAGTTTGGGGTGGTGATGCTGATGTACCTGCGTCATGCCATTGAGGCTGACCCGTCGCTGGATAATCCGCACACCTTCACGGCGCAAAAACTGGATGACGCCCTGTACCAGGGGGCGGTGCTGCGCGTCAGACCAAAAGCGATGACCGTGGCGGTGATCATTGCCGGTTTACTGCCCATTTTATGGGGAAGCGGGGCAGGCTCAGAGGTGATGAGCCGCATCGCCGCGCCGATGATTGGTGGGATGATCACCGCACCATTGCTGTCGCTGTTTATCATCCCGGCGGCCTATAAATTAATGTGGCTGCGCCGTCATCTGTTACATCTTAATGGGTGAATTACGGCGCGCACGCGGGTGGTGGAAATGACGCCAGTGCGGATCCTGCGCGGCAGCCAGCAGCTCATGATCGCCACGGGTATCGCCCCAGGCCCGCAGATGATAGTGGGCCAGATTGCCGTACACGTGCTCAAGCCGGGCCACTTTCTGCGCACAGCGGCAGTTATGCCCGGTGATCTTTCCGGTCAGCTTGCCGTCTTTCACTTCCAGCTGGGTGCCGATAAGCTTAATGCCGAGCTTGTCGGCAAACGGCTGCAGCACCAGCGCCGGTGACGCGGAGCAAATGGTCACCTCGGCCCCGGCGTTCACTTCCGTTGCCACTGCAATCACCCCCGCAGGGCGCATCAGTTTAGTCCAGTATTTTTCGCAGAACAGTTCCGCCTGCTGGCGCAGCCAGTGTTCATCTACGCCGGTCAGGAAGGTCTTGATCAGCACCTCTTTGAGCTCGTCACGGGTCAGCTTGCGGCGCACGCAGTGCAGCGTGGGCAAGGCCATCCGCACCAGGCGACCGGCGAAATAGCGCTTCCCGAACGCAAAGCGTAAAAAAGGGATAAAGCTGTCGTGATGCGTCAGCGTGCCGTCGAAATCAAACACGGAGAGGACGCTGGATTTTGCCACTGCCTCATCGGCAATCATATTGGTCATAACGATGTCTTAGCTGAAATACATATTCTGCCTGCCAGTTTACCTGCTTTGTGGCCAGATGCCACCCGCCAGAAGGCGGGCGGCCGGTCCGCTAGATAATATCATCCACCACGCCGCCATCAACGCGCAGCGCCGCGCCGGAGGTAGCCGAAGCCTGCTGTGAACAGACGTAAACCACCATGTTTGCCACCTCGTCGACCGTGGCGGCGCGTTGGATAACCGAACTCGGGCGGTGGGCCATCACAAACTCTTTCGCCAGCGTCTCCAGCGATTTACCGGTTTTCTCAATCTCGTCCTTCATCATTTCGGCAAAGCCGTCAGACATTGTCGGGCCGGGCAGCACGCTGTTGACGGTCACGCCGCTGCCGGCGACAAATTTCGCCAGCCCGCGTGCCAGCGACAGCTGGGCGGTTTTGGTCACTCCGTAGTGGATCATGTCCGCCGGGATATTGCAGGCCGATTCCGAAGAGATAAACACCACCCGTCCCCAGCCTTTTTGCACCATGCCAGGCAACAGGGCGCGCGACAGACGCACCCCGGACATCACGTTGGTCTGCCAGTAGTTGTCCCAGGTCTCATCGGTGGTGGCGTAAAAATCTTCTGGCCCGTAGATCCCGGCATTGTTGACCAGGATATCGACGTTGGAGGCCACTTTCAGCAGTGCCTCTACGCCGTCCGGCGTGCTGAGATCGGCAATCGCCGCGCGCAGCTGCACGCCGGGGATCGCCTGCTGTAGCTGCTGGATGCCCCGGTTGACCGAGTCGATGCTGCGCCCGTTAACGATAACCTCTGCGCCGCTCTCCGCCAGTCCTCTGGCAATGGCAAAGCCAATACCGCCGGTGGAGGCGGTGACTAACGCCACTTTTCCCGTAAGATCGATTTTCATGGTCTGCTCCATGTTGTGAGTAAAGTCAGACCATAAAGCGTAGCAGGTGGGCAACAGGTTACAGCAGGTGTAAAGCGTCGTGATGCAGGGTGAAGGGTGTCGGGGTGCAAACCGCAAGGCTGAGCGCGCCGTACTGACAGTGGCTGATGTTCAGGGCGGATGAAAAGGTACTGTCGATGCTGACGATTTGCCAGGCGCTGCCGCCGCGCTGTTTGACGATCGCCTCTTTACGCGTCCAGATACGCCAGAACGCCGCCAGTTTGTCCTCCGGCGTTTCACGTTCCAGTTCATCATGCTCGGCGACGCTAAACACCGCATTGGCCAGCGCCTGCCAGTTGTCGCGTGGGCGAACCACTTCAATGTCGCAGCCCACTTCGCCCTCGTCGCTTAACAGCAGGGCAATATCATCTCCGCTGTGGCTCAGGTTAAACCAGTACGGATGGGCATCGATGAACGCCGGTTTGCCCTGTTCGCCAAAGATGATGTCCGGCACCGGGGAAGGGGACAGCGCCTGAGCGAGCAGCGTTCGCCCGGCCAGCCAGGGAAGGCGACGCGCGCCCTGTGGTGCTTGTTCGGCCAGCGCTGACGCCCGAGGGTCAGCGCTGAGGGTAGAAATCTTTCCCAGTAGGAACCGGTACATAGTCACGCCCAGCGTTTAATGATAATGGAGGTATTAATGCCGCCGAACGCGAAGTTGTTGCTTTGCAGATATTCGCAGTCAATGTGACGGGCTTTCCCCATAATATAATCTAATGCGCCACATTGCTCACCCGGTTGTCTTAAATTCAGGGTTGGCGCAAACCAGCCTTCGCGCATCATCTGCACACTCATCCAGGCTTCCAGCGCGCCGCAGGCTCCCAGCGTATGGCCAAAATAGCTCTTTAACGACGAAATCGGCACGTTGTCGCCGAAAAGCGCGGCGGTAGCCTGACTTTCGGCAATATCGCCCCGGTCGGTTGCCGTCCCGTGGGCGGAAATGTAGCCAATGTCGCGCGGGCTGAGTCCGGCTATTTTCAGCGACTTCTCCATGCAGATCTGCATGGTTTCCCGCTGCGGCTGGGTGATATGCGCCGCATCGCAGTTGGTGGCGAAGCCCACAATTTCACCGTAGATGGTCGCACCACGCGCCTTCGCGTGCTCCAGCTCTTCCAGAATCAGCGTCCCGGCACCTTCGCCAATCACCAGACCGTCGCGCTGGGTATCGAAGGGTGACGGGGTCAATTTCGGGGCGTCGTTGCGCTGGCTGGTGGCGAACAAGGTGTCGAACACCGCGGCTTCTGACGGACACAGCTCTTCTGCGCCGCCTGCAACCATCACCGTTTGGTAACCGTGGCGAATGGCTTCCCAGGCGTAACCAATGGCCTGGCTGCCGGAGGTGCAGGCGCTGGAGGTCGGGATCACGCGCCCGCGCAGGCCGAAGAACAGCCCGGTGTTCACCGCCGTGGTATGCGGCATCATCTGCACATAGGTGGTGCCGGAGATGTTGTTGGTGTGTTTTTCGGTGAGCATGGTGGCGAAATCGCTGACCGGACCGGTGCTGCCGGTGGATGAGCCGTAGGCAATCCCGGTTTCACCGCTGGTGAGTACCGGATCGTCAATCAGCCCGGCCTGCTCCAGCGCCAGCTCGCTGGCCCGGGTCGACATCAGCGACACCCGACCCATCGAACGGATGCGTTTGCGGGTGTAGTGATCGGGCAGGGTAAAGTCATCTATCGGCGCAGCCAGCAGGGTCTGCAGACCGTCATACACTGCCCACTCCGGCATCTTGCGCACCGCGTTTTCGTATTGCAGCAGGCGCGCAGCAACCGAATGCCACTCCTCGCCAAAGGCGGTAACGCCTCCCATGCCGGTAATCACCACGCGACGCGTCATAGCATCCCCCCATTGATGGAAATCACCTGGCGGGTGACATATCCCGCAATATCAGACATTAGATAGCTGGCAAGCCCGGCGACTTCGTCCGCATGGCCCATTCGTTTCATCGGGATCATGGCCATCGCCTCTTCCCGCGCGGTTTCTTCCATGTCGATCATCCCGGTATCAATGAGCCCTGGCGCGATGCAGTTGACGGTAATTTTGCGCTTTGCCAGCTCAATCGCCAGCGCTTTAGTGGCACCGATTATCCCCGCCTTCGCCGCGCTGTAGTTCACCTGACCGCGGTTGCCCATCAGCCCGGACACAGAAGACAGGGTGATGATGCGCCCGCCCGATCGTCTGCTAATCATCGGCATAATGCAGGGATGAATGACGTTATAAAAGCTGTCGAGGTTGGTGTGGATCACGCTGTCCCAGTCGTCGTCGCTCAGCGCCGGGAAGGCACCGTCGCGGGCGATCCCGGCATTGCTCACCACCCCGTACCAGGCACCAAAGGTGGCGATTTCGTGCTCCAGCACCTCGCGGCACTGCGCCCGGTTGCCCACGTCGAACGACAGCACGCGGCCGCTGCCGCCCGCCTGTTCGATGGCATCCAGGGTGTCCTGTGCGCCAGCGGCATCGCGGTGATAATGCACCCCGACGCAAAACCCATCCGCAGCCAGTTTCATGGCGATGGCCCGGCCAATGCCTTTGCTGGCACCGGTAACCAGAACGGAACGACTCATGCGTTTGCTCCCTGATAAAAAAGCGAAGTTAATTCTTCATCGGTGGGCTGAAAGGTATTCACCCGGCCGGTTGCCAGCGTCGAACCCTCGGCGGTTATTGCACATTCGAAACTGCCAAAGCGTTCATCCTGCATCAGCCGTTTGATGCTCACGGTCAACAGGCTGTTGGCCGCGAACTGGCCTGCGTCGCACACCAGTTCGCGGGCGCCCAGCACCATGCCGAGTGTGCTGCTCTCACGCCCCTCCTGCTGACGATGCCAGCCAGACCAGACGCCCACGCTCTGGGCCATCAGCTCCAGCGCGTACCACCCCGGCAGGCAGCCCTCGGCATTCAGGAAGGGAGCCAGCACGCCCTGGCCGCTGACCGTGACCCGGCAGACAGCCGTCTCTTCACTGACGTCTTCAACCGTCTCCAGCAATAGCATCGGTGCGTCGTGGGGCAGGTAGTCGCCCGGTGGTAAATAGCTCATGACACTCTCCCCAGCAAGATGCTGACATTATTGCCGCCAAAGGCGAATGAATTGGACACGATCGCCGCTTTATTTAAAGCGACGGGCTGATGGAGCACGCCGCAGGCAGGCAGCGTCAGATCGGGCGCATAGCGGTCAAAATCCTGGGCCGGCAGCGGCAGGTTGCGAGTCAGGATCAGCCAGCTCAACGCGGCCTCGGTGATCCCCGCCGCCCCCAGCGTGTGGCCGGTCAGATGCTTGGTTGAACTGCAGGGAACGCTGTCGCCAAACAGGTCATGCACCACCTGGGATTCAATCCGATCGTTGAGCGGTGTCGCGGTACCGTGCAGGTTGATGTATCCCACCTCGGCCGGGGCGATCCCGCCGTCGTTCAGGGCCTGCGTAATGGCGCGGATGGCCCCTTCGCCCTGCGGATGCGGGGCCGAAATATGGTACGCATCGCTCGACTCGCCGATGCCCAGTAACGCCACGGGCTGCGGCTCGCGGGTCAGCACCATCAGCGCCGCCGCTTCGCCAATGGTAATGCCCCGGCGATCGCGGCCAAAGGGCTCGCACAAGGTGGTGGACAGGGATTCGAGGCTGTTAAAGCCATTTACCGGCATCCGGCTCAGGGTATCTGCGCCGCCGACAATGGCGATATCCACCAGCCCGGCGTCAATCAACCGTTTACCGCTGATGATTGCCCGCGCGCTGGAGGAGCAGGCGGTAGAGAGGGTGTAGGCCGGGCCTTCCAGCTTGAGCCAGTTCGCCAGAAAACGCGACGGATCGCCCAGTTCCTGCTGGGAATAGCGCCAGTGCAGGCTGGGCTGGCTGTTATGGGTCAGGTGCACATGTTTGTCACCCTCGTCCAGCCCGGAGGTACTGGTGCCCAGCACCACGGCGATTCTGTCCCGACCGAAACGGACAATGGCCTCATCGACGGCTGGCTGGATCTGCGCCAGCGCGGCCAGCAGCAGCTGATTATTGCGCGTGCGGTGCGCGGCAAAGCTGTCCGGGATCGCCGGTAATTCACCCTCGACACCCCCCAGTACTGCATCCTGGTTCTGCAGCCAGCCGCTGCGCACACGCATTCCGGGTGCCACGCCGCGCGTCAGGTTAGCGGCAATGTCGTCAGCCCCGTTGCCCAGCGCATTGACCATGCCTACAGCAGATATGTAGATCATCTCAGTCACCCAGATGTTGAATGGTGATGTGGTAATTAAAGACGTGTTGTTCGATGCTGATCGGCTCGCGCTTACCGTTACGCTGCAGATAAACCACCTCTGTCACCAGCGTGCCGCGGGCGTTACGCAGCTCGCGGCGGTCGCCCTTGTCTTTAAGCGTCCAGCCTGTCGGTAACTGCGGCTGCCAGGCGCTGATTGGCCAGTGGCTGAGCATCACATCCGCCAACACCTGGCTGGCTGGAGGCAGCTGCGGCACAACAATCGACTGTTCAGTATGGATCCCCGTTTGATCATAGGTGACAAGGAACAGACGAATGCCCACCGATGACAGGCCGGCCAGGGTAATTTTATGCTCATTGGCATTCAGCATCACCAGCAGCGACTGGGTTTTACCGTTAAAACGGCCGGTCAGCAGCTGCTGCGAATTGAGCGTCGGGGTGATGCCCGGCGCAGGGAGTGTTACTTGAGTGCCGGGCTGCAGCCATGCCTGCGGGCGGGTGGCGTCGGGAGTTGAGTGACTGCATCCGACCAACAACAGCACGCCAATAAAGACGGCGGCGCGGTAAAAGGGGGACATCATTGTTTTCTCTCTTTTTGAGTCGGCATCGCCAGCGGTGCCAGCAGAAAGGCGGTAAAAATACCGCTGACCAGTACCACCCCAAAGCTGCTGATGGCCTGAGTATTGCTGAATACCAGCATGCCGAGGGTCAAAATCGTAGTCAGCATCGCCAGGGTAATCGCCAGCATCGACGTCAGCGGCGTGCCGCGTGGGTTGCTAAAAAACAGGGTGTAGTTGATGCCGATCCCGAGCACCAGCACCAGCGCCAGCAGCGAGAACAGATTCAGGGGATGACCGGTAACGGCCAGCGCCGCCAGCCCACAGCCCAGCGACAGGAGCGACGGAACCAGGCTTATCAGCCCTTTACGCCAGCCCAGACGCAGCATCGCCCCGCAGGCGATTACCGCTAACGCAACCACCAGCAGCCCGGTGAGCACGCTGCGGTAGAGGGTAAACAGGCTGTCGAAGTTGGCCTTGCGATCCACCCAGGTCACGCCGGGATGCTTGTCAGCCCGCGCCGCCAGGGCCGGGCTGTTGTTGACCCCATTGACCGGAACCAGCACGCCGCTTTGCCCGTCGGGCAGGGTCAGCCACAGCAGCCGCCAGCCCTCGCTTGCCGGGCTGGCAAGCCAGGCGTCAACCTGCACCGGCATGGCGTTCAGATCCGCTGCAACCGTCGTCAGCCCGGCACGTTGCAATGCTGTCGTCACCGCCGGGGCCGCACTTTTCAGCAGGGCCAGATCCTGAGTCTGCCGCGCCAGCGAGTTCAAAGGCAAGGTACGCCATGACTGAAGTTCACCCGCCTGCTGCGCCTGCGCCTGCGCCAGCGCCGGGGTAAAGGCCTCCAGCCGCTCCAGCGTCTGCTGGGCCGAGTCGCCATGCACCACGAACCATTTCTGATCGACACTCTGCCCGGTCAGGGCGGTGATGGTTTTTTCCTGGGCCTGAATCGCCTGCGGCAGCGCCTGCAGCTGGGCGATATCATCGTCGACCCGCAGCGAGGCCATTCCCGCCACCGCCAGCAGCGCCAGCAGCACCGGCAGCCCGACCGACAGCGTTTTATGGCGCTGCCAGGCCGCCAGCCAGCGCAGCATTAATCCCCTCGCGGGAACCGGACGCACTGGCAGGCCGCGACACAGCCCCGGATGCCAGAAAATCACCGTCAGGCACGAGGCGCTGAGCCCCGCCGCGGCGAACACCGCCATCTGGCGGATACCCGGGAACGGTGCCAGCATCATAATCAGATACGCGACCACGGTGGTGAGTAGCGCCAGCAGCAGGGCGTTACGCACTTTTGCCAGGCTTTGCCACGGTGAAGTCTGTCCGCCATGGACCATCCGTTCGGTCAGGTAGTAGAGGGTGTAATCCGCCGAAATACCGATGATGCTCATGCTCATCACCAGCGTCATCAGGTGCAGTTCGCCGTACAGCAGCAGCGTCGCCACCGTGCCCGCCAGCGCGCCGGTGGCGATGGAGATCAGACACAGCGCCAGCGGACGCAGGGAGCGGAACACCGCCACAATCAGCAGGATCACCCCCAAAACGGTGGCGACGCCAAGGGTCGAGATATCCCGCTTCGCCTGCTGGCTGGCGTAGTCGCTGTAAAAAGCCGTCCCGCGCGACAGCAGCTGCGCCTGGGGATACTGCGTTTTCAGCTGGCCTTCCAGCCCGTGCAGAGTGGTGACCAGCCGGTGGGTTTGTTGCATATCGAAGGACGAACCGGACAGCTCGCCGTGCAACAGATACCAATAATTCCCGGCTTCATCTTTCGTCACCAGCCAGCCGTCCATCAGTCGCAGCTTCTGGCTGTTTTGCGCCAGCGAAAGCTGCGAACCCCGCATCAGCATCAGCGGGTCGTTTTGCAGCTCTTTGCCGCTGACCCCGGAGAAGGCCGAGTACAGCTGGGACAATATCCACTGGGCCTGCGCTTCACCGCCGTTCTGCAGGCGCGCGCGGGTGGCGCTGTCGATCAGGCCGTTGCGGTGCTGCCAGAAAAATTCACCCCAGGCTTTTTGCCCGGCGGCGTCCATCGGGCCTTTGACCTCGCTGAGCTGTGACGAGCCCTGCAGTAGAGTTAGCCACTGCTGCGCCACCTGCGGATTGGGCTGTTTTCCCGGGCTGACCAGCCACACCAGCTGGCGGTCGAGACGCTGCATAAAGCCGTCATTCAGCGCCGGGGGGACCGCGCCGAGGGTCTGCTTCGGCAGCATCGCCAGCACGCTGCTGTTTAAGCGCGCGCCGGGCAGGAGCGACAGTAACACGCCCAGCAGGATCAGGCAGGTCAGTGCCCACAGCAGCGCCGGGCGGCGTGCATTACGGTGCGGCAAAGCGTTGGCGTTCGGCATCGGTCAGGCTGGCGGGTGTCAGTTGGTGGCGGGAAAGGGCGATGTCGGTGCGGTCGCCTTGCTTATCGTTCAGCACAATGGATTCCAGATAATGCGCGCCACCCAGATCCAGCGAGGCAAAAATCTTATCCAGCAGGGTGGTGGTTGGCGTCAGCACCAGCGACCAGCGGCCGTTGCCGAGATCCTTAAAATCGATGCGGAAGTTCTCTTCCAGCACCTTGCGATCGGCCTGGAACAGGGCGCGCAGCAGGTGGTTAAACTGGAACATCTGCGGATTGTTTTCCGCTGTGATGGTTTGTGGCGGCTGGCCGTTAAGGGTCTGCACCATGCGTTTATCATCCAGCAACAGCAGCATCGGGAACGGCGCTTTTTGATCCCACAGCAGGCCGTCGTCGCGGGCGACAAGCATCTCCCCGCTGGAGCGCAGCGGTTGGGGCATGTCCTTAATGGTGCGGGTCTGCTCAAAGTGGGCGCGCACCACCGGTTGTTCAGTAAAGCGTTGCTGTAATTCGTCCAGCGTCACGGCGCTGACCCACGGGCTGACCAGCAGGGCCAGCATCGGTAACCACTTCATGGTGTCACTCCCATACGCTCAAACAGGATTGCCGGGCTAACAAAGCACAGCTCGCGGCTCTTCTCCTCAACGGCCACCTGAATGGTGTAACCGGTGGTGGTGCGCTTGCCGCTGGCGGCGTCGAAAATCTGATAGGCAATACGCAGGCGATTTTCATACTCTTCGATATGGGCGCGGACGCGGATCCGCTGTTCGAAGGTGACTGCATCCCGGTACTTCACCCGGGTATCCACCACCGGCCAGACATAGCCGGAAGCTTTCATCTGGCGATAGCCATAATCGAATTGATTGAGCAGCGCCTCGCGGGCAATTTCAAAATAGCGGAAATAGTTGCCGTGCCACACCACGCCCATCATATCGACGTCGTGAAACGGGACGGTCAACTCAACCTCGGTGGTAAAGCGGGGATCGGTCAGCACCCTTTACTCCTTATCTTTGGCATCCGGCAGCCGCCAGAAATCGAAAAAATTAAACCAGTCGAGCGGCGCCTGCAGCGCGTAATGCTCCAGCCGCTGCGCATACCGATCGACTGCCTGCTGTAAAGCTTGCTGGCGGGCGTGTCGCGGCAGGATCAGCGGGTCGGCAAACGTCTCGCAATGGATCTGCAGCCGCTGCTGCTGTTGCAGGGCATAAATCAGCACCACCGGACAGCGCAGGATCGCGGCGAGAATAAACGGCCCCTGGGGGAACGGTGCCGGTTGGCCCATAAATTCGCTCCATACCACCCGCCATTCGCCGCCACGCTGGGGATTAACCGCCAGACGATCGCCGACGATCGCTACCCATTCGCCGCGATCAAGCTTCTCTTTGAGCAGGATGGCGGTCTCTGGCCCGATATCGGTGACGGAGATCAGGCTCAGTCCTGCTTCGGGGGCCATCTCCTGCATAATTTGTTTAAAGCGTTGCGCGTTATCACTGAACACCAGCGCATTAATGGTCTGGTGGCCTTCGCGCTGGGCCAGCGCGCGGCACACTTCGACATCGCCCAGATGCGAGGCCAGCAGCAGCTTGCCTTGCGGGGCATCGCTGTCCAGGATTTCACGCGCACCGGGGGCAAAGGTCACATGCTGGTGCAGCTTTAGTTCCCCACGCCAGCTGGCGACTTTATCCAGCATCGCCTGACCAAAGCGCAGGAAGTGGAAAAAACTGTTCAGACGCGCGGGCGTCGGCAGCTGGCGCTGTGCCAGCGTCTCACGGACCCGGGCAATCCACTGCTTTGAGGCCTGCCGCGCCGGGCGGGCCGTCAGCCAGTAGACGCCAATCACCGGCCACAGCAGCACGGTAAACGCCCTGCGGCCAAGCCATTGCCAGACCTGCAGCATCAACCGCATACCGCGCAGGCCTTTGACCTCCTGCTGTGCGGCCCAGTGCTGGCTGCGGCGACCGAAGAGCAGAGAAGGGATGCGCGGTAACATGCCGAAGAACAGCCGGGTGTGCATCCATGAAATGCGCAGGTTGTCTTTCAGCGTATCGAAATGGGAGACGCCATCCTGGGGATAGGTCACGCGGGTGGGCAGAAAATAGCTGGGGGTGCCCTGCCAGTAGAGACGCACCATCACCTCAATGTCAAAATCCATCCGCTTGCCGAGCGACACGCGGTTTGCCAGCTGTAGCGTCGGGGCGACCGGGTAAACCCGAAAGCCGCACATGCTGTCTTTCAGCTGCAAAGACAGGGTTTCGATCCACACCCAGACGTGCGTAACCCAGCGGCCGTACAGCCGCGCGCGGGGTATCGACGCATCATAAACCGGCTTGCCGGAGATCAGCGCGTGGGGATGACGTGCCGCCAGCGCCAGCAGCGTTGGGATATCTTCAATCGCATGTTGCCCGTCGGCATCCACCTGTACCGCGTGGGTAAAACCGGCGCCGGCACAGACTTTCAGCCCGCGGATCACGGCCACGCCTTTTCCGGCGTTGTGCGTCAGCCGCACCAGCGTGACGTGGACATTCTCGTCGGCCAGGCGGTTCAGTTCCTGACGGGTTTCGGCGTCGCTGCCGTCATCGACCAGGATAATCGGCAGGGCGAACGGGGTGAGGCGTTGCAGCACGCTCGCCATCATCGCCCCGTGGTTATAGCAAGGAATCAGGATGCAGGGTCGGAAGGTTAACGACATAAGCGAATCTTCCCGCTGCTGGCGATATGGCGCTCTGCGCCATCGTGGCGTAGATAGCGGAAAGTGAGGATCTGGCGCTCAGCGTTCCAGTCGAGGCTGAGCGTCACCGTGGTATCAGGCAGCAGCGGGGCCTGAAATTTTACGTTCTGAATACTGTGAAAGCGGTACGCCGTGGCCAACAGCGTGGTGGCGTAATGCATCACCCAGTCAAGCTGGGCAACGCCTGGCAGCAGCGGCTGTACGGCAAAATGGCCCTGAAACCAGAACAGCGTGGGGTCGAGATGCAGGGTGACATCCAGATGCTGCGGCTGGGCCTGCTGGCGCTCAATTTCATGGATTTTCATGAAATAACTCCTGTAACTGCGCATAGATACGCTTGTTCATACTGTTAACCGGTATTTCATCAACAATGCGCCAGTCGCGCGGCACCGCAACGGGATCAAGCCATGGCCGCAGGGCGCGTCGCCAGGCCTGCAGCTGCGCTTTATTGCCACGCTGCTTTAGCTGCTCACGTGCCGCGTCGTTTAACACCAGTAGCGCACCAATCCCCTGTCTGCCGTTACGCGTAATCGGCAGGGCTGCTGCGTCGCAAACACCTTCTAACGCCCGCAGGTATTGCTCGATCTCATTAAGCGAGATGCGTTTTTCTTCGATTTTGACCAGCCGATCCTTGCGCCCGACAAGGCTGAACCCGCCGGTGTCATCAAACTGGAGAACATCGTCGAGGGGCAGCCCTTCGCCGTGCGGGATTAACGGCGAGGAGACGCGCAGGCCGCGCTTATCCTGATGGAAATGGATGCCGGGCAAGGGCCGCCAGCAGAGGCCTTCATGCTGATAATGGCGCCAGGCGAGAACGCCGGTTTCCGTGCTGCCGTAAATTTCATCCGGCCAGATATTCAGCCAGCGATGGGTCTTATCCACCGTGTCCCACGCCAGGGATCCCCCGGCGGAGAAAAGCACTGCAACCGGTGGCGAAGCGAGCTGCGCGTCAATGCGCTTCAAAAATGCCGGGCTACTGATGAAAAGATAGCGATACTGCGGGTCGAGCGCCGCCAACTGCTCGCTGTAGGCGATCGTGACCGAGTGCATCACTAACCCCTGCGCCAGGGGTAAAAAGAGGCGGAACGTTAGTCCGTACTGATGGTAAGGCGCAACAGAGGCCACCACCCGACAGCCGTGCAGCCGGTCGCCAAAAAAGGTCGCCAGCAGAGCGGCTTCCCTGTCGAGGGCGGTAAGGGTTTTGACGACGCGTTTTGCCGCCCCGGTCGAACCGGACGTAAACAGCTCGATGAAAGCCGCGTCGGCAACGGCGGGCAGGGGATGAAAGGGCGCGTTATTGCGTTGGGAAGAACGCACCACCCGTAAAGGGCCGGAAAGGCGTAACGGCCGATCGCTTAGCACGCCGTCGAACAGAGCCCGCTGCTTTTCCAGCAACAATAGCCGGCTGTGACCCGGGATGACGGGGGTTTTACCGGCATGCAGCGTCGCCAGTAACGCCACGAGAAACAGATAGCTATCGTCAAGACAGAGCGCCCAGCGCTCGCCCCTCTGCTGCTGCAGGTCCGTTGTTAAGGTGCTGACGTCATAGCGCAACTGCCCAAGCGTCCAACAGCGATCGCCACACCAGGCGACAGGCGTGTCGTCCGGGCGCGGGGCATTCAGCCACTGGCACAAAGGAAGGAGGTTAGGCATTGCGCTTCTCTTTTTTTCTCACCCGCTGACGCACCAGCCACTCGGCTGCCATCAAGGTTCCCATCAGAATGTAGGCAATCATGCCGTTCCACAGCGTCCAGAGTGCCAGATCGCCCCGCAGCACGGTGAACAGCGCCACGCTACCGTTAAATATGAAAAAGGCGCACCACACGCGGGTCACGACACGGGTATAGCGCACGCCTTGTGGCGATAAGGCCGGATCCTGCAGCCGGGCCAGGCGTTCGACCAGCGGCATCGACGTCCACAGCGAGCCGCCAAAAACCGCCAGCATCACCAGGTTAACCACCACGGGATACAGCAGCAGCCACTGATGGGCCTTCAGCAGGTAACTTGCCACGCACAGGGCGATGCCGGCCAGCGCCACGCTCTGAATGACATAGCGCATCGGCCCGGCGTGATGCCGCGCCTGGCGCAGACGAAACAGCAACAGCCCTGCCATCAGCGGCAGGAGCCAGTGCAGGCTGTTATGCGTCAGCCCAAAGCCAATCAAAAAGGGCCAGGCGACCAGCAGCAATCCCGTCAGCAACGGGATAACCGGAAATGACCGTCCGCCACGCATGGCGGCTTACGCTTCTCGCAGAAGCTGTTCGACGGCGTCCACCACGTCCTGAACGGTACGCACCGATTTGAACGTTTCTGGCTTGATCTTGATGCCCGTTTTCTTCTGCAGGTTAACCACCATATCGACGGCGTCGATGCTGTCCAGATCCAGGTCTTCATACAGGCGCGCCTCCGGGGTGATGTCACCCGGGGCGAGCTCAAACAGGTTGATCAGCAGGGAGGTCACTTGCTGATAAATAGCGTCATGTTCAGTTGTCATGGTGGATCCGTTCTCAGGCGCGTTGGGCAGTGATAAATGACGCCAGGGTGGCGACGGAGAAGAAGTGTTGGCGCATCTCTTCGCTTTCGGCAGACAGAACGACGCCGTACTGATTTTTGACCGCCAGACCGAACTCCAGGGCATCGATCGAATCAAGACCCAGGCCCTCGCCAAACAGCGCCGCATCGGTATCGATGTCGTCAGGGGTCAGCTCATCCAGATTGAGGGTAGAGATAATGAGATTCTTAATTTCCAGGTAGAGCGCTTGCATCATTAATTCCTGACAAAGATTGAAGACCGGATGTTAAGCGATGCTGCAGGTGCCGGTTGAGCTGCCGTGCTGCCTGAGCCGGTTCTTGTACCGCCGCATCGTAAAATTCATGAATGTTAACCCGCTCACGAACGTCGATCGTGAAAAACGGTTTGCGCGCCGGAACCTCATACCACCGACGCTGTTTATCCAGCAGCGGCTCGCTGCAGTGGATGATCACCACCCGCAGGTCGCGGCCACAGCGCACGGCAATATTCGCCGCGCCGCGTTGTAAGGTGATGGCTTCCCCCGCTCGTGTACGGGTGCCTTCCGGGAAAATGAGTAGGGTGTCGCCCTGAGCCAACCGCTGCTGGCAGGCACTTAACAGCGTGTCGGCTTCGCTGTTGATCAGGTAATCCGCTGCCCGGATCACACCGCTCAAAAAGGGGTTACGCAGCAGCGCGCTTTTCACCAGACAGTCCGTTTCCGGCATCACCGAGGCGATGAGGACATAGTCGAGCAGCGTGGGGTGGTTCGCCACCACCAGACAGCCGCGATCCTGGCGCAGAACGTCGAGGTTATCAATGCGGTAATCCAGCACCCCCACGGCGCGGGCGACGGTTAAAAAGGCGCGGAAGCAGGCGGCGATGCTGCGACGAGCAAGGCGACGACGACGGGCACCGTCGCGCTGCACCAGCAATAACAGATTAAACCACACCACAGACAGCAGCAGCCCGCCGATGCCAAACAGCACGAAGCACAGGCCGGTCATCACCCGCCGCCAGCCGCGATTGAGGGAGGCAAGGATCCCGTTCATGCGCGCGTCCATTGCCACTGCAGGCGCTCGCCGGCGATCGCAAACTGCGGATCATGACGAAGATAGTGCCGGAGGAACAGCAGGCTCTGCGGCAGCGAGGCCTCAGCCTGGGACGTGCCGGGACAGGTTTCGCAGTGCAGTGTCTCCCCGGCTTCAATGACCAGCGCCAGCGCAAACGGCCATGTGGGCATCTGCGGGGGCAGCGAAGGCGGGTAAAAGTCGGGTAGCGCGCCGTCGAAATCGACCATCAATACCCGGGCATATCCGCCCTGCAGCAGGCTCAGCACTTCGCATAAGCCCTGTTGAAAAGTATCCCGTCCGGCGGAAAGCGATGACGAGACTATCGGCTGACGCGCAGCAATGGTGAGATTGCCAACCGCTGAGTTGTGTACGGACATGGCGAAATCGGTCGGAGAAACGTCCTGTTCGCAGGCCAGCGCATGCAGAATGCGATAGTTATGTTCCAGTTCACCGTGACGGCTGGTGTAGACCACGGCATCGATGGCGTGTTTACGCACCATTGCCAGCCCGCAATCCACCGCCAGCTTGCTGCCAGAATTGAGGCGGCGGGCAGTCATCATCGGCAGGTCGGTCAGTTTCGCCTGCGGCGCAGCAGGATCGATGGCGTGCAAACCTTGCGACCATGCCAGCCACTGACTGACATCGCTAAGGCCTGGCGCTCTGGCTTGCCAGTCGAGAATGTTAAGTGCAAATTTCATCTGCGCGCGTCCGCGATAAATCCGTAATCCAATAACGAAGCATAGCCTGACCCTGAAGTTTGCTGACTCCGGATAGGGATAAAATGTCTCAATGCAGTAAAAAAGGCTATTGCCGCCGACATCGTACAATTTTGTCGGCCTGCTGGCGAATATAAGAGGGGGTATGACATTAAATAAAAATGAGGGAACTTGAATCTGATGGGGATTAAGTTGTTATTTATCAGAGTCATGACGGCATCCCGTAATAATCATTCACTTTTTTAAGAATACTCACCTTACATTAATACCCGTGGCGTGCAGAGGGTATTTGCGCAGGGTTATTTGCTTACTAATAAGGCGAAAATTAAAGGTGTTTGGCACTCTTTAAATAAATGTAATTCAGGTGTTTTTTATTTTAATGCGATAAGACCATTCTGTTAGATAAATAAACCTGCCGCTTTTAATGCGGCAGGCATTATTCACAGTATGAGAAGGCACGGCTATCCCGGCAATCGGCTTTTTGGCCTGCCGGGGCCGAGCAGGATCGCCAGTTTGCTCCCGCCCTGCGTGGTCTCCATCCAGATCTTACACACGCTGGTCAGCGGGACGGACAGCAGCATCCCTACCGGGCCGAGCAACCATCCCCAGATCAATAATGACAGGAACACCACCATCGTCGACATCCCCAGCCTGTGGCCCATCATCCGGGGTTCAACGATGTTACCCAGAATCATATGCACGATAAGAAACAGCGCCCCCACCAGCATACATTCGTAAAAGCCGTTAAACAGAAACGCCTGGATCATTGGAGGTACGGCGGAGAGCACCGCGCCAATATTGGGCACATAGTTCAGCAGAAAAGCCAGCACCCCCCACATCAGGGCGAACTGCACGTCGAGCAGCACCAACCCGAGCCAGACGATGGCCCCGGTCCACAGGCTTAACAGCGTTTTCAGCGCCAGATAATGGGAAACGCCCTTCAGCGCCCGGTGCAAACCGGCGATGTGGACCTGCGGATTGTTCAGGGCAAAGCGCATTTTGTACGGCACGTGGCGCACTTCAAACAGCATGAAGACCACGGTCATCACCAGCAGCAGCACGCTGGCCATCGCCCCGGAAAGTTGGGTCATTAGCGCGGTGGCAAAGGTCATCACCTTTTCGGAGTCCATACGTTTCAGCATCCGTTCTGGCGAGATATGCAGGTTGAGTACCGGGAACATCTCCTGCAAGTCGACAATCTTGCGCGTCAGCTCTTTATTGTACTTTGGCAGCAGGGCAGAAAATTCACTGAGCGATGCCGCCAGCACGCCAAACAGCGCCGTCAGCACGATCAGCATCACTATCACCACAATGGTGATGGCGACAGGCCGCTTTACGCCCCGGCGGATAAACCAGGTGACGAGGGGGTTGAGAACGATGGCGAAGAAGAGCGCCAGTAATAGCTGTACGAGAATATCCGCCCCGGCGTGGATACCTGCGAGGATCACCACCAGGCAGGCCAGCTTCAGCAATATGTGTAAACCCACTTTGTCGGGCGGCGTGGTTGTCATAGCGTTTCCTTGTTATGAGATGCCCCTAAAGTGTAGTGTGCGCGCCACGCTTCGGTAGGCACCTGTATTCTTAAAGTCGCTGCTGATTTTCCGCGCCTGACGTGGTAATAGTGAAACACTGTTGTAAAAATTCTGGTGAGCCTAATGCCCGTACCTGCCGCCGAACCGGCGCTGAGCGGATTTCGTCTAAATCTGCGGATTGTTTCTGTCGTTATTTTCAACTTTGCCAGCTACCTGACCATCGGCCTGCCGCTGGCAGTTCTTCCCGGCTATGTGCATGACGTCATGGGCTTTAGCGCCTTCTGGGCGGGGCTGGTGATCAGCCTGCAATACTTCGCGACGCTACTAAGCCGCCCTTATGCCGGGCGCTACGCCGACCTGTTTGGCCCAAAAAGCATTGTGGTGCTGGGGCTGTGCGGCTGCTTCCTCAGCGGCGTGAGCTATCTGCTGGCCGGTTTCACCAGCGGCTGGCCGATGGTGAGCCTGGCGCTGCTGTGTCTGGGCAGGGTGATCCTTGGCGTCGGACAAAGCCTGGCCGGTACCGGATCGACGCTGTGGGGCGTGGGCGTAGTGGGCGCGTCGCATATCGGGCGGGTGATCTCCTGGAATGGGATTGTCACCTACGGCGCGATGGCGATGGGGGCACCGCTCGGGGTTCTGTGCTATCGCTACAGCGGGCTGAATGGCCTGGCGCTGACCATCATGGTGGTGGCGCTGATGGCGATCCTGTTCGCGCTGCCGCGACCGGCGGTGAAAGCCAGCAAAGGCAAGCCGATGCCGTTTCGCGCGGTGCTGGGTCGCGTCTGGCCGTACGGGATGGCGCTGGCGCTGGCCTCGGCAGGTTTTGGGGTGATCGCCACCTTCATTACCCTGTTCTACGACGCCAAAGGCTGGGACGGCGCGGCCTTCGCCCTGACGCTGTTCAGCTGTGCATTCGTCGGCACGCGGCTGTTGTTCCCCAACGGCATCAACCGGCTGGGCGGGCTGAACGTGGCAATGATCTGCTTTAGCGTTGAGATTGTCGGCCTGTTGCTGACCGGTATCGCCGACGCGCCGTGGATGGCGAAAACCGGCGTCTTGCTCGCGGGGGCGGGCTTCTCGCTGGTGTTCCCGGCGCTGGGAGTGGTGGCGGTGAAAGCGGTGCCGCAGCAAAATCAGGGCGCAGCGCTGGCAACCTACACGGTGTTTATGGATATGTCGTTAGGGGTGACCGGGCCGCTGGCCGGGCTGGTGATGGCGTGGGCCGGGGTGCCGGTTATCTATCTGGCGGCGGCGGGGCTGGTGGCGGTGGCGTTACTGCTGACGTGGCGGTTAAAAAAATGGCCTCCAACGGAGGCCATTTCATCGCAATAACTTACTGAATCACCAGCGTGTTGATAATGCCTTCAGCGGCAGTTTGCGCTTTCTGCTGATCGTCAGCAGGCAGGGTGATCTGCAGGGTCAGCAGCTTGTTGTCGAGTTTGCCGAGCACCACAGAGGAATACGCGGTCTGGCCTTTGGCCGAGATAATGCTGTCCAGCTGTTGCAGCTTGTGGCCCTTCAGCTCGATGGCTTTGTTGGTCACTACCTGCAGCTGCGGGTCGCGGCTGCGCTGCTGATCTTCAAGACGTTTCGCCAGCACGCCCAGGTCTTCACTGGTGTCGTCGCCAACGATCACAATCACCGCTTTTTGCCCGGTGGCGTCGGAGTAGACGTGCATGTTGTTGGCCTGCGTACCCAGCTTGCCGCTCTGATCGGTCATATCGGCAGGCAGAGAGAAGCTCAGTTTGCCCTCCATCAGGCTGACCGGTTGACCCGTCGCGTTGCTCTCAGCAGATGCACCCTGAACAGGCGTTTTGCCGTCATTGTTATCACAGGCCGCAAGCCCCATCACCAGCAGGCCAATCCCGACATATTTAACCAGATTGCGCATTGAATTCTTCCTTTCGATAAACGGCCATAACGGCGCATCCATCCATCTTATCACAACTGTTCAGGGGAACCTTTAACCGGCCTGCAATGCCGAACTTTCAGATTTATCTGCGAATCTTTTCAGCAACATATTCAGCAGCACGCCGTACATCGGCAGGAAGAACACCAGGCTGATAAGCACCTTAAAGGCGTAATCCACGAGCGCAATTTCCATCCAGTGCTGGGCCATAAACGGGTCCGGGCTGCGCCAGAACGCGATAAAGAAAAAGGCCAGTGTATCGCTGACGTTACCAAACAGCGTGGAGGCGGTCGGCGCCATCCACCAGCGATGGTTCTGCCGCAGACGGTTAAACACATGCACATCAAGGATCTGCCCCAGCGCATAGGCCATAAAACTGGCGGCGGCGATACGGGCAACGAACAGGTTGAAGTGGGTCAGGGCTTCAAATCCCTGCCAGCTTCCCATATAGAACAGGGAGGAGATCACGTACGACACAAACAGCGCCGGGAGCATGACGGCAAAAATAATGCGTCGGGCCAGCGGCGCGCCAAACATGCGCACGGTGAGATCGGTAGCAAGGAAGATAAACGGGAAGCTGAATGCGCCCCAGGTAGTGTGCAAACCAAAAATGGAGATCGGCAGCTGTACCAGATAGTTACTGGAGGTGATCACCAGCAGATGAAAAAGCGAAAGCCAGAACAACGCTTTTACGCGCTGCGATTGAGAGAACTGCGTCATATTGTGACCTTTTTATAAGTTGGGGTGAGGGAACCCAATAAAACCGGCTGCATCATACTGCTTTGATTCATCTTTGCAATGGTTGATTTTCACGCAATCGTTAACCTGGTTTGCATTGCCCTCTGCGGGGCGTAAACTACTGCCGTTTTTTACCTGAGCGAGACGATGATGACCGATCTGTTTTCCAGCCCTGACCATACCCTTGATGCCCAGGGCCTGCGCTGCCCGGAGCCGGTGATGATGGTGCGTAAAACGGTGCGCAATATGCAAACCGGCGAAACCCTGCTGATTATTGCCGACGATCCGGCCACCACCCGCGATATTCCCGGCTTCTGTACTTTTATGGAACATGAGCTGCTGGCGCAGGAGACCGAGGAACTGCCGTACAAATATCTTATCCGCAAAGGGTAATCGACCTTCCTGGCGGTATGCGGCCTGATGCCCTTACCCCGGCCCCCTCTCACGGGGAGAGGGCGCAAAATGGCTCCTCCGCATGACCTCTGCCACAGTTCTAAACCACCATTTCATTATTTGGCGCTTTTTGTGAGGCGCTTCACCTCCGCTTTTCAGGGTGTGGTCTAGTTTTTAAACGTTCAAAACTAAAACAACGTTCCGATAATTACCCTCACTACCCTGGAGTTGACTCGATGAAAACGACCCTCAAGCCGTTGCTGGCTGCTCTGTGCCTGTCTGCTATTGCCTGTTCCGTTTCTGCGCAAACCATTAAAGCCGCCGATGTCCATCCTGAAGGCTACCCGAACGTGGTGGCGGTACAGCAGATGGGCGAAAAACTGAAACAACAAACTGACGGCAAGCTGGAGATCAAAGTCTTCCCCGGCGGCGTGTTGGGGGATGAAAAACAGATGATCGAGCAGGCGCAGATGGGCGCTATCGACATCATCCGCGTATCGATGGCGCCGGTTGCCGCCATCCTGCCGGATATCGAAGTCTTTACCCTGCCGTACGTCTTCCGCGATGAAGATCATATGCACAAGGTGATCGACGGTGACGTCGGTAAAGCCATCGGTGAGAAGCTGACCGCCAATCCAAAATCCCGGCTGGTATTCCTCGGCTGGATGGACTCCGGTACCCGCAACCTGATCACCAAGAACCCGGTGGCCAAGCCGGAAGATTTAAAAGGGATGAAGATCCGCGTGCAGGGTAGCCCGGTGGCGCTGGCCACGCTGAAAGACATGGGCGCCAACTCGGTGGCAATGGGGGTGAGTGAGGTTTACAGCGGGATGCAGACCGGGGTGATCGACGGGGCAGAAAATAACCCGCCAACCTTTGTCGCCCATAACTACATGCCGGTTGCCAAAAACTACACCCTCAGCGGCCACTTCATCACCCCGGAAATGTTGCTCTACTCCAAAGTGAAATGGGACAAGCTGAGCGCCGACGACCAGCAAAAAATCCTGACCCTGGCCCGCGAAGCGCAGTTTGAACAGCGCAAGCTGTGGCAGGCCTACAACCAGCAGGCGCTGGAAAAAATGAAAGCCGGTGGCGTGCAGTTCCATGACATCGACAAGGCGGTATTTATCAAGGCGACAGAGCCGGTGCGCGCAGAGTATGGCGAGAAAAAGCATCAGGATCTGATGAAAGCCATCGCTGACGTTCAGTAAACCCGGCCCTGTGGAGGACGTATGTCCGAGCGCTATCTGAAGTGGATGGATCGTCTGTATCTGCTCGCCATGACCGTGGCGGGCCTCTCGCTGCTGATCATGACTATCGTTATTCCGATTGGGATTTTTTCCCGCTACGTCCTCAACCGCGGTGAGTCGTGGCCTGAGCCGGTGGCCATTATCTGCATGGTGACCTTTACCTTTATCGGCGCGGCGGTGGGTTACCGCGCCGGATCGCATATCGCGGTGAACATGCTGACTGACCGCCTGCCAGCGGGGTTAAAAGCGCTGTGCGCCAGGATTGTTGATCTGCTGATGCTGCTGATTTCGCTGATCATCTTCTGGTACAGCTATCTGCTCTGCGTCGAGTTGTGGGAACAGCCGGTGGCAGAGTTCCCTATTCTGACCTCCGGTGAGAGCTATCTGCCGCTGCCCGTCGGCTCGGCGATCCTCATTCTGTTCGTGCTGGAGCGCCTGATGTTCGGCTCCCAGGAAAACCGCCCGGTCGTGATGATCGGCAACCACAGTTAAGGGGTGAATCATGGATGCTTTTATTTTGCTCTTCACCCTCGCCATTTTGCTGGCGCTGGGGATGCCGGTGGCGTTTGCCGTCGGATTGAGTGCGGTGGCGGGGGCGCTGTGGATCGATCTGCCGCTGGAAGCGCTGATGATCCAGATAACCAGCGGGGTCAATAAGTTCACCTTGCTGGCGATCCCGTTCTTTATCCTTGCCGGGGCGATCATGGCGGAAGGGGGTATCGCCCGGCGGCTGGTCAACTTCGCGTATATCTTTGTCGGCTTTATCCGCGGCGGACTGTCGCTGGTGAATATCGTCGCCTCGACCTTCTTCGGTGCCATTTCGGGCTCGTCGGTGGCGGATACCGCCTCTATCGGCAGCGTGATGATCCCGGAGATGGAAAAGAAGGGCTACCCGCGTGAATACGCGGCGGCGGTGACGGCCAGCGGTTCGGTGCAGGCGATCCTGATCCCGCCGAGCCATAACTCGGTGATCTACTCCCTGGCGGCGGGCGGCACGGTGTCGATCGCCACGCTGTTTATCGCCGGGGTACTGCCGGGACTGCTGCTCGGGTTTTGCCTGATGCTTCTGTGCCTGGGCTTTGCCCACAAGCGCGGCTATCCAAAAGGCGAACGGATCCCGTTTAAGCAGGCGCTGAGGATTTTTGTCGATGCGCTGTGGGGCCTGATGACGGTGGTGATCATCCTTGGCGGCATATTATCGGGGATTTTCACCGCTACGGAATCGGCGGCGGTCGCCTGCCTGTGGGCGTTCTTTGTCACCATGTTTATCTACCGCGACTACAAGTGGAGCGAACTGCCGAAGCTGATGTGCCGGACGGTGAAAACGGTGACGATCGTCATGATCCTGATCGGTTTTGCGGCGGCCTTTGGCGCGGTGATGACCTACATGCAGCTGCCGATGCGGATCACCGAGTTCTTTACCTCGCTGTCGGATAACAAGTACGTGATCCTGATGTACCTCAACATCATGCTGCTGTTGGTGGGCACGCTGATGGACATGGCGCCGCTGATCCTGATCCTGACGCCGGTGCTGCTGCCGGTGACCAACTCGCTGGGTATCGATCCGGTGCATTTTGGCATGATCATGATGGTGAACCTGGGGATCGGTCTGATTACGCCGCCGGTAGGTTCGGTGCTGTTTGTCGCCAGTGCGGTGAGTAAGCAGAAGATCGAAACCGTGGTGCGCGCCATGCTGCCGTTCTACGGCATGCTGCTGGTGGTGCTGGGCCTGGTCACCTACGTTCCGGCGATTTCGCTGTGGTTACCGCATTTGTTGGGGATGCAGTAAGTCGTTGTGCCGGGCGGCGGCTACGCCTTGCCCGGCCTACAAAACCGCAGCCGCCACCGGGCGTTTTTACCGACGACGCAATAATCGCAGCGCGTTTGCCGTCACCAGCACCGTCGCCCCGGTATCCGCCAGCACCGCCAGCCATAATCCCGTCATCCCCAGCAGGGTGGTCACCAGGAAAATCCCCTTCAACCCCAACGCAATGGCGATGTTCTGCCGGATATTGGCGCGGGTGGCGCGGGCAAGGCTAATCATCTGCGCTAAACCGGTTAAATGGTTATGGGTCAGCGCCGCATCGGCGGTCTCCAGCGCCACGTCGGTGCCGCTGCCCATCGCAATGCCGATCGTCGCTGCCTTCATTGCCGGGGCATCGTTAATCCCGTCGCCGACCATCGCCAGCGGCGTTTGGCCGTTCAGCTCGGTGACCGCCTGCACTTTATCGGCGGGCAGCAGCCCGGCGCGGAATTCCAGACCCAGCTCACCGGCAATCGCCGCCGCCGCGCGGGGGTTATCCCCGGTCAGGATCACCCCATTCACTCCCAGCTGATGCAGGGCATCAACCGCGGCTTTAGCATCATTACGCAAGGTGTCGCGCAGGGTGATGATCCCTTTTGCCACGTTATTCTCGGCGACAATAATCACCGTCTGCCCGGCCTGTTCCAGGCTATGGATCTGCTGAGTTAACTGCGGAGCAGGGAATTTATCGGCGGTGCAGATTAACACCGGCTGCCCCTCGACCTGCGCTTCGATACCCGACCCCATCAGCGCACGCTGGGCGGAGGCGGTTGGGATGTTCAACCCGCGGGCCTGTGCTTCGCGGACAATCGCCTGCGCCAGCGGATGGGTCGAACCTTGTTCCACTGCCGCTGCCAGCGCCAGCAGCGCATCCTCGCCGATGTCGAGCGGGTAAATGCCGGTCACCTGCGGCTTGCCGACCGTCAGGGTGCCGGTTTTATCAAACGCCACCTGCTGCACTTGCGCCAGCTGTTCCAGCGCGGCACCGCCCTTGATCAGCGCCCCACGGCGCGCCGCTGCCGCCAGCCCGGAGGTGATCGCCGCAGGGGTGGAGATCACCAGCGCACACGGACAGCCGATCAGCAGCAGGGTCAGCCCTTTGTAGATCCAGCCCTCCCACGGGGCGCTAAACAGCAGCGGCGGGATAATGGCGACCAGCAGCGCCACCAGCATAATCGCCGGGGTGTAGATCCGGCTGAAGCGGTCGATAAAGCGCTCAACCGGCGCGCGGCGTTCTTCGGCTTCTTCAATTAATTTCAGGATCCGGTCGATGGCGCTGTCGCCCGGTTCGGATAACACCGTTAGCTGCACCTGGCGATCGACGCTGGTGGCACCGGCAGGCACTTTCTCCCCCGCGGCGCGATCCACCGGGATGGATTCACCGGTGAGGGCGCTTTCATCAAAGCTGGCTGCGGCAGTGAGCAGCGCGGCGTCGGCAGGCAGACGCCCGCCAGCCGCCACTTCAATCACATCACCCGGGCGCAAAGCGGTAATCGGCACGGTTTTGCGCTCGCCGTTAATCAGCTGAGTGGCGGTTTCCGGTTTAAGCGCCATCAGCGCGCTCACCCCTTTACGCGCGCGGCTGGCGGCCCAGCCTTCGAGCCGTTCACCGATTAAAAACAGCAGTAGCACCATCGCCGCTTCTGCCGTGGCACCGATAAACAGCGCCCCGATGGCGGCCACGCTCATCAGCGTTTCAATGGCGAACCAGCTGCCGCTTTTCATCAGGCGCAGCGCCTGGCGCGCAACCGGCCACAGCCCGATAAGCGTGGTGGCGATAAAGGCGAGGTTGCCGAGCGGGTGGTTAAACTGTTCAAGACCCCAGCTGATCGCCATCATGACGATCAAGGTGATGAGCGGTAGGTTGTCGCGCAGCGGTGAGGTTTTTTCGGCCGGCGCGTTGGCGTCGCGCAGCGTATAGCCCGCCTTTGCCACCGCCGCTTCAACCTGGGCGCTGACGTTGCTGGCCGCATCCACCAGCAGTTTTTCAGTGGCGAACAGCACCTGGGCGTGATTGACGCCCTGGACCTGTTTCACCGCGTTTTCAACTTTACGCGCGCAGGCCGCGCAGTCCATCCCGTTGATCACCCAACTGTAGCGCTGGCCGTCTGCAGGCAGCACGCTTTCAACCTGCGGGGCGCACGTTTCGGACGCGCAGCAATCGCTGTGCGCGGGGGCGGGAGTGAGTTTCAGGGCCGAAAACTGCGGCACTTTTTTAGGTGTGTCTGGAGTCGACATGGCATTCTCCGGTAATGATAATCTTCTCATTAACCGCAGTCTACACTCTGGAGTCGACTCCAGAGTCAAGGCTTATTTAGATATACAGCGAACGCACAATCAGGAAGTGCCCGGCGAAGTAGCAGGCGGCAGCAATCGCGTTATCGGCGCGGAAGCGGCGGCGATAGTGGCTACCCATCCAGACGATATTCCCGAGCAGCAGCAGCGTGGCACCGAGGAAGGCCGACAGCGCCGGTGCCGTCGGACGGAAGAACCACAGTTCCCCCGCCAGCCACACCATCACCAGCGTCATGGCGATAAAGGTACACACCGGCCAGCGCATCTCTTCCAGCCGCGTCCAGACCACCGCAATCAGCAGCGCGCCAATCACCAGCAGCGCCAGCGGCAGCGGCCAGAAGAATGACAGCGTCATCTGGCTGGCAAAATAGATGGTGTACAGCAGATGCGACAAGAAGAACGCGCCCACGGCATACAGCAGGCGCTGGCGCGGCAGCAAGGTGAGGGCATCACCCGCTAGCGACGCACACAATCCGGCGAGAACGAGGTAGCTGACAGCATTAAACATCGGTGCCTGCCAGGCCAGCAGCAGCAGAAGCAACAGCGTGACGGGTTTAAACACCCAGCGCTGCCAGGTCGGGCCACGGTACGACGCATCGACATACAGCCATGCGGAGAAACAGACAGCGATAAATGACCAAAGCATATTAAGTCCCTGTATCTGTTATTGTTGAATAAACAGTTTCAGTTCAGTGTAGTGGCGCAAGCGGGCCAATGGCAATGCTCTGTGTGCCGCGTTATCCTGATTTCAGCCTGGTCTTATAGGATTGTCCAATGAGCAAGATGCCGCTTTTTTTTATTATCGTGCTGGCGATTATCGTGATTGCCGCGTCATTCCGCTTTGTGCAGCAACGTCGGGACAAGGCCGATAACGATGCCGCGCCGCTGCTGCAAAAACGGGTGGTGGTGAGCAATAAGCGGGAAAAAGTCATTAACGACCGGCGCTCTCGCCAGCAGCAGGTCACGCCCGCTGGCACGTCGATGCGCTATGAAGCGAGCTTTAAGCCAGAAAACGGCGGTCTTGAGATGACCTTTCGTCTCGACGAAAAGCAGTACCATCAGCTGACGGTGGGGGATAAGGGGATATTGAGCTACAAAGGATCTCGGTTTGTGGGGTTCAGTCCTGCGCCATAATTTGCCGGGCGGCACTGCGTTTGCCCGGCCTACAAGAACCGTAGGCCCGGTAAGCGCAGCGCCACCGGGCGAAAGCGCGCAGATTATTTCTTCGCCTGCGCCTTAAATTTATTCATCCACACCAGCAGCTCAAACACGCCAAAAATAAACACCCGCAGCTGCTGCCAGCCGGTCATCGGTGGGCCATTCTTCGGCATTCCGCTTTTCAGCATCACCATCTGTAGGGCATGCATGAACGAGGTAAAAATTAGCGCCACGTTGACGAAAATATTCATCGGACGCGGGAACGGATGCACAAGATTGAGGATCAGAAACGCCCAGACCCCCAGCATCAGAACACGGCCTACATTAATCAGTACCGGCATCGGTCTCTCCTTGAGATTGACGGTGATAAAGACGATAAGCGACCTGACCGGCCACTTTTTCCCGGTGCAGATCCCAGTGGGCTGGCACCGGTGGTAACCCATTCTCGACCTCGCTTTCGACGTAGATCAGGGCATCATCTGCCAACCAGCCGTTATTTTCCAGCAGCGTCAGCGTCTCTTCGAGCAGGCCTTTGCGAAACGGCGGATCGACAAATACCACATCGTGCGGCGTACCCGCCTGCGCCAGAAAGGTGAGAGAGTTAGTATTGACCACTTTGGCGTGCGATGCTTTCAGCGAGGCCAGGTTTTGCTGTAACTGCTGGGAAACGCTGCGATCCATCTCCAGCAGCGTGGCGCTGGCGGCGTAGCGCGACAGCGCTTCGAGCCCAAGCGCACCGCTTCCGGCAAAGCAGTCCAGGCAGCGGGCATCTACCATTGAAGGGGCCAGCCAGTTAAACAGCGTTTCGCGAACGCGGTCGGTGGTCGGGCGCAGACCGGGGCTATCCGGCACCGGCAGTTTACGGCCTCGCCACTGGCCGCCGATAATGCGGATCTGACCTGCTGCGGCTCGGTTGGGTTTCTTCATATCTTTGCTCGTGTACACCGACGGCCTGCGCGTGCAGGCGGTGATGTGCGTTAAGTTAAGTGATAAACTATTTCATCATTTTTTTAGCTTCCATGTATATAGCGCCAGTAATTAACCGCGAGGGGTGTAGTCGCAGATGGCAAAAGAGAAAAAACGTGGCTTCTTTTCCTGGCTGGGCTTTGGTCAAAAAGAGCAGGAAACCGAGCAACAGAACGAAGAACAACCGATCGCAGAACAGCAGGCGGTTGTTGAACAGCCGCAGCCTGAAACCCCTGTAGAGACCGTCGCAGACGTAGAAGCAGAACCGCAGACCCACAGCAAAGAAGAGACCGATGCCTTCGCTGAAGCCGTGGTAGAGGTGACGGAGCAGGTTCAGGAGAGCGAAAAACCGCAGCCCGTTGAGCCCGCGTTTGTCGCTGTAGAACCAGAACCAGAACCAGAACCAGAACCAGAACCAGAACCAGAACCAGAACCAGAGCCCGTGGCCGTGGTGGAAGAGATTGTCGATCCGCTGGTCGACGTGACCCCACCGCAGGCGGTTGAGCACGAAGAACTGCCGCTGCCGGAAGAGATCGCCCAGCAGATTGAAGAAATGCTCCCGGAAGAGTACCTGCCGGAAACAGAAATTGAAGCCGAAATCAGCGACGAAGAGCTGGAAGCGCAAGCGCTGGCAGCCGTCGCTGCGGAAGAAGCCGTTATCGTCGTCCCGATTGAAGAAGATGTCCCGGTAGACGACGTGGTTCAGGAGCAGGAAAAACCGACCAAAGAAGGTTTCTTCGCCCGCCTGAAACGCAGTCTGATCAAGACCAAAGAAAACCTCGGTTCCGGATTTATCAGTCTGTTCCGTGGGAAGAAAATCGACGATGATCTGTTTGAAGAGCTGGAAGAACAGCTGCTGATCGCTGACGTTGGCGTGGAAACCACCCGCAAGATCATCAGCAGCCTGACCGAAAGCGCCAGCCGTAAACAGCTGCGCGACGCCGAAGCGCTGTACGGCCTGCTGAAAGATGAGATGGGTGAAATCCTCGCAAAAGTGGATGAACCGCTTAATATTGAAGGCAAAACGCCCTTTGTTATTCTGATGGTCGGCGTCAACGGCGTGGGTAAAACCACCACCATCGGCAAACTGGCGCGTCAGTTCGAGCAGCAGGGTAAATCGGTGATGCTGGCCGCGGGCGATACCTTCCGTGCCGCCGCCGTTGAGCAGCTGCAGGTATGGGGCCAGCGTAACAACATTCCGGTCATCGCCCAGCACACCGGCGCAGATTCCGCTTCGGTGATTTTTGACGCTATTCAGGCGGCGAAAGCGCGCAATGTCGATGTGTTGATTGCCGATACCGCAGGGCGCTTGCAGAACAAAGCGCACCTGATGGAAGAACTGAAGAAGATCGTCCGGGTGATGAAAAAGCTGGATGTCGATGCACCGCATGAAGTCATGCTGACCATTGATGCCAGTACCGGGCAGAACGCCATCAGCCAGACAAAGCTGTTCGATGAAGCGGTAGGACTGACCGGGATCACGCTGACCAAGCTGGATGGCACCGCGAAAGGCGGGGTGATCTTCTCGGTAGCGGATCAGTTCAGTATTCCTATCCGCTACATTGGCGTCGGCGAACGTATCGAAGATTTACGTCCGTTTAATGCGGGCGACTTTATTGAGGCACTTTTTGCCCGAGAGGATTAACAATGATTCGCTTTGAACACGTCAGCAAGGCCTATCTCGGTGGGAGACAAGCGCTGCAGGGGGTTGATTTCCATCTGCAGCAGGGCGAGATGGCATTTCTGACCGGCCACTCCGGCGCGGGGAAAAGCACCCTGCTAAAGCTTATCTGCGGGATCGAGCGGCCCAGCACCGGCAAAATCTTGTTCGGCGGCCATGACATCAGCCGCCTGAAAAACCGTGAAGTGCCGTTTCTGCGTCGTCAGATTGGCATGATTTTCCAGGATCACCATCTGCTGATGGACCGTACGGTTTTCGACAACGTGGCTATCCCGCTGATTATTGCGGGTGCCAGCGGGGATGATATCCGTCGTCGCGTGTCGGCGGCGCTGGATAAGGTCGGGCTGTTGGACAAAGCGAAAAACTTTCCGATTCAGCTGTCCGGCGGTGAACAGCAGCGCGTGGGTATTGCCCGCGCGGTGGTGAACAAACCGGCGGTGCTGCTGGCGGATGAACCGACCGGTAACCTGGACGACGCCCTTTCCGAAGGGATCCTGCGTCTGTTTGAGGAGTTTAACCGCGTTGGGGTGACAGTATTGATGGCGACGCACGACATGGGCCTCATCTCCCGTCGTTCGTACCGCATGCTGACGCTGAGCGACGGTCATTTGCACGGAGGCCGCAGTGAATAAGCGTGATGCAATAAACCAGATTCGGCAGATGGGTAATCGATTCGACCGTTTCCGTAAGCCTCAGGGCGGCGACAGCAATCGTAACGTCCCTAAGCGCAGCAAATCGTCGCCGAAACCTAACTCGCGTAAAACCAATGTGTTTAACGAGCAGGTGCGGTATGCCTTCCATGGCGCGCTGCAGGATCTGAAGAGCAAACCGCTCGCCACCTTCCTGACGATCATGGTTATCGCCATCTCCCTGACGCTGCCGAGCGTCTGCTATATGGTGTACAAAAACGTTAACCAGGCGGCCTCGCAGTATTATCCGTCTCCGCAGATCACCGTCTATCTCGACAAAGCGCTCGACGATAACGCGGCGGCGCAGGTGGTGGGTCAGCTGCAGTCTGAACAAGGGGTTGAGAAGGTCAACTACCTGTCGCGCGAAGAGGCGCTGGGCGAGTTCCGCAACTGGTCCGGGTTTGGCGGCGCGTTAGATATGCTGGAAGAGAACCCGCTGCCTGCCGTGGCGGTGGTGATCCCGAAACTCGATTTCCAGGGTACTGAATCGCTGAACACGCTGCGCGATCGCGTCTCGCGTATCAACGGCATCGATGAAGTGCGGATGGACGACAGCTGGTTCGCCCGTCTGTCGGCGCTGACCGGGCTGGTTGGCCGGGTGGCGGCGATGATCGGCTTGCTGATGGTGGCGGCAGTGTTCCTGGTGATCGGTAACAGCGTGCGTCTGAGCATCTTTGCCCGTCGCGATACCATTAACGTGCAGAAGCTGATCGGCGCAACGGACGGTTTTATCCTGCGTCCGTTCCTGTACGGCGGCGCATTGCTCGGTTTTTCCGGTGCATTTCTTTCACTGATATTGTCAGAAATTTTGGTGATGCGTCTGTCAGCCGCCGTCACCGATGTGGCGCAGGTTTTTGGAACCAAGTTTGATATCAGTGGCTTATCGTTCGACGAGTGCCTGTTACTGCTGCTGGTGTGCTCGATGATCGGCTGGATCGCCGCCTGGTTAGCAACTGTGCAACATTTACGTCACTTTACCCCCGACTAAAAAATCTCTGATATAATCTTTCCCTGCATTGAGGACCGCTCGTGCAGGGAAAGAACATCCGATGTTTCTGTCCCAGCACAATCATCTCTACGTCACATTTTGTGCGTAATTTATCCCAGGTTTCAGTCGGAACTTGTGGGTAAAATCACTGTCTGATAAAAGTGTGAATGATATTCTCGCTGCTCGTTAGTTCTGGCATGTTCGTTGCCTGATGGGGACAAACCGCCGCCAGATGAAATTGATTGAGAGGAATGAATGACCAAAGAAATGCAAACTTTAGCTTTAGCCCCTGTTGGTAACCTGGAGTCCTACATCCGGGCCGCTAACACCTGGCCGATGTTGACGGCTGAGGAAGAAAAGGAGCTCGCTGAAAAGCTGCATTATCAGGGCGACCTGGAAGCAGCTAAGACGCTGATCCTGTCTCACCTGCGCTTTGTTGTTCACGTTGCTCGTAATTATTCGGGCTACGGCCTGCCGCAGGCGGATCTGATTCAGGAAGGTAACATTGGCCTGATGAAGGCGGTGCGTCGCTTCAACCCGGAAGTAGGTGTGCGTCTGGTCTCCTTCGCCGTGCACTGGATCAAAGCCGAAATCCACGAATACGTTCTGCGTAACTGGCGTATCGTGAAAGTGGCCACCACCAAAGCACAGCGCAAGCTGTTCTTTAACCTGCGTAAAGCCAAGCAGCGTCTGGGCTGGTTCAACCAGGACGAAGTCGAAATGGTGGCGCGCGAGCTGGGTGTTTCCAGCAAAGACGTACGCGAAATGGAATCCCGCATGGCGGCGCAGGACATGACATTTGATATGTCATCTGACGACGATGCGTCGGATAGCCAGCCAATGGCTCCGGTTCTGTATCTGCAGGATAAATCGTCCAACTTTGCCGACGGCATTGAAGACGACAACTGGGAAGAGCAGGCTGCCAACAAGCTGAGCTTCGCGATGGAAGGTCTCGATGAGCGCAGCCAGGACATTATCCGTGCCCGCTGGCTGGACGAAGACAACAAGTCCACGCTGCAGGAACTGGCCGATCGCTACGGCGTTTCCGCTGAGCGTGTGCGTCAGCTTGAAAAGAACGCCATGAAAAAACTTCGCGCCGCTATCGAAGCGTAATTTTCGCGAAGTCTGCCAATAACCCTCGAATGCAAATTCGGGGGTTTTGTTTTTTTAGCACCTGACCTGGTCAATTCCCTCCTCCTGGCAAACACTTATCGTTGCGCTGTGCGCTGACTCGTTAAAGCCTTGCTTACCTTATATACATTTCAAAATAGCTATTCCAAATAGATAAAAATGGGGTATGTTTTAGCAGAGTATGCTGAGAAGGCGCGCACGGCAGACGCATAAACGAAATAAAGCGCCATAAAACAACATCACAACAAACACAATAACCATAACAATGGGGATTCTCAGGATGAATATGAAGGGCAAAGCATTACTGGCAGGATGTATGGCGTTGGCATTTAGCGCCATGGCTCAGGCTGATATCAAAGTGGCCGTGGTGGGCGCAATGTCCGGTCCGGTAGCGCAGTACGGCGACCAGGAGTTTACCGGTGCAGAGCAGGCGGTTGCCGACATTAATGCCAAGGGCGGTATCAAGGGCGAAAAACTGCAGATCGTAAAATATGATGACGCCTGTGACCCGAAACAAGCGGTTGCTGTGGCCAACAAAGTGGTCAACGATGGCATCAAATACGTTATCGGCCACCTGTGCTCCTCTTCCACTCAGCCTGCGTCTGACATCTACGAAGACGAAGGCATTCTGATGATCACCCCAGCAGCGACTGCGCCGGAACTGACTGCGCGTGGCTACAAAATGGTGATGCGTACCACCGGTCTGGACTCCGATCAGGGCCCAACCGCAGCTAAATACATCCTGGGCACCGTCAAGCCGAAGCGTATCGCGATTGTTCATGATAAGCAGCAGTATGGTGAAGGCCTGGCGCGCGCCGTGCAGGACAGCCTGAAGAAAGGGAATGCCGACGTGGTGTTCTTCGACGGGATCACCGCCGGTGAGAAAGATTTCTCTACCCTGGTGGCACGCCTGAAGAAAGAAAACATTGATTTTGTCTACTACGGTGGCTATCACCCGGAGATGGGCCAGATCCTGCGTCAGGCGCGTGCTGCTGGTCTGAAAACCCAGTTCATGGGCCCGGAAGGCGTAGCTAACGTATCCCTGTCTAACATCGCGGGTGAATCTGCTGAAGGCCTGCTGGTGACCAAGCCGAAGAACTACGACCAGGTTCCGGCGAACAAACCTATCGTGGATGCGATCAAAGCCAAGAAACAGGATCCAAGCGGCGCATTCGTGTGGACCACCTACGCAGCACTGCAATCCCTGCAGGCGGGCCTGAACCAGTCAGCCGATCCGGCTGAAATCGCGACCTGGCTGAAAGCGAACTCTGTTGAAACCGTGATGGGACCGCTGTCCTGGGATCAGAAGGGCGATCTGAAAGGCTTTGAGTTCGGCGTGTTCGACTGGCATGCCGACGGCACTGCGACCGACGCAAAATAAACGCAAATGGCAACCGTAAGGTTGCCATTTTAGTGTTTGCACCCTCTCCCCGTGGGTGTACAGACCGGGGACATGGTAAACAGGTGTTCGGGGACATGGTGAACACTTTTTAACACCCTTTACCCATGGTGATCGACTTTTTCTTCAGGTCGATCACCCCCACTTTCGTGCTGTACCA
>NZ_JAMGZJ010000062.1 GCF_025564085.1 Silvania confinis | reverse complement strand
TAGTAAACCGGGGCAATAAACCGGTGGTTACAGAAGTCTTCGGTGGAGCGGTAGTTCAGTCGGTTAGAATACCTGCCTGTCACGCAGGGGGTCGCGGGTTCGAGTCCCGTCCGTTCCGCCACTTATTAAGATATTAAGCCTGCTATATTAGCAGGCTTAATAGTAAGAAAATTTAGGGGCGTAGCTCAGTTGGTAGAGCACCGGTCTCCAAAACCGGGTGTCGCGAGTTCGAGTCTCTCCGCCCCTGCCATATAAGAATCCTTTGCTTCGGCAAAGGATTTTTTTTGCCTGTAATAACATACTGAAAACCTTCCTTTACGCCTGTACGTTGCGTCCCTGCAACCTTTCAATTCAATCCATCACATTGATTTTTAGCAGATCTTTAATCTGTCCTTGCTTATCGCTGTTCTGAAGCCAAATGGCATAGAGGGGCCGCTGAAGTGTGGCAGAGTCCGTCACGGTATGTAATCCAGATTTACTACTGGCCCATCGTTGTGGCAACCAGGTGCAACCTTTTAACGATTCAAGCTGCTGACAGGCGATCTCAGCAGAACTGGTGGTCAACATGGGAACATCATCATGGGCAATCAGACCGGCCTCGTGTGGTTGAAAATCGGGTCCCCACTCTAGTCGCAGATAGTTCAGATCGGCTTTCATGGACGCGGGTGCAGCTGCATAGAGCGCCAGCGTGAATTGCCCGAGGATCTGGCTGCTGAATTCATCCATTTTTGGTGCTTCGGTAGTAATGAGTAAATCCAGCTGCCTTTCATGCAGCTGTTTAACCAGCGATTGCCGCTGTGCAATGCGCGCTTCAAATTGCAGCTGTCCATGAGAACGATATAAGCGGCTCAGCCATGGGCTAAGCATGCACTCCCATAGCGAGGCGCTGGCCCCGATAGAAAACTCATTATGCTTTGAGGTATGAGCGACCTCTCTACGCGCGGCCTGCCAGGTGTTCATTAACGTTTCTGCATAGGGCAGGAGCTTTTCACCCGCTGGCGTTAAGCGAATATTGTTGCGATGGCGGGTGAAAAGATTAACGCCGAGCTGGTTTTCAAGCTGCCGAATACGAAAGCTGACAGCCGATTGCGTCAGATATAGCGCTTCTGCGGCGCGCCCAAAGTGCCGAGTCCTGCTCACTTCGAGAAAAGTTTTTAGCAATTCCGTATCCAAGGTTTTCTCCGCAAAATTATTTGTCGTTATGATTTAAATGTTTTGTTTTACACTCTGTCAAGCGTAACCAATACTCCGCGCCATAAATAGCTCGGCCAAAGAAATAGGAGCGTGTAGGATGGCGGAAAGCTTTACGACGACTAATCGTTTTTTCGACAACAAAAATTATCCACGCGGATTTTCTCGCCATGGTGATTTCACCATCAAAGAGGCACAACTGCTTGAACGTCATGGTTATGCCTTCAATGAACTGGATCTGGGAAAGCGTGAACCTAACACTGAAGACGAGAAATCGTTTGTTGCCGTCTGCCGTGGCGAACGTGAGCCAGTAACAGAAGCAGAGCGCGTGTGGATTAAGTATATGGCACGCATCAAGCGTCCAAAGCGTTTCCATACTCTGTCTGGTGGTAAACCACAGACGGAAGGTACAGAAGACTACACCGATTCAGACGATTAAGAAAAAGGGGCTACAGCCCCTTTTTCATGCCAGCATTTTTTGCAGATGCAATAACAGGCGATCAATCGCGCGGTAGCTTAGCGCCTCCTGTAAGTGTCTGCGTTCAATCTTTTCACTCTCCTCCAGGTCGGCAATAGTGCGAGCCACCTTCAGTAATCGCTGCCAGGCCCGTACCGACAGACCGAAGCGCGTAAGCGTCTGTTCCAGCCATAGTGCATCTTCGGGTATCAACTGACAAAATCTGCGGATCTCCGCGTTATCCAGTAGGGCGTTACGTTTATGCTGCCGCGCCAGCTGTCGGTCCTGCGCGGCAATAACTCGGTTGCGTACGGTTTTACTGGTTTCTCCCATTTTATGTGTCTGGCTCAGCAACCCCGGTGGGGGAAGCGGGATCTCAAGTGATAAATCAAAGCGATCGAGAAAAGGGCCCGATAAACGCCCCAGATAGCGTAGCGTCTGCTCGGGTGTACAGCGGTTATGGTTACCCTGATAGTGTCCCGTAGGGCTGGGGTTCATCGCGGCAATAAGTTGAAAGCGGGCTGGATAACTTATCTTGGCTCGTGTCCGGGAGATATTGATCTGCCCGGATTCAATCGGCTCGCGCAACGCATCAAGTACCCGGCGTTCAAACTCGGGCAATTCATCGAGAAAGAGGATGCCATTATGCGCCAGCGAGATCTCCCCCGGCGCGGGGATTGATCCCCCACCGACCATGGCCATCAGCGAAGCGCTATGGTGCGGCGCGCGGAAAGGGCGTCGACGCCACTGCTTATGCAGTGAAGTGGCATTGACCAGGCTTACGATAGCCGCACTTTCCAGCGCTTCATGATTGCTGAGCGGCGGCAACAACCCATTGAGCCGACTCGCCAGCATAGTTTTGCCCGTGCCCGGTGGGCCAATGAGCAGCAAGTTATGGGCACCCGCGGCGGTGATCTCCAGCGCCCGTTTTCCCTGTTCCTGTCCGATGATGTCACTGATATCGTGAGCATCATTTTCTACAGGGCAGGGCTCGCCTGTGGGGGCTGCTAATTCATGTCGGCCTTCAAGAAAGGCGCATACTTCCTGGAGGTGTTCGGCCACCAGACAGCCTTTCTCTTCAATCAGACTGACTTCTGCAGCGTTATCTGTGGCGACGATAATCTCTCTGCCGGCGCGTATGGCCGCCATCGCGCCGGATATTGCTCCGGGAACCCCTCTTAATGCGCCTGTGAGCGCCAGTTCACCCACAAACTCGTAACGACTCAACAGTGAGGAGGAGAGTTGCTCAGAGGCTGCGAGAAGCGCAATGGCGATAGGTAAATCATATCGCCCCCCTTCTTTAGGCAAATCGGCTGGGGCCAAATTAATGGTGATCTTTTTTGCCGGGAAGGTGTAACCACTATTAATAATGGCACTGCGCACGCGATCCCTGGCCTCTTTGACCGTGGTTTCCGGCAGCCCAACTAACGTTAACCCAGGGAGACCATTGCTGAGATGGACTTCTACCGAAATAAGTGGCGCTTCCACGCCTAACGCCGCGCGGGTATAGATAACCGACAATGACATAGATATCCTCCTTGAAGCCCTACTATGTCATCGGCAGACACCTATTTTTACTAGCGAATTGCGGTATTACGTACGCTATTCCGAATTACTTTGGCAAAACTGTAATCATTTCATCATCCTGGATCTCCGCTCGCATTTTGCGATAAGCATGACTTCTGGCTGTTCAGGGCATCAAAAAAATGAAAATAATTCATTTTCTGTTTTTGTTATAAAAAACAATGATTTTTATCTAAATCATTAGCGTAATAACGAAGTGAATTATAAAAAAATCTTGTGTCTGGAGTGATATCTGTGATAACTCTTTAGGTATTCCTTCGAACAAGAAGCCAAAAGAACTGAAAATGACAGCCCTTCTACGAGTGATTAGCCTGGTCGTGATTAGCGTGGTGGTGATTATTATCCCACCGTGCGGGGCTGTACTTGGACGAGGAAAGGCTTAAAAATCAAGCCTTAACGAACTAAGACCCCCGCACCGAAAGGTCCGGGGGTTTTTTTATGACCTTAAAACATAACTGAGGAGCAGATGATGAGAAGTAGCATAAAATTCTGTTTCTACCGATTTACGGCGGGGAACTAACTATGAATGGCGCACAGTGGGTAGTACATGCGTTGCGAGCGCAGGGTGTCGAGACAATCTTCGGTTATCCGGGTGGCGCAATTATGCCTATTTACGATGCATTGTATGATGGCGGCGTGGAACACCTGTTGTGCCGACACGAGCAGGGTGCAGCGATGGCAGCCATTGGTTATGCGCGCGCAACCGGTAAAACCGGCGTCTGTATGGCGACCTCCGGTCCGGGCGCAACCAATCTGATCACCGGCCTGGCTGATGCACTGCTTGATTCCGTTCCTGTTGTGGCCATCACCGGTCAGGTCGCCTCGCCCCTTATCGGTACTGATGCTTTCCAGGAAGTGGACGTTCTCGGTTTGTCACTGGCTTGTACTAAGCACAGTTTCCTCGTGCAATCTCTTGAAGAGCTCCCGCGCGTCATGGCGGAAGCCTTTGAGGTGGCAAACTCAGGTCGTCCAGGTCCGGTTCTGGTCGATATTCCTAAGGATATCCAGATTGCTTTCGGCGATCTGGAACCGCACTTCTCAACGGTAGAGAGTGACGACACTTTCCCATTTGCCGAGGTCGATGAAGCCTGCCAGATGCTGGCGCAGGCGAAACAACCCATCCTCTATGTTGGCGGTGGCGTCGGTATGGCACAGGCGGTCCCCGTTCTGCGTAAATTTATTGCCACAACCCAAATGCCTGCGGTGTGTACTTTAAAAGGACTGGGCGCGGTTGATGCTGACTATCCGTACTACCTTGGCATGCTGGGGATGCATGGCACTAAAGCGGCTAACCTCGCCGTGCAGGGGTGCGACCTGCTGATCGCCGTGGGTGCACGCTTCGATGACCGTGTCACCGGTAAGTTGAATACCTTTGCACCGAACGCAAAAGTCATTCATATGGATATCGATCCGGCGGAGATGAACAAGCTTCGCCAGACCCATGTGGCCTTACAGGGCGATCTTAAAGGACTGCTGCCTGCGTTACAGCAGCCATTAAGTATCGACGCATGGCGTCAGCACGCTGCTGATATGCGCAGCGAACATGCCTGGCGTTACGACCATCCAGGTGAGGCAATTTATGCGCCGCTGCTGCTGAAGCAACTGTCGGATCGTAAACCAACAGACAGCGTGGTGACTACCGACGTGGGTCAACATCAGATGTGGTCGGCTCAGCATATGACCTACATGCGCCCGGAAAACTTCATCACTTCAAGTGGGTTAGGCACCATGGGCTTCGGTCTGCCTGCCGCCGTGGGAGCCCAGGTGGCGCGCCCAAACGATACGGTAATCTGCGTTTCCGGTGATGGTTCATTTATGATGAACGTGCAGGAGCTGGGCACCATCAAGCGCAAGCAGTTACCGGTGAAAATCGTGCTGCTGGATAACCAGCGTTTAGGCATGGTGCGCCAGTGGCAGCAGCTCTTTTTTGAGGAGCGTTACAGCGAAACCACGCTCACCGATAACCCCGACTTTCTCGTTCTGGCCAGCGCCTTCGGCATCCCTGGTCAGCACATTACCCGTAAAGACCAGGTTGAAGCGGCACTTGATGAAATGCTGTCAAGCAAGGGGCCTTACCTGCTTCATGTCTCAATCGATGAGCTTGAGAATGTCTGGCCGTTGGTGCCGCCCGGTGCCAGTAACTCACAAATGCTGGAGAAATTATCATGATGCATCATCAGGTCGCCGTGCAGGCTCGCTTCAATCCGGAAACATTAGAACGTGTATTGCGCGTGGTACGCCATCGTGGATTCCAGATTTGTTCGATGAATATGGAAACCGCCACCGATGCCCAGAACATAAATATTGAATTGACCGTTGCCAGCCAGCGCCCCGTCGACTTACTGTTTAGCCAATTGAGCAAATTGGTCGACGTCGCCCGGGTTGATATCCAGCAGCGTACCGCCTCATCACAAACACAACAAATCCGCGCCTGAGCGTAAAAGGAAGAGAAATGACGACGAAAAAAGCTGATTTCATTTGGTCTAACGGTGAGATGATCCGCTGGGAGGACGCTAAAGTCCACGTGATGTCCCACGCTCTGCACTACGGTACTTCTGTGTTTGAAGGTATCCGTTGCTACGATTCTCACAAAGGCCCAGTGGTGTTCCGTCATCGCGAACACATGCAGCGTCTGCGTGACTCAGCCAAAATTTATCGCTTCCCGGTTTCTCAGAGCGTTGACGAATTGATGGAAGCCTGCCGCGCCGTCATTCGCAAAAACAGTCTGACCAGCGCGTATATTCGCCCGCTGGTGTTCGTCGGTGATGTCGGAATGGGCGTGAACCCGCCAGAAGGGTATACCACCGATGTGATCATCGCTGCGTTCCCGTGGGGAGCATACTTGGGCGCAGAAGCGCTGGAGCAGGGGATCGATGCCATGGTCTCCTCCTGGAACCGCGTTGCTCCGAACACTATCCCGACCGCCGCAAAAGCGGGCGGTAACTACCTCTCTTCTCTGTTGGTTGGCAGTGAAGCCCGTCGCCACGGTTATCAGGAAGGTATCGCGCTGGATGTGAACGGCTACATCTCCGAAGGTGCGGGCGAGAACCTGTTCGAAGTGAAAGACGGCATTCTGTTCACGCCACCGTTCACCTCGTCTGCGCTGCCGGGTATCACCCGCGACGCCATCATCAAGCTGGCGCAGGATATGGGTATCGAAGTGCGTGAGCAGGTTCTGTCCCGCGAATCCCTGTATCTGGCAGACGAAGTCTTCATGTCCGGCACCGCGGCAGAGATCACCCCGGTGCGCAGCGTTGACGGTATTCAGGTAGGCGAAGGCCGCCGTGGACCGGTCACCAAACGTATTCAGGATGCTTTCTTTGGCCTCTTCACCGGCGAAACCGAAGATAAATGGGGTTGGTTGGATCAAGTTAATTAATACGCTTAAATATGGGATGGCACGCACCATCCCATTTACCAGATAGACGGGAGTAAATAACGCATGCCTAAGTACCGTTCCGCCACCACCACTCATGGCCGCAATATGGCGGGTGCCCGCGCGCTGTGGCGCGCCACCGGGATGACCGACGACGATTTCGGCAAACCGATCATTGCCGTGGTCAACTCTTTTACCCAGTTCGTACCGGGTCACGTCCATCTTCGCGATCTCGGGAAGCTGGTTGCCGAACAGATTGAAGCCTCTGGCGGCGTGGCAAAAGAGTTTAATACCATCGCCGTGGATGACGGTATCGCGATGGGGCACGGGGGCATGCTGTATTCACTGCCGTCGCGCGAGCTGATTGCCGACTCGGTGGAGTACATGGTTAACGCCCACTGTGCCGATGCGATGGTCTGTATCTCCAACTGCGACAAAATCACCCCGGGGATGCTGATGGCTTCCCTGCGCCTGAACATTCCGGTGATCTTCGTCTCCGGTGGTCCAATGGAAGCAGGCAAAACCAAGCTTTCCGATAAAATCATCAAGCTCGACCTGGTTGACGCGATGATTCAGGGTGCCGATCCGAAAGTTTCCGACGCGCAGAGCGATCAGGTTGAGCGTTCTGCATGCCCGACCTGCGGCTCCTGTTCCGGGATGTTCACCGCCAACTCGATGAACTGTCTGACCGAAGCGCTGGGCTTATCCCAGCCAGCTAACGGTTCATTACTGGCCACCCACGCCGATCGTAAAACGCTGTTCCTCAGCGCCGGTAAGCGCATCGTTGAACTGACCAAACGCTACTATGAGCAGGACGATGCCAGCGCACTGCCGCGCAATATCGCTAACAAAGCGGCGTTTGAAAACGCGATGACGCTGGATATCGCGATGGGCGGTTCCACTAATACCGTTCTGCACCTGTTGGCTGCTGCCCAGGAAGCAGAAATTGATTTCACCATGACTGACATCGATCAGCTGTCCCGCAAAGTGCCACAGCTGTGTAAGGTCGCGCCAAGTACCCCTAAATATCACATGGAAGATGTTCACCGTGCCGGTGGCGTGCTGGGGATTCTGGGCGAGCTGGATCGCGCCGGGCTGTTGAACCGTGAGGTGAAAAACATTCTTGGCCTGACGTTGCCTCAAACGTTGGATCAATACGACGTGATGCTCACCAAAGATGAAGCCGTGAAAAGCATGTTCCGTGCCGGTCCGGCGGGCATTCGTACCACTAAGGCGTTCTCGCAGGACTGCCGCTGGGATACCCTGGATGACGATCGCGCTGAAGGCTGTATCCGCTCGCTGGAACATGCTTACAGCAAAGATGGCGGTCTGGCGGTACTGTACGGCAACGTGGCCGAAAATGGCTGTATCGTAAAAACCGCAGGCGTGGATGACAGCATCCTTAAATTTACCGGCCCGGCAAAAGTCTACGAAAGCCAGGACGATGCGGTAGAAGCCATTCTCGGCGGTAAAGTGGTTGCCGGGGATGTGGTTGTGATCCGTTATGAAGGGCCGAAAGGCGGGCCAGGGATGCAGGAAATGCTCTACCCGACCACCTTCCTTAAATCGATGGGTCTGGGCAAAGCCTGCGCCCTGATCACCGATGGTCGTTTCTCCGGCGGCACGTCCGGGCTTTCCATTGGCCACGCCTCCCCGGAAGCGGCCAGCGGCGGCAACATTGCGCTGATTGAAGATGGCGACCTGATTGCGATTGATATCCCGAACCGCGGTATTCAGCTGCAGCTGAGCGATCAGGAGCTGGCAGCCCGTCGTGAAGCGCAGGAAGCCCGCGGAGATCAAGCCTGGAAACCGAAAGATCGCCAGCGTGAAGTTTCCTTCGCCCTGCGCGCTTACGCGACCCTCGCGACCAGTGCAGATAAAGGCGCTGTACGCGATAAATCTAAACTCGGGGGCTAATGATGGCCGAATCCCAACCCCTGTCCGCCGCTCCTGAAGGGGCGGAATATCTCCGGGCGGTGCTTCGCGCACCGGTCTATGAAGCGGTACAGGTTACACCGCTACAAACAATGGAGAAGCTGTCCTCGCGACTGGATAACGTCATCCTGGTGAAGCGCGAAGACAGGCAGCCGGTGCACAGTTTCAAGCTGCGCGGTGCCTACGCGATGATGGCTGGGCTGACCGAAGAGCAAAAAGCGCGCGGTGTGATCACCGCGTCGGCAGGCAACCATGCCCAGGGTGTGGCTTTCTCTGCCGCGCGTCTGGGGCTGAAAGCCTTGATCGTTATGCCGGTGGCGACGGCCGATATCAAAGTGGATGCGGTGCGTGGTTTTGGTGGCGAAGTTTTGCTGCACGGTGCCAACTTTGACGAAGCGAAAGCCAAAGCCATTGAACTGTCACAGCAGCAGGGGTTCACCTGGGTTCCGCCGTTCGATCATCCGATGGTGATCGCCGGCCAGGGCACCCTGGCGCTGGAGCTGTTGCAGCAGGATGCCCATCTCGATCGCGTATTCGTGCCGGTCGGCGGTGGCGGTCTGGCGGCAGGCGTCGCGGTACTGATCAAACAGCTGATGCCACAGATCAAAGTCATTGCCGTGGAAGCGGAAGACTCCGCCTGCCTGAAGGCAGCGCTGGATGCCGGGCATCCGGTGGATCTGCCGCGTGTGGGTTTGTTTGCTGAAGGCGTGGCGGTTAAGCGCATCGGTGATGAAACCTTCCGCGTTTGTCAGGAGTATCTCGACGACATCATTACCGTCGACAGCGATGCGATCTGCGCGGCAATGAAAGACCTGTTCGAGGATGTGCGTGCGGTGGCGGAGCCGTCCGGCGCGCTGGCGCTGGCGGGGATGAAAAAATACATCGCGCAGCACAACATTCGCGGTGAACGTCTGGCGCATGTTCTTTCGGGTGCCAACGTTAATTTCCACGGCCTGCGCTACGTCTCTGAACGTTGCGAGCTGGGTGAACAACGCGAAGCGCTACTGGCCGTGACCATCCCGGAAGAGAAAGGCAGCTTCCTCAAATTCTGCCAACTGCTGGGTGGTCGTTCTGTAACGGAATTTAACTACCGCTTTGCCGATGCCAAAGATGCCTGCATTTTTGTCGGCGTGCGTCTGAGTCGCGGACTGGAAGAGCGCAAGGAGATCCTCTCCCTGCTGCACGACGGCGGCTACAGCGTGGTGGATCTGTCTGACGACGAAATGGCGAAGCTGCACGTGCGCTATATGGTTGGCGGGCGTCCGTCGAAGCCGTTACAGGAACGTCTGTTCAGCTTCGAGTTCCCGGAATCTCCCGGCGCGCTGCTGAAATTCCTGCATACCCTGGGTACGCACTGGAATATCTCCCTGTTCCACTATCGCAGCCACGGCACTGACTATGGTCGCGTGCTGGCGGGATTCGAACTGGGCGAGCACGAGCCAGATTTCGAAACGCGGCTGAACGAACTGGGTTATGACTGTCACGATGAGACGCACAACCCGGCGTTCAGGTTCTTCCTGGCGGGTTAATGGTTAGGCAATAAATTCCAGAACGCATCAATAAGCGGCTCATGCAGCCGCTTTTTTTGTGCGCAGACGCCAAGCTCAAACGGCGTTTTCTCATCGCTACGCTCTAAAATCATCACCCTGTTACGCACCGGCTCCGGGCTGTTTTCCAGCACGATTTCTGGCAGCAGCGCCACGCCACAGCCGAGTGCCACCATTGACACCATCGCCTCATGCCCGCCCACCGTGGCATAAATCGACGGGTTGCTGATTTTGTGTCGGCGAAACCACAGCTCGATGCGACGACGCACCGGGCCCTGATCGGCCATGATAAAAGGCACCGTTGACCAGTCAGGTTCATCGACGGATACCTGGTTACGCACCGGGCACGGCAGTGCCGGGGCAATCAACACCACTGCCAGATTCTCCAGCATTGAGAATGCCACCGCGCCAGGCAGCGTTTCCGGCTTGCCGGCAATCGCCAGATCGGCTTCGTTGGTCACCACTTTTTCCATTGCGTCGGCGGCATCGCCGGTAGTGAGCTTAATTTCGACTGAGGGATGTTCGGCGCGAAAGCGGTCGAGGATCGGCGGGAGATGGCTGTATGCCGCCGTCACCGAGCAAAAGATGTGAAGCTCGCCTGAGAGCGAAGGACCCTGCTGATCGATAGTGTGGCGCAATTGCTGATACTGCAACAGCGTTTGCTGGGCAAACGTGCGTAGCTCGTCGCCTGCTTCCGTGAGCGTGACCGTGCGGTTATCGCGTACAAACAGCGGCTGACCGAGGTCCTCTTCCAGGCGCTGGATCTGTCGGGAGAGCGTGGAGGGGCTGACGTGCATCGCCCGCGCGCTGCGGCCAAAATGGCGGCTATCCGCCAGATGCAGGAACATTTTCAGAACGCGTAAATCCACAGCCGATACCCCACGGTTTTTCGTTGCATAAATTGCAACGTGATGTTGTGAATATATCAATTTCCGCAATAAATTTCCTGTCATATAGTAAGTCCATTCTCGCATAAGCGAACCGAACAATAAGACAGTACAACATCACGAGGTATCACCATGGCTAACTACTTCAACACACTGAACCTGCGTCAGCAGCTGGCGCAACTGGGCAAATGCCGCTTCATGGCGCGTGACGAATTTGCCGATGGCGCAAGCTACCTTCAGGGTAAAAAAGTGGTCATCGTTGGCTGTGGCGCACAGGGCCTGAACCAGGGCCTGAACATGCGTGACTCCGGTCTGGATATCTCTTATGCCCTGCGTAAAGAAGCGATTGCTGAGAAGCGTGCTTCATGGCGTAAAGCGACCGAAAATGGCTTCAAAGTCGGTACCTACGAAGAGCTGATCCCACAGGCGGACCTGGTAGTTAACCTGACGCCAGACAAACAGCACTCCGACGTTGTGCGTTCCGTGCAGCCGCTGATGAAAGACGGCGCTGCGCTGGGTTACTCCCACGGCTTCAACATCGTTGAAGTGGGCGAGCAGATCCGTAAAGACATCACCGTAGTCATGGTGGCACCGAAGTGCCCAGGTACTGAAGTGCGTGAAGAGTACAAGCGTGGTTTCGGCGTTCCGACGCTGATCGCAGTTCACCCGGAAAACGATCCAAAAGGCGAAGGCATGGCGATTGCTAAAGCCTGGGCAGCAGCAACCGGCGGCCACCGTGCAGGCGTGCTGGAATCCTCCTTCGTGGCAGAAGTGAAATCTGACCTGATGGGCGAGCAGACTATTCTGTGCGGTATGCTGCAGGCGGGCTCTCTGCTGTGCTTCGACAAGCTGGTGGAAGAAGGTACCGACCCGACTTACGCAGAAAAACTGATTCAGTTCGGCTGGGAAACCATCACCGAAGCGCTGAAGCAGGGCGGCATCACCCTGATGATGGATCGCCTGTCTAATCCGGCGAAACTGCGTGCTTACGCACTGTCTGAACAGCTGAAAGAGATTATGGCACCGCTGTTCCAGAAACACATGGACGACATCATCTCCGGTGAGTTCTCTTCCGGGATGATGGCTGACTGGGCTAACGACGACAAAAACCTGCTGACCTGGCGTGAAGAGACCGGTAAAACCGCGTTCGAAACCACTGCACAGTTTGACGGAAAAATCAGCGAGCAGGAGTACTTCGATAAAGGCGTTCTGATGATTGCCATGGTGAAAGCGGGCGTTGAACTGGCATTCGAAACCATGGTTGATTCCGGCATCATCGAAGAGTCGGCTTACTACGAATCACTGCACGAGCTGCCGCTGATTGCGAACACCATCGCGCGTAAGCGTCTTTATGAAATGAACGTGGTTATCTCTGACACCGCGGAGTATGGCAACTACCTGTTCTCTTACGCTTGCGTACCGTTGCTGACAGAGTTCATGACCACTCTGCAGGCCGGCGATCTGGGTAAAACCGTTGCGGATGGCGCGGTAGACAACGCCCAGCTGCGTGATGTAAACGAAGCGATTCGCAGCCATGCGATCGAGAGCGTAGGTCATAAACTGCGTGGCTACATGACCGATATGAAGCGTATCGCCGTAGCGGGTTAAGCGTAAACAGTGTCGGGTGGCGCTTCGCTTACCCGACCTACAAATCGCGATTCACAGGTCGGATAAGGCGTAGCCGCCATCCGGCAAAAAAAAGCCCGGTGTTCAAACACCGGTTTTTTTTATTAGTTACGATACAACACTTTAATAATGTGATAACCGAACTGAGTGTGCAGTGGGCCCGTTGGCTCCAGCACCGGGCAAGAGAACACCACTTTATCGAACGCCGGAACCATCTGACCCTGACGGAATTCACCTAAGTGACCGCCTTTTTTGCCTGATGGACAGGTGGAATGCTTTTTCGCCAGCTTCTCGAAGTCACCGCCGTTCTTAATCTGCTCCAGAAGCTCAAGAGCCAGTTTCTCTTCTTTAACAAGGATATGCAGTGCTGCTGCTGTTTTAGCCATGATGTGCGCCTTCAAAGGGGGAATGAGGCTGGCGATTTTAGCATGGCTTATCGCCGAAACAGCACCTTGATAATGTGGTAACCAAATTTGGTTTTCACCGGTCCGTACGGTTTTAACAGCGGACAACTAAAGACGGCCTCATCAAATGGCCCCACCATCATCCCCTGCTTAAACTCTCCCAGATCGCCGCCGTTGCGTCCGGTCGGACAGCGGGAGTAGCGTTTGGCCAGATGATCGAAGCTAATGCCGCGTTCCAGCTTCGTGAGGATCTCCTGCGCCAGCTTCTCTTCTTTTACCAGAATATGCAGGGCTGCTGCGGTCTTAACCATGGTTGTGTTCTCAGGATCTATTGCGTTTGGATCACTTTATCATTAGCCGGTAAATCTGCGCCCGGCTTTCTGCTACAATCCACACCCCGTTCGAAGATTGAGCAATATTTCCCATGCGTTTAAACCCTGGACAACAACAAGCGGTCGAATTCGTTACTGGACCATGCCTGGTGCTGGCAGGGGCTGGTTCCGGTAAAACCCGCGTGATCACCAATAAAATCGCCCACTTGATCCGTGGCTGCGGCTATCAGGCACGCCATATCGCAGCGGTGACCTTTACCAATAAAGCCGCGCGCGAGATGAAAGAGCGCGTCGGGCAAACGCTGGGACGTAAAGAGGCGCGCGGCCTGATGATCTCCACCTTCCATACGCTGGGCCTGGACATCATTAAACGCGAATACGCCGCCCTGGGAATGAAATCAAACTTTTCTCTGTTCGACGATACCGACCAGGTGGCGCTGCTCAAAGAGCTTACCGAAGAGCTGATTGAAGACGACAAAGTGGTGCTGCAGCAGCTGATCTCGACGATCTCCAACTGGAAGAACGATCTAATGGATCCCGCTCAGGCTGCGGCGAGTGCCAAAGGCGAACGTGACCGGATCTTTGCTCACTGCTACAGCCTGTACCACGATCACCTTAAAGCCTGTAACGTGCTGGATTTTGACGATCTGATCCTGCTGCCTACGCTGTTGCTGCAGCGTAATGAAGAGGTGCGCGAGCGCTGGCAGAACAGGATCCGTTATCTGCTGGTGGATGAGTATCAGGACACCAACACCAGCCAGTATGAGCTGGTAAAACTGCTGGTGGGGCAGCGAGCCCGTTTTACCGTGGTGGGCGACGATGACCAGTCGATCTACTCCTGGCGCGGTGCCCGGCCGCAAAACCTGGTGCTGCTCAGCACGGATTTCCCGGCACTGCAGGTCATCAAGCTTGAGCAAAACTACCGCTCATCAGGGCGTATTCTGAAAGCGGCAAACATCCTGATCGCCAATAACCCGCACGTTTTTGAAAAACGCCTCTTCTCCGAGCTGGGCTACGGCACCGAGCTGAAGGTGCTAAGCGCCAATAATGAAGATCATGAAGCCGAGCGCGTGGCTGGCGAGCTGATCGCCCATCACTTCATTAATAAAACCAATTACAAAGATTACGCCATTCTTTATCGCGGCAATCACCAGTCGCGGGTCTTTGAAAAGATGCTGATGCAGAACCGCATCCCGTACAAAATCTCTGGTGGGACGTCGTTCTTCTCACGCCCTGAAATCAAAGATCTGCTCGCTTATCTGCGGGTGCTGACCAACCCAAATGATGACAGTGCCTTTTTGCGAATAGTGAACACGCCAAAGCGCGAAATTGGCCCGGCGACGTTACAAAAACTCGGCGAGTGGGCGATGACCCGCAACAAAAGCCTGTTCACGGCCAGCTTCGATATGGGCCTGAGCCAGACGCTGGCCGGGCGCGGTTACGAATCGCTGACCCGCTTTACCCACTGGCTGGGTGAGATCCAACAGCTGAGCGAACGTGAGCCCATTTCCGCGGTGCGCGATCTGATCCGCGGTATCGACTACGAATCCTGGCTGTATGAAACCTCCGCCAGCCCAAAAGCGGCAGAAATGCGCATGAAAAACGTCAATACGCTTTTCAGCTGGATGACCGACATGCTGGAAGGTTCGGATATCGATGAACCGATGACCCTGACCCAGGTCGTCACACGCTTTACCCTGCGCGATATGATGGAGCGCGGCGAAAGCGAAGAAGAGGCGGATCAGGTGCAGTTGATGACCCTCCATGCGTCCAAAGGGCTTGAGTTCCCGTACGTCTATCTGGTGGGAATGGAAGAGGGCTTACTGCCGCATCAGAGCAGCATTGAAGAAGAGAACGTCGATGAGGAGCGTCGTCTGGCCTACGTAGGCATTACGCGGGCGCAGAAAGAGCTGACGTTTACCCTGTGCAAAGAGCGCCGCCAGTACGGTGAAACGGTCCGTCCGGAGCCGAGCCGCTTCCTGCTGGAATTGCCTCAGGACGATATTATCTGGGAGCAGGAACGCAAAGTGATTAGCGCCGAGGAGCGGATGCATAAAGGGCAGGCCAGTATCGCAAATATTCGCGCGATGATGGAGAAAGCGAAAGGGCGTTAGTGTTGAAGACCCGGTAAGCGTGGCGCTGCCGGGCCTGGATTAATGGATGTCCAACATCCAGTGTACATAACTTTGCCACTGACACTCCTGCTCGATCATTTCTGATGCAAGCGGATGAATATCCAGCCATTTCTCGGGCATCGTCAGTGTGAGCGTTTCGCCCTCTGCTTGCAACGTAATGGCTGGAAGTAAATCATCCCGACGACGACTGGCAAAGATAATCGCCAGACGTAACAGGCGACAGAGATGTTCTGCCACGCGCGGCGGCACTGCATTTTGCTGATGGAGCGAAGAGAGGTCGACGGGGTTCGTCTGGTTTAAGACCAGCGTGGCCAACAGTTTCTTTTGCGCGGGAGTAAAACCGGGGAGATCAAGATTACGTACCAGGTACGCAGCATGCAGTGGAGCTTGTTTAAAATCAACGCTCAGGCCTATCTCGTGTAGATGGCAGGCACTTAGCAACAGTTCACGGCTGATAGGTTCAATATGCCACTCATCTTCGACTTGATCGAGAAAACTTACTGCAAGATTGGCCACCCGATTTGCCTGTTCGATATCCACCATAAACCGGCGCTGAACATTGCGCAGCGTATGGTTGCGGATATCCTGATCTACCGCCAGATGCAGCATGCCATACACCAAACCTTCCCGCAGTGCGCCGCCCGCAAGGGTCATGCACTGAATGTTTAGCTCGGTAAAAATGGCAATCAGGATCGCCAGCCCGCTGGGGAACACCAGCGCGCGCTCCAGGGTGAGACCTTCAATTTCCAGCTCTTCCAGCCGTCCGCAATGAATGGCGCGTTGCTTCAGTTGCTGGAGTTTTGCCAGCGTGATGCGCTCGTCCATCCCCTGCGCCATCATGATTTCCTGCAGCGCCTGCACCGTGCCGGAAGCGCCGACGCAGACTTTCCAGCCATGGTAACGCAGTGCATTTGCTACCGGGCGTAACACTTCCCGTGCGGCTTTTTCGGCTTCATCGAAGTTTTCTTGCGCCAGGTTGCGATCGGTAAAGTAACGCTCAAGCCAGGTGACGCAGCCCATCGACAGGCTGTTCAGGGAAGTGGCCTGCGCCCCATTACCGGTGACCAGTTCGGTGCTTGCACCGCCGATATCGACGACAAGACGATGCTCATCACCGCCGGTGGTATGCGCCACGCCCTGATAAATAAGCCGGGCTTCTTCTTCGCCGCTAATCACATGGACCGGGCAGCCCAGGATCGCCTGCGCGGTTGCAAGAAACTCACCAGCATTCACCGCCATCCGCAGGGTAGCAGTGGCGACGACACGAATTTGCAGGGAGGGAATATCTTGCAGACGTTCAGCAAAGAGGCGCAGGCATTGCCAGCCACGCTCCATCGCTTCTGGAGAGAGTTGATTATTCGCGCTAAGGCCCGCTGCGAGGCGGACCTTACGCTTAATACGCGTCAGCGTCTGAATGCTACCCGCCACCTCGCGCACAACCAGCATATGAAAACTATTCGAACCCAAATCAATAGCTGCATAGAGCGAGGCGGAACGGTGCATAGTTTTTAGCCTGAACGACGACGATTACGCGGTGCGCTGGAACGGCGCGGGCCATTGCCGGAACGCGCGCGAGTCAGGCGTTTCGGCGGCGGTAACTCACTCATCAGGGCATCCGGGTTGTACTTACTGACCGGAATGGAGTGCCCGATATAGGTTTCAATCGCGGGCAGGTTTAACGCGTACTCTTCACAGGCGAGGCTGATGGAGTTTCCGCTGGCACCTGCACGACCGGTACGACCAATACGGTGAACGTAATCTTCACAATCGTCCGGCAGGTCATAGTTGAAGACGTGCGTTACGGCCGGGATGTGCAGCCCACGTGCGGCGACGTCCGTTGCAACCAGAATATCCAGATCGCCACGGGTGAAGTCTTCAAGAATGCGCAGACGTTTTTTCTGGGCAACGTCGCCGGTCAACAGACCTACGCGGTGTCCATCGGCAGCCAGATGGCCCCAGATATCTTCGCAACGGTGCTTGGTGTTGGCGAAAATGATTGCACGGTCCGGCCACTCTTCTTCAATCAGCGTCTGCAGCAGGCGCATTTTCTCTTCGTTAGAAGGGTAGAAGAGCTCTTCTTTAATACGGTGGCCGGTTTTCTGTTCCGGTTCCACTTCGACGTACTCGGCGTTGTTCATCTGTTCGAACGCCAGTTCGCGCACGCGATACGAAAGCGTTGCGGAGAACAGCATGTTCAGGCGCTGGTTCGCGACAGGCATACGACGGAACAACCAGCGGATATCTTTAATAAAGCCCAAATCGTACATGCGATCGGCTTCATCCAGCACCACAACCTGGATCGCGCCAAGGTTGATGTGATTCTGTTTGGCATAATCGATAAGGCGGCCAGTGGTGCCGATCAGAATATCGACGCCGCTTTCCAGCACTTTCAGCTGTTTGTCATAACCGTCACCGCCGTAGGCCAGGCCGAGTTTCAGGCCGGTGGACTGCGCCAGCGGTTCTGCATCAGCGTGGATCTGTACCGCAAGTTCTCGCGTCGGGGCCATGATCAGCGCGCGCGGTTGGTTAACTTTACGGTCAGCAATTGTCGGATGAGAAAGTAAATAATGAAACGTTGACGTCAAGAACGCCATCGTTTTGCCGGTACCGGTTTGCGCCTGCCCTGCAACATCGCGACCCGCCAGCGTGAGCGGGAGGGCGAGAGCCTGAATGGGCGTACAGTTATGAAACCCTTTTGTTTCAAGGGCTTCGATGACTTTTGGGTGCAGGGCGAAGTCGGAAAACTTCTGTTCTGTTAAATGTGTTTTGCTCATAGTGTGGTAGAATATCAGCTTACTATTGCTTTACGAAAGCGTATCCGGTGAAATAAAGTCAACCTTTAGTTGGTTATTGCTCCATCAACACGTCGTTGATGGATGCGACATCAACGCGCCAGGCTTATTCCTGTGGAGTTATATATGAGCGATAAAATTATTCACCTGACTGACGACAGTTTTGACACGGACGTACTTAAAGCTGACGGGCTGACCCTCGTCGATTTCTGGGCTGAATGGTGTGGTCCTTGCAAAATGATCGCCCCGATTCTGGATGAGATCGCCGACGAATATCAGGGCAAACTGACCGTTGCTAAACTGAACATCGACCAGAATCCGGGCACCGCACCGAAGTACGGTATCCGTGGCATCCCGACCCTGTTGCTGTTTAAAAATGGCGAAGTCGCGGCGACCAAAGTGGGCGCACTGTCCAAAGGTCAACTGAAAGAGTTCCTCGACGCTAATCTGGCGTAAGGTTTCTCGGCTGTGCGTCCGGGGTTTCTAAATTGTTTGGATCTCTGGACGCCCGGCATTAGTCGTGCTAAGTTAGCTATGACTACGTTTTAAACATACCTTGTTGTTTGAATCTTGTTTGACCCGATACTTCCCGTTGTTGACATACACAGTGCGAGAAGTCGATAGATTCCGGGCTTGTCACTCAATCCGTCTTGTCGTTTCAGTTCTGTGCTTTCCCTGTAAGCAGACAGCGAACAGACATGAGTTGATAGCCGCTAACAGGCATGGATGACCCTGCCATACCACTCACAAATTAAGTTCGAGTATTACCCCGAGTTTAAGAACCCACACCATTATGAATCTTACCGAATTAAAGAATACGCCGGTTTCTGAGCTGATCACTCTCGGCGAAAATATGGGCCTGGAAAACCAGGCTCGTATGCGCAAGCAGGACATCATTTTTGCCATCCTGAAGCAGCACGCAAAGAGTGGCGAAGATATCTTTGGCGACGGTGTGCTGGAAATATTGCAGGACGGATTTGGTTTCCTCCGCTCTGGAGACAGCTCCTACCTCGCCGGTCCTGATGATATCTACGTTTCTCCCAGCCAAATCCGCCGTTTCAACCTCCGCACCGGTGACACCATTTCAGGTAAGATTCGTCCTCCTAAAGAGGGTGAACGCTACTTTGCGCTGTTGAAAGTTAACGAAGTTAACTACGATAAACCGGAAAACGCGCGCAATAAGATCCTGTTTGAAAACTTAACGCCGCTGCACGCGAACTCTCGCCTGCGTATGGAGCGTGGTAACGGATCGACTGAAGATTTAACTGCTCGCGTACTGGATCTGGCTTCTCCGATTGGTCGTGGTCAGCGTGGTCTGATTGTTGCACCGCCAAAAGCGGGTAAAACGATGCTGCTGCAGAACATCGCGCAGAGCATTGCTTACAACCACCCTGACTGTGTGCTGATGGTATTGCTGATTGACGAACGTCCGGAAGAAGTGACCGAGATGCAGCGTCTGGTGAAAGGCGAAGTGATTGCTTCTACCTTTGACGAACCAGCATCCCGTCACGTTCAGGTTGCGGAGATGGTAATCGAGAAGGCGAAGCGTCTGGTTGAACACAAGAAAGACGTGATCATCCTGCTTGACTCTATCACCCGTCTGGCGCGTGCCTACAACACCGTGGTTCCGGCTTCCGGTAAAGTGTTGACCGGTGGTGTGGACGCTAATGCCCTGCATCGTCCAAAACGCTTCTTCGGTGCGGCACGTAACGTTGAAGAGGGCGGCAGCCTGACCATCATCGCTACAGCGCTGGTTGATACCGGCTCCAAAATGGATGAGGTTATCTACGAAGAGTTTAAAGGTACAGGCAACATGGAACTGCACCTCTCTCGTAAAATCGCTGAAAAACGCGTCTTCCCGGCTATCGATTACAACCGTTCCGGTACCCGTAAAGAAGAGTTGCTCACCACTCAGGAAGAGCTGCAGAAAATGTGGATCCTGCGCAAAATCATCCATCCAATGGGTGAAATCGACGCAATGGAATTCCTCATTAACAAGCTGGCGATGACCAAAACCAACGACGACTTCTTCGACATGATGAAACGTTCGTAAAGTAAATAAACGCCTAAAACGCCACGTTTTTACGTGGCGTTTTTCTTTTGTGGCTTATACGCTGTAATTTCAGACGACCCCTGTTTACTGACGAGTTGGAAAACAGGAATGTTAGTCAAAGTAGAAAATTAATTGATTGAAAAATAAACAAAGGGACTTGTCAGAGGCCTGCTTTTTCCTTCTGGAGCAGAGCCTTCAAGGTTATACTTCCAGGATTAACATTTGTTGAGAGCATCCATTGTGAATCTACTCACTGCGGTGACTGAGCTAATCAGTATTTTTCTTTTCACCACCTGCTTTTTGTTTTTCGCCCGTAAGGTGGCGAAACGCGTGGGGCTGGTGGATAAACCCAATTTCCGTAAACGCCATCAAGGTCTGATTCCGCTCGTCGGGGGGATCTCCGTTTATGCGGGTATCTGCTTTACCTTTGCGATTGCGGACTACTATATCCCACACGCTGCGCTCTATCTGGCGTGCGCGGGTGTGCTGGTGTTGGTGGGTGCCCTTGATGACCGATTTGACATTAGCGTGAAGTTCCGTGCCGCTGTCCAGGCGGGCATTGGCGTTGTGATGATGGTGGTCGGCAAGCTCTATCTCAGCAGCCTTGGCTATATTTTTGGCACCTGGGAGATGGTACTCGGTCCGTTCGGCTACTTCCTGACGCTGTTTGCCGTCTGGGCGGCGATTAACGCCTTTAACATGGTGGACGGTATTGATGGCCTGCTGGGCGGTCTTTCCAGCGTCTCGTTTGCTGCGATCGGCATCATCCTGTGGTTTGACGGTCAATACAGCCTGTCGATGTGGTGTTTTGCAATGATCGCCGCCATTCTGCCGTATATCTGCCTTAACCTCGGCGTGCTCGGGCGCCGCTACAAAGTGTTTATGGGCGATGCGGGCAGTACGTTAATCGGCTTTACCGTTATCTGGATCCTGCTGGAAACGACTCAGGGGAATACCCATCCCATCAGCCCGGTGACAGCGCTGTGGATTATTGCTATTCCACTGATGGATATGGTGGCGATTATGTATCGCCGTCTGCGTAAGGGCATGAGTCCTTTCTCGCCAGACCGTCAACACATTCACCACTTAATTATGCGGGCGGGCTTCACCTCGCGGCAGGCATTTGTCCTTATCACCCTGGCCGCTGCTCTTCTGGCCGGGATTGGGGTCGCCGCAGAATATACGCATATCGTTCCTGAATGGGTAATGTTGGTATTATTCTTGCTAGCATTCTTCCTGTACGGTTATTGCATTAAACGCGCATGGAAAGTGGCGCGATTCATTAAACGCGTAAAACGCCGGATGCGTCGAAGCAATGGCAATAACCCAACTATAACTAAGTAAATCGGGATTGTAATGACTCAACCGTTGGCGGGAGCAGAATCAGTGGTTACTGAGAATGAGCTGGACGTTCGTGGTTTGTTCCGCGTGTTATGGGCGGGCAAGTTGTGGATTGCAGGAATCGCGCTGGGCTTTGCGCTTATCGCACTGGCTTACACCTTTTTCGCCAGACAGGAATGGAGCGCAACGGCTATCACCGATCGTCCGACGGTTAACATGCTCGGTGGCTTTTACTCACAGCAGCAGTTTTTGCGCAATCTGGATGTCAAAGCGAATCTCGTGCCCGCAGACCAGCCTTCGGTAATGGATGAATCGTATAAAGAATTCGTCATGCAACTCGCCTCCTGGGATACGCGTCGCGATTTCTGGAACCAGACCGATTATTTCAAACAGCGGATGGTTGGCAACAGTAAAGCGGATGCCGCTCTCCTTGATGAGTTAATCAATAATATCCAGTTTATGGCAGGCGATCCGCTGCGCAACGTCAACGACAGCGTCAAGCTGATCGCCGAAACCGCGCCGGATGCCAACAACCTGCTGCGTCAGTACGTTGCTTTTGCGAGTCAGCGGGCGGCGAGCCATCTCAATGATGAGCTGAAAGGTGCCTGGGCTGCGCGGACCATCCAGATGAAAGCGCAGGTGAAACGTCAGGAAGAGGTGGCCAAAGCGATCTTTACCCGTCGGATCCACACCATCGAACAGGCGCTGAAAGTGGCGGAGAAGAGCAATATCTCCCGCAGTGAAACTGACGTCCCTGCCGATGAACTGCCTGATTCTGAAATGTTCTTGCTTGGTCGTCCAATGCTGCAGGCACGACTCGAAAATCTGCAGGCTGTAGGGCCTGACTTTGACCTCGACTACGATCAAAACCGCGCCATGCTGACCACCCTCAACGTAGGTCCGACACTGGACCCGCGTTTTCAGACCTATCGTTATTTGCGAACGCCTGAAGAACCTGTAAAACGCGATAGTCCACGTCGTGCATTCCTGATGATTATGTGGGGGATTGTAGGTGCCTTAATTGGCGCTGGCGTGGCATTAACGCGTCGTCGCAAAATTTAAGAACGCCATCTACGATGAAGGCTCATGGCCTTCATCGTCTAATCGAAGAGAATCGATGTGAAAGTACTTACCGTCTTTGGTACACGGCCGGAAGCCATCAAGATGGCGCCTCTGGTGCATGCGCTGGCAAATGATCCTGATTTTGAAGCGAAGGTGTGCGTGACCGCACAGCATCGGGAGATGCTGGATCAGGTCCTTAATCTCTTTTCCATTGTTCCCGATTACGACCTCAATATTATGAAGCCCGGGCAAGGATTAACCGAAATTACCTGCCGTATTCTGGAAGGGTTAAAGCCTATTCTGGAATCATTTAAGCCTGACGTGGTGCTGGTTCATGGCGATACCACCACCACCATCGCCACGAGCCTGGCGGCCTTTTACCAGCGCATTCCGGTAGGGCATGTGGAGGCCGGATTACGTACCGGCGATCTCTATTCCCCTTGGCCTGAAGAGGCGAATCGTACTCTGACCGGCCATCTGGCGATGTATCACTTTGCTCCGACCGAGAATTCCCGGCAAAACTTGCGCCGGGAAAATATCGCGGATCAACATATCTTTGTGACCGGCAATACGGTGATTGATGCGCTGATCTGGGTGCGCGATCGGGTACTGGCAAGCGATACCCTGCGCGGTGAACTGGCCGAGCGGTATCCGTTCCTCGCCAACGGCAAAAAAATGATTCTGGTCACCGGCCACCGTCGGGAAAGTTTTGGCCAGGGCTTCGAGCAAATTTGCCACGCGCTGGCGCAAATTGCTGCACAAAATGAAGATGTGCAGATCGTCTATCCAGTGCACCTCAATCCCAACGTCAGCGAGCCGGTCAATCGTATTCTGGGGCACGTTAAAAACGTCATCCTCATCGAGCCACAGGACTATCTGCCCTTTGTCTGGCTGATGAATCACGCCTGGCTGATCCTGACGGACTCGGGCGGTATTCAGGAAGAAGCACCGTCGCTGGGTAAACCGGTGCTGGTGATGCGTGAAACCACCGAACGTCCGGAAGCAGTAAAAGCCGGAACGGTACGCCTGGTGGGTACCGATTCGCAGCTGATCGTTGAAGAAGTGACGCGTCTGCTGCACGACGACGGAGAGTACCAGGCCATGAGTCGCGCCCATAATCCTTATGGCGATGGACAGGCCTGCGACCGTATTTTGTACGCACTTAAACACAATCGGGTATCGCTATGAGTTTTGCTACCATTTCAGTCATTGGTCTTGGCTACATTGGGCTGCCAACGGCGGCGGCATTTGCTTCCCGTCAAAAACAGGTCGTGGGCGTGGATATCAACCAGCATGCGGTTGCCACCATCAACCGCGGTGAAATTCATATCGTCGAACCGGATCTCGACAAGGTGGTGAAAGCCGCCGTTGAGGGCGGGTTCCTGAAAGCCAGCACCACGCCGGTGGTTGCCGATGCCTACCTGATTGCGGTACCGACGCCCTTCAAAGGCGATCACGAGCCAGATATGGTGTATGTCGAAGCGGCAGCCAGATCCATCGCCCCGGTGCTGAAAAAAGGCGCGCTGGTTATCCTGGAATCAACGTCACCCGTGGGTGCCACCGAGCAGATGGCCCAGTGGCTGGCCGAAGCGCGCCCGGACCTGACATTCCCGCAGCAGGCAGGGGAGCAGGCCGACATTAACATCGCTTACTGCCCGGAGCGTGTGCTGCCGGGGCAGGTAATGGTCGAGCTGATTAAGAATGACCGCGTGATTGGCGGGATGACTCCGGTCTGTTCCGCCCGCGCCAGTGAGCTGTACAACATTTTCCTCGAAGGTGAGTGCGTGGTGACCAACTCACGCACTGCTGAAATGTGCAAACTGACGGAAAACAGCTTCCGCGACGTCAACATTGCGTTTGCCAACGAGCTGTCGCTGATTTGCGCCGATCAGGGGATTAATGTCTGGGAACTGATTCGTCTGGCAAATCGCCATCCTCGGGTCAATATTCTGCAGCCTGGCCCTGGGGTCGGCGGCCATTGTATCGCGGTCGATCCGTGGTTTATCGTGGCGCAAAATCCCGAGCAGGCGCGTCTTATCCGCACTGCCCGCGAAGTGAACGACAGCAAACCGCACTGGGTGCTGGATCAGGTGAAAGCCACCGTTGCCGATTGCCTGACCCACAGCGGCAAGCGGGCAAACGAGCTGACCATCGCCTGTTTTGGCCTGGCATTTAAGCCGAACATTGACGATTTGCGTGAAAGCCCGGCGATGGAAATTGCTGAAATGATAGCCAGTTGGCACAGCGGCGAAACGCAGGTGGTTGAGCCGAATATCCATACGTTACCGAACAAGCTTGCCGATCGCTGCACCCTGACAAACCTGGATAACGCGCTGGCCACGGCAGATGTGCTGGTACTGCTTGTGGATCACAATGAATTTAAAGCGATCCCGGGCGACGCTGTTCAGCAGAGTTATATCGTTGATACCAAAGGCGTCTGGCGTTGAGTCAGCTGCACGGTGTGCTGCAGCCGCTGGAGTGGGAAAGTCAGTTTTTCTCTCTGCCCAGCGCGATTGTGCGGGTCTCAGATGACGCCCCGCCGCTGACCGCGTCAGATTTTACCTCCTGGCAGCGCGTGCAGGCCAAAATACCGGCCACCCGAGCCGACTGGCTGGACGCGCTCCAGCAGCAGGGATTCAGGCTGGTCGAAGGTGAGGTCGATCTGGCGATCGCCGTGACGCAACACGCTAACCCGGGTGGCGAAAGGGCAACTGAACAGGATATCCCTGCACTGCGCCAATTGGCCGCGCAGGCCTTCGCCCAGAGCCGCTTCCGTGCGCCATGGTACGCCCCTGATGACAGCGGCCGATTCTATGCCCAGTGGATCGAAAACGCGGTAAAAGGCACCTTCGACCATCTTTGTCTCGTGTTCCGTGCAGCGGATGGCACCCTCCAGGGTTTTGTCTCCCTGCGTCAGCTAAACGATGCCGAAGCGCGTATTGGCCTGCTGGCCGGGCGTGGGATGGGCGAGAAACTGATGCAGGCGGCGCTGTGCTGGGCGCAGCAGCAGAAGCTTTCCACGTTGCGGGTGGCGACCCAAATGGGTAACACCGCCGCGCTTAAACGTTACATTGCAAGCGGTGGCAACATTGAATCAACCGCTTACTGGCTATACAGGTGAAAAGATGATCCCATTTAATGCGCCTCCTGTCGTGGGCGCTGAACTCGATTACATGCAGTCTGCGATGGGCAGTGGCAAACTTTGTGGCGATGGCGGCTTTACGCGCCGTTGTCAGCAGTGGATGGAGCAGCGTTTCAAGAGCGCGAAGGTGCTGCTCACTCCGTCCTGTACCGCATCGCTGGAAATGGCGGCACTGCTGCTGGACATCGGTCCAGGCGATGAAGTGATCATGCCGAGCTACACCTTCGTCTCGACGGCAAACGCCTTCGTCCTGCGCGGGGCGAAAATCGTTTTTGTTGATATCCGCCCGGATACCATGAATATCGACGAGACGCTGATTGAAGCGGCGATCACCGATAAGACCCGGGCCATCGTGCCGGTGCACTATGCGGGTGTGGCGTGCGAGATGGACACCATCATGGCCATCGCTAAAAAGCACAACCTGTTCGTGGTGGAAGATGCCGCTCAGGGCGTGATGTCTACCTACAAGGGGCGGGCGCTGGGCACCATCGGTCATATCGGCTGCTTTAGCTTCCATGAAACCAAAAACTACACCGCGGGCGGTGAAGGCGGCGCAACGCTGATTAATGACCGCGCGTTGGTTGAACGCGCTGAAATCATCCGCGAGAAAGGCACTAACCGCAGCCAGTTCTTCCGCGGGCAGGTGGATAAGTACACCTGGCGCGATATCGGCTCCAGCTATCTGATGGCGGATCTGCAGGCGGCTTACCTGTGGGCCCAACTGGAAGCAGCCGATCGTATTAACCAGCAGCGCCTGGCGCTGTGGCAGACCTATTACGATGCGCTGGCCCCACTGGCGCGTAAAGGTCTTATCGAACTGCCGACTATTCCGGCCGACTGTGTGCATAACGCGCATATGTTCTACCTGAAGCTGCGGGATAATGACGATCGCAGTGCGCTTATCGCGTATCTGAAAGAAGCCGAGATCATGGCGGTGTTCCACTACATTCCGCTGCATTCCAGTCCGGCAGGTGAAGCCTTTGGCGAGTTTGTGGGTGCCGATCGCTTTACCACCAAAGAAAGTGAGCGGTTACTCCGCTTGCCGCTGTTCTACAACCTCGCGCCGGTCAACCAGCGTACGGTCATTAATACCCTTCTGAGTTACTTCGGCTGATATGTCTCTGGCGAAAGCATCGGTGTGGACGGCAGCGTCCACACTCGTCAAGATCGGCGTAGGCTTGCTGGTCGTCAAACTGCTGGCCGTGTCGTTTGGCCCTGCGGGGGTCGGACAGGCGGGTAACTTTCGCCAACTGGTCACTGTGCTGGGTGTGCTGGCCGGGGCGGGCATTTTCAACGGTGTAACCAAGTACGTCGCGCAATACCACGACGATACGGCACAGCTGCGTAAGGTAGTGGGCACCTCGTCGGCGATGGTGCTGGGCTTTTCCACTCTGCTGGCGGCGGTATTCCTGCTGGCGGCAGCGCCCATCAGCCAGGGGCTCTTCGGTCATCAAGGCTACCAGGGCCTGGTGCGGCTGGTAGCACTGGTGCAGATGGGCATCGCCTGGGCGAACCTGCTGCTGGCCCTGATGAAGGGCTTTCGTGATGCGGCCGGGAATGCGCTCGCGCTGATCGCCGGCAGCCTGATTGGCGTCGTCGCGTATTACGCCTGCTATCGTCTGGGCGGCTACGAAGGCGCGCTGCTTGGCCTGGCGCTGGTTCCTGCGTTGGTGGTGATCCCGGCTGCGGTTATGCTGATTCGCAGAGGCTCCGTTCCGCTCAGTTACCTGAAGCCCCAGTGGGATAAGATGCTGGCGGGGCAGCTGGGTAAATTTACCCTTATGGCGCTCATTACCTCCGTGACCCTGCCGGTGGCCTACGTGATGATGCGAAACCTGCTGGCGGCGCATTACAGCTGGGATGAAGTGGGGATTTGGCAAGGAGTTAGCAGTATTTCCGATGCCTACCTGCAGTTCATCACCGCTTCGTTTAGCGTTTACCTGCTGCCAACTCTGTCGCGGCTGACCGCCCGGCAGGAGATCTCCCGCGAGATTTTGCGCGCGCTGCGCTTCGTACTCCCTGCCGTAGCAGCGGCCAGCTTTACCGTCTGGCTCCTGCGCGATGTGGCGATCTGGCTGCTGTTCTCCGACAAATTTATCGCCATGCGCGATCTGTTTGCCTGGCAGCTGGTGGGCGATGTACTGAAAGTAGGCGCTTACGTCTTTGGTTATCTGGTGATCGCCAAAGCCTCACTGCGGCTCTATATTCTGGCAGAAATCAGCCAGTTCGCGCTGCTCACCGTATTTTCGCACTGGCTGATCCCTGCACACGGCGCACTGGGGGCGGCCCAGGCGTATATGGCTACTTACATCGTTTATTTTGCTGCCTGTTGCGGCGTCTTTTTACTTTGGCATAAACGTACATGACTGCACTGATTCACGTCCTGGGATCGGATATCCCACACCATAACCAGACCGTTTTGCGGTTCTTTAATGACGAACTGGCGCCCGGCAGTGACCAGGCCCGCGAATTTATGGTGGTGGGGCACGATAACGGGCTGTGTGCTGCGTGCCCGGCACTGCAGCTGACTTTCTGGCCGGACAAACCTTCACTCGCCAGGGCAGTGATTGCTAAAGCAAAAGCCAATCGCCAGCAGCGTTTCTTTTTCCACGGGCAGTTTAATACCGGCCTGTGGCTGGCGCTGCTAAGTGGTGGCATTAAACCCGCCCAGTTTTACTGGCATATCTGGGGTGCCGATCTGTATGAGGTATCGCAGGGATGGAAGTTCCGTCTCTTCTACCCGCTGCGTCGTATGGCACAGGGCCGCGTGGGCTGTGTCTTTGCCACCCAAGGCGATCTCAATTATTTCGCGCAGCGTCATCCGAAGGTTCGCCGTGAACGGCTCTATTTTCCGACCCGTATGGATCCGGCGCTGAACGGTTTAGCCAATGAGGCGAAACGTGAGGGCAAGCTGACGATTCTGGTGGGGAATTCCGGGGATCGCAGTAACGAGCACATTGCCGCCCTGAAGTCCGTGCATCAGCAATTCGGCGATACGGTCAACGTGATTGTGCCGATGGGCTATCCTGCTAATAACGCGGCGTACATTGATGAAGTCCGTCAGAGTGGTCAGGCACTATTCAGTGCTGAAAATCTGCAGATCCTCAGCGACAAGCTGGCGTTTGATGACTATCTCGCACTGGTGCGCCAGTGCGATCTTGGCTATTTCATCTTCGCGCGCCAGCAGGGGATTGGCACGCTGTGTCTGCTAATTCAGGCAGGCGTGCCGTGCGTGCTCAACCGCGATAACCCGTTCTGGCAGGATATGGCGGAGCAGCACATTCCGGTGCTGTTCACCACTGACGACCTCAACGAAGAGGTGGTGCGGGAAGCGCAACGACAGTTGACGCAGGTGGATAAAAACGCGATCGACTTCTTCAGCCCCAACTACCTCACGCCGTGGCAACATGCGCTGCGGATTGCCTCAGGAGACAATGCATGAGCCAGTTGCAATTTAGCGGCTTGTTAGTCATCTGGCTGCTGAGCTCGCTGTTTATCGCCACCCTGACCTGGTTTGAGTTCCGGCGGGTGCGCTTTAACTTTAATGTCTTCTTCTCGCTGCTGTTCCTGCTGACCTTCTACTTCGGCTTTCCGCTGACCAGTATTCTGGTGTTCCGCTTCGACGTGGGGGTGGTACCGCCGGAAATCCTGATGCAGGCGCTGCTGTCGGCCACCTGCTTCTATGCGGTCTACTACATTGCCTACAAGACGCGGCTAAAACCCGCAGGCCGTACTGCTCCCCGAAGGCCGCTGTTTACCATGAACCGGGTGGAGACGCATCTTACCTGGGTGATGTTGATGCTGATTGCGCTGGTCACCGTCGGCATCTTCTTTATGCACAACGGCTTTTTGCTGTTCAAGCTCAACTCCTACAGCCAGATCTTCTCCAGCGAAGTCTCCGGCGTGGCGCTTAAGCGCTTCTTTTACTTCTTCATCCCGGCAATGCTGGTGGTCTATTTTCTGCGTCAGGACGCCCGGGCGTGGCTGTTTTTTCTCGTCAGTACCGTGGCGTTTGGCCTGCTGACCTACATGATTGTCGGCGGGACGCGTGCGAATATCATCATCGCCTTCGCCATCTTCCTGTTTATCGGCATCATTCGCGGTTGGATCTCGTTGTGGATGCTGGCTGCGGCGGGCGTGCTGGGGATTGTTGGCATGTTCTGGCTGGCGCTGAAGCGCTATGGGATGAACGTCAGCGGCGACGAGGCGTTTTATACCTTCCTGTATCTGACGCGCGACACCTTCTCGCCGTGGGAAAATTTAGCCCTGCTGCTGCAGAACTACGACAAAATCGACTTCCAGGGGCTGGCGCCTATTGTGCGCGATTTCTATGTCTTTATCCCCACCTGGCTATGGCCAGACAGGCCGGGCATCGTCCTGAATACCGCCAACTACTTCACCTGGGAAGTGCTTAACAACCACTCTGGGCTGGCGATATCGCCGACGCTAATCGGGTCGCTGGTGGTCATGGGCGGCGGCTGGTTTATCCTGCCGGGTGCCATTGCCGTAGGGCTGATCATCAAATGGTTCGACTGGCTGTATACGCTGGGTAACCGGGAGACGAACCGCTATAAGGCAGCGATTTTGCATAGTTTCTGTTTTGGTGCCATTTTCAATATGATCGTGCTGGCGCGTGAGGGGCTGGATTCGTTTGTCTCCCGCGTGGTCTTCTTTATGGTGGTTTTTGGCATCTGCCTGCTGATGGCGAAGCTGCTGTACTGGCTATTCGACGTGGCAGGACTCGTGCATAAACGTGAACCGACAAGCGGCAGGACGCTTTCGCAAGTCTGATAAGGATAGTAATGACGGATAATACTTCTGCGCCGCTGTATGACCTGCGCGGACTAAAGTTGATTGGCTGGCGCAATATGCAACACGCGCTGGACTACCTGTGCGCCGACGGCAGGATCAAAACCGGCACTCTGGTGGCCATCAATGCAGAAAAAATGCTTACCATTGAGGATAACGCCCAGGTCCGCGACCTGATCGAGGCGGCTGAGTTTAAATACGCCGACGGGATCAGCGTGGTGCGCTCGGTACGTAAAAAATACACGGATGCCAATATCTCGCGTGTAGCAGGGGCCGACCTCTGGGAAGCGCTGATGGCGCGGGCGGGTAGTGATGGAACACCGGTCTTTCTGATTGGTGGCAAGCCTGAGATCCTCGCGCAAACCGAGCAGAAACTGCGCGCGCAGTGGCAGGTGAACATCGTCGGCAGCCAGGATGGCTACTTCAACGCCGATCAGCAGCAGGCGCTGTTCGCCCGTATTCGCGACAGCGGGGCGAAAATTGTCACCGTCGCGATGGGGTCACCGCGCCAGGAGATCCTGATGCGCGACTGCCGCCAGGTATGCCCGGATGCGCTGTATATGGGCGTCGGTGGCACCTACGATGTCTTTACTGGCCACGTTAAACGTGCGCCAAAAGTGTGGCAGAACCTGGGTCTGGAGTGGCTGTATCGTCTGCTGTCGCAGCCCAGCCGTATTACCCGTCAGTTGCGTCTGCTGCGTTATCTCGGCTGGCACTACTCCGGTCGCCTGTAATCTTTCCTGGCAGCGCGATAGACGCTTCGCGCTGCGCTTTTCCGGCAGAATCTGCTGGTTTTATGTGCAATACATTCATTTTTTTAACGCTTCATTTGCCATTTCACCTATTTTAAGAAACCATTCCTCCCCTCACTACCGCACCAGGCTGTTTTTGCGCCAACCGTAAACATTGACGGTCGATTTTGCATAGCCTGCGATAGCCGATCTTTACCCATAACAATAACCGGCGCAGGCCGGGAAAATAGCAAGCACAACCGAGGATTTATGGCAGAGAAAAAACCGGAGCTTCAGCGTGGGCTGGAAGCACGTCATATAGAACTTATCGCCCTGGGGGGGACGATTGGCGTGGGCCTGTTTATGGGCTCCGCCAGCACCCTGAAATGGGCTGGCCCGTCGGTCCTGCTGGCGTATATCGTCGCCGGACTGTTCGTTTTCTTCATCATGCGCTCAATGGGCGAAATGTTATTCCTTGAGCCGGTTGCCGGTTCGTTCGCCGTGTATGCGCACCGTTACATGAGCCCGTTCTTCGGCTATCTCACCGCATGGTCGTACTGGTTTATGTGGATGGCGGTGGGGATATCGGAGATCACCGCCATCGGGGTCTACGTGCAGTTCTGGTTCCCGGAAATGGCGCAGTGGATACCCGCGCTTATCGCCGTGGGGCTGGTGGCGCTGGCCAACCTTGCTGCCGTGCGCCTGTACGGTGAGATTGAGTTCTGGTTCGCGATGATTAAAGTCACCACTATTATTGTGATGATTGTGGTGGGCCTGGGGGTGATCTTCTTTGGCCTCGGCAACGGCGGGCAGGCAATCGGTTTTGGCAACCTCACCGAACACGGTGGCTTCTTTGCGGGCGGCTGGAAAGGCTTCCTGACCGCGCTCTGTATCGTGGTAGCCTCTTATCAGGGGGTTGAGCTTATCGGCATTACCGCAGGTGAAGCGAAAAACCCACAGGTCACGCTGCGCAGCGCGGTAGGCAAGGTGCTGTGGCGGATCCTGATTTTCTATGTAGGCGCCATTTTTGTCATCGTAACTATCTTCCCGTGGAACCAGATCGGCACCACCGGCAGCCCGTTCGTGCTGACTTTTGCGAAGATTGGTATTACTGCCGCGGCGGGCATTATTAATTTTGTGGTGCTGACGGCGGCACTCTCCGGCTGTAACAGCGGCATGTACAGCTGCGGGCGTATGCTGTACGCGCTGGCGAAAAACCGTCAGCTTCCGGCGGCGATGGGTAAAGTGTCGCGCGTGGGGGTGCCGGTGGCGGGGGTGGCGGTTTCTATTCTCATTCTGCTGGTGGGATCTTGCCTGAACTACATTATTCCGAATCCGCAGCAGGTGTTTGTCTATGTCTACAGCGCTAGCGTGCTGCCGGGCATGGTGCCGTGGTTTGTGATCCTGATTAGCCAGCTGCGTTTCCGTCAGGCACATAAAAACGCGATTGCCAGCCATCCGTTCCGCTCAATACTGTTCCCATGGGCAAACTATTTAACCATGGCATTCCTGGTCTGCGTCCTGGTTGGAATGTATATCAATGAAGATACCCGCATGTCGCTGTTTGTCGGTGCGATCTTCATGGCTGCCGTGTCGCTCGGATATAAGCTTTTTGGCCTCGGTCGGCATGTTGAAAGTCTGAAAATGAAGGAATAAGCGGCAAAATGCGCAATCTATAATCAAACGCGCATTTATTTTTAAAAAAGCACTAGACAGCAGACCGAGACCTCCGTAATATCCAGCCCCGCAACGGCGCTAAGCGCCCGTAGCTCAGCTGGATAGAGCGCTGCCCTCCGGAGGCAGAGGTCTCAGGTTCGAATCCTGTCGGGCGCACCATTAACCCGGTGCTGGAGCTGCGGTGGTCTGTTAAGTAGGCAGAACCGCGTGAAAGAATAAAGTTGTGGTGGCTATAGCTCAGTTGGTAGAGCCCTGGATTGTGATTCCAGTTGTCGTGGGTTCGAGTCCCATTAGCCACCCCATTATTAGATAGGTTGTGAATTGCGAAGGTGGCGGAATTGGTAGACGCGCTAGCTTCAGGTGTTAGTGTCCTTAGGATGTGGGGGTTCGAGTCCCCCCCCTCGCACCACGACTTATATTGAATTGAAATAAAAATTCAAAAAAAGCAGTACAACGGCGAGTAGCGCAGCTTGGTAGCGCAACTGGTTTGGGACCAGTGGGTCGGAGGTTCGAATCCTCTCTCGCCGACCAATTTTGAACCCCGCTTCGGCGGGGTTTTTTGTTTTCTGCCATTCCTGCCCGTGTTGCTAATGACCGACAGCGACATCTCTGCTTGTCGTGAATAAGTGACACTTATCTAATTGAAAAACAACAATATTTTACCTTTCCGCAATTAGTGTCGCTCTCAGGCGACAATTTACCGCTCGTGCCGCCGCTTTCTACTGTCGTAATACTGCCGAACCGGCACAAATTCCTTTTATCTTAAAAAGTTGCGTGATGTAGAACTTCAACATGCAGCGTTGGCACGTTACGTGCAATAATATACCTGTAGATGCTCATTCCACCTCTTATGTTCGCCTTAGTGCCTCATAAACTCCGGAATGATGCAGAGCCATTTACGGTGCTTATCGTCCACTGACAGATGTCGCTTCGGCCTCATCAAACACCCTGGGCACAACGTTGAGTGAAGCACCACAAGTTGTCAAATGACCTTTTTAACGCCTGCTTTTTAGCAGGCGTTTTTTTATGGGTTATTGACGATAATGCGCCATGATCCCCGCCACCATCAGCAGCGCGCCCGTCGAAACAATGTATAGGGCCTGCATCGGCCCCAGCGAGGCGGCAACCAGCGCGGCGATGCAGGTAAACAATGATGCGCTGACCGTTTGCCATCGCCACGCCTTGCCGCTGGCAGAAGAGACCTCGGCTGCCTGAAAGCTGCTTAATACGCTAAACGTGCCTGCCGCAAAGACAATGTTAGAGGCCAGATGGGCGAGAAAAACCATCCCCAGTATCTGCACGCCTGACAGCAGCGGAATTACACCGTATGAGATTAAAAAGAGACCGAGGCAGAGCAGCAGGAGCCGGTTTTGTCTGGCATAGCGCGGCAAGCTGTCTCTTTTAAGCAGCAGCGGGCCGCACAATTGCCCCAGGCTACGGGCAAAAAGTAAGGGCAGTGCCAGACCTGCGGCGTTATCCGGTTCGATTTGCTGCGCCAGCGCAGGAAGCAGCGCCATGGCAGGTGAACCCACGGCAGCGAGAGCGGGTAACAGCAAAAGGCTGCGCTTTTGTTGCGGTGCCAGCGTTCGCCAGTGCACTGCGCCAGGTCGGGCAGTTTCTGCTGCATAATGCGTGACAAGAGAAGGCAGTGATTTGCCTGCAAGCGCCAGCATCAGCAACGAGCCAGCAAAAGTGAGTGCGTCGATCCCAACCAGTGCCAGAGCGGGCAGATGATGGAAAAGTACAATGCCCAGTCCCGTTCCTGCCAGCACCTGAGAAGCAAAAATGACATTCTCCAGACAGGTCGCAGCAGGCAGTTCGGCTTCAGATAACCCACGCTTGAACAGCAAGGTGAGCGCCGGCCAGCTCATCCCGCCCAGAAAGGCCTCCGTGGACTGAACCGCCAGCATTGCCGTGATGCTATGAAAATGAATACCCATCAGCGGAAACAGCAGGGCGATGAAACCCAGGCACTCCGTTGCTATCAGCAGTGTGATGGGTGAATAAGAGAGGCACAGCTTCTCCCCGACGAGGCTGCCTAAAAATCCTGGTAGCGTTGCAAACAGGTATGCCAGGGTTAACAGTGAGGCGGGAGCCTGCCAGTCTAAAAGCAGACCAAACACCAGCACCTGAGTTAAGCCATTTCCCAGCGAGGTAAAGAGAAAGGCGCAGGCCAACATTCGCAGCCAGCGATGGCAGCGGAGCGCGCTAAAAAGCGCATATAAAAGCGTGTTCATGAACAATCCTTTCAAAAACGATTACGTCCACGCGGCAAGGCGCGTGCAGGAAAAATGTTTGATGAAAGGATGTCGTTACATTGGCGGAGGCGATCCTGAAGATGATTGCAGAAAATGTAGCAGGAGAATCTATCGGTGAGAAGAGTGATAAAAAAAGGAGGCCGTCTGGCCTCCTGTTGAATTATTGCGGGGGATTGTTCTGCAACGTCAGCAGCAGACCATCGCGACGCATCGCGGCGGCTTCTTCCGGCATGTGCAGCTTGTCCAGCGTATCGGCAAGCCAGGCGTAATCAAACGCATCCGGGCGCTGTTTTAGCGCCGCGCGGAAGGCAAGGCTGGCTTCCTTCCATTCGCCATGCTTCGCCAGCGACTGACCGAGGGTGCTCCACAGCAGCGGGCGGTCGCCCACAGTTTTGATTTGCTGACGGAGCATTTTTTCGATCTGTTCCGGGTTATTGGTTTTCAGACGCGGGATCACCATCACCAGCCGATCGTCGTACTGACGCTTCAGGCCATCCAGAATAATGCCCTGCGCCGTGTCATGATCGTCACACTCAATGAGATGCTCCGCCATCGCCACCTGCAGGGGTACCTGCTGGCGCGTTTTACGGCTCTGGTTTTTCCACCAGGTTTTCAGACCATCGCTGCCCTGATCGGCACGCGCCTGGTCCATCAGACCAATCCAGGCCTGACGCTGCAGGTCATCGCGCTGTTCATCATCACCCACTTCGGCTTTTGCCATCGACGGGATAATGTCCAGCAGCGAGCCCCATGCGCCCGTACGAATATAGGCTTGTTCTGCCAGACGCAGCACTTCCGGATGACGCGGAGCGATTTCCAGCAGGTGATCGACGCCGTGGCGGGCAGCATGATTCTCATTGCGTGCCAGCTGCAGTCGTACGCGGGTGATTTCGACCGGGATCTGATCTTTTTCTGCCAGCTCGGATGCGCGCTCCAGATGCTGATTGGCGCGGATTTCATCCCCACGCTGCTGCGCCGCTTCGGCTGCCAGAAGATAGTTGACCACCGGCTGTTCGGCGTGATCGGCATTTTTCGACATCAGCTTTTCAACCTGCTGATAATCGCCTTCGGCCAGCTTCAGCAGCGCCTGCTCGGTCTGCTTACGCGCACGGCGGCGCTTGCGTCCGACAAACCAGCTGCGGGTATGCGCGCCAGTGCGGAAAATACGGCGCAGGATCCACTCGATCGCCAGGAACGCCACCATTACCAGGATCAGTATGATCGCTAAACCGGTGACACTGGTTTCGATGTTGTAGTTGTCGGTCTGGATCAACACATAGCCCTGATGACCCGCCAGAATTGGGCCGAGCACGATCCCGGCGATCAACAGTGCGAAGAGTAATAAGACTTTAATCATGATTACTCTCCTTGTGGTGCGCTGTCAGGGGCCGGTGTTGGCGCTGGCGCCTCAGCAGCAGGTTGCGCCGCGACGCCAGGCTGGGCCAGCAGATTACGCACGCGCGTTTGCATCAGCTTTTCCATGATTGGCTGGCTTTCCAGTTTATCCGGCACGTTCATGGTGATGTTTTGCTGGCTTAGCTTGTCCACTTCGTCGAGGAAGGCCGTGGTGGTGGCATCATCAGTATCGTAATAAGCGCGGACCCAGGTCGAGACGTTATCGAGCGCCTGTTTATAGGTCTCTTCCTGATGGCGCGGGACCGCCTGTGCGGCCACCAGCAGGCGTGAACGAATATTCTCGCGCAGGTAGACGTCCTGATTTGGGGCAAGCAGCGGTACGGCAGTTTCATCGCGACGGCGAATGGTAATAAAGCTGTCCATAAAGTTCTGCCAGCTTTTTTGCAGGTTAATGCGCCATTCGCCGAGAGAGCTGGAGAGCTCGCTGCTGTCGGAATCCATCGGGGAGTCATCGTCGTTATTGTCAGCCAGACGCAGGTTATCAATCTGGTTCGACAGTTGATTCACTTTCAGAATGATGCCGTCATAGTCCACCTGCGAGACGGTCGCCAGGCTGGCGATATCTTCGGTCAGCGCACGACGTGCGGCGATCAGGCTCGGGTCATTCATGTCACCAAGGCTGGCATCCGCACTTTTCAGCAGCGCTGCTGCAGTGGTGACATCCTGATCGCTCCACAGTTTACGCCCGGCCAGTTTGACCAGGAAATCAGCCTGTGCCAGCAGCCAGGTTTTGGCGTCTGTGCCAGAAATGGTTGCCACTTTTTGCTGCATCTCATCCAGCTGTTTCGTCAGGTCAGCCTGCTGACGATTGGCATCGGTCAGCTGCGCGGCCTGCTGCTTGATGACTGCATCCAGCTCCGCTTTTTGCGTCTGCTGAGATTGTTGCAGCGCCGTTATCTGCGTGACCAGCGCATCGCTGGTGGTTGTCTGGTTGGTGGCTTGTTGTTTCACCAGACCATACAGGCCAATGCCTGCGGCCAGCGCAATGGCGATCGCAATCGCGCTCAGCGCCAGGCTGGTTTTATTGCTGCCCTGTTTTTTCTCAGTCGTTTCTGGCTGTGGCGTAACATCCACAGTCTCCCTGGTCTCTTCAACCACGGCGGAGGATTTTTCTTGTTCCGTCATTATGGCTTCCCATTATGAGAGTTATAGTAATGCGCGCAGCAGCGCATCGTTGTCGGCATTATCAGCGATCCGAATATCTTGCCAGCCCAGTTCCCGGGCGAGGTTCGCCAGACGCTCACTGACGACCAGCAGCCGACAGCGGAGTAACCAGTTTTCGCGATACCATTCTGGCGTAAGCGACCAGAGCTGTTGCAGCATTTCACCGCTGGTCACCACCAGCGTGGTAACACCACGAGACTGCCAGCGCATCGCCTCTTGCGCACCGTCATAGTACTTATTACAACGTTGATAACATTCACAAAATATGACTTCGGCTCCGCGATCGCGGAGCGTGTCGCCCAGCAGTTCGCGTCCACCGTTGCCGCGCAAAATCAGGGCGCGCTTCCCTGCAACAGTTTGTAATTCAGGTAATTGTAGCAAGACTTCGCTGATTTCCCGATCCCGTGGATAACGAACGTCCTTGCCGCTTTCGGTATGCAGCGCGAGGGCGGTGCTCCGGCCAATGGCGAAATAGCCGGGTTCATCAGGCCAGCACTGGCCGTCCTGCTGTAGCCGGGCGTGGGCAAATTCGACGGCATGTTGAGACAGGGCAAACAGCAGATCGCTTGCCTGCAGCGTGCGAAGATGACCGGCAAGCATCGGTAGCTCCCGGCCTGGGGAAAATTCAATCAGCGGAAAGCTCCAGGCCACCTGCCCCAGTGCGCGCAGACGGCTCACTAACTGATCTCCAGCGGGAGAAGGGCGGGTGACAAGAATACTCATGCCGGGGGTTCTCCGTTATACACGTCCGCGAGGATTTCACGGGCGCCATTATTCAGCAGCTCTTCTGCCAGCGAAACGCCCAACAGCTCGGCATCCTGCGGTTTGCCGCGACGTTCGCCGCGCACCATCTGCGAACCGTCTGGGGCACCAACCAGCGCGCGCAGCCACAGTTCACCATCGATTAATTCAGCATAGCTGCCAATCGGTACCTGGCATCCCCCTTCCAGACGCATATTCATGGCGCGTTCGGCCTGCACGCGGATCGCGGTCTCAGCGTGGTTGAGGGGCGCGAGTAGCGCATGGGTGCGCGTATCATCGAGGCGGCACTCAATACCCACAGCGCCCTGGCCAACGGCCGGCAGCGATTGTTCGGGCGACAGAGCCACGCGAATGCGTGATTCCAGCCCCAGGCGCTTCAGGCCCGCGACCGCCAGAATAATGGCATCATATTCACCGTTATCCAGCTTGCTGAGGCGGGTGCCAACGTTGCCGCGCAGGGATCGAATAATCAGATCCGGACGGCACTCGGCCAACTGGCACTGGCGGCGTAAACTTGACGTGCCAACCACGCTGCCCTGAGGCAGCGCCGCCAGCGAGTCGTAGTGATTTGATACAAAGGCGTCGCGCGGATCTTCACGCTCGCAAATGGTGATCAGACCCAGCCCTTCGGGGAAATCAACCGGCACGTCTTTCATTGAATGGACCGCGATATCGGCGCGATCCTCAAGCAGCGCCAGCTCCAGCTCTTTCACAAACAAGCCTTTACCGCCGACTTTCGCCAGCGGGGTATCAAGAATCACATCGCCACGGGTGACCATGGGCACCAGCTCAACGCGTAAACCCGCATGGCAGGCTTCGAGGCGCTGCTTCACATAATGTGCCTGCCAGAGCGCAAGTGGGCTTTGGCGTGTGGCAATTCTTAAAACATTGTCTAACATGCTTGTTACCGTCTTAATCGTCTGCTGACCATCCTAACATTGTTGTCTCTGGACTGTCAGTTTTACGGACATTGAAGGGAATCAGGGCAAGGCGGCGACCTTAGTTGCCTGCAGCCGTATTCAGGAATTTACACGTACAGAACGGTGCTACACTTGTATGTAGCGCATCTTTCTTTACGGTCAATCGGCAAGGTGTTAGATTGATCACGTTTTAGACCATTTTTTCGTCTCTCAGACCATAAAGACAAGGGCGAAAAGGCTGACAGCTATTTCTGAATTCTGTGAATGCATAATCCTCGGTCCGATTGAAGATTAGAGCTTCTAAACATCAGGCGATACTCTTGTACCTCTACATTGAGACTCTGAAACAGCGACTGGATGCCATCAATCAACTGCGTGTCGATCGCGCGCTTGCTGCGATGGGACCTGCTTTCCAACAGGTTTACAGTCTACTGCCGACATTGCTGCATTATCACCATCCGCTGATGCCGGGTTATCTTGATGGTAACGTTCCCCAGGGCATCTGTATTTTCACGCCTGATGAAACCCAACAGCACTATCTGAACGAGCTGGAACTGTACCGTGGCATGCCGCCGCAGGAATCGCCGAAAGGCGAACTGCCGATCACCGGCCTCTATACCATGGGCAGTACTTCATCGGTCGGGCAGAGCTGTTCTTCCGACCTGGATATCTGGGTCTGCCATCAGTCGTGGCTCGATAATGAAGAGCGCCAGTTGTTGCAGCGTAAGTGCAGCCTGCTGGAGAGCTGGGCCGCATCGCTTGGCGTTGAAGTCAGCTTCTTCCTGATTGATGAAAACCGTTTCCGTCATAACGAAAGTGGCAGTCTGGGCGGTGAAGACTGCGGCTCGACGCAGCATATCTTATTGCTGGATGAATTTTATCGTACCGCCGTGCGCCTGGCCGGTAAGCGTATTCTGTGGAATATGGTGCCGTGCAATGAAGAAGAGCATTACGACGATTACGTCATGATGCTTTACTCCCAGGGAGTGCTGACGCCAAACGAGTGGCTGGATCTGGGCGGCTTAAGCTCCCTGTCTGCTGAAGAGTATTTTGGCGCGAGCCTGTGGCAGCTGTATAAAAGTATCGATTCACCGTACAAAGCGGTATTGAAAACCCTGCTGCTTGAAGCCTACTCGTGGGAATACCCGACGCCGCGCCTGCTGGCGAAGGACATCAAACAGCGTCTGCATGACGGTGAGATCGTCTCCTTTGGGCTCGATGCCTACTGCATGATGCTTGAGCGCGTCACCGAATACCTTAAAGCCATTGACGATCCCACCCGTCTGGATCTGGTTCGTCGATGTTTCTATCTCAAAGTCTGTGAAAAGCTCAGCCGTGAACGCGCGTGCGTTGGCTGGCGTCGTGAAGTGCTCAGTCAGTTAGTGAAAGAGTGGGGATGGGACGAAGAGCGCCTGTCGATGCTCGATAACCGCGCCAACTGGAAAATCGACCAGGTGCGTGAAGCGCATAACGAACTGCTCGATGCCATGATGCAGAGCTACCGTAACCTGATCCGCTTTGCTCGTCGCAACAACCTCAGCGTCTCTGCCAGCCCGCAGGATATCGGGGTGTTGACCCGTAAGCTGTACGCCGCGTTTGAAGCGCTGCCGGGTAAAGTAACCCTGGTGAACCCGCAGATTTCGCCTGACCTGTCTGAACCGAACCTGACCTTTATCTACGTTCCGCCTGGCCGCGCGAACCGGACCGGTTGGTATCTCTACAACCGCGCACCGAACATGGATTCGATCGTCAGCCATCAGCCGCTGGAATATAACCGTTACCTGAACAAGCTGGTGGCATGGGCGTGGTTCAACGGCCTGCTGACCTCCCGTACCCGGTTGTTTATTAAGGGCAACGAGGTGGTCGATCTCGCGAAACTGCAGGAAATGATCGCTGACGTATCGCACCACTTCCCGCTGCGTCTGCCTGCTCCGACGCCAAAAGCGCTCTACAGCCCGTGCGAAATCCGGCACCTGGCGATTATCGTCAACCTGGAATATGACCCGACGGCGGCGTTTCGCAATCAGGTGGTGCATTTCGATTTCCGCAAGCTGGATGTGTTCAGCTTTGGCGAGCAGCAAAATTGCCTGGTGGGCAGCGTTGATCTGCTGTACCGCAACTCGTGGAATGAGGTGCGTACCCTGCATTTTAACGGCGAGCAGGCGATGATCGAAGCGCTGAAAACCATCCTCGGTAAGATGCACCAGGATGCGGCACCGCCGGACAGCGTTGAAGTATTCTGCTACAGCCAGCATCTGCGCGGCCTGATCCGTACCCGTGTACAGCAGCTGGTCTCTGAGTGTATCGATTTACGCCTCTCCAGCACCCGTCATGAAACCGGACGCTTCAAAGCGCTGCGCGTTTCCGGGCAAACCTGGGGTCTGTTCTTTGAACGTCTGAACGTTTCGGTGCAGAAGCTGGAAAACGCCATCGAGTTCTATGGCGCCATTTCGCACAACAAGCTGCACAGTCTGTCGGTTCAGGTTGAAACCAACCCCGTCAAACTGCCACAGGTAGTGGATGGCTTTGCCAGCGAAGGGATCATTCAGTTCTTCTTTGAAGAAGCGGGGGACGAGTCAGGTTTCAATATCTATATTCTTGATGAGACCAACCGCGCCGAGGTGTATCACCACTGCGAAGGCAGCAAAGAGGATCTGGTGCGCGACGTTAGCCGCTTCTACTCTTCTTCGCATGACCGTTTCACCTACGGTTCAAGTTTTATCAACTTCAACCTGCCGCAGTTCTATCAGATCGTGAAAGTCGATGGTCGTGCACAGGTGATACCGTTCCGCACCCAGGCGATCACCACCGCCGTGCCTGCCAATCAGGAAGCTTCCCCGCTGTTGCAGCAGTATTTTTCCTGACTGCGGCCTGATGCCCTCTCCCACAGGGAGAGGGGGCAAACATAAAAAAACCGTCTCTTTACGAGACGGTTTTTGCATTAACCTCGGAAACTCACCTCTTCGCCTGACTGCGCGGTCGCCGCTTTTTCCAGCAGATCCCAGAACGCCTCACCGCTGCGATCGCAAATCCACTCGTCCCCTTTCAGGTTGAAATGGTAGCCGCCCTGTTTGGTGGCCAGCCACACCTGATGCAGCGGTTCCTGACGGTTGATAATGATCTTGCTGCCGTTCTCAAAGCTTAGGGTCAGCACGCCGCCGTTAATTTCACAATCGATATCGCTGTCGCCATCCCAGTTGTCCAGGTGTTCTTCGATTGTCTGCCACAGGTTATCGGCAAGGCGGTGGAATTCACTGTCATTCATGGTTCTGTTCCTGTTTTTCGTGATGGCGGCAGTATAACGCTAAATAATTCCCGTTGCAGGTTAGCGGCAAACTCTTGCTTTTGTGCCCTCTCCTGCGATGATAGAAATAGAAAGCACGAACTTACAGGCAACCCATAATGAAAAACGTTTTTCGAACGCTTGCCGTTCTCCTCACTTTGTTTAGCCTGACGGGCTGTGGTCTGAAAGGGCCGCTCTATTTCCCGCCAGCAGATAAAACTGCGCCGCCGCCAACCAAAAAAGCGGAAAGCACCATGGAATCTTCAGTGCCAGGTCGTAACGATCGTGGCGATAATGGCGGCCCAAGCCAGGTGAATTACTGACGAGCGTTCTGATCCGCGCAATGGAGTGAATAATGCAGTTTTCTAAAATGCATGGCCTTGGCAATGATTTTATGGTCGTCGACGCGGTAACGCAGAATGTCTTCTTCTCTCCGGAGCTGATCCGCCGTCTGGCCGATAGGCACCTCGGTGTAGGTTTTGATCAGCTGCTGGTCGTTGAGCCGCCTTACGATCCGGATCTCGATTTTCATTACCGCATCTTTAATGCCGACGGCAGTGAAGTGTCGCAGTGTGGCAACGGCGCACGCTGTTTTGCCCGCTTTGTGCGCCTGAAAGGGCTCACCAATAAACGTGATATTCGCGTCAGTACCGCCAACGGGCGCATGGTCCTGAGCGTCACCGACGACGAGCTGGTGCGGGTGAACATGGGTGAACCCAACTTTGAGCCGTCTCAGGTGCCGTTTCGCGCCAACAAAGCGGAAAAGACCTATATCATGCGCGTCGCTGAACAGACAGTCTTGTGCGGCGTGGTGTCTATGGGCAATCCGCACTGCGTGATTCAGGTTGAGGATGTCGCAACGGCCCCTGTCGAAACCCTTGGTCCGGTACTGGAAAGCCATGAACGCTTCCCGGAACGCGCCAACATCGGCTTTATGCAGGTGCTCACCCGCGAACACATTCGCCTGCGCGTATTTGAACGCGGGGCGGGCGAGACGCAGGCCTGCGGCAGCGGTGCCTGTGCAGCCGTCGCAGTAGGGATCGCGCAAGGTTTACTGGCAGAAGAAGTCCGCGTAGATTTACCTGGCGGGCGTCTCGATATTGCCTGGAAAGGCCCGGGCCAGCCGCTGTATATGACCGGCCCGGCAACACAAGTTTATGACGGGTTTATCCATCTATGAAACAACCAGGAGAAGAACTGCAGGAGACGCTGACGGCAATGGACGATCGGGCGGTCGTCGACTATCTGCTGCGCCATCCTGAGTTTTTTATTCGTAATGCCCGCGTGGTTGAAGAGATGCGCGTGCCACATCCGATTCGCGGAACGGTATCGCTGGTCGAATGGCACATGGCGCGCTCGCGCAATCACATCAACCATCTTGAAGAGAACATCTCGCTGCTGATGGAGCAGGCCAGCAGTAACGAAGGCCTGTTTTATCGCCTGCTGCATTTGCAGTCCCGGCTGGCCTCGGCCAGCAGCCTGGATGAGTTTTTGATGCGCTTCCATCGCTGGGCGAAGGAGCTGGGGCTGGCAGGGGCAACCATCCGCCTGTTCCCGGATCGCTGGCGCATTGGCGCGCCGTCCGGGTTCACCCATCTGGCACTACAGCGGCAGGCGTTTGAGCCGCTGCGCATCCAGCGTCTGGGTCATGAGTCTCACTATCTGGGGTCGCTGAACGGCCCTGAGCTGCTGGTGGTTCTACCGGAAGCAAAAGCCATCGGGTCGGTAGCGATGTCGCTGATGGGACGCGAAGGCGATCTCGGGGTGATGCTTTTTACCAGCCGCGATCCGCAGCATTATCAGCAGGGACAAGGGACGCAGTTACTCCAGGAGATCGCGCAGATGTTGCCCGAGCTGCTGGAACGCTGGATTGAACGCGTATGAGCGATCTCCTCGCACCCGCTGTAACGCGTTTTCTGCGCTACCTTGGCGTGGAGCGACAGCTCAGCCCGATAACCTTGCTGAACTATCAGCGCCAGCTGGATGACATCATGCAGCTGGCTACTGAAATGAACCTGACCTGCTGGCAACACTGTGATGCCGCTACCGTGCGGGCGATTGCCGTGCGCAGCCGCCGTAAAGGGCTTGGCCCCGCCAGCCTGGCGCTGCGGCTCTCGGCATTGCGCAGCCTTTTCGACTGGTTGGTCAGCCAGGGCGAGCTCAAGGCGAACCCGGCCAAAGGCATTGCTGCACCCAAAGCGGCGCGCCATCTGCCGAAGAATATCGATGTCGATGATGTTAACCGCCTGCTGGATATCGATCTTAACGATCCACTGGCGGTGCGGGACCGGGCAATGCTGGAAGTGATGTACGGTGCCGGACTGCGTCTTTCTGAGCTGGTAAACCTGGATATCAAACACCTCGATCTGGACACCGGCGAAGTGTGGGTGATGGGTAAAGGCAGCAAAGAGCGCCGCCTGCCGATTGGCCGCAATGCGGTGGCGTGGATTGAGCACTGGCTGGATCTGCGCGGTCTGTTTGGCACAGAAGACAACGCCCTGTTCCTCTCGAAGCTGGGCAAGCGGATCTCGGCGCGTAACGTGCAAAAACGCTTTGCTGAGTGGGGCATCAAACAGGGGCTTAACAGCCATGTTCATCCGCATAAGCTACGCCACTCTTTCGCCACACACATGCTCGAATCCAGCGGCGATTTGCGCGGAGTTCAGGAACTGCTGGGCCACGCTAATTTATCGACCACTCAAATCTATACCCATCTTGATTTTCAACACCTAGCCTCGGTGTACGACGCGGCGCATCCACGCGCCAAACGGGGGAAATAATGCGTTTTTATCGTCCATTAGGCCAAATATCCGCACTGACGTTCGACCTTGATGACACCCTTTACGACAATCGCGAAGTGATCCTGCGTACCGAGCGGGAAGCGCTGGCCTTTGTGCAAAATTACCATCCGGCGTTAAACGCGCTGGAGAACAAAGAGTTTCACCGTCTGCGTCAGGCGTTGCGGCAAACCGAGCCGGAAATCTATCACGACGTTACCGAGTGGCGGCGTCGTGCCGTGGAGCAGGCGATGCTGAACGCCGGGCTGACTGCCTCTGAGGCCGCGCTGGGTGCAGAAGCGTCCATGGCGCACTTCGCCACCTGGCGCAGCCGCATCGATGTGCCGCAGGAGACCCACGACACGCTGGCGAAACTGGCCGCGAAGTGGCCGCTGGTGGCGATCACCAACGGTAACGCCCAGCCGGAGCTGTTCGGCCTGGGTGACTACTTTGAATTTGTGCTGCGCGCGGGTCCACACGGCCGTTCCAAGCCCTTTAACGACATGTACCATCTGGCTGCCGATAAGCTCGGCCTGCCGCTGGGTGACATTCTGCACGTCGGCGATGATCTGACCACCGATGTTGCCGGGGCGATCCGCTGTGGCATGCAGGCCTGCTGGATCAAACCTGAAAACGCCGATCTAATGCAGACCCTCGACAGCCGCCTGCTGCCACACATCGAAATTTCACGGTTGGCATCCCTCACTACGCTGATATAATCACCAGTAGTTCTGTATAAATTCACAGTGTATCCGGCGGCCTATGGCCGCCGGACAAATTATTTGCGGCGGTGCCAATGGACGTTTCTTACCTGCTCGACAGCCTTAATGACAAACAGCGTGACGCGGTTGCCGCGACGCGAACCAATATGCTGGTACTGGCAGGGGCAGGCAGTGGTAAGACGCGTGTGCTGGTACACCGTATCGCGTGGCTGCAGAGCGTGGAAAACTGCTCGCCGTACTCCATTATGGCGGTCACGTTCACCAACAAAGCGGCGGCCGAGATGCGCCACCGTATCGCCCAATTGATGGGCAGCAGCCAGGGCGGCATGTGGGTGGGCACCTTCCACGGGTTGGCACACCGTCTGCTGCGCGCGCACCATATGGACGCCGGGCTGCCGCAGGACTTCCAGATCCTCGACAGCGAAGATCAGCTGCGTCTGCTTAAGCGCCTGATCAAGGCCATGAACCTCGACGAGAAGCAGTGGCCGCCGCGCCAGGCGATGTGGTACATCAACGGCCAGAAAGACGAAGGGCTGCGCCCGCATCATATCCAGAGCTTTGGCAATCCGATTGAGCAGACCTGGCAGAAGGTCTATCAGGCCTATCAGGAAGCCTGCGATCGTGCCGGGCTGGTGGATTTTGCCGAACTGCTGCTGCGCGCTCACGAGCTGTGGCTCAACAAGCCGCATATTCTGCAGCACTACCGCGAACGTTTTACCAATATCCTGGTGGACGAATTCCAGGATACCAACAACATTCAGTACGCGTGGATCCGCCTGCTGGCGGGCGACTCCAGCAAGGTGATGATCGTCGGCGACGACGATCAGTCCATCTACGGCTGGCGCGGGGCGCAGGTCGAGAACATCCAGCGTTTCCTGAATGATTTCCCGGGCGCTGAGACCATCCGCCTGGAGCAAAACTACCGCTCGACAAACAACATCCTCAGCGCGGCGAATGCCCTGATCGAAAACAACAGCGGTCGTCTGGGCAAAAAGCTGTGGACTGACGGCGTCGATGGCGAACCCATCTCCTTGTACTGCGCTTTTAACGAGCTGGATGAAGCCCGCTTTGTGGTAAACCGCATCAAGACCTGGCAGGACAACGGCGGCGCGCTTGAGCAGTGCGCCATCCTGTACCGCAGCAATGCCCAGTCGCGCGTGCTGGAAGAGGCGCTGCTGCAGGTGAGCATGCCGTATCGCATTTATGGCGGAATGCGCTTCTTCGAACGCCAGGAGATCAAAGACGCGCTGTCGTATCTGCGCCTGATGGCCAACCGTAACGATGATGCCGCGTTTGAACGCGTGGTTAACACGCCGACCCGCGGAATCGGCGATCGCACGCTCGACGTCGTGCGCCAGGCAGCCCGTGAGCGCCAACTGACCCTGTGGCAGGCCTGCCGCGAGCTGCTGCAGGAGAAAGCCCTTGCCGGACGCGCAGCCAGCGCGCTGCAGCGCTTCCTTGAGCTTATTGAAGCGCTGGCACAGGAGACGGCCGACATGCCGCTGCACGTCCAGACTGACCGGGTGATTAAAGACTCCGGCTTGCGCATAATGTACGAGCAGGAGAAGGGCGAGAAAGGCCAGACCCGTATTGAGAACTTAGAGGAGCTGGTGACGGCAACGCGCCAGTTCAGCTACAACGACGAAGAAGAAGATCTGATGCCGCTGCAGGCGTTCTTGTCCCACGCTGCGCTGGAAGCGGGCGAAGGGCAGGCCGACACCTGGCAGGACGCGGTTCAGTTGATGACCCTGCACTCGGCCAAAGGGTTGGAGTTCCCGCAGGTGTTTATCGTCGGCATGGAAGAGGGGATGTTCCCGAGCCAGATGTCGCTGGATGAAGGCGGTCGTCTGGAAGAGGAGCGTCGGCTGGCGTACGTGGGCGTGACCCGTGCGATGCAAAAACTGACCCTGACCTATGCCGAAACGCGCCGTCTGTACGGCAAAGAGGTTTACCATCGCCCGTCGCGTTTTGTCGGTGAATTGCCGGAAGCCTGCGTCGAAGAGGTGCGCCTGCGGGCCAGCATTAGCCGTCCGGTCAGCCATCAGCGGCTGGGTACGCCTATCTCAGAAAACGATACCGGCTTTAAGCTCGGCCAGCGCGTTCGTCATGCCAAATTTGGCGAAGGCACCATTGTGAATCTGGAAGGCAGCGGCGAGCACAGCCGCCTGCAGGTGGCGTTCCAGGGGCAGGGGATCAAATGGCTGGTGGCGGCTTACGCGCGGCTGGAAACAGTTTAACTTTCAGAAAAATATCACTATTTTGTCATAATATGCCAGGCTTAAACGTTGAAGGGCATTTAATGCTCTTCAGCGTTCCGTTGCGTGTTGACGCCGCCGTTGCTGCTGGCGTAACATGCGCGCACGATTACGCTTGAGGACATTCGCCTTGGACACACCCAGTACATACTGGCTCAATTTCCTGTCATCCAGGAACAACTTCTAAGGCTATCTCCTTGCGCTGATGGCCTTCGTGGTTGCCAGCGATCTGTTTTTCCCGTCGCACTGAGTCAGGCTGTTTAATGGTCTGAAACCCAATTTGTTTCTGTGTGCCCACCGAACTGTCCGATATTTTTTGCATTGGGAGTCCCGGTCATGCTGAGCGCATTTCAACTGGAAAAAAACCGACTGATTCGGCTTGAAGCTGAAGAGTCACAACCCCTCATCGATGCCGTTTGGGTGGATCTGGTCGAACCGGATGACGACGAACGCCTGCGCGTACAATCTGAGCTCGGACAAAGCCTGGCAACCCGCCCGGAACTGGAAGACATCGAGGCATCCGCCCGTTTCTTCGAAGACGAAGACGGTCTGCACATTCACTCCTTTTTCTTCTTCGAAGATGCGGAAGATCACGCCGGTAACTCCACCGTCGCATTTACCATCCGCGATGGTCGCCTGTTTACTCTGCGCGAGCGCGAACTGCCTGCGTTCCGTCTGTATCGTATGCGCGCTCGTAGCCAGGCGATGGTCGACGGTAATGCCTATGAGCTGCTGCTCGACCTGTTTGAAACCAAAATCGAACAGCTGGCGGATGAGATTGAAAACATCTACAGCGATCTGGAAAAGCTGAGTCGGGTGATCATGGAAGGGCATCAGGGCGATGAGTACGACGCAGCGCTCTCGACGCTGGCAGAGCTGGAAGATATCGGCTGGAAAGTGCGTTTGTGTCTGATGGATACCCAGCGCGCGCTGAACTTCCTGGTGCGCAAGGCGCGACTGCCGGGCGGTCAGCTGGAGCAGGCGCGTGAGATCCTGCGCGATATCGAATCCTTGCTGCCGCACAACGAATCTCTGTTCCAGAAAGTTAACTTCCTGATGCAGGCGGCAATGGGCTTTATCAACATCGAGCAGAACCGCATCATCAAGATCTTCTCGGTGGTATCGGTGGTGTTCCTGCCGCCGACGCTGGTAGCGTCGAGCTACGGGATGAACTTTGAGTTTATGCCGGAGCTAAGATGGAGCTTTGGCTACCCGGGCGCGATTATCTTTATGGTGCTCGCCGGGCTGGCGCCGTATCTGTACTTTAAGCGCCGCAACTGGTTGTGATTGTTGCGCCCGGTGGCGCTACGCTTACCGGGCCTACAAAGGCACTACAATCCTCGACGTACTCTGCGTTGGGTATAAATCGCATCCGCAACAAACACCGCCAGCGCGACCCAGATAAACGCAAACGTCACCATTTTATCTGCACCCGGCACCTCGCCGTAGAACGTCACTGCCAGCAGGAACATCAGCGTCGGGCCGATGTACTGGAAGAAGCCCAGCGTTGAGAGACGCAGGCGCGTCGCCGCACCGGTAAAGCACAGTAATGGGATGGTGGTGACGACACCGGCCGCCATCAGCATCACGTTCAGCGTCCACGGGTTATTGCCCATATGGCTGGTGCTGCTGTCGGCAATACCGAACAGGTAGATCGCGGCCAGCGGCAGCAGCCACAGGGTTTCAAACAGCATCCCGGTTTGCGCTTCCACGGCGATTTTCTTACGCACCAGGCCGTAGAAGGCAAAGCTAAACGCCAGCCCCAGCGCGATGACCGGCAGGGAGCCAAATGTCCAGAGCTGAACCAGCACGCCGCAAAGGGCAAGAATGACGGCCATCCACTGCATCCGACGGAAGCGCTCCCCGAGGAACAACATCCCCAGCACAATATTCACCAGCGGATTTATGAAGTAGCCGAGGCTGGCTTCCAGCATGTGATGGTTATTAACCGACCAGATAAACAGCAGCCAGTTGCCGCCAATCAGGACGGCAGAGAGGGCCAGCAGGAAGATTTTCTTCGGCGTTTGCAGGAGTGTTTTCACGCCTGACCACTGACGGCTCACGCTCATCAGCGCCACCATAAAGAAAAACGACCAGATCACGCGGTGAGTAAGGATTTCGTCGGCGGGAACATAGTGAATCAGCTTGAAGTACGCCGGTGCGATACCCCAAATAAAATAGGCGGCGAGGGCGAGTAAAACGCCCTGCCGCGTCTGTTTAGCATCCATCAGGAAAATCCGTTACAAAAAAGTAACGCAATTTTACCCGATTTTACCGTCTCAACCCACCATATAAGTGGCGGTTGCGCTGGCGATGTAAACCTGCTCTTCGTTATGCAGTTCCACGCGCGCCACCGCCACTTTGTTACCTGCGCGCAGCAGGCTGCTGCTGGCGGTGAAGCGATTGCCGCGACCGGGACGCAGATAATCGACGCGAAGATCGATAGTACCCATACGCGACAGGCGCTGACGCAGTTCATCTTCGTTGATGGTGTCGTGGCGCGTCAGGGTGCTGCCCACGCAGACCAGCCCGGCGGCAACGTCCAGCGCGGAGGCGATCACCCCGCCATGAAGAATACTTTGCGCCCAGTTGCCGACCATCATCGGCTGGTTGTTAAAACTGAGCTGAGCGAAATCTTTCTCGTAGCGCTCCAGCTCCAGGCCTAGCGCACGGTTGAACGGCATGTGGTAGACGAAGATCTCGCCGACGAGCTTGAGCACTTGTTCGGCAGTAAGCGTGGCTGACATGGCACGTCACATCCTTATTGTTAAGAGGATGTTGATTTTATTCCTCATTAATGTGAATTTCCACATTAGGAGCAGCGGTAAAGCCGCTAATCGTCAAATATGTTAAATTGATTCAAAATAATTCTTCTTTTAATCACTTGCAGGAGAGCACCCCCGATGCGGACGTATCTGGCCTGGTTCCTGGCAGCGGCTGCGCTGCCGTCTGTCACCTTTGCGCAGGACGCGAAAAATGTGGAGGCCAGTGATATCCCAGCTGTGCGCGGGAGCATCATCGCCAACCTGCTGAAAGAGTATGACAACCCGTTCACGCTCTATCCCTATGACAGCAACTACCTGATCTACACCGCCACCAGCGATCTCAATAAAGAGGCGATCAGCACCTATGACTGGGTCGACAATGCGCGTAAAGATGAGGTGAAATTTCAGCTGAGTCTCGCTTTCCCGCTGTGGCGCGGGATCCTCGGGCCCAACTCACTGCTGGGTGGCTCGTACACGCAACGGTCGTGGTGGCAGTTGTCCAACAGCGATGAGTCCTCGCCGTTTCGTGAAACTAACTATGAACCCCAGCTGTTCCTCGGCTTCGCCACCGACTACTCGCTGGGCGGTTGGACGTTGCGGGACGTGGAATTTGGCTATAACCACCAGTCCAACGGCCGTTCCGATCCCACCTCGCGCAGCTGGAACCGCCTCTATACTCGCCTGATGGCGCAAAACAATAACTGGCTGGTCGAGGTCAAACCCTGGTATGTGATTGGTAATACCGACGATAACCCGGATATCACCAAATACATGGGCTACTACCAGCTGCGGGTTGGCTATCAACTGGGCGAAGCGGTACTCAGCGTGAAAGGCCAGTACAACTGGAACAGCGGCTACGGCGGAGCAGAAGTGGGGGTGAGCTATCCGCTGACCCGCCATGTTCGCCTGTATACGCAGGTCTACAGCGGCTATGGCGAGTCGCTGATTGATTACAATTTCAACCAGACGCGCGTCGGCGTGGGCGTGATGCTGAACGATCTTTTCTAGCGTCCTCGAATGTTTTTGTCTTAAACGTTGAAGTTTCTCTCGCAGGCGCTGAAAATAGCGCCTGTTTTTATTTCGGCAAATGGGGTTGATGTGGTGCAGGCGGACGTTATGAATCAGGAGTTGCTGGCTAAACAGGTTTTACATGAAACCTTTGGCTACCAGCAGTTTCGCCCGGGCCAGGAAACCATCATTAATGCTGCCCTGACCGGCCGCGACTGCCTGGTGGTGATGCCGACCGGCGGTGGCAAATCCTTATGCTATCAGGTGCCTGCGCTGGTACTGAATGGCCTGACCATCGTGGTATCGCCGCTGATCTCGTTGATGAAAGATCAGGTCGACCAGCTGCTGGCCAACGGCGTGGCGGCGGCCTGCCTGAACTCGACCCAAACCCGTGAGCAGCAGCAGGAAGTCATGGCCGGTTGCCGTACCGGGCAGATCCGCCTGCTGTACATCGCACCGGAACGCCTGATGCTGGATAACTTCCTTGAGCATCTGACCCACTGGAATCCGGTGCTGGTGGCGGTGGACGAAGCCCACTGTATCTCTCAGTGGGGGCATGATTTCCGCCCGGAATATGCCGCCCTCGGCCAGCTGCGTCAGCGTTTCCCGGCGGTGCCGTTCATGGCGCTTACCGCCACTGCCGATGACACTACCCGACTGGATATCGCACGCCTGCTGGGGCTCGACGATCCGCTGATTCAGGTCAGCAGCTTCGATCGCCCGAATATCCGCTACATGCTGATGGAAAAGTTTAAGCCGCTGGATCAGCTGCTGCGCTACGTGCAGGAGCAGCGCGGCAAGTCGGGCATTATTTACTGTAACAGCCGGGCAAAAGTAGAAGACACCGCCGCCCGTCTGCAAAGCCGGGGGTTTAGCGCCGCGGCTTACCATGCCGGGCTGGAAAACCACATCCGCGCCGACGTGCAGGAGAAGTTCCAGCGCGATGACCTGCAAATTGTGGTGGCGACCGTTGCCTTTGGCATGGGCATCAACAAACCGAACGTGCGCTTTGTGGTGCATTTTGACATTCCGCGCAATATCGAATCCTACTATCAGGAGACGGGCCGTGCCGGGCGTGACGGCCTGCCGGCAGAGGCGATGCTGTTTTACGATCCGGCCGATATGGCCTGGCTGCGTCGCTGTCTGGAAGAGAAACCCGCCGGGGCGCTGCTGGATATTGAGCGCCACAAGCTCAATGCGATGGGTGCCTTTGCCGAGGCGCAAACCTGCCGTCGTTTGGTGCTGCTCAACTACTTTGGCGAAGGTCGCCAGGCGTCGTGCGGCAACTGCGATATCTGTCTCGATCCGCCCAAACAGTACGATGGTCTGATGGACGCGCGTAAAGCGCTGTCCACCATCGGACGTGTCAATCAGCGCTTTGGGATGGGCTATGTGGTAGAAGTGCTGCGCGGGGCGAACAACCAGCGCATCCGCGAGATGGGCCACGATAAACTGCCGGTATACGGGATTGGCAAAGAGAACAGCCACGAACACTGGGTCAGCATTATTCGCCAGCTTATTCACCTCGGGTTTGCGACGCAAAACATTGCCCAGCATTCCGCGCTGCAGTTGACGGAAGCATCCCGCCCGGTGCTGCGCGGCGTGGTGGAGCTGCAGCTTGCCGTACCGCGCGTGGTGGCCCTTAAGCCGCGCGTGATGCAGAAATCCTACGGCGGCAACTACGACCGCAAGCTGTTCGCCAAACTGCGTAAGCTGCGCAAAGCTATCGCCGACGAAGAGAACATCCCGCCGTATGTGGTGTTTAACGATGCTACGCTGATTGAAATGGCCGAGCAGATGCCGCTCAGCGCCAGCGAAATGCTCAGCGTCAATGGCGTCGGCACGCGCAAGCTGGAGCGCTTTGGCAAAGAGTTCATGGCGCTGATTCGTTCCCATGCCGACGGCGATGATGAGGAGTAGTCAGCCGGGCGAAAAAGTGCCAGGATGATCACTCACTGAACTATTCCCCCGCGAGTTAATTATGTTAACCCTGTTTCTGACTGTGGCGCTGGTGCATCTTGTCGCGCTGATGAGCCCCGGCCCCGACTTTTTCTTCGTCTCGCAAACGGCGGTGAGCCGTTCCCGCAAAGAGGCAATGATGGGTGTGCTGGGCATTACGCTCGGCGTGCTGGTGTGGGCGGCGGTTGCGCTATTGGGCCTGAACCTGATCCTCGAAAAAATGGCCTGGCTGCACACCATCATTATGGTCGGTGGCGGTCTGTATCTGTGCTGGATGGGTTACCAGATGCTGCGCGGCGCGCTAAAGAAAGAGGACGCTGCAGCACCTGAACCGAAAATGGAGCTGGCGTCGGGCGGACGGAGCTTTGTCAAAGGGCTGCTGACCAACCTGGCCAATCCCAAAGCGATTATCTATTTCGGTTCGGTCTTCTCGCTGTTCGTTGGCGACAGCGTGGGCGTCGGTGCACGCTGGGGGATTTTCCTGCTGATCGTGCTGGAAACTTTCGCCTGGTTCACGGTGGTGGCGAGCCTGTTTGCCTTACCGTCGATGCGCCGCGGTTATCAGCGGCTGGCGAAGTGGATTGACGGCGTTGCCGGCGCATTGTTCGCCGGCTTCGGCATTCATCTCATTTTGTCGCGCTAAGCATGTCGTGCTGACGCCAGCAGTGCGCCAACCAGCATAAACAGCGAACCGAACACTTTATTCAGGGCCTTCATCTGACGAGGCCCTTTAATCCATACCGCAATTCGCGTTGCCAGCGTCGCATAGCCAATCATCACAATAATATCGACCACAATCGTCGTCATCCCGAGCACCACGTACTGCGCGAGCTGGGGCTGATGCGGCACGATAAACTGCGGGAACAGGGCGGCAAGAAAGACGATGCTCTTCGGGTTGGTCAGGTTCACAAATACCGCGCGTTTAAACAGCCGACCCTGACTTTGAGTTTTGGCCATCGTATTCAGATCGATGGCACCTGCGGCGCGCCACTGCTGAATGCCCAGCCAGATAAGATACGCCGCACCCGCCCATTTCAGCACTTCAAAGGCCAGTACCGAACGGGAGAACAGCGTGCCCAATCCAACACCCACCAGCACAATGTGAATGGCCAGCCCGGTCTGCAATCCGGCAATCGATGCCGCTGCGCCGCGATAGCCGTGATTCATCGCTGTGGTCATGGTATTGATCGCCCCGGAGCCCGGGGAAAGGCTGAGGATGATGGATGTCAGCAGGTAAGCGAACCACCACTCTAAGGTCATTTGAAACTCCCGAATCGTCTATTTTTATGCCACAATACGCTAATGTTGAGTCATTTTGTGACCCGTCACGAAAAAACGATATTCCTTGGCTTACAGGGGCACAAACCCAATGTTTCAGCAGAAAACGGACTGGGAAACACGAGAAAAGGCATTTGCTGCTTTCTCCATGGGGCCACTGACCGATTTCTGGCGCCAGCGTGAAGAAGGCGGGTTTACGGGAGTCGATGATGTGCCGGTACGCTTTGTGCGTTTTCGGGCAGAGCATCACGATTCGGTAATTGTCGTTTGCCCGGGGCGTATCGAAAGCTATGTGAAGTACGCCGAGCTGGCCTACGACCTTTTCCACCTCGGTTTTGATGTGCTGATTATTGATCACCGCGGTCAGGGACGTTCCGGGCGCATGTTGTCCGACACGCACCGGGGCCATGTGAGTAAATTCAGCGATTACGTCGATGATTTTGCCGCCTTCTGGCAGCAGGAAGTGCAGCCGGGTCCGTGGCGAAAACGGTTTATCCTGGCGCACTCGATGGGAGGCGCAATTGCGACGTTGTTTTTGCAGCGTCACCCCCATCAGTGTGATGCCATTGCGCTCAGTGCCCCGATGTTTGGCATCGTGATGCGCCTGCCGGAGTGGATGATACGCCATATTCTCGACTGGGCTGAGGGCCATCAGCGCGTTCGTGAAGGCTATGCCATCGGCACCGGACGCTGGCGCGCACTGCCGTTTGCCCTTAACGTGTTAACCCACAGTCGGCAGCGCTATCGCCGCAACCTGCGCTTTTATGCGGATGAACCCCGCTTACGCGTCGGTGGTCCAACTTACCACTGGGTGCGTGAAGGCATTCTGGCGGGTGAAGAGGCACTGGCAGGTGCCGATCGGGATGACACCCCGATGCTCTTACTTCAGGCAGAAGACGAGCAGGTGGTGGATAACCGCATGCACCAACGCTTTTGTGAACAGCGAGCCGCAGTGGGATACCCGTGTGATGGGGGTCAACCGCTGGTCATAAACGGCGCGTACCATGAGATCCTTTTCGAAAAGGACGCCATGCGCTCAGTCGCACTCCACGCCATTGTCGATTTTTTCGGCAGGCATAACTGATATTCACCAGAGGTTAAATTTTCCTATGTACCAGGTTGTCGCGTCTGACTTAGATGGCACGCTGCTCTCTCCCGACCACACCTTATCGCCTTACGCGAAAGAAACCTTAAAACTCCTGACTGCCCGCGGTGTGAACTTCGTCTTCGCGACCGGCCGCCATCACGTCGATGTGGGGCAGATCCGCGATAATCTGGAGATCAAATCTTACATGATCACCTCCAACGGGGCCCGCGTGCACGATCTGGACGGTAATCTGATCTTCACCCACAACCTCGATCGCGATATTGCCACCGACCTGTTCGGCGTGGTGCATAACAACCCCGATATCATCACCAACGTTTACCGTGATGATGAGTGGTTTATGAACCGCCACCGTCCGGACGAGATGCGTTTCTTCAAAGAAGCGGTCTTTAACTATGCCCTGTACGAGCCGGGCCTGCTGGAGCCGGAAGGTATCAGCAAAGTGTTCTTCACCACCGACACCCACGAAGCGCTGCTGCCGCTGGAGCAGGCGATCAATGCCCGCTGGGGCGATCGGGTTAACGTCAGCTTCTCCACGCTGACCTGCCTGGAAGTGATGGCCGGCGGGGTTTCTAAAGGCCATGCGCTGGAAGCGGTTGCGAAACGTCTGGGCTTTAGACTGCAGGATTGCATCGCCTTTGGTGACGGCATGAACGACGCCGAGATGCTGTCGATGGCGGGTAAAGGCTGCATTATGGAAAATGCGCACCAGCGCCTGAAAGATCTCCACCCGGAGCTGGAAGTGATTGGCACTAACGGCGACAACGCCGTCCCGAATTACCTGCGTAAGCTGTTTCTTGAATAATCTTCATTTGGTTATTTAACGTTCAGTTGTCAACCTAAGAGTTCGCTACAATGCCTGTCCTTCTTCCAGAGAGACAAGCATTGTGGCGCTACTCATTATCACCACTATTCTGTGGGCCTTCTCGTTCAGCTTGATCGGTGAGTACCTTGCCGGGCACGTGGACAGCTACTTTTCGGTGCTGATGCGCGTCGGACTGGCGGCCCTGGTATTCCTGCCGTTTCTGCGCCTGCGCGGGCAAACGCTGAGAACGATTTCGCTGTACATGCTGGTGGGCGCGCTGCAGCTCGGCATCATGTATTTATTCAGCTTCCGCGCCTACGTCTACCTGTCGGTATCGGAGTTCCTGCTGTTTACCGTGCTGACGCCGCTGTATATCACCCTGATCTACGATCTGATGAGCAAACGTCGCCTGCGCTGGGGCTATCTGCTGAGTGCGGCGCTGGCGGTGGCGGGGGCGGCCATCATTCGCTACGACAAAGTCAGCGATCACTTCTGGACTGGATTGATGTTCGTTCAGCTCGCCAATATCAGCTTTGCCATCGGCATGGTGGGCTATAAACGGCTGATGGAGATCCATCCGATGCCGCAGCACAACGCCTTTGCCTGGTTTTATATGGGGGCGTTTATCGTCGCGGTGGTGGCGTGGTTTATGCTGGGGAATCCACAAAAACTGCCGACCACCACGGTGCAGTGGAGCGTGTTGATCTGGCTGGGCGTGGTCGCTTCCGGGCTGGGGTATTTTATGTGGAACTACGGCGCCACCCAGGTTGACGCCGGTACGCTTGGGATCATGAACAACGTGCACGTCCCGGCGGGCCTGCTGGTGAACCTGGCCATCTGGCAGGAACAACCGCACTGGCCGAGCTTTATTATTGGGGGAACGGTGATCCTGGCTTCACTGTGGGTGCATCGCCGTTGGGTCGCTCCGCGCTCCGCACAAACGGCAGATGGTCGCAAGCGTGATTCCGCGTTGAGCGAATAAACGCTTCCGTTACCGGTTGACGCTGCTCGCCATCGCGCACCGCAGCGTACAACCGGCTCCACAGTCCCTCGCCCAGGGTTTTGGTCACCACCAGACCCTGGCGTTCAAAGCTCTCCACCACCCAGTGGGGCAGCGCTGCAATTCCCATTCTTGCCGCCACCATCTGCACCAGCAGCAGGGTGTTATCCACGCTTTTCAGCTGCGGGTTGATACCGGCTGGTTGTAAAAAGTGGCGCCAGATATCCAGACGACTGCGCTGTACCGGGTAGATCAGCAGCGTTTCGCTGGCCAGATCTTCCGGTGACACGCGCGTTTTGGCAGCCAGCGGATGATCCGGGGCCAGCACCAGCCGCACTTCATAATCAAACATTGGCGAATAATGCAGACCGCTGCGCGGCAGAATATCCGAGGTCATTACCAGGTCCAGTTCGCCCTGCGTCAGCGAGGGTTGCGGGTCGAAGGTCACGCCGGATTTAAAGTCCATCTCCACCTGCGGCCAGTTCTGGCGGAAAATCTCAAGCGCGGGGGTCAGCCACTGGATACAACTGTGACACTCAATGGCGATGCGCAGCCGCGTTTGCTGCGGTTCGTTGCAGGCCTGCAGTGCGCTGGCGATCTGCGGCAGCACCTGGTTAGCCAGCTGAAGCAACACTTCGCCCTGCGGCGTAAAGCGCAGCGGCTGGCTTTTGCGCACAAACAGACGAAAGCCAAGGCGTTGTTCCAGATCGCTGAACTGGTGAGAAAGGGCGGACTGGGTCTGGTGCAGCGTGGCCGCTGCTGCCGCGAGTGAACCGCAGCTCCGCAACGCTTGTAGCGTTTTCAGATGTTTTATTTCGATCATGAAAGTCCTTCACTTCGCCATGAACAAGTTGCGCTTGAGGAATATACAGTAACCGCCAATTATAGATGTGTAAACATCTGGACGGCTAAATCCTGAAAATTCCATAAGAGGCACACTATGACAATCATTAATCACACTCTGGGTTTTCCTCGTGTCGGTCTGCGCCGCGAACTGAAAAAAGCGCAAGAAAGCTACTGGGCAGGCAACGCTACTCGTGAAGAACTGCTGACGGTGGGTCGTGAGCTGCGTGCTCGTCACTGGGATCAACAGAAGCAGGCGGGTATTGACCTGCTGCCGGTGGGCGATTTCGCCTGGTACGACCATGTTCTGACCACCAGCCTGCTACTTGGCAACGTGCCGGCTCGTCATCAGAACAGCGATGGATCGGTAGATATCGACACCCTGTTCCGCCTCGGCCGTGGCCGTGCGCCAACCGGTGAGCCCGCAGCGGCAGCCGAAATGACCAAATGGTTTAATACCAACTATCACTATATGGTGCCGGAGTTCGTTAAAGGCCAGCAGTTCAAGCTGACCTGGACCCAGCTGCTAGATGAAGTGGACGAAGCGCTGGCGCTGGGCCACACGATCAAACCCGTACTGCTGGGCCCGGTAACGTACCTGTGGCTGGGCAAAGTAAAGGGCGAGTCGTTTGACCGCCTGAGCCTGCTGAACGACATCCTGCCGGTGTACCAGCAGGTACTGGCCGAGCTGGCGAAACGCGGCATTGAGTGGGTGCAAATCGACGAACCCGCTCTGGTACTGGAGCTGCCGCAAGCGTGGCTGGATGCTTTCAAACCGGCTTACGACGCGCTGCAAGGCCAGGTTAAGCTGCTGCTGACCACCTATTTCGAAGGTGTGACGCCAAACCTTGAGACCATTACCGCCCTGCCGATACAGGGTCTGCACGTTGACCTGGTTCACGGCAAAGATGATGTGGCTGAATTGCATAACCGTCTGCCTGCTGAGTGGCTGCTCTCGGCTGGCTTGGTGAACGGGCGTAACGTCTGGCGCGCCGATCTGACCGAGAAATACTCGCAGATCAAAGACATTGTCGGTCATCGTGACCTGTGGATCGCCTCTTCCTGCTCCCTGCTGCACAGCCCAATCGACCTGAGCGTAGAAACCCGTCTGGACGCTGAAGTGAAGAGCTGGTTTGCCTTCGCCCTGCAAAAATGTGAAGAGCTGACCCTGCTGCGTGATGCTCTGAACAGCGGCGACACGGCGGCCATTACCGAATGGAGCGCGCCAATTCAGGCCCGTCGTCACTCCACGCGCGTTCACAATACGGCAGTTGCACAACGTCTGGCGGCCATCACCGCCCAGCACAGTCAGCGTGAAAACGCCTACGACGTGCGTGCGCAAGCCCAGCGTGCGCGCTTTAACCTGCCAGCATGGCCGACCACCACTATCGGTTCTTTCCCGCAGACCACCGAGATCCGCGGCCTGCGCCTGGATTTTAAAAAGGGCAACCTCGATGCAAGCAACTACCGCACCGGCATCGCCGAACACATCAAACAGGCGATTGCTGAACAGGAGCGCTTAGGTCTGGACGTGCTGGTGCACGGGGAAGCCGAACGTAACGACATGGTGGAATACTTTGGTGAACACCTGGACGGTTTCGTCTTTACCCAGAACGGCTGGGTGCAGAGCTACGGCTCCCGCTGCGTGAAGCCACCGGTGGTGATCGGCGACGTCAGCCGTCCGGAGGCAATCACTGTCGAGTGGGCGAAGTACGCTCAGTCCCTGACCGACAAGCCGGTAAAAGGCATGCTCACCGGTCCGGTGACTATTCTTTGCTGGTCCTTCCCGCGTGAAGACGTCACCCGCGAAACCATCGCGAAGCAGATTGCGCTGGCGCTGCGTGATGAAGTGGCCGATCTCGAAGCGGCAGGTATCGGTATCATCCAGATTGACGAACCGGCCCTGCGCGAAGGCTTGCCGCTGCGACGCAGCGAATGGGACGCGTACCTGGCGTGGGGTGTGGACGCGTTTCGCATCAACGCCGCGGTGGCGAAAGATGACACCCAGATCCACACCCACATGTGTTACTGCGAATTCAACGACATCATGGATTCCATTGCGGCGCTGGATGCAGACGTGATCACCATCGAGACTTCCCGTTCCGACATGGAGCTGCTGGAGTCGTTCGAAGAGTTCGATTACCCGAACGAAATCGGGCCGGGTGTATACGACATTCACTCCCCGAACGTCCCGAGCGTGGAATGGATTGAAGCGCTGCTGGAAAAAGCGGCGCAGCGTATCCCGGCAGAGCGCCTGTGGGTTAACCCGGACTGCGGCCTGAAAACCCGCGGCTGGCCGGAAACACGTGCCGCGCTAGCGAATATGGTGCAAGCGGCGCAGAACCTGCGTCAGGCGTGATGTGAAATTGCCGGGCGGCGCTGGTGCTTGCCCGGCCTACATAAAGCCTTCCTGAGAGATTAAAATTCTCTTGAAAGCGTTATATAGCCATTAAACCTGACAGAGCACTCATCTCTATTAATAAGGCTGGAGGCGATAAATATATCTTTCTTCATCTCTTTACTTATGTATATGTATTTTGCAGTTAGCGATTGAGTATGGTTTTCATAATAACTGTCAAAGTAAGCGCTTTCGGATATTGTCGCTTTACCCTGTGTTATAGCACTTTGAAAATCAATTTTGGCTAATGATGTTGCGTACAGTCTTGATACGGGAGAAGTATCGATAGTCTCAACGATGGTTTTCTTTCTCTGAATGTTCGATATGTCTATTTTTAGATCTCTGGAAACAGCATTCAATAAATCTACTTCCATTGATGACCCGACAGTAGCACACCCATGGTTCTGTGCATCTGAGAGTAACGGAACCATTACCAATATCCAGAGGAGTCTTTTTTTAAACATTTAGTCCTCCACAACTAATATTCGATCACTGCTGGCGGCAATGATTTTACGGCTGGATAAATTAAGAATAATGCAGCCATCTGATGCTTCACCTGGATGTGCTGAACTATCACCATGTATCATGAATCCATCACGACCACACATATCGTTACCGAGGAAGGGGGTTAATCTCATTGTCCATGCTTTGGTTTTCGGGTGATAAAAGGCGAGTCCTATTGTATAAGTTCCTCTTGGTAAAGGGCCTTTATTTTTTACGCATTCATTCGCCGAGTCATCTCTAAATTCTGGTCTTCCTGCATACTGACCATCAAACTGGTGCGTGCCATTTAAATAAAAAGAATGCGAACTCACTTTATAAACCCACGTCATAATGCGGCCTCCTGCATAGCATTCCATCTATCTGAATGTATGATGTTACCGTCCAGATAGTGCCAAGTGATTATTTCATAAGCTAAATAAAATGCTTCAAGATGATTGTGTTTGTTAAAGGTAGGGTTTTTAATGTCAAACATTAACGATTCTATTCCATTAATCCTGGCATTCTCCATTGTTATTCGGAAGTATTCTTCTTCCTGACCATTAAAATTTATACGATAAAATTTAAGCTGTGCTTGCTTGAATGTTTTACCAGTAGATACGCCTTGATAAAGGTAAGGGGATGAACTATCAATTTCTTTGATTAAAGAAAAGTCACCATGGATGCGTTTACCCGTGATTTTACCTGTAAGGTCATCTGTGGGAAGATCGACAGAGTGCATAAGCTCTATAATCTCTATGCTTCCTTCTCTCCCACGTATATCAACAGAACCTTTAACCTGTTTTCCTGCGTAGTCTGTTAACCAAAGATAGACGGGTATAGCCATATTAAGACCTCCTGTTTCAACAATAGGTATTAATACCAACGTACGCCCGGCGTACAGAACAGGAAACATTAAAAGTATGGTTAATTTCCTAAAGCGTTTGTACTTTGTGAAGGATCACTAAATCAGGAGGTGAGTATGGTTAACCCCGGCGCTCGATTGCCGGGCGGCGCTGGCGCTTGCCCGGCCTACAATTCACTGCGGTTGTAGGCCCGGTAAGGCGTAGCCGCCACCGGGCGATTTATGACTGCCCATCCATCAACCGGCTGATATGAATACTCAACCACGTCAGCTCATCTTTCGGTAAGGTGAGCTGGTATTTTTCCTGCACATAGTCGCGGATCACCCAGGCGACGGTCATCGCATCCGGGCGGTGGCGCATCAGCTCCTGATAAAAATCCTCGGTCTCGCTGACCACAATTTTCCCGCTTAACACCCGCTCGGCAAAATAGCGCAGATGGGTAATAAACCGCATGTAGTTCACCGACTGCGTATCAATGGATTTGCCCAGCTTGTAACGCACGATCTCGGCAATGCGGTTCACCAGTTCAACCTGCTGGTGAGCGGTACTGTCGTCGGTCTGACTGCTGGCGTTAATCAGATGGAAGGCAATATTCACCGCCTCATCTTCCGGCAGTTCAACTGCAAACAGGGCATTCACTTTGGATCGCGCCTGCATCCCCACGCTGTACTCCTGCGGGTAGTAGCGTTTCACTTCCCAGCTCAGCTTATTGAGGATTAGCTGCCCGTTACGGCTGCGCTCCACGGCAAAATGCAGGTGCTCGGCGAGGGTAAACAGCAGCACAGAATTGAGCTTGTCGCCGCAGATGCTGCGTGCCAGCGTCAGAATATCGTGGCTGATATCGAAGAATGCCGCAGGAATGGTATCCGTCAGCGATAAAAAGTGGCGGGATTTGAGATCGCTCAGCGGCAGAAAGACTTTCTCTACCTGCGCCAGATCGATGTTAGTGCCCGGTTTAGCGCCAAAGCCAATTCCCTTGCCAAACAGAATCATCTCGCGCTGGTCGTTATCAACCAGCAGCATGCTGTTGTTAAGCGATTTTTTTATCGTTATCACGTTTGTTCCTGCGGCCGGGCCGCTTAGCTCATGTCAGCGCCATTGCTGGCAATGACTCTCTGGTACCACCAGAAAGAATCTTTCTTCAGGCGCTTTAACGTACCTTTGCCTTCATCGTCCTGGTCGACATAAATAAAGCCGTAACGCTTGGACATCTGCGAGGTGCCGGCGCTGATAATGTCGATACAGCCCCAGGTGGTGAATCCCATCACATCCACCCCTTCATTAATAGCTGCCAACGTTTGCTCGAAGTGGGCGCGGAAATAGTCGATACGGTAGCTGTCGTGGATTTTGCCGTCTTCCACTGCGTCTTTGGCCCCCAGCCCGTTTTCCACAATAAACAGCGGCTTTTGGTAGCGGTCATACAGTTCGAGCAGGGAGATCTTCAGCCCCACCGGATCAATCTGCCAGCCCCATTCGGATGCAGGCAAGTACGGGTTTTTCACCCCGAGAATGGTATTGCCTGGAATGCGTTCAACGTCTGGCTGGGTCGATTCGGTCAGCGACATGTAGTAGCTAAAGGAGACGAAGTCGACGGTATGATCCTTCAGAATGCGTTGATCCTCGGCCTGCATGTCGATCTGAATATCACGACTGGCCAGATCGCGCAGGATCAGCGGCGGGTATTCGCCAAATACCTGCACGTCGGCATAGAAGTAGTTCTCCAGGTTTTTCTTCAATGTGGCTTCGACATCTTCCGGGCGGCAGCTGTGCGGGTAGGTGGTGAGCTTGGTCAGCATGCAGCCCACCTGGCTGCCCGGGATGATGTTATGGCAGTCGCGGGTGACCAGCGCAGAGGCGACAAACTGATGATGCAGACCCTGATATATGTCCTGCTTCGCTTTGCCTGGCAGGCTTTTCTCTTCCCGGATGCCCGCGGTGGTAAACGGGTGACGATGAATGCTGTCGATCTCATTAAAGGTCAGCCAGTAGCGCACCAGCTCTTTATAACGCTCGAAGCAGACCTTACTGAAGCGTACAAACGCATCTACCACGCTGCGATGCACCCAGCCGTTATATTTTTCGCTCAGCGCCAGCGGCATCTCGTAGTGGGAGAGCGTCACCAGCGGCTCAATGTTGTGCCGACGCAGCTCACGGAACATCCCTTCGTAATAGTGCAGACCCGCCTCGTTCGGCGCGGCGTCTTCGCCCGTCGGGAAGATGCGTGACCAGGCGATAGAGACGCGGAGCACCTTAAAGCCCATTTCGGCGAACAGGGCGATGTCATCTTTATAATGGTGATAGAAATCAATCCCCCGGCGTTTGGGGTACAGCGCGTCATTCTTGCCCTCAAAGGCGTCGCGGATGTTCTCATCGGTCAGCGCCATGTGGCCGTCATAGTCTTTCAGCGACAGATTGGGTTTCCAGGTGATGGCGTCAGCCACTGACGGCCCTTTGCCGTCAACGTTCCATGCCCCTTCGGCCTGATTAGCGGCAATCGCACCGCCCCATAAAAAACCTTGCGGAAACGGGAGGGATTTATCCATTACATGGACTCCTTAAGTGTCATGATGATATGCGGATGGGAGGATTTCTTGTGGGTATTGCCTGGTGTCAGCGAGAAGCGTTCGCCGTTAGTGACCACCATCATGACCACCGGATCAAGACCCGCGGCGGTGATGGTATCGAGGGAAAACTCAATTAAGGTGTCGCCGGTTTTTACCTGCTGACCCTCTTTTACCTTGGGATAGAAGCCTTCGCCCTGCAGCTTGATGGTGTCGATGCCAATATGGAAAATCAGTTCAACACCGGTGTCGGTAAGCAGGCTTAATGCGTGTCCGCTTTCAAATACGTTCACAACCGTGCCGTTCGCCGGGGCGCGCAGCACACCCTGCGAGGGAATAATCGCGATGCCGTCGCCCATGATTTTGCGCGAGAACACGTCGTCGTTAACGGTCTCCAGGGGAACGATTTGCCCTTCAACCGGACGGGTAAAGGCCAGCTCATCCTCTTTTTCGACCACTTTATCTCGCCACAGCAGCAGGGCGCTGATAAAGGCGATGACAAACGACAGCCCTGCGCCTGCAAAGGCCCAGACGATATTCAGCGGATTATCCGGCGAGACAAACATCGAGATACTGGCAAGCCCTGGTCCTACCAGCGCAAAGGCTTCGATTGCCATCCAGCCAATAAATGCCCCGCCCACCACGCTGCCCAGAATTACGCTGTAGAGCGCCTTTTTATTCAGCAGCGTCACGCCATACAGCGCCGGTTCGGTAATGCCGAACAGCGCGGAGATCCCGGCTGAGAAGGCGGTGGACTTCAGCACCTTGTCTTTGCTTTTGAGCGCAATCGCCAGGCAAGCACCCGATTCGGCAATGTTGTGCGCCAGCGAAGCAGGCAAGTAAAGCAGCTCCCGACCAAATTGGCTCATCGAGGCTACGGCGTAAGGCAGCATCGGTTTGTGCATCCCGGCGGCAACCATAAAGGGCAGGGCGGCGGCGAGCAGACCGGTCGCCACGAAGCCCAGTTTGCCGTACAGCCACAGGATCACCGTCGCCAGCCCGGCGCCCAGCTCATAGCCCAGCGGCCCCAGAATCAGCAGCGTGACCGGAACCGTGACCAGCAGGGAGAGCATCGGTGACAGAAAAATACGCAACGCGCCCGGCGAATAGCGGTTAAACAGCTTTTCCGTCTGGGCGTAAAACAGCACGCAGAGGATAGCCGGGAACACCTGTGAGGCGTAGGCCACATTGCGCAGGTCGAACGACATAAACTGCGCCCCGTCCGCCAGCTGTTTGGTCATCGCGGGCAGGACCATCACCGCCACGGCCGAGACTGCCACCAGCACGTTCACTTTTAGTTTGGTGGCGGTGGTGATCGCCACCAGGATTGGCAGGAAATAGAGCGGGGCCGAGCCGATGTTATCCAGCACCTTGTAAGTGGAACTGTCGCGGCTGAGCCAGCCCAGCACGTCCAGCAACAGCAGGAGCGATTTCAGCACCCCACCCCCGGCGATGGCCGGTACCAGCGGCTGGAACACGCTGATTACAAAATCCACCGCCTGCGCACCCCGGCTGGGGCGGGTGGTCACCTGCGGTGCATTGGCCTGCGGCTCACCCGCCAGCGAGCGTACGGCCTCGTAAACCTGTACGACCTCGTGGCCAATAATCACCTGGCACTGCACGTTAATGCGTACACCCAGCACACCGTCGATTTTTGCCAGCGCGGCCTCGTTGACCTTGCCGTTGTCGTACAGGCTCAGTCGCAGTCGGGTGGAGCAGTGTTCGATATGTTCGATATTTTCCGCGCCACCCACCTGGGTGATGATATCCAGCGCAGTCTGCAAGTGATTCATGTCTGGCCCCTGTCTCCAGAGCAAAAAAAAAGACCTGAAGCCCATCTCCCCCTGGAGGAGGAGATGGGCTTCAGGTCTTGCCTACGGATCGTAGTTACACGCCTGTGCTTTTTATATCGACCATATTGCGGCTGAAAGTCAAACAACCGCTGCGCCTGAGCGCGTGAATTGTGAGCGGCTTAACTCTTTTTCACGCCGTACTGGCTAAACCACGCCAACATGCGCTGCCAGCCATCTTGCGCTGATTCCTGGTGATAGCTCGGACGATAGTCGGCATTAAAAGCATGCCCCACACCGGGATAGACCACAATTTCTGCCGTCGCGTTTGCCGCGCGCAGAGCATGGCGCATGGTCTCGACGGTATCCTGCGGGATGCTGGTATCGTCGGCACCATACAGACCCAGCACCGGCGCGTTTAAATCGGTCGCGATATCCACCGGATGCTTCGGTGAGTTCAGCGTTTTTTCACCTACCAGCTTGCCGTACCACGCCACAGCCGCCTTGAGCTGCGGGTTGTGGGCGGCATACAGCCAGCTGATGCGCCCGCCCCAGCAGAAGCCGGTTGCCAGCAGGCGATGCGGATCGCCGCCATTACGCGATGCCCAGTTCGCCACGTGATCGAGATCGGCCAGCACCTGCGCATCCGGTACTTTCGTCACCAGATTGCTGAACAGGGTGGGGATGTCGCTGTAATCATTCGGATCGCCCTGGCGGAAATAGAGCTCCGGCGCCACCGCCAGATAGCCTTCCAGCGCCAGGCGACGGCACAGATCGCGGATGTGCTCGTGCACGCCGAAAATTTCCTGAATCACGATGACGATCGGCAGGCTGCCCTCCACATCTTGTGGACGAGCATAGTAAGCGGGCATGTTATCGCCCTGCGTCGGAATCGAGGTCTCTCCGGCACTAATCGCCGCGTTGGGCGTAGTGACGACGGTATCGGCCTGAGGGCCAGCAGCAGGTGCAAATTCAGTTTTTTCAGTCATGGCATTCTCCGTACCAATTAGCGCAAGGGTAAATATAGTCCGCAGGTAATGAATTCACAGTGCCCGAAACAGTCTATCTTTTGTGCAACGGATAGCGATATAACTTGTTAATGTGATGTAAATCACTATTTCATGGTAATTATATGCAATCAATTTCATTCATGGTGATGTCTGTCACGAAAAGAAGCCATGTGCTTCGGTAAAGTACCGTTTTACTTCTGCTGACAACCCGATCCACAGAGGAGTTTTTATGTCTAAGTCTGATGTTTTTCATCTCGGCCTCACTAAAAATGATTTACAAGGGGCCCAGCTCGCTATCGTCCCTGGCGATCCAGAGCGTGTGGAAAAGATCGCCGCGCTGATGGATAAGCCGGTTAAGCTGGCATCACATCGTGAATTCACTACCTGGCGTGCGGAGCTGGACGGTAAAGCCGTGATCGTCTGTTCTACCGGTATCGGTGGCCCGTCGACTTCTATTGCCGTTGAAGAGCTGGCCCAGCTGGGTATTCGTACCTTCCTGCGTATCGGGACTACCGGCGCAATCCAGCCACATATCAACGTCGGTGACGTTCTGGTGACCACGGCGTCTGTTCGTCTGGACGGCGCGAGCCTGCACTTTGCACCGATGGAATACCCGGCAGTGGCTGATTTCGAATGCACCACCGCCCTGGTTGAAGCAGCAAAATCGGTTGGTGCCACCACCCACATTGGCGTGACCGCGTCTTCCGATACCTTCTACCCAGGCCAGGAGCGCTACGACACCTTCTCCGGTCGCGTGGTAAACCGTTTCAAAGGCTCGATGGAAGAGTGGCAGTCCATGGGCGTGATGAACTATGAAATGGAATCCGCAACGCTGCTGACCATGTGCGCCAGCCAGGGCCTGCGCGCCGGGATGGTGGCGGGCGTGATCGTCAACCGCACCCAGCAGGAGATCCCGAACGCGGAGACCATGAAGAAGACCGAAAGCCACGCGGTGAAAATCGTGGTGGAAGCGGCTCGCCGCCTGCTGTAATTCCGTTCTCTCTTCAACAAAGGCCGACCTGTTCGGCCTTTTTCTTTGCGCAGCGCCTCGCAGAAAACCCTTTTCAAACTGGACGTTTATACAGCACAATTCTATTTTGTGCGGGTAATCGCTTGATGCCGGGGGCGTTGTGGATATTTCCATCTTAATGTATGCCGTTATTGCGCTGGTCAGCGTGGGAGTGGGTTGGCTGATGGCCAGCTATCAACATGCGCAGCAAAAGGCCGACCAGTTGCTCGAACGTGAAGAGATGGTGGCCGATCTGAGTGCGTTGAGACAACAAACGGCCCAGAGCGGGCACTGGCGCGATGAGTGCGAGCTGCTTAACAACGAGCTGCGTAATCTGCGGGATATCAACACCTCGCTGGAAGCCGACCTGCGCGAAGTCACCACCCGGCTGGAGTCGACGCAGCTGCATGCAGAAGACAAAATCCGCCAAATGATGAACAGCGAGCAGCGCCTGAGCGAGCAGTTCGAAAACCTGGCGAACCGCATCTTTGAGCACAGTAATCGCCGCGTCGATGAGCAAAACCGCCAGAGCCTGAACGGCCTGCTGACTCCCCTGCGCGAGCAACTGGATGGCTTTCGTCGCCAGGTGCAGGACAGCTTTGGTCAGGAATCGCGGGAGCGGCACACCCTCGCCCATGAAATTCGTAACCTCCAGCAGCTGAATGCGCAGATGGCACAGGAGGCGGTCAACCTGACCCGGGCGTTAAAAGGCGACAATAAAACCCAGGGCAACTGGGGAGAAGTGGTCCTGACTCGCGTACTTGAGGCCTCCGGCCTGCGCGAAGGCCATGAATATCAAACGCAAGTCAGCATAGAAACCGAGACCCGCTCGCGCATGCAGCCGGACGTTATCGTCCGTTTGCCGCAGGACAAAGACGTGGTCATCGACGCCAAAATGACGCTGGTGGCTTACGAGCGCTATTTCAATGCAGAAGACGACTACACCCGCGAGGCGGCGTTGCAGGAGCATATCGCCTCGGTGCGAAACCACATCCGCCTGCTGGGGCGCAAAGATTATCAACAACTGCCGGGGCTACGCTCGCTGGATTACGTCCTGATGTTTATCCCGGTCGAACCGGCCTTTTTACTGGCGCTGGATCGCCAGCCGGAGCTGATTTCCGAAGCGCTGAAAAATAACATTATGCTGGTCAGCCCTACCACGCTGCTGGTGGCGCTGCGCACCATTGCTAATCTGTGGCGCTACGAGCACCAAAGCCGTAATGCGCAGCAGATTGCTGACCGCGCCAGCCGCCTGTACGACAAAATGCGCCTGTTTGTCGATGACATGTCCTCGGTCGGGCAAAATCTTGACCGCGCCCAGGACAACTATCGCCAGGCGATGAAAAAGCTCACTTCCGGCCGGGGAAATCTGCTGGCGCAGGCCGAATCGTTCCGCAGTCTTGGCGTGGAGGTGAAGCGCGAGATTAATCCGGAATTGGTTGAGCAGGCGCTTTCGCAGGACGATGAGTATCGTTTGCGAGAGAGCACCTGCGCTCAAAATACAGACAACAAAGACAACGCGTTAGCGGATCCACACACGCCAACTGCACCCGCGGAACGATATTCCCAGGGTGGTTGAATCGTAGGGCAAATGCGCCCAATCTGTTACACTTCTCGAACATTTGACTGATAAGCAGGCTCTGAGATGGTTGAAGATTCACAAGACACAACGCACTTTGGCTTTCAGACTGTCGCTAAAGCGCAGAAAGCTGACATGGTGGCCCACGTATTCCATTCCGTGGCGGCGAAGTACGATGTAATGAATGACCTGATGTCATTCGGTATTCATCGCTTGTGGAAGCGCTTCACCATTGACTGCAGCGGCGTGCGTCGTGGTCAAACTGTGCTGGATCTGGCCGGAGGAACGGGCGATCTGACGGCAAAATTCTCGCGTCTGGTGGGTGAAACTGGCCGCGTGGTGCTGGCCGATATCAACGATTCGATGCTCAAAATGGGCCGTGAAAAACTGCGCAATATTGGCGTGGTGGGTAACGTCGAATACGTGCAGGCCAACGCCGAAGCGCTGCCTTTCCCGGACAACACCTTCGACTGCATCACCATCTCTTTCGGCCTGCGTAACGTCACCGACAAAGAGAAAGCGCTGCGCTCTATGTACCGCGTGCTGAAGCCGGGCGGTCGTCTGCTGGTGCTCGAGTTTTCCAAGCCGATTATCGAGCCGCTGAGCAAAGCCTACGATGCCTATTCGTTCCACATTTTGCCGCGTATTGGCGAAATGGTCGCCAACGACGCAGAAAGCTATCGCTATCTGGCTGAATCCATCCGTATGCACCCCAATCAGGACACCTTGAAAGCGATGATGCAGGATGCAGGTTTTGACAATGTTGATTACTTCAACCTGACGGCCGGTGTTGTTGCGCTGCATCGCGGTTACAAGTTCTGAGTGGAGGTGGCAGATGCCGTTTAAACCCTTGATTACAGCCGGTGTAGAAAACGTACTCAATACTTTTCTCTATCGCTCTGTGGCGTTAAAACCGGCGCGTCAGCGTCTGAACGGCAAAGTGCTGCGGGTGGTGTTAAAAGAGTTCACGACCCCGTTGGTGCTGGTGTTCAGCGAACGCCAGCTCGATGTGATGGGGGAATGGGAAGGCGAGGCCGACTGCTCCGTCATCACGCATATTAACGTGCTGCCAAAACTGCGCGATCGCCAACAGCTTACCGCGCTCATCCGCAGCGGTGAGTTGGAGGTCGAAGGCGATATTCAGGTGGTGCAAAACTTCGTCGCTTTGGCCGATCTGGCCGAGTTCGACCCGGCAGAACTGCTGGCCCCCTGGACAGGTGATATTGCCGCTGAGGGGATCAGCAAAGTGCTGCGCGGCGGGGCTTCCCTGCTGCAGAAAGGTTTTCAGCGCCAGCAGCGCTACGTGGCCGAAGTGATCACCGAAGAGTGGCGCATGGCCCCTGGCCCGCTAGAGGCAGCATGGTTCGCTGAAGAAACCGCCGCGGTTGAGCGTGCGGTCGATGTACTGACAAAACGGCTTGAAAAATTGGAGGGCAAATGACGCCTGGTGAAATTCGGCGCCTCTACTTTATCATTCGCACATTTTTGAGTTACGGGCTCGACGAGCTTATCCCCAAAATGCGTATCACACTGCCGCTGCGCCTCTGGCGGCGGACGCTGTTCTGGATACCTAATCGCCATAAGGACAAACTGCTTGGCGAGCGGCTGAGGCTGGCGCTGCAGGAGCTTGGTCCGGTGTGGATCAAGTTAGGTCAGATGCTCTCCACGCGTCGTGACCTGTTTCCGCCATCGATCGCCGATCAGCTGGCACTGCTGCAGGACAAGGTCGCCCCATTCGACGGCGCCCTGGCAAAGCAGCAGATCGAGAAAGCGATGGGTGATATTCCGGTTGAGAGCTGGTTCGATGATTTCGATATCCAGCCGCTGGCTTCGGCTTCTGTTGCGCAGGTGCATACCGCACGCCTGAAAGAAAACGGTAGAGAGGTGGTCATCAAGGTGATCCGCCCTGACATTCTGCCGGTCATCAAAGCGGACATGAAGCTCATCTATCGTCTGGCCCGCTGGGTGCCGCGTCTGCTGCCTGACGGTCGCCGCCTGCGTCCGATGGAAGTGGTGCGTGAATATGAAAAAACGCTGATTGATGAGCTGAATCTGCTGCGTGAATCGGCGAACGCCATACAACTGCGCCGTAACTTTGAAAACAGCCCAATGCTGTACGTGCCGGAAGTCTATTCCGACTACTGCAGCCAGAACATGATGGTGATGGAGCGTATCTACGGGATCCCGGTCTCGGATGTGGTGACGCTGGAACAGCAGGGCACCAACATGAAGCTGCTGGCCGAACGTGGGGTGCAGGTGTTCTTCACCCAGGTGTTCCGCGACAGCTTCTTCCATGCTGACATGCACCCAGGCAATATTTTCGTCAGCTACGAACACCCTGAAGATCCGCAGTACATCGGCATTGACTGCGGGATTGTCGGCTCGCTGAACAAAGAAGATAAGCGCTATCTGGCGGAAAACTTTATCGCCTTCTTCAACCGCGACTATCGCAAAGTGGCTGAGCTGCACGTGGATTCTGGCTGGGTTCCGCTGGATACCAATGTCGAGGAATTTGAGTTTGCCATTCGCACCGTCTGCGAGCCCATCTTTGAGAAGCCGCTGGCAGAGATCTCGTTTGGTCACGTTCTGCTGAATCTGTTCAATACTGCACGCCGCTTTAATATGGAAGTGCAGCCACAGTTAGTTTTACTCCAGAAAACATTACTTTACGTTGAAGGGGTGGGGCGGCAGCTCTATCCTCAGTTAGACTTATGGAAAACGGCCAAGCCGTTTCTTGAGTCGTGGATCAAGGATCAGGTTGGCTTACCCTCGCTGGTTCGCTCCTTGAAAGAGAAAGCGCCGTTCTGGATTGAAAAAATGCCCGAAATTCCGGAACTGGTGTATGACAGTTTGCGCCAGAGCAAAAAATTGCAGTACAGCGTGGATAAAATCGCCCACGAATTGCAAACAAACCATGTGCGTCAGGGTCAGTCCCGTTATCTGTTTGGGATTGGTGCGACGCTGTTATTAAGCGGCACGCTACTGCTGATCAATCGACCGGAGTGGGAATTTATGCCCGCCTGGTTGATGGCAGGCGGCGTAGTGGCCTGGTTGATAGGGTGGCGTAAAACGCGTTGAATTGCGTCGCTAACGCAGGGTCGCATAACGTATAATGCGACCTGGTTAATTAATCATCTATAACGAGGAAGATGTATGGGTGGTATCAGTATCTGGCAATTGTTGATCATTGCCGTCATCGTTGTGCTGCTGTTTGGGACCAAGAAACTGGGCTCCATCGGCTCCGATCTTGGCGCATCCATCAAAGGCTTCAAGAAAGCGGTCAGTGATGATGACGATAAAGATAAGCAGGAGAAAACCAGCCAGGACGCTGATTTCACTGCTAAATCAATCGCCGACAAACAAGACGACGCCAAAAAGGAAAACGCTAAACGCCACGACAACGAGCAGGTGTAATTCGTGTTCGATATCGGTTTTAGCGAACTGCTGCTGGTATTCGTGATTGGTCTCATTGTGCTGGGGCCTCAGCGTTTACCCGTGGCAGTCAAAACAGTTGCAGGCTGGGTACGCGCGCTGCGTTCGCTGGCGACGACGGTGCAGAATGAGCTGGCGCAAGAGCTTAAGCTGCAGGAGTTTCAGGACAGCCTGAAAAAAGTGGAGAAGGCGAGCCTGGATAACCTGACGCCTGAACTCAAAGCCTCGATGGATGAACTGCGCGAAGCAGCAGAATCCATGAAGCGCTCCTACAGCGTTAACGATCCGGAACAGGCGAGCGATGAAGCCAATACCATTCGTAATCCGCTGGTCAAAGACAACGAAGCGCAGCATGAAGGCGTAACGCCTGCCAGCGCCGAGCATCAGGCCAGTGCGCCAGAGCAGACGCCGACAGAACCGCCCATCCAGAAGCAAGAAAAGACGGCAGCCTCAGCAGCATCAAAACCTGCGCCCGTTGCCGAACCGTCTTCCTCGTCGAGTGATAAATCGTAAACATGGCAGTAGAAGAAACTCAACCGCTGATTGCGCACCTGATCGAGCTGCGTAAACGCCTGCTGAACTGCATTATTGCGGTTTGTCTCATTTTCTTAGGGCTGGTCTATTTCGCCAATGACATCTATCAGGTGGTCTCTGCGCCCCTGATCAAGCAGATGCCGCTGGGCGCAACCATGATTGCCACCGACGTCGCCTCGCCGTTCTTCACGCCGATTAAGCTCACCTTCTGGGTGTCGCTGATTGCCTCTGCGCCGGTGATCCTCTATCAGGTCTGGGCGTTTATCGCCCCCGCGTTGTATAAGCATGAACGCCGGCTGGTGATCCCACTGCTGGTTTCCAGCTCCCTGCTGTTTTATATCGGCATGGCGTTTGCCTACTTCGTTGTCTTCCCGCTGGCGTTTGGCTTCCTGGCAAATACCGCGCCGGTAGGTGTCCAGGTCTCGACCGATATTGCGAGTTATCTGAGCTTCGTGATGGCGCTGTTTATGGCCTTCGGCGTCGCCTTTGAGGTTCCGGTCGCTATCGTGCTGATGTGCTGGGTGGGAATAACGACCCCGGACGATCTGCGTAACAAACGCCCGTACATTCTGGTGGGGGCCTTCGTTGTCGGCATGCTGCTGACGCCGCCGGATGTTTTCTCGCAGACCCTGCTGGCGATACCGATGTATTGTCTGTTTGAGGTCGGCCTGTTCTTCTCGCGCTTCTATGTCGGTAAGCGGCGAGCGGATCACGACGACGAGTCGGAACACACCACTGAAGAATAATACCAGCCGCCCGTCAGGGCGGTTGTCATATGGGAGACAGCATGTTTGATATCGGTCTGAACCTGACCAGCCCGCAGTTTGCGCACGATAGCGATGAGGTCGTCGCCCGGGCGTTCGACGCTGGGGTTAATGGCCTGCTGCTGACGGGGACCAATCTTCATGAAAGTGAACAGGCGCAACAGCTGGCGCAGCGCTATGCCCACTGCTGGTCTACCGCCGGCGTTCACCCCCATGACAGCAGCCAGTGGGGGCCGGAAAGCGCTGACGCCCTGCGGGCCCTGGCCGCTTCGCCTGAGGTGGTGGCTATCGGGGAATGTGGTCTCGATTTTAACCGTAACTTCTCCACGCCCGCTGAGCAGGAATACGCTTTTAACGCCCAGCTGGCGCTGGCGGCAGAGCTGAACATGCCGGTGTTTATGCACTGCCGGGATGCACACGAACGTTTTCTGGCGCTGCTTGAACCCTGGCTGGATAAACTGCCGGGTGCAGTCCTGCACTGTTTTACCGGTTCCCGGCAGGAAGCGCTGGACTGTCTGGAACGCGGGTTGTATCTGGGGATCACCGGCTGGGTCTGTGATGAACGACGCGGGCTGGAACTGCGCGAGTTACTCCCGGTTATCCCGGCCGATCGCCTGCTCATCGAGACGGATGCCCCGTATCTGCTGCCACGCGATCTCAGCCCAAAACCTAAATCGCGGCGCAATGAACCGGCTTATCTGGGACATATCGTTGAGCGGATCGCCCACTGGCGTGGAGAAGAGACACAGCGGCTGGCGGAGCAGACGGATGACAACGTACGCCGCCTGTTTGGCGTACAGTTTTAAGTTTTACGGAAACTGGTGTTTTTCACGCTCTGCAAAACGTCTTTATTCAATAAGTTGAGCAGCAGCATGGAGCGGGCTTCGCCGTCTGGCTCAGCGAAAATAGCGACCAGTCCTTCGAACGCGCCTTCGGTGATCACCACATTGTCACCGGAGAAGGGCGTATCGGGATCGGTAATGCCTTCTGGCTGCTTGTAGACGGATAGCTGATGAATAACGGTAGAGGGCACCATTGCCGGGTGTGCACCAAAACGCACGAAGTGGCTTACACCGCGCGTCGCATTGATAGTGGTGGTGTGAATAACCTCAGGGTCAAACTCGACAAACAGATAGTTAGGAAACAGCGGTTCGCTGACCGTCGTGCGCTTACCACGGAGCATTTTTTCCAGCGTAATCACCGGCGTCAGGCAGTTCACCGCCTGACGTTCAAGATGTTCCTGAGCACGTTGAAGTTGCCCACGCTTGCAATACAGTAAATACCAGGCCTGCATAATGACTCTTTTCCGCTTTTTATGTGGGCAAGCATATCAAAACCCTGGCGCGATGGCTAAGTTGATTATAATGGCGAAACGGCGCTGTAACCGTGAATCTTTACGCTAATTTAACAAAACTACAGCATCACGCAGTCTTACACCGTATAATGAAGCGCTTACAGAGAGGCCATGACTAACTTCATGAAATACAACGATCTACGCGACTTCCTGGCACTGCTGGAAAAGCAGGGCGAACTTAAACGCATCACCCTTCCTGTTGACCCTATTCTGGAGATGACAGAGATTGCCGACCGCACCCTGCGGGCGGGCGGGCCGGCGCTTCTGTTTGAAAACCCGAAAGGCTATACCATGCCGGTGCTCTGTAACCTGTTTGGCACCCCAAAACGCGTGGCGATGGGGATGGGGCAGGAGGATGTCGGTGCGTTGCGTGAAGTGGGTAAGCTGCTGGCCTTTCTGAAAGAGCCCGAGCCGCCGAAAGGTTTTCGCGATCTCTTTGATAAGTTGCCACAGTTTAAGCAAGTCCTGAACATGCCGACCAAACGGCTGCGCGGTGCGCCTTGTCAGCAGAAAATCGTGGAAGGTGAGGCGGTTGATCTGACGCGCATTCCCATCATGCAGTGCTGGCCAGAAGATGCCGCGCCGCTGATTACCTGGGGCTTGACCGTCACTCGCGGCCCGCACAAAGAGCGTCAGAACCTCGGTATCTATCGCCAACAGCTGATTGGCAAAAACAAATTGATTATGCGCTGGCTGTCGCATCGCGGCGGCGCGCTTGATTTCCAGGAGTGGTGTGCCGCTCATCCAGGTGAACGCTTCCCGGTCGCGGTTGCGCTGGGTGCCGATCCGGCCACCATTCTGGGTGCCGTTACGCCGGTGCCGGACACCCTCTCTGAATATGCCTTTGCCGGGCTGTTGCGCGGCACCAAAACTGAAGTGGTGAAGTGCATTTCCAACGATCTGGAAGTGCCCGCCAGCGCGGAGATCGTGCTCGAAGGCTATATCGAGCCAGGCGAAATGGCACCGGAAGGCCCGTATGGCGACCACACCGGTTATTACAACGAAGTGGACAGCTTCCCGGTCTTTACCGTCACGCACATCACTCAGCGTGAAGATGCGATTTACCATTCCACCTACACGGGCCGTCCGCCGGATGAGCCCGCAGTTCTCGGCGTTGCGCTTAACGAAGTGTTCGTGCCGATCCTGCAAAAGCAGTTCCCGGAAATTGTCGATTTCTACCTGCCGCCGGAAGGCTGCTCATACCGCCTGGCCGTGGTGACCATCAAGAAGCAGTATGCGGGTCACGCAAAACGGGTGATGATGGGCGTATGGTCTTTCCTGCGCCAGTTTATGTACACCAAGTTTGTGATCGTCTGTGATGATGACGTCAACGCCCGCGACTGGAATGACGTGATCTGGGCTATCACTACGCGAATGGATCCGGCGCGCGACACCGTGTTAGTTGAAAATACGCCAATTGATTATCTGGATTTTGCCTCGCCGGTTTCCGGCCTTGGCTCGAAAATGGGACTGGATGCCACTAATAAATGGCCCGGCGAGACTCAGCGTGAATGGGGCCGTCCGATCAAAAAAGATCCCGAAGTGACGGCGCGTATTGACGCCATCTGGGACGAACTGGCCATACTGAATAACGGTAAAGATGCCTGACGCAGCCGTTAAGCCCTATAGACTTCCCGACAGAGAGAGCGAATGACAACCTTAAGCTGTAAAGTGACCTCGGTAGACGCTATCACCGACACCGTATATCGCGTCCGTTTAGTGCCTGAAGCGGCGTTCTCCTTCCGTGCTGGCCAGTATCTGATGGTAGTGATGGATGAGCGGGATAAGCGCCCTTTCTCAATGGCGTCCACGCCGGATGAGCAAGAATTTATCGAGCTGCACATTGGGGCGTCAGAGCTCAACCTGTATGCGATGGCGGTGATGGATCGCATCCTGAAAGAGAGTGAAATCGAGATTGATATTCCGCACGGCGAAGCCTGGCTGCGCGATGACGAAGAGCGTCCGCTGATCCTGATTGCGGGCGGCACCGGTTTCTCTTACGTGCGCTCCATTCTGCTGACGGCGCTGGCGCGTAATCCGGACCGTGATATCACCATTTACTGGGGTGGCCGCGAAGAGAAGCACCTTTACGATCTCTCTGAACTGGAATCGCTGAGCATTACGCACCCGAATCTGCGCGTTGAGCCGGTGGTCGAACAGCCGGAAGAGGGTTGGCGTGGTCGCAGCGGGACGGTGTTAACGGCAGTGCTGCAGGATCATGGCACGCTGGTTAACCACGATATCTATATTGCGGGCCGCTTCGAAATGGCAAAAATTGCCCGGGATCTGTTCTGCAACGAACGCCAGGCGCGTGAAGATCGTCTGTTCGGCGATGCGTTTGCCTTTATCTGAGCATAAAAAAACCCGCCCCTGACGGGCGGGAAAAACGGCAACTAAACTCTCTCTCTTCGCCAACGCAGTGATGGCTTCATTGGCGAAGAGATACCTTTCGTCGATTTATACTCGCTCAAATACCGTCGCAATCCCCTGACCTAACCCGATACACATGGTCGCCAGACCAAACTGGGCATCCTTGCGTTCCATCAGGTTGATTAGCGTGGTGCTGATGCGCGCCCCGGAGCAACCCAGCGGGTGACCCAGAGCAATGGCACCGCCATTGAGGTTAATCTTTTCGTCAATCTGATCCATCAGCCCCAGATCTTTAATGCAGGGCAGGATCTGTGCGGCAAACGCTTCGTTCATCTCGAACACGTCGATATCGCTGGCGGCAAGCCCGGCCTTTTTCAGCGCCAGTTTCGACGCCGGAACCGGACCGTAGCCCATAATCGACGGATCGCAGCCAACAACCGCCATTGAGCGGATGCGCGCGCGCGGCGTCAGACCCAATTCGCGGGCACGGCTTTCACTCATCACCAGCATCGCCGCAGCACCATCGGAGAGGGCAGAAGAGCTGCCCGCCGTCACGGTTCCGGTCACAGGATCAAAGGCCGGTCGCAGCGTGGAGAGTGCTTCCACCGTGGTTTCCGGGCGGATCACTTCGTCAAAGTAAAACTGCTTCAACACGCCGTCCACGTCGTGGCCACCGGTCGGCAGAATTTCATTTTTAAAGGCACCGGACTGGGTGGCGGCCCAGGCGCGAGCGTGAGAGCGGGCAGCAAAGCTGTCCTGCATCTCGCGGCTGATGCCGTGGAGACGGGAGAGCATTTCTGCCGTCAGGCCCATCATGCCCGCGGCTTTTGCCACGGTGCGACTCATGCCGGGGTGGAAATCGACGCCGTGGCTCATCGGGACGTGGCCCATGTGTTCCACGCCACCAATCATGCACACCTGCGCGTCACCGGTCATGATCATGCGAGCCGCATCGTGCAGGGCCTGCATCGACGAACCACACAGGCGGTTAACCGTGACGGCCGGCACCGAGTGCGGGATTTCCGCCAGCAGAGCCGCGTTACGGGCAATGTTAAAACCCTGCTCCAGCGTCTGCTGCACGCAGCCCCAGTAGATATCGTCAATCGCGGTGGCAGCAAGCGCCGGATTTCTCGACAGCAGGCTACGCATCAGATGTGCGGAGAGATCTTCTGCACGTACGTTACGGAATGCGCCGCCCTTCGAACGGCCCATCGGGGTGCGAATTGCATCGACAATGACAACCTGTTCCATTGTGACTCCTTAAGCCGTTTTCAGTGCGCCGACCGGACGGGCAGGCTCAACCGGGGGATAGTACGCTTCGTTATGGCGCGCTTTGTTACGCAGGCCATCCGGTACCTGATACAGTGCACCCAAATGTGCATACTGCTGCGTCATATCGAGATATCTGGCGCTGCCAATGGTATCCAGCCAGCGGAACGCGCCGCCGTGGAACGGCGGGAAGCCAAGGCCGTAGACCAGCGCCATATCCGCTTCAGCAGGGCTTTCGATAATGCCCTCTTCCAGACAACGCACCACTTCGTTGACCATTGGGATCATCATGCGGGCGATAATCTCTTCGTCGCTGAAATCGCGCTTCGCCTGGCTTACCTCGGCCAGCAGGCCATCCACGGCCGCATCCTCTTCTTTCTTCGGTTTGCCTTTGCTGTCTTCTTTATAACGCCAGAAGCCAAGGCCATTTTTCTGACCAAACCGGTTGGACGCGAACAGCGCGTCGATAGCGTCGCGGTAATCTTTCTCCATCCGTTGCGGGAAGCCCGCTGCCATCACCGCCTGGGCGTGATGCGCAGTATCAATGCCGACCACGTCAAGCAGATAAGCCGGGCCCATCGGCCAGCCGAACTGCTTCTCCATGACTTTGTCGATTTTGCGGAAGTCGGCACCATCGCGCAGCAGCTGGCTGAAACCGGCAAAATACGGGAACAGCACGCGGTTAACGAAGAAGCCCGGGCAGTCATTCACCACAATCGGGGTTTTACCCATCTTGCTGGCCCACGCCACCACTTTGGCGAGGGTTTCGTCGGAGGTTTTTTCCCCGCGAATCACTTCAACCAGCGGCATCCGGTGTACCGGGTTAAAGAAGTGCATCCCGCAGAAGTTTTCCGGGCGTTTGAGTACGCTGGCCAGCTCGTTAATCGGAATGGTGGAGGTGTTGGAGGCCAGTACGGTATCCGGGCGCACCTTATCTTCGGTCTCTGCCAACACGGCTTTTTTGATTTTCGGGTTTTCGACCACCGCTTCAACGACAACATCAACGCGATCGAAACCGCTGAAGTCCAGCGTCGGATGAATGGTTGCAATCACCCCGGAAAGCTTCAGACCGTCGATTTTGCCGCGCTCGAGCTGCTTATTCAGCAGCTTGGCGGCTTCGGTCATCCCCAGCGTCAGCGATTTGTCGCTGATATCTTTCATGACGACCGGGACGCCTTTCCACGCAGACTGGTAAGCGATGCCGCCGCCCATAATGCCCGCGCCCAGTACCGCGGCGTATTTTGGCGTCTCGACGTTTTTGGTGAGCTGCTTCGCTTTGCCCTTCACGTACTGATCGTTGAGGAAAATCCCGACCAGCGCGCGGGCTTCACTGGTGTGCGCCAGCGGAACGAAGCTTTGGTTTTCGAGTTTGAGTGCTTCTTCACGGCCATGCTTCGCCGCCGCTTCAATGGTTTTCACCGCCGTGATCGGTGCCGGGTAGTGTTTACCCGCCGTCTGCATCACCATCCCTTTGGCGATGGTGAAGCTCATGGTGGCTTCAATCTTGCTTAAATGCAGGGGTTCCAGCTTCGGCTGGCGTTTTGCTTTCCAGTCCAGATCGCCGTTAATCGCCTGACGCAGGATGGTCACGGCTCCTTCTAACAGTTTTTCAGGTTTGACGACCCCGTCAACCAGCCCAAGTTTTAAGGCCTGATCGGCACCGACATCTTTACCGGCGGCAATGATCTCAAGCGCGCTATCGGCACCCAGCAGACGCGGCAGACGCACAGAACCGCCAAAGCCCGGCATAATGCCCAGCTTGGTTTCCGGCAGACCGATGCGCAGATCCGGCGTCGCCAGACGGTAATCTGTCGCCAGCACGCACTCGCAGCCGCCGCCCAGCGCATAGCCATTCACCGCAGAGATTGTCGGGACCGGCAGATCTTCGAGGCGGTTAAAGACGCTGTTGGCAAAATGCAGCCACTGGCTCAACTGCTCCTGCGGAACCTGGAACAGGGAGAGGAATTCGGTGATGTCTGCCCCGACGATAAACGCCGCTTTTTCTGAGCGCAGCAGCAGACCTTTTAAGTCGGATTGTTTTTCCAGAACGTCCAGCGCATGGCCAAGACTGGCCACCGTCGCAGTGTCCAGCTTATTCACTGAGCCGGGGGCGTCGAACACCAGTTCGGCAATGCCACCTTCCAGCCAGTCTACGTACAGGGTGTCGCCTTTGTAGAGCATGTCAGTCTCCTGAATCCAGCAATAGGATCTGGTCATACCAGATGAATCGGAGTGTGGGATTTATGTTAATAAAATGCAAATTACTCATTAAATAATTGTAGGCTCGATCACGCTCGGTGCAGATCACGCAGCTTTTCTGAGGTGTGCTAAGATGCGGTGACTTGAGGTCAAAACAAAAGGAACTAAGATGGACTCACTGGCCGCGCTGTATAAGAATCATATTGTTACGTTACAGGAACGTACTCGCGACGTACTGGCTCGTTTTAAGTTGGATGCGCTGCTCATCCACTCTGGCGAACTGTTCAATGTCTTTCTCGACGATCACGCTTATCCGTTTAAGGTTAATCCGCAATTTAAAGCCTGGGTACCGGTAACGCAGGTTCCCAATTGTTGGTTGCTGGTGGATGGCGTGAACAAGCCGAAACTGTGGTTCTATCTGCCGGTTGATTACTGGCACAACGTGGAGCCGCTGCCGACCTCCTTCTGGACGGAAGACATTGAGGTTATCGCGCTGCCGAAAGCAGACGGAATTGGCAGCCAGCTGCCTGCCGATCGTGGCAACATCGCCTATATCGGACCAGTACCTGAACGTGCGCGCGGCCTCGACATTACGGCGGATAACGTCAACCCGAAAGGCGTGATCGATTACCTGCATTATTACCGCTCTTATAAGACCGACTATGAACTGGCGTGCATGCGTGAAGCGCAAAAAACGGCGGTCAACGGCCATCGTGCGGCGCACGAAGCGTTTCTGTCCGGCATGAGCGAGTTCGATATCAACCAGTCTTACCTGACGGCCACTGGCCACCGTGATACTGACGTGCCGTACAGCAATATTGTGGCTCTGAATGAACACGCGTCGGTGCTGCATTACACCAAACTCGATCACCGTGCTCCGTCCGAAATGCGCAGCTTCCTGCTGGATGCCGGGGCGGAATACAACGGATATGCCGCTGACCTGACCCGTACCTGGGCCGGTAACAGCGATACCGAGTTTGCTACGTTGATCAAAGATGTCAATGAAGAGCAACTGGCCCTGATTGCTACCATGAAGGCTGGCGTGAGCTACGTTGATTACCATATCCAGTTCCATCAGCGCATTGCGAAGCTGCTGCGTAAACATCAGATCCTCAATGACATGAGCGAAGAGGCGATGGTCGAAAACGACCTGACCGGGCCGTTTATGCCGCACGGTATCGGCCACCCGCTGGGTCTGCAGGTGCACGACACCGCAGGCTTTATGCAGGATGACACCGGCACGCATCTGGCGGCACCGTCGAAGTATCCTTATTTGCGCTGTACCCGTATCCTGCAGCCGCGCATGGTGCTGACTATTGAGCCGGGTATCTACTTTATCGAGTCTCTGCTTGCGCCGTGGCGTGAAGGGCAGTTCAGCAAACACTTCAACTGGCAGAAAATTGACGCGCTGAAGCCGTTTGGCGGGATCCGTATCGAAGATAACGTGGTGATCCACGAGCACGGTACAGAAAACATGACGCGAGATTTAAAGCTGGCGTAATGGAAAGCTGGCTCATACCGGCAGCGCCGGTCACCTTTACGGAAGAGATCAAGAAAAGCCGTTTCATCACGCTGTTGGCGCATACCGACGGCGTGGAGTCAGCAAAAGCCTTTATTGAGTCAGTACGCGCGGAACATCCTGACGCCCGCCACCACTGTGTGGCGTGGGTGGCCGGGCCGCCTGACGATTCGCAAAAGCTCGGTTTCTCGGATGACGGTGAACCGGCGGGCACGGCGGGCAAGCCGATGCTCTCTCAGCTAATGGGCAGTGGGGTTGGTGAAATTACCGCCGTGGTAGTGCGCTACTACGGCGGCGTCTTGTTAGGTACGGGTGGGCTGGTGAAGGCCTATGGCGGCGGTGTCCAGCAGGCGCTCAATCTCCTCACGACGCTCCGCAAAACGCCGTTAACCGAATATACTTTATTGTGTGATTACGCCCAGTTATCCGGCATCGAAGCGCTGTTGAAGCTTTATCAGGGTCTGATTGTCCACAGTGATTACCAGGCCACGGTGCAACTGCGGGTGGCGTTGCCTCAGGTATCGCTTCCGGCGTTTTCAGCAAAACTGGCTGATTTTAGTCGTGGCGCGTTGCAATTACGGTCGATTGAAGAATAATCCCCCCCTTACTTATTGAATACCTAAGGAAGCGGCAGAATGCATTTTCGTGCCATAACCCGAATCGTTGGATTGTTGGTCATATTGTTTTCCGGGACGATGATTCTCCCGGGACTGGTGGCGCTTATTTATCGGGATGGTGCGGGCCGCGCCTTTACACAGACCTTTTTTGTCGCGCTGGTGATTGGCTCCCTGCTGTGGTGGCCTAACCGCCGGGAAAAAGGCGAGCTGAAATCCCGCGAAGGTTTTCTTATCGTGGTGCTGTTCTGGACCGTACTGGGCAGCGTGGGTGCGTTGCCCTTTATCTTTTCTGAACGACCCAATTTAACCGTCACTGATGCATTCTTTGAATCCTTTTCCGGGCTGACCACCACGGGTGCGACCACGCTGGTGGGGCTGGACTCGCTTCCTCACGCCATCCTCTTTTACCGGCAGATGCTGCAGTGGTTCGGCGGTATGGGGATCATCGTTTTAGCCGTGGCTATTCTGCCTATTCTGGGCGTCGGGGGGATGCAGCTGTACCGTGCTGAAATGCCGGGGCCGCTGAAAGACAATAAAATGCGCCCGCGCATTGCCGAAACAGCGAAAACGCTGTGGTTCATTTATGTGCTGTTAACCATCGCCTGTGCGCTGGCACTCTGGTTCGCCGGGATGCCAGCCTTTGATGCAATAGGCCACAGCTTTGCCACCATCGCGATTGGCGGGTTCTCGACGCATGATGCCAGCATTGGCTATTTCGATAGCCCAACAATCAACACCATTATTGCTATCTTCCTGCTGATCTCCGGCTGTAACTATGGTCTGCACTTCTCTTTATTAAGTGGCCGTAACCTGAAGGTGTACTGGCGCGATCCGGAATTTCGGATGTTTATCGGCGTGCAGCTCACGCTGGTGATCATCTGTACGCTGGTGCTGTGGCTGCACGATGTCTACAGCTCAGCATTGACGACGGTAAATCAGGCCTTCTTCCAGGTGGTGTCAATGGCGACCACCGCTGGCTTCACAACCGACAGTATTGCCCGCTGGCCGCTGTTCCTGCCGGTGCTGTTACTCTGCTCTGCATTTATTGGCGGGTGTGCCGGGTCGACGGGGGGCGGGTTAAAGGTGATCCGCATTCTCTTACTGTTTAAACAGGGCAACCGCGAGCTTAAGCGCCTGGTGCATCCTAATGCGGTTTATAGCATTAAGCTTGGCAACCGCGCGCTGCCGGAGCGCATCCTCGAAGCGGTGTGGGGTTTCTTCTCTGCTTATGCGCTGGTATTTATCGTCAGTATGCTGGCGATTATTGCAACGGGTGTCGATGACTTCTCGGCGTTTGCCTCTGTCGTCGCCACGCTGAATAACCTTGGACCCGGGCTTGGCGTGGTGGCTGATAACTTTGCCAGCATGAATCCAACCGCGAAGTGGATCCTGATTGCCAACATGCTGTTCGGACGTCTTGAGGTCTTTACGCTGTTGGTCCTCTTTACGCCAACCTTCTGGCGCGAATAAAGGGAGTTGTTTGTGAAAACATTAATTCTATTTTCCACGCGTGACGGACAAACGCGTGAGATTGCAGCTTACCTGGCATCAGAGCTTAAAGAGCAGGGCATCTATGCCGATGTCGTTAATCTGAACCGCACGCAAGAGATTGCCTGGCAAGAGTATGACCGCGTGGTGATCGGCGCATCGATTCGCTATGGTCATTTCCATCCCGCAGTGGACCGTTTTGTGAAAAAGCATGCGGCAATGCTGAATGACCTGCCGAGCGCTTTCTATTCTGTGAACCTGGTGGCGCGTAAAGCAGAAAAGCGTACGCCGCAGACCAACAGCTACACGCGGAAGTTTTTGCTGAGCTCTCCCTGGCATCCAATGGTGAGTGCGGTCTTTGCGGGGGCGCTGCGTTATCCGCGTTATCGCTGGTACGATCGCTTTATGATTCGCCTCATTATGAAGATGACGGGCGGTGAAACCGATACGCGTAAAGAAGTGGTCTACACAGACTGGTCCCAGGTTGCCAGTTTTGCCCATCAGATAGCGCATTTAACCCGCGATTCGCGGCTTTAATAAACGTAAAGACCGAAAAGTAAGCGAACGAAAAACTTTTTCATATTTATGCTTGTCACCGCCGAAGAACTCCCTATAATGCGCCTCCACTGACACGGAACAACGGATTACAAACCGCCGTGGCAGCAGGGGTTCAGCGATGAACGCCGACAGAGAAAAGTGAAAATAAACGCTTGACTCTGAATGAGGAAAACGTATTATACGGGACCTCGCAACGGTGAGCGAAAGCCGCGTTGCACTGCTCTTTAACAATTTATCAGACAATCTGTGTGGGCACTCAAAGTGACA
>NZ_JAMGZJ010000063.1 GCF_025564085.1 Silvania confinis | reverse complement strand
CATCCCACGGCATAAGCGACTCCATATACGGGTTCTTATGCCTTAGTTGTAAGTGTCTACCATGTCCCCGAACAAGCGTTCACTATGTCCCCAGTCTGTACAGTGGGAGAGGGCCGGGGTGAGGGCACCAGACCGCACGCCACCCGACAAGACCCATGATATGCTGTTGGCCGAAAAATACGCCAACACATAACAGGGGAGAACATGGGTTCTACACGTAAAGGGATGTTAAACGTCCTGATCGCCGCCATTTTATGGGGCAGCTCAGGGGTTTGCGCGCAGTACATCATGGAGAAGAGCCATATCTCCTCGCCGTATCTCACCATGGTTCGTCTGCTGTTTGCCGGAGTGATCCTGCTGACCTTGTCGTTCGTACACGGTGACAAGATTTTCTCGGTCATCAAAAATCGTAAAGACGCCATCAGCCTGCTGATTTTTTCCCTGTTCGGGGCGCTGATCGTCCAGCTCACGTTCCTGGTCACCATCGAAAAATCCAACGCCGCCACCGCCACCGTGCTGCAGTTCCTGTCGCCGACCATTATCGTGGCGTGGTTCGCGCTGGCGCGTCAAAAGCGCCCGGGGATCTTTGTGCTGGCGGCGATCATGACCTCGCTTATTGGCACCTTTTTACTGGTCACCCACGGCGATCCGACCTCGCTGACCATATCCCCTGCCGCACTCTGCTGGGGCATCGCCTCTGCCTTCGCGGCGGCGTTTTACACCACCTACCCGTCGACGCTGATCGCTCGCTACGGCACCTTGCCGATTGTCGGCTGGAGTATGCTGCTGGCCGGATTAATGCTGACGCCATTTTATGCCGGACGTGACACCACCTTCGTGGTCGACGGCAGCCTGCTGCTGGCGTTTTTCTATCTGGTGGTGATCGGCACGTCGGTGACCTTCAGCCTGTATCTGAAAGGTGCGCAGATGATTGGCGGCCCGAAAGCGAGCATTCTGAGCTGCGCCGAACCACTGAGCAGCGCCCTGCTGTCGGTGATGTTGCTCGGCGTGGCGTTTACCCTACCGGACTGGCTGGGCACGCTGTTGATTGTGTCGTCGGTGGTACTGATTTCGATGGATTCGCGCAGAAAGGTTCAGACATCAGTGTGATTCAGGAATGATAGTGATAACGACACATCAAAAGGGTGAGGCCGCTATCCGTCACGCCATAAACCAAACGGTCGGTGTCGTTAATACGGCGAGACCAGTAACCTGAAAGATTACCTTTAAGCGGTTCCGGCTTACCCAGCCCGTCGAAGGGTTGACGCTTCGCATCTTCAATAAGGTTGTTGATTCTGCGAAGCGTCTTCCTGTCTTGCTCCTGCCACCACAGGTAATCGTCCCAACCGTGGTCAGTCCAAATGAGTAGCCTGGTCATTCATCAGATCCCTCTGTGTGGTTTTCCCGCTGTTGGCCTGAGCGATTGACTCCATCAGTCGGCTGGCATTGGTAGGTGAACTCATCAGATGGATAGTTTCCATCAATGAGTTGTAGTGCTGAAGAGACATCACAACCGCATCCCCACCGTTACGACGGCTAATGATGGTCGTTTCTACATTCTCGTTCACATCGTCCAGCACGTCTTTGAGTCGGCTACGTGCATCGGTAAAGGTGACAACCTGCATACTTCCTCCTGTACAAGTTACGGTACAAGTATAATGAGCAAGCGATGAATTATCAACCAATGCGTCGCGAGCTAGCCCTTACTGCGCCTTCACCTTAACCGCCACCAGCAGCCCGGTGATCAGCATCAGGGTGCCGGAAATCACCAGCGGTGACGTCAGTCCCAGATGGTCGAGCGCCACGCCGCCCACCGCCGCCCCGCAGGTGTTCGCCAGCTGGATCACCGCCACCTGAATGGAACCGGCTTTTTCCGCCTGATCGGCAAGGTTTCGGGTGATCCACGTCGACCAGCCCACCGGGATCAGCGCAAAGGCAAAGCCCCAGATAATCGCGATCGCCGTCGCCACCCACTTGTCGCTCCCCCACAGGATCAGCACCACGGCGCTGATGGCCAGCACCAGCGGCGCACCCGCCAGCACAAACTTCAGCGAGCGTTTCAGGAACTGTGCCGACAGCGACGTGCCGACAAAGCTGGCGATACCGAAGCTTAACAGCACCAGCGTCAGGCCATCGACGTCAAACCCGGCCAGGGTCGTAAACACCGGGCGGATATAGGTAAAGAAGGCAAACTGCCCGGCGAAGGCCAAAAAGATAGCCGACATGCCCGCCAGCACGCCGGGGCGTTTCAGCAGGCTGAACATGTTCTGTTTGTGATGCGCGGCTTCGCCCGGCAGCGACGGCAGCGCTTTCCACACCCACAGGATGCACAGCACGCCCATCACCGCAGCGCCGTTAAAGACGTTGCGCCAGCCAATGATGCCCCCAAGGAAGCTGCCCAGCGGCGCGGCGATCACCAGCGCAATGGAGACGGCACCAAAAATCACCGACAGGGCTTTCGGCACCGTGCGCGCCGGCACCAGCCGCATGGTCAGTGACGCCGACATCGCCCAGAATCCGCCGAGCCCCAGTCCCAGACAGGCGCGGCCCAGCAGCAACAGCGCAAAGCTATTGGCAAACGAGACCAGCAGGCAGGAGAGGGTCAGAAGGACTGAAAAGAAGATCACCACTTTACGACGATCGGTGGTGCCAATCACCTGGGTGATAAACAGGCTGGCAAACATGGCGACAAAGGCGGTAACGGTCACCGACTGGCCCGCTAAACCTTCGGAGATCCCCAGGTCCTGGGCCATCGGCGTCAGCAGGCTGACCGGCAAAAACTCCACGGTAATCAGACAGGCGACGCAGAACGCCACGGAAAAAACCGCCGACCAGTTAGGCCGCGATGCCGCTTTGGCATGGGGCGAAGGGGCGGAGTGGATCTGTTCTGTCATGGCGTCACCTGGGGAGAAACTGAGCGGGAAAGCCGCGCAGTTTACCACCAAAATTGTGACGAATTTAACGTTTTGACAACTTTTCTTTTTGCCGGGCGGCGCTGCGCTTGCACCGGCCTGCGTGTCCCGTAGGCCCGGTAAGCGCAGCGCCACCGGGCAAAGACGCACCCGCGAGCGGGCTGATATCAGTGCAGGTAGAAAACGCCCTCTTCCGGCAGGAAAAGCTGGTTATAGCGCAACTGAAAAGCGTTGAACTCAAACGGATCGGGCTCCATATCGCGCATAAAGCCAAGCGCCATGCGGATCTGGGCGTCGGTGATCGGCGCGGCCAGCCGCGCTTTGCGCAGCAGTCGATACCAGCTCAGCAGGTTGTTTTCACTGCTGTCGACAATGCATACCTGCCAGATCAGCAGCACCTGGGCGGCGTTTTGCAGGTGAGACTCGTCCGGGCGTTCAAGGTAGTGGATAAACTCATTGCCCGCACTTTTACCAAACTGGTCGATCATCGATTCCACAGAAACCGGGGTAATACCCAGACGCTCGCTAAGACGACGAATAGCACGTCGGGGTCCCGACGTCATGACGCGAAAGCCCACCACAAACACCACGGCAAGCGTAGCCAGCATAATCCAGACCATGAATTCTCCTTAAATATAGCGGCTCATGATATCGGGAAATGCCGTGCGTCAACAGAAGCATTGGGCATAAAAAAACCCGGCACGAGGCCGGGCAAAACATCACCTGTGCACTCAGGCAGCGTGTAACTGACGCAGACGTTTTTCGCGACGGATTTTGCGCTCTTCGAGCACTGCAACCATCGCCATCAGACAGATACAGGCAATGGCGGCGGCGTCCAGCGCAGCAAAAGTGCCCGCCCAGCCGGTGAGGCCAAAGATTGGCGTACCGTCGGCAATCATCCCCAGTCCCAGCTTGGCGAAGCTGTCGCCGATCAGATAGGCGAAGGTGCCTTTAATCCCATCGGCAGCGCCGATCGCTTTTTTCGGCACAAAGCCGACGGCGGCCACGCCAATCAGCAGCTGTGGGCCAAACACCAGGAAGCCGAGCGCAAACAGCGACATCAGGTAGACATACTGATTGCTGGCATGCTGGTAAACGCCGAGGGTGGCGATAATCAATGCCAGCGCCACGCAGGCCACCAGTGCCCGACGACCGTTGGCCAGATCCGACAGCCAGCCCCACAGCAATGTGCCGACCAGCGCGCCCACTTCAAACAGGGTAAAGCCCTGGATCGCCACCTCTTTGGAGAGCTTCAGCTCCTGGAAGGCGTAGACGGTTGACCACTGATCGATACCGATACGCACCACGTACAGGAAGATATTGGAGAAGCATAGCAGCCAGATGACCTTATTCTTCAGCACGTATTCGACGAAGATCTGCCATTTGGTCATGTCGTTTTCTTCGGTCTCTTTGTCCTCTTCGCTGATCTCTTCGTCAAACAGCTCTTCCGCTTTGCCGAGGCCGTAAGATTCCGGGGAGTCGCTGCCGAAGCGCAGGCCGATAAAACCGACCACCAGGGCGATGATCGACGGGAAGATAAACATGCCGATCACGTGACCGTCGAACAGGAAATTGGCCCCGAACAACGCCACGCCAGCCGCACCCGCACCGCCAAGGTTGTGGGAGATGTTCCACATGCCCAGGTACGAACCGCGCTTGCGGCGCGGAGTCCATTTGGTGATGGTCGAGTAGCTGCACGACCCGCCGGTACTCTGGAAGAAACCGCTCAGCGCGTAGAAGGCGATCATCATAAACAGGCTGACCGAGCCCGTGCCCATGCTGGCGCTGAAGCCAAGCATACAAATCGCGGAGAGGATCAGCATAAACGGCAGGAACTGCTTGGTGTTTTTACCGTCCGCGTAGTACGACACCAGGGTTTTACCCACGCCGTAGGTGATGGAGAAACCGAGGCCAATCATCCCCAGCTGGGTCATGCTCAGCCCGTAGGTGGAGATCATGTCGTTCTGGGCGATGTTAAAGTTTTTGCGGATCAGATACATGGTCAGGTAGCCGATGAAGACCACCAGATACGACTGCATGAACGGTTTGAACCACATTTTGCGCCGCACATCGAGCGGCAGATCCAGGGTCGGCTTGCGCACCTGGTTGAGGAAGGCCAGCATGTTGGTTGCTCCTGAGCTGATTTTTATACCTGCGAATGGCAGGCATTGTAAAAATCAGCCGGGCGCGCCGCCTGAGACAGCGTCCAGGCGGAACCGGGAAAATATCTTAGTTTTGCCCCACTCGGAGCAAAAGAGTGAGGTGCATCACGCTTCACTGACCTCGCGAGGGGTCTGAGCGTTGAGGAACGGCAGCAGCAGCAGGGCAGAAATACCCGCCGCGATGGCGATCACCGCGAAGAATCCGCTCCAGTGCCAGATGTCGATCACCCGCGCCAGCGGCCAGCCGGAAAGCGATGCGCCCAGGTAGGCGAACAGGCCGACAAATCCCGTCGCCGCACCCGCCGCCTCTTTGTGCGAGCACTCCGCCGCCGCCATGCCAATCAGCATCTGCGGGCCAAACACGAAAAATCCGGTGGTGAAGAAGCAGGCCGCCTGCATCACGTAGCTGGCGAAGGGCATCAGCCACAGGGAACCGACCGAGAGCAAAATCCCGGCGGCAAAAATCAGGTTCATCGGCCCACGGTTGCCGTTGAACAGCTTGTCCGAGCCCCAGCCGGCCACTAATGCACCGATAAATCCGCCCAGCTCAAACATCGACACCGCCGAGTTGGCGGTGACCAGATCGACGCCCAGCGTCTCGGACATGTACAGATTGCCCCAATCGTTGATCGCCGCGCGCACGATGTACACCAGCACGTAGCACAGGGACAGCAGCCAGATATACGGGTTCAGCAGCACGTATTTGGTGAGGATTTCCCGCCGCGTCAGTCCCTCGCCTTCCTGCTGCTGAGCAATCTCCAGCTCGTCGTGCCGCCAGTCGCCAATCGGCGGCAGGCCGACAGTTTGCGGCCTGTCGCGCAAGCGCCAGCACAAAAACAGCCCGGCGAGGATCGCCAGACTACCGGCAATCATCATCCCCACCCGCCAGCCGTAGTGCAGCGCCGCCGCACCAACGACGATCGGGATCAGCGCCCCACCGACGTTATGCGCCGTGTTCCAGAGCGCCCACCAGCCGCCGCGCTCGGTGCGCGAATACCAGCTGGTCAGCAGGCGGGCGCAGACCGGCGACCCCCAGCCCTGGAAAAAGGCGTTCAGCGCCCACAGCACGGCAAAGGCCCACAGCGAGGTAGAGAAGCCGAACAGGATGTTGACCACCCCGGTGGCGATCAGCCCAAAGCCCATGAAATAACGGGCATTGGAGCGGTCGCTGACGATCCCGGACAGAAACTTCGACAGGCCGTAGGTGATGTAAAACAGCGTCGCCAGCAGGCCGATATCGGTGCGGGTCATCACCCCGCTGGCAAGAATTTCCGGGGCGGCGGCGTTAAAGCTTTTGCGGGTGAAATAGAACAGCGCGTAGCCGAGCCAGATGGTGAGCAAAATATGCCGCCGCCAGTAGCGATAGCGGGCGTCGATTTCAGCCTTGTCGCCAAGCGGCACGGCACTGACGGGGGTTTTCAGAAAGCGCAGCATGGCGGGTCCTTATGCATTACGTCGTGGCAGGCTGACGCTGACGCGGGTGCCGTGGGTGCAGGAGATAGCCAGCGTGCCGCCCAGCGCCGTCACGCGCTCGCGCATCCCCGCCAGACCAAAGCCCTGCTGGCCGGAGCCGGGCGGCAGACCGCAGCCGTCATCCTCCAGCAGCAGCATCAGCCGGTCATCCTGCTGCCAGCCCTGCAGCGTCACCGCGCTGGCGCTGGCGTGCTTGACGACATTATTCAGCCCTTCCTGGCAGACGCGGAACAGGGTGACGCGCTGGCCCTCGCTCAGCGTTGTCTCGTCGATATGCCAGTCAAGATGGCTGACGATACCGCGGCTTTCCAGCTCCATCTCGCGCATCAGGGAACGTACCGCCTGCTCAAGGGAGAGATCGTCCAGCTGGCGCGGGCGCAACCGCCCCAGCAGACGGCGGACCGAGTCATACACCCCGAGAGAAAGCTGTTCGATGTGCGCCCCGCCCTGCTTTACGCCCGCATTTCCCGGTGCCAGACGCTGAACGATGCCCGCCTGGGTGCGAATAGCGGTGATGGTCTGGCCGATATCGTCATGCAGTTCGCGCGCCACCTCCCGGCGGACATGCTCTTCAGTCTCCAGCAGCCGCTCGGCCAGACGGCGGTTGCGCGCCAGCTCGGTTTGCAGGGACTGGTTGAGCTCGCGCAGGCGCTGGATCCCCGCTCCGAGCAGCAGCCCGGTGAGACTCTGCGCCAGCAGCGACAGCAGCAAATCGACCGGATGGTCGTGCCAGGTCTGGCTGGCGATCAGCGCAATGGCATTCATCAGGGTGGCGATCAGCGCGCCCTGCCAGCCGTAATGCCAGGCGAGGGCAATAATCGGCAGCGCCAGGCAGAACGGGGTAAAACGGGAAAGCTCAGAGGGGAGCCCCAGCTGCAGCCATAGGCTGACCACAAACAGCAGCACGTAGCCAACAAGATGGCGGGCGCGCCAGTTCACCGGCTGTGAGACCAGCCCCGGCCCCAGCGGTTGCCAGACGGTGCTGGTGAGATAGTGCCAGATAACCAGACAGGTCGGGGCCAGCGTCAGCCCGCCGGTCAGGGTCAGCAGCAGGGCGTTGAAGGCCTCCGGCTGGTTGATCCACGCCAGCGATTGCAGCAGCGCGGCGGCGATTAACGCAGCGCCCTGCCACAGCAAGGTGCGCCAGTCGCGCTGGTGACGATAGCGGGAGATCAGCGCCACCGGGAGCAGCGTCAGCACGCTTCCGGTCATCAATATTGGCAGATGCGCCAGCGCCACTTCCTGCGCCAGCCAGACCAGCATCAGCCACTCTGCTCCGAGTAAAACCGGCCAGTAGCCGCGCGGGCATTGCAGCATCAGCCCCAGCCGCAGGCCAAACGGGAACAGCAGCACCGCCAGCTCCGGGCGTTCGACCAGGTGCAGGCTGATGCTCCACAGGCAAAACCACGCGGCAGAGAAGATAAAGAAACTGGCGACCACCGCCACCAGCCGGGAGAAGAAGGGGTTCATTACCAGCCGTCAAACATGCGGCGGGCCAGTTCGACGTCGTTGCTGACGCCGAGTTTTTCCATCAGGTTGGCGCGATGAACGTGAACGGTTTTCGGTGACAGGCCAAGCTCGACGGCGATCTCTTTCACCGCCATCCCCTGGGCCAGCTTTTCGGCCACCTGGCGTTCGCGCTTCGTCAGCGGATCCTGGCGTCCGGCCGCCAGCTTGATGGCGATGTCCGGCGTCAGATAGCAGCCGCCGGTCGCCACGGTACGCACGGCGGCGATCAGCTCGTCCGGGCTACAGCGTTTCGAGAGAAAACCGCGCGCCCCGGCGTTCAGTGCTTGCTCCACCAGCGCCGGGCTGTCGTGGACCGACAGCATTATCGTTGCCATCCCCTTCGGCAGCTGGCTGAGCAGCTCCAGCCCGGAGAGATCCGGCATCGAGATATCGCAGATGCACACCTGCACCCCGCGCCCCGGCAGCCCCGCGAGCGCCTCGCGACCGGAGCCAAATTCGGCCACCACCTGAAAGTCAGGCTCCAGGCTCAGAAGCTGGGCAAATCCAGAGCGGACGATAAGGTGATCGTCGATAAGGGCGATGGTGGTCATGGTGCGGTCCTGGCGGGATGAAAAACGCGCTTACCTTAGCGATAAGCGCGCTGCTGTTCAAGCTGTGAACGATTTTCGCCGTCAGAGGATGCCGGTGGTTACCCTGAAGTGACGCGTCGCGGACGGTGCCAGTTCGATCAAACTGCCGCTGCTCTGCGCTGCCAGGAAGCCTTCCGGGCGGCAGGTGGCCGGCAGTGCGAACGCCGCCACACGCTGATCGCCGTTATAGAGGATCCAGCGGGTGGCGTAGTTCAGCTCCGCGCTGGCAAAACGGGTGACGAACGTGACGCCATCGGGGGCGATCATCCGAAATTCCGGCGTTTCAGTGTAGCGATCGAGGCGATCGGCAAAAAAGACAATCTCCGGATCGTAATACTGTGGCGCATCCAGCACCTTCAGCGAGGCTTCGCCCTGCTGCAGACGCTGATTAAATGCCAGCCACTGTTCGGTTGGCTTTACATGCGCCGGGATCGATTCGCGCAGCCGGATAGCCTCATCCGGGATGTTCTGGCTGAACGAGGCCCCTTCAACGTAGGCATAGTTCATGTGGCACATGTACTGTAGCGGCATCGGCACCGAGGCCAGATTGGTCACCGTCATGGCGATGTCGAACAGGGCGCTGTCTTTATGCAGCGTCACCGACGGCTGCGCCTGATAATGATGACCGAATCCCATCACATACTCATAGCGCCCGCCGATGCGCAGGCTGTCGCCCTCCAGCTCGAGCCAGGCGTCGTCCATCGGCGCACACGGCATTTCGCCATGCAGCGGGTGCGTATCTTCGGGCGCAGGGCAGCCGTTGGCCAGCAGCCCGGAGTGAAATGCGAAGCAGCCGTAAGTGGCGACCACCTCTTTTGCCGGTAACGGCTGGCTGAACATGTTCTTCATGGTCAGATCGCGGCCGTCGAACTCGGCATCCCAGATCATCTGCCCCAGCCAGGGGAGGATCACCAGATGCCCGCGGGCGTTCTGCACGCGCAGCCCTTCCACGCCGCTGGCGTAGCGAAACGCCGTCACCGTGAAGTCGTCATTTTCCAGTAAGGTGCGCGGCTGTTCATTAAACAGCGTGCGCCACAGGGTGATACGGGTCATAACGGTTCTCCTCAGGACGCGGTGGCTGCGGTCAGCTCACGACGTACTTTGCTTTCACGCCAGAAGTAGACGCCGACATAGACGAAGCACAGCATCGACACCAGGAAAGAGGCCTGTAACGAATGGACCAGGTCAGCGACATACCCCTGCACCGCAGGCACCACCGCCGCGCCCACAATCGCCATCACGATCACCGCGCCCGCCATCTCGGTGTGCTCGTTATCCACCGTGTCCAGGGTTCCGGCATAGATGGTCGCCCAGCAGGGTCCAAACAGAATGCTCACCAGCACCGCCGCATACACCGCACTGAAACTCGGGGCCAGCGCCACGTAGACCAGCAGCAGGGCACCGATCACCGAATAGAGGATCAGCACTTTTTCCGGGTTGAAGCGGGTCATCAGAATGTTGGCGATAAATTTGCCGATGAAGAAGCAGATGAAGCTGTACACCATAAAGTTGGAGGCGTCGCGCTCGTTAATATCGCCCAGCTCCAGCGCCAGTCGGATGGTGAATGACCAGACCGCCACCTGCATCCCGACGTACAGGAACTGCGCCATGATGCCGCGACGAAAGCGCGGGTTGGCCGCCAGATAGCGCAGCGTCTCCATTGCCGACGGGCGTTTACGTTCTGGGGCGGCCGCCACTTTGCAGGTCGGGAAGCGGGTCAGCAGGAACAGCACCATCACCACAACCAGCACCATAATCATGTACTTGTAGGGTTCGAGGGTGTTATCCAGCATCAGGATTTTAAACTGATGGATTTGCTCGGCGTTCATCCCGGCCATCTGCTTCTCGAGGCTGTCGCCTTCGGAAAAGACCAGATATTTACCCAGCAAAATCCCGGCCACCGCGCCGATAGGGTAGAAGGTCTGGCTGACGTTAAGACGCAGCGTGGCCTGGGCTTTCGGGCCCAGCATCGAGCTATAGGTATTGGCTGCGGTTTCCAGGAAACTCAGGCCGATGGCAATGGCGAAAATCGCCGCCAGGAACATGGTGTAGGTTGCCATGTGCGAGGCAGGGAAAAAGAGCGTACAGCCGACGATATAGAGCGTCAGCCCCATGAGTATCGCGATTTTATAGCTGCTCTTTTTAATTACCAGAGATGCGGGAATAGCGATCAGGAAATAACCGCCATAAAAAGCACTTTGCACCAGCGCAGAGGCAAAATTGCTGAGGGCAAATACACTTTTAAACTGCGTAATTAATATATCATTTAATGCCGCAGCGCATCCCCATAACGGGAATAAACAGGATAACAAAATAAACTGGAACAGAGGAGTTTTATTCAGATAGCCGTCAGGCATCTGAATGATATTTTTATCGTTCATAGTGCTACCTTTTAGTGTGCAGGGTTTTATTCGTTCATCGAAACAAATTCGTTGAATTGTTCAATGCTGGGGTAAGAAGATTGCGTTCCTTTTCCGGTGACGCTAAACGCGGCAAAGAAAGAGGCTTTTTTCATGGCGGCTTCGACATCGCCGCTCTGGACATAGTAGTGCGCGAAGCAGCCGATAAAGGCATCGCCTGCGCCGCTGGTATCGATGGCATTCACTTTAAATGCCGGAACCATAACTTCCCGATCGCGGGTCATCCACAACGCGCCTTTTTCGCCCATGGTGACAATAATATTATTTAGCCCTTTATCGACAAGCGAGCGCGCGGCGAGACAAATATTCTCGTAGGTATTGACCGGCATTCCGGTCAGAATTTCCAGCTCGGTTTCATTGGGAACAAAGAAATCACATTTACAGGCATAAGACATGTCTAATTCACGCAGTGCCGGGGCCGGATTTAATAACACCTGAATACCGTGTTTCTTACCAAATTCAATGGCGTGATAAACGGTTTCCAACTGCACTTCAAGCTGTAAGACAATAAGCTGACATTTTTTAAGATCGTCGGCCGCGCGATCGATATCTTCCGGCGACAGGAATTTATTGGCCCCTTTAACGATCAGAATACTGTTGCTGGAACTGGCATTCACAAAAATCGGTGCCACGCCGCTGCTGGTGCAGGGCACTTTTTCCACGTAGGTGGTATTGATGCCCCAGGACTCCAGATTACGGATCGTGTTATCGGCAAAAATATCGTCGCCGACTTTGGTCAGCATCATCACCTTTGAATTCAGCTTGGCTGCCGCTACCGCCTGATTGGCCCCTTTGCCGCCACAGCCAATTTTAAAGGCCGGTGCTTCAAGCGTTTCACCCTCTTTCGGCATCTCGTTGATATAAGTGATGAGATCCACCATGTTGGAGCCGATAACCGCGATATCCATGTTTACTACCTCTCTGAAACAATCACATAACAATGATATTATCGTAACATTATCATGTTATTTCCGTATCATTTGTGACTGCGATCGCGATTAGACAATCCTCATGATTGTTTATTGTTTCACCACCCAATTTGCGTGTTCAGCTATTTTTCTGTAGGCCCCAATGATAATAAAGCGTGATCAAACCACATAAAACGATGAAATACAGAGTGTTATAATGATAACACAGTGCGTAATGTGGCTTTTCTTTAAGGACGCCCGGCAGTATAGTATGGCGCGGCAAAAATGTTTCGTACGCACCATGAATGTTATTTAAGAAACATCGAACAGTGCAGTAGCGGAGAAGGTGAATGGAAACAAAACAAAAAGAACGAATCCGGCGTCTGGTTGAACTGCTGAAGAAAACCGACCGCATTCACCTGAAAGAGGCCGCCCGGATGCTGGAGGTGTCGGTGATGACCATTCGTCGCGACCTGAGCCCCGACAATCAGGAGATGGTGCTGCCATTAACGCTGCTGGGCGGCTATATCGTGATGGTCAACAAGCCCGCGACCGCCCCCACCGCGCAGCCGGTACGCAGCCAGACGCATCATCCTGACGATCTGCCGATGGCGATTTTGGCCGCCGGGATGGTGGCGGAAAATGATTTAGTGTTTTTCGATAATGGCCCGGAGATGCCGCTGGTGATTAGCATGATCCCGGATGACATTACCTTTACCGGGATCTGCTACTCGCATCGGGTGTTTGTCGCGCTCAATGAAAAACCGAATGCCACCGCCATCCTGTGCGGCGGCACCTACCGGGCGAAGAGCGATGCCTTCTATGACACCAGCAATCCGTCGGTGCTCGACTCACTGAACCCGCGTAAGGCGTTTATCTCCGCCAGCGGCGTGCATGAACACTACGGCGTGACCTGGTTTAACCCGGACGACCTCGCCACCAAACGCAAGGCCATCCAGCACGGACTGCGTAAAATCCTGCTGGCGCGCTATGCCCTGTTTGATGAGGTGGCCTCCGCCAGCATCGGGCCGCTATCCGCCTTTGATGTGCTGATCAGCGACCGTCCGCTGCCGGCAGATTACCCGGCGCACTGCCGGAACGGGTTCGTCAAAGTCATCACCCCGGATTCCGCCAGCGAGTAGGTTACTCGAAGAACACCGCGATTTTGTTAAACATGGTCGGGTCGGACTGGTTACGCACCACTTTCACCACGTCTTCCAGCTTGTCGATCTGAGCCATCATCTGCTCCAGCCGCTGGTCATCACTCACCAGCAGCCAGATGCGGCTGTGCTCGCTCCCCTGAATCGGCAGACACAAAATGCCTTCGACGTTAAACGCCCGGCGGGCAAAGAGCCCGCAGACGTGGGTCATGACGCCAGGGTGGTTGCGGACGGTGAGTTCCAGAATGACGTTATCATGTTGCTTCTGCATGGCTTATTCCCCCACCATTTCAGTATTGGCCGCACCCGGCGGAACCATTGGATAGACTTTTTGTTGTGGATCGATACGCACGTGGATCAGCGCCGGACCCGGGCGTGAGATCGCCGCCTGCAGTGCGGCATGCGCATCCTCTTCGGCATTTAAATCGCAGGTGTGCAGGCCAAACCCGGCGGCAATTTGCATAAAGTTGATCGTTCCTGGATAGGTCGCGGCAAACACGCCCTGCTTGTAGAACAGGCTTTGCTGCTGATGCACCAGCCCCAGCGCTTCGTTGTTCATCAGGATGATTTTCACGTCCAGCTGGTTTTCTGCCGCGGTCGCCATCTCCTGAATGTTCATCATCAGGCTGCCGTCACCTGAGAAACAGATAACCTTGCGATCCGGGTTCGCCAGCGCCGCGCCGACGGCAGCAGGCAGGCCAAAGCCCATCGTGCCCAGCCCGCCGGACGTCAGCCACTGGCGCGGACGGTTCAGGGGATAGGCCTGTGCGGTCCACATCTGATGCTGGCCCACGTCGGTGGTGATGATAGCGCTGTCGTCCACGCAGGCGGCGACGGCGTTGATCAGCCCGTAATGGCTCAGCGGGTCGCCTTCGGTGGGGATCGCCCCCGGGAACTCCTGCTGCAATCCGCTCACCTGCTGGCGCCACGCCGTGCGCGGGGTGGCTTCAATCTGCGGCAGCAGCTGGGCCAGCACCTCGTTGACATCGCCCTGAATAGCGACGTGCGGCTGCTTGATTTTGCCCAGCTCCGCGCGGTCGATATCCACGTGGATGATTTTGGCATTGGGGCAGAACTGCTCGGTTTTGCCAATCGCCCGGTCATCAAAACGTGCCCCGAGAACAATCAGTAAATCCGCTTCCTGCAGAATAAAGTTGGTGCTGCGCGCGCCGTGCATCCCGAGCATCCCCAGCGACAGCGGGTGCGCTTTTGGCAGCATGCCCAGCGCCATCAGGGTCATGGTGGTGGGCAGGTTGGCTTTTTCGGCCAGCGTGCGCACCGCGTCAGGCGCATCGATCACCCCACCGCCGAGATACAGTACCGGGCGCGCTGCGGCGTTGATCATTGCCGCGGCTTCGCGCACGCGCTCAACGCTGAATTCCGGCGAGGGCGCGCGGGTGCCCGGCTCCGGCAAGACGTCGATCTCAATCTCAGCGGTCTGCACATCCTTAGGAATGTCTATCCACACCGGGCCTGGACGGCCGGACTGCGCAATGCGGAACGCATCGCTGATAACCTGCGGTAATTCGCTGATATCGCGCACTAAATAGTTGTGCTTGGTGATGGGGATAGAGATGCCGTAGGTGTCTACTTCCTGGAACGCGTCGGTGCCGATCATCGAGGCCGGTACCTGGCCGGTAATGCAGACTAACGGGATGGAATCGAGACGCGCATCGGCGATGGCGGTCACCAGGTTGGTGGCCCCCGGCCCGCTACAGGCCATACAGACTGCCGGTTTGCCCTCGGTGCGCGCCATGCCCTGGGCGATAAAGCCCGCACCCTGTTCGTGACGCGCCAGCACATGGCGGATCTGCGTGCTCTGACTTAAGGCGTCGTACAGGGGAAGTACCGTTCCGCCAGGAATACCCGCAACAATGGTAATGCCCTGACGTTCCAGTAAATGAACGATTAACTGCGCGCCAGTAAAACGCGTCTTATTGGATGTTGTGCCCGAACTTGCCATGCTCCAGTCCTTTTATTCTGGGCCGACTTTCCGGGAGGCTTAAACTAAAAACCCCGCCGGTTTGCGCCGGCGGGGTTTGGAATCGTGTGTTGATTCAGTCCCTACGGCGCATTGCCGACGACCACCACCACACGTACGACGACCACTGCGGCTGGGTGCGCAGTTTTTAGTAGGGTCGAAGTCAGCAGGGAAGCGTTCATTAGGAACCTGTTCTGGAATCATTGAGTGGATTTATACAAACACAGGTTTTCAGACCTGACAATGGAATTATTTTCATCTGCGTAAAAATGCGTCAGGGATCACGTTTCAGTACGTTGCTCGCTCATTCCAGGAGTCACTATAGATGACATTGCCGTCGCAATGCTTCCAGGTGATTTTCTCATAACGTATGAGAACCGTTTCAAGGTGTGTTCCGGTGTTTGCGCCTGGATACAGATCTGGTGTGATTGAGGTTATTTTCACATTCTCAAGGATGATATTAAAATATTCCTCTTCTAAACCAGCCTCATTAATCTGATACATCTTAACGGTGGCTGACTGGAGCGTTCTCCCCGTACTCAGAGCCCGAAACAGGAAAGGGGTTACACGATCAAATTCCTTCTGAAACATCACGGGCATGTGTATGCGCGTACCCGTCAATTTGCCGGTATTCCCGTTGACGGGGATATTGACATTATGAGTGAAGGATTTTATTTCAATTACACCTTCACGCCCTGACACAAGGCAAGGGCCAATCATGGGAGAACCATTTTCATCAGTCAGAAACAAATAAGCCGGGTTTGCCATAAAAACTCCTTTTTTAATATTCAATCGTACTTATCAAATCGGCCGAAAATTATCGGATGAACAATAATAAACACTACGATAGCGATGAACGTGAGTAATACCCAGTGGTCGGGCACCAACCACAGAAACAAAGAGGCGCACGCAAAAATATAAACAGGGAATAAAATATCTGAAAATAGAATTGATAGCAGACTCTTAAACATGCTCCTTGTCCTTTAAGTCGTTAGAAATTTCCTCGAAATCCTTATAGAATCCCATTTGCACTTTCGTAATGAGTTCAGACAGGAAAGGCTCAGAAAAGTAGTAAAGCATCTCCAGTTGTGCGGCATAGAGGGTAGCGTAATACTCAGGGTCCAACGTTTTCAGGCGACGGGCAGCAAGAGCGCACTTCTGTTCCGTGCCAATCAGTTGCAGTGCCATCACGACGTTAGGTACGCGGCGAGCAAGGCGTTCGATGACGATTTCTGAGAGTAGGCCAGATTCGGAAAGGGATTTTGCCAGCCCCCATGCTATAGCTAAACGCGCTGCCTTGCTTGTAGGTATGCTTCTAACAAGCCCGGTTACTTTTGAATCCATTTTACGAACGCGATGTTGTTCATTTCCATTTTCAGCATCGGTAATAACATGTTCAAAATAAAGATAGAGCATGTGTGCAATGACATCGTGATAACGATAAAGAGACATAATAGAGAGATACATTCTCTTTTCTTCTGCAAGAAGCTCATCACATGCATCATGATAGATGGGGATTACGCATGATGAGTACCAACTTACACGCTCCACGCCTGAGTAAATATCAGAGCCGATCCCCTTTAATGCTTTCCATATCCCTGCAACCCCTTGCTGTCCATAAATAGCCAACTGCCTGTCACTTTGGAAATTCATCTTTAAATAATCAGATGCTTGCATAATGTATCCATACAGTATTTACGGTTATAGATATATACATTGAAAAGCCGGGTAATTCAAACCAATGAGATTGATTAAGATAGATATTCATATAAGAAATAAGTTAGCCAGTTATTATTTATAACGGTTATGCACGATACACGTTTATTTATATACGGGGTATGGATAGCTTATATTAATTTACGCATTGGGTGTCGTTGACTTGCTAATAATTCAACAGGCATTTTTTTGCTGAGATCAGAAAATAAAAAAACGCCGAGCGGGTTTTTTTGCAGTGTTTGCGGCTGGTGCCCGCAAAGCACACTGAGTTACGTCAACCAGGGTGCTGGTCACAAACGCTACGCCAGGTCTAATGCGTGGCAACTTTAGTTGCCGATCTTGTTTATTAATCCTGCCTTTTTGCCCTCTTCCATTGATCCACGCAATGCTTAATTTGTCATCCCACTGTGGTAGATTCACCCCGCCTTTTGCGCCACAGGCAGTGACTTATTCTTTATCTCAATAATTTAAGAACATATTCAGCGACATGAAAAAACAACGGAACGTTAATTTACTCTTAATGTTGGTCCTGCTGGTCGCCGTCGGGCAGATGGCGCAGACCATCTATATCCCGGCCATTGCCGATATGGCGAAGGAACTGCAGGTGCGCGAAGGGGCGGTCCAGAGCGTGATGGCGGCCTATCTGCTGACCTATGGCGTGTCGCAGCTGTTCTACGGCCCGCTGTCGGATCGCGTCGGTCGCCGGCCGGTGATCCTCGTGGGCATGACCATTTTCATGATCGCCACTGTCATTGCGATGACCACCCATAGCCTGAGCATGTTGATTGCCGCCAGCGCCCTGCAGGGTGTCGGCACCGGGGTGGGTGGCGTGATGGCCCGCACCCTGCCGCGGGATATGTATCAGGGCAGCCAGCTTCGTCATGCCAACAGCCTGCTGAACATGGGCATTCTGGTCAGTCCGCTGCTGGCACCGCTGATCGGCGGCCTGCTGGATACGGTGTGGTCTTGGCGCGCCTGCTACGGCTTCCTGCTGGTGCTGTGCGCGATCGTCACCGTCAGCATGGCGCGCTGGATGCCGGAAACCCGGCCAGCGGATGCGCCGCGCACTAAGCTGCTGACCAGCTACAAAATTCTGTTCGGCAACGGGGATTTTACCTGTTACGTGCTGATGCTGATCGGCGGCCTGGCGGGCATCGCGGTGTTCGAGGCCTGCTCCGGGGTGCTGTTGGGGGCTGGGCTCGGCCTCAGCAGTATGGTGGTGAGTATGCTGTTTATACTGCCGATCCCGGCGGCGTTTTTCGGCGCATGGTTTGCCGGACGCGCCAGTAAACGCTTTTCTACCCTGATGTGGCAGGCGGTAGTGAGCTGTCTGCTGGCGGGGGTAACGATGTGGATCCCTGGCCTATTTGGGGTGATGACCGTCTGGACCCTGCTGATCCCGGCAGCGCTGTTCTTCTTTGGCGCGGGGATGCTGTTCCCGCTGGCAACCAGCGGCGCAATGGAGCCGTTCCCGTTCCTCGCAGGCACCGCCGGGGCGCTGGTCGGTGGCCTGCAGAATATCGTCTCCGGGGCGCTGGCCTGGCTCTCCGCAATGCTGCCGCAAAACGGACAGGCAAGCCTTGGCTTACTGATGACGCTAATGGGCCTGTTAATTTTGCTGTGCTGGCTGCCGCTGGCCTCCCGCGTTTCGCATCACGAGCAGGCGGTGTAATCAGGCCGTCTTTTCTTTAAGCCAGTGGATGAAGGCATCGATTTTTGGCCACTGACGCCCGGACAGGGTCGATACGTAATAGTGCTGGTGGCATTTCAGCGCCTGCTCGCCAAATGGCGCGATCAGCTCCCCGCGATCGAGGCGCTTTTGCACCAGCCGTTTCCGCCCCATCGCCACGCCGACATGGTTGATGGCGGCCATCACCGCTAAATCAGAACGATCAAAACCAATCCCCGACGATGGCGGCAGGTTCACCGCAAAATGTTGCGCCCAGCTAAACCACTCGTCGGTGCCGGAATCATTGCTCCAGGCTTGCCTGTCGTGCAGCAAAGTGCAGTGACGCAGGTTATCGGGGCTGGCAAGCAACTGGTGCTCGCGGGCATAGTCCGGTGTGCAGACGGGCAGTATCGCTTCGTCCATTAAAAAGTGGTGCGCGAGCTGAGTCGGCGGCATATCGTCGAAATAGAGTGCCAGATCGACTCCCGTTCGCTGCATATTGACGTAATCATTGCCGGTCAGGATGGTGAGTGAGATCGACGGATAGCGGCGGGTAAAGTCACCCAACATCGGCACCAGCCAGCACTGGGCAATAGACGGACGCGAATAGACGGTCAGCGTGCCTGAAAGGGCCTGGTTTTTGATGTCGAGGATCTCCTGATTCAGGGTATCCAGCGACGATTTCAGGGTCCAGTAAACGCGCTTGCCCTCCTGGGTCAGCTCCACTTTGCGATGGGAGCGCACAAACAACGCGATCCCCAACTCCTCTTCCAGCAGGTTCATCCGGTGACTCACCGCGCTGGGGCTGATCGAAAGCTCCTCTGCCGCCAGCGCGAATGACTCGTGACGCGCGGCCACCTCAAAGGTGTGCATCTTCGACAGTTGCCAACCGTTCAACAGGCGATGCCTCGCCTCATTCCCCTCGTTCATCTTCGTCACCATTTTTATCGCTGTTTCACTGGTCAGAATACCGATCAAAGGTGAAAAAATGTGAACCAACGAGGCTAAAAAGGCATTTTTTAGAGCCGTGTCACTCAGTTGATTCAATCTGGCTCACCTGAGCCGCAATTTATATCGTTTGTCAGCCAGCGCGGTTTTTTCGTCCAATACCCGCAGATTACTTGAGGGTGAGGTGAGATATGGGATCTCCGGTCTGGGTTGTAGCCACGCTGCTGACAAGCATCGTGCTGATTGTGTTTACTATCGTAAAACTGAAGTTCCACCCGTTCCTGGCCCTGTTGCTGGCGAGCTTTTTTGTCGGCAGCATGATGGGGATGAGCCCGCTGGATATGGTTAACGCCATTGAGAGCGGCATCGGTGGCACGCTGGGCTTTTTGGCTGCGGTCATTGGCCTTGGCACCATTCTGGGCAAAATGATGGAAGTGTCCGGGGCGGCAGAGCGGATTGGCCTGACCCTTCAGCGCTGCCGCTGGCTCTCTGTCGACGTGATTATGGTGCTGGTGGGGATGATTTGCGGCATCACGCTGTTTGTTGAAGTGGGCGTGGTGCTGCTGATCCCGCTGGCCTTCTCGATCGCTAAAAAGACCAACACGTCGTTGCTCAAGCTGGCGATCCCGCTCTGTACCGCACTGATGGCGGTGCACTGCGTGGTGCCGCCGCACCCGGCAGCGCTGTTTGTCACCAATAAGCTGGGCGCCGATGTCGGGACGGTAATCGTCTATGGCCTGCTGGTCGGGCTGATGGCCTCCCTGATCGGCGGCCCGCTGTTCCTGAAACTGCTGGGCAACCGCCTGCCGTTCAAACCCGTGCCGGTGGAATTTTCAGACCTGAACGTGCGGGAAGAGCATACCCTGCCGTCGCTGGCTGCAACGCTGTTTACGGTTCTGCTACCCATCGGCCTGATGCTGGTGAAAACCCTCGCCGAGCTGAATATGGCGAAAACCGGCACCCTGTATACGCTGCTGGAGTTTATCGGCAACCCGATCACGGCGATGTTTATTGCGGTGTTTGTCGCCTATTACCTGCTGGGGCTGCGTCAACAGATGGGGATGGCCACCCTGCTGACGCATACCGAAAAGGGCTTTGGCTCGATCGCCAATATTTTGCTGATTATCGGCGCAGGCGGTGCGTTTAACGCGATCCTCAAAACCAGTGGCTTAGCCGATACGCTGGCGCTTATTCTGTCGGATCTGCATATGCACCCGATCCTGCTCGCCTGGCTGGTGGCGCTGATCCTGCACGCGGCGGTCGGCTCTGCCACGGTGGCGATGATGGGGGCGACGGCGATTGTTGCCCCGATGCTGCCGCTGTATCCCAACGTCAGCCCGGAGATCATCACCATTGCCATCGGTTCCGGGGCCATTGGCTGCACGATCGTCACCGACTCACTGTTCTGGCTGGTGAAGCAGTACTGCGGCGCCAGCCTGAATGAGACCTTCAAATACTATACGACGGCGACTTTTATCGCCTCGGTGCTTGCACTCGGCGGCACGTTCCTGCTTTCTTTCATTATCTAGCGCGAAGAGAACTTTTATGGAAAACGCAAACATCACCAGCTTAGTCGCACAGTATCCTCTGGTTGAGGAGCTGATCGCCCTGAAAGAGACGACCTGGTTTAACCCGAAAGCCACTTCCCTTGCCGAAGGGCTGCCGTGGGTGGGGTTAACGCAGGCGGATGTGGATGATGCCCATGCCCGGCTGGCGCGCTTTGCCCCCTGGCTGGCGCAAGCGTTCCCGGAAACGGCAAAAAATCACGGCATCATTGAATCCGCGCTGGTCGCCCTTCCGACCATGCACTCACGACTGGAAAAAGAGTCGGGCATCACCATCCCCGGCACCCTGCTGCTGAAAAAAGACAGCCATCTGCCGATTTCAGGCTCGATTAAAGCGCGCGGCGGGATCTATGAAGTGCTGGCCCACGCCGAAAAGCTGGCGCTGGCCGCCGGGCTGTTATCCCTCGAGGATGACTACAGCAAACTGCTGGAGCCGCAATACCGTGAATTCTTTGGCCGCCACAGCATTGCGGTCGGTTCAACCGGCAATCTTGGACTTTCCATTGGTATCGCCAGCGCCCGCGTCGGCTTTAAGGTGACGGTGCATATGTCGGCCGACGCCCGCGAGTGGAAAAAAGCCAAACTGCGCAGCCACGGGGTGACGGTGGTGGAGTATGAACAGGATTACGGCGTGGCGGTGGAGCAAGGACGCAAAGCAGCCGAAAGCGATCCGAACTGCTTCTTTATCGACGATGAAAACTCCCACACTCTGTTCTTAGGCTATGCCGTGGCGGGTGAGCGCCTGAAGGCCCAGTTTACCGAACAGGGCCGGGTGATCGATGCGGAACATCCTTTGTTTGTCTATCTGCCATGCGGCGTAGGCGGCGGCCCTGGCGGGGTAGCGTTTGGACTGAAGCTGGCCTTTGGCGACCACGTACACTGCATCTTTGCCGAGCCGACGCACTCCCCGTGCATGCTGCTGGGGGTGTATACCGGCCTGCATGACCAGATTGCCGTTCAGGACTTAGGGATTGATAACCTCACTGCGGCCGATGGTCTGGCGGTAGGCCGCGCGTCCGGCTTTGTCGGCCGCGCGATGGAGCGCCTGCTTGACGGGTTCTACACCCTCTCGGATCAGAGCATGTACGACATGCTCGGCTGGCTGGCACAGGAAGAGAATATTCGCCTTGAACCGTCCGCGCTGGCGGGAATGGCCGGCCCGGTGCGCATCGCCGCATCCGGCAGGTACGCGCTGGAAAACGCCACCCACCTGGTTTGGGCAACCGGCGGCGGCATGGTCCCTGAAGATGAGATGGAGAAGTATCTGGCGAAGGGGCAGTAACCTTAACGGCTCTGGTGCAGCAGAGCCATCAGCTCCATCGGCGAACGGTGATGGCGGGTTAAATCGCGCATCACCCGCATATGCGGGGCAGAATGGCTGAAAAAGGCCAGATACCCCGCGCACAGTGCACTTTTGCCGCCTGTCCGCTGCACCTGGCCCTCGCTGTTGCACAAGGGGCGCGCTATGCAGGTCTGGCACTCCGGGGGTAATGCCGTGTGCTCCCGCTGTGCGCTGGCTGGCAGATCGCCGCGCCACACCGCCAGCGTCAAATCAAACAGCGGCACAACAACACGGCCCATATCCTCCCACACCCAGATATCAAACACTGCCGACAGGAACGTGCCCCACTGACGGTCCGTCACTGCATCCAGCTTAGTGTGATCCAGTAGCGGGATAAACTGCAGAGTCGGTGTGCCCTGCGCACGCAGAGCGCGATACAGCTGCTCTGGCTGTAGGCTATTCTGGCGGTCCACCACCGTCTTAGCGTTGATATGACATCCTGTCATGAAAGTTCCCTGATAAAAGTAATGAGACGATTAATATGAGTAGCAGCAAACAGTAATGCGAGGGATAACACTGCGAGGGCGATCATAAATTTACTACGCACCGATCGAGATGCAGAAAAGTCGTACTGCGCGACGTCCATCAGATTACGGCTGCGGGTGTAGTGCCAGAGCACCAGGGCCACAATCGCCAGCACCCCCAGCGAGACCCAGAACAGCACGCCCGCCTGCTGCCAGTTATGCTTAATCGCCAGCACCATCAGTGCGCCGTATCCCAGCAGCGTGCGAAACCAGGCCAGCGACGTGCGTTCCGGCTGCAGACCGGGGTCAGCCAGCCGACGGGCTTTGCGGCTATCCACCGTACAGCACCAGTCCCATCACAATGACCGCAACAACCATCAAAATCAGGCTGATGATCAGCAGGCTGTGGGTATAGGGCAAGTCCTCTTTCAGGCGCATCGCCTTTTCATTTCGCAGCCAGCGCAGGTAGCCGTAGATCGCCAGCCCGCCGGAGAACAGGCACAGCAGCAGCGCCAGCAGTTGGCGAATAACCGGCGTCGCAAAATCGGGGGCTAACTGGTCGAGCCCGACGCCCGCAGCCAGAAATCCCAGCGCAGTGCGGATCCATGCCAGAAAAGTACGTTCGTTTGCCAGCGAGAAACGGTAATCCGGCGCTTCTCCCGGGAGAGAAATCTTCATGACGACTCCGTATTGCATATCTGTCAGCTGGACAAAATAGCGGCAACCACGGTATTTGTCGAAATGTTTATCCCGCACAAGTCAGGCTTACACGGGAAGATGTTAAAGCAAAGCGTAGAGCGACAAATAACAGGAAGCACTATTTGTCGCTGAATATAATTAGATTAACGATCGCAACTCATCGAAGCTAAAAATACGACCACGATAGCCCAGGCCTGTCGCAATATTATATATTGACAGCCCAATTTTATTATCGGTGTCGAAGACAAAGAACGACTGTTCGGCGCCGAAATAGACATTGTAATAATCCTCTCCCACCTCAAATACCGACGACGTCAGCTCGCTGCGCTGACCCGGAAAAGTAAATTGATCCAGCCGCTGTACCGTGCGCGCATTTAAATCAATGGCCAGAATGGTAGGCAGAGAATCCAGTTCGGCCTCCGTATAAGGAATAGGGTCAGACTCGATATCACGAACCAGCTCAGTGCCTTGCGCATCCGCGCAGGATCTGTTGTTAAACAGAGAGACAACCACTTTATTTTCTCCCTGCCAGGCCTGATATTTTCGGTTCTGCGTAACAAATACCGCATGCTCACCGTTGGGGTAGGTAAAGTCAGCACCGTTGATGACGGCCAGGTGAGATTGCTGTCGAGAGTAGGGAATTCGGGGTTATCGATAATCCATTCCAGATCGCCGGTGTCGATATTTAGCCCGATTATCGTGCAGCTGGAGCGTGAGTTGACCATCAATTGGTTGGTCTGGGGGATATATTCAAGGCTGTTGAAATGGACATCGTTGGTATCCGTATTATCCAACACCATCGCGCCTGAAAACTCAGCCGAGTAGTCCCGCTGCCAGAGAAGTTCCCCACTTGCGAGATCGAATTTGTAGATAATGCACTCAAGTTTCTGTTGATCGTTCCAGTTATCAAGCAACGAGCCAAGCACAAACAGATTGCCCTTATTGTCAGTGGTAATGTCGTGATGAAAGCCGTAGCCCTCGGGAGCCGCGAGCGTTTGAGCGATCTTACCGGCCAGATTGATGCGATATAAACGGGGGGCGAATGCATGTTTATCCGGATCCCAGGTTTCGCTTGCTCGTGCCGACCACAGCGCGTTATCGATGATTTTCAGGTTGCCATACATCCAGGGCAAAAGGCCCGTGAGGCGGAGATCGCCGTTAATGTCATAGCCATTTCCTTCGCTGGTAATAAACCAACCCTGACCCAGCGTGCTATCCGCCATCAGTGGGTCAATAATGTTCACCTCAAGGTTCAGAGGGATATCACCATAGTCCTGATCCTCGGTTGAAAGCATGATTTCAAATGATTCATTTTCATCGTTCTGCGTATACACATTGAGCGTCACGGTATTCATCGCGTCGGCATATAAACCCACCACCACGATGTCGGGATTGACGGTATACTCTTCACAGCTATAGAAAAAATCTGTAGCGGCTGTTTTACCCTGGACTCTGTAATCGAAGCGTATTGCCTGAGGATTATCAAGCGTAATCAGAGCGCTGAGTTTATTTTGATCGTAAGGATTTAAAACGATTTTGTATTTTCCGTTCATGAGCCATTCTCCTTGATAAAAACATTTAATCAACATCAAGGATGACATTACATCAATTAGCCAGTGCCGCTAAATTACTTAGCAAACTTCCTCACAGTTATGCGTAGCGCTACGCAAATAAAGGGTTATTTCACGTGACTGACAATAAATACCTGCGGTTGCATTCACTAAACAAATTTTATATCCATTAATAATCATGTGTTATATATGATTTTCAGCACTACCAATCTCAAGATAGATATCCAGATGAAATTGTATAGCCATTTAAATCATAAAATATCCCCTTTGATATACAGAAACTATTAATCACCGTTTTTTGCATATTGACTCACAAAAAATCAAAAATAATCTTTTAGTGACGACATTTGATTATTACAGTGCATTCGGTTTTTTAATTTTTGCTAATAAAACGCAACGTCATTCCTCTTCAGAACGCTGACGTTTTACTTTTTATTATTACTGGGACGCGACAATCATGGAGGTTACTGAGCTATGTTTTCGGATTTTATTGACGTATTACAGTCATTCCTGACAGAACCCGCTATTTTGATAGGTCTATTAGTGGGGGTGGGATATACCCTGGATAAAAAGCCAGCCATAAAAATTATTACCGGTATGGTTAGCGCCATGGTTGGGTTAATGATGGTGCTATTTGGTGGATTTCAGTTTTCCGCTACCTTTAAACCGGTCGCCGATGCGGTCAGCAAATCCTATGGGATCCATGGCTATTTAATGGACTCGTACGCCATGAAAGCCGCCACCCAAATTGCGCTTGGCGACAACTTTGGCTTTGTGGGATATGTCTTCGTTCTTGCCTTTTTTACTAACCTGCTTTTAGTGGCACTTGGCCGTTACACGCGGGTAAAAGGCATCTTTTTAACCGGCAATACCGGGGTTTCTCACTCGCAGGCGGTACTGTGGTTAATTGTCTTTTGGCTCGGTTTCGGCTGGGTTGAGTCCATTCTCATTGCCGGTGTATTAACGGGCTTGTTCTGGGCCTTTGCCACCACCCTGATTGCCAAACCTGTTGCCAAAATCACTAACAATGCGGGCTTTACCATTGCCCATAACCAGATGCTGGGGATCTGGTTCTTTTCCAAAATAGCCCATTTTTTTGGCGACCCGGAGAAGCATGATGCTGAAAATATGAAGTTGCCCGGATGGCTGGCCATTTTTAACCATAACGTTACCTCCATTGCCATCGTTATGACGCTGTTCGTGGGCGGCTTTTTGTTGTCGACAGGGATCGACAACGTGCAGCTCATGGCAAAGGGTAAGCCCTGGTATATTTATATTATTAATCTCGGCCTGCAGTTCTCCATGTATATGGTCATTCTGCTGCAGGGCGTACGCATGATGGTGGGAGAAATTAACGCTTCATTTAAAGGATGGCAGGATCGTTTTATTCCAAATGCTATTCCCGCCGTGGACGTGGCCGCGCTTTTACCTTTTTCTCCAAATGCCGCAACGCTTGGTTTTATTTTTTGTACCTTCGGCACGATTTTCTCGATGGGCATTCTGCTGTTAACCCACAGCCCGATTATGGTGCTGCCCGGCTTTGTGCCTCTCTTCTTCTCCGGTGGCCCTATTGGTGTATTAGCCAATCGCATGGGGGGATATCGCTCCGTCATTATCTGCACCTTCCTGCTGGGCATTATTCAAACCTTTGGCACCGTCTGGGCGATTCCATTAACAGGTCTTGCCGAAGAGGGCGTTGGCTGGACCGGTATTTTCGACTGGGCAACGTTATGGCCAGCTATTTGTGAAGTGCTGAAATTAATCGCCTCTACATTCCATCTTGGGCCTTATGCAATCTAATTAACCCTACATTTAAAAGGAATCATTATGAAAAACAAAATTAATCTCCTGTTTGTTTGCGGCTACGGTGTAGGCAGTAGCGTCATGTTGCAGACCGTCGTTAAAAAAGCGCTGGCAAAATATGATTTTCAGTTTGAATTTGAAATGGAACATACCGCCGCAGGCGAAGTGGGTGGCTTTACTGACTGGGCGGATATTTATGCTATTTCGAAGAAGTTGATTGATGTTGTGAGTCTGGATCCACGACAGGGGCAGTATCTGATCCCCATCGAAAATATCATGGATGGAGAAACCATCGGGAAACAGATCTACGCGATTATCGAAGCGAATTTCCCGCATCTGCTATCTGCCCGTTAAGGAGCGTCGATGAAAGCGATTATTCTGCTGTTCGATAGTCTGAATAAACACTATCTGCCGCCATATGGGGACATGATCACTCAGGCACCCAACTTTAAGCGCCTGGCGGCCCGTAGCGCCACCTTCAATAACAGCTATGTCGGCAGTATGCCCTGCATGCCCGCCCGCCGGGAGCTGCACACCGGTCGGTATAACTTTCTGCACCGGGAATGGGGGCCGCTGGAGCCGTTTGATGACTCAATGCCGGAGCTGCTGAAAAAAGCGGGCGTTTATACGCACCTGATAAGCGACCACCTGCACTACTGGGAGGATGGCGGCGGTAACTACCATAACCGCTACAGCTCATGGGAGATCGTTCGAGGCCAGGAGGGCGACCACTGGAAAGCCAGCGTCGCCGATCCGGCGATCCCCCAAGTGCTGCGCGTGCCGCAGAAACAGACCGGCGGCGGCGTCTCGGGGCTCTGGCGCCAGGACTGGGTGAACCGGGAGTACATTCAGCAGGAGGCTGACTTCCCGCAATCCCGCGTGTTTGCGGCCGGTTGCGAATTTATCGCCCATAACCACCAGCAGGATAACTGGCTGCTGCAGGTCGAGACCTTCGACCCCCATGAGCCGTTTTATACCACCGAAGCGTATCTCTCTTTGTATCAGGACGCGTGGGAAGGCCCACATTACGACTGGCCGCGCGGCAAAGTGGAGGAGAGCGAAGAGGCGATAGCGCACATTCGCTGCCGCTATCGTGCACTGGTGTCGATGTGCGATGACAATCTGGGACGCATCCTCGACCTGATGGACCAGCACGATCTGTGGCGCGATACGATGTTGATTGTCGGCACCGATCACGGCTTTTTGCTCGGGGAACATGGTTGGTGGGCGAAAAACCAGATGCCGTATTACAACGAGGTGGCGAATAACCCCCTGTTTATCTGGGATCCGCGCAGCGCTCAGCAGGGGGTGAAGCGTGAGTCACTGGTGCAGATGATTGACTGGGCACCCACGCTGCTGGAGTGGTTTAACCAACCGATCCCCGCCGATGTGCAGGGGCGTCCGCTGGCGCAAACCCTGGCCGATGATACCCCCGTACGTGAAGCGGCTCTGTTTGGTGTGTTTAGCGGACATGTCAACGTGACGGATGGGCGCTACGTCTATATGCGCGCTGCGCTGCCCGGGCGCGAGGATGACATCGCCAACTACACCCTGATGCCGATCAAGATGAATACCCGCTTTGAACCCCATGAACTGGAATCACTCTCGCTGGCACCGCCGTTCAGCTTTACTAAAGGGGTTCAAACGCTGCGTATTCCAGCGCGAGAAAAGTACAACGGCGTCAATCATTTCGGGCATCTGCTGTTTGATTTACACACCGACCCACAGCAGTGTAATCCGATTGAGGATAGCGCCGTGGAGGCGCGGATGATTGCCCTGCTGGTGCGTCTGCTGCATGAGAGCGACGCCCCGGCAGAGCAGTTCGCCAGGCTCGGGTTAGCGGCTTAACCCATTCCCCAGAACAGCACCGCCAGCAGCTGCGGCGTGATAATGCGCATAAACATCACCAGCGGATAGACCGTGGCGTAGGAGAGCGCCGCCGCCCCGCTGGTGGCATGCAGGTTGTTGGCAAAGGCCAGCGCAGGCGGGTCGGTCATCGACCCGGCCAGCATGCCGCACAGCGTCAGGTAGTTCATCTTCGTGAACAGGCGCGCCAGGATTCCAACGGTCAGCAGCGGCACGGCGGTGATTATGATGCCGTAGCCAATCCAGCTGATGCCGTCGCCTGCGGTCAGGGTCTCGACAAAATCGCCGCCCGACTTCAGCCCCACTACCGCCAGAAACAGCACGATCCCCAGCTCGCGCAGGGCGAGGTTCGCGCTCGGCGGCATAAACCAGTAAAGCTTGCCGATACAGCCGATGCGCCCGAGGATCAGGGCCATAATCAGCGGCCCACCCGCCAGCCCCAGCTTGAGGGCTACCGGGAATCCCGGAACATACAAAGGAATAGAGCCGAGCAGGACCCCAAGGCCGATGCCGATAAACACCGGCAGCATCTGCACTTGCTGCAGTTTTTGTTGCGCGTTGCCCACCATGTTAGCCACGGCATCAATCGACGCCGGGCGCCCGACCAGGTTCAGAATGTCGCCAAACTGCAGGCTGGCATCCGGGCTGGCGACCAGCTCCACCCCGGCGCGATTCAGTCGCGAGATCACCACGTCATAGCGCTCTTTAACCTGCAGTTCGCGGATTTTTTTGCCCAATACCTGCTCATTGGTCACCACCACCCGCTCGACGCGCATATCGGTACCGCGCGTGGAGAGCGAGGTGTCAACCTCCTGACCAATGACCAACTGGGCGTTATGCAGATCCACCGGCTGGCCAACGAGATGCAGCAGGTCACCGGTAAGAATCACCGTGGCGGGCGATGGCACCATCAGGGTTTGCTCACGTTTCAACCGGGAGCAGATAATGTTCACGCTGTTGAGGATCGGCACATCCTGAATCGCCATGTTATTCAGGTTGGGGTTTTCCACGCGGATGTTGATGGTTTGGATCAGCGCATGTCCGTGGGTGAGCGTCGATTCGTGCTGTCGGGCTTCGTGCTCGACGTCCACGCGAAACAGCAGCCGCACCAGCCACATAGTCAGCAAAATTCCGCAGATGCCGAACGGGTAGGCCATCGCGTAGCTCATGCCCATCTGATCCACGACGCCAGGCTCAATACCCAGATCGCGCAGAATTTGCTGCCCCGCCCCCAGCGCCGGGGTGTTGGTGACCGCCCCGGAAAATATCCCCAGCACTACCGGCAGCGGAATGGCAAAAATCTTATGCAGCAGAGCGGTGACCAGCCCGCCCATCACCACGATCCCGAGGGCAAAAAGGTTGAGCCGCAAGCCTGAGACGCGCAGCGAGGCGAAAAAGCCCGGCCCGACCTGGATGCCGATGGTATATACGAAGAGGATCAGGCCGAATTCCTGGATGAAGTGCAGCATCTCCGCGCTCAGGGTGATGCCAAGCTGGTCGGCAAAGTGGCCGACGAAGATGCCGCCAAACAGCACGCCGCCAATGCCAAACCCGACGCCGCGGATTTTGACATTCCCTATCCACAGCCCAACCACCGCAACCAACGCCAGCACACTGACCGTTAACGCAATTTCACTCATGACGGCATCCCTGTGAATAACAGTAGAGTTAGCAGGGATTCTCGCAGAGGTCTGACCGGTTGTATGGGTGATGGCGCACAAAAAAGCCCCGAGGTAAAAGCAAAACGGTCACCCGAAGGTGACCGTTTTTTAGTGTGTGCGCCCTCTCCCGTGGGAGAGGGTTGGGATGAGGGCATCAGCCCACACAATCCCATGTAGGCCCGTGCAAGCGCAGCGCCGCCGGGCGAAAACGCCCGTTAGCTGTTCAACGCAGGGCGTTCGCTAATGGCGATCCGCTTCGGCGCGATCTCTTCGGGCACGTTGCGGGTGATATCGATATGCAGCAGCCCGTTAGTGAAGGTCGCCCCGGTGACTTCCATATGTTCTGCGAGCGTAAAGCTCAAGCTGAACGGCTGGGTCACCAGACCTTGATGCAGCCACTGGGTTTCGGTCTCGGGTTTTTCCGGCGTACCTTTTACCGTCAGGCGCGTGCCTTCGAGCTGAACATCCAGGTTCTGCTGGCTGAATCCCGCCACGGCGAGCGTAATGCGATAGTGGTTATCGTCGCTCTTTTCAATGTTGTACGGCGGGAACGCCTGGCTTTCGGTGGTGCTTTGCAGCGTGGTAGCCAGTTTGTCAAAACCAATCCACTGACGCAGCAGCGGGGATAAATCGTAATTACGCATAGTCATTCTCCTTCTGAGAAGCGAGTTGAGCACAGTTTTTTGTGCGCAGTTGTCCCGGCAAATCCTGATGGACTCACATGCTCCCGAAATCGGCAAGCATTCAGTCTGGGCCGCCGCAGCGACCCGGCAATTAATTAATTTCGATACGGCGCGGTTTTTGCGCTTCCGGAATCACACGTTCCAGATCGACATACAGCAGGCCGTTCACCAGGTTCGCACCGTGAACGTGAATGTTCTCGGCTAACTGGAACTTACGTTCAAAGTTACGTTCCGCGATGCCCTGATAGAGGTAGGTACGTTCTTTCTGCTCGCCCGCGTGCGCGCCTTTCACCACCAGCAGGTTATCCTGGGCAGTGATCTCCAGTTCGCTTTCAGCGAAACCGGCCACGGCAATCGCAATGCGATAGTGGTTTTCGTCAACCAATTCAACGTTGTATGGCGGATAGCCGTTGCTCTGGCTTTGGTTATTTTCTAAATGATTAAACAGACGATCAAAGCCAATGGCTGAACGATAAAGCGGAGAAAGATCGAAGTTACGCATACAGTTAATACTCCTGAAATCAGCAAGAATTGTCGCCTTCCACCGTGGACAGGCTGGTGTATCCCAAACACCCATCAGGCGCGTTTGTTCATGGATACTCCTCTAAAATGGGTCTGATTCCGATCTTTTCAAGAGCAGGTTAACGAGAAATTTTTGCACTTTGCAGTGACTGGCATAGACTGGGTCTACAGCACAAAGGGTTAAAATGCGATGGGTGCCACAGAGCGGTACTTTTCAACTATTCATTTTGAGCATGGCCCGTTATAAACCGGGGAGCAGGCCGGTCCCGAGCCATTGATGATGACTGACAAATAATGAAAAATGTTCTGATAAAGCTGACGACGTTCAGCGCAGCAGTTGTGCTTTGCGGGTGTTCGAGCGTGATGTCTCACACTGGCGGCAAAGAAGGAACATATCCTGGAACGCGCGCCAGCGCGAACATGCTGACAGATGACGGCACGAACTGGGGCACCAAATCCCTGGTGATGCTGGATATGCCGTTTACCGCCGTTGTCGACACGCTCCTGCTGCCGTGGGATCTGTTCCGCACCGATAAATCCGTGCGCTCCCGCGTGGAGCAAAGCGAGCAGGAGACGCTGGCAACCAACGCCGTGATCCCGCCCGCTGACATGCCCGCCCGCTAGTTACTGCCCGGTCTCCGTCACCCACAGCTGGCGGAAACCGTCGACCTCTTCCATCCAGGCCAGATAACGTCCATCCGGGGACCAGACCACAGCATCACCGGACGGTGGATTGCCATGATCGGACGTCAGATACGTCACCGTCCCCGATGTTGCATCGCAGCGCGCAATACGATTATCCAGCACAAACCCCAGTGAATGCCCCGCCGGATGCCAGTTAAAGGCCGACTGAATGTCACTCTCGTTATGCGTCAGTTGACGGAGCTGGCTGCCGTCCGGTGCAATCAGCCAAATCTGCACCACGCCTTTATCGTCACGCAGCAAAAATGCGATCGCGCTCGCCTGCGGATTGCTGCGTACCCAGTGGCGCGGCGCGTTCAGCAATCCCGGGAAGCGGGCATCGTGGGTAAAGGTTAACCGGCGCTGTGCAACACCTGCTGGCGGTGCGGGCAGGCTCGCAGAAGTGCCCTCGAGCGGCGCGTTGCCCGCCCGTTTCCAGCCCTGCTCATCCTGCGGGAGATCGACAATAAACAGTTCCGGCACTTTCTCACCACCCACCGACAGGGTGTCGCCGATAAAGGCCAGCCGGTCGTTGCCAACCCAGCCCTCTTCATAGGCGCGGTTGATCTCATCGCTGCCTGGCGTCGGCTCCGGTGTCGTGCGGCTGACCAGCACGCTCCAGTGTGTTCCGGCATATTCACGTGGATGATGGCCGGCAGGCGTCACCGGCCCAAAGGGCGCGGCAACGCCCACGTTGCGTAAATCCCGTTTCGGATCCAGGGTGTGCAACACATGGTCATTATAGGTAAAGCTAACAAACTGCCCGTCAGGACTGAAGACATGGACATGGCTGCCGCCGCGCAGCGCGCCCGGGGTGAAGGGTTCGGTGATATCCATCGCATCAAGATTGCGCACCTGACCCTGAGCGGCAATGACGCCCTGACGATGGTGAAAATCATATTGCCAGTCCGCATCCGGGAATTGCGGGCCGCGAATAAACACGTACCTGTCATCGGCAGGATGGACGGTCACTACACCGACGTGCGCACCATGAGTGGCGCGATAAATCACCTCGACGTCGCCGCTTTCAACATTGACACGCTCAATGGTTTCGCCGGTAAATGACGCCCCGGACGGACGGACGTCAAACGCCAGCCAGCGGCTGTCGGCAGTCCAGGTACGGGTGTTGGTTAACTGGTGGTGGCGAGGAGCGAAGGTGATTTGTTTCATGAGGATACCCTGATGCGCGGATGTCGCATCAGGGTATAGCAATGCAGGAGATTAGCCTACCCGTTTGACGTCGCCCACCAGCAGGATATAGGAGAGCGCGCCAAGCAGGGCCACCGCGGAGATGTAGACCAGCGCCGGGCCGAAACCATAGTCCTGCGCCAGATAACCAATCACCAGCGGAACGGTGATCCCACCCAGTCCACCAACGAAGTTAAACACCCCACCGGTCAAGCCGATCAGACGCATCGGCGCCAGCGACGACACCAGTGACCAGGTAATTGAGGCAAAGCCATTACCGAAGAAGGCAACCGCCATCAGGGTCATAATCCACACCGGATCGTTGGTGTAGTTCGCCCCCATGATGCAGGTGGAGATTAGCAGCCCGCAGATAATCGGTGTTTTACGCGCAATGCCGAGGGAGTAGCCCTTTTTCACCAGCTTGTCCGCCAGCCAACCGGAAAGCAGTACGCCAACGAACGCGGCCAGGAACGGCACCGTGGTCATAAAGCCCGCTTTCAACGCGGTAATGCCTTTCTCCTGCGTCAGGTAGTTAGGGAACCAGGTCAGGAAGAACCACAGCGTCGAGGTAACCGCAAACTGCCCCAGATAAACGCCCACCAGCTTACGGTGGAACACCAGCTTCCAGTCGGCTTTGGTCAGCGGCTGACGCGCCTCTTTTTTCACCGGCGCATCGCCATCCACCAGGCCACCACCGTCGCGGATGTAGTCCAGCTCGGCTGTGCTGATGCCTTTGGTCAGACGCGGCGGCTGATACACTTTAATCCAGATAAACGACCAGATAATGCCGATCCCGCCGGTAACGATAAACACCCAGTGCCAGCTCAGCAGCTCCTGGATCCAGATCAGCAGCGGCGTCAGGAACGCGAGGCCGACAAACTGACCGGAGGTGTAGAACCCGACGGCAGAAGCTCGCTCATGCTCCGGGAACCAGCTGGTCACCATGCGGTTGTTGGTCGGGAAGGCCGGCGCTTCGAATATCCCGGTGATGGCGCGCAGGCCAATCAGCGACATCAGCCCGGTAGCAAAACCCTGGAACAGGGTCGCCACAGACCAGCCGAGGATGGCGATAAAATAGGTCAGGCGTGAGCCCATACGGTCCAGGAACCAGCCGCCGGGGATCTGACAGAGCGTATAAAGCCAGGCAAACGCCGAGAAGACGTAACCCATCTCCGCTTTGGTGATGCCAAATTCTTCCTGAATATGGACCGATGCCACGGCCAGGTTGGCGCGGTCAACATAGCAGATGACCACCGTAATAAAGATCATAACCAGCGTCAGGTAACGGCGACGCCCCGTTTTTGCAGTAGTAACTGGAATATCCATCGCAATCTGTCTCCAGATTTTGGGCATAGCGAGGCCACTCACCATGCCCTGTAAATTACAGAGGGTGTATTTGATTTTTTATAGAGATGGATGTCCTAAATAATTCGCGTCGCAGGAAGGCGGCAAGATTGCAAATCCCCAGGAGCTTACATAAGTAAGTGACTGGGGTGCGCAATCGCAGCCAACGCACCTGCGGCGCGAAGTATGACGGACATCACCATTCGGCTACAGAGCCATCCTCATGACGCCACAGCGGATTACGCCAGTCCGGCGCATTTTTACTCAGCTCGATAACTTTGGCTTCGTCGATATCCACGCCAAGGCCCGGCTTCATTAACGGTTTAAAGAAACCGCCTTCCATATTGAAATCTTCTTTGTTTTTCACAAAGTCGAGCAGCTCCGCGCCCTTGTTATAGTGAATCCCCATGCTCTGTTCCTGGAACACGGCATTGCGGGAAACAAAGTCCACGTGCAGGCAAGCAGCCAGCGCGATCGGTCCCAGCGGGCAATGTGGGGCCAGCGCCACGTCATAGGCCTCTGCCATTCCGGCAATTTTGTAGCATTCGGTGATCCCGCCTGCGTGGGAGAGATCCGGCTGCAGAATGGCGATACCGCCCGCTTCAAGCACGCGTTTGAACTCAAAGCGCGAGAACATACGCTCACCCGCAGCAATAGGAATATGGGTCTGCTCCGCCAGTTTCGGGTAGTACTCCGCCTGCTCGGCCAGCACCGGCTCTTCGATAAACAGCGGACGATATTGTTCCAGCTCTTTGATCAGCACTTTCGCCATCGGCGCGCTGACGCGACCATGGAAATCGAGACCAAACTCAATGTCGTTGCCGAAGGCTTCACGGATCTGCGCCACGGTATTCACCGCCCGGTCTATCGCGCGAGAATTGTCGATGATGCCCATCTCTTCACAGCCGTTCAGCTTGAAGGTGTCAAAACCGATCTCACGCAGCTTCTGGATGCCGTCGATCACTTCTGCCGGACGGTCGCCGCCGACCCAGCTGTACGCCTTGATTTTGTCACGTACCAGCCCGCCCATCAGTTGCCAGACCGGGGCATTGAGGACTTTGCCTTTGATATCCCACAGTGCCTGATCGATACCGGCGATAGCGCTCATCAGGATCGGGCCGCCACGGTAAAAGCCAGCGCGGTACATCACCTGCCACAGGTCATTGATGCGGGCCGGATCCTGACCAATCAGGTATTCACTCAGCTCATGGACTGCCGCTTCGACGGTGCGCGCGCGGCCTTCAATCACCGGTTCGCCCCAGCCAACCACGCCTTCGTCGGTTTCGATTTTCAGGAACATCCAGCGCGGAGGTAAACGGTACGTGGTGATGTTGGTAATTTTCATTTCACTGCCTCTCGATATGCCTTAACAAATGCCGCAGCCTGCTGAGCGGTACGTTCAACCGACTGCCCGGCGCGATACAGATCGCTGCCCAGTCCGGCACCCACACAGCCTGCCTCAATCCATTGCGCCAGGTTTTCTGGCGTGACGCCGCCGACGGCAAAGACCGGAACATCCGCAGGAAGCACGGCTTTCAGCGCTTTGATGTAATCCGGGCCGAAGGCCGAAGACGGGAATATTTTTAACGCCTGCGAACCTGCATCGAGAGCAGTAAAGGCTTCGGTGGCCGTGGCGCAACCCGGGCAGACGGTCATGCCATGCGCCACCGCGCGACGGATCACCTCTGGCTGAATATTAGGCGTAACAATGAGCTTGCAGCCCATGCTGGCGAGCTGATCCACCTGCTCCGGCTTCAGTACGGTGCCCGCGCCAATCAGCGCTTTATCGCCAAAAGCATCCACCACGGCGGGAATGCTTTTCTCCCATTCGGGGGAGTTGAGCGGGATTTCAACCGCGTCGAACCCGGCGTCGATCACTGCGCCAACGTGGGCCAATGCTTCGTCGGGGGTGATGCCGCGCAGAATTGCGATCAGCGGGAGTTTAGTTTGCCACTGCATGAGCGATGCTCCTTATACCTGCCTGAAATGCCGTGTCACCGGCCACCGTCGCCACGTCACGCCCGGCGGCGCGAAACGCCTGCTGATAGCGCGACGTCAACGAGGAGCCTGCAACAATGGTGATGGCCTGCTCACCCGCAACAAAGTCGCGCATACTGGCGACTTCAGCGCCAATCAGCAGGCCCGATAAAAACTCGCCGACCTGCTCACGCGGGAGGCTTCCCAGCACGTGTGAGGCGCGAACTTCAAACAGTTTCGGCAGAACATCAGGCGAGGCGAGACCGCGCTCAAGCCCGGCACAGAAGACCTCTGCAGCGCTTTCCTGCTCCGGCAATCCTGCGCCAACCAGCGAATGATTCAGGAGCAGATGGTGCAGCTCACCGGTCATCACCGTGCGAAAATCGTGGATCTGGTCAGCATCGGCACGCACCCATTTGCAGTGCGTTCCAGGCATCACATACACCGAAGAGGGGGAAAGGGTGCGCGCGCCGAGCAGCTGCGTCTCTTCGCCGCGCATCACATTGTGGTTGTCGTCACGAGAGACGCTAAGACCCGGAATGATCCAGATATTGTCGCCAACGGACGTTAACTGTTCGCCAATGGCAGAGAAATGGGCAGGAACCGGCAGATAAGGTGCCACTTTCCAGCCGACATTGCTGCCGACCATTCCCGCCATCACCACCGGCGTGGCGCCCTGGCGCCAGCCCTGAGTCACTTCTGCTAACACCGCTTCCGGGGACTTACCGTTCAGACGCGTAACGCCTGCTTCCGATTGCCTGCTCTCCAGGCATTTGTCGCCCTGATAAAGCCAGGCGCGCAAATTGGTCGATCCCCAGTCAATAGCGATGTAGCGAGATGTCATGTGATTTCCTTCAACCTTCGTGTTGAGCTGGCGATCATGGTTAACGCCGCCTGCTCTGCCGCATCGCTGTCCTGATGCCGTATCGCATCGAACAGCGCTTTATGTTCCTGGAGCGTCTTCGGCATGTTGGCCTCATCACCCATCCAGGTTCGTTCAAATACTGCTCGCTGGAGCGAGCTGATCGCGATGCTGAGCTGCTGCAGCACCGGATTATGCACCGACTGCAGCACCGCCTCGTGATAGCGGATATCCGCTTCGTTAAAGGCATCGCGATCCTGGTTATTGGCGATCATGTCGTTGAGCGCCGCCTCAATGTGTGCCAGATCGCCAGAGGTTGCGCGCTCTGCTGCCCAGCGGGCTATCGCCGGCTCGACCAGATTTCGCACCTCGCTCATGGCGCCGATCAGCCGTGGGTCATAGTCGTTTTCCAGCACCCACTGCAGCACATCGGTATCGAGGTAGTTCCACTGGTTACGTGGGGCGACAAAGGCGCCACGATAACGCTTCATTTCTATCAGCCGCTTCGCCATCAGCGAGCGGAATACTTCCCGAATGATGTTGCGCGACGTTTCGAACTCTTCACACAGCTCCGCCTCTGCAGGGAGCGGCGAGCCGGGAACATATTTACCGCCAACAATCTGGGTTCCCAGGGTGATGACGATGCGATCGGTTTTATTGAGAGTCATGGAGAGTCCTTGTGCTCTGTGTGTCCATCCCTACTTTACCGCGACCGCTGAATTTCACCTCACTTTTGCAGTACAAACGTGAAGTCATTCGTTAATGCTATGGTCGCAATGTAGTACAACTTATATGTGTTGTACTACAATCCAGATCACAAAAAGAACAATTCAATAATCTGAAGGCAAAAAAAAGCCCCGGTTGATAACCGGGGCCGATGAATTCACGAACTGTTAACGCAGAACAAACTTCTCAATCGCGTAAGCTACGCCGTCTTCGAGGTTAGATTTGGTGACGAAATTGGCCACCTCTTTCACCGACGGGATCGCGTTTTCCATCGCCACGCCTAAGCCTGCGTATTCCAGCATCGCAATGTCGTTTTCCTGATCGCCAAGGGTCATGATCTCTTCTGGCGCGATCCCCAGAGCATCGGCCAGCGACTTCACGCCGGTGCCTTTATTGACGCGTTTATCAAGGATTTCGAGGAAGTACGGCGCACTTTTCAGCACGGTATATTTCTCTTTTACTTCCGCCGGGATGCGGGAAATGGCTTTGTCCAGGATCTCTGGCTCATCAATCATCATCACTTTCAGGAACTGGGTCGCCGGATCCATTTTATCCGCTTCACAGAACACCAGCGGGATAGTGGCAACGAAAGATTCATGCACGGTGTAGTAGCTGATATCGCGGTTGGCGGTGTACAGCGTGTTGCGATCGAGTGCGTGGAAATGAGAACCCACGTCGCGGGAGAGTTGTTCCAGATACCGGTAATCGTCATAGCTCAGCGCGGTTTGCGCCACCGTGCTGCCGTCGGCCGCTTTCTGCACCAGCGCGCCGTTGTAAGTGATGCAGTAATCACCCGGCTCATTCATGTGCAGCTCTTTCAGGTAACTGTGCACGCCTGCGTACGGACGACCGGTGCACAGCACCACAATTACGCCCTGCGCACGCGCAGCAGCAATCGCGTTTTTAACGGCTGGAGAAATGGTGTGGTCTGGCAGCAGCAGCGTGCCGTCCATATCGATTGCAATGAGTTTGATAGCCATGGGATCCCCGGTTGGAATGAGTCTTTCCTCATGCTAACGCGATTCCGCTCAAAAAACAGTAAAGAAAAGGGGGATAGAAAGGGGAAGCAGGATTCCTCTTTTGCGGGCAAAGAAAAGCCCGGTAGCGCTAACGCTTACCGGGCCTGCAACGTCGAGGGTTACGTTAAATATCGATGTTCGCCGCTTTCAGGGCGTTTTCTTCGATAAAGGCGCGACGCGGTTCTACAGCATCACCCATCAGGGTGGTGAACAGCTGGTCGGCAGCAATGGCATCCTTAACGGTCACGCGCAGCATGCGGCGGCTTTCTGGATCCATGGTGGTTTCCCACAGCTGCTCTGGGTTCATTTCGCCCAGACCTTTATAACGCTGAATATACAGACCGCGACGGGACTCTTTCACCAGCCACTCCAGCGCCTGCTCGAAGCTGGCAACCGGCTGACGACGCTCACCACGTTCGATGAAGGCATCTTCTTCGATCAGGCCGCGCAGCTTCTCACCAAGCGTACAGATACGGCGGTATTCCGCACCGGTCACGAACTCCTGATCCAGCGGATAGTCGGTATCGACACCGTGGGTACGGACGCGGATAACCGGCTCGAACAGCTGCAGTTCTGTATTTTCAGTGATGTCGAACTTCCACTGGCTGCCGTGCTGCTCGTTCTCGTTCAGATCGCTGACCAGGGTATTCACCCAACGGGTGACCGCCTGCTCGCTGCTGAGATCGGCTTCGGACAACGTCGGCTGATAGACCAGCGCTTTCAGCAGCGTGCGCGGGAAGCGACGCTCCATGCGGCCAATCATCTTCTGCGTAGCGTTGTATTCAGAAACCAGCTTCTCTAAACCTTCGCCTGCCAGGGCTGGTGCCCCTTCAGTTGCATGCAGGGTCGCGCCATCCAGAGCGATAGAGAGCTGATATTGATCCATCGCCTCGTCGTCTTTAATGTACTGTTCCTGCTTGCCTTTCTTCACTTTGTACAGCGGTGGCTGGGCAATGTAGACATGGCCGCGCTCAACGATTTCTGGCATCTGACGATAGAAGAAGGTCAACAGCAGCGTACGGATGTGCGAGCCGTCGACGTCCGCATCGGTCATGATGATGATGCTGTGATAGCGCAGCTTGTCCGGGTTGTACTCATCGCGGCCGATGCCGCAGCCCAGCGCAGTGATAAGCGTTGCCACTTCCTGAGACGCGAGCATTTTGTCGAAGCGCGCTTTCTCGACATTGAGGATTTTACCTTTCAACGGCAGGATCGCCTGGTTCTTACGGTTACGCCCCTGTTTTGCAGAGCCGCCCGCTGAGTCCCCTTCCACTAAGTACAGCTCGGAGTGTGCCGGATCGCGTTCCTGACAGTCAGCCAGTTTGCCTGGCAGGCCTGCCAGGTCCAGCGCGCCTTTACGGCGGGTCATTTCACGGGCACGACGTGCCGCTTCACGGGCACGTGCCGCATCGATAATTTTGCCGACCACGATTTTCGCGTCAGACGGGTTTTCCAGCAGGTATTCGCTCAGCAGTTCGTTCATCTGCTGTTCAACCGCCGTTTTCACCTCTGAAGAGACCAGTTTATCTTTGGTCTGAGAGGAGAACTTCGGATCCGGCACCTTCACGGACACTACGGCAATCAGGCCTTCGCGGGCATCGTCACCGGTAGCGCTGACTTTCGCTTTTTTGCTGTAGCCTTCTTTGTCCATGTAGGCGTTCAAGGTACGGGTCATCGCCGTACGGAAGCCTACAAGGTGGGTACCGCCATCACGCTGGGGAATGTTGTTGGTAAAGCAGTAGATGTTTTCCTGGAAACCGTCGTTCCACTGCAGCGCCACTTCCACGCCGATTCCGTCTTTTTCTGTGGAGAAATAGAAGATATTCGGGTGAATTGGCGTTTTGTTCTTGTTCAGATACTCAACGAACGCCTTGATGCCGCCTTCGTAATGGAAATGGTCTTCTTTGCCGTCGCGCTTGTCGCGCAGGCGGATAGAGACGCCGGAGTTCAGGAACGACAGCTCGCGCAGGCGCTTGGCCAGGATCTCGTATTCGAATTCCACCACGTTGCTGAACGTTTCATGGCTTGGCCAGAAACGGACCTGAGTCCCGGTCGCGTCGGTATCACCGGTAACCGCCAGCGGTGCCTGAGGTACGCCGTGGACGTAGGTTTGCTGATGTACTTTGCCTTCGCGGCGGATCAGCAGTTCCAGCTTCTGCGACAGGGCGTTAACCACTGACACGCCTACGCCGTGCAGGCCGCCGGAAACTTTATAGGAGTTATCATCGAATTTACCGCCTGCGTGCAGCACGGTCATGATAACTTCCGCTGCAGAGACACCCTCTTCCGGGTGAATACCGGTTGGGATCCCACGACCATCATCGGTCACGGAGACAGAGTTGTCGGCGTGGATCGTCACCACGATATCTTTACAGTGACCCGCGAGTGCTTCGTCGATAGCGTTATCCACAACCTCGAATACCATGTGGTGCAGACCGGTGCCGTCATCCGTATCGCCGATATACATACCCGGGCGCTTACGTACCGCATCCAGCCCTTTCAGGACTTTGATACTGGAGGAGTCATAAGAATTCGACATCAACGTTTCTCGCTCATTTTTTCTTGGGTTAATCCGTTATTTTACCCTTTTCCACGGTGAACATCTTCGAATTTTTGTCCGACATGTCCATTACGTGCTCAGCGCTGATGGCGCTGACGAAAACCTGCGACTGCGTGGCTTTTAAGCGGCTGGCCAGCAGCCCGCGCCGCGCATCGTCAAGTTCCGAGGCAAAATCATCAATCAGATACAGGCAGCGTCGCCCGCTTTCACGGGTGAGAAACTCCCCCTGCGCCAGGCGCAGCGCACACATCAGGAGCTTGAGCTGCCCGCGCGATAAAGTATCTTCAACCGGCGCACCGTCAGCACGAATGCGGAAATCCGCCTTGTGCGGGCCATGCGCGGTATAGGTCAGCATGCGATCGCGCTCGAAGCTTCTCTCCAGCACCTCGGCATAGTCGGTCTCTTTCTCCCAGCCACGCTGGAAGGAGAAACTGAGAGAAAACTCCGGCAAAAACTGTTTGCAGGTGTCGGCCATGTCTTCGGCGATGCCTGCACTGTATTCGGCGCGCCAGCGGCTGATCTGCTCCGCCAGCGGGATAAGCTCTTTATCCCACGGCCGCAGCTGGGCGTAGCGGGTGACCTGTCGCAACGCGGCGTTACGCTGTTTGAGCAGGCGTTTAAGGTTGCTCCAGGCGTTAAAAAAACCCGCTTCGTTATGAAAGCAACCCCAGTCGAGGAAAGCTCTTCTGTATTTGGGGCCGCCGTTGAGTAAAGTAAACCCTTCGGGGGTGATCAGCTGCATCGGCATCAGTAGCGCCAGCTCGGCCACCTTATGGCCATCGGTGCCGTCAATGCGCACCTTACTGTCGCCGTGCTTGTCTTTGGTCAGGCCGATGGCGGTTTCACGCGCTTCACCCTGTAAACGGCCGTGAAGCACAAAGGCTTCCTGCTCGTGGCGAATGACGCGACCAATCTGCAAACTGCGAAATGCCCGGCCATGGCCGAGGGTATAGATGGCTTCCAGCACGCTGGTTTTGCCACTGCCGTTGGCGCCAACCAGGAAGTTAAAGCCGGGGGATAAGGCAAGATCCGCGCTTTCGATATTGCGAAAGTCGCGGATCAATAGGCGGGTCAGCGACATTACAGTCTCATTGGCATAACAACATAGGCTGCCGACTGAGACGCAGCATCTTCAATCTGTACGCTTGAAACGGAGTCAGTGAGCAGAATGCGAACGTTCTCGCACTTCAGCGCATTCAGCACATCCAGCACGTAGCTGACGTTAAAGCCGATTTCCATTTCGGTGCCCGCAGCGTAAGTGACGTCGAGGATCTCTTCGGCCTCTTCCTGCTCCGGGTTGTTAGCGGTGATTTTAATCTGGTTTTCGCTCACATACAGACGCACACCGCGGAACTTCTCGTTAGAGAGGATCGCCGCACGGGCAAACGCCTGTTTAAGGATGTCACAGCCCGCTTCCAGCGTTTTGTCCGGGTTCTTCGGCAACACGCGGCGATAATCCGGGAAACGGCCATCAACCAGCTTAGAGGTAAAGATAAAGTCACCGACATGGGCGCGGATATTGTTGCTGCCAATCTGCACGCGCAGCGGGTTTTCGCCGCCGTCGAGCATACGCATCAGCTCAATCACACCTTTACGCGGCACGATCACCGAATGGTTCGGCAGCGTGACGCCAATCGGCATCGAGCACACCGCCAGACGGTGACCGTCGGTCGCGACGGTACGCAGCTCTTCGCCTTCGGTTTCAAACAGCATGCCGTTTAAATAGTAGCGAACGTCCTGATGCGCCATCGAGAACTGGGTGGCTTCAATCAGGCGTTTCATGGTCGCCTGCGGCAGGGTGAATTCAACTTCACTCTGCCAGTCGTCCAGATTCGGGAAGTCAATGGCCGGGAGCGTAGAGAGCGAGAAGCGGCTGCGGCCAGAACGCACCAGCATCCGATCGCCTTCGAGCTGCACGGCGATTTCTGCCCCTTCCGGCAGACCACGGCAGATATCAAACAACTTACGTGCCGGAACCGTCGTCGCGCCCGCTTCATGCGGGTGAGTCAGCGTCACGCGAGCGACCATTTCCATCTCAAGATCGGTACCGGTCAGCGACAGCGTACCCTCTGCAACCTGCAGCAGCAGGTTACCGAGAATAGGCAGCGTAGGGCGGCCGCCTAATGGGCCACTCACCTGTTGCAGCGGTTTTAATAAGTGTTCACGTTCAACGGTAAATTTCATAGCATCACGATGATAATGTTCTGATTAAATTGGAGAAGTCTTCTTTAATGTCGTGGCTTTCTTCGCGCAGCTGCTCGATCTTACGGCAGGCGTGCAGCACGGTAGTGTGGTCACGGCCACCAAACGCATCGCCGATTTCCGGCAGACTGTGATTGGTTAATTCCTTTGCCAGCGCCATCGCCATCTGACGCGGTCTCGCCACCGAGCGGGAACGACGTTTGGACAGCAAATCTGCCACTTTAATTTTGTAGTACTCCGCCACCGTCTTCTGAATATTGTCGATGGTGACCAGCTTTTCCTGCAGCGCCAGCAGATCGCGCAGCGCTTCACGCACGAAATCGATGGTAATCGCCCGGCCGGTAAAGTTGGCGTTGGCGATCACGCGGTTCAGTGCGCCTTCGAGCTCACGCACGTTAGAGCGTAGACGCTTGGCGATGAAGAAGGCGACTTCGCCCGGCAGACGAATGTCGTTTTCGTCAGCTTTTTTCATCAGGATCGCCACGCGGGTTTCCAGCTCCGGCGGCTCGATCGCCACTGTCAAGCCCCAACCAAAGCGTGATTTCAGACGATCCTCAACCCCGTTGATCTCTTTAGGATAGCGATCCGAAGTCAAAATGATCTGCTGATTGCCTTCCAGCAGGGCATTGAAGGTGTGGAAAAACTCTTCCTGGGATCGTTCTTTATTAGCAAAGAACTGAATGTCATCGATCAGCAGCGCATCAACGGAACGGTAGTAGCGTTTAAACTCTTCGATCGCGTTGTTTTGCAGGGCTTTTACCATGTCCTGCACAAAGCGTTCGGAGTGCATATACACCACTTTCGCATTCGGCTTACGCGCAATGATGCCGTTGCCCACCGCATGCAGCAGGTGCGTTTTACCTAAACCGGTGCCGCCATAAAGGAACAGCGGGTTATACGCACCGCCAGGGTTATCAGCGACCTGACGGGCCGCCGCGCGCGCCAGCTGGTTCGACTTACCTTCAACGAAGTTATCGAACGTGTGCTTGAGGTTAACGTTGGAGCGATAGGTCGGCTCCGCTGGGGCCGGAACGTTGTCCCAGCCAGAGCGCGGCGCAGGCGCAACGCGTGGCATATAAACCTGCGCGGTTTGCGCAGGTGCAGCGGCAACGTTAACGGTCGTTTTCAGGGTTTGGGGAGCCGGTTTGGTGCCCACTTCGAAACGCAGTTGTGGGATTTCGGTACCGCAAAATTCGTTTAGCAGTCCATTGATGTTATTGAGGTATTTATCCCTGACCCAATCGAGCACAAAACGGTTTGGCGCATACAAAGCCAGCGTGTTATCGCTCAGTTCCGCCTGCAACGGGCGGATCCACATACTGAATTCTGTGGCTGGTAACTCATCCTGCAATCGGGCAAGACATTGCTGCCAAAGCGAAAGTGACACGGCGGACTCCACTCGAACATAAAAAGAAAGCTATTGAATAGTCATGATTGTAGACACACGTCGAAAAGACCCGGCGTTTAAGGGTGACGTGCGAACCGCTATCGGCGGTTTTTACCCGTTCAGGATCCTGGGGAACGATCGGGACCGCGGATCATAGCCTAAACTGAGCCAGAGATCTTGTGTTTCTCACAGTTTCTTCCCGTTTTATCCACAGGAGGATCCGAAACCGGATAAGTGTAATCGATCCTGATGGAGGGGCCCTACGATTCAGGCCGCATATTGGAAAAATTAATGAGTAACGCCCCCATTTTTGCTTAAATGATCTAACGAAGATCCGGGACGATCCTTGCGCTTTAACCAGGAGCCCGTATAATCCTCCACCCGGCGCGTGGGAGTCGAATTCCTGTGTCTGGCACTGCTTATTTTACGCGCGAAAAGGTGCGGAAAGACGCAGGAAATAAGGAAAGAGAATTGACTCCGGAGTGTACAATTATTACAATCCGGCCTCTTTAATCACCCATGGCTTCGGCGTCCATCGTTCGTTATTCGTTCGGACTCCTTAAAAAGCCATTGAATTTATTCAAGTTTAGGTAGAAATCGCCATGAAACGCACTTTTCAACCGTCTGTACTGAAGCGCAACCGTTCACACGGCTTCCGTGCTCGTATGGCTACTAAAAATGGTCGTCAGGTTCTGGCACGTCGTCGTGCTAAAAGCCGTTCACGTCTGACCGTTTCCAAGTAATTAAGCTAACCCCTGAGTGGTTAAGCTAGCATTTCCCAGGGAGTTACGTTTGTTAACTCCCACTCATTTCACTTTCGTCTTCCAGCAGCCACAACGTGCTGGCACGCCGCAAATCACCATCCTCGGCCGCCAGAATTCGCTGGGGCATCCCCGCATCGGTCTTACAGTCGCCAAGAAAAACGTTAAACGCGCGCATGAACGCAATCGGATTAAACGTCTGACGCGTGAAAGCTTCCGTTTACGTCAACATGAACTCCCGTCTATGGATTTCGTGGTGGTGGCGAAAAAAGGGGTTGCTGACCTCGATAACCGTGCTCTCTCGGAAGCGTTGGAAAAGCTATGGCGTCGCCATTGTCGCCTGGCTCACGGTTCCTGATAGCCCTTATCCGGGTCTATCAACGCCTGATCAGTCCGCTGCTTGGGCCGCACTGCCGTTTCACTCCAACCTGTTCAAGCTACGGAATTGAGGCATTGCGCAGGTTTGGAGTGATAAAAGGCAGTTGGTTGACGGTGAAACGCGTATTAAAATGCCACCCTTTACATCCCGGTGGAGACGATCCCGTCCCCCCAGGACCTTTTGATACCAGAGAACACTAACGATGGATTCGCAACGCAATCTTCTTATCATCGCTTTGCTGTTCGTGTCTTTCATGATCTTCCAGGCTTGGGAGCAGGATAAAAATCCTCAACCTCAGCAGCAGATCACGCAGACAACGACCACCGCAGCGGGTAGCGCCGCCGACCAGGGCGTACCGTCCAGTGGCCAGGGTAAACTGATTACGGTTAAAACCGATGTGCTTGAACTGACCATCAACACCCGTGGTGGTGATGTTGAGCAGGCGCAGCTGGTAACGTACCCGAAAGAGCTCGCATCTACTGAGCCTTTCCAGTTACTGGAAACCACACCGCAGTTTATCTATCAGGCACAGAGTGGCCTGACCGGTCGTGATGGCCCGGATAACCCGGCTAATGGCGCGCGTCCGCTGTATAACGTCGATAAAGATGCGTTTGTGCTGGCTGATGGCCAGAACGAACTCGCGATCCCGATGACTTACACTGATGCTGCTGGCAACACCTTCACCAAAACCTTCACCCTGAAACGCGGTGAATATGCGGTGAGCGTAGGCTATAACGTGCAGAACACCGGTGCGAAACCACTGGAAGTCTCCACCTTTGGTCAGCTGAAGCAAACCATCAATCTGCCGACGCACCGTGACACCGGAAGCAACAACTTCGCGTTGCACACCTTCCGTGGCGCTGCGTACTCCACGCCAGATACCAAGTACGAGAAATACAAATTCGACACCATCGCCGATAACGAAAACCTGAACGTCAGCTCTAAAGGCGGTTGGGTAGCGATGCTGCAGCAGTATTTCGCGACGGCATGGGTGCCTAATAACGCGGGCTCCAACAACTTCTACACCGCCAACCTGGGCAACGGCATTGCCGCTATCGGCTATAAGTCTGAGCCGGTTCTGGTTCAACCGGGTCAAACCGGTACGCTCGGCAGCACCCTGTGGGTCGGCCCGGAAATCCAGGACAAAATGGCTGCTGTGGCACCGCACCTGGATCTGACCGTAGATTACGGTTGGTTGTGGTTCATCTCTCAGCCGCTGTTCAAACTGCTGAAGTGGATCCATAGCTTCCTGGGTAACTGGGGCTTCTCGATCATCGTTATTACCTTCATCGTTCGTGGCATCATGTACCCGCTGACTAAAGCGCAGTACACCTCCATGGCGAAGATGCGTATGCTGCAGCCGAAGATTGCGGCGATGCGTGAGCGTCTGGGCGATGATAAGCAGCGTCAGAGCCAGGAGATGATGGCCCTGTATAAAGCAGAGAAAGTAAACCCACTGGGTGGTTGCTTCCCGCTGCTGATTCAGATGCCAATCTTCCTTGCGCTGTACTACATGCTGATGGGTTCCGTTGAGCTGCGCCACGCGCCGTTCGCCCTGTGGATCCATGACCTGTCCGCACAGGACCCGTACTACATCCTGCCGATCCTGATGGGTATCACGATGTTCTTCATTCAGAAGATGTCGCCTACCACTGTGACCGACCCGATGCAGCAGAAGATCATGACCTTTATGCCGGTCATCTTCACCGTGTTCTTCCTGTGGTTCCCGTCAGGTCTGGTGCTGTACTATATCGTCAGCAACCTGGTCACCATTCTGCAGCAGCAGCTGATCTACCGTGGTCTGGAAAAACGTGGCCTGCATAGCCGCGAAAAGAAAAACTCCTGATTAGGTTAGGCTGTAGCTAAAATAAAGGCGGTCATCAGACCGCCTTTTTTATTGCTTTTAAAAGAGATAAACCATGAGCCATAACGACACTATCGTCGCCCAGGCAACCCCACCAGGACGCGGTGGTGTGGGCATCCTGCGCATTTCCGGTCTGAAGGCGCGCGAAGTGGCCGAAGCGGTGCTGGGCAAGCTGCCAAAACCACGCTACGCCGATTATCTGCCGTTTAAGGATAACGACGGTATCGCGCTGGATCAGGGCATTGCGCTGTGGTTCCCGGGCCCAAATTCCTTTACCGGCGAAGACGTACTCGAGCTGCAGGGTCACGGTGGGCCAGTGATCCTCGATCTGTTGCTCAAACGGATCCTGACCCTGCCCGGCCTGCGTATTGCCAGACCGGGCGAGTTCTCCGAGCGCGCCTTCCTGAACGACAAGCTGGACCTGGCCCAGGCCGAAGCAATTGCCGACCTCATTGACGCCAGCTCCGAGCAGGCCGCGCGTTCAGCGCTCAATTCGCTGCAGGGGGCGTTTTCTGTCAGGATAAACCATCTTGTGGAAGCGCTGACTCACCTGCGCATTTACGTCGAAGCGGCGATTGATTTCCCGGATGAAGAGATCGACTTCTTGTCTGATGGCAAAATCGAAGCCCAGCTGAACGGCGTAATGGCCGATCTGGATGCGGTGCGGGCCGAAGCGCGCCAGGGCAGCCTGCTGCGCGAAGGGATGAAGGTGGTGATTGCCGGGCGTCCCAACGCCGGTAAATCGAGCCTGCTGAACGCCCTCGCGGGCCGTGAAGCGGCGATCGTGACCGACATTGCCGGTACCACCCGCGACGTGCTGCGTGAACACATTCATATCGACGGGATGCCGCTGCATATTATCGACACCGCCGGTTTACGCGATGCCAGCGACGAAGTGGAGCGCATCGGCATCGAGCGCGCCTGGCAGGAGATCGAGCAGGCCGACCGGGTGCTGTTTATGGTTGATGGCACCACCACTGCTGCACTCGACCCGGCTGAGATCTGGCCGGACTTTATCGCCCGCCTGCCTGCAAAGCTGCCGATCACCGTGGTACGTAACAAAGCGGACGTCACCAGTGAAACGCCGGGCCTCAGCGAGGTGAACGGTCACTCACTGATCCGTCTGTCGGCGCGTACCGGCGAAGGCGTGGACGCACTGCGCAGCCATCTGAAACAGAGCATGGGCTTTGATACCAACATGGAGGGCGGTTTCCTGGCCCGTCGTCGTCATCTGCAGGCGCTGTCCGATGCCGCCGATCATCTGGAGCAGGGCAAAGCCCAACTGCTCGGGGCCTGGGCGGGTGAACTGCTGGCAGAAGAGTTGCGTCTGGCGCAGCAGGCGTTAAGCGAGATCACCGGTGAGTTTACCTCGGACGATTTGCTGGGGCGCATTTTCTCCAGCTTCTGTATTGGTAAGTAATTCCCCTTAACACAAGGTGATTTCCTCACAGGAAATCACCTTTGTCCAAATGGCAACTCGCCACCTCCCCGTTATCCCCCTATGCTGCTTGCCTGTATCTATGGGGGTTATATGGCTCGTTTTCTGTTTTGTAGTTTTGCGCTGGTGCTGCTGTATCCATCAGGGATTGATATGTATCTGGTGGGGCTGCCGCACATCGCCCGCGATCTGGGCGCCAGCGAAGCGCAGCTGCATATCGCGTTTTCGGCCTACCTCGCCGGGATGGCGTCATCGATGGTGTTTGCCGGGAAGATTGCCGACAAAGCCGGCCGCCAGCCTGTCGCCATTACCGGAGCGATCATTTTTGCCCTCGCCTCGGTGCTGTGCTCGCTGGCTCAGGACAGCACCCTGTTCCTCACCGGGCGCTTTATTCAGGGTATTGGCGCAGGCGCCTGCTATGTGGTGGCCTTTGCAATTTTACGCGATACCTTAAGCGCCCAGCGCCGCGCCAAGGTGCTGTCGATGCTGAACGGCATCACCTGTATTATCCCGGTGCTGGCGCCGGTAGTGGGTTATCTGATTATGCTTAAGCTGCCGTGGCAAAGCCTGTTCTGGACGATGGCGGCAATGGGCGCACTGGTCTTTATTCTGTCGATTACGGTGCTGAAAGAGACCCATCCGGGGTCGCAGAATACGGGCCATGGCGCCACAAGCCTACCGGATGAAAAGCTCCTCAACCGTTTCTTTATCAGTCGGCTGCTGGTGACCACGCTGAGCGTGGCGGTGATCCTGACCTATGTAAACGTTTCCCCGGTGTTGCTGATGGAGGTGATGGGTTTTGATCGCGGGGAATATTCCACGGTGATGGCCTTAACGGCAATGGTCAGTATGGCCGTGTCGTTCTCAACGCCGTTTGCCCTGAATATCTTTAGCCAGCGCACGCTAATGCTAACCTCTCAGGTGCTGTTCCTGGCGGCGGGCGTGATTCTGACCATCGCCAGTTCCCACGCCCTGATGCTGGCGGGGATCACCCTGATTTGCGCCGGATTCTCGGTGGGCTTTGGTGTCGCCATGAGCCAGGCGCTGGGCCCGTTTGCCCTGCGTGCAGGGGTGGCAAGTTCGGTGTTGGGGATCGCTCAGGTATGCGGTTCTTCGCTGTGGATTTGGCTGGCGGCAATAATCGGGCTCAATGCGCTGAATATGCTGATCGGGGTGCTAATTGGCTGTAGCATGCTGTGCATTACCTTACTTTTGGTTATCCGGCCCGCAGCGCACTATGAAGAAACCCATCAGCAGTCTCGATCTTAACCTTTTGTTGTGCCTGCAGCTTTTGCTGCAGGAGCGCAGCGTGACCAAAGCCGCCAAGCGAATGAACGTCACCCCGTCGGCGGTCAGTAAATCACTGGCCAAGCTGCGCGACTGGTTCGAAGACCCGCTGTTCGTTAAAACTCCGCTGGGCTTGCTGCCGACGCCGCTGACGGTGAGTCTGGAGCAGGATCTTGCCGACTGGATGCAGATTGGCAATCAGATCCTGGACAAATTCCATCACGACTCCCCTGGCGGCCTGACGTTCGAGATGGCTGCGGAAACGCCGCTGATGCTGATCCGTTTTAACACTCTGCTGGAACAGATTAATCAGCGCTATCCGCAGGCCACGGTCAAAATGCGCCACTGGGATTACGATTCGCTGGACGCCATTACGCGTGGGGAGGTCGACCTTGGCTTTACCGGGCGGGAAACCCACCCGCGCTCCCGCGAACTGCTCAAGCTGATGCCGTGGTTTATCGACTATGAAATACTGTTTAGTGACCGCCCCTGCGTCTATCTGCGTGAGGATCACCCCGCGCTGCAGGACGAGTGGAACCTTGAGACGTTTCTGCGCTACCCACATATCAGTATTTTTTGGGAACGTAGCGACACTTGGGCGCTGGATGAAGTGCTAAGAGAGATGGGCCGTACGCGTAATATCGCCATGAGTTTGCCGGGTTTCGAACAGTCGATGTTTATGGCCGCGCAGCCGGGCCATAACTACATTGCCACCGCACCGCAGTACTGCCATCACTATAACCAGCTCCACCAGCGCAAGCTGATTGCCCTGCCGATCCCCTTCGATGAAGCACAGGCTCAGAAGCTCACCGTGCCCTTCACCCTGATCTGGCACAAGCGTAACAGCCACAATCCTAAAATCCTCTGGCTACGGGAAACCATTAAGGCGATTTATGGTTCACCACTGTGTTAGCAAGCGCGTTTTTGACTAAAAATAATGTAAAGTTCGGCTCCAGGACTTCTCTTCGCCTCATTTAGCCATTAAAACAGACGGAAAGTTAAGCGATAATGATGTAAGCGTTTAACATCACTACTGACCATTATCATGGAGCGAAAAATGGCTACGCATTTTGCAAGAGGGATGCTTACCGAGGGGCGACTGGTTTCATCCAGACTCCCGTCATCCTGTCATAACGAAGCCCGTAAGCTACCTGAACATCGCCGAACCCGGTTCCTGGCCTCCCGGGCGCTGCTCGCTGAACTGCTGTTTATGCTTTACGGCACCAGCGAGCTACCAGAGATGATCACCCAGCCCGAAGGCCGGCCTGAATTTGCCGATCCGGATCTGCCGCGTTTTTCTATTGCTTACGCCGGAAACATCGTGGGGCTGGTGCTGACGACCGAGGGCGACTGCGGGCTGGACATGGAACTCCAGCGCGCGATCCGCAACCTGCACGGTTCCCATGCCCACGACGAGTATCCGCTTTCCAGCAATGAGAGCTTATGGGTGCGTAATCAGAACGATCCCAACGAAGCCAAAGCCCAGCTGATCACCCTACGCCAGAGTATCCGTAAGCTGTCAGGCGACGCCAGTGATTGCGCCAGCCTGCTGCAGCTGTTACCCGGCTCGGGTCGCCTGCGCGCCACCAGAGCCCCCGAGATTGAAGCCCTGAGCGATGCCGAAGACGTGCTGATCTGGTCGATTGCCGTCACCCCAGCCATTGAACGCCTCAAAATCTGGCAGTTTGATAGCCGCCTCGGCTGGCACTGTCTGCCGGACGTGCCGGCGCGCGCAAACGAGCCCGAAGCGCGCCTGATGCGCTTAACCAGTTTACCGATTGAAAAAGCCATTATCCTAAACTGACCCTTCAGGGCCATCATGATGAAGAAGGAGTAATCATGTCTGATACGCTGAACGTTGTTACGTTACTGGGAAGTCTGCGCAAAGAATCCTTTAACGGGATGGTTGCCCGGACGCTGCCGAAGCTGGCCCCGACGGGAATGGCGATTTCCGCCCTGCCTTCGATTGGCGATATTCCGCTGTACGACGCGGATGTGCAGCAGGAAGAAGGATTCCCGGCGGCAGTCGTCGCGCTGGCAGATCAGATTCGCCAGGCCGATGGGGTGGTGATTGTCACCCCGGAATATAACTACTCGGTGCCGGGCGGCTTAAAGAATGCTATCGACTGGCTTTCTCGTCTGCCAGAACAGCCGCTGGCGGGTAAACCGGTGCTGATCCAGACCAGCTCCATGGGGGCAATTGGCGGCGCACGCTGCCAGTATCACCTGCGTCAGATTCTGGTGTTCCTTGATGCAATGGTGATGAACAAGCCGGAATTTATGGGCGGAGTAATTCAGAACAAGGTCGACCCGCAGACGGGTGAAGTGGTGGATCAGAGTACCCTGGACCATCTGACCGGTCAGTTGACCGCGTTTGGGAAATATATTCAGCGGGTTAAAGCGTAAGGTGAGTGCGGCCTGATGCCCTCACCACGCCCCTCTCCCTGTGGGAGAGGGAGAAAACACCAAAGCCCTTTTCTTAGAAAAGGGCTTACTGTTTATTAATGTGCGTCGATAAACGCAATCTTCAGAATGAACAGCAGCGCCACCACGATCACGCACGGGCTCAGTTCACGCCAGCGCCCGGTGCCCAGCTTCATCACGCAGTAAGAGATAAAGCCCAGCGCAATCCCTTCGGTGATAGAGAAGCTGAACGGCATCATCACCGCGGTAATAAACGCCGGAACCGCTTCGGTCAGGTCGTCCCACTTCACGCGCGACAGGCTGGATGTCATCAGCACACCCACGTAAATCAACGCGCCTGCAGCAGCGTATGGTGGCACCATGCCGGCCAGCGGAGAGAGGAAAATCACCAGTAGGAACAGCAGACCGACAATCACTGCGGTCAGGCCGGTACGGCCACCGACAGAGACACCGGAAGAGGATTCGATGTAGGCGGTAACCGAAGAGGTGCCGATAAAGGAACCCGCTACGGAAGAGATGCTGTCGACATAAAGCGCCTGCTTCATGCGCGGGAATTTGCCTTTCTCATCGGCCAGACCGGCTTTATCGGTCACGCCAATCAGCGTACCGGAGGAGTCAAACAGGTTCACCAGCATGAAGGAGAAGATCACACCCGCCAGGCCCAGATTCAGCGAGCCCGCCAGATCGACATGACCAATCACGGTAGTGACGCTTGGTGGCGCAGAGATGATCCCGCCGTATTTCACATCGCCCATCATCCAGCCCAGCAGGGTGGTGACCACGATGGAGACCAGCACCGCCGCGTGGATATTACGCGAGGCCAGAATCGCAATGATAAAGAAGCCCAGTACGCCCAGCAGCACGCTGTGCGACGTCAGGTTGCCGATGCTGACCAGCGTTTCCGGGTTCGCCACAATCACGCCAGCGTTTTTCAGCCCCATCATGCCGATAAACAGGCCGATACCGCTGGTGATGCCTACGCGCAGGCTGACCGGGATATTGGCAATCATCCAGTAACGCACGCGGAAAATGGTCAGGATCAGCAGACCGACGGCACCCCAGAAGATGGCACCCATCCCCACCTGCCACGGCAGGCCCATCGCCTGAACCACCACAAAGGCGAAGAAGGCGTTCAGACCCATCGCAGGCGCCAGCGCCACCGGCAGGTTAGCGAACAAGCCCATCAGGATGCTGCCGAAGGCGGCGATCAAACAAGTAGTCACGAAGACGGCGCTGGTATCCATGCCAGCAACGCCCAGAATTTGCGGGTTCACGAAAACGATATAGACCATCGTCAGGAAGGTAGTGAAACCGGCGATCACTTCGGTGCGTGCCGTTGTGCCGTGTTCGCGCAGTTTAAACACGCGCTCAAGCAAACCCGTTCCAGAAGACTGGGTAGTGTGTTGTTGACTCATCATCTATTTCCGAACAAGGAGGGAAAATTCGTCGCTATCCTATACCAAAATGCGACAATAGGGGCGGTTGGCGCGCATTTTTTTTCATTGAATTTGCTTATACGGCAACGATTGCGTCCCACCATTCGGTATTACGTAAACGTTAAACTTGTTAAGAAAGGGAAAGGCATGTCTCAGATTGAAGCAGTGTTTTTCGACTGCGACGGTACGCTGGTCGACAGTGAGGTCATCTGTTCCCGGGCGTATGTCACCATGTTCCAGGAATTTGGTATTACGCTCGATCTCGAAGAGACGTTCAAACGCTTTAAGGGCGTGAAGCTCTACGAAATCATCGATATCATTAACGCCGAACGTGGCGTCAGTTTCGCGAAAGCGGATCTGGAGCCTGTTTACCGCGCCGAGGTCGCACGCCTCTTCGACTCCGAACTGGAAGTGATCACCGGTGCCAGCGAGCTGCTGGATGCGATGGCCGTGCCGATGTGCGTGGTCTCCAACGGTCCGGTCAGCAAAATGAATCACTCTCTTGGCAAGCTGCAAATGCTGCACCATTTTCCGGAAAAACTGTTCAGCGGCTACGATATTCAGCGCTGGAAGCCCGATCCGGCGCTGATGTTCCACGCGGCTAAAGCGATGAACGTCAATGCGGAAAACTGCATTCTTGTGGACGATTCCAGCGCGGGCGCGCAGTCGGGTATTGATGCGGGGATGGAGGTGTTTTACTTCTGCGCCGATCCGCATAACAAACCGATCGATCACCCGAAGGTGACCACCTTTACCGATCTGGCTCAGTTGCCAGAATTGTGGAAAGCACGCGGCTGGAATATCACCCGCTAAGCCTGACCAGCCGTAAAGTGATGTGCTTTACGGCTGTACGCCGAATATCAGTGCGGCTGAGTTAGCGCCGAGACCGCCGCGTTATCCGCAATAATGGTCAGCGACGGATGCAGCTGCAGCACCGACGCCGGAAGTTGTTCCGTTACCGGCCCTTCAAGCACCCCCTTCAGCGCCTTCGCTTTACCTTCACCGTTCACAATAAGCAGCAGGTTTTTTGCTGCCATGATGCTTTTCGGCCCCATCGTCACGTAGCAGTCCGGCACCAGCGAAAAATCTCCGCCCAGTTCGCCGTGTGCCACAAGATCGACCATCTCGCCTGCAATGGGTACTGCAACGGTCATATCGTGAAAATGGGTGGTGTTGGGTAGGTTTCCGCAAAAATGTCCATCAGCTCCCAGTCCCATTACCACCAGATCCAGCCCACCCTGATTTGCAATGTTGGCATCATGATGGCGATAATTCTCTAGGGTCAGCTGCTGAATGTTCTCTTCGCTGATGCTGGCTGGGGTAAAAAACAGGCTGCGTAAATTGGTGATGGTCACGCCATCCCCGGTTTTGCCGCGAAACGGAATTTCATCGAAATTATAAAAATGCACGTTCTTCAGCCAGGCTTTGCCTCGTACGGACGCGGTAAGCAGCTCATACATTCTCTTGGGCGTTTTGCCCGCCGTGATCGCCAGATTCACCCGGCGCGTTTTTAGCATGAATTCTACCAGGTGATGCGCCGCAACCTGGCTCATCTGCTCATAGTCTTCCGTTATAATTAGCTTCATCTTTTAACTCCCGCGATTATTTGAATAATTTTTGCACAAAGGACGAGTAAGCCGGACGCCAGACGTCCATCTCATGATTCAGGCCGGGATATTCCTGGTAATCAAAGCGGATCTGCCGTTTCTCAAGCTCTTGCTTCAGCCCGAGGATGTCTTTACCAGTGACGACGTCTTTCTCACCAACCACCACCGTGAAATTGCGCAGCTGCTTGTTGATCGACTCCGGGTCATTCAACCGCGCGCTGACGCCCGCGTCCGGCACAGTGGTGGTGGTCACACCGCTTAAGGTGGCCAGCCAGCCAAAGCTTTCCAGATGGTTCATCCCCGAGACCAGCGCCTGATAGCCACCCTGCGACAACCCCGCCAGCGCACGGCCATCGGCATCATTCCGCACATGAAAGCGTTCGCTAATCAGCGGGATAATGTCGTTCATCAGCTCGCGATCGGCGGCCTGGGCATTCAGCGGGTAGAAGGCCTTGCGCCGCTCGTTGGGAACGAACGCTTCTGCGACGATCCCCGTAGCGTCGGTTTCGGTGTCTGGCACCACCACCAGCATCGGCTCAATTTTGCCGTCGGCGAGCAGGTTATCCATGATCTGCGCGATACGCCCCTGATCGATTGCCGAACGGCCGGTGTCGCCAAAGCCGTGATAGAAGTAGAGCACCGGCAGCGGTTTGCCCTGCCCGCGGTAGCCCGGTGGCGTCCAGACGTACAGCTGGCGCTCAGACTTGAGCGCAGCAGAGTGATAGGTCAGGGTAATGAGATCCCCGTGCGGTACCGGATTCACATCCAGAATGCTCCCCGGCACCAGCACCATGCTGGTATTCACCTGGCGCTGCGGCTTGGTCATCGCCGTGCCAGTATCGATGCTGCGCACGCCGTCAACGTTGAAGAAATACTCGTAAAGATTGGGCTGCATCACCGGCCCCTGCCAGTGCCAGAGGCCCGCGCTGTCTTTGGTCATCGGATGAATATTTTCCGCTGAGGGGATCCCTACCACCACCGACACGCTTTTCGCGGTCGGCGCAAAGTAGCGATACGTCACCGACTTATCGGCATTCACCTGCGTGACATATTGACTCAGTGGCCGGGACGGGTCCGGCGCAGCCGGGAGATCGGCCGCGAAAGCGGTCTGGCTCATACAGAGGCACAGCGTAATCAACGATAAGCTCGTTTTGATGCGTTTCATCGGTATCGTCCTTAATAAATTGATCGGGTTACCACCAGATTTCAGCCTGCGCACCCACTGCAAACTGATCCGTCTTCTGATCTTCGAACGTGAAGTTATCCAGCTCGGTGTCTTCCGCTTTAATGTAAGTCGCGTAGAAACGGATTTCCGGGCGGGAGGTCAACATACTGGTGTTGACTTTAAAGGTATGAAAGAGCGTGGTTTTGTAGCCAGGCTCGTCATATTTCTCGCCGCTGAGATCGGTATTCTGCTGTTTGAAGTACCCCAGCTCGACGCCGGTCTGGTTATATTGATCCCAGATATACGCCGGGCGCACGACGGCACGGATGGATTCGAAGTCGGAATGTGCCCCGGTTTCATAGCTGTAAACGCCATTACCGAAGGAGTAAACCAGCGCATTGGCGACAATAACCCGGTCGTTAAGGTACATCTCGCTGATCCTTTAACAGTATTGGGCAAAAAAAAACCTGAAAAAGATGCCTCTTCTTGAGAAGATCATCTCTTTCAGGTTTTGCCCGTATGATTACGGTAGCAATCCACTATTTAAAACTGTTACACCATCGAATAAATAATTAATGATGACTATTATTGTCGTTGAAGTGTTTTATTTCAGTTGGGATTTAAAAACAATGCGGGATTAAAGTAAATGTGACTGGCGTCGTAATTAATAACAACAAAGGGCAGGAGGTATTGATGGGGTAGATATAACGCCAGCATAACTGGCGTTATGAATGATATTACTCTTTCGGATCTTTACCCGCGAGCATTTTGTCCAGCTCATCACCGCCAACGTGACGGAAATCCTGACCCTTCACGAAGTAGAAGATGTATTCGCAAATGTTCTGGCAGCGGTCACCGATACGTTCGATAGAACGGGCGCAGAACAGGGCGGTCAGTACGCTTGGAATGGTACGGGGGTCTTCCATCATGTAGGTCATCAGCTGACGCACAATACCTTCATATTCCTGGTCGACTTTCTTGTCTTCACGGTAGATACGCACCGCTTCGTCCAGATCCATACGCGCGAAGGCATCCAGCACGTCGTGCAGCATCTGCACGGTGTGACGGCCAAGCGACTCCAGGCTAACCAGCAGCGGCTGGTGCTGCTGAGAGAATTTCTCCAGCGCAGTGCGGCAGATTTTGTCCGCCACGTCGCCAATACGTTCCAGCTCGGCGATGGTTTTAATGATCGCCATCACCAGACGCAGGTCGCTCGCCGTTGGCTGACGCTTGGCGATGATCCGTACGCAGGCTTCGTCGATGGCGACTTCCATCATGTTGACGTTTTTATCGCCTTCCACCACGCGCTTCGCCAGCTCGCTATCCTGGTTATGCATCGCGGTGATTGCATCAGACAGCTGCTGCTCGACCATTCCGCCCATGGTCATCACCTGGGTGCGGATGCTTTCCAGCTCTGCGTTGAACTGGCCGGAAATGTGTTTATTAAGATTGAGGTTGTCCATGGTTAACTCCAAATCAACCGTAGCGGCCAGTAATGTAATCTTCTGTTTGTTTCTTCGCGGGCTTGGTGAACAGATCGTCCGTTTTACTGAACTCAATCAACTCGCCCAGGTACATAAACGCGGTGTGGTCGGAACAACGCGCAGCCTGCTGCATGTTGTGGGTCACGATCACCACGGTGTAATCCGCTTTCAGTTCCGTGATCAGTTCTTCGATACGCCCGGTGGAGATCGGGTCCAGCGCTGAACAAGGCTCATCCAGCAGCAGCACTTCCGGGCGAATGGCGATGCCACGCGCAATGCACAGACGCTGCTGTTGACCACCAGAGAGAGAGTATCCGCTCTGGTGAAGTTTATCTTTGGTTTCGTTCCATAATGCGGCCTTGGTCAAGGCCCACTGCACGCGCTCATCCATATCGGTACGGGAGAGCTTCTCGAACAGGCGCACACCAAAGGCGATATTGTCATAAATGGACATCGGGAACGGCGTCGGCTTCTGGAACACCATCCCCACCTTCGCACGCAGTAGCGCGATATCCTGGGTATTGGTGAGAATGTTATCGCCATCGAGCAGGATTTCGCCTTCGGCGCGCTGCTCAGGATAAAGCGAATACATTTTGTTAAAGGTTCGCAGCAGGGTGGATTTTCCACAGCCTGAAGGACCGATAAATGCCGTCACCTGGTTCTTGGCGATATCCAGATTGATGTTCTTAAGGGCATGGAACTTGCCATAGTAAAAGTTCAAATCACGAACCGTAAGAATACCTGGGGCAGTATCAACCATACTCATTGACTCATTTCCTCATCCGGCGCCGCAGAGTGCCACGCCGTCAATAATTAACCGTGTTTCTTCTTCGCGAAAATAACGCGCGCCAGAATGTTCAGTAACAATACACACAGGGTAATAATCAGAACCCCGGCCCAGGCCAGTGACTGCCATTCGGCAAACGGGCTCATCGCAAATTTAAAGATGGTCACCGGCAGGTTGGCGATCGGCTGCATCATGTCCGTGCTCCAGAACTGATTGGAGAGCGCAGTAAACAGCAGCGGTGCCGTTTCACCTGCGATACGGGCAATGGCCAGCAGTACGCCGGTCAGGATCCCGGAGACCGATGCCTTCAGGGTGATGGCAGAAATCATCTTCCACTTCGGCGTACCCAGCGCGTAGGCCGCTTCACGCAGGCTGTCCGGCACCAGTTTCAGCATGTTCTCGGTGGTACGGATGACGATAGGCACCTGCAACAGCGCCAGCGCAATCACACCCGCCCAACCGGAGAAGTGTTCCATCTGCGCCACCACGATGGTGTAGACGAACAGGCCGACCACAATTGACGGAGCGGAAAGCAAAATATCGTTAATGAAGCGGATCACTTCTGCGACCCACGACTTGCGCCCGTATTCCGCCAGATAAATCCCCGCCATGATGCCCAGCGGTGTACCGAAAACGGTCGCCCACAGGATCAGCAGGCCGCTGCCCGCCAGGGCATTCGCCAGGCCGCCACCCGCCGTGTTAGGCGGTGGGGTCATTTCAGTGAACAGCGCCAGCGACATACCGTCGATACCGCGGGTCACCGTGGAGAACAGGATCCAGACCAGCCAGAACAGACCAAATACCATCGTCGCCATTGAGAGCGTCAGCGCCAGGCGGTTTTTAAAGCGGCGCTTCGCCTGCATTTTGCGGCGGGATTCTGCCAGCTCTGCGGTGTTTTGCATTTCGAGCGTTGCCATTAGCGTGACCCCTCATTTTTGGCCAGGCGCGTGATCATCACTTTAGAGATCGCCAGAACGATGAAGGTGATAACAAACAGGATTAAGCCCAGTTCCATCAGCGCAGCTACGTGCAGACCTGATTCCGCTTCGGCGAATTCATTGGCCAGCGCCGAGGTAATGCTGTTACCCGGCATGTAAAGCGATGCGCTGTCGAGCTGGTAGGTATTACCGATGATAAAGGTCACGGCCATGGTTTCACCCAGGGCACGACCCAGACCCAGCATCACGCCGCCAATCACCCCGTTGCGGGTAAACGGCAGGACGATACGCCAGATAACTTCCCAGGTAGTGCAGCCGATGCCGTAGGCCGACTCTTTCATCATCACCGGGGTTTGTTCAAAGACATCGCGCATGACCGCCGCAATGTACGGAATAATCATGATGGCCAGGATCACGCCTGCAGCCAGGATCCCGATACCGAATGCCGGGCCGGAAAAGAGCGCGCCCACAAACGGAATATTCGACAGGATATTGCCGACCGGCTCCTGGAAGTACTTCGCGAACAGTGGCGCAAAGATGAACAGGCCCCACATGCCGTAAACGATACTCGGGATCGCCGCCAGCAGTTCGATGGCGATACCCAGTGGTCGCTTCAGCCAGTTCGGTGCCAGTTCAGTCAGGAACAGTGCGATACCGAAGCTTACCGGTACTGCGATCAGCAGGGCGATAAACGAGGTGACCAGCGTGCCGTAAATCGGCACCAGCGCACCGTAGATATCGTTCGGTGCATCCCACTCTTTGGTCCACAGGAAGGAGAAACCAAATTTCTGGATGCTCGGCCAGGAGGAGACAATCAGCGACACGATAATGCCGCCCAGCAGCAATAGCACAATCAGCGCAGCCAGTCTTACCAGCGCGCTGAAAATCATGTCACCTTTTTTACCCGGAGGGTTAAATGCAGGCTTGGTTGCAGCCATAAGTTACTCTTCTGTTTGAGACGTCTTACGAACATGCCCGGTGGCGCGAGCGCTTACCGGGCCTACTGTTGGAGCTGTAGGGCGGATAAGCGCCAGCGCCACCCGCCATCTTCGTCAAATATATCCTGTTAGTACAGCGCTTTACCGCTGCTGTCTTTCACGTTGGTTTTCCATGCAGCACGAATCTGCTCAACCACGCTGTCTGGCAGGCTGGCGTAGTCCAGGTCATTAGCCTGTTTGCCGCCATTTTTGTACGCCCAGTCGAAGAACTTCAGCACTTCAGTACCCTGCTCAGGTTTCTTCTGATCTTTGTGCACCAGGATGAAGGTGGTGGACGTGATTGGCCACGCCTCGTCACCTTTCTGGTTGGTCAGGTCCTGGGCGAAAGATTTGCTCCAGTCAGCGCCTTTAGCCGCGTTAGCGAAGCTCTCTTCGGTCGGGCCGACAGGCTTACCATCAGCAGAGATCAGCTTGGTGTAGGCCAGGTTGTTTTGCTTGGCGTAAGCGTATTCTACGTAGCCGATTGAGCCTGGCAGACGCTGTACGAACGCGGCGATACCGTCGTTACCTTTACCGCCCAGACCAGTCGGCCAGTTAACGGTAGAGCCAGAACCGACTTTGGATTTCCACTCTTCGTTCACTTTCGCCAGGTAGCTGGTGAAGACGAAGGAGGTACCGGAACCGTCAGCACGACGAACCACAGCGATGTTCTGCGAAGGCAGCTTCACACCTGGGTTCAGTTTGGTGATGGCTTCGTCATCCCATTTTTTGATTTTGCCGAGGTAGATATCCCCCAGAGTTTTGCCATCCAGCACCAGCTCGCCAGATTTCAGACCCGGGATATTCACGGCCAGCACAACACCACCGATAACGGTCGGGAACTGGAACAGGCCTTCCTGCGTCAGTTTTTCATCAGACAGTGGAGCGTCAGATGCGCCGAAATCAACGGTATTCGCCGTAATTTGTTTTACGCCACCGGAGGAGCCGATACCCTGGTAGTTAACCTTGTTACCAGTCTCTTTCTGGTAAGTATCAGCCCATTTGGCATACACCGGCGCAGGGAAGGTTGCACCAGCGCCAGTCAGGCTCGCCTCTGCAAATACAGAGAAAGCGCTCATCGATAAGGTCGCGGCGACAACAGTTGCGACAGTGGTACGCATAACTTTCATAATGTCTCCTGCAAGGATTTCGTAAATCATTGTTTAAGTGGCTACGTTGAGCAAAATAGGACAAACAGGTGACAGATAAATGTCTGAATTATGACAGTTTTATGACAACGAAATTTGCGGGAAAAAATCTACAAAATAACTGTTTAACTTCATGATGTTAGAGTTAAACGTGACAGATTTTTTTCAGTAAAATTATCTTTATGTGACACTGAAAAAGTAGCTGAAGATGACGAATTGTCATACAGAGGCGGGAAAAAAAACTCCACCCGAAGGTGGAGTCTGGAGAGATTATTCTACGGTAACTGACTTCGCCAGGTTACGCGGTTGGTCAACGTCAGTGCCCTTGATCAGCGCAACGTGATACGCCAGCAGCTGCAGCGGAACGGTGTAGAAGATTGGCGCAATCACCTCTTCCACATGCGGCATCTCGATGATGTGCATGTTGTCGTTGCTGGTGAAACCGGCATCGCTGTCCGCGAAGACATACAGCTGGCCGCCACGGGCACGCACTTCTTCGATGTTGGATTTCAGTTTTTCCAGCAGTTCGTTGTTTGGCGCCACGACGATCACCGGCATATCCGCATCAATCAGCGCCAGTGGGCCATGTTTCAGCTCGCCTGCCGCGTAGGCTTCTGCGTGAATGTAGGAGATCTCTTTGAGCTTCAGCGCGCCTTCCAGCGCGATCGGATACTGATCACCGCGACCGAGGAACAGGGCGTGATGCTTGTCAGAGAAATCTTCTGCCAGCGCTTCAATACGCTTGTCCTGAGACAGCATCTGCTCAATACGGCTCGGCAGCGCCTGCAGACCGTGAACGATATCCTGCTCAATGGCCGCATCCTGGCCTTTCAGACGCGCCAGTTTCGCCACCAGCATCAGCAATACCGTCAACTGAGTGGTAAACGCTTTGGTCGACGCCACGCCGATTTCGGTTCCGGCGTTGGTCATCAGCGCCAGATCAGATTCACGCACCAGCGACGAGCCTGGCACGTTACAGATCGCCAGCGAACCGAGAAAGCCCAGCTCTTTAGACAAACGCAGCGCCGCCAGGGTATCGGCCGTTTCTCCGGACTGAGACAGGGTGATCATCAGGCTGTTATTGCGTACAGCCGATTTGCGATAGCGGAATTCAGAGGCGATTTCCACATCGCACGGCACGCCTGCCAGCGATTCAAACCAGTAGCGGGACACCATACCGGAGTTGTAGGAGGTGCCGCAGGCAACAATCTGAATGTGCTCGACTTTCGCCAACATTTCGTTGGCGTTCGCCCCCAGCTCGCTCAGATCTACCTCACCGTGGCTGATGCGCCCGGTCAGGGTATTTTTGATGGCGTTAGGCTGCTCGTAGATCTCTTTCTGCATGTAGTGGCGGTATGCGCCTTTATCACCCGCATCGTACTGCAGGCTGGATTCGATATCCTGACGCTTCACCTGCTCGCCGGATTTATCAAACAGGGTCACATCGCGACGGGTCACTTCGGCGATATCGCCCTCTTCCATGAAGATAAAGCGACGGGTAACCGGCAGCAGCGCCAGCTGATCGGAGGCGATAAAGTTCTCGCCCATCCCCAGACCGATAACCATCGGGCTGCCAGAACGCGCGGCCAGAAGGGTGGACGGGTCACGGCTGTCCATGATCACGGTGCCGTAGGCGCCGCGCAGATGCGGGATCGCACGCATCACGGCTTCACGCAGCGTACCGCCCTGCTCCAGTTCCCAGTGAACCAGGTGGGCGATCACTTCGGTATCCGTTTCAGAAACGAAGGTATAACCGCGCGCGGTCAGATCTGCGCGCAGGGGTTCGTGGTTTTCGATGATGCCGTTATGCACCACCACAATGTGTTCTGAGACATGCGGGTGCGCATTGCCTTCTGAAGGTTCACCGTGGGTTGCCCAGCGGGTATGAGCAATACCTGTGCCGCCATGAAGCGGGTTTTCTTCCGCCGCCTGCGCCAGCATGTTCACTTTACCGAGGCGACGCAGGCGGGTCAGATGACCTTCTGCATCGACCACAGCCAGACCGGCTGAGTCATAACCACGGTATTCCAGACGACGTAATCCTTCGAGAAGGATTTCAGCAATATCACGCTGCGCAACTGCTCCAACGATTCCACACATAGTTTTATATTCCAGATAGAGGCTTTACGCCTGTGTTGTCGCTGACCTGTTTTGCCCGTTTTATCGGGCGCCCCGAGCCTTGTAGAGAGTGGGGTTATATTTATTAGATACTGCCTTTGGGCGGGGGATTATGTTATCCCCTCAACCCTGTTTGCCGGATGTCGCTAACGCTAATCCGGCCTACAAAATCGGAATTACTTCTTTTTCACCGGGCGTTTCCAGCCGGGCTTCTGCACCTGCGGTACGCGGCTGATAACCAGCGCGTTTTCTGCCACGTCGCGCGTGACGGTGGTGCCTGCCGCAATAGTGACGCCATTGCCCACAGTGACCGGGGCCACCAGCTGGCTGTCGGAACCGACAAACACGTCATTACCGATAATGGTTTTAAACTTGTTCGCGCCGTCGTAGTTACAGGTGATTGTACCGGCGCCGATATTCACGTTGTCGCCGATCTCTGCATCGCCCAGGTAAGTAAGATGACCCGCTTTGGATCCTTTACCCAGACGCGCTTTTTTCATTTCGACGAAATTACCGACATGCGCACCTTCCAGCAGCTCCGCGCCAGGACGCAGACGAGCAAACGGCCCGATGGTGCAGGCGGCAGCCAGGTTTGCATCTTCAACCACGCTGTAGGCGCTGATTTCGCAATCGTCGCCAATCACGCTGTTTTTGATAACGCAGCCCGCGCCGATCTTCACGCGGTGACCGAGGGTCACGTTACCTTCAAGAATAACGTTAGTATCGATTTCAATATCGCGCCCGTGATTGAGCACGCCTCGTAGATCGAAACGTGCCGGGTCACGCAGCATTACGCCTGCCAGCAGCAGCTTTTCAGCCTGCTCGGACTGGTAGACGCGTTCCAGACGGGACAGCTGCAGACGGTTATTCACGCCTTCGACTTCGCTTAAGCGATCCGGGTGCACGGCGGCGATCTCGTGGCCTTCCTGATACGCCATCGCAATAATATCGGTGATGTAGAATTCACCCTGTGCATTGTTGTTGTTCAGGTTTGCCAGCCAGCGCTTCATGTCCGCACCATTGGCGATCAGAATCCCGGTGTTAATTTCCTGAATTTCACGCTGCGCGTCGGTCGCGTCTTTATGTTCGACAATCCCGGTCACCTTGCCGTTATCACGGGTGATTCGGCCATAGCCGGTCGGATCGTCCAGCTTGACGGTCAACAGACCAATGCCGCCCTGCGGTTTTGCTTCACGCAGGCGAGCCAGGGTTTCAACGGAGATCAACGGCACGTCGCCGTAGAGCATCAGGATGTCTTCATCATCAGAAAAGAACGGCGAGGCCTGCTGCATAGCATGACCGGTACCCAGCTGTTCAGCCTGCAGTACCCAGTTGAGTTTGTCGTCACGCAGCGTCTGCTTAAGCAAGTCGCCACCGTGACCGTACACCAGATGGACCTGGCTGGCGCCAAGCTCATTTGCCGCGTCGATGACATGCTGCACCATCGCTTTCCCTGCCAGGGTATGCAGCACTTTTGGAAGATCGGAATACATGCGGGTGCCTTTGCCAGCGGCAAGAATGACCACGCTCATCGTATTATTCAACATACACGTCCTGACTGTAATTTGAGTGAGAAGTAGAACCCTTCGGTGTTGAAAATTCTACATATTTTTCGCCATGAAATGGAGCGACTGTAAAACGTACAACATCACATGATCCGGGCTATTTACCGGTACTTTTTACAGCAGAATAAGTAACTTTGCCTAAGGAATATAGCCCCGTTTAGCCAAGTCTCCAGTCCTCACAACATGTTAGCCATTCTTTCGCCCCATGAATAAAGACACCAGAAAACAAAACGCCGTTTTATTTATCTAATTATGTGACAAATGAAAAAGAAACGATGTTTCAACCTGATGATAATAGCGCTCAATTATTACTCAGGAGAATAAAATGAAGTCTACAATACCTCTGGCCCTGATGATGTGCTCCGCCTTCGCTGCCACCGCTGCCGAGCAGCCTCGTGTCTGGAAGGCCATTGCCTTTGGTCAGTCAACGGACGTGAATTTTTCGTCTAACGTGCTGCCCGAAAAAATTGGCGTTAACGATGTCACTGTCGACGGGAAAACGCTGAAGCCGCAGGAGAGCGTCGATCTGGCCAAAGCCATCACGCTGGAAAGTCGCGGCGGTAAAATTGCCAACGCCCATGACGGCCTGACCTTCTTCTATACTGAGCTGCCGGCCGGGGAGAATTTCGTCTTACAGGCCAATATTAAGGTAGATCAGTTTGGACCGGAAAATGGGGCTAAACCGGCGGCCCAGGAAGGTGCCGGGCTGCTGGTGCGCGATATTATCGGCACGCCACGTCAGCAGCCGCTGAAAGCCGGTTATGAAGAGTTTCCTGCCGCCTCGAACCTGGTGATGAACGCCATCATGACCCAGGACAAAAAGGATCATCAGCGGGTGAAGATGCAGACCATCACCCGGGAAGGGATCACCCGTCCGTGGGGGAATGCCGGCGCCGCCATCAAAAAGCAGAGTTATAAGGAAGAGGTGGATCTAAGCCAGACCCCGGAATTCCGTCTGAAACTGCAGCGCACCAACGACGGGTTTGTTACCGCGTGGGCGCCGGCAGGCAGCGACAGTTGGGTGAGCAAAACGGTGCCGCGTGCCGATCTGATTTCAGTGCAGAATAAAGATCGCTATTACGTCGGCTTCTTTGCCTCCCGCAACGCTAAAATTACGGTGACCGATGCCTCACTGACCACCTCCAGCGCCAACACCGTCTCATCCGCCCCGTGGAAAGCAGAGCCGCTGCCGCTACTGGTCCAGCTGGCATCCGCTAGCACCAGCCCATCCGCGGATTACCTGCTACAGGCACGCGCTAACGAGGACGGTACCTTTAACGTGCGACAAAATGAAGTGGTGATCGGGAATGCGAAAGCGGTAAAAGCAGGCGAGATGTACACCCTGCCGACCCGCCTGGAGCAGACCAGCCACTTTGCTCTCACCTTTACCCCTGCGCAGGGCGAGCCTGTGACGCAGCAGTTCAGCGTCGAGCGCGTTGCTGAGCGTAAAACCGACATCCTGTACGCCGCACCGGATGGCAAAGCCGATGCGCAAGGCACAGCCGATGCGCCACTGGATTTTGCCACGGCCATCACCCTGCTGGCCCCCGGCGGTAAGCTGGTGCTGAAAAACGGGGATTACCCACGCGGGCAGATCCCTCTTACCGCCAGCGGCACCCCCGATAAGATCAAAACGCTGGAGGCAGACGGAAAAGTGGTAGTCCACGGCCTGCTGGTGGACGCCAGCTACTGGCATATCAAGGGTATCGACATTACGGAGAAAAGCCTGCGTATCCAGGGTAGCCATAACCTGATTGAGCAGGTCACCGCGTACCGCAATGACGATACCGGGATCCAGATATCCTCCCCGGAGAAAATTGGTCGCCCACTGTGGGCAAGCTATAACCGGGTGATCAATTCAGAATCATATGGCAACCAGGATCCTGGCAAGATTAACGCCGATGGTTTTGCGGTGAAGATGCGCGTGGGTGAGGGAAACCGACTGGAAAACTGCTATGCGCATGACAATATCGATGACGGCTTTGACTTGTTCAACAAGATTGAAGATGGGGCGAATGGCGTGGTGGTGATCGAGAATTCAGTCGCCAGCAACAATACCAGCAACGGCTTTAAGCTTGGCGGGGAAGGGCAGCCTGTGGCGCACCAGATCCGTAACAGCAAAGCGACGGGCAATCATCTGGATGGCTTCACAGACAACTTTAACCCAGGCAAGCTGGTGGTGGAGAACAACCTTGCGGTGGATAACCAGCGCTTCAACTATATCTTCCGTCCAAGTCCGTACGGCGATGTGACCACGCAGGGGACGTTTACCGGCAACGTGTCGATCCGTAACCAGCCAGGACAGTACGATGATGCGGTGGTGGGGATAATTGATAACACCAATTACTTTATGGCCGGGGGAAAAAGCGTTAATACAGAAGGGAAAGAAGTCGATAAAGCTCAGGTTAAAACCCAGTAACCAGAGAGGCGCTTCGCTTATCACACTACGGTAAGCGTGGCGCCACCCGGCAGTTCAGCACTTAGTGATTGATTGTACCGAAAGAGATGGTCATGTTGCTGAAAAGGGCGATGATTTTGTTGATAATTTTCATGATGGCATCCTGATGTTATTGGAGTTCAGTTATGTGACATTCATCACAAAACAGAGTCTACTCCTGAACATTTTGCCGATCAAGCTTTTGTGATGTAAATCACAAAATAAATAAAACACCTTTTCAGTTTTAAAATTAGTGAAACGCAGCCATAAAAAAAAGCCAGCCTGGATACCAGACTGGCTTTTATGCTTTCAAGCCGGTGTTACATCGCTTTTTTGGTCAACTCGATAACGCGCAGTTTCGCGATCGCTTTGGCCAGCTCTGCAGACGCCTGAGCGTAATCCACGTCGCCATGAGAGCTTTTAATCTGCTCTTCTGCTTTACGCTTCGCTTCCAGAGCTCGTGCTTCGTCGAGATCCTGGCCACGAATTGCGGTATCAGCCAGTACGGTCACGCTACCAGGTTGCACTTCAATAATGCCGCCTGACAGATAGATAAACTCTTCATGACCGAACTGTTTAACGATGCGGATCATACCAGGCTTAATGGCGGTGAGCAGCGGGGCGTGACCCGGGAAAATACCCAGTTCACCTTCGCTACCCGTTACCTGGATTTTTTCGACCAGACCAGAGAACATTTGTTGCTCTGCGCTGACGACATCCAGGTGGTATGTCATTGCCATATCACCCTCCGATTAAGGCGTTAAAGTTTTTTGGCTTTTTCCACTGCTTCGTCAATGGAACCGACCATATAGAACGCCTGCTCCGGCAGGTGATCGTATTCGCCTTCCATGATGCCTTTAAAGCCACGGATGGTGTCTTTCAGCGCAACGTATTTGCCCGGAGAACCGGTAAATACTTCTGCTACGAAGAACGGCTGGGACAGGAAGCGCTGGATCTTACGTGCGCGTGCTACCACCAGTTTGTCTTCTTCAGACAGTTCATCCATACCCAGGATGGCGATGATGTCTTTCAGTTCCTGATAACGCTGCAGCAGTGACTGTACGCCACGCGCGGTGTCATAGTGTTCCTGACCAACAACCAGTGGATCCAGCTGACGGCTGGTGGAATCCAGCGGGTCAACGGCCGGGTAGATACCCAGAGACGCGATCTGACGGCTCAGTACCACGGTTGCATCTAAGTGAGCAAAGGTGGTGGCTGGTGATGGGTCAGTCAAGTCATCCGCAGGTACGTATACCGCCTGAACAGAGGTGATAGAACCGGTTTTGGTAGAGGTGATACGTTCCTGCAGAACACCCATCTCTTCCGCCAGGGTCGGCTGGTAGCCTACCGCTGATGGCATACGACCCAGCAGTGCAGATACTTCTGTACCGGCCAGGGTATAACGATAGATGTTGTCAACGAACAGCAGTACGTCACGACCTTCGTCACGGAACTTCTCAGCCATGGTCAGACCGGTCAGCGCAACGCGCAGACGGTTTCCTGGTGGCTCGTTCATCTGGCCATAAACCAGGGACACTTTGTCCAGAACGTTGGAGTCGGTCATTTCGTGGTAGAAGTCGTTACCCTCACGAGTACGCTCACCCACGCCTGCAAACACGGAGTAACCGGAGTGCTCGATCGCGATGTTACGGATCAGCTCCATCATGTTTACGGTTTTACCTACACCCGCACCGCCGAACAGACCGACTTTACCGCCCTTCGCGAACGGACACATCAGGTCGATAACTTTGATGCCGGTTTCCAGCAGTTCCTGAGAGCTTGACAGCTCTTCATAGGAAGGTGCTGGACGGTGAATAGCCCAACGATCTTCTTCGCCGATGTCGCCTTTCATATCGATCGGCTGACCCAGGACGTTCATGATACGACCCAGAGTTGCTTTACCTACCGGGACTTCGATCGGGTGCTCGAGGTCTTTAACATCCAGACCACGACGCAGACCGTCGGAAGAACCCATGGCGATGGTACGCACGATACCGCCACCGAGCTGCTGCTGAACTTCCAGCACCAGGCTCTCGTTACCATTCTGAACCTCAAGAGCATCGTACACGCGCGGTACGGCATCCTGAGGGAATTCGACGTCAACCACGGCGCCGATTACCTGGACAATTTTTCCAGTAGCCATCTTGAATCCTCTACGAATTAACCTGGTTATACCGCGGATGCACCACCGACGATTTCGGTGAGTTCCTGAGTAATGCTGGCCTGACGAGCTTTGTTGTATACCAACTGCAGCTCTTTAATCAGGCTGCCGCCATTGTCGGTCGCGGCTTTCATCGCCACCATACGTGCGGCCTGCTCGCTGGCCAGGTTTTCTACCACACCCTGATAAACCTGAGATTCAACATAACGACGCAGCAGGGTATCCAGCAGCGGTTTAGGATCAGGTTCATACAGGTAATCCCAGGATTTACGCTTCAGCTCACCGTCTTCTGATGCCGGTAACGGCAGCAGTTGCGTGAGGGTCGGAGCCTGGGACATGGTATTAATAAATTTGTTGCTGACAACGTACAACCTGTCCAGACGGCCTTCATCATAGGCCTGCAACATCACTTTTACCGGGCCGATCAGTTCGGATACGGACGGGTTATCACCCATGCCGGTCACCTGGGCGACGATATTGCCGCCTACGGAATTAAAGAAAGAGACGCCTTTAGAGCCGATCATCGCGATATCGCTCTGAACGCCTTTATCAGACCACGCTTTCATATCCGCCAGCAGCTTTTTAAACAGGTTAATGTTCAAGCCACCGCACAAACCACGGTCGGTAGACACCACCAGGTAGCCCACGCGCTTAACATCGCGTTCTTCCAGGTAAGGGTGCTTATATTCCAGATTACCGTTCGCAAGGTGACCAATCACTTTACGCATGGTATCTGCATAAGGACGGCTGGAAGCCATACGCTCCTGCGATTTACGCATTTTGGAAGCGGCGACCATCTCCATCGCTTTAGTGATTTTTTGCGTATTCTGGACGCTTGCGATCTTACTACGTATCTCTTTTGCGCCGGCCATGAGCTTCTCCTCAATGCCTTGCGGTCTGCCCTAAGACAGACCGCCAGACTTTACCAGGACTGGGTTGCTTTGAAGGAATCGAGCAGGCTTTTCAGCTTGCCTTCGATCTCGTCGTTATAGCCACCGGACTGGTTGATCTCTTGCATCAGTGGAGCATGGTCACGGTCAGCGTAAGCCAGCAGAGCGGCTTCGAAGCTACCGATTTTCGCCAGTTCTACATCCCCCAGATAACCACGTTCTGCTGCGAACAGTACCAGGCCCTGCTGTGCAACTGACATAGGGGCATACTGTTTCTGTTTCAGCAGCTCGGTCACTTTCTGACCATGGTCAAGCTGTTTACGGGTTGCATCATCAAGGTCAGATGCAAACTGGGAGAACGCTGCAAGTTCACGATACTGTGCCAGCGCGGTACGAATACCACCGGACAGTTTCTTGATGATCTTGGTCTGCGCTGCACCACCCACACGGGATACGGAGATACCTGGGTTAACTGCCGGACGAATACCGGAGTTAAACAGGTTGGTTTCCAGGAAGATCTGACCATCGGTAATCGAGATTACGTTGGTCGGAACGAACGCAGAAACGTCACCCGCCTGGGTTTCGATGATTGGCAGTGCGGTCAGAGAACCGGTCTGGCCTTTCACTTCACCTTTGGTGAAAGCTTCAACGTATTCCGCGTTAACGCGGGATGCACGCTCCAGCAGACGGGAGTGCAGATAGAACACGTCGCCCGGGAATGCTTCACGTCCTGGTGGACGACGCAGCAGCAGGGAAACCTGACGGTAAGCAACAGCCTGTTTGGACAGGTCATCGTACACAATCAGTGCATCTTCACCGCGGTCACGGAAGTATTCGCCCATGGCGCAACCGGCATACGGAGAAAGATACTGCAGTGCAGCGGATTCAGAAGCAGTCGCCACAACAACGATGGTGTTAGCCAACGCGCCGTGCTCTTCCAGTTTACGCACCACGTTTGAAATGGTGGACGCTTTCTGGCCGATAGCCACGTACACACATTTGATGCCAGAATCACGCTGGTTGATGATTGCATCGACAGCCATCGCGGTTTTACCGGTCTGACGGTCACCGATGATCAGCTCACGCTGGCCACGGCCGATTGGAATCATCGCATCAACGGATTTGTAACCGGTCTGCACCGGCTGGTCGACGGACTGACGTTCGATAACGCCTGGCGCGATAACTTCGATTGGCGAGAAGCCATCGTTATCAATCGGACCTTTACCGTCGATTGGTGCACCCAGGGTGTTCACCACGCGACCCAGCAGGCCACGGCCAACCGGAACTTCAAGAATACGGCCAGTACACTTAACCTTCATGCCTTCGGCGAGGTCAGAATACGGACCCATCACAACTGCACCTACGGAGTCGCGCTCCAGGTTCAGTGCGATAGCGTAACGGTTACCCGGCAGGGAAATCATCTCACCCTGCATACAATCGGCCAGGCCGTGGATGCGGATAACACCGTCGCTTACAGAAACAATAGTACCTTCGTTGTGAGCTTCACTCACAACACTGAACTGAGCAATGCGCTGCTTGATCAGTTCGCTGATTTCGGTGGAATTCAGTTGCATGCTCCAGTCCCCTTAAGACTGCAAGACGTCTGCAAGGCGTTCAAGACGGCCGCGTACGCTGCCATCAATGACCATATCACCCGCTCGGATGATTACGCCCGCCATTACAGACTTATCTATATTGCAATTCAGCTTCACTTTGCGTGACAAACGTTTTTCCATCGCAACGGTGATCTTCGAAAGCTGTTCTTTACTCAGTTCAATTGAAGAAGTTACATGAACTTCAACGGTCGCTTCACTGAGGGCACGTAAGTGCTCGAACTGCTCAAGAACATCCGGGAGCGCTTTAAGACGACCATTTTCTGCCATTACCCGAATCAGGTTCTGACCGTTGGTGTCCAGTTGCTCACCGCAAATGGCGATGAACGAACTGGCGAGGGTCTCTGGTGCCAGTGCACCAGAAAGCATCTCAGCCATGTGTTCGTTTTTCGTTACCTCAGCGGCAAACGCCAGCATATTCTGCCAGCGATCGACATTTTGGTGTTCGATAGCAAAGTCAAAAGCTGCTTTGGCGTAGGGGCGAGCTACCGTAATAAATTCAGACATCAGCCCCTCCCTCCTTACAGTTCAGCGACAAGTTTGTCCACGATGTCGCTGTTAGCAGCTACATCCACGGAACGTTCGATGATCTTCTCGGCGCCAGCAACAGCCAGAATCGCGACCTGCTTACGCAGTTCTTCACGAGCACGTTTACGCTCGGCATCAATTTCTGCCTGCGCCTGTGCAACGATCTTAGTGCGTTCCTGTTCTGCTTCAGCTTTCACGTCGTCCAGGATCTGAGAACGGCGTTTGTTAGCCTGTTCAATGATCACCTGAGCTTCAGCTTTCGCTTTTTTCAGCTGGTCTGTCGCGTTGGCCTGTGCAAGGTCCAAATCTTTCTTAGCGCGTTCAGCAGAAGCCAAACCGTCAGCAATTTCTTTTTGACGTTTTTCGATGGCTGCCATTAAAGGCGGCCATACATACTTCATGCAGAACCAGACAAAGAGAATAAACGCGATGGCCTGGCCGAGGATTGTTGCGTTCATGTTCACAGCACAATACCTCTTAAATTTCTGTGGCTTGGGGTTTTAAAAACTGATTACGCGACAGCAAACATCACGTACAGACCCAGACCAACAGCGATCATCGGGATTGCATCCACCAGACCCATAACGATAAAGAACTGTGTACGCAGCAGAGGAATCAGATCCGGTTGACGCGCTGCGCCTTCCAGGAATTTGCCCCCGAGGATGCCGATACCGATCGCAGCACCGATAGCCGCCAGACCCATCATCACAGCGGCAGCCATGTACAGCAGATCCATATTCAGGTTTTCCATGACAGTCTCCAGTTTGTTTCAATAAAAACGTAGTAGTGGTGGTAAAGAATCAGTGCTCTTCAGACGCCATCGACAGATAGACGATCGTCAGAACCATGAAGATAAAGGCTTGCAGCGTAATGATCAGGATGTGGAAAATGGCCCAAGGCACATTCAGAATCCACTGTGACCACCACGGCAGAAGACCCGCGATCAGAATGAAAATCAGCTCACCCGCATACATGTTACCGAACAGTCGCAGACCAAGAGAAACTGGTTTGGACAGCAGGCTAACGCCTTCCAGGATCAGGTTGACCGGAATGAACGCCCAGTGATTGAACGGCTGCAAGGTAAGCTCTTTCACGAAGCCGCTTACGCCTTTCATTTTGATGCTGTAGAAAAGAATGAGGATGAATACGCCCAGCGCCATGGACAGGGTGATGTTCACGTCAGCAGACGGAACCACACGCAGTGCAGGCAGACCAAGCACATGCTCGCCGATGTACGGCAGCAAGTCGATAGGCAGAAGGTCCATCATGTTCATCAGGAAGACCCAGACAAAGACCGTCAGTGCCAACGGAGCAATCAGCTTGCTCTTACCATGGTACATGTCTTTGACACTGCTATTGACGAAGCCGATGACCAACTCGATTGCCGTCTGGAATTTCCCAGGTACGCCACTGGTCGCTTTTTTGGCAACACTATGGAATACGGCCAGGAACAACAGACCCAAAACCACCGAGAAGAACATGGAGTCAATGTTGAGCGTCCAGAAGGTGGCCGGGGGGTTATACGGATCCACCAGCGAGAATGTACGCAAGTCTATCTGAAGGTTCATCAGATGGTGACTAATGTAATCCTGCGGCGTCATATTTTCTGAAGCCATGATGCCTTTTACCCTTTGTTGTTGATTACAGCTGGCGCCAGAACTTGTACCACCAGCACCAAAACCCACGTCACGATCAGCGGCAGAAATACCACCTTAAAAACAGCCAGCGCCACCACCAATAAAGCAAAGGTTAGCAACACCTTACACACTTCACCAAGAGCGAAGGACCAGGCCATGCGGCCTTTGGCGGGTGTATGCGCCTGATGACGCCAGGCAAAAATCATAAACAGCATATTCGGCACAACAACTGCCAAACCTCCGCTTACCGCAGAGATGCCCCAAAAGGGGTCTTTGAGGCAGAATAGCAATCCACTTGCTATCACCGCCAGAAACTGAATGAACAGAAGCTTACGAGCAACGTTTCGACTCAAGAGCGACACTGACATCACGTTTTTACTCCTGCCTACTTCGAGGTATGTCGCGTGTCGTATAAAACGTTCTTTAAGGCTCTGAGTCAAGCAGCAAAAAGCGGTCAAATTATACGGTGCGGCCCCGTGATTTCAAACAATAAGTAGCGAAAAGGTGAATAAATGTTTAAATATTTTTCTGCGACGCTATTTCTTAACTTTTAGTTAAACTGAGAACGACTCATTAAAACTGCAAACCACGTAGAAACATTGGCAGTAAAGCGTGCACACGATCACAAAATAGGCATTTACGTTAAGGTCGAACAAATCAAATCAGTAAATCACCGTATTTCATCTTTCTGATATTAAAGAGTAATTTCAGTAACTTTTCCCAAAACAGCCCTGTACACAATGAAAACCTTTTATTGACATTTATAATAAAAATTTAACATTGCAATCTTGTTACCTCTGCCTACTTTTAGCAGGCTGATATTTCCCTGGTTGATTATATTTCAGGGTTAACGACCCACAACGTTAACCACAGGAAAAACATCAGTAACATTAAGGTTAAAATTAATCTGCACGTTTCCGGTGCCTGACGCTGTTATTTAACATACAAAGAACAGCACAAATTCCACATTTTTTATTAATTTTTTAAAAATTGTTTGGCTTAATTACCACCAAATGACGCTCCCCTTCCAGTTGAGGGACACGCAGCTTAACCGCAGATTCAACAGAGAATCCCGCTGGCATGTGTGCAATTTCATCTTCCGGCAGCACGCCTTTCAGGGCATAGAAGCGTCCGTTTTGCGCAGGCAAGTGCTTGCACCAGCTGATCATATCATTGAGCGAAGCGAAGGCACGGCTGATGACGCCATCAAACGGCGGCTCTGCCGGGAAGTCCTCTACCCTACTCTGCACCGGATGAATATTTTCAAGTTTCAGCTCGTGCTGAACCTGACGCAGGAAGCGCACGCGCTTGCCCAGGCTGTCCAGCAGCGTGAACTGGCACTCAGGGCGTACGATAGAGAGCGGAATACCCGGCAGACCAGGACCTGTGCCAACATCGATAAAACGCTCGCCCTGCAGGTGGGGTGCCACAACGATGCTGTCGAGGATATGACGAATCAACATCTCGTTGGGATCACGCACCGAGGTGAGATTATAGGCCTTGTTCCATTTGTTGAGCATATCGACATACCCCACCAGCTGGTTTTTCTGGTGATCGGTGAGCGAAATGCCGGCTTGATCCAGCAGACGAGTGAGTTTGTTGAGCACGGTGAATACCTGTTTAAAAGAATTGCCCGGTGGGGCTGACGCTTACCGGGCCTGCGAATGGTAGGGCGGGTAAGCGTTAGCGCCACCCACCATAACCACAGCGAAGAACGGAATTACGCGCTGCGGCGTAACATTCCCTGTTTTTTCAGCCAGACCAGCAGAATCGAGATGGCCGCAGGCGTGATGCCTGAAATACGCGTTGCCTGACCAATGGATGACGGCTTATGGTCATTCAGCTTGGCGATCACCTCGTTGGAGAGACCATTCACCAGGCGATAATCCAGCGTTGCCGGCAGGATCGTATTCTCGTTTCGCTGCTGTTTCTCGATCTCGTCCTGCTGACGGGCGATGTAACCTTCGTACTTCACCTGGATTTCAACCTGTTCTGCAGCTTGTACATCGTCCAGCCCTGGGGCGAACGGCGTCAGCTGGGTCATCTGTGCGTAAGTCATCTCCGGACGACGGAGCAGATCTTCACCGCTGGCTTCACGCGACAGTGGCGCAGACAGGTGAGCATTCACTTCGGCTACAGACTCTGTGGTTGGGTTTACCCAAGTGGATTTCAGGCGCTGACGTTCACGCTCGATGTTTTCCAGCTTCTCGTTGAAACGCGCCCAGCGGGCATCATCCACCAGACCCAGCTCGCGACCCATTTCGGTCAGTCGCAGGTCGGCGTTGTCTTCACGCAGCATCAGGCGATATTCCGCACGCGAGGTAAACATGCGGTACGGTTCTTTGGTCCCGAGCGTGCAGAGGTCGTCCACCAGCACACCCAGATAAGCCTGAGAACGTCCCGGTGCCCAGCCTTCTTTCTCGGCAGAGAAGCGCGCTGCGTTCAGACCGGCCAGCAGGCCTTGTGCAGCGGCTTCTTCGTAACCGGTGGTGCCGTTGATCTGGCCCGCGAAGAACAGACCCTCGATAAATTTGCTTTCCAGGGTCGGTTTCAAGTCACGCGGATCGAAGAAATCGTACTCAATGGCATAGCCCGGACGCACAATCTTCGCGTTTTCCATCCCCTGCATCGAACGGACGATTTGCATCTGTACGTCGAATGGCAGGCTGGTGGAGATCCCGTTAGGGTAGATCTCGTTAGAGGTCAGCCCTTCTGGTTCGAGGAAGATCTGGTGTTGGTTACGATCGGCAAAGCGCATCACTTTGTCTTCGATCGACGGGCAGTAACGTGGACCGATCCCTTCGATCACGCCAGCATACATCGGGCTACGATCGAGGTTATTGCGGATCACGTCATGGGTTTTCTCGTTCGTATGCGTGACATAGCACGGCACCTGGCGCGGATGTTGATCCACATTGCCCATGAACGAGAAGACCGGTATTGGGTTGTCACCGTGTTGTTGTGCCAGCACGCTAAAATCGATCGTACGGGCGTCAATACGGGGCGGCGTGCCGGTCTTCAGGCGGCTGACGCGAAGCGGCAGCTCGCGCAGTCGGCGCGACAGCGAAATGGACGGCGGATCGCCTGCACGGCCACCGCTGTAGTTATCCATCCCGATATGAATTTTGCCATCAAGGAACGTCCCGACTGTCAGCACTACGGCTTTGGCACGGAACTTGAGACCCATCTGAGTGACGGCGCCAACGACGCGATCGTTCTCGACGATCAGATCTTCAACCGCCTGTTGGAAGATCATCAGGTTCGGTTGATTCTCCAGCGCAGTACGCACCGCCTGACGGTACAGCACGCGGTCGGCCTGAGCACGAGTCGCACGAACGGCGGGGCCTTTGCTCGCGTTTAGTATCCTAAACTGAATGCCAGCATGATCGATCGCGGTCGCCATCAGGCCGCCAAGCGCATCGACTTCTTTTACCAGGTGTCCTTTCCCAATGCCGCCAATCGCCGGATTACAGGACATTTGTCCCAGCGTGTCGATATTGTGTGTCAGAAGCAGGGTCTGCTGACCCATACGCGCTGCGGCCATCGCGGCCTCAGTGCCTGCGTGACCCCCGCCAATGATGATGACGTCAAAAGGATCCTGATAAAACATGCTTTCCTGCCTTGCGTAAAGCGGTTTGAAAATGGATTGAAGCCCGGGCCGTGGATTCTACTCAACTTTAGTCGATCGAGAAAGCACTGGGATCCTGGCTATTAAAAAGAAGATCTTTTTATTTAGAGATCTGTTTTATTATGATCTCTTATTAGGATCGCGGTTTTCTGTGGGTAAGCCGGATCTCATGAATAAGATCATGTGGTTAGGAAGGATCGTTTGCTGTGTATGATCGGTGATCCTGCGACGTATAAGCTGGGATCAAAATGGCATGTTATGCACAGGCCAAAAAGTCACCAGCGGTTGTTCATGGGATAACTACCGGTTAATCAAAGCTTTTAACCATAGTTATCCACAACTGATCGCACGATCTTTAATCGTTTTTGAGTAAATTTTTCCATTCAGCCAGCCAGATCTCTGCTGGATCTTCCGGAATATCGTGATCGAGGATGTTGATCTTCAGCGTTTCACCAATCTGTTGCGCTCCGCAGGCCTTGAATTCCGTCTCAACTTTCTCAACGGCACCGCAGAAGGTGTCATATTCCCGGCTACCGAGGCCAATCGCACCAAAACGGACGTTCGCGAGGTCAGGCTGCTGCTCTTTTAACTCTTCATATAAAGGAAGCAGGTTATCCGGAAGATCCCCGGCACCGTGCGTTGAGGTGATCAACAGCCAGATCCCGTCGATCGGCAGATCTTCTAATAACGGCCCGTGCAGCGTTTGTGTCGAAAAGCCGGCATCTTCCAGCTTCTCGGCCAGATGTTCCGCGACATATTCAGCGCCGCCAAGGGTGCTACCGGTAATGAGAGTTACATCCGCCATGATCGACCACTCCTGAGTTCAGAGTGGGGTATTGTACGCTGTGAATGCCCTGGGATCTACCTGTGGAAAATGTGGTGATTATTTTGCCTGTCTACGGGCGGATGGTACGCATAATCGGGTTCTGCAGCGAGATCAGCGTCTCGGTGGACTGAATTTCATCAATTGTTTGGATCTTGTTGATAAGTACCTGCTGGAGGGCATCGATCGATCGACACATCACCTTAATAAAGATGCTGTAGTGGCCGGTGGTGTAATAGGCTTCGGTGACTTCATCCAGCGCATTCAATTTTGCCAGCGCTGAAGGATAGTCTTTTGCGCTTTTCAGGATGATGCCGATAAAGCAGCACACGTCGTAACCCAGATGTTTTGGGCTGACGTCGATATGCGCCCCGGTAATGATCCCCGCCTGTTTCATTTTCTCTACGCGAACGTGAATGGTACCAGGGCTGACGCCAAACTGTTTTGCCAGTTCGGCATAGGCGGTACGGGCGTTGGCCATCAGGGCTTCAAGAATGCCGCGGTCCAGATTGTCGATCTGATAATTTTCCATAGTTTTTTCTTATGAAGATTAATGAATCACTCTATTTTAGCGGGTAATTTTAGTGAATCAAAAGCGATGGCGTCATTTTATTGTTGGATTATTGAAAGGCGTTCTTTTTTGTTGCTTAATCAGTGCCAACAGGACGCAGGAGTATAAATAATGAAAACCGCTTACATCGCACAACAACGCCAGATCAGTTTCGTAAAATCCCATTTTTCCCGCCAGTTGGAAGATAAGCTTGGCCTGATTGAAGTGCAGGCGCCAATTTTAAGCCGTGTGGGCGATGGGACGCAGGACAACTTGTCTGGTTGCGAAAAAGCGGTACAGGTGAAAGTGAAAACACTGCCCGATGCCCAGTTCGAAGTGGTTCATTCGCTGGCGAAGTGGAAACGGCAAACCCTGGGACAACACGACTTCAGCGCGGGCGAAGGGCTTTACACGCACATGAAAGCCCTTCGCCCCGATGAAGACCGCCTTACCGCTATTCACTCTGTTTACGTTGACCAGTGGGACTGGGAACGCGTAATGGGTGACGGCGAACGTCATACCCGCACGCTGAAATCGACGGTAGAAGCCATCTATGCCGGGATCAAAGCCACTGAAGCGGCGGTCAGTAAAGAATTTGGTTTAACCCCGTTCCTGCCGGAAACGATCCAGTTTGTCCACAGCCAGGAACTGCTGAGCCGTTTCCCGGATCTGGATGCCAAAGGCCGTGAGCGCGCGATCGCCAAAGAGTTGGGTGCCGTGTTCTTGATTGGGATTGGCGGCAAACTGTCTCATGGACAGCGCCATGATGTGCGTGCCCCGGATTATGATGACTGGAGCAGTGAAGGTGACAGCGGACTGGCTGGCCTGAACGGCGATATTTTGGTGTGGAACCCGGTGCTGGAAGATGCCTTTGAGCTCTCCTCCATGGGGATCCGCGTCGATGCCGAAGCGCTGCAGCGTCAGCTGTCGATCACCGGCGATCAAGATCGTTTGCAGTTGGAGTGGCACCAGGCCCTGCTGCGTGGCGAGATGCCGCAGACTATCGGGGGCGGTATTGGTCAGTCTCGTCTGACCATGCTCCTGCTGCAGCTGTCGCACATCGGCCAGGTTCAGTGTGGCGTCTGGCCGCAACAGGTGCGTGATAGCGTGGATGCGCTGCTGTAATTAGCGTTTCCAGCGCCGCAATAAACGGCTCCGTAACCCGGTATCAAAGCGCCAGATATGATCGAAGATGCGCATGATGCCGGGTTTTCCATGGGTGGACATCGCCACCGCATGAAAACGATGTTGATGTTCCCGCTGCTGCACCTTTATTTTACTGACCACCTCATCCGGCAGCCGCTGGGCAATAAAATCCGAGATCACCACCGCGTCTGCGTCATACCACTCTCCGCCCTGCATTCGCTCGATAACGGCGCGAAAACAGCTGGCAAGATCGGTACCACCGCGAAAGCGCTGGCTTAAAAAACGGATCGCCTGCTCCAGACCGTGCTCACCCGAGAGTTCATAGCCCACCACCTCGCTGGAAAACAGCATGATATAGCAGCGCCGTCTATCGGCGAGGGCCACGCGCATCAGCGCCAGACAAAAGGCTTTGGCGCATTGCTCATTAAAGCCGCCCATCGAACCGGACGTGTCCACGCAGACGATAAACGGCCCCCGCGGTTGTTCGTCGAAATCCTGATGCACCGCCGGGCGCTGGCTGACCTTCTCACGCCAGGTATCTCCATGCAGGCGGTAGGTCAGCAGCTGTTTTTCGACCAGCCGACGGTAAAATTCATATTCGAGTTCCGTTATACCGAGGGTGGCCAGCTCCGGCGGCAGTAGCCGCAGGATATCGTCACTCTGTTGTAACCCGTCCACCTGCTCCGGTACCGTCGCCGGTTCGCGCACCAGGGTGCGGAAGGTTTCCAGTGGGGCATCCTTTTTTGGCACCGACTTCGCCTCCCGCGAACGGCCCAGCTGTTCTGCCAGCTGCATCAGCTCCGGCTGCTGCGCCAGAAAGTCACCATAGCGGACGATAAGCTGATAATCGCCGCGTTTGATCTGGCCCGCGCTCATATCCCAGAGCCGTCCGGCGGCATTTTCGTTCTCGACCAGCACCGGCTCCAGCGCCCCGGTCAACGTCATGCGTTCCTGCACTTCGCTGAGCAGTTGCTCGCGCTCTTCTTCCAGTAATTGCTGATTCAGCGACGTGGCCTGTACCACCAGGCTTAATCGCCAGCGCTGTAAAAACAGTGTGTGCAGGGCGGGCGTGAAGGTAGTGTTATCGGCCACCAGCTGTCGGGCCTGGCTGGCGTACGGGGAGTGAACCTTGTCCAGCAGGGTCAGGATCTGCGGCAGCTGTACAATCAGCTGCGGCGTGGAGACCAACTGGCTCTGCTGATAACACATCACCTCTTCGGTGAGCTCCGGCGGGACGCGGGTATCTTTCAGGCGCTTGCGTAAGTTATCCCGCCAGCGGGGGAGATCGTCGGTGATGGCGGTTTTGAGTCGGGGAAATTTTTCAAAAAAGACCACCAGCTGCGGCGAGGCCAGCAAGGCGAGGATGATCTCTTCGATCATCCCCTCTTCACCGACGGCCAGCATGATGTTGAGCGTATCCAGCGTCAGCATTGACGCGCCTGTTTAATCTGCGCGATCACATCCTGCAGGCTGGATTCAATGCGTCCCAGCCAGTCGCTGTGAATAAAGAGGCATTTTTGCTGTTCGCTAAAGCGGGTGTGCTGCAGGTGCCACTGGTTATCCAGCGCTTCCAGCTGCTGTTTGATCTCTTCCGGGACGCTTTCCGATGTGGTGCCGGGCAGCGCAAGACGCGATCCCTGCAAGCTGACGTCACGGATCACCAGATGCAGGCTGCCGTCCACTTCCATATTGAGCTGTTGGGCAAAGCCGATGCCGTTGAGTTTGCCGCGGATCTCGCCGCCTTTGCTCAGCCACAGGGAGAGGGCTTCACGCTCAATGGTGATGTGAATCACCTGCATTTCATGGAGCTTAAGCGGCTGCTGGAGCAGCAGCGTCAGCGTGGTATCGGTCAGTTCGTCCGGTAATTCATAATGCGGTTTCCGGGCGAACATGCCGCTCTGGCGGCTCACTCTCAGGGCGGTTTTATCGCTTTGCTGCTGTTGCAGCTGGAGGCGGCGCTGAGTAATGGCCCCAAGCTGATTGAGCATCTCCTGCTGCCCCCACGCGTGCCCGGTCATCAATATTTCCAGCTGCTGCTGCATCAGGTTCATGCCGCTGGCGTCATGCCACAGGCAATCCTTCAGCAGGATCAGATCGATGGGGGCAACCGCATCGCGGCCGCTGAACAGGGCGCTGGCCTGCAGCAGGCGAATGGCTTTTTTCCAGCGACGGTCAGACACGTAAGGCGCGCCCGGCAGGTTATCCAGCTGCTGGCGCAGCATAAAGACCAAATCGAACACCGCATCCGGCAGCGTGATTTTGCCGATATCGTGCTGCCACTGCTGATACTCCTCGTCAGTGACCTGAAGTGCGGCAGGCACGGGATTGTCGTTCTCATCCTGCTGGGTAATCAGCAGCGAGCGGAAATTCGCTTTGTCCTGCACTTTGTCGAGCCACAGACGGATCAGCATGCGGTCATACAGCGCTTCCAGGCTGCTGTCGGCTTCGGGCAGTTCGTTGGACGCGGCCACCAGCAGGCGCATCGGGATTTTGCCTTCGTACGCACCGTTACGGAACCGGCGTTCATTGATGGCGGTCAGCAAGGTATTGAGGATCGCCGGGCCGGCTTTCCAGATCTCATCGAGAAAAACAATCTCTGCTTCCGGGAGATAGCCCGCAGTCAGACGTTCATAGCGCCCTTCATCTTTTAGCGCCTGAATCGAGAGCGGGCCAAAGACCTCCTCTGGCGTAGAAAAACGGGTCATCAGGTATTCAAATGCCCGGGCATGTTGAAAAGCGAATTTTAGTCGGCGGGCAATCAGGCTTTTGGCAATCCCGGGCGGACCCAGCAGAAATACACTTTCGCCGCTTAGCGCCGCCAGCAAACAGAGTCGAATCGCATGACTGCGTTCGAATAGCCCTTTTTCCAACGCGTTGCTGAGGCGGGAAATTCTTTCTGCTAATAAATGAGTGTGAGCCATAATTGTTTTGCATCCTTTCGCCGTAAACCCGGCTAATTGAAGCGAGTATAGACGTTTCGGTCAGGGCTGGTAATAGACTGAACTGCGGTGCTATTTTCTTTGCGCTATGTTAATGCGGTTGCATTTAGGGGTACGATTCTGCGATTAATCGTGCATACTGTGCGCCTTTTGTGGGCCAAGGGACTAAGCACACATTTGTTATATAAACGAAAAGACTAGTCTATGAGCACTGATAATAAGCAATCATTACCCGCAATAACGCTCGCGGCGATTGGGGTTGTCTATGGTGATATTGGCACCAGCCCGCTTTATACGCTTCGTGAATGTCTGTCCGGCCAGTTTGGTTTTGGTGTTGAACGTGACGCTGTGTTTGGTTTTTTGTCACTGATCTTCTGGCTGCTGATCCTGGTTGTTTCTGTTAAATATCTCTCTTTCGTCATGCGCGCAGATAACGCCGGCGAAGGCGGTATCCTGACGCTGATGTCACTTGCCGGGCGCCACACGTCCGCCAGAATGACCTCGTTCCTGGTGATCATTGGTCTGGTCGGCGGCAGTTTCTTCTTTGGCGAAGTGGTGATCACGCCTGCTATCTCGGTGCTGTCGGCGATAGAGGGGCTTGAGATTATCGCGCCCCAGCTTGATGCATGGGTTGTGCCGCTGGCCATTATTGTTCTGACGCTGCTGTTCATCATCCAGAAACACGGTACTGGGCTGGTGGGGAAACTCTTCGCGCCGATTATGCTGACCTGGTTCCTGGTGCTGGCTGCACTGGGCTTACGCAGCATTATTGCTAACCCGGACGTGCTGCACGCGCTGAACCCTCTGTGGGCGGTTAACTTCTTCCTTGAATACAAGATGGTGTCGTTTGTGGCGCTGGGTGCAGTGGTGCTTTCTATTACCGGTGTTGAAGCGCTGTATGCGGATATGGGCCATTTCGGCAAACTGCCTATTCGCGTGGCATGGTTTTCTGTCGTGCTGCCGTCGCTGGTGCTGAACTACTTTGGCCAGGGTGCGCTGCTGCTTACCAATCCGGAAGCCATTAAAAACCCGTTCTTCCTGCTGGCACCGGACTGGGCGCTGGTACCGATGCTGATCCTCGCGACGCTGGCCACCGTGATTGCCTCTCAGGCGGTGATCTCCGGTGTGTTCTCCCTCACGCGTCAGGCAGTGCGCCTGGGCTATCTTTCGCCGATGCGCATCATTCATACGTCGGAGATGGAGTCGGGCCAGATTTACATTCCGTTCATTAACTGGCTGCTTTACACCGCAGTGGTCATTGTTATCGTTAGCTTTGAGCATTCGAGCAATCTGGCGGCGGCGTACGGTATTGCCGTCACCGGTACAATGGTGCTGACCTCCATTCTCTCCACCACGGTGGCATACCGAAACTGGCACTGGAACAAGTTCCTGGTGGCGATGATTCTGGTGGGCTTCCTGTGCATTGACGTCCCGCTGTTCTCGGCGAACCTGGACAAGATTGTCTCCGGTGGCTGGCTGCCGCTGACGCTGGGCCTGGTGATGTTCATTGTGATGACCACCTGGAAAAGCGAGCGCTTCCGCCTGCTGCGCCGGATGCACGAACACGGCAACTCTCTTGAGGCGATGATCGCCTCGCTGGAGAAATCACCGCCAGTGCGCGTGCCGGGCACGGCGGTATACATGTCGCGTGCCCTGAACGTCATTCCGTTTGCGCTGATGCATAACCTCAAGCACAACAAAGTCCTGCATGAGCGAGTGATCCTGCTGACGCTGAGAACCGAAGATGCGCCGTACGTGCATAACGTTCGACGCGTACAGATAGAGCAACTCTCGCCGACCTTCTGGCGGGTGGTGGCAAGCTACGGCTGGCGTGAAACCCCGAATGTGGAAGAGGTGTTCCACCGCTGCGGGCTGGAGGGCTTAAGCTGTCGGATGATGGAAACCTCCTTCTTTATGTCGCATGAGTCGCTGATCATCGGCAAACGCCCCTGGTATCTGCGCCTGCGCGGCAGGCTCTATCTTATCCTGCAGCGTAATGCCCTGCGTGCGCCCGACCAGTTCGAGATCCCGCCTAACCGCGTGATTGAGTTAGGGACCCAGGTCGAGATTTAAGCCTCCCCGCGGCCTGATGCCCTCACCTCAACCCGCTCCCACAGGGAGAGGGCGCAAACATCAAAAACGGTAACCTAAGGGTTACCGTTTTGCTTTCACCTCTCCTGCATTTCACTTAGCGAAACGTTTCGACGACGATCACAAATCTGCAACGCTGCGGTGGTTTTCTGTTCATCGATAAGATTAAACTTATCTCAGCGAAACGTTTCGCTGGTGGAGCAGAAAAATGAAGAAAGGCACGGTACTTAACTCTGAAATCTCATCGGTCATCTCCCGTCTGGGGCATACCGATACGCTGGTGGTTTGCGATGCAGGCTTACCGGTTCCGCGCAGCACTACCCGTATTGATATGGCATTAACGCAGGGCGTTCCCTCGTTTATGCAGGTACTGGGCGTGGTGACGGCAGAGATGCAGGTTGAGTCAGCCATTCTGGCGGCGGAAATCAAACAGCATAATCCGCAGCTCCACGAAACGTTGCTTGGTCATATCGAGCAGCTGCAACAACACCAGGGCACCACCATAAAAATTAATTACATAACGCACGAACAGTTCAAACAACACACCGCTGACAGCCAGGCGGTCATTCGCAGCGGGGAGTGTTCCCCGTATGCGAATATCATTCTCTGTGCTGGCGTCACCTTCTGAGGTCACCATGGACGCACTACTGCAACTGAAAGGGATCGATAAATCGTTCCCGGGTGTCAAAGCCCTCTCCGGCGCAGCGCTGAATGTCTACGCCGGGCGCGTAATGGCGCTGGTCGGTGAAAATGGCGCCGGCAAATCCACCATGATGAAAGTGCTGACCGGCATCTATATGCGCGACGCCGGTTCGCTGCTGTGGCTGGGCAAAGAGACCAGCTTTAACGGCCCTAAATCCTCTCAGGAAGCGGGTATTGGTATCATTCATCAGGAATTGAACCTGATCCCGCAGCTGTCAATTGCTGAGAACATCTTCCTCGGGCGTGAGTTCGTTAATCGATTTGGCAAAATCGACTGGAAACAGATGTATGCCGAAGCCGACAAACTGCTGGCAAAGCTGAATCTGCGCTTTAAGAGCGATCGGCTGGTGGGCGAACTATCGATTGGCGATCAGCAAATGGTCGAAATTGCCAAGGTGCTGAGCTTTGAATCCAAAGTCATCGTCATGGATGAACCCACAGACGCGCTGACCGACACGGAAACCGACTCTCTGTTCCGGGTGATTCGCGAGCTGAAATCCCAGGGGCGCGGCATTGTTTACATCTCCCACCGTATGAAAGAGATCTTCGAGATTTGCGATGACGTGACGGTTTTCCGCGACGGACAGTTTATTGCCGAGCGCGAAGTGGCCACGCTGACCGAAGACTCGCTGATTGAGATGATGGTGGGACGCAAACTCGAAGACCAGTATCCCCGTATTGCTAAGGCCCCGGGTGATATCCGTCTGAAGGTGGATAACCTGTGTGGTCCAGGCGTGCATGACGTCACTTTTACCCTTCGTCAGGGTGAAATCCTCGGTGTAGCCGGATTAATGGGGGCCGGGCGGACGGAACTGATGAAAGTTCTGTATGGCGCCCTGTCACGTACCAGCGGTTATGTCACCCTCGACGGTCATGAGGTTGTCACCCGTTCACCGCAGGATGGGCTGGCGAACGGTATCGTCTACATCTCCGAAGATCGCAAGCGAGATGGTCTGGTTCTGGGGATGTCGGTAAAAGAGAATATGTCGCTGACCGCGCTGGGCTACTTCAGCCGCAGCGGTGGTGGCCTGAAACATAAAGATGAACAGCAGGCGGTGAGTGATTTCATCCGGCTGTTTAACGTCAAAACCCCGTCAATGGAACAGGCGATCGGTCTGCTTTCCGGTGGTAATCAGCAGAAAGTGGCGATTGCCCGCGGCCTGATGACGCGTCCGAAAGTGCTGATCCTCGATGAGCCAACCCGCGGTGTGGATGTCGGCGCGAAGAAAGAGATTTACCAGCTCATTAACCAGTTTAAGGCTGACGGGCTGAGCATCATTCTGGTCTCTTCCGAGATGCCAGAAGTATTAGGCATGAGCGATCGCATTATCGTCATGCATGAAGGGCATCTCGGCGGTGAATTCACTCGCGAGCAGGCCACCCAGGAAGTTCTGATGGCTGCCGCTGTGGGCAAGCTTAATCGCGTGAATCAGGAGTAAGAAGATGACTACCCAGGCTATTTCTGGACGCCGATATTTCACTAAGGCATGGTTGCTGGAACAAAAATCGTTGATTGCCCTGCTGGTGCTAATCGCGGTGGTTTCGACCATGAGCCCGAACTTTTTTACCGTTAATAACCTGTTCAACATCCTCCAGCAAACATCGGTGAACGCCATTATGGCGGTCGGGATGACGCTGGTTATCCTGACCTCGGGTATCGATCTGTCTGTCGGTTCCCTGCTGGCGCTCACCGGCGCGATTGCGGCTTCAATTGTAGGGATTGAAGTCAACGCGCTGGTGGCCGTGGCGGCTGCACTGGCAGCAGGTACAGCAATTGGTGCTGTTACCGGAATGATCGTGGCGAAAGGGCGCGTGCAGGCTTTTATCGCCACGCTGGTGATGATGCTGCTGCTGCGCGGGGTGACGATGGTTTATACCAACGGCAGCCCGGTCAATACCGGCTTTACCGACAACGCAGACCTGTTTGGCTGGTTCGGTATCGGTCGCCCGCTGGGCATCCCGACCCCGGTCTGGATCATGGGCCTGGTGTTCTTAGCGGCCTGGTACATGCTGCATCACACGCGCCTGGGTCGCTATATCTATGCGCTGGGCGGTAATGAATCAGCAACGCGCCTGTCCGGGATCAGCGTTAATAAAGTCAAAATTATCGTGTACTCCCTGTGTGGCCTGTTGGCTTCGCTGGCGGGGATTATCGAAGTGGCACGTCTCTCCTCGGCACAACCGACCGCAGGAACAGGCTATGAGCTGGATGCCATCGCGGCGGTCGTGCTGGGCGGAACCAGTCTGGCAGGCGGTAAAGGCCGGATTATCGGTACGCTGATTGGCGCACTGATCCTCGGCTTCCTGAATAATGGTTTGAATTTGTTAGGTGTTTCTTCCTATTACCAGATGATCGTCAAAGCGGTAGTGATTTTGCTGGCGGTACTGGTAGACAACAAAAAACAGTAACTGACAACACTACAGGACATCTTTGATATGAACATGAAAAAACTGGCTACCCTGGTTTCTGCTGTCGCGCTGAGCGCAACCGTGAGTGCTAATGCCATGGCGAAAGACACTATCGCGCTGGTGGTTTCTACCCTCAACAACCCGTTCTTCGTCTCCCTGAAGGATGGTGCGCAGAAAGAAGCGGATAAACTGGGCTACGACCTGGTGATCCTGGATTCCCAGAACAACCCGGCAAAAGAGCTGGCTAACGTTCAGGACCTGACCGTTCGCGGCACTAAAATTCTGCTGATCAACCCAACCGATTCCGACGCTGTGGGTAATGCCGTGAAGATGGCGAACCAGGCTAACATCCCGGTAATTACGCTTGACCGCGTTGCGTCGAAAGGCGAGGTGGTCAGCCACATTGCTTCTGATAACGTGCTGGGCGGTAAAATTGCCGGTGACTACATCGCCAAAAAAGCCGGTGAAGGCGCGAAGGTTATCGAGCTGCAGGGTATCGCCGGGACATCTGCTGCCCGCGAACGCGGCGAAGGTTTCCAGCAGGCGGTTGCTGCACACAAATTTAACGTGCTGGCCAGCCAGCCGGCTGACTTTGACCGCACAAAAGGTCTGAACGTTATGCAGAACCTCTTAACCGCTCATCCGGACGTGAAAGCGGTGTTCGCGCAGAACGACGAGATGGCGCTGGGTGCGCTGCGTGCCCTGCAAACGGCCGGTAAAACTGATGTGATGGTTGTCGGATTTGACGGTACGCCGGATGGTGAAAAAGCGGTAAACGATGGCAAACTGGCGGCGACCATTGCTCAGCTTCCTGACCAGATTGGCGCTAAAGGCGTTGAAACGGCAGTAAAAGTGCTGAAAGGCGAGAAAGTCCAGGCTAAATATCCAGTTGACCTGAAACTGGTCATCAAGCAGTAATATGCGATTCAGGCAGCTAATGGCTGCCTGAGGGACAACCTAATAAAGAAAAACGTGGCATATGCCACCGGGTCAGCCCGGTGGCACTCTCTGATGGACACGCCCAATATGAAAACTGCAGGTAAGCTCGTCGTCCTTGGCAGTATTAATGCCGATCACATTCTCAACCTTGAATCGTTCCCGACGCCGGGTGAAACGGTGACGGGCCATCGTTACCAGGTCGCCTTTGGCGGTAAAGGCGCTAACCAGGCGGTCGCTGCGGGGCGCAGCGGGGCAGACATCGCCTTTATCGCCTGTACGGGTGATGACGATACCGGTGAGCGCGTGCGCAAGCAGCTGGAGAGCGACAATATCGATATCGCACCAGTCAGCGTAGTGCAGGGCGAGTCCACCGGCGTGGCGCTGATTTTTGTCAACGCCGAAGGTGAGAATGTAATCGGTATTCATGCGGGTGCTAACGCGGCGCTGACGGTTGAACGCGTCGAGGCGCAGCGCGACATTATCGCGGGTGCCGAAGCCCTGCTGATGCAGCTGGAATCACCGGTAGAAAGCGTGCTGGCGGCGGCAACAATTGCCCATGAAAATCATACCACTGTCGTACTGAACCCCGCGCCTGCCCGTGTATTATCAGACGAGCTACTGGCGCTGGTGGACATCATCACCCCGAATGAAACTGAAGCCGAAAAGCTGACGGGGATTCGCGTTGAAAATGACGATGATGCGGCGCGTGCGGCAAAAGCCCTGCATGAAAAAGGAATCAATACTGTCATCATTACGCTTGGCAGCCGTGGGGTCTGGGCCAGTGTCAACGGTGATGGATGTCGTGTACCGGGCTTTAAGGTACAAGCGATCGACACGATTGCTGCAGGTGATACCTTTAATGGTGCGTTGGTGACGGCGCTGCTGGAAGGCGAACAATTGGACAAGGCGATCCGTTTTGCCCATGCGGCCGCAGCTATTGCCGTGACGCGTACCGGCGCGCAGCCTTCTGTTCCCTGGCGCAATGAGATCGACGAATTTTTAAGTCAGCAGAGGTAACGCTTGGCCACAATGAAAGATGTCGCCCGTATGGCGGGCGTCTCTACTTCAACGGTTTCCCATGTCATTAATAAGGATCGCTTTGTTAGCGAGGCGATTCGGGAGAAGGTCGAAGCCGCGGTTAAATCCCTCAATTACGCGCCTTCCGCCCTGGCGCGCAGTCTGAAACTCAATCAGACGCGCACCATTGGTATGCTCATCACCGCCAGTACCAATCCCTTTTACTCCGAGCTGGTGCGCGGTGTAGAGCGCAGCTGTTTTGAACGCGGCTACAGCCTGGTGTTGTGCAATACCGAAGGTGATGAACAGCGCATGAACCGCAATCTGGAGACGCTGATGCAAAAACGCGTCGACGGATTATTGTTGCTGTGCACCGAAACGCACCAACCCTCACCCGAGATTATGCAGCGCTATCCCTCCGTTCCGACGGTGATGATGGACTGGGCACCGTTCGACGGCACCAGCGACCTGATTCAGGATAACTCCCTTCTGGGCGGTGACATGGCGACGCAGCATCTGATTGATAAAGGCTACACTCGCATCGCCTGCATAACCGGTCCGCTGGATAAAACCCCTGCCCGTATGCGTCTGGAAGGTTTTCTGGTGGCGATGGCGCGCGCAGGTTTACCCGTGCCTGACGGCTTCCAAATCACCGGTGACTTTGAGTTTAGCGGTGGGTTTGAGGCAATGCAGTCGCTACTGGCGTGGGAAGAGCGCCCGCAGGCGGTCTTTATTGGTAATGATGCGATGGCTGTGGGGGCCTACCAGGCGTTGTATCAGGCGGGATTACGCATCCCGGACGATATCGCCGTGGTGGGATATGATGATATCGAACTGGCACGCTATATGACGCCGCCGCTCACCACTATTCATCAACCGAAAGATGAGCTGGGCGAACTGGCTATTGATGTGCTGATTCACCGAATTGCTCAACCCACGCTACAACAGCAGCGGTTGCAACTAACGCCTGTGCTGATGGAGCGGGGATCGGTTTAACGTTTTACTGTACCGGTGCGGCAAGTAGCGCCTGGCTTGCCGCCATGGCGCGTGGCCCGTCGCTATCCTGAATGGCGTCGACGATGGCCTGGTGTAAATCCAGCTTCACCACTTCATCCTGAGTAATAGAGGTGAAGTAGGTGTGGTATATAGAATGAAAGAGTGAAGCGAAAGAGTTCAGGAACGGATTACCACTCATTTCATAGACATGTTCATGCCATGCCATATCGACTTCAATCCAACGCTCGCGGTTAAAGTGCTTTTTCAGATGAACCATCTCATCCATCAACGTATTCAATCGCGCTTTCTGTTCCGCTGAACCAAGCGTGGCCGCCAGTAAGCAGGCGTGCGGCTCCAGGCTGATGCGCATTATCAGGAAATGGTCGATGACCTGCTGAAAGTTATCCTCTGTCATCCACCATGACAGCAGCTCCTGATCGAGGAAGTTCCAGTTGCCCTGGGGCATCACCCGCGTACCGATACGCGGACGCGGTAGTACCATCCCTTTCGCTGTTAATGTTTTCACCGCTTCACGAACGGCTGTGCGGCTCACACCAAACTGCTCGCCCAATTCCATCTCACCCGGCAAAATGCTTCCGGGCATGTATTCACCTGTCAGGATCCGCTGTGCCAGTTTCTCTGCCAGCACATATGAAAGGTTCTTTTGTGCCGCCAGCTGTTGCGCGCTCAAGGACATAACGCTTATTCCTTAATTCTTAATACCCTTAAGTATGCCACCTGCACGGATAATGTGGTTGCTAAAACAGCAATTCACGCCGGTTATGGCGTAAAGATAAGCGCTTTGGCGAAAAATAACGCGGTTAGTGATTTTTTTTAAATTTACACTTGTCACCGTCAGAGAACTCCCTATAATGCGCCTCCACTGACACGGAACAACGGATTACAAACCGCCGTGGCAGCAGGGGTTCAGCGATGAACGCCGACAGAGAAAAGCGAAAATAAACGCTTGAC
>NZ_JAMGZJ010000064.1 GCF_025564085.1 Silvania confinis | reverse complement strand
ATGAATTACGTATGTTCACTCAGAGACTTTGGTATTCATTTAGCGTCTTGCGACGTTTAGAATCCATGTCACTTTGAGTGCCCACACAGATTGTCTGATAAATTGTTAAAGAGCAGTGCAACGCGGCTTTCGCTCACCGTTGCGAGGTCCCGTATAATACGTTTTCCTCATTCAGAGTCAAGCGTTTATTTTCGCTTTTCTCTGTCGGCGTTCATCGCTGAACCCCTGCTGCCACGGCGGTTTGTAATCCGTTGTTCCGTGTCAGTGGAGGCGCATTATAGGGAGTTCTCTGACGGTGACAAGAGGAAAATTAAAAAAAACATTCAACCGTCTCTTTTTTGCTCAAAACCGTGGTCCACTGCGAGTTTTTCGAGCGTTTCGAAGCCATAACGCAGTAAAACGGGCAAAAGTTGCTCAGTTTCTGCCGTTAACGCCATGCAATACGCGATATTCGCATCAGCCGATTTTGCATCTGGCGCTTCATGCTCAAGCAGCCATGCCGTACGACGAGCAATTGCAGCTCCCGAATCCACCAGACGGGTTCCTTCCGGCAGGACCGCAAGCAGCTCTTCCTGCAATAGAGGAAAGTGAGTGCAACCTAACACCACCGTGTCAGGCGGTTCATTCATTAATAGCCACGGGCGCAAAATGCGGCGTAACTCTTCCAGCGACACCTGTTGGCCATGCAGCTTCGCTTCGGCCATCTCAACCAACTCAGCAGACCCTAACATGGCAATCTTGCATTCATTGGCGAAGCGCTCAATCAACTCACGTGTATAAGGACGCTTAACCGTACCGCGTGTCGCCAGCAATCCCACCACGCCGTTTGCCGTAAGCCGCGCAGCAGGTTTAATCGCCGGTACCACACCAACAACCGGGAACGGGAATTTTTCGCGTAGTGCAGGGAGGGAAACTGTACTTGCCGTATTGCAGGCAATCACCGCCAGTGCCAGGGGATAACGCTGCTGCACGGCCGTAACGATCTCGAGGACGCGCTCGACAATAAACGCCTCGCTCTTTTCCCCATAAGGAAAAGCGACGTTGTCGAAAGCATAGATGTAATGAAGATCCGGCAGGAGATGCCGAATCTCATCATAGACCGAAAGCCCACCGACGCCGGAGTCAAACACCAGCACGGTGGGACGCGGATCAGAAGGTGTAGCTGCCAGACAAGGTGTATTCCCGTCCTGCAGTTTGGTAGCCATAAACTGTCTCGTAATCTTTATCGAACAGGTTGGCTATTTTACCACGAACTACAAGATGTGAGGTGACAGGATACGAAACTGCGAGATCCCACAAACTTACGCCGCCCAGTTTCATTCGCTCGGAAGTGAAGGTATTCGGATCGTACGCAACGTCATAACGTGTTCCCAGGTAACGATACGCCAGGTTCCAGTCGAGGTCCCACACCTGCATATCCAGCTGGTATTTCACCTGCTGCTTCGAACGACGGGCAAGCACTTCGTTGGTTTTGGCATTACGTGGATCCACATAATCATAGGAAATCTGATGACCTACCGGGCCGGTATCGAACTGTGCCGTCGCTTCGATGCCTTTGATGCGCGCTTTATCGACGTTGTAGTAGCGGAAGGTGCGCGGGTCACTGCTGATCAGGTTGTCGATATCGTTGCGATATCCTGATACACGCCAGTTCACCGGACCCGTCAGCCCCTCGAAACCGCCTTCCCACTGTTTGCTCTCTTCCGGTTTCAGATCCGGGTTGCCATAGGTCGCACTGTGGATCTGGCTCATGGTGGGTGCTTTATACGCCGTACCGTAGGAACCGATAATGCGATAACCATCGATAAACTCCCATCCGGCGCTGGTTTGCCAGGTGTTGTGGTTACCGAAGTTTGAGTTATCGTCATTACGCGCGGCGGCTTCCAGCGTGACGCTATCGAACTGCTGCATAGCAGAAAGGAACACACCGGTATTGCGCTGATCGTAGCCGTTTTCCAGATAGCCTGTCCCTGCCTGCGTTTTTTGCTTCTGCCAGTCCAGACCCGCACCGATATTGCCATGACCCACCGTGACGGTGTTCAGCCACTGGGCGGTGTACTGCTTCACATCATCCATGGTGGCAGACGACGCATAGCGACCTTTTGCAGGATCATAGTTCAGGTCTTTGCTGCGACCATATCCAGCCACCAGCTGTGACTGATAGATACCCTGATTAAAGCGCAGGCCGGTATCCCAGTTCTGGCTGTACAGTTGGCGCGTATCTGGCGTGCCATCGACCATAAAGGTGGCGTTATCATAATGGTCATAGCCGTCATAGTCGGTGCGGTTGTCGTAACCAAAGCCCCGCACGAAACCGCTCAGGTTGTCGGTGATCTGCTGTTCGATGGAACCAAACAGCGATTTGCTCATAAACCCATCGCGGTCAGGCTGACGTGGGGCGTCCTGGGCATCGATATCAAAACCGCGCGTGTAAGTATAGTTACCGCCCATCGTGATTTTGGTTTTATCGAGTACCTGCTGGAAAGAGCCGTCATAGGTTTGGTAGCCCTTAGAACCGACGCCTGCTGAAATCTCAGCACCCGGCTTGTCGCGACCGGTAATGATGTTAATGACGCCGCCAATCGCATCAGAACCATACAGGGCCGAACGTGGGCCGCGGATGTATTCGATACGCTGAATGAGCGAAACAGGGATTTGGCTGAGATCCGGGGAATTGCTGATGCCAGCGTTATTCAGCGGAATACCGTCAATCAATACCAGAACATGGCGGGATTCGGTGCCACGAATAAAGGTAGAGGAGTTAGCGCCCATTCCACCGCTTTGTGCAATATCAACGCCCGGTAAGCGAGACATCACCTCAACAACGCTTTTTGCCTGCCAGCGTTCGATATCTTCCCGGGTCACCACGGAGTTCGGTGCCAGAACGGTATTAGCAGGTTGTTCTACGCGGTTTGCAGTCACCACCATCGAGTCTGCGCCATCCTGCGCCCAGCCCGAAAATGCCGTGACGGAAAGCGCCGTCATCAGCGAAACTTTTTTAATCATTGTTAAAGCATCCACAATATAAGAAGGATGCCGCAGGCCTCATCTATAGCACGCGATGATGACACCAAATGCGACGTGATCCCGGCAGGTCTTCGGGCTAGGTGGCGTTTTGTGGATGAAGACTTCCCGCTTTGTCAGCAGTGTCTACAACTCTCATCCCGCCAGTCTTTACCGCTGCGCGTCAGCTCCAGATTTACACTGGATTCCCTATTCACTCCTAAGAGACCGGAAACATAATGCTACAATTAGACACGTATAGATGTCCAGACTGCTGTTAACCATTAAGGCTGGACATCCCCTGCACAATCCCTACAATCCCGGCGTAATTCATCATCAATCAGGAAGCATCATGACCCCCGAACACCTCCCGACAGAACAGTACGACGCGCAACTGGCAGAGAAAGTCATTCGCCTGCAAAGCATGATGACGCCTTTTGCTGCGCCTGCGCCTGAGGTGTTCCGCTCACCGGTCAGCCACTATCGTATGCGCGCCGAGTTCCGAATCTGGCACGACGGCGACGACCTGTATCACATCATTTTCGATCAGCAGACGAAGAGCCGTATCCGTGTGGATACCTTCCCGGCCGCCAGCGAGCTGATTAACCAGTTAATGACGTTGATGATGGATGGCGTGCGCGATAATCCACTGTTGCGCCATAAGCTTTTCCAGATTGACTACCTGACCACCCAAAGCAATCAGGCCATCGTCTCGCTGCTGTATCATAAAGCGTTGAATGATGAGTGGCGCCAGGCGGCAGAAGCTCTTCGCGATACACTGCGTGCGCAGAACATCAACGTGCACCTGATTGGCCGCGCGACAAAAACCAAAATCGCCCTGGATCAGGATTTCGTCGATGAGCGCCTGCCGGTTGGAGGTAGAGAGATGATTTATCGCCAGGTTGAGAACAGCTTTACTCAGCCGAATGCGGCGATGAACGTGCAAATGCTGGAGTGGGCGCTAAACGCGACCGAAGGCGCAACGGGCGATCTGCTTGAACTGTATTGCGGTAACGGTAACTTCTCGCTGGCGCTGGCGCGTAACTTTGAACGCGTACTGGCAACCGAAATTGCCAAACCGTCGGTTGCGGCCGCGCAATACAACATCGCTGCGAACCATATTGATAATGTGCAGATTATTCGGATGTCGGCGGAAGAATTCACCCAGGCAATGAACGGCGTGCGGGACTTTAACCGTCTTCAGGGTATTGATTTGAAGAGCTATCAGTGTGAAACGATTTTCGTGGATCCCCCGCGCAGCGGGCTGGACAGCGAAACCGAGAAGATGGTGCAGGCGTACCCGCGTATTCTGTATATCTCCTGCAACCCAGAAACCTTATGCAAGAACCTGGAAACATTAAGCCAGACGCACAAGGTTGAACGTCTGGCGTTGTTCGATCAGTTCCCGTACACGCACCATATGGAGTGCGGCGTGTTACTGACGGCTCGATAAATTTCGGTTGCCGGATGGCGCTTCGCTTATCCGGCCTACAAAACCTTATTCTGGCAGTTGGTGCTTACGGTCACGCATCTTAAAGCCAATCCAGAACACCAGAATGACAGACAGTACCGCAGGGAAGAAGTTAGAGCCCATATCCGGGTACTCAGCGCGTACCACGGTGCTGTACAGCAGAACACCCAGTACAAAGAAGGCTGCTGACAGTGCCGGTAAACCCACTGGCATGGTGCGATTCAGATAACGCTGATGCAGGCAGTACACCGTCAGTACCAGCGCAATCATCGGGAAAACTGAAAACGGCACAATGGAGCTGAATACAGCTGCAAAGGTCCCGTTAATGGATAAGCCAGCGATCAATGCCAGCAACAATGTTCCTTTATCCTGTCCTGTCTGTTTCATTACTCACCTTTCACTCATCGGATTGATGCGCCATTTTCTCTTGTTCACGGCGATACCAGTAATACGCGCCCTTGGAGATCATCCGCAGTTGCAATACCAGTCGCTCTTCGAGTTGCTTGCGTTGCTCAACGCTCACATCCAGTGCTTCGGCGCCCGCACTGAAGACAATTGTCACCATCGCCTCGGCCTGCGCTTCAGTGAAGGCGCGCGGCATGTGGTTTTCGAGTTCAAGATAGTCAGCAAGTTCCGCAATGAAGTGCTGAATCTCACGCGCCACGGCGGCACGAAAAGCTGCCGATGTTCCCGAACGCTCACGCAACAATAAACGAAATGCGTTGGGATTATTGCCGATAAACTCCATAAAAGTGGAAACAGAGGTGCGGATCACGCTTCCTCCTTTGGCGATCCGCTGGCGCGCCTGACGCATTAGCTGGCGCAACATCAGACCGCTTTCATCCACCATGGTCAGACCCAGTTCATCTACATCACGGAAGTGACGGTAGAAGGAGGTAGGCGCAATCCCGGCTTCGCGTGCGACTTCGCGCAGGCTCAGACTGGCAAAACTTCGCTCAGCACTCAGTTGACTGAATGCCGCTTCCACCAGCGAACGCCGGGTTTTCTCTTTTTGTTGTGCTCTTACGCCCATCACGATAGTTGAATCCTTCCAAAGGCCCGCTGGCACTATACCAGAGAATAAATTTAATCTGTTTACCAGGCTTTGAGAATGACGGTTTACATGTTGTTTGTGCTTCACCACGCGAAAAGAGCACAACGATAATTGGGTTATCCCGGCAATGATGTTACTATTCTGTTGCTTTTATGTATAAGAACAGGTAAGCCTTGCCATGTCACATTCCTACGATTACGACGCAATAGTTATTGGTTCCGGCCCCGGCGGCGAAGGCGCTGCTATGGGTCTGGTGAAGCAGGGAGCGAGAGTAGCCGTCATTGAGCGCTACCATAATGTTGGCGGCGGTTGCACCCATTGGGGCACCATCCCTTCAAAAGCCCTCCGCCACGCCGTCAGCCGCATTATCGAATTTAACCAGAACCCTCTTTACAGCGACCACTCCCGACTTCTTCGTTCTTCCTTTGCTGATATCCTCAATCATGCCGATACCGTCATTAATCAGCAAACGCGGATGCGTCAGGGATTTTACGAGCGCAACCACTGCGAGATTCTGCAGGGCGATGCGCACTTCGTTGACGAGCACACGCTGGCGCTGAAGTGCCACGACGGTTCCGTCGAAACGATTACCGCCGAGAAATTTGTTATCGCCTGCGGGTCACGTCCGTATCATCCGGATGATGTCGACTTTACCCATCCGCGCGTTTACGACAGCGACTCGATCCTGAGCCTGCATCACGAGCCACGTCATGTACTGATTTACGGTGCCGGCGTCATTGGCTGTGAATACGCGTCAATTTTCCGTGGGATGGAGGTCAAAGTTGATTTGATTAACACCCGCGATCGTCTGCTGGCGTTTCTCGATCAGGAGATGTCCGATTCGCTCTCGTACCATTTCTGGAACAGCGGCGTGGTCATTCGCCACAACGAAGAGTACGAGAAAATCGAAGCCTGCGATGACGGTGTGATCATGCACCTGAAGTCCGGTAAGAAGCTAAAAGCTGACTGCCTGCTATACGCCAACGGTCGAACCGGTAACACCGATTCACTGGCGCTGGAAAACATCGGTTTGACCACCGACAGCCGCGGCCAGCTGAAGGTCAACAGCATGTACCAGACGGCCCTGCCGCATATTTACGCCGTGGGCGATGTGATTGGCTATCCGAGTCTGGCTTCTGCTGCCTACGATCAGGGCCGCATTGCTGCACAGGCGCTGGTAAAAGGTGAAGCGACTGCCCATCTGATTGAGGACATTCCGACCGGTATTTACACCATTCCGGAAATCAGCTCAGTGGGGAAAACCGAACAGCAACTGACGTCAATGAAAGTGCCGTATGAGGTGGGTCGTGCGCAGTTTAAACACCTGGCGAGGGCGCAAATCGTGGGAATGAGCGTAGGCACGCTGAAGATATTGTTCCATCGCGAGACGAAAGAAATCCTCGGCATTCACTGCTTCGGTGAACGCGCGGCGGAAATCATTCATATCGGCCAGGCGATCATGGAGCAAAAAGGTGGCGGTAACACTATCGAGTACTTCGTTAACACCACCTTTAACTACCCGACCATGGCAGAAGCCTATCGGGTAGCAGCACTCAACGGCTTAAACCGCCTGTTTTAACGCGCTGTCGAAATGGCCATCCATCGAACTGCGGATGGCCTCTGCCAGCTGCTCATAGCGGCTGCGCAGCGGTGAACCTGGACGATATACCAGACCAACCGTACGACGAGGCTCAGGTTTAATGCACGGCACATAGACCACGCCATCGCGCCTACGCTCTTTTGGCACCGCCAGTGCTGGCAGCAATGTGATACCACTTCCCGCCGCCACCATATTACGCAGCGTTTCGAGACTGGTTGCGCGGAAGTGCGTATCTTCATCAGCACCCGCTTCAAAGCAAAATCCCATCGCCTGATCGCGAAGGCAATGGCCATCTTCCAGCATCAGCAGTTTTTCACCCGCCAGATCGGACATCGGCACGCGATCGCGGTTTGCCCACGGGTGATCTTCATAGATTGCCAGCATCATCGGCTCATCGAACAGCGGCACTTCGATAAAGGCTTCACTCTCTTTCACCAGCGCCAGGATCACGCAGTCGAGCTTGCCGCTATCCAACTGCGCCAGCAGCTGATGGGTTTGCGCTTCGTGCAGGTACATTTCGAGTTTCGGGAAGGTCTGGTGCAGCATCGGGATAATGTGCGGCAACAGATACGGGCCAACGGTAGGGATCAGGCCGATATGCAGCGGGCCGGACATGGTTTCCCCCTGCTGGCTTGCCATTTCCTTGAGCACTTTGACCTCGCGCAGCACGGTGCGCGCCTGATCCACCAGCAGCAAACCGGCCTGGGTGAACAGCACTTTACGACTGGTGCGCTCCAGCAACATCACGCCCAGCTCATCCTCCAGTTTGCGGATCTGACCGCTCAGCGTAGGCTGGCTAACGTGGCAGGAATCTGCCGCGCGGCGAAAATGACGATGCTCTGCAAGTGCGACCAGGTATTCAAGATCACGAATATTCATTATTCATCCTCCGTCGCCATGATAGTTCATGGCGATAGATAGCATAGCAATGAACGATTATCCCTATCAAGCATTCTGTTGAATAATGCACCACATAGACGAAGCGGGGATTGTTTGACCCTTGTAGTTCCTGCTGAGTCAGAAGAGTTTCTCTCAAACTCAAACAACTAAAGCCAACGTGAACTTTTGCGGACCCCGTGGTCCGCTTTTTTTTGTTTTTGCTCCCTCTCCCGTGGGAGAGGGCATTAGCCCGCAGAAATCCTAAACTAACCGGTTTTTCGCATCCGCAATCGCCTGCGCGACCTGCTTAGGTGACACGCCACCTTTTGCCGCACGTTTATCCAGACAGGATTGCAGCGACAAAATCGGATAGACGTCATCGCCAATCACCGCGCTAAATTTTTGCAGATCAGCAAGGGTGAGATCCTCCAACGGTTTGCCCTGACGAATCGCTTCGACCACCGCCTCACCCACAATATGGTGTGCTTCACGGAACGGTACGCCTTTCGCGACCAGATAGTCCGCCAGTTCGGTTGAGTTCGCATAACCCTGCTGCGCCGCTTCCTGACAGCGTGGACGTTTCACCTGAATGCCGTCCAGCACCAGCGCGCCCATATGCAGACAATCGAGCCAGGTGTCGAGCGCGTCGAACAGCCCTTCTTTATCTTCCTGCATATCTTTGTTGTACGCCAACGGCAGGCCTTTCAGGGTCATCATCATGCCGGTGAGTGCACCCTGCACGCGGCCGCATTTACCGCGGATAAGCTCGAGCGCATCCGGGTTTTTCTTCTGCGGCATCAGGGAAGAACCCGACGTCACACGATCGGACAGTTCAACAAAACCGGCTTCACCCGAGTTGAAGAAAATCAGGTCTTCGGCAAAGCGCGACAGATGCACCATGCCGATCGAGGCGTTAGAGAGCAGTTCCAGTACGTGGTCGCGATCGGAGACGCTATCCAGACTGTTGCGGGTCGCCGAGGCAAAGCCCAACCAGCCTGCCAGCTGCTCGCGGTCGATTTCATACGCAGTACCCGCCAGCGCGCCGCTGCCCAGTGGGCTGACGTCCAGACGTTTTAAGGTATCCTGCAGACGGCTTTCATCACGCGCCAGCATCTCAACGTAGGCCAGCGCCCAGTGAGCAAAGGTGACCGGCTGTGCGCGCTGCAGGTGGGTATAACCCGGCATCACCGCGTCCTGGTTGTTCTGTGCAGTTTCCACCAGCGCACTTTGCAGCTGACGGTTAGCGGCCAGCAGTTCCACCACGGTGTCTTTACACCACAGCTTCAAATCGGTGGCGACCTGGTCGTTACGGCTACGGCCGGTGTGCAGCTTTTTACCCAACTGACCCACTTTGTCGATCAGTTTGCCTTCTACCCAGCTGTGAATATCTTCGGCATCACTTTCGAGGATTTGCTGCGGATTCAGTCGCACCTCTTCCAGCAGATTATTCAGCGCCTCTTCCAGCTGCAGCTGTTCGTCTGCGGTCAGTACGCCCACGGTCACCAGCGCTTTGGACCAGGCCACAGAGCCGACGATATCCTGTTCGGCCAGGCGATAGTCGAAGCGCAAAGAGTCGTTGAACTGTTTGAACCGCTGATCTGCTGCCTGTGTAAAACGCCCACCCCAAAGTGCCATAACATGCTTCCTTTATTCGTTAGTTCCGCCGGGTGACGCTACGCTTACCCGGCCTACGGTCTTGTAGGCCCGGCAAGCAAAGCGCCGCCGGGCATTAAATCTTAAGCCAGAATACGCGTGCCAATCGGCGTGCCGTTAAACAGCGCTGGCAGTTGCTCGGCGTGACGCCAGGAGGCGATATCCACCGGACGGCCAAGCGTGCGGGCAGCATCCAGCGCCGCGTTCACTTTGACGATCATCCCGTCGGTAATAATGCCCTGGGCGATCAGTTGCTCTGCTTTCTCGGCGGTCATTTCTGCGATGCGCTGGCCTTTACCGTCCAGGATGCCGCTCACGTCAGAGAGCAGGATCAGGTCCGCGCCCAGCGTCGCTGCCAGAGCGGTCGCCGCCTGGTCAGCGTTAACGTTCATCAACAGCCCTTCTTCGGTGACACCGATAGAGCTCACGACTGGCAGGAAACCGCCTTCCAGCAGGGTGTTAATCAGCTTAGGCGAACCTGGCTTTGCCAGACCAACATGGCCAAGCTCTTCGTCGAGCTGGGTCACTTTAACGCTGTCGCCATCACCCAGATACAGACCAACGGAGGCGATACCATGCTTCTTCGCCCACGCCAGCAGGGTTTTGTTCGCGGTACCCGCCAGCGCGCCGGTAATAATGTCAATCTGATCGGCAGGCGTCACACGCAGGCCATTTTTCTTTTTCACCGGCAGGTTTAAGCCTTTCATCAGCTCATCCACCACGCAGCCGCCGCCGTGCACAATCACCAGCGGACGTTGATGCGCGGCGCGATAGCTATCCAGCGCGGTAAACAGGCGCTCCAGCGCTTCTTCGCTGTCCAGCAATACGCCACCGAGTTTGATAATTAATGGATTCATCATCACACCTTAAATAAGAGACTGGGTTTCAGCGTAGCCAAAACGAATATTTGCGCACTGCATTGCCTGGGCGGCTGCACCTTTAAGCAGGTTATCCTCAGCTGCCACGACAATCAGATGTTCGCCCTGCACGGCAAAACCGATATCGCAGAACGGCAGACCGACCACGTTTTTCAGCGCCGGAAGACCTTTGTCGTACAGACGCACCAGCGGTTTGCTGGCATAGGCCTGAGTAAACACGTCAGCCACCTGATCTTGGGTCACGCCAGGCTTCAGGCGGCAGGTAATGGTCTCAAGGATCCCACGCGGGAAGCTGCCCAGATGCGGGGTGAAAATCACCTCCGCGCCCAGATGCGTGGTGATTTCCGGGTGATGACGATGGTTGAACACGCCATACGGCTGCAGGCTGACTTCGCAGAAGCTGTTGGCAATAGCCGCCTTGCGCCCTGCTCCACTCACGCCGCTGGTGGCGTTGATCACCGGCCACTGATTCAGATCCAGCAGGCCCGCGTCGATCAGCGGCTTAAGGGAGAGCTGCGCCGCCGTTGGATAACAACCCGGTACGGCAACCAGATCCGCGTCTTTCAGCTTATCGGCGCTCCACTCCGCCAGTCCATACACTGCTTTATCAAGCAGATCGGGGTGCTGATGGGTAAAGCCATAGTATTTTTCATAGAAGGCGGCATCGTTCACGCGGAACGCGCCGGAGAGATCGAAGACCACGCAACCGGCCGCCAGGAACTGCGGTGCCAGGTCGTGGCTGACTTCGTGAGCGGTGGCTAAAAAGACCACGTCCACGCCGTCGGTAAACTCGCTGATATCCGACATTGGCTGCAATGGCAGATCCACAACACCTTTAAGCTGCGGATGTAAATCGGAAATTAACTTTCCTGCATCATTGCTTTGCGCTGAGACAGTCAAAGCGGTTATGGTCATATGTGGATGGCGATTCACGTAGCTTACAAGCTCTGCGCCCGCATAACCGCTAGCGCCTACAATCAGCGTATTCAACATCGGGTTCCTTTATGCTCAACGTTAGTGTATTTTTATTCACATTTATTGCATGAATATTGATACTATCACGACCTAAGGTATGTCAACAATGAAAATGAATTTACCGCCATTTATCGAGATTTACCGCGCCCTGATTGCCACTCCGTCGATCAGTGCAACGGAAGAAGCGCTGGATCAGAGTAATGAGACTTTAATCAATCTGCTGGCAGGTTGGTTCAGCGATCTCGGCTTTAAGGTGGAGGTTCAATCTGTTCCTGGAACCCGTAATAAATTCAACCTGCTCGCCAGTACCGGCGAGGGTGCCGGCGGCCTGCTGTTAGCCGGGCATACCGATACCGTACCCTTTGACGACGGTCGCTGGACCCGCGATCCGTTCACCCTGACCGAACATGACAACAAGCTGTACGGACTGGGCACCGCCGACATGAAAGGCTTCTTCGCCTTTATTCTCGACGCGCTGCGTGACGTCGACGTGAAAACGCTGAAAAAACCGCTCTACCTTCTGGCCACCGCTGACGAAGAAACCAGCATGGCGGGCGCACGCTATTTCTCTGAAAACACGGCGATTCGCCCGGACTGCGCGATCATCGGTGAACCGACGTCGCTGCAACCGATTCGTGCCCATAAAGGCCATATCTCGACGGCAGTGCGCGTGCTGGGCCAGTCCGGCCACTCCAGCGATCCGGCCCGTGGCGTGAACGCCATTGAGCTGATGCACGATGCCATCGGCCATATCATGCAGCTGCGCGACTCGCTGAAAGAACGTTATCACCACGATTCGTTCACCGTGCCGTACCCGACGTTAAACCTTGGGAGCCTGCACGGCGGTGATGCCTCGAACCGCATTTGCGCCTGCTGTGAACTGCATATGGATATTCGCCCGCTGCCGGGCATGACCCTGAGCGACCTGAATGGCTTACTGACCGAAGCGCTCGCGCCGGTTAGCGAACGCTGGCCGGGCCGTTTGACAGTGACCGACCTGCACCCACCGATCCCAGGCTACGAATGCCCACCGGATCACCAGTTGGTGGAAGTGGTCGAAAAACTGCTCGGCGAGAAAACAGACGTGGTGAACTATTGTACCGAAGCGCCGTTTATCCAGACGCTGTGCCCGACGCTGGTACTGGGTCCGGGCTCCATCAACCAGGCTCACCAGCCGGATGAATACCTGGAAACCCGCTTTATTAAGCCGACGCGCGAGTTAATTTCCCAGGTTGTGCATCACTTCTGCTGGCATTAACGTCTGCCCTCCTCTCTGCGGAGAGGAGGAAAATCTCGCGATCCCCATCACATTCCCATAAGCATCTCTTATCTGACACGAAGCGAATTAAATTTCGTAAATTACCCGCATTTATTCGTTTGCTGAACCGTTTTCGCAGCAATTGACGACGGGGGTTTTACGTGGCTTTATAAAGGGAGATGACAAAATAATGTCCAAAAGATTTCCGAATGGGCATAAACAAAAATGATGGGGTGATTGGGTTTTTATGAACGAACAATATTCCGCGTTGCGTAGTAATGTCAGTATGCTCGGCAAAGTGCTGGGAGATACCATTAAGGATGCGTTGGGAGAGAACATTCTCGATCGCGTTGAAACAATCCGTAAGCTGTCCAAATCTTCCCGTGCCGGTAACGAAGCTAATCGTCAGGAGCTGCTCACCACTTTGCAGAACCTCTCTAACGACGAACTGCTGCCGGTTGCCCGTGCTTTTAGCCAGTTTCTGAATCTTGCGAATACCGCCGAGCAGTACCACAGCATTTCGCCAAAAGGTGAAGGCGCCAGCAACCCGGAAGTGATTGCCCAGACGCTCAGAAAACTGAAAGACCAGTCCGATCTCAACGAAGCGACCATTAAAAAAGCGGTGGAATCGCTCTCGCTGGAGCTGGTACTTACCGCCCACCCGACAGAAATTACCCGCCGCACCCTGATCCACAAAATGGGTGAAGTGAATAACTGCCTGAAGCAGCTTGATAACAAAGAGATTGCTGACTACGAACGTAACCAGCTGATGCGCCGCCTGCGCCAGCTGATTGCCCAGTCATGGCATACCGATGAAATCCGTAAACATCGCCCAAGCCCGGTTGACGAAGCTAAATGGGGCTTTGCGGTGGTGGAAAACAGCCTGTGGGAAGGGGTGCCTAACTACCTGCGCGAGCTGAATGAACAGCTGGAAGAGAACCTTGGCTATCGCCTGCCGGTCGATTTTGTTCCGGTGCGTTTCACCTCGTGGATGGGCGGCGACCGTGACGGCAATCCGAACGTCACCGCAGATATCACGCGCCACGTCCTGCTGCTAAGCCGCTGGAAAGCCACCGACCTGTTCCTGAAAGACATTCAGATTTTGATTTCTGAACTGTCAATGGTCGACGCCACCCCAGAGCTGCTTGAGCTGGTGGGTGAAGAAGGTGCAACCGAACCATACCGTTTCCTGCTCAAAAACCTGCGCGGCCAGCTGCTGGCCACCCAGACCTGGCTGGAAGCGCGCCTTAAGGGTCAGCGTCTGCCAAAACCAGCAGGCCTGTTGAGCCAGAACGAACAGCTGTGGGATCCACTGTACGCTTGCTATCAATCCTTGCAGGCGTGCGGCATGGGCATTATCGCTAACGGCGAACTGCTCGACACCCTGCGCCGCGTGAAGTGTTTCGGCGTCCCACTGGTGCGTATCGACGTGCGCCAGGAAAGCACCCGCCACACCGAAGCACTGGGCGAGCTGACCCGCTACCTCGGCATTGGCGACTACGAAAGCTGGTCAGAAGCCGACAAACAGGCTTTCCTGATCCGCGAGCTGAACTCCAAACGTCCACTCCTGCCGCGCAGCTGGGAACCGAGCGAAGAAACCCGCGAAGTGCTCAATACCTGCAAAGCGATCGTCGATGCACCAAGAGGATCGGTGGCGGCCTACGTGATCTCGATGGCCAAAACGCCGTCCGACGTGCTGGCGGTTCATCTGCTGCTGAAAGAAGCCGGGATCACCTTCGCCCTGCCGGTTGCGCCACTGTTTGAAACCCTCGACGACCTGAATAACGCGAACGACGTGATGACCCAGCTGCTGAACATCGACTGGTATCGCGGCTTTATTCAGGGCAAACAAATGGTCATGATTGGCTATTCCGACTCCGCAAAAGACGCGGGCGTGATGGCCGCCTCCTGGGCGCAGTATCAGGCTCAGGACGCGCTGATCAAAACCTGTGAAAAAGCGGGTATCGAACTGACCCTGTTCCACGGTCGCGGCGGCTCTATCGGTCGCGGCGGCGCACCTGCCCACGCAGCGCTGCTCTCGCAGCCGCCGGGTAGCCTGAAAGGCGGCCTGCGCGTCACCGAACAAGGTGAGATGATCCGCTTCAAGTACGGTCTGCCAGAAGTGACCATCAGCAGCCTGTCGCTTTACACCAGCGCGATTCTGGAAGCGAACCTGCTGCCACCGCCGGAGCCAAAAGACGCCTGGCGCCACATCATGGATGAACTGTCGGATATCTCCTGCGATATGTATCGCGGCTATGTGCGCGAAAACAAAGACTTCGTGCCTTACTTCCGCTCGGCCACGCCAGAGCAGGAACTGGGCAAACTGCCGCTCGGTTCGCGTCCGGCAAAACGTCGTCCGACCGGCGGCGTCGAGTCCCTACGCGCCATTCCGTGGATCTTCGCCTGGACGCAAAACCGCCTGATGCTGCCGGCCTGGTTGGGTGCCGGTGCTGCGCTGCAAAAAGTGGTGGACGACGGGAAGCAGAACGAACTTGAAACCATGTGTCGCGACTGGCCATTCTTCTCCACCCGTCTGGGCATGCTGGAGATGGTGTTCTCGAAAGTCGATTTGTGGCTGGCAGAATACTACGATCAGCGTCTGGTGAAACCGGAGCTGTGGACGCTGGGTACCGAGCTGCGTGAGCTGCTGGAAGGCGACATCAAGGTGGTGCTGGACATCGCCAATGACTCCCATCTGATGGCCGACCTGCCGTGGATTGCCGAGTCTATTCAGTTGCGTAACATATACACCGATCCGCTGAACGTCCTGCAGGCCGAGCTACTGCACCGTTCGCGTAAAGCGGAAGAAGAAGGCCTGGAGCCGGATCCCCGCGTTGAACAAGCGCTGATGGTGACCATTGCGGGCGTTGCGGCAGGCATGCGTAACACCGGCTAATCGCTATTCATCTTCCCCTCGCACGCCTGTGCGAGGGGAAGATGAAATATTCCTGTCATAAATGATTCGAATTCAATATATTTCCGCCTCTCTTTAGTTCTCTTAAACGGTTCTCATTAGCAAAAGTGACTTAGATCGCTCTGCTTCAGGTTCCCTTAAGGTTAAGTCGTTACGTTTGGCGACTATATTCAAGACAGGCTATGACTATGCAATCCTTAACATCGCAGACTAAACCTCCGTTTAGCTGGAAAGCCCTGGGATGGGCACTCCTCTTTTTTTGGTTTTTCTCCTCTTTACTCCAGGTCGCCATTTGCGTCAGCGGCTATAGCGGCACCAACGGTTTGCGCGATTCGCTGCTGTTCAGCTCGCTCTGGCTGATCCCGGTTCTGCTGTTTCCAAACCGGACCCGCATCATCGCGGCGGTGATTGGCGTTGTCCTGTGGGCAGCATCGCTAGCGGCGCTGAACTACTTCGTGATTTACGGACAGGAGTTCTCCCAGAGCGTGCTGTTCGTGATGTTTGAATCCAATGCGAACGAAGCCAGTGAATACCTTAGCCAGTACTTCAGCCTCAAGATTATCCTCGTCGCATTGGTCTATACGGCGGTGGCGATATTCCTGTGGACGCGCCTGCGCCCGGTTTACGTCCCGTCGCCGTGGCGCTGGCTGGTGTCGTTTGCGCTGCTGTATGGCCTGATTCTGCATCCGATTGTGATGAACTCTGTCGTCAACCAGAGACCGTTCGAAAAAGCGCTTAATGGCCTGGCGTCCCGCATGGAACCTGCGGCCCCGTGGCAGTTTATCTCCGGGTATTATCAGTATCGTCAGCAGCTAACATCACTGAAAAACCTGCTCGATAAGAACACGGCCCTGCCGCCGCTGGCGAACTTCAAAGACAGCTCAGGCAATGCACCGCGCACGCTGGTGCTGGTGATTGGCGAGTCGACTCAGCGCGGTCGTATGAGCCTGTACGGTTATCCGCGTGAAACCACGCCGGAACTGGATGCCCTGCATAAAAGCGATGCCAAACTGACGGTTTTCAATAACGTGGTGACCTCGCGTCCCTACACCATCGAGATCCTGCAGCAGGTACTGACCTTTGCCAACGAAAAGAACCCGGACGTGTATCTGACGAAACCGTCGCTGATGAACATGATGAAACAGGCCGGGTATAAGACCTTCTGGATCACTAACCAGCAGACAATGACGGCGCGTAACACCATGCTGACGGTCTTCTCTCAGCAGACTGACAAGCAATATTATATGAACCAGCAGCGCACCCAGAGTGCTCGCGAATATGACACCAACGTGCTGGCGCCGTTTAAAGAAGTGATGGCCGATCCGGCAGAGAAAAAGTTCATTATCGTGCATCTGCTCGGGACGCATATTAAGTACAAGTTCCGCTATCCGGAAAACCAGGGCGTCTTTGACGGCAAAACCGATAACCAACCGGCGGGTCTGAGCAAAGATGAGCAGGAGTCTTACAACGATTACGACAGCGCCAATCGGTATAACGACCATGTAGTCGCCAGCCTGATTAAGGATTATCAAGCGACGGATCCGAACGGCTTCCTGCTGTACTTCTCCGATCACGGTGAAGAGGTGTACGACACGCCGCCGCACAAAACCCAGGGCCGTAATGAAGACAACCCTACGCGTCATATGTATACCATTCCGTTCCTGCTGTGGACGTCTGAGAAGTGGCAGGCTGCCCATCCGCGCGACTTCTCCCAGGACGTCGACCGCAAGTACAGTAGCTCTGAGCTGATCCATACCTGGTCAGACTTAGCGGGATTAAGCTATGACGGCTTCGACCCTACGCGCTCCATCACCAGCCCGCAGTTCACTCCGATAACGCGCTGGATTGGCAATCCGTATAAGAAAAATGCACTGATTGATTACGATAGCCTGCCGTACGGCGAGCAAACCGGGAATCAGTAATCCCCTCTCAAGGCCATCCGATATAGGGTGGCCTTTTTTTTCTATCAACGTTAATGTTGCCCTGTTTGCATCAGGCAAGGGAACAACATGCATTACGACGTTAGCCACCTGCTTTCGCGTCTTGTTAGTGGCGCGCTGCCGTTGGGCCAGATTGACTTCGCCAGCACCATCGGACCGATCCCGGACGGGGCCTGTCGGGCCGATTTTCCGCGTCTGGAGATTGTGCTGGAAGGGGAACTTACTGACGCCGCTATCAGCGATGTTCTCTATCTACCGGCTGGCAGCTGGAATGTTTCGCAGAAGAACATGCCTTCCACCACCTGCAGCATTGTGTTTGGCAAACAGCAGTTAAGTTTCAGCGTTGTTCAGTGGGACGGGACGTGGTATCACACGCTGGCTAAACAGCAGGTGGCGCGCCGCGGACCGCGGGTCGGCTCTTTCCTGCTACAAACGCTCAATGAACTGCAGATGCAGCCTCAGGAACAACAAACCGCACGATGCGTCGTTACCAGCCTGCTCAGCCATTGCTGTGATTTACTGGGCAGCCAAATCCAAACCGCATCCCGAAGCCAGGCGCTTTTCGACGCCATACGTTGCTATATCGACGATCATTTCGCGTCGGATCTGACCCGGGGATCCGTGGCGCAGGCCTTTTATATCTCGCCCAATTATCTGTCTCATCTTTTCCATAAAACCGGCGCTGTCGGCTTTAACGAATACCTCAATCACACGCGGCTGGAACACGCCAAGGCATTGCTGAAAGGGTATGATCTGAAAGTAAAAGATATCGCGCACAACTGCGGGTTTGCTGACAGTAACTACTTCTGCCGACTGTTTCGCAAAAACACGGAACGCTCTCCCTCGGAATATCGCCGCCAGTATCACAGCCAGTTAACGACTAAAAACTAGCATTGTGATCCTCTTCGCACTTTGTTGAGGACCTTACATTTGTCCAGTATTTGGCAAATTTGACCTCTTTCTCCTGCCACCAGGCCCGCCGTATCCTTAATCCAGACATGCTGACTTAAGGAAAAATAATGGAACTGTATCTGGATACCGCCAACGTGGCGGAAGTTGAACGCCTGGCGCGCATCTTTCCGATCGCCGGTGTGACCACCAATCCGAGCATTGTGGCCGCCAGCCGGGAATCCCTCTGGGAAGTGCTGCCGCGCCTGCAACAGGCCATCGGTCCGGACGGCATTCTGTTCGCCCAGACCATGAGCCGGGAGGCGCAGGGTATGACTGCCGAAGCCAAACGCCTGAGCAACGCCCTGCCCGGCATCGTGGTGAAAATCCCGGTGACCGCACAAGGCCTGATCGCCATTAAAGCGCTTAAAAAAGAAGGCATTACCACGCTTGGTACGGCGGTGTACAGCGCTGCACAAGGGTTGCTGGCGGCGCTGGCGGGTGCGAAATATGTCGCCCCGTACGTTAACCGGGTTGATGCCCAGGGCGGAGACGGGATCCGCACGGTGCAGGAGCTGCAAAGCCTGCTGGAGCTGCATGCGCCGGGCAGCATGGTGTTGGCCGCCAGCTTCAAAACCCCCCGCCAGGCGCTCGACTGCCTGCTGGCCGGATGTGAAGCCATCACGCTTCCTTTAGATGTAGCGCAACAAATGCTCAACACACCCGCGGTAGAGTCAGCCATAGAGAAGTTCGAGCAGGACTGGAAAAACGCGTTTGGTAACCTCAACCTCTAAGGGAGACATGTTATGGACCGTATTATTCAATCGCCCGGTAAATACATTCAGGGCGCAGATGTGCTCACCCGCCTCGGCGACTATCTGCGGCCGCTGGCTGCGCGCTGGCTGGTGGTAGGCGATAAATTTGTACTGGGTTTTGCCGAAGAGACCCTGCGCCAGAGCTTTAAACAGGCCGAACTGCAAGTTGAAATCGCCTCCTTCGGCGGGGAGTGTTCACAAAACGAGATCGACCGTCTGCGCAAGCTGGCCAAAGGTGCCGACTGCCAGGCTATCCTCGGTATCGGCGGCGGTAAGACGCTGGATACGGCCAAAGCGCTGGCGCATTTTATGGACGTGCCGGTCGCTATCGTCCCGACAATTGCCTCAACCGACGCGCCGTGCAGCGCCCTTTCCGTTATCTACACCGACAGCGGCGAATTTGATCGCTATCTGATGCTGCCGCACAACCCAAACATGGTGATTGTCGATACCAAAGTCGTAGCCGGGGCGCCGGCGCGCCTGCTGGCCGCGGGGATTGGCGATGCGCTGGCGACGTGGTTTGAAGCCCGCGCCTGCTCGCGCAGCGGGGCCACGACCATGGCGGGCGGAAAATGTACCCAGGCCGCACTGGCGCTGGCCGAGCTGTGCTACAACACGCTGGTCGAAGAAGGGGAAAAAGCGATGCTGGCGGCGGAACAGCACGTCGTCACGCCTGCACTCGAGCGGGTTATTGAAGCTAACACCTATCTAAGCGGCGTCGGTTTTGAAAGCGGCGGGCTGGCGGCAGCACATGCCATCCATAACGGATTGACCGCCATCCCGGATGCGCATCATTACTATCACGGCGAGAAAGTGGCCTTCGGTACACTCACTCAGCTGGTACTGGAAAATGCCCCGGTAGAAGAGATCGAAACCGTGGCTGCGCTGTGTCGCAGCGTGGGTCTGCCAATTACCCTGGCGCAGCTGGATATCAAAACGGATATTGCGGCCAAAATGCAGGCGGTGGCACAAGCCGCCTGTGCAGAAGGGGAAACAATCCACAACATGCCGGGCGGAGCGACGCCGGACCAGGTCTACGCGGCGCTGTTGGTTGCCGACCAGTACGGTCAGCGCTTTTTACAGGAGTGGCAGTAACCTTTTTGCCCGGCGGCGCTGCGCTTGCACGGGCCTACAAAATCCGTAGGCCGGGTCAGGCGCAGCCGCCACCCGACAAAAAAATCCCCGCATCAGCGGGGATTTTCCTGTTTACTGCCGATCAAATCGGTCGAGATTCATAACCTTGGTCCACGCCGCCACAAAGTCCTTCACGAACTTCTCGTTGGCATCGCTGCAGGCATACACTTCTGCCAGGGCACGCAGAACAGAGTGAGAACCGAATACCAGGTCGGCACGGCTCGCCGTGAACTTCACCTCACCGCTGACGCGATCGTGGCCTTCAAACAACTCCGCAGAGTCATCGGTGGCCTTCCACTGATTCCCCATGTCCAGCAAATTGACGAAGAAGTCAGGGCTGAGCACGCCCACGCGATCGGTAAAGACGCCGCTCTTACCGCCATCAAAATTAGCACCCAGCACACGTAAACCCCCGACCAGCACCGTCATCTCCGGTGCGGTCAGGGTCAGCTGCTGCGCTTTATCGATCAGCAACGATTCAGTGGTCGACACGTCAATTGCAGCACGGTAGTTACGGAAACCATCGGCAACGGGTTCAAGCAGTCCAAACAACTCGATATCGGTCTGATCCTGACGCGCGTCAACGCGGCCTGGAGTAAACGGCACCGTAATATTCACGCCTGCCGCTTTCGCAGCCTGTTCGATGCCCACAACGCCCGCCAGCACGATGATGTCGGCCAACGACGCTTTGTGTGCCGATTTATAAATACCTTCCAGCACCGGCAGAGCACGTGCAGCCACGGCGTTAACATCCCAGCTGCGCTGCGGCGCCAGCGCCAGACGCGCACCGTTCGCGCCACCGCGCTTATCGCCACCGCGGAACGTCGAAGCAGACGCCCAGGCCACCGAGACCAGTTCGCTGACGGACAGCCCGGATGCGGCAATGTCCACCTTCAGGCTTTCAATATCCGCCGCCGTCGGCTGGAAGAACGCATGCGGCAGCGGATCCTGCCAAATCAGCTCTTCTCTAGGCACTTCAGGTCCGAAGTAGCGGGATACCGGCCCCATGTCCCGGTGGGTCAGCTTGAACCAGGCCCGGGCAAAGGCTTCATTAAAGGCCTGCGGATCGTTAAGGAAACGACGAGAAATTTTGTCGAACTCCGGATCAAAGCGCAGCGTCAGGTCGGTGACCAACATGGTCGGTTTACGCTTTTTCGACGGGTCGAACGGATCGGGCATAATTTCAGGGGCGTCAACCGCTTCAAACTGGATCGCTCCTGCAGGACTGCGGGTTTGCACCCATTCGTATTTATACAGGTTTTCGAAGAAGTAATTGCTCCACTGGGTTGGCGTCTGCGACCAGATGACTTCCAGACCCGAGGTGATCGTATCAGCACCGATACCGCTGCCGTGGGTGCTGGTCCAGCCCAGACCCTGCGACTCGATTAAGCCCGCTTCCGGATCGACACCGACATGGGAGGCCTCCCCGGCACCGTGCGTTTTACCCAGCGTATGACCGCCAGCAATCAACGCCACAGTCTCTTCGTCGTTCATATTCATGTTGCTGAACGTGGCGCGAATCGCCGCCGCCGCAGACAGCGGATCACCGCTGGCATTTGGTCCTTCCGGGTTGACGTAGATAAGCCCCATCTCGGTGGCGGATAGAGGGTTTTTCGCCAGTGCTTCCGGGTCACGATGGGTCAACCAGGCTTTTTCGTCCCCCCAGTTAACGTCCAGATCCGGTTCCCAGACATCCTCGCGTCCGGCGCCAAAGCCAAAAGTACGGAAGCTGGAATTTTCCAGCGCCACGTTTCCGGCGAGAATATACAGGTCGGCCCAGGATATTTTCTGGCCATATTTTTGCTTGATCGGCCACAGGAGGCGACGCGCCTTATCGAGGCTGACGTTATCCGGCCACGAGTTAAGCGGTGAGAAACGCTGTTGACCGCGGCCCGCGCCGCCGCGGCCGTCAATGGCGCGATAGGTGCCTGCCCCGTGCCACGCCATACGAATGAACAGGCCGGCATAGCTGCCCCAGTCTGCAGGCCACCAGGGTTGAGAATCGGTTAAAAGCGCTTTGAGATCGCCTTTTAGCGCGGAGTAATCGAGTTTGCTGAATTCTTTGCGGTAATTGAAATCTTTACCTAGCGGGTTGGAACGTTCGGAATGCTGATTGAGAAGATCGATACGAAGTGGTTTAGGCCACCAGTCCTGGCTGTTAGTACCGGCACCCGCACTCTTGTCAAAACTGCCCTGATGAAAAGGACACTTACCTGAATTCTGGTTCTCGTCGGACATGCTCATCACTTTTCTCCCTTTGTAGTTTTATCGTTAGGATATACACCACTGGGAACAAGAGATAATTGAAACGATCCACAGATTTGATAGTTAATTCCGTTGACATCTATCAGAAACAAAAAGACCCTCATATTTATGAGGGTCTTGCAGTTATAAACCGGGGCGAACCCCCAGCGTGTGGCAGATCGCGTAGCTCATTTCGGCGCGGTTAAGGGTATAAAAATGGAAATCTTTCACCCCTTCGCGACTTAAAATCTTCACCATGTCCATCGCGATATTGGCACCCACCAGCTTGCGGGTTTCCGCATCGTCGTCCAGACCTTCGTACATTTTTGACATCCACAGCGGGATACGCACGTTGGTCATGTCGGCAAATTTCTTCGCCTGCTTGTAGTTAGAGACCGGCAAAATGCCCGGAATAATTTCGACGTCGATACCTGCCGTGACGCAGCGGTCGCGAAAACGCAGGTAGCTTTCGACATCAAAGAAGAACTGGGTGATGGCACGGTTTGCGCCGGCATCCACTTTGCGTTTCAGGTTGAGCAGATCCGCCTGGGCGCTTTTCGCTTCCGGGTGCACTTCCGGATAAGCCGCCACAGAGATGTCGAAGTCGCCCACCTCTTTCAACAGCGTCACCAGATCGGTGGCGTACATATCCGGCTTACCGCTGCCTGGCGGCAGGTCACCGCGCAGGGCAACAATGTGGCGAATACCGTTATTCCAGTAATCCTGGGCGATGGTTCGCAACTCATCACGGGTGGCATCGATGCAGGTCAGGTGCGGCGCGGCTTCCAGCCCCGTGCGATCCTTGATGCCTTTGATGATGCTGTGCGTGCGGTCGCGCTCGCCGGAGTTGGCACCGTAGGTGACGGAAACAAATTTGGGTTTCAGGCTGCTCAGGCGATCGATAGAGGACCACAAGGTCTGCTCCATTTCACTGGTGCGCGGCGGGAAAAATTCAAAAGAGACGTTAATCTGGCCGTTTACTTCAGCCAGGCTCTGATTCAGGGCTTCCCGCTGGTTGGCGTGAAAAAAGCTCATACCTTACCTCATCAATCGCGTGTCGTTGTTTGTTATGGTTCGAACTTCTATACGTTTAGACGTCCAGATGTAAAAATGACGGAAAAGCGGACTGGCGTCAACTGAAAATATCATCATTGACGGTGAGGAATGCTCAGGGAAGATGAAGAACGTTCATGATAAGCGGGGTGAGTGCGCGCTGATGCCCTCACCCCAACCCTCTCCACAGGGAGAGGGAGAAAGCATACTGACTACAGCAGCTGCGCTAAACGGTTGATATCGGACTGAATGGCCCCGGCAGTCACGTCACGGCCCGCACCCGGTCCGCGGATCACCAGCGGGTTATCGCGATACCAGCGACTTTCGATGGCAAAGACGTTATCGCACGGCAGCAGCGCCGCCAGCGGGTGTTCCGGGCGGACGGCTTCAACCCCGACGCGCGCTTTGCCGTTGGCATCGAAACGCGCCACATAGCGCAGCACCAGGCCCATTTCACGCGCGGCTTCCAGGCGCTGTACCATCTGATCATTGAGCTCATCGCCGTTTTCGAAGAAGTGATCGACAGAACCTTCTTCGCAACCGGCAGGTACCAGTGACTCCACGCGCACCTGACCTGGCTCAATGTCGTAACCCGCTTCACGGGCCACGATCACCAGCTTACGCATCACGTCTTTACCGGAGAGGTCAACGCGCGGGTCGGGCTCGGTCAGCCCTTGCTGCCACGCCTGATCCACCAGGTCGGTAAACGGCACGGTGCCATCAAACTGAAGGAATAGCCACGACAGGGTGCCGGAGAAAATCCCGCTGATCGCCAGAATACTGTCGCCGCTTTCGATCAGGTCACGCACGGTATGGTTAACCGGCAAACCGGCCCCAACGGTGGCGTTGTACAGCCAGTGACGGCCCGTTTTTTCAAAGGCGTCATGGATCTGGCGATACTTATCGGTATTGCTGGCGCCCGCCAGCTTGTTGGCACTGATCACGTGGAAACCGTGGCTGGCAAAATCCAGATACTGATCGGCAAGTTGTTCGCTGGCGGTCACGTCCAGCACCACCAGGTCATCGTACGGATGGGCACGCATCCACAGGAACAGCGACTCTTCGTCCTGGGCCACGGCTTCATCGTTAAAGAAGGCCAGTGCGCGGCTGGCGTCCAGCCCTTCGTAGTTAAGCAGGCTGCGGCGGCTGTCGACGACCCCCGCCAGCACAAATTCAAAGCCGGTACGCGCCGACAGCGTGGTCTGTTCGCGAGCGAACAGCTCCAGCCAGCGAGAACCGATATTGCCTTTACCAAACAGCACCAGACCGATGCGCTTTTCCGCACGGAACAGCGACTGATGCAGCCCCTGAATCAGGCTCTCGGTTGGCCCGGTACGCATCACCGCCACCAGGCTGATGCCCTCTTCCGACTGCCAGGTAAACTCAACCGGCTGGCCTTTCAGCTGCTGCCAGAAACGGTGGCAGTGCAGCGGGTTACGGGTGACGCCCGCGCCAACCATCGCGATCAGCGCCAGCCCCTGACGCAGACGAAGTTCGCCCGGCAGGCCCGCTTCATCCAGAATTTTGAGCGCGCCGTCGGCAACTTCTGCGGTGTAGCAGAACTGCAGCAGCTGACGATCGGGATGGACACCCACCGCCAGCGGACGAACCTGGGCACGCTTGAGCACCAGATCGATCTCTTTATGCGCCAGTTTGAAATCCAGACCGGAAGGAACCAGGAATTCGATCAGGCAGATGTCATCATGGCTGGTGACAATACGCGCCCCGGTCCCGGAGGCCAGCACGCGTTCAATGCGGGTCGAGCCCTTATCCGGCGTATAGCTACAGCGCAGCTGCAGGTCGATGTCGCTACCGGAAACCGGCTGCAGCGTACGGGCGTGCAGGACCGGCGCCGCCAGACGTGCCAGCTCGCTGGCCTCATCGAGACGCAGCAGCGGCAGCAGGCAGGCATCTTTGACTTTGCGCGGATCGGCGCTGTACACACCGGCCACGTCGCTCCAGATGGTGACGCGGGACACGCCTGCCAGGGCACCGATTTGCGTGGCAGAATAGTCAGAGCCGTTACGCCCCAGCAGCACGGTTTCGCCCGCGTTGCTGCGGCTGATAAAGCCGGTGACCACGATACGTTTGTTCGGATGCTGAACCAGCAGCTGTTGCAGCAATGGATAGGACAGCCCTTCATCAACCTGCGGCTGGGCTCCGCGTTCGGTGCGCAGAAAATCACGCGCGTCCAGCCATGCGGCTTCCAGACCTTGCTGCTGCAGGACTGCGGCCATCAGGCGCGCAGACCAGACTTCACCGTGTCCCACCACTTCGGCATACACCGCATCGCTGACGCCGCTGTCGAGCAAACCGGCCAGATGCTCCAGATCGTGAATGAAGGTACTGATCAGGCCATCGGCAACATCAGCAGGCAGTAAGCCGGCGATCAATTCGCTCTGATAACGGCGTAACGCTTGTTGAACCTGATGCGCAGAGAGACGATCGGTCTGGCTTAACTTCAGCCAGCTAATCAACTGGTTGGTGGTGCTGCCCGCCGCAGAGACAACCATCATGTCCCCCGGCATCGAATACTCTGCCATGATCCCCGCGACCCGCAGGTAACATTTCACATCAGCAAGACTACTACCACCAAACTTGTGCAGCTGGCGACCCTTCGCCCCTGCCTGCGCTATCACACTCATGATTACCCCTTGGTTGCAACCTGGAAGGCATTTTCCAGATCGGCAATTAAATCTTCACAATCTTCTATACCGGCTGAGATACGCAGCAGCGTCTCAGAGATCCCGGCGGCGGCACGCGCTTCTGGCGCCATGCCTGCGTGCGTCATGGTGGCGGCGTGGGAGATCAAGCTTTCAACCCCACCTAAGGATTCCGCCAGCGTAAACAGTGACAACCCGCTGAGGAAGCGGCGCAGCGTTTGCTCATCGCCATCCAGTTCGAAACTTAACATTGCACCAAAACCCTTTTGTTGACGGGCCGCAATCTCGTGTCCTTGATTATCCGGCAGCGACGGGTGATAAAGCTTCTTCACCAGCGGCTGGGTCTTCAGGAAATCGACAATTGCCTGGGCATTACGCTGCGCCACGTCCATACGCGGCGACAGGGTACGCAGTCCACGCAACAGCAAATAGCTGTCAAACGCGCTACCGGTGACGCCGATATTATTCGCCCACCATGCCAGTTCAGTGACAACGTCCGGATCTTTGGCAATCACCACGCCCGCAACGACGTCAGAATGGCCGTTCAAATATTTGGTGCATGAATGCAATACCAGATCCGCACCCAGCGCCAGCGGGTTCTGAAGCGCCGGACTGAGGAAGGTATTATCCACTACACTTATCGCTCCCGCATCCCTTGCGAGCTGACAAATTTTCGCAATGTCCACGACGCGCAGCAATGGGTTACTCGGGCTCTCGATTAAAACCAGCTTCGGCTTTTCTGCCAGCGCCTGTTTCAGCGCCTGTTCATCCCCCTGATCGACAAACAGCACGCGATAGCAACCGCGCTTCGCCAGGCTATCAAACAGACGGTAGCTACCACCGTAACAGTCGTGTGGTGCCACCAGCAGATCGCCGGGTTTCAGGTAAACGGTGGTCACCAGATGGATTGCCGACATGCCGGTATTGGTCATCACCGCGCCTGCGCCGCCTTCCAGTTCCGCCAGCGCTCGCTGGGTGACGTCACGCGTAGGGTTGCCACGGCGCGAGTAGTCATGCGCACGCGGTTCATTAAATCCGGTGAAGTTATAGGTACTGGAGAGGTGGATCGGTGGGACAACGCAGCCGTACTGTTCGTCATCATTCAATCCGCTACGCACTGCGATGGTGGCCTGTTTACGCGTCATGGTGAAGGCTTCCTGGCTTATTGGATGAAAAGTCAGTCACCAATGTAAACACTGATTATATGGACGTCAATACATCTGGACATCTAAACTTCTTTGCGTATAGATTGAGCAATGCGTAAATAGCCGTTAAAATTATACGCTTTAGCGCAGACCTCAGAGGCAATATCCGTGTCACGGCCGCGTCTCTACGGTAAACTACGCCCGATTATGGCCCGAAACCCTGCGAATCGCTGCGGTGGCGGCCTCATATTAATGACATAGAGGATGAAGGTATCTCATGGCTGAATGGAGCGGCGAATATATCAGCCCATACGCTGAGCACGGTAAGAAGAGTGAACAAGTAAAAAAAATTACGGTTTCCATTCCTCTGAAGGTGTTAAAGATCCTCACCGATGAACGCACGCGTCGTCAGGTGAATAACCTGCGTCACGCCACCAACAGCGAACTGCTGTGCGAAGCGTTCCTGCATGCGTTTACCGGTCAACCGTTGCCGAACGATGAAGACCTGCGTAAAGAGCGCAGTGATGAAATTCCGGAAGCGGCAAAGGTGATCATGCGTGAACTGGGTATCGACCCGGATACGTGGGAATACTGATTTACAGATACAAAAAAAGCGCCTTTCGGCGCTTTTTTTTCGGGTAGCTTATTTAGCGCCCGGGATGCTGAAACGCTTGTTGAAGCGGTCAACACGGCCACCGGTTGCAACGTCACGCTGCTTACCAGTGTAGAACGGGTGGCATTTGCCGCACACGTCCAGGTTCAGATCGTGACCCGCGGTAGAACGGATGGTGATCACGTTACCGCAAGAGCAGTTTGCAGTAATTTCTTCGTATTTAGGATGAATATCTTTTTTCATGGGGAGAACCTCAGTTAAGGCCGCGTCGCTCTTCCAGCCCTAACGCCAGACACCACGCGATGTTAATAGTATGTACTCTGACGCGACAAAAAGCGCATCAAAGGCGGCGAATCATACAGAATAAGATTTGTGTATGCAAACTGATCAGCACGACGCCAGCAACTAATGTGTATACTAACGCGCCACTTTTCAAGTCAGGAAGATTCGATGCCCGTTGTTCACGTTGCCCTTCCCGTTCCGCTTCCCCGCACCTTTGATTACCTGCTGCCAGACGGTATACAGGCCAAAGCGGGCTGTCGTGTGAACGTGCCGTTTGGTAAGCAGCAGCGCGTGGGGGTCGTGGTCGCCGTCAGCGAAAAAAGCGAGCTGCCGATCAATGAGCTGAAAAGCGTTGTTGAGGTGCTGGACAGTGAACCGGTCTTCTCCCAAAGCGTCTGGCGTTTGCTGCTGTGGGCGGCTGAGTATTACCATCATCCGATAGGTGACGTGCTGTTCCACGCCTTACCCATTCTGCTGCGCCAGGGTAAAAACGCCAGCCATGCGCCGGTGTGGTACTGGTTTGCCACCGAGCAGGGACAAGCCGTCGACATCAACAGCCTGAAACGCTCGCCAAAACAGCAGCAGGCGCTGGCAGCACTGCGTCAGGGGCGGATCTGGCGTCATCAGGTTGAAGCCCTCGATTTTAACGACGCCGCGTTACAAGGCTTACGTAAAAAAGGACTGAGCGAACTGGCCTGCGAAGCGCCCGCGCTAATCGACTGGCGAGACGGCTTTGCCGTGTCGGGCGATCGTCTGCGTCTGAATACCGAGCAGGCCACTGCCGTTGGCGCTATCCACAGCGCGTCGGACCGTTTCTCGGCCTGGCTGCTCGCGGGCGTGACCGGCTCCGGCAAGACCGAAGTCTATCTGAGCGTGCTGGAAAATGTGCTCGCACAAGGGAAGCAAGCGCTGGTAATGGTGCCGGAAATTGGCCTGACGCCGCAAACTATCGCCCGCTTTCGCGAGCGCTTTAATGCCCCGGTGGAAGTGCTGCACTCGGCATTAAACGACAGCGAACGCCTCAGCGCCTGGCTGAAAGCCAAAAATGGCGAGGCGGCGATTGTCATTGGCACCCGCTCGTCGCTGTTTACGCCGTTTAAAAATCTGGGCGTGATCGTCATCGACGAAGAGCACGACAGTTCCTATAAACAGCAGGAAGGCTGGCGCTATCACGCCCGCGATCTGGCGGTGTATCGCGCCCACAGCGAGCAGATCCCGATTATTCTCGGCTCCGCCACCCCGGCGCTTGAAACTCTGCATAATGTGCAGCAGCGTAAATACCATCTGCTGCGCCTGACCCGCCGGGCGGGCAATGCGCGCCCGGCCACGCAACATGTACTGGATCTTAAAGGTCAGCAGGTGCAGGCCGGATTAGCGCCCGCGCTGATCGCCCGCATGCGCCAGCATCTGCAGGCCAATAACCAGGTGATCCTGTTTCTGAACCGCCGCGGCTTTGCACCCGCGCTGCTGTGCCACGACTGCGGCTGGATTGCCGAATGTCCGCGCTGCGATCATTACTACACCCTGCATCAGGCCCAGCACCATCTGCGCTGCCACCACTGCGACAGCCAGCGCCCGGTGCCGCGTCAGTGCCCGTCGTGCGGCTCGACTCATATGGTGCCGGTCGGGTTGGGTACCGAACAGCTGGAACAGGCGTTGACCCCCTTCTTCCCCGGCGTGGCGATCTCGCGCATTGACCGCGACACCACCAGCCGTAAGGGTGCGCTTGAGCAGCAGCTGGCCGAAGTGCATCGCGGCGGCGCGCGTATTCTGATTGGCACTCAGATGCTGGCGAAAGGCCATCACTTCCCGGACGTGACGCTGGTTGCGCTTCTGGACGTTGACGGGGCACTGTTTTCGGCTGATTTCCGCTCTGCGGAACGCTTTGCCCAGCTCTACACGCAGGTGGCAGGCCGGGCCGGACGCGCGGGTAAACAGGGTGAAGTGGTGCTGCAAACCCACCACCCGGATCATCCCCTGCTGCAAACGCTGCTGCATAAAGGCTATGACGCCTTTGCCGACCAGGCGCTGGCGGAGCGGCAGACCCTGCAACTCCCGCCATGGACCAGCCATGTGATTATCCGCGCTGAGGATCACAACAACCAGCAGGCACCGCTGTTTCTCCAGCAGCTGCGCAATTTGCTGCAGGCCAGTCCGCTGGTGGACAATCAGCTGTGGATTTTAGGCCCGGTGCCGGCGCTGGCCGCCAAACGTGGCGGACGTTATCGCTGGCAAATCCTGCTGCAGCACCCTTCGCGGATCCGTCTGCAACACATCGTCAGCGGCGCGCTGACGCTGATCAATACCCTGCCGGAAGCGCGTAAAGTGAAGTGGGTGCTTGACGTTGATCCCATTGAAAGCTGAATCACGGTGAGAGGCGGATCGAAAAATTCAACACGCCTCACACTTTTTATGAAAATTCTGTAACCGATTCCATTCACGATCTGATAAAACTGACGGAGTCAGAAGACCGGTGATACGCCTGTGAGGAGAAGAGGTTGAAGTCCAGGAAAGAGGTTGCCTCGGCGACCATGAAAGATGTTGCCCTGAAAGCGAATGTATCTACGGCAACGGTATCCCGAGCCTTAATGAATCCCGATAAAGTCTCTCAGACCACGCGCAATCGCGTTGAGCAGGCGGCACTGGAAGTGGGCTATCTGCCCCAGACGATGGGCCGTAACGTCAAACGAAATGAATCCCGCACCATCCTGGTCATTGTGCCCGATATTTGCGATCCCTTTTTCAGTGAAATTATCCGCGGTATCGAAGTGACTGCCGCCGCTGCAGGCTATCTGGTGCTGATTGGCGACTGCGCGCACCAGAACCAGCAGGAAAAAACCTTTATTGACCTGATCATCACCAAGCAGATCGACGGCATGCTGCTGCTCGGCTCACGTTTGCCGTTCGATGCCAGCATCGAAGAGCAGCGCAACCTGCCGCCGATGGTGATGGCTAACGAATTTGCCCCGGAGCTGGAGCTGCCTACCGTCCATATCGATAACCTCACCGCCGCATTTAACGCCGTGAATTATCTGCAGGATTTGGGGCATAAGCGCATTGGCTGTATTGCCGGGCCAGAAGAGATGCCACTGTGCCATTATCGCCTGCAGGGCTACGTTCAGGCACTGCGTCGTACCGGCGTGACGGTCGATCCACACTACATTGCGCGCGGTGATTTTACCTATGCCGCTGGCGGACTGGCGCTGGAAACACTGCTGGCGCTGCCGGAACCGCCTACTGCGGTGTTCTGCCACAGCGACGTGATGGCGCTGGGTGCGCTCTCTTATGCGAAACGCCGTGGCCTGAATGTGCCGAAAGATCTCTCAATTATCGGCTTTGATAATATTTCATTGTCTGAGTTTTGCGATCCGCCGCTCTCCACAGTGGCGCAGCCACGCTACGATATTGGCCGTGAAGCGATGATGTTGTTGCTTGATCAACTTAACGGGCAAACCGTCAACAGCGGGTCACGCTTGCTGGACTGTGAATTAATCATTCGTGGTTCCACTCAGGCGCTGACGTAAAGTCGCCGCCTTTCAGACTTCCTCGGCTGGTCAAAGGCCCGCCGCTTAAGTAACATGACGGGCTGACAAACGAATAAATACAGCGAAACGATAGTGGCACAACGAGATTATGTACGTCGCGGCCAGCCGGCACCTTCGCGACGCAAAAAGAGTAGCCCACGGAGCCAGCAACGTAGTCTGCCTGCTGTCTCACCTGCAATGGTTGCGATTGCTGCGGCGGTGCTGGTGGCGTTTATCGGCGGCCTCTGGTTCATTACGCATCATAAAAAAGAAGAAGCAGAAGCGCTGCAGGGCAAAAAGGTCGCCGGTAATGGCTTACCGCCTAAACCTGAAGAGCGCTGGCGCTATATCAAAGAGCTAGAAAGTCGTCAGCCGGGCGTTCGCGCCCCGACCGAACCTTCTGCTGGCGGCGAAGTCAAGGATCCCACGCAGTTAACCAACGAACAGCGCCAGTTGCTGGCACAAATGCAGGCCGATATGCGCCAGCAGCCCACGCAGCTCAACGAAGTGCCGTGGAATGAACAAACGGCAGCGCAACGCCAGCAAACGCTGCAGCGCCAACGTCAGGCGCAGCAGCAAACTCAACAACAACAGCAGCAACAATGGGCTCAAACCCAGACGGTACAGCAGCCGAAAGCGCAGCCGCGCGTAACGGAACAGCCGTATCAGCAGCCGCGCACCGTGCAGACTCAGCCAGCGCAGCCGGCAAAAACGCAGCCCGCTAAGCAAAGCACCGCTGCGCAGCCGTACCAGGATCTACTGCAAACGCCAGCGCACACGGCCGCACAGCAGCCGAAAGCCCAGCAGGCGGCACCGGTTACCCGTGAAACCGAAGCACCGAAGCCGACCGCAGAGAAGAAAGACGAGCGCCGCTGGATGGTGCAGTGCGGTTCATTTAAAGGCGCAGAACAGGCGGAGACTGTGCGTGCACAGCTGGCCTTTGAAGGCTTTGATTCGCGCATCACCACCAACAACGGCTGGAATCGCGTAGTGATAGGCCCGGTGAAAGGCAAAGACAATGCCGACAGCACCATTACTCGCCTCAAGATGGCGGGTCATACAAACTGCATTCGACTCGCCTCCGGGGGTTGAAACCCCCAAAATCCCCCCCATCTATCATACTATTCAGCCCTGAGCACTGGCTCGGGGCCCCTATTCCGATTATGTAAACCAGGGGGTCTTCGTGACAACAATAGTAAGTGTACGCCGTAACGGCCAGGTGATAATTGCCGGTGATGGCCAGGCCACGCTGGGTAATACCGTCATGAAAGGCAACGTGAAAAAAGTGCGTCGTCTGTATAACGACAAAGTGATCGCTGGGTTTGCAGGCGGTACGGCTGACGCCTTCACGCTGTTTGAGCTGTTCGAACGTAAGCTCGAAATGCACCAGGGCCATCTGGTTAAAGCCGCCGTTGAACTGGCAAAAGACTGGCGTACCGATCGTATGCTGCGCAAACTTGAAGCGCTGCTGGCCGTTGCTGACGAAAATGCTTCACTGATCATCACCGGTAACGGTGACGTGATACAACCAGAAAACGACCTGATTGCTATCGGTTCCGGTGGCCCATACGCCCAGGCCGCCGCCCGCGCAATGTTGGAAAATACCGACATGAGCGCACGCGATATCGCTGTGAAGGCGTTGGATATTGCAGGTGATATCTGCATCTATACCAACCACTTCCACACCATCGAAGAATTGCCGTCTAAGGCGTAAGGATTTCTCATGTCTGAAATGACCCCACGCGAAATTGTTAGCGAACTGAACAAACACATCATCGGCCAGGATAACGCCAAGCGTTCTGTGGCGATCGCCCTGCGTAACCGCTGGCGCCGCATGCAGCTCGACGAAGAGCTGCGCCATGAAGTGACGCCAAAAAACATTCTGATGATCGGCCCGACCGGCGTCGGTAAAACTGAAATTGCCCGTCGTCTGGCGAAGCTGGCGAACGCGCCGTTCATCAAAGTTGAAGCGACTAAGTTCACCGAAGTGGGCTATGTGGGCAAAGAAGTGGACTCTATCATCCGCGATCTGACCGATTCGGCGATTAAAATGGTGCGAGTCCAGTCAATCGAGAAAAACCGCTATCGCGCTGAAGAGATGGCGGAAGAGCGCATCCTGGATGTGCTGATCCCACCGGCAAAAAATAACTGGGGCCAGGCAGAACAACCTGCTGAACCTTCTGCCGCGCGTCAGTCTTTCCGTAAAAAACTGCGTGAAGGCCAGCTGGACGACAAAGAGATTGAGATCGATCTCGCCGCCGCGCCAATGGGCATGGAAATTATGTCACCTCCTGGTATGGAGGAGATGACCAGCCAGCTGCAGTCCATGTTCCAGAACCTGGGCGGACAGAAGCAAAAACCGCGTAAGCTGAAAATCAAAGACGCGATGAAACTGCTGATTGAAGAAGAAGCCGCGAAGCTGGTGAACCCGGAAGAGCTGAAGCAGGATGCTATCGATGCCGTTGAACAGCACGGGATCGTGTTTATCGATGAGATCGATAAAATCTGTAAGCGTGGCGAATCCAATGGTCCGGACGTGTCTCGTGAAGGCGTTCAGCGCGACCTGCTGCCGCTGGTAGAGGGCTGTACCGTCTCTACCAAGCACGGCATGGTCAAAACCGATCACATCCTGTTTATCGCCTCTGGCGCATTCCAGGTGGCGAAGCCATCCGATCTGATCCCTGAGCTGCAGGGTCGTCTGCCTATCCGCGTTGAGCTGCAGGCGCTGACCACCGAAGATTTCGAGCGCATCCTGACTGAACCGAATGCGTCCATCACCGTGCAGTACAAAGCGCTGATGGCCACCGAAGGCGTGAACATTGAGTTCACCGAGGACGGTATTAAACGCATCGCTCAGGCGGCATGGCAGGTTAACGAAACCACCGAAAACATCGGTGCGCGTCGTCTGCACACCGTGCTGGAACGTCTGGTGGAGGATATCTCCTATGAGGCGAGCGACCTGAATGGTCAGAGCATTACTATTGATGCCAACTATGTGAGTAAGCATCTTGACGCTTTAGTAGCAGATGAAGATCTGAGCCGTTTTATCCTATAATCGCGGTTACTGTATTTTCATCACTGTTGATGGGGGCTATAGCCCCCATTTTTATTGGCTAAATTACTATGACTGATATCAGCCGTACTCAGGCGTGGCTCGAAAGTCTTCGTCCTAAGACATTACCTCTGGCCTTTGCCGCCATTGTCGTTGGCACCGCGCTTGCCTGGTGGCAAGGTCATTTCGATCCGCTCGTCGCGGTATTAGCGCTGACCACTGCGGGACTGCTGCAAATCCTCTCTAACCTGGCGAACGATTACGGCGACGCGGTGAAAGGCAGCGACAAACCCGATCGTATCGGGCCACTGCGCGGCATGCAGAAAGGGGCGATTACCCAGGCGCAGATGAAGCGCGCGCTGATTATCACCGTGGTTTTAATCTGCTTGTCGGGCCTGGCGCTGGTCTCGGTCGCCTGTAAAACGCCGGCTGATTTTATTGGCTTTATGGTGCTGGGTCTTCTGGCCATCATTGCCGCCATCACTTACACCGTCGGCACGCGTCCCTACGGGTATATCGGTTTGGGTGATATTTCGGTGCTGGTGTTTTTCGGCTGGCTGAGCGTGATGGGTAGCGGTTATCTGCAGGCACATACGTTAATTCCCGCCCTGTTCCTGCCTGCCACTGCCTGTGGCTTATTGGCCGCCGCGGTGCTGAACATCAATAACCTGCGTGATATCGACAGCGACCGTCAGAACGGTAAAAACACCCTGGCGGTGCGGTTAGGCCCGATCAACGCACGACATTACCATGCTGGCCTGCTCATCGGCGCGCTGGTTTGCCTGGCGCTGTTTAACCTGATCTCCCTGCACAGCCTGTGGGGCTGGCTGTTTGTGCTGGCGGCGCCGCTGCTGATTAAGCAGGCGCGCTTCGTGATGCGCGAGCTGAACGCCTCTGCGATGCCGCCAATGCTCGAACGCACGGTAAAAGGCGCACTGCTGACTAACCTGTTGTTCGTGGTCGGAATTGTGCTCAGCCAGACGCTTATTTAGCTGACAAATATCAATTAACAATTGATGATTTTGCAAACAATGCGATTCGCGCGATATACTGAAATCACTCGCAGCAACTGAACCTTAAGCCTATGAAATACGATACCTCTGAGCTTTGTGACATCTACCAGGAAGATGTTAACGTCGTAGAACCGCTGTTTTCCAACTTTGGAGGACGGTCGTCGTTTGGCGGACAGATCATTACGGTGAAATGTTTTGAGGACAACGGGTTGCTGTACGATCTGCTCGAGCAGAACGGCCGTGGTCGCATTCTGCTGGTCGATGGCGGGGGCTCTGTACGCCGCGCACTCATCGACGCCGATCTTGCCCGTCTCGCCCTGCAAAACGAATGGGAAGGCCTTGTGGTGTATGGCGCAGTGCGTCAGGTAGATGACCTGGAAGAGCTGGACCTGGGCATTCAGGCGCTGGCCGCTATTCCGGTGGGTGCCGCAGGTGAAGGCATTGGTGAAAGCGACGTGCGCGTCAACTTCGGCGGTGTGACGTTCTTCTCCGGCGACCATCTCTACGCCGACAATACCGGGATCATTCTTTCCGAAGATCCGCTGGATATTGAGTAACTGTCTGGAATAGGTTGACACTTTTCAGCCTTGCTACGCCCGATGAACTTCATCGGGCGTTTTGTATTCCAGCGACAGATGAGCCCGCTATGTGTTGTAAGTCTCCACCGCCCCCTGAGCATCCTGCTTCCCCAATGGCTTTGGCGTTAAAAGATAACATTCAGTAAAATTGCCTTGTTCATACTCTTCGTTGCAGGCTTACGGCATTTCCCTACAACCTGAATGCACGCACACCCCCACGAACCTTTGCCTTAATACGCCCCGACAGTTTTACCCTCAGCCCATCGCACGTCTCCTGAACAGCCAAACGTTAATAATAGCTGCCGACGCCAAGAAAATTTAGGTTAGGTTAAATCCTACTGGGTGTATCATGGCCAAATAACCACCACAAAACAAGGGTTATACCTTTCCTACATGCCGGACAGGTTTCACTGACTGAAGAAGAATGGATTCATTATGAGCAACGAAAAGGGATGTAAGTTCTGCCAGCGCTACGGTTTACCCGTCCTGCCGGTTCGTCCGGCAATCATGGAAAAAGGTGACAGGCTACCGACATTACCCGGCAGTATCACCGTACCGGTAACGGCCGAAGGAGGAGCAGACTATACCGCCCGTCTGCTAAGGCAGGGATTTTTATACATTTGGGCAGAACGTTCACAACGCTGGCTTCACTATTATGTTACCGGCGACGGCTATTTTTATCCTCTTCCAGAGGATGGCGTCGTGCCGCCGCGCGTGGAAAGTGGGGATATCAAGCCCTGTATTACCCAATCAGATGAACTGGCCACCGCTTCCCTGGTGACATTGCCGGTGAAGCCAGCCGGTATACTTAACGGGGTGTACTGGTTTGCGTGGTCTGAAGAGTCGTGGACACCGTTGGTACGCAAACAGCATGAAGATGCGGCATGGCAACGCCAGTATATGCAGAAATTTGATATGGATGCCTGGCTTACTAACCATAGCGGTCAGCAGGCTCTGCCCTTCAGTCAGCTCGTTGACTGCGTGGCTGAATACAGCTCCGTACTGCGCAACAGCACTCTTAAAGCCTGGACTCCCTCTCCCCTCAAAGCTGTCAGCAATCATTCTGCAGCCGATTTACAACAGGCAGCAGATAACCTGAACGCCGGTAACGGCGCGATTCTGATGCTGTCTGACCCGGTCGGGGTAGCGACGGAAATTTCGGCGCTGGCACGCTACCGGATGCAGCAGGCTATTGCCACAAATCCGGTATTGAGTCGTGGTATTGCATTGCAGACCATGCTCGGCAGCGTCGAACTGTCGATGCGTAACCACTTTTACCTGTCGGCAGAAGCCGGCGATGAAAAATATGAGCGGCAGATGCGCTATGGCGGGGACACGCCAGCGGGACCGAGATTTCCGGCTCCGGACATGGCCGACCGAATGCATGTCCTGAATGAGGCCAGCAGGAAGGACCGGATAGATGAGGCGTGGCAGACGGGTTATGAAAAATATATCGATCGGGCGAAGACACAGGCATTCAGTCAAACGCTGAAAGACTGGCTGACCGAGTATGACAACAGTTCAGTCATTCCCATCACCCGGATGTATCTGGCCTGGCTGCAGGGGCCGGTGATGACGAATTACTTTGTGCAGCACTTTGACCCGACCTGTGCACACAGTGGCGGACGCTATATCCAGACAGTGACGAAAGTACTGGCAGGGATGAACGACAAAGGCGGAGTGATTACCCACATCGATCAGCAGCTGAATCAGGCCCCACTGACGCCGGAAAACTTTCTTCAGCGGGCGGCCTTCTTTAATCACGATGGCTGGATTGCCGAGATGAATGCACAGCTGAAAAGCAGCGGACCAGACTGGTGGCTGGGCATAAGCTGGGACCGTCTGGCGGACGGCGCGAAGGAGTATATCCGCTTAAGACCTGGATACTTTTGATTGTTGTATGGTGCTTAATATCACTCCCTCTTTCCTGGGCTGCATACAGGCTAATGGTTTCTGAGATATTTTTCAGTACCTACTATCCGATCCGCTTTAACCGTAAAAACAGGATGGTGTATGTCTACCAGTCCGGTGGAACGGTACTGTCCGTGCCTTGGGATGAACTCAAATTTGTCCTGCACCCAACGAAGGGACGACTCTCAACGCAGTGGACCATTGTGGGATGCCTTACGGGAGATGACGGAGACACTGTTACGGAATGTATCCCTCTCCCGATTAATCTCGAGAGTGACCCCGATGTCCTGACCATGTACTGGGAATTTATTCGCTGCTATATGGAAGAGGGAGATGAGTATCTCCCGGACCTGGCGGACTCCATAGCCTGGTGCCCGCCGGTAGAAAAGCAGAAAGAGGGCTGGCTGTTCGGACTGTTCTACCTCAGTAAGCAGTGGTTCGGGCGGCTCGGTCTGCTGGTGAATGCGCTGCAGCTTCCTGTCTTTTTCGTTATCAGCTTTCCGCGCTGGCTGGTTATGCTGACCTGCAAAATCCCGGAATGGCCTGCGGAAGTGGTTGCCGCCTGTCAGCCGGCTGAGAATGACCCCGTCAACAAGGGCGCAGAGCATAATCCGCCGCAGGTCTGGCGACCAATGCTGGGCTTGCAGGGCAAGGAACGTTATGCCCGTACCTTTGCAAAAGAGCGCGGAGCAATGGACCGGGTTGTTGCCCGGCTGAAAGCCAAATATGACGGGCAGAATCATGCGGACTGAGGGGCTTACCGGCCAGGCACCTTATATCACTTATAGGGACATTGTCATGGCGCTGTTGTTGCCCTGGTTTCCGGCTGATGAGCACAAGGAAACAGGCGGCTATATGGCTCTGACCACCCAGCGAGGCGCGCATGTTTAATCCGTTTAAACGCTTCCCTGCCGACCCGACCAAGCGGTTCTATAAGGGATTTCTCCGCCTCAGTGATAAACGTGTTTTTAAAATTTACTCGCAGAAAACAGGTGATCCGGATGTTCCAGGGATCTCCGGGTTTGACAGCGTGGTGCGTCTGAACTCGACCTATCTGGAACTGGTTGACCGGTATTATAACTGGAGAGGTGTCTTAACTCTGGGGGCAGGAATAATATTCTGTATTATGTTTATTGGCACCTTTCTCTCATTGATAGTTCCTATGCTCTGGGAGGGCGGATATCCGCTTAAGACCTGGATACTTTTGATTGTTGTGTGGTGCTTAATATCACTTCCTCTTTCCTGGGCTGCATACAGGCTAATGGTCTCTGAGATATTTTTCAGTACCTACTATCCGATCCGCTTTAACCGTAAAAACGGGATGGTGTATGTCTATCAGTCCGGTGGAACGGTGTTGTCCGTGCCGTGGCAGGATCTCAGATTTGTTCTGCGTTCAACGAAGGGACGGCTGGCAAAAGAATGGACCATTTTGGGATGCCTTACGGGAGATGACGGGGACACTGTTACGGAATGTATCCCTCTCCCGATTAATCTGGAGAGTGACCCCGATGTCCTGACCATGTACTGGGAATTTATTCGCTGCTATATGGAAGAGGGGGATGAGTATCTCCCGGACCTCGCGGACTCCATAGCCTGGTGCCCGCCGGTGGAAAAGCAGAAAGAGGGCTGGCTGTTCGGACTGTTTTACCTCAGTAAGCAGTGGTTCGGGCGGCTCGGCCTGCTGGTCAATGCGCTGCAGCTTCCTGTCTTTTTCGTTATCAGCTTTCCGCGCTGGCTGGTTATGCTGACCTGCAAAATCCCGGAATGGCCTGCGGAAGTGGTTGCCGCCTGTCAGCCGGCTGAGAATGACCCCGTCAACAAGGGCGCAGAGCATAATCCACCGCAGGTCTGGCGACCAATGCTGGGCTTACAGGGCAAGGAGCGTTATGCCCGTACCTTTGCAAAAGAACGCGGAGCAATGGACCGGGTCGTTGCCCGGCTGAAAGCCAAATATGGCGGGCAGAATCATGCGGACTGAGGGGCTTACCGGTCAGACACCGACTATCACCTGTGTGAACATTGTCATGCCGCTGTTGTTGCCCTGGCTGCTCAGTATGACGTGGCGATGGTTTCCGGCTGATGAGCGCGGACAGGAACTGACAACTACATGGCCCTGAAAGAACAAGGAGGGTCGCATATTTAACCCTTTTAAAAGGCGAGTAAAATAATGCTGGCTGAGAAGTCTCTGTGTCATGGACTGAAAATACAAACCTGGCCGCTCAGCCCACGTGAGTGACAGGTGCTGGTTGCTGAGTACGATATCCCGTGCGAACTGATTCCCTATAATAAAAAAGGCATCCATTCAGGATGCCTTTTTTACGAATTCAAAATTACACTTCTTCCATACGTCCCAGCAGGGCATGCAGACGATCCTGCCAGCCAGTCTGCTGTTCGCGCAGGTGGTGGTTTTCACGCTCCAGCTCTTCGCGACCGTGCTGAGCAGTCTGAATTTCCTGCGACAGCGCGTTGTTTTTTTCTTTCAGCTCTTCGATTTCCATCTGCAGCAGGGTGATGGTGTCAATCGCCTGCTGTACTTTGGATTCCAGTTTCTCAAACACTTCTAAAGACATAATCCTACCTCTCCTGAATTGCAAGGCGACGCTTTAACGTAAACGCGCACAACATATAGTGCCGATTGTATGGAGCCCCGTCGTCCCTGTCCAGCGGCAGACCGCGCAGATTGCGGTTTCCCACACTTTTCGGCCTCCTCCTGGTGCGTTCGCGTCATATACCCCTAAATTGTTAACACTTTAGTTAATGAAATGCTTCAGCCCGCTACCCCTCTTCTGCTGGTGCGCTCACTTTATGGCGCGTTATCGCTCATTTTATTGACGCAGTACACACATTTTGATTTCGATATTTCTCGTTTTTGCTCGTTAACGATAAATTAACACTATATCTACAGAACGAGCGGGCTGGTATGACCATAGCCACGCTAACAATAACCATAAATTTTCTTTCAGGATCCGATTATGAGTGAAACCTCAACCTTAAAAGGTCAGTGCATCGCCGAGTTTCTGGGTACCGGATTGCTCATTTTCTTCGGTGTCGGATGCGTGGCGGCGCTGAAAGTGGCGGGCGCCAGCTTCGGTCAGTGGGAAATCAGCGTGATCTGGGGTCTGGGTGTGGCGATGGCCATCTACCTGACCGCGGGTGTTTCTGGCGCGCATCTTAACCCTGCGGTGACCATTGCGTTATGGCTGTTTGCCTGCTTTGACGGGCGCAAAGTCGCCCCCTATATCGTGGCGCAGTTTGCCGGTGCCTTTTGCGCGGCAGCACTGGTTTACGGCCTGTATTACAATCTGTTTATCGACTTTGAACAAACGCACCACATGGTTCGCGGCAGCGCCGAAAGTCTGGAGCTGGCGGGCATCTTCTCGACCTATCCCAACCCACACATTAATTTTGTGCAGGCCTTTGCCGTCGAAATGGTGATTACCGCGATCCTGATGGGCGTCATCATGGCGCTGGGCGATGATGGCAACGGCATTCCGCGCGGGCCGCTGGCACCGCTGCTGATCGGCCTGCTGATTGCGGTTATCGGCGCATCGATGGGACCACTGACCGGCTTCGCCATGAACCCGGCCCGCGACATCGGACCGAAAACCTTCGCCTTCTTTGCAGGCTGGGGCGATGTTGCTTTCACCGGTGCGAAAGACATTCCTTACTTCCTGGTGCCGCTGTTCGGCCCCATTGTAGGTGCTGCGCTGGGCGCATTCGGCTATCGTAAGCTGATTGGCCGCCACTTGCCGTGCGACACCTGTATCGCCGAGGAGAAGGACACGACCTCTGGCACACAACAAAACGCTTCGCTGTAATCTGACTACGGGACCCTACTATGACCGACAAAAAATATATCGTTGCGCTCGACCAGGGCACGACCAGCTCCCGCGCTGTCGTGATGGATCATGACGCGAATATCGTCAGCGTATCGCAGCGCGAATTCGAGCAAATTTATCCTAAGCCAGGCTGGGTTGAACACGACCCGATGGAGATCTGGGCGACACAAAGTTCGACCCTGGTCGAAGTGCTGGCGAAAGCGGACATCAGTTCCGATGAAATTGCGGCGATTGGCATTACTAACCAGCGCGAAACGGCGATTGTCTGGGAACGTGAAACCGGTAAACCAATCTACAACGCTATCGTCTGGCAGTGTCGCCGTACCGCAGAGATCTGCGAAAAGCTCAAGCGCGACGGCATGGAAGAGTATGTCCGCAGCGCCACCGGCCTGGTGGTTGACCCGTACTTCTCGGGGACCAAAGTGAAGTGGATCCTCGACCACGTGGAAGGTTCCCGCGAGCGTGCTAAGCGCGGCGAACTGTTATTCGGCACCGTGGATACCTGGCTGGTCTGGAAGATGACCCAGGGACGCGTCCACGTCACCGACTACACCAACGCCTCGCGCACCATGCTGTTCAACATCAACACCCTCGAGTGGGATGACAAGATGCTGGAGGCGCTGGACATCCCGCGCGCCATGCTGCCGCAGGTACGTAAGTCCTCTGAGATTTATGGTCAGACCAATATCGGCGGTAAAGGCGGCACGCGTATTCCTATCGCCGGGATCGCCGGTGACCAGCAGGCGGCGCTGTTTGGCCAGCTGTGTGTGAAGGAAGGGATGGCGAAAAACACCTACGGTACCGGCTGCTTTATGCTGATGAACACCGGCGAGAAAGCGGTGAAGTCGGAACACGGGCTGTTGACCACTATCGCCTGCGGTCCGCGCGGAGAAGTGAACTACGCGCTGGAAGGCGCGGTGTTTATGGCCGGCGCATCCATTCAGTGGCTGCGTGACGAGATGAAGCTGATCAGCGACGCGTTTGACTCCGAGTATTTCGCCACCAAAGTGAAAGACACCAACGGCGTGTACGTGGTACCGGCGTTTACCGGACTGGGCGCGCCGTACTGGGATCCATATGCCCGCGGTGCGATTTTCGGCCTGACGCGTGGTGTGAACTCGAACCACATCATCCGCGCGACGCTGGAATCTATTGCCTATCAGACCCGCGATGTACTGGAAGCAATGCAGGCCGACTCCGGCATTCGTCTGCACGCCCTGCGCGTGGACGGCGGCGCGGTAGCGAACAACTTCCTGATGCAGTTCCAGTCCGACATTCTTGGCACCCGCGTGGAGCGCCCGGAAGTGCGTGAAGTGACGGCCCTCGGCGCGGCTTACCTTGCCGGTCTGGCGGTGGGCTTCTGGCAGAACCTCGACGAGCTGCAGGAAAAAGCAGTCATCGAACGTGAATTCCGTCCGGGCATCGAAACCACCGAGCGCAACTTCCGCTACAGCGGCTGGAAGAAAGCGGTGAAACGCGCGCTGGCGTGGGAAGAGCACGAGGAGTAATCCTTTCTTTGCCCCTCTCTCCTCTGGGGAGAGGGGCACTGACCGCACCGGTCCCCTCGCCCCTCCCCACTCTGTGATAAACTTCGTGCAATTCCTTTTGACCGCACGAGTACTCAATGAAACGTGAACTTGCTATCGAATTTTCCCGCGTAACCGAAGCCGCCGCCCTTGCGGGCTACAAGTGGCTTGGCCGCGGCGATAAGAATATCGCTGACGGGGCTGCCGTTCATGCGATGCGCATTGTGCTCAACCAGGTCAACATTGACGGCACCATCGTGATTGGCGAAGGTGAAATCGACGAAGCGCCGATGCTGTTTATTGGTGAAAAAGTCGGTACCGGCAAAGGCGACGCGGTGGATATCGCGGTCGATCCGATTGAAGGCACCCGCATGACCGCCATGGGTCAGGCCAACGCGCTGGCAGTATTGGCGGTGGGCGATAAAGGTTCGTTCCTTAATGCGCCGGATATGTACATGGAAAAGCTGATTGTCGGGCCGGGCGCCAAAGGGGCTATCGACCTGAACCTGCCTCTGGCGGATAACCTGCGTAACGTTGCCGCCGCGCTGGATAAACCGCTGAGCGAGCTGACCGTCACTATTCTGGCGAAACCCCGTCATGATGCCGTCATCGCTCACATGCAGCAGCTGGGCGTACGCGTGTTTGCCATCCCCGATGGCGACGTCGCGGCCTCGATCCTCACCTGTATGCCGGACAGCGAAGTCGACGTGCTGTACGGGATCGGTGGCGCACCGGAAGGTGTAATTTCAGCGGCGGCGATCCGCGCCCTAGATGGCGATATGCAGGGCCGCCTGCTGGCACGTCATGCGGTAAAAGGCGACAGCGACGCGAACCGTCTTATCGGCGAGCAGGAGCTGGCGCGCTGTGCCGCTATGGGTATTGAAGCCAATACCGTCCTGCAGCTGGATGACATGGCGCGTAACGATAACGTCATCTTCTCGGCCACCGGCATCACCAAGGGTGACCTGCTGGACGGCATCAGCCGCAAAGGCAACATGGCGACCACCGAAACGCTGCTGATCCGTGGCAAATCACGCACCATTCGCCGCATCCAGTCGATTCACTATCTGGACCGCAAAGATCCCGACGTGCAGACCCACATTCTGTAATACCGTTTGATCAATTGAGCTTTCCGGCCCGTACGGGCTGGAAATCTGCCTCTCAGGTAAGGAAGATAGAACAAGAAATCAGCACAGGAGAACATCATGGCCGAGTGGGTAACAGGTAAAGTTAAAAAGGTAGAATTCTGGACCGATGCGCTATTTAGTCTCACCGTCCATGCGCCCATCCATCCCTTCACTGCCGGGCAATTCGCCAAGCTGGGTCTGGAAATCGACGGCGAACGCGTGCAGCGCGCCTACTCCTACGTTAACGCACCGGATAACCCGGATCTTGAGTTCTATCTGGTCACCGTCCCCGATGGCAAACTGAGCCCGCGGTTGGCGGCACTCAAGCCTGGCGATGAGATCCAGATTGTGAGCGAAGCGGCAGGTTTCTTCGTGCTGGATGAAGTTCCGGCCTGCGACACGCTGTGGATGCTGGCAACCGGTACCGCCATCGGCCCTTACCTTTCTATTCTGCAGTACGGACAGGACCTGGAACGGTTTAAAAATATCGTGCTGGTTCACGCCGCGCGCTATGCCGCCGATTTGAGCTATCTGCCATTGATGCTGGAATTACAAAAACGCTATGAAGGCAAACTGAAAATTCAGACGGTGGTCAGTCGCGAAACGGTGGAAGGTTCCCTGACCGGACGTGTGCCGGCGCTGATTGAAAATGGCGAGCTCGAAGCGGCCGTGGGTCTGTCAATGGCGGCTGAAACCTGTCATGTGATGCTGTGTGGCAACCCGCAGATGGTGCGCGATACCCAGGAACTGCTGAAAACGACCCGACAGATGACCAAACATTTGCGTCGTCGGCCGGGCCATATGACTGCTGAACACTACTGGTAATTAAAGGTACTTCACGTCGATCGTATCTTTCCCGTATTTATTCACGCCCTGGGTGCCAATAAAGGCGCCCAGGTCGACAACGATCATCACAAAAATAATGGTGGGGATTAAGCGCCCGACGACCCACGGCAACATCGACGGCAGCATCGACCAGTTCCCCGCCAGCAGCATCCACGCCAGAACAACCAGCAGCGCCCACAGCCCTGATCGGCCCCGGTCGTGCAGCCGTTTAACCAACACCGCTGACGTCGGCCACAGCAGTGAGACCAGCACAAATGCAGCGGTCTGGGTAGTTAACCACGCGAGGCTCGCGAGGCTAAACAGGATCAGCAGGGCGACAATCCAGATGCCTATCCAGATCCAGAAATCACGGCGTCCAATACGCCCTTTGAATGAGAACAGCCACTGCTGTATGGTCATATCGGGTTCCTTAGATTCGTAGCGGAGCGTAGTTTACCCTGGAGTTGCATCCTTTTGACAAGCCAAGCGGATACCGTTTTAATCGTGGGTAGTAACATTCAGGGATTTTATTGATGAAGATGCAGTTTCTCTTTATTTGGCTGAGTTTAATACTGCTGGGTGCGAGCTTTTCTGCGCGCGCAGCACAGACATCCGCGCCTGCTACGGCACCTTATGTAATGCCGGGTGCGCCGTCTTTTGACCAGTCCATTAGCCTCTTTCGTGAAACGTTCAATAGCAGCAACCCCACGCTTGCACTTAGCGAGTTTCGTGCCATTGACGGTGCCCGCGACACCCCGAACCTGACCCGCGCGGCCAGTAAGATTAATGACAATCTGTATGCCTCTACCGCGCTTGAGCGCGGAACGCTAAAAATCAAGAGCATGCAGATCACCTGGCTGCCCGTACAGGGGCCAGAACAGAAAGCGGCGAAAGCCAAAGCGCTGGAGTACATGAGTGCGATTTTACGCGCCTTTACCCCCGCACTGACCCCCTCTCAAAGCCAGAAGAAACTGCAAAAGCTCCTGTCGGCAGGCAAAAATAAGCGCTACTACGCCGAAACGGAAGGTGCGGTTCGCTATGTGGTGGCAGACAACGGCGAAAAGGGGCTGACCTTCGCTGTTGAACCGATTAAGCTGGCGCTATCTGAGACGCCTGGAGGGGTGAATTAATGACAAAAAGCAAAGCCTTTCGAGGGAAAATCTCTATACTGATTCACAGACCATGCTGCCCGTCAGGGCGGCCATAATCCTTAATTCGCTCTTGTAGCGTGGAGAATTGAAATGCGACATCCTTTAGTGATGGGTAACTGGAAACTCAACGGCAGCCGCCACATGGTAAATGAACTGGTTGCGAACCTGCGTAAAGAGCTGGCTGGCGTGACCGGCTGCGGCGTTGCTATCGCTCCACCAGACATGTATCTGGATCTGGCTAAACACGCCGCTGACGGCAGCCATATCATTCTGGGCGCGCAGAACGTTGACGTTAACCTGTCTGGCGCATTCACCGGTGAAACCTCCGCTGAAATGCTGAAAGATATCGGCGCAAAATACATCATCATCGGTCACTCTGAGCGTCGTACTTACCACAAAGAATCTGACGAATTCATCGCGAAGAAATTTGCCGTGGTGAAAGAGCAAGGTCTGGTGCCGGTTCTGTGCATCGGTGAAACCGAAGCAGAAAACGAAGCAGGCAAAACCGAAGAAGTGTGCGCACGTCAGATTGACGCCGTGCTGAAAACTCAGGGCGCTAGCGCGTTCGAAGGCGCAGTTATCGCTTACGAACCTGTATGGGCAATCGGTACTGGCAAATCTGCCACCCCTGCGCAGGCTCAGGCGGTTCACAAATTTATCCGTGACCACATTGCTAAAGCCGACGCGAAAGTGGCTGAGCAAGTGATCATCCAGTACGGCGGTTCCGTAAACGCAGCCAACGCAGCTGAGCTGTTCACCCAGCCGGATATCGACGGCGCGCTGGTTGGCGGTGCATCCCTGAAAGCAGACGCTTTCGCAGTGATCGTAAAAGCAGCAGAAGCCGCTAAACAGGCGTAATTCGTTAACGCCCGTTGCATTTCAGGCCCGGCAAGCGCGAGCGCTACCGGGCTTTTTTTATAGCTGTCCCAATATCCTGAACCACAGATAATCCAGCGGCAGCAGCACCAGATAAGTGGCGATTGCCAACGCCAGACACAGCAACATCCCCGCCCGCGCAGGCACCTTACCTAAGCCCATCGCCACCACAATCGGTGACGCCTGATACGGCAGCAGCGGCGTGGAATAGCCCAGCACCTGAATCATGATCACCGACAGCAGCGGAAAACCGGTCGCGTCCGAGAAGCTTTGTGCCAGGGTGGTATACAGCGCCGGCACGCCGTTAGCGGTCATAATAAAATTCAGCGCCGTGGTAATGCCGGTCAGCGCCAGGAAGCTGGTGAACGGGTTGTCGGCATCCAGCGGCATCACCTGTAGCAGTGCCTCGCCCACCGCGCGGCCTATCCCGGTTTGCGTTACGGTGATCGCTAGCCCCAGAATGCCCGCCACGTAAATACAGGTGCGCATGTTCACGCCCGTCGAAAACTCCTCGCCGCTGATGAACCCCACGCGTGGCAGCAGTACCACCAGCGAGGCCGCAAGCCCAACCCACGCCGGGCCAATGCCGTGCCAGCTCTCGGTTACCCACATCACCAGCACCACGGCCAACAGCCAGGCCAGCCGCTTCTCATCGCGCCCCATCGGTTCCGATGGCGCCAGATCCTGCGCCGGTTTCGGGGCACCAGGGAACAGCCAGCAGATCAGGCCGATCAGAATCAATCCTTTCAGGATGCCCAGCACTGGCGTGTGCAACAGCAAATACGGCACGTAGTTGAGGTGGATACCGTAGGACCCTTCCGCCGCACCGCTCATCACCAGATTGGGCACGTTGGCAGGCAGGATGGTGGCGGAAAGCTGGAAGGTGCCAAACCCGACGGCAAGCGCCAGGCCAAACCACGCCCGGGAGCCATCGGCAATGCCCGCCCGCCTCGCCATCGCCGCCACAATCGGCATCAGCAAAGCGATACGCCCCATATTAGACGGCATCACAAACGCCAGCGCGTAGCTGAGCAGCACTACGCTCGCCACCATCAGCACCCAGGAGTCGGTCAGCTTTGCCGACAGCGCCCGCGCGGCCCTGTCCGCCAGCCCCGTTTTGCGGATCGCCACGCCCAGCACAAATCCGCTGAACACCAGCCAGAAGGCAGACGACGCAAATCCACCAAAAATCACCTCCGGCGGCGCAATACGGGCGATCATCGCTGCCGTAAAGAACAGCAATGCGGTAAGAAATTCCGGCAATAGCGCCGTCGCCCACAGCACGATGGTGACCAGAATAATCAGCGAGGGCAGAAATAGCGGGTGAGTAAACCAGAGCGACATACCTGTCTCCTGTAGAATTTTTCAGCAAGTCTACGAGGAGCGTTTGCCTGTGTAAACGCCATTTATGGTGGGGTCAATTCAGGATATCGCATTGATGATCCTGCAATTCCTCAGCCGATGCGAGGTTAAGCGCCAGTAGATTACGCTCGGTTGCGAGCAGGATAAACGACCCATCTGCCTGCTGCGCCATCGCCATGGCGTAGCGTCCCATATGCTCACGCGCATCCGGGACCTCCTCGGCCAGCATGATGAATGGACTGCGTTTGACCAGCTCCGCATCCGTTACCCGACGCGCCAGATAGGTGTTTCCTTCCAGTCCACCGGGGAACGGCAGCCACTGGGTGCTGATTTGCGCCTGATGCGCATTTAGCGACGCACGGATGTCCGGGCGCAGGCAGGAGATATGGATATGCAGATGATTTTGCGTGCGTCCGGTGCGGGAATTAATCGTCAGCGACACCGCACTGTCAGGAATATCCGCGCCGTGTTTCAGGCGCATAAAGCTGCGCGCCTGCCATGCCAGCCAGAAGAAGTTGGGCGTGTTAGCCTGGGTAAGAAGTGGACTTTCGGTGCCATTGATCCGGTAAGTGGGCAACAGCAGATACTGCAGCGGCCCGTTGCGATCTTTTAATACCGCGTATCCGGCATCCGGTTTCACCTGGGCGCAGGGCGCGGGATTGCGCTGCTGCAGCTGACCGGGCAGGCACTGGTCGAGGACAATGTCGCGTAGCGCATCGGGGTGGCCCGCCTTCATCCGGAACACACTGACGGCCACAATGGCTAACGCCACCAGCGCCAGCAGGAGAAAAGCGGCTTTTTTCATGATGCGTTTCCTGTTTCTGAATGAGACGAAAGAGTAACGCAAAATGATGACAAACAAAAAAGCCCGGTCGCGCGATGCGTCCCGGGCCTGATGTGGCTATCAGCGTCTAGCGTTTGCTGATCTGGTCGAAAGTCCCGCCATTCGAGAAGTGTTCTTTCTGCGCTTTGGTCCAGCCACCGAATTCCTGATCGATAGTGAACAGCTTCAGTTTCGGGAAGGCGTTTTCATACTTCTTCGCCACCGCTTCATCACGCGGACGATAGTAGTTCTTCGCAGCGATCTCCTGGCCTTCTGGCGTGTAGAGATACTTCAGATAGGCTTCGGCCACGGCCTGAGTGCCTTTCTTATCCACCACTTTGTCGACAACAGACACGGTCGGTTCAGCCAGAATCGATTCGCTCGGGGTGACGATTTCAAATTTGTCTTTGCCCAGTTCGTTGGTGGCCAGCAGCGCTTCGTTTTCCCACGCAATCAGCACATCGCCAATGCCACGTTCCACGAAGGTATTGGTTGAACCACGCGCGCCGGAGTCCAGCACTTCAACGTTTTTATACAGCGACTTCACGAAATCCTGTGCTTTAGCCTGATCGCCATTATTGTGATGCAGGGCGTAACCCCAGGCGGCCAGATAGTTCCAGCGTGCGCCGCCAGAGCTTTTCGGGTTCGGGGTGATCACGGACACACCCGGCTTCACCAGATCGTTCCAGTCATGAATTTGTTTCGGATTGCCTTTACGCACCAGGAAAACGATGGTGGAGGTGTACGGTGCGGAGTTATCCGGCAGGCGTTTAATCCAGTTTTTATCGATCCGCCCGCGTTCCGCGATGGCATCTACATCGTATGCCAGCGCCAGCGTCACGACATCGGCTTCAATACCGTTAATGACCGACGTTGCCTGTTTACCGGAGCCACCGTGCGACTGACGGATCACCACGTTGTCGCCGGTTTCCTGTTTCCAGTGCGCCGCAAACGCTTTGTTGTACTGATCGTACAACTCACGTGTCGGATCGTAAGACACGTTCAGTAACTGGATATCCTTTGCCAGAACGCCGGTCGATGCCAGCAATAAAGTAAACCCCACGCCCCATTTGTTCATCGTCCAACTCGCTTTAATGTTGTTTTTGATGAGTGTAGCGTGCCAGAAAGCTAACCAATGATTAAAGAATAAAAAAAGATTGGATATAACATTGGGGAATAAATAGGCAAATGGCGTAAAAAAGCCGGGGGACGGCTTCGCCTTGCCCGGCCTACAACAGCACGATCCGTAAGCCCGGTAAGCGAAGCGCCACCGGGCAAAACGGCTATCAGTACAGTTTTTTCGCGCAGTCCAGCCAGTCACCTTTGAACGGACGCTTCATGCTTTCAATCGCATCGACGATATCGTGGTGAACCAGTTTTTCGTTCTGAATACCGACGCAGCGACCACCGAAGCCCTGTTGCAGCAGCTCAATGGAGTACGCACCCATACGGGAAGCCAGGATACGGTCGTAAGGACCCGGGGAGCCGCCGCGCTGGATGTGACCGAGAACGGTCGCGCGGGTTTCGCGCTTGGTTTCGGTTTCGATGTAACGTGCCAGCTCTTCGATATCACAGATGTGCTCAGTGATCGCAACGATGGCGTGTTTTTTACCCTTGGCGATACCGGCTTTGATCTCGTTAACCAGGTCTTCACGGCTGAATTCCACTTCGGGAACCACCACAAACTCACAGCCGCCCGCAATGGCCGCAGCCAGCGTCAGGTCGCCACAGTAGCGGCCCATCACTTCAACGATGGAGATACGCTGGTGAGAAGAGGAGGTGTCGCGCAGACGGTCAATCGCTTCGACAACCGTGCCCAGCGCGGTGAAGAAGCCGATGGTGTAGTCCGTTCCTTTGATGTCGTTATCGATGGTGCCTGGCAGACCGATGCACGGGAAGCCCATTTCGGTCAGGCGTTTTGCCCCCATGTAGGAACCGTCACCGCCGATAACGACCAGCGCATCCAGACCGCGTTTCTTCATGTTCTCGATAGCCACCTGACGGATGTGCTCTTCGCGGAATTCCGGGAAACGTGCAGAGCCCAGGAAGGTGCCGCCGCGGTTAATCATGTCGGACACACTGTAGCGATCGAGCTGTACCATACGATCTTCATACAGGCCCAGATAACCGTCATAGATACCAAAAATTTCAAGACCTTCCGTCAACGCCGCGCGAACCACGCCACGAATTGCTGCGTTCATGCCGGGCGCATCACCGCCGCTTGTCAACACACCGATTTTCTTAATCATGACTACCTCTGAACTTAGGAATGCAAAATGAAATCTGTTGCCGGAAGACGTCTATCGACCAACGAATACTGCAAATAGTATATCAATCACTTCCAGCTGAATTGATTCAGGTCAGACCAAATGGCAGTTATTTTTCCACAAAATGCTGGCCTGGCTCACTTTTTTACAACGAATTACGAAAGCTCAAAATGCTTGTTGTCTGACCTGGGTACAACCGAGCAGGGATCCTGGTGGATAATGACATCCGAACCCGGGAAACGCCGCAAAATCGCTTGCTCAACTTGCTCAGCCACCAGATGCGCCTGAACGAGCGGCAGGTTGTCTTCCATTTCTAAATGAATCTGAATAAAGCGGGTCGGCCCTGACTGCCGCGTGCGAAGATCGTGTGCCCCACTGACGCCTGGCCAGGAGATGACGATTTCAAAGATTTCTTGCCGTTCTGCGTCGGGCAGCGCCCGGTCGAGAAGCGATTGCACCGCTTCGTAGCCCATGCGTAAGGCACTGTATAAAATATAGATCCCAATCCCTAACGCAAACAACGCATCGGCCCGGTGCCAGCCATACCAGGCCAGACCAAGCGCAACAAGAATAGCGCCGTTCATCATAACATCAGACTGATAATGAAGCATATCTGCCCGTATCGCCTGGCTTTGCGTTTTTCGCACAACCCAGCGCTGGAACGTTACCAGAACCAATGTGCTAATAAGTGCGATAAGGGTAACAATCATGCCCACGCCGGGATCTTTCATCGGCGACGGGGTATACAGGTGCTGAATCCCTGTCAAAAAGAGGAACAGTGCCGAGCCGGAAATGAACATACTTTGTGCCAGCGCGGCGAGCGACTCGGCTTTACCGTGCCCAAACGTGTGCTCTTCATCCGCCGGCTGCAGGGAATAGCGCACCACCCACAGATTGGTGAGCGAAGCGGCAATATCGACCAGCGAATCCACCAGCGCGGCCAAAATACTGACCGAACCGGTATACCACCACGCAAAAATTTTGATAACCAACAGGCACGACGCCATGATCGTCGCAGCGATTGCCGCCCGGTTGACGAGCCGCGCATAAGTTTGATTCATAAACACTCCTGACATGCTTCTGCCGCTAGTATAACGGATGCAGGGGAGGCAATAAGATGAATAAACGGTTAACACATTTGAATGGCGGGCAAAAAAAACCCCCACATCATGTGGGGGAAGACAGGGATGGTGTCTATGGCAAGGAAAAACAGGGTTACTGGTTACTACGGGTATTGCTACTAAAAAGCGTCGATTCAGACTTCTTCTGCATCCGTGCAACCTCACGCAACTGGTCCATTCGTTGCTGGTGTTTCTGGTTCAAAACCGCTTGCTGCTCGGGCGTTAGCAGGTGAAACATCTGGTTGCGGACCCTGGCCATTTCGACCTGGCGAGCAACCTGCTCCTGCGCCATCTTTTCTGCCTGAGCGCGTACAGCGCTTTCGTCAAAATTTTCTGCGGTGACAAGGCTGTGCATTGTCTCCATTTCGCTAACATTAACAGGGGGCTGGTCATGACGAGCCCGTTGCATAAGATCGCGCATCTGTTGACGCTGATGTTCGGTTAAACTTATGCCATCAAACATATTGACCTGGCCACTGTGCTGCACGACTCCCTCCGTTGAGGGGCGGTTATCGCCGGTGATAGCTCCAGCAGCCTGGCTAAATGTACTGAACGCCAGTGTTGAGGCCATGACGGCAGCGGTAACAATGCGCATCACATACTCCCAAAATCTTTCGTGTCGCGATTCAACGAGAGACAGTCTACGATTCAGGCTGCAAACATGCGTCAGGGGGTGTAAAACAACGTAAAGTCATGGATTAGAGAGCCTTGATGACGTAATTTCTGCCTCGGAGGTATTTAAAGAATGAATAAAATCCTATTAGTTGATGATGACCGAGAGCTGACATCCCTTTTAAAGGAGTTGCTCGACATGGAAGGCTTTGATGTATCGGTTGCCCATGATGGGGAGCAGGCCCTGAGCCAGCTCGACGATAGCATCGATTTACTTTTGCTCGATGTCATGATGCCGAAGAAGAACGGTATCGACACGCTTAAAGAGCTACGCCAGACGCACCAGACACCCGTGATTATGCTGACCGCGCGCGGCAGCGAATTGGATCGCGTACTCGGCCTTGAGCTGGGTGCCGATGACTATTTACCTAAACCGTTTAACGATCGTGAGCTGGTCGCGCGTATTCGCGCCATCCTGCGCCGTTCCCACTGGAGCGAGCAGCAGCAGAATACCGACAACAGCTCGCCAACGCTGGAAGTCGACGCCCTCAGCCTCAATCCAGGCCGCCAGGAAGCCAACTTTGACGGCCAGGCGCTGGAGCTAACCGGCACCGAGTTCACCCTGCTTTACCTGCTGGCGCAGCATCTCGGCCAGGTGGTATCACGTGAACATTTAAGCCAGGAAGTGCTGGGTAAACGCCTGACGCCGTTTGACCGCGCTATTGATATGCACATCTCTAACCTGCGCCGTAAATTGCCGGAGCGTAAAGATGGTCATCCATGGTTTAAAACGCTGCGTGGACGCGGTTATCTGATGGTTTCCGCTTCATGATAGGCAGCTTAACCGCCCGCATCTTCGCCATTTTTTGGCTGACGCTGGCACTGGTTTTAATGCTGGTTTTGATGTTACCCAAACTCGACTCACGCCAGATGACGGAGCTCCTCGACAGCGAGCAACGTCAGGGTGTGATGATCGAGCAGCACGTAGAAGCCGAACTGGCCATTGATCCGCCCAACGATTTGATGTGGTGGCGCAGGCTGTTTCGCGCCATCGATAAGTGGGCACCGCCCGGACAACGCCTGCTGCTGGTCACCAGCGAAGGGCGTGTGATCGGCGCGGAACGCAATGAAATGCAGATCATCCGCAACTTTATTGGCCAGGCGGATAACGCCGATCACCCGCAAAAGAAAAAGTACGGTCGCGTAGAGATGGTGGGGCCTTTTTCGGTCAGTGACGGGGAAGATAACTACCAGCTCTATCTGATTCGGCCGGCAAGCAATTCTCAGTCTGACTTTATCAACCTGCTATTTGACCGTCCGCTACTGCTGCTGATTGTCACCATGCTGGTCAGTTCGCCGCTACTGCTGTGGCTAGCCTGGAGTCTGGCGAAACCGGCGCGTAAGCTGAAAAACGCGGCAGATGAAGTCGCGCAGGGCAACCTGCGACAGCACCCGGAACTGGAAGCCGGCCCGCAGGAATTTTTAGCGGCAGGTGCCAGTTTTAACCAGATGGTGACAGCGCTCGAACGGATGATGACCGCTCAGCAGCGCCTGCTTTCGGATATCTCACACGAATTGCGTACCCCGCTGACGCGTCTGCAATTGGGCACTGCCCTGCTGCGCCGCCGCAGTGGTGAAAGCAAAGAACTGGAGCGTATCGAAACGGAAGCGCACCGTCTGGACAGCATGATCAACGATCTGCTGGTGATGTCGCGCAATCAGCAGAAAAACGCGCTGGTCAGCGAGACGGTGAAAGCCAATCACCTGTGGCATGAGGTGCTGGACAACGCCGCCTTCGAAGCGGAACAGGTGGGTAAATCGTTCACCGTTAACTTCCCGCCGGGACCATGGCCGCTGTACGGTAACCCCAACACGCTGGAAAGCGCGCTGGAAAATATCGTGCGTAACGCCCTGCGCTACTCGCATACCAAAATTGAGGTGGCGTTTGCGGTGGATAAAGACGGGATCACCATCAACGTGGATGATGACGGTCCTGGCGTGAGCCCGGAAGATCGCGAGCAGATTTTCCGTCCGTTCTACCGTACCGATGAGGCCCGCGACCGCGAATCTGGCGGTACCGGGTTGGGCCTGGCGATTGTCGAGACCGCCATTCAGCAGCATCGCGGCTGGGTAAAAGCCGATGACAGCCCGCTGGGTGGGTTGCGCTTAACGCTGTGGCTGCCGCTGTATAAACGCGCGTAACATATGTCATGCCGGGTGGCGGCTGCGCCTACCCGGCATGACGTTCAACTTCCCCACAATCTTCGCGAATTATCTTCGATCTGGCCGCTAATGCGGCGCTTTTGCATGGTTCTTGTCCAGCTGGTGGATAACCCCGCCGCCGACAGCAGGCGCCGGTACTGGTCGTCATCAAACGGCATATGCCAGGCGATGGCGCAGGCATCATAAACGGACACATCGCTCAGGCGTGACGCCAGCTCCAGCGGGGCTTCGGCGGAGACATTGCCCGCCAGCACTACGCGGTACAACCAGCCGGTTTTGCCTGCGTTTTGCAACTGGGCCGACATATCGCTGATGCCAAAATGGTAGTTGAGCTTAAAACAGGGAGAACGTGGCTGGGTGACCTGGATCAGCGTCTCCCCCCAGCGGTAGATATCGCCGATAAAGACGTTGTGCTCCGTCAGCCCATCGGTAGAGAGGTTCTCGCCAAAAGCGGGGGCGACAAACAGGTCGGCCTGAGCGGGATACTCGCGCGCCCAGTGCTGATAGTGTTCTCGCGGATAGTGGCACAGCGCGCGCTCGGGCCCGCCGTGGATTTTCTTCTCGGCTTGCTCATCGCCAGCCAGCCCCAGTTCGCTCAACGTCAGCTCACCGTCAACCTGCAGTTTAGCAATCGCACTCGGGCGACTGCCGTCGTAATCCCTTACTTTTCCGGTAAATACGTTAGCGGGATAGTTCATCGCGACTCCTTATGCAGATTGTGGGTATAAAAAAAGCGAGTCATCAGACTCGCTTCTCACAGGTGGCAATGCAACCTTATTTTTTAGCGGCGAAACGCGCTGCTGCTTCGTCCCAGTTCACCACGTCCCAGAATGCTTTGATGTAGTCTGGACGACGGTTCTGGAATTTCAGGTAGTAAGCGTGTTCCCACACGTCCAGGCCCACGATTGGGAAGCCGGATGCGCCAGAGACTGCTTCACCCATCAGCGGGGAGTCCTGGTTAGCGGTAGAAACCACAGCCAGTTTGTCGCCTTTCAGTACCAGCCACGCCCAGCCTGAGCCGAAACGGGTAGCAGCGGCTTTTTCAAACTCAGCTTTGAAGTTATCAACGGAACCGAAGTCGCGCTCGATAGCGGATTTCAGGTCACCCTGCAGGGTGGTGCCGGTTTTCAGGCCTTTCCAGAAGAAGCTGTGGTTCGCGTGACCGCCTGCGTTGTTGCGCAGTACGGTTTTCTTGTCAGCTGGCAGTTGATCGAGTTTAGCGATCAGCTCTTCCGCAGACAGGCTAGCGAATTCCGGCAGGCTTTCCAGCGCAGCGTTGGCGTTATTGACATAGGCCTGGTGGTGTTTAGTGTGATGGATTTCCATCGTCTGCTTGTCGAAATGCGGCTCCAGTGCGTCATAAGCGTACGGCAGGGATGGCAGGGTATAGCTCATAATCATCTCCATTAATTGTCGGGCGGCAAAGGTGTTAATGCCGCGTAAGCAGTTGGTTCATTATAGTTAATTAAATGATATTGAAAATGTTTATCAATGCCGTAGTTATAATAAGGTTATAACTTCTGGTTATGTTACTGATCTGGCGGGGGGTGTGAGCGCGATCGCGCTCACAGACGATATATTTATCAGGCAGCATGGCGGCTGCGATGACGCCACTGAACCGGAGTCATCCCTATCTCCCGGTTGAACACCACCGAAAAATAGTTACTGTCCTCAAACCCACACTGCATCGCCACTTCACTGACCATCATCTCAGTATGCTGGAGCAGATACTGCGCGTGGCAGATCCGCAGCTGACGCAGATAATGGTTGACCGTCATCCCGGTCTGAGCCCGGAACTGCTGGCGCAGGGCGCGCTCGCTGCACTGCTCCTGTTCACAGAACTTTTCCAGCACAAAGCTGCGGTTGAGGCTGCCTGCAAGCGTGGTAATGAGCTTATCCAGCAACGCTTCCGGCCCGCTGGCGGCAGGGCCGTCGGTGGCATAGCGATAGCGTTTCAAGGTTAACACCAGCTGGGCGAACAGCAGTTCAGACAGTTCAAACGCGTGCGGACAGTCTTTCTTGCTCTCCTGTTCGAGCTGGGTGATCACCGGGCGGACCTGCGTCATGCCGTTGCTGCCAAGTCGCCAGTGCGGGTTGGCGCGCGTATCCAGAAAGCCCGGAATATTCTCCCCCCAGTCGACGTTGAGCCGCAGCCGGTCAGGGCAGTAAATGACATTTTGCAGCACCAGATCGTTCACTGAGGCGTAGGAGTGTTTATCTTCGGCACGGATGTAAAACAGATCTCCGCGGGTAATGCGGTAAGGGCGATCGTTGAGGACATGCAAACCATTGCCGCGCCACACCAGCACCAGCTCGCAAAAGTCATGGGTATGTTCAGCAAAGACATTTTGCGGATAGCGATCCGCTACCGCCACGGCCTGCGCGGAAGATGCAAAAAAATCGGCTCTACGAAGAATCAGCTGTCCCGCCACATCCCAACCCCAACGGTGAATAACCTGACATTATTACCCGGTTTATGGTCAGAAAACGGTGATTGCCTTCGCGTTACTGAAGTGACGCGTCCCGGCCCTGACGAATGTCGCGAGGCGACCATTCAAACTCGCGGCGAAAAAGGGTGGAAAAGTGATTACTGTCGCCGAAACCGCAATGATAGGCGATATCCGTCACGCTATCATCGGTATGGCGCAGCAGGTGGCGGGCTTTGATCAGCCGCAGGCGATTCAGATAGCGTTGGGGCGTCAGTCCGGTGTGCTGCTTTAGCTGGCGATGCAAGGTGCGCAACGAGAGCGAAAAGGTCTCTGCCAGCGTCTCCCAGCACACCTCTTCGGCAAAATGGTCTTCCATCCAGGCCATCAGCTGATTGAGCCGGGCATCGTTATTCTCCAGCCCCTCCACCAGGCTGCTGCGGCGCAGCAGAACCAGCAGCTGCATAAACAGCAGTTCGCGGCTGGCAAGCGTATGGGTTTCGTTATTGTCGTCAGACTGTTCCATCTGGCTGACCAGCTGGCGTACCTGCTGCAGCGTGGACTGATTCACCCGCCAGTGCGATGGATAGTGCCCGTCTATTTCCTGCGGCAGCAGCTGATTGATGCCGGACAAAAACTGGAACGCATCCGGGGAACGATACAGAACGTTGGTCAGGCACAGATTGTCGGTATGTTCGTACAAGTGCCGGTCGTGGTCGCGGACAAAACAGACCGTGCCGCCGCTGATGGTATAGGGCTGGCCGTTAAAGACGTGGATCCCGGTCCCATGTTCAACAATCACAATTTCATGAAAATCATGATGATGCTCAGGAAAGGCCGCCTGAGGCAGTCGCGGTTCAATCGCCACAGGCGAGCCTGTAGAAGGGAAAAAATCCACGCTGTGCAGTACGGTCATCACGGCCACCACTAATGAGAAATGTTCTCAAAATAGTAATGAAGGGATGCCGTTCTCACCTTAAATTTCCGACAGCAATTGGCGCAAATCCTGTCGCTTTTTTAAGAAACGGCGGGAAAGATCCGGAAATGCGGCCAGCGTCACATCGCCCGAAATCCGCGCTATTAATGGAAATTGTGAACTCCCTCACGTTCATCTTTGCTTTCTTGCCAGCAGTGGAATTCCGCTGTCAGTGGCAAGAAGGTGTTTTTTTGTTCCCCTTCTTACACTTTCGAGCAATGACTCTAAGAAGGACCTCCGACCATGACTTTCCGCCATTGTGTGGCCGTCGATTTAGGCGCATCCAGCGGCCGCGTTATGCTGGCGAGCTATCACCGCGAACAGCGCACGCTTCTGCTTCGCGAGATCCACCGTTTTGTTAACTGTCTGCAAAAGCAGGACGGCTTTGACTGCTGGGATATCGACAGCCTGGAAGCGGAGATCCGCACCGGGCTGAATAAGGTGTGCGAAGAGGGTATTCGCATCGACAGCATCGGGATCGACACCTGGGGCGTGGATTACGTGCTGCTGGACCGCCAGGGCAAGCGCATCGGGCTGCCGGTTTCCTATCGCGACAGCCGTACCGACGGAATGATGGCGCACGCGCAGCAGCAAATTGGCAAAGCAGAAATCTATGGTCGCAGCGGCATTCAGTTCCTGCCATTCAACACCCTGTATCAGTTACGGGCGCTGATTGAACAGCAGCCGGATCTGGCGGCAAACGTCGCCCATGCGCTGCTGATCCCGGACTACTTCAGCTACCGGCTGACCGGCAAGATGAACTGGGAGTACACCAACGCCACCACCACTCAGCTGGTGAACATCAACTCCGATAGCTGGGATGAAAACCTGCTCAGCTGGACCGGCGCACCGCAGAGCTGGTTCGGCACGCCTACCCATCCGGGCAACGTGATCGGTCACTGGATATGCCCGCAGGGTCATTCGATCCCGGTGGTCGCCGTGGCCAGCCACGATACCGCCAGCGCGGTGATCGCCTCGCCGCTGGCCAGCCAGGATGCAGCGTATCTCTCCTCCGGCACCTGGTCGCTGATGGGCTTTGAAAGCAAAACCCCGTACACCAGCGAGCACGCGCTGGCGGCCAATATCACCAACGAAGGTGGAGCAGAAGGTCGCTATCGGGTGCTGAAAAACATTATGGGCCTGTGGCTGCTGCAGCGGGTGCTGAAAGAGCAGAGCGTGAGCGACCTGGCCGCCCTGATTAGTGAAACCGAAACGGTTCCGGCGTGCCGTTTCCTGATCAATCCGAACGATGGCCGCTTTATCAATCCAGACAACATGAGCGCGGAGATCCAGGCCGCCTGTCGCGACAGCGCGCAGCCGGTGCCTGCCAGCGCCGCCGAGCTGGCACGCTGCATCTTTGACAGCCTCGCCCTGCTGTACGCCGAGGTGCTGCACGAGCTGGCGACCCTGCGCGGCAAGCCGTTCAGCCAGCTGCACATTGTGGGCGGTGGCTGCCAGAACCAGCTGCTTAACCAGCTGTGCGCCGACGCTTGCGGTATCACCGTGGTCGCCGGGCCGATTGAAGCCTCAACCCTCGGCAATATCGGCATCCAGCTGATGACCCTCGACGAACTGACCAACGTTGACCAATTCCGTCAGGTGGTGACCGGCAATTATGCCCTGACCACCTTTACCCCCCATCCCGATCATGAAATTGCCCGCTATCGCGCGCAGTTACAGCAACAACGACCGACTAAGGAGCTTTGCGCATGACCACTCAACTTGAACAAGCCTGGGAACTGGCTAAACAGCGTTTCGCCGCCGTGGGCGTGGATGTCGAGGAGGCTCTGCGTCAGCTCGACCGTCTGCCCGTCTCTATGCACTGCTGGCAGGGCGATGACGTCGCCGGCTTTGAGAACCCAGGCGGCGCGCTGACCGGGGGTATTCAGGCCACCGGTAACTATCCGGGCAAGGCGCGTAACGCCTCGGAACTGCGGGCAGATCTCGAGCTGGCCCTGAGCCTGATCCCGGGCCCTAAACGCCTGAACCTGCATGCCATTTATCTGGAATCCGACCAGCCGGTCGATCGCAATGCGATTAAGCCAGAACACTTTAAGAACTGGGTCGAGTGGGCCAGAGCCAACAAGCTGGGGCTGGATTTTAACCCGTCCTGCTTCTCGCACCCTTTGAGCGCCGACGGATTTACCCTCTCCCACGCCGACGACGAGATTCGCCAGTTCTGGATTGATCACGTGAAGGCCAGCCGCCGCGTGTCGGCGTATTTCGGCGAGCAGCTCGGTACGCCATCGGTGATGAACATCTGGATCCCGGACGGGATGAAAGACATCACCGTCGATCGCCTCGCCCCGCGCCAGCGTCTGCTGGCGGCGCTGGATGACGCGATGAGCGAGAAACTGGATCCGGCGCACCACCTCGATGCGGTTGAGAGCAAGCTGTTCGGCATCGGTGCCGAGAGCTACACCGTCGGCTCCGGCGAGTTCTACATGGGTTACGCCACCAGCCGTCAGACCGCGCTGTGTCTGGATGCGGGCCACTTCCATCCGACGGAAGTGATCTCCGACAAAATCTCTGCCGCGATGCTGTACGTCCCGCACCTGCTGCTGCACGTGAGCCGCCCGGTGCGCTGGGACAGCGACCACGTGGTGCTGCTGGATGATGAAACCCAGGCCATCGCCAGCGAAATTATCCGCCATGACCTGTTCGACCGCGTGCACATCGGCCTCGACTTCTTCGACGCATCGATTAACCGCATCGCGGCGTGGGTTATCGGCACCCGCAACATGAAAAAAGCCCTGCTGCGCGCCCTGCTGGAACCGACCGGGGAGCTGCGTGCGCTGGAAGCGGCTGGCGATTACACCACCCGTCTGGCGCTGCTGGAAGAACAAAAATCGCTGCCGTGGCAGGCGGTATGGGAGATGTACTGCCAGCGCAACGATACCCCGGCGGGCAGCCAGTGGCTGGATAGCGTGCGGGCGTATGAGCAAGACGTGCTGGCGAATCGTAAGTAACAACATTGCCCGGCGGCGCTTCGCTTGCCGGGCCTACAAGTCAGAACAGGCCGGGAAAGCACAGCGCCACCCGGCATTTTTAAAGGAAACACAGAATGCAGACCATCACTCAATCCTGGTTCGTCCAGGGCATGATCAAAGCCACCACCGACGCCTGGCTGAAAGGCTGGGACGAGCGCAACGGCGGTAACCTGACGCTACGCCTGGAGGATGCGGATATCGCCCCGTTCGAAGCCGACTTCCACGCGAAGCCGCGCTATATCGCCCTGAGCCAGCCGATGCCGCTGCTCGCCAACACGCCGTTTATTGTCACCGGCTCCGGCAAGTTCTTCCGCAACGTCCAGCTCGATCCGGCGGCGAATTTAGGTATCGTAAAAGTGGACAGCGACGGCGCGGGCTACCACATTCTTTGGGGGCTGACCCACGAAGCGGTGCCAACCTCTGAACTGCCGGCCCACTTCCTTTCCCACTGTGAGCGTATCAAAGCCACCGGTGGGAAAGACCGCGTGATCATGCACTGCCACGCCACCAACCTGATCGCCCTGACCTTTGTGCTGGAGAACAACACTGACGTTATCACCCGTCAGCTGTGGGAAGGCAGTACCGAGTGTCTGGTAGTGTTCCCGGATGGCGTGGGCATTCTGCCGTGGATGGTGCCAGGTACTGACGAAATTGGCGAAGCCACCGCCGTTGAGATGCAAAAACATTCCCTGGTGCTGTGGCCGTTCCACGGTGTGTTTGGCAGCGGCCCGAACCTTGATGAAACCTTTGGCCTGATCGACACCGCCGAGAAGTCTGCCGAAGTGCTGGTGAAAGTCTATTCCATGGGTGGCATGAAGCAGACCATCACCCGGGAAGAACTGATTGCGCTGGGCAAACGCTTTGGCGTTAACCCGATGCAGTCTGCGTTAGATCTGTACAAATAAGAACATCGCGCCCCGCTCACCGAGACGGGGCGAAACTGCACCTGCAATCCCTACACAACTGACTCATGTGGAGTAAAAGCAATGAAAATAAAGACAAGCTTGATCCTCACCGTTGCCGCTCTGGCGTTGTCCGGTTCCGCGATAGCTGAAGTGAAAATCGCCCTGGTGGCGAAATCGTTAGGTAATGGTTTCTTTGAAGCCGCAAACGTGGGCGCCCAGGAGGCAGCCAAAGAGTTAGGTGATGTAAAAGTGATTTATACCGGCCCAACCACCACCACCGCAGAAGCGCAGATCGAAGTGCTGAACGGGTTGATCGCGCAGGGGGTAGATGCGATCGCTATCTCTGCCAACGATCCTGATGCCGTGGTACCGGTGCTGAAAAAGGCGATGCAGCGCGGGATCAAAGTGGTGTCATGGGATTCCGGCGTGGCGAAAGCGGGCCGACAGATCCACCTCAACCCGTCCAATAACGCCCTGATTGGCGAAACCAACGTCAAGCTGGCGGCCGAAGCGCTGAAAGCGCTGAACGTCGAAAAAGGCGACGTGGCGATCCTCAGCGCCACCCCAACCTCCACTAACCAGAACACCTGGATTGCCGAGATGAAAAAGGTGCTGCCACAGTACCCGTCGGTCAATCTGGTGACCGTGGCCTATGGCGACGATCTGTCGGACAAGAGCTACCGTGAAGCGGTCGGTCTGCTGAAAACCTATCCTGACCTGAAAGTGATTGTCTCCCCGTCATCCGTGGGCATTGTGGCGGCGGCGCAGGCGGTTAAAGACCAGGGCAAGATTGGCAAAGTGTATGTCACCGGCTTAGGCCTGCCGTCTGAGATGGCGGGCGCGGTGAAATCCGGCGCCAGCAAGAGCTTCGCCATCTGGAACCCGATCGACCTCGGCTATGCCGCTACGTATTTAGCGGATGACCTGGTGAAAGGCACCGCCACCAAGCAGGAAGCCAGCATGGGTAAACTGGGCAAAGTGAAGCTCGATGCCGACGGCAGCGGCGCGATGGCTGAGCCGTTTGTTTACGATGCCAGCAACATTGATAAGTTCTCGAAAATCTTTTAATCCTTTCTCCCTCTCCCTGTGGGAGAGGGCCGGGGTGAGGGCATCAGGCCGCACGTCCCCTCACCCTAACCCTCTCCCGAGGGGAGAGGGGATCATTTGGAGAACTATCATGTCCACACCCCTGCTTCAACTTCAGGGCATCACCAAGGTTTTCCCCGGTGTGCGGGCCCTTGAGAACGTGCAGCTCGAGCTGTGGCCCGGCAAAGTCACCGCCCTTATCGGTGAGAATGGCGCGGGCAAATCCACGCTGGTCAAAGTGATGACCGGCATCTATCAGCCTGACGAAGGCGAGATCCTCTACAAAGCGATACCTATCCACCTGCCCACACCCGACTCGGCGCATAAGGTGGGCATTACCGCTATTCACCAGGAGACCGTGCTGTTCGATGAGCTGTCGGTCACCGAAAATATTTTTGTCGGCCAGTATCTGCATAAAGGCATTTTCAAGAAGCTCGACTGGCCGGAAATGCACCGCAAAGCGCAGGCGATCCTCACCCGTCTGGAGGTGCAGATTGACCCGCGTGCGACGCTCAAAACCCTGAGCATCGCCCAACGCCATATGGTGGCGATTGCCCGTGCGCTGTCGTTCGACGCCCAGGTGGTGATCCTCGATGAACCGACCGCCGCCCTGTCGCAGCACGAAATCCTTGAGTTTTACCAGATTGTCGAGCGCCTGAAGCAGGAAGGAAAAGCCATCCTGTTTATCTCGCATAAATTCGACGAGATTTTTGAGCTGGCGGATCACTACACCATCCTGCGCGACGGCGTGTTTGTCGGCGCAGGTGCCATCAACGACATCACCGAAGAGCGGATGGTGGCGATGATGGTCGGGCGCGCCATTACCCAGACCTTCCCGAAAGTGGCCTGCGAAAAAGGCGCAACCGTGCTGGAAGTGCAGGATCTCTGCCATCCAACTGAGTTTGCCAATATCTCTTTCACCCTCCGCAAAGGCGAAATCCTCGGCTTTTACGGGCTGGTCGGCGCCGGGCGCACCGAGCTGATGCAGGCCCTGAGCGGGGTGTCTCGCCCCTCTTCCGGCAATATTGTGCTCAACGGCAACGCCCAGCACTTCCGCCAGCCGGCGGACGCCATCAAAGCCGGGATCGTCTGCGTGCCCGAAGAGCGGCAAAAACAGGGGGCGATTATCGAGCTGTCGATTGCGCAGAACATCAGCCTGCCGCAGCTCAGCAAACTCAACCCTAACGGGGTGCTGAATGAGGAGCAGGAGTGGCAACTGGCGGATGAATACGCGAAGCGCCTGCAGGTAAAAGCCTTTAGCTGGAAACAGGCGGTTGAAACGCTGTCCGGCGGCAATCAGCAAAAAGTGGTGATCGGCAAATGGCTGGCGACCCACCCGGACGTCATCATTCTGGATGAACCGACCAAAGGGATCGACATCGGTTCCAAAGCGGCGGTGCATCAGTTTATGTCTGAGCTGGTCGGTCAGGGGCTGGCGGTGATCATGGTCTCCTCCGAACTGCCGGAAGTGATGGGCATGGCCGACCGGATTATCGTCATGCATGAAGGGCTGATGGTGGCGGAGTATCAGGCGGGTGAGGCAACAGCCGAAACCATCGTCAGCGCCGCCAGCGGTGCCAGACAGGAGGCCGCATAATGGTGCAGCAACTGCTTAAACACCGCGAGGCGCTACTGGCCGCGGTGATCGTGCTGATGATTATCGCCATCGGCACGCGCGTCCCGTCGTTTATCGCCCCGGGCAACCTGGTGGAGATGTTCAACGACACCTCGATTCTGATTATTCTCGCCCTCGGCCAGATGATGGTGCTGCTCACCAAAGGCATTGACCTGTCGATGGCGGCCAATCTGGCGCTGACCGGCATGATTGTCGCGCTGATTAACTTCCACTACCCCGACGTGCCGGTGTGGGCGCTGCTGATTCTGGCCACCGCGCTTGGCCTGCTGATGGGGATGATCAACGGTTTACTGGTGTGGAAGATGGGTATTCCGGCGATTGTGGTGACGCTCGGCACCATGAGCATCTACCGCGGGATTATCTTTTTGCTCTCCGGCGGCGGCTGGGTCAACTCCAACCAGATGGGCGCGGACTTCCTCGGTCTGCCACGTACCTCACTGCTGGGGATGCCGGTACTGAGCTGGTGCGCCGTTGCCGCGCTGCTGCTGGTGGGGTATTTCCTGCGCTACAGCCGCACCGGCCGCGCACTTTACACCGCAGGCGGCAACGCCACGGCGGCGTACTACACCGGGATCAACGCCGGCAAAATGCAGTTCGTCAGCTTCTGCCTCTCCGGGGCGCTGGCTGGATTCTGCGGCTATCTGTGGATCTCGCGCTTTGCGGTGGCCTATGTCGACGTCGCCAACGGCTTTGAGCTACAGGTGGTGGCGGCCTGCGTGATCGGCGGCATCAGCACCATGGGCGGCACCGGTCGGGTACTGGGCTGCCTGTGCGGGGCGCTGTTCCTTGGGGTCATCAACAATGCCCTGCCGGTGATCGGCGTGTCGCCGTTCTGGCAGATGGCCATCTCCGGGACGGTGATCGTGATTGCGGTGCTGCTCAATGAGCGCGGCAATAAACGTAAAGGTCGGTTAATCCTGCGCGACGCGGCGCTGGCACGCCAGAAACAGGCGGTAAGATCATGAGCAAAATTATGACGTCTGAAGAGATCAAAAGCAGGCCCGCTGCGGCGGGGATTTTCCAGCGCCTGCTGTGCTGGGAAGGTTTTCTGCTGGCGGTAACGCTGGCGGTGTTTGTGGTTAACGCCCTGGCCTCCCCGTACTTCCTCGATATCTGGAACCTGTCGGATGCCACGTTCAACTTCACCGAAAAAGCGATCATCGTGCTGCCAATGGCGATGCTGATTATCGCCCGTGAAATTGACCTGTCGGTGGCCTCCACCATCGCGCTCAGCTCCACGGTGATGGGCTTTTGCGCGGCGGCCGGGCTGGATACACCGCTGCTGGTGTGCGTGGGGTTAGGGGTCGGATTGCTGTGCGGGCTGTTCAACGGCCTGCTGGTGACACGCTTTAACCTGTCGTCGATTGTGATCACCATCGGCACCATGAGCCTGTATCGCGGCATTACCTACATTCTGCTCGGCGACCAGGCGCTGAACGCCTACCCGGAAAGCTTTGCCTGGCTTGGACAAGGCTACGTCTGGGGGGCGCTGTCGTTTGAGTTCGCGCTGTTTATCGTGCTGGCATTGCTGTTTGCCTTCGTGCTGCATCGCACCAACTTCGGCCGCCGCACCTACGCCATCGGCAATAACCCGACCGGCGCGTGGTATTCCGGTATTAACGTCAAACGCCACAACCTGATCCTGTTTGCGCTGGTGGGGCTGATGGCGGGACTGGCGTCGGTGCTGCTCACCTCGCGTCTGGGCAGTACCCGCCCGACCATCGCGATGGGCTGGGAGCTGGCGGTGGTGACCATGGCGGTCCTGGGTGGTGTGAATATCCTCGGCGGTTCCGGCAGCATGGTCGGCGTGATTATCGCCGCCTTCCTGATGGGGCTGGTGACCTTCGGCCTGAGCCTGCTCAACGTGCCGGGCATTGTGATGTCGGTGATTATCGGCGCGATGCTGATTGTGGTGATCTCCCTGCCGATTATCACCCGCCGGATTATGCAGCGAAGACGGATCTAAATGTCGGGCGGCGCAGCGCCGCCGGGCATAAAAATCAACGTAATTAAGGAGAATTATCATGAGCTTTATGTTGGCGCTTCCTAAAATCAGCCTGCACGGCGCGGGCGCAATCGGCGATATGGTGAATCTGGTCGCAAGCAAACAGTGGGGCACCGCGCTGATCGTCACCGACGGCCAGCTGGTAAAAATGGGCCTGCTCGACAGCCTGTTTGCCGCGCTGGATGAGAAGCAGATGTCGTATCACCTGTTCGACGAGGTGTTCCCGAACCCAACGGAAGCGCTGGTGCAAAAAGGCTATGCCGCTTACCAGGCCGCGCAGTGCGATTACCTCATTGCCTTCGGCGGCGGCAGCCCGATTGATACCGCCAAAGCGATTAAAATCCTGACCGCCAATCCGGGTCCTTCCACCGCCTACTCCGGGGTCGGCAAAGTGAAAAACGCCGGCGTGCCGCTGGTGGCCATTAACACCACCGCCGGAACGGCGGCGGAGATGACCAGCAACGCCGTGATCATCGACACTGACCGTCAGGTGAAAGAGGTGATTATCGACCCGAACATCATCCCGGATATCGCCGTGGACGATGCCAGCGTGATGCTGGATATTCCGGCCTCCGTCACCGCCGCCACCGGGATGGATGCCCTGACCCACGCCATCGAAGCCTATGTGTCCGTCGGCGCGCACCCGCTGACCGATGCCAACGCGCTGGAGGCGATTCGCTTAATTACCCAGTGGCTGCCCCACGCCGTCGACAACGGGCACAACCTCGAGGCCCGCGAGCAAATGGCCTTTGGACAGTACCTGGCGGGGATGGCATTTAACAGCGCCGGACTGGGCCTGGTGCACGCCCTGGCCCACCAACCGGGTGCCACGCACAACCTGCCGCACGGCGTCTGCAATGCCATCCTGCTGCCGATCATCGAAAACTTTAATCGCCCGAACGCCGTCGCACGGTTTGCCCGCGTGGCGCAGGCGATGGGCGTTGATACCCGTGAGATGAGCGATGAAGTGGCAAGCATGGAGGCGATCAATGCCATCCGCGCCCTGAGCACCCGCGTCGGCATTCCATCTGGCTTCAGCAAACTGGGCGTCACCCAGGCCGATATCGAAGGCTGGCTGGATAAAGCCCTCGCCGACCCATGTGCGCCATGCAACCCGCGCACCGCCAGCCGCGACGAGGTGCGCGAGCTGTATCTGGAGGCCTTATGATCCGCAAAGCCTTTGTGATGCAGGTAAACCCCGATGCCCACGAGGAGTACCAGCGGCGTCACACCCCCATCTGGCCGGAACTGGAAGCGGTGCTGAAAGACCACGGCGCGCACCACTACGCCATCTGGCTGGATAAAGAACGCAACCTGCTGTTCGCCACGGTGGAGATTGAATCGGAGGAGCGCTGGAACGCGGTAGCGAATACCGACGTCTGCCAGCGCTGGTGGAAGCACATGGGTGACGTGATGCCGTCGAACCCGGACAACAGCCCGGTGAGCACCGGGCTGCAAGAGGTGTTTTACCTGGCCTGATGTGTTAACGCTGCCGCGCTCGCGGCAGCGATATCCCGCTTGCTGCTCAACGTAAAGGCCGACACCGCCGTCACTGCCAGTACAAAACAGCCCAGCATCAGATACGTATCCTGGAAGCCGATCCGGTCATACATATTCCCGGCAAAGGCCGAAAGGAAGATCGCCGCCAGCTGTTTGGCAAAGTTAAAGCCAATCAGGTAGATGGTGGCCGACAGGCGGGTATCAAAGACGCCGGTAATGTATTTGAACGCGCCCACCAGCAGGAACGGTACTTCCAGCGCATGCAGCATTTTCAGGGCAATCACTTCCGCAACCGTAGTGGCAAACGACGAGCCGATAATGCGCGTCGCCATAATCAACCCGGCAATCAGCAGCGTATTTTTGGCACCGATACGGTTAATGATCCACGGTGAGCAGAACATGATAATGGCATTGCAAATCTCCCCGGCGGTGGTCGCAAAACCAAATGCCCGGGTGCCTTCCTCCGGCGTGGCGAAGAAGGTTTTAAAGAAGGTGGCAAACTGCTGATCGAACACGTCGTAGACGCAGGCCACGCCAATCACATACAAAACGAACATCCACATTTTGCGCTGGCGGAACAGGTTAATCACGGTTTTGACGGTGATCTGCGACTGGTTAGCGCCTAACGCCCCCATCACCTGTGCGGTCTGGTTAGGCTTCGGTTTGGCCACCACCAGCAGCAACATCAGCAGCAACGCCGCCGCCGATCCCATCCAGAAAACATACGACGGATCGATACTGAACAGCACCCCGCCGGTGGAGGCACACAGCCCCCAGCCCAGGCAGCCGAACATCCGCGCCTTACCGTATTCAAAGAAGCTGTTACGGCTTACGCGTTCGATGTAGGCCTCGATCGCCCCGGCGCCCGCCGAGAAGACAAAACCGATATACAACCCACCGCTCAGCGCCCCGAGCCAGATGCTGACTTTCAGCAGCGGGGCGAAGACGTAGAGGAAAAAGGGGGCAAAAAAGAACAGCAGAACGGCGATAATCCACAGCAGGTGTTTCTTCAGCCCCAGCTTGTCAGATACCACTCCCAGCACCGGCTGGAACGCAATGGCAGACAGCGAAATGCAGGAGAAGACGATCCCGGTATGGGTTTTATTCAGGCCGATGATATCCGACAGCCAGATCGGCAGGAACGGAAAGCAGGTCGCCATAATGAAGAAGTAGAGAAAGAAGAATGTCCCGAAGATCCAGAAGTTAGGGTTGTCTTTGTGGGTACAGGCAGTCGTGTTCATTATTTTTATCCTCAACTGAGGGCCGGTTGCCCGGCCCATTGGCCTTATACGCGTTCAACGCCAATCAGAATGGCGGTTTCCGGATCCAGAATCGGCAGCGCAAGTCCCGCCTGCATCAGCCATTCGCCGCTCACCGTTTGCGGAGCCTCCATCCACGCCGGCAGCTTGCGCATGGTGTGGCCGCCTTCACCGGTCAGACGGATATTCGGGTGATCGAGCAGCGTGATGCGGTACTGGGCGTTGGCCTCCAGCCCCGGCATGCGCAGCGGCATCATCAGGGTGTAATCCGGCATCGCCAGCTGGCTGACAATAAACAGCCCCTGCTTCTTATCGTCACTCACTATACCTTGCGCCAGAGTAGTGGCATCGGGCATATCCACGCGCCACTGGGTGCCGTGGTGAATCACTTCGCGCCACTGCTTGTGCAGCGCCGCATAGTGGCGGTAGCCGTCGCGCTCATGCTGATCCACGCTCAGCGGATCCAGCTCCAGCCCCATATGGCCAAACAGCGCCGTCAGGCCGCGGAATGCAATGCTGTGCTGGCGGAAAGTCGCGTGGCATTTATGATGACCGATATGCGCGCCCATCACCTCCGGCGGGAAGAAATAGCTCATCCCGCGCTGAATGGTGTTGCGCTCCAGCGCGTCGTTGTTGTCGGAAGCCCAGAAGCGGTGGCAGCGGGTCAGCACTTCATAATCAATGCGCCCACCGCCGGAGGAGCAGGATTCAAACTCCACCTGCGGGAAGCGCTCGCCGAGGATATCCAGCAGGCGGTAGTACTGGCGGGTCTGGGCGTCGGCGGCGGCTTTACCGTGATGACCAGGCTGCACCAGCTCGCGGTTCATATCCCACTTCACATAGTCCACCGGGTGTTCACCCAGCAGCCAGCTCATGCGTTCCAGAATATAATCAAAGGCTTGTGGAATATTCAGGTTCATCACCAGCTGATGACGACCGGTCGCCTGGGCGTATCCCGGCAGCCCCAGCACCCAGTCAGGATGAGCGCGATACAGATCCGAATCCGGGCTAATCATTTCCGGTTCAACCCAGATGCCAAACTCCATGCCGAGGTTTTTGACGTGATTGATCACCGGCATCAGGCCGTTAGGGTATTTTTTCTCGTCGAGAGTCCAGTCGCCCAGCGCGCGGTGGTCGTCATTACGTCCTTTGAACCAGCCGTCGTCGATGATAAAGCGCTCCACCCCCAGCGTGGCCGCTTCTTCGGCCATCCGCATGATGTATTCCGGGTCGTGATTAAAGTAGATCCCCTCCCAGGTGTTGAGATGCACCGGGCGCGGTTTGTTCTCCGGGAAGCGAATGAGGTTATCGCGCAGATAGCGGTGGAACTGCTGGCTCATGCCGTTCAGCCCCTGTGCCGAATAGCTGGCGTACAGGCGCGGCGTCCACAGGGTTTCGCCCTCCTGCAGGTTCATTTCGCCCGGCAGATACAGCGCTTCGGCCTGCAGGTAGCGGCGGCCGTCGGTTTTGGCCTCCGCGCGCAGGCGGTGGTTGCCGCTCCAGCCGAGGTGAACGCCCCAGACGTCACCCGCCATTTCGCTAAAGCCTGCCGTGCCGCTGATCAACGCCGGGAAGTGCTCGTGGGAGGAGCGGCCGCGACGGTTTTCGATAACAAAACTGTCGTGCTCCAGCAGCAGACGATGCGGCTGGAATTCACGGATCCAGCGGCCATGGAACGCCATCACTTCGCGCGAACGTTCCGCCAGCGGCAGGGTGACGGCCAGGCGATCCACCTGCCACGGCTGGCTCTTAAGGTTGGTCAGGCCGTGGCGAACCACCAGCACACCGCTGTCGTCCAGCGCAATTTCGCTGGCTAAGCGCAGGCCTGCGTGGTCATCTTCTGCCGTCAGGGTCAGGGTTTGCCCCTCCTGCGAGACCGCAACGGTGCGGAACTGCGGCGAGCCGTCGAGCCCCTGGCGGTGGCCCTCAATACCCGGCGCACCAAACAGGCCGTGGGCAAGCTCCGCCATCAGCGTCACCGGCAAGTCGACATCCAGCCTGCCGTTGGCGACCGGACGGGACAACGTGGCGGCATCTTGTGGTGAAAAGTAGCGAAGGTGCGGCCCCCAGTAAAGAATTTCGCCGAACGGGTGAGTTTTAATAACCACATCTACCGTTTCGCTGGTAATTCGTAAAATTGAATCGTGCATCGGACATCTCCTGTCGTCGGGATGTCCTGAGTGTTGATCCGAAACGTTTCGGATAGAAACCAAAACGTTTCGGATTTGTGATCGGGTTTAGAAAATAGGGAAATTTATGCCGTCTGGCCTGGGGAGAATTCTGGTTGCCACAGCACCTGAAGCTGACTGATGTCGTCGCCGTTAATGAGCTGCCGCACCATGTCGGCGATCTGTTTCCCGACGCCTTCGCGGGTGGACTGGATCACTGCTGCCACATCGATGTCGACAATGCTGTCCTGTGGCAGGCCGTCGTAAACCACCAGCGAAACGGCGTTTTCGCCCGTTAAGCGCCCCATCTGCGCCAGTGCCATCGCGGCACCGTCGCCGTGGGTGTTGCAGTCGGTGACGATCGCCGTTGGCGCTACATCCCTTGCCAGCAGTGCCTGAGTGGTGGTGTACCCCGCGCGGCGCGACGGCGGCATGATACACAGCCATTCGCTGGAGAGCCCCGCCTCGTGCAGGGCATCGAGGTAGCCCTGGCGGCGCTGGGTAATAAACGCCTGGTTGTTGCTTTCCCCTAACAGGGCGATGCGCTGATGCCCGCGCGCGATAAGACGCCGCGTCGCCTGGTAGGTTCCGGCATAGTTATCAAAATCGAACCACGCATACGGCTCCGGCAAATGGCTACGCCCGAGCGCGAGGAACGGGAACCCGGCGGCCTGCAGCTGTTCGAGACGCGGATCGTTGTCCAGGGTGTGGGCCACGATCAGCGCATCCACGCGGCGGCTTTGCACCATCCGCATATAGCTGTGTTTGTTAGCCAGATCGTCGTCGGCAATTAGCAGTAAATCGATCTCATGTCGCGCCAGTTCGTGGCTAATTTCGCCGACCATGTCCATAAAAACGCTGTTATTGAGCGGAACAGGATGCACCGGAAACACCAGCCCCACGGCGTCGATTTTGCCCATCTTCAGGCGGCGAGCGAAGGTGTTCGGACGATAGCCACGGCGCTGGGCTTCGGCTTCTACGCGGGCGCGCGTCTCGCGGGAGACGTCATCGTAGCCGTTCAGGGCGCGGCTGACTGTGGTAACCGACAGTCCCAGTTCTTTGGCAATGGCTTTAAGCGACATGATTATCCGTGTCTGACTCGTTAGTTTTGTTCAGCAACCATCAGCGCACAGGTATCGCGCTCAAGGGCTTTAAAAATATGCGGCTGATCGGCGGGATAGCAAATGTAGTCCCCTTCCCCCAGCTCTTCCGGCGCGTCCGTCAGGCCAACCAGCGCCCGACCCTGGGTCACAATAATGTGCTCAACCGCCCCCGTCGTATGCGGATGAGAAATACGATCCGCACCCGGCTGCGCCATCAGCATGTAGATATCACGTCGCGCACCCGGGGGGCAGCTCGCTAACAAAATGGCTTCAAAGTTTGCCTGCTCGGCAATCACTTTTGTCCCTTCGCCACGGCGGATCACCTGGGTCGTGGGCTGCTGTGGCTCAAGCAAGCGGGCAAAGGGGATGCCTAACGCCACGCACAGCGACCAGAGCGTTTCGAGGCTGGGGTTGCCGTTACCGGACTCAAGCTGCGACAGCGTGGATTTGGCGATCCCGGCGCGGCGGGCGATTTCCGCCAGCGAAAGTCCGGTCCGCAGACGTTCCCGCACCAGGCTTTTGGCGATCACGCTAATTGGCTGCGTCATAAAACGGCCTCTGTTCTATAAATCGAACGAATCGTTCATCTTGTAAAACGATATTGATGCGTTCATTATAATGGATATTCGTTCGATATGGCTAACAGTGTATGAAGCATTCTCTTTCAAGTCTTAAAGGCGACACCATCAAGGCGATTGTGCTGGTGTGTCTGGCGGTGGGTGTGGTGGGCATGTCCTACGGCTCGCTGGCGATGGCGTATGGCTTCCCGCTGTGGGTGCCGTTTGTGCTGTCGGTTTCCGTGCTGGCGGGGGCATCCGAATTTATGTTTATCGGCATTGTCGCCAGCGGCGGGAACCCGCTTGCCGCGGCGGCGGCCGGGTTACTGGTCAATGCCCGCCATGTGCCCTTTGGCGTGACGGTGCGTGAACTGGTGGGTAAACGCGGTCTGAGCCTGCTGGGTTGCCACATTATGAACGACGAAAGCGTGGTGTTTGGCCTGTCGCAAAAAACGCTGGAACAGCGAAAAGCCGCGTACTGGCTCTGCGGTCTGGGTGTAGCGATTATCTGGCCGTTAGGCACGATGCTGGGGGCGTTAGTCGGCAAGCTGCTGCCCGCGCCCGAAACCATCGGTCTGGATGCGGTATTCCCGGCGATTTTACTGGCCTTAGTGGTGCCCGCCTTTAAAAACCGCACCACGCTTATCCGCGCTTGCAGCGGTGCCGCGCTGTCGCTGGCCGCCGTGCCCTTTGCCCCGGTGGGCCTGCCGGTGCTGCTTTCGTTACTGGGTCTGGCGGCGAGGAAAAAATAATGGAAAACATGACCGTCTTTATTCTCGGCATCGTTATTTTATCCACCGGAACCTATCTGATGCGCCTCGGTGGCGCCAAACTGGGCAGCCGGTTAGCGCTGTCCGAACGTTTGCAAGCGCTGCTGTCGGATGCCGCAACCGTGCTGCTGTTTTCGGTTGCACTGGCGACGACCTTTTATGAAGGGGAGCATTTTGCCGGGATGGCGCGCGTGCTGGGGGTGGCTTTTGCCGTGTTCCTTGCCTGGCGCAAGGTGCCGTTGATTATTGTGATCGTCGCAGCGGCGGTGGTGACGGCGCTGTTACGTCTGGCGGGTATAAACTAAAAAAGCGCCCCGGGGGCGCTCTTTCGACAGATGCTTGTTAACTTATTTGTTTAGTTCAGCGGTCATGTGCACGCGGTTACCCGAGAATGCCTGAGTAATGGTGTAGGACGATGCGCCTTCCTGCTGGGCCTGAGCGGCAATTTTAGCTTCAGCGCCATCAATGGTGCTGGCAGATGCGGTAACAGTCTGCGCTGCGAAAGAACCAAAAGAAGCGGCCAGAGCGATAACTGCGACAAAAGTTTTGATGTTTTTCATGATGTAAATCCTTCAAGTTAGTTGTTTGGATAAGGCGTTTCGCCTTGATGTGATAATAATAGGCCTCATCAATGACAACTAAAAGCGGAAGGATTTGCCGAAATCATTCAAAATTACTGATCAACAATTAAACGCTGTGGATGGGTATACACTGTGGCTCTCCCCGGCTTGCAGAATCCCACCAGCGTCAGGTTGCAGCGTTCCGCCACCTCGACGGCCAGCGTCGTGGCAGCCGAGACCGCAAACAGGATCTCCACTCCGCACATCGCCGCTTTTTGGACCATCTCGTAGCTGGCCCGGCTCGAGACCAGCGCCGCCCCCTGCTGCCATATCTCACTTTCACCCGCCCGGCGACCCAGCAGTTTATCCAGCGCGACATGCCTGCCGACATCCTCATGCCCACCCGCAATCTCGCCCGACGGCAGGATCCAGGCCGCCGCATGCGTGCACCCGCTCAACTGACCAATCGGCTGGACGGTATGAAGCGTCTCCAGCGCCACGTCGAGATTCGCGAGGGTAAACGTCTGGCTAAAGGGCAGCGGCGTAATGGGTTTGCCAATGTCGTTCAGTTGCTCCACGCCGCAGACCCCGCAGCCGGTGCGTCCGGCCAGCGCGCGGCGCCGCTCTTTCAATCCCATAAAGCGACGGCTGGAGAGTTCAATCTGCACTTCCAGTCCATTACAGACCTGCACCACTTCCATGCCGTAGATCTCCTGCGGATGGTCGATGATGCCTTCGGAGAGGGAAAAGCCGATGGCAAACTGCGTCAGATCCTTGGGCGAAGCCATCATTACTACGTGTGAGATCCCGTTATACACCAGCGCCACGGGCACTTCCTGCGCCAGCCAGTCCGGGATCGGCTGTGAAAGCTGCGGGGGCCGGCGCACCTCGCAGGTCACGACGCCAACAGGCAAGGAATGGGATGGGGTTTCACGATTGAGTTTTGGCACGACCTGATCCTGAGCGACTTCGCAATTAAGCCCGCTATTGCAGCACAAACAGCAGGCCTTGCGCATAGTATGGATCAATTTTTGGTGCAGATGCTTGTGCTAATGACTTACCCCTTGCGAGGGAGGGCCTGAAAATATCGCTACAGACTCGTAACATGCAAGGGTAATAAATTGACATTCCTCACATTTTTCACTTCATCTGCATAGATTTTGTTCACGTTGTTTTAACTTCATTCAAACAGGCCTACCGACATTGTGGTATTCTGAATCATATCCCTTATGGAAATGAGGGAATTCATAAATTCGTCATCTTTGCGTCTATTATTTAAGCGCAAAGAAAAATTATATGGTTGCAATGTCGAAACAAGGAGTGACCCATGCAGGTCAGCAGAAGGCAGTTCTTTAAGATCTGCGCTGGCGGTATGGCAGGCACAACGGCAGCGGCACTGGGCTTTGCTCCAGGCGTAGCGCTGGCGGAAACACGGCAGTACAAACTGCTGCGCACCCGCGAAACCCGTAACACCTGTACGTACTGCTCTGTCGGTTGTGGGCTGTTAATGTATAGCCTCGGCGACGGCGCGAAAAACGCTAAAGCATCTATTACTCATATCGAAGGCGACCCGGATCACCCGGTCAACCGCGGTGCGCTGTGCCCGAAAGGGGCCGGTCTGGTGGACTTCATTCACTCAGAAAGCCGCCTGAAGTTCCCTGAATATCGTGCGCCAGGCTCCGATAAATGGCAGCAAATTGGCTGGGACGAGGCGTTTGATCGCATCGCTAAGCTGATGAAAGAAGACCGCGATGCCAACTTTGTCGCCCAGAACGCTGACGGCGTCACCGTTAACCGCTGGCTCTCCACCGGGATGCTGTGTGCCTCTGCCTCCAGTAACGAAACCGGTTATTTAACCCAGAAATTTACGCGCGCACTCGGCATGCTCGCGGTCGACAACCAGGCGCGTGTCTGACACGGACCAACGGTAGCAAGTCTTGCTCCAACATTTGGTCGCGGTGCGATGACCAACCACTGGGTCGACATCAAAAACGCCAACCTCATCGTCGTGATGGGTGGAAACGCGGCAGAAGCGCATCCGGTGGGATTCCGCTGGGCGATGGAAGCCAAAATCCACAATGGCGCGAAGCTGATTGTTATCGATCCGCGCTTTACGCGTACGGCATCGGTCGCCGACTTCTATGCTCCAATTCGTTCCGGTACTGACATCACTTTCCTGTCAGGCGTACTGCTGTACCTGCTGACTAACGAAAAATATAACCGTGAATACACCGAGGCCTACACCAACGCCAGCCTGATCGTGCGTGAGGACTACAGCTTCGACGATGGCCTGTTCAGCGGTTATGACGCCGAAAAACGCAAATACGATAAAACCAGCTGGAACTACGAGCTGGATGAAAACGGCTTTGCGAAACGCGATACTACCCTGACCCACCCGCGCTGTGTATGGAACCTGCTGAAAACGCACGTCTCCCGCTACACGCCGGATGTCGTAGAGAACATCTGTGGCACGCCGAAGGCCGACTTCCTGAAGGTATGCGAGTACATCGCCGAAACCAGCGTTCACGATAAAACCGCATCGTTCCTGTATGCGCTGGGCTGGACGCAGCACTCCGTCGGCGCGCAGAACATCCGCACCATGGCGATGGTTCAGCTGCTGCTCGGCAACATGGGGATGGCCGGCGGCGGCGTCAACGCCCTGCGCGGTCACTCCAACATTCAGGGTTTAACCGACATCGGCCTGCTGTCGCAGAGCCTGACCGGTTACATGACCCTGCCAAGCGAGAAGCAGGCCGATCTCCAGACCTACCTCACCGCCAACACGCCGAAACCGCTGCTGGAAGGTCAGGTTAACTATTGGGGTAACTACCCGAAATTCTTCGTCTCAATGATGAAAGCCTTTTATGGCGATAAAGCGACGGCCGAGAACAGCTGGGGCTACGACTTACTGCCGAAGTGGGATAAAGGTTACGACGTTCTGCAGTATTTCGAGATGATGAACCAGGGCCAGGTCAACGGCTATCTGTGTCAAGGCTTTAACCCGGTAGCCTCGTTCCCGAACAAGAACAAGGTGGTGGCGTCCCTGTCGAAACTGAAGTTCCTGGTAACGATTGACCCGCTTAATACCGAGACCTCGACCTTCTGGCAGAACCACGGCGAATCGAACGACGTTGACCCGTCAACAATCCAGACCGAAGTGTTCCGTCTGCCGTCGACCTGCTTCGCCGAAGAGAACGGCTCTATCGTTAACTCCGGTCGCTGGCTGCAGTGGCACTGGAAAGGCGCAGACGCCCCAGGCATCGCCATGAACGACGGCGAGATCCTGGCCGGTATCTTCTTACGTCTGCGTAAGATGTATGCGGCACAGGGCGGCGCGAATCCGGAACAGGTTCTGAGCATGACCTGGAACTACTCGACCCCGGACAACCCGGCGCCAGAAGAAGTGGCGATGGAGAGCAACGGCAAAGCGCTGGCAGATATTATCGACCCGGCCACCGGCACCGTGCTGGCGAAGAAAGGCGAGCAGATCAGCACCTTTGCCCATCTGCGCGACGACGGCACCACCTCGAGCGGCTGCTGGATCTTCGCCGGAAGCTGGACGCCAAAAGGCAACCAGATGGCCAACCGCGATAACGCCGACCCGTCGGGCCTCGGCAATACGCTGGGCTGGGCATGGGCGTGGCCGCTGAACCGCCGCATCCTCTATAACCGCGCCTCCGCCGATCCACAGGGTAAACCGTGGGATCCGAAGCGCCAGCTCCTGAAATGGGACGGCGCGAAGTGGGGCGGCGTGGATATTCCGGACTACAACGCCTCTGCGCCTGGCAGCGACGTCGGGCCGTTTATCATGCAGCCGGAAGGGATGGGACGCTTGTTTGCGATCGATAAGATGGCAGAAGGGCCGTTCCCGGAACATTACGAGCCGTTTGAGACGCCGCTGGGCACTAACCCGCTGCACCCGAACGTGGTCTCCAACCCGGCTGCCCGTATCTTTAAAGGTGATTTCGAGGCGCTGGGCAAAAAAGACAAGTTCCCGTATGTCGGCACCACTTACCGTCTGACCGAGCATTTCCACTACTGGACCAAGCACGCGCTGCTTAACGCTATCGCGCAGCCGGAACAGTTCGTGGAGATCGGCGAGAAGCTGGCGAACAAGCTCGGCATTGCGCAAGGCGATACGGTGAAAGTCTCCTCTAACCGTGGCTACATCAAAGCCAAGGCAGTGGTGACCAAGCGTATCCGCACCCTGAAGGTACACGGTCAGGAGGTGGATACCATCGGCATTCCGATCCACTGGGGTTATGAAGGGGTGGCGAAGAAAGGGTTTATCGCCAATACCCTGACGCCGTTCGTCGGTGATGCGAATACGCAGACGCCGGAGTTCAAAGCTTTCCTCGTAAACGTGGAAAAGGTGTAACGGAGACGACTTATGGCTTATCAATCGCAAGACATTATTCGTCGCTCCGCGACTAACGGACTGACCCCCGCGCCGCAGGCGCGGGACCACCAGCTGGAGGTGGCGAAGCTTATCGACGTCACCACCTGTATTGGCTGCAAAGCCTGTCAGGTCGCCTGTTCCGAATGGAACGATCTGCGAGATGAAGTGGGTCACAACGTCGGGGTTTACGATAACCCCGCCGATCTGACCGCCAAATCCTGGACGGTGATGCGCTTCTCGGAAGTGGAACAGAACGACAAACTGGAGTGGCTGATCCGCAAAGACGGCTGCATGCACTGCGCGGATCCGGGCTGCCTGAAGGCCTGCCCGGCGGAAGGTGCAATCATTCAGTATGCCAACGGCATCGTCGATTTTCAGTCTGAGCAGTGCATTGGCTGCGGCTACTGCATTGCGGGCTGTCCGTTCGACGTGCCGCGCCTGAACCCGGAAGACAACCGCGTCTACAAATGTACGCTGTGCGTCGACCGTGTGACCGTCGGCCAGGAACCGGCCTGCGTTAAAACCTGCCCTACCGGCGCCATTTATTTTGGCTCCAAAGAGGACATGAAAACGCTGGCAGGCGAGCGCGTAAGCGAGCTGAAAACCCGGGGTTACGACAACGCGGGCCTGTACGATCCGGCCGGGGTTGGCGGTACGCACGTGATGTACGTGCTACACCACGCCGACAAGCCGAATCTGTATCACGGCTTGCCGGAGAACCCGGAAATCAGCGCCACGGTTAAGTTCTGGAAAGGGATCTGGAAGCCGCTGGCAGCGGTCGGTTTTGCCGCCACATTCGCCGCCAGTATCTTCCACTATGTCGGTGTCGGTCCTAACCGCGCAGACGAAGAGGAAGACAACCTGCATGAAGAGAAAGACGAGGTGCGCAAATGAAAAGACGTGACACCATCGTGCGCTATACGGCGCCGGAGCGTATCAACCACTGGGTCACCGCCTTCTGCTTCATGCTGGCGGCGATAAGCGGGCTGGGGTTCTTCTTCCCTTCCTTCAACTGGCTGATGCAGATCCTCGGTACACCACAGCTGGCACGCATCCTGCACCCGTTCGTCGGGGTGGTGATGTTTGCTTCGTTCATCATCATGTTTTTCCGCTACTGGCACCACAACCTAATCAATCGGGAGGATATCTTTTGGGCGAAGAATATTCGTAAGATCATCGTCAACGAGGAAGTGGGCGATACCGGACGCTATAACTTCGGCCAGAAATGCGTATTCTGGGCGGCGATTATTTTCCTGGTACTGCTGTTGGTGAGCGGGGTGATCATCTGGCGTCCGTATTTTGCGCCTGCTTTCTCAATCCCGGTGATCCGATTTGCGTTAATGCTGCATTCATTTGCCGCAGTGGCGTTAATTGTGGTTATCATGGTGCATATTTACGCCGCCCTCTGGGTGAAAGGCACCATTACCGCGATGGTGGAAGGATGGGTGACTAAGTCGTGGGCGAAGAAACATCACCCGCGCTGGTACCGGGAAGTCCGCCAGAAACAGGATAAGCCATCTGAATGAGTATTCGCATAATCCCGCAAGATGAGCTGGGTTCGAGCGAGAAACGCACGGCGGAATCTATTCCGCCGCTTCTGTTCCCCAGACTGAAAAACCTCTACAACCGCCGCGCTGAACGTCTGCGCGAGCTGGCAGAGGATAATCCCCTCGGCGATTTCCTGCGCTTTGCCGGACTTATCGCCCACGCGCAGGAAGTGGTGCTGTACGACCATCCACTGCAAATGGACCTGACCGCGCGCATTAAAGAGGCGAACGTGCAGGGCAAACCGCCGCTGGATATCCACGTTCTGCCGCGCGACAAGCACTGGCAGACGCTGCTGCATTCGCTGATCGCTGAGCTAAAACCCGAGATGAGCGGCCCGGCACTGTCGGTTATAGAGAATCTTGAGAAAGCCTCTGAGCAGGAGCTGGAGCTGATGGCAAGCGCGCTGTTTGCCGCCGACTTTGCTTCCGTCAGCAGCGATAAAGCGCCGTTCATCTGGGCGGCCCTGTCGCTTTACTGGGCGCAAATGGCCAGCCTGATCCCCGGTAAAGCGCGAGCCGAATACGGTGAAGCACGTCAGTTCTGTCCGGTTTGCGGTTCGATGCCGGTCTCAAGCGTCGTGCAAATCGGTTCTAAACAGGGCCTGCGCTATCTGCACTGCAACCTGTGCGAAACCGAATGGCACGTGGTGCGCGTTAAATGCAGTAATTGCGAGCAATCCCGCGATCTGAACTATTGGTCGCTGGAGAACGAGCAGTCGTCGGTGAAAGCCGAAAGCTGCGGCGATTGCGGCACTTACCTGAAGATTTTGTATCAGGAAAAAGACCCGAAAGTGGAAGCCGTCGCTGACGATCTCGCCACCCTGGTGCTGGACGCGCGCATGGAGCAAGAGGGCTTTGCCCGCAGCTCGATCAACCCGTTCCTGTTCCCGGGTGAAGGGGAGTAGCCTTCGGCAAGAGTGCCGGGCAGCGTGTGCTTGCCCGGCCTACAAATGATAGGGTGAAACCACGCCTGCAATCCCCGCAAAGTCTTTGGTATTTCGTGAAATTAACGCGCAATTTCTGCTCTGGGCAGTCGCCAGGATGATGGCGTCGGGAAGTTTCATCCCGTGCTTCTCGCGAAGTGATACACTTCTTTCCGCAATCTCTCGCGACACGTCGATAATCTCAAAAGCACCCATCACTGCCGCCGTTTTGGCTTCATGACCGTGCTTACGTGCACCCACCATGACTTCCATCCAGGTGATGAGACTGATCGCCCGATGTGATGCCGTGCGTTCAATCGCATCCGCAGCCTCCATGCGATTATTAAAGAGGTCGATGAGAATATTGGTATCAAACACTGCCGTGTGCTCCATGATTACCACTCCTCACGGAGTTTACGTTCATACTCCAGCCCATCTTCTTGCTGATTACCCCACAGGCCAAGCGCATCGCGGATCACTGAAGCGTTCTGCTGCTCCAGATATAGCTCAATGGCCTCTCGCAGCAATTCGGCACGCGGCTTGTTACGCAGTTGTTTCAGGTTATCCAGTCGTTGAATAACATCATCAGACAAATCGATCAGTATTCTACCCATATCAAGATCCGCCAAAACACTCATATATCACCTTAGTATATCATCGACGGTTAATTTTCAGGCAAAATACACCCAAACAATTTAGGGTTGAAGCACATTAGAACGACAGTTTTTAATTTTGCGAGCCACTTTCCATAATCTCATCCCAACCTGAATCCTCTGTTTTCATCTGTATAAAATCCAGTTATAAGACTGTATATCCATACAGATAAAGAGATAGTTTTATGGCATTGGAAAAGGGTATTGATAAGCTGGTTCAGGATTTTATTGCAGCAGGGCGGCCTTCTGCTCGGAATCAGAATATTGATCTTCGGCGGGCAGGGTACGTTGCCAGCAGAGTACTTGCCGGAAAAATGGAGACACGTGTAAAAGTGGAAACGCTCGAATTGGAAGGCATCGTCTTCTGCGTATTTTCACCACTCAATGCACCAGAAACACTTCCTGCAGTTATTTACTATCACGGCGGCTGTTTTATCAGCGGTGGCTTTAATACCCATGATAATCAGCTCCGCCAACTGGCATTCTACGGTAACTGTCGGGTCATTGCGGTTCAGTACCGGTTAGCTCCCGAGCATACCTTTCCTGCTGCGCATGATGACGCGGAGAAAGGCGCTAATCTGGTCAGGCAATATGCAGAATTTTTTGGCGCAGATAAACATCGTCTCACACTGTGCGGAGACAGTGCTGGTGGCCATCTGGCGCTGGTGACGTCATTACGGCTTAAAGCTGCAGGAACATGGCTACCCGCGCAGCTTATTCTTATTTATCCCATGCTTGATGCCACAGCGTTCTTTGAGAGTTATACCCGCAATGGCCTGGATTATGTCATCACTCGCGATGCGCTACTCAGCGGCTACGAAATGTATCTGGCTACAACCGAACGCCAACATCCAGAAGCCAGTCCGCTATGGCGTGATGATTTTAGCGGTCTACCGCCCGTACACATTATTACTGCTGAGTTTGATCCGCTATGTGATGAGGGCGAGGCTCTCTTTAAGAGGTTGACAGAGCAGAACGTGGTGTGTACTGCTCAGCGATGGCAGGGCGTGATCCACGGGTTCTTTCAACTGGCCGATATCAGCCAGTCAGCCAGAGATGTGATGAAAGATATCGCATGGCGAGTGAGCACAGCCCGGTAATGCACCGGGCTCGCTGAAGCTACTCCTCCTCGTTCCCACCTTCTTCATACGCGCCGTACGGCTTCGCCGGGAGAACGAGATAAGTGCCTTCGAAAATCGCACCGGATTTGTCGTCGCCGAAAAGCTCTACCTGCATCTGAACCCTGGCTTTACGTCCTCGCGCCAGGCGGTCGAGATCGCCGCCCAGGGAGCCTAAATCCGCAATCGCGCTCGGCTTTCCGGTGATCGGGCGGCTGTAACGGATATGGGCATCGGCCAGGATGATGGTGCCGCCAAGGTGGCGCTCACGCAGCATCAGCCAGATAAGCCCCCAGCCCGTCAGCGTCGCCAGTGAGAACAGGCTGCCGGCGAACAGGGTATGGTGCGGATTCTGATTGCCAATTTCCGGCATGGTGGTGATAAATTTCTGCCCGGTATACTGCTGAATGCGCACGCCCATCTTCTCGCTCAGCGGAATGTGCTGATACCAGGCGTGCTGCAACTGACCGCACCAGTCGGCGCGATGCAGAATATCATCCAGTGAGGCGATCGGTTTGATCATCAGAAAGTGGCGGATCGGAGTGGTTTGCGGGGTGGTGATTTCACCTTGATTCACGAAACCGAGCTTGCCGAAGAACTCGACGGCATCTTCGCGCGCACTACAGGTCACGCGCTTAACGCCCTCCTGGCGAGCAACAGACTCCAGCGTCATCGCAATCAGCGTGCCCAGCCCTTTATCCTGCACGGAAGGGTGCACCGCCATAAAGCGAATCGAGGCTTCGTAATCCGCATTGATGTACAACCGCCCCACGGCAACCAGGTTGCCCTCTTCGTCCATCACCATCTGGTGATGCGCCATGGCATCCCAGGCGTCGCGCTCAGACCCTTGTGGTTGATGCAGGGGCTTACGCAGCATTTCCCAGCGGAAATGGTAGTAGAGATCTAATTCTTCTTCCGTTTGCGGTACGCGAAGGTGATACATAGCTGTACTCTCTCTGGTTACCCGCGACAATGCCGTCAGTTCGCTCATACCTGTAACCAGAAGGTGACAGGGCCATCGTTCACCAGCGAAACCTGCATATCAGCAGCGAATCGTCCGGTCTGTGTATGCATTTCTTGTTGGCGGCAGCGTTCAACAAAGTATTCGTATAACGCCTCTGCCCGATCCGGCGCAGCCCCTTTCGAGAAGCCCGGGCGCATGCCGCGTTCGGTATCTGCCGCCAGGGTAAACTGCGAAACCACCAGCAGGCTGCCACCCGCCTGCTGAACATTGAGGTTCATTTTGCCTTCCGTATCGCTGAAGATACGGTAACCCAGCACGCGTTCGCATAAACGGTTGGCTTTTTGCTCGTCGTCATCCTTTTCGACACCTAACAAGACTAAAAGTCCCGCGTCAATTTCACCCGTCACCTCTCCCTCCACGGTGACGCTGGCACGGGTTACGCGCTGAATTAATGCAATCATGGTTGATCTGTTTCTCGTTGTCTTTCGTCTTCTGCAGCTTTTTTTAGCTCGCGGTATACCCCGAGAGTGACAGTAATTTCCGCACCAAGCAAGACGATACACCACGTCCAGTAAACCCAGAGGAATAAAATGGGGATCACCGCCAGCACGCCATAAATCAGCTGGTAAGAGGGGAACATGGTGATGTAAAGCGCAAACCCTTTCTTGCCCAGTTCGAACAGCAGCGCAGCCACCAGCGCCCCAATTACCGCATCCCGGTTGGGTACGCGCGTGGTGGGGACGACGCTGTAGAGCAGCCAGAATGAGAGCCAGGACAGGATCAGCGGGAAGATACGCAGCACGTCGTCAATCACACTGTCGAGATCGCTGGCCCAGCGCAGCGACAGCAGATAGGAACTGATGGCCAGGCTTGCCCCGGCCAGCAACGGACCCAGCGTTAATATCATCCAGTAGACGGCAAAGGAGTACACTTTCGGTCGCGCTTTTTTGCTGCGCCAGATGGTATTGAGCGCGCTATCAATGGCATACATAAGCAGCAGCGCCGTGAAGATCAATCCAATCGACCCGACTGCTGTCATCTTGCTGGAGTTAGCGACAAACTGCTCGATGTAATTCTGAATGACATCCCCGGTTGCAGGGATAAAGTTGGCAAACACGAAATGTCGCAGCTGCAAACTGACGTCGGCAAACATCGGAAAGGCGGCAAAAAGGGCAAAGATCACCGCCACCAGCGGCACCAGGGACAACAATGACACGTAGGCAAGGTTACCTGCCAGGGTGGTCATGTTGTCCTCATCGATGCGGTGCCAGAGCAGTTTTAGCCACGCACGCAGTGGCCTGGTATGATGGCTGGCTTTTTGATGAACGGTTTTTAGCATAACTGCTTCGCAAAGTAGTCGGGGATTGTCTGTTTTCCGGTCACCAGAATTGACGTTATTCCCAACGTGTTAGCACCCTCTATATTATCGGCGTTATCATCGAAAAAGACCGCATCGGCCGCCGGGTATCCTTCAGCCTGCAGCACAGCCTGATAGATTCGCGCTTCCGGCTTGCGCATCCCCATCTCCTGGGAAAGATAGATTTTATCCGCCGCCGCTTTCACGTCGGGGTATTCATCTGGCCAGAAGGTGGTGTGCAGACGGTTGGTATTAGACAGCACCACCACACGATGCCCCTGCTCGCGCAGTTTGTGCATGATGGCAATCACTTCAGGACGAATACCGACAAAGATCGCCTGCCAGCCGTGGGCAAATTGTTCATAGCTGAGCGGCAGATCCATCTCGTGACAGAGCTTTTCGGCAAAAACCTCATCAGAAATCTCACCGCGCTCATGCTGATGGAAAGCCTCCCCCATCGTGAAGCTTTGCTTTAGCGTTGCCAGCGGAACGCGACTGAAATCACTCCAGCTCCCCAGCACGCGGTTGAAGTCGATATCGACGATGACATTTCCTAAGTCAAAGATATAAAGCATGTTTATCTCCCTTTGCGCCATGAAGAATTAACTTTAGCGGGAAAGATACACTTTGGCTATGCGCCGGATTCCGCTTAGAGAAAGAGAAATAAAAAACCCGACGCAGCGTGAGTCGGGTTGTTAAACGGAAGGCGTTAACCTGCTGGTTGCTCGTCGCTGGGACGACGATAACCGCGAGCAGTACCGCATTCGCTTAGGGTTACGTTATTCGTTCTAATAAAAAAAGCCGCTGATAATCAGCGGCTTTTTACTGTGCGGATGGCGATAACGCTCACCCGGCCTACGCAACCTCAATGAGGCTTCGTATTAGTCGCGAGGACCACGGCCTGCACGTTTACGGTCGTTCTCGGTCAGGTGACGTTTACGGATACGTACGGAGGTAGGGGTAACTTCTACCAGTTCGTCGTCATCGATAAATTCCAGAGCCTGCTCAAGAGACATCTTCAGTGCTGGAACCAGCGTGGTGGCTTCGTCAGTACCGGAAGCACGCATGTTGGTCAGTTTCTTACCGGTCAGGCAGTTTACAGTCAGGTCGTTAGAACGACTGTGAATACCGATGATCTGGCCTTCGTAAACTTCTGCACCGTGACCCAGGAACAGCTTACCGCGGTCCTGCAGGCTGAACAGTGCGAACGCAACTGCTTTACCCTGGCCGTTAGAGATCAGCACGCCGTTCTGGCGCTGGCCGATTTCACCCGGTTTAACGTCATCGTAATGGCTGAAGGTGGAGTACAGCAGACCGGTACCGGAAGTCATGGTCATGAACTCGGTACGGAAGCCGATCAGGCCACGTGCCGGGATCAGGTAATCCAGACGGATACGACCTTTGCCGTCAGGGATCATGTCTTTGACATCGCCCTTACGCTCGCCCATCGCCTGCATCACAGAACCCTGGTGCTGTTCTTCGATATCCAGCGTCACGTTCTCGAACGGCTCTTGCATACGGCCATCGATCATACGGTTGATTACTTTCGGACGGGACACAGCCAGTTCGAAGCCTTCACGACGCATGTTTTCGATAAGCACAGACAAGTGCAGCTCGCCACGACCGGATACACGGAACGCGTCCGCATCTTCGGTTTCTTCAACACGCAGTGCCACGTTGTGCACCAGCTCTTTGTTCAGGCGGTCAAGGATCTGACGAGAGGTAACAAATTTACCTTCTTTGCCACAGAACGGAGAGGTGTTGACGTTGAAGAACATGGTTACAGTTGGTTCATCAACAGACAGCGCTGGCAGCGCTTCGACGTTCTGCGTATCGCAGAGGGTGTCGGAGATGTTCAGCTCGCCCAGACCGGTGATAGCGATAATATCGCCCGCTTCGGCTTCGGTGGATTCAATACGCTCCAGACCGAGGTGAGTCAGCACTTTACCGACTTTACCGTTACGTGTTTTACCTTCGCTGTCGATCAAGGTGATCTGCTGGTTAGGTTTAACGCGACCGCGCTTGATGCGACCGATGCCGATTACGCCAACGTAGTTGTTGTAATCCAGCTGGGAGATCTGCATCTGGAACGGACCGTCAAGGTCAACGCTTGGTGCTTTAACGTGGTCAACGATTGCCTGGTACAGCGGGGTCATGTCTTCCGCCATATCAGTGTGCTCGTTACCCGCGATACCCATCAATGCTGATGCATAGATGATTGGGAAATCGAGCTGCTCGTCACTGGCGTCCAGGTTAACGAACAGGTCGAAGACCTGATCCACAACCCAGTCAGGACGCGCGCCAGGGCGGTCAACTTTGTTGATAACCACGATTGGCTTCAAACCATGGGCAAATGCCTTTTTGGTTACGAAGCGCGTCTGCGGCATTGGGCCATCCATTGCGTCAACGACCAGCAGAACGGAGTCTACCATGGACATTACACGTTCAACTTCACCACCGAAGTCGGCGTGCCCTGGGGTATCAACGATGTTGATACGGTAGTCATTCCATTTGATAGCGGTGTTTTTAGCGAGGATGGTAATCCCACGCTCTTTCTCCAAATCGTTGGAGTCCATCACGCGTTCGGTGGCTTCAGCACGTTCATTACTGAAGGTACCGGATTGCTGCAGCAGCTTATCAACCAGGGTAGTTTTACCATGGTCAACGTGCGCGATGATGGCGATATTACGCAGATTTTCGATCACAACTTTGCCTCAGGCATTTAGAAATAGCGCGTTATTGTACACGGATTAAGCGCACTACAAAACAGGATCACAAACATCCCCCGCAAACAAGTATTGCAGAGATGCTTTGTGATCGCTTTCACGGAGCGGTAAAAGGGCGCCTTAACATAAATTGCACCAATATGGTGCCCAATGTTCACATTGAAGCACTATACTGGTGCAACAAAACCATTCTGGTGCAGCCCTTTTGCACTATGGTGTGCATGATAACGCCTTTTTGGGGTGTTTTAAAAGTTGGCACAGATTTCGCTTAGTAAAAATACGGCAAAAAAAGGCAACAACGCCTGCCTTACACAGAATTTGAAGACCTCGTTACCACGACGACAATGACCAATCTGGAGAGTACGTATGTCCGCTGAACACGTTTTGACGATGCTGAACGAACATGAAGTGAAGTTTGTTGATCTGCGCTTCACTGACACCAAAGGTAAAGAACAGCACGTCACTATTCCTGCACATCAGGTAAATGCCGAATTCTTTGAAGAAGGCAAAATGTTTGACGGCTCCTCGATTGGCGGCTGGAAAGGTATCAACGAATCCGACATGGTTCTGATGCCAGATGCATCTACCGCGCTCATTGACCCGTTCTTCGAAGAGTCTACCCTGATCATCCGTTGCGACATCCTCGAGCCAGGCACGCTGCAGGGCTACGACCGCGACCCACGCTCTATCGCAAAACGCGCTGAAGAGTACCTGCGCTCAACTGGCATCGCAGACACCGTTCTGTTCGGGCCAGAGCCAGAGTTCTTCCTGTTTGACGACATCCGTTTTGGTTCGTCCACTTCCGGTTCCCACGTTGCTATCGATGATATCGAAGGTGCGTGGAACTCCTCCACCAAATACGAAGGCGGCAACAAAGGCCACCGTCCAGCAGTGAAAGGCGGTTACTTCCCGGTTCCTCCGGTCGATTCTTCACAGGACATCCGTTCTACCATGTGTCTGATCATGGAAGAGATGGGCCTGGTTGTTGAAGCACACCACCATGAAGTTGCAACAGCTGGCCAGAACGAAATCGCCACCCGTTTCAACACCATGACCAAAAAAGCGGACGAAATTCAGATCTACAAATATGTGGTTCATAACGTCGCGCACCGTTTCGGTAAAACTGCGACCTTCATGCCAAAACCAATGTTTGGCGATAACGGTTCCGGTATGCACTGCCACATGTCTCTGTCCAAGAACGGCGTAAACCTGTTCTCTGGTGACAAATATGCCGGTCTGTCCGAGCAGGCACTGTTCTACATCGGCGGCGTGATCAAACACGCTAAAGCGATCAACGCCCTGGCTAACCCGACCACCAACTCCTACAAGCGTCTGGTCCCGGGTTACGAAGCACCGGTTATGCTGGCTTACTCTGCGCGTAACCGTTCTGCTTCCATCCGTATTCCGGTGGTTGCTTCTCCGAAAGCACGTCGTATCGAAGTGCGCTTCCCGGACCCGGCAGCTAACCCGTACCTGTGCTTCGCAGCACTGCTGATGGCTGGCCTTGACGGTATTAAGAACAAGATCCACCCTGGCGAAGCCATGGACAAAAACCTGTACGACCTGCCGCCAGAAGAAGCAAAAGAGATCCCACAGGTTGCCGGTTCTCTGGAAGAAGCACTGCAGGCACTGGACGCAGACCGTGAGTTCCTGACTGCGGGCGGCGTGTTCACTGACGAAGCAATCGATGCTTACATCGGTCTGCGTATCGAAGAGAACGACCGTGTTCGCATGACGCCACACCCGGTTGAGTTTGAACTGTACTACAGCGTTTAATCGATAAACGCGGTCGCGCGACTTTTTCAGCGCGACAGCGATAGCCGTTTTTTGTTGCCGTGGAAACTTTTCAGCCCATCTTCGGATGGGCTTTTTTCTCCACCAACAAGCTGATCTTATGCGCTTTTTTCGTCAGAAACGCTATACTGCACTAAATTGGTGCAATCAACTCCAGGAGACTGCTGTATGGCAACTGGCACCCTGCCCGATGCTGGGCAGATCCTCAATTCTCTTATCAACAGCATTTTACTGGTCGACGACGATCTGGCCGTGCATTACGCCAATCCTGCGGCCCAGCAGCTGCTTGCCCAAAGTTCACGCAAGCTGTTTGGCGCGCCGCTTCCCGAGCTGTTGAGTTATTTCTCGCTGAATATTGGCCTGATGCAGGAGAGCCTGCAGGCGGGGCAAGGATTTACGGATAACGAAGTCACGCTGGTGATCGACGGACGCTCGCATATTCTGTCCCTGACCGCCCAGAGACTGCCGGAAGGGCTGATCCTGCTGGAGATGGCGCCGATGGATAATCAGCGTCGCCTGAGTCAGGAGCAGCTTCAGCATGCCCAGCAGATTGCGGCCCGCGATCTGGTACGTGGCCTGGCCCATGAAATTAAAAACCCGCTCGGCGGCCTGCGCGGGGCAGCACAGCTGTTAACCAAAGCTCTGCCCGACCCGGCGCTGGCAGAATATACCAACGTCATCATTGAACAGGCTGACCGGCTGCGAAACCTGGTGGACCGCTTACTCGGCCCGCAACAGCCCGGAATGCACGTCACCGAAAGCATCCATAAAGTTTCAGAGCGTGTCGTTAAGCTGGTATCAATGGAGCTGCCGGAAAACGTCAGGCTGGTGCGTGATTACGATCCAAGTCTGCCGGAACTGCCGCACGATCCCGACCAGATAGAGCAGGTATTACTGAATATTGTGCGTAATGCCCTGCAGGCTTTAGGCGCGGAGGGCGGCGAAATAGTGCTGCGCACCCGCACCGCGTTTCAGCTCACCCTGCACGGCGTGCGCTACCGTCTGGCGGCACGGATTGACGTTCAGGATAACGGTCCGGGCATTCCCTCGTATTTACAGGACACGCTGTTTTACCCGATGGTCAGCGGCCGTGAAGGCGGGACCGGGCTTGGATTATCGATTGCCCGTAATTTGATAGATCAGCATTCCGGCAAAATTGAATTTACCAGCTGGCCGGGTCATACCGAGTTTTCGGTTTACCTGCCAATCAGGAAATAGAGGGTTAAGTTATGCAACGAGGGATAGTCTGGGTAGTTGATGACGATAGCTCCATCCGCTGGGTGCTTGAACGGGCACTGACGGGCGCAGGATTAAACTGCACCACTTTTGAAAGCGGCGCTGAGGTGCTTGATGCCCTCACCACCAAAACCCCGGATGTGCTGTTGTCCGATATCCGCATGCCGGGAATGGACGGCCTGGCGCTGTTAAAACAGATTAAACAGCGTCACCCAATGCTCCCGGTCATCATAATGACCGCGCATTCCGATCTGGATGCTGCCGTTAGCGCCTACCAGCAGGGCGCGTTCGATTATCTGCCAAAACCCTTTGATATCGACGAAGCGGTGGCACTGGTTGAGCGGGCGATCAGTCATTATCAGGAACAGCAGCAGCCGCGTAACGCGCCGGTGTTCGGCCCGACGACGGATATCATTGGCGAAGCGCCGGCCATGCAGGATGTGTTTCGCATCATTGGCCGTCTGTCACGTTCGTCGATCAGCGTTTTGATTAACGGGGAATCAGGGACCGGGAAAGAGCTGGTTGCTCACGCCCTGCATCGCCACAGCCCGCGCACCAAAGCGCCGTTTATCGCCCTGAATATGGCGGCTATTCCCAAAGATTTGATTGAGTCCGAGCTGTTTGGTCACGAAAAAGGGGCATTTACCGGCGCGAATACCATTCGTCAGGGCCGCTTTGAGCAGGCTGACGGCGGGACGCTGTTCCTGGATGAGATCGGCGATATGCCGCTGGATGTGCAGACCCGACTGCTGCGCGTGCTGGCGGATGGCCAGTTTTACCGTGTGGGCGGCTATGCGCCGGTAAAAGTCGACGTGCGTATTATTGCCGCGACGCACCAGAATCTGGAGCTGCGCGTGCAGGAGGGTAAATTCCGTGAGGACTTATTCCACCGTCTGAACGTGATCCGCGTTCACCTGCCGCCACTGCGCGAGCGTCGGGAAGATATCCCGCGTCTGGCGCGTCATTTCCTGCAGGATGCGGCGCGCGAACTGGGCGTCGAAGCAAAACTGCTGCACGCAGAAACAGAAGCTGCGCTGACGCGTCTGGCCTGGCCAGGCAACGTGCGTCAGCTGGAAAATACCTGCCGCTGGCTAACGGTGATGGCAGCGGGCCAGGAAGTGTTGATCCAGGATCTCCCTCCTGAACTCTTTGAAACCCATGTTCCGGAAAGCAGCACCGGTCAGACATTGCCTGACAGCTGGGCTACGCTGCTGGCGCAATGGGCCGATCGGGCGCTGCGTTCCGGTCATCAAAATCTGTTGTCCGAGGCGCAGCCCGAAATGGAGCGCACGCTGCTCACCACCGCGCTGCGTCATACGCAGGGCCACAAGCAGGAAGCGGCCCGCTTGCTCGGCTGGGGACGCAATACCCTGACGCGTAAGCTAAAAGAGTTGGGAATGGAGTAACTGAACGATGTTCTGTTAGCCCGGGAAGCGCTAGTGCCACCGGGCAGGACCGTTAAATGACGCGAGAAAACTGCTGCATCCGCGCTTTCTGACGCAGATAGGCATCAAAACACATGCAAATGTTGCGGATCAGCAACCGGCCTTTCGGCGTAACCTGAATGGTCGTATCAGTCACATCCACCAGCCCATCTTTCGCCAGGGGTGCCAGCAGTTTCAGGTCATCGGCAAAGTAGTCGCTAAAGACCAGATCCCACTCGCGTTCCACAGCCGAGAAATCCAGGCAGAAATTACAGATCAGCGCCTTAATCACATCCCGGCGGATGCAGTCATCGCGGGTGAGTGCGATCCCGCGCCACAGGGCATTGCCGGTGTCATCCACCTGCTGATAATAGTGCTTCAGCTCTTTCTGGTTCTGCGCATAGCAGTCGCCAATCATGCTGATAGCCGAGACGCCCATCCCCAGCAAATTGGTATCTCCCTGCGTGGTGTAGCCCTGGAAGTTACGATGCAGCACACCCTCGCGCTGGGCAATCGCCAGTTCGTCATCGGGGCGGGCAAAGTGATCCATGCCGATAAACTGATAACCTGTCTCGGTCAACGAGGTAATGGTTTCCTGCAAAATATCCAGCTTTTGCTGGGCAGAAGGCAGGTCGGCATCTTTGATTTTGCGTTGAGCGGCAAACAGCGTCGGCAGATGCGCATAGTTAAACACGCTCAGGCGATCCGGATTCAGCTCCGCCACCCGTTTCAACGTAAAAGCAAAGCTTTCTGCGGTCTGCTTGGGCAAGCCATAAATCAGGTCGATATTGGTTGAGGTAAAACCGATTTCACGCGCATGGTTGAGCAGCGCAAAGATAAATTCTTCATCCTGCTCGCGATTTACCAGCCGTTGGACCTCTTTATTGAAGTCCTGCACGCCCATGCTCAGGCGGTTAAACCCTTCGGCACGCAGATGATCGATGACGTCCAGTTCGATTTCACGCGGGTCGACTTCAATAGAGATTTCCGCATCAGCATCGAAGCGGAAGTTTTCCCGCAGCAGATCCATCAGGCGGCTGATTTGCGCTTTATTGAGGTAAGTTGGCGTTCCGCCGCCCCAGTGGAGTTGGCTGACATGACGGCCAACGAACTGCGGCGCGCGATGGAGAATCTCTTGCTCAAGTGCATCCAGATACTGATCGGCTTTATGCTGCTGGCGAGTCACTATTTTATTGCAGCCGCAGAAGTAGCAGAGCTTGTGGCAGAACGGAATATGCACGTAAAGCGAAAGCGGACGGTCAGGGTAACGTGCGACCGCCTGCTGAAATTGGGGATCACCAAAGGCGTCGGAAAACTCCAGCGCGGTGGGATAAGAGGTATAACGCGGCCCGGAATAGTTATATTTTTGGATCAGGGCCAGATCCCAGTCGATGGTTGCTACAGACATGCTCACTCCTTCCGATGGTGTCGCGTTCGTATACGGCGGCCCGTTCTGGCACTAGTACGTGTCAGAACACGGGTGCGCAGCCACTTCTGTCGCCGCGACAACCGCCGTAGTTTAACGAATAACCACACCAGATAACATATAACCGGAAGGGTTATAAGCAGGACCGTAAAGCCCACCGGGTGCAAATGTTAGTTTCCACCTTTCAGGAGACGCATCATATCTTCCTGCTTTTCGTCTTCTTCTTCTTCGTCTTCATCATCGTAAGACAGGCCAAGCTGCTGCATCAGTTCATCAATACGATCCAGTCGGGTATCAACCCAGGACTGCTCTTCAGCATTCAGGGCTTCGCCCGCTTCAAGACGTTCCAGCAGCGCGTCCAGGCGCTCATCATTCTCCAGCAAATCCAGCTCAGCCTGCGGTGAAAGCATAGGTTTCTCGCTCTTCGGTTTGTGCTGCTTGGCCACTGGTGCGTTAGTCACACCCAGTGGGATCGGGGTTTTGCTGCCGATACGCGGGTCTTTCACTTGCTTTGAGTTTTTCCCAGACGTACCTGAGGATTCACCGCTCGCGCGGCTGCCCGCAGTGTGACCACTGTGCTTTTTATCGCGTTTGCGATCGCGTGCTTCCTGGTTCAGTTCTTCGCGAGTTTTACGGTGCGCTTTTGCGGAGCTTTTGCCACGCGGTGCGGAAGTCGGTTTTTTCATGGTGTCTTATCTTAAGCCGTTTTCATCAGTATAGAATTGCGGCGAAATCTAGCAGAAAGCAAGCAAAGAAAAAAGGCGACAGAGCAATCTGTCGCCTTTTTTCTTGACTCAAAACCCTTAACGGGTCTGACAATCCCTGTTTGCCTACAACCAACCCTGTTTTTCCTTCAGCGGTACCGTCCCTGATACAATCCTTTTCCTTTTACCCACGCCTCCTGGCGCATGTCTTCCTGACTGTCCTTTGTCTTCGCCTCCTGGCGCTCCTGACCCTTTTCCTTAAGTCCGATTCCTGTTGGCATCCTCGCCGTTGACAGCTACTTTACCTTCTTCGGCTAAACCTACAAGCCACTCAAGCTGACTATTGGCCATTTTCAGATTAGACCTAAAGGTTAATAATTTGATTTAAATGATTTTTATATTTAAACACCCTGCGATTTCTCTTAAATCTCTCATGCGTTGAATGGCATATATCCTACAAATCCAGTGGTTATTGCTTACAGTCATTTGCCGATGTCCAAAGCCTTTTGCCCGCGTTCAGGTATAATCCTCTCAACATTAAGATTTTGGAGAACAACCCGTGACTAACTGGAATTATCAACAGACGCATTTTGTCACCAGTGCGCCTGATATTCGCCATTTGCCCTCCGATACGGGTATTGAGGTCGCCTTTGCTGGCCGTTCTAACGCTGGTAAATCCAGCGCGCTGAATACGCTGACCAACCAGAAAAGCCTGGCGCGTACCTCAAAAACACCTGGCCGTACCCAGCTGATTAACCTTTTCGAAGTTGCTGAGGGTAAACGCCTGGTGGATTTACCGGGCTATGGCTATGCACAAGTACCGGAAGAGATGAAGCTTAAGTGGCAGCGCGCGCTGGGTGAATATCTGGAAAAACGCCAGTGTCTGAAAGGGCTGGTGATCCTGATGGATATCCGTCATCCGCTTAAGGATCTCGATCAGCAGATGATCAACTGGGCTGTGGAAAGCGAAATTGCCGTGCTGGTGCTGTTAACCAAAGCCGATAAGCTGGCCAGCGGAGCGCGTAAAGCGCAGGTGAATATGGTGCGTGAGGCAGTACTGGCGTTCAATGGTGATGTGCAGGTTGAGCCCTTCTCCTCGCTGAAAAAGTTGGGTGTGGACAAACTGCGTCAGAAACTGGATGGCTGGTATAACGACCTGGAACCCGCGACAGAAGCGGAAGAGTAACAAGATGCGCGGCGATGTCCGCGCTTTTTTTGCAGCTATTTTTTCTTTGCCGCAATAAAAAACGCCCCAGTCATTACTGACTGGGGCGGCTAAAATATTCAGCCAAATCCGATTACGTGAAGTAAAAGGTCTGAAAGATAGAACATCTTACCTCTGTACCCTACGCGAATAACTCTACTCTTTTTTAAACAACTCACAAAGCACTTTTTGTAGTTTTTTTTCATTCTTTACATAGGGAATTCTAATGATCATCACAAAACGTTCTACGTTATGTTGTTTAGTTACAGAAAAGCGCAAGTAACGTAAATGCCTAGTGAGCTTGATCCCAGTTTTCGCCGCTGCCCACTTCCACCAGCAAAGGCACATCCAGCTTGACGCTGTTCTCCATCAGCTCGTGGATCTTTTCCGATACGGATTCCAGATCGTCTTTATGCACTTCGAACACCAATTCATCGTGCACCTGCATGATCATCCGCACCCGTGGACGCTCGTTCTCCAGCCAGGCGTCGACGGCGATCATCGCACGTTTGATGATATCTGCTGCCGTTCCCTGCATCGGGGCATTGATGGCTGCACGTTCAGCCCCTGCCCGGCGGGCAGCATTACTGGATTTGATGTCCGGTAAGTAGAGACGACGCCCTTCCAGAGTTTCGACATAGCCTTTTTCTTTCGCCTGCGCGCGGGTGCTCTCCATATATTCCAGCACCCCCGGATAGCGTTCGAAATAGAGATCCATGTACTTCTGCGACTCTTTACGCGGAATATTGAGCTGGCGGGAAAGACCAAAAGCACTCATCCCATAGATCAGACCAAAGTTAATCGCTTTTGCACTGCGACGCTGTTCGCCGGTCACGCTATCCAGCGGCATACCGAAGACTTCAGCTGCCGTTGCCCGGTGAATATCTTGCCCTTGTGCAAAAGCGGTCAACAGTCCTTTATCGCGGGAAAGATGCGCCATGATGCGCAGCTCAATCTGCGAGTAGTCGGCAGAGACGATGAGGTAATCCTGCGGGGCAATAAACGCCTGACGAATACGACGCCCCTCTTCATTACGCACCGGAATATTTTGCAGATTCGGATCGGTAGAAGACAGACGACCGGTGGCGGCCACCGCCTGGTGATAGGACGTGTGCACGCGACTCGTTTTCGGGTTGATCATCAGCGGCAGCTTGTCGGTGTAAGTCGATTTTAGCTTTGCCAGCCCGCGGTACTGGAGGATCACTTTTGGCAGCGGATAGTCCAGTGCCAGCTCCTCAAGCACCTCTTCCGAGGTGGATGGCGCTCCACCCGGGGTTTTCTTCAATGGCTTAATACCCTGTTTTTCAAACAGGATGGCCTGTAGCTGTTTAGTCGACGAAAGGTTAAACGGTTCACCGGCAATCTCGTGCGCTTTCTGCTCAAGTTCAGCAAGTCGCAGCGCGATCTCTTCAGAGTGCTTATGCAGTACGTACGGATCGATTTTAACGCCATTGCGTTCAATCCGGGACAGGACCGGTACCAGCGGCATCTCGATATTCTGGAATACATTCAGCGGCCCGGCGTCTTTTTGCAGTTTTGGCCACATCTTTAAATGCAGCTGCAGGGTGACATCCGCATCTTCTGCGGCATAACGCCCGGCCTCTTCCAGTGCGATCTGGTTAAACGTCAGCTGATTCTTACCTTTGCCGGCAATCTCTTCAAAGGTAATCGTTTTATGCTTCAGCCAGCGATCGGACAGCGAATCCATGTCGTGACGACCGGCAACGCTATCCAGGTTATAGGATTCCAGCATGGTATCGAAGGCGATACCGCGCAGCTCGATACCGTAATTTTGCAGGATACCGCGATCGTACTTCAGGTTTTGCCCAACCTTGAGCGCCTTTTCGTCTTCCAGGATTGGCCTGAGCAGTTCCAGCACGCGCTCGCGGGAGAGTTGGTCAGGGGCATCCAGATAGTCGTGAGCGACCGGCACATAGGCGGCAACGCCGGGTTCCGTGGCAAACGAAAGTCCCACCATATTGGCGGAGATATTGTCGAGGCTATCGGTTTCGGTATCAAAAGCGAAGACCGGGGCTTTTTGCAGCTTTTCGATCCAGCTTTTTAGCTGTGCTTCATCAAGGATGGTTTCGTAGCGTTCAAAGGAGAGTACGCTGGCCTCTTCTTCAGACTCCGCCTGCGCTTCAACCACGAGGGCTTCTTTGGCTTTAGCCGTCGGTTTTGCACCTTTCGCCTGCAGCCATTTCCCCGCCTCAAGGTCGGTAACCCAGCGTTTGAATTCGTACTGTTTAAACAGATCCAGCAGTTCATCTGCGGCGGGTTGTTGTACTTCCAGCTGTTCGCAGGTCAGCTCCAGCTCCACGTCCGTTTTAATGGTCGCCAGCTGGTAGGAAAGGTAGGCAACCTCTTTATTTTGCTCAAGTTTGGCGGCCATCGTTTTGGCGCCGCGGAAGGTTAATCCGGCAATTTTATCCTGTTCGCGATACAGTGTATCCAGTCCGCCAAGGCCCTGAAGCAGGGCTTGCGCGGTTTTCTCACCCACGCCCGGTACGCCAGGAATGTTGTCGGAGGAGTCGCCCATCAGCGCCAGGAAATCAATGATCAGCTCTGGCGGCACACCGTATTTGTTCGCCACCTCTTCAGGCCCGAGAATGGTGTTGGTCATCGTGTTAATCAGGGTGATCCCTGGCGTGACCAGCTGTGCCATGTCTTTATCACCGGTACTGATCAATACCGGGCGCCCCTGTTTCTCCGCTTCACGCGCCAGCGTGCCGATAACATCGTCAGCTTCTACGCCTGATACAGCCATTAACGGCAATCCCATCGCTTTTACCATCTTATGCAAGGGCTCAATCTGCGCACGCAGATCGTCCGGCATCGGTGGTCGATGTGATTTGTAATGCTCAAACAGCTCATCCCGGAAAGTTTTTCCTTTCGCGTCGAAGATCACCGCCGCATGGCTTGGCTGATACTGCAGGATCAGACTACGCAGCATATTTAGCACGCCATACATTGCGCCTGTTGGCTCACCCGCGCTGTTCGTCAGTGGGGGAAAGGCATGATACGCCCGATACAGGTAAGAAGAGCCGTCGACGAGAATAAGGGGGTGTTCGGGGATCTGAACCATAATGTCCGTGCCTTTGAGTAATTTATAGATAAAGGATGCCACAGAAGGATGAAAACATCAGTTTTTCAGGAAAAATACAGCCAAAGATTTTGCGATCGTCAGGATCGCTCGCAAATTAATTCTGTGGATAAGTTTGTGAGTAATTTCTGGAGGGTGGAGAAATCCGGTGAATAGAAGATCCTCGGATTAATAATTATCTTTTTCTATCAATAAATTATAGATCGATCGCGATCTCATATTTCTGGTTGATGACATTTTACTCCATGTGGATATAAGCCGCACCTGGATCGGATGACCGTGTGTTTATACGCTCTGGGCGCAAATCCACCCTCGCGCTACGTTAAAGCGCCATCCCGGGTTCATTTTCTGGTAAAATCAGCGCCCGATGTCTGTTTATCAGGCATAAATCATAGCTAACCACCTGAAAACATTCATCATGTCGAGATTCCTGGCTGCGATAATCCTTCTGTTAAGTATCGCATTAACTATTCTGGTTACCATCGCCTGTTCTGTGCCGATCATCATCGCCGGAATCATTAAGCTGCTATTACCCATTCCTGTCATCTGGCGTTACGTCTCTGCCTTCTGTAATTTTATGATGTACTGCTGGTGCGAGGGTCTGGCGGTGCTGATGCACCTTAATCCGCATTTGAAATGGGATGTTCAGGGGCTGGAAGGTCTGAATAAGAAAAACGGGTATCTGCTCATCTGCAACCACCACAGCTGGGCCGACATCGTGGTGTTATGCGTGCTCTTTCGCAAACATATTCCGATGAATAAATACTTCCTTAAGCAACAGCTTGCCTGGGTGCCTTTTATTGGCCTCGCCTGTTGGGCGCTGGATATGCCGTTCATGAAACGCTATTCACGTAGCTACCTGATTCGCCACCCTGAGCGTCGCGGGGAAGATGTGGAAACAACGCGCCGCTCGTGCGAGAAGTTTCGTTCCCACCCCACCACGATCGTTAACTTTGTTGAAGGCTCGCGCTTTACCGAAGAGAAACAACGCCAGACGCGCTCACCCTATAAAAATCTGCTGCCGCCAAAAGCAGCCGGCATTGCGATGGCCGTTAACGTGCTGGGTCAAAAGTTCGACAAATTATTGAACGTCACCCTCTGTTATCCCAAAAACGACAGCACGCCATTTTATGACATGTTAAGCGGAAGGTTAACGCAGATCGTGGTGCGTATTAACCTGGTTCCTGTGGCAGAGGATTTACACGGGGATTATGTGAACGATAAGAACTTTAAGCGACGTTTCCAGCTCTGGCTGAACGCCGTGTGGAATGATAAAGACGGGCAGATTGATCACATCAAAGCGCAATACAACAACGCCGGTCATTGACCGGCGTTTTTTTATTACTTCTTCTCAACCAGATATTTCACTGTGTCAGCATACTGCTGCACAAAGATATCCATGCTGCTGGTATCTATACCCTGCATATTGAGCTGGTATTTACCGTTAACATACATCGCCGGTACGCCACGCAGCTGCAGGTCGGCTGCCGCTTTTTCCTGCTGAGCAACCAGTGATTTCACGACAAAGCTATTCCAGGCTGCATCGTATTCTTCACCTTTGATACCCGCATCAACAAACACTTTACGAATATCAGCCGTAGTTTGTACGGTTTGGGTTTTCTGAACCGCTTCAAACATCGGTGCAGTGATTTTGTCTTCCACGCCAAGTGCCTGCGCAACCGCCCACGCCTGAGTCAGGTCTTTGCCCAAAGGACCAAGAAACTCAACGTGGTATTTGGTCATTTTGGTGCCTTCTGGCAGCTTTTTCTTCACGCTATCGGAAACGTGCAGAACCTGCTCGAACTCATAGCAGTGCGGGCAGTAAAATGAGAAGAACTCGAGAACCTGAGGTTCTCCGGCAACGGGTTTTTCGAGGGTAATATACTGCTTACCATCGGTGAACTGCGCAGCCGAGGCGCTAAAAGCCAAAATCATACCTGCCAGCGCCAGCCATATTTTTTTCATGCTCAACTCTCTCCTGGGTGTGTTCGATTAATACATTGGCGTTAATTGCAAAGGGGGTTCCTGTAGAACCTTTACCTGTTCAACAAATGTGGATATCTGGTTACGCCAGTAATCTTCCCCGGTCAGCCACGGGAAGTTTCTGGGAAACGCGGGGTCGTCCCAACGCCTGATTAACCATGCAAGATAATAAACAAAACGCATGGCGCGTAAAGGTTCTATCAGCGCAATTTCGTCTGAATCGAAGGGGGTGAACTCTTCGTAAGCTTCAATAATGGTTTCGAGCTGCATCCTCTGTTCGGCTTTATCGCCGTTCAGCAGCATCCAGAGATCCTGAATGGCAGGCCCCATTCTCGCATCATCGAGATCAACAAATAATGGCCCATCGCGCCAGAGAATATTTCCTGCGTGGCAGTCACCGTGCAAACGCAGCATTTTTACGTTTTCATCCCAGCGCGAGATAACGGCGTTAATCAGGCCATCAGTCGCCGCAAGGAATGCCGCTTTCAGCCCAGCAGGAATGAGCGTAGCGGTTTCAAACAGCTGACGTGGTTCGAGCAAATATTCCTGAATACCGATTGTAGGGCGCGCAATAAAACGGTTTTTGTTACCTGTCTGATGAATGCGCCCTAAATAGCGGGCAACCCATTCCATCTGGTCGATATTATCAGCTTCAAACTGTCGGCCTCCCAGGCTGGGAAATACAGCGAAATAGAATCCCTGGTGCGTCAGGAGCGTCTGATGATTGAATTTTAGCGGCGCAGCAACCGGAACCTCATCGGCCAGAAGGTCGAGTGAAAACTGGTGCTCTTCCTGAATCTGTTCCACAGACCAGCGCTGCGGGCGATAAAATTTCACCACGAAGCGCTGGCGATCCTCATCCTGAAACTGATAGACGCGGTTTTCATAGCTATTTAAGGGAGTCAGTCCTGAGTCCACCCGAATGCCCTGTTCAAACAGCGCATCCATAATGGTATCCGGGTGTAAGGTCTGGAAAGTAAAAGCCTGGTCGTTCATCCGATCATCCGGAAATTATACGAATGATTGAGGATATCATTTAACGGCGTTTTCAGTGGCTGCTCTTACAAGCTTTTACTCTTTAATTACGCCACGCGCGCGGAGTAATGCCGTTTTGAAATCTTCTTCATAGTCTTTCTGAATGCCAGGGATCACCGCATCTTTACCGGAATCACGCATTTTCAGATGATAGATCAGGATGTCATCAGAAAGGTCGGCCAGATCGCCGTCATAACCTGACTCCTTCGCCAGTTTCTGTAAAAATTGCATCAGATTAAGCTCTGGTTCTTTTTGCCAGGCAGGCTGGAGGAGTTCAATAACTTCGTTGAGACGTTTACATTTCATGGTAATACTCCTTTCATTGAGAGTGACACGTTATCAGGGTCAATCCCACAATAAAAGAGGCGATATTTTTGAGTGAGATAAGCAAAATCACCGGCGTGGTACTGGCCGGGGGCAAGGCGTCGCGGATGGGAGGAACAGATAAGGGTTTGCAGGAACTCAACGGCAAACCCTTATGGCAATACGTTGCCCAGACGTTGCAAAAGCAGGTCACCACGTTGGCTATCAGCGCCAACAGAAATATCGCGACTTATCAGGAAAGTGGGTATGCCGTCTATCCGGATCGTCTGGCAGATTATCCGGGCCCTCTTGCCGGCATGCTGTCCGTGATGCAGCATTCGGATGCGCAATGGTTTCTGTTTTGTCCGTGTGATACGCCTTTTATACCCGATTGCCTGGTCGCGCGCTTTATTGAACAAATTGAGACTTCCCCCGTCGTCTGGGCGAGTGACGGAGAGCGCGATCATCCAACGATTGCGCTCATGAGCCGTCAGCTCCTGCCGCTATTACAGGATTATCTGGCATCAGGAGAGCGGCGGGTTATGGTCTTTATGCGCCAGGCTGGCGGCCATTCCGTTGATTTTAGTGATATGAAACAATCACTTATTAATATTAATACGATTGAAGAGATACATAACATTCAGAGGCAACCATGATCCCTGTTTTAGCCATTGCTGCGTGGAGTGGGACGGGAAAAACAACCCTGCTGAAAAACGTTATCCCGGCTCTATGTGCAAAAGGTATCCGCCCTGGGCTTATTAAGCATACGCATCACAATATGGATGTTGATATACCAGGGAAGGATAGCTATGAGCTACGCAAAGCCGGCGCAGCACAAACGATAGTAGCCAGCACTCAGCGCTGGGAAACACCCGATCAGGAGAGGGTAAATCTGGCTTATCTTATCAGCAGAATGGACCATGCAGCATTGGATCTGGTATTGGTTGAGGGGTTTAAGCATGAAGCAGTGTCGAAAGTGCTGCTATTCCGAAGTGATGCCGGGCATGATGTCAGTGAATTAACGCTGGATGAGCACGTCATCGCGGTCGCCAGTGATATTCCACTTTCGCTTAATGTACCGGTGTTGGATATCAATGATACGGGGGAGATCGTTGATTTCATCCTGAGATGGTTGACGGCTTCGTAGACCGGGCAGATGCAGTGGCGCCCGGTAGTTTTTTCGCTTTTTGTCATAACGCAAAAAGGCCATCCTTGCGGATGGCCTTTTTACTTATTTGATGCCTGGCAGTTCCCTACTCTCGCATGGGGAGACCCCACACTACCATCGGCGCTACGGCGTTTCACTTCTGAGTTCGGCATGGGGTCAGGTGGGACCACCGCGCTAAAGCCGCCAGGC
>NZ_JAMGZJ010000065.1 GCF_025564085.1 Silvania confinis | reverse complement strand
GGTGGTACAGCACGAAAGTGGGGGTGATCGACCTGAAGAAAAAGTCGATCACCATGGGTAAAGGGTGTTAAAAAGTGTTCACCATGTCCCCGAACACCTGTTTACCATGTCCCCGGTCTGTACACCCTGAATGGAGAGGGGGCCGACCGTGCCCATTTTTATGTAGGGATCCCTCAGCCCACTGGCAGAGAATCAACTATCAAATCGGGTCGCCAAACACCTCTTCAACCATCGCTTTTGCCAGCCTTGTCGCCGAACAGAGTCTCGGCATACCCAGCGCCACGTTCTGCCAGCTCTGCGTCACAGACCAGCACAGCGGATGGCGATCGCCATCGCACCAGTCACCCAGCCAGCCCAGCATATCCTTATAGTCGATAATGCCCGGGGTACTGGGGGTGTTCAGCCACTGATGATAAAAATGGCGGGTCGCCGGGGCAGCATTAATGCCCTGCGCCAGATAGTTGGCCACCCTGTTTTGCAGGTCATCTTTCAGCATCGCGCTGACGTCCGCTTTCGCCAGCCGACAGGCGTCACCGAATGCCCCCCAGCGCAGCTCTTCCAGCACCACATAGGCGCGCCCGGCCAGCGACCAACCGTCGTAGTGCCCGGCGCGCCAGCGGGTAAAAATCTGTTCGCTGTGCTCGCCCGCCTGCACCATCAATCCACGCTGGCTTAAGGCTTTTTCTTTGAAGGCAGCGCGCTGACGAAAATGTGCGGAGAGGGTTTCGTACTGCTGGATGATACCGATAGGCGATTGATTACGCAGTTGGGCCTGCTGGCTGAGGGTGGTTAAGGTCTGGGTCATGCGGGTCAGCGCCAGATGCCCGGGATCGAGCATCCCCGCCAGCTTTTCCGCCAGCCCAAGCCGCAGCGCAGCATTTTCGTTGAACATTCCCCCCATCGCCCACTGGCGAAGCTGAGTCTGCGCCATGATCTCCTGGGTTAAACGTTCACGAAACTGCTGCTGCTGCGACGCCAGAGGGGCGTGACGCATCGCGTCCCCGCCCTGAACCAGGTCGACCATAAATTTAGGATGAATACATTCCAGCGTCCGCCCGGGACCGTCCAGTAGTTGTTTTGTCATGGTTGCTCTGCCGCGAATAGCGTTTGAATATCATCGCGTAACAGTCGGGTATCTTCCTGAATCCACGTCGCGGTAGTAATACACTGCTGCAGCAGCTGGCTGAGCGCACGCGTGGCATGCTCATTTTGCTGACGCACCGCGAGGCTATCACGCAAGCTTTCTTGTAACCCTGCAAGACATAAGGAGAATTCGGCAAAGAATGTCGCCATGCCTGCTGTAACAGAAACATCGACCTGGGCGGCCAAAGCTTTACGGATTTGTGTACAAAAGTGATCGATATGCTTTTTAAATTTTTCATGCAGCTGTGGCACGTTGATCACATAGCGGGTGCGCGCCTCCACATAATCGTCCCAGCCCCAGCCCGGGTTATTCAGCCAGCGCGAAACCGTATCACGCACGCTGCCTCCCTGCCCCCGGTTGCCGGTCGGGCTCTCATGCGCAATGGCATCGCTGAACAGTCCCCGGGTATTAAAGTTAAGCTGGTTGGCCTGAAAGGCCGGGAAGCTGATCCGCGCACGAAACCCGGCATGGCTCAGTTCATCCTTGATGCGCAGCTCAATCGGGCGCATGGCATCATTCAACGAACGCGCCAGCGTCGACTCCAGCTGATCGAAGCGCAGCCCCAGCTCGCGGGCGATCGTGTTCTGGGCGTCGAGCAAAATCAGCTCGCAGGCGGAGTGGATTTTACTCAGCAGGATCTGCGCCTGTCCTTCGTCCTCCAGCACCAGTTGCCCCGGCGCAGCCTGTTCATCGGCGCGCACATTTGCGGCAGCCTGGCCCGCCAAATCGAGGATATTATCGCGATTGAAAATATAGGTGATTGCGTGCTGGATCTCGCTCTGCTGGGCGGCGATAAAGTGCTCCGTCGCCTCCAGTGCTTGTCCAACCTCATGCCTCACCTCATCGCTAACCACTTCCTGCCGGGTTTGCAGCAGCGACATGTCCTCTTCCAGCCGCAGAATGTTGTGTTGCAGCTGGTCGAAGGCGATCGTCAGCCCCTGATAGCGAAACTCAAGGTACTCACGGGCATTCTGGGCATAGTTCAGCAGCTTATGCGACGCGGATCGCAGGGCATACAGTGAGGCGTTGGCGTAGGCGGCATAGATAAGCTTGCGGATCGGCTGTTCGAACAGGGAGTCTTCCCACAGCAGATCGGCAGAATGGCGAACGTGCTCAATATCGTCCAGATCGGCCGTCCGCCAACGACGTCCCAGCGCGGCTTCGGCAAAATCCTGCACCCAACGCTGCGCCTGCGGATGGGGCAGCTTGCCGTTCAGCGCCAGTTCATGACGCGCACGGTTAGCCAGATATCCCCACATCGATGACACCGGGAAAATCTGCCCGGGAGAAATATGCCCTTTCATCAGCGTGCCGGAGATCATCGCCCGCACTTGCTCTTCATCATCACTGTTGCGGTCTTTCTGATCGAACTTATTCACCAGCGCGTACAGCGGTACCGATTTACCGACGGCAGAAATGGCCTGACGCACCTCAGCATCAGAAATCGACTTCAACTGGGTATAATCCATCACCGCCAGCACTGCCGACGCCCGGGCGAGTTGTTCGGTTAGCATTTTTTGCAGGTGCGGCTGCCCGGCTTCATTAGGCCCAGGCGTATCAAGCAGCGTTAATTGTCCAAGATGGGTATCGAGACCGGCCAGATGGACAAATTCGACCTCAATAACCGGAATATTTTCAATCGCCGCATAGGCAGAAAAAGGAAAGTCAGTACCCACCACCTGAGAAAGGCGAACTAAATCGTTTAAATTTTTTAAACAGATAAAAATAGGTTCCGCACCAAGATAATGCTTTTCAAACGCTTCGCCGGATTCAATGCGCTCAAGCAGGGCATTCATGTCTTTATCAATTTCCAGGTGCTGCGCCAGCTTGCCACGATCGTAATTGGCGAGTTTCTTTTGCATCTGCTTTATTAATGTATCGATCGGCGCAACGTGCGAAAAATGCAGCACCGGCTCCTTCTGTCCGGGCGTATGGCGAATCAGCGTCGGCAGCGCGGTCATCGGACGGTTGCGGTTCGGCAACACTTCGGTGCCAACAATCGCGTTAATGGTGGTCGACTTGCCGGCCTTCATGGTGCCGACAATCGCCAGCACCATCTCCAGGCGGGTGATTTTACGCAGCTCATTATTCAGCATCGACTGCTGCGCTTCTAAGCCGCGCGCATTGAAATGCAGAGAAAACACATTACTGACTTCGCCGGTCATGGCGGTGGTTGCGCTGTCCATCATGGCTGTGGGCATTGCGCCTAACGCCTCCAGATTCTGTAAAGAGAGCTGGAGTAGCCGCTCGGCTTCCTGGCTTAATTCAAATATTGTTTGTGTGTGCATAGCTAAAGAGTTCCCTTAACACAAATTTTATAGATTTTATTTAACCGAATAGTTTTAAGAATGAAGGCTCGGTTTTTATGATTACGTGTGGCAACGATGTTTAATGAAATATAATTCCCAGGTCACAGCCAAAATATATTCTGTAATAGCGTAAGCCGTCGCCACACGTTCCTTCGGTCAGGGAAACCGAAAGAATAAGAGCGTAGACCAATTCCAGGAAACTTCAGGATAAATCATTATTACCCACCCAAAATGAGGGGTATCCATCCTGCCGGACAGAAAGCAGCAGGTCAGACAAGTGCAATAAATTCTTAAGAGTCTTCACCTTATCCGAAATGCCCCGGCGTATCAATTTGCCGCAATAAAATATTCTTGCTTTTAATGACCGCCGTTTCTCTGTCGTATCTGACCCCAACTCCCCGACAGGTGATGTCACCGGTAACAACATTTTTAACGAAAGATGAAAAACAATATCACCGACAACAGTAAGGACATGCGCTATACTTGCCGCCTTTTTCGACAATCTGTCGATTTTTGGCAGGCATTATTGCCGCCGGTTCGTACTATTTTGAGGAGAACACCATGCAACTTCCACACTGTCCAAAATGCAGTTCTGAATACACCTACGAAGATAACGGCATGTTCATCTGCCCGGAATGCGCCCACGAATGGAATAACGCCGAACCGGCGCAAGAGAATGATGCGCTGATCGTGAAAGACGCCAACGGTAATTTGCTGGCCGACGGCGACAACGTCACCGTGGTGAAAGATCTGAAGGTCAAAGGCAGCTCGTCGATGCTGAAAATTGGCACCAAAGTGAAAGGCATCCGTCTGGTCGAAGGCGATCACAACATCGACTGCAAAATCGACGGTTTTGGCCCAATGAAGCTCAAATCCGAGTTTGTGAAAAAGAACTGATTGTTTTGTAGGCCCGGCAAGCGAAGCGCCGCTGGATGCGCTTCGCTTATCCAGCCTACCCATACCAAACTACACTTAATGGGCTTCTCTTACCTGAGGTAAAGATTATGCCATTAAGTCCCTACATCTCTTTCGCCGGTAACTGCGTGGAGGCGATGGCCTTCTACCAGCAGTCACTCGGTGCACAACTCCTCTATCAAATGACCTTCGGCGAGATGCCCAAAGACGGGCAAAACAGCGATGAAGGCTGCCCCTCCGGCATGCAGTTCCCCGATACCGCCATTGCTCACGCCAACCTGCGCATCGCCGGCAGCGACATCATGATGAGTGACGGTACGCTCAGCGGCAATGCCAGCTACTCGGGCTTCACGCTGGTGCTCGACACCCAGGATGTGGCCGAAGGCAAGCGCTGGTTCGATAACCTGGCGGCCAGCGGCACGGTCGAGATGGCCTGGCAGGAGACCTTCTGGGCGCACGGCTTCGGGAAAGTCACCGATCAATACGGCGTGCCCTGGATGATCAACGTCGTAAAACAGCAACAACCTTCGTAGGCCGGATAAGCGCAGCGCATCCGGCAACAGCGCCCGGTGGCGCTGCGCTGACCGGGCCTACAGAGCTGTCATCGCTTTCACGCCAACTCTTCAAATTCCCGCAACAGAGACTTAACCAAAATGTCACATTAATCCGCCAGCATGAGGCCACATTTGAATCGAGGCCTCACCCATGCAAACTGTCATCCGCGTCGAGAAACTGAGCAAAACTTTTGCACAAAACAAGGCGCTCCATGCCGTAGACCTGGCGGTCCGGCAGGGCGAAATGGTGGCACTGCTGGGGCCCTCCGGTTCAGGCAAATCGACCCTGCTGCGTCATCTGAGCGGCTTGATCACCGGCAATAAAACGCCAGAGAGCCACGTTGAGCTGCTGGGCAATACCGTGCAGCGCGCCGGTCGCCTGGCGAGTGACATTCGCAAAAGCCGTGCGCAAACCGGCTACATCTTCCAGCAGTTCAACCTGGTAAATCGCCTGACGGTGCTGGAAAACGTGCTAATTGGCGCACTCGGCAGCACCCCTTTCTGGCGCACCTGCTTACGCTGGTTCTCCGCCGAACAAAAGCAGCAGGCGTTACAGGCACTGACCCGCGTCGGGATGGTGCACTTTGCCCACCAGCGCGTTTCAACGCTCTCCGGCGGCCAGCAGCAGCGCGTCGCCATCGCCCGCGCGCTGATGCAGAAAGCCAAAATCATTCTGGCCGATGAGCCGATTGCCTCACTCGACCCGGAATCTGCCCGCATCGTGATGGAAACCCTGCGCGACATTAACCAGAACGACGGCATCACCGTGGTGGTGACGCTGCATCAGGTGGATTACGCCCTGCGCTACTGCGAGCGCATTGTCGCGCTGCGTCAGGGACATGTGTTTTACGACGGCGCAAGCCAGGCATTTGATAACGAACGCTTTGACCATCTCTATCGCAGCATCAATCGCGTCGATGAGAACGCGCAGGCTGCTTAACTAAACCCCGATCCGAGGAAAGTACATGAGCTACAAAGCCGTTGCCGCGCTGGCCTTCACCAGCATGTTTAGCCTCAGCACCCTGGTCACCCCCGCCTTTGCGCAGGAGCAGGAAAAAGAGAAAGCGCTGAACTTCGGCATTATTTCGACGGAATCACAGCAGAACCTGAAACCCCAGTGGGAACCGTTCCTGAAAGATATGGAAAGCAAGCTGGGCATCAAAGTGAACGCTTTCTTCGCCCCGGATTACGCGGGCATCATCCAGGGGATGCGCTTTAATAAAGTCGATATCGCCTGGTACGGCAACCTCTCCGCCATGGAAGCGGTGGACCGCGCCAACGGCCAGGTCTTCGCTCAGACCGTTGCCGCAGACGGCTCTCCGGGCTACTGGAGCGTGCTGATCGTCAACAAAGACAGCCCGATCAACAACCTCAACGACCTGCTCGCCAAACGCAAAGAGCTGACCTTTGGCAACGGCGATCCGAACTCCACCTCGGGCTTCCTGGTCCCGGGCTATTACGTCTTCGCCAAAAACAACATCACCCCCAACGAATTTAAGCGCACGGTCAACGCCGGACATGAAACCAACGCCCTGGCCGTCGCCAACAAGCAGGTGGACGTTGCCACCAACAACACCGAAAACCTCGACAAGCTGAAGACATCCGCCCCGGACAAGCTGAAACAGCTGAAAGTAATCTGGAAATCACCGCTGATCCCAGGCGACCCGATTGTGTGGCGTAAAAATCTCTCCGAGAGCACCAAGGATAAGGTGTACGACTTCTTTATGAATTACGGCAAAACACCTGAAGAGAAGACCGTGCTGGAACGTCTGGGCTGGGCACCGTTCCGCGCCTCCAGCGACCTGCAGCTGGTCCCTATCCGCCAGCTGGCGCTGTTCAAGCAGATTCAGGGCGTGAAGGACAACAAAGGCCTGAAGGCAGAAGAGAAGACCAGCAAGATGTCTGAAATTCAGGCCCAGCTGGACGACCTCGACCGCCTAACCGCCGCGCTGGGTGCCATGACCAGCGTGACGAAAGCCGTGCAGTAATTTACGTCCCCTCTCCCTTGAGGGAGAGGGTTAGGGTGAGGGGGAAAGGCGCACGCTGATGCCCTCACCCCGGCCCTCTCCCACAGGGAGAGGGAGAACAGATTAAGGAGTCCACATGCAAACCATCACCATCCCACCGCCAAAACGCAGCTGGTTCTCGTTAATCAGCTGGGCCGTACTGCTGGCGGTGCTTGTTATCTCGTGGAAGGGCGCGGAGATGAACCCGCTCACGCTCTACACCGACGCGGGCAATATGGCGACTTTTGCCGCCGACTTCTTCCCGCCGGACTTTAGCCAGTGGCAGGACTACCTCGGTGAAATGGCCATCACCCTGCAAATTGCCGTCTGGGGCACCGCACTGGCGGTGGTTCTCTCGATTCCGTTTGGCCTGATGAGCGCCGATAACATCGTACCCTGGTGGATTTACCAGCCGGTGCGTCGCCTGATGGATGCCTGCCGCGCCATCAACGAAATGGTCTTTGCGATGCTGTTCGTGGTCGCCGTCGGCCTGGGCCCTTTCGCCGGGGTATTAGCGCTGTTTATCCACACCACCGGCGTGCTCTCCAAGCTGCTCTCCGAAGCGGTAGAAGCCATTGAACCCGGTCCGGTTGAAGGCATTCGCGCCACCGGGGCCAACAAGATCGAAGAAATTCTTTACGGCGTCCTGCCGCAGGTGATGCCGCTACTGATCTCCTACTCCCTGTACCGCTTTGAGTCCAACGTTCGCTCGGCCACCGTCGTCGGTATGGTCGGTGCAGGCGGCATTGGTGTGACGCTTTGGGAAGCGATTCGCGGCTTCCAGTTCCAGCAAACCTGCGCCTTGATGGTGTTGATCATCATTACCGTCAGCCTGCTGGATTTCCTCTCCCAACGACTGCGTAAGCACTTCATCTGATAAGCGAGGCATTGATCGATATGCACTTATCCAGACATCCGACCAGTTACCCGACCCGCTGGCAAGAGATTGCCGCAAAGCTTGAGGTGGAGCTGCGCGCCCACTACCGCTGTGGCGACTATCTGCCTGCGGAACAACAGCTCGCCGACCGCTACGAAGTGAACCGCCACACCCTGCGCCGCGCCATTGACCAGCTGGTCGAGCGCGGCTGGGTGCAGCGCCGTCAGGGCGTTGGCGTGCTGGTGCTGATGCGCCCTTTCGACTACCCGCTCAACGCCCAGGCACGCTTCAGCCAAAACCTGCTCGATCAGGGCAGCCATCCCACCAGTGAAAAACTGCTCTCGGTCCTGCGCCCGGCCTCGCAACACGTCGCTGATGCGCTGGGGATCCTGGAGGGCAACAACGTGGTGCACCTGCGCACCCTGCGCCGGGTCAACGGCATCGCCCTGTGCCAGATCGACCACTACTTCGCCGAGCTGACGCTGTGGCCAGTGCTGCAACACTTCACCAGCGGATCGCTGCACGACTTTCTGTTTGAGGCCACCGGGATTGCGCTCAAGCGCACCCAGACGCGGATCAGCGCCCGCCGCGCGCAGGCCAAAGAGAGCAAGGTGCTGGAGATCCCCAACATGGCGCCGCTGCTCTGTGTGCGCACCCTTAACCACCGTGACGGCGAGATCAACGCGACGGAATACTCCGTCAGCCTGACCCGCGCCGACATGATCGAATTTACGATGGAGCACTGAATGCACTTCGACACGCCAACCCGTCAGCGCTGGATGGCCGTGCTGGCCCACAGTCAGCCTGCCGCGCTTGCCGCACGGATGACGGCACTGAACCTGGCGCCAGCCTACGAGCTTATCCGCACCCCGGAAACCGGTCTGGTGCAGATCCAGGCCCGAGCCGGCGGCACCGGCGCGCGCTATTTTGCCGGGGATGCCACCCTGACCCGCGCCGTGGTGCGCCTCGCCAGCGGCACGCTCGGCTACAGCTACCAGCTTGGGCGCAACAAACACCATGCCGAGCAGTGCGCCGTCATCGATGCCCTGCTGCAGGAAAACGCCCATTTTCAGACTCTGATGGAAACCTTAATTACCCCGCTGGAAGCTGACCGCGCGGCGCGCATTGCCGCCCGTCAGGCAGAAATCAACGCCAGCCGGGTCGACTTCTTTACGCTCGTTCGCGGAGACAACGCATGACCCTTCAACCCGCTTTTACCCACGCCGTGCCGGACGCCCAGCACAGTTTTCGCCGTCTGCTGAAAGCGATGAGCGAACCGGGCGTCATCGTCTCGCTGCATCAGTTGAAGCACGGCTGGCAGCCGCTGAACCTCGCCACCACCAGCGTGCTGCTGACCCTGGCAGATAACGACACCCCGGTGTGGATCTCGGGTGCGCTGAACAACGATCTGGTCAGCACCAACCTGCGTTTTCACACCAGCGCCATGCTGGTGGATCAGCCCCAGCAGGCCGTCTTCGCCGTGGCCAACGAGCAGATCGGCCACGAGCAGTTGAACGCCCTGAGCGAAGGCAGTGCCGTAGCCCCGGAAACCAGCGCCACCCTGATTTTGCAGGTCACCAGCCTCAGCGGCGGCCGCATGCTGCGCCTGACCGGAGCCGGGATCGCCGAAGAGCGGATGGTGGCCCCGCAACTACCGGAGTGCATCATGCATGAGCTGACCGAACGCCCGCACCCGTTCCCGCTGGGCATCGACCTGATCCTGACCTGCGGTGAACGCCTGCTGGCGATCCCGCGAACCACCCACGTGGAGGTGTGCTGATGTACGTAGCCGTCAAAGGGGGCGAGAAGGCGATAGCCGCCGCCCACGCGCTGCAGGAACAGAGACGCCGGGGCGATGAGCAGCTTCCCGAGCTGAACGTTGCCCAGATTGAACAGCAGCTGAACCTTGCGGTGGATCGGGTGATGACCGAAGGCGGCATCGCCGACCGCGAGCTGGCGGCGCTGGCACTCAAGCAGGCCAGCGGCGATAACATCGAAGCCATCTTCCTGCTGCGCGCCTACCGCACCACGCTGGCCAAGCTTGCGGTCAGCGAGCCGCTGAATACCGCCGACATGCGCCTGGAACGCCGCATCTCTGCCGTTTATAAAGATGTCCCCGGCGGCCAGCTGCTCGGCCCGACCTACGATTACACCCATCGCCTGCTTGATTTCACCCTGCTGGCAAATGGCGAATCCCCTCGACCTGCCACCTCAGAAGCCCCGCAGGATGCGGCCCCGCACGTCTTTAGCCTGCTGGCAAACCAGGGGCTGGCGAAGGCGGAAGAGGATAACGGCGACGAACCCGACGACATCACCCGCACCCCGCCGGTCTATCCGTGCTCGCGCGCCTCGCGCCTGCAGCAGCTGATGCGCGGCGACGAAGGCTATCTGCTGGCGCTGGCTTACTCCACCCAGCGCGGCTACGGGCGTAACCACCCGTTTGCCGCAGAGATCCGCAGCGGCCACGTCGAGGTCTCCATCGTGCCGGAAGAGCTGGGTTTTGCGGTGAACGTCGGCGAACTGCTGATGACTGAGTGCGAAATGGTCAACGGCTTCGTCGCCCCGCAGGACGACGCCCCGCACTTTACCCGCGGCTATGGGCTGGTGTTCGGTATGGGCGAGCGCAAAGCGATGGCGATGGCGCTGGTGGACCGCGCCCTGCAGGCCCCGGACTACAATGAGAACCTCGCAGGCCCGGCGCAGGACGAAGAGTTCGTGCTGGCTCACGCGGATAACGTCGAGGCCGCCGGATTTGTCTCGCACCTCAAACTGCCGCACTACGTCGATTTCCAGGCCGAACTGGAACTGCTGAAACGTCTGCAACGGGAGCACAACCATGGCTAATCTCAGCGGCTACAACTTTGCCTATCTGGATGAGCAGACCAAACGCATGATCCGCCGCGCCATTCTCAAAGCGGTGGCGATCCCCGGCTATCAGGTGCCGTTCGGTGGCCGCGAGATGCCCATGCCTTACGGCTGGGGCACCGGCGGCATCCAGATCACCGCCAGCGTGATTGGCGAAGCGGACGTACTCAAGGTCATTGACCAGGGCGCGGACGACACCACCAACGCCGTGTCGATCCGCCAGTTTTTTGAGCGCGTCACCGGGGTCAACACCACCGAGAAAACCGAAGACGCGACGCTTGTCCAGACCCGTCACCGCATCCCGGAAACCCCGCTCGTTGAAGATCAGATTCTGATTTTCCAGGTGCCGATCCCGGAGCCGCTGCGCTTTATCGAGCCGCGCGAAACCGAAACCCGCACCATGCACGCGCTGGAGGAGTACGGCGTAATGCAGGTAAAACTGTATGAAGACATCGCCCGCTTCGGCCATATCGCCACCACCTACGCCTACCCGGTGAAGGTCAACGGCCGCTACGTGATGGACCCGTCGCCAATCCCGAAATTCGACAACCCGAAGATGGACATGATGCCTGCCCTGCAGCTGTTCGGTGCCGGGCGCGAAAAACGCATCTACGCCGTGCCGCCGTTTACCCGCGTCGAGAGCCTCGACTTCGACGACCACCCGTTTACGGTGCAGGAGTGGGACGAGCCGTGCGCGATTTGCGGCTCTAAGCACAGCTATCTCGATGAAGTGGTGCTGGACGATACGGGCAAACGGATGTTTGTCTGCTCCGACACCGATTTTTGCCGCCAACAGAGCGAGGCGAACAGCCAATGAAACCGCTGCTTTCGGTCAACAACCTGACCCACCTTTACGCGCCGGGCAAAGGCTTTAGCGACGTCTCGTTCGACCTGTGGCCGGGCGAAGTGCTGGGGATTGTCGGCGAGTCCGGCTCCGGCAAAACCACCCTGCTGAAGTCGATTTCCGCGCGTCTGGCGCCGCAAAATGGCGAGATCCTCTATCAGGATCACTCTCTGTACGCCATGAGCGAAGCCGAGCGCCGCCGCCTGCTGCGCACCGAGTGGGGCGTGGTGCATCAGCATCCGATGGACGGCCTGCGCCGCCAGGTCTCCGCAGGCGGCAACATCGGCGAACGGCTGATGGCCACCGGCGCGCGCCACTATGGCGACATTCGCGCCACCGCGCAGAAGTGGCTGGTTGATGTGGAGATCCCCGCCTCACGCATTGACGACCTGCCGACCACCTTCTCCGGCGGCATGCAGCAGCGTCTGCAGATCGCCCGCAACCTGGTTACCCATCCGAAGCTGATGTTTATGGACGAGCCTACCGGCGGGCTGGATGTCTCGGTGCAGGCGCGCCTGCTGGATCTGCTGCGCGGCCTGGTGGTGGAGCTGAACCTGGCGGTGGTCATTGTCACCCACGATCTGGGCGTTGCGCGCCTGCTGGCCGACCGCCTGCTGGTGATGAAGAACGGTCAGGTGGTGGAAAGTGGTTTAACCGACCGGGTGCTCGACGACCCGCACCATCCGTACACCCAGCTGCTGGTGTCATCCGTTTTGCAAAATTGAATTTGCTGTTGCCCGGCGGCGCTTCGCTTGCACGGGCCTACGATTTTGTAGGCCGGGTCAGGCGCAGCCGCCACCCGGCATCCCGAACCACGAGGCCAACATGATCCGCGTCGAAAACGTCAGTAAAACTTTTGTGCTCCACCAGCAACACGGCGTACGCCTGCCGGTGTTGAAAGATGCCTCTCTGAATGTGGGGCCGGGCGAATGCGTGGTGCTGCACGGCCATTCCGGCAGCGGTAAATCAACTCTGCTGCGCTCGCTGTACGCCAATTATTTGCCAGATGAAGGCCACATTCATATTCGTCACGGCGATGAATGGGTAGATCTGGTGCAGGCGCCGGCGCGCAAGGTACGCGACGTTCGGCGCACCACCATCGGCTGGGTGAGCCAGTTTTTGCGGGTGATCCCGCGCATCAGCGCGCTGGACGTGGTGATGCAGCCGCTGCTGGATCTGGGCGTGCCGCGCGAGGTCTGCGCCGCCAAAGCCGCCAGCCTGCTGACCCGTCTGAACGTGCCGGAGCGCCTGTGGCACCTTGCCCCTTCTACCTTTTCCGGTGGTGAACAGCAGCGGGTAAACATCGCCCGCGGCTTTATCGTCGATTACCCGATTTTACTGCTCGATGAACCGACCGCCTCGCTGGATGCCAAAAACAGCGCCGCAGTCATTGAACTGATCGAAGAAGCCAAAGCGCGAGGCGCAGCGATCGTCGGGATCTTCCACGACGAAGGCGTGCGCGATCGCGTGGCGGATCGTCTGCACCCGATGGGGATCACCGCATGATCATCAATAATGTAAAGCTGGTGCTGGAAAACGACGTCGTTGACGGCTCGATTGATATTCAGGACGGCGTGATCCGCGCCTTTGCCGAAAGCCAAAGTCGCCTGCCAGAGGCGATGGACGGCGAAGGCGGCTGGCTGCTGCCGGGGCTGATAGAGCTGCACACCGACAACATGGACAAGTTCTTCACGCCCCGCCCGAAGGTCGACTGGCCTGCCCATTCGGCGATGAGCAGCCACGATGCGATGATGGTCGCCAGCGGGATCACCACCGTGCTGGATGCCGTCGCGATTGGCGACGTGCGCGACGGCGGCGACCGGCTGGAGAATCTCGAGAAGATGATCAACGCCGTGGAAGAGACGCAGAAGCGCGGCCTGAATCGCGCCGAGCACCGCCTGCATCTGCGCTGCGAGCTACCCCATCACACCACCCTGCCCCTGTTCGAGAAGCTGGTCGGCCGCGAGCCGGTGACCCTGGTGTCGCTGATGGATCACTCCCCAGGCCAGCGCCAGTTCGCCAATATCGAAAAGTACCGCGAATATTATCAGGGAAAATACTCGCTCAATGACGAGCAGATGGCGCGTTACGAAGAAGAGCAACTTCAGCTTGCGGCACGCTGGTCTCAGCCTAATCGTCAGGCCATTGCGGCCATCTGCCGGGAGCGGAATATCGCGCTCGCCAGCCACGACGACGCCACCCACGATCACGTGCATGAATCCCACCTGCTGGGCAGCGTGATCGCCGAATTCCCCACCACCTTTGAAGCGGCAGAAGCCTCGCGCCAGCATGGGATGAACGTGCTGATGGGCGCACCGAACATCGTGCGCGGCGGATCGCATTCTGGCAACGTGGCGGCAAGCAAGCTGGCCTCCCTCGGCCTGCTGGATATTCTCTCCTCCGATTACTACCCGGCCAGCCTGCTGGATGCGGCGTTCCGCGTCGCCGACGACGAAGGCAACGGCTTTACGCTGCCGCAGGCCATCCGACTGGTAACGAAAAACCCGGCCCAGGCGCTGCAGCTGCAGGATCGCGGAGTCATCGCGGAAGGGAAACGGGCAGACCTGGTGCTGGCGCATCGCAAGGGCGAGCACATTCATATCGACCACGTCTGGCGTCAGGGAAAACGGGTGTTCTGATGGGAAGGCTTATCTGGTTGATGGGGCCGTCCGGCTCCGGAAAAGACAGCCTGCTGGCAGCCTTACGCCAGCAGTCGCACCCGCAGCTGCTGGTGGCACATCGCTACATTACGCGCGCGGCCAACGCGGGCAGCGAAAATCATATCGCCCTGAGCGAGCCGGAGTTTTTTACCCGCGCCGGGCAGCAGCTGTTTGCCCTGAGCTGGCACGCGAACGGCTATTATTATGGCGTCGGCCTGGAGATTGACCTGTGGCTGCACGCCGGGTTTGACGTGGTGGTGAACGGGTCGCGCGCGCATCTGCCCCAGGCACAGGCGCGCTACGCCAGGGCGCTGCTGCCGGTCTGCCTGCAGGTTTCAGCGGATATCCTGCGTAGCCGCCTGCAAAATCGCGGCCGCGAGAGCGCCAAAGAGATTGACCAGCGGCTGGAACGCGCCGCCCGCTATACGCCGTCTGACTGTCCGGTGCTGGATAACGACGGAAGTTTGCTACAGTCAGTCGACAACCTGCTGTCACTCATTCACCAGAAGGAGAAAAACCATGCCTGAGTGTGCGTTACGTCCGGCCACCCCCGAGGACGTTGAGGCCGTATATGGCCTGATTTGCGAGCTAAAACAAGCGGAACTGGATCGCCCGGCGTTTCACGCCGGGTTCACCGCGAATTTGCAGGATCACAATATGCGCTATCAGCTGGCCGAGCAGGACGGGCATATTGTCGGCATGATCGGCCTGCATATGCAGTTTCACCTGCATCATGCCAACTGGATCGGCGAAATTCAGGAGCTGGTGGTGATGCCGCAGGCGCGTGGGTTGAAAGTCGGCAGCCAGCTGCTGGCCTGGGCGGAACACGAAGCCCGGCAGGCCGGGGCAGAGATGACCGAGCTGTCCACCAGCGTGAAACGCCACGATGCGCACCGTTTTTATCTGCGCGAAGGCTATGCGCAGAGCCACTTCCGCTTCACCAAACCTCTGTAAGGCGGTGATATGAGTCTGACCCTCACCCTGACCGGAACCGGTGGCGCGCAGCTGGTGCCCGCCTTCGGCTGCGACTGCCCGGCCTGTCGGCGGGCGCGGTTGCAGGACGAGTATCGCCGTCGCCCCTGCAGTGCGGTGGTCAAATTCAACGATGCGGTGACGCTGCTGGACGCGGGGATCCCGCACCTGATGGACGACTGGCCAGCGGGCAGTTTTCAGCAGATTTTACTCACCCACTACCATATGGATCACGTCCAGGGATTGTTCCCGCTGCGCTGGGGCGTCGGGGCGAAAATTCCGGTGTACGGCCCGCCGGACGACGCGGGCTGCGACGACCTGTTTAACCATCCGGGGATTCTGGACTTTAGCCATACGCTGGCACCTTTTGTGGTGTTTGAGCTGCAGGGCCTGCGGATTACGCCCCTGCCGCTGAATCACTCGAAGCTGACGTATGGCTATTTACTGGAAAGCGCCCACAGCCGCGTGGCGTGGCTCTCTGACACCGCCGGGCTGCCGGACAAAACGGTGAAGTTTTTACTCAATAACCAGCCGCAGGCGATGGTGATTGATTGCAGCCACGAACCACGCGAAGAAACCCCGCGTAATCATTGCGATCTCAATACCGTCATTGCACTAAATGAAGTGATTGGCTGTCCGCAGGTGATCCTGACCCACATCAGCCATCAGTTCGACGTGTGGATGATGAACAACCCGCTGCCGGAGGGATTCGAGGCAGGGTATGACGGAATGGTTTTGGTGCTGGATTAACGCCACTTCACGGTCTCTTCACTTACGCTGATTATCCTCCCCTTCAGAATCAATACCCTGGAGGAAAATGACATGACAAAAACACGCCGCATCATCCATCACGCCTGCTGGTTTGCTGTGTTGGGGCCACATATCGGGGTGCTGGCCACCCTCGCAGGGGAAATGCAGGCCAGCACCATGGCAGCTGGCCCATTTTTGCTGGAGATACTCAGCATTTTGCCTATTTTCATCGCATTAACATGGATTGTCGGCGGTGTTCCCGCCTTGCTGACCGGCATTGCGATGGCTTGCCTGCCGCAACGTATTTACGCCTGTGTCTGGCAGAGAGTGCTTATCAGCGGTGCGATTGGGGCCGTCATAGCGGCCATTGTCTGGCTGCTTCTTATCCGCGCGATGGACGATGCATTTCTGTGGATGTCGGTCGGACCCGGTTTAATGGCCGGAATGGTGATGGGGTGGATAGTGCCGTCTCTGCCCTTTCGTGGCGAGGCGACACATCGCTTTTCCGAGGTGCCAGACCGCTAACGATCGTCATCCTCTTCCAGCCTGCGCTCATCATCTTCTAACCGACGGCGATCGTCATCAAGCTGGCGCTGACGCTCATCTAAACGCTGACGTCGGTCCTCAAGCTGCCTGCGGCGATCGTTATATTGCCGACTGTCACTGCTGCGCCGCGCGTCATAGCGATCGTCATCATCGCTGCGGCTGTTGTCCGGCTTATAGGCGTCGTTGATTGCCTGCTGGATATTACCAATCGCATCGTCAACGATGTCAGCATGCGCCAGCTGGCTGGTTAAAGAGAGCAGACCAAATAACAGAGCGGTAGGATAACGTTTCATAAAGCCAGTCTCGCAGGGTGGACTGGCCTTACGGTAATCAACGGCGGGAAGAGCGAGTAGCGGAGGAATCTCAAATTCTGGCCGCTTTGCGCAGCGCCTGCACCAGCTGTGCCCGGGTAAACGGCTTGCGCAGCAGCTCCACTTCCGGCAGCTGCGGGTTGTGCGCCGGGCGGAGATCCTGGCCGCTCATCAGCAGCACCGGAAGATGCGGGAAGTGCTGGCGGACGTACTGGATCACTTCTGCACCGCTCAGGCTGCCGGGCAGCATCAGATCACTGATAAACATGTCGATATCCGCAGAGGCCGCCAGCATCTGCAATGCTTGCTCGCCCGTTTCGGCCTCCAGCGTCAGATAACCCAGCTGATGGAGCTGTTCGCACAGGGTTTGCCGGACGTCGGATTGATCGTCCAGCACCAGCACCAGCCGTTCGCTTTGCGGCGCGGCGGCGGGGGCCTGCACGTCCTGTCGGGGAAGCGCCGGCAGCGTTGAGCGCGGCAGATGCAGGCGCACGGTCGTGCCCTGGCCCGGCGCGCTTTCAATTTCGACCCGCCCGCCGGACTGACGCACGAAGCCGTACACCATCGACAGCCCTAGCCCGCTGCCGCTGCCGGTCTGCTTGGTGGTGAAGAAGGGTTCGAAGACCTGGGATTTGATGGTCTGCGACATGCCGCACCCGTGGTCGATCACCTCCAGCGCCACCATATCCTGCTTGCGGCCATCGCTGCGGGTCACCCGCTGGTTCCAGGTCCGAATTCTGATCGCGCCGTTTTGCCCTTCCATCGCGTCACGGGCGTTCATCACCAGGTTAATCATGGCGTTTTCCAGCTGACTGACGTCAATCCATGCGGACCACGCCGGGGTTTGCGCTTCGATCTCCAGGGTCAGGGTGGCAGGCAGCGAATGGCACATCAGCTCCACGAGGTTTTCCAGCAGCGGCTTCATCTCCACCGCATGTGGGTTCAGGGATTGTTTGCGCGAGAACGCCAGCAGACGCTGGGTCAGCAGGGCCCCGCGCTCGGCGGCTTTTAGCGCCCGGCTGATGCGCGGCGCGTCCGGTGAATCCGGGTTCACCAGCTCCAGACTGCCGATGATCACCGCCAGCAGGTTGTTAAAATCATGCGCCAGGCCACCGGTCAGTTGCCCGACAGCCTTCAACTTCTGGCTATGAAGCAGCGCCTCTTCCAGCCCCTGTCGCTCAAGCCGATCGACCTCCATCTGCGAGGTCTTTTCTTTCAACAGGCGGGTGGTGTGCTCCAGCGACGCGGTATTGCGGGCAAACACGTTAAACGCCCGCGCCAGTTCCCCCAGTTCATCCCGCCGCTGCAGCGCCGGCACCGACACATCCTGTTCGCCGTGCGCCAGACGCGACATCGCCCGGGAGATCGCCGTCAGGTTGGAGCCCAGGTTGCGGTAGATATACCAGCAGGCACAGGCGGTAATGAGGAGCGCCAGCACGGCAAAGACGGTGATAAAGACGCTGATCGAGCGCAGCTCCTGATGGCTCTGGGCGGTGCGCAGCTGCGAGGCCTGGGCGACCTGCTCCACGTACTGATTAATATCCGTATTCAGGATCGCCACCAGCGCCTTGATGTGGAACATATACCAGCTGATCGACAGGTCGCTCGCCTCCAGCTGCGTCGACAGCGGAGCCAGCTTGCGCAGTTCCGCCTCGAAATCGGGCAGCACGAAATTGACCACCGGCTGGGTGGCGCGCTGGGGCAGCGTCGCCGTTACCGTATCCAGCTGCTGGACAGTGGCGCGCGGCGAGGGCGTTTCGATGGCGGCCGCAATCAGCCGGTCCATTTCACTGAGCGTCCTGGCGTCCGGCACGTTGCTGGCGTAGCGGCGGTTAATATCCTGCAGATGGCGCAGGTAGCTCTGGCTCTGGTAGAGCGAGCTGAGTAAGGCGTTACGCTCAAGGTGACGCCGTTGGCCGCGCTCCAGCATCCCGGTGACGCTTTGCTGTAGCTCCGTGCTGCGCTGGATGATCCGCGCCACCAGCGCCGGTTCCTGCTGCGCCAGCGGGGCGTCGGCAAGCTGTTCCAGCGCGCCGCGCAGAGCCGTCTGGGTCTGTTTCAGCCGCTCGGCTTCGCCTTTATATTCCAGCGCCCCCACCACCTGCGACAGGCGCACCGCCGCCGTGGCCACGTTGGCGGTTTCACGCGCCAGGTTCATGCTACCGGTCATGTCGTCCAGCGTCTGACGCTGGACCTGCTCCTGAATGTCACTGGCATGACGAAAACCCAGCACCGCCACGCCGCTGACCATTAACGTCACCGCCACCACCAGCAGATTAAAAATCAGCAGGCGGCCGCGGGCGCTGGCGAAGAAAGGGGGACGGCGTGAAGGCATTGATTGTGGCTCCGGTGCGTGTTGGCTGCCCTCACCCCTGTCCTATCCCACAGGGAGAGGGCGCAAGATCGTCCCCTCTTCCTGTAGGAGAGGGTTAGGGTGAGGGGTAATTACGGTCATGAACTGTGATCCACATTAACTATTCATAACTATGACAAATATGAACGACTTCTGACATTTTGCATTTATCAGGCTGTGATGAAGTGCGGATATCGACCTTCACAGGAGATCCGCCATGAGCAGGACCCCGGTTTTAGAGATGCGCAATATTGCCAAAACCTTTGGCAACTTCCATGCGCTCAAGGGTGTGGATCTGACGGTCTTCCCCGGCGAGATCCATGCCCTGATGGGCGAAAACGGTGCAGGAAAAAGCACGCTGATGAAAATCCTCGCTGGTGCTTATACCGCCAGCGGCGGCGAGATCCTGATTGACGGCCAGCCGTTCCATATCAAGGGGCCGAAAGATGCCCTCGCGGCAGGCATCACCCTTATTTACCAGGAGATGCAGCTGGCACCGAACCTCACGGTGGCGGAAAACATCTTTCTCGGCAGCGAGCTGTCGCGCGCAGGCCTGGTGCAGCGCAAAACCATGGCAGCCCAGGCGCAGGCAGTGATCGACCGGTTGGGGGCGCACTTCAAGGCCACCGATCGGGTGATGAAGCTGACCATCGCCGAGCAGCAGCAGGTGGAAATCGCCCGTGCCCTGCACCGTAACAGCCGCATTCTGGTGATGGATGAACCCACCGCCGCCCTCTCTTCGCGCGAAACGCAACGCCTGTTCGAGCTGATTTTGCGCCTGCGTGACGAAGGGATGGCCATCATCTATATCAGCCATCGCATGGCGGAAGTGTACGAACTCTCTGACCGGGTCAGCGTGCTGCGCGACGGCCAGTACGTCGGCAGCCTGCTTCGTGACAAGCTTAACGCCACCGAACTGGTCCGCATGATGGTCGGCCGGCCGCTGAGCGATCTGTTTAACAAAGAGCGTGATATCCCGCTGGGCAGCCCGCGCCTTAACGTTCATCACCTGACGGACGGGGGCAAAGTGCAGCCGTGCAGTCTGCAGGTACGCTCGGGCGAAATCGTCGGGCTGGCCGGGCTGGTGGGGGCCGGACGCTCTGAACTGGCGCAGCTGATTTTTGGTGTGCGCAAAGCCACCGGCGGCATGATTGAGGTGGATGGCGAGCCGGTGGTGATCCACTCCCCGCGTGCCGCCATCGACCATGGGATCGGCTTTTTAACCGAGAACCGCAAGGAGCAGGGGCTGTTTCTGGAGCTGGCAGCGCAGGACAACATCACCATGGCGACGCTGGAGCGCGACGCCAGTTGGGGGATGCTGAATCGCAAGAAGGCGCAGTCGATATCCGACGATGCTATCGCCCTGCTGAATATCCGCGTACCCCATGCCCAGGTGCGGGCGGGCGGGCTCTCCGGCGGTAATCAGCAAAAACTGTTGATCTCGCGCTGGGTGGCGATTGGCCCACGCATCCTGATCCTCGATGAGCCAACGCGCGGCGTGGATGTCGGAGCCAAAAGCGAGATCTACAGGATCATGAACCAGATGGCGCGCAAAGGGGTGGCGATCCTGATGATCTCCAGCGAACTGCCGGAAGTGGTCGGCATGAGCGATCGCGTGTACGTGATGCGCGAAGGCAGCATTGCCGGGGAACTGCACCGCAACGACATCTCCCAGGAAAACATCATGACGCTGGCAACCGGCGTTAACGACTCTCATCACCAGGCGGTAACACCATGACGCAATCCACTAATCCGCAGCAGGAAGCCAAATCCGCTTCCGCCAAAAAGATGCTGATGGGCGATCTGATGCAAACGGTCGGCATCCTGCCGATTTTGATCCTGATTGTCGCAGTATTTGGCTTTATCGCGCCCAACTTCTTCACCGAAAGTAACCTGCTGAACATTACCCGCCAGGCGTCGATCAACATCGTGCTGGCGGCGGGGATGACCTTCATTATTTTGACCGGCGGGATCGATCTGTCGGTGGGCTCGATTCTGGGCACCACCGCGGTGGCTGCCATGGTGGTGTCACTGATGCCGGAGCTGTCGATGCTGTCGGTCCCGGCGGCGCTGATGCTCGGGCTGGCGCTGGGAACCATCAACGGGGCGCTGGTAGCTTTTGCCGGACTGCCACCGTTTATCGTCACGCTCGGCACCTATACCGCCCTGCGCGGCGCGGCATACCTGCTGGCCGACGGCACCACGGTGATTAACTCCAGCATCAGCTTTGAGTGGATCGGCAATGACTACCTCGGGCCGGTGCCGTGGCTGGTGGTGATTGCGCTGGCGGTGATCGCCATCTGCTGGTTCATCCTGCGTCGTACCACGCTGGGGGTCCATATCTACGCAGTGGGCGGCAACATGCAGGCGGCACGCCTGACGGGCATCAAAGTGTGGTTGGTGCTGCTGTTTGTGTACGGCATGAGCGGGCTGCTGTCGGGTCTTGGCGGGGTGATGAGCGCCTCGCGGCTGTACAGCGCCAACGGCAATTTAGGCACCGGCTACGAGCTGGACGCCATCGCGGCGGTGATCCTCGGCGGTACCAGCTTTGTCGGCGGGATCGGCACGATCACCGGCACGCTGGTCGGGGCGCTGATCATCGCCACCCTCAACAACGGCATGACGCTGATGGGGGTCTCTTACTTCTGGCAACTGGTGATCAAAGGGGCGGTGATCATCATTGCAGTGCTGATAGACAAATACCGTACCCGGCATCATCAAAGTGCATAACAACAACATCTTACCTTGAGGACTACCCTATGCGTTTAAAGCCTTTAGTTACCGCGCTCTGTGCTGGCGCACTGCTGGCCTCCGCACCGTTTGCGCAGGCCAAAGATCTGAAATCTATCGGCGTGACGGTGGGCGATCTGGCGAACCCGTTCTTCGTGCAGATCACCAAAGGGGCCGAGCTGGAAGCCCGCAAACTGGCGGGTGATAACGTGAAAGTCACCCTGGTCTCCAGCGGGTACGATCTCGGCCAGCAGGTGGCGCAGATTGATAACTTTATTGCCGCCAAGGTCGACATGATCATTCTTAACGCCGCCGATTCAAAAGGGATCGGCCCGGCGGTGAAGCGGGCGAAAGACGCCGGGATCGTGGTGATCGCGGTTGACGTGGCGGCCGAAGGGGCCGATGCGACCATCACCTCTGACAACACTCAGGCAGGTGAAGTGGCCTGTAAATTAATCACCGATCGCCTGAAAGGCAAAGGCAACGTGGTGATCATTAACGGCCCACCGGTCTCTGCGGTACAAAACCGGGTGGAAGGGTGCCAGACCGAATTCAAGCGCCATCCGGATATCAAGGTGCTGTCCTATAATCAAAACGCCAAAGGCAGCCGTGAAGGCGGCCTGGAAGTGATGACCTCTCTGCTGGCCGCCAATCCGAAGATCGACGGGGTGTTCGCGATTAACGATCCGACCGCGATCGGGGCCGATCTGGCGGCGAAACAGGCCAAACGTAGCGAGTTCTTTATCGTCGGCGTGGATGGCTCCCCGGATGCGGAAGAGGCCCTCAAGCGTGAGAACTCGCTGTTTATCGCTACCCCAGCGCAGGATCCTCAGGTGATGGCCTCCAAAGCGGTCGAGATTGGCTACGGCATTCTGCAGGGTAAACCGGCGCCGAAAGAGCCGGTGCTGATCCCGGTGACGATGATCGATAAGAGCAACGTCGGCACTTATAAGGGCTGGACGGTGAAGTAAGCCACGGTGCGGTCTGAGCCCCTCACCCTCTCCCAAAGGGTGAGGGGTAAATCTTGCACATCATTCAAGGAGTCACGATGAAACGCTCCGAAATTAACGAAATCCTCGGCCACACGCGCCAGTTTTTCTCCATGCACGACGTGCATCTGCCTCCTTTTGCCAGCTTCCCCCCGACCCGCTGGCAACAGCTCGATCCTGACGCCTGGCGTGAAGTGTTCGACCTCAAGCTCGGCTGGGACGTGACCGCGTTCGGCGGGGAGAATTTCACCGCCGAGGGTTTAACCCTGTTCACCCTGCGCAACGGCTCACCCAACGGCGTGCCGTGGGAAAAAACCTACGCCGAAAAGATCATGCACGTGCGCGACGGGCAGGTCACGCCGCTGCACTTTCACTGGCGCAAGCGTGAGGACATCGTCAATCGCGGCGGCGGCAATTTGATTGTCGAGCTGTGGAACGCCGGGGCGCACGAAGAGAAGATCGAGGGCGACGTCACCGTGACCCTCGACGGCTGTCGCCAGACCCACATTGCGGGCAGCCAGATCCGCCTGCTGCCGGGGGAGAGCATCTGCCTGCCGCCCGGTCTGTATCACACATTCTGGGGTGAACGCGGTTTTGGCGACGTGCTGGTGGGGGAAGTTTCCTCGGTCAATGACGACGAGCACGATAACCACTTTTTGCAGCCAACCGCCCGCTTTAACCCTATTGAAGAAGACGAACCGGCCGTGCTGGTGCTGTGCAACGAGTACAGCCTGTTTCGTCCATAAGGAGTCTCCATGCCGCTTATCTCTCTCGCCGAAGGGCTGGCGCACGCCCGCGAACATCGCTATGCGCTGGGGGCCTTTAACGTCCTCGATTCTCACTTCCTGCGGGCGCTGTTTGCCGCCGCCCGTCAGGAGAGCTCGCCTTTTATCATCAACATTGCCGAAGTGCATTTTAAGTATGTCTCCCTCGATTCACTGGTTGAGGCCGTCAAATTCGAAGCCGCCCGGCACGACATTCCGGTGGTGCTCAACCTCGATCACGGCCTGCATTTTGAAGCGGTGGTGCGGGCGCTGCGCCTGGGGTTCAGCTCGGTGATGTTCGACGGTTCAACCCTGAGCTACGACGAGAACATCCGCCAGACCCGCGAAGTGGTGAAGATGTGCCATGCGGTGGGCGTGTCGGTCGAGGCGGAACTAGGCGCAGTGGGCGGCGATGAAGGTGGAGCGTTATACGGCCATGCCGATGAAGCCTTTTTCACCAATCCTGAGCTGGCCCGCGAATTTGTCGACAAGACCGGCATTGATGCGCTGGCGGTGGCCATTGGCAATGCTCACGGTAAATACACGGGCGAGCCGAAACTCGATTTCGCCCGCCTCGACGCCATTCGTCAGCAGACTGGCCTGCCGCTGGTGCTGCACGGCGGGTCGGGGATCAGCGATGCCGATTTCCGCCGTGCCATCGAGCTGGGGATCCATAAAATTAACTTTTACACCGGGATGTCGCAGGCCGCGCTGGCGTCGGTGGAACAGCGGATGGCCAACCGGCAGCCGCTGTATGACGAATTTGCCGAGCTGCTGTTAAGCATTGAAGAGGCGATCACCGATACCGTCGCCACTCAGATGCGCACCTTCGGCAGCGCGGGGTACGCATAATGGAACGCCGGGGGATTATCGCTGCGGGCAATATGCTGGTGGATCATGTCCACCAGATCGTCCAGTGGCCGGAGCGCGGCTGGCTGGCGGAGATCACCCACAGCGAACGCGCCACCGGCGGCGCACCACTTAACGTCCTGCTGACGATCGCAAAGATGCATGTCGGCATCCCGCTGCAGGCCGTCGGGCTGGTGGGCGATGACCATGACGGGGATTACATTCTGGCGATGCTCGACCAGTATCACGTCAATCGCCAGCGCGTGCAGCGCACCACCTTCGCCCCCACCTCGATGTCGCAGGTAATGACCGATCCCAGCGGGCAGCGCACCTTTTTCCACCTGCCGGGCGCCAACCGCCTGCTGGATCTGCCCGCCTTCGACCGGCTCGACAGCAACATGAAAATCTTCCATCTGGGCTATTTGCTGCTGCTCGACAGCCTGGATATGCCGGACGAGGAGTACGGCACCCGCAGCGCGCGACTGCTGGCGCAGATGCGCGAGCTGGGGTATCAGACCTCGCTCGACCTTGTGTCGCGCAAAGGCGATCCGCGCTACCAGCCGCTGGTGCTCCCTGCCCTGCGCCATCTCGACTATCTGGTGATTAACGAGCTGGAGGCGGGCGAATTTAGCGGCCTGCCGATGCGTGATAGCAGCGATGCACCGGATATCGCCCACATTGCTGATGCGGCATCGCTGCTGCTGTCGGCGGGGGTTAACGCGCGGCTGGTGATCCACTGCCCGGAAGGGGCCTGGGGTCAAGAGCCGGGGAAACAGGGTGTCTGGATCCCGTCGTGGCGGCTGTCTTCGCAGGAGATTATCGGCAGCGTTGGGGCGGGCGATGCGTTCTGCGCCGGGTTCTTATACGGTTGCCATCAATCCCTGTCGCTGGAGGAGAGCATCCAGATGGCACACGCCTGCGCCCGGGCCAGCCTGCTGGCCGCCAACGCCATCGACGGGGCAAAAACGCTGCCGGAGCTGCAGCAGTTTATCGACGAAAACCGTGAGATTTAGGCTGCCCGATCGCCGTGCTGCACGTCGGCGGCAAAGACGTAGCCCAGCCCGCGAATGGTTTTAATCAGCAGCGGCTGATGGGGATTGATTTCGATTTTACGCCGCAGGCGCATGATCAGCACGTCGATGGTGCGATCAAAGACCTCCGCGCTTTCGCTGTGGGTCAGCTCCAGCAGCTGTTCGCGGCTCAGAACCCGGCGGGCATTTTGCGTGAGCGCCAGCAGCAGGCCGTACTCGCCCTGGGTTAGCGGCACCACGTTGCGCCGGGCATCCACCAGTTCACAGCGGGCGGTATCCAGCGTCCAGCCGTTAAAGCTCAACCCCGCCGCTCGCGGTACAGTGGGCTCGGCCGCCAGCGCGCCGGTGCGCCGCAGCACGGCTTTGACCCGCGCCACCACCACTCGGGGATTAAAAGGCTTGCCGATGTAATCGTCGGCTCCCATCTCGAGACCGACCACCACATCCGACTCGCTGCCCAGCCCGGTCAGCATCACCACCGGCAGCTCCGGGCGCTGCTTTTGCAACTGCTGCAACACCTGCAGGCCGTTGATGTCCGGCAGCATCATATCCAGCAGCACCAGCGCAATCTCCGGTGCCTGCGCGGCCTGGCACAGGGCATCCTGGCCGGTATGGCACACGTAAACCGTGAAGACATGCTCGTTGAGCACATCCTGTAACAGCTCGCAGACCGCGATGTCGTCATCAACCACCAGAATTGCGGGTTTCATTGCCGGTTTCCATTGAGGGGATAACGATCAGTCTGGCCCATTCTGTGCCAGCCTCCAGCCAAAACGGCATTTCCCTCACGGATCTTCAACCGCCGTCACATCCCAACCGCGAATGCACGACCGATTTTGCCGCTTGCCTGCTTTTCGTCAGGGTATTGACCAGGATTCGCCCGTAAAGTCAGGGAGATCCCACAACAGGAATGTGGCATTAAGACGGCATAATAAAATCAACCGCCTATTCTAGATAACCGGAGCGAGAGCGATGAAAAACGTCATCACGGTTTGCCCCTATTGCGCATCGGGTTGCAAGATAAACCTGGTGGTCGATAACGGCAAAATCGTGCGCGCAGAGGCTGCCAACGGGAAAACCAATCAGGGCAAACTGTGCCTGAAAGGTTATTACGGTTGGGATTTTATCAACGATACCCAGATCCTCACCCCGCGCCTGAAAAACCCGATGATCCGCCGCACGCGCGGCGGCAAGCTGGAGTCGGTTTCGTGGGACGAGGCGCTGGACTACGTCGCCCGCCGCCTGAGCGACATCAAGAACCAGTACGGCCCGGACGCGATCCAGACCACTGGCTCCTCGCGCGGTACCGGGAACGAAACCAACTACCTGATGCAAAAATTTGCCCGGGCGGTGATTGGCACCAATAACGTCGACTGCTGCGCACGCGTCTGACACGGCCCCTCGGTTGCAGGTCTGCACCAGTCGGTCGGTAATGGCGCCATGAGTAATGCCATCAACGAGATTGATAACACCGATCTGGTGTTTATTTTCGGCTATAACCCGGCGGATTCGCACCCTATCGTGGCGAACCATATTCTGCGCGCGAAGCACAACGGTGCCAAAATCATCGTCTGCGATCCGCGTCGGATAGAAAGCGCGCGTATTGCCGACCTGCACATCGCCCTGCGCAACGGCTCGAACATCGCCCTGTTGAATGCGATTGGACACGTCATTATTGCCGAGCAGCTGTACGACCCGGCGTTTATCGCGGCCCGCACCGAAGGCTTTGAGGACTACCGTAAGATTGTCGAAGGCTACCCGCCGGAGTCGGTCGAAGCCGTCACCGGCGTCAGTGCGCAGCAGATCCGCCAGGCGGCGCGCCTGTACGCCGGGGCCAAAACCGCGACGCTGCTGTGGGGCATGGGCGTCACCCAGTTCTGGCAAGGGGTGGAGACCGTGCGCTCGCTGACCAGCCTCGCGATGCTGACCGGCAATCTCGGCAAAGCCCACGTCGGGGTCAACCCGGTACGCGGGCAGAATAACGTGCAGGGTGCCTGCGACATGGGAGCCCTGCCGGATACCTTCCCGGGCTATCAGTTTGTTAAGCATGCGGAAAACCGCGAGAAATTCGCCAACGCCTGGGGAGTGGAGAGCCTGCCCGCGCATACCGGGTATCGCATCAGCGAGCTGCCGCATCGCGTGGCGCATGGCGAGGTGCGCGCGGCGTACATCATGGGGGAAGATCCGCTGCAAACTGACGCCGAACTGTCGGCAGTACGCAACGCCTTTGATGCCCTGGAGCTGGTGATTGTGCAGGACATCTTTATGACCAAAACCGCCGCCGTGGCGGACGTTATCCTGCCGTCTACCTCATGGGGCGAGCATGAAGGGGTTTACACGGCCGCAGACCGTGGCTTCCAGCGCTTCTTTAAAGCGGTGGAGCCACAGTGGGATCTGAAAACCGACTGGCAAATCATCAGTGAAATTGCCACCCGGATGGGCTATCCGATGCATTACGACAATACTCAGCAGATCTGGGACGAACTGCGCCAGCTGTGTCCGGGCTTTACAGGTGCAACCTACGAAAAAATGGGTGAACTGGGGTATATCCAGTGGCCGTGCCGGGATGAATCCCCGGACGACCAGGGTACATCGTTCCTGTTCGAGGAAAAATTCGATACCCCGAACGGGCTGGCGCAATTCTTCACCTGCGACTGGATGGCGCCAATGGATAAGCTCGATGATGACTATCCACTGGTGCTCTCTACCGTACGTGAGGTGGGGCACTACTCCTGCCGCTCGATGACCGGCAACTGTGCGGCCCTGTCTGCGCTTGCTGATGAACCGGGCTACGTGCAGATCAACACCGACGACGCCGCACGCCTCGGCATTGAAGATGAGGCGCTGGTGTGGGTCAATTCGCGCAAAGGTCGGGTCATCACCCGGGCCCAGGTCAGCGACAGGCCCAACATGGGTGCGGTGTACATGACTTACCAGTGGTGGATTGGGGCTTGTAATGAACTGGTCACAGAAAATTTAAGCCCGATAACCAAAACACCGGAATATAAATATTGTGCTGTGCGTGTAGAGCCCATCGCCGACCAGCGGGCGGCAGAAGAGTATGTCCTCGAGGAATATACCCAACTGAAAAAGCATTTACGCGAAACCGCCATGGGCTGATGCGTCATTAACGGAACGAAGAATAAAAAGGGAGTGATATATTCACTCCCTTTTTATTCATTCAATAATAATTAAACCTGCTGAATATTATTATGCGAGCGCAATTCCAGAATAATGTAATTCGCCATACAGCGATTTACACCTTCTCTTTCTGATTCATGGAGATAATACTGACGACGGGTGCTTAAGGCTTTCTGTCTTAAGCAGTACCGAGGGACAGAAAGTGAAAAGCCCCGGATAATGTTTCCATTAACCGAGGCTCTCTTCCCTCACAACCCAACACGAGGGACGATAGCCTCTTATTCTTTTATTTGCAAGGAGTAAAAGGCATGACGCCATTAAAATATGCGACAGCAATAATATTAATTATCTGTTTGACCATAGTGCTATTCACCTTTATTAATCGCGGCAAGTTATGCGAACTCACAATAAAGAGTGAGCAGCATGAAGTGGCGGCTAAATTAGCCTGCGCCGCAGGCTAGCTTCGGTGGGCGGGGTCACCCGCCCGGCTTGAGTGGGGTTGGGGTCTTAATGCACCCTTTTTTTTCTGCTCGTACCGCGCTTATACTCGCGCAATGTACCCAGACGAAAAAAGCATATGAAACACCTTTATCTGTTGTTGTTACTTTTATCCTCCCGGGCATTTGCCGAGGAGATTGGCAGCCAGTATCTGGCGCAGGCGCAGGCCGGTGACAGCCGCGCCCAGTATTACCTCGCCGAAACCTATTACAGTTCCGGCGACGATAAACAGGCCGAACAGTGGGCCGAAAAAGCCGCCACCGGCGGGGACGTCGACGCCATGGCGCTGCTGTCACAAATCAAGTTTAAGCATGGCGATCTGGCCCAGGCAAAAGGGCTGGCGCAGCAGGCGATGGTAGCGGGCAGCGCACCGGGTGCGGTGATGCTGGCGCGGCTACTGGTCAATACCCAGGCCGGGAAAACCGACTACCCGCAGGCGCTGAGCCTGCTGCAGAAGGCTGCAGAAAATACCGAGGATGACGCCGCGGTGGATGCGCAGCTGCTGCTGGGGCTGATCTACGCCAACGGCGTGGAAGTCGCCCAGGATGACGCCCAGGCCACCGTCTGGTTTAAGCGCAGTTCCACCCTCTCGCGCACGGGTTACGCCGAGTACTGGGCAGGCAAAGTGTTTCAGCAGGGGGAAGTTGGGTTTATCACCCCCAATAAACAGAAGGCGCTGTACTGGTTAAATCTGAGCTGTAGCGAAGGGTTTGATACCGGATGCGAAGAGTTTGATGCGTTAAGCGGGGAGTAATTTCCCATCCTCTCCCCAAAGGGGAGAGGATGATTCTGTCTTACTGATCCGCCGTCTTATCGAAGCGACCCAGCATTTCACGTTCATAAGCCCGCGCTTTCTTGCTGTCGAACTGATGTTCCCATTTGGCAATCACCAGCACCGCCAGCGCATTGCCGACCACGTTCAGCGCCGTACGCGCCATGTCGAGAATACGGTCTACACCGGCGATAAACGCCAGTCCTTCCAGCGGAATGCCTACGCTACCCAGCGTGGCCAGCAGCACCACAAACGAAACGCCCGGAACACCGGCAATCCCCTTCGAGGTGACCATCAGAGTCAGCACGAGGACGATTTCCTGCCACAGAGAGAGATCGATTCCGTACAGCTGCGCAATAAAGATGGCGGCAATACTCTGGTACAGCGTCGAACCATCAAGGTTGAACGAGTAGCCGGTCGGCACCACGAAGCTGGTGATCGACGCTGGAGCGCCGTAGGCTTCCATCTTCTCAATAATACGCGGCAGCACGCTCTCAGAGCTGGCGGTGGAGTACGCCAGAATCAGCTCGTCCTTCAGGATGCGGATCAAAATCCAGATGCTCAGCCCACAAATTCGCGCCACCAGTCCCAGCACCACCAGCGCAAAGAACAGGATCGCGAAGTGCACCAGCAGCACCAGCTTCGCCAGCGGCCACAGGGAGGCAAAACCGAAGTTCGCCACGGTGACAGCAATTAACGCAAACACCCCAACCGGCGCATAGCGCATCACCATATGGGTGACTTTAAACATGGTTTCGGAGATAGAACGGAACACAGTCACCAGCGGTTCGCGATGCGTCGCCGGCAGGGAGGAAAGCCCCAGACCAAACAGCACCGAGAAGAAGATGATCGGCAGCATTTCGCCCTTCGCCATCGACGCCACGATATTGGTCGGTACCAGCGACAGGATGGTGCCCATCAGGCCATGCGCGTGGCTCTGTACATCCGCCGTGGTGCTTTGGTATTTCGAAATATCCACCGTCGCCAGCTGCGACATATCAATACCCGAGCCCGGCTGGAACACGTTCGCCAGCGTGATGCCGAGAATGATCGCCACCGTAGTGATCACTTCGAAATAAAGGATGGTTTTCGCGCCGATACGCCCGAGCTGCTTCGCATCGCCCACGCCTGCAATCCCGACCACCAGCGTCGAAATCACAATCGGTACAACAATCATTTTAATCAGGTGAATAAAGATATCACCCGCAGGCTGCAGCATGTTCACCACCAGCCATTCACGGCTGTCGCTGTGATAATGCAGATAACTACCCAGCAAGATACCCAGCACAAGGGCCAGCAAAATTTGCCAGGCCAGGCTGACTTTCAAAATTTTCATAACAAGAGACTTCCTCAATGAAGCGTTCGTACTCGTAAAAAGAGGAGGACGACACATACTGAAAGGGCATGAATTGTGTTGCGTTCGTTTATGGGTTTTTTAACGCGGCGTATCAGTACCATTTGCACGGCATGCTGCGCAAGCCTTTAACAACAAGGCATTTGACTGACAAATGAGGTTATTACGCTAATTTCTATTAGTCTGGCTTAATAACCTTTTGTTATAAAAAAACTTTTTTATCAACAAATGTAAATAATCGTTTTAGGCAATTATTTTTCTTGAAAGTATCATTTGCTTATTTTTTGAACTCCACAATTTTCCCGTGATCTGCCGCCCAAATAGTAAACAAAGCTGACCAGCCCTCTGTAATTAACTTTTATGCGACATATTATTAACATTCAACAAGGAGAACAAAAGCCATGAGCCAAGTCCACAAACACGACATTCCCGCCAATATTGCGGACCGTTGCCTGATCAATCCGGAGCAATACCAGGAGCAATATCAGCTATCCATTACTAACCCTGACGCCTTCTGGGGCGAACAGGGCAAAATCCTTGACTGGATCACCCCGTATCAGACGGTCAAGAACACCTCTTTTGCACCCGGTAACGTCTCTATTAAATGGTATGAAGACGGTACCCTGAACCTGGCCGCCAACTGCCTGGATCGCCATCTCGCCGAGCGCGGCGACCAGACCGCCATCATCTGGGAAGGCGATGACGCGACCCAGAGCAAAAAAATTACCTACCGCGAACTGCACCGCGACGTCTGCCGCTTTGCCAACGTGCTGCTGGAGCAAGGCATCAAAAAAGGCGATGTCGTCGCCATTTATATGCCAATGGTGCCGGAAGCCGCCGTGGCGATGCTGGCCTGTGCCCGTATCGGTGCCGTGCATTCGGTGATCTTCGGTGGCTTCTCGCCGGAAGCCGTTGCCGGACGCATTATCGACTCCAGCTCAAAACTGGTGATCACCGCCGATGAAGGCGTGCGTGCCGGGCGTGCGGTGCCGCTGAAGAAAAATGTCGATGACGCGCTGAAAAATCCGAATGTGAACAGCGTCAACAGTGTGATTGTACTCAAACGTACCGGCAACGCCGTGGAATGGCATGAGGGACGCGACCTGTGGTGGAGCGACCTGATAGAGCAAGCCAGCGACCAGCACCAGCCGGAAGCGATGAACGCGGAAGATCCGCTGTTTATCCTTTATACCTCGGGATCCACCGGCAAGCCGAAAGGCGTCCTGCATACCACCGGCGGTTATCTGGTGTATGCCGCGACCACCTTTAAGTATGTCTTTGATTACCATCAGGGCGATATTTACTGGTGTACCGCCGACGTGGGCTGGGTCACCGGTCACAGCTACCTGCTGTACGGCCCTTTGGCCTGCGGCGCAACGACCTTGATGTTCGAAGGCGTGCCTAACTGGCCAACCCCGGCGCGAATGAGCCAGGTGGTGGATAAACATCAGGTCAATATTCTCTACACCGCACCCACTGCTATCCGCGCGCTGATGGCAGAGGGCGACAAGGCGATCGAAGGCACTGACCGCTCTTCTCTGCGCATTCTCGGTTCCGTGGGCGAGCCGATTAACCCGGAAGCCTGGGAGTGGTACTGGAAGAAGATCGGCAACGAGAAATGCCCGGTGGTCGATACCTGGTGGCAGACCGAAACCGGCGGCTTTATGATTACCCCGCTGCCTGGCGCCACCCCACTGAAAGCCGGTTCTGCGACCCGTCCGTTCTTTGGCGTCCAGCCTGCGCTGGTGGATAACGAAGGCAAGCCGCAGGAAGGTGCAGCCGAAGGAAACCTGGTGATCGCCGACTCCTGGCCGGGCCAGGCACGTACCCTGTTCGGCGATCACGACCGCTTCGAGCAGACCTACTTCTCCACCTTTAAAAACATGTACTTCAGCGGCGACGGCGCGCGGCGTGACGAGGACGGTTACTACTGGATCACCGGACGCGTGGATGACGTGCTGAACGTCTCTGGTCACCGTCTGGGGACGGCGGAAATCGAATCAGCGCTGGTGTCGCATCCGAAGATTGCCGAAGCGGCCGTGGTCGGTATTCCGCACAACATTAAAGGCCAGGCGATTTACGCCTACGTCACCCTGAACCACGGCGAAGAACCGTCGCCGGAGCTGTATACCGAAGTGCGTAACTGGGTGCGTAAAGAGATCGGCCCGCTTGCCACCCCGGACGTGCTGCACTGGACCGACTCACTGCCAAAAACCCGCTCAGGCAAGATCATGCGTCGTATCCTGCGCAAAATCGCCGCCGGCGATACCAGTAATTTAGGCGATACCTCAACCCTGGCCGATCCGGGCGTAGTGGAAAAACTGCTCGAAGAGAAGCAGGCCATCGCCATGCCATCGTAATCCGGTTTTCTCCCTCTCCCTGTGGGAGAGGGCCGGGGTAAGGGCATTCAACCGCACCTTTCCCCCTCACCCTAACCCTCTCCCACCGGGAGAGGGAATAATAAAAACTACTACCCTACAAACCCCGGAGACTCTGTGATGAATGATAATATTTGTCAGCAGATAGAGAACAGTGCGCACTACAGGGAGCTCGTCGATAAGCGGCAACGGTTTGCCTTCACTTTATCTATCATCATGTTAGCTGTTTACATCAGCTTTATTTTACTGATTGCCTTTGCGCCTGGCTGGCTGGGTACCCCGCTGCATGCCGGAACCAGCGTCACTCGCGGGATCCCGATTGGCGTGGGTGTGATTCTGATCTCCTTCGCCCTGACCGGGGTGTACATCTGGCGGGCGAACGGCGAGTTTGACCGTCTGAATCAGGCTGTACTGCGTGAGGTAAAAGTATCATGAAGAGAGTCCTGACGGCGCTCGCCGCCACACTCCCCTTAGCCGCCAACGCGGCGGATGCCCTGACCGGGGAAGTCCAGCGCCAGCCCACTAACTGGCAGGCGATCGTGATGTTCCTGGTGTTTGTGGTGTTTACCCTCGGGATCACCTACTGGGCCTCCAAACGCGTACGTTCGCGTAATGACTATTACACGGCGGGCGGCAATATCACTGGCTTCCAGAACGGGCTGGCGATTGCGGGCGATTATATGTCTGCCGCGTCGTTCCTCGGGATCTCCGCGCTGGTGTACACCTCCGGCTATGACGGGCTGATTTACTCGCTGGGCTTCCTGGTGGGCTGGCCGATCATTCTGTTCCTGATCGCTGAGCGTCTGCGTAACCTGGGTAAATTTACCTTTGCCGATGTCGCCTCCTATCGCCTGAAGCAGGGGCCGATCCGTGTTCTCTCTGCCTGCGGTTCGCTGGTGGTGGTGGCGCTATATCTGATCGCCCAGATGGTCGGTGCCGGTAAGCTTATCCAGCTGCTGTTCGGCCTGAACTACCACATCGCGGTGGTGCTGGTCGGCGTACTGATGGTGATGTATGTGCTGTTCGGCGGCATGCTCGCCACCACCTGGGTGCAGATCATCAAAGCGGTTCTGCTGCTGTTTGGTGCGAGCTTTATGGCCTTTATGGTAATGAAGCACGTCGGTTTCAGCTTCAATAACCTGTTTGCCGAAGCGATGGCGGTTCACCCGAAAGGGGCGGCAATCATGAGTCCGGGTGGGCTGGTGCAGGATCCGATATCGGCCTTGTCTCTGGGTCTCGGCCTGATGTTTGGTACCGCCGGTCTGCCGCATATCCTGATGCGTTTCTTCACCGTGTCAGATGCGCGTGAAGCGCGTAAAAGCGTCTTCTACGCCACCGGTTTTATGGGTTACTTCTACATCCTGACCTTTATCATCGGCTTTGGTGCCATCATGCTGGTGGGGGCGAACCCGGCGTTTAAAGACGCAGCGGGCGCGCTGATTGGCGGCAATAACATGGCAGCGGTGCATCTGGCCGATGCGGTAGGCGGCAACCTGTTCCTCGGCTTTATCTCGGCGGTCGCCTTTGCCACCATCCTGGCGGTGGTTGCCGGTCTGACGCTGGCGGGTGCTTCTGCGGTCTCCCATGACCTGTACGCCAACGTGTTCCGTAAAGGTGCCAGCGAGCGCGATGAGCTGCGCGTCTCCAAAATTACCGTTCTGGTGTTGGGCGTCGTGGCGATCCTGCTGGGGATCCTGTTCGAGAATCAGAATATCGCCTTTATGGTGGGTCTGGCCTTCTCGATTGCGGCCAGCTGTAACTTCCCGATCATCCTGCTCTCGATGTACTGGTCAAAACTGACCACTCGTGGGGCGATGGTGGGCGGCTGGCTGGGCCTGATGACGGCGGTGGTCCTGATGGTGCTTGGCCCGACCATCTGGGTGAAGATCCTCGGTCATGCCACGGCAATCTTCCCGTATGAATACCCGGCGCTGTTCTCCATTGCGGTGGCATTTATCGGGATCTGGTTCTTCTCTGCGACGGACAACTCAGCAGAAGGGAATCTGGAGCGCGAGAAATTCCGTGCGCAGTTCATCCGTTCGCAAACCGGTCTGGGTATCGAAAAAGGTCACGCGCACTAATCCCCTCCCCGGCCGCTGGTCGGGGATCACATTTTTTCCCCCTTCTGGTGACGTTAATCACGTCACCGGAAGCAAAAAAGCCGATGTGTATCACAAGCTTTATCTGCATTTCGCAAAGGTCGTCACACTTTCCCCGTTTTCACCGCAATCCCCAGCTTTACCTCTGCCCCCCGTACAGACAACCCTGCCGGTAGTTTTTATGCTTAGGTTATCGCAACTCATTCAGGCTGCTGGCAAAACGGTGCAGGCGCTCCGGGCTCAGCAGCAGCGGCAGGAACAGCGGCCCGCTGGCGGGCGGATTCACCAGCCAGCGCTCGAGGGTATCGCTGTAGCGCAGCAGGCGTTGCTGATGCTGCAGCAACGTGTCCGCAGGCAGGCTGTTAGCACCGTAATGGTCGAGCCACAGGATATCGGTCACCGCGGCCGCAACATGGGAAAACATCTGGCTGTAGATTTCCGCGCTGCGCCAGGCGGCCAGCAGGATCTCCAGCGTGTCGTCCGGGCAGGTTATCCGCGGCATCAGCTCACGCAGGTTTTGTACCGTACGCGACGCCAGGAAGCAGGCGGCCTCTTTTTCCAGCGCCACCCGCTCGCGCTGCTCTTTGCCAAGTGTCGGATCGTCAGTGGGCATCAGCGGCTGCCAGGCGTGCATCCAGTTGGCGCTGCGGGTGTCCATATGCAGCAGTAGCTGCGCCTGGGCCACGCTCTCGGGGATCTGACTTTGATAGTGCAGCCGTCGCCCGAGGAAGTTGGGCGTTTTACACAGCCAGTCGTAGCTGGCGCGCAGGATGGCGTCGAGCTGATGTTTGTCCTGCAGCGAGCGAAAGCCAAGCTGATGATGCTCGACCCAGCGCTCAAAGGGGGCGGGCAGCGTCGAATCGGCAGTCTGGTTAGCGGCGGTCAGGCCGAACAGATTGATGGCGTTGGCGGAGTCCATCACCCGGCTGTCGGGCAACCACTGCCAGCTGACTCGAGAGGTCACAGCTTCAACTTCGTTTTCTGCGGCGCTGAGCGCCCAGCTTAAGCGGCCGCTGATTTCATCGGCCAGATAGCACGGCAGCGCGGTCCAGCCGTAGCCGGTACCGAAGAGATCGTACTCGATCCACTTTTTGTGCCCCGGCAGCGTGGCGATGTGGGGATGATTGGCAAAACCCGGGTGGTAATCCAGCTCCGTGGCTTTGATCGAGGCGCGAACGTCATTCGGCAGGGTTGCCAGCATGTTGGACAGCTGCTGTCGCGGCCAGCTGTCATCGATATAGTCGCGCAGCACCAGCTTTTTGCCCTTGGCGCGCAGCAGGCTCCAGACATCGTGCAGGCTTTGCTGCCAGCGCGCGGTCTGAAAGTCTGGCGTCGTCAGGCTGAGAATAAGCCCGCTCAGATGCGGCAGCGAATGTAATAGCGGATGCAATATTGCCGAATAGAAATGCTGCCAGAAATCCGGCGCGCTTTTTTCTTCGAAGGTCAGTTCGGGAAATTTACGCTTAATAATATCGTCATTCGGCGCGGCTTCACCCTGCAGCCAGAACGATAAATTATTGTCTGCCAGATAACGGTCGACGCGTATTAAATACTGCAACGCGTAATGTTGCTGATGAATTAAGTTCTCGACGTTAAGTTTCTGACTTAACGGCGAGGGCGTTGCAAGCACAGAAAGCAGTTCCTGTTGGTGCAGGATGATCCCAGTGAAACCATGCTGTTTCGCGCTTTTAACGCCCTGAATAAACCAGGGCCAGTGCCAGATAAAAGTGCTGTTCAGCTCCATCAGTTGATGCGGAATACGTTTCATTGCGTCGCCTTGCTGATATTTGAGTCCATATCTTAATTGAGGATGTCATGAAAAAATATGCATTGGTCGGAACGGGCGGGCGCGCGGGTTTATATATTTCCGCTATTGGCGGCAGCTGGCGTGATAACGCCACGATGGTCGCATTTTGCGATACCAACCAGACGCGAATGAATTACGCCAACCAGCTGTTAAAAAATGAAGGCGCAGAGCCGGTCTCAACCTGGAAAGCGGCGCAGTTTGAAGAGATGATCCGCGAAACGCGCCCGGACACGGTCATCGTCACCACGATGGACCGCACCCACGATGACTACATCATCCGCGCCCTGCATGCGGGCTGTGATGTGATCACCGAAAAACCGATGACTATCGATGAACAGCGCGCCCTGCGCATTCTCGATGCCATCGAAGAGACCGGCCACACCGTGCGCGTAGCCTTCAACTACCGCTACGCGCCGCACCACAGCAAAGTGCGCGAACTGCTGATGCAGGGCGCGATTGGCAACGTCACCTCCGTCCACTTTGAGTGGCTGCTGAATACCGAGCACGGCGCAGACTACTTCCGCCGCTGGCACCGTGAAAAACGCAACAGCGGCGGCCTGCTGGTGCATAAATCCACCCACCACTTCGACCTGATGAACTTCTGGCTCGGCAGCTACCCGGAACGCGTATACGCCGAAGGCAGCCTGCAGTTCTACGGCAAAGAGAACGCCGAAAAACGCGGCGTGACCCAGTTCTACCCGCGCGCCCACGGCTTTGCCGCAGCGCAGGATGATCCGTTTGCGCTGCATATGGCGGATAACGCCCAGCTTAAAGCGCTGTATCTGGACGCCGAGCATGAAGATAACTACTTCCGCGACCAGAGCGTGTTCAGCGACGGGATCACCATCGAAGACACCATGTCGGTGCTGGTGAAATACCAGAATCAGGTGCAACTCACCTACTCCCTCAATGCCTACCTGCCGTGGGAGGGGCTGAACGTGGTCTTTAACGGCACCGAAGGCCGTCTGGAGATGAAGATTGTCGAGAAGTCGTACGTCAACGCCGGGGGCAAACGCGCTGAAGAGGGCAGCCTGGAAGCCTGCGATATCACCGTCTTCCCGATGTTTGCCGAACCCTGGAAAGCGGAGTTTAGCCTCGGCGAAGGGGGTCATGGCGGCGGTGATAACGCCATGCTGGACGACCTGTTCGGCACACCCGGCAACGATCCGCTGCAGCGGGCGGCCGATCATCGCGCGGGAGCGATGTCGATCCTCACCGGGATTGCGGGCAACATTTCGATGCAGCAGCAGCGCCCGGTGAATTTTAAGGAGTTTGAGCTGGTTTCGCGTCTGACGAAACGTTAAGTACCGTATCCCGGCGCGGCAGAGGGCTGCGCCGGACACGGGTCAGTATTGAGCCGTTACTCACCTGTTTAATAATAAAAATTTATGCCCCTATACACAAAATCATTCAAGTTGCGGCAAGGAAGCGCAGCCCCAGGAGCGTACATAAGTACGTGACTGGGGTGAGTGAGCGCAGCCAATGCAGAGGCAGCTTGAAGGATGAAGTGTATAACTGGAGACAATAATGAATAAACTCGTGTCAGGTATCATCGCATCGCTGTTATTTTCCTGTACCGCAAGCTGGGCGCAGCCCGTTGAATTACGCATGTCGTGGTGGGGTGGCAACAGCCGTCACCAGGCCACGCTAAAGGCGCTGGAAGCCTTTGAAAAAGCGCATCCGGAGATCAAAGTGAAGGCCGAGTACACCGGCTGGGACGGGCATCTTTCACGCCTGACCACCCAGATGGCCAGCGGCACCGAACCGGACGTGATGCAGACCAACTGGCCGTGGCTGATCCTCTTTTCCAAAAACGGTGACGGCTATTACGACCTCAACACGCTGAAAGCGGAGCTGGATCTCAGCCAGTATCAGGCCAGCGACCTGCAATCCACCACCGTTAAAGGCAAGCTCAACGGACTGCCGATCTCGGTCAACGCGCCGGTGTTTTACTACAACGATCTCACCTGGCAAAAAGCCGGGCTGGCTTACCCGAAAAACTGGGATGAATTCTTTGCCGCCGGGAAAGTGTTCCAGCAAAAGCTCGGCAACAACTATTATCCTTACGCCATGGTCGATCAGGACGTCATTCTGCTGCTCAATGCCTACATGATGCAGACGCACCAGAAATCGATGTTCAACAGCGACGGTACTTTTGCCTGGAACGAGGCGCAGTGGAGTGAGGCCTTCAGCTTTGTGAAGCGTCTGAGTGACGACCATGTACTGCCGTCGCCGAAGACCCTCTCCTCGTACGGCAAGGGCAATCTGTATGAGATGAAGCCGTGGATCAACGGCGAATGGGGCGGGTTGTTCACCTGGAACATCACCATCCGCATGTTCGCCAACAACATGACGCCGCCGGCGAAACTGGTGCTGGGCGACTACGTGATGCAGCCCGGTAGCAGTGAGTCCGGGGTGTACTTCAAAACGGCGCAGATGCTGTCGGTGGCGAAATCCACTAAACACCCAAAGGAGGCGGCGATCCTCGTCAACTTCCTGCTTAACGATCCGCAGTCGGTCGAGGCGCTGGGGCTGGAGCGTGGCATCCCGCTCAACAAGGGGGCGGAGGCGCTGTTATCCGAAAAAGGGGTGATTGACCCGAGCGATCCGGTGATTGCCGGGTTACGTCAGGCGCAGTCGCTGCAGACTACCGTCGTCGCCACGCCGTATATTGAGGATTTGCAGGTGATCGACCAGTTCACCGCCGCGCGCGAAAAACTGGATCAGGGCAAGCAGACCCCTGCCCAGGTGGCCGCCGATTTCCGCCAGCAGGTGGAGCGGATTGTGCGGCGTCTGAACCGTTAGTTCAGAACATCACCCACGCCACCAGCGGGGCAATCAACACCATCACCACGCCGGAGAGCATCATCACCAGGCTTGCCACCACACCCTCCTGTGGACCCAGTTCATAGGAGCGTGCGGTGCCCGCCCCGTGCGATGCCGCACCAAATCCGGCGCCTTTCGCCATCCCTTCGCGGATGGCGAGGCGCAAAAACAGCATATCCCCCACCGCCATACCAAACACCCCGGTCACCACCACGAACAGGGCCACCAGATCCGGCTGTCCGCCGAGCGGTTTTGCCGCCGCCAGCGCAAACGGCGTGGTCACGGAGCGCACCGCCAGGCTGCGCTGGATCTCATCCGACAGGGTAAACAGCCGCGCCAGCCACACCGAACTGCAGACAGCGACCACCGTGGCCGTTACCACCCCGGCAGAGAGCGACATCCAGTGACGTTTGATGACCGCGAGGTTGTCATACACCGGCACCGCAAAGGCAATGGTTGCCGGACCGAGCAGCCACAGCAGCCAGTGCGATTCGCCGATATAGTTCTGCCAGGAGATATGCCCCCATACCAGCATCATCACCAGCAAAATCGGGGTGAATACCAGCGGCATCAGCAGCAGTTTGCGAAAGCGGCGATAGAGACGTTTGTTGGCAAAGTAGATAACCAGCGTCACAGCAAGACACAGCACGCTGACCTGAAAGTTAGTCATGTTTCTGCCTGCTGATTTCAAAGCGATAGACTTTATCCACCACCCACGCGGTAGAGCCCAGCACCATCAGGGTGCTCAGAGCGATCACCGCAAAGATGCGCCAGCCGTCCACCAGCAGCAGTTGGGCATAATTCACCACCGCCACCACCGCTGGGACAAAAAACAGCAGCATTTCGGCCAGCAGCCAGCGGGAACCGGCCCGCACCCAGCGCAGGGGGATAATGCGGCACAGGATCAGGCTGAACAGCAGCACCATCCCGACCAGGTTGGCCGGAAGCGGCAGATGCAGCCAGTCGACAAGGTATTCGGCAAAGACGAAAAGACCCGCATACAGCAGTACCTGAACCGGTACCTGGAGTCGTTGCACGACGGCAGGCGTAACACGAACTAACGCCACGGTCATGGCGGATTCCTTAAAATGAGACGAGGCGCCAGTATAGTGAGCGCACGTTACTGACTGAAATGAATTAAAATCATCAAAGGTATAGTTTCGAGGAATAATCATGGACATAAGAACGCTGCGTTACTTTGTCGAAGTGGTCCGTCAGCAGAGTTTTACCCGCGCAGCGGAGAAGCTATTCGTCACGCAACCCACCATCAGCAAAATGCTGAAAAACCTCGAAGATGAGCTGAACTGTACCCTGCTGATCCGCGACGGGCGCAAGCTGCTGCTGACCGATACTGGCCGGGTGGTATTTGAGCGCGGGCTGGCGATCCTGGCGGAATTTCGCCAGCTGGAGGCCGAGCTTGGCGACATCAACCATCTGAACAAAGGCATATTGCGCCTCGGGATCCCCCCGATGGTCGGGATGATGATGGCCGGGCCAATCGGCCTGTTTCGCCAGCGCTATCCCGGCGTGGAGCTTAAAATTTCTGAATTCGGCGGCTTAACCGTCCAGCAGGCGGTGATGAATGGCGAGCTGGATCTGGCGATGACCGCCCTGCCGGTCGAAGAGGACAGCGGGCTGACTGCGCTGCCGTTGTTCAGCCATCCGCTGTGCGTGCTGGTGCCGCGCTCCGGTAGCTGGCTGACGCTCGACACCATCGAGCCCGAGATGCTGGCCGAGCACCCTTTGCTTATCTACAACGAAGATTTTGCCCTCAGCCGCCAGCTGATGCAGCTGTTCAGCCAGCACGGCGTTAAACCGCGCATCGCGGTGCGCAGCGGCCAGTGGGACTTTCTGGCGGCGATGGTGCAGGCGGGCGTCGGCATCGCCATTCTGCCGCAGCCGATCTGCGAAAAGCTGGATAAAAATACGCTGCGCTGGATCCCGCTACAAAGCGATCTGCACTGGCAGTTAGGGATGATCTGGCGGGAAGGGGTTTATCTGTCGCACAGCGCCCAGGCGTGGCTGAAATGCTGTGAAGGGTTTTGGACGTCGGTGGAATAATGCCGGGTGGCGGCTTCGCCTTACCCGGCCTACGCGCTAATTGTAGGCCCGGTAAGCGTAGCGCCACCGGGCAAGCGGTTACTGCTTCTCAACCAACAGCGCTTCCATCAAATCGAGATCGTGCAGCAATTTTTGCAGCGTCTCGTTGCTGATCTCCCGCGTGGCGCGCAGGTGGTATAGCTCGGCGCGTTCAGCGCGCAGCGCGGCCAGACGGAAGCGGCGTTCGAGATTTTCTTCCATCCGCGAGCTTTCCGCATCATTACGCCCATCCGCACGGCGGCGCAGGTTACCAATTACCCGCGAACTCACCTCTTTCAGCAGCTGAGTATCAATGTTCTCTTCGGTATCGACCGCCAGCCGCTCCTCCATTTTCTGGATGGTGACAATCGCCACTTCAGCGGTTGCTGCCCGGGCAATCCGCGCCTCTTTATGCTGCTGGACGTGATCGCCCACCTCCATATGCTGCAGCAGGATTGGCAGCATCACTACGCCCACAAACAGGGAGAACAGGATCACTCCCGCCGCGAGGAACACCAGCTCGTAGCGCGCCGGGAAGACGTTGCCGTCCGGCAGCAGCAGTGGAATGGAGAGCACACCGGCAAGGGTGATGGCACCACGTACCCCGGCGAAGGTTGAAATCAGCAGCTCGCGGGTGGTCCAGGAGCCAAACTCCATCGGCTTCTTCTTGAGAAAACGCATGCTGAAGTTTTTCATCGTCCACAGCCAGCCGAAACGCACCAGCATCAGTGCCAGATAAATCAGCACGATATCGGTGAACAGCATCCAGGTTTCGACGTTCGGATCCGCTTCTGCCGCCACCAGCGACGACTCGAGAATGCCCGGCAATTGCAGGCCCAACAGCAGGAATACCATGCCGTTAAAGACAAACTCCAGCATCGCCCAGGTGCTGTTGGCGCGCAGGCGCATCGCCAACGGGGCATTGCGCATCACGCCGGAACGGGTGATGGTCATCCCCGCCGCCACCGCCGCCAGAATGCCCGACACGCCAAGGTGTTCGGCAATCAGGTATGAGGCGAACGGCAGCAGGAACAGCAGCACGATTTGGGTAGCCGGTTCGTCACCGCCCCAGCGGCTCAGGAAGCGCAGCGAGCGGCCGTACAGCCAGCTCACCACAAAGCCGGCAATAATGCCGCCAATCGCCACTTTAAAGAATTCGACGGTCGCGCCGCCGATAGTAAAGACCATGGTGCCCATCGCCACGGCGACGGCAAATTTCAGTGCCACCAGGCCGGAGGCGTCGTTCATCAGTGCCTCGCCCTGCAAAATGCCCATGATTTTCTTCGGAATACGCCCTTCTCCGACGATGCCGGACAGCGCCACGGCATCGGTCGGCGACAGCACTGCCGCCAGCGCAAACGCCGGTATCAGCGGGATCCCCGGCACCACCCAGTAGATGAGAAAACCAATCCCCACCACGGTGACGACAACCAGCGCCAGCGCCAGACCGAAGATTTCTCGTCCATGTTCGAGAAACTCACGGGTGGGCGTTTTCCAGCCGTCGGCGAACAGCAAGGGGGGGATAAACAGCACCAGAAACAGTTCCGGATCAAACTCGACATGCAATCCGAACGAGGGCCACGCCAGCAGAGCACCGATGGCAATCTGCATCAGCGGCAGCGGTAACTGGAAGGGCAGTACGCGGGTGACGACCCCGGAAAGGGAGACCAAAAGGGTCATGATGAGTATTGTGAAGAAGATTTCCATGCGTTCCCTGTTTGCGAGATTTCTGTACGTTTAAATCATTGGCATCTTGCCACAGTGTATCGTCCCCAGAGTAACGCATAAGGCAACGAGATGTGTTCCGAAAATGAAAACGGGCGGCCTGAGCCACCCGTCTTTTTAGGCAGTTGACAGCTTAGATTGCCCAACCACCCGCATAGAACGCCACCAGCGCAATGGCGATAACCACCGTACCGATGTTCAGTTTGCGCCATTCGCCCGACACAATACGGCCAATCACCAGCGAGGCAAAGCCAATCATGATGCCGGTAACGATGTTACAGGTCAGCACAATAAACACGGCGGTGATAAGCCCTGCCATCGCGTCAACGAAATCGGCAAAATCGATTTTCGCCACGTTGCTCAGCATCAGCAGGCCAACGTACATCAGCGCAGGGGCTGTCGCGTAGGCCGGAACCAGGTAAGAGAGCGGCGCGAGGAACAGGATCAACAGGAACAACACGCCAATGGTAACGGCCGTCAGACCGGTTTTGCCACCTGCCGCGGTTCCCGCTGCGGATTCGATATACACCGCCGCCGGGGCTGCGCCCACCAGGCCCGAGAATACGCTGCTCAGGGAGTCGGTGGTCAGCGCTTTGCCGCCATCGATAATCTGACCGTCTTTATCCAGCAGGTTAGCCTGTCCGGCAACGGCGCGGATGGTGCCGGTGGCATCAAAGACCGCCGTCATCACCAGTGCCAGCACGCTTGGCAAGATCACCGGGTTAAGCGCGCCCATAATGTCCAGGCTGCCGATCAGCGAGTTACCGTTTTCATCACTCAGGGATGGCATCGCGAAAATGCCGGAGAAATGCACGCTCGGATCGAAAATCAGGCCGATGATGGAGATACCCACGATAGTCAGCAGGATCCCGCCAGGCACTTTCAGTTTTTCCAGACCGATGATCACCGCCAGGCCAATCAGGGACATGATCACCGGGAAGCTGGCGAAGTGGCCCATTGCAACCGGCAGCCCGTCCAGCGGGTTCTTAATGACCAGGCCCACGCCGTTCGCCGCAATCAGCAGCAGGAACAGACCGATACCGATACCGGTGCCGTGCGCCACGCCCTGCGGCAGGTTGCGCAGGATCCAGCTACGAATCCCGGTGGCAGAGATGATGGTAAACAGTACGCCCATCAGGAACACCGCACCCAGCGCAACCGGCACGCTGATATGCTGACCCAGCACCAGGCTGAACGCGGTAAACGCGGTCAGGGAGATGGCGCAGCCGATCGCCAGCGGCAGGTTCGCCCACAGGCCCATCACGATGGAGCCGACGCCCGCAACCAGACAGGTGGCAACAAAAACCGCAGCCGGTGGGAAACCGGCTTTGCCGAGCATACCTGGCACCACGATCACGGAGTAAACCATGGCCAGGAAGGTCGTCAGACCGGCAACCACTTCCTGACGCGCGGTGCTGCCGCGCGCTGAAATTTTAAAGAAGGCGTCAAGTGAACCGCCGGTACGCGCAGAAGGCGTAGACATAGAAAACATCCCCTGAAAAAGATAATCGTCGTTTGTAAGCGTGATGGACATTCCACGGCCAGCGAAACGTCATATCCTTGTGCCAGATTGATGACCACCAGGGGGCGTCATAAAAAAAGCAAACGTTTAGCTCCGCGCTTACAAATCGGGTGGTGAAATAAAAGCAAACGATTATCCGTCCTGAACATGGGCATTTTCAACTTAACTTTGTCGTTTTCCCCTAAAATTTGATCGGGACGGCGAAGAAGTAGACAGAGGATGCGCAAACGTTATCGTCAATGCGCAATTTGATAACATTTTCAGGGCCCGCCGGGGATCTCGAACGGTCCTCCTTGCTGGATCGCCCGCTGCCAGGCCGGACGCATATCGACCTTTTTCTGCCAGGCCTGCAGATGCGGAAGATCGCTGATTTCGCCACGGGACAGCAACGCCATCACCGGATAGCTCATCTGAATATCCGCCATGCTAAGGCGATCCCCGGCAAACCAGGGGTTCTCCGTCAGCCAGGACTCAAGATAGCGGGCGTGGGTTTCCAGCTGGCGATTGAGATACGCTTTTTGTACCCCCTGGCCCAGCACTTTGCCGAGCGATCGCAGACCAAAGGGGATCGGCGGCTTGCCGAGGCTGGCGAAGACCAGCTTCATCAGCAGCAGCGGCATCAGCGATCCTTCGGCGTAATGGAGCCAGAAGCGGTAGTTCAGCTTGAGCTGTGCCTCCTGCGGCTTGAGCCGTGATTCGGGATCGTAGGTTTCCTGCAGATATTCGAGAATAGCGCCCGACTCCGCAAGGATCAGGCCGTTATCCTCCAGCACCGGGGATTTACCCAGCGGATGGACTTTGCGCAGCGCGTCCGGTGCCATCATGTTTTTTTCGCGCTGATAGCGGACAATCTGATAAGGCAGAGCGAGTTCTTCCAGCGCCCAGAGCACGCGCTGAGATCGGGACTGATTGAGGTGGTGAACCGTAATCATGGTCATCTCCAGTTAGGCTGACTCACTAACTATAAAAAACTGCACAACATGGCGAAAAAATTTTGCCAGGATTTTTCCCTTGAAAGCTGGCAAACCTGCGGCCCCGGCCTAGAATTAAAGTGTCAGCACAAACCGGAACCTCCCAAAATTGCTCGACTGAGGGGTGTTGATGTCGGGGGAAACCCTCCTGTGAACCAGCGGGATAGAGAGAAAGACAAAGACCGGGAATAAACTAAAGCGCCCTGTTGTGGCGCTTTAGTTTTTTATGTGTTGCCGGAATTAATCCTCTTCCAGCAGTCGCGCCCCGGTCCCCTGCTCACCCAGCCTGTCGCCAGGGTTGCGCAGCGGGCAATCACTGCGCGACAAACATCCACAGCCGATGCAGGTGTCCAGTTCATCGCGCAGCGCCTCCAGGGTATGAATGCGTCGATCAAGCTCTTCGCGCCACTGGGATGACAGCATCCTCCACTCTTTAGCACTCAGCGCGTGCCCTTCAGGCAGAATGCCAAACGCCTCGCCAATGGTCGCCAGCGGGATGCCTATCCGCTGGGCAATCTTAATGATCGCCACGTAGCGCAGCACCTCGCGGGTGTAACGCCGCTGGTTGCCGGCATTGCGGATGCTCTTAATTAACCCTTTGCTTTCATAGAAATGCAGTGCTGACACCGCCACGCCACTGCGCTTGGCCACCTCACCCGGGGTCAGCAGCGCTTTAATACGCGGTAATTTCTTTTCCATAAAACCCCTTTACCTCAAGTTAACTTGAGGAATTATACTCGGCCGCAGATAAAAACACGAATCCACAGCTACAGGTATATCCGGAGAGAGGCCGATTTATGTCGCATCAGCAGATTGTTCACACACTTATTGAATGGATGGATGAGCATATCGATCAACAATTAAGTATCGATGTGGTGGCTAAAAAATCGGGTTATTCGAAGTGGTACCTGCAGAGGATGTTCCGGGCGGTGATGCACCAGACGCTGGGCGAGTATATTCGTCAGCGCAGGTTATTACTGGCGGCGCAGGCGTTACGCACCACGCAACGTCCTATTTTTGATATCGCGATGGATTTGGGCTACGTGTCTCAGCAGACGTTTTCTCGTGTCTTCCGCCGCGAATTTGATCGCACGCCTACCGACTACCGTCATCAGCTCAATTAATGGCTGTGGGCCAGTGATGCTGCGACAGGCTGTTGCTGCCAGGTCATAAAGTCCTGCGGCGACATTGCCTTCGCAAAGTGCCAGCCCTGACAATACTGTACCCCGCGTTTATGTAACCATGTCACCTGCTCTGCCGTCTCCACCCCTTCCGCGATGGTCTTTAAGCGCAGGCTTTGCGCCATTTCAATGATGTGCTCGACGATCAGATGGCTGGTGCTGTTGGTGGTCAGCGTGTCGATAAAGGTTTTATCGATTTTCAGGATATCGACGTTCAGCGAGTACAGATTGTGCAGGTTGGAATAGCCAGTACCAAAATCGTCGATCGCCACTTCATAGCCCGCCTGACGAAACGCCTGGATAACCGGCGTCGTTTTCGGCACATCAATGAAACCGCGCTCCGTCACTTCGATTTTGATCTGCTGGGCGCGCACCGAATAGTGCCGGGCCTTATCGGTAATCATCGCAATCAGGCGTGAAGAGTGGAAATCCGTCGCGGAGAGGTTAATCGAAATATAGAGGTGTGGGTTGCAGGCCAGGAAATGGCCCAGATCGCTGAACAGCTCTTCCACTACGTAATCCGTAATGCGCTCGCTCATCCCCTCTTTTTCCGCCAGCGGAATAAACTCCACCGGACTCATCACCGGCCCATTAAAGCCCGGCCAACGCAGCAGGGCTTCTGCTCCCACGCACTGATTGGATTTAATGTCGATAATCGGCTGATAGTGCAGGCAAAGCTGGCGTTTATTTAAGGCGCGATGTAATAAGCGGCCCGGCGAATTTAATTCGCGTCGTGTTCGCGACCACAGTAATAAAATAATGATGCTGCATAACATCCCCAGCGGCAGGGTTAGGGTCGCCTGATGAAAGAAGGCGGCATAAAATTGTTTACTGGTCGTCGAAACAATCGCGGCGATAGGTCGCTTCTGTGACTGAACCACGGTGTAAAAGCGCCCCTCATGCTGGAAGATGGTTTCATTATCATCCACGAGCTTATGTAATATACTTTCGTTTGCCTGTTCGCTGACCGAGAAAAAGGTATTGGTTACCGTGTCAAATACACCCCATGCCAGGGAGTGATCGGATGACATGACTTCACTATAAGACAGCGGATTGACCACCACCACGTAATTACCTTGCTGCATATAAGTCATTTTATATCCAGCGTAGAAAGGCGTGTCGCGGTAATAATAGATGGAGACATCCGGCGCACGTTTGTAATTAGCCTCAGGGATGATGTAAGCGTTTTGCGGGGTACTTAATGTTGAGCAAACAAAGTGACGATCTTTCGCATAAATTAAATCGGCAATGTACAGACGGCCACGAACAATATTTAGCATATGTTGTCGATGGGCTGGCGTACAAATATCACCCGCATATTTTATGGCGTCGTTGCGTGCTAAATCGACCTGCTGAATAACCAGCTCAGTTTTATCTAAGGCGAGTTCGGCAAATGAGCGAAGATGACTGCTGGTTTCGCTGATGGCGCGTTGCTGAGCAAACCATAGCGAAAGCATCACAGGCAGTAAAACCACCATGATGACCCCCGCTATTTTCAGCACCTTGCTCCGCGCGCTATGATTCATTTCCGCCCTATATCCCTGCTTTTAATGTGCCTATAGTCATGAAGGCCGGATGCTTTGTTAAACAGGTGATTACGTTGCATGAATCATGCGAAGTTAGCAACTGACTTTTACCCTCAATAACCTAATATTTGGTTATGCCGATAATATTTGTCCGTAAGCCAAACTGAAAGTATTCGTTTCGTTTTTATTAAGTAAAATAATTATCCATTCTGAACGGATGGTTTCAAGATAACACGACAGAGGATCGTTGATTAAGTCAAACTAACGGTAGGGTGAAAAAAATACAACATTATCGTGAAAATTTAGGCTATTTAAAGCTGTAGCTGATTTACATGATTTATAAATAATCAACCGTAGCCATCCTTTTCCTCACGTTTCGTTCGCACGCCTGGAGCCCATCGTCTTCCTCGCGCGGCGACCCACGCGCAACAAACGCCATCCGAAATAGCCACAACCTTTAAGCGGTTAAAAAAAGCGCGTTTTTACCGCGTCCACTACTGGTGAATAAAAGAACAAACGTGATATAGTTCACACATCTTGTGCAACAAGAAACAATGTTTCATTATTGTGAATTTGAGTCTGCCGATAGCCAGTCTGCCACAACCTGTGGGCAACGTCGCGCTATCCCTGGCGGCGGATACCTTTGAGGATCGGTTTTTATGGCAACCATTACCACCGGCGTTATGCTTGCGCGCTGGGAATTTTTGAGCGCAATGCTGATGTTTCTGGCCAGCACGCTGAATATTCAATTTCGTAAAGCGGATTACGCCGCGCTGGCAGTGGTCAGCACCTGCATGGGCCTGGCTGCGGCCTGCTGGTTCGCGACCGGGTTACTGGGGATCACTCTGCTGGATGTCGCCACTATTCTGCACAACGTCAAAGAAGTGATGGTTGAGGCAATGAGCCATACGCCACCAGACTGGCCAATGATGTACACCTGATAGCAATGCCAGAAACAAAAAACCCAGACCGATGTCTGGGTTTTTGTTTATTGCGCAACGCAGGTTCTGCGGTTATCAGAACGGGATGTCGTCGTCGAAATCCATTGGCGGTTCGTTAGACTGCGCCGGAGCAGACTGCTGCTGCGGACGAGACTGTGCGCCGCCGCTGAACTGGTTGCCGCCGCCCTGTGGCTGCTGAGGCTGACCCCAGCTACCCTGCTGCTGCTGACCCTGACCCTGACCGCCGCCTGCCGGTGCGCCACCGCCCTGACGGCCACCCAGCATCTGCATGGTGCCGCCGACGTTGACCACTACTTCTGTGGTGTATTTTTCTGCGCCGGACTGATCGGTCCATTTGCGGGTACGCAGCTGGCCTTCGATGTAGACCTGAGAACCTTTACGCAGATATTCACCGGCCACTTCTGCCAGTTTGCCAAACAGCACAACGCGGTGCCATTCAGTCTGCTCTTTCATCTCACCGGTCGCTTTATCACGCCAGGATTCGGAAGTAGCCAGCGTAATGTTGGCAACTGCACCACCACTCGGCATGTAGCGTACTTCCGGGTCCTGGCCCAGATTACCGACGAGAATCACCTTGTTTACGCCTCTGCTGGCCATGATCGTGTCTCCTGAATTCGTTTCTTAGTAGTGTAACGCGCGAGTGTACCATTTCCACGTGGTGTTCCGATAGTTTCGAAGCATCTTCCAGAGTTCTCACGAACTTTACATTGTTGCACAGGTAATCAGAATTTGCATTCCAATACTGTATATTCAAACAGGTTAAATTGTGTCATAATTAATCGTTTCTGCCGGTTGTCCTTCAAGCAAACCAGGCATTCCGTGTATCTACCTACCGGGAAAGGTGAATGGATAAGATAGAAGTTCGGGGCGCCCGCACCCACAATCTCAAAAATATCAACGTTATCATCCCGCGCGACAAGCTGATCGTCGTCACCGGGCTGTCGGGTTCAGGCAAATCGTCACTGGCTTTCGACACGCTGTATGCCGAGGGGCAACGTCGCTACGTTGAATCGCTCTCTGCTTATGCGCGCCAGTTCCTGTCGCTAATGGAAAAGCCAGACGTCGACCATATAGAAGGTCTGTCGCCTGCCATCTCCATTGAACAGAAGTCGACATCTCATAACCCACGCTCCACCGTGGGGACCATTACTGAAATTCATGACTACCTGCGCCTGCTGTATGCCCGCGTGGGTGAGCCGCGCTGCCCGGATCACGACGTTCCGCTGGCGGCACAAACCGTCAGCCAGATGGTGGATAACGTGCTATCACAGCCGGAAGGCAAACGCCTGATGCTGCTGGCGCCGATCATTAAAGAGCGTAAAGGCGAGCACACCAAAACGCTGGAGAACCTGGCAAGTCAGGGCTATATCCGCGCCCGTATCGACGGTGAAGTGTGCGATCTGTCGGATCCGCCAAAGCTGGAGCTGCAAAAGAAACACACCATCGAAGTGGTTATCGACCGCTTTAAGGTGCGTGAGGATATGACCCAGCGGCTGGCGGAATCATTCGAAACCGCGCTGGATCTTTCCGGCGGTACGGCGGTGGTTGCCGATATGGACGACCCGAAGGCGGACGAAATGCTGTTCTCTGCCAACTTCGCCTGCCCAATATGTGGCTACAGCATGCGCGAGCTGGAGCCCCGCCTGTTCTCGTTCAACAACCCAGCGGGCGCGTGTCCAACCTGCGACGGACTGGGCGTACAGCAGTATTTCGATCCGGATCGCGTTATCCAGAATCCAGAGCTGTCGCTGGCAGGTGGCGCGATTCGCGGTTGGGATAAGCGCAACTTCTACTACTTCCAGATGCTGAAGTCGCTGGCTGAACACTACAAGTTCGACGTCGAAGCCCCGTGGGGCAGCCTGAGCCCGACCGTGCATAAAGTGGTGTTGTACGGTTCCGGCAAAGAGAATATCGAGTTCAAGTATATGAACGATCGCGGCGATACGTCAGTGCGCCGTCATCCGTTCGAAGGCGTGCTGCACAATATGGAGCGCCGCTATAAAGAGACGGAATCGAGCGCAGTGCGCGAAGAGCTGGCGAAGTTTATCAGCAACCGCTCCTGCGCCACCTGCGACGGCACCCGTCTGCGTCGCGAAGCGCGCCACGTGTATGTTGAAAATACGCCGCTGCCTACCATCTCGGACATGAGCATCGGCCATGCGATGGACTTTTTCAACAACCTGAAGCTTGCGGGCCAGCGTGCGCAAATTGCTGAGAAGATCCTGAAAGAGATCGGCGATCGCCTGAAGTTCCTGGTCAACGTCGGCCTTAACTATCTGTCGCTTTCCCGCTCGGCAGAAACGTTGTCCGGCGGTGAAGCGCAGCGTATCCGTCTGGCGAGCCAGATTGGCGCCGGGCTGGTGGGGGTGATGTATGTACTGGATGAGCCATCCATCGGCCTGCACCAGCGCGACAACGAACGCCTGCTCGGAACACTGATCCACCTGCGTAACCTCGGCAACACGGTGATTGTGGTCGAGCACGACGAGGATGCGATCCGCGCGGCGGATCATGTTATTGATATCGGCCCTGGTGCCGGGGTGCACGGCGGGCAGGTGGTGGCCGAAGGCACGCTCGACGACATTATGGCGGTGCCAGAATCGCTGACCGGCCAGTTCATGAGCGGCAAGCGCCAGATCGCCGTACCACAACAGCGCGTCGCCGCCGATCCGGAAAAAGTACTTAAGTTGACCGGGGCCCGGGGCAACAACCTGAAAGACGTGACCCTGACCCTGCCAGTGGGCCTGTTTACCTGCATCACCGGGGTGTCGGGTTCCGGTAAATCGACGCTGATTAACGATACTTTGTTCCCGATTGCGCAAACCCAGCTGAACGGTGCGACGCTGGCCGAACCCGCGCCGTATCGCGAGATCCACGGGCTGGAGCATTTCGATAAAGTCATTGATATCGACCAAAGCCCTATCGGTCGTACGCCGCGTTCAAACCCGGCGACCTATACCGGCGTGTTTACGCCAGTTCGTGAACTGTTTGCCGGCGTGCCGGAATCCCGTTCGCGCGGGTATACACCAGGTCGTTTCAGCTTTAACGTGCGCGGTGGACGCTGCGAAGCCTGTCAGGGCGACGGGGTGATCAAAGTTGAAATGCACTTCCTGCCGGACATTTACGTGCCGTGCGACCAGTGCAAAGGCAAGCGCTATAACCGCGAAACGCTGGAAATTAAGTACAAAGGCAAGACCATCCACGAAGTGCTGGATATGACCATTGAAGAAGCACGCGAGTTCTTTGATGCCGTTCCGGCGCTGGCGCGTAAGCTGCAGACGCTAATGGACGTCGGCCTGACCTATATTCGTCTGGGTCAGTCTGCGACTACGCTCTCCGGCGGCGAAGCCCAGCGCGTGAAGCTGGCGCGTGAGCTGTCGAAGCGCGGCACCGGGCAGACGCTGTACATTCTGGATGAGCCGACCACCGGTCTGCACTTTGCCGACATTCAGCAGCTGCTCGAGGTTCTGCACCAGCTGCGCGATCAGGGCAACACCATTGTGGTGATTGAGCACAACCTGGACGTGATTAAAACCGCGGACTGGATTGTCGATCTCGGCCCGGAAGGCGGCAGCGGCGGCGGTGAGATTCTGGTCTCCGGTACGCCAGAAACCGTTGCAGAGTGCGAAGCATCGCACACTGCCCGCTTCCTCAAACCGCTGTTGAATTAATCATACCGAAAGCTGCTGTCGGGTCATCTCCGGCAGCAGCGCTACTGCCTGCTGATAAGAAGCATCCACCAGATAGTAAATCTGCGAATCCGGCAACGAACCGTCGAGATAAACCGTGCTCCAGTGCGCTTTATTCAGGTGCTTGCTCGGATGCACATCGGTGTGCTGCTGACGCAGCAGATCGGCTAACTCAGGGCTGGTTTTCAGCGACGCCGCCGGACGCCCCTCCACATCCTTCACCATCGCAAAAAGCACATCTGCGACCTTAATTTGCGTCGCCTTCCAGTCGCTGTGCACGCTTTGCTCGGCGCCAGGCTTATTCATGCAGTACTGAAGTATCTCCGAAATGGTCATCTTTGTTCCTCTGGTCGGGATGAGTCCTTCTAAGTGTGCAGCAATACGGCGAAAGGTAAAACCCGAAGCAGGCAAATCCGCTTAAATAATAATCAATGCCCCGTAGCCGGATCAGTATTCGGAGTTGACGATCACCTCTTCGCCAAACGCGCCCGCCTGCGGCAGCGGCTTATAGGTGGAATTTGAAGCGCGCAGCACGCGGATGCCTCTGGCCCCCGCCTCGCGGGCGGCAGTGATATCGCTGTCGGCATCACCGTAGTAAATTTTGATCTGTTTCTGCACAAGCGACGCCACTTTGCTGTTCTGCCGGGATTGCTCCCCGGTAAACACCACCGGGTTCATGTTCGCCGCCGGGATCAAAAATGCGTCCTGCAGGGTTTTAGTGAGGGTTTCGGTTTTGGTCTGGCTACGCCCGGTAATAAACCAGATCTGGTCGCCGCGTTTCAGGTGAACAGCAATGAGCGCGCGGGCGGACTCTTTCGGAATACTGAATTCATCCCAGCCGTTATTCATCTGCTGCCAGAAAGCGGGATTTTTGAGATACGCCTCGCTGTCGGGCGAAAAGGTTTTTTTACCTCGCCAGAAGCCGGGGCTGGAAAATAACACGGTATCGTCGATATCAAACCCCACCGCTATCGGCGGGCGTCCCATCAGGCTGTTTTCTATCTGGGCCACGGAAACCCAGTGAATTGGGGCCTGTTCCGCCAGCCTGGCGGCGGTTGTCCCGCTGTATAACGGCGTGGGTGAAGAGGCCTGGGCCACGACAGGATGACTAAGCGAGAACAATAAGCAGGTGGCGCTGAGCGCCAGTGTGATCTTGCGCATATTTTCCCCTGAATATTCAATCTGTTATTTTTTATTTTGAGCGGTTGGTCAAAAACACATCGAACATAACCCCGGCAGAAGGGGAAAGAAAGGAATTTTTTATATTAACCGCAATAAAAAGAGGGATATCACACTGCGCGGATTGACGCTTACTCACCGCTCTTCACGCATGAAAAGCGGTGAGAGTAAGTACTTACATTACAGCAGCAAAGGCCTGCGCCACGCGCTGTACGTTGCTCGTATTGAGGCCAGCCACGCACATGCGGCCGCTGGCAATCAGGTAGACGCCAAACTCGTCGCGCAGCCGGTCAACCTGTCCGGCGCTAAAGCCGGTATAGCTGAACATACCGCGCTGATGCAGCAGATAGTCGAAGTTATGCCCAGGCACCGCCTCTTTCAGCACATCGACCAGCGTCTGGCGCATCGCCAGAATACGTTTGCGCATCGCTTCGACTTCCGCCAGCCACTCGGCTTTCAGCTCCTCGTCACCCAGTACCGCTGCCACCACCTGCGCACCAAAGTTTGGCGGGCTGGAGTAGATACGACGCACGGTAGCTTTTAGCTGTCCGAGCACGCGACCGGCCGCATCCTGATCTTCGCAGACCACAGACAGGCCACCAACGCGCTCGCCATACAGCGAGAAGATTTTAGAGAACGAGTTGCTGACCAGCGCCGGCAGGCCTGCGCTGGCAATGGCGCGAATGGCGTAGGCGTCCTCTTCCATCCCCGCGCCAAAGCCCTGATAGGCAATGTCGAGGAACGGGATCAGGTTACGCGCTTTCAGCACCTCGATAACCGCGTCCCACTGGTCGTTGGTCAGGTCGGCACCGGTCGGGTTGTGGCAGCACGGGTGCAGCAACACAATACTGCGCTCCGGCAGCGTGCTCAGTTTTTCCAGCAACGCCTGCACACGTACGCCATTGGTTGCGGTGTCGAACCACGGATAGGTATTGACGGCAAAGCCCGCGCCTTCAAAGATGGCGACGTGGTTTTCCCAGGTCGGGTCGCTGACCCAGACGGCGGATCCCGGGAAATATTTCTGCAGGAAATCAGCACCCACTTTCAGGGCACCGGACCCCCCCAGCGTCTGGATGGTCGCCACACGTTTTTGCACCAGCACCGGATGATCCGCGCCAAACAGCAGCGGGGCAATGGTATTGCGATAACTGTTCAGCCCTTCCATCGGCAGATACAGCGATGCACCGTGCGGATGAGCATTGAGCCGCGCTTCGGCTTTTGCCACCGCCTGCAGTTGCGGAATGATGCCCGCTTCGTTGTAGTACAGACCAATACTGAGGTTAACTTTATCGCCTCGCGGATCGTCTTTGAAACGCTCCATCAAGGAGAGGATGGGGTCGCCAGCATAGGCGTCGACTTTCTGGAACACGCGATGGTTCTCCGGATAATAATGAGGCAGGGAATTCAACAATAAACCGGAAGCGGGAGAAGATCGAGAGGATGTTAATGAGGATGGGGTGCAGACGACAGCCCTCTCACCTAAGAGAGGGCGTGGCCATCAGTCAAGGTAGTGCATTGCCACCCGCGACGTCAGCCGCGTTATAAGTTCGTAAGCACTTACTTTCGTTATTTCAGCGATTCGCTCAACGGGTAAACCTTTACCCCACAGGGTAACAGGATCGCCCGCTTTTTCCTGCGCCTCTGGCCCGAGGTCAACGCAAATCATGTCCATCGCCACGCGTCCAACAATCGTCACTTCGCGACCGTTCACCAACACCGGCGTACCGGTGGGGGCCGCGCGGGGATAACCGTCGCCGTAGCCCATCGCCAGCACGCCCAGACGGGTGTCGCGCTCGCTCACCCAGGTGCCGCCGTAGCCGACCGGCTCACCGGCTTTATGTTCACGCACGGCGATCAGGCTGGACGTGAGCGACATCACCGGCTGAAAACCAAAATCCGGCCCCCAGGGTTTGCCCTCCAGCGGAGAGACGCCGTACAAAATAATGCCCGGGCGCGCCCAGTCGAAATGCGACTGCGGCCACAACAGAATGCCACCGGATGCCGCGATAGAGCGCATTCCCGGCTTGCCTTCGCAGAAGGTATTAAAGATGTCGAGCTGCTGTTCGGTTGCGCCGCATTCCGGCTCATCAGCGCGGGCAAAATGGCTGACGATATTGACCGGCTGGCGAACGTTTTTGCACTGGCTGAGGCGCTGATAAAACGCGTCGGCCTGCTCCGGACGCACGCCGAGACGGTGCATACCGGTGTCGAGTTTCATCCACACGGTCACCGGTTCGCTGAGCTCTGCGGTTTCGAGGGCGTCCAGCTGCTCCTGGTTATGCACCGCAGTGTGCAGTTTTTGCGCTGAAATGGTCGGCAGATCGGCGGCATTAAAGAAGCCTTCGAGCAGCAGGACAGGTTGGGTGATACCCCCTTCGCGCAGGCGCAGGGCTTCTTCAAGGCGGGCGACGCCAAAGGCATCAGCATCGGGGAGCGTTCGCGCGGTCTCGAGAAGACCGTGTCCGTAAGCGTTCGCTTTCACGACTGCAACCAGTTTACTGGCAGGCGCCAGTTCACGCAGGCGTTGCAGGTTGTGTCGCAGAGCGCGGCGGTTAATGACAACAGTTGCCGCTTGCATTTACATTCCTTAGAAATTACTCATCATCATATTGAGGACCGGCATAGTTGTCGAAACGCGACCACTGTCCGTTAAAGGTCAGACGTACCGTGCCAATCGGGCCGTTACGCTGCTTACCGATAATAATTTCTGCGATCCCTTTCATGTCGCTGTTCTCGTGATAAACCTCATCACGGTAGATGAACATGATTAAGTCGGCGTCCTGCTCAATGGAGCCGGATTCACGCAGGTCGGAGTTAACCGGGCGCTTATCGGCGCGCTGTTCCAGAGAGCGGTTAAGCTGCGACAGCGCCACTACCGGAACCTGCAGCTCTTTTGCCAGCGCCTTGAGTGAGCGCGAGATCTCGGCAATCTCCAGCGTACGGTTGTCGGACAGCGACGGGACGCGCATCAGCTGCAGGTAGTCGATCATGATAAGACCGATGCCGCCGTGCTCGCGAGCGATACGGCGCGCGCGGGATCGTACTTCGGTTGGCGTCAGGCCGGAAGAGTCATCGATATAGATGTTCCGTTTTTCCAGCAGGATCCCCATGGTGCCGGAGATCCGCGCCCAGTCTTCATCGTCGAGCTGACCGGTACGTATACGCGTCTGGTCCACGCGGGACAGCGAAGCCAGAGTACGCATCATGATTTGATCCGATGGCATCTCAAGACTGAAGATCAGCACCGGTTTATCCTGCAACATCGCCGCATTTTCAACGATATTCATCGCAAACGTGGTTTTACCCATCGATGGACGCGCGGCGACGATAATCAAATCCGACGGCTGCAAACCCGCGGTCTTTTTGTTCAGATCGTCATAACCGGTATTAACCCCGGTCACCCCGTCGTGCGGCTGCTGGAATAGCTGTTCAATACGCGCAATGGTCGAATCGAGGACTTCGGCAATGTTCCTCGGACCTTCGTCTTTATTGGCGCGGCTTTCGGCAATTTTAAACACCCGGCTTTCGGCCAGATCGAGCAGTTCGTCGCTGTTGCGGCCCTGCGGATCGAAACCGGCCTCTGCAATCTCGTTGGCGACAGAAATCATGTCACGCACGACGGCACGTTCACGCACGATGTCGGCATAAGCGCTGATGTTCGCCGCACTTGGGGTATTTTTCGATAGCTCCGCCAGATAGGCGAATCCGCCAACGGAGTCCAGTTGCCCCTGACGCTCCAGCGATTCCGCCAGGGTGATCAGGTCGATAGGGCTGCCCGCTTCCTGCAAACGGGCCATCTCGGTAAAGATATGGCGGTGCGGACGGGTATAGAAATCGTCAGTGACCACGCGCTCGGCAACATCGTCCCAGCGTTCGTTGTCCAGCATTAAACCGCCCAACACCGACTGCTCCGCTTCGATCGAGTGCGGCGGGACTTTTAATCCGGCTAACTGCGGATCGCGGTCACGGGGTTCAGTCTGTTTGTTGAAGGGTTTATTTCCTGCCATAGTGAAGGGAGTTACCGAGATAGAAATTGGGGTCGACAGATTAGCACAATTTTGGAGGATAAATGGCAACGCGCATCGAATTTAACCAGCACGGTGGACCGGAAGTCTTACAGGCAGTGACGTTTACACCCGCTGCGCCAGGAGAGCACGAAATCCAGGTCGAAAACAGAGCGATTGGCATTAACTACATCGACACCTACATCCGCAGTGGGCTGTATCCGCCGCCCGCCCTGCCGAGTGGTCTTGGGACCGAAGCCGCAGGCGTGGTGGTGAAAGTGGGCAGCGCGGTGAAGCATATAAAGGAAGGCGATCGGGTGGTCTATGCCCAGTCTGCGCTCGGGGCCTACAGTTCAGTGCATAACGTTGTCGCCGAGAAAGCCGCCATTCTGCCCAACGCGATCTCCTTTGAGCAGGCTGCTGCCTCGTTCCTGAAAGGGCTGACCGTTTACTATCTGCTGCGCAAAACCTATGAAATCAAACCCGATGAACCCTTCCTGTTCCATGCCGCCGCCGGGGGCGTCGGGCTGATTGCCTGCCAGTGGGCAAAAGCGCTGGGGGCAAAACTGATCGGCACGGTGGGTAGCGCGCAAAAGGCGCAGCGTGCGCTGCAGGCCGGAGCCTGGCAGGTGATCAACTACCGGGAAGAGAGCGTCGTTGAGCGGGTTAAAGAGATAACCGGCGGGAAAAAAGTGCGCGTAGTCTATGACTCGGTGGGTAAAGACACCTGGGAATCGTCGTTGGACTGTTTGCAGCGCCGAGGGCTGATGGTCAGCTTCGGCAACTCCTCTGGCCCGGTGACCGGGGTCAATCTGGGGATCCTCAATCAGAAGGGTTCGCTGTTTGCCACCCGACCGTCGTTGCAGGGCTATATCACCACCCATGAGGAACTGGTTGAAGCCAGCAATGAGCTGTTCTCGTTGATTGCCAGCGGCGTGATAAAGGTGGATGTCGCAGAAGCGCAGAAGTATCCGCTGGCCGAGGCGCAGCGCGCGCACGAGGTGCTGGAGAGTCGTGCGACCCAAGGATCGAGTTTGCTGATCCCATAAGTTTTGTCTTCCCCTAAATCATTTCTGTCGCAGGAAGGCGGCAATTGAATAAATCCCCGGGAGCTTACTCAAGTAAGTGACTGGGGTGAATGAAAGCAGCCAACGCATCTACGGCAGGAATGATGACGGGGAAGAAAGAAATTGGGCTTCCCGTGGGAAGCCCTTTCTTTTTTTGTTCGGCTGTATGTAGGGTACAGCTCGATGAATTCTTTAACGCCGGCAATAGTGACAGATTCGATAACTAAATCCTATTCCGTTCTAAGCAATGCTGCCGTAAAAGTTGCAAGGATGTGACGAAGGGCGCAATACCTTAGTAACGAAAGCGGTTATTGCGCTGATACCGTGGGACTTTTGGCGATTTAATTGCCCGTATCGCCCACACCACCGCCACCGCCAGCAGTAACCACGGCAGTAGCTTCAGCATCAGAGCAAAGAGCCCACCGATAAACATGACTACCGTCGCAACAACCAGCGCGGCAATAATCCCCAGCAGCGAGACGCCCGTTACCATCAGCATCACAAAAAATCCCAACACAAAAAGTAGTTCAAGCATGGCTCTCTCCCACAAGGCGTTACAACGATACGCTGAGTATTACAAGAAACGTGCCAGAAATAACTTATTGATATGAAAGAAAAACGCCCGGCAGTGCGCTGCCGGGCGTGGTGAATTTAACCAACTTTTAGTGAAAATTATCGCTTATCGGCCACCAGGCGCAGCGCCTGCTCCAGCACCTCGATATCGGCACCGGCTTTATGCGCATTTTCACTCAGGTAACGTCGCCACTGACGTGCACCGGGGATCCCCTGGAACAAGCCCAGCATATGGCGGGAGATGTGCCCCAAATAGGTACCGTTGCTGAGCTCGCGCTCAATGTACGGGTACATCGCGCGCACCACTTCAACCGGATCGCGGTCGGTGCCATTGACGCCAAAGATCTCGCGATCCACCGCCGCCATAATCCCCGGATTCTGATAAGCCTCGCGCCCGACCATCACGCCATCCATATGCTGCAGATGGGTTTTAGCGTCTTCCAGCGAGGTGATCCCGCCATTAATGGCCATCGTCAGCTGCGGGAAATCACGCTTCAACTGATACACACGCGGATAGTCCAGCGGTGGGATCTCGCGGTTTTCTTTCGGGCTCAGACCCGAAAGCCAGGCCTTGCGGGCGTGGATGATGAACATCTCGCACTCGCCCTGACCAGATACGGTATTGATGAAATCGCACAGAAATTCATAGCTGTCCTGGTCGTCGATACCGATACGGGTTTTAACCGTGACCGGGATAGAGACCACATCGCGCATCGCTTTCACGCAGTCGGCCACCAGTTGGGCGTTGCCCATCAGGCAGGCGCCAAACATACCGTTCTGTACGCGGTCAGAGGGACAACCGACGTTCAGATTGATCTCGTCGTAACCACGTTCCTCGGCGAGCTTTGCACAGTGCGCCAGGGCCGCCGGATCGCTACCACCCAGCTGCAGGGCGACCGGATGCTCTTCTTCGCTGTAGGCCAGATAGTCGCCTTTGCCATGAATAATCGCCCCGGTGGTCACCATCTCGGTATAGAGCAAGCTATGACGCGAAAGCTGGCGCAGGAAGTAGCGGCAATGGCGATCCGTCCAGTCGAGCATTGGCGCGACGGAAAAACGATGAGCGGAATAAAGTGACGTGTTTTCTGACGACATGGCGAAGTTTTAAGCACCTGGTGAAAAAGGGGCGCTACTATAGCATAAAGAAACGCCGGAGGCCGAGCGCCTCCGGATCGCTAGAAGGTCACGCTGAACTGCGCGCCCGCGCCCCAGGTTTCGTCTTCGCCGTAAATACCGGTCAAATCGATATGCACGGTGCTAAACGGTGCAAAGCCCAGACCGCCGGTAAAGACGTTGCTGTCGTTGCCCTTCACATCAGCGCGAAAACCCCCGCGTACCGCCAGCCAGCCCAGCAGGGACACTTCAGCCCCCACGCCGGCATACTGCGAGTTCGCTTCACTCTTAAAGCCTTTCGTTTCCGTCAGATCGGCATCTGCGCTAAGGGTAAGCAAGTCGGTGTGCCAGGCCACGCCCGCCGTCACCAGCGGCCGTACCTGGTAGGTATCCTGATAGCTCACCACTTCGCCGGTGCGCCCGTTGAGGATGCGAATATCGTTGGTATCAATATCATGGGATATCAGATTCTGCCCGCTCAGGCCTACTGTCCAGTACTCACCGAAATCGGCCGCCAGCCCGACATCCACATTGAAACTGGTGTCGTCATTACGGTAACGGCTGCTGCTAAAATCGCTGCTGTCGTAGGTATAAATTGAGGTGGTGTAGTTATACAGCCAGGTTTGCTGCAGCTTCGGCGTCACGCCAACGGAAACCGGGATGCCGTTCATCTCAAACTGACGGGCCACGGCAATACCGTAGTCGGAGACAATCGCCGCCCTGCCGGAGGCGGTAGAGTTGAGGTTTTGCGTAATCACATCGCTGCCGTTCACCGCCGCACTGAAAGCCATCTGGCTGGTCATCCCGGAGCTGTTCTCAATGTTGCGCAAAAAAACGATATCCTGCGGGTCAATTTCCGAGCTAATGCGGGCATGGGCATACGCTTTCGCAACAAACGCCATTGAGATATTCGCACCAGGGATACTGACCGCGATCCCTGCCCCGGCGTTGCCGTGCGCCGTTTTGCCGTCGAGGAATTCCAGCTCGTCGGCAAGCGTGGTGGCCGCGAGTTGAAGCTGTCTGACGGTGCCCTGGGGGTCCCTCAGTAATGCCTGGGTTGTCAAATTATCAATCACATTTTCGTAGTAACTGATCTGATCGCTGATCTGATCGATCTCATCCTGCAAATTGTCCTTATCGCTCACCTGCACGCCGACCGACGGCAAAATGACCGTAATATCATCATCCTGTTTCGATTTAGCCAGCAGCGCCGGGTTAATCAGTACCCCGCTGCCATAGTGTGCCGAAGCGACCCCTGTCCCGCCCATCGCGTCATTTCGCGCTTCTGTCCAGGTATTAGCCGCTTCGGCCTGATTAATGATTAAGACAGAGACAGCTACTCCAGCCACAGCAAAGTTATAAGGTTTTTTCACGGTATGCTCGACTTGTCTGCTTGTGTGTACAAACCCATGCCAGCCATTAGCAGGCAGGAACAAACATCCGCTGTGACAAAAGTATTAGGTCTAAAAAATCGTCTCAACCATTCGTATTAGATTGATTTTGTTAATATTTATTTCCTTTCACCAGGTATAGAAGAGGTTTTTACTTTCGCCCAGGTTTTCCGTCGTGCGGACCAAAAAATTGCGGCGGGTGATCCACCCAACGATCCTCGCGAGTGGCGGCGTAGACGGGATTCAACGGGTAATAAATACGGTTCTGTTTTTTATTGGCTTCGCCCACCACCAGCAACCTCACCTCGTCGGGGGTGTTATTGATAAAGGTGTGACATACGCCGGTTCCGGCAGGAAAACCGACGCTGTCCCCTGGCTCCAGTTTCCACAGGTGGCCATTGATCCAGGCTTCCGGATAACCCTCCAGCACGTAGATGAATTCTTCTTCGTCGCTTTCGGCATGCGGGTATGAGGTGCGGCGTCCTGGCGGCAGGCGCTCGTGGTGGATGCCAATGCGCCGCAGCCCCAGCGTGCGGGCCAGCGGCGCACCGATGGCAAATAGCTCGGGGCTGTCGGGATAGGTTGAATTATCAGCACCTTCCAGGTCGCGCCAGTGTTGAATACAATCGGGTCTTTTCATCGTGTTGTTCCCCATGTGGATTTGCGTCAGGTATAGCATACCCGGCCGATCTCGGCGTTTCAGGCAGAACATGGTAGAGTGGCGGTTTGCTATTCCATAGATTCGAGGTGCAACATGGAAACGACCACAAAGCAGGAGCTGTTAGCGCAAGCCGAAAAGCTGTGCGCGCAACGCAATGTGCGCCTGACCCCACAGCGCCTTGAAGTGCTCCGCCTGCTGAGCCTGCAGCAAGGGGCGATCAGCGCCTACGATCTGCTCGATTTGCTGCGCGTCAGCGAGCCGCAGGCCAAACCGCCAACGGTCTATCGCGCGCTCGATTTTCTGCTTGAGCAGGGCTTTGTGCATAAAGTGGAATCGACCAACAGCTATGTCCTGTGCCATCTGTTTGATCAGCCTACACACACCTCAGCCATGTTTATCTGCGATCGCTGCGGCAGCGTGAAGGAAGAGGGAGCGGAGGGCGTAGAGGACATCATGCATACGCTGGCGGCGAAGATGGGATTTGCCCTGCGTCATAACATCATCGAAGCGCACGGGCTATGCAGCCGCTGTGTAGAAGTGGAAGCCTGCCGTCACCAGGACAACTGCCAGCATGACCACTCCATTCTGACGAAGAAAAAACCGCGTTAAATGAGCAAAAAAAGGGGCGGCCTGAGGCCGCCCTGGGCGTACATCCGTGTACCTGCGGGTATAGGTTAATTACCAGCGGTAGTCGTTACGGGTTTCCCAGTCACCGACCTCTTTTTCCGCCCGTTCTTTCTCATATCCATAGCGTTCCTGAATTTTACCGACCAGCTGGTCACGTTTCCCTTCAATGACAGTCATGTCATCGTCAGTCAGGTCGCCCCACTGTTCTTTAACTTTACCTTTCAACTGTTTCCAGTTACCGCCGACTTGGTCTTTATTCATCATCGATTCCTCTTCGTTCGGTCGTGTAGGACAGGTATTTCGTCCGTGCGATACGTTTCATGCTGGACGTGATGATAATTATAGATAAGCCTGCGGCACTCGGTTCGTTATTCGGAATCTTTTACCATTAACGCAGACGAAGCCGCTACCGAAACCAGGTGTTGTTGCGCCAGTGTCGACGCCAGATCCACGCCAGCGACAACCCTCGCAGGGCGAGAAAGACGCACAGCGCCAGCCATAAACCGTGATTCCCCAGCCACGGCAGCGTCAACAGCGTCAGGCCAAACCCGGCCGCCGCCACCGCCATGCTGTTGCGCATCTCCGCACCGCGCGTTGCGCCAATAAACATGCCATCCAGCAAGTAGCACCAGACCCCCACCACCGGCAAAATGACCTGCCAGATAAGGTAATGGCTCGCCAGCGTTCGCAGCGCGGGCAACGACGTCAGCAGGGCAATAATCTGCTCGCCTGCCAGGGCATACAGGAGCGCGAAAGCCAGCGCCACCAGGCCAGACTGACGACAGGCCGCCCGCCAGACTTCACGCAAGTGACCGCTTTCGCGCGCGCCGTAAGCCTGCCCGGAGTGCGCTTCAACTGCATACGCAAAGCCATCCAGCGCATAGGCAGTAAAGGTCAGCAGCGTCATTAGCACGGCGTTTACCGCTACAATCTCTGGCCCCAGCCGCGCGCCCATTACCGTCAGCGCCCCAAAGCACAGCTGGAGCAACAGCGAGCGCAGCATAATGTCGCGGTTCAACGCCAGTAATCGGCGGACGTTGCCGCGCCAGCTGGTTTTCAGCAACGACCACGAAATACCGCGCAGGGCAAGCACCCGCCAGACCATCCACAGGCCAATAAAGAAGGTTACGTATTCCGCGACGACGGTCGCCAGGGCAGCGCCCTGCACGTTCATCTTGAGCCCCATCACCAGCCACAGATCCAGCACGATATTGAGCAGATTGCCCACCACCAGCAGGATCACTGGCGCGCGAGCATACTGAACGCCCAGCAGCCAACCGAGCAGCACCAGGTTCGCCAGCGAGGCCGGGGCGCTGAGCCAGCGGATCTCAAGGAAGCGCCGCGCCTGCAGCAGTACGGCTTCACTGCCACCGACGATATGCAGAGCCAGATCGATAAGCGGCGTGCGCAGCAGCATAATCAGCAATCCGGCAGCCAGCGCCATAATGAGCGGCTGCACCAGCGCCCGCGCCAGCCGATGAGGGTCTTTTGCGCCATACGCCTGGGATGTCAGTCCGGTGGTGCTCATGCGCAAAAACAGCAGCAGCATAAACAGGAAGCTGGTCGCCGTAGCGCCAATCGCCACGCCGCCGAGATAGACAGGGGAATCCAGATGGCCGATCACTGCCGTATCCACCAGTCCCAGCAAAGGAACGCTGATGTTGGAGAAGATCATTGGCAACGCAAGACGCCATAACGCCTTATCGGAAGCAGTCAGAAGAGACATAGGAATAACCAGAGAGAAAAACAGCAGGCTACGGCGAAACCGTAGCCTGTCAGGAAGAGATTATAACCACTCACCGTTGCGGATGACGCCCACCGCCAGACCTTCGATGGAGAAGTTACTCTCACGCAGGTCGACGACAATCGGCGTAAATTCGCTGTTTTCCGGCAGAAGCTGAACCGTGTTGCCCTGTTTTTTTAGGCGCTTAACGGTCACTTCATCATCGATACGCGCAACCACCACCTGACCGTTACGCACGTCCTGGGTTTTATGCACTGCCAGCAGGTCGCCATCCAGAATACCGATGTCTTTCATTGACATGCCGCTCACGCGCAGTAAAAAGTCTGCGCTGGGTTTGAACATGCCCGGATCGACCTGATAGTGGCCTTCGATGTGCTGTTGCGCCAGCAGCGGTTCCCCGGCAGCCACGCGACCCACGAGCGGAAGGCCCTCTTCTGCTTCGACAAGCAGACGAATACCACGAGAAGCGCCGGACACAATTTCAACCACACCTTTACGCGCCAGTGCCTTAAGGTGTTCTTCAGCAGCGTTTGGAGAACGGAAGCCTAACCGCTGTGCAATTTCTGCACGTGTCGGTGGCATTCCCGTCTGGCTGATATGATCCCGAATGAGATCAAACACCTCTTGCTGTCTGGCCGTTAACGCTTTCATTCCGCCCCCTGGGTGTATATACAGTTATGCTGTGAGTATATACAGCTAAAGGTGATTTTGGAACAACAAACCGCACAAAAAACCAGAGACTTACTCAGTTTCTGAAGGCTTATCGCAAATGTCCCCATAACAGAGTGCCCCAGGTGAATACCGCCACCAGTATCGACATCAGCACAGCGGCAGAGCCCATATCTTTTGCCCGGCCCGACAGTTCATGATGGTCAGTCCCAATCCGGTCGACCACCGCCTCGATCGCACTGTTAAGAATTTCGACTATCATCACCAACATCACCGAGCCAATCAGTAATACGCGGGTGATGGCATCAATATCCAGCCAGCAGGCGATAATAATTGCCGCGAAAACGGCAACGCCTTCCTGGCGAAAAGCGGCTTCATTAGCCCAGGCAGCACGGATGCCTTTCCATGAATAACCGGCAGCTTTGATGATACGGATGAACCCAGTGGTATTATTAGCCATTAAAAAGAAACCTTTCTTCAAAAAAAGCGTCATTAACTGTGGCTTAGGCGCGTCGCGCCGCCGCCCGAAGTATGACGGGTAACAACAGAAATTTTGCGCGCTTTCTGTTATCCTTGCGCCGCAATTGCATTTTTAACCAGAGGCTTTACATCGTTTATGTCTGGCTGGCCACGAATTTACTACAAATTACTTAATTTACCATTAAGCGTCCTGGTAAAAAGCAAGTCCATTCCCGCGGAACCCGCACTGGAATTAGGGCTCGATACCTCACGTCCAATTATGTACGTGTTGCCTTATAACTCTAAGGCCGACTTGCTGACGCTGCGCGCCCAATGCCTGGCGCACGATCTTCCCGATCCGCTGGAACCGCTGGAGATCGACGGCACCTTGCTGCCGCGCTATATCTTCATTCACGGCGGTCCGCGCGTATTCACCTGGTACACACCGAAAGAAGAGTCGATCAAGCTGTTCCATGATTACCTCGACCTGCACCGCAGCAATCCCGATCTGGATGTGCAGATGGTGCCGGTATCGGTGATGTTTGGCCGCCGTCCGGGTCGCGACAAAGGCGAAGAAAACCCGCCGCTGCGCATGCTCAACGGGGTGCAGAAATTTTTCGCCGTCAACTGGCTGGGCCGCGACAGCTTTGTGCGTTTTTCGCCGTCGGTCTCACTGCGTCACATGGCTGATGAGCACGGCACCGATAAAACCATCGCCCAGAAGCTGGCGCGCGTGGCACGTATGCACTTTGCCCGCCAGCGCCTTGCTGCAGTAGGCCCACGCCTGCCGGCTCGCCAGGATCTGTTTAACAAACTGCTGGCGTCGAAAGCGATCGCCCGTGCCGTCGAAGACGAAGCGCGCAGCAAAAAAATCTCCCACGAGAAGGCGCAGCAAAACGCCATCGCGCTGATGGAAGAAATTGCCGCCAACTTCTCTTACGAGATGATCCGCCTGAGCGACCGTATCCTGAGCTTTACCTGGAACCGTCTGTATCAGGGGATCCACGTGCACAACGCCGAGCGTGTACGCCAGCTGGCCCACGATGGCCATGAGATTGTTTATGTGCCCTGCCACCGTAGCCACATGGACTATCTGCTACTCTCGTATGTGCTTTATCACCAGGGGCTGGTGCCACCGCACATTGCGGCCGGTATTAACCTGAACTTCTGGCCAGCAGGCCCGATTTTCCGCCGTCTGGGTGCGTTCTTCATTCGCCGTACGTTTAAAGGCAACAAGCTCTACTCCACCGTATTCCGCGAATATCTGGGCGAGCTGTTCAGCCGCGGCTATTCGGTCGAGTATTTCGTTGAAGGCGGTCGTTCCCGTACCGGGCGTCTGCTCGATCCGAAGACCGGCACCCTGTCGATGACCATTCAGGCGATGCTGCGCGGCGGTACCCGTCCAATCACTCTGGTGCCGATCTACATCGGTTACGAGCACGTGATGGAAGTGGGCACTTACGCCAAAGAGTTGCGCGGCGCGACCAAAGAGAAAGAGAGCCTGCTGCAGATGGTGCGGGGCTTAAGCAAGCTGCGCAATCTGGGTCAGGGCTACGTTAACTTCGGCGAGCCGATGCCGCTGATGACCTACCTCAACAACCGGGTGCCGGAGTGGCGCGAGTCCATCGACCCGATTGAAGCGGTGCGTCCAGCGTGGCTGACGCCAACGGTTAACAGTATTGCCGACGAGCTGATGGTGCGAATCAACAACGCCGGTGCGGCTAACGCCATGAACCTGTGCTGTACCGCGCTGCTGGGTTCTCGCCAGCGTTCGCTCACCCGCGAGCAGTTGACCGAGCAGCTCGACTGCTACCTGAACCTGATGCGTAACGTGCCGTATGCCTCAGACGTGACGGTACCGTCCGCCAGCGCCAGCGATCTTATCGAGCACGCGCTGCAGATGAACAAGTTCGAGGTCGAGAAAGACACCATCGGCGATATCATCATTCTGCCGCGCGAGCAGGCGGTGCTGATGACGTACTATCGCAATAACATTGCGCATATGCTGATGCTGCCTTCGCTGATGGCGGCGATCATCACCCAGCATCGTCACATCACCCGACAGGCGCTGCTGCACCATGTCGAAGTGCTTTACCCGATGCTGAAAGCAGAGTTGTTCCTGCGCTGGCGCAATGATGAACTGGCCGAGGTGCTGGATCAGCAGATCGAAGAGCTGATCCGCCAGGGACTGATTACGCTGAAGAACGACGAGCTGCAAATCAACCCGTCTCGCTCACGCACCCTGCAGCTGCTGGCTGCGGGCGCGCGCGAAACGGTGCAGCGCTACGCCATTACCTTCTGGCTGCTGAGCGCCAACCCGTCAATCAACCGCGGGACGCTGGAGAAAGAGAGCCGCACCCTGGCACAGCGCCTGTCGATGCTGCACGGCATCAATGCGCCGGAGTTCTTCGACAAGGCGGTATTCAGTTCGCTGGTGTCAACGCTGCGTGACGAAGGGTATATCAGTGACAGCGGTGACGCCGAGCCGGAAGAGACGATGAAGGTTTACCAGATGCTGGCAGACCTGATTACCTCGGACGTGCGCTTAACGATTGAGAGCGCGACGCAGGGCGAATAGTGCATAAAGGTGTGGTCTGATGCCCTCACCCCGGCCCTCTCCCTGTGGGAGAGGGTGCAAACATAAAAAAGGCAGCCGAAAGGCTGCCTTTTTACATTGATCTTCACCGGGCATTTTTTTACGCCCAGTAACTCATCGCCAGCCCGAGGAACAGCACCAGGCCGACGTAGTTGTTATTGTGAAACGCTTTAAAGCAGGCATCACGCTCGCGCTTCGCGATCAGTTTTTGCTGATACGCAAACAGTAACCCCGCCACCAGCACTGACCAGTAGAATTCCCAGGTCAACCCGTTCAGGTAACCGATCAGCGCCATCAGCACCAGAACCGCAACCTGCAGGATGCCGATAATCAGCTTGTCGTTGCGGCCAAACAGGATGGCGGTCGATTTGATACCGATTTTCAGGTCATCGTCCCGGTCGACCATCGCGTACTGGGTATCGTAGGCCACTGCCCACAAAATATTCGCCAGGAACATCAGCCAGCAGCTCAGCGGCACTGACTCGCTGACGGCGGCAAACGCCATCGGAATCGACCAGCCAAAGGCCGCGCCCAGCACCACCTGCGGCAAATGGGTGTAGCGCTTCATAAACGGATACACCCAGGCCAGCGCCAGCGCGGCGACCGAGAGCAGGATGGTCATGGTGTTAAGGGTTAACACCAGCAGGAACGACAACAGCACCAGCACCACAAACAGCGTGCGCGCCTCTTTCTCGGTGACTGCGCCGCTCGGCAGCGGGCGATTGGCGGTGCGTTTCACATGGCCGTCAAATTTACGATCGGCATAGTCGTTCACCACGCAACCTGCGGCGCGCATCAGCCAGACGCCTGTCACAAACACCGCCAGGATCCACAGCGGCGGCAGACCGGGGCTGGCCACCCACAGCGCCCACAGCGTTGGCCACAGCAGCAGTAGCGCACCGATGGGCTTATCGGTACGCATCAGGCGGTGATACGCCAACAGCTTGTTCTGCCTCTGACTCCACTCCATTTTCTCTTCCTCTTAGTACAGCGGCGATGCCGGTAAAAACAGCTCTGTCAGCATCAACGGTTTACCGCTTAATCGCAGACGGGAACGGCGCCCTAACAGGCCAGCATCGCGACCAATTTCAATAAAATCCCGGGTCAGTTCGGATGAGGTGAACAGATAGCGTCCGAGCGGGGTTTTGCCCATCTGCTGCAGCGCCAGCTCAGGCCCCGTCAGGGTGGACTCTGGCACCACGGTGCGCCCGGCCAGCCACGGCTCACCATCGGCACAGAGCAAGATTTCCCGCAGCCAGTAGCGGGCTTCCTGCGGCAGCAACGGAAGCTCATCCGCCACGGCGTCAGGCGTGACAAACCCCTCCTGAATGAGAGTGACGGTGACCTTTTTACCCTGCTGCTCAAAACGTTTGGTCATGGAATCTTCCAGCAGCAACCAGTCGAGTTGCGCCGGATCCAGCGCAGGGATTTCGTCAAAATAGCGCAGCGCACGCAGTTGCGTTAGCGCGGGGTGTGACATGCCAGACTCTCCGATACATAACGTGACGCTATTGTATCGCAGAAACGCGGGTGGGTGGCGGGCAAACGTGAGTTAGCGATCATTATCGCAACAGAGATGCAACAGCATCGGTTCACACAAAAAAAGTGCGCCCGGGAGGGCGCACTAAACTACTGACAAAATCAGCATTGCGGGGAAACGATCACCCCTTGCCTTTTACACTGCTGATAAAGGTGGAACGGGCAGAGGTTGAGCCTAAACGCTCGGCTTCATCGAGCAGCTTCAGCGCTTTATCGACGTCACCTTTGGCGACTGCCTGTTTAATGGCGTTGTTGAAGTAACTTTCAGTGTCGTTCAGCACCGGCTCGCTTTTCTTCGCCGGGGCCGGGGCAACAGCGGTGGCCGTTGCAGCAGTAGCAGGTGCCGCAACTGGCGCAGCATAGACCGGAGCAGGCGCTGCGGTATTACCTACGGTGACCGGGCCCGTACCGGATGAACCAAACAGCGGGCCAACCAGCACGCTGGAAGCGTTATTGGTGGAGACTTTCAGCTTCAGCTCACCGTCGGTGACGTGGCGCGCCAGTGGGTCCGGGATATCCGGTACCGCATTGCCGGTACCTTTGGCATACGCTTTCGCCGGGTTAATCAGTTTGGTGGTCTGCTGCAGATCTTTCTCAGTGGTAAAGACCAGCACATACAGTTTTTGCTGACCCAGGGCTGGCGTCAGGCGCATCACCCCTTCCAGGCGATCGGCGCTCATCACGCCCGGCTCCTGATAGGTGAAGTATTCGCTCGGGAAGTAGGCCGATGGCGTCAGGTTCTGGTCCAGAATCAGCACGTTCGGCGCAAAGACGCTGGTTTGTTTGTCGACAATACTGGTCAGCGTGAGGGTGATTTCGCCGATGTTAGCCGGCACGCTGTATGCCGCCACCGGACCGCTGATCCCAGGTACATTGAGGGACTGACCGCCGGTAGAAAGTTGGGTGGTCTGGGTTTTGGACTGATCAACGGGAGTCCAGACCAGCTGCTGTAGCGCGGCACCGGGGATTGCAGGTGCGGCGCTGGTGTTTTGTGGGACGAAATTGACGCTGGCGAGGGTAACGGCTGGAACGCTTGCCAGCAGCCCTGCAGCGAGGCACAGCGCGACGAGACTTTTTTTCATTTTCATTGTTATTACCTCAGATTGCATAAGCACTGCGTTAGCCAGGCAATAGCGCGCAGCACCCTAAGAAGAGAGGGGCTTACGCCCCTCTTTTAGGTCAATACATCAGGTGTTACGTATTACCACCAGATTTCCATCTGGGCACCGAAGGTCCACTCATCGTTGTCGCCGCGGCTGAAGGTACGTGCAGATGTGTCGTTATAAGCCACACCGTTGGTGAAGCCAGTATCACTGCTGTTTGCGTAACCCCATTTCTCATCCCACTTCGCATAGGTTGCGAAGACGCGGATTGCTGGACGGGACCAGATGCTGTCGCCTGCCTGCCACTGTTGTGCCAGGGTGATTTTGTACTGGCTGTTGTTATCGTCAGTGTTCTGAGATTTGACGTTGTCGTAGCCCACTTCCAGCAAGGTGGACATGATTGGTGTCCATTTGTACATAGGACGTACGCCGACAGTCCACCACTCGGTACCGTTGTTGTTGTCCAGGTCGATATTCTGGTACATACCGACGTACATCAGATCCCACTGGTCAGCCAGGGTGATTGCACCGTGGTCGATCACGCGGATCAGGGAACCGTTGTTGTTCAGGCCCGCACCCTGTGGGATGCCTTTGCCGTTGGAGGTCATGGAATCCGTTGCGTACTGGACCACGAACTTGTTGAAGCCTTTCATCATGCTCTGGGTATGTTCAGCGGTGAACATCCAGCCATCTTTAGAGGCGCCCGGCTGCAGATAGTAGTCGTCTGGCAGGTTAGTGTGACCGTAGTTAACGCCCAGCTCCAGGGTACCGCCTGGGTTGATTTCCATACCCGCTAAACGAACATCAAAGACATCGTTCGGCACGATGTTGTCGTAAATACGGTTACCATTAGCATCGAAATCTGCGAACGCAGAAGAACCACCGGCTTCAGTGGAGCGAGTTGCCGCCAGAGACAATTTACCGAAGCCCAGGTCGATATTTTCGATACCTGCACCAGGACCAGAAATATCCCAGTAGTAGAAGTCGATCATGTGGACGTCATGACGCTGATAGAAGCGCTTACCAGCCCAGATGGTGGAGCCTGGCAGCCATTCGATCAGGTTTTTACCCTGCACGTTTGCTTCGCGGAATGCCGGATCGGTGGCTTCCCAGTCGTTACGCTGAGAAACGGAGTACGCGACGTTGGTGTCGAAGTAGAAGCTCTTATCACCCTCTTTCCACACTTCCTGGCCCAGCTTAATTTCAGCATAGGTTTCACATTCGTTACCGAGACGGTATTTACTTTGTGCACCTGTTGCCTGGAAACACTGTTGTTCACCACCACTCCCGGTCCAGCCAATGCCGGAACGAGCATAACCTTTAAAGTCGACAGCACCAGCCTGGGCAGACAAGATGCCTGCCGCAATTGCTAATGCCAGAGGAACTTTGCGCAGAGTAATCATTATTCTATCTCCTGAGATCATTGCTTTTCTTTGAACACTTCACCTGACGGTTTCGTGCTTATTATTGGGATTGCTTAAACGCCAGGCTCCTGATGCAACCGTCGACAAGCAGTGCCATCTTCTCGGAACAGATGGCAACGCTCCGGCGGCAAGCCGATAGCGAATTTGGCACCCTCTTTTACCAACACCACGTCATTCTGGCGGTACACCAGGTTCTGACGAATGGCGGGGATCTGGATATGAATCTGTGTTTCGTGACCAAGCTGTTCAACCACCTGCACATCACCCTCGAGGGTCACATCGGCGATGTGGCTCGGCAGTAAATGCTCAGGGCGGATCCCGAGGGACATGTTTGCCCCCACCTGAACGTGAGTGCTTTCTACCGGTAACCACACCTGCTGGCGGTTTGGCAGCTCAACCTGAACCTGCTCAATCGCGGTGGCGGTGACTTTTACGGGCAGGAAGTTCATCTTTGGCGAGCCGATAAAGCCCGCTACAAAGCGGTCCGCTGGATAGTGATACAGCTCCAGCGGTTTACCCACCTGCGCCACGCGACCGGCATCCAGCACCACAATCTTGTCGGCCAGCGTCATCGCTTCGACCTGATCGTGGGTGACGTAAATCATGGTGCGGCCAAGACGTTTGTGCAGACGGGAGATTTCAATGCGCATCTGAACGCGCAGCGCAGCATCCAGGTTAGAAAGCGGTTCATCGAGCAGGAACACACGCGGTTCCGCTACCAGCGTACGGCCAATCGCCACGCGCTGACGCTGTCCACCGGACAAGGCTTTCGGCTTACGCTCCAGCAGGTGCGCCAGCTGCAGCACTTCGGCCACCTGGTTTACGCGCTGGTTAATGGTCTCTTTTTTAGCACCCGCGAGTTTCAGGCCAAAAGACATGTTCTCGGCAACCGACAGGTGGGGATAAAGGGCATAAGACTGGAATACCATCCCGATACCGCGTTCCGCAGGCGGGACGTCGTTCATCCGGGTATCACCAATCAATAAATCGCCGCTGGTGATCGTTTCCAGCCCGGCAATCATGCGCAGCAGTGTGGATTTACCACAGCCTGACGGGCCAACAAAAACGACGAATTCACCTTCCTGAATGTCGAGATCGATATCTTTCGATACCACCACGTCACCCCAGGCTTTCGTTACATTACGCAGCTTTACGCTCGCCATGGCCCTACTCCCTTCGTTACAACCTGTCGCGGACAGAAACATTCAAGATAAGTTCACTATGGGGTATTCATTACTTACGTGAATCCTCCACCCCTCGTCTTTTTTATGGGGGAGGAGGCGGGAGGATGAGAGAGCGGCCTAAGCCGCCGCCGCCGAGGGGCTGAGGCTAAATTCGTGATGTCACTGGCAAAATTCAGCGTACTTTTGTGTGCGCCAGAACACATAACTTAAATTTATGCAACGCAGATCACACAAAGCAGGGGTGGGGCGTAGGGGCCAGGAGGATGGAAAGAGGATGTCAAATAAGGAGACTGAGCAACGTTGAACTACCTCAGTGTATCCACAGCACATCACCAAAAAGGATGGCAGATATGAATATCAAGACTGGCGCACGCGTTTTCGCTTTGTCCGCCCTGGCAGCAATGATGATTTCCGCCCCAGCGCTCGCCAAAATTGAAGAAGGTAAGCTGGTTATCTGGATTAACGGCGACAAAGGCTATAACGGCCTGGCCGAAGTGGGTAAAAAATTCGAGAAAGACACCGGCATCAAAGTGACCGTTGAACACCCGGACAAACTGGAAGAGAAGTTCCCGCAGGTTGCGGCGACGGGCGATGGCCCGGACATCATCTTCTGGGCGCATGACCGCTTTGGCGGCTACGCTCAGTCCGGCCTGCTGGCTGAAGTGGCCCCGGATAAAGCATTCCAGGACAAACTGTTCCCGTTCACCTGGGACGCGGTACGTTATAACGGCAAGCTGATTGCCTATCCAATCGCGGTTGAAGCACTGTCCCTGATTTACAACAAAGACCTCGTACCGAATGCGCCAAAAACCTGGGAAGAGATCCCGGCTCTGGATAAAGAGCTGAAGGCGAAAGGTAAGAGCGCGCTGATGTTCAACCTGCAAGAGCCGTACTTCACCTGGCCGCTGATTGCTGCCGATGGCGGTTATGCGTTCAAGTATGCTAACGGCAAATATGACGTGAAAGATGTCGGCGTGGATAACGCAGGCGCGAAAGCCGGTCTGACCTTCCTGGTTGACCTGATCAAGAACAAACACATGAACGCCGACACTGACTACTCCATTGCAGAAGCAGCGTTCAACAAAGGCGAAACCGCGATGACCATCAACGGTCCGTGGGCATGGGCCAACATCGACAAGAGCAAAATCAACTACGGCGTCACGCTGCTGCCAACCTTCAAAGGCAAGCCGTCTAAACCGTTCGTTGGCGTGCTGAGCGCGGGCATCAACGCCGCCAGCCCGAACAAAGAGCTGGCGAAAGAGTTCCTCGAAAACTACCTCCTGACCAACGAAGGTCTGGACGTGGTAAACAAGGACAAACCGCTGGGCGCAGTGGCACTGAAATCCTTCCAGGAGCAGTTAGCGAAAGATCCACGCATCGCCGCGACCATGGGTAACGCCGAGAAAGGCGAAATCATGCCGAACATCCCGCAGATGGCCGCCTTCTGGTATGCCACTCGTACCGCAGTCATCAACGCAGCCAGCGGTCGTCAGACCGTAGAAGCTTCGCTGAAAGATGCGCAGGGCCGTATTACGAAGTAAGACAGGCTGTAACCCCCTCATCCCGGCCTTCTCCCTGAGGGAGAAGGAGAAAACCGCCCCCTCTCCCTCAAGGAGAGGGTTGGGGTGAGGGTTATTTAATTGTTGTAGAGGAAGAAACCCCATGGATGTCATTAAAAAGAAACGCTGGTGGCAAAGCGACACGCTGAAATGGTCAGTGATTGGTCTGCTGTGCCTGCTGGTGGGTTACCTTGTTGTTTTGATGTACGCCCAGGGGGAGTACCTGTTTGCCGCCATGACGCTGATCTTAAGCTCGGTTGGCCTGTATATTTTCGCGAACCGGAAAGCGTATGCCTGGCGCTATGTCTATCCGGGCGTGGCCGGGATGGGGCTGTTCGTCCTGTTCCCACTGATCTGCACCATCGCCATTGCCTTCACCAACTACAGCAGCACCAACCAGCTCGCGCAAGAGCGCGCCCAGCAGGTGTTGATGGACCGTTCTTACCAGGCCGGTAAAACCTTCAACTTTGGCCTGTACCCGGCGGGTGATGAGTGGAAGCTGGCCCTAAGCGATGACGAGACGGGTAAAACCTACGTTTCTGACGCCTTCAAATTTGGCGGCGAGCAAAAGCTGGCCCTGAAAGAGGCCGCCGCCCTGCCTGAAGGCGAGCGCGCGAATCTGCGCATCATCACCCAGAACCGCCAGGCGCTGACTCAGCTGACCGCCGAGCTGCCGGACGAAAGTAAAGTCATTATGAGCTCCCTGCGCCAGTTCTCCGGCACCCAGCCGCTGTACGCGCTGGCCGATGACGGCACGCTCACTAACAACCAGTCCGGCGTGAAGTACCGCCCGAACAACGATATCGGCTTCTACCAGTCGGTCAATGCCGACGGTAACTGGGGCGACGATAAACTCAGCCCGGGCTATACCGTGACCATCGGCTGGGACAACTTTACCCGCGTCTTCACCGACGAAGGGATTAAGAAACCGTTCTTCGCCATCTTTATCTGGACCGTGGTCTTCTCGGTGCTGACCGTGATCCTGACCGTGGCCGTGGGCATGATTCTGGCCTGCCTGGTTCAGTGGGAATCGCTGAAAGGCAAAGCGATTTACCGCGTCCTGCTGATCCTGCCGTATGCCGTTCCCTCGTTCATTTCGATTCTGATCTTCAAAGGGCTGTTCAACCAGAGCTTTGGTGAAATCAACATGATGTTGAGCGGGCTATTTGGCATCAAACCGGCCTGGTTCAGCGACCCGACCACCGCCCGCACCATGATTGTGATCGTCAACACCTGGCTCGGCTATCCGTACATGATGATCCTGTGCATGGGCCTGCTGAAGGCGATTCCCGACGATCTGTATGAAGCCTCAGCAATGGACGGCGCGACCCCGTTCCAGAACTTCTTTAAGATTACGCTCCCGCTGCTGATCAAGCCGCTGACGCCGCTGATGATCGCCAGCTTCGCCTTTAACTTTAACAACTTCGTGCTGATCCAGTTGCTGACCAACGGCGGGCCAGACCGACTCGGCACCACCACTCCAGCAGGTTATACCGACCTGCTGGTGAGCTACACCTACCGCATTGCCTTTGAAGGCGGCGGCGGCCAGGACTTCGGTCTGGCGGCGGCGATTGCCACGCTGATCTTCCTGCTGGTAGGCGCGCTGGCTATCGTTAACCTGAAAGCCACACGCATGAAATTTGACTAAGGAGGGCCCAGAACATGTCTATGGTACAACCCAAATCTCAAAAGCTGCGCCTCTTCGCCACGCATCTGGGCCTGCTGATTTTTATCTCGGCAATTATGTTCCCGCTGCTGATGGTTATCGCCATCTCCCTGCGCTCAGGCAACTTCGCCACCGGCAGCCTGATCCCGGATGAAATCTCCTGGGAGCACTGGAAACTGGCATTAGGCTTCAGCGTGGAACATGCGGACGGTCGCGTCACGCCGCCGCCGTTCCCGGTGTTGTTATGGCTGTGGAACTCGGTGAAGGTCGCCACCATTACGGCAATTGGTATCGTGACGCTCTCCACCACTTGCGCCTACGCGTTTGCCCGTATGCGCTTCCCGGGGAAAGCAACGCTGCTGAAAGGGATGCTGATTTTCCAGATGTTCCCGGCGGTGCTGTCGCTGGTGGCGCTGTACGCGTTGTTTGACCGCCTCGGCCAGTACGTGCCGTTCATCGGTCTGAACACCCACGGCGGGGTAATCTTCGCCTATCTCGGCGGTATCGCCCTGCACGTCTGGACCATCAAAGGCTATTTCGAAACCATCGACAATTCGCTGGAAGAAGCGGCATCACTGGATGGGGCAACACCGTGGCAGGCATTCCGTCTGGTGCTGCTACCGCTGTCAGTGCCGATTCTGGCGGTGGTCTTTATTCTGTCGTTTATCGCCGCCATTACCGAGGTGCCGGTCGCCTCTCTGCTGCTGCGTGATGTGGACAGCTACACGCTGGCGGTCGGTATGCAGCAATACCTGAACCCGCAAAACTACCTGTGGGGCGACTTTGCCGCCGCCGCTGTGCTCTCTGCCATCCCGATCACTGTCGTGTTCCTGCTGGCGCAGCGCTGGCTGGTGAACGGTCTGACCGCGGGAGGTGTGAAAGGTTAAGTTTCATTGTTATGCCACTGCAACCCTCAACTTTGCCTTAATGTATCAATCCAACTTGTGACTGTTGTTCGGCGGCCCTCGGGCCGCCATTTTTTTATTCCCGTTTCAGGCGCTTCGAGTTGCACAACCAGAGGGTGACCACCAGCAGCAGGATTGCCGCCGAGTAGATCAGCACATCGAGTGGGGATTTATGATCGACGATAATCAGCCGCACAATCGCGGTAATGCCGATATAAACAAAGTAACGCAGCGGGAAGTGAAAGCCAGATTGAAAGTACTTCACAATCAGGGCGATAAATTCGAAGTAAAGAAAGTAAACCACCAGCCCTTCAACCAGCTCGTATTTGCTGGTTTGCTCAGGGGCAAAAAGCACATCAGCCAGATGCACCGTCTCTTTACCGAGGAAGACGACCAGGATCAGGCCAAGGCTCAGCAGACCCAGATTGAGCACGGTCTGCAGAATGGTTGAGATAAACTCAACGCGTGGGCGAGTCAGGGATGTCATACAGCACCTCATTCTCCAGGGCGAGGTTCCTGTATAACGCAAAAATGTGACGGGGATCTATATTTTTTGTTTATGTTTTATGCGACAGGGATCTTTGCCCGGTGGCGTTGCGCTTACCGGGCCGACGAAAAGAGCGAATGCAGGCCCGGTATTGCGTGAGGATGGCCGCTGCTCACCGGTAAAATAACGCTGACATTAAAGCGATACCCATACGCCTAAAGCGAATAAAAAAATGGGATTAGGAAGGGTACGATGACTGTAATAATACCGCCTGATAGCAATGCCACGGGGACATAAGAGACTCCGCAGTGTTTTTCAATGATCGGTAAGGTCACATCCATCGCGGTTGCCCCTGCGACACCAATTGCGATATTGCCATTACCAATTCTTGAAAGCGTCGGTATAAGAAGAAGAGCAATAGCCTCCCTGAAAAGATCGCACAGAAACGCTACAGACCCTAATAGTGGATCACCCATTTTAGTCAATAAGATGCCTGACAATGTATACCAACCAAATCCTGAATTTACTGCCAGACTATGCGAAAGAGATAAAGGTAAAAAACACGCAGCCATCGCGGCCCCAAGGTATGAAGCGATTACTGTCAAACATGTCATAATGATATTTTGTCTATTAAGAAATATCTCCCGAAGGTTTAGTCCAGAGTAGGAAAGCTTCACTGCGATGATGAATATGAGTAAATAAAGTAATGAAGAAATAATGTAATCATAATTGATATTTGGTATCAGGCTTTTATAGCCTACCAGAAATCCAATAATTACCAGGCCGGCCAGCAGTAGGGGATCTTTGATGTATCCCATGATATCGAAAGTAGCGGAATCAGCTACATCACTCGATTGATTCTCGCCGGATACCGTACGGGTACGCACATGAAAAATTTTTAAGACCACGGCTATTGAAAGTGAGGATGCGGTTGCAAGGCAGAATGCACTCATGCCAACAAGGCTGAGTTTATCCATAATGTCAGGGATTAGCCCAACGGTTATCCCCATCAGAACCAGAAGGGCGTAAAGACAGGCGTTAGAAATTATCTCAACCATGCTAATATTAAGTTGAGAGTAAACTCTTTTCAGGTTAAACCCTAAAACAAAGGCGACAAAAATAGGAAACAGATTAGAAACTGCCAGATACATGATTTAGTCCAGAATGCAGGTAGAGAGAATGTCATCAACGTTTTCAGGTCGACGTATTAGTTTAATATCTCCATTACTTTTCAGGAGATACTCAGCCGGTCTGACTCGAGAGTTAAAATTCGAACTCATAGCGTATCCATAAGCGCCAACGTCATTGATGCAAATTACATCACCAACTACAGTTTTTGCTAACGTGCGCTTCCTGGCAAATACATCTCCGGACTGACACAGATATCCGGTAACATCGTAGACATCACTTTCTGTGTTGTTCGCAGATATATTTTCGATATGATGCCATGCATCATAATAGAAGCAACGAGGGAAACATAAGCCAAATAATTTGAATGGTTATAAAACTGATCGCAAAAATAACGGCCTTTTTCTGCCGCATAACGTCTCGCAACGTTTACATAGTGTATCATTAGACTCCAATGAAGCATCAGAAGGCATTATAATAACGTTTGCACCATAAAACTTAAGCAGTGCCAATTTTTCATTGCTGATCTTGTCACTTGTAATTATTGTTACTTTATATCCTTTTAGTTTCCCTATCCACGCGATACCAATCCCCGTATTACCCGATGTGGCTTCAACAAGTTCATCACCCATGCTGATGAGTCCTTTTATTTCAGCATCCATTATTATTTGATATGCAACACGGTCCTTTATAGACCCTCCGGGATTGTAAGACTCGAGTTTTAATTTAATATCTGAATGCGGATATTTGTCTTTAAATACATCCACTACTGGCGTATTGCCGATTAACTTTAGAAGATCGTGGCCTTTTACTGCTTCCTTAATTCGAGTATCCATACCGTTCCCTTTCCTGAGTCAGTTAATTTACTGCAAGGGGTAATTTCACATCCCTTTCCCTGGTCATCGAGGATATGATTGGCTATTAATAAATTCACGTACTGAATAATTTATTTGTTATCTAATTGCCACCCTTCCCGATTGGTTTTATATATCACTTAATAACAAATTAGCGCGATATAAATCTTTTAATTATAGAGCCGAGGTTATAAGTGATTCTAATAAAAGATGTGCGGAGAGGTTTCTGATCCTATGTGAAATTCAGATATCAATTGATAATTGGAAACTCATGAACGAGAAAAAGACAGGATTTTTGTGCAGGAGTTAGGGTTGATTATTTTACCTTTTATTGAATGAATCCTTTGCCCTCCCTCAATGTGTCTTCAGAGGGAGGGTTAGACTGTGAATAAACGCTATTAGCGGAAGTTAATACTGCGATCGCTGGTCATGTCATACAGCTGGAATTTACGCCCCAGCGGCTGGCCCCCGTCGCGGGTGAGCGGCGTCCAACCAATACCGGCGCGACTGCGGCTCGGGCCTGACGAGAACAGATCCAGCGGAATCGACACGTATACCCCTTTGGTGAAGTCCCCTTCCCCGTACTCGTCCGGCGAGACGTTAGTGATGGTGGCATAGCCGCCCACCACCACGCCGCTGTCGAAGTGTTTCGAGATATCTAAGGTGCCGCCCTTATCTCCCGCCAGATATTGCCCGACGCTGGCTTTCACCAGCACGTCCTGAGCGAAAGATGGCGTCCAGTAAGCCGTCAGATGGCCGGTCTTCACGCTGTAGTCGGTGAACTTCATCATGTCCTGCGCGCTACGCCAGTCGCGCTGCTTCACGTAGTTGGCGTCCACGCCAAACGCCCAGTTGCTGTCGACCGGACGGTACAGCACTTCGGCCCCTGCCCCGCCGTACATGGTCTCGAGATAACCGCCGTACACCTGGCCGTAGAAATTATTGCCCAGATACTGGAAGTAGTTAGCCTGCAGGTTGTTCACGTAGACATCGTTCTGCACATACTCACGCACGTGGGTACGCACGCGCGGCAGTTTTGAGTCGCTCGGCGGATTGGTGTAGTTGAATTTGTCGTAGTTATTGGCGAGGTTGCCAAACAGGCTGCCGGTGGTCAGGAGATGATCCGTCAGCCACAGATCCGCCGTCGCCATTACCCCGAGCTGATACATATAGAAGTTTTCTGGCCCGCCAACGGACTGGTTCAGCACCGGATCGAGCCGGAAATCGAAGCGGGATTTATCCATGTACCAGCCCTGCTCGGTGGTGTCTGGCACCACCGGCTCGCGGCGCTGTTGCACCAGCTCGGTCTCGTGGCCCAGCGGCTCGCCTTCCAGATGATGCTTCAGGCTCGCCACGTCCGTTTCGGTGGTCACCTGCGGCATATTCAGCCGGTTTTCCGTCACCCGGATCGTGCGGATCCCGTCCGGCAGATCGTTCATTACGATCCGGTTGGCACGTTCGATCCCCTCCCGGGAGTCGCGGTATTTCACCTGCTCACCGGTGACGTACAGCGTATCGTCTTTGACCTGCATTTTGGGATCGGCCAGGCCCGCGTTGTATTTCAGCAACGTCAGCTGATTGGCCACCACCGAATGCTGGAGGATCGCATCCTGCGGCTGTGGCTGGTACTTCGGCCGGGCATTGTCGTTATAGGCCGGTCGCAGATCGTTAAAGTTGGTGCGCAGCGTAAAGCCGAACATCAAGGTGTTGCCGCGCTCGTAGCTCAGGTTAACGTCGGCCCAGTCGGTAACGCGATAAATGGCGCCGACGTTAAACTTGCTCTTCTGATCGAGCTTACCGGCAAAGTCCTGCTGGTAGTTGTTACCTTCGTACTCCAGCTTCAGGCGCAGCGGCTGCCACGGCGTTTGGTACTCGACGCCGCCGAACAGCGAGGCCGGGCCGTGGAACAGCTGGCTGCTGTCGAGCGAGCCCGCCTGTTTGTAACTGTTGTCGCGGTAGCAGTATTTATCGCTGTAGGAGCAGAGCGGGTTTTTAATGTTGCCGCTGGTGCCAAGATAACCCCAGCCCATCCCCAGCGAGAAGTCGAACGGTCCCCAGGCTTTGTTGGCGACAATGTATTCTGCATCGAAAAGACCGGTACCCCCGATATCCCGTGCGCCCACCGAGACCTGAGGCATCCAGTAGCTCTCCTCCCACAGGCGCAGCTTCAGGTCGAAGGCTTTATCTTTGTAGGTTTGATCGCCCGAGAAGGCCTCGACGCTGCTGTACTCCCGGGTGCGCACATCGGTGTAGCGCAGGGTAGTTTCCAGCCACGGGAACAGCTGCACAGAGGCGGAGTAGTAGCGGTACTGGTCATTATCACGGTAGTTAAGACTCAGCTCGCCTTCGCGCGCCATACGCGCGGTCGGGGTTTGCAGCAGGCCCACGCCGCCAAAATCCGACTGGGATGGTCCGATGGGCGCCGGATAGGTTTCTGCATGACAGGCCGCGCTAACGCACAGCGCCAGCAGACTGTAGAGAGAGGTGTTTTTCATTAATCCGGTATCCGCTGCGTCAGGGAGCGAATCATGTCGGCGTTAAGGCCGTCGTATCGCTTCGTCCAGAAATGATCGGCCACGCCGACAAAAATGATGCTGCCGGGCATGGGTTCCACATGGCGTTTGTTCCAGTAGGCCACGGGTACCTGCTGGCTGCGCCCGTCCGGGTAGACAATCCAGGCATAGCTGGGCTGTGCGCCGCTGAGCAGGTGCTGATCGTCAAGATAGCTCGCCACGTCACGCCCGGGGGTAAAGGGCATTTTGCCCGGACGGCTGACCAGCCCCATCACCGTCACGGTGCTGGGTTTCGCCACAATCCACAGGCTGTAGTCTCCTTCCAGCGGCGGGTTACCGCCCTCTGCCACGCGCACCGCATCGGGATCAAGATTCACCTGCTGCCGCCCTGTCACCTTAAGCGCCTGCATCTGTTGACGCAGAGCGTTGATTGCCGCCGCGTCATCGCCCGACTCCTGCCCGGCAATGCCTGTTAAGCGTGCCAGCAGCGCCTGATGCTGCTGCTCGGCCAGAACGGTTGCCTGTCGCTCGCTGATAATCGCCCCCGGCCACCAGCTGTTAGCCAATCGTGGCTGCCCGACCAGATCGATAAGATGGGCCGTTTGGGTTAAGGTTTTTGCTTCTTTCTGGCCCGACAGGTAGACCTGTACCGTGCCCGCCGACCACGCCAGCGGCGCCATCAGCATGCACAGCGCTGCGGCGCTGGCTCTTATTTTCATGATTTCGCCGCCTTGATCAGGGTGGTTTTTACCGGGAAGAAGTCTGCGCCCAGGTACTGTAACGACTGACGGATCTGCCCGTCATCATCCACCCAGAAGCGGTTGTGCCACGTCGCCTGGTCAGTGCTCACCGTTTCTTCCAGCACCCGCACGCGGGTTTCATCGCTGCCGACTTTGACGCTGTCGGTGCCGTCCCAGCGGAATACCGAGCGCGCGGTGGCGTAGCGCACCTGCTTGTGCTCCGTCCAGCCCAGGGTTCGCGTCCAGCTGGCACCGTCAACGATCTGATTAGGCTTAATGAGCGGATCGGCAGCCAGGTTATTCACCTCCAGCAGGTTATCGCCGCCAAGCAGCGTCTTCACGAGGCGGCCATGCTGGGTCACCAGCGTCGCCTGATCCTGCGTCACCCACTTCTGCTGTCCGTTTTCGGCAAACGCGAGCACCACAAACAGCTGCGGCCCGCCGTTAAGCTGCATGTACTGGCTGGCATAAGGCATGCCCTGAATGTCATCGTCGGTCAGATGCACGCCCGGCGTGCCGAACAGGCTGTCCCAGAGTGTATTGCCCATGCCCTGAGTAGTGGCCGAGCACGCCTGTAAAAGCAGGCAAGAAAGGATGATGGCGGGTCGCTTCACGACGCTTCTCCGAAGGGGCGGAATAACCACACCGAAGTGTGGTTAGAGTTAGTACACCCGAATTACTGGGTGCTGGTTGTCGTGGTGGTTGTGGTCCCGGTATTGGAACCATCACCGCCACCGGTTGCCGCCAGAGCGACCCCCACGGCCGAACTTACGGTGCTGGCGCTGGTTGCGGTCGAGATCCCCGCAGACGCAGACGTCGCAGCCGAGCCTGCTGCTTCCCCGACCTGAACCGGAGCCGCATACACAGACGTCGCCGCAAGCGCAGTTAGTGCAAAAATGCCATACAGTACTTTTTTCATTTCAATTTCCCTTCATTGAATGAATGGAGAATTGCCCAAAAGAATATTCAGGCGGAAATGAGTATACACAACTCAGGCAGTGGGTTTGCCGTGCCTGGAAATAAGCGGAGGGTTTTCAGATAATTGGATAACAGATAAACAGCGGGCGCCTTTTATTTGTATAAATCGTTACAAATCAGGATATTGAGATATTAAAAATATGCGTATTATCCTAAAATAAACCCCGGTTATTATTAGGTCATTTTGTATTTTAAGATAAACCTCATAATAGAATTTTGCGTGGGATAACGGACAACAGGAATTATCCGATAAAAAAACGCCGGCATTTAGCCGGCATTTTTCAGTATGACGCAATTATGCACGCCAGGCTTTATAACGGTTAATAAGGCCATTGGTCGAGCTGTCGTGGCTGTTGATATCCTGGCTATCACCCAGCTCAGGCAGAATGCGGTTCGCCAGCTGTTTGCCCAGCTCTACGCCCCACTGGTCAAAGGTGAAGATGTTCAGGATGACGCCCTGAGTAAAGATTTTGTGCTCATACAGGGCAATCAGCGCACCCAGGCTGTACGGGGTGATTTCGCGCAGCAGGATGGAGTTGGTTGGGCGGTTGCCTTCAAACACTTTGAACGGCACGACGTGATCCAGCGTGGCCGGATCTTTACCCTGATCGCGATACTCTTGCTCAACCACATCACGCGCTTTACCGAACGCCAGCGCTTCTGTCTGGGCGAAGAAGTTCGACAGCAGCTTCGGATGGTGGTCAGAGAGCGGGTTGTGGCTAATGGCCGGAGCGATGAAATCGCACGGAACCATTTTGGTGCCCTGGTGGATCAGCTGGTAGAACGCATGCTGGCCGTTGGTGCCGGGCTCGCCCCAGATGATTGGGCCGGTCTGGTAATCCACGGCGTTGCCGTTACGGTCAACGTATTTACCGTTGGATTCCATATTGCCCTGCTGGAAGTAGGCCGCGAAGCGGTGCATGTACTGGTCGTACGGCAGGATCGCTTCGGTTTCTGCGCCAAAGAAGTTGTTGTACCAAATGCCAATCAGCGCCAGCAGTACCGGCAGGTTCTTCTCTGCTGGCGTGGTGGCGAAGTGGTTGTCCATCGCATGCGCACCAGACAGCAACTCAACAAAGTTGTCGTAGCCCACGGAGAGGATGATCGACAGACCGATAGCGGACCACAGAGAGTAGCGACCGCCAACCCAGTCCCAGAACTCAAACATGTTGGCGGTGTCGATACCGAACTCGCCTACCGCTTTACCATTGGTGGACAGCGCTGCGAAGTGTTTCGCTACGTGCTTGTTATCACCTGCGGTTTTCAGGAACCAGTCGCGCGCGCTGTGGGCGTTGGTCATGGTTTCCTGGGTGGTGAAGGTTTTGGACGCCACCAGGAACAGGGTGGTTTCTGGATCGACGTTTTTCAGCACTTCGGCGATGTGGGTGCCATCGACGTTAGAGACAAAGTGCATGTTGAGATGCGTTTTATACGGACGCAGCGCTTCGGTCACCATGAATGGGCCGAGGTCGGAGCCGCCGATACCGATGTTGACCACGTCGGTGATCGCTTTGCCGGTATAGCCTTTCCAGTTGCCAGAGATAATCGCTTCAGAGAAGGTCTTCATCTTCTCCAGCACCGCGTTGACTTCCGGCATCACATCTTTGCCATCAACGATAATCGGCGTATTGCTACGGTTGCGCAGCGCGACATGCAGCACGGCGCGGTCTTCGGTGCGGTTGATCTTCTCACCGGAGAACATGGATTTGATGGCACCGCTCAGATCGGTCTCTTTCGCCAGATCCTGCAGTTTTGTCAGCGTCTCTGCGGTGATGCGGTTTTTGGAGAAATCCACCAGCATCTGATCGTCGAAGGTCGCGGAGAAGGTGTTGAAACGATCGGCGTCTTTCGCGAACAGTTCCGCGAGGGTGACGTCTTTCATTTCGTCGAAGTGTTGTTGTAATGCCTGCCAGGCTGAAGTCTGCGTTGGATTGATATTTTTCATAGCAATACTCTTCTGAATTGAGAATTGTGACCTCGGTCGATTGTAGCCTCTGGCGCTAAAAATTGTGATGGTTTTTATGCCATTGCCCTGGCCTGTATCAAGCACGCTGCAAAAGCCCCGAAAGTATAGCTGTTATTAGTCCTGTTACTCATATGGTAGACAGCATGAAAAATCCGCATAATCCCGGCGTTGACAGGATCCTCTGCACATTTTATTTATACACACGGTATTTGCGCCTGCACCGGTAAAACTTGTTTGTCCTCGTGCCATGGTCGCTTTTTTCCTTCCCTGACATGAGGTTGTTATGACGAGTTTTGTTGTCGCCAAATTTGGCGGTACCAGCGTGGCAGATTTCGATGCCATGAACCGCAGCGCCGACGTGGTGCTGGCCGATCCAAATACCCGCCTGGTGGTATTGTCTGCTTCGGCTGGCGTAACCAACCTGTTGGTTGCACTTGCAGAGGGGCTGGAAGCCAGCGAGCGCCAGATCAAGCTCGAAGCGCTGCACAAAATTCAGTTCGACATTCTTGACCGTCTGCGCAACCCGAGCGTCATCAGTGAAGAAATTGAGCGCCTGCTGGAAAATATCATCACCCTGGCTGAAGCCGCCTCGCTGGCGACCTCCACCGCCCTGACCGATGAGCTGGTTAGCCACGGTGAGTTGATGTCGACCCTGCTGTTTGTTGAAGTGCTGCGCGAGCGTAACGTTATGTCGCAGTGGTTTGACGTGCGTAAAGTGCTGCGCACCAGCGATCGCTTTGGGCGCGCCGAGCCGGATGTTGCCACCCTTGCCGAGCTCTCCGCTCAGCAACTGGCGCCGCGTCTGGCAGAAGGCATTGTTATTACCCAGGGCTTTATCGGTAGCGAAGCCAAAGGCCGCACCACCACGCTGGGTCGCGGTGGCAGCGACTACACCGCCGCACTGCTGGGCGAAGCCCTGCAAGCTTCCCGGGTGGATATCTGGACCGACGTGCCGGGTATCTACACCACCGACCCGCGCGTGGTGCCGACGGCAAAACGCATCGATGTGATCGCCTTTGAAGAAGCCGCCGAGATGGCGACGTTTGGCGCCAAAGTGCTGCATCCGGCCACCCTGCTGCCGGCCGTGCGCAGTGATATTCCGGTCTTCGTTGGTTCCAGTAAGGATCCTAAAGCGGGCGGAACCCGAGTGTGCAACACCACCGAAAACCCACCGCTGTTCCGCGCGATCGCCCTGCGCCGTAAGCAGACCCTGGTAACCCTGCACAGCCTGAGCATGCTGCACTCCCGTGGCTTCCTGGCCGAAGTGTTTAGCATCCTGGCGCGCCACAATATCTCTGTAGATCTGGTCACTACCTCTGAAGTGAACCTTGCCCTGACCCTGGATACCACGGGCTCAACGTCCACCGGTGATACGCTGCTGACGCAATCCCTGCTGATGGAGCTCTCGGAGTTGTGCCGCGTCGAGGTGGAAGAAGATCTCGCCCTGGTCGCCATTATCGGCAACGAACTTTCTCGCGCCAGCGGCGTGGGCAAAGAGGTGTTTGGCGTGCTGGATCCGTTTAACATCCGCATGATTTGCTACGGCGCATCGAGTTACAACCTGTGTTTCCTGGTGCCGGGCCACGAAGCGGAGCAGGTCGTGCAGAAACTTCATCATAATTTGTTTGAATAAAATTAATTAGCACGATAAACAATACCTATAAGCCGGGCTCGAACCCGGCTTTTTTATAACTAAATTTCACAACACAATTGCAAGGAATCCGTATGTTATCCGTCCTCACCCGGTTGTTCCCGTTATGGGCACTGCTGCTCTCTGTACTCGCGTATTACACGCCGACCTCCTTCACCGCCATTGGCCCGTGGGTCAGCACGCTGCTAATGCTGATTATGTTCGGGATGGGCGTGCACCTGAAAATCGACGACTTTAAACGCGTGCTGTCGCGCCCGGCCCCGGTTGCGGCGGGGATATTTTTGCATTACCTGGTCATGCCGCTGGCAGCATGGTTACTGGCGATGGCGTTTAAGATGCCGCCGGACCTTTCCGCCGGAATGGTACTGGTCGGTAGCGTAGCCAGCGGGACGGCATCCAACGTGATGATCTATCTGGCGAAAGGCGATGTCGCCCTGTCGGTGACCATCTCCTCGGTCTCGACGCTGGTGGGCGTGATTGCCACGCCGCTGCTGACACGTCTGTACGTGGATGCCCACATTCAGGTGGATGTGATGGGCATGCTACTGAGCATTCTGCAGATCGTAGTGATCCCGATTGCACTGGGGCTGGTTATCCATCACCTGTTCCCGCGGCTGGTCAAAGCCGTTGAGCCGTATTTGCCGGCGTTTTCGATGGCGTGCATTCTGGCAATCATTAGCGCCGTGGTGGCCGGTTCCGCAGCCCATATCGCCTCGGTCGGCTTTGTGGTGATTATCGCCGTGGTGCTGCATAACACTATCGGCCTGCTCGGTGGCTACTGGGGCGGGAAGCTGTTTGGCTTTGACGAATCCACCTGCCGCACGCTGGCGATTGAAGTGGGAATGCAAAACTCGGGTCTTGCTGCGGCGTTGGGCAAAATGTACTTCTCACCGCTGGCGGCACTGCCGGGCGCGCTGTTCTCGGTCTGGCATAACTTGTCCGGCTCGCTGCTGGCCGGTTACTGGTCGGGTAAACCCATCGATGAACAACAGAAAAAAGATGCGGTGAAACAGAGTTAATTTGCGGGACTTGCTTTACACTGGAGCCTCCCTATCAGGAGGCTTTTTTCAATGGCTATACCACGACTGACTCAGAAAGAGATGACCGAAGCCGAGCAGCGCGAACTTAAGACGCTTCTCGACCGCGCCCGCATCGCCCATGGCCGACTGCTGACCAATGCCGAAACCAATCACATCAAAAAAGAGTACATCGATAAACTGATGGCGCAGCGTGACGTTGAGGCTAAAAAAGCCCGTAAGATTAAAAAAGACCAGGCGTATAAAGTGGATAAAGAAGCCACATTTTCCTGGTCTGCCAATACCTCACCACGTGGAAGGCGCTGATTAGCGCCCTTTCTTTTTGCGCCCTGGCTGAACAAAGCGTTTACCGTTCCCGGCGGGTTTGCCCCGGCTTTTATCTTCCGCTTGCGGGGCTTTGACCACCGGGCGTTTGATCGTCTGCGCCTGGGTTTTCGGTTTTGCTTTGGTTTTTGGCTTCGCTTCCGAAGAAGAATCCTCAATAAGCTTAAACAGCTCAATCAGCTCATCGCCGCTCAGGTCACGCCATTCGCCCAGCGGGATCCCCGACAGGCTGACGTTCATGATCCGCGTCCTCTCCAGCTTCGTCACGTCATAACCAAAGTGTTCGCACATGCGGCGGATCTGGCGGTTTAAGCCCTGTACCAGGGTAATGCGGAACGCAAACGGTGCTTCTTTCTTCACCTTGCACTTTTTCGTGACCGTACCGAGGATCGGCACGCCCGCCCCCATCCCACGAATAAAATCGTCCGTCACCGGCTTGTTCACGGTGACGATGTATTCTTTCTCGTGGTCGTTACCGGCACGCAGGATCTTGTTTACCAGATCGCCATGGTTAGTGAGGAAAATCAGCCCCTGCGAGTCTTTATCCAGGCGACCAATCGGGAAGATACGGCTACTGTGGTTAACGAAATCGACAATGTTGTCGCGCTCGCCATCTTCCGTGGTGCTGACAATGCCAACCGGTTTATTCAGCGCGATAAACACCAGGTCTTCGTCGTCCCGGGGCTCAATCAGTTGACCATTCACTTTGACCACATCGCCCGCGACAACCTGATCGCCGATAGTGGCGCGTTTACCGTTGATAAACACGTTGCCCTGCTCGATGTAACGGTCAGCCTCGCGGCGCGAGCAGATCCCGCTCTCGCTAATGTATTTGTTTAATCGGGTGGATTGAGTTGGCAGCATAATTTCTCCTGTAGGGGCGAAATATACCTTAGGTTCGGATTGGTAAAAAGATCAGCCTACTATCACTGAGACAGGTTTCCCAAGTTTACTGAGCATCATGACCAGGGTATCGAGAGTGAACTTACTGGTTTTAAGATTTACGACATCTGACACGCGTGGTCGCGAGACATTGAGTTTCTCTGCGACTTCAGCCTGGCGGAGGTTATGCTCGGCTATCCAGGCTGAAATTTCCTGCATTAGCTGTCGCTTGATAAGTAAGAGTTGCTCGACCTCTTTCTGTGCATCCTCTTGCAAACGTTGCGCTTCATTCGCCTCAAATCCAAGATCGGCAAAGACATTTGCATCGGCAGCAGTAATATGGCGAATTTTATTATCAACGGCATGACTCATTTTCAGCTCCTTTGCTCTGCCATCACACTCTGAAAACGCACCTTCGCGATACGTTTATCGTGCCCCGATGTGCGCTGAGTTTTTTTCATAAAACAGTGCAGGATATAAACAGCCTGTTCAAAGCGGGCAAGATAGATTATCCGGAAAGCGCCTGAATAGCCGCGAAGCCTGACTTCTTCTACACCTCTGCCCAGCTCTGGCATGGGCTTCCAGTCTGCCGCTTCTAACCCTGCCTGCAGACGATGCAACTGATATCCCGCATCCTTACGGACCTCTTCGGGAAAACAGCGCAAATCATCGAATGCGCTTCCGACCCATGCTATGGGTCGTAATGTCGGTCTTCCTGACAGCATAACACATCCCTGTATAAAATTTTATACACCCTGTTCAGGGTATAACATTAATCCAGGGAGCGTGTTTATTCACGCCTCGCCCGTCAGTTCTGCGAGGCGCTTTCCAGCTTAATACTCATCCCGCTCATCGTCCGCATCCGGCTGTTCCATCACGCTGTAGGCCACCGAGCAGAACAGCGAGTTCAGACGCTTCATGTCGCCAAGCAGCCCCAGGTGCAGGGAGCTGGTCTCAATGCTTTGCACGTTCTGCTGATGCAGACGATCAACGTGGGCATGGGAATAACGGCGGATAAGGATGCGGAAACGGTGCTTATTGCGGCGCAGGCGACGGGCGCTGGCCAGGTCACTGGAGAAGAAAACAGACATCGCCAGCTTCAGGTTGGTGAGCAGCTGATCGTGCAGCGCATCCAGCTCTTTGAGCCCTTCCAGCGAAAATGCCCGCCGCGCGGACAGCGATTTGTCGCCGATTTCACTGCCCATACGCTCGATGATATCGGACGCCTGTTCGAGGTTGAGCGACATCTCGATGATCTCTGCCCAGCGGCGAGACTCCTCTTCCGCCAGTTCGTCTTTTGGCATCCGCGCCAGATAGAGTTTGATCGCGGTATAGAGCACATTAATATCGTCGGCGGTTTTACGCAGCTCTTTCTCCTCGCGCGGTTCGCCGTGCATCACCCTTTTCAGGCCTTCCAGCATTTGCTCCATCGCATCGCCTATCCGTAGCGTTTCGCGGGCAGCATTCGCCAGCGCCAGCGCCGGGGTATCGAGAGCTGAGGTATCCAGATGCTTGGGCTTCAGGCGTGCATCCAGCTCCGGTTCATCACGGATCACCCGTTTACAGAATCGCGCCATCGGCTCAGCAAAGGGCACCATTGCCACGCAGCGCACCAGGTTGTAGAAAACGTGGAAGTAGATCACCAGCTCGGATGTCGGCAGCGGCATGTTATCCATCACATTCGCCAGCGGGTTCACAAACGGCAGAATGACCAGACTCCCCACCAGCTTAAACAGCAGACTACCGAGCGCCACGCGGCGGGCAGCCGCATTGGCGGCGCTATTGTTGAGCACCGCCAGCAGGCCAGAGCCGAGGTTAGCGCCAATCACCAGACACAGCGCGACCGGGAACGAGATGATGCCTGCGGTGGTCAGGGTGGCGGTTAACAGCACCGCCGCCAGGCTCGAGTAGCTGATCACCGCAAAGACCGCGCCAATTAACGCATCCAGCAGGATATCGCCGGTCAGCGAAGCGAAAATGACCTGCACACCGCTCGCCTGCGTGATGGGCGTAACGGCCTGAACAATCAGCTCCAGCGCCAGCAGAATCAGCCCCAGGCCGATACTGACGCGGCCAAGCTGTCCGGCGCGGGTCTGCTTGCGGCTCAGGAAGAAGATCACCCCGACGAAAATCAGCAGAGGCGACAGCCAGGAGAGGTCGAAGGTTAAGACCCTCGCCATCAGCGCGGTCCCGACATCGGCTCCGAGGACAATGACCAGCGCAGGGGCCAGCGCCACCAGATCCTGCGCCACAAACGAGGTGACCAGCATGGTGGTGGCATTGCTGCTTTGCACCAGCGCCGTGACGCCGATGCCTGAACAGAACGCGAGCGGTTTTTTCTCAACGCTACGGCTGAGGACGGTACGTAAGCGGGCGCCAAAAACGCGCATCACGCCGGTGCGGACAATGTGCGTGCCCCAGACCAGCAACGCCACGGCAGAAAGCAGATGAAGCAGAGTCAGCATTAAGAGTGGTCCTCCTTATTGTTATTGGGTCTCCTGAGGCTCATTACGCGCTGTATTGCCGGATGGCGGCTGCGCCTTACCCGGCCTACGCGGAACCTTCTTTCAGTATAAGGGGTTAAACGTAATAAAGAGACAGGGCACCTTTGAGGTGCCCTGTTTGTTGTAAGGAAACGTGAAGCGAGCCCTGACCGTAGGCGGTGCAGTCAGATTGCACACGGACTGCCCGCAGCGAGGGGAGCGTACACGAAGTACGTGACCCGAGTGAGGACAGCCCAGGTGCAGGCTGGCAAATAAGCCGGGTCAGTCGGCGTCGTAGCCGAGATTCGGCGCTAACCAGCGCTCCACTTCAGACACGCTCATCCCTTTCCTACGGGCATAATCTTCCACCTGGTCACGCTGGATCTGCGCCACGGCGTAGTATTTGCTGTCGGGATGGCTGAAATACCAGCCGGAAACCGACGCGCCCGGCCACATGGCGAAGGATTCGGTAAGTTTCATCCCGGTATGGGTTTCGACATCCAGAAGCTGCCAGATAGTGCCTTTCTCGGTATGCTCCGGGCAGGCCGGATAGCCTGGTGCCGGACGGATCCCCTGGTAGTTCTCGCGGATCAGTTCCTCGTTGCTGAGGTTTTCATTTGCCGCGTAACCCCAGTGCACTTTACGCACCCGCTCGTGCAGGTATTCGGCAAACGCCTCGGCCAGACGGTCGGCAATCGCTTTGACCATGATCTTGTTGTAATCATCATGCTGCGCGTCGTACGCGTCCGCCAGCGCGTCTTCTTCCAGACCGCCGGTGACGGCAAACGCACCGATGTAGTCTGCTTTGCCGCTCAGCTTAGGCGCGACAAAATCGGCCAGGCAGTAGTTGGCGAAGCCGACTTTCTCGGTTTGCTGACGCAGATGATGGCTGACCGTCAGTACGTGAGTGCGGGACTCATCGCGATAGATTTCGATGTCATCGCCGACGCGGTTCGCCGGGAACAGCCCGACCACACCGCGCGGATTCAGGGTTTTCGCCGCACTCAGCTGATCGAGCAGATCGTTGGCATCTTTAAACAGGCGCTGGGCTTCTTCACCCACCACTTCATCTTCGAGGATGCGTGGATATTTGCCTGCCAGCGACCAGGTCATAAAGAACGGCGTCCAGTCGATGTAGTTACGCAGCGTTTCGATGCTGGCGGTCACGTCCTGCACGCCCAGACGGTGGGCAACCGGTGGCGTATAGCTTGGCCAGTCGAAGGCCAGATCGTTGTCGCGCGCCGCTGCCAGCGTCACCGGCGGAGTGCGTGGTTTTTTACGGGCGTGCTGAATGCGCACCGTTTCGTACTCTTTGCGGGTTCGGGCGACAAAATCGTCGCGCTGGGTATCCGACAGCAGCGCCGACACCACGCCAACCGTGCGCGAGGCGTTCTGCACGTACACCGTTGGTCCGCTGTAGTTCTGCTCGATCTTCACCGCCGTGTGCGCTTTGGAGGTTGTCGCACCGCCAATCAGCAGCGGCAGGGTAAAGCCCTGACGCTCCATCTCTTTCGCCACGTTGACCATCTCATCCAGCGACGGGGTAATCAGCCCGGATAGGCCAATCAGATCGGCATTCACTTCGCGCGCGGTTTTAAGGATTTTATCTGCCGGAACCATCACGCCCAGATCGATAATTTCGTAGTTATTACACTGCAGCACCACGCCGACGATATTCTTGCCGATGTCGTGCACGTCGCCTTTCACGGTGGCGATCACCATCTTACCGTTGCTGGAGCCTTTTTCTTTACTGGCGTCGATATAGGGTTCGAGGTAAGCCACCGCCTGCTTCATCACGCGGGCAGATTTGACCACCTGTGGCAGGAACATTTTGCCCTCGCCGAACAGATCCCCGACCACGTTCATACCGTCCATCAACGGGCCTTCAATCACCTCGATGGGGCGAGCCGCCTGCTGACGCGCTTCTTCGGTGTCCAGCTCGATAAACTCGGTGATGCCTTTCACCAGCGAATACTCAAGACGCTTTTTAACGTCCCACGAACGCCATTCAGCCTGCTGGATATTGGCGCTTTCATCGGCTTTGCTGCCGCGGTATTTTTCGGCCAGCTCCAGCATGCGCTCGGTGGCGTCGTCGCGACGGTTAAGGATCACATCCTCAACGCCGTCACGCAGTTCCGCAGACAGATCGTCATAAATCGCCAGCTGTCCGGCGTTGACGATGCCCATGTCCATACCGTTACGGATGGCGTAGTAGAGGAACACCGCGTGGATCGCTTCACGCACCGGGTCGTTGCCACGGAACGAGAACGAGACGTTGGAGACGCCGCCTGAGATCAGCGCATGCGGCAACTCGCGTTTGATGTCTTCACAGGCGCCAATAAAATCCTGTGCGTAGTTGTTATGTTCTTCGATGCCCGTTGCGACCGCGAAGATGTTCGGGTCGAAGATAATGTCTTCCGGCGGGAAGCCGACCTCTTCAGTCAGAATTTTGTACGCGCGGCGGCAAATCTCAATTTTGCGCTCGCGGGTATCGGCCTGGCCGACTTCATCAAACGCCATCACCACCACAGCAGCACCGTAGCGGCGCACCAGCTTCGCATGATGGATAAAAGGTTCTACACCCTCTTTCATCGAGATGGAGTTGACGATGCCTTTGCCCTGAATACATTTCAGCCCTTTTTCGATGACCTCCCATTTCGAGGAGTCGATCATAATCGGCACGCGGGCAATGTCCGGCTCACCGGCAATCAGGTTGAGGAAACGCACCATCGCCGCTTCGGCGTCGAGCATCCCCTCATCCATATTGATGTCGATAATCTGCGCGCCGCTTTCCACCTGCTGGCGAGCAACGTCCAGTGCTTCGTTGTATTTCTCTTCTTTGATCAGGCGTTTGAACTTGGCGGAGCCGGTGACGTTGGTGCGTTCACCCACGTTCACAAACAGGCTGTCATCGCCAATGTTCAGCGGCTCAAGACCGGCCAGACGACAGGCAACCGGCAGGTCGGGGAGCTTGCGTGGTGGCAGACCCGCCACCGCGTTGCTCATGGCGGCGATATGTTCCGGCGTGGTGCCGCAACATCCACCGACGATATTCAGGTAGCCAGATTCTGCCCATTCACGAATTTGTGCCGCCATGGTGTTGGCATCGAGATCGTATTCGCCAAAGGCGTTCGGCAGACCGGCGTTAGGGTGGGCCGTAACATAGCAGTCAGCAATGCGCGACAGTTCCTGCACATACTGGCGCAGTTCATCTGGCCCCAGCGCGCAGTTCAGCCCGAAAGTGAGTGCGTCAGCGTGACGCAGGGAGTTGTAAAACGCTTCGGTAGTCTGCCCGGAAAGGGTTCGCCCCGAGGCGTCGGTAATGGTGCCGGAAATCATGATCGGCAGGTCAACGCCCAGCGCTTCGAACTCCTCTTTCACCGCATAGATCGCGGCTTTGGCGTTGAGGGTGTCAAAGACTGTTTCAATCATAATGAGATCGGAACCGCCTTCCACCAGCGCTTTGGTCGATTCGCGATACGCGGCGACAAGCTGGTCAAAGGTGACGTTACGGTATGCCGGATCGTTAACGTCCGGTGAGATAGAGGCAGTGCGGTTGGTCGGACCGAGCACACCGGCGACATAGCGCGGTTTGTCCGGGGTACGGGCCGTCCACTCATCGGCACAGGCACGCGCCAGTTTCGCCGCTTCGTAGTTGATCTCCGCCGACAGGGATTCCATCTGATAATCCGCCATGGCGATGGTTGTCGAGTTAAAGGTGTTGGTCTCAACGATATCCGCGCCCGCCTCGAAGTAGGCGTAATGAATGGCAGCGATCACCTCTGGCTTACTGAGCACCAGCAGGTCGTTATTGCCTTTCAGATCGCAGGGCCAGTCGGCGAAGCGGTCGCCGCGAAAGTCGTCTTCACTCAGACGATAGCTCTGGATCATGGTACCCATACCGCCATCCAGCACCAGAATGCGTTCATTTAACTGCGCACGCAGTTGATCTACTTTGCTACTCACACTTGCTCCCGACGACGCTCAACCAGGCCAAAAGGCCAGCAGACCATACTGGCATAATCTTTGATAGGGGAGAAGTCACAGCGCGGTAACATGAGACATGTTCACTATTACTCCTCCGATCAGTGCGGATAACGGTTGCAAAACAGCCAAATAAAACGAAAATGATTTCCACGATACAGAAAAGGAGCTTGCTATGGTCGCCACCGTTCCCGCTAAACGCGGCAGAAAACCCGCCACCACCACCCCCCAACCGGGCGGGCAAGTCCAGTCCCTGACGCGCGGTTTAAAATTGCTGGAATGGATAGCCGAATCGCACAGCAGCGTGGCGCTGACGGAGCTGGCTCAGCAGGCCGGTTTGCCGAACTCCACCACTCATCGACTGCTGACCACCATGCAGCAGCTGGGCTTTGTGCGCCAGGTCGGTGAGCTTGGTCATTGGTCTGTGGGTGCCCATGCGTTTATCGTCGGCAGCAGCTTTTTACAGAGCCGCAACCTGCTTGCCATTGTGCATCCCATTCTGCGTACGCTGATGGAAGATTCCGGCGAGACGGTGAATCTGGCGGTCCTCGACCAGAGCGATCACCAGGCGATCATTATCGATCAGGTGCAGTGTACGCAGCTGATGCGCATGTCGGCGCCCATCGGCGGTAAGCTACCGATGCACGCCTCCGGGGCGGGTAAAGCGTTTTTAGCCCAGCTCAGCGAAGAGCAGGTTACCGGTCTGCTGCACCGTAAAGGGCTGCACGCCTATACCCATGCGACGCTGGTTTCACCGGTGCATCTGAAAGAGGATTTGGCCCTGACGCGAAAACGCGGCTACTCCTTTGATGACGAAGAGCACGCCCTCGGCCTGCGCTGTCTGGCGGCCTGTATTTATGACGAGCACCGCGAGCCGTTTGCGGCGATCTCCATTTCTGGGCCGATCTCGCGCATTACCGACGATCGGGTGACGGAGCTGGGTGCGCTGGTGATTAAGGCGGCGAAGGAAGTGACGCTGGCGTACGGTGGGATGCGTTAAGTCTTCAATGCCCGGTGAACCGGGCGTTAAGCCGCATACCTGATACAAAACCGCTGCTTGCGGCGGTAAGCATAGACATCCTCCACATACCCGTTCTGGATGCGCGTTTGCAGGCTTCGCCAGTAGTCAGCACGGAACAGATCGGCGTGCATCTCTTCAAACAGCGGTCGGATACGTGGGTCGGCGCATAGCCAGTGACGAAACTCTTCCGGGAACACATCCCCAGGCGATATGCTGTACCACGGCTCGCTGGCCAGTTCATCCTCCGGATAACGCGGCAGCGGGATATCGCGGAAATTTACTTCCGTCATATAGCAAATTTCATCGTAATCGTAGAACACCACCCGCCCGTGGCGAGTCACGCCGAAGTTTTTAAACAGCATGTCACCGGGAAAGATATTGGCCGCCGCCAGCTGGCGGATTGCGTTGCCGTACTCTTCAATCGCATCGTGCAAAACTTGCCCCTCTGACTGCTCCAGCCAGATATTGAGCGGCACCATCCGGCGTTCGATATAGAGATGACTGATGGCAATTTTATCGCCCAGATCGGTGATTTTGTCTGGTGCTTCCTGCAGCAGCAGCGCCATCAGTTCTGGGGCAATCTGCCGTTTATCGAGGACAAAATTCTCAAACTCCTGGGTATCCGCCATCCGCCCGACACGGTCGTGCTCCTTCACCAGCTGGTAGCAGGCGCGCACGTGGGCGGCAGACATCTCTTTTTGCGGGGCAAACTTATCCTTAATCACCTTAAACACCCGATCAAAACCCGGCAGCGTAAATACCAGCATTACCATACCGCGAATGCCGGGTGCCTCGATAAACTGCTCATCCGCTTGGGCGATATAGTGCAGATATTCCCGATAGCTCTCGGTCTTGCCATGCTTCTGACAGCCAATTGCCATATATAACTCGGCGGTGGTTTTACCCGGCAGGATCTCGCGCAGCCACTCCACCAGTGCGCCCGGCTGCGGGGCGTAAACCATGAAATAGGAGCGTGCGAAGCCAAAAACAATGCTGGCTTCAGGGCTGGTGGTCAGGCAGGTATCGACAACCAGTTCTCCCTCATCGCTGCGGTGAATCGGCAGCAAAAACGGGACCGTTGCGTCAGGCGTAATCAGCTTCCCGACCAGCCAGGCGGCTTTATTGCGATAGAACAATTCGTTGGCGATCTGAAGATGGCTGTTTTGCAGATTATCTGCACCCATCGCCTCGGTCAGATGGGCAATAACGTACTGCACATCACGAACCCGGTTTTGCCATGGCAGGCGCAGCGGCAGGTCGGTTAAGACTTTGGTCAGTAATGCATCCCAGCCCTGATCGGGAAAAAATGCTTTCGCCAGCGGACGCGGCAGAGTACGAAAACGTTGCCCCGGCTGAGAGCTGAAGATAAACAACCGCTCCGGGGACAGGGAGCGGTGGTCAAACAGCCGACAATAGACGGAGTTGAAAAAGCTTTCCGCAATCTCATAGCGTGGATAATCCGGCAGCAAATGCGTGTAGTGCGCCTTCACGCGCAGCAGAAAAGCAGCATCGGTGCTGGCGTTGCCGGTAATACAGCGCAGTTGCTCCACCACCAGGCCCACGTGATGATCGTAAAGGTGGATACGTTGCTTCATCGCCTGCTGGACGGCGTGCCAGTCCGCCTGTTCAAAACGCTGCTGTGCACCAGCAGTCACTTCCAGAAAACGACCATACTGCGCGTCGAAGCCTTGCAGGATGGTTTGTGCAATCAGTAACTCCAGGCCACGCGACATACATTCCCCTCTCATCCCAGCTCTCTCCCCAAAGGAGAGAGGGGAAAATGACATCAGAACTGTGCTTCTTCGGTCGATCCCGTCAGTGCAGTCACGGAAGAGGCGCCGCCCTGAATGATGGTGGTGACCTTATCGAAATAGCCCGTGCCCACCTCCTGCTGGTGCGAGGCAAAGGTATAGCCTCGTTGGCTGGCAGCGAATTCCGGCTGCTGCACTTTCTCGACGTAGTGCTTCATGCCTTCGCCCTGTGCATAAGCATGTGCCAGGTCGAACATGTTGAACCACATGCTGTGAATGCCCGCCAGCGTGATGAACTGGTATTTGTAGCCCATGTTCGACAGCTCTTGCTGGAAGCTGGCGATGGTTTTGTCGTCCAGTTTTTTCTGCCAGTTAAAGGATGGCGAGCAGTTATAGGCCAGCAGTTTGCCGGGGAATTTCGCATGGATGGCATCGGCAAAGCGTTTCGCCAGCGCCAGGTCCGGGGTGGAGGTTTCGCACCACACCAGGTCGGCATACGGCGCATAGGCCAGCCCGCGGCTGATTGCCTGTTCAATACCCGCATGGGTGCGATAGAACCCTTCGCTGGTGCGCTCACCGGTAATAAACTGGCTGTCGTACGGATCGCAATCAGAGGTGATCAGGTCTGCGGCATCGGCATCGGTACGCGCAATCACCAGCGTCGGGACGCCCATCACGTCGGCGGCCAGACGGGCGGCCACCAGTTTCTGGATCGCTTCCTGGGTCGGTACCAGCACTTTGCCGCCCATGTGCCCACATTTCTTCACCGACGCCAGCTGATCCTCAAAGTGAACCGCTGCGGCCCCCGCTTCAATCATTGATTTCATCAGTTCAAAAGCATTCAGCACGCCGCCAAAGCCCGCTTCTGCATCGGCGACAATCGGCAGGAAGTAATCCACAAAACGCGGATCCTGCGGCTCAATGCCGGACGCCCACTGGATCTGATCCGCGCGACGGAAGGTGTTATTGATCCGCTCGACCACGGCCGGAACAGAGTTAGCCGGATAGAGCGACTGATCCGGATACATGCTGGAGGCCAGGTTCGCGTCCGCCGCGACCTGCCAGCCAGACAAATAGACCGCTTCAATACCCGCTTTCGCCTGCTGCAACGCCTGGCCGCCGGTCAGGGCACCGAGGCTGTTGATGTAGCCTTTTTTCGATTCGCCATGTAGCAGACGCCACATTTTGGCCGCCCCCAGCTGCGCCAGGGTACATTCAGGGTTTACCGAGCCACGCAGCTTCACCACCTCTTCTGCGCTATAAGGACGCTCAATGCCTTCCCAGCGCGCTTGAGTCCACTCATTTTGTAATGCTTCGATCTGTTGGGTACGGGTTTTCATGTGCAGATTCTCCATATTGTTATGTGGTGGATTAAGCAAGCAGGCGGTAGCCGGGCAGCGTCAGGAAGTCGATTAATTCATCTGAGGTGGTGATTTGTTCCATCAGGCGCGCGGCGGCGTCGAAGCGCCCACTGCTGAAACGGTGCTCGCCCAGCTCTTCCTGAATGGCCAGCATCTCTTCCGACAGCATCTGACAGAACAGGTCTTTGGTCACCGGTTTGCCGTTGCTGAGCGTTTTCTGATGGTGGATCCACTGCCAGATAGAGGTACGCGAAATCTCAGCGGTAGCAGCATCTTCCATCAGACCGTAAATTGGCACGCAGCCGTTGCCGGAGATCCACGCCTCGATGTATTGCACAGCGACACGAATATTGGCGCGCATCCCCGCTTCGGTACGCTCTCCCTGACAAGGTTCGAGCAGTTGAGCCGCGGTGATGGGCGCATCGTCCTCACGGGTCACATGCAGCTGGTTTTTGTTATCACCCAGTACGCGATTGAAAACGTCCATTGCCGTATCCGCAAGCCCAGGGTGCGCAACCCAGGTGCCGTCGTGGCCATTGCAGGCCTCAAGCTCTTTGTCGGCCTTCACTTTGTTCAGCACCTGGCTGTTACGTTCGCTGTCTTTGCTGGGAATGAACGCTGCCATCCCGCCCATCGCAAACGCGCCGCGCTTATGGCAGGTTTTGATCAGCAAACGCGAATAAGCGTTGAGGAATGATTTATCCATGGTGACCACCTGGCGGTCTGGCAGGACGCGGTCCGGATGATTCTTCAGGGTTTTGATGTAGCTGAATATGTAATCCCAGCGACCGCAGTTCAGGCCGACGATATGATCGCGCAGGGCGTGCAGGATCTCATCCATCTGGAAAACGGCAGGCAGGGTTTCAATCAACAGTGTGGCTTTGATCGTACCGCGCGGCAGATCAAAACGATCCTCTGTGTAGCTGAACACCTCGCTCCACCAGGCAGCCTCCTGCCAGGACTGGGTTTTCGGCAGGTAGAAATAGGGGCCACTGCCTTTTGCCAGCAGGTTTTTATAGTTGTGGAAGAAATAGAGCGCAAAGTCGAACAGGCTGCCAGGGATTGCTTCGCGATTCCAGGTTACGTGTTTTTCCGGTAAATGCAGGCCACGCACGCGGCAGACCAGCACCGCCGGGTTGGGCTTAAGTTGATAAATTTTGCCTGATTCATTGGTGTGGCTGATGGTGCCATTTACCGCGTCACGCAGGTTGATCTGGCCTTCAATTACTTTGCTCCAGTCAGGTGCCAGCGAGTCTTCGAAATCCGCCATAAAGACCTTCACATTGGCATTCAGCGCGTTAATCACCATTTTGCGCTCGACCGGACCCGTGATTTCAACGCGGCGATCCTGCAGGTCTTGCGGAATACCGCGAATCATCCACTCACCATCACGAATGGAAGTGGTTTCCGAAATAAAATCAGGCAGCTTCCCGCTATCAATGTCTTGCTGCTGCCGGATACGTGCCGCCAGTAACTTATTACGTTTTGGCGTGAAGCGGGTCACCAGCTCGGTAAGAAACTCAACGGCATCTGGCGTCAGGATCTGCTTTTCCTGCTCATTATGCGGTTGGGTGAAGGTCAATTCATCGATAATGGCTGCCTGTTGATTCATTGCACTGCTCCTCGTCATTGATCCGAATGCATTTACGCACGCGCACGAAAAATGGTCGTGTGATTTTCGTTCAGCAAGATTAAGACTACCTCGCATTTTCATTAAATCAAAAACTATTTCCATTTTTAATAATAAATACATTTAACTGATTGAATTTACTATTATTAAAAAATACTCAATATACGGAGTGTGTTTCGGAAATAAAAAAGGCACCCGAAGGTGCCTTATCTGGAGAGCTGAAACGCTACAGGGAGAGGATCGACAGAAGATTAATCCAGCGTTGGATTCATATGCCGCAGATCGAACGGTGTGATCTGATAGACGTAGTAGTTGAGCCAGTTGGTAAACAGCAGGTTGCCATGGCTACGCCAGGTGGCTCGCGGTTTGTTCTGAGGATCGTTTTGCGGGAAATAGTTATAGGGTACGTCCGGGTTTAATCCGGCTTCTGCATCACGGAAAAACTCACTCGCCAGCGTGTCGGGATCATATTCCGGGTGGCCGGTGACAAAGGCAATTCGCTTGTCTTTGCTGGCAAACAGGTAGGCATCGCCCTCTTCTGTCTCTGCCAGGATTTCCAGATCGGTGTAATCACGAATCAACCCTGCCGGGAAATCGGCATAGCGAGAGTGTGGTGCGAGGAAGGAGTCATCAAACCCGCGCGTCAGCAGGGCATGAGGATGAACAATGTGGTGCTCATAGACACCAGACAGTTTTTCACTGCGGGTTTGCTTCGGAATGCCGTACAGGATATTGAGCGCGGCTTGCACCGCCCAGCAGACAAACAGCGTGGAGGTGACATGATCTTTCGCCCACTCCAGAACCTGTTCGATCTGCGGCCAGTAGGCAACATCATTAAATTCAACCAGTCCCAGCGGTGCGCCTGTCACGATCAGACCGTCGAAGTTTTCTTCACGGATGTCTTCGAAGTTACAGTAAAAGTTGTTGAGATGCTCTGATGGGGTATTGCGGGATTCACGTGCATCTATACGCAATAGCTGAATATCAACCTGCAGTGGGGAGTTAGAGAGCAGACGTAAAAACTGGTTTTCCGTCTCGATCTTCTTCGGCATCAGGTTAAGGATAAGTACCTTCAGGGGACGAATTTCCTGACCTGTAGCGCGCGATGCCTTCATCACAAAGACATTTTCATCACGCAAGAAATTGACGGCTGGTAGCTCGTCCTGCACCCGAATCGGCATAACCTTAAATCCTCACAGCATACGTATAAACGTTTAGACATCCAGATAGCTGACAATAACCAGGAATCGCGTAAATGTCGAGTCTGCTGGTGAAAGGTGAGAAAGTTTCACGAAAGGAGGAGACTTTAGGATAGGTAAACACGCCGTGCTGCACGCTATTTCCACCTAAATTTAGGACGCAAAAAACCCCGCACCTTACGGTACGGGGTTCTTCTTAATTGATGCCTGGCAGTTCCCTACTCTCGCATGGGGAGACCCCACACTACCATCGGCGCTACGGCGTTTCACTTCTGAGTTCGGCATGGGGTCAGGTGGGACCACCGCGCTAAAGCCGCCAGGC
>NZ_JAMGZJ010000066.1 GCF_025564085.1 Silvania confinis | reverse complement strand
TTGCCTGGCGGCTTTAGCGCGGTGGTCCCACCTGACCCCATGCCGAACTCAGAAGTGAAACGCCGTAGCGCCGATGGTAGTGTGGGGTCTCCCCATGCGAGAGTAGGGAACTGCCAGGCATCAAATTAAGTAGTAAACCGGGGCAATAAACCGGTGGTTACAGAAGTCTTCGGTGGAGCGGTAGTTCAGTCGGTTAGAATACCTGCCTGTCACGCAGGGGGTCGCGGGTTCGAGTCCCGTCCGTTCCGCCACTTATTGAAAGCCCTGAGCTAACGCTCAGGGCTTTTTTCTTATCTGTCGTTTAATTATTGCGTTTAACGCAAAAATCCTCTGCTTAATACCCTCTTTTTTCACATAGCCACAGCATAAATAATCCTCTTCATTAACAAACACGACAAAGAAAAGAGGCATTCAATGGCTATCCCTGCATTTGGTCTGGGCACTTTCCGCCTGAAAGACGACGTTGTAATCGCATCCGTTAAAAACGCGCTTGAATTGGGCTACCGTACGATTGATACAGCACAAATTTACGATAACGAAGCTGCCGTCGGGCAGGCAATCGCGGAGAGTGGCGTCCCGCGTGATGCACTATTTATTACCACCAAGATCTGGATTGAGAACCTGAGCAAGGATAAATTAATTCCCAGCCTGGTTGAGAGCCTGAAAAAACTCGGTACCGATTATGTTGATCTCACCTTGATCCACTGGCCGTCGCCAAATGATGCAGTTGCAGTAGAGGAGTCTATGGCAGCATTGATGGAAGCGAAAAAGCAGGGGTTAACGCGTGAAATCGGAATATCAAACTTCACTATCCCATTGATGGAAAGAGCTATTGTGTCAGTGGGCGCAGAAAATATCGCGACCAATCAGATCGAACTTTCACCTTATTTGCAAAACCGCCAGGCGGTGGAATGGGCGCAGCAGCGCGGCATCCATATCACGTCTTATATGACGCTGGCTTACGGCAAAGCACTGAAAGACGAAACCATTCTACGTATTGCGGCCAAACACAGCGCAACCGCGGCACAAGTTATTCTGGCCTGGGCGATGGGAGAGGGGTATGCGGTGATCCCTTCTTCAACCAAACCGGAAAATCTGGCAAGTAACCTGCTGGCACAGGATCTGCAGTTGGATCAGGACGATAAAAAAGCGATCGCCGCACTCGACTGCGACGATCGGCTGGTGAGCCCGGAAGGTCTGGCACCGAAGTGGGATTGATTTAACCCCCCCCTCTGCGTCCTTAACCCTCTCACAGCTCCTTCGGGAGCTGTTTGACATGTTCGCTCAGAAAGTCAATAAATGCCCGGATCCGGGTACTCACCGCTCTGTCACTGTAATAAACCGCGCTAAACGGCATCTCGACCGGCAGCCGTTTATCCGCCATCAGTTCTACCAGCTCGCCCTGCGCAATTTCCTTGTTAATCATATAGTCCGACAGGCAGGCGATGCCGTTCCCGGCCAGACACAGTTGCTTTAGCGTCTCACCGCTATTCGAAGATAAACCGCTGGTCACTTCATGAAGCTGCCCATCATGACAGGCAAGGGGCCAGGTGTTCAGTGACACTGGTTCAGTAAAGCCCAGGCACAGATGCCGTTTTAGCTCCTCAATTGTCTCTGGCTTCCCGAAACGGTCAATGTATGCCGGAGAGGCGATAATTTTCCGATAGCTGGCGAACAGTGGGCGTGCCCGCAGGCTTGAATCAGTGAGCGTACCGGCGCGGATAGCCACATCTACTTTGCGCTCAATAAGGTTAATAAACGTCTCTGACGACACCAGTGAAAGCGTCATTTCCGGATAACGTTCCCGGAAAGGTTTAATCAGCGGCATCAGGAAATGCAACACGACAGGCGTGGCGGCATCAATACGCAACAATCCCCGTGGCGTATTGCGTGTTTCCATAATTTCTGTTTCTGCAGCAGCCATTTCCTGCAGGATAGACTGCACCCGACGAAAATAACGTTCACCTTCTTCGGTAAGGCTCAGCTGACGGGTGGTCCGGTTAAGCAGGCTAACACCCAACTTCATCTCCAGTTTTTTTACCGACCGGCTCACCGCTGAATTGGCTTGCCCCAGCTGCTCTGCGGCTCGACTAAAGCTGCCGCTTTCAACGACGGCGACAAAGATCGCCAGTTCTTCAGAGGTTGCTTTCATTGTTGCTTAATCCGCAAAATTGTATTGATACTTTGAGCATTTTTGTTATTTAAACACTGGCGCATACTCCGTGTCATCTTAATCCTGTTGATACGGAGTTTTATATGCCTCTGGCGCTACTTGCCCTGACGATCAGTGCCTTTGCAATTGGCACGACCGAATTTGTTATTGTCGGTCTGGTGCCGACCATCGCTGATCAGCTTGCCATCTCGCTGCCTTCTGCGGGTCTGCTGGTTTCTATTTACGCCCTCGGAGTCGCTATCGGCGCACCGGTACTCACCGCCCTGACCGGTCGCCTACCGCGTAAGCAGTTGTTGATGGGGCTGATGGTTCTCTTCACTGCAGGAAACATTCTCGCGTGGCAGGCACCTGATTATTCGACGCTGATCGTTGCCCGTCTGCTGACGGGGCTGGCTCATGGGGTTTTCTTCTCCATCGGTTCGACAATCGCAACAAGCCTGGTGCCAAAGGAAAAAGCGGCCTCCGCTATTGCCATAATGTTTGGTGGGTTAACCGTCGCGCTGGTTACCGGTGTTCCACTGGGTACCTTTATCGGCCAACACTTTGGCTGGCGTGAAACCTTCCTCGCGGTGTCACTGCTTGGGGTAATCGCATTAGTCAGCAGCCTGATACTGATCCCTTCGAATATCCCCGGTCGTGCGGCAGCGACTCTGCGTGACCAGCTGAAAGTGCTGACGCACCCACGTTTGCTGATGATCTATGCCATCACTGCGCTGGGTTACGGCGGCGTGTTCACCGCTTTTACTTTTCTGGCACCGATGATGCAGGAGCTGGCCGGGTTCTCACCGAGCGCAGTAAGCTGGATCCTGCTGGGATACGGCGTGTCGGTAGCGATAGGTAACGTCTGGGGTGGAAAGCTTGCCGATAAACATGGGGCAGTGCCGGCACTGAAGATTATTTTTGCCGCGCTGGTTGTTCTGCTACTGATCTTCCAGTTCACCGCATCCATGCAGTATGCCGCGCTGGCCACAGTACTGGTAATGGGGATGTTTGCCTTTGGTAACGTGCCGGGCTTACAGGTGTATGTCGTACAAAAAGCGGAACTGTATACGCCAAACGCCGTGGATGTCGCCTCCGGACTGAACATCGCCGCGTTTAACGTCGGCATCGCGTTAGGGTCTATTATTGGTGGTCAGACGGTTGAACACGTTGGTCTGGCGCAAACGCCGTGGATTGGCGCCGTTATCGTTCTCGCAGCATTTCTGTTGATTGGTCTGAGCGGACGCTTGGACAAACTCGCTCGCATCGCGCTCGGATGAGTTCCTGGTAAGCACTTGCTTACATAACCAAAAAGCGGTTTATCTGTAATTGCGTTGAAAGTATGAGCTTAAAACCCTATAACAATAGAACCCGTTCCATTTCCTGGACGGGTTCTGGTTATAGAGGTCGTTTCAAACAGTGCGAAAAAATACCTATGCTATGCGTTATGTTGCCGGGCAACCTGCGGAGAGAATTTTACCTCCGGGGTCGTTTGCGAGCATTGGGCAGGCATTACCCGCTGGAGCCCCGTTGAGTAGCGATGCAAAAATTCGGGTTCTGGTCTGGAATATTTTTAAGCAGCAGCGCGCTGAATGGTTGTCCGTCCTGCAGAATTTTGGCAAGGATGCGCATCTCGTGTTGTTGCAGGAGGCTCAAGCCACGCCGGAACTGGTAAGGTTTGCGACCACTAACTATCTTGCCGCAGATCAGGTTCCGGCATTTGTTCTGCCTCAGCATCCATCGGGGGTGATGACCCTCTCTGCCGCCCATCCGGTTTATTGTTGCCCACTGCGTGAACGTGAACCGATCCTGCGGCTGGCTAAATCAGCGCTTGTCACCGTCTACCCGTTGCCGGATACCCGGCTGCTGATGGTGGTGAATATTCACGCGGTCAATTTCAGCCTTGGCGTGGATGTTTACAGTAAGCAATTGCTCCCTATTGGCGATCAGATCGCCCATCACAGTGGTCCGGTGGTGATGGCCGGTGATTTCAATGCCTGGAGTCGTCCGCGGATGAACGCGCTGTACCGCTTTGCACGTGAGATGTCGCTGCGCGAAGTCCGTTTTACCGATGACCAGCGTCGTAAGGCGTTTGGCCGTCCTCTCGATTTTGTCTTCTATCGTGGTCTGAACGTTGCCGAAGCCTCAGTGCTGGTGACCCGTGCGTCCGATCACAATCCGCTACTCGTCGAATTCAGTCCCGGCAAACCTGAGAGATAAAGGTCGGTCAGGTCTGCCATGGGGCAGACCTGCGCAGGTGCTGCCCTTTATTTTTCTACAAACCGAAGGACAGCAAAATGACAACACAGTCCCATCATGACAACGTCGAAAAACAGTTTGGCTCTCAGGCCAAAGCCTATCTCACCAGCGCGGTGCATGCATCCGGGCGCGATCTGGTTCGTCTGGCAGAAAGGCTGGCCGATTTTCCCAACGCTTGCGTCCTTGATTTAGGCTGTGGTGCCGGTCATGCCAGTTTTGTGGCGGCACAGCAGGTCGCTCAGGTGACGGCATACGATTTATCCAGTCAGATGCTGGAGGTTGTGGCAGAAGCCGCAAAAGAGAAGGGACTGGCAAATTTGGCTACCCGGCAGGGTTATGCTGAATCCTTACCCTTTGACGATCAATCCTTCGATGTCGTTATTAGCCGTTACTCTGCACACCACTGGCATGATGTCGGGCAGGCGCTGCGTGAAGTTAAACGGGTGCTGAAACCGGGCGGGACGGTGATTATCATGGATATCATGTCACCGGGTCATCCGGTACGCGATGTGTGGTTACAAACGGTCGAAGCGCTGCGCGACACGTCTCATGTGCGTAATTATTCCAGTGGTGAGTGGTTATCGATGTTCACCGATGCTGGCTTGATTTCGCGCTCGCTGCAGACTGACAGGCTGACCCTGGAATTCTCATCATGGATCGCGCGTATGCGCACGCCGGAGGCCCTGAGCCAGGCCATTCGTCTGTATCAGGAGAGTGCCTCAGCCGAGGTAAAAGCGTATTTTGAACTGCAGGAAGAGGGTTCATTTACCAGTGATACGATCCTGGCTGAAGCGCAGAAAGCGGGATAAACAAAAAAGGCACCGGGGGAATCGGTGCCTTTTTATATCTGTCTCTGAAATCAGGAATCCGGTGTCGCGTTGTTTTTCACAAACAGCGTGATCCGATCGCCAGGCTGCAGGTTGTCAGTATCACTGTTCCAGCGCATCACATCTTTGATGTTCACGCCGTGACGCTTCGCAATACTGGATAGCGAATCACCTTTCCGCACACGATAGGTAATACTATCGTCGTTGCTGGCGAGACGCTGCGCGCTTTTACCCGCGCCAACCGTCAGGTCCTGACCCACTTTCAGCGAAGAACCGCGCAGATTATTCCACTGCTGCAAATCCTTCGTGCTCACACCCAGACGTGATGCGATGCCTGAAAGCGTATCGCCTGAACGTACCTGATAGCTACGGCTGTTAACCGGTGAATTATCGGCGATCAGCGTAGACTGAACCGCAGCAATTTCACCCGAAGCGAGCGATACGCGTAGTTGTTCCGCGTGTTTTTGTGGCACCAGGACGTACTTCGGCCCGTTGGCACCAAGCGTAGAGCCTTTCACACCTGCGTTAAAGGCCTTCAGTTTGGTGACCGAGATGCCCGCCATATCCGCAATCTGTTTCAGTTCAACAGGATTGTTGAGACGGACTCTCGCCAGCGCACGACTTTCATCTCCAGTCGGCAGCTTCACGCCGTACTGTTTGCTGTTTTTGAGAATATCACTCAATGCCAGCATTTTCGGTACGTACAGCTTAGTTTCCCGTGGCAGTGGAAGCGACCAAAAGTCGGTGGGCTTGCCCCGTGCTTTATTCGCTTTCATTGCCTTCAGTACACGACCTTCGCCGCTGTTATACGCAGCGACAGTCAACAGCCAGTCACCGTCGAACATCTTGTTCAGACGTTGCATCATGTCGAGAGCGGCAGTCGTCGAAGCGACCACATCACGACGCGCATCGTAGCTGCGGGTCTGTTTCAATCCATAATTTCGCCCAGTGCTCGGTATGATCTGCCAAAGCCCTGCGGCGTTGGCACCAGACGTTGCGTGCGGGTCAAAAGCGCTCTCCACTATGGGTAGTAGTACCAGTTCCATAGGCATGTTACGTTTCTTAACTTGCCCTGCTATCCAGTACATATACGGCTCTGCCCGTAAAGTTACATCGTGGAGATAGCTCTTATTTCTTAAATACTTCTGTTTCTGTTCGCGTATCCGGTTGTTCTCCGGAATTCCCATCTTTAGCTCGTCGCCAATAGAGGCCCACAAGTCTTGATCCTGTGCGAAAGACGTCCCATCGTCTGCCCATCGCGATTGACTTGTAAACTTCCCTGCTTCCCCTTGACCAGCTGCAGAAAGGCTCTGTGCGTGCTGTTGTACGTTGCCGGCGTTTTGCGACGCCTGGCAACCCACAAGCAGGACAGAGGCGAGTAATATCGCTTTTGCCTTCATGTGTGTGTCAATAGTTGCTTAAAAGACGAGCGATGATAACGACGAATTTTTGAAAAGGCAACCCGCAATTGTCAGAACACATCTTTCTTTGCCCTTAACCACGCGAAACGGGCCTCAGGTTGTTGCATATTTGTTTCTTCATTGATTTTATTAATTAAATCAATGTCATCGGTTCTTAAGAATAAATTTATTTTACGCTCATTTTTCAGAATTACAGGGAGTGTGCTTTGTTGTTTTGCACGTAACTCCTTCACTTTAAGGTAATAATCCTGAATTGCACGATCCTCTGGCAGAATGTGCATTGCAAACTTCATGTTTGCTAAAGTGTATTCATGTGCGCAACAAATCAACGTCTCGTCGGAAAGTGCGTTAATTTTCTGGAAGGACTGGTACATCTGGGTTGGCGTGCCTTCGAACAGACGGCCACAGCCGCCGGAGAACATCGTGTCGCCACAAAAAAGATAAGGAAAACTGAAGAACGAAATATGTCCGGATGTGTGACCCGGTGTGGCAATTACAGAAAATTCCAACATAAGAATGACGAACTTTTCGCCATCTTCAACTACGCGTGTAACCCCTTTATCTTTTGCCTCTGCCGGACCATAAACCACCAGATGCGGAAATTTTGCACAAAGTGCCGCTACGCCACCGACGTGATCGCGGTGGTGATGAGTAAGCAGTATCGCCTCCGGCTGCCACTGGTTGTGCTCAATTGCGTTTAATACCGGTTCGGCCTCGCCCGGATCGACAATAATGCAGCGACCGGAGTCATCGGTTAAAACCCAGATGTAATTGTCCTGAAAAGCAGGAATACTGATAAGATTCATACATTACCTCTCATAGCGTGGCGGGTGTTTGATGAAACCGGCAAGGATACCTCAGATTGTTATCGCACCGGAACACTGGGCGGAATTGCCCTGGGGCGAATATTATCGCGAAGCACTTGAGCAGCAGCTTAAGCCCTGGTTCGCGAAAATGTATGGTTTTCACCTGCTTAAGATTGGCAATCTGAGCGCGGAAATCAACTCGGAAAGCTGCGCAATTTCACATCAGGTCAATGTCTCGCTGGGAGGAGAGCCGGTGCAGGTGAAAGCCGATCCGCTGCATCTGCCCTTTGCTGAAAAATCCGTTGATGCCTGCCTGCTGGCGCATTCGTTGCCCTGGTGCGACGATCCGCATCGTCTATTACGCGAGGTCGATCGGGTTTTGATTGATGATGGATGGCTGGTGATCAGTGGGTTTAATCCGATGAGCCTGATGGGGATGCGAAAGCTGGTGCCAGTGCTGCGCCGCACGCCGCCTTACAACAGCCGCATGTTTACCCTGATGCGCCAGCTAGACTGGCTCTCGCTGCTCAACTTTGAGGTGATGCACCAGAGCGGTTTTCAGGTCGTGCCGTGGACGCGGCAGGGCGGGAAGATGCTCAGTACCCATTTGCCGGCGCTGGGCTGTATGCAGGTGATTGTCGCGCGCAAGCGAACCGTTCCCCTGACACTCAATCCAATGAAGCAAAGTAAATCCAGAACCCGGCTGCGTGCCGCCGTAGGCGCCACGCGACAATATCGTAAGCCCTGATCAGGCCTCCGGCTTATAGCCTACATCTTCATGCTGCGGATTCATGGCCGCCGCGCGCGCCAGCTCGTCGCAACGTTCGTTTTCCGGGTGGCCGGCATGGCCTTTCACCCACTCCCATTGGATCTTATGCTCACCGAGCGCCGCATCCAGGCGCTGCCAGAGATCGACATTCTTAACCGGTTTTTTGTCGGCGGTTTTCCAGCCGCGCTTTTTCCAGTTATGGATCCACTGGGTGATCCCCTGGCGCACATACTGGCTGTCCGTGCTTAGCACCACATCACAGTGCTCTTTCAGGGCCTCAAGCGCCACAATCGCCGCCATTAGTTCCATGCGGTTATTGGTGGTCAGGCGATAGCCTTCATTGAAGGTTTTTTCATGTTCGCGATACCGTATGATCGCACCGTAACCCCCGGGGCCCGGATTGCCGAGGCAAGAACCGTCGGTGTAAATTTCTACCTGTTTACGCATCCTGGCAGACATCCTGTGATGAAAACGGCAAGTCTGACATAAATGACCGGCTTCGGCACTGCAAAATAGAGGTGCGGCGAATTAGCCCTTGAAGGCCCGGCCAGGTTGTTTACAATATCGCCGTTGAAAAGAACAGGCCTACAGAATGAGCATTGCAGACACACTTAGCGCTGACAGGATCATCGTCCTCGATACCGAAACCACCGGTATGAATCAGATCGGTGCCCACTATGAAGGGCACAAGATTATCGAGATCGGTGCCGTCGAGGTCATCAACCGCCGTCTGACGGGGAATAACTTCCACGTTTACCTGAAGCCGGATCGGCTGGTGGACCCCGAAGCCTTTGGCGTTCACGGCATCGCAGATGAGTTCTTACTCGATAAGCCCACCTTTGCTGACGTCGCCGATGAGTTCATCGAGTACATCAAGGGCGCCGAGCTTGTCATCCATAATGCCTCGTTCGATATCGGCTTTATGGACTACGAGTTTAATAAACTCAACCGCGGGCTGCCGAAGACCGACACCTTCTGTAAGGTGACCGACAGCCTGGCGATGGCGAGGAAGATGTTCCCCGGCAAGCGTAACAGCCTGGATGCGTTATGCTCGCGCTACGAAATAGATAACAGCAAACGAACGCTGCACGGGGCACTGCTCGATTCCCAGATCCTGGCAGACGTCTACCTGCTGATGACCGGCGGTCAGACCGCGCTGTCTTTTAGTTCTGACAGTGATGCACAGCAGCGGTTAAACGAAGGCGGGATCCAACGCATTGTGCGTCAGTCAGATGCCTTACGGGTTATTTTAGCCAGCGATGAAGAGTTAGTGGCGCATGAATCCCGGCTGGATCTGGTGCAGAAGAAGGGCGGTAGCTGCCTCTGGCGCGGATAAATCCGCCGCAAATGCTGGTAAAATAAGCGTATGGGCGATTTTTGCAGCAAGTGATTCAAAAGCAGAGAAAAAGCATTGACGGGATCCGAGGCAAACCGTACTATCTGCCTCGTTCCCAACGGAACACAGTGGAGCGGTAGTTCAGTCGGTTAGAATACCTGCCTGTCACGCAGGGGGTCGCGGGTTCGAGTCCCGTCCGTTCCGCCACTATTCAAAAGGCCTGAGTCAGCAATGACTCAGGCCTTTGTCGTTTCAGCGCGTCGTTAAATCGGGCAGACGCATGCGCCGCCCGAGCGTAATTAACTGATGCTGAACGGATCCGCATCCTGCCAGGCAGGAAACTTCTCCCGGTACTCTCTCAACGCTGTTAGCGACAGCTCTGCATCAATGCGTGTGGCATGGTGCGGCTCGGCGGTGGCGATGATCTCGCCCTGCGGGTTAATCACCCGGCTGTCGCCGCGATAATGATGACCATTGCCATCGGTGCCTACCCGGTTGCAGCCTGCGACATACGCCTGGTTCTCAATGGCGCGCGCTGTCAGCAACGCCTGCCAGTGCAGCGAACGCGGCGCAGGCCAGTTAGCGACATACAGCGCCAGATCATAATCGTTGCAGTTACGTGACCACACCGGGAAGCGAAGGTCATAGCAGACCAGCGGCAGAATGCGCCAGCCGCGCCACTCAAACACCAGCCGTTCGTTGCCCGCTTCATAGTGCTGATGCTCGTCGGCCATCCGGAACAGGTGGCGTTTGTCGTAAAAATGCACCTTACCCTCTGGCTCAACCAGCAGGAAACGGTTCACCGGCCCGCGTTCGGTTTGTAATGCGGCGCTACCGGCGATTAACGCCTGGGTTTGCTGCGCCCGGGCCTGCATCCAGGCGACGACATCGTCCTGCGGCATCGACTTCTTTGCGGCTTCCATGGCGAACCCGGTAGTAAACATTTCTGGCAGGATAATGACATCGCGCCCGACAATTTCTTCCAGCTGACGATCAAAATGGCGCAGGTTGGCGGGGCCATCCATCCACACCAGCGGTTGTTGCAAAAGCGTAATCTTCAAACCAGGCACAGTAAGACTCCTCGAAGGACCACATTTCGACACTGTAGCACGACAATTAGACAAACGGGTGGCAATAAAAAACCCCGCACGAGGCGGGGTTGGTGAGCATTGATGCGGGTTACGCGGCTTCAGGTTTGCGGATGTTCTCCGCAAGCTTTACCGGCTGTGTCGCCAGTTCGTCGGCGTCGAAGTCATCCACGTTGATACTGCGCAGACGGCTCGCTTCGGCCTTGATCAGCAGGCTAGCCTCATCCTGGCTGATAATACCGCCCGCCAGCGCCTGTTTCGCCAGCTCATCCAGGCGGGTAAACGGCAGGTTTTTACCCAGCTGTTTACAAATTTTCTGATGAATAGGATCCGCCGCCATCACGTCCAGCAGCGCCTCTTCCAGCAGACCAACCGGGTTATGTTTACTCGGAGTCAGATACTGACCGCGACCAATCCGCGAGCGGGTAGCGCTCGGCACCTGCAGGATCTTCGCCACTTTATGATCCAGCTTATCGGACGGCGCCAGATAGTGACGACCGGTCGGGAAGATAGCCACGCGCAGAGCACCTGCCACAAGACGGTTTGGGAAGTTGACCAGCAGGGAGTCAATCGCCTGTTCCGCCTGATACAGCGCATCCTGCACGCCCCAGTGAACCAGTGGAAGATCCGCCTCATGACGGCCTTCGTCGTCGTAGCGTTTCAGCACTGCCGAGGCGAGGTAGATCTGACTCAGCACATCGCCCAGACGCGCGGAGATACGTTCCCGACGCTTCAGGCTGCCGCCCAGTACCGCCATCGATACGTCGGAGAGCAGCGCAAGGTTGGCGCTCAGACGGTTCAGATGCTGGTAGTAGCGGCGGGTTGCATCACCGGTTGGCGTGGAGCTGGTCAAACCGCGGGTCAGACCCAGCCAGAAGCTGCGCACTTTATTGCTGCCAACGTGACCAATGTGTTTGAACAGCAGTTTATCGAACGCATCCACATCGTTATTCTGTGCGGCGTCCATCTCTGCCAGCACATAGGGATGGCAGCGAATCGCACCCTGACCGAAGATCATCATGCTGCGGGTCAGAATATTTGCCCCTTCCACGGTGATGGCAATCGGCGCGCCCTGATAGCCACGAGCCAGGAAGTTACCTTCGCCGAGCATAATGCCTTTCCCGCCAGCGATATCCATTGCATCAATAATTGACTGCTGCGCGCGGTGGGTGCAGTGATACTTCACGATGGCCGACAGCACCGCCGGTTTCTCGCCGAGCATAATTCCGTAAGTAATCAGGGAAGCCGCAGCATCCATGACGTAGGCGTTGCCTGCGATACGCGCCAGCGGCTCTTCAATCCCTTCCATCTTGCCGATAGAGATTTTGAACTGGCGGCGGATATGGGCGTATGCGCCAATCCCCATTGCCACCGATTTCAGGCTGCCGGTTGAGTTCGACGGCAGGGTAATGCCACGTCCTACAGACAGACATTCCACCAGCATGCGCCAGCCCTGGCCGGCCATTTTCGGGCCGCCAATGATGTAATCAATGGGAACAAAAATGTTGTCGCCACGGGTCGGACCGTTCTGGAACGGCACGTTCAGCGGGAAGTGACGACGACCAATCTCAACGCCCGGCGTTGACGTTGGGATCAGCGCACAGGTAATACCGAGCTCTTCTTCATCACCCAGCAGTTTGTCGGGGTCAGAGAGTTTAAACGCCAGCCCCAGCACCGTGGCGATCGGTGCCAGCGTGATGTAGCGTTTGTTCCAGGTCAGACGCATTCCCAGCACCTGTTCACCCTGCCACTCGCCCATACAGACCACGCCAGTATCCGGGATGGCACCCGCATCGGAACCCGCTTCCGGGCTGGTCAGCGCGAAGCACGGGATCTCCTGACCGCGGGCCAGGCGCGGCAGGTAATGATTCTTTTGTTCTTCAGTCCCGTAGTGTTGCAGCAGTTCGCCCGGGCCTAAAGAGTTCGGTACGCCGACGGTGATCGCCAGGATCCCGGAGACGCCCGCCAGTTTTTGCAGCACGCGAGCCTGAGCGTAAGCAGAGAACTCCAGGCCGCCGTACTCTTTCTTGATGATCATCGCGAAGAAGCGATGTTCTTTCAGATATGCCCACAGTTCTGGCGGCAGATCGGCCATTTCATGAGTGATCTGGAAGTCGTTTGCCATGCGGCAGGCTTCTTCTACCGGGCCGTCGATAAACGCCTGCTCTTCGGCAGTCAGGCGCGGCTGCGGATAGTTATGCAGCTTTTTCCAGTCAGGATTCCCCTGGAACAGCTCGCCTTCCCACCAGGTGGTACCCGCGTCGATCGCCTCTTTTTCGGTGCGTGACATCGGTGGCATCACTTTGCGGAAGCCGCGGAATACCGGGACGGAAATCATCGACTTACGCATGGAGGTGATGTTAAACGGCACCAGCATAATCGCCAGCGGAACCAGCACCCAGATATTCCAGATGCCGCTTACGCCAAGCGCAGCGGTCCACGCCAGTAAAATAAGACTGCTCAGAAGCAAGCTGACCCGGTGATAGAACAGCACTCCGAGCAGAACAACGGTTAAGAAAATACTGAGAATCATCATAAAAAAAGCTCCCTGTCTTGTAGGAGGTCTGACCACTTGTGATGATATGGTTGTAGTGGATGTTATTTCTTTTAGCAATGTATTCACAAAATAATTACAACCTGGTTCACATTGTTCAGGTTTCGCACGGCACAAAAACGCAAAACTGCTGCCGATTACCACGGCTTTAGCTTCTCGCTTTTACCGCTATCCGGTAAACTTGCTGGGTTATTTCATCAATACTGAAGGATTATCCTCATGTACCAGGATCTTATTCGTAACGAACTGAACGAAGCAGCGGAAACGCTGGCTAACTTTCTGAAAGATGAAGCCAATATTCACGCGATTCAGCGCGCCGCGGTCCTGCTGGCCGACAGCTTTAAAGCGGGTGGTAAAGTGCTCTCTTGCGGCAATGGCGGTTCCCACTGTGACGCCATGCACTTCGCCGAAGAGTTAACCGGTCGCTACCGTGAAAACCGTCCGGGCTATCCGGCGATCGCCATCTCTGACGTCAGCCACATCTCCTGCGTGGGCAATGACTTCGGTTACGATCACATCTTCTCGCGTTATGTTGAAGCCGTGGGCCGCGAAGGGGATGTTCTGCTGGGGATTTCCACCTCAGGCAACTCCGCCAACGTCATTAAAGCCATCGAAGCTGCACGCGAGAAGGGGATGAAAGTCATCACCCTGACCGGTAAAGACGGCGGCAAAATGGCCGGTTCTGCGGATATCGAAATTCGTGTGCCGCATTTCGGTTACGCTGACCGTGTTCAGGAAATTCACATCAAAGTGATCCATATCCTGATCCAGTTAATCGAAAAAGAGATGGTTAAGTAAGACTTCGCTGGGGGCTTATTGCCCCCGCTGTTGTGGAGGTGATGTATGTGCGAACTGCTCGGGATGAGCGCCAATGTGCCGACCGATATCTGCTTTAGTTTCACCGGGCTGGTCCAGCGCGGTGGAGGAACCGGGCCGCATAAAGACGGCTGGGGCATTACCTTCTACGAAGGGAAAGGTTGTCGCACGTTCAAGGATCCACAACCCAGCTTTAATTCGCCGATTGCCAGACTGGTGCAGGATTATCCGATTAAATCCCGCTCGGTAGTGGCCCATATTCGCCAGGCCAACCGGGGCGAAGTGGCGCTGGAGAATACCCATCCGTTTACCCGCGAGCTGTGGGGACGCAACTGGACCTACGCCCATAATGGGCAGCTGACCGGTTATAAGACGCTTGAGACGGGCAACTTCCGTCCGGTGGGAGAAACCGACAGCGAAAAGGCTTTTTGCTGGTTGCTGCACAAGCTGACCGAGCGCTACCCGCGCACGCCGGGCAACATGGCCTCAGTCTTCAAATACATCGCCTCGCTAGCGTCAGAGCTGCGCGAGAAGGGCGTGTTTAACATGCTGCTTTCGGATGGGCGATATGTGATGGCGTTTTGCTCGACGAATCTGTACTGGATCACCCGGCGGGCGCCGTTCGGCGTGGCAAAACTGCTGGATCAGGATGTGGAGATTGATTTTCAGACTGAAACCACACCTAACGATGTGGTAACGGTGATTGCCACTCAGCCGCTAACGGGCAATGAAGCCTGGCAAAAAATCATGCCAGGCGAGTGGATCTTATTTTGTCTCGGGGAGCGCGTAATTTGACGCCAGCTGTGGCTGGATAACTTCGTGGCTCAGCGGCTTGCTGACCACGTAACGTCCGTCCACCACTGAGATCGTTGGCGGCTTACGCGTTTGCTGGAAGTAGTCATAACCCGGCTTTAACTGCTTCCAGAAGTCCGCGAAATACGACGTTCTATGACGCTGCATATTGGCGTCAGTCATGCGGAACGGATAGATGCTCACCTGCACGGCAGACTGCCCGAAGACCAGTGCACCCGTAACAAACTGGAAGATCTCATCAATCCCACTGTCGGTCATCGCATAGCAACCGACGGATACGCAGGCACCGTGGATCATCAGGTATTTACCGTCATAGCCGTGCGCGCGATCATAGGCATTCGGAAAACCGATGTTGATGGCTTTATAGAAGCGGCTGTCGGGTTTGAGTTGGTTACGCTGAACGTTGTAAAACCCTTCCGGGCTTTTGAAATCGCCCTGACGCTGTTTCGGACCCAGACCGCCGGAGTAGTTGCAGATTTTATAGCTGTCGAGCAGTTGATACGTCTCACCCATCTTCACAAACAGGTCTAACGTGCGCTCTTCCTTAAAGATCTGGATATAGACCGGGGAGCCCATCAACTGCTGTTTATATTCTTTGCTGACCGGCGTCGTGGAGCTATTGCTGCTGAGCAGCCCGGCAAACGAAACGCACGGAATAAGAAGCATCGCAATGAACAATGCGATTTTACGCATACAACATGTTCCTTGATAAAACATAACCAACTTGCCAGGACGGCAAAAGAAACCCGGAATAAGATTAATCTGTATCAGGGCTGCTCACATTAGCACCACTGCATTTTTTCGCAAGCGTCAACGTGTCGGTTTACAAAATAGTTTTACCTTATAACCTGAATAAGCAGCGCTGGCTTTGAGAACTTTGCGCAATAGCTCGCATTTTGATCCCGTGCCGCTGCGTTATCCGTGCCGCCCGATGGGCGAAAATGCTACACTGCGCCGTTCTTATGACCGAAGGTCAAGAAAGGAAGCTTTTCTCAGGATCAGGCGATCCTGCTGGTTACATGAGTGAGTTCCCGCCGCCTTTCTTCTCCTGTGCAACGATTTCAACCTGTCCGGCATTCCGGTCCGGACTGTTGTTCATGGATATTAGCTAACATTATGATTAAAATCAGAAAAGGACTTGATTTGCCGATTGCTGGCATCCCCGTCCAGCAGGTTTCGCCGTGCGCATTACCGCGTCACGTGGCGATTCTGGGGGATGACTACATCGGTATGCGTCCCACCATGCTGGTGCAGGAAGGCGACCGGGTGATTAAAGGTCAGACGCTGTTTGAGGATAAAAAAAATCCCGGCGTTCTCTTTACCGCTCCGGCCGCCGGTACCGTCGTGGCTATCCATCGTGGCGAGCGTCGGGTACTGCAGTCGGTGGTCATCCGTCTTGAAGGCGATGCGCAGCGCGAGTTTGCCCGCCACGATAGCGCTAATCTGGCCACGCTTAACCGTGATGCGGTGCAATCGCAGCTGCTTGAATCTGGACTCTGGACGGCGCTGCGCACGCGTCCCTACAGCAAAACCCCGGTGCCTGGTACCGTTCCTGCCGCTATCTTTGTCACCGCGATGGACACCAACCCGCTCAGTGCTGACCCGCAGCCTATTATCCTGGCGCAGCGGCAGGCCTTTGACGCCGGGTTAACGTTACTCACACGACTGACGGACGGCAGAGTACATGTCTGCCAGGCCAATGGCGGCAAGCTGGGCGGGCACCCGCAGGGCAAAGTGACCTTTAATACCTTTGCCGGGCCGCATCCGGCAGGGCTGGTGGGCACGCATATCCATTTTCTGGATGCCGTTAGCCAGACAAAGCAGGTCTGGCATCTCAATTATCAGGACGTGATCGCCATCGGCACACTGTTCACCACCGGGCAGCTGTGCAGCGAGCGGGTGATTGCGCTGGGTGGCCCACAGCTGCGCAACCCGCGTCTGGTGCGCACCTGCCTTGGCGCGGATATCACTGAACTGCTGGTGGCCGAAACGCAGGACGGCGATAACCGACATATCTCGGGCTCTGTGCTGAGCGGCAGACAAGCGGTGGGGGCTCAGGCCTATCTCGGGCGTTTTCATCTGCAGGTCTGTGTGGTGAAAGAGGGGCGCGAGAAAGAGCTGTTCGGCTGGGTCATGCCGGGCAGAGAGAAATTCTCGGTGACCCGCACCACGCTGGGCCATTTCCTGCGCAACAAGCTGTTTAACTTCTCAACGGATACCCACGGCGGCGAGCGGGCGATGGTGCCGATCGGCAATTATGAACGCGTGATGCCACTCGACATTCTGCCAACCATGCTGCTGCGCGATTTGCTGGCGGGTGATACCGACAGCGCCCAGGCGCTGGGCTGCCTTGAGCTGGATGAAGAAGATCTGGCGCTGTGTACCTATGTGTGTCCCGGTAAGTACGAATATGGACCCGTATTGCGCGAGGTGTTAACCCGCATTGAGCAGGAAGGATAACTGATGGGCCTGAAACATCTCATTGAAAAACTGGAGCCGCACTTTACTCACGGCGGCAAACTGGAAAAGTACTACCCGCTGTTTGAAGCGACCGCGACGCTGCTCTATACGCCCGGGCAGGTGACTAAAGGGGCCGCGCATGTGCGTGATGCTATCGACCTGAAGCGCATGATGATCCTCGTCTGGTTCGCCGTTTTCCCGGCAATGTTCTGGGGCATGTACAACGTCGGCTTGCAGACCATTCCGGCGCTGCATCATCTGTATGATGCCCAGCAGGTGCAGCAGGTTATCGCGGGCGACTGGCACTATCGGGTCGCGCAGATGCTCGGCGTCAGCTTTAGCGCCGATGCGGGCTGGCTCAGCATGATGACGCTGGGGGCGGTCTACTTCCTGCCCATTTACCTGACGGTATTTTTGGTCGGCGGCTTCTGGGAAGTGCTGTTTGCCATCGTGCGCAAACACGAGATTAACGAAGGCTTCTTTGTCACTTCAATCCTGTTTGCCCTGATTGTCCCGCCAACCTTGCCGTTGTGGCAAGCGGCGATGGGCATCAGCTTTGGCGTGGTGATTGCCAAGGAGATCTTCGGCGGCACCGGGCGCAACTTCCTCAACCCGGCGCTGGCCGGGCGCGCGTTCCTGTTCTTTGCCTACCCGGCGCAAATCTCCGGCGATCTGGTCTGGACGGCGGCGGACGGGTTCTCTGGCGCCACGCCACTCTCGCAGTGGGCGGCTCACGGTGGCGAAGCGCTGGTCAACAATGCCACCGGCCAACCGGTCAGCTGGTTCGATGCCTTTGTCGGTACCCTTCCGGGCTCGATTGGTGAAGTCTCCACCCTGATGATCCTGATTGGCGGGGCCATTATTCTGTTTGGCCGCGTCGCCTCGTGGCGCATCGTGGCGGGCGTCATGCTTGGCATGATCGTCACCGCAACGCTGTTTAACCTGATTGGCTCGGCCACCAACCCGATGTTCGCTATGCCGTGGTACTGGCACCTGGTGCTGGGCGGATTTGCCTTCGGGATGATGTTTATGGCCACCGACCCGGTTTCGGCATCATTCACCGACAAGGGTAAATGGTGTTACGGGGCGTTGATTGGCGGGATGTGCGTACTTATTCGCGTCGTGAATCCGGCCTATCCGGAAGGGATGATGCTGGCGATCTTGTTCGCCAACCTGTTTGCGCCGCTGTTCGATTACCTGGTGGTGCGTGCCAACATCAAACGGAGGAAGGCGCGTGGCTGAGATAAAAAATAATGACAGCATCGGCAAAACGCTGACGGTGGTTCTGGTGCTGTGTCTGGTCTGCTCCATTGTGGTGGCGGGCTCTGCCGTGGGGCTCAAGTCCCGCCAGCAGGAACAGCGCGCCCTGGATAAGCAGCGCAACATCCTGTCCGTTGCCGGGCTGATGCCGGGTGAAATGAGCCCCGAAGATGTGGCGCAGACTTTTGCTTCCCGCATCACGCCGCGGCTGGTTGATCTGGCAAGCGGCGATCTGCTCGACCACGATCCGGCGAGCTACAACCAGGCGCAGGCGCTGAAAGATCCGCAACGCAGCACCGAGCTGGACGTCAGCCAGGATCCCGCAGGCATTAAGCGTCGCAGCAATACCGCCGAAATCTACCTGGTGCGCGATGAACACCAGCGCGTACAGCAGATGATCCTGCCGGTGTACGGCAACGGTTTGTGGTCGATGATGTATGCCTTTGTCGCCCTCGATACCGATGGCCGTACCGTCAAGGGCATTACTTACTACGATCAGGGCGAAACCCCGGGGCTGGGCGGCGAAATCGAAAATCCGGCCTGGCGGGCGCAGTTCATCGGCAAAAAAGTGCTGGACGACAAGGGTCAACCGGCGCTGAAAGTGATGAAAGGGGCCGCACGTCCGGGCGATGAATATGCCGTCGATGGTCTGTCGGGCGCCACGCTGACCTCCAACGGCGTGCAGCACAGCTTTACCTTCTGGATGGGCGAGATGGGTTTTGGACCATTTCTTAAAAAAGTACGCGAGGGAGAGCTGAACAATGGCTGATGCAAGCGAACTGAAAGAAGTCAAACGGGTGCTCGTTGGGCCGCTGATTGCCAATAATCCGATTACCCTGCAGGTACTGGGAGTATGTTCCGCACTGGCGGTGACCACTAAAATGGAAACCGCCGTGGTCATGACCCTGGCGGTGACGCTGGTGACGGCATTTTCCAGCATGTTCATCTCAATGATCCGCCATCACATTCCCAACAGCGTGCGCATTATCGTGCAGATGGCGATCATCGCCTCGCTGGTGATCGTGGTGGATCAGCTGCTGCGGGCATTTGCCTACGAGACCTCCAAACAGCTGTCGGTGTTTGTCGGCCTGATCATCACCAACTGTATCGTGATGGGACGCGCAGAAGCCTATGCGATGAAAATGCCGCCGCTGGCCAGCTTTATGGACGGTATCGGCAACGGCCTCGGTTACGGCGTGATCCTGCTGACGGTCGGTTTCCTGCGCGAACTGATCGGCAGCGGAAAGCTGTTTGGTATCACCGTGCTCGATACCGTGCAAAACGGTGGCTGGTATCTGCCAAATGGTCTGTTTCTGCTGGCGCCCAGTGCGTTCTTCATTATCGGTTTGCTGATCTGGGCGGTGAGAACCTGGCGTCCTGAACAGCAGGAAAAGGAGTAACCGACGATGGCTCATTACCTTAGCCTGTTTGTGCGTGCGGTATTTGTCGAAAACATGGCGCTCGCGTTTTTCCTCGGGATGTGTACCTTCCTGGCGGTGTCCAAAAAAGTGTCAACCGCGTTCGGCCTGGGCGTTGCCGTCACGGTGGTGCTGGGGCTGGCCGTGCCGATCAACAACCTGGTGTTTAATCTGGTGTTGCGCGACGGGGCGCTGGTCGACGGCGTTGACCTGAGCTTCCTTAACTTCATCACCTTTATTGGGGTGATTGCGGCGCTGGTGCAGATCCTCGAGATGATCCTCGATAAGTACTTCCCGTCGCTCTACACGGCGTTGGGGATCTTCCTGCCGCTGATTGCGGTGAACTGTGCCATCTTTGGCGGCGTGTCGTTTATGGTGCAGCGCGACTACAACTTCACCGAATCGGTGGTGTACGGTTTCGGCTCCGGGATTGGCTGGATGCTTGCCATCGTTGCCATGGCAGGGCTGCGCGAAAAAATGAAGTATGCCAACGTGCCGGCCGGATTGCGCGGCTTAGGGATCACCTTTATCACCACCGGTTTGATGGCGCTGGGCTTTATGTCCTTCTCCGGTGTGCAGCTGTAAGGGCTTAAAGTATGGAAATTATTCTTGGCGTGGTGATGTTCACGCTGATCGTGCTGGTGCTCTCCGGGCTGATTCTGCTGGCGCGATCGAAGCTGGTGAACGCTGGCGATGTGATCATCGAGATCAACGACGAAGCGGATAAGCAGATCCGCACGCCTGCGGGCGACAAACTGCTGAATACCCTCTCGGGAAACGGCATTTTTATCTCTTCTGCCTGCGGCGGCGGCGGCTCCTGCGGGCAGTGCCGGGTGACGGTGAAAGAGGGCGGTGGCGATATCCTGCCGACGGAACTGTCGCACATCAGCAAGCGTGAGGCGAAAGAGGGATGTCGGCTGGCCTGCCAGGTGGCGGTGCGCCAGAACATGAAGATTGAACTGCCGGAGGAGATCTTCGGGGTGAAAAAGTGGCAGTGCGAGGTTATCTCCAACGATAACAAAGCCACTTTCATTAAAGAGCTCAAGCTGCGGGTACCCGATGGCGAAGACGTGCCGTTCCGGGCGGGCGGCTATATTCAGATCGAGTGTCCGGCACATATCGTCGCCTATAAAGACTTTGACGTGCCTGACGAGTATCGCGGGGACTGGGATAAATTTAATCTGTTCCGCTTTGTCTCCGAGGTCAAAGAGCCTACGCTGCGCGCCTATTCGATGGCGAACTACCCGGACGAAAAGGGCATCATCATGCTCAACGTGCGTATCGCCACGCCACCGCCGAATGCGCCGGACGCGCCGCCGGGGATCATGTCGTCGTATATCTGGTCGCTGAAAGCGGGCGATAGCGTCACCATCTCCGGCCCGTTTGGTGAGTTCTTTGCTAAAGAGACTGACGCCGAAATGGTCTTTATCGGCGGTGGCGCCGGGATGGCACCGATGCGTTCGCACATTTTCGACCAGCTTAAGCGCCTCGGCAGTCAGCGTAAAATCAGCTTCTGGTATGGCGCGCGCTCGCTGCGCGAAATGTTTTATCAGGAGGAGTTCGAACAGCTGGCGCGGGACAACCCGAACTTCAGCTTCCACATTGCGCTGTCCGATCCTCTGCCGGAAGACAACTGGACCGGGTATACCGGGTTCATTCATAACGTACTGTATGAAAACTACCTCAGGCAGCATGCCGCGCCGGAAGACTGCGAGTTCTACATGTGTGGCCCGCCAATGATGAACGCCGCGGTCATTAAGATGCTGCAGGATCTCGGCGTGGAAGATGACAACATCATGCTCGATGATTTCGGAGGCTGATTGTGGTGACTTTTTTACTGACCTTTGCGGTGTTTGTGCTGGTGGTCTTCGCTATGTCGCTCGGCTGGATCATCAAGCGCAAAAGCATTCAGGGCAGCTGCGGCGGCATCTCTTCGCTGGGACTGGAGAAGGTCTGCGATTGCCCGGAGCCCTGCGACGCGCGTAAAAAGCGCATAGTGCGAGAAGCACAGCGTCAGCAGAACAGGATCCTCTGAAATAAACAGGCCGCAGAAAGCGGCCTGATTTTTTTACTTCAGCCACGCTTTCGCCTGGGCGGGAGAATCCACCATCACGCCGTCGGCCCCCAGGCTTTGCGCTTTTTGATAATCCTCGTCGGAATTGACGCCAAGCAGGATCACATGGGCATTACCCTGGGAGCGGAAGCAGTCCATCGCCTCTTTGTCCCACGTCAGGGTTGCCGGCGAGATGCCATCGCCCAGGGTGAATTTTTCCACCACTTCCACTTTGCGATTCAGCTCCAGCCCGTACCAGTAGGCGTCCATTTGCTTTGTCGGCGACTGGCATACGTGGTTCATGGAGATATTCGCCAGCCGGGTACGCGTTTCACTGCGGGTCACAAAACGCGGTACCTCGGGAGGCAGCGCATCCAGATAGCGATCCTCTGTTGAATAGACGCGAACACGCTTCAGACTGTTGGTCTCTTTAAGCACAGCTTGCAGCTGCTTGCCCATCTCAACCGGGTCTGCGTCGGGCGATTTAATATCAATATAGAAAGAGACGTCAGGCCAGCGTTCCAGCACCGCTTTAAGGGTCGGGATGGTGGTACCGGCCATTTTCGCTTTCGCTTTCGCGCCGGCATCAAATGTCGCCAGTTCGGCCTGGGTGTACTGAGAGACTTTGCCCTGCGCGGTAGTCAACGCACTCAAATCGCTGGGACGATACAACACCGGCACGCCGTCACGACTGAGCTGGACGGTTACCCAGATCGCCTGGGCCTGGTTTTCCAGCGCTAGCGCGATCGCCGGAAGGGTGTTCTCTGGCGCATCGGCGGTTCCGCCACGGTGGGCGATAATTTGTGGACTGGCCCATGCGGCGCTGGAGAACAAAAGTGAGGCAATAATTATATGTTTCATCAATGATATTCCATTTTAAATCATGTAACTAAATGAATTGTAAGCGGTTAGTGGCTCAATTTTGTACCACGCTTTCATGACAGAAGTGAGACGGTAAAACAGCTGACGCATTTTTTGTACTTTGTTATACTGTGGATAATTACAGGTGTGGTGAAGATGATGCGCAAGATAATCCATGTTGATATGGACTGTTTTTTTGCTGCGGTAGAGATGCGCGATAATCCGGCGCTACGGGATATTCCTATTGCTATCGGCGGCAGCCGCGTGAAGCGCGGAGTGATCAGCACGGCAAACTATCCGGCGCGCAAATTTGGCGTGCGCAGCGCAATGCCAACCGCCATGGCGTTAAAACTTTGCCCGCATTTAACCTTATTACCTGGTCGCTTTGAGGCCTATAAAGAAGCCTCCCACCATATTCGCGAAATCTTCTCCCGGTACACCTCCCTGATTGAACCCCTGTCGCTGGACGAAGCCTATCTGGACGTTACCGACAGCCTGCACTGCCACGGCTCCGCCACGCTGATGGCGCAGGAGATCCGCCAGACCATTGCCCGCGAGCTTAACCTCACGGCCTCGGCGGGCATCGCACCGGTCAAGTTTCTTGCCAAAATTGCCTCGGACCTTAACAAGCCTGACGGTCAATACGTAATCACCCCTGATGAGGTTCCGGCATTTATCAAAACGCTCTCGCTTGGCAAAATCCCCGGCGTCGGTAAAGTGTCTGCGGCTAAGCTCGAGAGCATGGGTCTACGCACCTGCGAAGACGTGCAGAACAGCGATCTGGCGATGTTGCTTAAGCGTTTTGGTAAGTTTGGCCGAATACTGTGGGAGCGCAGTCAGGGCATTGATGAGCGCGGCGTCAACAACGAGCGGCTGCGTAAATCGGTAGGCGTGGAGCGGACGCTGGCGGACGATATTCATGACTGGGAAGCGTGCGAGGCGATCATCACCGGGCAGCTTTATCCCGAACTGGAACGGCGACTGGCAAAGGTCAAACCGGATCTGCTGATCGCCCGTCAGGGCATCAAACTTAAGTTTAACGACTTTCAGCAAACCACGCAGGAGCACGTCTGGCCGCGGCTGAATAAAGAGGATTTGATTGCAACAGCCCGAAAAGCCTGGGACGAGAGGCGGGCAGGGCGCGGGGTTCGGCTGGTGGGGTTACATGTGACGCTGCTGGATCCGCAGCTTGAACGGCAGCTGGTGCTGGGGCTGTAAATACGAGACGCGAAACCGGAACAAAACCCCGGCATGATCGCCGGGGTTACCATCACGCTTATCAGACATTCACACCGTGCTGGGATGCAAGAGCAGACAGGCCGCCAGCAAAACCCTGACCTACGGCTTTGAATTTCCACTCGGCACCGTGGCGGTACAATTCGCCAAATACCATCGCGGTTTCGGTAGACGCATCTTCAGACAAATCGAAGCGCGCAATTTCAGTGCCATTGTCGTTGTTGTAAACACGCATGAAGCTGTTGCTTACCATACCGAAGTTTTGTTTACGCGCTTCAGCATCATAAATGGTCACTGCAAATACCAACTTTTTGATGTCAGCGGACACTTTGGTCAGATCAATTTTGACCTGCTCGTCATCGCCATCACCCTCACCAGTGCGGTTATCACCCTGGTGTTCTACCGAGCCGTCAGGGCTGGTTTTGTTGTTAAAGAAAATGAAATGAGCGTCAGACAAAACCTTGCCGTCATCACCCACTGCGAATACAGACGCGTCGAGGTCAAATCCCTGACCGTCAGTTACACGCGCATCCCAGCCCAGACCGACCATAGCAATGTTCATGGTTGGTGCTTCTTTGGTCAGAGAAACGTTACCGCCTTTTACGAGAGAAACTGCCATTTTTAGCTCCTGCTAACAGTTGAGTTAGGGCTGTCAGAACAGCCCAGTGTTGAAAAAGTGACGTGATAATCAGGATGCGTTGATACCGTACTGAGCGCAAACTGAGCCCAGACCACCCGCATAACCCTGACCTACAGCACGGAATTTCCACTCACCGCTATGGCGATAGAGTTCGCCGAACAGCATGGCGGTCTCTGTGGAAGCATCTTCCGTCAAATCGTATCGAGCCACTTCAGTCTGGTTATCATCATTGACCAGACGAATGAACGCCCCGGATACCTGGCCGAAGCTTTGACGACGGGCCTGAGCATCATGGATGGTCACCACGAAGATGATTTTATCGACATCCGCCGGTACTGCATCCAGTTTAATCTTCAGGGATTCATCATCGCCATCGCCTTCACCCGTACGGTTATCACCGGTATGGGTTACAGAGCCGTCAGCAGAGGTCAGATTGTTATAAAAGATGAAATCAGCATCACCACGCACTTTGCCGTTAGCTGCCAGCAAGAATGCTGACGCATCCAGGTCAAAGTCCTGACCATCAGTAGAACGCGCATCCCAGCCAAGTCCAATCAGGACATTTTTCATGGACGGAGCGGCTTTACTCAGGGATACGTTCCCGCCTTTGGAAAGAGAAACACTCATACAATAACCTCTTTGATAAATAATGGGTTTATGTCAAACCGTCAGGAGATTAACTCTCTTTTTCTTCTTTTTTGCCCGGGAACATGGCGCTGGCAATAATACCCACAGCCAGAACACCCAGAACAACATACAGGCTGGTTGTCGCGGCAATACTGTAGCCGTGATGCCAGATATGGTCAGTGGCGTTCAGACCCAGTTTCAGCGCAATGAAGAACAGCAGCAGAATAACGGCTTTCTCCAGATGAACCAGGTACTGCTTCAGTGCTTCAAGAACGAAATAGAGAGTACGCAGGCCGAGGATAGCAAACATCATGGCACTGTAGACGATAAGCGGTTCACGGCTAACGGCAATAATGGCCGGAACCGAGTCAAACGCAAACATAACATCCGAAAGTTCAACCACGGCTACACACAGGAAAAGCGGCGTTGCATACAGGGCCGCCTTCTTACCACGGCCAATAGTCACATCGCTATTTTCTGGTTTTGCCAGTTCCTCATCCACTTCCTTTTGGCTCAGCAGGAAAGCATGTCCTTTCAGCTTCGGCCAGATCGGGAAGAAGCGTTTAACCATCCGGTAGGCCAGATGCTGGGAATAATCTTCAATTTCGTCGTTGTCATCTCCGCTCTTAAGCATCATGACCGCCGTCCACGCCACGATGATGGCGAACACAACTTCAACATAGGGCCCCAGGCTCAGCAGACTTGTGCCGATGGCAACAAAAATACCCCTGAAGACAATGGCGCCGACGATCCCCCAGTAAAGCACCCGGTGACGATAGCGATCCGGTACCGAGAACCAGGAGAAGATAGCCATCATGACAAACAGGTTGTCGACGGACAGAACTTTCTCCAGGGCATAACCCGTCACAAACAGGCTGGCAACTTCCGCTCCGTGATGGATATAGAGGAAACCGGCAAATGCCATCGCAACCAGAACCCAGAATACGGACCACAGCGCCGCACTCTTCAGGGAGATTGGCTTGTCGTGGCGGTGCATGAACAAGTCAATAAAGATGGCACCGACTGACAGCGCAACGAACACGATGACTGTTTCAGCCGGAAAACCGATGTGTGTTGAAACCATAATTTACCCTTAAGGATGCAGATCAGAGGCCAAATTCAGCCGGGTCAAAACCTAACGCGATAGCGATTTCACGTGAGGCATTTTTTTCATCCTGATCGAAATTACCGTCACTTTTTGCAACAGCAATGCCCACGCGTAATGCCAGTTGAGCGGCTTCAGGCTGATCCTTCAGCGCCAGGATGTACTTCATGGTTTCGCCTTTACCGATTTCGATATCGAAATCAAAGCTTGAAACCAGTTTGTTAAAGAAGTCGATGACCTCATTGGTATCGAAAACTTTTAATTCTTCTGAAGAGCGCAGAAAGCCCATCATTTTCTGTTTCTCTTCTGCGCTAACGCCGTCGCTGGATACTGCAATGCGCGCGCAGACAGCGACAGTGCCCTGCATGAATTTCTTGTTCTTAAAACGGCCAACCTGGCGGGTCAGTTCGTCACGCCCGGAGTTGATAGCACCTTTAACTTTGTTAAAAAAGCTCATACTTGAATCCTTAGTTGCAGTGTTATTTAGAGCCGGAGCCCCAGCGAAATCCCCAGCCGAATGCCCGGTCCATTTCGTCCTGACCTTTAAAATACTGGTTAATTCGCTCTACCTTAATTGCGCCGTTTTCATTAACAAGTCGGGCAATCGCGCACAGTGTGCGACGGTCTTCCCCTTCTGTCAGACGCGTCTCGATAGGCGGCTGTTCCGGAATATGGATGGTCACAACGCCATCGGTCTTATCCCAGCTCGGCACACCTTGATAGATAAAGGCATAAATCAGGACTTCGTGAATATGCTTCCATTCACGACCATTGATATGCAGCCATTCGCCGTCCGAAACTTCACCGGTTCGGTCATCGCCCTGAAGTTGGACAAAGGGCTCTTGATGGTAATGACCGAAGGTATTACCTAACGCCTGAATCACCCCTTTTTGGCCATTCTGGAGCTTGATAAAGGCACCCAAATCCAGATCGATACCTTTGGAACCGAATAAACCGGCCAGCCCTGATTTGCTGTTACCGCGATGCCAGTTCAGATTGATGCGAATCTCACCGAAGTTATCCCGTTTGGTCAGGCTAATCGCCGGCTTCTCTTTAGTAAGAGAAACTTTACTCAGATTAATTTTCTTCTCAGCCGGTGGCGGGGTGCTAACCGGCGGTGCCGGAGGAGGTGATGTCACGGGGGCCGGTTCGTCGGCAATATTCACGCCGAAATGCTCGGCCAGCGGCTTAAGTCCGCCGTTAAAACCCTGGGCAACAAAGCGGAATTTCCACTCATTATTACGACGATAAAACTCGCCCAGGATCAGCGCGGCTTCCTGACGACCGGAGAGATCGACAATGCCATTGATCAGGTTTGTGGAACCCTGATCAACATCAATAGACAGATTGCGCAGGCCAGACACTGTCTGCCCGCCATCGCAGGTGATGGTAAACGCGACTTTCTGTACGTCTGCTTTCAACTGGTGAAGAGAGACCGTAAACGTTGAATGCTGACCTTCACTTGCCAGACTGATGGAACCGTCATTGTTGCGGGGCTGGCCGTAAAACACCATGTCCGCATCACCCTGTACTTTTCCGTCGGCAAACAGACGGAATGCAGATGCATCAACCGGGCCACCAGAGGTCACCCGGACGCGAAGCTCCTGATTGGGAACGGGGGCATTTCCCCCCGGCGCCAGGTTCATTAGCGAATTACCGTAGCAACGATATCGGCGTGCATATCGTCAATGGTGCGGCCACGGCAGGCATGTCCATGGGCGGTGAAATCCCAGTTGCCGCTGTTACGACGCAGAGAGGCGATAACAATACCGGTATGCGCGCCCTGTTCAGTCAGTTTATAACGTGCCAGTTCTTTATCAGCCTGATCGACCACACGGCAGAAGGCATTATCAACATCATTGAAAGACTGACCGCGGAAGCTGTTAACCGTAAAGGCGAGGTATTCCACATTTGCAGGCAGTTTAGTCAGGTTAACGTTGATGACTTCATCATCACCGTCACCTTCGCCAGTCAGGTTGTCGCCGCTATGGATAACCGATCCGCAGCGTGATTGCAGTTGACGGAACCAGACGGTGTCAATTTTGTTACCCGCGCTGTCCATCAATACACAGCCCGCATCGAGATCAATAGAGCCACTACCGCCAAATAAGCCACCGAGAAGACCTTTCTTCTTCAACGGGTCCCATCCGAGGCCGAACTTAAGCTGGCTAAGTGCAGAAGATTGTTTGCTGAGTGATACCGTCTGATTCTTACTTAATGAAACCATGTTCTATTCCTTAAAATGGTAATGACCGAGACATCAAAGGTATGTGTATTCACGAACAAAGAAAATCATATCATGATGAAGTACCCTGACAAGGATATTTTTGTCAGGTTTTACCGTGTTAAATCCATTTTGTCGATAAATGCGCTAAGTTTATTCATATAACTTATTGATTTTTATTTTTAAAATAACAAATCAAGATGAGGTGGAGTGCTTTTATCACCTTACCTTTTCTAATCATATTATGATTGACATGTTCCGGTGACATTCATAGACTCATTCGACGCCCGCAGTCCACATAACTTCTCAGGTATTGATAAAAATGAAGAGCAAAATTTGGCTAATGGAAGGCTTGTCCTCCCAGAAAGATATTATTCAGGGAATTAAAGCATTTGCTGACCAACTGAAGTGCCGCATTACCGTTTTTGCTTCTCATCGCAACGAGCGTAACGAAATTTTATCCGTTGCCGATCATTCCCTGATCGAACCAAAAGACGCAGAGAAACGACTCGAATTTATTCTGGATACCGTTGCCCTGCATGGCATTAACGCCATCCATACGGGGCGTAACAGCCTCTGGTTTGAAGAAAACCGTGCGGCGATTGAGGCCAGTGGTGCGACCTTGACCACTGGCGCAACCGGTGCCGACTGGCTCACGCTATCCGAAGAAAAAGTGGCTTTTTCACAGTTCATGGAGCAAAACAGCCTCCCGGTGGTGCCTTCCTGGCGGGTGACAACGCTGTCAGAGCTGAAAGACTATCTGGCCTCGCCACCGTTCAGCGATAGCCCTGTCTGCGTAAAACCAGTAACAGGAATTTATGGCATAGGTTTCTGGCGTTTTGATGACACTGCATCGTCTATGGCGCTGTTTAATCACCCCGAAAATCGTGTCGTAAACTCACAGCAATACCTTGCAGCCGCAGACGCGTCTGAATCATTTACCCCCCTTGTGTTGATGCCTTATCTGCCTGGCCCGGAATATTCTGTCGATATTCTGGCTGACAAAGGGGAGATCCTCGCGGCGGTAGGTCGGCGTAAAGAAGGGCCTGTTCAGTATCTCGAACATGAAGGTGAGGCCTTTGAACTGGCCTGCGCCTGTGCCAGGGCCATGAAAGCGGATGGACTGGTCAACGTCCAGACACGCAACAATCACCATGGCAAGCCCGTGCTGCTTGAGACCAACATGCGTCCGTCCGGCGGCATCGGTTACACCCGTCACAGCGGTGTTAATTTACCGGGATTATTCGCGGCTTATCAGCTTGGGCTGATGTCAAAAAATGACGTTATCGAGAACGCGAAATCGTCCTTTTCTCCGGCTGCAGTCAGATCAATAACGGATGTGATTCTGTACCCGGAACAGCTCACTAACCGACTGAATTAAGGCTGAATGATGTCTTTGAACAACGAAGGTACTGTTTACCGTCGCACACTCTCTTGCGGCACCATTCAGATCACCCGCGATCAAGGTGATGTTGCGCTCGATGACTTGTTTGATATTGCCGAGAGACGCAATCCTAAACGGGCTTTCCTGTTTGTCAGTAAGGTGCTTGGGCGGCATATTCCGGTGCCACCGTCGGTGATGCGGCGGGCTTATAAACAGCTCGCCAGCCAGTTTTCAGCATCCCTTCCCGGGCCGGTGCTGTTTATCGGTATGGCCGAAACTGCGGTAGGGCTGGGCGCTGGCGTGTTTGATGAACTCAGACATCAGTACGATGAAGCCGTTTACCTGACCTCAACGCGTCATCCGGTTAACGGCGAACTGCTGTGTGAATTTAAGGAAGAACACAGCCATGCTACCGATCATTTGATCTACCTGCCCGATGATGCCGAAATGCGCCGCCGGGTTGCCGAAGCCCGATCGCTGGTCTTGATTGATGATGAAGCAACCACCGGGAATACCTTTCTCAATCTTCTGTCTGCGCTGCGCGATACCGGTAAATTGGCCCATCTGGAACAGGTTGTCGCCGTGACCCTGACAGACTGGAGCGGTGAGGCGCTGCCCGCGCGCTGTCCTTTGCCGGTCACGTCGATTTCGCTGGTGAGCGGTCAGTGGAACTGGACCCCGCTCCCGGACGCGCCTGTACCCGTTATGCCCGCTGTTAATGTCACCTCCCGGGGCGCATGGGATATTGCCGGGAAACAGTCCTGGGGACGTCTGGGCATGACTGCACCTGCCGCCGATCTAGGCCAGGCGCTTACCGCATCACACGATGAGCGCGTGCTGGTGCTCGGCACCGGTGAATTTGTCTGGGAGCCGTTCCTGCTGGCCGAGCGACTTGAAGCTGCAGGCTCTCAGGTCTTTTACAGTTCCACCACCCGCTCTCCGATTGCGTTGGGTTATGCCATTAAGTCAGCCATTAGCTTTACAGACAATTATGGGCTGGGTATTCCAAACTTTGTTTATAACGTGGCGCACCAGAAGTTTGATCGCGTACTGCTCTGTACTGAAACGGCTGCTGAAAGTATCGACAGCCATTTACTGAACACGCTGGCTGACATTGCCCCTGTCGTGGAGATTATTACCTATGAATAAGCCCGTTATCCTGAGCGATCTCGACGACACGTTATTTCAAACCCGCCGAAAGATGGTGGATGAACTGGCGCTGGAACCTTTCCGAACCGGTGCTCTGGACCGCAGCCTCGCCCCGCGCAGCTTTATGACCGAAGAGCAGTCCATGCTGGTGGACTGGCTGCTGGAGCAGGCGGAGCTTATTCCGGTGACGGCCAGAGGAACGGAAGAAATCAGCCGCGTGCAGATCCCTTTTCGCTCCTGGGCAATCACCACTCACGGTGCCGTGATCCTGACGCCGGAAGGGATACCCGACGAGGAATGGACGTCGCATATGCTACTTCAGCTGGCACCTTATCGGGAGAAGCTAATATCAATGCAGCGCGTCATCACCGAGATGATGGACGCCAGAGGCATTAATGCCTGGGCGAGGCTCAATTACGAATACGACGAGACGCCGATCTACATGGTGATGAAACACCGGGACAGCACTCGCCTTGATGAACTCAACGCCATTGCCGATGAAATTGAGACGTTGTTCCCGACGGAAGGGTTCTATATTCACCGTAACAGCAACAATGTCGCCTGGCTTCCTACCCCTGTTGAGAAAGGCCTCGCCGTGAGCTGGCTGCTGGACAAACTCCGGGCTGAACGTGGCGTTTTCCCGGTAATCGGTCTTGGCGACAGCCTCAGCGATCACCGGTTTATGAAGCTGTGCAGCTGGTTTGGTCTTCCGCGTCAGAGCCAGTTCGCCGACGCCATTTCACAGCGTATCTTTGGAGAACACTAAGATGCAGCCATGTAATCCCTTCTCCGGCTCCTATTTACCTGGCGACGTGGAATTCCTGTTAAAGCCTGTCGAAATGGAAATGACCTCCGTTGAGCGTAAAGAAGAGCTGATCCAGTCAGGGGAAAAGCATTATTCCGAGATGCTGAGTCAGGAGCCTGCCCCCACGCAGTGGCACCTGGATTTGTTCACCCGTGCTCTGGATCGCGGCGCAGAAAGGCTGGCGAAAGAGGTGACGCAACTCGCCACTACGCTTGCCGATCGTTTCGGTGATGAACCCGTTATTTTAGTCAGCCTCGTCAGGGCGGGCGTACCGCTGGGGGTGATGTTGCATCAGGCCCTGTGCGACAGGGGAGTCACCTCTTTCCACTATGGCATCAGTATTATCCGTGACCGTGGGATCGACAGTGCGGCACTGGACATCATTGAAAGCCGTCACGGTACTCGCGGCATTGTGTTTGTTGACGGCTGGACGGGGAAAGGGGCGATCACCGGCGAGCTGGTACGTGCCCTGAAGGGGCGTGAGGGTTACCCGGAACAGCCGCGGCTGGTGGTACTTGCCGATCCTTGTGGCTGCTCCTGGCTGGCTGCCAGCGATGATGACTGGCTGATCCCTTTCGGCATTATGGGTGCGCCGGTATCCGGGCTTATTTCCCGCTCGGTCTGGTCTGCTGAAGGTCTTCACGGGTGTGTGGTCTGCGATCATCTCAAGGAATTTGAGTGCAGCCGACTGCTGGTGGATACCGTATCGCATTTTCGCAGGCAGTTGCCGCTACACAGCACCGCGCCACTGGTCTGGGATCCGGCAGCCGCTCAAGGGCTGTGGCAAAAAAGTCGTGATGTGATTGCTTACCTGGCCGACACCTTTGCCGTTGACAGTGTGAACCGCATCAAACCGGGAATAGCGGAGGCTACCCGGGCAGTACTGCGCCGCGTACCCGATCACGTGTTCGTGCGTTCGATTGACGATCCTGACGTCGCTTTGCTTGTAGGGCTGGCCGCTGAAAAAGGGATTACCGTCACTGAGATGGGCGACATCCTCGGCCAGTACCGGGCCGTCACTATTATCAAGAAGGTGCTCTGATGAAAAACCGCCTTTCGCCCTGGAATCTGGGGGCTACGCTGTATATGCCCGCGACCAGGCAGGATATCGTCGACGCTGTCATACACGGGAAGATCCCCGGTTTGCGCTCGCTGGTCATTTGCCTTGAAGATGCCGTCAGCGAGGCGGATATTCCCGTTGCCCTCGCCAATCTTGAACAGTTGTTGCAGGAACTGAATGAAGCCCGACGGACTCAGGGTAATAACGACTGGCCGCTGGTGTTCATTCGCCCCCGCAACACCGAGATGGGCAAGTGGCTGATTGAACACCAGCAGCTGATGGCGATAGACGGTTTTGTGCTGCCGAAGTTCACCCTCAGTTCGTTACCTGTCTGGTGGGCGATTATGGCCGATACCCATCTTTGCCTGATGCCTACGCTCGAAACAGAGGATGTCTTTGACGTGGTGCAGATGCGCGAGCTGGCGATAACCTTGCTGGCTCATCCGTGCCACGAGCGGATCATCGCGTTGCGTATTGGCGGCAACGACCTGATGAACGTGGTGTCTTTGCGTCGCCCGCGTCATCTGACCCTCTATGACAGCCCGATGGGATACGTGATTAAAATGCTGGTTTCCGTGTTTGGTCCACGCGATTTTTCCCTGACGGCCCCCGTTTGCGAACATATTGACGACCATGCGGTGATGGCCCAGGAACTGGCGCTCGATATCGCTCATGGACTGGTGGGCAAAACGGCCATCCATCCCCGCCAGATTGAAGTGATTGAACAGGCGCTCAAAGTTACCCAGGGCGAGCATTCCGATGCGCTGCGAATTCTGAACTCAACCCAGGCTGTGTTTAAATCTCAGGGCGCGATGTGTGAACCGGCTACCCACCGTCGTTGGGCTGCGGGGATCCTGGAGCGCGTGCGGGTGTATGGATTCCTGAATGAACAAAATGCTGAGGGAATCAGAGTGCTTCCCCTGACGCAGCATAAATAAGAAAATCATAATGGGATTCAGGTAGCGTAAGTTGATAAACATCTTGCCGGGCTGTCAGGCGATCGCCCGATTATACTCAAGATGACGCCCCTGTTCATTTTCAGTTCATTGAACCACTTACACAGAATGCAGGCTAACTTTTACGATGCAACTAAATACCAGACAGGCCCGGATCTTTACGCTTGCCATTTTATTGGGTACCGGCAAACCCGTGTCCGCCGCTGACATTATCACCAGTCTGGATTGTTCAGAACCGACCCTGACCCGGGCGCTGAAAGAACTTCGCGAGTCTTATTCAGCGGAGATTAAATACAGCAAGGCGGGCCATTCCTACCAGCTTGTCAATCCAGGGCAGCTGGATAAAAAAACATTACGTCGGATGAGTGAAGCTCTGGCCTCCAATGCCGTACTCAAAACCAGCGAAACGGGTGGGCGCGTTTATCTGGATAAAGATAAAAAAACGGCGGTGTCGTTATCGTTACGAATGAGAATTCTGAGAAAGATTGACCGACTGGCGATGCTGAGTGGCACATCCCGCAGCGAAGCGGTTGAGAAGCTGGCTGAGCGCGCGGTGGATGAACTGATAAAAGAATTTAACGCTAACAAAGTCCTGCGTTAATAATCGGATCTGATTTTTTCAGCCTCCCCCGTGGGAGAGGCTGGGACAACAGTATTACTTCGCCGGGATCGCTTTCAGCAGCTCGGTCAGCAGGGTCCAGTAATGGCCCACGCTTTCGATATGCACCTGCTCATCCGGGGAGTGTGGACCGGTAATGGTTGGCCCGATAGACACCATGTCCATCTCCGGGTACGGCTTTTTGAACAGACCGCATTCCAGACCGGCGTGGATCACCTGAATGTTCGGCGTGCTGTTGAACAGACGCTGATAGGTCTCGCGCACCAGTTCCATCACCGGCGAGCTTGCATCTGGCTGCCAGCCCGGGTAGCTACCTTTAGCGGATGTTTTCGCGCCAGACAGTTTGCCCAGTGATTCCAGCATGCTCACCACGTACTCTTTTCCGCTGTCGATCAGGGAGCGGATCAGGCAGATGATCTCTGCGCTGTCGTCACCCATGGTCACGACGCCGACGTTCAGAGAGGTTTCTACCACACCTTTCGCCACGTCAGAATTGCGGATCACGCCGTTCGGCGTGGCGTTCAGCAGCTGAACAAAGCGGTCACGGGACTGTTCAGTCAGCGCCGCTTTATCTGCGGTGACGGCTTCCAGAACCACGTTCAGGTTCTTCTCTTTCGCTTCCAGCTCGTTTTTCAGGATCGCCAGATATTCAGCGGACAGGCTTTTCAGCGCATCGGCTTTATCTGCAGCTACTGCCACGGTGGCAAAGGCTTCACGCGGGATCGCATTACGCAGCGTACCGCCGTTGAAATCCACCAGACGCAGATCCAGATCAGCAGCATGATCGGCCAGGAAGCGGGCCAGCAGTTTGTTGGCGTTGCCCAGACCTAAGTGAATATCACCGCCGGAGTGACCGCCTTTCAGCCCTTTCAGCGTCAGCTTAAAGGTCTGGAAACCGGCCGGGATCGCTTCGCGGGTCAGCGGCAGGGTAGAGATAAAGTCGATACCACCGGCGCAACCCATGTAGATTTCGCCTTCCTCTTCAGAATCGGTATTGATCAGGATGTCTGCCTGCAGCCAGTTCGCCTGCAGACCAAACGCGCCGTCCATGCCCGCTTCTTCGGTCATGGTCAGCAGCACTTCCAGTGGACCGTGCTCAACGCGCTCATCCGCCAGCACCGCCAGCGCAGAGGCCATCCCAATGCCGTTGTCTGCGCCAAGCGTGGTGCCGCGCGCTTTGATCCACTCGCCGTCGATGTACGGCTGAATCGGATCTTTCGTGAAGTCGTGGACGGTGTCGTTGTTCTTCTGTGGAACCATGTCCAGGTGCGCCTGCAGCACCACCGGTTTGCGGTTTTCCATCCCTGCGGTCGCAGGTTTGCGGATCAGAATGTTGCCAACCTGGTCGCGCTCGGCGTGCAGACCTTTTTCCTTCGCCCAGCCCATAATGTGTTCGGCAAGCTGTTCTTCGTGATAAGACGGGTGAGGAATGGAGCAGATTTTGGCAAAAATATCCCACAGCGGCTGTGGCGATAATTGAGACAGTTCAGACACAGTAAGTCTCCTTGTCGATGCCCTGCAGACAGTGTTGCAGGTCACGGGGTTAGCGGGTTTAGAGTCACCACAAGTCAGACTTGCGAGGTGGGGTTGAGAATACCACTTTCTCTGGCGGCTGGTAGGGGTAAGCAAGTAAAAACTCTGCGCTGAACCGCTTAGCACTGGTTTTTAGTGCTTCAGATCTCTATAATCTCGCGCAACCATTTTCCCCCTCGAACACTTTTTAAGCCGTAAATAAACAGGCTGGGATACTTCACATGAGCGAAAAATACGTCGTCACCTGGGACATGTTGCAGATTCACGCACGCAAGCTGGCAAGCCGTTTGATGCCATCTGAACAGTGGAAAGGCATCATTGCCGTTAGCCGTGGCGGTCTGGTACCGGGCGCATTACTGGCACGTGAGCTGGGTATTCGTCATGTCGATACCGTGTGCATCTCCAGCTATGACCACGACAACCAGCGTGAGCTGACCGTGCTGAAACGCGCAGAAGGCGACGGTGAAGGTTTCATCGTGATTGATGACCTGGTCGATACCGGCGGCACCGCAGTGGCAATCCGTGAAATGTACCCAAAAGCGCATTTCGTGACCATCTTCGCCAAGCCGGCTGGCCAGCCGCTGGTAGATGATTATGTGATTGATATCCCGCAGGATACCTGGATTGAACAGCCATGGGATATGGGCGTAGTCTTCGTTCCGCCAATCTCAGGTCGCTAATCCTCACATTTTTAACGCCCGGCACTGCCGGGCGTTATTGTTTTTATCCCTGGCGCGTTACAATAGCCCCCTCTGACGTATCTTTAGAGGCAGCGCAATGACCCAGGCGAATCTCAGCGAAGTTCTGTTTAAACCCAAATTCAAACACCCCGAAACCTCGACGCTGGTTCGTCGTTTTAACCCTGGCGTTCAGCCAGCGGTGCAATCCACGCTTGATGGCAAAAACATCCCGCACTGGTACCGCATGGTTAACCGCCTGATGTGGATCTGGCGCGGTATCGATCCGCGTGAAATTCTGGACGTGCAGGCGCGTATCGTGATGAGCGATGCCGGGCGCACCGACGATGACCTGTACGACACGGTGGTGGGCTATCGCGGCGGCAACTGGATTTACGAGTGGGCCACCCAGGCGATGGTCTGGCAGCAAAAAGCCAGCCAGGAGCAGGATCCCCTGTTGAGCGGCCAGCACTGGCTGCATGCCTCCAACCTCTACAGTATTGCGGCCTACCCGCACCTGAAAGGCGACGAACTGGCCGAGCAAGCGCAGGCGCTGGCGAATCGTGCCTATCAGGAAGCCGCCCAGCATTTGCCTGGCCGGATGCGCGAAATCAGCTTTACCATTCCCGGCGGCCCGGCGGTAACCGGCTTCCTGCATATGCCCGAAGGTGAAGGCCCGTTCCCAACGGTGATGATGTGCGGCGGCCTCGATTCCCTGCAAATCGATTATTACAGCCTGTATGAGCGCTACTTCGCGCCGAAGGGGATGGCAATGTTGACCCTCGACATGCCCTCGATTGGCTTCTCGTCGAAGTGGAAACTGACCCAGGATTCCAGCTTGCTCCATCAACATGCCCTGAAAGCGCTGGAACAAAGCCCGTGGGTGGATCACACCCGAGTCGCGGCGTTTGGCTTCCGCTTTGGCGCCAATGTGGCGGTGCGTCTGGCTTATCTGGAGTCATCGCGGCTGAAAGCGGTGGCATGCCTGGGTCCGGTTGTGCATGCATTATTAAGCGACCCGGTCCGCCAGAGCAACGTGCCGGAAATGTACCTCGACGTGCTGGCCAGCCGTCTGGGGATGCACGATGCCTCGGACGAGGCGCTGCGCGTGGAGCTTAACCGTTACTCCCTGAAAACCCAGGGCCTGCTGGGCCGTCGCTGCCCGACACCGATGCTCTCCGGCTTCTGGAAAAACGATCCGTTCAGCCCGGAAGAAGAATCCCGTTTAATCACCTCGTCATCTGTCGATGGCAAACTGCTGGAAGTGCCGTTCAGTCCGGTTTATGAGAATTTTGACAAGGCATTGAAGCAGATTACACGTTGGATCCATCATAGATTGTGTTAGAAGATTGCTAATTTTTGGTGGTTTGGTAAAACAGTGGCTTCACAAAAGGAGATCGCAATGACGTTACCGAGTGGACATCCGAAGAGTAGAATGATCAAGAAGTTTATGGCTCTTGGCCCCTACATCCGTGAAGAACAGTGCGAAGAGACGCGCTTTTTTTTCGATTGCCTGGCCGTTTGCGTTAATGTGAAACCCGCCCCGGAGAGCCGGGAGTTCTGGGGATGGTGGATGGAAATGGAAGCGGAAAAGTCACGCTTCACCTACAGCTATCAGTTTGGCCTGTTCAATAAAGAGGGTCACTGGCAGGCGATGGCGATTAAGGATCCGGAAGTGATGCAGCGCCTTGAGCACACCCTGCGCGAATTCCATCAAAAAGCCCGCGTTCTGCTGGCCGGTTTCGAACTCAAGCTAGAACCCGCTGATGATTTCACCAACCAACCGGTGAAGCTGACAGCGTAACGTTTTGCGCGAGCAACAGACATAAAAAAACCCGGTGTACAGGCACCGGGTTTTTTATTACGTCATCATCAGAACTGGTAGGTCATGCCCACAGCCACGATATCATCGCTGCTTACGCCCAGTGCATTATCGTCATCAATCTGGTTGATTTTATAATCGACGAACGCAGACATGTTTTTGTTGAAATAGTACGTCGCGCCAACATCAATGTATTTCACCAGGTCTTCAGCGCCAACGCCTTCAATATCCTTACCTTTAGACTGGACATAACCCAGGGATGGACGCAGACCAAAGTCAAACTGATATTGCGCAACCACTTCGAAGTTCTGCGCTTTATTGGCGAAGCCACCAGAGATTGGCGTCATATTACGCGTTTCGGTATACATTGCCGCCAGGTAAATATCGTTCGCGTCATATTTCAGACCGGTGCCCCAGGCTTCGGCTTTATCGCCCTGGCCACGTGCCAGCAGGTTCTGGGCATTGGTACGGTCAGAGTTGGTGTACGCACCGCTAATGGCAAAGTCGCTGCCGCCAAAATCATAAGTCAGAGAGGTGCCGACGCCGTCGCCGTTCTGTTTCTTCGCTTCACGACCTTCGTTTTTGCCCTGATACTGCAGGGTCATATCCAGGCCGTCGATGACGCCGAAGAAGTCGGTGTTACGGTAAGTTGCCAGCCCGCTTGAACGTTTGGTCATGAAGTTATCAGTCTGACCAGATGAGTCCCCACCGAATTCCGGGAACATATCGGTCCAGGCTTCAACGTCGTACAACGCGCCGAGGTTACGGCCGTAGTCGAATGAACCGAAGTCCTTCAGCTTAATACCGGCAAAGGCCAGACGGGTTTTCTGCGTTGCATCGCTTTCGGCTTTGTTGCCGGAGAATTCTGCTTCCCAGCGACCATAACCGGTCAGCTGATCGTTAATCTGAGTTTCGCCTTTAAAGCCGAAACGCACATAAGTCTGGTCGCCATCTTTGGCGTTGTCATCACTGAGATAATGCATTGCTTTCACTTTACCGTACACGTCCAGCTTATTTCCGTTCTTATTAAAAACTTCAGCTGCATGTACAGATGCGGAAGAAACGACGCCCATTACCATCAATGCCAGAAGACTCTTTTTCATTTTCAATCCTGATATTTAAATACGCGCTAAAATTCGCTGAACAGTAAGCTCATGCTTGTGTTCCGTGAAAAAACAGGAAGGGTTGTAACTTTTTGCAATGAAAGTTTTATGACAATCTCAGAATAATTTTAAATATCTGTGTTTATTTATTTCAGTAATAAAATTGTCATTTTCTGCCGCTACGCTTGCTGATCCCGCGCAACAAAGTGTTTCGCTTTTTGCGAAGGCGGTTGGCAACGGGGCCCAGTCCTGATAAAAAGTCTGATTGATATCATTTCCCTATAGTTAAACGGCAGAGAATCATGAGTGACAGCCAGACGCTGGTGGTAAAACTCGGTACCAGTGTGTTAACAGGCGGATCGCGCCGCCTTAATCGCGCCCACATTGTCGAGCTGGTGCGCCAGTGCGCACAGCTTCATGCCGCAGGGCATCGTATTGTGATTGTCACCTCCGGGGCGATTGCCGCCGGACGTGAACACCTGGGTTACCCCGAACTCCCGGCCACCATCGCCTCCAAGCAGCTGCTGGCTGCCGTCGGTCAAAGCCGCCTGATTCAACTCTGGGAACAAATGTTCTCCATCTACGGCATCCATGTCGGGCAGATGCTGCTGACCCGTGCCGATATGGAAGACCGCGAGCGCTTCCTCAACGCCCGCGATACCCTGCGCGCGCTGCTGGATAACAACATCGTTCCGGTCATTAACGAGAACGATGCGGTCGCCACCGCAGAAATTAAAGTCGGCGATAACGACAACCTCTCGGCGCTGGCCGCGATCCTGGCAGGTGCCGATAAACTGCTGCTGCTGACCGATCAGCAAGGGCTGTTTACCGCCGATCCGCGCACCAACCCGCAGGCTGAACTTATTCAGGATGTCCGCGGCATCGACGATGCCCTGCGCGCCATTGCGGGCGACAGCGTCTCCGGCCTGGGCACCGGCGGGATGGGCACCAAACTGCAGGCCGCCGACGTCGCCTGTCGTGCCGGGATCGACACCATCATTGCCGCCGGCAGCCGTCCGGGCGTGATTGGCGACGTGATGGAAGGCATTTCGGTCGGCACGCGTTTCCATGCCGAAGCCACCCCGCTGGAAAACCGCAAACGCTGGATCTTCGGCGCACCGCCTGCGGGCGAGATCACCGTTGATGCAGGCGCCACCGCCGCCATTCTGGAAAGAGGCAGTTCATTGCTTCCAAAAGGGATTAAAAACGTGACAGGCAACTTCTCACGTGGTGAAGTGATCCGCATCTGCAGCCTGGAAGGGCGCGACATTGCCCACGGCGTTTGCCGCTACAACAGCGACGCGCTGCGCCGCATTGCCGGCCACCATTCGCAGCAGATCGACGCCATTCTCGGCTACGAGTATGGCCCGGTTGCCGTCCATCGCGACGATATGATTATTCGCTAAAGGAGCCAGAAAATGCTGGAACAAATGGGCGCAGCCGCCAAAGCCGCCTCGTACAAACTGGCGCTCCTGTCTAGCCGCGAGAAAAACCGCGTGCTGGAGAAAATCGCAGAGTATTTAGAAGCACAATCCGCTGAGATTTTGCGGGCTAACGAGCAAGATTTAGCCGAAGCGCGTGAAAACGGCCTGAGTGAAGCCATGCTCGACCGCCTGGCGCTGAACCCGGCGCGTCTGAAAAGCATCGCCGACGACGTGCGCCAGGTGTGCAATCTTGCCGACCCGGTAGGACAGGTGATCGACGGCGGACTGCTGGACAGCGGCCTGCGCATTGAACGTCGCCGCGTGCCGCTTGGGGTGATCGGCGTTATCTATGAAGCGCGTCCGAACGTGACTGTTGATGTGGCCTCGCTGTGCCTGAAAACCGGCAACGCCGCCATTTTGCGCGGTGGGAAAGAGACCTGGCGCACCAACGCCGCCACGGTAAAAGTGATCCAGCAGGCGCTGGAAGAGTGCGGCCTGCCAGCGGGTGCCATTCAGGCGATTGAAAACCCGGATCGTGCGCTGGTCAACGAAATGCTGCACATGGACAAATACATCGACATGCTGATCCCGCGCGGTGGCGCAGGGCTGCACAAGCTGTGCCGCGAGCAGTCGACGATCCCGGTGATCACCGGCGGTATCGGCGTATGCCATATTTTCGTTGATGACAGCATCGAGTTCGAACAGGCCCTCAAGATCATCGTCAACGCCAAAGCCCAGCGTCCAAGCGCCTGCAACTCGGTGGAAACGTTGCTGGTCCATCAGCGCATTGCAGAGACTTTCCTGCCGGCATTGAGCAAGCAGATGGCGCAAAGCGGTGTGACGTTACACGCTGACGACAATGCCCTGACGCAGCTGCAGTCTGGCCCGGCAAGCGTTATGCCCGTCAAAGCAGAACAGTACAACGACGAGTACCTGTCGCTGGATCTGAACGTGAAGGTCGTCAGCGGACTGGACGACGCGATCGCCCATATCCGCGAGCACGGTACCCAGCACTCGGATGCGATCCTCACCCGTACGCTGAGCAACGCGAACCGTTTCGTGAACGAAGTGGATTCTTCTGCCGTTTACGTGAACGCCTCGACCCGCTTCACCGACGGCGGCCAGTTTGGCCTCGGCGCAGAAGTGGCGGTCAGCACCCAGAAGCTGCACGCGCGCGGCCCGATGGGGCTGGAAGCGCTGACCACTTACAAGTGGGTCGGCTTCGGTGAAGATACGATTCGTGCGTAAATGAAAAAGGGGTGATGCTAATTTAGGCAATTGATTCATAAGGCCATTGACGCATCACCCACTTAGTTTTAACCTTTTGCCCCGTGGTTACACTCGTAACCGGCCTCTCAGGGCCGATATAGCTCAGTTGGTAGAGCAGCGCATTCGTAATGCGAAGGTCGTAGGTTCGACTCCTATTATCGGCACCAGTATCCACGCGGCTTCACGCGATATTCACCAAATCAGCAAACGCCCCTTGTGCCATATTTGTGCCATTTCCTGCCAGAAATGAGTCAATTTGCATGGCATGCTGCGTCAGGTGATTAGGTGCCAGGTGCGCATACCGTTGCACCATTTCAATGCTCTCCCACCCTCCCATTTCCTGTAATGCAGATAACGGCACTCCGGACTGAACAAGCCAACTCGCCCATGTATGCCGTAAATCATGGAAACGGAAATTCTCTATCCCAGCGCGCCTTAACGCAGCCCTCCACGCCGTGTTAGCATCACTCCTCATCTTCCTGACTTCCTTTGTTCTGGTTCCATCAGGGCGAACGGATGATTCAGTGTGAACGAATACCCAACGGTTATGCTTGCCTACCTGATCGCGTAACACCTTGCATGCAGAATCATTAAGGGCGACCCCAATCGCCCTTCCTGCTTTTGCATCCTCAGGGTGTATCCACGCAACCTTCCTTTGCATGTCTATCTGCGACCACTCCAGATCCGTTATGTTGGACCGCCGCAACCCCGTTGCCAGAGCAAAGACAACAACCGGTTTAAAGTGTGCGGGCATCTCCCTGATAAGAGATTGGGCCTCTTCCCTTGTCAGCCACCGGATACGCTTATTCTTCGGAACCGGACATTTAATATTTGGCGCTTTGGCGATCCATCTCCATTCATTTGCCGCACAGCGTAACAGAGCCCTGATAAACGCAAGGTGTGTCGTTCTGGTTGCCTGCGCCGCCGGCTTATCCTTAAACTCAGGCACCGGTTTCCCTGTGCGCAGGAAACTATCTCGCCTGGCCTCCCAGTTCATTCGGTGCTTTCTGTTTACCATCCCACTCGCTGCTGAAAGAATTCTGTCCTCAGTGATGGCCGATAGATCCATACCCCTGAAGTGCATGAGCCAGAATCCTATCCGGCTTTTGTCATCATCCAGGCTTTTCTTATGCTGCTTCTCGTTGAGCCAGCGCAAGCATGCTTCGTCAAAAGTGTGCGCCTTGTACTCCCCCATCTTATCGACACGCCAGGCTTCAGCTTTTAACTGGTCATGGAGCTCCTGTGCTTGCCTTTTGTCCGTTGTGCCAAGAGACCGTCTAATTCGGCTCCCACCAGGCGTAACGAAGTCGCAGTGCCACGTACCGGCACGTTGCTTGATTGACATGCTTTATCCTCCTGCACATCAACCGCATTCACCGGCTGATTGTGGATCGGGTTCTTCAGGGCTGCAATGCAATCCGTCAGACAGATGAGATAGGGGCTTTTCTTTTTGGCGGGGTTCTTGCGGGTGGCGGCCAGCCTTCCTGACTTAATCCATTCCGCGACAGTGCCCTCGCTGACCCGCAGGAAGTCCGCCGCTTCATCGCGGGTGAATATCTTTTCTTCCATCGGTTTTCTCCAGGCAAAAAGAAGCCCGGACGAACCGGGCGAAAGGGGGATAACGTGGCAGTGCATTCGCACCCAATAGCCGACTCGATGGAACCGGCTAACATCGTTAATCTTTATGGCCGCAACAAAGACGGCGACATAGTCAACAATATGCGCACGTCCATAAACATGCTGGCCAATGGATCAACAACAAATTTCAACCGGCTTATGCAAAACGTACCGGCCGACATGAGGCAGTACGTTGCCGCTTCAGCTATCTCTAAGGCATTCACTGGCAAGGGCACTACTCCAGGCGTGGCAATATCTCCAACACAGTATGCAAACTGGTATCGTGGGATGATGAGAAACGCAGAGTCTCGCAGAGCATTGGCAAAAAACCTTTCTCCTGGAGGAATGAAGGCGCTGAGGAATATGTATGTGTTCAATGACGGGATTTCAAAGGCGCTTAAGTCAGATATTACTACCGGCCGGATTACATCTATCAAGGAGGCTTTTGACGATGCCAGTCGGTTAGGTGATGCCATCGTCAACAGAACGGCAAAAAGCGTTCTCGGCAGGGTTCCGTTCGTTGGTGAGCCAATCGGCAATATGATTACCGCCGCTAATTCCACTTCCAAACGAATGGAGGTGGCCACGGATCTGATCGCCTCACCAGAGTTTCGTGACTTAGCGCGGCAGCAGGCGGTGTGGAACAATGCTTCCGCAAGGCAAGTGAAGGCAGCAGAAGCAGCATTAAAGAAGTCAGATCGCTATAAGCGTTGGGCGTCGACACTTGACCCGCTTGAGAGAAAGCAAATTTACACCAACGGTGTTGTTAACTTCCTCAAGGCGAAAGAGCAGGCCGAAGCCACAGGTGACTAAGTGACAGCCATGGACGGCTAACACTCGCTCGCCACCTTGCCAACCATGGCCTTAACTGAATCAAAGTCGCCAAAACCACTTATCACTTTTGTCATTTTCACAATGCCGTTTTTACCAATATTCCAAGTTTCTACCACTTGTCCATTTTCATTATTACTGAGACCTATAATGGTGTTTGGCAGGATTTGTCCATATGACAAACCTCCAGCATCACTGCCAGAATATGTTATGGATGCCTTATCACCATCTGCAGAGATCCTGAATGTTCCGCTAAAACCATCCTTCTCGAAATTATAGTCACCATGAGAAGCGGAGTTTACGCCTTTCATATCTTTGACCACCCAGCACTCAGCACTAGCAGAGGCTGCCGATAAAAAAAATGCGAGAAACATTAGAGATCTCATTTTACATCCTTATTTATTGGATTTTCTTTTTGCAAGGGAAAGCCTGACCCACTGCAAGAAATGTTAAAACTAAGGCAGCTTCATTTCTTGTCTCTGGATTCTTCTCAAGATACTTCTGCACTATATCAGTGTATTGTGCCATATCAACACCGGGACTAGGGCATAGGGAACCAATCATAACTAACGAATCAGTGACTCCTCGAATGTATCCGGTTGTATAAAATGAAGCAAAGTCGTTCCCAGCCTTACCCTCTTTGATGTTGTGGAGAAGATCATTCCCTGTTTGTAACTCACGCATTTCAGCGCCGCAGGAAGATGCGAAAAGCGAGAGAGCAAAAAATGCCGCCTTCTTCATTATTTATCCTTGCTGTACATGCTCTTAAGAGTCTCGAATACCATCTTCTTCACCACATCTGACTGCTGATCAGCAAGGCGCTCTGCCTCATCACGATATCGGCACCATAAAATTCGATGACTTACAGATAACTCTCTTCAATTTAACTCACTGATTTTTCTCTGACGTACTTATCCGGCTAACAATCCTTTTGGCTTTGAATTGGACCAATTATCTTTTTGTATCGCAAAATTTGAGCAGTTACGTCCCTTTTAAAATGTTCTCAAAATCAGCACTGCTTATATCCGGTGTAGAGCACAACATATCCCTCGCCAATGCCCGGCGACGCTGAAGGAGTTCGTCTAGCGTTTCTTCAAACGTGGTGATTTCAGAGTCCATTACCGTCGGATAATAGACATACACATCCTTTGTCTGGCCGATACGGTAAGCGCGGTCAGTTGCCTGATCTTCTTTTGCCGGATTCCAGCAGCGGGTGAAATGAATAACATGGTTAGCTTTCTGGACGTTAACCCCGAAACCCACTGCTACTGTGGAGAGAATAATCACGCTAAAGCCGGGTTGGGCTTGGAAATCATCAATCAATCGCTGACGGCTGTTCTGGCTCTGACTTTTAGTACTGGTGTCGCCATTGATGATCACCGGGCGGAAACCGAATCGCTGCTGGACAGCATGCTGGATTTCTCGCTGGAGATCGCGCAGCTCAGTAAAGATAATCACCTTGTCTTTACGGGTGTGTTTAATTTCATCCAGCGTTTTGAGCATCCAATTCAGTTTTGGCGAGCTTTCACGATAGCGAGGCTCTGGATTAACAACTGCCGGATGTGCACAAATGAGTTTAAGACGATGTAATAACCCCAACATCCCCGTACCAGCCTGCTGCATGCCCTCGCTGATTGCCTGTTGTTGTTGCCAGTTAGCGATTGAAGAAAGGTAAAGTTGCTTTTGAGGGGCAGAAAGCGGCAGTTGCTTGCAGCTGACGACTTCGATTTTTTGCGGCAAATCACGCGCAACCTCTTCTTTAGTTCGGCGTAATGTCTGTGGCTCAATCAACGCTCGTAAACTTTCAAGCCGCCCTGTATCACGACCCGCTTCGTTCTCAATGGGGCGAACATAATGTTTGCCAAACTCATTAAGAGCCCCTAACAGACCCGGCTGAGCGAAATCAAAGAGGCTCCAGAGGTCTACAAGCGTGTTTTCGACAGGCGTGCCGGTGCATGCGACTTTAAACCTGGCTTGTATTGCATTGGCGGCATGCGTAATTAATGCTGCCGGGTTCTTTATTTTTTGTGCCTCGTCGCACACCATAATGGACCATGGCTGGCGTGCCAGTGAGAACTCCTGATCGCGAAGCGTTTCGTAGGTTGTCAGAATGATTTTCGCCTTACCCTGCCAGCCAGGTTTTAGCAAATTTTTGATCCCCTGAGACAGTAGATCAGCAGGAATAGCCTGTTTCGGGTATTTCACCGCTTTGATGGTATCGCCATACAATTTCATCACCGAAATCCCGGCGGTGTAGAAGAAATTTTCCAACTCACGTTCCCAGTTATCCAAAAGAGAAACGGGAGCAACGATGAGACTTGGTGGCTCATCAGGGAATTTTTCAATGAACCAGACCAGGAAGCTCAGGATCTGCAGCGTTTTCCCCAGCCCCATATCATCCGCTAACAGGCAACCTGCTGTTTCTTGAGGTGAGCGGAGGAAAAGCTGCTGAAGCCAGGCCACGCCTTCACGCTGATGGTCTTTGAGTCGGATGTGCTCTTTCAGACTTAGCGGAATTTCAGGTTCAGCATGTCGAGCATTGATGAGTGAATCTCGGCGCTGTTTGATATAAGCAGCTTCCTCAATGTTTTGTTCAATTTTGAGTACAGCTCGGACTGCTTTATCAACAGCATTGCCCTCAGATTCAGTTGCTGTGTTCTGCTGTTTTTCCCAGTTCTTACTGAAGGTTTTAGCGGCATCCAGCGGTAATTCAGTCTCATTCCAGGGTGAGATAATATGTGTTTCGCCAGTCCCTTCGGCCTGGGTTATTTTCTCCTGCAGTTCATTGAAATGATGCAGGTTTTCAGGTTCCCAGCCCGTTAGTGTCTCCTCCGAAAATGCGGAGAAGTCGATATCATCAGGGAGCCAGTTTTCACTATCTGCTTTGGTCAGCCAGGGAGACGATATTTTTTCGAACTCACCAATGCCAATGACGCGATCGCCGTATTTACCGAGATCCAGTACATCGCTAAATTCTTTACCCTCGACTTCCTGTTGCCAGCGCGACAACAGCGATTGGCAATCATGCCATTGCTGTTCAGTAAATTGGCTTAGTTCCAGCTCGTATCCCTGCCAGGAACCCGCTGGCATGTGCGCGGCAACGCTGATCCCTAAGGCCTGAACAAAATTATCCATTTCCCACGGGGCAGAGAAAAGAAAAGTCACTTCCGGTTGCGGTACAGGAGAGACAGGCTCCAGTACCAGCGTAATACTCTCTATCTTATTCTCATCATTGATTTGGGGTTGAAGCCTGAAGTGATGAAAGAAAATATGGGCATCAAACAGTGCCTGTTCGTGTTCCTCAGGGGCAATAACACTGGCGGCATCTTCACCCAGGAAAGTAAAGGGGTTGCGAACAAAGGATAGAGCTTCACTGCCGGCCACCCGGCGGCCTGGGATTGCGTGTATTGAATTTAGGACGTCTTTCACTTCGGGAGGGATGATGACATGGCTGAGTTCGCCGTTCTCTCCGGGAATACGGTAGCTATCGTGAACCTGTGAGTTTTTGTCAAAACTGCCGAGCCAGTTAGCGGGCTGGTCTTCGAAGTGGGGCTCAATCTCGATAACGGCGGTATCAGCAACCGTTGCCTTACGCAGGCGTAATGACAATGAGGTTGGTTTGATAACATGCGTTTTTTCTAAGTAGTCATCAAATTTTGCGTCGGCTTGCTTCGCACATTTGCGAACAGCGGCCCATCCCAGCTGGTTAGTGGTTTCGCCAGGCGTCTGAATTTGCTGGGTACTAAGCTGCTCTATTGCCTGTAAGAGTGCCCAGTTTTCCCGCGAAAACAGGTACTGCTGATTTTCATAAGTAAAAATAGCGCCGGTACGATTGAAACGAATCGACTGGCGGGCAGGAACCGAAGTCCACTCCGCAATCCAGACACGAAAATCACTATCGCTTAATGCCCCACGCGAACTCAGGCTTGCACGTAATGGTAATACCCCTGGGACGCCAATAAGAGGCAGACTGCTGGAATGTTCCTCGTCTTGCAGTAGTCGATACAAGGCATCCCAGCTCAACAACCATCGGTCTGTTAGTGATATCAGATAGTCTTCTTCGGCTAGTTGCTCAAGCCAGGATGCCAGAGCCCAAAGCTCTGAGTCATCAACCAACGATTGCGGAAAACTGAGCCCATTGTCCTCAATCACGTACTGATTCTTCAGATGGCGTTCTATCTGCTGACGGTTTCCCGTCAGTTTACTTAACAGACGTTTCAGCATTATTTGATCCAGTAGCGATGTGGTTCTTTAGTCACAGGGGTGAAACCGAGTCGAAGCAACTCTCTTTCTGTTGTGTCGTCCGGGGATTTGAGCTGAACGGACAGGACTCCACCTTTTTGTCGATTATCGCTGACGATGCATGCGGTATTTTCAACCAGGCGCTGTATTGCTGTATCCCGCAATGGATTGATGATTTTGATGTCAGATACCGAGGCGGTCGAGGGCGCTTTTTTATCTATAAATTTGACAGGCTCTTCAGCCATCCAGCGGATACCCAGCTGACGCAGTTCATCGTCATATTTCAGCATCCAGCCGGTGATCCGGGTCTTGTTGTACCCTTCGGCTCTTGGGGTATGTGGAAGACGAAGAACATTACGGTATTTGTCTTTTAATTGGATATTTATATCCAATGTGTGTGACTCCGGGTTAAATGGAGCCTGACCCACTCGATAGGCATACATCGCGTTTCCCGTCCCGGAAAATTCAACGAAGATATAATCGTTAATCTGCATGATCATAGCGTTATCGAAACTACGCCCACCGCGCAGATGACTCAGCCTCCCACGATTCTCCTCGCGGAATTTCACAAAGTCGCTGCCACGATCGTGGCAGGCATCCGGTCCCATCACGATGCGGGTGAAGCCCATCTGGTTCGCGAAGCGCAGCCAGTAGTGCAGTCGCGCCTGGTCAACATCGCCGTTTCCGCGAAGCAGTTCAAAGAAGTGCATCAGATCTTGTTTGGCCAGCCAGCCCCGTACCATCGCTGCGACGGGTTCAGAAACATATTGATGCCACTTATTCTGTTGGCTTTTCAGCTGCGGGTTATCCCAATATTCCAGTGCCGCCTGTTTCAGGGCGGAATGCACCTGATCGCGATAGATAGAATGGTAATAGCGGGTCAGCGTCGCCGTCATAATGTCATCACGAAAACGCACCCACTGCGCCGCCAGGCCTAATAGCCAACTGATTTTATCCAGATAGTGAGGATCGTCCAGAGTATCAAGCTGCGCCAGCAATACGGTGAAAATACGTTTCCACAACCAGCTGCTGTCTGGGATTTGCGCTATTTTTTCTAATGATGATAAAGCATTGCTCTCACCCGAAAGCAGCTGTTGGGATATCACACCACCAGCCTGAGGCGTAAAAATGTCGTGATAAAACTCAATGGTTTTCATCCACGACTTTTCTCTGCGGATAGCGGCTTTTACCACGGGGTATCCCCTGGCGATATGCCCACGCAGTACACACCAGTGCGGGTTTGTTTCTGGCGATTCGTGTTTGTAGGCAAAATAACTTGAACAGAGTGCTGCCCAGTCCTTGCGCTTCAGTGCCTTGGATTCAATCTGTTTTTTTATAGCACTGTCTACATGGGGGAAGAATATATCATCCTCCAGTAATACCGGCCGGTCGGGGTAGAGCGGATCTGTATCGGCGAGGCCATAAAACACCATCCGCCACTCTCGTTCAGTCAGTTCTTCTGCAAGACGAAAGCGACGCAGGGCTGCCAGCCGCATCTCTTGAGGCGGTGGGGGGATTTTCTCTGCTTTATCAAGCCGCTTTTCCATGTCGAGACCCGCAGAGGTCAGCGCATGAAAATCATTACGCAGGAAATTATCATCCTGCTGGCTGGAGGACAGTTTAGCCGCTATGCGTTGTGCAAGAGAACTCAGTGCGGGTGTCATTGCGGCATTACCAGTTGGCATACTTCTTTATTAACGACCGGAGGGAAATCCACCTCTTCGGCCCCATCACGTTTATCCTTAAGCCCAAAGAACTGCATACGCAACTCAACGCGACGACTGGCTTCTTTGCTCTCTTTTGCATTATTAAACGAGACACCACCAGCAAGGAAAAGCTTACGAATTTGGATCTGCTGCTCTGCAGAAATGCTGTTTTGCAGAGGACTGCGGCTATCGAGCAAACTGCACATCACCCACTCAGAGCGCTGCAGCGAGAGATGTAAGTTGTAAAGGTACGAACCATCAGTGTCAGTAAAACCTTCAATGACGATTTGTTTGAACCACTTTTTGCCTTCTTCACTGTCGGATGCTTCCAGCACCAGAGGTACGACATCCTGCAATGCTTTTTGCCCTTCGGCATTCAGGAAAAATCGGTTGTGATCGAAACGACCTGCCTCGCCAAAGCTGATACGGTTATCGTGGCAATCCACCACGATAGTTTTATTCACACTGCGGGCATGCAGCTCCAGGCGCTCACACAATCGGGAGATATCCTGTCCCCTGACCTTTTCCCCTTGCTCTGCGCGTTGGATACGCTGCGTTACTGAACTCAGTGACGCCACCATGACGACTAAAAATAGCACCATCATGGCGGTCATCAGATCGGCATAGGAGATCCAAAAGGGTTTTTCTGCTTCATCGCCACGGCGTTTTCTAACACCAAATGCGTTTCCAAACATTAGCTGTCACCCCCTCAGGCACGCACGCGAGACAGAACATCGTCAAGCTCGCTGACGCTTTCACCGATCTGCTCAACGGATCCTGCAAGATGATTGGTGGCTTTGGCCATTTCGACGTCCAGTCTGCCCAGGGTTTTATCCAGGCTGCGAGAAACACCTTCTGAGAAGTCTTCAAAGCCTTTGCCGAGCACGTCACTGACATTTTCCATAAAGGTCTGCGCTTCGCGGTTATAGCTCTGCAAGCGCTCACCGTGCTGCTTAAGATCGGTGATGAACTGGCTGCGGGTGGTTTGTTCCGACTGGGTATTTGCTGCGAGCATCTCCAGCATGGCAATGGATTTGCTGACAGCTTCCCGATTATTACGGTAATCGGCCACCACTGAAGTGAGTTCGCTGGTGGCAAGGGAGAGTGATGAACCCGCCGATTGCGCTTTATTCAATACGTCAGCAGTGAGGTGATTCGCTTCCGACACCCGATCGCCTGCGTGTTCAAAGCGTTCGGCTGCAACACGCATTTTGTCCGCACCGTTTTGCATATCCTGAATCTGTCGGTTGGTCTGTTCTGCGAGTTTGTTAAGTGTTTCAGTTGTACCCTGATGCTGGCTGGCAACGGTCTCAATCAGCTGTTTGATCTGATCGTCGACTTCACCCATCACTCGCTGCGTCTGTTCGTGCAGGGACTGCTGATTAGCCTGCTGGTTTACTGATATCTGTTGCTGACCTTTATCAATCTGCCCAAACAAGCTACCCAACTGCTCACCGAGTGCTTCGACGGAGTTTGCCATTTTTTCCATTGTGGCACTTTGGCCCTGCTGGACTGAATTCTGAATGGCTTCAATAAAGGCGGACATGTGTTCTGCCTGGGCTTTTTCCCGCGCCTCGCTGTCGGCGAACATTTTCTCAAGCTGGCGGGCCATACGCTCACCGGCACCTTCGCCTTCAGCACCAATTTTGGCGACAGAAGACTGTAAGCTGGTGAGCATGTCATTCATGCCAGCCTGCATGGCCTGCTGGCCCGATTTCATTTCTGATAGCAGTTGTTCAATTAACTGTGCGCTGCCCTGGCGGGAATCGTCGCTGACCTGACGCATATCCTGTAGCAGCGCGGAGAACCCGCCCTGCATCGTCTGGATCGCCCCGACGGTTTGCCCCATCATTTCGTTGAGATTGGTAAACTGCTGGCCAAAGGTGGTATCGAGCTTCGCCATAAATGCGGTCAGCACATCCTGCAGCATGTTCTGTACCATGCCGCTTTGATCGCCGCTGGCGGTCTGAACTGCACCCGCAATCTTATCCAGCGGTGACTTCAGGCTATTTTCGATTGCGCCGCTCACCTGGTCGGCAAATTGTGCGCCTGATTCACGATAGGTATTGCTCAATGTATTCGCGAGACGTTCATTTTCAACTTTCTGGCTTTCAGCCAGATGCAGCAGCATGTCGCGAAGATCTGTAACCAGGCTCTCTTTCAGGTGGCGCGCTTGAGTGGCGCTTTCGTTGCTGGATTTCACCAGTGAGGCGAGATACTCCTCACCGACGCCGCTGATATAGAGCCTGTCGATGGAGGCGGTAAACTTTTCCAGGTACTTATAGCATTTCGCCAGAGAGAATTTCTCCAGCCATGTGACGACGATGGACGCAAAAATAGCAACCGCAGAGCCAAGGAAAGCGTACAGCACATCGTGCAGCAGATTATTGACGCTGCTGGCGACCTGCTCCGGCGTGCTGGGGTCAAAATGGTTCAGGCCAATCATCAGCCCATAGAATGTGCCGATAATCCCCACACCGGTCAGAATACCGGGGAGATGCTTGAAGAATTCGGTATTGAGTGGAATATCCACCAACTGCTGTTCGGAAAAGTAGCTGGCGCTGGGGGCTGTAGCGCGAATTTTGACAATCTTCTCTTCACTGCCGACTAACTCGTGCTGTGGATGCAGGGATTCCGCAAACTCGTTCCAGGCATGTTTTAGCTCGGGCTGTACAAACAATTTTTTTAAATGCTGGAGTTGATGCTCAGGATCATTGTTTTCAATGCTATTAATTGACTGTGTATATTTTTTCAGTCGCTTAACAATTACAACTGATTTGAAAAAATAAAAGATCATAAAACAGATAAACGAAACAAAGACCAGGCTGATAACAGTTAGCGGCACCATATGAGGTTGCACAGATGTTAGTGCCAATAAAACGGAATTAAGCCAGGACATAGTTTTACCTGTTATAAATTAAAAACACGATAGAATAACCATCGACAACATTTTGATTACCTTTAATCAAAATTTCCGAGTAGTTTCTCACTTTTAACATTCTTCAAGTTTATCGTTCCGATGACGCAGAACAGGCCTTGTTGCTCAGGGAATGAGCTAAGTAGCAACGCTTGAGGACTGAAGTCGCATACGGAACGGCGGTTTAGTTTCCTATTATTCACCTCTCAAATGCAAACTTCTTTACGCTGTGTCGTTTGTATTCATTGCCGTTCCGGGTATCATTTTGCGAACTGCATTCCAAAACTGTATTTGCAATAAGGCATCGTTGCGTTTTCGCTGCGATCTGCCTCGAGGATTTTATGAACAACGCTGAGCAACTGTTCCTGAACGAACTGGATAACAAATTCTGGAAGGCCGCCGACAAGCTGCGCGCCAATATGGATGCCGCCAACTACAAGCATGTGGTTCTGGGGCTCATCTTCCTGAAGTATGTCTCCGATGCCTTCGAGGCCCGTCAGCAGGAACTGATCACCTTGTTCCGCGATGTCGGTAACCCTGACAACATCTACGCCATGTCGCGCGACGATCACGATTCTGATGAAGAGTATGCGCAGGCGATTGTTGATGAACTGGAAGTGGAAGATTACTACGCAGAAAAGAACATCTTCTGGGTACCAAAAGCCGCGCGTTGGGAAACCCTGAAAAACAAAGCCATGTTGCCGACCGGCACCGTGCTGTGGGTGGATGAAACTACCGGCAAGGATGTGACACTGCGCTCTGTCTCCTGGCTAGTGGATAACGCGCTGGATGAGATCGAAAAAACTAACCCAAAACTGAAAGGTATTCTGAACCGCATCAGCCAGTATCAGCTGGGTAACGAGGTCCTGACCGGCCTGATAAATACCTTCTCGGATGCCAACTTCAGCAACCCAGAATTTAATGGCGAGAAGCTCAGCTTAAAGAGCAAAGATATTCTTGGCCACGTTTACGAATATTTTCTCGGTCAGTTCGCGCTGGCAGAAGGCAAGCAGGGCGGTCAGTACTACACGCCAAAAAGCATCGTGACCCTGATTGTTGAAATGCTCCAGCCCTATAACGGCCGCGTGTATGACCCGGCAATGGGCTCAGGTGGGTTCTTCGTCTCCAGCGACCGCTTTATTGAAGAGCATGCCGGTGAGAAGCAGTACAACGCTGCTGAGCAGAAACAGAAAATCTCCGTTTACGGCCAGGAATCCAACCCGACCACCTGGAAACTGGCGGCGATGAACATGGCGATCCGTGGCATCGACTTTAACTTCGGTGCGAAAAATGCCGATACGCTGCTGGACGATCAGCACCCGGACCTGCGCGCCGACTTCGTGATGGCTAACCCGCCGTTCAACATGAAGGAGTGGTGGAACGCGAAGCTGGAAAAAGACGTGCGCTGGAAGTACGGCACGCCGCCGCAGGGCAACGCCAACTTTGCGTGGATGCAGCACATGATCCACCACCTGGCCCCAAAAGGCTCGATGGCGCTGTTGCTGGCCAACGGCTCGATGAGTTCCAACACTAACAACGAAGGCGAGATCCGCCGCAACCTGATCGAAGCCGATCTGGTCGAGTGTATGGTCGCGCTGCCAGGCCAGTTGTTTACCAATACCCAAATCCCGGCCTGTATCTGGTTCCTGACCAAAGACAAAACCGGCAGTAGCGGCAAAGCGCACCGCAAAGGTGAAGTACTTTTTATCGATGCTCGCCAGATTGGCTTTATGAAAGACCGCGTGCTGCGTGATTTCAGCCGCGAAGATATCGCCAAAATCGCCGATACCTTCCACGCCTGGCAGGCGGATAAAGACTACGAAGACGAAGCAGGATTCTGCTTCTCCGCAATGCTGGAAGATATCCAGAAACACGACTTTGTGCTGACCCCAGGGCGCTATGTGGGTGCCGCTGAGCAGGAAGAAGATGATGAGCCGTTTGCCGAGAAGATGACACGACTGACCGCGCAGCTCAAAGATCAGCTGGAAGAGAGCGCGAAGCTGGAAGCGCAGATTAAGGCGAATCTGGGGGGGCTGGGTTATGAGTTTTAAGGCTATCGGGGAACTGGTTGAACTTCAACGAGGAACAACCTATAAAAGCGCTTTGCTTGATCAACCAGGCCCATTTCTCCTCGGGTTAGGAAGTATTGGTAGGAATGGCGGTTTTCGAGAGGAGAAATTGAAAACATATGGAGGGGATTCTCCAGAAAAATTGTTGGTTTATCCAAATGATCTTTATGTTTCATTGAAGGATGTAACACAAAGCGGAGATTTGCTTGGATCAATAGCTAAAGTTCCTTCATTTATACCATGCGGGCGCTTAACCCAAGATACAGTGAAGTTAATTTTTAAAGAAGATTTCAATAAAGATTATTTTTACTGGTTACTTAGAACTCCTCAGTATAGAGAATACTGTCGAGCACATGCCACCGGAACTACCAATCTTGGGCTTTCAAGAGAGGATTTTTTTAAATTCAACCTGCCAGAATTAACGGATGAACGGTTAGAATTAACTAATTTATTAAATGGCATTGAGGATAAAATCAACATTTCTCTAGTCATAAATAATACTTTGGAAAATATTTCTCAAGCCCTTTTCAAAAGCTGGTTTGTCGATTTTGAACCGGTAAAAGCCAAAATGGCAGTGCTGGAGGCGGGCGGTTCGCCGGAAGATGCGACGCTTGCAGCTATGACGGCGATTTCCGGGAAAGATAATGATGCGCTGGCGGTATTTGAGCATGAACACCCTGAGCAATATGCCGAGTTAAAAGCCACGGCAGAGCTGTTTCCGTATGTTATGCAGGATAGTGAGTTAGGGGATATTCCAGAGGGATGGAGTTCACAGCGATTGTCTAATATCGCAACACTTCATTACGGAAAATCGCTTAAAAAGACAGAGCGTATAGAAGGACCTTATTCAGTCTATGGTTCAGGTGGCATCACTGGCTCACACATCAGTTATCTCGTTGAAGGTCCAAGTATTATAGTTGGAAGAAAAGGTTCTATCGGTACTCTGTATTGGGAGGATGGAAAATTTCATCCAATTGATACCGTTTATTACGTTTCTAATAAAGATGGGGTTCCACTAAGTTATCTATATTACCTTATGAAAACGTTAAATCTTTCAAGTATGAACACTGATGCGGCAGTGCCTGGATTAAACCGAGATAATGTCTATCGACTAGAAGTATTGAAACCGATTCATTCCATTCTGAATAAATTCAATAATCATATTTCGGCTATCAGGAATATGATTCAAAAAAATAATTTATCAACAGCAACGTTGACTACACTCCGCGACACCCTTCTCCCCAAACTCCTCTCCGGCGAAATCACTCTGCCGGAAGCCGAGCAGGCGGTAAGCGAGGCGGAAAATGTATAAAGTCGATACGCCGACCAACAGCCTGCACTCCCTGCAAGAAGTGTCGTTCAGCAGCCTCGGCTTTCGCGAGCGCGATCATTTGCAGGAGTGGCTGGCGAAAAATCCGCAGACGCTGACCAAAAAAGACGACAAAGAAGACGAACTGCTGATTATCCAGAAAGAGTTCGCCGGCTTTGACGACACCAAAGAGCGCCTCGATCTCCTGGCGCTCGATAAAAAAGGCAACCTGGTCATCATTGAGAACAAGCTCGATGATTCCGGGCGCGACGTGGTGTGGCAAGCGCTGAAATACGCCGGCTACTGTGCCAATCTCCGTCAGGAAAGCGTGGTGGAGATCTTCCAGCTCTATCTTGATCAGTACGATCCCAACGAGAACCGCCAGGCGGCAGACGTCATCGCCGAATTTATGGGCTGGGAAAGCCTGAAAGAAGGGGTGCTCAACCGCAAAGGCACCCAGCGCGTCATCATGGTTGCGGCTAATTTCCGCAAAGAGGTCACCAATACCGCGCTGTGGCTGATGCAGTTTGGTATCCGGGCGCAGTGCTTCAAAGTAACCCCCTACCGTTTCGGTGAAGACGTGTTTGTCGATATCCGCCAAGTTATCCCTACCCCGGAAGCGGAGTCTTACATGATCGGCATGGCGCAAAAAGAGGCGGAAGAGCAGTCCACCTCCAGCAGTAGCGAACTGCAGCAGCGCCATTATCTGCGCCGCGATTTTTGGACGATGGCGCTGGAAAAATTCCGAACCAGCCCCTGCTCACTGTTTAATAACCGCGCTCCCTCAACCGATCACTGGCTGGCCGCCGGATCGGGGGTCAGCGGCGTGCCCTTTGAACTGATCTTTTCCCAGAAAGATGCTCGCGTGCAGCTCAATATTTCGCGCGGGGATGCGCTGGAAAACACCTGGTTATTTGAACGCCTTCAGGAACGTAAAACGCACATTGAATCGCTTTTTGGCGAGCCGCTCGACTGGCGTTTACTGCCAGAGCGAAAAAGCTGCCAGATCGTCTGTTCAAAGGCGTTTGATGGCGGCAATAAAGAGGTCTGGCCTGCCATTATCGACTGGATGATGGATAGCATGAGCCGTCTGGAAAAAGCGATCCGCCCGAGCCTGCTGGAACTGGCGATTGAGCTGAAACAGACCGGTATGATCACCGAGGAAGAGTAATGCTGAGCGAAGACGATTTAGAGCAGCAATGCCTGAAATGGTTTGCTGAACAGGACTGGGAAGTGCTGCACGGGCCGGATATCGCGCCGGATGGCGACAACCCGCTGCGTGCCTCATTTCATGATGTGTTTCTGCGCCCGGTGATGCTGGAACAGCTGCAAACCATTAATCCCCATCTCCCTGTTTCCGTGCTGGAAGAGGTGATACTCCGTGTCGCCCATGCCCAAAGCCCGGACCTGGTCGTCAGCAATAAGGCCTTCCACCATCTGCTGCTCGACGGTGTACCCGTTGAGTACAAGCGTGAAGATAAGACTGTTCATGATAAAGCGCTGCTGATGGATTTTAACCATCCCGGCAATAATCGCTTTACGGTCGTGAACCAGGTGGCGATTCAGGGGATAAAACAGGTTCGTCGTCCGGATATCATTGGTTATATCAACGGCCTGCCGGTGGCGGTGATTGAGCTAAAAAGCCCGATTGATGCCAATGCCGATATCTGGGCTGCGTTTAACCAGCTGCAGACCTATAAAAACGAACTCAGCGACCTGTTTATTTGCAACGAAGCGCTGGTGGTGAGCGATGGGCAAAATGCCCGTATCGGCTCGCTGACTGCCGATGAAGAGCGTTTCCTGCCGTGGAAAACCGTCGCTAACGAAGACGATAAGCCACAGTTTGACTGGCAGTTGCAAACCGTCGTGAAGGGCTTCTTTAACCGTGCGCTTCTTCTCGATTACATTCGCTACTTTGTTCTGTTTGAGTCTGACGGCAAACGGCTGATCAAGAAGATTGCCGCTTACCATCAGTTCCACGCGGTGCGTGAGGCGGTTGCGGCCACGATTGTGGCGTCTACCGGCAAACATCTGCCGCTGCGCAGCAACATTACCCCCGGCAGTAAAAAAGCAGGCGTGGTGTGGCATACCCAGGGTTCTGGCAAAAGTATCTCCATGTGCTGCTACGCCGGAAAGCTGCTGCAACAGGCAGAGATGAACAATCCGACCATCGTGGTGGTAACCGACCGTAACGATTTGGATGGGCAGCTCTACGCCACTTTCTGCCAGGCGCAGGATCTGCTGAAGCAAACGCCTTTACAGGCCAACGACCGCGATGAGCTGCGCGAACTGCTCAATGCGCGTGAATCCGGCGGTATCATCTTTACCACCGTGCAAAAGTTTGCGCCGCTGGACAGCGAGCAGAGCCATCCGGCACTTAACTCACGCAGCAACATCGTGGTGATTTCCGATGAAGCACACCGCAGCCAGTATGGCCTGAGCGCCACGCTGGACAGACAAACTGGCGTCTATAAATACGGTTACGCCAAACACATGCGCGATGCGCTGCCGAATGCGTCGTTTATGGGCTTTACCGGTACGCCAATTGCCTCTGAAGATAAAGATACCCGTGCCGTATTCGGTGATTATGTCTCTATCTACGACATACAGGATGCGGTGGATGACGGCGCGACGGTGCCGATTTACTACGAATCCCGACTGGCAAAGCTCGACCTGAATCATGAAGAGCTGGAAACGCTCTCCGACCAGGTGGATGAGCTGGTGGAAGATGAAGAGACGGACCAGCAAGAGAAAACCAAAGGTGACTGGAGCCGTCTGGAAAAGCTGGTAGGTTCAGAGCCGCGTATCAAACAGGTTGCCGCCGATCTGGTTCAGCACTTTGAAACACGCAATGCGGCCATGAACGGCAAGGCGATGATTGTCGCCATGAGCCGTGATATCTGCGTGAAGCTTTACGATGCCATCACAGAGATCCGCCCGGACTGGCACAGCACGGATGTTGAACAAGGCGCTATCAAAGTCATTATGACCGGCTCGGCATCAGATAAAGACCATCTCCAGCCGCACATCTACAACAAGCAGACCAAAAAGTGTCTTGAAGCCCGCTTTAAAGATTTGAACGATCCGCTGAAGCTGGTGATCGTCCGTGATATGTGGCTGACAGGGTTTGATGCACCGTGCTGCCACACCATGTATATCGACAAGCCGATGCGCGGCCATAACCTGATGCAGGCCATTGCGCGCGTTAACCGCGTGTTCCGCGATAAGCCTGGCGGGCTGGTGGTGGATTACATCGGCATTGCAAACGAGCTGAAGCAGGCGCTGAAAACCTATACCGACTCAAAAGGGAAAGGGCAGACCACCGTGGATGCCCGGGAAGCTTTCGCCATTCTGTTGGAAAAAATCGATGTCATTCACGGGATGTTCGCGCCGTCAGCAGGAAAACCAGGCTTTAGCTACGAAGGCTTTTCTCGCGATCCATTAGCGTTTTTACGCGATGCCGTGAACTACATTCTAGGTCTGGATGACGGTAAAAAGCGTTACCTCGATGTTTCGCTGGCGATGAGAAAAGCCTGGTCGCTCTGTAACACCCTTGATGAAGCTGAACCCTTACAGGAGGAGTTCGCGTTCCTTTCGGCGGTTAGAGTGGGGCTTATCAAACTTGATCCTAAGGCAAAATTTAGCCAGTCAGAGAAAAACTCCCTCTTGAGTAAGATCCTCGATAACGCGGTTGTCGCTACAGGCGTTGAGGATGTGTTTGCCCTTGCAGGGTTGGATAAACCGAACATCGGTTTGTTGTCCGATGAATTCCTGGAAGAAGTGAGGGAAATGCCACAGCGTAATCTGGCGGTAGAACTGCTGGAAAAACTGCTCAATGACGGCATTCATGCCCGTTCTGGTAATAACGTGGTGCAGCAAAAGAAATACTCCGATCGCCTGAAAGCCGTGCTGCTGAAATACAATAACCGCGCCATTGAAACCGCGCAGGTGATTGAAGAGCTGATCCAGATGGCGAAAGCGTTCCAGGAAGCGATGGCGCGCGATGATGCGCTGAGCTTAAACCCGGATGAAATCGCTTTCTATGATGCACTGGCGGAAAACGAAAGTGCAGTCCGAGAACTGGGCGATGAAACGCTCAGAAAGCTGGCTATTGAGGTCACTCGACAGCTGCGTAAATCCACTACCGTAGACTGGCAGGTACGTGAAAGCGTGCGTGCGCGGCTTCGTATTCTGGTGCGCCAGACGCTGCGCAAATACAAATATCCACCGGATAAAACCGCAGGTGCGGTAGAGCTGATCCTGAAGCAGGCGGAAGTGGTGTCGAATAGCTGGACGGCATAGCACCTTCACTCTTCACTTAGATTGAGAGGGCTGAATATTGCCCTCTTTCGAACCTGATAAAGTGAACGTAGATTCAATTGAACGGGCGTGTTAGCCATGACGAGTAACTCGACGGCAATGCTGAATGTTCCAATTTATTCGGTCATCCTTTTTTTAACTTCTACATGTGTGATTTTTTCATAAAGAATGAACAAATTGACCCCGCAGTTACAAAGTGAACATAACCTCAGGACGCATCCATTTTATGATCTGTGGGGCATTTTACGCCGACGTTCAAATACAGTAACGCTTTCTTCGGGCCAATTGATATTCAAACACCATGGTGTGGAAGTGCAATTGCCAGTTGATGATATTCGAAATATTAAGCTCATTCGAAAATGGTTGTACTCTGATATCGAAATGGGGACTGCGAGCAAGTCGTATCGAATAAAAAGCTTCAATTTTCAACATCTTGAAATTCTTATCCAAAAAATACAGTGTGCAGCTCTGGATATTTTCCAACACAGTGCTGAGTGGCGAGAGTTACTAGAGGTTGTCAGACGTTATCAAAAAGGTGAACACTATTTCTCTTCATGGGAATGGCGCTCCTTTTCGCAGCTCATTCTGGTTAAACAACGTCTGCAGGACCTTGCTATTGATGCTGATTTTATTGCCAGAGAAGGCGATAACCCTATTGCGCAGCTGGCGCTGAAGTTATCCATGGATGATGTTTCGGAGTCGGGAAGAAATCACTTCAACGAGCGAGTCATTCCACAACTCGTATCGTCTTATCAGACTTTCTTTGATCATATCGAATCACAACCCTTGAGTTCCCCTCAGCGTAAAGCTTGTGTCACGAATGAAGATCATACTTTAGTTGTTGCAGGTGCCGGGACGGGAAAAACGTCGACACTAATAGGCAAGGCTGGATATCTGTTGAAGGCGGGTTTAGCTCAGCCTGAAAATATCTTAATGCTGGCCTTTGGTAACAAGGCCGCGCGGGAAATGGCTGAACGTATTGCTGAGCGACTGCCGGAAAGTGGGGATAAATTAAAAGCGACTACCTTCCATGCGTTCGGCAATCGTATTGTCGCTCAAAGTGTTGGCGTCAAGCGGTCACTTACGCGCTTTGCTGAGCAAAATGATGAGTTACGACAATTTATTGAAGCGACTTTAGAAGCAGAAATAAGTCTTAGCGATGATTATAAAACCCAACTAGTTAAATATTTTGTTTGTTATAGCACGCCAGGTCGTTGCGAATATGATTTCAATGCCATTGAAGAATATCATGAGTTTCTGCAAAGCTGCCGCTTGATCACCCTGACCGGGCAATGGGTTAAAAGTGTCGGCGAATTACGGGTTGCCAACTATCTCTATTTGTATTCAGTCCCCTTTGCTTATGAAGCGAACTATGAGGTTAATACAGCAACCATAGAACGCCGCCAGTATAAGCCTGACTTCTACTTACCGGGCAGTAAGACCTATATTGAATACCTTGGCGTAGATCGAGAGATGAGAACGGCCCCCTTTGTCGATCAGGCCGCATATCTTGAAGGATTAGCCTGGAAGCGGAAACTGCATCAACAGCACAAAACCCGACTGGAAGAGTTATACAGCTACCAGTTGAGTGAAGGAACGCTGGAAGAAAATATCCTCGATTTACTTAATCGGGTGGAGGAGCCACAGCATTTACGTGACACGGACACACTCCTGGATGAGCTTAAAAGCTCGGGTTCATCGCCGTGGCAAGGCTTTATCGATCTGATTCTCCGTTTTCTTAGCCTTTTCAAGGAAGGGCAATTTTCTTTTTCAGATCTGCTGGCGTCACCCCAACGTATAGATATGGGGCGCACTCAGGCATTTATCGCGTTATTTAAACCCGTCTATGATGCCTATGAAGCCCATCTCAAAGATCAACAAGAAATGGACTTCAGCGATATGATCTCGGAAGCAACAACGGCACTTGAGGAAGGGCAATTTCATCATCGCTATGACTATGTTCTGGTTGATGAATTTCAGGACCTTTCGGGTGGGCGAGGGAAGTTGTTAAAGGCATTACTGGCAACCCGGGATAATATGCGGCTGTTTGCAGTAGGGGATGACTGGCAGGCCATTTATCGTTTCAATGGCTCAGACCTTCGCTTTTTTACCCGTTTTGATCATCAGTTTTCGCCTGCAAAAATGTTACCTCTGGACAAAAGTTATCGCTTTAACAATCGCATACATGAGCTTAGCTCTACCTTTGTTACTCGAAATCCGGCGCAGTTGAAGAAAGAGATTACGACCCACGTACAGGTGGAACATGCAGCAGTACAACTGCTCGATATTCAGGAAAAAATACCTGATATCAATATTGCCGACCGCAACCTAAGAAAAGCTGAGGCTTATCGTCAGCAAATCAGAAGAGCGCTTGCTCGTTGCCATAATCGTGAATTGAGACTTAACAGTACCCGTCGGGCCCCCGTAATGCTTATCGGCCGCTATCGTCTGGAAAATATGCGAGACCTTAAGGAGCTGGACGTAAAGGCGTTAATGGTCGAATTTCCACTTCTGGATATTCAATATCAAACAGCGCATGCCAGTAAAGGCCTGGAAGCAAATTACGTGCTCCTACTTGGCCTTGAAAAAGGGAGTTTTCCATCAGCCAAAGAAAATGATGAGCTGATAGACCTTCTTCTCCCGGAGCAAGAGCCATACCTGTTTGCTGAAGAGCGTCGGTTATTTTATGTCGCCGTTACCCGTGCCCGACACTATGTATTTATGATCTTTGATAGCCAGAATACCTCTGCTTTTGTTGAGGAGATTGCAAAAATGGGTAAACAGCTCATTACGAAAAGTGATTCTCTTGAAGTCGGTCAATGGAGTTGTCCAGATTGTGAGTCCGGCTCCTTAACGGGCAAAGTGAGCCGCTATGATAAGAAATTCTATGTCTGCTCTCACTCACCAGCCTGTGATTATATGGCCAGTTCCTGCAAACAATGCAGCTCACCGATGGTGATGGACAATGGCATGCAAAGAATATGTGCAAATCCGGAATGTCTGGAGATTGAAATTGTCTGTCGGCGCTGCGGTCTTGGCACCATGGTTAAGCGTAAGAACAAAGACGGTGGAGCTTTTTATGGCTGTAATCGATTTCGTCGGGATGAGGCAGACTGTTGTTATGAAAACATTACGAGTGAAGAGTACGAACGGAGAGTCGACACCGCAAAGCAGAATGCAGCGATCATGCAGGAGATGACCTCATAATTGAGGGGGAGGATACCATTAGGGGTACTAATAATTTGTATAAGTAACAGCCTCCTGTTGGATGCTAAAAGAGTTAGCCGAAGAGATTGATACTTTGTTTAATATTACAAAGACAGGCTGGATGACGCGTTCAAAATTCGTTATGGATTTGATTTTTCACCTGAGCTTTGGGACTCGACTCCTTTCGATTTCTTGATGACGGTGCGCAGGCTTGCCCTTGCTTAGCAACGGTGAATGACTGCCATAGTACGACGAGCCTGCGGCGATATACTTAACTTAAGCCTCGCCCTCGCTATGTAATATCTCACGCAGAATGCGGCCCGATTCCAGTATCGGCAGATCTTCAGTTAATAACGACGAGCGCGATGGCAACTTGTTAAACAGCCGCTCGCTTTGCGAGGCGAGATAGGCCACCAGAGGGTGTGCGTCGTGGTCGGTTGAAATTAGCTGCACGGTGTATTGTGTGATCGTTCCTTTGTTACAGGCTCCCGAGCAGTAGTTGGTTCCACCCGTGTACCTGAAGTCTTCAATAAAAAAGCTAAACATGCGCATTATCTTGAGAGTTTCGCCCTGATCAGTACGGTTATCCGCTATCCGAAACAATACGGTATTCTCCTCAATATCATATTGATAACGAAGGCGATGCTGTTTAAACAGTAAGATAAGCAGTAAGCGATTTATCCTGCTGAACTGTTCCGTCACCCTGATAAGGTTGCTTATCATCGCATCTGACTGCTTTTTCATTTTCCTGTGGCGATGTGCCGCGCTTTTACCGGCGCTAATCTGCGGCTTTTCGATTCCCTGCTGCAACTGAGCGTTAATGACGTCATGCTCAATAACGTAGTGAATATGCTTAATCGCAGGCTCTAGTGCCTCGATGTAAAATAGCTCGGTATAACCGTCACCAGCATCAATGCCTGTCTGATATTTGGCTAACAGAAAATGTAGCATTTTTTCCAGTTTAAAAACCTCAGACTGCGGCAAGGCAATCCGGTATGAGTGCTCATAATCCACTTCGCCCCAGAACCGTCTTAGCGATTGAACGCGGTTATAGATGTTGTTGGCTTTACCCACTTTCATCATCTTTTTGGCCGGGAAAAGCAATAAATAGAGAAAGGAAGGGTTGTCCATAAAGCTCCTGGGATTGCAGTAACGGAAATGGCAATGATAAAAGATTTTCACCATTCAGGCGTAGCGCGGCGTTCATAATGTTGTGCACTCCTTACTGAATGGCGGTATAACCCTTTGGGTTATGCCGCATGCTCCATTTATTGTGCAATTAAAGCAAACACGCCCCAACCAAAGTATTTCCGCGTGTAAGTCACATGGCGTTTAGGTGCTATCGTCAGCTCCGTGCAAACCTCCTGCGCAAAGTATCGTCAGCGTTTTCCTTCAGCCAGCGGCACATAGTCATCCATTTCGCGGCTTCGTATCCGTCCCACCCTTTCAGGTCTGCCTGCACCATTTCTACCAGGTCATAGCCCTGTTTATCGAAGGAAGCGACAAGGTCCGGCAGGGTGAGGAAGTCGGCCACCTACGAGACGCCACATGCCTGAGCTATCTCTTCCGTCGTGGTGATCTGACGCCAGTACGGTTTGCCGATAAGAATTATCCCTCCGGGTTGAAGACTCTTCGCCAGCAATTCCAGCGTCCCTGCAACGCCGCCCGAAATCCAGGTTGCGCCAACACATGCCGCCATGTCACATTTTCATCCGCCACGTAACCTGCCGTGTCGTTATGAGAAAAATGAACGCGTTCGCTAACAGTAAAATACGTGGGGTATCCATAATCCGCTCCTTAGCGATTATCAGGCTGGGCGCGAACGCTGTTCAGCCCGGTGGTATTAATGCGGTAGGGCTGACCGTTTACCGACTTGATCAGCTTTTTAGTTTTGAGTTTTTTGAAGACGGCGAGCGTGCAATCGGCAAGCAAAAGCCCTTCGCGGCTGTAGCATTCAACAGCGGTGACACGGCCTGACGTATTGCGGGCGTGCGCAATACGTCCACCTTTGGCGAGAACGTGTAGGGTACGTTGTTCCTGACGGGATAAATTCATACTGGAAAACCTGTTTAATCATCATGTGCAAAATGTGCAAACACACAGCGGTGTCCGCAGTCGATTTCAGCGCATTGATAATCAGTCCGTCCTGAAAAGGTCGGGGAGCTGATTATCGGATGATTACATTCTCCAGCATCAAAGCCTCGGGTTGAGTTGAAAGGTATTTACGGGCCGATGATAACACCTTCTTTTTGTAAGGGAATGATCGGGTCTGAAAAATGTGATCCCTCAGAGAGCCTCATTTTGATTACGTGTGGTGAAAATGTCGCCCATGCCACCTTATTTATAAAAGGTAAGCGCTAAACAAGCTGATGTATTGGTCATGCGAGGCATGTTAAGCGAGGTTTAATTCAGGTGGTCTGTCCGACTCATCCTTGTTTATTTCGTTAATTCCGCAGTTATGTAGACAGGGTTATTAACATTGGCTTCAGTGTTTTTAGGTGATGGGGCGGTCGTGTGTGATGGTTTGTCTGGCACTGAGAACGACCCGATCCATACAAACAGGCCAACCCATTAGCCACAACCCTGAATACCCCCCTTGCTTTGCCATAAATCGTCACCCCTCCTCAGGGGCTGCGACAATCTCTAACGTATCCAAACAATCAACACCTCCCACTACCACTTTCCGCTAGTGGCATATAATCCACTGCCTTATCCCATATATCACCGCTGATATTACCCCTCACCGAGAATATATTTGCGTTAAGTGGACTTATCTTCTTAATTAACCCTCTTTTACAGCTTTTATTACACGATTACACGCCTTGACATGAATGTTACCAATCGGTAATTATTGCGTAAAACAATAAGCTTTATCTTATTTCTAACCTGTTATTCCGGCCGCGCCATTATAAATCATTGTTATATCGGGATAACCTGGGAAAAATCATGATCGGCGGGTCTTTTAATCTTTCTTAAATAAAGGGCCTTCAGACAATGGGGTTTCTTCCAGGTCGATACGGTTGTCAGATCCTTCCTGCAATCATACTTTCTTTACCCTTTGTCATTTCTGTGACGATGGCTCAGGCGAGGGCGCCTTCGTCCCCCTCGCACCACATTTCTGACGACACCTCGGCGGGCGGTTTGTTTGCCGCACTGCGCAGCACCATGCTCCATCACCCTGGCCTTGCCAGTCAGCAGGCGCTTGTGCGTTCCAAAGAGGCCAACGCCGATAGCGCCCGCGCGGCACGTTTGCCTACGCTTGGGGCCAGCGCGGGGGCGGGGCAAATCTCCGGTTACAATGATTCCAGTTCGACCACGCTGAGCGTATCGCAGCCGTTATGGGCTTTTGGGCGTATCGACAGTGCCATTGACTACGCCGACACTGACACCGTTGCTCAGCAAGCCACGGCCTGGGCTACGCGTCGTGAATTGCTGGAACAGACCGCAGTGGCCTATGCGAATGTGCAGGGTGTGCGCGAGCGTCTTACCGTTGCTGAAGCGAACGTTAACAACCATCAGGCGTTGCAGGAACAGATCCAGCGCCGTGCGCAGGGGGGACTGGCATCTTCTGCCGATGTCAGCCTGGCGAAGGCCCGATGGTTGCAGGCGCGTTCCTCGTTAGAGCAGGCCAAATCGGACCTGCTTACCGCCGAATCCACGCTGTTATCCCTGACTCAGGAGCCGATCGCAAGCGATCTGCCGGTGCCTGGCAGCATCCTCAAACTGCCAGCCGATGAGTCTATACAAGAACAAGTCCTTGCACAGAGTGCGACCGTGCGAGCACGTGAAGCGGGGGTTACGCTGGCTGAAACGGATGTGGAACGTCAGCGCACCTCATCGATGCCGACCGTCTCCCTGCAAGCCTCTCGTAACGACTACTCCGGTATCCCCAACCAGAGAAATGACAATACGATCAATGTGGTGGTGAGCGGCACGATGGAAGGTCTGGGACTGGTGACCCGCGGCCTGCAGAACGCGGCGCTGGAACGCGTGGAGTCCGCACGCCAGGATCTGGCCCAACAACGCCACAGCGAAGACATTGAGACACGCCAGTTGCTCGATCGGCGTGACGCTAACCTGACGCTGATCGCGGGGTATGAGCAGTCTGTCATCGAACTCAGCGACACGCTGGCATCGTTCCGTCGCCAGTACGAGTCGGGCTACAAAAGCTGGCTGGACGTCCTCAACTCCGTGCGCGAATTAACCGAACAACAACAAGCGCTGGTCGCGGTGCGATCGGCATGGCGGAGCGACTGTCTGCGCCTGGCCGCACGCACGGGACGCATGGACGATACCTCCGGCGCCCTGCCCACGGGCACACAATTAGCTAACACGTCTGCGAGCCATCCCTGATGATACCTGTTCCTCTCTCTGAATTACTGGCCCTGCTGGACAAGCTAAATGCCCCGGTGAATAAAGCGGCATTAACGCAGGCGTATGCGCGTGCGCAGGCCGCCCCTCCGTTGACCGATCGCCCGCAGGATCAGGTGCGCGGTTTATTGTCGGACGCGGGGATGAAAGATGTCAGGCTGGCGTTGCTTCCCTGGCGGCGTTTTGATCCCCGCCATCTCCCGGCACTGATGTGGCATGAACAGACATGGTGGCTGGCCGAACGACACCATGAGGGCGGGAACACCGATACCCTGACGCTGACCCGTGAAGGCGCCGAACCCCGAACGCTGGCGATAGACGACATCGTGACCGGTGCGCCGGGTACGACGGCGGGTGACGAAACGGCGGTACTCTGGTTCAGCCTGACTGCACACGTACAGTCAGAGAACATCGCTGATAGCGAAAACCCGGCCATGCGCCTGGTGTGGCGAGAATTGTTGCGCGACCGCCGCTGGATATCCCGGGTTGTCGCCGCCACGCTGCTGGTGAACATCCTGGCCATTCCCACCTCGCTCTTCGCGATGCAGGTCTACGATCGCGTGGTTCCCACTCTGGCCTGGGCAACTCTGACCACGCTGGTCGTGGGGATGGTGCTGGTGGTAGGGCTGGACTGGCTGCTCAAAACACTGCGAGCCCGCGTGATGGACAGCGTGGCCAGCAGTGTGGATAAACGCCTTTCTCAGCATGTCTATGAACACCTGCTGCACCTGCAACTCGACCAGCAGCCCGGCAGTCTGGGCACCCTGGCCGCCCAGGTCGGGGCCCTGGATTCGGTACGGCAGGTTGTCTCTGCCGGTCTGGTCTTCGGGATCGTGGATCTGCCGTTTGCACTGCTGTTTATCGGGCTGATTGGTTTGATCGGTGGGCCCGTCGGCTGGGTTTACCTCGGAATACTCCCTGTCGCGCTGGCGCTTGGCCTGTTCACCCGTCTGCGCTTACGCCGTCTCACGCGCCAACAGATGCTGCGCAGCAATGAGCGTCTGGGCCTGTTAGTCGACAGTATTCGCGGTGCCGAAACCCTGCGTGCCAGTCATGCGGGCTGGCGTTTTGCACAAGACTGGCAGACGCTCAGTAATTCCATCGCCGGCTACAGCATTCAGCAAAAATCGCTCAGCCAGTTCTGTACTAACACCACCGGCAGTCTGTCGACGCTGGCCTATGTTATGGGGATCGTGGTGGGCGTCTGGGGCGTCGAGGCCGGGTATTTGACCACCGGCGGCATGGTCGCGTGCAGCATTCTCGGGGGTCGTGTCATCGGGCCGGTGAGTCAGGGCGTTCAGTACCTGATGCAGTGGCAGCAGGTCAGAGAAGCGCTGGATATGGTGAACAACCTGCTGCGCAAACCGACGGAGCGCCGCCCTGGGCAGACCCTGTTGTTGCCCGATCGCCTGCCAGAACATATTAGTGTGGAAAAGCTGCGCTTCGCCTTTCCGCAGTCTCCGGTTCAACAACTCAATATTCCCGCACTCCGCTTTAACGCCGGTGAACGTGTTCTGCTGTTAGGGCCTGTTGGCGGCGGTAAATCGACGTTGCTGAAGATCCTGGCCGGGCTGTATCGCCCTGGTGAGGGCCGCGTGCGCCTGGGCGATGCCGATTTGTGGGAGATAGATCCTCAGTTGGTCAGCGCGCAGGTTGGCTATCTGCCACAGGCGGTGCAGCTCTTCAAAGGCACGCTGCGAAGCAATCTGATGCTCGCAGGGGCAGTCAGCGACACCACGCTGACGGACGTCACCCGCGATCTGGCGCTGGATCAGGTGGCTGCCAGTAATCCGCTGGGGATGGATATGGCGATCAGTGAAGGTGGCTCAGGTCTTTCTGGCGGTCAACGCCAGCTGGTAGGCCTGGCACGTGTGCTGATGTCTCGTCCCCGTATCTGGCTGCTGGATGAACCCACGGCCTCGCTTGATGGCGAAGCGGAGACCCGCGTCTGGAAAGCATTGCAAGCCAGGCTGCAGCCAGAAGATATCCTCATCGTTGCCACTCACCGTCCGATGGCTGCCGTTAATTTTGCGACCCGCGTACTGGTCGTGCAGGAAGGCACCATCGTCCGCGATGGTGCGCCAGACAAGGTGATGCCAGGACTGATGGCCCGCGCTACGGGCTCGCGGCCCACCGTTGAGGTACCGCACGTAAAAACACGTATGCCGGAAGCATCAAATACAGCAGGAGTCCTTAATGGCCGTTGAACTGTTTGACGACGAGATCGCTGACGCCGCTCGCGTGCATCGGCTGGAAAACTCTCACCATAGCCGAATCTCCGCCGGGCTCATCTGGAGCATCGTCGTAGTGGTGCTGGGTTTTGTCGTATGGGCTATGTATTTTCGCATTGATGAAGTCGCACGGGCCCACGGTGAAGTTATCGCCAGCAGTCGGGTGCAGATAATCCAGACCGTGGACGGTGGCGTACTGTCCGAGCTGGGTGTCAAAGAGGGTGATCATGTTAAGGCGGGACAGATTCTGGCTCGCCTCGATCCCACCCGCGTTGAGGCAGCGGCGGGTGAAGTAGACGCCCGTATCGTTGGTCTCAAGGCGCGTATTGCCCGACTTCGCGCAGAATCAACCGGACAATCAACTCCCCGGTTCCCTTCCGATCCCGGCCCGGCATTACGCGAGCAGGCAGACATTGAACGCGCCCTGTTCCTGCAGCGCCGTCAGAGTCTGCAGGAAGATATCACCGCGCTGCAAACCGCCGTCAACTTAGCCAATCAGAAGCTCAACCTGGTGAACGAGCTTGAACGCTCTGGCGATGTGAGCACCAGCGAGCGGCTTAACGCGCAGCGCGATCTCAATGAAGCCCGTGCCCGCCTGCTGGGTCGACGCAATAAGTTTTTGGATGACTCGCGAGCCGATCTCACCAAGGCAGAAGATGACCTGAGCCAGACATTGCAACAGATGGCTGGCCGTCGCCAGCAGGTGCACGATACGGTCTTTACGGCTATGGGGCCTGGGATCGTCAAAAACGTCCGCGTCACCACGCTGGGTGGGGTATTACGTGCCGGTGATGAAATCATGCAGATCGTCCCGTCCGATGATGCCCTGATCGTTGAGGCTAAGGTTCTGCCTGCGGATATTGCCCGCGTTCAGGTTGGACTGCCGGCCACCGTTCGCCTTGATCCCTTCGATTACACCATCTATGGCGCATTGCAGGGGGAGGTGATGTATGTGTCGGCCGATACCCTTAAAGAAAACACCCCCCGTGGCGAGGAGATCTACTACCGCGTCCACGTTCGTTTGAAAAGCCATGCACAAGGCCAGTCAGGCAGTCAGGAAGAAGGGCAGTTCGTGCGCAGTACCACGGGCCGCCAGCTTGACATCCTGCCGGGCATGACATCTCAGCTCGACATCCGTACCGGTGATCGCACGCTGATGGACTTTTTACTTAAACCTTTGCGTAAAACACTCAGTGAATCATTCCAGGAGCGATGACACCGCAGGTGGTCGTTGCAACCCGATTTTCCTGTTCGCCCCAATTGGAGATAACACATAATGAAATCCGAGACCCCGATGAATCCAGGCCAATATACGCTCAGTACCGGTAAAACCCACATCTCCCTGCAGGCCGGGCAGACCAACATTCACAAGGCCGCTCCGGGTGAAACTTACCGGGTGCTTAAGCGCAAAGGCGAAAATGACCAGGAAAAGCTGGCCGATGATGTAGTGGCTTCGCGTCACGGGCAAGATCTGCAGCTGGACTATGCCGATGGCACCACCTTGACCCTGCAGGACTGGTTTACGCAAAGCGATACCAGCGTCACCCTGCCTGCTGACGGCACGTCTACCCAGCTGATGACGCCTTCCAGCACCGAAGGCGCAGCGTTGGCCGACGGCAGTCACGTTTTCTATGCGCACGGTTCACCGGACGCGCTGGCCAGCATGACCTCAGGCCACCCGGGGCTGGAAAATATCTTATCCGGCCTGCAGAACAACTCGCTCGTGACTGGCCATCAGGTCACCTACCTGCCTCAATCGCATTCTTACGCGGGCTACCTCGCCGGCGTCCTCGGACTGGGTGGCGCGATCGGCGTCGGGATTGCAGCGGCGAGTGGCGGCGGTGGCCATGACAATGGCGGCAAGCAGGATAACGGCGGGGGAGAACCCGCGGTGCAGAACGCTGTCGAGCTTAATTTTGTCGGCGGCCCGGCGCTCAGCAGTAACGATTTGAATGTCGAAATTTATCAGGCTGATGGCAAAACGCTGATTGGCACGGGGACGCTGGGGCCGAACGGCTCGGTCACCGTGTCGGCTGGCAGTTACAGCGGCGTGGTTATTGTTAAGCTCGTCAACAGCGGCGGTGCGGCGGACTACCTGGACGAAGCGACGGGCGTCGGTAAAGACCTCTCTGCTCAGCTCTGGAGCATGGGTGTTATCTCCGGGGACAACAGTACCCTCGTTCTCAATATTAACGTGTTGACCACCCTCGCCTATACCAAGGCTCAGGAAGCTCTCGGCGGCACGACTGACAGCCCAGCCACCCTGGGCGCCGCGCAGGTGGCCGAAATGTCCGCCGCCATCAGCAGTCTGTTTGGTGTGGATAGCATTATGAACACCACGGTCGTCGCAACCAACGGCGGCATTTATGACGCGACCGATGGCCTGAGCGACGGTGAAAAATATGGCCTCCTGCTGGCGGCATTCTCCGGTGCGGAAGCCAACGCCGGTGCCTCCACCCAGACCATCCTTGATACCGTCACGGCCGGAATCACACTCGGCAGCAGTAGCAGCAGTCTGTCCGATCAGGTGCAATCGTTACTGATTAAAGGCGCAGCGGCTGCCACTGACACGTCTGGCGGCCTCAGCCTCATTATTGACACCCATGCGCCTGTCTTCACCAGCGCCACGACGGCCAGCGTGAATGAGAACATCGGTGCAGGCCAGGTCGTATGGACTGCTGTCGCTACCGACCCAAGCCAGTTTAGCTACAGCCTGAGCACCACCGGTGATGGCGCGCTGTTCAGCATCAATGCCGCCACCGGCGCGGTCACGCTGACCGGCAACCCGGATTTTGAAAGCAAAGCCAATTACAGCTTCACCGTTGTCGCCACCGATGCGGCGGGCAACGCCAGCAGCCAGACGGTCACGCTGGGCATCAATAACCTCGATGATGCCGCCCCGACGATCACCAGCGGCACCACCGCCACGGCGATTGACGAAAACAGCGGCGCGGGCCAGGTGATCTATACCGCCACCGCGACCGACACAGCGGATATCAGCGGGGGCTTCACCTTCTCGCTGAAAGCGGGCAGCGACGCGGGTCTGACGATCAACCCGACCACCGGCGCGGTCACCCTGACCGGCAACCCGGATTTTGAAAGCAAAGCCATTTATAACTTTACCGTTGTCGCTACCGATGCGGCGGGCAATGCCAGCAGCAAAGCGGTTACGTTGGGGATCAACAACCTCGACGAGGTTGCCCCGACGATCACCAGCGGCGCAACCGCCACGGCGATCGACGAAAACAGCGGTGCGGGTCAGGTGATCTATACCGCCACCGCGACCGACACAGCGGATATCAGCAACGGCGTCACCTTCTCGCTGAAAGCGGGCAGCGACGCGGGCCTGACTATTGATCCGATCACCGGCGCGGTCACCCTGACCGGCGACCCGGATTTTGAGAGCAAAGCCAGCTACAGCTTCACTGTTGTTGCCACCGATGCGGCCGGTAATGCCAGCAGCAAGGCGGTGACGCTGGGCATCAACAACCTCGATGAGGTTGCCCCGACCATCACCAGCGGCACCATCGCCACGGCGATTAACGAAAACAGCGGCGCGGGCCAGGTGGTTTACACCGCCACGGCGACCGACACAGCGGATATCAGCAACGGCGTGACCTTCTCGCTGAAAGCGGGCAGCGACGCGGATCTGACTATTGATCCGATCACCGGCGCGGTCACCCTGATCGGCGACCCGGATTTTGAGAGCAAAGCCGGCTACAGCTTCACCGTTGTCGCCACCGATGCGGCGGGCAATGCCAGCGAACGCGCAGTCACGCTGGGGATCAACAACCTTGATGAGGTTGCCCCGACCATCACCAGCGGCGCGACTGCCACGGCGATTGACGAAAACAGCGGTGCGGGCCAGGTGGTTTACACCGCCACGGCGGTCGATACCGGCGATATCAGCGCGGGCGTGACCTTCACGCTGAAAGCGGGCAGCGACGCGGGCCTGACTATTGATGCAACCACCGGCGCGGTCACCCTGACCGGCGACCCGGATTTTGAGAGCAAAGCCAGCTACAGCTTCACCGTTGTGGCTACCGATGCGGCCGGCAATGCCAGCAGCAAAGTGGTCACCCTGGGGATTAACAACCTTGATGAGGTTGCGCCAACCATCACCAGCGGCGCAATCGCCACGGCAATTGATGAGAACAGCGGTGCGGGTCAGGTGATTTACACTGCCACGGCCACTGACACAGCGGATATCAGCAACGGCGTCACCTTCTCGCTGAAACTGGGCAGCGACGCAGGCCTGACTATTGATGCAACCACCGGCGCGGTCACCCTGACCGGAGACCCGGATTTTGAGAGCAAAGCCAGCTACAGCTTCACCGTTGTCGCCACCGATGCGGCGGGTAATGCCAGCGATCAAGCTGTCACCCTGGGGATCAACAACCTCGATGAGGTGGCCCCGACGATCACCAGCGGCACAACCGCCACGGCGATTGATGAAAACAGCGGTGCAGGTCAGGTGATCTATACCGCCACCGCGACCGACACCGGCGACATCAGCAACGGCGTGACCTTCTCGCTGAAAGCGGGCAGCGACGCGGGCCTGACTATTGATGCAACCACCGGCGCGGTCACCCTGACCGGCGACCCGGATTTTGAGAGCAAAGCCGGCTACAGCTTCACCGTTGTGGCCACCGATGCTGCGGGGAATTCCAGCGAACGCGCAGTCACGCTGGGGATCAACAACCTTGATGAGGTTGCCCCGACCATCACCAGCGGCGCGATGGCCACGGCGATCAACGAAAACAGCGGCGCAGGTCAGGTGATCTACACCGCCACGGCGACCGATACCGGCGATATCAGCAACGGCGTGACCTTCTCGCTGAAAGCGGGCAGCGACGCGGGCCTGACTATTGATGCAACCACCGGCGCGGTCACCCTGACCGGCGACCCGGATTTTGAGAGCAAAGCCAGCTACAGCTTCACTGTTGTTGCCACCGATGCGGCCGGTAATGCCAGCAGCAAAGTGGTCACCCTGGGGATTAACAACCTTGATGAGGTTGCGCCAACCATCACCAGCGGCGCAATCGCCACGGCAATTGATGAGAACAGCGGTGCGGGTCAGGTGATTTACACTGCCACGGCCACTGACACAGCGGATATCAGCAACGGCGTCACCTTCTCGCTGAAACTGGGCAGCGACGCAGGCCTGACTATTGATGCAACCACCGGCGCGGTCACCCTGACCGGCGATCCGGATTTTGAGAGCAAAGCCAGCTACAGCTTCACTGTTGTTGCCACCGATGCGGCCGGTAATGCCAGCAGCAAGGCGGTGACGCTGGGGATCAACAACCTCGACGAGGTTGCCCCGACGATCACCAGCGGCGCAATCGCCACGGCGATTGACGAAAACAGCGGTGCAGGGCAGGTGGTCTACACCGCCACTGCGACCGACACAGCGGATATCAGCGGGGGCATTACCTTCTCGCTGAAAGCTGACAGCGACGCGGGGCTGACGATTGACTCTCAAACCGGGGCGGTCACCCTGATCGGCGACCCGGATTTTGAGAGCAAAGCCAGCTACAGCTTCACCGTTATCGCCACCGATGCGGCTGGCAACCACAGCGACCGGAAGGTGACGCTGGGTATCAATAATCTCGATGAAGTTGCCCCGACGATCACCAGCGGCATAACGGCCACGGCAATTAACGAAAACAGCGGCGCAGCTCAGGTGATCTACACCGCTACGGCGACCGACACTGCGGATATCAGCAACGGCGTGACCTTCTCGCTGAAAGCGGACAGCGACGCGGGCCTGACCATCAACCCGATCACCGGCGCGGTCACCCTGACCGGCAACCCGGATTATGAAAGCAAAGCCAGCTACAGCTTTACCGTTGTGGCTACCGATGCCGCCGGCAATGCCAGCAGCCAGACGGTGACGCTGGACATCAACAACGTTGATGAGGTTGCCCCGAGCTTCACTACCGGCAACATCAGCGACAGCTACGCCAGCGCCACGGTGAGTGTTGTCGAAAATAGCGATGCCAGTACCGCCATCTATACCGCACAGGCCGTTGACAACGACGCCGCCGACGGTGGCGAGCACGTCACTTACAGCCTGGCCGACGCGGATAACGGTGCAGACGCGCAGTATTTCACTATCGACGCTGCAACGGGTGCGGTCACCTTTAACGCCAGCCCAGACTATGAAAGCTCCCACGCGCCGCAATACACCTTCAACGTTGTTGCCACTGACGCAGCAGGTCACGCAACCACGCAGACCGTCACCGTCAATGTCACCGATGTGGACGAAATCGCACCGACTGTCACCCTCGACGGCAGCTCGTCAGGACCGGTGATGTTGAGCCCGGCGGGCGGCTACATTTACAACAACAGTTTTGACACCACCGCGCTGGGCGACGGCAGCTTCCTGGTGACATGGGCAGGCAACACCAATGGCAACAACGGGATCTATGCGCAGCGCCTCAACGCCCAGGGCGTGGCGCTGGGTGATGCCGTACAGATCGCCACAGGCTCGGCTAACTTTTTCTTAAACCCGTCGGACAGTATTGTCAGCGTGACGGCCATTAATGATGCCGGGGCTTATGCCGTGGCATGGAACGGCAAAGACGCTACCAGCAGTGAAACCAGCATCTATACGCAGCTGTTCAACGCTAACGGCACCCCAATATCCACAGCCGTGAAACTTGATGGAGCCGCTTCTACACAGGATGTCGCCCCGCAGATCGCGACGCTGGCTGATGGCGGCTATATCGTGACCTGGTACATCAACGGCGGCGGTGTCTACGTGCAGCGCTTTGACGACGCCGGTGTCGCAGTGGGCAACAGCGTGCCACTGGGGGTGTCCGGCTCTTCTGACAACGGCAGCCCGCAGGTGGCCGTGCTGGACAACGGTGGCTATGTGGTGACCTGGCATGGCCAAACCGCCGGCGACTACCACATCTACGTACAGCAGTTCGATGCCAACGGCACCGGCTCTACCCCAGTGGTGCTGGACTCCACGGTGGGAATCAGCGACAGCGTAGAATTCCAGCCGCAGATCACGGCGCTGGTTAACGGCGGCTATGTCGTCACCTGGGCCGAGCTCAACAACTACAACTTGAACAACAACAACAGCACCTATGTGCAGCAGTTCGATGCCACCGGTGCCAAAGTCGGCAGCATCGTCGTACTGAACGGCTCGGGCAACAACAGCAGCAATAACGGTGGCGACTTTAACTATCCGTACATCGCCGCGCTGGCCGACGGTGGCTACGCTGTTACCTGGATGGAATACAGTAATTCGAACGGCTCCTATGAATACGCTGTCTATGTGCAGCAGTTCAATGCTGGCGGTAGCAAAGTGGGCGCAACCGTGCAACTGGACGCACTGGACAACAACACGTTCAACGACGAGGACCAGTTACCTCGTATCACCGCGCTGGGCGATGGCGGCTACGTCGTCACCTGGATGGGGACCAACGGCCCGGATCTCGACGTTTATGCGCAGAAGTTCAATGCCAGTGGTGTCCCGGTAGGCGATATCGTGCAGCTGCAAGCTTCCGCTGGCAGGCTTGACCTCTTCCCGCAGGTCACTGCGGTCGGCGCAGACGGCGAATACATGGTGACCTGGTACGGTTACAGCCCTGCCAGCGGCATGTCTGGTCTCCACCTCTTTGTGCAGAAATTTAACGCCGACGGCAGCACCTACGAAAATCTCGTCGTGCTGAACCAGGACGGCCACGCTACCGTGCAAAGCAACGAAAGCGGCACCGTCTACCTGGTCAATGACAATGTGGTGGTCAGTCAGCTTAGCGATATTACGGGTGCCGCCAGCAACCAGTGGGCCAGCACTGCCGTCACTGCAAATACGAGCGCAACTGTCTCTGCGGCAAACCTTGCCGACGGCACCTACCATGCTTACGCCGTGGATGCGGCAGGCAATCTGTCCGTTATTTCCGGCAGCAGCGTGAAGGTCGACAACACCGTGCCGGTCTTCACCAGCGCGACCACCGCCGCCGACATTACGGATAGCACCTCCACCGGTGACACCGTCTACACCGCTGCGGCCAGCGACGCGAACGGCATCACCTACAGCCTGAACGACACCACTCACTTCCGCATCAATGCCAGCACCGGCGTTGTGACGCTGCTCTCCAGTCCGGCCACCGCCATCGGCGCGCAATTTATTGTCACCGCCACTGATGCCGCCGGTAACCAGACCACGCAGACCGTCACCTACAACGTTGTCGACACCACGCCGCCTGGCGTTGCGCTTATCCGTGACATAGATGGCGTGCAGAAGGGCAGCGAGATGGTCGACGTGCTAAGCTCTGAGGCCGGTACGGTATACCTGGTCAACGACAGCGTGACGGTGACGGATCTGAACAGCCTCACCAGTGCTGCCGACAACCTGGTGAACAGCGTTGCCGTCACGGCTAATGCCAACGCAGCGCTGGCGCTGGCCGGTCTGACCGAGGGCACATACCACGCTTACGCCGTGGACGCGTCCGGCAATGTGTCTGTTATCTCCGGCAGCAGCGTCGTGGTGGATAACACCGTACCTGTCTTCACCAGCGCGGCCATCGCCGCCGACATTACGGATAGCACTGCCGTCGGTGACACCGTCTACACCGCAGCGGCCACCGATGCGAACGGCGTTTCCTACAGCCTGAGCGACAACCAGCACTTCAATATCAACGCCAGCACTGGCGTGGTTACGCTGCTCTCCAGTCCGGCCAAGGCCACCGGTGCGCAATTCGTTGTCACCGCCACCGATGCCGCCGGGAATCAGACCACGCAGACCGTCACCTACAACGTTGTCGATACCACACCGCCGATCGTCACGCTTATCCGTGACGCGGATGGCGTGGAGAACGGCAATGAGATCGTGAGTGTGCAGAGCACCGAAGCGGGCATGGTCTATCTGGTCAGCGACAGCGTGACGGTGACGGATCTGAACAGCCTCCTCAACGCCGCCGACAACCTGGTGAACAGCGTTGCCGTTACGGCTAACAACGGCGCTTCGCTGGCGCTGACGGGCCTTGCCGACGGCACTTACCATGCTTACGCCGTAGACGCGGCCGGCAATGTGTCTGTTATCTCCGGCAGCAGCGTGGCGGTGGACAACACGGCACCTGTGATTTCTGGTGGCGCGACTGCCATCGGTTCAACCCTTACCAGCGGTGCTGCGGCCGGTACCCAGGTGTACGACGCTAACGCCAGTGATACCCACGCCATCACCTACAGCCTGGACCCGGATAGCCTTGGCTTGTTCAACATCAACGCCTCCACCGGTGTTGTCACGCTGAGCAGCGCCGCCGTCGCCGGCAGCTACAACTTCATCGTCACCGCTACCGATGCGGCGGGCAACCACAGCAGCCAGACCGTCACCGTAGAGGTGGCAGTCGGTAACAACCTTGATGGCAGCGCGGTGGTCTCTGGCAGCACCAGCGATACGTCCACTGAAATGACGGTCAACATTGGCCTGGAGAAGCTGAGCAACGGCTACACGGTCATGGAGTACATGAAGCAGATTGGCGGCGACAGTATTACCTATGATCCGACCGGCGCGCTGTACGACGGCGTCGTCAGGGTGCTGGACGCGAACAACAACGTCGTCAAGACCCTGGACATTAGCGTTCCCGCTGGCTACACCATGTGGGATACGCAGGTCAAGGCGCTGGCCAACGGCGGCTTCGTCGTGGCCTGGTCGCAGTTGGAGGCCACGAATTGGGCTGACTTTAGCGTCCACTACGCTATCTATGACAACAACGGCAACCTGCAATCCAGCAACCAGCTGGCGACGTCTGGCTACGGCGTCACCATTGCGGCGCAGAGCAGCGCAAATGGCGGTGATTTTGCGATCTCCTACCAGACGATGGGCCCAGGGACCGACCAACAGCAGGCCGTCTCTGTCTTCCACTACAACGGCAGCGGAACCAGCTTCACCGAGGGCACGCAGACCCTGATCGGCGGCAACAGCCCGAGTCAAGATTTCGGCGGCGTCACCCCGCCGGCAGTCCAGTTGATGAAATTCCAGCTGACGCCAGGCGTGCTGACGGCACTGAGTGATGGCAGCTATGTACTGTCGTCCGAGGTGTACGACTGGATCGGCACCCCGGGTCAGTCGGCGACAAGCACGCCTATCGGTGCTTTCATCTTCAAGTTCGACGAAAACGGCACGCCGGCCAATTTCGACGGCGGCAGCACCTGGCAACGCGTTAACTGGAATAACCAGCAGAATTCTCCGACCAACGTCATTGCGTTCAACGGGGGATTTGCGGTCTTTAGCCAGGAATACATTAATGCGACCTGGGAGGTCACGCTCTACCACAACGACGGCACACTGATCACCACCAACGTACAGAGCAACGACGTTTATGGTATGGGGACTCAGAGCTATCACGCCGTGGACGTAGGCGCGATGGACACAAAAATCCATGGCGAGTTGATGTGGGGCTTCTACGGCTCTCAAGCGGCATCGGCCACGGCCTATGACAACGGCACGGATCTGGTGTTTGTGTTCCCTGACGGTAGCGGCGGCTTTAGCCAGGTCACTATCTCCAAAACCACCGGCGAGCTGACCAGTGACGTGACCGACAGCGGTATCACGGTGCCTCAGGGCGGGCAGTTGTACAATCCGCGGATCGTCTCCGATGGCGCGGGCGGCTATGACATCACCTATTCTGTGCTGTTTGATTCCGATCCAATCGAAGATGACAGGACTGGCTACGCCGTCGGTGATATCTACCAGATCGGCCTGAATGCGCCTGTGGCACCGACAGTGACCGATGCCCATATCGCCATCACCTCCACGCCTGGTGGCACAGATGGCAGTACCTACAAGGTCGGCGACACCGTCACCGCCGTGTGGGACAACTCGGCAAGCGGCGACGCCAATACCCGCGCGGTGACCAGCGTGACGATGGACTTCAGCCAGTTTGGTGCCAGCACGCCGGCGACAGCTTACGACGACGGTACCCACGGGGATGCCATCGCGGGCGATGGGAAATACACGGCGCAATACACCCTCACCGCCGGGGCCATTAACCACGTAGACAGTCGTAACGTCGCCGTCACGGTCACCACGGCCAACCACGGCACGGCGACAGCGGCAGACAGTACCGGCCTGACGGTAGACAACACTGCGCCTGTGCTCACCAGCAGCACGCCGCAGGATAACGTCGGCAGCGTCGCCGCGGGCGCTAACCTCACGCTGACCTTCAGCGAGGCTGTGCTGGCCGGCAGCGGCCATATCACCCTCATCAACGACAGCAATGGCAGTCTGAGCAAGTTTATCGATATCACCGACAGTTCGCAGGTCAGCATCAGCGGCAACACGGTGACGATTAACCCGACAACGGATCTGGCGGCTGGCGCAAACTACCACGTCCAGATCGACAGCGGCGCGCTGCACGACACGGCGGGCAATGACTATGCCGGGATCAGCACCTCGACGGGGCTGAACTTCACGACGGCGTTCGCCGGGATGGGGGATCCGTCCACCGTGGTGTTCGACCTGACGACGGGCCAAAGCTCTGACCACAACGGACGCGTCTTTGATGCCAATACTGCGTACACCATCTATATCAAGGTCAACAGCACCAACTTTTCGCTGACTGGGCTGGACAACAACGAGATGTGGTCGGGCGCGCAGAATCTGGGCACCGACGACAAGATAGTGCTGGTGGGCACGGGCAACCCTGTTATAGGAACCTTCGGCGGCGCAGTGAGGTCCACGATTCACCATCCGAATGCCATTGAGTGGGCGTCCGCGTTCTCGTCTTCTGGGAATGCCGCATTACTTGACGCAAACGGCCAATTCTCTCGTGGTGGTAATAACGTGGATCTCTGGAACGGCACCTGGGCCGTAAACCCGAATGGAGACAATCAGCAGCTTGGTCAGGTGTATCTGCAGGCGATGCCTGCTGGCGTCCTCACCTCGCAAGGACTGGCGTTTCCATGACAGGTTCACTGACGTTGCTACGCCGTCTGGCCGACATGCAGCAGTTTGAGGCGCTGCATGAGGCATGTCTGAGCCTGCCGGTGATGTCACCGGCAGAGCAGGTGCTGCTGGCTTTGGCCCAGATCCATCTGGGCCGGCCAGAGGCGGCCCGCCATGCGCTGGCGGTGCTGGACCCGACGGCACTGGAGGTCGACGTTTGCGTCGACCTGGCCGCCTTGCACCTGCTGCTGGGGGAATTTGACCCAGCGCAGGCGTTGCTGGAAGCCACCCGTACAGCGGCTCCAGACCACCCGCTTCTGCTGGCGCGTCTGGCTGCCTGCTATGTGCAGCATCAACGGGAAGAGGAGGCTATCCCTCTGTATGGACGCAGTCTGCGCCTGCAACCGGATATCGCCGTCTATCAGCAACTGCTGCGTCTCTACCTGCAACGTGCGGACTTGCCGCAGGCCGAGGAGACGCTGGCTGCCGCCGACCTCTTCTGGGCAGGCGAGCGGGAGCACTGGCCCGCACAGCAGGTGGCTCTGCATGACCAGCAGCTGCGCGGTCTGCGCCTGGAGCTGTGGCTGGCCGGTGACGACTTTGCCCGCGCGGATGCCTGGCTGGAGTCATGCCAAACTGAACTGGCTGAGGACGATTACTGCGGCCTGCTGAGCGGCTATGCTCAGCGTCTGGCCGAGCGTGGACGCCATGCCCAGGCGGAAGATGCGCTGCGCCGTGGTCTGCGGCATTACCCGCAACAGCCGAACCTCTACCAACAGCAGGCTGAGCTGGCGGAGCTACAGGGGCGCTTGCCTCAGGCCATGACGTTGCTGCACCGGGCCATCCATCTGGCCGGACAGCAGCAAAAAATGACGCTGCCTTTGCGCCTGAAGCTGGCCAGAATCGCCACCCAGGGCTATCCGGCGCTGGCGCGTAAGATGGCCGAACAGGCTATCGAGGAGGCCGGGGCGCTGACGCCATCACCCGATGTAGACGCCGCGCAGATCGACCAGTGGCTGGCGCAGGCACAGGTGGCACTCGCCGGGGCGGATGCCCAGGACCAGAATTACAGTGGGGCAGAGGCGCGATACCTCGAGGTACTGCAGGCGCATCCGCAGCTGGTACTCGCCCTGCAGGGGCTGGGGCTGCTGTATATGCAACTGGGGCGCATCGACGAGGCCGTCGCCTTGTTCGAACAGGTGTTGGCTGTCGACCCGGCACGCGGTCATGCGGCACTGATCAACGCCCGACGTTTTCCGCAAGACGACGAGACGTTGCTTCGCCTGGAGACCCTGGCCCGGCGGCCGGGCCTCTCCGGTCCGGTGCAGCCCGGACTGCTACTGCAGCTGGCTCTGGCCTGGGAAAAGCGCAAGGACTACACCAAAGCCTTCACCCTGGCCAACGAAGCTAATGCGGCCAGCCGCGCACTGCTGGGCTACGACCCGGTTGCACACCGCCAGGGCTGCGCGCGTATCCGTCATGCTTTCAGCCGTTCGCTCTATGAAAACCGACGCGGCATCGGCAACGATTCAACGCTGCCGGTGTTCGTTCTGGGGATGCCGCGTTCCGGTACCACGCTGGTCGAACAGATCCTGGCGGGACACAGCCACATCCACGGCGCGGGCGAACTCGGGGTGATCCCCAGCACCATCGCCCGGCTGGAAAACTGGGAACGGAATACCGGATCAGGACGTCATTACCCGGACTGTGTCGACGATCTGTCGGCCGATGTCGTGGCGGGTATCACCGCCAGCCTGCTCAAGGAACTGCGGGAAACCGTGCCCGAAGACGCGTCTGAGGTCCTGCATGTGGTGGACAAGCTGCCACACAATTTCGAGAACATCGGTCTTATCAAGCTGCTGTTCCCGAATGCGCGGATAATCTCCGTGCGCCGTGACCCGCGCGATATCGCTATCTCCAATTACTTCACCGACTATGCGGCGAAGCATGGCGGGATGGGCTTCGCCTATGACCTGCAGTGGATTGGTGAACAACTGGCCGACCACAACCTGATGATGCACCACTGGAACCAGCTGTTCCCCGGCGACATTCTCGAGGTGCGCTACGAGGACGTGGTCTCTGAGCCGGAGCGCGAGGCGCGTCGGATGCTGGATTATATCGGCGTGGATTGGGAGCCGCAGGTGCTCGACACCTCTGAACTGGACAGGCCGGTCAAGACCGCCAGCGTGTGGCAGGTGCGTCAGCCGATCTATCAGACGGCGCGCGAACGCTGGCGGCGTTACGCGGACTTTCTGCCGCCGCTGATCGCGGGGACCAACGCAAAGATCGTGCATGAGCCTGTTGAGATGGTGAGCTTGCCGGTACCAGGAATGCAGACCGATGGCATCGCCCGCTATCGCGAGGGGAAGCTTGATGAAGCCGAGATGCTCTTCAGACGCCTGCTGCACCACGTGCCCGAACACGCGACCGCGCATTTCATGGTGGGCCTGATTTGCGTGCATAAAGGGCACCTGGCGGATGGCATTGAGCATATGGAAAAGGCACACCAGGCCTGCCCATGGAATGCCAACTGGCGACGCGATCTGGCGCAGGCATACGAACTCGCGGAGCAGCCGGAAAAAGCGCAGAGGTTAAGGGCGCGCTCCGTCAGTAGGGATGACAGCGTGGCGGATGAAGACCTTCCGCTGGGCTTTTCCATTCGCACCTCCGCGACGGTGTCGTTTTAATTAATAACGGCACGGACGGCTCCCTCTCCTTTTTGGGGAGAGGGCTGGGGTGAGGGGGAGCATGCGGCGCCGTTGGTGCTACCTTTCACCGCTTAACATTGCGATATCGCAACGGCGGCAACTGATAATTATTTGAAAACACCCGGGTAAACGTCTGCTGAGAGTCAAATCCGTATTTACAGGCGATATCCATAATCGACTCATTAGTCTCGACCAGGTCTCTCGCTGCCAGCCTTAGCTTTTTATCGCGAATATATTTACCCAGACTCACGGCTTTAACCTGCATAAAAAGCCGCTGAAGATGCCACTTAGAGTAGCCCGCCCTGGCTGCGACATCCTCGATCTTCAGCGGTTTATGTAAGTTCGAATCTATCCATAACGTTATCTCATCGATGATGCCTTCTGTTCTTAACATAAATTGACGCTCATTATGAAAGGGTTATGACATCATCCCCGACAGGACAATAACGGTTTATTTATAGATTTCTGCCACACCGTGCAGGCGATTCTTACCGGTAGCCGACAGTATTTTGTAGCTGGTGGCCCCTTGTTCCGCGGCCTTGCGAGACAGGTCGTTCGATAATTCATTCAGCGTGTAAGCATTGCTGGCGGATACCACGCCGATTTTCTCTTTGCCATCGGTATCGTTAGTGTGTTCGGCAGCAGATGCGGCATTCACCGTCATGAACCCCATGAAAAGGACCGTTGCGAGTGTTGCTTTCATGTTGTTTACCTCTCTAAATATCGGCATCAGGTTGTGTCCGCCATGGATGCTTCGCCATGACCTTATCTGGCACTATACCGATCCCGCCTGTCAGCAGACTGACGGCGATATGACAGCATTGTCAGTAACGGCGCTAAATAGGAAACAGCCCATGCTTAAAGAAAACTTCAATGAACTGCAGATCTTTCTGGTGGTAGCCAGGGAGCGGAGTTTTACCAAAGCGGCAGGCAAGCTGGGTGTGTCCCAGTCGGCGCTTAGCCATGCCATGAAAGCGCTGGAAGAACGGTTAAACATCCGTCTTTTGACCCGTACCACCCGCAGCGTTGCCCCCACAGAAGCGGGCGAGAGGATCATTGCCTGCCTTGAACCGCGCTTTGCCGATCTTGAGCAGGAGCTGGCGTCGGTTGTGCAACTGAATGGCACCGCTTCCGGTAATATCCGGTTATCTGCGGGCGAGCATGCTGCGCGAAGTCAGGTCTGGCCGAAGCTAAAACCCTTCCTCAGACAATACCCGGAAATCACGGTCGAACTGGTGGTCGATAACGGCTTTGTCGACATTGTTGAGGGGCGTTTCGATGCCGGGATCCGCCTGGGCGAAAGCGTGGATAAGGACATGATCGCCGTCAGGATTGGGCCGGATATGCGGATGGCGGTGGTGGGATCGCCAGACTATTTTGCCCTCAATCCGGTTCCTGAAACGCCACACGCACTACAACATCATCGGTGCATCAATATGCGCTTGCCGACTGCCGGTGGCGTTTATCACTGGGAGTTTGAGAGGGAAGGGAAGCCGCTACGGGTCAGGGTTGAAGGGCAGGTGACGTTTAATCTGCAGGCGGAAAGGATTGATGCGGCTTTATCCAGTTTTGGCATCGCCTGTATCCCGGAGGACAGAGTCCTGGATTATATAAAGTCAGGAGAGCTTATTCAGGTTCTGCAGGACTGGTGCCCGACATTCCCCGGATACTACCTCTATTATCCCAGCCGCAAGCAGCATCCCCACGCGTTCGCGCTGATGATCGAAGCGCTTCGCTGCCCGGAATAGCAGGTCCACGATCTCATCGCAGACCCGCTTGCACGTTAACGGCCTACGCGCGCCTGGTGCTCAGGCGAGTAACGATCGCCGACGATTTTCACCGTTTCCAGCGCCTGAGTGACCTGCAGTAAATCATCCTGTGAAAGGACAATATCTGCGGCGCCCAGGTTTTCCTCGAGCCGGTGCAGTTTGGTGGTCCCCGGGATAGGCACGATCCACGGTTTTTGTGCCAGCAACCATGCCAGCGCGATTTGCGCAGAGGTCACCCCTTTCCCGGCAGCCAGTTCACCCAGCAACGCCACCAGCTTTTCATTGGCGGCAATCGCCTGTGCGGCGAAACGCGGCACCGAACGGCGATAATCATCCGCGCCAAAAGTGGTGCCGGAGGTAATCGATCCGGTCAGGAAGCCTTTGCCCAGCGGGCTGAAGGGCACAAAACCAATGCCCAGCTCCTCCAGCAGCGGCAGGATCGCCTGTTCAGGCTCGCGCCACCACAGGGAATATTCGCTTTGCAGGGCGGCCACCGGCTGTACGGCATGCGCACGGCGAATGGTTTGCGCACCCGCTTCGGAAAGACCGAAATGTTTAACCTTACCTTCCGCAATCAGGTCTTTCACCGTCCCGGCAACATCCTCAATGGGGACGTCGGGATCGACACGGTGTTGATACAGCAGATCAATCACGTCTGTTTTAAGGCGGCGCAACGATCCCTCAACGGCCTCGCGAATATGCTCCGGGCGGCTGTTCAGTACCTGCTGCTTGTTGTCCGCACCGAAGGTAAACCCAAATTTGGTGGCAATCACCACGCGGTCGCGAAACGGTTTTAACGCCTCACCGACAACCTCTTCATTGATAAACGGGCCATACACTTCGGCGGTATCGAAGAAGGTCACGCCACGTTCAACTGCGGCACGAATCAGTTCGACAGCCTGGCGGGTCTCTGTCGCCGGGCCGTAGCCGTGGCTCAGCCCCATGCAGCCAAGTCCAAGCGCCGAGACTTCGAGCCCGGATGTACCCAGATAACGTTTTTGCATCTGATGAGTTCCTCTTTGGTCGTGGCTTACACGTCGAGTTTGCGGCCCGCCAGCCATTCCACTCTGGCCGGATCGCGATGCGAGAAGAAGGCGCTGGTGGCGGTATCAATCGCGGTAATCTGCTGCATATCGTCTGCCGAAAGCGAGAAATCGAGAATGTTAATGTTCTCTTCCATCCGTTCTTTACGCACCGATTTTGCCAGCGACACGATGCCGCGCTGGAAGATCCAGCGCAGAACAACCTGGCCGACGCTCTTGCCGTATTTTTGCCCGATCGCGGTTAATTCATGATGCTGGAACAGCCCGTTTTTACCTTCTGCAAAGGGGGCCCAGGCTTCTGGCTGAATGCCCCGGCTTTTCATCCACGGCACGGCATGCAGCTGCTGGTTGAAGGGATTGACCTCAATCTGGTTTACCGCAGGGGCCACTTTGTTGAAGGCGATAAGGTCGGCCAGTCTGTCAGGGTGGAAGTTACTGACGCCAATCGCGCGAATTTTGCCGGCCTGCTGCAGCTCTTCCATGGCACGCCAGGCACCGTGGACATCACCGTAAGGCTGGTGGATCAGATACAGGTCAACATAGTCCAGCTGCAGGCGGTTCAATGAACGCTCGAACTGCGCTTTCGCACCCTCGTAGCTCGTATCCTGCAGCCACAGTTTGGTGGTCACAAACAGTTCATTACGTGCGATACCGCTCTGTTTCAGCGCGTTCCCGACCTGGGTTTCGTTCAGGTAGGAGGCGGCGGTATCAATCAGGCGATAACCCGTCTTGATGGCATCAATCACGGCGCGCTCGCACTCGGCGGCATCCGTCATCTGAAAAACACCAAAGCCCAGTAGGGGCATGTCGATACCGTTGTTCAGTTTTACCGTTTGCATGAGGTTATCCTTCAGCTGTTGTGTGGGAAAAGCATAACGCAGAAGGATTTATTTGATTAGAGGGGGTAATTCGCTAGGGTTTATTAGGTGGGTTCATTAATTTAAAGGGAGTGACGGTCGGCTTTGTGCTGTGAGTTAAAACCCGGCAAGAAGGCGGAGGGAACCGACTTCCTTTGTTACCCGTTCTGGTAACTAAAGAGGTCGTCCGGGTGTGACAATATTTCGGTAATCATGGGTTTACGCCTCTAACTGACAGAGGTACTTTTGAGTTACCTGTTTCCCTGACAACCGTCCCGATCGCAGCGAGCCTGTCCGGTGTGGTGCGTCAAACTGACACACGAAAACACCGTCTCTATGGAGCCTGGTTTTAAACATCATCCACCACTACGGAAATTCAATATGCTGCAGTCTTCATCCGTTCGCTTCAGGGTGGCGGTTATACTCCGGGCCTGCATGGCACTCACCACTGCTGGCATTGTGGCCATCAGCGCAGGTTCCCCACTGGGCACCTTCCGTGAAATCATGTTCAGTCCGGGGTTATATATTGATCTCTTCTTCCTGCTGCTCCTGATTTTTACCTTGTGGAATGTTGCCTGTGTTTTCGTTGACGGACGTCCTCTGAGCGGAGCGATTAACGGCCTCATACTCTGGATCGCTGCAGGCGCATTCGATGTGCTGGATGAAATAGTCAGTCAACCGCGATGGGTGGGCTACTTCTGCGAGGATGTGTTAAAGCTGTCCGGAATGCTTCTCACCGTTATTAGCGTCTATTGCATCATCATGCGGATGAATTCACGTTTTTCCGTGGCGCAGACCAGCGCCCTGCATGATGAACTCACCCGGCTTCCGAATCGGCGTTATTTTGTGGAAACCCTCAGCAGCACGACCAGTACACAGCTTTCCATGATGATCATCGATATTGATTTTTTTAAGCACATCAATGACCGGTGGGGACATGATGCCGGTGATGGGGTTTTGTCCAGATTCGGCGGACAGCTGGCGGATATCAGTGGGCCTGCACTGAAAGTTTTCCGTATCGGTGGCGAGGAATTTGCGGTAATCGGCGAGGGGCTTTCCCGATATGAGGTGATTCGCTATGCAGAATCCATCTGCAGGAATGCCCGGAACATCAGACTGGATGATGGTCAGGGTATCTCCGTCAGTATCGGGGTTGCTTTCCGGAAAGTTGGAGAAAGCCAGCAGTCGTTAATGAAAAAAACCGACATGGCGCTCTACCGGGCAAAGGAAAACGGACGAAACAGAATTGAGTTGGCCGGCAATGAAAGGTCTGTATCTTAACCCTGTTCAGATATCCTCCTGACATTAAGGTTATTTCCGGCCTTTCAGTGTCAGTCGTAAAATACACAGGAATAGAGTAAGCGGAGAGTTTTGTATTAGATAAAAATGTGATTTACATCACAAAAAAACTCTCTATAATCGCTGAAAAATTAAGCTATTCGATTCGACGGCAGGGATGAGATGTCACCCTGCCGTTTTTTTATGTGACACAGCGATTTTTTATTGATGTGCAGCCCATAAACCCTCCTGTGCGCCGTGATGAAAAAGCCTTACCTTCAGAGGCAATGCCCGCGTCAATTGAACTCGGGGTAAAGTTCGCTTTATGCTCAGATCGGACCCTCTGCCCAGTCAGTCAGCCCGCCCCGTGCCAGGAGCGGGCCTTGAAATGTAAGAGCCTATTCGAGAGAAACTTTAATCTTCTTTTACGGTCTTGATGCCGTACCGTCAGGCGTTCGTGCCATTGTCCAGGATGGTATCCCACCCTCGCACGGATATTTTGCCGCTTCGGCCTCATCAAGATCGATACCCAGGCCCGGCTTATCGTTCAGATAAGCATAGCCGCGGTCTATCTCCGGGCACCCCGGGAAAACATCGCGCAGCGCATCGTTCATGGGGGTGTATTCCTGAATACCAAAGTTAGGTGAGCTCAAATCAAGATGCATATTGGCGCAGACGCCAACCGGTGAAATATCGCCAGGTCCGTGCCATGCGGTACGCACACCGTTCAGTTCGCTGTAAACGGCGAGTTTCCTGGCCGGTGTAATGCCACCGATGGTGCTCACATGACAACGAATGTAGTCGATCAGTTTGTTGTCGATGAGTGGCTTCCACTCATTCACGTTCACAAACAATTCACCCATGGAAATTGGCGTGGAAGACTGTTGGCGCAACATTTTCAGCCAGTCGATATTTTCCGGCGCGACAGGGTCTTCAAGATAAAAAAGCTGATACTGTTCAAGCGTTTTTGCCAGGTTAATGGCGGTCACCGGGGTGACGCGCTCATGCACATCATGGATAAATTCGATACCAAAGCCGAGCTTGTTACGTAGATGGTCGAACAGACGCGGGACGCTCTTTGCGTAGGCATCCGGGTCAAAGTAGATCCCGGGTGTTTTGCTTCGCGGTGAACGTTTCGGCTGGATATTCTTCGCACGCGCAAGATGTGTGGCGATCAGTTTCAGGTCGTCGGTCCCCGCACCACCATACATCCCCATCTGGCAGCGAACATACTGGTAGCCTTCTTCCATTCTGGCGCGGATGTTATCTTCCACTTCCACTTCATCGCCGCCATCGGTGTGGCAGTACAGTGGGATACCATCGCGGCATTTGCCGCCCAGGAGTTCATAAACCGGCATCCCCGCCAGCTTACCTTTGATATCCCACAGTGCCATATCCACGCCGGACAACGCATTGTTCATGATCGGGCCATTACGCCAGTAACCGCTCACCGCTCCCGACTGCCAGATGTCCTCAATACGGGACGGATCCTTGCCTATAAGAAAAGGTGCCATGTACTCATCGATCGCGCTTTGTACCGCAAAGATACGTTGGGTAAACGTTGCGCATCCCAGTCCATACAGCCCTGGTTCATTGGTTTCAATTTTAACGACCGCCAAATCAATGCCGCCGGGCGCCGTCAGAATCGTTTTTACGTTAGTGATTTTCAGGTTACTCACGTTCACTCCTCAATTCAGGGAATTTATGACAAGTCAAAATGTTAGGCATGACATCATCAATATTTGTAAGTTGTCCTACAACTTGATGGTGTTATATCACGCTTTATTTGCCAGAGTGTGGCGTATGAATCATTTTGTGATGGCGATCTAAATTTGTTTGAGGTGATTAATTAAATTGCATTAAATACAGTGTTTTGAGTGTTTTTGGTGCGAGGTTTTTGAAAGTTGTTTGTGATCCAATCTACAAATTTATATACGCATTATTGATTTTATCATGGTGAAAATACAACCTTGAATAAGACAGTCGTCATACATATTTCATCAATGAGGATAAAACATGACCGCATTATTCGACTTAACGGGAAAAACGGCACTGGTAACAGGCTCCGCACGTGGACTGGGTTTTGCTTACGCAGAAGGCCTTGCCGCTGCGGGGGCGCGTATCATCCTAAATGATATTCGCGATACGCTGCTGGCAGAGTCAGTAGAAACGTTGGTCAGCAAAGGTTATGACGCACAAGGTGTAGCATTCGACGTTACTGATGAACACGCAATTGAGGCGGCTTTTGATAAACTGGATGCCGAGGGGATCAATGTCGATATCCTGATTAATAATGCCGGTATTCAGTATCGCAAGCCGATGGTGGAGCTGGAGCTGGAGAACTGGCAAAAAGTTATCGATACCAATCTGACCAGCACGTTTCTGGTTTCCCGCGCCGCGGCTAAAAGGATGATTGCGCGCAATAATGGCGGCAAAATTATTAATATCGGCTCGCTTACCAGCCAGGCCGCACGACCAACCGTCGCTCCGTATACTGCGGCAAAGGGCGGCGTCAAAATGCTTACCTGCTCAATGGCTGCGGAGTGGGCGCAGTTTAATATTCAAACCAACGCTATTGGGCCGGGATATATTCAGACAGACATGAATACCGCGCTTATTGAAGACCAACAGTTCGACAACTGGGTGAAAAGCAGCAACCCTTCTCAACGGTGGGGTCGTCCGGAAGAGTTAATCGGCACTGCTGTCTTTTTATCTTCCAAAGCATCAGATTATATTAATGGCCAAATCATTTATGTCGATGGTGGCTGGCTGGCCGTGCTGTAATTTACATCTGCTGCTGTTCGTAGAACGCTCGACAGTGCACACGCGGGAAAAATATCATGATTCAGAATATTCAAAAAAAATTAGCGCCAGCTCGCTGGACAAAATTGATTCCACTGGCATTTATTACTTATAGTCTTGCCTATCTCGACCGTGCAAATTATGGGTTTGGTGCAGCATCCGGCCTGGCTGAAGATCTCAATATCACGCCGGGGATTTCTTCGTTACTGGGTGCGTTGTTCTTCCTTGGGTATTTTTTCTTTCAGATCCCTGGAGGCATTTACGCTGAAAAAAGAAGTGCAAAACAGCTTATTTTCTGGAGTTTAATACTTTGGGGGATATTAGCGACAGCGACCGGGATGGTCCATGATGTGAAAACACTCGCTGCCATCAGGTTCCTGCTTGGTGTTGCTGAAAGTGTGGTTATGCCTGCAATGCTTGTTTTTTTAAGTCATTGGTTCACAAAGAAAGAGCGTTCCAAAGCAAATACCTTCCTTTTCCTTGGTAACCCCATCACAGTACTCTGGATGTCGGTATTGTCAGGTTATCTGGTGGATGCTTTTGGCTGGCGTGGCATGTTTATCATTGAGGGCATACCTGCAATTATCTGGGCAGGTATCTGGTGGGTAGTATTTGTTGATCGACCAAAAGATGCAAAATGGTTAACAGCTCAGGAAAAAGAAGATATTGAATCTGCTTTGGCCGCTGAGCAAACTGATATTAAAGAAATTAAAAATTACAGCGAAGCATTCCGCTCTGGTAAAGTTTTGTCCCTGTCCTTTATTCACTTCTTCTGGAATATCGGGATGTATGGTTTCATTATGTGGCTACCTTCTATTTTGAAATCAGCGTCAGGACTGGGTATTGTCGCAACGGGCTGGCTCTCAGCAGCACCTTATTTATTAGCCGTTCCACTTATGCTGGCCGCGTCCTGGTATTCAGATAAGTTTCTTAACCGTAAAATCATTGTGTTGTTATTTTTAGGATTGGGTGCCGTCTGCTTTATCGGATCATTTACAGTCGGTACATCCAATTTCTGGCTCTCTTATGTTCTTCTGATGATTGCTGGGGGGGCGATGTATACTCCTTATGGGCCATTCTTTGCCGCGATACCCGATATGATCCCGCGTAATGTCATGGCTGGGGCAATGGCATTTATCGTGAGTTTCGGCGCACTGGGTTCGTTCGTCGGCTCATGGATTGTGGGTTATCTGAATGGAATAACCGGCGGCCCTGGCGCATCTTACGTCTTTATGGGGAGCTCCCTGGTTCTGGCGGTCATCATCACGTCACTCACTTCGTTTAGCAGCAAAGCATCGACGCAACCTAAAGTACAAACTTGTTAACTTCATGCGCCCTTCGGGGCGCTTTGAACTTAAAAATGTTATATTGTATAACGTTCCTGAACTGACTGCGGATATCCATCTTGTCCATAAAATCCATTCAAAAACAGAATGTTGTTAATGAAGTTTATGATCAGATATGCGGCAAACTTCTGGACGGAAGTTGGGCCCCGGGGAGTCGCTTGCCTTCAGAAGCGGAGCTAACCTCGTCTTTTAGCGTTAGCCGTGTCAGCGTACGTAGCGCGGTTCAGCGCTTTCGTGATCTGGGGATAGTGGTGACGCGACAGGGCAGCGGCAGCTACGTGAGCGAAAACTTCACCCCGCAGATGTTGAATAACGATCCCCACCCCATCATGCATCTCAGCCGTGAAGAATTTCACGACATGATGATTTTCCGCCAGACCGTAGAGTTCAAATGCGTGGAACTGGCGGTGACGCATGCCACCGATGATGATATTCGCGAGCTTGAAGAAGCGCTGAACAAGATGCTTATTAACAAGGGCGACTATAAAAAATACTCTGAAGCGGATTACGAGTTCCATCTGGCGATTGTTAAAGCATCGCATAATAGCGTCTTCTACAACGTAATGAATTCGATTAAAAACATCTATTACTACTATCTTGAAGAGCTAAACCGTGCGCTGGGTATTACCCTTGAGAGCGTGGAAGCTCATATCAAGGTATACATGTCGATTAAGAACCGCGATGCCCGCGCAGCAGTCGAAGTACTCAATGAGGCGATGTCAGGTAATAGTGTTGCTATAGAAAAAATAAAAGAGAAAGTTGCATCCGGGGAAAAATAGCTGTCGTTACAGGCTACCTGAGGAATCGTTGATATTCTGCCATCCTGAAAAAAATCATCATCTTTGATAAAACTGATGTCTGTATTGAGCCTTCATTAATAAAGGCTCAATACTCGCGCTTCCTACTCCAGCTTTTTCTCTTTCAAAAACTGACTCACCACATCCGCCACCTGCACATTATTCAGATCTGAGAACGGGAAGTGAGTATTGCCTTTAATCCCGACCTCCGGCAGATGCGTTACTGTCACATCTCCACCGTGTTTGTTCACCACGTCGCGCCACTCGCGGGCCATCGCCAGGCGTACACGCCAGCTGTCCTGAGCGGGCATAGCGACCGGCTTATCGGGGATGTTATCGCCATAAATAATCAGCACCGGGATTTTAGTCAGCGCCATAAACTGTTCCATCGGAACCGGTTCGCCTTTTAGCGTGTCGAACGCGCTGGGCATCGGGGCGGGCATTTCTGCCTGTGGGAAGACAAAGCCGCTGCCCGGCTCGAAGGCGACGATGGCTTTCACCTTGTCGTTTTTGATTGCCGTGTACCACCCCGGTCCGCCGCCCTGAGAGTGGGTGAAAAGGATCGCCGGGCCGGATTTATCCACCACCGCCGACATGGCGTCCGAAATCACGTTGAGATCGAAGGGCCCGGTGTTCGGCGTCATCTGGCGGAAGTACTGATTCAACGCCGCTTTATCGTGTGAGAACTGCACGTCTTTAAAATAATCCGGCCAGACACCGACGCGGAACTGGTTGAACCACAGCTGCTCATCGGCTTTTGCCGTTAGGGTTGCATCAACCGTACTGCGACCCGCAGCGCCGCGCCGGGGTTGATCGACAACATAAGTTGAGAACCCGCGTCGCAGGAAGATGTTCTGGAAGCCTTCACGACCGTCTGGCGTTGTCTGCCAGGTGCGGGAGGACTGGCCCGCGCCGTGCAGCATGACGATTGGGTATGTGTGGGGATTTTCCGGGATTTGATAGAACACAGAAGCATGATCGCCGTGATACGTTTGCCCGGCAGGCTCCAGCGGCTTTTTGGCATCGAAGGTGCCTGCGGCGGTGATTACCGTCCCGCCAGCCGAAAAGCTGCCCTGTTCCTGAATCACCAGGGGCTCGGCCTGCGCCACCATGCTGCCCGCCATCACGCACAGCGCCAACGTTTTTAACAGTATTTTCACGCTCTTTCTCCTTTATTGATGTGCGGCCAGTGCCTGTTGCAGCGCGCTGTCTGCCCGCGTGGCGGCCTCATTGTCACCCCCATCACGCAGAACCTGTGCCAGCTGGCGCAGCTGCGCCGCCGTCAGCCCGACCCGCAGGCTGGCGCGCATATGCGACAGCAGCTGAGATTCCACGCCCGGCGTGGCGGCGAGTGCGCCCACCGTGGCCAGCTCGCGGCTTTGCCAGTCGAGGTTATCGCGGGCAAAAATATCGCCGAACAGATGCGTTTGCAGGAACTGATTAATCACCGGAGCAAAATCAAACAGCTGCCCCTTTACGGGGGCGCCAGAGAGGGTGGTCTGATTTTCGGTGCCCACGCGGCGCAGTTCATCCCCAACGGGGATCGGGCGGGTGGGTTCTTTGCCCTCCAGGTCCTGAATACCGCGTTGCTTGCGCGCCTCAACCACCTTCATCAGCTCATTCAGCGCATTCAGGCTGCGCGGGAAGCCGGTATAGGCATACAGCTGGACCAGAATTTCTTTCGTTTCGTTGATCGTGAGTCCGGCATCCAGACCCTGATTTAGCGCGGCATTCAGCTTATCCATCTGGCTGCTGGCCATCGATGCCGCAATCAGCGGGATCGCCTGCTGGCGTGCTGATAATGTTTCTGAAACGCTGTGTGTCCTCATCTGTGTGGCCTCTTTCGGTGTGGGTACCGCCTGTGCCGCGACACTCAGCCCCAGGGTCAGCAGTACCGCTGCAGTGAGTGCCTTAATGGGCGTGGTATTGTTCATCTGTCACTTTCTCCATCCAGTCCACGTTTTTGCCATCCACATTGCCGGTAATGGCCAGATGAGTCATGGCGCTGCCCGGTGCTGCGCCGTGCCAGTGTTTAACCCCGGCAGGGCACGAAACAACATCGCCTGTGCGAATCGTCTGTACCGGCTGGCCTTCCTGCTGCGTCAGCCCCACGCCGGCCGTCACAATCAGCCGCTGACCTGCCGGGTGCGTATGCCAGGCGGAACGCGCCCCTGGCTCAAAGGTGACGTAGGCACCTGACACCGCAATGTCGTTATCCGCCCTGAACAGCGGATCAACCCGGACACGCCCGGTAAAATTCTCCGCAGGCCCGTTCACCGCGTTCTGGCTGCCGGCGGGGGCGATATGGACGGCGGCAGGTTGCTCCGCAGCCCAGCTGGAAAAGGTAAAGAGGGGCAGTAACAGCCCGAGGTAACGTAAATGTCGAATCATGCAAAGCGTCCTTATCGTTAAAAGGGGAAGGCCTGCATGATTCTAAAGAGGGGAGGATGTCGTCAGGCTGACGATCCCCTGACAATGGTGTCAGTTTGCTCAGATAATGCGAACGTCAGGCCAAAGGTGTTGATACCTTTCTCGCTGCGCGCAAAGACATCGCCCCGGTGCATAATGGCGACGGCACGGACGATCGACAGCCCCAGCCCGTGATGGGTATCGCTTTTCGCGCGTGACGAATCCACCCGATAAAAGCGTTCAAACAGCCGATGCAAATGCCCCGGTGCAATGGGGTCGCCTGGGTTCGATACCTCCACGCAGGCCTGATTGTTCTTTTGGCTTAAGCGTACGGTAATGGTGCTGTTGGCTAGCGAATGCCTGGCGCTGTTTTCGAGTAAGTTGGCGAGAGAGCGGTGGAACAACCGGCGATCAATGTAAGCTGACACATCACCTTCGACGTCCAGCGACAGCTGTTTTTCCGCCAACGAAGGCTCGACATATTCCGCCGTTTTGAGCGTCTCTTCGCGCAGGGAGACCCGCGTCAGCTGGGAGGCATGTTCACCCGCGTGGGCATGGGACAGGAACAGCATGTCGTTGACGATCGAGGTCATGCGCTCCAGCTCTTCGAGATTAGAGCCCAGTAGCTCTTCCAGCTCTTCATATGAGCGTCGGCGCGACAGCCCGAGCTGCGTCTGCCCAATCAGGTTGGTCAGCGGGGTACGCAGTTCATGGGCCACGTCGGCGTTAAAGCTTTCGAGCTGCCGCCAGGCGACCTGCTGGCGCTCCAGCACGCCGTTAAAGGATGAGGCAAGCTGCTGTAATTCTTGCGGTAAGGCGGTGGTGTCCAGGCGCTGGGCTTGATCGCCCGGGGCAAGATGCTGCGCCTGTTTACTCAGCGCGACCACCGGACGCAGGCCGATGCGTGAAACCACGTAGCCCAGCAGCGCGACGATAAATACCCCCAGCGCGACAATAATCAGCAGGGTACGGGTGAACGCTTCCAGCGTGCCCATGTAGGGCGTGGAATCGATCGCCACCACGTAGCGCAGCGCCGGCCTTTCGCCGTTCGCGGGGATCGTTTTCACCAGCAGGAAAAGGGCACATGCGCCGTCCGATGCGCCGGGCACTTTGTTAAAGCCTTCCTGCAACGCCGACCACTGAACCCCGACCGGTGGCGTTCCGCCTACGCTGAACGCGGGGTTATCGCTCACGATCCAGTAGCGAACCCGCTCGCCTTCAGAGTTGGTTAATACGGTGAATTTATTGGCCAGCACCGACCAGCCCTCGGCCGAGGTTCGCGCGGTGATCCACGGGCTCATCAACGCTTCCCGAAACAGCAGTTCGTTGTGCATCTGCTTTTGCAGCGAGTCATGCAGGGAGCTACGCAGCAGAATGCCGATGACGGAAACAATCAGCAGGGCGGATAAGGCAAACATCAGAGCCAGATGAGCCGAAATGGCGCGCTTGAACATGCTCGTCTCCTTCACTTATGCGGGCCGCACTTCGAGGACGTAACCCATACCGCGCACGGTATGCAGTAATTTCACGTCGAACGGGGCATCCACTTTGGCCCGCAGGCGTTTAATGGCGACTTCCACCACGTTGGCATCACTGTCGAAATTCATGTCCCAGATCTGCTCGGCAATCATCATTTTTGACAGGATCTCCCCCTGATGGCGAGCCAGCAGGCTCAGCAATGAAAACTCTTTTGCCGTCAGTTCCAGCCGCGCGCCGGTACGAAATACCCGGCGAGCCAGCAGATCGAGATGCAGATCGTGAATGTGCAGTTGGGTGATATCGGCGCCATCGGTTGTCCGACGGCGCACCAGGGCCTGAATTCGCGCCACCAGCTCAATCAGCGAGAACGGTTTTGGCAGATAATCATCCGCGCCCAGCCGAAGCCCTTTGACGCGCTCGTCAACTGAGCCGCGGGCAGACAGCATCAGCACCGGGGTCTGTTTAGTGGCCCGCAGGCCTTCCAGCACCCGGTAGCCATCCATGCCCGGCAGCATCACATCGAGCACGATCGCGTCGTAGTCGAACTCCAGTGCGTAATGCAGGCCTTCTATGCCGTTCGCTGAGACATCGACCGTAAACCCGGACTCACCCAGCGCACGGCTGAGATAGGTCGATGTTTTTTCTTCATCTTCGACTAAAAGTAAGCGCATGTCGTCTGTCCCATCCTGCTCTGTGTGTGCGTTTTATCCGATGAGAATACCGCCTCCTCACCAACATCAAGCTGACCGTTTCCTGACAAAAATGTTATCCAGCCGTCACCCTGGTGACAGTCCTCGGTTCCTAATCTGAGGCCACACATCATCACTTATTGGGAATGACCATGAAATTCAATCTATTCACCGCCATGCTGCTGACGGCAATGGCTGGCGTCACGACAGTCAACGCCGCCGATTACAAGAAGAACCCGTTTACCCTCGTCTACGACGGCGCCATTACTGAGAATGTGGCAGGTAAGGTCAACATCCATCCGGTGAAATACGATCTGCACGGCATCCAGATTGCGGCCAACGTCTATACCCCGGCTGGCTACGACCCCGCCAAAAAATACCCGACGGTGGTAGTGGCCCATCCGAATGGCGGCGTGAAAGAGCAGGTTGCCGGGCTGTATGCGCAGCGTCTGGCCGAACACGGCTACATCACCATTACCGCCGATGCAGCTTATCAGGGCGCCAGCGGCGGTATGCCTCGCAGCGTGGATCAACCCGCCAACCGCATCGAGGATATCCACGGTATGGCGGATTACATCAGCCAGTATCCCGGGGTTGATACCGCCCGTATCGGCCTGCTGGGCATCTGTGGCGGCGGGGGCTATTCACTGAAGGCCGCCCAGACGGATAAGCGCTTTAAAGCCCTGGCGACGCTGAGCATGTTTGACTCCGGTCGCGTGCGTCGCAACGGTTATCAGGACTCGCAGCTCGCCACTGTTCAGCAACGTCTGACGCTGGCCAGCGAGGCGCGCGCCAAAGAAGCCGCTACCGGTGAAGTCAGCTATTCCGGTGATGCCAATCTGACCGATGAACAAATTGCCAAACTGCCGTTCGATCTCTATCGCCAGGGCTACGCGTATTACTGGAAAACGCACGCCCATCCCAATTCAACGTTCCGCTATACCACCAGCAGCCTGCTGGAGTTGATGCGTTTTGATGCCCAAAGCAACATGGATCTCATCAACCAGCCGCTGCTCATGATGGCCGGGACCAAAGCGGACTCGCTGTACATGACCGAAAGTGCCTACAAGTTGGCCACCGGGACCCAGAACAAAGAGCTGTTTCTGATCGACGGCGCAACGCATATCGAAACCTACTGGGTTCCTCGCTACGTTGACCAGGCGATGAATAAGCTGGATACCTTCTTCGATAAGAATATCTAGCGCTCACGGCGCGTCAGGCGATGATGCCAGCATAGCGAAAGGGATCGGAAAGATAATTACGTCCGGTGAATAGGTGCTATGAATGAAATTCATAAACCTGCCGTGCCGTCTCTAAATCGGCGAGGGTATCGATGTCGTGCACGATGCCGTAATCGCAGAGGGAAATATCCTGAACCTCTCCCCGCTGGCGGGCGCGCGTCAGGATCGCTTTTGCGCCCGTATCGCCTGACAGCGCCTGTAACGCCGGACCATATTCGCGCCGGAAGCCTACCGGATGGCCCTGGCGTTGCTGGTAATGGGGAGCAACAATCGCGTTATCCGCAAGACTGGCGGCGACGCGCAGCAAAGAGTCGGGCTGAATCAATGGCAGGTCGGCTGGCAGGATTAACCATCCCGGCGCCTGCGCCGTGGCGCTTACGCCAAGCGCAATGGACGCCCCCATCCCTGCGGTTCCCCCCGCTGGCCGGACGAGATGCCACGGCAGACTGGCGGCCTCGACCGCCTGAATCACCCGCGTCAGCACAGACTCTCCGCCCAGCAGTGCATCCAGTTTATGGCTCATGCCGCCAGAGGCAAGAAACCGCTCGCCGCGTCCGGCCGCCAGAATAATCACCACCGGCGAGGCCATTATTCTTCGCCCTGATGCAGGCGCGCCGCCGCCACATCCGCCAGGATCGACAGCGCCAGCGTGCGTGCATCCCGGGCTTTCGGGAAGATGCCAATCGGCGCTTTGATCCGCGCGATCTCCTCATCACGCCAGCCGAGATCGCGCAGTTTTTGCCTGCGCAGCGCGTGCGTGCGCTGGCTGCCGAGCGCGCCTACGTAAAACGGATGCGCGTCGCGCGCGGCCTGCAGGACGGGCAGCTCGCGATCCAGATCGTGGCACAGCAGGATCACCGCCGTGTCCGCATCTATCGGCACAGGCAACGGTTCGGAGGCCACAATGTCATAGCCCGCCGCGGCGGCCAGCTCCGCCGTCGCCTGGGCTTCAAGCGAGCGCCCGAGGATCATCAGCTGCACGTCCGGCTGAAAGCCCATCTCGAAACCGTCGTGATACCAGCCGGTGCGGGTGAGCGCAGACAGGCAGGAGAGCCGTTGGGTACGCGGGACGTAGCGCAGCCCCGCGGGCTGGCGCTGTTCCAGACGATTAAGTACCGCCAGCAGCGGCAGCGCCGAGCGCAGTTTATGAATGGTAAGCGTAATCCCGCCTCCGCAGGGCAGGACAATGTCGAACCACGGCGATCCTTCGCCATAGCACACCTCGCGATCCCGGCCGGAGGCCATCACCTCCAGCGCTTCAAACGCCGCCGCCGATTCAACGCAACCCCCGGAGACGAAACCGCAATACTGGCCGTCCTCGCGCACCACCATCTGCGCCCCCAGCGATCGCGCCGCGCCGCCGCGGATCGCAACCAGCGTCACCAACGCCGCCGCCTGGCCGGACATCAGGGCCTCGACCGCAAAGCGCAGTATTTCGCTGCTGTCATCGGTCAAAAACGCCGGTTGCGGGGTGCACTGGCGAAGGTCAGCCAGGCCAGAAAAAGAGTGGGGCATCGTTCCTCCTTACACCACGTCCGGCAGGGAGCCGATCAGCTTATCGAGGGTGATGGGATAGTCCCGCACTCGCACTCCCGTCGCGTTATACACCGCATTGGCAATCGCAGCGCCCACCCCGCATAAGCCGAGCTCGCCCACCCCTTTGGCTTTCATCGGCGAGGAGATCGGGTCAGTATCTTCCAGGAAAATCACCTTCTGCTCGGGGATGTCGGCATGGACCGGGACTTCATACCCTGCCATATCGTGATTAACGAAATAGCCCAGCCGCGTATCTACCGCCAGCTCCTCCATCAGCGCGGCACCCAGTCCCATGGTCATCGCGCCAATCACCTGGCTGCGGGCGGTTTTTGGGTTCAGGATCCGTCCGGCGGCGCACACCGCCAGCATTCGCCGCACCCGCACCTCCCCGGTATCGCTGTCGACGCCGACCTCGACAAAATGCCCGGCAAAGGTCGATTGCTGATACTGCTTCGCCAGATCGCCAAACTCGATACTGTCTTCGGCGGTCAGCCGACCATTAGCGGCCGCCTCGGCAAGGTTCGCGCTCTGCGTCCCACTGGTGATCTTCCCGTCGCTAAATTGCGCCTGGTCAGGATCAAATCCCAGCTTCGCGGCAATGGCTTCGCGCAGCTTGATGCAGGCGGCGTACACCCCGGCAGTTGAGGTGTTCGCGCCCCATTGCCCGCCGGAACCGGCCGACACCGGGAAACTGGAATCCCCCAGATGCACCGCCACCTTTTCCAGCGGCAGGCCGAGCATCTCGGCCGCGGTCTGGGCAATGATGGTGTAGCTGCCGGTGCCGATGTCGGTCATATCCGTTTCGACCGTCACTTTGCCGTCGGCATCCAGATGCACCCGCGCGGCGGATTTTTCTAACAGGTTGTTGCGAAAACCGGCCGCCACGCCGATACCCACCCGCCAGCGCCCGTCCTGCACCTGGCCGGGCGTGGTATGGCGATCCTTCCAGCCGAACTGTTCCGCCCCCGTTCGCAGGCACTCAATCAGCTGTCGGCGCGAGAAAGGGCGCTGCGGATTGGCCGGATCGACCTGGGTATCATTGAGGATGCGAAACTCAACGGGATCGATGCCGGCTTTTTCTGCCAGCTCATCAATGGCGATTTCCAGCGCCATCAGGCCCGGCGCTTCACCAGGGGCGCGCATGGCGTTGCCCTCGGGCAGATCCAGTGTTGCCAGCCGCAGGCCGGTATGGCGATTGGCACCGGCGTAGAGCAGTTCGGTCTGTTGAACCGCAGTCTCCGGCGTGCCGCCGGGCAAGTTACCGGACCAGCTATCGTGGGCGATGGCGGTAATTTTCCCCGCCGAATCGGTACCGATACGGATGTGCTGAAGGGTGGCCGGGCGGTGGGTGGTGTTATTGGCAATCGCCGGTCGCGACAGCATCACTTTAACCGGGCGCTGCACCGCGCGGGCCGCCAGCGCCGCCAGCAGGGCATCGCTGCGCAGGAACAATTTGCCACCAAACCCGCCGCCAATGTACGGCGACAGAATGCGCACGTTCTCGGGGGCGATCTTCAACGTTGTCGCCAGATCGGCGCGGCACCAGGCGATCATCTGGTTCGAGGTCCAGACGGTCACGCGATCCCCCTCCCAGACGGCCATCGACGCATGCGGCTCCATCGCCATATGGCTCTGGTCGGGCGTGGTATAGGTGGCGTCCAGCTTCACTGCCGCCGCCGCAAACGCCGCCTCGAAATCCCCCACATTTTTGTCGGGGGTGTCGTCTGGCGGCTGCGTGACGGTGGGTTTCGCCTCGGTCAGCGAGTACGCGCCTTTGTCACGGCGATAGGTCACCTGCACCAGCGACGCCGCCGCACGCGCCTGCTCGAAGGTCTCGGCAACCACCAGCGCCACGGCCTGGTGATAGTGTTCGATGGTGGGGCCGCCCAGCAGCGTGGCGGTATTCTTATCCCCTTTGCCGAGTGCGCCCGCGTTGCTGGCGGTGATCACCGTTAACACACCCGGCGCATTTTTTGCGGCATCGATGTCGAGGGCGGTGATCCGCCCTTTGGCGATCGCCGAACCGACGACGTAGCCATAGGCGGCATTGGGCGCCTGTTGATGCCATTCGTAGGCGTAGTGCGCCGTGCCGGTGGTTTTTTGCCGGCCGTCGATACGGTCGTGCGGCTGGCTGACCACCTTCAACTGGTCAATCGGGTTTTGCCCTGCCGGTTTATCAAATTTCATGCCTGAGCCCTCGCTTCTGTCAGCACGGAGGCAAGCGTGCGCTTCGCCAGGGTTAATTTGAACGCGTTTTCAGGCGTCGGGTGCGCGCTGGCGAACAGCGCGTCATACACCGCCTGCGCGCCATTCGGCAGTTGGGCATCGGCCTCGGCCATTCGCCACGGCTTATGGGCGACGCCGCCCAGCGCCACGCGTCCGCTGCCGTCCGGCTGAACAATCGCCGCCACCGAGACCAGTGCAAAAGCGTAGGAGGCGCGATCGCGCACTTTACGGTAAATGTGTTTCCCGCCCGCGGGCGGCGGCAGGGTAACGGCGACGATAAGCTCACCTGGCGTGAGTGTGGTTTCGAGATGGGGCGTTTTGCCCGGCGCGCGATAGAAATCCGCCACCGGGATGGTGCGAGCCTTGCCGTCCGGGGCAATGGTTTCTACTCCCGCATCCAGCAGCCGCATGGCGACCGCCATGTCGCTCGGATGGGTGGCAATGCACGCCTCGCTGACGCCCACCACGGCATGCTGACGGCTAAAGCCTTCCAGCGCCGCGCAGCCGCTGCCGGGCAGGCGTTTATTGCACGGCTGGTTGGTGTCATAAAAATAGGGGCAGCGAGTGCGCTGCAGAAGATTGCCCGTCGTGGTGGCCTGATTGCGCAGCTGGCCGGAGGCCCCGGCAAGTAACGCCCGGGACAGCACCGCATAGTCACGCCGCACGCGGGAGTCGGCCGCCAGATCGGTGTTACGCACCAGCGCGCCGATGCGCAGGCCGCCCTCATCGGTGGCGGGAATGCTGTCCAGACCCAGACCGTTGACGTCGATCAGGTGGGTCGGGGTCTCGATCTCCAGCTTCATCAGGTCGAGCAGATTGGTGCCTCCGGCGATAAATTTTGCCCCGCGCGTGCGCTGGGCACTGGCGGCGGCCTCGGCCGGAGTTTTTACGCGCTCATAGGTAAAGGCTTTCATGATTTAAGCCCCCCGGCAGCGTCTTCGATGGCGGCAAGAATGTTGGCATACGCGCCGCAGCGGCAGATATTGCCGCTCATCCGTTCACGCACTTCATCTGCCGTCATTTCCACCGGCGAGACCAGGTCAAGGGTGACGTGGCTGGGAATGCCGTCCTTAATTTCCTGCAGTACCGCCACCGAGGAGCAGATTTGCCCCGACGTGCAGTAGCCGCACTGAAAACCATCATGCTTGATAAACGCCGCCTGCATCGGATGCAGATGGTCAGGCGTACCCAGCCCTTCAATGGTGGTGATGTCAGCATCCTGATGCATCACCGCCAGCGTCAGGCAGGCATTAAGCCGGCGGCCATTCACCAGCACGGTACAGGCCCCGCACTGCCCGTGGTCGCAGCCTTTTTTGGTGCCCGTCAGATGCAAATTTTCACGCAGCGCATCCAGCAGCGTGGTACGGGTATCCACCTCCAGCTGCTGGCTTTGGCCGTTGACGCGCAGCGTCAGGGGCAGGATCTCCGGCGCTGGCGTCACGGCGGGTTCGCCTTCGGCCAGCGCAGAATGCGGATAAACCGCCACTGTCGCCGCTGTGGCCGCACTCACTTTGAGTAGCGTCCGACGGCTCAGATTGAAATTCGCCTGATGGTCATCAGGATGTTCGCCTTGGTTGCTCATACCAGGCCTCCGGTATTCAAAAGGGGAAAAAGAAGCAGAAGGGGGGCAGCGATGCTGTCTGTTTTTTAAACGTTAAGCATAGTCGGCGAAGTGAGTGGGATTATTCTTAAATGGTGATGGGCGTGATGACCGGAGAGTGAGATAAACCGTATCAGTGAAACAGCCATCTTCCGGCGGCGGCTGATTCAGCAAACATCCTGACGGTCAAAGGCTGGCGTTTAGCATCGATATCTTCCCGCTTTGCTGTAAACCATCGCGTCAGCAAAGGGGTATTTTGCCAGGGAAAATAACAAGACCACCTGACAGCCGACAGGTCCACATTAAAGGCTTTCTCAAACGCATTCAGGGCATCATGCAGATCGTCACCAGGAGCATCAAATAAATCTGAATCGAGTTCCAGAGGGACCTCTTTACCACTGCCGTCAAGATAGCCGGGAATTTCTTGCCGAAAGAGCATTAATACTTTGTTTTGAATGCTACTCATCAGAAATATGTCCAGGGTATCCGGTCTTTGGGACGGGCAATAACAGCAGCGAGTTTGTTGGTTTTTTGCATCACGCAATATCATTCTTTTGTTTTTTGACATAACTTGTAGAAATAGGTGTTATTAATTTCTTCAACAGTATCCATTCACTCTCCTATGCAGTTTGGCGCTCGATTCATGCATCCTTGAATATTACATTACTATCACAACGCTTCCAGGTAATTTTCTCATGACGTCATTCAACAGTTTCCAGATGATTGTTGTTTTTGTCCTCAGGTGCTGCCATCGTCATCATAGATCCACAAATTACCGGTAATAGCCATTGTTGTTATTTTTTAATAGAATGCCGTTGAGGCATTTTAATTATTTGTGAAAGGTTGGTAATGATTATTTTTAAGCGATGGTGGCTATAGGTTTGAGTTATATTGGTTGGGCTGTTATAGCATGAATAAATTTCATTAACCATTCTTGATGTTTTAGTGTTTATATTTTTAATGTGTGAGGCAGATAATAGGGCAGGTGAATTTGTTTTGAGTTAGATATCCTGTGCGTATATTGAATTTACCTTTTACGGGAAGAGTTAATTATTTTCTTTTAAGTTCTCCTTCAGCATCACGCCCACACCTGGCGTAAACGCGTTAGCGGCTGCACCATCCGCAGTGCTAGCCTTATCCCGCCGCGACATTTACCTGAGCAATGCTGGCAGCCACCTCCATAATTCTGGCGGGTGGCTGCCGCTGGCGGATCTGCTCCGCCATAAAGCGCATATACGGATCCATATGGCTAAACATGGCTTTATAGCCGGCACACAGGTGGTTATGCCAGCGCTCGCCAGACGGGTGGATCCGATGTTTTGGGCAGCCGCCGTGACAGGTAAATTTCCATTCGCAGCGTCCGCACTCTGCCGTAAGGTGCGTTTTCGCCAGCCCAAATTTGCGCTGCTGCTTGCCGTTCGCCATTTTCGCCAGACTCTCGCGGCGCACATTTCCCAGCCGGTGCTGCGGATACACGTAGTGATCGCAGCTGTAGACATCGCCATTCTGCTCAACCAGCAGGCCAAAACCGCAGGATGATTGCATCACGCACAGGGAGGGTTTTTCGCCAAGCCACGCGGCCAGCGCGCTGTCAAACAGCTGGATAAAGACGCGCCCGACGTCCTGGCGTACCCAGGCATCAAACACGCTGGTGATAAACCGTCCCCACTGCTCGCCCGATACCGACCACTCGGTGACGCTCCCGCCCGTCAGCGACTGCGGATACAGTAGCTCGCCATATTTCTCGTTCAGGGGGCGTTGCTCCACGGCCGGAATAAACTGGATAAACTCCGCGCCCAGTTCCCGGGTGAGAAACTGATAAATCTCCAGCGGATGTTCCGCGGTGACGTTGTTCACCACTGTCAGCACGTTGACATCAACCTGATGTTTTTTCAGCAGGTGCATCGCCTGAACGACCTGTTCAAACACCGACTGCTGGCTGCGGGTTTTGCGGTAACGGTCGTGCAGCCAGGCGGGACCATCCACCGACAGCCCGACCAAAAAGTTGTTCGCCGCCAGAAACTGCGCCCACGCCTCGTTGATCAGCACCCCGTTGGTCTGAATGCTGTTGCGGATCGATTTCCCGTCGGCATAATTTTGCTGCAGCGTCAGCGCCTTTTCGTAGAACGCGATCCCGGCAAGCGTCGGTTCCCCACCCTGCCAGGTGAACTCCACCTCCCGGCCCGGATGGGCGGCAATATACTGGCGAACATAAGCATCAAGCGTGGCGTCATCCATATGGCGCGCGGCTTTGCGTGGCTTCAACGTGCCCTGATCTTTTGCCAGATAAAAACAGTACTCACAGGCGATATTGCACTGGTAGCTGACCGGTTTGGCCATCAGATGAAATGGACGGTTCATTTTCCCTCCCTGGATAAAAACGGCATTAATATATTGATATTAAATATGTTTAATGTGCTTCGTTTTGGCATGACGACGGGTAAATGTCAGGCTTGAGCCGTCTGCTTGCGGTGACCATTGCAACCTATCCGGCGCCAGATAACCAGATAAATAATGTGGCTTTAAAGTTCAGAAGCTCATTGTGGCGATCTCCTGTGGCATGCCGGGCGTGATGCTGATTAAAATGAGCCTGGCGAAGCCGTGCTGAAGAAACCGATTAAGGATGCGTGATGGCGGATATCAAACTGGATGTAAACGAGCGGGAGGCGATCAGAAGCAAGCTGGTGGCCTACTGCGAAGAGCACTTTGATTTAGAACTCGAGCAGTTCGACGCGGAGTTCTTCACCGACTACGTGATCGAGACGCTGGGGATTGCTATCTACAACGCGGGCATCGACGAAGCGATCCGCACCCATCAGGCGTACAGCGAACGGATCCAGGAAGAGATAGAGCTGAAGAAGATCGTCTGAAGATGGCCGCACCCTGCAAGGTGCGGCTGACGAAATGACCGTTAGTCACAATAGGTTGGGCCACCTTCGCGGGCGGTACGGATGCTGGCGTGGATCTCCTCAGGCACGATCCGGGTCAGGGACAGTTCCGGCAGGCAGTCAGGATCGAAAAAGCCGATATCCAGCGATTCATGGCTGATGGCGATCTCGCCGCCCGTCACCTCACATAAAAAAATCATCTTATAGACGTGCCAGGGATAAGGGGGATGCCCGTGCAGATTGCGGTCCCAGACCCCCAGCAGGCGACTGACGTTAACGTCAAGACCCGTCTCTTCCTGCACTTCACGGATAACCGCCACGGACGGACTGTCCCCGACATCGGCCCAGCCGCCCGGCAGGCTCCAGCCTCCGTCATCGCTCTCACGCACCAGTAAAAGCTTGCCTTCCCGAAGGATGATGGCGCGTACGTCGGTTTTAGGGGTGGTGTAGCCGGTCTCGTTTTTATGCAGGGTTTTGAGCATCTCTTCCGACAGATCAAAGCGGGCTGATAACAGTCGTTCAGCGATCAGCATCAGGCTGTCATACCGCTCCCGGTCATAGACATCTCTGGCGTAGGTGAGCCCGGTCTGCGCGAGCGCCTGCAGGCGTTGGGAAATTTCTGTCAGTTCATGATCGTTAATGGGGTCAGTCATTTAGCCTCCGGTTCAGTGTTTCCAGCATATAATGCTAACCCTGAAAGACAACCCCCCCACATCAGAAAGCGGAGTATCGCCAGGCGGCCAGTAGCACCACGATATTCAGGATCACGCTTACCCAAAACCAGGTCTTAAACGGCTGTTTCTGGGTTTTATGGCGAAACAGCTGCTGACCGATTATCGCGCCGGGCCATCCGCCCACAAATCCACACAGTAACAATGTCGATTCAGGCACTCTGCGCCAGGCCTTGCGGGCTGCCAGTTTGTCGGCACCGTAGATGAGCAGCGTCAGCACGCTGACGAGCAGGCACCAGGTCGCAAAAGGGTAGGGCAGGAAGGCGCTGCCAGCGGCGGCAAGGAGCAACAGAAAATAACACAAGTAATTGAGGCGCATAGAGCAGCAACGGCATTAGCAAGGATTATGGGAGGGCAATGATACCTGATTCCATAGGGTGAGTAATCCGCGTGGCTAAATCGCGTCAGGCTAACCATTTTGCGAAGCAAATCGCCTCCTCACGCCCCACATAGGGGCCATAGTTGTCTATAAGCACATAGCCATGCCTGAGATAAAACTGTACCGCGCGCGTGTTAACTTTCCGCGTTTCCAGCCGTAGTTCACGATAACCCATTGCCAGCGCCGCGTTTTCAAGCCAGGTGAGTAACGCCATACCCACGCCTGGGTAAGCACGATTAGAATACATACGTTTGAGTTCGGCAGTCGTCTCCGACAGCGGGCGAAAAGCGCCACAGCCTAAAGGCTGGTGGTATTCATCTTTTGCTATCGCCCACACTGCCCTTGCGCCTGAGACATCCTGTGGATCAAAGTGGCTTTTACCGTTGTCTCCGGTAATAACGCTAAGCTCTGTGGAGAGTTGCTCAATGAGCGCCAGGGAATCGTTTGAGGTTGGGCTAGATTTTTCGATGGTTATCATTTTAATCATACCGGCAGAGAATCAGGCTCCAGTATAAGTTATTGCAATACTCAGGATTCATACGAAAAAGTTGTGAAACCCATTGAACTGAAGCTGACCCTGCAGGTAAATTGCCCGCCTCGCAGAAATAAAACGGGCGCCCGATCACCCCGCCTCCAGCATCCCAAAGCTGACAATCCGCGAGCGGCCCAGCTCTTTGGCCCGGTACAGCGCCACGTCGGCGGCGCGCAGCAGGTTGTCACTCTGAGCGTGCTGCGGATAGCTGGCAATACCAATCGACACATCCACCGGGCCGATTTCCGTCAGCTCATAGTGCAGCGTCAGGCCGCGTACCGCCGTGTGGATCGCGCTGGCGCAGGTGTAGGCGGCGGCGTCATCCATGTCGGGCAACAGGGCCAGAAACTCCTCACCGCCGTAGCGAAACGCCATTCCCTTGTCGCTCACGCAGCGTTGAATAACGCCCGCCACGCTTTTCAGCACCTGATCGCCCGCATCGTGGCCCAGTCTGTCGTTAATGCGCTTGAAGTGATCGATGTCGATCATCAGGCAACTGATCGGGTTGCCGCTGCGCTGCGCCTGGCTCATCTGGGTATGCAGGGCATCTTCCAGATGGTGACGGTTACGCAGTCCGGTGAGCGGATCGAACAGCGCTTTTGCCAGCAGGGCGTCGCGCAGGCGCTGGTTGGCCAACGCCAGCCCCAGCGCTTCGGCCATCAGCTCAAGATAAGCGCGGGAAGGGGCCATTTCCGGGGTGATATTCTGGAAAGAGAGCAGGCCAATGGCCTCGCCCTGGGCAATCAGCGGCACGCACAGCGTCTGACTGGCGCAGGCATCCGGCAGGTGATAACAGGCGATATCGGGCTCGCCGTTGACCGGCGGATGGCTCTGGCCGCGCCGGACTGCCCAGCACTGATCGGGGTGGAACGGGTCGGGCTCGCCCAGCGGGTTAAGCCACTCGGCGGCGCAGCGCATCTGCCACGGCTCCCGGTCGAGAAGATACAGCCGTCCGGCGACGCCCGGCGCAATATTCGGCGCAAAAAGCTGGGCCACGTTCAGAATATCCTCGAACGATTCGCAGCCCTGCAGGCGCTGGGTCATGCGCGCCAGTAGCCCGCGGATCTCCCAGTGGGCATCGCGCTCCTTCTCCAGCTGCTGACGCACGAGGCCGTTCTCGCGAAAGATGCGGATCGCATGGGCCATATCGCCGATCTCATCGATCTGGCGATAGTCCGGCGTTTCGACCGCATAATCCTGCGACGCCAGCCGGTTGACCACATCGCTCAGGCGTACCACCGGGTGCAGCACCCGGCGTTTGAGGATAAACCCGAGGACAAATAAAAACATCAGTGCGGTCAGGCCGACCATCACTTCGGAGAGGGTTCTGAGCGCGTAGGATTTTTCCACCGCATCCTGGATCGCCCCCTGGGCGCGTCGGTCCAGCATCTGGCGGAAATGGTCGAGCTGGCTCTGCACCTGTTCAAGCTCGTTCTCATACAAATCGCCATACATCAGCGCGATGGCCTGTGCCTGCTCCCCGCGCGCAACGTGGGCGAAAGCGGTCTGCTGTTCATCCAGCAGCGCATCGGCAACCTGTAAACCTTTGTGCAGCAGCGCCAGCTCGTCGTCGCTGGCACCCACGTCTTTCAGCTTTTGCAGCCGATGCTCAACCTTGACCATCGATGCCGCTTTCTGCTGGTGCGACTGCAGCACGGCGGGATCCTGCCTGATGACGTACAGCCGCGCCAGGTCGGAAAGCGCCCAGGCATCCACCTCCACCTCTTCGGTCAACTGGTCAAATACGTAGCGCTGTTCAACCGCCTGTCGTTCGACGTTTTCGGCACTGGAGGCCATTAACATGGTCACGCCGGAAGCAAGGGTCAGACAGACGGTGGCACCGTAAGCCCAGTTCGTGATGGTGGCGATGCGCACGGTTAATTCCTTCTAAACAAGGCGATTTTTTTCACCAGAATATCGGTAACTTATACATCGGGCGAATTTTTTCCTTCCTCGATAATGGCTTCGTCAATCTCTTCGGCATTACCGGGGTGATCGCGACCCGAGAGCAGGTTCCAGCAGGCAATAAACAGCGCGGCAATCAGCGGACCAATCACAAAGCCGTTGATGCCGTAAATCTCCATCCCACCGAGGGTGGAGATCAGGATCAGGTAGTCCGGCATTTTGGTGTCTTTGCCCACCAGCAGCGGGCGCAGAATGTTATCCACCAGCCCCACCACAATCACAAAGAAGCCGACGATAAACAGGCCCTGCCACAGCTGCTGGGTGGCGAACAGGTAAATGGCCGCCGGTACCCAGATAATGGCCGACCCTACCGCCGGGATCAGGGACAAGAACGCCATCAGCGCGCCCCACAGAATGCTGCCGTTGATCCCGACAATCCAGAACGCAATCCCGCCCAGCGCGCCTTGCACGACGGCGACCACCGCGGTGCCTTTGACCGTGGCACGGGCGACGGCGGCGAATTTGGCGAACAGGTGATGTTTCACATAACTGGACAAAGGAAGGGTGTCGAGGATCTGGCGGATAAGCCACGGGCCATCTTTCAGCAGGAAAAACAGCAGGTAGAGCATGATGCCGAAGCTAATCGCAAACCCGAAAGTCCCTTTACCGATCAGGAATGCGCTGCCGGCCAGGTACTGCCCGCCCTGGAGTGCAGCATCAGACAGTTTCTTTTGGATTTCGGTGGCGGAATCGAGCTTGTGTTCCACCATCAGGCCACGTAGCCAGTCGGGCAGGTGCGTAAACAGGTTTGCCACCACCCCAGAGAATTGAGTGTCGCTTTGCTGAAGCCGGCTATAAACCAGATTAATTTCAATGGCTAATGACGAGAGGATCACCATCAGCGGAATAAACACAATCAGGCAGATAAGCCCGATACTCAGCAGCGACGCCAGTCCGTTGCGATCGCCGAGCGCAATACGCAGCCGATTTTTGACCGGATAAAAAATGACCGTCAGCACCGTGGCCCACAAAATGGCCGAGAAGTAGGGCGCCAGCACATCGAAAAACGCCCAGGAAACAAGAAAAAGAATGAGGATGAAAAAGCCTTTGGTCAGTCCGTTAAAGCGCATACGTACGTCCTTAAATTAATAAACGCTTTAACTATAGAATGATTCGCATGATTTATCATTACGTTGAGCCTGTTGCCGGGTGGCGGCGGCCTACATGAGCGGGTTTCGTAGGCCCCTGCAAGCGTCGCGGCGCCGGGCAAAAGACCGTACTGATGAACCCTCTTCATAACCCCATCCTGATTCCCCGGCATTATTGATAACATCAATTTCCAGTATCGTTAGCGTCCAGTTACTGTGAAGCGGATTGTTATGATTGCTCCCCCAGCAAAAGTCAGCACCACGGGTCTGCCGTTTGTGCTGATCCTGAGCGCCTTAATGGCGTTCACCTCGTTATCCACCGATATCTATCTCCCCGCCATGCCGATGATGGCGGCCGAACTGCAGGGTAATGTCGAACTGACCATCACCGGCTTCCTGGTCGGTTTTGCCATTGCCCAGTTGATCTGGGGGCCGATCAGCGATCACCTCGGGCGGCGCATTCCGCTGTTTATCGGGATGGCGCTGTTTATGATCGGATCCGCGGGCTGTGCGCTGGCGACCGACATTACCCATATCGTCTTCTGGCGGGTCTTTCAGGCACTGGGAGCCTGTACCGGACCGATGCTGGCGCGGGCGATGATCCGCGATCTGTTCAGCCGCACCCGCGCCGCACAGATGCTCTCAACGCTGGTTGTCGTGATGGCGATTGCCCCCATTGCCGGGCCGCTTATCGGCGGTCAGCTGATCAGATTCAGCACCTGGCACAGCATCTTCTGGCTGCTGGCGGTGATTGGCGGGCTGATGTTTATCTCCCTGTGGTGGCTCCCGGAAACGCTGGGCGAAGAGAAGCGGGTCAAAGCGTCGGTCGCGGGCGCGTTCAGGAACTATGGCGCGCTGCTGCGTAACCGTAAGTTCATGCAATTCACCCTCATCCTGACCTGCTACTACGTGGCGGCGTATGCCTTTATCACCGGCTCGCCGTTTGTCTATATCCGCTATTTCGGTGTCGACCCTGCGCACTACGGCTGGCTGTTTGCGCTGAACATTGTCGGGCTGATGGGCATGAGCGTGGTCAATCGCAGGCTGGTAAGCCACCATCCCCTGGAAACGCTGCTCAGGTATGCCTCTGCCGTGGCGGCCCTCGCCGCTGTGGTGATGGCAATCTGCGTCTGGTTCAGTCTCGGGGGCATTGTGGCGATTGTGGCGCTGGTTTTTGTCTTCTTCTCGATGAACGGTATTCTCGCCGCCACCTCTACTGCCGCCGCGCTGGATGCGGTGCCGGGCCACGCGGGCGCGGCATCGGCGCTGATTGGTTCATTGCAGTACGGCAGCGGGATTATCTCTTCGCTGCTGCTGGCCACGATGAGCGACGGCACGCCATGGACGATGGCGTGGATCATCGCGTCGTTCACCGTTGCCAGCTGGTTGCTGGCGCAGCGACGCCTGCCGCGAGTTTAGCTGGTAGAAAACAGATACAACTTTCGCCTGACCGACGATATCAGCGAAACGGTGCATGCTTTACTCATCTGCTGGAAGGAGGTGTGTATGGCATGGCGACCCATCTTATTCGTGATCCGCAACGCCCGTCCCCGACTGAGCGCCCGTCGCGCTCGCCTGCGGCTGGTACACGGCTAGTAATTGATTAACATTCGCGGTATAAATACCTTCTTTGGATGTTTAGATGTCCATACGTTTAGAAGGTAATATGCAAACACAACAAAACGAGAATGGGCAGCTACAGCGCACCATGAAAACGCGCCACCTGATTATGCTCTCGCTCGGTGGCGTGATTGGCACAGGGTTATTCTTTAATACCGGTTACATCATTTCGACCACCGGGGCGGCGGGAACGTTGTTGGCCTACGCGATTGGGGCGCTGGTGGTGTGGCTGGTGATGCAGTGTCTCGGTGAACTCTCGGTCGCGATGCCGGAAACCGGGGCCTTTCACGTCTATGCCACCCGCTATCTGGGGCCCGCGACCGGCTATACCGTGGCGTGGCTCTACTGGCTCACCTGGACGGTGGCGCTGGGATCGAGCTTTACCGCCGCTGGATTCTGCATGCAGTATTGGTTCCCACAGGTGCCGGTCTGGGCCTGGTGCGTGGTGTTCTGCGCCGCCATTTTCTTCCTCAACGTCATTTCGACCCGCTTCTTTGCCGAAGGGGAGTTCTGGTTCTCGCTGGTAAAGGTGATCACCATCATCGCCTTTATTATTCTCGGCGGGGCGGCGATCTTTGGCTTTATCCCGATGCAGGACGGTTCCCCGGCGCCGGGCCTCAGCAATATCACCGCAGAAGGCTGGTTCCCGCACGGCGGCCTGCCGATCCTGATGACCATGGTGGCGGTTAACTTTGCCTTCTCGGGCACCGAGCTTATCGGCATTGCCGCGGGCGAAACGGAGAACCCGCGCAAGGTGATCCCGGTAGCCATTCGGACCACCATCGCCCGGCTGATCATCTTCTTTATCGGCACCGTCTTTGTGCTGGCGGCGCTGATCCCGATGCAGCAGGCCGGCGTCGAAAAAAGCCCGTTCGTGCTGGTGTTTGAGAAGGTCGGCATCCCGTACGCGGCGGATATCGTGAACTTTGTGATTTTGACGGCGATCCTTTCGGCCGCCAACTCCGGGCTGTACGCCTCCGGGCGGATGCTGTGGTCGCTGTCGAATGAGAAAACGCTGCCGCGCTGCTTTGCCCGGGTGAATAAAAACGGCGTGCCGCTGACGGCGCTGTCGGTGTCAATGCTCGGTGGCGTGCTGGCGCTGTTCTCCAGTGTGATTGCCCCCGACACGGTGTTTGTCGCGCTGTCGGCGATTTCGGGCTTTGCAGTGGTGGCGGTGTGGATAAGCATCTGCGCGTCGCATTTTGTGTTCCGCCGCCGTCATCTGCAGTCCGGCCAGCCTCTGGCGGCACTGCACTATCGCGCCCCGTGGTATCCGCTGGTGCCGGTACTGGGTTTTGTGCTGTGCCTGGTGGCCTGCATTGGCCTGGCCTTCGACCCGACCCAGCGCATCGCCCTGTACTGCGGCCTGCCGTTTGTCGCCCTGTGCTATGGCGCGTACTACCTTACTCAAAATGTGAAAACGCAGGAGCCTGAACATGTCGCAGAATAATCCGCTTACCGCCCTCCTCGACAGCCAGCCGTTTGTGGTGCTGGACGGGGCGATGGCGACGGAACTGGAAGCGCGCGGGTGTAACCTTGCCGACAGTTTATGGTCGGCGAAAGTGCTAATGGAAAACCCGGAGCTGATCCGCGCCGTGCATCTGGACTACTTCCGCGCCGGGGCGCAGGTGGCGATCACCGCCAGCTACCAGGCCACGCCGGACGGTTTTGCCGCTCGCGGGCTGGACGAAGCGCAGTCCCGGGCGCTGATTGGTAAAAGTGTTGAGCTGGCGCGTAAAGCGCGCGAGGCGTATCTGGCCGAAAACCCGCAGGCCGGCACGCTGCTGGTGGCGGGCTCGGTCGGGCCGTACGGCGCATACCTGGCCGACGGTTCGGAGTACCGGGGGGATTATGTACGGAGCGCCGAGGTATTTAGCGCGTTCCACCGTCCGCGCGTCGAAGCGCTGCTGGATGCGGGTGCCGACCTGCTGGCCTGCGAAACGCTGCCTTCCTTTGACGAGATAAAAGCGCTGGCGGCACTGTTGACCGCATACCCGCGCGCCCGGGCGTGGTTCTCATTAACCCTGCGTGACAGCGAGCACCTCAGCGACGGTACGCCGCTGCGTGAGGTGGTATCTGTGCTGGCGAATAATCCGCAGGTTGTGGCGCTGGGCATCAACTGTATTGCGCTGGAAAACACTACCGCTGCGCTGCAGCACCTGCACAGCCTGACCACGCTGCCGCTGGTGGTCTATCCGAACTCGGGTGAACATTACGATGCAGTGACTAAAACCTGGCACCATCACGGCGAAGCCTGCGAGACGCTGGCGGGCTATCTGCCGCAGTGGTTAGCGGCGGGTGCGAAGCTGATTGGTGGATGCTGTAGGACCACGCCGCAGGATATTGCGCAGTTGAAGGTGCAGTGCTGACATCCAGCCCGCACAATCTGTTCCCTCTCCCACGGGGAGAGGGAACAAAGACTAAAAACAGGTTGTGCGGCCTGATGCCCTCACCCCGGCCCTCTCCCACAGGGAGAGGGAGCAAAGACTAAAAACAGGTTGTGCGGCCTGATGCCCTCACCCCGGGCCTCTCACACGGGGAGAGGGAGCAAAGACTAAAAACAGGTTGTGCGGCCTGATGCCCTCACCCCGGCCCTCTCCCACTGTACAGACCGGGGACATGGTAAACAGGTGTTCGGGGACATGGTGAACACTTTTTAACACCCTTTCCCCATGGTGATCGACTTTTTCTTCAGGTCGATCACCCCCACTTTCGTGCTGTACCACCACA
>NZ_JAMGZJ010000067.1 GCF_025564085.1 Silvania confinis | reverse complement strand
ATGGTATCTCTCGCATCCCACGGCATAAGCGACTCCATATACGGGTTCTTATGCCTTAGTTGTAAGTGTCTACCATGTCCCCGAACAAGCGTTCACTATGTCCCCAGTCTGTACAGTGGGAGAGGGCTGGGGTGAGGGCATCAGGCCGCACACATCAGGCCTCACACATCAGGCCGCACACATCAGGCCGCACACATCAGGCCGCACAAAACAAACTACCGCTTCTCCCACCCGTTACTCTGCGCCGTAAACCCCAGCGCCTGCATAAAGGCGGCCATCACGCCGCGATCCTCTACCCCGATATCGGCCATCCACCAGCAGGCTACGCTCGGGTTATCGCGAATCACTTCTTCAATCAAATATTGTCCTACCCCGCGACGGCGGGTGACGTCACGCACGCGCAGGGAATCCAGCGCCCCCTGCGTGCCGCTCAGAGTGACCCGCACCGCCCCTAATAAACGCTCGTTAAAGCTCGCGGCATAAATACGATGCGTGTCATCCACGGTGAGCGAGGAAGGGGAATATTCCGGCCAGATTTTGCCCAGGTCGACATGATCCTGAGAGCTAAAGTTCACCAGACGGTGGATGGTCAGTTTCATTAGCTGCGTGTCCAAATCAAAAAGAGTATTGGCAGTGTACTCAATTTATTCAGCCAGACGCTTCCACTTTTTAAAACCATCATCCAGCTGATTACTTTTTTAGCATTCAAAAGTGCAGCCAGAAAACGCAGGGATCGAAAAATAAGCAGAATATTAACCTAATGGGTAGTGATTTATTCCGCTCTTTGTACCGTTATTTTATGCTGCAAACCGGACTTTTATTTGTTTATCTCTGGCAGATTTCAGAATATTATCTTTGCTTAATCGCCTGAAATATAGAGATTTTAGTCTGGCTTTTGCTAAAAAACCTCGCTAAACCATTAAAGGCACTGGTAAAAATAGCGTTGTTCATTAAAAGTACAGAATGCTTTTTAACCATAATAAAACAAAATATAAACATCACGTCACGAGTGGGGATGCAGAAATGAAAAGGAACGCGAAAGCAATAATCGCGGGCATGGTTGCACTGGCGATTTCGCAGGCAGCGATGGCGGAAGATATTAAAGTTGCTGTGGTAGGCGCGATGTCCGGCCCCGTTGCTCAGTGGGGCGATATGGAGTTCAACGGTGCGCGTCAGGCAATTAAAGACATCAACGCCAAAGGCGGCATTAAAGGCGACAAGCTGGTTGCCGTGGAATATGACGATGCCTGCGATCCAAAACAGGCCGTGGCCGTGGCCAACAAAATCGTTAACGATGGTATTCAGTATGTGATTGGTCATCTTTGCTCTTCATCCACCCAGCCTGCGTCTGACATCTATGAAGACGAAGGCATCCTGATGATCACCCCTGGCGCCACCAACCCGGAGCTGACGCAGCGCGGCTATCAGAACATTATGCGTACCGCCGGGCTGGACTCCTCTCAGGGGCCGACCGCCGCGAAATACATCATCGATAACGTGAAGCCGCAGCGTATCGCCATCATTCACGATAAGCAGCAGTACGGTGAAGGGCTGGCCCGTTCGGTGCAGGATAGCCTGAAAAAAGGCGGCGCTAACGTGGTGTTCTTCGACGGCATTACTGCGGGTGAGAAAGATTTCTCGGCGCTGCTGGCCCGTCTGCAGAAAGAGAATATCGACTTCGTCTACTACGGTGGCTACTACCCGGAAATGGGTCAGATGCTGCGCCAGGCGCGCGCGGTCGGTCTGAAAACCCAGTTTATGGGGCCAGAAGGCGTGGGTAATGCCTCGCTGTCCAACATTGCGGGCGATGCGGGTGAAGGCATGCTGGTCACGATGCCAAAACGCTATGACCAGGATCCGGCGAACAAAGCTATCGTGGATGCGCTGAAAGCCGATAAGAAAGACGCGAGTGGTCCGTATGTCTGGATCACCTATGCCGCCGTACAGTCTCTGGCCACCGCCATGGATCGTACCGGCAGCAAAGTCCCGCAGGATCTGATCAAAGATTTAAAAGCTCACGGAGCAGACACCGTGATTGGGCCGCTGAACTGGGACGAGAAAGGCGATCTGAAGGGATTTGAGTTTGGGGTCTTCCAGTGGCACGCCGACGGGTCATCCTCGGTCGCCAAATAATCACTATCCCACCGCCCGGCCTGTCCGGGCGGGTTCAGAAAGGTTAATTTATGTCCGAGCAGTTTCTCTATTTCCTGCAGCAGATGTTTAACGGCGTCACGCTGGGAAGCACCTATGCACTGATCGCCATCGGTTACACGATGGTGTACGGCATTATCGGCATGATCAACTTCGCCCACGGCGAGGTATACATGATCGGCAGCTATGTCTCCTTTATGATTATCGCCGCGCTGATGATGATGGGGATCGACAGCAGCTGGCTGCTGGTGGCCGCCGGATTTGTCGGGGCGATTGTCATTGCCAGCGCCTACGGCTGGAGCATCGAACGGGTGGCCTATCGCCCGGTGCGCAGCTCCAAGCGTCTGATCGCGCTGATCTCCGCCATCGGGATGTCCATCTTCCTACAAAACTACGTCAGCCTGACCGAAGGGTCGCGCGACGTGGCGCTGCCGAGCCTGTTTAACGGCCAGTGGATTGTCGGTGCCAGCGAGAACTTCTCGGCGTCGATTACCACCATGCAGCTGGTTATCTGGATTGTCACCTTCCTGGCGATGCTGGCCCTCACTATCTTCATCCGCTACTCCCGTATGGGCCGCGCCTGTCGCGCCTGCGCAGAAGACCTGAAGATGGCGAGCCTGCTCGGCATTAATACCGACCGCGTGATCGCCCTGACCTTTGTGATTGGTGCGGCGATGGCTGCCGTCGCCGGTGTCCTGCTCGGTCAGTTCTACGGCGTGATCAACCCGTACATCGGCTTTATGGCCGGGATGAAAGCCTTCACCGCAGCGGTTCTCGGCGGGATCGGCAGTATTCCGGGGGCGATGATCGGCGGCCTGATTCTGGGCGTGGCCGAAGCGCTGTCTTCTGCCTATCTGAGTACCGAATATAAAGACGTCGTGTCCTTCGCGCTGCTGATTCTGGTGCTGCTGGTGATGCCAACCGGGATCCTGGGCCGTCCGGAGGTAGAGAAAGTATGAAACCGATGCATTTTGCGATGGCGCTGCTCTCCGCGGTCATGTTCCTGCTGCTGGCGGGCGTCTTTATGGGCGTTCAGCTGGAGCTCAGCGGGACCAAACTGGTGGTGGATGTGGCATCTGATATCCGCTGGCAGTGGGTCTTTGTCGGCACCGCAGTGGTCTTCTTTTTCCAGCTCCTGCGTCCACTTTTCCAGAAGGCGCTGAAAAACGTCTCCGGGCCGAAGGTTGTGCTGCCGGCTATCGACGGCTCGACCATTAAGCAGAAGCTGTTCCTGGTGGCGCTGCTGGTGGCCGCCGTTGCCTGGCCGTTTATGGTGTCGCGCGGCACGGTGGATATTGCCACCCTGACCATGATTTACGTGATCCTCGGCCTTGGCCTGAACGTAGTGGTTGGCTTGTCCGGCCTGCTGGTGCTGGGCTACGGCGGATTCTACGCCATCGGTGCTTACACCTTCGCGCTGCTGAACCACTATTACGGTCTCGGCTTCTGGACCTGTCTGCCGCTGGCAGGCTTAGTGTCTGCGGCGGCGGGCTTTATGCTCGGCTTCCCGGTGCTGCGTCTGCGCGGTGACTATCTGGCGATCGTGACCTTAGGCTTCGGCGAAATCGTCCGTATCCTGCTGCTCAACAATACCGAAGTGACCGGCGGCCCGAACGGCATCAGCCAGATCCCGAAACCGACCTTCTTCGGCCTGGAGTTCAGCCGTTCTGCCCGTGAAGGGGGCTGGGATACCTTCAGCAACTTCTTCGGCATGAAATACGACCCCTCCGACCGCGTGATCTGGCTGTATCTGGTGGCGTTGCTGTTGGTGGTGTTCACCCTGTTTGTGATTAACCGCCTGCTGCGCATGCCATTGGGTCGCGCGTGGGAAGCGTTGCGCGAAGATGAAATCGCCTGCCGCTCCCTGGGCCTGAACCCGACCCGCATCAAGCTGACCGCCTTTACCATCAGCGCCGCGTTTGCCGGTTTCGCCGGAACGCTGTTTGCCGCGCGCCAGGGCTTCGTCAGCCCGGAATCGTTCACCTTTGCCGAATCGGCGTTTGTGCTGGCGATTGTGGTGCTGGGCGGAATGGGCTCGCAGTTTGCGGTGATTCTCGCGGCAGTCCTGCTGGTGGTGTCCCGTGAGCTGATGCGTGACTTTAACGAATACAGCATGTTGATGCTGGGCGGCCTGATGGTACTGATGATGATCTGGCGTCCGCAGGGCTTACTGCCGATGACCCGTCCACAGCTGAAACTGAAAAACGGGCAAGCCAAAGGAGAGCAGGCATGAGTCAGCCATTATTATCCGTTAACGGCCTGATGATGCGTTTTGGCGGCCTGCTGGCGGTCAACAACGTGTCGCTGGACCTGCATCCAAAAGAGATCGTTTCGCTGATTGGCCCGAACGGGGCCGGGAAAACCACGGTCTTCAACTGCCTGACCGGTTTCTACAAACCGACCGGCGGTACCATTATGCTGCGCGACAAGCACCTTGAAGGTCTGCCGGGCCAGCAGATCGCCCGCATGGGCGTGGTGCGTACCTTCCAGCACGTGCGTCTGTTCCGCGAAATGACGGTGATTGAAAACCTGCTGGTGGCACAGCACCAGCAGCTGAAAACTGGCGTCTTCTCCGGGCTGCTGAAAACCCCGGCCTTCCGCCGGGCGCAGGAAGAAGCGCTGGACCGCGCTGCTACCTGGCTCGATCGTATTGGTTTGCTGCAACATGCTAACCGTCAGGCCAGTAACCTGGCGTACGGCGATCAGCGTCGTCTGGAGATTATCCGCTGCATGGTGACCCAGCCGGAGATCCTGATGCTCGATGAACCGGCTGCCGGGCTAAACCCGAAAGAGACCAAAGAGCTGGACGAACTGATTGTCGAGCTGCGTGACCATCACGACACCACTATCCTGCTGATTGAGCACGATATGAAACTGGTGATGGGCATTTCGGATCGTATTTACGTCGTGAACCAGGGCACGCCGCTGGCGAACGGCACGCCGGAAGAGATTCGCAATAACCCGGACGTGATCCGCGCATACCTGGGTGAGGCATAAGATGGAAAAAGCGATGTTAACCTTTGACAATGTCAGCGCCCACTACGGCAAGATTCAGGCGCTGCACGACGTCAGCCTGCATATTAATCAGGGCGAAATTGTCACCCTGATTGGTGCCAACGGCGCGGGCAAAACCACGCTGCTGGGCACCCTGTGCGGCGATCCGCGCGCCTCCAGCGGGCGTATCGTCTTTGATGGCAAAGACATTACCGACTGGCAGACGGCCAGAATCATGCGCGAAGCGGTGGCGATTGTCCCGGAAGGGCGTCGTGTGTTCTCGCGGATGACGGTGGAAGAGAACCTGGCGATGGGTGGCTTCTTTGCCGAGCGCGAGCAGTTTCAGACCCGCATCAAGCGGGTGTACGAACTGTTCCCGCGCCTGTTTGAACGCCGTATCCAGCGTGCAGGCACCATGTCCGGCGGGGAACAACAGATGCTGGCGATCGGTCGTGCGCTGATGAGTCAGCCACGCCTGCTGCTGCTTGATGAGCCGTCGCTCGGTCTGGCACCGATCATCATTCAACAAATCTTCGACACCATCGAGCAGCTCAGGAGCGAAGGGATGACCATCTTCCTCGTGGAGCAGAACGCCAACCAGGCGCTCAAGCTCGCGGATCGCGGCTACGTGCTGGAGAACGGTCGCGTGGTGCTGGAAGATACTGGCGACGCGCTACTGGCCAACGAAGCGGTGCGGAGTGCGTATTTAGGCGGTTGAGCCGCCTGTGTGCCCGGTGGCGCTTCGCTTACCGGGCCTACGGAATCGACCAGGCCGGGTAAGGCGAAGCCGCCACCCGGCTTTTTTTGCCCATTGCTCTTCATATTTCCATCATCCCCCTGACGCTTTGTTGTCATCTCTTTGTAAAAAAACGGTTATTTTTCTGTCATTCGCGCATGTCATGTTACCTCGCGAGCATAAAACGCGTGATATCGCGCATCCGGCACAATAAGAGAGATGACAATGACATCGTTACGACACACAGCTTTGGGTCTGGCAGTTGGTCTGGCTTTTGCGACGAATGCAATGGCTGTCACCAGCATTCCGTTCTGGCATTCCATGGAAGGGGAGTTGGGTAAAGAAGTTGATTCCCTGGCGCAGCGTTTCAACGACACCCATCCGGATTACAAAATTGTGCCGGTGTACAAAGGTAACTACGAACAGAGCCTGAGCGCAGGTATCGCCGCCTTCCGTACCGGCAACGCCCCGGCGCTGTTACAGGTTTATGAAGTGGGCACCGCCACCATGATGGCATCGAAAGCCATTAAACCGGTGTACGAAGTGTTTAAGGATGCGGGCATTACGTTCGACGAATCGCAGTTCGTGCCGACCGTCTCGGGTTATTACACCGATTCTAAAACCGGGCACCTGCTGTCCCAGCCGTTTAACAGCTCCACCCCGGTGCTGTATTACAACAAAGACGCCTTCAAGAAAGCCGGTTTAGACCCGGAGCAGCCGCCAAAAACCTGGCAGGATCTGGCCGCGTACACCGCTAAATTGAAAGCTTCCGGCATGAAATGCGGCTACGCCAGTGGCTGGCAGGGCTGGATCCAGATCGAAAACTTCAGCGCCTGGCATGGCCTGCCGGTCGCGACCAAAAACAACGGCTTTGACGGCACCGACGCGGTACTGGAATTCAACAAGCCGGAGCAGGTGAAGCACATTGCCTTGCTGCAGGAACTGAACAAGAAGGGCGATTTCAGCTACTTCGGACGTAAAGACGAATCTACCGAGAAGTTCTACAGCGGCGACTGTGCGATCACCACCGCCTCGTCCGGCTCGCTGGCGGATATCCGTCACTACGCCAAATTTAACTACGGCGTGGGCATGATGCCATACGATGTTGAAGCTAAAGGCGCACCGCAGAACGCCATCATCGGCGGCGCAAGCCTGTGGGTGATGCAGGGCAAAGACAACGGCACCTACAAAGGCGTAGCGGAGTTCCTCGAGTTCCTGGCGAAACCGGAAAATGCCGCCGAGTGGCACCAGAAGACCGGCTACCTGCCGATCACCAAAGCCGCTTACGACCTGACCCGCGAGCAGGGCTTCTATGACAAAAATCCAGGTGCGGATATTGCAACGCGTCAGATGCTGAACAAGCCGCCGATGCCGTACACCAAGGGTATGCGTCTGGGCAACATGCCGCAGATCCGTACCATTGTCGATGAAGAGCTGGAAAGCGTGTGGACCGGTAAGAAAGAGCCACAGCAGGCGCTGGATTCCGCGGTTGAGCGTGGTAACCAGCTGCTGCGCCGCTTCGAGCAGTCAACCAAATCGTAATGTGAATGGCCCGGTGACGCGTAGCTTACCGGGCCTGCAGGGTTCGTGCGGGCTAATAGCCTCACCCCAACCCTCTCCCACGGGGAGAGGGAGAAAACCGAAATCGTAGGCCGGGTAAGGCGAAGCCGCCACCCGGCACTGTTCAGGAATCAAATCTCAATGTCATCATCCCGTCCGGTGTTCCGTTCGCGCTGGCTGCCGTACCTGCTGGTTGCGCCACAGCTGGCGATCACCGTTATCTTCTTTATCTGGCCTGCGGGCGAAGCGCTGTGGTACTCGGTACAAAGCGTTGATCCGTTTGGGCTGTCGAGTCAGTTTGTTGGTCTGGATAACTTTGCCGCGTTGTGGCACGACAGCTACTATCTGGACTCTTTCTGGACGACGATCAAATTCAGCGCCATGGTCACCGTCAGCGGCCTTGTTGCCTCATTGTTCTTCGCCGCACTGGTGGATTACGTTGTGCGCGGCAGTCGGTTGTATCAGACCCTGATGTTGCTGCCCTACGCCGTGGCACCGGCCGTCGCCGCCGTGCTGTGGATTTTCCTCTTTAACCCGGGTCGCGGCCTGATTACCCATTTCCTCGGGGAGTTTGGTTACGACTGGAACCACGCGCAGAACAGCGGTCAGGCCATGTTCCTGGTGGTCTTCGCCTCGGTGTGGAAGCAGATCAGCTACAACTTCCTGTTCTTCTTTGCCGCGCTGCAGTCTATTCCGCGCTCGCTGGTGGAAGCAGCCGCCATTGACGGTGCAGGCCCGGTGCGTCGCTTCTTCAAGCTGGCGCTGCCGCTGATCGCCCCGGTGAGTTTCTTCCTGCTGGTGGTCAACCTGGTGTACGCCTTCTTCGACACCTTCCCGGTGATCGACGCCGCCACCGCAGGCGGCCCGGTACAGGCCACCACCACGCTTATCTATAAGATCTACCGCGAAGGCTTTGCCGGGCTGGATCTGTCGGCCTCTGCTGCCCAGTCGGTAGTGTTGATGTTCCTCGTCATCATCCTGACGGTGGTGCAGTTCCGCTACGTCGAAAGTAAGGTGCGCTACCAATGATTGAGAACCGTCGCGGGCTGACGATTTTCAGCCACACCATGCTGATCCTCGGCATTCTGGTGATCCTGTTCCCGCTGTACGTGGCCTTTGTGGCCGCCACGCTGGACCGAAACGCCATCTTTGAAACCCCGATGACGCTGATCCCCGGCGGCCATCTTTTTGAGAATATGGCGATCATCTGGACCCAGGGCGTGGGGGTCAACAGCGCCCCGTTCTGGCTGATGATGCTCAATAGCTTCATCATGGCGTTCGGCATTACGGTGGGCAAAATCGTGGTGTCGATGCTCTCGGCCTTCGCCATCGTCTGGTTCCGCTTTCCGCTGCGCAATCTGTTCTTCTGGATGATTTTTATCACCCTGATGCTGCCGGTCGAAGTGCGTATCTTCCCGACGGTGGAAGTGATCGCCAACCTGGGGATGCTCGACAGCTACGCCGGGTTAACTCTGCCGCTGATGGCCTCGGCGACCGCCACCTTCCTGTTCCGTCAGTTCTTTATGACCTTGCCGGACGAGCTGATTGAAGCGGCCCGTATCGACGGTGCCTCGCCGATGCGCTTTTTCCGCGACATCGTGCTGCCGCTCTCGCGCACCAACCTTGCGGCGCTGTTCGTGATCACCTTTATCTACGGCTGGAACCAGTACCTGTGGCCGCTGCTGATTGTGCAGGACGTTAATCTCGGCACCGCCGTGGCGGGCATCAAAGGGATGATCTCTACCGGCGAAGGCACCACCCTCTGGAACCAGGTGATGGCGGCGATGCTGCTCACCCTTATCCCACCCGTCGTCATAGTTTTAGCCATGCAGCGCGCATTTGTCCGCGGCCTGGTCGATAGCGAGAAATAAAATGGCAGGATTAAAATTACAGGCAGTCACCAAAAGCTGGGATGGCAAAACCCAGGTTATTCAGCCGTTAACGCTCGACGTGGCGGACGGCGAGTTTATCGTGATGGTCGGCCCGTCCGGCTGTGGTAAATCCACCCTGCTGCGCATGGTCGCCGGGCTCGAGCGCGTCACCAGCGGCGATATCTGGATCGACCGCAAGCGGGTGACTGAGATGGAGCCGAAAGACAGAGGCATTGCGATGGTGTTCCAGAACTATGCGCTTTATCCGCACATGAGTGTGGAAGAGAACATGGCCTGGGGGCTGAAAATCCGCGGGATGGGCAAGGGCCATATTGAGGAGCGTGTCAAAGAGGCGGCGCGCATTCTGGAGCTGGACGAACTGCTCAAGCGCCGCCCGCGCGAGCTCTCTGGCGGCCAGCGCCAGCGCGTGGCGATGGGCCGCGCTATTGTGCGCGATCCGGCGGTGTTTCTGTTCGATGAGCCGCTGTCTAACCTCGACGCCAAGCTGCGGGTGCAGATGCGTCTGGAGCTGCAGCACCTGCACCGGCGGCTGAAAACCACCTCTCTGTACGTCACCCACGATCAGGTGGAGGCGATGACCCTCGCCCAGCGCGTGATGGTGATGAACAAAGGCATTGCCGAGCAGATTGGCACCCCGGTGGAAGTGTACGAAAAACCCGCCAGCCGCTTTGTAGCGAGCTTTATCGGCAGCCCGGCGATGAACCTGCTGGAAGGCCGCATCAGCAGCTCAGGCACCCACTTTGAGCTGGAGAGTGGCATGGCGCTGCCGGTTAACTGGTTCTATCGCGGTTATGCCGGGCGCAAAATGACCCTCGGTATCCGCCCGGAACATATTGCGTTAAGCTCGCAGGCAGAAGGTGGGGTGCCGCTGGTCATGGACACCCTGGAGATGCTGGGCGCCGATAACCTGGCGCACGGACGCTGGGGCGAGCAGAAGCTGGTGGTGCGCATGTCGCATCAGGAGCGCCCGCAAGCAGGCAGCACGCTGTGGCTGCATCTGCCAGAAAATCACCTGCACTTATTCGATGGTGAAACAGGACAACGCGTATGAGTAACTGGCCGTATCCCCACATCGTCGCCCACCGGGGCGGCGGTAAACTGGCGCCGGAGAACACCCTGGCGGCGATTGACGTTGGCGCGCATTACGGCCATACGATGATTGAGTTTGACGCCAAGCTGTCCCAGGACGGCGAAATTTTCCTGCTGCACGACGATAACCTTGAGCGCACCAGCAACGGCTGGGGCGTGGCGGGGGCGCTACCGTGGCGCGATCTGCTGAAGGTCGATGCCGGAAGCTGGTTTGGTAAGGAATTCAAAGGTGAGCCGCTGCCACTGCTGGCCGAAGTCGCCGACCGCTGTCGGCAGCATGGCATGATGGCGAACATTGAGATCAAACCCACCACTGGCAGCGGGCCGCTGACGGGCAAAGTGATTGCCCTGGCGGCGCGCGAGCTGTGGGAAGGTATGCCCGCACCGCTGCTGTCGTCGTTTGAGATCGATGCGCTGGAAGCGGCGCAGGCGGCAGCCCCTGAGCTGCCGCGCGGCTTATTGCTGGATGAATGGCGTGACGACTGGCGCGCGCTGACCGCCCGGCTGGGCTGCGTGTCGATCCACCTTAATCACCGCCTGCTGGATGAAGCGCGGGTGGACGACATCAAAGCCGCCGGGTTACGTATCCTGGTGTATACCGTCAACCAACCCCAGCGCGCAGCTGAACTGCTGGGCTGGGGCGTGGACTGCATCTGTACCGATGCGATTGCGCTGATTGGCCCGGACTTTCAGCCCTAAGGATTATTCAGCATGCCACTGTTTTGCTGAGGCTGCTGCTGCGGCAGCATATGTTGCTGCTGCATCCCACCGCTTGAAGACTCTCCACTGCTCAACATGCTGCCACTGGTGTTGGGCAGCACTTGCCCCCCTGGCTGGCTCTGCTGGACGCGCTGGGTATTGTTGTTGATCTGCGTTTGCAGATTCTGCTGCTGCGTACGCGTTTGGCTCTGCATTTGCTGATTGAGCATCCGGCTTTGCTGCTGCTGCTGAACCTGCATTTCGTTCTGCATCCGCTGCTGGCTGGGGTTTTGATAGCCCGGCTGGTTCGGATTGTTCAGGGTGTTAATTGGCTGTGCTAACACGGCAAACGGCAATAGCGCCGCCACAAGAATCAGTCGTTTCATGGTTATTTCCTCCGTCTGAGGCCTTCTCTAAGTTTATCTCGGATCCGCCAGCACAATGATTTTTTAAGAGTTATGAACCAGGCTTAAGCGGGAGCGTGAGTCCCTGTACCTGGAGAATAACAATGATGAAACCAAGGTTTATACGCTGGGTCGCTATCGCCGCCCTGATGGCAGGCGGTACGTTTAGCGTGGCAGCGACGCCTCCGGCGGCAGCGCCCGTGTCGTATGGGGTGGAAGAGGATGTTTTCCATCCCGTGCGGGCGCAGAAGGGGATGGTCGCCTCGGTGGATGCGCTCGCCACCCAGGTGGGGGTGGATATTCTCAAGCAGGGCGGGAATGCCGTGGATGCGGCGGTGGCAGTGGGTTACGCGCTGGCAGTGACGCACCCGCAGGCGGGTAACCTCGGCGGCGGCGGGTTTATGATGCTGCGCACCAAAGACGGCGTCACCACCGCGATCGATTTCCGCGAGATGGCCCCGAATCAGGCCACGCGCGACATGTTCCTCGACGATCAGGGCAACGCCGACAGCAAAAAATCACTCACCTCTCATCTGGCAACCGGCACGCCGGGCACCGTGGCCGGATTCTCGCTGGCGCTGGATAAATACGGCACCCTGCCGCTCAACAAAGTGGTGCAGCCTGCCTTCAAGCTGGCGCGCGACGGTTTTGTGGTCAACGATGCGCTGGCCGACGATCTAAAAACCTACGGCAGTGAAGTGCTTCCCAACCACGAGAACAGCAAGGCGATCTTCTGGAAAGACGGCGAGCCACTGAAAAAGGGCGACAAGCTGGTGCAGACCAATCTGGCGAAAAGCCTGGAGATGATTGCCGAAAACGGCCCGGATGCCTTCTATAAAGGGGCGATCGCCGATCAGATTGCCGAGGAGATGAAGAAGAACGGCGGGCTGATGACCAAAGCCGATCTCGCCGAATACAAAGCCGTGGAGCGTAAGCCGATCAGCGGGGAGTATCGCGGGTATCAGGTGTTCTCGATGCCGCCGCCGTCTTCGGGCGGGATCCACATCGTGCAGATCCTCAACATCCTCGAAAACTTCGATATGCACAAATTTGGCTTCGGCAGCGCCGATACGATGCAGGTCATGGCCGAGGCGGAAAAATATGCCTACGCTGACCGCTCGGAGTATCTGGGCGATCCGGATTTCGTCAAAGTGCCGTGGCAGGCGTTGACGGATAAAGCCTATGCCAAATCCCTTGCCGACCAGATCGACATCAACAAAGCCAAACCGTCGAGCGAGATCCGCCCCGGCAAGCTGGCACCCTACGAAAGTAACCAAACCACCCACTTCTCGGTGATGGATAAAGACGGTAATGCGGTGGCGGTAACCTACACCCTGAACACCACCTTCGGTACCGGGATTGTGGCGGGCAACAGCGGAATTTTACTGAACAACGAGATGGATGATTTTTCTGCCAAGCCAGGCGTGCCGAACGTCTACGGGTTAGTGGGCGGCGATGCCAATGCCGTCGGGCCGAAGAAGCGTCCGCTGTCGTCAATGTCACCGACCATTGTGGTGAAAGACGGTAAAACCTGGCTGGTGACCGGTAGCCCAGGCGGAAGCCGGATTATCACTACCGTGCTACAAATGGTGGTGAACAGCATTGATTTTGGGATGAACGTGGCAGAAGCCACCAACGCGCCGCGCTTCCATCACCAGTGGCTGCCGGATGAGCTGCGGGTGGAAAAAGGCTTCAGCCCGGATACCCTGAAGCTGCTGGAGCAGCGTGGGCAAAAAGTGGCGGTGAAAGAGGCGATGGGCAGTACCCAGAGCATTATGGTCGGACCGGACGGTGCGCTGTATGGGGCATCGGATCCGCGTTCGGTGGATGATTTGACGGCGGGGTACTGAGTGTGTGCCGGGCGGCACTGCGTTTGCCCGGCCTACTGAAATCTGCAGGCCTGGTAAGCGTAGCGCCACCGGGCAATTTACGGGGTTACTTCATGCGCGCCATATACAAGGCATCCACATACTCGCCGTCGCGCAGGGCGAATTTCTTCCCGGTGCCTTCAGTTTCAAAACCAAATTTCCGATACAACGCCAGCGCAGAGGGATTATCGGCAAATACCGTCAGCTCAATACGTTCAACTCGCAGCCAGTTATCACACAGATTGACCATTTCACGCATTAACGCGCTGCCCACCCCACGCCCCTGAGCATGCGCCGCAACGCTGATGCCAAAGGTGGCCACATGGCTGCGCCGTGGACTCTGCTCTACCTGGATGGCGATATCACCGACGAGGTTATCATCGATGCAGGCCACCAGCCGCCGCATTCCGGGTTTGACCACCAGGCGTTCCTGCCACATTTCCAGAGAAGGATGAGGTAGTTGTAGCGTGTCGTGATACACCCCGGGATGCATATAATTCTGGCGTAAAGCGTCGGCATCTTTCGGTTCAGCGTGGCGTATCACTATCTCACTCATTCCTGTGTTCCTCTGTTGGTTAATGTCCCTTTCAACATCGTTGACTTTAAAATTCGAGTCAACCGCCTTTTTTTGCAAAAAGTATTGGACAAGTGCGAATGAGAATGATTATTATTGTCTCGCGTTCAGGGAGTCCGCTACGGAAACCTGAAAGCACGACATTGCTCACATTGCTTCCAGTATTATTTTAGCCAGCTTCTAGCTGGCTTTTTTTTTGCTCAGAGGGTATGGATTTGTACGTCCACTAACGTTTCAGGTGCGATGTCTTTCATCAGGCCCACCACGTTGTTCTTCTCTGCAACGGCGGGTAACACCTCCGCCTGGCCGGAAAACGCTCCCCCTTTTTTAACCGCCAGCGTGCGGTACGCCAGAGTGCCGGTGACCTGACCGTGCTCGCAGATTTCGACGATGTCGCTGCTGCACTGGCCGATCACCTTGCCATCGATAATCAGCTCCCGGCAGGTAATGTTGCCCTCAACCAGACCCCCACGCATGATTTTTATCAGGCTCTCTCTGGAATCAATATTGCCGTTCAGCGTGCCGTGAACGTAGACGTGGCCGCCGGAGACGATGTTGCCCTCGACGCACACATCGCTGGCAATAACGGTGGTGCCGTGTTTTTCGCTGGCGGTGGGCTCTTTTTCAACGAACGTGGTCGGGGGCAGAATGTCGGCTGGTTTGTCCATTTCAATGATTTTCGTTTTTTTAAACATGATGTTTACCGGGTTGAGAAGAAGGAATGTGATAAGGGCCACCAGGCTCGATGCGGCGAGCAGCCACGCAAGAGGCGGTACGTTGACGCACCAGGCGATCAGCGCGAGCAGCCAAAAGAGGAGCGCACTGTTTAAGGCGAGATATTTTCTTTCCATAGAAAACCAGCGCGACTCCTTTCGCGAGCATGGGTTTTGGCCGTCTCCTTATCCTGATAATTTCGGCCAGGATCAAGGTTCAGGCCGCCATTTTAGGATTCGTTATAGAAATATATTTCACCGCCGGGTTGCGCTATGGTGAAAGCAGGGACCTTAGCCAGGAATAACATCATGACACTGCACTGCGCATTTATTGGATTTGGTAAAAGCACCACCCGGTACCACCTTCCGTATGTTCTGAACCGCAAAGCGAGCTGGCATGTGGCGCATATTTTCCGCCGCCACCCGAAGCCAGACGAGCAGCACCCGCAGTATTCCCATATCCATTTCACCAGCGATCTGGATGAGGTGCTGAACGACCCGCAGGTGAAGCTGGTGATCGTCTGTACCCATGCCGACAGCCATTTTGAGTACGCAAAGCGTGCCCTTGAAGCGGGTAAAAACGTGCTGGTGGAGAAACCTTTCACCCCGACCCTCGCCGAAGCGAAAACACTGTTTGAGCTGGCTAAGCAAAAAGGGCTGACCGTCACCCCGTACCAGAACCGTCGTTTCGATACCTGCTTCCTGACCGCTAAAAAGGCGATTGAGAGCGGTAAGCTCGGCGAGATCGTCGAAATCGAAAGCCACTTCGATTATTACCGCCCGGTGGCAGAAACCAAGCCTGGCCTGCCGCAGGATGGATCTTTCTATGGCCTGGGCGTGCATACCATGGACCAGATTATCTCTCTGTTTGGCCGCCCGGATCATGTGGCCTACGACATCCGCAGCCTGCGTAACAAAGCTAACCCGGACGATACCTTCGAAGCGCAGCTGTTCTACGGCGACCTGAAAGCGATCGTCAAAACCAGCCATCTGGTGAAGACCGATTACCCCAAATTTATCGTCCACGGCACCCAGGGATCGTTTATCAAATACGGTATCGACCAGCAGGAAACCAGCCTGAAGGCCAATATCATGCCGGGCGACGCAGGGTTTGCGGCGGATGATTCCGTTGGCCTGCTGGAGTACGTCAACGCCGAGGGCATCACCGTCAAAGAAACGATCAAACCGGACACCGGCGACTACGGTCAGGTCTACGATGCGCTGTTTGAAACGCTGACCAACGGCACGCCAAATTACGTCAAGGAAATTGAAGTTATGACCAATCTTGAAATCCTTGAACGGGCCTTCGAGCAGGCCTCACCTGCCACGGTAACCCTTGCTAAATAAGGCTGTCAGACTCCTCTGGACTTGTTCACAATTTTTGAACAGAGGAGTCAATTTTCACCCTCTATGATCCCAGTCCGATTGCGTCCACACTTACTCCATCGAAACGAACTGAGGGTAAAAACAATGATCTTCTTACGCAAAGCAAACGACCGTGGTCACGCAAATCATGGCTGGCTGGACTCCTGGCACAGCTTCTCGTTCGCTGATTATTATGACCCGAATTTTATGGGCTTCTCGGCGCTGCGGGTGATTAACGATGACGTGATCGACGCAGGCCAGGGCTTTGGTACTCACCCGCACAAAGACATGGAAATCCTGACCTACGTGCTGGAAGGGGCGGTTGAGCACCAGGACAGCATGGGCAATAAAGAGCAGGTTCCGGCCGGTGAGTTCCAGATCATGACCGCAGGTACCGGGGTGCGTCACTCGGAGTACAACCCGAGCAAAACGGAAAAACTGCACCTGTATCAAATCTGGATCATTCCAGAAGAAAAAGGCATCACCCCGCGCTACGAGCAGCGTCGTTTTGACGCCGAGCAGGGCAAACAGCTGGTGCTGTCGCCGGATGCGCGTGACGGCTCGCTGAAAGTGCATCAGGACATGGAGCTGTACCGCTGGGCGCTGGTGAAAGACGAACAGTCTGTGCATCAGATTGCCGCTAACCGTAAAGTGTGGATCCAGGTGGTAAAAGGCGATGTGACCATTAACGGCACCAAAGCCACCACCAGCGATGGTCTGGCGATCTGGGATGAGCAGGCCATTTCCATTCATGCCGACAGCGCGGCTGAAGTACTGTTGTTCGACCTGCCGCCGGTCTAAATCTTAAATAAAAGGCCAACCTTCCTTTTTCGCAGGGGAAGGTTGGCCTTTGTCCGTGATAAACTGGGAGAATGTTTTGCTACCGATCTCTCCCAGGACGATGAAAAAGAAAAGACCCGTACTTCAGGATGTAGCCGATCGCGTCGGTGTGACTAAAATGACGGTCAGCCGTTTTTTACGTAACCCGGAACAGGTTTCCGTGGCGTTGCGTGGCAAGATCGCTGCGGCTCTCGATGAACTGGGTTATATCCCCAACCGCGCCCCGGATATTCTCTCCAATGCGACCAGCCGTGCGGTGGGCGTCCTGCTTCCTTCCCTGACCAACCAGGTTTTCGCCGAAGTGCTGCGCGGTATCGAAAGCGTGACCGACGCCTTTGGTTATCAGACCATGCTCGCCCACTACGGCTACAAGCCGGAACTGGAAGAGGAACGTCTGGAGTCGATGCTTTCCTGGAACATTGACGGCCTGATCCTTACCGAACGTACCCACACCGCGCGCACCCTGAAGATGATTGAAGTGGCGGGCATTCCGGTGCTCGAGCTGATGGACAGCCAGTCGCCGTGCCTGGATATCGCAGTCGGGTTCGACAACTTCGAAGCCGCACGTCAGATGACGGCGGCCATCATTGCCCGCGGCCATCGCCATGTCGCCTATCTTGGCGCACGTCTGGACGAACGTACTATCATCAAACAGAAGGGATACGAGCAGGCGATGCTCGATGCCAACTTAACCCCGTACAGCGTGATGGTCGAACAATCCTCTTCCTACACCTCGGGCATTGAGCTGATGCGTCAGGCCCGTCGCGAGTATCCGCAGCTTGACGGCATCTTCTGTACTAACGATGACCTCGCGGTGGGCGCCGCCTTCGAATGCCAGCGGCTGGGACTTTCCATCCCGGGTGATATGGCGATTGCCGGTTTCCACGGTCACGACATTGGCCAGGTGATGGAGCCGCGTCTGGCGAGCGTCCTGACGCCGCGTGAACGCATGGGACGCATCGGTGCCGAACGCCTGCTGGCGCGCATTCGTGGCGAGACGGTGAGCCCTAAAATGTTAGATTTAGGTTTCACGCTGTCACCAGGTGGATCAATCTAGTCTGACAAATTTGAACTAGCTCACACTTATTCACTTCGCGCACGTTTGGATATTGCTTCTCTTTTGCCCTGGCAGGACAATGTTACCGATAACTGTTACCCGTAACAATTGACTGAGGGACTCCCTTTGAGCACGACGAATCTCGATCACCACGTTTACGTCCTGATGGGCGTTTCCGGTAGCGGTAAATCTGCCGTCGCCAGCGAAGTGGCGCATCAACTCCATGCCGCGTTTCTTGATGGCGACTTCCTCCATCCGCGCAGCAACATCAATAAAATGGCCTCCGGCGAACCGCTGAACGACGACGATCGTAAACCCTGGTTACAGGCGCTGAACGATGCAGCGTTTGCCATGCAGCGCACCAATAAGGTGTCGTTGATTGTCTGTTCTGCACTGAAAAAGACCTATCGCGACCAGCTGCGTGAAGGGAACCCGAACCTGTCATTCGTCTACCTGAAAGGGGATTTCGAGGTTATCGAAAACCGCCTGAAAGCGCGCAAAGGGCACTTCTTCAAAACGCAGATGCTGGTAACCCAGTTCGACACGCTGCAAGAGCCGGGCGCGGACGAAAGTGATGTGCTGGTGGTGAATATCGACCAGCCGTTAGACGGTGTGGTGGCAAGCACCATTGAGGTCATTAATAAAAGGCAGTAAGTTTTGAGTACTTTAACGCTTGTTTTGACAGCAGTCGGCTCCGTGCTGTTACTGCTGTTTTTAGTGATGAAGGCGCGTATGCACGCCTTCGTTGCTTTGATGGTGGTGTCTATTGGTGCTGGTCTCTTTTCCGGAATGCCGCTCGATAAAATCGCGGCGACCATGGAAAAAGGGATGGGCGGAACGCTGGGATTCCTGGCGATTGTGGTCGCGCTTGGCGCGATGTTTGGCAAGATCCTGCATGAAACCGGCGCGGTCGATCAGATCGCCGTCAAAATGCTGAAATCTTTCGGTCACAGCCGGGCGCACTATGCCATTGGTCTGGCGGGTCTTATCTGCGCGCTGCCGCTGTTCTTCGAAGTGGCGGTGGTACTGCTGATTAGCGTGGCCTTCTCCATGGCGCGCCATACCGGTACGAACCTGGTGAAGCTGGTGATCCCATTGTTTGCTGGCGTGGCCGCAGCGGCGGCGTTTCTGCTGCCGGGGCCTGCGCCGATGCTGCTGGCTTCCCAGATGCACGCTGACTTTGGCTGGATGATCCTGATTGGTCTGTGCGCGGCGATCCCGGGGATGCTGATCGCCGGTCCGCTGTGGGGTAATTTCATTAGCCGTTACGTTGAGCTGCACATTCCTGATGACATCACCGAGCCGCATCTGGGCGAGAGCAAAATGCCGTCGTTCGGCTTTAGCCTGGCGCTGATCCTGCTGCCGCTGGTGCTGGTGGGCCTGAAAACCATCGCCGCACGCTTTGTGCCGGTGGGCTCTGAGGCGTATCAGTGGTTTGAGTTTATCGGCCATCCGTTCACCGCGATCCTGGTCGCCTGTCTGGTTGCCATTTATGGCCTGGCGATGCGTCAGGGCATGGCGAAAGACCGGGTGATGGAGATCTGCGGTGCTGCGCTACAGCCAGCGGGGATTATTCTGCTGGTGATCGGTGCGGGCGGGGTGTTCAAGCAGGTGCTGGTGGATTCCGGCGTTGGCCCGGCACTGGGCGAAGCGCTGACCGGGATGGGCTTGCCGATTGCGGTGACCTGCTTCGTGCTGGCGGCCGCGGTGCGTATCATCCAGGGTTCTGCCACCGTCGCCTGTTTAACGGCGGTAGGGCTGGTGATGCCGGTGATTGAACAGCTGAACTACTCTGGTGCGCAGATGGCAGCTCTGTCTATCTGTATCGCGGGCGGTTCGATTGTGGTGTCGCACGTTAACGACGCGGGCTTCTGGTTGTTCGGTAAATTTACCGGCGCCAGCGAAGCGCAAACCCTGAAAACCTGGACGATGATGGAAACCATCCTCGGCACCACCGGGGCGATTGTCGGGATGATTGCGTTTTCGCTGTTGAGCTAATGTTTGTCGGGTGGCGGGATGAACATGTGGCAACGGTGGTGGTTCCGTTCACTTCGCGTTCAATGCTTCTCTGTCACTGCTGCACCGGTGAACGTGCCAGGGTGGCTCAATCGCCACCACCCTGGCTACCCGGGCTCCCGGCAAAGAAAATCGCCGCTTCGCGGTCCCTTCGGCTTATTCCTTCCGGCTATCGGGTCGGGCGCGATCCTACATCCATGTAGGTCGCGCCCTCTCGGCGCATCCTTGCGCCTCGCCCCGGCCTCCAGTCAACACCTCAGCGATTTTCAGCCGGACCTGGGAGCCGCTTTGGGTGTTGTGCTTACCTGACTATGTTCACTGCTGGAGATTTAATTTCTGATTATGCGAGCAGCCTTCCAGAGCCTCTCTTTATTTACCACGCCATTCGATCACAACACCGATTTCGCTGAGCTGGTAGACAACTGCGCGCAATATTTAAGCGATGTCATATTAAAGAAAAATAAGATCTTACAGCGATACCCTGGTCCGGCTGAAAATCGCCGAAGCGTTTCCTGTAGCCAGGGGCGACGCGCATGGATGCGCGGCGAGGGCGCATTTACAGGGACGTTACCTGCGCCCGCCCCCGTCAGGCGGAAGGAATAAGCTGAGGGTATCGCGTAGCGACGATTTTCTTGCCGGTAGCCCGGGTTGCCAGGGGGGTGGCGATGAGCCACCCTGGCACGTTCACCGGTTCGGTGGTTTCAGAGCAGCAAGGAACGTAAGGTGAACGGAACCACCACTGATGCCAGTATGTTTCCCCTCACCCTAACCCTCTCCCCAAAGGGGCGAGGGGATCGTTCGTGCGGCATACCTCACCCCGCCTTCATCCACGCCCGGATCCCATCCAGGAACATCTGCGTCGCCATCATCACCAGAATCAATCCCATCAACCGTTCCAGCGCATTAACCCCTTTCTCGCCGAGTAGGCGTAAAAACAGCGACGACTGCAACAAAATGACGAAGGTGCCGCCCCAGGCCAGCAGCAGGGCGATCACCAGATGGCTCATCTGGTTCGGATACTGATGCGACAGCAGCATCAGGGTTGCCAGAATGGTTGGCCCGGCGACCAGCGGGATCGCCAGCGGGACGATAAACGGCTCTTCACCGGCGGGCAGGCCGCTGCTACTGCCTTCGGCGCTGGGGAAAATCATCTTAATGGCGATTAAAAACAGAATAATACCGCCCGAGATGGAGACTGTTTCGGCGCGTAAATTCAGGAAGCCGAGGATCTTTTCTCCGGCGAACAGGAAGATAAACATCACCAGCAGGGCGATTAACAGCTCGCGGATCATGATCGCCCGACGTCGCTTCGGTTCAGTGTGTTTCAGTACCGACATGAAGATCGGCAGGTTCCCGAGCGGGTCCATAATCAGGATAAGCAGCACTGCTGCAGAAATAATTTCAGTCATGTTATCTGTCCCTCAAACTCCCTGTATTCATTGTGGTAATAAGTGGTATTACTTATAGCAGTGCAATCATTGATTTATTTCACTTGCGACTTTGGCTGCATTTTGTAAGGTGAGAGCAGTGCCAGTAGGATTCTGGCTCGCATATTCAGCACACATCTCTGCAGGAAAACACGCTATGAAAAACGTTGGTTTTATCGGCTGGCGCGGTATGGTCGGCTCTGTACTCATGCAACGCATGGTTGAGGAGCGCGATTTTGACGCCATCCGTCCGGTCTTCTTCTCCACTTCCCAGCTCGGGCAGGCTGCGCCTGCATTCGGCACTGCGTCCACCGGTACGCTTCAGGACGCTTTTGATCTGGAAGCGCTGAAGGCGCTCGACATTATCGTTACCTGTCAGGGCGGCGATTATACCAACGAAATTTATCCAAAGCTTCGTGAAAGCGGCTGGCAGGGATACTGGATTGATGCGGCCTCTTCGCTGCGCATGAAAGACGACGCCATCATTATTCTTGACCCGGTTAACCAGGATGTCATCACGGACGGCCTGAACAACGGGGTGAAAACGTTCGTCGGCGGCAACTGTACGGTCAGCCTGATGCTGATGTCGCTGGGCGGTCTGTTCGCCCAGGATCTGGTGGAGTGGGTCTCCGTGGCTACCTATCAGGCGGCATCCGGCGGCGGCGCGCGTCATATGCGCGAGCTGCTGAGCCAGATGGGTCATCTGCACCAGCACGTTGCCACTGAACTGGCCAACCCGGCATCGGCGATTCTGGATATCGAACGCAAAGTGACTCAGCTTAGCCGCAGCGGCGACCTGCCGGTGGACAACTTTGGCGTACCGCTGGCCGGCAGCCTGATCCCGTGGATCGACAAGCAGCTGGATAACGGCCAGAGCCGCGAAGAGTGGAAAGGCCAGGCAGAGACCAACAAAATTCTGCGTACCGCCTCGCCAATCCCGGTTGATGGTCTGTGCGTGCGCGTGGGTGCGCTGCGCTGCCACAGCCAGGCATTCACTATTAAAATGAAAAAAGATGTATCCATACAAACTGTGGAGGAATTGCTCGCTTCGCACAATCAGTGGGCAAAAGTCGTCCCCAACGATCGCGACATCACGATGCGTGAACTGACCCCCGCCGCCGTCACCGGCACGCTAACCACCCCGGTTGGCCGCCTGCGCAAGCTGAATATGGGGCCGGAATATTTGTCCGCCTTCACCGTCGGCGACCAGCTTTTGTGGGGCGCCGCCGAGCCGCTACGCAGGATGCTGCGCCAGCTGGCGTAATAACTTGTTAATACTAAGGGGTGATTTGTCACCCCTTTTTTTGCGTAATAAAGGACTAAAACGCATTTGGTGGGTTTTTTTATCAGGAGTCATACACAGCGTTGGCTATGCTTTATGCGAGATGTCGTGCATCTCGTCTGGAAGTTGGATGGAACAGAGAGGATGCACATAGGTGCTGTTCCGTACAGGTCACATTAAAGCTGCACCCTGCGCGCGAAAGGGGGCGGCGAATAAAATAACAGGATGAACACCATGTCCGTTCGTATTGAGAGAGACGTGATTAATGCGCTTATCGCGGGTCATTTTGCCGATCCGTTTTCTGTACTTGGTATGCACCGCACAGAGGCAGGGCTGGAAGTCCGCGCATTGTTACCTGACGCGACGGAAGTCTGGGTGATTGAACCAAAAACCGGCCGCAAGGTGGGTCAACTTGAGTGTATCGACTCGCGCGGTTTCTTTGCTGGCGTGATGGCTCGTCGCAAAAACACATTCCGCTATCAGCTCGCCGTTTTCTGGCATGGTCAACAAAATCTGATCGACGATCCCTATAGCTTTGGTCCGCTGCTGAAGGAGATGGATGCCTGGCTGCTGTCTGAAGGGACGCACCTGCGCCCATATGAAACGCTGGGCGCCCATGCCGACACCATGGACGGCATCACCGGCACCCGCTTTACCGTCTGGGCACCCAATGCCCGACGCGTCTCAGTCGTGGGACAGTTCAACTACTGGGACGGTCGCCGCCATCCGATGCGCTTGCGTCGCGAAACCGGCATCTGGGAGCTGTTCATCCCCGGCGCGCAAAACGGTCAACTTTACAAATTCGAAATGATCGATGCGCATGGCAAACTGCGTATCAAAGCCGACCCGTATGCTTTTGAAGCGCAAATGCGCCCGGAAACCGCTTCGCTGATCTGCGGCCTGCCCGAGAAAGTCGCCCTGAGCGAGGAACGTATCCGCGCCAACCAGTTCGATATGCCGATTTCGATTTATGAAGTCCATCTCGGTTCCTGGCGTCGTCATACCGAGAACAATTTCTGGCTCAGCTACCGGGAGCTGGCCGATCAACTGGTGCCGTACGTTAAATGGATGGGCTTTACCCATCTTGAGCTGCTGCCGATTAACGAGCACCCTTTTGACGGCAGCTGGGGCTATCAGCCCACCGGCATGTACGCGCCGACCCGCCGTTTCGGTACCCGCGAAGACTTCCGCTACTTTATTAATGCCGCGCACGCCGCCGGTCTGAACGTGATCCTCGACTGGGTGCCGGGCCACTTCCCGTCCGATGATTTTGGCTTGTCGGAATTCGACGGCACCAACCTGTACGAGCACAGCGATCCGCGCGAAGGCTACCATCAGGACTGGAATACCCTGATCTACAACTACGGTCGTCGGGAAGTCACTAACTACCTGGTGGGTAACGCCCTGTACTGGATCGAACGTTTCGGTATTGATGCCCTGCGCGTGGATGCGGTGGCGTCGATGATTTACCGCGACTACAGCCGCAAAGAGGGGGAGTGGATCCCCAATGAATTCGGCGGGCGTGAAAACCTTGAAGCGATTGAGTTTTTACGCAGCACCAACCGTATTCTCGGTGAGCAAGTGCCCGGTGCGGTGACGATGGCGGAGGAGTCGACGGATTTCCCGGGTGTTTCTCGCCCGCCGTCGATGGGCGGTCTCGGTTTCTGGTACAAGTGGAACCTCGGCTGGATGCACGACACGCTGGACTACTTCAAGCTCGATCCGGTCTATCGCCAACATCACCACGACAAGCTGACCTTCGGCATGCTTTACAACAGCACCGAAAACTTTGTCCTGCCGCTCTCCCACGATGAAGTGGTGCACGGCAAAAAATCGATCCTCGATCGCATGCCGGGCGACGCGTGGCAGCGGTTTGCCAACCTGCGCGCCTATTACGGCTGGATGTTTGCCTTCCCGGGCAAAAAATTGCTGTTTATGGGTAACGAGTTTGCTCAGGGCCGCGAGTGGAACCACGACAGCAGCCTCGACTGGCATCTGCTGGAAGGCGGCGATAACTGGCACCACGGCGTCCAGCGTCTGGTCCGCGACCTCAACCAAACCTATCGTCACCACAAAGCGCTGCATGAGCTCGATTTTGACGACTACGGCTTCGAGTGGCTGGTGGTGGATGATAATGAGCGCTCGGTGCTGATCTTTGTCCGCCGCGACAAAGCGGGCAACGAAATCATCGTCGCCAGCAACTTTACCCCGGTGACCCGCCATCACTACCGCTTCGGTATCAATCAGCCGGGCAAATGGCGCGAGGCGCTGAACACCGACTCGATGCACTATCACGGTAGCAATGCGGGCAACGGCGGTTTAGTGCAGAGCGATGAGCAGGAGAGTCACGGGCGTGCAAACTCCCTGAGCGTGACCCTGCCGCCGCTGTCCACCATCTGGCTGGTTCGGGAGGGGGAATGACCCAACTCACGGCCGGTCAACCCGCCCCGCTCGGCGCAAGCTACGACGGCAAAGGGGTGAACTTTACCCTCTTTTCCGCCCATGCAGAGCGGGTTGAACTCTGCGTGTTTGACGGCAACGGCAATGAACATCGCTACGATCTTCCAGGTCGCAGCGGTGATATCTGGCACGGTTATCTGGAGAGTGCCCGGCCCGGCACGCACTACGGCTTTCGGGTTCACGGGCCCTGGGAGCCGGGCAACGGGCACCGTTTTAACCCGTCGAAGCTGCTGCTCGACCCCTGTGCGCAGGAGGTTGACGGGACGCTGAACGACGATGTGGTCCTGCACGGCGGTAAAGACACGCCGGATCACCGCGACAGCGCCCTGGCAGCAGCCAAAAGCGTGGTGGTGGGTGACCACTACGACTGGGAAGACGATGCACCGCCCAATACCCCCTGGGGCAAGACGGTGATCTATGAAGCGCATGTGAAGGGGCTGACGTATCTGCACCCGGGCCTGCCGGAAGCGATCCGCGGCACCTACAAAGCGCTCGGCCATCCGCTGATGATTGCCTATTTCAGGCAGCTCGGCATTACCGCTCTGGAGCTGCTACCGGTGGCCCATTTTGCCAGCGAGCCGCGCGTGCAGCGCCTTGGCCTCAGTAACTACTGGGGCTATAACCCGATGGCGATGTTTGCCCTTGCACCCTGCTATGCCGCCGATCCGGCGCGTGCCCGGGACGAGTTTCGTGATGCGGTTAAAGCGCTGCACGAAGCGGGTATTGAGGTGATCCTCGACATCGTCCTGAACCACAGCGCCGAGCTGGATCTGGAGGGGCCGACGTTCTCCCTGCGCGGAATCGATAACCGTAGCTATTATTGGTTAAGAGAGGACGGCGATTACCACAACTGGACCGGCTGCGGTAACACGCTCAATCTCAGCCATCCGGCGGTGACGCAATACGCGTATGAATGCCTGAAATACTGGGTTGAAACCTTCCATGTCGACGGATTTCGTTTCGACCTGGCGTCGGTTATTGGCCGCACGCCGGACTTTAACCCACAGTCGCCGCTGTTTGAAGCCATTAAAAACTGCCCACTGCTCTCACGCGTCAAGCTGATTGCCGAACCGTGGGATATTGGCCCTGGCGGCTATCAGGTCGGGAATTTCCCGCCGCTGTTTGCGGAGTGGAACGATCATTACCGTGATAGCGCGCGCCGCTTCTGGCTGGCGCACGATCTGTCGCTGGCGGAGTTCGCCGGGCGTTTTGCGGCATCCAGCGATCTGTTCAAACACAATGGACGGCTACCCTCGGCGTCAATCAACCTGCTGACGGCGCATGACGGTTTTACGTTGCGCGACTGTGTTTGTTTCAATCAGAAACACAACGAAGCCAACGGTGAAGAAAATCGTGACGGCACCTTCAACAACCACAGTTACAACCATGGTATTGAAGGGTTAAGTGGCAAGCTGGATGTGATTGAGCGACGCCGTGCCAGCGTGCACGCCTTGCTCACCACGCTGCTTTTATCGCAGGGAACGCCGATGTTGCTGGCAGGGGATGAACATGGACACAGCCAGCACGGCAACAACAACGCCTACTGCCAGGATAACCCATTAACCTGGCTTGACTGGCAGCAGGCAAACAGCGGATTAGTCGAGTTTACCGCTGCGCTAGTCCATTTGCGTCAACAGATCCCGGCGCTCATCCTGAATCAGTGGTGGGAAGAGGGTGATGGCAACGTGCGTTGGCTGAATAAAGCCGCGCAGCCGTTAGCGGCGGATGAGTGGCACAACAGCGTTCCCTGCCTGCAAATCCTGCTTTCGGATAGCTGGCTTATTACGTTTAACGCCACCCATGAAGTCGCTGACATTGTTTTACCTGAAGGAGAATGGCGGGCGATCCCGCCATTTGCCGGAGAAGATAATCCGGTCGTGATGACAGTCTGGCATGGACCTGCAAACGGTGTGTGCGTATTCCAGAGATGATAATAAAAGGAGTTGATCATGGTTAGGTTAGAGAAGAACGACCCATTAATGTTAGCGCGTCAGCTTCCATTAAAATCTGTTGCCCTGATTCTTGCTGGCGGCCGCGGTACCCGATTAAAAGATTTAACCATTAAGCGCGCCAAACCCGCCGTCCACTTCGGTGGTAAATTCCGTATTATCGATTTTGCCCTTTCTAACTGCCTTAACTCTGGCATCCGCCGCATCGGCGTGATCACCCAGTACCAGTCTCATACCCTGGTGCAGCACATCCAGCGCGGCTGGTCCTTCTTCAGCGAAGAGATGAATGAGTTTGTCGACCTTCTGCCCGCTCAGCAGCGCATGCACGGTGAAAACTGGTATCGCGGCACGGCGGATGCGGTGACGCAGAACCTCGATATTATTCGTCGCTATGACGCTGAATACGTGGTGATCCTCGCCGGGGATCATATCTACAAGCAAGACTATTCGCGGATGCTGATCGACCACGTCGAAAAAGGTGCACGCTGCACCGTCGCCTGCATGCCGGTGCCCATTGCCGAAGCGTCGGCGTTTGGTGTAATGGCGGTGGATGAAAACGACAAGGTAATCGAGTTTGTCGAAAAACCGGCTAACCCGCCAGCCATGCCGGGCGATGCGACCCGCTCTCTCGCCAGCATGGGCATCTATGTCTTTGATGCTGATTATCTTTATGAGCTGCTGGAAGAGGACGACAAGGAAGAGAATTCCAGCCATGACTTCGGCAAAGACATCATCCCGAAAATCACCAAGTCTGGCATGGCTTATGCACATCCTTTCCCATTGTCCTGTGTGCAGTCCGACCCAAACTCAGAACCGTACTGGCGCGACGTCGGAACGCTGGAAGCGTACTGGAAGGCCAATCTGGATTTAGCCTCGGTGACGCCGGAACTGGACATGTACGACCACAACTGGCCAATCCGTACCCACATGGAGTCGCTGCCGCCAGCGAAGTTTGTGCAGGATCGTACCGGTAGCCACGGCATGACGCTGAACTCGCTGGTCTCCGGCGGCTGCATCATTTCCGGCTCGGTGGTGGTGCAGTCGGTGCTGTTCCCGCGCGTGCGGGTGAATTCTTTCTGCAACATTGATTCGACAGTATTGTTGCCAGATGTATGGGTAGGACGCTCATGCCGTTTGCGTCGTTGCGTGATCGACCGCGCCTGCATCATCCCGGAGGGGATGGTTATCGGTGAGAACGCCGAAGAAGATGCGCGTCGCTTCTATCGCTCAGAAGAGGGCATCGTACTGGTTACGCGTGAAATGCTGCGCAAACTGCAGATCAAACAGGAGCGATGATGCAGGTTTTACACGTATGTTCTGAGATGTTCCCGCTGCTGAAAACCGGCGGGCTGGCGGATGTGATTGGTGCGTTACCGGCGGCGCAAATTGCCGGTGGTGTCGATACTCGCGTGCTGTTGCCCGCTTTTCCAGACATTCGTCGCGGCATACCTGATGCGCAGATTGTCAGCCGTCGCGATACGTTTGCCGGGCGCATCACATTACTGTTTGGTCATTACAACGGCGTGGGCATCTACCTGATTGACGCGCCGCACCTGTATGACCGTCCAGGGAGCCCGTACCACGACACCAACTTATTCGCCTATCCCGACAACGTGCTGCGTTTTGCACTGCTCGGCTGGGTGGGGGCGGAGATGGCCACCGGGCTGGATCCGTTCTGGCGCCCGGATGTGGTGCACGCCCACGACTGGCATGCCGGGTTAGCCCCGGCGTATCTGGCGGCGCGCGGCCATCCGGCGAAGTCGGTGTTTACGGTGCATAACCTGGCCTACCAGGGCCTGTATTTAGCCAAACACATGAATGACATCGATTTGCCATGGTCATTCTTTAACATGCACGGGCTGGAGTTTAACGGGCAGATTTCGTTCCTGAAAGCCGGGCTGTTCTATGCCGATCACATTACGGCAGTCAGCCCGACCTACGCGCGGGAGATAACCGAAGCGGAGTTTGGCTACGGGATGGAAGGCCTGCTGACCCAGCGCCATCGGGAAGGACGCCTGTCGGGCATTTTGAACGGTGTGGACGAAAAAATCTGGAGTCCGGAGTCCGATCTGCTGCTGACCGCGCGCTACAGCCGCGACTCGGTGGAAGATAAGGCCGATAACAAACGTCAGCTGCAAATCGCCATGGGGCTGAAGGTCAACGAGAAGGTGCCACTGTTTGCGGTGGTGAGCCGTCTGACCAGCCAGAAAGGGCTCGACCTGGTGCTCGAGGCGCTGCCGGGCCTGCTGGAGCAGGGCGGACAGCTGGCGCTGCTTGGCGCAGGCGATCCGGTTCTGCAGGAGGGATTCCTGGCGGCGGCGGCCGAACATCCGGGGCAGGTAGGGGTACAGATTGGCTACCACGAGGCATTTTCGCACCGCATTATGGCGGGCGCTGACGTTATCCTGGTGCCGAGTCGTTTTGAGCCGTGCGGTTTAACTCAGCTGTACGGTCTGAAGTACGGCACACTGCCACTGGTGCGCCGCACCGGTGGACTGGCGGATACCGTTTCCGACACGTCGCTGGAAAACCTGGCTGACGGTATCGCCAGTGGTTTTGTGTTTGAAGACAGTAATGCGTGGTCGCTACTGCGCGCGATCCGCCGTGCGTTCGTGTTGTGGTCGCGGCCGTCTTTATGGCGTTTTGTTCAGCGGCAGGCGATGGCCATGGATTTCAGCTGGCAAGTGGCGGCCCAATCCTACCGCGATCTTTATCAACGCTTGATGTAACAATGTTGGAATCATTGATATGAATGCACCATTTTCTTATGCGTCTCCCACATTGAGCATTGAGGCGTTAAAGCACTCAATTGCTTATAAGCTGATGTTCACCATCGGCAAAGATCCGGTGATTGCCAACAAACACGAGTGGCTGAACGCTACTCTGTTTGCAGTGCGCGATCGTCTGGTAGAACGCTGGCTGCGCTCGAACCGCGCCCAGCTCTCGCAGGAGACCCGGCAGGTTTACTATCTGTCGATGGAGTTTTTAATTGGCCGCACCCTTTCCAATGCGCTGTTGTCACTGGGTATCTATGACGACGTAAAAAACGCGCTGGAAGAGATGGGGTTAGATTTAGAAGAGCTGATTGATGAAGAGAACGATCCGGGTTTAGGCAACGGCGGCCTCGGGCGTCTGGCGGCCTGCTTCCTCGATTCGCTGGCGACGCTTGCCCTGCCGGGACGCGGCTACGGCATTCGCTACGATTACGGCATGTTCAAACAGAACATCGTTGACGGACGGCAGAAAGAGTCCCCGGACTACTGGCTGGAATACGGCAACCCGTGGGAGTTCAAGCGCCACAACACGCGCTACAAAGTGCGCTTCGGCGGGCGCGTGCAACAGGAAGGCAAGAAGACCCGCTGGGTCGAAACCGAAGAGATCCTGGCGGTGGCCTACGACCAGATCATTCCAGGCTACGACACTGACGCCACCAACACGCTGCGCCTGTGGAATGCCCAGGCCAGTAGCGAGATTAACCTCGGCAAATTTAACCAGGGCGACTACTTTGCGGCAGTGGAGGATAAAAACCACTCCGAGAACGTCTCCCGCGTGCTGTACCCGGATGACTCGACCTATTCCGGGCGCGAGCTGCGCCTGCGTCAGGAGTACTTCCTGGTCTCCTCGACCATCCAGGATATTCTAAGCCGTCACTATCAGCTGCATAAAACCTACGCCAACCTGGCGGCAAAAACCGCCATTCACCTGAACGACACCCATCCGGTGCTGTCGATCCCTGAACTGATGCGTCTGCTGATCGATGAGCATAAGTTCAGCTGGGATGAGGCGTTTGAGGTGACGTGCCAGGTGTTCTCCTACACCAACCACACGTTAATGAGCGAAGCGCTGGAAACCTGGCCGGTGGACATGCTGGGCAAAATTCTGCCGCGCCATCTGCAGATCATCTTTGAGATCAACGATTACTTCCTGAAAACCGTGCAGGAGCAGTATCCGCACGACACCGGTCTGCTGAGCCGCACCTCGATTATCGACGAGTCCAACGGCCGTCGGGTGCGCATGGCGTGGCTGGCGGTGGTGATCAGCCACAAGGTCAACGGCGTGTCCGAACTGCACTCCAACCTGATGGTGCAGTCGCTGTTTGCCGACTTCGCGAAGATCTTCCCGATGCGTTTCTGCAACGTGACCAACGGCGTTACGCCGCGTCGCTGGCTGGCGCTGGCCAACCAGCCGCTCTCAGAGGTGCTTGACGAAAATATCGGCCGCACCTGGCGTACCGATTTAAGCCAGCTGAGCGAGCTGGAACAGCACGCAGATTTCCCGACGGTAAACAAAGCGGTGCGCGATGCCAAGTTGCTGAATAAAAAGCGCCTGTCAGTATGGTTGGCGCTGCACCTGAACGTGGTTGCCAACCCAAAAGCGTTGTTCGACGTGCAGATCAAACGTATCCACGAGTACAAACGTCAGCTGATGAACGTGCTGCACGTGATTGTGCGCTACAACCGCATCAAGGCCGATCCGGATGCCGATTGGGTGCCGCGGGTGAATATCTTTGCCGGTAAGGCAGCCTCGGCCTACTACATGGCGAAGCACATTATTCATCTGATCAATGACGTGGCGAAAGTGGTCAACAACGATCCGCAGATTGGCGACAAACTGAAGATCGTCTTTATCCCGAACTACAGCGTGAGCCTGGCGCAGATGATCATTCCGGCCGCCGATCTCTCGGAACAGATCTCGCTGGCGGGTACTGAAGCCTCCGGCACCAGTAACATGAAGTTTGCTCTGAACGGCGCGCTGACCATCGGCACGCTGGACGGTGCTAACGTCGAGATGCTGGAGCACGTGGGTGAAGAGAACATCTTCATCTTCGGTAATACGGCGGAAGAGGTGGAGGAACTGCGTAAGCAGGGCTACAACCCGCGGGAATTTTACGAGCAGGATGAAGAGCTGCGCCAGGTGCTGACGCAGGTCGCCACCGGCTTGTTTAACCCGGACGAGCCTGGCCGCTACCGCGATCTGGTGGATTCGCTGATTAACTTTGGCGATCACTATCAGGTGCTGGCAGACTTCCGCAGCTATGTGGATTGTCAGGACAGGGTTGACGAGCTGTATCGTAAACAAGAAGAGTGGACCACCAAAGCGATGCACAACATCGCCAACATGGGCTACTTCTCGTCTGACCGCACCATCAAAGAGTATGCCGAAACCATCTGGCATATCGATCCAGTGCGGTTATAAAAGCAAAAAGGCAACGAAAGTTGCCTTTTTTAATGTGTTCTCCCTCTCCCCGTGGGAGAGGGCATCAGGCCGCACCGCCCTGTAATCGCCCGGTGGCGCTAGCGCTTACCGGGCCTACGTTTTACGACGCTAACGATAACTCTCGCTTTTGCGCGTACTGCTCCAGCCACTGTGCCACGCGAGACTGCTGCTCCGCATTCAGCCACATGCCCTCTTTGGTGCGACGCCACAGCGCATCGTCTGCGCGGCGTACCCACTCATGCTCAACCAGATAGCGCAGCTCGGCTTCATAAAACTCATGACCAAAGTTTTCACCCAGATCGCTGAGGCTTGTCACCTTATTCAGCAGCAGATCGCTGTTACTGCCGTAGGTGCGGGCGTAGTGACGGGCCATGGATTCGCTGATAAAGGGATAGCGGCGGCGCAGTTTTGCCGCGTAGTCATCGCGATTACCGTCGATATCGCCGCCAGGCAGCGTCGCGCCTTTGGTCCAGGCTGAACCGATGCCCTGATAGTACGGGGACAATTTCTCCAGCGCGTGTTCCGCCAGCTTGCGATAGGTGGTGAGCTTGCCGCCAAATACCGATAGCAGCGGCGCTTTACCCTGCTCATCGTGGATATCCAGCGTGTAGTCACGGGTGATCGCCTGCGGAGAATCGGATTCGTCATCGCACAGCGGACGCACCCCGGAGTAGGTCCAAACCACGTCATCGCGCGCCAGCGTTTTTTTGAAGTGCGCGTTATACACCTGCAGCAGGTAGCTAATCTCGCTTTCGTCGATACCGACGTTTTTCGGATCGCCTTTGTACTCCACATCGGTGGTGCCGACGATAGAAAACTCATCCATCCACGGGATCACAAACACGATGCGCTTGTCTTCGTTCTGCAGAATGTAAGCCTGCTTCTGGGTATGAACCCGCGGGACCACGATATGGCTGCCTTTGATCAGGCGGATGCCATACGGCGACGGCAGTTTCATCCCATCGTCAAAGAACTGTTTCACCCACGGGCCGGTGGCATTGACCAGACCGCGTGCCTGCCAGCTGAAGCGCTCGCCGGTATCAATATCTTCCGCTTCAACGATCCACAGGCCCTTTTCACGGCGAGCGGAGAGGGCGCGGGTGCGGGTTTTCACTTCACCGCCTTTGCGTTCAACCATTTGCGCGTTAGCGAGCACCAGACGGGCGTCGTCCACCCAGCAGTCGGAATATTCGAATCCGCGCACGATCTCTGGCTTGAGGACGGAGTCTGCGCCAAATCGCACACCGGCCGAGGCGGGCAGGCTGGTGCGTTTACCCAGATGATCGTACATAAACAGCCCGGTGCGGATCATCCACGCCGGACGCAGATGCGGGCGGTGCGGCAGACGAAAACGCATGGGGGTGGCGATGTGGGGAGCCATTTTCAGCAGCACTTCGCGCTCGGCCAGCGCCTCGCTGACCAGGCGGAATTCGTAATGTTCCAGGTAGCGCAGGCCGCCGTGGATAAGCTTGGAGCTGGCGGAGGAGGTGGCACAGGCGAGATCCTGTGCTTCCAGCATCAGGACGGATAAACCGCGTCCGGCGGCATCTGCCGCAATACCTGCCCCGTTGATACCGCCACCGATTACAATCAGATCTTTGGTTTCCATTGCATCCTCACGCACTTTCGTAAAAGCTCAAAAATGTTCGATATCGCTCATACTAGCAAAGGAACGCGCTTTTAGTAACATCAAAAAAACAATTTTGAGTGATACAGCTAACATAATGGCGTTTAACCGCCGCCAGGACGTACACTAGGCGGTAAAATGCCCCACTGAACGAACAACAGAGAGCACCATGGAACAGTTTGAATGTATTAACGTCGAAGAAGCGCACCAGAAAATGCACCAGGGAACGGCCGTGCTGGTGGACATCCGCGATCCGCAAAGTTTTGCCATTGGCCATACGCCGGGTGCCTTTCACCTGACGAATGCCTCACTGAGCACCTTTATGCAGGATAACGATTTTGATACCCCGGTGATGGTGATGTGCTATCACGGCAACAGCAGCAAGGGTGCGGCGCAATATCTACTGCAGCAGGGCTATGATGCGGTCTATAGCGTGGACGGCGGTTTCGACGCCTGGCATCGCCATTTCCCGGCAGAAGTCGAGCACCTCGACGTTTAGGGTATATACTGTCCCCTTTTGTGTGGAAATAAGCGACTGTCGCCGATGCTGATGATTACCTCTTTTACTAACCCGCGCGTCGCCCAGGCGTTTGTCGACTACATGGCGACGCAGGGCATTATCCTCACCCTTCAACAGCATACCCAGATTGACGTCTGGCTGGCGGATGAAAGCCAGGCCGAGCGGGTTAAGGCTGAACTGGCGCGTTTTCTGGAAAACCCGGCCGATCCGCGCTATCTGGCGGCGAGTTGGCAGTCGGGCCAGACTGACAGCGGCCTGCGCTATCAGCGCTTTCCTTTCCTTGCGACGTTGCGCGAACGCGCGGGGCCTTTCACGCTGTTCATCAGCGCCGCCTGTATTCTGGTGTTTATCATCATGAACGTGGTGGGCGATCAGCCCGTGATGATCATGCTTGCCTGGCCGTTTGACCCGTCCCTGAAATTCGAATTCTGGCGCTATTTCACCCACGCGCTGATGCACTTCTCTGTAATGCACATCCTCTTTAACCTGCTGTGGTGGTGGTATCTCGGCGGCGCGGTGGAAAAGCGGCTTGGCAGCGGCAAACTGGTGGTGATTACGCTGATCAGCGCGTTACTCAGCGGCTTTATCCAGCATCAGTTTAACGGACCGTGGTTTGGCGGGCTTTCCGGTGTGGTGTATGCGCTGATGGGCTACGTCTGGCTGCGCGGTGAGCGCGATCCGGACAGCGGGATCTATCTCGAGCGCGGGTTAATGGCCTTTGCTTTAATCTGGATTGTTGCCGGATGGTTTGATCTGTTTGGCATGGCGATTGCCAATGCCGCACACGTGGCCGGGCTGGCCGTTGGGCTGGCGATGGCGTTTGCCGATACGCTACATGCGCGAAAACGAACATAATTCTGGCAGGGAACTCTGATGAAACAAACACAACGCCATGACGCCATTATCGAACTGGTGAAGAAGCAGGGATATGTCAGCACCGAAGAGCTGGTGGAACAGTTTGCCGTCAGTCCGCAGACCATCCGCCGTGACCTGAACGATCTGGCCGATCAAAACCGCATTCTCCGCCACCACGGCGGGGCGGCGCTGCCGTCCAGTTCAGTGAACACGTCATGGCACGATCGCAAAGCGACCCAGACCTCAGAGAAAGAGCGGATTGCCCGCAAGGTCGCCAGTCAGATCCCCAACGGCGCGACGCTGTTTATCGACATCGGCACCACGCCGGAAGCGGTCGCCCACGCCCTGCTGAACCACGAAAACCTGCGCATAGTCACTAACAACCTGAACGTGGCGACCACTCTGATGCAGAAAGAAGACTTTCGTATCATTCTCGCCGGCGGCGAGTTGCGCAGTCGCGACGGCGGGATTATTGGCGAAGCGACGCTCGATTTTATCTCCCAGTTCCGCCTCGACTTCGGCATCCTCGGCATCAGCGGCATCGATACCGACGGATCGCTGCTGGAGTTTGATTACCACGAAGTGCGCACCAAGCGGGCGATCATCGACAACTCACGTCACGTGATGCTGGTGGTGGATCACTCGAAGTTTGGCCGTAATGCAATGGTGAACATGGGCAGCATCAGTATGGTGGATGCGGTCTATACCGACGTCTTACCGCCAGAAGGGGTGTTGCAGGTGATTCGCGATCATAAGTTGCAGTTAGAACTGTGCTGAGGGTTTGCGCCCTCTCCCGTGGGAGAGGGGTGGGGTGGGGTGAGGGCATCAGGCCGCACAAGACCTACACGCCGTAACCCATCATCTTCAACAGCTGCTGAGCATGCTGTACTGCGTCCTGACGGTGGGCGACGCCCAGCTTTTGATACAGATTGCGAATATGGGTTTTGATGGTCGTTGCGGCCACCGCCAGCTCCCCGGCAATCTGGTCGTTGCTGTATCCTGAATAGATCAACCCCAGAACCTGCCATTCACGCTGCGTCAGCGGGCTGGTGCGGATCAGTTCCGGCACTTCCGGATGCGTAAGCAGCCGCTCGACAAAGGTTTCGTCGAAGTGGGCGAACTTGTGGCGGTGATGCTGGTTAATCTCCCGCAGAATGCGCTGGGCGCGATGCTGATCCAGTTCCGGCAAAGTATTCAGCTGAATAAGCTGGCGCAGCTGCTGGGCCATCGTCTCGCCTTCAATCACAAAATGACTGATAAAGCCGGTGCGGTTCGCCAGCTGCAGCGCTTCCAGCAGCACCCGCTGGGCATCATTTTTGCGACCCGCCTGCCAGTAAAGCTGGTTTTGCAGCAGCAGGTTGCGGTTCAGATCGCTCATCAGACGCAGGCTGCGGGCATTTTCATTTAGCTCTTCCAGTACGATTTCTGCCGGTTCAAACTCACCTAACAGGATCTGCGCCCGGGCAATGTTGCGCCACTGGCTCTGCAGGAAGTGGTTATTGGCGAACTCCGGCTTCGGCGTCTGGCGCAGCCAGTTAGCCGCCGATTTTTTATCGTCAATCATCTGCCAGTAAATCACCCGTACTTTATCGGCGTTCGATACCCAGTCGCTGTGATACTGACCGTTGCCGAGCAGGTTCTCCAGACGGTTGAGGTGGTTGCGGGCGTTATCCAGATCGCCACGTGCCAGCGAGCACTGCACCAGCAGGCCCAGACACTGCAGCTGCTGTTGAGGCTGGAAGGCGGAGAGCACATCTACCCCATGACGGGCGGTGCTTTCGGCTTCGTCCAGTCGGGCCCATGCCCACAGCAGCTGGGCACGAATGCGCAGCAGGAACTCGTGCATCGGGAGCTGCTCCAGATGCTGATCGCGGATCAGGTTGAAGGCTTTTTCCTGCGTTTCCCAGGCGGCCTGCAGGAAGCCCTGGGCAAACAGAATTTCGCTCTGCTGAATCATGCTCCACAGGGCGTAATGCCAGACGTCATGGCGGCGCGCCATCTGTTCCGTCTGCTGCATCAGCGACAGGGAGCGGGTGAGATCGCCTTTACAGTGCAGCACTTCGCCGTGCACGGAAGTGGCGACGATACGACTGTAGAAGTGCGCCAGCGGCAGCTCTTCGAGTGCGCCCATTGCCAGGCGCTGGGCCTCGTCCGGGTTACCGTCGTTGATGGCGACCTGCGCACGCAGGGCGTTAAATTCGCCGTGCAGCGCCGCATCCATCTCACTTTTCATCTCCTGCTCAGCGCGGGCCAGCAGGGTGTTCACTTCGCTGTAGCGGTGCTGGCTCTGCATCAGCCAGGCCTGCAGCAGCACCAGACGCGGATTTTCCAGCAGGCTTTCCCACGGCAGGGCGCGCAGTGACTCTTCCAGCAGCGTGAGCTCGCTGTGGTTAAACAGGCTCCAGGCGTGATTGAGCAGAATATCGCGCAGCATATGGGCATCGCCCGCTGCCAGCGCGTGGTGAATGGCCTCGCTCGGGAAGCCCTGCGCCATCCAGCTTTCGGCGGCGGCGCGGTGAATGTCAGGCAGTTCGGATGCAAGTTCCCACTGACAGCGCTGGCGCAGAAAACTGCCAAACAGCGGGTGGTAACTAAACCATTCCCCGGAATCGTCCATGCGCTGCAGGAACAACCCCTGACGTTCGATCTCTTCCAGCCGCATCTGGCCGTTATCTTCTCCGGTCACACGCACGATCAGCGCGTCGTTCATCGATCGCAGCAGGGAGCTTTTCAGCAGGAACTGGCGGGTCGACTGATCGACGCTGTCGAGCACTTCATCGACCAGATAATCGGACAGATGGCTGGCATTGATCCCGGCCAGGCGGCGCGCGGACTGATGCGCCGGGCTATTGTTGTGTCGGGCAGAAAGCGCAATCAGCTGCAGGGCGGTGGCCCAGCCTGCGACGTCATCGCACAGGCGGCTGCTTTCGGCGACTTCAATCGGGGAAGTCAGGCGACAGTCAAAGAACTGCTTCGCTTCCTGATGGTTAAAGGAGAGCTGTTGGCTGCCCACTTCCAGTAGTTGATCGCGCACGCGCAGGTTGGCGATGCCGAGCTGCGGCAGGTTGCGCGACAGGATTACTAAGGTCAGGTTTTCCGGCTGGTGGCGCAGGAAAAAGCGCATCGACTCGTGGATCACCGGATTGGAGATCAGATGATAATCATCAATCACCAGATAGAGCGGGCGATGCCATTCGGCCAGCTCAATAAACAGTTGGGAAAACAGGGAAGAGAGGCTGGCATACTGCCGCTTTTGTACCATCACTTCGCTGGTCACGCAGTGCCCGTTAGTGGCCTGCTGGATAGCGGCGATCAAATAGCTGGCAAAGCGCTCCTGCTGATTATCGCCCTCATCGAGAGAGTACCAGCCGAGATCGCTTTTACCGGATGCCCACTGAGAAATGAGCGTCGTTTTGCCGTAGCCTGCAGGGCTCGTTACCAGCGCCAGTCGAAAATTGTTCGCGCCGGAAAGTTTCGCCAACAAGCGTTCGCGGACCACAGTATGGTCAAGACGAACCGGGCGACTTAATTTGGACGGAATCAACATATTGTTCACTTCACTGTGTGGAAATCGAGATTTGATTTTTTTTGCGCTTCGTAATTAATCTCTATAAGGTCGGTCAGAAACCCTTTTATTGCAAGTTATGTCCGGGTTTTCTGTCCCTTAATTTGCACTGTGTCACAAAAATATATTGCAGGCTAAGGGAACTTTTCCGATGGGCTTCTAAAGCGCATGGATACTGGAAAGCAGCATAGAAGCACGTTATGCATAAAAAGGTCAGGAGCAGCGTAAAGGCCATTAAAAGTTAATAAAATCTCTGCAGGTTATCGATGTAAAATAACGCACTAAGATAGAGCTTATTCTGACAGATATTATTTCAGGTAAGTAATTATTACCTTGTTTATATATTTCGTATGAAATAACACAGCTTTTTTCGCCCCTTCTGGCGCTTGTTTTATCGCCGTTTCTCGCGCAACCTGACGGCATAAAGTGGCCACGATCACAGTTTACTGCTCATCCCCGAGACTCCTCCCCGCCTAATCCCCCGCAGGAGGAGGAAGTGGCCCGAGGAGCCAGGCACACTAGCACCAACGTGTTAATTTCTTTCTACAGGATGCCGATTCCCTATGTCACAGCCTTCCTTTAACAAAGCTCAATTTCAGGCTGCCCTGACGCGTCAGTGGCAACGATTTGGATTACATGCCGCTGAGGACATGACCTCCCGCCAGTGGTGGCAGGCCGTCAGCGGTGCGCTCGCAGAGCTGTTGAGCGCCCAACCTGCGGTGAAGCCGGCGAAAGGCCAGCGCCACGTCAACTACATTTCGATGGAGTTTCTGATTGGCCGCCTGACCGGCAACAACCTGCTGAACCTCGGCTGGTATCAGGAGGTGAGTGATGTGCTGAGCACCCACAATATCCACCTGACCGACCTGCTGGAAGAAGAGACCGATCCGGCATTGGGTAACGGCGGCCTGGGTCGTCTGGCAGCCTGCTTCCTCGACTCGATGGCGACGGTGGGGCAATCGGCGACCGGTTACGGCCTGAACTATCAGTATGGCCTGTTCCGTCAGTCCTTTGCCGACGGCCATCAGATGGAAGCCCCGGATGACTGGCATCGCGGCAGTTACCCGTGGTTCCGCCACAATGAAGCGCTGGACGTTCAGGTTGGTATTGGCGGTAAAGTGACGAAAGACGGCCTTTGGCAGCCTGGCTTTACGATCGTGGGCCAGGCGTGGGATCTGCCGGTACTCGGTTACCGCAACGGCGTGGCGCAGCCTCTGCGCCTGTGGCAGGCGACACACGCGCATCCGTTTGACCTGACCAAATTCAACGACGGCGATTTCCTGCGTGCTGAGCAGCAGGGCATTGACGCCGACAAACTGACCAAAGTGCTCTACCCGAACGACAACCATCTGGCGGGCAAAAAGCTGCGTCTGATGCAGCAGTACTTCCAGTGCGCCTGTTCGGTGGCTGATATTCTGCGTCGTCATCACCTGGCGGGCCGCAAGCTGAGTGAGCTGGCAGAGTATGAAGTGATTCAGCTGAACGACACCCACCCTACCATCGCTATCCCTGAGCTGCTGCGCGTGCTGATCGACGAGCATCAGATGAGCTGGGACGACGCCTGGGCCATCACCAGCAAGACCTTCGCTTACACCAACCACACCCTGATGCCAGAAGCGCTGGAGTGCTGGGACGAGAAGCTGATTAAAAATCTGCTGCCGCGCCATATGCAGCTGATCAACGAAATTAACGCCCGCTTTAAAACGCTGGTGAAGAAAACCTGGCCGGGCAATGAAGCCGTCTGGGCGAAGCTGGCGGTGGTCTACGACAAGCAAGTTCGCATGGCCAACATGTGCGTGGTGAGCGGGTTTGCGGTGAACGGCGTGGCGGCACTGCACTCCGACCTGGTGGTGAAAGACCTGTTCCCGGAATATCACCAGCTGTGGCCGAATAAGTTCCACAACGTCACCAACGGCATTACGCCGCGTCGCTGGATAAAACAGTGCAACCCGGCCCTGGCCGCGCTGCTGGATAACACCCTTGAACACGAGTGGGCCAACGATCTCGACCAACTGATCAATCTGGAAAAACAGGCTGATGACGCGGCCTTCCGCGAGACCTATCGCAGCATCAAACTGGACAACAAAGTACGCCTGGCCGCGTTTGTCAAAACCCGCACCGGCATTGAAATTAACCCGAATGCGATTTTTGATATCCAGATTAAACGTCTGCACGAGTACAAACGTCAGCACCTGAACCTGCTGCACATTCTGGCGCTGTACAAAGAGATCCGCGAGAACCCGCAGGCCGATCGCGTGCCGCGCGTATTCCTGTTCGGAGCAAAAGCCGCTCCGGGCTACTACCTGGCCAAAAACATCATTCTCGCCATCAACAAAGTGGCGGCGGCGGTGAACAACGATCCGGCAGTGGGCGACAAGCTAAAAGTGGTGTTCCTGCCGGACTACTGCGTCTCGGCGGCTGAACTGTTGATCCCGGCGGCTGACGTCTCCGAGCAGATCTCCACCGCCGGTAAAGAGGCCTCCGGCACAGGCAACATGAAGCTGGCGCTGAATGGTGCGCTGACGGTCGGTACGCTGGACGGTGCTAACGTCGAGATCGCCGAGCAGGTTGGCGACGAAAACATCTTTATCTTCGGTAACACAGTTGAAGAGGTGAAAGCGCTTAAAGCCAAGGGCTACAACCCGGTGAAATGGCGTAAGAAAGACAAAGTGCTGGATGCGGTACTGAAAGAGCTGGAAAGCGGCAAATACAGCGATGGCGACAAGCACGCCTTTGATCAGATGCTGCACAGCATCGGTAAAGAGGGCGGTGACCCGTACCTGCTGATGGCTGACTTTGCCTCTTACGTCGAGGCCCAGAAGCAGATCGACGTGCTGTATCGCGATCAGGAAGCCTGGACCCGGGCCTGTATTCTGAACACCGCGCGCTGCGGTATGTTCAGCTCTGACCGCTCAATCCGTGACTATCAGGCTCGCATCTGGCAGGCAAAACGCTAAGGAAGCGCGATGGAAAGTAAACGTCTCGATAATGCCGCGCTGGCGGCGGGGATCAGCCCCAACTACATCAATGCTCATGGTAAACCGCAGTCGATTGGTGCTGAAACCAAGAGGCGTTTGCTGGATGCCATGCACAAAGCCAAACCCGTCGCGAAAGCTGCGGTCACCGCCGTACCGAACGTGATGGTCTACACCGCCGGTAAAAAAATGCCGCTGATGATTGAAGGCAGCGGCGAGTTTAGCTGGCAGCTGACGACTGAAGAGGGGCATCAGCATCAAGGCCACGCCACCGGCGGCAAAAATCTTAACCTTCCGACTAAACTGCCGGAGGGCTACCACACGCTGACGTTGACCCAGGACGACAGCCGCTGGCACTGCCGGGTGATTGTGGCACCAAAACGCTGTTACGAGCCGCAGGCGCTGAAAGAGGGTAAAAAGCTGTGGGGCGCCTGTGTCCAGCTTTACACCCTGCGTTCTGATGCGAACTGGGGTATCGGCGATTTTGGTGATCTGAAAAAGATGCTGGCGGATGTTGGCGATCGCGGCGGCGCGTTTATCGGTCTCAACCCGATCCATGCGCTCTATCCGGCGAACCCGGAGAGCGCCAGTCCGTACAGCCCGTCGTCGCGTCGCTGGCTGAACGTGATTTACATCGATGTGAATGCTTTAGACGATTTCCGCAACAGCAAAAAGGCGCAGGAGTGGTGGGCGATGAGCACCACTCAGCAGACGTTAAAGCGGGCGCGCGACGCCGAGTGGGTGGACTATGCCACCGTCACCGCGCTGAAAATGGCCGCCCTGCGCATGGCGTGGAAAGGCTTTGCCCAGCGTGACGACGAGCAGATGACCGCCTTCCGCCAGTTTGTGGCCCAGGAGGGCGAAAGCCTGTACTGGCAGGCGGCCTTCGATGCGCTGCATGCGTATCAGGTGAAAGAAGATGAAATGCGCTGGGGCTGGCCGGTTTGGCCTGAAGCGTATCAGTCCGTCAATTCGCCTGCGGTGAAAGCGTTTTGCGATCAGCACGCCGATGACGTTGATTTCTACCTCTGGCTGCAGTGGCTGGCGTACAGTCAGTTTGCGGCCTGCTGGCAGGTCAGCCAGGGCTACAACATGCCGATTGGCCTCTATCGCGACCTGGCGGTTGGGGTGGCAGAAGGCGGGGCAGAGACATGGTGCGATCGTGAACTGTACTGTCTGAAAGCCTCGGTCGGTGCGCCACCGGATATTCTGGGCCCGCTAGGCCAGAACTGGGGCCTGCCGCCGATGGATCCGCACATTATTGTGGCACGCGCTTACGAGCCATTTATCGAGCTGCTGCGTGCCAATATGCAGAACTGTGGAGCGCTGCGTATCGACCACGTGATGTCGGTGCTGCGCCTGTGGTGGATCCCGTATGGCGAAACCGCCGATCACGGGGCCTATGTTCACTATCCGGTTGACGACCTGCTCTCTATCCTTGCGCTGGAGAGTAAACGTCATAACTGCATGGTGATTGGAGAAGATCTCGGCACCGTCCCGGTCGAAATCGTCAGTAAGCTGCGTGACAGCGGCGTTTACTCGTATAAGGTGCTCTACTTTGAAAACGACCGTGAGAAGAACTTCCGCGCGCCGCAAGCGTATCCTGAGCAATCAATGGCAGTCGCGACGACGCATGACCTTCCTACGCTTCGCGGCTGGTGGGATAGCGGCGACCTGACGCTCGGCAAAACCCTGGGGCTTTACCCTGACGAGGTGATGCTGCGCGGCCTGTACCAGGATCGCGAACTATCGAAGCAGGGGCTGCTGGATGCGCTGCACGCGCACGGCTGTCTGCCGAAACGCGCCGGGCACAAGGCCTCTCTGATGTCGATGACCCCGACGCTCAACCGCGCGATGCAACGTTATATTGCCGACAGCCACAGCGCACTGTTAGGGCTGCAGCCGGAAGACTGGCTGGACATGCCTGAGCCGGTCAACATTCCTGGCACCAGCTATCAGTACAAAAACTGGCGTCGTAAATTGTCCACCTCCCTTGAAGCAATGTTCGCTGATGACGGGGTGAACCGGCTGATTAAAGATCTGGATAAGCGGCGCAAAGCCGCTGCGAAAAAGACCTAAAAACAAAGAACCCGCCGAACGGCGGGTTCTTTTTTGCCCGGCGTCGCTGCGCCACCCTGGCACGTTCACCGGTTCAGGTTTATCAGAGAAACAAGAAACATGAGGTGAACGGAACCCCCACCTCTGCTGCATGTTTCTTCTTCCTGGCTTGAAGAGGAAGCACAAAAAAAAACGGTAACCCCAGGGTTACCGTTTTCACGAATATCTTGTTGTTGTTTTACATCAGACAACCGTACCCAGCAGCAGACAACCGATCAGGCCGCAGACCGAGATGATGGTTTCCAGCATCGACCAGGACTTAATGGTCTCACCGATGGTCAGGTTGAAGTACTCTTTGAACAGCCAGAAGCCCGGATCGTTCACGTGAGAGAAAATCACGCTACCGGAACCGACTGCGATAACCATCAGCTCAGGGCTGACGCCGGTAGTGGCAATCAGCGGGGCAACAATACCGCCGGCTGTGATGGCTGCAACGGTCGCTGAACCCAGTGCGATACGCAGCACGGCGGCAATTGACCAGGCCATCAGGATTGGGGAGATGTTGGTGTCATGCATCATGGAGGCGATGTACTTATCCACGCCACTATCAACCAAAACCTGCTTGAACGCACCGCCACCGCCGATGATCAGCAGCATCATAGCGATGATTTTGATCGAAGAGCTCAGGGTATCGTTAATCTGGTCCATTGAGCGACCACGGTTCAGACCGAAGGTGAAGAGCGCAATCAGGACCGCAATCAGCGTGGCCATGACCGGATCACCCAGGAATTCTGCTACGCCAAGTAATGCGTGGCCTTTCGGCAGAACCATTTCAGCGACCGCGCGCAGCGCCATCAGCACCACCGGTACCAGAGAGGTCCAGACGCTGACGCCAAAGCTTGGCATTTCTGCTTCGGTGAAGGTTTTCGCGCTGTACAGACCTTCCGGGATTGGCTTGTCGATCCCTTTCAGCGTACGGGCAAATACCGGGCCTGCCAGGATAACGGTCGGGATGGCCAGAATCGTACCAAACAGCAGGGTTTTACCCATGTCAGCGTGGAAGATGGTGGCGATAGCGGTTGGGCCCGGGTGCGGTGGCAGGAAGCCGTGAGTTACGGATAGCGCAGCAGCCATCGGCACACCGACATACAGCAGCGGAATGCTGGCAGAGGCGGCAATGGTGAAGACCAGCGGCAGCATCAGCACGAAGCCCACTTCGTAGAACAGGGCAAAACCAACGGTAAAGCCGGTTAATACCACCGCCCACTGGATATGCTCTTTGCCGAATTTTGCAATCAGCGTAGTTGCGATGCGCTGTGCGCCACCGCAGTCAGCAAGCAATTTACCAAGCATGGCACCAAAGCCCATGATCAGCGCCAGGCTACCGAGCGTACCGCCCACACCGGCTTTGATAGAGCTGATAACTTTTACCAGCGGCATACCCTGCATCAGACCGACGGCAAGTGCCACCAGAACCAATGCGATGAAGCCGTTCATTTTGAAACGGATCATCAAGAGCAGTAATAAGATGACACCGATAGCGACGATGACTAATGGCATGATTAACCTGGCCTTAAAATTGTTATGGGTAACGTCATTGTTTCAACGACAAATTCAAGTTGCCCCAACTGGGAACAGAGTATTAACGGCACTATGACTGACGACCTTCTGAATTAATCAGTTTAGTCGGCTGGAGTAAGGTTGGTAGTGCCCGCGAGAATGATACGGGTAACATGGGCGGCTTGAGAATCACCCTGGCGGTCAAAATGTGAATAATGAGACGCAGGTCATATTATGAGGTGGGTGGGGAAGGGGGATGTCGGCCCGGCAGGTGCAGGATCACCGGGCCAATACGGACGGGAACTTAGAAGTAAGAGTGCTCGCCGCGCTGGTGCTCGGTAAGGTCGCGCACGCCTTTCAGCTCAGGGAATTCGGTCAGCAGCTGCTTCTCAATCCCTTCTTTCAGGGTGACGTCAACCATGGAACAGCCGTTACAGCCGCCACCAAACTGCAGGATGGCCAGACCGTCGTCGGTGATTTCCATCAGTGAAACGCGACCACCGTGGCCGGCCAGCTGCGGGTTGATCTGCGACTGCAGCAGATACTCCACGCGCTCCATCAGCGGGGCATCGTCGGTCACTTTGCGCATTTTGGCATTAGGCGCTTTCAGGGTTAACTGCGAACCCAGCTGGTCGGTAACAAAATCGATATCCGCATCGTCAAGATACGGCGCGCTCAGCTCATCGACATACGCCGTGAGGAGCTCAAATTTCAGGGCGGTGTCAGTTGCTTCCACTGCATCCGGTGGGCAATAAGAGACGCCGCATTCTGCGTTCGGGGTACCTGGATTGATCACGAATACGCGGATCTGGGTCCCTTCTTCCTGATTTGCCAGCAGTTTGGCAAAGTGCGCTTGTGCAGAATCGGAAATACGGATCATAGCATTGGCCTAATAGTTGACTAAAATACCTGGTTATAATACGCCCAACCTGAGGGCGCTACAAGGTTCGACACAGACACCATACCTGAACCGACTCCGCGCCGCTTCGCAAAAGCAGGCGGGAGAATTCCGCGACGGTGCTGCCGGTTGTGACGACATCATCCACCAGAGCGATATGGCGGCCGGCAACCGGTAATTCAAGCGCAAAAGCGTGCTGTAGATTGCGTTTTCGCAATCTGGCGCTGAGGTGATGCTGGGCAGGCGTGGCGCGCGTTCGCCTGAGCGCTGTGGGAACATAGCGGCAGTTCAGCCAATGGGCCAGCGGACGACAGAGCAGGTCGCTTTGGTTAAAACCGCGCCGCCAGTGACGCCGGGACCACAGCGGTACCGACATCAGCAGATCGACATCGGGTAGCTCGCGGCTGCGCCTGGCCTGCAGAATGGCCAGCAGCAGCAACCTCGCCAGCGGCAATGCCAGCTGGCTCTGGTGGGAAAATTTTAGCTGATGCAGCATTGGACTCACCGGTGGCGTGTAATCGCCAACCGCCACCAGCGCCTGCCACGGTGGCGGTTTACGCAGGCATCGTCCGCAGGGCAGGCGCGGATGCATCGCCGGAAGGCCGCATCGGGGACAGACACTCACCGGCGCGGCTATCGCCCTTCTGCACACCGAACACACCCCCCAATGGCTGAGCGCAAGCGGCATCTGGCATAGCCAGCACAAGCCGGGCACTGTTAGCATAGACCCCTCCCTGTGGAAAAAAGAGAACAGTAATCGATGAACAACCTTTGGTGGCAGACCGTTGGGACAGGAAATTCTCATCTTGTGCTGCTGCACGGATGGGGGCTGAATGCCGAAGTCTGGAGTTGCATTAGCGAGGAACTCGCCTCGCAATTCACCCTGCACCTGGTGGATCTGCCGGGGTTTGGCCGCAGCCGTAACTATGGTGCGATGCCGCTGGCGCAGATGGCTGAAGAGGTTCTGCAGCAGGCCCCGGACCGGGCTATCTGGCTGGGCTGGAGTCTGGGCGGGCTGGTGGCCAGCCAGATTGCACTCACCCGACCAGAACGGGTGCAGGCGCTGGTGACCGTCGCGTCATCCCCGTGTTTCAGCGCCCAGAGCGACTGGCCGGGGATCAAGCCGGAGGTGCTGAGCAGTTTCCAGCAGCAGCTTAGCGACGATTTTCAACGCACGGTTGAGCGTTTTCTGGCCCTGCAAACGATGGGAACGGAAACCGCGCGCCAGGATGCCCGCATACTGAAAAAAACCGTGCTGTCGTTGCCGATGCCTGACGTTGAGGTGTTGAATGGTGGGCTGGAGATCCTGAAAACGGCTGATTTACGCACGCCGCTGGCATCGCTGACGCTGCCGCATCTGCGTATTTATGGTTATCTCGACGGGCTGGTGCCACGCAAGATCGTGCCGCTGCTCGATGAGCAATGGCCGCAGAGCGAAGCCTTGATCATTGCCAAAGCCGCGCATGCGCCGTTTATCTCTCATCCCGCTGAGTTTTGCGCGGCGTTGATGGCCTTAAGTCAGCGTTTAAACTGATTATTTTTCATTCTTTCTGGCAAAAGTGACGTACCGCAACAATACTTAATTTATCGTTGCGGGCATCCCGCCTTCGATAATCAAAACTACAATCCTCTTTGGGAGTCATGGCTATGAAACTTGTTACAGGTATTGTTGCTTCTCTGGTTATTGGATCACTTTCATTTGGCGTTATGGCGGCAGAAGAGATCCAGAAAGATAAAGTGAAAGAGATGAATTTGACGAAAGTTGGCGATATCTCTACGTCTGATACCACCGCGCCAATGGATGCGAGAAAAGAGCTTTCTAAGAAAGCCGATGAGCTGGGCGGCAAATATTATGTCGTCACCAGCGCCAACAAAGATCAGAAAGACATCCGCGCCACCGCAGACGTCTACAAATAATCGATTAAAGCCGGGCAGACTTGCCCGGCTTTATTCACGATTAACGCACTACCCACCACTCTTTCAGACAGGCTTTCCCTTCGGGACAGCTTTTACAGCTGCCGGATAAGCAGCCGTCCGCATCCTCCTGGATCCGCTTCGCTTTACCCATGGCCTCCAGACGTTCAAGCATGGCATCGACCAGCGCCCGCGGCGCATGCAGCACCTGACTTAGCTGGGCGGCTTCCATGCGCCCTTGCAGTGCCAGTAAATCGCGTACCTGAATTAACGATGCCATGGTGCCTCCTAATGACAGTCGTTGGCCGGGCTGTTGCAGCAGGCCGCTGCGCTTTTGCTGTTGGCGAGCAGATTGACGTCGACGCGGCTGCGTGCACGGCGTAGCAGGCCCATCACCACCACGTTAAACAGCACGACCGCCAGAATGCACACCAGGCTGTAGCGTGGATGCTGACTGAAGTTGACCGTCTGGTAGTACACCGTCGCCAGCGAGTAAGCAATATTCAGCCCCCACAGGACAGAGAAGCCCATCCAGCCACGGCTCGATTCACGGGCAATGGCCCCCATCACCGAAATGCACGGAATGTACAGCAGGACGAAGATCAGGTAGCTGTAGGCCGCTGATGCGCTGCCAAACTTCTCGCTCATCACCCCCATCGCGCCGGTCGCCATTTCCCCGTCGCCTTTACTGGCTTCAATGGGGTTCGCCAGTACGCTCAGGCTGAAGGTATCTTTCAGGCTCTGCCAGGTCTCTTCAACCGCGCCCAGCAGTTCATCGCCCAGGCTAAATTCAGCCGGGTTGAACGCCTCTTCCTGAATATTCTCGGCGGTGTAGAGGGTGTTTAGCGTACCCACCACCACCTCTTTCGCCATCGCGCCGGTAAACAGCCCGACGGCGGCCTGCCAGTTATCTTCGTGCACACCGATCGGTTTCAGCAGCGGAGTCAGTTCGCGGCTGACCGAGGCCAACGCCGAATCGTTGATGTTATCGACCGCCTGGCCGCTCAGCGAGAAGCTGTTCAGCGCGCTGAGGAAGATGCTGACAATGACGATCACTTTACCCGCGCGCAGGACAAAGCCTTTCAGGCGTTGCCAGGTCTGAATAAACAGGCTTTTCAGGTGCGGGACGTGGTAAACCGGCAGTTCCATCACGAACGGCGTGGCTTCGCCACGCATGATGGTGTGTTTAAGCATCAGGCCGGTGAGAATGGCCATCACAATACCGAGCACGTACAGCGAGAACACCGCCAGCGCACCCTGCTGTCCGAAGAAGGCCGCCGCAAAGACCGCGAAGATGGCCAGACGCGCGCCGCAGGACATAAACGGCGCCATCATGATGGTCATCAGGCGTTCACGCGGGGCGTCCAGCGTGCGGGCACCCATCACCGACGGCACGTTACAGCCGAAGCCCACAATCAATGGGACAAACGATTTGCCCGGCAGACCGAGCGCCTGCATCAGGCGGTCCATTACGAAGGCCGCGCGGGCCATGTAGCCGGAGTCCTCGAGGAATGAGAGGAACAGGTACATCATGCCGATCTGCGGCACCAGTGGCAGCACGGTGTTGATCCCGCCGCCCAGCCCCTGGGCCAGGAAAATGGTCAGCCATTCCGGCAGATGCAGGGTGTAACCCAGCCATTGAATCCCGTGAATAAAGATGGCCACTGAGCCGACATCAAACAGCGGCTGCAGCGCGCCGCCGATGTTGATCGCCAGCAGGAACATCAGATACATCACCAGCAGAAACACCGGCAGGCCGAGAAAACGATTGAGGATCACGCTGTCCACTGCCCGGGTAAAGCGGCTCGGTTCGGCGGTGAGAGCATTACTGACCACGTCGCAGATCGCGGCGATGCTTTGATAGCGGGCATCGGCAATATGCAGGGCGGGGTCGTCCATTTCGGCATTCAGACGCGCCAGAGCGCCCTCAAGATTTTGTGCGGCCTCACCCGCATAGGCGCGGCTATAGATATCCCCTTCCAGCATCTGCAGGCCAAGCCAGTGACGCTGCTTGAGCGGCATATTCTGCGCCATCTCCTGTGCCAGGATCCCGGCTTCACTCTGCAGCGGCCTGGCGTAATGCACCAGCTCCACATCGGTGTTGCGGCTGTGGCGGTCAAGGGCGAGCTTAAGGGCATCGATCCCACGTGCGCGGGTGGAGACCAGCGGCACCACCGGGCAGCCCAGGCGGGCGGAGAGGGCGTCGATGTCGATGCGGATCTGCTGCTTCTCGGCAATATCGAGCATGTTCAGCGCCACCACACAAGGGATGCCCAGCTCCAGCAGCTGCAACGTCAGGTACAGGTTCCTCTCCAGGTTGGAGGCATCCACCACGTTGATCAGCAGGTCGGCGTCGCCACTCAGAATGTAGTGGCAGGCGATCTGCTCATCGAGCGAGGTCTGAGAAGAGATGGTGGTTAACGAGTAGGTGCCCGGCAGATCGACCAGCGTAACCTGGTGGTCGGTGGTGGCGAACTGGCCCTCTTTCCGCTCGACCGTGACGCCTGCCCAGTTTCCCACCCGCTGACGCGCGCCAGTAAGCTGGTTAAATAAGGTGGTTTTGCCGGAATTGGGATTACCAATTAAGCCAATGGTTAATTTTTTCATTGTAATAGACTCGCTACCAGAGCTGGCGTGTTATTGGGACAGGGCTTCAACTTCTATTAATGCGAGATCTTTTTTACGCAGAACCAGATTCACACGTCGGGTTTCAATATGCACCGGATCCCCCATCGGGGCGACGCGCACGACCTGGAAAGAGGAGCCGGGCAGCATCCCTAAAGAGAGCAGCTTCTGGCGATAGGCCGGGCTGATTTCGTGCGTAAAGCCGGTAATTTTCCACGCACTGTCTGGAGTGAATTGCATAGCGCCTACTTAACGGAAGGTTAAATAATCAACAGGCACAATGGTAATGAGAATGGTTTCTCTCATCAATAATTAATATGTAGCGGAATGTTGATACGGCTATTAATTTGCGCGCTGATTGACTTTGCGCAATATTTTAGCGAGTTGGTCAGGTGGCATTAAAAGCGTATTTGTTAATGAAATGCTGATATTCAGTTTTATATTCACTGCTAATGATTAAATAAAGAAATAATGAGTGATAAAAGGTTACGCGGAGCGTGTCCCCCCTCCGGTGAGAGGGGACAACGGGATTAACGCTTCTTACCCATCGCTGCGGCCAGCGCATCCATCATGGCGCTGTTACCGCCGGATTGCGTCTCGCGTCCGCGTGGCTTGGCCGCAGGGCGCTGCTGTTGTTCGCGCGCGCCACCGTTACCATTGCCGCGACGGGCGTTGGTCTCGCCAGGCTGCTCGTCCAGACGCATGGTCAGCGCGATACGCTTGCGCTGCAGATCCACTTCCAGCACTTTCACCTTCACGATGTCACCCGCTTTCACCACGGTGTGCGGATCCTGCACGAACTTATCGGCCAGAGAGGAGATATGCACCAGACCATCCTGATGCACGCCGATATCCACGAACGCGCCAAAGTTAGTGACGTTGGTGACGGCGCCTTCCAGCACCATGCCCGGCAGCAGGTCGTTCATTGTCTCGACGCCTTCGGCGAACTGCGCGGTTTTAAATTCAGGGCGCGGGTCGCGACCGGGTTTTTCCAGCTCTTTGATGATGTCGGAGACCGTCGGCACACCGAATTTGTCGTCGGTGAAATCCACCGCTTTCAGGGATTTAAGCTCGCTGCTGTTGCCCATCAGTACTTGCAGCGCCTGCTGGGTAGCGGCCAGAATGCGCTCGACAACCGGATAGGCTTCCGGGTGAACGGTAGAGGCGTCCAGCGGGTTGTCGCCATGGTTAATACGCAGGAAGCCCGCGCACTGTTCAAAGGCTTTTGGCCCCAGACGGCTCACTTTCAGCAACTGCTGGCGATTCTGGAATTGGCCGTTCTCATCACGCCAGGCCACAATGTTTTGCGCCATCATGCGGGTTAACCCGGCCACGCGGGTCAGCAACGCCACTGAGGCGGTATTCAGATCCACCCCCACGGCGTTTACGCAGTCTTCGACCACCGCGTCCAGCTTGCGCGCCAGCTGAGACTGGCTAACGTCGTGCTGATACTGGCCCACACCAATGGATTTCGGGTCGATTTTTACCAGCTCGGCCAGCGGATCCTGCAGACGACGGGCGATAGATACTGCGCCACGAATGGAAACATCCAGATCCGGGAACTCGAGTGCTGCCAGTTCAGATGCGGAGTACACCGACGCGCCCGCTTCGCTGACGATCACCTTCTGGGCGGTCACTTTCGGGAACTGTTTTTGCAAATCGATAAAGAAGCGCTCGGTTTCGCGCGAGGCGGTGCCGTTGCCAATCGCCACCAGCTCAACGTTATGCTTCTCACACAGGGCTGCCACCGCCACCGCGGCTTTGGCGGCCTGTCCGGTGTGGGGATAAATCGTATCGGTCGCCACCAGCTTGCCGGTGCCGTCAACCACGGCTACCTTCACGCCGGTACGCAGACCCGGATCAAGGCCCATCGTCGCGCGCAGGCCCGCCGGGGCGGCCATCAGCAGGTCGTGCAGGTTACGGGCGAAGACGTTGATTGCCTCTTCTTCGGCGCGTTCGCGCACGGTGCCCATCAGCTCGGTTTCGAGGTGCATTAACACCTTGATGCGCCAGGTCCAGCTCACCACCCCTTTGCGCCAGCTGTCCGCCGGGGCGTTGTTCAGGCGTAAGTCGAGATGGCTGGTGATGATTTGCTCGCCGTAACTCTCTTTCGGCGGTTCGTCGAACTGCGGATCGGCATTCAGCGACAGCTGCAGCACGCCCTCGTTGCGGCCACGGAACATCGCCAGCGCGCGGTGAGAGGGGGTGGTGGCGATCGGTTCGTGATGGTCAAAGTAGTCGCGGAATTTCGCCCCTTCGTCCTCTTTGCCGCTCACGACGCTGGCAACGATGTGTGCATTCTTCCACAGATAATCGCGCACTTTGGCCAGCAGCGCGGCGTCTTCGGCGAAGCGCTCCATCAAAATGTAGCGTGCGCCATCCAGCACGGCTTTGGTATCGGCGACGCCTTTATCCGCATCGATAAATTTCGCCGCTTCGGTTTCCGGATCGTGAGACGGAGTATCCCACAGCAGCTCGGCCAGCGGCTCCAGGCCTGCTTCAATGGCGATTTGCCCGCGCGTGCGACGTTTTTGCTTGTACGGCAGATAGAGGTCTTCGAGTTCGGTTTTGCTCAGCGTACCATTGATGGCTTTTTCCAGTACGTCGGTCAGTTTGCCCTGCTCGCCGATCGATTTCAGGATCGTCTGGCGTCTGTCTTCCAGCTCACGCAGATAACCGAGGCGATTTTCCAGATTACGCAGCTGCGTGTCATCCAGGCCGCCCGTGACTTCCTTACGATAACGTGCAATAAACGGCACGGTGTTCCCTTCATCAAGCAGGCGAACGGCAGCTTCTACCTGTTCAGCCCTTGCCTGAAGTTCACCCGCAATAATGCGGCAGAGCGAATCTTTCATCATGGCTATTTCATCTTGTGGGTCGAAAAATCAGGGGATAGTTATACGGACTGACACAGTAAAATGCCAGTCGGTGCGCAAGGCTCTCGGATTGTTCCGGCGGGTTATTTCACATAGTCGATGGCGTTCACATACCAGCTCGCTTCGCCTGCTGGAGTGAGAACCAGAGCGATATCACCCACTTCCTTTTTCAGCAGCGCCCGGGCCATCGGCGAATCAATCGAGATGTAATCCTTACGACCAAAAATTTCATCGTAGCCGACAATGCGAAAGCGCTTGAGGCAGCCATTGTCGTTTTCGATCTCCACCCACGCGCCGAAGAAAACTTTGCCCTCCTGCTGCGGGGAGTAATCAACAATTTTCAGATTCTCAAGGCACTTCGACAGGTAGCGCACCCGGCGGTCAATTTCGCGCAGTCGCTTTTTGTTGTACTGGTAGTCCGCATTCTCACTGCGATCGCCCAGACTGGCGGCCCAGGTCACTTTTTTGGTCACTTCCGGGCGCTCTTCCCGCCACAGCGTGTCCATTTCTTTCTTGAGGTTCTCGTACCCTTCGCGGGTGATCAGCGGCGTTTTCATTCTTTGGCCTTACAACTTAGGTTGCATACTGTGCGCACATTACGTATCACTTAGCGTAACAGACAAGATTAATAATGTGTTTTGTGACGAAATGTACAGATAAGCTCCTGTTAAATATGCTTTGTAACAATTTCGACTAGAATTTATACCAGAATTAGCTGGTCGTGGCCGCGCACTTTTTTAGAATACGCTGTTCAAGATTATCCGAACCTTTGGGAGTACTGACAATGCAAGAGAATTATAAGATTCTGGTGGTGGATGACGACATGCGCCTGCGTGCGCTGCTCGAGCGTTATCTGACCGAGCAGGGCTTCCAGGTTCGTAGCGTGGCCAACGCCGAACAGATGGACAGGCTGCTGACCCGTGAGTCCTTCCACCTGATGGTGCTGGACCTGATGCTACCGGGCGAGGATGGTCTTTCTATCTGCCGTCGTCTGCGTAGCCAGAGTAACCCGATGCCGATCATTATGGTAACGGCGAAAGGTGAAGAAGTTGACCGTATCGTAGGCCTCGAAATTGGTGCCGACGACTACATTCCAAAACCGTTCAACCCGCGTGAGCTGCTGGCGCGTATCCGCGCCGTGCTGCGCCGTCAGGCTAACGAACTGCCTGGCGCACCGTCCCAGGAAGAGGCGGTGATCGCTTTCGGTAAGTTTAAGCTGAACCTCGGCACCCGTGAGATGTTCCGTGAAGATGAGCCTATGCCGCTGACCAGCGGTGAATTTGCGGTGCTGAAAGCGTTAGTCAGCCACCCGCGTGAGCCGCTCTCGCGCGATAAGCTGATGAACCTGGCCCGTGGTCGTGAATACTCCGCGATGGAGCGTTCTATCGACGTTCAAATCTCCCGCCTGCGCCGCATGGTGGAAGAAGATCCTGCGCATCCGCGCTATATCCAGACCGTGTGGGGTCTGGGCTACGTGTTCGTCCCGGACGGTTCTAAAGCATGAGGCGAATGCGTTTCTCGCCGCGTAGCTCGTTTGCCCGCACCCTGTTGCTGATCGTCACCCTGCTGTTTGTCAGCCTGGTGACGACCTATCTGGTGGTGCTGAACTTTGCGATCCTGCCGAGCCTCCAGCAGTTTAATAAGGTCCTCGCGTACGAAGTACGTATGCTGATGACCGATAAGCTGCAGCTGGAGGACGGTACGCAGTTGGTGGTGCCACCGGCGTTTCGCCGGGAGATCTATCGCGAGCTGGGGATATCGCTTTATTCCAACGAAGCGGCGGAAGACGCAGGCCTGCGCTGGGCGCAACATTATGAATTCCTTAGCCAGCAAATGGCGCAGCAGCTGGGCGGCCCGACGGAAGTGCGCGTCGAGGTCAACAAAAGCTCGCCGGTCGTCTGGCTGAAAACCTGGCTGTCACCCAATATCTGGGTGCGCGTGCCGCTAACCGAAATTCATCAGGGCGATTTCTCGCCACTCTTCCGCTATACCCTGGCGATCATGCTGATGGCGATAGGCGGTGCGTGGCTGTTTATCCGCATCCAGAACCGACCTCTGGTCGACCTGGAGCATGCGGCGCTCCAGGTCGGTAAAGGTATTATCCCACCACCGCTGCGCGAGTATGGCGCGTCGGAGGTGCGCTCCGTGACCCGCGCCTTCAACCATATGGCAGCCGGTGTAAAACAGCTGGCCGATGACCGAACCCTGCTGATGGCCGGGGTCAGTCACGATCTGCGCACCCCGCTGACCCGTATTCGTCTGGCGACCGAAATGATGGGCGAAGAGGACGGGTATCTGGCGGAGTCCATTAACAAGGACATCGAAGAGTGTAACGCCATCATCGAGCAGTTTATCGACTACCTGCGCACCGGGCAGGAGATGCCGATGGAGATGGCGGATCTGAACGGTGTGCTAGGTGAAGTGGTGGCGGCAGAGAGTGGTTACGAACGCGAAATCGAAACCGATCTGCTGCCGGGCGAAATCCAGGTGCGGATGCACCCGCTGTCGATCAAGCGTGCGGTGGCGAATATGGTGGTGAATGCCGCCCGTTACGGTAATGGCTGGATCAAGGTCAGCAGCGGATCTGAACTGAGTCGCGTCTGGTTCCAGGTAGAAGACGATGGTCCGGGGATTAAGCCCGAGCAGCGTAAGCACCTGTTCCAGCCGTTCGTCCGGGGAGACAGCGCGCGCAGTACCAGCGGCACTGGCTTAGGCCTGGCGATTGTTCAGCGTATCGTGGATAACCATAACGGTCTGCTGGAGATTGGCACCAGCGAGCGGGGCGGATTGTGTATCCGCGCGTGGCTCCCGGTGCCGTTTCCGCGCGGGCAGCAGGTAAAAGAGAGTTAACTCAACCCTCTCCCACGGGGAGAGGGAAAAAACATTAAAAAAGGCAACTTGCGTTGCCTTTTTTCTTTTACCTTGGTCCCGCACTCACCAACGCCGCACCGGCTGGCGTATCGGTGTACTTCTCAAAGTTTTCCACAAACAGCTTCGCAAGCAGTGCGGCTTTTTCCTGCCACTGTTCCGGGGATCCGTAGGTATTGCGTGGATCGAGGATATGCGTGTCGACGCCAGGCAGTGTTGTCGGGATCGCCAGATCGAACATCGGCAGGGTGAAGGTTTCCGCATCATCCAGCGAACCATCCAGAATGGCATCGATAATGGCGCGCGTATCTTTAATGGAGATACGTTTGCCGGTGCCGTTCCAGCCAGTGTTGACCAGATACGCCTGCGCGCCCGCAGCCTGCATGCGTTTCACCAGCACTTCAGCATACTGCGTCGGGTGCAGTGACAGGAAGGCTGCGCCGAAGCAGGCGGAGAAGGTCGGGGTGGGTTCCGTCACACCGCGTTCGGTACCGGCCAGCTTGGCGGTAAAACCAGACAGGAAGTGATACTGCGTCTGGCTGGCGGTCAGCCGTGAAACCGGCGGTAACACGCCAAACGCATCGGCGGTGAGGAAAATCACTTTGGTGGCGTGGCCCGCTTTCGATACCGGCTTCACGATATTATCGATGTGATAAATCGGATAGCTGACGCGGGTGTTTTCGGTTTTTGACGCATCGTCAAAATCGACGCTGCCATCGGCGCGAACCGTGACGTTTTCCAGCAGCGCATCGCGACGGATCGCCTGGTAGATATCCGGTTCGGCCTGCGCCGACAGGCGAATAGTCTTGGCGTAGCAGCCGCCTTCGAAGTTAAACACGCCATCGTCATCCCAGCCGTGCTCGTCATCGCCAATCAGACGGCGTTTCGGGTCGGTGGAGAGGGTGGTTTTGCCGGTGCCGGACAGGCCAAAGAACACCGCGACGTCCTCTTTCTCGCCGACGTTCGCCGAGCAGTGCATGGAAGCAATGCCCTGCAGCGGCAGCAGGTAGTTCATCACCGAGAACATCCCTTTCTTCATTTCACCGCCGTACCATGTCCCGCCGATCAGCTGGATACGTTCCGTCAGGTTAAAGGCGACAAAGTTTTCGGAGTTCAGACCCTGCTCTTTCCAGTTTGGATTGGTGCATTTCGCGCCGTTCATCACAATAAAGTCAGGCTCGAAGCTTTGCAGCTCTTCATCGGTTGGGCGAATAAACATGTTCTTCACGAAATGCGCCTGCCAGGCGACTTCAGTGATAAAACGCACGGAAAGGCGGGTGTCGGCGTTGGCGCCGCAGAAAGCATCAATGATGAACAGACGCTTGCCGGAAAGTTGTTGGGTGACGAGGGATTTCAGATGCTGCCAGGTTTCCGGGGAGATCGCTTTGTTGTCGTTCTTCCCTTTGCCATTGTCCGACCACCAGAGGGTGTCGCGAGTGGTGTCGTCACGAACAATGTATTTATCCTTCGGCGAACGGCCGGTAAAGATACCGGTGTCTACAGCGATTGCGCCCGTGTTCGTCAATATACCGCGCTCGTATCCTTCCAGTGCTGGATTGAGCTCCTCCTGATACAGCGTAGCGTAATCGGGGTTATAGACGATGTCATGAGCGTCGTTGATACCATAAGCCTTGAGATCTTGCGGGGTTAAACCATTAACACGCATATCACTGCTCCTTAGCCAATATATACTGCCTGAAATTGTAGGGTTTTTCTTCGAATGTTAACCGCGACGGGGCTCATAGATTTGCGTATCTGGTCAAAAACCCTTATATAACGGAAAACTCTGTGACTCCTGTCACTCGCGGAACAGATTATGGCAGGATTCAATTTTGGGTTAGGGAAAATGTTCTTAAAAGGTTAATAGCTGGTAAATTAAACCGTTGGAATGTGAGTGTAAGCGCATACATGTAAGAAAATTACGAAAGCCTTACAACACTGATAACGATTCAGCCGCTGCGGGAAATCATTAATAAAATGAAAGAGTAGAAGGGCGAGGGGAAAGGTCAACTGCCCCGGCATGAGGGCAGTTAACGGTGCTGCTTAGTGAACCTGCGGATCGGCTGGAGAAGCGTTGTTACGGATCTCGGCGATATCCATCGCGTTGAACACGTAATGGGAGTTGCAGTAGTCGCAGTGCATATCGATCTCGCCTTCTTCGGCCATGATGCTGTCGATCTCTTCATCCGGCAGCGTTTTCAGCGCGCCTGCGCAGCGTTCGCGGGAACAAGTGCACTTAAACTCCACATCCTGCGGATCGTAAAGTGTCACTTCTTCTTCGTGATACAGACGCCACAGCACGTCGTTCGCCGGTAAGGTGAACAGCTCTTCCGCTTTGATGGTTTCGGTCAGCGTGGCCAGGTGGTCGAAGTCATCGCCCTGGGCATTCTGCGCCGGCAGCACCTGCAGCAGCATCCCGCCTGCAGCCAACTGGCCGTCCACTTCGCCGGTACGAATGAACAGACGGGTCGGCAGCTGTTCGGAACGCAGGAAGTAATCTTCCAGGCAGGCCGCCAGGCTTTCGCCCTCCAGACCGACTACGCCCTGATAACGCTCGCCTTCTTCCGGGGTGATGGTGATTACCAGGAAGCCGTTACCGACCAGCGTTTTCAGGTCTGCGCCTTCCGGGATCTCACCCTGCACGCGCGCCACACCGCGCATCTGCTGCTGGTTATTGCCGTTGATCACCGCCAGATTCATTGGGCCATCGCCCTGCAGCTGCACGGTGATGTCGCCAGCAAATTTCAGCGTCGCGGTCAGCAGGCTAGTGGCAACCAGCAGCTCACCCAACACGGTTTTAACCGGCTGCGGATAGTTGTGGTTTTCCAGGATCTGTTTCCAGGTTTCGGATACCGTCACCAGCTCGCCGCGCACGGCAAATTTTTCAAACAGATAGCGGTGTAATTGGTCGTGTTGGGCCATAGTCATCTCTCGTTCAGCAAGAATCACTCATTCTCGCCATATTTAAATTTAATCAGGTTGCGACGCTCTTTCTTATCCGGTCGCCTGTCGGGATGCGGCATGGTCAGGGCATTCAGCTTACGCGCCTGTGCCACTTTCTCGCGCTTCACAACGCTTTCTGCCGTCTCTTCGTACAGCGTGCTGGCTTCCGTGGCCGGGCGACGTTGTTCAGTGACGTTTTTGACGATCACCGTCCGTTCGTCGTTGCCCTGACGCAGGGTCAGGGTGGCATTCAGCTCGACGAGTTTGCTCGGCTTGCTGCGCTGCCCGTTGTAATGCACTTTACCGCCATCAACCATTTCGCGGGCGAGGGCGCGCGTTTTGTAAAAGCGTGCAGCCCACAGCCATTTATCCAGTCTTACCCCTTCAGGGGGCTTCTCTTTCATGGCTTCTCCTTGCTGAGGGAGGGGATCATCCGGCGGTAGTCGTTCATGCCCGGATGGCGCAGATAGCTTTTGTCGGCCAGTCCAGAATCAGGATTGGTCACGCCCAGGCAGTAACGAATGCCGAAGGTTGCCGCCGCATCCAGAATCGGTTCGCTGTCATCAATGAACAGCGTGCGTTCCGGCTGCAGGCCGGTCTCTTCTGCCACTGCCTGCCACAGTCGCTGATCCTCTTTCGGATAACCAAATGTGTGGGTAGAAAGTAATAAATCAAGGTGTGAGGCCAGACCGGTATGTTCCAGCTTCACCGCCAGATTATGTGGATGCGCGTTGGTCAGCAGAATGCGGCGCTTACCGCTCGCCTGCAGCGCGTCCAGGAAAGGCACAGTATCTTCACGCAGGATCGCATGCGGGCCCTGGGCGGTGGTCATGGCGCAAATATCCAGACCGAGGCGCTCGCTCCAGTAGTCCAGGCAGTACCAGTTTAGCGTATGTTGTACGGCGCTATACTGCTGGCGGATGAATTCCTGCGCTTGTGCCGGGGAGATCCCCTGCCGCTCGCCGTAGGTTTCGGGCACCAGTTTTTGCCAGAAGTAGTTATCAAACGCGAGATCGAGCAGCGTGCCGTCCATATCCAGCAGGACGGTATCGACGTCCTGCCAGGCAATATCAAGATGCATGGGGGAAAACTCCAGCCAGAAGAAACGTGCGCGACAGGGTAGCATACCTTGCCGCGCGGGGGCGTTATCCGATCAGGCTTTCAGGCGCCGGGATAAGCTTCGGGTTGAGGCAACTTTCATAATATTGCTGGATGTCAGCCAGGCGGGTGCGTGAGCGCTGATAGCGGCGCAGCGCCATAAAACCGTTCCAGATAATGCAGCCCAGCATCGCCAGCATCAGCAGCGAGGTACCGATGTAGCGCCAGAGTCCGGCGCTGTCCGGCATGCTGTGCAGATCGATATGGCGAGTGCCGTTGGCGTCGGTAAAGATGCCGGTCACAATCCCTTCGGCGCTGAACGGCGTGCGCATCAGCATCTGCGCCAGACGCTGAAACTCGCCCCACTGTTCCTGGGCCGGATAGTCATACAACGCCACCGGCGGGTAGGGCTGATCGACCAGGTCGCTGCCTTCATCGCTGATGATAATAAAGCCGCCTGGTGCCGGGCTGTTAATCGCCTGTGCCGCGCGCGAGGTTTCGCGGATGACGAAAGGCGCGGTCGATGTTGCGACCAGATTTTCCAGCGACTCGGCGCTGACCGGGCGCAGCAGAACGTTCACACCGTCGAGACGACCGGCATCGGCGCGTTTGACCAGCGCCTCCCAGTCTTTGCTGTTGCCAAGGTTGACCAGCGCATTTTTCAGCCTGACGCACTCATCTTTATCTGCACATAAATCCTGGGTTTTCAGCACGATGTCGCCAAAATCATCCAGCAGCACCATTCCCGATTTTTGAATGGCGGAGCGTAACGCTGGGCTAACGCGTGAATCATCATCCGGTTTGGGATGCAGTTGGCTCGACAGGGCCTGCTTTAGCGCCGTGGCTTTATTGACGATGTCAGATTCCGGCAGCGGCAGAGGAGGTGCGTCATTCCAGATCACCTGTGAGCAGTCAAACGGCGTAAATGGCGAGTTCTGGCGGGTGTTCCAGTTGCTCTGTGCCTGAATGCTACACATCCCGCTTCCATTCAGATGCAGCGTGTCACCAATGCGAACCCCAGCCGTTTCCAGCTGATTGACGCTGGTGGCCTCGATGGTTTGCGCCCCTTTAATCCACGACAGGGTAAATTTAATCGGCATATCCAGCGGGACGAGGAAAACCAGCATGGCTAACACCACTGCGCTGCCTGCGGCGATCACCGTGCTACGCAACCAGTGCTGGAGCGGGAAGTTTTTCACCTCGTCGTGCAGGGATAAAAAACGCCCCTGACGCACAACATGCCGGTCCAGATAGATATCAATATCGGTTTTTTGCCCTAAATCCTGAGCCAGCCACGGCTGCCAGTGACGCGGGTAGATCAGGTCAATAATGCCCAGTGAAATCGTGTTGACGTGATCCTGATCGTTTTCGCCAAACAGACCCCAGCGTTTTGGTGTGCCGCGCAGGCAGTGGATCTCGCGCAGTGAATTTTTGGCTGGTGCGGCGAACAATCCCCAAAGACCGGCCGCCAGCAGCAGTATCGCACCGCCACCCAGCCACGGAGCAAAGACATCCGGGCTTATCAGGCAGAAGAAGAACAGCAGGAAGGAGACGACAATCAGCAGCGCCTCACGGATGCCGTCCGGGCGGCTGAGGGCGTACTCTTCGTGCGTCTCCTGGCGAATATTCAGCAGCTCAATCTGCTCGGTCTCTTCGCCACGAATCGATGCCTGGGTGGCGCTGACGTGCTCCAGTGCAAAGCGCGGCGCTTCCAGCATGTACTCCGCGATGGAGTGACCATTCAGGGCAATCACCAACGGGATGGAATCGGTGTGGATCAGCTCAACGCTGTTTTCATCATTGATGTACTGTTCCCAGAACGGCGGCAGATGTACCTCGACGGAATCGAGATAATAACGCCACTTATTGGGATCGTCGGTGGTAATGCCATAGCGGGTAATCGAGCGTGTCAGGCACAGCACGGTATTGCTCTGGGCATTCAGCTTTAACGAGATCGGTGCCGCGCTGGCACCTGTTGCAGGCGTCAGCTGGATGCGGTTGAATGACTCTAGATATTGCTCAATAGCGCTGCGTTCTTCTACGCTGAGTTTACGCGTGCTCGCACCGGCAAAGGCATTGAGAAAGGGCAACCGATAACGATGTTGTGCCCGACGCCGTAAAAACCACCCTGCAATCAGCGCGCAGGCCAGCATAGCAGCGATAAAAATCAAAATGGTGCTCATGCTTTCCCCATCTTACGTGTCTTACAGGTGTAGTCAGTAGCACCTTTTACAATGAATGCGTGTCTATGGTTGGCTATCGGCATGTAAGGCGTTGAACTTGAGCAATTTGAAGCGCATCCCAGTGACTGCTGATAGTAGCAAAGCCCATCATAACCAGATATCAGCAAATTCCTGGAATTATTTCAACCTATTGACTTTTTAATTGAAATGAGGAATGAATCTACATAGGTTGCATAAATGTAAATAAAGTACGTTTGACATTGCCCAAACCGTGCGGCCTGTCGCACAATGACCTCAGTTCACCTGGCAAAGACCCATCGATATGAGCAAACCCTTACAAAAACCCACCATTCTGAATGTTGAAACCGTGGCCAAATCGCGCCTGTTTAATATTGAAAGCGTGGACCTGGAGTTCAGTAACGGCGTGCGTCGCGTATATGAACGTATGCGCCCGTCCACGCGCGAAGCTGTGATGATCGTGCCAATTGTCGACGAGCATCTGATTCTGATCCACGAGTATGCCGTGGGCAGTGAATCCTACGAGCTGGGGTTTTCTAAAGGGTTGATTGATCCGGGTGAGTCGGTGTTTGAAGCCGCGAATCGCGAACTGAAAGAAGAAGTTGGCTTTGGTGCAAACGATCTCACCTTCCTGAAAAAACTCAGCATGGCTCCGTCCTATTTTTCCAGCAAAATGAATATTGTTCTGGCTGAAGATCTCTATCCAGAATCGCTGGAAGGGGATGAGCCTGAGCCGTTGCCACAGGTGCGCTGGCCGTTGGCGCATTTGATGGATCTGCTGGAAGAGCCCGATTTTAACGAAGCCCGTAACGTGAGCGCGCTGTTTCTGGTGCGGGAGTGGCTGAAAGGGCAGGGACGTTTGTAGCAGAAAGCCGCCCTCTCCCAGCGGGAGAGGGCGAGAGCTCACTTAAAACAGCTCGTGTGTTTCACCATTATCAATCAGCGTTGTTCCCACCTCATGCACCGCCTGTTGCGTAGGCTGCGTGCCCTCGATGAAAAATTCTGCCCGACTGTTGCCGCCGTTGGCCAACTGCCCGGTACTGCGATCGATATTGATCGTCACTACGCCTGGCGGTGGTGTCAGCGGTTGTTCCGGTACACCGTCGAGAGCCACCTTCATAAAGGCATCCCATGCGGGCTGAGCGCTCTTGGCGCCACCTTCGTAACCGGAGATCTGATCTTTGATCGCCCCGGAGGCGGAGGTGCGGCCTAAATCCCGACGGTGATCGTCAAAGCCAATCCACACTGATGTGACTGCACCCGGACCATAGCCGGAGAACCACGCATCTTTCGAGCTGTTGGTGGTGCCGGTTTTGCCGCCGATATCCTGGCGCTGCAAATCACGGCCCGCACGCCAGCCGGTGCCCTGCCAGCCTGGCTCACCGAAGATATTGGTGTTCAGGGCGCTCTTAATCAGGAAGGCCAGCGGGGTGTTGATCACATGCGGGGCATATTCCTGCGCACCGGTCTGAGAGACCAGCGCCTGGTTAGCCTGCTCGAGCTGCGGCTTTGGCACGGCCAAGTTTTGCTGCTCCTGCGAAATGGAGACATCTTCCATGTCCTGGTTATTGAGCGCTTCCGATTTTGGCGTATCGCCATAAATCACCGGAATATCACACTCTGCACAGGCCACTTTCGGCTTCGCGTCAAATATCACGCCGCCCTGATCGGTCTCGATTTTGCTGATGAAGAACGGATCGACCAGGAAGCCGCCATTCGCCATCACCGCATAGCCGCGCGCGACCTGCAGCGGCGTAAAGGAGGCAGAGCCCAGCGCCAGCGATTCGGTATGCACAATGTTCTGTGCCGGGAAGCCAAAGCGCTGCAGATACTCGGCCGCGTAATCGACGCCCATGGCGCGCATGGCGCGAACCATCACCACGTTCTTCGACTGACCCAGACCCTGACGCAGACGAATCGGCCCGGAATACTCTGGCGGTGAGTTTTTCGGACGCCAGTCGGAACCCGCTCCGGCATCCCAACGGGAAATCGGTACGTCATTGAGCATACTGGCGAGCGTCAGCCCTTTATCCATCGCGGCGGTGTAGAGGAACGGTTTGATATTGGAACCGACCTGGCGCAACGCCTGGGTGGCACGGTTAAATTTGCTCTGGTTGAAGTCGAAACCGCCTACCAGCGCCAGCACGGCACCGTTGTGCGGATCGATGGAAACCAGCGCCGAGTTAACGTCCGGGATCTGTCCCAGCCACCAGGCGTCGTTGACCTGGCGAACCCAGATTTGCTGACCAGCCTGAACGGCATCGGTGATTTTGCGCGGCGTTGCGCCCTGCTGCGTATCGGAACGATACGGACGGGCCCAACGCATACCTTCCATGCGCAGTGCAACCGAGGTGCCGTCGGCGAGCATCGCCGTCGCTTCCTGCGGATCGGTACGGGTGACCACGGCCGCCACGAACGGTCCGTACGCTGGCAGCGGTTTCAGCGTGTCGGTGATTTTTTTGCTGTCCCAGGCAGATTCGCCCACTTTCCACAGCACATTTGACGGGCCGCGGTAACCGTGGCGCATGTCGTAATCAATCACGTTATTACGCACCGCCTGCTGCGCGCCCTGCTGGACGGTGCGGCTGATGGTGGTGTAGATGCGATAACCGTCTTCGTAGGCCTGCTCACCGTAGCGGGAGAACATCTCCTGGCGCACCATCTCGCTCAGATACGGGGCGGAGAAGGCAATTTCCGGCGCATGGTAATTCGCGTCAATCGCCTCACTGCGCGCCTGATCGTACTGCGTCTGGCTGATATAGCCTTCACTTAACATACGCGACAGCACCACGTTACGACGTGAGGTGGCACGATCCAGCGAGTAGAGCGGGTTAAAGGTGGAAGGCGCTTTAGGCAGACCGGCGATGGTGGCGATCTCGCTCAGCGTCAGCTGATCCACGGATTTACCGAAATAGACCTGCGCCGCAGCCCCCACGCCATACGCGCGGTAGCCCAGATAGATCTTGTTCAGGTAAAGTTCGAGGATCTCGTCTTTATTCAGCAACTGCTCAATGCGGATCGCCAGGAACACTTCCTTGACCTTACGCGTCAGCGTCTTTTCCGGGCTCAGGAAGAAATTACGCGCCAGCTGCTGGGTAATCGTACTCGCCCCTTGAGAGGCGTGACCGGAGAACATCGCCACGCTGGCAGCACGGAAAATCCCCACCGGGTCGACGCCGTGATGCTCGTAAAAGCGGCTGTCTTCCGTGGCGATAAACGCTTTCACCATTTCTGGCGGGATTTGGTTGAGAGTCAACGGGATACGACGCTTTTCACCGTACTGGGCGATAAGCTCGCCATCGGCGCTGTAAACCTGCATCGGGATCTGGAGTCGCACATCGCGAAGCGTGGCAACATCAGGTAGCTGCGGCTCAATATATTTGTACAAACCAAAAATCGAGCCTGCTCCAAGCAGAATGCAACAGACTGCAAGGATCAATAAATACTTTACGAACTTCACTGGAGATTTCCCATTTAGTTTGAACTGGGCAGTTTATAAACAATTGCGCGGTAGTATAAAGGCAAGCCTGAATCATTGATAGAGCCGTCATCCCCAGGGACGATAAGGAGATCGTGAAACATGGCATTTAAAATCTGGCATACAGGCGTTCATATTCAACAGGATAAGATTCTGGCCGTCGCGCTGGTGCGTGAGAAAACGGGGTGGGGTCTGCGTCGCTGGTGGCAGCTTCCGCTGGCAGTGGGCACCGTTAGCGAGGGGCAAATTCTCAAGCCTGAACAACTGACTGCGGCACTGGCTGAATGGCGGAAGATGCTGCCACTCCACCATCGAATATTCCTCGCTTTTCCGGCGTCCCGCACCTTGCAAAGGACGCTTCCACGCCCGGCAATGACCCTGCGTGACAGTGAACAGGTTGCCTGGATCACCTCGGCGATGAACCGTGAGCTCGATATGGCTCACGATGCGCTGCGTTTCGACTTCGCGGAGGACACCTTTAGCCAGACGTTTCATGTCACCGCTGCGCAGAATAAAGAGATTTCCACGCTGCTGGAACTGGCAAAAGCGCTGCGACTACGGCTGGCGGCGATCACACCTGATGCCGGGGCGCTGACGCATTTTCTCCCCTTCCTGGCGACGCCTGTCCAGTGTATTGCCTGGCGTGATAAGGACCAGTGGTTATGGGCGATGCGTCATCAGTGGGGGCGACGCGGGCTGGCAGAAGCGCCCGACGTTGAGCAACTGGCCGCACTGCTGGCGCTGGGTGTCGAAGAGATCGTCTGCTGTGAAGCTGGCCGCTTCGACCCCTGGAGTCTACTGACCCGCAGCCAGCCGCCTTTGCCTGAGAACGGAGCGGATTTCAGCGTCGCGCTGGCGCTGGCAATGGGAGATGCCGCTTCATGAGAACCGCCAATTTTCTGCCGTGGCGTCAGCGGCAAAGACTAGGCTGTCTGCGCTTTTGGGGACTGCTGTTTACCGGCTCGCTGCTGCTGGCCTTGATGCTTTTCGTCAGCAGTCGGGTCAGTATGCCACTGACCCTGCAGGTATCCAGTCTGTGGCAGGTTAGCGATCGGGCGTTGTATCAGGCGCTTGAACTGCGCCACAATCAGGCGACAGCGTTGCATGCCCAGCGCCAGCAACAGCAGCACTGGGCGCAAAAAAAGGCCGTTACTCAGGCATGGGAACCGACACTGATCGCCTTAAGCGGCGCGATACCGGAGCGGGCATGGCTGGCAACGCTGCGTTTTCAACAGGCTACCCTCCATCTGAAGGGATATGCCGCCACGCTACCGGCCGTTACGGCGTTCGAAACGGCGCTGCGCCAGTTCCCGGGCTTTACGCTCGGTGCGCCGGGCGAGATGCGCCAGGATGCACAGGGGCGGTGGCAGTTTGCCTATTCCCTTACCCGCAAGGAGCAGGCCGATGCGGATCCCTCCTGATAGCTGGTGGGCGATGGCCCCGCGCTGGCGCTGTCTGTGCTGGATCCTGTTCTCGGCGCTGCTGCTGATCGGCGTGTTGGTTACGCAGATGCGCGAACGAGATCAACAGACCGCAGCGTTCCAGGCGCAACAGGCCAGGGATGCGTCCGCCAACGCGCGGCTATGGGCTGCGATACGTAAGCTTTCTCCCGCCACTGAGCCGGTCTCCGTCGGCGTGGTTCGGCTTTTTTCACCACTGGAATTCGACGCGCCTGATCTGCGTCTGGTTCGCTGGCAGCCCGGTAGTGCAGGCGGAGAGCTGGTGGTTGAAGCCGCCTGGGCGCAAATCCCCACGCTCTTTGTCACCCTCGCACAGCGTGATGTGGCGGTGGGGCGCTTTAGCATTCAGTCAGAACAAGAAACGCTGCAGGTGGTGATACAGCTGGAGCGACAGGATGCGGGGTAAACAGGGCTGGCTGTGGCTACTGCTGCCGCTGATTCTCGGTATGCGCGATCCGTTTAAGGCACCGGAATCACGTTGCCCCAATGCTGCACTTAGCCAGTGGCGCTATGCCGGTTTTGTCATGGGGCCGGTCCCGGTAGGCATTGTCAGGGACGAACAGGCACGTTGGCTGCGCGTACGCCACGGCGAATCACTGCCGACAGGCGGACGCGTGGTTGTGCTGAATGAAAATGAACTGGTCATCGACACGCTCGGCCGATGTGAACCGGCGCGATGGCGATGGCAACGACAAGGAATGACACAAAATGAAGACAGGGATCGTCGCACTGCTACTCATCACCAGCCAAACGCTGGCAGCCCCTCACGCAGCCGTGACGCTGGTGGTAGATGATGTGCCGGTTGCCCAGCTTCTGCAGGCACTGGCGGAGCAGGAGAACCACAACATGATTATTGCGCCGGACGTGGGTGGCAACGTCTCCCTTCGCCTGACGCGCGTTCCCTGGCAGCAGGCGCTACGAACGGTGGTCGCCAGCGCAGGGCTGGTTATGCGCCAGCAGGAGGGTATTTTTTATATCCACTCTGCCGCCTGGCAGCAACAACAGCAGGTCAGGAAAGAGGCCGAGCAGGTAAAGAGGCAGCTCAATGCCCCGCTGGAGGCGCGCAGCTTTCCTTTCTCTTATGCTGATGCTGGTGACTTGCTGCCTGCGGCAGAAAAGCTCCTGAGCCCCAAGGGTAGCCTCGCGGTGGACAAACGCACCAACCGGCTGCTGGTTCGGGACAACCGCGCGGCGCTGGATGCGTTGCAGCATTGGGTTTCGCAGATGGATTTACCCGTCGCACAAGTGGAATTGGCTGCGCACATTGTCACCATGAGTGAGAAAAGCCTGCGCGAGCTGGGGGTGAAATGGAATCTGGCACAGGCGGACAATCCCGGTAGCCCTGGGCAGGTGACCACGCTGAGTAGCAATCTCGCCGTGAGCAATGCCACCACCCAGGTCGGTTTTAATATTGGCCGCATTAATGGCCGCTTACTGGATCTCGAGCTTTCCGCGTTGGAGCAAAAGCAGCAGGTCGATATCATCGCCAGCCCGCGGCTGCTGGCGTCGCACATGCAGCCTGCCAGCATTAAACAAGGTACGGAAATCCCCTATCAGGTCTCCAGCGGTGAAAGCGGCGCCACATCGGTAGAGTTTAAAGAGGCGGTACTGGGGATGGAGGTGACGCCAGTGGTACTGGACAAAGGGCGCGTGCGTCTGAAGCTGCGGATCAGCGAAAATACGCCGGGCGAGGTGCTGAAGCAGGCCGATGGCGAAACCATGGCCATTGATAAGCAGGAGATCGAGACGCAGGTCGAGGTCAAAAGTGGCGAAACGCTGGCTTTAGGCGGAATTTTTTCTCAGAAGCACAAAACTAAAAATGAAAGTGTACCAGGATTAAGTCGCCTCCCCTTGCTGGGGCAGTTGTTCCGCCACCAGGGGAAAGATAACGAACGGCGTGAACTGGTGGTTTTTATCACCCCTCGCCTGGTTGCTACGCCATAAGCAGCAAGATTGCTTGCCTGATTTTGCATTCAGTTTGTTGCAGATGTTTGACGTGAGGCATGAATTAGCATACAAGGAGTACCGATTTGAGAATCAGCTTACCAAATCTTGCACCCTGAATGTCTTAAGCGGCAGGTCTGGTGATTTAATCTATTGCCAAACAAGCCGGAGTGCTGAGATAATTTTTAGTCTGACTCTCGCTCTATCGCATATGAGGTTTCAGTTCATGTCCTGTTCGCCAGGTATCGGCGAAGCGGGTTTATCATTAACGAATAGTCTTAGTAGTACCGAAAAAATGGCAGAGAAACGTAATATCTTTCTGGTTGGGCCTATGGGTGCCGGCAAAAGCACTATTGGGCGTCAGTTAGCTCAACAACTCAATATGGAATTTTACGATTCTGATCAAGAGATTGAGAAACGCACCGGAGCTGATGTGGGCTGGGTCTTCGATGTAGAAGGCGAAGAGGGTTTCCGTGACCGAGAAGAAAAAGTCATTAATGAACTTACGGAAAAACAGGGCATTGTGCTGGCTACTGGCGGCGGCTCTGTAAAATCTCGCGAAACTCGCAACCGTCTCTCCGCCCGCGGTGTGGTGGTCTATCTCGAAACGACCATCGAAAAACAGCTGGCGCGTACGCAGCGTGATAAGAAACGCCCGTTGCTGCAGGTTGAGACGCCTCCACGTGAAGTTCTGGAAGCCCTGGCTGGGGAACGCAATCCGCTGTACGAAGAGATTGCTGACGTCACCATTCGCACCGATGACCAGAGCGCTAAAGTGGTCGCAAACCAGATTATTAATATGCTGGAAAGCAACTGATTCTGGCTTTATATACACTCGCCTGCGGGTAAAAGCATTTAAGGTGGATGTCGCGCTATGGAGAGGATTACAGTTACTCTCGGGGAACGGAGTTACCCTATCACTATCGCGGCTGGTTTGTTTAACGACCCAGCTTCCTTCTTACCACTGAAAGCGGGTGATCAGGCTATGCTGGTCACCAATGAGACGCTGGCTCCGCTTTATCTCGACCGCGTACGTCAGCAGCTTGAACGGGCTGGCGTGAAGGTCGACAGTGTGATTCTGCCTGATGGCGAGCAGTATAAAAGCCTGACGGTACTGGATACCGTCTTTACCGCATTACTGCAAAAACCGCACGGTCGCGACACTACACTGCTTGCTTTAGGCGGCGGTGTTGTTGGCGATCTTACGGGCTTTGCTGCGGCAAGTTATCAACGTGGCGTGCGCTTTATTCAGATCCCAACCACGTTGTTGTCGCAGGTCGACTCTTCTGTTGGCGGCAAAACTGCCGTCAATCATCCGCTTGGCAAAAATATGATAGGTGCCTTCTACCAGCCCGCTTCGGTGGTGGTGGATCTCGACTGTCTTAAAACGTTGCCTCAGCGTGAGCTGGCCTCCGGGCTGGCGGAAGTGATCAAATACGGCATTATTCTGGACGGCGAGTTCTTTAGCTGGCTCGAAGAGAATATGGATGCCTTGTTGCGTCTTGATGGTCAGGCGATGGCGTACTGTATTCGCCGTTGCTGTGAGCTGAAAGCAGAAGTCGTTGCCGCAGACGAGCGCGAAACCGGCTTACGTGCTTTACTGAATCTGGGGCACACCTACGGCCACGCTATTGAAGCCGAAATGGGCTATGGCAACTGGTTGCATGGTGAAGCTGTCGCGGCGGGCATGGTGATGGCCGCACGTACTGCGGAGCGCCTGGGTCAGTTCACAGCGGCTGAGACACAACGCATTATCACGCTGCTTGAGCGCGCCGGGTTACCGGTGACAGGGCCGCGAGAAATGTCTGCGCAAGCCTATTTGCCGCATATGATGCGCGATAAAAAAGTATTGGCAGGCGAGATGCGACTGGTACTCCCGCTTGCAGTAGGTAAGAGTGAAGTGCGTGGCGGTGTACCGCACGATGTCGTACTTGGCGCAATTGCTGATTGCCAGCAAGCGTAAAAATTAGAAAGGTCTGGCTGCGATAAAACGTGGCCATTTAGCTTCAGGTGAAATGCAAAGTCGTAGGCATAAGCCTTTGAGTGGGGTGTTAAATGGATGAATTCAAACCAGAAGACGAGCTGAAACCCGATCCCAGCGATCGTCGTACTGGTGGTCGTACTCGTCAGTCTTCTGAACGTGATAACGAACCGCAAATCAACTTTGATGAAGTTGATCTGGATACCGATGACCAGCGTCCATCGCGTAGCCGCCCTGTTCGTGAAGAGCGCCCTGTTCGTGAAGAAGATGACTATGAGTCCGACGATGAGTTAGTGGACGAAGAGGCCGTTGAGCGTCGTCCACGTAAGCGTAAAGCCGCTGCGGCAAAGCCCGCCTCGCGTCAGTACATCATGATGGGTCTTGGCATACTGGTTCTGCTGTTGCTGATTATCGGCATTGGCTCCGCGCTTAAAGCACCGTCAGCACCAGCCGATCAAACCGCCTCCGGCGAGAAGAGTATCAACCTTTCTGGTGATACTGCCGATCAGGCAAATGGAAGTACTCAGCCAGCGCCAGGCACCACATCTGCCGAGAATACTGCCGGGAATACCCAGCAGGATATCTCCTTGCCGCCAGTGGCGTCCACGCCGACTGAGGGCCAGGCCCCTGTAACTCCGCAGGGCCAGCAGCGTGTTGAAGTTCAGGGCGATCTGAATAATGCGCTGACCCAGCCGCAGAATCAGGAGCAGGTCAACAACGTGGTGGTCAACTCTACGCTGCCGACCGAACCTGCGACCGTTGCGCCAATCCGTGGTGCTGCCAGCCAGCAGCATGCGGCGGCAACAACAGAATCTACGCCGCGTCAGACCAAGCCTGCCGCACAGCAGGAACGTAAGCAGACGGTTATTGAGCCGAAGCGTGAAGTGAAGCCGCAGCCAGTCGCGAAAGCGGAGGAGCCAAAAGCGGTTACTCAGCCGAAACACACTGAAACTGTTACTCGCGCACCGACCACCGCACCTGCTGCAACAGCCACTGCGCCAAAAGCGACAGCGACTACAGCGCCAGCCGCGACGGCAACGGCTTCGACTCCGGCGGCATCCAAGCCGACAGCCGCTGCCAGCACCGGTAAATCCGCGGGCAATGTGGGTTCGTTGAAATCTGCTCCTTCCAGCAACTACACGCTGCAGTTGAGCAGTTCTTCCAGCTATGACAATCTGAACAGCTGGGCGAATAAATCGAATCTGAAAAACTTCGTGGTTTACGAGACAACCCGTAACGGTCAGCCGTGGTACGTGCTGGTGAGCGGTGTGTATGGCTCGAAAGACGAAGCGAAACGCGCTGTTGCCACACTGCCAGCCGATGTTCAGGCAAAAAACCCGTGGGCGAAACCGATCCGTCAGGTTCAGTCCGATTTGAAGTAATCTGTGAAGCGCAGGATGCTGTCGGAGCTTTCTCCACAGCCGGAGAAGGTGTAATTAGTTAGTCAGCATGAAAAAAAATCGCGCTTTTCTGAAATGGGCAGGGGGGAAATACCCCCTGCTCGATGATATTCAAAAACACCTGCCGCCAGGCGAGTGCCTTGTAGAGCCGTTTGTTGGCGCGGGATCGGTATTTCTGAATACCGATTATTCCCGTTATATCCTTGCGGATATCAACATCGACCTGATCAGCCTCTATACCATCGTTAAAGAGCGTACCGACGAGTACGTTCAGGAAGCGCGTAAACTCTTTACGCCTGAAACTAACGATCCGGTATTGTATTACCAGTTCCGTCAGGAATTTAATCAGAGTACCGATCTGTTCCGACGCGCAGTGCTGTTCCTGTATCTCAATCGCCATGGCTACAACGGTCTGTGCCGGTACAACCTGCGTGGGGAATTCAACGTGCCGTTTGGCCGCTATAAGCGCCCCTACTTCCCGGAGAACGAGTTGTATCATTTTGCGCAAAAGGCGCAGAATGCCCAATTCTTCTGCGAGTCGTATGCCGACAGCATGGCTCGTGCAAAACAGGATTCGGTTGTCTACTGCGATCCGCCCTATGCGCCGCTTTCAGCGACGGCAAACTTTACGGCGTATCACACCAACAGTTTTAATATGGAACAGCAGGCCCATCTGGCGCAAATCGCCGAAGGCCTGGTGAACCAGCAGATCCCGGTATTGATTTCAAACCACGACACGGCATTGACCCGCGAGTGGTACCACCTGGCGACCGAACGGCATGTCGTCAAAGTCCGGCGCAGCATCAGCAGCAACGGCGGTACACGTAAAAAGGTGGACGAACTGCTGGCTCTCTATCGACCCTGAGCCGTTTCGCCCGCCGTTAAACACAGTTCAAGGAGATGCGGATGAAACAGTATTTGATTGCACCCTCAATTCTGTCGGCTGATTTTGCCCGTCTGGGCGAAGACACCGCGAAAGCACTGGCTGCCGGTGCGGATGTCGTTCATTTCGACGTTATGGATAACCACTATGTGCCTAACCTGACCATCGGACCGATGGTGCTGAAGGCACTGCGCAAGTATGGCGTAACCGCGCCGATTGATGTGCACCTGATGGTCAAACCGGTTGATCGCATTGTGCCGGATTTTGCCGCCGCAGGGGCCAGCATCATTACCTTCCATCCTGAAGCCTCTGAACACGTCGATCGCACCTTGCAGCTTATCAAAGAGCACGGCTGTAAGGCCGGCCTGGTGTTTAACCCGGCGACACCGCTGAGCTATCTCGATTACGTGATGGACAAGCTGGACGTGATCCTGCTGATGTCCGTAAACCCGGGCTTTGGCGGTCAGTCATTCATCCCACAGACGCTGGATAAGCTGCGTGAAGTGCGTCGTCGTATCGACGAATCCGGTTACGATATTCGTCTGGAAGTGGATGGCGGCGTGAAGGTGAACAATATTGGCGAAATCGCCGCAGCCGGTGCGGATATGTTCGTGGCGGGGTCGGCGATTTTCGATCAGCCGGACTACAAAAAAGTCATTGATGAGATGCGCAGTGAACTGGCGAAGGTAAGTCATGGATAATTTGCAGGCAATTCGGGGCGTTGCGTTTGACCTCGACGGTACGCTGGTTGACAGCGCGCCGGGCTTAACCAGCGCAGTTGATCAGGCGCTGTATGCGCTGGAGCTGCCGGTTGCGGGCGAAGATCGCGTGGTGACGTGGATTGGCAACGGTGCAGATGTACTGATGGAGCGCGCCTTAAGCTGGTCGCGTCAGGAACGTGCCATCCAGCGTGCGGCGCAGGGCAAAGCGGGCGTCGATCATGCGGATATCCCACAGGAAGAGCAGGTTCGCGTGTTGCGTAAGCTGTTTAACCGTTTCTATGAGCAGACGGTAGAAGAAGGTAGCTTCCTGTTCCCTGACGTAGCCGGTACGCTGAGCGCGCTGCACAGCAGCGGCATGCCGCTGGCGCTGGTCACTAACAAACCGACGGCGTTTGTTGCGCCGCTGCTGGAAGCACTGGATATCGCGAAGTACTTCTCCGTGATTGTGGGTGGCGATGACGTGCAGAACAAGAAGCCGCATCCGGAACCGCTGCTGCTGGTGGCAGGAAAATTATCCTTAACCCCTGACGCGCTGCTCTTTGTTGGCGATTCGCGCAATGATATTCTGGCGGCCAGGGCTGCAGGTTGCCCGTCCGTGGGCCTGACCTATGGCTACAACTACGGTGAGTCTATTACGCTGAGTGAGCCGGATTTTATCTTCGACCACTTCAAAGATTTACTGCCCGTGCTCGGGCTTTCGCACAGTGAAAATCAGGAATTGAAAAATGACTAAGCCCATCGTTTTTAGTGGCGCACAGCCCTCAGGTGAACTGACCATTGGCAACTATATGGGTGCGCTGCGTCAGTGGGTGGGCATGCAGGACGACTACCACTGCATCTACTGCATCGTGGACTTACACGCGATCACCGCCCGTCAGGATCCGGAAAAACTGCGCAAAGCGACGCTGGACACCCTGGCGCTGTATCTGGCCTGCGGTATCGACCCTGAGAAAAGCACCATTTTCGTTCAGTCTCACGTACCGGAGCATGCGCAGCTGGGCTGGGCACTGAACTGCTATACCTATTTCGGCGAACTGAGCCGCATGACCCAGTTCAAAGACAAATCCGCCCGCTATGCTGAAAACATCAACGCCGGTCTGTTTGATTACCCGGTACTGATGGCAGCCGACATTCTACTGTACCAGACCAACCAGGTCCCCGTGGGTGAAGACCAGAAACAGCATCTGGAGTTGAGCCGCGATATCGCCCAGCGCTTTAATGCGATTTACGGCGACGTCTTCAAGGTGCCAGAGCCGTTCATTCCGAAGTCCGGCGCTCGCGTGATGTCCCTGCTGGATCCGACCAAGAAGATGTCCAAGTCGGACGATAATCGTAACAACGTGATCGGCCTGCTGGAAGATCCAAAAGCGGTCGTGAAGAAGCTCAAGCGTGCGGTCACCGATTCTGACGAGCCGGCTGTGGTGCGTTACGATGTGCAGAACAAAGCGGGTGTTTCTAACCTGCTGGATATCCTCTCCGGCGTTACTGGGCAGAGCATTCCTGAGCTGGAGAAGCACTTCGAAGGCAAAATGTATGGTCATCTGAAAGGTGAAGTGGCTGATGCAGTCTCCGGCATGCTTACCGAGTTGCAGGCGCGCTATAACCAGTACCGTAATGACGAAGCCTTCCTGCAGAAAGTGATGAAAGACGGTGCTGAGAAAGCCAGCGCGCGCGCCTCTGAAACCCTGAAAGCGGTGTACGAAGCTATTGGGTTTGTGGTGAAGCCATAAGTCTAAGCCAGACGTAAAAAAACCGGGAAATTCCCGGTTTTTTTATGCCTGAAAAAAGCTTACTGATTAGCTGCCGGGCCACAGCCGCCGATGATCTTCGAAATGGAGATCGCCGGGTGCAGTAGGTAATCGTAGCTGCAATTATTTTTGGTATTTTGCACATGGCCGGTGCAAGCGGTCAGGGTGGTCAGAATGCCTGCAATGAGGGCAATCTTTGCCAGTTTGAACATAACGCTTCCTTGTCTGTAACGTGAGGGAATATATAGAAAATGTGCTTTCGCGGAGGGGATTTTATCGATCACGGTAAGAGAGGAGTAGTCCATAACAGGACTACTCTTTTAGCGGGGAATATGTTCAGTCTGGCTTAGTGATTAGAGAACCAGTTGAGTTTGTCGCGCAGCGCCACCACGCGGCCGACCACAATCAGCGCCGGGCTTTCAACCTGCTGGGCCAGTTCACCGAGCTGGGTCAGGACGCCGCTCACCACGCGCTGCTTGATGGAGGTGCCATTTTCAACCAGCGCCACCGGCATCTCTGCATCCATGCCATGTTCGAGCAGTTTGGCCTGAATGGTGGCGGCCTGGTTCAGACCCATGTAGAACACCAGCGTCTGCTTTTCAGCGGCCAGATTATGCCAGTCCAGCTCAGCGCCGGTTTTCAGGTGTCCGGTAACCAGGCGCACGCTTTGGGCGTAGTCACGGTGGGTCAGCGGAATACCGGAATAGGCAGAACAACCCGATGCAGCCGTAATGCCAGGCACCACCGAGAACGGAATGCCCGCATTACACAGCGTTTCAAGCTCTTCACCACCTCGCCCGAAGATAAACGGATCGCCGCCTTTAAGACGCACCACGCGTTTTCCTTTTTGCGCTTCACGCAGCAGGATCTGGTTAATCTCTTCCTGAGGCACACAGTGATATCCCGCGCGCTTGCCGACAAACACCCGATCCGCATCGCGGCGAACCAGATTCATGATGTCATCAGAGACCAGGCGGTCATACACCACCACATCTGCCTGCTGGATCTGCTGCAGGCCCTTCAGCGTTAACAGACCCGCATCGCCCGGACCTGCGCCCACCAGCACCACTTCACCGCGGTGATCGAGCGGGGCAGCCAGCAGTTGCTCGGTGGTGTCATCCACCGCTTTTTGATCTTCATTTGCCAGCGACTGGGCTAGCCGGTCGTTAACAAAGAACTTTTCCCAGAAGCGTCGACGTTCGCCAACGGTTGCGAACTGCTGCTTCACCCGGGGACGTAATGTCCCGGCATAGTGAGCCACTTTGCCCAGGTGCTGCGGCAGGATCGCCTCCAGTTTTTCGCGCAGCAGACGCGCCAGCACCGGCGATGTTCCGCCGGAGGAGACGGCCACCATCAACGGCGAGCGGTCGATAATCGACGGCATGATAAAGCTCGCCTCTTTCGGGGCATCTACCACGTTGCAGAAGATACGCCGCACTTCACAGGCGTCGCTGACGCGCTGGTTGACCGCATCGTCGTCGGTGGCGGCAATGGTCAGCCAGCAGGTATCGAGCAGGGATTCGGTGAACTCACCCTCGACAAGGGTGAGCATGCCTTCCTGTGCCCATGCAGTAAACTGCGGGGCAAAGTCGAGAGCATTGACGGTGAGTCGGGCACCTGCCTCTAACAGCAGGCGGGCTTTGCGTTCAGCCACATCGCCACCCCCTACGAGCAGGCAGTCGCGATGACGTAATTGACAGAATATTGGCAGGTGATCCACGACATTACCTCTTACTGGTTGGCTTTCGCCTGAACGGTTGCGATGGTTGCAGGAGTCGGACGCTCCGCTTTCGGGGTAGCATACCAGTAACCCCAGCCCATAAATACAACACCAGAAAGGGTATTGCCAAGCGTTACCCACAGCAGGTTATGACCAATGCCTGACAGCGTGTACGCTTCGCTGTGATGGCCGAACCAGGAGAGCGCAAACAGAGTCATGTTGGCAACGGAGTGCTCGTAGCCGGAGGCGATGAAGGCCAGCAGACACCACCAGATAGCGATAAATTTCGCTGCGCCTTCAGTACGGACTGCCATCCAGATTGCCAGACACACCAGCCAGTTACAGAGCGCGCCTTTAAAGAACAGAACCATGGCCGGAGCGGTGGTTTTTGCCAGCGCGGCGGTGTGAATGAGGCTGGTATCCACCGGCAGCAGGCTACCGCCACCCCAGCTGTACAGCAGGGCAACGAACACCGAGCCGACCAGATTACCGAGCCAGGTTTGCGGCAGAATCGCCCACATCTGACCCTGGGTGATCGTGCCCGCTTTAACACCGAATGTCAGGAACATGGTGTGACCGGTGAACAGCTCAGAACCGGCGATGATCACCAGGGTTAACGCGATGCCAAAGGTCGCTCCCATCACCAGCGGACGCACGGAGGGATCGAGCAGGTTACCGAGGGTGAAAATTAAAATAATCCCCAGACCGACATAGGCCCCCGCCATCGCGGAACTGACCCAAAAGCCGAGAGGACTCTCTTTACTGAGACGTGCGATACGCGCAGCATTAGCCGCACACTTATTAATAGTGTCTGTAAACATATGATTATCCTGATTAATAGAAATAAAACAAAAACGAAATAAAAATAAAATAGCGGGGGCATTGCACCCCCGTTTCAATTAGCCTCGCAGCTGCACCTTGCCGTCTTTCACACGAACGTCATAGTGCTTAACAGAGTGGCTTTCATCTTCCATACAGTGGCCGTCGCTCAGACGAAAGCGCTGCTTTTTCAGCGGGCTGGCAACCCACAGCTCACCCTGATGTTCGGCGATAAGGCCGCGTGACAGGACGCTGGCCTCAAAGAACGGGTCGATATTGCTGATCGCAAAAACCTGTTCATCCTGGCGCGGACGGAAAATGGCGACCTGCTCATGACCCAGCAGCGCACACACGCCGGTAGCGGGCAGGATGTCGTCGATTTTGCAGATGTTTACCCACTGGCTCATGCGTTTTCCTCCACCAGAGTGACCGGAATACGTTCATACGGCGTGGCCGGGCGATGTTGCTCGCGCTCTGGCACAATCTGAACGCTCGGATCGCGCTGGGTGCTGTTGATAAAGTGTTTGAAGCGAACCTGTGCCGCCGGGGTGTTGACGGTTTCAGTCCATTCGCAAATCACGGCGTCACGCAGGCGCGCCATCTCTTCTTCCAGCGTCGCGTTCAGGCCGAGTTTGTCATCGATGATGACCGACTTCAGGTAGTCGATGCCGCCTTCCAGGTTATCAAGCCACGGTGCGGTACGGGTCAGTTTGTCGGCGGTACGGATGTAGAACATCATGAAACGGTCGAGATAGTTAAGCAGTGTTTCACGGTCAAGATCCGCGGCCAGCAGATCCGCGTGGCGTGGTTTCATCCCACCGTTACCGCACACGTACAGGTTCCAGCCTTTTTCGGTGGCGATGATACCCACATCTTTACCCTGTGCTTCGGCACATTCACGGGTACAGCCAGAGACACCGAACTTCATTTTGTGCGGGGTACGGATGCCTTTGTAGCGGTTTTCCAGTTCCACGCCGAAGCCGACGCTGTCGCCCACGCCGTAACGGCACCAGGTGCTGCCGACGCAGGTTTTGGCCATCCGCAGCGCTTTAGCATACGCATGACCAGTTTCGAAGCCCGCTTCAATCAGCTGACGCCAGATTTCCGGCAGATCGTCTTTTTGCGCGCCGAACAGGCCGATACGCTGAGAACCGGTAATTTTGGTGTACAGGTTGAATTCACGCGCCACGCGACCTACTGCCACCAGCCCTTCCGGGGTGATTTCGCCGCCAGCAGAACGTGGGATCACTGAGTAAGTACCGTCTTTCTGGATGTTAGCCAGGAAGTTGTCGTTGGTATCCTGCAACGGTGTGTGCTGCGGTTTGAGAACGTACTCATTCCAGCAGGAGGCCAGCAGCGAGCCGACGGTTGGTTTACACACTTCACAGCCATAGCCCTGGCCGTGTTTTTCCAGCAGCTCGTCGAAGGATTTAATGCCTTCGACGCGGATCAGATGGTACAGCTCCTGGCGAGAGTAGGCGAAGTGCTCACACAGGTTGTGGCTGACTTCGATACCCTGTTTCGCCAGCTCGGCGTTGAGCACCTGGGTTACCAGCGGGATACAGCCCCCGCAGCCGGTACCGGCTTTGGTCGCGGCCTTCAGGGCGGCAACGGTGTGGCACCCTTTGTTGATGGCAGAGACCAGCATGCCTTTGGTGACATCGAAGCAGGAACAAATCTGCGCGCTATCCGGCAGTTTATCGACGCCGATAGACGGCTTACCACCAGCAGCATGGGCGGGCAGGATCAGCGCGTCCGGGTTTTCTGGCAGTTCAATGGCGTTCAGCACCAGCTGCAGCAGGTTGCCGAAATCACTGGTATCACCGACCAGCACCGCGCCGAGCAGGATTTTGTTGTCTTCACTGACGATCAGACGTTTATAAACTTCTTTGTTCTCGTCGAGGTAAACGTAGCTGCGAGATTTTGGTGTGCGACCGTGTGCATCGCCAATACCGCCTACGTCAACCCCCAGCAGTTTCAGCTTGGCGCTCATGTCTGCGCCTTCAAAGGCGTTTTCATTGCCGAGGATATGGTCAACGGCAACCTGCGCCATTTTGTAGCCAGGGGCGACCAGACCGTAAACGTGGTTTTCCCAGCTGGCGCATTCGCCGATCGCGTAGATATCCGGATCGGAGGTCTGGCAGGTGGAATTAATGGTGATGCCGCCGCGCTGGGCAACGGTCAGACCGCACTGGGTGGCCAGCTTGTCGCGTGGGCGAATACCGGTAGAGAAGACGATAAAGTCAACTTCCAGCTCGCTGCCGTCGGCAAAGCGCATGGTTTTGCGGCCTTCGGTGCCTTCCTGAACGATCTCTTTGGTGTTTTTGCTGGTGTGAACTTTCACACCCATGCTTTCAATTTTGCGTTTGAGCTGATCGCCACCCATGTGGTCAAGCTGCTCGGCCATCAGCATCGGGGCAAATTCGATGACGTGGGTTTCAACGCCTAAATTCTTCAGCGCGCCGGCCGCTTCCAGACCGAGCAGACCGCCGCCGACCACCGCGCCGCGTTTGCTGCGACGGGCGCAGGACTCGATGGCGTTGAGATCTTCAATGGTGCGATAAACGAAGCAATCCTGAGTTTCGGAACCCTTGATCGGTGGGATCCACGGGTAAGAGCCCGTCGCCATAATCAGCTTGTCGTAAAAAACCGTGCGTCCCGCACTGGAATGGATCACTTTTTCCTGACGGTTAATGGTGATAGCGCGTTCGCCCACCAGTACCTTCACGCCATGCTTCTCGTAAAAACCTTCGCGTACCAGAGAGAGCTCTTCGGCGGTATGGTGTGAGAAGTAGGAGGAGAGGTGCACGCGGTCGTACGCCTTGCGGGGTTCTTCACAGAACACGGTAATATCGAACTGGGTAGCGTCGGCTTTATCGAGAAGGTCCTCAATAAAGCGGTGACCGACCATGCCGTTACCGATGATAGCGAGTCTGACTTTGCTCATTTTTGCCTCGATTTCTTTTCTATTACTGCCTACCTTAACGATTCAGCAACGGCGCTTATTGATGTAAATCAATTCAGCCCGCAACTACTCCCTAAGGAGTATATTGCTGATTTGTCAGGGTTTTTATAAGTAGCGGAAATGGCAGGCTTTTCAGGAATGCTATTTTGCATACAAATTAGGCGGCTTATTAATCGATATGCATACTCCTCTTTATTTAAGGAGCAATTTGGAGGAGGCCGCAGAAGCGGCCTCTTTTCAGACGGGGATCGAGAAGCGGATCAATGAGAGGTGGCAGCGACCGTATGCTGACGATGGCGGGTGACGAAACCGAGCACCAGGCACATAACGAACACCACGGCATACAGACCGTTTGCGGTGTGCAGCGCCGCCAGCGGACCGCTGTGCGCCACAATCGGGCCGGTGACCACGAAGGTCAGCATGGTGCCAATGGTGCCGCAAGTCAGGACAAAGTTAACCAGCTTCGGCGAGGCCACTTTCGTCTGCAGAGAGCCCAGGGTAATGAGCGAGGTATAAATGGCGCTGGAGAAAAAGCCGAGCGTCATGATGAACCACGGCATCTGCTCTGCGGAGCCGTTGATAAACAGGTACATCAGCACGGTTGCCGCACCCGCCAGTACGGTGAGGATCCGCTGCAGGTCGAAGTAGCGCAGGATAAAACTGAATGCCCACATACCGAACATGTAAGACATCCAGAAATCACTCACCAGCTGACCGGCATCGTTCAGGCTCATGCCCAGCCCTTTCGCATACTCCGGAACCCAGGAAATAAAGCCCAGCTGGCCGAGGATGTAGCACAGGGCGGCGACCGACAGGAACAGCACGCCGATCCCCCATTTCTCTTTCACCACCGGGTTGTCGGCCTGCACTGCTTTTTTGCCGAGCACCGGGAATTCACAGCCGAAGGTCAGCACAAAAATGGCCACGTACACCAGGCCGATGCTGGCATACACCCAGTACCACTCGATGCTGCGCGCCAGCAAAACGGCGGCGACCATCGGGAAGATCATCCCCGCCATGCTGAAGAAGGAGTCGGTGAACAGCAGGCGTGCGCCGCGCTGACGCCCTTCATACATATGGGTAATGAGGAAGGTGCCGATCGACATGGTGATCCCGCTGACCAGCCCGAGCACGAACATAGCGGCGGAGAACAGGGCGATGCTGTGGCTGAGCATCAGTCCTGCAACCGCGGCGACCATCAGCACAAAGCCAAAACGCAGCTGCGTTTTCAGGGGAACGATCTCCATCAGCCAGGCGTTGAGGAAGATAGAGATCAAGATCCCGGCGTTAAGAAAGGTAAAGGTATTACTCATGCTGGAAACGGGCAGGTTGAAATAATCTGCGATATTTCCCATCACCATCCCGGTGACGATCACCAACGCACCGGTAAGGGCGTAGGAAAAGAAGCTGATCCATGTGAGCTTGATACGATTGCTGTTAGTCATGACTGGCCTGTGAATAGAAATGTAAAGCGCGTTGACGGCGCTGAGAACGGCCAGATTTTAGTCGTGAATGTGATCTAATTAAATCTTTTATGAGAAATTAAATAACAATTGCAGTAGTGAGTGTGATTAATGTCGCATCGTAATCGCGCGCATTCCTTCGCCGGACGGTTACATCTGTTTCAAATTGGTAAAATTAGGTAAATGGCTGGCCTATGCCCATACTGCTCTTTAGAATCAAGCCACTCGCTTTCTTTACTGCGCTTTGTTAAGGAATTCTCATGCTCAAATCAACCCTGGCGGCTGTCGCGGCTGTACTTGCCTTATCTGCTCTTTCTCCTGCTGCGCTGGCAGCCAAAGGAGACCCGCACGTTCTGCTGACCACCTCTGCGGGTAATATTGAGCTGGAACTGGATAGCCAGAAAGCTCCCGTTTCTGTGAAAAACTTCCTCGACTACGTTAACAGCGGTTTTTATAACAACACCACATTCCACCGCGTGATCCCGGGCTTTATGCTGCAGGGCGGTGGGTTCAACGAGCAGATGCAGCAGAAGCAGCCGAACCCGCCAATCAAAAACGAAGCGGATAACGGCCTGCGCAATACGCGTGGCACCATCTCTATGGCGCGTACTGCCGACAAAGACAGCGCGACCAGCCAGTTCTTCCTCAATGTGGCGGATAACGCCTTCCTCGACCACGGCCAGCGTGATTTTGGCTATGCGGTATTTGGTAAAGTTGTGAAAGGCATGGACGTGGCCGATAAAATCTCTCAGGTGCAGACCCATAACGTCGGCCCTTACCAGAATGTCCCTACAAAACCGGTAGTTATCCTCTCTGCTAAGGTTCTGCCTTAATCATTGAATACGCGGGCATCCGTTGTCCGCGTTGCCTTTTCCTCCCTGCGAAACCGCAGTTTGCTGCTTATACTTGTGGCAACACGGGCCCATTCAGGGAGGTAAAAGATGAAAAAGCTCACTGACAAGCAAAAATCCCGTCTCTGGGAACAGCAGCGTAACGCAAATTTTCAGGCCAGTCGGCGTCTTGAAGGTGTTGATAGCGCGCTAATTACGCTCAGCGCAGACGATGCGCAGGTGCGCCTTGAGGAACTCAGGAGGCACTATGAGCGATAAATTTGGCAATGGCCGCGATCCTTACCTCTATCCCGGGCTGAACGTGATGCGTAACCGGCTGGGCATTCGTCAGGCCGAGCGCCTTGCGCAGGCGGCGTATGAATTAACTGCCCTGCGCGCCGCGACCTTGACCCTGGGGCCACCTTCACGCGGTTTGCCGCACCTCTGCGCTCTGCATCAGCACCTGTACCAGGACATTTTTGACTGGGCGGGCGATATCCGTGAGATCGACATTTATCAAGGTGATACCCGATTCTGCCACTTTGCCTATATCGAAAAAGAGGGCAACGCCCTGATGCAGGATTTGGAAGACGAGTCATACCTCGTCGGGCTGGCGAAAGAGCCCTTCATAAATCGTCTCAGCCATTACTATTGTGAAATTAACGTCCTGCATCCGTTCCGCATTGGTAACGGCATTGTGCAGCGCATTTTCTTTGAGCAGCTGGCGATCCACGCGGGCTATCAGCTCGACTGGCGCGGCATTGAGCCGGATGACTGGGCGCAGGCCAATCAGAGCGGGGCGATGGGGGATCTGAGCGCGCTCAATACAATCTTCAGCAAAGTGGTGAGCGAAGCACGGGAAACTGAGTAGAATAGGGCGGCCATTTTTCGGGAGCCGCCATGATTCTGCTGATTGATAACTACGATTCCTTCACCTGGAACTTATACCAGTATTTCTGTGAACTCGGTGCCGAGGTTATCGTCCGGCGTAACGATGCGCTGTCGCTGGCGGACATCGCGGCGTTGAACCCGAACAAAATTGTGATCTCCCCCGGCCCCTGTACCCCGGATGAATCCGGCATCTCGCTGGCTGCAATCCGCCACTATGCCGGTAAGCGACCGATTCTTGGCGTCTGCCTGGGTCATCAGGCGATTGGCCAGGCGTTTGGCGCGACGATTGTTCGCGCGGCCAAAGTGATGCACGGCAAAACTTCCCCGGTGACGCACACGGGCACAGGTGTATTCTGTGGCCTGAATAATCCCCTGACCGTCACCCGCTATCACTCGCTGGTGATTGACCCACCAACCTTACCGGATTGCTTCGAGGTGACCGCCTGGAGCGAGACCCGTGAGATTATGGGCATCCGCCATCGTGAATGGGATCTGGAAGGTGTGCAGTTTCATCCGGAAAGCATTCTCAGCGAACAGGGCCACCAGCTGCTGGCTAATTTCCTCAATCGTTGATTTTTAGTTGCCATAAAGTGATTTTTTAAGCATATTTCGTGATTATATTTTCACTTCTGCTTCTTGCTTAAAAAAGGGTGGGGTTACATGGCAACTGAACAATCTGCAATTACGCGCGCGACATTCGATGAAGTCATTCTGCCGATTTATGCACCGGCTGAGTTTATCCCGGTAAAGGGAAAGGGCAGCAAGGTCTGGGATCAGCAGGGTAAAGAGTATATTGATTTCGCAGGCGGTATTGCGGTGACGGCGTTAGGCCACTGCCACCCGGCGCTGGTTGAGGCACTCAAAACTCAGGGTGAAACCCTGTGGCACACCAGTAACGTGTTTACCAATGAACCCGCGCTGCGTCTGGGCCGTAAAATTATCGATGCCACCTTTGCCGAGCGCGTGCTGTTTATGAACTCCGGTACGGAAGCGAACGAAACGGCCTTCAAGCTGGCGCGCTACTATGCCTCCACGCGCCACAGTCCGTATAAAAGTAAAATCATCGCCTTCCATAACGCCTTCCACGGTCGTTCGTTGTTCACGGTCTCCGTGGGCGGTCAGCCAAAATATTCCGATGGCTTTGGCCCGAAACCGGCAGATATTATCCACGTGCCGTTTAACGATCTGCATGCCGTTAAAGCGGTGATGGACGATCACACCTGTGCGGTGGTGGTTGAACCAATTCAGGGTGAGGGCGGCGTGATGGCGGCGACCCCGGAATTCCTGCAAGGGCTGCGCGAGTTGTGCGACCAGCATCAGGCGCTGCTGGTGTTTGATGAAGTCCAGAGCGGGATGGGGCGCACCGGGGATCTGTTTGCCTACATGCACTATGGCGTGACGCCGGATATTCTGACCAGCGCCAAAGCGCTGGGCGGCGGCTTCCCGGTAAGCGCGGTGCTCACCACCCAGGACATTGCCTCGGCGTTCCACGTGGGCTCCCATGGTTCCACCTACGGCGGTAACCCGCTGGCCTGCGCGATCGCCGGCGCGGCGTTCGATATCATTAATACGCCGGCAGTGCTGAGCGGCGTGAACAACAAGCGCGAGCAGTTTGTGCAGCATCTCCAGCAGATCGACGCGCAATACGATGTCTTTAGCGACATTCGCGGTATGGGGCTGTTGATTGGTGCCGAGCTGAAACCGCAATACCAGGGGCGGGCGCGCGATTTCCTGCATGCGGCGGCAAATGCCGGGGTGATGGTGCTCAACGCCGGGCCGGACGTGATGCGCTTTGCGCCATCACTGGTGGTGGAAAGCCAGGATATCGATGAAGGGATGAATCGCTTTGCCCAGGCGGTGAAGCACGTCGTTCAGGCATAGCAGCCAGTTAATAGGGCGTGCGTTTCAGGCGCCGGGTTAACCAGATGCCGTGCTGCGGGCGCTGACGCCAGGCCACTGACGAAATGGTGTGCATGGTGTTCAGATGCCCCAGTACGCGCTGGAGATGCTGTTCCAGCGTGCTCATCGGACCGTACGTCAGGGTTTCCGGTGCTTCCAGGATATTCTCATCGCCGCTTTCACCGGCTGAATCATACTCCAGACGCTGCTGGCAGCGCTGAAGGGCGATTTCACACGACTGCAGATAACGCTGGGCCAGGTCTGGGGTCAGCATCGTATGTTCCCGCGCCAAAGTGGTCATCGCGTTGATATGTTCGACGATAAACTGGCTGTGGGTAACCCACAGCTTCATATCTGCCAGATAAGCCGAGTTAAAACCGGGCTCCAGCATCGCCTGATTCAGTGAGTTGAACAGGGCATTGTGCGCCTGATTTACCTTCATACGCTGCCAGGCAAGCGGCGTCGGCTGCGGATCGTCACTGAGGATCAGCCGAATTGCCTCCTGGTCCGCCTCCAGCGCATCGTGAGCATTCTGGCGCAACAGCCCGCTTTGCCACTGCGGCCACAGCCACACCATCCCGCCAAAGGCAATCAGACAGCCAATCAGGGTATCGACCAGCCGGGCGATAATATACTGATCGCCATTCAGGGTGAGCAGTTGCAGGGTATATACCGCCGTGACCGTAAAGCCTACCATCGCCCAACCGTAGTTCTTGCGGATAAACAGGTAGCTCACCAGCGTAATGACCAGCATCCCCGCCAGCGTAAATCCTTCCGCCACGTGAAAGTGCAGGGCGACACCCGCGATGATCAGCCCCGCCAGCGTGCCGCCCGCCCGGTGCAGGATGCGTACCCGCGTGGCGCCATAGCCGTTTTGCGTGACGAACAGCACCGTCATCAGGATCCAGTAAGGTTTAGGCAGGTGCAGTGCTACGCCCATCAGGCTGGCGATACTCAGCATTACGCTGATACGTGCAGCGTTACGCAGGGCGGCGGATTTCAGCGACAGATAGCTTCTCAGGGCGGGGATCAGCGGCAGGCGCTTCTGCTTATCTGCCATCAAATCGCGCGGGTAAAGTGGGCGCTGGGTCCGCAGCACGCGGGCAATGCGGCTGAAGTGCCAGGCGCAGAACTGGCCCACCGGGTTATCCGGATGCTGACGGGCGATTTTCTCCAGCGCGCCAAGCTGCTTGTCCATCGTGAAACGGGTGGGGTAGCGGTGATACAAAATATCGTCCGCCAGTACCCGTAGCCGGGCGGCGACCGTCTGGGCATTCCAGCGCAGCACCGATTCCGCGTGGCTGCGCTCGACCAGCTTTTGCACCTCATGCGGGTGGTGCAGGCTGACGGAGATATGCTCCTGCAGATCGAGTCCCACCTGGAAGACGCGCAGCAGGCGCTTGTATTCATGATTTTTATTGGCCGCCAGCATGTGCAACTGCTGGTAGCACTGGCTAATCAGGTCAACGACCTTCTGCTGACGGGCCAGCAGCGGCGGTAACGACTTTTCGGGATCGGTGTGCTGCGTCAGCAGGGTGTATTTCGCTTCGCAATAATCCGCAAGTTGTTGGTAGAGCAGGCTGAGCGACTCGCGTAGCGGCTGTTCGCGCCACATCCAGAACCAGAACCAGTTGAACAACCCGTACCACAGGGTGCCCAGGGCATAGATCAGTAACGGTTCCCAGACCGGCATGTTCCCCGCCAGGCTCAGAGTAAAGATGGCGGCAATCAGCGAGGCGGGCAGTAGTCGCGCATGCAGGGAGCTTAACTCCGCCGTCACGCCTAGCGTCATCGCCAGTACGGTCAAGATGAGCGGCAGCGGGATATCTTGTGCCAGTAAAAGCTGTACGGCCAGGCTACAGCCAGCAAACAGTGTACCGCCAACGATCAGGCGTTTGAAAAAGCGTTTATGTGGGGTGTCGAGCCCCGCGATGTTGCAGCAGGCAGGAACGAGAGAGAAGAGCAGACCTTGTTGCAGATGGCCCAGGATCAAACCCACAGCCACAGGGAGACACAGCACCAGGGTTTGCCGCAGTGCGTAGTTAACTTCCGGGTGATAAATGAGTCTGCGCCACATGGGTGAGAGAGACAAAAACGGCGTGCCACCTTGCGATGTCACGCCGTTTAAGCGGGATTAACGCGTTCCGTAGACCACGATGGTTTTACCGTGGGCAGAGATCAGGTTTTGGTCTTCCAGCATTTTCAGGATACGACCGACTGTCTCACGAGAACATCCGACGATCTGACCAATTTCCTGACGGGTGATTTTAATTTGCATACCGTCCGGGTGGGTCATGGCGTCTGGCTGTTTCGCCAGGTTCAACAGGGTCTGAGCGATACGGCCGGTAACATCCAGGAAGGCGAGGTTACCCACTTTCTCAGACGTGATCTGCAGACGGCGAGCCATCTGCGAAGAGAGACGCATCAGGATATCCGGGTTAACCTGGATCAGCTGGCGGAACTTCTTATAGGAGATCTCTGCCACTTCACACGCGGTTTTCGCACGAACCCAGGCGCTACGCTCCTGACCTTCTTCAAACAAGCCCAGCTCGCCGATGAAATCTCCCTGATTCAGGTAAGAGAGGATCATCTCTTTGCCTTCTTCATCTTTGATCAGCACTGCTACTGAGCCTTTGACGATGTAATACAACGTTTCCGCTTTTTCACCCTGGTGAATCAGCGTGCTCTTCGATGGGTACTTATGAATATGGCAATGAGACAAGAACCATTCGAGAGTCGGGTCTGTTTGCGGTTTGCCAAGCACCATGCGCTGTTATCCTCTGTTATAAGCTATCTCCAGAGCCAGGATGTGCACCTTTTACTCTGGGGTTGCAATCGAATTCTTCCCCGTACCTGGGAAACTGGCTGTCACAAAATTAGCAGCCTGTAATGTGTGATGTCCTCTGCATACATGTGTAACGTCAATGTATTACTGTAGCATCTCGACTGTTTTAGCATAGGTTTTGCTGCGTGTCTCCTGGTGTCTCGCTTCAGCTTGATGCAGGTCGCCTTCCGTTGCCAGAATTGTTACTGGCGCGTAATCTGTCATGAAAAATGCAAACCTGGAGTGAATAAAATGCAAGCGCGTGTTAAATGGGTTGAAGGGTTAACGTTCCTCGGCGAGTCCGCTTCGGGACACCAGATTTTGATGGATGGCAACTCCGGTGACAAAGCGCCAAGTCCAATGGAAGTAGTGCTGATGGCGGCGGGGGGATGCAGCGCAATCGACGTAGTATCGATCCTGCAAAAAGGGCGTCACGATGTGACCGACTGCGAAGTAAAACTGACGTCAGAACGTCGTGAAGAAGCGCCGCGTTTGTTCACCCATATCAATCTGCACTTCCTGGTGACCGGCAAAGAGCTGAAAGATGCGGCGGTATCCCGTGCGGTTGACCTGTCGGCTGAGAAGTATTGCTCCGTGGCGCTGATGCTGGAAAAAGCAGTAAAAATCACGCATTCGTATGAAGTGATCGAGGCATAAGTTCTGGGTAAAGTGCCGGGCGGCACTTCGTTTGCCCGGCCTACGGATCCTGTAGGCCCGGTAAGCGCAGCGCCACCGGGCAAAAAGCCTCAGGCGATTTTCTTCCCTTCCATCAACCGCTGCACCAGTGGCGTCATAATCAACTCCATCGCCAGCACCATCTTCCCGCCCGGCACCACCAGTGTATTCATGTGTGAAATGAATGAACCCTGCAGCATGGCCAGTAGCCAGGGGTAATCAATCTCTTCCAGATTGCGGAAATGAATCACCACAAAACTCTCATCCAGCGAAGGTATCGCTTTTGCCGCAAACGGGTTGGAGGTATCCACCGTCGGGACGCGCTGGAAGTTAATGTGGGTACGTGAAAACTGCGGAGTGAGGAAGTTAATGTAATCTTCCATGGATCGCACCACCGAATCCATCACCGCTTCTCGGGAATGCCCGCGCTCGCTGGTATCGCGTGTCAGCTTCTGGATCCACTCCAGATTAACAATGGGTACCACACCCACCAGCAGATCAACATGGCGTGCCACGTCGTGCTGCGGCGTGACGACACCACCGTGTAACCCCTCATAAAACAGCACATCGGTGGGTTCCGGTAGCGGCTGCCACGGCGTAAAGGTGCCCGGCACCTGGTTCCACGGTACGGCTTCGTCATAGGTGTGCAGATATTTGCGCGCATGGCCTGTACCGCTGCGCCCGTACTCGGCGAAGGTTTGCTCCAGCAGGCCAAAGTCGTTGGCATCCGGGCCAAAGTAGCTGATGTGTTTGCCTAAATCTCGGGCCTTGCGGATGGCCATATCCATTTCAGGGCGGGTGTAGCGATGAAAACTGTCGCCTTCGACTTCCGCTGCCTGGAGGTGAAGCTGGGAGAATATCTTGCGAAAGGCGAGGCTGGTGGTGGTGGTTCCCGCACCACTGGACCCTGTAACGGCGATAACCGGATGTCTGGCGGACATAGCAACTCCCTGGATGGCAAGAGGGGGCGATCAGTCGCGAAACTGACCGCGAGGCATAATATTCACCGTTTCGTGCAGTTCTGACCACACCAGCACGGCTTCACCGCTTTTGAGCTGCTGTTTAACATCGGCGACTTTCATCTCAAGCGAGCGTTCATGTTCACCATAATCGGTGCCCTCGCGCAAGACAAAGCTTTCAATCAGATTATCCAGCGTGTCGGGAGGCAGATCCTGCCAGGGAATGATCATGATTTGGTTTCCAGATAGGTGCTGAGCCAGTCCGGGATGCGCGTTTCCAGCCACATCTTTGGACGGCGCAGGGTACCGCCGACAAAACCCACGTGCCCGCCGTTCTCGGTTAACTGATACTGCACGCTAGCCGGTAAATGCTCAGGTGCCGGGATGGAGTGATGATCCATAAAGGGATCGTCTTTGGCATGGATAATCAGCGTGGGCCGGGTGATTTGATTCAGTAACGGCATGGCGCTGCACTGGCGATAGTAATCAATCGCGTCGGTAAAACCGTGGATCTTCGCGGTGATCAGGTCGTCAAACTCGCGAAGTCTGCGCATGCGCTTAATTTGCTGCAGATTTACTGGCAGCGACTGCGGATAAGCCTTCAGTTTACGTAGGGCGTTCGCCTTCAGCAGATTCAGCAGGTAGTGCTGATAAACGCGGGAGAAGCCTTTCTCCATATGATAGCTGCACTGTTCCAGCATAAACGGTGCAGAGACAATGGCGGCGGCATCCAGTGGAACATTATCGCCCTCTTTCGCCAGCAGACAGGCCAGCATGTTACCGCCGAGTGAGAACCCTACTGCGGCGGTGGGTGCCGGGCGGAACGACCTCGCCAGCCAGTTTAAAAACCAGCGGCCGTCTTCGATTTCGCCGGAGTGGTAGATCCGCTTTTGCCGGTTTGGCTCCCCGCTGCAGCCGCGAAAGTGCATCACCACGCCTAACCAGTCACGCGCTTTTGCCGCCTGGATCAGGCCGTGGGCATAGGGGCTATGCAGGCTGCCTTCCAGACCATGAAAGACCACCAGCCGTGGTTTATGCTGCGCCTGCTGGGGATCTTCGCTCCAGGCCAAATCGACAAAGTCGTCATCCGGCAGCTCAAGGCGCTGCCAGTGGGGCGTGAATTGCAGTTTTCGGCGGATCAGGCGCGGCAGCATAGTTTGCAGATGACGATTCGCCACGCCGCGCATTGGGATGAATGTCGCGCTCTCTTCGGGGGCAAAATTAAAGTCTGAGGGGATTGTTTGAGTCATAGCGATGCGAGCATGCCCTCAAGCTGCTCCTGGGCGTCGAGCCAGGCCATTTCACACTCTTCGAGGCTGGATTTTGTTTTTGCCTGGCGCTGCAGACAGTCGGTCAGCTCCGCTTTGCGGCTCTGATCGTACAGCCCGCTGTCGCCGAGCTTCTCTTCAACCGTCGCCAACTGGGCGTGGAGTTTCTCCATCTCTTTTTCCAGACGGGTGATCTCCTTACGCAGCGGCTGGGTTTGCGTGCGCAGCTCCGCGTCCCGGCGCTTCTGATCTTTACGGCCCTGAGCGCTGTTGGCGTTGTCTTTTGCCCCGTCGGCAGGCTGGTTCTCCTGCTTCTGCACGTCGCTTAACCACTGCTGGTAATCTTCCAGATCGCCATCGAACGGCTCCACTTTGCCATCATGGACCAGATACAGATCGTCAGTGGTGGAGCGCAGCAGGTGACGGTCGTGCGAGACGACAACCAGCGCACCTTCAAACTCAATTAACGCTTCGGTCAACGCCTGGCGCATATCGAGATCAAGGTGGTTGGTCGGTTCATCGAGCAGCAGCAGGTTTGGGCGCTGCCAGACGATCAGCGCCAGCACCAGACGGGCTTTTTCGCCGCCGGAGAAGCGTTCGGTGTTTTCAGTCACCTTATCGCCCTGGAAGCCAAAACCGCCAAGGTAATCGCGCAGCTTCTGCTCCATCTCCTGCGGCGCCAGGCGCGCCAGGTGCTGAAGCGGGGACTCATCCGCGCGTAAAAACTCCAGCTGGTGCTGGGCGAAGTAACCCAGCTTGATGCCCTTCGCCAGGCCGATATCGCCGCTTACCGGGTTAAGCTCGCCCGCCAGCAGTTTAATCAGTGTGGATTTACCGGCACCGTTACGCCCGAGTAGGCCGATACGTGAACCCGGCACCAGGTTGAGCTTAATGGAGTCAAGGATGATGCGCTCGCCGTAGCCTGCGCTGACCTTTTCCATTTTCAGCAACGGATTCGGCAGGCTCTCTGGCTCGCGGAAGCTGAAATGGAACGGGTTATCGACGTGCGCCGGGGCGATCATCTCCATACGTTCCAGCATCTTAATGCGGCTCTGGGCCTGTTTCGCTTTCGACGCTTTCGCTTTAAAACGATCGACAAAGCTTTGCAGGTGCGCCACACGCTGCTGCTGGCTTTCGTACATCGCCTGCTGCTGGGAGAGACGCACCGCGCGCTGGCGTTCGAACGAGCTGTAGTTGCCGGTATATTCGAACATCGATTCCTGTTCGATATGAATAATTTTGTCTACCACCGGATCAAGGAAGTCACGGTCATGAGAGATCAGGATCAGCGTGCCTTGATAGCTTTTCAGCCACTTCTCCAGCCAGATCACCGCATCGAGATCGAGGTGGTTAGTTGGTTCATCGAGGAGCAGCAGGTCGGAGCGGCAGATCAGCGCCTGGGCAAGGTTCAGACGCATCCGCCAGCCACCGGAAAAATCGCTGACCGGACGTTCGAGCTGTTCGTTGCTAAAGCCCAGACCGTGCAGCAGCGTGGAGGCGCGCGAGCGAATAGTCCACGCATCGATAGCGTCCAGTTTGCCGTGGACGGTGGCAATGGCGTGCCCATCGTTGCGCTCATTGGCGGCATTCAGCTCTGCCTCGAGCTTGCGGTACTCCCGATCGCCGTCAATAACATAATCCATCGCCGGTACGCTCAGGGCTGGGGTCTCTTGATTTACCCAGGCCAGCTGCCAGTTGCCGGGGTAGGTGAAGTTACCGCCATCCGCGCTGATCTCGTTTTTCAGCAGTGACAGCAACGTGGATTTACCGCAGCCGTTTTTACCCACCAGGCCCACTTTCTGGCCCGGGTTAATGGTGGCTGTCGCATTGTCCAGCAGGACGCGGACACCGCGCCGAATTTGTAATGAGGAGAAAACAATCATAGAGCGCCGTATGTTCAGACTATGTTAGGTTGTCATTATAATAAGGTTAAATATGCCGCCACGCGCCGCGTGGGTGTGCCATGGTAGCCCAAAATAACAGTGATGACGACCCGGGAGAGGAATGATGTCCCAGACAGCAAAAGTGCTGCTGCTGTATGCCCATCCGGAGTCTCAGGACTCGGTCGCCAACCGGGTTTTGCTTCAACCGGCATTACAGCTCAGTCATGTGACGGTGCACGATCTTTACGCGCACTACCCCGATTTTTTTATTGATATCCCGCGAGAACAGGAACTGCTGCGTCAGCACGACATCATCGTGTTCCAGCATCCACTTTATACCTATAGCTGCCCTGCGTTGCTGAAAGAGTGGCTTGACCGGGTGCTAAGCCGTGGTTTCGCCAGCGGTGTGGGGGGAAACCAACTGGCGGGAAAGTATTGGCGTAACGTTGTGACCACCGGTGAGCCAGAGAGTGCCTATCGCCACGACGGCCTTAACCGCTATTCGATGAACGACATTTTACGCCCGTTTGAACTGACTGCAGCAATGTGCCGTATGCACTGGATGAGCCCAATCATTATCTACTGGGCGCGTCGGCAGCAGCAGCAGGAGCTGTCCAGCCATGCCAAAGCCTACGGCGACTGGCTGGCATCACCCAACCTGACGGGAGGCGGCTGATGGAAGGTTCCGATCTGTTACTGGCGGGGGTGCTGTTCCTGTTCGCCGCCGTGGTGGCGGTGCCGATAGCCGCACGTCTGGGGATTGGCGCGGTGTTGGGGTATTTGCTGGCCGGTATTGCCATTGGCCCGTGGGGGTTGGGGTTTATCAGCGATGTAGACGAAATTCTGCACTTCTCTGAGCTTGGCGTCGTCTTCCTGATGTTTATTATCGGCCTCGAGCTGAATCCCGCGAAGCTCTGGCAGTTGCGCCGCTCCATCTTCGGCGTGGGTGCCGCACAGGTGTTGTGCAGCGCGGTGATCCTCGGCGGGCTGCTGATGCTGACCCAATTCTCATGGCAGGCGGCCGTGATTGGTGGGATTGGGCTGGCGATGTCCTCCACCGCGATGGCGCTCCAGTTGATGCGCGATAAAGGCATGAACCGCAGCGAAGCGGGGCAGTTGGGCTTTTCAGTGTTGCTGTTCCAGGATCTGGCGGTGATCCCGGCGCTGGCATTGGTCCCGCTGCTGGCGGGGTCGGGCGACGAGCACTTCGACTGGATGAAAATCGGCATCAAGGTGCTGGCATTTGCCGGCATGCTGGTGGGCGGGCGTTATCTGCTGCGTCCGGTGTTCCGCTTTATTGCGGCCTCGGGCGTGCGCGAAGTGTTTACCGCTGCCACACTGCTGCTGGTACTCGGGTCGGCGCTATTTATGGATGCGCTGGGGCTGTCGATGGCGCTCGGAACCTTTATTGCGGGCGTTCTGCTGGCAGAAAGTGAGTACCGGCACGAGCTGGAGATCGCTATCGATCCGTTTAAAGGGCTGCTGTTAGGGCTGTTCTTTATTTCGGTCGGCATGGCGCTGAACCTCGGCGTGCTTTATACCCACATCCTGTGGGTGGTGCTGAGCGTGGCAGTGCTGGTTGCGGTAAAAATGCTGGTGCTTTATGGGCTGGCTCGAGTGTATGGCCTGCGTCATTCGGAACGTGCGCAGTTTGCCGGTGTGTTGAGTCAGGGGGGAGAGTTCGCTTTTGTGCTCTTCTCCACAGCATCATCCCAGCGTCTGTTCCAGCATGATCAGATGGCGCTGCTGCTGGTGACCGTCACGCTGTCGATGATGACCACGCCGCTGGTGATGAAGCTCATTGATAAGCGCCTTGCTCGCCGTTTTAACGCCGCCGAAGATGAACATGAAGCGCCGTGGGTGGAAGATGACAAACCGCAGGTGATTGTGGTGGGTTTTGGCCGATTTGGTCAGGTGATTGGTCGCCTGCTGATGGCCAATAAAAAGCGTGTTACCGTGCTGGAGCGCGATATCAGTGCAGTGAATCTGATGCGCAAGTACGGCTATAAGGTGTATTACGGCGATGCCACACAGGTGGAACTGCTGCGATCGGCGGGGGCAGAGGCGGCGGAGTCTATCGTCATCACCTGTAACGAACCGGAAGACACCATGAAGCTGGTGGAGATTTGCCAGCAGCATTTTCCGCATCTGCATATTCTGGCTCGTGCGCGCGGGCGTGTCGAAGCACACGAGCTGCTGCAGGCCGGCGTGAAGCAGTTTACGCGTGAGACTTTCTCCAGTGCGCTGGAGCTGGGGCGCAAAACGTTAGTGACGCTGGGGATGCATCCGCATCAGGCCCAGCGTGCGCAACTGCACTTCCGTCGACTGGATATGCGCATGCTGCGCGAGCTGATGCCGGTGCATACCGATACGGTGCAAATATCTCGTGTACGGGAGGCCCGTCGTGAGCTTGAAGAGATTTTTCAACGTGAGATGCAGCAGGAACGTCGGCAGCTGGATGGTTGGGATGAATTTGAATAACGGGGTTGAATGATGGCAATTCGTAAACGCTTTATCGCCGGGGCAAAATGCCCGGCCTGCCAGGCTCAGGATTCACTGGCCATGTGGCGGGAAAACAATATCGATATTGTTGAGTGTGTTAAGTGCGGTCATCAGATGCGCGAAGCCGATAAAGCGGCGCGCGAGCATGTCCGCAAAGAAGAGCAAGTGATCGGCATTTTTCATCCGGACTAGCGATATGCCCTGAGTTTTTTTAAGCTAAAGGGTACACGGGTGCAGATTTCCGCTACAATCTGCGCCAGCAATTTTCCCACGCTCAGGAGATATCATGAAAGTAACAAAAGACCTGGTGGTCAGCCTGGCCTATCAGGTACGTACAGAAGACGGTGTGTTGGTTGATGAGTCTCCGGTGAGTGCGCCGCTGGACTATCTGCACGGTCACGGTTCCCTGATTTCTGGCCTGGAAAACGCGCTGGACGGTCATGAAGTTGGCGACAAATTTGACGTAGAAGTTGCCTCAAATGACGCTTACGGTCAGTACGATGAAAACCTGGTTCAACGTGTTCCTAAAGACGTCTTCATGGGCGTTGACGAACTGCAGGTTGGCATGCGCTTCCTGGCTGAAACTGACCAGGGTCCGGTTCCTGTAGAAATCACTGAGGTTGAAGACGACCACGTAGTGGTTGATGGCAACCACATGCTGGCTGGCCAGAACCTCAAGTTCAACGTAGAAGTGATGGCGATCCGCGAAGCCACTGAAGAAGAACTGGCTCACGGCCACGTTCACGGTGCGAATGGTCACGACCACGATCACGACCACGACCATGACGGTTGCTGCGGTGGCCACGGCCATAGCCACGATCACGACCACGGTCATGAGCACGGAAAAGGCGGTTGCGGTGGTAACGGCGGCTGCGGCTGTCACTAATACCGACCGGTATAAAAAAAGCGGGATTATCCCGCTTTTTTTACGTCTTAATAATGGGGCGGCGGGGTCTCTTCTGACTGTGATGCAATGTGCGATGACTGCGTCGCTTTCACTTTTTCTGTCAACAGACGCATCAGGTCCCGCAGCTTCGCCATCTCCAGCTCGTGGGCGGTGACGGTTTGATTCAGTTCATCGATGGTGATCTCCTGAAAAGCCAGGCGGCTTTCAAGTTCAGCCAGACGTGCTTCAAATTCTGTATCTTGCATGATTCACCTCGTTTATCTGTTACACCCCTTCTGGGGTTGGCGGCGGCGAATAGTACCCGAGATTATCCCTGTCTGCAGTAATCATCCTGTTGTCAGGAAACTAATTAAAACAAAAATAGTCTGAAATGTGTTGAGAATCGGGAGCGTCTGTCTGTAGATTTGTTCCACAACGTTTTATAGTACGCAACTCATTTACGCTTATCACGGGGTGAGAGTCCCCGGCCCTGGAGAAATGGATGAAATCACTGTTTAAAGTAACGCTGCTGGCGACCACGATGGCCGTCGCACTGAATGCGCCGCTGACTTTCGCTGCTGATACTGCTGCGAAGCCTGCTGCTAGCGCAGACAGCAAAGCGGCGTTCAAAAATGACGATCAGAAATCAGCCTACGCACTGGGCGCATCTCTGGGTCGTTATATGGAAAACTCTCTGAAAGAGCAGGAAAAACTGGGCATCAAACTGGATCAGACTCAGCTGATCGCCGGTGTTCAGGATGCCTTTGCCGATAAGAGCAAACTCTCCGACCAGGAAATCGAACAAACTCTGCAAGCTTTTGAAGCCCGCGTGAAAGGCGCCGCTCAGGAGAAAATGGAGAAAGACGCAGCCGAAAGCGAAACGAAGGGTAAAACCTACCGTGATGAGTTCGCGAAAGAGAAAGGCGTTAAAACCTCTTCCACCGGCCTGCTCTACAAAGTAGAGAAAGAAGGTACCGGTGATGCGCCAAAAGACAGCGATACTGTTGTCGTTAACTACAAAGGCACCCTGACCGACGGTAAAGAGTTCGATAACTCATATACCCGTGGCGAACCGCTCTCCTTCCGTCTGGACGGTGTTATCCCTGGCTGGACTGAAGGCCTGAAAAACATCAAGAAAGGCGGCAAAATCAAGCTGGTAATCCCACCGGCCCTGGCGTACGGAAAAACAGGCGTTCCGGGCATCCCGGCTAACTCCACGCTGGTGTTTGATGTAGAGCTGCTGGACATTAAGCCAGCACCAAAAGCAGATGCTAAGCCGGACGCTGCTCCGGCGGCTGAAGCCACCAAGAAGTAAACCGCTGAAAACCGCCGCCTTTGAGGCGGCGGTTTTTTTATTGTGGTGCAGGTATAATTAACACTGGAAGCGCTACCTACGCTGTATTAATTTAGTTGCCCGTGTAAATAATGAGCCTGCCCTGAAAACATACCGACAGGCTCCTGAAAAGGAGTGTTTTTTTCATGACCAGGTCGCTTTTAACCAATGAAACCAGTGAACTCGATTTGCTGGATCAACGTCCTTTCGATCAGACCGATTTCGATATTCTGAAATCCTACGAAGCGGTGGTGGACGGGTTAGCGATGCTCATCGGGTCCCACTGTGAAATCGTTCTGCACTCCCTGCAAGATCTGAAATGTTCTGCCATCCGCATTGCCAATGGTGAGCATACCGGCCGTAAAATTGGTTCGCCAATCACCGACCTTGCACTGCGTATGCTCCACGACATGACCGGCGCGGACAGCAGCGTCTCCAAATGTTATTTCACTCGCGCAAAAAGCGGCGTCCTCATGAAATCGGTGACGATTGCGATCCGTAATCGCGATCATCGTGTGATTGGTTTGCTGTGCATCAACATGAACCTTGATGTGCCGTTCTCGCAGATCATGAACACCTTTATCCCGCCAGAAACGCCGGACGTGGGTTCTTCTGTCAACTTCGCCTCCTCTGTTGAAGACCTGGTCACCCAGACGCTGGAATTCACCATTGAAGAGGTTAATGCCGATCGCAATGTCTCTAACAACGCTAAGAATCGTCAGATTGTGCTTAACCTTTACGAGAAAGGCATTTTCGATATCAAAGATGCGATTAACCAGGTTGCTGACCGGCTGAATATCTCGAAACACACGGTCTATCTCTACATCCGTCAGTTCAAAAGCGGTGACTTCCTGGTGCAGGAAAAGTAATGCGTTTTGCGTTGATGGTTACCGGTCCAGCTTACGGTACGCAGCAGGCCAGTAGCGCGCTGCAGTTTGCACGCGCGCTACTGGCAGCCGGGCATGAGCTGGTTAGCGTTTTCTTTTATCGGGAAGGCGTGTATAACGCCAACCAACTGACATCGCCGGCCTCGGACGAGTTCGATCTGGTGCGGGCATGGCAAGCGTTGCACCAGGAGCACGACGTTGCACTGCATATCTGCGTGGCGGCGGCACTGCGACGCGGCGTGAACGATGAGGGCGAAGCGAAACGTCTGGGTTTACCCGCGGCCAATCTCAATGACGGGTTTTCGCTTAGTGGGCTCGGTGCACTGGCGCAAGCCGCATTGACCTGCGATCGAATGGTGCAATTCTGATGAACCGCGTTGCTTTTGTGTTTACTTCCGCCCCGCACGGCAGTTCAGCCGGCAGGGAAGGGTTGGATGCGCTGCTGGCGACATCCGCTCTGTCGGAGGAGATCGGCGTCTTCTTTACCGGAGACGGTGTATTCCAGCTACTGGTCGGACAACAGCCGCAGGCAGTGCTGGCGAGAGACTACATCTCAACCTTTAAAGTCCTGCCACTGTATGACATCGAGACATTTTACGTCTGTGCGGCTTCACTGCAGGCGCGCGGTTTGAATGAGAACACACCCTTTATTCTGGACGCCACCGTGGTTGCCCCCAATACACTGCGTGAGCATCTCTCCCATTTCGACACCATTCTGACATTCTGAGGCGGTCATGCTCCACACCCTGAGCCATTCACCCTGGCATTGCGACATCGACAGTATGATGAGAATGCTGCGTGAGGGCGACGCGTTGCTGCTCGTTCAGGATGGCGTCATCGCTGCGATAGACGGCACCCGCTTTGTTGATATTCTCAGTAATGCCCCCATAACTGTCTGTGCGCTAAAAGACGATATTGATGCCCGCGGCCTGGCTGGTCAAATTTCAGCCAAAATTAACGTAGTTAGCTATACTGACTTCGTCAATCTTGCCGTGCAACACACCGGTCAAATGAACTGGTGATCGGAGATCGCTGTATATTTCTTGACACCTTTTCGGCGTAGCCCTAAAATTTCGCGTCCTCATATTGTATGAGGTCGTTTTTATCACGCGTTTACGAAGCAAAAGCTAAAACCAGGAGCTATTTAATGGCAACAGTTAACCAGCTGGTACGCAAACCACGCGCTCGCAAAGTTGCAAAAAGCAACGTGCCTGCGCTGGAAGCCTGCCCGCAGAAACGTGGTGTATGTACCCGTGTATATACCACCACTCCTAAGAAACCAAACTCCGCACTGCGTAAAGTATGCCGTGTGCGTTTGACTAACGGTTTTGAAGTGACTTCCTACATTGGTGGTGAAGGTCACAACCTGCAGGAACACTCCGTGATCCTGATCCGTGGCGGTCGTGTAAAAGACCTTCCGGGTGTTCGTTACCACACCGTTCGTGGTGCGCTTGACTGCTCCGGCGTTAAAGACCGTAAGCAATCTCGCTCTAAGTACGGCGTGAAACGTCCTAAGGCTTAATGGTTCTCCGTTAAGTAAGGCCAAACTGATTTATCTAAATGTCACACTAAACTCTTTGAGTTTTGGACAATCCTGAATTAACAACGGAGTATTCCCATGCCACGTCGTCGCGTCATTGGTCAGCGTAAAATTCTTCCAGATCCGAAGTTCGGATCAGAACTGCTGGCAAAATTTGTAAACATCCTGATGGTAGATGGTAAAAAATCTACTGCAGAAGCAATCGTATACAGTGCACTTGAGACCCTGGCTCAGCGCTCTGGTAAAAACTCACTGGAAGCTTTCGAAGTCGCTCTCGACAACGTGCGCCCGACTGTAGAAGTTAAGTCTCGCCGCGTTGGTGGTTCTACTTATCAGGTACCAGTTGAAGTTCGTCCGGTTCGTCGTAATGCTCTGGCAATGCGTTGGATCGTTGAAGCTGCTCGTAAACGTGGTGATAAATCCATGGCTCTGCGTCTGGCGAACGAACTTTCTGATGCTGCAGACAACAAAGGTACTGCAGTTAAGAAACGTGAAGACGTTCACCGTATGGCAGAAGCCAACAAGGCGTTCGCACACTACCGTTGGTAATCCCTTCGGAGTTGTAGTCAACAGACGGGCGCTTCAACGAAGTTGCCCGTCTGGGTTACTTAATCTGAACGCCTAAGAAACAAACGAGGAATAAAATGGCTCGTACAACACCCATCGCACGCTACCGTAACATTGGTATCAGTGCGCACATCGACGCCGGTAAAACCACTACCACCGAACGTATTCTGTTCTACACCGGTGTAAACCACAAAATCGGTGAAGTTCATGACGGCGCCGCCACCATGGACTGGATGGAGCAGGAGCAGGAGCGTGGTATTACCATCACCTCTGCAGCAACTACTGCATTCTGGTCTGGTATGGCTAAGCAGTATGAGCCGCATCGCGTAAACATCATCGACACCCCGGGCCACGTTGACTTCACAATCGAAGTAGAACGTTCCATGCGTGTTCTTGATGGTGCGGTAATGGTTTACTGCGCAGTTGGTGGTGTTCAGCCACAGTCTGAGACCGTATGGCGTCAGGCAAACAAATACAAAGTTCCACGCATTGCGTTCGTTAACAAAATGGACCGCATGGGTGCTAACTTCCTGAAAGTTGTTGGTCAGATTAAATCTCGTCTGGGCGCAACCGCCGTTCCTCTTCAGTTGGCAATTGGCGCTGAAGAAGGTTTCACCGGTGTTGTTGACCTGGTGAAAATGAAAGCGATCAACTGGAACGATGCAGATCAGGGCGTGACCTTCGAATACGAAGACATCCCTGCTGACATGGTTGAGCTGGCAAACGAATGGCGCCAGAACCTGGTTGAATCCGCAGCTGAAGCTTCTGACGAGCTGATGGATAAATATTTGGGCGGCGATGAGCTGACCGAAGAAGAAATCAAAACTGCGCTGCGTGCACGCGTGCTGGCTAACGAGATCATTCTTGTTACTTGCGGTTCTGCATTCAAGAACAAAGGCGTACAGGCAATGCTGGATGCGGTAATTGATTACCTGCCAGCACCAACTGACGTGCCTGCAATCAACGGTATGCTGGACGACGGTAAAGATACTCCAGCTGAGCGTCACGCTACCGATGATGAGCCGTTTGCTGCACTGGCATTCAAAATCGCTACCGACCCATTCGTGGGTAACCTGACGTTCTTCCGCGTTTATTCAGGCGTGGTTAACTCCGGTGATACTGTGTACAACCCAGTTAAATCGGCTCGTGAGCGTTTTGGTCGTATCGTTCAGATGCACGCTAACAAGCGTGAAGAGATCAAAGAAGTTCGCGCGGGCGACATTGCTGCGGCAATCGGCCTGAAAGACGTGACCACAGGTGATACCATCTGTGATCCGGATAACGTGATCATTCTGGAGCGTATGGAATTCCCTGAACCGGTAATCTCCATCGCAGTTGAACCAAAAACCAAAGCTGACCAGGAAAAAATGGGTCTGGCTCTGGGTCGTTTGGCTAAAGAGGATCCATCATTCCGCGTATGGACTGATGAAGAGTCTAACCAGACCATCATCGCTGGTATGGGTGAATTGCACCTCGATATCATCGTTGACCGTATGCGTCGCGAATTCAACGTTGAAGCTAACGTGGGTAAACCACAGGTTGCTTACCGCGAAGCGATTCGTCAGAAAGTTACCGATGTTGAAGGTAAACACGCTAAGCAGTCTGGCGGTCGTGGTCAGTATGGTCATGTAATTATCGACATGTACCCACTGGAGCCGGGCTCAAATCCGAAAGGTTACGAGTTCATCAACGACATCAAAGGTGGTGTAATTCCTGGCGAATACATCCCTGCCGTTGATAAAGGCATCCAGGAGCAGCTGAAGTCTGGTCCGCTGGCGGGTTACCCGGTAGTTGACATGGGTGTTCGTCTGCACTTCGGTTCTTACCATGACGTTGACTCCTCTGAGCTGGCGTTTAAACTGGCCGCTTCACTTGCCTTTAAAGAAGGCTTTAAGAAAGCGAAACCAGTTCTGCTTGAGCCGATCATGAAGGTTGAAGTAGAAACTCCGGAAGAGAACACCGGTGACGTTATCGGTGACCTTAGCCGTCGTCGTGGTCAGTTGAAAGGTCAGGAATCTAACGCTACTGGCGTCCAGATTCATGCTGAAGTTCCGTTGTCTGAAATGTTCGGTTACGCAACTCAGCTGCGTTCACTGACCAAAGGTCGTGCTTCTTACTCCATGGAATTCCTGAAGTATGATGATGCGCCGAACAACGTTGCTCAGGCCGTAATTGAAGCCCGTGGTAAATAAGCCGCAGGGTTAAAATCTAAGTCCCGTGCCCCCTCGGTGAGGGGGCACTATAGTAAGGAATATAGCCGTGTCTAAAGAAAAATTTGAACGTACAAAACCGCACGTCAACGTTGGTACTATCGGCCACGTTGACCATGGTAAAACTACTCTGACCGCTGCAATCACTACCGTTCTGGCTAAAACCTACGGTGGTTCTGCTCGTGCATTCGACCAGATCGATAACGCACCAGAAGAAAAAGCGCGTGGTATCACCATCAACACTTCCCACGTTGAATATGACACCCCGACTCGCCACTACGCACACGTAGACTGCCCAGGCCACGCCGACTATGTTAAAAACATGATCACCGGTGCTGCGCAGATGGACGGCGCGATCCTGGTTGTTGCTGCGACTGACGGCCCTATGCCTCAGACCCGTGAGCACATCCTGCTGGGTCGTCAGGTAGGCGTTCCTTTCATCATCGTGTTCCTGAACAAATGCGACATGGTTGATGACGAAGAGCTGCTGGAACTGGTAGAAATGGAAGTACGTGAGCTGCTGTCTCAGTACGATTTCCCAGGCGACGACACCCCAATCGTTCGCGGTTCTGCGCTGAAAGCGCTGGAAGGCGAAGCTGAGTGGGAAGCAAAAATCATCGAACTGGCTGGCTTCCTGGATTCTTACATCCCAGAACCAGAACGTGCGATTGACAAGCCGTTCCTGCTGCCTATCGAAGACGTATTCTCCATCTCCGGCCGTGGTACTGTTGTTACCGGTCGTGTAGAGCGCGGTATCGTTAAAGTTGGCGAAGAAGTTGAAATCGTTGGTATCAAAGACACTGCTAAGTCTACCTGTACCGGCGTTGAAATGTTCCGTAAACTGCTGGACGAAGGTCGTGCAGGCGAGAACTGTGGTGTTCTGCTGCGTGGTATCAAGCGTGAAGAAATCCAGCGTGGCCAGGTTCTGGCTAAGCCGGGCTCTATCAAGCCACACACCAAGTTCGAATCCGAAGTGTACATCCTGTCCAAAGATGAAGGCGGCCGTCATACTCCGTTCTTCAAAGGCTACCGTCCACAGTTCTACTTCCGTACAACTGACGTGACCGGTACCATCGAACTGCCAGAAGGCGTTGAGATGGTAATGCCAGGCGACAACATCAAAATGGTTGTTACCCTGATCCACCCAATCGCGATGGATGACGGTCTGCGTTTCGCAATCCGTGAAGGCGGCCGTACTGTAGGTGCGGGCGTTGTTGCTAAAGTTCTGAGCTAATTTATTTGCTCCGAATTTAAAAGGGCGCTTCGGCGCCCTTTTTGCTTTCCGGCTTTTACCCCTGTCACAATTATTCGCATTTTTTGTGCGTTCCCGCCCCGTATCTGCGCGCTTGTGCTATTGTAATCATAATTATTCTCACTTACACTTTGCGCATATTTTGAACGGGAGTGGTTATGTACGTCTGTTTATGCAATGGTGTGAGTGACAAAAAAATACGTCAGGCCGTTCGCCAGTTTCAACCTCAATCTTTCCAGCAGTTGCGTAAGTTTGTTCCAGTGGGAAATCAATGTGGTAAATGCGTTCGCGCTGCCCGTGAAATCATGCAGGACGAATTGATGCAGATCCCGGAATTCAAAGAGATTGCCTGAGGCTCATTCTTTTTTTTGACATCCCTGTAGCCCCATCTACGCTTCAATGAGTGGAAGCGGAGGGACTATAATGAAAGGTGATATTAAAATCATAAGTTATCTCAATAAATTATTGGGAAATGAGCTTGTCGCAATCAATCAATACTTTCTCCATGCGAGAATGTTCAAAAACTGGGGCCTTACTCGCCTCAATGACGTTGAGTATCATGAATCCATCGACGAGATGAAACATGCCGATAAATACATCGAGCGTATTTTATTTCTTGAGGGTCTCCCCAACCTGCAGGATCTCGGCAAGTTGGGCATCGGTGAAGACGTTGAAGAAATGCTGCGCTCCGATCTAGCGTTAGAACTTGATGGCGCAAAAGATCTGCGTGAAGCTATCGCTTACGCGGACAGCGTTCATGATTACGTCAGCCGCGATATGATGATCCAGATTCTGGCGGATGAAGAAGGGCATATCGACTGGCTGGAAACAGAACTGGATCTGATCGGTAAAATCGGTTTACAGAATTACCTCCAGTCGCAAATTAAAGTGGAAAGCTAATCAGGCTTTGCCAACCCGTAATTAAAGCCGCTGCCGCCAGGTAAGGTCCAAAGGGTAGCGGTTTTTTTATTGTCTGCACTCCGGATTTGCACAGCAGTCGTGACAAAAGATAGATGGACGCCAGCAGTGATGCTGTTAACGCCAGCGCCGGTAATATGCACCAGCCATGCCATGCACCTAATGCACCAAGATATTTCACATCGCCATACCCCATTCCTTCTTGTTTGCGTACCAGCTTGTAACCCCAATAAATAAGCGCAAAGCCAGCATATCCGGCCATCGCGCCCACGACGGCGCTCGCCAGAAAGTCAGGGTTAATACACAGATGAAAAAGCAGACCAGACCATAAAAGTGGGCATAGATACTTGTTTGGGAGAAGACCTGATTGGATATCCTCACGAACCAACAGGTATGACAATCCCAGATATACGATCAGAAAGGGGAGGGTGGTGAGCATAGTGGTAAGCCTCAATAAAATGTGTGAAGGCATACTCTTCTGAAATCTGCTCGCCTGCCAAACAGCAAAAAAGAACCCTGCCTGGTGTCTTCCAGACTTTAACTTCGCCACTGTAAAACGACAAAATGTTTAGGAGGTACCCCGCAAAGTTGACCCATTCCGTCTAATTTATAAACTGGGCTTGCGTCCTGGTCAGATTTACGTATAATGCGCGGGCTTGTCGTAATTGACGGCTGGTTCGATATGAACCCTGGCAACAATCATTTTCCGTTGCCAAACAATGTCCCCAATTGGGGGACTACGTAAGAACGGTTACACTCTCCCATCAATCGTAATGGGTACGAGTAGTGATCATTTTCGTTTATAAAATAATTGGAGCTCTGGTCTCATGCAGAACCAAAGAATCCGTATCCGCTTGAAAGCGTTTGATCATCGTCTGATCGATCAATCAACCGCCGAAATCGTCGAGACTGCTAAGCGCACTGGTGCGCAAGTACGTGGTCCGATCCCGCTGCCGACCCGCAAAGAGCGCTTTACCGTTCTGATCTCTCCGCACGTCAACAAAGACGCGCGTGATCAGTACGAAATCCGCACTCACAAGCGTCTGGTTGACATCGTTGAGCCAACCGAGAAAACCGTTGATGCTCTGATGCGTCTGGATCTGGCTGCCGGTGTAGACGTGCAGATCAGCCTGGGTTAATCAGGTCATCGAGCGATTGAGAGGTTGATACAATGATTGGTTTAGTCGGTAAAAAAGTGGGTATGACCCGCATCTTCACTGAAGATGGCGTATCTATCCCAGTAACCGTAATCGAAGTTGAAGCAAACCGCGTTACTCAGGTTAAAGATCTGGCTAACGATGGCTACCGTGCCGTTCAGGTTACCACTGGTGCTAAAAAAGCTAACCGTGTAACTAAACCGGAAGCGGGTCACTTCGCTAAAGCTGGCGTTGAAGCTGGCCGTGGTCTGTGGGAATTCCGTCTTGCTGAAGGCGAAGAGTTCACCGTAGGTCAGGACATTAGCGTTGAGCTGTTTGCTGAAGTTAAAAAAGTTGACGTAACCGGTACCTCTAAAGGTAAAGGTTTTGCTGGTACCGTTAAGCGCTGGAACTTCCGTACTCAGGATGCCACGCACGGTAACTCCTTGTCTCACCGTGTACCGGGTTCTATCGGTCAGAACCAGACTCCGGGCAAAGTGTTCAAAGGCAAGAAAATGGCAGGTCAGCTGGGTAACGAACGTGTGACCGTTCAGAGCCTGGACGTAGTACGTGTTGACGCTGAGCGCAACCTGCTGCTGGTTAAAGGTGCTGTTCCGGGTGCAACCGGTAGCAACCTGATCGTTAAACCAGCTGTGAAGGCGTAAGGGGATAGCAATGGAATTAGTATTGAAAGACGCGCAGAGCGCGCTGACTGTTTCCGAAACTACCTTCGGTCGTGATTTCAACGAAGCGCTGGTTCACCAGGTTGTAGTTGCTTATGCAGCTGGTGCTCGTCAGGGTACTCGTGCTCAGAAGACTCGTGCTGAAGTAACTGGTTCCGGCAAAAAGCCGTGGCGTCAGAAAGGTACCGGCCGTGCGCGTTCAGGTTCTGTAAAGAGCCCGATCTGGCGTTCCGGTGGCGTGACCTTCGCTGCTCGCCCGCAGGACCACAGTCAAAAAGTTAACAAGAAGATGTACCGCGGCGCGCTGAAAAGCATTCTGTCCGAACTGGTACGTCAGGATCGTCTGATCGTTGTCGAATCATTCTCTGTAGAAGCGCCTAAAACTAAGCTGCTGGCACAGAAATTGAAAGACATGGCTCTGGAAGATGTGCTGATCATCACCGGTGAGCTGGACGAGAACCTGTTCCTTGCTGCGCGCAACCTGCATAAGGTTGACGTACGTGATGCAACTGGTATCGACCCGGTTAGCCTGATCGCCTTCGACAAAGTCGTAATGACTGCTGATGCTGTTAAGCAAGTTGAGGAGATGCTGGCATGATTCGTGAAGAACGTCTGCTGAAGGTGCTTCGTGCGCCGCACGTTTCTGAAAAAGCGTCTGCTGCGATGGAAAAAACCAATACCATCGTTCTCAAAGTTGCTAAAGACGCGACCAAAGCAGAAATCAAAGCTGCTGTGCAGAAACTGTTTGAAGTCGAAGTCGAAGTCGTTAACACCCTGGTAGTTAAAGGGAAAGTTAAACGTCAAGGACAGCGTATCGGTCGTCGTAGCGACTGGAAAAAAGCTTACGTCACCCTGAAAGAAGGCCAGAATCTGGACTTCGTTGGCGGCGCTGAGTAAGTCGGAGGAGTAATACAATGGCAGTTGTTAAATGTAAACCGACATCTCCGGGTCGTCGCCACGTTGTTAAAGTGGTCAACCCAGAGCTGCACAAGGGCAAACCTTTTGCTCCGCTGGTTGAAAAAAACAGCAAATCCGGCGGTCGTAACAACAATGGCCGTATCACCACTCGTCATATCGGTGGTGGTCATAAGCAGGCTTATCGTATTGTTGACTTTAAACGCAACAAAGACGGTATCCCAGCAGTTGTTGAACGTCTTGAGTACGATCCGAACCGTTCCGCGAACATCGCGCTGGTTCTGTACAAAGATGGCGAACGTCGTTACATCCTGGCCCCTAAAGGCCTGAAAGCTGGCGACCAGATTCAATCTGGCGTTGATGCTGCAATCAAAGCAGGTAACACCCTGCCGATGCGCAATATCCCGGTGGGTTCTACCGTTCATAACGTAGAAATGAAACCAGGTAAAGGCGGTCAGCTGGCTCGTTCCGCTGGTACTTACGTTCAGATCGTTGCGCGCGATGGTGCTTATGTCACCCTGCGTCTGCGTTCTGGTGAAATGCGTAAAGTCGAAGCAGAATGCCGCGCTACCATGGGCGAAGTTGGCAATGCTGAGCATATGCTGCGCGTTCTGGGTAAAGCAGGTGCTGCACGCTGGCGTGGTGTTCGTCCTACCGTTCGCGGTACTGCGATGAACCCAGTCGATCACCCACATGGTGGTGGTGAAGGTCGTAACTTTGGTAAGCACCCGGTATCTCCGTGGGGCGTTCAGACCAAAGGTAAGAAGACCCGCAGCAACAAGCGTACTGATAAATTTATCGTACGTCGCCGTAGCAAATAATTTTAGAGGATAAGCCATGCCACGTTCTCTCAAGAAAGGTCCTTTTATTGACCTGCACTTGCTGAAGAAGGTAGAGAAAGCGGTGGAAAGCGGAGACAAGAAGCCCCTGCGCACTTGGTCCCGTCGTTCAACGATCTTTCCTAACATGATCGGTTTGACCATCGCTGTCCATAATGGTCGTCAGCACGTTCCAGTCTTTGTTTCCGACGAAATGGTTGGTCACAAACTGGGTGAATTCGCACCGACTCGTACTTATCGCGGCCATGCTGCTGATAAAAAAGCGAAGAAGAAATAAGGTAGGAGGAAGAGATGGAAACTTTAGCTCAACATCGCCATGCTCGTTCTTCTGCTCAGAAGGTTCGCCTTGTTGCTGACCTGATTCGCGGTAAGAAAGTGTCGCAGGCCCTGGACATCCTGACCTATACCAACAAGAAAGCTGCGGTATTGGTTAAGAAAGTACTGGAATCTGCCATTGCTAACGCTGAACACAACGATGGCGCTGACATTGACGATCTGAAAGTCGCGAAAATCTTCGTAGACGAAGGCCCAAGCATGAAGCGCATTATGCCGCGTGCGAAAGGTCGTGCAGATCGCATCCTGAAGCGCACCAGCCACATTACTGTGGTTGTGTCCGATCGCTGAGACTCTGGAGACTAGCAATGGGTCAGAAAGTACATCCTAATGGTATTCGCCTGGGTATTGTAAAACCATGGAATTCAACCTGGTTTGCGAACACCAAAGAATTCGCTGACAACCTGGACAGCGATTTTAAAGTACGTCAGTACCTGACTAAGGAACTGGCTAAAGCGTCTGTATCTCGTATCGTTATCGAGCGTCCAGCTAAGAGCATCCGTGTGACCATTCACACTGCTCGTCCTGGCATCGTAATCGGTAAGAAAGGCGAAGACGTAGAAAAACTGCGCAAGGTCGTAGCGGATATCGCTGGCGTTCCTGCACAGATCAATATCGCTGAAGTTCGTAAGCCTGAACTGGACGCTAAATTGGTTGCTGACAGCATTACTTCACAGCTGGAACGTCGCGTTATGTTCCGTCGTGCTATGAAGCGTGCTGTACAGAACGCAATGCGTCTGGGCGCTAAAGGTATTAAAGTTGAAGTTAGCGGCCGTCTGGGCGGCGCGGAAATCGCACGTACCGAATGGTACCGCGAAGGTCGCGTACCGTTGCACACTCTGCGTGCTGACATCGACTACAACACCTCTGAAGCGCACACCACTTACGGTGTAATCGGCGTTAAGGTATGGATCTTCAAAGGTGAGATCCTGGGTGGTATGGCTGCTGTTGAACAACCGGAAAAACCGGCTGCTCAACCTAAAAAGCAGCAGCGTAAAGGCCGTAAATAGGAGCGTCGCTGATGTTACAACCAAAGCGTACAAAATTCCGTAAAGTGCACAAAGGCCGCAACCGTGGTCTGGCGCAGGGTACGGATGTTAGCTTCGGCACTTTCGGTCTGAAAGCTGTTGGCCGTGGGCGTCTGACTGCACGTCAGATCGAAGCAGCACGTCGTGCAATGACCCGTGCAGTTAAGCGTCAAGGTAAAATCTGGATCCGTGTATTCCCGGACAAACCAATTACCGAGAAGCCGCTGGAAGTTCGTATGGGTAAAGGTAAAGGTAACGTTGAGTACTGGGTTGCCTTGATTCAGCCGGGCAAAGTCCTGTATGAAATGGACGGTGTACCGGAAGAGCTGGCCCGTGAAGCATTCGGCCTGGCAGCAGCGAAACTGCCGATCAAAACCACCTTTGTAACTAAGACGGTGATGTAATGAAAGCAAATGAGCTGCGTGAAAAAAGCGTTGAAGAGCTGAACGCTGAGCTGCTGAACCTGCTGCGTGAGCAGTTTAACCTGCGTATGCAGGCGGCAAGTGGCCAGCTGCAACAGACTCACCTGCTGAAGCAGGTACGTCGTGATGTTGCACGCGTTAAGACTTTACTGACTCAGAAGGCGGGTGCGTAATGACCGATAAAATCCGTACTCTGCAAGGTCGTGTTGTTAGCGACAAAATGGAGAAATCCATTGTTGTTGCTATCGAACGTATTGTGAAACACCCGATCTACGGTAAATTCATCAAGCGTACGACCAAACTGCACGTACATGACGAGAACAACGAATGCGGTATCGGCGATAAAGTAGAAATCGCTGAATGCCGTCCGCTGTCCAAGACTAAGTCCTGGACGCTGGTTCGCGTTGTAGAGAAAGCGGTTCTGTAATAGAGTAGCCTTCTCAATACGAATAAACGGCTCAGCAATGAGCCGTTTATTTTTTCTACCCATATTGTAGAAGCGGTGTTATAATGCCGCGCCCTCGATATGGGGCTTTTTAACGGCTCTGATTTTGGAGTCTCAGGTAGTAGTTGACATTAGCGGAGCACTGAAATGATCCAAGAACAGACTATGCTGAACGTCGCCGACAACTCCGGTGCACGTCGCGTAATGTGTATCAAGGTTCTGGGTGGCTCGCACCGTCGCTACGCAGGCGTAGGCGACATCATCAAGATCACCATCAAGGAAGCAATTCCACGTGGTAAGGTCAAAAAAGGTGATGTGCTGAAAGCGGTAGTGGTGCGCACCAGAAAGGGTGTTCGTCGCCCTGACGGTTCTGTCATTCGCTTCGATGGTAATGCATGCGTTATTTTAAACAATAACAGCGAGCAGCCTATCGGCACGCGTATCTTTGGGCCGGTAACTCGTGAACTTCGTACTGAAAAGTTCATGAAAATTATCTCTCTGGCACCAGAAGTACTCTAAGGAGCGAATCATGGCAGCGAAAATCCGTCGTGATGACGAAGTTATCGTGTTAACCGGTAAAGATAAAGGTAAACGCGGTAAAGTAAAAAATGTTCTGTCTTCCGGCAAACTCGTCGTTGAAGGTATCAACCTGGTTAAGAAACATCAGAAGCCGGTTCCGGCCCTGAACCAACCAGGTGGCATCGTTGAAAAAGAAGCTGCTATTCAGGTTTCTAACGTTGCACTCTTCAATGCGGCTACCGGCAAGGCTGACCGTGTAGGCTTTAGATTTGAAGACGGCAAAAAAGTCCGTTTCTTTAAATCTACTAGTGAAACTATCAAGTAATTTGGAGTAGTACGATGGCGAAACTGCATGATTACTACAAAGACGATGTAGTTGCTAAGCTCATGACTGAGTTTAACTACAATTCTGTCATGCAAGTCCCTCGGGTCGAGAAGATCACCCTGAACATGGGTGTTGGTGAAGCGATCGCTGACAAGAAACTGCTGGATAACGCAGCAGCTGATTTGACAGCAATCTCCGGTCAAAAGCCGTTGATCACCAAAGCACGCAAATCTGTTGCAGGCTTCAAAATCCGTCAGGGCTATCCGATCGGCTGTAAAGTAACTCTGCGTGGCGAACGCATGTGGGAGTTCCTTGAGCGCCTGATCACTATTGCTGTACCACGTATCCGTGACTTCCGTGGCTTGTCCGCTAAGTCTTTCGACGGTCGTGGTAACTACAGCATGGGTGTCCGTGAGCAGATCATCTTCCCAGAAATCGACTACGATAAAGTCGACCGCGTGCGTGGTTTGGATATTACCATTACCACTACTGCGAAATCTGACGAAGAAGGCCGTGCTCTGCTGGCTGCCTTTGACTTCCCGTTCCGCAAGTAAGGTAGGGTTACTGAATGGCTAAGCAATCAATGAAAGCACGCGAAGTAAAGCGCGTCGCTTTAGCTGATAAATTCTTCGCTAAACGCGCTGAACTGAAAGCGATCATTTCTGATGTGAACGCTTCCGACGAAGATCGTTGGAATGCTGTTCTCAAGCTGCAGTCTCTGCCGCGTGATTCCAGCCCGTCTCGTCAGCGTAACCGCTGTCGTCAAACAGGTCGTCCACATGGTTTCGTGGGCAAGTTTGGGTTGAGCCGTATCAAACTGCGTGAAGCCGCCATGCGCGGTGAAGTACCAGGCTTGAAAAAGGCTAGCTGGTAATTACCAATTGAATCACGGGAGTAAAGACAGATGAGCATGCAAGATCCGATCGCGGATATGCTGACCCGTATCCGTAACGGTCAGGCCGCGAACAAAGTTGCGGTCACCATGCCTTCCGCCAAGCTGAAAGTGGCAATTGCCAACGTGCTGAAGGAAGAAGGTTTTATCGAAGATTTTAAAGTTGAAGGCGACACCAAGCCGGAACTGGAACTTACTCTTAAGTATTTCCAGGGTAAAGCTGTTGTAGAAAGCATTCAGCGTGTCAGCCGCCCAGGTCTGCGCATCTATAAGAAAAAAGATGAGCTGCCAAAAGTTATGGCCGGCATGGGTATCGCAGTTGTTTCTACCTCAAAAGGTGTTATGACTGATCGTGCAGCGCGCCAAGCTGGTCTTGGTGGCGAAATTATCTGCTACGTAGCCTAATCGGAGGAAAGAATGTCTCGTGTTGCTAAAGCACCGGTCGTTATTCCTGCCGGCGTTGATGTAAAAATCGACGGTCAGGTTATTACGATCAAAGGTAAAAATGGCGAGCTGACTCGTACCCTCAACAAAGCTGTTGAAGTTAATCATGCAGATAATGCACTGACCTTCGGTCCACGTGATGGTTTCGTGGATGGATGGGCTCAGGCTGGTACCGCGCGTGCCCTGCTGAACTCAATGGTTGTTGGTGTTACCGAAGGCTTCACTAAAAAGCTTCAACTTGTTGGTGTAGGTTATCGTGCAGCAATCAAAGGGAATGCAGTAGGCCTGTCTCTGGGCTTCTCACACCCTGTTGAGCATCCGCTGCCAGCCGGTATCACTGCAGAATGTCCAACTCAGACTGAGATCGTGCTGAAAGGCGCTGATAAACAGCTGATTGGTCAGGTTGCAGCAGATCTCCGCGCCTACCGTCGTCCTGAGCCTTACAAAGGCAAGGGTGTTCGTTACGCCGACGAAGTCGTGCGTACCAAAGAGGCTAAGAAGAAGTAAGGTAACACTATGGATAAGAAATCTGCTCGTATCCGTCGTGCGACCCGCGCACGCCGCAAGCTCAAAGAGCTGGGTGCAACTCGCCTGGTGGTACATCGTACCCCGCGTCATATTTACGCACAGGTAATTGCACCGAACGGTTCTGAAGTTCTGGTAGCTGCTTCTACTGTAGAAAAAGCTATTACAGAACAATTGAAGTACACCGGTAACAAAGACGCTGCTGCAGCTGTAGGTAAAGCTGTTGCTGAACGCGCTCTGGAAAAAGGCATCAAAGTTGTGTCCTTTGACCGTTCCGGGTTCCAATATCATGGTCGTGTCCAGGCACTGGCAGATGCTGCCCGTGAAGCTGGCCTTCAGTTCTAAGGTAGAGGTGTAAGATGGCTCACATCGAAAAACAGGCTGGCGAACTGCAGGAAAAGCTGATCGCGGTTAACCGCGTATCTAAAACCGTTAAAGGTGGTCGTATTTTCTCCTTCACAGCTCTGACTGTTGTTGGTGATGGTAATGGTCGCGTTGGTTTTGGTTACGGTAAAGCGCGTGAAGTTCCAGCAGCGATCCAGAAAGCGATGGAAAAAGCCCGTCGCAATATGATTAACGTCGCGCTGAACCACGGCACCCTGCAGCACCCTGTTAAGGGTACTCACACGGGTTCTCGTGTCTTCATGCAGCCGGCTTCTCAAGGTACCGGTATTATCGCCGGTGGTGCAATGCGCGCCGTCCTGGAAGTCGCTGGAGTTCATAACGTTCTGGCCAAAGCATATGGTTCCACCAACCCGATTAACGTGGTTCGTGCAACTATTGATGGTCTGGAAAATATGAAATCTCCAGAAATGGTCGCTGCCAAGCGTGGTAAATCCGTTGAAGAAATTCTGGGGTAATTGACCATGGCAAAGACTATTAAAATTACACAAACCCGCAGTGCAATCGGACGTCTGCCGAAACATAAGGCAACGCTGCTTGGCCTGGGTCTGCGTCGTATTGGTCATACCGTTGAGCGCGAGGATACTCCCGCTGTTCGTGGTATGGTCAACGCGGTTTACTTCATGGTTAAAGTTGAGGAGTAAGAGATGCGTTTAAATACTCTGTCTCCGGCCGAAGGCTCTAAAAAGGCGGGTAAACGCCTGGGTCGTGGTATCGGTTCTGGCCTCGGTAAAACCGGTGGTCGTGGTCACAAAGGTCAGAACTCTCGTTCTGGCGGTGGCGTACGTCGCGGTTTCGAGGGTGGTCAGATGCCACTGTACCGTCGTCTGCCGAAGTTCGGCTTCACTTCTCGCAAATCAGCGATCACAGCCGAAGTTCGTCTGTCTGACCTGGCGAAAATTGAAGGCGGCATTGTGGACCTGAACACGCTGAAAGCAGCTAACGTTATCGGTATCCAGATTGAGTTCGTGAAAGTGATCCTGTCTGGTGAAGTTTCGACTCCGGTAACTGTTCGTGGCCTGCGTGTTACTAAAGGTGCACGTACTGCTATCGAAGCTGCTGGCGGTAAAATCGAGGAATAAGTAGCAGATGGCTAAACAACCGGGATTAGATTTTCAAAGTGCCAAAGGTGGGCTTGGTGAACTGAAGCGCAGACTTTTGTTTGTGATCGGTGCACTGATTGTGTTCCGTATTGGCTCTTTTATTCCGATCCCTGGTATTGATGCCACTGTACTTGCCAAACTGCTTGAGCAACAGCGAGGCACTATCATTGAAATGTTTAACATGTTCTCTGGTGGTGCTCTCAGCCGTGCTTCAATCTTTGCTCTGGGTATCATGCCGTACATTTCGGCATCGATTATTATCCAGCTGCTAACGGTCGTTCATCCGGCCCTGGCAGAACTGAAGAAAGAAGGGGAGTCTGGTCGTCGTAAGATCAGCCAGTACACCCGTTACGGCACTCTGGTGCTGGCAATATTCCAGTCGATCGGTATTGCTACCGGTTTACCGAATATGCCTGGTATGCAGGGCCTGGTTATTAACCCAGGCTTTGCATTCTATTTCACCGCTGTTGTAAGTCTGGTCTCAGGGACAATGTTCCTGATGTGGCTCGGCGAACAGATTACTGAACGTGGTATCGGTAACGGTATTTCGATCATTATCTTCGCTGGTATCGTTGCGGGACTCCCGCCAGCCATTGCCCACACTATCGAGCAAGCGCGTCAAGGCGACCTGCACTTCCTCCTGTTGCTGTTGGTTGCAGTATTAGTATTTGCAGTGACGTTCTTTGTTATCTTCGTTGAACGTGGTCAACGCCGCATTGTGGTGAACTACGCCAAACGTCAGCAAGGCCGTCGTGTATATGCTGCACAGAGCACACATTTGCCGCTGAAAGTGAATATGGCAGGGGTTATCCCGGCAATCTTCGCTTCCAGTATTATTCTGTTCCCAGCAACCATCGCGTCATGGTTCGGGGGCGGAACTGGTTGGAACTGGCTGACAACAATTTCGCTGTATTTGCAGCCTGGGCAACCACTTTATGTGTTACTCTATGCGTCTGCGATCATCTTCTTCTGTTTCTTCTATACGGCGTTGGTCTTCAACCCACGTGAAACAGCAGATAACCTGAAGAAGTCCGGTGCATTTGTACCAGGAATTCGTCCGGGAGAGCAAACGGCGAAGTATATCGATAAAGTAATGACTCGCCTGACTTTGGTTGGTGCGCTTTATATTACTTTTATTTGCCTGATCCCGGAGTTCATGCGTGATGCAATGAAAGTGCCGTTCTACTTCGGTGGAACCTCGCTGCTTATCGTTGTCGTCGTCATTATGGACTTTATGGCTCAAGTGCAAACTCTGATGATGTCGAGTCAGTACGAGTCTGCATTGAAGAAGGCGAACCTGAAAGGCTACGGCCGATAAATGGTCGCCCGAGAAGTTACGGAGAGTAAAAATGAAAGTTCGTGCTTCCGTCAAGAAATTATGCCGTAACTGCAAAATCGTTAAGCGTGATGGTGTCATCCGTGTGATTTGCAGTGCCGAGCCGAAGCATAAACAGCGCCAAGGCTGATTATTTCGCATATTTTTCTTGCAAAGTTGGGTTGAGCTGGCTAGATTAGCCAGCCAATCTTTTGTATGTCTGTACGTATCCATTTGAGTATCCTGAAAACGGGCTTTTCAGCATGGTGCGTACATATTAAATAGTAGGAGTGCATAGTGGCCCGTATAGCAGGCATTAACATTCCTGATCAGAAACATGCTGTGATCGCATTAACTTCGATCTATGGCGTCGGCAAGACCCGTTCTAAGGCCATTCTGGCTGCAGCGGGTATCGCTGAAGATGTTAAGATCAGTGAGCTGTCTGAAGAACAAATCGACACGCTGCGTGACGAAGTTGCCAAATTTGTCGTTGAAGGTGATCTGCGCCGTGAAGTTAGCATGAGCATCAAGCGTCTTATGGATCTTGGTTGCTATCGCGGTTTGCGTCATCGTCGTGGTCTCCCGGTTCGCGGCCAGCGCACCAAGACCAACGCACGTACCCGTAAGGGTCCGCGCAAACCGATCAAGAAATAATCGGGGTGATTGAATAATGGCAAAGGCACCAGTTCGTGCACGTAAGCGTGTAAGAAAACAAGTCTCTGACGGCGTGGCTCATATCCATGCTTCTTTCAACAACACCATCGTTACTATTACTGATCGTCAGGGTAACGCACTGGGTTGGGCAACTGCCGGTGGTTCCGGTTTCCGTGGTTCACGCAAATCAACTCCGTTCGCAGCTCAGGTTGCAGCAGAGCGTTGCGCTGAAGCCGTAAAAGAATACGGCATCAAGAATCTGGAAGTTATGGTAAAAGGTCCGGGTCCGGGTCGCGAATCTACTGTTCGTGCTCTGAACGCCGCTGGTTTCCGCATCACTAATATTACTGATGTGACTCCGATCCCTCATAACGGTTGTCGTCCGCCGAAAAAACGTCGCGTATAACGCCTACGTTTTCTAGGATTGTTGGAGATAGAAAATGGCAAGATATTTGGGTCCTAAGCTCAAGCTTAGCCGTCGTGAGGGCACCGACTTATTCCTTAAGTCTGGCGTTCGCGCGATCGATACCAAGTGTAAAATTGAACAAGCTCCTGGCCAGCACGGTGCGCGTAAACCGCGTCTGTCTGACTATGGTGTTCAGTTGCGTGAAAAGCAGAAAGTTCGCCGTATCTACGGTGTGCTGGAGCGTCAGTTCCGTAACTACTATAAAGAAGCAGCACGTCTGAAAGGCAACACCGGTGAAAACCTGTTGGCTCTGCTGGAAGGTCGTCTGGACAACGTTGTATACCGTATGGGCTTTGGCGCTACTCGTGCTGAAGCACGTCAGATGGTTAGCCATAAAGCAATCATGGTAAACGGTCGTGTTGTTAACATCGCTTCTTATCAGGTTAAAGCGAATGACGTTGTTAGCATTCGTGAGAAAGCGAAAAAGCAATCTCGCGTGAAAGCCGCTCTGGAGCTGGCTGAGCAGCGTGAAAAGCCAACCTGGCTGGAAGTTGATGCTGGCAAGATGGAAGGCACGTTCAAGCGTCAGCCGGAACGTTCTGATCTGTCTGCGGACATTAACGAACACCTGATCGTCGAGCTTTACTCCAAGTAAAGCTTAGTACCAAAGAGAGGACACAATGCAGGGTTCTGTGACAGAGTTTCTAAAACCGCGCCTGGTAGATATCGAGCAAGTGAGTTCGACGCACGCCAAGGTGACCCTTGAGCCTTTAGAGCGTGGCTTTGGCCATACTCTGGGTAACGCACTGCGCCGTATTCTGCTCTCATCGATGCCGGGTTGTGCGGTGACCGAGGTTGAGATTGATGGTGTACTTCATGAGTACAGCACCAAAGAAGGCGTTCAGGAAGATATCCTGGAAATCCTGCTCAACCTGAAAGGGCTGGCGGTGAGAGTTCAGGGGAAAGATGAAGTTATTCTTACTCTGAATAAATCTGGCATTGGCCCTGTGACTGCAGCCGACATTACCCACGACGGTGATGTCGAAATCGTCAAGCCGCAGCACGTGATCTGCCACCTGACTGATGAGAACGCAGCTATTAGCATGCGTATCAAAGTTCAGCGCGGTCGCGGTTATGTGCCGGCTTCTGCCCGAATTCATTCGGAAGAAGATGAGCGCCCAATCGGCCGTCTGTTGGTCGACGCCTGCTATAGCCCTGTAGAGCGTATTGCCTACAATGTTGAAGCAGCGCGTGTAGAACAGCGTACCGACCTGGACAAGCTGGTCATCGAAATGGAAACCAACGGCACAATCGATCCTGAAGAGGCGATTCGTCGTGCGGCAACCATCCTGGCAGAACAACTGGAAGCTTTCGTTGACTTACGTGATGTACGTCAGCCGGAAGTCAAAGAAGAGAAACCAGAATTCGATCCGATCCTGCTGCGCCCTGTTGACGATCTGGAATTGACTGTCCGCTCTGCTAACTGCCTTAAGGCAGAAGCTATCCACTATATCGGTGATCTGGTACAGCGTACCGAGGTTGAGCTTCTTAAGACGCCTAACCTGGGTAAAAAATCTCTTACCGAGATTAAAGACGTGCTGGCTTCGCGTGGTTTGTCTCTGGGCATGCGCCTGGAAAACTGGCCACCAGCAAGCATTGCTGACGAGTAACCGGATCACAGGTTAAGGTTTTACTGAGAAGGATAAGGTCATGCGCCATCGTAAGAGTGGTCGTCAACTGAACCGCAACAGCAGCCATCGCCAGGCTATGTTCCGCAACATGGCAGGTTCACTGGTTCGTCATGAGATCATCAAGACGACCCTGCCTAAAGCGAAAGAGCTGCGTCGCGTAGTTGAGCCGCTGATTACTCTTGCCAAGACTGACAGCGTTGCTAATCGTCGTCTGGCATTCGCCCGTACTCGTGATAACGAGATCGTGGCAAAACTGTTTAACGAATTGGGCCCGCGTTTCGCGAGCCGTGCCGGTGGTTACACTCGTATTCTGAAGTGTGGCTTCCGTGCAGGCGACAACGCTCCGATGGCTTACATCGAGCTGGTTGATCGTTCTGAATCGAAAGCAGAAGCTGCTGCAGAGTAATCTGCAGTAACATGAAGAAACCCGCTTCGGCGGGTTTTTTTATTTTCATCATCTCCCCATCTTACCTACAATAATCCTGTCATTCGTTTGCTGCGGAAGTTTGCTATGTGGTTACTCGACCTGTGGGCAGAACGGTATATTCTTGATGCTCAACGCAAAGGTGAATTCGATAATTTGCAAGGCAGCGGCGAGCCGTTGATGCTTGACGATGATTCGCATGTTCCCGCCGATCTGCGTGCCAGTTACCGCGTGCTGAAAAATGCAGGTTATTTGCCGCCTGAACTTGAGCAGCGTAAAGAAGCCATTGAACTCGCCCGGCTGTTAAGTACGGTCAGAAGAGAATCTGCGGACTATACGGGGTATAGTCGTCGTCTCGTCCTGCTTGAACTGAAACTTCGACAGGCGGGCATGAGTACTGATTTCCTGCAAGGAGATTATTCCGGCAGGCTTTTACAAAAACTCAACGAGGAATAGGTATGTTTCGGATTGGTGAGATCGCAAAGCTAGCGGACGTCACCCCTGACACTATCCGCTATTACGAAAAACAGCAGATGATGGAGCATGAAGTACGCACCGAAGGCGGCTTTAGGTTATATACCGATAAAGATCTTCAGCGACTGAAGTTTATCCGCCATGCCCGGCAGCTCGGATTTACGCTCGAATCGATCCGTGAACTGCTGTCGATCCGAATCGATCCGGAACACCATACCTGCCAGGAGTCTAAAAGCATTGTTCAGGCTAGACTCAGTGAGGTTGAAGCGCGTATTGAAGAGTTACAAACGATGCGCTTGTCTCTGCAACGCTTAAATGATGCCTGCTGTGGCACTTCTCACAGCAGCGTTTACTGTTCTATTCTTGAAACTCTCGAACAAGGGGCTAATGGGGAATCTCGCGGTTGTTGATTTTACTCATGACAGCTTCTACACTCGCGTTGACTTTTTACACACAGGAGAAATTATGAGCCGCTATCAGCATACGAAAGGGCAGATCAACGATAATGCAATTGAAGCACTTCTGCATGATCCGTTATTCAGGCAACGGATTGAGAAGAATAAGAAAGGAAAAGGGAGTTATCTGCGAAAAACAAAACATGCAAAACGGGGTAACTGGGAGGCCAGTGGCAAGCAAGCAAATTGCTTTCTTACCACTGGCCTTCTTACTTCAGGTATCTTAAAGGGTACGGTTATTCTGAACCTTCAGTAAGTCACGAATTTCAGTCAACAACACTTCTTCTTTAGTTGGAACTGGCGCTGCAGCTGGCTCTTCTTTCTTCTTACGATTCAGTCGATTGATAAGCTTGATAGCCATGAAAATGGCGAAGGCAACAATCACAAAATCAAATACGTTCTGAATGAATACTCCGTAGTGCATTACCACTGGCGGAATATCGCCTTGCGCGGCGCGTAAGGTAACGGCGAACTGTTTGAAATCAATACCACCTATCAGTAGGCCCAGCGGCGGCATAATGATATCGGCAACCAGTGAGGAAACGATCTTACCGAACGCTGCACCAATGATCACACCAACTGCCAAATCCACTACGTTCCCACGCATCGCAAATTCGCGAAACTCTTTAATAACACTCATTTTCTTCTCCTTATGCCATCCAATGAGTTTAAGTTTAACAAAGGATTAGTTAATTGCCATTAAGGATGGACAGACGTCATAATAATTTAACCCTTACATATTATTGGGTTAAATGGTTGGAGGGCTATATACAGCCCTCCAGAGAATTACAGGAAGAAAGGACTTGGCTGAAATAACCGCTCGACGTCAGTAATAAACTTTTTGTCCGTCAGAAACATAATGACGTGATCGCCTTGCTCAATACGTAAATTATCGTTGGCGATCATAACTTCATTACCGCGGACAACGGCACCAATGATGGTGCCTGGCGGAAGCTTAATCTCATCAATGGCACGTCCAACCACGCGGGAAGTGCTCTCATCACCGTGCGCTACAGCCTCAATGGCCTCTGCCACTCCACGTCGCAGAGAAGACACCCCAACAATATCGGCTTTACGCACATGGCTCAGCAGGGCAGAAATGGTGGCCTGCTGGGGCGAAATGGCAATATCGATAACGCTTCCCTGGACCAGATCGACATAGGCCCGACGCTGGATAAGCACCATAACCTTCTTTGCACCCATGCGTTTTGCCAGCATTGCTGACATGATGTTTGCTTCATCATCATTGGTAACAGCAATGAAAAGATCAACTTGATCGATGTGCTCTTCAGCAAGCAGCTCTTGATCCGACGCATCACCATAAAAGACGATCGTGTTTTGCAATTTTTCTGCCAGCTCAGAGGCTCGCTGTTGATCGCGTTCGATCAGTTTTACGCTGTAATCTTTTTCAAGCTGCCGAGCCAGGCCGGCGCCGATATTACCGCCCCCTACGAGCATGATGCGTTTATAGGGCTTTTCAAGTCGCTGAAGCTCACTCATTACAGCGCGAATATGCTGGGAGGCGGCGATAAAGAAGACTTCATCCCCGGCTTCAACAATGGTTGACCCTTGCGGCCGGATAGGGCGGTCATGGCGGAAAATAGCCGCAACTCGCGTGTCAATATGCGGCATATGATCGCGCATCGTAGAGAGTGCGTTCCCAATTAATGGGCCACCGTAATAGGCTTTTACAACGGCAAGGCTGACTTTACCTTCGGCAAAATTGACCACCTGCAGTGCACCTGGATATTCGATCAGTCGGTAAATGCTGTCGATAACCAGCTGTTCAGGAGCAATTAAATGGTCAATAGGCACCGCATCAGAATTAAACAACTTATCGGCATCACGGATGTAGTCCGGAGAACGGATGCGCGCGATACGGTTAGGTGTGTTGAATAACGAATAGGCCACCTGACAGGCCACCATATTCGTTTCATCTGAACTGGTGACGGCAACCAGCATGTCTGCATCATCTGCACCGGCCTCACGTAGCACACGAGGATGAGAACCATGACCCTGAACTACGCGCAAATCAAACTTATCCTGCAGACTCCGCAAACGATCGCCATTGGTATCCACGATGGTGATATCGTTATTCTCACCAACCAGGTTTTCAGCCAGCGTCCCGCCGACCTGCCCCGCGCCCAGAATGATTATCTTCATATCATGTGACCCGTTATCAACATCACTCTTTGATTAGCTTAGCGTAAAAGAAGCCGTCGCCTTCTTCTGCCCCAGGCAGATTCTGCTTGCCGGGCTGTTGTGGTGTTCCAGTCGTCTGCAGACGGGCATTAGGCGTACGCTTAAGAAAAGCCGCGATTTGCAGGCTGTTCTCTTCAGGCAACACGGAACAGGTTGCATACACCAGCGTTCCACCTGATTTCAGATGGGGCCAGACCGCATCAAGGATTTCCGATTGCAGCTGCGCGAGTTCGTTGATATCGCGATCGCGACGCAGCCATTTAATATCCGGATGGCGTCGAATAACGCCGGTGGCAGAGCAGGGGGCATCCAGCAAAATGCGATCGAACTGCTCATCGCCACACCATTGGGCTGGTGTACGTCCGTCACCCTGTTTGACTTCTGCCTTCATGCCGAGGCGCTTAAGGTTGTCGTAGACGCGAGACAGACGTTGTTCGTCAATATCGACCGCCATCACGCTTGCCTGAGGTGCGGCCTCAAGGATATGCGTTGTTTTACCGCCTGGTGCTGCGCACAGATCAAGGATGCGCTCACCATTTTGCGGTTCAAGAAAGGTCATGCAGCCTTGAGCAGAGGCGTCCTGAACGGTGACCCAGCCTTGTTCAAAGCCCGGAAGCGCAAGTACAGAAGCAGGGTTTGCCAGACGAACCGCATCGTTATAGTCCGGATGGGTAAATCCACTCATACCTGCCTCTTCAAGCAGCGCCATCCATTCATCGCGAGAATGATGGTTGCGATTGACGCGCAGCCACATCGGCGGACGTAGGTTATTGGCGCCCACAATGGTTTCCCACTGCTGTGGGTAGGCTTTTTGCAGACGTTTTAGCAACCAGTCAGGATGAAGGAAGCGTTTCTCTGAGCCTGAAAATTCTGCGAGCAGTTCATCTTGCTGGCGCTGAAACTGGCGAAGTACGCCATTAATCAGCCCTTTTAACTGCGGGCGCTTCACTGCCACCGCACCTTCAACGGTCTCTGCCAGTGCGGCATGAGGTGGAATACGGGTATGCAATAACTGATAAAGACCAACCATGATCAGATAATGCAGGACGCGTTGCTTACCCGTCATCGGGCGCGACATCAGTTTACCGATCAACCACTCCAGCTGTGGCAATGTGCGCAGGACACCAAAGCACAGCTCCTGGAGCAGTGCTTTGTCTTTATCAGAGACTTTTTGCTGGAACGATGGCAGAACATTGCTCAGAGATTGACCCTGCTCGACCACTTGCTCAATTGCCTGGGCTGCCAGGCTGCGTAAATTTTGTTTTTTCATAACCACAAAAATAAAAATGCCCGGAAACTCCGGGCTTAAAATTGAGATGATTTCAGGCGAGACAATTGCCGGGTGTAAACCATTCACGGCGAGAATTCAGAAGATCCTGCGCACTCATGGCTTTTTTACCTGCAGGTTGTAAGGATTCCAGGTTAAGGATCCCTTCAACAGTGGCGATCTGAATACCTTGCTTGCTCGCGTCGATGATGGTGCCGGGTGCCGCAGTGGACTGGCCAGCAATAACGGAGGCTTGCCAGACTTTTACCGGTTGCCCGTCGATCTCCAGCCAGCTCATCGGCCAGGGATTAAATGCGCGTATACAACGTTCAAGCTGGGCAGCAGAGAGTGACCAGTCGAGACGGGCCTCTTCTTTACTGAGTTTTTCAGCATAAGTGACCAACGCTTCATCTTGTACTTCAGGTTGGATGCTGTTGTTGGCCAACTGTTGCAGTGTATCAATAAGACCTTTCGGCCCGAGCTCCGCCAGTTTGCCATACAGAGTGGCACTGGTATCGTCGGCAGCAATGGGGCAGGAGAGCTTATACAGCATGTCACCGGTATCCAGACCCACATCCATCTGCATAATCGTCACGCCAGTGTTGGCATCCCCGGCCCACAATGCACGTTGTATCGGTGCCGCACCGCGCCAGCGCGGGAGCAGAGAACCATGGACATTAATGCAACCCTGACGCGGCATCTCAAGAACCGCTTTTGGCAGAATAAGGCCGTATGCCACAACTACCATGACATCTGCGTTTAGTTCAGCCACAAGTTGCTGGTTTTCCTGAGGGCGCAGTGACGCAGGTTGAAACACAGGTAAACTATGTTCTTCCGCCAGCACTTTAACCGGGCTCGGCATCAGTTTTTTACCACGGCCTGCAGGGCGATCCGGCTGAGTAAAGACGCCAACAACCTGATGGCCAGACGACAACAGCGCGTCCAGATGACGCGCTGCGAAGTCAGGGGTTCCTGCGAAGATGATGCGTAGTGATGTAGACACGTTAATCCTTGTATCCGGGGTCACGTTATGCGCGGGTGCGCATGCGATCCAGTTTCTCTACTTTCTGACGAATTCGCTGCTGTTTCATTGGCGAGAGATAATCGATAAACAGTTTACCGACCAGATGATCCATCTCGTGCTGAATGCAAATTGCCAGCAGATCGTCCGCTTCCATTTCAAATGGTTTACCGTCGCGATCAAGCGCGCGGATTTTGACTTTTTCTGCGCGGGGTACCAGCGCTCGCTGCTCAGGAATAGAGAGGCAACCTTCTTCTATTCCTGTTTCGCCCCATTTTTCCAGCAACTCGGGGTTAATCAATACCAGACGTTCTTCCCGGTTTTCAGAAACGTCGATCACGATGATGCGCTGGTGAATATCAACCTGCGTAGCGGCGAGACCAATGCCCTCTTCAGCGTACATCGTATCGAACATATCATCGATGATACGCTGAGTTTCTGCATTCACTTCTTTAACCGGCTCGGCGACTTTGCGAAGGCGCTCGTCCGGGATATGTAACACTTGCAAAACTGCCATATATTTCCAGAGTCGTATTCAGGAGTTGAAAAGAATATTACCTCTATTCTAGACAAATCCCCCCCTGATTGACAGCATCACTGACCAATCGCAAAGATTGCTATGGCTGCTTGTGGCAGGGGAAAGGATGACATCCACAGAGATATGGTTACGCCTGATAAACATCGGAGAATTGTACGGCGACAGGATGGTGCTGATAGCGCAAAAATTGCAGCGCGAGGCTCATCTTGATAGCGCTGTACTGGCGGCGGCAGAGCTCACGCAAAAGCAAAATGAGCGCTTTTTTTCATGTTCACCTCGCGATATTGAACGCAGTATGAACTGGCTGGCAGAACCGGGGCATCATCTTATCTGTGCAGATCACTCTTCATACCCGCCACAGTTGCGGGCCATTGCAGATTTCCCCGGCGCGCTTTTTGTGAGGGGCAATCCATCGATACTGGAGAGCCTGCAACTCGCTGTTGTTGGCAGCCGTTCGCACTCCTGGTATGGCGAGCGTTGGGGAAAGATCTTCTGCGAACAGCTGGCCCTGGCCGGGCTAACCATTACCAGCGGTCTGGCGTGCGGAATCGATGGAATCGCTCACCGTGCGGCGCTAAACGTTAAGGGAAAAAGTGTAGCGGTATTAGGTAATGGCCTGTCTACCGTCTATCCCCGTCGCCATGTCTCCCTGGCTGAGAACCTGATCGCAAACGGTGGTGCTATCGTTTCAGAGTTCGCGCTTGCGACACCCCCGTGGCCAGGTAACTTCCCTCGACGTAATCGCATTATTAGTGGGCTGAGCCAGGGCGTTTTTGTTATAGAAGCGATGCTGCGCAGCGGGTCGCTCGTTACCGCAAAATGTGCCCTTGAACAGGGGCGTGAAATTTTTGCCTTGCCGGGGGCCGTCGGCAGTCCGGGATGCGAAGGGCCGCACTGGCTGATTAAGGAGGGTGCCACTCCCGTTACTGCGGCAGAGGACATTCTGGAAAGTTTGCGATCCAGCTTCAATTGGCTTGTGGGTGAACCCGAAAATAGACTTAATTTATCAGATCAAGACCAGGTAGCATTGCCATTTCCTGAGCTCCTGGCTAACGTAGGAGATGAGGTAACACCTGTTGACGTTGTCGCTGAACGTGCCGGCCAACCTGTGCCAGTAACGGTAGCACAGCTACTGGAACTGGAGTTAGCAGGATGGATCGCAGCTGTACCCGGCGGCTATGTCCGATTAAGGAGGGCATGCCATGTTCGACGTACTGATGTATTTGTTTGAGACTTACATCCATAACGAAGCTGAAGCGCGCGTGGATCAGGACAAGCTTACGCGCGATCTTACTGATGCGGGTTTTGAACGGGAAGATATCTACAACGCGTTAATATGGCTCGAAAAACTGGCTGATTATCAGGAAGGCCTCGCCGAACCGATGCAGTTGGTTTCCGATCCGCTGTCTGTGCGCATCTATACTGCTGATGAATGTGAAAGGCTGGATGCGAGTTGCCGGGGATTCATTTTATTCCTGGAGCAAATTCAGGTGCTCAACCTCGAAACGCGTGAAATGGTGATAGAACGCGTTATGGCTCTGGATACGGCAGAATTTGAGCTGGAAGACCTAAAATGGGTCATCCTGATGGTTCTGTTCAATATTCCGGGCTGTGAAAATGCCTATCAGCAAATGGAAGAATTACTCTTTGAAGTGAATGAAGGTATGCTGCATTAATTCATCAGCAGCACCAAGAGTTGTTATGGCCAAATCAGCACTATTTACGGTGCATAAAAACGAGCCCTGCCCGCAGTGTGGGGCAGAGCTTGTTATCCGCTCCGGTAAGCACGGGCCGTTTCTCGGTTGTGCACATTTTCCAGAATGTGATTATGTTCGTCCCCTGAAAAATCAGGCAGACGGACACATTGTTAAGATTCTGGAGGGGCAGGCATGCCCACAATGTGGCGACGATCTGGCGCTGCGTCAGGGGCGTTTCGGCATGTTTATCGGCTGCTGTCGCTATCCCGAATGTGGACACACAGAACAAATTGATAAGCCCGATGAAACCGCGTTGGCCTGCCCGCAATGCGACAGTGGGCATCTTGTTCAACGGCGTTCGCGTTACGGTAAGACATTCTACTCCTGCGATCGTTATCCTGAATGTCAGTTCGTAACCAATTTCAAACCGGTGGCGGGATGTTGTCCTGAGTGCCAGTACCCGCTACTTATCGAAAAGAAAACTGCGCAAGGCGTCAAGCGCTTCTGTGCCAGTAAACAATGTGGAAAGCCGGTTCCGGCGGATCAAAATAGTGAATAACAACCTGCCATCAGGCTCTATCGCGCATGCGGTGGATGTACTGAATAAAGAAGAAGTCATCGCCTATCCAACAGAAGCTGTTTTTGGGGTCGGATGCGATCCCGACAGTGAAACCGCCGTTAGCCGGTTATTAGCACTAAAACAGAGACCGGTAGAGAAAGGTCTCATTTTAATCGCTTCCAGCTTCGAGCAAATTCAACCCTATATTGATGATTCGATGCTGACGCCAGCGCAACGTGAGTCAATTTTTACCGCCTGGCCTGGGCCGGTGACGTTTGTCTTCCCGGCACTGCCGACTACCCCACGCTGGCTTACGGGTCGTTTTGACTCACTTGCCGTTCGCGTGACGGATCATCCTTTGGTTATCGAATTGTGTAACGCGTTTGGTAAACCGCTAGTTTCTACCAGCGCCAATCTGACCGGATTACCGCCTTGTCGTACAGCCGAAGAAGTGCAGACGCAGTTCGGCCATGATTTCCCCGTCGTTATCGGCGATACCAGTGGACGCCTGAACCCGTCAGAAATCCGAGATGCTTTAACCGGCGAACGTTTTCGCCAGGGGTAATAAGATGGAAACGTATGCCGTTTTTGGTAATCCCATTGCGCACAGCAAGTCGCCCTTTATTCACCAGCAATTCGCGCAGCAACTACACATTGAGCATCCTTATGGTCGCGTAATTGCGCCTGTCGATGCCTTTGTAAGCACGCTGGAAGCTTTCTTTACTGATGGCGGAAAAGGGGCGAATGTTACTGTACCTTTTAAAGAAGAGGCATTTGAACGCGCCGATGAATTAACTGAACGCGCCTCTCTTGCTGGTGCCGTGAATACACTTAAGCGCCTGGAGGATGGTCGGATTCTGGGGGACAACACCGATGGCATTGGTTTACTGAGCGATCTGGAACGGCTGTCATTTATCAAACCCGGGGCGCGGATCCTGCTGATTGGCGCGGGCGGGGCATCGCGTGGGGTCATTTTGCCTCTGCTCTCGCTGGATTGTGCGGTCACTATTACGAATCGAACCTATTCCCGCGCTGAAGGTCTGGCTGCGCTTTTTGCCCATACCGGCAGTATTCATGCTGTCGCTATGGATGCGTTAAGCGGGCAAGAATTCGACCTTATCATTAATGCGACTTCTAGTGGCTTGGGTGGTGAGGTTCCAGCGATCCCTTCTTCAGTCGTGAACCCGCATGTCCGCTGCTACGACATGTTTTATCAAAAAGGTAGAACACCTTTTCTGAGCTGGTGTGAGCAGCAGGGAGCAAAACATCTCGCCGATGGTCTAGGTATGCTGGTGGGTCAGGCTGCGCATGCGGTGATGCTCTGGCACGGCGTATTACCGGCAGTAGAGCCAGTAATTGAGAAGCTTAAGCAGGAGCTTTCTGTTTGAACCAGGCGATCCAGTTCCCGGAGCGGGAATATTGGGATGAAAAAAAGTCGGCGGTTTGCTTCCCAGCGCTGGTAAACGGCATGCTAGTGATGTGTGCCATTGCAGGCATCACGCTGGAGCGCCGTTTTGGCGATATCGATGCACTGTACGCTTTTCGCGATCATCGCTGGGATCTGGAAGAAGAAGCCAGCGATGAGATCCGCGAGGGACTGGATGACGATCAGGGTTGGTTCTGGCTCTCCTGATCCAGATAGTCATTCTTCCACTTAACGTAGTTATTGGCTGAATACTTCAAGGCTTCCTTTTCCGCTTCCGTCAGGGGGCGGATCTGCTTAACCGGGCTACCTAAATAAAGAAAGCCACTCTCGAGTCGCTTGTTTTGCGGCACCAGGCTGCCCGCGCCAATCATTACATCATCTTCTATTACGACACCATCCAACAAAATCGAGCCCATGCCGACCAGAACGCGATTGCCGATTATGCAACCGTGCAGCATGACTTTATGGCCGACGGTGACATCTTCGCCAATGATCAGCGGATTGCCTTCAGGATTGTATGAAGATTTGTGGGTGACATGCAGAACGCTGCCATCCTGAATATTGGTACGTGCGCCGATTGCGACATAATTGACATCGCCGCGAATAGCGACCAATGGCCAGATGCTGACGTCGTCATCCATTCGGACATCGCCAATAACCACGCTACTGCTGTCGATCATTACGCGATCGCCTTGTTGCGGGAATAGATCTTTATAAGGACGGAGTACTGCGGACATATCAACCTCGACTGATGATCACTATACAGATGACTTTGATCGTATTATTCAGCTTGATCAAGGGGGAAATACGTCAATATTTGAGCGGATCGGATGGGATTTCAGCGAAAAGGACGAAAAAAAAGCAGTCAAAATAAAAGATCGAAAAAATGCTTGTGCTAAAAACTGGGATCCCTATAATGCGCCTCCATCGACACGGAACATGTGAATCACTTCACACAAACAGCCGGTTCGGTTGAAGAGAAAAGCGAAAATAAACGCTTGACTCTGAAAGAGGAAAGCGTAATATACGCCACCTCGCAACGGTGAGCGAAAGCCGCGTTGCACTGCTCTTTAACAATTTATCAGACAATCTGTGTGGGCACTCAAAGTGACATGGATTCTAAACGTCGCAAGACGCTAAATGAATACCAAAGTCTCT
>NZ_JAMGZJ010000068.1 GCF_025564085.1 Silvania confinis | reverse complement strand
GTACGTAATGACATGGTATCTCTCGCATCCCACGGCATAAGCGACTCCATATACGGGTTCTTATGCCTTAGTTGTAAGTGTCTACCATGTCCCCGAACAAGCGTTCACTATGTCCCCAGTCTGTACAGTGGGAGAGGGCCGGGGTGAGGGCATCAGCGCGCACCCAACTTACACCTTACTCGTCCAGCAATACCACTTTACCGACGTACGGCAGATGGCGATAACGCTGAGCGTAGTCGATGCCGTAGCCGACCACGAATTCATCCGGGATAGAGAAACCCACGAACTCGACGGTAACGTTCACTTCACGGCGAGTCGGTTTATCCAGCAGCGTACAAATCGCCAGCGATTTTGGCTCACGCAGGCTGAGAATTTCGCGGACTTTCGACAGCGTATTACCTGAATCGATAATGTCTTCGACGATCAGCACATCTTTGCCGCGAATATCTTCATCCAAATCTTTGAGAATTTTCACATCTCGGGTGGTCGACATGCCGCTGCCATAGCTGGAGGCGGTCATGAAATCGACTTCATGGGACACCTGCACCTCACGGCACAGATCGGCCATAAACATGAAGGAACCGCGTAACAGACCCACCAGCACCATCTCGCTGCCGCTGTCTTTATAGTGTTCGGTAATTTGACGACCGAGTTCTTCGATACGCGCTTTGATCTCCGCTTCCGGGATCATCACTTCAACAGTATGTTTCATTTTACTAACCGTATGATTTTAGAACGAATTTCTCAATGCCGAAAATTCAGCGTCCGGCATCGCTGCATAAGCCGTGAAGTATACCAGCAAATAGATTCTCCTGGCGGATGAGTTCGCAAAAGCCAAATTTGTGATTCCGATCACACTTGTTAAGACCTATACTGAATTGCTACTAAAAAATTAATGAAACTTAAAGAGTGTCTTTATGGCGGAAACAAAAAATCAACATTCACGGTTACTCGTGGTGTTAACAGCGCTGTTCGCAGCCTTCTGTGGACTGTATTTACTCATCGGCGGAGCCTGGCTTGTCGCCATTGGTGGCTCCTGGTATTACCCGGTTGCTGGCCTGGTAATGCTGGGCGTCACTGTCCTGTTGTGGCGCAGTAAACAATCAGCCCTGTGGCTCTATGCAGCCCTGCTGCTGGCCACCATGGTCTGGGGCGTGTGGGAAGTCGGCTTCGACTTCTGGGCGCTAACCCCGCGCAGCGATATCCTCGTCTTCTTCGGTATCTGGCTGATCCTGCCCTTTGTCTGGCGTCGACTGATCGTACCTTCCAGCGGTGCCGTAACCGCGCTGGTGGTGGCGTTACTGATTACCGGTGGGATGCTGACCTGGGCGAGCTTTAACGATCCGCAGGAAGTGAAAGGCACGCTGAGTGCTGACTCCACCCCTGCGGCGGCGATCTCTGAGGTGGCAGATGCCGATTGGCCTGCCTACGGTCGCAATCAGGAAGGCCAACGCTACTCCCCACTGAAGCAGATTAATGCCGATAATGTGCACAATCTGAAAGAAGCCTGGGTGTTCCGTACCGGCGACCTGAAGCAGCCTAACGATCCGGGTGAACTGACCAACGAAGTGACCCCAATCAAAGTGGGCAACATGCTCTATCTCTGTACCGCCCACCAGCGCCTGTTTGCTCTGGATGCAGCGACCGGGAAAGAGAAGTGGCACTACGATCCGCAGTTGAACACCAACACTTCGTTCCAGCACGTAACCTGCCGTGGCGTCTCTTACCACGAAGCGCGCGCCGATAACGCCAGCCCGGAGGTGATTGCCGATTGTCCACGCCGCATCATGCTGCCAGTGAACGACGGTCGACTGATTGCTCTGAATGCTGATACCGGCAAACTGTGCGAAACCTTCGCCAACAAAGGCGTTCTGAATCTGCAGACCAACATGCCGGACACCACTCCGGGTCTGTATGAGCCAACCTCGCCGCCGATCATCACCGATAAAACCATCGTGATTGCCGGCTCGGTTACCGATAACTTCTCAACCCGCGAAACCTCGGGCGTTATCCGCGGCTTTGACGTGAATACCGGTAAACTGCTGTGGGCCTTCGATCCTGGCGCGAAAGATCCTAACGCCATCCCGTCGGACGAACACACCTTCACCTTTAATTCGCCGAACTCCTGGGCACCTGCCGCCTATGATGCGAAGCTGGATCTGGTGTATCTGCCGATGGGCGTGACCACGCCGGATATCTGGGGCGGTAACCGCACACCGGAGCAGGAGCGTTTTGCCAGTTCAGTGGTGGCGCTGAACGCCACCACCGGGAAACTGGCCTGGAGCTATCAAACCGTTCACCACGATCTGTGGGATATGGATATGCCGTCCCAGCCAACGCTGGCGGACATTACCGTGAACGGTAAGACGGTTCCGGTGGTTTACGCTCCGGCGAAAACCGGCAACATCTTTGTACTGGATCGTCGTACCGGTGAGCTGGTGGTTCCGGCCCCGGAAAAACCAGTTCCACAGGGCGCGGCGAAGGGCGACTACGTTACTAAAACCCAGCCGTTCTCGGATCTGAGCTTCCGTCCGAAGAAAGACCTGACCGGGGCAGACATGTGGGGCGCTACCATGTTTGACCAGTTGGTGTGCCGCGTGATGTTCCACCAGATGCGCTATGAAGGCATCTTCACCCCGCCGTCCGAGCAGGGCACGCTGGTGTTCCCGGGCAACCTGGGGATGTTTGAATGGGGCGGTATCTCGGTGGATCCAAACCGTCAGGTGGCGATTGCCAACCCGATGGCGCTGCCGTTTGTCTCGAAGCTGATCCCACGCGGCCCAGGTAACCCGATGGAACAGCCGAAAGACGCTAAAGGCAGCGGTACAGAAGCCGGTATCCAGCCGCAGTATGGCGTGCCGTACGGCGTGACCCTGAACCCGTTCCTGTCGCCGTTTGGCCTGCCGTGTAAACAGCCGGCCTGGGGCTACATTTCCGCGCTCGATCTGAAAACCAATCAGGTAGTGTGGAAGAAACGTATCGGTACTCCGCAGGACAGCATGCCATTCCCGATGCCGATCCCGGTGCCGTTTAACATGGGCATGCCGATGCTGGGTGGCCCAATCTCCACCGCCGGTAACGTACTGTTCATTGGTGCAACCGCAGATAACTACCTGCGCGCGTACAACATGAGCAACGGCGAGAAGCTGTGGCAGGGCCGTCTGCCTGCCGGTGGCCAGGCTACGCCGATGACCTATGAAGCCAATGGCAAGCAGTTCGTGGTGATCTCAGCGGGTGGCCATGGTTCGTTTGGCACGAAGATGGGCGACTATATCGTTGCCTATGCGCTGCCGGACGACGCAAGGTAAAAGCAAAACGGCAACGAAAGTTGCCGTTTTTAATGTTTATTCCCTCTCCCGGTGGGAGAGGGCCAGGGTGAGGGCATCAGGCCGCACCCTTTTATACGGTGAACCCGAGCATCATTCCCGTATCTTCATGCTCTAACAGATGACAGTGCGCCATATAGGCAAACTCCTTCGGCGCAGCATGATCAAACTTCACCAGCACTTCGCTAACCGCGCCCTCAACCCGCACCGTATCTTTCCAGCCGGATCGATGGGCTGCCGGGGCTTTGCCGTTCTCTGACAGAATACGGAACTGGGTACCGTGAATATGGAACGGGTGCAGCATCATGTCGCCCTTCCCGGAGATCGTCCAGCGCTCGTACTGGCCTTTGGTTGCGGCAAACATCGGGGTGTTCATGTCGAACGCTTTACCGTTAATCCGGTTGGCGTTATGGAAATCAAATCCATGCCCGCCATGGTTCATCCCCCCCATCTTGCCATGACCCATCTGGCCATGGTGCATCCCGGCCATCGCCTGGTCGCCATATTTATCCATTAACGCCTGCATGCCCATCATGTCGAGCATCGGATCCATCGACAGCTGCAATGTACGCTGGGTTAAACCCGCCAGCGACGGCAGCGCGGGCAAGCTGGCTAAGGTGTCAGGCAATGCCCCGGACGCGGTCACCAGCAGCGGCTGAATGCGCAGCACCGGATGCGGCTTATCAAAGGGTGTCACCGCCATCCCCATCTGGCTGACCGGGAGCGTGATCAGATCAAACGGCTTGCCGTCACTGATATCGACCAATACTTCAAAGCGCTCGCCCATCAGCATCGGCAGCTCGGTTACCTTGACCGGTTCGGCCAGCAGGCCGCCGTCGCTGGCGACCACGTACAGCGGGCGCTTATCGCTGGCGGCAAAATTGAGCGAGCGGGCATTACAGCCATTGAGCAGGCGCAGGCGCAGCCAGCCCTTTGGCGCGTTGTGTTGCGGGTAAATCGCACCGTTGGTCAGCAGCGTATCGCCAAACCAGCCGACGGCGGCGGTCATCACATCCAGTTGATAATCGATTTGCCCGTCCGCGCTGAATTTTTTGTCCTGCACGATCACCGGCACATCGTCGATACCCCACTGCTTAGGCAGGCGCAGCAGGCGACTTTCGTCATCTTCAATCAGCACCAGCCCAGCCAGCCCCATCGCTACCTGACGTCCGGTTTTACCGTGCTGATGAGGGTGGAACCAGCAGGTCGCCGCCCGCTGTTCCGGGGTAAAGGTGACGCTACGTTTGCCGCCGGGTTTAATCACACCGTGCGGCCCGCCGTCGACCTCGCCCGGCACTTCGAGCCCGTGCCAGTGCACCGTGGTCTCTTCATTCAGGGTATTGTGGATATTAACGGTCAGCGCTTTTCCCTGGCGCAGCTGGATCGCCGGGCCCAGCACATTACCGTTATATCCCCAGGTGGTCGCATTGTGTGGACCAAAGGTCGTTTTCCCGGCCTGCACTACCAGTTGAACCTGATTGCGCGCATCGGGGGTGAGTAAATTGGGGATCGGCAAAACGGGCCGCTCAGCCGCAAACGCGGCGCGGCTCCAGAGCGGCAGTGCGCTGGCGACGCCCAGCGCGGCAGAATATTTTAAAAAATCACGACGTTGCATGTTCATTTCCTTATTTCCAGCAGGCGATCCTGTCAGCATAAACCCTCCCCCAACCGGAAGGTCAAGATAAGCCGAAACAATAAAGATCGTCGCTCCGTCACCAGGTGTGCTAACGTTGAATTTCCGCAACGTATTGGTAGAGGCAATGAAGACGTTTTTTCGAACAATTCTGTTCACCACCCTGATGATTAGTGGCGCCAACAGCTATGCGCTCAGTGAAAATGAAGCCGAAGACATGGCCGATCTGACGGCTGTATTTGTCTTTCTGAAAAACGATTGCGGATACCAGAATTTACCCAATGGGCAGATTCGTCGGGCACTGGTCTTTTTTGCCCAGCAGAACCAGTGGGATCTGAGCAACTACGACACGTTTGACATGAAGGCGCTCGGTGAAGACAGCTATCGCGATCTCAGCGGGATCGGGATCCCCACCGCCAAAAAATGCAAAGCGCTGGCGCGCGATTCCCTTAGCCTCCTCGCCTACGTTAAATAACCTTTCCGACGCCTCTATGTTGAAGCTATGGCCGTGCAACCACGGTCATTGTTAGCTATGATGTTGCGCTCTTTTTACGCAGGCGTTAACAAAAGAGGTATCAGCCGATGGCCGACAACACAGTGTGGCAAGAAACGCTGCATGACCAGTTTGGACAGTACTTTGCCGTTGATAACGTGCTCTATCATGAGAAAACCGATCATCAGGATCTGATCATTTTTGAAAACGCCGCCTTTGGCCGCGTGATGGCGCTGGATGGCGTGGTGCAAACCACCGAACGCGATGAATTCATCTATCACGAGATGATGACCCACGTGCCGCTGCTGGCGCACGGCAATGCGAAACATGTGCTGATCATCGGCGGTGGCGATGGCGCCATGCTGCGCGAAGTCTCCCGTCATAAATCCATTGAAAGCATAACCATGGTCGAGATAGACGCGGGCGTGGTCTCTTTCTGCCGCCAGTATCTGCCAAATCACAACGCCGGCAGCTACGACGATCCGCGCTTCCGGTTGGTGATCGACGACGGCGTCAATTTTGTTAATCAGACGGCGCAAACCTTCGACGTGATCATTTCGGACTGCACCGATCCGATTGGCCCCGGCGAGAGTCTGTTTACCTCGGCTTTCTATGAAGGCTGCAAACGCTGCCTGAACCCGGGCGGAGTCTTCGTGGCGCAGAACGGCGTCTGCTTCCTGCAGCAGGATGAAGCCATCGACAGCCATCGCAAACTAAGCCACTACTTCTCTGACGTCAGCTTCTATCAGGCGGCCATTCCCACCTACTACGGCGGGGTGATGACCTTCGCCTGGGCAACGGACAATGACGCCCTGCGCCATCTCTCAACCGGGATTATTCAGGCACGCTTCCACCAGGCCAATTTAACCTGCCGTTACTACAATCCGGCCGTCCATACCGCAGCCTTTGCCTTACCGCAATATTTGCAGGATGCGCTGTTTCAAGGGGGTGAATGAATTGAAAAAGCTGAAACTGCATGGCTTTAACAACCTGACCAAAAGCCTGAGTTTTTGTATTTACGATATCTGCTACGTCAAAACGGCGGAAGAGCGCGATGGTTATATCGCCTATATCGATGAACTCTATAACGCCAACCGTCTGACCGAGATCCTGTCAGAAACCTGTTCGATTATCGGCGCCAATATCCTGAACATCGCGCGTCAGGATTATGAACCGCAGGGTGCCAGCGTCACCATTCTGGTCAGTGAAGAGCCTGTTGATCCTACCCTTATCGACAACACCGAGCATCCCGGCCCGCTGCCGGAAGCGGTAGTAGCGCATCTCGATAAAAGCCATATCTGCGTCCATACCTACCCGGAAAGTCACCCGGAGGGCGGGCTGTGCACCTTCCGCGCCGATATTGAAGTCTCGACCTGCGGGGTGATTTCCCCCCTCAATGCGCTGAACTACCTGATTCATCAACTTGAATCCGACATTGTGACTATAGATTATCGCGTGCGCGGCTTTACCCGTGATATTAACGGCATGAAGCATTTCATCGATCATGAAATTAACTCCATTCAGAACTTCATGTCCGCAGACATGAAGGCGCTGTATGACATGATGGACGTGAACGTGTACCAGGAGAATATCTTCCACACCAAGATGCTGCTTAAGGAATTCGACCTTAAGCACTACATGTTCCATACCCGGCCGGAAGATTTAAGCGACGTTGAGCGTAAGGCCATCACTGACCTGCTGTGGAAAGAGATGCGCGAAATTTACTACGGCCGCAACATTACGACCGTGTAAAACACCTGAGGAGCAGGGAGGCTCCCGGTATTACTTCTGGTTCATAAAATTACGGTAGGCCGCTACCACTTGAAGGAAATCCTCAACGCCGCACAGCGACAGGCTCTCTTCGTCGTAGTAGTTCATCCCCTCTTCCATCTCATCACCTGAGAATTCAAGCTGATTGGCGCGTACCATCACCTCTTCACCGTCCATCCACAACGTATATTCATGTCCAATACGTTGCCAGGATCGTTCGCTGCCTTTAATCTCGCGTGCCGCCTGTTCCACTTCATCGAGCAAGGCCAGGTTCTCTTTCACTTCCTCATTGAACCAGTGACCGACCACTTCGTGGCCCATCGACATACGCACTTTCACCACACCGGTGATATCACGCAGAAATTCGTAATCCATCGTATTTTCCTCTGCAAAGCCATTGCAGTAATTATCGCAGCAGAGAGGAAGAATAAAAGCGCAACGGGTGGAAGGAATGAAAATAAAAAAGGGAGAGCAAGACCCTGCGGTCTGATGCCCTCACCTCGGTCCTCTCCCGTGGGAGAGGATGCAAACACTAAAAACCGTCTCCGAAGAGACGGTTTTGCTGTTTATACTACCGTCTGGAAGATAACGCCGTCCGCTTTCTCAGTGTACTCAGAGAGCTTGTCGAAGTTCAGATAGCGATAGGTATCCACCGCCGTCTTATCTACCTGCGCCACGAAGGTCTGGTACTCTTCCGGCGTTGGCAGTTTGCCAATCAGTGCCGCAACAGCCGCCAGCTCCGCAGAAGCCAGATACACATTTGCACCGGTACCTAAACGGTTCGGGAAGTTACGGGTAGAGGTGGAGACCACCGTCGCACCGTCAGCTACGCGCGCCTGGTTACCCATACACAGGGAACAGCCAGGGATTTCAATGCGCGCACCGCTCTTACCAAACACGCTGTAGTAACCCTCTTCGGTCAGCTGCGCCGCATCCATACGGGTTGGCGGTGCCACCCACAGACGGGTCGGCAGCTGGCCCTTGTGGGTATCCAGCAGTTTACCGGCAGCACGGAAGTGACCGATGTTGGTCATACAGGAGCCGATGAACACTTCGTCGATTTTGTCGCCCTGCACGTCAGACAGCAGACGCGCGTCGTCCGGATCGTTCGGCGCACACAGGATTGGCTCTTTGATATCCGCCAGATCGATGTCGATGACCGCAGCATATTCTGCGTCGGCATCGGCTTCCATCAGCTGCGGATCCGCCAGCCATTTTTCCATGCCCTGCACGCGGCGCTCCAGCGTACGGCGGTCGCCGTAGCCTTCGGCAATCATCCACTTCAGCAGCACGATGTTAGACGTCAGATACTCTTCAATTGGCGCCTGGTTGAGCTTGATGGTGCAGCCGGCAGCAGAACGTTCAGCAGAGGCATCGGTCAGTTCGAACGCCTGCTCCACTTTCAGATCCGGCAGACCTTCGATTTCAAGGATGCGGCCCGAGAAGATGTTGATCTTGCCTTTTTTCTCAACGGTCAGCAGGCCCTGTTTGATCGCGTACAGCGGGATCGCGTGAACCAGATCGCGCAGGGTGATGCCCGGCTGCATTTTGCCTTTGAAGCGCACCAGAACCGATTCCGGCATGTCCAGCGGCATCACGCCGGTCGCAGCAGCAAACGCCACCAGACCGGAGCCCGCCGGGAAGGAGATCCCAATCGGGAAACGGGTGTGGGAGTCACCACCGGTACCGACGGTGTCCGGCAGCAGCATGCGGTTCAGCCAGGAGTGGATAACCCCATCGCCCGGACGAAGAGAAACGCCGCCACGGTTCATGATGAAGTCTGGCAGCGTGTGGTGCGTGGTCACGTCAACCGGCTTCGGATACGCCGCGGTGTGGCAGAAGGACTGCATCACCAGGTCGGACGAGAAGCCCAGGCAGGCCAGGTCTTTCAGTTCATCACGGGTCATTGGCCCGGTGGTGTCCTGAGAACCCACAGAGGTCATCTTCGGCTCGCAGTACGCGCCAGGACGGACCCCGGTCACGCCGCAGGCACGGCCGACCATTTTCTGCGCCAGCGAGTAACCGCGGGTGCTTTCGGCCACTTCTTTCGCCTGACGGAACACATCGCTGTGCGGTAGGCCCAGCGCTTCACGCGCTTTGGTGGTCAGGCCACGACCGATGATCAGCGGGATACGGCCACCGGCACGCACTTCGTCCACCAGCACGTCGGTTTTCAGCTCAAAGCTGGCCAACAGTTCGTTGGTTTCGTGGTTACGCACTTCACCCTTGAACGGGTAAACGTCAATCACGTCGCCCATGTTCAGGTCATTCACGTCCACTTCAATTGGCAGTGCACCGGCATCTTCCATGGTGTTGAAGAAGATTGGCGCAATTTTGCCGCCGAGGCACAGACCGCCGCCACGCTTGTTCGGCACATGAGGGATATCATCCCCCATAAACCACAGCACGGAGTTGGTGGCAGATTTACGCGAAGAACCGGTGCCGACCACATCGCCGACGTACGCCAACGGGAAGCCTTTTTGCGCTAACGCTTCAATCTGTTTGATTGGGCCAACGGCACCCGGCTGATCCGGGTCAATGCCTTCGCGGGCGTTTTTCAGCATCGCCAGCGCGTGCAGTGGGATATCCGGGCGCGACCAGGCATCTGGTGCCGGAGAGAGGTCATCGGTGTTGGTTTCGCCGGTGACTTTGAACACAGTGACCGTCATTTTTTCGGCAAGCGCAGGACGGTTCAGGAACCATTCGGCATCAGCCCAGGACTGCATCACCTGCTTCGCATAGCTGTTGCCCGCTTTCGCTTTTTCTTCTACATCGTAGAAGTTATCGAACATCAGCAGGGTGTGAGACAGCGCTTTGGCGGCAATCGGTGCCAGTACGTCGCTATCCAGCGCATCAATCAGCGGATGAATGTTATAACCACCCTGCATAGTGCCGAGCAGTTCAATCGCTTTTTCAGGAGTGACCAGTGGGGAGGTTGCTTCGCCTTTGGCGACCGCAGCAAGGAAACCGGCTTTCACGTAGGCGGCTTCATCAACGCCTGGCGGGACACGGTTAATCAGCAGATCTAACAGGAATTCATCTTCGCCCGCAGGCGGGTTTTTCAGCAGCTCGACGAGCCCAGCCATCTGGGTAGCATCTAAGGGTTTGGGTACAATTCCCTCGGCGGCACGTTCAGCTACGTGCTTACGGTATTCTTCTAGCACGACGGTTCTCCTCGCTCTCATTGTCATATGCGGCGGGCGTTCTCTTCACGCTCCTGTGAGACAGCAGTTTGTTGGTTAATTGCCCGTTACCGCGTCGGGCAGCATAGCAGGATTTCCAGACAGTGTTAATGTGTTTACAAAAAAGCAACATTAAATTGTTTGCTGAATCGTTAAGAATGGTATAGCGGACAGACAGCCCGGGTTCGCTCTAACGCTTTTTGCGCTATCAGATATAATTGCGTAATAAATACTCACATTCTTTATCCCCTCGCACAGGGTGATTCCCAACAAAAGTCAAAACTGTAAAAAACGAGTGAATATACTCGCGGCAACAAAAACGCCTAACGGCACTGCTCTCGTCTCGTCGGAGTCATTCTATGAAGTTGCCTTTCAAGCCACATCTGCTTGTCCTTCTGTGCAGTGCCGGACTGTTTGTCGCATCGGGCGTTATGTTTGTTCAAAGCCGTGCAACGGAAACCCCCACCGCCCCTGCTCCCGTCGTACAACAACCTGCCGTCCCGGCACCCGCCGTTCAACCCGCACCGGTTGTCGCACCGACCTACAGCGCCGCGCAAATCGATCAGTGGGTCGCGCCGATTGCGCTCTACCCTGACGCGTTGCTGTCGCAGATTTTGATGGCATCTACCTACCCTGCCAACGTCATCCAGGCCGCGCAGTGGTCAGAGGATAACCCGAAGATGCAGGGTGATGCCGCGATTCAGGCAGTGGCAGGACAACCCTGGGATCCGAGCGTGAAGTCGCTTGTCGCCTTCCCACAGCTGATGTCGCTGATGGGAGAAAATCCGCCGTGGATCCAGAGCCTCGGCGATGCGTTTCTTGCCCAGCCGAAGGATGTGATGGACTCCGTGCAGCGCTTACGCCTGCTGGCGCAGCAAACCGGCGCGCTCACGTCCACGCCACAGCAGACGGTCACCACGGTAACGAAGCCAGAGCCCGCTAAAACGGCCACCGCGGCACCGGCATCCACCACCACAGCCACCGCCAGCCCAACAGTCATTAAGATTGAATCGGCCGATCCGCAGGTGGTGTATGTCCCGACCTACAACCCCAATACGGTCTACGGCACATGGCCAAATACCAGCTATCCGCCGGTGTATTTACCGCCGTCGCCCGGAGAGCAGTTCACTGACAGTCTGGTGAAAGGGCTGGGCTTTAGCCTCGGTGTCGCCACGACCTATGCCCTCTTCAGCAATATCGACTGGGATGACGATGACGACTGGGATCATCACCATGGCGGCTATTCGCGCAACGGGGATAACAATATCAATATCAACGTTGATAACTTTAATAAGATCAGCGGGGAGCGCCTGACCGATGCCAACCGCGGCTGGCAGCATAATCCGGCCTATCGCGATGGCGTGCCGTACCCAACCAATCAGCTTAATAACCGATTCCACTCCACAAACGCCGCAACGGGGCTCAGCGCGACGCAGCAAAAACCGGTCAATCGCGATAGCCAACGCCAGGCTGCAATGACGCAGATGGAGAAATCGACCGGCAAGACATTCTCCCAAACGCCGCGTGGCGGCGCCAAAGATGCCCAGCGTCAGGCGTCGAACCAGCAATTGAAGCAGATATCCCAACGCAATAACTATCGAGGCTATGACACCAGCAAGCCGCAAGCCGCGAAGCGAACCACCACGCAAAAGCATGAAAATCGCCAGGCGACCACCCAGAGACAGGAAAAACGTGTTTCGCAGCCCGCGCAACAACAGCGTCATGCGCAGCAGCGAAACAGCCAGCCACGCGCCAATGCGTTGAGTGGTAACGATAGCCGTTCCGGGAACTGGCAAGCCCAGCAGCAGCGTGGTGCCCAGAGCCGCCAGGCTTCGGCCCGAAGCCAGCAACCGCGGCAAATGCCTGCTGGCCGAACTGAACATCGTGAAATCCGTCATCGCTAAGGTAGCCGACATGAAAATGAAACTATTCAGTGGATTGGTGTTGTTCATGGTTTCGGCCATCGTTCAGGCACAACAACACTTCAGCACGCCGGAGCAAGCGACCGATGCGCTGGTCACGGCGATCAGTGAGCAAAATGAAACGGCGATGATTAATCTCCTTGGGGAAGACTGGCGCGATTTTATGCCACCTGAAGGTGTCGACCCTGATGCCGTGGACCGTTTTCTGCGTGACTGGAAGGTCAGCCATAACACTGTCGTCAACGGCACCATTGCGCATCTGGTAGTGGGGGACAGCAACTGGCAGCTACCGATTCCGGTGATAAAAACGGCCGACAGCTGGCGCTTTGATATGCAAGAGGCAGCCGAAGAGATCCTGACACGCGAAGTTGGGCGCAATGAGCTTGCCGCCATAGAAGCGCTGCATGCCTATGTGGATGCGCAGCAGAGCTATTACGCACTGAACCAGAAATACGCCCAGAAAATTGTCAGCGCTGAAGGGAAAAAAGATGGTTTGTACTGGCCCGTCGCCCCGGGGGAGGCCCCCAGTCCGCTAGGCCCGGCATTCAGTCCCAAAGAGCCGGGAACGGGCTATCACGGCTATCGGTTCCGTATTCTGCCGGATAGCAACGGCTTTGCCATGATCGCATGGCCGGTCACTTACGGGCAGACAGGGGTAATGAGCTTTGTGATAAACCAGGATGACAGGGTCTACCAGGCGAATCTGGGCACCGACTCACAGCACAAAGTGCAGGCGATAGCGACGTACCATCCAGATAAACACTGGCAGCCCGTCGCGCCCTGATTACCCGGCGGCCCGCCACTGGCGCGGGCCCAGGGTCCGAGAGTGTTGTAAGCCGGGTAAGGTGAAGCCACTACCCGGCGGTTTGACTTAGAGAATATTAGCGACTGATTTCGCCAGCTGAGCTTCCAGAACCGGTTTCGCTTCTTCGAACTTCAGGTTCACTTTGTTCGCATTGGAGACAACACGCGTCTGGTATTTCGCGCGATCGCCCTGCGCGGTGCTGGTCTGCAGTTTTACACCTGAAGTGCCCTGACGCAGGGCGGCGATATTATCGGTGGTCACAGTCGCTTTACTGCGCTCAGAGATCTGCAGGTCGGTAACCATGGTGTAGTTTACATCTTCCACCATCGCATCCGCCGCCATACCAATCAGGCCTGCGGCCAGACCCACACCCAGCGCAGCACCGGAAGAGCTGCTGTTATAAGCGGTGATACCTGCGCCCAGTGCAGCACCTACAGCAGCGCCTTCGTAGCCGGTTTTCAGGTAGCCCTGAGACTCACGCAGGTCCATTTTGTCTGCCTTCAGCACGTTTGCCTGCACCCAGTAATAGGCACCATCAGGGGAGCTTGTTACTTTATAACCTTTGGCTGTCAGGTCGTTAGCCAGCAGCGTTTGCAGGTTACTCATGTCTTTATCAGAGGTATTTTTAACCTGAATGTAGACTGTTTTTTCATTGGAAGGCTCAAGCCAGACGGTTTCGCTCATCTGGGTTTTCACTTCCAGATTACGTTTCTTCACCGCCGTGGTCATTGCGCCACACCCGGTCAGCGTCATCGCTGCTGCCACTAAACCAATTACCGCAACTTTCTTTAAAGACATGTACTTTCCTTTTTTCGTGTAATAAAGAGTCCTGAACCCTTAACCGCGTGGCCAGAAGCCACACAATGGCGAAAAAAGTATCGGCAGTTACGAGAAAAAATTTAGCTAAAATATCAATGAGTTGACTACCAAATCAGGTAGTTACAGGCAAAAAAAAACGCCTCCAGAGAGGCGTTTAGCGAGCGTCGAGAAACTTATTTCTTCTTCGCTTTCGCGTTTGGCAGGTCGGTGATGCTGCCTTCAAAGATTTCTGCTGCCAGGCCAACAGACTCGTGCAGAGTCGGGTGAGCGTGGATAGTCAGCGCGATATCTTCAGCGTCACAGCCCATTTCGATGGCCAGACCGATTTCACCCAGCAGCTCGCCGCCGTTGGTGCCGACAATCGCCCCACCGATCACGCGGTGAGTCTCTTTGTCGAAGATCAGTTTGGTCACGCCATCTGCGCAGTCGGAAGCGATCGCACGGCCAGAAGCAGCCCACGGGAAGGTGGCGGTTTCGTAGCTGATGCCTTTCTCTTTCGCTTCTTTCTCGGTCAGACCTACCCAGGCAACTTCTGGCTCGGTGTAGGCGATCGATGGGATCACTTTCGGGTCGAAGTAGTGCTTCATGCCGGAGATAACTTCTGCGGCAACGTGGCCTTCGTGAACACCTTTGTGCGCCAGCATTGGCTGACCGACGATGTCGCCGATAGCAAAGATGTGCGGCACGTTGGTGCGCAGCTGCTTGTCAACGCGGATGAAGCCACGGTCGTCAACTTCAACGCCCGCTGCACCTGCATCAAGGTTTTTACCGTTCGGCACACGACCGATTGCCACCAGCACTGCGTCATAACACTGCGCTTCTGCAGGGGCTTTTTTGCCTTCCATGGAAACGTAGATGCCGTCTTCTTTTGCTTCAACGGCAGTCACTTTGGTTTCCAGCATCAGGTTGAACTTCTTGCTGATGCGTTTGGTGAAGACTTTAACGATGTCTTTATCCGCAGCCGGGATAACCTGGTCGAACATTTCAACCACGTCAATCTCTGAACCCAGCGCATGATACACGGTCGCCATTTCCAGACCGATGATCCCGCCACCCATAACCAGCAGGCGCTTAGGTACGGATTTCAGCTCCAGCGCATCGGTGGAGTCCCATACGCGTGGATCTTCGTGTGGAATAAACGGCAGCTCAATCGGACGGGAACCCGCCGCGATGATCGCGTTGTCAAAGTTGATCACGGTTTTGCCGTTTTCGCCTTCGACTTCCAGGGTGTTTGCCCCAGTAAATTTACCCAGACCGTTTACCACTTTCACTTTACGGCCTTTGGCCATACCGGCCAGACCGCCAGTCAGTTGAGTGATAACTTTCTCTTTCCAGGTACGAATTTTATCGATATCGGTTTTCGGCTCGCCGAAGACAATACCGTGTTCAGCCAGCGCTTTGGCTTCTTCGATAACTTTTGCTACGTGCAGCAGCGCTTTAGAAGGGATACAGCCGACGTTCAGACAAACACCACCGAGGGTGCTGTAACGTTCTACGATGACGGTTTCCAGACCTAAATCCGCGGCACGGAATGCTGCGGAGTAACCTGCCGGGCCTGCCCCAAGTACCACGACCTGAGTTTTGATTTCTGTGCTCATCATGACCTCTTAATTTATACCCGTCGTCCACCGGGTCGTTCTATCCGCCCGCAGTTTACAAAAATGTTAACAATTTTGAAACAACAAACGGCTCACGAATTGTCGCTTTCGCCAATAACCTCACATAGTTAATGAGATTATTAGAAAAAAGCCGGCCGATTGGCCGGCTTTTCGATTACATCACCAGGCGGCGAATATCGCTCAGGGTGTTGTTGATGATGGTAATGAAGCGCGCACCATCAGCACCGTCGATCACGCGGTGGTCGAAGGAGAGAGAAATTGGCATCATCAGACGCGGCATAAACTCTTTACCATTCCACACTGGCTCAATCGCGGATTTAGACACACCGAGGATAGCCACTTCCGGCGCGTTAACAATCGGCGCGAAGTGGGTTGTACCCAGGCCACCGATGCTGGAGATGGTGAAGCAACCGCCCTGCATTTCGCCAGCAGTCAGCTTGCCATCACGCGCTTTCTTGGAGATCACGGTCAGTTCACGGGACAGCTCAGTGATGCTCTTCTTGTTCACGTCTTTGAAGACCGGAACAACCAGACCATTTGGCGTATCAACCGCAACACCGATGTTGATGTATTTCTTCAGCGTCAGACGCTGTGCATCTTCAGACAGGGAGCTGTTGAAACGTGGCATCTGCTCAAGTGCCGCAGCAACCGCTTTCATGATGAAGACCACTGGGGTGAATTTCACGTCCAGGCGGCGCTTCTCAGCTTCGGCGTTCTGCTGTTTACGGAACGCTTCCAGGTCGGTGATATCGGTTTTGTCGAAGTGCGTAACGTGCGGGATCATCACCCAGTTACGGCTCAGGTTCGCACCAGAGATTTTCTGGATACGGCCCAGTTCCACTTCTTCGATTTCACCAAACTTACTGAAGTCCACTTTCGGCCAAGGCAGCATGCCTGGGATGCCGCCACCGGTGGCAGCAGCAGGTGCAGCTTCAGCGCGTTTAACCGCGTCTTTCACATAAGTCTGAACGTCTTCGCGCAGGATACGACCTTTACGGCCCGTCCCTTTGACTTTCGCCAGATTCACGCCGAATTCGCGCGCCAGGCGGCGGATCAGCGGAGTGGCGTGAACGTAAGCATCGTTCTCAGCAAACTCAGATTTGCCTTCCGCTTTGGCAGCCGGTGCAGCCGCTTTTGCAGCTGGAGCCGGTGCGGCAGCAGCAGGTGCAGCAGCCGGGGCCGCAGCAGGCGCAGCGCCTTCTACTTCGAAGACCATAATCAGAGAACCGGTAGACACTTTGTCGCCAGCGCTGATTTTGATTTCTTTAACGATACCTGCGAACGGTGCCGGGACTTCCATAGAGGCTTTGTCGCCTTCTACGGTGATCAGTGACTGTTCAGCGGCCACTTTGTCGCCCACTTTCACCATCACTTCGGTCACTTCAACTTCGTCACCGCCGATATCCGGTACGTTAACGTCTTTCGGGCCAGCGGCAGCAGCAGGTGCAGCAGCTTGTGCCGGTGCAGCAGCCTGGGCTGGAGCAGCAGCAGGTGCAGCACCCGCCACTTCGAAGACCATGATCAGGGAGCCGGTAGAGACTTTATCGCCAGCGCTGATTTTGATCTCTTTAACCACGCCCGCGAACGGTGCCGGGACTTCCATCGAGGCTTTGTCGCCTTCAACGGTGATCAGAGACTGTTCAGCGGCAACGGTGTCGCCCACTTTAACCATGATCTCGGTGACTTCAACTTCGTCGCCGCCGATGTCAGGCACGTTCACTTCTTTTGCTGCCGCGGCAGCTGCTGGTGCAGCAGCGGCCGGAGCGGCTTTCTTCTCTTCCTGCGCAGGTGCAGCTGCTGCTGCACCGTCGGCGGAATCGAAAATCATGATCAGTTTACCGGTCTCGGTTTTATCGCCAACAGAGATTTTGATCTCTTTAACGATGCCAGCCTGAGGAGACGGGACTTCCATAGAGGCTTTGTCGCCCTCTACGGTGATCAGCGACTGTTCAGCTTCAACCTTGTCGCCCACTTTGACCAGGATCTCGGTGATTTCAACTTCATCAGCCCCGATGTCCGGTACATTGATTTCGATAGCCATTATTCTTTTACCTCTTACGCCAGACGCGGGTTAACTTTTTCTGCATCGATGTTGAATTTGGTAATTGCTTCCGCAACCACTTTCTTATCGATTTCGCCACGTTTAGCCAGTTCGCCCAGTGCCGCTACAACCACATAAGACGCATCAACTTCGAAGTGGTGACGCAGGTTTTCACGGCTGTCAGAGCGACCGAAACCATCAGTACCCAGTACGCGGTAATCATCAGCCGGTACGTAAGTACGAACCTGTTCTGCGAACAGCTTCATGTAGTCAGTCGATGCTACAGCTGGTGCATCGTTCATCACCTGAGCGATGTACGGAACGCGTGGGGTTTCCAGCGGGTGCAGCATGTTCCAGCGCTCACAATCCTGGCCATCACGCGCCAGCTCAGTGAAGGAAGTGACGCTGTACACGTCAGAACCCACGCCGTAGTCGTTCGCCAGGATCTGTGCTGCTTCACGAACGTGACGCAGGATAGAACCGGAGCCCAGCAGCTGAACTTTACCTTTGCTACCTGCAACGGTTTCGAGTTTGTAGATACCTTTACGGATACCTTCCTCGGCGCCTTCCGGCATGGCCGGCATGTGGTAGTTTTCGTTCAGGGTGGTGATGTAGTAGTAAATGTTCTCTTGCGCTTCGCCGTACATACGGGTCAGACCATCATGCATGATGACCGCCACTTCGTAGGCGTAAGATGGATCGTAAGAGATACAGTTCGGGATAGTCAGAGACTGAATATGGCTGTGGCCATCTTCGTGCTGCAGACCTTCGCCGTTCAATGTTGTACGACCGGAAGTACCACCGACCAGGAAGCCGCGGGCCTGTTGGTCGCCAGCCTGCCAGCACAGGTCACCGATACGCTGGAAACCGAACATTGAGTAGTAGATGTAGAACGGGATCATCGGCAAGTTGTTGGTGCTGTAAGAGGTCGCAGCAGCCAGCCAGGATGCGCCTGCGCCCAGCTCGTTAATGCCTTCCTGCAGGATCTGACCTTTCTCGTCTTCTTTGTAGTAAGCAACCTGCTCACGGTCCTGCGGGGTGTACTGCTGGCCGTTCGGGCTGTAAATACCAATCTGACGGAACAGACCTTCCATACCGAAGGTACGTGCTTCATCGGCGATGATTGGCACCAGACGATCTTTGATCGACTTGTTCTTCAGCATCACGTTCAGGGCACGAACGAAGGCGATAGTGGTAGAGATCTCTTTGTTCTGCTCTTCCAGCAGCTGGGAGAAGTCTTCCAGGGCTGGCAGTTCCAGGGACTCGGTGAAGTTCACCTGACGGGACGGCAGGTAGCCGTTCAGTTTCTGACGCTGTGCGTGCAGATAGGTGTGTTCTTCAGAGCCTTCCGGGAAGGTGATGTAAGAGAGATTTTCAACCTGCTCGTCGGTGACAGGAACGTTGAAACGGTCGCGAACGTAACGCACGCCGTCCATGTTCATTTTCTTCACCTGGTGAGCGATGTTTTTACCTTCGGCGGTGTCACCCATGCCATAGCCTTTAACGGTATGCGCCAGGATAACGGTAGCTTTGCCTTTGGTGTCTTGTGCGTTTTTCAGTGCCGCGTAGACTTTCTTCGGATCGTGACCACCACGGTTCAGCGCCCAGATCTGATCGTCAGACCAGTCTGCAACCAGCGCGGCGGTTTCAGGGTATTTGCCGAAGAAGTGCTCACGAACGTAGGCACCGTTTTTGGATTTGAAGGTCTGATAGTCACCGTCAACAGTTTCCTGCATCAGCTGCATCAGTTTACCGCTGGTGTCTTTACGCAGCAGCTCATCCCAACGACCGCCCCACATCACTTTAACCACGTTCCAGCCAGCACCTGCGAAGATGCCTTCCAGTTCGTTGATGATCTTGCCGTTGCCGGTTACCGGACCATCCAGACGCTGCAGGTTACAGTTGATGATGAAGCACAGGTTGTCCAGCTTCTCACGGGTGGCGATGGTGATCGCACCTTTAGATTCTGGCTCATCCATTTCGCCGTCGCCGAGGAAGGCATAAACGGTCTGCTGAGAGGTATCTTTCAGGCCACGGTGTTCCAGATATTTCAGGAATTTAGCCTGGTAGATTGCACCGATTGGGCCCAGACCCATAGATACGGTCGGGAACTGCCAGAATTCTGGCATCAGTTTCGGGTGCGGGTAAGAAGACAGACCTTTACCGTGAACTTCCTGACGGAAGTTGTTCATCTGCTCTTCAGTCAGACGACCTTCCAGGAAGGCACGTGCGTACACACCCGGAGAGATGTGGCCCTGGAAGTACACCAGGTCGCCGCCGTCTTTCTCGGTGCGCGCGCGGAAGAAGTGGTTAAAGCACACTTCATAAACGGTTGCAGAAGACTGGAAGGAAGCCATGTGGCCGCCCAGCTCCAGGTCTTTTTTGGATGCGCGCAGAACGGTCATAATGGCGTTCCAGCGGATTGCAGAACGGATACGGCGTTCCAGATCCAGATTGCCCGGGTATTCCGGTTCGTCTTCAACGGCAATCGTGTTTACGTAGTTGTTAGCCCCTGCACCTGCAGCTACTTTCACGCCGCCTTTGCGAGCTTCTGAAAGCATCTGTTCAATCAGATACTGAGCACGCTCAACACCTTCTTCACGGATGACCGATTCGATCGCCTGTTGCCAGTCGCGAGTTTCGATCGGATCCACGTCATTTTGGAGACGTTCTGACATGGGGGTATTCCTTATCTATCTAATACGTTGATTTGTCTGGAACCTGTCCCATTGTGCTCTTGGGCAAGAACACAATAAGACAGGTTCTGCGTTTAGTTGCCGCGCTCTAAAAAAACTGGCGCTTAATCCTTTCTTTGCTGTATGCGGCGCAATGAACGTTCTCTACGACTTTGTTCACGGCTGCGGTCCAGCAAGATTTCCTCGATGAAAGCCAGATGACGGTGCGACGCTTCACGCGCCTGCTCCGGTTCCCCGGCCATTATCGCCTCGAATACACGAGTGCGATGGTTGCTGACCAGCGGGAGCATCTCCCGGCGGGCATACAACAATTCAAAATTCTGTCGAACATTCTGGGCCAGCATCGGCTCCATGCAGCGTAGTAGATGAAGCAACACCACGTTGTGTGCGGCTTCGGTCACTGCAATTTGATACTGGACTACGGCATCAGACTCAGCGTCGAGATCGCCGGACTCCTGCGCCCGTTCAATTGCCTGATGCAGTTCGCGGATACGCGCGCGATCTTCATCATTGCTGCGCAAGGCTGCGTAATAAGCCGCGATGCCTTCAAGCGCGTGACGGGTTTCAAGCAGATCAAACTGGGATTCTGGGTGGTCGGAGAGCAGCTCCACTAACGGGTCGCTGAAACTCTGCCACAGGCTGTTTTGCACAAACGTTCCGCCGCCCTGGCGACGAAGCAGCAAGCCCTTGGCTTCGAGACGTTGGATCGCCTCACGCAGCGAGGGACGGGATACGTCGAACTGTTTCGCCAGTTCGCGTTCAGGCGGGAGTTTTTCACCGGGGCGCAGAGTCCCTTCGAGGATCAAAAACTCCAGCTGCTGCTCAATCACATCGGATAGTTTTGGTTGGCGAATTTTGCTGTAGGCCATATTCCCTGTCTTACGCCTTTTTGCCCGGAGTCAATTGGTCTTACCAATTTTGAGTTCGTATCGCTAAAGTAACAAAGTATTCACCTTGTGTCCATATTGGTTTTGATTGAAATCATTAAACCCTGCACATTTTAACAACCTTACAGAAATAACGTTTCAGAAATGTAACTTTGCCCAAAAGAATTGATTACCACTAAAGAGGGGGATTTAACGTTATTGAAACGCAGTAAAGTGCGATCTGAACCGATTTAGCACAGCTAAAAATGAAAAATTGCCCACTTAAGGAGCATTTTTATTCTATAGCTTGATTGAGGGACGTAAACGGGACTATTTACAAATGCTTTCTTTTTATTCAATCCATCTTCTACCCCACATAAAGCAGGTGCATTCGCTGCCGCTTACCATTATTCTCTCCGTTACGGAAGACTCGCCCTACTTTTTGCGATAATTAAACCGTAAACAAATAAATACATGAAATGGAATTTCATAATTACACACGCCCGAGCGTGAACATAACAACCACACACGAGGTTTCATAATGGATGGTCAACTGCAAGGCGATCAGCTAAAGCGCGGCCTTAAAAACCGCCATATTCAGCTTATTGCTCTCGGCGGCGCTATCGGTACGGGCCTGTTTTTAGGCAGCGCATCGGTTATTCAGTCTGCCGGTCCGGGTATTATTCTGGGTTACGCCATTGCCGGCTTTATCGCATTTCTGATTATGCGACAGCTGGGCGAAATGGTGGTCGAAGAGCCGGTTGCCGGTTCTTTTAGCCACTTTGCTTATAAATACTGGGGCAGCTTCGCCGGGTTCGCTTCCGGCTGGAACTACTGGGTACTGTATGTGCTGGTGGCGATGGCGGAATTAACCGCCGTGGGGAAATATGTTCAGTTCTGGTGGCCTGAAATACCGACCTGGGTTTCCGCAGCGGTATTCTTCGTGCTGATTAACGCCATTAACCTGACCAACGTAAAAGTGTTTGGCGAGATGGAATTCTGGTTCGCCATTATTAAAGTTATCGCTGTAGTAGCGATGATCCTGTTCGGCGGCTGGCTGCTGTTCAGCGGCAACGGCGGCCCGCAGGCGAGCGTCAGCAACCTGTGGGATCAGGGCGGCTTCTTACCGCACGGTATGACCGGGCTGGTGATGATGATGGCCATTATTATGTTCTCGTTTGGCGGTCTGGAGCTGGTCGGCATTACTGCCGCAGAGGCAGACAACCCGGAGCAGAGCATTCCGAAAGCCACCAACCAGGTTATCTACCGTATCCTGATTTTCTATGTGGGTTCGCTGGCCGTGCTGCTTTCGCTGCTGCCATGGACGCGCGTTACCGCTGACACTAGCCCGTTTGTCCTGATCTTCCACGAACTGGGCGATACCTTCGTCGCCAACGCCCTGAACGTTGTGGTCCTGACAGCGGCGCTGTCGGTCTATAACAGCTGTGTATACTGCAACAGCCGCATGCTGTTCGGCCTGGCGCAGCAGGGTAACGCCCCGAAAGCGCTGCTCACAGTCGATAAGCGTGGTGTACCGGTTAACACCATTATCGTGTCGGCTCTGGTGACCGCGCTGTGCGTGCTGATCAACTACTTTGCCCCGGATTCAGCCTTCGGCATGCTGATGGCGCTGGTGGTTTCTGCGCTGGTGATCAACTGGGCGATGATAAGCCTGGCGCACATCAAGTTCCGTCGTGCGAAACAGCAGCAGGGCGCTAAAACGCGCTTCCCGGCGCTGTTCTATCCGGTAGGTAACTGGATCTGCCTGCTGTTCATGGCGGCGGTGCTGGTCATCATGTTGATGACCCCAGGCATGGCGATCTCGGTCTACCTGATCCCGGTATGGATTGTCATTCTCGGGGTGGGTTATATGGTTAAACAGAAGAATGCGAAGGCTGTAAAAGCGCATTAATCCCCTCCCCTCTGCGCCTCAACGGGCGCAGAGGGTTGTTACCTTCCTCACACTTTACCGCCAATAGCCATTTCATCCATATCAGCGACGTTATACTGCAACGCATATTTTGCTTTGCCAGCGAATAATTCTCTCCATACCGTAACTCGGAGAGTCGTCGATGGATAACAATAAACTGTCAGTGAAAGAAAAGATCGGCTATGGCATGGGTGACGCTGGATGTAACATTATCTTTGGCGCCATCATGTTGTTTGTGAACTATTTTTATACGGACATTTTCGGCCTGGCCCCAGCATTAGTCGGTGTCTTACTGCTTTCCGTTCGCGTCATCGATGCGATCACCGATCCGATCATGGGTGCCATTGCCGATCGTACCCGCAGCAAGTACGGGCGATTTCGTCCATGGCTTTTGTGGATTGCCTTCCCCTATGCGCTGTTCAGCATCCTGATGTTCACCACGCCGGAATGGAGCTATAACAGCAAAGTTATCTATGCGTTCGTCACTTACTTCCTGCTATCTCTGACCTATACCGCCATCAATATTCCGTACTGCTCGCTCGGTGGTGTTATCACCAACGACCCGAAAGAGCGTGTAGCTTGCCAGTCCTATCGCTTTGTCATGGTCGGTATTGCCACGTTGATGCTGTCACTGACGCTGCTGCCAATGGCCGACTGGTTCGGCGGGGATAACAAAGCCAAAGGCTATCAGATGGCAATGACCGTGCTGGCGCTGATTGGCACCTGCATGTTCCTGTTCAGCTTCTCAACCGTGCGCGAGCGCGTACGTCCGGCCGTACAGACCAATGATGAGCTGAAAAACGACCTTAAAGATGTCTGGAAGAACGATCAGTGGGTGCGCATTCTGCTGCTGACCCTGTGTAACGTCTGCCCTGGCTTTATTCGTATGGCTGCCACCATGTATTACGTCACCTGGGTCATGGGCCAGACCACCCACTTTGCCACCCTGTTTATCAGCCTTGGCGTTGTCGGGATGATGCTCGGCAGCGTACTGGCAAAAGTGCTGACCGATCGCTGGTGTAAACTGAAAGTATTCTTCTGGACCAATATCGCGCTGGCGATCTTCTCCTGTGCGTTCTATTTCTTTGATCCGAAAGCAACAATGACCATTATGGTGCTCTACTTCCTGTTGAACATCCTGCACCAGATCCCATCCCCACTGCACTGGTCGCTGATGGCCGATGTGGACGATTACGGCGAGTGGAAAACCGGTAAACGCATCACCGGAATCAGCTTCTCTGGCAACATTTTCTTCCTCAAACTGGGGCTGGCGATTGCCGGCGCAATGGTCGGTTTCCTGCTGTCCTGGTACGGTTATGACGCCGGTGCAAAAGCGCAAAGCGCAGATGCCATTAACGGTATCGTGCTGCTCTTTACCATCATTCCTGCCGTCGGATATCTCATTACTGCGGGCGTGGTACGACTGCTGAAGGTAGACCGTGAAACCATGAAGCAGATTCAGGAAGACCTGGAAAAGCGCCGCAATAACTATCGCGAGCTGAATGACTATCAGGAACTCAAAGCCGCTGAGACCAAATAAGGAAAGCCTGATGCAAAACTGGCCAAACCCGTTTATTGAACAACGCGCAGACCCCTATATTCTGCGCCATGAAGGGCAATACTACTTTATTGCCTCCGTCCCGGAATATGACCGGCTGGAGATCCGCCGCGCCGATTCGCTGGAAGGGCTGCCGAGCGCCGAGCCGGTGGTGGTCTGGCGCAAGCCAGACAGCGGCCCGATGAGTGAGCTGATCTGGGCCCCGGAACTGCACAGCATCGACGGCAAGTGGTACATCTACTTTGCCGCCACTCACACTCAGGCGCTGGACAAGCTCGGCATGTTCCAGCACCGGATGTTTGCGCTGGAATGCACCGACAGCGACCCTCTTACGGGAACCTGGCACGAAAAAGGCCAGGTTAACACGCCATTCGATACCTTCGCGCTGGATGCAACCACCTTCATGCACCAGGGCAAACGCTGGTATCTGTGGGCGCAAAAAGCGCCGGATATTGCCGGGAACTCGAACCTGTATCTGTGTGAAATGGAAAATCCGTGGACGCTGAAAGGCGAGCCAGTGAGGCTCAGCAAACCGGAGTATGACTGGGAATGTCGGGGGTTCTGGGTCAACGAAGGCCCGGCGGTGTTATTCCACGGCGACCGGCTTTTTATTAGCTACTCCGCCAGCGCGACCGATGAAAATTACTGCATGGGACTGCTGTGGATTGACACACAAGCCGACCCGCGCGACCCGGCGAACTGGCAGAAATCACCGCACCCGGTGTTTACCACCAGCTATGAAAATCGCCAGTATGGTCCGGGACACAACAGCTTTACCCAGACCGCAGACGGCGAAGACGGCGAAGACGTGCTGATATACCACGCGCGGAACTACACCGAAATCGAAGGCGACCCGCTTTACGATCCTAACCGCCACACCCGCCTGAAAGGCGTCCGCTGGAAAGAAAACGGGATGCCCGATTTCGGCATCCCGTCAGCGGATACAGTTTAAACCTGGCGGCGCGCTGGCTTAAACCAGCGTGCCGTAAATGGTCAGCAGCGCCACAATCACCACCACCGTAAAGGTGGTTTTTTTGGCCATCGAAACCGCCGCTTTGGGGGTTTCAATTTTGTCGGTATGCGGCTCACGCGCCAGCGAGAACTGTGCCAGACGCGTCAGCACCTGATACTGCGAGGTATGGCGATCGCCCAACGAAGCAAACCATCCTGGCAGCGCTTTTTCACCATGACCGATCAGGGCATACACCACCCCGAACAGCCGCACCGGCAGCCAGTCCAGGACATGCAGGATGCCATCAATGCCGGATTGCAAACGCTCATGCGGCGTCAGGTAGCGCGCCAGCCAGCTCTGCCAGGCACGTAAAAACGCGTAGCCCATCAGCAGCACCGGCCCCCAGATACCGCCAACCACGAACCAGAACAGCGGAGCCAGATAGTAGCGGAAGTTAATCCACAGCAGCGCGTTTTGCAGCTCGCGTAAAAACTCACGCTCGCTGCACTCAGGCGGCACGCCGTGGATCAGCGTCAGTTCGCTGGCCATCGCCCCACGCGCATGGGCATCATCGCGGGAGGCGGCCTTCAGGTAGGCATGGTAATGGAGACGAACCTTACCGGCGCCAAAGCACAGCACGCCCAGTAAGATCCACACCACCAGCAGCGGAACGTTAAAAAAGAGGCCGTGCAGCGAACGCAGCAGCAGAAAAACCACCACCATCACTGCGCCGGTCATCAGCAGCGTGCGCAGTGGGGAAAAATGACGGATGCGGCGAAACAGCACTTCCATCCGGTGATCCAGTTGCCAGTGCTCACCCAGCTTGAACAAACGCTCAGCAGAAATCACCAGCAGCATGGTAAATAACGTCATGTCATCTCCTTATCTGACAGGGCGGTAAACAGGGTTCTGAATCGTTGCCAGTCAAACGCCGGGCCAGGGTCGGTTTTTCGCTGCGGGGCAATATCACTGTGCCCGGTGATGTGTTGCGCGATAGCCGGATAAAGCCCCATCAGCGTGTGCGTCACCGCGACCAACTGCTGATACTGCACGTCGGTATAGGGCAACGTATCTGTCCCTTCCAGCTCAATGCCAATCGAAAAATCATTACAGCGTTCCCGTCCCTGATAACAGGACACTCCCGCATGCCAGGCGCGTTTATCAAAAGGAACATACTGGACGATTTCGCCGTCACGGCGAATCAGACAATGGGCTGAAACGCGCAGGTGCGCAATGTCGGCAAAAAAGGGGTGAGCATCCGGATCGATTGTCCCGGCGAATAACGCATCAATCCACGGACCACCAAACTCGCCGGGCGGCAGGCTAATGTTGTGAACCACCAGCAACGAGGGGGCTTCATCCTCAGGGCGGCAATCGTGGTGCGGCGAGGGCACATGTCGTGCATCCACCAGCCATCCATGTTCTAACTGCATGCGGGATCTCCTTAGATATGGTGCTGATTCCCGGTTCAGAGTAGCATGTTTCAATCTTATGATTCGTTACCAATTTGGAGTTTTATCATGCCGCCTCGCCGCTACAACCCCGACCACAGACGTGACGTGCTTCTGGAACGTATAAACCTGGATATCCCGGCAAGCGTCGCTCAGGCGCTGCGCGAAGATCTGGGTGGAGAGGTGGATGCTAATAACGACATTACCGCTCAACTGCTGGCGGAAGATGCACGCTCCCATGCGGTGGTGATTACCCGTGAAGACGGCGTGTTCTGTGGCAAGCGTTGGGTTGAAGAGGTCTTTACTCAGCTCGCGGGGAACGGCATTCAGGTGACGTGGCATGTCGAAGATGGCGACAGCATCACAGCCAATCAGCCTTTATTTGAACTCGAAGGTGCCTCACGCGTGCTGCTGACCGGCGAGCGAACCGCGCTTAACTTTGTCCAGACGCTTTCGGGCGTTGCCAGCGAAGTGCGCACCTATGTTGACCTGCTGGAAGGCACCCACACGCAGCTGCTGGACACGCGCAAAACGCTGCCCGGCCTGCGCACCGCGCTGAAGTATGCGGTCCTCTGCGGCGGCGGTGCCAACCATCGCCTGGGGTTATCCGATGCCTTCTTAATTAAAGAGAACCACATCATCGCCTCTGGATCTGTTCGTCAGGCGGTGGAAAAAGCCTTCTGGCTGCACCCGGATGTGCCCGTAGAAGTGGAGGTCGAAAGCCTGGAAGAGCTGGAGGCGGCGCTGAAAGCGGGTGCAGACATCATCATGCTGGATAACTTCAAAACCGAGCAGATGCGTGAAGCCGTGAAACGCACTAACGGTCAGGCGCGCCTGGAAGTGTCCGGCAACGTGACGCGCGAAACGCTGCGTGAGTTTGCCGAAACCGGTGTTGACTTTATCTCCGTGGGTGCGCTGACCAAACACGTGCGCGCCCTCGACCTGTCGATGCGCTTTCGTTAACTAACCCATTACCCGGCCTGAAAGGGCCGGGTACTTCGGCCCGCCTCGCAATAAAAATGTCCGGCACTGTAACGTCCGCATAACCCTCTGAATCCCACGTCACGAAACGATTTTTGTCGCTCGCCCGTTACCAGACACGCTGCCACAGTAGCGCCGGTCAACATAAGGAGCGACCCATGGAAAGACAAAAGGGATTTACCCTCATCGAACTGATGGTAGTCATCGGCATCGTTGCTATTCTTAGCGCAACCGGCATTCCGGCCTACCAGAACTATCTGCGAAAAGCCGCACTCACCGACATGCTACAAACCTTCCTCCCCTACCGCACCGCAGTAGAACTCTGCGCCCTGGATCATGGTGGAACGGACAGCTGCGATGCCAGCGTCAACGGCATCCCCTCCCCCGCAACAACCCGCTATGTCTCTGCCATGAGCATCGCCAAAGGCACCGTTACCCTGACCGGGCAGGAGAGCCTGAATGGTCTGGAGGTAGTGATGACTCCGGTCTGGGACAGCGGCAACGGCATCACTGGCTGGACGCGTATCTGCACCGTCGGCGAGGACAGCGCACTGAAGCAGGCCTGCGAAGACGTCTTCCGCTTTACCGCCGTTGAGGGGAGCGGACAATGAATCCGGACAAATTAATGGCTCTGTGCCAACGCTACAACGCGCTACTGCTAACCCACGATGCGCAGACAATCGACATTGCGGTTATCGGCACGCCGGAGCCCGCAATGTTAGAAGCGCTGCGTTTCGCTACTCAGAAAAGGGTCAATATCGAATGCTGGACCCGCGAAAAAATGGAAAAACATCGGCAATCCGAGACGCGGTCACACCTACCCGTCATCTCTGGTGTGGCAAACTCGGCGGTCGAGATCCTCAATCGAACCCTGATACAGGCGTTGAACCAACGTGCCTCTGATATTCATATTGAGCCCGCCGAGGAAAGCTGGCAGATCCGCTTACGCATCGATGGCGTTCTCTTTCCCCAGCAGCCGCTCTCTTCTGCCCTGGGCACCACGCTTATTGCCAGACTGAAGGTGCTGGGAAATCTGGATATCGCCGAGCGACGTCTGCCCCAGGACGGGCAATTTACGGTTGAGCTTTCCGGCTCACCGGTGTCGTTTCGCATTGCTACGCTCCCCTGTCGCAGTGGGGAGAAGATTGTTCTGCGACTCCTGCAGCAGGAGCAACAGGCGCTTTTGCTTGACCAGTTGGGTATGAGTGAAGCGCAACAGCAACTTTTTGCCAGCGCGCTGAATAAACCGCAGGGCCTGATGCTGGTGACCGGCCCCACCGGCAGCGGTAAAACCGTCACGCTGTACAGCGCGCTGCAGGCTCGCAACACGCCTGCAGTTAATATTTGCAGCGTGGAGGATCCGGTGGAAATTCCGCTGGACGGGCTGAACCAGACCCCCGTTAATCCCCGGGCCGGCTTAACCTTCCAGAACGTGCTGCGGGCGTTGTTACGCCAGGATCCGGATATCATCATGGTGGGGGAAATTCGTGACGGTGAGACGGCGGAGATCGCGATGAATGCCGCACAGACCGGGCATCTGGTGCTGTCGACGCTGCATACCAACTCAACGGCAGAAACGCTGGTGCGCCTGCAGCAGATGGGGGTAGCGCGTTGGATGATCTCCTCGGCGCTGTCACTGGTGATTGCCCAGCGGCTTGTGCGTCGCCTTTGCCCGCACTGCCGTAAACAAGTCCACCGGGAAGCCCCCCTTCCCGAGGGGCTATGGCCCCGACCTCTGCCACACTGGCAGCCCACGGGTTGCGATCGCTGCTATCACGGTTTTTATGGTCGCGTGGCGATCTTTGAGGTGCTGGTCATTAGCCGTGAGCTGCGAACGGCCATCGCCAACGGCGCGCCAGTGGAGGAGATCGACAAGCTTGCCAGACAAGCGGGCATGACCACCCTGTTTGAACATGGCTGCATGGCGGTTGAGCAGGGCAAAACCACGCTCGAAGAGCTGGTCAGGATGCTGGGCGTGCCGGATGGCCAGTAATCATCTCTGGCGCTGGCGCGCCCTCAGCCCACAAGGCGAACGTCAGCAGGGCGCGCTGTGGGCCTCCAACCGCGAAACGGCATGGGCTGCGCTGCTGGATAAAGATCTGTTTCCGCTTGAGCTTAAGCAGAGTGGGTTGTACTCACCCCGCTGGCACTCACAGCATCGCTACGAGGTCATTCACCAACTGGCGACGCTGCTGCAGGCGGGGCTCACGCTGTCGACAGGTCTGGACCTTCTGGCACAACAGCATCCGGCCAGGCACTGGAAGGCGCTGCTGCAAAGTATTGCCGACGATCTCAGTGCCGGGAGTGCCTTTTCAGAAGCGCTGAAAAAATGGCCGAACGTCTTTCCACCGCTCTACGTTTCAATGATGAGAACCGGCGAGCTGACGGGTAAACTCGACGAATGCTGTCGGCAACTGGCGCAACAGCAAAAAACGCAGCAACAGCTTGGCGCGAAGGTAAAAAAGGCGCTGCGCTACCCGGTCATTATTCTGACATTGGCCGTTGCGGTTGTGCTGGCCATGGTGACGCTCGTGCTGCCGGAGTTTGCAGGGATCTATAGAACGTTCAATACCCCCTTACCGGCCCTGACCCAGGCCGTAATGGGGATGGCGAGCTTTCTTCAGGAGTGGGGAGTGGCGATGTTACTGTTCCTGCTGGTGACAGTGTCGGGCCTGCTTACCGTTCGCCGTCATCGTCGATGGCGCGTTGCCACTCAGCGCCTGTTGTTACGCTGCCCGATAATCGGCCCACTCGCCCGCGGACAGAAATTGAGCCAGATCTTTACCGTACTGTCGTTAACGCAGCAGGCCGGTATTGCTTTTTTACAGGGGCTGGAGAGCACGCAAGAGACGCTGGAGTGCCCCTTCTGGCAGGAGAAGTTACAGGCAATACATCAACGCGTGACGCAGGGGGAACCCATCTGGTCGGCGCTGAATGATGCTCAGATCTTTACCCCGCTCTGTATTCAGTTGGTACGTACCGGCGAAGCCTCGGGCGCGTTGGATACGATGTTGCGTAATCTGGCACAGCACCATAATGAACAGACCTTTCAGCAGGCAGATAATCTGGCCTCGCTGCTTGAGCCGCTGCTGTTGATCGTGACAGGGGTAATTATCGGTACATTAGTCGTTGCGATGTACCTGCCTATTTTCCATCTGGGGGATGCGATGGGAGCGGGATAACGCTGGCGCGGGAGCGCGCCAGCGAGGGGCTTACAGGCTATTGAAAATGCGGTTTTCCTGTTCCTGAACGCGGATAAAGGTCGTGCGCTTGGTCAGCTCTTTCAGTCGGGATGCACCCACGTAGGTGCAAGCAGAACGCAGGCCACCGAGGATGTCGCGCGCGGTAATATCAACCGGGCCGCGCAATGGCAGCTTCACGGTTTTACCTTCGGCAGCACGATACTGAGCCACGCCACCGACGTGACGATTCATCGCTGATTCAGAGCTCATGCCATAGAACAGCATGAATTTCTCGCCGTTTTCTTCAACCACGGTTCCGCCGCTCTCTTCGTGGCCTGCCAGCATACCGCCGAGCATCACGAAGTCAGCGCCGCCGCCAAAGGCTTTTGCGACATCACCCGGCATAGTACAACCGCCATCGCTAACAATCTGACCGCCAAGACCGTGGGCCGCATCAGCACACTCAATGACGGCAGACAGCTGCGGATAACCAACACCCGTTTTAACACGCGTGGTGCAAACTGAGCCTGGGCCGATGCCCACTTTGACAATATCCGCACCGGAGAGGATCAGCTCTTCACACATTTCACCCGTGACCACGTTACCCGCGATAATGGTTTTGGTCGGCCAGGCTTCACGCGCTTTGCTGAGAAAGCGGACGAAATGTTCGGAGTAACCGTTCGCCACGTCGATGCAGAGGAAATTGAGCGCCGGGCTCGCGGCCAGGATCTGTTTTGTTTTCTCAAAATCGGCGTCGGATGTCCCCGTAGAGACCATCACATGCTTTAACACCTCAGCAGGGGAAGACGCGACGAACGCCTTCCACTCTTCAACGCTGTAGTGTTTATGCACCGCAGTCAGGATCTCAAAGCTCGCCAGCGCAGTCGCCATCGCGAAGGTACCAACTGAGTCCATATTGGCGGCAATAATCGGCACGCCAGACCAGGTCTGACCGGAATGCTTAAAGGTAAATTGACGGTCGAGCTCAACGTCAGAGCGACTTTTCAGAGTGGAACGTTTAGGGCGGATAAGAACGTCTTTAAAACCTAATTTCAGATCTTCTTCGATACGCATTTGCAGATTCCTGGGGTACTGGGGTAAATGTCGAAAAACGAAACACACAACTCCAGTGACGTTATCATACGCACTAATCGCTGCTCCGCAAGACTGCGAAAATCACTTTTTTTACGCTACAATCCTATAAATTTACCTGAGCACAGCCCGGTAAAAAGCGTTAACGATTATCTGGTATATGAATTCAATTTAAGCGGCTGATTTTGATAATGAATGTTTCCCAGGATTTAATTTAATGGGTTATACCGTCGCGTTAACGGGCGGCATCGGAAGTGGCAAAAGCACCGTCGCCGACACCTTTTCTCGTCTGGGCGTCAACGTTATTGATGCCGATATCATTGCCCGACAGGTGGTAGAGCCCGGCACATCTGCACTGCGCGCTATCGCGGATTATTTCGGCAGCGAATTAATCGAGCCCAACGGTGCCCTCAACCGCCGAATGCTGCGCGAACGTATTTTTGCTCATCCTGAAGAAAAAGCCTGGCTTAACGCCCTGCTTCACCCACTGATCCAGCAGGAGACCCAGAAGCAGATGCGCGAAGCGACCTCACCTTATGTCCTGTGGGTTGTGCCGCTGCTGGTGGAAAACCAGCTGCATGAAAAAGCCGATCGGGTTCTGGTAGTCGATGTCTCTGTAGACACCCAAATTCAGCGCACCATGGCACGCGATAATGTTGCACGCGAACATGCCGAACAAATTCTTGCCGCGCAGGCCACGCGTGAAGCGCGCCTTGCCGTCGCGGATGATGTTATTGATAACAACGGCACACCGGATGCCATTGCATCGGATGTTGCTCGTCTGCATCAGCAATACCTGGCGTATGCTGCGCAGGCCGTTTTACAGGAAAACCATAATGTACACCCACGTTCTGTTTGAGCATCCTCTCAACGAAAAAATGCGTACCTGGCTGCGTATTGAGTTTTTAATTCAGCAGCTTTCAAGCCAGCTTCCGGTTCACGATCACACCACTGCCCTGCATTTTTTCCGTAACGTGGGCGATCTGCTGGATGTGTTAGAGCGTGGCGAAGTCCGCACAGAATTGCTGAAAGAGCTGGAGCGTCAGCAGCGTAAATTGCAGGCCTGGGCAGAAGTCCCCGGCGTAGACAACAGCCGCATTGACGCCGTGCGCCAGCAGCTGAAAAAAAGCAGCAGTATTTTGATGGCCGCGCCGCGCGTGGGTCAGTTTCTGCGTGAAGACCGTCTGGTGGCGTTGGTCCGTCAGCGCCTGAGTATTCCCGGCGGCTGCTGCAGTTTTGATTTGCCGACCCTGCATATCTGGCTGCATATGCCGCAAGATCAGCGCGACACTCAGGTGCAGAGCTGGCTTGCCAGCCTTGAGCCGCTGAATCAGGCGCTTTCATTGATCCTCGATCTGATCCGTAACTCCGCACCGTTTCGTAAGCAAACCAGCCTGAACGGCTTTTACCAGGATAATGGCGACGATGCCGACCTGCTGCGCTTGCAGCTAAGCCTCGCTGTTCAGCTTTATCCGCAAATTTCCGGGCACAAGAGCCGCTTTGCGATTCGTTTTATGCCGCTCGACAGTGAACATGGCCTCGTGCCTGAACGTCTCGACTTTGAACTGGCATGTTGTTAAGGAACCATGATGTCTGATATCACCAGCGTAAACTGCCCCACCTGCGGGAAGCCCGTCATCTGGGGCGAACAAAGCCCGTTTCGTCCTTTTTGCTGCAAACGCTGCCAGCTGATTGACCTCGGTGAATGGGCTGCGGAAGAAAAACGCATCGCCAGCGCAGGCGATCACTCTGACAGTGATGGCTGGAGTGAAGAGCAGCAGTAACGTCACGTTGGCCTACTGGCACATCGTCCAGCAGGCCGTTAATTCTTCACTAAGCGGGCAATAATGGGTTCATTTGCGGGTGGGAACTTATCGGCATCTTGCGCACTCAACGTAACCCAGTTGCCGGGCTGTCCCTCTTTCCCCCACGGCTCGCCTTCCCAGTTTTCGACCAGCCAGAACCACAGCGTAATGTGGCGATCGGGAAAGGCGTATTCCAGTTTATCGAACAGCGTCGCGTCGAGTGGAGTGATCCCCACTTCTTCCTGAAGCTCGCGGATCAGCGCCTGCTCCGGCGTTTCGCCTGACTCAATCTTGCCGCCCGGAAATTCCCATTTGTTGGCCATATGAGCATCGGCTGCGCGCTGGGTAATGAAAATTTGATTCTGTGAATTGCGGATAATCCCGACAGCGATTTGCAGTATTTTCATTGTATTACTTCCATAAAAAAGGCGCAGATATCTGCGCCTTTTCAGTGTGTTAAATGCTTAGCTCAAGCGGCCATGGCACTGTTTGTATTTTTTACCGGAACCGCATGGGCACGGATCGTTACGGCCGACTTTGCGATCACCTGACTGCTCGGCAATGGCGGCAGCTGCTGCGGCTTCATCATCCTGATGGCTGAGATGCTGCATCTGTGCCAGACGTTCAGCTTCTTCACGACGCTGCTGTTCCATCTCTTCAACTTCTTCCGGCATGCGCACCTGCACCTTACTCAGGGTACTGATCACTTCGTATTTCAATGACTCCAGCATTGAGGCAAACATCGCAAAGGATTCGCGCTTGTACTCCTGCTTCGGATCTTTTTGCGCGTAGCCGCGCAGATGGATCCCCTGACGCAGATAATCCATCGCCGCCAGGTGCTCTTTCCACAGGGAGTCCAGCGTTTGCAGCATCACGCCTTTTTCAAAGTGACGCATCATCTCTGCGCCAACGACTTCTTCTTTACGCTTATACACTTCTAGCGCATTGGCGAAGATACGTTCACGCAGCGTCTCTTCATGCAGCTCTGGCTCTTTATCCAGCCACTCCTGGATAGGCAGGTCGAGGTCAAAGTCATTTTTCAGACGCGCCTGCAGACCTTCGATATCCCACATTTCTTCCAGCGACTGCGGAGGAATGTGCCCATCGATCGTCACTTTAAAGACATCTTCACGAATGCTGTTAATGGTTTCGCTTACGTCTGATACGTCCAGCAGTTCGTTACGCTGGGTATAGATGGCACGACGCTGATCGTTCGCCACATCATCGTATTCCAGCAGTTGCTTACGAATGTCAAAGTTACGGCTTTCAACTTTACGCTGCGCGTTTGCGATAGCCTTGGTGACCCACGGGTGTTCAATCGCTTCGCCCGGCTTCATGCCCAGCTTGCGCATCATGCCAGACACGCGGTCCGAGGCAAAAATACGCATCAGCGCATCTTCCATCGACAGGTAGAAGCGGGATGAACCGGCATCACCCTGACGACCCGCACGGCCACGCAGCTGGTTATCGATACGACGGGATTCGTGACGTTCGGTGCCGATGATATGTAAACCACCCGCGGCCAGAACAGCATCGTGACGAATCTTCCACTCTGCTTTAATTTGCGCTATCTGCTCTGGTGTTGGGTTTTCCAGCTCACCAATCTCTGCCTGCCAGCTACCGCCCAGCACAATATCGGTACCACGACCGGCCATGTTGGTGGCGATAGTCACGGCTGACGGATGACCTGCCTGAGCAACGATATCCGCTTCTTTGGCGTGGAACTTGGCGTTCAGTACGTTGTGCTTGATACCCGCTTTGATCAATTCTTCAGACACCACTTCTGATTTTTCAATCGAGATTGTCCCCACCAGCACCGGCTGGCCGGCAGCGGTACGATCGCGGATATCTTCGATGATGGCCTGAATTTTTTCTGCTTCGGTCATGTAGACCAGATCCGGCATGTCTTTACGGATCATCGGACGGTTGGTTGGTACCACAACGGTATCCAGCTTATAAATAGAGCTGAATTCGAAGGCTTCAGTATCTGCAGTACCGGTCATCCCTGCCAGCTTCTCATACAAACGGAAGTAGTTCTGGAAGGTGATGGAGGCCAGCGTCTGGTTCTCATTCTGAATATCGACTTGCTCTTTCGCTTCAACAGCCTGATGCAAACCGTCCGACCAGCGACGACCCTGCATGGTACGACCGGTATGTTCGTCGACAATAATAACTTCGCCATCTTTGACGATGTAATCAACATCACGGGTAAACAGCACGTGCGCACGCAGAGCGGCGGTCACGTGGTGCATAAGCATAATGTTGGTCGGGGAGTAGAGTGACTCACCTTCGTCCATAATGCCTTGCTGCACCAGCAGCTCTTCGATCTGAACCAGACCGCGTTCGGTCAGGTTCACCTGACGGGCTTTTTCATCCACCGAGAAGTGGCCTTCACCCTGGAAGGTGTCGGAATCTTCTTTTTCCTGACGGATCAGGTGAGGGATGATTTTGTCGACTTTGCGATACATCTCGGAGCTGTCTTCAGCCGGGCCGGAGATGATCAGCGGCGTACGCGCTTCATCGATCAGGATGGAGTCCACCTCATCCACCAGCGCATAGTGCAGTTTACGCTGGACGCGCTCTTCCGGGCTAAATGCCATGTTGTCGCGCAGGTAGTCGAAACCGTATTCGTTGTTGGTGCCGTAGGTGATATCTGCGCCGTAGGCTTCACGTTTTGCCGGTGCTGGCAGACCAGACATGTTGATCCCGACGCTCATGCCGAGGAATTCGAACAGCGGACGGTTATTTTCGGCGTCACGCTGTGCCAGATAGTCGTTGACGGTGACGACGTGCACACCTTTACCGGACAGGGCGTTCAGATAGGCTGGCAGTGTTGCGGTCAGGGTTTTACCTTCACCGGTACGCATCTCTGCGATACAACGTTCATTCAGCACCATACCGCCCAGCAGCTGCACATCGAAGTGGCGCATATTGAACACGCGCTTACTCGCTTCACGTACAACGGCGAACGCTTCCGGGATCAGACTTTCAACTGTTGCGCCTTTCTCAAGACGGGCACGGAACTCGACCGTTTTGGCTTTCAGCTCGTCATCGGAGAGTTTTTCCATCTCCGGTTCCATGCCATTGATCACTGTGACAGCTTTGCGCATGCGGCGCAGAGTACGATCGTTACGACTACCGAAAACTTTGGTTAATAATTTGATTAGCATAATAAATTCTCAAACGCCCCATCATGGGCAGTTAAATTAAAGTAATGAAAACGGTTAATTTAGCTGAGGCGTTGAGGCCCGGCGCGGATGCCCTGCACCTGACTAATCCAGGCAGACACCGAGAATGCGGGTTGAGGTTCAAACGTAGCAACTGAGAGTTGGCGAACGATAGCTGGCGGCTTGCTCTGCTGGGTCAACAGCGTGTTGAGCGTATCGAGCAGTGCAAGGTGGTGCGCCTGAACTGGCTGAGACTCCTCAACGGCAGGTAACGCCTGCGGTGCCATCGCGAAAGAGAGATGACGAATAACCGTGCGAATCGCATGCTGGTGCCAGTAATCCACCGTAAAGTTCGGGCGGCGTTTCGCTTCCAGAAGTGCGAGGTTGGTGAAATTGACCTGCGTGGTTAAATCGTGCCGGGTGGTGCTGGCTTTTGCAGGGGTAGCGGCTTCGGTATTACTGCTGAGCGCAGGCAAGCCGAAAGTCGCCGCGACCATCCCCAAAAGGAGATGCGGCCAGAAGTAACGTCTGCCAAATTGTCGCCAGCGCGTCAGAATTCCGCTCAATTGCCCCACCACGATAGGTCAGCCTTCAGGCTCACCGAATGATTTTATTTATTTTAGCGCCCAGATAGTACCACTAAAGCTACTGCACGGCAGCAGTATTGCGGCACTGAGAAGGTTAAAAATGGCGATGAAATCAGCAAACGCGCAATTGACTGCAGCAGTTCCGGGAAAGATAAAAACAAAAACGACTGGTCTTCCTGGCCGGAGAGAGTGCCAGGTCAACCAGTCGCATTGATATAACGGACGTGCCGTTAAGCCAGGACCGTGCTCGGAGCTTTGAATGCCAGAGGCAGTTCTGCTTCGTCTTCGAAGGTCACAAATTCCCAGGCTTCCTGTTTTGCCAGAACAGCCTGCAGCAATTTGTTATTCAGCGCATGACCGGATTTATACGCGGTAAATGCACCAATAATGTTGTGACCACACATGAACAAGTCACCGATCGCATCCAGCATTTTGTGACGAACGAATTCATCTTCAAAACGCAGGCCGTCTTCGTTCAGTACGCGATAATCGTCAACAACGATGGCACAATCGAAGCTGCCGCCCAGGCACAGGCCACGGGACTGCAGATATTCGATATCACGCATGAACCCGAAAGTACGGGCACGGCTAATCTGACGCATAAACGCATCAGCAGAGAAGTTCATCGCATAGCGCTGGGTACTGGAGTCAATCGCCGGATGGTTAAAGTCGATGGTAAAGTCCAACGAAAAACCATTAAACGGCTTGAATTCAGCCCACTTGTCGCCATCCTGAACGCGAACCGTCTCTTTGATACGCACAAATTTCTTCGCGCAGTTCAATTCTTCGATGCCGGCATCCAGCAACAAATAAACAAACGGTGCAGCGCTGCCATCCATAATCGGGATTTCTGGTGCATCGACTTCAATAACAATGTTGTCGATCCCCAGACCCGCCAGAGCGGCATTCAGGTGCTCTACGGTAGAAATCCGTACGTCATGCTCATTGACCAGGCAGGTACAGAGCATAGTATCACGCACAGATTTGGCATCAGCCGGAAAATCTACCGGTGGATTCAAGTCGGTGCGACGATAGATGACCCCGGTATTGGCCGACGCAGGGCGCAACGTCAGTGTGACCTTTTTGCCGGTGTGTAAACCGACGCCAGTCGCCTGAACGATACGTTTTAATGTCCTTTGTTTGATCATCGTATAATCTCGCCAAATTACTTATCCAACCGAGAGTGTATATCACTAACGGCAGGCCAGTTTAGCACAAAGAGCGTAAATGCCCTAATTCCAGTCAATTCCTAGTCAGCTTGCTTACGCAGGAACGCAGGAATATCAAGGTAATCAGGCTCTTTTTGGGTCTGCGGTGTACTGTCGTTCACCACTTTCGCCGCCGGTTTTTGCTCCTGCGTCAGCGGCGACATGCCGTGCTGCGGGTAGCGATCCATAACAGGCTGCTGTGCAGGCTTGTTGGTGACCAGGGTGATCTCAGGACGTTTGTCCATGCCGATACCGGTCGCAACAACTGTCACGCGCAGTTCGTCATTCATTTCTGGGTCAAGTGAGGTACCAATTACCACGGTTGCATTGTCGGACGCAAACGCACGAATGGTATTACCCACGGTTTCGAACTCATCCAGACGCAGGTCGAAGCCAGCGGTGATGTTAACCAGCACGCCGCGCGCGCCTGACAGATCGATATCTTCCAGCAGCGGAGAAGAGATTGCCATTTCAGCCGCTTCTTCTGCACGATCTTCGCCTTTTGCTACGCCGGAGCCCATCATCGCATAGCCCATTTCAGACATCACAGTGCGCACGTCAGCAAAGTCGACGTTCATCAGACCCGGACGGGTGATCAGTTCTGCGATACCCTGCACAGCGCCTTTCAACACGTCGTTCGCAGCGCCAAAAGCGTCCAGCAGAGAGATGCCACGGCCAAGCACTTTCAGCAGCTTGTCGTTCGGGATGGTGATCAATGAGTCCACGTGTTTGGACAGCTCGGTGATACCCTGCTCCGCGAATGCCATACGCTTTTTGCCTTCAAAGTTGAAAGGCTTAGTCACGACAGCAACGGTCAGGATACCTAAATCTTTGGCGACTTCTGCAACCACTGGCGCAGCACCCGTGCCGGTACCTCCGCCCATGCCTGCAGCGATAAACACCATGTCTGCACCGTCCAGCGCAGCGCGCAGCGCTTCGCGGTCTTCTTCTGCTGCATTACGGCCGACTTCCGGGTTTGCCCCAGCGCCAAGACCTTTTGTAATGCCACCACCGATTTGGATCGTCTGGCCAACGGCCGTTTTACGCAGCGCCTGTGCGTCGGTGTTTACGGCAAAGAACTCAACACCTTCAATGCGCTCGCGCACCATATGCTCTACAGCATTACCGCCGCCGCCACCGACGCCGATGACTTTAATCACCGCGTCGTTGGTCAGTTCCATAGGTTCAAACATAGTTTCTCTCCGTTTTGTGCCTGTCGCCTGAAACCGTAAATGTTCACCGGTCTCTTACTAAAATTAAAATTCTTTTCGCAGCCAGGTGTTGATTCGTTTGATCCACGAACCGACTGACACGCGTTTTTCTACTTCTGCTTCACCACTGAGATGGGTCTCCTTCCCGTAGTGAAGCAAGCCCACGGCCGTCGAATAATACGGCTCCTGAGCATAATCCGTCAGTCCGGTGATGTTCAACGGGGCGCCAATCCGCACCTGCGTATGGAACACGCGCTGTGCGCAGGCCGCAAGACCTTCAATTTGCGCTGCACCGCCGGTTAACACAATCCCCGCCGCAAGATGATGTTTCACGCCCTGCTGGCGAAGCTGTTCCTGTAATTGCAAAATCTCTTCATTGACCAGGTTAAGCAGCTCGGTGTAACGCGGCTCAATGACCTCGGCCAGGGTCTGGCGCTGCAGGCTACGCGGCGGACGTCCGCCCACGCTCGGCACTTCAACGCTCTCATCTTTGCCCACAATGGAGCCTAATGCACAGCCGTGGCGAACCTTAATGGCTTCGGCATCGCTGGGCGGTGTACCGAAGGCATACGCGATATCGCTGGTGACCACATTCCCTGCATAGGGGATCACTTTGGTATGGCGCAGCGCGCCGCCCGTGTACACGGCAATGTCCATAGTACCACCACCGATATCCACTACACAGACACCCAGCTCACGTTCGTCCTCAGTCAGCACGGAATAACTCGCTGCCAGACCGGCGAAGATAAGTTGGTCAACTTTCAGACCGCAACGTTCAACGGCTTTGACGATGTTTTTCGCCATATCGTTGTGACATGTGATCAAGTGCACTTTTGCCTGCATACGTACGCCGGAAAGTCCGACAGGATTCTTGATGCCTTCCTGATAATCGATGGCATATTCCTGCGGGATAACGTGCAGAACGCGATGTTCATCGCGAACGCGCACCGACTTCGCCGTGTGCACCACGTTTTCGACATCTTCCTGCGAAACTTCTTCTTCGGAGATCGGCACCATACCGATCTCGTTTTGGCAGCTAATGTGCTTGCCAGAGAGCGCCAGATACACGGAGGAAATCTGGCAGTCTGCCATCAATTCAGCCTGATCGATGGCGCGCTGCACGCATTTCACCACCGACTCGAGGTCGTTTACCCCACCTTTATCCATACCACGAGACGGGCAACTGCCCACACCAATGATATTGACCATACCGTCGGGCAGAACTTCCCCTACTAAAGCGGCAACCTTCGCGGTGCCAATCTCCAGTCCAACTACCAGTTTTCTGTCCGTCGCCTTGATCATTGTTGTTCTGCCTGTACCTGTGCCTGATTCTGTTGCTGATTAGGTTCCTCAACCGGTGCCGGGACCCACCCGACCGATGCGCCTGAGTCATAGCGCAAATCAACGTAGCTTATCCGTTTGCCTTCCGCCTGGGCCTGCTGCTGCAGAACCGGATAGAGTTCCACAAAACGTGCGAGGCGCTTCATCGTGTCACCGCGACCAAGATTCAGCTTGATGTCGTTCGTCAGCGTCAGTTGCCATGAACGACGCGCCGTCATCGCTGCTTCTTTTAAGTTAAAGCGATCTTTCGCCAGAACCTGCCCCATAGTGCGAAAACCGTCTAACACTTCGTTTTCACTGCCTTCCGGGCCATACAACAGAGGTAAATTATTCTTGCTGACACGATCGGCGGGGACGCTGAAGGAATTGCCATCTACGTCAACCATATGCTGATCATTCCAACGTGCAATGGGTACAAATTCAACCAGATGAATCTTCAATTCATCGGGCCACTGCTTTCTGACGCTCGCCTGTTTAATCCACGGCAGGCGTTCAATCTGACTCTGGATGATGTTTACATCCTGCGTCATAAACGTGCCCGGTGAGCCTAACGCCAGAATCGACTGGCGAATATCATCGTTGCGCGTGTAGTGGCGGTCGCCCGTGACCACGAGTTTCGACAGAGGCAGACGTTGTGCATCTTCCATCCACCCGAGCACCATCCAGCCGCTGACAAACACGGTACACAGCACGGCGAGCAGGAAGGTAATCCCTGCAAGACGCGTTCCATTACTCCGCCGTGAAGAATATTCTTCTTCCTCTTCCTCGCGGTTTCGCGTGTTCAGCGCAGCCTGAGACATATCAGCCTGCCTGGTCCAGAATGCGCACGACGAGCTGCGAGAAGCTCATTCCCGCCTGGCGCGCCGCCATCGGTACAAGACTGTGGCTGGTCATACCTGGAGAAGTATTGGCTTCCAGCAGATAGAATTGCCCGTCGCAGTCCTGCATCACATCGATCCGTCCCCAGCCCCGACAGCCCAGAACATTCCAGGCTTTAAGTACCAGAATGCGCAAATTAGCTTCTTGTTCAGCTTCAAGACCACTTGGGCAAAAATATTGCGTCTCATCAGAGAGATACTTCGCTTCATAATCATAGAAGGTTCCGGCTGGTTGGATACGGATTGACGGTAATATTTCTTCGCCAAGCATCGCAACGGTGAATTCAGGTCCACTCAGCCATTTTTCGATGAGAACTTCTTCATCGTGTTGAAATGCCAGCGCTAATGCGGATGTCAAATCAGCAGCGCGGTCAACTTTCGACATTCCCACGCTGGATCCTTCGCGGCTCGGCTTCACAATGACCGGCAAACCCAGTTCGGCGATCTGTGCGTTTACACTGGCATCAAGGCCTTGCGTAAACTCGCGGCGGGTTAGCGCCACCCACGGCGCGACCGGAAGAGCCGCCCCTTGCCACAGCAATTTGCTGCGCAGTTTATCCATGGAAATGGCAGATGCCATCACACCGCTACCGGTATAAGGCAGGCCAATCAGATCCAGCAAACCCTGCAGCGTACCGTCTTCACCGCCGCGACCGTGCAGCGCAATAAAAACTTTATCAAAGCCCAGCTCTTTCAGACGCGTCACGTCCGTCTCTTTTGGGTCGATCGGGTGTGCATTAACGCCGCCTTCACGGAGCCCTGCCAGAACAGCCGCGCCGGAATTGAGGGAAACCTCGCGCTCGGCGGAGGTGCCGCCAAACAGGACCGCGATTTTATCAGCCATGACGCTCTTCCTCCGACATTTGCGGCTTAAGTTTGATTTCGGCCAGGCTCCGGGCGATCTTGCCGATATTTCCCGCACCTTGCACCAGAATCAAATCATTGCCGGTCAACACAGGGGCAAGCATCGCCGCCGCTTGTGCATGATCGGAAACCAGAATCGGGTCAATCTTGCCGCGCCCACGAATGGTACGGCACAGGGAGCGACTGTCTGCGCCCGGTATCGCCGCTTCGCCCGCCGCGTAAACGTCAAGCATCAGCAGCGCGTCAACCTGCCCCAGCACGTTGGCAAAGTCATCGTACAGATCGCGGGTACGGGTATAACGGTGCGGCTGGAACAGCATCACCAGATTTTTGTCCGGCCAGCCCGCGCGCGCCGCTTTGATGGTGGCCTCGACTTCTGTCGGGTGATGCCCGTAGTCATCAACCAGCATCGCAGTACCGCTTTTACCATTAACGGTTTCCAGCGGGAATTCGCCGAGGAAATCAAAACGACGCCCGGTGCCCTGGAAGCTTTCCAGCGCCCGCAGAATGGCCTCGTCTTCAATCCCCTCTTCCGTAGCCACCGCTACGGCCGCCGCGGCGTTCAAGGCGTTATGGCGACCCGGCGCATTCAGGGTAACGCGGATATTCTCTTTATCCTGTCGCACCAGGGTGAAATGCCCCTGTGCGCCCGTTTGCTGATAATCTTCCAGGCGCACGTCGGCATCATCGCTGAAACCGTACGTGGTGGTCTGACGCCCGACGCGCGGCAACAGCTCGCGGATCACCGGGTCATCTACGCACATGACCGCACGACCATAAAACGGCAGGTTGTGCAGAAAGTTAATAAAGGTCTGCTTTAAATTTTCGAAATCGCCCTGGTAGGTATCCATATGGTCGGCTTCGATGTTAGTCACAATTGACACCATCGGCTGCAAATGCAGGAACGATGCATCGCTCTCATCCGCTTCAGCAATCAGGTAGCGGCTGTGACCCAGGCGCGCATGCACGCCAGCGGCTTTGACCAGACCGCCGTTGACGAAAGTCGGATCGAGACCGGCTTCGGCATAAATACTGGAAACCATCGCCGTGGTGGTGGTTTTACCGTGGGTACCTGCAACGGCGATGCCATGGCGAAAACGCATCAGCTCAGCCAGCATCTCTGCACGGCGGATCACCGGAATGCGCGCTTCGTGGGCAGCAACGATCTCTGGGTTATCCGCAGAAATAGCGCTGGAAACGACCACCACGCTCGCATCGAGGACGTTTTCCGGGCGATGGTTAAAATAAATGGTCGCGCCAAGCGCCGCCAACTGTTGCGTAACAGGGTTCGGCGCCAGATCGGATCCGCTGATCTGGTAACCTTCATTCGCCAGCACTTCGGCAATACCGCCCATTCCGGCGCCGCCGATACCAACAAAGTGAATGTGCCGGACGCGACGCATCTCGGGCACGATTGAACGCAGTTTCGCCAGTTGTTGTGTATTCATTCTCTAAACGCCATCGACTACTTCAAAAAAATCGTGCAACGCAACACGCGCTGCGAGGGTTAAGCCTGTGCTGCCAGGCTCACTTCTTTTGCCACCCGTTCCGTTGCATCCGGGATCGCGGCCGCGCGTGCGTGCTGCGCCATCTCCAGTAATGTCTCCCGGTTCCAGCCCGCCAGGGTGGTGGCGACCGCATCAGCGGTAAACTGCGGCTGTTCAAATATTTTTGCGGCACCGGCTTTCTCGAGCGGCAGCGCATTCCAGTACTGCTGCCTGTCTTTGTGCTGAAACGGCACAAACAGCGCCGGTAAACCTGCGGCGGCAATTTCGCTCACCGTCAGCGCACCGGAGCGGCAGACCACGACATCGGCCCAGGCATACGCTGCCGCCATGTCGTCAATAAATTCGGTGACTTTATGCTGCCCCTGACCGGCGTCGGCATATGCCTGCTCGACCGTTTGCTGTGCGCCTTTGCCGCTTTGATGCCAGATGGTCACTGCATTGCCAAGCTTTGCAGCCACCTGCGGTAGAGTCTGGTTAAGAATGCGCGCGCCCTGGGAGCCACCGACCACCAGCACGCGCACCGGGCCTTCTCGCCCGACAAGGCGTTCCTGCGGTAGCGGAAGAGCCAGCACATCAACGCGCACCGGGTTGCCTACCACATCGGCTTTTGGAAATGCGCCGGGAAAGGCCTGCATCACTTTGCTGGCGATTCGGGACAACCATTTGTTGGTCAGGCCTGCAATGCCGTTTTGCTCGTGCAAAACCACCGGAATCCCCAGCGACCACGCGGCCAGTCCGCCAGGACCGGAAACATAACCGCCCATGCCCAGCACCACGTCCGGCTTAAAGCGCTGCATGATTGCCCGCGCCTGACGCCAGGCATTGAAAATACGTACCGGAGCCAGCAGCAGGGCTTTGATTCCCTTACCACGCAGGCCGGAGATGTGGATGAAGTCGATTTCGATCCCGTGCTTTGGCACCAGATCGGCCTCCATGCGGTCTGCGGTTCCTAGCCAGCGCACCTGCCAGCCCTGATCCATTAAATGGTGCGCAACCGCGAGCCCCGGGAACACGTGTCCACCGGTACCGCCCGCCATCACCATTAACCGCTTCGGTTGATTCATCGTGAACCTCGTGTAAACGCCTGGGCATTTTCCAGACGCGTTTCATAATCTATACGTAACAAAAACATAATCGCGGTCGACATAATCAACAGGCTCGACCCGCCGTAACTGATCAACGGCAGCGTCAGCCCTTTGGTCGGCAGCATACCGGCTGCAGCACCCACGTTGACCAGTGCCTGGAAGCTAAACCAGACCCCAATTGAACAAGCTAAAAACCCTGAAAAACGGTGATCAATCACCAGCGCTTTCCGGCCGATAGACATTGCACGGAAAGCGACGAAGAATACCATTAAAAGTGCCAGTACCACACCGATATAACCCAGTTCTTCCCCGATAATGGAGAAGATGAAATCGGTATGCGCTTCGGGTAAATACTCCAGTTTTTGGACCGAATTACCTAACCCTTGCCCCCAGATTTCACCACGCCCGAACGCCATTAATGACTGGGTCAGCTGGTAGCCGCTGCCAAAAGGATCTTCCCACGGGTTCCAGAACGAGGTAACACGGCGAATACGATAAGGTTCGGCGAGGATCAGCAGTACCACGGCGGAAATCCCCATCCCGATGATGGCGATGAACTGCCAGAGCTTCGCCCCCGCCAGGAAAAGCATCGCCAGCGTGGTCACGAACAGTACCACCACGGTACCGAGGTCAGGCTGGGCCAGCAGCAGCACCGCCAGCACCAGGATCACGCCCATCGGTTTTAAGAAGCCGCGCAGGTTGTTACGCACCTCATCCACTTTGCGCACCAGATAGTTCGCGAGGTAGCAGAACAGCGACAGCTTGGTAAATTCCGCAGGCTGAATACGCAGCGGGCCAAAGGCAATCCAGCGCGACGCCCCGTTAACCGAGCTCCCCACCACCAGAACAATCAGCAGCATGGCAATCGAAGCGATCAGCATCGCAGTACTGTGGCGCTGCCAGAATTCCATCGGCAGGCGTAACGTGATCATCGACAGGCAGAACGCCAGAATGATGTACAACCCGTCACGCTTGGCAAACAGGAAGGGATCGTTTGCCAGCCGCTGTCCAACCGGCATGGAAGCCGAGGTCACCATAATAAAACCGATCGCCGCCAGCCCCAGCGTGAGCCAGAGCAGCATGCGGTCGTACATGATCAGGGTCTCGGTATCGCGATCCCGGGAGCCCATTACCCAGCCTTTTAACGCCGAAGCGACCCACATCAGGATGCCAAATCCTGGCAGGCGCGGCATTCTCAGGCGAGGGAAAGAGAAACGCATCAGCCCAACTCCTTCGCCAGACGGGTAAACAGATCGCCCCGCTGCTCGAAATTCTTAAATTGATCGAGGCTGGCGCAGGCTGGAGAAAGCAGCACCATGTCACCCGGCTTCACGCGTAGCGCAATAAGACGCATCGCCTGCTCCATCGTGTCGGTCCGATCGGCTACCTCCGGGCGCAGCTCGGCCAGCTCGGCACCGTCGCGGCCAAAGCAGTAAAGGCGCACGTTATCGCCGCTGAGATACTGTTTCAGCGAAGAGAAATCGGCAGACTTACCGTCGCCGCCCAGCAGCAGATGCAGGGTACCCTCAACCAGCAGGCCATTCAGCGCCGCTTCGGTACTGCCGACGTTGGTGGCTTTTGAATCGTTAATCCAGCGCACGCCGTTATTCTCCAGCGCCAGCTGGAAGCGGTGAGCCAGGCCGCTAAAGGTGGTCAAGGCTTTCAGGCTGGTGGCGCGCGGCAAACCGACGGCATCCGCCAGCGCCAGCGCAGCAAGGGCGTTGGTATAGTTATGCTGGCCTGAAAGCGGCATCTCTTTCACGTTCAGCACCTTTTCACCTTGTGCCCGCAGCCAGGTTTCGCCCTGCTGACGGGTCAGGTGATAATCCCCCATGGTGATGCCAAAGCTCACACAGCGTTCATCTGCGCCGCGAACCGGCATGGTCAGCGCATCATCGGCGTTCACCACGCACACGCGGGCATTTTCATACACACGCAGCTTGGCCGCACGGTACTGCTGCAGGCCAAACGGATAGCGGTCCATATGATCTTCGGTGACGTTGAGGATGGTCGCCGCAGCCGCCTGCAGGCTTGAGGTGGTTTCCAGCTGGAAGCTGGAGAGTTCCAGAATGTACAGCTCGCGCGCGGCATCCAGCAGCATCAGGGCCGGCAGGCCGATATTGCCACCCACGCCAACGTTGACGCCTGCCGCTTTTGCCATTTCCCCCACCAGCGTGGTGACGGTGCTTTTTCCGTTTGAACCGGTAATGGCAATCACTGGCGCCTGCGCTTCACGGCAGAACAGTTCGATATCGCCGACTATCTCGACGCCGGCCTCTGCCGCCGCGCTCAGCGCAGGGTGTGCGAGTGCAATCCCTGGACTGGCAACAATCAGATCGGCAGCACTCAGCCAGTCCTCGTTCAGACTACCCAGGTGGCGTTCAACCTGCTCCGGCAGTTTATCCAGACCCGGTGGAGAGACACGCGTATCCATCACGCGCGGCGTCACGCCGCGTGCGAGGAAAAAGTCCACGCAGGAGAGGCCGGTTAAGCCTAACCCGATGATAACGACTTTTTTACCCAGGTAATCTGCCATGATTAACGTACCTTCAGCGTTGCCAGGCCAATCAGCACCAGCATCAGCGAAATAATCCAGAAGCGCACGATGACGCGCGGTTCCGGCCAGCCTTTCAGTTCATAGTGGTGATGGATTGGTGCCATCCGGAAGATGCGCTGTCCGCGCAGCTTGAAGGAGCCGACCTGCAAAATCACCGACAGGGTTTCGACCACGAACACGCCGCCCATGATCACCAGCAGGAACTCCTGACGCAGCAGCACAGCGATAATGCCGAGCGCGCCGCCCAGAGCAAGCGAACCGACGTCGCCCATAAAGACCTGAGCCGGATAGGTGTTAAACCACAGGAAGCCTAACCCTGCACCGACGATCGCCGTACAGACGATCACCAGTTCACCGGCATGACGCAGGTACGGGATGTGCAGATAGCTGGCGAAATTCATGTTACCGCTTGCCCACGCCACCAGCGCAAAGCCTGCAGCGACGAAGACCGTTGGCATGATGGCCAGACCGTCCAGACCATCAGTCAGGTTCACCGCGTTACCGGTCCCGACAATGACGAAGTAGGCCAACAGGACGTAGAACAGGCCCAACTGCGGCATGACGTCTTTAAAGAAAGGCACCACCAGCTCGGTGGCCGGGGTGTCTTTGCCCGCCAGATACAGCGCGAACGCCACGCCCAGCGCAATCACCGACATCCAGAAATACTTCCAGCGTGCGATCAGCCCCTTGGTGTCTTTGCGCACCACTTTGCGATAGTCATCAACGAAACCGATAATGCCGTACCCGATCAGGACCACCAGTACGCACCAGACGTAGGGGTTCGATGGATAGGCCCACAGCAGCACCGACACCACAATCGCGGTGAGGATCATAATGCCGCCCATGGTCGGCGTACCGCGTTTGCTGAAGTGTGATTCCGGACCGTCGTTACGCACAACCTGGCCGAAAGAGAGTTTTTGCAGACGGGCAATCATGCGCGGGCCCATCCACAGCGAGATGAACAGCGCAGTCAGCAGGCTGACGATGGCGCGAAACGTCAGATAGGAAAAGACGTTAAAGCCGGAATAATATTTGACCAAATGTTCGGCCAGCCAAACTAACATGTTCCATTCTCCTGTAATGCGTGCACAACTTCTTCCATGGCAGCACTGCGTGAACCTTTCACTAAAACAGTCACAATTTGTTGTTCTTCTACCAGCGCTTTCAGCCGGGCGATTAGCATCGTTTTATCGGCGAAATGCTCACCCACACCGCTGGCCTGGCTGATAATTTTACTGAGCTGACCTGCGCTTAAAACACTGTCGATACCGGACGCTTTCGCGGCGTCACCCACCTGGCGGTGACAGGCTTCGCTTTCATCGCCCAGTTCGGCCATATCCCCGACCACCAACACCCGATAACCCGGCATCTCAGACAGCACCTGCACCGCCGCCGTCATCGAGCCAACGTTAGCGTTGTAGGAGTCATCCAGCAGCAGCTTGTTTTCTGCCAGTTGAATGGGGAACAGACGTCCAGCAACAGCCGTCAGGTTTGCCAGCCCGGTTTTAATCGCCGACAGCGGTGCACCGACCGCCATAGCCAGCGCGCTTGCCGCGAGGGCATTGGCGATATTGTGACGACCCGGCAGCGACAGCAGCACATCGATATCGCCCGTTGGGGTCTGCAGTGTGAATTCAGTCCCGTGGGAGGTCACATGGATATTGGTGGCGGTAAAATCGCTGTTGGCGGCATTCGGTGAGAAGCGCCAGGTTTTACGATCCCCGATAACACTTTTCCAGTTCAGCCAGTCGTTGTTATCGGCATTCATAATGGCAATGCCGTTCAGCGGCAGGCCGGTATAAATTTCGCCTTTCGCTTTCGCTACGCCTTCCAGCGAGCCGAAACCTTCGAGATGTGCGGCAGCCAGGTTATTCACCAGTGCGGCTTCCGGGCGCGTCAGGTCGACGGTCCAGGCTATTTCGCCCTGATGGTTGGCACCGAGCTCAATGACCGCAAATTCATGCTCTGGGGTCAGGCGCAGCAGCGTCATCGGCACGCCGATATCGTTGTTTAGATTGCCTGCCGTGTAGAGCGTATTGCCACACTGGCTCAGGATCGCGGCGGTCATCTCCTTGACGGAGGTTTTACCGGAGGAACCAGTCAGCGCCACAATGCGTGTCGGCACCTGCTGGCGAACCCATGCCGCCAGTTCACCAAACGCCAGGCGGGTATCTTTCACCACCGCTTGTGGCAGGTCGATATCCAGCTTGCGGCTGACCAGCAGCGCACCGGCACCTGCGGCTTTCGCCTGTTCAGCAAAATCATGTGCGTCGAAACGCTCACCCTTCAGCGCCACAAACAGGCAGCCGGGGGTAATTTTACGCGTGTCACTGGTCACGGCGTCGATCGTAAGCTCACCGCCGCTGACGTCGGCCTGCAGGATGGTAGCGAGTTGACTGAGCATTACGCTAATCATGCCACCACTCCCAGCAGACGTGCCGCGGTGATACGGTCGGAGTAATCCAGACGGTGGGTGCCGACGACCTGATAATCTTCATGGCCCTTACCGGCCAGCAGCACGACGTCGTTTTCAGTTGCCTGCATGATGGTATTGGTGACCGCTTCGGCACGGCCTTCCACCACGCGAGCACGCCCTGCATCCAGCATCCCGGCCAGAATGTCGTTGATAATGGCGCGAGGTTCTTCGGTACGCGGATTGTCATCAGTGACAACGGCAATATCAGCGAACTGTTCAGCAATCGCACCCATCAGCGGACGTTTGCCTTTATCGCGATCGCCGCCGCAGCCAAAGACGCACCACAGCGTGCCGGCACAGTGCAGACGGGCGGCTTCGAGCGCTTTTTCCAGCGCATCTGGTGTATGGGCGTAATCGACCACCACCGTCGGCTTGCCCGGCGCGCTGAACACTTCCATTCGCCCGCATACTGGCTGCAGTTGCGTGGCGGTGTTGAGAAGTTCTGCCAGCGGGTAATCCAGCGCCAGCAGGGTTGCCAGGGCCAGCAGCAGGTTACTCACGTTAAACGCGCCCATCAGGCGGCTTTCGATTTCGCCCTCGCCCCACGAAGAGGCAAAGCGGATCGTCGCGCCGCTGTCGTGGTAGGCCACGTCGGTAGCTTTTAACCAGCGGCCGTGACAGTTCGGGTTAATGTGATCTGCCATCGAGACGGCAACCGCATCCGGCAGCTTAGCCAGCCAGCGGCGGCCAACTTCGTCATCAGCATTGATAATCGCCTGCCCGCATTGATGCGTGGAATAAAGCAGCCATTTCGCCGCTTCGTAGTTTTCCATATCACCGTGGTAGTCGAGATGGTCCCGACTCAGGTTAGTGAACACGGAGGCGGCAAACTTCAGCGCCGCCACGCGGTGCTGTACCAGCCCGTGGGATGACACTTCCATCGCGGCAAAGGTCGCCCCATGCCCTGTCAGACCGGCCAGCACATGCTGTACATCGACGGCAGAGCCGGTGGTGTTTTCCGTTGGGCTGACTTTGCCCAGCAGACCGTTACCGACCGTGCCCATCACCGCGCTGGTTTCACCCAGCAGCTGGCTCCATTGCGCCACCAGCTGTGTGGTGGTGGTCTTACCGTTAGTGCCGGTGATGCCGATCAGACGCAGCCTGTCGGATGGCTCATGGTAAAAACGCCCAGCCAGCGCGGAGAGGCGTTCAGTTAACTGGCTGAGATAGATGACCGGCACACCGTGCATTTCACGAATTTCACCGTCGGCGGCCTCATCTTTTGCCTCAGCAATAATGGCAGCTACACCTTGCGCAATCGCCTGCGGGATATACCGACGCCCGTCCGCCTGATGACCCACCACGGCCACAAAAAGATCGCCCGATGCAGCCAAACGGCTGTCGAGTACCATCTCCCGCAGTTCTCGCGCAGGTAAACCTGATACCCACGGAGCAAGAAGGTCGCGCAAATTACGATCTGCCACCTGTTCCCTCGCCTTGATTAGTTACAAATTCACTTTTCTCGCCCGTTGCCAGCGCATCCGGCTCGATGTTCATGGTGCGCAGAACGCCGCCCATAATGGCACCGAAGACCGGCGCGGAAACGGCGCCGCCGTAATATTTACCCGCCTGTGGATCGTTTATGACGACCACCAGCGCAAATCGTGGATTACTCGCAGGCGCAACGCCCGCGGTGTACGCAATATATTTGTTGATGTAGCGGCCATCCGGTCCGACTTTCTTCGCGGTACCGGTTTTAATCGCGATGCGATAGCCTTTGATCGCCGCCTTCACGCCACCGCCTCCGGGCAGTGCCACGCTTTCCATCATGTGAACAACGGTACGCACGATCGATTCCGGGAAAATACGCTCACCGGGAACCGGGGGATCAACTTTGGTGATCGACAGCGGGCGATAGACGCCATAACTGCCAATCGTTGCATAGACTCGCGCTAGCTGTAACGGCGTTACCATTAGCCCGTAGCCGAAAGAGAAGGTGGCCCTCTCTATGTCAGACCACCGTTTTTTTTGAGGATATAAGCCACTGCGTTCTCCGACCAACCCCAAATTGGTCGCCTTTCCAAGCCCAAAACGTGAGTAGGTATCTACTAACGCTGAGGACGGCATCGCTAACGCCAGCTTAGAAACACCAACGTTACTCGACTTCTGCAGGACCCCGGTGAGGGTCAATTCGCTGTAGCGTGCCACGTCTTTGATTTCGTGGCCGTTAATTCGGTAAGGGGCCGTATTCAACACCGTGTTTTCATTGACGATGCCGCGCTGCAGGGCGGACATCACCACCATCGGTTTGACCGTCGAGCCCGGCTCGAAGACGTCGGTGATCGAGCGGTTACGCATCGCGTCTTTGGCAGTTCCGGCAAAATTATTGGGGTTATAAGACGGGCTGCTCGCCATTGCCAGCACTTCACCGGTGCTCACATCCACCAGCACGGCGCTGCCTGACTCGGCCTTGTTAAAGGCAACGGCGTTGTTCAGTTCGCGATAAACCAGCGCCTGTAAACGTTCGTCGATACTCAGCGCCAGGTTGTGCGCCGCCTGACTGTCCGTCGAGGAGATATCTTCGATTACACGGCCATAGCGATCTTTACGCACCACGCGCTCGCCCGGCTGGCCGGTGAGCCATTTGTCGAAACTCTTCTCAACGCCTTCAATCCCCTGGCTGTCGACGTTGGTGAAGCCGATCAGGTGGGCAGTCACTTCCCCCGATGGGTAGTAACGACGCGACTCTTCACGCAGATGAATCCCGGGCAGCTTCAGCTTTTTGATATAATCAGCCATATCAGGGTTTACCTGACGCGCCAGATAGATAAAGCGCCCTTTCGGGTTCGCATTCACGCGCGTTGCCAACTGATCGAGCGGCATTTTTAACGCGTCAGACAACGCTTTCCAGCGGTTATCGAGAGTGATCCCGCCCGCGTCGTGCAGCTCTTTGGGATCCGCCCAGATCGCTTTCACCGGCACGCTGACCGCCAGCGGGCGGCCCGAGCGATCAGTGATCAGACCGCGTGAGGTGGAGACTTCTTGCACGCGCAGGGAACGCATATCGCCCTGGCGAACCAGCATGTCGGGCGCGATGATCTGCAACCATGCCACCCGACCCAGCAGGAACGTCAGCGCCAGTAAAATGCAGCCGCACAGCAACGCAAAACGCCAGCTGATAAAGCTGGCCTGTTCTTCCTGACGTTTTGGTTTTAGCGCCTTCGCCGCGGGTTTCATGCGTCGCGTTTTCCCTTATTTTTGTACTACGATATTTTCCTGAGAGGGATCAACATGCTGCATTTGCAGCTTTTCCGTTGCGATCCGTTCTACCCGGCTATGATCGCCGAGCGCATTTTCTTCAAGAATCAGATTTCGCCACTCGATATCCAGCGCATCACGCTCCAGCACCAGCTGTTCGCGCTGCGCCGTTAACAAACGGGTATGGTGCGCGGTGGTAACAACCGTCACCGCAGACACGATGATGCAGATAAACAGGCACAGTGGCAGCTTCCCGCAACGTAAAAGATCTTCCCAGATAACACCGGGCAAGGCATGGCGCTCATTGCTCGCCAGGGTTCCTTTCACTTTGCTGAGAGTTTCTGCCACGATGCCGATCATGCGTCAGTCCTTTCTGCGATGCGCAACACTGAGCTTCGGGCGCGCGTGTTTTCTGCCACTTCTTCCTCACCCGGCATTAATTTGCCCAGCACCCGCAGCTGACGGCCGCCCAGCTTCCTGAGCTGTTCTTCCGTCATCGGCAGTCCGGCCGGAACCTGCGGGCCGCGGCTTTGCTCACGCATAAAGCGTTTGACGATCCTGTCTTCCAGAGAGTGGAAGCTGATAATGGACAAACGCCCACCCGGCGCCAGCACGCCCAGCGAGTTTTTTAACGCCTGTTCAATCTCTTCCAGCTCGCTGTTCACCCAGATGCGCACCGCCTGGAAGGTGCGGGTCGCGGGATGTTTAAACTTGTCTTTTACCGGCATGGCCGCCGCAATGACGGTCGCCAGCTCTTTGGTACGCGTCATCGGTTCGATGCGGTTGCGATCAACAATGGCACGGGCGATCCGCTTGCCAAACCGCTCTTCGCCAAAGGTTTTGATCACCCAGGCGATATCCGCTTCTTCTGCGGTTTGCAGCCATTCAGCAGCAGACTGACCGCGAGTCGGATCCATACGCATATCCAGCGGACCGTCACGCATAAAGGAGAAACCGCGTTCAGCATCGTCAAGCTGCGGGGAAGACACGCCGAGATCGAGCAGAATGCCGTCAATCTTGCCCGTTAACCCGCGCTCGTCGACATAGTCTGCCAACGCAGAAAATGGACCATGCACAATGGAAAAGCGCGGATCGTCAATAGTTTTGGCCACTTCAATCGCCTGCGGATCGCGATCGATAGCGATCAAGCGCCCTTCTGCGCCCAGCTGGGACAGGATCAAGCGCGAGTGGCCGCCACGGCCAAACGTGCCGTCAATATAGATGCCATCAGGACGAATATTCAGTCCGTTAACGGCCTCATCGAGCAACACCGTTGTATGTTTATAATTTTCCATCATTTTATAGAGACAAATCCTGCAATCGTTCCGACATTGTCGCGGAATCAGAGTGTTCAGCGTCGATATCTTCCTTGACCCGTTGATACCAGGCCGTTTCATCCCACAGTTCAAACTTATTGAACTGTCCGACCAGCATCACTTCTTTCGTCAGACCGGCATGTTGCCGCAGCACAGGCGCAATCAATAAACGCCCTGCACTGTCCATCTGACATTCACTGGCATGTCCCAATAACAGCCGCTGTACACGGCGTTCCTGCGGGTTCATGCTCGACAGTCGAGACAGCTTTTGCTCAATGATTTCCCATTCCGGCAAGGGGTAAAGCAGCAGGCAGGCGTGGTTGATGTCAATGGTGCAGACCATTTGACCTGAAGCGCTCTCGTTCAGCTGGTCACGGTATCGGGTTGGTACCGATATACGTCCTTTGCTGTCGAGATTGACTAACGTAGCGCCACGAAACATGCCAGTCTCACCCCTCCTCACCACTTTAACCCACAAATTCCCACTTGAAGGAGTTTACGGAGCGATGGAAAAGCTTGTCAAGCCAGGACTTCCGCGACATCAGTCTAAATGCATCTGATTTACGGACCGATCCTGACCTGGCTAATTACTGCACAACCGGCGCGACAAATTAACGTGATGAATATTTGTAAGAAAAAACTCGAATATACATAACAGCGTTAAAACATAGCTCATATCATCGCAAGGAAATATAAAGTGTCAGTTTGCGACGCGGGCGGCATTTTAAGCCATATTGCCGGGGGATGACAGCCTCAGATTCACTGCTGGCGCGAAGCATCTGTCGGGGTCGTGTCGGTGGGTAGGCTGAGAAGGTAAAAATGGCTGATATTTCAGCATCGGCAGGAATGGATGTAACAAAATAATACAAAATAGACGCTTAATGACAATTAATAAGTGTGAAAGAAACTTTTAAATGACGAACGAAAATAAAAAGACGAACAAGCAATGAGTTTTAAGGAATTATCTTAAAAACAATAAGGGAATTATTAAGCGGACACGCCTAGGGAATTCAGGGCAGTTTTCACTGCCCTGCTGCACTTAAGTACGACTTAACACACCGCGACGATAGAGATTACGCCGGATACGCGTCAGTCCTGGTTTCGGCTTACGCGGTTCATCCAGGCTTGCCAGCACAATCTCCAGCACACGCTCAGCCACATCGCGATGGCGCTGCGCTACCGCCAGAACCGGGCATTGCAGGAAATCGAGCAGCTCATTATCACCGAACGTGGCAATTGCCAGGTCTGACGGCAGCTTGCCATCACGACGTAGGGTGACGTCCATTACCCCCTGCAGCAGCGCAAATGAGGTCGTGAACAGCGCCTGCGGCATCGGATGGGTTTCCAGCCATTTCTCGAACAGCTGCGCCGCCGCTTCGCGCTCGTAGCTGTTGGCATACAGGTAATCCACTGTGCGCGGATCGTCTTTCCAGGCTGTGCGGAATCCTTGCTCACGTAAAAAGCTCACCGAAAGCTCGGGCAGCGCACCGAGGTACAGTACATTTTCCGCCGGGAAGGTGCGCAGTTCGGCTGCCAGCATCTCGGCATCGTCCTGATCGGCCCCAACGACACTGGTGAAGTGCTCACGATCTAATGCGCGATCGAGCGCGACGATCGGAAACGAATCATTCGCCCAGCGTTGATAAAACGGATGCTCAGGAGGAAGCGCAGTGGAAACAATGATCGCATCCACCTGGCGCTGGAGCAGGTGCTCAATGCAGCGCATTTCATTGTCGGGCTGATCTTCGGAACAGGCGATCAGCAGTTGATAGCCACGCTGACGTGCCTGACGCTCAAGATAGTTTGCAATCCGCGTATAGCTGGTGTTTTCGAGATCCGGGATCACCAGACCGATCGATCGGGTGCGCCCGGCGCGTAAACCTGCCGCCACGGCATTCGGATGGTAGTTATGTTCACGCACCACGGCCATGACTTTCTCAACGGTCTTATCGCTGACACGATACTGCTTCGCTTTACCGTTAATCACATAGCTTGCCGTGGTTCGCGACACGCCAGCGAGTCTGGCGATTTCATCCAGTTTCACAATTGCCCCTTAAAAGAAATAAAAGAGTCCATGACCTTGCCAGGGTTATGGCTAAATCTTGTAACATCTAAGCGCAGAATAGTCCGGGCAGCAACCGCTTTTGTCAGCACAAATGCGCCTGTACACAAAAAAAAGCCCGGCAAGAGTCGCCGGGCAAGATTGAGGCGAACTTTTTTGGCCTTAACGCATCACTTTATCACCGCGGGAAAGCCCCACGACGCCGGAGCGCGCCACTTCAACGATTTTTGCGACATCTCTCACCGAGGCGAGAAAAGCATCCAGCTTATCGCTGGTCCCGGCGAGCTGGACGGTATAGATAGAGGGGGTCACATCGATGATCTGCCCACGGAAAATATCCGCGTTGCGTTTCACCTCTTCGCGCCCGTAGCCGGTCGCCTGAATTTTGACCAGCATAACTTCACGTTCAACGTAAGCCCCCTGACCCAGCTCACTGACACGCAAGACATCAACCAGCTTGTGCAGTTGCTTTTCAATCTGCTCCAGCACCTTTGCATCGCCCACCGTCTGGATGGTCATGCGGGAGAGGGTCGGGTCGTCGGTCGGGGCAACCGTCAGACTTTCGATGTTGTAGCCGCGCTGTGCAAAAAGCCCAATCACGCGCGACAGCGCACCGGACTCGTTTTCCAGTAATACAGACAGTATCCGGCGCATATCAGGTCCTCTCCGTTTTGCTTAACCACATTTCATCCATACCGCCACCGCGAATGTGCATCGGATACACATGTTCGGTGCCATCGACAACGACATCGACAAACACCAGACGGTTGTTCCTGACGTGTTCCAGGGCTTCATTGAGCTTCGCTTCCAGCTCCGCCGGATCGCTGATGCGAATCCCCACGTGGCCATAAGCTTCTGCCAGACGAACAAAGTCCGGCAGCGATTTCATATACGATTGTGAATGACGCCCGGAATAGATCATGTCCTGCCACTGCTTCACCATCCCGAGGTAGCCGTTGTTCAGGTTCAGCACCAGCACGGGGAGGTCATACTGCAACGCAGTCGACAGCTCCTGAATGTTCATCTGAATGCTGCCATCGCCTGTTACACAGACCACCGTTTCGTCCGGCAGCGCCAGTTTGACACCCAGCGCAGCGGGCAGACCGAATCCCATGGTGCCCAGACCACCGGAATTGATCCAGCGGCGTGGTTTATCAAACGGATAATAGAGCGCGGCAAACATCTGGTGTTGACCTACATCAGAGGTCACATAGGCCTCACCATTGGTCAGACGCCAGATGGTTTCGATGACCGCCTGCGGCTTGATACTCGCACTTTGCGTGTCATATTTCAGGCACTGACGCGCGCGCCACTGCTCAATCTGCAGCCACCAGTCACGATTATCATCCAGCGGCTGAACAGAGCTTTCCTGAGCCAGTAGCTCAAGCATCTGTTCCAGCACCTGACGCGCGTCGCCAACAATCGGCACATCCGCCGGAACGGTTTTGGAAATAGACGTCGGATCAATATCGATGTGCAGCACTGTGGCATTCGGACAGTATTTTGCCAGATTATTGGTGGTGCGATCGTCAAAGCGCACCCCCACGGCAAAAATGACATCGGAATTATGCATCGTCATGTTGGCTTCGTAGGTGCCGTGCATCCCGAGCATACCGAGCGCCTGACGGTGGGATGCCGGGAAAGCCCCGAGCCCCATCAGTGACGATGCCACCGGGAGGTTCAGCTTTTCGATAAGCTCACGCAGCTGCGATCCGCACTGTGAGTTCACGGCCCCGCCGCCGACGTACACCACCGGTTTTTTAGCGGCAACCAGCGTTTGCAACGCCCGTTTAATCTGGCCTTTGTGTCCCTGAGTTGTTGGATTATAAGAACGCATGCTGACCGACTCCGGCCAGACGTAAGGCATTTTGTTTGCCGGGTTGAGAATGTCTTTTGGAAGATCGACCACCACCGGGCCAGGACGCCCGCTCGCCGCCAGCCAGAAGGCTTTTTTCAGCACGCCCGGAATATCTTCCGTCTGCTTGACGAGGAAGCTGTGTTTCACCACCGGGCGCGAAATGCCGACCATGTCACACTCCTGAAAGGCATCGTAGCCAATCAGCGAGGTGGCAACCTGACCGGAGAGCACCACCAGAGGAATCGAATCCATATAGGCCGTCGCGATACCCGTAATGGCGTTAGTCGCCCCGGGACCGGAGGTCACCAGCACTACGCCAACTTCACCCGTTGCGCGTGCCAGCCCGTCAGCCATATGCACAGCAGCCTGCTCATGGCGCACCAGCACGTGATCGATCCCACCGACGGTATGAAGGGCATCGTAGATATCGAGGACAGCGCCCCCAGGGTAACCGAACACTTGCTTCACGCCTTGATCAATTAACGATCGGACGACCATTTCGGCGCCAGACAACATCTCCATGATTAGCCTCCAGGCTTATCGTTTCAGACCAACAGGCGTAACGGCCCTGTTGGTCTTTTTTGCCAGAGTGACGCTCTGGCGTTTTTTTATTGTGCAGAGTGACAGTTACCATAACCGCTCGCCGGAAGGCAGGCAATTAGCAAACCTACGTTGACGTATAAAGAAGAAAGCAGAAACAGGCGGTATTAAAAATAGTTATGGATAAATCCACTACGATAACGAAGCGGACTGCCCATTCATCATTTAAAAACGAGGAGGTTCAGTAATTCATGCATTTTTACGGCGAGGGAACGGGCAGGGAAAAAATCATCACAGAATAAAATATCAGTATCAAACAAAAACCCAGGATAAATAACAGGTATAGTGTTATTTATCCTGGATACCTTTAGTGCTTACAGACACTCACTAAAAGCTCTTCCATCCACTGATGTCCTTTATCGCGCCCGGCGGCTTCATGCCAGGAAAGGTAACAGGTACGCAAGTTTAGGCTCAAAGGGAGTGTCTGGATCCTCAAATTCAGCGATTCAGCAAATTCTTCAACCAGCCAGCGCGGCGCGATAGCAACCAATTGAGTTTGCGAAACAATATTTAAGACGCTGGTCATCGCCATACCCTGGTAGGCAACGCAGGCCTGCTTATCGGGTGTATCGTACCAGGGCTGGCTAAAGGACGCGTAGCGGTCAAGAGCAACAACTGCATGTTGCTCGCGATAAATATCGCTTTCCAGCAATGTTCCATTCAGACGCGGATGTGTTTTGCTGGTCACCAGAACCATTTCATCTTTAAATAATGGCACGCAGGAAAACTCAGGACGGCGAAATTCTTCATAGCCAATCACAAATTCTGTTTCCTGATATCGCAACTGGTGCTCAGTATTTTGATTGAGCGATGATTTGAAGACCAGATGAATATTGGGTGCGATCTGCTCGACTTTATTATAGATAAGCGAGGTCAAATAGTTATCAAGCGGGCTGCAAACGCACAAATGATAAATGCGCTCGCTGACGGAAGGGTCAAACCCCGATCCTGGTAATTCGTTCTGTACCAGTTGCAGCGCCTGGCGTACCGATGCGAACAGTTGAAACGCCCGTGCTGTAGGTTGAATACCACGGCCATAGCGAACGAATAATTCGTCATTAAACATGACCTTAAGCCTGGCTACGGCGTTGCTGACGGCGGGCTGCGACATCCCCAGTGAGTGAGCTGCTCGGGTGATATTTTGTTCCTGCATCACGGCATCGAATACGGTTAAAAGATTGAGATCCACAGTACGAAGCTGTGGTTTTGTTCCGTCAATCACTTGCGGTTTATCAGTTTTTTGTTCAAACATACCCTGCTCCACTGTCACGCTAAACTCCCTGTTCTCGTGTGTAACAATAACTCTAAAAAATATGATTTATCACGCATATAAGATCAGCAAAAGAGAAATGTTACAAATTAGGAATATATTAATACCTGCCAACACTGACAGGGATACGTATAAGACGAGAAAATATGTTCAGGGAGAGCGAAAACATATCAAATAGTTTATATTTTAAATGAAACCATAGATCCTACAAATAAACAATACGCCACTTAGTTAAGGAATATTTAAGCCCTAATTAAATATCAACCATTACATACCTTAAATGCTTAACATCTCATTATCACTTAACTCACCCGCCAACGTATTCCGCAGTCACAAACACAATAACACCATGATAATAATAGAATTTTAATCACGATAAAATTATTTCAAAAATATATGCAATTGCAATGAAGTATATTCAAATAATTCCTTTAATTAAAATCCAGTCCAATTTTAGACAAATAAAACCGTCTGACGCTAAAAAACCAGCACAATAAGCTAATTCCATCGCAGCAGGAAATGACGCCAGAAGGCCGATTTCCTCGGCAAAGGGTTGACATCAACCAGCGTATCCAGTACCACTAAAGGCATATCGTATTCATCTGGGGCTTGATTCATGATTCGCAGCATTCGTTTCACCGGTCTACTACTACTAAACGCATCCACTGTGCGCGGTAGACCGGCGGGCGAAATTCAGCGTTGAATTGACCTCTGGTTAACACAAAAAACCCGCGCCACTGCGCGGGTTTTTTTATGCTCGTAGCAAGGCGCCCAAATACAGACAAGGACCTACCCATGAGCCAGCAAGTCATTATTTTCGATACCACCTTACGTGACGGCGAACAGGCATTGCAGGCGAGCCTGAGCGTTAAAGAAAAATTGCATATTGCGCTGGCCCTCGAACGTATGGGTGTAGACGTAATGGAAGTGGGCTTCCCGGTCTCTTCTCCTGGTGATTTTGAATCCGTTCAGACCATTGCCCGCACCATTAAAAACAGCCGGGTGTGTGCGCTGGCGCGCTGCGTCGAGCACGATATTGATGTCGCGGCAGAGTCCTTAAAAGTGGCCGAAGCCTTCCGTATACATACCTTTATTGCAACCTCTCCCATGCATATCGCGACCAAGCTGCGCAGCACGCTGGATGAGGTTATCGCGCGCTCTATTCACATGGTGAAACACGCTCGTAACTATACCGACGATGTAGAGTTCTCCTGTGAAGATGCAGGCCGCACGCCGATCGAAGACCTGGCTCGCGTGGTTGAAGCCGCCATCCGCGCCGGCGCCACTACCATCAACATCCCGGATACCGTCGGCTATACCATGCCGTTCGAATTCTCCAACATCATTACCGGGCTGTATGAGCGCGTGCCGAATATCGATAAAGCAATTATCTCCGTGCATACCCACGACGATTTGGGCCTGGCTGTCGGTAACGCCATTGCCGCCGTCCACGCCGGTGCGCGTCAGGTTGAAGGGGCCATGAACGGAATTGGCGAGCGCGCGGGCAACTGTTCGCTGGAAGAAGTGATCATGGCGATCAAGGTGCGCAAAGACATTATGAATGTGCAAACCCGCATCAATCACCATGAAATCTGGCGTACCAGCCAGACCGTCAGCCAGATTTGCAACATGCCGGTCCCGGCGAACAAAGCGATTGTTGGCACCGGTGCCTTCGCCCACTCCTCCGGTATCCACCAGGATGGCGTGCTGAAGAACCGCGAAAACTACGAAATCATGACCCCGGAATCCATCGGTTTGAACCAGGTCCAGTTAAACCTGACCTCCCGTTCTGGCCGCGCAGCGGTGAAACATCGCATGGAAGAGATGGGTTATAAAGAGTCCGACTACAACATGGATCACCTGTACGACGCTTTCCTGAAGCTGGCCGATAAGAAAGGTCAGGTCTTCGATTACGACCTGGAAGCGCTGGCGTTCATTAACAAGCAGCAAGAAGAGCCAGAGCATTTCCGTCTGGACTACTTCAGCGTGCAGTCCGGTTCCAGCGATATTGCTACCGCCTCGGTCAAGCTGGCCTGCGGTGAAGAAACAAAAGCTGAAGCGGCGAATGGCAACGGTCCGGTCGATGCGATTTACCAGGCAATCAACCGTATCACCGACTACGACGTTGAGCTGGTCAAATATGACCTGACGGCGAAAGGCCAGGGTAAAGACGCGCTGGGTCAGGTTGACATCGTAGTGAACTATAACGGCCGCCGCTTCCACGGCGTGGGTCTGGCGACCGATATCGTCGAGTCTTCTGCAAAAGCGATGGTTCACGTCCTGAATAACATCTGGCGCGCCGCAGAAGTTGAAAAAGAGTTACAACGCAAAGCTCAGAATAAAGAGAACAATAAGGAAACCGTGTAATGTCGAAGAATTACCATATTGCTGTGTTACCGGGCGACGGAATTGGCCCCGAGGTTATGGCACAGGCGCTGAAGGTTCTGGAAGCTATCCGTACCCGTTTTGCGATGAAAATTACCACCAGCCACTACGATGTGGGCGGTGTCGCGATCGATAACCACGGTATGCCATTACCGCAGGCGACAGTGACCGGCTGTGAGAATGCGGATGCGGTGCTGTTCGGTTCCGTCGGGGGCCCGAAATGGGAACACCTGCCGCCCGCAGAGCAACCAGAGCGCGGAGCGCTGCTGCCGTTGCGTAAGCATTTTAAGCTGTTCAGCAACCTGCGTCCGGCCAAACTGTATCCGGGTCTGGAAGAGTTTTGCCCACTGCGCGCCGATATCGCAGCCAACGGTTTCGACATTCTGTGCGTGCGTGAGTTAACCGGCGGTATCTATTTTGGCCAGCCGAAAGGCCGTGAAGGCAGCGGTCAGCACGAAAAAGCCTTTGATACTGAGGTGTATCACCGCTTTGAAATTGAACGCATCGCCCGAATCGCGTTCGAATCGGCCCGCAAGCGCGGTCACAAAGTCCACTCGATTGATAAAGCCAACGTACTGCAGTCCTCGATTCTGTGGCGTGAAATCGTTAATGAAATCGCCCAGGAATACCCGGACGTTAAGCTGGCTCATATGTATATCGACAATGCCACCATGCAGTTGATCAAAGATCCGTCTCAGTTCGACGTGCTGCTGTGCTCCAACCTGTTTGGCGACATCCTCTCTGACGAATGCGCCATGATCACCGGTTCGATGGGAATGCTGCCATCCGCCAGTCTGAACGAAGAAGGTTTTGGCCTGTACGAACCGGCAGGTGGCTCGGCACCGGATATCGCAGGCAAGAACATTGCAAACCCGATTGCGCAGATCCTCTCTCTGGCGCTGCTGCTGCGCTACAGCCTGGATGCCAACGAGGCGGCGACGGCGATTGAAAACGCCATCAACCGTGCGCTGGAAGAAGGCATCCGCACCGGTGATTTAGCCCGTGGTGCGTCTGCAGTCAGTACCGATGAAATGGGCGATATCATTGCCCGCTATGTCGCTGAAGGGGTGTAATCATGGCGAAGACGTTGTACGAAAAGTTGTTTGACGCTCATGTGGTTTATGAAGCGCAAAACGAAACCCCATTACTCTATATCGACCGTCATCTGGTGCACGAAGTGACCTCACCGCAGGCATTTGATGGCCTGCGCGCGCATCATCGTCCAGTGCGTCAGCCAGGTAAGACCTTTGCGACGATGGACCATAACGTCTCGACGCAGACCAAAGACATCAATGCCTCCGGTGAAATGGCGCGCATTCAGATGCAGGAACTGATCAAAAACTGCAACGAATTTGGCGTTGAGCTGTACGACCTGAATCACCCGTATCAGGGGATTGTCCACGTGATGGGGCCGGAACAGGGTATCACCCTGCCGGGGATGACCATCGTCTGCGGCGACTCCCATACCGCCACCCACGGCGCGTTTGGCGCACTGGCGTTCGGTATCGGCACCTCTGAAGTGGAACATGTACTGGCGACCCAGACCCTGAAGCAGGGCCGCGCCAGAACCATGAAAATTGAAGTCACCGGTCAGGCCGCACCGGGCATCACCGCCAAAGACATTGTGCTGGCCATCATCGGGAAAACCGGTAGCGCAGGCGGCACCGGGCACGTGGTCGAATTCTGCGGCAGCGCTATTCAGGCGTTGAGCATGGAAGGTCGCATGACCCTCTGCAACATGGCCATTGAGATGGGGGCGAAAGCCGGTCTGGTTGCCCCGGACGACATCACGTTTGAGTATGTCAAAGGCCGTCTGCACGCGCCGAAAGGCCAACATTACGACGACGCTGTCGCCTACTGGTCAACCCTGAAAACCGACGACGGCGCGCAGTTCGACACCGTTGTGACCCTGCAGGCTGAAGCCATAGCGCCACAGGTGACCTGGGGGACTAACCCAGGTCAGGTGATTTCGGTCACCGACGCGATCCCCGATCCGGCCTCATTTGCCGATCCGGTTGAGCGCGCCAGTGCCGAAAAAGCGTTGGCCTACATGGGGCTGAAACCGGGCGTGCCGTTGACCGATGTGGCGATTGATAAAGTCTTTATCGGCTCCTGTACCAACTCGCGGATCGAAGATTTGCGCGCAGCGGCCGAGGTCGCGAAAGGCCGTAAAGTCGCCCCAGGCGTGCAGGCGTTGGTCGTTCCCGGCTCCGGCCCGGTGAAAGCCCAGGCCGAAGAAGAAGGTCTGGATAAAATTTTCATCGAAGCGGGCTTTGAATGGCGTCTGCCAGGCTGCTCCATGTGTCTGGCGATGAACAACGATCGCCTGAATCCGGGCGAGCGCTGCGCATCCACCAGCAACCGTAACTTTGAAGGTCGTCAGGGGCGCGGCGGACGCACGCATCTGGTCAGCCCGGCAATGGCCGCGGCAGCCGCAGTGACCGGCCATTTTGCCGATATTCGCAACCTGAAGTAAGGAGACCATCATGGCAGAGAAATTTATCCAGCATACTGGCCTGGTTGTCCCACTGGACGCGGCCAACGTCGATACCGACGCCATTATCCCGAAGCAATTTTTGCAGAAAGTGACCCGCACCGGTTTTGGCGCGCATCTGTTTAACGACTGGCGTTTTCTGGACGAGAAAGGCGAAGTGCCGAACCCGGAGTTCGTACTGAACTTCCCGGAGTTTAAAGGCGCATCGATCCTGCTGGCGCGGGAAAACTTCGGCTGTGGCTCATCACGCGAGCACGCGCCGTGGGCGCTGACCGATTACGGCTTCAAAGTGGTGATTGCGCCAAGCTTTGCCGATATCTTTTACGGTAATAGCTTCAACAACCAGCTGCTGCCGGTGACGTTAAGCGACGAACAGGTCGACGAGCTGTTTGCGCTGGTGAAAAGCAACCCAGGGATTACATTTGAAGTGGACCTGGAAGCGCAGGAAGTGAAAGCCGGGGATAAAACCTATGGCTTTAGCCTCGATGCCTTCCGCCGCCACTGCATGATCAACGGCCTCGACAGCATCGGTCTGACCCTGCAGCATGAAGAGGCGATTGCCGCTTACGAGAACAAACAGCCTGCTTTTATGGCGTAATGAAATGGCCCGCGCTGCGGGCCGTTTTAAAAAAGCCATCGTCCAGAAAATCACACATCCTTGATGCGGAAAGTCAGCGCCAGTGTCACCACTGAAATGGCCGCAATCGCCCAGTAGACCGCGTAGTGGCCATAACTTTGCGCCAGCGCACCCTGAATCATCCCCGCCAGAATCACCCCGGTTGAGATGCTGTTAGTAAACAGCGTGGTGGCCGAACCGGCCCGCCCTGGCATTAGATCCTGGAACCACAGCATGCCAATCCCGGCGACGATGCCAATAAAAATGGCGTTAAATAGCTGCAAGGCAAGCAAGGCCTCGTTGCTGTGAAACAGAATCAACCCCACATAAAACAGCACCCCAGCCGTCACCGCAATCAGCATCATCCGCCGTTTGCCAAAGCGTTTTACGTAGTAGCCCGCGAGGATCATCGCCGGTATTTCCAGCCCGGCAGCCGTTCCCATTAAGATCCCGGCCAGCTTATCCGGCAGGCCCAGATCGCTGCTGATCCACAGAGGCATATCGATGATGTACATGGTATTGCAGGTCCACATCAACGTGGAGGCGATGAACAGCATCCGCACATTCTTGTTCTGCCAGCCACTGACCTGCGTCAAAGGCGTCGCGGTCGCTGATTCAACCCGGGAAACGGTCGGTAGCGCAAAGGCGATTAATCCCAGGCTAATGGCAAAAATTCCGGCCGCAATCGAGAACATGACGGTAAAACCGTAGTTAAGCGCCAGCATAAAGGCCAGCGGCGGGCCGATCACCCACGCCAGGGAGAGCTGCGCACGCATCACCGAGCTGAACATCACCACTTCACGCGCGGAGCTGTCAGCGTATTCGCGCGCCAGCGCAAACAGCTGAGGCATGGCGGTATTGGCCAGCGACGCCAGAAACACGCCGCAGGTGAGTAACGTCAGATAATGACGGTTAAAAGCAAACAGCAGCGCATTACCGATGGCCATGACACAGCAAAACAGGATCAGTTTGCGTCGATCGCCCTGACTGTCGGATCGCTTCGCCAGCCACAAACTCACGAGGATCCCGGCGATGGCGTTGACGGTATAAAACAGTCCTACCCAGAATGGCTGGGCCCCCACCTCACGGCTCAGGAATAGACTTAAGGTAGGCGCCTGCAGCGCACCGGCCACGCCCATCATAAATGCCACCATCAGAAAGGCAGCGTAGACACCGTTGAGGCGGCGCCCCATCGTCATTATCCAGAGCATGATCAGTTCCCTTCAGCGCAAGTGAAAACGAAAAAAAGCCAGCAGATGATACCTGCTGGCGTGGTGATTCGCACCAATACTCAGTCACACATGATTGAAGCAATTCAGCGTTCCGAGGTCGACGTTGTCACCTCCCACTGCATCAGATCGTCCAGTATTTTCAGCTGCTGTTCTGCGCACAGGCGGGCCAGCCAGGACACTCCTTTTGTCGCTGAGAAGTACTTTCGGTAAAACTGACGTGCGGTAGACCTCTTCATCTTCACCTCCTCGCTTCATCGAAGTGCATTATTGGCCTAATATAGGGATTAATAAATTGCTGATTATTTGTCAGGAGTTCCTCTTTTATGCCGTCTGGTCGTCTGCAACAACAATTCATCCGCCTGTGGCAATGCTGTGATGGCCAAACCCGGGACACCACGCTCAGCGAACTCGCCGAGCTGCTCAGCTGTTCGCGGCGCCACATGCGCACCCTGCTCAACACCATGCAGCAGCAGGGCTGGCTGAGCTGGGAAGCCGAAGCCGGACGCGGAAAACGATCCCGCCTGTCCTTTCTCTATACCGGGCTGGCGCTTCAGCAACAGCGGGCGGAAGACCTGTTGGAGCAGGATCGCATCGAGCAACTGGTGCAGTTGGTAGGGGATAAAGCCGCCGTGCGCCAGATGCTGGTTTCGCATCTGGGCCGCAGTTTTCGTCAGGGGAAGCACATCCTGCGCGTACTCTATTACCGCCCAATGAAAAATCTTTTACCGGGCAGCGCATTACGCCGATCCGAAACCCACATGGCCCGGCAGATTTTTAGCGGGCTGACGCGGATAAATGAGGAAAACGGGGAACTGGAAGCCGATATCGCCCATCACTGGCAGCAAATTTCACCGCTGCACTGGCGCTTTTTCCTGCGCCCAGGTATTCACTTCCACCATGGTCGCGAGCTGGAGATGGCAGACGTCATTGCCTCGCTGCAGCGCGCCCGCGAACTTCCGCTCTATTCGCATATCACGCGGATCCAGTCTCCTACCGCCTGGACGCTGGATATTCAGCTGTCGGAACCTGACCGCTGGCTACCGTGGCTGCTGGGGTATGTGCCGTCGATGATCCTGCCGCGCGAATGGGAATCGATGCACAACTTTTCCAGCCAGCCGATCGGAACCGGTCCTTATGCGGTCTCGCGTAACAACAACAATCAGCTCAAGATCCGCGCCTTCGATGACTACTTTGGCTACCGGGCACTGATCGACGAAGTGAACGTCTGGGTTCTGCCGGATATAAACGAAGAGCTGAGCGTCGGTCTGACGCTGGAGGGGCCAACCGAAGGTGAAAAAGCGGTGGAGAGCCGTCTTGAGGAGGGTTGTTACTACCTGCTGTTCGATGCCCGCTCCCAGCGTGGTGCCAGCACCGATGTGCGCCAGTGGATAAGCCGGATCCTCTCCCCTGCTAACCTCATTTATCAGGCCGAGGAGCTTTACCAGTCCTACTGGTTCCCGGCGTATGGCTTGCTTCCCCGCTGGCACCATGCCCGTCCGGGGCGCGTTGAAAAACCCGCCGGGCTGGAGAGCATCACCCTGACCTTCTACCGGGAGCATGTGGAACATCGGACGATCGCCAGATTGATGAGCGAACTGCTGGCCGCCGAGCAGGTGACGCTCAATATTCAGGAAGTGAGCTATGACGAATGGCATCGCGGCGATGCGCTGAGCGACATCTGGCTCAACAGCGTTAACTTCACCCTGCCGCTCGATTTTTCGCTGTTCTCGCACCTGTATGAAGTGCCGCTGCTGCAGCACTGTATTCCCCGCGACTGGCAGCAGGATGCCGCCGCATGGCGCGCAGGCGAGATGAACCTTGCGGTCTGGTGTCAGCAGTTGCTGGCGCAGCAGGCGATGGTTCCGCTGATCCATCACTGGCTGATGATTCAGGGGCAACGCAGCATGCGCGGTTTACGCATGAATACGCTGGGCTGGTTTGATTTCAAGTCGGCATGGTTTGCGCCGCCTGAACCATAATCCTTTCGTAATATTCACCAAATCATTACAATGCTGTCGTTCTCATCGGGGTGCTGCGCGCGAGCGTGTGCTGAGAAAATACCCGTCGAACCTGATCCGGATAACGCCGGCGAAGGGATTTGAGGCTGTCGCTCAAAATCCTTTGCCACTCTCAATTCAAGAGGTGCAAAGTGTTCAAAACTGTTCTTCCCCTGCTGGCGCTGGTGGCGCTGCCTGCTGTTGCCAGTCCTGTCCTGACGGTCTATACCTACGACTCCTTCGCCGCCGACTGGGGCCCAGGCCCGGCAGTGAAAAAAGCCTTTGAAGCCGACTGCGGCTGTGAACTGAAATTCGTGGCGCTGGAAGATGGCGTCTCGCTGCTCAATCGTCTGCGCATGGAAGGCAAAAACAGCAAAGCCGACGTGGTGCTGGGTCTGGATAACAACCTGCTCGAAGCCGCCACACAAACCGGACTGTTTGCGAAAAGCGGCGTCGCAACGAATGCGCTAAACGTCCCCGGCGGCTGGAAAAACGACACCTTTGTGCCTTTCGATTACGGCTACTTCGCTTTCGTCTATGACAAAAATAAGCTGAAAAACCCGCCAAAAAGCCTGAAAGAGCTGGTTGAAAGTGACCAGAAATGGCGCGTGATCTACGAAGATCCCCGCACCAGTACCCCGGGTCTCGGCCTGCTGCTGTGGATGCAGAAAGTGTACGGCGATAAAACGCCGGAAGCCTGGCAGAAGCTGGCCGCCAAAACGGTCACCGTCACCAAAGGCTGGAGCGAAGCCTACGGTCTGTTCCTGAAAGGGGAAAGCGACCTGGTGCTGAGCTACACCACCTCGCCGGCTTACCACATAATTGCCGAGAAAAAAGACAACTACGCGGCCGCTGATTTTGCCGAAGGCCACTACCTGCAGGTGGAAGTTGCTGCCCGCACTTCTGCCAGCAAACAGCCGGAGCTGGCCGAAAAGTTCCTGAAATTTATGGTCTCACCGCCGTTCCAGAATGCCATTCCTGAGGGCAACTGGATGTATCCGGTTACCAACGTTACGTTACCGGCCGGTTTTGACACGCTGGTGAAACCGAAAACCACGCTGGAATTTACCCCGCACGAAGTCGCGGAAAAACGTGCCGCCTGGGTCAGTGAATGGCAACGCGCCGTCAGCCGCTAATCGCAGGCTGGCTGCTGCCGGGGCTGACGGCCGCCACGCTGATGGTGACCGTCGCGCTGGGGGCGTTTCTGGCCCTGTGGCTTAATGCGCCCGCCATCGACGTGGCGGCGCTGTGGCACGACAGCTATCTGTGGCACGTGATCCGCTTCTCGTTCTGGCAGGCGTTTTTGTCCGCACTGCTCTCCGTCGTGCCCGCCATCTTCCTCGCCCGCGCACTTTACCGGCGCCGCTTCCCTGGCAGGCAGGCGCTGCTGCGCCTGTGCGCCATGACCTTGATCCTGCCGGTGCTGGTGGCGGTGTTTGGTATTCTCAGCGTCTATGGCCGCCAGGGATGGCTTGCCGCCCTGTGCCAGATGCTCGGGCTGGAGTGGACCTTCTCGCCCTACGGCCTGCAGGGTATTTTGCTGGCGCACGTCTTTTTCAATATGCCGATGGCCACGCGGCTGCTGCTGCAGGCGCTGGAGAATATCCCCGGTGAACAGCGTCAGCTCGCCGCCCAGCTCGGCATGCGCGGCTGGTCGTTTTTCCGCTTCGTCGAGTGGCCCTGGCTGCGCCGACAAATCCCTCCGGTGGCGGCGTTAATTTTCATGCTGTGCTTCGCCAGCTTCGCCACGGTGCTGTCCCTGGGCGGTGGCCCGCAGGCCACTACCATCGAGCTCGCCATCTATCAGGCCCTGAGCTACGACTACGACCCCGGCCGCGCCGCGCTGCTGGCGATGGTGCAGATGTTCTGCTGCCTGGGGCTGGTGGTGCTAAGCCAGCGGCTGGGTAAAGCCATTGCGGTGGGCAGCAGCCAGCTTACCGGCTGGCGGGATCCGCAGGACAGCCTGCAGAGTCGCCTGACCGATGGCCTGCTTATCACGCTGGCGCTGCTGCTGCTGCTGCCGCCGCTGCTGGCGGTGGTGATCGACGGGCTGAACCTCAATTTGCTGTCGGTGCTGCAACAGCCGGTGCTGTGGCAGGCGCTCGGCACCTCGCTGCGCATTGCGCTGGGGGCGGGTTTGCTCTGCGTGGTGTTGACCATGATGCTGCTGTGGACCAGCCGCGAGCTGTATGCCCGGCAGGCAATCATTGCCGGACAGGCGTTGGATCTCAGCGGTATGTTGATTCTGGCGATGCCCGGCATTGTGCTGGCGAGCGGATTCTTCCTGCTGTTCAATAGCACCATCGGCCTGCCTGAATCAGCGGACGGTATCGTAATTTTCACCAACGCGCTGATGGCGATCCCCTATGCGCTGAAGGTGCTGGAAAACCCCATGCGCGACCTTAGCGCCCGCTACACGCAGCTTTGCGCCTCGCTGGGGATGCACGGCTGGCAGCGCCTCACCACGGTTGAGCTGCGCGCCCTGAAACGCCCGCTGGCCCAGGCGCTGGCGTTTGCCTGCGTGCTGTCGATCGGCGACTTCGGGGTCGTGGCGCTGTTTGGCAATGACGACTTCCGTACCTTGCCGTTCTGGCTGTATCAGCAGATTGGCTCGTATCGTAGCCAGGATGGCGCCGTCACGGCGCTGCTGCTGCTGCTACTGTGCTTTGCGCTATTTACCGTTATCGAAAAACTTCCGGGACGTGATGTTAAAACTGACTGATGTAACCTGGCTTTATCAGCACCTGCCGATGCGTTTCACGCTCTCTGTTCGTCAGGGGGAATTGATCGCGGTGCTCGGCCCCAGCGGGGCGGGGAAAAGTACGCTCCTGAATCTGGTCGCCGGTTTTCTGCAACCGGCCAGCGGCAGCATCACTATTGCCGAGCAAGACCACACCCAGACGCCGCCTTCTCAGCGTCCGGTGTCAATGCTGTTTCAGGAAAACAACCTCTTTACCCATCTGACGGTGCGCCAGAATATTGGCCTTGGGATGCATCCGGGGCTGCGGCTGAACGCCGACCAGCAGCTGAAGCTGAACAATATTGCGGCACAAATGGGGATCAACGATCTGCTGGAACGCCTGCCGGGCGAGCTTTCCGGCGGACAGCGTCAGCGTGCCGCTCTGGCGCGCTGTCTGGTGCGAGAACAGCCCATTTTGCTGCTGGATGAGCCCTTTTCAGCGCTCGATCCCGCTTTACGCCAGGAAATGCTGCTGCTGGTAAAAGAGGTCTGCGAGCGTCAGCAGCTGACAATGCTGATGGTGTCGCACAGCGTGGAGGATGCGGCAAGGATCGCCCCCCGCGCCGTGGTCGTGGCCGATGGGCGGATCGCCTGGGATGGCGATACCCAGGCGTTGGTGCAAGGCAAGGTTAGCGCGTCGCGGCTGTTAGGTATCGTCTAAACCCGATCAGCGGCTCACCACTTTCAGCAGGATCTCACCGTATACCGGCATCAGCGGGTGGCGAATCAGCGCCACCACCGCCATCACGGCCACACCCAGCATGACAGGTGCCACCCACAGCAGACGCCCACGCGGCAGATAAACGCTCAGTCGGTCGGCGCTTGCTTTACCGCTGCGCCACAGTCGCCAGCAGAGCCACGCCGCCAGCCACAGCAGCAGCGCACTTGCCAGCAGCAGCCATTTGAAGCCGCCGCTCTGCATCCCGGCAGGAATATCGATCGCCGCACCGGCCAGAATGCCCGGCAGGAAGTAGATCGGTGGCCAGAACAGGCAGCCAATCAGGTTCGGCACAATAAACTTCGACACCGGCAGATCGAGCATCCCCGCCACCATCGGCACCAGGGGGCGCGTCGGGCCGACAAAGCGGCCCACCAGAATGGTAAACATGCTGTGCTGGTGCAGGGCGTGTTCGGTCTTATCGAGCAGGGCTTTATTCTTCTTCATGAACGACCAGCGGTGCAGCGGCTTTTTAAAGCGCCAGCCCAGCCAGAATGAGATCCAGTCGCCCAGCAGACAGCCGACGATACCCGCCAGCCACGCCTGCCAGAAGTTAACCTCGCCGCTGCCGATCAGCGCCCCTAGCCCGGCCATCATTACCGTACCGGGTAAAATGAGTCCGACCAGTGCCAGAGATTCGAGAAAAGCCACTAACCCAATCGCGAAGAGCGAATAGGTAACGGACTGGGTAATGAAATGTTCCAGCAATGCCTGCATAACTCTTCCGGTCAGGTAACAAAGCAGGGATTCTGCGAAGACACGCCTGCTGCGTCAAGACATCAATTGTCTGAATAGTTTACCGGGTGTACGCGGCTTTCAGCGAATTCGTTTAGTTTTATTTACCTTTTGTTCACTTTTTTACTCACAGCCGGCGCGGAATTCGCTGGGGCTGGCGCCGGTGCATTTCTTAAACACGCGGGAAAAATAGAGTTGATCCTCAAAGCCCACGTTGCGCCCGACGCTGGCAATCGGCATCCGGGTGGTACTCAGCAGCAGTTTGGCCTGGCTGATACGCTGATCTTCGCGCCAGCTCAGGACGCTGACCCCTAGCTGCTGGCGGAACAGATGTGACAGGCGCGACGGGGAGAGGCAGACATGCTGGGCAACGCCGGCAATGTCGAACTGCCCGTCCGCCAGATGATCGCTAATGTACTGGCAGGCCTCGCGCACCCGGTGATCGAGCGGCGGGTTGAGCGACTCATTGATTGCCTCCATGCGCCTGAGCAACAGTTGCTCCAGCAGGTTGATCGCCAGCAGCTCGGCATAGCGGCCACCCGCCTGCCCGGCTTCGATGATCTGGGCAAAGAGTTCGCGAAACTGCGCCTGATGCGCGTCATCCGGTCGATAAAAACCCGTGTGCGCAAACATCGACGGCCAGCTGAGCCACTCCTGCCAGTAGGCGCGCGGGCGAAAGTAAACCCACTGGTGATACCACTCGCTGGCATCGGGATGGCGTCCGTAGTGGTGAATTTCCCCCGGCGGAAACAGCAGAATATCGCCCGGACGGCAGACATAGGTCTGATCGTTATTCTTTATCACCCCTTCCCCGCGCACGGTCAGATTGAGGATATAGCCCTTCATCCCCAGCGGTCGATCAACGTAAAAATCGAGATACCCCTCAGACTCAATAGGGGTTAAACCCGCGACCAGGTGCGCGTTAAACGAATAGCCCGGCAGCAGGGGATCACTTTGCGTTTCAGCCATAATTTCAATACTCCTGAGGGTCCTGAAGGAAACCAATTGTCCATATCAACAAAAACAGCATAAAAACCGGGCAATAAAAGATCTAAACGCTATCAGCGGTCTTATAGGTCCAGATTGATAACGCCTCCGTTGCGTTTTATCCGTAACAGGGTGCAGGTCAGCGGTAACAAAAGTGTCTATAACCGCGGCAGAAATGTCCACATTGAATATTTGCACGGCGTCACACTTTCTCATGTCACAGCAAAATCATCCATAAGATTAGCGGATCCTGCCTGACGATTTTCCCCCTCACTCTCTAATGTTCATGCATACCTGTTTTTTGATGGAGCAACAGCATGGCAATTGCGATTGGCCTGGACTTTGGCAGTGACTCGGTACGTGCCCTGGCAGTGGAGTGCACAACGGGCCAGGAGATAGCGACAAGCGTTGAGTGGTACCCGCGCTGGCAAGAGGGGCGCTTCTGTGATGCGCCGAATAATCAGTTTCGCCATCACCCACGCGACTATATCGAGTCGATGGAAGCGGCAATCAAAACGGTGCTGTCCGAATTGAACGACGCACAGCGCAGCCAGATCGTCGGGATTGGCGTGGACAGCACCGGTTCAACCCCGGCACCGATTGACGCCGACGGCCACGTGCTGGCACTGCGCCCGGAGTTTGCCGATAACCCGAACGCCATGTTCGTGCTGTGGAAAGACCATACCGCGGTGGAAGAAGCCGAAGCCATCACCCGTTTGTGCCATCAGCCAGGCAAGAACGACTACTCCCGCTACATTGGCGGCATTTACTCCAGCGAATGGTTCTGGGCCAAAATTCTGCACGTTACCCGCGAGGATGCCCGCGTGGCGCAGGCCGCAGTATCGTGGATTGAGCTCTGCGACTGGGTGCCTGCCCTGCTCTCCGGCACCACGCGTCCGCAGGATATTCGTCGTGGCCGCTGCAGCGCCGGGCACAAATCCCTGTGGCATGAAAGCTGGGGCGGTTTGCCGCCAGCCGCCTTCTTTGACGATCTCGATCCCATCATCAACCAAAACCTCGACTACCCGCTGTTTACCGACACCTGGACGGCCGATATCCCGGTGGGCGCGCTCTGTGCCGAGTGGGCAGAACGCCTGGGCTTGCCGCAGCAGGTGGCCATCTCCGGCGGCGCATTTGACTGCCATATGGGTGCGGTCGGCGCGGGCGCGCAGCCCAACACGCTGGTGAAGGTGATTGGCACCTCCACCTGCGACATTCTGACTGCGGATAAAGCCAGCGTGGGCGACCGCGCGGTGAAAGGCATTTGCGGCCAGGTCGACGGCAGCGTGGTTCCTGACTTTATCGGTCTGGAAGCGGGTCAGTCCGCTTTCGGTGACATCTACGCCTGGTTTGGCCGGGTGCTGGGCTGGCCGCTGGATCAGCTGGCGGCTGCCCATCCGGAGCTGAAATCCCAGATTGACGTCAGCAAGAAACAGCTGCTGGTGCAGTTAACCGACGCCTGGGCCAAAAATCCGTCCCTTGACCATCTTCCGGTAGTACTCGACTGGTTTAACGGTCGCCGTACGCCAAATGCCAACCAGCGTTTGAAAGGGGTGATTACCGATCTGAATCTCGCCACCGACGCCCCGGCGCTGTTCGGCGGCCTGGTTGCCGCTACCGCCTTCGGTGCGCGCGCCATTATGGAGTGCTTCACCGAACAGGGTATCGACGTCAACAACGTGATGGCGCTGGGCGGGATCGCCCGTAAGAACCCGGTGATCATGCAGGCCTGCTGCGATGTCCTGAACCGCCCACTGCAGATCGTCGCCTCCGACCAGTGCTGCGCCCTTGGCGCTGCCATCTTCGCAGCCGTGGCGGCAGGCGTGCATGCCGATATCCCGACCGCGCAACAGCATATGGCAAGCGAGGTGGAAATCACCCTACAGCCGCGTGCGCAGCAGGCGCAACGCTTTGAACAGCTCTATCAGCGCTATCAGCAATGGTCGAAGAGCGCTGAACAGCACTATCTCCCTGTCGCCGCCCCGGTTAAGAACAGCCCGGAATCCACGGCAACCCTGACACATTAAGGACACGATAATGACGATTTTTAATAATTATGAAGTGTGGTTTGTGATTGGTAGCCAGCATCTTTATGGGCCGGAAGCCCTGCGCCAGGTGACTCAGCACGCTGAACATGTTGTGAATGCACTGAATGCAGAAGCGAAACTGCCCTGCAAGCTGGTTCTGAAACCACTCGGGACTTCGCCGGACGAGATTACCCATATCTGCCGCGATGCCAACTACGATGACAAATGCGCAGGTCTGGTGGTGTGGCTGCACACCTTCTCCCCGGCCAAGATGTGGATCAACGGTCTCACGATCCTCAACAAACCGCTGCTGCAATTCCATACCCAGTTCAACGCCGCGCTGCCGTGGGACAGCATCGACATGGACTTTATGAACCTGAACCAGACCGCACACGGCGGCCGCGAGTTCGGCTTCATCGGCGCACGTATGCGTCAGCAACACGCCGTCGTCACCGGTCACTGGCAGGATCAACAGGCCCACAAACGTATTGGTTCGTGGATGCGTCAGGCGGTATCAAAACAGGATACCCGCCAGCTGAAAGTGGCACGCTTCGGCGACAACATGCGTGAAGTGGCGGTCACCGACGGCGATAAAGTCGCCGCGCAGATCAAGTTTGGTTTTTCGGTCAACACCTGGGCGGTGGGTGACCTGGTGCAGGTGGTCAACGAGGTCAGCGACGGCGATGTGAATGCGCTGATCGATGATTACGAAAGCAGCTACCGCCTGACGGCCGCCGCGCAAATCAACGGCGACAAGCGCCAGAACGTGCTGGATGCCGCCCGCATTGAGCTGGGCATGAAGCGCTTCCTCGAACAGGGTGGCTTCCATGCTTTTACCACCACTTTTGAAGATCTTCACGGCCTGAAGCAGCTGCCAGGCCTGGCGGTACAACGTCTGATGCAGCAGGGCTACGGCTTTGCGGGCGAAGGCGACTGGAAAACTGCCGCCCTGCTACGCATCATGAAAGTGATGTCGACCGGTCTGCAGGGCGGCACCTCGTTTATGGAGGATTACACCTACCACTTCGAGAACGGCAACGATCTGGTGCTGGGCTCGCACATGCTGGAAGTGTGTCCATCGATCGCGGTTGACGAAAAACCGATCCTCGACGTGCAGCACCTGGGCATTGGCGGCAAAGCCGATCCCGCCCGTCTGATCTTCAACACCCGCACCGGCCCGGCAATTAACGCCAGCCTGATCGATCTGGGCGATCGCTACCGTCTGCTGGTCAACTGTGTTGATACGGTAGAAACCCCGCACGCTCTGCCGAACCTGCCGGTGGCTAACGCCCTGTGGAAAGCTCAGCCAGATCTGTCTACCGCATCCGAAGCCTGGATCGTGGCCGGCGGCGCGCACCATACCGTGTTCAGCCACGCGCTGGACCTCAACGACATGCGTCAGTTCGCTGAACTGCACGACATCGAGCTGGCGGTGATTGATAACGACACGCGTATGCCGGCCTTCAAAGACGCCCTGCGCTGGAACGAAGTCTATTACGGTTCAAAACGTTAACAGGGGAACCTTTGGCCTGCCGCAGGGCGGGCCTTTTTTCCTGGAGGATGCATGTTAGAAGATCTCAAACGTCAGGTTCTGGAAGCCAATCTGGCCCTGCCGGAACATAATCTCGTGACCCTGACCTGGGGCAACGTCAGTGCAGTCGATCGTGAACACGGCGTGTTTGTCATTAAACCGTCCGGCGTCGATTACCGGGTGATGACCGCCGACGATATGGTGGTGGTGAGCCTTGCGACCGGCGAAGTGGTGGAAGGAAAGAAAAAGCCCTCCTCCGATACGCCCACCCACCGACTGCTGTATCAATCCTTCCCGTCGATTGGCGGCATCGTGCATACCCACTCCCGCCACGCCACCATCTGGGCTCAGGCCGGGCAGGCGATCCCGGCGACCGGCACTACCCATGCCGACTATTTCTACGGCACCATTCCTTGCACCCGCATGATGACCGATGCCGAGATTAACGGGGAGTATGAGTGGGAAACCGGCAACGTGATTGTCGAAACCTTTGAGCAACAGGGTCTCGACGCGGCGCAGATGCCGGGGGTGCTGGTGCACTCCCACGGCCCGTTTGCGTGGGGCAAAAATGCCGAAGACGCGGTACATAACGCCATCGTGCTGGAAGAGGTGGCCTATATGGGCATCTTCTGCCGCCAGCTGGCGCCACAGTTGCCGGACATGCAGCAAACCCTGCTCGATAAGCACTACCTGCGCAAGCACGGCGCAAAGGCGTATTACGGGCAATAGCTGTATAAAACCCCAGCAAAACACCCTCAACCAGGCTATACTCAGGCCTGGTTTTGTTTTATGAGAGAGCGGCGTGGCGCAGGCGCAAGAAGGTTTTTTACTGACCCGACACTGGCGGGATACACCGCAGGGCACAGAGGTCGAATTCTGGCTGGCGACCGACAACGGTCCATTAAACGTCATCCTGCCTGCGCAGGAGTCCGTTGCATTCATACCTGAACCGCATGTTGAAAAAGCCAGACAGCTGCTGCGCGACGAAAACGGCTGGCGGCTGACGCCGCTTGAACTGAAAGATTTCCAGCGCCGCCCGGTTTATGGCCTCTATTGCCGCGCCCACCGCCAGTTGATGCGCTATGAAAAGCTGCTACGCGAGGCGGGCGTAACCCTGTACGAAGCCGATACCCGTCCCCCGGAGCGCTTTTTGATGGAGCGCTTTATTACCGCTCCCGTCTGGGTAGAGGGTACTGTGCAGGGCGACAGGCTGATTAATGCCCGTCTTAAACCCCATCCGCACTATCGGCCGCCGCTGAAATGGGCGTCGATCGATATTGAAACCACCCGCCACGGCGAACTGTACTGCATTGGTATTGAAGGCTGTGGCCAGCGGGTTGTCTATATGCTGGGCCCGGCCAACGGCGATACCTCCGGGCTCGATTTTCAGCTTGAGTACGTTAACAGCCGTCCTCAACTGCTGGAAAAGCTCAATGCCTGGATAGCGCAGCACGATCCCGACGTCCTGATCGGCTGGAACGTGGTGCAGTTCGATCTACGGGTCCTGCAAAAGCACGCCGAGCGCTACCGCATTCCGCTGCTGCTCGGGCGCGGTAACAGCGAGCTGGAGTGGCGCGAGCACGGTTTTAAGAACGGCGTCTTCTTTGCCCAGGCACGCGGGCGCCTCATCATCGATGGTATTGAGGCCTTAAAATCGGCCTTCTGGAGCTTCTCGTCGTTTTCGCTGGAAGCGGTGTCGCAAGAACTGCTCGGCGAGGGCAAGTCCATCGACAATCCCTGGGATCGGATGGATGAGATCGACCGCCGGTTTGCGCAGGATAAACCGGCCCTGGCGACCTATAACCTGAAAGACTGCGAGCTGGTGACGCGCATTTTCCACAAAACCGAGATCATGCCGTTCCTGCTGGAGCGTGCCACGGTCAACGGACTGGCGGTTGACCGGCACGGCGGATCCGTCGCTGCCTTCAGTCACCTCTATTTCCCGCGCATGCACCGGGCGGGCTATGTCGCCCCCAACCTCGGCGACGTGCCGCCGCAGGCCAGCCCTGGCGGCTACGTGATGGATTCCCGACCAGGGTTGTACGACTCGGTGCTGGTGCTGGACTATAAAAGCCTCTACCCGTCGATTATCCGCACCTTCCTGATCGATCCGGTCGGGCTGGTAGAAGGCATGGCGCAGCCCGATGAACAGCACAGCACCGAAGGCTTTCTCGGGGCCCGTTTTTCCCGAAGCACACACTGCTTGCCGGATATTGTCAGCCAAATCTGGCACGGTCGCGATGATGCCAAACGCCACGGCAACAAGCCTCTCTCCCAGGCCCTGAAGATCATTATGAACGCCTTTTATGGCGTGCTCGGCACCAGCGCCTGCCGCTTCTTTGATCCGCGCCTGGCATCATCGATCACCATGCGCGGACATGAAATTATGCGCCAGACCAAAGCGCTGATTGAGTCTCAAGGCTATGACGTGATTTATGGCGATACCGACTCGACCTTCATCTGGCTCAAAAGCGCGCACAGCGAAGAAGACGCGGTCGCTATTGGCCAGAGGCTGGTGGCCTACGTGAACGACTGGTGGCTTGCCCATCTGCAGCAAGCGGGCTTAACCAGCACCCTTGAGCTGGAGTTTGAGACCCACTTCTGCCGCTTTTTGATGCCGACCATTCGTGGCACCGACCAGGGCAGCAAGAAGCGCTATGCCGGTTTGATTCAGGAGGGCGAAAGCCAGCGCATGGTCTTTAAAGGACTGGAAACCGTGCGCACCGACTGGACGCCAATGGCACAGCGCTTTCAGCAGGAGCTGTATCTGAAAATCTTCCGTAACGAACCCTACCAGGACTACATACGTGAAACCATCGCCAGCCTGATGGCGGGCGAGCTGGATAGTCAGCTGGTGTACCGCAAGCGCCTGCGTCGCCCGCTGGCGGAGTACCAGCGAAACGTCCCGCCGCACGTTCGCGCTGCGCGGCTTGCCGACGAAGAGAATGTCCGGCGTGGCCGTGCGCCGCAGTATCAGAATCGGGGTACCATTAAATATGTCTGGACCACCAGCGGCCCGGAGCCGGTGGATTATCAGCACTCGCCGCTGGACTACGATCACTACCTTACGCGCCAGCTGCAGCCCGTGGCAGAAGGAATATTACCGTTTATGGACGACGATTTTGCTACACTGATGACGGGACAGTTGGGGCTATTTTGACAGGTGACGAAATCGCTGCCATCCAGTACCATAGCGCCCTTTCCATTCCCGGACCCATTTTTCGATTGCCGTCATTTAGCGCGGTGGTTGAACTATTGCCTGCAATTAAAGATTAGAGCCGAACAAATATGCCTTTTACACTTGGTCAACGCTGGATCAGCGATACAGAAAGCGAACTTGGATTAGGAACGGTAGTTGCGCTGGATGCGCGTATGGTCACTTTCCTTTTCTCCGCAACCGGTGAAAACCGCCTGTATTCTCGCAATGATTCCCCTGTCACCCGCGTGATGTTCAACCCGGGCGACACCGTTACCAGCCATGAAGGCTGGCAGCTGAAGATTGAAGACGTAAAAGAAGAGAATGGATTGCTCGCGTATATCGGTACGCGTCTCGATACCGAAGAGTCTGATGTGATGCTGCGCGAAGTGCTGCTCGACAGCAAACTGGTGTTCAGCAAGCCTCAGGACCGCCTGTTCGCCGGTCAGATTGACCGTATGGATCGCTTCTCGCTGCGCTATCGTGCGCGCAAATTCCAGAGCGAACAGTACCGGATGCCGTGGAGCGGCCTGCGCGGTCAGCGCACCAGCCTGATCCCCCACCAGCTTAATATTGCCCATGACGTGGGCCGTCGCCATGCGCCGCGCGTTCTGCTGGCTGATGAAGTCGGTTTAGGTAAAACCATCGAAGCGGGCATGATTTTGCACCAGCAACTGCTCGCGGGCGCAGCCGAACGCGTGCTGATTGTGGTGCCGGAAACCTTACAGCACCAGTGGCTGGTGGAGATGCTGCGCCGCTTCAACCTGCGTTTCTCCCTGTTCGATGATGAGCGCTATGCCGAAGCCCAGCATGATGCCGATAACCCGTTCGAAACCGAACAGCTGGTGATCTGCTCCCTGGACTTTGTTCGCCGGAGCAAGCAGCGTCTCGAACACCTGTGTGATGCCGAATGGGACATCATGGTGGTCGATGAAGCACACCATCTGGTCTGGAGCGAAGACGCGCCAAGCCGCGAGTACATGGCGATTGAACAGCTGGCCGAACGCGTGCCGGGGATCCTGCTGCTGACCGCAACGCCGGAGCAGCTGGGTCTGGAAAGCCACTTTGCGCGTCTGCGCCTGCTCGATCCGAGCCGCTTCCACGACTTTGCGCAGTTTGTTGAAGAGCAAAAAAATTACCGCCCGGTGGCCGATGCCGTTGCCCTGCTGCTGGCAGGCAAGCATCTGTCCAACGACGAGCTCAATACCCTGAGCGATCTGATTGGCGAACAAGATATCGAGCCCTTACTGCAGGCCGCCAACAGCGACCGTGACGGCGCTGAAGCCGCACGTCAGGAGCTGGTCTCGATGCTGATGGACCGACACGGCACCAGCCGCGTCCTGTTCCGTAACACCCGTAACGGGGTGAAAGGTTTCCCGAAACGCGAGCTGCACACCATCCGTCTGCCGCTGCCTACCCAGTACCAGACCGCGATCAAAGTCTCTGGCATCATGGGCGCACGCAAAACGGCGGAAGAGCGCGCCCGCGATATGCTGTATCCAGAACAGATTTACCAGGAATTTGAAGGCGACAGCGGTACCTGGTGGAACTTCGATCCGCGCGTTGAGTGGCTGATGGGTTACCTGACGGCAAATCGCTCCCAGAAAGTGCTGGTCATTTGCGCCAAAGCCACGACTGCGCTCCAGCTTGAGCAGGTTCTGCGCGAGCGGGAAGGAATTCGCGCAGCCGTGTTCCATGAAGGCATGTCGATCATTGAACGCGACCGCGCAGCGGCCTGGTTCTCCGAAGAGGACAGCGGCGCACAGGTTCTGCTGTGTTCCGAAATCGGCTCCGAAGGGCGTAACTTCCAGTTCGCCAGCCGTCTGGTGATGTTCGATCTGCCGTTCAACCCGGATCTGCTGGAACAGCGTATTGGTCGTCTGGACCGTATTGGCCAGGCCCACGATATCCAAATTCATGTGCCGTATCTGGAAAAAACCGCCCAGTCAGTGCTGGTGCGTTGGTTCCACGAAGGGCTGGATGCGTTTGAGCATACCTGCCCGACCGGCCGCACCATTTACGACAACGTTCATAGCGAGCTGACCGGTTTCCTTGCATCACCGGAAACCACCGACGGCTTTGACGATCTGATCAAAGTCTGTCGTGAACAACACGACGCGCTGAAAGTGCAGCTGGAACAGGGCCGGGATCGCCTGCTGGAGATCCACTCTAACGGCGGTGAAAAAGCGCAGGCGTTGGCCGAAAGCATTGAAGAGCAGGATGACGATACCAGCCTGATTAGCTTTGCCATGAACCTGTTCGATATCGTCGGTATTAACCAGGACGATCGCGGGGAGAACATGATTGTGCTCACCCCGTCCGATCATATGCTGGTCCCGGACTTCCCGGGTCTGCCGGAAGATGGCTGCACCATCACCTTCGAACGTGATGTGGCTCTGTCTCGTGAAGACGCACAGTTCATTACCTGGGAACACCCGTTGATTCGTAACGGCCTGGATCTGATCCTCTCCGGGGATACCGGCAGCAGCACCATTTCGCTGTTGAAGAACAAAGCCTTGCCCGTGGGCACGCTGTTGCTTGAGCTGATTTACGTTGTGGAAGCCCAGGCGCCAAAACAGCTGCAGCTTAACCGCTTCCTGCCTGCCACGCCGGTGCGTTTGCTGCTCGATAAGAACGGCACCAACCTGGCGGCACAGGTCGAGTTCGAAAGCTTTAACCGTCAGCTGAGCGCGGTCAATCGTCATACTGGCAGTAAGCTGGTGAACGCCGTTCAGCAGGACGTTTATGCCATTCTGCAGCAGGGTGAAACACAGATTGAGAAAGCGGCTCGCGTATTGATCGATGCTGCGCGCAGCGAAGCGGATGAAAAACTGTCGGCGGAGCTTTCTCGTCTGGAAGCGCTGAGAGCGGTGAACCCGAATATCCGTGACGATGAGCTGGCGGCGATCGAAAGTAATCGTCAGCAGGTGCTCGAAAGCCTGGACGAGGCGGGCTGGCGTCTGGATGCGCTGCGCCTCATCGTTGTGACGCATCAGTAAACGAGGCGCAAAATGGTAATGGAACCCTACAATCCGCCGCAGGATCCGTGGCTGGTCATTCTGTATCAGGATGAACACATTATGGTGGTCAACAAGCCGAGCGGCTTGTTGTCCGTGCCCGGCAGGCTGGAGGAGCACAAAGACAGCGTGATGACGCGCATCCAGCGCGATCATCCGCAGGCGGAGTCCGTCCACCGTCTGGACATGGCTACCAGTGGTGTGATTGTGGTGGCGCTGACCAAGGCGGCAGAGCGCGAGCTTAAGCGCCAGTTTCGCGAGCGCGAGACGAAGAAACAGTACGTGGCGCGCGTCTGGGGGCATCCGCAACCGGCCGAAGGGCTGGTTGATCTGCCGCTGATCTGCGACTGGCCGAACCGTCCGAAGCAGATGGTGTGCTATGAGACCGGCAAAGCGGCGCAAACCGAGTATGAAGTGCTGGAGTACGCGGCGGATAATAGCGCGCGGGTGCGCTTAAAACCGATTACCGGCCGCTCGCACCAGCTGCGTGTGCATATGCTGGCGTTAGGACATCCGATTCTGGGTGACCGCTTTTATGCCTCACCAGAAGCACTGGCAATGGCACCCCGCCTGCAGCTGCACGCCGAGATGCTGACCATTACCCACCCGGAATATGGCACGCCAATGACCTTTAAGGCGCCGGTAGATTTTTGACAGGTTGCCCGGCAGCGCTTTGCTAGCCGGGCTTCATCCTTACTTAAAGCCTTTCTGCTCTTTAATCAGTTCGTACGCTTTCTGAATTTCCTGCGCTTTCTGCTTTGCCATCTCCATCATTTCCGGCGGTAAACCTTTCGCCACCAGCTTATCCGGATGGTGCTCGCTCATCAGCTTGCGGTAGGCGCGCTTGATGGTCGTCGCTTCGTCAGTAGGCTTTACACCCAGCACATTGCAGGCATCTTCCAGCGTCGGTCCACGCTGCGCTTGCTGCCAACCGCCGCCTGCCTGCTGTTGTTGATAGCCGCCGCCAAAGTGTGCCCCGCCCTGCATCATGCGCAGGAACTGATCGAACTGGCTGCGGGAGATGCCCAGCTCTTCGGCAATCACGTACAGCACCGTACGTTCGTTAGGGTGCAATGAGCCGTCAGCGAACGCAGCCTGGATCTGAATTTCCAGAAACATCCGGATTAAGTCAGAACGGCCGAAGCAGATGCCGCGAAACTGACGCATTTTTTCGCGCAGGGGATAGTTATCCGCCTTGCCGATACGAAACGCGTGCTGCGCCGCCGCCCGGGAATCTCCGTGCAGGTTCATGCGGTCCATAAACTGGCTGGCGATGTGGATGTCGGCCTCGGTCACCCGCCCTTTCGATTTGGTCAGATGGCCCATCACTTCAAAGGTGGTGGCAAAAAAAAGTGCCTGACGATCGCGTTGATTGGCAAACCACGCCATCTTACGACTTCGTGCTTTATCAAACATATGGCCGATAATCAGCCCCAAAAGGATGCCCCAGAAGCCTGCGCCCATCAGTAAAGCGAAGGCCACGCCGATAATTTTTCCCCAATACTGCATATACTCCCCAAATGGTGATGTATTTGATTCCGCGCAACGCCATCATTCCGCGAATCGAGCCACGGTCAATTGAAGGACATCGCCTATAATTTGCATTATCATACTCGTCATTCAATAGCGAGCCTATCACCACTGCTCGCCTACGGGCAGGATTAACGCTGGCACTGCGATGATGAGTAAGATAGTCTCTGACCGTTTGCCAGCGATAAGCCACTGATGACGGAACACAAAATAAAACGTATGAAAAAACGTATCCCCACCCTCCTGGCCACGATGATAGCTGCCGCCTTGTACAGTCAACAAGGGCTGGCGGCCGATCTCGCCTCGCAATGTATGCTGGGTGTCCCTAGCTACGATCGCCCGCTGGTGCAGGGTGATACGAACGCGCTGCCGGTCACCATTACCGCTGATAATGCGAAAGGTAACTATCCTGACGATGCCGTGTTCAGCGGCAATGTGGATATTAACCAGGGCAACAGCCGCCTGCTGGCCGATGAAGTCCAGCTGCATCAAAAGCAGCCTGAAGGCGCAGCAGAGCCGGTACGCACGGTGGATGCACTCGGTAATGTGCACTATGACGATAATCAGGTCATTCTGAAAGGTCCGAAAGCCTGGTCGAATCTGAATACCAAAGATACCAACGTCTGGGAAGGTGATTATCAGATGGTTGGACGTCAGGGTCGCGGTAAAGCCGACCTGATGAAGCAGCGCGGCGAAAACCGCTACACCATTCTCGAGAATGGGACTTTTACGTCCTGTCTGCCAGGCTCTGATACCTGGAGCGTGGTCGGTAGCGAAGTGATCCACGACCGCGAAGAGCAGGTTGCTGAGATCTGGAACGCCCGCTTTAAGCTCGGCCCGGTACCGGTCTTCTACAGCCCTTATATGCAGCTGCCGGTAGGTGATAAACGTCGGTCGGGCTTTTTAATCCCGAATGCCCGCTACAGCACCAGCAATTATTTCGAATTTTACCTGCCGTACTACTGGAACATCGCGCCCAATATGGACGCCACGATCACACCGCACTATATCCACAAGCGCGGCAACATCATGTGGGAAAACGAGTTCCGTTATCTGTCGCAGGCGGGTGCAGGTCTGATGGAGCTCGACTACCTGCCATCGGATAAAGTCTTTGAAGATGAACACCCAACCGAGGGCGAGCGCCACCGCTGGCTGTACTACTGGCAGCACGCCGGGGTGATGGACCAGGTATGGCGTTTTAATATTGACTATACCAAGGTCAGCGATCCTCACTATTTCAACGACTTCTCGTCGAAGTACGGTTCCAGTACCGACGGCTATGCCACGCAGATCTTCAGCGCGGGCTATGCGGTGCAGAACTTTGACGCCACAGTATCAACCAAACAGTTCCAGGTCTTCAGTACTCAAAACTCCAATACGTATGCTGCCGAACCGCAGCTGGACGTTAACTGGTACCAGAATGACGTTGGGCCGTTCGATACCCGCGTTTATGCCCAGGCGGTGCATTTCGTCAATACTAACAACAACATGCCAGAAGCCACGCGTCTCCACCTGGAGCCGACGATTAATCTGCCTGTATCAAATGATTGGGGAAGCCTCGACACCGAAGTTAAGCTGATGGCGACGCACTATCAGCAAGAAAACTTTGAGACGTACAACGCCACAAACGGTACCCGGCTGGAAGATTCCGTTAACCGTACGCTGCCGCAGTTTAAAATGGACGGCAAACTGGTCTTTGAACGCGATATGAACTGGAGCGAAGGCTATACCCAGACGCTGGAGCCGCGTGCCCAGTATCTGTATGTGCCATATCGCGATCAGAGCAATATTCAGAACTACGACTCTGCGTTCCTGCAATCGGACTACAGCGGCCTGTTCCGCGACCGTACTTACGGCGGTCTGGACCGTATCGCGTCGGCGAACCAGGTTACGACCGGGGTCACAACTCGCGTTTATGATAATGCGGCAGTTGAACGTTTTAATGCTTCTGTTGGTCAAATCTACTATTTCACCGAAGCCCGAACCGGTGATGACAATATCCAATGGGAGCAGAACGACAAAAAAGGGGCACTGGTCTGGGCCGGCGATACTTACTGGCGTATGACCGATCGCTGGGGTCTGCGCGGCGGCGTGCAGTACGATACGCGTCTGAACAACGTTGCCACCGGCAGCGGTACCATCGAGTATCGTCGTGATGAAGACCGACTGCTGCAGCTGAGCTATCGCTACGCCAGTCCGGAATACATCCAGGCGACATTGCCTAACTATGCGTCGGCCGAGCAGTATAAAGAGGGCATTTCGCAGGTGGGCGGTACCGCAAGTTGGCCGATTGTTGACCGCTGGTCCGTTGTCGGTGCCTACTACTTTGACACCAATACCAGCAAACCGGCGGATCAGATGGTGGGTCTGCAGTACAGCTCCTGCTGTTACGCGATCCGCGTTGGCTATGAACGTAAGCTGAACGGTTGGGATAACACCCGAGCGCAAAGCGAATACGATAAAGTTATCGGCTTTAACATCGAACTGCGTGGCCTGAGCTCTAACTACGGTCTGGGTACACAGCAGATGCTGCGGTCGAATATTCTGCCGTACCAAAATTCGTTGTAATGCATTGAATTGAAACGTAATCCGCAATTGCGGTAATTGATATGGAAAAAGTATGAAGAACTGGAAAACGCTGCTGCTCGGTATCGCTATGGTTGCGAATACCAGCTTCGCGGCCCCACAGGTTGTCGACAAAGTCGCTGCCGTTGTGAACAACGGTGTGGTACTTGAGAGCGACGTTGATGGTTTAATGCAGTCTGTGAAGCTCAACGCGGGTCAGGCAGGTCAGCAACTTCCGGATGATGCCACACTGCGTCATCAGATCCTTGAACGTCTGATCATGGATCAGATCGTACTGCAAATGGGTCAGAAAATGGGTGTGAAAATCTCTGATGAGCAGCTCGATCAGGCTATCGCCAACATTGCTAAACAGAACAACATGTCTGCCGATCAGATGCGTAGCCGTCTGACCTATGACGGTGTTAGCAATTCAACCTATCGCAACCAGATCCGCAAAGAGATGCTGATTTCTGAGGTGCGTAACAATGAAGTTCGTCGTCGCGTCACTATCCTGCCGCAGGAAGTCGAATCACTGGCTAAACAGGTCGGCAATCAGAACGATGCCAGCACCGAACTTAACCTGAGCCACATCCTGATCCCGCTGCCAGAAAACCCGTCTTCCGACCAGGTTGCTGACGCAGAAAGCCAGGCGCGTTCGATTGTTGAGCAGGCACGTAACGGCGATGACTTCGGCAAACTGGCTATTACCTATTCTGCTGACCAGCAGGCGCTGAAAGGCGGACAGATGGGCTGGGGACGTATTCAGGAACTGCCTTCTATCTTTGCCCAGGCACTGAGCACGGCGAAGAAAGGCGATATCGTTGGCCCGATTCGTTCCGGCGTCGGTTTCCACGTGCTGAAAGTTAACGATTTGCGTGGCCAAAGCCAGAGCATCTCCGTGACCGAAGTCCACGCTCGCCACATTCTGCTGAAACCTTCCCCGCTCATGAATGACGATCAGGCACGGACCAAACTGGAGCAAATTGCCGCCGATATTCGCAGTGGTAAAACCTCCTTTGTGAACGCGGCGAAAGAGTTCTCTCAGGATCCGGGTTCTGCCAATCAGGGCGGCGATCTGGGCTGGGCGGCTGCAGACATTTACGATCCTGCCTTCCGTGATGCGCTGATGAAAATGAACAAAGGTCAGCTTAGCGCCCCGGTTCACTCCACCTTCGGCTGGCACCTGATTGAGCTGCTGGACACCCGCAATGTGGATAAAACCGATGCAGCGCAAAAAGACCGTGCGTACCGCATGCTGTTCAACCGTAAGTTCTCTGAAGAAGCCGCAACCTGGATGCAAGAACAACGCGCCAGTGCCTACGTCAAAGTTCTGAGCAACTAATGAAACTGCATCGTGTGGTCATCACGCCCGGCGAACCCGCCGGGATTGGTCCCGATTTGGTCGTCCAGCTCGCCCAGCGCAGCTGGCCGGTCGAACTGGTTGTCTGCGCAGATGCCAGCGTGCTTGAGGCGCGGGCGAAGCAGCTCAATCTGCCGCTGACGCTGCTACCCTACTGCGCGGAAAACGCGCCCCTTCCACAGCAGGCGGGCACGCTCACGCTGCTGCCCGTTGCGTTGCGCACGTCGGTTATCCCCGGTCAGCTCAGTACGGAGAATGGTCATTACGTGGTGGACACGCTGGCGCGCGCCTGCGATGGCTGCCTGAGCGGTGAATTTGCCGCACTGATTACCGGGCCGGTCCATAAAGGGGTGATCAACGATGCGGGTGTCGCCTTTACCGGGCATACCGAGTTTTTTGAAGAGCGCTCGCACAGCCCAAAAGTGGTGATGATGCTGGCGACCGAGGAACTACGGGTCGCGCTGGCAACAACCCATCTTCCGATCAAAGCCGTCTCTGATGCTATCACCCCGGATCTGCTGCATGAGGTCATTACGATCCTGCATCACGATCTGCGGACTAAATTCGGCATTAATGATCCGCACGTGCTGGTGTGCGGCCTCAATCCGCACGCGGGTGAAGGCGGACACATGGGCACGGAAGAGATCGACACCATCATTCCGGTACTGGATACGCTGCGGGCACAGGGAATGAATCTCAGCGGGCCCTTGCCTGCCGATACCCTGTTTCAACCGAAATACCTCGGGAATGCTGACGCCGTGCTGGCGATGTACCACGATCAGGGCCTTCCCGTGCTAAAATACCAGGGCTTTGGCCGCGGCGTGAATATTACCCTCGGTTTACCCTTTATTCGCACGTCTGTTGACCATGGTACTGCGCTTGATTTAGCAGGACAGGGTAAAGCAGATGTCGGCAGTTTTATTACGGCGCTTAATCTCGCCATCAAAATGATTGTTAATACTCAATGAATACTAGAGTCCATCAGGGCCACTTAGCCCGTAAACGCTTCGGGCAAAACTTCCTTAACGATCGATTCGTTATCGAAAGCATCGTTTCAGCGATTAATCCACAAAAAGGCCAGGCAATGGTCGAAATCGGTCCAGGTCTTGCCGCACTGACTGAACCGGTGGGTGAACGTCTCGACGAAATGACTGTTATCGAACTGGATCGCGATCTCGCCGCACGCCTGCAAACGCATCCGTTCCTTGGCCCTAAGCTGACTATCTATCAGCAAGATGCGATGACCATGAACTTCGGCGAGCTGTCAGAGAAGCTCGGTCAGCCGCTGCGCGTGTTCGGTAACCTGCCGTATAACATCTCCACGCCGCTGATGTTCCACCTGTTTAGCTATACTGATGCCATTGCCGACATGCACTTTATGTTGCAAAAAGAGGTCGTCAACCGACTGGTTGCAGGACCAAACAGTAAAGCGTATGGTCGATTAAGCGTGATGGCGCAGTACTATTGCCAGATTATTCCGGTGCTCGAAGTACCGCCAACGGCCTTTACGCCTGCGCCAAAAGTCGATTCTGCGGTGGTTCGTCTGGTTCCTCATGCCGTTGTACCGCATCCGGTTAAAGAGCTGCGCGTGCTGAGCCGCATCACCACAGAAGCCTTTAATCAGCGCCGTAAAACAATTCGTAACAGCCTTGGTAATCTGTTTACTGTTGAAGTGCTGGCGCAGTTGGGCATCGACCCGACAATGCGTGCGGAGAACATTTCCGTTGAACAGTACTGCAGGCTGGCAAATTACATCAGCGAAAATGCGCCGCCGAAGGAGAGCTAAGCCATGATTGATTCGCCCCGCGTATGTGTTCATGTACAAAGCATCTATGTTGAGTCCCAATCCACACCGGACGAAGAGCGCTATGTTTTTGCTTACACTGTAACCATTCGCAATCTGGGGCGGATGCCTGTGCAACTGCTTGGGCGCTACTGGCTTATCACTAACGGCAATGGCCGTGAAATCGAAGTCCAGGGCGAAGGTGTCGTCGGTGAACAACCGCACATCGAGCCCGGCGAAGAGTTTCAGTACACCAGCGGCGCGGTCATCGAAACGCCAATGGGTACCATGCAAGGCCATTATGAAATGGTCGATACCGACGGCAATACGTTCCGTATTGCCATTCCTGTTTTCCGTCTGGCTGTTCCAACACTCATTCACTAAAACATGTCTACATATCTCATTGGTGACGTTCACGGTTGCTACGATGAACTGATCGCGTTGTTAAAGCAGGTGAATTTTACCCCGGGTACTGACACATTGTGGCTGACGGGCGATCTCGTCGCGCGTGGCCCTGGATCGCTGGAAGTATTGCGCTTCGTGAAGTCGCTGGGTGACAGCGTCCGGGTTGTCCTCGGCAACCACGACCTACATCTGCTGGCCGTCTTTGCAGGGATCAGCCGTAACAAACCTAAAGACCGCATCACACCGTTACTGGACGCACCTGACGCCGATGAGCTGATTAACTGGCTTCGCCGTCAGCCGCTGCTGCAGATCGACGAAGAGAAGAAACTGGTGATGGCACATGCGGGCATCACGCCGCAGTGGGATCTGCAGACCGCGAAAGAGTGCGCACGCGATGTGGAAGCGGTGCTGGCCAGCGACTCGTATCCCTTCTTCCTTGATGCGATGTATGGCGACATGCCCAATAACTGGAGCCTGGAGCTTAGCGGCGTTGCGCGCCTGCGCTTTATCTCTAACGCTTTTACCCGCATGCGTTACTGCTTCCCGAACGGCCAGCTGGATATGTACTGCAAAGACGTGCCAGAAAATGCACCCACGCCGCTTAAGCCGTGGTTTGCGATCCCCGGGCCAGTAACGGAACAATATAGCGTGATCTTTGGCCACTGGGCCTCGCTCGAAGGCAAAGGGACCCCTGAGGGCATCTACGGGCTGGATACCGGCTGCTGCTGGGGGGGCGATCTCACGTGTTTGCGCTGGGAAGATAAAGCGTATTTCGTTCAGCCATCGAACCGGCGGCTGGATTTAGGCGAGGATGAGGCGGTCGCCTCGTAGCGGTGGACTGCACCTCTCCCGACGAGAAAGGTGCAGTAATACATTAGCGGCGCTCAAGGATCTCAAAGCAGTAACTGTGCGAATTTTGCGCATCGGCATCATGGAATTCGCTAAAGACCGATTCCCACTCGTCAGGATCGTAGTCCGGGAAATGGGTATCCCCTTCCACTTCGGCATCAATATGCGTCAGATACAACTTCTGCGCTTTTGGCAGGAACTGCTCGTAAACACGACCGCCACCAATCACCATCACTTCTTCGGCATCACCGCATGCAGCAATGGCGTCTTCAACAGACTTAACCCATTCGACACGATCGTCCGTGTCCGGCTGGCTGCTTATAACAATGTTTTTACGCCCCGGTAACGGACGCCCGATTGACTCCCAGGTCAGGCGGCCCATAACTACCGGCTTGTTCAACGTTGTACGTTTAAACCATGCCAGATCGGCAGGTAGATCCCACGGCATGGCGTTTTCCATACCAATCACGCGATCTATCGCTAATGCCGCAATCAGACTGATCATTGATTAATTCCCGGATGCAAAAAAATTGCCGCCACTATACGGAAAGCTTAATCTTTCGTCGACTGGCGGCGGAGTAAAGAAGCGGAAATATTTTATATTTGCTGGCAACCCCGCTTCACGCTACAGGTTTACTCTCCGGCTCGTCCTGTGGATCCCCGGTATGCTTGCCCTCTTCCGTTCCTTGCCAGCCATGACGCTGCGTCAGCGACAGATGATTACGATCTTCATTAATGATCTCGGTTAGCATCGCGCTGGTGCGTTTGACGACTGCCGCGCGCGACGATGCATCGTTTTCCGTCAGTTCGACCATCTCTTCGACCATCTCCAGATTAAACCGGCGGAACAGGTCCGCACGTTCCCGGGCTTCATACGCGCCCAGACCGAGGCTTTCCAGCGCCAGTCGGCCAGATTTAAGTGCTCCCTCGAAGGTTTCACGCTCTGCGGTCTCAATGCCTGCCTGACGCAGCTTGATGTAATGATCGACATCACGGGCGCGGGAGATGATTTTCAGATGCGGGAAATGCGCCAGCACCAGCTCTGCCAGCTGCAGGCTGTTCTTCGGATCGTCAATCGCATTGATCAACACTTCCGCCTTGCGCGCGCCGGCGGATTCAAGCAGATCGATTCGGGTGGCATCGCCATAGAACACTTTCATATCGAACTTACGCAGCGTTTCGACATGGTCAGGATCATGATCGAGGATGACCATTTTCACCCCACTGGAAAGTAACAAACGACCCGCGATCTGCCCAAAACGGCCAAACCCGGCAATGATCACCCGCGGCTGTTCTTCGTCTATTTCATCTGCCTCGCGCGCCTGACCGCTGTCATTCGCCTCCAGGCGACTCAAGATCACCAGCAACAGCGGGGTAGCCGCCATCGACAGCGCAACCGCCAGCGTCAGCGCTTTGGCCCACTCGGGATCCAGCACATTTGCCATATTTGCCGCACCAAATACCACAAACGCGAATTCGCTCCCTTGCCCCAGCAGCACGGCAAACCAACGGCGTTGCTTATTGGGTACCTTCAGTGGGCGCGCAACCAGCCAGAGCATCGCCATTTTGATTACAAGGAACCCTACCAACAGGGTCGCGATACGCAGCGGATGGCTGACTAATGTACCGAAATCGACTGACATCCCGACCCCGATGAAAAAGAGTCCCAGCAGCAGCCCTTTAAAGGGCTCGATATCGCTTTCCAGCGCATGTCGGTACTCCGAGCTTGCCAGCAGGACCCCAGCCAGAAACGCGCCCATCGCCATAGAAAGCCCGGCCTCTTCCAGCATCAGCCCGAAGCCAAATACCAAAAACAAGGCCACGGCGCTGAACACTTCCCGCAGTCCAGAGCGTGCCACAAAGCGCAGCAGCGGTCGGCTGACGTAACGTCCGAGCAGAATCACCAGCGTCAGTGCCCCGGCGACTTTTAACGCCGAGAGGGCAAAGGCACCAAGCGTGGTGGACGCCCCCGAGACCGCCAGCAAGGGGATCATCGCCACCAGCGGGATTGCGGCGATATCCTGGAACAGCAGAACCGAAAAGGTGCTGCGTCCCAATTGCGAAACGGTGAGATTACGCTCGTTCATCGCCTGCATCGCAATAGCCGTGGATGAGAGCGCCAGCGTCATGCCGATAAGCTCTGCCACCTTCCAGTCCATACCCAGCAGGATGCAAAAACCGCCTAAAAGTAGACCGCAGGCCAACATCTGCAAAGCGCCTCCGCCAAACACCGACGCCCGCAGTTTCCACAGGCGACGTGGATCCAGCTCAAGCCCGATGACAAACAGCATCAGCACCACACCGATTTCTGCAAAATGCAGGATCGCCTCAGCATCGGTGACCAGCCGTAATCCCCACGGCCCAATCACACAGCCAGCAATCAGATACCCAAGCACGGATCCTAACCCCAGCCGGACAGCAATCGGTACAATCAGCGCCGCAGCCCCCAGATAAATAAGCGCCTGTATCAGCGTGTGGCTATCCATGATGCGCCTCCTGCCAGTCGAGTAAACGTTGCTTATAATGTCGCGCCTGCGTCTGCAGGGTCTCGTCGTCGCAGACAAACGTGCAGTGCATCGCGAATGGCGCAAGCCAGTTCAGCCCGCAGTACAGGGCGGTGGCCTCCAGCGGCTGTGCCAATACCTCAAAGCCGGGATGGGAGCCGATGTTAAAGTGTTGCTCGCCGCCCCCGGTAGTCACAGCCCACAGCAGGCTTTTGCCCTGCAGGGCTTTCGCGTTATGTCCGTAGGCCCAGCCGTGGGAGAAAACTTTGTCGATCCAGAGCTTGAGCAAAGGGGGCGCACTGTACCACTGCATAGGATGCTGCCAGACGATGAGATCGGCCCTGGCAAGGGCGGCCTGTTCGGCTACGACATCAATATTGAAATCAGGATACAGCTGATAGAGAGAGCGGATTTCCACCCCTTCAACTGACCTTGCCTGTTCAAGCATCCGCTTATTCGCATGGGAGTGGTGCGGATAAGGATGGGCGTAAATGATGAGTATCATGATTAACCTGGTTTAACGTCTTTCTTGTTGTAGCTGTCAGTGTAGTCATGAAAGGGTGGCGTTTGAAGGGGCTTACGCCCTCGCGGCGCTTAACCGCAACGATTGGCAAACCGGTCAAGAGTGAAGATTATCTTTGCTGCTCAATCAATAATAAAAAATTATAATATTTAAGATATCGATCGATTGCCTTTTAAAAATAAAAATATCGCAATTATTAATTTAAAATTAATACAGACTTTAAAATGAATTGGTATACATCGGGGTTTTTAGATTCAATAATTTCAATTTTAAGTTAATAATTTATCCTTTAAAAACAGTTATTTACAAATAATTACCTTCTTATTATGATACGCATTCATTTTCATCACAATTGGATGTGGCAATGAACAAAAATCAACTTCAATTAAATAAGACGACCAAGTCTTTAAAAGTCCTTTTTCCCGCATTATCAGCCCTGATGGCATTTACACCCTTAATGGTATGTGCTGAAACAACAATTACGCGTTCGACGGATACCACCCAGGTTTTTTCTTCAGATAATGAATACATCATAAATAAAGGCGTGAGTATCCACCCTTCCACCAGCGATCCTTCTGTAACGCTTTCAGGCAGCACCATCAATAAAGTCACAAATAATGGGGAGATTACCGGTCAGGGTGACGCGCTTTATATCGCCACCGGCGGGCAAACGCTTGAGGTAAATAATGAGGAAGATGCCATTATCAACTCCACCAGCGGCAACGGGATTACCGTCATCGATATGGGGGGGACGATAAAGAACGCCGGGAACATCACTGGCGCAGAGAATGGGATCAAAATCAAAGAAGACTCTTCCAGCTTTAATATCGCTAACACCAATACGGGGCTTATCACAGGTAAAACCGCCCTTTCTACCGACGCTGGCTTCACGCTTGATAATGACGGTACCTTCAACGGCCTGGCCGGGAATGGGGTTGAGCTTCTGAAGTCTGGCAAAAGTAAAATCGAAAACAACGGGACAATCCAGGGTACCCTCAACGGGGTGATCGCATCGGATGATAACAGGCTTCAGCTCATCAACTCCGGTCTGATTAAAGGTACAGAAAGCGCAATTACCTTTAATAGCACCCAAAACAACTCCTTAACCCTGAAAGAGCATTCTCAACTTGATGGCGATGTTTTCTCCGGAAATTCAAAAGGTAACACCTTAACTCTGCTTGAGAGGGGTTCAGAAGACAGCAATTTCCTGGGTCTGAATGATGAGGATGGTTTCGCTTCGCTGACAATGGACGGTACAGAGTGGTCTCTGACCGGCAATGTCGATGTCATCGGTTCTGGCGACTCTATTCTGGTCAACACGGGCAAGCTGACACTGGCAGGCACTGTAAAAAATGACAGCGGCAATACCCTGATTGCTGACAGCGCGATGTTGCAACTGGGCGACGGCACGAATACCGGCTCGCTGACCGGTAACGTTACCAATAACGGCACCTTTTTCTTTAACCAGGGCTCCGATTCCATTTTCGCCTCAGATATGTCCGGCAGCGGTAAGGTGGAAAAAATCGATGCCCACCTGCTAACCCTGACCGGAAATAACAGCTACACCGGCAATACGCTGCTGAAAAGCGGCACCACGCTGGTCGCCGAAGGGGCAACGCTGGGAAGTGCTGGCAATACCGCAACCGTCACGGTGGATAACGGTGCTACCTTCGCCAGTGCCGGTACTGTGAATAACAATGTCGATATTCTCAGCGGCGGCGTACTGGCCTCCTGGAATGCGGTAGCAGGCAATAACCCGACCAGCTCCGAGACAGTCAATACCATCAACGGCAATGTCACCAACAGCGGCACACTGCAGATCAGCGGCCTGAATGACTATGTAGGTAATAACTTCACCATTAACGGCGATTATACCGGTGCGAGTGGCAGTCAGATCGTGATGAACAGCATCCTGGGCGATGACAGTTCAGCGACCGATCATCTGAGCATCACCGGCAATAGTGCAGGTCAATCCGGCGTCAAACTCAGCAATATTGGCGGCCTCGGGGCGCAAACGGTCAACGGGATCGAAGTGATCAACGTGGGCGGGAATTCTGATGCGTCCTTTAGCCTGGCGAAACCTGCCGTCGTGGGTGCCTGGGAATACAATCTGAATCAGAAGAGTGATGGCAACTGGTATCTGGAATCCAAAACACCGCCAACGCCTACTCCTCCCGATGACGATCAGGGCGACAACACCGACAACGGAGGTTCAGACGATAATACCGATAACGGTGGTTCCGACGATAATGCTGACAACGGCGGTAACAATGAGCCAGAAGTGATGGCCCCTGAAGTCGGTGCTTATCTGGGTAACTACCTTGCCGCTCAGGGTATGTTCCTGCACAAGCGCGACGATCGCGATCAGCTGACTTTGCGTGACACCGACGACCTGAATACCTGGATGTACGTTAAAGGCCGCTATCACGACAACGATATTGCTGGCGGCAAAGTCAGCTACGACACGACTGAGTATGTGATGCAGGTCGGCAGCGACTTCATCAGTAAGCAGCTTGATACCGGAGTTCTGCATAGCGGGATGATGTTCGGTGCCGGCCAGGCGAAAACCGACTCAACCGCGCGCTACAACGACCGTAGCGCTCAGGGTAAAGTTGATGGTGTGAACGTGGGCCTGTATGCCACCTGGCAGGAAGACGAGCAACTGCGTAAAGGCAGCTATATCGACAGTTGGGCCTCTTTCGGCTGGTATCACAACAAGCTGAGAAGTGACGATCGCAGTAATGAGTCCTACAACAGCCAAGGTTTCGCCGTGTCGCTGGAAGCAGGTCACGCGTGGATTGTGGGTTCTGAAAATGAAAGAACCTGGAAGATCGAGCCGCAGATTCAGGCAGTCTATAGCTATCTTGACCAGGAAAATCACACTGACGTCGACGGTGTTCGTGTCTCCACCCTCGATAACGACAGCGTACTGGGTCGCGTTGGGGTGAAAACCAGCTACTTCAACCAAAAAGATGTGCAGGCATGGCAGCCGTATGTCGCCGTTAACTGGTTAAAAGGCGCAGGTCAGAACGACATCGCCCTCAATGGCGAGAAATTCACGAATGATACCCCAGATGACCGGGGTCAGCTGGAGTTGGGCATCAGCGGTAAGCTGAACCCAACCACCATGATCTCGTTACGCGCCAACGGCGAATGGGGTGAAAACAGCTACGATGCCTATGGCGGTCATATCCTGTTGAACCATCGCTGGTAATTGCCTTAACGTAAAAAGACATGCAGTGGCACAGGCCACTGCATTTTTTTATCAGTTTTTCAGTTCACCCATCGATTTAACCTGATCGCGGTTAATCTGTTCCGTCTGACCGGTCTCGGCATTTTCAATAGACATCATTCCCGTATCGTCATCTACCTTCGGTTTTCCGTCGGTGACGATAGTTTTGCCATCGGTGGTTTTCACCGCCTGGTTGGAGGAGCAACCGGCAACGGTAAACAGTGCTGCGGCAGCAAAAATTGAGGTCATCAGAAGTTTATTTCGCATGGTGTTCTCCCTGCTTTTCAGTTGGATTTAATTATCACGCTGATAACTTTAGACTAACTGAGTGATGGGAGTTGAAAAAGCAGAAGGTTCTGAAGAGAGGATTAAAAGCCCGATGACGAAGTGCCACCGGGCTACAAGCGTTACTTGTTAATCTGTGCGTGCATTTCCTGCACTGAAATCACCTTCTCGGTGGCATCCGCATTCAGCGCCATGGCTGTAGCGAAACCGCCGTTCAGGGTGGTGTCGTAGTGCACTTTGTACTGCAGCGCGCTGCGGCGAATCAGTTTGGAGTCTTCAATCGCCTGACGCCCTTCGGTGGTGTTGATGATGTAGGTGTATTCGCCATTCTTGATACGGTCCTGAATGTGCGGACGACCTTCATGCACCTTGTTCACCAGGCGCGGGTTGATGCCTGCTTCACCCAGCACAATCGCGGTACCGTGGGTGGCATCCAGTTCAAAGCCCTGTTTGAGCAATTTCGCCGCCAGATCCACCACACGCTCTTTGTCGCCTTCACGGACAGACAGCAGCGCGCGGCCCTGTTTCTTCATGGTCGAGCTGCTGCCCAGTTGCGCTTTAGCGAAAGCCTCAGCGAAGGTGCGGCCCACACCCATGACTTCACCGGTAGAGCGCATTTCTGGCCCTAACAGCGGGTCAACACCCGGGAACTTGTTGAATGGCAGAACCACTTCTTTGACCGAGTAATACGGCGGGATGATTTCTTTGGTCACGCCCTGCTGTACCAGCGTCTGGCCTGCCATCACGCGTGCCGCCACTTTTGCAAGCGGGACACCGGTGGCTTTAGAGACGAACGGTACGGTACGCGCCGCACGCGGGTTGACCTCAATCAGGTAGACTTCGTTATCTTTCACCGCGAACTGAACGTTCATCAAACCACGAACCTGCAGCTCGAAGGCCAGCTTCTGCACCTGCTGGCGCATCACATCCTGGATTTCCTTGCTCAGGGTGTATGCCGGCAGAGAACATGCAGAGTCGCCGGAGTGAACGCCCGCCTGCTCGATGTGTTCCATGATGCCACCAATCAGCACCATTTCGCCGTCGCAGATGGCATCGACATCCACTTCAACCGCATCGTCGAGGAAGCGGTCCAGCAGCACCGGTGCATCATTGGAGACGCTGACGGCGGTCTGGAAGTAGCGGCGCAGGTCGGCTTCGTCATAGACGATTTCCATCGCACGGCCGCCCAGCACGTAAGATGGGCGCACGACCAGCGGATAGCCAATCTCTTTTGCCTTCTCAACGGCCATTTCAATGGCGGTGACGGTGGCGTTAGCGGGCTGTTTCAGCTTCAGGCGGTCTACTGCCTTCTGGAAACGCTCGCGGTCCTCAGCACGGTCAATCGCATCCGGGCTGGTACCGATAATCGGCACACCTGCTGCTTCCAGCGCACGCGCCAGCTTCAGCGGGGTCTGGCCACCGTATTGCACGATAACGCCTTTCGGCTTCTCGATGCGCACGATTTCCAGCACGTCTTCCAGGGTTACCGGCTCGAAGTACAAACGGTCAGAAGTGTCGTAGTCGGTCGAAACCGTCTCTGGGTTACAGTTGACCATGATGGTCTCGTAACCGTCTTCGCGCAGCGCCAGAGAGGCGTGTACGCAGCAGTAGTCAAACTCGATACCCTGGCCGATACGGTTTGGACCGCCGCCGAGGACCATAATTTTATCGCGATCCGTGGAGGGGTTCGCTTCGCACTCGTCTTCGTACGTGGAGTACATATAGGCGGTGTCGGTAGCGAATTCCGCCGCACAGGTATCCACGCGCTTGTAAACCGGGTGCAGGTTGTACTGGTCGCGCAGCTTACGGATTTCCGATTCGCGTACGCCAGCAAGCGTCGCCAGACGTGCATCGGCAAAGCCTTTGCGCTTGAGCATACGCAGGAAATCAGCGTCGAGACCGGTGATGCCCATCTCCGCAACCTGCTCTTCCAGACGCACCAGCTCTTCAATCTGCACCAGGAACCAGCGATCGATGTTGGTCAGGTTAAACACGCCGTCGACGGAGAGGCCCGCGCGGAATGCGTCAGCGATATACCAGATACGCTCTGCGCCTGCATCCTTCAGTTCGCGGCGGATTTTGGTCAACGCTTCCGGGTCATCGAGGCTCACTTTCGGGTCAAAGCCCATTGCACCCACTTCCAGGCCGCGCAGCGCTTTCTGCAGGGATTCCTGCTGCGTGCGGCCAATCGCCATCACTTCGCCGACGGATTTCATCTGGGTGGTCAGACGGTCGTTCGCGCCCGCAAACTTCTCGAAGTTAAAACGCGGGATCTTGGTCACAACGTAGTCGATTGACGGCTCGAACGAAGCCGGGGTACGCCCGCCGGTGATGTCGTTCATCAGCTCGTCGAGGGTGTAACCCACCGCCAGCTTGGCCGCCACTTTCGCAATCGGGAAGCCGGTAGCTTTCGATGCCAGTGCGGAAGAGCGGGATACGCGCGGGTTCATCTCGATAACAATCAGGCGACCGTTTTTCGGGTTAACCGAGAACTGGACGTTAGAACCGCCGGTTTCGACGCCGATTTCACGCAGTACCGCCATCGAGGCGTTACGCATGATTTGGTACTCTTTGTCGGTCAGGGTCTGCGCAGGCGCCACGGTGATGGAGTCACCGGTGTGGATACCCATTGCGTCGAAGTTTTCGATTGAGCAGACGATGATGCAGTTGTCGTTTTTATCACGCACCACTTCCATCTCGTACTCTTTCCAGCCAATCAGCGACTCATCAATCAGTAGCTCTTTAGTGGGGGAAAGATCCAGACCGCGCTCGCAAATCTCTTCAAACTCTTCGCGGTTATAAGCGATACCGCCGCCGGTGCCGCCCATGGTAAAGCTCGGGCGGATAATGCACGGATAACCGACGTCAGCGGCAACCGCCAGCGCTTCTTCCATGGTATGTGCGATACCAGAACGCGCCGTATCGAGGCCGATTTTCTTCATTGCCACGTCGAAACGACGGCGGTCTTCGGCTTTATCAATTGCGTCGGCGGTGGCACCAATCATGGTGACGCCGAACTCGGCCAGCACGCCCTGACGCTCCAGCTCCAGCGCGCAATTCAGCGCCGTCTGGCCGCCCATCGTTGGCAGTACGGCATCCGGACGCTCTTTTTCGATGATTTTGCGTACCACTTCCCAGTGAATCGGCTCGATGTAGGTCGCATCAGCCATTTCCGGGTCAGTCATGATGGTCGCCGGGTTGGAGTTCACGAGGATAACGCGGTAACCCTCTTCACGCAGGGCTTTACACGCCTGTGCTCCGGAGTAGTCAAATTCACAGGCCTGGCCGATAACGATCGGGCCAGCGCCAAGGATCAGGATGCTTTTTATGTCTGTACGTTTTGGCATGTTGTTCTCGGCTCCTGATTATTTAGCGGTCTGACGGTATTGCTCGATAAGTTCGATAAAGTGATCGAACAGCGGCGCGGCATCGTGAGGGCCTGGGCTCGCCTCCGGGTGTCCCTGGAAGCTGAACGCCGGTTTATCGGTGCGATGGATACCCTGTAAGGTGCCATCGAACAAGGATTTGTGCGTCACGCGCAGGGTGGCAGGCATTGAATCCTCATCCACCGCAAAACCGTGGTTCTGCGCGGTAATCATCACCGTGTCGTTATCGATATCTTTCACCGGGTGGTTACCACCGTGGTGACCGAACTTCATCTTCACGGTTTTTGCCCCACTCGCCAGCGCTAACAGCTGATGGCCGAGGCAGATACCAAACACCGGAATATCGGTTTCAAGGAACGTTTTAATCGCGGCGATCGCGTAGTCGCAGGGTGCCGGGTCGCCAGGGCCGTTGGAGAGGAAGATCCCATCCGGGTTCATCTTCAGCACTTCATCAGCCGGGGTCTTCGCCGGGACGACCGTCAGGCGGCAGCCGCGGTCAACCAGCATGCGCAGGATGTTGCGCTTGGCGCCGTAATCGTAAGCCACCACGTGGAATGGCAGGTCGCCTTCATTTTTCGCTTCCGGCAGGTCGCCTTCCAGCGTCCAGCTTCCCTGGGTCCAGCTGTAGGATTCTGCCGTCGTGACTTCTTTCGCGAGGTCCATTCCGTTAAGCCCCGGGAAGGCTTTGGCTTTTTCTTGTGCCAGTGCCACATCCAGATTGTCGCCGGCGATGATGCAGCCGTTCTGTGCGCCCTTTTCACGCAGCAAACGCGTCAACTTACGGGTATCGATATCGGCAATCGCCACAATGTTATGGCGTTTCAGGTAGGAAGAGAGGTCTTCGGTATTGCGGTAGTTGCTGGCAATCAGCGGCAGGTCGCGAATAATCAGACCTTGTGCATGTACCTGGGAGGACTCTTCATCAGCAATGTTGGTGCCGACATTTCCGATATGGGGATAAGTAAGAGTAACGATTTGGCGGGAATAGGAAGGATCAGTGAGGATTTCTTGATAACCGGTCATTGAAGTATTGAAAACGACTTCCCCAACCGCCGAACCTGTTGCCCCTATGGCCCGACCGATAAACTGGGTTCCGTCTTCCAGAACCAATAGCGCTGACTTAATCAAAACACCCTCCAGAGAATATTCACTCACTTTATCTGCATATTAATTCACAACCATGGTGTGAAGCAATGCAAATTTGCTGCATGTGGATTTTCGGCAAACGGCGGCATTCTGGGGATTTGGCAGGGTAAAGTCAACTGAAAATGCGTATTTTGTTTGTTGTTTTTGCGCCACTGATGGCTGATAAGCTTGTTAACGGGCAAAAAGATCAACTAAATCACCTGAGAAAACGCTTGCGGGTCAGATTTAGTATCAACAAAACAATCAGAGCCTGAAAAACCAGACCGTTTGGTCAAAATTCGCAACAGAGAGTCAAAAAAAGAGAGGAAAAGATGTTATTACACGAGACTGGAACAAAAATTAAGTCAAAATTGAATAAAATAAAAGGGCAATAAAATATTGCCCTTTGCAATCAAGTAATTATGACTGCAATAACCACATCACGAAGGGTAAACTTGTTTATAAACTATTGAGATCAAGCACGTCACGCATGTCGAAGAGACCATTTTTCTTGCCTTTTAACCAAATTGCGGAACGAACGGCGCCATTTGCGAAAGTCATCCGACTGGATGCTTTATGGGTGATCTCAACGCGCTCGCCAATATCAGCAAAGATGGCGGTATGTTCACCGACAATGTCACCGGCACGCACGGTCGCAAAACCAATGGTACCAGGCACGCGCTCACCGGTATGACCTTCACGGGTGTAGACGGCACAGTCCTTCAAATCTTTGTCCATCGCCTGGGCAATCGTCTCGCCCATAGCCAGCGCAGTGCCTGACGGCGCATCGACTTTATAACGGTGATGCGCTTCGATAATTTCGATGTCGGTATAATCGCCCATCACCTTCGCCGCTTTCTCCAGCAGCTTAAGCATCACGTTAACACCGACGCTGAAGTTAGCTGCAAAGACAATCGAAACCTCTTTAGAAGCCTCCAGAATCGCCTGCTTGCCCGCGTCATCAAAACCGGTGGTGCCGATAACCATGCCTTTGCCATGCTGACGGCAGAACGCCAGATGAGTCAGCGTGCCTTCCGGGCGGGTGAAATCGATAAAGACGTCGAAGTCGTCCTTAACCGCTTCCAGGCTGCTTTGTACGGTGACACCTGATGTGCCAGTCCCCGCCAGTTCTCCGGCATCTGCGCCTAATAATGACGAGCCTTCACGCTCCAGCGCCGCACCAAGACTGACGCCATCCATCTGCAGCGTGGCCTGAATTAACTGACGGCCCATACGGCCACCCGCGCCAGCAATCGCGACGCGAACCTGTGCATCATGCATAGTTATTCTCTTACGTTAAAATGATGTAAACCGTTTTCAGATTAACCAGCCTCTGACGAAGCCGCCATCCTAAAACGCCTATAATTAGAATTTAATGATAAACAGCGGGAAGTATCAGTAAAAGACATGATTTAGCCGCACGAGACGGCAAACAAAAAAAAAGCCAGCAATGAATTTGCTGGCTTGATTTGGCAGGTTACTCGACTTCTTTTGCGTCGATACGCAGCTCTTTAGGCACTTCGAAGACGATGTTCTCTTCGCGGCCCGCCAGCGGAATGGCTTCACCGCCTCCCAGCTCCTGTAACCGTGCAATGACGTTCTGCACCAGGATATCCGGCGCAGAGGCCCCGGCGGTCACGCCAACGCATCCCGCGCCTTTAACCCACACTTCCTGAATATCAGTCGCATCGTCGATCAGGAACGCCGCTTTCCCCATGCGCTGTGCCAGTTCGGCCAGACGGTTGGAGTTAGACGAATTCTTAGAGCCAACGACCAGCACTACATCAGCCTGTTCCGCCAGCGCACGCACGGCTTCCTGACGGTTAGTGGTGGCGTAGCAGATATCGTCCTTACGCGGGCCGACGATTTTTGGGAAGCGCTGGCGCAGCGCATCAATCACCTCGGACGTATCATCCACCGACAGCGTGGTCTGGGTCATAAACGACAGTTTCGCTTCGTTTTTGACGTCCAGCGTCAACACATCTTCCGGCGATTCAACCAGGTACATCCCCCCTTTCGGGTTGCTGTACTGGCCCATCGTGCCTTCGACTTCCGGGTGACCCGCGTGACCAATCAGGATCGATTCCTCACCACGGCGGCTGGCGCGTGCCACTTCCATATGCACTTTGGTAACCAGCGGACAGGTCGCATCGAATACGGTCAGATCGCGGCTTTTCGCTTCGTTACGGACCGCCTGCGAGACGCCATGGGCGGAGAAAATCAGGATCGCGCCATCCGGCACTTCGCTGATCTGTTCGATAAAGATCGCCCCGCGCGTACGCAGGCTATCGACCACATAGCGGTTATGCACCACTTCATGGCGAACATAAATGGGCGCGCCGTAAAGCTCCAGCGCGTTTTCGACAATGCTGATAGCGCGGTCTACTCCGGCACAGAAACCGCGCGGGTTAGCCAACAGGATCTGCATTCACTTCCTCCAGTACCGGATCGATTTCCAGTACTTCAACATCAAAATGGACGGTACGCCCGGCGAGTGGGTGGTTAAAATCGACGGTGATCGAGTCGCCGTTGATTTCACGGATCACGCCAGGCATTTCGCTGCCATCCATTGCGGTAAAGAGCATAATCGCGCCGATTTCCGGTTCACCCGCATCCATAAATTCACGTCGCGAGAAATACTGGATCAGATCCGGAGTCGGTACGCCAAATGCGGCATCCGGCTCCAGCGTAAAGGCTTTTTTCTCACCTTCTTTCAGACCCAGCAGCTGCTGCTCAAGACCTTCAGACAGGGAGGTATCGCCCAGACGGAACAGCGCCGGTTTGCCGTTATTGCGGGTGGACTCCGCCGTGGAGCCATCATCAAGTTTCAGCGTGAAATGAACCAGCATCGCGCTATTAGACTGTACGGATTTGGACATGCAATTTTGCCTGTTGTTTTGCCCGGCGGCGTTACGCTACCGGGCAGATTGTGTTACGCCTGTTTCTTCGCCGCGGCGTTAGGCAAGAAGCCTTCCAGCACGATTAACGCTGCACCGATACAAATTGCGGTATCGGCCAGATTGAAAGTCGCGAAGTGCCAGTTGCCGACGTAGAAGTCGATCATATCGACCACGAAGCCGTGCCACAGACGGTCAAACAGGTTACCCAGCGCACCGCCAATGATCAGCGCGTAGGCGATGTTATTCAGCTTTTGCGTGGCTTTGCCGCGGTACATCAGCACCGCCAGTACCACACAGATACCGAGCGCAATACCGGCGAAGAACCAGCGCTGCCAGCCGCCGCTGTCAGCCAGGAAGCTAAACGCCGCGCCGTAGTTGCGCGCATAGTGCAGATTCAGTGACGGGAACAGCGGCACCGTATCCCCCAGAGCGAAATTCTGGAGGATCAGGTACTTGCTGCCCAAATCAATAATCAGCACGACCACTACCAGCCACAGCCAGCGCAGTCCTGTTGAACAGAGAGATTGGCTCATCAGGCAAACTTACGTTTTTCGCCAGCACCGGCGACGTTACTGACACAGCGTCCGCAGATCTCTGCGTGTTCCGCCACCTGACCAACATCGGTGGTGTAGTGCCAGCAGCGCGGGCACTTCTCACCGTCGGCTTTCACCAGCACCACTTTCAGCCCTTTGAGCAGTTCGCTCTGCTGGGCATCAGCGCTGGCATCTGCATAATCCGCAACACGGGCACCGGAGGTCAACAGGACAAATCGTAATTCATCGCCCAGCGCGGTTAGCTTCGCCGCCAGCTCAGGTTCGGCATACAGGGTCACCGCAGCTTCCAGCGAGCCACCCACTTTCTTATCAGCACGCGCCTGCTCGATCACCTTGTTCACTTCGCCGCGCACTTTCAGCAGCTCGTCCCAGAAGGTATCGTTCATTGCTTCGGTTTCGCCCAGGCCAAACAGCCCTTCATACCATTCACCGGTAAAGACATACTTCTCACGGTCGCCCGGCAGGTAGCCCCAGATTTCATCTGCGGTGAAGGACATGATTGGCGCCATCCAGCGCACCAGCGCTTCTGCGATATGGAACAGTGCGGTCTGGCAGCTGCGACGCGCCACGCTGTCCGCTTTCGCGGTGTACTGGCGATCTTTGATGATGTCGAGGTAGAACGAGCCCATCTCGATGGAGCAGAAGCGCATCAGGCGCTGTACCACTTCATGGAAGTCGTACGATTCGTACGCCTTCAGGATGTCGTTCTGTGCCGCTTGTGCGCAGCCTACTGCCCAGCGATCCAGCACGACCATCTCTTCCGGTTTCACCATGTCTTTTACCGGGTCAAAACCGTTGAGGTTTGCCAGCAGGAAGCGCGCGGTGTTACGAATACGACGATAGCTGTCGGCAGCACGTTTCAGGATCTCATCGGAAACGGCCATTTCGCCGGTGTAGTCGGTAGATGCCACCCACAGGCGCAAAATATCGGCGCCCAGCTTGTTCATCACGTCCTGCGGAGAAACGGTGTTACCGATGGATTTGGACATTTTGCGGCCCTGACCATCAACGGTGAAGCCGTGAGTCAGTACCTGGCGATACGGCGCTTTGCCCTTCATGGCGGTAGAGATCATCAGCGATGACATAAACCAGCCGCGGTGTTGGTCAGACCCTTCCAGATACATGTCGGCAGCGTGACCGGTAAATTCCGGACGCACATCAATGACGGAGGAGTGGGTTGAACCGGAGTCGAACCACACGTCGAGGGTATCTGGCACTTTTTCGTAGTTATCAGCGTCAGCGCCCAGGATGTCGCGGGAATCAAGATCCCACCACGCCTGAATGCCGTCCACTTCAACACGCTTAGCCACTTCTTCCATCAGTTCCAGCGTGTTTGGGTGCAGTTCTTGCGTCTCTTTGTGCACGAACAGAGACATTGGCACACCCCAGGTACGCTGACGGGAGATACACCAGTCAGGACGGTTGGCGACCATCGATTCGATACGCGCCTGGCCCCAGTCCGGGATCCACTGCACGCCTTTGATCTCGGAAAGCGACTGCGCACGCAGGCCTTTCTGATCCATGCTGACGAACCACTGCGGGGTCGCACGGAAGATGATCGGCGACTTATGACGCCAGCAGCACGGATAGCTGTGCTGCATTTTTTCAACGTGCAGCAGCGACCCGTTGTCGCGCAGCATGTTGACGATGATGTCATTGGCTTTAAAGACGTTAACGCCATCCAGAGTCGGATAAGTGCCTGTCAGGTAAGCGCCATCCGGGCCGACCGGATTCGCGATTTCCAGACCGTATTTCAGGCTGATGTTGTAGTCGTCAGGACCGTGGCCACCGGCGGTATGAACCGCACCGGTACCGGCTTCGAGCGTGACGTGATCGCCCAGAATAGCCGGGACATCGAAGTCGAGGAACGGGTGTTTGAAGCGCATCAATTCCAGCGCATCGCCGTTCACGGTACCGAGAACGGTGTAATCCGCAATGTTCGCGCGTTTCAGTACGCTTTCGACCAGCTCTTTTGCCAGGATCAGCGCCTGACCGTCGATCTGCACCAGTACGTACTCGATCTCTGCAGAGAGAGAGATGGCGCGGTTAGCAGGCAGGGTCCACGGAGTAGTGGTCCAGATAACCAGCGAGACCGGGCCGTTTACAGCCGCTACGCCAAATTTGGCTTTCACCGCATCCTGATCTACCGCGTGGAACGCCACGTCGATAGAAGGAGAGGTTTTGTCATAATACTCGACTTCCGCTTCTGCCAGCGCAGAACGGCAGTCCACGCACCAGTGCACCGGCTTAGCACCTTTGTGCAGGTGGCCGTTGCCGATGATTTTGGCCAGCGCACGGATGATGTTGGCTTCTGTTTTGAAGTCCATGGTCAGGTACGGACGCGACCAGTCGCCCAGCACGCCCAGACGGATAAAGTCTTCGCGCTGACCGTTCACCTGGGTGGCCGCGTATTCACGGCATTTTGCGCGGAATTCGGCAGCGGTAAATTTCTCGCCCGGCTTACCAAACTCTTGCTCCACTTTCAGCTCGATCGGCAGACCATGGCAGTCCCAGCCCGGAACGTAAGGGGAGTCATAACCCGTGAGACCTTTGGACTTCACGATAATGTCTTTCAGAATCTTATTTACAGAGTGACCAATATGAATGCTGCCATTCGCATAAGGAGGGCCATCATGCAGAATGAAGGTTTTTTTACCTTTTTTGGCCGCACGAATGATGCCGTACAGGTCATCATCAGTCCAACGCGCCAGCATTCCCGGCTCACGCTTGGCGAGGTCGCCGCGCATCGGGAACCCTGTTTCCGGCAAATTCAGGGTCGATTTAAAGTCACTCATTAGATTCTCGGTTCCGTATTTAGATCTCAGGCATTAAGCCGGATTTGATAGCCCAAAAAGTTCACGGGCTGTTAATTCATCTCTCGCGATTTGTGCTTTCAGTTCATCGAGCGAGGCGAATCGCTGTTCATTGCGTATTTTTTTACGCAGGATTACATCTATATGGCGACCGTATAGGTCCATTACAACGTCCAGCAAATGCACTTCAAGCTGCTGGCGTACGCCGGCAACTGTTGGACGGGTACCAATGTTGGCCACGCCCGGCAGGGGCTTATCACCCAGCCCCGTCACTTCTACCGCAAAGACCCCTTTTACCGGGGAGACCTGACGACGCAGCGGTAAGTTCGCCGTAGGGAAACCAATCGTGCGGCCCAGCTCATCACCATGCACCACGCGCCCGGAAATAGAGAATGGGCGCCCGAGCAAACTCTCGGCGACGTCCAGATTATCGTCGGCCAGCGCCTGACGAACGGCCGTACTGCTGACGCGCACCCCGCCCTCGCAAAAGGTCTGCGTGCTGGTGACGTCAAAGCCGTACTCCAGGCCGGCTTTCTGTAATAGCAAGAAATCCCCCTGGCGACCAGCGCCAAAGCGGAAATCATCACCCACGGCCAGGAACTGCACCCCGAGGCGTTCGACTAACAGATCGCCGACAAAATTTTGTGCCGTCAGCGCGGCAAAGCGTCGATCAAAACGGACGCACAGGACATAGTCCACGCCGCACTGCGCCAGGTAGCGTACCTTTTCACGCAGGCGGGTCAGCCGCGCGGGGGCCTTTTCGCTGGTAAATAGCTCAAGCGGCTGTGGTTCGAAAATCATCACCACCACCGGCAGACCACGTTCCTGCCCTTCTTCACGCAATCGCTGCAACAGCGCCTGATGCCCACGATGCACACCGTCGAAATTACCAATAGTCAGCACACACCCGTGCGGGGCCTGACTGAGATTATGTATGCCGCGTATCAGCTTCATGACTGGCTCAAAACAGTGAAAATCGTGAAAGTATACCTTGTACAGCGATGAACGTTAACCGGCGATTGTTGCCGCAAAACAGAAAGCCGTAATGATTTCATCGTGGTTACCTTTCACAGCGAAAAAATCTGGGCACTGATGACTATTTTTGTGTCGAAAAGCTGTATTCAGGGGAGACAAGCTGGTAGAATCCTGCGCCATCACTACGTAACGTAGCGTCGCTAATTAACGGCGCTTATTTGCACAAATCCATTGACAATAGAAGGTAGAGAGGGCATATTCCTCGGCCTTTGAATTGTCCACATAGATCATATTTGGGAGTTGGACTTGGCTAATATCAAATCAGCTAAGAAACGTGCCGTTCAGTCTGAAAAGGCTCGTAAGCACAACGCAAGCCGTCGCTCTATGATGCGTACTTTCATCAAGAAAGTATACGCAGCAATCGAAGCTGGCGACAAAGCTGCAGCGCAGAACGCATTTAACGAAATGCAACCAATCGTGGACCGTCAGGCTTCTAAAGGTCTGATCCACAAAAACAAAGCAGCGCGTCATAAAGCAAACCTGACCGCGCAGATCAGCAAACTGGCTTAATCGCCACTTGTTGTTGCTTGTTTTAAAGAACCCGCTTAACGCGGGTTTTTTTATGCCTTCAAAACGTGGGTGGGGTAAATAGCGCGGAGTAATCCCGATTACAGATACGCTGCACCGCCGGATGCTGAATCATTCTTGCAGCAAAAATCGCGTGGTACTCTTCCATCACGTTCTCGACCCGGCCGATCTCGGTAATTTTTTCATCGGCATACAAATCCTTTGCATACAGCGTCGGCGCGACAAAAATGGCGTTATGCGCCTCGCCAAACGCCTTCATCAGCGCCGCATCATCAAACTCACCCAGAATTTCAACGTTCAGTCCCTGCGAGTTAAACCAGTTCAGCAGCTTGCGGCCTAGCATCGAACGCCGCCCAGGCACCAGTAAACGGCGCTCTTCCAGGCAGGCGGGAAACGGTTTTTCTGGCGGTGGGTTACTGCACCAGAAACTGACGCCGCACTCGCCAATTTTCACCGAGAACAGCCCTTCCTGCTGCGTTGAATCGATCGGGCAGTCGGAGATAATCATGTCCAGCTTATGCTGACTCAACTGCTCCAGCAGCATCTCGTGAGTTGATTCGAAACAGCGCAGGTGGATCTGCTCATCTTCCACCACGGCAGCATCGAGCACGCCGCTCACCAGCCGTTTTGACAGCGCATCCGCCACGCCCACATCAAAGAGCAGGTTCGACTCTTTGCGATAGTTAACAATATCGAGCATTTCCTGGCTCAGCGTGAACATCTTATCCGCGTAGCGAAACACCAGCTCACCCAGCTCACTCGGTTCAATCCCGCGTCCTTTGCGCTTGAATAATTTACCCTGCAGGCGCTCTTCCAGCGCTTTGATCTGTCCGGTGATCGTCTGGGGCGTCAGGAAGAGTGCTTCTGCAGCACCGACCACTGAGCCCTCTTTATAGACATGCCAGAAGTAATAGAGATGGTTGTAGTTAAGATGGGACATATCATTCTCACTCCTTGATCGTAATGCCGGGAGGAACTCCTGTCCTCCCGGCGTCCTGTCAGGCCGGGTGCACTTGACCCGACAATTTCATCTTCAGTAAGGTATAGCCGATCACCGCCGCCAGTAGCGAACCGGTTAAAATACCCAGTTTAGCCCAGACGATCAGCTCCGGAGCATGCGGGCCAAACGCCAGCGTCGAGATAAAAATCGACATGGTAAAACCAATGCCACACAGCACGCCGACCGCCATGATCTGCCGCCATGTGGTACCGTGCGGCAACGATGCCAGCTTAAATTTCAGCGCCAGCCAGCAGAAGAGGCTAATCCCCAGCGGCTTGCCAATAAACAGCCCGGCGATGATACCCAACGGCAGCATCGATGTCAGGCCCTCCAGGGTCACCCCTTCAAGCGACACCCCGGCATTGGCGAACGCAAACAGCGGCAGGATCATATAGGCCACCCACGGATGCAGAACATGCTCGAGCTGCTTAGCCGGTGATTTACCGTCCTGCGGCTTCAACGGCACAAAGAAGCCGATAATCACGCCAGCCAGAGTGGCATGCACGCCTGATTTCAGTACCGCTGTCCACAGAATCACCCCAACCAGCACATAAATGCCAATCCGACGTACGTTGCACATGTTCAGGATCGCCAGCATGGCGATAGCGGCTGCCGCCACGCCCAGTGAAAGCACTGACAGCTCGCTGGTGTAGAACAGGGCGATAATCACAATCGCACCCAGGTCATCAATGATCGCCAGCGCCATCAGGAAGATTTTCAGCGCCATCGGCACGCGGTTGCCCAGCAGCGCCAGTACCCCCAGCGCAAAGGCGATATCCGTTGCCGCCGGGATCGCCCAGCCGTGACGGGCAACAGGATCCTGATAGTTAAAGGCCAGATAAAGAAGCGCCGGAACCACCATCCCGCCGATGGCGGCAATGACCGGGAAAGCCGCTCTCTGGCGGCTGGCAAGCGACCCCTGAACCAGCTCACGTTTGACTTCCAGCCCCACCAGCAGGAAAAAGACCGCCATCAGCGCATCGTTGATCCACAGCAGCATGTTCTTGTTGATTTCCAACACGCCGACCCGTAGCTCTACAGGGGTTTCCAGAAACGCATGGTACAGGTCACGGGTGGTGCCGAGGTTAGCCAGCAGCATGGCAAAGGCCGCAGCCAGAATAAGAATGATGCCGCCGGAGGCTTCACTTTTGAAAAAACGGTGCAGAAGTTTCACTTTTACTTTCTCTCTCTAGATCAATCCCTCGTTAAAACCATCATACTCGCGGTTATTCATCGGTAAAAGCAGGTTAATATTGAGTATATACTCAGTTTTTACGAACTATTTTTTCACAAAGAAAAAGCCCGGAATCGCTTCCGGGCTTGAAGATAAAACACGGCTAAAAATTAGCGGGTTAAATCATCGAAGAATTTTTTCACGCCATCAAAGAAGCTTTTCGAGCGCGGGCTGTTATTTTCACCCGTCGGGCCACCGAAGCTTTCCTGCAGCTCTTTGAGCAGTTGCTTCTGCTTGTCATTCAGACCAACCGGGGTTTCTACCACCACGCGACACAACAGATCACCCTGCGCACCGCCGCGTACCGATTTAACGCCTTTGCCACGCATACGGAACAGCTTACCGGTTTGAGTTTCACCCGGTACTTTCAGGTTTACGCGACCATCCAGCGTCGGCACTTCAATTTCGCCGCCCATCGCCGCCATCGCAAAGTTGATCGGCACTTCGCAGTACAGGTTGTTGCCTTCACGCTCAAAAATCGCGTGCTGTTTCACCTGAACCTGAACGTACAGATCGCCTGCCGGAGCGCCATGCTCGCCCGCTTCGCCTTCACCGGTCAGACGAATACGATCGCCGGTATCCACGCCCGCCGGGATCTTAACGGACAGGGTTTTGGTCTTCTCAACGCGACCGTGTCCGTGGCACTTGTTGCACGGATCTTTGATCAGCGTACCGCGACCCTGGCAGTGCGGACAGCCCTGTTGTACTGCAAAAAAGCCCTGACGCATCTGCACCTGGCCGGAGCCGTGACAGGTTGGACAGGTCTGCGGTTTGGTGCCGACTTTCGCGCCGCTGCCGTGGCAAACATCACATCCTTCCAGCGTCGGAATACGGATCTCTTTCGTCACGCCACGTACGGCTTCTTCCAGCGACAGGTCCATGTTGTAACGCAGGTCTGCGCCACGAGATGCACGCTGGCGACCACGGCCACCGCCGAAGATATCGCCGAATACGTCACCAAAGATATCGTTGAAATCAGCTCCGCCGCCGCCACCGAAGCCACCGCCGCCGCCCATCCCGCCTTGTTCAAACGCGGCATGACCATACTGATCGTATGCCGCACGTTTCTGGGCATCGGTCAGGATCTCGTAGGCTTCTTTGATCTCTTTAAATTTGGCTTCGGCCTCTTTATCACCCTGGTTACGGTCCGGGTGGAATTTCATGGCCAGCCGCTTATAGGCCTTTTTGATTTCACGCTCTTCCGCTGTTTTGGAAACGCCTAAAATCTCGTAATAATCAAGCTTTGCCATCTTGTTTTATCTGCCCCTAACATGCGTGCACGGGCGGAGAGGAAACCTCTTCGCCCGTGCCAGTGTTTTACCCGTTCAAAGGGCGATTATTTTTTGTCTTTCACTTCTTCAAACTCTGCGTCGACAACATCGTCATCTTTCGCGTTGTTCGCAGAAGCGTCAGCACCCGCGCCAGCTTGCTGCTGAGCGTGTTGCTGCTGGGCGATTTCCATCAGCTTCTCGGAAACCTGTGCCAGTTCCTGCATTTTGGCTTCGATATCTGCTTTGTCTTCGCCTTTCAGAGACGTTTCCAGCGCGCTCAGTGCAGACTCGATAGCGGTTTTGTCGTCTGCTGGCAGTTTGTCGCCCGCTTCTTCAACCTGCTTACGGGTGCTGTGCAGCAGATGGTCGCCCTGGTTACGGGTCTGAACCAGCTCTTCGAACTTACGGTCAGATTCCGCGTTGGCTTCCGCTTCGCGCACCATCTTCTGGATCTCTTCTTCGTTCAGACCAGAAGAGGCCTTGATGGTGATCTTCTGCTCTTTACCGCTGTTTTTGTCTTTCGCGGAAACGTGCAGAATACCGTCAGCATCGATGTCGAAGGTCACTTCGATCTGCGGCATACCGCGCGGCGCCGGGCTGATACCATCCAGGTTAAACTGACCCAGATCTTTGTTATCCGCAGCACGTTTACGCTCACCCTGCAGCACATGGATGGTTACCGCAGACTGGTTGTCTTCAGCGGTAGAGAACACCTGGCTGTGCTTGGTCGGGATAGTGGTGTTTTTGCTGATCAGCGCAGTCATCACGCCGCCCATGGTTTCGATACCCAGCGACAGCGGGGTCACGTCCAGCAGCAGTACGTCTTTCACTTCACCACTCAGTACACCACCCTGGACCGCAGCGCCGATAGCCACAGCTTCGTCCGGGTTAACGTCTTTACGCGGCTCTTTACCAAAGAATTCAGCTACTTTCTTCTGAACCATTGGCATACGCGTCTGACCACCGACCAGGATAACGTCCTGGATTTCGGATACGGACAGACCTGCGTCCTGCAGAGCAACTTTCAGCGGCTCGATAGAACGGTTAACCAGGTCTTCTACCAGGCTTTCCAGTTTCGCGCGAGTCACTTTAATGTTCATGTGTTTCGGACCGGTCGCGTCTGCAGTGATGTACGGCAGGTTCACGTCGGTCTGCTGCGCAGAAGAGAGCTCGATTTTCGCTTTTTCTGCGGCTTCTTTCAGGCGCTGCATTGCCAGCGGGTCGTTACGCAGGTCAATGCCCTGATCTTTCTTAAACTCGTCAACGAGGTAGTTGATCATACGGCTGTCGAAATCTTCACCACCCAGGTGGGTATCACCGTTGGTTGCCAGAACTTCGAAGGTTTTTTCGCCGTCAACTTCGTCGATTTCGATAATAGAGATATCGAAAGTACCGCCACCAAGGTCGTATACCGCGATAGTACGGTTGCCGACTTCTTTATCCAGACCGTAAGCCAGCGCAGCGGCAGTCGGTTCGTTGATGATACGTTTGACTTCCAGACCTGCGATACGGCCCGCGTCTTTGGTTGCCTGACGCTGAGCATCGTTAAAGTATGCCGGTACGGTGATAACCGCTTCAGTTACCGGTTCGCCCAGGTAATCTTCAGCCGTTTTCTTCATTTTTTTCAGCACTTCAGCAGAGATCTGCGGCGGTGCCATTTTCTGACCTTTAACATCAATCCACGCATCACCGTTATCAGCACCGATGATTTTGTACGGCATGATGGCTTCATCACGCTGCACTTCTTCGTCCTGGAAGCGGCGGCCAATCAGGCGTTTAATCGCAAACAGGGTGTTTTGCGGGTTTGTCACTGCCTGACGTTTAGCCGGCTGACCAACCAGAGTTTCACCATCCTGGGTATAAGCAATGATAGAAGGCGTGGTGCGATCGCCCTCGGCGTTCTCCAGCACACGTGCAGTAGTGCCGTCCATAATCGCTACACAAGAGTTGGTAGTACCCAGGTCGATACCAATAATTTTACCCATCTAAACGTCTCCACTAAAAATTCGGTCATACATGTGGTTGTGAACCAGTAATAAGGGCAGATGATGCTTTTTCAACTGTCCCTGATTTGCTTTTTTTCAGGTTCACTCACTGCGGTTGACTACAAGATGGGGTCGCAACGGCATCCATCAAGGGGGGAGGATAAAAAAATTTTTAATTTCACCCTGCTCAGATCATAGACGCCGTCGCCTGCGCTGATTATCATGCCGCGCCCCGCCAGGGAGAATTGGCGAGGGTCACACCATTTCACCATATTAATGATGATTTTTTGAGGAATTATGGGCAACACTAAGTTGGCTAATCCGGCTCCGCTGGGTCTGATGGGTTTCGGCATGACTACCATTCTGCTGAACCTGCATAACATTGGGGTTTTCCCGATGGATGGCGTTATCCTGGCGATGGGCATTTTCTACGGCGGCATCGCGCAAATCTTCGCAGGGCTGCTGGAATATAAGAAAGGCAATACCTTCGGTTTAACCGCGTTTACCTCGTACGGCTCCTTCTGGCTGACGCTGGTCGCTATTCTGCTGCTGCCAAAAATGGGGCTGGCAGATGCTGCGAACGCACAATTCATGGGCGTGTATCTGGGTCTGTGGGGCGTCTTCACCCTGTTCATGTTCTTCGGCACACTGGTCGGTAACCGTGCGCTGCAGTTCGTGTTCCTGAGCCTGACCGTGCTGTTTGCTCTGCTGTCTGTTGGCCATCTGGTCGATAACGGTGAAGGCATCATTCACGTTGCTGGCTGGATTGGCCTGGTCTGCGGCGCGAGCGCCATTTACCTGGCAATGGGCGAAGTGCTGAACGAACAGTTCGGCCGTACCGTTCTGCCGATTGGTGAAAAGCACTAATCCCCCTTTCGTGCCCGCGCTGCGGGCACGAAATCCCCGCTGATTCGATTAGTTTTTCGCCAGAAGCCAAACAATCCGTCAATGAAACCGTCTTAACCCCCGCATTGTATTGATAAGCATTATCACTTGAAATATCGTCCCCAGGTGTCTCCTGGATAGCGGATATCATGCAGCACTCTCATCAGGAACGGATGGGGATACCACGATTTTATTGTGTTGCATAAGGGTATCCAATGAATTCCAGTCTTACCGCCAGCCATCGCTCAGGCGAATCCTCCGTTGCGTTACATTACCGTAAGGTCCTCGTCAGGCGCTTTGCACTGGCAGCGGTACTCTTCGCACTCATTATTTGCTCGCTGATCCTCGACTTCACGATTGGCCCGTCCGGCATCTCCGTTTCCACGCTCTGGCACACCTTAGTGAATGCGGGTGCCGCAGATGCGGGCACGCGGGTCATCGTCTGGGATTTGCGTCTGCCCTTTGCCTTGATGGCTATCGCCGTCGGCATGGCGCTGGGGCTGGCCGGAGCAGAGATGCAGACCATCCTGAATAACCCCCTTGCCAGCCCGTTTACGCTTGGCGTCTCTTCCGCCGCCTCCTTTGGTGCGGCGCTGGCCATCGTGCTTGGCTTAGGGATCCCCGGTATTGCCGATAAGTGGTTTATTCCCGCAAATGCCTTTGTCTTCGCCCTACTGGCCTGTTTTATTCTTGATGGCATCAGCCGCTGGACACGTGTGGCGACCTCGGGCGTGGTGTTGTTTGGTATCGCGCTGGTGTTTACCTTTAATGCATTGATTTCCATTCTGCAGTTTGTCGCCAGCGAAGATACTCTGCAGGGGCTGGTGTTCTGGACAATGGGAAGCCTGGCCAGAGCCTCCTGGGATAAGCTCGCGATCCTCGGCGTAGCGCTGGTGATTATCGTGCCGCTGTCGCTAAAAAATGCCTGGAAGCTGACGGCGTTGCGCCTGGGTGAAGATCGCGCCGTCAGTTTTGGCATCAACGTGAAGAAGCTGCGCCTTACTGCCCTGCTGCGCATCAGCATTATCTCTGCACTCACGGTCGCCTTTGTCGGGCCGGTCGGTTTTATCGGCCTGGTTGCACCGCATATCTCACGCATGATGTTTGGCGAGGATCATCGCTTTTACCTGCCAGGCAGCATGCTGATTGGCGCACTGGTGCTCTCTCTGGCGTCGGTGCTCTCCAAGAACATTGTGCCCGGCGTCATCATTCCCGTCGGTATTGTCACCTCGCTGGTGGGTGTGCCGTTTTTCCTCAGCATCATTATTCGTCATCGGGGGAACGTATGACCGACGGCCTGCGCATCCACGATTTACAGACGGGTTACCGTAAGAAAAAAATCATTAATGGGCTGACTACCCCACTGCTGCCTCGCGGAGACATCACCGCGCTGCTTGGGCCAAACGGCTCGGGCAAATCCACGTTGCTGCGCGCGCTGGCGGACCTAAACCCCGCGCAGGGAGAACTGCTGCTGAATGGCGAAGACCTGATGACATTGCCTTCAGCAACACGCGCACAAAAGGTGGTGTATCTGCCGCAATCCCTGCCGCAGGGTGTACATCTGCACGCGCTGGAATCGGTGATTGTCGCCCGACGGGCCAGCGGCAGTGCTTATGGGCACAACGTCGAGCAGGAGGCGTACGCCATTCTTGAGAAGCTGGGTGTCGCCCATCTGGCGATGAGCTTTCTCGATCAACTTTCCGGCGGACAAAAGCAGCTGATTGGCCTGGCGCAATCGCTGATCCGCGAGCCCGATCTGCTGCTGCTGGACGAGCCCCTGAGCGCCCTCGACCTTAACTATCAGTTCCATGTTATGGATATCGTCGCCCGTGAAACGCGGCTGCGTAACATCGTTACCGTGGTGGTGATCCATGACATCAACATCGCGCTACGCCATGCCCAGTATGCGCTGATGCTGAAAGGCGGCGAGCTGATTGCCAGCGGTTTACCGGGTGAGGTGGTCTCCCCCACCAGCCTGGCGACGGTGTATGGCGTGGACGGCAGGGTTGAATACTGTTCCCGTGGCTTACCGCATGTGGTGGTCGACGGGGTAATACCATAAGAAAAAAGACGGGGAAAACATGACGTTGAAGAAAATCATCGCGGCCGCCAGTGGGCTGGCACTGTTACTTTCACCTTTACTCGCGCAGGCGCAAGTCTGGCCGGTGACAGTGAAAGATCTTGATAACCGCACGGTCACGATTGAACACGAACCGCAGCGCATTATTCTGCAGGACGGGCGCGACATTTTTGCCCTCGCCTTGCTGGAACGCGATAACCCGTTTGCCAAAGTGGTGGCGTGGAACAACCTGCCGAAGAAACAGGACAGCGAAACCTGGAATCTGCTGAAGCGTAAATGGCCAGAAGCGGAAAAGATCCTCGATATGAAGTTTTCCGACCAGGGGAACGTGGATCTGGAAACGGTTATCTCGCGTCAGCCCGACCTGATGATCGCCCAGCTGCGCGCAAAGCCCTCGCTGGTGCAGACTGGCGTACTGGCACAGCTCGAAGCCTTGCACATCCCGGTGGTGTTTGTTGACTACGAACTGCACCCGGTCGAGAACACCCTGCCAAGTATTGCCCTGCTGGGTAAGGTAATGGGTCAAAGCGAACGCGCGCAGGCCTATATCGATTTCTATCAGCAGCGCCTGGATAGGATCCACCAGCGTCTGGCAACGGCCAGCAAAAAACCGCTGGTCTTTATCGAGCCGATTGCCGGTGTCGGCGGGCTGGATAACGGCTGCTGCTTCACCCATGCACGTAACGGCTGGGGCGGGCTGGTAGAAGCCGCCGGCGGCACCAACATTGGCTCGCAGCTGCTGCCAGGCGCAACCGGGAATGTGTCGGTCGAGAAGATAATCTCCCTGAATCCTGATTACTACCTGATGACCGGTTCAAAACGTCCAGGCAAAGGCACGGCGATTATCCCGTTTGGCTATAACGTACCGGAAAACGATGTCAGCGCAGCGTTCAATGCCCTGATGGCACGCCAGGGCGTGGCCAGCATTCCGGCGGTGGCACAAGGTCACACGGGGGCGCTCTATCACCACTTCTATAACAACCCGTACAACATCGTCGCCGTTGAGACACTGAGCAAAATTTTCTACCCAACGCTGTTTAACGATGTGGATCCGCTGGCGGATTACCACACCATTATAAAAGACTTTACCCATATTCCGGATGACAACATCATCCTGAGCTATACCCCTTCTCACTAACAATGTGCCGGGTGGTGGCTTCGCCCTACCCGGCCAGAACCGGGGCTTCAACCGGCTTTTGACGCAGCCAGACTCCGAGCCCCAATCCCATCAGCGACAGCGCCAGCACGTACCAGGCAGGTGCCATCGGCGACACGCCCATCATCAGCGTAACCACGATCGGCGTTAATCCACCAAAGATGGCGTACGAGACGTTATAGGAGAAGGAGATGCCGGTGAAACGCACTTCTGGCGGGAAGGCCCGCACCATCACGTAAGGCACCGCACCCACCACGCCCACGCACAGCCCAACCGTGCCGTACAGCAGGAATAGCTGCTCAGGATGGCTGCCCGCCAGGTGGTAAAACGCCCAGCTCGACCCCGCCAGCAGCAGGCTGCCAATAATAAATGTCAGGCTCGAACCCATGCGATCCACCGCCAGCCCGGCAATCAAACAGCCAAAGCACAGCATGATGGTGGCAATGCTGTTCGCCTGCAGCGTCACCGCCGGGGCAAAGCCATACTGTTTTTGCAACCAGACCGGCGACATCAGGATCACCACCACAATGCCCGCCGAAAGCAGCCAGGTCAGCAGCATCGACACCACGACCGCCTTTTTATGCCGCACCACCACCGCTTTGACCGGCAGCTCCTGCGCCAGCGCCTTGCGCTGCTGCATCTCGAGGAAGACTGGCGTTTCCTGCAGCCAGCGGCGCAGGTACATCGCCACCAGGCCAAAAGCCCCACCCAGCAGGAACGGAATACGCCAGCCCCAGTCGAGTACTTCCTGTGGTGTCATACTGGTATTGATAAGCGTCGCCACTACCGAACCCAGCAAAATCCCTACCGTCAGCCCGGCAGTCAGCGTACCGCAGGCGATACCGATCCGGCGTGCCGGAACATGTTCCGCGACAAAGACCCAGGCACCGGGCACTTCACCGCCAATCGCCGCGCCCTGCAGAATACGCATCAACAAGAGCAATACTGGGGCAATAATTCCCATTGAGGCATAGGTTGGCAGCAAGCCAATTGCCAGCGTTGGCACCGCCATCAGCAGGATACTGAGAGTGAACATCTTTTTGCGTCCCACCAGATCGCCAAAGTGGGCCATCACAATCCCGCCCAGCGGGCGCGCCAGATACCCGGCAGCAAAGATGCCAAAGGTCTGCACCTGACGCAGCCATTCGGGAATATCCGCCGGGAAGAATAACGCGCCGACGACGGTGGCGAAAAAGACGAAGATGATGAAGTCATAAAACTCCAGCGCGCCACCGAGTGCGGCAAGCGTGAGCGTTTTATAATCCTGACGATTGAGAGGCCGGGTATTTTGTGACATAGCGAACCAGTTGACCTGTGTTGTTGATTATTATTTACAGCGATCGTAAAGAAAAAATTACTATACCGTAAATCAATCAGCACGCCACAGACCCTGCAGCTTATGTCACATAATTGTTAATTTCAGGAGATTGTTTCACGCCGTGCACTTTTAGGACGAAAAGCTGCTACCACCTGCGGATCGGTTTCCACGTAGGGTCCCTCCAGCAGTTGTACACAATACGGTACACTGGCGAAGATACCCGCCACAACCACCTTCCCGTCGTCCCCTTTCACCCCTTCGAGGGTCTCTTTAATCGACTTCGGCTGGCCTGGCAAATTGAGGATCAACGCCTGCTTGCGGATCACCCCCACCTGACGTGAAAGGATCGCCGTCGGGACAAAGTGCAGGCTAATCTGGCGCATCTGTTCACCGAAACCGGGCATCTGACGATCGGCAATCGCCAGGGTCGCATCCGGGGTAACATCACGACGCGCCGGACCCGTACCGCCGGTGGTCAGCACCAGATGGCAGCTCATTTCATCAACCAGTTCACACAGGGTTTGCTCGATAACGGCCTGTTCATCAGGGATCAAGCGGGTGAGCACTTCAAAAGGGGTGGTCAGGGCCGCGGCCAGCCACGCTTCCAGAGCGGGAATGCCTTTGTCTTCATAGACACCGCTCGAGGCGCGGTCAGAGACGGAAACTAAGCCGATGCGTAAGGTATTCATATCCATTCCATTTAAATAATGCAGATAACGGAATGATACACGCAGAGAGGAATTACAGACAGGATCCGAAAGAAGTAGCAAACGTGGCCGGGAGCCCGGCCACGCTATAAATGATTACAGCAGATCGCCGATCATTTTTTCCAGTTTTTCCTGGTCAACAGCAAACTTACGGATACCGTCCGCCAGTTTGTCTACTGCCATTGGATCCTGGTTGTGCTGCCACAGGAATTCAGCTTCTGTGATGCGCTCAGGACGGGCTTTCACTTCACCGCTGAAGCTCAGTTTACGCTCGATCGCGCCTTCGCTTTCTGCCAGTTCTTTCAGCAGGGCAGGTGCGATGGTCAGGCGGTCACAGCCAGCCAGTTCCAGGATTTCGCCCAGGTTACGGAAGCTTGCGCCCATCACCACGGTTTCATAGCCATGCTGTTTGTAGTATTCGTAGATTTCGGTCACGGAAACTACGCCTGGATCTTCAGCCGGTGCGTACTCTTTCTTATCCGTGTTGGTTTTGTACCAGTCCAGAATACGGCCCACGAACGGAGAAATCAGGAACACGCCCGCTTCTGCACATGCACGCGCCTGCGCGAAGGAGAACAGCAGCGTCAGGTTACAGTTGATGCCTTCTTTTTCCAGCTGCTCAGCAGCACGGATGCCCTGCCAGGTGGAAGCCAGTTTGATCAGAATGCGATCGTTGCTGATGCCCGCATCGTTGTACAGCTTGATCAGGTGCTTGGCTTTCGCGATGGACGCTTCGGTGTCGTAGGACAGACGCGCATCAACTTCGGTAGAGATACGACCCGGAACCAGTTTCAGAATTTCCAGACCGATGTTAACAGCCAGTTTATCCGACGCATCAATCACCTGCTGAGCGCGGTCGCTGCTCTGGGTTTTTGCCCATGCAATAGCGTCATCAATCAGTTTGCGGTATTCAGGGATCTGCGCAGCGTTAAGGATCAGAGAAGGGTTCGTTGTGGCATCCTGCGGCTGGTACAACTTCATTGCCGCGATATCTCCGGTGTCAGCGACAACAGTCGTGAACTGACGAAGGGAGGTTAATTTATCCGTCATGATAGTGTTTCTCTTTAACTTGCCCTGGATAATTCGCGTTACCAGCGTGATGCCAGAAACGGAAAAATGACAGGTGAACTGTTAGGGGGATGTAACCGGTCTGCCCTGATGATAACACGCCGGAAGGTCAGCGCAACCGCAGACAGTGCCCTGGGCGATAGTGTGATAAACTTGGCCTATTAACCGCATGTTAATTAGCTGTTTACTCAATCATTCGTTGCGATTACCTATGCACTTCGGCATCAACAAGAGGGACGTTAATGCCTGATTTTCTGTCGTTTATTAACGAAATCCTGTGGGGTTCGGTGATGATTTACCTGCTATTCGCCGCAGGTATCTGGTTCACTTTTCGCAGCCGTTTTATTCAGTTTCGTTCAATTCCTCAGCTTGGCAAAAATCTGAAAAACAGCCTGTCTCCCCAGCCGGGCGGCTTAACTTCGTTCCAGGCGCTGTGCACCAGCCTTGCGGCCCGCGTCGGCAGCGGAAATCTGGCCGGGGTGGCGCTGGCGATCGCGGCAGGCGGCCCGGGGGCGATCTTCTGGATGTGGGTCACCGCCATCATCGGTATGGCGACCTCATTTGCGGAGTGTTCGCTGGCCCAGCTCTATAAAGAACCGGATAAGCAGGGGCAGTTTCGCGGCGGCCCGGCCTGGTATATGGCCCGCGGCCTCGGCATGCGCTGGATGGGGGTGTTGTTTTCGGTCTTTCTGCTTATCGCCTACGGCGTGATCTTCAATACCGTCCAGGCTAACTCGGTCGCCCACGCGCTGCGTTTTGCCTTTGACCTCCCGGAGATCGTGACCGGCAGCGTGCTGGCGATCGGCACGTTGGTGGTGATCCTGACCGGGATACGCGGCGTTGCCCGCCTGATGCAATGGATGGTGCCGGTGATGGCGCTGCTGTGGGTTGTAGCCAGCCTGATCGTCTGCGTCTGGCATGCAGACCAACTACCGGCAGTCTTTGCCATGATTTTCAAAAGCGCCTTTGGCTGGCGCGAAGCTGCCGCTGGTGCGCTGGGCTATACCCTCAGCCAGGCCCTGACGGCAGGGTTCCAGCGCGGTATGTTTTCCAACGAAGCAGGAATGGGTTCTACCCCGAATGCCGCGGCGGCGGCGGCCTCCTGGCCGCCCCACCCTGCTGCCCAGGGCGTAGTGCAGATGATTGGCGTCTTTGTTGATACCATTATTATTTGTACCGCCAGCGCGATGATCGTGCTGCTTGCCGGGCCGCTTGGGAACCCGGGTAATGTTTCCGGTATTCAGTTGGTTCAGCAGGCGCTGGTGAACCTGACGGGCGCCTGGGGCGCGGGATTCGTCGCGATTATCCTCATTTTGTTTGCGTTCAGTTCGATCGTGGTAAATTACATTTACGCCGAAAATAACCTGATCTTTTTACACCCTGATGCCCGCAAATCCCGCTGGCTGTTGCGGGGAAGCGTGGTGACGATGGTACTGATCGGATCGCTGCTCAGCCTGCCGCTGGTCTGGCAACTGGCGGATATCATTATGGCGCTGATGGCGATAACCAATCTGATGGCCATCCTGCTGCTTTCGCCGGTGGTCAGCCTGCTGGGCCAGGACTATCTCCGCCAGCGAAAGCTGGGTATCCAGCCGGTTTTCGATGCGTCACGCTATCCCGAAATCGCCTCCCAGCTTGCGCCGGGCGCATGGGATGATTTGCCGCGTCAATAACAGTCATCGATCAATCCAGGCGGTTTTTTTGTTAAAGTCGCCTTAAATCTCCTGCAAGGACTGGATATGCTGATTCTGATTTCACCTGCTAAAACGCTCGACTACCAGAGCCCGCTTGCCACTGAGCGCTATACCCAGCCTGAACTGCTGGATCATTCCCAGCACTTGATCCGCGAGGCGCGTAAGCTGTCGGCGCCGCAAATTGCCAAACTGATGAGCATCAGCGACAAACTGGCCGATTTGAACGCCACCCGCTTCCACGACTGGCAGCCGGACTTTACCCCGTCTAACGCCCGTCAGGCTCTGCTGGCCTTTAAAGGCGATGTCTACACTGGCCTGCGGGCAGAATCTTTCAGCGAAGCGGATTTTGATTTTGCCCAGCAGCACCTGCGCATGCTGTCAGGTTTGTACGGTGTTCTGCGTCCGTTGGATCTGATGCAACCCTACCGTCTGGAGATGGGGATCCGTCTGGAGAATGCCAAAGGCAAAGACCTGTATCAGTTTTGGGGTGAGGTCATCACTAACAAGCTGAATGATGCCCTGAAAGCGCAGGGCGATAACGTCGTTATCAACCTGGCGTCCGACGAGTACTACAAATCCGTGAAGCCGAAAAAGCTGGATGCCGAGATCATCAAACCGGTATTTCTCGATGAGAAAAACGGTAAGTTCAAAGTGATCAGCTTCTACGCCAAAAAAGCGCGCGGACTGATGAGCCGTTACATCATTGAAAATCGTCTGACCAAAGCCGATCAGTTGACGGCGTTTAACAGCGAAGGCTATTTCTTTGACGCAAACGCGTCAGGGAAAGGTGAACTGGTGTTTAAACGCCACGAGCAGTAATGTCCCCGTTGCACGATGCTGATTAATGATGCTTCCGATCCGGCCCCGGACGGTGGTCATCGTGACGATCGTGGTGGTGATTATCATGACGATCGTCATGCGGGCGCCAGCGGTTATCCCGCCACTCATAGTGTGATTTCCACCAGTCGTTGTCACGCCAGTGGCCGCCATCCCAGTGATGCCCGCGGTTGTCCCGATCGCCAATCTGCAGCTTGACCGCCGGTACCAGCGTAATTTCAGCGGCCTGCACCGCCATCGTAGCCACCAGCATCAGCGAAAGCGCCAGAAGCGCAGGTTTCAATGTAGACATAGGTTTCTCCTTTCATTCTTGCCCGATGTGGGCCGATGGGAGGAGATTACGTGAGGGGGCGTGGGGATGTTATTCTCTGCAATCCTAATCTGTAAGTGACCGCATTTATTGGGAATTTCTGCTTTTTCTCTGCTATTTTTCTCCTTATTTTCTCCATAAAAAAGCCGGGTGGCGGCTTCGCCTTACCCGGCATACGTGAGGAAAACGTACAACAAATAATTACCCGCGGGTCATCATCAGCTTACGCAGCGCGGCAAAATCCGCTGGCAGGTTGTGCGACAGTAGCGGCAGATCGGCGCGGTCGGCCAGCGCTTTTGGCAGCGGCAGGGATTCGCCGAGGATTTCATCGACACTCTCTTTAAACTTCGCCGGATGGGCGGTGCCAAGGAACAAGCCATATTCGCCTGGGTTCAGCTGATCGCGCAGGGCGCGATACGCCACAGCAGCATGTGGCTCAGAGGTGTAGCCCACCGCCTTCAGCTCGCGCATGGTCTGTTTGGTGGTTTCGTCAGTGATCGCGGCATAGCCCAGCTCATTGAGACGCCAGATTTTACGGCGGAACAGCTCTTCTACGCGCGGCCAGTTGTTAGGCTGTGACACATCCATCGCGTTGGACAAGGTTGCCTGAGTGGTATTTGGCGTCCATTTGCCCTCTTTCAGGAAACGCGGCACCGTGTCATTGGCATTGGTGGCAGCGATAAAACGCTTCACCGGCAGGCCGAGAGACTTCGCCAGCAGGCCCGCCGTCAGGTCACCAAAGTTGCCGCTTGGCACCGAGATCACCAGCTGGTTGCGCGCTTCCTGTGGCAGCTGCGCCACCGCTTCGAAGTAGTAGCAAATCTGCGCCAGCAGACGGCTGATGTTGATGGAGTTGGCAGAGTTAAGACCCAGGGCCTCTTTCAGCTCTTCGTCATCGAACGCCTGCTTAACCAGCGCCTGACAGGCATCGAAGTCGCCGTCGATGGCGACAGTTTCAATGTTCCCGCCGAGCGTACAGAACAGTTTTTCCTGCAGCGGGCTGATTTTGCCCTGCGGATAGAGGATCACCACACGCACGTTTTTCAGGCCGTAGAAGGCATGCGCGACCGCCGCACCGGTATCACCGGAGGTTGCAGTCAGGATGGTGACCGGTTTGTCGCCGCTGATGTGGGTCAGCATTTGCGCCATGAAGCGGCCGCCAAAATCTTTAAACGCCAGCGTCGGGCCGTGGAACAGCTCAAGGCAGCCGACGTCCGGCTCAATCTGGCTTACCGGTGCCGGGAAGGCAAACGCCGCGCGCACGCGCTCTTCCAGCTGCGCCTGCGGAATTTCGTCGCCGATAAAGGCGGAGAGGATTTTGGTGCTGCGGCTGACGAAGTCCTGCTTCAGCATTTCGTCAATTTCAGTCAGGCCAAATTCCGGCAGCTCGTGCGGGAAGAACAGACCCTGATTTTTACCCAGCCCCTGAGTCAACGCCTGCGCGAAGCTGACCTGCTCGTTATGATCTTTCAGATTGTAGAGTTTCATCGTTTATCCCAGTACTCGTGCGCCCGCCGTATCCAGACGGCAAATATGAACAAAGCCTTCCTGATTTTGCAGGTAATTTTTTTCCAGCCAGGCCGCGACTCGCTCAGCCGTATCCGGCTTATCGCACAGCGCAAACAGCGTCGGGCCAGAGCCGGAAATACCGCAGGCCAGCGCGCCGATATCCAGCGCGGCGCTGCGCGCTTCATTGAAGCCCGGCAGCAATTTGGTGCGGTACGGTTCAGCAATCACGTCTTTCATCAGTTTTGCCGCAAGCCCGGGTTGACGGGTGTAGCAGGCATGAATAAAGCCCGCCAGATGGCGACCGTGTGCAATACAGTCCTGACGACGATATTGTGCAGGCAGGATCGCACGCGCTTCAGCGGTAGAGACTTTAATGCCTGGGTACGCCAGCACCCATAGCCACTCGTCAAAGCCCGGCACCTGCTGGCTGATGATGCCGTTCTCTTCGATCATCAGCTGCATACCGCCGAGGAAACAGGGGGCGACGTTATCGTAATGGATGCTGCCGGAGATCCGCCCTTCCAGCTCGCCCATCAAGGCCAGCAGACGGGTATTATTCAGCGGCTTGCCACAATACTCATTCATCGCCACCAGGCCAGCCACCACCGAACAAGCGCTGGAACCTAATCCGGAACCAATCGGCATGCTCTTTTCCAGGGTCATGGCGACCGGCACGTTCTTACCGATCTCCTGACAAAAACGCTCCCAGCACTGATAAACAATATTCTCACGCGGCTCTGTTGGCAGATTGATGGCGAAGCGCCCGACGTTGGTTAAACTAAAATGCTCCGCCGCCTCTACCGTCACCGTATCACCCAGCGATGACCCATCCACCGGCGTCACCGCCGCGCCCAGCACATCAAATCCGACGCTCATATTGGCGCTGGAAGCCGGGGCATAAACTTTCACCATGTTAAACTCCTAACTTCCATGACAGGGTACGCAGCAGATCGGCAAACACGCCCGCCGCCGTCACATCGTTCCCTGCGCCATAGCCGCGAAGCACCAGCGGCAGTGGCTGATAATAGTGGCTGTAAAACGCCAGTGCGTTTTCACCATTTTTCACTTTGAACAGCGGATCGTTACCGTCGACTTCCGCCACCTTCACGCGGCAAACACCGTCTTCTTCGATGTTGCCAACATAGCGCAATACCTTCCCTTCATCACGGGCTTTTGCGACACGGGCCGCGAAGCGATCGTCCAGTTGGGGCAGATTCGCCATAAAGGTGCTCACATCGCCAGAATCATCGAAACTGTCCGGCAGAACCGGTTCGATAACGATATCCGCCAGCTCCAGCTCGCGACCCGTTTCACGGGCGAGGATCAGCAGCTTCCGCGCCACATCGGTACCGGAGAGATCGTCACGCGGATCGGGCTCGGTATAGCCCAGCTCACGCGCCACTTTCGTCGCCTCCGACAGGCTCATGCCTTCGTCGAGCTTACCGAAGATAAAGGACAGCGAACCCGACAGGATGCCGGAAAAACGCTGCAGTTCATCACCGGCGTTGAGCAGGTTTTGCAGGTTTTCGATAACCGGCAGCCCCGCGCCAACGTTGGTGTCGTAGAGGAATTTACGTCGCGATTTGGCCGCCGCATGGCGCATCTGATGGTAGTAATCCATCGACGAGGTGTTGGCCTTTTTGTTGGGCGTGACCACGTGGAAGCCTTCACGCAGGAAGTCGGCGTACTGATCGGCCACTGCCTGGTGTGACGTACAGTCAACAATCACCGGGTTCAGCAGATGGTACTCTTTCACCAGACGGATCAGGCGACCCAGGTTAAACGGCTCTTTCGCCTCCGCCATCTCTGCCTGCCAGTTATCCAGGTTTAACCCGTGAACATTGGTCAACAGCGCTTTTGAGTTGGCGATACCGCACACGCGCAGATCGATATGCTTTTTCTTGAGCCACGCCTGCTGACGCTTAAGCTGTTCCAGTAAGGCACCACCGACACCGCCGACGCCAATCAGGAACACTTCAATCACCTGGTCGGTATTGAATAACATCTGGTGAGTCACGCGTACGCCGGTGGTGGCGTCATCGTTAGCCACCACCACAGAAATTGAGCGCTCGGAAGAGCCCTGCGCAATCGCCACAATGTTGATGTTGGCCCGAGCCAGCGCCGCAAAGAACTTCGCGGAGATACCGCGCAGGGTGCGCATGCCATCCCCGACCACAGAGATAATCGCCAGATGCTCCTGAATGGCCAGTTGCTCCAGTAACTCCTCTTTTAACTCAAGGTAAAACTCCTCTTCCAGTGCACGGCGCGCGCGCAGGCAGTCAGCCTGCGGGACACAGAAGCTGATACTGTATTCGGAGGAGGACTGGGTGATCAGCACCACGGAAATGCCGTTGCGCGACATCGCCGCAAACACGCGCGCCGCCATGCCGACCATGCCCTTCATGCCCGGACCGGAGACGTTGAACATCGCCATGTTGTTAAGATTAGAAATGCCTTTTACCGGCAGACCGTCTTCGTCATTACTGGCACCAATCAGCGTGCCCGGTGCCTGCGGATTACCGGTATTTTTAATCAGGCACGGGATCTGGAACTGGGCAATCGGAGCGATGGTGCGCGGGTGGAGCACTTTGGCACCGAAATAAGACAGCTCCATCGCTTCCTGATAGGACATCGACTTCAGCAGTCGCGCATCCGGTACCTGACGCGGGTCACAGGTATACACACCGTCGACATCGGTCCAGATTTCACAGCAGTCGGCGCGCAGGCAAGCAGCCAGCACCGCGGCAGAATAGTCAGAGCCGTTACGGCCCAGAACAACCAGTTCGCCTTTGTCGTTTCCGGCGGTGAAACCGGCCATCAGGATCATATGGTCGGCTGGAATTTTACCTGCGGCGATGCGGCGGGTGGATTCGGTGATATCAACGGTCGATTCGAGGTAATGACCTACGGCGAGCAGTTTTTCAACCGGATCGATAACCGTGACGTGGTGGCCGCGCGCTTCCAGCAGGCCCGCCATAATGGCGATCGAGAGCTTTTCACCGCGGCAGATCAGTGCCGCGTTAATGCTGTCCGGGCATTGCCCCAACAGGCTGATACCGTGCAGAACGTGTTTAATCTGCGCAAATTCTTGCTCAACATACGCTTTCAGCTGCGCGTGGGGGAAGCCTGGTTGGGCATCGGCCAGTCCCTGCAGCAGGGCGGTAAAAATATGTTCGGCATCGCTGATGTTCGGCAGCGCATCCTGCCCCCCGATGGTTTTCTCAATCATCGCCACCAGGTGGTTGGTAATTTTAGCCGGGGCAGACAGCACCGTTGCAACCTGCCCCTGCCTGGCATTGCTTTCCAGGATATCGGCAACACGCAGAAAACGTTCTGCATTTGCCACTGATGTACCGCCGAACTTCAACACTCGCATGGTTGTTTCCTCGTAATCTTTAGTCGAAAAAAAAGCCCGCACTGTTCAGGTGCGGGCTTTTTCTTTTCTTTCCTGTACGCGTCAGCCCGCACCGTTACCTGTGGTAATGATGATGGTTGTAGTAATAATGGTGATGCTGATGCGTTTCATGGATGTTGTGTACTCTGTAATTATTATCTGTCTGTCCTGTATACCTCTATTGGTTAAAGCATCCGCAGGGCTAAGTCAATTTATTTCTAATTTCAGTGCCCTTCGTCGCATTTTCACGTCTCGCTGCCTGCGTTTTTATTTCTCACCAGATCAGACCGGGTGCACCGCATTTTTACGGAATATTTAACCATAACAAAAAACGATGACAGAACTTTACTCTGCAAGTTTTTTTTCGATATCGTGCAGTAACCGGTGCAACATTGCGGTGTCTCGCTGCGCTAAAAGACCCAGCCGTTGCTGCAGCCAGTCCACCATTTTCTGATCGTCGGCGACATTCAGCGACGCCAGGAGGCGATCGGTTCGCGCCCGCAATGCAGTGAGTTGATTCTCATCCACCCCGGCAGCGGGCTGAGCAGGGATTTGCATTAAGGACGCTAATTGATAGCAATACACCATCACCGCCTGGCCTAAATTCAGTGATGGATAATCAGCCACCATCGGTACGCCGGTTAGCACGTCGGCAAGCGCCAGTTCATCGTTAGTCAGACCGGAATCTTCACGGCCAAAAACCAGCGCGATTTTTGGCAACCACTGACTCTTTTCGGCCAGCAGCGGTACCAGTTCAGCGGGTGTTGCATAGTAATGAAACTTCGAGCGCCCACGGGCGGTGGTAGCAACGGTAAAGGAAGCATCATGCAATGCATCAGCGAGTGTTGCATAAGTGGTTAAATTATCGAGAATATCTCCCGAACCATGCGCGACGCGGCGTGCCGCAGGATCGCAATGCGCATCACTGGCGACGATTCGCAAATCGGTAAACCCCATGGTCTTCATCGCCCGCGCCGCAGCGCCAACATTTTCTGCTCTTGCGGGGGAAACCAGTACGATAGACAGATCCATTTATGCTCTCTTTTTAGACAGTTAGCGGGTAAAAATGTGATGGGCATCAACATATTACGCAGCGCAAATTTACAAATATGCAACAGAAATCACCGAAATAGCGTTTCACTACAAATTAAAAGCGCTAAACTATTTCCTCAATAAACAATGAGAGATATTGTTAAAGAATAGCACTTATCCCCATGTTTATTAATGATAATATCTTCTTCGATGCGATATTGACATTGGATTCACCTTGTTTATTAATCAAGAGTCGCAACTAGTTGGTTTATTGAAAAAATGTGACAAAAGAAACCAATCCGATACGATGATTTCATCGAACTGTTAACGTGCTACAATTGAACTTGATATATGTCAACGAAGCGTAGTTTTATTGGGTGTCCGGTGTCTCTTAGCCTGTTATGTTGCTGTTAAAATGGTTAGGATGACAGCCGTTTTTGACACTGTCGGGTCCAGAGGGAAAGTACCCACGACCAAGCTAATGATGTTGTTGACGTTGATGGAAAGTGCATCAAGAACGCAATTACGTACCTTAGTCACGTTACGCCGGTCATGTTAATTTATGGCATGTATCAGGCTGGTCAGGGACTTTTGTACTTCCTGTTTCGATTTAGTTGGCAATTTAGGTAGCAAACATGCAGACCCCGCACATTCTTATCGTTGAAGACGAGTTGGTAACACGCAACACGTTAAAGAGCATTTTCGAAGCAGAAGGCTACGATGTCTTTGAAGCGACCGATGGCGCAGAGATGCATCAGATCCTTTCTGAAAATGATATCAACCTGGTTATCATGGACATTAACCTGCCGGGTAAAAACGGCCTGCTGCTGGCGCGCGAACTGCGTGAGCAAGCGAATGTCGCGCTGATGTTCCTGACTGGCCGCGATAACGAAGTTGATAAAATCCTTGGCCTGGAAATTGGTGCAGATGACTATATTACCAAGCCGTTTAACCCTCGCGAGTTAACCATTCGTGCACGCAACCTGCTGTCCCGTACCATGAATCTGGGCACAGTCAGCGAAGAGCGTCGTAGCGTAGACAGCTACAAATTCAACGGTTGGGAACTGGATATTAATAGCCGTTCTCTGGTCAGCCCGCAGGGCGATCAATACAAGCTGCCGCGCAGTGAATTCCGCGCCATGCTGCACTTCTGCGAAAACCCGGGCAAGATCCAGTCCCGTGCAGAGCTGCTGAAAAAAATGACCGGCCGTGAGCTGAAGCCGCACGACCGTACCGTTGATGTCACCATCCGTCGTATTCGTAAACACTTCGAATCCACGCCGGATACGCCAGAAATCATTGCCACCATTCATGGTGAAGGCTATCGTTTCTGCGGCGACCTGCAGGAGTAATCCTGCATTTAACGCATTAAAAACGGCGCTTTTGCGCCGTTTTTTTTATTTCCAGATCCGCAGCGTATCCTTATCTGGCGCAGTGGGCGGCTCTGTGCGTTTCGACTGAGAAAGCGAGTACCAGTCAAAGTGACGCGTCAGGTACATCACCGCAAACAGTGCCAGCGCCATAACCGCAGAGCCCAGCAGCAGCGCGCTATCTTCCGACCGCAGCAGGAACCACATCACTACATCCAGCCCCAGCAGCGCCAGAACAAACATCCCGCTCCGCTTCCAGCTTTTCAGTACCGCCTGCAGATAAACCCCGTTCATCAGCGCTCCGATCAGGCTTGCGATAATCCACGCAGGGGTAAAGCCAACATGCTCTGACAACGCCAGCAACACCAGATAGAACAGCACCAGCGACAGCCCTACCAGCAGATACTGCATCGGGTGCAGGCGGAGCCCGGTTAAGGTTTCGAAGACGAAAAAGGCCATGAACGTCAGAGTGATAAGCAAAATGGCGTACTTGATTGCCCGGTCGGTCAGCTGGTAATGATCGGCAGGCGTCGCCACCGTCACGCTAAAGGCCGGAATGGTATTCCATTCTGGGGTCTCTTTGTCGTCGAACCAGCCTCCCAGATTGTTCGCAAACCAGCTGCTCTGCCAGTTGGCGCGGAAGCCCGAGGCGCTGATGTCATGTTTAACCGGCAGATAGTTGCCCATAAAACCGGGGTGCGGCCAGTTGCTGGTGAGGGTCATTTCGCTATTTCGCCCGACCGGTACCACCGAAAAACTGCCAGTGCCAGCCAGATTCAGGGTCATCTCCAGGGTGAAGGTTTTCAGCGTCATCACCTTGTCGCTCAACGGCATATGAATGCCAGATAATGGCCCATACACACCTGAACCAGGCTCTACGCTTAAGGTCTCACCGTTGATTTTTGACACGTTAACCGCGCCAATCCCGCGTGCATCCCCCACGCCCGTCACGATAAACGGCTGCCCGAGCGTTACCGTTTCCCCCTTCAGCTGCGCCAGTTTATCGGTCGTAAACTGCGCTTTGATATTGAGGCTGGTATTCCAGATCTGACCGTCATAGATCCCGATGCTTCGCGATTCAACCTGCTGATTACCTTCAACCAACAGAGACTCCGGCAGGATAAAGTGCATGTAGCTTCGTTTATGCTCGGTCTGCTTGTCGTCCTCGTACTTGTAATAAATCTCGGTGACCGGAATGGCAATCAGCGGGCCAACCAGCTGCTGCGGGCCGCTGGTACTTTGGCGAAGGGTGTTTTCGACATCATTGCGATAGTTTTCACGCTCTGCAATCAGCGTGCTTACCATCATCAGTGGAATGATTAACAGCAGGATGCACCCCAGCAGGGTGCTTACTTTCCAGAACAGGGGGGATTTCATCATTAGCTCTCCTTTGTAATGAGGAGAGCGTAAACCTGCTATGTGCGGTCAGTTTGAAGTTATGTGAAGGGACGGTGAAGTGTCAGCCGGGCCTCAACGCCACCCTCCGGGCGATTACGAAGATCAATCTCGCCGTGATGCAGTCGAGCCACCTCCTGAACAAAGGCCAGCCCAAGTCCGCTGCTTTTCAGGCCATTACTGCGCGGGAGCGAGTAAAAGCGCTCGAAAATACGTGGCAGCGCATAATCAGGTATCCCGCTGCCGCTGTCGATCACCTTGAGCTGCACCTGCTGATACGCCTCTAAGGCCGCCAGCACGATGCTTCCACCTTCCGGCGTAAAGTCGATCGCGTTATCCAGTAAATTCCCCAGCGCTTGCTCGAGCAACGCCTCATCGCCATTGACTGCCAGCGAGGCGCTCTGCTGCGTCAGGGTGATATTTTTCGCGGCCAGCAATGCGGATCGCATATCGACCAGCCGCCTGAACAGCCCCTCAAGGTTTACCGTCGAGGGGGTAATCTCGACGCGGTTTTCCAGCTTCGCCTGTTCAAGCAGCTTTTCTACCAGCGACTGCATCCGCGCGTTTTGTACCAGAATGTTATCGATAAATCGCGCAGCAACCGCCGGTGGCGGCTGTTCTGCAAGAATTTCCGCCGCCCCGCGGATCGCCGCTAGCGGGCTTTTTAACTCATGTGTCAGCGCGTGAACATACTGCTCAATATAGTTTTTACCTTCGAGGCGGATGCGCATATTTTCCAGCGCCTGTGCCAGTTTGCGCAGCTCGCTGCTGCCCGGATCGGGCAAGGGTAAAGGCGTATCCTGGGTGACTGAGTCGGCATAGCGCGACAGCGTGCCAATCGAGCGGTTAATCCACCACGCCACGACCAGACCAATAAGCAGGGCGATGCCCAGCAGTGCCCCACCCGCCCACAGGATCCGCCGCTCACTGCGGTTGATCACCGGTGCCATCGCGCTGTTGGGTTTCCCCACGCTTAACACCCCGACGATCTTCCCCTTGTCGACGATCGGCGCTGCGACGTACATCACCGTACTTTGCGGATCGCTGGGATCGCTCAGCGTGCTGCGCGCGCCATACTCACCGCGCAGGGTGCGCCAGACGTCGTTCCAGCGGGAGTAATCCTGCCCGAGCGCGTGACCGGCTGAATCAAACACTACCCGGCCCTGCGCATCGGTCATGTAGACGTGATACTCATTGCGCACTTTATGAATACCGCCGATGTTGGCACGAAACGGCCGCTGATGAAGTTGCGAAAACGCCTGCGCCAACCTGCCGTTTTGCGCATCACCGTTCAGCAGATCGTCACGCCCCACTTCGGCCAGCAGCGTCGCCGTATCGATCAGCGTGCCTTCGGTCGCACGCCGCACGCCGGGCTTCACTTCCTGGACAAATATCGACAAAACGAACCATGCGGCGATGGCAACGATCAGGAAATAGCCCAGCAGCAGCCGCATCCCAATGCGCATTAAGACAGCCCCAGACTGTAGCCGAGCCCGCGGTGGGTCGTAATGGGGGACAGTTGGGCATCAATGGCGCGTAATTTCGCGCGCAGCGTTTTGATGTGGGTGTCGACTGTGCGGTCGAAGCTGTCTCCGGCATCACCCCAAACCCGGTCCATCAGCTGCTGACGGGAAAAAACGCGACCAGGCGCGTGCAACAGCGTTTTCAGCAGCAGAAACTCATAGCGCGTCAGCGCTAAAGATTCGCCGCACCAGCTGATATGCGCCGCAGGTTCATTCAGCTCAAACTGACCGATGCGGACTACGTCAGAGGGCGCGGCGGACTTTTGCATCCGACGCAAAATGGTGCGTACGCGGGCGCAGACTTCGCGCGGCGAAAACGGCTTGGCGACGTAATCATCGGCCCCCATTTCCAGCCCCAACAGTTTATCCACCTCATCGCTGCGGGCGGTGAGAAACAGCACCGGCAGAGCGGGATGTTGGGCAAGAAGCTGGCGGCACAGCTCAAACCCGCTGATGTCCGGCAACCCGACGTCGAGGATCGCCAGCGCAGGCACCTGCCGACGCGCCTCATCCAACGCGGGCAGCCCGCGTTCAAAGGCTTTCACCGAAAAGCCCTCCTGCGACAGCATGTAGATAAGCGTCTCGGCAATACTGATTTCGTCTTCCACCAACCAGATCAACGGTTGCTGCATGAGGGTTCCCTGATTTAGTGCCACGGCATAATAGGTACGGCGCTCAACGCATTTTTCGGTGAACCTTCCACGACCTTGTCGGAGTAGGCCAGATACGCCAACGTATTGCGCTTCGCATCGTAGAAACGCACGACCTGCAGTTTTTTGAACACCAGCGAGGTTCGTTTCTGGAACACCACCTCGCCATGCGATTTACCGCTTTTGATCTTATCGCTCAGCTCAACCGGGCCAACCTGCTGGCAGGAGATAGCCGCATCGGAGGTATCTTCGGCAAGGCCAAGACCGCCTTTAATGCCACCGGTTTTCGCCCGGCTGATATAGCAGGTCACGTTTTTTACATCAGGATCGTCAAAGGCTTCGACGACAATTTTGTGGTCTGGCCCGAACACCTTAAACACGGTATCAACCGAGCCAATTTCCTCTGCCTGAGCAGCGTGGCCGGTCAACAGCAGAAGCGTTACAGCGATCAATGTCTTGTATTTCATATTGTTACCATATTTTAAAATTGCACTGAGTAATTATTCAACAATCATACGGAAAAAGGTAGCAAGATCACAGGATTAGCAAAAAGGCCCGCAGAGCATTCGGAAATGCGCATTTATGCGCAAAAAAAACACTGAATGCTAAAAGATCAAAAAATGCTATTATCCGCTAACCTGTTAGCAGGGTGTCTGCTGTTTTAAGGATGAGGATAGTATATGGATCAGGCTGGAATTATTCGCGATCTTCTTACCTGGCTGGAAGGCCATCTGGATCAGCCTTTGTCACTCGATAACGTGGCGGCAAAAGCGGGTTATTCTAAGTGGCATTTACAACGGATGTTTAAGGATGTCACCGGTCATGCCATCGGCGCCTATATTCGTGCGCGTCGTCTTTCCAAATCCGCCGTGGCGCTGCGCTTGACTGCGCGTCCGATTCTGGATATTGCCCTGCAGTATCGCTTTGATTCGCAGCAGACGTTTACCCGCGCGTTCAAGAAACAGTTTTCGCTCACCCCTGCGCTCTATCGCCGTTCACCGGACTGGAACTCGTTCGGCATGCGGCCGCCGCTGCGTCTGGGTGAATTCGCGATGCCAAAACATGAAATCGTTACCCTGCCCGAAACGCATCTGGTCGGCACCACCCAAAGCTACTCGTGTTCGCTGGAGCAGATCTCCGAATTTCGTCATCAGATGCGCGTCCAGTTCTGGCGTGATTTTCTCAGCCATGCACCGGCCATTCCGCCCTTGCTGTACGGCCTGAACGAAACGCGCCCGAGCCAGGAAAAAGATGACGAGCAGGAAGTCTTTTATACCACCGCATTAACCCCTGAAATGGCCAACGGTTATATTCAAAGCGCGAAGCCGGTAGTCGTGGAAGGCGGTGAATACGTGATGTTCACCTACGAAGGGCTGGGTAATGGCATTCAGGACTTTATCATGACGGTGTACGGTACCTGCATGCCGATGCTGAACCTGAACCGCAGAAAGGGTCAGGATATTGAGCGTTACTACCCGGCCAGTGATGTCAGGCCGGAAGCACGCCCAATCGATTTGCGCTGCGAATACTTGATTCCTGTCCGCCGCTAGCGCTGAAGCTCATCTAACGCAGGGGCATCAAGGTGCGAGATATCCCCTGCCATCTCCACAATCCAGCCGGAAGCCAGCCACGGACTCTGCTGATAGTCGATGCGGGACAGCGAGCAGTTACGCAAACGCAGTCGGCGTTCCGCCCAGGCCGGAAGTCCCAGAATGGTACTCACCAGACAACCCAACGCCATCCCATGACTGACCAGTAACGGTCGGCTGCCTTGTGGCAGCGCCAGGCAGGCCGCCAGCGCCGCGTGCATCCGCTCGCTCAGCTCCAGCATGGATTCGCCATCCGGGATGCGGCCATCTTCGGTGCCGTTGACCAGGGTCTTACGCCAGCCCTCTTCGGCCTCGGTCAGCGAGTCGATATGGCGTTTTTCCAATACCCCCATATCCAGCTCGCGAAGACGGGCATCGACAGTGACATCGCAGCCGCAGGCTTGCGCGATAATCTCTGCTGTCCGTCGCGTGCGACCTAAATCGCTGGCGATAACGTGGGTGATGCCAAGGGTTTTGGCGCGCTCAGCAACCTGCCACGCCTGTTCCTCACCCTTCGCAGTCAGTGGGCTGTCTGACTGGCCTTGAATACGTCGCTCGGCGTTCCACTGCGTTTCACCGTGGCGAACAAGGTATACCTGTAACATGCTTTTTTTCCGTTATACTGCGATGATATTTTTAGAGTTAGGTTTAATTATGCACCAGGTTGTCTCTGCTACCACTAATCCTGCCAAAATTCAGGCAATTCTAAGGGCATTTGAACAGATCTTCGGCGAAGGATCCTGCCACATTGACGCTGTAAGCGTCGAGAGCGGCGTCCCGGAACAGCCCTGGGGTAGCGAAGAAACGCGATCTGGCGCACGAAATCGTGTCGTTAACGCCAGGCAGGCGCGCCCGCAGGCCGACTACTGGGTCGCCATTGAAGCCGGGATCGACAACGACAGCACCTTTAGCTGGGTGGTGATTGAAAGCGCGACCCAACGCGGCGAGGCCCGTTCTGCCACCCTGCCCCTTCCGGCAATCATTCTGGAAAAAGTCCGCGCAGGCGAGGCGCTGGGGCCGGTAATGTCGCAGTATACCGGCATCAATGAAATAGGTCGCAAAGAGGGGGCCATTGGTGTGTTTACCGCCGGAGCGCTCACGCGATCCAGCGTTTATCATCAGGCGGTGATTCTGGCACTAAGCCCGTTTCATAACACCGTTTACCGCTGATCAATGACCCGCAGCCGTTTCTTGTAGGCCTGATAAGCCTAGCGCCATCAGGCGTTTTTCAGCAGCACCTGCTCCAGCCACTGACGCAGTTCAACCGGAGCGGATTTCAGGCTGTTTGACCCGCGGGTGATCGTCGCGATGCCCGCGCCCAGCTCGCTTTTTAGTTCACGCTGGCTCATCTCCCCGCGCAGCAACTCTTCAATAATCCGCACCCGGGTGCCCAGCGCTTCGCGCTCGTCCGGGGTTAGCATCAGTTGAAGCAAGGGTAAATGCAGATCCTGTTCATAAGACTGGCGAAGCAGCTCCACAAAACTAAGCCACTCCTGATGACGCTGTTCGGCCATAGCCGATGAATAAGGGGAATGCTGGGTCATGTTATGCCGCCTTTCGTACTCTTAAACGAGTACAAGCATAACATAACCCACGCCGATCAGTAACGACGCTGCCACTCACTGTCGTTCATCAGGCTATCCTTCTGCCCCATGAAGTAGCGATAGTAGGCATCGTACGCCAGCACATTCTTCACATAGCCGCGGGTTTCCGAGAACGGAATACTTTCGACAAATGCCACCGCATCAATGCGCCCGGCGCTGTTGCCCAGCCAGGTTCGCACCCGTCCCGGACCGGCGTTATAGGCTGCCGAGGCGAAAATGCGGTTATCGCCAAACTGGTCGTAAACACTCTGCAAATAGGTGGTACCGATGTTGATGTTGGTATCAGGATCCAGCAGCTGTGAAGGACTGCTGTAACCCGGAATAGCAAACTTCTTCACCGTGTGCGCCGCAGTGGCAGGCATCACCTGCATCAGACCGCTGGCACCCACCGGGGAGCGCACTTTCGGGTTCCAGGCGCTCTCCTGGCGCGCAATCGCCATCGCATAGCTGACAGGAATATCTTTCCCCTGGGTATAGCGATCAAACAGATCTTTATAGGCCAGCGGGAAACGTTCTTCGAGATGATCCCACAGCTTACCGGCGATCGTCGCCTGCACGCTCAGATCCCACCAGTGGTTGTCAAAGGCGTAGCGAGCCAGCTGCGCTTTCTCGTCGACGGTGTGGCTGGTAACCAGGTTAGCCCATTCGCTGCGGGCGGTGTTGTCCAGATTCCAGTACATCAGCTCGCGCACCCGCGCCATCTCCGGGCCTTGCACCAGGGCGGCGTTGACACCCGACGGGGCCTTATCGATTTTAAAGGTGTACTCTTCACCAAGCCGCTGCGCGGCCGCCATCGGATAAAACCCGCGCTGCTGCATCAGGCTACTGAGGATCGTTTTTGCTTCATCATTGCGACCGCGCTCCAGCAGTAGATCGGCCTGCCAGTAACGCCATTCGTCCTTCTCTTTGGCTTCCATCGGCAGGCGCGCCAGCCAGGTATTCAGGCCGCGGCGATCGCCGTTACCCAGCGCCATGCGCACCCGCCGTTCCACCAGCGATATGGAGTTTGAGCGCATGATCGCATCATCACGCCAGCGAGCCTGTTCGTCGGTGATGTCATTACCCATCAGCCGCCACGCCACGATATCGCGCAGCTCCTGAGTCTGATCCTCATTCAACTTCTGTGCTTCGGCAAGCGAGGGGATCATCAGCCGCGCATTTTCCGCGTCATCCCGCGCCACGCTGGTAAAGGCGACCGCCGCCATCTGCCGGGTAAAATCGGTGGCGCCGGTGTTACGGGCAAAGTTCATCACCGTGTTGGGGTCGTTAGCCAGCTGGATCAAGGCGCTGGAGATGGTCTGGTACTCCGGCGGCATCTGCCCGGCGAGCGTGGTCACCAGACGGGTGTTGCCCGACTTCATCGCCAGGCGGATCCGCTCAAGATACGCCAGTGGATCCTGCTTACCGGATCCACGCCAGGCACCGAACAGCGAGTCGCAGGCATTGGGCTGGCTTTTGCCGGTGAGCCACAGCTCTTTCGCCCCATTCCAGGCCTCTTCTTGCTGGCCCGTCGCCCATTTCGCATAGTAATAATTACACTGCGCTTCCGTGGTGCCGGGCTTTTCCGGGCTAAAGGCCAGCAGGCCACGCCAGTCCTCTCGCCGCGCCAGCTCATTCACAAAGCGCGACTGTAACGTGCGCGCGGGCGGTAGCGTCGGGTTGGCCTGAATAAAGTTGCTGACGGCGACGGTGGGCTGGTTCATCAGATCGTCGGTAATCTGGCGATATTCCAGATACGGGTACAGCGGATAGGCTTTCAACGTGGGCATCAGCGCCTGGACGGTGTCCATCTGCCGCTGATCCCACGCCTGTTTAATCTGTGCATAGCGATTACGTTGTTCATCCAATGAATCGGCTCGCGCTGCGCTACTGATCGTCAGTACGCAGACGCTGGCAGCCAGCAATCGCCAGGCTACCTGTTTGGCTTTTACCACACGCTCGTCCTCTGTTAATCGTTGTTAAATGCAGCGTCTTGCCGCGCAAAGCGTCTTTAACTTATGCTAACCAGGCATCAGACAACGCGCCACGTCATGGACACATTTTTACCTTTCTTGCGCCCTTTAACACTCCCGATGTCGATGGCTGGGATTAGAGAGGGAAAAAGGCTACACTTCGCAGCTATTCTCATCACGATAAAAGAGGCGAAGTCCAACGTGGCTCAATTCGTTTATACCATGCATCGTGTCGGCAAAGTGGTTCCGCCGAAACGTCATATTCTCAAAAATATCTCGCTGAGCTTCTTCCCAGGCGCAAAAATCGGCGTTCTGGGCCTCAACGGTGCCGGTAAGTCCACCCTGCTGCGCATCATGGCCGGCATCGATACAGACATCGAAGGTGAAGCCCGTCCGCAGCCAGGCCTCAAAATCGGTTACCTGCCGCAGGAACCGAAGCTGAACCCGGAACATACCGTCCGAGAGTCCGTAGAAGAAGCCGTTGCCGAAGTAGTTAATGCGCTGAAAGGTCTGGACGAGGTGTACGCGAAGTACGCTGAACCGGATGCGGACTTCGACAAACTCGCGGCCCAGCAAGGCAAGTTTGAAGAGATTATCCAGGCGCACGACGGCCACAACCTGAACGTCCAACTGGAGCGCGCGGCCGATGCCCTGCGTCTGCCGGACTGGGATGCGAAAGTCGACAAACTCTCCGGGGGTGAACGCCGCCGCGTCGCGCTGTGCCGTCTGCTGCTGGAAAAGCCAGACATGCTGCTGCTCGACGAACCAACGAACCACCTGGATGCGGAATCCGTCGCCTGGCTGGAACGCTTCCTGCACGACTTCGAAGGCACCGTGGTGGCGATCACCCACGACCGTTACTTCCTCGATAACGTTGCTGGCTGGATCCTGGAGCTGGACCGCGGTGAAGGTATTCCGTGGGAAGGTAACTACTCCTCCTGGCTTGAGCAGAAAGATCAGCGTCTGGCGCAGGAAGCTTCTCAGGAAGCCGCCCGTCGTAAATCGATTGAGAAAGAGCTGGAGTGGGTTCGTCAGGGCGCTAAAGGCCGTCAGTCTAAGGGCAAGGCCCGTCTGGCACGCTTTGAAGAGCTGAACAACGCTGAATACCAGAAGCGTAACGAAACCAACGAACTGTTCATTCCACCTGGAGCTCGTCTGGGCGACAAAGTGGTTGAAGTCAGCAACCTGCGTAAGTCTTACGGCGATCGCCTGCTGATCGAAGACCTGAGCTTCGCCGTACCGAAAGGGGCGATTGTCGGGATCATCGGTCCGAACGGCGCGGGTAAATCGACGCTGTTCCGCATGATGTCCGGTCAGGAAGCGCCTGACAGCGGCACGATTACCCTGGGCGATACCGTGAAGCTGGCCTCCGTTGACCAGTTCCGTGACGCGATGGATAACAGCAAAACCGTGTGGGAAGAAGTCTCTGGCGGGCAGGATATTATGCGTATCGGCAATACCGAGATGCCAAGCCGTGCCTACGTGGGTCGCTTCAACTTTAAGGGTGTCGATCAGGGCAAACGCGTGGGCGAACTGTCCGGCGGTGAGCGCGGTCGTCTGCACCTGGCGAAGCTGCTGCAGGTTGGCGGCAACGTTCTGCTGCTCGATGAACCAACCAACGACCTGGATATCGAAACCCTGCGCGCGTTAGAAAACGCCCTGCTGGAGTTCCCAGGCTGTGCGATGGTTATCTCGCACGACCGTTGGTTCCTGGACCGCGTGGCAACCCACATCCTGGATTATCAGGATGAAGGCAAAGTGGAGTTCTTTGAAGGTAACTTCACCGAATACGAAGAGTACAAGAAACGCACGCTGGGCGCCGACGCGCTGGAGCCGAAGCGTATCAAGTACAAGCGTATTTCGAAATAAACGCAAAACGGCAACCAACAGGTTGCCGTTTTTTTATGTTTGTTCCCTCTTCGCGTGGGAGAGGGCCAGGGTGAGCGCATCAGGCCGCACGGGTTTACCCCTTCTCCCCCATCATCTCTTTCACCAGATCCACGCAGCGCAGGAAACGGCCGTCGTAATCCGCCTCTTCCACATGCTTAAAGTCGATGTTATTCGCTTCCAGCATCTCCACCAGCATGGTCTGGAACTCTTTCCTGTCCACTGAGCTGCCCAGGCTGCGCATCCCGTCGGCCACCCACGGGGTGTTGTTCTCCACCAGGATCACCAGATCAAAGCGGTACTCGTCGATCAAGGCTTGCACAAACGGATGTTCACGCCCTTCGTATTTTTTACAGAACGCCTGAGTGGTGACAAAATCGGTATCGACAAATGCAACCTTGTTGGCATATTTAACAGCGAAATCAATGTACTGCGCATGACCCAGCGCGATTTTATCGTAGTCGGAATACTGGAGCGCCATCTCATCGCCGCCGAGATGCGAAAAGACATAATCGCGTCCGTATTCCCAAGCGCTGGTGGTGTTAAAGATGTTCGCCAGCTTGTTGACCAGCGTGGATTTGCCGCTGGATTCCCCGCCGAGGATCGCCACGGTACGGACGAAGAACGGCTTCACTTCCGTTGGGATGTACTCCCAGTAGCGGAACGGGTTTTCACGGATCTGCCCCCCGCTGATGTTCATAAAGGTGCGCCTGGGATCGATTAGCACCGTTTCCGTGCCCAGGTGCTGCGGATATTGCAGCGCATCGGACTCTTCAGAGGTGTAAATCCAGTTAGGCTGAATGCCTTTTTCTTCCATGAACGCTTTAATGCCGTTGCTCCACACGTCCCAGCCGTGCGGATAGGGCTCCATGCCCTCTTCGTTAAAGGCATGAATGCGGATATTTTTCTGATACTTAAAGGTCTGCAGCAGCCAGCGCAGGCGGTCAGATACGGTGGGCTGCTGCGACATGGCGCTGGCTTCAAACAGCTCGCGGTCGCGCTTCTCATCGTAGCCCATGATGATATGCAGTTCGTCCACCTGGCTACAGGCGCGCTGGATCAGATAGACATGCCCGGTATGCAGCGGATAAAACTTGCCGAACACCACGCCAATGTTCTTGTGCAGACGCGGGAATTCAAGCCCCAGAAAGCGGTGCAGCGCTTCCAGCTTTTGCGCGCTGGGGCTTTTGATTTTGGCATTCAACAGCTGGCTTAAGTAGCCCTTGGTCATTCCGCTGGCTTCCGCCACCTGCTGCAAGGTGCAGTTTTTCTGGCGGATTGCGGTTTTAAGATAGTCAAATGACGACATAAATTACGGTGCCTCCTGCAACATCGAATACGTATACCCTAAATAATTCGAGTTGCAGGAAGGCGGCAAGTAAGCGTATCCCCGGTCACTTACTAAAGTAAGTGACCGGGGTAAGCGAACGCAGCCAACACACATGCAACTTGAAGTATGACGGGTATAATTATAAGTCGTCAAAGACGGTTAGCGCATCAGAGAGTTTTTTGACAGGGAACACTTTCATCCCTTCCGGCAGTTTTTTGGGTACGTTCGCGGCGGGCACAATCGCCCGGCGGAAGCCGTGCTTCGCCGCTTCAGAAATACGCTCCTGGCCGCTCGGCACCGGACGAATTTCGCCCGCCAGCCCCACTTCACCAAACACCACTAAATCCTGCGGGAGCGGTCGGTTGCGCAGACTCGAGACCATCGCCAGCAGAAGCGCCAGGTCCGCGCTAGTTTCGGTCACTTTTACCCCGCCCACGACGTTGACGAACACGTCCTGATCCGCCATCTGCAGACCCCCGTGGCGGTGCAGCACCGCCAGCAGGATCGCCAGACGGTTCTGTTCCAGACCGACGGCGACACGACGCGGGTTGCCCATCATCGAGTGATCGACCAGCGCCTGGATCTCGACCAGCAGCGGACGGGTGCCTTCCCAGATCACCACCACCGAGCTGCCAGAGGTCACTTCATCGCCGCGGCTTAAGAAGATGGCCGACGGGTTGCTAACTTCGCGCAGCCCCTGCTCCGTCATGGCGAAAACGCCCAGCTCGTTGACGGCACCAAAGCGGTTTTTATGGCTGCGCAGAGTACGGAAACGGGAATCGGCATCGCCATCCAGCATCACTGAACAGTCGATACAGTGTTCCAGCACCTTCGGACCGGCCAACGAACCATCTTTGGTGACGTGGCCGACCATGATGATCGCCACGTCGCGCGTTTTGGCAAAGCGCGTCAGGTAGGCCGCCGTTTCTCGCACCTGGGCGACGCTGCCCGGCGACGACTGAATGTCCGCCATGTGCATCACCTGAATGGAGTCGATGACCATCAGCTTCGGCAGCTCTTCTTCGGCAATCATGCAGATCTGCTCAATGCTGGTTTCGGAGAGCATATTCAGGTTGGCGGTCGGTAACCCCAGCCGATGCGCACGCATCGCTACCTGCTGCAACGACTCTTCCCCGGTGACGTACAGAGTTTTCATGTTCTCGGCGAGCTTACACATCGTTTGCAGCAGCAGGGTCGATTTCCCGGCTCCCGGGTTGCCGCCGATCAGGATTGCGCTGCCTGGCACCACCCCGCCCCCCAGCACCCGGTCGAACTCTTTAAAACCGGTGGAGAAACGCGGCAGGGCTTCGAGACTGATATCAGAAAGTTTCTGGACTTTAGACACGCCCGCGTTGCCCGCATAACCGCTCAGACGCTCGTTACGGGCAACGGTTGGCGAAGCGGCAATACCGCGCACTTCGGTGATGGTATTCCATGCATGACAGGCGCTGCATTGCCCCTGCCAGCGCGGATAATCTGCACCACATTCATTACAGACAAATGCGCGTTTTGGAGCTTTCGCCACGTTTTACCTCGTTATTTCTGATTCACGCTGCCGGAGAGAATGCAGAACACCCCCATCAGGTCAGCATGACGGATAATGACTTCCGCCTTTTCATTGACGGTCGGTTTGGCATGGAAGGCAATGCCCAGCCCGGCCACTTTGATCATCGGCAGATCGTTCGCGCCGTCACCGATCGCTACGGTCTGCGCGGCGGGAATATCATACTTCTCTGCCAGGCGCAGCAGGGTGTTGGCTTTATACTGGGCATCGACGATATCGCCGATCACGTTGCCGGTCAGCTTACCGTCGCGGATCTCCAGCTCGTTGGCCACCACCGCATCCAGGCGCAGCTTATCGCGCAGGTAGTCGGCAAAGAAGGTAAACCCACCCGAGGCAATGGCCACTTTCCAGCCCAGCGTTTCCAGCTTCAACACCAGCTGCGTCAGCCCCGGCATCAGCGGGAGCTTTTCGCGCACCTGCTGCAGGATGTTGGCATCGGCATCTTTCAGCGTGCCCACGCGCTGCTTCAGGCTGGCCGTAAAGTCCAGCTCCCCGCGCATCGCCCGCTCGGTCACCTCAGCCACCATCTCGCCGGTCCCGGCAAGTTTAGCAATCTCATCGATACATTCGATCTGAATAGCGGTCGAATCCATATCCATCACCAGCAGTCCTGGCGTTTTCAGATGCGGGATTTTACCCAGCGGCGCGACATCAAACCCGGCATCGTGTGCCAGGCGGGTGGCGCGCGGGGTCAACGACCCGGCCAGACGGATCACATGATAATCTTCGACACACCAGGCGGCCACGATCACCATTGCTGCGCCCAGTTGGCTCTGATAACGCGTGAGCTGCTGCTTATCCAGACCGCGTCCGTACAGCAGCCAGCCGCTACGGCCCGCATGGTAATCCAGTGGCATTACCTCATCGCCACTAAGAGAGAGCGGCAATCCTGGCCATAAAGGGACTTCATTGGGCAGGTCGCACCAGGTAATGTTTGGCATTAAAGCTCCTGTAAAATCGTTCGCACCGGGAATCATCCAGGGGGTGAAAATAACGCATGAGGCTACCTTGTAACCATCACTTCTGGCAACATTAACCCGAAATTTTTCAGCAGGTGGAATATGGCTCGCGCAAAACTGAAATTCCGGCTTCATCGTGCCGTGATAGTCCTGTCCTGTCTCGCACTTCTGGTGGCGTTGATGCAGGGTGCTTCATGGTTCAGCCAGAACCATCAACGGCAGCGTAACCCGCAGCTTGAAGAACTGGCGCGCACACTGGCGCATCAGGTGACACTCAACGTTGCTCCGGCAATGCATACCGAAACGCCGGATGAAAAACGCATTACCCAGGTGCTTAATCTGCTGACCAAAGAGAGTCGGATCCTGGATGCCAGCGTCTATGACGAAGAAGGTGGGCTGATTGCCCGTGCCGGCGAGCATGTTGCCGTGCGCGACAGGCTGGCGCTGGATGGCAAAAAAGCCGGAGGCTATTTTAGCCAACAAATTGTTGAGCCGATTCAGGGTAAAAATGGCCCTCTTGGCTATCTGCGTCTCACGCTCGATACCCATACTCTGGCCACCGAAGCCAGACAGGTGGATAACACCACTAATATTCTGCGCCTGATGCTGCTGCTCTCGCTGGCGATTGGGGTGGTACTGACCCGCACGCTATTGCAGGGTAAACGCACCCGCTGGCAGCAATCCCCTTTCCTGCTGACTGCCAGTAAATCGGTCCCGGAAGAGGAAGAGAGCGAGAAGAAAGATTAGTGGTAAAGTAGATGCTTGTTTAAGCGAAGGAAACCGCCATGTCTGATTTGCGCCTGCTTATCTCTGATTCGTACGATCCCTGGTTTAACCTTGCGGTGGAAGAGTGCATCTTCCGCCAGATGCCTGCCACGCAGCGGGTGCTGTTCCTGTGGCGCAACGCCGACACCGTGGTCATTGGCCGCGCGCAGAACCCGTGGAAAGAGTGTAATACGCGGCGTATGGAAGAGGACAACGTGCGCCTGGCGCGCCGCAGCAGCGGCGGTGGCGCGGTGTTCCACGACCTCGGCAATACCTGTTTTACCTTTATGGCCGGGAAACCCGAGTACGACAAAACCATCTCCACCCGCATTGTCCTCAACGCGCTGGAGGCCCTGGGCGCCACGGCGGAAGCGTCCGGGCGCAACGACCTGGTGGTGAAAACGGCAGAAGGCGATCGTAAGGTTTCCGGCTCAGCCTATCGCGAAACGCCAGACCGGGGCTTTCATCACGGCACCCTGCTGCTCAATGCCGATCTCAGCCGCCTGGCGAACTACCTTAATCCAGACCAGAAAAAGCTGCAGGCCAAGGGCATCACCTCCGTGCGCGGTCGAGTCGCAAATCTGGTGGATCTGCTGCCCGGCGTGACCCACGAACAGATCTGCGATGCCATTCGCGAAGCGTTCTTTGCCCACTATGGCGAACGCGTCGAGGCAGAAGTGATTTCCCCGGACAACACCCCGGACCTGCCGAACTTTGCCGAAACCTTTGCCCGCCAGAGCAGCTGGGCGTGGAACTTTGGCCAGGCACCGGCGTTCTCCCACCTGCTGGACGAGCGTTTTACGTGGGGTGGTGTGGAGCTGCATTTCGACGTCGAGAAGGGCCATATCACCCGCGCGCAGGTGTTTACCGATAGCCTGAATCCGGCCCCGCTGGAAGCGCTGGCCACACGTCTGCAGGGCTGTTTATACCGTGCGGATACGCTGCAGCAGGCGTGCGAAGCGTTGATCGTGGATTTCCCGGATCAGGAAAAAGAGCTGCGGGAATTGTCGGAATGGATTGCGCGGGCTGTGCGCTAATAAAAAAGCCCGCTGGCGCGATGCTCAGCGGGCTTAAAGAGCATAAACAACTTACTCTTGATCGCCCAGCAGAACGGATTCCAGCGCGATTTTGATCATGTCGTTAAAGGTGGTCTGACGCTCAGCGGCAGTGGTCTGCTCGTGGGTACGGATATGGTCAGACACGGTGCAGATGGTCAGGGCTTTCGCGCCGAACTCTGCAGCCACACCGTAGATGCCTGCGGCTTCCATTTCCACGCCCAGGATGCCGTACTTCTCCATCACGTCGAACATTTCGCCGCCGTCCGGGGAGTAGAACAGGTCAGCCGAGAAGATGTTACCCACGCGCGCGTCAACGCCCAGCGCTTTAGCTGCGTCAACCGCGTTACGCACCATACCGAAGTCAGCAATAGCGGCAAAGTCGTGGTCTTTGAAACGCATGCGGTTCACTTTGGAATCGGTGCAAGCCCCCATCCCGATCACCACGTCACGCAGTTTCACGTCCATGCGTACTGCGCCGCAGGAACCCACACGAATGATTTTCTTCACGCCGAAATCGGTGATCAGCTCTTTGGTGTAGATGGAGCAGGATGGGATACCCATACCGTGGCCCATAACGGAAATTTTGCGGCCCTTGTAGGTACCGGTGAAGCCCAGCATGCCGCGAACGTTGTTCACTTCACGCACGTCTTCGAGGAAAGTTTCTGCAATGTGCTTGGCACGCAGCGGGTCGCCCGGCATCAGGACAACATCAGCGAAATCGCCCATTTCTGCATTAATGTGTGGAGTTGCCATCTTCAGTTCCTTTTCATTTAAATTCGCCCTCTCCCTGTGGGAGAGGGTTGGGGTGAGGGCATCAGGCCGCACCCATGTTTCCTGTGGGAGAGGGCCGGGGTGAGGGCATCAGACCGCACCCCAATTATTATCACAGCATGTTTTTGCCGTAGTCCATCGGGGAGGTACCAAAGTAGCTCGCCAGCGTCTGGCCGATATCCGCGAAGGTTTCGCGATGGCCCAGAGAACCCGGTTTCACTTTCGGGCCGTACACCAGTACCGGGATGTGCTCACGGGTATGGTCGGTGCCGGTCCAGGTCGGGTCGCAGCCGTGGTCAGCGGTCAGGATCAGAATGTCATCTTCACCCACCAGCTCCATCAGCTCTGGCAAACGGCGGTCGAACAGCTCCAGACCGCCAGCATAGCCCGCCACATCGCGGCGGTGGCCCCATGAGGAGTCGAAATCAACGAAGTTGGTGAAGACGATAGTCTTGTCGCCCGCTTCTTTCATCTCTTTGACGGTGGCGTCAAACAGCGCATCCAGACCGGTGGCTTTCACTTTTTTGGTGATGCCGCAGTTGGCGTAGATATCCGCGATTTTACCCACAGAGACAACCTGACCGTCTTTCTCGTCGACCAGCTTCTGCAGCACGGTCGCGGCTGGCGGTTCAACGGCCAGATCGTGACGGTTGCCGGTACGCTGGAAGTTGCCCGGCTTGTCGCCGATAAACGGACGCGCAATGACGCGGCCGATGTTATAGCCACCTTCGGTCAGCTCTTCACGGGCGATTTCGCAAAGCTCGTACAGACGATCCAGGCCAAAGGTCTCTTCATGACAGGCAATCTGGAATACGGAGTCAGCGGAGGTGTAGAAAATCGGTTTACCGGTTTTCATGTGCTCTTCGCCGAGCTGATCGAGGATCACGGTCCCGGATGAGTGGCAGTTGCCGAGGTAACCCGGCAGGTTGCCGCGCTCAACCAGCTTATCCAACAGTTTCTGCGGGAAGCTGTTTTCGTGATCGGAGAAGTAGCCCCAGTCGAACAGGACCGGTACACCGGCAATTTCCCAGTGACCAGACGGGGTATCTTTACCGGAAGAGAGCTCGTGCGCCCAGGCGTATGCGCCCACCACTTCCGCGTTGCCATCCATACCTGCGGCAACGTTGCCGGTAGAACCTTCGTGGGCTTTCACCAGGCCCAGACGGGTCAGGTTAGGCAGATTGAGCGGGCCTTTACGACCTGTGTCCGCTTCACCTTTTGCACAGGCTTCAGCGATGTGACCCATGGTGTCTGCACCTGTGTCACCAAAGCGATCTGCGTCTTCTGTAGCGCCGATGCCGAATGAGTCCAGCACCATAATAAATGCACGTTTCATATATTCTCCGTACTCAGTGCTTCATAAAAAAGCGATCAGATCAGTATACCGCTATTCGGTAATGCGACGATAGACGGTTGGTGTGCTTTCCGGCGCTTTATCCGCCAGAGTGATGGCCGCTTTCATCGCTTTCGCGGCTTCCTGCCAGCTGTTTTCATCTTTGGCGTGGATCACCGCCAGCGGACGCTGTCCGTCAACGCTGTCGCCCAGACGGGCCATCTCGGTAAAGCCAACGCTGTAATCAATGCTGTCGGATGCCTGACGACGACCGCCGCCCATGGAGACCACCGCCATACCCAGCGCACGGGTATCCATCTCAGAGACGAATCCTTCGCTGTCCGCGTAAACGGCTTTGCTCAGCGTCGCGGTTGGCAGGTATTTGGCGTAGTTTTCCACGAAATCGGTCGGGCCTTTCTGCGCGGCAACCATGCGGCCAAAGATCTCAGCCGCTTTACCGTTATCCAGCACTGCCTGCAGTTTTGCGCGCGCGTCGGCGTCGTCCTGGGCAAGCTTGCCGGAGATCAGCATCTCCACGCACAGCGCCATGGTGACGTCGAGCAGACGCGGGTTACGGTATTCACCGGTCAGGAACTGCACCGCTTCGCGGACTTCCACCGCGTTACCGGCGCTGGACGCCAGCACCTGGTTCATGTCGGTCAACAGCGCGGTAGTCCGTACGCCAGCGCCGTTGGAGACGCCAACGATCGCTTCGGCAAGCGCCGCAGAGAGTTCATAGGTCGGCATAAAGGCGCCGCTGCCCACTTTCACATCCATCACCAGCGCATCCAGCCCTTCGGCCAGTTTCTTGGCGAGGATCGAGGCGGTGATCAGTGGGATGGAGTCGACGGTCGCGGTAATGTCACGCGTGGCGTAAAAACGCTTGTCCGCCGGAGCGAGGGAGCTGGTCTGGCCGATAATCGCCACACCCACATCTTTAATAATTTCGCGGAAGCGATTGTCATTCGGGAAGATATCAAAGCCCGGAATGGCTTCGAGTTTGTCGAGGGTGCCGCCGGTATGACCGAGGCCGCGCCCGGAGATCATCGGAATATAGCCGCCGCAGGCAGCGACCATTGGCCCCAGCATCAGCGAAGTGACATCGCCCACGCCGCCGGTGGAGTGTTTATCGACGATCGGACCGTTAAGATTCAGGCTCTTCCAGTCCAGGACAGTTCCTGAATCTCGCATCGCCATGGTCAACGATACCCGTTCTGGCATCGCCATATCGTGGAAGAAAATGGTCATCGCCAGAGCAGCAATCTGCCCTTCAGAGATGGTGTTGTCACGAATGCCGTTGATAAAGAAACGGATCTCTTCGTCACTTAAAGCATGACCATCACGTTTTTTACGAATAATTTCTTGTGCGAGAAACACGGTAACCTCCCGAAAGTAGGCCGGGTAAGCGTCGCGCCACCCGGCAATTCAAATCTTAGTAGCTGCTTGCGCTCTTACCGTCGCCATGGCCCAGCGCTTTCAACAGGCTTGCCAGCAGGCTGGATGCGCCGAAACGATAGTGACGGGCATCAGCCCAGTCTGCACCAAACAGCTCATCGGCAATCGCCAGGAACTGCTGCGCGTCTTCCGCAGTACGTACGCCGCCTGCTGGTTTGAAACCAACGGTTTTTTCCACGCCCATATCGCGGATCACTTCCAGCATGATGCGTGCGCTTTCCGGGGTGGCGTTAACCGGCACTTTACCGGTAGAGGTTTTGATAAAATCAGCACCTGCTTTAATCGAGATTTCAGACGCTTTACGAATAAGGGCTTCTTCTTTCAGCTCGCCGGTTTCGATAATCACTTTCAGCAGCACGTCAGCCGCTGCACAGGCCTCTTTACAGGCTTTCACCAGATCGAAACCAATCTGCTCATTACCAGCGATCAGCGCGCGGTACGGGAAGACCACGTCCACCTCGTCTGCGCCATAAGCGATGGCGGCGCGGGTTTCTGTCAGCGCGATCTCGATGTCGTCGTTGCCGTGCGGGAAGTTAGTCACGGTAGCGATGCGCACGTCCGGCGTACCCTGCTCGTTCAGGGTCTTACGGGCGATAGGAATGAAACGGGGATAGATGCAGACAGCCGCGGTGTTACCGACTGCGGTTTTCGCCTGATGACACAGCGCGATCACTTTCTCGTTGGTGTCGTCATCATTCAGGGTGGTCAGGTCCATCAGTTTCAACGCGCGCAGGCTGCTTGCGGTTAAGTCGGTCATAACATTCTCCAGGCATATAGCCGTAAAATTGTACCTTGCGGGTCTGTGAGTATTCTAACATTCACCCGCATTCTCACTTCGACATTCATCACAGTTAATGAAATACGCTTACAAATTTGCATAACTGTAATGCGATCAACTTCAAATATTTTTGCTGTAACTGTCGGTTAACGCACCAGGCACCCGCGCAGGATCAAAGGCAAACGGCGGGACTCTTCTTACACTCTCTTCCACTTTTGCAGCAGAATAAGGAAGCGACAATGTCCACAGCCAGCCCCGATACCCTGCAACAACGTTGCCAGAAAATTGTGACAAGCCCGGTGTTAAGTCCCGAACAAAAACGCCATTTCCTGGCGCTGGAGGCCGAAAACAATCTGCCCTATCCTGCCTTAACGTCTGAAGCGCGTCTCGCCCTGGAAGCCGGTTTTATCTGCGATATGTTTGAGGGCCACGCGCCCTACAAACCACGCTATGTCCTGCCCGACTACGCGGTATTCCTGGCAAAAGGCTCACAATGGCTGGAGCTGGAAGGGGCACAGGATCTGGATGATGCCCTGTCGCTGCTCACTATCCTTTACCACCACGTCCCGTCCGTGACGTCGATGCCGGTGTTCCTCGGGCATCTTGATGCGCTGTTGCAACCGTATGTTAGAATTCTAACACAAGACGAAATAGATATTCGAATAAAACGTTTCTGGCGCTATCTCGATCGCACCCTGCCAGATGCCTTTGTCCATGCCAACATTGGCCCGGCGGATGGCCCCATCACCCGGGCGATTTTACGCGCTGATGCAGAGTTGAAGCAGGTTTCACCGAATCTGACCTTTATCTACGATCCGACGATCACCCCGGACGATCTGCTGCTGGAGGTGGCCAAAAACATCTGCGAATGCAGTAAACCTCACATCGCCAACGGCCCGGAAAATGATAAAATTTTCACAAAAAACCGCTTTGGGGTAGTCAGTTGTTACAACTCGCTGCCGCTGGCAGGCGGCGGAAGCACCCTGGTGCGCCTTAATCTGAAAGCGATTGCCCAACAGAGTGACTCCGTTGAAGAGTTCTTTACCCGCAGCCTGCCGCACTACTGCCAGCAGCAGATCGCCATCATCGATGCGCGGTGTGATTTCCTCTATCAGCAATCCGGCTTCTTTGAGAATAGCTTCCTGGTCAAGGAAGGGCTGATCGACGCCGACCGTTTTGTGCCGATGTTTGGCATGTATGGCCTGGCAGAAGCGGTGAACGTGCTGTGCGAGAAAGCCGGGCTTAACGGGCGATACGGTAAAGACGCGCAGGCCAACGCGCTGGGGTATCGGATTAGCGAACAGTTAGCGGCGTTTGTGGAAAATACCCCGGTGAAACATGGCTGGCAGCAGCGGGCGATGCTACATGCGCAGTCGGGGATCAGCTCGGATATTGGCACCACCCCGGGAGCGCGCCTGCCGTACGGTGATGAGCCGGATCCTATCAGTCACCTGCTGGCCGTGGCGCCGCATCACCGTCACTATCACGCCGGGATCAGCGACATTCTGACCCTGGACGAGACCGTTAAACGCAACCCGCAAGCGGTAGTGCAGCTGTGCCTGGGCGCCTTCCGCGCCGGGATGCGCGAGTTCAGCGCCAACGTCGCAGGCAACGATCTGGTGCGCGTTACCGGCTATATGGTGCGGCTGTCCGAGCTGGAAAAATACCGTGCAGAGGGATCGCGCACCAACACCACCTGGCTGGGCGATGAGGCCGCCCGCAATACCCGAATCCTGGAGCGCCAGCCGCGCGTGATAAGCCATGAACAGCAGATGCGCTTTAGTTAGTCAGGTTATTCCCTTCTCCTGCGTCGACGGGCCGGGCAGTCGGCTGGCCCTGTTTCTGCAGGGCTGTAACCTGCGCTGCAAAACCTGCCACAATCCGTGGACGATAGGCCGTTGCAACGACTGCGGGGAGTGCGTGCCGCACTGTCCGCATGACGCGCTGCACATTCAGGCCGGACGGGTGTGGTGGGAAGAGTCGCTATGCCAGCAGTGCGACACCTGCCTGCGGCTTTGCCCGCAGCAGGCCACGCCGATGGCGCAACGCATGAGCGTAGAAGAGGTGTTGGCCCAGGTTCGCAAGGTGGCGCCCTTTATCACCGGCATGACCGTCAGCGGCGGTGAGGCCACCACTCAGCTACCGTTTGTGGTGGCGTTGTTCACGGCGCTGAAAGCCGACCCTCAGCTTCAGCATCTGACCTGCCTGGTGGACAGCAACGGTCTGCTCGGTGAAACCGGCTGGCAAAAACTGCTCCCGGTATTTGACGGCGCCATGCTGGATCTGAAGGCCTGGGGCAGCGCGCAGCACCAGTTTTTGACCGGGCGGGATAACGCAACCATCAAGCACAGTATTCGCTGGCTGGCGGCGCATAACCGACTGAGCGAGCTGCGCCTGCTGGTGATCCCGGATCATTGTGATTACCTCACCCATCGGCGGGAACTGGTGAGTTTTATCCGCCGTTTGGGCGACGTTCCCGTCAGAATCAACGCTTTTCATTCGCATGGGGTCTATGGCGAAGCCCGCCAATGGCGCAGCGCAACGCCTAAGGATGTCGAGCCGCTGGCGCAGATGCTCGAGAGCCAGCGGATCCGGGTGATCCGCCCGGCGCTGTATCTATAGCGGAAGATCGAACAGGGTGCGGGTGTTGTACAGCAGCGCGTCGGCTATTTCATCTGCAGGCTCATTGCGCAGTTCACACAACGTGGCGAAGACCCGCGCCGCCTGCTCCGGGCGATTAGGCTGGCCCTGAAAATCCTTCAGCGGCATATCCGGCGCATCCGTTTCCAGTAACAAGGCAGAAAGCGGTAATTGCGACATCACATCGCGGGTTTTACTGGCCCGTGGATAGGTGATGGTGCCGCCGACGCCAATCTTATAACCCATCTCCACAAAACGCTGGGCCTGCTGCAGGCTACCCGCAAACCCATGCACCACCCCGGTACGCGACAGATCGTGACGCTTAAGGTGCATCGCCAGCTTGTCATGCGTCCGTCGCGAATGGAGGATCACCGGCAGATCGTAGCGCTTTGCCAGCTTTAGCTGGGCGTCGAGGATCGTTTCCTGGCGCTCGAACTGCGGATCCTGACGATAGAGATCGAGACCGATCTCGCCAATCGCCACCAGCCTTGTCGGACGCGCGGCAATCGCCGCATCGAGCTGCTCCAGGTGCGCATCGCGATGGGATTCAATCACGATGGGATGCAGGCCGAGCGCAATATACAGCGCCGGATAGCGCTCGCCCAATCGCTGTACGCGCGTGATGCTGGCCACATCAATAGCCGGAACAATAATTGCTTCGACCCCGGCTTCGGCGGCACGCTGAAGGCTGGCGGGTTCATCGTCGGTAAAAGGGGGAAAATCAAAGTGGCAATGGGTATCAACAAAGCGGTAAGTCACGCCAGATCCTCGTTATCAAACAGGGTGTCATTTGCCTGGTGTGCAATCACCCGCGGCGTGACGGCGATGTCGTTGGCCACGATCGCCGGGGGCACAACCAGCGCGGTCGGGACAACGATCCGCGCATGCCGTCGCAGCGGCGGTTGATCGGCCAGTAATTTGCCCACCGTAGCGAGGAAATAACGCCCGCACAGGCGACCGGTTTTGTAATCCTCGCGCAGGGCGGGCACCCGACTGCCCAGCGCCTGACTTTTGAGCGGCCTCGGCGGGTAGATTTCGATAATCCGCAGTTTGCCCGGCGGCTTATCGATAAAACGCTGAATAGTGTGGTAGCTGGCCTCGTGGTGCGACACCAGATTAAGCATCGGCTGCAGGCTACTGTCACCCAGCCAACGCTCCATTCGCCTCAGCCACTGTGGGGTATAGTACATCTGCGACGGTACGGTGCGGATCACCACAATCGTTTTCGCACCGCGCCGGGCCGCCTCCTGCACCGGGATCGCATCGCTGACGCCGCCGTCCAGATACGCGATCCCATCCAGCAGCGCACCGGTGCGGTAGAAACCCGGTATTGCGCTGGAGGCGCGGAGAATATCCAGCCAGTTCTCCTTCAGCGGCGAAAAGTAGCCCGGGGTGTAATCATCCCCGCGACAGGCGCACATCCAGAAGGATTTACCGGTATCAAACAGGCGCGAGGCGGTGTCCATCGACAGCGGCATCTGGCTGGCGGTGGCATCCAGCAGCCAGTCGAGATCGATAAGATTGCCGCCGCGCACAAAGCGCAGCGGGTCGAAGAACTCGCGGGAAGTGGTGTAACGCATGATCACTTTACGGGCGTAGCCCGGCTGATTGCAGACGTAAGCCGAGAGATTTTGCGCGCCGGCTGAAGTACCAAAAAAGAGATCAAAGGGATTAAACTGCGCGCGCATAAATTCATCCAGCACGCCAGCCGTGAAGATCCCCCGCTGACCGCCGCCTTCGCACACCAGTGCGACCTGCCCCGGGCGAAAAGGCTTGAGCGCCAGCGGCGCAATATTGCCGAGCGTAACCGGAATTCGCTGCCCCACTTTGGTATCCCTTTTTTTATTGTTCTGTTACTACACAGTAGCGTACTCCCGCTGCATTTCTCAAATTGAGAGGGGCAATAACAGAAAAAGGCCCCTGTAAAAACAGGGGCCTTTTTGTAAGCGTACCGATAAGCGACGCTATGGACGGCGTCGACCGGTGAACAGGCTGACCAGGAACAGGATAATACCGACCACGAAGACAATTTTCGCCGCGCCCGCTGCGGTGCCTGCCAGTCCACCAAAACCCAAAGCGGCGGCAATTAACGCGATAACCAGAAAAATGATGCCCCAACGAAACATAAGACTCTCCTTTACCATAGTTAATGTCGACCGCTGTCCGTGAGCGCTCAGGTTGCTCACTGCGATGTCCATATAATTCTTAATTTCTTATCTCGCCATCTGGCCGAAGCCAGATGGTCAAATTGTAGACTTTATTTTACTTTCAGATCGTTTTTGACACTTTTCACGCCATCAATGGCTTTAGCAATACTCTCGGCACGGTCGCTTTGCGCGCTCGAATCCACGGTACCGCTCAGCTGAACCACCCCATCGGTAGTTTCAACTTTGACTTTACGCGATGGGACGATGTCATCGGCTAACAGTTTGGCTTTCACCTCGCTGGTGGTGGCGGTGTCACCGGCATAGCCTTTGGCCGTGGTGTCTTTGCCGTCACGCACGTGCAGTTTGTCGCTAACGGAGGCTACACCCTCAACGCCTTTCGCCACGGTCACCGCCTGTTCAGCCTGCGCCTGGCTCTCAACGAAGCCGCTCAGGGTGACGACGCTCTTATCCGTTTTAACGGAGATGTCGGTACTCTTAATGTTCTCATGATCAACCAGGGCCGCTTTCACCTTCGCCGTGATCGCGCTGTCATCCATGTAGTTACCGACTTTATTCATTGAGCTATCGATTTTTTCCCCTGCGGTATTGGTGGTGGATTCTGCCATTGCAGAGCCGCAGACCAGGGCGCTACCCATCACAACCGCCAGCAGAGTTTTCGAAATGTTCAGTTTTTTAGTATTCATCGATGTATTCCTTTGGTTTGCTCCAGATTCGAGCGACACATATCTGTTTTAAGTAGCCATTCATACTTCCAATCAACACTCGGGCGAGACGACGACCTTATCAACACGCATTGAGTAGAGCTTTCATCTGCGCCCGGTGCTAAACACTGAGTTAAATATAGATCACAATCAGCAGGCTGCTTTCAGAATCGGTCAAAAAATGAGCAATCGTAAGCAAAAGGCGATGAATTAAGAAAATTCCGTAAGGGATTAATAAGGCTGGGATTTAAGAAGAGCACGGCAGCTGCCGTGCTCTGGGACGGGATTAATGCTCGCGCGTTTTGCGGAACTGCACGTCAGGGTAACGCTCATGCGCCAGGTTCAGGTTAACCATGGTTGGGGCGATATAGGTCAGGTTATCGCCGCCGTCGAGCGCCAGTTGGATCTCGTTCTTACGCTTAAATTCTTCGAATTTCTTGACGTCAGAACATTCGACCCAGCGCGCCGTCGCCACGTTGACCGATTCGTAAATCGCTTCAACGTTGTATTCGCTCTTCAGACGAGCAACCACCACGTCGAACTGCAGCACACCGACCGCACCCACGATCAGATCGTTGTTAGAGATCGGACGGAACACCTGCACCGCGCCCTCTTCCGACAGCTGGACCAGCCCTTTCAGCAGCTGTTTCTGCTTCAGTGGATCGCGCAGGCGAATACGACGGAACAGCTCCGGCGCGAAGTTCGGAATACCGGTGAACTTCATCATCTCGCCCTGGGTAAAGGTGTCGCCGATCTGAATGGTGCCGTGGTTATGCAGACCGATGATATCGCCCGGATACGCCTCTTCGACGTGTGAACGGTCACCCGCCATAAAGGTCAGCGCATCGGAGATCACCACGTCTTTGCCGGTACGGACCTGACGCAGCTTCATGCCTTTTTCATATTTACCCGACACCACGCGCATAAACGCCACGCGGTCACGGTGTTTCGGGTCCATGTTGGCCTGAATTTTAAACACGAAGCCGGTGAACTTCTCTTCGCTGGCGACCACTTCACGGGTGTCGGTTTTACGCGGCATCGGCTGTGGTGCCCACTCAATCAGGCCATCCAGCATATGGTCGACGCCAAAGTTACCCAATGCAGTACCGAAGAATACCGGCGTAATTTCACCGCTCAGGAACAGCTCTTTGTCGAACTCGTGGGATGCGCCTTTGACCAGCTCCAGCTCTTCGCGCAGCTGCTCGACCAGATCTTCGCCTACCGCAGCGTCCAGATCCGGGTTATCCAGACCTTTCACGATCCGCACTTCCTGGATGGTGTGACCTTTACCGGTCTGATACAGATAAACTTCGTCTTTATAGAGGTGATATACGCCTTTAAACAGCTTGCCGCAGCCAATTGGCCAGGTGATAGGGGCGCAGGCGATCTTCAGTTCGCGCTCCACTTCGTCCATCACTTCCATCGGATCACGGATGTCACGGTCAAGTTTGTTCATAAAGGTGAGGATCGGCGTATCGCGCAGACGGGTGACTTCCATCAGCTTACGGGTACGGTCTTCTACACCTTTCGCGGCATCGATAACCATCAGGCAGCAGTCGACGGCCGTCAAGGTACGGTAAGTATCTTCGGAGAAGTCTTCGTGACCCGGGGTGTCGAGCAGGTTCACCAGGCAGTCGTGATACGGGAACTGCATCACGGAAGTGGTAATCGAGATACCACGCTGCTTTTCCATCTCCATCCAGTCGGATTTCGCATGCTGGCTGGAGCCACGGCCTTTAACCGTACCGGCGGTCTGGATCGCCTGTCCGAACAGCAGCACCTTCTCGGTGATGGTGGTTTTACCGGCATCCGGGTGAGAGATAATGGCAAAAGTACGGCGCTTCGCCACCTCTTGCAGATAAGGAGACAACGTCATAATCAAATCTTCTTTTAAAAGCGCGGCAGTGAGCCACGCATCATGAATACGAAAATGCGGCTATTTTACCCATCAATGGGGGGCAGGCAATCAATGTTTACACAGGAGTTGCTCCAGTTCGCTCAGCGAGGCCACGGTCCAGGTAGGCTGGATCCCTTCCGGCAGAGCGCGATTGTGCGCATTCAGCCAGCAAGTAGAGAGACCCGCATTGATCCCGCCGAGGATATCCGACTCCGCCGTATCACCCACCATCAGCACGTTTGCCCGATCCGGGTTGCCGGCCTGCGCCAGCGCATAGTCGAAGATTTTTGCCGCCGGTTTCGCCACGCCAACCTGCTCGGAGATCACTAACAAATCAAAATAGTCACGAAAACCGGTGCGCTCAAGGCGGATCTGCTGCAGGGCAGTAAAGCCGTTGGTGATAATACCGAGCTTCGCTTTGCCTTTCAGGGAATCCAGCAGTGACGCGGCCCCCGGCAGTGGCGCGCAGATGGCGGCCATCGCATTAAGGAACGCGTTGTTCAAATCCCCCGCCGGGACGCTGAGGCGCTCAGACCACCCCATGAAACGCTGATGCTGTAGCTGTAATGCGCTAATGGCACCGTTCTGGTAATCCACCCACAACGGTTTATTGACCGCCTGGTAATCCTGGAAATCCTCAGCGGTAAAGGTCACGCTGTAGTCGAGAAACATCCGCTGTAAGCCGCCAAAGGCATCGAAGGTAAACAGCGTTTCGTCGGCGTCAAAAAAAATCCAGTCCCAGTTCATTGTTACAACCTTATCTGTTATCCAAGCGGCAGAGCCATGATGATGGCGTCTTCACGTCCTTCTGCGGTGGGGTAATAATTGCGGCGGATCGTCGCTTCATTAAAGCCCAGGCTTTCATAGAGTTTAATGGCCGCAGTATTCGAGGCCCGCACTTCCAGCCACAGGGTGAAAACGTCCCGGGCTTCCAGCTCGCGGATTAAATGCTCCAGCAGTTCCCTGCCCAATCCACGACGCTGGAAAGCCGGATCGACGGCAATATTAAACAGCGTCGCTTCATCAAGCACCACCTGGGTGATAGCGAATGCGGCGAGATGACTGTCGACATCGAGGCGATAGTTCAGGTAACGCTCACCCTGGTTACTGGCAAAGGTTTTTTCACTCCACGGAAATGCGTGGGCGCGTTTTTCGATGTCAAAAGCCTGGGCTAAATCAGTCGTCGTGAGGGAAGAAATTGTGTTCATGTTCGCAGATTTGTTGCCACAGCGCGCGCAGTGCCGCCGGGTTTACTTTAAGTTCGTCGAGCACCGGGGTGGTTAGCTTACTGCCATCCAGCACTATCTCTTCAGCTGCGCCAAGCTGCCAGCTGTTGCAGCGGCTACCTTGCGGGAGCATCGCGACGCGGTCCGGGGTGAGCTGAAGCACCTGGTCGCTACCCACGTTCAGGGCACGGAGTACGTCAGTAATTACCGGTTCGTTCAGGGCCGGCAGGCTCTGCGCCACCATCACCAGACGAATGTGCGCGGGAAGCGAGATGGCGATCTCGCCCTGCAAGGCCGCCGGGCGACGCAACGCCCACTGGGTGATGCCCAGCTGCTGTAATTGCCTGTCTCGTCGGGATGCCATTGCCATAACTCCTGTCTGTCAGGCGCGCAAATATACCAAACTCGTCGAATCTGCGCCAACAAACAACTATAATCCGTCCCCTTAATCCTTGAGGAGTTTTTCATGTCTGCATTTACCCCGGCAAGTGAAGTCTTGCTGCGCCACAGTGATGATTTCGAACAAAGCCGTATTCTGTTTGCCGGAGATATGCAGGATGACCTGCCTGCTCGTTTCGACTGCGCCGACAGCCGCGCGCACACCCAGCAATTCCACCACTGGCAGCTGTTAAGCCGTCAGATGGAAGAACGCGTTCGCTACAGCCTGGTGGCGGAAGAGAGCGATGTGGCTGACTGCGATACGCTGATCTACTACTGGCCGAAGAACAAGCCGGAAGCCCAGTTCCAGCTGATGAACCTGCTCTCACTGCTGCCGGTAGGCTGCGATATCTTTGTGGTCGGTGAAAACCGCAGCGGCGTGCGCAGCGCCGAGCAGATGCTGGCGGAATACGCCACGCTGAACAAAATCGACAGCGCCCGTCGCTGCGGCCTGTATCACGGTCGTCTGGACAAAAAACCCGTATTCGATGCAGAAAAATACTGGGGCGAATATCAGCTTGATGGCCTGACCATTAAAACCCTGCCGGGCGTCTTCAGCCGTGACGGTCTGGATGTGGGTAGCCAGCTGCTGCTCTCCACCTTCAAGCCGCACACCAAAGGTAAAGTGCTGGACGTGGGCTGTGGCGCGGGCGTGCTCTCCGTGGCACTCGCCAGCCATTCGCCAAAAGTGCGCTTGACCCTGACTGACGTCAGCGCCCCGGCGATCGAAGCCAGCCGCGCAACGCTTGCAGCAAACGGTATCGAAGGTGAAGTCCTGGCCTCTAACGTCTTGTCTGAAGTGACCGGTCGTTTCGATATGATCATCTCCAATCCGCCGTTCCATGATGGGATGGAAACCAGCCTCGAAGCGGCTCAGACGCTGATCCGCACCTCGGTTCGTCATCTGAACAGCGGTGGCGAACTGCGCATCGTGGCCAACGCCTTCCTGCCGTATCCGAGAGTGCTGGATGAAATCTTCGGCTTCCACGAAGTGCTGGCGCAGACCGGCCGCTTTAAAATTTACCGCGCAATCATGACCCGCCAGGCGAAGAAGTAACGCCTGAAGCTTGCAAACTGGCCTGATGATCAATCAGGCCGTTTTTGCAGCAATCACAACATCCTGCTCATTTATCTGTTGACGAAAATCTGAAACGCTCTAGAATGCGCCTCCGTGGTTACGATACTTTTTTTGGGTATCGATGGTATGCGAAGGTGGCGGAATTGGTAGACGCGCTAGCTTCAGGTGTTAGTGTCCTTAGGATGTGGGGGTTCGAGTCCCCCCCCTCGCACCAATAACCATGTAGTAAAAGATATCGCTTGCACTGGGCGAAGGTGGCGGAATTGGTAGACGCGCTAGCTTCAGGTGTTAGTGTCCTTAGGATGTGGGGGTTCGAGTCCCCCCCCTCGCACCAACGAGGCGATATCGAAAAATAAGATGACTGTGCGAAGGTGGCGGAATTGGTAGACGCGCTAGCTTCAGGTGTTAGTGTCCTTAGGATGTGGGGGTTCGAGTCCCCCCCCTCGCACCAATTATCTTATCTCTCCCTGATGTTCTCTCCTGCAGTTCCCCTATTTCAAACTCATTGCAATCACCCACATGCCCGCAACAAATGCGACGCACGATGGCAGCAACACAAAATGCCGTAACTGTTTATGCCAAATCATGGCAGATGAAATCAGTAAGCCCGAGACGATAATCACTTTCCAGACCATCAGCGAAAGATCGGTATACGCCAGGCCGGCAATCATTGCGCCCGGCAGTAACACTCCCCAACCACTTCCTAACGCTCTGCTCAGCATGATCTGTCTCTCTCGGTTCGATAATGATAACCAATATCATATGACATAATTTCTCATCTGTCAGCCTGCCGGCGGATTGTGTAAAAAATCTTGCGATCGGCTTTGCCTATAGTTAGGATTGGCAATCATTATCATTTAGATTTCTATCCAGTCTGCTTATGGCCACAGGTTCAGCACGCACCGTTGACAGTCTTATCTGGCACACTCCTCTTCCGTCAGGGCCTTCTGCGCTCGCGGATTCGATGCGTGACGCCATCACCGAGACCCGTGCGCACCTGCTGGATTTCATCAAGCTGGACGAACCCCATCCCCATACGGCCCTGACGCTGACCCAATGGCGACGTCCGAGCGAACTGCAGTCACTGCTGGCCATCTACTCCGATCATATCTATCGCAACCAACCGAACCAGACGCGGGAAAACAAGCCGCTGCTGTCGCTGTGGGCGCAATGGTATATCGGGCTGCTGGTGCCGCCATTAATGCTGACGCTGCTTACGCAGGATGTGGCGCTGGATGTTTCTCCTGAACATTTCCACGTTGAGTTCCATGAAACCGGGCGCGCCGCCTGTTTCTGGATTGACGTGAATGAAGACCGCGAGACAACGGTGCTCTCAGCGCAACAGCGGATGGACGTGATGATTACCCGCGCGCTGATCCCGGTGATTGAGGCGCTGGAAGAGACGGGTGAGATTAATGGCAAACTTATCTGGAGCAATACCGGCTATTTAATTCACTGGTATCTGAATGAGATGAAAGCGCTGCTGGGTGATGAGAAAGTGGAAACACTGCGTCAGGCCTTTTTCTTTGCCCGCCAGCTGTCAGACGGCCAGGATAACCCGCTTTTCCGCACCGTGGTGCCGCGTGACGGGCTGCTGGTACGCCGCACCTGCTGCCAGCGCTATCGCCTGCCGGATGTTCAGCAGTGTGGAGACTGTACGCTTAAGTAGTTGCGTGCGGTCTGATGCCCTTTCCCGCCGGGCTGAGGGATCCTCACAAAAAATATTGGCACGGTCGGCCCCCTCTCCATTCAGGGTGTACAGACTGGGGACATAGTGAACGCTTGTTCGGGGACATGGTAGACACTTACAACTAAGGCATAAGAACCCGTATATGGAGTCGCTTATGCCGTGGGATGCGAGAGATACCATGTCATTACG
>NZ_JAMGZJ010000069.1 GCF_025564085.1 Silvania confinis | reverse complement strand
ATCTCTCGCATCCCACGGCATAAGCGACTCCATATACGGGTTCTTATGCCTTAGTTGTAAGTGTCTACCATGTCCCCGAACAAGCGTTCACTATGTCCCCAGTCTGTACACCCACGGGGAGAGGGAGTTTTAAGTAGGCCGGGCAAGGCGAAGCTGCCGCCCGGCATCACAGACTTACACCTTCGTTGCAATCCAGTTCATCATCAACTCCGGCCATACGGCCAGCGGCAATCCCTGGGCATCCCGAATACCAAATCCGTGTTTCCCGCGCTCGAACAGATGCATCTCTACCGCCACACCCTGGCGGCGCAAGGCGTTGAACATCATCAGGCTGTTCTCTACTTTCACCGCCGGATCGTCTGACGCATGCAACAGGAAGGTCGGCGGTGCGTCGCGAGTGACCCGGTCTTCCAGCGAATAGTGGCGGATCTGCGCCTCGGTCGGCGTGTCGCCCATCAGCTCGTGGCGTGAGCCAGGATGGTGCGGCCCGCTGTGCATGGTGATCACCGGATACGCCAGCGCCATAAACGCCGGGCGGGCAGAGCATTCGTCGACGGCGTCCAGCGGCGTATACACCGCTTCATCGTGGCGGGTGCCGAGGCTGGCCGCCACGTGCCCGCCTGCGGAAAAGCCCAGCACCCCGATGCGGGATGGATCCAGCTTCCATTCCCGGGCATTGGCGCGGATCACCCGCATCGCCCGCTGTATGTCGGCCAGCGGCGCGTCGGCACCTTCTTCATGACCATCGCCCGGCGCGCGGTAGGTCATCACAAACAGGGTATAGCCGCGTGGGTTAAAGAACGCCGCCAGCGCGCTGCCTTCTTTATCCAGCACCACCCGACGATACGAACCGCCCGGTGCCACCAGAATACCGATGCCGTTGGGTTTATCCGGGGCGTAGACGGTGATTTGCGGGGCCCGCACGCCGGTGACGGCGCGATCGAACGCGGAGGTGCCGCTGTGGCGTGGCTCGGGGGTAAAGACGGCGTCGCTGGAATGCGCGCCTGGCGCTTCAGGGGGGGGCCAGATCGGAAAAGTGGCTGAACGGGCAACGGCTTGCGCCATCTGCTGTTCTAAGGTGTCGCGGCTCAATGCTTCCATGTTAACGCTCCCTCTTGTGGAAAGCGTTTGTTATATCAGGGTTAATGAAATGAAAACCGGAACAAATTCACAGCTTGCGGACAGCAGGGCTGTCCGCGGTGAAATTAAAGGGCAGCGAATTTATCTAAGGTTCGCACCAGTTGGGTGACAAACCCGTATTCGTTGTCGTACCAGGCGACCGTTTTCACCAGCTGCACATCACCCGCATCGGTGACTTCGGTCTGGGTAGCGTCGAACACCGAGCCAAAATGCGAGCCGATAACGTCAGACGAGACAATCTCTTCCTCGGTATAGCCAAAGGAGTCATTGCCCTCGGTGGCCTTTTTCAGCGCCGCATGGATCTCATCGACGGTGACTTTCTTGTTCAGAATAGCCACCAGCTCGGTCACGGAACCGGTTTTTACCGGCACGCGCTGGGCATGGCCCTTCAGCTTGCCGCTCAGATCCGGGATCACCAGCCCGATGGCTTTCGCCGCCCCGGTGGTATGGGGGATGATATTTTCCGCTGCTGCCCGCGAGGCGCGCAGATCCTTCCCGCGTGGGCCATCGACCAGCGCCTGGGTGCCGGTATAGGCGTGGATAGTGGTCATGGTGCCCGCCCGGATGCCAAAGGCATCGTGCAGTACCTTGGCCAGCGGTGCCAGGCAGTTGGTGGTGCAGGAGGCGACAGAGATAATGGTATCGCTGGCGTCAATGGTGTCGTCGTTGACGTTAAAGACGATGGTTTTCATCTCGCCAGCGGGGGCGGAGATGAGCACTTTTTTGGCCCCGGCGTCGAGGTGCGCCTGCGACGATTCTTTCGAGGTGTAGAACCCGGTGCATTCCACCACCAGATCCACCCCGGCGGTCTGCCACGGGATATGTTTGGCTTCTTTTTCGGCGTACACCGCAATCGATTTGCCGTCGACGATCAGCGAATCTTCGGTGAAGTCCACGCTCCACGGGAACGCGCCGTAGTTTGAGTCGTGTTTTAACAGGTAGGCCAACACTTTCGGCGACGTTAAATCGTTTATCGCCACCACGGTATTACTGTCCTGGGTTTCCAGTAATCGACGCAGTACCAGTCGACCAATGCGACCAAAACCGTTAATGCCAATCTTACTCATGATGTTCTCCTGAATGGACGTACGGGATGTTGAACTCCACCAGGATTAGACCATCAGCCTGACGGAGGCAATTGAAGATGCTTCATTTATCGGGAAGTTTTTGAAAATCCATGGACAAAACTTAATGAATTTTTAACGGAAGGTGGTTATTTTACATTTTTGTTCGCCTTATATTCAGGAAAGTCTTATGCGTAATAAATACACCGGCCTGCAAATCGGTATTCACTGGTTAGTGTTCTTGCTGGTGATCGTGGCCTACTGTGCCATGGAGTTTCGCGGCTTTTTCCCGCGCAGCGCACGCCCGCTGATTAACATGATCCACGTTTCCTGCGGGATCTCGATCCTGGTGTTGATGGTGGCGCGCCTGCTGGTGCGGCTTAAGTATCCGGCTCCGCCGATCGTGCCAAAACCGAAACCGATGTACATCGGCTTATCCCACCTCGGCCACCTGGCGATCTACCTGCTGTTTATTGCGCTGCCGATAATCGGCCTGGTGATGATGTATAACCGGGGCAACACCTGGTTTGCCTTCGGACTGGGTATGCCGCACGCCGCCGAGTCTAATTTTGACGTGGTGGATTTGATGAAGTCCTGGCACGTGACCCTAGCCAACCTCGGCTACGTTATTATCGGCATTCACGCCTTTGCCGCGCTGCTTCACCATTACTTCTGGAAAGACAACACCCTGCTGCGCATGATGCCGAAAAAGCGTTAATCTGCCCGACCCCCTCTGACCAGCCGGTGAATCGGCTGGTCGCTTAGGCTTTATTTCAGCGTTACAGGCCCAGATCGGATAACCCCGGATGATCGTCAGGACGACGACCCAGCGGCCAGTGGAACTTGCGTTCACTTTCTTTGATCGGCATGTCATTGATACAGGCAAAGCGACGCTGCATCAGACCGTCTTCGCCGAATTCCCAGTTCTCGTTACCGTAAGAGCGGAACCAGTTACCTGAGTCATCGCGCCACTCGTAGGCATAACGGACCGCTATGCGGTTGCCACCAAACGCCCATAATTCTTTGATCAGGCGATACTCGAGCTCTTTTTTCCATTTGCGTTCAAGGAACCCTCTGGCTTCTTCGCGATTGACGGCGAATTCGGCACGGTTACGCCATTGGGTGTCCAGAGAGTAGGCCAGCGACACTTTTTCAGCATCGCGGCTGTTCCAGCCATCTTCAGCGAGACGCACTTTTTCAATCGCAGATTCGAGGGAGAAGGGAGGAAGCGGCGGACGATTTTGTGAATCAGTCATGGTTAAGACTCCTGTAAATGTGGATAGACCCGGTTAAGCTATTTTCAATATTCAGACATAAGGCTTCGCCCCTTGCTAACTTATTTCCGTTACGCTAATGACAGTTCTGAATAATGCATCAGCGTGGATATTCATCTGACCTGGGGAGTCACTTGTTGTCCATGCATTCATGGTAGAACGTTCGTTCTACCTCGTCAAGGGAGTATTTAATAAGGTGATGGGAATAGGGGTGGCAGGAGAGGGGGTTGCTCTTCTTTCAATAAGCATGAATGGTGTTAGCTACTGTTTTTAAATGGTTTAATTCGATGTGGCGTTGTGTTGGGCTCGGTGATGAAATAGTGGGTAGGGTGTAATTGCAGGGGGGGCGTAGTGCAAATAAAAAATCCGACAAAAGTCGGCATAGGTTATTTCATGATTAGACAGTATGGGCTGATTTTTTATATCAGACAGTCACTCTTCGATAAGCGTAATATCAAAATTGAACGTCTCGAATGTTATGTATTCGAGCCGTTCCCCGCGTAATGTAACTAATAGAATGATTCAGCGTTGGCAATCAGGTCTCGATTACGAGACCTGTTTCAGTAACAGCTCAGCTATATCCCTTGCATCGTCGGCGGCACTGTAATCGCCCATCACGCGTGACATTGTGATGGCACCCTCAATCAGTATCAGCAGCTGCCGGGCCAGGGGTGAGGCGTGTTCAATATTCAGTTGCCCGGTAAGTTCACGCGTGTAATCGAGTAATTTCTGTTTGTGCAGTCTGGCAATCTGTCGCACAGGATCGGCGCTGTCGCCTACCTCACCGGCGGTATTGATGAATGCGCAGCCGCGATAGCCTTCTGACTCAAACCAGCCCTTAAGTACGGTAAAAATATTCAGGATCCGCGCCTGCGGCGTATCCGCTTTGTCGCACTCGGAGCGGAACCATTCCATCCAGCGCACATCACGCGCATTCAGCGCGGCCGCCGCCACTTCGTCTTTGTTGGCGAAATAGCGATAGATACTTTTGCGCGCGACGCCTGACGTCTTCACCAGAAGATCCATGCCGGTAGCATGAATGCCGTTCTGGTAAATGAGTTCCTCAGCCGTCGTGAGGATTTTTTCTCGGGTATTAGTTGTATTTGTGTTCATAGGTCAAGGGTAGAACGGTCGTTCTCCTGGGTCAAGTGTTAGTCATTCATTTTTCTGTTTCTGAAGGCCGCCACTTTCATCCGATTGCCACACGTCGCCATACTGCACCAGCGGCGGCGATGCGATTTACTCAAATCGTGGAACAGTAAAATACAGTTATGGGCTTCACACTGGCGCACGAACTCAAACTTATCGCCGGTGATCAGTTTCACCAGCGCATCGGCAACGGGCCAGAGCAGGCTTACAGGGCTATTACTGGCGGGATAAGCCTCGACAAGATACTGCCGGGTTTCTTCATCCCATTGCAGTCTCGTCAGAGGATGTCCCTTTTCAAGGATCCTGTTAATCACCGCCAAATCAGCCGCAACAGAGTCCATCGCGGCATGCACGACTGCCCTGGCGGTATCGCGGAGCTGGCGGGCTTCTGCCAATAATCCTGCCGGGGGCTCAGTCCCGTCAGGGACAACGCCCGTCGTGACCAGCCAGTCTAAAACGCTACGATCGTCGGCAAAGCAATCATGTCGCTCTTCACCTGTACCGTATTCACTGTTGATGAAATCCAGCGCGAGGTTATCGGCCAGAAAGAGCGGCTGACCAGAATGTTGTTTAATGTCCATACCTGTCCGTAACTCATAAAATCATTTTGACAGGTTACCAAATTTAGCTGTAACCTTCAATTAGGCACTTTAACGGTTACAAGAGGGTTTATCATGACATCTTCCCCCATCGGACTGTCTGCTGCAGAAAATGCATCAGCTTCGTCAGCACTAAAAATACATTACCGCTACCAGCAGGCAGGCGATGTTAAGGTTTTCTACCGTGAGGCTGGCGATCCGCAGTCACCGACGTTACTTCTGCTGCACGGTTTTGCGGGCTCATCGTTTATGTTTCGTGACCTGATTGCGCAACTGGCCGATCGCTATCACCTGATCGCCCCAGACCTGCCGGCCTTTGGCTTTACCGAAGCGCCACCGAGAGGCGAATACGCTTATACCTTTGACCAGCTTGCTCAGACCATGGATCAGTTTACCGACGCGCTCAATCTCAGGACCTATGCGCTGATGGTGCACGATTACGGTGCCCCTGTCGGGTGGCGACTGGCGTTAGCGCATCCCCAGCGCGTGACCGCCATCATTTCTCAGAATGGCAACGCATACGAAGAGGGGCTGGGCGAAGCCTGGGCACCTATTCAGCGATACTGGCGCGACCCCACGTCGGAGAACCGCAGTGCGCTGAGTGAATTTCCGACACCGGCCGCAATCAAATGGCAGTATCTGGAAGGGGTATCCGATCAGAGTCTTGTGTCGCCGGATGGCTATTCGCTTGAAGGGATGCAGATATTGCGGCCAGGCAATGCGGAGATCCAACTCGACCTGCTCCTCGATTACGCCTCGAATGTGAAGATGTACCCGCAATTTCAGCAATATTACCGTCAGCATCAGCCACCGCTATTAGCCGTCTGGGGAAAACATGATCCGTTCTTCATGCCTGCGGGTGCCGAAGCCTGGAAACGCGATTTGCCGCAAGCAGAGATACATTTTTATGACACTGGACACTTCGCCCTTGAAACACATGCCACTGAGATAGCGGCGGACGTTCGCGACTTCCTGGAGCGGCATCTGCGCCCGTCAGAGTAAAAGACCTGGCGGTTTCAAATCTTGAAAAAAGTGCCAGGTTCGTTATTCAACGAGTATAAATAAAAATGCGCCCCTATATTCCATGGGCGCATTCTCTGATGCCTCGATTATAATATGTGACCTCCGGCGGTCATATCAGTGTCAGGCTATATTCTCTATTCACGCTTCGTCCTTTTTTCCACCGCTATGGCTATTATGTCCGCCTTTTTTACCGGCCTCTGATGCCCGCTGCGGATCGTTCTTAAAGTTGCCACCACTGCGCTGCCCGCCCTTGCGGCCTGCTTCGGCCGCACGCTCGCGGTTTTCTGCGAAATTGCCTGCACCACCTCGATGTTTTGCCATACCACCTCTCCCGTATTAAATGATGATATTGAATGCGGAAAATAAATCTCTTCTGTCCGTGCAAAATAAATGTAGTTACCACCCTAAAAACGTCAATAAGCCTTCTTGCTCTTTTTATTGTCGGCGCGACAGTTATTTTCCGATTATTCTGAGGGCGGGCATAAATAGCGTTCGGCGGTGGAAATCCTGTGATAAGGCTAGCGACACTGCTCCCGCTCGACCACCTCTTTGACCTTCAATAATGCCAGACGTAAATGCTCGACCGTGACCGAACCGAGGGCGATGCGGATCGCCTGCGGCTGGCAGGTGATCCGCTGGGCGCTGATACTTGCGCTACCTTTTATGGTCGTGGCCTCATTTTTCGCGATGCCCGCAACATTGCACGGCATCACTCTGTCTGCCTGGGTTGCCCTGGGGTATGTATCGTTGTTCAGTATGCTGATTGGCTTTATCTTCTGGTATAAGGGACTGGCCAGGGCGGGATCGCTGCGGTCGGTCAGCTGCAGCTACTGCAACCGTTCCTCGGGCTGGGCCTCAGTGCCTGGCCGCTGCATGAACGGGTCAGCCCGCTGATGATGCTGATCTCGTTGGGCGTCATTGGCTGCGTTATCGGGTCCAGAAAGTTCTCCCGCTGAATTTTACAAGGAATCAACGATGTTTACAGGTCTGAGTGCATTCCCCCTGACGCCGCTGGTGAAGGGTGAGATTGACGAACAACGGTTTGCGGCGCTGATTGAGTCGCTGGCGGCGAGCGGCGTGAATTCCATTGGCGCGCTGGGCTCCACGGGAAGCTATGCCTACTTAACCCGCAAGCAGCGCCTGGCGGCCACTACCCTGGCGGTACGCGCCGCCGGGGAGATTCCGGTGATGACCAGCATCGGCAGCGTCAACGCCGACGAGGTGATGCGTCTGGCCGAAGATGCCCAGCAGGCCGGGGTGCGCGGACTGCTGATGGCACCCCTCAGCTACCAGCCGCTGACGGCCGATGAAGTGTTTCGCCTGTATGAACGTGTGACCAACGAACTGTCGGTTCCGCTGTGCATCTACGACAACCCGGCCACCAGCGGGTTTGAATTTACGGATGAACTGCTGGTGGCGTTGTCGCACCTGCACCATATTGGCTCTGTTAAGCTCGGCGTGTTCCCGGCTGACCCGGTTGAGGCCGCGGCGCGCGTTGCCCGGCTGAAAAGCACGCTGGCAGAAGGGGTGACCGTAGGGATCAGCGGTGACGGCCAGGCCGCCGCCGGGCTCGTCGCCGGGTGCGATGTCTGGTACTCGGTGCTGGCCGGGCTTTTCCCGCAGGTTTGCCTGCGTCTGACTCAGGCGGCGGTGCGCGGTGATGCTGAGGAAACCGGGCGGCTTAACCGCGGCCTGGAGCCGCTGTGGGTCTATTTCCGCCGTCACGGCAGCCTGCGGGTGATTGCCACGGTCGCCGAACTGATGGGCAGCGTCACTGCGCCGTGCCTGCCGTTCCCGCTGCAAACGCTGACGGGTGACGCGCGCGATGCGCTGCGTACCACGCTGGAACAGCTGCCGTTGAACCGGGTATAGCCTGGCACTCCGGCACGGACTGGCCCCTCTATTCCCCACATTGTGGCGTTGGAGGCCCGCACGTAAACGTACTGATCTGATTTGCGAGGCGGCTTCCAGGATATCGTCCTGGCCCCCCTTGTCGCCTCGCCTCTCCGCTGTATCCTCATGTTGCGCCTGCTAAAGACGCTGCCATTCTCGTGTTCCTCTCGCTTATGGCTTAGCGCGTAGTTTAGCCACTCGTCAAAGCGGTTCATACGTTATCAAGAACGATGATGTTCTGGTCTGATGGGAATGTGCGGAGGCTACGATTTTTCATTTATATCCCATAATGGGACTAAAAGGATTGCGGTAGTCCCATTATGGGACTACCCTTTACGATGAAGATCATCTCAGTAAAGATACTAAGGGATTTCTGGGCGGAGAACCCCGATGCCGAACAACCGCTAAAGTCCTGGGTGGATGAAGCTACAAAGGCTGACTGGCAAAACCCGGCAGAAATTAAAGACCAGTACCGCAGTGCCAGTATTCTTAAAAACAGGCGAGTGGTCTTCAATATCAAAGGAAACAGTTACCGGTTAATCGTTGCCATTGCGTATCAACGTGGATGGATTTTCGTGAAGTTTATCGGAACGCATAAAGACTATGACGCGACAGATGCGGATACGATTGAACGGGAGTGAACAATGAACATTAAACCTATTCGAACTGAGCAAGACTATAAAGACGCGCTCCAGGCGGTCGAACCGATGTTCGAAAATGAACCTGCAATGGACACGCCGGAAGGTGAATACTTTGAGGTGATGTGCCTTTTGATCGAAAATTATGAGAAAAAGCACTACCCCATTGAGCCACCATCCCCGATTGAGGCCATTAAATTCCGCATGGAGCAGCAGGGGCTCAGTGCTAAGGATCTTGAACCGGCGATTGGTAAGTTAAATCGTGTTTACGAAATTCTGAACGGCACGCGGACACTCACGTTACCGATGATCCGCCGTCTGCATGCGCAGCTGGGTATTCCTCTTGAGAGTCTGGTGGGTGTATGACAATGTGAAAGGTCTTTCAGACGCAAAAAACAGATCATCTTCCGTTCGCCAAATCAGCGTGTAACCTTTGTGGATCAGGAAACACTTTGCTTCCGGTGTGTTAATTAAATTGCTCACGGGGCATGGAGTGTAAGGGCAAGAGTGGAGTCGATATTTAGCTGGAAATGTTCCGCCGCCAGAAAACTATCACCAGTCATTTAACGTTAATCCAGAAATGGATAAATCTATTAAGGAAGATACATCCCCGACGTAATAATCTGTTATTGCCGAAAGGCATCAGGTTGCGTGTTTGCCTGGTCCTTGTCGGTTTTTTTTAACAGAGAGGAACAGGTTATGAATATGACTTTACGCACTTTAAGCCGCGTTACCGCCGTCGCGATCCTGAGTCTGACCATGGCCTCCGCCGCGCTGGCGACCGAGCAGGCGCACCAGCGCCGTGAAGCGCGCGATACCCGTCAGGACACCCGTTCGGATGCCCGCGATGCCAAGCATGAGTGCAAGCAGGCGGACGATAAGAGCAACCACGACTGCCGTCAGGACAAGCGCGCAACCAGGCAGGATGGCCGTCAGGAAGCCCGCGATATAAAGTACTGATCTGATTTGCGAGGTAGCTTCCAGGATATCGTCCTGGCCCCCCTTGTTGCCTCGCTCCCATCTCCGTATCCTCTTGTCACGCCTGCAAAATCAGGCGTCGGGATTAGCCTCTCGGGTAAAATTACAGGCGATATAGTAATATGTCGTGCGCACGGTTACATCTCAATGGTAGGCCGGGCGGGGGCGTCGAAAGACGCGCCGGTTTCCTGTAATGCCGGTAAGGCTAACTCTGCTCGGTTCTGCCACCACGAGATTAGCCTCTCGGGTGGCAGAAAAAATGCAAATTACAGGAGGCTGCCATCATGGCTACGACCACCACCCTTGATCATTCTTTATTTACCGCACCGTTCTCCCATAACACCGATTTCACCGAGCTGGCAGATCATTGCGAGCGCTTTGCCCACACCCTGCTGGAAAGCGACGACCCGGCGGAAAAGCTGGCCCTCTGCGGTCGCCTTTCTGCCTGTCTCGCGCTGCTGCAGCCGACGCTCAACGAGCCGATCCCGCCGCATCTGGTGGAGTTCTTCACCCTCAACGATCTCCCCGCGCATCTGCCCGCGTTTGAGCCGGAAAGCGATCTGCTCGGCTTGTATTGCCAGACCGTCACCCAGCTGCTGCTCAGCAAGGCACTACCGCCAGAGATGGCAGAGGTGATGGAAGGGCTGCTGTATGAGCTGGTGAGCTACTACGCCGACACGCTGAACGCGCCGCGATGGCTGCACACCGCGGAGGGGCGGGTGGCGATAGAGGAGTTGATTAACTAAAAAGCGGGAAGGTTTCTGCCATTACAGCGATGAAGTCATGACTGGACAATAAAGAGATAACCGCGACGTCCTGGTCCGGCTGTAAATCGCTGAGGCGTTGACCGCAGGCCGGGGCGAGGCGCAGGGATACGCCGAGAGGGCGTGACCTACAGGGATGTAGGATCACGGCCGACCCGAAGCCGAAGGGAATAAGCCGAAGACAAAATTGCCGGGAGCAATTTTGAACAGCGCTTGCGCTGGCCCCGGAGGGGTGAGCCCCATGGAGGGGGCGAATAATCCGCGTAGCGGCGATTTTCTTGCCGGTAGCCCGGGTTGCCAGGGCGGCGGCGATTGAGCCGCCATGGCACGTTCACCGGTTCGGTGATTTCAGAGTAGCAATGAACGTAAAGTGAACGGAACCACCACCTCAGTCGCATGTTCCCCCTCACCCCAACCCCCTCCCCAAAAAGGAGAGGGGGCCGTCCGTGCAATTTAACGCGCTTTCTGCACGGTTTGGCGTTAAACCAGAGTGGTTTCTGTGAGACTGGTGATTCCGTTGTTGTGAGTCCCGTTGATGGGCGGGTGAATCGCACCACCCGATTCGTGCAAATGCACCCCCATCTGCGGATAAGCAAGCGAGATCTGGTTAGCATCCAGCGCATTTTTGATGTTCTCCATCAGGTCGTAGTAAACATCCCAATAGTGGGCGTTCTCCGCCCACACGCGCACCACAAAATTGAGCGACGACGGGGCGAACTCGCTTAAGCGAATGGTGTGGCCTCTGGCGTGCAGAATACGCGGATCGAGCAGCACCACCGTTTTAATGACACCTTTCAGATGCTCAACCGAGGTGGAGCACGCTACCCCGAGGGTGATATCCACCCGACGCTCTTTCTGCCGGGAGTAGTTGATGATTTCACTGGCGATGATTTTGCCGTTCGGCACCACCACCACTTTGTTGTCGGCGGTGCGCAGCGTGGTCGAGAAAATATGCACTTCCTCGATGGTGCCTGCCACTGCGCCCACGCTGGCATATTCGCCCGCGCGGATCGGGCGCAGCGTCACCAGCAAAACCCCGGCGGCAAAGTTCGCCAGCGAACCCTGCAACGCCAGGCCAATCGCCAGCCCTGCGGCACCCACCACCGCGATGATCGACGAGGTCTCGACCCCCACGCGTCCCAGTGCGGCGATGACGGCGAACGCCAGCAGCGCGTAGCGCAGTAACGCGCTGCAAAACTGGGTGATAGTTTGATCGACATTACGGGTCAGCATCAGGCGCATGAAACCCGAACTGACGACACGAGAAATAAAAATCCCCGATACCAGGATCAGCAGGGCACCCATCATATTGATCACCCCCTGAACAATTGCCGGTTCGTTATTAACAACCCAGGCAATAAATTGCCTGACGCCCGGGAACGCCTGAATTTCCATGTACTCTCCTGAATAGCTGACATAACCGGGGGAAAATAAGCCCAGAGCCTGCCTGACACCAGCGAAATGGAATTCAAAATTAAATATTTCCGTCAAAGGTATGGGCGATACCTGACGGGTGCGGCTTCCAGAATAAAAGGCTTAATTAGCGGGCGAACTGATATTTATTTTTAAATGAATTACGCATCGCATCAGGAATATGTTTCCTATACTTTTTTTGCCTCTAACGAAAGGAGTTCTACCATGCTCAAGACCGTTCCATTCAAGCGGACAGTGTTGGCCAGTATGCTGACACTTGCATCGAGTGCAATAACCGCAGCCTATGCAGCGCCCGCTACGTCGACGACCACTGCTCCAGAACAAAAGAATTCGAAGCCTAACATTGTTGTCATATTTGGTGATGATGTAGGTTACTGGAATATAAGTTCTTATAACCAGGGAACCATGGGTTATAAGACGCCGAATATTGATAGTATTGCGAATGAAGGTGCCAAGTTCACGTCGTATTATGCCGAGCAAAGTTCCACGGCCGGGCGTTCCTCTTTTATTACCGGACAAATGCCGTTCCGTACCGGGATGAGTAAAGTGGGGATGCCGGGTGCGCCGCAGGGTCTTAGCAAGGACGATCCGACTATTGCCAATATTCTTAAGCAGTTGGGCTACGCCACCGGGCAGTTTGGTAAAAACCACCTCGGTGACCGGGACGAATTCCTGCCTACTGCGCACGGTTTTGATGAATTCCTTGGCAACCTGTACCACCTGAACGCCGAAGAAGAGCCAGAAAACCCCGATTACCCGAAAGATCCTGAATACCGCAAACAGTTTGGCCCACGCGGCGTCATTAAGAGCAGCGCCGACGGCAAAATTGAAGATACCGGGCCACTCACCATCAAACGTATGGGCACCGTTGATGATGAAACCCTGGCCGCCAATAACGACTTTATGGAACGTCAGGTTAAAGCCGGTAAGCCGTTCTTTACCTGGTACAACACCACCCGTATGCACAACAAAACCCACCTGAAAGACGCCAGCATAGGGGCGACAGGGTTGGGGACCTATGCCGATGGCATGGTGGAACATGACAAGACGGTGGGTGAGGTGCTGAAGAAGATTAAAGATCTCGGCATCGAAGATAACACCATTGTGGTGTACACCACCGATAACGGCCCGATGCTCGCCACCTGGCCTGACTCCGGGATGACCCCGTTCCGCGGTGAGAAAAACACCGGCTGGGAAGGCGGCTTCCGCGTTCCGGCGATGATCAAATGGCCAGGTCATGTCAAACCAGGCACCTTGATCAACGATATCTTCGCCAGTAATGACTGGTTCCCGACCCTGGTCGCCGCAGCCGGCGTACCGGATATCAAAGAGCAGCTGCTTAAAGGCTATAAAACCACCTCGATGAACTACAAGGTGCATCTCGACGGGTATAACCAGCTCGACTTCCTGCAGGGCAAAGGTGAAGACCCGCGTAAAGAGTTCTTCTACTGGAGCGATGACGGTGACCTGCTGGCCATCCGTTACGGCCGCTGGAAAGCGCACTTTATGATCCAGGAACACACCGGCATGGACGTCTGGCGCTATCCGTTCACCAAGCTGCGCGTACCGATGCTGTTCGATCTGGAAATCGATCCGCTGGAGAAAGGCGATACCGGTATGGACTACAACAGCTGGTTCTACAGCCGTCTGTTCCTGCTGGGTGGGGCGCAGAAATACGTAGGCGAAATGCTGCAAAGCTTCCAGGAGTTCCCGCCGCGTCAGAAACCGGGTTCGTTCACCGTATCTGACGTCCAGTCGCTGATTGAGCAAGGCGCGAAGAGTAACTAATTGCTGTCATAAACCCGGGTGGGTAACCACCCGGTAATCAGGGGTTTGCGATGAAGTACAGCACTACGTTGCCGGTTAAAGCGTTACCGTCCGCTGAAAAGTACGACGGCAAGGGGCCTGAATATAAAAGACGCTTCCATGTGATGGCGAAACCCTCGGGTTCGACCTGTAATCTCGACTGTTCATACTGTTTTTATCTGCACAAAGAAGACCTGCTGCATCAGGATCGGCATACCGGCATGAGCGACGAGGTACTGGAAAACTTTATTCGCCAGTACATCGACGGTCAGGATGGCGACCAGGTGGTGTTCTCCTGGCAGGGCGGCGAGCCGACCTTAATGGGGCTCGAGTTTTACGAAAAAGTGGTCAAATTCCAGAAGCAGTACCAAAAACCCGGTCAGCGCATTGAAAACGACTTACAAACTAATGGCGTGCTGATTAACGATAAGTGGGCGGAATTTCTCAAAGAACATCGTTTTCTGGTGGGGCTGTCGATCGACGGTCCACGAGAATTACACGACCGCTACCGCGTTACGCGCAGCGGCAAACCGACCTTCGATCTGGTGATGAAGGGCGTCGAGGCGCTTAAAAAGTACAAGGTGCCGTTTAATGCCCTGGTGACGGTCAACCGCACCAATGCGCGCTTCCCACTGGAAGTGTACCGGTTCGTCACCCGCGAGCTGGGTGCAACCTACGTGCAGTTCAACCCCTGCGTTGAACCCGTCGATTTTAAAGTCACTGCGCCGCAGTTCTGGCGCGATGACACCATCCCGGTGACCGGCAGCCGCCGCGCGCGGCCGGGCGATTTGGATTCTATCGTCACCGACTGGTCGGTCGATCCTGAAGACTGGGGCACCTTCCTGAAAACGGTGTTCGAGGAGTGGGTCAATAACGATCTGGGCCGCGTGCAGGTGAACCTGTTCGAAACGGCGGTGGCGCAAACCATGGGGATGCCAGCGCAAATCTGTACCGCCTCTGAGTTTTGCGGCAAAGGGCTGGCGGTCGAGAAAAACGGCGACATCTACTCCTGCGATCACTACGTCTACCCGGAATACCAGATCGGCAATATCGCCGACACCAAACTGGCACATATGGCCTTTTCCGAACGCCAGAAAGCGTTTGGATTAGGCAAAAAAGAGACCCTGCCGGACTACTGCAAACAGTGCCCGTACCTGAAATTGTGCTGGGGCGAGTGCCCGAAAAACCGCATTGTCCGCACCCCGGACGGTGAAGTTGGCCTTAACTATCTGTGTCCTGGCATCAAAGCTTTCTTCAACTACGCCGAGCCGATCCTCGTCGGTCTCGCCACGCTTTTGAAACGTGACTTCACGGGATTGCGCAAATGACCAACCGAGAAAAGCTGCTGCAGCTTGAGCAGCGCATGAATCAACAGGTGTTAGGCCAGGAATCGCTGGTACGAATGCTGATTGTGGCCCTGCTGTGTGACGGTCACGTGCTGCTCGAAGGGCTGCCGGGGCTGGCAAAAACCCGCGCGGTGCGCGAGCTGGCCCGCCATGTGGAAGGGGAGTTCCGCCGCATTCAGTTCACCCCGGATCTGCTGCCCTCCGACATCACCGGCAGCGAAATTTACCAGCAAAACGCCACCCGCGAAGAAGATCAGTTCCGTTTTCGTCCGGGGCCGGTGTTCGGCAACATCATTCTGGCCGATGAGATCAACCGCGCCTCGGCGCGCGTGCAGTCGGCACTGCTGGAGGCGATGGAAGAGCGCCACGTCACCGTGGCCGGTAAAACCTGGCCGCTGCCCGGCGTCTTTATGGTGCTGGCGACGCAAAACCCGGTCGATCAGGAGGGCACCTGGCCGCTGCCGGAAGCCCAGCTGGACCGCTTTTTAATGAAAGTGCTGGTGGATTACCCGTCCGGCGAGAACGAACAGAAAGTGATGCAGATGGTGCGCGCCGAACAGCAGCAGAAGTATCAGGCGCAAAGCACCGAGCCTGCTGTGGCCGAGCCCGACATCCTGATGCTCTCCCAGCAGGATATCGCCAGCTGCTGGCAGGAGATCTCGGCCATTTACGTTGCGCCGACGGTTGAAAATTACATTGTTAATCTGGTGAACATGACCCGCCATCCGCAGGCAGTCAGCGACACCCTGGCGGGCTACATCTCGATTGGCGTCAGCCCGCGCGGCACGCTGGCGCTGGACCGGTGCGGTCGGGCGCTGGCCTGGCTGGAAGGGCGCGACGCGGTAATGCCGGAAGATATTCAGCACGTCGCCCCGGCGGTGTTGCGCCATCGTCTGATGCTCAGCTATCAGGCCAATGCCGATAACTGCTCACCGGACGACATTGTCCGCATGTTGCTCGACGCCGTGGTGGCGTGATGGACAGCGCACTGCAGGTCGACCGCGACACGCTAATGGCGCTGGCCGGTGCTGCCCGGCTGCTGTCGAATCCACCGGGGCAAATCCCGCCCGGCGCACTGGCCGGTGAGCGCGTCTCCCGCCAGCAGGGGCGCGGGCTGAATTTTGACAGTCTGCGCCGCTATCAGCCGGGTGACGACGTGCGCCTGATCGACTGGCAGGCCACCGCCCGCCTGCGCACGCCGTGGATCCGCCTGTATAACGAAGAGCGCGAGCGCCCGGTGTTTCTGATTGTCGACCAGCGGCTGGATATGTACTTTTCTACCCGTGGGCAGACCAAATCCGTTGCCGCCGCCAAAATTGCCGGGCTGCTGGCGTGGCGAAGCTGGCACGATGGCGATCGTATCGGTAGCCTGGTGTTCGGCGACGACGACCTCAGCCTGCAAAAATGCCGCTCCCCGGCCAGCAATTTACACGCCGTGCTGGACGATGTGCTGCGCTACAACCAGGCGTTGCCCGCCCGCTATCCCGCTGAACCCCCGGCTACAGTCACCCTCACCAGCGTATTGCAACGCGCCAGTCAGCTGATCCCCAGCGGTGCGTGGGTGGCGGTGTTAAGTGATTTTCACGATCTGGACGCCCCCGCGGAAGCGCTGCTTGCCGCGCTGCGCCGTCGCTGCGAAATCAGCGCCTTTGTCACCCTGGACGATCTGCATCTGCGGCTGCCGTCGCACGGCGATTTAGCCGCCCGCTATCAGGGGCATGACGCGGCGTTTTCCCTGTCACCGCATCTGCAAGGGGCCATCCAGCAGAGCATCACCGCCCGGCTGGCGCGTCTTGAAAATCGCCTGACGCGCCTCGGCGTCCGCGTCAATCAGATTGTGGTCGCCCAGGACCTGATCAAACAGCTACAAAAGGGAGTCTGAATGCTGGAGAAAGGCTTTAGCGTGCCGGAGCTTGCCGTTCCGGCGCTACCGCAGGATATTTCATGGTTGCCGCTGCCGCCGGGCTGGTGGGGGACGGGCGTGGTGCTGGTCATCGCGCTGCTGATCTTTATCCTGTTTCGCCTGGCTCGCTGGCGGCGTAACGCCTGGCGACGCGAGGCGCTGGCCGCATTGCAACACCCGCACAGCGTCGACGGCTGGCTGGCGTTGATCAAACGCATCCAGCTGATGCACCAGCCGCGCAGCAGGGTTAGCCAGACCCTTTCCCCCGAACAATTTTTGCAGCAAGTGGCCATCGACCCCGATCTGCGCCAGCAGCTGAACGCGAAATATTGCCAGCCCGACAACCAGCTCGACGCCAGCCACAGCGCGCGTCTGCAGGTTCAGCTTAAACACTGGCTGGAGAAATTACCCAATGTCTGAGTTACTGAGCCGCATTGATTTCGCCTGGCCGTGGGCGGGGTTACTGATTTTTCTGCCGCTGATCGGCCGCTATTTCTTGTCGCAGGATCGTGAAGTGAATGAGCAGGTGCGGGTGCCTTTTTTACCGGAGTTGATCGACGAACTGAAGCTGAACAGCCAGCCGGTCCGCACCAGTAAACTCTCCAGCCTGCTGTTCTGGCTGGTGTGGATCCTGCTGGTGGCTGCCCTCAGTCGCCCGGAATACCTGACCCCGCCGCAGCATATCCAGAAGCCGATGCGCGACCTGGTGCTGATTCTGGATGTCTCTGGCTCTATGGCCAAAAACGACGTTCAGGGCGGGGTGACGCGCCTGCAGGCGGTGCAGGACTCGGTTCGGAAATTCGTCGCCGGACGCAAAACCGACCGCATCGGGCTGGTGATTTTTGCCAGCCAGGCCTGGCCTTTTGCCCCGGTCAGCGAAGACAAACAGGCCCTGCAAACGCGCATTGACCAGCTCTCGCCCGGCATGATTGGCCAGCAGACGGCGATCGGTGATGCGCTGGGCGTGGCCGTCAAGTTGCTCGACAGCACCACCCACACTGATGCCAGCAAGCTGGCGATCCTGCTGACCGACGGCAACGATACCGCCTCGCAGCTGGCACCGGCGCTGGCGGCGCAGCTGGCCGCCGACCACCACGTTCAGGTACACACCATTGCCTTTGGCGACCCGAACAGTACCGGCGACGACAAAGTGGATCTGGCCCTGATGCAGAACATCGCTGAGATCACCGGAGGCAAAGCCTGGACCGCCGCCAATACCGGGGCGGCGCTGGACAGCGTCTGGCAGGCGATCGACGCCATCACCCCGGTACAGGTGAAGTCGATTGGCTGGTCGTGGCATCTGCCGCTGTTCCAGTGGCCGCTGCTGCTGGCGCTGGGGCTACTGATCTTGCTTGCGGTCGGGCGCGTTATTCGGGAGAAAACCGCATGAGTGATTTTCACTTTACCCATCCCTGGTGGTTAGTGGGTCTGCTGCTGTGCGGATTGCTGTGGTTTGTGGCCAGCGGTCAGCGCAGCGCCTGGCTGCAGATTATGGACAAACCCTTTGCCCGGGCGTTGATTATCGGGCGTAAAAAACGCCTGACCCGGGTGCTGCCGTGGCTGTGTGCGCTGGGGGTGATTGCGCTGGCGGGCCCCACCTGGCAGCGCGAACTGCCCGCCGCCCTGACGCCGCAAAGCAATCTGATGGTAGTGCTGCAGCAGGATCCGGCGATGTACGCTCAGGATCTCGCCCCCAGTCGTCATCAGCGGATGCAGAGCAAAATTATGCAGCTGATGTCGCGCTCAACGGGCACCCATTTTGGACTGGTGGTGTACCACGCCAACGCGTACCTCACCACGCCGCTGACCGTCGATCCGACGTTTTATTCTCTGTTTTTGCATGCGCAAAATCCGGGCCTGCTGCCCGAAGGAGAAGGCTCAGGGTTAAAACAGGCGTTGGATCTGGCAATCAAAAACATGCCGGAATCGCCCGATGCACCGCGCAACATCATCCTGATTGCCGATACCCTTTCCGCGCAGGAGGCCGACTGGCTGGCGCAGCAGACATTACCGCTACAAATCTGGGTGCCGGGCACGGCGCGCGGGGGAGCGTTACCGGAAAGCTACGCCCAGCGCGGGATCGACACCCGTCTTAACGTCGAGCGCTTCACTAAGCTGCGCGATGGTGGCATTCCGGTGACGCTGGTGACCAGCGATGACAGCGATCTGGCGGTCATCGCCAGCCATATTCAGCAGTCGGTGGCGGCGCAAAATAACGCCCGCGGCGATCTGCACTGGAAAAACAGCGGCTATCTGCTGGTGATCCCGATGCTGCTGTTACTGCTGTTCGGTCGCCGACAGCTGATTTGCTGGCTGGTGGTGCTGATGCCGCTGCTGTACGCGCCGCAAGGCCATGCGGCCTGGCAGGATGCGTGGGTCAGCCCGGATATGCAGGGACAAATCGCTTTTAATCACGGCGACTATCAACAGGCGGCGCAACGCTTCCAGGATCCGCTCTGGCAGGGGATTGCGTACTACCGTGCCGAGGATTTTGTCGCGGCCGCGGCCGCGTTTCGCCAGGCACCGCAGACCACCGATACCCTGCTGTGGCTCGGTAACAGTTATGCCCAGCAAAAACAGTGGCAGCAGGCGCTGAACAGCTACGATCGCGCCTTAAGCCTGCGCCCGGACTGGACGCTGGCGCAGCAGAACCGCGCCGCGATTGCCAACATCATCATGCAGCTGCGCCAGAAAGAGCGCGACCGGCAGGGCGCGCAGGGCAAAGAGCAGGACTACAAGCCCGACGAAATTAAACAGGATTTGAAGAAAGGCGAAGGGGTGAATCAAAAAGATCTCCAGCCCACCGCCAGCAGCAGCCCGCAGGTGAATCAGTGGTTCGAGAATCTCGAGGTCTCGCCGTCCGGCCTGCTGGAAAATCTGTATCGTTCCACGACGGAGCCGACGCCATGAAAGCCTTGCTTCTTTTGCTGTTAGTGGCCGTTTTGCCTGCCCGTGGGGCGATGGATATCACCCGTGAACTGGTGGCCCCCGAACACGTCACGCCGGGGCAGCCGGTGACCATCGCCGTGACCTACTGGACCGACAGCTGGTTTAACCCACCGCCGGAATGGCCCGATTTTGTGATTAAAAACGGCGCATTAATGACGACGCCTGTGCCTAACCAACTGCTGAGCCGTCAACAAGGGGGCATCAGCTGGAGCGGGGTGCGTCTCGAACGGCAGGTGATGGCGTGGGATCAGGGCGACCTGCTGCTGCCGGCCACCGAAATCACCCTGACGTCCGCCAGCCAGGCCCCGGTCACCGTGCAACTGCCGGAGCTGAAAAAGCCGATTGTCTGGCCAAAAGGCGTCGAGCAGCCCGATCGCTTCCTGCCCGCCAGCCGTTTAACCCTGAGCCAGAAAATTACCCAGTTTCACGCCAGCAACGACGACAGCCTGCATGCGGGTGATGTGGTCGAGCGCACCGTGACGGTGGAGGCGGGCGGCATTGTGGCGACCCAGATCCCGCAAATTCTGTATGCGATCCCGGGAACCGATACCCAACGCCTGACGCCGGAGAATACCTTGCTCAAATCAGGGCGGGGTGAGATTGAAGGTGCCCGGCGGGTGGAGAAACTGCGCTATCTGCCGTCGCAGGCGGGCAGCATTGTTATTCCGCCGGTCAAATTGCGCTGGTGGGACACCACCCATCAGCAGTGGCAGAACGCGACACTACCGGGATCGACCCTGCAGGTGGCGGCGGCGCGTGCGGCCGGCAGCGAGTCGGCCCTGCGCGGCACCACCCGCGAAAGCCCCTGGCGCACGGCGCTGATTATCGCAGCCAGCATTGCGCTGGCGGTGGTGGTCTGGTTAACGCGGCGTCTGCTGGGACGCAGCCTGACGTATCTCCATCACATCTGGCGTCGTTTCTGGACGCCAGTCCACCTGCCGAAAATGACGCCTGACAAAAGGGGTGAACGATGAATAAGAAGGTAGTCCTCAGCGTACTGCTGCTCGCTGCCATGAGCAGCGCGCAGGCGGCGGATCCGCTCTCCGCCTGGAACGATACGGCGGCGAAAAACGCCATTATGCAGTGGGTGCAAAATGCCACCAATCAGGATCGCTCCACCTATATTCCGCCGGACAAGCGTTACGTGGTGTTTGATAACGACGGCACCCTGTGGCCGGAAGCGCCGCTGACCTTCCAGCTGCAGTTTGCGGTGGACGAAGTGAAGCGTCTGGCCCCGCAGCACCCGGAGTGGAAGAACGATCCGGTGCTCGGCGCGGTGCTGAATAACGACCTGAAAGCGGTCGCCGCGTCCGGTGAAAAAGGGCTAATGCAGCTGCTGGCCGCCACCCACAGCGACATCACCACCGAGGAGTTCGCCCAGCGCGTCAGCCAGTGGGTGGACAACCAGCGCGATCAACGCTTTGGCTGCCGCTACGACAGCATGGGCTATCAGCCGATGCGCCAGGTGCTGGACTACCTGCGTGACAACGGCTTTAAAACCTGGATTATTTCCGGCGGTGGCATCGACTTTATGCGCGTGCTGAGCCAAAAAATGTACGGCATTCCGCCGGAGCAGGTGGTGGGGTCGTTCTCGCTGAGCGAGTTTTCGTTAACCGAGGACGGCACCCAACTGCGCAAAACCATGAAAGGGGCGTTCAATGACGATGCGGCCGCCAAGCCGGTGGCCATTCATCTGTTTATGGGGCAACGCCCGGTGGCGGCCTTTGGCAACAGCGACGGCGATTTAGCCATGATGCAGTACACCGCCGCCAACCCGGACTTCAAAACCTTTGGCCTGATCGTTCACCATACCGACGACAAACGGGAATATGCCTACGACAGCCATCCGCCCGCCAGCGGCAAACTGGTCGAAGGCCTAACGGTGGCGAAAGAGAAAGGCTGGACGGTGGTGGATATGCAAAAAGACTGGAAGACGGTGTTTGATCCGGCGCAATGTGCGCTAAAACCCGGCAATTAAAAACTCATTGCCAGGCCGATCCCGTACCCGCTGGTGTCTTCCCCGAACATATAGCGCGCCACCAGCCGGGTACGGGTGATAAAGACCGGGTATTTACTGCTGTCGAGCTCAATCCCGACGCCGACCGAGCTCAGGCTGTTAAACCCGAGTGTGCCGCGCTGGTCGCCCAGGTATTCGGTATGCGCCCCTTCCAGCACGTAGCGGACAGGGCTTTTTAACAGCGTCCAGTCGGAGATGGGTGCCCGGCGGCGCAGATACAGGCCCAGATTATGCGCCTTCGCATGGCCTTCCACGGCGCGGGAGGTGTTGGCAAAGGTCTGGATTTTCATGCCCGAATAGCGCAGTTCGATATCCACATCCTGCGGCTTAGAAACCAGCTCATAATCCAGCATCAGCGACCCGCCCAGACCGTAGGCGTTTAAGCGTCCGCCATCCAGAAAATCAAAGTCGGCGTTGGTGCGCCGATCGATGACCCACGCCCCGATGCGGGCATCGCTGGCCAGGGTGCCGAGCATCACATTGGCAATCGGGCGCAGCACCAGATTACCGCCCCGGTTATCGCGCCAGAGCGTTACATCCCAGCCGATCCCCCCGGTGGCGGTGAGGCTGTTCCATTTGGTCGGTATCCGTCGCGTTTCCGTGCCATTGCTGACCAGAAATTGCGGATCGTAACGGCTGTAGCCCAGCGCCCCTTCAAGGTACAGCGGGAAGGACTCGCCCATCGTCGCGCCGCCGCCAAACTGGGTAACCGAGAGTTCGTTGCTTTCACTGGTGCCGGTGCCGATGTTCAGATCGCTGGCGGTGATATCCGGGATCGCCATATAGCTCATCAGGGTCAGTACCGCATCTGCGCGTTGCTTGATGCGATGACCGTCCGCAGTAAGCCCGACGGGCTCAAGGCCATCGACGCGAGCAGCAGGATGAGAAGGAAGGGAGGTTTTATCGCCATTGTGTAGGCAGGCCAGAGAGATAACACCCTCGCGATGGAGTCGCGAGGGTGTCGTTACGTTACGGTGTCACAATATTGAACCAGAATTCAAACTTGTCCATATAGCCCAGCATCTGGTCAAGTTTGGCACCGTCGCCGGTCAGTTTCACATCGCCGCTGTCTTCAGCCTGTTTGAGGGTAGTCTCTTTCAGGATGATTTTATTCAGCGTGTCGCGGCTGAGGGTCAGGGTCGCGTCAGCATCTTTCGCTTCTGCGTTGGCGGTGTGGTTCAGCACCCCGTTTTCCAGCTCCAGCTTGTACTTGCCGCCTTCGCTGCCCAGATCGATGTTAAACACCGACTTCGCGCTACCTGCTTTCTCGCCGTTGATGTGCACCGCCAAATAGTCGAAGAACATCTCTGGCGTCATCGCACGCACGGTATCCGGGCTGGCAGTGTTCGGGGTCGGGCCTTTCACCACGCCGTTACGCAGTTCCTGCGCGCCGGTGAGGTAGAAGTTACGCCACGGGCCAGACTCAGCCTGATAACCCAGCTGCTCCAGCGCATCTGCTTCCAGATTACGCGCGGCCTGGTTTTGCGGATCGGCGAACACCACTTTGCTCACCACCTGCGCGACCCAGCGGTAGTTACCCTGGTCGAAGTCGGTTTTCGCTTTCTGCAGAAGCGCATCGGCACCGCCCATGTACTCGACAAATTTCTTCGCCGACTCTTCCGGCGGCAGTTCGTCGAGGGTGGCCGGGTTGCCGTCAAACCAGCCGAGGTACAGCACGTAGGTGGCTTTCACGTCGTGGCTCACCGAGCCGTAGTAGCCACGGTTCGCCCAGGTGTGGGCCAGCGAGTCCGGCAGTTTGAAGTTGGCGGCAATCTCATCCCGGGTCAGGCCCTGGTTGGCCATACGCAAGGTCTGGTCGTTGATGTAGCGGTACAGGTCACGCTGGCTTTTCAGCAGTTTATTGACGTTTTCGTTACCCCAGGTCGGCCAGTGGTGCTGGGCCATCAGGATCTCGGCTTTATCACCCCAGCGCACAATCGCTTCGTTGATGTATTTCGACCACGGCAGCGGCTCACGAATTTTCGCCCCGCGCAGGGAGTAGGTGTTGTGCAGGGTGTGAGTCACGTCTTCGGCTGATTCGATGAGTTTTTTCTCTTCGATAAACCACAGCATTTCTGACGGGGCTTCGGAGCCTGGTGCGAGCATAAAGTCATAGGTCAGGCCGTCGATGGTCTCTTTCTGACCGTCTTTCTCGATGATATTGGTTGGCGCAATCAGCGTCACCGTACCCGCCGAGGTGGTAGTCCCCAGACCGGCACCGACCTGGCCTTTGGCATCCGGTTTCAGCAGGTTGCCGTACATGTAGCTGGCGCGGCGGCTCATCACGTTACCGGCCATAATGTTTTCTGCCACGGCGGCTTCCATAAAGCCGGCCGGAGCGTAAATTTTGGTTTTACCGGCTTTCACGTCGGCTTCGTCAACCACGCCGCGCACGCCGCCATAGTGGTCAACGTGGCTGTGGGTGTAAATAATCGCCACAACCGGTTTTTTACCGCGCTGTTTGAAATAGAGGTCCATCCCGACTTTCGCGGTTTCTGCCGAGACCAGCGGGTCAACGACGGTAATGCCGGTAGTTCCTTCGATAATGGTCATATTCGACAGGTCGAGGTTGCGGATCTGATATACCCCGTCGGTGACTTCGAATAAGCCGCTAATATTAATTAGCTGCGACTGTCGCCACAGGCTCGGGTTAACCGTATCCGGTGCTTTTTCACCTTCTTTAATAAACGCGTACTGCTGAGGATTCCAGACCACATTTCCCTGTTCACCGTGAATCACTTCAGTTGGCAGCGGGGCAATAAAGCCTTTGTGCGCATCGGTAAAGTCAGTGTTATCAGAGAAAGGAAGTTGGTTATAAAGACTGTCGTTAGCTTGTTTGGTGGCGGCGGTGGCGTCTTTAGGGGAAACATCGGCATACGCTGGAACAATGAATGTGGTCAACAGACCAGCCAGCGCCAGTCCTCTGGCTATGGGTTTCAGTTTCATTTACATCCTCGCACTTTTAGCGGCTCGACGAAAATTGTCTACATCCCGAAAGTTACAATCTGTAACCTGCTTTAAAATATAAACCGTTGTTTGTAATCAGCAAGTAAGATGTGCAATTAAATAATTAGGCCTACAGACTAATTGTTTTTAAATTGATTAAGAGTGTTAATGCGTTAGCGCAGCTAGATTATATTCAGCATCCCGTCAATATCATTGATTTATTTTTTCAATAATGACTATTCGTGAAAATTAAATATTCAGCTAACCTTATCGTACTACTCCCACTGATGTTTCTTAACTTTTCTCGTTATTTCCATTGATTTCAAACCTATGGATCAGGCAGGGCTGTTATGAATAAAATATATCGTCATGTATGGAGCCACGTGGCTGGCTGTTTTGTTGCGGTAAGTGAGCTCTCTACTGCGCACTCCGGCAAAAAAAGTCCTCGCCGTCTGATTATCCCCAGCGTTGTTACGGTAATACTTTCTGGCTTATCCGGCGCAGCGTATGCAGACGATATAAACTGGGCGACCGCCTATCCCAGTTATTTATTCCCGACTGACCCCACCTATAACTTTGATACAGTCATCGATACAGGTATAGCCTTTAGCATTGATAATCAGGTTTTACCGAATCATTATTTACCGGGCACTACGCTTAATATTCTGGGCCCAATCCCGCAACTGCCGGATGTGACGTCCGGGAACGGGGTAACCGGGCGGACCGTTACGGTGGTCAATGCGCTGCCAGGGGCCATTGCCCCGGAAGGGGATCGGATCCTCACTATTCAGGCAACGGATTCGCAAGGGGTGATCACCCCGATTACGGCCGCCAATATCAGTGAATTTACCTACTCGCCTAATCCGGCGAATCCGCAGCAGAACGAGGAGCTCAACGTTGAGGTCCCGGGGCTGGACGGCAGCTTCCAGGTCATCAGTATTTACGACTCCTCAACCTTTGTCTCGGCGGACGATACCCCGGTCGGCAATATGCAATTATCGGTTTATGACCCTGAATCTGTGCGGATCATGAACCAGTTCGGCATCGTTGAAATCGGTACTGATGGCGGTACAGCGAATATCAATATTGGCGCGGACACCCTTGGCGCGACCCCGATTGCCGCGGCGGCCAATACCCTCGACCTGCTGACCAAAGACTCCACCCTGGCCCGTGCCGACGGGGATGGATCGGCCACCAGCGCGGTTAACTGGCAGTCCGATAACTATATTCATTTCCGTCCTGCGGCGGTGATCAGCAACCAGAGCCAGAGCGTGGGCGCGCAAAGCACCCAGTATAACTACACCCTGACGTTACCGAATTACACCGAACTCCCCGGCGGACGCGTGATCCAGTTGGGCAGCCGCACGTTCGACATCACCTCTTCGGACGATATTGCTGATGTGAATAATTACCTCACCGGGCAGGGTGCGTATGCTGGCAGCCCGCAGATCCAGTACTGGCTGACCGCCGGGGCAACCGTTCAGGGTGAAGTCATTGACTCCGCCGTTGAAGCGCAAACTGTCTATAACAGCATCATTACCGGATTACTCAACCAGGCGCAAAGTACCCAGATAAACCTCACCTATGACGTCTGGGAAGATCGTCTGAACCATACCAACAACGCCACCATTGGCACGGGCGATCTGCGGGTCATCTATGCTAACGGCGATGCGGCAACCGGCACGGTCACCGCGGATGGCAGCCTGGCCGTTGATGGCGCATCCGCCGTCATGGAAGCCTTTGATGGCGGGGTGATCACCAACAACGGTGACATCAATGCCTGGCGCAGCAGCGGCAGCACGTCGACGGTAGCGATGCTCGCCAACTTTGGCGATGCAATCAATACCGGGACCATCAATGCCGGGCTGTTCCTCGAAAAAGACGGGGTAAATCAGAATGTGAGCAACGTCGGCAGCGTGGGGATGGCCGGGCTTGGCGACGCGACGCTCAGTAACTCGGGGTATATCAACGTTGCCGTCACCAATAGCGCATCCCATAACGCCTGGGGGATGGCGGTTGGCGACAGCAGCACGCTCACTAACACCGGCACCATTACCCTGACGGGCAACAGCCGTAATCCAGACGGACGCGCGGGTGGCTATGCGATTTTAAGTGACTCCACCGGAACGGTGACTAACGCCGGGCGCATTTTTATTGGTGGCGCACCGATCACCACCGTCGCGGTACCGCAGGCCATTAATCTGGTCGGCAGCGGGAATTTAACCGCCGGGATGTACACCACCGGCAAGGGCAACATGGTGAACACCGGCACGATCACGCTGCTGTCACAAACCCGCAATGCTGCCGGGATGCTGGTTGACGGTGGTACCGAGGACGTGACCAACAATGGGCAGCTGAATGTGCTGGGTTCCCTGACGTCCACTTCAGACGGCGGGACCGCTGCGGCTGCCAACTACGGCATGTATGTCAAAGACAATGGCGGGGTGGTCACCAACAACGGCAGGATTTTCGTGGATGGCGACAACAACATCGCCCTCAACATCCTGGCGCAAACCGCAAACGCTACGCTGAATTCAACCGCGGATGCCAGCATCATCGTGGGAACGGCCGGTGATGCAGGGGGAACCGATTCCCAGCCCTATACCTATCGCAACTATGCTGTTTATGCCGAAGGGCTTAACAGCCAGGCGGCGCAGGTAACGCTGGATTCGGACATCAGTCTGCTGTCGGCAGGGGCCATTGGGGTGCATGCCCGTGGCAACGCCACCATTGATATTGGCGCGGACGCCTCGTTGTCATTCCAGAATTCGCAGCAGATGGGCTATTACGCCTGGGGCCAGGGCGCCAGCATCAACATTACCAATGCGACCATTACCGATAACGCGCAGACGGACTCGATTCTGTTCGCCGTCGATCATGGGGCGATCTTCAACGGCAATACCGGCACCGGCAGCAGTTACGACCTGATTGTCTCCGGGCAAGGCTCCACCGGGGTCTTTGCCAACGGTGTGGATGATCTGAACAATAACGATCTTGCCGATGATGTCGCTACCCAGTTAACCACCGGCGCTGCCACCATCACCGTCTCCGGCAACAATGCGGTCGGGGTCAAAGTGACCGGCGGGGCAAACGGGGCGATCACCGACGGGGCGATTAATCTGGCCGGAAACAACACCACGGCGGTGCTGGTGGATGGTCGCAATTACAATATCGACGCCACCATTGATCCCGTGGCGCGGGAAACGCTGGTGACGTCCGATGCGGTGATCGCTTCTGCCGACGGGCAGTCGGGGATTGTCGGCTATAACATTGGCTACCTCGGCAATCTGACCTTAAATGCCGGGGCGGCGATCAATCTGCTGGGAACAAACAGCACCGGGATCATCCTGCATAACAACGGCCAGGCGACGGTTACGGCGCCGGTCAGCGTCGCGGGTACCAACAACATCGGGGTGGATATTCAGAATGCCGGACTGCTGAACAACAGCGGTGCCATCACGGTGTCCGGTGCCTCCGGCAGCGGGAATATTGGTCTGCGGGTTGAGGGCGCAGGGGCGACGGTCAGCCAGCTCGGTACGGTTACCGCCAATGGCGGGTTAGCCGCCGTACAGCTGGCAGGCAACGGAGCCACGCTGACCGTCAACGGCAGCGGAAACCAGATCACCGCCAGCAACGGTGCGGACGGGGTGCGGATCGACAGCACCGGGGCGTCCTCTTTCAACGCCAGCAACACCACTATCGATGTGAGCGGAACCGGCGCGGGCATCAATAACAACGCCAGCGCCAGTGATATCAACCTCAACGACGTGACGATTAATGCGGGCGATGGCCCGGCGATCCGCACGGCGGTGACCTTTACCGCCGAAGGCAGCGACAACGTCCTGAATGTGTTGGGCAGCGGCAGCGGCTTTGCCTTTATGCAGGCGGATGGCTCGCAAACCAGCGGCAATCTGACCATCGGCACCGGCTACACCATCAACGGAACCGGCACCGACAGCACCGGGATCCTCGCGCGCACCAGCGGCAGCGTGAACTCGGGTACCTCGATCACCATGGGGGCAACGGCGGGGGCGGCGATTGAAGCGACCAATGCCAGCAGCCTGAGCAACAGCGGCGTGATCACCACCAGCAGCGATACCGGCAGTACCATCCTGGCGCAGAATACTGCGGCCTTCAGCAACAGCGGGACCATCACCTCCACCAGCACCACCAACGCCCAGTCGCTGATTGCGCTTAACGGCACCGCAGCCACGCGCAGCATCAGCAACACCGGGACCATCATCAGCCAGAGCGAAGACGCGACGGTGATTGACGCCTCCGGTAGCGCGAATAACACCGTGACTAACACCGGCACGCTGCGTGCCGCCAGCGACAGCGCCCAGGTGGTGTTAACCGGCAGCGGCAACGACGTAATGAACATCAACGCCGGCACCACCCAGGGCGAGATCACCCTCGGCAGCGGCAATGACCAGTTTGGCTATACGGCGGGGGAATTCGCCGGTGGCGTGACCTTTACCGGGGGCGATGGCAATGATACCGCCACCTTCGGTGACGTGAGTCTGTCCACTCTCCACCATGTTCTCAGCGAAGGCGGCACCAACAACGCGCTGACGTTTAACAGCACCCACAGCGCTGGCGGGTCGGCAAACATTGGCTCGCTGGCGGCAGACGATCTGGCCCAGGGCACCAACATTGGCACCGGCTGGAGCTCCCTGACCCTTGATGGCGATCCGGCGGATGTTCGCGTGGTCAACGATCTGGCGCTCTCCGGCGCGCAACAGATTAACGTCAACAACGGGGCGACGTTGCGCACCGGCGATAACGGCGTGACCAGCGGCGAAGCCACCATCCGCCAGTACAACATCGCGACGACCGGGCCTACCAGCCTGGTGTCGTTTGATGGCGCAGCCGATCAGACCTACAGCGGAGTGATTTCCGGCTCCGGCGGCATGGAGCGCATCAACGGCGGCAACACCATCCTGCTGGGTAACAACACCTTCACCGGCAATACGCTGATCGGTCCCGATTCCGAGCTGGCGCTGGGCAACGGCGGCACCACCGGCAGCCTGTCGACCGTCACCAACATCACCGACAACGGCCTGTTAACGGTGAACCGTTCGGACGACGTGGCGCTTAACGGCGTGATTTCGGGTACCGGGGACTTCCGCCAGTTGGGCAGCGGCGTGACCCGCCTTGGCGGCAACAACAGCTATGCCGGAACCACTACCGTCGAGCAAGGCACTTTGCTGGTTAACGGCGTGCAGAGCGGAACCGGGCTGACCACCGTCCAGTCCGGCACCACCCTCGGCGGCTACGGCACGCTGGGCGGCGATGTGGTCTTTGATACCGGCACCGTGCTGCGTCCGGGGGATGATGCCCGGGGCAACGGCACCGGGGTGCTGACCATCAACGGCGATCTGACCCTCGCGAGTGACACCGACAGCCAGTTCCAACTCGGGGAAGCCTATACCCCTGGCGGGGCGCTAAACGATCTGGTGGACGTGGCCGGGAATCTGACCCTCGACGGCGTCGTCAATGTAGCTCTGACCGCAGGCGGAACCTTCCTGCCAGGGGTCTATCGTCTGTTTAACTACGGCGGTGCGCTGGTCAATAACACCATGACCATTGGCACGCTGCCGCCAAACGACGCTGAACTGTATGCCGTCCAGACCAACATTGCCAACCAGGTTAACCTGGTGCTGGATTTCCCGCAGCCCGCGGATCAGCTCCAGTTCTGGGATGGCGATCTTAATGCCACCAACCACGGCGACGGCACTTCCGGGAACGGGACTGTCGACGGCGGATTCGGCTTCTGGACGGCGTTAATTTCCGGGACCAGTAACAACTGGACCCAGGTCAACGGGGTGGGCAATGCCCCCTGGTCGCAAACCGCCTTTGCCGTCTTCCAGGGGGCGGCCGATAACGTGCTGATCAGCAATGTCGCGGGGGATGTCCTCACCAGCGGGATGCAGTTCACCACCGATGGCTACGTGCTGGCGGCCGATCCCGCCAACCCGGACTCTCAGTTGCACATCGTCGCCACCAATCTGGCGGGGGCAGGTTCGCCCGATAACAGCTACGATGCCGTGGGCGGGACGCATGGCGACAGTTTCTTTGTGATCCGCGTGGGTGACGGCGCGGCCGGTGCCGATGTGACCACCACGGTCAATGTCGATCTGGTGCAGGACAATAACGACGACGGTGCCATCCGCCTGCTGAAAACCGACCCCGGTCGTCTGATCCTCAACGGCGACAACCAGTACAGCGGCGGCACGGCGGTGTGGAACGGCATTTTACAGGTATCAAAAGACAGCAGCCTCGGCGATGCCGACACCTTTGTGCTGATCAAAAATGGTGCCACCTTCCAGACCGGGGCCGATTACACCACCGACCGCCTGTTTGTTGTCGATGGCGTGGCGGGCGGCACCTTCGACGTCTTCGGCCAGACCTTTACCCCACAGGGCGGGATTGGTGGCGACGGCCCGCTGGCGGTGAAAGACAGTTCTACCGGCACCGACGATGGGGTGTTGGATCTGAATATCGCCAACAGCTATCAGGGCAATACCACGATTATCGGTAAAAACGGCACCGGCACATTAACCGTCAATGCCAACGCCAGCGGAGCGCTGGGCCGCGCCGACAGTACGGTCGCGCTGACCGATGACGCGCGGCTCAATTTCAACAACGACAGCGCCGCCGAAGCCCATCTGTTTACCGTCACCGGCTCGACGCTGGCGTTTAACGATACCGCCACCGCGGACGGCAGCGCTATCAACCTGGTTGACGGCACGCTGACGCTGGGGGATGACAGCAGCGGCGGCAATGCGACCGTCAATGTTGATACCGCTTCACAGATGCTGCTGTCAGGCAGTGCCGATGCGGGCAACAGCCTGACCACCAACAGCGGCACCGTGGCCTATACGGGCAATGCCCAGGGCGCGTCAGCACGCATCAGTAACCTGGCGGGCGGCAGCGTGTCGCTGGTCGATTCCGCAGGCAATACCGCCATCGGTTCGCTGTCCGGGGCCGGGGACGTTAACCTCGGCAGCGCAACGCTGACCGAAGGCAACCTTGGTCTCAACGACACCATCAGCGGGCTTATCAGCGGTATCGGCGGCGGGCTGGCGAAAACCGGCTCCGGCACGCTGACCTTAACCGGGGATAACAGCTATACCGGCGCAACCTCGGTGCAACAGGGCGTACTGCTGGTCAACGGCGACCAAAGCGCGGCGACGGGGGCAACCATTGTGGCCACCGATGCCACGCTGGGCGGGGCCGGGATCTTAGGCGGCAGCGTTACCGTGGCCGACAATGGCCATCTGACGCCGGGCGCGGCGGTCGGCAGCGTGGGCGAACTGACGATCGGCAGCCTGACGCTGGCGCAAAATGCGCAGCTGGACTTCCAGTTTGGCCAGTCCGGTACGCCGGGCGGGGCGCTGAACGACCTGCTGACGGTGAACGGCGATCTGAATCTCGATGGCACACTCAATATTACCCAGACCGCAGGCGGCAATTTCGACGTTGGCGTCTATCGGGTGATCGACTACAGCGGCGCGCTGACCAACAACATTCTGCAGATTGGCACGGCGCCTGCGGCGGCCGACGATCTGTATGTTCAGACCTCGATCGACGGACAGGTGAACCTGGTCAACCGCAGCGGTTACACCATGCGCTTCTGGGACGGCTTCGGCGGCGAAGGCGGTTCGCTGAAAAACAACGACACGATCGATGGCGGTAACGGGCTGTGGCAAAACAGCAACGGCAACGATAACTGGACCACCGATCAGACCTCGCCGGAAGGGGCCTTTAACACCCCGTTCAGCGATGGCGCTTTTGCGGTGTTTGGCGGCGAGTCCGGTAACGTCAGCGTCGATAACAGTCTCGGTGCGGTGACCATCAGCGGCGCGCAGTTTATGACCAACGGCTACGTGATCAATGACGGGGTGATTACCACCGATACCGCCGACACGATTATTCGCGTCGGGGACGGGACGTTGCGCGGGGCGGGCTATACCGCGACCCTTAACTCGCAAATCGCGGGCAGCGGCGGGCTGAATAAAACCGACCTCGGCACTCTGGTGCTCAACGGCAACAATACGTATCAGGGCGGGACCACTATCAGCGACGGGGTGCTGCAGGTCTCGGGCGATCCGAACCTCGGTGCGGCAGGCACGGCAATTACCCTGAATGGCGGTACGCTGCGCTACGGTGCGGCGTTTGATACCGCCCGCGAAGTGACTCTGGCCGGGGACGGCGGCGCCATTGATACCAACGGCAACGACGTTTCTCTTCTGACCGCGGTGAGCGGCAGCGGCAATCTGGCGAAACAGGGCGACGGCGTGCTGACCCTGACGCAGGACAGCAGCTTCCAGGGCGAAACCACGGTGCGCAACGGCACCTTGCAACTCGGCAATGGCGGCACCAGCGGCAGCGTGCTGGGTAACGTGGTCAACCTCGCCACTCTGGTGGTGAATCGCGCCAACACGCTGGAGCTTAACGGCATCATTACTGGCACTGGTGATTTTATTCAGCGCGGTGAAGGCACCACGGTGCTGAACGGCCTCAATAAATGGACCGGCTACACGCTGGTGGAAAACGGCACCTTGCTGGCGGGCGGCATCAATCGCTTCAGCAACGCCTCCAGCCATATCGTCAGCAGTAACGGCACGCTGGATACCGGCGGTCATAACCAGACCGTGAAGGACCTGGTGAACCAGGGCACGGTCAATCTGCGCGGCGGCAACGTTGGCTCGACCCTGACGGTGGCGGGCGATTATGTCGGCCTCAACGGCACGCTGAAAATTGCAGCCCAGCAGAACAGCCCCGGCATCGCCGACCGGCTGGTGATCGACGGCGGCTCGGCCAGCGGCAGCACGCTGCTGGATATCGACGTCAGCCGACTTGGCGAGCCAACCGAAGGTGACGGCATTCTGGTGGTCGATGCGATTAACGGCGGGGTGACCACTGCGCAAACCACCAAAGATGCCTTTAACATCGGGTCCGATTACCTGACGGCGGGAGCCTGGGAATACCAGCTGTTCGCCGGGGATATTAACGGCGCGGGCGAGGACTGGTTCCTGCGTGCGGGCTATCGCCCGGACGTGCCGGGCTTCGACACTCTGCCGTCGATTATCCGCCAGGCCGATCTGTTTGTGCTCGGCACCCTGCACCTGCGTCAGGGTGACGAGCAGCCGTATCGGGCCGACAACCCGGCAGATCAGGAAGGGCGCTTCTGGGCGCGCTACCTGACCAAAACCATCGATCAGACCCTCGATGATGCGACCAGCAGCACCAGCCACAGCCAGTATAACGGTATGCAGATGGGGCTCGATCTGTGGCAAAACGACCAGTGGCGCGCCGGGTTGTACACCACCTTTATGGACATCGACAGTTCGATTGATGGCAACACCGGCATGAGCGGCGGCGCGGCGTATAACTCCACCTTCTCGACCTATCTCGGCGGGTATGCCACCTGGACCGATACCGACGGCTTCTACGTCGATAACGTTCTGCAGTACGGTTATCACTCGGTTGACCTGAAAAACATGACCGATCATCAAACCTATCACCCGGATGGCAACACCGTGACGGCCTCTGTGGAAGTGGGTAAACCCTGGTACTTCGGCGACACCGGCTGGGCGCTGGAGCCGCAGGCGCAGCTGATCTGGCAGTGGAGCAACTTTGACGACGTCACGCTGAACGATGCCGCCAGAACCAACGTCAGCGTTAATGCCGACAGCGCGGTGATTGGCCGTCTGGGGGCGCGTCTTACCGCCGAATACGATACGAACTACGGCAAAGTGAAGCCGTACGTGCGAGTCAACTACTGGCAGGAGCTGACCGACGGTCAGGATGAGGTGACCTACCGCAATACCGCCAACGGCGACGGCAAAACCACCCTGAAGGCCAACCAACAGTTTGCCGCCACCGAAGCAGCGATTGGTGCCACCTGGACAGTAACCGACGACGTGCAGGCCTACACCGAAGTGGGCAAAACCTGGGATAACAGCGGCAAAACCAGCCTTGATGCGGATATTTCGGCGTCTCTGGGGATGAAGATCCGTTTCTGAGGGTGATGGCGAAAGCGAAACGCTGGACTACGCTCTAAACAGCACAGGCCACCCGAGGCGCGGGTGGCCTGAAAAATAACAATAATGTCGCGTTAGGGTGGTGGTGATGAACAGGATCCTGCTCGCTTTTTTAACGTCTGTGCTCGCGTCACTGGCCTTTTCGCCGCAGGCGGCGGAACCGCGCCAGCAGCCGTCTGAGCAGGAGCGCGCCCGCACTGTTTACATCTTCCACCAGCCAATAGTGATGCTGCAGGCAAAGTTTGGCCTCACCACCCCGGAAGAGCGGGTGCTGCGTATTCGCAATACCCTGCGCAACTTCACCGAGGCGGACTTGCGCGAACCGCTGAAAATTGTGCCGGTCACCCGCTACAACCAGCAGGGAAGGCTGATTGTCATGAACGGCAAACCGGTGATGCTGCTGGCGCAAGCGGATCTGGATGAAGGCGATGATCTGACCCTCGATCAGGCTGCCCAGCGCGTGCTGACCCGCATGGAAGCCCAGCGCACAGCCCTGCGCGATCAATATGATTCTGGTTGGCTCGCGTTGTCGGCGGTGAAAATGGCGGCGGGTGTGCTGGCGCTGGGGCTCTTCTGGTATGGCGCCTACCGCTCGTGGCGCGTGGTGCGGCGCTTTTACCGGCGACGCATTCTGCAAAATCGCAGCTGGGTGCCTCAACGCTGGCGGCGCTTTATTGGTGTCATCGAAACGCGCCTGTATGCCCTGCTAATGATTTTACTGGGTATCCTCGCATTTTACGCCTGGCTGAGCTGGGTGTTCAGCCTGTTCCCCTGGACACGCGTCTGGGGGGCGTCATTGGGCGACTGGTCGATTCACGTGCTGCGGGAGATCGCCCTGTCGATTGCCTCTGCTTTCCCGGGGATCATGATTGTCCTGATCATCTTTCTGATCACCGCCTTTATCCTCAAACTGCTGAAAGTGGTGCTCAATCAGGTGGAAGCCGGGCGTTTGCAACTGCCCGGCATTCACCCTGAAACGGTCGGTGCCACGCGCAAACTGATCTCAGTGGTGGTGTGGCTGTTCGCCCTTTCGGCGGCGTATCCTTTCCTGCCCGGTGCCAACTCATTGGCGTTTAAGGGCATCAGCGTCTTCTTTGGCTTAATGCTGACCCTGGGCTCGGCGGGGGTGATGAACCACGCCATGAGCGGGCTGGTGCTGATCTATTCCCGCGCTCTGCGCAAAGGCGATGTGATTCGGGTGGCCGATAACGAAGGGCTGGTGAGTGAGGTTGGGATGCTCGCCACCAAAATCATCACCCGCGAAAATTATGTCGTCACGGTGCCGAATGCGGTGGTGGTGAGCGGCAAAATCACCAATCTCAGCGCGCTCAATCCGGAGGGCGGCATCAACCTGACGGTGGGCGTCACCATCGGCTATGACACCCCGTGGCGTCAGGTTCACGCCATACTTGAGCTGGCCGCCAAACGGGCCGCGGGGATCGACCTTGCCGTTCCCCCGCTGGTGCGTCAACTAGGGTTGATGGACTGGTACATCTCGTATGAGCTACAGGTCCGGCTCCTGCCGGGGCAGTCGCTGGCGGCGGCGCGCAATGCGCTGTACAGCCATATTCAGGATGTGTTTAACGAATTCAATATCCAGATCATGTCGCCGAACTTTGTCATGCAGCCCGAAGCCGCAGTGATGGTGGCGAAAGAGAACTGGTACACCGCGCCTGCCGCGCAGCCTGAAGAGAAAGCACCATGAAAAAAACGCTGCTGTTCATGCTGTTTTTTTGCTGCCATGCGCAGGCAATCGATCTGACCGACCCCGAAGACGGCATGCTGGATATGAGCAGCTATTTGCAGGACAACCCCTACGGCTTTTTACCGATCCCGGTGGTGATCACCGAGCCTGCCGTTGGCTACGGTGGCGGCTTGTTTGGCTTGTTTTTGCACGGTAAAGGCAAGCAGGTGGACGGGCAGTTTATTCCTCCGGCGATGAGCGCCTTTGGCGGCGGTGGCACGGAAAATGGCACCTGGTTTGTCGGCGGCGGCCACCGCCATACCTGGCAGGATGACCACATCCGCTATCTGATTGCGGGCGGGTATGCCGATATCAATCTCGATATCTATTCCGGGGATGTGGCGGGGTTTAGCCGCAACAAAGCCATTAACACCGAAACCAAAGGCTACGGCGGCACGCAAAAACTGCTGTTCCGGGTGGGGGATTCACCGGTGTTTGTCGGCGCATCGCAATTCTGGGCAAAGATGGATATCTCGGCCAACAACAACCCGGTGATTGACCGGCTCTGGCAGCAGGTGCTGGGCGACAGCAGCACCTCATCAGCCCTGGGGATTGTTGCGGAATATGACACCACCGATAACTTCTTTTGGCCGGGAAAAGGGGTGGCGCTGAGCGGCGAATACCAGTTTTACGGCCAGTTTCTCGGCGGGGATTATCGCTACGATGTGCTGACGCTCGACGGCAAATTCTTCCTGCCGCTGAACCCGACCTGGACCCTGTCGCTGGCGGGTAATTATCAGATGCTGTCCCAGCAGGACGCGCATTTGCCGCCGATGGCCCGGCCTTACATTGCGCTTCGGGGGATCTCCCGCTATCGCTATCAGGATGATGCGGTCGGTACCGTTCAGGCGCAGCTCGGCTGGCAGGTGACACCGCGCTGGATACTGCAGGGATTTGTCGGCGCAGGCAGTGCCGCCGACAGTACCGGCGATCTGTATCACACCGCCGAAGTGGCCTGGGGCTCCGGGTTTCGTTACCTGGTCGCCCGTGAGTACGGGCTGCATACCGGGATAGATGTGGCTTTCAGCGATCATGAGCAGGCGGTCTATTTCAACGTGGGTTCTGGCCTGTAATGGCGCGAGAGATTAATGAGGAGGGTCTATGAGATGGACTAATACGGTGGTGCCGTTGCTGCTGGTTTCGGGCGTAGCCTGCGCGGCGGACAGCGAAGAGCGTACCTTTCCCATCTGGGGCGACGAGGCGAGGGCGCGGGGATATTCGATTCCGTTACCCTTTGGCATCGGCATTAATTACATGAATATGCGCCAGAACATTGATGTCGACAGCATCGGCTTTTCTGGCCTGGCGCTGGGTAACCATACCATCCCGACCGATATGTTCAACATTGATGCCGGGCACACGCGAGAGCAGAGCAAAACGGAAAACCTGCGCCTCGATATGTGGGTATTTCCGTTTCTCAATGTTTACGGCATCGTCGGCCATACCCGCGGTTCATCGGTCTCTAACGTCTCGGTTGATGCGGATCCTTCGCGCTATACCGGCGTGGATCGGCTGATTGCTTCATCGGTACATCAGCTGTATCAGAGCGGTGACCTGCAGGACATCGATTTTGTGCTCGACTTCAAAGGCACCACCTGGGGCACCGGGATCACCCTCGCGGGCGGCTATCAGAACTGGTTTGCGCTGGTGGATACCAACTATACCCGCACCGATTTCGACATCCTCGACGGCAAAATCTCGGCGCTGACCGTCTCGCCACGGGTGGGGTATCGCTTTAGCTTCCAGGGGCCAGCGGGACAGTCTCACCTCGGGGTGTGGCTGGGCACCATGTATCAGGACGTGCAGCAGGAGTTTCGCGGCAGCCTGGCGGATCTGCATATGCCCGCCGCGCTGCAGCCGCTGATTAACGCCGTCAACCAGGACGGTGACGGGCGCTTTGATGTGAAACAGAAGCTGACCTCGCCGTGGAACATGCTGATTGGTACCCAGTTCGAAATGACGCAGAACTTTAATCTGCTCACCGAATTCGGCTTTAACCAGCGCAACAGCTTCTTTGTGGCGGGTGAGTACCGCTTCTGATGACGGCCTGCCGCGTGGTGCTGGCACTGTCCCTGACGCTGACGGCGTGGCCTTCGGCGGCGACGCTGCTGGACCGGCAATCCGTGGATCACTTGCTCTCCGGGTTGGGCGCGGATAACCAGTACGATCCGCAGAAAGGCATTAACTGGAGCGTGCTGCCGGGGCCGTTTTATACCCCGGAGCTGCGGCTGGGCCTGGGTATGGCGGTGGCGGGGATTTACCGGATCGACCCCAATGACACCACTACCCAGAACTCGTCGCTGTCGTTTACCGGCTATGTCAGTTCCAGCGGTGCGTTAGGGTTGGGGTTAAGCAGTTATACGTTTTTTACCGACGACCGCTGGCGGCTGTTCATCGACGGATCGGTGAACCGGGTGCCGACCGGATTCTGGGGGATTGGCTACGACGCGGCGCAGGGCAATGAACAGGAGTACACCAGCAATGCTGTTCGTGTGCATCCGGTGGTGCTACGGGAGATAGCACCCGACGTGTATCTCGGGGCGGGCTGGGATGTGTCTACCCTGCAGGCGGATGTCGACGACCCGCGAGCTGACGACAAATTTAGCCGTTATCACGCCGGGACCTCGCCTCTGGCATCGGGGCCCAGCGTCAGCCTGCATTACGACTCCCGGGACGTGATCACCCGTGCCAGTCGTGGGCATTTTTTTAAAGTGGAATACACCTGGTTCGACCCGGCGGTGGGCTCAGACAGCCATTTCAACGCCACCGAACTGCAGTACGACTATTACCATTCGCTGAACGAAAAAACGGTGCTGGCCTTTGACCTGTGGGGCCGCTTTACCCGGGGCGATGTGCCCTGGGATCGGCTGTCGATGGCCGGGGACGATCGGCGGATGCGCGGCTACTATCAGGGCCGCTACCGGGATAACGACGTGGTCAGTGGGCAGGTGGAGTACCGTCGCAAGCTGAACTGGCGGCACGGATACGTGCTGTGGCTGGGGGCAGGTGCGCTGGGGCAGAACCTCCGCGCGCTTAACGATCATCCCCTGTTGCCCACCGCTGGGGTGGGATACCGCTTTGAAGTGAAACCGGCGATGAACGTGCGTCTGGATCTGGGGTTTGGCAAAGAGAGTGCAGGATTTTATTTTCAGGTGGCGGAGGCGTTCTGAATGGGAAAAGGATTGATGCTGTTATGGCTGGTGGCGGGTTTTGCCTGCGCGGATGCGGATCTGTTCCCCATCAGGCACGCGGGCAAGGTGTACCCGGTCGTCAGTCAGCTTGCGCCACCGGAGTCGTTACGCCCGTGCTGCGCGTTCGGCTATGACCTGCACGTCCGCGCCGTGGGGGTGCCGATCCCGGTGTATCAGATTGGTAACGTCCTCACCCTCGAGACGCTGGGCCATCACCACTACAACGACAGCGCGCTGGGGGCGGTGAAAAATATCGTCGGGCTCAGCGACGAAAAAGACGGCCTGATCTATACCCAGCGCGGTGGGTTTATTGATATTGCCCACGTGCGCGATACCGCTGATAACACCCTGTATCTCTTCTCCCGGCTGCTGCCGGAATTGGGCCAGCACGGACGTTATTTCTACAGCGAAGAGTTGGGGGTGCGCAGGATCCAGCTTCATGCGTTTACGCCGCCGTCCTCCATGCCCGAACGCTACAGCCTGACGGCCTGGCTGGCGGGGTATCTGGCATTTCAGCTGGCCCAGTGGCATGAGATCGCCCAGTGGTACGGTTTCCAGTCGGTTCCCGGATTTTCTGAAGAGATTTCTGCCTTTTCGCCGGAAGATTTGTATTCCAACCTGTTAGGCGCGCGGCTCGCGATCAACGTGATCTTGCAGGGAAAGGCCGGAACCACAGAGGCCTATAACGCGGCGATGGACGTGGAACTGCATCGTGCGCTGCTGCAGCTGGGGGTGGCGACCCGCAGCGAAACCGAACGCAAGTTTCGCGAGCTGGACGGCGACTGGTGGAACAGCAAGCGCCGGGTGCCGGATAAATTTCTGGTGCTGAAGCGCAACTATAACCTCGACCACAATCGCTTACCGACCCCGGTGGCTTACGAAAAAACGCCGCCGACCATGCTCACGATGCCGAGCGTGGTGGCGGGGTATCAGCTGGCGCGTCTCGGCGAGCTGCAAATTTATCCGGGGGCGTCGATGCAATCCCTTCCGCCACCGAAAACATTTTACGGTCCGTCTCAGTTTCAGGCTCTGGCAACCCAAGCCGAGGAGGCGGATAAAACCCAACTGAGTCGGTTTCAGAAATAGCTAATTTCAGCGCAGCGGTGTGCGCACGATATCAATAACGCAAACAAGCAGGTGGCAAATGAATAAATCTACACTGGTTTGTCTCGGTCTGTTTTTATCCCCCACAAGCTGGGCCAGCGGGCTCTATTTTTATGAAATCGGCACCGAAGATACCGGGCTGGCCGGGGCGGGGCAGGCGGCGCGCGCCCAGGATGCCTCGACCATTGTCACCAACCCGGCCGGGATGACCCGTCTTCCCGACCACATGTTTACCGGCGGATTGCAGGTGATGGACGGGGATATCCCTTATCAGCTTGATGAGTCTGGCCGCCGAAGCCCCGGCAACATCATGAACCTGTTCCCGAACGCCAGCGGCTTTTACGCGCAAAAGCTGAATGATGATTTTTATGCCGGTATCGGGATGTACGGTAACTATGGCCTGGCAACCGACTACGGGAACTGGGCCGGGGATCGGCTGCTGAAGAAAAGCGCGATGGTGGCTCTGACCTTAAGTCCGTCGCTGGCGTATAAGCTGAGCGATAAAGTCTCGCTGGGTGGGTCGGTCAACGTTAACTACGGTCTCTTTTCACTCACCCGCAACGTCGACGGGGATGATAAAACCGAAAAAGATCACGACTGGGCGATGAGCTATCGGCTGGGTTTACTGATGGAACTGACAGACCAGACCCGGGCGGGATTAACCTGGAACAGCAGAACCAAATATGACTTTAATATTGATGCCAAAGCGCGCTTCCCGAATTTGCCGAACGTCGAATACGATCTGCCGATAACGGCGCAGGTGCAGGCCCCGCAGCAAATCATGCTCAGCCTGGTGCACGACCTCAATAAACAGTGGTCGGTGATGGGCGATCTTGGCTGGCAGGACTGGAGTCAGTTTGGCAGCCCACAAATCTCGGTGGTCGGGCAGGATCTCGATAAAACCAACCGCCTCAAAGACACCTGGCATACGGCGTTGGGGGTGCAGTATCGCCCGACAGAGCAGTGGCGGGTGAATGCCGGGGTGGCGTTCGACAGTTCGATTTATGAATCGCAGAGCGACATCGCGCTCTCTTTACCGACCGGGGATGAGTGGCGCTTTGCCACCGGGGCGCAATATCAGGTGACGCCGCAAAGTAACGTCGGCTTCGCGGTGTCGTATCTGCATATGCAATCGTCCCGCGTGCAGTCGCCGGAACTGTTAAAGGGCAGCTACGATAATCCTTATCTGTGGTTTGCCAGCGTGAACTATAGCTATCAGTTTTAAACCATAAGCATGTCTATCGCGCGTTATTTTGGCTTTTTTCTAATCGGATATCGCGCTTATCAATTTCCTTTTTGTTACCCCAGCCGAGCCGGGTATAAAACATCTCAGCCCGGCTGTTTTTTGCCGTTTCCAGCCAGAGGGTGACGTGATGTTTGAATAATTCTGCCTCAGCCGTCGTCACCAGCGCCCGTCCTATCCCTCTGCTTTGATATGCGGGAAGCACAAAGGCGGCAAAAAGGCAGCCTTCATCGGGCAAAATCATGGAAAAACCGACAATGCTGGCACCATCAGTCGCCACCCAGGCGCAAGGGGTATGTTGGATCATCGCGCCAACGACGCTCTCCGTGATCCCCATCTGACGCATCTCCTCACGGCTGAGATGATTTTCCGTTACCGATGTCCTGACATCGAAGATAGCCTCGACATCGTCGATCGCCGCAGGTCTTATGATTATCTTCATGCGAATGTCTCCCTAAGCTTAATAACCCGATTATCCTGTCAGAGTGTTCCTGATGAGAATCAGTTTGCTTTATACGCCTGCCACTCGTTCCAGACATTCTCCGGATCAATATCACGGTAGCCACGCTCTCTGATCATATCCTCTGCTGCCTCGTGCGGCAGACGGATGGCTGTAGCGCCATCGCGGATCGACTCAACCTCTTCCCGGGTCAATTCCCGTCCCGCTTCCTGTTCTTTATCTATAAGGACGACGATCAGCGCAGGGACAAAAACAATTTTCATCATGATAAGCCTCTGAAATATTGGCATGTCACTGTATCACTGACAGTTTTGGTGTTGGGCAGAAATTGTGGGTTTTTTATCGGGAAGGGGGCATTTATGGGTGTTTGATGTGGGGATCTTGCCAGGAGCGGACGTGTAATTGATGTATTGCTTGTTGCAACAAGCGTGCTCTACATCGCAAGTACGAAATGGCGGCATTCTTATTTTTGCCCGGTATTACGCCGCGCAATTGCAGCTTACTACTGAATACAATCGTACATCTGCGCCGCATGGTACGCATTATGTACATACAGATACTCCTGGAGACATAAAGGCAGGTAAATCCGCTACCCAGAACCAGCCCTATTATCCTGCAAAAGCACAGGCTGGCCGGATTGAGGGGGTTGTAAGGGCTTCATACACTGTGAATACAAAAGGGTGCGCGGAAAACATCAAAATCGTATCAGCGCAGCCAGCCGATGTGTTTGAGAAAGAAACGATCCGTGCAATGAAAAAGTGGTGTGGCATGAACCCCACTTTATTGCCGAAAATTATCACTATCACATTCCGGCTGAACGGTGGCGCAAGCATGGAAGAAGTACCGCTGACGGTCGATAAATAAGTCAGTGAGCTTGAATCCGAGACTGAAGACCATATGCCTGGTATTGCGTCTTACGGCGGGAAAACCCTGGCTCAAATACTTTTGCTTAAGTTTCTCTGGTCACCCTATAGCAAAGTTGAGTGGGTGACAGCACGATAGTGCTAATGATTCGTCCTTCAACTGAAGGAGTAAGAGTGAACTTCCGTTACTCGTTCGAAGCTGCCTACCATGTCTACTTAAAAAACAGGCTTGGCGTAGGATATTTCCCGTTTGCAAGCGGCCCCCTTCATACTACCTAAAGTCATCTGACTGACCCGGTCCAGAAAATCCTATGACGATGGTGGACCTTGCGGAAAGTATCTTCGATACGTGCACGCTGACCGATATGAAGGGAATTAAGGCGCTGCGTTGTATGGCATGAATCGACGGTAAATAAGCATATTACTACCAGTAATTTTAAAAATCCCTGACCCTGTTGAGCCATCAAGAAGTCCTTCAACATGACAGTGAAGAAGAAGAGGGTCAGGTTTCTTATTGCCGCCTGAAAATGCAGGCTCAGAAATTGAGTATTGTCGCACTGAAAGATGAGCAAGATCATAAAAGCCAGACTAATCAGTTAACTCAGAAAACAAAAGAATCTCGACGCGACAATCTTAACCACGTGATTAATAAGGGAATTCTCCCGTCTAATTTTTTTCCATTAATTTAACCTGGGATTTATCGCGTACACAGACGGACCCTTCTTAATTGCATCTTAGATGATTCTGGCAAGATAATGCATCTGCAGAGTAAGGAAGGTAGATACAGACTCTCATGTTTTTATAATATGAGAAATAAGATGTGAAAACAGTATGTATTAACAGATGCGCTTAATTAGCTAAAAACACTCTTTGTATTCATCCATTTATTTAAGAAAAAATTCTATTTTATTCACAGAAGGAGTTGTCTATGAAAATCAAATCTCTTTACCTTGCTATATTAATGCTAGGGCTTTCCTCCACCTCTGTTCTGGCAGCAGACGGTACACTTAAATTTATGGGTAATATCGGCACTTCGAGTTGTATGGTAAGCAATGGTGACAATGCCGAGATCAACGTCCCTATGGGGACGGTCCCTGTTGAAAGATTGGAAAATGACATAAACGGCCCGGCCGTAGGTTTTGCCATCACCCTGCAGGGCTGTAAGATAGGTACTTATTATCTGGTGCTGGATGGTACCAGCCCTTCAGGCCAGGAAAACGTTTTAGCCCTTGATGAGGCAGGTGGCGATGGTGTTGCTCAAGGGGTGGGAATTAAAGTGACGGACATTGCTGATAATCCTGTCACTTTATCGAAACAACTCGATACTGTTCATGACGCCAGCGTAAACATAACAAAGGAAAACGAATCCGGGACATTTTATTTGAAAGCACATTATTATGCTTTCGATACAGACAATCTGACAGCCGGGGTAGCCAACGCTACGGCCACCTTTACTATTATTCAGAAATAAATCCATGCAGGCCATTCAAGGCCTGCACTTCTCAGGTGATATATGAAATTGCTTATGGTATTTATATTATCGTTATTCGCGACAGATGTTTTTGCTGCGGTTCAGATAGAAAGCTCCCGGGTTATTTACCCGGGAGAACATAAGTCTGCCTCGCTCACCATTCATAATGTAGCGAAGAAAAATTATATCGTGCAGACATGGCTTGATGCTGATGACGGCAACCGTAATAAAACAATGGTGGTAACCCCGCCCTTACTTAAACTTCTTCCTGATCAGTCGACAGTGCTGCGGTCTATTTATTCAGGCACCGGACTTCCGACGGACAGAGAGAGTGTTATCTGGATAAATGTGCAGGAAATACCCCCGCGCGCCAGTGAGCCAAACGTGATGCAATTGGCCGTGCGCACCCGACTGAAACTCTTTTATCGTCCGGTAGCGCTGAAAACAACACTTGCAGGTGAAGTTGATAAGCTAAAAATTAAAAAGTTTAACGACGCACTGGTCATTAATAATAACGGGCCTTTACATGTCAGCCTTAATCAGTTAGTTCTTCGCAACGTGCAAGGGCTTGAGAAACGCATACCTGCAACAATGATTTCACCGTTTAGCGTTCAGACGATTAATTTTTCAAAAGGCTCGAAAGTGGTCGGGTTGACATATATTAACGATCATGGCGGGATTGCGGAAGTTAAAATGGATTAACACTTCGGCACCGATTAAAATAATGTCAGGGATGTGTCATTATGCAACGGTCATTTATAAAAATCTGTGCGTTGACCTCAGCGTTACTTCCCGGGGCGGAATGTGCAGCGAAAAGTGAATATAACACCGCTTTTTTTCATGGCGTGGACGCCGGCACCCTGATCAATCTCATTGATCCTGATTCCGGCATTATACCCGGCATTTATGCACTGGATGTCTATGTGAACCAAGTGCTTGTTGAGCAGCGGGATATCGAGTTAGTGAGGCGCAAGGAAAACAACCAGGTACGCCCCTGCCTCAGCACCGGGCAACTGCAGGCATGGTCGGTCGGTATTTCCGGAGAACAGCAGAGCCAATGCGTGGATCTGGCCAGCCAGTTCCCCGGTGCCTCAATGCATGTCACTATCGCGGAGCATCGTCTGGATATCCAGGTGCCACAGCTTTATATGAATAAACAACCGCGTGGAGCTGTACCCGCCACACTGTACGATGAAGGTGTTACGGCAGCGTTTATTAATTACAATCTCGTGGCAAATAACATAAAAAGCTACGGCGAAAATAATCAGTATGCCTATCTTTATCTGAACAGCGGCCTGAACCTTGGTGCCTGGCGCTTGCGCTCTTCGTCCAACCTGACCAAAAACAGCGGTGAGGAGCACCACTGGCAGAACGTTGCTTCCTGGGCGGAGCGTGCGCTTCCCTCCCTGCAAAGCCGCCTTATTTTCGGCCAGACCAGCACCGGAAATACCGTTTTCGACAGCGTTCCTTATCGTGGTCTTCAGCTTGCTTCGGAGCAGATGATGCGCGCCGACAGCCAGTCTCAGTATGCGCCGGTGGTACGGGGAATGGCGGAGAGTAATGCCCGGGTGGAAGTCAGGCAAAACAACTACCTGATTTACTCAACCAACGTTTCACCCGGCCCTTTTGAATTTAACGATATTGTTCCGGCCAGCCGCAGCGGTGATTTGCTCGTCACCATTATTGAGGCTGACGGACGGCACAGTAACCTGGTCATCCCCTATACAGTCCTTCCCGGCCTGGTTCGTTACGGCCAGTACAACTATGAGCTGGTTGCCGGAAAATATCATGATGGAGCTGAAGGCTATTCTCCTTCTTTTGCTGAAAGTCAGCTTTCCTATGGCGTGAGCAATACCATCACCCTGAACACTGGCGCACTTACCGCCGAACATTACAGCAGCGTAGCTGCGGGGCTCGGAAAAAACATGGGCAATCTCGGCGCCGTTTCTTTTGATCTCGCTCTATCCGATACCCGTCTTGCCCGGGGCGACAGCCGCCAGGGTGCCAGCGCGCGTTTTTTATATGCTAAATCATTTATTGATTCCCACACTGATTTCGTGGTGGGGGGATACCGCTATTCATCTTCCGGATATTATGACTTTCAGGAAGCGGTGGAGGAGCGTCGTCGCTGGGATAATGACCACTATAAAAGTTATTATTGGGATGAAGACGAAAATAGCGATCCACAATGGATTGTCACCCGGCCAGACATTACTTACCAGTCGAATTATGCCACCAAAAAGGATCGACTTGATGTCTCAGTCAACCAGCAGATTGGCGAGCTTAGCCAGCTATATTTCACTTTCAGCAAGCAAAATTACTGGCAGGGAAGCCGGTCGGATACCACGGTACAGTCTGGTTTATCCTCCGTACTGGGCAAAGTCACCTGGAGCCTTTATTACCAGAATACCCGTAACCATTACACCGCGAATGACAGCAGTTTGAACCTGCGTTTATCGTTGCCACTAAACTTTAGTGGCCAACCGGCTAACGCAACGGCAGATTTTCATAGTGACCGTTCGGGTAAAGTATCCTCCACTGCCGGGCTTAGTGGTTCGTTGCTGGAAGATAACCGGCTCAGCTACAGCGTGCAGGCGGCACAGAATGATTCAGAGCGTACCGCAGGAAGCGCGGGCATTGGTTATCGAGGGCATGCCGGAAACCTGTGGCTCGGCTATGCCAGTTCTGAACACGCGCAGCAAAGCAGCCTGAACCTTTCCGGTGGCCTTGTCGCACACAGTGGCGGGCTGACGCTGTCGCAACCTTTGGGTTCAACGTTTACGCTGATCGAGGCTGAAAATGCGCAGGGTGTTGGTCTGAAAAATCAGACGGGTAACCGAATTGATCCATTTGGTTATACTGTGGCTCCCAACGCCATTCCATACCGTAATAATGTCTACACGCTGAATACTCATGATTTCCCTGACGACCTGGATGTGCCAGTGGCGACAAAGAAAACGGTACCAACCCGGGGTGCAATAACCCGCATTCGCTTCGAAACTTACAGCGGCGGAAGCCTGCTTATCCACAGTCGCTTGCCGGATAACAGTTTTCCACCTGTCGGGTCGCAGGCTTACAGCCGCGGTGAGCGCAGTAATGGCATTGTAGGGCCGGACGGAGACGTATTTGTGTCCGGCGTTGAGCATGGCGAAACGCTGGTAATTCGCTGGGGTGACCAGTCTGACGAGCAATGTCTTATTCAGATCCCGGAGGATGAGGGACAGAAGAAAACAGGTTATCGCGAACTGAGTGCAGTTTGCCAATAAAGGGATGGCATGATGAAAACTTCCGGACGATATTTTTTATTGACTGCCATGCTCGGCCTGGCGTTATTTTCTTCAGCGGCACAGGCCCTGACGTGTAAAGCAGGCACCTCTGTGAGCGAAACCGTGGCTATCGACAGCGTGTTAAAGGCCTCCGTTGGGGATTTTGGCGCAAATACGAAGATCTGGGTTTCGTCACCCATTACTGCCACTTTTACCTGCACCGATACCAACGGCTATCCTAAAGGGGAAAACGCCTATCTGTGGCTTGATCCCAATGATGTGGTTAAAAATATCCATAATTCCCTGGAAGTAGGGATAACGTATAAAAATGTGGATTACAAACTTATCAAGGGAGACAAGATCGAAATTGGTCCGGCTACCCTTTGCCGCTCAGATGGTAGAGGTGGCTGCCTTTCGCCAGCCACCTCTCAGACATTTACGCTTACCTACCAGGTGTATATCAAAACCACTGGCTTACCTGCAGCAGATGACGGCAAAGTGATGGGCAATGTCAGCCTCTCGCTGTTCCAGGTTGATGGCGTGGGCGGGCTGCGTGTAGGAAGCGGAGGAAATGATGGTAACTTTAACCTTTATATAACCGGCCTGAATAATATTACTTTTATTGCCTGTACTCCCCGCGTAACGCTGGTGCCTGATACGCTTGATTTTGGGGTGATCAATGCCCGCTGGGCGGCTCCTGGTAGGATTGAAAAAACCAAATCTTTCAACGTCATAGTGGACCTGACGAGGGAAAAAAGTGGAAAAACCTGCACCGGTGAGACGCTGCTGCTGACTTTAAGTTCCAGCAACCCGGTTAAGGACGGGAGTATAATCATGCCGGTAGCAAATAGCGGTTTTGGTTTTATTATTTCTGAAAACAGTAACCTGCTACCCCGGATCCCCCTTAATACACCCCAGACTTTCGGTATGATTAGCGGTGACCATATGATGCATGAATATTATGCCGGATTTGTCTGGACAGCCATTTCGCCGCTCCTGGGCGACTACAGCGCCACGGCAACTGTGACGGTGACTTTTAAATAGAGAACAGGCCCGGGAAAGAGAACTGCTGAATTCAATCTGTTGAATAAAACAGCAACATTTTACGCTAAATATTTATTCACGATGAGGGAGGTGCGCCTCAGCGCATCCTCCTTTAAAAGTAATTCCATGTGTTTTTTCCGGCATCAGAAATCCCAGTCTTTCTTTTGCAAAATTTCGATGTTCAGCACCATCCTTTATTTGTTTAAAAATGACTCAACTGCGGTGGAAAACCGTTCTGGCTGATCCAGCATGACAAAGTGAAAACTGTCGTCGATCTGCGTGAAATGGGCATCAGGTGCAGAAGCATAGGCTTGACGGTACATTGCTTCCACGCTGGCGGCTGGGATCCCGAATAAGGGGTCATACGCGTACAGGATCTCCATCGGCGCGTTGATGCGCGCGAGCTCGGGGCGCAGGTCGGTGATCATCAATTCATACACGGCATCGGCAACCGTTTTACGATCGGAATTGATCCCCGCCGTCACCAAAGCAGGCCTCACCGCCTCGGTCTTCGCTAAACGGTTTATGGATGTCTTCTGAAACTCTTTTCTTTGCTCCGGCGATTGCCCCAGTAGCCAATCCCGCATCGCTGTGGCCTGCCGGGCCGCCGTTTCGCTGGTCGCTGCCGGGTCAATCATCAGCGTATAGAACGGCAAGGCATCGACGATCATCAACCGACCGACCAGGTCGGGATGACGGGCCCCCAGCATCAATGCCACCTCTCCCCCAAGCGAATGGCCAATGATCGCCGGTGCCTGGATGTGCTGGGTTTGGATGTAATCAGCGATGGCGTCAACTGCCGGAGCGATGACCTGTCCCTGTGGATTGGAAACGGCAGGCGTACTTGCAAAACCCGCGAGTTCAACAAGATGAATACGGTGGTTCTTACGTAAAGTGGCTGCTAAATCGGTCCAGATGTCGCGAGACGACGCCAGCCCCGGAATCAGGATGACATCCGGCCCTGAGCCTTGCGTCTGTACAGAGATACGCTGCGAAATCGGATGCGCTGAAGGTATGGCCTTAGACTGCGTTGCGGACGCGGAGGCTAATACTGACAATAATAAAAGAGCCCCGCCGAGGGTGGCGCGGATTGTTGCGGTACGCATGGGTGTCGTCCTTGTTATGTTACCCCTGACAACCCGGGGCAAGCTGAAAGAAGTGTTTAGCAAAAAAATCATTGCGGGATTATTGGATGTGTAATCACGATCTTTACTTACTGTAAGTGGTAGGTGCGAGCGTTCCAGTAACCCTTACCCTGTCGACGACTCTCTTTCCAGCCCATCGATATAAGTTGCTTTGCAATCAGTCGATTCATCACCCCATGCCCCATAAGCAGCACGGGCCCGTTTGCTTCTTTTACAGATGTTACCAGGATATCCGCAGCCTGAACGGCGCGTTGTTTAGCGAGCCCCAAGGACTCTACATTACGGGAGCTGCCACAAAGCCACATGACACGGAAAACCGACGCCCAGAAGAGGGGGGATAACCTAAAAGCCGGCACGTGGAGTAGGGGCAAGCCAGCTTCTCTGAAAACGTCATCTATGAGGTCAGGTTTACGCCCTAATGCGATCAGGGAAGAAAGCGCTCTGGGAAGAGGGCTGCTTATGATGCGCAATGCGCTGGATGCTAACGTTTTGCTGGGCTGTGGGGGAATATCGCTGCCCGTATCAGAGAGGTCATATCGTGAAATCCACTCGGCCATCTCAAGGCTCGTTACTTTCGTCAAACCAGTGAAAGCAGGCTTTCCATGTCGCATCAAAATAATTTCCATACAGCGCTTCTTGTTTGTGGTCCCTTTGGCGCAAACAGACTAACGCGATGAAGGCCGGTTGCACTACCACCATATTTAGGGTTGACCCCGGTAGCTGAGATAACGTATCAGTCGTGCTGAATACAGCATGGACATTCCCTGTGGTTGTATTGAAAGCGTTAAAAGCTGATTGCCACTTTACCCCTATACTTGACCATGATACTTTCATTTGATGAATACAGAACACGTCATCTATTCTTTCAAACACGACCTCTGGTGGCTGCCTTTCTAAGGGCGGCCTGATAATGTATTTTCCATTTCAAATAACCGCCGAAAGCGGTTATTTGCATTTATAAGACCCCTTTCGGTTTACGACTTAAGGAGTCTTATATGAATAGCAAAGCCATCATTCTTACGGGCGATCGTCCAACAGGGCCTTTACACCTCGGTCACTATGCCGGCTCGCTGCGCCAGCGCGTTGCTCTACAACATCATTATCAACAGTTTGTGTTGGTCGCAGATCTGCAAGGACTGACCGATAACGGTAGCAATCCTCAAAAGATTCGAGACAACATTCCCGAAGTCCTTGCCGATTATCTCGCTGCAGGTATTGATCCCTCGCTCACGACAATCTGTCTGCAATCTGCGTTGCCCGCCCTTGCTGAACTCACCGCGCTTTATATGAATATCGTTACCGTGGCACGCGTGGAACGTAACCCAACGGTAAAAAACGAAATTGCACAGAAAGGGTTCACCCGCTCACTACCGGTCGGGTTTTTGGTCTATCCCATCAGTCAGGCGGCTGATATCACGGCCTTCAAAGCCAACCAGGTTCCCGTCGGCGACGATCAGTTACCGATGATTGAACAGACCAATGAAATCGTGCGTAAAATGAACAGCCTAATGCCGGAACCTGTTTTGCATCATTGCAACGCGATGTTGAGCGAAACCAGCCGCCTGCCTGGTCTTGACGGTAACGCCAAGATGTCTAAATCACTCGGCAATACGTTGCTACTTTCTGCCAGCGAAGAAACCATCCATCGCGCGGTCAATGCGATGTACACCGACGCTAATCACTTAAAAGCCACCGATCCGGGGCAGATAGACGGAAATAGGGTTTTCACTTATCTGGATGCTTTTCACGCCAATAAAGCAAAAGTGGCGGAAATGAAAGCGCATTATCTCCGGGGCGGGCTGGGTGACAGGACATGCAAAAACGAGCTAGAGATTTGCCTGCAGGAACTGATTGCGCCCATGCGCGAGCGTCGTGCAACTTACATTCAGGATAAAGGTGCGCTTATTGCGCTTTTGAAAAAAGGGAGCGAACGGGCTCATAACGTCACGCAGAAGACATTACGGGAAGTGAAAGAGGGGTTGGGATTACCGGTATTCTGAAGCCACACGCTCGCCCGCTTCGTGTCAGACGCGGGTGTAGCTGAAAAAACAATGGGTAGGGCTTCAAAAGGACGTTCAATATCTGTGTACAACATTAAACTTGAGTGTCTATATTGTCTTACCGACTTCGTCCATATGGATGAGCAAATGCCTAATTACTGTTTTTATAAAAAAGATAAGCAAATAGTTGTGCTGGAAAAATCGGAAGAGCACGAAGCTTTTCATTTAATTAAACAGGGTTATGAAAAACAATTTGAAGAAGTTAGTTCTTCCAATAAAGAAAACGCGCTTACCCGCTTTGCTGATATTCGAAGGAATAATCGGGTAGACCACAGTAATTTCTTAGCAGGCGCTGGCGCTATGCCACTGATCGGTGTCCTGACAGCCGTTGCAGTTTTTCTTTTCCGGAAAAAGCGGCCAAGGCATTGATATTGCCCGCTTCTCGCTCATAGCGAAACAAGATTAAATCATTTGATACTGTTCTTCTTTTAAGGCAGGTGACTGAACTCACTCTGCCTCGTCAGGGGCATGAACCACTTCGCGATAATTGTCTATGTTTCTAACTGCCGTGCCGCGAGAGCCTGTCTTGCTGCGTTTGATGCCCATTCATCGGATGGGTCCAGGTGTTCAATCTCCGACTCTGCTATCGGCGTTACTCGGATCAGCGGAACGGAACCGAAAGGCAGATTATCAATCCTGCGGCCATCAAGGCTGAGGATGATTCGGGTCAATGGCTTAAAGTCGTCTGTAAGCATGCAAAACAGGATTGCGCCATATTTTTCAACATCGGCAGCAACCTGATACCCATCGGCGACGAGATCGCCCAGGTTGATCAAGAGATGAGCCCAGTCATTAATCGGGTGGCGGGCAATATCCGAAGCGTCTAACTCCATAACAAGCTCGCATTCTACGCCATTTTCCGGGTCGGCAATGCCGGCCGAGGGCGTCGAGAGGCCATCAGTGGCCAGCGTTAATGTGGTGTTGCTCTTCGTGTTGAGCACCCGGCGATGGGGCCCGAACCATTTCGTCTGGTTGTGCACGTTTGCGTCATCTCGTTCAACCGTAAAGCCATCTGAGACGCTGCCATACCTTTCCCAAAAGGCTCGCCTTGCTACAGCAGCTACCTCATAAATCGGATCCTGAGGACCACGCGGCACAATTGTCTCATCGAAGAGCGTGTCAACGGTAACGCTCCCCCGTATGAACGGTATTTTAGACCTTGTCCAATGAACGATAACTTTATTAAAGGGCTGAATCCTTGATGCTTCGAGTTTCTCGACGACCTCTCGGACCTTCTGGAAGGCGTGGGTACCCTCTGCAACGTGACTTCCGTCGGCATACATGTAGCCTCCGGTTTGTGAGGAGACTCCAGCCTGTTCGGTGATAAAAAACCATTCTCCTTTCACAGCGCCTGCGGGTCCCTTGTCTAAGGCCGAGCGTAAATCCTTTGCCGCATCAGAGTTTGAATATGCTGTCATGTCTGTCCTTTATAGAAGTGCAGGGAGACAGAAAAATCCATTACTGTCAGTTCGGGAACCATGCGATTCCAGTAGGGTGCTTTCAGCTCAGTCATTGCTCAACTCCGTTTTGACTGACGTAGCATATATCAGATGGCTTGAAGAAGGTTCAAGTCCATGGACTCAGCGACTCAGTGTGAGACGAATTGTGATGATATCAGTTGTTTGCTCTTAACTGCCCTTAAAGCCCTGACAGGGAGAGTTTTTTGCCAGGAGCAGACGCTCCTGAGTAATTGACAACAAACATACCGATCGGTATGTTTGTCTAATGACAATCAATCATCTTCGTAAAAAACAGCCTGCACTGGTCAGGGCTTCACTAATTGAATGCACCAAAGCACTGGCGGCGCGTAACGGTTTGTCCACTGCCAGTGTGCAAGCAATCTGTGATATGGCTGGCGTGACCAAAGGTGCATTTTTTCATCATTTCCCAAGTAAAGACGCGCTTCTAAACTGCGTGTTTGAACAAATGGTGAATGAGTTTTCTGCCGAAATTACACGGCGGATAGATATGGACCCCTGTGATATCGGTGCATTCACTCGTGCCTATCTTGAAATGGGCGCTGCAACTATTGATAACCCGGACATGGTGACGTTATGGAAGTCTGCCATGGCGGATGAACATATCTGCGAGAAATGGCGGGAATGGTATCTGGGCATTCTTAACGAACGCGGCTGCCTGGAAGATCGCCCTGAGTTCGCCGTGGTTAGGATGGCTGCTGATGGACTGTGTCTGGGCGCCAGTATGCAGATATACCCTGGCGACTTAAAGGGTGCTCTACACGTCCTGCGCACTCTTTCTGCAGCTCCAGCCGAGAAATGAACGACTGATTTCCATTAACGCTTCCCCTTCAGAGATTAATTATGCATAAACCTTTTCTTATCATCGGTGGTTACGGGACGGTCGGTTCTCACCTGGTATCACGTCTGAATCAATTTTTACCCGACCTGCCTGTGGTTATCGCTGGCAGGAATGCAGAACAAGCCCAAAAATCCGCCGCGCGATACGACAACACAACCGGTATCGCAGTTGATACGCTAAGGGCCGATTTGGGCATTGATTCCTCAATGAAATTCAGTGGCATTGCGGTCTTAACCAACGATCTTTCCACTCATCCGGCACAGTACGCAATTGCACACGGCATACCTTATACAAGTATTGCTACCCAGTTGAACCACATCGCCCCTAAGTTGACGTTGTATCTTCGTAATCCAGCTTGCAGGGTGCTAATTCAGGATACCAGTTTTGCTGGCATCCTTATTTCTGCAGGCATTCATTGCTCTGGCTACTTCCAGAAGGTAAAACTTATCCGTGCTGCTGCGCTTATGGATGAGAACGATCTTGGCGGACCGGCAAGTCAGGCCGATTCTGGTGATTTTTCTCAGAAGGAAGCTGGGTTGCTGCTTGAAGATTCTCAATGGATAGTTCCACGAGATGGAAAAGAAATGAGGGAATACACCCTGGAAGATGGTTTTGCATTCACAGGAATGAGTTTCCCCGGGTTTGATGCTGCAGAACTGGCTTACGCCACCGGCGCAACCTCAGTCCGCGTTGACTTTGCACTTGGCCAATCTCATGGCAGCCGTCATGGTGAAAAACCATCAGTCGACATTATTTATGAGATCGAGGGTACGCTCACTGATGGCCGGGATGGTAAGTTGAAATTCCAGCTGACGCATCCGGAAGGACAGGCGTTCCTGACCGCGGTAGGTGTGGCTGTTGGTATAGAATCGCTTCTTCAGGAAGAAGAATGTCCAGGTTTGTATCTCACCTCCCAAAAGATCGATCCCGATCTTATGCTGTCACGACTCCTTCAGTCGGGTGCCATACTCAGTCGTTTACCGGGTTAACTGAACGTTCCTTGCTCTAATATGACAACCAGTTGGCTGCTCTCAGGGCTTATATAGACCGCTGCAGCCAATCATAATGAGCTAACATGTCCGCTTCTCGCTCACAGCAGACCTTCTGAACGACACGTCCGGCACGCTTTTTACCTGAGGCGGACAATATTTTTACCAACAGCGTTTCGTTTATGACGTGGTAACATTGACCATTCTCTTTGCTGATTTCCCAGAACAGAGAACAATACCGCAAATAATCAACAACGCGCTGACCAAGTGAAATAAATGTAATGGCACATTTAGAAATAACACGCTAAATAAACCACCGCTCAGCGGAATGAAATGCGAAAATACTTCTCCACGCGTCGCGCCTATGGCCTGAATGCCTTTGTTCCATAATATATATGAGAGCCATGAAGGGAAAATAATTAGATATAATAATCCAATAACCAAACCGCTGTGGGTGAATTCGGTGAGCACTGGAAGGCCCGTTCTTGCAACAGATGTAATCGATATCGGAAGCAGTATTACCGCCCCGATTGTTGCGCTAACAGCTACAAATGCACTTCCTCCCACTTCACGGGGTTTAATACGAAGAAATGCGCAATATATCGCCCAGCTTGCTGCCGATCCTATAGTCCACAAGTCACCACGATTGAGATGCTTTAAGTTGTCCAGATGGTTAAAATCCCCCTGGATTACTAGCCAGACCACCCCGAGAGAACTTATTATTACCCCGGAAATATTTTTTGTTGATATACTTTCATTGAAAATTACTTTATTTATTAACAGGACAAATGCAGGGGTGGTTGATAAATAAATGGCAGCATTTAGCGATGACGTATATTGCAACCCAACGTATAAAGTCAATGGGAATAATACCTGCCCAAATAGAGCCAGGAAGAATACGATGTGAAAAGAACGCCTAATTGCTATCAGTTGTCCACGAACCTGCCTATGGTAAAGGGTTAGCAAAAGTATAGCAGTGAATATCCAGCGAGCTAATGATAATAAAACAGGGTCCATTACACCCACTAAGAAATGACCTACGACATAATTCCCACCCCAAAAAACAGCGGCAAGAGTTAGGTATAAATAAGGCATCACAACTTCCTTTCAAAGATTTCTTTCTTTCAAGATTACTGCTTAAGAAATAGAGATGCTAATATAAATTATTGTTCACCAGGTATGGTTTAAAACTATGGATTTTACTTTCAGGCAACTTGAGTTTTACATAGCTCTTTCAGAAGAGTTACAGGTTTCTAAAGCTGCAAATCGTTGCCATGTTTCGCAGTCTTCCATGACGGTTGCGTTACGTAATCTGGAAGGGGCGCTTAACACTCAACTATTTTTACGCCAGCCCAAGGGGATTCAGCTTACTTTGGCCGGGGAACGCTTTTTGATGCATGCCCGCACTATCATCACCAACAGCCATATCGCTTTAGAAGACTTGTATCGTCAACCTGAAACGACTACCGGTAAAGTGAGAGTTGGGATAGCACAGACGCTCTCGGCCTACCTGTTGCCTGAGATGCTCAATGATATTGCAACCCATTTCCCTTTACTTGAAATCGATTATTTCGAGGCCACAAACGATGCACTGCTGGCAGCTCTGCGTCAGCAACACGTTGATTTTTGTCTTCTGTTAACCTCAAATATTCAGCTCAGTGGCGACCTTGAAGTTGAAACCATTATTCGATCGCTACGTCAGTTGTGGGTCTCCCCTGGACATTCTTTGCTGAGCCAACCCACTATCTGCTTAAAGGATATCGAGAAGCTACCCTATTTGATGCTTGAAACAGATCAATATCCCACCGTGATCACCAATATCTGGCAACGCAATGGATATCAGCCCAACATCATCTTTCGTAGCAATTCCTTCGAAGCAATTCGCAGTCTCGTGGCCCAGGGCTTGGGGATTACCATTCTATCCGACTTGGTTTACCGTCCCTGGTCGCTAAACGGTCAGCGCATCATCCGCAGAACAATTGAAGACTGTATCACTTACATGGACGTGGGAGTGCTCACTATTAAAGAACAGCAGCTGTCAGTTCCGGCAAAGCGATTAAAGGAGTTTTTACGTTCGCTGGTCTTAAGATCAGAGCGTAGAAATTAAATGTGTGAATCGGCAAAGCTTCAGTAGCTATATCTGATGACAGATAATTACCCATTTCCGCTTTTCGCTCACAGTGGACCTGGGCTATTTGGCATAACTGTTCCCCAGTAAGCCTAGTTCAGTAGAAATCCAACTCAATCAAAATCAGCTTTCAGTAAAGCTCCGTCTTGTCACTTTTCCGGAGCTCAGCGGAAAAGTGAAGTCTGCCAGGGATATACATATCCACATGCCCGATATCAGGCTGCCCATTCAATGGGTTAAAACGAGAGCATCAGATTATTCAGTGTTAAACCGTTGCCTGTGCTGGCTGGGTGTCACGCCCATAATTTTGCGGAAGATCCTGCGAAAGGCAGACGTGTCTGTGTATCCCACTTCCCACGCAATCACATCGACAGCACGACCTGTAAGTTCCAGTGCGTCCCGCGCTTTCATTATTCTGACCTGTTGTAGGTAATCTGTTGGCCTTAATCCCGTCGCTTTCTGGAAATGACGGAGAAAGGTCCGGGGTGACAAGGACACCCGTTCAGCCATCGTCTCAATACTGTGCTGCTCGGAATAGCAGGCGTGCAGGTGATGCTGGACAAGCAAAATCTTGCTGTCGCCATGCTCAAAATTAGGGATAAATACGGCATAGGGACTTTGTTCACGCCTTGGGGGATCGACCAGCAAAAAGCGAGCGGTGGCAAGCATTGTGCCCGTTCCTGATATTTTCTCTATCAGGGTGAGTCCCAGATCTATCCAGGCAAGAATGCCGCCAGCGGTAATAATATCACCATCGTCGATAACCATTTTTTCCGCAACAACGTCTATCGCCGGAAAACGGTCTGCCAATGTTTGCGCAAAGGCCCAGTGCGTGGTTGCCCGGCGGTGGTTAATTAACCCGGTTTCGGCCAGAACAAATGCACCTGCGCAAACCGAGCACAACGTGACACCTCTTTCGTAGAGTGTATTCATCCAGTCAGCAGGCACCTTCGTTGAAGTCATCAGTGCTGGCATCACCAGACTTGGCGGCACAATCAGATAACTCATGCGGTGGGCTTCATCTGGATGGCTGTCCCAGACACATTCCACCGTATTAAGACTCTCATTTACCTGCCAGTGCGAAACGCGTATTGCTTGTTTGCGCTCCTCTCCAGATATGCTCATAGCCCAATCAGCGGCGATCCTGAACATATCGGTCAGACCGTACACAGCGGCGAGTTGGCAGTCCCGGTAAATCAAGAGGCCAATCTCAGCGACGACCCTATTTTTTGAAGAACTCATATTTGTCATTTTTAGCACTTATAATGTCATATATGACAAGTGTATCCACTTACGTATTACCTGACAATGTGTTCCACAAGGCGTCACTGCGATGACCTGAAAAACTGTAAAGGAGCGCATATGTCAGGCGCAGAAATCGGAAAGTTAAATATTTCAAGGCGTGAACTGTTGATCCTTGGCGGCACACTGTCGGCAAGTATTGGGCTCTCTCACTCATCCTTCGCCCAGGGTTTAAAATTTTTATCATCACCTTCAGGAGATATCCCTATGAGTAACGGCATCATTACTACCAAAGACGGCACCCGAATTTTCTACAAAGACTGGGGCCCAAAAAGTGCACAACCTGTCGTCTTTCACCACGGCTGGCCGTTAAGTGCTGATGACTGGGACAATCAGATGCTGTTCTTCTTATCTGAAGGTTTTCGCGTGATCGCCCATGATCGCCGTGGTCACGGACGTTCCGATCAGACCGATACAGGTAACGATATGACGACTTACGCGGCAGACGTGGCCGAACTTGCCAGGGCGCTGGATCTGAAGAACGCCATTCATATTGGCCACTCTACTGGCGGCGGGGAAGTGGCACGTTATGTCGCTCATGCTGAAAAAGGCAGGGTAGCAAAGGCTGTTCTGATGGGTGCTGTACCCCCAATCATGCTTAAAACTCCCGCCAATCCGCAAGGCTTACCATTAGACGTGTTCGACGGTTTTCGTTCCGCACTGGTAGCTAACCGCGCGCAATTTTTTATCGACGTACCAGCAGGGCCATTCTATGGCTTCAACCGCCCTGGCGCGAAAGTCATCCAGGGATTGATAAACAACTGGTGGCGTCAGGGAATGGCTGGCGGTGCTAAAGCGCAGTATGACTGTATTGCCGCATTCTCAGAAACCGACTTTACTGAAGACCTGAAAGCTATCAGCGTGCCGGTATTGGTGATGCATGGCGAAGATGACCAGATAGTGCCCATTGAAGATTCCGCGCATAAAGCAGTCAAATTGTTGAAGCACGGTACCCTGAAAACCTATCCGGGTCTGCCGCATGGAATGTTCGCGACCGATCCTGAAAAAATTAACCCTGATTTGCTGGCTTTCGCCAGAAGTTAACTATCAGGCCCGGGAGGGTGAGTGGAATTGCCTTATATTATAAAAAGGTAATTAACCCCTCCCGGTCATAAGAAATTCGACAGTACAGTTCATTACCCTGCATTGTGGCCGATAACGTAGTGAAGATCGCTGAGTCAACTGAAGTCTACGGTTGTCAGGGCAACAAAAAAGACCTTTATTTGCGAAAAATGGTGCGTGAGGTCGTTAATTATTTCATGAAGGGGAGGTGTCCAATATAATCCATTTTCCCGATCTTAACGCCTTTATGACGGAGGACCGCGTATGCTGTCACCATATGGAAGTAAAAATTCGGGACTGCGTGCTGATAAAAGTAATCCTTTCCAATAAAGGCCCCGGCCCAGCCTGTGGGTGCAACAATTCTTTCTTCCCAGCCGTTGAAGTCGCTTTCTTTCATCGATGTGATATAGGCGATAGTCTTTTCGATACGTGCTTTAAGTTCCGGGATCGTTTTCTCAGTGTCTTCAAAAAATGGGGCTTGATTACCACTTAAGACAGAGGTGGCAAGTGTTGCGGTACCACATGCCATTTGTACCTGGCAGGTAAGCGGGAGCATATCGGGTGAAAGACGGGAATTCAGAATAACTGCTGATTCACATTTATTTGCCTCTGCGTGACCTTGCGCTTTATCAAGCAGGCGAGAAAGAGTGTGGAGCATTTTTGTGAACTGTGTAATCTGTGCGTACATTATAAGGATCCTTCTGGTGGTGTAGTGGTTGTCATCATAAAAGTGGTGAAAACCGTATTATTTTGGTAATAAAATCTCCTCCTGCGATCGTGACGTTGCTGAAATAAGGGCGTTCTAAAGGGTGTCAAGCGGATACGTAGGTTTTCCATTTTTAAAAGTGCTCTCGTTACTGATGAAATATGACACTTTCACCAACTGACACTTTATTAATCCTGTATTGATTGGCAGGGTGAGCCATATCCGGGTAACCCAGAGAGATACCAAATAATAATTTTAATGACGGATCTACTCCGAGTTCTTTTCGGATGGTTTCGCCGTAAAAGCCCAGCATGGTCTGCGGAACGCCACCCAATCCGTGAGCGGTCAGAGACAGCAGAAGCGTCTGAGCGTACATGCCTATATCACCTGCCACACGAACGTTATCGCCCACTTCCGGCATAAAAAGCAGCGCAACATGGGGCGCACCAAAGAATTCCAGGTTACGACGTGAAGCATCACGACGCAGATCGTAGTCATCGCGTTTAACGCCGATAGCCTGATAATAAGCCGCTCCCTGCTCTTTATAACGTTTGCGGTAGACACCAGAGAAATCATCGATGCCAAAACTGAAGTCTGGCGTTAACTGCCCTGCGTCATCCGCAGCGAGAATGGCCTTGCTTAGTGCATCCCTTTTTGAACCTGAGACAATATGTGTTTGCCAGGGCTGAGTATTACAGTTTGAAGGTGAGTGCTGCGCATCCTCCAGTACGGAACGGAGAATGTCTTCCGGAACCGGATGAGGAAGAAAATTACGCATTGAATGGCGTTCACGCACGACATCACGAAAAAGCATTGATTCAGACATTTTGTGCTTCCTTTTAGAATTTCTATATCAGACCGGAAGCTGACTCTGCTGCCGAATGACCGAGAAGAAATCTTACTCTTTGCAAAATGGAATGGAATCGCCAAAAATAGGAATTTGATTCTCAATAATGGAAAGCACAATGGATTTTAATGCAGCGAAACTGTTTATCTCGGTGGTGAATGCCGGAAGCTTTTCTGCGGCAAGTGACAGGACTGGGGTCCCGATTGCCACGTTAAGCCGGAAAGTGAATGAACTCGAGCAGGGGTTGAATGTACTGCTGCTCGAGCGTTCGCGGCAGGGGGTTAAACCTACCGATAAAGGGCAACAGTTCTTTGAGCAGGCTCGTCTGGGTATTGAGTTACTGGACGATGCGCAAAAGTCCGTCACCTCGGCACACAGGCTACAGGGAAAATTACGCCTGTCCATTCCGCCTAATTTCTCACTGTGGTGGGATCTATTGATCGCGTTTCAACAACGGTATCCTGATATAACCGTATTTTGTCATTCCAGTGAAAGGGTCGTGGATTTGTTCGCGGATGGCGTCGATGTGGCGCTCAGATTAGGTGACCTGAATACGGATGACGTAATTGCCAAACCCCTTATGACTCTGGAAACATTATTTGTCGCCAGCCCTGAATTAATAGCGTGTCGCGGTACACCTGAGACACTGGAAGAAATGGCCCGACTCCCGGTTGCGGCCTGGGAAAGTTTGAATCAGGGGCTTTTTGAATGGCAATCGGGAAGCGAAAAAGTTAAATATAAACCTGTCTTTTCCTCTAATAATTTACAGGGACTTATCCATTATGCCCTGAGCGGCAAGGCGGTTGTCGAGTTGCTGGATTTTTCGGCCAAACCCTGGCTTGAAAGCGGAGAGCTGGTACAGCTTTTACCTCATCAGCCCCAGAAAAAAGTCACACTACACCAGGTCTATGCACGCCATAAATATCCTTCGGCATTAGTGCGGGCATATCTGGAGTTTTGTACAGAATGGGTGGGGAGGCTAAGTTAGAATGACAATATCAATGTCTGCTGTTCACTGTGAGTTCAACGGGTCGATGCAACTACTATTATCTGCAGGGGGCTAAAGCGCTGCATTGTGTTAAATTCAGATGCGTATCTTTTTTCTTATCAGGAAGTGAGCCTACAGGAGTAATCAGTATGACAATATTCAAAAAATTAGCCGTCGGTGTATTCTGTATTATTTTTTCAAAAATGGTGATGAGTGCCGAAATTGGGCTCAACTACGAATCCGCCGGCCAAAAATTCATCCTGAAAAAAGAGTGTATAGCAGGGATGAGAATTACGCACATCGAACCTCAGGATATCTTTTCCCTCAATTTAAGACTAAAAGACAGCAGTGACTGCGCTCAACAGCTAAATGCCATTATCAAAACAAACATTAACGGACGCTTAAAGATTTATTTTAACGCCAAACTTTTGATGGACAGTTTTCTCACCGGATCCCTTAAGACTGAATTGGGTTACAAGATGCCACTGGAAAATGAACAAACAGGCAAAGACATCCTTTCTTTCTACAAGATCAGCAATTAATTGCCGTCACTGCTGTCTTCACCGCGCGACTTGCGGTGCAGTTCAATCGTAAAGTCGTAATATTCGTTCACACACCATGTGCGGGTATGTTCGACGGGGCGATCGTCATGAGAAAAGCCGGTGCGGGTGACAAGTAGCACGGGCTCATTCCTGCCAATGCTGAGATGACGGGCAAGCGCTTCATCCGCTATCGCCGCGCTGAAATGCTGTACTGCACGCGTGACGGGAGCGCCTTTTTTCTCCAGACAGAGGTAAAGCGACTCGCCAATATCCTCAATCGGTCCCAGGAGCTCAGCAGGGACAATAGCCGTCTGAAGGGAAACGGCAATACCGTTAATTTTTCGCAGGCGGCTCAGCTCGACCACCTCTGCTCGCGGGCTAGTGAGTTGAAAAAGAGTTTGTTCATCCCGCGTGGGCTGACGACGTTCAAATGCAATCAACAGGCTGTTGGCTTTGCCTCCGGTGGCCTCCGCCATTTCGCTGAAACTTTCCAGGAACGGGAGCGACTGGCGCACGTGAGGGGCAACAAACGTGCCTGAACCCTGGTTACGAACCAGAATTCCCTCTTCCAGAAGATGCTGCAGGGCTTTCCTGACGGTGCCCCGCGCAATCCGGAGCTGTTCAACCAACACCCGCTCTGAAGGAATGATGTCGCCGGGCTGCAGTCGGCCGTCCTTGATGGCCGTCTTGATCGCGGCGGTCAGCTGCAGGTAAATCGGCATCGCGCGGGTATCGTCGATCGTTATTTCAAACGGTAGCTCTGCCTTCATATTCCCCCTGAGGCGCACGAGTGTTGTTAATTCTTCTGGCATGACATTCCCTTAAATAAAGCAACGATTGCAAAAACGTATCTCTTCCATAGTAACCATTGCCAGACAGGGTAAACAAGTGGTACATAAGTGGTACACTACAGGCAACAGTAACAAACCGTAAGGACTGAACATGACGCATAAGCGACTTCTCGACTGCTGCAACTCTGATTTTCAGGCGATGGACAGAGCGGCTCTTCTTTACGCGATTCGTGCAAGCGAAGGGCGGGTGATGGTGAGTGAATCTATCGCGGTTACCCAGCCGTTACTGAACAGTGTCACCAACGCAGAACTGGCCGCCTCTCAGGGAGCGGACATCATTCTGGTCAACATGTTCGACAGCGAGAATCCCCGTATTATGGGTATGCCAGCGGGCACGCCACCCGAACAGATGCTGCATGAACTTCAGCGCCTGACCGGCAGGATCATCGGCGTGAACCTTGAAGCCGTTGACCCCAGGTTTTCGACTGAACATGATGATCTCTGGAAGATGAATCCCGGCCGGGCAGCCACACCTGAAAATGCCCACCGCCTGATCGGCATGGGGGCGAAAATAATCGTCCTGACAGGAAATCCTAACAACGGCGTCAGTAACCAGGCGTTAGGTGACGCGGTTAAATCCATCAGGGCGGCAGTGGGGGAGAAGGTGGTCATTGTCAGCGGTAAGATGCACGGCGCCGGTGTCGTCAGCGAAAGCGGCAGCAGCATTATCAGCGAAGATGACGTGGAATGGTTTGCAAAGCAGGGCGCTGATATTGTCCTGCTTCCCGCGCCTGGCACTGTGCCCGGAATGAGTCTGGAGCGTGTATCCCGTCTGGTGGATACCGCACACCGTCATGGCGCACTGGCAATGACAGCAATTGGCACCTCTCAGGAGGGCGCGGATATCAGTACCATCCGTCAGATAGCGCTCTGGAGTAAAATGGCGGGGGCTGATTTGCATCATATCGGGGATACCGGCTATATGGGCGTGGCGCTGCCTGAAAATATCCTGGCGTACAGTATTGCGATACGTGGCGTCAGGCATACCTATAACCGTATTGCCCGCTCCGTTCATCGCTGAAGAGAGCAGGGAAGGATCCGTGATAAGCTCAAAAGCCAATCAGGACGAAAATCAATCTTACCCCTACATTTAGTGGTGGATACGTGACGATTGTTCATCTATTCTGCCTGCATCAGCGAGCAGGCCGGAGTCATTCTTTGTGGATAATCCCATTCTTCAGAAAACCATCATTATCTTTATTCTGGTCCTGTGGGTAATAGATGAAGTCAGGACAAAGAAAAGAAAACGTTCTGACCCCGCTATTGAAGACGCAGATGCCAGAGAGCGCCATGAATGGCGCTATCTCAGATGGGGGTTCCGGGCAATACAAGTGACAGCGACAGTGTATATCGTTGTTCAGCTGATTCAGTTTTTACTGAGATAAATGCCTCGTGGCGGTACGACGGGAGAGGGACGTCCTGAACGCCGATCAAAAAGTGAGTAGCCACATTTATCTTTATCAACGTATGAAATAACAAAACACGCCGGAGCGTGCTTTTCAGGTTAATTTCACTCTTTTATCTCAGACGTTTTATGCATACTCAGGAAAACGTCTGTTAAAAATTCTTATCCAGAGAAAGCGTGACATATCTCTGTCGATAGTCATAGAAATCGATATTGCTGTCGACCCGCTTATAGGTGAAATTCAGTTTCGGCATCACCCCAAAGAAATAGAGGTCCCGATGCCAGAGCGAGAGGTTATAGACCTGTTCGTTGTCTTTCCGTCGGGTCGAGAAGATATCACTGTCGGCCTGGTAATTGCGTCTGGCAATGGCCGTGGTGGCGGCAAAAGAGAGTTGCCACGGCATATCAACCTGCACCCCACTGCGCAAACCTACCCGATGGTTCGATTCACTGCGAGTGACGGTCTGCTGATCGAGCAGATCGACGCCGGCAAATCCTGACACCCGGTTACTGAAGGCATGGGACAGGGTGGTGGAAGAGTAACGATTTTGTCCGCGTAAGAATCGATAATCTTTATCATCATAATCCAGTTTCTGATATTCCAGCGCCTGACTCACCTGCCAGGTGGGCGTCAGTAAATAACTGTATTCGGCGCGGACGCCAGGGCCAGAAGAATACGCCTCGGTGCCGTACCATCTTTTTTCATAAAAAGGCAACAGGGCAAATTGTTGCCGGAAATTACGCCATTGATATCCAGCGTACGCACGGGTGGTAATGTCATCAAAATCATGATTATTCCAGTAACTCTTACCGTTTACCGTACCCAGAAATCGCAAGCCATGCTGATCGTAGAGTTGAACATCTTTTTGTAATGCGCCATTGAACGAGAAGCCCTCTCCGCGCTGAGGGAAACTATCCTTATTACGAATAAACAGACGATCGCCAACCCGAATGGTTTTACCCGATGAAGCATTATTCACATTGCTGTCATTCAGATAACTCACGCTGAATGATCCCGTTAATGCGCTGCCTTTCTGAATGCGCTCAAGATATTGTGCAATGACCTGCTGAATATTCTCAGGCGGATTGCTTTGTAATACACGACGAAATTGATAATCAGCCGCGTCAAACTGACGATTCTCAAACATGGCACGCGCTAAATCCAGACGCACCGCAGTAAAGTCAGGATGACTGCTCAGAATGGCACGATAGTGTTCTATCGCCTCTGCGTAATGCCCCTGACTGCGCGCCAGACCGGCTTTTGCAAAGTGAATCAGGGTCGAATCGGGATTGGGTGAGGCCGCATAGACAGGTAAAATGGCACGTACCATCGGCCACTTTTCTTCACGAATGGCCTGATCGAGTAGCGCCATCGCCAGCTCTGGCTGTTCAGCCAGTTGAGCATTGGTAACATGCAGCGTCTTTTCGCCAGGCTCTGTGCGTTTGTCCGGCGTGGCCAGTCGTTCAAAGTGGGGAGCAGCAGGAATCGAGTCGGTTTCCGGCGGCGCGGCAAACGCAACGCCGAGCGGGCACAGCAAACTCAGTGCGCCAGTACGCAAAATATTCATAGAAAGGCTTACCATCTGAAGGTCCGGTCAGCCAGGCTGACCGGGAAACGATTTATTGACGTGTCGCGCCAAAGGAAGCGTTTTTAGTCGTGTCTGCAAACTGCGCCAGACCGCCTAACTCTTCAGCAGTGGGACCATTGAAATGTCCGCTGATCGTCCCCGCCTGCCCGCCGGATTGTGCATTACCGGTGAAACCACCGTTGGCAATGTTGCCCTGCATCGCAACTTCGCTACCAAAGGTTTCATTTCCGGCAATGGTGCCGTTGACGGTTTTGGCAGCGAAATCAATGTCAAAGCGAGCATCACTCAGGGTGCCTTCACGCATACCGTAACCCACATAGGTCGCCGTTCCCTGGGTTGGCACGTTAGCCGCGAGCGTGGCATCCCCGGTGTAGAAGACGTCATGCTGACCTTTTTCAAAGTCTGTCCAGGTACCGAACGTGGTGTAACTCATACGGCCACAGCACCATGACGTTGAGGAAACCGGGGTACGGTCGTCACGGGTGAGCCGCTGGGTTTGTACCAGGCCTGCAGAGATCCCGGTGCCGCGCATAACATATTCGCGGCCCTCAGGGGTGGTGTAGGTCCAACCAGAAATAGTACCGCCGGTGGTCAGGCTGACCGGTGCCGTGGCAGGGGCAGGTGCTTCCGGTGTGGTATCGGTATTGCCGTTATCCGTTTGCACAGGCGCAGTGGTTACCGGGGGCGTGCTGTTGTCGCCGCCGCCACCGCCACCGCCACCGCCACATGCAGTCAGTACAAAAGCGGTCAGTAATAAACCAGGTTTCAAGATCCCCATACGCTAAACGTCCTTGGTTGTGAATAAATTCGTAAGATTTGTAACATAATTTTTGCGAATAAATTTACGCCGAAACATTTAGCATTTCTAATGAATAGCTCTTATTTCCGTTAATTATAAGATTAATCTTAACAATTACTTACGTAACGTTGAATCCGTGGATCTGTTAAGTGGTGTTAATTTAACTTAAGGCGATTAATTAGCGCTTTTTTACGTGATTTCTATTATGTGCCCTTATTCATCCTCTCATTGCTTATTACAAATAAGGAGACCATCGTCGGACTGCTGACACAGTTTGGCTGGCTTGCCGGTGATATCGTTGATCACTAAAGTAAGGTCAGTTTCTCGCTGTGAGTTCAGCCGCTTCTGGCCACTGTGTGCCAGAAGCGGACCTTTCTTACATCAGGGGGTGCTAATCAATGGGGAACAGGTCATCATAAAAGCATTTAGGGGTTTAAATTCCGAAAGTGCCTCTCATGATTTTTTACTTAATCAATTTAATTGTGATGCCGGAGTTAGGGCCAGGAGGAACGCCTAATGCCGTATCTACACCTGGGTTATTACGCAAATCCTCAAGAATTTCTTCAGGTCGGAACTTTTTCCCGATTATAGCTTGAGATTCAGGGCGAGGGTTTTCTGAGTATCTTGCTCGGTAAGCTTCAACAAATTTAATACCTTCAGCTTTTGCTCGCGAACTCAAGCCTCGGGCATATAAACGATTGAATTCTCCTTCAGCTAAAGTTTGAGCAGCAGTGTGAGGAACTTTAGCCTGAGTCATCTCAGTGCTATTAGGCTTTCTTCGAGGATAATGGGTAGCTAGTAAACCTCTATTTAGGATTTCTTGCTCAAGCCATGCATCATCATGTTGAGATGCTTCTTCTAACAAAGATGGCCACGCAGTCTTACCTTGAACAGTAAGAAAGTTGCTCAAATAAAAACTATTGTTTTTTTATCAAATTCAATTTCTTTAAGCATGAAACTTTTGGTCGAATCATCTAAATCAATATAATTTAAAGGCATAAAGACCTCAACTATTTGTAGAAAACAAAAGAAAAGTCCAATAGCAATATTTAATTACAAACCATCTTAAGCAATCATATCGTTTGATGCAAAAGGAAAATTTACAATTTGCAAAAAGTTTTTATATTATTCCCTGAAGTCTGCAGCAGTACGGTAATACACTAATCTGCTCCCTATTGATTAAGGTATTAGTGTGTAAGCAATTGTTTTTTATCAGTTATAATAACAGGTGCGAACTTCCGCTTCTCGCTCACAGCACCCTACAAGACTTAAAAATCTGCCAAACGATGGTCAGCAGATTTTCAGGCTATTAGTTACGCGCAGCAATAGCGGCAGCGGCACCGCCCATAGCAACAGCGCCTATGCGATTAGCCAATCTCACCGCTTTAGGCGTGCGCAACAGGGCGCGTGCTCTGTGGGCGAGGAAAGTCCAGGTAAGGTCGATGGCAGCTAATGTCACCAGTGTGATGCTGGCAAGGATGGCCCATTCACTTACACCCGCTTTTGACAAATCGATAAACGACGGAAGAAGGGCAAGGTAGAACACCATGATTTTGGGGTTACCCAATGTTAATGCCATCCCCGCGCTAAACATTGACCAGCAAGAAGCCCGTTGCGGCAGTTCCTCGGTTGTTTCATTCACCGGCTTACGCCACATTTTATAGGCAAGCCAGCAAAGATAAGCGATGCTGACCCACTTCAAAATATGAAAGCCTGTCTGGAATGTTTGCGCGAGGGTCGTCAGGCCGGCCATAGCCATAGAGAGCCAGATAACTTCGCCTATCCACATTGCCGCAATGAACGGTATGACATTGCGCCAGCCATTGGTAATCACCCTGGAAACAAGGGCAGCGATACTGGGACCTGGCACGCCGGCATTCAGAAAAAGCGCCCCGGCAAACAGAAAATAAGGAATTAAATCCATACATAACCTCAAATAAAACTGACTGAAATGGCGCGATGCACTATGCGTGCCTTAACGGTCAAAACCTCAGCCGACAATAATCTGGATACCCGTACAATGGCCCCCATTGGTCGGATGGAAATCCACCGAACAGGCTGTCACCACGACATAGAGTTCCGTTTCAGCCAGCAACACCACATTCCCGCCGGGAGGATTGTCCGAAGCCAGTACCTCAAGCTTACCGTCGGCTTGCGGTTCTGAACGCTGGAAAAAATTAACCGGGTCCGGGACGATGGGCAGTGTGATATCCGCCTTTTGCAGTGCTGCCAGCATGTTGTCGCGACAGTTGGGATGATCGAGCAGGCCAGCCCGTTCGTACAGACCCGGGTTACAGGCCGGGAACAGCATGTCATGCGGACTGGGTGAATTATCCTGTACTAAGGTGAGTAATGGCCTGGCATTTTCACTGTAAAAAGACTCTCCTGGCGCGGGAAATAATCGCTCGGTTATGTCCCTTGTCTGTGAAGTACTGAGCCAGTCGTTTTCTCCCGCATTGATAGCAATGGCCCACATGTCGGCAACCTGCTGACCTTCAGGATCAATGACCCGGAACGTTTGCCCTTTAGCAATCCAAAAACCCCGGCCTTCCTGCGGAGGAATATCAATCGTCACCTGCTCACTCATTTCCTAAAATCCATTCTGGTTATAAGTGCGAAAGATTAACAAAGCTGATGTGATATGCCTATTGTATGAATCAGGGAGATAAAAAACCCTTTTACTCCAGCGCTTCATTTATGTTTTTGCCTCCGCTGGCTCCTGGCGTCAGTTTTCGCCTTAAAAAAAAGAAGGGTGGGATTCTGACCTGAACAGCCCAAAGAATCCGAGCGCGCCGAAAGCGGCAATCGCACCGAGAACCGGACGCCATGAGACCACGCCACCCAGCCAGGTACTCAGCGGCAGCCACAAACAGGCCATGCCCCAGACCCGCAATAAAGCGGGCCAACAGCTGAGGCAAACGCGGCCGAGAGACTACCGACGGCCGTTGTCAGCATCACCTTTTTCCGACTCCAGCTTGCGGTCAGCGCAGAGAGTATCGGTGCCGAGAACGTTGCACCCAGCGCATAGGTCGTCACCGCTGCCCCGGTCTGTTCCACGCCCACGCCTAATCCCTGAGCCATCACGTCGGTCAGCCCAATAGGGACAAATTCCGCGAGCCCAAGCGCACTGATAGCGAAAACATAAATAACAAATGGCATGACTGCCTCCTGATGTAACTAAGGAGTGCAGTCTGATGGAGGGTGATAGATAAATAAAATAATGTAAATTAGATCGGGTATAAAAAATAATAATACGTAGCGACCGCCTGCTGAAAGGCGTTACAACGCAATAAACCCACTCATCCCCTGAGCCAGAAAGACCACGCTCTGCTGTTCAACTTCTCCCTTAGCGTCACTTTTTGTGGTCAGGTCATCGGAAGCCGAAGCCTGCTGATTAACCACCGGGGCTGTTGTGTTTTCCGAGGAGTGGGAATTTGCCTGTGCGCTGACAGAAAATAATAACGCAGCGACGATAACGATCGGTTTAGAAAGCATGGTGGTTTCCTTTCAGAGAGGTGAGTCGGGCGGCGAGCTTAAATAAACTTTAGCAGAAATCGGACGGGCTTAATGTGCAGGATCTTTTGCCAGATGGCATGGAGATCGACAATTCCGGCCATCGCCAGCAGCACCAGGATGATAAGCAGGGTGGCGACGGTAATGACCAGCATAAAGCGGACAATATTTTTGTGCATCTTCTGCTGCTGGATGACCCGGCGCTCCTCTTTTTCATGCTCGACGAGGGTGGTGATCGCCTGACCCTGAACATAATAGCTGCCCTGACGCTCGGTTAAATCACCGGTGATTGCCAGGGATTCCAGCAGGAGGGTTATTTTGCGTCTGAAAGATTCATTTTTAATGTGTTTGTACCACAGCGTTCCGTGCAGGAGGGTGATGACCTCGTCCAGACTAAATCCTGACGATGTGCGTGACGGACGTTGATTAACGTAATGCGCGACCAGCAGGCGCAGTAGGTTAAACCGATCCCGACTGAGGGTCTCTTTATCCGATTTTAAGCTCGACACCAGCCAGCCTTTACTCCGCGCGATGGCCGTTTTTAAGGTAATAAGTTTGAGGGAGCGATCAAGGGCAAAAAGAATGATGTTTGTATAACGCAGGGAATAGTTCTTTTTATAGTGAACGATCTCGGATGCCATGTCAGTCAGATCGTCGAGGGGTTTATTGACCTCGTTGTTCTGCAGCAAAACAGACAACAGCAGGGTGTTTTGATCGCGCTCTATCGCCTTAAACTGGTAGCGCGTATTGGTCGTGTCCTGAAAAAACACCGAATAATAGTCGTGCGGGGTGTTTTTCTCTGCGCCATTGCGTTGTAACCAGGGTAAATACTTTCGCCATAAATAGATCTGTATCCGGTCAATCAAGCCCATGAGTCAGTTCCCAGCAATAAACCAAACCGTGTAGATGTAGTGTAGTTGGCTATCGCGTCGACCTGAGTGCTTTTGCCGCAGCAGACAGACTGCGCGCGTGTTGCGCGCGCAGCTGTTGTTAACCCTTACTCGTGGACGATGGCTCCGGCATCCTTCTTAATTGCCGGGCCTTCTTTCACGGTCAGGGCCAGACCTTTGGTCTCCAGCTCGGCGTTGCGAATACGCAGACCCTGGGTGGCCTCAATATTGACGTTGGTAAAATGGAAACCGCTGAGCGGGGCTTCCGGGGTGCCGATGATATAGGCGGCCGCTTTGCTGTCGCCGGTGGAGGTTAAATTCTCCACGGTGATGTTACTGAAGTGCGGCGTTTTGTATTTGTCGAACGGCTGTTTTGGATCGCTGTCCGGCGGATAGATCTGCTCGCCGAGCGTAAACCCACCCGCCTTCAGCAGCTGATCGACTTCTGCCTCGACAATTGGCGCGGCTTTGTAATAGGCCGAGAACACCAGCGGCACTTCGACGTTGTGCATTTTGGTGTTGCGGTACACGATGTTTTTCACCTCGCCGCCTTTACCGCGCGGGCTTTTGATGCGAATACCGTACATCGATCCTTCAAAGGTGTTGTTTTCCACCAGCACGTTATTGACCCCGCCCGCACTTTCGCTGCCGATCGAGATCCCGCGCCCCTGTTTCAGGGTGTTATTGGCAATATAGATGTTATCCACGACGCCATTCGGGAAGCGTGGGTCGGCTTTTTCCGCTTTGATGGCGATATGATCGTCGTTGCAATCGATGTAGTTATTGGTGATGCGAATGTTCTGGCTGTCGATAGGATCGATGGCATCGGTATTCGGTGCATGCCATGGCGAGAGAATGCGCGTGCCGTTGATATCCACATCGCGCGCATAGCGGGTCACCACGTGGAAGCTCGGTGAGTGGGTGAGGGTGACACCGTCGATCAGCACGTTGTGCGAGCGGGTGATGTAGATCAGTCGTGGCCGATCGGTACCGCCTTTCTTGCCGGTGGCGCGGATGTTTTCCCGCCAGCGTTCCCACCACACCGCGCCCTGACCGTCGATAGTGCCTTCGCCGACAATCGCCACGTTTTGCGCATCGGCAACGCTGATAAACGGCAGCCAGCCGTTTTCGGCTTCGGCATATTTGGTTTTTTCATCAGCGCGATAGGCGGCGATTTCGGTAGAGGCCACCAGCGTGGCGTCTTTCTCCAGCTTGAGCTGAATATTGTTTTTCAGAAACAGCGGGTTCGTTAAAAAGTTGCCTTTGGGTACCAGGACAGTACCGCCTCCCGCGGCCGCGCAGTCATCAATCGCCTTTTGAATGGCCTCGGTATTGAGCGCAATTTGCAGCCGATGGCCTTCTGCGCCGTACTTTGTCACATCACAGACTTTATCGGGGAAGGTCACGGAACTCGCCGCCTGTGCGGAATGTAGCGGCATAATACCGACAACAGCAGCAGCGGCCCACAGAGGAAGTGTGCGGGAGATCATAAGGTTATCCTTTTATGGTTTATCGTTTCGTAAAAATAGCACCGCTGTTTCTTTTTTGTGAGTGTGGGGATCACGCTTTGCTGCATGTCGTTATTTTGCCTGAAAATTGCGCGGGATTTTTGGGCGGATGTCCGATCGATTGCGATCTGGCCTGATTTTGGTCGGGGCGGTAAACACATTGCTAAAGCCAGCGTTTCAACTGATATACCCGTTATTCACAACAATCAGAAAAACGCATCTATGAGACATTTTTTTCAACCAGATTGAAATCAGACTCTCTCATTTGCATGCTGACCTTACTGAATACAGAGAACAGTTGCTGTATTTCGTCATCTGAATCCGTCATAAACGCCAATGGCTTATTTGAGTCATGAATATTGACCAGTAAGGCTCTGACAACCTTAGCGTGATTAAATATTTGCTGAAGTTCTCTTAACTGAACACCGGGAATAAGAGAGATTAACGTTTGCCCTGAACCTAATACGCTACCGAGCGATATCTCATGCAGGCCTTTGCGATCGGTGACAACAAAAATAATATCTGCTTCGTCAACGACGGCCTGATGGCTATCCAGGGTCCAGCAGGGATACTGCGTTGCCATTCTCTGTGCTGATTCGCTTGAGCCCGGTGATAAAAATATTTGTGCGTCGGGAACCGCCTTAAACAGCGATCTGATAAGCGACTCTGTGTGTGCATCAGCACCAATGAAACCGATCCTTCCCATGAGTATTCCTTACATAAAGGCTGAGGGTTCATCGCTGCTGCCGTAGCGGTTATAATTCGGCATTGCGTTACGTATCTGACCCGTCAGGGCATAGGGGCTAACGGCGAGCGTAGTCATGCGTAAGGTGTCCATTTCGCGATGTTAAAACACTAAAGATTGTGACTAAATTACCAAATGGTTACTCGTTGTCAATCCGAACCCATCACGCTAAGCTGAAAGAATGACTAAAAATATGAATGCACCATCAACACGTGGTCCACTGGATCACTCTGTCCGAGAGCAGATTGTCGACGCGGCCACCGAGCATTTCGGCCATTACGGTTATGAAAAAACCACTGTGTCTGAACTTGCAAAATCTATCGGTTTTTCAAAGTCATATATCTATAAATTCTTTGATTCCAAGCAGGCTATTGGCGAAGTTATCTGCGCTAACCGCCTGGAGATGATCATGGAGGTCGTCAATTCAGCCGTCTCCGACGCCCCGTCAGCAAGCGAAAAAATGCGCCGTCTCTTCAGATCACTTACCGAAGCGGGCAGTGAGCTTTTTTTCCACGATCGTAAGCTGTATGACATCGCCGCCGTTGCGGCCCGCGATAAATGGCCATCAACAGAAAAGCATGAAGAACGCCTGCATAACCTGATTGAAAGCATCATTACAGAAGGCAGGACGGCGGGAGAATTTGAACGGAAAACACCGCTGGACGAGGCTACGCAAGCGATCTACCTGGTGATGCGTCCCTATGTAAGTCCGGTACAGCTGCAATACAACCTCGAAGCCGCACCCACCGCGGCCGCACTCCTTTCATCACTGATCCTGAGAAGCCTGTCACCCTGATTAGTGACCATTGACTTTATTGGTCACTAGTCTGAGAATGCGGATCCTGTCCTTTTCATTTTTTAAGGGTTCCCATGCTCAGGCTTAAATCCGCCCGTTTTGTCGTTTGCCTCCTCCCTTTTGCGCTGGTGGCCTGCGGCGACAATTCCACTAATGACGATCCGCGCACGCATCCACCCCTGGTCAGATCCGTATCCGTCAAACCTGCGGACGATAATTTACGGACGTTTACTGGCGTGGTGGTTGCCAGAACGCAAAGCGATCTTGGCTTCAGGGTGCAGGGTAAGATCCTTGCGCGCCTGGTTGATACCGGGCAGCAGGTGAAACGCGGTCAGCCGCTGATGCGGCTGGATCCGGCGGATCTCAGGCTGCAGGCGCAGGCTCAGCAACGGACCGTTGATGCCGCCCAGGCACGGGCAAAAAAAGCGGCCAGTGATGAGGCTCGTTATCGCAGCATTGTTAGCTCAGGCGCTATTTCTGCCGCAGATTACGACCAGATTAAAGCGGCGGCAGACACGGCTAAGGCGGAGCTCAGCGCGGCCCAGGCTCAGGCAAATGTGGCGCAAAACGCGATGGGTTATGCCGTGTTGCTGGCCGATGCGGACGGTAGGGTGATGGAGACGCTCGCGGAACCGGGTCAGGTGGTCAGCGCCGGGCAGACGGTGATCCGGCTGGCCCGATCGGGGCAGCGTGAGGCGCTTGTGCAACTACCCGAAACCCTGCGACCTACGGTAGGCAGTCCGGCTCAGGCAATGCTCTACGGCAGCGAAAAACACCCTGTCGCCGCCAGACTGCGGCTACTTTCCGATTCAGCAGATGCGATGACCCGTACTTACGAAGCCCGGTACGTGCTGGACGGCATGCTGGCAAACGCGCCGCTGGGCGCAACCGTAACGCTGAAAATCGAAGAAAACAGAGACGAAGGTCAGGTCATGCAGGTCCCACTGGCTTCGATTTACGATGCGGGTAAAGGTCCGGGGGTCTGGCGAATTTCTGCGCAGCCTGCAAAAGTCACCTGGAAGTCGGTTAAGGTGCTCAGTGTGAGTGATGATGCGGCGCAGGTGAGCGGTGAAGTGCAGCCCGGTGAGACGATCGTTGCTTTAGGGGCACATCTTCTGCATGAAGGCGAAGCTGTCCGGGTGGCTGAACAACAGAATACAGCGCAGGCGGAGAGTAAACCATGAGCGAAAAAAGGTTTAACCTCTCAGCGCTCGCGGTTCGTGAACGCTCAATAACCTTGTTTCTGATTATCCTCATTACCGTTGCCGGTATTTTGGCGTTTTTTGGCCTCGGGCGAGCGGAAGATCCCCCGTTCACGGTTAAGCAGATGACCATCATCAGCGTCTGGCCCGGCGCTACCGCGCAGGAAATCCAGGATCAGGTTGCCGACCCCCTGGAAAAACGTCTGCAGGAACTCAAATGGTACGACCGAACGGAAACTTATACCCGTCCGGGCATGGCATTCATCACCCTGTCATTACAGGACAAAACGCCGCCTTCTCAGGTTCAGGAACAATTCTATCAGGCGCGAAAGAAGCTTGGAGATGAAGCAAAAAATCTCCCCGTCGGCGTGATGGGGCCGATGATTAATGATGAATTCTCCGATGTTACCTTTGCCCTTTTTGCCCTGAAAGCCAAAGACGAACCCCAGCGTTTGTTAGTACGCGATGCCGAGGCGCTGCGCCAGCAGTTCCTGCATGTTCCTGGCGTAAAGAAAGTGAATATCATCGGAGAACAGGCTGAGCGAATCTACATCGCCTTCTCGCATGAACGCCTGGCAACGATTGGGCTATCGCCACAGGATATTTTCTCTGCGCTAAACAGCCAGAACGCATTAACGCCCGCAGGGTCAATTGAGACTCACGGGGCACAGATTTTTATCCGCCTCGATGGTGCGTTCGACAAACTGCAAAAGATCCGCGACACGCCGTTTATTGCGCAAGGCAAAACGCTCAAGCTGTCCGACATTGCAACGGTCGAACGCGGTTATGAAGAACCGCCCACCCTGCAGATTCGTAATCAGCATGAACCGGCTCTGCTGCTGGGTGTGGTAATGCGTGAAGGCTGGAATGGTCTGGATCTGGGTAAAGCACTGGATGCCGAAACAGCAAAAATTAACGACAACATGCCGCTGGGTATGACCCTGACGAAAGTGACCGATCAGTCCGTGAATATCCGTTCAGCGGTCGATGAGTTTATGATCAAATTCTTCGTCGCTTTGCTCGTCGTGATGGCGGTATGTTTCGTCAGCATGGGATGGCGTGTTGGAGTGGTGGTTGCGGCAGCGGTGCCGCTGACGCTGGTCGTTGTTTTTGTCGTGATGGCCGCCTCCGGGAAAAACTTTGACCGCATAACCTTGGGCTCCCTTATTCTCGCCCTGGGCTTACTGGTTGATGATGCCATTATCGCTATCGAAATGATGGTCGTTAAAATGGAGGAGGGCTACGACAGAATCAAAGCCTCCGCCTATGCCTGGAGCCATACCGCCGCGCCGATGCTGGCGGGCACCCTGGTGACGGCTGTGGGTTTTATGCCTAATGGTTTCGCACAATCGACCGCCGGGGAATACACCAGCAATATGTTCTGGATCGTCGGCATCGCCCTGATTGCCTCGTGGGTCGTTGCCGTTGTTTTCACACCCTATCTGGGCGTGAAAATGCTGCCGGAAATTGCCAGGGTGGAAGGGGGGCATGCCGCAATTTATGACACGCCTCGCTATAACCGCTTTCGCCGCCTGCTGACCCGCGTTATCGCCAGAAAATGGCTCGTGGCCAGTAGCGTAGTCGTCGTTTTCACGCTGGCGGTGTTGAGTATGGGCCTGGTGAAAAAGCAATTTTTCCCCACCTCCGATCGCCCTGAAGTGCTGGTTGAAGTGCAAATGCCCTATGGCACCTCTATCGAGCAAACCAGCAATGCAGCCGTCAAAATAGAGAAATGGCTGAAAAAACAGCCCGAAGCCAAAATCGTGACGGCTTACATTGGTCAGGGTTCCCCCCGTTTTTATCTGGCAATGGCACCCGAATTACCCGATCCATCTTTTGCGAAGATCATTGTGATGACGGACAGTCAGGCGTCACGTGAGGCGCTCAAGTTGCGGCTTCGGGAAGCGGTTGCCAGCGGCCTGGCACCTGAAGCGCGCGTGCGCGCGACACAGTTGGTGTTTGGTCCCTATTCACCTTTCCCGGTTGCATGGCGTGTTATGGGACCGGATCCCGATAAACTGCGTGACATTGCGGACAGGGTCAAGGCTGTGCTGCAGGCAAGCCCGATGATGAGAACCGTTAATTCCGACTGGGGCTCAAAGGTTCCAGCACTCCATTTCACCCTCGATCAGGACCGTCTGCAGGCAACCGGTTTAACGTCAAACAGCGTTGCCCAGCAGCTGCAGTTCCTGTTATCGGGTGTGCCCATTACCTCTGTGCGGGAAGATATTCGCGCGGTACAGGTTGCGGGGCGCGCCGCAGGGGATATACGCCTTGATCCGGCAAAGATTGAGGGCTTTACTCTGGTCGGCAATGAAGGCCAACGCATACCGCTTTCTCAAATCGGAGAGGTCGAGGTCAGAATGGAAGACCCCATCCTGCGCCGTCGCGATCGCACGCCCACCATTACCGTGCGGGGGGATATTGCGGAAAACCTTCAGCCGCCGGATGTTTCTTCAACAATGATAAAACAGCTGCAACCGATCGTTGATTCGCTTCCACCTGGATACCGTATTGAAATGGCCGGCTCGATTGAAGAGTCGGGTAAAGCGACTCAGGCAATGGCACCGTTGTTCCCCATTATGATTGCCCTGACGCTACTGATCATCATTCTGCAGGTGCGTTCAATGTCGGCCATGGTCATGGTTTTCCTTACCGCGCCGCTGGGACTTGTCGGTGTGGTTCCAACGCTGCTGCTTTTCAACCAGCCGTTTGGCATCAATGCGCTTGTCGGCTTGATCGCGCTTTCGGGAATTCTTATGCGTAATACGCTGATCCTCATCGGGCAAATCCATCATAACGAGCAGCAAGGTCTCGCCCCTTTCCATGCCGTGGTGGAAGCAACGGTGCAGCGGGCCCGACCGGTTTTACTGACGGCGATGGCCGCTATTCTGGCGTTCATACCGCTGACCCATTCTGTGTTCTGGGGAACCCTGGCCTACACGCTGATTGGCGGAACGCTGGGCGGGACTATCATTACGCTTGTTTTCCTGCCCGCGATGTATGCGATCTGGTTCAAAATTCGCCCTGCGGTGCAAACCGAAACGGAAAAGCAGCAGGGGAGCCGGATATGATCTTCACCTCTCTTTTTAGGTAGCTAAAGGTCGATATACCGCTTTCAGTAGGCTACCGCTTCCTGATCTCGGTAATGTACGTAATTGCGGCGTGCTCAACGAAATTGGGCACGTCGTCATAGGCTTCTTTCCCGACAGGGGAATCAAACGCGGCGATGGCGTCTTCCAGCGAGTCAAACCACAGTTCCGAGAAGCCATCGACCGGCGAATCAGGGTATTTTTCCCGATCGATGGGATTCAGGACATACCCTCGTAAGCCCGGCAGCCTGAGGGTGATGGCGGTGTGCACCTCGTCCCAGTGTTGAACAAACTCTTCAAAACTCTGACCTTTTTTGCGGGTCAAAAAACCCACATGTTTAAAGCCCTGAACAGCTGACATGATCTTCTCCTGTATTGATAAAGGAGATGACTATGATTGTTTTTTTATTCGGGATAAATCGGCTTACGGTTGTCACAATGAGGACATAGATTCCACAATGCAGCCACCGTTGTGGGTTATCTTATGGCATACGGTCACTACCATTGACGGGAAACTATGCGAAGAACAGATCATCTGGGCGGTATCACGGCGTTTGTCACCACGGCCCAGCAGGGGAGTTTTACGGCGGCCGCTGAAAAACTGGGGCTGACCAAGTCAGCCGTGGGGAAAAGTGTCAGCCGGCTTGAAGAACGTCTTGGCCTGAAACTGTTTCAGCGCTCGACGCGCCGACTCAGCCTGACGCCGGATGGGGAGCGATTTCTGGCCAGCTGTCAGAGCGCCATCGATATCCTGGAGCAGGCCGAGGCGGAACTGACCTCGCATCTCTTTCAGCCCTCGGGCCGACTCCGGGTTGATCTCCCGGCCGCCTTCGGGCGTCAGCGCATTCTGCCGATCCTGCTGCAAATTACCCGTCGCTACCCGGAGCTGGCGTTGACCGTCACCTTCAGCGAGCGACTGGTTGATCTGATAGAAGAGGGGATTGACCTGGTCATTCGCATCGGCGAACTGGCAGACAGCAGCGGCCTGGTCGCCAGACGGCTGACAACGCAAAAACTGGTGATTTGCGCCTCGCCAGACTACCTGCTGCATCATGGCGAACCCGAGAGCCCCGCTGAACTCAGCCAGCATCAGTGCGTTGTCGGTTTTCGGCGCAATCAGCCCATTTCCTGGCTATTGAAGGAGAGTGACGGCCAGATAAGCCGCTATACGCCGCCGCCGACGCATGAGTTTGGCGACGGTGATGCGATGCTCGCCGCCACGCTGGCGGGGGGCGGTTTATCTCAGCTACCCCTGTGGCTGGTGGGTAAATACCTGGCGAGCGGTGAGCTGCGGGAGGTGCTGTCGGGCCATTCCGGTGGCGAGATGCCGATCAGCGCGCTGTGGCCGAAAAGCCGCCAGCTGCTGCCAAAAATTCGCTACGTGGTGGACACGCTGGTTAAGGCAGCCGATGACGGCCAGCTTGATTAATTATTCCGGGCTATCGGACCAGAAAGGGTAATCCGTATATCCTTGCTCGTCACCGCCGTACAGGGTTTCCCGGTTGACGTTGTTCAGCGGCCAGTCATTGGCCAGGCGCTCTGCGAGGTCCGGGTTCGCGATGTAAGGGCGGCCAAAGCCAATAAGGTCGGCTTTCCCTTGCTGGAGGTACGCTTCGGCCCGCTGTTTGTCAAAACCACCGGCAATAATCAACGGGCCGTCAAAGGCCGCGCGAAACTTATCGGTAAACCCAGCCGGAATAGCCTGTTCACCTAATGTCTGCTGATCGCTCAAATGCACATACGACAGCGAACGTTTGCTGAGCTTCTCGGCCAGCAGTAACCATGTTTCTTCTTCGCCTTCGAAGGGGTGCATATCAAACAGGCGTCCGAACGGCGCCAGACGGATCCCCGTGTTACCGGCCCCGATGGCCGCAGATATAGCATCCGTCACGTCCAGCACAAAGCGCAGGCGATGTTCGGGATCGGGGCCACCGTATTCATCCTGGCGGGTATTCAGTCCACCGTTGATAAACTGCTCAAGGAGATAGCCATTGGCGGCGTGGATTTCAACCCCATCAAAACCGGCATCAATGGCATTTTTAGCGGCCTGGACGTAATCCTGCACGATAGCGTTAATCTCAGGCACTGAGAGAGCACGGGGTTCGGATACCGGAACCGGGCCCGGCTGGCCGTTTTCATTTCGGGCATAGCACGTTGAGTTATTCGCTTTTACGGCCACGGAACTGACCGGAGACTGCCCGTTGTGCTGCAAACTGTGGTGAGAAATTCGGCCTACGTGCCAGAGCTGGATATATATTTTGCCACCAGCCTCGTGCACCGATTGCGTTACCTGTTGCCATCCCTGCACCTGGGCGTCGTTATAGATACCGGGCGTAAAGAGATAACCCTGTCCCTGAACGGAAATTTGCGATCCTTCGGTAATAATCAGGCCTGCCGATGCCCGCTGCTGATAGTATTTTGCGGTCAGCGCATCGGCAGTATCACCCACCGTGGCGCGAGACCGTGTCATGGGTGCCATCACCACGCGGTTAACTAATTCAGCGTCACCTGCTTTGAAGGGTGTGAATAACCTTTCCATTTTTATCTCCTGAACGAAAAGAAATATAATGGTTGGATCGATGCCATAAGAGAACCGCTATCTGTTCCGATCAGAGTTGCCATTAATTCTACAAAATCGGCTCTGGCTCCGGTGATTTAAAACGACGGGAATAATATGCACCTATTATTGCCCGTCACTCCGTTACCAGCGCGTCGCCTGCATATCAATAACAAAGCGATACTTCACGTCGCCTTTGAGCATACGGGCAAAGGCCGTTTCGATATCTTCGCCCGCGATCGTTTCAATATCGGCGGTAATATTGTGCTCGCCGCAGAAGTCCAACATCTGCTGGGTTTCCTGAATGCTGCCAATTGACGATCCGCTGATGCTTAAACGGCGAAACACCATAGGCGTAATATTCGGCGCGGTGTGTGGCTGGTCTGGAATGCCGACCAACACCAGGCGGCCATTGGTTTTCAAGGCCGCCAGATACGGGTCCAGATCGTGCGGGGCTGCGACGCAGTCAATAATAAAATCCAGCGAGGTCTGGCAGGCGGCCATTTGCGCGGCATCGCGTGAAACCACGACCTGTTTTGCCCCCAGACGACGGGCATCGTTGCCTTTTTCCGGGGAAGTGGTAAACAGCGTCACCTCCGCGCCCATCGCGCTGGCCAGCTTAACGGCCATATGGCCCAGGCCTCCCAGCCCAACAACCCCAACCCGATCGCCTGCTTTGACGTTGAAATGACGCAGCGGCGACCATACCGTTACGCCCGCACACAGCAGTGGGGCAACCCCGGCAAGCGGCAGATTTTGCGGAACCGAAACCACAAAATGTTGATCGACAATCACGCTTTGCGCGTAGCCGCCCCGGGTTCTGTCGCCGGTGTATTTATCAATGCCGTTGTAGGTCGCGGTAAACCCCGCTTCACAATACTGTTCTTCGTGGGTCTTGCAGAAATGGCACTCGCGGCAGGAGTCGACCATCACGCCGACACCGACGATATCACCGGGTTTAAACTGGGTAGCTTCGTCACCCACCGCCACGACGCGCCCGACAATCTCATGCCCTGGCACCAGTGGATACTGGCTCACCGCCCATTCGTTACGCGCCATATGGAGATCGGAGTGGCACACGCCGCAATAGAGGATCTCGATTTTGACATCTTGCTTCTGTAACGAGCGCAGCGCAATCTGGCCGGATAGTAAGGGTTGTGCCGCGTCATGGGCGACTAATGCGTTGATTTTCATCGTACCTCAGGAATGTGCTGGTTTTGGCTAACTCAAGAGGGCAGACTATAAATAACGAGGTTCCATATTGATAGTAGTCACCATTTGGTGACCATAAGCAGAGGACAGAACAGTGCCAGCCTGGGTTGACGGTAAACTCTTTTTCTATGCGGACTCGCCGCCGCGCCGCCTGATGGAACTCTTTTCCGTTAAATGGAGCACAATGGTGCTGCACGCGCTGTATCACTGGCCGGAAGAACGTGCTCGCACCGGCGAGTTGCAGCGTAGCCTGCAGGGAATTTCCAAGAAAATGCTGTTCCAGACGCTGAAAGAGCTGGAGATGCGAGGCTTAATTGCCCGCCATGTGTATGACGTGATCCCGCCCAAAGTTGATTACCGACTGACCGCGCTTGGCCGAACCTTTGCCGAACCCATTGAGCAAATGTACCAATGGGGATTAGAACATGAGTCCGCACTCGATAGCATGGAAGCTTGTTATCAGACGGCGTCCAACACTAATGTGCCGTGACGAGCGGGTGCTCACTCAGGAAAGTGCGCTCAAATGCTGATGCATAAAATCAATGAGCGCTCTTGTTTTGGCGGGCAAATAACGCCTGTCGGAATACAGTGCGAACAATTGCAATGGGGCTGCCGATTGTTCAAACGTCACTTCGATAAGCCGCCCATCATCAATGTAGGGCTGGCAGGCCTGTTTCGACAGAATGGCAAACCCGACACCGGCGATTGCAGCGCGTCCTGCCATCTCTCCGCTGTTGACCCGATAATGCGCGTTAACCTTGATGGTCTCGAATCCCCCCTTTGCATTAACAAACTGCCAGGGCGCGCCTTTCAGGGCACTGACCGTGGTAATACAGGGTAATTCTTCAAGCTGTTTAATATGAGAAGGGGGGCCATAACGCTGAATAATGGCGGGGGCGGCAACAATGGTGCAAGGGATAGTCATCAGATGACGAGCGATGTAATCACTGTCATCCATCTTACCTCGGGAAATAATGACGGCCAGATCCAGGTCGTCTCTCAGGGACTCTAAACCTGACAAATTTGTGACACAGCTGATCTCGAGATCCGGGTACTGGCAGGCAAAATCGGCAATAACAGAACCCAGCAAGGCAGGGCCGATTTCATTAGGAATACAGATACGTAACGGGCCCTTGAGCTGCATTTGCCGTAACGTTAATTCTGTTTCAGTTTGCTCGAGCGCCTCCAGTAATGGCTTCGCCCGGGAATAGAGCAGGTGGCCTGCCTGGGTGAGTTTCATATGGCGGGTACTGCGCTCAATGAGCTGAAGATTGAGTTTATCTTCTAACTGAGAAATACAACGACTCACATTCGATGTCGGCATTTCAAGGACGCGTGCGGCCCCGACAAAACTGTCTTTCTCAACCACGGCAATGAACACTTTCAGGGTCGTAAAATCAAGCGCCGGACGCATGGATTATCCCATAAATGATAATAATAAGAGCCATTTTTACCATCTAATGGACGCTTTTGATAGCGGGTAAACTCGGGTATCTTTCATCCACAGGTTCCTTGCCATGTCACCGGTCACACCGACGTTTAATCATCACGCCCTCATGCGGATAGCCATCGTAATGGCTTTTATCCAGTTCACGAATGCGCTGGAATATATGGCGTTCAACCCTGTTTTTGCTTTTATGGCAGCAGATTTCGCCGTTCCCGTCTCCTTCTCAGGCTACGTGTCCGGGATGTACACCTCGGGTGCGGTCCTGTCGGGCTTTATCGCCTTTTACTGGATGGGGGGTTGCAATAAAAAACGTTTTTTATTCGTCAATATGGCACTACTCGGCCTCCTGACGCTGTTAACGACATACATTTCCAGTTTTAGTCTGCTGCTGACATTACGCTTCTGTGCAGGTTTGGTTGGCGGGACGACAATGGGGGTGGGAACAAGTCTGTTGATCAATAACGCCCCGGCGCACTTGCGCGGAAAAATGTTAGCCACGGTGATTGCGTCATTTTCGCTGGTGAGTATTGTTGGCATGCCTACCGTATTATATTTGTGTACCAATTATGGTTGGCATATCGCGTTGTGGTTAATAAGCCTGTTTTGTTTACTGGCGTTACCCCTGATTATCTCCATTATTCCCCAGGATCCAGTCTCTTCAGAATCGCTTCCCCCGCAGCGCCTGGACAGGGACACTTTACTGTTCGCGTCCTGTAATGCGCTGGTACAGTTTAGCCCCATGCTGGTGATTCCTGTTCTGGTTCCCTTGTTAACCCGGCAGTTGGGCGCGTCGCAAGACCTGTTGCCCTGGCTGTTTTTCGCCGGGGGAATTGCGGGGTATCTGTCGACAAAAATAACCGTTCTAATAACGTCCCGTTATTCTGCTTTGATTCTGGCTACTGGCTCAACCCTGGTCTTTATACTGAGTTTGCTGATCCCCATTCTCGGCTATCAGCATGCGGCGTTATTTATCACTGTATTTCTCGGTGCCTCATACAGTCGTCTGGTGTCGTCTTCGGTGGTTACGATGCAGTTTCCTGAGGACAGCCAACGCGCGGGATTCTCTTCATTACAAACATCCATAATGTATTTAATGACCACCGCCGCATTTTTCCTGTCCGCTTATCTGTTCCCCGATGGTGGCATGGCACCACAGGATGTGAATAAGCTGCTGACGGTCTGTGCCATTTCCGCATCAGGATTCCCTGTAATCATTATTCTTCTGCAGAAGAAGCTGGCTAAACGGACACTTAATTTTTGTCACATGGAGTCTGACTCATGAGCATAAATATACGACCCGCTTAAGCCACTGATGTATTCAGGATCTTGCCTGACTGGAAACGCGCATTTTTGTTTCCCCGGTAGCGCTTCCTGCGTGCTGAATCAGCACCGCGCCGATAAGGATCATCGCCACCCCGGCGAGCCGGGCAAGCGTTACCGGGCGGGGGGTGAGGCCCATCAGACCACAATGGTCGACCAGCACCGCCGCGACCATCTGACCGGCCACCACCAGCACGAGGAAACCCGCAGCACCCAGCTTCGGTGTAAGTGCAGCCGCGCTGATGACATAAACCGCGCCAAGTATCCCGCCAACCCACAGCCACCAGGGGCCCTGTAAGGCATTATTGATTCGCGGCGCCGGGACCTTGAGAAACCACAGCAGAGGCAGCACCACGAGTATGCTGACCGTCAGTGAGACGAGGGCTCCCCACAGCGGGTGCCCCAGCGCCTTACCGATCGCGCCATTGCTCGTGGCCTGAAAAGGCAGCACGGTACCGGCAAGAAATGCCATTACTGCCGGGATGAATGTCAAAATCATGGCCTTACTGAACATGTGATACCTCTGTATACGTGGGGGACGCGATGGAGGCATTCTTCACTATCAGTTATATTTATTGAAATCGTTTATACGCATGCAGGATATGCACGAAATGGATGAACTGCGAAAGATCGATCTCAATCTGCTGCTGACGCTGCACGCTCTGCTGACTGAAAAGCATGTCACCCGCGCGGCGGTCAGGCTGCATCGCAGCCAGCCAGCCGTCAGCCATGCGCTGGCGCAACTGCGGGATCACTTTGACGACCCGCTACTGATCCGTAAAAACGGCAAGATGACGCTGTCAGCCAGGGCGCAAACGCTGCTTCCCCCGCTTGAGGCCTCGTTGTACGGACTGAATAACCTGGTGGGTTCGCCGGAATTCGATCCGTCAACGACGAAGAGACGCTTTCGCATCGCCATGTCAGACTACGCGGCGCGGATTGTATTGCCGTCTTTGCTTGTTTATCTGCGTCAGAATGCACCCGGATTTGACCTCGCTATCAGCCAGGCAAGCCGGGAAATGATGCTGGCGCAGCTTGAAGAGGGGGAAGTGGATCTGGCGCTGGGCGTTTTCCCTGCGGCCGGGAGTGCAATACAGAAAGAAACGCTTTTCACGGAACAGTTTATCTGTCTGGCCGATCGGGGCTTTCTGCCAGAGAATGGCCAGTTGACGCTGGAAGAATGGCTGGCTAAACCGCATGTGATGTTGGCCCTGCTGCCGGATGCCGTGGATGAGATTGAAAAGGCCCTGATAGCGCGGGGCCTGAAGCGCCACATTTGCGTGGCATTACCTCACTGGAGCGCGGCGGTCAGTCTGCTTCCGGGAACCGACCTGGTGCTGACCGTTGCCAGCCGCTCTGTGATACCTGAGCGGTATCATGAATCGCTCAGCCGTTTTGAGCCGCCGTTGCCGCTGTCCGCTTTCAACTATGAGCAGGCCTGGCATAGCAGGAAAAACACCGATCCGGCGCACCAGTGGCTACGCCGGGCAATCGTGATGAGCTGTGAACATTTCATCCCCCACGATGCGTGATGCTCCGCTAACCTTACACAAAGAGTTGCTGGAAACGCCTTACAGTTACATTTCAAGTGCTGCAACGATGGCGGCTTCCATTTTCTCTGGGGTGGTGATTGGGGCAAAACGCGTGAGGGGTTTGCCGTCGCGTCCGATGAGGAACTTGGTGAAGTTCCACTTGATTCGTCCACCCAGCACCCCGGGCAACTCGGCTTTCAGATACCGAAACACCGGGTGCGCTCCACTGCCGTTGACCTCCACTTTCTCGAACATCGGGAAAGTCACACCGTAGTTGATCTGACAGGTCTGGACGATGTCGTCGGCGTTGCCGGGTTCCTGCTTACCGAACTGGTTGCAGGGGAAACCCAGCACCACCAGCCCCAGGGCCGCGTACTTTGTGTAGAGCGTTTCCAGGCCTGCGTATTGTGGCGTAAAGCCACAGTGGCTGGCGGTATTCACCACCAGAACCAGCTTGCCCGCGTAGTCGGCCATCGGGATATTCTGGCCTTGCAGGCTGGTGGCCGTCAGTTGATGAAAGGGGGTCATGGCAAAATCCTCATAGCAGAACCATTACGACGTCGGCAGGGCTTTCTTCGGGCCACACTCATTACACTCATCTTCTTATATCCCTTTTTCATTAATCCAGTCAGCACATGCCCGCCAATAATGGTGGTTGAGAATGATTTGCATTAACAAATGTAAAGATTTATCGTTTGTAACATCATTTTACGCCCGTCAACATTGCTCATCGCTCCCATTAAGAGGGGCAAGGGCGGCTTTTGCCTGAAATATGCTACAGGGTCGGGCGTACTGGCCGCAAGACATTGTCGTTTCACGACATTCTTATTACCAACAGGAATGTTTTTTTCTGGACAAGGGAGAGAGTCCGCTGCGGCTCAGACATATTATGGTCACGTTGAAAAAAGTAGGGATTAATTTTGCCGGAGGGGTAACGCCTCTTCTGTTTGGTCTGTTCTCGGCGCTGCCTGGCAGTGCCAGCGCGGCCGAGGTGAATGAAGAGAGTTATCAGGATCAAGAGACCTTGATTGTCACCGGTGAAAAAACCGCGCGTTCAATTCTTGATACCGGCTCGAGCGTTGAGGTCTTCGACAGCCGCCGCATCGACAGCCTGCCAGGGGCCGAAACGGTGACAGACCTGATGCGCCTCACCGCCAACACCGTTGATATTGGTATCGGTAACGATCTGCCTACCGTGCGCGGGGTGGACGGTTCCGGGCCCAGCACCGGCGCAGGGGCGTTTCTCAGCGGCACCCGACCGCGTCTGAGTCTCTCTTTGGATGGGCGTTCACTGACCTATAACGAGCAGGCTTATGGCCCGCAAACCTTGTGGGATATGGAGCGCGTGGAGATGTTCCGCGGGCCGCAGAGTTACATTCAGGGCCGTAACGCGATTGCCGGTGCCATCGTCATGACCTCCAAAGATCCGAGCTTTGAATGGGAAAGCGCGTTCAAAGGGGGAGCCGGAAATCAGCACTCTTCCGAGCTGGCGATGATGGCTACCGGTCCGCTGGTGGAGGATCAGCTGGCATTTCGTGTCAGCGTGGATCGCCAGCGCCGTCGCAGCGATATCGACCTGCCGGCCTACGATCCGGTGGGCGATCCGCGCGAAGTGCAAACCACCAATGCGCGGGCCAAACTGCTGTTTAACCCGGCAGGATTGCCGGATGTGACCAGCAAACTGACGTTCAACCATGCCGACAGCGGCTCGCCGCAGAACGAAAGTGAAAACCCGATGCCGCACCCGACTAACCCGCGATACGACTGGCGCAGGGCGGTGTTCAAAAGCAACGTCAACAGCGGGATCTGGGATCTCTCGTGGGAGGCCGATGACGCCCTGACGCTGGAGAATAAGCTGATTTATACCGGGTACCACATTAACCGTTACGTGGCCACCGGTCTACCGAGGGCCAAAATCGACGGGCGTGAAGTGCACGTGGAGCCGGTGGCACATTTCGGCACCGCCGACAGCACCTTCCGCGGCCTGGCGGGCCTGCGCTACTTTGATGCCTCACAGGATGAGTCGGTTTACATCTTTGGTGGCTCAAATTTTACCGACGATACCCGTACCAGCTCCGCCTACGGGGAATTGACCTACGCATTGACGCCGCAGGTGGATATCACCGGTTCAAGTCGCGTAGAAAGTGAGCACCGTAAACGCATCGGCGGCAGCAACACCGTGCGCGTGGATCTCGACGAAACCTACAACGTGTTTCTGCCGAAACTCGACGTGACGTGGAAACCGGATCCGAACCAGACCTGGGGGGCGCGTATCGCCCGCGGCTATAACGCCGGTGGCGCGGGCATTACCCTGAGTGCGCCGATTACCAGCTACACCTACGACCCGGAATATGTCTGGAACTATGAGCTGTATACCCGCCACAAGCTGGATGACGCGAACCTGGTGCTGACCGGGAACCTGTTCTACAACGACTACAAAGACATGCAGTTACCCTACTACCTGGCGGCGAATTCGACGATCATCCGCAATGCCGACAAAGTCGAAACCTGGGGTGCCGAGTTTGGCGCAACCTGGACACCGGCATGGGATGTCGAATTGTTCGGTAATGTCGGTCTGCTGAAGACCCGTATTTCTGACTTCCCGGGCAGCGGGGTAGAAGGTCACGATCTGGCGCGGGCCCCGGCGTATACCGCCAATGCGGGCGCGACGTGGCGACTGGGCCAGGGCTGGGAGCTGAGCGGCAACGTCGCCTTCTCTGATTCCTACTACTCCGCCTACGATAACGATTCGCGCGGACGTATCGGCTCGTACTGGTCCGCCAACGCCCAGCTGGGGTACACCTTCCTGTATGGCCGCGCCACCGTCTTTGCGCAAAACCTGTTTGATTCCGATCGCAAGGTGATGATCAGCGGCAACGATATCTACAGCGCCACCGAGCAGCGCTCACGGCTTATTGGCGCCTCGCTGGAAGTCTGGTTCTGATAACCGCGACGGGGGCGTTCCCCCGTCATTTCCCCTTTGTGACATGGAGATCCTGATGTCTGTTACGCCGTTCCCGATACGCACGCTGGCCTCTCTGCTGGTGGCGACAACAATCACCTTTGCCGCCACGGCACAGGCTGCGGATGCCCTGATTCAGGCCAATCAGATCACGCAAAAAAGTCTGGCACCGGCTCTGGTTGAGCTGGCCTACAGTCCCAGCCAGCACGCCGTGTTTGTCAGCGCGCCAGACTGGAAAGAAGAGGCCCGCTCCCGCGTGCTGCGCCTCGATCCCAACACCCTCCAGGTACAGGCCGAAATCCCGCTTGCGGCAAAAGGCTTCGGCGTGGCGCTGGACGACCACAACCATCGCCTGTATCTGACCGAGGGGTTTAACGGTGCGGTTGGCGTGGTGGATACCCAGACCAACCGCAGCCTGCAGCCGATTGTGCTGCAGGAGAAGGTGAACCTGCATCAGGCCTACCTTAAGCACGGCCTGAGCGGCGAAAACCTGCAGTTCCTGTTAAGCGAGCTGCAGCGTTTTAAAATCACCGATGACTATCTGTATAAAGTGCGCGAGGCCCGGTATGACGCCCGAACGGGCCGGCTGTTCCTGCCGGGGCTGGGTTATGGGGTCGACAGCGTGCTGTTTGTTGTGGATACCCGCACCGGTAAGCTGGAGAAAACGCTGCCGGGCTTTGGCTTCTATGCGGTGGGAATTGCGCTGGATGAAAAAGGGCGGCGGGTGTTTGTTTCGAATATGCAGGGCCAGCTGATGACGGTGAATGCCGATACACTGGAACTGACTCGCACCGCCGAGATCCAGGCCGATCAGCTGCTGAACCTGGTCTACGACCCGACTCACAATCGGGTGCTGGGCGTCGATCAGGGGATCGACCGCGATAAGTACCGGAACCATTTCCTGCAGCAGGCCTATACCCGTCGCAGCAGCGGTCATCGCCTGTTCGCACTGGATGCCGACAGCGGCAAGCTGCTGGCGAGCGAGCCGACGGACGAGGTGCCGATTGGCGTGTTGCTGGATGAACGTGCCGGACGTGTGTATGTCGCCAACCGCAACGGGGTGCGCGTAGAGCAGGGGACAGGGACGCTGGCGGTCTTTGATGCCACCACGCTAAAACGTTTGCAGACTCTGGCATTGCCTCCGCATCCGAATAGCCTGACGCTGGATACCCGCGACAACGCGCTGTTTGTGACGGTCAAAAATGACGGTGAAGCCACCAAGGCCGCTAAGCCTGAAAGCGTAGTCCGTATCGCGCAATAACATTGCTACGCCGCCGAAAGGCGGCATTCTGCTCCCTGCTGGCCCGTTATTGCTCGGTGCCGTTGCTGCCTGGCGTGTGTCCCATGAAACCTCGAACCTGCATCAGGCTTTCGGTCATTCGGAGGTTCGCTTGTTTGAGCTTTTCTGTGCGCAGGCTGAGCGAGTTCATCTTTCCCTTGCTCTCTTCCAGCGCATTTTCGAGCTTATCGACCTCATTGGAGAGCCGGGTAACCATCATGAACAGTAGAGCAACCCCTGCAACGACAAGCGCAATTATCCACCATGACATAAACATTTAAGTCACCTTGAATGATTCCTAACGTACCTACATTCTTATTAGCGCGCTTGCTTATATCCATAATAGAAATTCATTAGATAGCGCCTGTTTGCGAGCCAGGACACACTTGCAAGCCTTGACGCAGAACCGGTCACCTTGTTTTAGCCTCAACGCCGTTACTCCTTCAGGAGGTCGAGACGCTGCCAGATTTTTCGTTATATAATGAGATGCATAACGAAAAGGTGAGGTTCTATGAAGCAAAAATTTTGGCAAGGCGTGGCGTTGAGTTTAGCGATGGTTATCCCGTTAACGGCAGAAGCATCACGTCAGATAACCGATCAGATTGGTCGCCAGGTGACGATCCCGGATGAAGTCAACCGGGTGGTGGTGCTGCAGCATCAGACCCTGAACCTGCTGGTGCAAATGAACGCCAGCGATAAAATTGTCGGTATTCTGGCGAACTGGAAGCAACAGCTTGGCGAGGGGTACGTTCGCCTGGCGCCGGAACTGAACCAGAAAGCGACGCTCGGCGATCTGACCCATGTCGATCCGGAAAAGCTGGTCGCCCTGCATCCGCAGGTGGTCTTTGTCACTAACTATGCGCCGCAGGAGATGATCGACAAGATCAGCAGCCTGGGGATCCCGGTGGTGGCTATCTCACTGCGCCATGACCCTGCGGGCGAGAAAGCGAAAATGAACCCGACCCTCGCCGATGAAGAAAAAGCCTACGATCAGGGTCTGCGCGAAGGGATTACGCTGATTGGCGACATCATCAATAAACCGCAGGAAGCGAAAGCGCTGAACGACGCGACCTTCGAAGGCCGCAAAATGGTCAGCGATCGCCTGAAAGACATCCCCAAAGAAAACCGTATTCGCGCCTATATGGCGAACCCGGAACTGACCACCTACGGTTCAGGAAAATACACCGGCCTGATGATGGCGCATGCGGGCGCACTCAATGTTGCCGCGGCAACTATTCAGGGGTTCAAAACGGTGGCGATGGAGCAAGTGACTGCCTGGAACCCGCAGGTTGTCTTCGTGCAGGATCGCTATCCTTCCGTGGTCACCGAAATCAAAGGCTCTGCGCCCTGGCAGGTGATTGAGGCGGTGAAAAACCAGCGTGTCTACCTGATGCCGGACTACGCCAAAGCCTGGGGCTACCCGATGCCGGAAGCGATGGGGATCGGTGAACTGTGGATGGCGAAAAAACTGTACCCTGAAAAGTTCCAGGATGTGGATATGCATAAAGTGGCGAACGACTGGTACCAGCGGTTCTATCGCACCAGCTATCAGGGCATCGACTGATGCGCGTGCTGGCTGCGGGTAGCCTGCGGGGAGTCTGGCCGCAGCTGATGGCGCACTTCCCCGAACCGGTCAACACCCAGTTTGGCCCGGCGGGGATCTTGCGCGAGCAAATAGAAGCAGGGCAATCCTGCGATCTGTTTGCCTCGGCAAATCTCGCGCACCCGCAGGCGCTGCTGGCGACCGGGCGGGCGCTGGCCGTGGCATCGTTTGCCAGCAATAAACTGTGTCTGACTCTCCGCAGCGACAGGCTGCGCGATGGTGACGACTGGCGCGCGTTGCTGATGCGCGCCGACCTTCGGCTGGCAACCTCTACGCCGGGATGCGATCCGTCCGGCGACTATACGCAGGAACTGTTTACCCGGATGGGCGAGGCGGGGGAAAGTGTGCGAAAACGCGCGTTAGCGCTGGTCGGCGGGCATCACTCGGCGGCGGTTCCTGCTGGAGTCCTGGCGGCGGAGTGGATCATTCACAGCGGGCAGGCGGAGATGTTTATCGGCTACGCCAGCTATGCCAACAGGCTGCGGCAGGTGGCGGGCTTAACGATTATCGATATTCCCGAACCCGTTAACCCGCGAGCGCACTACGCTTTTGCGCAGCTCACCGCCAGGGCGCAGCCTCTGGCCACGTTTTTACAGTCACAGGACGCACAGCGAATACTGCGCGACGCGGGTTTTTTATCTGCGTCTTAGCGCGGTCATGACTCCCCGGACATCATCCGCCCGTTGCTGAAACTCCAGTCATCGGCGGTGTTGAACTGGATAATCACCATCACGTCATCCGGGTGAATATCCAGCGTGTCCTCCAGCCGCTCGCACAGCATGCGGCAGAGGTTTTGCTTCTGCTCATGCGTGCGCGGTTTGCCTGCCAGAATGTGAAACTGCATAAAATTCTCGCTGCGCCCGCCGCTTTTATAGTGACGGTCGAACACGCGCTGGCCCGCAGGAAGCGCCTCGAAAATCTGAAAACGATCGCCCTCGGGGACGGCGAATTCCGCCTCTAAACTCTGCTGCAGGATGTCGGAAATCTGCGTTATCTGTGCGTCGCTGTAGTCCTGACGCAGGATGATACGGGTGAAGGGCATCGGCGTTACTCCTCATCCAGACAGGCGAGGGCCGACACTGCCGCAGGCCAGCCAGCGTAGAACGCCAGATGGGTGAAGGCTTCAGTTATCTCTGCTTTGGTCAGACCATTTTGCTGCGCGAACCCGATATGCCAGGGTAACTGCTGGAGGCGTCCCAGCGCCGTCAGCGCGCCCAGCGTGACCAGGCTGCGATCGCGCGGGCAGAGCGCGTCACGCTGCCAGATATCATTGAACAGCACCTCCTGACTCAGCTCGGCCAGCTTTGGGGCGAGGCGGGTCAGGGATTCAATATTGAGTGATTTCGCCATCATGTTTTCTCCGTGTTGACAGTAAAACGATTCTGGCGGCATATGATGATCCTGAAAATCAAATTATCTGCGGCCAACCATCCCGCATTTCAGGACGAAAATGATTAAACTCCCTCCGACGCTCGACCTCGACGCTCTGCGCAGTTTTGTCACCGGCATCGAATGCGGCAGTTTTGCTCTGGCGGCCAGCCGCCTGTGCCGTTCAACATCGGCGGTCAGCGCGCAGTTGAAAAAGCTGGAACAACAGTGCGAAACCGAGCTGGTGGTGAAGCAGGGCCGCCATCTGGCGTTGACCCGCAACGGCGAGATCGTAATGGGCTATGCCCGCCGCATGCTGGCGCTAAATGATGAGGTGCAGCGCACGCTAAAAGGCGAGCTGTTACAGGAGGAGATCCGCATCGGCCTGCAGGAAGATTTTGGCGAGTCGCTGATGCCGGGCATTCTCGGTGAATTCAAACGCCATCATCCCGGGATGCGGATTATTGCCCGGGTGGATCGCAATCAGCCGCTGCTGAGCGCGTTTGATGACAATGCCCTCGATATGGTGCTGCTGTGGCAGGCTGAAAATGCGCCGCGTTGCGGCAGGCTGATCGGGCAGTGCCCGCTGGCGTGGATCCAGCACCCGGATCTGAATATTCGCGCGCTGCTGGAACAGGGTGAGCCCTTGCCGCTGGTGATGTTTGATACCCCCTGTCTGATGCGATCTCACGCCATCGACAGCTTAAACCGCGCGGGCATCGCCTGGCGGGTGGTGTTCGTCAGCCACAGCCTGAGCGGCATCTGGGCGGCGGTGCTCGGTATCACGCTGCGCACGGCTGTCGGCATGCCGGGTAATTTGCGCGTGATAGAGAACATGCTGCCAGCGGCGGGGAGTCTGGGGATTACGCTCGCGCAAAAGGACGGGAACGAAGCACAACAGCGGGCGCAGACGCTGCTGGGGCAAATAATGGAAGCGGCGCTACTGAGGAATAATTAAGGGCCATTAACGGGCATACATCAGGTGCGTCCAGATACCTCCCGCTATGGCGGAATAAACATCGGGACGCACTCACCATAATTCAGGAAACTATCAAGAGATTAAGGCCGGTTAATAATCTCTGCCGGAATAGGCTCGCCGTGATATTTCTCGTAAATGGCATTCAGCTTGCCGTTTTTGAGGTTCGCAGCAATCCACTCGTCGAGTTTTGCTTTCAGCTCCGGCTCATTCTTTTTCAAACCAATCGCCAAATCAAAGACTGTCAGCGTCATTTTCGGCTCGAAGGCGAGATCGGGATTTTGCTTCTTAATCTGATTCACCAGCGTGGCGGAGGTGGCGACCGCGTAAGCCTGACCACTCACTGCCGCCGTGACCAGCGTCGCATCGTCGTCATAGCGCTGAATAGTGACGCCATTTTTCATCGCATCTTTGGTGAGCATCGAATCCTGCGTCGTGCCGCGGGTGACGGTAATGGCACGTCCTTTGAGATCCGCCCAGTCGCTTATTTTGGTGGCCGCCGGTGCGCCGATCACCGAGCGTAAGCCCGCGTAGGCGCGGCTAAAATCAATCACCTGTGCACGCTGCGGGGTGACGGAGAGGGTGGAAATCACGATATCGGCCTTGCCGGTCTGTAAATTCGGGATACGGGTCGGGCCGGTCGTTTCGATAAATTTCAGTTTCAGCCCCCAGTCTTTGGCTAACAGCTGGGCCGTTTCCACATCGGAACCCACCGGTTTCATGGCTGCATCCAGCATCCCGGAAGGGGGAATAGACATATCGGTGGCAACGCGTATCTCACCGCGTTTTTGGATCTCCTCCAGGGCATTCGCCGAGACGGGGAGGGTGACGACAGCGGACAGCAGCGATGCGAGCAGTATGATTTTTTTTGCAGGGCTCATTATTATTCTCCTTGGTAGGGATATTTCGCAGGTTGAATGACTCACAAATCGTTGGATATAAATTCCTGTAAGGCTGCCGTCCCCGGCGTTTTCAGGATCTCGACCGTACCGCTTTCGTGGACGGTTCCCTGATGCATAAAGATGATTTTATCGGCGACCCGACGGGCAAAGTTCATTTCGTGGGTCACCATAATCATGGTCATGCCACTTCCCGCCAGCCGTTCAATCACGCGCAATACTTCGCCGGTGAGTTTGGGATCCAATGCCGACGTGACTTCATCAAACAGCATCACTTTGGGCTTCATCGCCAGCGAGCGGGCGATGGCCGCGCGCTGTTGTTGTCCGCCCGACAGCTGTTCCGGGTAGCTGTCGGCTTTATCCGCCAGGCCGACCTGTTCCAGCACCGACAGGGCCAGTCTTCTGGCTTCGGCTTTCGCCATTTTCTTGACCGATACCGGGCCCAGGGTGATGTTTTGTTCAATTGTCAGATGGGGAAACAGGTTATAGCTCTGGAAGACAATCCCGACGTCCTGGCGCAGCTTGCGCAGATTGACGTGCGGGTCTTCAACCTTGTGCCCGCAGACCTCAATGCTGCCGCCGTTGATGGTTTCCAGTCGATCGATGCAGCGCAACGCCGTACTTTTACCCGAGCCACTTGCACCAATCAGCGCCACAACCTGCCCCTGATTAACGGAAAAAGAGACGTCTTTCAGCACCGGATTGTGGCCAAAGCTTTTTTGCACATTTTTCAATGTAATGATGGACATAGTATTACCCTTCAGCACTTAATTGATGCGTGGACTCACGGTGGATACCGGCTTCACTTTTTTCTCTGGCGCGCCCCGTTCCAGCCGACGGCTTAACACCGAGACCGGGAAGCACAGACAAAAATACAATGTGGCAACAATGAGATAGATGATAAACGGCTCAAAAATCGAGTTGTTGATCAGCTGTCCGGCGCGCGCCAGCTCGACAAACCCCACCACCGACGCCAGCGAGGTGTTTTTGATGATCTGCACCGAAAACCCGACCGTTGGCGGCGTCGCCAGCTTGATGGCCTGCGGCAGGATGACTTTAAACATCCGCTGCACGCCGGAGAGGGCCAGGCATTCCGCCGCCTCCCACTGGGCGCGGGGTACTGCCTGAATGCAGCCTCGCCAAATCTCGCCCAGATAGGCGCTGGCATAAATCGTCAGCGATACCCCAGCGGCCAGTAACGGCGATATCGACAGGCCCAGCTGCGGCAAGCCGAAATAGACCATAAACATGATAATCAGCAGCGGCGTGCCCTGAATAAGCTGGACCCAGGCGGCAACGACCACACGTACTGCCCGCACCGGCGCGATGCGGCCCAGCGCAATCAGAAAGCCCATTAATCCGCCGCCGCCGAAGGCCATCAGGGACAGGATCACCGTCCAGAACGTGCCTTCGAGCAGAAATTGAATATGCGCGAAATTGAGGGGAATATTCATCGTCATCACTCCCTAAATCATTGTGCCAAGCCGACGACGGCGAGGGAAAATAGCCAGCCCAAACAGCCAGAATATCAGGCGCATTAACAGCGACAGCGCGATATAGATCCCCGCCACAATCACGAACGTTTCAAAAGGACGGTAGGTTTCAGACTGAATAAAGTTAGCGGTCGCGGTCAGCTCTTCCGTCGATATTTGCGAGGTCACTGAAGAGGCCAGCATTAATAAAATAAACTGGCTGGTCAGCGCAGGATAAACACGTTCAATCGCCGGACGTAAGGCCACGTGCCAGTATTGCTGCCATTTGCTTAATCCCAGCGTTTCGGCGGCTTCCCACTGCCCCTTATGCACCGATTCAAAACCCGCCCGCATGATCTCGGCGGTATAAGCACCGACATTGATCGTCAGGGCAATCACCGAGACGGTGAAGGCTGTGAATGAGAACCCCATACTGGAGAGGCCGAAATAGACCAGGAAGATCTGCACCAGAAACGGCGTATTGCGAATGGATTCCACATAGATTGCCGCGATCCTCGAAAACACGCTGGATTGAGAGCGGCGAGCCACGGCACACAGGGTGCCGATCAGAAAGCCCGTCACCGTCGTCACTAAGGCCAGTTTGGCGGTTAATGTCGCCCCGTCCAGCATCAGCTGCCATTGTGAAAGTATTGCTGTGAAATCGAGCATCATGACGTTTGCTCCGGTTAGTTTGCTTTTGCGGTCTGCTGCCCGGTTAACCGGTCGTAGACTTTAAACAGTGCCTGATTGCCATTCGCGCCTTCACCGTATGCCTGCGCATTCTGGTACTGGGTCGCCACAAGGGCGGTTGCCGGAAGAGGAACGGGATGCTTTTGCGCGGCTTCCAGCACCAGACGCAGATCTTTCATCATCAAATCAATGCGGAAACCGGCGGAGCTGTCACCGTCGATCATCGCCGGGCCCAGTTTATCGAGCATCCACGAGGCGGCGGACCCGCCGAGCAGCACTTCACGCATTTGTGGCAAATTGATGTCCCAGGCCCGCGCCAGCGCCAGTGCCTCGCAAATCGCCTGAATGTTGATGCCGCAGATCAGCTGGTTGCACAGCTTCACGGTCTGCCCGGCACCGGACCCACCCACATGATTTAAGGTGGTGCCCATGGCCTGCAGATAAGGTGTTGCCTGCGCAAACCCCGCCGCCTCGCCGCCGACCATGATGGTGAGGGTGCCATTTTTGGCGCCAATCGGCCCGCCGGAGACAGGCGCATCCAGCATGGTGACGCCTACCGCCGCCAGCGCCTGGCTCAGGTTGCGGGTGGCTTCGGGGGCAATGGTGCTCATATCGACATACAGTTTTCCGCGTGGCGGATGAGACAGCAGTCCCTGCGGGCCGCGCACAATCTCGTCCACCTGAGGCGTGTCCGGCAGCATCGAAATAACAATGTCGGCATCGCTGACCGCAGAGGGGATGTCGTTAACCACGTCAACACCGTACTGGCGCAATGACTCTCCGGCACCGCTGACAATATCGTACGCACGGACGCTGTACCCGGCCTGCGCCAGATTGCGGGCCATCTCGCGGCCCATCACGCCGAGGCCAAGAAAGCCAACAACACCGGAAGTAGAAGTCTTCATAGTGATTTTCCTTGAGGTTAATCAGTTACGTTGCTCGAGCTGCGCCAGTTTCTCGACGCGGCGCACAAAGTCTGCATCCTGCACAAAGGTGGCCTGCAGGAAGGCATCAATCAGGTCGCGTGCCAGCCACGGGCCGACAATCTGTGCGCCGATGCACAGCACATTCACGTCATCGTGCTCGACGGACTGATGTGCGGAATGCACGTCATGCCCGACGGCCGCGCGAATGCCTTTGATTTTATTCGCAGCGATAACGGCACCGACGCCGGTTCCGCATACCAGGATCCCGCGCTGGCCTTCGCCCTGGCGCACCTTGTCGCACACCGCAAACGCAATATCCGGGAAATCCACCGGATCCGGGTTGTAGCTCCCGACATCGTTAATCTGGTGGCCCGCTTGCTGAAGCCACTCAATGAGCTCCTGTTTCAGGTGGAATCCGGCGTGGTCGCTGCCAATAACTATCTGCATCTGCTTTTCCTTTTAGGGTCTGTGAGTAACGGCTGGGAAGTCGAACATGCGAATGGTGGCGCGACGTCGGAAGTCGGCACCAATTTCAAAATGACGGCTGAGTAATTCATCGGCCTGGTCTTCGTCGCGTTCGACGATGGCGGCAAAAATGGCGCGGTGATGATCAATCAGGAACGCTTCGATGCCTTCGACCTGGATAATTTGTTCCCGGCGGTCAAGGTGAGAGCGCTGCATCAGCAAACTGATCGACTGATAAATGCTGATAAGCGTCGGTGAACCTGATGCGCTGACGATGGTTTCGTGGAAGCGATAGTCTGCGCGACCCCCGGCTTCCGGGGCATGGATGGTGTCGCTGATTTCACGCAGGCAGTCCGCTAAGCGATCATAGTCACTTTGCGTTCCCCGGCTGCAGGCGAGGCGGATAGCCTGACGTTCAATGGCGATTCGGGCCTGCATGACGTCATCGACCACGTTCGGCTGATGGGCCAGCACGAAGGTGAAAAACTCCCCGAACAGCGACACATCCGGCTTGGTGACTACCGTGCCGATCCCGTGGCGGATCTCGACCGCACCGATCATCGCCAGGGCTCTTAATGCTTCGCGCAGTACCGGACGGCTCACGCCTAATTTCAATGACAGTTCACGTTCAGGCAGCAGACTGTCGCCTGCTTTCAGCGATCCGCTTAACAGCTGATCGCGTAAAAATTTAACAACACGGTCATGGCCGCTACAGTTTTCCGTTACTTCACGCTTGATATCCATGTGATTCACCAGTGGTCTTAAGTGGTAATACCAATGGTAGATATGTTAAGAAGATATTAACGTGATGTTGATCGATATTTAACCTGTCCGTTTTGTGAGCAGGCCTGCAAAGATCAATTTGACTGAACGGGGAGGGGAGACAGGCAGAACCGCAAGCAAAAAAAAACGGGTATCGCCCAGGGATACCCGCCTTCTTTACTGACGATACGCTGATCTGAGCGATTAACGCTCGGCTGCAACCATGCCAGCTGATTGTTTGCTTCGCTGGATAATGTCACTGGCCGTGGTGGTGATCGCCATCAGACGCGCGGCCTCGTCGAGGTCACGGTTATCGATGATGCGAATAAAGGCCTGGAACTCGTCGTACAGGCGATGATCCCGACGGTCAAAGTTAACGTTGAGGGAATCGCCGTTATTTAACTGCACGCTGAAACCGGTCATCTGATTGACGGGGAATGATATCTGGATCGAGCCTTTTTCACCCTGGATCAGCGATGTGGTGGGTGCTTTACAATCTTTTGCGCCGATACAGACACATTTAAAGTCGCCGAAGTCCGCCACCAACACGCCGCTGGTATCGATATTATTCTGAATATTGGCGTAATAATTAACGTTATCCGGCTGACCAAACAGGCCAGAGATAAAGTGAATATTATAAACGTTGAGATCCATCAGCGCGCCACCGGCTTTTTCGGCATCAAACGCCGGGTGGATAATTCCCTGCAGGAAATCGTTATAGCGCGAAGAGTACTGGCTGTAATTTAAGCTGACCATCCTTATTCTGCCGATTTTGGCCAGTTCGGACTGAATGGCCTGATAAGCGGGCAGGAAATGAATATTCATCGCCTCAAGCATGATGCAGTTATTCTCTGCGGCTAAACGCTTCAAGGCACTTAATTCGTGCAGGCTGGTGGTGATCGGCTTCTCGATAATCACATGTTTGCCATGCTCCAGCGCCTTGCTGGCAAAGCTAAAGTGCAGATGATTAGGCAGCGCGACATAAACCGTATCGACATCGCTTTCGAGCATCTCCTGATAATCATAGAAAACGGCGGCGGCGTTATAGCGCGCGGCAAGGCTTTCTGTTTTCTCTTTGCTGTGCGGCGTTCCCAGCAACGAGAACGACGTCAGGGGGAGTCTGTCGAGGGTGGTCAGTAAATCCTGGACAATCATGCCGGTACCTAAAATGCCTAATTTCATCGACTACCTCATCCTGAACGCGTAAGTGATATGCGCTACTGTTCGCGCAATTCAGCTAAATGTGCGCGATCGCGTAACGTATTGCAAGTGATTGTGCGTTTTATTAAGTGGTTTTGTGTGAGGGTAAGGGGTAGTATGGGGTTAGTCGTGAACGCGGTTATCATCTGCGGCCACTGCACGTATAATTGTTTGAATTTTAATGCTCTTACAGAGGCGGATAATGTTAATGACCCAGGACGAAAGACTCATCGAATTAGAACAGGTCATTAAAAGCCAGGGCAAAATCACGCTGGATTACATCTGCCAGACGTATCACATCTCGTCTGATTCCGCGCGCCGGGACTTAGTGAAGTTGACTCAACTCCCGCATATTCTTCGCATTCGCGGGGGGGCGATCCTGGCCGATAAGCGCGTCGAGTCACCGTTCTTACAGCGCCAGCAGTTCAGCCCGGACAAGACGTTACTCACTGACTGTGCGGCAAAACTGATCAACGAAAACGAGATTGTATTTGTCGATGCCGGTACCACCTCGGTGTCGCTTGCCAGACAACTGCCAGCCAATATCCGGGTGATTACCAATTCCGTCGAGGTGCTGATGGAGGTTATCGCCAAAAAAGGGATCGGCGTGACCGTATTGGGGGGAACCTTTGATGACTTCTCCCATGCGGTGTTAGGTCATGTCACTCTTCAGCAAATAAGCCATTATCAGGCCGATAAGGCGTTTATTGGCGTCAGCGCCTTGTCGGAATCCGGTATTACCACCAATACCGAACTCGATGCGCTGCAAAAATTAGCCATGGCGAAGCAGTCTAAAAAAGTGATCTGTATTACCTCCTTTACCAAATTTAACGATCAGCTGATGTACCAGTCCTGCAGCTGGTCAGATATCGACCTCATCATTACCGACCGCACACCGCCGGAGAACATTGTTCAGATGATTGAAAAAAATGATGTCGAGCTGGTGGTGCTTGACGGTGAGACGGTGTGAGGGTGGTGTCTCACCGTACCTTGAGTATCTCGATAATGATGCGTAAGGCATTTGAAACCTTGCGGTCGGGAAAGTAGAGGTGGAATCCAGAAAACGTAATGCAGTACTGCTCGAAGATTTTAACCAGCTTTCCGGTTCTGAGCTCTTCCTGCATTAAATCTTCTGCTTCATAAGCCAGCCCGCAGCCAAGAGTCGCCGCCTGGATGATGGTGCTGGCATCATTAAACTGCCACCCCCCCTGAGGTTTATGCTTGATGTAACGATCGCCGTCGTTAAATTCCCAGGGCCATGAAGAGCCGTCAGACAAACGGTATCCAATGCAGGGGAAGTCAACGAGTTTGCTCGGATGTGAAGGTTGGCCGTAGCGTTGCAAAAAATCAGGGGACGCCACCACCGCCATCTGTACATTCGGGCCGATCCTGACGGATATCATCCCGTCGTCGACGGTGTTACCGTAACGCACGCCAGCGTCGTAGCGCTCCTTAACGATATCGACAAACGTATTATTCTCGATAAATTCCACTTCAATACCCGGATAGTCATTCCGCAGAGTGATAAGTTTGGGCAGCAATAAAAACTCAATCGCCTGCCGGCTGGCATTAATCCTCACCGTGCCGCGGGGTTCTTCACGCAGCTGGGTTATGATTTCCACGCCGTTTTCCAGATTGCCGAATCCCGTTTCCAGCGACTGGAAAAGCTGTTCACCCGCAGGCGTCATCGTGACGTTACGCGTACTTCTTGCCAGCAACTTTATCCCCAGTCGACTCTCCAGTTCGCTCACGCTTCGGCTGACGCCTGACTGCGCCTGACCAAGTTTTGCTGCAGCCCGGGTGAAGCTACCTTCTCTGGCAACCATCATATATACGTAAAGGAGATTGATATCCTCTTTCCTGAACACTCAGAACCTCTGCATGGCGGTATTACGCGTGTAATCAAAGCATTCATAACACTAGCACATAAATGAATTGCTTTTTCGCTCGGTTATCACGCGGGCCTTCTCCCTTTATTATCCCCCTCAGCAATAAACACCATGCAACTGGCCAGGCCGGGTTTTGAATCACTCACGTGGCTGGCATTTATCAATAATGCCTATTGGGACGAATCCCGGTCCTTTAAACACTAAGTGGAAGAGAAATGACATTATTTTGCTGACTCTGCCGAGTGTCCTGGTTGTTTTTTCTGCAACAGCTCACGCAGCGCAAAACGCTCTAAAGGTTGTCAGCGCCAGCGGTGCCAGAACCCTCAGTGAGCTGTAAGCCACGCTTGAGAGCAAAGCAAAAGTAATAGTTTTGAGTTAACAGGAAACACGTCGTTATGGCATCTCAACTGAATCAAAGTGAAATTGTAACGCCTCTGTCCGGCGAGGCAGGCAGTACCCCTGCAAACTGGAGCGGCGTACTTGCCATGACGCTGTGCGTATTTGCACTGATCGCCTCCGAGTTTATGCCTGTGAGTCTGCTGACGCAGATCGCAAAAGACCTTTCCGTGTCCGAAGGCCTGGCTGGCCAGGGCATCACCATCTCGGGGATCTTTGCCGTATTAACCAGTCTGACCATCAGCCAGATCGCCGGGAGGATGAATCGCCGGACACTGCTGCTGATCCTGACTGTCCTGATGGCCGTTTCAGCCCTGACGGTAGGCCTGGCCACCCATTACGCCACTTACATGGTGGGGCGTGCGCTGATTGGTATTGTGGTCGGCGGATTCTGGTCAATGTCCGTGGCGATTGCGGTCCGCCTGGTCCCGGTAAGCCAGGTGCCCCGGGCGCTGGCCGTTTTCAATGGCGGTAATGCTCTGGCGACGGTTATCGCGGCTCCGCTGGGGAGCTACCTGGCATCCGTCACCAGCTGGCGGGGTGCTTTTCTCAGCATCGTGCCGATCGCCGTTGTCGCTTTTATCTGGCAGTGGATCAGTCTGCCTTCCATGAAGGCGAAACGGCCAGCCGGCACGTTTAAAGTGCTTTCACTTTTGCTGAACCCAAAAGTCGCATTTGGCATGCTGGGGGCCGGGATTTTCTTCATGGGACAGTTTTCTCTGTTTACCTACGTCCGTCCATTCCTTGAAACCGTCACCCGGGTCAGCCCGGACAGGCTGTCACTTATCCTGCTGGTGATGGGCGCTGCCGGCTTCTTCGGGACCAGCGTTATTGGCTATTTCCTCAGACGCCGTTTCTACGGGACGCTAATTGCTATACCGAGCCTGATGTCATTGCTCGCGCTGGCACTGATACCCGCCGGGGAGAGCGTTCTCGCCGTCACAATATTGTTGGGGTTATGGGGCATGCTGGCTACCGCCGCGCCCGTGGGATGGTGGAGCTGGGTTGCCCATGCCACGGAGGGTGAGACAGAGGCTGGCGGAGGCTTACTGGTTGCCGTTGTTCAGCTGTTCATTGCGCTCGGTTCAACGGTCGGAGGAATGCTATTTGATACCTCTGGCTACAGCAGCACCTTCGCGGTCAGTGCTGCGGTACTGCTGCTCGCGGCTCTGATGGCAGGGGTTACAGCACGTAAAGCCAGGCACTGAACAACACCATTTTTAAACAGGCGAACCCGGTGATGCGGGTTCCCCGAAACGATCTAAAAGGAGTCACACAAGATGAGAACGAAAGGGTATGCAGTACATAAAGCGGGCACGCCTCTGACCCCATGGACCTTTGAACGTCGCTCTCCGCGCCCGGATGATGTGGTGCTTGAAGTGCTCTACAGCGGTATCTGCCACTCGGATCTCCATCAGGTCGATAATGACTGGGGTTTCGCTCAGTTTCCGATGGTGCCAGGGCATGAAATTGTCGGACGGGTTATCGAAGTGGGTTCTGCGGTTAAGAAATTTAAGGTCGGAGACGCGGGTGCTGTCGGTTGCATGGTCGACAGCTGCCAGCACTGCGATCAATGCCGAAAAGGAAAGGAACAATTCTGCCGTGAAGGGATGGTACCCACTTATGCCGGCAACGATCGGATTGATGGTTCTCTGACCCAGGGAGGGTATTCCCGTCATATCGTGGTCAGAGAGGAATTCGTCTGTACCGTACCGGAAGGTATGGATCTGTCCCGCACAGCACCTGTGCTTTGCGCCGGGATCACCACCTGGTCGCCACTTCGGGCCCTGAAAGTCGGTCCGGGCAGTCGCGTGGGTGTGGTGGGAATGGGGGGGCTGGGACATATGGCCGCCAAACTGGCCCTCGCGCTTGGCGCGACCGTCACCATGATTTCCCGCGGTGAAGCCAAGCGTAAAGCGGCACTCGACATTGGGGTGGATCATTATCTGGTGTCGTCTGATGCGGATGCCATGTCTGTGATGGCGAACAGCCTTGATGTCATCATCGATACGGTACCCGTCAGACATGACATGGATCCGTACATTAGTCTGCTGGATGTTGAAGGTACGCTGGCCATTGTGGGTGCAGTGGGTGAATGGGAGGAGGTCAACGGTAACGGTGTGATGTTTGGCAATCGCAGTATCCGCGGATCGATGATCGGTGGGATAGCAGAGACGCAGGAAGTCATTGATTTCTGCGCACGCATGAACATTCTGCCGGAATGCCGGATTATTCGACCGGATGAAATTAACAATGCGTTTAACACCCTGAAAACGCTCGATACGCCTTACCGTTTTGTCATCGATATGGCGTTAATCGAGTCTGAATCACACTAAGATGTAAAGCATTGAGATTTTGGCAATGGGCGTCCGTTGCCGCCTAAAGCCGGGTACTGAAGCCGTTGCTCTGCCAGCCATGAATTAAGGGCTGGCTTTTCCCATACATGTTGTTTCAGGAAAAAACATGCTTAGATTTTTTTATCGGGCTACAGCGGTGGTGGTGATTATTGCTGCAGTCTTAGCTCTCGCCATTTACCTTTATCTTCAGCACCCTTTATTTGGCGCGCGGCCGAGTCCGGCGGAGACCAGGCAATTTGCAGGCACGACGTATTATCGTGATGGCCAGTTTATCAATCAGATCCCGTCCCCCATCCATACCAATGGCAGTACGCCGTGGTCAGTCTGGAAAGAAGAACTTTTTGCAGCGAAAGGGCAACCCCGGCCCGATCGCCCGCTGCCAACGGCTAAAACTGACTTAACATCCCTGGATATCCAAAAAGACCTTTTTGTCTGGCTGGGGCACTCGGCGTTCTACATTCAGCTGGGCGGAAAACGGATCCTCATCGATCCGGTGTTTAGCGAGAATGCGTCGCCCGTGCCCGGTACCAACAAGGCTTTTGCCGGTACCAGCATCTACAGCGCTGCCGACATGCCGCCAATAGACATCCTGTTGATTTCTCACGATCACTATGACCATCTTGACTATCCCACTATTAAGGATCTTCAACCCAAGGTAAAAAGCGTTATGGCAGGCCTTGGCGTCGGGAGTCATTTTCGGGCCTGGGGATATGAACCGAAAAGGGTGCATGAGGCTGGCTGGTATGATTCTTATCAGGACGGGGATGTCACCGTCACAGCAACCCCGGCGCGGCATTTTTCAGGGCGAACATTGACGCCGAATCAGACATTGTGGGCAGGCTACGTTATCAAGTCCGATAAGCGAACGCTGTTCATCAGTGGCGACTCTGGCTATGGGCCTCATTTCGCCGAGATTGGCAAGCGATTTGGCCCCTTTGACTGGGTGGCACTCGACAGTGGTCAGTACGATCCGCGCTGGGCGAATGTTCATATGAATCCCGAAGAGGCAATAAAAGCCGCCGCAGAACTGGGGGCAAAAGTGTTCACGCCCGATCATATTGGGCGCTTCTCGCTGGCTCCTCATGACTGGAACGATCCCATGAAAAGGATTATCCGGGATAACACCCAGGGGCAAGTTCTGTGGACGCCTTTGATTGGGCAGGTGGTCTATTACGACACCCCGCCTCAGGCCTTTACAACCTGGTGGCAACCCGCGCCCCAGCGCTAATGCATGGGTTATCCGGCTGTTGCTTCAGTGGAGCCAGTTCCCGATACCTGGGGCAGTGTCTGGCCTGATCTGTGGAAAGGCAAAGAAATACGCATCGTCACGACTAAATCGGTAGGAAAACTATGAAGTTAAACATCATTGTTAATAACCAGGTTATCACCGCCACCCTGAATGCCAGGCAGGCAAGCCGGGATTTTGCGGCGTTATTGCCGCTGGATTTGCAGCTCGAGGATTATGCAGGAGAGGAGAAGATCGGCATGCTACCTGCGCAGTTATCTTCGACGGATTCCCCAAAAGGGACTCCCGCGCGTAAAGGCGATGTCATGCTCTACAAGCCATGGGGTAATCTTGCCCTTTTCTACAAAGACCACGTTTACGCTGACGGGTTAATCAAGCTGGGTCAGCTGGACGATCCTGACGCCTTGCCGTTACCCCCCTCGTCATACAGCGCGAGATTCGAATTAAACGAACAGCAGTGAAATATCGCGCTATCGCTGTTTGCGCGTTGAATAGCGAAGCTCATCGACAAGCAGGCTAAATGCCGGGGTGGGCTGGCGGTGGCCCGGATAATATAGGTGGTATCCAGAGTAAGGTTCACACCAGTCTTCAAGAACGCGAACAAGCTTTCCGGATACGATATACGGCTCAAGCTGGCTCTCTGGCAGATACGCCAGGCCTCGTCCTTCCAGCGCGGCCCTCAGGATCATGCTTCCCGTATTGAAAACCAGTTGACCGTCGACCCGCACATTTAGCTCCCGGCCGTCTTGCTCAAATTCCCACGCATAGAGCCCGCCATGCCCGGAAAGCCGTAGATTGATACAGCTGTGCTCCGTAAGCTCCTGTGGTGTGAGCGGGGTAGATCGACTACTGAAGTACTCTGGCGATCCCGCCACCGCCATCCGCATATCTGGCCCAATACGAATCGCAATCATGTCTTTGGCAATGGTTTCGCCGGGGCGTACGCCGGCATCAAAACGATCTTTTACGATATCAGTCAGGCCATAATCCGTAAGGATTTCGACCTTAATGTCGGGATAGTTTTTCACGAGACGCGCCACCGCCGGCCAAAGAACGGACTCCGCGGCATATTCCGTTGCCGTCAGACGTATTGTACCGGCTGGTTTATCCCGTAATTCGCTCAGCACCATTAACTGGCGCTGAATATCTTCGATCTGTGGCCCAACCGACGCGAGTAAACGTTCTCCGGCTTCGGTAGGGACGACTCTGCGGGTGGTTCGGTTGAGCAACCGGAGTCCGAGCTGGGCTTCAAGTACGCGAACCGTCTGGCTGAGTGCGGACTGCGAAACCCCCAGTCGTTTTGCCGCGCGGGTAAAATTCTGCTCTTTCGCAACCACCATAAAAGCAGCAAGGGCATTCAGATTATCATCGGGCATTAAGAAGCTCTCCTTATAATTTCAATCTTATATTAGCCTCTAATCACTTAATAAGTCTTTCGATATACTTTCTTTCGTTCACTAAATGAGCATGCCTTGTGATTAAGACCTGCCCAAAATACACAACATCCATATTCATTATTAAAAGTAAGGGGCTGTTATCTATGCCTGTTAAATCATCTCATGATTCGTCTGGTGCCTCCGTCGTCGCTACGCTAATGCCGGTAATGGCAGCGGTACTGGTCGGTTTTATTATTATTGGTGTGGCACTTCCTGTGCTGCCGCTGCACGTCAAAAATGATCTGGGGTTCGGTACGTTTATCGTGGGCCTGGTCGCCGGCGCGCAGTTTGCCGCCTCGCTGATATCCCGGGTGTGGTCAGGCCGTTATTCCGACCGACGTGGTGCAAAAAAAGGTGTGGTGGCCGGGCTCATCGCGGCGGCTGTGTCGGGGCTGTTATATCTGGTGTCGATCTGGCTGGTCAGTATTCCGCTGCTGTCGGTTTCCATCCTGCTGACAGGGCGAGCAATTCTTGGCGGGGCAGAAAGCTTCATTATTACCGGTGCCGTGGCATGGGGTCTGGCTCTGGTAGATAAAGAACATGCGGGTAAAGTTATTGCCTGGGTCGGTACCGCGATGTTTGCCGCGATGGCGCTCGGCGGGCCGGTGGGCACGCTGCTGTTTAACGCTTACGGCTTTAAAGCGATCGCGCTGCTGACGTTGCTGCTTCCCCTGTTAGTGCTGGTTTATCTCTCACGAATGCCCGCTGTGCCTGCTCATCCACATGCCGCGCGGGCCTCGTTCGCATCCGTCATGCAGGCGGTCTGGTTACCCGGACTGGGGGCCGCACTGGCCAGCACGGGCTACTGCACTATTCTGGCCTTCAGCTCTCTTTACTACAGTGCCATGCACTGGCAGCCCATCTGGATGGCATTTACCGCTTTTGGCGTGGCGCTGATCATCGCCCGCACGGTTGCGGGTCATCTTCCGGACCGCTTTGGCGGCGCGCGCATTGCACTGATTTTTGTCCTCGTCCAGGCCGCAGGCATGTTCCTGATTTGGCTTGCCAGCACGTCACTCGTGGCGTCTGTCGGCGCAGCCTTTGCCGGTTTTGGCTACTCACTGGTCTATCCGGGACTCGGTATCGAAGCCATTAGCGGCTCAAGCCCTCAGAACCGGGGCATGGTCATGGGTATCTACACGGCATTTCTCGACGTGGCGATGGCGATCGGCAGTCCTGCCCTTGGCTGGATTGGCAGCCATCTGGGACTGAACGCCATATTTCTGACCGGCGCGCTGGTGGTGCTTTCCACGGCGGTTGTGGCATGCCTGCTGCTTAAACGCGCTGCGTCGGATAACCAAAAAATTGCCTGAAAAGGCTCTGTTGTCCGAAGCGATATTCCGCTTCGGATATTTCACTCCGTTTGTATTAACACTGTTACTTAATTCAGGAGATACAATGAAATTACATGCCAAAGGGAAATTAAAAACGCTGGCCGCGCTGGCACTATTAAGCGTGACTCTGGGTATGGAAACCACCGTCGCTGTCGCGGCGGATATGTCCCATGGAGCAGATAACTTCTATAAAAGCGATAACGTCAATTCGCAAACCGTCAAATTCAAAAACATTTACGGTATGGAGGTCACCGGCACGTTATTTACCCCTAAAAATATGGACGCCGGAAAGAAATATGATGCTCTGATTGTGGGGCATCCTTTTGCCGCAGTCAGGCAGCAGGCCGCGAATCTCTACGCAACGAAAATGGCAGAAGCTGGCTTTGTGGCCCTCTCTTTCGACCAGTCCTTCTGGGGAGAAAGCGCGGGTTCGCCACGTGGGGCCGTGTTGCCGGATGTCTATGCCGAAAACTTCAGCGCGGCTGTTGATTTTCTGGGAACGCGCGCCTTCGTGGATCGTGAAAAAATTGGCGTGATAGGCATCTGCGGTAGCGGCGGTTTTGCCATTGCAGCCACCAAAGTCGACCCCCGCATTAAGGCGCTCGCCACCGTCAGCATGTACGACATGGGCGAATATTTCCGTACCGGTCTCAACCATGAGCGGACCGCGGAAATGAGAAACAAGGATCTGGCAACCGCAGCCGAACAACGCTACAAAACGGTTGAAACCGGCCAGCCCGTTTATGGACCGGGACAAAACGATCCGGTGTTTATCGAAGCTAAAGAGTCGAATGATTTCTATCAGACGGAGCGCGGTAAAGTGGCCTCCAACGATCGCCGGACCACACCGGCGACCTACGCCCGATTTATGAATTTCCATCCGTTTATCGACATTGAGACCATTTCACCGCGTCCGATACTCTTTGTCGTGGGTGATGCTGCGCCTTCGCGTACCTATACCGATACGGCCTATAAGATGGCGGCACAGCCGAAAGAACTCGTGGAGATCAAAGGCGCGAACCGTATCGATCTTTATGACCGAACTGAGTTGATTCCCTGGGATAAGCTGGTTTCATTCTTCAATACCCACCTTAACACCCATCAATAACAGGCGAGTTCAACGGCACTGAAAGCAGTGCCGTTTTTATTAAACGATGAAATCCTCGGGAGAGTTTTATGTTTAAACCCCTCATGCTTGCTATTGCTTGTCTGGCGGCAGTGTCGTTCTCATCTTCAGGATCGGAAGCAGAAGGTATCAAGGTGAAGATCACCGCAGCAGGCCAGATCATGACCGCCACCTTTTACGACAATGCAACCACCCGCGCGCTGGTTTCCCGCTTTCCGCTGACGCTACACATGGAGGATTTATATGGCCGGGAGATGTGTTACCGGTTCCCTGATCCTTTACCGGCAAACGAAACACAGACCAGCGGCTATGAAGTCGGCGATATCGTCTACTGGGCACCCCGTCACAGCTTCGTCATCATGTATAAACAAAACAATGAGCAGATCGGTAGTCTTCAGAAAGTGGGTCGTATTCATTCAGGCGTAGAGAACTTCAGTCGCACGGGCAATACAGATGTGACATTCGACGTCGTTAACTAATGCAATAAACAAAGACGCGATGTCGCATCTTATGTTGCCACAGGCAGATCCGAATATCGGGTGGTGTAAGCCGGTGACAGCATCTCGCGCTTCATTGCCCAGGGTTTCTGGATGCCTTGCCCGGCAAACCATAATTTCCCTTTCCCGCTTTGATTGATCCTGTCCACCACGCGCATCAGCAATTCGCTGTTGCCGTGAGGTTGATACTCATCAAACAAATTAAGCTGGGCCACCCCCTGGCTGAAAAAATCGCCCAGCATCACGCCCGCTTTCATATAGCGGTGTCCGTCGATCCAGACGCAATCGAGCGCATTCATGGCCGCGCGGATGATGTCCCGGGTGTCATTCGAGGGGGTAAGCAACTTAATAGCAGCTTGATTGCCGTAAAACGCTTCATTAAGGGCATGGGGGCTGGTGCGCACAAATACGGCGATCTGGCGACAGTACTGCCGCTCCTCGCGGAGTTTTTCTGCGGCGCGCACCGCATAATTACAGATGGCCTCACGCATGTCGGCATACTGAGTAATGCGCGTTGAAAACGAACGTGAGCAGACAATCTGCTGTTTGACGGGGGCAAACTCTTCAAGCGCCAGACAGGGTTCCCCGCGCAGCTCCCGGACGGTGCGTTCCAGCACCACATTGAAATGTTTACGGATAACCCAGGTGCTTTGTTCGGACAGATCTTTTGCGGTGATAATCCCCATCGCGTTGAGCTTTTTAGCGATCCGTCTGCCGACCCCCCATACCTCTTCGACCGGTACCAGCGACATCAATTTTGTTTGCCGGTTAATATTCGACAGGTCCACCACGCCGCCGGTCTGAGGCCATTTTTTTGCTGCGTAATTGGCAAGCTTGGCCAGCGTTTTGGTTTGTGCAATCCCCACTCCGACGGTCAGATGGGTATCACGCTTGATCCGCTCACGAATTTCCCGGCCAAATTCTTCCAGCACCCGGCAGTTCTGCACTCCGGTGAGGTTGATAAAGGCCTCGTCGACGGAATATATTTCCACAGCCGGGGCTAATTCCTCGAGCGTGGTCATTACCCGGTTGCTCATGTCGCCATACAGGGCGTAGTTCGAACTGAATACATGGACCTTATTACGACGGATCTCATCTTTCATTTTGAAATAGGGTGCGCCCATCTTAATACCCAGGCTTTTTGCTTCGGCCGATCGCGCAATAACACAACCATCGTTATATCTGAATGACCCTAACAGTTACTTTTCAGTAAACACATGATTTTTAATAACATTTAATCGCTAACTTTTTCGTGAATTTTTGGCCTTGGTGGTATGGTCAAGTTAACGGGCCTTAGAGTTAAACACGATGAGAAGTGACTTCAAACAGGCTATCGGCCCTGACTTACCGACAGGAACTATTCAAACTGTCCTGGAGCGGGCATGGCCCGAATCTACACATGAGGCAGGAAAATAATGGAGGTTACCTGGAGTTGGAAATGGGCCGATGTTGAGGGCGTTTTACTGGTCTCCCACTCCGTGGCTGATATTTTTCGCTGTAACCGGCAAGTAAGTGGAGGACATGAACGAGGGGGGCAGCTTTTTGTCGACCCCGCTCATCCATGCGGCATCATTTTGTCGCTTGCAACAGCACCACACAAAGCAGACAAATCAGGGCGAACATGGCTTGAGTTAGACCCTGAACGCTGCAAGAAGGAGATTCAGGAGGCAAATGCTCTTGGGTATCTACACCACGAACGCTATCGAATCGCTGAACAGCGTGATCCGGGCAGCGATTAAAAAACGCAAGGTGTTCCCGACGGATGACTCGGTGAGAAAGGTTATTTATCTGGCGATCAAGGACGCGTCGAAAAAATGGAGTATGCCGATCCATAACTGGCGGCTGGCAATGAGTCGTTTTATTATCGAGTTCGGTGACCGCCTGAGCGATCACCTTTAACGAGTGGGCAGTTACACAGAATTACTGACAGGCTCCAATCAGAAGTTTCATGAAGCATTAATAACATTCAATAAATTGTCTTCTGGATTCTTCCTCGTTGAGATATTCAAAGGGAAGAAGACGGATTTTCCTATAGTCACACAACCATTCGTTGTCGGTTCGTTGAAGAATGTCACCGGGTTTGAAACATATCCCAGAAGCAGCCCGAATGATGGCATATTTGCCATTTTTGAATCGAATAATATGAATGCAGAAAGGGCTGCCTGTCTCTCCCGATACGCGACTGAAAATTATATCCCCCTCAATAAAAACAACTTTTTTTGACTTCATGCGTTTTACCTTTATAACAGCAACAACACAACGGTACTGTAACTTTATCGTTTCGTTGTCATTCACTCAGGAGGTGCGATCAACCTCTGAAACACAAAAACGCTGGCGGCCGTAATAACAGCCACATGAAGAAAATCTCAAAAGCACATCTTTTTGAAATTTAAATTATTCCTGATTTCCCCTGTGGGGGCACAACGTGGAGGCAACATGGCCCAATCACTCTTTGAAATTCCAGAATCCGCTTTCGCAATACACAAACAATAATATTTAGAGTGCAATACTTATTATACACCTTTACACAAGAACTTTTGGGCTATGTTGTGTGGGTTTGTGACTAAATAAGAATACGGCACCCGAAGATCGGGCATAATAATTATGGTAGAATACAATCCCATGAGGAATTCATAATGAAATCAGAAGACACCCTTGACTGGTATCCGGCACAACTGCCGCCAGTGAAAATTATACTTGGTGAAGCAGTGCTGGCTGTAGGTAAACAAGGCAGGCCGATTAACACCCGGACGTTGCTTGATTACCTCCAAGTGATGCAGGATAAGCAAAAAAGAAGGGATAATAAAATCGCCATGCAGACCGCAATTGAGGTTCTCAGAGATAATCAGCGCACTAACGGCAGGTGTTAATGCGTCATTTTAGCCAGTGTCAGTTCTGAACAATTTCAACGGTATGGGTTTGTCCATCATCCAGCAGAGGAATTCTGTCGTCTGGCAGAACGACGCCATCCAGTGTGACCTGATATTCCTCGTCACCGCGTGAAACCCTAATCTGATAATGGCTTTCGCCATGTTGATATGTCATAGCAAAAGACGGCCACTCATCCGGCAATCGCGCATGCAGGGTAAAATCCGTACCGGAACGTTTTATCCCCAGTAACTCCTCTGTAAGAAGTCGGTAGGCCCAGCCTGCGGAACCGGTGTACCAACTCCATCCGGCACGTCCGGTATGTGGTGCGACGCTGTAGACATCGGCACTCATGACATACGGCTCCGCTTTATAAATGGCTACGCCTTCTGCATCCAGTGTGTGGTTTATGGGGTTGATTATCGACCACAGTTGCCACGCGCGCGCGGTGTTTCCCATTCGGGCAAATGCCATCACGGCCCAGATGGCGCCATGCGTATACTGCCCCCCGTTTTCCCGGACACCGGGCAGGTACCCCTGAATGTAACCCGGATTTGGCCCGTGCCCATCGAAAGGAGGGGTTAACAGTTTAATCAGCCCACCCTCATTATCCACAAGGTACTTGTCCAGCGCCTGCATGGCCCGGACGCTACGGGTCGGGCTGGCGGCGCCGGACAGTACAGACCAGCTTTGGGCGATCGCATCAATCCGGCAGTCCTGTGAGGCTTTCGACCCCAGAGGCGTACCATCGTCAAAATACGCGCGACGGAACCATTCTCCATCCCAGGCGTGTGCGTCGAGATTTTTTTGCAGGCGCAGGGCCTGCGAACGGCAGATCAACGCGATACTGTCATCCCGTCTGCGCTCCGCCAGCGCCGCAAAACGCTGCAAAATGTCATACAGGAAAAAGCCCAGCCAGACGCTTTCACCTTTACCTTCAATGCCGACCCGGTTCATGCCGTCATTCCAGTCACCCGCCCCGATCAGCGGCAGACCATGCACCCCGAACCTCAGTCCATGCTGAATTGCTTTGACGCAGTGTAACCATAGCGTCTCTTCGGTATCACTGATCACAGGGGTATCGTAGACAGACTCTTCACCAGGCTGGAGCGGACGACCTTCCAGATAGGCTATGCGAATGTCCAGCACGTCGATGTCTCCCGTCGTTTCCACATAGTGGCAAACTGCGAGCGGCAGCCAGAGATAGTCATCAGAACAGCTTGTGCGTACGCCGTTGCCATGGGGAGGATGCCACCAGTGTTGTACATCCCCTTCGAGAAATTGCCGTGATGCGCACAGCACTATCTGGTCGCGCATCCGGTTCGGATCGGCATGACACAGTGCCAGCGTATCCTGCAACTGATCGCGAAAACCCACTGCCCCGCCGGACTGGTAGTAACCGCTGCGAGCCATCAGGCGACAGGCTACCGTCTGGTACAGCAGCCAGCCGTTGACCAGTAAATCAACGCTGGTGTCGGGGGTAGTGACCACGATTTTATCCAGCACATTGTGCCAGTGGTGGTGAACCCGGTTCAGTTCCTGGCGGACCGTCTCCTCATTAAGATAGTGAACAAGCGTCTCCTGAGCCCGGGCAGGCGTTTCCTCTGCGCCAAGGACAAAAATAAACGTCCTCTGGTCACCATCAATGAACGTGGCCGCTGACTGTACCGCCCCGCAGGGATCGAGACCGGCACCTGTTTTACCCGAGAGTTTGCGCAGTTTCATGGCGGAGGGATTTTGCAGAGAACCATTACGGCCAATAAACTCCCGGCGATCCCCCGTCAGGGAATTGTCACTCCCGCTGACGGCAAAGAATGCAGTCCGCCCGCTACCGTTATCACCATAAAAGTTGTTCGCCATCACACCGCAACCGCCGGGGAGACTGGCCATGTGCGTCACGATGTGGGGGGCGGAGCGGGTTCGTGATTCCCCGAGCGTCCACTCGACATAACCGGTGATGGACAGTTTGCGTGTGCGCCCCGAATTGTTACTCAGCGTCAGGATCGCCACTTTAACCGGCGCTTTTTCGGCAACCAGCACTGTCAGTTCGCTGTCTATACCGCTCTCCCGATGGGCAAACACACTGTAGCCAAACCCATGGCGCGCCAGATAATCCCCCCTCCCGCGAACAGGCAAGATGGTCGGTGACCAGCACTCACCGCTCTCGTCATCGCGCAGATAAAACGCTTCACCGCTTCGATCGCTCACCGGATCGTTTTCCCACGGCGTTAACCTGAATTCATGGGCATTTTCAAACCAGCTATAGGCCTGCCCCGCCTCCGAAATTACGCTGCCGAAACAGGCATTTGCCAGTACGTTTGACCAGGGGGCCGGTGTTAACTCGCGTTCTCTGAGGACAATCTGATATTCCCGGCCGTCCTGAGAAAATCCACCGAACCCGTTGAAATGGCGCAACTGGCTGGTATCGGGTGACCAGTCTGTATGTTGATTACTCTCCGGCACCTTGTGCGGAATGAATGCCCTGGCCGGTGGTTTTAACGTATGAATACGCTGATTAAGCTGTTCATTAAGCCCGCCCGCACGGTCATCGAGATAAAGACAGGCCACGCTCATCAAAAGCAACTTATCTTCGGCGGAGAGATGCTCACCAACACGGATAAAAAGCCCGCCCGCTTTATCCAGCAGACTGGCTTCGGAACCGGCATAAATTAAATCCATAATCTGATTTTGTAATCCCTGCTGGTAACCCCCGGGGCTGTTATTAAGGACCACTAAGTCCACCTCCAGGCCTTTCAGCCGCCAGTACCGGTGTGCCTGAATGAGGGTAGTTACGTCGGCAATACACTCCTCGCTGGTAACGCTGAGCAGGACTATCGGCAGATCCCCTGAAATCGCCCACCCCCATAGACCGGACTGACCGCGTCGGTTACGGCTGATAATCTGGCTCTCTGCGCGCAACTCCTGGCGGGGGTAAAGTACTGCGCTGGCAAGACGATTAAACAAGGTGGCATCATCTTCACTGGCGTTCATCTGGCGTAAGACCACCAGACTATGAGACCAGGCCAGCTCAAAAACGCGATCAGCGATAGGATAGTCGCGATACTTTTCCAGCAACGCCAGACTTTGCTGGCGACTTTCGCTAATGCCATAAACGATATCAATTGTGACCGGCTGGCCGGGCTGCAGAGTGATAGCGTGGCGTATCGCCAGAATGGGGTCCAGCACGGACCCCGACGTGTTGCTGAGCGCCCCGCTTCCGCCGATCGCCAGAGCATCCTGAGGACCTCTTCCGCGCCCAAGAAATTTCGCCCTGTCCGTTTCAAACGAGACGCTTCTGGAGTGATCGCCGCGCACCACCATCATGTGAAACAGGCAGGGACTCCTTTCGTTCGGTGAGCGCGGGCGCCGGTGGCAAAGAATGGCGTCACGCTCAGGATTAAGCTCAGTCTGAATAAACAAATTGCTGAACGCGGGATGCGCCCGATCGCTGGCGTCAGGCGCCAGGACCACTTCGGCATAGGTAGTCAGTTCCAGCACGCGCGGCAGGCGGCCCCGATGAACCAGGGTGAGCCTCCGCAGTTCAATATCATCCTCCGGTGAGACCACAACCTGGGTTTTAACGCTGAGCGCCCCGAAGAGGCGTCTGAATTCAGCGCCTGCATCGGTAAATATGACTTCCTCTTCATGTCCGGTCGCGTTGCCTGTCGGTTGCCAGGTATTGCTCCATACCTCGCCTGTTTGCATATCACGGATATAGCAGAATGCCCCCCAGTTATCCCGGGTGGTATCACTGCGCCAGCGCGTAAGGGCAATATCGTTCCAGCGGCTATAGCCCCCACCTCCTGTGGTCAACATCAGGTGATAATGGCTGTTGGATAACAGCTGAATTTCCGGGGCCGGGGTGTCTACCCCGTTGAAAATACGGGGTTCATAGCGAACGGGTTTGACCCTTCCCTCATGAGATTCAAAATGTCGGCGCGGGCTGTAAAGATCGACCGAATCCGGCACACGCTCCTGTAACAGCAGACTCGCGGACCGGAAGACGGTACTGGACATGAACCGCTCTGTCATCGGGGCGTCAAGCAGCACGTGGGCCAGCGCCTGAAAGGCCATACCCTGATGATGCGCCATCCAGGACTGCACCACCGCAAACAGTTGACCGGTTGCGAGGCGTGAGGGGGTATAGTCCAGCGCTTCATAAAAACCGTATTCGCCGTGGGCGCCAGTTTTCTGCAATCTGAACAGGTTTTCACAGGCTTTCTGTGGCGCGACCAGCAGCGCCAACAGCGTGGCGTAGGGTGCGACGACCATATCATCGGCAAGCCCCCGACGCAGTCCGAGGCCAGGCACGCCAAATGCCTGATATTGATAATTTCGCTGCACATCAAAAGCATGATAGCCCGATTCTGATACCCCCCAGGGTACCCCGCGCTCTTTGCCCCAGTGTATCTGGCGCATCACTGCAGACTGACTCATCTCATCAAGCAAACTAGCGGGCAAGGTGGGCATCACCAGATTCGGCATCAGGTATTCAAACATCGAACCGCTCCATGACATCAGGGCAGTTTCATTATCAATGGTGGTAAACAGCCGCCCCAGCGCATACCAGCTTTTCAGCGGCAACTGATTGGTCGCAATGGCGAGAAAACTAGTCAGGCGGATTTCCGATGGCAAAAGATCGTAGTGGCTCTTGTCGGCCGTATTCGTGTCGCAGTTATAGCCGACGCAGAGCAGACTGGTTGCTTCACTGTACAGAAAGGCGAAATCCATCCGCGCATGTTCATCCAGCCGCTGTTCAAGCTCGGTGATAATTTTCAGCCGCATTTGTGCATGGGCCGACACAGACGCCGGAGGGGTCCCTTCCCCGGTAAAGGTCGCGCGGGCAAGCCAGTTCAGCGTCGGCAGCGTCTGTTCATCCCAGGAGGGGGGTAACCAGCCGAGCAGGAGTGACCATTCGTGGCAAAGCTGGACCAGCTGATGCTCCAGATGCCTTGTCCAGCGCAGCAGAAGGGGATTTTCCTGATGACATTGCGCGGTCAGATGGTTGCACTGGGTCCGCATTTTTTTCAGCTCGCTGAAAAGCGCTGGCGGACGCAGCAACACGGTGCTCAGACAGTGTTTACGCAGCAGTCGAAGGCTGGCAGGTGCACTCTGGCCCCACTGTTTCTCCAGAATATCCAGCGTATCGTTCAGCCCGGCCAGTACCTGTTCGGGGTTTAAAACAGGCTGATGTCGCATGGCGGACAGCCCTTCACGCAGGGTCAGTAAATGACCGGCCATATTGCCGCTGTCGACGCTTGAAACATAGCGTGGGCTGAGTGGGGCCAGCGTACGGGTGTCATACCAGTTATAGAGATGACCCCGAAAGTGTTCCATTTTATCCAGGGTGTCGAGTGTGAGCGTCACCCGCTGCAGTACCTCTCCGCCGGGCAGGTAGCCAAAATCCCAGGCCGTCAGGTTGGCCATCAGGGAGAGGCCAATGTTGGTGGGGGAAGTACGATGAGCCACCGTTGGTTTCGGTATTTCCTGATAGTTATCAGGCGGAAGCCAGTTCTCATGCTCCGTGACAAAGGTTTCAAAAAATGCCCAAATTTCGCGGCTGGTCTGGCGTAACAGCTGTTTTTGCTCCGGGTTCGGCGCAAATGCCTTACGCACGGGCTGGCGGCTCAGCCAGCTCATCAACAGGGGAGCCAGACACCATAGCATCGTGATCGGCAAAGCGATCGCCAGCAGTTGCGGTGCAAAATGTACGGTCAGCATCGTGAGTGCCACTCCACCCACGATGTTCAGCCACATCGCCTGATAAAAACGACCAGGCGAAATTCTGACCTGATTGCTGTCCAGGCCGTGGCTGGTCCACTGAATCAGGTTGCGGTGGCTTACCCTCATACGCCATAGCGTCACGCCAATCGCATACATCGAATATCCGGCTTCGTGCGGGAGTATGGCAACATTCAGCCCGATACCCGACAGGCGTTTCAGCGTTACAGTAGCGACCCGCAACAGATGCTGCTTCAGGGGGCGACGAAGGGGTTTATGCAGGAGGTCACAGGTGATGCTGAGTATGGCAGGCAATAGCCATATCAGCGCCAGCACGCCAAGCCAGTAAAAGGTGTTGGGCGCCCATAGCAGGGTGAAAAAGAGCAACATCAGTAAAGAGGGTGCGACCAGACTGCGACGCAGATTATCAAGTAATTTCCAGTAAGAGAGCGCGGACAAGGGATTGTTATCCAGGGTTCCATCCGCTTTTCTGACGCGTGGTTTTAACCAGTTCAACAGTTGCCAGTCTCCCCGGATCCAGCGTGTACGACGTGCGACATCCGAAAGATAGTTATTGGGATACTGCTCGTAGAGTAAGACCTCACTTAACAGCCCCGATCGCGCGTAGCACCCCTCGAGTAAATCATGGCTGAGCACCAGGTTTTCAGGGCAAGTGTTGGCGGTGGCCTCAACAAAGATATCGACATCATAAATCCCCTTGCCTACGAACGATCCTTCCCCAAAGAGATCCTGATAGATATCGGACGACATCATTGAATAAGGGTTATTGCCCGGGGCGCTGCTGCGCATAGCGGCATAACGCCCCTGGCCGTTGCGGGGCATCTCCTCCGCCAGGCCTGGCTGCAGAATGCCGAACCCTTTGACCACCCTGCGGCGTATCGGGTCATACACTGGTTTGTTGAGCGGATGCGCCATCGTCGCGACCAGTTTATGCACCGTGTCGCGTGGCAGAACCGTGTCACTGTCCAGCGTGATGACATATTTAATGTAACCCGGTAAAAGCTCCGCTGGCAGGTCGGCCACACTGACAAATTGCGCCGCAGGCTGGCGCAACCAGCTGTTCAACAGCGCCAGTTTTCCCCGCTTGCGTTCATAGCCCATCCAGGTTCCCTGAGCAGGGTTCCATTCAGGTTGCCGGTGGAGCAGATAAAAGCGGGGACGGCGGGATGGATAGCGCCGGTTAAGCGCCTGTGTGTCGGCGATCGCCTGTCTGAGAAGGGAACTATTTTCCAGTGAAGGTTCATTTTCGGCATCAGCAAAATCGGTAAGCAGAGCGAAACAGAGGTTTTCGTTCTGGTTGCCCAGCCAGCACACTTCAAGACTGGTGAGGAGTTTGCAGATGCTTTCGTGACTGGTCAGCATGCAGGGGATCACGACCATCGTTGCCCTGTCTGCAGGAATACCGGCTGAAAAATCCATCCTCGGCAATGGACGTGGGACCCGAAAACGGGTGGTAGCCTCACTCAGCACATCGCTCACTAACTGGCTGAGAGCAATAACCAAAGGCAATGCCACAACAATCAACAACCAGTCCGCGCCCTGTAGTGCGGTTTCGTGCAATATCCCCGCCGTCGCGGCCGTGGTCAACAGGCCCAGGCTGCCCAGCCATGACAGAAGGGATATACGATTGAAACTGTGCCGCAGACGAATGAGCGCTGACGTGTCAGCCGACAGATCAATTTCAAGCTGCTGACGTCCTTCGCCGACCAGATAATAGCCAATATGATGCTCCGGCGTGCCGGGAGCATTTTCCCCGGTAAGAGCCAGTACCCGACTGGCGACCTCAAGCTCACTGAAACCACTGTCTCGTGCCAGAATCTCAATCACATGGCGGTAATGATCCCGCGTATCAAAGTGCATTTCGGGATAGATACCGGCAGGATCATGGCGTAATGCCTGTTCGACGACGCTTATCGCCTCGGCGAAATCAGCCCAGTTAGTTTCGCTCAGTAAACGCAACCCGGCGATGCTGTTACTGACAGAAAGCTGGCTGGCAGCAAGCTGTTGATTGAAAATATGAATCAGAGCTTCGGTTGTGACACCTTGTTCGGCGAGGCACTGGTCAACCCAAGTCAGAGGTAACGACAACGCATTGCCATGCCCCTGCAGGCGCCGCACCAGTTCTGCGACAAATGCACTGCTCAACGGAGGACGGGAGCGCGCCATGTCGGCAACCACCATGATTAAATCAGCCGGGGCACTCTCTGCACATTCGAAAAGCCTTGTTATCCACGTATCTGCCAGATTTCGTTCTCGCTGCGCCTTTACCACTTCCATACTGATACGACGAAGATTTTCAATCAGTGCCAGGCGCAACATACCCGGTAAGGCCCAGACTTCGCCTAATGTCAGAGGGGTCACCTGCTGATAGGCCGTGATATAGCTGGTCAGGCTGGCGGTGTCCCAGCGGCCATCACCGTGGGCGATAGCCTCTGAAGCAATATCGTAAATTCGTGGACAGTTCTGTGGCGAAATCAGCGACGGAAGACCCTTGCCGAAACTTTTCGGTAAGTGCTGGCGAACGATACGGATTTGTTCCTCAATCAAGTAGTAATTATCCAACAGCCACTCCCCGGCGGGCATGATACTCGTTTTTTTCCCAGCATTGATTTCGTAGCAGTTTTGCGTGATTGCTGCCTCGTTGTTGCCGAGCCGTTTCAGGAGGTAGTAAGGCAGTTTGTCTGGGGATAATCGATGAGTATGCGCCAGTTTCTGGCCGTAGCGCTCCATCTGAGCTGTCGAAAACAGTTCTGCGCGCAGATTGTTTTCACCTACGGGATCGTTAGCCGGAAACGTGACGCGTCCGGTAGTATTCGTCGTAATACGGGAGCGGTTAAACCACGCCCTGGGGTTCATTTTCATAGCGTTGCTCTGATGCGACATTGGCGCGCAGGAGCAGTTGCGAAATCAGTTCAGAAACGTTCTCTCAGGATGGGCGTAAGGCATCAGGGATTTAACATCTGCTGGAATATGACTTAATTATAGGACACCGGATTTATGTGTGACGGGATGTCAGGGATTAGCGTGTTGAGACAAACAGGGCCTTACATCCCGGGCAAAGCAATGTCTGCTTACGGCGAAGTTTGGAGGCAGAGTGAGATTAACGTAAGCCGCAAACAGGGCATATGATGGAAGACATCGATACGCCCCCGATGAACTTCATTGCATGAGCGATGATAGACATGATGATTAACCTTTCAATGAATGTACATCACCCTACCACGAGAGGTTAAAATTTAATCAATTTAATATGCATTATTTACTGCCCCCGTGCCGTTCGTCCTATTGGTAAACAGATGACGTGGACTGACCCCGCCCCGGTAGACGATCCTGCCCTATAGTTTGAGCATAGGAGGAGCGTATGGGCACACCACGATTTATACCTGAATTTAAGGAAGAAGCCGTCCGTCAGATAACGGAACGCGGTTATTCCGTCGCCGAAGTTTCTGACCGGCTGGGCGTTTCAGCACACAGTCTCTATAAGTGGTTGCGGGCTATTAAACCCGATAACAGCGAGCAGCATGCCCGTGATTTACTGGAAGCGAAAAGCGAGATCCTGAAGCTCAGGGCCCAACTGAAGCGCACTGAGGAAGAACGGGATATCCTGAAAAAGGCCGCGCGGTACTTTGCAAGGGAGCCCGACTGAAGTACCGCTTTATCAATGAGCACCGCACTGTATGGGGTGTCATGACGATGTGTCGGGTGTTGTACGTTGCCCGGGCCCGTGGCTGCATAACCCGGTCTCCGCTCGGGATAAAGATAACCAGCGTCTGCTGACGCTTATCCGTGACTCATATTCACTGAGCGGAGGCGTATACGGTTAGCCATGCGTTCGCTCGACCGCATTTGGCTGGATGGCCGACGTTACATGAAAGCAGGTATCGCCCTAGGTGATTTTACGCTGAATGGCGTTACTCAACTCAGCCTTTTTAACGAGAACAAACCAAGAGCGCGAAGTGTCCAACTAATGAAGGTGCTGGATGGCATCAAACAGTCCGGGTTGGGTAATGTGTGGTTTGCGGGGCAAGGTGTAAATACAGAATGGAAAATGAAGCGGGAAATGCTTAGTCCGGCATGGACTACACGTTGGGGCGATATCCCGATAGCACTCATCCGATGAAGCAGCTTCCGGAAGCAAAATGTTGTCCTCAAAGGTTGCTTTTCTATTCCACATAAATGCCGATCTAAGTGAGAGAGTTATGCAGACGCTAACTGCAATATCTCCTTCGATCGAAGTTTATTCAATAGACGAAGCCTTTGTTAATTTATCTGGGGTAATAAACTGCATGCCATTAAGTGATTTCGGTCATGAAATGAAAAACAAAGTATTTAAAAATACAGGTTTAACTGTGGGAGTTGGTATTGCGCAAACAAAAACATTAGCAAAGCTAGCTAACCATGCAGCCAAGAAATGGAGTGGCACTGGTGGCGTTGTCGACTTATCGAATATTGAACGTCAGCACAGGTTGCTGGCACTTACCTCTGTTGAGGATGTGTGGGGTGTTGGTCAGAGAATTGGGTATTAATACAGCACTTGACCTGGCTGAAAGCTCATTATGGGTAATAAGAAAACACTTCAACGTTGTTCTCGAAAGGACTGTTCGTGAACTTCGAGGTGAACAATGTCTTGAATTGGAAGAATTTGCACCAGCAAAATAACAGATCATCTGCAGTAGATCTTTTGGTAACCGAATAACTCAGTACTCAGATATGCACCAAGCAATTTGTGCTTATGCAGAGAGAGCATCAGAAAAACTGCGTAGTGAGCGCCAGTTCTGTCGTTTCGTCAGTGTTTTCCTTCGTACCAGCCCACGTGCAGATAATGAAGTATACTATGCAAATCAAGCTTCCATGGAGCTACTGACCCCTTCCAATGATACTCGTGACATTATAAATTCGGCTACAAACTCTCTGAAGAGGATATGGGTTGATGGCCATCGATATATGAAAGTTGGTGTCATGCTTGCTGATTTTTTTAGTAATGGCATGGCGCATCTAAACTTATTTGACGATAGTTCACCACGAAAAAATAGTGCAGATTTAATGGAGGCTATCGATCAATTAAATAACTCTGGAAAAGGAAAGGTCTGGTTTGCAGGGCAGGGAATCGAAAAAACCTGAGCTATGAAACGGGAGATGCTTTCTCCCGCTTATACAACTCGATATTCAGACTTACCAGTGGCAAGGTGAAATTATTTAGGAACGCTACGAGGGAAGTAAACAGCCTCTGGTGAGTGCCACTCACGTTCACCACGGTCACGAAAATCAGCGATAGCGTTTTCGATGACTTGCTGACTTAAATAAGGTGCATCAACAATCATTTGCAAGCCTAACCCATAAGCGTAATCAGGTAAAAACTTATAACCACAGTGAATAGCAGGAGGATCATTAATCACTATTTCAAGCTCTCGTTTTTCAACAAATTCAAAAAGTGTAAGATCACCGAAAACATCATATTTGCATGCTTCACGGTGTGCTAATGTATGACTGATTATTTTCCCCTGCGGATTATAATTAGGGGATGTGTTTATTTTAAATTCATTTTCACGTTCTTGCCTAGTTAACATCTCGCAGGCTTCATCGAATACACGAGAGTGATACGCATCTCTGAAAGCCACTTGTGCGATGATAATTTCCGCATTCCAAAAGTCAGCAGGATCTAATCCGGTGAAATAGATATCACTCCACTCCCAAATACGTTCAGGTTCATCATCAGACTGAGTAAAGTCACACTCATCATAAAATATGCCACCACAGCGGTGACGTTCATTATGGATAAGGTTTTTCAGATGAATAACTTTCTGACGTCGACTACGTCGTGAAAGGGAGGAAAAAATGCGGTGTTTACGATGATAAGACATAAAGGCCCACAGTAAGCAGGGAGAAGCCCAGCCGATCAGGCTACCAGAATAAGGCATTAATTCATACTATCTTCCGTCGACAAACCACTATAGCCATGGGTTTATAGTGGTATATAGTTATAGTTCCGAAACTGCTCTAAAAGCAACCTTGGCATCGGCTTCCACCTAACCTGCTCCCTGCCTAGATACAGGAGCCCATTGCAAGGGTTTTCATAGAGTCACCTGCTCGTCATAAAAGATCCGATTATTAAGCCCCAATGACACAGACAACTAATAAAGCCTATCTACGAGGCTTGGAAGAAATGGAAACAACATCCCCACTATAAACTGCCCTCAACTCGGCCATTTCGAACAGCAGGCGTTGATTTACAGAAGCAATTCGGGCTAACTCCTCTAAAAGCTGATCGTTCTCCACACGGAGAGCCTTATTCTTTTCCTTTTCAACCATCAGCGCTTGATGTTTCGAATCACGCTGGGTGCGCACTGACTTGCCCATGATGATGCGAATTCTCTCCGCCACCGCTGGGTAGGTGTTATGGATGAGGCTGGGTGTAACCGCTGCCGCTCGGGCAACTGAGGCGATGGAAATCTTTGCGTTACCTTCGACAAGGTCATCGATAGCTTTATTTAGGACATCTAGCGTCTTTGAGCGCGAACGGACAAGAGGCTGCCGCCCAGTGAACTTAATTGTCATTCTCAGCCTCGCCGGTATCGTCATTGATAGGAGGCAGGCCTAAACTCGTGATGACATCTAGTGCAACCTGCAAATCGCGCTCTGCCCGCTGTCTTACAGCAGGCCCAGCATCTTCGATTTTGAGCAACTCCTGCTGTTGACAGTATATGTTCTTCCACGTATCCGCGAAAAGCTCATCAATCACCGCGTTTTTACATGTTGGGCAGCGTGTTGCCTCGTATAATCCAGCTCCGCCACAACCTCGCTCTGTTGCAATACACCAGCCGTGTCCGGTCGCACGAATGTTTGCATATGGGGCGGTTTGGGCAAGCAATGCGGCCCTGTCTTTGATAGGAATAGCTCGCATCTTGACGATTTTTTTACCTGCACCACCTGCCAAAGGCTGCTCATCGAGCCATGATTCGATCAAATCAATTTTATATTCTGTCATCTGCTGTAAGATTTCATCAAAAAGTGCCAAGTCTTGCTGCGGGTTAGATGCATACAGTTGGGTCATGCTCATGCTGCTGTGTTTAAACTGCCATTTGAGAAAAATAAGCGAAGTTCTTCCAATTCGGGACTCCACAAAGCACCTTGCATATGTTCTTCTGCATTGATGTGTCCTCAATGGCCAATCGCTTCCAGCTGCTTTAGCTATACGAGCAAATGCAGCATTTGAACCTGCACCGCTGAGTGCTTCAACGTGAAAGCCTTTCTTAATTTTCCCCCCTTGGCTGTTTCGTCCCAAAAATAGTTTCTTCGAATCCTTTCGAGCTTTTTCGAGCCTAAGAATATGTTCAGTTGAATTCGAATATTTCTGATTATTTGCAAGCAAACTAATCTCTTGCTCCAACTCCTTTCTGATAGGCGCGGAATATCTTGCCAAAAGACTCAGAGCTTCAAATGTCAGCTCCGGCACAAGATACTCGACTCGCCCTTTGCCTGTTTTATGCTCGATTGTGGCTACCCAGCAAAAGGTGACTCCATTTTTTAACTCCTTACGCCAAGCACCGACCTCAATTCCAATAGCCTCGTCATTGCGCATACCGCTACTGATTGAAACTATATAAAGTACAGCATCTCTACAACGAATTGACATCTGTTCATCGCTAGGATGATATCCAATGCCACTAACAGCCAACTCAGTCTTCATCTCTTGGACAATTTTTTCACAATAGTTGAAGATCCTAGATTGTTCATCAGGAGGAATTATATCCGTTCGCCCAACGTTTTTATTGGCTGCTTCTAACCCTTTTATATTGGCAACTCCGCAAATCCGCCATAATGTCGACCTCCCCCAAGGATAACCTTTAAGGGGAAACATCATATCGGTAGAAAATACCCAAAGAAAATCAATAATCCGTAATCGTCCATATAGCGGAAGAGGTCTTAATCTCAACTCATTTTTGCAATAATGAACGTAATTGCTGATATGGATTGGACTGATTTCTGCAAAACTTGAAACTCCCAAATTATTTAACCAGCGGATAAAAGGCATCACGCTGGCAACAGCAAAAGTAGTGATACCTCGTGCGATGGGAGGTTTAGACCCAGGCATTCCTCTCTTAAACCAAGCATAAGCAACAGCTTTACTGTCATCTATGAGAGCCAGAGGCATGCTCATATCCCAGTTGATAAATTTGAAGCAGTGAGAAACGTTCGCCTGATCAAAAAACGGGCGCAAATCCCACTGTGGATCACCAAAACGGCTGAGAACCAACGTTTCGCCATCTTCATTAACTATTGCGCTGATCACAATTGCATTCCGCTCTGCAGTAGTTAGTCCATTAGCTGTAGCTGGCTGGGCGATGAGGACATCATATGCTTTCAACATTGCATTAACGCTTCTTGCGTTCAAATTTCACCACCTAATTTTTTCCTCATGAACTCGATCTTTTTACTCCAGAATAAGTGCGGAGAGGATTCAGCTTTGGCCCTTGCTTGCGAGACCAATGCAAGATCAAACTTTCGGGAAGTGAAATCATCTATCGCTCGAATAAAATTAAACTGCCGCTTGTGCCATGCGTTCCACTCATCAGTTAGAAAGTATTCGACTTCGGAATATAAAAATTGTTGGTAGCTAAACAGCCGATATAAATCATCCAGAGTTCCGACAATTACAAAGCTAGGACAACTGAGACAGTGAATGAACTCAGAACAATGATTGATACCATCCTTAGGAGCCAAACTGCCATAAAAGCTGTCTTTGCAGCCGCCTAGTGGAGTCGGTGTAATTGAGGTGCCACGAAGCTTGTCAGGGAAAACCTCACCAACGAAAATTGCACCTTCGGTCTTGATTTCATCGTTTATTTTTAAATAATGGTTATCAGCAATATGTGGAGAGTGTCCCATGATAGAAGACACTTCGATTATGTCCCCACCACTCAGTTTCCACAGGCGACTTTCCATTGTTTTCCGCAGACGACTAAGTGTGACATTTAGTCGATTTCCCTGATCATTTTTGAGTGTATGACGCTCACAAATACTTTTGCTACACACATACAAAGCACCCGGCGTAAGAGCAACAATGTTTTTCTCACCCCCACGTTTTCCTGAACGATATAACCATATATATGAACTGATCTCTTCTGATGCCAGTTGCACAAGCGGTTCGCTGATTGCAAGCGCCTTATTTAAAACTGCAACCCCATCAAGTGGAATGGAGCTATATTCATCTAGCAGATTTGTTTGACGTATTGTTTTGCTCTGAGCACCTTTGCCACGGCGCTTGAGCGTGTTTATTAGTTTAAGATTTGGCAGAAACGGATGTGGTGTTAATGCGTCTCTCGCCATCTCTAATAATGGTGTGGTATTAAGACCGGATCTTGCAGCCGTGATTAACAGCAGCACTGTCATTTTCTCAGCATCATTACCACGAAATGTGCCCTTATAGATATCGATAAAATCGGACTTTAATGCACTGAGCAACCTTTGCATCTCACCCATGGAAAGCGGATCTGCATCTTTTGTATTCTGCGCATTGTTAGGAAACGGATTAGGTGGTAGGAGATTGTCAAGAACGTTTGCTATAAACCCATAATCTGCCAGGATAATAACCAGTGATTTAAAACTTGTATAACAATTCTTAGCCGTCGAACCGTTTGGGTATTTAAGTTTTAGCCAGGATATATAACGCTCCATGTGGCGTTTTGTTAGTGCACTTGGCGTAGCAGGTGGCGATTCAATTAAGTCCCCACTTAAAAATTTCAGAAAGTTTCTCAATCCTGTCACAGAGTACCCAATTAATGTGGCGACAGCGAAGTTTCCTCCTTGTAATAATGCCCTGATAACATGAATGCTTTGAATTGCCCAAGCGTCGAAACCCAGACCTAGGTATTGAGAATGATCAATCTGCCTGTGATTTCTCGGGTTTCTTGGTAAGTCAATTCTGATATTTTCACCGGCAGGATCTAATTTTTTAGTGCCGGGTTGCAGAGCTGCCTTATAGTTCTTTTGCTGAGCCAATATATTTACCTCAGTCGTGATTGATGGAGGTAGCCATAAACATCATGTCAATTTCATCTTCATACGCAAGAACGGATTGAGCTTCCAGTTGATTGATAAGATGCAAATAGATCATCGTTGTTTGAACATCTGAATGCCCCAGCCGATCTCTGACATACATTAGTGGCTCACCTTCAAATTCTTTAGTTTTTCGAAGAGCAAGCAAAGTATAAGTTCCATAGGTGTGACGCAGCATATGGGCACGCACATAGAAACCGCACTTTCGTTCGTAGGACTTCATAATGTCTACGACAGCATCTTTTGAGTATTGCCTTCCTTCATTTGTCAGTAATAACGCGGTAACATTTCCATCGCCACGGGAATTACGCATCTCCCGCTGATGAAGGGAATAAGACCACAGGTCTTCCATTAGCGACCAAGGCAAATCAATGATTCTGGGTCGATCATACTTAATTTGCATATCTGAAGGGTCAAGAGCAACGCTTATCATCTGCCCACGGCGCAGCCCATTCTTTAACCTAGGATTAAACACATATTTGAGAGGAAAAGATCTGGCTTCACAGGAGCGAAGTCCAGTTCGCACCATGAGGTGGAACAGTATCTGATGGCTTGGGTCAGCATCTAAGGCAAGGCATACTTTGACTTGATCCTTAGTTAAGAATTTGGTCAGACGTTTCCGCTCGCGGACCATTATTGAGACCTTACTTCCTTCTTTTCCTTGTCGAGTGACATGGCTGAGAAGGCCGGAGTGGGGAACAACCCGACCCCTTTTTTCACTGAAGGGCAACATCTTTATAAGGTTTTGTTGCTTCGCCCAACGATAGAACCTCACGATTAAGGCTAGACGGTTGTTCACCGTGCGAGGATCAAGCGCAAGTTCGCCGATTGACCAATCTCTGTATCTCGAAAGAACGCTAAGGCCATGAGCTGGAGTTTCATCGTTCCAGGCCAACTTATTGGCTTCCAGAAAAGCATAATAGTCATACAAACGTCGACCATAAGCTTCCCAGGTAAGAGTGCTTAGTGATTCCCCTGACTCGATAAGGATGTGCCAAAGGAAAGACTGTGCCGGCTGAACTGGCCATCCATCTGATCCAATTAGCAACGGAAAGCCCTCAAATGAACGGCCAGCCAAGGCCAGGTCTTTTGTTGCAAATACAAGCCTCATATCACTCCTCAGACCATCAGTAATAAGATGATGTGAACAGCATAGGATTAACTAACGTTTCTCACCACTCAGATCGTTGTTACTTAAAACAATAACGGGTTTGCCTTGCAGATCGGGTCTGAAAACCGTCTCACAAGATGCATAAAATGAATTCACATCAACCAGGGCAAACATCATTTGTACCAGGTTTTTATCGCATGCTTGACCACGCCGAATATTTCAAATTGGTCGACATCCGCAACGGGAATTATCGAGTAATTCGCATTCATGGGTTTGAGATGCAGGTAAGGGCGCAACATCAGCTGTTTTACCGTGAATTCTCCAGAAAGGGCGGCCACGACGATATCACCGTGTTCCGCTTTAAGGGAGCTGTCGACAACCAGCATATCGCCGTCGTTGATACCGCCCTCGATCATTGAGTCGCCGCTCACTTTTATGAAGTAGGTTGAACCCGGATGACTGATCAGCAATTTGTTCAGATCAATACGCTGCTCAACGTAGTCCTGCGCCGGTGATGGGAAACCACAAGGGACGAGGCTGTTGAATAAAGGCAGCTCAAGAACGGGGCAGACTTCTACGGGGTGATAAAAAGACATAATCAAATCCTTTAGCGGATACTGTATATAAATACAGTATCCGCGATCGAGTGATTTGATCAAGGCTGAGCGGGCGTCTTTTTTGAAAGTGGTTGGCAGTAAAGCGATTTTAATATTCAGGCTGGCGTAACTGACTAATGAATCGACTGTTTTTCAATCAGCTTGCGGCAATATCAGGTTTGTTCTCCGCTGCATTATGTGTATTATGTTATAACATAACATGTGCAGGGTTAGAAAATGTTCATAAAGAAAGTGTTGCTGCTGTCTGCGCTTATTACCGTCTCCACCCCCATTTTTGCGACTCAGGTTTTCCCGTTCACCCTCGAAAATTGCGGCATTAAACAAACGTTCACAGCAGCACCCGATCGCGTCGTCACCCTTGGTCAGCATGAAACCGAACTGCTGCTGGCGCTGGGGCTTGAGAAAAAAATTGCGGCGACCTCCGTCTGGTTTGGTGCATTACCTGATGCACTGAAAGCGCAGGGGAAAGATCTGCTCAAACTCGCGGATAACTCCCCCTCGTTTGAAGCTGTGGTTGCGCAAAAACCAGATTTAGTTCTGGCACAATATCACTGGCATGTGGGGCCACAAGGCGAGGTCGGTACGCGGGAACAGTTCGCTTCACTGGGCATCAAAACCTGGATCTCACCTGCTGACTGCGTGGGAAAAAGCGTCACTGACAGCTCAAATGCGGACGGGGCTCGTAGCACGCCCTTCTCGATGGAGGAAATTAAAAGGGAAGTCAGTGAACTGGCTACGATTTTTGCCGTACCGCAGCAGGGCGAAAAACTTAATCATGCCCTGACTCAGCGCATTGCGCTGGCGCAGAAACGTGCTGCCACACCCAATAGAACACCGCTTAAGGTGGTGTTCTGGTTTTCAAGTACCCGGCTGAATGGCGATCCCTGGGTGGCGGGAAATTACGGGGCACCGGGCTGGATCAGCAACACGCTGGGGCTTAAGAATATCATCGATTCCCATGACGAGTGGCCTGCCGTGACGTGGGAGCATATTGCCCAGGCACAGCCGGACATCATTGTCATTGCCGATATGGCGCGCCGGTTATATCCGGCCGACGATGTTGCCGTAAAAGAGGCATTTTTACGTAGCGATCCGGTGACCAAAAATATTCCGGCGGTGAAAAATGGACACCTCATCGTGGTGCCTGCCATGTCGCTCAACCCGTCGCTGCGCAATGTCGATGCGGTTGAGGCAATCAGCGAACAGCTGGCGACAATCCAGGCGAAACATGAATAGTCGCGCCCTGTACAGGCTCTTCTCACGCCCTCACTGGCGATATCACAGCATTATGGCCAGCGGAATACTGGCATTACCGCTGATGCTGATCTTCGCCGCTACCGTGGGTGATATGCCGGTATCGTATCTCCATGCCTGTAAAGCGATCCTCAATGGGCTGGGAATGACCCGGTACGATCTGCCACAAATAGAAGAAGGGATTGTCTGGCAATATCGCATGAGCAGGGCGCTGATGGCAGCCTGCAGCGGTGGCGGGCTGGCATTATGCGGTCTGGTGCTGCAGTCTATTTTGCGCAATCCACTGGCAGAACCCTACCTGCTGGGTATTTCAGCAGGGGCGTCGTTGGGTGCGGTATGCGTCATGCTGCTGGGCATCGGCGGCAGTACGCTGGGCGTCAGCAGCGGTGCGTTTATCGGTGCCTGCGGAGCCTTCACGCTGATTATGCTCATCACCCACGGCATGTCCGATAGTCCCCCGCGCATTCTGCTGGCGGGTATTGCCGGCACTCAGCTCTTTAATGCCCTGACGGCTTACGTTGTCAGCACCTCTGCCAATGCGGAGCAATCCCGCAGCGTCATGTTCTGGCTGCTGGGCAGTCTGAGTGGCGTGCGGTGGCCAGATGCGTTGCTTGCGCTGTGGGTGACGCTGGCCGGCCTGGTGGTGATCCTCATCTTTTCCCGGGCGCTGGACACCTTTACGTTCGGCGATGAAGTCTCTACCTCTCTGGGCATTCCGGTGACCGGTGTGCGGATAGTCCTGTTGCTCACCTGTGCGCTGGTCACGGCCGTGATGGTCAGCACGATAGGGGCAGTGGGCTTTGTCGGTTTAGTCATCCCGCATATCACACGTTTCATCACGGGGCCCGGACACGCACACACGATCCCGATGACCTTTTTGATCGGAAGCCATTTTATGATCCTCGCCGATATCGTTTCCCGCACACTGATTACCCATCAGGTATTGCCGATTGGAGTGGTGACGGCACTGGTGGGTGCCCCCGCCTTTGTGGTGATGTTGTACCGAAGCAGGGAGAAAAGAGGGTGAATATTTCAATGACTGGACTGGAAGTTACCCTGCAATCACAGAGGGTACTAAACGGCATCGATCTAACTCTGGGAGCCGGGCAAATTGTCGGATTGCTGGGGCCAAATGGTTCCGGGAAATCAACGTTGCTGCGTTGCCTCGCGGGGCTTTTGCCCCGACAGGCCGGGCATATCACGCTGAATGGCACGTCGCTCGACACATTGCCCCTGCGCACGCGCGCGAAACAGCTGGCATTTGTTCCTCAGCATTCCGAGGTCGACGACGATCTGTCCGTAGAGCAAATCGTCCGGCTGGGTCGTACTCCGCATCGTCAGCGGTTGTTTGGCTGGAACGGTGGCGATGAACAGGCCGTCGAGGAGGCCATCGCGCGGATGAAATTGTCCTGTATTCGCAAACGCGCCTGGAAGCAGCTTTCCGGGGGGGAGCGCCAGAGAAGCCAGATCGCACGGGCGCTGGCTCAGCAACCGAAGATTATGATCCTTGATGAACCCACTAACCATCTTGATATTCAGTATCAGCTGGAGCTGCTGTCCCTGATCGCGACGTTACCCATGACCGTGGTGATAGCACTCCATGATCTCAACCTGGCAGCAAACTATTGTCATCGACTGGTGCTGCTGAAGCAGGGAAAAGTGATTGCCAATGGTTCTCCTGAGACGGTGCTCACTCCGGCCATGATTGAGAAAGCCTGGTGCGTAAAAGCCAGCGTTCAGCGGGAAGATGACACATGGACTATTCGCTACAGCAAACAGTGACGTTAACGACGCCGCTTGAACAGCTACCGGTGAGCTGTTCAAGCGGGTTGCAGGAAGGCCACTGACTTAAACCGGGCGTGTCCGGTCTTATGTTCGCGTCAGCAGACGTCTGCTGACTCGATGGCATGCGCTTTCTGCCAGCTTGCCGTATTTCTGAGGCGCTGCGCGTAACGGCTAATGTTCGGGAAACGGCTACCGGCGTTCAGCTGTTCTACGGCGGTACTCACCACAAAACCCAGCATAATATCGGCGCCGCTCAGGCTATTGCCGATAATAAATTCCCGGGTCGCCAGCATCTCATCGAGGAAGCGGAACACTTTTTCGAACTCGACCTCTGCGTAATTCGCCAGGAAGTTAAGCTGGGTGCCGGTGTTTTCTTCGATACGGCCAAACACCTTCAGCAGTACCGGCAGCATGGCGGAGCTTTCGGCGAAATGGATCCACTGCAGGTAGTCAATGTATTCCGGGGAATCGGCGGCCGGTGCCAGATGCGGGGCATGATGTGCAATCAGATATTCAACCATGGCCCCCGACTCGGCGATGACTTTACCGTCAACGTCGATGACCGGTGATTTACCCAACGGATGGATCGCTTTCAGGGACGGCGGGGCCAGGTGCGTGACCGGGTCGCGCTGATACCTGACCAGCTCATACGGCACACCGGCCTCTTCCAGCAACCAGAGAATGCGGATGGATCGGGAGTCGTTGAGGTGATGAAGAGTTAAGCTCATGGTTTTCCTTAGGCTAATGCGGGCTCAGAGAGGGCGAACCGGTCGAGGCTTTATCCTGACAGCTTCGCTGCGTCAGCACCAACAACACGATTTTGTAACAGGCATAAATAATTTTATGGATGACAGCCCTGCCGCGGATCCCGGACCGATTTCATTCTCGTTACGGCATATGCGAAAACGCCACCGTGGCGGTGGCGTGCGGATAACAGGGTGAGGCGGGGGCGACTTATGCCGTCGCCATGCTGGCGTGATGGGTACGGAACACAGACACTGCCTCGGCCAATGCGCTTGCCTGTGATTCCAGGGAATGTGCCGCCGCCGCAGCCTGTTCAACCAGAGAGGCGTTCTGCTGAGTCACACCATCCATCTGCGATACCGCCAGATTAACCTGATCGATACCGGTGGCCTGTTCACGGGAGGCGAGGGAGATCTCCGCCACCGTGTCGGTAACATGTTTAACCGAGGTCACAATCTCGAGCATCGCCGCACCCGCACGTTTAACCTGCTCGGTACCGATGTTGACGCGGTTTGATGAATTCTGGATAAGGTCTTTGATCTCTTTGGCGGCCGTCGCCGAACGTTGCGCGAGTGTGCGTACTTCACTGGCGACAACGGCAAAGCCTTTACCTTGCTCACCCGCTCGGGCGGCTTCAACTGCCGCATTCAGTGCCAGGATATTGGTCTGGAACGAAATGCTGTCAATCATAGCGACAATTTCAGCAATTTTATTCGAACTGGTGGCGATCTCGTTCATGGTGGTCACCACTTCCGATACCGCTTTGCCGCCCGATTCGGCCATTTCGGAGGCCTTCAGCGCCAGCACGTTCGCCTGATGCGCATTGTCGGCATTTTGCTTAACAATAGAAGCCAGCTCTTCCATTGATGCGGCTGTCTGTTCAAGGGAGGAGGCCTGTTCTTCGGTACGCGCAGAAAGGTCTAAATTCCCGGCGGCGATCTCTCTCGAACCCACATGTATCTCATCCACCCCGGAGCGGACTTTGCCGACTAACCCTCTCAGGTTCTCCTGCATGCTGTGAATGGAGCGGAAGAGTTTGCCAATTTCGTTATTACCTGATTGGGTTAAGTTTAATGTTAAATCGCCTTGTGCCACGGTATCCAGGTGTTCAATGGCATGATTAATAGGTTTTAAAATAACATTGCGCAGGACATATAAAACGCCGGCGCTCATTAACAGCGCGAGCGCTAATCCAAGGCCCATAACCCAAATTAGCTGGCGATATTCAGTTTTTTGTTCAGCAACCAGTTCGCTGACGATGGTATTAACGCTTTTTTGATATTTTTCCAGGGCGGCAGAGAAACGGCCGCCGGCTTTATCAATCTGCGTGATATTAATATCGTAATAGCCCTGCACATCACCCGCTTTCAGCAGCTGTTCTGCCTTCTCAAGCGTGGCACCCAGGGCTGTGGCAGCCGCGATAAGCTCGCTGTTGATCTCGTCGTTGCGGCTGTTAACTACCGGAATAGCTTTGAATTTTTCCAGATTAGCCAGCATCCGCTGGTGGGTGTTCTGGATGTTGTTAAATACCCACGCCTCAGACTGTCCACTTTTAACAAGGCCGGCGTAGACCAGCGCAAAACCCGAACGGGTACGGGCTGAATCTTTATAGATATCATTAATAAGTATTACGCGGCGGTCAGCCTTATGGATAAAGTCAGTGGTACTGTTCGAGCGGTTCAGGGCAAAAAAGCCAACGGAAGAAATAGCGACAATTATTAACACGAAGATACATATTGCGCCTGACAAAGCCATCCGGACAGAAATGTTTTTCATTGAAACATCCTAAGTTGCAAGTTACATAAAATCCATGTGTTGCTGGTGATAATCTTATCGGCAAAAAATCAGAAAAACTTAATGCACTTTGTGAGGTCGGTTGCGGGTGGTATTAGTTTTTTATGCTGTTAATTTAAGATTGAGCAGGGAAGGGGTGTCGCGCTGTATGACGGTGGCAAACCGCGTAAACCAGAGTAACCCCCCCCGTCGCTAATAACCTTTTTTAATATTCGTGGCTTTCACAATATGTGCGTTTAAAAGCATGATTTAATTTCATCAAGAATTAACGATTCGTGCCCTGATAATTTAAATGTTTTACATGTTTTACATGTTTTTACATCGATGATAACTATATTGACCTGCAACGTTATATAGGGTTGCAAAATGGCAAGTGGCAAATACATCAGGGTATAAAAATGAAAATCAATAAAATGAGCATGCTGGTCAGCGCAGCAATGCTTAGCGCAACCGCACACGCAGCAGAAATTTATAACAAAGACGGCAATAAACTCGACCTGTACGGTCTGGTCGCTGCCGAGCATTACTTCTCTGATAATAGCAGCAGTGACTGGAATGGTGACCAAACGTATATGCGTCTTGGCTTCCGCGGTGAGACGCAGATTAATAGTCAGATTACAGGTTATGGCCAATGGCAAATGCACATTAATGCCAACGGTGCGGAATCGGAAAGTAATAACCCCCGGACACGTTATGCTTTCGCGGGTTTGAAAGTCGCGGATTATGGTTCTATTGATTACGGTCGCAATAAAGGCGTCTTGTACGACACGCTGGCCTATACCGATATGCAGCCAGAGTTTGACGGCATGACCTACGGCTCTGACCAGTTTATGTTCAGCCGCACCAACGGTGTATTAACCTACCGTAATACCGATTTCTTTGGCGCGGTAGAAGGGCTGAATTTCGCACTGCAATATCAGGGTAAAAATGACGGCGGCGGCGAACCGGGCGTACGCGACGTATTACGTCAAAATGGCGATGGCTTCAGCGCATCGGTTGACTACAATATTGGCGCTGGTTTTAGCGTAGCGGGTGCAATGATGAGCGCCGATCGCACCAGTGAGCAAAATAGCACCACCAGCGGTATTATGGGGCAGGGTAAGAGGGCCGAAGCGTATTCCGGTGCCATTAAATACGATGCCAATAATATTTATTTAGCCGCCATGTTTACCCAGGCCTATAACGCCTCACGCTTTGGATCGCATTCCAGTGATAGCGCATATGGTTATGCCAATAAATCACAGATCATGGAATTCTACGCGGGCTATCAGTTCGATTTCGGCCTGCAGCCGTTTGTTGCCTACGACGTTCTGAAAGGCAAAAACCTCGGTAAGGCCGCCACGGGGAATAGCTATGGCGATCAGGACTTAATCAGATATGTTGATTTGGGCGCAACTTATAACTTCAATAAAAATATTAACGTATTCGTCGACTACATGATTAACCTGGTTGATGAAAATAAGTTTACGCGTGAAGCCGGTATTAATACCGATGACGTAGTCGCCGTCGGCGTGGTGTACCAGTTCTGATAATGCACGCGGCTCGCATCGTGTAATGATGTTGCAACGCCAGCAGTATCTTAAAGACGTAGATACTGCTGGTCCAGTCTTTCACGATGGCGCTGTCTTGCCGATCAGATCACTCTTAATCCCTGCATAATTTAACGTTGCGAAAAATAAATTCCGGCGAAACGTTTCTTTTACACGATATATCCCTGGACGATGCAAGAGTGCGTTAAGGTGGTGATTCTATTCACCTGACTGGAGGGGATATCCCCAACATCAAATTCGAGTGCCCGGTTTGCAAAAATAAAAGGTTCCGCTTTACCTCTTTTGAATCCTCGCAAACCCAGCCTCATGGCGCAGTCTGCTCCGTTTGTGGAGCCCGACTTACCGCGCATTCATGCCTGCCGACTCCGCGACGGAGACGCTGGCCAAAACAGGTGGTTTAACAAGGGGGCCTCAGTTGGGGCCTCTCTGATGTTTTTCTCTGTTGTGATGGCACTGCATTTACCCGGCTTACCAAACCGTAGGCCCGTGCAAGCGCAGCGCCGCCGGGCAATGCTACTGACTCTCTTCCTCTTCACTTTCCGCTTCGCTCTCGCCACCAAAACTGAGCAAATCAGAGACTTTCATATTGCCGATGTCTTCGGCTTTCTGTTTAACGCTGTCGATCTGCTTATTAGTCTCTTCCGACAGGTTCGAGGCGATCGTCTCCTGGGTTGTCGTCAGCGCGCTTTCTTTGGCTTTTTGAACTTCGCTGTTGAAGGTATTTTTTAACGACTCAGCTGCCTGGGTGGTCTCTTCAACTTTGGCTTTCGCATCCTGCGAGAGCTCCATATCACAGCCCGCGAGCAGCAGGCTGCCAGCAAGGAGCAATGCCGGGGTAGGTCTTATCATGATGGTGCAGGCCTTATTTATCTGGACGTTTTTGCAACGTCCTTATGGGATGGTGATATTCACCGGCATGATGACACAGCCCTTTTATATCTGTTCGGGGCGAGAGGTAAGAAAGATTAAAGTTGGGTAAAGCCATTGCATGAGTCACTTTCTGAGCGCCAACCCCTGATACCCTCAGCAATATCCCTGTTTACATGACGCGGCAAAATGACATAGTATACCCCCCTACAGTATCCAGGAGGCCACCATGCCACATTCCCCTGAAGATAAAAAACGCGTCCTGACTCGCGTGCGCCGCATTCGCGGGCAGGTTGATGCCCTGGAGCGGGCGCTCGAATCCGGCGAACCCTGCCTTGCCATCCTGCAGCAAATCGCCGCCGTGCGCGGGGCCGCCAATGGCCTGATGGGCGAGATGGTTGAAATTCACCTCAAAGATGAGCTGGTGACCGGCGAGACCACGGCCGACCAGCGGGCAGTTCGCATGGCGGAAGTCGGCCATTTGCTGCGCTCTTATCTAAAATAAAAACCTGACATCACTAAAAGGAAAGCAAGATGAAATCACGTGCTGCTGTTGCATTTGGCCCAGGCCAGCCGCTGAAAATTGTCGAGATCGACGTCGCCCCGCCAAAGAAAGGCGAAGTGCTGGTCAAAATCACCCACACCGGCGTGTGCCACACCGATGCGTTCACCCTGTCGGGTGACGATCCGGAAGGCATCTTCCCGGCGGTGCTCGGACACGAAGGCGGCGGCGTGGTGGTGGAAGTCGGCGAGGGCGTCACCAGCCTGCAGCCGGGCGATCACGTCATCCCGCTGTACACCGCTGAATGTGGCGAGTGTAAGTTCTGTAAATCCGGCAAAACCAACCTCTGTCAGGCGGTACGCGCCACCCAGGGTAAAGGCCTGATGCCGGACGGCACCACCCGTTTCTCCTACAACGGCGAGCCGATCTACCACTACATGGGCACCAGCACCTTCAGTGAATACACCGTCTGTGCAGAAATCTCGCTGGCGAAAGTGAACCCACAGGCACCGCTGGAAAAAGTCTGTCTGCTGGGCTGCGGCGTCACCACCGGGATTGGTGCCGTACACAACACCGCCAAAGTGAAAGAGGGCGATACCGTAGCGGTATTCGGTCTGGGCGGGATCGGTCTGGCCGTTATTCAGGGTGCAGTGCAGGCCAAAGCCGGTCGTATTCTGGCAGTGGACACCAACCCGGAGAAATTCAAACTGGCCGGTGAACTGGGCGCGACCGATTTCGTCAACCCAAATGACTACGACAAACCAGTGCAGGACGTGATTGTTGAGCTGACCGACGGCGGCGTTGACTTCAGCTTTGAATGTATCGGCAACGTCAACGTGATGCGCGCCGCGCTGGAGTGCTGCCATAAGGGCTGGGGTGAGAGCATCATCATCGGCGTAGCGGGCGCAGGTCAGGAGATCAAAACCCGTCCGTTCCAGCTGGTTACCGGTCGCGTCTGGCGCGGTTCGGCATTTGGCGGCGTCAAAGGTCGTAGCCAACTGCCTGGCATGGTTGAAGATGCAATGGCGGGTAAAATTCAGCTCGACCCGTTCATTACCCACCGTCTGCCGCTGGAGCAGATCAACGAAGCGTTTGACCTGATGCACGCCGGGAAGTCCATTCGCACCGTTATCCATTTCGGCGATAACTGATTATTCTGTCAGCAATTTCTGTTAAAAATCCTTCCCGCTGCCGTTCGCCGGTAACGGGGGGGACATTTCTTTAATAATCATTTCTAAAGTGTGAACTGGATTCTGTTTTAGCCATAATCAAATCCAGTGTATTGCCGATGACTATTTTACAGGCGTGCTTCTGCGCATCTACCTATAAGAGAGTCAACGGTATGGAAAAAAAATCAACGGTGCGGGCGCAGCAAAAACTGGGTTTCCTGCATCAAATTCGGTTGCTTCCCCTTATCTCCTCCATTCTGGGCGGCATTATTCTGCTGTTCGCACTCAGTGCCGGATTGGCGGGCTATTTCATGCTGCAGGCCGACCGCGATCTGCAGGACGTCACCGCCGAAATTCAGGTGCGCACCGGGCTGTCGAACAGCTCAAACCACCTGCGCACTTCGCGTATTAATATGATCCACGCGGGTGCCGCCAGCCGTATCGCCGAAATGGATGCGATGAAACTGAACATCGCGGAAGCAGAAAAACGGATTAAGCAGTCTCAGGACAGCTTTGCTCTGTATATGAACCGCAGCGTGCGCACCCCGGCGGATGAAGCGCTGGATGAGGATCTGAAAACCCGCTTCCAGGCATACATCGACGGCATGCAGCCGATGCTGAAATATGCCAAAAACGGCATGTTTGAAGCCATCATCAATCACGAAAATGAAGAGGCGCGTCCGCTGGATGATGCCTATAACGAGGTGCTGCTGAAGGCGGTTAAAATCCGTACCGATCGCGCCAATCTGTTAACCGAAGACGCACATACCCGCACCCAACTGGGGCTGATGTTTATGGTGGGTGCCTTTGGTCTGGCGCTGGCGCTGACGGTGGTGACCTTTATGGTGCTGCGTCGCACGGTGATCAACCCGCTGCAGCGTGCGGCACGCCGTATCGAGCATATCGCGAAAGGGGATCTGACTCTCGCCGATGACCTGACCGGGCGCAGCGAAATTGGCCGCCTGACGCACGATCTGCAAACCATGCAGCACTCGCTGGTGAAAACGGTGGGCACGGTTCGCCAGGGTGCGGAAGAGATCTATCGCGGCACCAGCGAAATCTCGGCAGGCAACACCGACCTCTCATCCCGCACCGAGCAGCAGGCGGCGGCGATTGAAGAGACGGCCGCCAGCATGGAACAGTTAACGGCGACGGTAAAACAAAACGCCGACAACGCCCACCATGCCAGCAAACTGGCGGAAGATGCCTCCGGTAAAGCCAGCCGTGGCGGCCAGATGGTCTCCGGGGTGGTGAAAACCATGAGCAACATCTCCAGCAGCTCGAAGAAAATTTCTGAAATCACTGCAGTGATCAACAGCATCGCCTTCCAGACCAATATCCTGGCACTGAACGCCGCCGTCGAAGCCGCCCGTGCCGGTGAGCAGGGCCGTGGTTTCGCGGTGGTCGCCAGCGAAGTGCGTACCCTCGCCAGCCGCAGCGCCAACGCCGCGAAAGAGATTGAAGGCCTGATCAGCGAATCGGTTTCCCTCATTGATCAGGGCTCCGGCGAAGTGGTTGCGGCCGGTAACACGATGGGCGAGATCGTCGATGCGGTAAGACGCGTCACCGATATCATGCTGGAGATCGCAGCCGCCTCTGACGAACAAAGCCGTGGCATTGTGCAGGTGAGCCAGGCCATCTCCGAGATGGATAAAGTGACCCAACAGAACGCCTCGCTGGTGGAAGAAGCCTCTGCCGCAGCGGCCTCGCTGGAAGATCAGGCTGCCCGCCTGACTGAAGCGGTAGGCACGTTCCGTCTGCACGGCACCACTCAGGCCCGCAGCAGCAGTAGCAATACCATCCCCCCAGCCGCACCGGCTTCACCGCTGCGTCCGGCGGTAGTGGATGGCGATAACTGGGAAACCTTCTAAGCCGTTAGGTTCTGTGCCTTGCAGGGTGGCGCTGCGCTTACTACCCGGCCTACGATCCCGTAGACCCGTGCAAGCGAAGCGCCGCCGGGCAGCAACGGTAAAAAAGGGTTCATGTTTCGACATGAACCCTTTTTTTATTCCCCGCTATGATCGTTATAAAGACGCAAGAGGAGCAAAGCGATGCAATCAACCATACGAAGGGTGCAAATAATCTGCGCGGCAGGGTTACTGGCCGGGTGTGCGTCCGGCGGGAGCGTGGGGATCGGCGGAGTAGGCATCGGTGGGGGTGGCGGCAACGGCGGGGTGGGCGTCGGTTTATCCTTTCCGGTAGGCGGTAGCGCGTCGACCGCAGATAACGCACAGGCAGACTGCGACGGCGATGTGTATCGGGTCCAGCCCCGTTACCCTGAGCAGGCCGCGGCGCAGCGTTATTCCGGTAGGGTGACCGTCTCGTTTAACGTCAAGCTGAACGGACGCGCAGCAGACTATCAAGCGGCAGGCGATAAGCCCTTCTTTGAGGAGACGAAACGGGCCGTGATGCGCAGCTGCTGGCCGGCAGGGGTCAGTCAAAATCTGGTGGCGAGTTATCAGAACGGGAAAACGGCAACCTGGATCGAAAACTCGCTGTCCGGCACGCCGCAAAGGTAAAAAAAACCGGCCACATCAGTGGCCGGTTGCGTGGTTACTTTTTATCAGGCAACGCGTAGGCGATGATGTAATCGCCACGGTCCGGCGACTGGCGTGCGCCCCCGGCGTTGATGATGATGTACTGCTTGCCGGTTTTCGGTGACACGTAGGTCATCGGGCCGGACTGGCTGCCCACTGGCAGACGTTCTTTCCAGATCTCTTTCCCGTTGGCGGTATCAAACGCACGCAGGTAGAAATCCTGGGTCCCGGCAAAGAACAGCAGGCCAGACTGGGTAGAGAGCGATGCGCCCAGGGTTGGCATGCCAATCGGGATGGGCAAGTGCATACGGATACCCAGCGGGCCGGTATCTTCAACCGTTCCCACCGGCACCTGCCACACCAGCTTGCCAGACTTCAGATCCACCGCCGACATCGTGCCGAACGGCGGTTTCTGGCACGGAATGCCCAGCGGCGACAGGAAGCGCTCGCGCATCGCACCAAACGGCGTACCGTCCATCGGCACAATCCCCATCTCAATCCCGCTGGCGTTTTTGGCAACATTGGCGCGTGGCACCATGTAGTTCGCCAGCCCCAGACGCATATCGTTGACGAACATCAGGCTGTTGTTCGGATCAACCGAGACGCTACCCCAGTTCATACCGCCCAGCGAACCCGGGAACTGCAGGGAGCGATCCAGACCCGGCGGGGTGTAGACGCCCTGATGGCGCATCTCTTTAAACTGGATGCGGCACAGCAGCAGATCGACAGGGGTTGCGCCCCACATGTCGGATTCGGTCAGGGTCTGGTTGCCGATCATCGGCATGCCCAACGAGTACGGCTGGGTAGGCGAGTAGCGCTCGCCTTCGATGTTCCCGGCCGGAACCGGACGCTCTTCCACTTTCGCCACCGGCTCGCCGGTTTCGCGGTTGAGCATAAAGATCATGCCCTGCTTGCTGGTCTGCACCAGCACCGGGGTGGTGTGGCCATTGCCGTCCGGCAAATCGTACAGCAGCGGTTGAGAAGGCAGGTCAAAGTCCCACAGATCGTGGTGAGTGGTCTGGAAATGCCAACGCACCTGTCCGCTGGTGGCGTCCACCGCCACAATCGAGGAGCTGTATTTATCATCCAGCTCGGTACGTTCTCCGGCATAAAAGTCCGGGGTGGCGTTGCCGGTCGGGAGGTAAATCAGGTTCAGCTTCGCGTCGTAAGACATGGCTGACCAGACGTTTGGCGTCCCACGAGTGTAGGTCTGGCCTTCTGGCGGCAGGCCGGTGATGTTCGGGTTGCCCGGATCCCAGGCCCAGGCCAGCTGGCCGGTGTGCACGTCATAGGCGCGCACCACACCCGGTGGTTCACCGGTGGAGAAGTTATCGGCCACGCGGCCGCCAACAACGACGACATTGCCCGCCACCAGCGGGGTTGAGGTCTGCTGATAGTAGCCTGGTTTGATCTCACCCATGCCCACACCAAGGTCGACCGAGCCGTGGTCGCCAAAGTCTTCGCACAGCTTGCCGGTGTCGGCGTTGATGGCAATCAGGCGCGCATCGGTCGTCGGCAGGAACAGGCGACGCGAGCAGGCCGCAGGCTGGGTATCGACCTGTGACGTTGTCACGCTGGAGGTGTCTTCAAAATAGCCCAGACCGCGACAGCGCTGCCAGTTTGGCGCGGTCGCTTTTGAGTCGTAGCGCCATTTCTCCTTCCCGGAGTCGACGTCCAGCGCCAGCACCTTACTGTACGGGGTGCAGACAAACAGGGTATCGCCAATCTGCAGCGGGGTGTTCTGGTCTTCTGCGCCAGAGCCGTTGCTCTGTGGGATGTCACCCGTGTGCGCCGTCCAGGCCACTTTCAGTTGGTTGACGTTGTCTTTATTAATCTGGTCCAGCGCGGCAAAACGATCGCCGTGGGTGGTATTGCCCCAGTGCGCCCAGTCCTTCTGCTGTTCGCCCGATGCCACCGGTTTAACCGGTACCGGCTCGCGGGCGCTGACCAGCGTTTGTGGTTTGAACATCCAGCCCACGCTGACCAGCATCACGACGGCCAGTACGGCGGCCAGCGCAAAGGCCGGGGTTTTGTTCACTGGCCCGCTTTGCTTCGCTGCGCGCAGGAACGGCCAGACCACGGCGGCGAGGAACGCCAGCACCGCGAAGGTGAACAGGCGCGAGAACAGCGGCCAGAAATCCCAGCCCGCGTCACTTACCGCCCAGAACAGCGAGGCGATAAACGCCACCGCGTACAGCACAATCCCACCGGGACGGTTGCGGGCGATCAGGAACGCGGCAATCAGCATCACCACGCCCATGATCAGGAAATACCAACTTCCCCCCACGGTGGCGAGCTTAAAGCCCAGTCCACCGACGGCCAGCCCGATGATGACCATCAGCCCAACCAGCAGCCACTGCAGGATCCGGGGGAACCCACGTAGCGAATTACCTAAAGCCATTTCTGTCTCCTGAAACCCCTTTTCTCTGGCAAGATCCGAACCAAATGGATAACAAAAGAAAAGGATTATGATGAAATATGCGAATTATTCCGCTGCAAGGCGGCGTGATTATCACCGGGTTGTTATTCGAATGAACCATTTGGTGAAATCGGCGGGTATGATAAATCTGTTAAATTGTTTGATGCAATTGTTAATGAATGATTTCGCATTATTTGAGTAACGGAAACAAAAAGCCCGTCATCAAGACGGGCAGGCAGGAAGTGTGATCACACAGGCATAGATTTACGAATTGCGCTTAGCAGCGTCTGGGCGGCGGTGGAAAGGGGGGCCTCCACGCGCGTTAATACCCCAATCGGTTCGCCGGGACCTGGGGTGGTCACCGGCAGGGCGACCAGCGAACCCTGACGCAGATCGTCTTTCACTGCCCCGGACGGGACAAACCAGACGTAGTCGTAGTCGACGGTCAGCTGGCGCGAGAGCGACGCCGACAACGTTTCAATACAGCCCGCAGGCAGTTTACACCCCTGGGCCTGTAGCAGGGTTTCTGCGGTCTGGCGCGGAACGGTGCCTTTTGGTGACACCACCACCGGCCAGTCCATCACCCGGCTCAGGGTCACGGTGTCGTTGAGGATCGGGTGGCGCGGACGCACCACCAACTTCAGCGATTCCAGAAACAGCAGTTCGTAATTCAGGCCGCTCATCAGCTCCGGGTCCGACATTCTGCCGATCCCCAGATCCAGCTCCCCGGACTTGAGCCCCGCCAGCAGCATGGTGTTATTCATGGTGGCCACCTGCAGGGTGATGTTGCGCTGCTGCTTATGAAACTGGCCAATCACCGCCGGCAAGATGCCCAGCGCGGCGGTGGGCAGGGCGCCGATGCGCACCACGTCGGCAGGCTGATCGTTGCGGCGCGTCAGGGACTGGCCCGCCGTGTTCAGGGCGTCGAGCACTTTGACGGCGTGGGTCAGAAATTGCTCGCCGACGAGGGTGAGCTGGGCGCCTAACCGTCCACGGTCGAACAAACGTGTGCCGGTGAGTTGTTCCAGCTCGTTCAGTGTTTTGGACAGCGCAGGCTGGCTAAGGTTAAGAGTTTCAGCCGCGCGCCCCAGCGTTCCCTGTTGAGCGACGGCCACAAAAGTGTGCAAATGGCGCAGACGAATGCGCTGACTAAACAAACCATTTTTTTCCATAGGCGATGTTAAGAACAGAGAGGTTAGAGTGACAAGCAAAGTTGTTTAATTTTGCTAACCGGCTAGCAAAATATTATTAACATTTGATCTATTTGAGTAACAAGTGTTTTTCGGCAATCACGGCAATTTATCGTGCTAATGCCCAAAGCGATGAATACCCGGTAAATCTGCAAATGAGAATCGCTCCATCCAGATCACAATTTGTAAATTCTTCCCGCCGCCGTTCATGGCCTTCTCTACACTCCAGGTAATATTCACTGGAGGCATGACATCATGGCGAACACCATCACGGCTGATGATATTCGGGAACAATTTTCGCAGGCTATGTCGGCGATGTACCAGCAGGAAGTTCCGCAGTACGGCACCTTACTGGAGCTGGTAGCAGATGTGAATCTGGGGGTGCTGGAGAACAACCCGAAGCTGCACGAACAACTGGCCAATGCGGACGAACTGGCCCGCCTAAACGTCGAACGCCACGGTGCCATCCGTGTCGGGAGTGCTCAGGAGCTGAATACGCTGCGTCGCATGTTCGCCATTATGGGCATGTACCCGGTCAGCTATTACGATCTTTCCCAGGCCGGTGTGCCGGTTCACTCCACTGCGTTCCGCCCGGTGGATGATGCCGCCCTGTGCCGCAACCCGTTTCGTATCTTTACCTCGTTGCTGCGCCTGGAGCTGATTGACAATGTGTCGCTGCGCGAACAGGCGGCGGCGATCCTCGACCGGCGCAGCATCTTCACCCCGCGCTGTATGACCCTTATCGCCCTGCACGAAACGGAAGGGGAATTTACCGATGCCCAGGCGCAGGAATTTGTCTACGAAGCGCTGGAGACCTTTCGCTGGCATCGCCACGCCACGGTTGACCAGCAAACCTATCTGGCGCTGCACAATGAGCACCGGCTGATTGCCGACGTGGTGTGCTTTCCCGGCTGTCACATTAATCACCTGACCCCGCGCACGCTGGATATCGACCGCGTGCAGGCGTTGATGCCGGAATACGGTATCGAACCGAAAGCGCTGATCGAGGGGCCGCCGCGCCGGGAGATGCCGCTGCTGCTGCGCCAGACCAGCTTTAAAGCGCTGGAAGAGCCGGTGTTATTTGAAGGGGAGAATCGGGGTACCCACACCGCACGCTTTGGTGAGATTGAACAGCGCGGGGTGGCCTTAACGCCAAAAGGACGCGAGCTGTACGACCGCCTGCTGGCCGAAGCCGGAACCGGCAAAGACAATCTGCTACATCAGATGCATTTGCAGGAAGTGTTTCAGGAATTTCCCGACAGCGACATCTTTCTGCGCCGTCAGGAACTGGCGTACTTCCGCTACCGTCTGACGCCCGCCGGGGAGTCGCATCGCCAGGCGTTCAGGCCCGGAGACGATCCACAGCCGCTGATTGAGCGCGGCTGGGTGGTCGCCCAGCCCATCACCTATGAAGATTTTCTGCCGGTGAGCGCGGCGGGGATTTTCCAGTCCAACCTCGGCAATCAGACTCAGGCCCGCACCCACGGCAACGCCAGCCGGGAGGCCTTTGAGACGGCGCTCGGTTGCCCGGTGCTGGATGAGTTTACGCTGTATCAGGAGGCCGAGGAGCGCAGCAAACGGCGTTGCGGTTTGCTCTGAACACGGTACTCTGCGGGGTGAGACGTTAACAGAAGGTCAGTATGGATAACCCCTCCACCCCAATTATTACTACCCGCCAGGGCATGCTGCTCGGCATCACTGATGGCGATGTGCAGGCCTGGCGCGCCATTCCCTATGCCGCGCCCCCGGTGGGCGAATGGCGCTGGCGTTCGCCCCAGCCGGTGGCGAGCTGGGACGGCGTGCGTCCGGCCACCACTTTTTCCGCCTCCTGCTGGCAGAGCAGTGACTATTGCCAACTGCTGGGCGGGGGCGATCCCGGCCGTTTCTCGGAAGATTGCCTGTATCTGAACGTCTGGTCGCCGGTTCGACGCAACACGCCATTGCCGGTGATGGTGTGGCTGCACGGCGGCGGCTTTACAATTGGCGCAGGGGCATTACCGCCCTACGACGGCAAAGCGCTGGCGCAGCGCGAGGTGGTGGTGGTGACGCTGAACTACCGGCTGGGCCATCTGGGTTTCTTTGCCCATCCGGCGCTGGAAGGGGAAGAGGAGCGGGTGGTGCATAACTTTGCTCTGCTCGATCAGATCGCCGCCCTCGAGTGGGTACGCGACAATATTGCCGCCTTCGGTGGCGACCCACAGAATATCACCCTGTTCGGCGAGTCCGCCGGGGCGCGCAGCGTGCTGTCATTGCTGGCCTCGCCGCGGGCGTTGGGGCTGTTTCATAAAGCGATTGTCCAGAGCGGTTACACCCTGCCGGATACCCCGCGCGAGCAGGCGCTGAGTAAAGGCGAAGCGCTGGCGACCCATTTCGGGCTCGACAACGCCAGCGCAGAGCAGCTCCGGGCGATCCCGGCGGAGGATTTCTGGCCGCTGACCGCGCCGCTAAACGTGGCACCCACCCCGATTGTCGGCGACTGTGTGCTGCCGGAGCCGATGCTGGAGGTCTTTTTTGCCGCGCGCCAGCATACGGTGCCGATCATGATTGGTTCGAACAGTGATGAGGCCAGCGTGATGGCGGTGTTCGGCATCGATCTCGCCGGGCAGATCCAGAAGCTGCGTAAGGCACAGCGCTTAGGCCTGGGGCTGATAAAACTGCTCTATCCGGGGGTGAAAGGTGATGAGGCGCTGGGTCGCCAGGTGTGCCGGGATATGGCCTTTACCACGCTTGGATTTGTGGTGATGCAGGCCCAGCGGCGGGTCGGGGAACCGTGCTGGCGCTACTGGTTTGACTATGTAGCCGAAGCCGAACATGACACCTACGCCAACGGGGCATGGCACGGCAACGAAGTGCCCTACGTGTTTGATACGCTGACCCTGGCCGAGCCTGCCCGGCAGTACGTGAATGCCAATGACCTGGCGTTCTCAGCGCAGGTCGCGGATTACTGGGTCAACTTTGCGCGGTTCGCCAGTCGCGACTGCGACACGCTGAATGGCCCGCTGCGCTGGCCTGCCTGTCACCACCGGCGGGACGTGCTGCTGCGCATCGGATTGAATAAACATGCAGGTTTTAAGCTGGAAAAGCGCTTTATGCGCGCCCGACTGGCGCTGTTTAAGCGAGTGATGAAGCACCACGTCAGCCTGGACTGAGCAGGCAATGCCTGAACGCCGCCAGCCCGGCGGCCTTCCCACGTGATTCGCGCAGCACCAGCCGATAGCTGGCTCCGGTTTTCACGCTGCTGGCGTAAGGCCGCACCAGCCGCCCGGCGCGGATATCCTCCTCGACCAGTGTTTCGTCGGCAATGGCCACGCCAAGCCCCTGAATGGCGGCGGTGATCGCCAGATCCATGGTGTCGAAGTGTTGATTTTTGTGCATGACAGGCGGCTGGACGGTCTGTTTTTCCAGCCACAGTGACCAGTCGGTCTTATCCCGCGTCGGGTGCAGGAAGGTCAAACTATCCACGGCAGAACTCTGGCGCAAGGGGCTGATGACCGGGGTTAACGCCTCTTCAAACAGCAAATCGCCGGCGCTGAGCTGGGTGCCGAACACTATCGCGGCATCGTAAGATTCAGTTTTAAAATTGACGCTGTGATCGTTAGTGGCGGTCAGGGCAATTTGCAGCTCCGGCTGGTCGCGCTCGACCTGCAGCAGGCGTGGCACCAGCCAGCGCACCGCGCAGGTGGGCACTTTCACCCGCACCACGGTCTGCTGCGCCCGGGCCTGATCCGCCACCGTCAGGAAATGCTCATACGAAGCACGCAGATCCGGCAGCAGGGCGCTGCCCTGGGGGGAAAGACGCAGCCCGCGGGCATGACGCTCAAACAGCGGAAAGCCGAACCAGCTCTCCAGTGCGGCAATCTTGCGGCTCACCGCGCCCTGGGTCAGGCACAGCTCTTTGGCCGCATGGGTCAGATTCAGATGGCGCGCGGTAACGATAAACGCCTCAACGGCAGTCAGGGGAAATGAACGACGCGACACGTAACCTCCAGGTATGATTTTTTATCATGGCTATTATGACAACAATTCGATTGTCGCGGCAACGGAGTTTGGGTTGAATAGTTATGCAATATCCACGAGAAGGGATTTATGATGACTCTGCGTACCCCGATACAGACCCGTTCCAAACTGCCGGACGTTGGCACGACCATTTTTACCGTTATCGGTCAGCTCTCCGCACAGCACAATGCCATTAACCTTTCTCAAGGGGCACCGAATTTTTCCTGCGATCCTGAACTGATTGCGGGCGTGCACCGGGCGATGCAGGCCGGACACAATCAATATGCCTCGATGACCGGGCTGGCGTCGCTGAAAGAGCGGATCGCCAGTAAAATCGCTGAGCTGTACGGTACACAGTACGATCCCGCCAGCGAAGTGCTCGTCACCGCCAGCGCCAGCGAAGGGCTCTATTCGGCAATCAGCGGGCTGGTTCACCCCGGCGACGAGGTGATTTACTTCGAGCCGTCGTTCGACAGCTACGCGCCGATTGTGCGTTTGCAGGGTGCGACGCCGGTGGCCATTAAGCTGACGGTGCCGGATTTTGCCGTCAACTGGGATGAAGTGCGCGCCGCCGTGACCTCGCGCACGCGGATGATTATCGTCAATACGCCGCATAACCCGAGCGGACAGGTCTTCTCGGCGGACGATCTGCAACAGCTGGCGGCGATCACCCGCGATACCGACATCATTATTCTCTCTGACGAAGTGTACGAGCACGTGGTGTTTGACGATGTGCCGCATCACGGCATGGCAACCCATCCGGGGCTTGCGGAGCGCAGCGTGATCATTTCGTCGTTTGGCAAAACCTATCACGTTACCGGCTGGCGCGTGGGGTACTGCGTTGCCCCAGCGGAATTGATGGACGAGATCTGTAAAATCCATCAGTTTTTGATGTTCTCTGCCGATACTCCTATGCAGCACGCTTTTGCCGAGCATATGGCCGATCCACAAACCTGGCTGTCGCTGGCGGCGTTTTATCAGCGCAAGCGCGATCTGCTGGTCAATCTGCTGGCGGAATCACCGTTCCGCCTGCTGCCGAGCGCCGGATCGTTCTTCCTGCTGGCCGATTACAGCCATTTCAGCGACGAGCGCGACAGCGAGATGGTGAAACGGCTGATTGTTGACTACGGTGTTGCCACTATCCCGCTATCGGCGTTTTACACCGACGGGACGGATAACAAATTAATACGTCTCTCTTTTGCTAAAGATGAGGCGACTTTACGGGCAGGTGCGCAGGCCCTGTGTCGGGTAAAACCACGCTAAGGAGTTCAGTTATGAAATTAAAAGCCTTCGTTGTCGGCCTGGGGTTGCTGTGTTCGTTTTCTTCCTTCGCCGCAACCGAGTTACGCTACGGCGTAGAAGCAGAATATCCGCCATTTGAGAGCCGCAATGCCGCAGGTGAGCTGGAAGGGTTTGATATTGATCTTGGCAACGCCATTTGCGCCGCAGCTGCGCTGAAGTGCAACTGGGTCGAAACTTCGTTTGATGCGCTGATCCCGGGCCTGGTGGCGAAGAAATTCGATGCCATCAACTCGGCGATGAACATCACCGATCAGCGCCGTCAGAGCATCGACTTTACCCAGCCAATCTACCGTATCCCGTCCCAGCTGGTGGGCAAATCGGGTAGCGCGGTGGACGCCACGCCAGAAGGGCTGAAGGGTAAAACCATCGGCGTTCTGCAGGGATCCATCCAGGAAACCTACGCCAAAGAGCACTGGGAAAAACACGGCGTCACCGTGGTGTCGTATAAAGATCAGAACATGGCGTGGGCCGATTTACTGAATGGCCGCATTGATGCTTCGCTGGTGATGTCTGCCGCCGGGCAGGCCGGGTTCCTGAGCAAGCCGCAGGGCAAAGGGTTTGGCTTTATTGGCAAACCGGTCTTAGATGACACCATCCTCGGCAGCGGAATCGGTTTTGGTCTGCGTAAAGGTGATGACGCAACCAAAAAACAGCTTGATGCCGCCATTGATAAAGTCCGCGCTGACGGCACCATCGACAAGCTCGCTCAGAAGTACTTCCCGGGCATCGATGTCAGCGTAAAATAAAACATTCATGACCTTTTAGCCCCTGTTGACGATGTCCACCAGGGGCTTTTTTAAACGTTTCTTTACCTGCGATTCAGGCAATTCCCCTCGACAGAAAAATCTTTCACGCTTTGCTGACTTAATCGCCTGACGGCAATTGGATTCTTAGCCGTTTTTGTTTAGGCTGTGCCTCTTAATGATGTTCTTTCTTGCCGTCGTTTCGCCCGAGGCGAAACCTACCTCCCCACGACCATAAGGACGTTTTTCCAGGCATGAATCGCAGACGTTTTCTACAAGGCTCACTGGCCGTTGCTGCACTGAGCAGCACTACCGGGCTCGCCACGCTTTTCTCCCGTGCGGCCAATGCGGCTGAATCGGATATTGCGGACGGTCAGAGCCGTCGTTTCGACTTTTCTGTGCTGCAATCCATGGCGCACGACCTGGCGCAAACTCCGTGGGGCGGGGCGCCGCGACCGTTGCCTGAGACGCTGGCGACGCTGACGCCGCAGGCGTACAACAGCATCCAATACGACGCAAAGCATTCCCTGTGGAACAACATCGAAAACCGCCAGCTGGACGTGCAGTTCTTCCACGTGGGGATGGGCTTCCGCCGCCGGGTGCGAATGTTCTCGCTGGATAACCAGACCTCGCAGGCGCGTGAAATTCACTTCCGCCCGGAACTGTTTAACTATCATGACGCGGGCGTTGACACCAAACAGCTCGAAGGGCAAAGCGATTTAGGCTTTGCTGGCTTCCGTGCCTTTAAAGCGCCGGAGCTGGCGCGTCGCGATATCGTCTCGTTCCTCGGCGCGAGCTACTTCCGCGCGGTGGACGATACCTACCAGTACGGGCTCTCGGCCCGGGGTCTGGCGCTGAATACCTACGCCGACAGCACCGAAGAGTTCCCGGACTTTACCTCCTTCTGGTTTGAAACCGTCAAGCCGGGAGACACCACCTTTACCGTTTACACTCTGCTCGACAGCCCAAGCATCACCGGTGCCTATAAATTCGTGATCCACTGCGAGAAAAACCAGGTGATCATGGAAGTCGACAACCATCTGTATGCCCGCAAGGACATTCAGCAGCTGGGGATCGCCCCGATGACCAGCATGTTCGCCTGCGGCAACAACGAGCGCCGGATGTGCGACACCATTCACCCGCAGATCCACGATTCCGATCGTCTGGCGATGTGGCGCGGCAACGGGGAGTGGATCTGTCGCCCGCTGAATAACCCGCAAAAGCTGCAGTTCCACGCCTACACCGACAAAAACCCGAAAGGTTTTGGTCTGCTGCAGCTGGATCGCGATTTCTCGCACTATCAGGACATCATGGGCTGGTATAACAAACGCCCAAGCCTGTGGGTCGAGCCGCGCAACCAGTGGGGCAAAGGCACCGTTGGCCTGATGGAGATCCCGACAACCGGCGAAACGCTGGATAACGTGGTCTGCTTCTGGCAGCCCGAAAAACCGATCAAAGCCGGGGATTCACTCGACTATAAGTACCGTTTGTACTGGAGTGCAAAACCCCCGGTGCGTTCGCCGCTGGCGAATGTGCTCGCCACCCGCAGCGGGATGGGCGGCTTCCCCGAAGGCTGGGCACCGGGTGAACACTTCCCGAAAGTGTGGTGCCGCCGTTTCGCCATCGACTTTGTTGGCGGCGATCTGAAAGCCGCGGCCCCGAAAGGGATCGAGCCGGTGATCACCCTGTCCAACGGGGAAGCGAAGCAGATCGAAATCCTGTACGTCGAGCCGTTCGACGGCTATCGGATCCTGTTTGACTGGTATCCGACCAGCGACGACGCTGAGCCGGTGGATATGCGGATGTTCCTGCGCTGCCAGGGCGAGGCAATCAGCGAAACCTGGATGTACCACTATTACCCGCCAGCCGCGGATAAACGTCAGTATGTGGATGACCGCATAATGCGTTAACGGGTGGCTCGTACGGTTCCCTCTCCCTTAAGGGAGAGGGTTAGGGTGAGGGGGAACAGGCGACAACATTGAGGGACTATGACTGCGATCACCGAAGAAATCATCCCCGTCACTGAGCGTATCGAACTGCGCGCAGTCGACGAGCGTTACACGACCGAGCTGCACGGCCTGGTGATAAAAAACAAAGCATGGCTTCAGGAGTCGCTGAACTGGCCACAGTTTGTCGGTACTGAAGATGATACCCGCCAGAACATCCAGAGCAACCAGATGCTGCATCAGCGCGGTTACGCCAAAATGTTCCTTATCTTTTGTGAGAGCGAAATGGTGGGGGTGCTGTCGTTTAATGCCATCGAACCGCTGAACAAAACCGGCTATATCGGCTACTGGCTGGATGAGTCGCATCAAGGGAAGGGCATTATTTCTCAAGCATTACAGGCGTTTATTGACTACTACGTCGAGCGCAACGAGATCCGCCGCTTCGTGATCAAGTGCCGGGTTGCTAATCTCGCCAGCAATCAGGTGGCGCTGCGCAACGGGTTCTTACTGGAAGGCTGTCTGAAACAGGCGGAGTTCCTTAATGGACACTTTGACGACCAGAATATCTACGCCCGGATCTACGCCTCATAATGCCCCCAGCAACGGCGTGCGCGTAATGCGCTGTGCGCCGTTAATCACCTTCTCACCGCGCAGGTGAATCGCATCCCCGTCCAGCGCCTCAATGACCGCATCGTCGGTAATATGAATATGATGCTCGATCAGCACTTCACCCTGAATGCGGGCCCGGCCCTGAATCACCACTTTATCGTCGATCAAAATCGGCCCGCCGCGCAGCCTGGCTTCGCCACCAATCAGGACGTGATGTTTGATGACGCAGTTGCCCTCGACCAGCGCGTTTTCGGCGACCTGTGAGCTGTAGCGCAGAGTGGGGATAGCGTCGTCCTCCAGCCCGGCGAGCAGGCGTGCATTGCCATACACTTTGGCGCAATCGCATACCCAGACGTTATTCACTTCGTTGCCTTCCAGCAGCGCATTCTCAAACACCTCGGCCCGATGCTCGACAAAGGCGTAGTGGACGATGGCGTTGCCGTAGATCTGCGCCTGATGCACCACCCGCGACTGGCTGACGGTAGCCTCGCCGAAGATTTTCAGGATTTGATCCTGGTCGGGGGTTAAGCCTTTGGCGGCAATCACCATGCTGTTGTGCAGAATGCGGGCGTTGTCAAAAAGATGACATTCACCGCGGATCACCGATGATTGCACCGTGACGTTGTCACTTATTCGCGCCCCGTGGCTGATTTGCGCCCCGTCAATCCAGACGTTATCGCCAATCCACACCTGATGGCTGATCACACAAGGTTGGGTGATGCGCGCGTTGCCGCATACCTGCGCCCCGGCAAACACCACGCTGTTCTCGTCGTAAATCCAGCAGTCCTGCTCCTGCGACAGCGCCGATTCGGCATCGACCCAGCCGCCCCGGGAACCGCTTTTTACATCGCTGAAATCACGGGCGGCGATAATCTGCCGCACGGTGACGGCGGCCTTAGCCTCGCCGTTCTGCCAGTGGTGCTGTCGGGTTTCATCGCTGAGTCGATATTTATTCATCACTGTTTCCGCTGTGTTTCTCTCCACTAAACGTAGCAAACTTTACGTTGATCGAAAGTATGGCATCCGGAAATGAAACCCCTTAAACTAGCATTTCAAATATTATTTATAGTTTAAAAGAAATGCGAAGCCAGAAAAGCGCTCAAGGTGTTCTTAATTTGCCGTCCGGCTATTTCGGAATGGTGCTGGGTATTATCGGTATGGGATTCGCCTGGCGCTATGCCAGCACAATCTGGCCCGTCACGCGCTGGCCGGGAGAGATCCTGGTGACGCTGGCGATGGTGATTTGGCTGCTGCTGACCGTGGCCTTTATCAGCCGGATGGTGCGCTTTCCGCGCAGCGTGCTGGCCGAGATGCGCCATCCGGTGATGAGCAGTTTTGTCAGCCTGTTCCCGGCAACGACCCTGCTGGTGGCGATCGGCTTTGTCCCCTGGTATCGTCCGCTGGCGCTGGTGCTGTTCACCCTCGGCGTGGTGGTGCAGTTGGGGTATGCCGCGTGGCAGTCCGCCGGGCTGTGGCGTGGGACTCATACTCAGGAGGCGACCACCCCCGGCCTGTACCTGCCGACGGTAGCCAACAATTTTATCAGTGCGATGGCCTGCGGCGCGCTGGGTTTTCACGATGCCGGGCTGGTGTTTCTGGGGGCGGGGGTCTTCTCGTGGCTGAGCCTCGAACCGGTGATCCTGCAGCGCCTGCGCAGCGCCGGAGAACTGCCGGCCACGCTGCGCAGTTCACTCGGCATCCAGCTGGCACCGGCGCTGGTCGCCTGTAGCGCCTGGTTTTCGGTCAACGGCGGCGAAGCAGACACCTTCGCAAAAATGCTGTTTGGTTACGGCCTGCTCCAGCTGCTGTTTACCCTGCGCCTGATGCCCTGGTATCTGTCGCAGCCGTTTAATGCGTCGTTCTGGAGCTTTTCATTCGGCGTATCGGCACTGGCGACCACCGGCCTGCACCTGGGCCAGAGCAGCCCGTCCGGGCTGTTCCACGCCATCGCTGTCCCACTGTTTATTTTTACTAACGCCATCATTGCGCTATTACTGGTGCGCACGTTTATCCTGCTGATGCAGGGTAAACTGTTGGTTCGTGCAGACAAAGCAACGCTTATGCAAGCAGAGGAAAAAGAATGACTGTGTTTGATGATAACTACTTTACCGAAAAATATGGTATGACCCGCACGCACTCTGACGTGGTGTACAGCGCCGGGATTGTTAAACCGGGCAAAACGCTGGATCTCGGCTGCGGTAACGGGCGCAACAGCCTGTACCTGGCGGCGAACGGCTTTGATGTGACCGCGTGGGATAAGAATGCTAACAGCATCGATAACCTCGAAAGCATCAAGGTGAAAGAGGGCATTACCAACCTTGAGTCGGCAATCAAAGATCTCAACACCCTGCGTTTTGATGGCGAGTACGATTTTATTCTGTCGACCGTGGTGATGATGTTCCTCGAAGCCAACACCATTCCGGGCCTGATTGACAATATGCAGCGTTGCACCAAACCGGGCGGCTATAACCTGATTGTGGCGGCGATGGATACCGACGATTATCCGTGCAACGTTGGCTTCCCGTTTGCCTTTAAAACCGGCGAACTGAGCGGCTACTATGCGGGCTGGGAACTGCTGAAATATAACGAAGACGTCGGCCAGTTACATCGCACCGACGCCGAAGGCAACCGCATTAAGCTGCGCTTTGCGACGATGCTGGCGCGTAAAGCGGTTTAATGTGCTGCCAGTGCGGCGACCACGATTCAGATACTGAAGGCCGGATAAATCCGGCTTTTTTTATTTTTAAGTCAAAGAAAGCGCAGATCGTTTTCTAACCATATTGCGCAATATTTGACAGGTTATTTTATGGGCGATAGTGTTGGGTTTCACGTAAGAGACTAACGTGAAAGGATTTTATTTGAGGATTTTCTTAAATGGAGTTTTAATCTAATGGCTATTCCCGCGTATTTATGGCTTAAAGACGACGGTGGCGCAGAGATCAAAGGTTCTGTCGACATTGCTGGCCGTGAGGGCAGCATCGAGATAATCAGTCTTAATCATGGCGTCATGCAACCCATCGATAGGTACAACGGCAGAGCAACAAACCTCCGCGAACATTCCCCTTACTCCTTCGACAAAGAGACAGATGCTTCCACGCCTTACTTGTACAAGGCCGTTAGCACAGGTCAAAAGCTCAAATCCGCTGAGGTGAAGTTCTACCATATCGATAACACAGGCCAGGAGGTGGAATACTTTTCTACCCTCATGGAAGGTGTAAAAATTGTCAGCGTTTGCCCGATGATGCTGGATGTCAAAGACCCGGATTACGAGAAACATAATCATTTCGCTATCGACGCGTCGACAGATACTCCGCGACGGCGGCAAACTGGAGGTTGTGCGATGAAGTGCCTGCTCGGTCTGACTCTGGCAATTTTCTCATTTCAGGTCATGGCCGGTGCTACTGACTGGCCTACCGCACTGCGTGGAGTAGCCGTGGGCGAGACACAGTGGATTGAACAGACTCCGGCACTTGCTGCAGTTGCTGATGTTAAGCAGGCGCAGCAGCTGGAAGATGCAATGGCTGCAGCGCTAACAACCGACACTGTTGCCACGCTTAAGGCGCTGCGTATCATTGATGCCGGCAAATGGCCGCACATGATTGGCAGCGATATCATCTGCACGCCACCGACTGAGGTATCACGGGCGGAGATTGAGCTGTTCTATAAGCGCACGCGCCAGGCGTTATTAAAGACCGTCGACGGGGCGCAATGTCTCTGGATACTCGAAGCTTCCTGGGCAGAATTGCAGGCCGATTCAATGCGTCAGGTTAAGTAAGATAATAAACCCGGTCAGAGTATAACCGGGTTTATTTTTCTTAACGTGCCGCCAGCAAACACAGCTGCAATGCGGTGTTGTAAGAAGACTCAAACGATCTCAGCGGTAAAAACTCAAATTTAGAGTGGAAGTTATGTGCCCCGGTGAAGAAGTTCGGGGTTAACAACCCTTTCGCTGAGAGCGCTGCGCCGTCGGTGCCGCCGCGCATCGGGGTCGGTTTTGGCGTGATGCCTAAACTCTCCATCGCTTCAAACATCAGGTCGATCGCCCGGCGATCTTCACCGACTGCGTTGCTGATGTTGCTGTAAGTATCTTCTATGTGCCAGTGCACTTTCGCGGTCGGGTGCTGAGCAGCGATTTTCTGCGCCACCTCGGCGATTTGCACCTTGCGGGCAGCGAAGCCATCGCGGTCGAAATCACGAATATTGGCCTTCAGCACCGCCTCGTTTTGCCCGGCCTGAATGCCGTTAAACCAGACATAACCTTCGCGTCCTTCGGTGTGTTCCGGGGTTTGTTGACGATCAAAATGGCTGATGTAATCGGCCGCCATCAGCAGCGGGTTCACCAGCACGCCTTTGGCCGACATCGGGTGCGCCGTCACGCCGGTAAAGCGAATTTCTGCCGCCGCCGCGTTGAAGTTCTCATAGACGATCTCCCCCAGCTCGCAGCAGTCGATAGTCCAGGCAAAATCCACATCGAAACGCTTTAAATCCAGCGCTTTCGCCCCACACAGGCCAATCTCTTCATCCGGCACAAAGGCCACCACGATATCGCCATGCTGATGCTCTGCGGTGAGGTTTTCCAGCACCGTCATCACCACCGTGACCGCCGATTTGTTGTCGGCGCCCAGCACGCTGGTGCCGTCGCTGAAAATAATCGCCTCATTGGGGTAGGCCAGGATTTCCGGGTGCTCGTTGACCCGCAGCCAGATGTCTTTGTCGACGTTGAGACAGAGATCATCCCCTGTAAAGGTCAGGATCTGCGGATTAATATCCGGTGATAATCCGACGTCGACGGTATCAATATGGGTAATAAACCCGATCCGCGGTGCGCCGGGGACGTTGCCCTTTTTTACCGCCGTGACGGTGGCAAATTCGTCAATCAGGATATCGTCCAGACCCAGCGATTCCAGCTCCTTCGCCAGCGCTCGCGCCATCTCATGCTGGCCGGGCGTGGAGGGCAGGGTCTTGACCCTGGGATCGCTTTGGCTGGTGATGGCCAGGTAACGAAAGAAGCGTTGGGTTAATTGTCTGGCGAGCGCGGATGACATGGTGGATCCTTCTTTATTTGAGTTATCAGGTGTTTGCGAAATCACTTTAATGTTATTTATGGTTTGGCACGACAATAAATTCATTAGCCGTCAAATTAAAAGACAGGAAAACGCGATGAAAAGCAACCTCACAACCCTGGCACTGATCGTTGCCGCGCTGACGGTCAGTTCCACCGTTGCCGCCAAAACGCTGGTCTATTGTTCCGAAGGATCGCCGGAAAACTTTAACCCGCAACTCTATACCTCGGGCACCAGCGTGGATGCCAGTGCGGTGCCGGTCTATAACCGGCTGGTGGATTTCACCCCCGGCACCACCGAGCTGGTGCCGAGTCTGGCCGAAAGCTGGGATGTCAGCGAGGATGGCAAGGTGTATACCTTCCACCTGCGCAAAGGGGTGAAGTTCCAGAGCAATAAGGCCTTTACGCCCACGCGCGATTTTAATGCCGATGATGTGATCTTCTCGTTTATGCGGCAGAAAGATGTCAATCATCCGTATCACAACGTCTCAAACGGCAGCTACTCCAACTTCGAAAGTCTGGAGTTTGGCAAGCTGATCACCGCCATTGATAAAGTTGATGACCATACGGTGCGCTTCACCCTTGCGCACCCGGAATCGCCTTTTGTCGCCGATTTAGCCTGGTACTTCGCCTCGATCCTGTCGGCGGAATATGCTGACGCGATGATGAAAGCAGGTACGCCAGAAAAGGTCGATATGGATCCGATTGGCACCGGGCCGTTTAAGCTCGCACAGTATCAGAAAGATTCGCGGATCCTGTTTACCGCCTTCCCGGAGTACTGGCAGGGTAAAGCGAAGCTGGACCGTCTGGTGTTCAGTATTGTGCCGGATGCCTCGGTGCGCTTCGCCAAACTCGAGAAAAACGAGTGCCAGGTGATGCCGTTTCCGAATCCGGCGGATCTGCCGCGGATGAAAGCGAACAAAGATCTTAATGTGATGAGCAAAGCGGGGCTGAATACCGGCTTCCTCGCGTTCAACACGCAAAAAGCGCCGCTGGATAACGTCAAAGTGCGTCAGGCGCTGGCGATGGCGATCAACAAACCGGCGATTATCGAGGCCGTTTTCCACGGCACCGGCACGGCGGCAAAAAACCTGCTGCCGCCAGGGGTGTGGAGCGCAGACAGCGAGCTGAAAGACTACGACTACGATCCGGAAAAGGCCAAAGCGTTACTGAAAGAGGCTGGATTTGCCAACGGGATGACCATCGATCTGTGGGCAATGCCGGTTCAGCGTCCGTATAACCCGAATGCCAAACGCATGGCGGAGATGATCCAGGCCGACTGGGCGAAAATCGGCGTGCAAACCAAAGTGGTCACCTATGAATGGGGCGAGTATCTCAAGCGGGTGAAGGGCGGCGAACATCAGGCGGCGCTGATGGGCTGGACCACGGCCACCGGCGATCCGGATAACTTCTTCGGCCCGTTATTTACCTGCACCTCGGCAAACGGCGGCTCGAATTCAGCCAAATGGTGTTATCAGCCATTTGATAAAATTATTGCCGAAGCTAAATCAATAACCGACCGCGATAAACGAACCGCATTGTATAAAGAAGCGCAGCAAATGATGCACGATCAAATGCCTGCGGTGATGATTGCCCATTCAACGATATTTGAGCCGGTGCGAAAAGAAGTCACAGGTTACGAAATTGACCCGTTCGGCAAACATTTATTCTGGCAAGTGGATATAAAATAACCATTTAACGCTGCCCGCTGCAACGGCGGGCAGCGTTTTTTCAATTTGTGCTGTCTTCGTCATTTTTTGCCGCTCCTTTTTCTACATTCTTTTGCTATAACTTCAATTGCATATTTGCAATTAACAGGGATACATCCTTTATGCGTACAAATACTTTATTTAAAGTTGCCGCGCTTTCTGGCCTGCTGTTTTTAGCGGGCTGTGCGTCAAAAGTGGCGCAGCCTGATCAATATTCAGGCTTTTTAAAAGACTACTCTGGCCTGCAAGAAACCAAATCAGCTTCAGGTTTACCGACGCTGCGCTGGATAGACCCATCTTATGACGAGAAGAAGTACGACAGCATTGTCTGGAACAACGTCACCTATTATCCGGTACCGAAACCGACTACCCAGGTAGGCCAACGTACGCTGGATGATATCCTGGCCTATGTTAACACCACCATGAAAACCGCCATTGGCAAGCGCAAACCAATTGTTGCTACCCCTGGCCCGCGTAGCCTGATCTTCCGTGGTGCCATCACGGGCGTCAGCTCGCAGAAAGAAGGTCTGCAGTTCTATGAAGTTGTCCCTGTGGCGCTGGTGATCGCTGGTACCCAGATGGCATCTGGCCACCGCACCATGGATACCCACCTCTACTTTGAGGGCGAGTTGATTGATGCCCAGACCGGCAAACCGGTCATCAAAGTGGTGCGTAAAGGCGAAGGCAAAGAGCTGAACAACCAGAACTCGCCAATGACCCTGGCGACATTGAAGAAAGTCGTTGATGACATGGCGGCCGATGCCACCATGTTTGACGTGAACCAGACCGCGAAAAAATAAGTCCTCTCCGGCCTGCGTCCCCGCAGGCCGGATTGTTTTTACGCCAGCCGTAATCGCTTAACCCAGTTCTCCGGTTTAGCGAACATCACCAGATTCCCGGTTAAGATCAGCAGCAGCCCGGCAATCGCGTTGCTGTGCCAGACGTATCCTTCGTACAGCGTCGAAAACGACAGCGCTACCAGCGGGAACAGCAGGGTGCTGTAGGCCGCTTTTCCGGCACCAATCCGCCCGACCAGCGTAAAGTAGGCGCCAAAGGCAATCACCGAGCCAAACAGCGCCAGATACAGCAGGGCGCCGATATAGCTCACCGACCACACCGGGGTAAAGTCATCCCCACGAATCAAGGCAATCGCCCCCATTACCAGCGTGCCATACAGCATCGCCCACGCGTTGGTGGTCATGGTTTCCAGCCCGTTACGCTGGTGGCGCAGGCTGATCATATTCCCGAGCGAGAACCCGTAAGTGCCCAGCGCCGAGAGCGCAATCCCGAACAGCAGGCCCGCGTTCCAGCCGCTGGCGAGCAGATCGCTCCAGAACAGGGTCACAATGCCGAGCAGCCCCAGCGCCGCCGCCAGATAAAAACGCGCTGGCGGACGTTGGCCAAAGAACAGGAAGCTGTTGAGGGCGTTATACAGCACCGCCATCGAGAAAATCACCGACTCCAGCCCGGTATTGATGTACCCGGCTGCGGTATAAAAACACCAGAAGTTGAAGCAGAAGACGCAGCAGCCCTGCAGCCCGCAGAACAGGTGGTCGCGTAGCGCCAGTGGGCGCAGACGGCGCAGGATCAGCAGTACCGCCATGATGGTGGCGGTGGCGACGGCGAAGCGCCAGAAAATAGAGACCGGCGCAGGCACCGGGCCCTGTTGTAAGAAGATAGCAATCCAGGTGGTGCCCCAAATCACCACCACCAGTGCGTACAATAATGCGTTCATATTTATTCTCGTATTGGCAAAGTCTGCGCTCAGTATGACGGGAGAGGGCGTCGTCCTCTTTCACCGGCTTGCGGTGGACTTGCATATTCTTGCGCTTTTTTCCCGTTGGGCAGTGAACAGGACTGGCACTGGCGGGCAGATCTTTTTAGACTGAACGACTCCCGAGAACAGATATGTGGAACGTTATGGCTGAGATGTACGGTGCCTTTGAAAATCTGCGCAAGCATAAAGCGGTATTACACAATGCCGTCGCGTTGAATTCGGGGATCCATCTGGCGGCCTGGTCTAACAAACGCGACACCATCACCCAGCATTGCGATCACCATACCCTGAGCCTGTATATCGCCGACGGGTACGAGAGCTACCACAAAACCCGCGCTGGCTGGAAAAACGGCGGCGGCCCGGATCGTTTCTGCCTGATGCCCAAAGAGAGCGAGTCCAGCTGGGATATCCGCGACGATCTGTCGTTTGTGCATCTGTACTGTACCGACGATCACCTGCGTACCGTCGGGGAGCAGATCTGGGACAAGAGCCCGCACGCACTCTCGCTCGATGAAAGTCTGTTTGGCGATGACGCCAAAATCACCGCCCTGTATCGCCATTTTATCCTCGGCTGCGACTGGCAGCAGAGCGCGAATCAGCTGACCCTGAGCACCGCCTCCACGCTATTACTGACCCATCTGGTGCAGCATTACAGTAACGTCCAGTGGGCGTTGCCAACGGTAACCGGCGGCCTGTCGCCGTATGTGCTGCGCAATGTGCTGGGGTTTATCGAAGAGAACCTCGCCCAGCCGCTGACCCTGGCGGATCTGGCTGTGCAGGCGAGCCTGAGCGAATACCACTTTGCGCGCATGTTCCGCCAGTCGATGCAGCTCGCCCCGCATCAGTACGTGATGCAGCGGCGGATGGAGAAGGCCAAAGCACTGGTGCGATCCACCCGTCAGCCGCTCACCGAGATTGCGCTGGCCTGCGGATTCAGCTCGGCCAGCCATTTCAGCAACCGCTTTCGCGCCGCCACCGGGCTTACGCCGTCGCAGCTACGCGCCGCGAGTGCGTGACAGCAGGGCGTAGCAGACGCCCCCGGCAATCAGCCCCCAGAACGCCGATCCAATTCCGGCCAGCGTGACGCCGCTGGCGGTCAGCAGAAAGGTCACAATCGCCGCATCGCGCTCGTTTTCATTGTGCAACGCCTGATGCAGGCTGCCGCCAATAGTGCCCAACAGCGCCAGCCCGGCCAGGGTCTGGATCCAGCTCAACGGCAATGCTGCCATCAAACCGCTGATCGACCCGCCAAAAATACCCGCCAGCAGATAAAAAACGCCCGCCGCTGCTGCGGCCAGCCAGCGTTTACTGGCATCGGGGTGCGCATCCGGGCTCTGGCAGATGGCGGCAGTGATCGCCGCGATGCAAATTGAGTACACGCCGAACGGCGACAGCAGCAGCGCCAGCCCACCGGTAAACACAATCAGCGGCGAAACGGCGACCGGATAGCCAGAGGCTTTCATCGTCGCGAACCCTGGCGCATTTTGCGAAGCCATGGTCACCAGAAAGAAGGGCAGACCGATGCTGATAAGCGTCGTGACGTTGAATGTCGGTGCGATAAATTCCGGCATCACCACTGAGAAGGTCAGCTTTTCGGTGACAACGTCACCGCTTAGCGCCGCGACGGCTCCGCCCACCAGCAGGGTCGCGACAATCGCATAGCGCGGGGCGAAGGCTTTGGTCAGAAGCCAGGCCAGCAGCATACTGCCACACAGCAGCAGGTGACCTTCGATGTTGCTGAACGCCTGCAGGCCAAAGCGCAGTAGCACGCCCGCGAGCATCGCCGCCGCCAGTGAATGGGGAATGATTTTCATCAACCGGGCGAACAGACCGCTGACGCCGCAGACCAGGATCAGGGCATTGGCAAAGATAAAGATGCCGATGGTCTCTGACAGCGTCACCCCCTGCAGGCTGGTGGCCAGCAGCGCTGCCCCCGGTGTCGACCAGGCGGTGAGCACCGGGGCTTTATACCACCACGACAGCGCCAGGGTGCTGACCCCCATGCCGATCCCCAGCGCTGTCATCCAGCCAGCGATCTGTGACGGGGTTGCACCCGCCGCCGCTGCGGCCTGCCAGATGATGGCGGCGGAGCTGGCATAGCCGACCAACACGGCGACAAAGCCCGATAGCACCGTAGGAAAAGTCAGGTAAGAGGCGCGCATAAACACTCCGTTGTGCGTTATAACAGCCAAAAAGGTATCACTGTGCGTTATAGCATACAAGTGCTACACTCGCCGCAACGGAGGGATTATGGACATCACGCAACATCTTGCATTGACACTGAAAACGCTGCGCCAGGCGCGCGGCTGGAGTCTGTCAAAGCTGGCGGAAGAGACCGGCGTCTCGAAGGCGATGCTCGGCCAGGTGGAGCGGAACGAATCCAGCCCGACGGTCTCGACGCTGTGGAAAATCGCCACCGGGCTGAACGTACCGTTCTCAACCTTTATCAGCCCCGCCGCGGACGCCGCACCGGTGTTCGACCCGCAGCAGCAGGCGATGGTGGTCAAACCGCTGTTCCCCTGGGACGAGACGCTGAAATACGACCATTTTTCCATCACCCTTGCGCCGGGCACCCTGAGCGAATCCACCCCGCACGAGGCGGGCGTGATTGAGCATGTGGTGGTAATAAGCGGCGAGCTGGAGATGCAGATCGACGGCGTCTGGCGCACTATCCCGCCGGACAGCGGCCTGCGTTTCGCTGGCGACCAACCGCATGCCTACCGCAACAGCAGCGCCCGGACGGTACACTTTCACTCGCTTATCCATTATCCCCGCTAAAGGCACGCAAAACTGTTTCGCTGACGCAGCGTTGTGACTACAATGGCCGCCATTTTGACCATAACGGATAACGACGAAGCATGCGCCTGCCATCCCATCAACTTGAACTTTTAAGCCCGGCTCGTGACGCCGCCATTGCCCGCGAAGCGATCCTTCACGGCGCGGATGCGGTCTATATCGGTGGCCCTGGATTTGGCGCTCGCCATAATGCCAGCAACAGCCTGCGCGATATTGCCGAACTGGTGCCGTTCGCCCATCGCTTTGGGGCGAAGGTGTTCGTGACCCTGAACACTATTCTTCATGATGATGAACTGGAACCGGCGCAGCGGATGATTACCGACCTGTACCAGACTGGCATTGATGCGCTGATCGTGCAGGATATGGGGGTTCTCGAGCTGGATATCCCGCCGATTGAACTGCACGCCAGTACCCAGTGCGATATCCGCAGCATGGAAAAAGCGAAATTCCTCGCCGATGCGGGCTTTACCCAGATCGTGCTGGCGCGTGAGCTGAACCTGAATCAGATCCGCGATATCCACCAGGCGGCCGATGCCACCATCGAATTCTTTATCCACGGAGCCCTGTGCGTCGCCTATTCCGGGCAGTGCAATATCTCTCACGCGCAAACCGGGCGCAGCGCCAACCGGGGTGACTGCTCCCAGGCTTGCCGTCTGCCGTATACCCTGAAAGACGATCAGGGACGCGTGGTGGCGTTTGATAAACACCTCCTGTCGATGAAAGATAACGACCAGACCGCCAACCTTGGGGCGCTGATCGACGCGGGCGTGCAATCCTTCAAGATTGAAGGGCGCTACAAAGACATGAGCTACGTGAAGAACATCACCGCTCACTACCGCCAGATGCTGGATGCGATTATCGACGATCGCGGTGGCCTGGCGCGCAGCTCCGCCGGACGTACCGAGCACTTCTTTATTCCCTCCACCGACAAGACTTTCCATCGCGGCAGCACCGATTACTTTGTGAATGCGCGTAAAGAGGACATCGGTGCGTTCGACTCGCCAAAATTTATTGGCCTGCCGGTGGGTGAAGTGCTGAAAGTGACGAAAGATTTTCTTGATGTCGACGTCACCGAGCCGCTGGCGAACGGCGATGGCCTGAACGTGATGATCAAACGTGAAGTTGTTGGCTTCCGCGCCAATACGGTAGAAAAAATCGCTGAAAATCGCTATCGCGTGTGGCCGAACGAAATGCCCGCCGATCTGTATAAAGCGCGACCGCATGCGGCCCTGAACCGTAACCTGGATCATAACTGGCAGCAGGCGCTGCAGAAAACCTCCAGCGAACGGCGCATTGCGGTGGATATCGAGCTGGGCGGCTGGGAAGAGCAGCTGATCCTGACCATGACCAGCGAAGACGGTATCAGCGTGACGCACACCCTCGACGGGCAGTTTGAGGTGGCGAACAACGGCGAAAAAGCGCTGAACAGCCTGAAAGATGGCGTCGCCAAACTGGGTCAGACGATTTATTACGCGCGGGATATTCAGGTCAATCTGCCGGATGCGCTTTTTGTGCCGAACAGCCTGCTGAATCAGTTCCGTCGTGAAACCGCCGATATGCTGGATACCGCGCGTCTCGACAATTACCCGCGCGGCAGCCGTAAAGCGGTCTCCGTGCCACCGCCGGTCTACCCGGACACCCATCTGTCGTTCCTGGCAAACGTCTACAACCACAAGGCGAGGGCGTTCTATCAGCGTTACGGCGTGACCCTGATTGATGCGGCGTATGAGGCGCATGAAGAGAAGGGGGATGTGCCGGTGATGATCACCAAGCATTGCCTGCGCTTCGCTTTTAACCTCTGTCCGAAACAGGCGAAAGGCAACATCAAGAGCTGGAAAGCTACCCCGATGCAGCTGGTGAACGGCGATGAAGTGTTAACCCTGAAATTCGACTGCCGTCCGTGCGAAATGCACGTTATTGGCAAGATGAAAAACCACATCTTTAAAACGCCTCAGCCTGGCAGCATTGTCGCGTCCGTCAGTCCTGACGATCTGCTGAAAACGCTGCCGAAGCGTAAAGGCAGTTAATCAACGAAAGTGAGTATCCGGTTTGCGCGACTTCTGCCAGTGGTGATGTTCGCGCAAGCCTTCTGCAGACTCCTCTGCCACTGCCCGTAGCTCATCGCTGTCAGCTTCATGGCGCAGCTGTTGATCCACCTTCTTCACCCAAAAAAATTCATGTCCCGCATGTCCTGCCATCAGCTGACCGGAAAATAACGCACAGGTCAGTAACACTACCGATAACGCTTTTGTAAACATTCTGCCACCACCCATTCACGTTGAGCGGCCATCATGCCGATAGTTACGTTGGGTTATTATTCAGGTATTCAAATTCGCGCAAAGGATTTGTCAGGCTATGTATGTCTGCACGGACGGTTCCCTCTCCCTTTGGGAGAGGTCCGGGGTGAGGGATACATGATATCTGCACAGGCGGTTCCCTCTCCCTTTGGGTGTACAGACTGGGGACATAGTGAACGCTTGTTCGGGGACATGGTAGACACTTACAACTAAGGCATAAGAACCCGTATATGGAGTCGCTTATGCCGTGGGATGCGAGAGATACCATGTCATTAC